>CAVXIL010000001.1:0-843591 GCA_963761895.1 uncultured Alphaproteobacteria bacterium
AGGCGGCTCTGTCGACCGTAGACGAGGCGAGGGCCGGGAATGGCCTTTGACTTGGTGCCGCGAACGTCGTTCCATTCGGTCCTATGATCCGCTATCTTGCAGCCGTGATGGCGCTTTAGAACGGCGTGCTGGCAAAGCTAGGTCACCCGTCGTAGTAGGCATCTGTGTCGGACCGCCCGTTAGCCGCCGTTTAGAATCGAGGATCAGAGCAGGAGGCTCTGATGTCCGGCAACAACTACGCCGACGATCTGAGTTCAGCCGTGCGCTATGCGCTAGGGACGACCGGTGCCACAACAGTTTGCCCCTTCCACTGGGATGTGACTATCCGTGTCGGTGACGACGCCGCCGAGAGCCATGCTTTTGCTCGTGCCAGAAACATCATAAAAACCGATGGCACGAAATGGAAGCGAGAAGCACTTATGGAAGAGTTTAAGCGCCAACTCGGCGAAGCCACAGACGGTGAGTGTCCTCTGTGCGCGCATTTGAGGGATCCGAGGCTCTAAAGGCGAAGCAGGTCGTCTCGATGTAAATGCGGCCGTCCTGGACCGTTGGCGGTCCCCACCAGCTTGCGGGCGGCGGGATCGGCGAAGTGGCTTAGTTCGACGAATTTCATGGGCTCAGGTCACCGTGATCGGCGGCACGGGAATCGTTGCGCATCTGAAATCCCGATCCCGGCCTGGGTAACCCGAAAAAACCCCGCCGCGCCTCGACGGGGTCAAGTTCGGGAGAGCGGCACAAGATCGCCGACGTGCCGCGAGATGGATCATGCCACGATTCGGAGATACTTCACTCCAGAACCTCATACTCAAACGCCACGCCTTCCGGGTCGTTCTCCTCGAACCACTTTTCCGCAGCGTCGACATTCGCGAACACCTTGAGATGATCGGCATCGCCGACCTGTTTGCTTGTGTTGACATAGATGAACACGGTCATCGGTCCCTCGCTGGCTTGCGGTGCCCCCAATGATGCTCTTTGCGAGTTGGATCAAACACCCGTTCAATGTTCCGGTTCAATGCTCGCATCACGCCAATTCGCGCGAACTTGGTTGGCCCATCATATTCGGCAACCAGCAATAGCGCTGCCATCGCAGCCTGCCATCCTTCGGCGCCGTGTTCGGCCTTGGGCAGCTTGGTGATGTAGCGCGCAGCGTCGCGGAGCGTGACCAGCGCCTTCTGGCTCGGCACTGAGATCGGATCGTAAAACCGTTGAGCCCACGACATAAGACCCCGCCTTGCAGGTCCGGCTGCGGTGCGGCTTGAACCGCTAACCGGAGCATGTGGGTGAACATGCCAAAAAATCCGACGAGCGGAAGTCAGTCGAGCGGACTTTCTCTTTATCGATGGAGGATATTTTACTCCGGATGACGCCGCCAGCCCGGCAACGCTGCCGCTTCTGTGCTCTGCGCCAAATTCATCGCCAACACCAGCGCGCGGCCGAAATTGCGCTCGACCAGTTCGCGCGGGATCCGGAAGCGCAGGAAATCCGCCCATCGGAATTCACTGAAAGGCGCTTTGTCCTTGGCGTATCCACCAGCCCTTTTGAGCGCCCCTGCCAACGAGCGAAAGGAATCGTCAATGAGGTCGTCCACTGACGCTGGCATGTCGTCGTAGGGACGCCGTTGGCCCTCACCGTCGAATGGATGGGTCCAGTTATGACTTTCAAGGGTTGTCCAAAATCTGTCGAACCTGAGCCCACTCATTTTTGCGACGATCATGACAGGGAGGTCCCAAATCCCTTCGTCATTCAGTGCGAGCGTGAGATGATGGCGGTCGATTAGATAGTGACGTGCGTCGGGACCAAGAATAACGGGAAAGCGGTGTGTCTTGAGATAGTTTGCAGCGTCGTGGCTGTGTTTTTCGCGCCAACGCCTGCGTTTGAAATCGACTTCACGCATCCCCACCGTCACTTGCGTGGGGACCAGAACTCGCTATTGGGACGGTCTTGAAGCTCTCTTGGGTAATTTCGCTCATGATGACGATCAGAATCCAGCCTTGAAAAAATCATACCGATGCAGACACCCCGCCTATTGATTGAGATCAACGCCTTGGGTCTAAGCGCAATCGCCAACTCCCTGATCGGGCAGTAGCGCTGTCCCGCATTTTCCCTGCCATGCCACATAAATAGACCTTGCGTTGCGTCGGGAACCGGGCGCTAATGTTCATGCCAGCGCGCCGCCTGCTCCAGACCCATGGAGGTAGCATGCAGCAGTTCTTGCATAACGAAAATATCGCGCTTTATAAAAAGCTAATTGCCGAGAGCGAGCTTGATCTGTCGCGGGATGAGGGTCGGCATGCAACGTTGTTGACCTTGCTTGCCGAGGAAGTAGCGAAGGAAGAGAAGCCGCCACACGGTCAGACGCTCGCCTAGGTGCTTTCGGCGGGATCGGTCATTCTATCTTGTCGGTCGGCCATCAGACACATTGCTCAAGATCAACGTCGCGAACCATCTAGGCCCTAATGTTAATCAGAGCATCGGCCGAGCGGCACGGAGGGGTGCTGTTGAGGTTTTTGCCCCAGAGGCCCGGCTACCCTCATCCGGGCCTCGTGCTTTTTAGATCGCGGCAAGGAACCGACAATTACAAACCGGCTACGGCGGCCCCATCAGCGGGGCCAAGATACGCGCCGAAGGCGCGCGTGAAGCCGCGCGGCGGGCCGTCCGCGAGGCCGACCGCGCCGAGGCCGAAGCATGGTCAATCCAGATGGAAGGCTAGGCGGCCTCGCGCAGCCGTCGCCGACCATCGCGCGAAACCCGATTTCAGCCCGGCTGCGCGAATTGGATGGTGGACACAGGCCACTTGCCATAGTGGCCTCTGATTGAGATTCGCAGGCCGTGCATTTCGTCAAGCCAGACGCTCTCCACCGTACCGGCCTCTCCGTTGGTGAGGATCACGGCCTTACCGATAAGCTCAGTCTGGGCTTGCTCGAACTCGCCGAGGATCGTGGACGCTCGGACTTTCGCAGGTGGCATGGGTGACCCGGTGTCAGAGTTTGAGCGCGTCGGTTTGCATTTGAAAGGTGCGCAAGTGGTGACCGGTGCGCGGCAAACGGGTGTCAAACCCGCGCGGAACTTCGGCGACCGAAAAGCCCACGCGTTGAAATGCCGATCATGCCGGACGCGGCGATACTCGCCGCCCGTGCATATGATCAAGCTCACGCAACAGCGCGAGATCACGCCTTATGCGTGGGTGCATCCCCACGATGATGATCGGCGGTGATGCACGAGCCAATCACCGGAAAATCGACGGTTAGCCATCCTTCAGCATGGTCTTGACCTCTTTCACAGGCCAATTCTCGCTGGTAGGTATGACCCGGACACGGCTGTTCTGCCCGTGATCTGGCAAAAACCCGCAACATAAAAATGCGTCTCGTCGAACTCACCAATCGCTTAGACATCGAGGACTTCGAGATGAGCGGCATTCGGGTGCAGAGAAATGGGCGATCCTCGTTGAATTTCATTATCCGAGAAAATCCTTCAGGCGCGCCAGCTCGATGACGTGGTCCGCCGACAATATCGCGCTAACCAGATCAAACTGCGGCGCGGTGTGGATTTCGTACAAATGATGCTGGGATTCCGGTTGCGACATAAATCGTTCGATGCACTCGTCGAGAGTGCCGTCCATGACCATGTAGGGACGCGCGCCGAGGGCGGCGCTCACGCGCTCCTTGTTGACTGATGGCCATTTTCTGAGGGTTGCGGGGGCACTGAAATCAATTCGGGTATCGGACATGCTTAACCGGGTCACCTTTTCTTACATACGTCAATAGAAGCGCAGAACGTGGTGTTGGGCAAACGCTCGCCGCAGCCCGGTGGCGGCTTAGATCGCCGTGGCCGCATCACCGTGGCAGCGGACTTCGCAGCCATGGGCGGGGCCCTTGTCGCGCTGCCTTTCATCGCCACCGATGACGGCATTGCGGCTGGCGAGCCGACCGAATGCTTCAATCCCATCGCCGTTGTAATGCGCGCTGAGGCGCTCCCGCGCAAGGAAGGTCACCGTTGGCGCGGTCGCGTTCAGCCGCACCGGCGATCCTGCTACGGGCGATTTCAGCGATGCCAGGATGATTAGGAAGTTCGGCGACGTGCCGGATGATTTGAGTGCGTTGTGATCATACGAATGCACCCGAGATCGCGCCATCCGGATGATGATGAGCCGAGGTCCGAATCTGGCACTTTTGCTGAATGCCGAGGGACACTGAGAACGTCTGCTTATCGGGATAGACCGGAAGTGACCGACGCACATCCAAAGTGACGGCTTTGACCCCAACTGAAACATTAACTCGGTTGAGCTAAGATGCCGTCCACATAGCTAGGGGACTAACTTAACTTAAATTGCCGCGCGGCAGGTTTCGCCTTCTCAGCTCTGCCGCGCCGTGGTTAGCGTTTACCGCTGGTGCCCGAGTCCAATCCCGAGATGTAGCGCCTTCTGCCGCAGCAATCGTGCGCTTTGTCTCTTTAGATATTTTGGTGACCGGTGTTCTCGCCTTCGAATGTGCCTTGAGTTCCTTGACGTCAGTCTTCGTCCATTCGCGACGCACTGCTTTGCCGTTTTTCTTTGGCTTCGTAACTTTCAACTTGTTAGCTCCTTATTTGATGGGGCCGCTTACTAACACATTGCAGGGCAGAGACAACTAAACAAAACCTAAAAATCCCATCATCACGCCACCGGCTAAGAACTTACTTCGTGCCGTTCGCATCCGAGAGCCTTCGTCTTGCTGGACTTCCCGAATGACCGGTTTTGGCACGTTTAAGACATGCCGACCGACACTGTAAACGTCTGCTTAGTACATTTTTATCCACCGCTGGAAATACACCATATGAGTGTTTCACAACAAACGGGACGTACGAAGATCATACTTCCGGACTCGAGGGATTTAGTTTCTGGCTCGTTGCTGTCGTCTTCTTCTCCTACGTTTTGCTGCTGATCGATCTGGTGTGCTGGGCAATCAGGAAACTGGCAAGCCGCACGCGATCCGAAGGCGACGAGGTGATCGAATAGGCCGTTCAATTCCGTTATTGGCACTCACCGGACATGGCGCGATGTCCGACTTGAGTCCGTAATGCGCTTCAAAGCAGACATCGGCGAGAGCAGCACCGGCCTGTACGGCTTGCCGCTCACCTCATTCCCGAAAGTTCGGGTTTCTCGGCCTGTTCCTATGGGCCTGTTGCTACTGGCCTGTTTCGACCATCAGTGGCCTAATTGAATTTCGCAGTGGCCTAATTGAATTTATGTCGGCTATCGGACGGAATTTATTTTTCGCGCCCGCTATCGTCGGGCGCGACGGGAATTTTATTGGGTTTGACTCGCTAGACTGCGCTGATGACGCCGAGGCGATAGAGAAGACCAAGCGCCTCGTCGATGGGCACGACGTTGAGCTTTGGCGCGGGCCGCGTCTCGTGATCCTGCTGAGTCACAAGCCGGAGTAAGGCCGCCTCAGTTGGCGGTCTCTGTTAGGCTCGGAGGGGCTGCGATGTTCGACGTGTATTTGAACAGGAAGGGCGATCTGCTAGTGGTCCCGAGGGGCTTGCCGATCCCTAACAGTGAGACAGGAAGGTGGCGCAAGAAGAAGACGAAGGTTGCTGCCGTCAGCGACGAAATTAGGTTGGCCATTCAGAGACACGGATACTATAGGCGCAAGCTCGGTGAACCAGTATCCACCTACAACCGGATGGCAGCACGAAGCAAAACTGATCCCAGGACCGCATCTGCTCTATTGCTTCTTTTACGATGCGCCAAACACGGTCGTCGAGCCGATCCATCCCAAGGCGATGCCGGTGATCCTGACGACCGACGAGGAGCGTGATGTATGGATGCGCGCGCCATGGGATGAGGCGAATGCAGATCGGTGCTCATGCGCTGTTGCCGGTTGTCTGCGACACGCTGTTTCTTGGTAGGCTGTTGTATTTGGGTGACTCCATGCCTGCTTTGCAGCGATATGCTTAGCCCTTATGCGCCCCTTACCACCGCATTTCTTGCGCGGCGTAGGATAGATTTTGCGATCCGGCTGCACTGGCTGCTTTACCGACGGAAATCCGGTGCCATCGCATGCCGGACATTTAATCTCAGTCTGCGGTGTGTCTGGCTTTTTCATCTTTGATCTCTCAGGCCGCCTTAGTTGGCAGCCTCTTTCGTATCAGCCTAAGCCAGCGATGTCGCCTCCTGGCACTTTTCTGACCTGACGCTCCTGCTTCGGATTGTCTGTTTGCCGAGGTAAAGCAGACATCACGCTTCCACTGGCAGTCACCCGACGCCAGACTGCAGCGCGACGAAGGTGACGCTGGCTCCGACCGATGATGGCGCACACGAAGGCCGCGATCACCTCCAAGGCGCGCGGTACGAAGCTGGACGGCAACCGTGGCGTCAAGCCAACCGTGAAGACGCGCATATCGATCAAGCTGCGGCAGCAATGGTCACCGGAACAAATTGCTGGTTGGCTCAAACGGACATATCCGGGGGAACTGCAAAACCAGGTGTCACACGAGACTATCTATCGCAGCCTGTTCATTCAGGCGCGTGGGGTGCTGAAAAAGGAGCTGCTTGAGCACCTTAGAGCGAAACGCACTATCCGCCGTCCCAAGCACGCCAGCCTGAAACGAAACGGGCTCGGCCAGATAAAGAATGCTGTGTCCATCAGCGAAAGACCGGCATCTGTTGAAGATAGCGCCGTGCCGGGCCATGGAAGGGCGACCTGATCGCCGGGTCCAGGAGCAGCTATGTCGTAACGCTTGTCGAGCGTCATTCGCGCTACGTGCTGCTGGTCAAGGTCGCGAACAAGGATATGAAAGCGTCGTTTCGGCACTAATCAAACAATCGCAGAGATTGCCTAGTGAACTTTACCGGTCGCTGACCTGGGAGAGGCAAAGAGCTTGCCGATCATCAGCTGTGCCTGTCGTAAATCAAATCCGAACATATTGGTGGTGCAGCCCGCCCAGGACCGGGCGGCAAAGAATGGTCCCAGCCAGTTTGACGGCGCGCGAGACCGGCGCATCCTTCTCCAAAGATAAATGCGTCCTTATCTCGTTGTGATATTTCATGTACGACAGCAGGACATGACGGAGGTGTCGCTCGCCGAACACAACAACGCACTCCCGTCGGATCGAACCGATCAGCCGTTCGGCATATCCGTTTTGCCATGGGGAGCGCGGCGATGTCGGCCGGTCACGAATGCCCATTGATCGAAGTCTTCGGATGAAGACCTCACCATAGGCCCCATCCCGGTCACGGATCAGGTAGCGGGGAGCCTGTTCCCAACCGCATGCTTCCGTGACCTGATTTGCGATCCATTCTGCAGTGGGGTTAGCTGTGACGCCAAACCACAAAATTTGTCGTCGGCCGTGCCCCATGATCAGCAATCCATAGAGCAGGCGAAACGAGATCGTCGGCACGACGAACAAATCCATCGCCGCGATGGCGTCGGCATGGTTATGAAGAAACGTCTTCCAGCCTTGCGACGGTGGCCCTCGTCCCTTCACCATATACTTGGCCACGCTCGTCTGGCCGATATCGATGCCGAGCTTAAGCAGCTCTCCGTGGATCCGCGGCGCTCCCCACAGCGGGTCGGCGATGCTCATCTCGCGGATAAGCTTGCGTATCTCTGTCGGTAAGGTTGGTCGGCCACCACGACGTCGTGACCTCCAGCGCCAGTACGATCTGAACCCGGCGCGGTGCCACTTTATAACGGTATCTGGCTTCAAAACCGCCAGAGCGTTTAGGACTGTTGGCGCCAATCGATACACCCCGGCAAAGATCAAGCGGTCCATGGCGCTGAACGTCTGCCTCTTGGGCGAATGCCGTCTCAGTATGTTAATCTGATGCCGAAGAACCAGGATCTCGGCTGCCAACGAGGCACGCGATCGGAACAATAATACCAGCGCCGACCAGATCAGGCTGCAAGCTTCTCTCATAAGATAGAAACATTGCGCGATTCGGCTTCACTTGCCAGCCGAATTAGGTTTCCGACAGGGACAGGTCTCGATCTCAAGGATCACCGGTGCCTGGAGCCACGGCCGCCCGTCAGTTCGCCGCCGCTTCGACCAGGGATGGCGAAGCGGTCAGCACGAGCCGGTTCTCAAGCCAAGCTATCGTCCTGTCCATGACGTCCTGATTTCCATTTTCGAACACCGTCATCGCGGAGACGGGAAAGTTGATAAACTCGCCGACCGCTTCGGCCGAAATGGAATACCGTGTCCTCGCAATGAGAATTTCGGTGTGAATAAGCGTCCAAGAGTGACCCCTTCACCGCTAGGCAGATCAATAGCTTAGCTCTCCGATCGGCGTCGGGACCCCAGGCCGATTAACACCCTCTCCACCACCTCATGAATATGGACCAGGCATCCGACCCAAGGATGCCACGGATAAAGAAGCTCGTACTCCGCGATCCCGTGGGCGTTCCGTCGTCGTGTTGTATAATTCCATCAGAACGCATCAGTCGTTGTACAAGGATGCGCCGATCTGGCGGCCAGTTCAGCGAACCGGAGTCATCACATCAAATCCGATCCTTGGCGAACTTCATCACCACTACGTCCGAATCTAGATTTTCGGTACACACCCCGAGGGCGGTAGAATTGCTCGGCCTGCGCAACCATCTGGTCGCGCCATAGGCGAGGATAACTCCGCATGGTCTATCGCTACAGAGAAACCGATGCCGTCAGCGGACGCGGCCTTGCCGGGAATGAAAAAGGCCGCCCGGAAATAAATCCAAGCGGCCTGCCGGGCGAAAAAATTGATTGCTTACTGAATTATTCCTGCCCCGGTCTTCACAGACTTGCAGTAGTGAGCGGAAGGCGCGAATCAAAAAATGTTCCTCGCTGCAACAGATTTTTAGTTGTTTGCGCTTCGCCGGGGGAGCGCCTAACCGGGTTTCCCGTCGATGCGCTTCGCGAGTTCACGCGCCGAGGCGAACGAGCATTGGAAGCCCTGTCAAAGCACCGTTGAACATGGCGTGTGTGATGATGCAGGGCCACAGACTATCGGAGCGCAGCCGAGCCCATGAGTGCAGCAGGCCGATCAGGAAGACCTGCACGAGGGCATACCAGGCGTGAGTTGTATGTGTCCCGGCCCAGAGTGCGCTACTGACGATCGCGCCGCCGACCGCGCCCAGGCTCGAACGTGCAAGAGCCGGAAACAAGAAGCCCCTGAATAGCAACTCCTCTTCGATCGGCGCTCCGACCGCGGCTGCGACAAGTACCAGCCATGGGGACTGCTTAATTAGGAATGCCTGCGGCCCGGGCGAGCTCACCCCGATGCCGGTAAGATCCGCTACGTGCTCAACGAATAGACGACGACCAAGTCGACCTCTTCGAGCACGATGATGCAATTCGGGCGACCGCCGGCACCACCACCGGGGCCTATTTCTGCTACCCCGTTCGCCCCGGTGTCATCCAGACGACGGCGTATTTTGTCGACGCTGCCAGGCGCGCCGGGCTCAAGGCCGTGATCAACATGTCGCAGATCTCCGCACGGGAAGATTCCAAGAGCCATGCGGCGCGCGATCACTGGATCGCCGAACGGATCTTTGACTGGTCAGGTGTTCCGACCGTGCACCTGCGACTGACCTTCTTTTCGCAATGGCTGCTCTATCCGTTTGCGCGCAAGACGATCATCGAGCAGAGCATCATCGATCTTCCCTATGGCGCCGGGCGCCATGCCCCGATCGCGGCCGAAGATCAGGCACGTCTGATCGCTGCGATCCTTGTGGAGCCGGCTGCTCATGTTGGTAACCCGGTGGCTCGGGCGGTTGTCTGTCTTGCTCATGTGATATTTCTTTCGTCTTGGTTTGAAAGCCATGCACCTTGTGCGACTTCGTGGGGCACAAAGGCCCGCGCGGAACAGCGGCGCGTTCAAAGGCGGCCCGCAGGGCACCGCGAAGCGGCGCGGAGTTGGCAGGGAGCCGAAGGCGACCGAAACGAGCGGCCTTGAAGGCGATGCGCGCGCGGGCATAAGCCCCATAAATTCGAAGGCGCTGGTATTGGCTTTCTGATCGAAAGGAACATCAAGGGAATGAGCGACCGACGCCCTTAACCGCCGAACATGGAAAGTGGGCCGAAGCGCCTGGCATTGCGATTAACAGGGTGCGTTCAGAGAGCGGTGACAAATGTGGAAATCGTCTAATGATTAAAGGTCAGGCCCGACGGCCGGGCGACGTGTATCTTGCCAGGGTGAAGGCCCCAGCCCAGAAGAAGCCGTGGGACTATTATGGAACCCAATCGACTATCCCGGCCGACGAAGCTTTCAAGCCTCTCGCCAAAGGCAATTGTCCGATCATCAAAAAATAATCCGATGCCTGCTACGATTGAGGCTGGCTCGGCTGCAGCGGGCGATTCCTTCGCTGAGGGTTCTCGGTCCGCAAGTGCGTAATGGCCGCGGACCTACGTAAACATCCGATATTTCGGTGTTCGACGATCATCAATGTACTGCCCCGCATGGGCCACCACATCATATTCAAATGTCCCCAAACCGGCATCAATGTGCAGCATTGGCTGGCGGACACTGAAGAGGGTGAAAAAGAGACCCATGTATCCGTGGTCTGTCAAGCTTGCAACAGGCTGCATTTCATCAACAGCTCGACTGGCAACCTGCTGGGCAAAGCAGAGGAGTAGGGCCTTGTGCTTGCTACACCCGCCCAATGCCGCGCGAAGGCCAAAGAAAAGGCGGAGCTAGTAGAGCGCGATCCCCGGCACCGCAGAAGCCTCATGTCGGCCGCTCACATTGGCATTCGACAAACAAGGGACTGCGCGGTTCGGTAGAGAGTTACGGTTCCGCTTTGTGCAATCTAAATTTCTTCTCTCGTCCTTGTCTCCGCGTCGTAGATTTTGATCCGCAACATCGGAAAGCGCCTTTTTAGCTCCTGAGCGCCGATCCGTGCTCCGTCCTTCGTCTTGAATTCGGCCTTCATGCGGCCGTCTACTTCGAGCGCGTAGCCCGTCGTTGGTAGTTCACGAGCGGTTTCAACCATGTTGCTCATCTCCAACTGTCAAATTGTTCCTCTGGGGATTTCTTAGCGTGAGTCTCCCGAACCGCACCAGCAGAACTGCGCTGGCCCGCTCCAGAGACCTTGCAATCCGGCGAGACCAAGCCTCAGCTTAGGTAGACACCGGGCTGGAGCATCTGTATCATGGTTACAGTGCCCAATAATGATGTTTTATACATCACTCTCGATCTGGGCGATGTATCCGCCTCTTCTGGTCGCTCTTCAGCATGAGGGAGACAAATTGTGCAACTCGCTTCCATGCCTTTGGATTCCATCGTTATGGCGATGGCCACGATTCTCATGTTTTCAATATTAATTGCCGCACTTGCGTGGGGTGTTCATCAGAGTGGGTGACCTGATGCAGGCGGTCGTTAAGCCAGCTTCGACGGCGCCCCGGGTGGCACGTGAACCGGCCCCCCCCGGCACCGACGACGACCACATCAAACGTACGGTCGATGAATTTGTATGCGGGTGTCGAACTCACGTTGTCCCTCGACGCACCAGGATTGGATGCCGACAATTCGCGGGGGGTGTTTCGTTTAGAGTAGATGTTTTAAATATCACTTATTGACATTACAACATGACTAGTTAGGATACAAGGATGATGTTTGGTATTCGTTCGAATCGGGGTAGTGGGGCAATCCGATGATCACAGCGGCTCAATTGCGGGCGGCCAGGGTGCTCCTCGGCATCGATCAGCGCCGGCTCGCGGAACTGTCCGGGCTTTCGGTGCCAACGATCCAGCGTATGGAGGCGAGCGAGGCAATAGTTCGGGGCAATGTCGATTCGCTGGTGAAGCTGATTACAGCCCTCGACGCCGCCGGTATTGAGTTGATAGACGAAGGGGCTGTCAGTAGCGCCGAGGGACGCGGGGTGCGGCTGAAAATCAATTCCGGTTCGGCAAAAATCTATTTGAACAATCGGATAGAAAACAAAGCATCAAGCGGAACGAAGGCGCGCACGTAATGTCAGCTGTCGTTTTGCAAATGCTGTGTGTTGCCGGATTGCTTGGATCGGCAGTTCTGGCGATTGCTCTGAGCCGCTCAAAGATCGCCGCGGCCATCATCTATAGCGCGACGTTGGTCGCGTCTGCGATTGCGTTGATTGGGTCCATTCACTGGTTGCTTGGCGGTACGGCGAACGCCAGCGATCTGACCCTCCCGATCGGGTTGCCATGGCTTGGCGCCCATTTCCGCCTCGACAGGCTGGCTTCTTTTTTTCTCGTCGTCGTCAATCTCGGAGGGGTATCGGCAAGCCTTTATGGTCTCGGCTACGGTCATCACGAGGAGGCGCCGCAGCGCGTGCTGCCGTTCTTCCCCGCCTTTCTGGCAGGGATGAATCTTGTGGTGCTGGCGGATGACGCGTTTTCTTACCTGCTCTGCTGGGAGTTCATGTCGCTTGCATCCTGGGCGCTGGTGATGGCGCACCACCGTGAAGCCGGCAACGCCAGGGCGGGCTACATCTATCTGGTGATGGCGAGCTTCGGCACGCTCGCGCTGCTGCTGGCCTTCGGCCTGTTGGCAGGACCGGCAGGAGATTACGGGTTTGCCGCCATTCGCGCGGCCGGACACACGCCCTATGTGGCGGCCCTGGTATTGATCCTGATGCTGCTCGGCGCCGGTTCAAAGGCCGGCCTCGTGCCGTTGCATGTCTGGCTGCCGCTCGCCCATCCGGCGGCGCCGAGCCACGTTTCCGCGCTGATGAGCGGGGTCATGACGAAGGTCGCGATCTACGGTTTCATCCGCGTCGTATTCGATCTGCTGGGACCGCCGACCTGGCCGGCGAGTGTGGTCGTCCTTTTCCTCGGCGGCATCACCGCCGTTATGGGGATTCTGTACGCGATGATGGAAAACGACCTCAAACGCCTGCTGGCCTACAGCACAATTGAAAATATCGGCGTCATCTTCGCAAGCCTCGGCCTTGCACTGGCCTTCCAGGCCAACGGCTTGAAGCTACTCGCGGCGCTCGCCTTCACGGCGGCACTGTTTCATGTGCTCAATCATTCGTTCTTCAAGAGCCTGCTGTTCTTCGGGGCCGGCGCCGTCCTGGTGTCGACGGGCGAGCGCGACATGGAGAAACTCGGCGGCCTCATTCACCGCATGCCGTATACGAGCTTCGCCGTTCTGGTCGGCTGCGTCGCAATCTCGGCGCTGCCGCCCTTCAACGGTTTCGTCTCGGAGTGGCTTATCTTCCAGGCCGTGTTGCAAAGTCCGGAGCTGCCGCAATGGGCCCTCAAGATAATGGTGCCTGCGGTCGGCGCGATGTTGGCCCTCGCTGCAGCGTTGACGGCGGCGTGCTTCGTCAAGGCGTTCGGGGTGACATTTCTTGGGCGGCCGCGCAGTCCTGCAGCCGAAACCGCGCACGAAATCGACCGATACTCGCTTGCGGCCATGTTCATCCTCGCCGCACTTTGCCTGCTGGCCGGGATCCTGCCGGGACTGGTAATCGATGCGCTTTCGCCGATCACGATCGGTATCCTCGGTGGCAGCATGCCGATACAGGCCGATGAGCCGTGGCTTTCGATCGTGCCGATCGCGGAGAGCCAGAGTTCATACAACGGATTGCTGGTGATGGTATTCATCACGATATCCGCATCGCTGGCCGTCTATTTCATCCACCGCTTCGCCTCGCGCGCGTTGCGACGGGGGCCGGCCTGGGGGTGCGGCTTTTCGGATCCGACGCCTATGGCGCAGTATTCCGGCGGCAGCTTCGCTCAACCGATCCGCCGCGTCTTCGGCACACTGGTGTTCCGCGCGCGGGATCATGTCGATATGCCACCCCCCGGAGATATCAGGCCAGCGCGACTCAAGATCGAACTGCATGATCTGATCTGGGAGGGAATGTATCAGCCCATTGCAGGTGCGGTCAGCTTCTCTTCCGATCGGCTCAACCGCCTGCAGTTCCTCACCATCCGGCAATATCTCAGTCTCGTCTTTGCCACCCTCGTCACGCTGCTGCTGGTGCTCGCGACATGGTCGTGATCTCGGACATCCTGGTGCAGGGTTTGCAGATGCTGCTGGTGCTCTTGCTCGCCCCGCTGCTCACCGGCTTCGTGCGCAAGGTCAAGGCCCGGCTGGTACGTCGCCAGGGCGCCTCGGTCTTTCAACCCTATCGCGATCTGCTGCGGCTCTTACGCAAGGAGGTGGTGCTCGCCGACAACGCCTCGTGGCTGTTCCGCGTGACGCCCTATGTGACCTTTGCCGCGATCTGGGTTGCCGCCGCCCTGGTGCCGACCTTCGCCACCGGCCTCCTCTTCAACTGGACGGCGGATCTGATTGCGATCGTCGCACTATTGGGAAGCGCACGCTTCTTTCTGGCGCTCGCCGGGATGGACGTCGGCACCAGTTTCGGCGGCATCGGCTCCAGCCGCGAAGTCATGATTGCGGCGCTTGCGGAGCCGGCGATGCTGCTGTTTGTATTTTGCATGGCGCTGGTTGCCGGCTCGACCCAACTTTCGACGGTCGCAAATTTCATGGCCTCGTCCTATGTCGGCTTACGGGTATCGCTGGGAATGGCGATGATCGCGCTCATCATGGTGGCACTCGCGGAGAACGCGCGAATTCCAGTCGACAATCCGGCCACGCACCTGGAGCTCACCATGGTGCATGAAGCGATGGTTCTTGAATATTCGGGTCGTCACCTCGCGATGATCGAATTTGGCGCCTTCCTCAAACTATTGCTTTATATATCGCTGATCGCCTGCGTGTTCCTACCCTGGAAGATAGCAGTCTTCGGTACCGGCCCCTTGGCCTACGCGATCGGCGCCGTCGCTTACCTCGTCAAGCTCGCGGCCGCCGGCTTTTTCCTCGCACTGTTCGAGACCGCCACGGCGAAAATGCGGGTCTTTCGCGTTCCGCAATTTCTCGGTGCGGCCCTCATGCTGGGCCTGCTCGGCACCCTCCTCCTGTTCGTGTCAAAGAGCTTCTGATGCAGATGCACAGCCTCGACTTCGACATCTCGCATACGCTCGCCGGCGGGCTCGTCCTGATCAGCTTCATGATGCTGTACCAGGACCGGCTCTATTCGCTGCTCAACGTGTTTGCGCTGCACGCCCTGGTGCTGGCGCTTTCCGTCGCCTGGCAGGCCTTCATCCAGAACGCACCTCATCTTTACGTGACCGCGGCAATCGCCCTCATCTTCAAGGCAATCGTCATTCCCGTCGCGCTTCACCGCATCGTCAAGCAGCTTGGGATTCACCGCGACATCGAGTTGGCCGTGGGAATCGGCCCGACCATGCTGGCCGGGATGGGGCTGGTCGCCCTCTCCATGGTCCTGATGCTGCGGGTGACCGCGGAGGCCGACCCCTTGGCGCGCGAGGATCTGGCCTTTGCCTTATCGGTAGTGTTGCTTGGGCTTCTGGTCATGGTGACGCGCCGCAATGCCGTCAGTCAGGTCGTCGGATTTATGTCACTTGAGAACGGATTGGTCTTGGCGGCTACCGGCGCCAAAGGCATGCCGCTCGTCGTCGAGATCAGCGTCGCCTTCTCGATCCTGATCGCTTTCATCGTCATCGGCATCTTCCTGTTCCGGATCCGTGAACGCTTCGATTCTGTTGATGTCTCCGCACTCGACGACTACCGGGGCGAACGGCGATGAACGCGCATTCCTTCGACCCAGTGGCGGCTGTCCTGCTAATTCCGATCGGCTCGGCAGCGTTGCTGGCCATATTGCCGGGTTACCGGCTGACGGCGCGGTTGAACGTCGTTGCGAGCTTGGCGACATTTCTCTCGGCTCTTTCATTGTTCGTCATCGAACGTCCGCAGCCAGGGCCATATGTGCTGGTCGACGATCTTAACATCGTCTTCATCGTGCTCAACACCTTCGTGGGCTTTACGACCAGCATCTTCAGCGCGAGCTACATCGCGCATGAACTCGAAACCGGCCGGTTGACGCCGGTCTATCTGCGGTTCTACCACGCCATGTATCAGACCATGATGTTCGGCATGAACCTCGCTTTCGTGTCGAACAATATCGGCTTGATGTGGGTAGCGGTGGAGATCGCCACCCTGACCACGGTGCTGATGGTCGGCATCTATCGCACCCACGCCGCTCTGGAAGCAGCATGGAAATATTTTATTCTCGGCAGTGTCGGAATAGCGTTCGCGCTGTTCGGCACGATCCTGGTCTACATGGCGGCGCGTCCGGTGGTGGGCGAGGGCCAGGACGGCATGATCTGGACGGTCCTGGTCGAACACGCGCAAAATTTCGATCCCGCGCTTCTCAACGTGGCCTTCATTTTCCTGTTTCTCGGCTACGGCACCAAGGTTGGTCTCGCGCCGCTGCATGCCTGGCTGCCCGACGCCCATGCCGAAGGTCCGACGCCGATCTCTGCCGTGCTGTCGGGCCTGCTTCTGAACGTCGCGCTCTATGCGCTGTTACGCTTCAAGATCCTGCTCGCCGCCAATCCCGGCGCGATCGCGCCCGGCCCGCTGATGGTGACGATCGGGCTGGTGTCAGTCGTGTTCGCAGCGTTCATGCTGTACCGCCGGCGCGACATCAAACGCTTGTTCGCCTACTCCTCGATCGAGCATATGGGCATCATCGTGTTCGCGTTCGGGATGGGCGGCCCGCTCGCCAATTTTGCCGGGCTGTTGCACATGGTGATGCACAGCCTGACTAAGTCGGCGATCTTCTATGCGGTCGGCCACATTTCGCAGATCAAGGGCACGCAGCGGATCTCCAGGATCCGGGGCTTGACCGTGACCCATCCGGCGCTCGGCTGGGGTCTGGTGACGGGCGTCGTCGCGATCACCGGCTTGCCGCCGCTCGGCATCTTCATGAGCGAATTCCTGGTCGTAAGCTCGACCTTCGCACGCCAGCCCCTGCTCGCGATCGTACTGGTGTTCGGGCTGTTGCTGGCGTTCGGCGCATTGACGTTGCGCCTGACCAGCGTCGCATTCGGCGAGCCTCGCGGCAGCACCAAGTCAGCCGAGGCTTCCTATGTGCCGATGTTTGCCCATCTCTCACTGGTTCTGATCGCGGGAATCTATCTTCCAGCGCCGTTCGTCACCTGGTTCCAACACGTGGCTCGCCTTCTTGGATAGTTTGGAGATCAACAGGATATGCCATCGCTGATCGATCGCATACTGGAGGGTCGCGAGATCCAGCAACGCAGGCCATGGCCGCGAGCCGTGGTCGGTGCGCACCTTTGGAGATTTGTCGCAAACGAGCTGGCGCAGGGACGTCTCGGCTTGCTTGGCCTTTGGGGCGAACCCTCGACGGTACATATGGCGATCATGGATGAAGCTACCGCAGAAGTCGCGACCGTCAGCCTGGATTGCCCCGATCAAAGTTATGCTTCGATCGGCAGGCACCACCCGCCAGCGCTTCGATTGGAGCGCGCCGCCCATGACCTGTTCGGCCTGACACCGGAAGGCTCGCCCGATACCCGTCCCTGGCTTGATCACAATCGGTGGGGTGTACGCTTCCCGTTGGGAGACCGCATCGACGCGTTGTCGAACGCAGCGCCCTATCGCTTCCTGTCGGCGGAAGGCGACGGCCTGCACCAGATCGCGGTCGGTCCCGTCCACGCGGGAATCATCGAGCCCGGGCATTTCCGGTTTACCGCCAGCGGGGAGACCGTGGTGCGGCTGGAGGAGCGGCTGGGATATACCCACAAGGGGGTCGAAGGGCTCATGGCTGGCGCCGATCTCAAGCGCGCCGTGCAGCTCGCCGGACGGGTGTCAGGCGACAGCACCGTCGCCTATGCCTATGCGTTTTCGCGCGCCGCCGAGGCGGCCCTGGAACTTGTCGTGCCCGATCGCGCGGTTTGGCTCCGAGCGCTGCTCGCCGAACTCGAGCGGCTTGCCAACCATCTCGGCGACATCGGCGCCATCTGCAATGATGCCTCCTTTACGCTGATGCACGCCCTTTGCAGCGTGTTGCGCGAGAGCGTGCTGCGCGCATCTGATTCCGCATTCGGCCATCGATTGATGCGGGATATCATCGTGCCCGGTGGCGTAACCCGCGACGTCAACGATGAAGGGAAAGAAATCATCCGGGCGACGCTGGACAATATCCGCCTGCGCTTTCCGGCTTTGGTCGAACTCTATGACAATACCGCATCGCTACAGGATCGCACCGTCGATACCGGCGTGCTAAAACCCGCATTGGCCAAACAATATGCCGCCGGCGGCTACATCGGCCGCGCCTCCGGCCGATCCTTCGACGCGCGCCGGACCCTTGCCTATCCGCCGTATGATAGCTTGCGCTTTGAGGTCCCCGTCCTGAATGAGGGTGATGTCAATGCACGTGTCTGGATCCGTGTGCGTGAGGTTGAGCAGAGCCTCTCCCTGATCGACCAGATGTTGGGCCGGCTTCGCGAAGGCCCACTGCGGGCAAAGACGGGCCAACTTCGTGAGCCGCGGGAAGGCATGGCGATCGTCGAGGGGTTTCGCGGCGACGTTCTGGTATGGCTCCGCTTGCGGGATGGTCGGGTCGAACGATGCCACCTGCGCGACCCGTCGTGGTTTCAGTGGCCACTTCTAGAGGCGGTAATCGAGGGTAATATCGTCGCCGACTTCCCGCTCTGCAACAAATCCTTCAATTGCTCGTATTCGGGCCACGATCTCTGAGGAACAGCACCAGATGCGCAAGCTGCTTTTTGAAAGCCTGTTTCGCCGGCCGTTCACCGAGCAAGCGCCGTCTTCGGACGATGCCGCGGTAACCGAATTGGCAATGGCCGTGGGCCTTGCCGCCCGGCGGCGTCTCGGACGCAGCCTGTCGATACGCGAAGTCGACGCCGGATCCTGCAATGGATGCGAACTTGAAATCCACGCGTTGAACAATGCCTACTACGACGTCGAGCGCTTCGGTCTCCGGTTCGTTGCGTCGCCGCGTCATGCCGATGTGTTGATGGTAACCGGACCGGTGACGAAGAACATGCGCGACGCGCTGGAGCGTACCTATCATGCGACCCCCAACCCGAAATGGGTCGTCGCTGTGGGAGATTGCGCCCGGGATGGTGGCTGCTTTGCCGGCAGCTATGCAGTGGTAGGAGGAGTCTCGCAAGTGGTTCCCGTCGATCTTCATATTCCCGGTTGTCCACCGCGGCCCACTAGGATCTTGCAGGGGCTGCTCTCTCTGCTCGATCAAGCGGCCAAAAGTGTCGCTCCCACTTGAGGATCTGGGGACGACTTCGACTATTCCAAGCCGGCCTTATCGCGGGGGGCGTTCAAGCCGGAATAGTCCTTGTGATGACGCCGTTGGTAATCTTTTTCGCACAGTATCGGGACGATGATTCCAACGCGCCAGGTCGCGACCCTGCATTGTCAGTAGTCTCGTTGCTGCCATTGATCTACGTGGTGTTCGCTGCGGGGGTGGCTCTGACAAAGCACCGCTACGTTACGTTGACGAGCACGCGAATCCGCCACGCATCGCGCCTGATGTCGACCACCGAGCCTAATCGAACAGCCGGTACGCTCGCCATCTGTCTCTTTTTTGCATCCGTCGGATGCGCATCGCTTGCCCTGCAGCCGCCTCCCGCCATCCTGGTTTCGATGAACTGGCATCTCGGCCCCCACGCGGCTGCGCCCATATTGTGGTCGGCACTATTGAGCGTCTGGGTGGCCGGTTTCGGAGCAAACGCGCATGCCGCCGCCGACGCCACGCACTGATCTAGAAGGTGGCGCTGAATCTCGGGCCTGAACGGTTGGTCGCCTCGGAGATGCGACTAGACTAAAAAATGATCGTTAGGTATACATCTATGGAAGATGGCTACTGATGTTCAATACATCACATTTAACGAGAGTAGCTTTGAAGATCATCGGCAAATACAAAGGCAGGCTGGGCGAGATCGCGATCTGGGAAAGCGAACAGACGGGCGACCGCTTCTATCGCGAAGGCGAAATTTTCCAGAGCCAAAGCTCGACGTCCGGGGAGAGTAGATTCCCCTACGTAAAGATAATGGAAGCGTTTTTAAGCGACGCCGACAGTGTCCTGCTTCTCGGATGTGGCGGAGGCAACCTCGCGACAATGCTGGCACGCCAAGGCAAGAGCGTAACCGTGGTCGACCACAACCCAGTCAGCTTCGACCTCGCCAAGCGCTTCTTCGGATTGCCGAAGGAAATTCCCTGCATCGTCGCAGATTTTAGGGAATATCTCTTAGCCGAGACACGTATTTTCGACGGCATAGCGATCGACGTCGGCGGACCCGGTTTTTGCTTCGAGGAGCAGTTCGATCCGGCAACCTGCCATTCGATCATGGCACGGCTGAAACCCAGCGGACGCGCAATCCTGAACATGCTTGTCGCGACCGATTTCGACGCGGCGCCTGACATGATCAGCAGCGACCTGTCCGAAGGTCACATGACTTCATGGATATTCGACCATCCGGGTCGTCTAAACCGAAATGTCCTCATCGCGTGCCTGCCGAGGCTGCGCCGGGCCGCTAATCGGCATTACATGGCGAAGTTTTCCAAAACCGTCGGCTGTGGTTGGGCGTTGCGGCGCCCGCGTCAGCCTTCCCACGACAATAGACCCGTCGTCGTCGACATATGCACGTCCTAACCCGCCCTCAGGGAGAAACGAAATGTTGGAACAAGGCATACGCAATCCGGAATTCGGGGCAGACAAATTCGGGTTCAGAGATCTCAAAGGGGTGAACTGGAATTTCCTTGAACCCGAACTGTACGAATGCGCCCTCAAGGACGGTGAAGCGCAGGTCACGTCCGGCGGTGCGCTGTGCGCTGAAACCGGCATGCACACCGGCCGCAGCCCAAAAGACAAGTATATTGTCTGTGACGACCAGACGGAGCAGACCATCTGGTGGGAAAACAACGGCAAGATGACCCCCGCGCAATTTGCGCGACTGTACCAGGACTTCATTGCTCACTCCGCCGGCAAGACCTTGTATGCCCAGGATCTACGCGCCGGCGCCGATCCGGAATTCGGAATGCGTACGCGCGTCTTCACTGCGCTTGCCTGGCACTCCCTTTTCATCCGCACTCTGTTGCTCAGACCTAAACGGAGCGAACTCGCGACGTTCCTGCCGGAGCTCACAATCTACTGCTGCCCGACCTTCAAGGCGGATCCCAAGCGCCATGGCGTTCGCAGCGATACGGTGATCGCGATCGATTTTTCGCGAAAGATCGTCTTGATAGGCGGAAGTTCGTATGCCGGCGAGATCAAGAAGGCCGTGTTTACGACGTTGAATTACTTTCTTCCCGCTCAAAACGTTATGCCGATGCATTGTTCCGCAAATGTCGGCCCGCAGGATGATGCGGCCATCTTCTTCGGTTTGTCCGGAACCGGGAAAACAACTCTGTCTGCCGATCCCGGGCGCACGCTGATCGGTGACGACGAGCACGGTTGGGGTTCCAAAGGCATCTTCAATTTCGAGGGCGGTTGCTACGCGAAGGCAATCAAGCTGAGTGCTGAAGCCGAGCCGGCCATATATGCAACCACCCAGCGGTTCGGAACGGTCCTGGAAAACGTCGCCTTTGATCCGATCACACGCGTCTGCGATTTCGATGATGGCTCGAAGACAGAGAATACGCGCGCTGCATATCCGATGCACTTCATTCCTAACGCTTCAAAGACTGGGCGCGCCGGACATCCGAAGAATCTCGTCATGTTGACTGCGGACGCCTTCGGCGTGATGCCCCCCATTGCCAAGCTGACCGCGGCGGAAGCTATGTTTCACTTCCTGTCGGGGTACACCGCCAAGGTCGCTGGAACGGAAAAGGGCGTGATCGAACCGGAAGCCACCTTTTCGACCTGTTTTGGTGCCCCGTTCATGCCTCGGCCGCCCTCGGTCTACGGCGATCTGTTGCGCTCGCTCATTGCAAAGCACAACGTAAACTGCTGGCTGGTGAACACCGGTTGGACCGGGGGAAAATACGGGATCGGACAACGGATGCCCATCAAGGTGACCCGTACTCTGCTGACAGCCGCACTCGACGGTACGCTCAACGACGGCGAATTCTACATCGACCAGCATTTCGGCTTTCAGGTGCCCGCATCGGTCAAGGGCGTCGACAGCCGTATCTTGAAGCCCCGGGAGACATGGAGCGACAAGGAGGCGTACGACGCCGCTGCGACCAAGCTCGTGCAGATGTTTCAGGACAATTTTGCGAAGTTCAAAAGCGTCGTCCAGGCGGACGTCATGGCAGTCGCAATGTCAGCGTAGGTTCTAACGAAACGATAGAATGTCTTAGCCGATCAGTCTCGGGTTCGCTGCCCGATCGCTTCATACCGGAATAACCCGGATGTCCGTGAGCGATTCACATTTGCCTGCGCGCATCTGGCCGGCAATCGCCCGGGCCGCAGCCGGAAAGTGTCCCGCGTGCGGTCGGGGAAAGTTCTTCCGGAGCTATCTGCATCAGATGGTAAGCTGCCGCTTCTGCCACGTGCAAAGGCGGTCTTCATCGCGGCAATCTGGGCGATGAAGGCGCCGGGTTTCGAATGATGCGGCTGAAAGCATAAAATTTTTCTGTCTCCCAAACTTCGCTTGAACGTTGACCTGGTAGTATCGTCCGAAGCGCGTCGCCGCTTAAACAGGCAAACTTAAGGTCTGCCCTACATGACCGAAAACAAGGACGTGAAGCAAGGAGGCGTCTGAAGGTCATTTCCGCTTCTGGCTGCGGCCAGCCTTCTATTTTTCTGTCTCGAATTCACATTGGCCATCGAAGTTCGATCGGCGTCGCTGTTTTCGGACAACATCGCCTTTCTCGAAGCAACGAGCGTGAGCATCCTGATGTCGTCCGGACGCAACTGGAGCATGCCGGGCCGGGAGGCATTTGCCCGATTCTCCAGAACCATCATTCTCATTCCGACCAGCTTTCTGTTTTGGATGATCGCGGCGAACTATTACGGCGCCGCGATTCCGTCCGCGACTCCGCTGGCCGCAACCGGCGCGGCGTTCCTACTGACCAACATCGCCTGTCTTGTCATGCCCAAGAACGGCATGTTTGCGCATCTGGCGGGCTCGCTCTCCGACATTCGCAATCATGCGATCATGAAGACAGCCGTCGTTCTAACCGCCTTTTTGACCTGGGCATCTGGAACGATGTGGCCGGATGTGCTCGTCGGCCTCGGAATTCTGTGCGCAAACGCCGGTGCGGCCGAGCATATATGGCTTGCTGCGCGGGAGTCGCCGCCTATCGATGCATGATCTGCCAGGGCGGTTTATTCTTCGGCTCGCGGAACAAGTTTTCCCTGCGATGCCTTGTGATGATACTGCAACGCGATCAAAAGACTTTTCAGGCCTCGCAAGGGCCATAGCGTCAGAACAAGGATCAAGGGGATCCACAGCATTGCGTGGACCCAGTACGGAGGCTGATATTTAACCTCAGTCACCAGAGCGGCTCCTACGACAACGGCGCCCGCAATCATGATGACGAATATGGCAGGCCCATCGCCGGCGTCGGCAAAGCTGAAGTCTAGGCCGCACACGTCGCACTTGGATTTCAGGGTCAAAAACCCCTCAAACAACTTTCCCTTGCCGCAGCGCGGACATCGACACAGAAGGCCAGCGATATATGGCGATGGCGTTTTTTCCAAGATCTTCTTGTCCGAGAGTTCCATCTTTAGCTTTCTGCGCTTCGATTGGGTGGTGACTGACCAAACCAACCCGAAACGCTAATGCGAGCCGGTTTCCGCGAAACGCACGGAGTTCGCGGCTCCCGGCACCTCGACCGCCGTTACCTCGACGCGCGCCGTCTGCTGACGGTTGGGATAGTCGTCAAGATTGGCGGCTACTGTCAGGCAGAAAAGCGTTCGGCCGTCCCGTCCGCCCAACTGGCACGCGACTGCATGACGGCCGGGTACATGAACGCGATGTGTGAAACGCCCGCCCTGTTGTACACGGACAAACAGCGACTGTCGGGCAGCGGCTGCCCAGACGGCGCCTTCGGAGTCCTCGCAGATGCCGAGCGGGCTCATCCCCTCGAAGTTTGCGAAAACCTTTCGATGCAGCAATGTTCCGTCGCTGTCGATCTTGAACGCGAGAAGCCGATTTCCAAGTGTTTCCGCGACCAGTAGGTCGTGCGCACTTGTGATAGCCAACAGGTTCGGATGCGCGATGTTGTCGGCAACCGATCGAATATTGCCATCCGGCGTTGCCAGAAGAACCCGAGCCGAAGCAAAGCAGTCGGGTCCGGAGGCATCCGCGTCGAAAGACGTCACATAGGCGTTTCCATCGCGAGTGACGGCAAGGTCCCGTAGATATCCTGATGCGACATCCGTCATGTCGGCTTGGATCGCCGGCTTCTCGGCACTGAGGCGACCAATAAATCCCCGTCAGGCAAAAAACCCAGACCGAAGGGGCGGCTCGGCACGTCGGCGACAATCGTAACTTTGCCGTCCAGATCGATGCGGAAGACCTTTCCCGCGCGCACGTCGGATACCCATAGGGCACCCAGATGCCATCTAGGCGCCTTAAGGCGCCAGAACCCGCTTGCGAGTACACTTGTCTTCAGCGTCTTCGTCATCTTCGATCGGGAAATCCATTTTTCCGACAGACCGGCGGTTCATCGCGCCCGTTCCAAGGTCCGCGACGAAGAAGGCTTGGGCTGCTTTATGTTCTTCATTTTCGGCTTCGTGACGTGCTCCCTGAGACGGACACCTCGACCACCGGACGAACTCTGCCCTCCCGGATTGATCAATTCGATCCCGGCGTTCTCCAGTGCAGAAACCAATTTCATCAGAGAATCGACGTTCCCGCGGATAACTCCGTCGCTTGCTTCCATGCGCTGAATGGTAGGTACTGAAAGATCAGCCAGGTCGGCCGTCTGCCGCTGGTCTATATTCAGGAGCGCGCGGGCGGCCCTGAGTTGGTTGGCCGTGATCATGAAAAGGCGGCCTCCGGTTCGATTCGCACCAAATATATCTACACCATCCGAATTTGAGTTTCAACCATCAATTTAGATGCAAGATATATCAGCGCCCGGTTCGCGCCGCTTGAAGCGGATTGAGGCCGGAGACTTGTATCGAATTTTTATCGAAGAATGCGGAAACATTATCAGCAACACCCGACTTAGTTGGCACTGCACAAATTACATGATAAGAGATGCTTTATGCATGTATTCTGATGCTCCAATCTTGGGATAGTTGCCTGTCGTGAAATTGCTAGGTCGTTACCAAGGGAAGAATGGGCAGATCGATATCGTCGAGTGTTCTTGGGACGGTACACGCGTGTACTTCGAAGAAGGGATAAGACAAAGCCAGGCGACGCCAGACGGCGAAAGCGTGTTCACCTACGTCAAACTCATGGACGAACTCCTGTCCCGCTCCGAACAAGTCCTCGTCCTGGGCTGTGGCGGCGGAAATCTTGCGACGCGGCTGTCACGTCTCGGCAAGAGATTAACCATCGTCGACATTAACCCGATCAGTTTCGTGCTCGCGCAAAAGTATTTCGATCTGCCGGACGAATTGCCCTGCATCGTCTCCGACTTTCGAAAATTCGTGTTCGATGACCGCAAATACTACGACGGCATTGCGATCGATGTCGGAGGACCGGGATTCCGTTTCACGGAGGAGTTTGATGTCGAGACCTGCGACGCCATCCGCGCCCGTCTGGCACCGGGCGGCCGGATCGTGATGAATGTGCTGGTGTCAAACGACATTGATCCGATACCGGACCGGATCGCGGCCAGACTCGCCGGCGAGGAGCTGCGGGCATGGATCGTCGATGAACAATTCATTGAGGACCGCAATGCCGTCATCGCCTGCATCCCTGAGAAGACGTTGGGTTCACGGGCAGCGCTCGATCGCGTGACGCACCACAGCCACGAACGGTGGGCGATCCGCCGCGGAAGATTGCGAAACCGCGATCTCGCCCGTGGATTGCGCTAATGTCGCAGCTATCAGCAGACCGACGTGAGACGTGGATACATCGGAACGTCGTTGCGCTCTGACGGCGATGTCAACTTGACTACGAACGTCGAGATGCTCGTGGTCGACACCGCCAACGGATGGGCCGGTGCCTATTGCTTTTGCTAGAGCGACTCTCGATCACCGCGCGCACGGCGTCGCCTGACGACGGAGCTGAACTCAAATTCTCCGAGCCGTAGGCGCGACGATCGAATAATAATGTGGGGGACTACGCCGCCGTGCGCCAAACTCACAGGCGATTCCGGTAACGGGTTTCAGGCGGCATTGATCGGCGATTGTCGCTTGTTTCGTCCTTTGGCTGTAAATCAGCCGCTGGACTTTTTGGGACTTTTGCAACACCATCGGCGGCGGGCGTTGGGGACTGTCGCCAATTCGCAGAATGTTGGATTTGGAATGTCCGCTATCGAGGGCGGAGCAGACTTAACCCGGATGTCGGCCCATTTCCGTTTTTGACCGGCAACCCCAACTGGGACATCGAACCTTGTCGGGGCCTGCCTCTATCGGCGTGCAGGCCAGCGGCACGGCGCAGGCCCGGTTCCCAGGACGCCATCCTTGGTTGCCAAGCAAAACTTGTGCTGGCATGCGTATTAATTAACTTAGGTGGACGCGACTACGCACAGACGTTGAACAGGTGCTGTGAGGCGCGATGGCGCTTGGCGTCGCGCACGCGCTCACGGATGCGATCGCGCTCGTTCTTCGCCAGTCAGCGCAGGTACTTTGTTGTGGCGGACCGCGGCCGCTTGGGCGCGACGCCGACGGTCTCACCGCTCGGCCACGGGCCCGAGCTCAGCCCTCCGTTGCGCCGGTAATTCGGGTCGGTATAGGGGTTGCCTGGACCCTTGTTCGGGCAATTGGCATATGGATAAAAGAACGCGCAATAAGCGGGCTCGGACATCACCTGCTGCGCTGGAGCCGGTGTGAAGCTTAACGCGGTCAGGACTGCCGCCGCGCCGAGTTGCTTGGGGATGGACATTGTGCTTCTCCCACTGCGGAAGATGTGCCGGGCGCGCAGAGAATAACACCCGAGACGCTGGACCTATCCGCTCAGCGCGATCACTCCACCGTGAGCGTTACCCGCAAGTATCCGTAAACCGCCATACCTGTCCCTGTCGCAAACTCAATCTGACTAGCAGTTGATCGAGAATCGGGCGATGCTGTTACGGGATGAGAGATCTTGTCAGGCTCGTTGTCTGGATGGTCGCAGATCTGTTTCGGTCGCGGGCAGCGCTCGGGGCTGAAATTCTGACGTTGCGGCAGCAGATAAACGTTCTGCGGCGAACCGCTCCCGAGAAACAAACTTTTAGCGCCATCGACCGCTTGATTTTTGTTTGCCTCCATCGGCTTCGCCCTGGCGTTCGCGATGCGCTGGCGATTGTTAAGCCGGAGACCGTGGTCAAATGGCATCGCGCTGGCTTCCGCTTATATTGGCGATGGAAATCGAAAGCGCGGGGTGGCAGGCCAACTGTTCCATTGGAGATACGCAAGCTGATCCGCGAGATGAGCATTGCCAATCCGCTGTGGGGAGCGCCTCGGATCCATGGAGAACTCCTCAAGCTCGGCGTCGATATCGGACAGACGAGCGTGGCCAAGTTCATGGTCAGGCGACGAGACCCGCCGTCGCAAGGCTGGAGGACGTTTCTCCGCAACCACGCTGACGGGATCGCTGCGATGGATATGTTCGTCGTGCCGACAATCTCGCTTCGCTTGCTCTATGGATTGCTGATCATGGGGCACGGCCGGCGACATATTCTGTGGTTTGGCGTCACAGCGCATCCAACCGCAGAATGGATCGCAAACCAGGTCACGGAAGCATGCGGGTGGGAGCAGGCTCCCAGCTATCTCATTCGTGACCGGGACGGTCCCTATGGTGAGGTATTTATCCGCAGACTCCGATCGATAGGCATCCTCGATCGACCGACGTCGCCGCGCTCCCCTTGGCAAAATGGATATGCTGAAAGGCTGATCGGTTCGATCCGACGGGAATGCCTTGACCACGTCGTTGTGCTCAGCGAGCGCCACCTCCGTCACCTGCTGCTCTGTTACATGAAATATTACAATGGGGCCCGCACGCATCTATCCCTGGAGAAAGATGCGCCGGTCTCGCGCGCCGTCGATCGCGCCGGACACATTCTTTGTCGCCCAATCTTGGGCGGACTGTATCACCACTATGGCCGGATTTAATTTACGACAGGCACAGGCGGATGGCAGCATCCGCAACGATTGCACGGTGCGGATTTTGAACAAGGACGCCACCCGCAAATTCGCGCTGGATGTTTCGGGCCTGCCGAATGCGGTGGTCCACATCTCAGGCATCGAGCGCGATGCCGACGGCAAATTAGTCGTCGAAGTCGGACAGGATCAAACGCGTGAGATCCGGATGCAGGTTCAGGTCGGAAGCGCGCTGGCGTTCCAGGGCCCTGCCGAGATCGAGATCAAGGCAACCGATAGCGCCACCGGACAAGCCACGAGCGCTCACGACACGATCATTTCGTGACCGCTACACGGTAACGCTACGGGGCGCTTTGACGACGTCGTGCCCCCTCGGCGGTTACGATCCAGAAGAGATGCTTGGAGCTAGAAGTTCACCACGCGGGCGTCTGATTGCGTTGCCGCGGCATGAAACTCGTTCATACCGGCAAGCTTGATGCGCTTGTCGAGAACAGCGGCGCTCAGACCACGTGCCTCTATACAGGGCTTGCAGGCCATCAGGGTGACGTTGGGATGGCCGGCGATCTCTTCATATCTGTTAGGCGGCCCGACTGGCACCAGCCTTGCGCCGGCACCCTCGACCGCCGTGAGTACCGAATCAGCAAACAACATCAGCGTCACGTGATCGCCGCTTTGCACCGCCGAAGCGGCGAAGATGAAGGGCAACATGGCTCGGGTCGGATCTGTTGGGCCGTAGGTGGCCGAGACGACGAAGTGCATTTGTGGTTTCCGATGGGCAATAGTCAAAAGTGATCTTTTCGCTGCACCTTTCGCAGACGAGATGAATTCTAACACCCTTCGAAACCACGGACTTGATGCAGGTCAATGCGTCGGGAGCGGAGACTTCCACGTCCAATATGGGTCAATCGCGTCACTTTGGCCATGCGCCTGCCACTTCCGGCCGGCACCCAATAAGCGGACAATTTCTTAGACGGTTGGCATGTCTCAAAAGGTGCCAAATTGAGAAGAACTCAGTACGAGTATATGTTTTCCGCTTTGCACCTTAAACTCGGACATTGCTCGACGCAGCCGGCACTTCGCATTTGTGCAACCAGCACTACATCTGCCTAGAAAGGATGGCCCCTCTGGCTTCAAGTCGGGCAAGCGCCCGGGCCCGCGAGCTGTCGCTCTTGCACGCGACGGCGTCTGGCAGGATGTGCACCGCATAGCCCTTCGCGAGAGCATCCTTTGCGGTTGCGGTCACGCAGGCCCTCGCGAAGACTCCTGTTAGAACGAGCGTGCGGACGGATTGTGCTCGAAGCCAGGCGCCCAGTTCCGGATTGACGAAAGCGCTCCCCGCCCATTTCGGGAAGTATTTGATCCCTTCGAGCGGCAGCTTTTCGGTCCAGCGGGCGCCCTCGGAGCCGGCAATGCTCGCGTGTCTGCGGAGCGCGTTCATCAGGAAATCGCTAGGACGAAACTCGTTTCCGATGGCTACAACGAGATCGCCCTCCTTCCGCGCCTCGGCTATCGCTTGCGCCGCGGCGCTCAGGACGGGAGACACTTGATCCCGAGCGACCGGCATCTTGCCCGACCAGTCAAGGAAGTCGCGTTGAAAATCGATCAGCAGGAGCGCGCGTCGCCCGGTAGCAGTATTGTCAATCGAATCCATTGGAATGTCTCCTCGGTGTATCTGCCATCTCAATGAAACGCAGAGATCGTCATCTACGTTCTTTCACCAGCGTTGCCGAAACCGCGGAATCCAGTTGGATCAGTTCTTCGACAAATCGTTCGTGTAGTACCCATGGTGCTGCCTCCGGATCGGATTTCTAAGCAGCCGTACCAAGGTACGGAGTCAAGCGCATTCTCCGGTCGGTTGCTCAAGATTTGCGGAGGGACGTCCAGACCTACGTCCGTTCTGGGTCCAAAAACGGAAGTGGCCGCGCTGGAACGGCATGTCCGTTCTACCCTCAGGAAGCAGACGTCGTCAGACCGCCCGGGCATGTCCGAAAAGTGGCCAGAACCGGAAGTGGCTTTACGCCTGAAAATTAGGTCAGACCACGCCATTCTGTCGACGGGACGGAATGATGCTCGTGGACGATACGCCAGTCGCCGTCGATGTTGCGCAATCCGATTGTTAACCTGAACAGGAACAGGGGCGCAGTAGAACGGTTTCGGTACAAAAGATTTGTTGCCGTCCGGCAGAATTAAGAAAGCGTTAATCGCGAGATGTATGATTGGTAAAAGTCCACAAACGAGGATTTCTCGGTTTGAAGGGGCATATTATGCGCAATATCGCTTCAGTTGTCGGAGTTGTGGCAGTAGCCGCAGCCGCATTTTTGTCGCCAGCACCGGCGACAGCAGAGAACGGTCAAATCGCCGCTGGCGTCGTAGGTGGACTTATCGGCGGGGCGTTGCTCGGTGGGGCCCTGGCGTCACGCCCTGTTCCACCGCCGCCGGTCTACTATGCGCCGGCGCCGGTATACGTCGAAGAGCCCGTGTGCCGGTTCGTTCGCGAACGCTACTGGGACGGCTACGGCTGGGTATACCGCCGCGTCGAGGTTTGCGATTGATCGTCCGTTGTATTGATCACCGCCTTCCCAGAAAAATGTGAAGAGCGAACAACACTGGCACGGCCTTTCCAGTGATTGCTGCGGAAGTGCAGCCTACAGAGTTCGAACTCGCCCCCTATGCTCCGGTGCTACCCAGCCCGCCATGGGATCAGAGCCTGACGTTGATGCCTGAAGCAAATGACTTCAAAGGCCCGACTTCCGTTCCGGGTCAAAGTCGGACCTCTGCGCGCGCAACCGCTAGGTCCGCTCTGCCCCTAAGAACAGACATCGCGCATCAGACATGCCATGTCTGAAAGGTGCCAAAGAACGAACCCGCTTTGCGGGAGCGCGCTGCGCGCGGAGCGGAGCCAGTGGCACCGATGGAGTGACGAAGTAAGCGGGAGACGATGACAAGCCGGACGTCCTGTCTTGAGAATCGAGGGGTCTACCAACCTCCACCTCAAGACAGGAGCACCCCGATGAGTGAGAAGCCCATCAGCCCGCTGCGCCGGCGCATGATCGAAGACATGACGGTGCGCAACTTCGTCGAGAAGACGCACAACGACTATATCCGGCACGTCAGGACATTTACAGCCTTTCTCGGCCGCGCGCCGGATACGGCCGCGCCTGAGGATCTTCGCCTTTTCCAGCTGCATCAGACGCAGGCCGGCGTGCGTGCGCCGGGCATCAATGGCTCGGTTGCAGCGCTGCGTTTCTTCTTCACCGTGACGCTCGACTGTAAATAAGCGTCCAAGAGTGACCCCTCCACCGCTAGGCAGATCAATAGCTTAGCTCGCCGATCGGCGTCGGGACCCCACGCCGATTAACAGCACAACCCATTCGGCCGTGGGATTTGGAGTGACGTTGATCCAGACGAGGTCTCTGCGGCCGAGCCGGACGATGACGAAGGCATAGAGCAGGTCGAAACCGATAGTTGGAACAACGAACAGGTCCATGGCGGCAACGTCCGGCGCGTGGTTACGCAAGAAGGGTCGCCATCCCTGGCTGGGTGGCCCCCGTCGTTTGACCATGTACTTGGCGACGCTGGACTGCGCGACCTCAAACCCGAGCTTGAGCAGTTCCCCGTGGATGCGGGGAGCACCCCACAACGGGTTGGCGACGCTCATCTCGCGAATTAACCGGCGAATTTCCAACGACACAATCGGTCGGCCGCAGCGGCGTCGCGATTTCCAGCACCAATACAATCTGAAACCGGCGCGGTGCCAACGGATCACGGTGTCCGGCCGAACTATGGCAAGTGCATCATAACTCTTGGGAAACAATCCGCAGACGCCTCCCAATATCAGCCTGTCAACCGCCCCAAATGGACGTCTCTTGGCGACTGGCACGCCGCAGCACATTGATTTGCTGCCTCAGCACCACAACCTCTGCCTCGAGCGTTGCGCGCGACCGTAGCAGATCGATCACCGTCCCAAAGATCAGTTTGCACAAATCCAACATCGAGCGGCAGCATCGCGCGATTCCCGATCAACCGCCAGCGGATTGAATTTGCGACAGGGACAGGAAGATCAGAATGACAACTCAGCAAAAAGTGATCGGGTAAGCCGTCTGGCAGGTAGCCGCTACACGGTTGATCGTGCCGGCCTGATCGCAGCGCCTCATAAGAAGATCATTCTCTTCCAATATAGGATTGCAAAACTCCCGCTTCGTACGTCGGGCGTAACAGCGAAGGATGTGGCGCTGACCGACGAACCGCCAAGCAGGGCGATCAAATCCATCTCGCGCTTGTTATGTTTGATCACGACCATGCTGTGATATGACGGTCGTAATGCCATTGACTGGGCGCACAGGCTTTCTACTTCGTGTAACGCACTGGTAATTGAGGTGTGGCTCGTGAGGTGCACACCCATTCTTCCCAATCCAAGGGAGATAGGCGATGACCAACTTCAAGCGTTTCAGCATAGCCGCAGCTCTGTCGGCGGCGGCAATCACGACCCCAGCAATCGCACAACAAGCTGTCCAGGAGCCTGGTTTACTGGCATTTTACCAGAGCCTGGGGGTCGGGTCAGCTTCAAGTCGGACAGCGTACGCGCTCGCACCAGCTGGCAGCGTCTCTTTATCGTTGAGTGCGGCTGCTAAGCGGCATGCGCGCGCCAAGCACTATGGCGATACGCTCACGCGGTGATGCGGCAGGCTGGGCGACTGAGTTACGAGGCGACGAGGGCGGGGGAAGGGCGTGACGCTGATCCGCTCTAATCCGCTTCGCCGCCGTGCCCGTTGCTTCTCACTGGCTTTACCTGATGGAAGAAGATCGCCTCTTCAGTCTCTTGTGTCAGAGAACGGCCAGTGAGGCTTATTGGTCGGCACATGATTTCTGGGAGCTACACCCATGGAATTCAGTTGGCAAAGGTTGAGAATGATTGCCGTCACAGGCTTGGTCCTAATCGGCTGCGGCAGCGCAATCGCAGTCGGCCGTCCGCACGCCGTCTCCGATCCGATTTTGGGAGCGGATTGGCAATGCAGCCGCACGGTGTTCGTCGTCACCTGTTCCCATGCCGTGAGATGAGTGTAAATCGGCGCCGAAGCATGCCCCCCTCTAATGACATGTGGATCAGAGACATATCGTGCCGATCGGCGTCGGGACCCCAAGCGATTAACAGCCAGCCTCTCGGGCAACCTCTACAAGCTCCGAAATCGGCTGTTGTCAGGGAGCTACTTTCCGTCGCCGGTGCGGCGGGTCGAGATTCCAAAAGCAAGTGGCGAGACGCGACCGTTGGGTATTCCGACGGTCGCTGACCGCATCGCCCAGGAAGTCGCCCGGCGCTAGTTTTACGCCGGGGCAGCAGTGTCGGAGTTGCCAAATGTCCAGGGCCGGAGAACTTCTCGAGCGGAAGCAAGCCCTGCTCGATCGCATGCAGAAAGAGCCTGAGGCCATAGAACGCACGGAGATCGAGCAAGCCCTCAAGGCAATAAACGAGGCGCTAAACCGCCTGGAGTCCGAACAGCTAGACGCGCCTGTGCCGCACCACTAGGCCAACACCGCCGCCCAGCGTCAGAGATCGGGCGGGCGCTCCGGGCACATGTCGCCGATTGAGCCGAGTACGTCCTCTACCGGAGAGGCTGTCTCGTTCGGAGAGACGCCGGACGGTGGATCCTGGCGGGCGGCGGCGAGGGGCGCGTCCGCGGGCATCCGGATCACCACAGTCCTTCATCCAGCCGTGCTCCTCGCACTCGCGGATGGCGCCGGCATCCAGCAACACCGAGATCGCCCAGCCCTGCAGCGTCCGGTCGCGGGCCGCCGCTCCTTCATCATCAGGATCGAGAAGCCTTCCTGCGCCAAGAATGATACTGCGTCGCCGGCTTCTCCGATCCGGAACGTCGAACCGAGAATCTGCACGGCCTCTTCAGGGTACCACAATGGAGTCCACCTCGTTCCGAATGCACTCTACCGCATCGACAACACTGCCGAGCCCACCGTCCGCGCCGAACATTGCCGGCAAGAAACCCAGGAAGAGGCGGCCAGGGTGGTGTTCACGGGTTATCTCACGCAGGAAGCGGTGTGTGTCTTGCGAAAACCGATGAGTCGCGCTGACCAGAGCGGCAAGGACAATACCTGCAAATGTCCTCATACAAGGAGTATCGTGACATGTTCGCTATTTCCGCGTGGCGCAGCTGTGGGGACAAGGAGCGGCCAGGGGCTCGGCGTTGAAGCTGATGACGGTTGCTGCTCAGGCTATCTGTGGTACTAAGGCCGCCTCACAACCAAGGAATACTAAGTGCCTAAAAAAGCAAAGAAGAAGACTGTCGTGCGTCGCGAATACACCAAAGCCGATGTGAAGGAATTGCGTGCGCACTCAAAGGCGAAAACACCCGTCGTGCAAATTGCGAAGCTTACAAAGCGCAGTGTGGGTTCGTTGCGGCAGAAGGCGCTTAAGCTTGGGATTCGTCTAGGCCACCGGCGCTAGGTCCGATGCCGCCGACTCAATGACAATATGGTCTGCAGCGCGCCCGTCTCAAGATGCGGCCACAAATCCTGGCGGCAATCCGATGATGGGGCTTATTGCGACTCGGAATGAGCGGCGCGACGTCATTGTAGCTGATTTCACCATTCGGAAGCCCCGTAAAAGCCGGAGGTCCAGAAGGGGATTTCCATCGGGGAATTCAGTCGTAAAGCCTACAAACAGCTGTTGTTTGTTGTGAACGGCCGCTTATGGCAAAGCGGACATTCGCAAACTATCGACGTCGGTTAAGTGCCAGATACAGACTAATTCGCAGCAGATAAATTTCCGGAGCGCGGCACTTAGCGCTTATTCGCGTAGCCCGGCTGCCTTCAGGGCAGCGTGATATCTTTGCTGGAAATCGGGGTCGCGGTAGGGCGGCAGTCGCGAGGAGATCGAAAACTGGGGATCAAAAGCCAACAGCATTTCTGCCGCTGCCCTAGCCTCCTGCTCACGATTGAGAAAGATCAAGGCCGTGATTTTGGTGCGATGACCTGAAGTGAACTGTGGCCCTTCATCGATGCTTTGCTGAGCAAACGACAATGCCTTTTCATAGTGCCCCGAAATCAAATGGGCAAAGGAGATTCCCGTCAGCATCGAAGCCATTCGGGGATCGCGTGGACTGAGCCTCATTGCACGTTCGAAGTGCGCGATCGCACGCTCGGTATCGGTGCAGGCATAGACCTTCACCCAGCCAAGGCTCAACAAGATTTGAGATCCATTCACATTGAGGCGGGCGGCCTTCTCCAGAAGGGCAATGGAGCGGTCATGATCCCCCCAAAAACCGAGAGTGAGACCCGCCCATCTCAACACAGAAGGATTGTTGGAGTCCTGGGCGATGGCCTCCCTCGCGACGGCCAGCGCCTTGGCTGGATCGCCCGTCGTGCCCCATCCCCGTATCCGGCGACTCATGTAAGTCGAGGAAAGAAGCGCCTTGGCAAGTGCGTAATCTGGATCGAGGGAAATTGCCTTTTGGGCATTTTCGATCGCGGCGTCACTGCCTGCGCGTGTGTACAGGGTAAATTGCTGCAGGGCTCGGAGATAATAATCATAGGCATCGAGATTGCTGGTTGGCTTGGCGCGGGAACGATTGATCTCGGCTTGATTGACGCTGGTTTCGATGGCGCCGACCACGCGTTCGGTCACCGCGTCCTGCAACTCGAACACGTCTTCCAGCGCGCCATCGAATTTCTCCGCCCAGAGATGAGCGCCGCTGGACGCCTCGATCAATTGCCCGGTGATGCGGAGGCGACCGGCGGCCTTGCGCACGCTGCCCTCAAGTACATAGCGGACACCGAGCTCGCGGCCGACCTGCTTGATGTCGACGGCACGGCCTTTGTAGGTGAAACTCGAATTGCGCGCGATCACGAACAGCGTCGTGAAGCGCGAAAGCGCGGTAGTGATGTCTTCCACCATGCCGTCCGCAAAGTATTCCTGCTCTGGATCGCCGCTCATGTTCTGGAAGGGCAGAACAGCAATGGAGGGCTTGTCTGGGAGGGTAAGTGGCTTTCTCTCGTCTGACGCGTTCGTATAATCCGAAGTCATTGGGGCCTCCGCCGCACTGACAGCATAAACCCGAACTGGCTCCTCGATATTCTTCACCTGCTGGGCACCAAGATCGGCGAATTTAAAAGGCAGCACCTTGCGAACATGATCATAAGCTGCGCCCGAGACAGAGACGCCGCCGGGCGCGGCCAGCGTTTGCAAGCGGGCCGTGATGTTGACGCCGTCGCCAAAAAGATCGCCGCCCTTGACCATCACGTCGCCGACATGCACGCCAATCCGAAAATTGATGTGGCGGTCGGGTGATGTCCCGGCATTGGCCTCGGCGAGCGCCCCCTGCGCCGCCACGGCGCACTGGACCGCGTCTACGGCGCTGGCGAACTCGGCCAGCACGCTGTCGCCGGCGGTATTGGCGATCCGACCCCGATGGGAAGCGATTAGGGCATCGAGGACGGCCCGACGCTCGATCAAATCCCGGAAGGTTCCGACCTCGTCCGAACCCATCAGGCGGCTAAAACCCTCGACATCGGCCGCAAGAATAGCGACTAGCCTGCGCTCGGTATCGGTCGTTTTGGTCAAAATGAAGCCCTGGGACGGAGAGGGCACACTAACGCGGGTTCAGGCGGCCGACATCTCAAAAAAATTTGGGTTGATCCGGCGATACCGATGTCCGTTCCGGGTATGCGCCGTGCAAGTCGGCGCTTTCCAGTGGGTGCAAGCCCCATCCGGCAACCGCTAAGGCGAAGCTCGCATTGAAGGCGGCTCGCCAACAACAGCGCGACCCGCCGCAGCAATCATAGGAAATTGCCACCCGTCCGAAGCACCGCCTCAAACGCCTCCGCCGCCAACCGCGTCCTGATTGAATTCAGCGCCACGCCGTCAACCCAAATCTCCCGTTCCATCGCACCGAGGCTTACCAGCTTCCGCACGTCGGACCACGTCCGTCAGCTCAGGGGTGAAGCTTGTGTCGCCCGCCTCGATATGTCCGGTCAGTCGCGCGGTAACCTCCTGGACCACCCAGCCGTTGCCGTCCGGATCGCTGAACGAGGCGTACGAGGCGTAACTTTTTCGTTGCGGATTTGGGCCGCTGATTAGGCCTTTCGCGCCGGCATGGTGGAATATGCCGCCGGCGTCGTGGAATGGCTCGCTGATCCCGACACCACGGCGGAGCAGTTCGTCGCAGGCGGCCTGGATGTCGGAGACGATCAAGTGCAGCCCCTTCGCCGAGCCCGGTGCAGCTGTCGTAACGTTCTTGCCGAAGATGACTGAGCATCCGGAGCCGGGCGGCGTGAACTGAATCACTCGGTAGTCATCCCCGGCCGTGTAGTCGATGTCGAGCCTCCAGCCCAATTCGCTATAGAAACGCTTGGAGCGATCGACGTCCGAGACAGGGATGACAACGACCTCAAGCTTCATGTCGATCGTGCCCGCGCGCAAGGTCTCGGCCGTGGGTTCTCTCCGCATTTCAGCGATGCTCATGTTTGGCTCCTTGGAGGTAATGATTTTCGAATTCCCGTTCCCCGGCTGCGGGTGCGCCGTGAAATCGTAATGTGCTGCCTTCACGATTTTGCGGTGACGGCAGGCTTAAACGGCTTCTCGGAGAGCCGATTTAAGGATGTTGACGTCCTGCGCAACCGTGCCACCGCTCACGCCGACGCCCGCGACCAATTGGCCCTCGCTGGTGAGCGGCGCTCCGCCGCCCATTGAACAAAACCTTCCCCCGGAAAGCCCCATCAGCGGGAAGAGCTCCTGCCCCGGCTGCACGAGCGGGGAGAGGTCGGCCGTTCGAAGTCCCACCAGCGCGGACGTGTAAGCTTTCCGCTCCGATAGCTCGATCGAGAAGGCCGGCGCTCCGCTCATGCGGTGCTTGAGAATGATGTTACCGTGAATATCGATGACACAAACGGCAACCGGTACTTTGGCGCGTGCTGACTGCGCTTCGACGCGGTCCGCAATAGTCTTCGCGAAGGTAAGCAAATCCATGGCAGTGTTCTTTCTGATGAGTGTTGTGCGGAAGGGAAAATTAGGCTCGCGTTTTCGAGCGCGTCAGCCCCCGTGTCCGAGTTGCCCCAAATAGAACCCCAGGCGATTTTCTGCGTCTCCGGGCCGATGAAAGCCCTGCTCAAATAAAGCCTTGATCTTGCCCTGCGCGGCCGGCCGGCCGATCGAGGCCATACAGGCATCCCAGCCGGAGGCGATCTCGACGTCCGGCGGCAGGCTCGCGGCATTCACGAGGCGCTTCGTGTTCGCTATCGCCCACTTGTCAAACGACGCGATGCGGGTCGCCAGCGCGTCGACGAACCCATCGAGTTCGCCATCCGGGAGCGACCTGTTCACATAGCCATAAGCTTCAGCTAGGTCCCCCCCGATGTCATTGGAGCTCAGGAGTACCTCCAAGGCTCTTTGTCTGCCCATCAACCGTGGCAGACGCGCCATGGGGCCTCCCCCCGCAACCAGGCCGACCCCCACTTCCCACTGCGACAGACGCGTTTTCTCGCGGCTCGCAAAACTCATGTCGCTCGCCAGGGCGATCTCACTTCCATTCCCTGTCGCGCGCCCGCGAATCAAGGCGATCGACACGACGGGCGCCCGCGTAAGCCGAACGAGTATGTCGGGCCACGCCTCCAGTCCCGTCGGTCCTTGAGGCATGCTGGTCAGATCCTTCATATCGGCGTAGAAATCACTGTGGTTCAGGAAAAATCCATCAACGGCACTGTCAAAGACAACGACCTTGACCTCCTCGTCAGCTTCGACGGCGGTGATGATCTCTCGCATTTCGCGAACGAACTGCGGGCCCATGACGTTCAACGGAGGATTGTCGAACGTGACCCGCCAATAGGCGCTCGATGTGCGGGTAAGCCGAATTTGCGCTTTCTCTGTCTTTGCCTGCATTAGAGTCTCCTTGCGTTTTGTTCTTGTTCAACGATTGCCGACGGCATGACGCACTCAGGCGTCGGTTTGGCTCAACCCGCAGCGGCGCCATCCGTCGAAAACCAGCAGTCGCTCGAGGGATTCTCGATCTATGAAGCCCGAGCAGTCGCAGCCGGTTTGGCCTTTTGCTTCACCGCGGCCATCAAGATCTTCGCGGCCGGGCCCGAGGAATGTGGATTCTGTCCTGTGGTCAGCAGGCCATCGCTGACAACGTGAACCTCCCAGTTGGCTTTTTTTGAGAAGGTGGCGCCCAGTTTCAACATCTCATCTTCGACAAGGAAGGGCACCACTTTGGTGAGCCCGACCTCTTCTTCCTCGCCGTTGGTGAAGCCGGTAACTTCCTTGCCCTGCACCAGAGGCTTGCCGTCCGGCGTCTTCACGTGGCGCAGCGCACCCGTGGAATGACACACGATTGCGATTGGCTTGCGGGCGGCAACGAAGGATTCGATCAGCTTGATGGAGTGCTTGTCTTCGGCGAGATCCCACATCGGGCCGTGGCCGCCCGGGTAGAAGAGGGTGTCGAAGTTTTCCTGCCTGACACTGTCAAGGCGAAGGGTCTTGTCGAGTTGAGCTTCCGCAGCCGCGTCCTTCTCGAACCGGAGCGTAAGGTCAGTGCGGAATTCGGGTTCGTTGCTCTTGGGGTCAAGCGGCGGTCGTCCGCCCTTCGGCGACGCCAGTGTGATCTCATCGCCGGCGTCCTTGAAAACGTAGTAGGGAGCTGCGAGTTCTTCGAGCCAGAAGCCCGTCTTTCGTCCGGTGTTACCCAGCTTGTCGTGGGATGTGATCACCATCAGTACCTTCATAACTGTCTCCTTTGGTCGCATTTTTTGGATGAGGTGTTTCTAAAGCATCGCGATGAATGCCCCGCGCAATCCCGTTCGAGCTCGTACCCTTTGGCCGTTGCTCGCAGCGATACTCTCCACCCAAACCGGGTTGTTAGCTCGTTAGGCGTTGTTAGACGTTGTGAGCGAGGATCTGCTGCGCGAATCTTCCTTCGACGTCACTACTCTGAGGAGGTGTCGAAGATTTTCACGTCGATGAGGACCGGTTTGCCGATCGCAGTTCCGTCGGATTGCGCACCTGCGAGCGTCGAAGCGTCGCGATGCACAAGCCGCAGTAGCCTTTCACATGATCTACCGACTGTGCACCGGGCGACATTCACGATCCTTCCGACGGAAAAGAGGAGCGGATAAATGCATGCTTCGGCACTGGTCGCTTTGACGCAGAAAGGTTGGTCGAATGTGACGACTTACTGCATCGCAAATCATGATCGCGACTCCAACTGGCGTTTAGCCGCCTTTAGATCGACCGTATCAAACCCTTCAGTAAACTGCTCAAACGTCTGCTGGAGGGTTTCCGTTCCGCGCTGACGGTAACCCTTCTCGGCCAGCAGCGTCGCCAGGTCGATTGCGGTCCGCAACTCCCAACTACGAGCGCCTTGATTTCGGCTGAGCTCCAGCGATTTCCTCAGGCAAGTTTCGGCCTCGTCAGCGGGAAGTGTAGGTGTAGACCGGAGGAGTGCGGCCTTTACGCGCAACAATTCTGGCATGTAGCAGGTGTCCCCGTTTGTGATCACATGCCGCATAGTGCCTTCCAAGAGCGTCGTCGCTTCGCCAAATTGTCCCGCGGCTGTCAGCCCTTGGACGAGGGAAATATCGAGTTCAGTAGTAATCAGCTCGTAGCGAACGGAATGGAGTTCTGCCAAAGACGTCTTGAGGTCGGCGACACTATTCTTGGATATGTCTTGGCGGATTGCTAGTTGTGCCTTTCTTGCTCGTCCAACTGCAGCAAGAGGACCTAGAGAGTAGGATTCAGAGATGCCGATGGAGTCGTTGATATGCTCCTCCGCACTCTTCAAATCTCCGGTCCAAAGAAATATCGATGCCGCCCAAGCCAAAAGAACAGTCGCCGATGCTGGATGATCCATCTTTTTGGCGCCCCCGACGAATTCGCGAACGCGCTCGACGGCTTGGTCAGGGTACCCTTGCAGCCACAGCGTTCGTGCGAGGGCGATACCAGCCCGAAAATGGCGATCGTGGACGAGGTAGATCGTGTTGCTCTGTTGGGTTGGCGTCCAAATCGTGAACAGCGATTCGAGTTCGGCGCGCGCACCATTTAAATCGCCCATCATGAGCAGCGAGCGGCCCAAGATGGAGTGGGCCAGTGCGATGGCCGCCGGGTCGTCGACAGTGTCGGCGACGGACCGGCATCTCTTGGCAAAAGACAACGCCGTGTTGAAGTCGCCGCCGCGAAAATGAAACATGTGCAGCATGCCAAGCAGACCTGCTTCATTGGCTGTGTCGCGGCGTTTTTCAGCTATATCGAGACTTCGTTTCAAAGCTGTACGGTTACGCTCATCTTCTCCGTACAAATGCATCGATGCGATCCCGAGTCCCGCCTGCAAGTGCATCTCTTCGAGACTGTCGCGCACCGTGTCGTCGAGATGGAGCAAGGCGCGCTCCGACCAATGATGGCATTCGGGGAGTAGCGACATCGCCAGAAGGACGGGCGCGGCCGCGGCAGCAAGCTCCACGCCAGTTCTCGTATCGCCGTTTGCGCTGAAACACCATTCCAGAGCAGCGCGAACATTGTTGATGCCGGCGAAATAAGGAGCATTTTCCGCCCCGGACATGAGATTTGACCATTCAGACCCGGCTTGGTCCAGCCATTGCCGATAGTAGCGTGCGTGACGAATAGCGACGCCTGCGGTCTCGTCGTTGTCAGATTCGATGTTGAGCGCATAAGCGCGCGTTGTGTCGAGGAGCCGATATCGCATCATGGCTCCGAGCGGACGTGTGGCGACCATCGATTTCGCCACAAGACTGTCTACCGCCGCAAAGACCTCCGCCTGGCCGATCCCCTCGCTGGTCGCGACCGCCAAAGCGGCGTCCAGCGTGAAGTGTCCGACAAAGACGGCGAGCCGACGAAGCACGATGCGTTCCGTTTCGGAGAGCAATCCGTAGCTCCAGTCGAGCGTCGCCTGCAGGGTTTTTTGCCGGGGCGGCGCAGTGCGGGGTCCCACCCATAGCTGGGCCAGCCGCTGATCCAGAAGAGCGGCTGTTTGTTGCAGGCCGTGGACCTCTACGCGACGAGCGGCCAACTCGATCGCGAGTGCCACTCCGTCGAGCCTTCGACAGATCTTCGCTACGAGTGCGGCCTCTGTATCATTCAATTCCAGGCGGGCGCCGCTCGCAATCGCGCGTTCGATGAACAGTTGGGTTGCGGGAAACGTTCTGGCGATGTCGGCGGTGAGCCTGGCGTCGTCAGGTGGGTAGGGGAGTGGATCCAGCCGGTAAACGTGCTCGCCGTCGACCTGGAGAGTTTCTCGACTTGTTGCGAGGATGTGAACCTGTGGGGCGGCCGCAAAGATCATGGATGCCAGAGCAGCCACTGCCTCGATCAGATGTTCGCAGGTATCAAGGACCAGGAGGAGTCGCTTGTCCCGGAGGTAAGAGATGAGGCCTCGGGTCGCGTCTTCGCTTTGGACGGACAAGCCCAATATGGAGGCGACCCCTGTTGCCACCAACTGGGGATCGCTGAACATGCCCAGATCGACAAACAGGACGGCGCCGCCGAAGGCCGCGAGCAATTGGTGAGCGACAGCGACTGCAACCGTAGTCTTGCCAACACCTCCCGACCCGACGACGGTTACAAAGCGGTTCGCGCTAAGCCGGCTTGACAGCCTTTCGAGGTCTTCTTCGCGATCGATCATCGCGTTCAGTCTTCCGGGCAAGTTCGCATGGTGAAAACTTGCCGACGGTTTGGCCGGCGGCCGGACTGAATTGCCTGATTCTGAAAGGGGCGCGACGAAGCAATAACCGCGACCTGCTATTGTTGATATGTATCGGGCACCCTCTATTCCGTCGCCAAGCGCCTTGCGTAAGCTTGCAATGTGAAAGCGCAGGCTGCCTTCTTCGACAGTGACATCAGGCCAAGCCTGCGCGAGAAGTTCGCTCTTGCTAATGACCTCGTTAGGGCGCGAAAGCAGAAGGATCAGGATGTCGAATGCCCGCGCACCCAAGTCGACTGGCGCGCCGTCTTTCGTCAGTCGCCTCTCGCTGGCTGATAGGGTGAATGGACCGAAAAAGATCGTCTCTTTGGTCCGCGCGGCCGGCGTCTTCATTGGCGTCGTCTTTACGTTGCGGACTGTTTAGGTGGTAATTTGGGTCAATTACGGGTTCCGGTGCGCCCTATCTGCCTCCTAAACTGCCAATCCGGAGAGGGAAAGATACGTTCACGTGAACTCAAAAGTGAAGGAACAGGCTGGCGGGCAGTTGTCAGCGTGAGGGTCGATTGGGCTCGTATTTGCCGAATTCCCAGATGCACCTAGTGTCCAGGATTGCCGACGGCCTTCAAAACTTTGTGAGGATCACATGCCGTTCGTTCGGTTTGAAAGGCCGCAGCGCCGAGAAGATGGGGGGCTTGGGATCGGGCGAACCCCGAATTGTGTCGTTCTGCAAATAGCGACCCGTCCGCGGGACCGGCGGTCTATTATTTGCTCTGCGAAAGCCCTAGAACAGAATGCGGCATCGAACCGTCAGACGTCATCGTGTCGATGATCACCAATTCCGATGAAGACTGATCGTTTGGTAGCGGACGCGCGCAGTTTCTGACGGGAGAGCTCGAGACAACCGTCTCCAAGCGACCCAAGCCGCCAACGGTTGCAATCAAAGCCTGGATACAAGCAATACTGATTCGTTTAGCGATCGGTCGATTTGGCAGCGTTGCCGTGCGCCGCCGGGGTGAAAACCGCGACCGCAGTTGGTGCAGCTGACAGCTGCCTTCAGCGAAGCGGCGAAGCGACGTATCACGGCGCCCGATCGACCAAGCCTATACATCATCCTGGGCATAAGCGCTCCACGCTACGATTCTCGCGCTGCTGCAATAGCTCACAACAGCTAACGACGTCTAACAATCCATAACGAGCTATTTCCCAGCACCTGAGCAAGTGTGGTCGCAGAACAGGCGGACTGGTCGAGTCCGAGTCAATGCCATTGAACGGAGCGCGAGGGAGTAATGGAGCGCGGCTTCCATCGGGCCGGTGAATGTCGAGAACCGGCTCGGATTCCATGTCGGTCAGCTCAGCGGTTGAAGTCGATCGTCCGGATGTCATCGGAGGGCAGAATCATGGCTGCGCAATCGAAGGGTGAGTTTGCCGCCCGCTCAGTTGGCACGGTGATCTATACCGCACAGACGCGCACCGTTGGGGGGCGCGAGAACGGGTCGGCGCGCAGCTCCGATGGTCGGCTTGATGTCCGGTTTTCGCTGCCAGGTTCGCCACGCGTGGGCACCAACCCGGAACAGCTCTTTGCAGCGGGTTGGTCTGCCGGCTTCGAAAGCGCGATCGGGTTGGCGGCCCGCAGACGGAAAGTCAAGCTGCTCGATCTCATTATCGACGCGGAAGTCGATTGGCACCTCGCCGAGGACGAATACTACCTGAGCGCTCGTTTCAACATCAGTCTGCCCGGTCTCGACCCCGACATCGCCAAGTCTCTCGTAGAGGAGGCCGAACGGCTCTGTCCGTACTCGAAAGCGACGCGTGGCAACATCGACGTCGTCTTCAGACTCGTTTGGCCGTCGGCGTCCATTTGATCTGAACCGCAAGGAGAAAATACCATGGCCTTTACGATAGACATCAATGGAAGCGAGCGCGCGAATGATGTCGATCTGCCATTCGAATGGCGAAGGTGCGAAGAACAAGGTTGGCCCTGCACTCAACGGGCTCGACGGCCGATAGTCGGGTAAGGTCGAAGGGACGGAAAAAAGTGATGCCGGTCAAGCAGACGCAAATGAGAGATTGAAACGTGGCATCGGGGGAAGCCCTCAAAGGATGGAGCAGCGTGATGGTCCGCAACCACCAACCCGGTCAATCCGTTTTTCGATCGATCCTTCCTGAGGAAATCGATTGGAAGCAATTCCCGGCGTTTCCGCCGGGGGCTCGCCTGGCGATCATGGTCGGCCATCCCACCGAACCGGGTCCCTACGTGGTCAGGGTGAAAGTGCCGGACGGCACGAAACTGATGCCGCACAAGCATCCGGAGGATCGCATCTACACGGTCATGTCCGGCGTCTTCTACATCGGACTCGGCGAGACGTTCGACGGCGACAAGGTGAAGGCCTATCCGCCCGGCAGCGTCATCGTGCTGCCCGGCGAGACCTGGCATTTCCATTGGGCGAAGTCCGGCGAATACGTCACGCAGGTCACGGCTATCGGCCCGCTGGGCCTCGAATATCACGACCCGCACGACGATCCGCGTCATCAGCACGCATAAGTCTCTCTTGCCGGCCGGTCACTTGGTGCGCAGCACGTGGGAGGACCCAGAAGATGATCATCACTCGCGTTGAGCCCATTCCACTGCGTATCCCGTTCAAGGCGGGAAACACGTCCGATGCCTCAGCTTGGGGTGACAGCAACCTGCCTTCCGCGGACTCGTTGCTCGTAAAGGTGACGACCGACCAGGGCTTGATCGGCTGGGGAGAGGCCTTCGGGTTTCGTGCGGTTGCTTCCGCCAAGCTCGCGATCGACCAACTGATTGCGCCGCTCTGTATCGGCCAGGATGCTACGCGGATCGAGCCGCTGATGTCCGACGTTCAGAAGAAGCTGCACGTCTTCGGACGAGGTGGTGCCCTGGCTTTTGGCATTTCGGCGATCGATATCGCCCTTTGGGATATCGCGGGAAAGGCCGCCAACGTGCCGCTGTGCCGGCTTCTGGGAGGCGGCGTGGCCGATCTGGCCTGCTATGCAAGCCTAGTCCGCTATTCCGATCCCTCTCTTGTTCGGACCAGTGTGCGCCAGGTGATCGAGGCCGGGTTCAGCACGCTCAAGCTTCATGAGATTGAGATCTCCGCCATCCGCGCGGCCCGCGACGAAGCCGGTCCCGACATCGAGTTGATGCTCGACGTCAACTGTCCCTGGACACTGCTGCAAGCGCGCGGCATTGCGGACGATCTCGAGGCGATTGATCTCAAGTGGCTCGAGGAGCCGCTTTGGCCTCCGGAAAATTTCGGCGGCCTCGCCGAGTTGCGGAGAGCGACAGGTATCCCGATCGCCGCCGGCGAAAATATCTATACGCTGATGGATTTCGAACGTCTGCTGGCGGCGAGGGCGGTCGACTTCGTTCAGCCGAGCCCTGCCAAGATGGGAGGCATCAGCGAGTTGCGCAAAGTCTTCCCACTTGCCGCCGTCCACAACACCACGGTTATGCCGCACTCGTTCTATGACGGCCCCGGTCTGTTGGCCGCGGTCCATGCGACCGCGGCACTCGGCACGGCCGATTCCATGATCGAATGGCGCTGGTTTGATCTTGAAGCCACCATCTACGGCCATGCGCTCAGGCCGAAGCACGGCCGGATTTCCGTACCCCAGGGCGCAGGCCTTGGAATTGATCCCGATCCTGACGTCATCGAGAAGTTTCGGCTGGCGTTATGAGAGGCCGCTATCTCGATCAGGTGGAGGACATCAAATGACGACGGAACGCACCGTACTGAGGCCGGCGGCCTGACCACTTTTGTGACGACCCTCAGGGAGAGCAGACATGGCAAAGGGATATTGGATCACCTTCTATCGCTCCATTTCGGATCCCGCCGCGCTGGCGGCGTACGGAAAGCTTGCAGGGCCGGCCATTATCGCCAATGGCGGCCGCTTCCTGGCCCGCGGCGACGCCGCAAAGGCTTACGAGCAAGGGATTGCTCAGCGCGCCACGGTGACTGAGTTCGACAGCGTCGAGCACGCCGTCGCGGCCCGACAGTCCTGCCTATCGAGAGGCGCTGAAAGCGCTCGGCAACGCCTGCGAACGGGACGTCCGCATTGTCGAGGGATTGGACTGAAAGCCATACCGCTCCCGCGATGAGGGCGTACCGCTAGGAATAGGTCCATGACGGAAGCGTACGAAATCGTCGATCACACCTATGACGTCGTCATCGTCGGAGCCGGCGGCGCCGGAATGCGCGCCGCGCTCGGCATGGCCGCATCCGGCCTGAGGACGGCCTGTGTCACCAAGGTTTTCCCGACCCGTAGTCACACCGTTGCCGCTCAGGGCGGCATGGCCGCCTCACTCGGCAACATGGGTGACGGCGACAATTGGCGCTTTCACATGTACGACACGGTGAAGGGCTCTGATTGGCTCGGTGACCAGGATGCGATCGAGTACATGTGCCGCGAGGCCGCGCCCGCGGTCCTGGAGCTTGAGCATTACGGCGTCCCGTTCTCGCGCACCAATGAAGGCAAGATCTACCAGCGTCCATTCGGCGGCCAGACCATCGATTTCGGCAAGCAGATGGCGCAGCGCACCTGTGCCGCGGCCGACCGGACCGGTCACGCCATCCTGCACACGTTGTATCAGCAGTGTCTGAAGCACGGCACCGAATTCTTCGTCGAATATTTCGCGCTCGACCTTCTGGTGGACGATGACGGCGCCTGCCGCGGCCTGCTCGCCTGGAATATGGAGGCGGGCACGCTGCATCGGTTTCGCGCGCACCGCACCGTGCTGGCGACCGGAGGATATGGCCGCGTCTACTTCTCCTGCACAGCCGCGCACACCTGCACCGGCGATGGCAACGCCATGGTGCTCCGCGCCGGCCTGCCGCTGGAGGACATGGAGTTCACGCAGTTTCATCCGAGCGGCATCTATGGCTCCGGCTGCCTGATTACGGAAGGCGCGCGTGGCGAGGGCGGCTATTTCACCAATTCGGAAGGCGAACGCTTCATGGAGCGGTACGCGCCGACCGCCAAGGATCTGGCCGGACGCGACGTCGTCTGCCGCGCCATGACCATCGAAATTAACGAGGGTCGCGGATGCGGGCCTCAGAAGGATTACATCGAGCTGCACCTTGAGCATCTCGGGGCCGATATCCTGCATGAACGGCTGCCGGGCATCAGCGAGACCGCGAAGATCTTTGCCGGCGTGGACGTCACACGTGAGCCGATCCCTGTCTTGCCGACCGTGCATTACAATATGGGCGGCGTGCCCACCAATCTGCATGGTGAGGTCGTCACCAAGCGCAAAGGCGACCCAGAGGCAATCGTGCCCGGGTTGATGGCGATCGGAGAGGCCGCCTGTGTTTCGGTTCATGGGGCCAATCGGCTCGGGTCCAATTCGCTGCTTGACATCATCGTGTTCGGCCGCGCCGCGGCGCTTCGGGCGACGGAGAGCCTTCGCCGCGGCGAAGGCCACCCGGCGCTCCCGGATGCGGCGAGCGATCGCGCCATCGCAAGGCTCGACCAGATCAGATGGTCGAACGGCAAGAGCGGTGCCGGCGCGATCCGGCTGGCGATGCAGCGGACCATGCAGCGTCACTGCGCCGTGTTTCGGACGGGCGCGTTGCTGGAGGAAGGGCGGACAAGCTCGAAGAAGTGATCGCGATGATGCGCGACCTCGCCGTCGCGGACCGCTCCTTGATGTTCAACACCGATCTCACCGAGGCACTCGAACTGGACAACATGCTGGCGCAGGCAAGCGTCAGCCTGCGCTCGGCCATCGGCCGCACGGAGAGCCGTGGTGCTCATGCGCGCGAGGATTTTCCAAAGCGAGACGACGAGGGATGGCTCAAGCACACGCTGTCATGGCTAGACGGAGATGGTCGCGTGCGCCTCGACTATCGGCCGGTCCATTTGCAGCCGCTCTCGAATGAAGTTGCGACGATACCGCCAAAAGAGCGAGTTTATTGATTGGTGCGCCTCCTCTGGAGGTCGCAGCCGCACACGCGATTGGGTTCCCTGATCTCAAAGGAACGGGAGAATGTCCCGATGACGTCACCTCAATTGAAGGAGTGTGCGGCGAGACCTGTCCCTGTCGGAAACCTAATTCGGCTGGCAAGTGAAGCCGATCGCGCAATGTTTCTATCTTATGAGAGAAGCTTGCAGCCTGATCTGGTCGGCGCTGGTATTATTGTTCCGATCGCGGGCCTCGTTGGCAGCCGAGATTCTGGTCCTTCGGCATCAGATTAACATACTGAGACGGCATTCGCCCAAGAGGCAGACGTTCAGCGCCATGGACCGCTTGATCTTTGCCGGGGTGTATCGATTGGCGCCAACAGTCCTAAACGCTCTGGCGGTTTTGAAGCCAGATACCGTTATAAAGTGGCACCGCGCCGGGTTCAGATCGTACTGGCGCTGGAGGTCACGAGGTCGTGGTGGCCGACCAACCTTACCGACAGAGATACGCAAGCTTATCCGCGAGATGAGCATCGCCAACCCGCTGTGGGGAGCGCCGCGGATCCACGGAGAGCTGCTTAAGCTCGGCATCGATATCGGCCAGACGAGCGTGGCCAAGTATATGGTGAAGAGACGAGGGCCACCGTCGCAAGGCTGGAAGACGTTTCTTCATAACCATGCCGACGCCATCGCGGCGATGGATTTGTTCGTCGTGCCGACGATCTCGTTTCGCCTGCTCTATGGATTGCTGATCATGGGGCACGGCCGACGACAAATTTTGTGGTTTGGCGTCACAGCTAACCCCACTGCAGAATGGATCGCAAATCAGGTCACGGAAGCATGCGGTTGGGAACAGGCTCCCCGCTACCTGATCCGTGACCGGGATGGGGCCTATGGTGAGGTCTTCATCCGAAGACTTCGATCAATGGGCATTCGTGACCGGCCGACATCGCCGCGCTCCCCATGGCAAAACGGATATGCCGAACGGCTGATCGGTTCGATCCGACGGGAGTGCCTTGACCACGTTTGTTGTGTTCGGCGAGCGACACCTCCGTCATGTACTGCTGTCGTACATGAAATATCACAACGAGATAAGGACGCATTTATCTTTGGAGAAAGACGCGCCGGTCTCGCGCGCCGTCAAACTAGCCGGGACCATTCTTTGCCGCCCGGTCCTGGGCGGACTCCACCACCGATACGCCCGGATCTAATTTACGACAGGCACAAGGACGATCGGGGTGCGATCGGATGGTCCCGAATGCCCATTGCACGGATCCGCTGCAAGAAGGCTGGACCATACGAGGTGTCTCGATCCCGAATAAGATACCGCGGCGCGTGGTCCCACGGGAACGCCTCGGTGACTTGGCGCGAGATCCACTCCGCGGTTGGGTTTGCCGTCACGCCAAACGACACCCAAAGTCGTCGTCCGTGGCGCACAATGACAAGACAATACAGAATTTCGAATGCGATCGTCGGCAGGACAAAGAGGTCGATCGCCGCGATGCCGTCAACGTGATTGCTGAGAAACGTCCGCCAGCCTGAGACGGTGGCCGCGAGTGGCGGCACATGTACCGAGCGACCGTCGACTGGGCGACCTCGAAGCCGAGCTTGAGCAACTCACCATGAATACGCGGCGCGCCCCACAGCGTGTTCGCACGGCTCATCTCGCCAATGAGCGTGCGCAGCTCAGCCGAGACCTTCGGTCTGCCAACACGGTTGCGGGATCGCCAGCGCCAATACGTCCGAAACCCGGCACGGTGCCAGCGAATGATGGTCTCCGGCCTGACGATCGCGACCACCTCAAGGACGGACGGAAACCAGCGATAGAGCCAAACAAATAGAAAACGATCCGTATTGTTGAGGTGCGGTCGCTTCGGCGTTCGCCGGCGAAGCACATTGACCTGTTGCCGCAGGACCAGGTTTTCCGCTTCCAGCGTTGCTCTCGCCTTGAAGCGCGACGCCAGGATACAGATCGGTCATCAGGATGCCAGCTTACGCCGTCCGCCTGGTGCGTCTACGCCGAATTGAATTTTCGGTACACACAGGTAGCGCGGAGCCTCATCCCAGGGAAATGCTTCCGTTATTTGACGTGCAACCCATTCGGCCCGTGGGATTTGCTGTGACGTTGATCCAGACGAGGTCTCTGCGGGCGAGCCGGACGATGACGAAGGCATAGAGCAGGTCGAAACCGATAGTTGGAACAACGAACAGGTCCATGGCGGCAATGTCTGGCGCGTGGTTATGCAGGAAGGTCCGCCATCCCTGGCTGGGCGATGCCCGCCGTTTGACCATGTACTTGGCGACGCTCGACTGCGCGACCTCAAACCCGAGCTTGAGCAGTTCGCCGTGAATGCGTGGCGCGCCCCAAAGCGAATTCTCCATGCTCATCCGCCGGATCAACGTGCGTAGCTTCGTGTCGATCAGCGGTCGCCCTCCCAATGGGCGCGACTTCCAATGCCAGTAGCAGCGAAAGCCGGCCCTGTGCCAACGCACCAGCGTCTCGGGCCGAATGATTGTGAGAACCCTCAGGATTGATGGAAACCAGCGATACAGCTGGATCAGGAACCAGCGATCATGGTTCGTGAGCCGGACGCGACCATGTAGCCTACGCCTCAAGACATTCAATTGATGTCGAAGCACCGCGTTCTCAGCTTCAAGCTGCAACTTCGACGTGAATGGCGAGCCCAGCACGGCCAGAGCGAAACAGATCAGCCCGATCATTCCGACAGCTTAGGCGATTCCATCACGTCATCAACTCGGATAGGGTTTTCGGTACACACACTCAGTGGATAGATGGTGAAACCTGTTACGATCGTCGAAATGACCGCCCCGGCCCGCGCTGCGGCGTGTTCAAGCGATTGAGAGATCAGGAGCCACAATGCACCGGTCGTGCGCACGGTTAGGATAAGGATCGTAAACTCGATGCGATCATTGCGACGGGTAAAATATAGCATGGTGTCCAGCAGCACTAGCTTGATGGGCTGTGTTGTTGGCGCCTCCAAATGAGACCAGAGAGAATGAAAGAGAAGAAGGACATCGTAGAAAACTGGCTGCCGCGTTACACCGGCACGCCGCTTGCTGAATTCGGAGAATATGTTCTCCTGACCAACTTCGACAATTACGTCGAATGGTTCGCCACGCTGCACGGCGGCTTGGTAAAGGGCGTAGATCGACCGATGCCCAACGTGACTGCCGATGGAATCACTCTGATTAACTTCGGCATGGGAAGCCCGAATGCCGCGACCGTGATGGATCTGTTAAGTGCCATTGCGCCGAAAGCCGTATTGTTTCTTGGCAAATGCGGCGGGTTGAAACGCAAAAATCAAATTGGCGACTTGATTCTACCGATTGCGGCCATTCGGGGCGAAGGTACCTCGAATGATTACCTGCCACCAGAGGTCCCCGCGCTGCCCGCGTTCCAGTTGCAACGCGCGGTGTCAACGATGATCCGCGATCTCGGTCACGACTATTGGACAGGTACTGTGTACACGACCAATCGTCGTGTCTGGGAACACGATGATCGCTTTAGGGATCTGTTGCGTCGTACACGAAGTATGGCTATCGACATGGAGACTGCAACAATCTTTGCTGCAGGATTTGCCAACCACATTTCGACTGGCGCGCTGCTTCTTGTGTCCGATCAGCCAATGATCCCCGAGGGTGTGAAGACTGAAGCATCGGATCAGACAGTAACCGCGAGCTATGTCGAAAGGCATATCAAAATCGGGATGGAGGCCTTGAAGCTAGTGCGGCGCCGTGGCCGCAGCGTTAAGCATTTGCGTTTCGAAGACGATTTCGATGGAGTGCATGAGACGTAAAGAGGCGTCGCAGCGCCGCATGAACCGTTTTGGGAAGCCGCAGTATGATCTCCCGCTTCGGGACTGCGACGGTCCCCGCGGATTGTCCGACCAATATGCCCAGCGGCAGATACGACCGACATATCCTCAGTCGTGCGCGCTAAAGCGCCCATGCAGTGCGTTGGCCGTCAGGCGCGCAAACTGCGCATGACTCAGATGAAGCAGCGTCTCGTGATCCCCGGCTTCGATATAGATCTCCGGCTGTGCCTCGATGCTATCGTCGACGATGATATCCAGTCCGTAGCATTTGCCAACGGCAGGAACCGCACCGGGTGCGCAGTCGCGGAACAGCCGATTGATCTCGGTTTCATTGGCCATGTCGACATTTTCACCGAGTTTTGTCCTCAGTTCCGACAGGCGGAGGTGATGCGATGCGGGCATAACGGCCAGCATATATTCGCCGTCGCGCCGCAAGACGATGCCCTTGGCGAGATGATCGCCCGAGATGTGGCATGCCTCAGCGGTGCGATTGGACGACATGCTGAATTCGTGCAGGATCTCGTCGTATTGGATGTTTTCAGCGGCTAGATATTTTTGGAGTGTGGGAGCAATGGACATGACCTGACCTCCGGTGCAATACGCAAGCCATCCACCGTGGGGTCTTCCTGCAGAATCTCGCCGTACGATGGGCGGCTGCGTGATGATAAGGCCAACATAGGTCTTCCATCCGCCAGCTGCAATTCTTCGTCAGCTACCAATTCTATGGCGAGTCAGCCAGTATCCTCGTGCTGTCGGCGAACGTTTTGGAACAATTAGCAGAGTGTGTGAAGCCGCGGATCGGCGCCAAAGACGTCTGCTCTCGGCGCAGCGTGCTTTTTCTCGCCGACGGGGAAGGCTGTGAGTGCGCCCTCTAGCCCTTCACCAAATCCCCCAGCAAGTTCGCCGCCACCGTCAGCTTGGCGAGCGTCAGGCCACTGGCCGCGATCTCCTCGACCGAACGGCGGATGCGCGTCGCTTCAGGGTGTGCCGCGAGCCAGTTCTCGGCGGCCTGCTGGCCGGACTGGCCTGTTGCCAGCATATCGGCGACCAGTCTTCTTTCGGCGCCTGCGATCTGATCAACCGCCCGGTCGATAGCGAGACGTTCGAAAAAATCGTTCGCCGGCACGCCGCGTGCGGCGGCGATGATGCGGTCGAGGCGGAAATTGGCCTCGGCGGCGAAGAAGGTCGTGGCGGTGTCGCCGATGGCACGGTTGGTGCGCTCTGCGACCGTCACGATATCGGGTGCGGAGACCAGGGCGTCGAGATCGGCAAGTTCGCCGGCAAGTTCCGCCGGGACGCCGCCATCGGTCAGGTCTTGCCGGCGCATGCTGCGCCCGGCCTGCAGGTCCACCGGAAGGGTCTTGTCGAGCCCGGCGGCGATCTCACGGATGCAGGGGCTGAAGCGCGAGATCACGGCTTCCAGACGGGCGCCGAAATCGACATTGCGCACATACCAGACCACGCGGGAGTGCAGCAGATCCTGAACCGCGGCGTAGAAGCCGAGTTGCAATTGACCGTCGATCTTGTTGTCGAGCGCATCAATCGCATCATTCAGCCGCTTGAGGCCGTAGGATTCATCTACCGCCACGAAGGCCATGACGATGGTGGGCACGTCGGCTCCCGTCTCGTCGATCAGGCGCACGACGCAAGCCGGGCCGCCGCGATTGATCACGGCATTGGCGAGATTGGTCGAGATAATCTCCCGCCGAAGGCGATGGGCTGTCACCGCATCGGGAAATTTATCCTGAACCTCGCGCGGGAAGTATTGGGACAATTCGCGGGCGAGATAGGGGTCGTCGGGCACGGCGGTGACGAGCAGGTCATCGTAAAGCGTCAGCTTGGCGTAAGCGAGCAACACGGCAAGTTCCGGGCGTGTCAAGGAATGGCCGCGCCTGGTGCGTTCGGTGATCGCCGCATCGTCCGGCAGGAATTCCACGGCGCGGCTCAGGAGGCCGCGGTGCTCGAGGGATTGCATCAGGCGGGCGAGGAAGCCGGTCTCGGCCACGCCCTTGCGTTCGGCCAGCGAAAGCGCCAGCGTCTGCAGATAATTGTTGCGCGGCACCAGCGTCCCGACCTCGTCGGTCATCGCGGCAAGCAGGCTATTGCGGTCGCTCGGGCTGAGGCGCCCTTCGCGTTCGGGGCGCGCCAGCGCGATCTTGAGATTGACCTCGACGTCGGAAGTGTTGACCCCGGCCGAATTGTCGATGGCGTCGGTGTTGAGCTTGATGCCTTTCTGCGCCGCTTCGATGCGGCCGCGCTGGGTCACGCCCAGATTGGCGCCTTCGCCGATCACCCTCGCGCGGATATCAGCGCCGGTGACACGGATTGGATCATTGGTGCGATCGCCGACCTGATCGTCGCTTTCCCCCGACCCGCGGATATAGGTGCCGATGCCGCCAAACCAGAGCAGATCGACGCGCGCCTTTAGGATCGCCGTCATCACCTCGAAGGGCGTGGCTTGCGGCTTGTCGAGATCAAGCAAGGCCCGCACTTCCGGCGCAAGCGGGATTGCCTTGAGCGAACGCGAGAATACGCCGCCGCCCTGCGAGATCAGCGACTTGTCGTAATCCTGCCAGCTAGACCGCGGCAGGTCGAACATGCGCAGACGCTCGGCGTGGCTGACGGCCGGGTCGGGCGAAGGATCGATGAAGACGTCGCGGTGATCGAAAGCTGCGACGAGCCTGGTCGCCGGCGAGAGCAGCATGCCATTGCCGAAGACGTCGCCGGACATGTCGCCCACACCGGCCGCAGTGAAGGGCACGGTCTGGATATCGGTGCCGAGCTCGCGGAAATGGCGCTTGATCGCTTCCCACGCTCCGCGCGCGGTGATGCCCATCCTCTTGTGGTCATAGCCCTGGCTGCCGCCGGAGGCGAAAGCATCGCCAAGCCAATGGCCCTTCTCGGCCGAGATAGCGTTGGCGATGTCGGAAAAGGTGGCGGTGCCCTTGTCGGCGGCGACGACGAGATAGGGGTCATCGCCATCGTGCCGCACGGTGTCGACGGGCGGCACGATGGTGTCGCCATCGAGATTATCGGTGAGTTCGAGCAGCGAGCGAATGAAGATGCGATAGGTCTCGGTGCCTTCCGCCATCCAGCCGTCACGGTTTGAGGGCGGCGGCAGGCGTTTGGGCACGAAGCCGCCTTTGGCGCCGACCGGCACGATCACGGCGTTCTTGACCTGTTGTGCCTTGACCAGGCCGAGGATCTCGGTGCGAAAATCCTGCGGCCGGTCGGACCAGCGCAGGCCGCCGCGCGCCACCTTGCCGAAGCGCAGATGAATGCCTTCGACACGCGGTGAATAGACGAAAATCTCGTAAAGCGGCCGCGGCGCCGGCAGGTCCTCGATCTTGCGCGCTTCGAATTTGAAGGAGATCTCCGGACGCGGATGCCCGTCCTGGCCGATCTGCCACAGATTGGTGCGGATGATGGCCTGCACCAGATTGGTGAAAAGGCGCAGGATGCGGTCTTCGTCGAGCGAGGCGACGGATTTGAGCTGCTCCTCGATCTCGGCGAGGATGGCCGTCTCGCGTGCCGAGCGCTCGGCGCCGGTGGCGACGAGGCGCGGGTCGAAGCGGGCCTGGAACAGAGCGACAATGCTGGTGGCGATCGCGGTGTTGTTGCGCAACGTCTCCCACATATAGTCCTGGCTGAACGGCGCGCGGACCTGGCGCAGGTAGCGGGAGAGGGCCCGGATGGCCGAAATTTCGCGCCAACTCAGGGCTGTCCGCAGAATGAGGGCGTTGTACCCGTCGGATTCGGCGCGATCGCCCACCACCGCCATGATCGAGGCTTCCAGGCGATGGCTGAATTCCGCGCGGATCACGATCGGCTCGCCGTCGTTGGTCTCGATCGTCATGTCGTGCAGCCATACCGGCGCGGGCGCCGGCATGGCGCGAGGCACGATCTGATAGGAGCGTTCGTTGACCACGCGGAGGCCGTGATTTTCGATCACCGGCACCCGGTAGGACAATGACAGGGGCGCGCCGCGCGAGAAGACCTTGAGGCCGAAGCGCGTCGGATCGTCCTCGCCCTCGATTCGGTGGACCGAAATCGCCACCGGGCGAACCGGAGTGAGCTTTTCGATGGTGGCGATATCGGCAATCGCCTGTGAGGTGCCGGAGGCCTCAGTATAGCCGCCGGTGAAGGCTTGGGCATAACGGTTGGCCAGCATGCGAGCCCGCATGCCGTCGGTGGTGGCGGCGAGTGCGGCTTTCAGCTTGTCGCCCCAGGTCGCGGCGATGGCGCTGATCTCGGCTTCCAGCGTGGCGCGCGCGACGACGGGCGTTTCGCCCTCAAAGCGCGCGATGATGTAGTGGACGCGGGCAAGCGACCCTTCGGGGAAGGAGGCGTAGGAGGCTGCCAGGGTCCCCTTATAGACCTGCGCCAGGAAGGCCGCGACGCGCGTACGCACATCGGTGTCATATTTCTCGCGCGGAATGAAGACGAGGATGGAGACGAAGCGGTCGAATTTGTCGGCCCGTGCCAGCGCCCGCACGCGGGGACGCTCATAGAGCATCAGGATTTCCATGACGAAATTGTAGAGCGTCTCGGCATCGACCTGGAACAGTTCGTCGCGCGGATATTCTTCGAGGATATGCAGGACGGCCTTGCCCGAATGGCTGTCCGGGTCGAAGCCGGCGCGCTGGAGCACCTGGGCCACCTTGTGGCGGACATAGGGGATCTGCCGCGCCGAGCGGGTATAGGCGCCCGAGGTGAACAGACCGACAAGGCGCAACTCGCCCTCAAGCCGGCCGTCGGACGTATAGAGCTTGATGCCGACATAATCCATGCGGACGCGGCGATGAACGCGGCTGTTCACATTGGCCTTGACCACCATGAGGACGGTCGGCTCGCGCATGAATTCGCGGATTTCCGGCGTCATGACCACCATTTCGGTGCCGCGGCGCAGGACCTTCACATCGGGATCGCGCAGGATGCCGAGGCCTTCGCTCGTGCTGAATTCGTCCGACGCATCGCTGTCGGACGAGAAGCGATATTCGCGGAGGCCCAGGAAGGTGAAATTGTCGGCGCACAGCCACTGCAGGAACTGGTTGGCTTCGGCGACCTCGTCGATCGGAAGCGGCGGTGGGTTGGAGCGGAAGGTCTTGATCGCCTGTTCGACACGGGCGCGCATAGCCTGCCAGTCGGCGACGCAGGCGCTCACGTCGTTGAGCGTCTTGGCAACGCCGTCGATCAGCTTCTGGCGGTCGGCATCGGCGTCGAGACGGGCGATGTGGAAATGGATCAGGCTTTCGCGCTCGCCCTTTGCCCCTTTTGCCAGCGTTTCGCCGTAGAAACGCAAGAGCTTGCCTTGCTCATCACGCTCCACGGCGATGATCGGATGGGAAACCAGCGTAACTTCGATGCGCTGCTCGGCGAGCTCCGCGATGGTGGAATCGAACAGGAAGGGCATGTTGTCGTTGAGAACTTCGAGCACGGAAATCTCGCGCCCGTCCGGCATTATCGGATTGATGACGCTGATATCGGCACTGCCCGTCGTGCGTTGCTGCACATGTTCCCAGGCCTGTTCTGCCAGGAAGGCCAGGGAGGCGGCATCGTAGCTCGCGAGGTCCTCAATGTTGGTGTGGTCGAACAGGAGCTCGGCAAAGGCCCGAGGGGTCTTGCCCGGCTGCATGCTTCCCGCTGCCTCGCGGATCAGGGTTGCTCGGGCCTTGTCGTCACGCCACGCCATAACGTCCTCCGTTTGCTGCGCGGTCTGACCGCAGACGCTATTGTCTGCTTGATTTGGAGTGCAATTCTTGGAGCACCATTTTTTAACCGAGATTGATGGCGTCTGCGTCGAGCTTCACGGCACTTGATGACAATGCCATTCAATCCCAGAAATACACCTCCATTGGGAGGTTTCAACTGTTCTCGTAGCATTGAGAGGGAGCGCCTTGCGCTCGCCTCCCCCACGCGGGCACCGGAACGCTGCGGTATCCGTGATGAGTTCTGGCAAGTCATTCTCGCTCTTGAAAGCATTCACCGGTGCGCGCGCGGTGTCCCCACACCTGTGGAAGGTTCTGACAGCGCCAGCGCCTTCGCGCCGGACAACAGTCCGCATCGCGTAGGGAGGAAGGAAAAATTACATCAATGGTATAGGTGTTCGTAGCTTTATTCTGAGTGGCGTGCCATTTTTCGGGCAGAGCAGAACACTTCCGCGCCCCAGCTTTTCGCGCTGTGCGATTGTTGCTGATAAGGGTATCGCTCGGCCTCGTCTCAACGTCTGATCGTGCGGCTTGGCGGCTATCGCGAGAGGAGCGCCGGTCGTGTTTCAGTGATGGGCCGAAACGCTCTTGACGCACTCGGACAGCAAATCACCGGACGCAGAATGGCTGACGTCGCCCAGACTGATGATGCCGACCATCCGCTTGCTCTTGTTCATCACCGGCAGCCTGCGGAGCTTCAGCTTCTCCATGTGATGCACCGCCTTTGCGAGGTCATCGTCCTCCCGGCAACAATGGATGCCTTCGGTCATCACATCGCACGCCATCGCACGGCCGGCGTCGAAGGTGTTGCTCGCAAGCCCTTTGCAGACGATGTCGCGGTCGGTCACCATCCCGATCAATCGGTCGTCCTCCCCAATCGGAATGCAGCCGATGTCATGCTCCCGCATCAATTTCGCGAGTTCGGTGACAGGGGTGTTGGGGCTGACCCAGTCGACACCCTTATGCATCACGTCTTTGACTTTCATGGCGGACCTCCGTTACTGGAGTTTCAGGTGCACTTGAAGCAATGCAGCTCAGCCCCGTTTTCTCAACCATACAACCGATCGGGTGCGAAGACACCTGCCTCAAGGTCGCAGAAGAAAGGGTCATTCCTATGCTCGACCGGAAGTTCACCGCCGCCGCGCCGAACCGGATCTGGCTCGCCGATATCACCTACATCGAGACCGATCAGGGATGGCTCTATCTGGCCGCCGTCATGGACCTGTACAGCCGCAGGATCGTCGGCTGGGCGATGGAAGATCATTTGCGCGCCGAGCTACCGTTGGCGGCATTGACGATGGCCATCTCGACGCAGCGAGCTGGCGCCGGCCTGGTCCACCATTCCGATCGGGGCGTTCAATATGCCGCGGCAGATTACCGCAAGGTGCTGCAGTCCGCCGGCCTCGATGAGCCGCAAAGCCGACTGCTATGACAATGCCCCGATGGAGAGCTTCTTCCACACTCTCAAAACCGAACTCGTCCATCACAGGCAATATGCAACACGGCAGGAAGCCGCACGCGATATCTTCTACATCGAAGCTTCTACAACCGTGCATCGGAACACCCATCTGGCTATGTGATTGATGAGAAGAGATTTTGCTGGTTGGGATGCGATCCTGCGGGGTGCGTTGGATTTTGCCGCGCCCGTTCGGTGATGGATTGAGCAGCGGACGTTGAGAGAGCGGCGCGCGCGAAGATCCAAGGACCATCCGACAGAGGATGGATAGATTCGATCTCTCCGGCTTCAGCCGCCAACCGGAGCGTCTTGGGCGCGATCTTCAGGATCTGTGCGGCGTTGCCAAGGTTGAGCCAAGGCTCGATCCCGTCCTCCGCGGGCTTGAACACCTGTCCCTGTCGCAAACCTTATCTGACTAGCAGTTGATCGAGAATTGGGCGATGCTGTCGCGGGATGAGAGATCTTGTCAGGCTCATTGTCTGGATGGTCGTAGATCTGTTTCGGTCGCGGGCAGCGCTCGAGGCTGAAATTCTGACGTTGCGGCAGCAGATAAACGTTCTGCGGCTAACCGCTCCTAAGAAACAAAGCTTCAGCGCCATCGACCGATTGATTCTTGTTCGCCTCTATCGGCTTCGCCCTGGCGTTCGCGGTGCGCTGGCGATTGTTAAGCCGGAGACCGTAGTCAAATGGCATCGCGCTGGCTTCCGATTATATTGGCGCTGGAAATCGAGAGCGCGGGGTGGCAGGCCACCGGTTCCGTTGGGGATACGCAAGCTTATCCGCGAGATGAGCATTGCCAATCCGCTGTGGGGAGCGCCTCGGATCCATGGAGAGTTGCTCAAGCTCGGCGTCGCGATCGGACAGACGAGCGTGGCCAAGTACATGGTCAGGCGACGAGACCCGCCGTCCCAAGGCTGGAGGACGTTCCTCCGCAACCACGCGGATGGGGTCGCTGCGATGGATATGTTCGTCGTGCCGACAATCTCGTTTCGCCCGCTCTATGGATTGCTGATCATGCGGCACCGCCGGCGACATATTCTGTGGCTTGGCGTCACAGCGCATCCAACCGCAGAATGGATCGCAAACCAGGTCACGGAAGCATGCGGGTGGTAACAGGCTCCGCGCTATCTCATTCGTGACCGGGACGGCGCCTATGGTGAGGTCTTTATCCGTAGACTTCGATCGATAGGCATTCGCGACCGACCAACGTCGCCGCGTCCCCCTTGGCAAAATGGATATGCCGAAAGGCTGATCGGTTCGATCCGACGGGAATGCCTTTGACCACGTTGTTGTGTTCGGCGAGCGACACCTCCGTCACATCCTGCTGTCGTACATGAATTATCACAACGAGATACGGACGCACTTATCTTTGGAGAAAGATGCGCCGATCTCCCGCGCCGTCGAACTAGCCGGACATATTCTTTGCCGCCCAATTCTCGGCGGGCTACATCACCAATATGTCCGGCTATATTTACGACAGGCACAGGCGTGTCTTCGGCTGCGATCGCCCGAAAGCGATCGATCTCGGCGCGGCATAGTTGGGTCGCGGCCGTGGTTCCGCAGCGGCAGCCACGGCGCACTGCATCGGCGTCAAGTGGCATCGTGTCGTCGCACGAGCAGATCAGGAGCTGTCTTGTAAGATCAGCCATCTTTTAACCGGACCTGTCTTCCAGCTGCGTCTGGCAACCCCCTGGAAATGTATATATAATGCCTACGTTGAAAAGTGCGCGATGCTGGAGTGGCGAGCCAAATCCGTCGTTGCCGGCGCCGGTTCTTCTGCGAACTGGAAATGCCTCTGTCGTTGAGCGGCTGATCAGCCCTATCCGATCGCGGGAGGACCCAGTGAAGCTGTTGCGGACGATCTGTCTCGACGCGTCGGATTCGTTTGTTTTCGAAAAGCCGGCGGAGCCTGGCGAGTGGGCCGTATCGGGTGCTTTCGCATTTGCTCATTGCGATCCGGCGAGCTTGCAGGGGAAAGCGCGCACCGCATTCCGGGCAGGCTTTCTGGGACTGAGTTCGCTTGGCCGTTCGACGCTGGTGCAGATCGTCGAAGCAAATGAACGAGATCGACGGCACGCTGTCGACATGCTTGCAGCACAACTGGTCGCGCATTTCGGTGCGCCCGACCTCGCGGCCGCTCGGGAGGCCGCCGAAGAAGAAATAGGTTTTGCGGCGTCGCTCTGCGATCATTCGCCAGGCGTGCTCGTCGCCGTTACCCGAAGCCACGAGAACGGAATGATCCGCGAGGTATTTTGTACGCTGCGTCCACGCAACGGGGCCGCGCATGCAAGCGCTTTCGAGTTTCTGGAAGTGGTTGGCGACGATGATGTGTCGGTCGAGCACTTCGATCTCACAGGGTCTCGGAATGGAGCGGGTCGGTGAGTGCGCCGCGGGACTGTTGGCCCTCGCGCTGCGGATTGTCGCGCGCGGCGCCGACAAAGAAGATCAAGCGAGCGCGGCATGACCAGAGCAGCTTCCATGGAATCCTCCTGTTTTGGCCAGTATCAAATGGAACAAAAGTTCTAGTTCCTGGTTAGGGGTGGAAAATCGGGAGGCTCTCATGGATCGAACAACGCGCTGCCCGAAATGCGAAAAGCGAATGGTCCCGGTTGTCACCCTCTCCGGCCGCACCGACCTCCAATGCATAAGTTGTGACGACCCCGCGGTGAAATGGTCTGAAAGTCCGCTTACAGCCCCTGAAAAGCCAATCGTACTAGAACGCGCTTAAACCACTCTGCGTGCCTTGGGCTGAAGCGGGCTCGGACAGATCTTCAGGTGCAGCTGGTCGCGCGAAAACCTTGCAGAACTGGGGCTGAAGGCGAAGGGGAAATGAGGGCGGCGAAGCTGCAAGAACTGGAAGAAATGGCGGCGGAGCTGTTGGCGACCGCTCGCAAGCTTCCATCGGGGCAGGACCGCCACAACGCGCTTCAGGAGATCGAGAGCTTTCGGGCGCGGATAACTGCGCTGCAACGCCTGTCGGGTATGGCTCAGTCGCCGCAACCTTATGACCTTGTAACCCGGCCCTGCACGATTTACGCGGGTCGCTTTCGCTGGGATGTCAGAGAGAACGGAAGACCTATTCAGTCTTCCATGGAATCGTTCGCCACCGAGCAGGAAGCTCGCGCGGACGGTCGCCACGAGCTCGAAAAATTAATCCAAATCTCGAGGTTGTGACTGCCTTATTTGCCGAATTTTCAATTACCAATTGCTGTGTGTGCCGAAAATCAGATTTTGCAATATTGATGGTGAAGGCCGCCAAGGACAGGTCTTGAGACGACGGCGCCGAGGCGCTCAATCGCGCGATGGAGAGGGGCGTCCTTGTTCAGAGATCGATGGGTCCTCGACACATTATAATAGGCGGCATATCCGCATAGGGTCCGGCGCAGGTGCGCTTCGCCAAACACGATCATGTGGTCGAGACATTCGCGGCGGATCGAGCCGATGAGTCTCTCAACGTGAGCATTTTGCCAGGACGATCGGGGTGCGATCGGATGGTCCCGAATGCCCATTGCACGGATCCGCTGCAAGAAGACTGGACCATACGAGGTGTCTCGATCCCGAATGAGATATCGCGGCGCGTGGTCCCACGGGAACGCCTCGGTGACTTGGCGCGAGATCCACTCCGCGGTTGGGTTTGCCGTCACGCCAAACGACACCCAAAGCCGTCGTCCGTGGCGCACAATGACAAGACAATACAGAATTTCGAATGCGATCGTCGGCAGGACAAAGAGGTCGATCGCCGCGATGCCGTCGACGTGATTGCTGAGAAACGTCCGCCAGCCCTGAGACGGTGGCCGCGAGTGGCGGCACATGTACCGAGCGACCGTCGACTGGGCGACCTCGAAGCCGAGCTTGAGCAACTCACCATGAATACGCGGCGCGCCCCAAAGTGTGTTCGCACGGCTCATCTCGCCAATGAGCGTGCGCAGCTCAGCCGAGACCTTCGGTCTGCCAACACGGTTGCGGGATCGCCAGCGCCAATACGTCCGAAACCCGGCACGGTGCCAGCGAATGATGGTCTCCGGCCGGACGATCGCAACCACCTCAAGGACGGACGGAAACCAGTGATAGAGCCAAACAAATAGAAAACGATCCGTATTGTTGAGGTGCGGTCGCTTCGGTGTTCGCCGGCGAAGCACATTGACCTGTTGCCGCAGGACCAGGTTTTCCGCTTCCAGCGTTGCTCTCGCCTTGAAGCGCGAAGCCAGGATACCGAGAACCAGCCTGAGCAGATCGGTCATCGGATGCGAGCTTACGCCGTCCGCTTGCTGCGTCTACGCCGAATTCGAATTTTCGGTACACACAGGCTGTGTGTACCGACAACTTAAACGCGGGCGTAGCGGTGATGAAGTCCGCCCAGGATCGCGCGTGAACTGATCACACCGGCTCGCTGAACCGGGCGAGAAACCGGCGCATCCTTGTTCAAGGATCGATGCGTTCTGAAGCTATTATAATAGTCGGCGTAGGATTTCAGGACCCGACGCAAATGCATCTCGCCCAGGACAATGACGTGGTCCACACATTCACGCCGGATCGATCCGATCAGCCGTTCGGCAAAAGCATTCTGCCAGGGCGACGCTGGTGCAATGGGCCTATCCCGGATGCCCATGGCGCGCAATCGGCGCATGACGACGCTGCCATAGATCCGGTCGCGATCGCGGATCAGGTAGCGCGGCGCTTCATTCCAAGGGAATGCTTCTGTGATCTGGCGCGCAACCCATTCTGCCGTCGGATTTGCTGTGACGTTGATCCAGACGAGGTCTCTACGGCCGAGCCGGACGATGACGAAGGCATAGAGCAGGTCGAAACCGATAGTTGGAACAACGAACAGGTCCATGGCGGCAATGTCCGGCGCGTGGTTACGCAAGAAGGTCCGCCATCCCTGGCTGGGCGGCCCCCGTCGTTTGACCATGTACTTGGCGACGCTCGACTGCGCGACTTCAAACCCGAGCTTGAGCAGTTCGCCGTGAATGCGTGGTGCACCCCAAAGCGGATTTTCGACGCTCATCCGCCGGATCAACGCGCGCAGTTCCGTGTCGATCTGCGGTCGCCCTCCCAATGGGCGCGACTTCCAACGCCAGTAGCCGCGAAAGCCGGCCCGATGCCAACGAAGGAGCGTCTCGGGCCGGATGAGTGTGAGAACCTGCAGGATTGACGGAAACCAGCGATACAGCTGGATCAAGAACCAGCGATCATGGTTCGTGAGCCGGACGCGACCACGCCGCCTACGCCTCACGACAATCAATTGATGTCGAAGCACCGCGTTCTCAGCTTCAAGCCGCAGCTTCGATTTGAATGGCGAGGCCAGGGCGGTCAGAACAAAACAGAGCAACCCGATCATTCCGCCAGCTTAGGCGATTCCATCACGTCATCAACTCGGATAAGGTTTTCGGTACACACAGCTCCCAGGAGACGGGCCGCTCAGTTGGAGATACGAACCCCAGTTCGATTGCAGCCTTGCTCGATAAGACGACTTGAGGCACGGATGTCGATTGTTGGCTTGGGACTCGCGTTTCTAGCGGGCGTACTTTCAATCCTGTCACCCTGCGTGCTGCCGTTGCTGCCGATTGTACTAGGCGCGGCTGCTTCGGAGCACAGGTGGGGACCGGTCGCGCTTGCCGGCGGGGTCTCCCTGTCCTTTATCGCCATAGGGTTGTTCGTTGCTACAATCGGCTTTGCGCTGGGGTATGATGGTGGCTGGTTCCGAGACATTGCCGCTGTCGGGATGATCTTGATTGGTGCAGTCCTGGTCGTGCCTCCATTTCAGATGCGCGTCGCGGTTGTTGGTGAACCCATTAGTGACTGGGTCGACCAGCGTTCTGGCAGCTTTTCGAAGTCAGGGCTGGGTGGTCAGTTCGGCGTAGGTCTCCTTCTTGGGGCGGCATGGAGCCCCTGCGTGGGACCAACACTTGGTGCAGCATCCGTTTTTGCGGCACAAGGTAAGAATCTTGGCGCTGTGGCTTTGACGATGCTGACTTTTGGTCTTGGCGCCGGGTTACCCCTTGTGCTGCTTGGGACGATGTCTCGTGAGCTCCTGTTGCGCTGGCGTGGTGGCATGTCGGCTACCAGCAAAGCAATGAAACAAGCCCTCGGACTGTTCCTGATCGCAATAGGGCTGTTGGTCGTAACGGGTCTCGACAGATCATTGGAAGCCGGGCTCGTTGAAATGTCTCCCCAGTGGTTAACGAACATTACGACTCGTTTTTGAGGGCGGCAGGGTAATACCCCGCTGATGGCCACATTTTTTTCATATCCAGCGGCACGGGAGAAACAATCGCAAGTTGACAAAGATTCTGATCGCAGCGGCGATTGTGCTCGCGATACATTCCGTTGCCGCGTCCGCGGACGATGGACTTGTTACCAAACCAAGCACGCACTCCGTTGAGGAAACAGCCGACAATCTTGAGGCCGCGATCAATGCGCATGCCGCGGCAGGCTGGGTCGTTTTCGGCCGGATCGATCACGCCGCCGCGGCCAAAAAGGCCGAACTGGACATGCGGCCGAGAACGGTCATCATTTTCGGCAACCCCAAAGCGGGGACGCTTCCGATGACAAAGAGCGCTACGCTGGCAATCGATCTGCCGATGAAGGCGCTCGTCTGGCAGGACAATCAGGACCGGGTCCGGCTCACGTATAATACTAGCGAATACAACGCGAAATATGTGTTGCCGAGACATGGTCTTTATGCCTCCGACGACGCATCGAAAGCTCTTGGAAACTTCCTGACCGATGTAGCTGAACGAAGCACTCATTAATTGACAAGGCTGGGAAGCACCGATCTCGAGCCCACTCGACGGGGCACATTATCGCGACTGGAATCCGTTGATTTGCGGTTGTAGTCGTGGATTGACGCTCGATCTATCGCATTCAAGAGAACATTCGTAGTCAGCAGCTCGGGAAGAGCTTCGCCCTGTGGCAGTTCAGGTCCGTATACCACGTCGAGAGGGATACCATATCGCGCGAAGCGATGCAGATAGTTTGCGATGTAGGGATCAGGCCGGCTCCAGTCGGCGCGCATTCTTATGACGTGTGATTGCTTAAGCCGCGAACGAACCTCGGCGTTCTCCAGGACCATCAAGTCGTTGACCTTGCAGGTCAGGCACCACGTGGCAGTGACATCCACCAGTACGGCGTTGCCGTCGGCGATAAGCCCAGGTAGTGCATCCAAATTGAACACCTGCCACTCTTGTCCCGCCGCCGCTTGCGAAACTGGGCCAACCGCGGACAAACTGACAACAATGGGTACAACGGCTAGGGCGGCAGTGATCCATCCGGAACTGCGCGACGCAGGGGCGGCAATCTGGCCTTTGACCGGGGCACTGATCGAGGCTCGATAACCCAGCAAGCACGCGAGCAAAACGGTCGTGATCGCCGCCATCCACGCACCCGCTATGCTCCAGAGCACGAAGATCAGCCAGACCCCCGTCCCCAACAGCAAGATGCCGAGAAACTTTCGCACAACAAGCATCCACGGGCCCGGACGTGGAACCCAACGAACGCAGCCAGGAAACAACGCGGCCATCCAATAGGGCAGCGCCATTCCGATGCCGAGACACAGGAAGATTACAAAGATTTCGGACGGCCCGCGCGCCAATGCGAAGCCCACGGCTGTTCCGACGAACGGCGCGGAGCAAGGCGTGGCCAGCAAAGTTGCGAACACGCCAGCGAGGAAAGCCTCGAGCATGGGTCCGCTGGCCCACTTGGACGCTATGGTCGCTATCGAACTTGGCAAGCCGATCGGAAGCCACTCAAAGAAGCTCGCTGCGAACAAGACCGTCAGCACCACCATGCCCGCCAGGAACCATGGCTGCTGAAACTGTATGCCCCAGCCGAGTGTTGCGCCCGACCATTTTAGCCCGACCAATGAAGCGGCCAGCAGCAGGAAGCTAATCATGATGCCGGAAGCCGTTGCAGCTGAACCTAATCGAACATCGCGCAAGCCACCGCCTGCCTGTCGGGTGAATGCAAAAAGCTTGATCGAAAGCACTGGAAGCACGCAAGGCATGAGATTGAGGATGAGGCCTCCCAGGAAGGCTGAAAGCAGCGCGGCGAAAAATGCCGAACTATGCTCGGGGGTCTTTGCGCCGGTGGGCCCCTTGAATTCGGCGGCCCGATTTTCGTCGACTAGTGTTAATGTCAACGGACGGTCAGGCGGTGGCAACGCAGCGAGTTGAACAGTCAGACGGGCAGTCTTACCTGCGTCCTGCAGCTCGACCTTCGGCGCCGGCGGAATTCCATTCCCGGCGCCCTCGACAAAAAGGTCGGGCCGCATAAAGGCCTCAGCCTTGCTCTGCAGGTCGACCACCAGGGTTGGTTCTGATGCGGTGCCCGCGAACCGAGTGCGGATGACATCAATCCCCGCGGCTTCCGCCGAACCCGGCACACTTTTTCGGGCCGAGTTGATCAACACGGACTCGGCAGAAGGCCCCCCGGCTCCGATTGGCAACGGCAGAGCGAGTTCAGCCTCAAGGGGTACGCAGATTTCCGAACACGCGGCGTACTCGATCGACGCTTTGACTCGGGCCGAGGTGTGAGCTTGTTTTAGATGTAATTTGACCGGAAGAACCACGTTGTTTTCGTAGACGCTGTTCTGCAATTCATCGATGACGAGACGATGTGGAGCAGGCCAGGAAGTTTCAGCTCCTGAGATATTTTCTGAAGCAGACCAGTCGACCGTTGGTGGGATGCCCGCGTCTCCCGGGGTTCGCCAATAACCGTGCCACCCCTTGGCAAACCGGAATTCCAAACCTGCTTCGAGGGTTGAATCGGCAGCGATATTATCCGTCGCTGTGATCAGGCGCACCACCGCCCGGCTGTCCCCCTGTGCCTGTCGTAAATCAAATCCGAACATATTGGTGGTGCAGCCCGCCCAGGACCGGGCGGCAAAGAATGGTCCCAGCTAGTTTGACGGCGCGCGAGACCGGCGCATCCTTCTCCAAAGATAAATGCGTCCTTATCTCGTTGTGATATTTCATGTACGACAGCAGGACATGACGGAGGTGTCGCTCGCCGAACACAACAACGTGGTCAAGGCACTCCCGTCGGATCGAACCGATCAGCCGTTCGGCATATCCGTTTTGCCATGGGGAGCGCGGCGATGTCGGCCGGTCACGAATGCCCATTGATCGAAGTCTTCGGATGAAGACCTTACCATAGGCCCCATCCCGGTCACGGATCAGGTAGCGGGGAGCCTGTTCCCAACCGCATGCTTCCGTGACCTGATTTGCGATCCATTCTGCAGTGGGGTTAGCTGTGACGCCAAACCACAAAATTTGTCGCCGGCTGTGCCCCATGATCAGCAATGCATAGAGCAGGCGAAACGAGATCGTCGGCACGACGAACAAATCCATCGCCGCGATGGCGTCGGCATGGTTATGAAGAAACGTCTTCCAGCCTTGCGACGGTGGCCCTCGTCTCTTCACCATATACTTGGCCACGCTCGTCTGGCCGATATCGATGCCGAGCTTAAGCAGCTCTCCGTGGATCCGCGGCGCTCCCCACAACGGGTTGGCGATGCTCATCTCGCGGACAAGCTTGCGTATCTCTGTCGGTAAGGTTGGTCGGCCACCACGACGTCGTGACCTCCAGCGCCAGTACGATCTGAACCCGGCGCGGTGCCACTTTATAACGGTATCTGGCTTCAAAACCGCCAGAGCGTTTAGGACTGTTGGCGCCAATCCATACACCCCGGCAAAGATCAAGCGGTCCATGGCGCTGAACGTCTGCCTCTTGGGCGAATGCCGTCTCAGTATGTTAATCTGATGCCGAAGAACCAGGATCTCGGCTGCCAACGAGGCACGCGATCGGAACAATAATACCAGCGCCGACCAGATCAGGCTGCAAGCTTCTCTCATAAGATAGAAACATTGCGCAATTCGGCTTCACTTGCCAGCCGAATTAGGTTTCCGACAGGGACAGCCTCGAAGCGTCGAAGCGCGCGCCCGTCGCGTCCATGCTGGCGCATCCGCCGAGCGCGAGCGCACTGGTTAAGGAACCAAGCCCGCCCAGGAGCGCGCGGCGAGACACAATAGCCTGGTGTTGCAGCAAACGTCGGACGATCACACAAAACCTTCGGGAACACTGGCCGCCGTAGAACCTGCGCCTGCAAGTCCTTGAATCACGATGGCGGCGAGAAAAGGGCGGGCGGCCCCCGCCAGGACGCAGCGCAAGACCGCAGGGCGGCGCAGACTTGCCGATTGGAGCGCGTGGAATATACCATGGTCGGCAGATATCGGTGCGAAAACCATGATAAGGTCTCACCCCCCTTGTTTTCCATCGACTATCGCGTTCGCCTAAACCGATCGAAGCGGTCGTGATTTGGCTGCGACGGCTTGATAACCGGCCTGCGCACGCGTAGCTGCGTGATGTCATCCCCGGTGTAGCTAGTGATTCCGTGCTGGATGAACTCTCCAGAAGCCGACAGAAACCAAGTGAAAAGAACGCTTACGGGAGCGAGCGATCCTAATCGAGAAATGCCAGTTCTGTCGTTGCGGTGCATGAGTTTGCTAGACTGTATGTCCCCCTTCACAAATGAGGCGACTCGCCCTCGATGTTGCGACGAGGGTTACCCGGATGGACTGGGCAGAGCCTCAAACAAGGAGGGCGAGTCGTGGGTCAACATACTGAGGTCTTTGTCGGAATCGATACGTCAAAATCGCGTAATGCAATTGCTATTGCCGATGGCGGCCGTGGCGGCGAGGTGCGGTATCTCGGGGAGTTCCCTGCCACGGAGGCAGCGATCCGAAAGCTCATCGCAAAGCTTGCGGCGAAATACCGTGATCTGACGTTTTGCTATGAAGCAGGGCCGACAGGATATGGTCTCTACAGACTGCTCAAGAGCCTCGGCCACGAGTGCCTGGTGGTGGCCCCCTCGCTCGTTCCGAAGAAGGTCGGCGATCGAGTGAAGACGAACCGGCGTGATGCGGTAAGCCTGGCCAAGCTGTTGCGCGCGGGCGAGCTCACCGCGGTGTGGGTGCCGGACGAGCGCCATGAGGCCATGCGCGATCTCTCGCGCGCCCGTCAGGCAGTGAAGAAGGATCTCCAGGGCAAGCGCCAGCAGATTTCGTCATTGATGCTGCGGCTGGGACGCATCTATCCGGGCAAGACGACGTGGGGGCCAGCCCATATGAAGTGGCTGATGGCGCAGAAGCTCGAGCATCGCGAGCAGCGCATCGCATTCGAAGAGCTACTTGAGGGGGTACGCCAGGAAAGCGAGCGCGTCGAGCGTTTGGAAAACGCCATCCGCGAGGCGGTGCCAGAGTGGTCGCTCGCCGAGGTTGTCGCGGCCCTGCAGGCTGTGCGGGGGATTGATCTCATTGCGGCTGTGGGGGTGCTGGCCGAGATCGGTGATCTCTCCCGCTTTCAAAATCCGCGCGAGCTGATGGGCTATCTGGGTCTCATGCCCTCGGAAAACTCGACCGGCGACAAGGTCAAGCGCGGCGGCATCACAAAGGCCGGTAACGGACGGGCGCGACGTATTCTTGTGGAGTCGGCCTGGAGCTATCGATATCCGCCGTGCGTGAGCCGAGACAAGCAGCCAAAGGTGGAGGCCGCACCGAGACGCGTGCGCGAGATTGCGTGGAAAGCGCAAACCAGACTGTGCGGGCGCTTCCGGTCACTCGAGCGGAAGGGCAAGCGGCGAACCGTAATCGCCACGGCGATTGCCCGCGAGCTATCCGCCTTCATTTGGGCGATCAATCGCGAGCTCATGGCACATCGACAGGCGTAACGTCGCCCGGGGGCTGTGGACCGCTCGAGTCGTGAGGTGCGCTCGACCGGCCCACAGCCCCCTCCGTTGCAACCAGATTCAGGGGGATAGTCGCAGACATCAATCGTGCAGAAGTGAACGCGGGACCACGGCAGGGGAATTCCTGAAACCCATTATGTGGCTGATCATGCGATCAACGCCCGACGCTAGACCAGGACAGCCCCGGACGAAAAAACGGAAATGCGGTATCCAACCCGCGCATCAGAGCCTGCTCACCGACGTCTTCGTCCCGCCTTCTCCTCTGCACGATCCATCAGTGCAAGAACTTCACGATGAGTCCTCGTGGGGACGGGAAACCGTGCGCTGTGTGCTTGACTGGGGACATCAGAATGGGATGGCCCGGCCGTGCTCAGCGACCTAATTTGCTGGACTGTGGCTGGGAGGCGGTGAAGCAAAGCTCAAGGAGCATGCGATGCGCACATTTCAGAAGATAGCTGGAATCATCACCACGATCGGGATCGACATCGGCAAGAACACCTTCCACCTCGTTGGCTTTGACCAGCGGGGTGCCATCATTCTGCAGCAGAAGGTGTCACGCAGTCAGCTCGAACGCCGTGTCGCCAATATTCCACGTTGCCTGATCGGCATGGAGGCCTGCTCGGGCTCCCATCACATCGGTCGGCAGCTGAATGATGACCGGCGCATGGGTGGATGATGCGCGGGGACATCGCCCATTGAAGCGTGACAGCGCCGTCCGAGCAATGCCATACGGGTTGGGGTCAAGCCCGGTCGCTGACACCAGCGAAACGAGATCGCCATCGGGGCATCCTGCGCATGCTGCTGAAGGGGGACCTATCCATGCCCGTGCACATGATCAAGCTGACCGAGACGCGCGAGATCACGCCGTATCTCTGGGTGCATCCGGACGAGGAGCGGTGAGCGCAAGGCTTTTTCTTTTTTGGAGCGCCATGGAACGAACTCAACCTGGGGCCCGTTGGCTTCTGTCACGGAAAACGGGGAGGGTAAGCAATGGCTCAGAAAGCCAATCTCACTCCGGTCGACAAGTATGAGTCGGATCGCCGGGAGGCCGAGAGGCTCGACCTGGACAAGTATGCGCGATTGGACGCAGGTTTGATCGATCCGGTGAGCGCCATTCAGCCGGCGCCAACCGCTGAGCATCAACACCGGGAAGACCTATCGTTCTGGCAGGCGATCAAGACGATGTTCAAGTAGACTCGTCCGGACGATGATAGGCGAGGGCGCCGATCCACGCGGCCGGGTTTCTCTATTGCAGCGCGCCCTTCGCGCGCTGGCGGCGCCGGGCCTGCGTTGTTCGATCTCCGCATCGTGCGGAGATCGTCTGGGCAGGGTTGGCACCCCTTTCGGGTAATTGTCCGCTGGTCCGGAGGGCGCTTCAATAGGCTAGGCCGCCCCAGCATAGCGACCTGCACGGTCCCGCCTGTCCACCCCCATGGACGCGACCGCCGTGGCGGGGCCGTGCTCGCCGCCCTCCGGGTTACCCCAGTTCACAGAATCAAGTTGACCGAACCGCGCCGAGATTATGCCTTATCGGTGGGTTCATCCGGACGAGGAGAGGTGAGCCTGGCTGCTGATGCCGGCGGGTTTTTTTCGGCGGTATCGCAACCAAATAGGTTTGCGAAGGTTCGTGATTCGGGGGTGACGGTTTGTAGGAGGCGCATCCATGTGTGATTACAGCTTACATGCGGTCGCGACACGTCCCGCTGAGGTCGCGGAAACGTTGGTTTCGACCAACTTTTCTACTGGGACTTACGGCTTTGCGAGCCCGGACGATCCGAAAGTCGCGGTCTGCCTTCGTTCTGGGACCGAGCTCGCATTCGAGAATGACGTTCAAACTGACAGCATGATGTTTCGCAGGAACATCGGCGTTCGATTAGCGCGGTTTCGCCAAATTAACCTCAACCAGCGATACCAACATCACGACGCGCTGGAATTCTCAAACGGTGCAATCGTTCTTGTCACTGACCTCGCTGCGGGGCAAAGGGCTACCGTACTGCAATTGCCTGCAAGCCCAATCGAGGAAAAGCCTCAGGCGTCCCAACCTGCGGCTCGGTATGAGACCGCCAACGTCTGAATGGACAAAGAAGGCCCCAGATTGCTCCGGGACCTTGGGTCATTTGAAGGACTACATCCGCCCTTCATCGATTTGACTTTGATGTCGCGGCGCGGCGCTGTTCATTGCTTACATGCGTACCGGGTGGCCGGGCTAGAAACTGACCCCCGACACCAACAGAATTACACCGATTGCCATAAGGAGAATGCCCGGCCAGTTCGTTCCGAGCCCCAGGAATCCCACGCCGCGCCGTGGCGGCTCCAGGATGCGTGGCGCGCCCCAAAGCGGATTCTCGATGCTCATCCGCCGGATCAATCCGCGCAGCTCCGTGTCGATCTGCGGCGGCCCTCCCTGTGGGCGCGACTTCCAACGCCAGTAGCCGCGAAAACCGGCCCGATGCCAACGAAGGAGCGTCTCGGGCCGGATGATTGTGAGAACCTGCAGGATTGCCGGAAACCAGCGATACAGCTGGACAAAGAACCAGCGATCATGGTTCGTGAGCCGGACGCGACCATGCCGCCTGCGCCTCAAGACAACCAGCTGATGTCGAAGCACTGCGTTCTCAGCCTCAAGCCGCACCTTCGACTTGAATGGCGAGGCCAGGACGGCCAGGACGAAACGGAACAGTCCGATCATTCCGCCAGCTTAGGCGATTCCACCACGTCATAAGGTTTTCGGTACAGACAGCCGGAAGAAATCACCAAGATGATCGAACCGCGATGCTGAGCCGATGCCGGACCACACCGCGGCCAGAACAACCCTTGGGAGTGCTCGATGGGCTTCTATAGCGACATCATCCTGCCGAGGCTTTGCGATCTTGCGATGCGTAACAAGCAGCTCGTGCCTTATCGCGAACGCGTGATTGGTGCGGCGGAGGGCAGGGTGCTCGAGATCGGCGTCGGCTCGGGAATGAATCTGCCGTTCTATCGCCCGCCCGTGAGGGAGGTCCTGGCGCTCGAACCAGCACCGCGGCTTATGACCATGGCTCGAAGCGCCTCACGTGCGAGTAGCATGCCGGTCACCTTCCTCGAGGCTTCCGCCGAGGCCATTCCGCTCGACAAACATAGCGTCGATACCATCGTCACGACTTGGACCTTGTGCTCGATCCCGCAGGCGGCCACGGCGCTCGCAGATATGCGACGCGTAATGCGGCCGGGAGGCAAGCTCCTGTTCGTTGAGCACGGCCTAGCACCCGACGAGGGCGTGCGTCGGTGGCAAGATTGGCTGACCCCGGCCTGGCGGCGTATCAGCGGTGGCTGTCACCTCAACCGCCCGATCCGCTCGATGATCGAAGGCACGGGATTCCGCATCGACCGGATCGAGACGGGCTATATGCCCGGACCCAAGCCGATGACGTTCATGTACGAAGGCAGTGCATGGCGGAAGTAATGATGCCGATGCGAGGTGAAGCTGATTGACGCTCTATGCCGCCAGCTCTCGCGTCGACGAGGTAATCAGACGTCAACGATTTCTGCATGAAAGCCCGATGACATTCGACTTAGCGGCGGTGAAAGACGAGGACAACATGGATCACGCTCACGCCCATGAGCATCCGCATCAACAGCCACACCAAGCGCACGAACATCCCGCTGCCGGGATGGCCGGCACGATGCATGCTGGGCACGATGCGCACGCCGGACATGGCGATCATCGAGCGATGGTGGCGGATTTTCGTCGCAGGTTTTGGCTATGCCTTAACGAGGCTGATTCAACCGGAAATTCTTCCGGGACTACGATTTCTCTTTCAGCGCAAAATTCGAAGATGGAAACTGTGCGTCCATCAGCAGCTTCCGCGATGACTCCATCTTATCCTGTACCAATTCCGTGCCGAGCACCGAACTTCCCACGGTGAACGCGTATCCAACAAACGCCCAGGTCGTGGCGAGATCCTTCGGCATTCCGGCATCGCAGAGGAATGTCTCGGCGATCGCGATCCGCTCCCGGTCAACGTCGATGACGACCTTGCGGGCCGATCGGTCATGCCGCGCCCAGGAGCGAACCGACAGTTCGAGTTGGGCAGCTTCCTCGGACCGTTTGGTTTGCTTCGCCGTGTTGCGTAAACCGATCACGCGTTGCATCGGCGTTAACGAAAGATCCTCTTTCAGGCGCTCGATGATACGGTTGGTCTGCCGCAGTCGCCACGCCGCCAGCACCTCGTTGAGGAGATCCGCCCTATCCTTGAAGTGCCAGTAGAAGCTTCCGCGCGTCGCATCCAGCAATTCCGCAAGCCGCTCGATGCGGACGGCGTCAACGCTTTCTTCGCGGAGCACCCGGCTCGCGGCCTCGATCCAATCGTCCCGCGTCAACCGGGTCTTTTCGCCGAGCGCTGCCTTCGTACTGGTCTTAGCCATCGGACGCAGAATGCCTTTCGAACCCGGTCCCGACCAACGTCTCCATATGGTCGTCGCTGCTGCCGAGGGTTTGCTCGATGACCATAAGCCGCCGGAACAGTTTCGTCACGTCGATTTCGTCGGTCATGCCGATCGCCCCATGAATCTGGACGGCGCGTTCGCGAATGAATTTCGCGCTCTGGCCAATCTGGAATTTTGCCGAGGCAAAAGCGGTACGTTTCTCGATCCGGTCCGTCGCCTCGATATGGGCTGCGGCAAGCAGGGCGGCATCGCGGGCGAGTTCGGTATGAACCAGCATGTCAACCATCATGTGCTGCAGCGCCTGAAAACTCCCGATCGGCACGCCGAACTGCCGTCGCGTCTTGGCATAGGACGTCGTCATATCGAGTAGCCGCGACATTGCGCCGGTCGCCTCCCAGCACAGGCACAACAAACCCCAAGCCATTGCATCGTCGATCGCATCGCCGGCGTCCTCGGCGATGAGGCAGGCCGCCGCGACGCGCGCGTCCGGGAAGTGGATCCGAGATCCGAAGGAGCCATCGATCAAGCGGAAATCCTCGATCTGGTCGCGCAGCTCATCGGCGCTGAAAAGAAACAGCATCCGGCGGCCGGCAGGGTTGCCAGCCAGCGGGCAGAATATCAGGATTTTCTCAGCCACGTCGTCGCGTACGACTTGGCTCGCGATCCCGTTCAGCACGAAGCCGCTGCCGTCGGCGGTGGCGTGCAGCGACTCAGGTGCGGTGTCGAAGCTCCAGCCATCCGCAACAGCAAGCCGCATCGCGCCCTCGGCAAGCTGCGGCAACAGGGTGCCACACGATCCCGGCGCGGCCGCCCGCAAAAGCCGGCTGCCCATCGCGGCGGCGATAATGCCAGAGGGGTTGAGGAGGTGGCGCCCCAGGATCTCCATGGCGGCGCACAGATGGCGGGCCGAATCGACGCCGCCGAATTCTTCCGAAACCGAAAGCCCCATCACGCCCATCTCGGCAAGATCATTCCAGATTTTGGGGGGAATCGCGCCGATGGCGCCGGGAATGTCGCCGGACCGCGATTTCAGATAGCGGTCGAGCCCGACGGAAAACATGTCATGAGTGTCGTCGGCGTCGAGCGATGATTGCATCTCAAAGTCCAAGAAAGATTTTTGCCAGGATGTTGCGCTGAATTTCGTTGGAACCGCCGAAGATCGTCATCTTCCGCATGTTGAGATAATGCGCGGCCATTCCAGACCCCGGCTCCGCGGGGGACGCGCCACCGGCGCGGAGGCCGTCGATGCCGAGGATGTCGACGGTCAACGCGCTGATCTCTTGCGTCAGATCGCTGTAGCGCAGCTTGAACATCGATGCCTTCGCGCCGACGCTGGCTCCGCTCTCCGAGCCGACCAGCGCGCGCGCGAGCGAAAGCTCAAGCAGCCTGAGCCGGACGTCAAGCGCGGCCAGTCGCCTGCGATAGGCCAATTCCTTGCTGGAAGGCGTCAGCCGGAACGTCGCCGCCATGATATCCTTGATGACAGCCATCTCGCGCGCCAGCTTGCCGGTTCCGGTCAGAGGAAAGCGTTCGTGCTCGAGCAGGAATTTCGCATAGGTCCAGCCCTGGTTGATCTCGCCGACCAGATTTTCGGCCGGGACCCGGACGTCGTCGAAAAAGACTTCGTTGATCTCGTGGGCGCCGTCCATCGTCATGATCGGGCGCACCGTGATGCCGGGGGTTTTCATGTCGACCAGCAGGAACGAGATGCCGCGCTGCTTGGACTGCGTCGCGTCGGTCCTGACCAAGCAGAACATCATGTCCGCATGCTGGGCATAAGTCGTCCAGGCCTTCTGGCCACTCAGCACGAAGCCGTCGTCCACCAGACGGGCCTTGAGCTGCAGGCTGGCCAGGTCCGACCCTGCAGCGGGCTCGGAATATCCCTGGCACCACCAGTCGTCGGCCTCACGAATGCGCGGCAAATAGCGGCGCTTTTGTTGTTCGGAGCCGTACTTGATGAGAACCGGCGCCACCATCTTGACCCCGAAGGGGATCTGGTCGGGCGCGCCTGCGAAAGCACATTCATAGTGAAACCGGTAGACGTGCAGGGGCGACCAGCCGGTGCCACCGTGCTCGACCGGCCACTGCGGCGTCGCCCAGCCCTGCGCGGACAGGATCTTGTGCCAGCGGATATGGTCGCGCGGTGCGATATCGCGATGGAATCGAACCGCATCGCGCAATTCCGGCGGCAACTTCTCACCCAGGAAGGCGCGCACGTCCTCGATAAAAGCCCTGTCGACGTCGGTTGTGTCCATTGCGACGTAATCTCCGAGAATTACAATAACATACAGTTATGTACAGTGCAATTCGTCAATAAAACCCACGTCGCAGCGCCAAATAGCACGTAATATCACGTTGACGGCGCCATCTTCATTTCATAGACAATACATATGTGTTTGGTTGGAGTGGTCATGCGAGATTTGGTTGAATGGCGAAAAGGAGTGTTCTCGACTGACCGGATTCACGGGCTCTACGAGCGTTGGGTGCGCGAATGCCCGGATAAAGCCGCGTGGGAGGATCCAGAAGGCATCCTGACCTATTCACAACTGGACCAGGCCGTTGGAACGGCAGCCATGAATTTGGCGGCGGCCGGCCTAAGGGCCGGAGATCGGTTGGTCATCGTCGGAGAAAACAGCAGCGCGCTGGGTGTGTTGCTGTTCGCGGCATCGAAGCTCGACGCCTGCGCGGTGATCAGTAACGCGCGGCTCTCGGCGCGCGAAATCGACAACGTCATCGGACACGCGCAGCCGCGGATCGCCGCTTTCACCTGCGCGGCATCGCGAGACGCCAGGCAGCACGCGCTGCGCCACGGCGCGATCGAAGCCGCATGGTTTGGCGGAACCGTGGCGATCGCGCAACTGCCGGCCGATGGCCCGGAGGCAACTACCGGCGCGGCGGCGGAGGATCAGGTCGCCGTAATTCTCTATACGTCGGGTACGTCGGGGAATCCGAAGGGTGTCATGCTCACGCACGGCAATCTGCTGTTTCTGGCGGAGAGCGTCGTGCGCGCGCGCTTGCTGCATTCGTCGGATCGCAGTTACGGCGTGGGTCCCTACGCGCATATTGCGGGTCTGCAGCAGCTTCTCGGCGCCCTCAGTGTCGGGGCGACGTCGATTATCCAGTCGCGCTACAGCCCGGCGGCGATGGCCGATGCGCTTGCCAACAGGGGCTTGACGGTGGTGGGTGGCGTTCCCCCGCTCTGGAGCAAGCTGTTCGACTGGTATCAGAAAGAGGGTGTTGTTCCGAGCGCGCCGCATTTGCGCTGCGCCACCGCGGGCGGCGCGCCCGTGACAGAGACGCTCAGGGTGGCGGTGGAGCAAACCTTTAGCCTTCCGCTCAACAATACCTACGGAATGACCGAGGCGACACCCATTGCCTATACCCGAATGGATCAATCCCGCGCGGATGCGTCGGTCGGTCCTCCAGCGGTGGGCATGGAAATCAGGATCGTCCGGCCCGACGGCGAAGGGGTCGCGCCGGGCGACGTCGGGGAGTTGCACGTGCGTGGCCCGGCGGTGATGAAAGGCTATTACAAAAGCCCGGACCTCACGGCGGCGGTTCTTACCCGCGAGGGCTGGCTCAACACCGGGGACCTCGCCCGGCAGGGTGCCGACTCCGCGCTGTTCATCGTCGGCCGCACGAAGGAGCTCATCATCCGCTCCGGCTTCAATGTCTATCCGGTCGAAATCGAGGAAGTTCTCAACGCACACGCCGATGTGGTCCAATCCGCCGTCGTCGGGCGGAATGTGGCCGGCGACGAGGAGGTTGTGGCATTCGTGGAAGTCGCGAAGGCGGTCCCCCCCGGCGAGCTCACGCTGTTCCTGCGGGCCCACCTCGCTCCCTACAAGATTCCCTCGTCGATCGTGATCATGGAAAAGATGCCGGCGTCGCCGACCGGAAAAATTCTCAAGAATCAGTTGCGTGAAATGGCGGCCAGCGCGGTGACCGGCATTCGCGCCGGCGCTGCTGGCTGACATCAGGAACGGATTTGCTCATGGCCTTGCCTGATGTCCTCGCCAATAACCTGTCGCTGCCGGTCATTGCGTCGCCGCTTTTCATCATCTCGACGCCGCCGCTGGTGGCGGCGCAATGCAGAGCGGGCATCGTCGGTTCGTTCCCGGCGCTGAATGCGCGGCCGGATGGCTTGCTCGACACCTGGATTGCCGAGCTGACGCAGGACCTCGCTGCGTACCGCAAGGCCCGTCCCGCTGCGAAGATTGCGCCGTTCGCGGTGAATCAGATCATTCACAAGTCGAACGGTCGCCTCGACAAGGATATGGCGACCTGCATCCGTCACCGGGTTCCGCTGCTGATTACGAGCCTGGCTGTGCCGTCGGACTTTATCGACGACGTTCATGCCTGTGGCGGCCTGATCTTTCACGATGTGACGACGGTGCGTCACGCCGAAAAGGCGATTGCTGCCGGCGTTGACGGGCTGATTCTCGTCTGCGCGGGTGCTGGCGGCCACGCCGGGACTGCAAGCCCGATGGCCCTGGTCGGCGAGATCAGGCGCTTCTTTGATGGCCCTCTCGTATTGGGAGGTGCGATTGCCTCCGGCCCGGCGATCCTGGCCGCGCTCGCACTCGGTGCCGACCTTGCCTATATCGGCACCCGCTTCATTGCGACCGACGAAGCCAATGCGGACGCGCGCTACAAACACATGCTCGTCGATAGCGGATCGGCCGACATCGTCTATTCGTCGCTTTTCACCGGCGTGAACGGAAACTACCTCAAGTCCAGCATCACCGCGGCCGGTCTCGATCCGGATGCCCTGCCGCAGGGGGAAAAGTCAGCCCTCAACTTCGGCGGCGGCAGCATCAAGGCCTGGCGCGACGTCTGGGGCGCCGGCCAGGGCGTCGGCGTCATCAATGGCGTCGCGCCGGCTGGTGAGGTCGTCGCCCAGCTGCAAAACGAGTATCTCGCGGCACGACAAAGGCTGGCGTTGTCCAGCTCATAAAGAGTTCAGGGATGGGAAGCGACACATGACCACATTGACGCGCAGGACCGCATTGAAGGCAACGGCCGCAAGTTTCGCCGCCGCGGGTTTCGTAAAGATGATGCCGGCTGCAGCTGCTGCCGAGAATGCCGAAGTCAGCTGGGCCTCGATAAATCCCGGCAGCTTTACCACGCTCGTGATGGAGTACATGACCAAGCGACAGCTCGACAAAAAGCACGGCGTGGCGTTTCCGAAACCGCACGTCTACACCAGCGTAAACACCTACTACAACGACTTCGTTGCCGGGAATTACGACATGTGCATGGGAAGCTGCGATACCTTTGCTTCCCGTTACCAGGCCGGCGTTCCGCTTCAGTTCGTCTGCGGATTCACCACCGGCAACATGATCAACATCCTGGTGCCGGCCAACGGCGCAAAATCGCTGGAGGAGCTCAGAGGCAAGACCATCGCGGCCACGCAGGCGACCGGCACCTACCGCGTGACCAGGGCGCTGCTCAAGGACATCAACGGCCTCGACATCGAAAAGGACATGAATGTCCAGAACGTCGACAACCCTGCGGCGGCGGTGACGCTGGTGATGATCGACCGCGCCGACGCAGTGCTGGTCTGGGAGCCGAACACCAGTGCCGCGCTGGCGAGATCGCCGGACATACGTGTCCTGTACAGCGCCGGCGACGAGTATCGAAAGAAGACCGGCGCCGAACTGCCCTATTTTGGAGTGGCGGTTCGAAAAGAATTGCTGGCGCGCATTCCGGATGTTGCCAGGCGTCTCGACGCCGCTTTCGCCGAATGTGTATCCGGCATCATGCAGGACGTCGATGCTGCGGTCGACCTCGTGGGGCAGAACGCAGGGGTCGATCAGGAAGTTCTTCGGGCCGCGATGAAATCCGGGCGGCTTCAATTCCGGCACTTCTCGATGGCCGACCCGGCCGGTCGCGCCTCCGTCACCGCCGCATCGGAGATGCTTGTGAAGAACAAGGTTCTGGATCGGCCGATCGATGATGGCTTCTTCGCCTGAATGCATGCTCCGAACTCCGTCCGCGAGGCTAACATGGTTTTGATCGCACGATACTGTTCCGGATTTTTGTTGAGCCTGGCGGCTTTGTTCGGTGTGAGCACCGCAGGCGCGGCCGATCCGCGCTATGATGTCGGCGCGTCGGCCAACGAGATCAAGATTGGCAATATCATGCCCTACAGCGGACCGGCATCCGCCTATGCCAGCGCGGGCAAGACCGAAGCCGCCTATTTCAGAATGATCAACGATCGAGGCGGCGTGAACGGCCGTCGCATCACCTTCATCAGCTACGATGATGGCTACAGCCCGGCAAAGGCGGTAGAGCAGACCCGCAAGCTGGTCGAGAGCGACGAGGTGCTGCTGATCTTCAACGCACTGGGCACGCCCTCGAATTCCGCGATCCAGAAATATCTCAACAATCGCGGGGTACCCCAACTATTCGTGGCCTCGGGCGCGACGAAGTTTGGAAATCCCAAGCAGTTTCCGTGGACCATGGGATGGCAGCCCACCTACCAGGCGGAGGGCGCGGTGTACGCCCGCTTTCTCAACCAGCAGCACCCTGACGCGAAGATCGCGGTGCTTTTCCAGAACGATGATTTCGGCCGGGACCTTCTCAAGGGCTTCAAGGACGGGTTGGGCACGAATGTCACCCGGATCGTCGGCGAAGAGGCCTATGACGTGACGGAGCCGTCGATCGACTTGCATGTCGTGAAGCTGAAGGCGTCGGGGGCCGACGTGCTCGTCAACATCACGACGTCGAAATTCGCGGCGCAAAGCCTGAAGAAGGTCGCCGAGCTGAACTGGAAACCGGTCCAGGTCGTGGACTATATCAGCTCGTCGATCGGCGGTGTGATCAGGCCTGCGGGTGTCGAGCTGGCGCAGGGTATTTTTTCAGCTGCTTACTCCAAGGATCCGACCGATCCGCAATGGCAAAAAGATGCAGGCACGATGCGGTTCGAGGCGTTTATGAAAGCGTATTTTCCGGATGGTAACAGGTCCGACAGCCTCGTCGTCTATGGCTACAACGTCGCGCAAACGCTGGTACAGGTGCTTCAGCAATGCGGCGACGACCTCACGCGCGCGAATGTGATGAAGCAGGCCGCAAACCTCAACAATTTCGCGCCCGATATGGTGGCGCCCGGCATCAGGCTGAAGACCACGCCGGATGACTACTTCCCCCTGAAGCAGTTCAGGATAATGCAGTTCGAGGGCGAGCGATGGAATATGCTTGACGGACTCATCGAGGTCGAAACGCCGCTGCAGTGACCGTGCCTGTCCCTTACGTCGCCGGCACCGGGCCTGGGGCACTAGCGGACCAGGAGAGCCGCCGCCGCGGCCGCTTCGGTCAGGTCGGCGGCAAGGATGTTGACGACGGCTGCCGCCGCGGCGGAAACCGGACGTCGCGGACTTGCGACCCAATTCACCGTGCGGGAAATCGCCGGCTTGACGATAGTCTTGGCCTGCAGTCGTCCTGCCGCCAGCAGCGGATAGAGCGCGATGCCGGGCAGTACTGTGACCATATCGGTGGTCGCCACAATTTCGCAGATCGCCGACAACGTATCGACTTCCAACCGCGGCTTTAGCGCGAAACCGGCCTCTGAAGCGGCGGCTTCGAGAATCTTGCGCAATCCGTGGCGGCGCGACGGGACGATCAGGTCAAGCCGGCTGAGCATCTCAAGCGGCACTTTCTTCGGAGTTTGTGTGGTGTTGGCCGCGCTCTGCGCGAACATCATGTTCTCATCGAGAACCGGGTGGGCCGTCAGCGGTATGCTGCGCTTGGGCATGTTGACGATCGCCACGTCAAGTTCTCCAGAGACGGCCCAGTCGATCAGCGTATCGGTGTATCCTTCGCAGATCAGCAGCTGAATTTCGGGGTATTTTTCCGCCACTTTCGCCGAAGATACGGCGAGCGTGCTCTGCGCAGCAGACGTGATCATCCCGATCGCAACGCGCCCGGAGATCTTGCCGTCGAGACGGGCCATCTCCTCGGCCGCGCGATCGACCTCGCGCCGGATGGCGCTGGCAAGCCCAAGCAGGGTTTCTCCCGCGGGCGTCAGCGACATGCCCTGCGGCGTGCGATCGAACAGCCGTTTTCCGAAGCTCTTTTCCAGCCGTCCGATCTGCATGCTGAGCGCGGGCTGCACGATGTTCAATTGCCGCGCCGCGCGCGTCATGTTCCGTTCGCGGGCGAGGGTGAGAAAATAATCGATCTGTTTCAAGTCCATAAGACGCCCACATTATCATTAAAAATGATCGTCTGTATCAATATCTATTATTTGTTTTGATTGCAAAGCTTTCGTACCACGACGGCTCAGGGAGACTTCTGAAACTGCATCGGATCCGTTTAGATGGCTGAGCCGCACCAAAGACGTCTGATCGTCGGTATCTCGGGAGCCTCCGGGGTCATTTACGGATTTCGGCTGCTTCAGCTGCTGCGCAATGCCGGGGTGCAGACGCACCTAGTGATGTCGAAGACCGCCGAACTGACGTTTGCCTACGAAACCTCGCTCAAGATCGCGGACGTCAAGGCGCTGGCGCACACGGTGCACCCGATTGACGATATGGCGGCTTCGATCTCCAGCGGCTCGTTCCGCACCATGGGAATGATCGTGGCGCCGTGCTCGATGCGCTCAATGGCCGAGATATCAACCGGCGTCACCACGACGCTGCTGACGCGGGCCGCCGACGTCAGCCTCAAGGAACGCCGGAGAATGGTTCTTCTCGTGCGCGAGACGCCGCTGCACACCGGTCACCTCCGAGCCATGACGGCGCTTTCCGAGATGGGGGCGATCATCGCGCCGCCGGTGCCGGCGTTCTACGCCAAGCCCGAAACGCTCGAGGACATGATCGACCATACGGTGGGGCGCACCCTCGACCTGTTCGATATCGACGTCGGTGTAGCGCACCGCTGGGGCGAACAGGAGGAGTCACGGCGGCGCCCAGCGCCGAGGCCGACGCCCGGCACGAAACAAGAGATGAAGGAAACACCATGAAGAAGTCGTCCGAGGCGCCGGCCCCGGCGGGTCATAATGCGCCCGCCGATCTCAGAAGCTGGCTGCATCAACTGGCCGCGACCGGCAGGCTCGCGGTGGCACGCAGCGGCATTTCCCTGATCGATGAGCTGGCCGCGATTTCCAAGACGCTCGAACTCGATCGCGCGGTGATGTTTCCGCGGCCGGGTGGCCATGCCATGGCAGTCGTATCCAACCTGTTCGCGGACCGCAGCTGGGTCGCGGATTCGATCGGCGTTCCCCGCGCAGATTTGCTGACGCGGTTCCAGCAGGCGGTGCGGCAGCCGCTGCCCTGGGTCGAGGTCGAGGAGGCCGCCGCGCAGGAGGTTGTCCATCACGACGTGGACCTGCTCAAGCTTCTGCCGATTCCAAAGCATAACGAGCACGACAGCGGCCCCTACATCACCGCCGCGCTACTGATCGCGCGAAATCCGAAGACCGGTGTTCAAAATGTCTCGATACACCGCTGCCAAGTCAGCGGGCCGGATAGAATCGGCGTGCTGCTGCTTCCCCGCCACACCCACCACTATTTCAGGATGGCCGAAGAAGCCGGCGAAGCACTTGAGATCGCATTGGTGATCGGCGTTCATCCGGCATGCATTCTCGCCTCGCAGGCGATTGCGGCGCTCGACGAGGACGAGATGAAGATCGCCGGCGCGTTGATGGGGGCGCCGGTCGAGATGGTGAAGTGCAGGACCAACCAGGTGCGCGTGCCGGCCCATGCGGAGATCGTGATCGAAGGCCGGATCCTGCCGAAGGTGCGTGAGCCCGAAGGACCGTTCGGCGAGTTTCCGCAATATTACGGGCCACGCGCCGACCGCGAAGTCATTCAGGTCGATGCCGTGACGCACCGGAAGCATGCGATCTTCCACACCATCGTTGGTGGCGGCGTCGAGCATCTGGTGCTGGGCGAGGTTCCCCGCGAGGCGACCTTGCTCGAACATCTGCAGCGCAGCTTTCCCGGCGTAAGGGACGTTCGTCTGACCCGGGGCGGGACGTGCCGCTATCATCTCGTCGTCAAGATCGACAAGCGCAGCAATGGCGAACCGAAAAACATCATTATGGGCGCGTTCAGCGGTCACTATGACGTCAAACAGGTGACCGTCGTCGATCTCGATGTTGATATCGACAATCCGCACGAGATCGAATGGGCGATCGCGACCCGGTTTCAGGCCGATCGCGACCTCCTGGTGGTGTCGGGCGCCCAGGGTTCGAAGCTCGACCCGTCGAGCCAGGAGGGCATCAGCGCCAAAATGGGTATCGATGCGACCAAGCCGGTCGAGGCCGAACTGATGAAATTCAAGCGCATCCGCGTCAAGGGTCTGGAAGACGTCGACCTGTCGCAGGTGCTCGAACAGGACGCGAACGCCGCGTTTGCAAGAACCATAGCGGGAGCCGGTTGAATTGCGACGGGCATCGAACGTGATGACAATTACACTGGCTAAAGCTGGGAGCTGTGGGGGGACCGTAATGCGCGGGATATCAGCGTTCGTCGCGCTCCTGCTATGCGGCGCGCCTCTGCCGTCTTCGTTTTCTCAGCCGTGCTCGACGAGATCGCGCGATGGCCGATACCGTGGAAATCCCATGCCTGACTGGGGAGACTGATATGTCGACGGCTCTGCGCATTGTGCACGGCAACTTCGGCAGGGTTGCTCTGCTCGATATGGACTGCTCGCTGGTCCGCCACGCCCACCCGCACTGTCATGTGCTGCTCAAGGTGGAGGGCGCAGACACCCAATTCGTGGTCGGCGACGGCATCTATCCGTTGACCGATACCGGGACGATTCTGGTCGATGGCTGGCAACCGCACGCCTATGTCCATGATTCAGCTATGCCGCGGACCCTGATTCTCGCGCTGTATGTCGAGCCCGCGTGGCTGAAAGCATTCCGTCCCGGTTGGGCGGCGAGCGGCGCGCCCGGTTTCTTCGATCATCCCCATGGCGAGGTTTCGCCACGGATACGCCAGCTGACGATGGATCTTGCGTCCGATATGATGGCGCGTCCGGAATGTCGTGCCGAGCACGAGGCGCTGTTGTCCGAACTGATGATCGCCGTCATCGAGCGCTTCACGCCCTGGCGGAGCTTCCCGAGATCGATCCGCGAGCTGAATATCGCGGCATGCGACGGCCGGATCAGGCGCGCCGCGGAATTCATGCGCGCCGATGTCGCCAACGAGGCCGACATCGACACGCTGGCGCGCAGCGCCGGACTGTCCCGTGCGCATTTTTTCAGGTTGTTCCAGTCATCAATCGGCCTGCCGCCGAAGGTCTACCACAACGTCATGCGGATGGAGCGCGCGGTGGAGGCGGTTCTCAATCACGACTGCCCCGTCGCCGAGATCGGCGCGCGTATCGGATTTTCCGACCCGGCACATTTCACACGCTTCTTCCGCAACAATGCCGGAGTGTCGCCGAGCGAATTTCGCCATGTATCGCGACTTGCGAGTTGATGCTGCGCTGCACGATCGAGAATGAGACGAATTGGCAAGTCGCGAGAGCGCAGGGTATGGCCGATTTCTCTATGTGCTGAAGATAGTCCGCCCAGACGCCAATGCGGCGTGATCGGGAGAACGTTTTCGGGATGGTGCATTCCGCGGCCGCAGTGATTGCCGAAAGTGACGCGACGCGCCCGTGGGTCGGCCAATCCGTGCCCCGTGTCGAGGACGCCGCGCTGCTGACCGGCCGCGGTCGTTTCATTGACGATCTCGGCGTTCGTCCGGACACACTCTACGCCGCCATCCTCCGCTCGCCGCATGCCCATGCCGAGATCACCGCGATCGACGGCGAGGCGGCGCGGCGTGCGGACGGCGTCGTGGCCGTGCTCACCGGCGATGACATCAAGGCGTTGACGACCAGCCTTGTCGTCGGTGTCAAGGCGCCGGTCGAATGCTGGCCGATCGCCGTCGGCCGGGTTCGCTATGTCGGTGAACCCGTTGCCGTCGTCATCGCGTCTGACAGGTACAAGGCCGAAGACGGCGTCGACCTCGTTGAAGTGAAATACCGCGCTTTGCCGGCCAACATCGACCCGTTGAAGGCGCTATCGCCGGAAACGGCGGTTCTACATGAAGGCTTCGGTGGCAACATCGCAAGCGACCGGTCCTTCCGTTATGGAAATCCGGAGCAGGCTTTCGCGACGGCGGCTCATCGCTTTTCGATCGACGTCCGATACCCCCGCAATTCTTGCACGCCGATCGAAACCTATGGCGTCGTGGCGGACTACAATGCCTCCGAAGACGCGTTCGATATTCTCGCCAATTTCCAGGGACCGTTCAGCATTCACGCGGTGATCTCGCGCGCATTGAAAGTGCCGGGCAACCGCGTTCGGCTGCGCACGCCGCCGGATTCGGGCGGCAGTTTTGGCGTCAAGCAGGGCGTTTTCCCCTATATCGTCCTGCTTGCGGCGGCGTCGCGCGCAGTCGGTCGCCCGGTGAAATGGATCGAAGACCGGCTTGAGCACCTGACGGCATCGGTCTCCGCGACCAACCGCGCCACCACGCTGTCGGCCGCGGTCGACGCCGATGGCAAGATTCGGGCGCTCGACTGGGATCAGGTCGAGGATTGCGGCGCGCATTTGCGCGCACCCGAGCCGGCGACGCTGTATCGCATGCACGGCAACCTGACGGGCGCTTACGACATTGAAAATGTCGCAGTGAGAAACCGGGTCGTTGTTACCAACAAGACGCCGACCGGCCTCAACCGCGGTTTTGGCGGACCGCAGGTGTATTTTGCGCTTGAACGGCTGATGCAGCGGATCGCCATCGGGCTGGGTCTCGACCCGCTGGATGTGATCAAGCGGAATCTCGTTGCCGCCGACGCCTTCCCGTACCGGACCGCGACCGGTGCCCTGCTCGATTCCGGAAATTACCAGGAAGCGCTGGTGCGGGGCATCAAGGGCGGCGCCCTCGACGAGTTGAAGGCGCGGCAGCGTGAGGTGCGCGCCGCGGGCAGACTCTACGGCATTGGATATGCCGCGGTGGTCGAACCCAGCGTTTCCAACATGGGCTATATTTCAACGGTGCTGTCGGCCGCCGATCGCCGAAAGGCTGGCCCGAAAAACGGAGCTCAGGCCACTGCCACGGTCGCGCTCGACCCTGTTGGCAGCATCACCGTCCACGTTGCTTCTGTCCCGCAGGGGCAGGGACACCGGACCGTTCTGGCCCAGGTGATCGCCGATGTTTTCGGCCTGACACCGGCGGATGTCAGGGTCAATACCGAGATCGACACCGCGAAGGACGCCTGGTCGATCGCATCCGGCAATTACGCAAGTCGCTTTGCCGCTGCGGTCGCGGGAACCGCGAAGCTCGCTGCCGATCGCATTGCGGCCCGGCTGGCGCGCGTCGCCGCCAGCCAGTTCAATACCGAGGCGGACGATATCGTGTTCGCGAAAGGCCTCGTCCACTCGCGGCGCAACCCCGGCAACAAGATCGCATTCTCGCGCTTGGCGGCGCTGAGCCACTGGGCACCAGGTACGCTGCCGGACGACGTGCAGCAGACCATTCGGGAAACAGTGTTCTGGACACCGCCCGAACTCACGGCGCCCGACGACGACGACCGGATCAATTCGTCCTTGTGCCACGGCTTCATCTTCGACTTCTGCGGCGTCGAGATCGACCGGACGACGCTGATGACGCGCATCGATCGCTATGTGACGATGCACGATTGCGGCACGATCCTGCATCCTGGAATGGTCGACGGCCAGATTCGCGGCGGTTTCGCGCAGGCCTTCGGTGCCGCACTGCTCGAGGAATATGCCTACGCGCCGGACGGCAGTTTTCTGACCGGCACGTTCGCCGATTACCTGCTGCCGACCACCACGGAAGTGCCGGATCTCGTTATTCTCCACATGGAGACGCCGTCGCCCTTTACGCCGCTCGGCGCCAAGGGCGTCGGCGAAGGCAATTGCATGTCGACGCCGGTTTGCATCGCCAATGCGGCGGCCGATGCGCTTGGTCTGGCTGATATCGAACTGCCTCTCGTTCCCGCCAAACTCGCGGATGCCGTCCGCGGCGGCGAACAGCCGCCACCGGCCGGGCTGCGAACCGGGACGGCAAAGGCCGCGAAGGCGGGTCGTCAGCTCAGTGGCGAGGGCAGCGCGAAGGTGGCTGCTTCGCCTGAGGCGGTCTGGAAGATGCTGCTCGATCCGGCGACGCTGCAAGCCGTGATTCCCGGCTGCCACGGCGTCGACAAGGTTTCCGACACGCATTTCCGTGCCGAAGTCACCATTGGCATCGGCCCCGTGAAGGGCCGATATCGCGCCGAAGTGATGCTGTCCGATCTCGACGAGCCGCGGGCGGTGACGCTGGGCGGTTTCGCGGAAGGCGCGCTCGGTTTCGGCAATGGCGAAGGCCGTATCACACTCTCTCCCGAGGGCGGCGGAACGGTGGTGAATTACAAGTATGACGCCGCAATCGGCGGGAAGGTCGCAAGCATTGGCGGCCGTCTGCTTGATGGTGCTGCACGAGTTATCATCGGGCAGTTCTTCTCGGCGTTGGCTCGCACGGCCGGTGGAGTCCGCGGATCCACCCCCTCGCTGCTGGAGAGACTGCGTTCCCTGTTCGGGAGGCGGCCATGAAGCCCGCGGCGTTCGATTTCGTCAGGGCGGAAGCCCTTGATGAAGTGCTGGCGGTGCTCGCCAAAGAGGGAGGCGATGCCAGGATCATCGCCGGCGGCCAGTCGCTGATGGCAATGCTGAACACGCGCCTGGCCAAGCCCAAAGTCCTGATCGACATCATGCGCCTGAACGAACTCGACCGGATCGAAGACAAAGGTGGAATCGTGAAAGTCGGTGCAGGTGTACGGCAGCGCGCCTTGCTGAACTGGCCTCATCTGTCTGAAAGAATACCGCTCGTCGCGCTGGCACTGCCGTGGACCGGCCATATGCAAACGCGTAGCCGCGGGACTATTTGCGGTTCGATCGCCCATGCCGATCCCAGTGCCGAGATGCCGTTGGCGCTGCTTGCGTTGCGTGGCGAAGTTCACCTGCGAACCGCAAGGAAGCATCGAAAGGTCGCCGCAGCGGATTTCTTCACGGGCATGATGTCCACGGCGCGCGCCGACGACGAAATCATCGAGGCGGTTTCTTTCCCCTCGGGTACCGTGCGTTGCGCATTTCGTGAAATCGCGCGGCGTCATGGCGACTTCGCCATCGTCGGCTGTGCTGCGGTGGCCACCAGCGATGGCGTTCGCTTTGCCGTGGGCGGTGTTGCGGATGTCGCGGCGGCGCGCGACTGGCCACGGCTCGACGGCAGTGCCCTCGACGATGCGTTGAATGGCTTTGCCCATGAACTCGACGCGCGTGACGATGTTCACGCCACCGCGCGCTATCGCCGTGATCTGGTGCGCTTAATCGGACGCGATCTGATCCAGGAGGTGCTGCAATGACACGGTTGCGGTCAGATCAGCGCCACGTCGTCGGATTTAGGCTGAACGGCGCCGCGACACAGGGCGAAGCCGAGCCGCGGATGCTGCTGACGGACTTCCTGCGCTATCGCATCGGCGCCACCGGCACGCATGTCGGATGCGAACATGGCGTCTGCGGCGCATGCACCGTGACAGTGGACGGAATGCTGACCCGTGCCTGTCTGGCGCTTGCGGTCCAGATCGACGGCTGCGAGGTGCGGACCGTCGAGAGTCTGGCGCCGGCGCCGGATCGCCTCAGCATCTTGCAGTCGGCCTTCAGGCGTCACCATGCATTGCAATGCGGCTTCTGCACCGCGGGCATTCTGATGTCGCTCGATCATTTTCTGCGTGAGCGGCCGAGGGCCGGCGAGAGCGAAATTCGCGACCTGTTGAGCGGCCATCTCTGCCGATGCACCGGCTACACCCCGATCATTCACGCCGCGCTCGATGCTGCAGCCCTGCTGGCGAGCCAGCCCCACACAGAGAAGACAGATGCTTGACCTCGGTACAAGTTTCATTGCCAGCGTCGCGCGCGACCCGGACGCCATCGCGATCGTGGACGGCGACCTGCGATTGACCTATGCGCAATGGTATTCGCGGATATCCAACGTGGTAGCGGCATTCGATGATCTCGGGCTGCGGCCTGGCGATCATGTCGTCACCGCATTGCAGAACCGATGGCAAGCGGCGACCATCCATTGGGCCTGTCAACTCGCCGGGATCGTGATCACGCCGGTCAACTGGCGCGCGAAATCGGACGAGCTCGACTTCTGCATCGAGAATTCCGAGTCCGGGGTCGTCATTTACGAAGGTGTTTCGGCGGCGGCGGTCGCTGGCCTGGAATCGACGTTTGCTCGCCGGGCGCGGCGCATCGTCGTCGGCGATCAGGTTGCGTGGGGTCCGGACATCGTCCGGTTCTCCGACATGATCGCGCAGGCATTGCGCGAGGCCACGCCGCGGGTCGGCCCGGAAGCCTGGTCGATCATGCTGTACACATCGGGAACGACGTCGAAGCCGAAGGGTGTCCCACGTCGCCATCGCGCCGAACGCGCTTCCAGCGTCGCCCATGTTGCGCAGAATCTCTACGGGCGCGGGGAGCGAACCCTGGGCGTGATGCCGCTCTACCATACCATGGGGGTGCGTTCGCTAATCGCCATGTCCTTGATCGGCGGCGCCTTCGTCTGCCTCCCCCGTTACGATTCGCGGCAGGCGCTGGCGATCATCGAAACCGAGAAGATCACCAACCTCTATCTCGTTCCGACGCTCTATCACGAGCTCGTCCATCATCCCGATTTCGCCGCGACAGACACGCGCAGCGTCCGCAAGCTCGGCTTTGCCGGCGCGCCGATGACTGACGGCCTGCTTGGTAAGCTCGATCAGGCATTCAAACCGGAGCTGTTCGTCAACCACTACGGCAGTTCGGAGATCTACACCTTCACCATCGATCAGAACGCTGTGGCCAAGCCGGGCTCGGCCGGCAAGGCGGGCATCAATCAGTTGGTCAAGGTCGTGAAGCTCGCGGCGCGTTCGGCGTCGGATGTTGCGGCGCCCGATGAAGAGGGCGAGATCATAGCGTTGCTCGCTGGCGACGAATCCTTCGAAGGCTATTGGAGGCGCCCGGATGCCGACGCGAAGTCGCTTCGCGAGGGTTGGTACTTCACCGGCGACACCGGTTTCATGGACAAGGATGGCGACCTGTTCGTGACAGGTCGAACCGACGACATGATCATCACCGGGGGCGAGAATGTATCGCCGGTCGAGATCGAGAGCTGCCTGTCGCTGCACCCCTCGGTGTCGGAAGTGGCGGTGGTTGGTCTCGCCGACGAGAAGTGGGGCAAGGTCGTCGCCGCCTTCATCCGACGGAGCGGTGGGGTCAGCGAAGCTGACCTGGAAAAGTTCTGCCGCGAGTCGGGGCTCGCGAATTTCAAGCGTCCGCGAAAATTCATCTTCGTCGATGCGATACCGAAATCTCCGGTCGGCAAGCTGCTGCGCAGATTGCTGGTCGCGGGGGAATACGAGGCCGAACGTGGGGCGCCATTCAAAGATACGCAGTCCTGAATATCAAGAGAAGGAAATGAGACATGCCATCAACCTATAACTTTGCCGATTCGCGTCTTTCGAAGCTCGACGGTTTCCAGGTCGAGATCAACGAAACGCACGAACGTGCTGACATCATTTTGAATCGCCCGCCGTACAACATCGTGTCGATGCCCCAGCGCGATCAGCTCCGGCTGGTTTTCGAGACGCTGGATGAAGATGCGCGCGTCAGGGTCATCGTGGTGCGGTCGATCGGCGAGCATTTCTCGAGCGGCGGCAATATCGGCGGCTTCATGGAGGCGACGCCGGAGCACGTCTCCAAGCTTGCCTGGAACATTGCCTCGCCAGCGCGATGCGCGAAGCCGGTGATCGTTGCGAACCGTGGCTACTGCTTCGGGGTTGGATTCGAGCTGTCGCTCGCTTGCGATTTCCGGATCGCGTCCGAAACGACTTTCTACGCGCTGCCGGAGCAGAAGCTCGGCCAGATTCCAGGTTCGGGCGGATCCGCGCGGCTGCAGAAGATGATCGGCATCACCCGCACCAAGGACATCGTGATGCGTTCGAAGCGGATTCCCGGCAAGCAGGCCCAGGAATGGGGAATTGCGACGGAATGCGTGCCGGACGCGGAACTCGAGAAGGCAACTGACAAGCTCGTGGACGAACTCCGGAGCTTCTCGCCGCTGGCGCAGCGCACGGCAAAAAAATTGCTCAATGATACCGAGGATTCGACGCTGGCGATCGCCATCGAACTTGAGGGGCATTGCTACAGCCGGCTGCGCCAGTCGGCTGATTTCAAGGAAGGGGTTGAAGCCTTCAACGGCAAGCGTCCGCCGAATTTCACCGGGTTGTAACCTAGGCGGAGCGCCCGATGGCCGCGTGAAGACTGTCGGGTCGCGCCGGAGCCGGTCCAGTCAAGGCCCGCTCTCCGAACGGATGGCGGCATCAAAAAACGGCAAAGGGGAGGGAAGTGAAAACCACGATATCAACTCTGCAGCCAGATAGAAGCATCAAGGCCGGCAACCGGCAAATGATCAACGCGATCGTCGCTTCGAACGGTGGCAGGCGGGTCGCTTCAGCGGCCCGCCCGCGCACAACGAAAGGTTCACGCTCTACATGACGACGACATCGGCTCTCAATCTCATCGACGGCGTCTGGCAGTCCGCCCAGTCCGGGCAGACCGCTTCCAGCATCGATCCCTCTTGCGGCGAAGTGTTCGGTGACTATGCCGCCAGTGGACGGCTGGACGCGGAAATGGCGGTGACGGCGGCCCGCCGTGCTTTCGAGCGGCCCGAGTGGGCGCAAAATCCGCGCTTGCGCCAGTTGGTGATGTTGCGGTGGGCGGACCGGATGGAGAGCCGTTCGGAGCATCTGGCCGGTCTTTTGACCCTTGAAAATGGCAAGCCGCTGGCGCAATCGCGCGGCGAAATCGCCGGCAGCGTCTCGGAGATCCGTTACTACGCCGGGTTGACGCGCTACATGCCCGGGTACGTGTTCGAGGTCGAACCGGGCATGTATTCGACCCTGCTCAAGGAGCCGGCGGGTGTCGCCGGACTGATCATTCCGTGGAATGCGCCGGCGGTGCTGCTGATCCGTGCGCTGACCCCCGCGCTCGCCGCGGGCTGTACCGTCGTCGTCAAGCCGGCGCCGCAGACGGCCCTGGTCACCGCTGAGATCATCAAGACTCTGCATGAAATCGATGGCCTGCCGAAAGGCGTCGTCAATCTGGCGTCCGAGCAGGGACACGAGGTGGCGCAACATCTCGTGACGTCGCCGGACGTCGATGTCATCAGCTTCACCGGATCGAACGCGACAGGACAGCGGATCATGGCGGCGGCGGCTCCGACCATGAAGAAGCTATCGCTGGAACTCGGCGGAAAATCGGCCTGCCTGGTTTTCGAGGATACGGATATTGCCCAGGTGGCTCCGAAGCTGGCCGCGGCCGCGACGATTATCGCCGGCCAGCAATGCACTGCCGCACGCCGCGTGCTGGTGCATGCGTCGCGCTATGAGGAAATGAAGCAGGCTTTGGGTACCGCCTTGGGGCGCCTGGAGATCGGGCCCGGCACACAGGTAACCGCAGAGATGGGGCCGCTGATCGACAGGACGTCGCTCGAAAAAGTGTCGCAGCGCATCGAGGAAGCGATGGAGGCCGCGGATGAGGTGGTGTTGCGCGGCGCGAGACCGGGCGGGACTCTCGGTAGCGGGTTCTTTCTGACGCCGACGCTGGTCGCCCATCGCGATACCGCGGCCTTCTTCGTTCAGGAAGAAATCTTCGGGCCGCTGGTCGTAATCGAGAAGTTCGAAGACGAGAAAGAGGCGGTGGCGCGGGCAAATCGCAGCGAGTTTGGACTGTCTGCCAGCGTCTGGACCAATGACGGCGCCCGTGCGATGCGGGTGGCGCGCGCGCTACGTGACGGCACCGTATGGATCAACGATCACAATCGGCTGTTCGCCGAAGCGGAGACCGGCGGCTATCGCCGCAGCGGCCTGGGCCGTCTGCACGGCTACGATGCGCTCATCGACTTCCTTGAGATCAAGCACATCTTCCAGAATTGCGGCGTCGTCTAGCGATGCGCCGCCGTGGCTCATACCGGTTGGCGCGCGGGCTTCACGACACGCCCGCGTGCCAAACGCGACCGTCAACGACGCGGCTAGGAGCGGCCGGGGACCAACGGCTGCCCTTGGATCTTGAGCTTGGCTTCCATGAAGTCGAGGAATGCGCGCAGCCGCCGCGATTCCTTACGCCTGCCGAGGAAGGTCGCGCTGACCTGCAAGGATGGACTTTCCCAGTCCGTCAGAACGCGCACCAGACGTTTCGCCCTGACGTCGTTCTGGCACATGATGTTGGGCAGGATGCCGAGCCCGACGCCTCCGATCACAAGTTCGCGGGCGACGCCGATGTGATTCACCGTGATCCGCCCGACCACGTCGATTACCTTGACGCCAAGGCCGCTGCGGAAATTCCAGACGCCTTCCGTGCGCTGGTGTTCGGTCACGATGCAGTCGAAATTCTCGAAGTCGTCGACGCTGTGTGGAACGCCTTTCCTGTCGAGGAACGACGGGCTCGCATAAACGCCGCGCGTGATACTCGCCAGGTGGCGGATGCCCCCATGCGTTTCCGGCAGCGTGCCGAGTTGCACCGCAACGTCGTAGGGCTCGACCGATACGTCGATCCAGCGACTATTGGCATCGATCACCAGGTGGATGTCCGGATAGCTTACGGCGAAAGCGGCGATCGCGCTGCTGAGCCAGCCGGTGCCGAAATCGACCGGCATGCTGACGCGGAGCATGCCGCGCAGTTCGGTCTGCATGCGCGTTGTGCCAAGTCCGGCTTCCTCGATCTCGCCGGCGATGCGTTCGCAATGTTCATAAAGCGCCTGCCCGACGTCGGTGACCGTAAGCTTGCGACCGCCCTTCTTGAACAGCACCGCGCCGAGCTGATCCTCCAGGAACATCAGCTTGCGGCTGATCGTCGACTTCGGGATTTCAAGCTTCTTGGCGGCACTGCTGATGCTGCGCGCGTTCACCACTTCGAAGAACAGCAGGAGCGCGTTCAGGTCCAGTTTCCCGGTCACGGCGGCTCTCCTTCAATCCGGGTGCGGCGCACTCGTATCGTCCCATTTATGGAACAGTTGGGGTTGGAAAATGCACTATCGTCCCGAGTTTGACAACATTAGGGTCGCTTCGAACTTGCAGGTCTTCCTGTCTGCGGCATTGGCCGCGACGCAGAGGACCGAAAGCAAGACGACAACCGTGCCACCAACGGGATCAGGGCGGGAAAACATGACGATTGTGACTCGACGCGATTTCCTTGCCGCTTCGGCAGCCGGTTCATTGTCGCTGTCCGCAAGCCTCCAGCGAGCATTCGCGGCCGCGGATTTGCCGGTGCGGTGGGCATCTCTGCAGCCCGGCTTCACGGTTCTTCCGGTTCAGTACATTCTTGCGAACGATCTGGGCCGAAAGCACGGCCTGAACTTGCCGGACCCGGAGCCTTACACGGCGGTGTCGACCTACTACAACGATTTCGTCGCCGGCAACTACGATGTCTGCATCGGCAGCTGGGACACATTTGCCGCGCGCTATCAGGCTGGCGTGCCGATCAAGTACATTTGTTCGATCACCGATGCCAACATGATTGAGCTGCTGGCTCCGCGGTCCGGCGTCCGCGATGTTGCCGCTCTCAAGGGAAAGACGATCGCGGCACTGCAATCGACCGGCACCTATCGGATGGTTCGGGCGCTGATCAAAGAAGCGTTCGGCTTCGATATGGAGAAGGACGCGACCATCCAGAACGTCGACAATCCTGCCGCATCGGTGACCCTGTTGATGGCCGATCGCGCTGACGCGGCGCTGTCCTGGGAACCGAACATCACGACCGGATTGCTGAAGAAGCCCGACCTGCGCGTGATCATGAAAGCAGGCGACGTCTACAAGAAGCTTTCCGGAGGTCTGGAGTTGCCCTATTTCGGCGTCGCGATCCGCAAGGAACTGGCGGATGCCAATCCGGGTATCGCCGCGAAAGTCGGCAAGGTCTTCGAAGACTGCCTTGCGGGCATCAATGCGGATACGACCAAGACCATCGATCTGTTCGGCAGCAAGACCGGTATTGCACCCGCCACGCTGAAGGAAGCGATGGGTTCGAAGCGCCTCGCCTTCGAGTATCGGCCGATGAGCGATGACACGTCCCGCGCGTCGGTCGTGCAGGCGAGCGCGTTTCTGGCGCGCAACGGCCTGCTGACCAAGCAGGTCGACGAAAACTTCTTCGCGGTCTGAGAAACATGGCGGAAAGACCTATGTCAGTTGTAGTAAGTGACGACAGATCGCTGAGTGGAGCACCCGCAGACGGCGGCCTTGCCAAGCCACTCGCAATGGCGTCCGCCAGCCGGAAAAATATCGAGGGTCGGCGCGATATTTTCGCGACCTGCGTGGTGGTCGTCCTGCTACTTGCCGCCATGGAAATCACCAGCCGCTTCGTGCCCGATTACATCATGCCGTCGCCGGTGGCGGTGTGGGCCGCGGCACGAGAACTGTTCTTCTCCGATCCCTATCACGTCGCGGTCACGCTGGCGCGTCTTGCAGTGTCGGTTACGGTTGCGATGTGCGCCGGCGTTCTCGTCGGACTGGCGATGGGCATGTTTCCGCGCGTGCGTCCTTACCTGAAGGCGGTCGTCCTGATCGATACCGGTATCCCCGCGCTGTCATGGATGCTGATCGCGGTGTTCTGGTTCAAGAACCCGGAGTCGCGGATCTTCTTCATCCTCCTCGTTATCCTGCTGCCGTTCTATGCGCTGAATGTCTACGAAGGCGTCAGGGCGCTGCCGAAAGAGCTTGTCGACATGATGGAGAGTTTCCGTCCGTCGCGCTGGCAGATGCTTCGCTATCTCATTCTGCCGCATATCGTCGCCTACATCTTCCTCACGACGAAATCGGTGATCGGCTACGCGATCCGAATGGTGATTTTTGCGGAACTCGTGGCGTCCGCCGTCGGCATCGGCGCGCGCATGAACCTCGCACAATCGACGTTCCGGATCGATCAGGTGCTGGCCTGGACATTCTTTCTCGTGATCCTGAACCTGCTTCTGCAATCGTTCGTGACCGGGTTGGAAAAAATCTCCCTGAAATGGCGTGCGGAGGCGTCGGTCCGATGAGCAACGAAAATCTCATCGAGGTGCGTGACGTCACAAAAACTTTCGGCTCCAATCTTGCGGTCGACAAGCTGTCGCTGAACGTCCGCCGCGGCGAGATCGTCGTGTTGCTGGGGCAGACCGGCGCCGGCAAAAGCACCGTGCTGAACCTGATCATGGGGACCGCGGCGCCGAGTACGGGCCAGATCCGTGTCGCCGGCTTCGATCCCTATACCTCGTTCAAGGAGCTCAAGGGGCTGCTGTCGGTCAGCTTCCAGACTGACAGGCTGCTGCCCTGGCGTACTGCGGTCGAGAACGTCGAGCTCGGACTGCTCATTCTCGGCAAGTCCAAGGCGCAGGCGCGTGCCCACGCCAAGGAGTGGCTTGCCCGCGTGCGTCTTGTCGGCGTCGACGACAAATATGTGCATGAATTGTCCGGAGGCATGCGCCAGCGCGTTTCGCTGGCCCGGGCGCTGGCGATCGACCCGCAACTGATCTTTCTCGACGAGTCGTTCAGCCAGCTCGATCACGTCACGTCGCGGGTTCTGCGCAGCGATTTCCTGCAGATTGCGAGGGAATTCAACAAGACCTGTCTGCTGGTCACCCACCGCATCGACGATGCGCTCGAGATGGCAGACCGGGCATTGGTACTGAGCCCGCCGGCCAGGATCGCGCTGGAGCTGAAAATCAGCGAGGAGGCGCGTGCCGACCCCAAGCAGATCGCCGCCCTTCATGCGCAGATCGCCGCTGCCATGGGCGAACAACCGAACATCGAACACTAGAAGCACCGGAGAAGAGATAGATGGAATACCAGGACGTCACCCTGCATCGGGAGAAAGGGTGGATCGAAATCACGATCAACCGGCCCGAGAAACTGAATTCGCTGCGCGAGAAGACGGCCGAGGAAATCCTCGCCATCCTCAACGAGGTCGAGCATGACCGCGACGTGCGCGCCGTCATTCTGCTGGGAAGCGAAAAGGCATTCTGCACCGGCATCGATACCAGCGAGTTCAAGATCGAGGAGAACGGCTACTTCGACTTCTATCGCTTCCGCAAGCGCAGCCGGAAAGTGAACCGCTTGTTCCGCGATATCCAGGGGTTCACGAAGCCCCTGATCTCTGCGATCGAGGGCTTTGCACTGGGCGGCGGACTGGAGTTGGCGTTGGTCGGCGACATCATCGTCGCCGGGGCGAATGCCCGGTTCGGATTGCCGGAAATCAAGCTTGGCATGATGCCGGGCGGCGGCGGCACGCAGACGCTGTCGCGCCTGATCGGCAAACCGCTGGCAAAGGAATTGATGTGGACCGGACGCCGGATCACAGCCGCAGAAGCCGAGCGCTACCGTATTCTCAATCACGTCACGGAAGCTGGCAACGCGCTGGACAAGGCACGCGAGATTGCGAAGAGCATCAGCGAGAACGCGCCTGTTCCGGTCATGATGACGAAATCCGTGATCGACCGGGGCATCGACATGTCCCTCGCGGACGGCTTCGACGCCGAAGGCGACGCGTCCTTCCTCCTCTACTTCACCAAGGATCGTGACGAAGGGCTGAAGGCCTTTCGTGAAAAGCGATTGCCAGAATTTCGCGGAGAGTAAACATGACAGGAAAACGAGACATTGTAATCGCCGGCTATTCGGAAACCGCGATCGATTTCAAGACCGGCCGAAGCGCCTACGATCTGGGCGGCGAAGCCGTTGCGAAACTGCTCGCGGCGACAGGCATCTCGAAGGATTCGATCGACGGTCTCGCGGTGACGGCGCCGCTTAGCGAATGCCCCAACCCCTTTTTCGCGGTTTACATGACCGAGGCATTGGGCGTGACGCCGACGTGGCTGAACTACGGCGGCACCGGCGGGTGCTCGGCGACGGGCGGCGTGGCTCGCGCCGCGTCCGCAATCCGCGATGGCCATTGCGAAGTCGCGATCGTGCTTTCGGCGGACGCGCCGAGCACGGCGTGGCGCGCCAATTACGGCGCCTATCGCTCGGAATTCCAGGACCCGCCGGGCGTGCAAGGACCGCCGGCGACTTTCGGTCTCCTGATGAGCAGGTACCACCACCAGTTCGGCATCAAGCCGGAGGCGCTCGGAAAAATCGCCATCACCCAGCGCGAGCACGCGTTGCATAACGAGAATGCCTACAAGAAGTTCAAGACCCCAATCACGATGGCGGATTATGAGAAGTCGCGTGTGATCGCGGATCCGCTCCGCCTGCTCGATTGCGTCATGTTCTGCGATGGCGCGAACGCGTTCCTCGTCACGACGGAAGAACGTGCCCGCGCTATGGGAATCACCAAGATGGTATATCCGACGGCCTATGCGGAAGTGACGAACTTCAACGGGAACCAGCCCCTTGCCGACATCACCGAGACCGGATTCTCCAAGATCGCACCGCGCGTCTACAAGCAGTCGGGGCTCGCGGCGAAGGACATCCGCATGTTCCAACCCTATGACGATTTCACCATCGCCGTGATGATGAAGTTCGAGGACTTCGGCTTCTGCAAGCGCGGACAGGGAAGCGACTTCACGCTCGACACCGACCTGTCGCACAAGGGAACGCTGCCGCTCAATACCGGTGGTGGTCAGATTTCGGCCGGGCAGCCGGGTCTGGCCAGCGGCGGTCTCAATCTCGCGGAAGCCGTGCGCCAGATGTTCGGCGAAGGCGGCGGACGGCAGGTCTCAAATCCGAAAAACGCGCTGGTCACCGGCATCGGCGTCATTCCTTACGCGCGGAACTGGGGTACCAGCGCCGCCATGATCCTGGAGGCCTGAGATGGCAGAAGCAGCAGCGTCACGTCCGATCCCCAAGGCGTCGGTCTACGTCGATTCCAAACCGTTCTGGGATGGTGCGAAGCAGGGCAAGCTGGTCCTGCAGTTCTGTCTGGACACCAAACAGTTCCAGCACTATCCGCGGCCGGTCAGCATTTTCACCGGCAGCCGCAATCTGGAATGGCGCGAGGTGACAGGCAAAGGCACGATCTACGCGTGCACCGTCATTCGGGTCCCTGGACCGGGACTGGAGGGACGTCTGCCACTCTCGGTGGTGACGGTTGAACTGGATGAAGGCGTCCGGATCATCGGCAACGTCCTGAACGTGGATCCCGATACGGTCGCGATCGGTCAGCGCGTGGAAGTTGCCTGGGATCGCCTCGCGGACGACGTCCAGTATCCTGCTTTCAACGTCGTCTGAGGTTCAAGATGCGTCTGGAAAACATTCTTCGGGCGCAAGCCGTGCGCTATCCCGACAAGACCGCGCTGGTTTGCGGGAGCGAGCGGATCGACTATCGGGACCTCGAGCGACGCGTCCGATGCGTCGCGAGCGGCCTCAAGCAACAGGGAACCGGTCCAGGGGACCGGATTGTGCTGTTTCTCTCGAATGGCACCGAGATCGTTGAATTGTTCTATGCGGCGTTCTCGATCGGAGCCATCGTGGTGCCGGTGACGACGCGGCTGACGCCGCACGAATTGCAGCACATTTGTGCAGACAGCCAACCTTCCGTCATAGTCTTCGACGGTGCGGGGACGGAAATCTCCGATGTTCTGCGGGCAAACCCCGATGCGGTCTGGATCACCACCGGAAGCAATGTCGCCGGAGCCATCGATTACGCGCGGCTACGTGAGACGGAGCCTGTGGCGTTGCCGCCGCTTCCGATCGACGCAGATGACGCCGTCATCATGTATACTTCCGGCACCACCGGCAAGCCCAAGGGCGCCATCATCACCCATGCCAACGTCGTGGTTCAGCATTGCTTCGTGAATGCGGTCGAGTGGGGAATTTCCGCCGCCGATCGCTATCTGGTCACCACCCCGCTGGCGCACCGGACCGGCTTCGCCAGGCTCGCCAATTCCATGACGCTGGGCGGCACGCTCGTGGTCATGAAGAAGTTCGATCCGCGCGAAACCGTCGAGACGATTGCAAAGGATAGCATCACGGTCGTGGGAATGGTGCCCACGGTATGCCGCATGCTGCTGCCCGAAATCGCTTCCGATCCGTCGAGCTGCGCGTCGTTGCGGCGGATCGTCGTGACCGGCGAAGCCTTTCCGGTCGAGCTCAAGCGCCGGTTTCTCGAACTTCTTCCCGACGTTCGTCTGGTCTCGTTCTTCGCCATGACCGAGGTGGGCGGCGTGACGTCGCTGTCGCACGAGGAGCAGTTCGATCATGCCGCCTCGATCGGACGGCCGACGCCCGGCGTCGAGGTCAGGATCGTCGATGACGCCGGCCACGACGTGAAAACGGGGGAGCCCGGCGAGATGCTGGTCCGCGTCGGACAGCCCGGCCGCTATTCGGTCATGCGCGGCTACTACAACCGGCCCGAGGAAACGGAGAAGGCGATCCGTGACGGCTGGATCCATACCGGAGATGTCGCGAAGGCCGACGACGACGGCTATCTCTATATCGTCGATCGCAAGAAGGACATGGTGCTGAGCGGCGGCTTCAATATCTACACCAAGGAGGTCGAGCAGGCCCTGCTGCAAAACTCCGATGTTGCGGATGCAGCCGTTGTCGGAGTGCCGGATGCGATATTCGGCGAGGCCGTCGCCGCGTTCATCGAACGCAAGGCGGGCCGCCATCCGACGCCGGCCTCGATCGTCGAGCATGTGCGCAGTCTGGTCGCCGGCTACAAGAAGCCGAAATACGTTTTCATCGTCGATGCGTTGCCACGCAACTCGCTCGGCAAGGTGCTCAAGCGCGAACTTCGCGACGACGCGGTCGGCCTGATTGATGGCGAGCAGCCGCTTGTTAAGCGGGCGTGACGGCCATGCCAGCGAATTGGAAGAGAGTGGAGTGCGGAAGCGATGTTGCGTTCTGAAACGCCGGAGCAGCGCGAATTCCGTGCCGATGTCCGCGAGTGGATCGCGGGAAACCTGAACCCCGCGCTCCAATTCCTGACCTTCCGTCCGCTGCCGACGGACGGAATGCCGTGGTATCGCAAGCTTTCGGAACGCGGCTGGATCGCACCGCACTGGCCGGTGGACTTTGGCGGAATGGGCGCGACACCAGTCCAGCAGGTGATCCTGTGGGAGGAACTGGCCCGTGCCGGCGCGCCGGATATTCCGACCCAGGGTCTCAACCACATCGGTCCGCTGCTGATAAAGCTGGGCAATGCGGAGCAGAGGTCCCGGCACCTCCCGGCCATCATTCATGGCGATGCCATCTGGTGTCAGGGCTATTCGGAGCCCGGCGCGGGATCCGATCTGGCAAGCCTGCGAACCCGCGCCGAGATTTCGGGCGACCATCTCATCATCAATGGCCAGAAGATCTGGACCACCTGGGGACATCATGCAGACTGGATGTTCGCTCTGGTCCGGACCGGGCGCGGCGCCAGCAAGCGCGATGGGATCACATTCGTCCTGATCGATATGACCACGCCGGGGATCACCTGCCGGCCGATGCGGACGCTCGCCTTCGACGAGGAATTCAGTGAAGTGTTTTTCGAGGATGTCAGGGTGCCGCTGGCAAACGTGGTCGGCGAGATCGGCAGCGGCTGGAATATCGCGACCGCGGTGCTTGATCAGGAGCGTCTGCTGCTCGGCAGTCCTGGCATTGCCCTGCGCGCGCTGGAGCGGCTACGGCGTCTGGTTCGTTTCGGCAAGGTGCCGCTGGATCGCAGGCTGGTCGATCTGATCGCCCGCGCCGAAATCGAGGTCGATGTTCTCACCGCGTGCTTTCTCAACGTAGCAGAGGGAGAGGCCGGCGGCTCCGGCGCGGATGCGTCTTATTTGAAGATACTCGCGACCGAGACCACGCAATTTGTGCTCGACGTTCTGCAGGACGCGGCGGGGCCTTTGGCGGCTATCAGATCCGCGCAGCATGTCGGCCAGGAGCGGCTCGATCTGAACGAGATGTTCCTGCAATCCCGCCGCCTTACGATCTATGGCGGCAGCAGCGAGATCCAGCGCACCATCATCGCCAACCGAACTCTGGGATTGCCTCGGTGACAGACGACAATGAAACCCTCGGCCTGATCGGCGATGCCGCCCGGTCTTTCGTTCGGCAATGGGGCGGTCCGGCGCGGGTGCGTGGGCGGCTCGACCAATCGCCGGCGCTCGATCGCGAAGAATGGAACGCGGTGGTCGAACAGGGATGGCTGGGCCTGATGGTACCGGAAGAGAAGGGTGGTCTCGGTCTTTCGGCCTCTGCCCTGACTGTTCTGCTTGAACAACTCGGCGACGGTCTGGTTATGTCGCCGGTTCTTCCCGGCATCGCGACCGCCGTGCTGCTGGCCAGTCTCGACACAGCGCCGGCGGATGCGCTTCTGTCCGACTTGATGTCAGGCAAGTCGCTCATTCTGGCCGCGCTGCCCGGGGATATCGAAGCGCCGGCCTTGCTGCCGGACGCCGCGGGTCCATCGCAGTGTGGATGGCTCCATGATGGACACGGCGCGGACGCGATCCTGCTATGGGACAAGGAGACCAAGCAGGTGGACCTCGTGCACAGGGATACGCAGGAGCAGGCGACGTTCCGCGCGGCCATCGACGGCGGCTCCGTCGGCATGGTTACATCGCGTGGGTTCGAAGTTCGAGATCTCGTTGCGTCCGGCCCGGCGGCGTTGCAGGCGATGGCGGATGCGCGCGACATTATCGGGATCGGGTCGGCAGCAATGCTGCTGGGCTGCGCCCGGCGCGCGCTCGATATCAGCCTCGCTTATCTCAAGACCCGGCAGCAATTCGGCGTTCTGATCGGTTCATTCCAGGCCTTGCAGCATCGCGCGGCATCGCTTCACGTCGCCTTGGTCTCCTCGCAATCGTTCCTGGTCGAGACGTCGGCTTGCGTCGACGGCCCGAACCGCGCAGCGGCATGCGCCGCGGTCCGCTCCAGATCGGCCGATTGCGCGCTGCAGATCGTCAAGGAGGCGGTTCAGTTTCACGGGGCGATCGGCTTCGCTGATGAGCACGACGTCGGCCTGTATTTTAGGCGCGTCGTTGCGCTGGCCTCGTGGCACGGAAACGCGGCGCAGTGGCGTCAGGATTATTTCAGCCATACCGCGTCGGCGTTCGCGCAGACCTTCGCGTAACCCGCCCACCCGCGGCAGCCGGCTGTTAATCGGCATCCAAATAACGCAGGGCCGAACCTCATGGCCTCCCGCGCATCGTTTGTGTGTCAGTTCTCCGGCCTAGTCTCCGCGGAATATTGGCTGCGCAATTCCGGCTTCAATACCTTCCCGACCGCGCTTCTCGGTAGCTGCGAGATGAATTTGGTGCTTTGACACTTCCGAGCGGTTCCTTGCACGGGCCGATCAGTTCCTCTTCGTTAGCACGCTTGCCTCGCGTCAACCCGCCTGTGTGTACCGAAAACCTTATCCGAGTTGATGACGTGATGGAATCGCCAAAGCTGGTGGAATGATTGGGCTGCTCTTTTTCGTTATGGCCGTCCTGGCCTCGCCATTCAAGTCGACGGTGCGGCTTGAAGCTGAGAACGCGGTCCTTCGCCATCAGTTGAGTGTCTTGGGGCGCAGGCTGCATGGTCGCGTCCGGCTCACGAACCATGATCGCTGGTTCCTCGTTCAGATGTATCGATGGTTTCCATCAATCCTGCAGGTTCTCAAAATCATCCGGCCGGAGACGCTCGTGCGCTGGCATCGGGCCGGCTTTGGGCGCTACTGGCGTTGGAAATCGCGTCGACGGGGAGGGCGGCCACAAATCGAGACGGAACTGCGCGCGCTGATCCGGCGGATGAGCGTTGAAAATCCGCTTTGGGGAGCGCCACGCATCCACGGCGAACTGCTCAAGCTCGGGATTGAGGTCGCGCAGTCGAGCGTCGCCAAGTACATGGTCAAACGACGGGTGTCCCTGTCGGAAACCTAATTCGGCTGGCAAGTGAAGCCGAATCGCGCAATGTTTCTATCTTATGAGAGAAGCTTGCAGCCTGATCTGGTCGGCGCTGGTATTATACCAGCCTTCAGAAGAGCTGACCGATGATGGCCCAGTCGCGGGCCGCGATCGACGTGATGCGCCCGGTTTCGGCGAGAAGTTTTCGCCAGGCGTCTTGGCAGGCGTCGAGGATGTCGGTGTAGGACGCGAACACACGGTTGGCGAGATAGGTCTGCCGCAGATACTGCCAGATGTTCTCGGCTGCGTTGAGCTCCGGACAGGCGGGTGGCAGCGGCACGAGGGTGACATTGGCAGGTGGCTTTAGTTTGCGCGTCGTGTGCCATCCGGCCTTGTCGAGGATGAGCAGCGCATGCGCGCCGGGCGCGACGGCCTTGCCGATGGCGTCGAGATGCGCCTGCATGGCCTCGGTGTCGGCTTGCGGCATGATGAGGGCGACGCCGGTGTCGCGGCTCGCACAGACGGCGCCGAACACATAGGCGTTCTCGTAGCGCTGATCCTTGGGCTGCCGCGGCCGTGATCCCTTCTTGGCCCATTGGTAGACGAGGCTGTTCTTCTGGCCGACCCGCATCTCGTCCTGGAACCAGACCTCAATCGGCGTTTCCGGGGCGAGTTTGGTCACGATCGCCGCGACCTGCGTGGGAAAGTTTTTTTAAATGCCGCGATCGCCTCCGGATCCTGCACGGGATGGCGCGGCCGGGCGCTGATGTGCGAGAAGCCGAGCTTCTTGAGCGCGCGCCCCAGGCTCACCTCCGACAGATCGACACCGAAGCGCTGTCCGAGAACACGCTTCAGGTCGACGCAGCGCCAGCGTACGACCCCATCCTTCTCCGGGTCGGGGCCGGTCTCGACAAGCTGCTTCAATGCCTCTTTCTGCTCGTCGGAGAGCTTCGACGGCCGCCCGGTCGGCTTGATGTCGATCAGACCGTCAGGACCGTACTGGTTGAAGCGGTGCGCCCAGTCCCGCAGCGTCTGCCGGTCCATGCCGCCGATCCGCGCCGCCTCGGTGCGGTTCATCCCGTCGCGAACCGCCGCCAGCGCCAGCAACCGTCGCGCCTGCGCAGCATCCTTCACCTTCGCCGCGAGCCGACCCAGCTCATCCGCCCCGAAATCCTCCCGTAGACCGACCGCCGCGCCCATCGCCGACCTCCCGAATCAATCCAGTCGGTCAGAAATGAATCACGCCGGCGCCAGCTTTTCAAAACAGAGTCAGACCTTCCGAAGGCTGGTATTATTGTTCCGATCGCGCGCCTCGTTGGCAGCCGAGATCCTGGTTCTTCGGCATCAGATTAACATACTGAGACGGCATTCGCCCAAGAGGCAGACGTTCAGCGCCATGGACCGCTTGATCTTTGCCGGGGTGTATCGATTGGCGCCAACAGTCCTAAACGCTCTGGCGGTTTTGAAGCCAGATACCGTTATAAAGTGGCACCGCGCCGGGTTCAGATCGTACTGGCGCTGGAGGTCACGAGGTCGTGGTGGCCGACCAACCTTACCGACAGAGATACGCAAGCTTATCCGCGAGATGAGCATCGCCAACCCGCTGTGGGGAGCGCCGCGGATCCACGGAGAGCTGCTTAAGCTCGGCATCGATATCGGCCAGACGAGCGTGGCCAAGTATATGGTGAAGAGACGAGGGCCACCGTCGCAAGGCTGGAAGACGTTTCTTCATAACCATGCCGACGCCATCGCGGCGATGGATTTGTTCGTCGTGCCGACGATCTCGTTTCGCCTGCTCTATGGATTGCTGATCATGGGGCACGGCCGACGACAAATTTTGTGGTTTGGCGTCACAGCTAACCCCACTGCAGAATGGATCGCAAATCAGGTCACGGAAGCATGCGGTTGGGAACAGGCTCCCCGCTACCTGATCCGTGACCGGGATGGGGCCTATGGTGAGGTCTTCATCCGAAGACTTCGATCAATGGGCATTCGTGACCGGCCGACATCGCCGCGCTCCCCATGGCAAAACGGATATGCCGAACGGCTGATCGGTTCGATCCGACGCGAGTGCCTTGACCACGTTGTTGTGTTCGGCGAGCGACACCTCCGTCATGTACTGCTGTCGTACATGAAATATCACAACGAGATAAGGACGCATTTATCTTTGGAGAAGGATGCGCCGGTCTCGCGCGCCGTCAAACTGGCCGGGACCATTCTTTGCCGCCCGGTCCTGGGCAGGCTGCACCACCAATATGTTCGGATTTAATTTACGACAGGCACAGGGTGACAGGCAGACCGTCGCAATATTCGGCTCCGTTGAAGTTCAGCTTGGTGAGCGGCATGACGTCTTTCATCACCCGCTCGATGTCGGCCGCCCCTTGCCTGATCTCCACGGTCAGGGGATTCGGGACTTCCCGGCCGGGATAAATCCGTAGGCGTGGGATGTAGCCCGGCCACGAAACTGCAAAAAAGCCTGATCTAAGCCGGACTAAATTCCTGCATTTGCCAAAACTTTGTTGTCTAGCCAAAACTTTGTTGTCTAGCCAAGACTTAATTGTCGTTTGATACCAGACACTTCGCCAGCGCAGCGAAGCGCTACATCTGCCGCTCGACCATCTTGAACTTGAGTTCGGCAATCGCCTCGGAAGGATTGAGACTCTTCGGGCAGGCCTTGGCGCAGTTCATGATGGTGTGGCAGCGATAGAGCCGGAACGGGTCTTCGAGATTGTCGAGCCGCTCGCCGGTAGCTTCGTCGCGGCTGTCCTTGACCCAGCGGGTCGCCTGCAGCAGTGCGGCGGGTCCGAGGAAGCGGTCGCTGGTCCACCAATAGCTCGGGCATGAGGTCGAGCAGCAGGCGCAGAGAATGCATTCGTAGAGGCCGTCGAGTTTTTCGCGGTCCTCGTGGCTCTGCCGCCATTCCTTTTGCGGCGTCGGCGAGGTGGTCTTCAGCCACGGCTCGATCGAGGCATATTGCGCGTAGAAATTGGTGAGGTCGGGCACCAGGTCCTTTACCACCGGCTGATGCGGCAGCGGATTGATCTTCACCGCGCCGCCGGAAGCCACGTCGTGCATCGACTTGGTGCAGGCCAGCGTGTTCTGGCCGTCGATGTTCATGGCGCAGGAGCCGCAGACGCCTTCGCGGCAGGAGCGGCGGAACGTCAGCGTCGGGTCGATGTGGTTCTTGATCCAGATCAGCCCGTCCAGCACCATCGGGCCGCAATCATTGGTGTCGATATAATAAGTATCGACGCTGGGATTTTTGCCGTCGTCCGGATTCCAGCGATAGATCCTGAATTCGCGCGTCTCGGTAGCGGCAGCCGGCTTCGGCCAGGTCTTGCCGCCGCTGATCCTTGAATTTTTCGGCAGTGCGAATTCAACCATTTGTCTTGCCCTTGCGGTTCACCCCGTCGTCGCCGGCCGTGAGCCGGCAATTCATCTGGCGAACAAGGATGGATGCGCGGGGTCGAGCCCGTGCATGATGAGGTAGGCTCAGTATACCCGCGCTTTCGGCGGGATGTACTGAACGTCATTGGTCATGGTGTAGTCGTGCACCGGGCGATAATCGATAGAGGTCTCGCCGCCCCCGTCGATCCACGCCAGCGTGTGCTTCATCCAGTTCTTGTCGTCGCGATTGGGAAAATCCTCGCGCGCATGCGCGCCGCGGCTTTCCGAGCGGTTCACCGCGGAATCCATCGTCACCACCGCCTGCACGATCAGATTGTCGAACTCCAGCGTTTCGACCAGGTCCGAATTCCAGGTCAGCGAGCGGTCGGTCACCGAGATATCGCTGATGCCGCCATGCACCTTGTGAATCAGGTTGTGGCCTTCGTTCAGCACCTCGCCGGTGCGGAACACCGCGCAATTGTTCTGCATCACATGCTGCATGCTGTCGCGCAGTTTTGCGGTCGGCGTGCCGCCTGAGGCGTAGCGGTAATGGTCGAGGCGCCCGAGCGCCTTGTCGGCCGAACCCGCCGGCAGTTCCGGCTGACTGCCGTTCGGCGTCAGCTTTTCGGCGCAGCGCAGCGCCGCGGCGCGGCCGAATACCACGAGATCGATCAGCGAATTGGAGCCGAGCCGGTTGGCGCCATGCACCGAGACGCAGGCGGCTTCGCCGAGCGCCATCAGGCCGGGCACGATGGCGTTGTCGTCGCCGTCCCTCTTGGTCAGCACTTCGCCATGAAAATTGGTAGGAATGCCGCCCATGTTGTAGTGCACCGTCGGCGTGATCGGGATCGGCTCGCGCGTGACGTCGACATTGGCAAATATCTTGGCCGATTCGGAAATGCCCGGCAGACGCTCCTGCAGTACCTTGGGATCGAGATGGTCGAGATGCAGGAAGATGTGGTCCTTCTTCTTGCCGACGCCGCGGCCTTCGCGGATCTCGATGGTCATCGCGCGCGACACCACGTCGCGTGATGCCAGGTCCTTCGCCGATGGCGCGTAGCGCTCCATGAAGCGCTCGCCTTCCGAATTGACGAGATAGCCGCCTTCGCCGCGCGCGCCCTCGGTGACGAGGCATCCCGAACCGTAAATCCCTGTCGGGTGGAACTGGACGAACTCCATGTCCTGCAGCGGCAGTCCGGCGCGCAGCGCCATCGCGCCGCCGTCACCGGTACAGGTGTGCGCCGAGGTGCAGGAGGCGTAGGCGCGGCCGTAGCCCCCGGTCGCCAGGATCGTGGTTTGGGCACGGAAACGATGCAGCGTGCCGTCGTCGAGTTTCAGCGCGATCACGCCGCGGCACACCCCCTGGTCGTCCATGATCAGGTCGATGGCGAAAAACTCGATGTAGAATTCCGCGGCGTGGCGCAGCGCCTGGCCGTACATGGTGTGCAGCATGGCATGGCCGGTGCGGTCGGCGGCGGCGCAGGTGCGCTGCGCCTGGCCCTTGCCGTAATCCAGCGTCATGCCGCCGAACGGCCGCTGATAGATCTTGCCGTCTTCGGTACGCGAGAACGGCACGCCCCAATGCTCGAGCTCGTAGACGGCTTCGGGCGCGTTGCGCACCATATACTCGATGGCGTCCTGATCCCCCAGCCAGTCCGACCCCTTGACGGTGTCGTACATATGCCAGCGCCAGTTGTCCTCGTGCATGTTGCCGAGTGCTGCCGAGATGCCGCCCTGGGCGGCGACCGTATGCGAGCGGGTCGGAAACACCTTGGTGATGCAGGCGGTGCGCAGGCCGGCCTCGCTGCAGCCGACCACGGCGCGCAGACCGGCGCCGCCGGCGCCGACCACGACGACGTCGTAGGTATGGTCCTCAATCGGATAGGCATGGCCACTGGTGGCGGCAGCGCCGCTGCCCTTGCCATTTCCGCCTCCGGCCATGGGTTACACTCCAGATGACAGTTTGAGAATGGCGTAGATCGAGATCAGCGCCACCGCGACCGAGAAGAAATTGTTCGCCATGATGACGGCGAGCTTCAGTTTTTCGTTTCGCACATAGTCCTCGATCACCACCTGCATGCCGATCTTCATGTGCCAGGCGCTGGCGACGATGAACAGCAGCAGAATGATGGCGACCAGCGGCGAACCCAGGATTTGCGCGGCGCCGGCCTGGTTGCGGCCCAGCAGCATCATCACCACCACGATGACCGGCACCATCAGCAGCACCATCGCCACCGCAGTGAGGCGCTGGCGCCAGAAATCCGAGGTGCCGGAATGGGAGGCACCGAGGTTGCGGACCCGGCCGAGCGGCGTGCGCATCGATTTCGGGACGTTGGAATTCAGCGTGGTCATCGTCCGCCTCCGATCGCGTAAGCCGCGATCCACAGCACCACTGTCAGCGAGATACCGCCGATCAGCGCGCCCCAGGTCAGCGCTTCGCGTTCGCTTGGCTTGAAACCATAGCCGAGATCCCAGATCAGATGCCGGATGCCGCTGAGCAGATGGTGCATCAGCGCCCAGGTATAGCCGAACACGATCAGCCGGCCGATGAAGCTGCCGGTAAAGGCCTGCACGCTGGCATAGGCGGCGGGGCCCGAAGCCGCCGCGAGCAGCCACCACGCCAGCAGCAGGGTGCCGAAATACAGCGCCACCCCGGTGGCGCGATGAACGATGGAAAGCGCCATCGTCAGGGTCCAGCGGTAGGTCTGCAGATGGGGTGAAAGCGGTCGTTCGATCCTGGCGGTCATCGGCGGCTTTGACGGTTTGGGGCCCACGCACGGACCCCTCGGAGGGATCGCGGAACACGATTCCTATTTACGAAGTCGAAACCGCGAGTGCAACGGCGAAATCGACCTTTGCGAATGAACGTTCATAGCTTGAGATGAGCCTTGCAATCAGAGGCATTGACAGCCCCGCCACCCGCTTGGCTGATGCGGCTGAAGCCCGATTCATGCCGCGCATTCGCGGCCAACGCACGGGCGCTGACGGGCGGGAACATGGTCGCGGGATTGGACGCCTCGGAACTTCTCCAACTGGCGCTTTTACTGGTGGCGGTGGGGGCGCTGTCGGGATTTCTCGCCGGCGTGTTCGGGATCGGCGGCGGCGCCATCCTGGTACCGGTATTCTACGAATGCTTTCGGCTGGCCGGGGTGCCGCTGGAGGTGCGGATGCCGCTGTGCATCGGCACCTCGCTCGCCATCATTATTCCGGCCTCGATCCGCTCTTGGCGTGCCCATTACGCCAGGGGCGCGGTGGATATGGAAATTCTCAGGGCATGGTGGCTGCCGGTCTTGATCGGCGTCATCGCCGGCAGCGTGACCGCGCGCTACGCGCCGGAGCGGCTGTTCAAGATCGTGTTCGTGACGGTGGCCTATTCAGCGGCGGCGCGGCTGCTGCTGGCACGTGAGAGTTGGAAGTTCGGCAACGATTTTCCGCGCGGACCATTGATGAAAATCTACGGCTTCATCGTCGGGCTTCTTTCCACGCTGATGGGCGTCGGCGGCGGCTTGTTCTCCAACCTGCTGATGACATTCTACAGCCGGCCGATCCATCAGGCGGTCGCGACCTCGTCGGCGCTGGCGGTGCTGATCTCGATTCCCGGCGCGCTCGGCTACGTCTATGCCGGCTGGCCCGCGGCGGCAAACCATCCTGAAGTCGCCGCGCTGCAATGGCCGTTTGCGATCGTTACGTCTCGCTGATCGGCGCCGTGCTGGTCATGCCGACCAGCCTTCTGACCGCGTCGCTTGGCGTCAAAGCCGCGCATGCAATGTCTAAGCGCACGCTGGAAATGGCGTTCGGCTGTTATCTGTTCGTCGTCGGCAGCCGGTTTGTGATCAGCCTGCTGTAGCCCGAAGCGGGACGCCGGTTCCATCAGGTTGCGGCGCATGGAGATTGGTCCATGTCGTTGTAATCCGCGGCGATTTGGATGAAGGTCCCGATGCCACAGGCGTTCGGGGGACATCCATGAAACGGCGCGCGTTCATTACGCTGCTCGGCGGCGCGGCGGCGGGCATGCCGTTCGTGGCTCGGGCGCAGCAGTCGATGCCGGTGATCGGCTACTTCCACTTCGCGACGCCGGCCTACACGCCGACGGCCGCGGCGTTCCTGCAGGGATTAAAGGAAGCCGGCTATGTCGAAGGACAGAACATTGCAATCGAATACCGCTGGGCCGAGGGGCAGTATGATCGGTTGCCGGCGATGGTTGCCGGCCTGGTCGAGCGCAAAGTAGATTTGATCGCTGCCTTCGGCCCGCCTCTCGCGCGCGCGGCGAAAAACGCAACCGCGACGATCCCGATCGTCTTTGAGGTAGGCAATGACGCGGTCGCGGCCGGGTTGGTTGACAGCCTCGCCCGGCCGGGCGGCAACGCCACAGGCCTGAGCATTCTCTTTACCCAGTTGACGCCGAAGCGCCTCGAATTGCTCTGCGAGTTGCTTCCTCAAGCCAGGACCATCGCTCTGCTGGTGAATCCGAACAGCCCGACAGCCGAGCCCTCCATCCGGGGCTCGCAGGAAGCGGCGCGTGCGAAGGGTGTGCAACTTTCGATCCTGAATGCGAGCACCGACAGCGAGATCGATGCGGCGTTCGCGACGTTCGACAACGCACGAGCTGACGGACTTATCATCGCTGCCGATCCGTTCTTCGATACCAGGCGCGAGCAACTGATAGGTCCGGCGGCTCGCTACAGGATGCCCACCATCTATTTTTCGAACGAGTCCGTCGCGGCCGGCGGCCTTATCAGCTATGGCAGCAGCCTTGCCGACGTCTATCGCCAGATGGGCGTCTACGCGGGGAGGATCCTCAAAGGCGAGAAGCCTGCCGATTTGCCGGTCGAACAGCCCACCAAGTTTGAGATGGTAATCAATCTCAAGACCGCCAATGCCCTGGGACTCACCGTGCCGCCCAGGCTGATATTCACCGCCGACGAGGTGATCGAATGAGATCAAGTCTTGCGGCGTCGCGGCGACAAGGCGCTCGCCTCATCTTGAGAGGGCGTGAAGCAATGTGTCTCGTGTCCCGGACGCGGTGCAGCGTTCTTCACGCTGCTCCGCAGAGCCGGGACCCACGGATACGGGTCCATAATGGACCCCGGATCAGCAGCGCACCGCTTCGCGCTGCGCAGCGTCCGGGGCACGCCAAACCCTTATCCTGAGGAGCCGCCAACGGGTCCGCGCGAAGCGCGGCCCGATGACAGGCTCCGCGGTGTCTCGGAGGATGGCCTCATGGTTCGAGACGGCGCAAGTGCGCCTCCTCACCATGAGGGACGATCACTTCGCGTAGATCTTCGCATATGTATCGCGCAAAATGTTCTTCTGCACCTTGCCCATGGCATTGCGCGGCAATTCGTCGACCACGATTACCCGTTTCGGCATCTTGAATTTCGCCAGCCGCCCGTCGAGCGCCTGCAGCACCGAGGTTTCGTCGACCTTTGCATTCTTGTCGCAGACCACGACGGCGGTGACGCCCTCGCCGAAATCGGCATGGGGCAAGCCGATCACGGCGGATTCGACCACGCCCGGCATGGCGTCGATCTCGCTTTCGATCTCCTTGGGATAGACGTTGAAACCGCCGGAGATCACCAGATCCTTGCCGCGGCCGAGAATGTGCACATAGCCGTTGCCGTCGATCTTGCCGAGATCGCCGGTGATGAAGAATCCGTCGTCGCGGAATTCGGCTTTGGTCTTCTCGGGCATCCGCCAGTAGCCCTTGAACACGTTGGGGCCCTTGACCTCGATCATGCCGATGGTTTCGCGCGCGAGCTCGTTTCCGGTTTCGGGATCGGTGACACGCACGGTGACACCGGGCAGCGCATGGCCGACCGCGCCGGGCACGCGATCGCCGTCATAGGGATTCGAGGTGTTCATGTTGGTCTCGGTCATGCCGTAGCGCTCGAGCACGGCGTGGCCGGTGCGGGCAAACCATTCGCGATGGGTGTCGGCGAGCAGCGGCGCCGAGCCGGAGACGAACAATCGCATGCGCTTTGTCGATTCATGCGTCAGCGCTGGGCTCTGCAGCAGCCGTGTGTAGAACGTCGGCACGCCCATCAGCACGGTGGCACGCGCCATCAGCCTGATGATCAGGTCGGGATCGAATTTCGGCAGGAAGATCATCGAGGCGCGGGCGAACAGCGTGACATTGCTCGCCACGAACAAGCCGTGGGTGTGATATATCGGCAGCGCGTGGATCAGCACGTCCTTGTCGGTGAAGCGCCAGTAGTCGACCAGCGACAGCGAGTTCGACGCGAGGTTATCGTGCGTCAGCATCGCGCCCTTGGAGCGCCCTGTCGTGCCCGAGGTGTAGAGGATCGCGGCGAGATCATCGTCGGCGCGTGCGACGGTGGTGAACGCCGGGTTCGCCGTGGCGGCGGCGTCGGTCAGCGATCCCTTGCCGTCGGCGCCCAGCGTCTCGACCTTTGCGCCAACCTTGGCCGCGATTGCGCCGATGCCTCCCGCCTTGGCGGGATCGCACACCACCAGCGACGGTTCGGCGTCGGTGATGAAATATTCAAGCTCGTTCAGCGTGTAGGCGGTGTTGAGCGGCAGGTACACGGCGCCCGCGCGCACCGCGGCGAGATATAGCACCAGGCCCGGCACCGATTTTTCGGTTTGCGCGGCGACGCGGTCGCCGGGCTTGACGCCGCGCGATACCAGCACATTCGCCATCTGCCCGGCCCGGGAAATCAGGTCGCCATAACTGATGCGCTGCCCGTCGCTGGTTTCGATCGCCAGCCGGGTGGTATCGTCGAGGCCGTCGAACAGGCGGGAAAACAGGTTGGCGTTCATGATGGTTTTCTGCGGCGCATTCATGCATCATTCCGGTGGGCGGCTTTCGGCCCCGAGGGCCGCGTCATCCAGCGGATGAATAGCAAGAACGCCCTTCACAAAGCAACGGAGACAGTTTGCATGTCAAATAACGGGAAACGCGTAGCCTGGGTGACCGGCGGCGGCAGCGGTATCGGCGAGGCCGGGGCGGAAGCGCTGGCGGCGGACGGCTGGACGGTGGTGGTTTCGGGGCGCCGGCAGGATGCGCTGGACGCGGTGGTGGCAAAGATTACCAAGAGCGGCGGCAAGGCCGAGGCGATTGCGCTCGATGTCAGCAAGTCCGACGACGTGACGGGGGCCGCGGAGCAAATTCTCGCCAAGCACGGCCGCATCGATCTTTTGGTCAACAGCGCCGGCATCAACGTGCCGAAACGCAGCTGGGCCGACATGGAGCTGGAAGGCTGGAACAGCCTGGTCGACATCAATCTCAACGGCGTGCTGTATTGCATGCGCGCGGTGCTGCCGGCGATGCGGGCGCAACAGGACGGCTGCATCATCAACGTGGCATCCTGGGCCGGTCGCCATGTCTCGAAAATGCCGGGCCCGGCCTACACCACCACCAAGCATGCGGTGCTGGCGCTGACCCATTCGTTCAACATGGATGAATGCGTCAACGGGTTGCGGGCGTGCTGCCTGTCGCCCGGCGAGGTCGCGACCCCGATCCTGAAACTGCGGCCGAAGGTCCCCTCGGAAGCAGAACAGGCGAAGATGCTGCAGCCGGAAGATTGCGGCCGCACCATCGCCTTCGTCGCCAGCATGCCGCCACGAGTCTGCATCAACGAAATCCTGATCAGCCCGACCTGGAACCGAGGCTTTATCCAGACGCCGAACAATAGGGATTAGCGACACGTTCTCGCCCTCATCCTGAGAGCGCGTGAAGCAATATGTCTCGTGTCCCGGACGCGGTGCAGCGTTCTTCACGCTGCTCCGCAGAGCCGGGACCCACGGATACGGGTCCATAATGGACCCCGGATCAGCAGCGCACCGCCATAGCGCGTCGAAGACGCGCGTAACCGCGCTTATGGCGCTGCGCAGCGTCCGGGGCACGCCAAACCCTCATCCTGAGGAGCGGCCGATGGCCGCGTCTCGAAGGATGGGTGCCAGCCTCATGGTTCGAGACGCGCGCGAAGAGCGCGCTCCTCACCATGAGGCGCGCGCGCACGTCCTCCGCCGCAAAAAGTTTCAAACCTTCGAAAATTTATTCCGTGAAACCGCGCCTCTCGCCTCCCGTAACTCGGCGCAACGGCGACGCAGTCTTCCATCAACCGACAGCGCCGTTGTTACCCCTCGGCGAAAGTTCCGCCGGTTCACACCATCCATCGGGAGACGATCCATGTCGAAGCGTATTGCATTGTTGTCCGCCGCCGCCATTGGCGCGCTGGCCCTGACTGCCACCCTCGTCGCGCCCGTCAGCGCGCAAGACAAGATGAAGAGCGAAATGTCCGGCGAGAAGACCGTCATGGTCGGCGGCGCCGCGATGTTCCCCTCGAAGAACATCATCCAGAACGCCGTCAACTCCAAGGATCACACCACGCTGGTTGCCGCGGTGAAGGCCGCCGGCCTGGTCGATACCCTGGAAGGCAAGGGCCCGTTCACGGTATTCGCGCCGACCAACGCTGCCTTCGGCAAGCTGCCGGCCGGTACCGTTGACACCCTGGTGAAACAAGAAAACAAGGCGACCCTGACCAAGATCCTGACCTATCACGTGGTCCCGGGCAGGCTCGAAGCTTCCGCCCTGACCGACGGCAAGAAGCTCAAGACCGTTCAGGGCGAAGAGCTGACCGTCAAGCGGTCGGGCAACACGGTGATGATCATCGACGCCAAGGGCAACTCCTCGACCGTCACGATCCCGAACGTCAATCAGTCGAACGGCGTGATCCATGTGGTCGATAAGGTACTAATGCCGTCGTGACAGCCGCGCGCCTGATCAGTCCCCATCGGGATGCGCAAGCCGCGAGCCGGGGAAACCCGGCTCGCTTTTTTGTGATCGCGATACCCCGCCTGCATGAACCTGATAGTCTGCGCGGCAGTAACGAAACACGGGTTCCCGGCGTATAGTTGCGGTATCGGTCTTTTAGCGGCGGAACAACGATGACCAGCCTTGCAGTCAGCGACGAACGCACAGCACCGGCGACGAAGGTCATTCAGCCGGCGTGGGTTCGGATCGTGCACTGGATCAACGCGGTGGCGATGATCCTGATGATCATGTCGGGATGGCAGATCTACAACGCCTCGCCGCTGTTCGGTTTCAGTTTTTCGCCTTCGATTACACTGGGCGGCTGGCTCGGCGGCGCGCTGCTCTGGCATTTCGCGGCGATGTGGCTGTTGATGGTCAACGGCATGGTCTATCTCACGCTGGGTTTTGCCACCGGCCGCTTTCGCAAAAAGCTGCTGCCGATCACGCCTTCCGGCGTGATCTCGGATACGAAGGCGGCGCTGACCGGCAAGCTGTCGCATGACGACCTGACCCGATACAATTACGTGCAGAAGATGCTGTATGCCGGCATCATCGTGGTCGGCGTCGTCATCGTGCTGTCGGGTCTTTCGATCTGGAAGCCGGTACAGCTGCAGTGGCTGACGGCGCTGTTCGGCGGCTACGACGTGGCGCGCTACGTCCACTTCGTCTGCATGTCGGCGATCGTCGCGTTCCTGGTGATCCACGTCGCGCTGGCATTGCTGGTGCCCAGGAGCCTGCGCGCCATGATTATCGGCCGCTGAAAAAATTATCGGAGAATATGTCATGGGCCGTCTACGTTCGCTTCTGATTCCCGGCGTCGACAAGCAACTGCTGGTGAAGGACGCGGTGAAGCTGATGCCGGATCCGGCGCGCCGGCGCTTTATCGCCGGGGGTGCCAGTTTTGGCGCGCTGACGCTGTTGACCGGCTGCGATGTCTCCGACAGTTCTTCGGCCGAACAGCTGCTGGTGCAGGTCTCGAAGTTCAACGATGCCGTGCAGGCCTTTATTTTCAATCCCGATGCGCTGGCGCCGACTTTTCCGGAAAGCGCCATTACGAAGCCGTTTCCGTTCAACGGCTATTACGACGTTGAGGACGCACCCGATGTCGACGGCAAGACCTGGAAGTTCGAGGTGCGCGGCCTCGTCGACAACAAGAAGCCATGGACGCTGGAGGAGCTTTACAAACTGCCGCAGGTCAAGCAGGTCACGCGCCATATCTGCGTCGAGGGCTGGAGCGCGATCGGAAGCTGGACCGGCACTCCCTTGCGCGATTTCCTCAAGCTGGTCGGCGCCGACACCCGCGCCAAATATTGCTGGTTCCAGTGCGCCGACTCGGAAGGCTACAACAGCCCGCTCGACATGCGCACCGCGCTGCATCCGCAGACCCAGATGACGTTCAAGTTCGCCGACGAAATTCTCCCCAGGGCCTATGGCTTCCCGATGAAGATCCGGGTGCCGACAAAACTCGGATTCAAGAATCCGAAATACGTGGTCTCGATGGAAGTCACCAACGACTACAAGGGCGGTTACTGGGAAGACCAGGGCTACAATTCGTTCAGCGGGAGTTAGGCGTTATCCTCATGGTGAGGAGGCGCGCTTGCGCCGGCTCGAACCATGAAGCCACGGTGCTCCCTTCAAGACGCGCGTAAGGGCGCGCTCCTCAGAATGAGGGTTTGGCGTGCCCCGGACGCTGCGCAGCGCGAAGCGGTGCGCTGCTGATCCGGGGTCCATTATGGACCCGTATCCGTGGGTCCCGGCTCTGCGGAGCAGCGTGAAGAACGCTGCACCGCGTCCGGGACACGAAACACATTGCTTCACGCCCTCTCAGGATGAGGGCCTCGCAGCAGGCAACCTCTTCTGAAACGCCGTTGCCACCGCGCCCGCCGCCAGCATCGCCGCGCCGGCATTGAGGGCATAGGACAGGCTGCCCATCGCGTCGGTGATGGCGCCGGTGAAGGTCGGCCCCAGCGTCTGGCCGATGCCGAAAGCAATGGTCATCGCCGCGATCGCGGTGGGCCATGCCGCGGGAGAATAATTGTAGCGCACGAAGGCCGTGGTCGAGCCGACAATGGCGAAAAACGAGATGCCGAACACCAGCGCCGATGCGGTGAGCCATGCCGCGGAGTGTCCGAGCAATGGCAATGCGGCACCAACCGTATTGACGCTGAGAATGATCGCCGTGCTGATACCGCCGCGGTCGAGCGCCAGCACGCGGCGCCATACCCACGGCGTTGCGAACGCGCTCAGGCCGATCAGGCACCAGAACGCGCTCTGCGCCCAAGCGCCGCCCCCGGCGTCGCGGATATACGCGATCATGAAGGTCATGTAGGCGATATATCCGGCGCCGAACAGAAAATAGCCGATCAGATAGATCAGCACCGGTCTGATGGCGAAAGGTGTCGGGATATCTGCGTCGAGGTCGGCTTGTATGTCGATCGGCGCCAGCAGCAGCGGGATTGTCATCACGGCGGTGAGCGCCGTCATCGCCCACCACACGATCCACCACGATCCCGGCCCGAAAGCTCTGAGCACGAAGGGCGCGACCAGCCCCGACGCCAGGATGCCCAACCCCGGTCCGGCGTAGAACAGACTGAGCAGGAAGTTCGCGCGCCCGGGGCGCGATTGCGCGATTGTGGCCGCCAGCGCGGCACCGGCGATGAACACCGCCGCTGCGCCAATTCCCACCAGCAGCCGGGCGAAACTCAGGACGACGAAATTGCCTGACAACGCGCACAGCGCCAGCGAGACCACGCAAACCAGCGTCCCCCAGCGCACGGTGGCGGACAGGCCGAAGCGCTTGATAAGTCTTGAGGCGACCAGCGCGCCGGCGAGATAACCGGCGGCGTTGATGGTGTTCATGAAACCCGCGGCCGAATACGACCAGCCGAGCGAATCGCGCATGTCCGGCAGCACCAGCGCATAGGCGAAGCGGCCGATACCGAGACCGATCGTGGGCGCCAGCGACAGGATCAGGATCAGCCGCGCGGCATGCGCGTAAGACGTGTGGCGATCGGGGGCGTGCAAGGGAGTACTCCGGCGGAACGCAATGTGGCAGGGTCTGCAGCGGTTGCACAGGACGCAATCAGCAATGGTGTCTTGCCAATCGCGCAGGGCCGCTCTAGCACTCCGCGCGCAGCGAAATTGGCCGTCATGCCCGGCCTCGTGCCGGGCATCCACGTCTTTTCCTTCGCTGTAAGCAACAAGGCGTGGATGGCCGGGACAGCCCGGCCATGACGATCGATAGGGAACGAACCATGGCGACCCATAAACTGCTGCTTCTCCCCGGCGACGGCATCGGCCCCGAAGTGATGGCCGAGGTGACGCGCCTGATCGACTGGCTTAACGCGGCGGGGCTGGCGCATTTCGAAACCGAGCAGGGGCTGGTCGGCGGCGCGGCCTATGACGCGAGCAAGCAGAGCATCACCGACGCGACCATGGCCACGGCGAAGGCCGCCGATGCCGTGATCTTCGGCGCGGTCGGCGGTCCGAAATGGGACAGCGTGCCCTATGAGGCGCGCCCGGAAGCCGGGCTGTTGCGGCTGCGCAAGGACCTGGCGTTGTTTGCGAACCTGCGTCCGGCGATTTGCTATCCGGCGCTCGCGGATGCATCCAGTCTGAAGCGCGAGGTGGTCGAGGGCCTCGACATCATGATCGTGCGCGAGCTCACCGGCGGGGTGTATTTTGGCGAGCCGAAAACCATCACCGATCTCGGCAACGGCCAGAAGCGCGCCATCGACACCCAGGTCTACGAGACCTTTGAAATCGAGCGCATCGCCCGCGTCGCCTTCGATCTGGCGCGCAAGCGCCGCAACAAGGTGACCTCGATGGAAAAGCGCAACGTCATGAAGTCGGGCGTGCTCTGGAACGAGGTGGTCACCCAGGTGCACGCGCGCGAATACAAGGACGTGACGCTCGAGCATCAGTTGGCCGATTCCGGCGGCATGAACCTGGTGAAGACGCCGAAGCAGTTCGACGTCATCGTCACCGACAACCTGTTCGGCGACATGCTCTCGGATATCGCGGCGATGCTGACGGGCTCGCTCGGCTTGCTGCCGTCGGCTTCGCTCGGCGCGGTCGACGCCAAGACCAGGGAGCGCAAGGCGCTGTACGAGCCGGTGCACGGTTCGGCGCCCGACATCGCCGGCAAGGGCCTGGCCAATCCGATCGCTATGCTCGCCTCGTTCGCAATGGCGCTGCGCTATTCCTTTGATATGGGCGAACTGGCTGACAAGGTTGATTCGGCCATTGCGGCGGTGCTCGCGAGCGGCCTGCGCACGGCCGACATCAAGTCCGAGGGCACCAAAGCGGTCAGCACGACGCAGATGGGCGAGGCGATTCTGAAGGAATTGCAGGCGTTGCACGGGTAGACACGCGGCTGCCGTGCCACTCCGAGACGCCAGTGATTGAATCGAGAGGCCGCGGCGTACTGGATACCCCGCATGCGCGGGGTATGACGAGCGTGAGTAGCGCATGCGCGGGCCATGACGAGTCCTGGTGAAACCCGCCTTCGCCCACCCTGCATCTCCGCTATATCAATAAAGCGGGAAATTCTTCGGATAGTATCCACCCATGTCCGACGGCGGATTGAGCGGCTGGCGATCGATCGGGCGGTTGTTGTTCTCGCGGCCGAACGATGGGTATCCGATGTCCGGCGGAATCGCATAGTCGGTAAATTTGCGGTCGCCCGGCAATACTTCAACGCCGGCGTCGAGCCAGGAGCGCTTGGTGACATAGAGCCGGGTGTGCGGGCCCTGCTGATAGGAGACGTTGGGTCCGCCCGGCCCGTAATTGAGACGGCCGTTGTTATCGTATTTTGGGTTTTGCGCGTTGGCTTGGGTCGCGTCCAGGCCGACCGCGGCAACTGCCGCAAGCAGCACCGCAAGCTTTACGACAGGGAATTTCAAGGTCATCACCACGTCCTCATGGGCTGGCAGGTCGCCAAATCCGATTGGCATTCAATTTAGCCGTTGGGGGTATGCCGTCACAAGGTCAATCGGGCCACACTAGCTCACAATAATGCAGCGCGGGGCGAAAAAGTTGCATCAAAACCAGCATCTTGGCCGATGCTCCGGTCAGAGTGCGCCGCGCAGCCGGGGATTTTCCGCAGCCGTCACCCAGTCGGCCGAAGCAGCTGATGTGTCGGCAGCCGCGCAGCTGCTGCGCCTGAGTTCGGCGCGAGCGAATAATTCCGCCAGTTTCGGGTCATTTCCGGCCGTGAGCAGGATCAACCGGCTCAGAATACAGGAGATCGCGGCGCGCCGGGCCGGCAATGCGTCGCCCTGGCACGACCAGCCGGAAATCTGCAGACTGGGCTGGTCGAGGCGCTTGATAAAACCAAGACAGGACCGCGTCTCGTCGGCGTTGCCCGCCGGGCGAAGCAGGGTCACCGCGCCGAATTTGCTGTCGATCAGGCCGGCCGCTTCCAGCTCGCGCCCGTCCCCTGGGTTCATGCGGGCGGCGATTTCGGCAACGGCAGGCGCCGATGGGCTGAATTCGGCGCCGGGGCGATAGATTTCGAGCTCTGCGACCGGCTTTTGGCCCGGGGCGGCCCAGCGAAAGACGTCCTTGCGGCCGCCTCCGGGGTGCCGGAGGATTTCGTAAGTCTCTGTTTTTTCGGGCAAATCGAACTGGCTGACGGCGAACGCCGGGTACGAGTGCGAGGCCAGGCTCCAGTCCGCTTTGACGGCAGGCTCGCCTGCTTCGCCAGCGGGCAATTGGTTCCATAGATGGATACCGACGATGGCAAGCAGGGCCAGAGTACCCACATAGGCAAGGAGCCTCGCCAGCGTACCGCAACATTCATCGGCAAAGCTGTTCAGCGCCGGATGAATGTGGGTCGAATATGAGGGATTGGCACGGATGGCCCGAAACGATCGCATCAAAACGCCCAAACGCACGGTCTAACGTTGTCTTAACGGCGTTTCTCGCATAGAAGCGCTGCCTCTTCCCTTTCCACTGCTGGCGGAGGGGAGGCATTTTTCTTCGGAGAGTGAACGATGGGTTACAAAGTCGCGCTGGTCGGAGCGACCGGCAATGTCGGGCGGGAAATGCTCAACATTCTAGACGAACGCAAATTCCCGGCCGACGAGGTCGTGGCGTTGGCGTCGCGCCGCAGCATGGGCGTCGAAGTGTCCTATGGCGACCGTACCCTCAAAGTGCAAAGCGCTCGAACATTACGATTTCAGCGACATCGATATCTGCCTGATGTCGGCGGGCGGCGCGGTATCGAAGGAATGGTCGCCGAAGATCGCGGCCGCCGGCGCAGTCGTGATCGACAACTCATCGACCTGGCGGATGGATCCGGACGTGCCGTTGATCGTGCCCGAGGTCAATGCGGATGCGGTGGCGGGCTTCGTCAAGAAGAACATCATCGCCAACCCGAACTGCTCGACCGCGCAGCTCGTGGTCGCGCTGAAGCCGCTGCACGACAAGGCGGTCATCAAGCGCGTCGTGGTTGCGACCTATCAATCGGTGTCGGGCGCCGGCAAGGACGCCATGGACGAGCTGTTTTCGCAGACCAAGGCGGTCTACACCAACAGCGAACTCATCAACAAGAAATTCCCCAAGCGTATCGCCTTCAACGTCATCCCCGAGATCGACGTGTTCATGGAGGACGGCTACACCAAGGAAGAGTGGAAGATGATGATGGAGACCAAGAAAATTCTTGATCCCAAAATCAGGCTGACCGCGACCTGCGTGCGGGTGCCGGTGTTCGTCGGCCATTCCGAGGCCGTCAATATCGAATTCGAAAATCCGATTTCGGCCGATGAGGCGCGCGACATCCTGCGCAATGCGCCGGGCTGTCTCGTGATCGACAAGCACGAGCCGGGCGGCTACGTCACACCCTACGAGGCCGCCGGCGAGGACGCCACCTACATCAGCCGCATCCGCGAGGACACCACCGTGGAGAACGGCCTGGTGCTGTGGTGCGTGTCGGACAATTTGCGCAAGGGCGCCGCGCTCAACGCGATCCAGATCGCCGAATGCCTGATCAATCGCAAGCTGATCAGCGCCAAGAAAAAAGCGGCGTGAGATCTGGCGAATAGCCAATAGTGAGTAGCGAGTAGAATTTTCTATTCGCTACTCGCTACTCCCTATTCGCCCCTAACGCTGCGAAATTCCTTCGCCGCGGGGTCGAGTACGAACAGCGAACCCTCGGCGACGCCGAAATAGGCGCCGTGCAACTGTAATTCGCCGCGCGCGACGAGCGTCTGCACGAACGGAAACGTCATCAGGTTTTCCAGGCTGCGGAACACCGCCGCCTTCTCGATCCGGATGGTGAAGTCGGCCATCGTCTCGTGGTCGCGCTGCTCGACCTTCTCTCCCGGCTTGATGAACATCGACATCCACTTGCCGATGAAATCGCCCGGCGACAGCGGCTCGGCATTGTCGATGAAGGCGCGGATGCCGCCGCATTGGGCGTGGCCGAGCACGACGATGTGTTTTACGCGAAGAACTGAAACCGCGTATTCCAGCGCCGCCGACACGCCGTGCGCGTTGGCGTCGGGCTGATAGACCGGCACCAGATTGGCGATATTGCGCATCACGAACAGTTCGCCGGGACCGGCATCGAAGATCACTTCCGGCGACACCCGGGAATCGCAGCAGCCGATCACCATCACCTCGGGGGCCTGGCCGCGCTCGGACAGGTCGCGGTAGCGCGACTGCTCGGTGGGCAGCCGCTGCGAGGTGAAGGTCCGGTAGCCCTCAAGCAGATGTTGCGGAAACGATGACATGGCAGTGGCTAACCATATGCTGTGTTTGGGAACAAGCCTTTCGGACCGCGGGCTGAGATGATATCGCGGGAGCTTGGGAGCCGAAAGGAATAAGACCATGACCCATCCGCGCCGCAGCCTGCTGTTCATGCCCGGATCGAACGCGCGGGCGCTGGAAAAAGCCCGCCATCTGCCGGCCGACGGCATCATCCTCGACCTCGAGGATTCCGTCGGCCTCGATGCCAAGGCTGTCGCCCGCGACCAGATCGCGAAAGCCGTCGCGGCGAGAGGGTTCGGCAAGCGCGAGGTCCTGATCCGCACCAACAGCCTCGACACGCCATGGTGGATCGACGACGTCACCATGGCCGGCAAGGCCAGGCCCGACGGCATTCTGGTTCCAAAGATTTCCAGCGTGGCGGATCTCAGCGCGATCGCCGATCGTCTGGACGCCATCGGTGCCGACCCGTCGATCAGGGTGTGGGCGATGATCGAGACCGCGCGGGCGGTGCTGCACGCCGAAGAACTCGCCGCCGCCTCGCGCGACCAAAGGACGCGGCTAGCCGGTTTCGTGTTCGGGCCGAACGATATTTCGCGGGAGACGCGGATCCGGATGCGGCCGGGCCGCGCGGCGATGATCCCCATGATCACGCACTGCATTCTCGCCACCCGCGCCCACGGTCTCGAAATTCTCGACGGCCCCTACAGCGACTTCAGCGATTTCAACGGCTTTGGGCAGGAATGCGCGCAAGCCCGCGATCTCGGCTTTGACGGCAAGACGTTGATCCATCCCGGCCAGATCGAGGCCTGCAACGCGATCTTCACGCCGCCGGCGGAGGAGATCGCGCAAGCCCGCAAGATCATCGCGGCGTTCGAACGACCGGAAAACACCGCGCGCGGCGCGATCCAGATCGACGGTCAGATGGTGGAGCGGCTGCACGCCGAGATGGCCCAGCGCACGATTGCGATTGCCGACGCGATCGCCGCGATGGGGAGTTGAACTCTTACCCTGCCCCTCCAGGGGAGGGTAAGCATCTAAACTAGAGCGCTTTCCATCTCACATGGGCCAGCACACTTTTCTTCTCCCCCTCCCCCCGCAAAGCGGCGGGGAGGGGTCGGGGGTCTATCGGCCGGAACGGCTGCATGGGTGATTGCCGCACTACCCCCCACCCCCGACCCCTCCCCACCACGCGCAAGGGCGCGTGGAGGGAGGGGAGGAAAAGCATCGCCAAGCGATGCCGCTCGAAGGATGAAGCATTAGAAGTGGAAAGCGCTTTAGCTCATTCCAAACCGCTCCGCCGCCCAGGCATACAGGCTGCCGGCGACGGGCGGCTGGCTGCCGCGGCCTTTCGGTGAGACATGAAGCCCGATGATGTCGGGATCATCGATCAGTTTTGAAAAATCCTGGGGTTCGAAGAACAGTTTTGGTTCGGCGTGGACCGCGTAAAACGATTTGCGGGGCAATGCGTAGTGCAGTTCGCCGGCGCGGCGGGCCAGCGCGGTCAGCGCCGCCGGGCCATAGATCGCCACCCGAATATCCGACAGCCGTTTTGAGCCACGCAACCTGCGAAGCGCGAAAGTCAGGCGGTGCCGCAACGCCAGCCAGTCCGGCGTCAGTTCGTGCTGCCGCATCAGCGAACCGAACGCCGCCACGATCGGGTCGCCTGATGGCAGATAGAGCACGGAATTGCCGAGCTGGCGCGGCCGTTCCCAGGCGAAATATGGTCTTGCCGGGTCGATCTCGACCGGTTTGAGCAGCAGCACGTCGGCGTCGAGCCACAGGCCGGCGCTTTGCGCCATCAGCCGCATTCGGAAAAAATCGCTGAACTGCAGTGTGGTCCAGTCGCGCCACACGCCGTCAGCGCCTGTTGGGCGCAGTTTCTCTGCAAAAGCATGCGGCAGAATCGCTTCGGCCTCGGCATTGCCGACGCCATCGGGCAATCGCGCCAGCGGCTCGAAACTGTAGACGGTGACTTTGTGCCCCGCCGCGACCTGCGATCTCAGGCAGGTGAGCCGCAGTCATCGAGCGGGCCGTGCCAGAAGGTGACGACGTCGGGCCGCATGCGCGTCGCACCTTCACCAAGCGGGAGATCACGCCCAGGCGCGCTCGGTCTTTGCCTTGGCCTCGTAGCTGTCGATCGACGCCTTCTTCTCCATGGTCAGCCCGATGTCATCGAGACCGTTCAACAGGCAGTGCTTGCGGAACGGATCGATCTCGAATTTCACCATGCCGCCGTCGGGACCGCGGATTTCCTGACTGGCCAGATCGATGCTCAGCGTCGCATTGGCGCCGCGTTCGGCGTCGTCGAACAATTTGTCGAGGTCGTCCTGGCTGACGCGGATCGGCAGAATGCCGTTCTTGAAACAGTTGTTGTAGAAGATATCGCCGAACGAGGTCGAGATCACGCAGCGGATGCCGAAATCGAGCAGCGCCCATGGTGCGTGCTCGCGGCTCGAACCGCAGCCGAAATTGTCGCCGGCGACCAGGATCTTGGCGTTGCGATAGGCCGGCTTGTTGAGGATGAAATCCGGATTCTCGCTGCCGTCATCCTTGTAGCGCTGTTCCGAGAACAGCCCCTTGCCGAGGCCGGTGCGCTTGATGGTCTTCAGATACTGCTTGGGGATCACCATGTCGGTATCGACATTGATGATCTTCAAGGGCGCCGCGACGCCTTCCAGCGTGGTGAACTTGTCCATGATCGCACTTCTTGGGCTCGAGATGACGAAAGGCTTTTCGGCGCATGGTTTATCGTGAATGCCGCCGTCATTAAAGGGCAATTTCCCCTCAATCGGCGCTTGCCTCGATCGCCTCCATATCGTCGTCCGACAGCCCGAAATGGTGGCCGATTTCATGAATCAGGACGTGGCGGACGATATGACCCAGCGCCTCGTCATGTTCCGCCCAGTAGTCCAGGATCGGCCGGCGATACAGCCAGATCATGTTCGGCAGCCGGGCGATGTCGTCGTTGCTGCGAAACGGCAGCCCGATGCCCTGGAACAGGCCGAGCAGGTCGAATTCGCTCTCCGCGTTCATCTCGTCGAGAACTTCCTCGGTCGGAAAATCATCGACGCGGATGATTACGCCCTCGCACAGATCGCGAAAGCCGCTGGGCAGGCGCTCGAAAATCTGGTGCGCCATCGCCTCCATCTCGGCGAGGGAGGGCGCTTTCGCCGTGGTCCACATCCGGGCTTTTTACCGCGTGTTTCGCTGTCATGCATGCGGTTTTGCTCCCGCAGTTGACGTTCGGGCAGCAATCGGAGACGTTGCGGCCATAGCAGGTTTTGGGTGGGCGTGATGATGCGGATCAGGACAGCGGCGATTTGGCTGGCTTTGGCGGGCAGCTTTTCGTGTCCCGTAGCCGGAGCGAGCGCCCAAACCGCGCCATCCGGCATGCGGATCGCGCAGGCGACGCAGCCTGTCGCCACCGAACCATCCGCGCAGCGCAGGGGTCGGCGTCCGCCGACCCGGCTACATGTCTATCCGAACATTGAAACGGGACCCGGCGTCTATCCGCGCTATTATCCCGGCCGCAATGCCGTGCGCGATTGCGTCGCAACCTATCTGCAGGAATACCGGCCGAGCGGCACCGTGATCGCGCCGCACATGAGCTGCTATTGGCGACCCGTCCCTGTGGGCAACTACTGAGCGACGCACGCAATCATCTGATTCCAGCGCGCTCCTGAATCCGAAATACGCGATGTGGGTTCGGCGGAGCGGGGCAGCCTCGGATTCGGGACACTAATGCCGTCGGCGTGCCGCGCCGATCAGCCCGGCGCGCCGACCACCAGCGCTGACGCCGGTGGACGCCTGATTTCTCAGTCCCAATCCTTGAATTTCCAGGATTTGAGCTTCCACGGCGTCAACGTCTCGATGCGCCACTGCTGCCACCGGTCCGGCGGCCAATGACTGAGACGTGACGTTTCCTTGACCTCGGGCTCGACCACGCGCGGCATGATCCGGCGCCGGGTCTGGCGCGTCGCCTCGCTGATCATATCGACGAAAACAGGCTTGTCGGCCACGGCTTGCTCCTCGCGAAACGCCTCGCTCTCCTAAGCGCCGCCTAGCCTGCTCCCAACACCTTAACGACTTCCTTCACCAATGCCTCGAGGTTGAGGCAAGGGCGCTACCGCCACTCCCTGATGTCGACGAAGTGCCCGGCGATCGCCGCCGCCGCTGCCATTGCCGGCGACACCAGGTGGGTGCGGCCCTTGAATCCCTGGCGGCCCTCGAAATTGCGGTTCGAGGTCGAGGCGCAGCGTTCTTCCGGCGCCAGCTTGTCGGGATTCATCGCCAGGCACATCGAGCAACCCGGCTCGCGCCATTCGAATCCGGCCTTGATGAAAATCTTGTCGAGGCCTTCGGCTTCCGCCTGCTCCTTCACGATGCCGGAACCCGGCACGATCATCGCATTGAGATTGCCGTTGACGGTCTTGCCCCTCGACCACCTTCGCCGCGGCGCGAAGATCCTCGATCCGGCCGTTGGTGCAGGAGCCGATGAAAACGCGGTCGAGCTTGATGTCGGTGATCTTGGTCCCGGCCTTCAGGCCCATGTACTTCAGCGCGCGATGTTTCGAGAGCCGTTTTGCCTCGTCCGCGATCTGGTCGGGATCGGGCACCACGCCCGTGATCGACACCACGTCTTCAGGCGAAGTTCCCCAGGTCACGATCGGCGGCAGCTTTGCGGCATCGAGCCTGATCTCGTGGTCGAAATGCGCGCCCTGGTCAGAGCGCAGCGTCTCCCAATAGCGCATCGCGGCGTCCCAGATCTCGCCCTTCGGCGACATCGGACGGCCCTTGAGGAATTCGAAGGCCTTTTGGTCGGGCGCGATCAGGCCGGCGCGGGCGCCGCCTTCGATCGACATGTTGCAAACGGTCATGCGGCCTTCCATCGACAGGGCGCGGATCGCGTCGCCGGCATATTCCAGCACATAGCCGGTGCCGCCGGCTGTGCCGATCTCGCCGATGATCGCCAGGATGATGTCCTTGCCGGTGACGCCGTCGGGCAATTGCCCGTCGACGTTGACGCGCATGTTTTTCGCCTTCTTCTGGATCAGGGTCTGCGTCGCCAGAACATGCTCGACCTCTGACGTGCCGATGCCATGCGCCAGCGCGCCGAACGCGCCGTGCGTCGAAGTGTGGCTGTCGCCGCAGACGATGGTGGTGCCGGGCAGCGTAAAGCCCTGCTCGGGGCCGATGACGTGCACGATGCCCTGACGCCTGTCGAATTCGTTGTAATATTCGATGCCGAACTCTTTGGCGTTCTCGGCCATCACGCGCATCTGCTCGATGCTTTCCGGGTCCGGATTGGGCTTGGAGCGGTCGGTGGTCGGGATGTTGTGGTCGACCACGGCCAGCGTCTTCTCCGGCGCGTGAACCTTGCGGCCGGTGCTGCGCAGACCCTCGAACGCCTGCGGAGAAGTCACTTCGTGAACCAGATGGCGGTCGATATAGAGCAGGCAGGTGCCGTCATCGGCCTCGTGAACCAGGTGATCGTTCCAGATTTTGTCGTACAGCGTGGTGGGTTTGGACATGAGCGCGAGCCCTTAAAGAGAATTTGCTGGAGCAGGTGAGCGCGGATACGCGCGAACACGATGAAACGTCGGCGCGGCATCAAAGCGCGCGCGCAAGCCCTGACGTCGCCGAGGTCGTGAACCGTCCGAAGAAGCGGCCGGGCAGCCGACGACGATCGTCGATCACGATCGGCGCGGCGAACCGGCAGGCGATGTTGGTCTGATCTGGAACCATTTCAATTTTCTAGCACAGAGCTGCCCATCGCGACAATCAATCGATGCGCCGCGGATATAGATAGGCATGGCGCAGCAAAAAAGCGCGGGGGACGCCCGCGCCTTTCGATCAACTTTACTGCGGCCGGAACTACTCGCCGACGGCGGCGGCCTGCGGGCGGTCCGTCTTCTTCTCGACGATGCGGGCCGACTTGCCGCGGAGATTGCGCAGGTAATACAGCTTGGCGCGGCGAACCTTGCCGCGGCGCACCAGCTTGATCGAGTCGATCATCGGCGACATCACCGGGAATACGCGTTCCACGCCTTCGCCGTAGGAGATCTTGCGAACCGTGAAGCTCTCGTTGAGCCCGCCGCCGGAACGCCCGATGCAGACGCCCTCATAGGCCTGCACGCGCGAGCGGTCGCCTTCGACCACCTTGACGTTGACGATCACGGTATCGCCCGGTCCGAAGTCCGGAATCACCTTGCCGGCGGACAATTTGTCGAATTGCTCTTTTTCGAGCTCTTGAATGAGGTTCATCGCAAAATCTCCATCGGCGGCGCGCCCCAGCCTGCTGACCGCGGGCTGCGCGAACGTCCATCTATCCTGCCATTGCGCGGATTTCGCGCTCCTATACGGCAAAGGCGAAGCGTTGTCACCCTTCCGTCGTGTTTTTTGGGTGCTTTTGGCCCGGTGTCCTGGCCGCCCAGAGATCGGGCCGCCGCGCCAGGGTCAGCGCCTCGGCCTCGGCCCGGCGCCAGGCCGCGACCCGGGCGTGATCGCCGGACAAGAGAGTTTCCGGGATCGGCTGGCCCTCGAACTCCTGCGGCCGGGTATATTGCGGATATTCCAGCAGCCCCTCGGAAAAGCTCTCATCCGCGCCGGAAGCCAGCTTGCCCATCACACCCGGCAATAGCCTGACGCAGGCGTCGATCAGCGCCAGGGCCGCGATTTCGCCGCCCGATAGCACATAATCACCGATCGAGACCTCCTCAAGCCCGCGGGCCGCGATCACCCGCTGGTCGACGCCCTCGAACCGGCCGCAGACGATCAGGGGACCGGGCCCCGCGGCGAGTTCCGCCACCCGGGACTGGGTCAATGGCCGACCCCGCGGGCTCATCAGCAGCCGCGGGCGGTCCGGAGCTATTTCCGCCGCATCGATGGCGGCGGCCAGCACGTCGGCGCGGAGCACCATGCCGGGGCCGCCGCCGGCCGGGGTATCGTCGACGCTGCGGTGACGGTCGGTGGCGGAGTCCCTGATATCGCGCGCCTCCAGGGCCCACAGGCCAGTTGCCAGCGCCTTGCCGGCGAGGCTGACGCCGAGCGGTCCCGGGAACATCTCGGGAAACAGCGTCAGGACGGTGGCGCGCCAGGTCATGGCGTAGATGTACCCGAATCTTCAGGGGTGTCGCCCTCGATCTCCGCGGGCAATTCGATCACCACGCGTCCGGCTGCGAGATCCACTGACGGCACTACCGCATTGGTGAACGGCAGCAGCATGGTTGCGCCGTGGGGAGGTGCGATTTCGATGATGTCACCGGCGCCGAAATTGTGGATCGCGATGACGCGGCCAAGCGGCTGATCGGTGGCATCGACCGCAGCAAGCCCGATCAGGTCGGCGTGATAATATTCGTCGTCATCGGTCGCCGGCAGTTTTTCGCGTGCGACATACAGTTCGATGCCGTTGAGGCGCTCGGCGTCCTCGCGGGTTGCGATGCCTTTCAGCGTTGCGACCAAATGGCCCTTGGCCTCGCGGGCATTTGCGACTTCGAACGAACGCGCGCCGTCTTTGGTGGCGAGCGCGCCGTACTGCATCACCGCCAGCGGGTCTTCCGTAAATGTCCACAGCTTGACCGCGCCGCGCACCCCATGCGCGGCGCCGATCCGGGCGATGCAGATTTTTGCCGCCATCGCCGTGCGCCGAAGCGCTTACTTCTTGGCAGCGGCGGCAGCAGCCGAGGCGGCTGTGGCGGCGGCTTCGGCATTGGCCTTGCGCTCCTTGCGCGGCACCGCCTTTTCCGGATTGCTGCGCGCGGCGCGCTTGGCCACGCCGGCAGCATCGAGGAAACGCGACACCCGATCCGACGGCTGGGCGCCCTTGCCGAGCCAGACCTTGACCTTGTCCATGTCGAGCTTCAGCCGCGCCTCGTTGTCCTTCGGCAGCAGCGGATTGAAATGGCCGAGACGCTCGATGAAGCGCCCATCGCGCGGAAAGCGCGAATCGGCGACGACGACGTGATAGACCGGGCGCTTCTTGGTGCCTGCGCGAGCAAGGCGGATAACGACTGACATTTGGTTCTCCTGGGAGGGTTTGATCGATTGTTGAATTAATTCGTCATTCCGGGGCGCGTCGAAGCGAAGACGCGAACCCGGAATCCAAGGATTCCCCGATGTGCAATTGCACATCTGAGGTCTGATCCTGCGGACCATCCCGGAATGACGAGTGGAACGAGGTGCAAACTATTCTCATTTCTTCTTCCCCAATCCGGGGAAGCCGCCGAGGCCCGGCAGGTTCGGCTTGCCGCTGAGACCCGTGAGGCCGGGCACGTTCGGCAATCCCGAGCGCAGGCCCGGGGGAAGGTCCTTCGGCAGCGCGGGCATTCCCCCGCCCTGCGGCGCGCCGCCCGGCGCTTTTTCCGCCAGCGCCTTCATCTGCTCCGGCGATGGCATGCCGCCGCCAAAGCCCATCGCCTGCGCGATGCCGGCCATCGGGCCGCGCTTGCCGGAGCCCATGGCCTTCATCATGTCGGCCATGTTCCGGTGCATCTTCAGGAGCTTGTTGACCTCCTCGACCTTGAGGCCGGCGCCGGCGGCGATCCGCTTCTTGCGGCTGGCTTTGAGGATTTCGGGGTTCTTGCGCTCCTGCCGGGTCATCGAATCGATCACCGCGACCTGACGCTTCAAAACTTTGTCGTCGAGCCCGGCATTGGCGATCTGGTTTTTCATTTTCGCAATGCCGGGCATCATGCCCATCAGCCCGCTGATGCCGCCCATGTTGGACATCTGCAAAAGTTGCTCGCGCATGTCCGACAGGTCGAACTGACCCTTGCGCATCTTCTCGGCGACGCGCGCGGCCTTTTCGGCGTCGATATTCGCGGCGGCCTTCTCGACCAGCGAGACCACGTCGCCCATGCCGAGAATGCGGCCGGCGATGCGGCTGGGGTGAAAATCCTCCAGCGCATCGGTCTTTTCACCGGTGCCGATCAGCTTGATCGGCTTTCCCGTGACGGCGCGCATCGACAGCGCGGCGCCGCCGCGGCCGTCGCCGTCGACCCGCGTCAGCACGATGCCGGTGAGACCGACGCGCTCGTCGAACGATCGCGCCAGATTGACCGCGTCCTGACCGGTCAGGGAATCCGCGACCAGCAGCACTTCATGCGGGTTGGCCGTCGCCTTGATCTCGGCGGCTTCCGCCATCATCTCGTCGTCGAGCGTGGTGCGGCCGGCGGTATCGAGCAGCACTACGTCGTAGCCGCCGAGCCTGGCAGCTTCCAGCGCGCGCTTGGCAATCTGCGCCGGCTTCTGGCCGGCGACAACAGGCAAGGTCTGGATATCGAGGTCGCGCCCGAGCACCGCGAGTTGCTCCATCGCCGCCGGGCGATAGATGTCGAGCGAAGCCATCAACACCTTGCGCTTGTCGCGCAGGGTCAGGCGGCGGGCGAGTTTGGCGGTGGTGGTGGTCTTGCCGGAGCCCTGCAGGCCGACCATCATGATCGCGACCGGCGGCACCGCGTTGAGATCGAGGGTCTGGCCGTCGGAGCCGAGCGTGGCGATCAGCTCGTCATGAACGATCTTCACCACCATCTGGCCGGGGGTCACCGACTTGACCACGGTGGCGCCGATCGCCTGCTCGCGGACTTTTTCGGTAAAACTTCTGACCACGTCGAGCGCGACGTCGGCTTCCAGCAGCGCGCGGCGCACCTCGCGCATCGCGGCATCGACGTCGGCTTCTGTCAGCGACCCGCGCCGAGTCAGCCGATCGAGAATGCCACCAAGCTTTTCCGACAGATTGTCGAACACGTTGTTCTTCCTGTTGCCTCACCCTGAGGGGCAGGCGCAGCCTGCGTCTCGAAGGGTGGCTACTTTCTCTTAAACCCATCCTTCGAGATGCCGCTTCGCGGCTCCTCAGGATGAGGCCTTTATTTTTCCGTCATCTCCCGCTTTCGCTGACGATGACGACCTATGATCGTCGCAGTCGTCGACAAGACGACCTTCCAAACACTTTTGCGCCCGAGGGCGCATCGCGCTGTCGGGCGTTGACCTCCGGCCTCGAGGGCCGGGCGGCGGGTCGAAAAGAACGTCTTTCCGATGATTGCGGGCGTTAAACCCCCGCAAGCGCCGAAAGTCAAGGAAATCGCGGCGAAATGGCATTTTCGTGAAGCCGGACGATCGCGCACCCCCTTGCCGAAGCAGACGTTTTTGGGGCCAATCCGGCCATGAAGACATATTCCGGTCCCCCCTCCGATCATTTCGACGGCGAGCATTTTTTCGATCCCGACGGCGTGCCGCCGAAATCGCTTCGGGAGGTGCTGCGCTGGCAATTCGGCTCCGACCGGAAGCGCGTGGCGTGGCCGGCATGGGTGCCGAGCCCGCATGCCGACACGCCGCCGGCGCGCGTCAACGGTGAGAAGGTGCGAATGTCGTTCGTCGGCCACGCCAGCTGGCTCATTCAAACAGCCGGCCTGAACATCCTGGTCGATCCGGTGTGGTCGATGCGCGCGTCGCCGTTCCCCTGGGCCGGACCGAAGCGTCACAACGACCCCGGGATTGCGTTCGACGCGCTGCCGCCGATCGACGTCGTGCTGGTGTCGCACGGCCATTACGACCATCTCGACGTCGCGACGCTGTCGAAACTGAACGTAAAATTTGCGCCGCGCGTGATCACGCCGCTCGGCAACGATGTCACCATGCGCAGCACTGACGACGCCATCCGCGCCGGGGCATTCGACTGGCACGACCACGTCGAACTCGGTGACGGCGTCGCGGTGAAGCTGGTGCCGACGCGGCACTGGTCGGCGCGCGGATTGTTCGACCGCAACAAGACGCTGTGGGCGAGTTTTGTGCTGGAGACGCCGGCGGGCAGGATCTACATCGTCTGCGATTCCGGCTACGGCGAGGGGCGGCATTTCCGCCGTGTCGCGGAGGCACATGGGCCGTTGCGGCTGGCGATCCTCCCGATCGGCGCCTATGAGCCGCGCTGGTTCATGAAGGACCAGCACATGAACCCCTCCGATGCCGTCAAGGCACTGGCCGATTGCGGCGCAGAGCGGGCGCTGGCGCATCATCACGGCACGTTTCAACTGACCGACGAGGCGATCGATGCACCGGTCAGCGCATTACATGCGGCGCTCGATGAAGCGAAGATCCCGCGCGAGCGGTTCGTGGCGCTGAAGCCGGGGCAAGTGGTGGAGATATAACCTCGCCCCTACTTGCGATCCCTCATGCTGAGAGGGCGTGAAGCAATGTGTCTCGTGTCCCGGACGCGGTGCAGCGTTCTTCACGCTGCTCCGCAGGGCCGGGACCCACTCATACGGGTCCATAATGGACCCCGGATCAGCAGCGCACCGCCATAGCGCGTCGAAGACGCGCGTAAACGCGCTTATGGCGCTGCGCAGCGTCCGGGGCACGTCAAACCCTCATGCTGAGGAGGCGCTTTAGCGCCGTCTCGAAGCACGGGGACATCTCCATCCTTCGAGACGCGCGCCAACAGCGCGCTCCTCAGGATGAGGTCGAGCGCTTGGCTGGAAAGATCATTGCCCCGCCTGCTTGATGGCCCAGGACACGCTCACGTTAATCTCGAGCGTCTCTTCGCCCTGCGCCACCGGCGTTGGCGCCGCGGCCATCCCTGCCGCCATTCTGCGATAGAACGGCATCGGACCGGGCGAGCCCCCCTCCGTGATGCTGAGCGGCGCGCCGAGCGTGACGCCGGTCGCCCGGGCGTAAATCTCGGCCTTGCGCCGGGCGTCGGCGACCGCCTGTTCGCGGGCGTCATCCAGGAGTTTCGAGGCGTTGGACACGGTGAAATTGATGCCGCCGATGTCGGTCGCGCCCGCGGCAACCAGCATGTCGATGGTGTTTGCGACCTTGAGGACGTCGTGCAGCCGGATCGTGACGCGATTACTGGCGCGGTAGCTGACGATGGCGGGCGGGCCGTTCGGGCGGTTCGGCGCATACTCCGGCTGCAGCGACAGCCGCGAGGTCTGGATATCCTTCTGGTCGATGTCGGCGGCCTTCAAGGCCAGCAACACCTTGCCCATCACCGCGTTGTTGGCCTCGGACGCCTCGCGCGCGGACTTGGCCTGCGAGGTGACGCCGGCATCGATCTGGGCCAGATCGGGCGGCGCCGATACGCTGGCTTCGCCCGACACGGAGATCATCGCCGGCGGCACGCTCTGCGCCATCGCCGGCGCGGCGAGTAGCGTGCCCGCGGCGATGACGCCGGCCAGAGCCGGGCGATACTTCGTCAGCCTCACTTCAGCGGCACATAAACGTTGATCACCAGCTTGTCCTCCTCGGTTTTCAAGGGGTCGGTGATGTATTCCTCGATGAAGGTATCCTTGGCCTCCAGCTTCTTGTCGTCGAGGTGGTTGGTGATGGCCTCATAGGTGTTGTCCATATTGTCGTAGGAGCCGCGATGGACGAACTTCAGCGCCTTGCCGTCGGGCGATTTGCCCATGCTCATGTCCTTGGTCAAATTCTTCGGATCCTGGTCGACCGGGATTTCCGCCAGATAGGTGAAGCCGGTGTCGTCGGTGGCCGTGTAGACGATCATCGCATTGCCTGATGGCTTGATGCCCTGCTTGTCGAGCAATCCCGACAGCGACTTGAACGAATCGATCAGGGTGTCGAACGCCGAATCCCAGTTGGCGGTGCCCCTGAGGATGACGACCGTTTTCGGCGCCAGCGTGATCTGCTCGCCGAACGGATCGGCGGTCTGAACCGAAGCCGCCGGTGGCGCGATCGGGGTTTGCGCGGCTGAGGGAATGTCCGCCGGCGATTTGGTTTCGGCCGGCGGCGGCGCAGGGGTCGCGGACGGAGCGGGGGCGGGTGTCGCCGGCGTGCTTGCCGCAGGCGGGGCCGGCGGCGTTTGCGCCAAGGCGCCGCCAAGGCTTAACGAAATCGCGGCTGCCGGGACCAGCGCCACCATGGCAAGGCGGAAACAGCTGATAAAATTCATTCGGTATTCTCCTTGAACGCATCGGTGGTCTCGGCTCGGCCAAGTGTCCCCGTTTCACGCCACCGGACGTGTGACGAGCCGGCACCATGCTAACACGCAAGGCCCGCGTTCGTCCCATGACAGATATATCAGGGGCGTTGCTGCCCAGGGAGAGCCGCGACACAGATTTGCCGCAACACTGGTCAACCCGGCGTCAACAGCCATATAAGACGGGTACCAGCCGGGAAGATTTCATGAGCGCGCTCGCCAATCATGCATTTGCCAAGATGAACGGTATCGGCAACGAAATCGTCGTGGTCGATCTGCGCGGTTCGCCGGCGCTCGTCACATCGGAGGAAGCCCGCGCGGTAGCCTCGCCCGCGGGCGTGCATTACGACCAGCTGATGGTGCTGCAGCCGCCGCGGCTCAAGGGCACCGAGGCCTTCGTTCGCATCTACAACAATGACGGCTCGGAAGCCGCCGCCTGCGGCAACGGCATGCGCTGCGTGGCGCGCCGGCTGTTCGAGGACACCGGCCAGACCGCTGCCACCTTCGAAACCAGGGCCGGGCTTTTGAATTGCTGGCAGGGTCCGTCGGGCGATCTCTACACCGTCGACATGGGCCCGCCGAAATTCGGCTGGAGGGATATTCCGCTGGCGGAGGAGTTTCGCGACACCCGCTCGATCGAGCTGCAGATCGGCCCGATCGACGCGCCGGTGCTGCACACCCCGTCGGTGGTCAGCATGGGCAACCCGCATGCGATCTTCTGGGTCGATGACGTCAATGCCTACGATCTCGCCCGCTTCGGGCCATTGCTGGAAAATCACCCGATCTTCCCCGAGCGCGCCAACATCACGCTGGCGCACATCGTCGACCGCGACCACATCACGATCCGCACGTGGGAACGCGGCGCGGGATTGACAAGGGCCTGCGGCTCGGCGGCCTGCGCAGCCGCGGTGGCGGCGGCGCGGCTGAAGCGCGCCAATCGCATCGTCAACGTGACGCTATCAGGCGGCGAACTCCTGATCGAATGGCGCGAGGGTGACGACCACGTGCTGATGACGGGGACGGCGACCTTCGAATATGAGGGGCGATTCGATCCCGCGCTGTTTGCGTCCGTGGCGTAAGATGAGCGTCGACGTCGTCACCTTCGGCTGCCGCCTCAACGCTTTCGAATCAGAGGTAATCGCCCGTGAGGCAGAGAGCGCCGGCCTCATCGACACCATCGTCATCAATAGTTGCGCGGTCACCAACGAGGCGGTGGCGCAGGCGCGGCAATCGATCCGCCGGCTGAAGCGCGAACGGCCGGACGCGCGCATTGTCGTCACCGGCTGCGCGGCGCAGACGCAAGCCCTGATGTTCGCAGCCATGGCCGAGGTCGATCGCGTCGTCGGCAATGACGACAAGATGCGGAGTGAAGCCTGGCGCAATGCGCGCGTCGCATTCGGTGCGGCGCCGGCCTTCGGCATCGACGGAAGCGAAAAGATCGCGGTCGCCGACATCATGGCCGTGAAGGAAATGGCGCCGCATCTGCTGGAGGGTTTTCAGAAAGGCCTGCCGCGGGTGTTCGTGCAGGTGCAGAACGGCTGCGACCACCGCTGCACCTTCTGCATCATCCCCTACGGCCGCGGCAATTCGCGCTCGGTGCCGATGGGCGCGGTGGTCGACCAGGTCCGCGCGCTGGTCGAGCGCGGCCATGCCGAGATCGTGCTGACCGGGGTCGACCTCACCAGCTACGGCGCCGATCTGCCGGGCGCGCCGAAACTCGGCCAACTGACAAAACAGATCCTGCGCCATGTGCCGGAACTGCGGCGGTTGCGGATCTCGTCGATCGATCAGGTCGAGGTCGACCGCGATCTGCTCGACGTCATCGCCGACGATGAACGGTTGATGCCGCATTTGCATCTATCGCTGCAATCCGGCGACGATCTGATCCTGAAGCGAATGAAACGGCGGCATTCCCGCAACGACGCCATCGCGTTCTGCGCGCAGGTGCGGCGCTTACGGCCGGACATCGCGTTCGGCGCCGATATCATCGCGGGATTTCCGACCGAGACCGAGGCGATGTTCGCGCGTTCGCAGGACATGGTCGAGGAGTGCGGGTTGACCTTCCTGCACGTGTTTCCATATTCGCCGCGTCCCGGCACGCCGGCGGCGCGGATGCCGCAGGTGAATGGCACCGTGATCAGGGAGCGTGCGAAGCGATTGCGGGCCACGGGCGAGGCCGCGTTGCGCCGGCGGCTGAAATCGGAGATCGGCGCGACCCGTGAAGTTCTGATCGAAAGCGCCGTCCAGGGCCGCACCGAACATTTCATTCCGGTAGCGATATCGGGTGAGACGCCCGGCACGGTGCGGAGGTTTGCGATTGCCGGGAATGATGGTGCGCGGTTGACGGTGTGAGAGCCTTCTCCACCTCGCCCCGCTCTTGTCCGCCGAAGCCCGCCTTCGGGCGAAGGCGGATGCGGGGAGAGGTCGAAATTCGCACAGCGAATTTCGGGTGAGGGGGCCTCACAGGCCCTTGAGGCTGGCGGTCGGCGTTTCCGCTCCGGGATAATTGATGGCGACGGTGCGGGGTCAGGCCCTCACCGGCAGGCCTATCTCCGATCGGATGCTTCGTAGGGATGCGTCCAGCTTTCGCCAGCCGTCAACTTGATGCCGTCGGGCTGATAGCCTTCGGAAATGAGGGCAGGGCGCAGCTCGTTTGCCAATTCTTTTGCTTGCGACCACCGGCCGTTCTGAAGGAGACGATGGATTTTGGGGTGAATTTCGACCTCTACGTCTGCCAGTTCCCGCTCAGCGGCCATCGATGCTGAATCGGTCACGGAGGGAAGGCTCAAAGCCGGTTCAAAGTAGTAGCGCCAGTGCGCCTCGGGCCTTGGCAGTACAATGATGTCACTTGAGTCCGGCTCTGGGTCGCGCCAGTCAAATTCAAGCATGTCCGAACGAAAGAACGCGAACGAACCGACTTGCAGAGAGCAATTGCGTCCGTTGACCGAAACCAGTCTCTGCGCCTGGGCTTTGGCCTTTGCCTTGTCGGCCGATGAGGGAACGGACGAGCGGCCCTTGCTTTCGAAAGCATGCCAGTTACCGCTGATGTCCTCGCCGACCAGATCGGGGCGCGAACGCCCAAGGGTGATCGGCTTGAGATCAGAACGAAACACGTCAAGGTGCAAAAGCCAGGGCGCAAGCAACAGCCGCGAAGCGAAGAGCTTGCATAGAGTCATCCCTAAGAAATAGCTCACCATCCCCTTCTCGGTCGGGTCGAGTGCGACAAAGGCATCCGTGCGGCGGAGATAGCCGTTCCAGGCTTGCTCGATGGCCATTCGTATCAATGCCAAACGAAAGATCGCTTCGTGGAACGACGCTTCGCCATACCGGAAGACATGATAGGTGCTCGGGCGACCAAGAGTGATCGCCGCCCACAGAAGCTCATCCCAAGACGTTAAGAGAGTGCCCGATCGAAATGTGTAGGACGCAGGAAAATCACGGCTGAGATAGTCGATGCGTAGCGCCAATCTTAGGTACCAGTCGAGAAACTTGTTCAGAGCGTTGCCACTGTCTATCTCGACGCGTAGCGTTGTCGGCGCGCGGAGCGATACAAGCGGACCGTTGATGTTGGAGTTTCCGTTCGACGGGCTGTCCATCAAGCGCACGCCATCGAGGTTTGGCGGCTCGGGTGGCTGAAACCAGACGCGCGTCTCGCTGGCCTCGCGGTGAATGGCAAGTACCTTGCCTGATGGCGTGGTGAAGCCGACTACATAATCCGTTGGCGTTTTGGCAGGCTCGCCAAGTCGTGAACGGAGAATCGCTTCGGCGTCAGCAATCGCTAAGGTCATTCCGCTGCCTCCAATTCGCGATCCTCGGCCGGCGCCAGGGCTTCGGCCAACAGGGCGTCGAGCAGGCGGCGGCGGGTGGCGGCGGTGGCGGTGAGGCTCGCCTCCAGCCGGTCGCAGAGCGCCATCAGCGCATCGACCTTGGCGACGATGCGGTGCTGCTCGGCGAGGGGCGGGAGAGGGACTGGCAGCGATCCGCCGCTTGCGGTCGAGCGCCAACGCCAGATCGACCGTGGTGCCGTCCTGCCGTTCGATCGTCTTGGCATGGGTCGAAAGCTTCGCCATCGCCGCGCCGAAGGGGCGAAAATCGTTCACCATCGTCTGGTCGATCAGCACATTGCGGTCGGCGAGAAACAGGATGCGCTTCTTGCGGCCCGCCTTCCACAGCCGCCAGATGATCTGAAATGCGGTGTAGGTCTTGCCGGTACCGGTTGCCATCACCAGCAGCACGCGATCACGGCCCTTGGCGATCGCCTCGATTGCGGCGTTGACGGCATTAACCTGATAGTAGCGCGGCGCCTTACCGCTGCCGTCGTCGAAATAGTCCTGAAGCACGATCTGTTCGGCCTCAACATCAAGGCCTTTCCACCCGGCATAGCGCGCCCACAGATCGGCCGGCGACGGGAAGGAACCTAGTGCTAACGTCGTTTCGGTCGTCGCGCCGGAGCCCGTGCGATCATGGAAGACGAATCCGTCGCCGTTTGAGGAGAAGACGTAGGGAATATTCAGGGTGGCGGCGTAGTCCAGGCCCTGCTGTATCCCGTCGCCGACGCTATGGGAATTGTCCTTCGCTTCGATCAGCGCCAGCGGGATGTTCGGCTTGTAGTACAGGATATAGTCTGCGCGCTTGGCCCGGCCCCGACTGACCAGCTTGCCGCGCACAATGATGCGGCCCTTGGTAAAACCAACCTCCTCGCGGATTTGCAGCATCTCATCCCAGCCCGCGCTACGCAGCGCCGGTGTGATAAACTTGGTGCAAATGTCGCGTTCGCTCAGCCCCCGCTTATCCATACCCTTTGAAGATCCCAGATCACCCAATAAGGGCTTTTGGCACGCCGGGTAGAAAAATACGAGGCCACATATCACCGATTGTAGCCGCGAAACCGACCAACACCCAGTGCGCCGCAGCGCAGGCATCCACGCTGCGATTTGGTGCGGTGAGATGCATGCACGACGCCCGACGGGCAAATCAAAACGTCCGCCGCGCGAGGCCCTGTCAAGTCCCATAGCAAAAAATATTCGGATTTTCCGAATACGCAAATCACCCTATATCATCAGCCATCCCGGCCCCCAGAGGGGCGTATCATGATCGTCACGAAACGTTGGGCATGGGATGCGGTGGACGCGGCGGCATCAGGCGCGTGACGAGGTTGCAGGGCGGGCTTTTGGGCCTGTGAGCGATCGGACGGCGCGCTGACGAACGATGTTGTTCGCGTACGGCGAAAGCGTGTGGTCCTGACGCCTCATGGTTGGCGTCAAGTCTCGCGGAGGCGAAGCCGGCCCAACCGGGCGTCAGGCCAGCCATATCCACGGGGCGACGGTGACAAACAAATCCTGATCGCCGGGGAGAGCTCGCTATAAGCCGTAAAGCCATTGCGCAGGGAATGTCGGATTGCCTCCGCTGACCTGTATGCTCGTGTGCGTTTTCACTATCCTTCTTGCACACGAGACCGCGGGTGCAGCGCGCACCCGGCATTCCCTGCGCCCTCTGATTTCGAGGCGCGAGGCATTTTCCTGGCAAACCTCGGGCGCATGGCGCCGCGAGAACGCGGCGGCATGTCAAAAGCGCACTTATCTTCTCCCCTCCCCCCGCAAAGCGGCGGGGAGGGGTCGGGGGTGGGGGGTCTATCGGCCGGAACCGCTGCATGGGTGATTGCCGCACTACCCCCCACCCCCGACCCCTCCCCACCACGCGCAAGGGCGCGCGGGGGGAGGGGAGAAGAAAAGTGGGCGCGTGGTGCGCTTGCGCTCGCTACTCGCCATTCCACCCGCAGGCCCTGAGCCGCTCGTGCAAATGCGGCGGCGCCGGCGCCACCACGCGCACGGGGTCCTTGTTTCTGGAGATCGGGATCACGATCTCGCGGGAATGCAGATGCAGCGTCGGCTCTCCGAAACGCGGACCATTGCCGTAAATATTGTCGCCCACGATGGGCCAGCCGGTCGCGGCGGAGTGAACGCGCAATTGATGGGTACGTCCGGTGATGGGTTCCAGCGCCAGCCAGGCGAAGCCATCGCCGCGCCCCAGGACTTTCCAGTTCGTCACCGCCGTCTGTCCATCCGGATCGGGCTTCTGCCACCAGCCGCGCTCGGCGTTGAGCCGGCCAAGCGGCATGTCGATGGTGCCTTCGTCCTCGAGCGGGCCGCCTTCGACCACCGCCCAGTAGGATTTTGCAATTTTGCCATGCTTGAACAACAGGCCGAGCGATGCCGTCGCCTTGCGGTGGCGTCCCAGCACAAGGCAGCCGGAGGTATCGCGGTCGAGCCGATGGGCGAGCACCGGCGGCCGCGGCAGCCCGAACCGCAGCGCGTCGAACGAGGATTCCAGATTGGCGCCGCCCTTGGGGCCGCGATGCACCGGCAGCCCCGCCGGTTTGTCGATCACCAGCATCAACCCGTCGCGATGGAGCACCCGTGCGAGGATTTCATCCGCGGTCAGTTCGGGAACTTCGGTCGATCGGTCGAGACTTTCGCTCATGGCCTGAAACCGCTAACACGTCCGGCATGAGCGATACCACTCCGGAAAAACCAAAACTGAGCTGGTGGCGGCGGCTGTCCGACGGCCTGAAGCGCACCTCGAGTTCGCTGGGCTCGGCGGTGGCCGATCTCGTCACCAAGCGCAAGCTCGATCGCGCGATGCTCGAGGATATCGAGGACGTGCTGCTGCGCGCCGATCTGGGAACCGAGGTGGCCGCGCGCATCGCCACGGCTGTCGGCGTCGGCCGTTATGACAAGGCGATCTCGGCGGATGACGTCAAAACCGTGGTCGCAACCGAAGTGGAGAAGGTGCTGGTTCCGGTGGCGAAACCGCTGGTGATCGACGCGGCGCAAAAGCCGTTCGTCGTTCTCGTGGTCGGCGTCAACGGTTCCGGCAAGACCACCACCATCGGCAAGCTCGCGGCCAGGCTTTCGGCCGAAGGCCGCAAGGTGATGCTGGCCGCCGGCGATACTTTTCGCGCCGCCGCCATCGAGCAGTTGAAGATCTGGGGCGAGCGCACCAAATCGCCCGTCATAGCCGGCGCGCAGGGCTCGGATTCAGCAAGCCTTGCCTTCAATGCGTTGACCGCGGCGCGGGAGGGCAAGCTCGACGTGCTGCTGATCGACACCGCGGGCCGCCTGCAGAACAAGGCCGAACTGATGAACGAACTTGAGAAGGTCGTTCGGGTCATCCGGAAGGTCGATGCGTCGGCGCCGCATGCGGTGCTGCTCGTGTTGGACGCCACGGTGGGACAAAATGCGCTGTCGCAGGTCGAGGCGTTTCATCGTACCGCGGGGGTGACCGGCCTGGTCATGACAAAACTCGACGGCACCGCGCGCGGCGGCATCCTGGTGGCTTTGGCTGAAAAGTTCAAACTGCCGGTGCACTTCATTGGCGTCGGCGAGGGCATCGACGATCTCGCGCCGTTCACAGCGCGGGATTTCGCGCGGGCGATCGCGGGGATTGAATAGCCTCATCCATCCTTCGAGACGCGCGCGAGAGCGCGCTGCTCAGGATGAGGGAGAAACCAACTGGATGTCCTCATCCTTCGAGACGCGCGCGAGAGCGCGCTCCTCAGGATGAGGTCGGAGCAACACGTTAGGTCCTCATCCTGAGGAGGCGCGAAGCGCCGTCTCGAAGGATGGAGATGCGATGAATCGATGGAATGAACCATGGACAAAAAGACCCCGCATCCGCTGTTCAAGCTCGCGACCGAACTCGGTCCGCTGGTGGTTTTTTTCGTCGCCAATGCCAAATTCCACCTGTTCGTGGCCACCGGCGCGTTCATGGTGGCGATCGTGGCCGCGATGATCGCGTCTTACGTGGTCACGCGGCATGTGCCGATCATGGCGCTGGTCACCGGCGTCGTCGTGCTGGTGTTCGGCACCCTGACGCTGGTGCTGCATGACGAAACCTTCATCAAGGTCAAGCCCACCATCATCTACGGCCTATTCGCCGCGGTGCTCGGCGGCGGCCTGCTGGTCGGCCGCTCCTTTATCGCTGTTATGTTCGACCAGATGTTCAACCTCACGCCGCGGGGCTGGCGCATCCTCACCTTGCGCTGGGCGCTGTTCTTTTTTGCGATGGCGATCCTGAACGAGATCGTCTGGCGCACCCAGACCACCGATTTCTGGGTCGCGTTCAAGGCGTTCGGCGTGATCCCGCTGACGATGGGCTTTGCGCTCACCACGATGCCGCTGATCAAGCGCTATCATCTGGAGCCGGCCTCGCTGGAGGCGAGCGAAGCCGAGGCGGGCGACGTGAGCAAGGGCTGAGGTTGCTGCTCCCGGATGCTTCTTCTCCCTCTCTCGCTTGCGGCGCTCTACTCCCTCGCCCCGCGCTTGCGGGGAGAGGGTCGGGGTGAGGGGCTCTACCCGCGCATTCGGCCTGCGCGGTGCAGCGTCCGGGGGCAGCAGGCCACCGCTCACTTCTGCTTGGCGATGATCTTGTCCTTGATGCCGTCATAGGTCTTCTGCGGCACGACGTTCTTGTTCACCAGATCATCCTTGCCCTTGTAGGGGCGGCCCTTGATGATCGCGGCGGAATAGGCCTTGCCGATTCCCGGCAGCGCGTCGAGTTGGTCGGCGCTCGCGGAATTGATGTCGAGCAGGTCGGATTTGGCGGCCGGCGCCATCTTCGACGCGGGAGCCATCTTGTCGGATTTGGCGGCGGGCTGCGCGGTTTGGGCGATCGACGGCGAAGCCGTCAGCAGACCCAGGGTGAGCGCAGCCGCGGCAAGTGAAGCGAGCGTGAAATGACGCATGGGTGTATTCCTCCATGAACGGGTTAAGTAACGCGATCAGGCTAGCTGTGAATTCGTGGCGGCGCGATGGCCGTGGAATGAACGGCGGATAAAAGCGCGGGATTTATTTGGGCGATGGAATGACGATCGCGAACTACGATCCCGCCTTCAGCGCCTTGTCGATCTCGGGCTTGAGGACGGTGTCGATATTCTCTGGTGTCACCGGGCCGACCATCTTGTAGACGATGGTACCCTGGCGCCCGACGATGAAGGTCTCCGGCACGCCGTAGACACCCCACTCGATCGCGGCGCGGCCATTGCCGTCAACGCCGACCATGCCGTAGGGATTGCCATAGCGGCCAAGAAAGCGCCGGGCATTGTCGGGGGCATCCTTGTAGTTGATGCCGATCAGCTGCAGCCGCTTGTCGCGGCCAAGCTGGGTCAGGAGCGGGGCTTCATCGTGGCACGGCACGCACCATGACGCCCAGACATTAACGACGCTGACCTTGCCCTTGAACACGGCCGGATCGAGTCCCGGCACCTGCGCGCCATTATTGGCAAGGCCCTCGAGCTGCGGCAGCGCGGTCTGCGGCGCCGGGTGGCCGATCAACGCCGAGGGAATTCGCGACGGATCGCCGTCGCCGAGTCGAAACCAGAACAGCGCGGCCAGTGCTGCGAATGCGACCAGCGGCAGCGCCATCAGCCAGGATCGGCGAGGCGGGGGTGTATGCGTTGTTGGTGCGCCTATTGAAGACTCGTTCATCGGATCTCCGCCGCGCTGCGCCCGGAGCGCCTGACAACACCCGACGCGTCGAGTTTGCGCAGGCGCATCTTCTGGCGGCGATAGTCGGTCGCGATCCAGGCAATGAGGATCAGCACCACGGCGGCCACCAGCAGGTAGGACGTCGCGATAAAGGACGCATAGGGACCGAGCGACATCGCGGTCACGCCGAACGCTGGCTGGCTTGCATCATCTGCAAGGCGCGCACCCGGCGGCGCAGGATCTCGTTGCGCATCGCCGCCAGATGCAGCGTGAGGAACAGCAGCGAGAACGCCAGCGCCATCACCAGGAGCGGAATCAAAAAGGCGCGGTCGAGCGTCGGTCCGCCCATCCGCAGTACCGACGCCGGCTGATGCAGCGTATTCCACCAGTCCACGGAGAATTTGATGATCGGCAGGTTGATGGCGCCGACCAGCGTCAGGATCGCCGCGGCACGCGCGGCTCGCGAGGGATCTTCGACCGCGCGCCACAGCGCGATCAGGCCAAGATACATCAGAAACAGGATCAGTACCGAGGTGAGCCGCGCATCCCATTCCCAATAGGTGCCCCACATCGGCCGGCCCCACAGCGAGCCGGTCACCAGCGCGAGGAACGTGAACGCCGCGCCGATCGGGGCGGCGGCCTTGGCGGCGACGTCCGCCAGCGGATGCCGCCACACCAGTGTGCCGAGTGCCGCGAGGCTCATCACGCCCCAGACGAACATCGAAAGCCACGCATTCGGCACATGGATGAACATGATCTTGACGGTGGCGCCCTGCTGATAGTCGTCGGGCGCCATGGCTGATTGATAGAGCCCGATCGCCAGCAGGATGGCGGTCAAGCCCGCAAGCCACGGCAATATTCGCGCGGTCAGCGTCAGAAACCGGGTGGGATTGGCGAGATCGGTCAGCGTCATGGCATCCTGTTAATGGTCGCGGCCGTCACAGGCAATCAGCCTGAGGGTTCTCCGCGAGAGTTGATTGGAATTAGGTCGGGAGGGCGCTCCTGACTGCGGCCGCTGGCCGATGACCGCCGGTGCGAATGCCCTCACGGCAGGACCGGTCACCCCAGCCGGTCCCGGCGCCGCATCCCCCGGAACAGCAATTGTCCACCGGAAGTATGGACGGGGGCGCTACCGCATTGCTCCGGCACGATTGTCGGTGTGGCGGTGCCACAGGAAAGATTCTATAAGCCGGAACCTGGTGCAGCACACAATCCGCGGCTGCGGACTATCGGCCAAACCTCGCTGACGGTGTTTTGATACCCTTTTGCCGGGTATAACGATGAATTGGGATTGCCTCACATGACCTCGCTCGACAGCTTCAAATGCCGGAAGACCCTCAAGGTCGGTGGCAAGTCCTACGTCTATTACAGCCTGCCCACCGCCGAGAAAAACGGTCTGAAGGGAATTTCGAAGCTTCCCTATTCGATGAAGGTGCTGCTGGAGAACCTGCTGCGCAACGAAGACGACCGCACCGTCAAGAAGGGCGACATCCTCGCCGTTGCGAAATGGCTGAAGAAGCGCGCGCTTGAACATGAAATCGCATTCCGCCCGGCGCGGGTGCTGATGCAGGATTTCACCGGTGTGCCGGCGGTGGTCGATCTCGCCGCGATGCGCAACGCCATGCAGGCGCTCGGCGGCGACGCTGAAAAGATCAACCCGCTGGTGCCGGTCGATCTCGTCATCGACCACAGCGTGATCGTGAACTTCTTCGGCGACAACAAGGCGTTCGCCAAGAACGTGGTCGAGGAATACAAGCAGAATCAGGAGCGCTACGAATTCCTGAAATGGGGCCAGAAGGCGTTCTCTAATTTCTCGGTGGTGCCGCCCGGCACCGGCATCTGCCATCAGGTCAATCTCGAATATCTCGCGCAGACGGTGTGGACCCGCAAGGAGAAGATGACGGTCGGCAAGAAGACCGGCACCTTCGAGGTCGCGTATCCGGATTCGCTGGTCGGAACTGATTCGCACACCACCATGGTCAACGGCCTTGCCGTGCTGGGCTGGGGCGTCGGCGGCATCGAGGCGGAAGCCGCTATGCTCGGCCAGCCGCTGTCGATGCTGCTGCCGGAAGTGGTCGGCTTCAAGCTCAAGGGGCAGCTCAAGGAAGGCGTCACCGCCACCGATCTGGTGCTGACGGTGACGCAGATGCTGCGCAAGCAGGGCGTGGTCGGAAAATTCGTCGAGTTTTTCGGCCCCGGGCTGGATTATCTCTCGGTGGCGGACAAGGCGACCATCGGCAACATGGCACCTGAATACGGCGCCACCTGCGGCTTCTTCCCGGTCGATGCCGAGACCATCGATTATCTCAAGACCTCGGGCCGCAAATCCGACCGGGTCGCGCTGGTCGTTGCCTACGCCAAGGCGCAGGGCCTGTTCCGCACCGCCAAGTCGCCCGATCCGGTGTTCACGGAAACGCTGACGCTTGACCTCGGCGACGTCGTGCCCTCGATGGCCGGACCGAAGCGCCCGGAAGGCCGGGTCGCGCTGCCCGGGGTCGCGGAAGGTTTTGCCGCGGCGATGAGCAGCGAATACAAGAAAGCCGCCGATGCGTCGAAGCGCTATGCGGTCGAGAACCGCAATTTCGATCTCGGCCACGGCGATGTGGTGATCGCAGCGATTACCTCATGTACCAACACTTCCAATCCGAGCGTGCTTATCGGCGCCGGACTGTTGGCGCGCAACGCCGCCGCCAGGGGCCTCACCGCAAAGCCCTGGGTCAAGACGTCGCTGGCGCCCGGCAGCCAGGTGGTCGCGGAATATCTTTCCAATTCCGGACTGCAGCTCGACCTCGACAAGGTCGGCTTCAACCTGATCGGCTTCGGCTGCACCACCTGCATCGGCAATTCCGGACCGCTGCCGGAAGAGATTTCAAAGTCGATCAACGACAACGGCATCATCGGCGCCGCCGTGCTGTCGGGCAACCGCAATTTCGAAGGCCGCGTCAGCCCGGATGTGCAGGCCAACTATCTGGCCTCGCCGCCGCTGGTGGTGGCCTATGCGCTGGCGGGTACGGTGACGAAGAATCTGGCCGTTGAGCCGATCGCCAACGGCAAGGACGGCAAGCCGGTCTATTTGAAGGACATCTGGCCGACCACCAAGGAGATCAACGCCTTCATGAAAAAGTTCGTGACCGCGGCGATCTTCAAGAAGCGCTACGCCGATGTATTCAAGGGCGACACCAACTGGCGCAAGATCAAGACCGTCGAGAGCGAAACCTATCGCTGGAACATGAGCTCGACCTACGTTCAGAACCCGCCCTACTTCGAAGGCATGAAGAAGGAGCCGGAGCCGATCGTCGATGTCGTCGACGCGCGGATCCTGGCGATGTTCGGCGACAAGATCACGACCGACCACATCTCGCCGGCCGGCGCGATCAAGCTGACATCGCCCGCCGGAAAATATCTGTCGGAACATCAGGTGCGCCCGGCCGACTTCAATCAATACGGCACAAGGCGCGGCAACCATGAAATCATGATGCGTGGCACCTTCGCCAATATCCGCATCAAGAACTTCATGCTGAAGGGCGCCGACGGCAACATTCCCGAAGGCGGACTGACCAAGCATTGGCCCGACGGCGAGCAGATGTCGATCTACGATGCCGCCATGAAGTATCAGGCCGAAAAAGTGCCGCTGGTGGTGTTTGCCGGCGCCGAATACGGCAACGGTTCGTCGCGGGACTGGGCCGCGAAGGGAACGCGACTGCTCGGCGTTCGCGCCGTGATCTGCCAGAGCTTCGAGCGTATCCATCGCTCCAATCTGGTCGGCATGGGCGTACTGCCGCTGACCTTCGAGGACGGAGCTTCGTGGTCGTCGCTCGGGCTGAAGGGCGATGAGACCGTAACGATACGGGGATTGCAGGGCGATCTGAAACCGCGCCAGAAGCTGACGGCGGAAATCGTCTCGGGCGACGGCTCGCTGCGGCGTGTTTCGCTGCTGTGCAGGATCGATACGCTCGACGAACTTGAATATTATCGAAATGGCGGCATTTTGCACTACGTCCTGCGCAAGCTGGCGGCATGATGCGAGTTGTGATCGATGCCTCACTGCGAAGTGAGTAGCGAGTTGGGGGAGGCGGCCTATGAAGGGCCGCCTTCCTGCGTTCGGAGGCGGGGTCGGTCAAGCGCCGTAACTTAACGTGTTAACGGCGGCGATGCGGGTGGTTCTCTCGGTTGGCAGTATGGCAGCGATGATGGCCTATAATTGTATTTCGCGATGGTCGGGGGCGCTCGGCGTCTGTGCGATTATAGCGGTTATCCGTCCGGCTCATGCCGATCCGCGCGCAGTGGTGGAGCTGTTCACCTCGCAGGGATGCTCCTCGTGCCCGCCCGCCGACAAGATCATCGGCGAACTGGCCAAGGATCCCTCGGTGATCGCGCTCAGCATGCCGATCGACTACTGGGATTACCTTGGCTGGAAGGACACGCTGGCGGATGCACGGTTCAGCGCCCGGCAAAAAGCTTACTCCCAGATGCGTGGCGATCGCGAGGTCTATACGCCTCAAGTCGTCGTCAATGGATCCATGCATGTGGTCGGCAGCGATCGCGCCGGCATCGAAAGCGCGATCAGCACCACCAAGAAGCACGATGGCGTGATGTCGGTGCCGGTGACGATGACGCAGTCCGGCAGGCAGATCAACGTTTCGGTCGCCGCCTCGACCAGGGGGCCGGCCGTGTCGCATGGCGAAGTCTGGATCTGCTCGATCTCGAAAGCGGTGCCGATTTCGATTGGGCGCGGCGAGAATCGCGGCCGCGAACTCACCTACTACAACGTGGTGCGTAACGTGCTCAAGGTAGGCGACTGGAACGGCACTCCCGGCAGTTGGAGTGTACCGCTGGAAAATATTTCCCGCGACGGCGTCGATGGCGCAGTGGTCTACGTCCAGGACGGCAACCGCGACAAGCCTGGCCCGATGCTAGGGGCAGCGTACACGTCGCTGCATTAGATTCCGCTCTCGTCCTTTTGTCGTTCCCCGCCATTGCACATCTGAGGATGCGCCGCCTGGTGCAGGCCGGGAGTCCATCGCCCACGACCGGGAGCATGATTCGATTCCGGGTTCGCGCTAACGCGCGCCCGACGCGGCACCTTGGCGCGTCGAGGAATGACGGTCACCCCCAAAAGAAAAAGGACCAACTTTCGTTGGCCCAGTATGGGGATAAACTACCTGCGAACAGGCCCGATCCCGACGACCCCGGGGGGCTGGGGGCTGAGGAATCCGGAACCGAAAGGACCGGGCCAACGCAGGCTTTTCTTGTCGCAATCCAGCAGGGCGGTCGATGGGCGGAAGTGGGGCGGTATTATGATTCCGCTAACGATCCCGTGACGGGGTGTTTCTGGCTGGGACCCGCGGGGGCAATCCGGCCGCATGCGAATTCTGTCACCACGGCCCCCTTGCAGCGGTCCGCTGTTGGAGCGATCATGTCGGCATCATGACGTGCTTGGGAAAATGAGATGTCCGAGATCACAGGAGGCGCTCTATGAGTTCGATGTCGGAGGAAGTCGACCCAAGCGAGGCTCGCGCAGCGGTGCGCAACGCCGCTGCGGGTCCTTTGCCTGGCCGGGTGACATTCAATCGTCTGGAACTCAATCGCATCCTGAATCTGTACGGGCGCATGGTCGCCGAGGGCGAGTGGCGCGACTATGCCATCGACTTCCTCAAGGACCGTGCGGTGTTTTCGGTGTTTCGCCGCGCTTCCGAAGTGCCGATCTATCGCATCGAAAAAGATCCGCGGCTCGCGCGCAAGCAGGGCATCTACAGCGTGATCTCGGCGACCGGACTGATCCTGCGCCGCGGCCACGAACTCGACCGCGTGCTGCTGGTGATCGACCGCAAGCTGGCGGTGGTTTAGCGCGCTTCGCTACGACGTGGCCGGCAACGTCGTGGCGCCCTCGCCGAGCGCGCGCTGCATCATCACGGTGTCGAGCCAGCGGCCGAACTTGAAGCCGACATTGGGATGGGTCCCGATCATCTGGAAGCCGCACCGGGTGTGCACGCCGATCGATCCGGCATTGGCGGAATCGCCGATCACCGCGATCATCTGCCGATAGCCGCGCTGCTCCGACGCGGCGATCAGCTTTTGCAGCAACTGCAGGCCTATCCCGCGCCGATGGATCGCCGGCTGCAGATAGACCGAATTCTCCACCGTGAAACGATAGGCCGGTCGCGGCCGGTAGGCACCCGCATAGGCATACCCCACCACGCGGTCTTCGAGCGCGGCGACGAGATAGGGAAAGCCGCCATCCCTCAATACGCCAAAGCGCCGCGTCATTTCGGCGAGATCAGGCGGAACCAGTTCGAACGTCGCGGTGCCGTAACGGACCGCATGCTCGTAAATTTCCGTGATGAAGGGCAGGTCGGCCGCGGTAGCGGGCCTGATTTCGGGCGAGGACATGGCGGGGAGATTATTTTTGCTTTCAGCAAAAGAAAAGCCCCGGCCGTGAGGCCGGGGCTCGAATTCTTACGCTGACGGAAGCGGTCAGTCGCGCTGGCCGAGCAGTTGCAGCAGCAGCGTGAACAGGTTGATGAAGTTCAAATACAGCGACAGCGCACCGATGATGGAAGCGCGTTCGGCGACATCGCCGCCCTGGGAGGCGTAGCCGTAGATGTAGTCGTTCTTCAGCCGCTGGGTGTCGTAGGCGGTGAGACCGGCGAACACCAGCACGCCGATCACCGACACCAGGAATTGCAGCATCGTGCTGGCGAGGAAGATATTGACCACGCTGGCGATGATGATGCCGAACAGTCCCATGATCAGGAACGATCCCATGCCGGTCATGTCACGCTTGGTGGTGTACCCATAAAGGCTCAGCGCGCCGAAGGTGGCCGCGGTGATGAAGAACACCCGCACGATCGAGGTGTGGGTATACACCAGGAAGATCGATGACATCGAAACGCCCATCAGCGCCGAGAACACCCAGAACAGCATCTGGGCGGTCGCCGGGCGCAGCCGGTTGATGCCGGCCGAGATCGCGAACACCATGGCAAGCGGTGCCAGGATGAACAGCCATTTCAGAGGGCTGACATACATCGCGTAGCCGAACGGCGTCAGGAACGCATTGCCGATCTTGGCCGCGGCACCGGAAGGATCGGTGGTCACCGCCGCCATGTAGATGCCAAGCGCAGCTAGGCCGGTAATGGCCAGCCCAATGCTCATGTAGTTGTAGATGCGCAGCATGTAGGCGCGCAGACCGGCATCGACGGTCGCGGCGTCAACGCGCCCGGCGGCCCGGCCGAAGGGTGAGGTATAGTTACGGTCTAGGTCCGACATGGTCGAATTCCCGTTGGTTGCCCGGCGGGGCGCAAGGGGTTTGCGGCGCCGGTAAAGAAATCTATCTCAGATACCGCCGTTTGCTGACATTAATTTTGTGTCATCAAACCGGTCTCTGGCCTGATTGATATGTGGGAAACTAGCACATTCACCGCAAGCTTCCATGCGCGGCTGAATGTCGCTCCGAAGGCCGGATTTCGGGCAAAAGCGGGTAGCTGCCGTGAACGCCTGGAGACCGGAATTGGCGCGTATTCCGCTGACGGCGCTGCACCAATTTGTCATAAATTACGCAATACCGTGGCCGGCTTCTGGTTCAGCGCCAGCAGCGTACCGGCGAGCCCCAGTCCTACCGTGACGAGCAGGGCTGCGGCGACCACGGCCGCGGCGCTGCCGGCCTGCCAGATGAAGCTCAGCGTCATCAGTCGGGTCACGATCAGCCAGGCCGCGATGGAGCCCGCGATCACGCCAAAAACGGCGGTGGCAAAGCCGATCATCAGATATTCCAGCGCATAGGCGCCGAGCAGCCGTGCCCGGGTGGCGCCGAGGGTTTTGAGAATGACGGCGTCGTAGACCCGGTGGCGATGGCCGGCGGCGAGCGCCCCGCCCAGTACCAGGATGGCCGAGATCAGCGTGACCGCGCTGGCGCCGCGGATCGCCAGCACCAGGTTGGTGACCACGGTGCCGATGGTCTCCAGCGCCTCGCGGACCCGCACGCTCGTCACCATCGGGAAGGCGTCGGCCACCGATTTGACGATCCGGGCGTCGCCGCCGGGGTCCGGATGGGTCTCGGTCAGTGTTGCGATATGGGTGTGCGGCGCGCCCTTGAAGGCGTTGGGCGAGAACACCAGCACGAAATTGATGCCGAGCCCCTGCCAGTCGATGGTGCGCAGATTGCCGATGGTGGCCGGTATATCGCGGCCCAGCACGTTGACGACGATTTCGTCGCCGATCTTCAGTCCGAGCCCGTCGGCGATCTTCTTCTCCATCGAGACCAGCGGCGGTCCGACATAGTCCGGGGCCCCACCATTTGCCTTCGACGATCTTCGAGCCCTTCGGGATTTCGCCGGTATAGGTCAGGCCGCGGTCGCTCTGCAGCACCCATTCGGCATCGGCTGAAGCCTTGAGGTCGTCCGCCTTGACGCCGCGGGCCGCGACGATGCGCCCGCGCAGCATCGGTACGTCCTCGACCGTCGATTGCGGCGCGGTTGCCTTGAGGAACGTCGCCGAAGCGGTCGGCTTCCGTCGGTGGGAATATCGATGAAATAGAACGACGGCGCACGATCCGGCAGCGCCGCCAGGAATTGCCGCCGCAGATTGCCGTCGATCTGGGTGATCGTGACCAGCACGGCCAGCCCGAGGCCCAGCGACATCACCACCGACGGGGTCAGCGCGCCCGGCCGATAGATATTGGCGATCGCCAGCCGCAGCATGGTGAAGCGGGTCCGCGGCAGACGGCGCGCCAGCGCCATCAGGGCGGCGGCGATGCCGCGCAACAGCGCGAAAACCAGCTATCGAGGATGCGACGAACACGGCCGCGACGCGCTTGTCGTAGGCGAGCCCGATCACGACCGCGATCAGTAGCGCGATCACCACCGCCATCAGGGCGAGATAGCGCCAGCGCGGCCGGTGCCATTCGGCTGGTCACCGCTTCGCGGAACAGCGCCGCCACCGGCACGTCATGGACGCGGCCGAGCGGCCACAGTCCGAAAGCGAGCGCGGTCAAGAGGCCATAGACGAACGACAGAGCGAGTTCGCCGGGATGCAGCGCCGGCACCACCGGCAGCGGCAGCAACTTGCCGAACACGCCGACGATGATGAACGGCAGCGCTGCGCCGGCGGCAAGCCCGATCACCGAGCCTATTCCCGCGAGCACGATCACCTGGGTGAGATAGATCGCAAACACATCGCGGCCGGTGGCGCCGAGCGCCTTGAAGGCGCGATGACGTCGCGGCGGCGATCGATATGGCTTTTGACCGCGTTGGCGACGCCGACGCCGCCGACCAGCAGCGCGGCGAGGCCGACCAGCGTGAGAAATTGCGTGAAGCGGCTGATGGTGCGCTCAAGCTGCGGCGAAGCATTGCTGCGGGTGCGAATCTCCCAGCCGGCTTCCGGCAAAGCCGCTTCGCGCATCGTCGGTCAGCGCGGTCAGCGGCGCGATCGTCGGCCGCGTTGTCCGGCAGTTTGACCCGATAGATCCAGCGCACCAGGCTGCCGGGCTGCAGCAGCCCGGTCGCGCGCAAGCCGGCTTCGCTGACCAGGAACCGCGGGCCGAGGCCGAGGCCGCCGGCGAGCTTGTCCGGCTCGGCGTCGACAACGCTGCGGATTTGAAAGGTCGCGCCGCCGATGGTGACGCGGTCGCCGAGTCTTGAGATCGAGCCGCGCCAGCAGGGTCGAATCGACCGCCGCGCCGAAGGCGCCGTCACGCTCGGCCGAAAGATCAGCCATCGGCATATTCGGATCGAGCGTCAATTCGCCCAGCATCGGGTAGCTGCCGTCCACCGCCTTGAGTTCGACCAGGGCGAGCCGGCCGTCGGACGTGCGCGCCATGGCCCGCAAGGTCGCCGCGACAGATACTTTGCCGCGCGAGCGGAGAAAGGCGACTTCATCCGGTTTGGCTTCGCGCTGGATCAGGGAGAAGGCCGCGTCGCCGCCAAGCAGCGTGCGGCCCTCGCGCGCCAGTCCCTCGCCAAGGCTCGCCGCGACCGAGCCGACGCCGGCAATCGCCATCACGCCGAGCGCGATGCAGGCGATGAAAACGTAAAAGCCGCGCAAGCCCCCGCGCAATTCGCGCAAGGCGTAAGCGCAGCGGCAGCGATGCGGGGCGGCCGCCATGAACAGGCTCGGACGCAGTCGTCATGAAGCGGCTTTGCGATCTGCAAGGGATCCATCGATCCGGCCCGAGCGCAGCCGCACCACGCGATCGCAGCGCTGCGCCAGCGAGGTGTCATGGGTCACCAGCACCAGCGTCATGCCGCGCTCGGCGTGTTTGGTGAACAGGAGATCGACGATCTGCTTGCCGGTGGCTTCATCGAGATTGCCGGTGGGCTCATCGGCCACCAGGATCGCGGGATCAGGCGCCAGCGCGCGCGCGAGCGCGACGCGCTGTTGCTCGCCGCCGGACAATTGCGTGGGATAATGATGCAGGCGGTCGCCGAGACCGACCGAAGTCAGTTCCTGCGCCGCGCGCCGCGACGCATCGGGATTGCCGGCCAGTTCCAGCGGCACCGCGACGTTTTCCAGCGCCGTCATGGTCGGGATCAGATGAAACGACTGGAACACGATGCCGACCTGGCGGCCGCGAAAGCGCGCCAGCGCGTCCTCGTCGAGGGCATTGAAAGGGGTGCCGTTGACCACCACCTCTCCGCTGTCGGGACGCTCCAGTCCCGCCATCACCATCAGCAAGGTGGATTTCCCCGAGCCTGACGGCCCGATCAGGCCGATCGCTTCGCCGGAGGCGACACGCAGGCTGATATCCTTAAGGATGTGAACGCGCGCGGCGCCCGCGCCGAGCGAGAGATTGACGTTCGAGATGGCGATGGTGTCCGGCTCGAGGCCGGCCAATGATGAGGGTTCGATGAGACTGTCCATGGCTCGGTCATATGGCACTTTCGGCAGTGCGGTCGAGAGGCAGCGCGGCAAGTTCGTGCACATACTTGTGTTGGGCCTGGCTCTCGATGACGGCGGGAACAGCCTTGGCGCAAACGCCTGAACGGGCCCGAGCCTAGGCCGATCAAGATGGTGGTATTGGGGGATTCGCTGAGCGCGGGCCTTGGCCTTTCGGCATCACGCAGCGTTTCCGGCGCGGCTTCAAAAATCTTTGAAACTCAATGGGATAGCGGTCGATATGATCAACGCCGGGGTGTCCGGCGACACCAGTTCCGGCGGCCGCGACCGGCTCGATTGGTCGGTGCCCGAAGGAACCGACGCCGTGATCGTCGAACTCGGCGCCAACGATGCCTTGCGCGGCACCGATCCCGCGGTCACCCGAAAAGCGCTGTCGGACATTCTGACCCGGCTGAAGGCGCGCGAAAATCGCGGTGCTGTTGTGCGGGATGATTGCGCCCCCAAATTACGGCAGCGACTATTCGGCCCGTTTCAACGCGATCTATCCGGATCTCGCAAAATCGTTCGGGGTGCCGCTGTATCCGTTTTTCCTGCAGGGCGTCGCCGCTGACGCCAAACTCAATCAGGCGGACGGCATGCATCCGACGGCGGAGGGCGTCGATGTCATCGTGAAAAATATTCTGCCGACCGTGGAGGCATTTCTTGGCGCGATATCCGGGCAACGCAGTTGAAAAGCAGGCAGCGATAACCCTAACGCGGGGTTTTCCCGGAAGGTTTACGGTCTGTTAATGTCTGATGCTTCGCAGAGTCATATAACTACGGTAGAAACCGGTATCGGTGATTCGTCACCGGGTTTCAGCATCGGGAGTCTTGCGATGCCGCGCTTGTTCACTGGACTGGAAATTCCGGCCGAAATCGGCCACACGCTTTCCAATTTGCGTGGCGGCCTGCCAGGCGCGCGCTGGGTCGACCCCGAAAATTATCACGTCACCCTGAGATTCATCGGCGATATCGATGGCGTTGCAGCCAACGAGATCGCCTCGCTGCTGTTTCGGATCAATCGCAAGCCCTTCGAGGTGGCGCTGCAGGGCCTCTCCAGCTTCGGCGGAAAAAAGCCGCGCGCGGTGGTGGCCCAGGTGGTGCCGAGCCGGCCGCTGATCGAGTTGCAGGCCGAACTGGAGCGGCTGATGCAGCGGATCGGGCTCGATCCGGAAGGCCGCAAATTCACCCCGCATGTGACCTTGGCGCGGCTGCGCGATGCTTCCAACCAGGATGTCGCGGACTATCTGTCGGTGCGCGGTTATTTCCCAACCCGGGTGTTCACGGCTTCGCGCTTCGTGCTGTTCTCGTCGCGGGCCTCCACCGGCGGCGGGCCCTATGTGGTCGAGGATTCCTACGCGCTGAGTGCGTGACGGGCCGGCGCTCGCCACAATCACGGCCGCCGTTGCCCGGCTTGAGCGGGTGAACCAGTATTCCGGAACCCCCGGTGATAGAATCGAGAAAGCGCGGCGTACTGGATACCCGATTTTCGCGGATATGACGGTTTGCGATATTTAGCCTGGCGCGCCGCAATGCCCGCTTCCGCATAGCCCCTGCACCAATTCGCGGCTTGCATTTTTCTCCGTGTTGAGGCCGTAAAGGGGGCCATGCTGTCTCCCCCGCCTGCCTCGTTCCGCGCCCATTACCAGGCGCTCGTCGCCTCCGGCGCGATCGAGCCCGACGCCGCGCAGGCGGAGGCTGCCGAGGCCTTCGCGGATCTCGAGCGGCGGCTTTCGAGCTACAAGCCGGTGCGCAAGCAGGGTCTGCTGGGCCGGCTGTTTGCGGACAAGGACGAGCCGCCGCCGCGCGGCCTCTACATTCATGGCGAGGTCGGTCGCGGCAAGACCATGCTGATGGATCTGTTTTTTCAGCAAAGTCCGGTCGTCCACAAGCGCCGCGCGCATTTCCACGAATTCATGGCCGAGGTGCACGAGCGGATCTATGGCTTTCGTCAGAACATCGCGCGCGGCGAAATCGCCGAGGGTGATGTGATCGCGCTCACCGCCGCGTCGATTTTCGATCAGGCCTGGCTTTTGTGCTTCGACGAATTTCATGTCACCGACATTGCCGACGCGATGATCCTCGGACGGCTGTTCTCAAAGCTGTTCGAACTCGGCACCGTGGTGGTGGCGACATCCAACGTCGCGCCCGAGGATCTCTACAAGGGGGGTCTGAACCGGGCGCTGTTCCTCCCCTTCATCGCGCAGATATCCGATCATATGGACGTGTTGCGGCTCGATGCGCGCACCGATTTCCGGCTGGAGAAGCTCGCCGGTGTGAAAATGTGGCTGGTGCCGGCGGATCACGACGCCGACGCGGCGCTTGACAAAGCGTGGGCGAAGATGACCGGCAATGCCAAATGCAAGTCGCGCGATATTTCGATCAAGGGCCGCATCCTGCACGTGCCGTGTTCGGCGGATGGCGTCGCGCGATTTTCGTTCGCCGATATCTGCGAAAAGCCGCTCGCCGCGTCGGACTATCTGCGGCTTGCGCACGACTATCACACCATCATGATCGACCGCATTCCGGTGATGGATTACGCCGAGCGCAACGCCGCCAAGCGGTTCATCGCGCTGATCGACACGCTTTATGACAACGCCGTGAAGCTGATGGCCTCGGCCGAGGCCGATCCGGTGTCGCTTTATGTTGCGACCGAGGGCAATGAGGCGAACGAGTTCAAGCGGACCGCATCGCGACTGATCGAGATGAGTTCGGAATCTTATCTGGCGCTGCCGCACGGCCACAAGGATTCCGCGGCGAGCGGGTCGAGCACGGGGCTGGTGGAAACGTGACGGCGTGAGCCGTGGTTCCGGGGCGCGTCGAAGACGCGAATCCGGAATCCCGATCATACATCCTCTGGATTTCCGGGTTCGCGCTGGCGAGCGCTCCGGAATGACAGCCGTTGGCCTGACAATTGAGCATGTCGCGACTTGAACGGGTCGGGCGAAAGGGATAACCAGCCATTCAAGCTTTCTTCCAACCTCCTCCTTACGTTCAAAGGACAGATTTCCCATGGCGCGCGACAAGATTGGTTTGATTGGCTCCGGTCAGATCGGCGGAACGCTGGCTCACCTCATCGGCCTGAAGGAATTGGGCGACGTCGTGATGTTCGACATCGCCGAGGGCGTGCCGCAGGGCAAATCGCTCGATATCGCGCAATCCTCGCCGGTCGACGGGTTCGACGCGCATTTCACCGGCGCCAATTCCTACGAGGCGCTCGACAACGCCAAGGTCTGCATCGTCACCGCCGGCGTACCGCGCAAGCCCGGCATGAGCCGCGACGATCTCCTGAGCATCAATCTCAAGGTGATGGAGCAGGTCGGCGCCGGCATCAAGAAATATGCCCCCGACGCCTTCGTGATCTGCATCACCAACCCGCTCGACGCCATGGTCTGGGCGCTGCAGAAGGCCTCCGGCATGCCGCACAAGAAGGTGGTGGGCATGGCGGGCGTGCTGGATTCCTCGCGTTTCCGCTATTTCCTTGCCGACGAATTCAACGTCTCGGTCGAAGACGTCACCGCCTTCGTGCTTGGCGGCCATGGCGACACCATGGTGCCGCTGGTGCGATATTCCACGGTGGCCGGCATCCCGCTGCCCGATCTGGTGAAGATGGGCTGGACCTCGCAGACGCGGATCGACGAAATCGTCGACCGCACCCGCAACGGCGGTGCCGAGATCGTCAACCTCTTGAAGACCGGCTCGGCGTTCTATGCGCCGGCCGCATCCGCCATCGCGATGGCCGAGAGCTATCTCAAGGACAAGAAGCGCGTGCTGCCCTGCGCCGCCTATCTCAACGGCGAATACGGCGTCAAGGACATGTATGTCGGCGTGCCCGTTGTCATCGGATCGAAGGGTGTCGAGCGTATCGTCGAGATCGAACTGGCCGGCAAGGACCGCGAAGCATTCGACAAGTCGGTCGGCGCGGTGCAGGGTCTGGTCGATGCCTGCAAGAAAATCGCTCCCGATCTGCTCGGCCGCTGATCGCATTCGCGTTCCAGGCTAACCAAACAAACCGATCGTTCAGGGCTTTCGAGGGCCACCAATGAATATCCATGAATACCAGGCCAAGGCGCTGCTGCACGAATTCGGCGTGCCGATTTCAAAGGGCGTGCCGGTGCTGCGGGCCTCCGATTCGGACGTCGCCGCGAAAACGCTTCCCGGCCCGGTCTGGGTGGTGAAGAGCCAGATCCACGCCGGCGGCCGCGGCAAGGGCAAGTTCAAGGAAGCTTCCGCCGGCGACAAGGGCGGCGTCCGGATCGCCAAATCGATCGCCCAGGTCAATGAATTCGCCAAGCAGATGCTGGGCTCAACGCTGGTCACGGAGCAGACCGGACCGCACGGCAAGCAGGTCAACCGTCTCTACATCGAGGATGGCTCCGACATCGACAAGGAGTTCTATCTCTCGATCCTGGTCGACCGCGAAAGCTCCGAAGTCTCGTTCGTGGTCTCCACCGAAGGCGGCGTCAACATCGAGGACGTTGCGCACAACTCTCCGGAAAAGATCGTGACCTTCTCGGTCGATCCCGCCACCGGCATCATGCCGCACCACGGCCGCACCGTCGCCAAGGCGCTGAAATTATCCGGCGATCTCGCCAAGCAGGCGGAAAAGCTGGTGAGCCAGCTCTATACGGCCTTCGTCGCCAAGGACATGGCGATGCTGGAGATCAACCCGTTGGTTGTAACCAGGCAGGGCGCGCTCCGCGTGCTCGACGCCAAGGTGTCATTCGACGACAACGCGCTCTATCGCCATCCCGAAGTGGTGGCGCTGCGCGACGAGACCGAGGAAGATCCCAAGGAAATCGAGGCGTCGAAATACGATCTCAATTACATCACCCTCGACGGCACCATCGGCTGCATGGTCAACGGCGCGGGTCTCGCGATGGCGACGATGGACATCATCAAGCTCTATGGCATGGCGCCGGCGAACTTCCTCGACGTCGGCGGCGGTGCCGACAAGACCAAGGTCACCGCCGCGTTCAAGATCATCACGGCCGATCCCAACGTGAAGGGCATCCTGATCAACATTTTCGGCGGCATCATGAAATGCGATATCATCGCCGAGGGCGTGGTCGCCGCGGTGAAGGAAGTCGGCCTCAAAGTGCCGCTGGTGGTGAGGCTGGAAGGCACCAATGTCGACGCCGGCAAGAAGATCATCCGGGAAAGTGGCCTCAACGTACTGCCGGCCGATGACCTCGACGACGCCGCGCAAAAAATCGTCAAGGCCGTGAAGGGGGCTTGAAGCCGATGGCCAAGGACCATCTCGCCGCACCGGCGCCGCTTCCGGAGCACCGCAAGCTTGCGGCGTTCGCGGGCGAGTGGAGCGGTGAAGAGGTGGTATATCCGTCGCGCTGGACCGCGGGAGGGCCTGCCACGTCTCATGTCGTCGCCCGCATCGATCTCAACGGCTTTTATCTGATCCAGGATGCCCGCCAGACGCGCGAGGGCAAGGAGAGCTTCGCCACCCACGCCCTATTTACCTACGACCGTGAGGACCGGCTTTACAAACTGTTCTGGCACGATTCGCTCGGCTACTACCCGCCGTCGCCGGCCTCCGGCGGCTGGACCGGCAAGATCCTGATCCTGGTGCGCGGCTCGCTGCGCGGCAATGCCCGACATGTCTATGAGATTATCGACGATGACAACTACACCATGAAAATCCAGTTTTCGCCCGACGCGGAAGGATGGGCCGACGTGCTCACCGGCGTTTATCGGCGCATCCACTGACCCCTTACCGACCGTCCGCGAAAGCAATCCCAACCATGTCCATCCTGATCGGCAAGAACACCAAAGTCATCTGCCAGGGCTTTACTGGCAAGAACGGCACGTTTCATTCGGAAGCGGCGATCGCCTATGGCACCAGGATGGTCGGCGGCACCTCGCCGGGCAAGGGTGGCGCGGTGCATCTCGGCCTGCCGGTGTTCGACACCGTGGCCGAGGCGCGCGAAAAGACCGGCGCCGATGCCAGCGTGATCTACGTGCCGCCGCCGGGCGCGGCCGACGCGATCTGCGAGGCCATCGACGCTGAAATGCCGCTGATCGTCTGCATCACCGAAGGCATTCCGGTGCTCGACATGGTCAGGGTGAAGTGCTCGCTGTCGGGATCGAAATCGCGGCTGATCGGGCCGAATTGCCCGGGCGTGATGACGGCGGGCGAATGCAAGATCGGCATCATGCCGGCGAACATCTTCAAGCCGGGCAATGTAGGCATCGTGTCGCGGTCGGGCACCCTGACCTATGAAGCGGTATTCCAAACCAGCCAGGAGGGCCTCGGCCAGACCACCGCGGTCGGCATCGGCGGGGATCCGGTCAAGGGCACCGAATTCATCGACATGCTGGAGATGTTTCTGGCCGACCCCAAGACCACCTCGATCGTCATGATCGGCGAAATCGGCGGTTCGGCCGAAGAAGACGCCGCCCAGTTCATCAGGGACGAGGCCAAGCGCGGCCGCAAGAAGCCGATGGTCGGCTTTATCGCCGGCGTCACCGCCCCTCCCGGGCGCCGCATGGGCCATGCCGGCGCGATCATCTCCGGCGGCAAGGGCGACGCCGGCTCCAAAACCGCGGCGATGGAAGCGGCCGGAATTACGGTTTCGCCCTCGCCGGCGCGGCTCGGAAAAACCCTTGTCGAAAAATTGAAGTCTTAATTCATTTTTTGGTTCTTTTGGGGGCGAAGATTCGCCTTATATAGGTTAAAAGGCCCGTTATCATGCTGATCCGAGCCCGGATTGGCTGTTGCGCCGTATTCCACGCGCGAACCGAAATCACCAGGACGCAATCATGTCTCGCCAAGACACGAACGCTGCTTTTGCTCTCTCCTCGTTCCTCCAGGGCACCAACGCCCCCTACATCGATGATATCTACGCCCGCTACGAGAAAGATCCGGCCTCGGTCGACCCCGAATGGCAGGAGTTCTTCAAGAGCCTGAAAGACCCACCGGCCGACGTCCGGAAAAACGCCCAAGGACCGTCCTGGGGCCGGGACAACTGGCCGCTGTCGCCGCGCGACGATTTGACCTCCGCGCTCGATGGCAACTGGGCGGAAGTCGAGAAGGCTGTCGGCAGCAAGCTCGCGGCCAAGGCGCAGGTGAAGGGCGGCGAACTGACGCCGGCCGACGTCCACCAGGCGACCCGCGATTCCGTGCGTGCGCTGATGCTGATTCGCGCCTACCGCATGCGCGGCCATTTCCACGCCAAGCTCGACCCGCTCGGGATCGAGCCGCCGCGCGACCGCGAAGAACTCGATCCGCGGTCCTACAGCTTCACGGAAGCCGATTTCGACCGCAAGATCTTCCTCGATCACGTGCTGGGCATGGAATACGCGACCTTGCGCGAAATCGTCGCGATCTGCGAACGGACCTACTGCCAGACGGTGGGCGTCGAGTTCATGCACATCTCCAACGGCGCGCAGAAGGCCTGGATTCAGGAACGCATCGAGGGCCCGGACAAGGAAATCAGTTTCACCCGCGAGGGCCGCCGCGCCATCCTGATGAAACTGGTCGAGGCCGAAGGCTTCGAGAAATTCTGCGATCTCAAATTCACCGGCACCAAGCGGTTCGGCCTCGACGGCGCTGAATCGCTGATCCCGGCGCTCGAACAGATCATCAAGCGCGGCGGCAATCTGGGCGTCAAGGAAATCGTGTTCGGCATGCCGCATCGCGGACGTCTCAACGTGCTGACGCAGGTGATGGGCAAGCCCCACCGCGCGCTGTTTCACGAATTCAAGGGCGGCTCGGCCAATCCCGACGTGGTCGAGGGCTCCGGCGACGTCAAATATCATCTGGGTGCGTCGTCGGACCGTGAGTTCGACAACAACCGGATTCATCTGTCGCTGACCGCCAACCCATCGCATCTGGAGATCGTCGATCCCGTCGTGCTCGGCAAGGTGCGCGCCAAGCAGGACCAGCATGGCGATCCGCCGGACCAGCGCATTTCCGTGTTGCCGCTATTGATGCATGGTGACGCGGCGTTCGCAGGACAGGGCGTGGTGGCGGAATGCTTCGGGCTGTCCGACCTGAAAGGCTACCGCACCGGCGGTTCGCTGCATTTCATCGTCAACAACCAGATTGGATTCACCACCTATCCGCGCTATTCGCGCTCCTCGCCGTATCCTTCCGACGTGGCGAAGATGATCGACGCGCCGATCTTCCACGTCAACGGCGACGATCCGGAAGCCGTGGTGTTCGCGGCCAAGGTCGCGATCGAATTCCGGCAGAAATTCCACAAGCCGGTCGTCATCGACATGTTCTGCTATCGCAGGCACGGCCATAACGAGGGCGACGAGCCGGCGTTCACCCAGCCGGTGATGTACAAGAGGATCGCATCGCATCCGACCACGCTCGAGATTTATTCCAGGCGGTTGATCGCCGAAGGCGTGATGACCGAAGGTGAAGTCGAGAAGGCCAAGGCGGATTGGCGCGCGCGGCTCGATGCCGAACTCGAGGCCGGCTCCGGCTACAAGCCCAACAAGGCCGACTGGCTCGACGGCAAATGGGCCGGATTCAAGTCGGCCGATGCGGAAGAGGACGCCCGTCGCGGCGTCACGGGCGTCGATGTCGCGGTGCTCAGGGATGTCGGCCGCAAGATCACCAAAGTGCCGGACGGTTTCCGGGTTCACCGCACCGTGCAGCGGTTTCTGGAAAACCGGGGCAAGGCGATCGAGACCGGCGCCGGGATCGATTGGGCGACCGGCGAGGCGCTGGCGTTCTGTACGCTGCTGCAGGAAGGGCACCACGTCCGGCTGTCAGGACAGGACAGCGAGCGCGGCACCTTCTCGCAGCGCCACTCGGTGCTGATCGACCAGGAAGACGAGAGCCGCTATACGCCGTTCAATCATCTCGGCGGCGATCAGGGCCATTACGAAGTCATCAACTCGCTGCTCTCGGAAGAGGCGGTGCTCGGCTTCGAGTACGGCTACTCGCTGGCGGAGCCGAACGCGCTGACGATCTGGGAAGCGCAGTTCGGCGATTTCGCCAACGGCGCGCAGGTGCTGTTCGACCAGTTCATCTCGTCGGGCGAACGCAAATGGCTGCGCATGTCCGGCCTCGTCTGCATGCTGCCGCACGGCTATGAAGGGCAGGGACCGGAGCATTCCTCCGCGCGGCTCGAACGGTTCCTGCAGATGTGCGCCGAAGACAACATGCAGGTGGTCCATGCCACCACGCCGGCGAATTTCTTCCACGTGCTGCGGCGTCAATTGCATCGCGAGATTCGCAAACCCCTGATTCTGATGACGCCGAAGTCGTTGCTGCGGCACAAGCGCGCGGTTTCGAGGCTCGACGAGCTAGGCGCGAACACTACGTTCCATCGTATTCTCTACGATGACGCGGTCATGCTGCCGGATGAAAAGATCAAGCTGGTGCCGGACGACAAGATCCGCCGCGTCGTGCTGTGCTCGGGCAAGGTCTATTACGATATTTACGACGAGCGCGAAAAGCGTGGCATCGACGACGTCTACATCATGCGTGTCGAGCAGCTTTATCCGGTGCCGCTGAAGGCGCTGGTGCAGGAGCTCGGACGCTTCAGGAATGCCGAATTGGTCTGGTGTCAGGAAGAGCCTCGCAACATGGGCGCCTGGCATTTCATCGAGCCCTATCTGGAATGGGTGCTGAACCAGATCCACGCGCCGAACAAGCGTCCGCGTTACGCCGGACGCGCAGCGGCTGCGGCGACGGCCACCGGCTTGATGTCGAAGCATCTGGCGCAGCTCAAGGCTCTGCTGGACGAGGCGCTTAACTAGCATTCAATTGTCATGCCCCGCGAAAGCGGGGCATCCGGTAACCCGCGCCGTTCCTTTTTAAATCAGGACCGTCACGGAGTACCGGATCGCCCGATTTCGCGGGCGATGACCACACAGGGCATTTGAGGAAAACACACAATGACTGAAATTCGCGTTCCGACGCTCGGCAAATCCGTGACCGAGGCCACCATCGGCCGCTGGTTCAAGAAGGCCGGTGATTCCGTCGCGGTGGATGAGCCGCTGGTCGAGCTCGAGACCGACAAGGTCACCATCGAAGTGCCGGCGCCGTCAGCGGGCACCCTCGGCGATATCGTCGCCAAGGATGGCGAAACCGTCGCGGTCGGCGCATTGCTCGGACAGATCAATGAAGGTCCGGCTGGAGCCGCTGCCAAGCCGGCTGTGGCACCCGCCAAGGCCGCGGCTCCTGCTGCGCCGCCGCCCCCCGCTGTCGCCGCCCCGGCGGCGCCCAAGGCTCCCCCGGTCGACGCGCCACTGGCTCCGTCGGTTCGCAAGATTTCGGTCGAAACCGGCATCGATGCCTCGACCGTTCCAGGCTCCGGCAAGGATGGCCGGGTGACAAAGGGCGACATGCTCGCCGCGATCGAGAAGGCCGCTTCGGCGCCGACGCCGGTCAATCAGCCTGCCGCGGCAGTCCAGGTGCGGGCGCCTTCGCCCGCCGACGATGCCGCGCGCGAAGAACGGGTCAAGATGACGCGGCTGCGCCAGACCATCGCGCGCCGCCTGAAGGACGTCCAGAACACCGCGGCGATGCTGACGACCTTCAACGAGGTCGATATGAGCCACATCATGGCGATGCGCGTCCAGTACAAGGACGTGTTCGAGAAGAAGCACGGCAGCAAGCTGGGATTTATGGGCTTCTTCGCCAAGGCCTGCGTGCAGGCGCTGAAGGACATTCCGGCGGCCAATGCCGAGATCGACGGCACCGACCTGATCTACAAGAATTATTATCACATCGGCGTCGCCGTCGGCACCGACAAGGGTCTGGTGGTGCCGGTGGTGCGCGACTGCGACCAGAAGTCGATCGCCGAGATCGAAAAGAGCATCGCCGATTTCGGTCGCCGCGCCCGCGACGGCCAGCTCAAGATCGACGAGATGCAGGGCGGGACTTTCACCATTACCAATGGCGGCATCTATGGCTCGCTGATGTCGACGCCGATCCTGAACGCGCCGCAGTCTGCCATTCTTGGCATGCACAAGATTCAGGATCGCCCCGTGGCGATCGGCGGCAAGGTCGAGATACGCCCGATGATGTATCTGGCACTGTCCTACGATCACCGCGTTATCGACGGCAAGGAAGCGGTGACGTTCCTGGTGCGGGTCAAGGAGAGCCTCGAGGATCCGGCGCGGCTGGTGCTGGATCTGTGACGGGTTTTATAGTGCTGTCGGGGCGCAAGGATCGCATCGTGAGCTGCCTTTGACAGCGGACAATGGCGCAGCCGTTGTCGGCTGCAAATGTGGGTGGGGGCGAATTTGACCGACAGGGTTGTGAATATCACCGGCGGCGGCCGCGGCATCGGCCGCGCCACCGCGATTGCCGCCGCGGCGCGGGGTTTTCGGGTTTGCATCGGCTATGCCAGCAATGAGACCGCGGCGCGCCACGTGGTCTCCGCCATCGAGGCAAAGAACGGCAAGGCGATCGCGGTGAAATGCGACGTCGGCCACGAGAGCGATATCCTGGCGCTGTTCAAGGCCGCCGACAAATTCGGAACGCTCGGCGCACTGGTCAACAACGCCGGCATCGTCGGGCCGACCGCGCGCGTCGACGAAATGTCCGCCGAGCGCATCCAGCGCATGATGGCCGTCAACGTCACCGGCAGCATGCTATGCGCGCGCGAAGCGGTGAAGCGGATGTCGACCCGTCATGGCGGCAAGGGCGGCGTCATCGTCAACTTGTCGTCGGTCGCCGCGAAGCTCGGTTCGCCCAATACATACGTCGATTATGCGGCATCCAAAGGCGCGATCAATTCGTTCACGATCGGGTTGGGGCACGAAGTCGCCGGCGAAGGGATTCGGGTGGCGGCGATCCGGCCCGGGCTGATCGATACCGAAATTCACGCCAGCGGCGGCGACCCCGACCGCGCCCACCGATTGAGTTCGTCAGTGCCGATGAAGCGCGTCGGCACCGCGGATGAAATCGCCAACGCCATCGTCTGGCTAATGTCGGGCGAGGCCTCCTACGTGACCAGCGCCATCCTCGATGTATCGGGCGGGCGCTAATACCTGTCACACTCCTCAGCTACAGGACTTCAATCATGGCAACTTACGATCTCGTTGTTATCGGCACCGGTCCTGGCGGATATGTCTGCGCGATCCGGGCCGCGCAGCTCGGCATGAAGGTCGCCGTGGTCGAGAAGAACGCGACGCTCGGCGGTACCTGCCTCAATGTCGGATGCATGCCGTCGAAGGCGCTGTTGCATGCCTCTGAAATGTTCGAGGAGGCCGGGCACTCCTTTGCGAAAATGGGGGTCAGCGTCTCCGCGCCGAAACTCGATCTTCCCTCGATGATGACTTTCAAGCAGCAGGGCATCGACGGCAACGTCAGGGGTGTCGAGTTCCTGATGAAGAAGAACAAGATCGACGTCATCAGCGGCACGGGAAAGATCCTCGGCACCGGCAAGGTCGAGGTGTCAGGCAGCGACGGCAAGACGCAGTTGGTGGAGACCAAGAACATCGTGATCGCCACCGGCTCCGATATCGCCAGATTGAAGGGCATCGAGATCGACGAGAAGCGGATCGTGTCGTCGACCGGCGCGCTGTCGCTCGACACGGTGCCGGAGAAACTGCTGATCGTCGGCGCCGGCGTGATCGGGCTCGAACTCGGCTCGGTGTGGCAACGCCTCGGCGCGCAGGTCACCGTGGTGGAATTTCTCGATCGCATTTTGCCGGGGATGGATGGCGAAGTCGCAAAACAATTCCAGCGCATTCTCGAAAAGCAGGGTTTTGCGTTCAAGCTCGGCACCAAGGTCACCAGCGTCGACACCTCGGGCAAGACGTTATCAGCGCAGATCGAACCGGCCGCGGGCGGCAAGGCGGAAGCTCTGGAAGCCGACGTGGTGCTGGTCTGTATCGGCCGCGTCCCCTACACCGAGGGTCTTGGCCTCAAGGAAGCCGGTGTCACGCTCGACAATCACGGCCGCGTCCAGATCGACGCGCATTTTTCGACCAGCTTGAAGGGCGTCTACGCCATCGGTGACGTGGTCGCAGGCCCGATGCTGGCGCACAAGGCCGAGGACGAAGGCGTGGCGGTCGCGGAAATTCTCGCCGGCCAGGCCGGGCATGTGAACTACGACGTTATCCCAGGCGTCGTGTATACCACGCCGGAAGTGTCGTCGGTCGGCAAGACCGAGGAAGAGCTGAAGCAGGCCGGCGTAGCCTTTACCGTCGGCAAATTCCCGTTCACCGCCAATGGCCGTTCCAAGGTCAACCAGACCACGGAAGGATTCGTCAAGGTTCTCGCAGATGCGAAGACCGATCGGGTGCTTGGCGTGCACATCGTCGGCCGCGAGGCCGGCGAAATGATTCACGAAGCCGCCGTATTGATGGAGTTTGGTGGTTCCGCTGAGGATTTGGCGCGCACCTGCCATGCCCACCCGACCCGTTCGGAGGCGATCAAGGAAGCCGCGCTTGCAGTTGGCAAGCGCGCGATCCATATGTGATCGACGCCGGGCGCAGATCAGGCGGGGACAAAATTGATGATTCGCCGCCTTCTCCAACCGGTCTGGATTCTGCTTGCGGTCATCTTTCTGATCGAGGCATGGCTGTGGGATCACCTCGAGCCGATCGTGGCCTGGGTGGTGTCGCTGATTCCGCTGCGCGCCTTCAAGCAGTGGCTCGCCGATCGCGTCGATACGCTGTCCCCGGCGATGACGCTGATCGTGTTCATCGTGCCGGTGATTCCGCTGTTTCCGCTGAAGATGGTCGGCCTCTGGCTGCTGGCGCATGAATATTGGATCAGCGCCATCCTCACCATCATCTTCGCGAAATTCCTCGGCGTCGGCGTCGCCGCCTTCATCTTCGACGTGACGCGGCCGAAATTGCTGGAAATGGAGTGGTTCGAAAAGCTCTATGATTTTGTCATAGCGTTGCGGGCAAAAGCCAACGCGCTGGTCGATCCCATCAGGGCGCGAATCAAGCATGCCTTGCGCGGCGACGGCAGCAGCTGGTCATCGCGCACGCTGCGGCTGATCCAGCGCTTCCGCAAGAGCGTGCACGAAGCGCGGTAGCCTGGCCACGTCTCGAAGCTCTCGAAGCGTGAAGCCACCAGAGCCCGGTGCTAAAGCGCGGCGGACTTACCTCTCCCATAGGGAGAGGTCGGCGCGCAGCGCCGGGTGAGGGGTTACGGTCTATCGTTGGTGCAGCACCCCCTCACCCGATTTGCTGCGCAAATCGACCTCTCCCCGCTGGGGGGAGGTGAAGTGGAGTTCGCAGCGTACTCAATTCCAGACGACCAGCGCTACGGCAGGTGCAGCAGATGCGGCATGAACACGCCGAGCGCGGTAATTGCGATTCCCGCCAGCGCCAGCAATCCGGAAATCCATGCCAACGCAATGATCCCGGTGATGATGGTCGCCGAAGCCAGCACGATGCCGATCTGAAAGGCGGCTGAGGCGAGTTCGTAGTGATGATATTTGGCTTCCTCGAGGTCGCGCTCTTCCTCGGCATGCTTGGCGCGCTCCGACAATTGTTCCTGCCCTTCGCCGGTTTGGGGCTCGGAGCGGTAGCGCGCGGCGGTCTTCTGCCATTCGTCGATCTGCTTTTGCAGCGCCGCCTTGGTGGCTTCGTCGCCGGCGGTGCCGAGGCTTAACTTGGCTTGTTCGGCTGCGGTCTGTACGACGTTGCGGCGGATGCTCTTGGCCTGGAAGAACGCCCACAAGTTCGAAGCTTCGACGTTCCTGCTGATCACTTCGGTCTGCGCGCCCTTGCCAAGCGTTTCCGACAGCGCAAGACATAGCGCGATCACGGCAATCAAAAGCGCGATCTTCCTGTTTTCGCTGGAGGCCTCCTTGGCCTGGTCCGCCTGCTCCATGCTTTCATGTGCGCTCATGATCTCTCCCGGCTTGAAGCGCATGATCCGCCAGGCATCCCCGGGCTTGCCCCAGGGGTGCAGGCAATTCGGCGAAAGGATCATGCCCCGCTTGAAAGGCCCACGATTGACCGAACCGCACCGTCTGCGCAAGAGCCAAGCAGTGGTGACGCGCGTATCTCGCGTGAAAGTCGGGCGGTCTCAGGCGCGGGGATGCGCGGTGCGATAGACCTCGAGTAGCCGCTCGCTGTCGATGCCGGTATAGATCTGCGTGGTCGAGAGCGAGGCGTGGCCGAGCAACTCCTGGATCGCGCGCAGATCGCCGCCGCGGCTCAAAAGGTGGGTCGCGAAGGAATGCCGCAACGCATGCGGCGTCGCGCTGTCGGGCAGGCCCAGCGCGCCGCGCAGCCGTTGCATGGTGAGTTGAATGATTCGCGGGCTGAGCGGGCCGCCGCGGGCGCCGACAAAGATCGGTGCCTCCGGGGAAAGCGAATGCGGGCACATCGCGACATAATCCTGGACCAGCGCCAGCACGTTCTGCAGCACCGGCACCATCCGGGTCTTGTTGCCCTTGCCGGTGACGATCAAGACGTCGCCGGCACCGGGCAACGGCACCTCGCGACGTTTCAAGCCGAGGGCTTCGGAGATGCGCAGACCCGAACCGTACAGCAGCGCCATGACGGCGGCGTCGCGTGCCCAGATCCAGGGATCGCGTGTTTCGCCGGCGCGCTCATCGGCGTCGGTGAGGCGTTTGGCCGCTGCCATCTGGATCGGCTTCGGCAGGCTCTTTCCGACCTTGGGCGCGCGAATCGCCGACAGCGCGCCGACCTTGCCTTGGCTCTCCCGCTCGAGGAAACGCCCGAACGAGCGCAAGCCCGCCAGCGCCCGCATCAGCGAGCGTCCGCCGATATCGTCCGCCCGCCGCATCGCCATGAAGGCCCTGATGTCGCTGGCCTCGAGCGCCGCGAACCGGGCAAGTGTCACCCGCGCCCCCCAATGCTCGCTGAGAAAGACGAGGCACTGGCGGACGTCGCGGGCATAGGCCTCCAGCGTCTTGGACGACAGCCTTCGTTCGCTGCGCAGATGCGACAGCCAGTGGGTCATCTCCAGCGTGATGTCTTCGGCGGCGCAGGCAAGTTCGATGGATTGAACCGCGGGAGCTGGTTTTGTCATAGGCTGCCTTGGGGGCGCGCGATGATTCCTGGCGATTATATCGCACGTCCTTCGTTTACCGTTCGCTAACTTGCGAAAACCCGACGGTCGGACACTGGCCCCGACCGGCCCACGACCTTAAGCTAGCCCCGCCTCCCAGTTCGAGCCCGATTCTCCCATGGACCACGCGACGCGCGCCGGCACCTCATCTGCATCGTCGACCCGCGTCGTCGATGTGCTGGTACCGGTCGCGCTCAATCAGAATTATTCCTACCGGGTGCCACGCGGCATGGAGCTGAAACCGGGCGATGTGGTGTGCGTGCCGCTGGGGCCGCGCGAGGTGGTCGCGGTAGTCTGGGCCGAAAACGCCAATCCCGATCCCCGCCTGCACAACCGCCTCAAGGACGTCGGCGAAAAGCTCGACGTTCCGCGGTTGAAAGAGGAACTCCGCAGTCTGGTCGATTGGGTCGCCAACTACACGCTGTCGGCGCGCGGCATGGTGCTGCGGATGACATTGCGGATGGGCGAACATCTCGGCCCGGAGCGGGTGCGGTTAGGCGTGCGCCTGGTCGGCGAAGTGCCCAAACGAATGACGCCGGCACGGCGGCGGCTGATCGAGGTGCTGTCGGATCGATTGCTGCACGGCAAGTCCGAAGCGGCGAAGGAAGCCGGCGTCAGTGCCGGGGTGATCGATGGGCTGGTCGATGAGGGCACACTTACGACGGAAGCCATGCCGCGCGCGCTGGCGCCGCCCGCGCCCGATCCGTCATTCGCCGCGCCTGAGTTTTCACGCCAGCAGCGCACCGCCGTGGACGCCATGCGCGCGCTGGCGGCGAACGGCAGCTTTCACGTCGCGCTGCTCGACGGCGTCACCGGCTCGGGCAAGACCGAAGTCTATTTCGAAGCCATCGCCGAGATCATCCGCCGCGGCAAGCAGTCGCTGATCCTGATGCCCGAGATCGCGCTGACCGGACAGTTTCTGGACCGCTTCGCGCAGCGTTTCGGCGTGCGGCCGCTGGAATGGCATTCCGAGCTGACCCCGCGCACCCGCGCGCGCAATTGGGCCGCGATCGCGGCGGGCGAAGCGCCGGTCGTGGTAGGCGCGCGTTCCGCGCTGTTTCTGCCCTATGCCAATCTCGGGCTGATCGTGGTCGATGAGGAGCACGACCAGGCCTACAAGCAGGACGAAGGCGCGCATTATCATGCCCGCGACATGGCGGTGGTGCGCGCGCATATCGCGAAAATTCCGATCGTACTGGCGTCGGCGACGCCGTCGGTCGAGACCGAGGTCAATGCGCGCAAAGGCCGCTATCAGCGCGTGGTGCTGCCGTCGCGGTTCGGCGGCCAGCACATGCCGCATATCGAGGCGATCGATCTGCGCCGCGAAGCACCCCCGCGCGGCCGCTTCATCTCGCCGCGGCTGGCAGAACATATCCAGATCGCGATCGAGCGGCGCGAGCAGGCGCTTCTGTTCCTCAACCGCCGCGGCTATGCGCCGCTGACCTTGTGCCGGGCCTGCGGACATCGCTTTGCCTGCACGATTTGCGATGCCTGGCTGGTCGATCATCGCTTTCGCCAGCGTCTGGTCTGCCATCACTGCGGCTTCTCGATGCCGCGCCCGCACGCCTGTCCGCACTGCGCCGCGGAGGAATCGCTGGTCGCCGTCGGCCCCGGCGTCGAACGCCTGCAGGAGGAAGCCGCACAATTGTTTCCGGATGCGCGCACCATGGTGCTGTCGAGCGACCTGATCACCTCGATCGAGACCATGCGAACCGAACTGAATGAAATCGCGGAAGGCCGCGTCGATATCATCATCGGCACCCAACTGGTGGCGAAAGGCCACAATTTTCCACGGCTCAACCTGGTTGGCGTGGTCGATGCCGATCTCGGGCTCGGCAACGGCGATCCGCGCGCTGCCGAGCGCACGTTTCAGCTGCTCAATCAGGTGATCGGGCGCGCCGGGCGCGATCAGGGCCGCGGTGTCGGCTATCTGCAAACCCATCAGCCCGAACATCCCGTGATGAAGGCGCTGGTGGCGTGCGACCGTGAGGCGTTTTATGCCAGCGAGATCGAGGCGCGCGAGCGCGCCGGCTATCCGCCGTTCGGCCGGCTGGCGGGCCTGATCATTTCCGCGGGCGACCGGCCCACCGCGGAGAGCTTTGCGCGGAAGCTGGCTGCGATCGCGCCGATCGATCCGCGCATTCAGGTGCTGGGACCTGCCGAAGCGCCGCTGGCCGTTATCAAGGGCCGCTATCGTTTCCGGCTCCTGGTGAAATCGCTCCGCAATGTCGATTTGTCGGACTACTTACGCGAATGGCTCGCGGCCGGCCCCAAGACAAAGGGCAACCTCAAGCTCGAGGTCGACGTCGATCCGCAAAGCTTTTTGTAATGCGGCTTTGTCATTCCGGGGCGCGCCTTGGCGCGAACCCGGAATCTCGAGATTCCGGGTTCGATGTTGCACATCGCCCCGGAATGACTTCAGCAAAACGGGGCAAAAAGCCTGCCGGCCTTCGCGACAGGCAGGCTTTTTTACGCGTGCAGCAGGTTCCGCGGCGCAACGGCCGCAATGCCTACCGGGTTTGATGGATCGGAAAAGGCCCCCTAACGTCTGAGGATGTCAGGAGACGACTTCGGCGACGACACGGCCGACGCCGGTGCTGGTCAGACCGATCGCGCGAGCCGCACCCGTGGACAGATCCAGCACCCGACCGCGAACGAACGGACCACGGTCATTGACGGTAACGACGACGCTGCGGTCGCCATGGGTCACCCTGAGCCTGGTCCCAAACGGCAGCGAGCGGTGGGCGCATGTCATCGCATTCTGATTGAAACGCTGGCCCGACGCGGTTTTGCTGCCGGATTCGTTGCCGTAATAGGACGCTATTCCTGAGAAACTGCGTTCCGAGCCCGACGACCAACCACCACTCGAAGCGCGATCGAGGGAACTGCTGGCGTGATGGGAATGGCGATAGCCGTGATGATGATGTCGATGCGATTTAGCCGAAGCTTCGGTGATGCTCCCGCCGACCAGAAGAGTTGCGGCGAAAAGCGTGAGCGCCGTGCGCGACTGGGTTGTAGTTCCCAGTGCCGGGTTTTTCGATGTAAGCATAATACGAGTCCCTCGAGATAGTATTGCCACATATGTGACAAGTGGAACCCCCGTCCCATTCTCAGCAGTCGCCGTTTGGTGGCCTAATAAGGCGTAAGCTGGGCAGTAAATTGTTTTGTCTCATGCTGAAACATCTTGTGACAAAATGCGGATTATCCTGAGTCGTTTCGTAGTAGTTCGTATTAATAATTTGTTTACTATTTTATACATAGGAATACTGACGAACGAAGTCATCCTCTTCAACCAAAAGGTTTGAGCAAGTAATGCGCGCGATTGAATAGTTCAGGGAAAAACCCGGTTCCGGCGGCAGGCTCATGGCGGCCATGCATCAGGGGGCGGAACAAATGCCCTCGCGCGCGGCCGATAAGGGGTCAGCCGCCTCAGGTGCAAAGCAGCCGAATTCGCGGCGGCAAATTCGTCGGGAAATTCGCTCCTCGGAATCACGGCTTATGGATAGCGACAAGGCAGCACACGCCGTCGCCGTCATGTTGCACCTGCGCTCCTGCTATGTTAGCAAAGCCGCGATTTTAACGGTTCCGGTACAGCCCGTACCGGCCGAAAATCGAAGTCCCGCTTGAATTCCAAGGGCTTGGATCGCTAGGCGCCGCATTGTGGCGACGGTTTTTCCCTTGCGAATTCGACAGCAATAAAGAGCGCGCTTGTGGCTGCTGAAGATCCGTCCGTTTCGGGAGTGTCCGGCCGTTATGCAACGGCCTTGTTCGAGTTGGCGCGCGATGAAAGATCAATCGACGCGGTGAAGGCCGATCTCGACAGGTTCGACACCATGCTGGCGGACAGCGCGGACCTGAAGCGGCTGGTCCGCAGCCCGGTTTTTTCGGCGGATTCGCAGTCGAAGGCGCTGGCAGCGGTGCTCGACAGGGCCGGTATTTCAGGCATTGCCGCGAATTTCCTGAGAGTACTCACCGCCAACCGTAGGCTGTTCGCCGTCAGTGAGGTGATTCGTGCGTTCCGCTCGCTGGTCGCCAAATTCAAGGGCGAGGCGATCGCCGACGTCACGGTCGCAGAAACGCTCAGCGACAGGAATCTCGACGCCCTGAAGACCGCGCTGAAATCGGTGACCGGCAAGGAAGTTACGCTCAACGTGAAACTCGATCCCTCGATCATCGGCGGCCTTGTGGTCAAGCTCGGCAGCCGCATGGTGGATAGTTCGCTTCGCACCAAACTCAATTCGATCAAGCACGCGATGAAAGAGGCAGGCTGATGGACATCCGCGCCGCGGAAATTTCCGCGATCCTGAAAGACCAGATCAAGAATTTCGGCCAGGAGGCTGAGGTTTCCGAAGTCGGACAGGTGCTGTCCGTCGGCGACGGTATCGCCCGCGTCTACGGCCTCGACAACGTCCAGTCCGGCGAGATGGTCGAGTTCGAGAACGGCACCCGCGGCATGGCGCTCAACCTCGAAACCGACAACGTCGGCATCGTTATCTTCGGCGCCGACCGGGAGATCAAGGAAGGCCAGACCGTCAAGCGCACCGGCGCCATCGTCGATACTCCCGTCGGCAAAGGCCTGCTCGGCCGCGTGGTCGATGCACTCGGCAATCCGATCGACGGCAAGGGCCCGATCCAGTCCACCGAACGCAAGCGCGTCGACGTCAAGGCGCCCGGCATCATTCCGCGCAAATCGGTCAACGAGCCGATGGCGACTGGCCTCAAGGCCATCGATGCCTTGATCCCGATCGGCCGCGGCCAGCGCGAACTGATCATCGGCGACCGCCAGACCGGCAAGACCGCGATCGCGCTCGACGCCATCCTGAACCAGAAGCCGCTGAACGCCACCGGCGACGAGAAGATCAAGCTGTATTGCGTCTATGTCGCGATCGGCCAGAAGCGCTCCACCGTGGCGCAATTCGTCAAGGTGCTGGAAGAGCAGGGCGCGCTGGAATATTCCATCGTCGTCGCGGCCACCGCCTCCGATCCGGCGCCGATGCAGTACATCGCACCCTTCACCGGCTGCACCATGGGCGAATACTTCCGCGACAACGGCATGCACGCGGTCATCATCTATGACGATCTGTCGAAGCAGGCCGTCGCCTATCGCCAGATGTCGCTGCTGCTGCGCCGTCCGCCGGGCCGCGAAGCCTATCCGGGCGACGTGTTCTATCTGCATTCGCGGCTGCTCGAACGCGCCGCCAAGCTCAACGACGAGGAGGGTTCGGGTTCGCTGACGGCGCTGCCGATCATTGAAACCCAGGCCAACGACGTCTCGGCCTATATTCCGACCAACGTGATCTCGATTACCGACGGCCAGATATTCCTGGAAACAGACCTGTTCTTTCAGGGCATCCGCCCGGCGGTCAACGTCGGCCTGTCGGTGTCGCGCGTCGGATCGTCGGCGCAGACCAAGGCGATGAAAAAAGTCGCCGGCAAGATCAAGGGCGAGCTCGCGCAGTACCGCGAAATGGCGGCGTTTGCGCAGTTCGGCTCCGATCTCGACGCCTCGACGCAGCGCCTGCTGGCGCGCGGCTCGCGCCTGACCGAACTTCTGAAGCAGCCGCAGTTCTCGCCGCTGAAGATGGAAGAGCAGGTCGTGGTGATCTACGCCGGCGTCAACGGCTATCTCGACGGCATTCCGGTCGCCAAGGTGCGCAGCTTCGAGGATGGCCTGTTGTCGCTGATGCGCGGCAAACACGTCGACATCCTCAACGCCATCCGTGACAGCCGCGACCTTACCGACGCCACCGCCGCCAAGCTCAAGGCCGTGGTCGAGGATTACACCAGGATGTTTGTTTAACACCGTCATGGCCGGGCTTGTCGGCGCAAGTCGGATTTATCCGACTTGCGCAAAAAATAAGACGGAACTCGCGAAGCGAGTTCCTGTGCATCCACGTCTTCGAACGTGGTTGAAATTTCAAGACGTGGATGCCCGGCACGAGGCCGGGCGTGACGAAATAGAGGGCTTGCGGTCGGATCGAAGGTCGGATCGCCGGGGTGAACTGAGAAATGGCTTCACTTAAGGACATGCGGGTCCGCATCGCCTCCACCAAGGCGACGCAGAAGATCACCAAGGCGATGCAGATGGTCGCGGCCTCGAAGCTGCGCCGCGCGCAGAACGCCGCCGAGGCGGCACGGCCCTACGCGGAAAAAATGGATGCGGTGATCTCGAATATCGCCAGCGCCGCCGCCGGCTCGCCCGGCGCACCGGTGCTGCTGGCCGGTACCGGCAGGGATCAGGTGCACCTGCTGCTGGTCTGCACCGGCGAACGCGGCCTTTCCGGCGCGTTCAACTCCTCGATCGTGCGGCTCGCCCGCGAGCGCGCGCTGGCGCTGATGAACCAGGGCAAGGAAGTCAAGATCTTCTGCGTCGGCCGCAAGGGTTTCGAGCAGCTGCGCCGCAGCTTCGAAAAGCAGATCGTGGAGAACCTCGAACTGCGCTCGGTTCGCCAGCTTGGCTTCGTCAATGCCGAGGACATCGCCCAGAAAGTCATCGCGCGCTTCGATGCCGGCGAGTTCGACGTCTGCACGCTGTTCTATTCGCGCTTCAAGTCCGTGATCGCCCAGATCCCGACCGCGCAGCAGATCATTCCGCTGGTGGTGGAGGACCGGCCTGCCAATGCCGGCCCGGCGACGTCTTATGAATATGAGCCGGAAGAGGATGAGATCCTGAGCGGCCTGCTGCCGCGCAATCTCGCGGTGCAGATTTTTCGCGCGCTCCTGGAAAACAACGCCTCGTTCTATGGCGCGCAGATGAGCGCAATGGACAACGCCACCCGCAACGCCGGCGACATGATCCGCAAGCAGACCCTGATCTACAACCGCACCCGCCAGGCGATGATCACCAAGGAACTGATTGAAATCATCTCCGGCGCGGAGGCGCTCTGACGGCCGCATGACGACAGGAGGCGATCCATGGCTTATGTGACATCAGCGACGACCAAGGGCGGCCGCAACGGCCGCGCGATGCTCGACAACGGCGCGCTGGCGCTGGCCATGGCCGCGCCGAAGGAAATCGGCGGCGCCGGCGACGGGCATAACCCGGAGCAGCTGTTCGCGCTGGGCTACTCCTCCTGCTACGGTCAGGCCATCCTGCTGATTTCGAAGAAATACGGCCTCGACGGCCAGGCGGCGCGGGTGACCTGCGAAGTCACGCTGGACCAGAAGGACGGCGGCTTCGGTCTCGCCGTCGAACTCAAGGTCTCGATTCCTGGCGCCGACAAGGAAAAGCTCCAGCAACTGGTCGAGGAAGCCCACACGGTTTGCCCGTACTCGAAGGCGACCAAGGGCAATATTCCGGTCAAGCTGACCGTCGTTTAAGTTTTCGGACTTCAAGGAGAGAGTTTTATGGCTACACCCGCCAACCAGACCGGACGCATCACCCAAGTCATCGGCGCCGTGGTCGACGTGCAGTTCGAAGGACATCTGCCGGCCATTCTCAACGCGCTCGAGACCCAGAACGGCGGCAACCGCCTGGTGCTCGAGGTCGCCCAGCATCTCGGCAAATCCACGGTGCGCACCATCGCGATGGATACCGCCGAAGGCCTGGTCCGCGGCCAGGAAGTCGGCGACACCGGAAACCCGATCATGGTGCCGGTTGGCGCCGGCACGCTCGGCCGCATCATGAACGTGATCGGCGAACCCGTCGATGAAGCCGGACCGATCAAATCCGAGGGCAACCGCGCCATCCATCAGCCGGCGCCGGCCTACACCGAGCAGTCGACCGAATCGGAAATCCTCGTCACCGGCATCAAGGTCGTCGACCTGCTGGCGCCCTACGCCAAGGGCGGCAAGATCGGCCTGTTCGGCGGCGCCGGCGTCGGCAAGACCGTGCTGATCCAGGAACTGATCAACAATGTCGCCAAGGCGCATGGCGGCTATTCGGTGTTCGCCGGCGTCGGCGAGCGGACCCGCGAGGGCAACGACCTCTATCACGAGTTCATCGAATCCGGCGTCAACAAGAAGGGCGGCGGCGAAGGCTCCAAATGCGCGCTGGTCTACGGCCAGATGAACGAGCCGCCGGGCGCGCGCGCCCGCGTCGGCCTCACCGGCCTCACCGTGGCCGAGCATTTCCGCGATCAGGGTCAGGACGTGCTGTTCTTCGTCGACAACATCTTCCGCTTCACGCAGGCCGGCTCCGAAGTGTCGGCGTTGCTCGGCCGCATTCCCTCGGCCGTGGGCTATCAGCCGACGCTGGCCACCGACATGGGCGCGATGCAGGAGCGCATCACCACCACTACCAAGGGCTCGATCACGTCGATTCAGGCGATCTACGTTCCCGCCGACGACTATACCGATCCGGCGCCGGCGACGACGTTTGCCCATCTCGACGCCACGACCAACCTCGATCGCGCGATCTCGGAGAAGGGCATCTATCCGGCGGTCAACCCGCTGGATTCGACGTCGCGGATGCTGTCGCCGTTGATCGTCGGCGAGGAGCATTACACCACCGCGCGCATGGTTCAGCAGATCCTGCAGAAATACAAGTCGCTGCAGGACATCATCGCCATTCTCGGCATGGATGAACTGAGCGAGGAGGACAAGGTCACGGTCGCCCGCGCGCGCAAGATCGAGCGCTTCCTGTCGCAGCCGTTCTTCGTTGCAGAAGTCTTTACCGGCTCGCCCGGCAAATTCGTCGACCTCGCCGACACCATCAAGGGTTTCCGGGGACTTTGCGAAGGCAAGTACGACCACCTGCCCGAGCAGGCCTTCTACATGGTCGGCACCATCGAAGAGGCGGTCGAAAAGGGCAAGAAGCTCGCAGCCGAAGCCGCCTGAGAGGTGAATAACGAATAGGGAGTGGCGAATAGGGAAGGTCGGTCGAGTGCTCTAACTACTCGCCATTCGCTATTTGCCATTCGCCACCTACTAATTCAAATCGACGGACGCATCCCATGCCCAGCACCTTCCACTTCGATCTCGTTTCGCCGGAAAAGCTCGCCTTCTCCGGCGAAGTCGATCAGGTCGACGTCCCCGGCATCGAGGGCGACTTCGGCGTGCTCGCCGGCCATGCGCCCGTTGTGGCCGCGGTGCGGCCGGGAATCCTGACGGTAACGTCAGGCGGCGCGCACCAGAAGATCATCGTGCTCGGCGGCCTTGCCGAAGTCTCCGACAAGGGCCTGACGGTGCTGGCCGATGTGGCCACCTCGCTGGAGGATCTGGATCGGGCCAGGTTCGCCGACCAGATTTCCGAAATGGAAGCCAAGCTCGCCGACAAGGATGGCTCCGAACTCGACCGCGCGCTCGAGCGGCTCGATCATTTCAGGAGCATCGAGAGCCAGCTCAACTCGACGGCAATGCACTAAAGCGTGATGAAATGAAGTTGGGTTGAACTGCGACACAGCGGAAACTTCACCTCTCCCATAGGGAAGGTCGGCGCGTAGCGCCGGGTGAGGGGTTACGGTCTATCGTTGGTGCAGCACCCCCTCACCCGATTTGCTGCGCAAATCGACCTCTCCCCGCCGGGGAGAGGTGAAGCACACCGACTTAAATTAAAACCATCTTGCTCTAGTTTAGGACGCCTTGGCGGGCCAGGCACTGCTCAAAATCCAGTAAATCCAGCGTCCGCAACGGCATCGCCCGACCCACGCTCTCTGCGATCGCGGCAAGCACGACAGCGATTGCCACGTCATCGCCATCGGCCCGTTTACGGTCGGGCCGAATTAGACCTGGCGGACGGCTTCCGCTCCCCTGCTTGCGCGGCCCGCAAGCGGGAGAGGCAAGAACCAAGCTCAGCCACTTCATTATTTTGCGTATGCCGCGAAACGCTGTGCCACCGTTCGATAGACATCGCGCCGAAAGGGCACCACGAGATCGGCGACGCGGTCAAGCCGCTCCCATCGCCACGCGTCGAATTCCGCCGGCTGGCCGTTGCGCGGCGTCAGCGGATCGATCTCGTCGTCGGACCCGGTGAAACGGAGCGCGAACCATTTCTGGCGCTGGCCGCGGAATTTCGCCAGCCGGTGCGAAGAGGCGCCCGCGAACGGCGGAAACTCGTAAACCAGCCAATCGGTTTCGGCGAGGTAATCCGCCTTGGTCACGCCCGTCTCTTCCCAGAGTTCCCGCATCACGGCCTCGCGCGGATTTTCCTCGGCGTCGATGCCGCCCTGCGGCATCTGCCACTCCAGGCCCGGAAGAATGATTTCCGGTCCGTCGTCCCTGAAGCGCCGTCCGATCAGAACCTGACCGGCGGCGTTGAACAGGGCGATGCCCACATTGGGGCGATAGGGTTTGCTGTCTGCGATCAAGGGGCTAGCTGCCGGCGAGCCTGGAAAATTCCTTGACCACGCGCTCGTAGACCGGGCGCTTGAACGGAACGATCAGGTCAGGAAGATTCTTCATCGGCTCCCAGCGCCAACTGACGAACTCCGCCTTGTGGCCGCCGCGGGCTGGCAACGTTGATCTCGTCATCCTTGCCGGTGAAACGGACTGCGAACCATTTCTGCCGCTGGCCCCGGTAGCGGCCCTTCCAGGCGCGCCCGGCGACGGTGCGCGGAATGTCGTAGATCAGCCAGTCCGCGATCTCCCCGAGTTTCTCGACCGACCGGACACTGGTTTCCTCATAGAGCTCACGCTTCGCGGCCGCCCAGGTGTCCTCGCCGGGATCGACGCCGCCTTGCGGCATCTGCCAGACGTGGGATTCGTCGACGTGTTCGATACCGCCGGCACGGCGACCGATGAAGACCAGCCCGGCTGCGTTGATCAGCATCATGCCCACGCATGTCCGATAGGGCAGGTCTTCGTAGCGTGCCATTCCGTCAAAGCCTTTTGCGGTCACACGACCGGTTTGACGGGCGAGACCCTCCGGGTCCGAAGTCGCGCCAATCGGTTGATCCTAGCCGGATCTTGATTTCAGCATTGCGGTTGTCAATGGCACAAGCATAATCCCACGGCTTTCGAGCGTTTTCGTCCAGGCTCCGATCCGCTCGATCGAGATCGGCAGCGCCGAGGCGATGCCGACCGCGGTTCCGCGTTCTCTAGCCAGATTTTCAAGCTTTGCCAGCACCCGGTCGATCTCCGCCGATGTCGGTACCGCATCGATGGTGAAATCGGCTTTGGCGAAAGGCATCGCCTGGCTTGCCGCCAATGTGGAGGCGACGCTGCGCGGCGCCGAGCCGTCGTCGAAATAGCCGAGCCCGCGCTTGGCGGCCTCGCGGATGATGGGCTGCATCACCGCATCGGCGACGACGAAGCGCGCGCCCATGAAATTGGCGATCCCGGCATAACCCTGGAAGCGGCTGAGGTGCCAGTACATCCGGTCGAGATTCTGCTCGGGCGCAAGCGTCGTCAGCAAGGTTTGCGGGCCGGGGTCGTTGTCGGGATAATCGAACGGCTCCATCGGAATCTGCAGCAGGATCTCGTGGCGCTGGGCGCGCGCCCGTTCGGCCAGCTTGCCCGGATCCGAGCCGTAGGGCGTGAATGCCAGCGTCACCGCAGCCGGCAGTTTCATGATGGCGTCGGTGGTCTTGGCCGCGCCGACGCCAAGCCCGCCGATCACGATGGCGACCACCGGCATTTTTGCAGCTTTGGCACGATCGGCTTCGGCGGCGTAGACCGTGAACGGCTTCAGCCCGTCCGACACCACCGGGATCATGCCGTAGCGGGATTTTTCCAGCAGGCGCTGATCGATCCCGGCCATCATGGCGGGCGCGGCTTCGGCCCCGGCCTGATCCGCACCCTCGCCCGATATCACGACGTCGTGGCGTGTGCCGCTGGAGCCGTCGATAATGGTGACGGTCAATGGCCCGGCCGGTGCTGCCTGCTTGGCCGCGGATTTCGCGGCGGGCTCGGCAGCGCTGGGGGGCGTCTCGGCAGGTTTTTCGGTCCCCGGGATTGGCTGACGCAGCGCGATGCGCGCGATCGGCTCGCCGCCCAGCGGATTGTCATTGAAAATGGCGAAGCCAGCGAAGGTAACCAGAAACAGGCCCAGCAGCACGGCGACCGCCTGGGTTCCGGTAAACGGCAGCCGATAGGGGCGCTTTCGGCGCGCCGTCTTCTGTCCGAGCGGTGTGCTCAGATCGTCGGCCGTCTCTACCATGGACCTCCCCGAATCAACCGGGGCCGACGATACCACGGCGGGGCAAGGCCGCGGCAGTTCCGCACGCGTCCGCTCGCCGCTCTAACGCCGGTTTTGCGGCCTCGGGAACAAGGCTGCCAAACAAAAAAAGACGGCCCGAAGGCCGCCCTTTCGCAAGCGCCGTCAGCGGACTTATTTCAGTTCGCATCCTTGGTGGGCTTGTTGTCGATCGCAGCCTTGTCGCCGTTGACCGGCGGCGTAGCCGGCGTGGTGGCGCTGGACTTGATGCCGTGCAGCAGATCATCCGCCATCTTTCAGAGCCTTGTCGTCCTTGGCGTCCGGCGGCACGTAGGATTGCGAGCCGGTCTTCTCGTCGCCCTCGGACTTCAGATGACCGCGCAGCGAGGCTTCGCCCTTGGTGTCGGTCCGCGACTTCAACTCGTCGGGCACGTCCTGCAGCACCTCGATATCGGGAACGATGCCCTTGGCCTGGATCGATTTGCCCGATGGCGTGAAGTAGCGCGCGGTGGTGAGCCGCAACGCGCCGTTGCCGGAGCCGAGCGGAATGATGGTCTGGACCGAGCCCTTGCCGAACGAACGGGTGCCGACCAGCGTTGCGCGCTTGTGGTCCTGCAACGCGCCGGCGACGATTTCGGAAGCCGATGCCGAGCCGCCGTTGATCAGAACGATCAGCGGCTTGCCCTTGGCCAGGTCGCCCGGATGGGCGGCGCGGCGCTGGGTTTCCTCGGCGTTGCGGCCGCGGGTCGAGACGATCTCGCCGCGCTCGAGGAAGGTGTCGGAAACCGTTACCGCTTCTTCCAGCAATCCGCCGGGATTGTTGCGCAGGTCGATGATGAAGCCCTTCAGCTTGGCGTCGCCGATCTGTGTGGTCAGGTTGGCGATTTCCCGCTTCAGGCCTTCGGTGGTCTGTTCATTGAAAGTGGTGATGCGGATATAGCCGATATCGTCAGCTTCGACATGCGCGCGCACCGAGCGGACACGGATGTTGTCGCGCACCAGCGTAACGTCGATCGGGTTGTCCTGACCCTTGCGGATGATCTTCAGCTTGATCTTGGTATTGACCGGCCCGCGCATTTTCTCGACGGCCTGATTCAGGGTGAGGCCCTGCACGGCTTCGTCATCGAGATTGGTGATGATGTCGTTGGCCATGATGCCGGCCTTGGAGGCGGGCGTGTCGTCGATCGGCGAGACTACCTTGATCAGGCCATCTTCCATCGTGACTTCGATGCCGAGACCGCCGAATTCGCCGCGGGTCTGCACCTGCATGTCGCGGAAGCTCTTGGCGTCCATGTAGCTGGAATGCGGATCGAGGCCGGACAGCATGCCGCTGATGGCGGATTCGACCAGCTTGCTGTCGTCAGGCTTCTCGACGTAGTCGCTGCGCACCCGCTCGAACACGTCGCCGAACAGATTGAGCTGGCGATAAGTGTCCGAGGTCGAGGCACGCGCACTCGATCCCATGAACACCGAGCGCGGCTGGGTCACGAACAGCATCAGTGCCGCGCCGGTGGCGGCGCTGAGAAGAATTACAGAAGTCTTGCGCATCATCCGCGAACCTTTTCGCCTTCATTTGCGGCCCACCATGGACCTGGATCGATTGGAGTGCCGTCCTTACGGAACTCGACATAGAGCACGGGCTGACTCGCATTGGTCGCGAGGATAGATGCGACCTGGGAGGTCGTCCCCATGGTCGCGACCGGCTCCCCCGTAAGTACAAACTGGCCGATGTTAACCGAAATGCGCTCCATCCCGGCGATCAGCACATGATACCCGCCCCCGGCATTGAGGATCAAGAGTTGTCCGTAGCTGCGAAACGGCCCGGCGTAAACAACCCATCCATCACACGGTGTTGTGACCTGGGCCCCGGCCCTGGTTGCCAAAGAAATGCCTTTTTCTACGCCACCCGAGCCATCGGAACTGCCAAATTCGCGAATCTTGACGCCGTTAACCGGTAACGCGAATAAACCCTTGGCGGACGCAAAGGCAATGGCCGGGCTCAAGCCGGGCCGGGTCCTTCAGCGCCCCCAGATTCGGCTTGCCGTTGATGGTGGCCGGAGCGCCCTGCAGGCTGGCCGTCTCCGCCGCCTTGGCGGCGCTCTTCAGATCCTGCTCCATTTTGGCGATCAGGCCCTGCAGGCTGTCGACCTGCTTGGACAACGCGATGGCGCGCGCGCCTTCCGCTTCCATGTCCTTCTCGATCGAACTCTGCTTTCGCTGCCGCTCGTCGACCAGCGCGGCGAGCCGGGTTTGGTCGTCCCCGAGTTTGTCACGGTCCAGCGCGAGCTGATCACGCTCGGTGGCGATGTCCTTGCGAAGCGCAACCAGCTCCGTGAGATCGCCGGTCAGTTTTTCAGCCCGTGCCCGCAACTCAGGCACCACCGATCCGAGCAGCATCGCGGTGCGAAGCGATTGCAGCGCATCTTCCGGCCTGACCAGCAGGGCCGGAGGCGTGCGTCGTCCCGCGCGCTGCAGAGCCGCCAGCACCTCGACAATCTCGGAGCGGCGCGAATCGAGCGAGGCGCGAATCTGCTGCTCGCGTGTATCGAGCGGGCGTAGCCGCGCCTCGGCGTCGCCGATCCTGGTCTCGACACTGCGCACCTGGGCGGCGATGTCGATCAGTTGCTGGTTGAGCTTGCTGCGGTCCTGACCGATCGCCGCGATATCGGCCTTGAGCTTCTCCTGCAGGTCAGCCGCGTTTTTCTGCTGCGTACGGGCGGCCTCGAGTTCCTGCTCGCGCTGCCTTGATGGCGTCCGGTGCAGGGGCCGTCGCCTGCGGCGTTGCGGCTGCGACCTGCGCGGCCGCGGGCGGCAGGCTGATCCCGGCAAAGCCCGCGGACAACAGCGCGATGGAAAACGGAATGCGGATGGAAGATCGCTGGCCGCGACTGGCGGTGTCAGAGTACGACTGAATGTTCAACGCTGGCTGCATCTGGACCGAATCAGTGCTTTCGAGAGTTTGCGCCGCCGTGGCCTATGCGCGGTGATAAGGGTGGCCTGCCAAAATGGTCGCGGCCCGATAAATCTGTTCCAGAAGCATGACGCGAACCATTTGATGCGGCCAGGTCGCAGAGCCGAACGCAATCCCAAGTTTTGCCTTGCGCCTTAAATCGGGCGAAAGTCCGTCCGCGCCGCCGATTACGAAAATAGTCTGGGCGACCGACGTCGTCCCGCCAGCGGCCAAGATGCCGGGCAAAAGCCGCGCTGTCGATGTTGTCGCCGCGCTCATCCAGCGCCACCAGGACCGATTTCTCGGGAATCGCCGCCGAAATCGCCGCCGCCTCCTCGGCCATGCGGGTGATGGCGTCGCGGGCACGGCTTTCGGGAATCTCACGAATATCCAGCCCGCGAAAGCCGAGTTTGCGGCCGATGTCGTCGAATCGCTCGCGATAGCGCTCGCTCAGTTCCCGCTCCGGGCCCTGCTTCAGCCGGCCGATGGCAATGACGACGAGGCGCATGAGCGCAACGCTATCATGCGCTCAGCCGATTCCCATCGGCTCGATAACTCAGATCGCCTTCGCCGCCGTCGGGCCCTGCGTCCACAATCTTTCCAGATTGTAGAATTCGCGCACCTCGGGTCTGAATACGTGCACGATCACATCGCCGGAATCGATCAGCACCCAGTCGCAATTGGGCAAGCCCTCGATGTGGAGGCTTGTGATTCCGGTTTCCTTGAGACCCTTGGCGACATTTTCCGCGATCGCGCCGACGTGCCGGTTGGCCCGGCCCGAGGTGACGATCATGTAATCGGAAAATGCGGATTTGCCGCGAAGGTCGATGGTGACCGTTTCTTCCGCCTTCATATCGTCGAGGCGGGAGAGGATCATATTCAGCGTCTTGTCGGCGTCGGGTTGCGCCTTCAAGGCCGCAGCTTGTGTCGATGTTTTACGCGCGGTTTTTGGTGCCTTGGGTAAAACAGACTTGGACAATACAGATGTGGCCAGGGACCATTCCTTTCACTGTATCGCGGGCGCCGAATCCTTCGGCCGCCCGCCCGCTATACTAGGCATGTGGGGTTAATGGTTTCAATATTCCAGTGAAGGCTATCACTCACTTTGTCCTCCAGCTGCCGTCCGGGTTCCGAAGCCCGGTCGATGACAGGCTCAATTTCATGCCGGTGAGAAAGACCCAGGCCGGCGCGCGCCGGTCCGCCAGCCTGCCGGCCTGATTTTCAGGCAGCCGATAGCGAGCCAGCGCCTGGGCTGCGGGCGCGGCCAGTGCGCGAAAACTTTGCGGCGGACGGTCGATCACAGCAATCGGCACCTCGGAGGCGATGCGCCGCCAGTTTTGCCAGCGATGAAATTGCGCGAGATTGTCGGCGCCCATGATCCAGACAAAGCGCAGGCCGGACGCACGCCGGCGCAGGTAACTGATCGTGTCGACGGTATACCGCGTTCCGATGACGGATTCGAGACAGCTGACGTCGATGCGCGGATCGTCGGCCATTCGGCGCGCGGCCTCGGCGCGTTCATCGAGATCGCGCAACCCGCCGGAATCCTTCAGCGGATTGCCCGGGCGTCACCAGCCACCACACGCGGTCGAGCTCCAATCGCTTGATCGCGAACAGGCTGATGGCGCGATGCGCGACGTGCGGCGGATTGAACGAGCCGCCGAGCAGGCCGATGCGCATGCCGTTGGTGTAGAGCGGGATGGCCTGGGAGAGCGATTGCGACGCGACTGGAGTTTGATTCAACTCAGCCACCGCATGCACAAGACCTTTTTGTTCGACGCGCTTTCTTCACGCCGACCGGGAACCACCCCGGATCGCATCCGGGGCAGGCTTTCGCTTGAAGACGCTTTGGCCTTCACGGCCGGGTCTGCCCGGTGCCGTGGACGCGATATTTGAAGCTGGTGAGCTGTTCGGCGCCGACCGGGCCACGGGCGTGAAATTTCCCGGTGGCGATGCCGATCTCCGCGCCGAAGCCGAATTCGCCGCCGTCGGCGAACTGGGTCGATGCGTTATGCAGCACGATCGCCGAATCGACCTCGTTGAGAAATTTGCGGGCGGCGGCTTCGTCTTCCGTCACGATCGCGTCGGTGTGGTGCGAGCCGTGGTCGTGAATATGCGCGATCGCCTCGTCGACGCCGTCGACCACTTTCGCGGCGATGATCGCGTCCTCGTATTCGGTATCCCAGTCTTCGTCGGAGGCCGGCTTTACCCTGTCGTCGGCGCGCTGCACGGCGGCGTCGCCGCGCACCTCGCATCCGGCATCGATCAGCATCTCGATCAGCGGCTTGAGCGTCGTCGACGCGCCGGCGCGATCGACCAGCAAAGTTTCGGCAGCGCCGCAGACGCCGGGGCGCCGCATCTTGGCGTTCAGCACGATCGACTTCGCCATTTCGAGATTGGCGGCGTGATCGACATAGACATGGTTGACGCCTTCCAGATGCGCGAACACCGGCACCCGCGCCTCGGCTTCGACGCGTGCGACGAGGCTCTTGCCGCCGCGCGGCACGATCACGTCGACGCCGCCGTTCAATCCGCTCAAGAGAAGGCCGACCGCCGCGCGGTCACGGGTCGGCACCAGCGTGATCGAAGCTTCCGGCAGACCGGCTTCGCGCAATCCCTGCACCAGACAATCGTGGATCGCGCGGCAGGACCGGAAACTGTCAGAGCCGCCGCGCAGGATCACCGCGTTGCCGGATTTCAGGCACAATACGCCGGCGTCGGCGGTGACGTTGGGACGGCTTTCGAAGATCACGGCGACGACGCCGAGCGGGACCCGCACGCGCTCGATGGTCATGCCGTTCGGACGCTGCCAGCTCTCGGTCACGACGCCGATGGGATCGGGGATATCGCGCACGGTCGCGACGCCGTCGGCCATGGCATCGATGCGTGCCTGCGTCAGCGCAACCGATCGATGAAGGCAGCACTTTCGCCGCTGGCGCGAGCTTCCGCGACATCCTCGGCATTGGCCGCGAGGATCGCGGATGCATTGGCGCGGATGGCGCGCTCCATCGCATCGAGTGCGCGATTTTTCTGCTCGGGGGGCGCAAGCGCCAGCGCCCGCGCGGCGGCGCGCGCGCGGGTCGCAAGCTCGGTCATCAGAGTCGGCAAATCGGCGGTTCCGTCGATTGCCTTCAGCGGCGCGGTCATGGCGGTTCCAAGTTCAGTTAAGGTCATGTGCTAGCACGGAAATCCATGTTTTGCGAGGCGCCGCGGCGGCATGGCTGGCGATCGAGCCCGACGTTGCGGGGGCTTGCGACCGACGCCGGCGGCTCGGTCATTGGCCTAGCTGGAGGAAGACAATGCGCCGCTCGGGCCGACCACGAGATCGTCGCGGTGGATCATTTCCGCCCGCCCACTGATGCCCAGGATCGCCATCACATCAGGCGAGGAACGGCCCTTGATCTTCTCGGCGTCCTCGGCGTCATAGGCGACGAGGCCGCGGCCGATCTCATGGGTGTCAGGCCCGCGCACCACCACCGCGTCGCCGCGGGCGAATTGGCCGTCGACCCGGATCACGCCCGCCGGCAACAGGCTCTTACCCGCGCGCAGCGCGCTCACCGCGCCGGCATCGATGGTCAGCGTGCCCCTCGGCTCCAGGGAACCCGCGATCCATCGTTTGCGCGCGGTCACGGGATTGGCCGGGGTCAGAAACCAGGTGCAGCGCCCGCCGTCTTGTATGGCCTGCAGCGGATGCTCGATCTTGCCAGACGCGATCAGCATATGCGTGCCTGCCGTGGTGGCGATCTTGGCCGCTTCGATCTTGGTGTGCATGCCGCCGCGCGACAATTCGGATTCCGCGGCGCCGGCCATGGCCTCGATATCGGCCGTAACCGACTCCACGATCGGAATCAGTTTTGCGTTCGGATTGCTGCCCGGCGGCGCATCGTAGAGGCCGTCGATATCCGACAGCAGGATCAGGAGGTCGGCGCTCGCCATGGTGGCGACGCGGGCGGCGAGGCGGTCGTTGTCGCCGTAGCGGATTTCGTTGGTGGCCACCGTGTCGTTTTCGTTGATAACAGGCACCGCGCGCCATTCCAGCAGTTTGGCGATGGTCGAGCGCGCATTGAGGTAACGGCGGCGTTCCTCGGTATCCTGCAGGGTCACCAGAATCTGCCCGGCGCCGATGCGGTGATGGCCCAGCACCTCCGACCAGATTCGCGCCAGCGCGATCTGTCCCACCGCCGCAGCTGCCTGGCTTTCCTCGAGTTTCAGGGGGCCGCGCGGCAGTTTAAGGCGGCTGCGGCCGAGCGCGATCGAGCCCGACGACACGATCAGCAACTCGCGGCCCTCGCCATGCAGCCTGGCAAGGTCGGCGGCCAGCGCCGCGAGCCACGCCGCCCGGACTTCGCCCGCGTCGGAGTCGATCAGCAGCGACGAGCCGACCTTGACGACGATGCGGCGGAATTTTTTCAGGTTGGGGCGGGACATGAAGTAAGACTTTGCAGTAAAGCTTCTCGGCAGGCTAGGTCGTTTGCGGCGCCCAGGGCTCGGCTTGCGCCACGCCCTTGGCCTTGACCGACACCGGCGCCTCGCCGATCACTTCGACCAGCGCCCGCAGCGCCTCTTTCACGCCCTCGCCTGACACGCCCGACATCAACAGCGGCGTTTTCTTCGCGGCGCGCTTCAGCCGGTCCTTCTGCTTCTTCAACTGGTCCGGCGTCACGGCGTCGATCTTGTTGAGCGCGACGAACTCGATCTTGTCGGCGAGCTGTCCCTCATAGGCTGCGAGTTCGGTCCGCACCGTCTTGTAGGCCTTGCCGGCGTGTTCGCAGGTCGCGTCTACCAAATGCAACAAGACACGGCAGCGCTCGACATGGCCGAGAAACCGATCCCCCAGGCCTGCGCCTTCGTGCGCGCCCTCGATCAGGCCTGGAATATCAGCCAGCACGAATTCACGGCCATCGGCATTCACCACGCCGAGTTGCGGATGCAGCGTCGTGAACGGATAGTCGGCGATCTTCGGTTTCGCCGCGCTGACCACGGAGAGGAAAGTCGATTTGCCGGCATTGGGCAGGCCGACTAGGCCGGCATCCGCGATCAGCTTCAGCCGCAGCCAGATCCAGCGCTCCTCGCCCTCCTGTCCGGGATTGGCGTTGCGCGGCGCACGGTTGGTGGACGATTTGAAATGCGCGTTGCCGAAGCCGCCATTGCCGCCTTCGGCGAGTACGAATTTTTCGCCGAGCGCGGTGAAGTCGTGGAGCAGCGTTTCGCGGTCCTCGTCAAATATTTGCGTGCCCACCGGCACCTTGAGCACGACAGGTTTGCCGTTGGCGCCGTGGCGATCCTTGCCCATGCCGTTGGTGCCCTTCTGGGCCTTGAAGTGTTGCTGATAGCGATAGTCGATCAGGGTATTCAGTCCATCGACCGACTTCGATGACGACATCGCCGCCGCGGCCGCCATTGCCGCCGGAGGGTCCGCCGAACTCGATATACTTCTCGCGGCGGAACGCCACGCAGCCGTTACCGCCGTCGCCGGAGCGAATATAGACTTTTGCCTCGTCCAGAAATTTCATGGGCCATAGGTAATGCAGGGGTGGCGGCGCGGCAACCTTTACCTGCTCAAATATCGCGAAAAGCCCATATTTTCTGGCCTTTTTTGCGATGCCGCGCGATATCCCCGGCGATGTGGTACAGCTCGGACCCCCCGAAGGCGTGCGGGGTCGGGGGGCATCAATGAGGCGGCGGGAATTTATCGGTCTTGTCGGGGGCGCGGTTTCATGGCCGCTCTCGGCGCGGGCGCAGCAAGCTCAGAAGCAGCGCCGGATCGCGTTCGTCCATTCCGGCATTCCCGCCGACAAGCTCACCGAGACGGCCGGGCCGTTCTGGGTGCGCAAATTCTTCGAGACGCTGCGCGGGCTCGGCGATGTCGAGGGAAGCAATCTCGTCGTCGAGCGCTATTCGGCCGAAGGTCACTCCGACCGCTTCGCTGCCCTTGCGGCCGAGGTCGTGAGCCGCAATCCGGACGTCATCATTTCGAACCTCAACGATCTCGTCAAAGTGTTCACGGCGGCCACTGCCACGATACCGATCGTCGCGATCGTAGGAGACCCGATCGCGACAGGATTGGTCACCAATCTTGCGCACCCCGGGGGCAACCTCACGGGTGTCAGTATCAATGCCGGGGCAGAAATCGTTGGCAAGCGCCTCCAAATCCTGAAGGAAGCGGTGCCTTCGGCGGCCAGGATCGCCTATCTGCTGTCGGGTACGTGGGATACCTCGGGATCCTCGCCCCACGAAGCAGCTCAGCATTTCGGGATCGCGCTGACCGAGAAGTTGCTGCCGGAGATCAACGACGGACATCTCCGCCGCACCTTCGCCGAGATGGCCGAGCAGCATTTCGACGGCGTCCTCGTTGACGAGGGCGGCAGCTTTCTGGCGCAGCGCGCCTTGATCGCCGAACTTGCCGGAAAGCACCGTCTTCCCGTCATCTATCCCTATCGCGACTATGTCGATCAGGGCGGGCTGATGGCCTATGCGCCGGACCTCGGCGAACTTGCCCAACGTCTGGCCAATGACGTTCACCAGATCCTCAGCGGAACCAGGCCGGGCGACATTCCGTTTTATCAGCCAAGCAAATTCGAGCTCATTATCAACATGAAGTCCGCCAGGGCGATCGACCTGTCGCTGGCGCCATCGCTCATCACCAGCGCCGACGAGGTGATCGAATGAGGCCGCGGGTATCGCAGCGTTATCATCAAGCCGGCCGCCGGCGGATCAGAAACTTCTGCAGCCCTTCCAGCACCAGTTCGCGGCGCTGGTTGAACACGGTCGAACGCAGGGCCACCACGCCGGTCGAGCGGCCCGGCACCAGCTCCATCACCTCGAGCGCTGGATAAATCGTGTCATCGGCGAACACCGGTTTGAGAAACCGGCTCGACTGCTCTAGAAATCCGACCAGCGATTCCTCCACCATAAAGGGAAACAACCCGGCTCCCGGCGCGGTGTGGATCAGCGTCTGGAATCCGTGGGCCAGCAGGTTCGGCATGCCGCGGGCGCGGCAGTACTCGACGTCGTAGTGCACCGGATGGGTATCGCCACTCGCGCTCTGAAAGGCCGCGAATACCGCGGATGTCATGGTGCGGCTGGGAATGACAAAACGCTCGCCGAGCACAAAATCCTCAAACCAGCGCTGTTGCGGCACCATGCGATGGCTTGCGGGATCGAACTCGGCCATGGCGGATTTCCTGTGGGATATTTTCGCGAATGATGGAGTATCGGTATCGCAGGGGTGCCGGTGCGGCAATCGATTCCGCTCAATTCGTCATGCCCGGGCTTGTCCCGGGCATCCACGTCTTTAAAACAGCGCGGCACAAAAGACGTGGATGGCCGGGAAGAGCCCGGCCATGACGAGCATGGTACGAACCCGCGGTTACACATGAGTCTGCTCGCAAAGATCTCCAGCACCGCCGACGAGCGCTCCGCGCGGCTGGCCGGCATCGGCCTGATGGTGCTGTCGGTGTTCATGTTCTCGTTCGGCGACGCCACGGGAAAGTTCATCGTCGCGACCTATTCGGTCGGGCAATTGCTGTTGTTGCGCGCCTGCGCGGCGCTGCTCGTGCTGTCGCCGATGATCTGGCGGAGCCGCGCGGAATTTGTTCGGCTCGAACGCCCCTGGCTGCAGCTGCTGCGCGTGATCCTCTCGACGCTGGAGGTCGCGGCGTTCTTCCTCGCAACGGTGTATCTGCCGCTTGCCGACGTCATCACCTATTACCTGGCCTGCCCGATCTTCGTCACGGCGCTGTCGGCAATCGTGCTGCGCGAGCGTGTCGGCTGGCGGCGCTGGAGTGCGATCCTGATCGGTTTCTGCGGCGTGCTGATCGCGTTGCGCCCGTCGTCGCAGACGGTGAGCTGGCCGGCCATGATCGCGCTCGGCGGGAGCATGTCTTTCGCGGTGCTGATGCTGATCACGCGCTCGCTGCGGGCGACACCCGATATCGTGCTGGCATCGTCGCAATTCGCCGGCACCTTCGTCCTCGGCGCGCTGCTGTCGCCCTTCGGCTGGGTTACGCCTGGTCTCGGGAGCCTCGGTCTGTTCGCCGCGGCCGGTTGTATTTCGGTGTGCGCGCTGTTGTGCGTCAACCGCTCGCTCAAGCTCGCGCCGGCAAGCGTCGTGGTGCCGTATCAGTACTCGATGATCGTCTGGGCCGTGACGTTCGGCTATGTGGTGTTCGGCGATATGCCACAGGTGGCGACGATTTTGGGCGCGGCCATCATCATCGGCGCGGGCCTTTACATTTTTCTGCGCGAGCGAAAGCTCGGGCGCGGCGAGGCGGTCGTCAGTCCGCCGGTGTAGTCAGGGCGTGAACCTGTGGCTCAAAATGGTCGACGGGCGCCCGCGTCGAGTTGGCCACTAGGACTCAAAAAAAGTCGTCCCGGCGCTCCTGTACGTCGCGCCGGCACGATGTGGCACTTGACCACTCAAAACGAGCTATCTTCCCCTATCTTGCCCCAACGACCCGCGCTCTCCGCCAACCGCGCGGCAGAGGCCCGAGGTCGCGCTGCCAGATCCTGCCGTCGTCGAACTGAATCCGCATTCCGTCCGGCGAATAGACGGCGCTCTCGTTTCGCGCCTCGATCCAGATCCGGCCGTACGGCGCAGCCAGATCGGGCCACGCACGGTAAGATTCTCCGGTCTCAGTCACAAGGTTCAGGTTCCATCCGTTCTGGGTAACGAAGGCTGGGGCGCCTATATGACCATCACGGCAATCCTGGATGCACCTGTAAGTGCCAGTGAGGTTGATCGATTGCGCCGAGGCGCCGCTGGTGAACGCGGCGACAGCGCCAAACACGCCAATAACAAGCGGCAAACATCTCATCGGATCACTCCTACAAGGTCGGATTAGTCTTATTGCGTCAAAACCGGCTTCTCCTTTATCCTGAAGAGGTTGCGGGGGCGCCGGGTACCTCTGCCTGGCGCATTCGTGCCTCCTCACCGTGCGAATGACGCCGACGGGTCAGCCCTTCAATGGCGGGCCCTTCCGCGACATAAAATCCTAGCGCCGTTAAACCCTGACGCCGTTGTTTGTTCCGGGGGGCTTACACCGGTGCTTGATCCCGACGTGAGACAGGTTCCAGAAAATTGGTTCCCACTTTTCCGGATGATCCTCGCTTCACTCCATCGCTAACGCCCTTCGCAGCTTGTGGTCGCGGCAGGCTGGCCGCAGGTTCAAAGATAAGTCCAACGTCTTGCCGGTGTTCGTGCTTGTAAACGAGGGTCACCTTGGCGTTCTTCGACTTCGGAGCATCCGCGAGGACGCTGCCGAACGGCGGGGTGACAACAAGCAGTGAACAGAGGATGCGTTTCATGGAGCCCATGCTTCGGTTGGCGGAGCGGGATCAGGCTCCTGCCTGTGAGCGGCGGACCCATTCGTCTAAAGCGATGCGGCCGAGGCGCGCTTCGCCCAACGGCACCAGCGAGCGCTCCTCGACCCGGCCGCCCCAGTATCGGGCCTCGGGATCGCTCACTACCTCGCGCGGGTCGCCGACCGCCTTCAGATAGCGGGCGATGATTTCGTTGAACGGCGCCGTTCCGGGCCGGCGATCTCGACGATGCCATTGTGCGGCGGCGCGATCGCCACATCGGCAACGATGGCAGCAACGTCGTCCGCCGCGACGGGCTGGAACAGGCCTGGCGAAAGCCTGACCACGTTTCCATCCGCACTTAAATCGGCGATGGCGCCGAGGAATTCCAGGAACTGAGTCGAGCGGACGATGGTGTATGGGATGCCGGAGGTCTTGATCAGTTTCTCTTGGGCGACCTTGGCGCGGAAATAGCCATTGTCTGTCCGATCGATTGCGACGATGGAGAGCGCGACATGGTGTCGGACACCGGCTGCGGCCTCGGCCGCGAGAAGGTTGCGGCCGGAGGTCTCGAAGAACTCCAGCACCGCCTTGTCTTCAAATGAGGGCGAATTGGCGAGGTCGATCAAGACCTGCGCGCCGGCCAGGGCCTCCTTGAGCCCTTCACCGGTGATGGTGTTGATGCCGCTTTTGGGCGAGGCGGCGACGACCTCGTGGCCGCCCTGGCGCAGAATGGCGACGGTCTTCGAACCGATCAGGCCGGTGCCGCCGATCACGACGATCTTCATGGTTGACCCTCCCTTGCCGATGACTGGAGATCCTCGGTAACGAAAGATCTTTGAATGGGTTCGAGAAGTGGGTTCGAATGCCAATGAGAAAAAATATCACAGGCATAAAAATATCACAGGCATAACGTGGCCGCCGGCTTTCTCAGACGTCGACTGGTCAGCAATACTGATCGATTTGTGGAAGGCACCCGGATGGCTCATGTCCGCTCCGGGTTCATTTTCGAAAGTCGGGCCGCTCGGTAGCGAGGGCAGCGTTACCACCGCGAACGGACATCGTCCGCCTGATCGCTCAGGTTCGAAAGGTACCAAAGGCGAAACTGGTCGGGATGAATTTTTGATATGCGCAAGCAGCATCCGGCGCGGCAACGATCCCGGAGAAATCCCGATTTCTGTTTGCACACGGCCTCTCAGCCCAGGCAGCCCTTCGCTTCGGACGCCATCAAGTCATTTGGCGCCCGGCTCGGGCCACCTTGGCCGCCAGACCTTCCCAAGGCCTGACGATTCCCAAGGCCTGACGATCTGTGTGGCGAGTTTGCCGTAAAGTTCACAAATCTTCTGCGACCCGGCGACGAAGTTCGCAACAGACTGCCTTGCGAATTCGGTCTGAACCTCAATGGCGTTGTCGAACGACCTCACACCCATGAGCTTCTCTGCAAAGGACCTGCTCTCCTGCAACGATTTCCTGGTGTAGTCCACGTAGGCTCTCGCAATGGTCTGCACGCTGACTGGACCATCGTCCGCCGGTGCGGCTGCGCCGGTTGAGAGGGCATCCGCCGGTGCCGCTGCGTCAATTGAGGGGGCATCCGCCGGTGCGGCTGCGTCGATTGAGAGGGCATCCCCCGGTGCGGCTTCGCCGATTGAGAGGGCGTCCGCCGGTGCGGCTGCGCCGACTAATGGCCCATTCGCCGGTGCGGCTGCGCCGTTTGTGGGGGCGTCAGTTGATGCGCCCATCTGGCTGATTCGATCTTCATCCCGCTGATCGAGTTCCGGGGTTTGCTGTGGTTCAGGTTTCGGGCTCCGCTGAGACGCCTTCTGGCTGCGCTGGCGGGGCTTCGCGGTTGGTTTTTCCTTGTGCGTGGTCGTCATGGTTGAACTCCGTTGAACGGCGCTGTTACGAATCAAACGTCAAGACTCCGCCATGTTTGCGATGGAATCGCGGTTCTGGCTTGTTCCTCGCGGGGCGTTGATGTGGTGAGTGGTAATCTAAATGGGGCGCGGGCGGCTGACGCCCTCATTGATGACTTCCCGAACAAAAGCAAGAACCGGGCCGGATGCGCGCTGGAGGGGCCGTCCCGCTCGGCATGTTTGCCGCTCTCACCGCGATTCTTCGCGAAAATCGACGTCGAAAATATCAACTCCAACTTGGCGACATTCATTCGCACGCTCGTTGTTCTCTTCAGCTTCCTGGTGCCGTTGCCTGCCACCGGCAGGTAACTCGCGAGCTCCTGCGTTAGGCGAAATGTCTACTTTTGGTCGAGCGCGTCATGTTGACTATGCACGGATCGCTTCCAATCTACCTGCAACAACGGCCTCGATGCGCGCGCGATTCCGTTTGTTGCCAAACCCGGAAATTGCTGGGTCATTCAATGATCAAATTGGCAACGCTGAGTACGTTCCATTCACGGTTTCATGATCAGCGGAAGAGAACCTTAAATAAAGATTTAGGATTTTTTTCGCACAGAGCAGCCATATGGACCTGAAGGAAAGACAAGGATCTCAGGAGACCCTTGGCGCGAAGAAGGCCTTGGGCTCATCCAGGGAAAAGTGAAACTGCAAAGACTGGAAGGGAAAATGACAAAGCTCTTAATGGTCACAGCCGCGATCGTCACGCTGAGCATCGCAGCGGCCAACGCCAACGGCTATTCGGCCCGCCACCGCGCCACCGGCGTCATTGCTGCCGATCAAACTTACGTTTCCAACGGTTCATTTGATTGGCGCCGTGAACGACCATACCGGCAGGTTCCCTGGTATGCGTATAGCGAAAGCGGCCACTGTTTCGTTTGGACACCGAACGCCTATCATTACGCCTGTGATCCCAACGCCCGCTACTGAAGCGGCTGTAACACTCCGGCGGCACTGGTTCGAACCGGGAGCGGTGGCAGACCTCGGTTAAATCGTGATCCGAGAGGATCCCCAAGTTCGCCTCTGGCATACATTATTATTCCCGATTGTATACATTATTCCTGATTGTTGCTGAAATGCTACAATAAGTGTCTTGATGCGACATTGTTGCCGCACTGCACCATGTTGTTGAAAAGCAACACAATTAAAGCGTGAATTCAATATTTTGCTCGCAACTGCAACAACTTATGGCCTGAAGGGGCCATATTGACGGTATCCCTTAACGTCTCCAGCCTCGCGAACGGCTCAGTCAGAGCCCTTCTAAAAGGGGATGGCGATGAAAAAATACAAATTAGGGGTGGCCGCTGCGGCGGTGGCGGTCGTTGCTCATTCTGCTCCGGCAGCTGCCGACAAGCTCGATCAGGTGCTGGACCGGCTTGCGGCGATCGAGCAAAGCAACGCAAACTTGGCCAAGGAGAATGCCGCACTCAAGGCGCGGCTAAATCGCGTGGAATCGGCAAAAGGCGCGGCCCCGGCCGTAGTCCAGTCTGCCGCTTCCGGCCGTGTGGCCAGCGCCCCCGCGACCGGCGGTGCATCGGTACCGGTGAAGACCACTGCATTTGATCTGGACGCGAACGGGCACGGCTATCTCGAGCACAAGCATGGCGATCCCCTGACATTCTACACGCCGGGCGGCGAGATCACTGCCTACGGCAATCTGGATATTTCGATCGATGACACATCGAAGGATGTCCGATCGCTGAATCTGCCTGCCGGCGTCACGGCACCGGTCGGGAATTTCGGGTGGATGCCGGCAATCTCGACGAACCTTTCCTATCTCGGTGTTCGCGGCTTTCAACACCTGCCCGGCATGGAATCCAACTTCCTCTATCAACTCGAACTCGGTTTCGACATTTCGGCCACGCCCGGCCTGAAGGACACCAACAGCAATGTAAGCAACACCGTCAACGGCGCGATGTTCAACCGCAACACCTTTATCGGTTTCGGGTCGCCGGAGTGGGGCGCGGTCAAGATCGGCAAGACGGACGCGCCATACAAAAACTCGACGGCCGCGTTCAACCCGTTCGCGGGCGAGCTCGGCGACTACAGCGTGATGATGGGAAATACCGGCGGCGATAACCGCGTCGAATTCGGCACCCGGCTCGATCACGCGATCTGGTACGAATCGCCCAGTCTGGGCGGCTTCCAGTTAAACGCCTTGTTTGCTCCGGGGCAGAATCGGGATACCGACAGCTCCAACATCGCGGCCGGAGAATCCGATTGCGCCGGCGGTAACGCCCCCCAGAGCGGCGGCAATCTGCCGGTCGCGTGTAACGACGGCTCCTTCAGCAACGCCGTCAGCGCCAATCTCAGCTACACGCACGGCCCGTTCTACGCCACTGTAGCCTATGAACGTCACGAGGCGGTCAACCGGCAGAGCGATATCACGTCCATCTACGGCATAGTCCCGACGAGTGCCGTTGGGCAGACGCTGTTCGCCGAGGACGTTGGGGCCGAAGACGCCTTCAAGGTGGGCGCACTGTATCATTTCTCCACTGGCACCACGGTCGGCGGTATCTTTGAAATGATGCATCGTTACGTTCCGGCCGACCTGGCATTCCAGAACGAGCGAAGCCGCAACGGTACGTGGATGTTCGTGAGCCAGGAACTGACCAACATCGACAGCATCCATTTCGGGTGGGCACACGCGTTCACGGCTCAAGGCGATCCCGGTCAGCACAACAGCTCGGTTCTGACGACGGCTGACGGAGCCACCTATGCGCCAAACCTGAATGCGGCGGATATGGTGACGGCCGCGTACAAGAGAAAGCTGAGCCCGAACCTCACCTGGTACACCGCGGTTGCGGCGACCTTCAACGGCTCGAGCGCGCACTACGATCTCGGCGCGGGCGGCAGAGGCGTTACGACGGACTGCCACGACGCTTTCGGGGCGGATGGTGGCTACGATTTAACGCCGCACTGCTACACCGGCACCACGATCGTGGGTATCTCGACCGGCGCATCCTGGAGGTTCTAGCCGACGAGAACGATCTTCTTCAGCGAACCCATCGCCGGTCTCGGCAATGGGTTCGCTGCAGGAGGGTGTCCTCCACCACTATGGAGCCATCTGGCGAAATGTCCGTATCGGATCATTCGCGTCGGTTTGGCATGTCTGCATCAATCCCCGATGCCTATCCGCAATGTTCCAGGACGAAAACGCCGATGCATCACACCGCCGCTTGCGCGATGAAGTAGCGCACAATTGCCGATGTCTCTCCACGCCGATAGGCCAGAGCGAGCTGGGCTGTCGCCGCTTGTCCCGCTATCGGGCGATAGGTCACGCCGGAAACCTGCAGTTGGCTCATCGACGCCGGTACGATCGACACGCCGAGTTCCGCGGCCACGAGGTTGACGACTGACGCGATCTGTGGCGCGAACTGGCCGATGATCGGCTCGAAACCGGCTGCCCGGCAGGTGTTGATGATGCTGTCGTAGAGCGTGGGGCCGACCGCGCGCGGAAACAGCAGAAACGGAACTTCCTTCAGGGTCGCAAGCTCCACTTCCTGCTGTGCCGCGACAGGGTGTCTAATGGGGAGCGCCACCATCATCGGCTCCTCTGAGAGAAGCCGGAGCTGGAACGCTTCACTCCCGGCGGCGCCGGGCCGCAGGAACGCAACATCGAGCGATCCGTCCTGCAGACCGGCCACGAGCCGCGTGGTGTTGGCCTCTTCCAACAAAAGCTCAACGTCGGCGTAAGCGCGCCGGAAGGCCCGGATGGCCGACGGCACGACCGCGTTGAACGCAGCCGACGCCGTGAAACCGACGCGAAGCGATCCCGTCTCGCCGCGCGCTGCCCGTCGTGCAGCCTTGATCGCCCGTTCAGCGAGCGTCGGCATCTCCTTCACGCTTTGCAGGAAAGCCTCGCCCGCTGCCGTAAGCTCTGCGCCATGAGGGACGCGGTGAAACAGCGGCGTTCCGATCTCCGCCTCCAGATCCTTGATTTGCTGGCTCAGTGGCGGCTGCCCGATGCCGAACAAGGGGCGAAACCAGTTCATCTCTAACTCTCTTCTGGAAAGCTGCTCACATGCCTGTGCCCTAAAGCGCGGCGTTGACCTAGAACAAGACGTTGAGGTCGGTGACGTCCTTCCGAACGAAAGGGGCCGAATGTCTCGCGGGTCAATGTTCTTGAGCCATTCCCCCGCTCATCTAATTGGCTGAATACGTGAGAGATGCAGATGTCGGACAATCCAATAGACGTTAAGGGCTCGCATCGCCGACGTTGATCCAGACCAACCGCTCTAGCGACCGTTCTCCGAGCGCCCCCGCCAACCCTTGATCCAGATCAAAGTAGTCATTCGGTTGCGGAATGACCATCGCGCGTCAAAGCCGCGCACGCGCAGACTAGGAGCCGCCAGCCTCTGGTGCGCGGGAAGATTGATGCGCGGCGAGAAGACTAGGTGCAAGGCGGTCCAGGGACGCCGGGTCAGTCCGTCCGACAGTGTGCTGAAGGCCGCTCGGGTTGCGCATCCGGACAGATTGCAGGGACAGCCGATGGAGATGCGGATCAGGGACGTCACGCGAAAACTGACAGCGGGATCGACGGTTCAAGTTTCGCTATGAACAGAGGAGAGGCAATGATGGCAAGCACGCTATCTAACAAAGAGCGGGCATTGATGGATGCGTACTGGCGGGCGGCCAACTACCTGTCGGTCGGCCAGATCTATCTCTACGACAATCCGCTGCTCAAACAATCGCTCACAAAGGATCACATTAAACCGAGGCTTCTCGGCCACTGGGGAACGACGCCAGGCTTGAATTTCATTTACGTTCACCTGAACCGGGTCATCAAAAAGAACGACCTCGACATGATCTACATCGCCGGCCCCGGGCATGGTGGTCCCGGCCTAGTCGCGAACGCTTACCTCGAGGGGACTTACAGCGAGGTCTATCCGAACATTTCCTCCGATGAAGAGGGAATGAAGCGTCTGTTCACCCAATTCTCATTTCCGGGCGGTATCCCGAGCCACGTTGCACCGGAGACGCCCGGTTCAATTCACGAAGGCGGCGAACTCGGCTACGCCCTCTCGCACGCCTACGGAGCGGCCTTCGACAACCCGGATTTGATAGTGGCGTGTGTCGTCGGCGACGGCGAAGCGGAAACTGGACCGCTGGCAACAAGCTGGCATTCCAACAAGTTCCTGAACCCGGCGACCGACGGGGTGGTTTTGCCGATACTCCATTTGAACGGCTACAAGATTGCCAATCCCTGCATTCTCGCCCGCATCAGCCATGAGGAGGTGGATCACTTATTCCGCGGTTACGGCTACACGCCGTATTTCGTCGAGGGGGATGAGCCGGAAAAAATGCACGAGTTGATGGCCGCGACCATGGATAAGGTCGTCGGGGAAATTCAGCGCATCAAATCGGCTGCGCATCGAGATGGTTTTAGGGAACGCCCCCGCTGGCCGATGATCGTGCTCCGCACACCAAAGGGCTGGACCTGTCCGAAAGAGATCGATGGCAAGCGCACCGAGGACTATTGGCGCTCGCATCAAGTGCCGATGGGCGAGATGCACGGGAACGAGGCCCATGTGCGCCTCCTCGAAGAGTGGATGAAGAGCTACCGACCTGCAGAGCTGTTCGATGACATCGGCCGGCTCCGCCCCGAGTTGGCCGACCTTGCCCCTCGAGGCATCCATCGCATGAGCGCCAACCCGCACACCAATGGCGGATTGCTCCTGCGCGAACTGCGGCTGCCGAACTTCCGCGATTATGCTGTCGACGTGACCGCACCCGGCGCCGTAACCGCCGAATCTACGCGAGTGATGGGCCGGTTCCTACGCGACGTAATGAAGCTAAATATGGAGGCACGAAATTTCCGGCTCTTCAGTCCGGACGAGAACAACTCGAACCGGTGGCAAGATGCACTTGAGGTCACCAATCGTGCCTGGACGGCAAACACCTATCCCTGGGATGATCATCTGGCGCCCGACGGGAGGGTCATGGAGATGCTCAGCGAGCACCAGTGCCAGGGCTGGCTCGAGGGTTATCTCCTGACCGGCCGGCACGGCTTTTTCTCTTGCTATGAGGCGTTCATCCACATCATCAACTCGATGTTCAATCAGCACGCCAAGTGGCTGAAGGTTTGCAATCACATTCCATGGCGACGGCCTATTGGTTCGCTGAACTACCTATTGTCGAGCCATGTCTGGCGCCAGGACCACAACGGCTTCAGCCATCAGGACCCGGGGTTCATCGACCACGTCATCAACAAGAAAGCCGAGGTCATCCGCGTTTATCTGCCGCCCGACGCCAATTGCCTGCTCTCGGTCACCGATCATTGTCTCCGCAGCCGAAACTACGTCAACGTCGTCGTCGCGGGGAAGCAGCCTGCTCCTCAGTGGTTGACGATGGACGAGGCGGTCAAGCATTGCGAAGCCGGATTGGGTATTTGGGAGTGGGCCAGCAACGACCACGGCGGCGAGCCCGATGTCGTGATGGCTTGCTGTGGTGACGTGCCAACGCTGGAGACGCTCGCCGCTGCCGATCTCCTTCGAAGGCACGCGCGCGATCTAAAGGTCCGCGTCATCAATGTCGTCAATCTGATGAAGCTGCAGCCCCCGAGCGAGCACCCGCACGGTCTGATCGATCATGATTTCGACGCCCTGTTCACTATCGACAAGCCGATCATCTTTGCCTTCCACGGCTACCCGTGGCTGATTCACAGACTGACCTACCGGCGCACGGGCCACCGCAACATGCATGTGCGCGGCTACAAGGAAGAAGGCACCACGACGACACCGTTCGACATGTGCGTGCTCAACGATCTCGATCGCTTCCACCTCGTAAGCGACGTGATCGATCGCGTGCCGAAGCTCGGATCTCGGGCTGCCTATGCCAAGCAGGCGATCCGCGACAAGCTCTTCGATCACAAGGCGTATATTGCCCGATATGGGGACGACATGCCGGAGATCACCGGCTGGAGATGGGGGCAGGAGGCGGCTTCTGCGGCGGTTCGCTCGACGGAGGCCGACAACGTCTAAACCTGCTGGGGAGCCGAACGTGAGCGTATTCGCGATTAGACATGGAGAGATCGCGTGGAGCCTCGGTGGCTGGCACACCGGTACAACGGATATGAGCTCGAACAGTATGGCTGCAATCCACTGTGGCACCCGCCCTCGGCGAGCTGCTGAGGGCACATGAGCGGCTCAGGCGGTTGGAGCGGAGTGAGGATGTCCTTTGATAAACAGGAGGGACCCATGCGACAGCATAGCAAGCGCGTCAGCCGCGATCAGTACGACGCCGTCCTTTTTGATCTCGACGGTGTGGTAACGGACACCGCCGGCCTCCACGCGAGGTGCTGGAAACAGATGTTCGAACGAATATCTTCAGAAGCGGTCGAGCCACAGAGGGGAAGCATTTCGTCCTTTCGATATCGCCACGGACTATCGGCTTTACGTGGACGGCAAGCCCCGTTTCGACGGCGTTCGAGATTTTCTGAGCTCACGCGGAATCCAACTCCCCGAGGGGGACGCTAACGACCCTGCAGAGGTCGAAACAGTGGGCGGACTCGGGAACTACAAGAACGACCTGGTCAACCAAGCTATAGCGGATGTGGGCGTAGAGCCCTACGAGGGAACTGTGCAATTCATCCACCAACTCCGCCGCAATGGATTTAGAATTGCCGTCGTCACCTCGAGTCAAAACTGCACGGCCGTGCTGAAGGCCGCCAAGTTAGATGACTTCTTCGAGGTACGGGTCGACGGCAACTCTATCGAGGAGCAAGGTCTTGCCGGGAAACCCGCCCCCGACACGTTTTTGGTCGCGGCGAAGCTACTGGGCGTTGAACCGATACGTGCCGTTGTCATCGAGGACGCCATCTCCGGAGTCGAGGCCGGCGTTAATGGGAACTTCGGGCTTGTGATCGGTATCGCCCGCAAGGGAAATGCGGAGGAATTGAAGCATCATGGCGCTCATCTGGTGGTCGACGATTTGGCCGAACTGCTGGACTGACCAGCGCCTCGCGGTACCTTGGGAGAAGCAACCCGATGCTACACCATGAACGCCTTCGACCACCGTCCCATGACTATCCAGCCGATGAGTGGAACGTCATCGAAAAAGCGTTTCACCCTGAATTCCTGGCCCAGTCGGAAACGATGTCGGCGCTCGGCAACGGATATCTCGGGATGCGCGGGTGCCCAGAGGAAGGCGGGCCAAACGCTGAGAACGGCACTTTCATTAATGGGTTCTATGAAACACGGCCGATCGTCTACGGAGAAGAAGCCTACGGTTTTGCAAAAACTGGTCAAACGATCTGCAATGTGACCGATAGCAAAATCATCAAACTTTTCGTCGATGACGAGCCTTTCTGGCTGCCCAATGCGCACCTTCTGAACTACGACCGGCGGCTCAACATGAAGTCCGGAACGCTTGACAGGGAGATCCTCTGGGAGACTCCGGCTGGCAAACAGGTGTCGATTACATCTCGTCGTTTAGTCTCCTTCGTCAATAAGCACGTGGCCGCCATCTCCTATTGTGTGACAATCCTAAACGCGCCCGCTTTTGTCGTGATCTCTTCAGAGACGACCGCGAATGAACCCGGCACCCGCGACAAGGAGGACGATCCACGACTGGCGCGAGCCTTTCCGGGCCGCGTATTACATCAACGGGCCAGCTATTCCAAAGACCGCCGCATCGTGCTGTGCCATGCGACTGAAAAGAGCCGCTTCACGCTCGTGTGTGCGACTGACAATGTGCTAGAGAGCTCTTGCCCGTACTCCTACAAGGCTGCCTGCACTGGTGACTTTGGCCAAGTCGCCTTCACCATCGAGACGCGGCCGCGCTGTCCAATCCAACTTACCAAATACATAGTCTATCACACCTCGCAGACGGCTTCCTCCGAAGAGCTCTGCGGCCGTGCTGAGTGGGCAATGGATCGCGTAGTGAACCAGGGCTTCCAGCAGCTGCTCGCCTCTCAACGGCAGTACATGGACGATTTTTGGCGCCGGAGCGATGTGCGGATCAAGGATATCAGGGAGGACCGAACAAAGCGCAGTACCGTGGAGATCCAACAAGCGATCCGCTTCAACCTTTTTCACGTCCTGCAGGCCTCGGCGCGGGCGGAGGACACGGGCGTGCCGGCGAAAGGCCTCACCGGACAAGCTTACGAAGGGCACTACTTTTGGGACACCGAGATCTACCTGCTGCCGTTTCTGACCTACACGTCCCCGCGGATCGCCAGGAATCTCTTGGCCTTTCGCTACAAGATGCTGCCGCAGGCACGAGCGCGCGCCAAGGAATTAGGCCATCGAGGAGCCATGTTTCCGTGGCGCACCATCAACGGGGAAGAAGCGTCGGCGTATTACGCCGCCGGAACCGCGCAGTATCACATCAATGCGGACATCATGTACGCGCTGCGCAAGTATGTGCAGGCGACGGGCGATGAAGCGTTCCTGCGAGACTTCGGTGCCGAGATGCTCGTGGAAACGGCGCGCCTATGGCTGGACCTGGGGTTCTACTCGGATGCAAAAGGAGGAAAGTTCTGCATCAACGGTGTCACTGGCCCCAATGAATACAACGCCGTCGTAAATGACAACGCATATACGAATTTGATGGCCCGCGAAAACCTGCGGTACGCAACCGAGGTTGTCGAATCCCTGCGGGCGACAGAACTGGATGCATACAACGCGCTTGTACAAAAAACCGCGCTTGAGCCGTCCGAGGCGAAGGCATGGATCCAGGCGGCGGAGCACATGTATGTGCCGTATGATGAAAAGCTGCAGATTATTCCGGAGGATGACAACTTTCTGGACAAGGAGCCATGGGATTTCCGGAACACACCGACCGACCATTATCCGCTGCTGCTATTTTACCATCCTCTGAATATTTACCGAAAGCGAGTGATCAAGCAAGCGGACGTCATCTTGGCCATGTTCTTGTTGGGCGACGTTTTTTCTCCAGAATCGAAGAAGCGCAACTTTGATTTCTACGACCCATTGACGACGGGCGACTCATCGCTCTCGTCATGCGTCGAGGCGATCATCGCCGTACAGATCGGCGACATTGATAAAGCCATTCGTTACGGGATGGCGGCACTGCTCATGGACTTGGCGGACGTGGGGGGTAACGTGAAGGACGGCTGTCATATCGCCTCCATGGGTGGCACCTGGATGATGCTTACCTATGGTTTCGGCGGTATGCGCGACGATGACGGCCCCTTGTCGTTCTGGCCACGCCGTGCTCCCGAGGACAACGCCATCCTTCGATTTACCGTAACCTACCGCGGCCAGCTGCTGGAAGTGGAAATCGATCTGGAGAAGGTGGAGTACGCGTTGCGTGAGGGCGAGTGCCTCGTGATCCGCCATGAAACCGAAGAAGTTGAGCTGACTCCGGAAAATCCGCTCGCCGTTCGGCCGGTTAGCAGGGGATGAGGGTCGCGGATGCTGATGACTGCTGGAGCACACTTGCTCGCAAATGAAGTTACAGATCCATAGACGCCAATGACGCGTCAAAGCCGGTGCTCTCGGTAACGTTGCTCTGCCCGTGCGGTCGTAAATAGTGAATACGCAAGGGCGGAACGGAATGGGTGTTTATTGGAGCGAGTTCGGATGGCGGCGACAGCGAACATGACGGCGCGCAAAAAGCCCATGAGCGTCAAGCCGTCGCTCGGCAGCAAGCGCAAGCGTGCTCCAATGCGGGGAGGTCAACCGTCTATCAAGACCATGGCTGCACAGCGGCCTCGGATCAAGAGCGTTCTGGTCATCGATGTGGGGGGCACTTCGGTAAAGATCCTTGCTACGGGACAATCAGAAAGTCGGTCGTTTCGATCCGGACCGAAGCTCACTCCGAGGCAAATGGTGTCAAAAGTGAAAAAGCTTGCTGCGGACTGGACATATGATGTGATCTCGATCGGCTACCCCGGCCCAGTCTTGGGAGGCAAGCCGGCTGCTGAACCTGCGAACCTAGGGCGCGGTTGGGTCGCGTTTGATTTCGCGCAGGCGTTCGGCCGTCCCGCAAAAGTGCTAAACGACGCCGCGCTGCAGGCCTTGGGGAGCTATAAAAGTGGCAAGATGCTATTTCTAGGCCTCGGAACAGGACTCGGCACCACCTTGGTCGCCAACGGCGTCGTAAAGCCGATGGAGCTCGGCCATTTGCCGTACAAGAATGGCACATATGAGGATTACGTCGGACGGGCCGGCCTGGAGCGCGACGGCAAGAAGATGTGGCGTCGTCGTGTGGCCGACGTCGTCGAGCGACTCATGGCGGCCCTGCAGCCGGATGACACGGTGATCGGGGGAGGTAACGTCAAGAAGCTAAATGCACTACCTCGGGGATGTCGTGCGGGCGAAAATGCCAATGCTTTTCGCGGCGGATTCCGCTTGTGGGCAGGAGATGATGTTCTCCCGTCGAATTTGCCGCGCGGGACGCGTTCGCTCCAAACAAAAAATGCGGGAACATGAGTTGGCCGAACTCGGAGCCGACGTGACGGGCAGACTAGTTCCTTTTCGCGGAGGTTACATATGAGCGACGACGCCCATCGCTGGGCCTCCTTCTCATCGGCTTTTTCAATCGTTTTGAGCTTGGCCAGCGACCGAATTGCCGAACTTGGTTGTGCTCCCGTAGGCGAGGATCCAAAGATGTTTGTGGATCGCGGAGGCTTGCGTTGCCTGGAAACTGAGGCTGCCGACGCGGCAATCAGGAGAGTTCGCGAGGCCGCCTATCCACTCATCTTCAGCTTGTGTGGTTCCGAACTGCCTCGCGGCAAAGGGCGGAAACTTGTTCTAACTCGGCTGGCTCAAGACCTGAGACGCATTGAAAAGAACCTGGGATATCGAGGACCCCCTCGGGACGATGTCCGCGAGCCGGAGTCCAACCGTGTGCGTCGTTACCGGCGACCGACGCGCGGGCTGACCAAGGCTCGAACGAAGTAACTCGGACTGATATCGGCTCGACACCCACGGGCATTGTTACGAACAGATATGTTAGCACAGACTCCGATTTGGTTACCGGCGCATGCCACTGACCTGGCGGATGCCTTCGAACGCCAGCCTGAGTCCGTTCCGAGTCATTCGCGTCGATTTTTGGCATGTCCGCGTCATGTCCGTTTTGAGCGTAATCCCGGAAGTGCCGGTGGTCGTGTTCGCCGGTTCGGCCATGATTCAAGCGTTCAAGCCGGAGAATTGAATCATGCGGGCATCAACTCACGGACTTTGAAGCGGCTGCCATCAGGTCTTGCTTCCGAAAAGCCGCGTGGCATTCCCCGTGTTGACGACCGGCGCGTCCTGCCGTGCGCGCCCCGTCGAGCAGTGCTCCAACAAGATCAACTTGGCGGCCACCCGACGGGCAAATCAGTGCATCGTTGTCCAGCCCCTCGAGAAAAAATATTCTGGTTTTCCGAAGACCCAAATCACCTCTATATACGTGACGTCCCGTCCCACACAGAGGGGCGTTTCGCGATCGTCACGGACGTTGGAGCGGGATGCGGTGGACGCGTAGGTGTCTTTGACGAACGGCACTGACGCGGACGGCGAAGTCGTGTGGTCCTGACGCCTCGACGCAGGCGTCAAGCTGGCGAAGTTTTTTCGCCAGTGACGGTGTCAACAAGCCGATCACCGGGGAGAGCACGTATAAGCCGTAAACCATTGCGCGGGGAATGCCGGGTGATTCCGGTGTGACCTGATTACGCGTGTGCATTCTACCACCACCCCTGCACGCGCGGCTCTCGGGCGCATCGGGCGCCCGGCATTCCCTGCGCCCTCTGAAATGAGAGGGCGGAACGAGCCGGCCAAACCTCGCGCGAAAACATGCGGCGAGATCGCGGGACTGTGTCTGCAAATACCAACCGTCGTCCCCTGGAAAGCGGGGACCCAGTATTCCAGAGACGCCAGCGATGAACCGAGAAGCCGCGGCTTATTGGATCCCCGCCTTCTTTCGCAGGGACGACCACCATTGCTACTGCGAAGAGCGCACTCACCGCTCGCGGCGGGTCGAGCTGTTCCAGTTTTTCAGCGACGACCAAACGCTGCGCGAGAGGCGGAAGCAGTCGACCGGGGTCGACGACCCCAGCGCTTCGAAGCGATGCAGCTCGACGCCGCTCCACTGGAAGCCGCACTTTTCCAGGATGTTGCGCGACGACGGGTTGGTGACCCGCGCGCCGGAGACCAACTGCTCGACCTCGAATTCCTCGAAGGTGAAATCGATTGCCGCGCGCGCCGCTTCGGTACCGAAACCCTGGCCCCAATGCTCGACGCCGAGCCAGTAGCCGAGTTCCGGTGCGCCCTGCTGGCGCCAGTCGACGCCGACGACACCGATCGGGGTGTAATTGTTTTCGATCAGGAACACGGTGCCGCGATGGTCGCTCGCCAGAGCGCGCACGAACTCAATGGCATGGTCCTGGGAATAGGGATGCGGCATGCGGCGGGTGTTCTCCGCGATACGGCGGTCGTTGGCGAGGCGCGCGATCGCTTTTACGTCCGCGAGCGTCGGCCTGCGCAGCGTCAGGCGTTCGGTCTCGAGGACGCTGGGACTTGCCCCGCGCAAGGAGGGGCTAGGGATATCCTGCAACATGTCGGGCTCCTGTATGCGACAACAAAACGCAACTTTTGCGGAACGCACGCAACAAAAAAAGGAGAGGCCGGTTTCCCGCCTCCCCTTTGGAGCCTTCTGGAGCTCCGCCGGTTCTACAGGACCCGGCGGACTCATTTTGTCCACCGTTTACTCGGCCGCGGCTTCCGTCATCGGAACCACCGATACGAAAGTGCGGCCGTTGGCTTTTGCACGAAACTCGACATGGCCTTCGACCTTGGCAAAGAGAGTATGGTCAGTGCCCATGCCGACATTAAGGCCGGGATGCCAAGTGGTGCCGCGCTGACGCGCAATGATGTTTCCGGGAATCACGTGCTCGCCGCCATAGGTCTTGATTCCGAGCCGCTTGCCCGCCGAATCTCGCCCGTTTCGCGATGAACCGCCTGCTTTTTTGTGAGCCATAGCCCGTCTCCAACTTCGTCGTACTTCTAGATCAATTCCTTGACGGAATCATTTCACTTTTTGTCACGCGATCGTTTTCGCGCTTCACTTTTTCTTGGCCGGCGCCTTCTTGGCGTCGGGCTTGGCGCGCGGCTTTGCCGCGGCCTTTTTGGCAACCGCTTTCTTGGCGGGGGCCTTTTTCTTCGCGGCCATCGGCGCCTCGTCATCATCCGCGGGGGCGGCAACCACCGGCTTCTCGCGCTTCGGGCGCGGACCGATGGTCGGCTTGTTGTCGTTGGTCAGGATCTCGGTGATGCGCAGCACCGTGATCTCGTCGCGATAGCCGCGCTTGCGGCGCGAGTTCTTGCGGCGGCGCTTCTTGAACGAGATCACCTTCGGACCGCGCTTGTGCTGCAGCACTTCGGCCGCCACGCTCGCGCCCGCCACCGTGGGCGCGCCGAGCACCGGCGATTCCCCGCCGACCAGCAAAACCTCGCCAAGCTGCACGATCGTCCCGACATCGCCGGCGATCTTGCCTATCTCGAGCACATCATCCGGAACGACGCGGTATTGCCGGCCGCCGGTTTTGATGACTGCGAACATCGTTTAATTCCTTCGTGTTCGATCCCGGCCTCGGACAGGTCCGGGCCGGCTTTTTCTTCAGTCGTTATGGATTCAATTTCCGCGCGATCGGGGGAGCGATCCCTTAAGATCCACGCAAAAACAAGCGGCGCGAGGAAATCCCGCGCCGGGTGCGGGACTTATAGCCCGGAAGCGTCCCGAGTCAAGGCAAAGCCGCCCAAAAGCGGGCGAAACATCAGGGATTTGGCGTATTTTGCGTGAGCCCGGCCTGTTTAATCCCCCCTGTGAAACCAATGGGTTCCCTCGCCGTTGTCCCCCCGAATTCGGACCGGGCAAGGGGCAAAATGGCTGAAGACACACTGACGACCTCCGGCATCGGCAGGCACGGCGCAACCCGCTTGCCTTCGGTGGACGTGGACAGTTTCAATATCGAATTGAAGGATGATGACGGCTTTCTCGGCGATCGCGCCAGCAAGGGCGCGTTCCGCAAAATCCTGGATACGCTGCGCAAGCCGCTGAAGAAGAACGGTGAGGATCCCCTCGGCAGCAAATCCGCCGAGGCCATCGCCAAAAGCACGCTCGACGAGGCTTTGGTTGGCGACGAAATCCACGCCGCCGCGCTGGTGCATGGCGCGATCGAGGAATTCGCCCAGGAATTGGCCTATGTGACGCGGCGATTCCTCAAGACCAAGGCGTGGGCCGATACCGAACGCATCGTGGTCGGCGGCGGCTTTCGCCAGAGCCGGGTCGGCGAACTCGCCATCGCGCGCACCGATATCATTCTCAAGGGCGAAGACTTCAAGGTCGATGTGGTGCCGATCCGCTTTGACCCCGATGAAGCCGGCCTGATCGGCTGCCTGCATCTGGCGCCGTCATGGATTTTCGAAGCCCATGACAGCATCCTCGCGGTCGATATCGGCGGCACCAACATCCGCTGCGGCGTGGTCGAGACCCGCTGGAAGAAAGCGCCCGACCTGTCGAAGGCAGCGGTCTGGAAGTCCGAACTCTGGCGCCATGCCAATGATGAGCCGACCCGGGAAGGCGCGGTCAAGCGTCTGGTCAAGATGCTGAAAAGCCTGATTGAAGCGGCCGATACCGAAGGCTTAAGGCTCGCGCCGTTCATCGGGATCGCCTGTCCGGGCGTGATCAACGAGGACGGTTCGATCGAGAAGGGCGCGCAGAACCTGCCCGGCAACTGGGAAAGCAGCAAGTTCAACCTGCCGGCGAGCCTGGTCGAGGCGATCCCGCAGATCGGCGATCACGATACCGCGGTGCTGATGCACAATGACGGCGTGGCGCAGGGCCTTTCCGAGGTGCCCTTCATGCAGGACGTGGAGCACTGGGGCGTGCTGACCATCGGCACCGGGCTCGGCAATGCGCGCTTTACCAATCGCCGGAAGGACAAAGATAAAGACAATGACAAGGACGACAAAAAAGACAAAGACGAGAAGAAAGACAGGAAAAACAAGGATTGAGGCGCGGCGGGCCCGGTAACCTTGACTGGTTTGGTTAAAACGCAGATCGCGTTGCCGATCATGCGCGGATCGCTACCGTCAAACCGTCGCTCAGGTTGGCCAGCGAAGCCGCACTTCCCGGCCACAATTTCAATGACGCGACACGGGACCGCCGGTTTTTATCGCGTCTGGCGGTCCCACTCTTCTTAATAGCCGTTGGACCGCCCCAAGGAATTTTCTCGCGTCCCGCGCCTTGTCTGCCCCGCCGTCCTCGCCTAGAACTCGGCCGACCGCGGCGAAGCCCGCCCGTTAATGGCGCCTGGAGAGGTGGCAGAGTGGTCGAATGCACCGCACTCGAAATGCGGCATAGGTGCAAGCCTATCGGGGGTTCGAATCCCTCCCTCTCCGCCATAATAAACGTGTCCGGCCCGGACAGATAGGTAACACCCCGTACCTAGGACTTGGGTGACAACCCCTAAGCGTTCTGTTGCAGTCAGGCGGTCCGCTGTGATGAGCGGGCGGCGTCCAGATGGCGGTGACTTCGCTGTCTGAGGTAGCGGTCGTCTCCCTGGTCGATCCTTTCGGATCGAGGCGCAAAGCAGCCGTTCATACGCAAGCAGCATTTCGTGACTGACAAAGAATAAGCGGAGAGCTTATCAGTTCGGAATCAGGTGGAGGGCGCATTGCCTCACCCAGAATGTTACTGGACAACTTCTCGCCGATGACTGGGACGGCGTCATCGAATCGGTTCGGTGTCGTCGATGGTGGGAAAGATCAGCATGGGCGCGCGGCGCGAGGTCGTGTCGGCGGTGACGGAGCGTTACCGGTCGGCCAAACGGACGGAGAAGGGGCGGATCCTCGACGCGCTGTGCGCGACGACGGGCTGGCATCGCAAGCATGCGGTGCGCGCGCTCCGGCAACACGAGCCGGTTGGGCCTAACGGGGTCGAGGCACCGCGAGAGCGCAGCCGCAGATACGGTGCGACGATCAAGGATGCGTTGACGGCGTTGTGGGAGGCATCGGATCGGGTGTGCGGCAAGCGGCTCAAGGTGATGATCCCGACCTTGCTGCCGGCCCTTGAGCAACATGGCCGATTGCAGCTTGGGCAGCCGGATCGCGATCGTGTTCTCGCCATCAGCGCTGCAACCATCGACCGCCTGCTCGGAGATGTGAAGGTCGCGGCGAGCGGCGGCGGGCGGCGCCGTGCCGGCTTCTACTCGGCCATCCGGCGGGAAGTTCCGATCCGCACCTTCAATGACTGGGACAGCCCGCCGCCGGGCTTCTGCGAGGTCGACATGGTCGCCCATGGCGGCACGTCGGTGGCGGGCTCGTTCATCCAGACCCTGACGATGGTCGATATCGCCACGGGCTGGACGGAGTGCCTGCCGCTGCTGACGCGGGATGGCTCGCTGGTCGTCGAGGCGATGAAACACGCACAGAGCCTGTTCCCCTGGCTTCTACGCGGCGTGGACTTCGACAACGACAGCGCCTTCATGAACGATGTCGTCGTGCCGTGGTGCCGCGAACAGAAGCTCGAAGTGACACGCTCGCGCGCGTACAAGAAGAACGATCAGGCGTTCGTCGAGCAGAAGAATGGTGCCGTCGTGCGCCGCCTCATGGGCTATGGCCGCTTCGATGGCGTCGAAACGGCGCGCATGATGGGCCGCCTCTATGCGGCGGCACGGCTCTACGTCAACTTCTTCCAGCCGTCGTTCAAGCTGAAGGAGAAGCGCCGCGAAGGGGCTAAAGTGATCAAGCGCTATCATCCCCCGTCGACGCCCTATGAGCGTACATTGGCGCATCCCAAGGTGACCACGGCCGTGAAGAAACGGCTACGCGATCAGTATCGCTCGCTCGATCCTATCGCGCTCTTGGCCGAGATTCGCACAACCCAGGAGGAACTCGGCAATCGCGTCGACCGTCGTGCCGGACAGGCGCGCGGCCTGCAACGCGCCAGCACAAGCAACGCGCCAGCGACCGCAGCCATTTTTGCGAAGACGCTCGGCAAGACGGTGAAGGCCGGCGAGCCGCGTGCCACGCACCGGCGATCCCATCGGCCCTATAAGACCAGGGTTCGCATGCCGTCCAAGCTCGACCCACATATTGCTACGATCGAGGGCTGGCTCGCTGCGCAACCGCAGCTGACGGCACTCGCCATCGTCGGCCGGCTGAGCGAGAAATACCCCGAGGAGTTCGGGACGAGACAGCATTCGATCGTGCAGCGTCTGCTGAGGGCGCTTAGACGGAAGGCTGCCGAACAGCTGGTCGCTCAGGAGCCGCTCGGCGACGCCACGACCGCTGCCCCATTGCCCGGGGTTGTGGACGGCTCGGGCTATGTAGGGCCCGACCCGCCCACAGCCCCTCTCGTCGAGCAAGCCGGGAAAGCCACCTGGCGCGGCCGATCAATCGACATCGGATCGTCATCGGCAATGGCGCCATCAGGGTAACATCTGCAGATGAGGCAATACGAGGGTCAAACTTGTGCGCCGATTAACCGACAGCCGCTGGACCTTGTCCAAGAGAGAAATCGCTTTATCCGGGAGAGAAAAATCGGCTGTTAGGCTGGCCCGTAAGTGTTCGACGCTCGATCTTCCGCACTTGCGCGGTGTTGGGCGTGGTCCTAGTTTTAAGTCCGGCGTGGAGTTCGCGCCAAACTTCTTGGGAGGATGGAATGATCTGGAAGACCCCTCAAATTGTCGAAGTGCCGGTGGGCATGGAAATCAACATGTACGCCTGCGCTGCGCGCAAATAGACTCGAATCGAAACGATCGGCCCGGCTCGACGAAAATTCTTGCGTCGAGCCGCGGCAGGCTCGGGCGTCCAGATACCACGCCGTCAGTTTGCGTAACCGTCCCCTCAAGTTCGTGCACCTGGGCCTTGATGCGCGAGAGCGTGTGCCAGCAAGGCTAATACCTCCTCGTCGCGCCGAAGCCGAATCTCTATTCGCAAGGAAAGTTCGGGGACAGACCGCCGTGCTGCGCTTTGTAAATCGCAGACGGAACAACTCCGAAATGCTTCCGGAACACGCGGCTGAAGTGCGATGAACTCGAAAAGCCCCACGAAAATGCGACGTCCGTGATAGTTTTTCCGGTTTGGGTCTCCAGCTCCTGACGGCAATTCTGCAACCTTGCGTGCTGGATATAGTCGCTGATGGTGGTGCCCCTGTCGCTAAACAACATGTGCAGATAGCGCTTGGTGCAGTTCAGTGCCGCCGAGATCTGGTCGATCGAAAGATCCGGGTCGCGCAGATGTTCGCGGATGAAGAACTGCGCCCGGACATACATCGCCTCGGGTCCGACACGATTGAACGTCGCGTCGGGGTCGCGGAGCGGCAACAGCAGGAGGTCAATCAGCGAATCAGCTACCCCGATCGCATTGTTCGGCGACAGCTTGGTCGCTTCGTCGAACGCGGCATGGACAAAATTGTAGGCGATCCGGCCGGTTCCGGTGCGGGCCGAGAGTTTGCACGCCGACATCTTCGCCAAGCGGAAGCCGCGTTCCTGCAGCAGTTCCCTCGGCACGATGACAACCTCGTGTCGCGTCTGCGTCGAGCTGACTATCGTGTGCGGACACGATACATCGTAGGCGAGACAGTCGCCGGGCATCAGCTCGATGCGGCGGCCACCCTGCTCGAAATGCGAAATCCCGTAAGTCTGAAAATGTATTTTGACGAACGGATGACCGCCCGGTTTTGCGCCTGAGGCGATATGCGCAAGCCGATGCTGGCTCGCCTCGATCTGACAGAGCTTTAGCTTCGAAACCGTCGTGTAGTTGATCCGACCTTCGAAAGACGACGCCTCCAGCGGGTCGATGTCGAACTGGCCGCAAAGATCGGTCAGTGCATCTGACCAACATTGGATCTGCTTCTTCGGCGCTAATCCGGAAGTGGTAAGTGAGCGGACCGTGTCGGACATTATCCAGCCACCGATTCGAGATCAAAACATGACCGCTTGCCGCGAGAGATCCCGGGCGAGGATGCTTACCTCAATTTAAGGCGATTATTGGGGTTTGAGCGACGCTCCTCCTAACATCCCTTTGATAATCGTCCGACTTAGTTTCAGCGCCGTCAAGGGGAACCTTGATCAATGGGTTATGCGTTACGGGCCGATGGAGTGGGCAAAACGGTTGACGCTTTGCAGCATGGAGGCGCGCCGTCAGCGAAAGTCACGGGCGCTGGTTAAAAAGTTCGCTGTGTTCGCTTTCGCGCAAACCCGCTTCCCTCTTGGGCAAGTTTCCTATTTCCGAACCGGGTAGGGATACCATTGAAGAAAACTGAAAGGGGCCGTTTTTACGGAACCCTTCGCTCACAATTGGGAGGATTCACTATGCGCAGGGTGCTATTCGCTACCGGCCTTGGCCTCATTGCTTTACAGGTATTTGCGGCACGCGCCGACGAAGCCTTGGACAAGGCCGCCAAGGACCCCAAGCAATGGGCGATGCAGCAAGGCGACGACGCCAATACGCGCTATTCCAAGCTCAATCAGATCACCGCAGCCAACGTCAAGAAACTGCAAGTCGCCTGGACGTTTTCAACCGGCGTGCTGCGCGGCCACGAGGGTGGACCGCTGGTGATTGGCGACGTGATGTACGTCCACACGCCGTTTCCAAATACGGTGTATGCGCTTGACCTGAACAATGAAGGCAAGATCCTCTGGAAATACGAGCCGCGGCAGGATCCCAACGTGATCCCGATCATGTGCTGCGACACGGTCAATCGCGGCGTCGCCTATGCGGACGGCAAGATCTTCCTGCATCAGGCCGATACGACACTGGTCGCGCTCGACGCCAAGACCGGGGCCAAGGTGTGGTCGGTGATGGATGGCGAGGCCGGCAAGGGTCAGTCCGGTACCGACGCGCCGTTCATATTCAAGGACAAGGTTCTGGTCGGCGTTTCCGGCGGCGAATTCGGCGTTCGCGGCTGGGTCAGCGCGTACAACATCAAGGACGGCAAGCTGGCCTGGCGCGGCTATTCGGAAGGGCCGGACTCCGACACGCTGATCGATCCGGTCAAGACGACGTCGCTCGGCAAGCCGGTCGGACCTGATTCATCGACCTCCACCTGGCAGGGCGATCAATGGAAGATCGGCGGCGGCGACACCTGGGGCTGGTATTCCTACGATCCCCAGTTGAACCTCGTCTATTACGGTTCGGGCAATCCCTCGACCTGGAACCCGGTGCAACGCCCCGGTGACAACAGGTGGTCGATGTCGATCTGGGCGCGCGACCTCGATACCGGCAAGGTCAAATGGATCTACCAGATGACCCCGCACGACGAATGGGACTTCGACGGCGTCAACGAAATGATCCTCACCGATCAGACCATCGGTGGCACCCCGAGGAAGCTGCTGACCCATTTCGACCGCAACGGCTTCGGCTACACGCTCGATCGGGCGACCGGCGAATTGCTGGTCGCGGAAAAATTCGATCCGGTGGTGAACTGGGCCACCAAGGTCGACATGGACAAGTCGTCCAAGACCTACGGCCGTCCGCTGGTCGTCGACGCCTATTCGACACAGCATAACGGCGAAGACACCAACTCGAAGGGCATCTGCCCGGCGGCACTCGGCACCAAGGACGAACAGCCGGCGGCCTATAGCCCGGAGACGCAGCTGTTCTACGTGCCGACCAACCACGTCTGCATGGACTACGAGCCCTACAAGGTGGCCTACACGGCCGGTCAGGCCTATGTCGGTGCGGCCGTGGCGATGTATCCGCCCAAAGGCGACACCAACATGGGCAATTTCATCGCCTGGGACGGCAAGACCGGCAAGATCGTGTGGTCCAACAAGGAGCAGTTCTCCGCCTGGGGCGGCGCCCTGGCAACCGCCGGCAACGTGGTCTTCTACGGCACGCTGGAAGGCTATCTGAAGGCGGTCGATGCCAAGACCGGCAAGGAACTCTACAAGTTCAAGACCCCGTCCGGCATCATCGGCAACGTCATGACCTACGAGCACGGCGGCAAGCAGTACGTTGCCGTGCTTTCCGGCGTCGGCGGCTGGGCCGGCATCGGCCTGGCGGCCGGTCTGCTGCAGCCTGAGAACGCCGCCGCCTGGCATGGCGCCGTCGACCAGGGCAAGTTGCCGACCAAGGACAAGACCGTCGACACCGCGGGCCTCGGCGCCGTCGGCGGCTATGCGGGCCTGGCGTCCTATACATCGCTGGGCGGAACGTTGACGGTATTCGCCTTGCCGAGCGAATAGGCGCGACGTCACGGTGAGATAACCACAGATCGGCGCGCTGCGCTTTCCGCCGCGCGCCGATCTTTTTGTCCGCCCCCCAAAACTTCAAAATGCACGAGGACAGTTGCGTGACGATCAATCACTGGAAATTCGCGCTCGTTATCCTGGCGGGCGCCTTCGCCGGCACGGCCGCCTATGCTGACGGGTCGGGCGATCCGGCGGTGGCTTCATCCGACAATGGCAAGTATGCGGACAAGGACGGCAACCCGACCTACAAAATCAGTCCGGACGGAACCGTCGACTGGTACACGTTCTCCGGCTTTCGCCGCTATCATTCGGACTGCCATGTTTGTCATGGGCCCAACGGCGAGGGATCGAGCTACGCGCCGGCCCTGGCGAATTCATTGAAGACGCTGAGCTACGCCGACTTCGTCAATATCGTCACCAACGGCCGCAAGAACGTCGACGCCGCCAACGACAAGGTGATGCCGGCGTTCGCGACCAACGTCAACGTGATGTGCTACATGGACGACATCTACGTGTATCTGCGCGCCCGCGCCAACGACGCCATTCCGGGCGGCCGTCCGCCCAGCCACGAAGACAAACCGGAAGCGGCCAAGCAGGCCGAGGACAGCTGTACGGGGATCAAATGACTGCGTGGGAAAGTCGTGAATGAGCGTAGCGCGGATGACGACATGTTTGTGGTGTTAAAGAGCGCAACAGGAGTACAAGATGAAGACACGTGCTGCCGTCGCGTTCCAGGCAAAGAAGCCGCTTGAAATCGTCGAAATCGATCTGGAGGGTCCCAAGGCCGGCGAAGTTCTTGTCGAGATCAAGGCGACCGGAATTTGCCACACTGACGCCTATACGCTTGATGGATTCGACAGCGAGGGAATTTTCCCGTCGATTCTGGGCCACGAGGGGGCCGGCATCGTGCGGGAGGTGGGAGCCGGCGTAACTTCGGTCAAGCCGGGCGACCATGTGATCCCGCTTTACACGCCGGAATGCCGCCAGTGCAAAAGCTGTCTCAGCCAAAAGACCAACCTGTGCACCGCGATCCGCGCGACGCAGGGCAAGGGCCTGATGCCCGACGGCACGTCGCGCTTCAGCTACAAGGGCCAGCCGGTCTTCCACTACATGGGCTGCTCGACCTTCTCGAATTTCACCGTGCTGCCGGAGATCGCCGTCGCAAAAATTCGCGAGGACGCGCCGTTCGACAAGAGCTGTTATATCGGCTGCGGCGTGACCACGGGTGTCGGCGCGGTGGTGAACACGGCCAAGGTCACCCCGGGCGCCAACGTGGTGGTATTCGGACTCGGCGGCATCGGGCTCAACGTGATCCAGGGCGCGCGGATGGTCGGCGCCGACAAGATCGTCGGGGTCGATCTCAATGATTCCAAGGAGGAATGGGGCCGCGGCTTCGGCATGACCCATTTCGTCAATCCGAAAAAGATCGATGGCGATATCGTCCAGCACCTGGTCGCGCTGACCGACGGCGGCGCCGATTTCACCTTCGACTGCACCGGCAATACCACCGTGATGCGCCAGGCGCTGGAAGCCTGTCATCGTGGCTGGGGCGTATCTGTCGTGATCGGGGTAGCGGAATCCGGCAAGGAAATTGCCACCCGGCCATTCCAGCTCGTGACCGGCCGGGTCTGGAAAGGCACCGCATTCGGCGGCGCCCGCGGCCGAACCGATGTTCCGAAGATCGTCGACTGGTACATGACCGGGAAGATCGCGATCGATCCGATGATCACCCATGTCCTCAAGCTGGAGGAGATCAACAAGGGATTCGACCTGATGCATGAAGGCAAGTCGATCCGTTCGGTCGTCGTGTTCTAACTCTGCGCGTTCTGGATCAAAAACGTCAAACACAAGGGAGGATTGGCTATGACTGTTCACATCCATCCGTCGGTTGACAACGGAGTCAAAAAGGGTTCGGGCGGCTTTGCCGGCGGCACGCTTGTCTGCAAATGCAAGGACAAGCAGGTCAAGGTCGGCATCAAGGGCGACGTCGCCCACAACCACGCCTGCGGCTGCACCAAGTGCTGGAAGCCGGACGGGGCGATCTTTTCGGTGGTCGCCGTGGTGCCGCGGGACAACGTGACCGTTCTCGAGAACGGCGACAAGCTTCACATCATCGATGCCTCGGCGACGATCCAGCGGCACGCTTGCAAGGTTTGCGGCACGCATATGTACGGCCGGATCGAGAACAAGGCGCATCCGTTCTACGGACTGGACTTCATCCATCCCGAACTGTTCCAGGAAACCGGCTCTGCCGCTCCGGGATTTGCCGCGTTTGTGTCCTCGGTGATCGAGTCCGGCGTCGACCCCGCAGAGATGGACGGCATCCGCTCGCGGCTCAAGGAACTCGGACTGGAACCCTATGACTGTTTGTCGCCGGCCCTGATGGATGCGATCGCCACCCACGTGGCGAAAGCAAAAGCCAAGGCGGCCTGATCCAAGCGCTCCCGTCAGCTCCCGCTGGTGGTCATTACCATCGGGGGAGCTGCCGTCTGCGCCGGAATATCTTTTTCGCTCTGCTCGGCGTTGGGGAACATCGGCCCCATGTTGGCTATCGCCATGCGCTGCGGGTGGCGGGTGCCCATCGATCATGCGCGTCCACGCAGATTTGAAACCGCGATCGAACTATTCGGGCTGAATGCCGGCGCTCTTCGCGATACGGGCGTAGCGCTGCGTCTCGTCCTTGATGAACGCGGCGAACTCCTGCGGTGAGTCACTGGTTGCATCAAGCCCGTGCGGCGCGAAACGCTCCTTGACCGAGGGCGTCTGAACGACGATCGTGGGAACGGCGGGCAATGAAGAGGCGCGCTTCGTGCTCGTGACGCCAAGCGTCGCCGCCCTCGACCGGATCCGCCTGCACGATGTTCAAGCCGACCTCATCGAGTTGGGCCAGATCATTCTGACCCCTCTGTCGGCGAGACTCGTCGGCGCGCCGTTCATGCCGGGCGACAACCCGCAGGTCGCGGCGCAATTCAGCGCCCAGTATTCGGTGGCCAACGTGTTTTATCGCCGCGGCTTTCGCATTGGCGATATTGAGCCGGCAGCTGTTCTCGACCCGGGCGTTTTGGCTTTGGCCTCACGGTTCGAGGTGCGGATCGACCAGACGCTCGCCGGCAAGTTCACGCCGGCGACGGTCGCGGTTCGCCTGCGGGATGGGACCGAGCTTCGCGCCACGGTTCATTCCATTCCAGGTACGCCGGAGGATCCGTTGTCAAACGAGCAAGTTGTGAACAAGGCAGCGGCTTGCTTCGCAAGTGGCCCGAATGCGCTCGGAGAACAACGCGCCGCAGCCTTGATGTCCCGCATCGACAGACTGGAATCGATCGCATCGATGCGTGATTTCTGGAATTTCTGATCGGGTTTTTGCGGTGTTGAATATAGCCGCACTGCCAGGCACCCGTTGGGGATTTAGCGTTTGCCATGAAAGTCCCGCAGGCGGAAGTGACTATTCGGCCGGGAGATTTGCAGACTTCTCCGACGCTTCCACGGCTGAAGGCATCGCGTACGAGAGTCCTGAGACTACGCTGGCTGAACGGGCCGCTTCTTCGTCACCTCGACAAAGCTCCGGACGGTCTTGGACCTGTTGGTCCTTTTCCATACCAGTACGGTTTGAATTCGAAAGGCCGAATGATTGATCGGACGCACTTCTACATTGCGTCCCAGAAAGCCAATGAGGCTCTTTGGATAAATGGTTACACCAAGCCCCGCGGCTACCAGTCCAAGCAATGCCAACGTGTTCGACGCCTCCAGGCGGACATTCATGGCGATCCCTTCCGCGGAAAACATGTCGTTGAGTCGCCAGCGATAAGCCTCCCATTCAATCATGTCACCCAGGACCAGATCCTCCCCGGCGAGGTCTGTTGGACTTATCTCGCGCAATCGCGCAAGCCGATGATTTAGAGGGGTCACGACATAAAGAGGATCTGCCGCCAGTCTGAGGCTTTGAAAGTCAGCGTGGTCGAAAGGCCCGATCATGTAGCCGATATCGACTTCATCCTGTGCCAGAGCCACCTTCTGTCCCTGGGTGCGCATGTAGCGCAAATTCATTTCGACATGCGGATAGAGCCGCCTGTAATGTGACACTGCGTGAGGCATCAATTCCGTTGCGGCGAAGGCCATGTAGGCGAGACGCAAAATGCCAGTCTTGCCTTCCGCCACCAGCCTCGCTGCACCGACAGCGCGCGCGTAGCCCTGTAGCAGTTTCGCATTTTCCTCGTAGAAAGATCGTCCTGCCGGCGTAAGCGATACTTCGCGCGTGGTCCGCTCGAACAGTGCGAATCCCAGGATATGTTCCAGCTTTTGGATGCGGCGTGTTAGAGCCGATTGATCGATATTCAACCGCTCTGCGCTGCGGCGAAAGTTAAGCTCTTCCGCCACGACCACAAAGGACTGCGTGAGCTCGAGACCTCCTTCAGCTTCCATCCCGGCGTTCTCCGTGAACACGGAGAAACATATCGATTGATGCATGCAACGCAAGAATAATTGGCGAACGACCATTTCCGGGCGGCCAGCCGCCTCGGCATCCTTGCGCCGAGTGACCGGCCCCGATGCGCTTGACGGTCATCGGATGAAACCCAAAGCGCCGACAACAGGGTACCGCCATGAGCGACATAGATAACAGGGAACTCAATCGCATGCTCCAGCAGGCGTTCGACGCGTCGACAAAGATTTATCAGGAGCGCGGCTTCCAGCGTCGCATCGGGTTTGGCAGGCGTCCGGCGCTGGTCAGTGTCGATCTCGCAAACGCATGGACGCGCCCGGGCAATCCTTTCACCTGTGATCAGGAGGCGATGGACAACGAACTAATTCCGGGCATGCAGCGGCTGCTCAAGGCTTGCCGCGCCAACGGCCATCCGGTGATCCACGTGACCACCGCCTACGAAATTACCGACCGCAACTCGCCATTCACGGACATGGGCCTATGGCATTGCAAGATTCCGATCGAGGTCGTCAATCTCAAGGACAAGGACCTCTGGGCGATCAACTCGCGCATCGCTCCGGTGGACGGCGAATATACTTTGCTGAAGAAGCGAGCCAGTGCGTTCCACGGTACGGGCCTTGCGGGTACTTTGCGCGCTGCCGGCATCGATACCATCCTTGTCACCGGCGTCACAGCAACGGCCTGCGTTCGCACCACGATCTGTGACGGGCTCGCCGACGGTTTTCGCACGATTGCCGTCCGCGAGTGCATCGGAGACCGCGTGCCCGGCGCGGTGGCCTGGAATCTATATGACATCGATGCCAAATTTGCCGACGTTCACAGTGTCGACGAATGCGTCAACTACCTCAACACGGTTGGAGCTGCGCCCATGGCGGCGGAATGAACGGAAGGCGTTCTCGCGAACCGGTGCGGCGATGCGCGGATGCGCATCGCTATCTGTTCGACCCTGCGCATCGCAGCTAAAGAGCCCTGAACATTACAAAAGCGTCGACGTAACTTCCGGAAGGGCGCCGAAACGCGAGCTGCAAGCGACCGACGATGTCGAAGCCGAGAGATTGCCAAAGGCGCACCGCCCGCTCGTTTGTGCTAACAACGAAATTAAACTGCATGGCGCGGAAACCGCGTTCTCGCGCATAATCAAGCGAATGCTCACACATGCGCCGTGCGATGCCTCGGCCTTGAGCAGACACGTGCGTCATGTAGCCGCAGTTGGCCACATGACTGCCCCCGCCGGATTGGTTGGCGCGGATGTAATAGGTGCCAAGTATGTTGCCGTTCTCTTCCGCGATGAAGGTCTCTCGGTCCGGCCCCGTCCAATAACGCAGGGCGTCAGTCTCCGTCATCTCAACGGGCAGGGCGTACGTCTCTCCGGCTCTGACTATTGGTTCGATGATCGACCAGACGGCCTCTTCATCTTTCGTCGCTACAGGTCTGATCGTCAGCACGTCTGTTCCGTTGGATAGCCCAGGCACACGTCCGACTCGTGCAATCAATCCATGAAATTCTTGTTTGTCATGGCACAGCTTGGGACGTTGAAATATCGAAAACCGGTATCTTCGCTTCGCCACCAGTTAGATGGAAAACCCAGTTCGGCGTTCAGGCAGGGTCGAAGACACGACGCCCCTGCGCTCTGACTTCAAGATCCATAGGCACTTCGTTTTGTCTACGGCGCTCCTCTGATGGATTCGATCCGAAGGCGGCCTTGAACGCTTTGCTGAGATGAGATCCATCGACGAAGCCGGTTTCCGCGGCGATCGCGGCAAGCGTAAGATCCGTCTTCATCATCCAACGTGCGTGCTTCAGCCTTAGACGAAGGTAGGCCGTCTGAGGCGATTGTCCAGTCTCTTCCTTGAACAACCGTTCCAGTTGACGTGTGCTCAGGTGCACCTTGGCGGCCAGTTTGGCGATCGACAGAGGGGAGGATAGATTTTGCTCCATGATAAGAAGTGCCCGAGAAATGCGGCTATCCTCGCCGATAAATGCCGTAGGCGGCGCCGACTGAGCCGTTGTTCCTGGCTTCATTCTGTCGATCTGCATGATATGAAGGGCCTTCTGAGCGCTGGACAATCCCATCCGAAGCTCGACAATGTGGGCAGCGAGATACGCGACGCCAATCCCTCCCGAGCATGTTATGCGCTTTCCATCTATGACGAAGAGTTGATCTGCAACCGGCAGCGTCTCGCCAAACTCTTCCAAAAAATCACGGTAGTGATACCAGCTGATGCAACATTTTCTTTGGTGAAGGAGACCAAGGCGCCAGAGAACAAAACTTCCGGTACAGACGCCAATCAAATCAGCATTGGTTTCCGCCGCCGCGAGAAGGTACTTCCTGGTTTTGTCGTCGATTTGAGGGCCTCGATGAAGCAGTCCTCCCACGACGACCACATAGTCCAGCTCCGCCGCATTGATGAATCTGGATGTCGGATACATCAGCAAACCGCTACTCGATCGGACAGGTTCATCGTTGTGTGACATGATATGCCACTGACACCGGATCGGTCGACTGTTGTCTCCGTCATCTGCCGCAAGACGAAGGACGTCGACAAAATTCGACAGTGCTGTCAGCGTAAAATTATTGGTCAGGATAAAGCCAACGCGAAGAGGTCGGATCGCTTTGTCCATGATTCTGGCCTTGAACATCTGTCCTGGCACTCGATATCCCGCGACTGGAAAAGTGCTGAATTGGTGAGCACTTCCGGGAGCCGGGCCGTTTTCCAACAGCTACACTTCCCATGTCGCATCCTTACATGCCGCAAAAAAAGTGCGACGTATAGTACTTAGCGCCCGCAAATACGAAAAACAGCCGGAAACCGGCACAAGGGCGGATTCGGAATGGGACACCCCGGCAGCGGCGCCAAGGGCCGTGCGCAATTTCAGTGGAGGGACTAATGGGCTACCAAATCAGTCGGCGAGGGCTTCTCGCTGGTACGATCGGTGCAGTGGCGACGATGGCCGCGACGCGCGGTGTACGGGCGGAAGGCGGTCAGATCATCGTCGCGGATTGGGGTGGCGACTGGAATGATCGCGCCGTCCAATTCCTGGAAGCTCCTTATGTCGAGAAGGCAGGCTACACCGTCGTCCGCGATCTCGACGGTTTTGATCAGCGGCGAACGAAAATCATCGCGAGCCGCAGGCTGCCGCGCGCGCCGATGGACGTCGCCCATATGGACGATGCGACCGCGTTTGAACTGAACGCTCTGGATGCGCTCGACAAGATCGACGAGGCGGCGGTCCCGCGACTGAAGGATGTCATCCCTCTTTTGAGAACGCCAACGTTCGTGCCCTGGCAGTACAGCGCCTGGATCATTGGCTACAATCCCAGCAAGCTGAAGGATGGACCGAAGAGCTTTGGTGATCTCTGGGACCCGAAATACAAGGGCATCATCGGCCTGAGCAACGAGCACTGGTTCCATCACATGGAATGCGCAGCGCTCAAGATCGGAAAGTCGCTCGACAATATGGATGCCGAGGCTGTGAAGGCCAGCATGATGGAGTGGAAGAAGGCGGCCAGCCCGCGCATCTACCCCAATCATCTCCAGATCGAACAGGCGCTGAAGAATGAAGAGATTTTGATCGCGCCGGAGTACAAGGCGCGGATCTTGCAGTTCGCTTCGGATGGCGTGAATGTCGTTTCTTCGTATCCCGCCGAAGGGGGCATCACAATTATTTTCGGCCTGGTCATGCCCAAAAAAGGCCCCAACCCCGATGGTGGCAAGTTCTACTGCAATGCTCTTCTCGATCCGGATGGCCTGGCAGCGTTGGTTCAAAAATCGTTCTATTCGCCGGCGAATACGAAATCGGTGCTGCCAGAGGCGGCCGCAAAACAGATCGCGTTCACTCCCAACGAGCAGAAGGCTCTCCACAACCGGCCGCACTCTTTCTGGCTGAAGAACCGTAGCGATCTTCTTGATTGGTGGAATAAAGAGTTCAAGAGCTGATCACCGCGGCATGGAGAATTCGCAAGGTTCAAGCTCCCTGAACGCGAAGCGCCGCGTCACCAAGCGCGGAAGGCGGGCTGTTCCGTACAAGTTGACGGCGCCGGCATTCGTTTTTGTAACCCTGCTGCTGGTCTTACCGCTGATCATGATGCTGCGGCTCAGCCTTTACCGGTACGACCCGGTGCAGATGTATGTTCAGGCCCTGACGTTTGAAAACTACGTCAGGTTCTTCAGGGACGAGTTCTACCAGCAGGTGTTGTGGACCACCCTCTGGATTTCAGCCGTCACGACTATGCTGTGCCTCGTCGGTGGATTGGCGGTCGCCTACTATGTGGCCAGAACGCGATCGGCCGTTATGCAGCGATATCTGATCCTGGCAATCGTTCTGCCGCTATTCATGGGGAATGTGGCAAGAACGGCCGGATGGATCATCATTCTCGACAACAAGGGATTGCTCAATTTTCTGTTGCAGAAGTTCGACCTCGCGAGCGGGGCCGTACGGCTGCTCTACACCTCCGGCGCCGTGATCACCGGCCTGACATCGGTATTGCTGCCGTTCATGATCGTGACGCTCAACAGCGTCATGCATAATATCGACATATCGCTGGAAGAGGCCTCGCTGAATCTCGGGGCGTCCGGGCTGACCACGTTTCGGCGCATTGTGCTGCCGCTCTTAATGCCGGGCATCTTTGCCGGCTGCGTGCTGTGTTTCATCCTGTCGATGAACGCCTACGCGACACCGATTTTGATTGGCGGACCCAAATTCTACATGATGGCGCCGACCATCTATAGCCAGATGTCGGCCACCATGAATTGGCCGTTCGGCGCCGCTCTGGCGTTTATTCTGATCTCGTTGACGATGGTGCTCACGATCGTGTCCGCGGTCATCTTTAATCGATCCGCGCGGGCCGGTGTCGTTCGATGACGGGCGTCGGTCACATCAAGTTTCTGCGACGTATTTACGTTGTCTTCGTTTGGCTTGTCATCCTGTTTGTACTGCTTCCCCTGGCGACAACGATATGGGTTGCGTTCTTCAGCAACAAGATCCTGTCCTTTCCGCCTGAGGGATATACCGCAGCCTGGTTTGTCCAGGCCTGGAATCTCGTGGATTTCAGGAACGGCTTCATCCTCAGTCTTGAGGTCGCCGTAAGCGCCTCGGTTCTTGCGCTCTGCCTCGGTGTCCCCGCGGCGCTCGCAATCGGGCGATACCAGTTTAGAGGCCGGGAATTGATCAACACGGTTCTGATGTCCCCGCTCATGATTCCCGCAATCGTGTCGGGAAGCGCCATCTATCTGTTCTACATCGACGTCCAGATCTGGAGCGATATCCAGCTCGCGTCGACATTCTACGGGCTGACGCTGGCGCACACACTGATCGCGATTCCATGGGTGCTGCGTTTGCTCGTCGCGTCGCTGGCCGGCCTCAATCCGGCGATCGAGGAAGCGTCCCTCAGCCTCGGCGCCAGCCGGCTTGTGACATTCTTCCGCATCACGTTGCCGGTGATCCGGCCGGGAATCACGGCGGGGGCGCTGGTCGGATTCATCGCCTCGTTCGGCGATCTCGAGAAGTCCCTTTTGCTCGTGGGTCCTGGCCGCATCACCTTACCGATCGCGATGATCAACTATCTCGAATACCGGACCGATCCGACGATCATGGCCGTTGCCACCATCCAGATTCTCGTCATCGCGACCGCACTGTTCATTTCGGACCGGTACGTCCGTCTCGGCCGTACATTCTGAAGCGCACCACCGGAAGGGCCAAAGGTGTCCAAGATTACTCTCAAGAATGTCGTGAAGCGATACAACTCCAGCGTTGCGGTGAGGGAGATGTCGCTCGAGATCGAGGACGGAGAGTTCCTTGCGCTCCTCGGTCCGAGCGGTTGCGGCAAGACCACAACCCTTCGCATGATCGCGGGCTTCATCGAAGTCAGCGACGGCAGGATTTTCTTCGCGGATCAGGACGTCACCGATCTTCCCGCGAACCGGCGCGACACCGGCATGGTGTTCCAGGGTTTTGCGTTGTTCCCGCATATGACCGCGGCGCAGAACGTCGCCTACGGTCTGGAAATGCGCCGCGTTCCGAAAGCGGAGATCAAGGAACGGGTCGCCAAGGTTCTCAATCTCGTGCAGCTCGGCGGGTTCGCCGAGCGGATGCCGCGTCAGCTTTCCGGTGGCCAGCAGCAACGCGTTGCGCTGGCGCGCGCACTGGTCATCAACCCTCATGTGCTGTTGCTGGACGAGCCGCTGTCGGCGCTGGACGCCAAGCTGCGGCACGAAGTGAGGCTGCAGATACGGCAGTTGCAGCAGTCGCTCGGTCTCACGACGATTTTCGTGACCCATGACCAGGAAGAGGCTCTGAGCCTGGCCGATAGGCTCGTCGTGATGAATGCCGGACGGGTCGAGCAGATCGGGAGCCCCGCCGATCTCTACGAACGGCCGGCGAGTCCGTTCGTGGCAGACTTCATCGGCAAGACGAATTTCTTCAAGGGAACGATGACAGGCGACATGTTTTCGACGGATTTCGGCCTGTCATTGAAAGTCGCTCCGCGCGTCGCAGCCGCGACGCTGATGGGGGTGCGGCCGGAGAAGATCAAGATCGCCAAGCGCTCCGAAGCCGGACCGGTCGGGCAAGGGGATATCAACGCGATCGACGGTGTCGTCGAACTCGTCAGTTACCTCGGTCCCTCCACGGAATATTGCGTCAGGATTTCCGGAGATCACCGCGTTCTCGTGCAGCAATCCAATCGCGTTGCGGCGGAAGGGCTGGAGGTCGGGCAACCGGCGGTGCTTACGATCCCCCCTGGATGGTGTTTCATGTTCAAGGCCGATGCAAATGCCGACGACTTGAAGGCTGTACGTCCGGGATAGGCAAGCCTTTAACGCTGCGTCTGGCGCATGTCGGCGGAAAGTTCGGCATTTGCCGTACCAGCTACGTAGTCCGAATTCATCGGGATCAGCAATGTCGCAAGGAGGTGTGTATGCCGTCACAGTTGCATGAAGAGTCGGTCGTCATCGATGGCCTGATCATTTCCAATTTCGGCCGGCCGGTTTTCGAGGACATGCGAAAAGGTGGTCTGACCGCGGTCAATTGCACTTGCTGCGTGTGGGAAGGTTTCACCGATACCATGCGCAATGTGATGCGCTGGAAGAAGTGGTTCAACGATCACGGCGATCTGCTCAAGCAGGTTTACACCACTGAGGATATCCTGGCTGCCAAGCAGGAGGGGAAAACGGGAATCATCCTGGGTTGGCAAAACATATCCGGCATCGAGGACCAGATCGGCTACCTCGGCCTTTTCAAGGAACTGGGGGTCGGCGTCATCCAGATGGCGTACAACACCCAAAATCTCGTCGGTTCTGGCTGCTATGAGACAAAGGACGGCGGATTATCCGACTTCGGTCACGATGTCGTATCCGAGATGAACCGGCTTGGGATTCTTTGCGACCTGTCGCACGTCGGGCCTCAGACGAGTATCGACGTGATACTCGCCTCCGAACAGCCCGTCGCGTATTCGCACTGTTTGCCTTCGGGCCTAAAGGCACATCCGCGCAACAAGACCGACGAGCAATTGAAATTTATCGTTGATCACGGGGGCTTCGTGGGCGTGACGATGTTTCCTCCTTTTCTCAAAAGGGGCGCTTCCGCCAAGGTCGACGATTACGTCGAGGCAATCGAATACGTGATCAATATCTGCGGTGAGAAAAACGTCGGTATTGGTACCGATTTCACCCAAGGATATGGACAGCCGTTCTTTGACTGGATCACGCATGACAAAGGATACGGCCGCAAGCTGACGGACTTTGGCGACGTCGTGAATCCAGAAGGGATCCGTACAATCGGCGATTGGCCTAATCTGACGGCGACGATGGAGAAGCGGGGCTGGAGCACAAGCCGTATTGAATCAGTGATCGGCAGAAACTGGCTTGACCTGCTCAGAAACGTCTGGGGCGCGTAAATGCGGCTGTTGACATGGCACTCAGTTCGCTTCTCGATCCTGCCCATCTTCGAAAAGAGAAACATAAATCGGCGTTCGTCCGATGGAGTTCAAGAAATCGATAAGATCGGTTTTTGAAAGAGATGTTGTGCGGCAGTTAGTGAGCGGATGGCAATTGATGGTTGATGCCGCAAGAAGCTGCATGTCTATCACGATCGTAACTCTTTTCTGCTCGTCATTGACTGCCGCCAATACCGATACCGATCCGGGCGCGACGCCCAACAGATCCATAAGGGATTCGGCAGAGCCGAAGGACAATCCACCCTTTGCTCCGATCTTTCGAGCCAAAGACTTGAGGTTAACCGAGACATTTTCTCCAGTTATGAAGAGATAGAAGTTCTTCTTGCCGTCCCGCAAAAAAAGATTCTTCGTGTGGATTCCAGAAATGTCTCCCCGAAGCTTTTGGGACTCCTCCACCGTATGCACGGGCGGATGCTCAAAAGTCTTTGCAGTTATTCCCTTCGTCTGGAGGTAAGCCAGAAGCGCATCGCTTTTCTTCATGTCCATTCGTTTAGCCGCTTTTGCCTCGTCAGGAGAAATGTGAAAAATCATGGCACTCCACCGCATCGAAAGCAATTAGGCGCCTGAGCCATTGAAGTTTCGGGGGTGATGACATGCCAACGATATCCTGCCATCAAGTCTGGCTCAGGAAGCGCTCAAAGGTCGTTGGCCATGGCGAAAGGCCGAACCCAGCCTTGTCGATAAGCTTCATCGGATTGTACGCTGGTACAGCTACAGAAATCTGAGCGGTAGCTCGACGAATGAGGCATCTGTGCCGCCTCGCAGGAATCGAAGGCGGAGCGGATTTTCGGCGGGAATCCTTTCGCAGTGATCCGCATCCGCGCCGGAGACGGACAGCCTGATTCTGCTGCCCGCGAGAAATGTCCACGAAACCGGCAGCAACGAAAATCTCAGCAACTGGGGCCGGTCCACCGGCATGCTTTGAGCATCAGCGCGTGTGCAAGAGCGAAACACGCATGGTGTTTGATAGTTACCTGGCGGATCAGACTCCCGTCTATGCAGCGCACGTAACAATCCTTCCGTGACGTAGTGCGCCTCGCCGTCGGGAAATATCTCCGAAATGTATACGTGAAGCGCGAAATCTGTCGCGTTGCTCGAAACCCAAAGTGACGCCGTGCAGTTCCCCGTGATCTCCGCATTCAGCGCAAGCGGGGGACTCGTGTAGTTCAGCATCGCGCGATCGCGACCGTTCCAGTCGGTGTAGTACTCCCGGCTGTCGATAGCCGCTATTCTTTCGTATCGGGTGAAATTGCCGGTTCCGATTTCGAAGTCCACATCATAGCCGTCCGCAGCGGAGGGCCCGGCTGTTTCCGAAAGTTCGTCACCCTCGGAAAGAAAGAAGCGCGTTGACGACCTGAACGGCGGCCAGCTATCCGCCGCCCGCCAGCGCTCTTCGTGGACGGTGAAATAGTGGACGGGCTTCTCGTCCCGCAATCCGGTATCGATACCCATCAAATGCTCATCGAAGAACCGGACGATCTCCGCAAAAATATCGAACTCCGGCGTTTCACCGGCACGCCATCGTGACGAATTGATGCGTGCCCCGTGATCCCAGGGGCCGAGCAGGAGATATTTGTTGCGACTGGGAAGCGTAAGAAACCGGCTTATCGCGCCATTGGCGTAGCCGGCGCCGTCCATCCATCCGGAAACGGAATAAACCGCGACGTCATCCCTCGTTCCAGCCGAATAGCTGCAGGGGCTGATGCTGCCGGAAGACAGGCCGTGATAGTCCGGCAGAGCTTCATTCCTGAAAGCCAGCGCGCGCATGAAATCGGGCATACGAAAGTTACCCGCATGCACGGCGACCGCCGCCTTGCATGCGGATCCGTCCAGATCGTCGTCCACGGGCTGCGGACCGCGGAAGTTGGGATCGGAGTAATAGGAGAAATTCTTCAGGACATGTCTTTGGTCCTCATCGAGGCCGAACATCAACTGGTCGTAGACGTGAGCGAGGCTCGTGATCAAAACTCCGCCGGGATAATAATTGTCCAGATAAGTATCCCAAACCGCGAACAAGGGTGCGATGGCCTTGACGGCGCGATGTGATGTGCTCGCCAGAAAGTCGCTGGCGGCGCCGAGATAGGATATGCCCGTCGCGCCCAGAGCGCCGTTCGACCACGGTTGTGCGATGATCCAGTCGGCGATCTCATAGGCGTCGTCGCGTTCACGCGGCGAGCGGAAGCTGTCGCGTGTCCCGAAGCTCGCGCCGGTGCCGCGAACGTCGACGATGACAACTGCATAACCGCGCGGGACAAAGGCGTCGCGATATTTCGCAACGTTGGGCGACGGTTCGACGTCTTTCGCCGCCGGATCGACCGCAAAACGCCGGTAATACGGCGTCTGGATCAGGATTGTCGGCCAATGCGTGCCCTTGTCATCCCCGTCGGGCAGATAGATATCAGCCGCGATCTTGCAGCCATCCCGCATCTTCAGATAGACCGACCTGGGCTGCGGTATCAGATACGCCGCTGGCCTGCCCTGGATGTACCTGCTTGGCGGTACGATCCAGCTATTTCCTCTCAAGTCGTTGTCAGCCATTCCTGCGATTTCCGGAAGATGCGTCGCCTGCGAGCGTTCCATGATCGTTCGGAACACAAAATTGCGGTGACGGAATCATCACCTTTCGCACCGGACGGGCAAGGCGTGACGGCCTCCTTGTCGCTTATCTACGAGCGGAGTGTCGCACGCTTCCAACCGATGGCGTATGACACCCGCGCGTCCCGTACAAAGCGAGCAGCGGTACCCGGCGCTTATTGCGAATTTCTACAAAGATTGTGTCGCATCGATAACAGCAAATCGCCGACCTTGGATGTCAATTAAATTGAGCAAGAAGGAGTGAAGATGAACGACATCACAGTCTATCGCGCACGCAAGGTCATCACGATGGATGCCGGTCGTCCGTTTGCCAGCTGCGTTGCTGTGATGGACGGCCGTGTCCTGTCGACGGGAACGATTGAGTCGATGCAGCCATGGCTCAAGCGTTATCCGCATAAGATCGACGACACATTCGCAGACAAGGTCATCATGCCGGGGCTGATCGACCCTCATACGCATTTTGCGTTTTCGGCGGGCTATCTCGCCATGCACTATATCGGGCCGATCAATTCGCCGGGTCCGGCCGGGATCAACCCGGGCCTGCCGACACGCCCCGAGGTCATCGCCAAGCTGCGCGAGGCCGACAAGTCCGATCCCGATTCTACCGCGCCGCTGATCGCCTGGGGCCTCGATCCAGCCTCACAAGGCGGCCATCTCCATCGCGACGAACTTGATCAGGTTTCCACAACGCGACCAATCTGGGTCATCTCCTATGCCCCACACTTCACCTATCTGAACAGCGCGGCGCTGGTCCGGGCCAAGGTGCCCGACAACTCCAACGTCCATGGCGTGATGCGTTATCCCGATGGCCGGTTGAACGGCCAGTTTGTTGAGCTTGAGGCCGGTCGCGTCGCGCTCGGCGCGATGAGGGACGCCATCGCCGAGCGCGGCGGTGCCGAGGGGTTGCGCAGGATGGGTGATATCGCCCGCCAGGCAGGCGTAACGACGACCGCCGAGATGATTTTCGGGAAAGGCAGCTTCGAGAATGAATGGCAACTGCATGCGAAGGTGGTGCCAGACGACAGCTACCCGGTACGCATGGGGCTGGTGTCCCTGGAAATGTCGCTCTACGCGGACCATGGCAGCAAGTCCGTGGATTTCCTGTTGGAGGCAATGAAGCGGAGCAACGACAAGCTGTTCTTTCACGGCGTCAAGTTCCTGTCGGACGGATCATTCCCGGCTATGTCGCTGCGCCTCAACTTCCCGGGCTATCTCGACGGCAGCAACGGTCTGAGGAACGATGTTCCCTGGGATGAGCTCCACGAGCGCATGCTTCCGTTCTGGAAAGCGGGCATTCAGATCCATTGTCACGCCAACGGCGACGAAGCGGTCGATGCCTCGCTGAACGCGCTTGCGAAGCTACAGAACATCCAGCCGAAGTTCGATCATCGCTTCACCCTCGAACACTATTGCATCAGCACACCCGATCAGGGCCGCCGGCTCAAGGCTTTGGGCGGTGTGGCCAGCGTGAACAACTACTTCGTACACTATCGCAGTCAGTTGCACAGCGAGGAGGGATTTGGCCCCGACCGGTCAGAGGCGGTGGCGCGGCTGGGCTCGCTTGAACGGGAAGGCGTGATCTTCGCGTTGCATTCCGACTATTCGCTGGTCCTTGTGCCACTGCATCCGTTGACCGCCGCGTGGGTCGCGGTGAACCGCATTGCGCTTGACGGGAAGACGGTGCTTGCGCCGGGTGAAAGGATCAGCGTCGAGCGGGCCTTGCGCGCCATCACCATCGACGCCGCCTATGTTCTCGGCGCGGAGCAAAGACTGGGCAGTCTCGAACCCGGCAAGCTGGCCGATTTCGCGATCCTTGAAAGTGACCCGTTCGAGGTCGACCCGATGGATCTGAAGGACATCAAGATCTGGGGCACGGTCCTCAGCGGAAGAATTCAACCGGCATGACCTCGGGCCCGCAAAAGGGACCGGATGGCGCCGGAAATTTGCACCGTCTGGCTGCCGGTCGCGAAACCCTGGCGATGCTGACGGGAATCTTCGAGGCCGCCCGGTTGATTCCTGCTCAGACAGCGGCAAAGACCGGATCGTTGCCGCTGACCGTCATCAGCGGCTTTCTTGGTGCCGGGAAGACGACGCTGGTCAATCGCCTCCTGTCCGAAACTCACGGGCGGCGGATCGCGGTGCTCGTCAACGACTTCGGCGCCGTCAATATCGATGAAGAACTGATACGCTCGCGAAGCGAGGATGCGATCGGCCTTGCCAACGGGTGCGCTTGCTGCTCGATCGCGGGAGACCTCACCAGGGCGCTCCTTCGGTTGCTTCAGAGACCGGATACGCCGGATGCTATTGTTCTCGAGGCCAGTGGGCTCGCCGATCCGCACGGCATCGCGCAGGTCGCGCTGGCAAATCCGGCAATTCGGCTGGACGGGGTCCTGACGCTGGTGGACGGGGAGACGTTCCTTGACCGGATCCGCGATCCTGAAATCCTGCCGACCATTTCGTCCCAACTCATGGCGGCGGATCTAGTCGTCCTGAACAAGACCGACCTGATCAACGGCAACAAGCATCTCGTTCGGTCGCGCCTCGAGGAATTTGCCGGGCAGCGAACGATCATCGAGGTGGTGCAGGCCGATGTTCCCGTTGACATCGTGCTTGGAGTTAACACGAAGCGGTCCTCAAGCTTCCAGTGCGCCATGGAAGGGCACGCATCCGCGTTCTCGAGCTGGACATGCAGCTGGGACGTTCCGCTCGATCGGGACCGGTTGGCGGCCGCGTTGCGTCAGCTTCCCGCGTATGTGATCAGGGCGAAGGGAATTTTTCATTTTGAAAATGAGCCGGCGCGTCGTTTCGTCTATCAGCGCGTAGGGCGGCGCGAGAATCTTGAGGCGGAAGCGGTGTCGCCGTCGCCACCGCGCTCCCGCCTCGTGGTCATAGGTTCGTCCGCCGCGTGGAACGCGAGGGATTTCTCCCGGCATTTTCCGCCGTGCCGATAAGCAACCGCATGATCAGCACTCGGAGAATCGCTGGGCCCGCGCACCCGGGGTGAGGCTCTCGCCGTCGGCTCTTGGGGGGACGGATTTTTCCAAATCGCCGATCATGCAGATGTCGCCTGCATCCAATCCCGGTGGCGGTCCGATGCTGGCAGGAATGAGCACGCGGGTAGTAATGTTCTATTTGAACAGATACGGGTCCTATGCAGAAATTTTCAGCGCTTTCCCTGTTTCGGCGCGGCCTTGGCGGCCATGCGAACTGGCAACGGCAGTGGCGCTCGCCCGATCCAAAGCCGCAATACGATGTCGTGATTGTCGGCGGCGGCGGTCACGGCCTCGCCACGGCCTTCTATCTGGCGGACCGGTACGGCATATCGAACGTCGCGGTCGTGGAACGGGGCTGGCTTGGTGGCGGCAACACCGGGCGCAACACGACGATCATTCGCTCGAATTATCTGTTTGACGAAAGCGCCAGGCTATACGAACACGCCTTGAAGCTTTGGGAGGGCCTGTCGCAGGAGCTCAATTACAACGTCATGTATTCGCCGCGCGGCGTGCTGATGCTGGCGCACAACACCCACGACGTCCAGAGCTTCAAGCGGCATGTTCATGCCAACAGGCTGAACGGCATCGACAATGAATGGCTGTCGCCGCAGGAGTGCAAGGAGTTCTGTCCGCCATTGAACGTCGGCGGCGCCATGCGCTATCCCATCCTCGGCGGCGCGCTGCAGCGGCGCGGCGGCACCGCGCGGCACGATGCCGTCGCATGGGGATATGCGCGAGCGGCGGATGCCCGAGGCGTAGATATTCTCGAAAATTGTGAAGTGACAGGGATCAGGCGCGGACCATCCGGCGCTGTCACGGGTGTCGACACATCTCGCGGATTCATCGCGGCGAAAAAGGTCGGGGTCGTTGCCGCCGGCAACACCAGCGTCGTGATGGACATGGCGGGCGTGAGACTGCCGCTGGAGAGCTTTCCCTTGCAGGCGCTGGTTTCCGAACCCGTCAAGCCGGCATTTCCCTGCGTGGTGATGTCCAACACCATCCATGCCTATATCTCGCAGTCGGACAAAGGCGAGATGGTCATCGGGGCGGGCACCGATGCCTACACGTCCTATTCGCAGCGCGGCGCGCTGCACATCGCCAGCCATACGCTCGATGCGATCTGCGAGCTGGTGCCGATGTTCCGGCGGCTGCGGATGCTGCGTAACTGGGGTGGCGTCGTCGACGTCACGCCGGACCGGTCTCCGATCATCGCCAGGACGCCGATTGCCGGCCTCTATGTGAATTGCGGCTGGGGCACGGGTGGCTTCAAGGCCACGCCCGGATCAGGCGACGTTTTCGCCTGGACGATCGCCAAGGATGAGCCGCATCCGATCAATGCACCCTTCACCATCGAACGTTTCCGGGACGGCGTCCTGATCGACGAAGCCGCCGCCGCCGCCGTTGCCCACTGAACTCAGGACGTCGCGACCATGCTTTTGATTTGTTGCCCCTATTGCGGTCCCCGGCCAGAGCTCGAATTCTCCTATGGAGGCGAGGCACACATCGCCCGTCCGCTCGATCCCATGAGCCTCGATGACGAGACGTGGACCGCCTATCTCTACCTGCGACGCAACCCGAAGGGTATGCATGCAGAGCGCTGGCGGCATTTTCACGGCTGTGGCCGTTTCTTCAACGTGCAGCGCGATACGATCAGCGACAAGATCATAGCGACGTACAGAACGGGAGAGCCGCCACCGGCTGCTGCGACGCCGAAAGAGGCTGCGCGATGACCGCCGCGTATCGCCTGGCGAGCGGCGGGCGCATCGATCGCAGCCGGCCGGTTCGATTCACGTTCGACGGGAAAAGCTACGGCGGCTTCGCAGGAGATACGCTCGCCTCCGCGCTGATCGCCAATGGCGTGCATCTTGTCGGGCGCTCGTTCAAGTATCACCGGCCACGGGGCATCATGACGGCGGGTTCGGATGAACCGAATGCGCTGGTTGGCGTCGGTGCCGATGACTCGCGTTACACGCCCAACCTACGGGCGACGCAGGTTGAGCTTCACGATGGGCTCACCGCGGAAAGCCAGAACCGCTGGCCCTCGCTGTCGTTCGACATCGGCGCGGCCAACGAGTCGGTTGCGTCGTTTCTGCCGGCCGGCTTCTACTACAAGACATTCATGTGGCCGGCGGCGGCATGGAGCAAGCTGTACGAGCCGCTGATTCGACGTGCGGCGGGACTCGGCCGCGCACCGGCGGAGCCCGACGCCGACCGCTACACCCATGTGTATGCGCATTGCGACGTGCTTGTGGTCGGCGCGGGACCGGCTGGTCTCGCCGCCGCGCTTGCGGCGGCCCGCTCGGGCGTCAAGGTGATCGTCTGCGACGAGCAGGCCGAGATGGGCGGCTCGCTGTTGACCGAAACCGCCGCAACCATCGATGGCAAGTCGGCCATCGACTGGGTTACCGCGGCGCTGGATGAATTGGCCGCGAACCCCAATGTGAAGCTGATGCCGCGCACGACCGCGTTTGGCTGGTATCCGCACAATTTCCTCGGGCTGTGCCAACGCGTCACGGATCATCTCGCGTCAGCCGATCCGAGATTGCCGCGTGAACGGCTGTGGCAGGTGCGGGCCAGGGAAGTAGTGCTGGCCACCGGTGCGATCGAACGGCCCATCGTATTCCCGGATAACGATCGGCCCGGCGTGATGATGGCGGAAGCCGCCCGCACATATGCGAACCGCTATGGCGCGCGGCCCGGCGACAAGGCGGTCGTCTTCACCGCTTGCGACAGCGCCTATCGGGCCGCGCTCGATCTCAAGGCTGCGGGTGTCGCCATCGCCGCCATTGCCGATATGCGAGCCGCGCCCACCGGCCCATGGATCGAACGCGTCCGCGCTGCCGGCATCGTGGTGCGGCCTGCGACCTGCGTCACTGGCACACGCGGCCGGCTGCGCGTCGCGTCGGTGAATCTTGCCAGCGCTACCCCTGGTGGCGGCGGCGAGACCATCGCCTGCGACCTGGTCCTGATGTCCGGAGGCTTTACGCCGAGCGTGCATCTGTTCTCGCAATCCCGCGGCAAGCTCGTCTACGACGACGCCCTGCAGGCCTACATTCCGGGCGCTTCGGTTGAGCGCGAACGATCTGTCGGCGGATGTCGCGGTGTCTACGATCTGCAACAAGTCCTGAACGACGGCTTCGCGGGCGGCGTAGAGGCGGCGACGGCAATTGGTGGCGGCGTTGCGGTAACGCAGTGCTTCGCGGTCCAGGCGGACAGCGTTGGAAGCGACGGCTTCATCGGCGCTGCCCCGCATGGCCGCAATCCGCTGAAGACGCGTGCCTGGGTCGATTTCCAGAACGACGTCACCGCGAAGGACATCAGGCTTGCAACCCGTGAAGGCTTTCGCTCCATCGAGCACGTGAAGCGCTACACCACCACTGGAATGGCCACGGACCAGGGCAAGACATCGAACATGAATGCGCTCGGCGTCGTCTCCGACGCACTGAAGCTGCCGGTGACCAGGATCGGCCTCACCACATTCCGCCCACCGTATACGCCAACGACGTTCGGTGTCTTCGCCGGGCAATCGCGAGGCGATCTATTCGATCCCGTCCGCAAGACGTCGATCCACGACTGGGCCGCCGAGAACGGTGCGGTCTTCGAGGATGTCAGTCTCTGGAAGCGTGCGCACTACTTCCCCCGCGCGGGCGAAGACATGCACGCCGCAGTAAGGCGCGAATGCATGGCAACCCGCGAGTCCGTCGGCATTTTCGATGCCACCACGCTCGGCAAGATTGAAGTGGTGGGCAAGGATGCCGCCGAATTCATGAATCGCATGTATACCAATGTATGGACCAAGCTCGAGCCCGGGCGGCTGCGTTACGGCGTGATGCTGCGCGAAGACGGCTTCGTCATGGATGACGGTGTCGTAGGCCGAATGGCACCCGATCGATTCCACGTCACCACGACGACCGGCGGTGCCGCCCGGGTGCTCGCCATGATGGAGGATTACCTCCAGACCGAATGGCCAGATCTCGACGTCTGGCTGACTTCGACTACGGAGCAATGGGCCGTCATTGCCGTTCAGGGGCCAAATTCCCGCAACGTCCTCGAGCCGCTGGTGCAGGACATCGACCTGTCGCGGGAAGCCATGCCGCATATGAGCGTGCGCGAGGGCCGGATTTGCGGCATCCCGACACGCCTGTTCCGCGTCTCCTTCACTGGCGAGCTTGGCTTCGAGGTGAACGTCCCGGCAGGATACGGCCGCGCGGTGTGGGAAGCCATCATGGCTGAAGGTCAGGCCTTTGGCATCACGCCCTATGGCACCGAGACCATGCACGTGCTGCGCGCGGAGAAGGGCTACATCATCATCGGTCAGGAAACCGACGGCACCGTGACGCCTGACGATGCGGGGCTTGGCTGGGCGGTGGGCAAGGCAAAGAAGGATTTCGTCGGCAAACGTTCGCTGATCCGTCCGGCCATGATGCAGAGCGACCGCAAGCAACTGGTTGGCCTGCTTACCGTCGATCCGAATACGGTGCTGGAGGAGGGAGCGCAGATCGTCGCCGATCCCACAGAGCCTGTTCCGATGAGCATGATCGGTCATGTGACGTCGTCCTACTGGAGCGCCGCACTCGATCGCTCGATTGCCCTTGCGCTGGTTCGCAACGGACGTACTCGGATCGGTACACGTCTGTCGGTGCCTATGCCGGCTGGCCCGGTGGCAGTCGATATTGTGCAACCCGTGTTCTACGATCCCAAAGGGGAGCGTCTCAATGCTTGATCTCTCCATTCGACGCCTGAATTCGCTGGTGGCAGTGAGCCGCAGCGCCGTCAGCATCCCGGCGGCGACGCTAACTGTGCTTCCCGATGCCGTGAAACTCTCTTTTCGTGGCCGTCCGTCGTCTGTCCAGGTAGCCGGCAACGCCTTCGGGATTTCGCTGCCGCAAACGGCGTGTCAGTTCGCCGTAAGGGGCAGTCGCGCTGTCTATTGGCTTGGCCCTGACGAGTGGCTGCTTCAGGCGACAGGCGAACAGCCATCAGCGCTGTTCGCAAGCATGGAAACCGCGCTCGCGGGCCATTCCTGTTCGCTCGTCGATATCAGCCATCGGTCGGACGCTTTCGTGGTGTCGGGCCGTACGAGTGATTATGTCCTCAATCACGGTTGCCCGCTCAACCTGTCGCTTCGCGCCTTTCCGGTCGGCATGTGTACCCGCACGATTCTCGGCAAGGCGACAATCCTGCTGTCGCGACCGGAAATCGACACCTTTCACATCGATGTCTGGCGTTCGTTCGCGCCGTATGTCTGGCAATTACTGGATGAGGCGCGTAGTGAATTTTCCGATGGCGGCCGCCGGCATTAAGGAACAGCGCGATGATCGGCACGTTCGAGTTGTTCAAGGTTGGCATCGGTCCGTCATCCTCGCATACCGTTGGGCCGATGAAGGCCGCCGCCGCTTTCACAGATGCTGTCGCCGCCTCCGGCCTTCTGCCGCGCGTCGCCCGTGTGCGCGTTGATCTATTGGGATCGCTGGCCTGGACCGGCAGGGGACATGGGAGGATAAAGCAGTGATTCTGGGCCTCGCAGGCGAACTGCCCGATAGGATCGATCCGGACAAGGCCGATGCGATCGCGGCCGCCGTACGGAACGATCGCGTGCTGCGCCTTGCAAATCGCCATCCTGTCTCGTTCGATGCCAACACCGACATCGTATTCGATAATCTGACCGCGCCGAAGTATCATCCCAATACGCTGTTGTTGACGGTCTTCGATTCCGACAATGCCGCGATCCACAGCGAACGCTGGTGTTCCGTCGGCGGCGGTTTTGTGGTGCGCGAGCACGAGCTCGGTCAGCCGCCAGTCGTGAGCGATGGTCCGGTTCCTTATCCGTTCCGGTCCGGTCAGGACCTTCTGGTCATGGGCGCCAGGGCGCAATTGTCGATCGGTGACATGGTCATGGCCAATGAGGTCAGCCGGCAGCCGCGAGAAGATGTCGAGCAACGTCTCGATCGGATCATCGCGGTGATGATGGCCTGCATCGACAGGGGTATGATGGCAGAGGGCGAACTGCCGGGCGGCCTTCACGTGCGTCGCCGTGCCCCAGCGCTTTACCGGAAACTGACCGCCGCCGCTGGCTCCAACAACCGTACGCAACATGAGGTGATGGACTGGGTCAGTCTTTATGCCATCGCCGTCAATGAGGAGAACGCCGCCGGCGGCCGTGTCGTTACCGCGCCAACCAACGGCGCCGCCGGCATCGTTCCGGCAACACTGCGCTATTTCCGCGATCATTGCCGCGATGCCGATGCTGAAGGCATGCGAACAATCCTTCTTACCGCCTCGGCGATCGGAGCTCTGTTCAAGATGAACGCATCGATTTCAGGTGCGGAAGTCGGTTGCCAGGGCGAAGTCGGGGTCGCCTGTTCGATGGCCGCGGCCGGGTTGGCCGCCGTCCTCGGCGGCACCAACGCACAAGTCGAGAACGCAGCCGAAATCGGCATGGAACACCACCTCGGCATGACCTGCGATCCGATCGGCGGCCTCGTGCAGGTGCCCTGCATCGAGCGCAACGCCTTCGGCGCCATCAAGGCGATCAGCGCGGCATCCCTCGCCTTGCAGGGCGACGGCACCCACATCGTGTCGCTCGACAAGGTTATCGCTACCATGCGCGAGACCGGGCGCGACATGCAGTCGAAATACAAGGAGACCTCGCTTGGAGGTCTCGCCGTCAACCTCGCGGAATGCTGAAGGATCAAAATGACTCAACCGACTCTGGACCGGTTTTTCTCTACCGACATCACCGAGGTCGATCCGGCGGTCGCCGCCACGATCACCAGTGAACTGAACCGTCAGCGCGACGAGATCGAACTGATCGCATCGGAGAACATCGTCTCGCATGCCGTGTTGCAGGCGCAGGGATCAGTTCTCACGAACAAGTATGCCGAAGGGTATCCTGGACGGCGCTATTATGGCGGGTGCCAGTTCGTTGACGTTGCCGAGGAGATTGCGATCGATCGCGCCAGAAAATTGTTCGGATGCGCCTTTGCGAACGTACAGCCCAATTCGGGCAGTCAGGCCAATCAGGGCGTGTTCATGGCGCTGATGAAGCCGGGAGACACCTTTATGGGTCTCGATCTCGCGGCGGGCGGACATCTGACACACGGGGCCAGGCCCAACATGTCGGGCAAATGGTTCAATGTCGTGAGCTACGGCGTGCGTCCGGATGACCAGCGCATCGACATGGAGGCGGTCGAGCGCCTGGCGCGCGAGCACAAGCCGAAGGTCATCGTAGCCGGCGGCTCGGCCTATTCGCGCTTCTGGGATTTTGCCAAATTTCGTCGGATCGCGGACGCGGTTGGCGCATATCTTTTCGTCGACATGGCGCATTTCGCCGGGCTGGTCGCCGGTGGCGTGCATCCCTCGCCCTTTCCGCATGCGCACGTCGTGACGTCGACCACGCACAAGACGCTGCGTGGGCCGCGGGGCGGCCTCATCCTGACCGACGATGAGGATCTCGCCAAGAAGATCAATTCCGCGATCTTTCCCGGTCTGCAGGGCGGTCCGCTGATGCACGTCATCGCGGCGAAAGCGGTCGCGTTCGGCGAAGCGCTGACGCCGGCTTTCCGGCAGTACGCGCAGGATGTCGTCGACAATGCCAAGGTTTTGGCCGCAACGCTGACCGGCAAGGGCTATTTCATCGTGTCCGGCGGCACCGACAACCATCTGATGTTGGTGGACCTGCGAGGGAAGAATCTCAGCGGCAAGGTGGCAGAGGCCGCGCTCGGGCGTGCCCACATCACCTGCAACAAGAACGGCATTCCGTTCGATCCGGAGAAGCCGACGATCACGTCTGGTATCCGGCTCCGCAGCGCCGCGGTCACGTCGCGCGGATTCGGAAAGAAGGAATTCGAGGCGATAGGGCAACTTATCGCCGAGGTGCTTGATGCTGTCTCCGCGTCCAATAGCGATGCCGCGCCTGTTGTCGAGGAGAAGGTCAGGGCCAAAGCCGCGGCATTGACGAGAGACTTTCCGATTTATCGCGGCGAATAGCGCTGGCGCAAACAGATCACGAGTTGAAGACGAGGTGGTGGCATGTCGAACAATCTAGCGCTTGGAAACTTCCGGCTGAGCTATGGCCCGGACGCAGGAGAAACCTCGTTTACGACGCGGCCAGAAATTGTCGGCGCGTTCGGTGTTGTCGCCTCGACGCATTGGCTCGGAACCGCCGCCGGCATGCGGATCCTCGAAAAAGGCGGCAATGCCTTCGACGCGGCGGTGGCCATTGGCTTCGCGTTGCAGGTGGTCGAGCCGCACCTCAACGGCTTTGGCGGCGAAGTGCCGGTCATATTCCACGACGTGCGTTCCGGGCGGGCACGCGTGCTGTGCGGGCAGGGCGTGGCTCCAGCCAACGCCTCCATCGACCGCTTCGCGGAGCTCGATCTCGATATCATTCCCGGCAGCGGTTTTCTTCCCGCATGCGTACCCGGCTCGTTCGGAGCGTGGATGACGCTGCTTCGCGACTACGGCACCATGAATCTGGAAGACGTGCTGGAAACCGCGATCTCCTACGCCCGCGACGGCTATGTGATGCTGCCGCGTATTGCTGCCGCGATCAAGATGGTCGCCCCTCTGTTCCGCGATGAGTGGCCGACGTCGGCCGAGATTTATCTGCGCAACGGTGTACCGGCGGCAGGGTCGTTGTTCACCAATCCCGATCTCGCCTCGACCTATGAGCGCGTCGTTCGCGCCGCGCAGGACACGCCCGGCAACCGCGAGCAGAAAATCGAGGGCGCCCGAAAAGCGTTCTATCAAGGGTTTGTGGCGGAGGCGATCGACAAATTTGTGCGCACGCCGGTGATGGATACATCCGGGCGGCGTCACGCGGGACTGCTGACGGGACAGGATCTGGCGACATGGCAGCCCACGTACGAGGATCCGCTATCCCTGAGCTATGGTCCTTTCGAGGTGCTGAAGCCGGGGCCGTGGACGCAGGGACCGGTATTTCTCCAGCAACTCGCGCTTTTGAAAGGGTTTGACCTGTCCGAATTGGATCCCGTCGGTGGAGAATTCGTTCACCTCGTGACCGAGTGTTCGAAACTCGCATTTGCGGACCGTGAAAAGTACTACGGCGATCCGAACCTTGTCGATGTTCCAATGGCCAGGTTACTCAGCAACGAATACTCCGATCAACGCCGCGCTCTGATCGGCGAGACCGCTTCCTCCGAGTTTCGGCCAGGCGTTATTTCCGGCTACGACCACGACGTTCCCTATGTAGTCGACCCAGCGGGTGAGCAAACGACTGCCTTGGGTGCTGGCGAGCCTACCATGGGATCGCGCCGGCCGGTGTTGATGGGAGCGGGCGAGCCAACGATCGGCCCCCGCGGATCGGTGCGCGGCGACACCGTGCACCTGGATGTCATCGACCGGCATGGAAATATCGTGTCGGCCACGCCGAGCGGCGGCTGGCTACAAAGCTCACCCGCCATTCCGGGATTGGGATTCGCGCTGGGCACTCGTGCGCAAATGTTCTGGCTAAAGGCGGGGCTGCCGTCTTCGCTTGCGCCTGGCAAACGGCCACGCACGACGCTGTCGGTGTCGCTCGTCTATCGGGACGGCAAGGCTTACGGAAGCTTCGGGACGCCCGGCGGCGATCAGCAGGACCAGTGGAGCTCGGTGTTTTTTCTGCGCCATGCCCATCATCGCATGAATTTGCAAAGTTCGATCGACGCACCGATGTTTCACAACGACCATATGCCGAGCTCGTTCTTTCCCCGTCATGCAAAGCCGGGATCGCTGACGCTGGAATCCCGTTTCACCGATGCCGTTCAAAAGGACCTCATTCGCCGAGGGCACCAGGTCGAAATTGTCGATGCATGGTCTCTCGGAAGAATCTCAGCCGTCTCGAAGGACGGTCGCATCCTCAGAGCTGCGGCGAACCCGCGTTACATGCAAGGATACGCTTTTGGCCGTTAACCCTTGGTCGGTCGGATGCGGGGCGTCAGAAAGCGCATCTCGGATCGGCAATCATTGGGCGCCGGGTTAGGCGCGCTGAACGTAAGTCGTAAAGGTCTGCGATCATGCAAAAAGATGCAGTTAAGACAATCGTTGTGGCGGCGTTCCTTCTCCTCGCCGTTTCGGTGTCCGCGGCCCGCGCCGATTACCCGGATCATGGGATCAAGATATTCGTCTCGTGGCCGCCGGGCGGCTCGACGGATATCGTTGCGCGCTTCGTTGCCGAGCAGCTTTCGACAGCCCTCAAACAACCGGTCGTCGTCGAAAATCGGCCAGGCGCGAACGGAAATATCGGGGCCGAGATGTTCGCGAGATTACCTGCGGATGGGTACTCTTTAATGATCGCGACCGCAGAGACCCACGCAATCAATCCCCATGTCTATACGAAGTTGGGGTATGACGTGACGCGCGATTTCGAACCGATTGCACTGCTTGCACAGGTAGACTTCGTGCTGATCGCGAGAACTGGCCTGGCAGCGAACAACGTCCAGGAATTTATAAATCTTGCCAAAGCTTCTCCCGGAGGAATTAAGGTCGGAAGCTATGGACTTGGCAGTACCTCGCATCTTGCGTTGGCGGCATTGGAAGAAAAAACGGGAGCATCGTTCCTCCATATTCCCTATCGAGGGCTCACGCCTGCAGTCAACGCCATCATGACGGGCGAGATCGACGCGGCTTTCGTGAGCCCGAACAGCGTCCTGGGTATAGAGAAGAGCGGACAGGCGAAGATGCTCGGAGCAGCGTCGCTGCAGCGCCCGGCGGTTGCGCCCAATGTGCCCACGTTCGCGGAACAGGGAATTGCGGACTTCGTCAACGGCAATTGGTACGGAATTGTCGCGCCTCATGGGCTGCCGACGGAGATCAAGAAACGACTGGAGGACGAAATGCGAAATATCGCAGGCTCGGAGCCTTTTTCTCAGCGCTTGGGTCCGGCTGCAATTGAGGTTCGATATCTCGACGCCGTTCAATTTTCGGAATTTTTGCGTTCGGAGAATGAGCGCTGGGGCAAGATAGTCGAAGCGCGGAAGATAAAGGTGGAGCAGTAAACGTGGACAAACAGACGATTTCACCGGAGGATTGCGCGGGCATGGATCAAATCCGTGCCGAAGTGAACAAGATTGATCGCGAGATCATCGGCCTCCTCGGCAAACGACTCAATTACGTGCGTTCGGCGGTAGCGTTCAAACCAGATGAGGACAGCATAAGAAGCCCGGACCACTGGGATTTGTTTTTTGCCGCTCGCAAAAGGTGGGCGGCAGAGGAGGGCTATGATCCTGCGGTGATCGAAGCCGTGTATCGTACGCTGTACAATTTCACCATCGAAATACAGCTCTCACTGCACGCGCAGAAACAGTCTGTACCTCGCGCATGACGTCGTGTAGACGCCGTTGCACCAATTTGACTAGACCAGTAAGCGATCTAAAAAAGCGACGTACCTTGACATTTTAGATGACGATGTGAGGCGATCTTGACCACCATCACCCGCGGCGACCCCCCTGGTTTTACCAACGTGCGTAAGACCATCTATCATCACTTCATTCGCGTCGATCAGCCCCAGTCCCTGATCTTTTTGTCAGGGCAACTTTCGAGGGATGAGAACGGACAGCTGGTAGGGCCCGGAGACATGGCCGAGCAAGTCAGGCAGGCGATCCGAAATATGGCGACCGTCATGAAGGGTGCGGGCGGCACGCTCGCCAACATCGTTTCCCTCGTCGTCTACACAACGGATATTCGGCAGTTCAAGGAGATTGTGTCTGCCAGAATGGAGTTCTTTAAAGACAACCTTCCGACGAGCACGATCGTGGAAGTGAATCATCTCGCTGATCCCGGGTTACTGATTGAGTTCCAGGCAACGGCGGTGTTGTGAGTGTTGCAGCCAGGAGAGCGCCGGCCTTTCACCTGAGGGCGGGCGTCACCATTTTTTTTGACGCGATATCCTTCAGCATCGCGTTGTCGAGCATCGCCTCGGCCAACGGCTTTTTCAGCTTGGCGTTCTCGTCCTCAAGCGTCTTCAGTCGCCTGGCGTGCGAGACTTCGAGGCCGTGGTTGCGACAGAGGTCAGCCGTCTTTGGCCCGGCCTCCTGCTCCCGCAAAACATGTTAAATCAACGCAGAGGGTTGAATTGTTCAATCCCAATGACGCCCTCGCTATCCGCGCTCAGCTTGCCGTCGCAACCAGCGCCCGGGCCTTTTCCAGCAGCTCGAATAATTGATCGAATTCCTCCGGTGACAAGCCGTCGCGCAATGGCTGCTCGGTTGCCATCGCGAGCTGGTGCATTTCCTTCATCAGCTTTTCGCCCTGCGCCGTCAGGAACAGGGAATTGCGGCGCCGGTCGCTGGAGGACCGGCCGCGTATCGCCAGCCCGCGTGTCTCGAGGTCATCGACGATGGTCACGATCGCCGACTTGTCGAGATTGCCGATCCGCGACAGTTCCACCTGCGAAAAGCCGGGATTGGCCGATATCAACACCATCATCGTCAGCGAACCGGGCCGCAGGCCATACGGCGCGAACGCTTCCACCACCCGCTGGCTGAGCAGGTGATGCAGCCGCCGCACCCGAAATCCCAGACGCTGCCCGTGCAGGCCGAGCTGCAACTCCGGATCTTTGACGTCGTCGCGGGCGGCTGTTTCGGGCGTTTCCACTGTGCTCAACGTCTTGTTCCATTCCTCAATGCGGGGTTGCCAGCAGCGCTGGCGCTTATGCCCGCCAAGCCGGCGCGGCTCAAGGATTTAAAATCGTCTTATTACAGATTATCTCATTGACAACCAAATGTCCTGGGCCATTATTGAACCCAAGTGCGGGCAACAAGCCCGCTCAAAAGCGTGCCGCCAGCGGCGCAACACAGGGAAGGATGCCGTCCGCCATGAATATCGCCGTTCCCGCTCCGCATATCGTTGAAAACAAGATCGTCTGCTTCAACCCCGTTGGTTATCCGCCCAAGGTGGCGAAGAAGTCGTTGGCACCGCGACTGGAAAGCCTCGACGGCAAGACGGTCTATCTCATCGACAGCCGTTTCGACGATTCGATCGAATTGCTGAAGGAAGTGGCGAACTGGTTTGCCAGCCATATGCCCGCCGTGACCATCAAGCTGGTCTCGCTGGCCGGCTATTATGGCCGCGACGATCAGGCGCTGTGGAGCGAGATCAAGGCCAGCGGCCATGCCGCGATCATCGGGGTCGGCCATTGCAGCACCTGCGCGCCGGCGGTCTCGACCCACGCGATCACCATGGAAACCAAGTTCGGGATTCCAACGGTCGCGATCCACACCAGCATGTTCGACAAGGTGGTGCGCTCGGTGACGCGCATGGGCGGCCTGCCGGATTCGCCCTGCGTGTTCGTGCCGCAGCCGGTGATGGGCAAGAGCGTGCCTGAACTGCGCGCCTATGTCGAAGGCAACGATCCCGTGACTGGCGCTCCGGTGATGCGTGAAATCATTGAAGCGCTGACCGGTAATGTTGCCGGTAAGCATCCCGCGGAAATCGAACGATCGACGCCGCGCTTCGTCGAGGCCGCGACTGAAGCCGAATTGCACGATCTGTTCTTGCGTAACAACTGGACCGACCAACTCCCGATCGTGCTGCCGACGCAAGAGCGGGTCGCGGCGATGCTGGCGGCTACCAGCCAGCCGGCGGACAAGGTGGTCGGCCGCATGCAGCCGACACCGAACCGCGGATCGTGGGAATACACTGTCGAAAAAGTAGCGGTGAACGCCGTAATGGCCGGCGCTCTGCCGGAGTATTTTCCGGTGATCCTGGCGCTGGCGGCGTCGGAAGTGACGGCGCGCGGCAGCACCTCGAGTTCGGGGTCGGCAATGGTCGTCGTCAACGGTCCGATCCGCCAGCAGATCGGCATGAATTGCGGCATCGGCGCCATGGGCCCTTATAATCATGCCAATGCGACGATCGGCCGGGCCTACGGCCTGCTGTCGCAAAACCTGCAGGGCGGCTCGGTTGCCGGCGATACCTTCATGGGATCGCTCGGCAATGCCTACACCTACAACAGCATCACCTTCGCGGAAAACGAGGAGCGCAGTCCCTGGGAGCCGCTGCATGTGCAGCGCGGCTACAAGCCGGAAGACAGCGTCGTCAGCGTATTCTTCGGCTGCCGCTCCACCACCTTCGGGCTTGGCCTGCGCAAGGACTATTGGCGCGAGCACGTCCATGACATGCTGCTTGCGGTCGATACCGTGACCGCGCCGGTGCTGCTGCTCGATCCGATCACGGCGCGGCAGTTCATCGACCGCGGCGGCTTCGACACCAAGGCAAAGCTGATCCGCTTCGTTCACGAGACGGCGCAGATGCCCGCCGGCCGCTATTGGGATATGCAGCTGGTTCAGAATTATATCTACCCCAACGCCACGCTCGGCGTGGAGCCGTTGGCGACCAGGCTCAAGGCCGGGCCGGATGAACTGATCCCGATGTTCCTGGAAGAGGCCATCAACGTCGTCGTGGTCGGCGGCGAGACGAACGGCTACTGGCAGATCATGGGCGCCAAGCACCGCGCCACGGTATCGATCGACGACTGGCGCTGATGAACGACGGACAGGCGTAACCCGTCATGCAACACGCGGATGTCGTTGTCATCGGTGCCGGCGTTGCCGGTCTGACCGCGGCCATGATCGCCGCAGGCCATGGCGTGAGCACGCTGGTGATCGAACAGTTGGCGCCGGGCGGTCAGGTTGCGACGATCGAGACGATCCGGAATTTTCCCGGCTTTCCCGACGGCATCGCGGGCTATGAATTAGGGCCCTTGCTGCAGCAGCAGGCGGAAGCGGCCGGCGCCGTGGTGCAGCTCGACAGCGTATCAACCATAGCGGTCGATGGCAGCGACTACCGGGTGATCTGCGCCGATGAAGAGATCGCGGCGAGAGCGGTGATCATTGCCGCTGGCTCGTCGCTCCGCCAACTGGGGGTCCCCGGCGAAACCGAATTCACCGGCCGCGGCGTATCGCACTGCGCGGCTTGCGACGGTCCGCTGTTCAAAGGCCAGCCCGTGATTGTGGTTGGCGGCGGCGATTCGGCGTTCGACGAGGCGCTGGTGCTGGCTGGCCATGCTTCCGGGGTCACGCTCATTCATCGCGGATCTTCTCCGTCCGCGCGGCCATGCGCGATCGCGCAACTCGCAGCACTGCCGCATGTTCGCATTATTGCAAATGCGGAAGTCGTCGCGATCGAAGGCGACAAAGCCCTGACCGGCATCGCAATTCGACACGGCGCTGAAACCGAACGCAAGCTCTGTCGCGCGGTATTCGCCTATGTCGGACTGGAGCCGCGAACCGGCTTCCTGCAGGACCTTATCGCGCTCGACGCCGGCGGCCATATCGTGACCGACCTGATGATGCGCGCCTCGCGGCCGGGGCTGTTTGCCGCGGGCGATATTCGCGCCGGCTCGGTCAGTATGCTGGCCTCCGTCGCCGGCGACGCCGCTACCGCCGCGATATCGGCAGTGCGGTATCTGCAGGCGGCGCAAAAAACCAAAAGCACGGAGTGGGAAGGAAACGATTTTGGCGTTGCAGAGCGAAGCCGTACCGCATCGGGCCGCTAGCGGAGCCTGGACGTGGCCAGCGTCGTCGCGCGCCTGGTACAGCGTCGTTGTGCTTTCGCTGGTCTCGATGATGTCGAACATCGATCGCGGGATCGTCAACCTCCTGGTCGGACCGATCAAGCGGGACCTGCATTTGTCCGATACCGCGATCAGTCTTCTGATCGGTCTCACCTTTTCACTGGCCTATGTGTTGTTCAGCTTCCCCCTGTCGCGCCTCGCCGACACCCGAAGCCGCAAGGTCATTCTGACGACGGGTTTGACGCTGTGGAGCCTCGCCACCATGCTGTGCGGGCTGGCTCAGTCACTCTGGCAATTGTTCGCGGCGCGCGCGCTGGTCGGCGCTGCCGAGTTGGTCAAGGGACCGTGCTCGATGTCGATGATCGCGGACCTGGTGCCGCATGAAAAACTGCCGCGGGCATTCGCGATCTATCAACTCGGCATCACCGGCGGCATGGCCGGCGCGCTGGTAATCGGGGGAATTCTGCTGTCGGTGTTTGCCGGCATGCCGCCACTGTCGTTGCCGGGCGGCCTCGTGGTGCGCGAATGGCATATGGTGCTGCTGGTGACCGGCCTTCCCGGATTATTGCTTGCGCTGGTGATGCTGGTGAGCGTTCGCGAACCGAAGCGGCGCGATCGAAAATCCGTGGCCGCGGTGCCGCTGCGTGAGGTGCTGCGCTTTCTCGGCCTGAACTGGAAGTTTTATGCGCCGCTGTTTCTGAGTGTCGCGGTGGCGTCGGTGGAGAGCTACGGGCTGCAAGCGTGGCGGCCGATGTTCTTCGAGCGCACCTATGGATGGGGTCCGGAGCGCGCCGGCCCCTTGCTCGGTGGCGCCATCCTGATTGCGACGCCGCTCGGCCTGTTTCTCGGCACGCTGCTGGCGGAATATCTCACCAAACGCCGGCCCCAGGATGCGCTGCTGGTCGCTTGCCTGATGAGTTATGGCCTCGCCATGCCGCTCCTCGTCGCCATGCCTCTGATGCCCAATCCGTGGCTCTCTCTGGCCTCGGGCTTTCTCGGCTTTACGGCGTGGAGCATGACGGCGCCGGGGCAGAACGCCGCCATCCAGATCGTGACGCCGAACGAGATGCGCGGACAGATCAGCGCACTCTATCTGTTCTCGATCAGCGTGGTCGGCGGCGGCTTGGGGCCGACCGCTATTGCGCTGATCACGGATAAGGTTTTTCACGACGAGGCGATGCTGCGCTACGCGCTGTCGGGCTTTACCCTGATGGTCGGACCGGTGATCCTGCTCTTGATCTTCAGCGCGGTGAAACCTTACGCCCGGGCCTATCGGCGCATGCAGGCGGGCGGCGCATCATGATCGATCCATTACCGCCGGGAACAGGCGGGGAAACAACAGCGGCGAACCCGCCGCAACGGAGGGACACATGTTTCGCATCCAATTGACGGCGCTGGCATTGATGGGCGGCCTGGTCGCAGGCGCCGCCCACGCGCAAAACGCCACGGCATCGCCGAAGACCGTGCGCTTCGGCTGGCAGGCGGCAACGCCGACAACCACATTCTGGGCCGGGTTCGAGTTGAAGACGTTCGAGGCTCAGGGGTTGAAGCTCGAATTGGCAAGCTTCAACGACAATGCGCCGGAACTCGAAGCCGTGGTCGCGAAACAGGTCGATATGGCGGCAGTCGCGCCGGCGCCGAGCCTGCAGGCGATTTCGTTCGGCGCACCGCTCAAGATCATCTCGGCGGTGGAATATTCCTTCACCGACAAGGACGGCAATCACTGGTCCGCAGTCAACCTGATCGCGCGCAAGGATGCCGGCATTCAATCGCTGAAGGATCTGGTCGGCAAACGGATCGCGGTGTTCGGCCTGTCGTCGAACTTTTACCTCGCGCTCTGCGACCGGTTGCAGGAGGAGGGAGTCGATCCGAAGTCGGTCAAATTCCTGAGCATGCCGTATCCACAGATGGAAGGCGCGCTGGCTCACAACGAAGTGGATGCCGCCATCATGACGTCGATCGGCGCCTACCACGCCTCCCAGCGCGTGCCGATCAACTTTCTGATGGCGAGCGACCAGCTTACCAAAATTCCGATCGACATGTCACAAGTGATCGTCGGCCGGGCGGACTGGCTGAAGGACCATGAAGACGAAGCCGTGCGTTTCCTGATGGGAATGCTGACGACCCGAAAATTCATCGAGGACGACGTCGCGCATAATGACGGCGCTAAGATGAAGGCGATCACGGCGAAAACCCTGAAATATGATCCGGACACCAACGAGGCCTTTTACAAGCTGCGCGTCGCTTCTGCCGGCAAGGAATCCTATCTGCTCAATTCGCTCGATCTACCCAGGCAGAGCTTCACCGCCTACGGCCAGATGCTGGTTAATGCCGGACAATTGCGCGGCAAGCCGGCCGCGACGCCCGAGCAGGCTGTCGACACCAGCTACCTTCGCAAGGCATACGCCAGGCTCGGAATGAAGTGGGACGACAGCAAGGGGGTCGGGCAGTGAACGGCGCGGCGATGCAAAGCGCCGTCCATGTCGACATCAGGCGGATCAGCCAGCGCTTTCGCTCTGGCCGGCAGGGCGACCTGCTGGCGCTGGACCGGGTCGATTTGCAGGCCCGGCGCGGCGAATTCGTCAGCATCGTCGGCCCCAGCGGCTGCGGCAAATCGACCTTGCTCTATATCGTTGCCGGGCTGATGCAGGCCAGCGACGGACAGGTGCTGGTGGACGGCCGGCCGATCGACGGACCCGATCCGGACCGCGGGCTGGTGCTGCAGAATTCCAGCATCTTTCCATGGCGGACCGTGGAGGAGAACGTCGCATTCGGCCCGCAGATGAGCGGGCTGCCGCAGAGCGAACGCCGCGCGCTGGTGGCGCATTATCTCGACATGGTCGGCCTCACCAAATTCGCCGGCTTCTATCCCCGCGAGCTCTCCGGCGGCATGAAGCAACGCATCGCGATCGCGCAGATGCTGGCGTGCGGGCCGAGCGTGTTCCTGATGGATGAACCGTTTGGCGCGCTGGATTCGTTGTCGCGCGAGGTGCTGCAGGATCAGTTGCTGCAGCTGTGGGAACGCGATCGCAAGACCGTGCTGTTCGTGACCCACAGCATCGATGAAGCGGTGCTGCTGTCCGATCGGATCGTCATCATGTCGCCTCTGCCCGGGCGGGTGAAGGAGATCGTCGAGGTCAATTTGCCGCGTCCGCGACAGGAGACCCGCGCGCTGCCGGAATTCGGACGCCTGCGTAACCACATCTGGTCGGCGATTCGCCAGGAAACCATGGAGGCTATTGGATGACCATCGTGACGACATCCGATCAAGCCCCGCGCTCTGAGCCAAACGGGCAGGGCGCCGCATCCGCCAGACAATTCCCGGCGCATACGCCCACTCCCGCCGGTCATAAGGGCCGGAACATGCTCACCGCGGTCGCCCGCTATTACCCGGTGTTCCTGATCTTTCTGATCTGGGAAGTGCTGTCGCGGCTGAACCTGCTCGACCCCATGTTCATGCCGCCGCTGGAAGATGTGGTGCGGACGTTCTACCAGCAGGTCTTTGTCACCCATGAACTGCTCGGTCATATCGAGGTGAGCTTCATGCGAGCGGGGGCGGGGCTCGGACTCGCCGCCGTGGTCGGGATCGCCGCCGGCATCCTGATGGGACGGGTTCGCGCGGTCGAAAGTTTTCTCGACCCCTTGATCTCGGCGTTGTTCCCGACCCCGAAACTCGCACTGTTTCCGCTGATGATGATCTTTCTCGGGATCGGCGACGCCTCCAAGATCGCGCTGATCTTCCTCGGGTGTTTTTTCCCGATCGTCATCAACACCTACACCGGCGTGAAGAACGTCGACAAATTCTTCGTCTGGAACGCGCAGACCAAGGGCGCGAACCATCGTCAATTGATCTGGCATGTCATCATCCCGGCGTCGCTGCCGTTCGTGTTCGCTGGCCTTCGGGTCGCAACCTCGACGGCGTTCCTGCTGATCGTCGCCTCCGAATTGATCGCCGCCAATGACGGTCTCGGCTATCTCATCATGTTTGCCGAACGCTCGTTCGATCCGGCGCTGATGTGGTGCGGCATCCTGGTGATCGCCGCCATGGGATTTACCGTGGACCGCCTGCTGCTGGCGCTCGGCGCACGTCTGTTCGTCTGGCAAGACAAGTGAAAAACCAAAAAGAAAAGGGAGGCCGTTGTGGCTGAAGGTACATCCGAGACACCGCAAGCAAGTTCGCAAATCACCGCGATCGGGCTGCAGATGAAAACCACCGGCGGCATGAAGTACCGCCGGATCGGAAAATCCGGACTGACCGTGTCCGAAATGGGGGTCGGCTGCTTCTCCTTCGGCGACTTCGTCGAGGTGAAGGCCGCGGAAGCCGTCGTGCATTACGCACTGGGTCAGGGCATCAACTACTTCGACACCGCCGACAGCTACGGAATCGGCGTGTCCGAGGAAAAGCTCGGGGCGGCGCTGGTCGGCCGCCGCGACAAGGCGGTCATCGCCACCAAATTCTCAAATCGGATGGATCACGGCCCGAACGATATCGGCACCTCACGGTTGCATATCGTGCGGGCCTGCGAGGCGAGCCTGCGGCGACTCAAGACCGACTACATCGACCTCTATCAGGTGCACTGGCCGGATCGGCTGACGCCGATCGAGGAAACCATGCGGGCACTCGACGATCTGGTTCGCGCCGGCAAGGTTCGCTATCTCGGCGTCGCCAATTTCTTCGAATGGGAAATCTGCGAGGCGCAGTGGACCGCCGAGAAGTACAATCTGCAGAAATTCATCTCGGCGCAGGACCACTACAGTTTGCTGTATCGCGACATCGAAAAGCGCATGGAACCGTTCTGCGTCAAATACGGCATCGGCATGAATTCATACTTTCCGCTGGCGGGCGGATTGCTGACCGGCATGTACCAGCGCGATGCGGCGGCTGTTCCAGGTACCCGCGCTGCCGCCAGTCCGAACTATGCGGCCTGGAACAGCAAACGGAATTGGGACGTCCAGGAGAAGCTCAAGGCTTTCGCCGAATCCCGCGGCTGGACGTTGCCGCAGATGTCGCTGGCGTGGCTGTTGTCGCGCCCGGCGATGTCGACCATCATCGCCGGCGCCGACAAGCCCGAACATATCGCCCAGAATATCAAGGCGCTGGACATCAAGTTCACGCCGGAAGACCTGGTCGAGATCGACCGCCTGACCCTGGTCGACGAGGACCGCAGCGTGGCGCCGGTCTATCGCAAGCTGCGGCCCGAAAAAGTCCACGAATTCGGGCCGATGCAGGCGGCGAAGGGAAAGTAATTTTCGGACGAGGCGCGTGGGTCGGAAGGCGCGGACTTTCCTTTCACGCGCCTCATCCGCGCTACCTCACTGCATACCGTGGCATCTTCAAACAGAAGTGAAGTGCGAGCCGCCTCAATGACCCCATTTAAGGAGAAGAAGCGGAGTGCGGAGATGTTTTCCCGCATCAGGGCTCCGATTGTGATGCAGCGCTCGAGGAAATCGGACTATGAAAACTTTTTTAAACTTTCACGCCTCCGCCGCGGTGCGTGGTGACGGACTTCGCCCGGAATTGCGGTTGCTGTTCGAGCGCACGGCAGCGTCACCCTTTTCCGACCTCGTCCGTTGGGGCGACGGTATGTTGCAGTCGGGGCCGGATCCTGCATCACAGGACGTGCCTGAGCGCGCGAACGTCTCGCGTTTTCCGCAAGCTTCAGCCGGCCGGATAGCCGCACCTAACCCGAAGCCTGAAGTGCTGGCCCGGCTTTTTCGGAAACGCATGACCTAAACAATCTTCCGCGCGCGAAAATCGGCGATCGCCTTGTCGTCATAGCCGTAGTCTTTCAGAATTTCCTCGGTGTGCTCGCCCTTCTCGGGCGTCGGATGCGCAATGTGGCTCGGGGTGCGGCTGAGCTTGACGGGCTGATTGACGACTTCGATGTCGCCGAGCGAGCCGTGCTGCACCGGCGCGGCCATGCCGAGATGCTTCACCTGCGGGTCGGCAAAAACTTCGTCCATGCGGTTGATCGGGCCACAGGGCACGCCGGCCTTGTTCAGCTTGGCGATCAGATTCGCTGCTCGACTGCTGCCTGGTGACATCCGAGATGATCTGATTGATGGCGAGCCGGTTTTTGGAGCGGGAGGCCTCGTCGGCAAACAGCGGATCTTCGAGCAGGCGTGCGAGGCCGAGCGTCTGGCAAAAGCGCTTGAAGATATGCTTGCCGGCGGCCGCGATATTGATGTGGCCGTCGCGGGTAGGGAACACCCCGGTCGGAATGCTGGTCGGATGGTCGTTGCCGGCCTGGCCGGGAACGTCCTTGGCGATCAGCCAGCGCGCGGCCTGGAAATCCAAGAGCGAGATTTGCGCGCCGAGCAGCGATGACTGCACCCACTGACCCTCGCCGGAAACCTCGCGCTCCAGCAACGCGACCAGAATTCCCATCGCGCAGAAAATGCCGGCGCCGAGGTCGGCGACGGGGATGCCGACGCGCACCGGGCCTTGGCCCGGCAGCCCCGTGATCGACATCAGCCCGCCCATGCCTTGCGCGATCTGGTCGAAGCCCGGCCGCTCGCGATAGGGGCCGTCTTCGCCGAAACCGGAAATCGAACCATAGACGATGCGCTTGTTGATCGCGCGAATGGTCTCGTAATCGATCCCGAGGCGAAATTTGACGTCCGGCCGGTAGTTCTCGATCACGACGTCGGCGCTCTCGACCATCCGTTTGAAGATGGCGATGCCGTCGGCTTCCTTCAAATTGAGGGTCAGGCTGCGCTTATTGCGATGCAGGTTCTGGAAATCGGGCCCATGCCGCGGTCCGCCCATGTCGCTCTCGTCGAGCCCTTTGGGGAGTTCGATCTTGATGACATCGGCGCCCCAGTCGGCCAATTGCCGCGCGGCCGTCGGTCCTGCCCGCACCCGCGTGAGATCGAGCACCTTGAAACGGGCGAGCGCCTTCGAGGCCGGGGTAAAAGACATGCGGTTGCTCCAATTTCCTTTTTTGAGGGATTGAGTGGCTTCAGGCGATCAACGCCATCTGACGCGGTTCGAACTCCAGCCACGCCGTGGCGCCGACCGGAAAATCGTCCATCGGCGAGGTCGTGACCCGCAGCGGCAAGGTACCCTCGCGCGGCCTGACGAGGTAGTCCCAGTGCTCGCCGAGATAGGCCCGCTCAAGCACGGTGACTCCGACCGGGGTGCAGCCGTCGCGCACGGCCGGCGGGGTGTCTGAAAGCCGCATGCTGTGCGGCCGGACCGAAAACACCGCCTTTCCCTCCGAGGGCACATCGCGCTCGAACGCGGCGCGCGGCAGCGCAAAGCCATCGAACGAAATTGCCTGCCCGTCGCTCAAGCCCTCGATGAAATTGGTGCGTCCGATGAAGCCGGCCACGAACCGCGTCTTGGGCTTGTTGTACAGCGCGCGGGGGTGATCGACCTGCTCGATGCGGCCGTGATTCATGACCGCGATCCGGTCTGAGGTCACCATGGCTTCGGCCTGGTCGTGCGTGACGTAGACGGTGGTGACGTGAAACTCGTCATGCAGGCGCCGGATTTCAAACCGCATCTCCTCGCGCAAGGTCGCGTCCAGGTTGGACAAGGGCTCGTCGAGCAGCAGGACCGAGGGCCGGATCACGATCGCGCGGGCCAAGCGCCACGCGCTGCTGCTGCCCGCCGCTGAGTTCGGCGGGATAGCGGTCGGCCAGGTGGTTCATATGCACGACTTCCAGCATCTCTCCGACGCGCCGCTTGACCTCCGTGCTCGCGATCTTGCGCAGTTCCAGCCCGAACGCGACGTTCTGCTCGACCGTCATGTTCGGCCAGATCGCGTAGCTCTGAAAGATCATCGACATCTGGCGCCGGTCCGGCGGCACCGAGCCGGCGGGCGAGGAAAGAATCCGGTCGTCCATCTCGATGGTGCCGAGGGTGGGATCGACGAAGCCGGCGATCATCCGCAAGGTCGTGGTTTTGCCGCAGCCGGAGGGCCCGAGCAGCGAGACGAATTCTCCGGACTGCAGTTCGAGGTCGATGTTGTCGACGGCAAGAAAATCGCCATACCGCTTGCTGACGCCGCTGAGTTTGAGCCTGCTCAACTGTTCCTCCGCAGCATGAAGTCGCGTCCAATGATTTTCGATCCGATACCGGCGATCGCAACCGTCGCCACCAGCAGGATGACACCGAGCGCCGCCAGCACCTCGAAATTGCCCTCTTCCGACAGGTCGAACAGCATCACCGATATCACCCGTGTGTTCGGTCCGACCAGGAAGATCGCCGAGGACAGCTCGCGCGTCGCCGGGATGAAGACCAGGATCCAGGCGCCGGCGAGGCTTTTCTTCAGCAGCGGAATCAGCACCTTGCGAATCGCCAGCAGACGCCTGCCGCCGAGAATCCGCACCGCTTCTTCCATCTCCGGGTTGATGCTGCGTAAGCCAGCCGCACTGGAGGTATAGGCGATGGGCAGAAAGCGGGTGGTGAAACCCAGGATCAGGATCGTCGCGGTGCCATAGAGCGCCAGCGGCGGCGGCGCGTAGGCGGCATAGAAGCCGATCGCCAGCACGATGCCGGGAACAACGAACGGCGCCATGCAGAGAAAAGCCAGCACGTTGCTGAAGGGCACCAGTTTTCGATTGACCACATACGCAATGGCTAACGACAGGCTGATCGCCGCGAAAGCCGTCACCCCCGAATAAACGAAGGTATTGAGAATGGTCTGTTTCGCCTGGGTTTGCTCGACCAGCAGATAGTAGAAATTATGGAACGTGAGGTTGTCGAAGCTGAAGCCGCGGCCCCAGGCCTTGGCGAAGGCGGCCTGCAGCAGCACCAGCATGGGGAGAAAGACCGAAAGCGCACAGACCAGAAGCGCGTAACCGAGCATGACCCAGCGCCAGGGCCCCAGCGCGATCATCCGCCGTTCGCCGCCCTTGCCGGTGACGGAGGTGTAGCCCCGGCGGCCCAGGATCCGGCGCTGCACCCAGAACATCAACACGGTAATGGCGAGCAGCGGCATCGCATAGGCGGCGGCCTCCTCGACGCGAACAGGATATTCGAAGAATTGCCAAAGCTGTGTCGACACCACGTTGAAACGCGCCGGCAATGCGATCAGCGCCGGCGCGCCGAACAACGCAATGGCTTCGAGAAAGCTGATGATGATGCCGCCGATGATCGCAGGTGTCACCAATGGCAATGTAATCCGCAGTGTGGTGCGAAGCGTGCGGGCGCCAAGGATATTCGCCGCGTCTTCCATTTCGGACGACACCAGATCGAGCGCCGAACTGGTGAATACGAAGGTATAGGGAAACGAGGTCACGGCGATCACCAGGATCAAACCAGTCATCGAATAGATATTGAAGATGCCGTGCGAGGCGCCGGTCAGCGCCATCCAGACCTTGTTGAGCCATCCGGAATTCGGACCCGCCAGCAGGATCCATCCGATGGCCCCGAGATAGGGCGGCGTCACAAAGGCTGCGAACACCATCAGCCGAACGAACGCCTTGCCCGGCATGTCGGTGCGGGAAATCGCCCAGGCGATCGGGACCGCAAAGCAGGTCGCAAGCAGGGCGACGCCGACGCCTAGTTCCAGCGAGTTCGCCAGCGCCTGGAGATGCCTGATGTTGCCATAGGCCGTCCGGTAATTGGCGAGCGTAAAGCTTCCGGTGTCCGCCTCCTGCAGGCTCGAAATGATCAGCCGCAAAATCGGATTCAGGATCAGGAAGGCGAGCACGGCGATCAGCGCCAGCCATAGCAGCATGCTGGCGTCGAGACGCCGCAATTTGGAGGCAACACCCGAAAAATGGATAGCGCGGACGTCGAGCGAGTTGTCAGTCACGTGTGTTACCCTGCCGTGACTCATCTTCTGTGAGCATGATCTTTTCGGAAAACCGGTTCCCACTTTTCCGGATCATGCTCTATACGCCGAAGGTTTCGCGCCACTGCTTGATGACCTCGGGCACGCCCTTGGTGATTTCGGCGACCGTCGGCCGGATGATCTTCAGGTCCTTGGCCGATTTGGCGCCCTTGCCCGCCGAGATTTCCGGTCGGATCGATTCGTTGAAATGATCCACCCAGATCTGGGAGGCACCCTCGCTCATCAGGAATTCCATGAACAGGCGCGCGGCATTGGGATGCTTGCTGCCCTTCATGATGCTGGATGGTGCGATGATCAAGACGCTGCCATCGGTCGGATACACCATGGCAAGCGGATTGCCCTTCTGCACGCTCTCGAGCAGGGTTCCGACAGGCCCGGACCCGGCGACAGCACTTTCGCCTGCGTTCAGCATGGTGACGGTGTCGTTGATCGAACGGCCGACCCGCGGGTTGTTTTTGGCGAGCTTCTCGAAAAAGTCCCAGCCATATTGCTTGCGCAGCGTCAGCGCCCAGGTACCAACATAGCCGCTGAAGCCGGGATGGCCCAGTGCAATCTCATTATTCCACTTGGGATCGAGCAGGTCGGTCCAGTTTTTGGGAGCGTCGGCCTCCTTGACCTTGGTTGTATTGTATCCGATCCCGATCAGGCCAGCGGAAGTGACGAAATAAGTGCCGTCCGGGTCGTAACCCTTGTAGATATCGAGCACCTTGCTGGCGTTGTCAGGAACGTATTTTTCGAACTCACCCTTCGCCTTCAGTTCGACCGAATGACCAAGATCAGTCGAGCTAAAGACGTCGCACTGAATGGCGCTGGCCTTGATTTCCTGCGTGACGCGCTGATAGGCGACCTGGGCGGTCGTGCGCAGCACGTTGACCTTGATGCCGGGATAGATCGATTCGAAGCTGCGGCCGAGCGCCTGAGCGGTGATATCGTCCGAATGGGCGGTGTACCAGGTCAGTTCACCGCCCTCTTTCCTGGCGGCCTCGTAGAGTTCTTTCTCGTGAGGCGTCATTGCCGCGGCGGATTCGGCCACGGCTTTTGGGCCGGCGCCGAACGCAAGAAGTGCAGAACTGCCGATAATGAAGTCGCGCCTTCGAATGGGGAACATTGTCGATCCTCGCCTGAATCTTGCTTCTTGTTCAGGCGAGTATGCTGACATTTCGAGTGAGCTTCAATTCATTCCGCTGGGAAACACCTCACACTTTGGCAGGGTTGAAAAAGCCTGGCGTGCGCTGCACCATGCCGACTCCCTCTTGACTCCGACGAGTCCGTGCCATTGCGGGTCAGCCGAGACGAGCAATGGCTTCGGCTACACCCGCACCGTAGGCGGCATCGGCCCTGGTGCAGTTGCGGGTATGCCGCGCGACGGTAATCTCATTCGGTTGGGGTGAGTTGACGCCGTGCGAGCGTGGAAAGCGCTGCGGACTACGCGCGGCGCTGGGCGCGTTGGTGGAAAATGGCGCCGATAAAATCGAGGCTGATCCGCGCGGCCAGCAAGGCGGTGATGCCCGAGGGATCGTAGGGCGGCGACACCTCCACTAGATCCACACCGACGACGTCGAATCGCCGGGCGATTTCCTTCAGGATGTCGCGGGCCTCATAATAGGTCAGGCCGCCATGACTTATGGTCGCGGTGCCCGGAGCGATCGATGGATCGAACGCATCGATATCGATCGAAACGTAGACCCGCTCCCCGCTGTTGATGTGTCGAAGCGAAGCCTCTGCACCCTCGGCCCGCACCTTCCGAAGCGATGAAACATGGGTGCCGTAGGAACGCGCGGCCTCCCAGTCCTTGCGGCTGACCGCTCCCATGTTATGCGGCCCCAGCGTCGTGATCCCCTTCACATGCGCCATTTCCGACGACCGGCGCATCGGACTGCCGTGGCCCCAGGTAATTCCATTGCGTTCGTCGATGAAATCGAAATGGGCGTCGAGATGAATGATGTGGAAGGGTTTCTGGTTCGAATAGGCGGCGACGGTTGCCATGGTGATCGCGTGATCGCCGCCGAAAATGTAGGGCATCGTCCTGGCATCGAGCAGCGCCCTGACCGCCTGCTCGGCATTGGCCAGGCTGCGTTTGGTATCGGCATAGATGACGTCGGAATCGCCGGCATCGACGATCTTGACCTCATCGGCGGTGAGGTAGGTCACCTCGTCTTCGAAATCGAACACGCCTTCCGGGCCGAAGCCATGGAACATCGAGGCCTCGCGGATTGCCCGCGGCCCAAATCTTGTTCCCACGCGGTAGCTGGAAGCGGTATCGATCGGGATTCCGAGGATCGCGACGTCGGCACCGTCGAGTGCGTTCCAATCCGGGCAGGACGGCTGGCGGGCGAATGTCGTAAGACCGACGAACGGCAGGTCCATTCGGTCCGGCGTATTGCGATCGAGGCGATTGAACATCGCGAAGTCTCTTCCGGTTCAGAAAAGCGTACTCGCGGCAGGCTCGGATCTGGTCAGAGCTCCGAGCCCTGGGCGACGGGTCTCAAGGCTCCGTCGTGCTGAAATCCTGATCCGAGTCGGATTTGCCGCGGGGCGCGCGGATCACGACAACGCCGTAGTTGAGGGCCTGATGGCATGCGTTGCAGCCAGTCGTCAGATCGGCATACGCCTTGGTGAAACCGACCTCGTCTTTTGCCTCAATCGCGGTGTTGATTTCCTCGAGCGGCTGCTCGGTGATGGATGAGATCATGTCGGGGAACGGAATATCGTGCTCGGTCGGATAGGCCTCGCCGAGACGTTTGAAGGCGGCGCGCAGATTTACAAGCTCGTAGGCCGCGAAGGCCCAATCTTTTTTCTGCGCGGCTTGCCAAAGCCTGCGATGGCGCGGCTGAATCGTCGCGATCATCAGGTCGCTAATAGACGGCAGATACTGGTTCGCCTGAGAAGGGGGCATTGCTTCCGGCTCGGCGGCCTCGGTATGCGAAACAACCAAACCGATACAAAGCGTGATCGCGGACGGAATGCCGAGAAGCGCGGCCGTACGGAGTTTGGTCGACGCTCTCAGCGCGCCGATCATGCCTGCACCGGCAAGCTGGAAAGAAGCTTGTCGAGCGTGACCGGATAGTCGCGGATCCGCGCGCCGCAGGCATTATGGATGGCGTTGGCGACCGACGCGCCGGCGCCGCAGATCCCGAGTTCGCCGATGCCTTTGCTCTTCAGCGGATTGGATCTGTTGTCGAGTTCGGGCAGAAAGATCGCGTCAATGTCCGGAATGTCGGCATGCACCGGCACATGATATTCGGCGAGGTCGTGATTGACGAAATAGCCGAAGCGGGGATCGAGCGTCATGTCTTCTTGCAATGCGGCTCCCACGCCGAACACCATGCCGCCGATTGCCTGCGACCGCGCCGTCTTGGCGTTCAAGACGCGTCCGGCCGTGAATACGCCGAGCATGCGCCGCACACGCACTTCGCCGGTATCCATGTCGACGCCGACCTCGGCGAAATGTGCGCCATAGGATTGCTGCGAGAAATCCCTGTTGTTGCTACCGGGCTGGATTTCGCCATCGGCGTCGATCCCGGCGCCGACAAGGTCCGTCAGCTTTCTCGACTGTTCTCCCGATGCGATGCTGCCATCGGCAAAGCGCACGGTTTGCGGATCCATGCCGGCGGCCCGCGCCAGCTTTTCACGTAACGCCTCGCAGGCCTCGAACAGCGCCGAGCCCGAGCTGCCGGCGCCATACGATCCGCCCGAACCCGCGGCTTGCGGAAAGCTGGTGTCGCCGAGTTCGACGCGGACGCGTTCCATCGGCAGGCCGAGCATCTCCGCGGCGATCTGCGTCAGTATGGTGTAAGTACCGGTGCCGATGTCGGTCATCGCCATCCGTACGGTAGCGATACCATCCGGGCCCAATCGGACATTGGCCTTGGACAGTCGAAGCGGGTTGCCGCGAGTCGCCGCGGACATGCCCATCCCGACCAGCCAGCGTCCGTCACGAACCTGGCCCGGCTTGGGATTGCGCTTGTCCCATCCAAATCGGCGCGCGCCTTCCTGCATGCAGGCAACCAAATGACGGCTGGAATAGGGAATATGCTTTTCCGGATCCTCGCTCGGCTCGTTGCGCAGGCGCAGTTCGACCGGGTCGAGGTTGAGTTTTTCGGCCAGTTCGTCCATCGCGCATTCCAGCGCCAAAAGCCCGACGGATTCACCGGGCGCGCGCATCGACGACGCGACCGGGATATCGAGCGGCGCCAGACGATGGCGTGTCAGCCGGTTGGCTCCGGCATAAAGCGTGCGGGTCTGCAGCGCGGCGCCCTCGTAAGTCTGCTCGGTCGGTAAATTGCCCGAGAACACATCGTGGCCGATGGCGAGGATTTTGCCGTTGTGGTCGGTGCCCAGCCGGAGATGCTGGATGGTGTCGGAGCGGTGCGTCGTGACGTGAAAGATCTGCTGCCGTGTCAGCGCGATTTTGACCGGCCGCTTGAGTTGTCGCGAGGCGATCGCCGCCAGAATAGCATCGGCATTGACCCAGAGCTTGCCGCCGAATCCGCCGCCGATGAAGGGGCTGATCAGCCGCACGTTCTCGACCGGAATCTTCAGCGTGGTTGCGATCGTCTTCTGGCCCTGACTCAGCATCTGGTTGGAAGTGTGGAGGATCAGTTTGTCGCCGTCCCACGTCGCCAGCGTCGCATGGGGCTCCATCATGGCGTGGCTTTGCAACGGGGTGGTGTAGGTGACGTCGATCTGCACCGGGGCATTGGCGAACGCGCCGGCGAAATCGCCTACGGCGCTATCCGCCGGTGCACCATCTTTCTGATGGGGAACCCGCGCTTCTCTGAGGTTGTTGCGAAGCGCGTATTTTCCAGGCGCGCGATCGTATTTGACGTCCACCAGATAGGCGGCCGCCCTGGCTTCCTCGAAGCTTTCAGCGACCACGAAAGCAACGGGTTGCCCGTAATACGTCACTGCAGGCCCGGTGAGCACGGGATGCGCCTCGCGGTGGTCGCCGGTGCCTTGCTCGGGCGCGTTGCGATGGGTGAGGACGAAGACGACGCCCGGCGATTTCTCCGCGGCCTGGGTATCGATCGATTTGATTGTGCCCTTTCCGATCGAAGCCTGGACCACATAGCCGTACAGCGTATTGTTGCCCTGCTCCATCTCGTAGGCGTAGCGGGCGCCGCCGGTGACCTTCAGCCGGCCATCGACACGGTCGAGCGGTTTGCCGACAACGCCTTGCGCCTCGGCATCGAGGACATTCGGGCCGACGAGTGAGTTCATTTCCATGAATTTGCTCCCTCAGGTCCGGGTGGTTTCGGCCAGCACGCTGTGCAGGGTCCGCCGTGTCAGCGGAATCTTGAAATCATTGCCGCCGAACCCGCGGGCGCCGTCGAGAACGGCATCTGCCGCGGCGTTGAAGCTCGCGGTATCGGTTGCGGCGTTGGCCAGTTTTTCCTCCGCCTGCGGTACACGCCAGGGCTTGAGCGCGAGACCGCCGAAGGCCAGCCGCGCCGAATGAATTCGGCCACGCGTGGAATCAACGATCGCAGCGACCGAGACCAGCGCAAAGGCGTAGGACGCGCGGTCGCGAACCTTGCGGTAGATATGCACACCCGGCGGTGGCGGCGGCAGCGTTACCGCGGTGATGATTTCGCCCGATTTGAGTGACGTCTCGATCTCGGGGGTTCGGCCGGGAAGCCGATAAAATTCGGCGATCGGAATGACGCGGGTCTCGCCCTCGCCATTGACCGTCTCCACCTTGGCGTCGAGCGCCCGCATCGCCACCGCCATATCGGAGGGGTGAGTGGCGATGCACTCGTTACTGGTACCGAGGATGGCGTGAATGCGGTTGAAGCCGGCCAGCGCCGCGCAGCCAGAGCCGGGGCTGCGCTTGTTGCAGGGCTTGGTGACGTCATAGAAATAATAGCAGCGCGTTCGCTGCAGCAGATTGCCGCCAGTAGTGGCCTTGTTGCGCAGCTGGGCGCTGGCGCCCGCCAGCAAAGCGCGGGTGAGTACGCCGTAGCGCTGCCGCACGCGGGCGTCGGCCGCGAGATCGCTATTTCGAACCAGTGCGCCGACCCGAAGGCCGCCGTCGGAAGTTTCTTCGATCTTGTCGAGCGGCAGCCGGTTGATGTCGACCAGCTGCGACGGCGTCTCAACCTGCAACTTCATCAGGTCGAGCAGGTTGGTGCCGCCGGCAATGATCTTGACGCCAGGCTTGACGGCAGCGGCGGCAGCGTGCGCAGTTAAATCAGCGCGCTGATAGCTGAACGCCTTCATGCTCGTGTCTCCGCGGCTTGTTTGATGGCTGCGACGATGTTCGGATAGGCCGCACAGCGGCAGATATTGCCGCTCATTCGTTCGCGGATCTCGGCGTCGGTAAGTTCAGGCTGCTTCTGCGTCAGATCCGCCGTGACATAACTCGGCATGCCCTGCCGGCTCTCGGCCAGCATGCCGGCGGCGGAGCAGATCTGGCCCGACGTGCAGTAGCCGCACTGAAAGCCGTCATGTTCGACAAAGGCCGCCTGCAGCGGGTGCAGATTGCCACCCTCGGCAAGCCCCTCGATCGTCGTGATGGCTTGACCGTCATGCATCACCGCAAGCGTCAGGCAGGAGTTGATGCGGCGACCGTCGATCAACACCGTGCAGGCACCGCATTGACCGTGATCGCATCCCTTCTTCGAACCCGTCATGGCGAGGTGCTCGCGCAGGGTATCCAGCAATGTCGTGCGCGGATCCAGTGTCAGCGTATGAGAGCGGCCATTGATCTGCAGCTCCACCGTCGCGGAGGGCAGCGGCGTCCCACTATCATCGAAAGGGCCGGCGGCGACGGCTGCACGCGGCAGCGCGGTCAGCAACAGCGCGGCGGTTCCGGTCTCGATGACGGTACGCCGGGTAATCTCGATGGTGACGGGGTCATTCTCGTCCATAATTGCTCCATGTTCGCAAGTCGGTGAAGGCGGCGTGCCAAAAGACGTCCGGCTTACGGCCAGGTGTCGTCCGGAAGGTTGACGACGATCGGCATCGGAGTGCTTCGCACGACAACCCATCGAAACGGCTCCAGTTCCGAAGGGTTGATTTCCATATGCGGAAGGAAGGCGGGGACATGAACGAAATCACCGGCCTTCGCGCGCGCCGCAAATTCTCCTCTTTCGCCCCAGCGGACCTCGGACATGCCGGACAGCACGTATGCGATCGTGTCTTGCTCCCCATGGTGATGAATTCCTGTACGTGATCCCGGTTCCACCTCGAACACGCCGCCCCAGATCGCCGATGCGATGCCGAGCGCCGGCGCGATAGCCGCGCGGCGCTCGGAGCCAGGCGTCTGCGCGGTCCCGAGATCGAACGCAGCGGGACTGACGATATGAATTGCAGCAGGGGAGTTCATGGCGTCCGGGGATCAATTGGAAGTCGATAGCCCGAACGTAGGTAGAGGCCTGGCGGCGAGCCATTAAATTGACGTTTAGGAAAGTTCACGCCGATTTGAGGCAGCATCCGGACCGCACGGGGATTCGTGGCGGTACCGAAAACGCGAAAGGAGATTCGCGTAATCGTGCGCTATTGGCTTGAAGCCGGCGCGGTCATGAGTTCGGATTGATTTAATACCAGCCTTCAGAAGAGCTGACCGATGACGGCCCAGTCGCGGGCCGCGATCGACGTGATGCGCCCGGTTTCGGCGAGAAGTTTTCGCCAGGCGTCTTGGCAGGCGTCGAGGATGTCGGTGTAGGACGCGAACACACGGTTGGCGAGATAGGTCTGCCGCAGATACTGCCAGATGTTCTCGGCTGCGTTGAGCTCCGGACAGGCGGGTGGCAGCGGCACGAGGGTGACATTGGCAGGTGGCTTTAGTTTGCGCGTCGTGTGCCATCCGGCCTTGTCGAGGATGAGCAGCGCATGCGCGCCGGGCGCGACGGCCTTGCCGATGGCGTCGAGATGCGCCTGCATGGCCTCGGTGTCGGCTTGCGGCATGATGAGGGCGACGCCGGTGTCGCGGCTCGCACAGACGGCGCCGAACACATAGGCGTTCTCGTAGCGCTGATCCTTGGGCTGCCGCGGCCGTGATCCCTTCTTGGCCCATTGGTAGACGAGGCTGTTCTTCTGGCCGACCCGCATCTCGTCCTGGAACCAGACCTCAATCGGCGTTTCCGGGGCGAGTTTGGTCACGATCGCCGCGACCTGCGTGGGAAAGTTTTTTTAAATGCCGCGATCGCCTCCGGATCCTGCACGGGATGGCGCGGCCGGGCGCTGATGTGCGAGAAGCCGAGCTTCTTGAGCGCGCGCCCCAGGCTCACCTCCGACAGATCGACACCGAAGCGCTGTCCGAGAACACGCTTCAGGTCGACGCAGCGCCAGCGTACGACCCCATCCTTCTCCGGGTCGGGGCCGGTCTCAACAAGCTGCTTCAATGCCTCTTTCTGCTCGTCGGAGAGCTTCGACGGCCGCCCGGTCGGCTTGATGTCGATCAGACCGTCAGGACCGTACTGGTTGAAGCGGTGCGCCCAGTCCCGCAGCGTCTGCCGGTCCATGCCGCCGATCCGCGCCGCTTCGGTGCGGTTCATCCCGTCGCGAACCGCCGCCAGCGCCAGCAACCGTCGCGCCTGCGCAGCATCCTTCACCTTCGCCGCGAGCCGACCCAGCTCATCCGCCCCGAAATCCTCCCGTAGACCGACCGCCGCGCCCATCGCCGACCTCCCGAATCAATCCAGTCGGTCAGAAATGAATCACGCCGGCGCCAGCTTTTCAAAACAGAGTCAGACCTTCCGAAGGCTGGTATAATCCGAACTCATTGCGAGCCGCTTTATTCCGAACCACCCGCACATTCGGAGGGGCGGGATGTGGCTTTCGGCAAAAGCCACATGCGCGCCGTGATCCAATTATTCCGGCATGACTTCCGGCTTGTTCTTGGGGAATTTTGCGATCGTCGCCTCGCTCACGTTCAGGTGCTGGGCAACCATCGCCGGCGGCGTACGGGCAATCCAGTCGGACAGGGAGACATCCGCGAAATAGGGAGCTCTGAACACTTCGAGGAACTGCAAGTCGCCGTCGCCTGTGTTCTTGATATAATGTCCGAGGTTCTTCTTGACGTAGCCGATGTCGCCCGCGTTGAAGTCCATGGTGACGGCGTTCGGGCCGGTGTTGAAGACCGTCATTTGCCCTTTGCCCTTGATCCAGTACTGCCATTCATCGGCGTTGGGGTGCCAGTGCATCTCCCGCAAGCCGCCGGGATGCACCGTTACCAGCGCGGCGGCAACCGTTGTGGCAACGGTGAAGTTGCGGCTATCGGCAATGTGCACGGTACCGCCCTTGGTCTCCCGCGCCGGGGCTCCCGATCCGAGCGAGAAGGTGAACGGGTGCGGCGGCGCGCCCCTTCCGCTTACCGCTTCGCGGTCCGCAGCCAGATCGCCGGGCAACTTGCCCTGGAAGATGTAGAGGTCGCGCAGCGGAATATCCTGGAACGTCTCGGCCTGAACACCGAAATTCTCGGCGAGAATATCCGGTGGCGTATGCGTGAACCATTCCGACACCAACAGGGTGGTGAACTCGGAGGCCTTGCCTTCATCGAAACATATAAGAAACTCGCAGCCGTCCGGGCCGAGCCCCTGCAGTGAATGCGGCAGGCCGGCGGGGAAATACCAGAGGTCGCCTTCCTTAACGTCGGCGATATACGGCCGGCCCAATTCGTCGAGAACGGTGATCCGGCAAGTGCCGTAGGTCATGTAGGCCCACTCTGCAAACTGGTGCCAGTGCATCTCGCGGATGCCGCCGGACGTCAGCCGCATGTTGACGCCGGAGATGGTGTCCGCGACCGCGAAGGAGTCTTGTGTTACCTGGCGCGCCCAGCCGCCATTTTGAATGCGCCGCGGCGCGTTGTTGAATGACGCCCAGGTCAGCGGCATGCTGCCGACGTCGGTCGGCGGCGGGGAAAATGCGTTCGGAAACTGGTCCCTGATGGCCGGATTCTGCGGACCGGGATCGGTGACGCTCCTTGGATTCTTGGCGTTGACTGCACCTTGCGGCGGATCGTTCGGATTGCCGAAGGTAATCTCGCTCTTCACCGGAGTGGTGGCATCCGCCGTAGTCATTGTCGCTGCTGCCGTCACCACCCCACCTGCGGCTGTCGCCGCCAACATTTCGCGTCTCGAAAACATCGGTGTCACTCCTATGTGGACGAAATTCGAATAACTGGGAAATAACCGCGAGCTTTTCGAGCGCCATTAAATTGAGGTTTAGAAAGAGTCGGCCTGCGGATGCTGTCAGACATCCCGCAATCGCCGCCTTCCCTCCATTCGAATGCAGGAGGATACGAGTGTCGGCGTTTGGGACGGTGGCGATGCCAGGTCATTCGGGAGGCATCGGCGTAGCGTCGCCTGGTCGGCTGGGAAGCTCTTCCCCGCCGTTGGTGTGGGCGCGGCCCCGCCGAAGCAGATAAATCGAAACCACGAAGATCAAAATAAGCGCCCCCAAGACCGCCAGTTCTACAATTGAGGAGCGGAACAACATCTCGCCTTCAACTGGCGCGAGGCCTTCCGAGGTTACGCCCGATGACTTCAGGGTGATGACGAGAACGTTTCGGATCGAAGCGATGAGCCCTATGATCAAGAACGGCTCGGGTGTCAACGTGCCCGAACGGACCGAACCCCGGACGGTATGCAAAATCTCAATCAGCATGAGTACGAACATCAGCCGATCGACGATGACGAATACCGCGTGGGTGCCGCTCCAGTCACGGATTCCCTCCAACAGAAGCAGCGCCGCGCTCCCGAGCGTGAGCAATGCGGTCACGGACAAAAGTACGCCGAGTGCCACATAGACGACGAGTTCGATCTGCAGGAACAGTTCGGTCGAAAGCCGGATCGCACGACCTTTTTCAGAGGGTCCGCTGGCCATCCCTTTGATTCCTTCACACTCGCGGTCTTCGCACGACCCTGGGTCGCCGGCCGATTAATAGGGCCCGGCGTGCGAAGCGATATGCAGCAGACGCGCGGCCCATTAAATTCAAGGTCCATCCGCCTATGTTGTCAGGCGGTTCCACGATCCACTTCCTGTGATTCGGATGCTGGGCAAACCGATACAGGTGGCGGCATTGGATGCGGCTGCGGTCCTCGCTCATTCGGCAGGCGCCGGCGCGGCGTGGCCGGAGGGCGCCTGGTTCTTCTTTTCCCCGAATAGCCGGGTCTGCAGCTTGTCGAGATAGATATAGACAACCGGCGTCGTATACAGAGTGAGAATCTGCGACAGGGCGAGGCCGCCGACGATAGCGTAACCGAGCGGCTGGCGAATCTCCGAGCCGACCCCTGTACCCACCATCATGGGCACGCCCCCGAGCAGCGCCGCCATCGTGGTCATCAAAATCGGCCGGAAGCGCAGGACGCAGGCTTGATACATAGATTCCTCGGCCGACAACCCTTGGCTGTGTTCGACATGCTGGGCGAAATCGACCAGCATGATGCCGTTCTTCTTGACGATGCCGATCAGTAGTATGAGGCCGACGATCGCGATCACGCTCAGATCCATGTGAACCGCCATCAGCAGCAGCAGCGCGCCGATTCCGGCCGAGGGCAGGGTCGAGATGATGGTGATCGGGTGGATCAGGCTTTCATAGAGCACGCCGAGGATGAGATAGATGACGAAGAGCGATGCGACGATCAGGATCGGCGTGCTTTTCAGCGATGCTCCGAATGCCTGGGCGTTGCCCTGGAAGCTGGTCTGCAGCGAGAGCGGCGGGTGCAGCTCTTTCTCGACCTTCTGAATGCCGCTCACGGCCGTGCCGATCGCGGTGCCCGGCGCGAGATTGAACGAGATCGTCACCGAGGGGAACTGGCCCTGGTGATTGACCACGAGCGGCGCGACCTTCACCACGGTATCGACCAGCGTGGATAACGGCACCTGCTGCCCGCTCGATGATTTGACATAGATGCCGTTGAGCGCTTCGGGCCCATACTGGAATTTGGGGCTGACCTCCAGGATGACATGGTATTGCTGCAGGGTGGTATATATGGTCGAGACGATACGCTGGCCGAACGCATCGTCGAGCGTGTTGTCGATCGTGTAGGGCAGAATGCCGTAGCTCGAGGCGACTTCGCGCTTGATGGCGATGTCGAGCAACGGCCCGGCATTGAGCTGATCGGTGGTGACGTCGGTGACGCCGGGGACCGACTTGATCTTGTCGAGGAACAGCTGCGACCAGTGCGCGAGCTCGCCGGGATCGGCGTCATTCAAGGTGTACTGGAACTGGGTCTTGTTCAGCCGCGCGCCAATGGTGATGTCCTGCGCGGGCTGCATATAAAGCGTGATGCCCTGGATCTTGGCGAGGTTGGTCCGCAGCCGCGCGATCACCTTGTCGATCGGGTCGCGTTGGTTTTTGGGCTTGAGCTGGATGAAGACGCGGCCGTCGTTGAGCGTGTAGAGGCCACCGCCGGCACCTACCGCTGCTCCAACTGTGTCGACGGCCGGATCCCGCACGATGGCATTCTGGAGGGCCTGCTGGCGTTCCTCCATGGCCTGGAAGGAAATATCCTGCGCCGCCTCGGACTGGCCGATGATCAATCCGGTGTCCTGCTGGGGAAAGAAGCCCTTGGGAATGATCACGTAGAGATAACCGGTCAGCGCGATGGTGCCGAACATCACCATCAGCGTGATGAATTGATGTCGCAGCACGATTTTGAGGCCTGCCTCATAGACATGCAGAATGCCATCGAAGCCACGCTCGGACACCCGGTAAAGCCATCCGTGCTGCTTGCTCTCCGGCTTGAGCAGGTACGCGCACATCATCGGCGTGAGCGTCCGCGAGATTACCAGCGAGAGAACGAGAGCCACGCTCACCGTTACGGCGAACTCGCGAAACAGCAACCCGACATAGCCGCTCATCAGGAACAGCGGAATGAACACGGCGATGAGCGAGAACGTGATCGCCATGACGGTGAAGCCGATCTCGCCGGACCCCTTCATCGCCGCGTCGTACGGCGAAAGCCCCTCCTCCATATGCCTTACGATGTTCTCGATCTCGACGACGGCGTCGTCGACCACGAAGCCGACCGCGATCGACAAGGCCATCAGCGAGAGGTTGTCGAGACTGTAGCCCATTTCGTAAAGCACCCCGAAGGTGCCGACCAGCGCCAGCGGCACGGTAACGGCCGGGATCACGGTCGCCCAGAAATTGCGCAGGAATATGAAGATCACCATGACGACGAGCGCAACGGTCAGCATCAACGTGAACTGCACGTCGGCGACCGATGCGCGGATGGTCGTTGTGCGATCGGAAATGACATTCACCTTGACCGCGGCCGGGATCGAGGCCTCGAGCACAGGCAGCATCGCCTTGATCCGACCTACGGTCTCGATGACGTTGGCGCCGGGCTGGCGCTGGATCGCCAGGTAGACCGCCCGCTGGTTGTTGAACCAGCCGGCGATCAGCTCGTTCTCGCCCGCGCTGATGGCGTGGCCGATATCGCGGATGCGGACCGGCGATCCGTTGCGATAGGCAATGACCAGATCGTCGTATTGTTCGGGATGGAACAACTGATCGTTGGTGTTAAGCGTGAAGGTCTGGCGAGGGCTGTTGAGCGTGCCTTTCGGAAGGTCGACATTGGCCTGGCCAAGCACCGTGCGCACATCCTCGAGGTTGATGCCGCGGGCTGCCAGCGCCTCCGGATCGACCCGGACGCGGACGGTCGGCTGCTGCTCACCTCCGATGCCCACGAGGCCGACTCCGGATATCTGCGAGATCTTTTGCAGCAAGATATTTTGCGCGTAGGCGTCGACAACGGTCAACGGCAGGCTTTCTGAGGTGAGCCCGAGCACCAGGATCGGCGTCTCAGCCGGATTGACCTTGCGGATGAGGGGCGGATACGGCAGATTCTTCGGCAAGTAGGCGGTCGCAGCGTTGATTGCCGACAGCGTGTCGGCGACCGCCCCGTCGATGGGCCGGCTCAGGTCGAACTGCAGGGTGATCTGAACATAGCCGAGCGCACTCGCCGACGTCATCTGGGTGAGGCCGGGAATTTCACCGAACTGCAGCTCGAGCGGCGATGCCACCGTGGATGCCATGGTCTGCGGGTCGGCGCCCGGCAGCTGCGCCGTGATCGAGAGCGTCGGATAGTTGACGTTCGGAAGCGACGCCACGGGCAGTAGCGGATAGGCGACCAGACCGCCCACCAGCAACCCTACCATCAGCAGAGCCGTCGCGATCGGCCGTTTGATGAACGGTGCGGAAATGTTCATGGGATCGGCGCCTGTAGGGCGTCTTGTGCGGCTGCTTCCTGTGCCGCCTGGCCGTGCAGCAACGTGACATGCGTGCCCGGCTGCAGCTTGTATTGTCCGTCGACCACGACCTGCTCGTTGGCTTTCAGGCCGGAATCGATCAGCGCCTGGCCGTCGCTGATTTGCGCAACCTTGATCGGGCGGATTGCTACGGTGTTGTCAGGATTGACGACGTAAGCGTGGGGGCCTTTCGGACCTTGCTGCACGACCGCTGCGGGAACGGTCAGGCCGTTATGCCTGACATCGACGAGCAGCCGGGCGTTGACGAGCTCGCCCGGCCAGAGCTTGTTCGCCTTGTTGTCAAAGTTCGCCTTGAGCTGAATCGAGCCGGTGGTCTGCAGGATCTCGTTGTTGACGAGGCCGAGCTGGCCTTCATCCAGTTTGATCGTATCATCCTGGTTGTAGGCGAGAACCGCGAGCGGCGTCTTGGTTTTTTGCTGTTGCTGCTGGATTTGCGGCAGGCTCGTCTCCGGCAGAGTGAATATCAGCGAAATCGGATGGAGCTGCGTGACGACGACGAGGCCGTTCGTGTTTGACGGGCTGATGATGTTGCCAACGTCGATCTGACGAATCCCGACCACTCCATCGATCGGCGACGTCAGGCGCGTGTAGCTGAGCTGCACCTTGGCGGCGTCAATCAGCGCCTGGTCGGATTTGATCGCCGCCTGCAACTCCCCCACTTGCGCCTGCTGGGTCTCGATCAATTGTGGAGTGGCCCAGCCCTTGTCCCCCAGTTGGCTGTAGCGGGTGAGGTTGAGCTGGGCATTCTTGAGCTGGGCCTGATCGCGTTGCAGGTTTCCGGTGTATTGGTCGATCAGGGCCTGATAGGGACGCGGATCGATCTGCGCGAGCAGGTCGCCGGCATGCACGGACTGGCCTTCGGTGAAGTTGATGCTGATAATCTGCCCCTGGATCTGGGCGCGCACGACGTCGGTGTTGTACGCAATCACCGTGCCGACGCCGGTAAGATAAATCGGCACGTCATGCTGGGCGACCGTCCCGGCGACGATAGGTACCGCGGGCGGAAGGGGTGCGGCAGTGACCTTCTCCAATGGGCGTGTATACTTGAAGTACAGACCGCCGGTCGCAAGTGCGGCAACCAGCAAAGCAGTGGAGACAACGACTTTCTTCTTCATGGCCGCTCTCGCTCACAGTGAGAAAATTGTTTCAGGGGGTGGTGCTTGTCGTCGTAGATGAAGCAGTGGCCGGAGATGAAACAGAGGGCATTGTTGGTACCGACGGCGCCGAACTCCCCACGCTGCCCGTTATGGGCAATACGCTTGTAGTCGGCAGCGCCGACGGGGGACTAACTCCAAGATTGCGGATCTCGGCAGATCCCAACGGGACTCCGGTTTGAGTGCTGCTGGCCGTCGTGGTGGACGGCGACGAGGTTGTCGTCGGAGTCGACGATGCCGCAATACTGCTCGAGCCGGAGCCGCACATTCCCGACAATCCCGACGTGTCCAGCATTCCTGAGGTTGTCGACACGCCAGACGTCGCCGAGATTGCGGACGACGTCGAGATTCCCGGCGACCCTGATGTTCCCGGCGTCGCCATGGTGCCCGACGTCGCGCCGGTGCTTCCGCCGGGCAGTCCGCCGCCATCGTAGGTGGCGGTCGATCCGTACAGTCCCGATGGCGAAATCCCCACGGTCGAACATCCCATACCGCTGCTCGTGCTCGGAACGTTAATTGTGCCGGTCAAGCCGTTGGGCACCGGACTGACTTCGGGTGATACGCCCGGCGGCGGCAAGCCGTTCGGGCCGACTGGCGCACCAGGAACCGATCCGAGCGAAGAGGTGGCGCCGAGCGGAGGCGTGAGCATGCCGACCTGGGCGAGTGCGGGGCTGCAGCACGCCAAGGGCAAAGCTGTCGCGACTAGGAAGGATCTCGTGGAGGATCTCCCCGGGGAGAGTGGAAGAATCGCGTAACGAGCAGCCGCAAGCACCGCAGTCAGCAGGGCAGTGGGGACAATAGCTTTCTTTTTCATGGTCAGCTCTCGCTCACAGTTAAAGAACGTTTCAAGGGACCGCGGAGCGATTGACGTCCCGATGGTCCGGATGGTCCGCTGGTCAAACTCGGCTCTTCACCTGCCGAATATTCCCGAAGTTAATGTTGATCCGCTCGGATTAATTGTGGAAGAAGGGGGAGCAAGCGTGTTCCCGGAAGAGTTCCCACTAGCAGTATTCATTATGGGCCCGGGCGCGGGTGCCATTGTCGGCGCAGAAGCCGTAGGCATTGTTGACGCCAACGAAGGCGCGCCCACGGTGCCCACGATGGGCAACACGCCTGTGATCGGTACGGCCGGTGCGGAACTAACCCCGAGATTGCTGATCTCCGTGGAGTCAAATGGAATCCCGGTTCGAGCGAAGCCGCCCGGCGTGGTGGGCGCGGTTGACGTTGGAGTCGACGACGAAGCAAGGCTGCTTGAGCCTGAGCCGCACATTCCGGACATTCCCGAGGTGTCCAGCATTCCCGAGGACGTTGCTATTCCCGCCGGAGCTGACGGAACTGACATTTGCGACGATGTTGATGTTCCCGGCGTCGTCGTGGGGTCCGTGGTTGCCGCGGTGGCAGGCGCCGCGGCTCCGGCTGCCGTTCCGCCGCCGTCATAAGTCGCTGTGGATCCGTACATTCCCGACGGCAAAACTCCTGAGGCCGAACATGTCGTGCCTCCGCTTGTGATTGCACCGGTGCTTGGTATTCCAATTGTGCCCGTTACGCTGGTGGTGGGTGTCGGACTGACTCCGAGTGACGAGAGTTCGGTGGCGTCCAGCGGGATTCCGGCCGCGCCGACTGATCCTTGGGGGCCGATTCCAAGCGGAGAGGTCGCGCTCAGCGAAGGCACAGCCGTCAGCGGATCGTCGATCTGTGCGAATGCGGGGCTGCAGCACAACAACGGCAAGCCCACTGCGGCAATCCAAATTCCTTTCATTGAAGTTTCCCCGACATGAGTTGAAGCAATGGTTTACGCAGCGACCCGATCGGGCGGCGCCATGAACTCCGGACCAACCGGATCCCTGATCGTCTCCTGCAGAATGCGGTCGATATCGGCCGTCGCAGCGCTGTCGATATGCCAGCCGGTGACGCCGGCGATCGGCGCGAGTTGGTCGGCGCGCCGCGCGCCCCACAGTGCGATATTCCTTTCGCCGCGATCGAGTACCCATCGCACGGCGAGATGGATCACCCGCCTGCCGTAATGTTCCTGCGCGAACCGGTCCAGTCTCTCGACCGCGGCAAGGTATTGTTCGAAGCGCGGCGCGACAAATTTCGGATCGTTTTTGCGCAGATCGTCGCCGGTGAAGCGGCTCGATTTGGACATGCTGCCGGACAACAGCCCCCGGCATAGCGAGCCATAGGCCAGCAACGCGATGTCGCGCTCGCGACAATAGGGAAGCACGTCGTCTTCGATGGCGCGTTCAAACAGGTTGTAGGGCGGCTGAGCCGCGTGCAGCGGCGCTACCTTGCGGAATTCGTCCATCTGGGCCGGGCTGAAATTGCTGACGCCGATGGCGCGGATTTTTCCGGCGCGGTGCAGCTCGCCCATGGCGCCGGCGACTTCCGCGATCGGCGTGTTCGGGTCCGGCCAATGGACCTGGTAGAGATCGATGACATCGGTCTGCAGCCGACGCAGGGAATCCTCGGCTTCCTTGATGATCCGCGCCTTGCTGGCGTTGCGAAACGGTTTGCCGTCTTTCCAGTCGAGCCCAACCTTGGTGGCGATGTAAGCACGCTTGCGCCGCCCATCAGCGGCCAGCGCCTTGCCAACGATCTCCTCCGAACGACCGAAGCCGTAGACAGGCGCGGTATCGATGAGATTGATGCCGCGGTCGAGCGCCGCCTGGATGGCGTTGATGGCGTCGCTCTCGTTGCTGCCGCCCCACATCCAGCCGCCGATCGCCCATGTTCCGAGCGCGACGCGCGAAGCCCGAATGGAGGTGCCGGGAATATCGACGAACTCCATGTCGGCTAGATGGGACTGGTTGCGGTTCATTGCTCAACTCCTGCTCTCGCAGCGATGGAGCGCGTCACTTGAATTCGACGGCCGGGTAAATACATGGCCTCGAATTCGACGGCCCGGTAAATACATGGCCTCGCCGGCGCGGGAGTTCGACTAAATAAGGGTTTATTGTGCCGGCGATCTCTAAACTCGTTTTTAATTGATTTAACTGAGCCGATGGGCGGGGATCGTAATGCTTGGGGTTCGCCGCCGATCACCGTCCGCCGATGACGCGCACGAAGTTTCCGGAGGAGTAAAATGGCCGAGAATAGTGCTCTCCTTCACACCATGACACGACACACCATGACACGACGGCGGCTGCTGGGCGCGGCAGGCACGGCAGCCTTGGCGCTGACAAAGCCCGCCTGGGCAGAAACGATGATCGATCTTCCGCTACCCGGCGGTCCCGGCGCGCGGCAGATCACGACCGCGTTTCCGCAGAAAGGGCCGATGATCCTGCAGCGGACTCGTCCACCGCTGCTGGAGACGCCGTTTGAAGTCTTCGACAAGGGCGTGTTCACGCCCAACGATCAATTCTATGTACGCTGGCACTGGGCGGTGATCCCGACCGACATCGATGTCGCGAAATTCAGCCTGACCGTCCGCGGCCATGTCAATCAGACACTGACGCTGTCGCTGAACGATATCCTCAAGGGATTGCCGAGCGTTGAATTTTCCGCCGTGAATCAGTGTTCCGGCAACTCGCGCGGCTTCTTCGAACCCCGCGTGCCCGGCGGCGAATGGGCCAACGGCGCCATGGGCAATGCGCTCTGGACCGGGTTCCGTCTGAGGGATCTGCTGGACAAAGCCGGCGTCAAGCCGGGTGCCGTGCAGGTGCGATTCAAAGGCCTGGATGAGCCGGTTGTCGCGGATGCGCCGCACTTCATGAAGTCTCTGGACATCGACCACGCGCGCGATGGCGAGGTGATGGTCGCCTACGCCATGAATGGCGAGCAACTGCCTTTGGTGAACGGATTTCCGCTGCGGCTGGTGGTGCCCGGATGGTATGCGACCTATTGGGTCAAAATGCTGAATGATGTCGAAGTGCTGGATCAGCCCGACACGAACTACTGGACGAAAGTGGCCTACACCATTCCCGATACGCCACATGCCAGCATCACGCCGGGCGAAACCGACGTGAAGATGATTCCGATTAACCGGATGGTGCCGAGATCTTTCGTCACCAATATTCCCTCAGGCCAAAAGGTGCGCGTCGCCGCGCAGACCACGTTGCGCGGCATTGCGTTCGGCGGCGATTGCGGCGTGGCAAGCGTCGATTATTCGATCGATCGCGGCAAAAGCTGGCGCCAGACGCAATTGGGTGAAGACCGGGGCCAATACGGATTTCGGCGGTTCGAGACCCGGTTCACGCTGCCTTCGCCCGGGACGTACACCTTGTTGACCCGCTGCACCAACAGCAACGGGGTTGCGCAACCCGAAACGCCGAACTGGAATCCCGCCGGCTTCATGCGCAATGTCGTGGAACCGGTCGATGTCATCGCGGCTTGAAGGAGGGATGGCGATGTCTCGCAATTTGCTGCCGGCTGTCCTTGTGCTGGGCGCAGCGTCAATACCTTTCGTCGCTCGCGCAGCTACGCCCTTCGAACTGAAGTCGGTGAAGATCGACCTGCCTGACAGCGACAGGGTGTTTCCCGGTCCGGGCTCGGACGCAATCAACAACAACTGCCTCGCCTGTCACTCGGCCGGGATGGTGTTGAACCAACCGGAGTTGTCGAAGCAGGCCTGGACGGACGAGGTCGACAAGATGATCAACATCTACAAGGCTCCGGTCGCCGCCGAGGATGTCGGGCCGATCGTTGACTATCTTGCTAGCCGCAAAGGCACGAAATAGCGGCCGGCCGCGGCGATATCGGGAAGACCACAGGCCCGGCCGCCAAAATCACGCACCGGACGGTGCGGCGTCCCCACCTGATCTTGCCTCCGGGCATCCGGACATCACCGATCTTTGATCGGATCACGGATTTTACCGAGCGCAAGATTTGATGCTTCCCGTTTTGAACCCGGCTTTGCGATCCTAAATTGGTATTTAATTGAGAAGATTGCGTGTCGCGCCCATCTTCTGACGGCTCCCGACGTATCGTCTGTGGCGGGAGCTTGTTAGGGCGAATCTCCAAGAAAGATCAGGGAAACGCCGGGCGGGGACGTGGAAAGTCCACGCGCGCAATGGTTGTTCTGTTCGGAGGTAAGATGACGTTGTTCTCGCGCTCCTTCATCCGCAAACGTGCGATCTCTTTTGCGACCACGGCTTCGGTGGCAGCGACGTCGCTTGTCATGGTTCATGGGCCAAGCTTGGCGCATCGAGTCCGCGCAACCATGCCGATCCAATATGTCGCCGATCGAACGGACAATTCCGCTGAACCCTCGTTCATGTCGGAAAACGAATCCGCGATGAGCAAGATGATGACCGACATGACCGGCATGATGGTCAAGCCGACCGGCGATATCGATCGGGATTTCGTCGCGATGATGGTGCCGCACCATCAGGGCGCGGTCGACCTGGCGCAGGCTGAACTCAAATACGGCCATAACGAACGGCTTCGCCGTTTGGCGCAGCACATCATCGCGAACCGGCAGAGCGAGATAACCGTGATGCGGCTGGCCGTCGATGACGAACAACCGCTCCCGGCAGGTTCGACGCCACAGTCCGTACCGCCTTCAGATTCAGCGGCGGCGTCGCATGCAACGATGGGGATTGCTCATGATGCCAAGCCTCACAACTGACGCGGCCGCTCGCAATCAGCCGCGCTCTTCTTGCGGCGACTTCCTGCCGGACGATGTCCTGCATTCTGGTGCAGGACCGACGGCCGCGGAGGATTCCACATGAGGTCGTTGTTGCCGGCGTCGTTTTCCTCTCGCGCTTTGTTGGGTAGCGTCGCGGCGGTCGGCGCTGCTGCGAACCCAACGGGAAAGGCAGGCTGGAAGTGATCGCTTCCTTCATGACCAATCCGGCGGGTTCGGCAATCGTAAATACCGTGGGACCGATCCGGCAGATCGTGCAGGGAGAAGGGCAGATGCCGCGGCGTTATCTGGCGATCGCGGAAGGTCGTCCCGACAAGCCCGGTCCCGTCGTGCAGGTTCAGTTGAAATAGCGAACGCCGGTCGTGGCGCAAATCGCCGGGCCGGTGCGGGTGTGGAGGATAGATATAGATTATGGGCATTGTCCGTTTTGCGTTGCGATTTCCGCACACGTTCTACGTGGTCGCCGCCCTGATCCTGTTTCTGGGCATCGCCGCCATCCGGTCGATGCCGACGGATATCTTTCCGGAAATCCGCATTCCGGTGGTGACGGTGATCTGGCAATACACCGGCCTCACCACGCCGGAAATGGAACAGCGCGTCAGCACCTACAGCCAATATTCCATCAGCGCCAACGTCAGCGGCATCAAGAACATGGAAGCCCAGACCTTGGACGGTCTGTCGGTCCAGAAGCTCTACTTCCAGCCCGACGTCAATCTCGACCTCGCGATTGCGCAAGTCGTGTCCGCGACCAATTCGATTCGCGCGCTGATGCCGCCCGGGATCGAGCCGCCGATCATCGTGCAGTACAATGCGTCGAGCGTTCCCGTGCTGCAGCTCAGCCTCAGTTCGGAAAGCCTGAACGAGCAGGAGCTCTACGATTTCGGCATTTACCACATTCGCCAGGAACTGGCGCCGGTTCCCGGCGTCACGCTGCCGACGCCGGCCGGTGGCAAGTATCGGCAGATCATGGTCGATATTGACCCCGACAAGCTGCTGTCCCGGGGACTGACGCCGCTCGACATCGTGAATGCGGTCAATACCCAGAACCTGACGCTGCCGTCGGGAACCGCGAAGATCGGAAACACACAATACACGGTACGAACCAACGCCACACCGGCGACGATCGATGATCTCAACAAGATACCCGTCAAGTTCGTCAACGGCGCCACGGTCCTCCTGAAGGACGTCGCGCAGGTACGCGACGGATCGATGGTGCAGCAGAACATCGTGCGCGAGAACGGCCATCGCTCGGTCTTGCTCAGCGTGATCAAGAACGGCAATGCCTCCACGCTGGCGGTCGTCAACGGCGTGAAGCGGGCCCTGGAGGCGTTCCGCCCCGCCTTGCCGGCAGGCATGCAGATCAACGAGTTGTTCGACCAGTCGGTTTTCGTGACCAGCTCGGTCAACGGCGTGCTGCGCGAAGGCGCCATCGCGGCAGCCCTCACCGCGCTGATGATCCTGGTCTTTCTCGGTTCCTGGCGCTCGACGCTGGTGGTCATGATTTCAATCCCGCTGGCGATCCTGACGTCGCTCGTCATTCTGTACTTTCTCGGCGAGACGCTGAACACCATGACGCTCGGCGGCCTTGCGCTGGCGGTCGGCATATTGGTCGACGATTCGACCGTCACCATCGAGAACACCCACCGTCTGTGGACCGAAGAGCATATGCCGCTTCCCGAGGCGACGTTGCACGGCGCCGCCGAGATTGCAGTGCCGACGCTGGTTTCGACTCTCGCCATCAGTTGCGTGTTTACGTCGGTGGTATTCCTCGATGGGCCGGCCAAGTACCTGTTCACGCCACTTGGACTTGCCGTCGTATTTGCGATGCTGGCTTCCTACGGATTGTCGCGGACCCTGACGCCGATTACGATCGGCCTGCTGCTCAAGAGTGAGCGTCATGGCACTGATGACGGGACCCCGGCAGGCTTCTTCTCGCGGATCTCCGCCGCATTCGACCGCAGCTTCGAACGTCTGCGGGATGGATATAAGAAAGTCCTCACCACGCTGCTTCGGCGACGGGCCATCGTGCCTGTCGTCGCCGTGTTGATACTTAGTCTCGGCGCGGTGATGTTGATGCTCGTCGGTCGGGATTTTTTCCCGCTCATCGACGGCGGCCAGATCCAGCTTCACGTTCGCGCTCCCGCCGGGACCCGCATCGAAAGCACCGAGGCGATATTCCAGAAGGTCGAGGACAAGATCCGCGAAGTCATTCCGGACAAGGATCGCGCGCTCATTATCGACAATATCGGGCTGCCGGCGCGAGCCTACAATCTGGCATTCGCTGACGGTTCCACGATCGGTATCAACGACGGTGTCATCCAGGTCCAGTTGAACGAGGGCCACAAGCCGACCGCCGGTTATGTCAAGAGATTGCGTCAGGTGCTGCCCGCCGCGTTTCCCGAAGACACGTTCTACTTCCAGGCGGCCGACATGGTAACGCAGATCCTGAACTTCGGACTGCCGTCGCAGATCGACGTCCGGACGGTGGGCTCCGATCCGAATAACCTGCCATTGGCAAAGAAACTCCGTCAGCGCCTTGCCGCGATTCCCGGCATCGTCGACGCGCACCTGCAACAGGAAGTCGATGGTCCGGCTTTCTACGCCGACATCGACCGGAACCGCGCCGCGCAGCTTGGCCTCAATGCCAGCACGGTGGCCACCAACATCAATGTCAGCCTGAGTTCGTCGGTGCAGGTGTCGCCCAATTTCTGGACCGATCTGAGTTCGGGCATTCCGTATTATCTTGCCGTGCAAACCCCGGAATACAGGGTCAACTCGCTGAATGCGCTCAAAAACACGCCGGTTTCGACCTCGCTGGCGGTCAGCGGCCAAGTCGTCCCGGGCATGCTGAGCAATGTCGCGACGTTCAAGCGGGACAAGGTTCCAACCAACTCCAACCAGACCAATATTCAGGAGGTTTATGACGTTTATGCCAGCGTGCAGGGCCGCGATCTCGGTGGTGTCGCAGCCGACATCAAGAAGGTGACGACGCAGCTGCAGAAGGAACTGAAGGCCGGCAATTCAATTCAGGTGGTCGGCCAGATCCAGAGCATGAATGACTCCTTCCGGAACCTGGGCATCGGGCTCTTGTTCGCCGCCGTCTTCGTCTATCTGCTGATGGTGGTGAACTACCAGACCTTTGGCGACCCGTTCGTCGTGATCCTGGCGCTGCCGGTGACGCTCTGCGGGATCGTTACGATGCTGTTCATCACCGGCACCACGCTGAACGTGCCGTCGCTGATGGGGGCGATCATGGCGGTCGGCGTCGCTTCCGCGAACTCAATTCTGCTGGTGACCTTCGCGCGCGAGCAGCAATTGAAAGGACATTCCGCCTTCGAGGCCGCGATCAGCGCCGGCCACACCAGGATCCGTCCCGTGCTGATGACGGCGGCGGCGATGATCGTCGGCATGATCCCGATGGCGATCGGCGGTGCCGGCGAGGAGCAGAACGCCGCGCTTGCCCGCGCTGTCATCGGCGGCCTGCTTTTCGCGACGCCGACAACATTGCTGATCGTGCCTTACCTGTTCGCCATGCTGCGCAAAGGCAACGACGGAAAGCCTCACCATGGCGTATTCGAGGAAGTTCCACAATGACCGAGACCAGTGTACGGCCGGAGAGAGAAGCTGTTAAAGGCCGGGATGATCCCGACGCCGATCGCGCTGTTGAGCTACCGAACCCAACGCCCCCCAAGCGGCGACGTCGTTACGGCGGCGCGCTGCTCGGCGCAAGCGCGCTGCTGTTGCTCCTGGGCGGCCTTGGAATAGGAGGCTGGCGCCATTACCAGGCCAAACTCGCCGTCGCGGCCACCTCGCAACAGATCCAGACCGCTGTTCCCAACGTTCAGGTGGCTGCCGTCCGTGCCGGCGACGACAAGATCACCGTCACCTTGCCCGCGACGACCACGGCGTTCGAGGCGGCGAATATTTTCGCGCGCACCAGCGGCTACATCGAAAAGCGCTATGTCGATATCGGCGATCGGGTAAAGGCTGGCGCGCTACTGGCGGACATCACCGCTCCTGAGCTCGACCACCAGATCACGCAAGCCCAGGCGACGTTGGCCCAGAACCAGGCGACATTGCAGCAAACACAGGCGAGCCGTGATCTCGCCCAGGTCACCAACGCGCGCGACAGCAATCTCGTCAGGCAGGGTTGGCTCACGCTGCAGCAGGGCGACAATGATCGCCTGACTCTGCAGGCCCAGCAGGCTGCGGTTGGCGTGGCCCAGTCGAACATCGCCGCCCAGGAAGCCCAGATTCGAGTTCTCCAGCAGGAGAAGGCCTACCAGCGTGTCGTAGCGCCGTTCGACGGCGTAATCACCCAGCGCAATATCGACAATGGCAGCCTGGTAACGTCCGGATCGACTTTCATGTACACGCTGATGCATCCCGACGTCATCCGCACCCAGGTGTTTATTCCGCAGGACGAGGCGTTCGGAGTTGGGCCCGGCGTGGATGCGGTGGTCCGCGTTCCCGAGATTCCGGATCGCAGCTTTCCAGGCAAGGTCACGCGGATCGCGAGTGCCCTGCAGCCCGGCAGCCGGACGCTGCTGACCGAGATCGACGTTCCCAATCCGGACTGGGCGCTCAGTCCCGGGATTTATTGCACTGTCGAGCTGTATATTCCGCGCAAGACCCCATCGATGATCATACCGGCCGACGCGGTCATATTCAATCAGAATGGCCTGCATGTCGCGGTGGTCGAGAACGGCACCGCCCGTCTGCAGAAGATCACGATCGCGCGTGACTTCGGCAAGGAAGTTGAGGTGCACGACGGCGTCAAGCCGGGCGACCAGGTCATCCTCAATCCGATGGTGGACCTGGCGGACGGCGCCAAGGTAACGGTGCGCTCGGTGCGCAAAGAGCGGACAAGCTAGATCGGCGCGGAGAAAGGAATTGCGATGCGACGCCTGCTGCTTGGAATGGCCACCTTGCTGCTGGGCGCGCATGCCTGCCTGGCGCAGATCTCTACCATGGGCACCACAGCCATGGGTCTTCCATCGACGCCGGCGGCGATCCAGTCCTCTCCGCTCAATGGCCCGAGCCCGTTCTCGGCGACGACCCAGCCGGGCGCTCCCGTCACCACGCTGGCGCCGGTGCCGCTGGCTTCCAACCCTACGACGCCGGGAACAGTCGTGACCTGTGCCACGCCGTCTGGGCAAATCACGCCGGGAACCCCGGCCGTGCCGGTTACGTCGGTGTTCGCAGCGGGCGGCACAGCCGGGACCGCGCCATCGGGATCTGCGACATCGACGATATCAGCATCGCCGCCTGTCTCCTCCGGGTCAACGACCGGCAGTGCGGCCGCGCCAACGCCGTTTTTTCTGTCCGCCCAACCAGCTACATCTTTCCTGTCCACAATTCCGGGCTCGACGATCCCGATCCCGCCGACGTTGGCAGTAGCAGCGCCGGTGCTCGCACCACCACCGACGTCTTCCGCGTCCACAAGCACGCCGACGCCATCGACGGCCACGATACCAAGCACGGTCCCGCCATTCGTGGCGGGCGGCACAACGACGATGACGACGATGCCATCGACCGCAACGACGCCAGCGGCGTTGGGGACCATTCCCACTCCAATCGTTGCCAGCACGACCGGGATCACTTCGCCAACGGTCCCACTCGGCACCTCATCAACCGTCGTGTGCAGTTCCACGCCGGGAGGTCCGCCGACCAATGGCGCGGCATTGCCACTCTCGACGCCGGAAATTCCGGCGAACCCGCCACCCGGCACCATCCAGCCGGACACGACGGGCGGTGGCGGCACCAGCATCGATCCGACGATGGCCGTGATGCCGACGCCGAATACCTCGGCATGCGCCGAGAGCGTGACGATGAATTTGTCAACGCCCGCCATGATGGCGCCGGCCAACGCCACGGGTGCCACGGCAACCCCCGGCGTATCGCCTCCATCGGGCTGCTGAGGGGAAAACTCGTTTCGCTACAGACCTCCTGACGTACGCGACGTTCCGGGCCGGTGCGTCAACTCTAAAATGCTATTTAGTGGTGCGGCCGAGCTATCAAGCATATCTTTTTTGGTGAGCGGCCCCACCGCATTTGCCCCCAAAGGCGGTGGCCGGTTTGGCCGCAGAGCAGACGGCGCCGCCTTGTCTTGTGCCCCCTGAATAAGATGGGCGGCGCCGTCCGGCTCTTTGAAGGCAACATCCACGATTTGCAGGTCGTTGATATCATGGCATCGGTTTTGGGCAAGCGTACGGTTCCAGGAATGCGGAGTGCGGGCACCGCGAATGTTTTCGCGGCAGTCGAGAATGAGCTGATGGCAAAAGTGCTTTTGATCGAGGATGACGGCGAAACGGCCGAGGAAATTACGGCCGAACTGGCCGATCGCGGTTTTGACGTCGAATGGTCGGCCAATGGAATCGATGGTCTCGACAAGGCGCGGTCATTGCGGCCCGACGCCATGATCGTCGATCGGTTGCTGCCCGGAATGGATGGGCTGACGATCATCGAAGCGCTGCGCAAGGAACAGGTGCGCACGCCGGTGCTGGTGCTGAGCGCGCTCGGTGCGGTGGACGATCGCGTACGTGGGTTGCGGATGGGGGGCGACGACTATCTTACCAAACCTTTCGCGGTGGTGGAACTCATTGCCAGGCTGGAAGCGTTGCTGCGCCGGCCGGTAGAATTGCGCGAGACAACGCTGCGGGTGGGGCAGCTGGAACTCGATCTGATCGAACGCACCGCCAAACGCGGCGATCGCGAGATCGATTTGCTGCCGCGCGAGTTTCGCCTGCTTGAGTACATGATGCAGCGCAGCGATCAGTTACTGACCCGAGCCATGCTGCTCGAGGAGGTCTGGAACTACAAATTCGTTCCGGCAACCAATCTTGTTGACGTGCATATGGGCCGTCTGCGCCACAAGGTAGACGGGCCCGGCGAGACCCCCATGATCCACAATGTCCGCGGAGCGGGGTTCATTCTTCGCGCCGGACCATAACATCCAGGAGGCCGGGGGCGATAGGCTGCAGTTGACCTTGAGCAGAGATATCGGCTGACGAATCCGATGCGTCAACCGCAGTTCATGCGCTCGAACACCTTCCACTGGGCCTTTATGGTCGCCGGGGTGTTCGCGGTCTTCGTCACCGTGCTGTTCGGATTTATCTCCTGGAAGATCGACGACTATCTCACGGCGCGATCCGATCGCGTGATCACGGCGCAAATGGACGGCATTGCCGGGCTGCCGCCCGACCGGCGGCTCGAGGCAATCGATGAGCGCCTGGAGCAGGATCCCCGGGGCGTGCAGCTTGCGGCGATATTTGCCGCCGGCGGTCACCGCATCACCGGCAATCTCGAGAGCCTGCCGCCGCATCTGCGGATCGACGCCCCGGCGCAACGCACCGACATCGTCAGGACGGATCGAAACGGCGGAGAGCGCCAGATCGTCCGCGCGATCGGCCGACGCATGCAAAACGGCGACGTGCTGGTGATCGGGCGAAACGTCGATGAAGCCCGCGAAATCTCCCACGTCGTCGACGAGGCGCTGTCGCTCGGTCTGCTACCGGCCTTTCTCCTTTGCCTGTTGGCCGGCGCGTGGCTGAGCGTGCGTGCCCAGCGGCGGGTCGAGGAGGTCAACCAGCGGGTTCAGCGCATCATCGCCGGCGATCTGCGCGAGCGGCTGCCGCACCGGACCGTCGACGAGCCGTTCTCGAGACTCGCGATCATCGTCAACGGCATGCTCGACGAAATGGAAGCGATGATCCATGCACTTGCCAACGTCGGCAACGACATCGCCCACGACCTGCGAACGCCGTTGACGCGCGTGCGGCTCGCGCTCGAGCGCGGCCGCAACAACGCAACGACGCTGGAGCAGATTCAGGCCGTCGCGGACAAGGCGATCGGGGGTATCGATCAGTCGCTGGCCATCATCACGGCCTTGCTGCGTCTGGCGGAGATCGAGAACAGCCGGCGGTCCGCGGCCTTCGGCAGCGTTCCGCTGCATGAGATGCTGCGGGAGGTATGCGACATTTACGAACCGATCGCCGAAAACAAAAATATCGCCTTGCGTGTCGGGGCGACGCACCGGCTCACAGTGCGTGGCGATCGGGATCTGTTGATCGAGGCGGTCGCCAACCTGGTCGACAACGCCATCAAGTTTACGCCGGAAGGCGGCAAGGTGGACATCGAACTTCTACGCAGGAATGACGAGACCGTCGTGCGCGTGACCGATACCGGCCCCGGCATCATCGAACAGGAGCGCGAGGCGGTGCTGCGGCGTTTCTACCGCTCCGACAAGATGCGCAATACGCCGGGCGTGGGTCTTGGACTGAGTTTGGTGGCCGCGATCGTAAAATTGCACGGCTTTCGGCTGGCGATCTCCCCCGGTCCGGGTTGCCGGGTCGAGATCATTTGTCCAGGCCGAGAGGGTGAGAAGGGGCAATTGGCTCGGTTCGCCAAGGGGCTGGCCGCAAGCTGATCGTTGCTATCCGCCGTTCGAACCGAGAATCCACGCGCGCTGACGATGCTGATCGCGACGATCACCGAATTGTACGCAGCGCCGCGGCGTGCATTCGAGACCCGACCCCGTGCCGTTCAACGTGGCGCCCGTATCAACCGGGCGTGAAGAGAATGAAGTCGTATTTAATGGAAACCGGTATCGTCCGGCTTATAGTTGTTGCGGATGCACCACCGGGAGCGAGTCATTATCGCTTCATTGTCGATGTGGGGTCCATGCGCTCAATTTCAGTGGAGTGGATCCATGCGCGCGCCTTTTCTCGCCATGGCAGTCCTCGGCAGCGCCCTCGTTTCGGGCAATGCCTTCGGCAATGATACTCCGATCAGAAGCCCCGGCTTCACGGTGTACGGTAACGCGCCGATTGGTCATCTGCAGCCTCGCGCCCAGCAGTTTTCTCCGAATTCGCCGGCGGCAGAAACCGAACAAGAGCTGATGTCGAGGTTCAATGCCCAGCAGCAGAAGCAGGACCAAGAACTCGACAAGAGTTTGAACATCTGCCGCTGCTGATCGCCGTTTCTACAAACGATGGCACATATGAGCTGATCATCCCGGCGAACGCCGCGGCCCATAGTTTTCGCGAGCGAGATAGAAACCATCGAACGTTGACGGATCTGAATTTAATCGCAGGGGTGGGTTGCCAGACTTACGTCGGCAGGGATGCACCCGAATATTAAGAGCAATCCGGGATTGGTATTTTTCTGATTTTTCGAGGCGCGAATCCCAGAGAAGGATCAATGGAGAAACCAGACTATGACCACATCTAAAATCCTCCGGGCGGCGGCATTCCTGTCCATGATGACGGCGACGCCGGTGTTCGCGCAGGCAGCTATCCAGGAGCCCGGCGCGTTCGCATTTTACCATCCCGACGCCGACGTTCTGCACGCCGGCCGGCCCACGCCGGCCGAAACCGGCGGCGCCATGGCGTCGGTGCCGTTGGGCGGCAGCAGCGCCTATGCCTCCATGGATAGCGGCGCCGGCGCATCCTCATGCGCCCGGCGTTACCGTTCCTACGATCCGGCATCGGGTACGTTCCTGGGCTATGATGGCAAGCGGCATCCCTGCCAGTGATGCGGCACCGGGAGACGGAAAAGGCGGCCAAATGGGCCGCCTTTTCGCCGTATGGGCCCAATTATCAGGTTTTTGGGCCCGTCGGACCCGTGGCTGGGGGGCTCGCTTGGCGGTGCCACCGCCCCCGGGGCCACCCTCTGAGGCATGGGTTGACCCATGTGATGTGTTGCCTTGCCGGGCGGTTGCGATTAAAAGCCCTTCTTCCAATGGAAAGATCAGGCGATGGCCCACAATTTCGCTATCAATGACGACGTTCATCACCAGCTTCAGGGGCCGCAGGGACGCGCCGTCGTCAAGCAGCGCAGCATCTATACCATCGTCACATGCCTGCCGATCGAAGCCGACGGACGCCCGCGCTACCGCATCAAGAGCAAGACCGAGAATATCGAGCGCGTGGTGACCGAGGAGCAGATCAGCCGGCTGGATTGATCCGGCCCCTGTTCGCTTTTGACGTTATCGACATCGGATAGCTTATACCAGCCTTCAGAAGAGCTGACCGATGACGGCCCAGTCGCGGGCCGCGATCGACGTGATGCGCCCGGTTTCGGCGAGAAGTTTTCGCCAGGCGTCTTGGCAGGCGTCGAGGATGTCGGTGTAGGACGCGAACACACGGTTGGCGAGATAGGTCTGCCGCAGATACTGCCAGATGTTCTCGGCTGCGTTGAGCTCCGGACAGGCGGGTGGCAGCGGCACGAGGGTGACATTGGCAGGTGGCTTTAGTTTGCGCGTCGTGTGCCATCCGGCCTTGTCGAGGATGAGCAGCGCATGCGCGCCGGGCGCGACGGCCTTGCCGATGGCGTCGAGATGCGCCTGCATGGCCTCGGTGTCGGCTTGCGGCATGATGAGGGCGACGCCGGTGTCGCGGCTCGCACAGACGGCGCCGAACACATAGGCGTTCTCGTAGCGCTGATCCTTGGGCTGCCGCGGCCGTGATCCCTTCTTGGCCCATTGGTAGACGAGGCTGTTCTTCTGGCCGACCCGCATCTCGTCCTGGAACCAGACCTCAATCGGCGTTTCCGGGGCGAGTTTGGTCACGATCGCCGCGACCTGCGTGGGAAAGTTTTTTTAAATGCCGCGATCGCCTCCGGATCCTGCACGGGATGGCGCGGCCGGGCGCTGATGTGCGAGAAGCCGAGCTTCTTGAGCGCGCGCCCCAGGCTCACCTCCGACAGATCGACACCGAAGCGCTGTCCGAGAACACGCTTCAGGTCGACGCAGCGCCAGCGTACGACCCCATCCTTCTCCGGGTCGGGGCCGGTCTCGACAAGCTGCTTCAATGCCTCTTTCTGCTCGTCGGAGAGCTTCGACGGCCGCCCGGTCGGCTTGATGTCGATCAGACCGTCAGGACCGTACTGGTTGAAGCGGTGCGCCCAGTCCCGCAGCGTCTGCCGGTCCATGCCGCCGATCCGCGCCGCTTCGGTGCGGTTCATCCCGTCGCGAACCGCTGCCAGCGCCAGCAACCGTCGCGCCTGCGCAGCATCCTTCACCTTCGCCGCGAGCCGACCCAGCTCATCCGCCCCGAAATCCTCCCGTAGACCGACCGCCGCGCCCATCGCCGACCTCCCGAATCAATCCAGTCGGTCAGAAATGAATCACGCCGGCGCCAGCTTTTCAAAACAGAGTCAGACCTTCCGAAGGCTGGTATTATCGCTTGCTATATCGGGATTAGTGGTGTAAACGCCCGTGATTCGAATAGTCGATTTGCTTGTTGATCGCGCCGAACCGGCCCTACTCCCCAAGACATCGCTGAAATCGGATCAAGCCCGCGCGAAGGTCGTGCGGGCACAGCGCGCGTTTGCGCATCTTGGAGAAACTAAAATGGCTACCGGAACAGTTAAGTGGTTCAACGCGACCAAGGGCTTCGGCTTCATTCAGCCGGACGATGGCGGCAACGACGTGTTCGTGCACATCAGCGCCGTCGAGCGTGCAGGCATGGGCTCGCTCAACGAAGGCCAGAAGCTTTCGTACGAGTCGAAGCTTGACAGCGCGCGCGGCAAGACCAGCGCGGAAAACCTTCGCGCCATGTGAGGCCAGTCGATCAAGAGATTTCCGCGGATGTACCGGGATCTCTCATTCGACAGCGCCCCCGTTTGCCCGGGGTGAGACAAGATGATTTAAGCCCGCCGGCGAAAGCCGGCGGGCTTTTTCGTGGACGGTCATGACGCAGAAGCGAACGCCGAAACTTAGCGCGGCTTATTTCCGCGAAGCCATCGCGAAAAATGCGGTGGCTTAACGCGGCCGGCGAGCAATCGCTTGCCCCTGGAAGACGAAGCTGCTGTCCGGTTCACTTCGCCACACGCACCGGATGGGCCAACGCCGAGCGGGCGAATTTCTTGAGCCCCATCGGCTTCCCGAACAGATAGCCCTGGACCATGTCGAAGCCCATTTCGTTCGCCGTGACAAAATCGGCGCGGGTCTCAACTCCCTCGGCAACAACCCGGGTGCTGTACCCCTTGGCGAGTTCGATGATGTGACGGCAGACCGTCTGTTTCAGCCGGTCGTTGGCGCAGCCGGTGACGAACTGCCGATCGACCTTGAGTTCGGCAAAAGGGAAGGCGTCAAGCCCCATCAGCGCCGGCCAGTCGGCACCGAGATTGTCGATCGAGACCGCGACATTATGAAAGCGCAGTTCCTTGGCGGCATCGATCACCAGATCCAGATCTTGAATGGCCTCGGCGCTGCTAATCTCGACGAGTAATCCGCCGAATGCCGGATGCGCCGGCATCTTCCGGCAGAGATCGCGCACGATTTGCCGGTCCTTGAGAAACGAGACGGGCAGGTTGATCGAGATATCGGTCGCGCTTTGCTGTTGGAGCAGGTAGCACCAATCCTCCCCGACGCGGTCGATCACGAAATCCGACAAACGCAGCAAATGCGGATCGTCGTCTGCCGGGATGAAATAGGCGGGCGGGACGACGCCCCAGGTCGGATGCCGTATCCGCACCAGCGCCTCGGCGCCGCTGCGAACGAGGGAGCGGGCGTCAATCTTCTGCTGATACCACAATTCGAGCCAGCCGGCGTGCAACGCCTCGGACACGTGGACCGCCGGGCTGGGGGCCGGTTCCCCCGGAAGAAGCGTGGTGACCCGCTCGCGCAAGGTCCCGGCGGCGAATGGCGTGGTTAGCGGGGGCAGCATGGCGAGGCCGTATTCCGCGCCGACCTGCTGCACGGCCCGAACGATGACCGACTCCCGGGCGCCGATGGCAAGAACCTTGCCGCCGAATTTCCGGCGCACCAGGATTTCGAGGATTTTGCCGGCTTCGATTCCATCGACCGATAGTCCGAGGACGATGAGATCCGGAAGCTGGGTCTCAAGAATCATGCCCAGTTCATCGGCCTTTGCGCACTCGCTGGTGACGAAGCCGAGATCTTCGAGCACGTCGGTAAGGAAGGCCCGAAGGTGCTTCTTGCTGTCCGCGACGCAGGCCCGGGGTGTCACCTTTCGGCGTCCGAAGGTTGCGCTTTTCGCTAGATCGTCATCGAATATCTCGCTCGCCATTCGCCAATCTCCGCCCCGATGAGACGTTCTTAGCGGCGCGCATGGTTTCAAATATGGAGATTTTAGGCGCAGAGTTGAATTATTCGGGTAACGTTAAACCGCACAGGAAGAATAAAATTGGTGCAGATTTTGTCTAAAATTGAAATAATCAGATCAAGGCTGGCAGATTTGGACGACCGCCCGACGGCCGTCGGTTGCGCAAACTGCCTGCCGCCCGTGCATCGCGGGCAGCGACTCGGATCGAGTTCGCGCCCAACAGCGCGCATGAGGCAATGGGCTTTGGGGCTTGATTCGACGCGGCGGTGACGGCGACCGCGGTGTCGCCTATTGCGCCTTCTCGTGCTGCGCGATGCCGACCGCCTTGTAGTCGTAGGTGGGATAGAATTCGGTGTGATAGCTGCCCCAGGCGGTGTTCTCGAAGATGCGGTTGACCTCGCGAAGCCGGGACGCCGGAAGCCGCAGCGTGACGACCTGTCCGATCCCCATCATCACGTACCAGCTGACGACCTCGATGCCGGGCGGCGGAAAGGCTTTGTAATAGCCTTGCTTCTCGAGTTGCGCGTTGAGTTCGCTTAACGGGCGCGACTGGTCGTGCTTCAGGAATATCGTGACCATCACGGCGTTGTCCGCTGTCGGTGCCGCGTTCTCGGTCGGCGCTGTTGCGGTCTGGGCTCCGGCGCCCGAAGGGAACGCCAACACGCCAGCCAGCGCCGCCACGGCTATCAGTAATCTGGCCAGTACTGATCCGATCCCTCGACCCATCGCCATCTCCTTTTTGAACGCCTGATTACGTTTGCGGGACAAATTCAGACCGCGATCATCGCAGACCGGCGACACACGTGAACCTGATGTCACCGTGATTGATATTCGCCGGAGATGTCCCTGCCGGTGTAGTCGGTCATCAGGGCGGTCGCCGCCAGCGTAATCACCGCGCAGATCGCGATGTAGATCGCAATGGCCAGCGACGAGTGAAAGGTGCCGTACAGCCATGTCGCGATCAGCGGCGCGGGGCCTCCCGCGATGATGGATGCGAGTTGATAGCCGAGCGAGGCGCCGCTGTAGCGCAACCTCCCGGTGAAACTTTCGGCGATCAGGGCGGCCTGCGGACCGTACAGCATGTCGTGCGGCACCAGCGACAGGATCACCGCGAGAAAGATCACCGTTTCCGATCCGGTATTCAGCATATCGAAATAGATGAAACCGAACACGCCGGTCACCACCGCGCCGATCATGTACATGTTCTTGCGGCCGATGTGATCGGACAGATGACCGAACAGGGGAATCGAGACGAACGACAACATGGCGGCCGCGAGCACCGCTGACAGCAGGAAGTTGCGGGAGACGTGCAAAGTCTCGATGCCGTAGGAAAAGATGAAGGCAGTAAAGATGTAGAACGGCGCCTGCTCGGCCATGCGCGCCAGCGCGGAGAGCAGGATTTCCTTCGGATGACGTTTGATGACCGTCAGCATCGGGGTGCGCTCGATCTTGCGTTCGGCGATTAGTTTGGTGAACACCGGCGTTTCCAGAATGCCCAACCGGATGTAGAGGCCGACGCCGACCAGCACGATGCTCAGAGCGAACGGGATGCGCCAGCCCCAGGCCAGGAATTGCTCGCCGGACATCTGACTGAAGGCCAGCACGGCGAGATTGGCCATGAACAATCCGCAGGGCACCCCGAATTGCGGCCAGGAGGCGACCAGCCCGCGCGAGCGATCGTTGCGCGCCCATTCCATCGACATCAGCACCGAGCCACCCCATTCGCCGCCGACGCCGACGCCCTGGATGAATCGCAGCACGGTCAGGATCACCGCGCCCCAGATGCCGATGCTCGCATAGGTCGGGACCAGCGCCACCGCGGCCGTCGCCAGTCCCATCAGCAGCAGCGTCGCGATCAGCGTCGACTTGCGGCCGATGCGGTCGCCGTAATGTCCGAAAATCGCTGCCCCGATCGGGCGCGCGATGAACCCGACCGCGTAGATCGCGAACGCCTCGAGGGTCCCGACCCAGGGGTCGGAGTGCGGAAAAAACAGCTTGGCGAAGACCAGGCCGGTGACGGTGCTGTAGAGGAAAAAATCGTACCACTCGATCGCGGTGCCGATGGTCGACGCGATCACCGCGCGGCGAAGCTGGACCTGGTGTTCGCTGGAGGTGAGGGAAATGGCCCTGTCGGCGTTGGATATTGTCATGAACGTTCCCTCGGGCAGCGGCGCCCCCAATGCCCTGTGAATGGTTTGGCTAGGGAACTTGCGACCACGCATCCGGGTTCCAGGCGGCGGCGCGGGAATCGCAAAAATACCGGCGGCATCCGGGCTCAGGCGCGGCCAGGCTGCAGCGATCCTGGCAGCGTTTACGCCGCCAAATGTGAAACATGTCACATCCGGCCGGAGGGTTCGGCGCTATCCATCAAGTGGCCGGGGCCTCTTGGCATTGAGGACAGGACACATGACAACGCGGCGGATGGTGTATTGGTGGTTCAGGTTCGTCGTTTCAGGACGATTTATCGAGACATTTCTGAACTCGCGGCGCGCGAAGCGCTCGTAAAGATTTTACAGCGGAGCTTCGATCGAACGATCGCCTCTTGCGGATGACGATCGCAGGTTCGCTTGCCACGCGCGAGAATTCTCGGGCTGGCCGCAGCTTCTCGCATTAGCCGCTTCCACGCTGAGGCCGCCGTGTCATCCCGAAGCGCGGCTGGGCTCGAAAAATCGCAGAAATCGACCGGTCCGACGATAAAACCGATCAAAGGCTTGCCCCGCAGGGACGGGCTGTGAGATGACCTTCAGGGATCTCTCACAGGTGCTCTCATGACAACAAAGAAAACTCCGGAAACGCTCCGCAGCGCGCGCTGGTTCGCGCCCGACGACCTTCGCGCCTTCGGCCATCGATCGCGCGCAATGCAGATGGGCTATGCGCCGGAGGAGTGGAAGGACCGGCCGGTGATCGCGATCCTCAACACCTGGTCGGACGCGCAGCCGTGCCATATGCATTTCAAATCGCGGGTCGATGACGTCAAGCGCGGCGTCCTGATGGCCGGCGGCTTTCCGATCGAATTGCCGGCGCTGTCGCTGTCGGAATCGTTCCTGAAGCCGACCACCATGCTCTATCGCAACATGCTGGCGATGGACGCCGAGGAATTGCTGCGCGGCCACCCCGTCGACGGCGTGGTGCTGATGGGCGGCTGCGACAAGACCACGCCGGGCCTGCTGCTCGGCGCGACCAGCATGAATCTCCCCGCCATATATTTGCCGGCAGGCCCGATGCTGCGCGGCAACTGGAAGGGCAAGACCCTGGGCTCGGGCTCCGACGCCTGGAAATACTGGGATGAGCGGCGGGCCGGGAAAATCTCCGGCAAGGACTGGATCGACGTCGAGGCCGGCATCGCCCGCAGCTACGGCACCTGCATGACCATGGGCACGGCCTCGACCATGACCGCGATCGCCGAGTCCGTCGGCATGACGCTGCCGGGAGCTTCCTCGATCCCGGCCGCGGACGCCGGCCACATCCGTATGGCGTCGGAATGCGGTCGCAGGATTGTCGACATGGTGTGGGAAGATCTGACGCCGAAGAAGATCCAGAGCCGGAAAGCCTTCGAGAACGCGATTGTGGTGGCGATGGCGATGGGCTGCTCGACCAACGCGATCATTCATCTGATCGCGCAGGCGCGCCGCGCCGGCCAGGACATCGGGCTCGACGATTTCGAGATCGCCAGCCGCAAGGTGCCTGTCATCGCCAACGTCCGGCCGAGCGGCGACAAATATCTGATGGAGGATTTCTTCTATGCCGGAGGATTGCCGGGGTTGATGAGCCGGATCAGGGATCATCTGCATCTCGACGCCATGACGGTGACCGGCAAGACGCTCGGCGAGAACATCGCGGGCGCCGAAGTCTATAACGACGACGTGATCCGCACCGTGGCGAATCCGATCTATGCCGAGGGTGCGCTCGCCGTGCTGAAAGGCAATCTCGCGCCGGACGGCTGCGTCATCAAACCCTCAGCCTGCGAGCCGCGTTTCCTCAGGCATACCGGGCCGGCGCTGGTGTTCGACGATTATCCGGCGATGAAGAAGGCGATCGACGATCCCGAGCTTGACGTCACAGCCGATCATGTCCTGATCTTGCGCAATGCGGGACCGCAGGGCGGGCCGGGCATGCCGGAATGGGGCATGCTGCCGATCCCGACCAAACTGGTAAAGCAGGGCGTGCGCGACATGGTGCGGCTGTCGGACGCGCGCATGAGCGGCACCAGCTACGGCGCCTGCATTCTCCATGTCTCGCCGGAATCCTATATCGGCGGGCCGCTGGCGCTGGTGCAAAACGGCGACCGCATCACGCTCGACGTCGCTGATCGCACCATCAATCTCGATGTGCCGGAAGCCGAGCTGGCAAAACGCCGCGCCGCATGGAAGCCGCCCGAGCCGCATTTCGAGCGTGGCTATGGCTGGATGTTCACCCGGCACATCAGGCAGGCCAACGAAGGCTGCGATTTCGATTTTCTCGAAACCGGATTCGGCGCGCCGGTCGACGAACCGTCGATTTACTAAATTAACCCGTCGTTCCGGGGCGCGAAGCGAACCCGGAATCTCGAGATTCCGGGTCTGGTCCTTCGGACCATCCCCGAATGACAAGACCCTGGGATGGAAAAGCCATGACAAAACTTTCCGACGCGACCCGCGATAAATTAAAGACCGTCAGCACCGCCACGGTCGCCACCGCGCTCTACAAGCGCGGCTTCCGGATCCAGATGATTCAGGACGTGCATCCGCTGGGTCCCGATCAGCCGACGCTGGTCGGCGAGGCCTTTACGCTGCGCTACATGCCCGCGCGCGAGGACCTCAACAAGGTCGAGGTGTTTCGCGACCGCTCGCACCCGCAGCGCAAGGCCATCGAGGATTGTCCCGCGGGCGCAGTGCTGGTCATGGACAGCCGCAAGGATGCCCGCGCGGCGTCCGCCGGCGCCATTCTGGTGACGCGGCTGATGCAGCGTGGCGTCGCCGGCGTGGTCACCGACGGCGGCTTTCGCGATTCCGCCGAAATCGCCAGGCTCGGTTTTCCCGCCTACCATCACAGGCCAAGCGCGCCGACCAACCTGACGCTGCATCAGGCGATCGAGATCAACGTGCCGATCGGCTGCGGCGACGCGCCGGTGTTTCCCGGTGACGTCATCCTCGGCGATAGCGACGGCGTGATCGTGATTCCCGCGCATCTCGCCGACGAAATCGCCAACGAGGCTTTCGAAATGACCGCGTTCGAGGATTTCGTCACCGAAGAAGTCCGCAAGGGCCGCTCGATCTTCGGCCTCTATCCCGCCACCGACGAGCAGACGCTGTTTGATTTCGCGGCGTGGCGGAAGAAGACGGGGCGGTAGTGTTCCCCGGACGCTGCATAGCGCGAAGCGGTGCGCTGCTGATCCGGGGTCCATGTGATGTAGCCGTGGGCCCCGGCTCAGCGGCGCAGCGTTAAGAACGCTGCACCGCGTCCGGGACACGATGGTTCAAACCTCGCTGCGCTCGGCCATCCCCACCGCCCACAATGCGAAGGCATAGGCGATGGCGATTTCATCGAGGCGGTGGAAACGGCCCGATGCACCGCCGTGGCCGGCGCCCATATTGGTGCGCAACACTACCGGGCCGCCACCGGTCATGGTGGCGCGCAGCCGCGCGATCCATTTCGCCGGCTCCCAATAGGTGACGCGCGGATCGGTCAGCCCGGCCATCGCCAGGATCGCCGGGTAATGCTTTGCCGCGACATTGTCGTAGGGAGAGTATGATAAAATGGTCTTGAAATCGGCTTCGCTTTCGATCGGGTTGCCCCATTCCGGCCATTCCGGCGGCGTCAGCGGCAAGGTGTCGTCGAGCATGGTGTTGAGCACGTCGACGAACGGCACCTCGGCGACGATGCCGGCGAACAATCCGCCTGCGCGATTGGCGACCGCGCCCATCAGCATGCCGCCGGCACTGCCGCCATGGCCGACGATGCGTTTGGCGCTGGTGTAGCGGGCATCGATCAGCGCCCGGCCGCAGCTTGCGAAATCGTCAAAGCTGTTGGTCTTCTTGTCGCGCTTGCCGTCGAGATACCAGCCCCAGCCCTTGTCCGAACCGCCTCTGATATGCGCGATCGCATAGACAAAGCCGCGATCGACCAGCGACAGCCGGTTGGCGGAAAACGACGCCGGCATCGCCATGCCGTAGGAGCCATAGCCGTACAGCAACAGCGGCGCGGTGCCGTCGCGCACGAGATCCCGGCGGTGCAGGATCGAGACCGGCACCTTGGCGCCGTCATGCGAAGTCGCGATGATCCGTGTGGTGACGTAGTCAGCCGGGTTGTGGCCGGAGGGAATTTCCTGGCGCTTGCGCAAAATGCGCGTGCGGCTGGCCATGTCGTAATCATAGACTTCCGACGGCGTCGTCATCGACGAATAGGAGAAGCGCAGATTGGTCGTGTCGAATTCGTAGCCGCCCATGGTGTCCAGCGAATAGGCCGCTTCGTCGAACGCGATGTCGTGCTCCTTGCCGGTCGCGAGGTCGCGGATGATGATCGCGGGCAGTGCGTTGGCGCGCTCCAGCCGCACCAGGTGGCCGGCGTAAAGCTCGATGTCGATGATATAGACGCCGGGGCGGTACGGAATCAGGTCGCGCCAGTTGGCGCGCGCGGGTGCGGCCAGCGGCGCGGTGACGATCTTGAAGTCGATGGCGCCATCGGCGTTGGTGAGAATGAACAGCTCATCGCCGCGGTCGGCGACCGAATATTGCACGCCCTGTTCGCGCGCGGCGACCAGGCGCGGCGGCGCATCGGGATCGGCAATATCGATCAGCCGCTGCTCGGAGGTCTCGTGGTCGCCGCCGGCGATCACGCAGAACCGGCCGCTCGAGCTTTCATGGATATGCGTGAACCAGCCGGCGTCCTGCTCTTCGTAGACCAGGACATCGTCCGCCTGCGGCGTGCCCAGGCGATGACGCCAGACCTGCATCGGCCGGTGGTTGTCGTCGAGTTTTACGTAAAAGAACGCAGTGGCGTCCGCGCTCCACACCACGGCGCCGTCGGTCTCCTCGACCAGGTCGTCGCGGTCCGCGCCGCCAGCCCAGTCGCGCACCCGGATCGAGAAATATTCCGAGCCCTTGATGTCCGCGCTCCAGGCCTCGAGCCGGTGATCCGGCGAATGCCGCGCGCCGCCGAATTTGAAATATTCCTGATCTTCCGCAAGCTGGTCGCCGTCGAGGATGATCTCGGTCTCGCCGCCGTCGCGCGGGGAGCGGCCGAACAATTCATGCTGGCCGCCGTCGCGGAATTGGCGGAAATACGCGAAAGGGCCGTCCGGCGCCGGCACGCTGGAATCGTCTTCCTTGATCCGCCCGCGCATTTCCGCAACCAGCGTCCTTTGCAGGGAAGCGGTGTGGCCGAGCAGGCTTTCGGTGTAAGCGTTTTCGGCTTCGAGATACTTTCGGATATCCGCGTCCAGCACCGAGGGGTCGCGCAGCACTTCCTGCCAGTTGTCGTCTTTCAGCCAGGCATAGTCGTCGACCACGGTGATGCCGTGCCGGGTGAATGAATGCGGCCGGCGCGGCGCCACAGGCGCTGGCTGCGAAATCTTTGGGTTTAACGTTGGGGTCACTCGGTCCTCATTCACTCTTCGGAAACGCCGCCACTTTCCATATTGGGTCCCAAGACACGGATTGCCAGAAGCGCCGCCCATGCGCCAGAGGCGCGCGCGGCTTGTTGATCCGCGGGTTGTATGGTTAGGCTTTCCGGCCAGCGCGAGGGTCTGATGCAACGCAGCCCACGGAATCGGGCTTCGCAAGGAAGCCCGTCATGCCCGGCCTTGTGCCAGGCATCCACGTCTTCCCTTCAATGGCACAAAGGACGTGGATGGTCGGGACGAAGCCCGGCCATGACGGAAAAGCTGAGACTGGGAACCGATGCTCTTCAACTCTTACCCGTTCATTTTTTTGTTCCTGCCGGTTGCCTTGCTCGGCTATTTCGTGCTCGGCCGGCTTGGCAATCTGGCGCCGGTGATATGGCTGGCGCTGGCGTCGCTGGCGTTCTACTCGGTCAGCAACTGGCAGTTCGTGGCTCTGCTGCTGGCGTCGATCGCGTTCAATTATGTCGTCGGCTGGCTGTTGATCTCAAAGCATCTCCGCCCCGGCCCACGATTTGCGGTGCTGACGGTCGGAGTCGCCGGGGATCTTCTGGTGCTCGGCTATTTCAAATATGCCGGCTTCCTCGCCGCCAACCTCAACGCGCTGTTCTCGACCGGCCTCACCGTCGACATTCTGCTCCCGGTGGGGATCTCGTTCTACACCTTCACCCAGATTGCGTTCCTGGTCGATGCCTACCGGGGCCAGGTCGCGCATTACGCGCTGCCGCATTACGCGCTGTTCGTCAGCTATTTTCCGCATCTGATCGCCGGGCCGATCCTGCACCACAAGGACATGATCCCGCAGTTCGAGCGCGCGAAATCAAAGCGGCCGGATCCGCATCTGATCCTGTGCGGCCTGATCATTTTCGCGATCGGCCTGTTCAAGAAGACCTGCCTCGCCGATGGCATCCAGCCGCTGGTCATGCTCGCCTTCGGCCCGGCGCCCCCCTCGTTCGATCAGGCCTGGATCGGGGCGCTGGCCTATACCTTCCAGCTTTATTTCGATTTCTCCGGCTATTCGGACATGGCGATCGGAATCTCCCTGATGTTCGGCATCTTCCTGCCGCTCAATTTCAATTCGCCGTACAAGGCCCAAAACGTCATCGATTTCTGGCGGCGCTGGCACATGACGCTGTCGCAGTTCCTGCGCGACTATCTCTATATCCCGCTCGGCGGTAACCGGCGTGGCCGCGTGTTGCGCTACGTCAATTTGATGGTGACGATGGCGCTTGGCGGCCTCTGGCACGGCGCGGCCTGGACCTTTGTCGCCTGGGGCGTGCTGCATGGCGTCTACCTCTGCATCAATCACGCCTGGAACAATTACGGCCCGGCGGTGGCGCCACGCTTCACGCGTCTTGCTGATATGGCCGCGTTCATTCTGACGTTTCTGTCGGTCGTGGTCGCCTGGGTATTGTTTCGCGCCGACAGCATGGCGTCGGCGATCTCGATCCTGTCGAAGATGGCCAGTCCTTCGCAGTTCGTGTTCGGCCGCGTCGAAATGGCTTACAGCGTATTCATTGTCGCCTATGCCGCGCTCGCCTGGCTGGCGCCGAACACGCAAACGATCATGGGCTACGACCACACCAATCGAACCGTCGGCGAGGCGCTCGGCCGATGGCAGAAGCGCCCGGCCTTCCTCTATGCCACCGCCGCCGTGCTGGCTTTCGGGATTCTCGGAATCCAGCAGCACAGCGAATTCATCTATTTCAGGTTCTGATGACGGATCCGGCCAAGAATCTGCTGCGGTTTCTGGGCGCCAGCGCGCTGGTCATGCTGGCGGCGGCCGCGCTCAATTTCGTCGTCGATCCGCTGCAGCTGTTTCGGCCGGCGCGGCTGTTCGCCGCGATGTATTCGCCCGACAGCCGGATGCAGGACGCCGGACTGATCCGCAGCCAGGATTTCGACACTGTGTTCATGGGCACTTCGCTCGCGATTCACTTTCGGCAGAGCGATATCGACCGCTTGCTCGGCGTCCACTCGCTGAAGCTGGCGATGACCGGCTCGGACTCCCACGAGCAAAGTTTTGTCGTTGCCGCGGCGCTGCGGCGACATCCCAGGCGCGTGATCTGGCAGATCGACGACTGGATCTTCCGCGACGCACCGGAGATCGATAGCGATATCTATATTCCCGCCGATCTCTACCGGAGAAATATCAGGGGCGTCGCGGGCTATCTTTTCAGCGGCGCGATGGCGCGGGAGTTGGCGTGGATCCTGGCCCGGTCGATTCCACCGCTGGAGCCGGTGGTGGCGCGGCTTACCAACGGCGTCATGTTCAAATTCCCGATCTCCCGCGTCGACGATATCAACACCCTTCGGCCCAATGTCGACGTCGCCGAGGCCTACAACGCCAGGAGAGCGATGACCTCGTTTTCGAATGTCACGGCGCCTTCACACCGCGGTTTCCTGGCCGACGGATACGATTACGACGCGATGGTCCGAAACTTCGAACGCGATGCCGTTGCCCTGGTCGAAAAATACCCGGACGTCAAATTCGACTTTTATTTTCCGCCCTATTCGATCCTGCAATGGGCGGCGATGCGGGACGCGTCGCCGGCGACGCTGAAGATCGTGTACGACTTTTCAGGCTACATCAGCCGGCGGCTGGCGCAATTTTCCAATGCCAGCCTGCATGATTTCCGCGAGGCCGAGGAAACCACGCACGACCTGAACAATTATGCTGACGTGGTTCATCATTCGCCGGTGGTCGACCTGAGAATTCTGGGCTGGCTCGCGGACGGAAAATATCTCGTCGACCGCGCGGCGCCGACGGCCTCGCTCGAGCGGCTCAAGGCGCAGGTCGAGGTGTATCGGGTGGGTAATGTCGAGCCGTAACCCCGCTACGCTAAATTGCGGATGCGAGGAATTTGCCCTTCGGTTCACCTCTCCCAGGCGGGGAGAGGTCGATTTGCGCAAGCAAATCGGGTGAGGGGGTGCTGCACCAACGATAGACCGTAATCCCTCACCCGGCGCTACGCGCCGACCTCTCCCTATGGGAGAGGTGAAGTTTGCGCTGCGTCGCAGCTCAATCTAACCCCATCTCATCACGCATCAGATCGTCAAGACGTGAGGGACGAGTGGAGGCGCTAGCCTAATTCCGCAACCGCGTCCCGGTATTGGCGCCGAACATCGGGATCTGGTTGACGGCGAGCACCACCGCGAAGGTGATGACCAGCATGGCGATACCCAGCACCGAAATCGCGGCGAGATCGCCGCTTTCGTTGAGATCGTAAATCAGCACGCTGAGCACCTTGGTCTGCGAGGTGAACAGTATGATCGCCGCCGACAATTCGCGCATCACGCCGATGAAGATGAAGCACCAGGTCGCAATCACGCCGGTGCGCAACAGCGGGGCTGTGATCTGGCGTAGCGACTGCAGCCGGGTGGCGCCGAGGATGCGGCTGGCGTCCTCCAATTCGGGATGAATGGTGGCGAACGCCGCCTGCAGTTGCTGATAGGCGGACGGCAGATTGATGGTCAGGAACGCGATCAGGAGGATCCAGAGCGTGCCGTAGAGCACAAAGGGCGGCCTTGTGTAGCTGAGGAACAGCCCGACGCCGAGAACGATGCCGGGAACGGCGACCGGCGCGGTGGCGAGAAAGCCGAGGATGCGCGAGCCCGCGATCACGCGCCGCGTGGTGACATAGGCAATGACAAGCGCGAGCAGGGTGCCGATGGTCGCGGTCGCGGTGCCCAGGATCACGGTGTTCTTGAGCGCGAGTTGCGTCGAGGACAATTCGGTAAACACGAACACGACGTTGTGCAGCGTCAACGTCGACGGCGTCACCAGCGTGGTCGCGTTCGGCGAGAACGCGGCGTTGAGCAGCGCGAAATACGGCAGGAACACCGGACTGAGCAGGATCGCGAGGCAAAACGCCAGCGCCGGCCAGCGCCATTGCTTCATCTCGACGCGGCGCGGCGCGCCATATTTGCCGCCGACCACCGAGTAGCCGCGGCGGCCCAGAATGAACTTCTGCGCCTGCAGCAGCAGGATGGTCAAAACCAAAAGCGGCACCGCGGCGGCGGCGGCCAGATCGAGTTTCGGCGGGTACTGGAACAGGCTCCAGATTTTCGTGGTCATGGTGTGGAAGCCGGCGGGCAGCGCCAGGATGGCCGGGGAGCCGAACAGGGTCATGGCCTGCAGGAACGCGATCAGGGCGCCGGCGACCAGCGCCGGCAGCGCCAAGGGAATGGTGACGCGCCGCGCCGTGGTCCAGGCCTTGCCGCCGAGGATGGCGGATGCGTCTTCGAGTTCGCCGGGCATATTGTCGAGCGCATTGGCGACCAGCACGAACACGAAGGGAAAGGTGTAGCAGGAGATCACAAAGATGATTCCGGTCATCGAATAGATGTTGAACAGGTGCTCGTCCGACTCGGCGCCGGTTACGAACCGAAACAGCTGGTTGAGCAATCCGCTGTTGGGCGCCGCCAGCAATTCCCAGGCGATGGCGCCGAGAAACGGCGGCGTCACGAACGAGGCGGTGACCAGCGCGCGTATGAACTGCCGCCCCGGCATGTCGGTGCGCGACACCAGCCATCCCATCGGCGCCGCGACCAGGCAGCACAGGAAGGCGGACGTGGTTGCGATGATGGCGGTGGTCATCAGCGGATCGAGGAAATCCGGATCGGTGAACAGCGTGACGAAATTCTGCAGCGTCAGGTGATTGGCCTTGTCGGTGACGCTGTAGACCGCAAGCCAGGACAGCGGCAGCACGATCAGCGCGATCAGACACGCCGCGAACAGCCACAGCACCGGCTTGGTCCAGTCGAACTTGCCGCGCGTGCCGTCAATGGTGGTCGTGGTGGTCATGCTGTTCTCAATCTAATTTTGCAGCGATGTGTGCCGTGCGAACTCCCTCGCCCCGCTCTTGCGGGGAGAGGGTTGGGGTGAGGGGCTCTCTCCGCGGGTGCGGAGCCGGCGGAGAGTCCCCCCTCACCCGTCGCGCATCTTGCGATGCGCGCCGGCCTCTCCCCGCAGGGGGAGAGGCGAAGGCAAGACGCTGCCGGTGTTGGTCATGCTGCTTTCAATTTTGGTTCATTCCCGACGCGCTGCTCGCCGCAGGCGGGGCGAGGTGAAGGAGGGAGGGTCCCGGTGATGACCATGTTATCCACGAGTCAGAAACTCTCCCTCATCCTGAGGAGCGGCGTCTTCGCCGCGTCTCGAAGGATGAGTGCGCACGATGCCTCATGGTTCGAGACGGCGCTGACGCGCCTCCTCACCATGAGGATATCGCTAAACCCGAAACAGCTTGGCATAGCGGGTCTTGATCTCTTCGGTCATTTTCTCGACGCCGGCGGCGTCTTCTTTCATCAGCTTGATGTCGGAGATCTTGCGGCGGCCCGGTTTCGACTGCACCTGCGCATGCACCGAATACTGCGCCGTGAAGTCGATGAAGAATTGCTGGGTTTCCCGTGTGTGCAGCCATGCCTGGAACAACCGGGCGGCGTTGGGATGCGGCGCGCTCACGAATATGCCGGTCGGGCCCGAGATCGTCGGTGTTCCCTCCGTCGGGTACACCGGTTCGACCGGCTGGCCGGCTTCCTTCAGCAGCACGATGCCGTAATCGTTGCCGTCGGCCATGACAGCGCGCTCGCCCAGCGAAAGCTTCTTCGGTGGATCGGTCGACGACTGCACCTGCATCACGCGCTGCTTCGACAGCTTCTCCAGATAATCCCAGCCGAGTTCGCGGACCAGCTGGAAGGTCGCCGTCATGATGGTGCCGCTATAGGCCGGATGGCCTTTGACCATCTTGCCGGCCCAGCGGGGGTCGAGCAGGTCGGCGAAGCTTTTTGGGGCGTCGTCGGGCTTCACGAGATTGGTGTTATAGGCAATCGATGACAGCCAGATCCGCGACGTCGCGGACATCCCGTCAGGATCGCGATATTCCGGCATGAAATGCTGCGCGATATCCTCCGATACGAACGGCGCCAGCCAGCCGTTTCTCTTCCAGGTAATGAAGTGCGAAGCGTCAGAGCTGTTGATCACGTCGGCGGCGTGGATATTGCTCGCGAATTCCTGGTCGACCCGCTGAAATAGCCGTTCCGAGCCTGAGCGCTCGACCTGCACCTGGATATCTGGATATTTCGCCTCGAAGGCCTTGCCGAGCTTCTCGCCGACCGGCAGGTCCATCGCGGAATACAGGATCACCTTGCCTTCCTTGCGCGCCGCGTCGATCAGCGCGGGCGTGATCGCCGTCGGCTCCGGCGCGGCGGCTTTCAGCGGCGAGGCGAATACCGTAAGCCCGAGCGCGGCCGAGCCCTTGACGAGGTTACGCCGGCTTATGGTCTTTCGCATCGTGCCGCCTCCCTGAGTCTGTGTTGAATTGGAATCATTACCGCTCATGGTTCGAGACGCGCGGCGTCGCCGCGCTCCTCACCATGAGGATCCGGAGCTCGCCGTGAGTGTCCCGGGACCTCATCCTGAGGAGCGCGCCCTTGCGCGCGTCTCGAAGGATGACGCCACGCGACGAGAAATGCCTATCGGGCCTATTACACATGAAAAATCTTCTGATAGCGCGCCTTGATCTCTTCGCTCTGCTTTTCTGCGCCTTCGGCGTCTTCCTGCATCAGCTTGATGTCGGCGAGCGGCTTGCGGCCGGGTTTCTCCTTGACCTGCGCATGCAGCGAGCGCAGGCCGCCGGCCTCGATCACGATCGCCTGCGCTTCCGGGGTGAAGCAATAATTCTGGAACAGTTTTGCGGCGTTGGGATTTGGCGCCGCCTTGAAGATGCCGTTGGGGCCGATGATGAAAGGCGTGCCCTCGGAAGGATAGATCGCCTCGACCGGCTGGCCGGACTCTTTCAGCAGGAAGACATTGTATTCGGTACCGTCGGCCATCACGCTGCGCTCGCCGAGCGAGAGCTTCTTCGGCGGGTCGGTCGCCGACTGAACCTGCATGATGTTCTGTTTCGCCAGATTCTCGTAGAAATCCCAGCCGATATCGCGAACCATCTCGAACGTCGCGGTCAGGATGGTTCCGCTGTAGCCGGGGTGCGCCTTGACGATCTTGCCCTTCCATTTCGGATCGAGCAGTTCCTTGAAGCTCGCCGGCGCCTCTCCCGCCTTCACCAGCTTGGTGTTGTAGGCCATCGGGCTCAGCGTGGCGCGGAAGCCGGCATAGGTGCCGTCGGCGTCGCGGTGCTCGGGCTTGTAATGCTTCGCGACGTCCTCGGGCACGTAGGGCAGCAGCAGGTCCTGCTTTTTCCAGGTCAGCAAATGCGAGGCGTCGGACGAATTGACGACGTCGACCGCATGGACATTGCTGGCGTATTCCTGGCCGATGCGCTGAAACAGCCGCTCGGCGCCGGTGCGCTCGACCCGCACCTCGACGCCGCCGAACTTCTCCTTGAAGGAGCCGGCGATCTTCTCCGCGACCGCAAGATCGATCGCGGTGTACCAGACCACCTTGCCTTCCTTCTTCGCCGCCTCGATCAGTTGCGGCGTGATCGTCTCGGCCGGCGGCGCCTCGGCGCGAACCGGAGACGCGAACACGGTGCCGAGCGCAAGCGCGGTCGAGCCTCTCAGGATGTCGCGTCTGGAAAGTCCTTGTCTCCGCATCGCGTCCTCTTCCTTCGTTTGTTGCTATCGGCCCAGTGCGCGGCAGCGTTCCGGTGGCAAAGTGAGCCAGACTTCGGTGCCCCTGGGAACGGGGCTCTCGGTCGATGTAACGATCCGCAAGGTCGTACCATCAGCTGTTTCGACCATGTAGTCGCGGCTGGCGCCGAGAAAAACCTGACGCGTCACGGTGGCCTTGACGGTGTTTTCCCGGTTTTGTGGCGCTTGCGTTGAAAGCTGGATGTCGTGCTGGCGGATGGCCACCGCCGTGTCCTGGCCCGCTGTGAGCTTCGCGCCCACCACCCGCAAGGTCGCGCCGGCGAACGCGACGTGATTGCCGTCGCGGGCGGCGCCCTTGATCACATTGCTGGCGCCGATGAAGCGGGCGACGAATTCCGATTGCGGCCGATCGTAAATATCCTCGGGGGTGCCGAGCTGATCGATCTTGCCGGAATTCATCACCGCGATCAGGTCGGCGGTGGTCATCGCCTCGGACTGGTCGTGGGTGACGTAAACCGTCGTGTAGCGGTATTCGTCATGCAGCCTTCGAATTTCAAAACGCATCTCCTCGCGCAGATTGGCGTCGAGGTTGGACAAGGGTTCGTCGAGCAGCAGCGTCTCTGGTTCCACGATCAGCGCGCGGGCCAGCGCCACGCGCTGCTGCTGTCCGCCGGACAATTCGCCGGGATAGCGCTGCGCCAGGATTTCGAGTTTGGTGGCTTTCAGGATCACGTCGAGCTTTTTTGCGATGGTCGCGCGGTCGATTTTGCGCAAACGAAGCCCGTAGACGATATTCTCGGCGACCGTCATGTGCGGCCACAGCGCGTAGCTCTGGAAAATCATCGACATCTTGCGCTGTTCGGGCGGCAGGGTGCGCGCTTTCGACGACACCAGCCGGTCGCCGACATGGATCTCGCCGTCGGAGGGCTCCAGGAAGCCGGCGAGCAGCCGCAGCGTCGTGGTTTTGCCGCAGCCCGAGGGGCCTAACAGGCAGACCAGCTGCCCGTGATCAATCCGCAGCGAGACATCATCAACGACCGCCAACGATCCAAATCGCCTGGTCAGGCCGCGCAAATCAACGGACGCCAATCAACTTCCTCCCTAACGCCTTCTTACGCGTACTCTGGTCGCAAAACCGGTGCCCATCCTCGGATCAGGTCCGAGGACAAGCTTTTGCGGAATACGCGCGCGCCGTTGTCGGCCTCTTATTTATCGCTGGATCAATATATGCACGAATAAAGCGGCGCGGAAAAGGCTGGCACTCCTAAAGTCTGATCCGCCTGAGGCTGCCACATTCTCCAGCAGGGAAGAATGAAAAGAAGCGGTGCCAGTCGCAACGCCCTCTCCCCTTGCGGGAGAGGGCATCACAAGCGCCAACTACGAACGCGGTGGGGTGAGGGGTTGGCTCAGCGGGCCGACAACTCGCGGATAGAACCCCTCATCCGGCAGCCTTCGGCTGCCACCTTCTCCCGCAAGGGGAGAAGGGAAGAAGCCGCACCGCTCACGCCCTCACACTTTCGCCGAGCCAGTCGATCGCGGCCTCGGTGCCGCCCTTGCCGTGTGGGATATCGAGCGCGTTGAGGGCGACTTCGATGACGCCGAGGGTTCCCAGGATCATCGGCGCGTTGACGTGGCCCATATGGGCGATCCGGAACGCCTGGCCCTGCAGTTCGCCGATCCCGACGCCCAGCACCACGCCGCATTTCTCCTTGCAATAGCGATGCAGCGCCACCGGATCGTGGCCGTTGGACATCACGACGGTCGTGACCGTGTTCGACCGCTCGGCGGGTTCGGCGATGTTGAAGCCGAGTACCTGGCCTTCGGCCCACACCGCGACCGCGCGGCGCACCGCTTCGGCCAGCAGGCGATGGCGCAGGAATACGTTTTCCAGTTTTTCATCGAACAGCATGTCGATTGCCTGACGCAGCGCGAACAACAGATGCACCGGCGCGGTGCCGGAATATTTACGGTAGTGCTCGGCGCCTTCGCGTTCGCTCCAGTCCCAGTAGGGTGTGCGCAGTCCTGCCGTCTTATGCACTTCGCGGGCGCGCGCGTTGGCGGCGACGAAGCCGAGGCCGGGCGGCGCCATCAGGCCCTTCTGCGATCCGGACATCGCGACATCGATGCCCCACGCATCCATCTCGAACGGCATGCAGCCGAGCGAAGCCACCGCATCGACCATGAACAGCGCCGGATGGCCCGAAGCCTTGATCGCCTTGCCGATGGCTTCGATGTCGTTGATGGCGCCGGACGCCGTATCGACCTGCACTGCAAGGATCGCCTTGATCTCGTGGTCCTTGTCCAGCCGCAGCCGGGCCTCGACTTCGGCCGGGCGTATCGCGCGGCGCCAATCGCCCTTCAGCACTTCGACCTCGACACCCATTGCGGCCGCGGCATGGCCCCAGCCGATCGCGAACCGGCCGCTTTCCAGCACCAGGATCCTGTCGCCGCGCGAGAGCACGTTGCTGAGCACGGCTTCCCAGGCGCCGTGGCCATTGGCGATGTAGATGTAGGAGTGGCCCTTGGTCGCGAACAATCCGGAGAGATCGCGCAGCAGGCTGTCGGTCATCTCGATCATCTGGTCGGAATAGATGTCGAGCGCCGGGCGGTGCATTGCCCGCAGCACTTCGTCGGGCATGGTGGTGGGTCCGGGGATTGCCAGGAATTCCCGGCCGGCGCGAACGGCCATTTTCGTTATTCCTTGTGGATAGGCTCCGGGAAGGGATGCCGGGGAATGGCGGGAAATTCAAGCCAAGTCTTCGTCATTCCGGGGCGATGCAAACGGGTCCGCGCGCAGCGCGGCGCCGTTGGCATCGAACCCGGAATCTCGAGATTCCGGGTCTGGTGCCAACGCACCATCCCGGAATGACTACGTCTGGATTCGCCGGCCTATTTTCGCAAGGCCTCGGCGATTTCCTGCCAGATTTGATCCTTGACCTCGGTCGCGGGCGGGCTGGGAAGCACGTCGGCCGGAGTTGTCCGCTTTTGGCACGCCTCGACCAGCCGCAGAATCCACACCTCGCCGTCGGTGTAATAGAGATCGCCGCCGCCGTTGTGCCCGGCCACCGTCGGTCCGATGCCGGTCACCTGGTATTTGGCCTCGACCATGCCAGCGGTTTCCAGGTCGGTGGCGAGCAGCTTGCGTTCGGCGTCAATGTCGGCGCCGATATGGTGGGTGATGGCGCCGGTATAGTGGCTGACGCCGACACCGCGGTCGAAGGTCACGGCGCCGAGCCAGACCGGCCGCTTTTCCTCACCCTCGTCGAGCGCCTTCCAGAACCGGACATGGTGGCGCTGATCGGCGCTGCGGCCATCAGGCTTTTCGAACGCGAGATCCTCGCGGCGGCCGCGATAATAGAGATTGCTGACCGGCGCGTCGCGATAGGGGCGATCCAGCACCACACTGCCGGCGATTTCGATCGAGGAGCGCAGCGTCACCGGATCGGCGGGATACCAGCCGGCGGCGTGCATGGCGCACAGCACGTCCCTTTTGTCGCCGACCAGGCCGACATTGATCGGATCGCCGGGAATGCCTTGCGCGGTGTAGGTTAGCATCGGCAGCGTCGCGAGGCCCTTCTGGTGTTCGTAATGGGCCCACAATGCCGGCAGCAGCAGATAGGCGCTGGCGGCGTAGATGCCGACGACCAACAGCGTCAGCAGCAAAAACCGCTCCAGCCGCGAACGATCGTGCGGCGCCGGAAATTCCAGATAGTCCTCGATGTCACCCACGTCGCGGCGCTCGCATTGATCGACGAAGTTTAGCGCATTTTCGAGGGCGGGGCTTTCATCCTTCGAGACGCGCGGCGTTGCCGCGCTCCTCAGGATGAGGAGAAGCTTCCAGCTGAGGAAGCCTCATGGTGAGGAGCGCGTCTTCGCGCGTCTCCGGACGATGCTTCGCATCGCCTTGAGAACCATGAGAGCCCGGTAGGCGCGGCCGTCCCGAGCAGCCCGCTATCGCCTGGTCTCGCGGCAGCCTGCCGCTTCGGCCTCGTCGACCGAGCAGAACCAGCGCGTGCCCTTGCTGATCTGCATCTTGATCTGCGCGTACCAGCGGCTGGTCGGCTTGTGATAGATGCATTCGCCCGAGCTGTTGACGTTGCCCTTGATGGTGCAGTCGGGCGAGGGCGCCACCGGTCCCGACGCCGACGCCAGCAGGATGGCGTGGGCGTTCTCGGGCGGCTTGGCGAAACCGAGAATGACGGTCTTCTTGTTGCGGATGCGCCAGTCCCACGGCGCGATGAAGGCGCCCTGCCACATCCCGGCCTTGGCCTCGCGCGCGGCCTTTTCATCCGCATCGTAATCATGGGAGAACCGCACATAGGACAGCGCCCAGCCGTTCTTCACCATCCATTTCTGGATGTCCTCGCCGTCGACTTCGCAGCGCGCCACCGCGCGGCCGCGGCGATCGGTCCGGATGACGTGGCAAGTCCAGGGCTTGCTGTCGGCGTGCTTGATCAGTTCGTCGCGCGCGGCGACGCCGCAGGTCCAGCGCTCGCCCTTGGTGTTGAGGCAAAGCTGATCCACCGACGGCGCGTCGATGCCGCCGAGCCGGATACGGCTGTTGCCGATCTGGACGGTGTCGCCCTCGCGGACCTTGGCCACGCCGGTGATGTCGGCGGCTTGTGCAATGGCCGGCATCAGAAGCGCCAATAACGCGAGCAGGAATTTCATGAACATGCGAAAGCGGCCGTATTCAATGTGAGGTAGTATCATCATGCCGGTGGATTGTGGTGCGGATTGGGCCACAGCGCCAGCGCTTTGGCGCGGCGCCCGCTTTCAACTTAACGCGATGCCGATTACTTCTCCCCTCCCCCCGCGAAGCGGTGGGGAGGGGTCGGGGGTGGGGGGTGGTGCGGCATATACTGAAGCAGATATTCCCGCTGACAGACCCCCCACCCCCGACTCCTCCCCGCCACTCGCGACGCTCGCGGGGAGGGGAGCGCAGCGGCGCTGGATGCTTCCGCTCTCTCGTTTCGGACGGTGCCCGAGTTGAGAGATCACCCGCCCCGTCTCGCATCTCGCGATGCGAGCCGACCCTGCCCTCCAGGGGAGGGTGAAGAAAGGGCGGGCGCCGCCAGGTCTCCGCGCCGCAGCCGCTGCTACGTCCCCGCGCCCCGCATCACCGCCCGCCGCGCCAGCGCCAGGCCCATCAGCACGAAGGCGGAGGTGACCTCGGGCCCGCCGACCAGAATCCGGGCCGGGGTCTTCATCTTGTTCCATTCATAGGCCTTGAACGGCCCGCGGCGGCCGCCTTCGCCGGTCTGGCTGACGATGCAATGCAAGGCCGGCGTGAAGCTTGCGACGGGCGCGCCGAGATGGCCGAGCGCGATCAGCGCCAGCGCGGCGTCGAACACGTTCATCTCGCCCGTGATCAGCTCATCCTGCACATAGGCCAGCACCCTGGTGCGGATCAGGCCGAACGCGCCGTCGGGGTCGATCGCCTGCTGCGCCTGTAGCGGCAGCGCGATGAACGCGGCGTAGCAGCGGCCGAAATAGGCGCAGTAGAGCTCCGGCAGGTAATAAATGTGCGAGCGCGGCAACGCGAACGCGCCGCTGAGCACCAGCCGCTTCTGGAAGCCGATGATGCGATGCACGGTGTCGAGCCGCTGCGGGGTCTCGACGATCTTCCAGCGCACCAGATTGCGGAAACTGACCTCAAGGATGTCGAGATTGAGCGTCGGATCGAGGTCGTTGCCGAAGGGGCGCTCGCCCGCGAGGTTGTCGATCCAGGTGGCAACGCCGCCTTCGTAGTCGATGTTGTCGTTGAGCGGCACCGTCACCAGCGGCTCGTTGACGCCGCCGCGGACCTGGTAGCCGGCGTAGAAATCCAAGAGCGGCTGGTCGAGGATCGGATCGTCGGAGCCGGCCTGGGTTGCCGCCGAGAACGCGCAGGCGGTGGTGTCGCAATCCGGCACATAGACGCCGAAGCCGAGGTCCTGCTTGATCTGGGCAAAGAACCGCGAAAACCTGGGATGCGGCAGCGGCGCCAGCGCGGTGACCACGCGCACCGCCGAGCCGTCCTGCGCGCGCACCTCTTCGCGGCTGGTGACCAGGCAAAACTCGACCATCTCCGATATGGCGCGGCGCGACGTCGCGGCCTGGTCCGGCGAGGCCAGCCCGGTCTCGACGAATCCCAGCAGCGCCTCGGTGAAGAACGCGTCGTAATAAGCCGAGCGATGCCGGATCTGCATCGGCTCCCACATCGGCTCGGCGATCCCCTTCCAGGGCGGGTTGATCAGCGCGCGGGCCGGCGAGCGCGCGATGAAGACCCGCGCCAGGTTGAACAGCAGCGTCGAGTTCTTGTAGCCGCGCGAATTGAGCCCGGTCAGCGCCATCAGCAGTTCGCGCCCGCCCATGTCGGCATCGCCGATCAAATTGAACGCGGCATAGGTCGGGATGAAGCCGTTGTCGCCGAACGCGCGCAACAGATGCGCGCCGCAGCGGCGGATCACGGCTTCGATCTCGGCCAGCTCAGGCGCGCGCGCGGACGCTTCAGCCGGCTTCGGCCGCGGATGCGACAGCTCGATCGTATCCACGAGCTCCGCCACCGGCAGGCCGATCGCGGCCCAGTCCGGAGCCTCATCGTCGCGCGCATGAATCAGCGCCTCGCGCAGGCGTTCCAGCCGCGACGCGTCGTTAAGCTCGGCGAGCCCGGTCCGGCGCAGCAGCGGCCGCAGCGCCGGATTGCCGAGCGCGGTCCGATAAAACTTGGCCAGATGCTGGTCGCCGCCATGGTGCTCGCGCAGCAGGGGATCGCAGACCTCGTACAGCGACGGGCCGTCCTTGCGGGCCGTCAGCGCGCGACAGGCGGCGCCGGCAAAATACTGAAACCCCATGAAATGTCTTTCCGCGCGACGGGATCGCGCGTTCCCCCGGCGGCCAGACCGCGCCCCCGCGGCGGCCGCCCGCTTCCCCCATAACCTGCAAGTGCTTGAAAAACTACACGGATAGCCGGGAAATACAAATGGGACGGGGATCACGGCGGCAGCGAACCGGAATAATGGGAACAATCGGGGCACTAGCGGTTGGGCCAACTGTCCCTAACTACTAAAGAAATCATGAATCCGCACCGCAAGGCGCCATTCGCCAAAGGCGGTTGCCGGACGGGCGTCGGCGGGTTAAGGCTTCCTTTGTTGCGGTGCCGCAATTTGAGCATAATTGAACGACACACCCCCGGGGGCCCCCCAAACCCTAAGTAGCGTAGGCGCGACTAATGTCCGCGTCGTTGACAGTGACCCAGGATTGACCCGCCATGAATGTCCGGCAGTTCAGCATCTCCCGCCGCCCGATCGCCATTGCCGCCGTTCTCGTCGGGATGGTGTCGCTGGCGATCGGCGCCCATGCGGCGCTGAACAAGCGATCGCTGGATGCCGCCAGGGCGGTCGCGACCGTGCAGAGCGCCGATGCAAGCAAGACGGCCTCACGGATCGCGCTGGTGATCGGCAACGGCCATTATCCCGACGCCAACGCGCCGCTGGGCCAGCCGATCAACGACGCCCGCGCGCTGACGGTGGCGCTGCGCCGTCACGGCTTCGACGTCGATGTGATCGAGGACGCCAGCCGGGACGACATCACCCGCGCGGTCGCCCGGCTGAAAGACAAGCTGCGGCCGGATTCCGTGGTGATGCTGTTCTTCGGCGGCTACGGCATCCAGGCCGGCGGCGAGAGCTACATGATCCCGGTCGACGCCACCATCTGGAAGGAAGCCGACGTGCGGCGCGAGGGCGTCAGCATCGAATCCGTGCTCGACGTCATGAAGGAGCAGGGCGCCTGCGCCAAGCTCGTCATCATCGACGCCTCCAGGCGCAACCCCTATGAGCGCCGCTTCCGCGCCTTCTCCCATGGCCTGGCGCCGATCACCGCGCCCGACAATGCGCTGATCCTGACCTCGGCGAGCCCGGGCAAGGTCGCCGACGATTCCAGCGGCACCACCAGCGTGCTGGTGACCGAGCTCCTGAGCAATGTGAAAGAGCAGGCCGCGATCGAAGCCGTCTTCAACAAGACCCGCACCGCCATCTCCCGCGCCTCCGACGGCGAGCAGGTCCCCACCGTCTCCTCCTCCCTGTTCGAAGACATCCGCTTCGGCACCGACGAAAAAGCCGGCGGGTAAAGCTCCGATAGTTTTGAGATTGCCCGGCGCCACTTGTTCGGTGCCACACCTCTCCCCTTGTGGGAGAGGTCGGATTGCATCGTGAGATGCAATCCGGGTGAGGGGTTAAGGTCCATCGATAGACCGTAACCCCTCACCCGAATTTCTCGCTGCGTTCCAAATTCGACCTCTCCCAACGTTAGAGGTGAACCGAGCACCCCGTCGTCCCGGCCCCGAGCCGGGATCCATACGCCGCGGCCTCTCGTTGCGGCCACCTCTCCCATCGGGAGAGGTCGGATTGCATCGTCAGATGCGATCCGGGTGAGGGGTTACGGACTATCGATGGAGCGTAACCCCTCACCCGGCGCTGCGCGCCGACCTCTCCCTAAGGGAGAGGTGGACCGCTCTCGCGATTGGCTGTGCAGCTCGCCGCAATCTGCCTTGCAGCTCACCGCCCCCCGCCGCTACTTCACATCCGCGCTCGCCGTCACCGGCCGCACCGGGTCGCCCTCGCGCAGCAGCGCGCCGGCGCGGGCGACCACGACGTCGCCTTCGACCAGGCCGTCGCGGATTTCGATCTGGCCGCCGGACATTAGCCCGACCTCGACCCGTCGCGTCTCGACCCGGTGCCGCCGCACCACCTGGACCACGGTGCCGGCGGTGCCGTAGAGCACCGCGCTGAGCGGCACCGCGATGTTGCAGCTTTGCCCGGTCTTGATCATCGCGCGCCCCGACGAATTCACTAAGAGGCGCCGGTTCGTCGTCACGCCGATGATGACCTGGCCGAGCTGGCTGTTGGGCTCGACCGTCGGCGCGATCCGGCGCACCTTGCCGTCGACTTCGCCGGCGCCGACGATCCTGATCCGCGCCGGCTGGTTGACCGCGAGTTTCGGCAGATCCTCGGTCGGCACCAGCCCGACCAGGTCGAATTCGCTGCGCGCGATGATGGAAAACAGCGCCTCGCCCTTGGCCGAGGCCATCGCGCCGAGCACGGCCGAGGACGAGGCGATCAGCCCGGCCACCGGCGCCTGCACCTGCGCGGTGCCGCCTTCGGGCAGCGTCAGCCGGGCCAGCGTCTGGCCGGCGGTGACGGTGTCGCCGGCATCGGCCAGGATTTCCGCGACCTTGAGGCCCGGCCGCTCCGGCCGCACCATGGTCTCTTCCCGCGCCATGACGATGCCGGAAACCTCGGCGATCGCCGCAAAGCACGCCTTCGCCGCCGTCAGCACCGTGACCGTCGCGCCCTTCGGCGCATCGGCCTCGTCGGCGGCGAGGGCGGGGTGGCAGGCGAGGCAGAGCAGGGCGGCGAAGAGGGGGGCGAGCAGGTTGCGCGAGGGGCCGAGTTGGGGGAGAGAGTACATCGGGAGTCCTGGGCGGGTGGTGGGATATGGATATCAGATGAGGGGCATTGGGGCCAAGCGGCAATGGAAATTGGGGATAGTTAGCAGAGCGCGAAGGAAACTTTGATCAAAGAGCTTGGTCGAGGCTTACGAAGCTTGTCGACGACCAACGTCAGCCTCCGACTTACAGCGGACAAACAACTTCAGTTTTGCCATCTGTGGGCTCGAATCCTCTCATCCAAGCCAAGCAATCCGGCGCTTAGACTTTGCCCTTCACATTTCCGCACAACTCGACGGGATGAGGTCATTACGTCGCGAAAATATGGTGTACACAGATAAAGTGTGGAGCAAGAGCTCACCAGTAGAGATTGAACTTCAATGGAATCCTTTCTTGCTTACGCAGTTTCGCTATACGGCGCGATATTGGTCCCATTCGGAACGCCAGATTTTGGTCCCAAACTTGCTACGGGTCTATTGGCTCTCGCTGTAGCCGTCTTCCTTTGCTTTCTTTGCTTTGCGTTGCCGCAGTCCTATCGACTGCGTTCGGCCTTAGTTGCGATTAGAGGCAAGTCGGACAACGAGGCCGAGCACGAAAAACGAACCGCTTTTCAAACCAATTATGAAGCGATCGATAGCGCTTTGCTTTCTAACAAAGCTACCTCAAATGTATGGCAAGAGTTTCGCAAAACACTAATTTTTCGCGGAAGTCTTCAGCGAGCGACAATTCTGGCTTCGACGCGGCCCAGCAATTTCTTCAATCCGCGAAGCCTCCTCGTCCAATACGATTTTGTTCGCAGTTTGCCTAATTACTTTGTCGGACTTGGACTTCTCGGGACTTTCATCGGGCTCATTGCCGCTTTGACGTTCTCAACGAAAAGCCTAACAACAGCTGTTGACCAAGAGAAAATCAAAGAGGCGCTAAACCAACTTCTGACCACGGCTGCTGCAAAATTCTACATTTCTGCGGCGGGTTTGGTGGCCTCGCTAGTGCTCTCATTACTCATACGGCTAACGGTTAGGCATGCACGTGATGGCAGGGCGGACTTCGGTCTGTGAGCGATCGGCGGCGTGCTGACGAACAGCGCTGATGCGGACAGTGAAGTCGTGTGGTCCTGACGCCTCGACGCCGGCGTCAAGTTTGCGGTGGCATGTCGGCCCGACCGGGCGCGGACACGCGTTGATCCGCAGATGACGGTGACAAGAAAGCCGATCACTGGGGAGAGCGCGATATAAGCTGTTAAAACCATTGCGTGCGGGAATGTCGGGTGATTTCCGATGGCTCGCTGTGAATACTCGTGTGCATACTTGCTACCATAGCGCACACGAGGCTTCTGTAACGGGCGTGGGTTAGTCAATCCCTTTTTGCTTTATCCACTTGCCGGGCACTTGCTTCTGTTCGGGATCGGCGCAGGGCCGTCGCCTGATGGGGTTCATGAGAGGAACAGGCCGGCCGATCTGCGGAAAGCGTGATCACATGATTGGATGCGTCGACAACCCGTGTGACGGCCTGGCCTGGTCCTTCGTCCCGGCGAAGGGACTTCGCTTCGGGGAGAGGCCGGTGTGGTGGCCCGCCCGAAAACCGGTTCGTCCTCCCTGTTTTTAGGCCGTTGCTGCCTTGGCAGCCGGATTGAACGGCACATTATCCTTGAGCATGCGGAGCATGATCACGGCGAGCTTGCGCGCCAGCGCCACCTTGGCCTTGTTAGTGCCAGCGCGCCGGGCGATCCGCATTGCCCAGCTTTTGAGTTCCGAGCAACCCTTGACCGGCTTTGTCAGCATGATGTGGGCGGCCTCGTAAAGCGCCTCGCGCACCGAGGCGTCACCGTGCTTGCTGATGCGGCCGGTGTAGTCGGTCTCGCCGGACTGATACTTCTTCGGGGTCAAACCGAAATGCGGGCCCGCCCGCTTCGATGACGTGAAGCGGGAGGGATCATCGATCGCGCAGGCAAAGGTGAGCGAGACGATCGGCCCCACCGCCGGTGTTGACATCAGGAGCCTGGCCTTCTCATGAAGGCGCGACATTGCCCGCACGCGCTTCTCAAAACCATTGAACTCTGCAAGCAGAACGGCCCGCGCCCGAAGCAGCGCCTCTATGATCGTCTGAAGGTTGGGATGCCCCTTCACCAGCTCTTCGATCCGTCCGGCAAAGTTGGTCCGTGTTGTCTTGCCGACCTTCAGCCCGAAGCCGCGCAATATCCCGCGCAGGCTGTTCTCAAGGTCCAGGAGCTTGCTTTGCACCAGCTTGCGTGCCGTCAGCATCGCGCGGATCTCCTGTGCCGTGATCGACTTGCAGTGTACCGGCCGGAACCAGCCGAGCCGCATCAGTTGCGCGATGTTGCGTGCGTCGTTGCGGTCCGACTTCACCGGCATCGCCTTGAAGGCATCGCTCACGTGCCGTGTCTCCAAAAGCTCGACCGCCAGACCAGTCTGCTTCATGGCCGCATAGAGCCATTGCGACAACGGCCCGGCCTCAAGTCCGATCCTGGCGAGCCCAAGCCCGAGCGAACCGAACCAGTTGATCAGCGCTTCCGGCTCGCTTGCCACTTTGGTCTCCCGGACAATCTTGCCGCTCCCGTCGACCACGCACACACTCGAGTATTCCAACGACACGTCAATTCCGGCATAATAATCCATGATCGTCTCTCCTTGGTGCTTGGAGCGAGGCCTGTCCTCAACTCCGTCATACCATCAGTGTGAGGGACGACCGCCTGGCTTCCAAGCAAGCCGCGCGACGCGCGCTTCAAACAGCGCCGTAGCTAGCGCGGCTTGCTTGGAAGGCCCGTTACTCCATCTGCGGGTGCATCGGGCGCCCGGCATTCCCCACGCCCTCTGATATCTTCAGGGGCGGAACGTTCCCAGCATGAACTCGGGCCTGCGCCGCGAGATCGCGGAGGTGTGTCTGGATTTTGCCGTCATTGCGAGCGCAGCGAAGCAATCCATTCTTTCTTTCATGCTGCTGCATGGATTGCTTCGCTTCGCTCGCAATGACGGTTGAACGCCTTGCGCGTTGGCTGTTTGAAAATTTAATCCGTCGCCGTTCGTTCGGTGCCACCTCTCCCCTTGTGGGAGAGGTCGGATCGCATCGTCAGATGCGATCCGGGTGAGGGGTTCAGGTCCATCGATAGACCGTAACCCCTCACCCCAACACTAGAGAGCGAGCTTCGCTCGTCTCGATCCCGCAAGGGGAGAGGGAGTTCACCGCCGATGCCGCGCCATCTGCGTTTCAAATTCGGATACATCTGAGGTTCAAACTCGGACCGGTGCGGGGGAGGGCCGGGGTGGGGGCGCGGCAGCGGTGGTGTGCGCGACGTGCGCGTTAGCCGGCGTTCACCGGTTGAACAGCTGCCGCAGCAGGTCGTTCATTGGCTGACTTTCCTGCGCCGGCGGCGGGGGCGGGTCGCTCGGCGCGGGCGGTGGGTTAGGCTGGGTCTGCGACGGAAGATTGCGGCTCTGGCCAAGACCCTGCTGCAGCAAATTGCCCAGGGTTTCGCCAAGCGTGCCGCCGAGCGGCTGATCGGGCTGCCCACTGCCGCCACCCGAGCCGAACAGGCCCTTGCCCATCTCCTTGAGCTTGGCGTAGGCGGCGTCGGGATTGTCCGTGATCCCGGCGATATCCGGATAGATCCGCGGATCGGCCCACGGACCTTCGATCACGACGGGGATGCCGAGCCCGACCGGATCGGACGTGCGGCCCTGGCCTTCGGTGGTCATCACGAGCTTCGGCTCGACCCGGAACGACAGCGTCTGCGCGGCCAGATCCACCGTGCCGGTCCCGGTGACCCGCACCAGCGGGCCGACCAGGTTGAGATCGCTGGTCGTGGCCTGGCCCTTGTCGATGCTGAACGAGGCCGACAGCTGGGTCAGGTCGGTCGCCTGCTCCTTGGCCTCCTGCCATCCCGACAACGGGCTCGTCATCAGCGAGCGGATCATCTGGACGACGTTGAGGCCGCGGATGGCGCCGTCCTTGAACACCGCGAACACGGTGCCGGACAGGTTCGACATCACAGCGCGCTGGCTCGAGCCCTCCGAACGCACCGCCAATTTCGCCTGCAGCTTGCCGTCGAGCTTGTCGAAATCGGCGACGCTGCGCAGCAGCGGCAGCGCGCGCACCCCGATGAGGTCACTGGTCAGCGCGTAGGTCGGGTTGCCGCCGGAGACATCGACGATCAACTGGCCGTTGGCCTGGCCGCCATAGGCGCCGAGATTGGAGAATGCGATCCGGGCGACGCCGCCGGCCAGCGTCGAGTCGATCGCGACCGGCGCCAGATGCGCCTCGCCGATATTGAGTTCGGCCGCGGAAATCCTGGCCTGGACGTCGACATAGTTCAGTCCCCTCAGGTCGATGGTTTCGTTGCTCCAGGGATGCGGCTCCGATGAAGCCTGTGTGTTCGGTGAACTCTGCGAGCCCTGGGCGCCGGAACCGGCCGGCGCCTGGGCGACTGCGACATCGAGCCGCTGGAAGTCGAGATCGAGTTTCACCAGCGGCTTGCTCGACAGATCGACCGAGGCCCAGCCGTTGAACGCGCCGTCGCCGAACGTCCCGCTCACGCCGTTGATCATCACCACCGTGCCGTTGAGCCGGGCCTCGGCTTTGGCCGTCAGCGGCGCCTGCAGCAGGCCGGCCGCCTCGAGCGTGAGTTCGACCGGAATGTTCTGCCGCTCGACCGGCGGCGCCGGCGCGGTCGCCTTGATCTGGAATTTGAGCGGATGCTCGCCGGCGCGCGCGCTCCCGGTAACCTTGATGTCGCGGTCGGCGCCAACCGACGCGACGGCGTTGATGCCGTCGATGCGGCTGTCGAAGCGGTCGCGCAGGTTGGAAAATTCGATCGCGCCGTCAGTGACGGTCACGCGATCGATCGCGAGCGCGTTGGCATCGGACTCGCCGGCGGACGTCGGCGGCCTCGGAGATGATGGCGCGGGTTCCCGGATGCGCTCGCGCAGCAACGGCACCGACAGCACCGGGCGCGCGATCACGAGTTCGGTGATCTGCGGATGGCCCGACCACACGCTGGAAAACGTCATGTCGGCCCGGACGCTGCCGACCGTCACGCGGCTGGACGTATCGCGGTCCTTCGGCGCTTCGAGCGTGACGTCGTTCAGCGTCACGTTCAGCGACGGCCACAGGCCGATCCTGGTCGCGCCCGCAATCGTCAGCTGGTACCCGGTCTCGCGCTCGACGCGCTCCCGGATCGCCGAAGTCAGGAAGCCGGAGGGGATTCCGACGATCAGGAGCAGGGCTGCGATAACGATGACGGCAGCGACGGCGGCGCCTGCGATTTTCAGTGCTCTCATGACGACTTTCCAAAGCGGGCACGCGGCATCAGGCCAAGCCGGGCGCTCAAGGCGCGGCCTTTGCTTGAGCTTATCCCGGAAGCGGAAACGGCTCAAAGCCGCCCAAAATAATCCGGGGGCGCTGCAAAGTTATGTGACTTATGACACACTTCGAAGGCGGCCTGAATTTTGCGAACCGCTCCCTTGACGAATTGGCTCTGGAAGGCATTGCAATGAGCAAAGCGGCCGAATTTGCGGTCATTCTGAAGATGAATCCGATGTTCGCGGATTTGGGAACCGACGAACTGGCGCGGATCTCCAGCCTTTGCCACACCGAGCGTCTCGGGTCGGGCGAGCTTTTGTTCCAGAAAGGCGATGCCGGCGACGCCCTGTTCGGGGTCCGCCGCGGCCAGATCCGGATCGAGACCGGCGCCTCCGACGGCAGCCGCCTGACCCTGAATTTCATGGGCCCCGGCGATCTCTTTGGCGAGGTCGCGGTGCTCGACGGCCAGAGCCGTACTGCGGACGCCACCGCCGGCGAGCCCACCGAATTGTTCGTGCTGCGGCGCGAGGATTTTCTCGGCCATCTCGAACGCGAGCCGAAGGTCGCGATCAAGATCATCCAGCTGTTGTGCCAGCGGATCCGCTGCCAGGGCGAGCGGATGGAGGAATCCGTGCTGCAGCCGCTGCCGGTTCGGCTGGCGCGCCGGCTCTGCGCGCTGGCTTCCGATTTCGGCTCGGAAGTTCACATCTCGCAGGAGCAACTCGGCGTGTTCGTCGGCGCCGCCCGCGAAAGCGTCAACCGTCAGCTGCAGCTCTGGCGCAAGGACGGTATTCTGGACCTTCAGCGCGGCCGCATTTTGCTCTTGAACATGAACCGGCTGACGGCGGTGGCGCGGAACGAATAGGGGCAGAGGCGCCATCCATCTCGGCGACAATTATGATATAAATCGCTGCTGCATGCTGCGGCAAGTGCAGCGTGACTTCCTCATGTCAAGGCTGCACAGGGTCCTAACCAGGGAGGATGACCATGGTAACTTATGTCGTGCTTTCGAACTTCACCGATCAAGGAATCCGCACTGCCAAGGATTTTCCGAAGCGGGCAGATGCCTTCAAGCAAATGGCGAAGACGCTTGGAGTGACCGTGAAGGAAATCTTCTGGACGGAGGGACGGTATGACATCGTGACAATCGTCGAAGCGCCGGACGAGGCTTCCGCCCTGTCGCTCAACCTGAGCCTTGGCGCGCTCGGCAACGTCCGCACCGAATTGTTGCGAGCTTTCTCGGCAGCGGAGATGGCGACGGCTGTCGGCAAGATGATCTGACAACGGACCTTACGCCGCGGCCTTTGCGATTGATCGCTGACGCCGGCGATTACTGGATCATCCGCGTTTGCGGATGATGACGTCAGTGAATGTGTGAGAGCTCCACCCGCCCTATTCCGCCGCGGGCGAATGCACGATGGTCGGCGGCGGCGGTTTGTGGTCGGCGGAATGATCGGCCGGCGGGTGCTCGGTATCGCCGCTTTGGGCCAACAGCTTCTTGCCGAAGCGCCAGAACAGCGTGCCGATGTCGTCCATCATCATGAACATCGCCGGCACGAACACCAGCGACAAGACCGTGGAGAACAACAGTCCGCCGATCACGGCGAGCGCCATCGGCGAGCGGAATTCGCCACCGGCGCCGAACGCCAGCGCCGAGGGCATCATGCCGGCGACCATCGCGATCGTGGTCATGACGATGGGACGGGCGCGCTTCATGCCGGCGTCGATGATCGCCGCGTCCCGCGCTACGCCTTCGCGCATCGATTCGACCGCGAATTCCACCAGCATGATGGCATTCTTGGTGACGATGCCCATCAGCATCAGGATGCCGATCCAAACCGGCGTCGTCAGCTGCTTGCCGGTCAGCAGCAGCGCCATGATCGCGCCGCCGATCGAGAGCGGCAGCGAAAACAGGATGGTGATCGGCTGCAGGAAGGTGCCGAACAGCAGCACCAGCACCGCATACACCATCATCAGCCCGGCCGTGATCGCGGTGGCAAAACCTTCCGACAATTCGTTGAGGCTTTCGGCATCGCCCGACGGGCTCACCTTGACGCCTTTCGGCAGGGTCTTCATGACCGGCAGTTCGTAGATTTTCTTGGTGGCGTCGCCGAGCGCTGCGGTGCCGACGAGGTCGGCCGCGACGGTGGCCTGACGTTCCCGATCATAACGGTTGATGCTGGTCGGGCCCTGATCGAGCTTGATGTCGGCGACGACCGACAGCGGCACGCCGCCCTTTTCGCCGTGCTCGCCGAGCGGCACCCGCAACTGCTCGAGCAGGGGCAGGTCACCGCGCGCGGAGTCCTCGAGCTGAACCCGGATCGGCACCAGCCGGTCGCCGGCGTCGAATTTTGCGAGCGCGGGACCGACGTCGCCGATGGTGGCCACACGGATGGTCTGTGACAGGCTTTCGGTGGAAACGCCAAGCCGGGCGGCGAGATCGGCCCGCGGCTGGATCCGCAATTCGGGCCGATCCAGCGAGGTTTCGGAAATGACATCCGAGATCAGCGGAATCCGCTTCATCTGGTTAGCGAGTTCGCTGGCGACGTTGGCAACGATGTTGCTGTCGGCGCCGGTCACGACCAGCGATACCGCGCGCAGGCCGTTTTCGTCGAGGAACCAGTAGCGGATGTCGGGGACGTTTTCGAGCTCGCGGCCGATCTCGAGTTCGAGTTCGCGCTGCGTGATCTTGCGCTGGGTTTTCGGGGTGTAGTTGATGATCAGCGCGGCGCGGCGCACCTCGAACGTTCCCGGCGGCACCCTGCCGCCGTCGACGAACACGCTCTCGACTTCGGGCCGCTTGCGCAGCCTTGCGACGATTTCCTCGGTCACCTTCTCGGTATAGGCGAGCTGCGATCCTGGCGGCAGTTCCATCGCCAGCAGCGAGCGCGCGGTATCCTGTGCCGGCAGGAAGCCCTGCGGCAACAGGGTGATGCTCCAGATCGAGGCGGCGAAGATGCCGAAGCCGATCAGCACGGTGATGAAGTGATGCCGGACCGACCAGGTCACGAGCCGGGTGTAGGCGTGGAATGCGCGTCCCGGCGACGGATCGTCTTGTTCGTGATGCTTCAGGAAATAGGCGGCCAGCATCGGCGTGACGAAACGCGCGGCCAGCAGCGAGAAAAAAACCTGCACCGAAACCGTGATGCCGAACTGCTTGAAGAACTGCCCGGCGATCCCCGACATGAAGCTTGCCGGGGCGAAGATCGCGATGATGGTCAGCGAGATCGCGATCACGGCGAGGCCGATTTCGTCGGCGGCCTCCAGCGCGGCGCGATAGGGCGACTTGCCCATCCGCATATGGCGCACGATGTTCTCGATCTCGACGATGGCGTCGTCGACAAGAATACCGGTCGACAGCGTGATCGCGAGGAAGCTGACCAAGTTTAGCGAGAATCCCAAGATGTCCATCGCCCAGAACGCCGGGAAGATCGACAGCGGCAGCGAGATCGCGGCGATCATGGTCGCCCTGATATCGCGCAGGAACAACAGCACGATGATCACGGCGAGAATGGCGCCCTCGAACAGGGTCGAGATTGCGGCCTCGTAATTGCCTTTTGTAAACTCCACCGAGGTGTCGATCAGTTTCAGGTCGACGTCGGGATAGGCGATTTTCAGCGCGTCGATGCGCTTCTGCACGGCCGCGGCGACCACCACGTCGCTGGCACCTTTGGAACGCTTGATGCCGAGTGCCACCACCGGTTCGCCATTGAAGCGCGCAAACGTCCGGCGGTCGGCGATGGTGTCGGTGACGGTGCCGAGATCGTCGAGCCGAACTTCGCCGCCGCCGAACAGCGGGATCATGGTTCCCGCCAGATCGTTCAGCGTCTTGGCGCCGGCCAGGGTTCGGATCGCCTGATCGTTCTTGCCGATCTCGGCCCGGCCGCCGGCGAGGTCGACATTCGTGCCGCGCAGGCTTTGGCTGACATTGACCGCGGTCAGGCCCGCGGCCTGCAGCCGGTCGGGGTCGAGCGAGACCAGAATCTCGCGCTCGACACCTCCGATACGCTCGACCTGGGCGACGTTGCGCACGCCCTGCAAAGCGCGTTTGACGACGTCGTCGACGAAATAGGACAGCTGTTCGGGAGTCTTGCCAGGCGAGATCGCGGCATAGGTGACGATCGGCAGGCCGATAACGTCGACGCGCTGGATCAGCGGCTCGGTGACGTTTTGCGGCAGGTTTGAGCGGACCCTCGTGACGGCGTCCTTGACGTCGTTCAGCGCCCGGTCGGTGTTGGTCTCGAGCGCGAACTGGATCGTGGTCAGCGATAGACCGTCGGTGATCGACGACGAAATGTGTCGCACGCCCTCGACGCCCGACACGCCGTCTTCGATCGTCTTGGTAACCTGCGATTCAAGTTCGGCCGGGGCGGCGCCGAATTGCGAGACCGCGACTGAAATCACGGGGATGTCGGCGCTGGGCAGTCGCGTCACCGCCAGCTTGGTGAAGCTGACCCAGCCCAGCACCAGCAGGATGATCGAAAATACGATGGAGGGCAGTGGATTTCGGATCGACCATGCCGAGATATTCAGAGCCATCAGCGTACCCGCGTTCGATCGAGGTCCTCAGCGAACGTGGTCTTGATCTGGTCGCCGTCATGCAGCGAGGAGCCAGCGTCGGCCACGACGGTTTCGCCGACGTCGAGGCCTTCAAGAATTTCCGTCGAGGTGTCGGACACCAGCCCGACCTTTACTTTCCGCGTCTCGACCGTATTCCCTTTGACCACCTGGACCGTCAGATGGTCAATGGCGGTGCGCGGAATCGCCACGCCGCAACTGCGCTTGGCGTCGATATTGGCGCGGGCGAACATGCCGACCTTGAGCGAGGGATTGTTGGTCAGCGTGATCCTGACATGGCCGAGCTGGGTGGTGCGATCGATCTGCGGCGAGATCAGCCGCACGCGTCCCACCAGATCCGGCGCATTGTCCCGGCTGATCCGCACCGTGGCGCCTGGATTGAGCTTCAGCACGTGGACGGCGGGCACTTCCGCATCCAGCTCGATTTCGTTGTTGACGGAAATGCGGAACATCGGCCCGGCCTGCGGCGAGGCCGGCGCGCCGACGACGGTTCTGACCTCGGTGACGAGGCCCGCGGCCGGCGCGCGCAACGACACCGGTCCCGGCGACGATCTTCCGGGCTGCGCCGGCGGCGCCGTCAGCCGGGCCAGTTCCTGATTGTCGGTGACCATGTCGCCTTCGCGGACCAAGACATCGGTAACCTTGGAGCCCTCCTGGTCAACCCCGACCACCGCCTCCCGGCGCGGCACGATAAATCCGGTGACCCGCACAAGGTCGGAGAAACAGGCATTGGTGGCTTTGGTCACGACGACCAGGGCGGTGCTCGGCGTTTCCTTTTCCTCGACGTGCGGACGATGCTCAATCCAATACCATCCGCTCCCCAGCACGGCCACGAAGACCACCGCTAACGCAGGCTTGAGATATTCGGAGAGGTTCATCGCCGGATCAATCCAGGGCTATGTCGTGAGAGTATCAGCGGAGATGCCGCTAATGGAATGACGCTTATAGCAGAAATCGTCATGCCCGGCCTTGTGCCGGGCATCCACGTCTGTCTTCAGGCCACGGAGAAAGACGTGGATGGCCGGGACGAAGCCCGGCCATGACGAAAAAGCAGGTCAGTCGCAAACCTTCTCTCACCACCACTCTGTTGACCGGCCTACTTCGACGCGGTGGCCTTGTTCGCCATGTTGACGACCTGCACGCGGCGGTTGACTTCCGCCATCGGATTGCTGGGGTCCTTGAGCTTGCTCTTGCCGTATCCGACGGTCACAAGGTCGGTGCCGGCAATGCCGAATTTGTCGGTCAGATAACGTTTGATCGAGTCGGCGCGGCGCTCGGAGAGGTCCTGGTTGTAAGCCTCGCCGCCGGCGGCGTCGGTATGACCGGCGACGATGAAGGTCGAGCCCTTCAGGTCGGGATTGGTCAGCGCGCGGCCCAGCGCCTGGACCGCGGGCAGCGATTTCGCGCTGATGTCGGCCGAATTGTAATCGAAGGTGATTTCCAGGTCGATATTCGGCTTGTCTGTGGCGATCGTGGCGATCTCTTCGCGCTCGGTGACCGAGAGCGAACGCGTGGTCCGGTTGCGGATGGTCTGGACGAAACGGCCCTCGGCCGCGGCGGCCGCCGGATTGGTCTCGGTCTGCGGACCCACCGACAGGCCCCGCGTCAGGGGCTTCTTGGCCGGAGGCGCGAGCGCCTTGACGATCTGATCCTCGGTGACGTCATCGGCGGCGACCGCCTTGGCCATGCCAAAGGAAAGTGCGGCGCCGATGGTCAGAAGCGAAACGATCGCGGCAAGACCTCTCCTTCCAGAAATTTTCGACATTGCCCGTCCCTCCTGCGCTGCCCGCGCGATTCCAATGAATTTGCAAACAAGCCGCCGACAAAATGGTCGAGGCGCCCTTCTCGTAGGTATCTGGCGCCGGCTCGGGGGTTCAGGCCGCCGCCCGCCTTCACCCCAAATTACCGTCAATGCACCCCGTAATCGGCGAATTCCTTGACAATATTCGGATCCATGGCCTTGGCATTGGATATATCCAATTCGCCCTCTGAAATCGAGCCGTTGCGCTGCTTGGCAAGGCCGCGCCCGTACAGCGACGAGGTCAATCTCGGATTGATCCTGAGCGCGGCGTCAAAATCGGCAATGGCGTTTTTTGCGAGCCCGCTCTTCAGGTTAACTAGGCCGCGGCTGTCCAGCGCATCGACGAAATTGGGGCGCAGCCGCAGCGCCTCGTTGCAATCCTTCAAGGCCGCCTGCAGATCGCCAATGACCGCGCGCGCCCAGCAGCGGTTGTTGAAGGCTTCGACGTCCTTGGGGTTCAGCCTGATCGAGTTGTCGAAATCCCGGATCGCGAGGCTGTACGCCCCCTTGCTGGCATAGACCTGTCCGCGCCGATAAAGCGCGTTGGCGTCGTCGGGATTGTCGGCAAGCTTGGCGGTCAGGGTTTTGATGGTCGGGTCATCGGCGAGCGCTACCGCTGTCGATCCGTCGGTGTTGTCGGCCGGCTTTTCAACGGGAGCAGCGGGGATTTCGACCGGCTTTAGCGGCGGAGGGTTATAGCGCGGCGGCGGCGGAAGCACGGGGTCGGGGATCGGCTGAACCGGCTGCGGCAGCGTCGCCACCGCCGGACCGGGCGGCCGCCCCGTCGCGCCGGGGATAAAGGAAAAGTCCTCTGCCAGCGAGGAGGAAATCCACGGCACCTGCTCGCTGCGGGAGGCGCGGGTGACGCCGACGCGGGTCCGATTCAGCGTCTCCTCGGCCATCAGATCGGGAACGCGGATTTCCTTGAGCAGCTCCTGTACGAACAGGCTGTGATCGCCGCCATTGTCAGAGACGACCGAACTCAGCGCCGCCGAATACATCACCAGCGTTCCGTTCGGCGCAATCACCGGGGCGAGGCCGGCGGAAAAACTTCGGAACCGGCGCTCGAACGGATTGCGCCTGGAGGCATCGATCAGCGCGATCTTGACACCGGCGCCGCGGTTGTTGATTTCGCCCAGCACGGTTTCCAGGCTTATGCCGTCGCGGCGCACATCCGGTTCGGTCCAGATCTGGGCATCGACCGGGATCATGTAGCTCTGGCGGGAGGACTGAACGCCAAACCCGCTGAAGAAAATCAGCGCGACCGAGCCGGGCTTGATGCGGCCATAAAGCTTGTCGAAGGCGCGACGCATCCCCTCGCCGGTCAGATTTTCTCCGACCTCGACGCTGAAGCCGTCGCGCTTGAGTTCGTCGGCGACGTCGCGGGCGTCGTTGATGGGTTCCTTGAGCGGCGCATCGGCGTCGGGATATTTGGCGTTGCCGATCACCAGCGCATACCGTTCCGTTGCGAAGGACGGAGCAATCGGCGCGACCGACAAAATCAATCCCACCAGCAATGCGAGGCGAATTCTCATAAAATAGCGGTCCAACCGACAGGGTGTCGACACCAGCTTGCGCCTCGGCGACCTTACTCTACGCAAACCGCATTATCAAACCGGGCTCGCAAGCCCTGTCAACTGTTCGAAAGGCCGCCGCCGATCCCGTCAATTAACCGTTCCATCGCCCGGCGCTAACCGCGAAGTTTGACCTTTCGACATGATGATGGCTTGGTGCGGAAATCGGCTGATCGCAACCAACAAAAGTGGAACCGATGGGAAACGCCTACGAAATCTACGCGCTGCGCTATGCGACGATGTCGCCGCGCACACCCCACCTCAACTATCTCGTGCCGGATCCGCATGAGACCACCGCTGCGGACCTCGACTATTTCGTCTGGCTGATTAGAGGCGGCGGCCGCGAGATTCTGGTCGATACCGGCTTCAACGCCGCCGAGGCACAGATGCGCAATCGCAAACTCACGCTCAATCCGGTTGAGGCGCTGGCGCGGTTTGGGGTCAGGGCTGACGATCTCAAGGACGTCGTCGTCACCCATCTGCATTACGACCATGCCGGCAATCTCGATCTGTTTCCGAACGCGCGATTTCATCTGCAGGACCGCGAAATGAGCTATGCCACCGGGCGCTGCATGTGTTTCGGGGCGCTGCGCCATCCGTTTTCGGTCGAGCATGTGACGCTGATGGTCCGTCATGTCTTCAGCGAGCGCGTGACGTTTCACTCAGGAGATGGCGAAGTCGCGCCTGGCGTGACGCTGCATCGGGTCGGCGGCCATTCCGACGGCCTGCAGGTGGTGCGGGTCGAGACCGCGCGCGGGCCGGTGGTGCTGGCATCCGATGCCGCGCATTACTACGGCAATCTGCACCGCCGCAGTCCGTTTCCGATCGTCTACAACATCGGCGATATGTGCGTGGGCTGGGAAACCGTCGAGCGGCTCGCAGGGCACCCCGACCGCATCATCCCCGGCCACGATCCTGTTGTCAGCGAGATCTATCCGCGCGCCAGCGACAAGGTCGATGCCTTTGCCCTGCATTTGCCGCCGTCGCGCTCGTTCGCGAGCAAGCCGTGATCAGCCGCTTTCCCGGACTTACGCCGACCCGCAGCCGCGCGGTCGTTCACGACGGCCTTGTGTTCACGGTGGCGGTCGCGCCCGATCCGGTTACCTCCTCAATGTACGAGCAAACCGCAAAGGCTCTCGCCCGCATCGACGAAAGCCTCGCGCTGTGCGGCTCGGACAAGAGCAGGATCCTCTCGGCCATCGTCTACGTCACCGACATCAAGCGGAAAGACGAGATGAACCGCGCCTGGGATGAATGGGTCGATGCCAGCAATCCGCCGATGCGGGCCTGCATCGGCGTCGATCTTGAACCGCCGCATATTGTGGAGATCGTGGTGACAGCGGCAAAGTGAGCGGGTGACCGATAACTACTGTTGTCATTCCGGGGCGCGCGCCAGCGCGAACCCGGAATCTCGAGATTCCCCGATGTGCAATTGCACATCTGAGGTCTGGTCCCTCGGACCATCCCGGAATGACGGTGGCTTGCGGTTAAGCTCGTCATGCCCGGCCTCGTGCCGGGCATCCACGTCTTCCTTCTTCATTTGATCGCGGTAAGACGTGGATGGCCGGGACGAAGCCCGGCCATGACGAGAACGTTCAATACGCCTCCGTCCTGCTCGCCTCCTCGCTGGTCTGCACCAGATCGAGACCTTTCTCGATCTTGCCGAGCAAGCGCTCAAAATCCTTGCGCTCCTGCGCGGAGAGGCAGGACAGGATGTCCTGCTCCTTGCGCTTCAGGCGCGGGATCAGTTCGTGGTACAGCGCCTTGCCCTTCCGCGTCATGCGCAGCGCGAACTCGCGGCGGTCGTCTTCATTCTCGACGCGTTCGACCAGTTGCCGCGTCATCAGCGCGGTGACGGCGCGGCTGATGGTGGATTTGTGGGTCCGGGTGCAATGCGCAATGTATTGGGCGCTGCACGCCTCGTCACGGAAGCCGAGTGTCGCCAGCACCCGCCATTCCGGAATGTCCAGTCCATAGCGCGCGTGATATTCGGTCGACAGCGCGGCCGAAACCTCGGCCGCCAGCCGATTCAGCCGGAACGGTACAAATCGGAACAGGTCGAGTGTGGGGCTTCCTGTGGACGCGTTTCCTTGGCGCGAACCGGCATCCACTTCGCTTGAAAACGCTTTTGGCAAAAAGCCGCTCCAATGGGAGTTGACGTGGAAACGCCGGAGGCGTTTAGATAGTTGCAGATGCGACTATCTTAAGCCGGGCGCCGTCCCTTGGCCAGAGCAACGTTAAGCGCATGACGCAGCAGTCCAGAGCCCAGTTCGGTTATCGCCGCCACGCCGACCAGGACCGGGCCGGCGCCAATACGGCTGAACACCCTGTCGTGGTGGTCGGTGCCGGGCCGGTCGGGTTGTCGCTTGCGATTGATTTGGCGCAGCGCGGTCAGCCCGTGGTGCTGCTCGACGATGCCGACCGGATCGGCGAGGGTTCGCGCGCGATCTGCTTTTCCAAGCGCTCGCTGGAATACTGGGACCGGCTCGGCGTCGGCGGCCGCATGGTCGACAAGGGCGTCGTGTGGAGCGTTGGCAAGATCTTTCACGGTGCCTCGCAGTTGTATCAATTCAATCTGTTGCCGGAGCAGGGGCACAAACGGCCCGCCTTCATCAACCTCCAGCAATTCTACGCCGAAGCCTATCTCGTCGACCGCGTCCAGGAACTTGCCGCGATCGATTTGCGCTGGCGCAACAAGGTGATCGGGCTGGAACAACGTAACGATCACGTGATGCTGACGGTGGAGACGCCGGACGGACCCTATCGGGTGCGCGCGATCTATGTCGTCGCTTGCGACGGCGCGCGGTCGTCGTTGCGGCAAATGGTCGGCGCGGAATTTGCCGGGAAGGTGTTCGAGGATCAATTCCTGATTGCCGACGTCCGGATGACAGCGGAATTTCCGACCGAGCGCTGGTTCTGGTTCGACCCGCCGTTTCACGCGGGACGTTCGGCGCTGTTGCACAAGCAGCCGGACGACATCTGGCGGATCGATCTGCAACTCCACCCCGACGCGGATCCCGCGGTCGAGAAAGCGCCCGAGAATGTGCGGCCACGGATCGCGCGCATGCTCGGGCACGGGAAATTCGAGTTCGAATGGATCTCGCTGTACAAATTCCAGTGCCGTCGGATGGAGAGATTCATCCACGGCCGCGTGATCTTTGCCGGTGACGCCGCGCATCAGGTTTCGCCGTTCGGCGCGCGCGGCGCCAATTCCGGTCTGGAGGACGCCGAGAACCTGGCCTGGAAACTGGACCGCGTGCTGCGGAACAGTTCGCCGGAAGTCCTGCTCGAGAGCTATCACAGCGAGCGCAGTGCGGCGGCCGACGAGAACATCCGGGAATCGACCCGCTCGACCGATTTCATGGCGCCGACCTCCCGCCAGGAAGCGCGTTTGCGAAAGGCGGTACTGTCGTTGGCCAGGGAGACCGAGTTCGGCAAGCGCATGATCAATGGCGGACGGCTCTCGGTGCCCGCGGTCTATGATTCGCCGCTGTCGACCGCCGATGGCGAGGCGTGGCGCGGCGGGCCGCAGCCGGGCGCTTCCGTCCCCGACGCGCCGGTCGGCGGGCGCAGCGGCAAGCTCGCGTTTCTGACCGAAGCCTTCATCCAGGCGGGCACGCGGTTCACGCTGCTCGAGTTCAGCAACGGCGCAGCGGTTGATTTGCCCGATGGCGTCGGCGTGATCCGCATTGGCGGCGATGACGGGCTTTCCGATCCCACGGGGCTGCTCGGGGCACGTTACGATGCCGAGCCCGGCAGTGCCTATCTGCTGCGGCCCGACGGTTACGTCGCCGCGCGCTTCCGTCACCCGACCCGTGCCGCGCTGGACGCCGCGCTGGCGCGGGCCGCCGGCATCAACTGAGGTTTGGATCATGGCATTGTCGACCAGCTCGAATTTCGCCAGGCCCGACGACGCATTTCGCGCGGTCGTCGAGGCGCACCGCGGATTGACCGACGAACAAAGCGCCGATCTCGACGCGGCGCTGGTTCTGGTCCTTGCCAACCACATCGGCGATCTCGTCGTGCTGCGCGAAGCGATTGCGCTTGCCAAGCGGCGGATGATGGACGACAGCCAGCAAGCGCAGCAGCAGCAACAATAGATACGGCTTCGTAGACTTCGCAAAAGGGAATTGAATCGATGGCCAAGGGTTTTGCTTCCACGACCGACATGGCGGAGAAGAAAGTCACCTTCTCCGAAATCGGCACCGATCTCTACGCCTTCACCGCCGAGGGCGATCCCAATTCCGCTGTGATCGTCGGCGACGACGGCTGCATCGTGTTCGACGCCCAGGCGACGCCGGCGATGGCCAATAAAGTGATCGAGCGGGTCCGCACCGTCACCGACAAGCCGATCAAATATGTGGTGCTGTCGCACTATCACGCGGTGCGGGTGCTCGGCGCGTCCGCCTACAAGGCGCAGGCGGTGATTGCGTCTGCAGAAACCCATCGGCTGGTCGAAGAGCGCGGCCAGCAGGACTGGGATTCCGAATACGGCCGCTTTCCGCGGCTGTTCCAGGACGCCGAAAGCATCCCGGGCCTGACCTGGCCGACGCTGACGTTCGAGACCGACATGTCGATCTATCTCGGCAAACGCGAGGTGCGCCTGATGTCGCTCGGCGCGGGACATACCTCCGGCGATATCGTGGCATGGGTGCCGGATGCGGAGGTGATGTTTTCCGGGGACCTCATTGAATACCATTCGGCGTGCTATTGCGGCGATGCGCATTTGCGCGAATGGCCGGCGACGCTGAACGAAATCCGCGCCTTCAATCCCAAGGCGATCGCGCCGGGGCGCGGCGATGCGCTTAAGGGTACCGCAACCGGACGCGACGCCATCGCCATGACGCGCGATTTCGTCACCACGCTCTATGGCGCGGCGGAAACCGCGGTCGCCAGGGGCCGCAACCTCAAGGAGACGATGGCGGCGGCGCGTGAGGTGATGGATCCGAAGTTTTCGAGCTTTGCAATCTACGAACACTGCCTGCCGTTCAACGTCTCGCGCGCCTTCGACGAAGCATCTGGAATAGACGACCCCGTGATCTGGACCGCCGAACGCGACCGGGAAATGTGGGCCAGCTTGCAAGGAGGATGACCATGAACATCAACACCTCGCCCGACGCAATCAGCCGCAGCTCCGTCAGCATCACGCCGGGCTATATGTCCGGCTTCGGCAACAGCTTTGAGACCGAGGCGCTGCCCGGCGCGCTGCCGATCGGGCGCAATTCGCCGCAGCGCTGCGCCTACGGGCTTTACGCCGAACAGCTGTCCGGCTCGCCGTTCACGGCACCGCGCGGCAGCAACGAGCGCTCATGGCTGTATCGGATCCGGCCGTCGGTGCGGCACTCCGGCCGCTTCGCCAAGGTCGACCCCGGGCTGTGGCGCAGCGCGCCTTGCTTTGAGGCCGATCTGCCGATCGCGCAATTGCGCTGGGATCCGGCGCCGATTCCCACCGAAGACATGACGTTCCTGCAGGGCGTGCAGACCATGACCACGGCGGGCGATGCCAACACCCAGGCCGGCATGGCCGCGCACGTGTTTCTGATTACAAAGTCGATGGTCGATCAGCATTTCTACAATGCCGACGGCGAGATGCTGTTCGTGCCGCAGCAGGGCAATTTGCGTTTCGTCACCGAGTTCGGCCGCATCGATGCCGAGCCCGGCGAAATCGTGGTGATCCCGCGCGGCGTCAAGTTCCGCGTCGAGATTTCGGGCGGCCCGGCGCGCGGTTACCTCTGCGAGAACTACGGCGGCGCCTTCACGCTGCCGGAGCGCGGTCCGATCGGCGCCAATTGCCTCGCCAATGCGCGCGATTTCCTCACGCCGGTGGCGGCCTATGAAGACAAGGACACGCCGACCGAATTGTTCGTCAAATGGGGTGGACAGCTGTTTTCGACCCAATTGCCGCATTCGCCCATTGATGTCGTGGCCTGGCACGGCAATTACGCGCCGTACAAATACGATCTGCGGACCTTCGCGCCGGTCGGCGCCATCAGCTTCGACCATCCCGACCCCTCGATCTTCACGGTGCTGACCTCGCCGTCGGAAACCGCTGGTACCGCCAACATCGACTTTGTCATTTTCCCGGAGCGCTGGGCGGTGGCGGAGAACACCTTCCGTCCGCCGTGGTATCACATGAACATCATGTCTGAATTCATGGGACTGATCTACGGCGTCTACGACGCCAAGCCGCAAGGCTTCACGCCCGGCGGCATCAGCCTGCATAATATGATGCTGCCGCACGGCCCGGATCGCCAGGCCTTCGATCACGCCAGCAATTCGGAGTTGAAGCCGGTCAAGCTGACGGGCACCATGGCCTTCATGTTCGAGACCCGCTATCCGCAGCGCGTCACCGCGCATGCGGCGAACTCGTCGACGCTGCAGGATGATTATGCGGACTGCTGGAAGGGGCTGGAAAAGCGGTTCGATCCGAACCGGCCGTGAGATTCGCTTACCCTGCCCTGGAGGGGGAGGGTTGGCTCCCATTGAGCGTAGCGAAATGGGAGACGGGGTGGGGTGATCTCTCAACTCGGGCACTTTTCGAGGCGAGAGACTGGCACCCACCCCGCCGCTCTACCGGACGACGCTTCGCGCCGCCGGGTCGCGTCGACCCTCCCCCTCTAGGGCCCCTCTAGGGGAGGGTGAAACCCAAACGTAACTTCGGAAAAACCATGCCCCATCCCAACGATCCCACCCTTCGCTCCTTCGTACCGGTCGATCCGGCGTCGGACTTTCCGATCCAGAATCTGCCCTACGGCGTGTTTTCGACCGCGGACGGATTGGCCCCTCGCGTTGGCGTCGCGATCGGCGATCATTTGCTCGATCTATGGCAGATCGAGCAGGACCGCCGGTTGGAAGTCGGCGACCTCGGCGTCTTCGCGGCGCCGACGCTGAATCCCTTCATGGCGCTGGGCCCCAAGGTCTGGACGCGCACCCGCGCGCGGATCAGCGAGTTGTTGCGTCATGACAATCCCGAACTTCGCGATAACCCGACCCTGCGCCGGCGCGCGCTGGTGCCGATGGCGCAGGTGAAACTGCATTTGCCGATTGCGGTCGCCGGCTACACCGATTTCTATTCGTCGAAAGAGCATGCCACCAATGTCGGTGTCATGTTCCGCGGCAAGGACAACGCCTTGCAGCCGAACTGGCTGCATATGCCGATCGGCTACAACGGCCGCGCCTCGACCGTCGTGGTGTCCGGCACCAAAGTGCGCCGGCCGCGCGGTCAGTTGAAGCCACCGAGTGCGGAGCAGCCGAGTTTCGGGCCCTGCAGGCGACTCGATTTCGAGCTGGAAATGGGCGTCGTGATCGGACAATCCTCGCCGATCGGCGAGATGCTCAGCGAGCGGCAGGCGGAGGAAATGATCTTCGGCTTTGTGCTGTTGAACGACTGGAGCGCGCGCGATATCCAGCAGTGGGAATACGTGCCGCTGGGTCCGTTCCAGGCCAAGGCATTCGCGACCTCGATCAGCCCATGGATCGTCACCCGCGAGGCGCTGGAGCCGTTTCGCGTCCATGGTCCCGCACAGGAGCCTGTGCCCCTGCCATATCTGCAGCAAAAGCAGCCGAACAATTACGACCTGGAGCTCGATGTCGCCCTGCGCGCCGAGCAGATGAATGCGCCGGTGCGGATCTGCCGCACCAATTTCAAATACATGTACTGGTCGTCGGTGCAGCAACTGGTGCATCACGCCTCATCCGGCTGCGCCATGAATATCGGCGATCTCCTCGGCAGCGGCACCATCAGCGGTCCGGAGAAGCAGCAGCGCGGCAGCCTGCTGGAAATCTCCTGGAACGGCACCGAGCCGCTGGAGCTGGCGCGCGGCATCAACCGGACATTTCTCGAAGATGGCGATTCCCTCAGCCTCCGCGGCCGCTGCCAGGGCAACGGCTACCGGATCGGCTTCGGCGAAGTCGAAGGCACGATTCTGCCAGCGACATGATTCCGTCGTCATTGCGAGGAGCGCAAGCGACGAACCAATCCAGCTTTGTCTCCGCCACGTTAAGATGGATTGCTTCGCTGCGCTCGCAATGACGCTGATATATCAGGCTCCAGCGCCTTCAGCGTTCTTCCGGCGGAATATCCGTGATTCCTGCGGAGAAGGCCGCAACCTCATCGGGGCCAAACGACAGGTGCACGCGCCTGTCCGACGGTGGACGGTTCGCGACCGATAATCCCGGACGCCACTCCGTTGCCGGCCGGATCGGCCGCGGAGCAAAACCGCCGCCGCAATTTGGGCACACATTGTGCAGCCTGTTCTCGACGCAGTCCGCGCAGAACGTGCACTCATAGCTGCAGATGCGCGCGTCCGTCGCGCGCGGCGGCAGGTCCTTGTCGCAATATTCGCAGCTCGGCCGAAGTTGCCGCGCCATGGTGGTCTCGTCATGTCTTGGCGGGGGCGCGGATCATCGCAAATCGAGGGCCCGATTCGAATGGCGAATTCCCCTCGATTTCAGCCATGCTGTCAGGTGCTACCGCGCCAACTCCTTGAGCGGTAGCTTTGAGCTTTCCTTCAGCCGATCGAGCACGATCGACGAGCGCACATGGGCCACGCTCTGATGCGGCATCAGCACGTTGTTGACGATGTCGGACAGGCTTTTCAGGTCGCGCAGCACCGCCTTCAGGAGATAGTCGGCATCGCCCGTCAGCGAATAGGCCTCCTGGATGTCGTCGACGCGATTGACCAGCGCGCGAAACCGCTTGGCGTTGTCGGGCGAATGGGTCGCCAGCGTAATGTGAATGAAGGCGATGACGCCAAAGCCGAGCGCTTCGCTGGCGAGATCGGCGTGATAGCCCGAGATTACCTTGTCTTCCTCCAGCCGCATTCGCCGCCGCGAGCATTGCGATGCCGACAGGCCGGCGATGTCGGCCAATTGCTGATTGGTCAGCCGGCCGTCATCCTGCAGTGCGCCGAGTATTTTGAGGTCAAAGGCGTCAACCGATATCATGCAGGAATCTCTCAATGATGCGCATATCGTGCACTTTGTAATGGAAAATCCCGTCGTTTGCACACACATTGCGGCTTTGGCGACCGAATATCTGTTGGCTCTAGAGATCAGGGAGACCAGCTATGGGTCCATTTCCGCACGACGCACCGCCGGCGACCGTTAGCGCCAGCAATCCGATGGGGACTGATGGTTTTGAGTTTGTCGAATACGCCCATCCCAAGCCGGAAGAGCTGCATGCGCTGTTCAGGCTGATGGGCTATGTGGCGGTGGCGCGCCACCGGACCAGGAAGATTACGGTCTATCGCCAGGGCGACATCAATTATCTGGTCAATGAAGAGCCAGGCACCCACGGCTGCCTTCGTCGCCGCGCACGGGCCGTGCGCGCCGTCGATGGCGTTTCGGGTGGTCGATGCGAAACGGGCTTATGACCGCGCGCTGGCGCTCGGCGCGGAAGCCGCCGATATTCCGTCCGCGCAAAAGACGCTGGATGTTCCCGCCATCAAGGGCATCGGCGGCAGCCTGTTGTACTTCGTCGATCGCTACGGCGCCAAGGGTTCGGCCTATGACGCCGAGTTCGAGTGGCTCGGCGCCAAGAACCCGCGGCCGGAAGGCGCGGGGCTATTCTATCTCGACCACCTCACCCACAACGTCCATCGCGGACGGATGGATGTGTGGACCGGCTTTTATGAGAAGCTGTTCAACTTCCGGCAGATTCGCTTTTTCGATATCGAAGGCCGCGCGTCGGGCCTGTTCTCGCGGGCGCTCACCAGCCCCGACGGCAAGATCCGGATCCCGATCAACGAGGACGCCGGCGATTCCGGTCAGATCGAGGAATATCTCAATGTCTATCGCGGCGAGGGCATTCAGCACATCGCCTGCGGCGCCAGCGACATCTACCGGACCGTCGAGGCCCTGCGCGGCGCCGGCCTGCCGTTCATGCCACCGCCGCCCGAGACCTATTTCGAGAAGATCGATGCGCGGCTGCCCGGGCACGGCGAGGACGTCGCCCGGTTGCGGCGCGACGGCATCTTGATCGACGGCGAAGGCGTGGTCGATGGCGGCCATACCAAGGTGCTCCTGCAGATTTTTTCCGCCAACGCGATCGGGCCGATATTCTTCGAATTCATCCAGCGCAAGGGTGACGACGGTTTCGGCGAAGGCAATTTCAAGGCGCTGTTCGAGTTGATCGAGGAAGACCAGATCCGCCGCGGCGTGCTGAAGGTGAACGACGCGGCGTAGATCAAAGGCCGTCGTGTCCCGGACGCGGTGCAGCGTTCTTGATGATGCACCGCAGAGCCGGGACCCTTGCGGAGCGAAGTTTCATGGGCCCCGGATCAGCAGCGCACCACGCCGCAAGCGCGGCGCGCTGCGCAGCATCCGGGGCACGCAGCAGACGCGGCCGCTATCGTCCCGCCTTCCACTCTTCCGTGAGTTCACCGATATCCGCCGTTGCCGCATCCCTGATCGCCGACGGCGTGCGCGAGAAACGCGGTGCCGGCGCAGGCTGGGTGACGCCGTGGCGGCTGACAAAAGTCTCGCGTGCCGCCATGTGTGGGTGTTGCGGCGCCTCCGACATGGTCAGGACCGGCGCGAAGCAGATGTCGGTGCCCTCCATGATCGCGCACCAGTCGTCGCGGGTCTTGCTCTTGAACACTTCCGCCAGTCGTTGCCTGAGCGCGGGCCACGCCTTGCGATCCATCTGCGCATCGAAGTCGGCATCCGTCAGCCCGGCCTGCTGGCGCAGCAGCGCGTAGAACTGCGGCTCGATCGAACCGATCGAGATGAACCGGCCGCAGGCGCATTCATAGACGCCGTAGAAGTGCGCGCCGCCGTCGAGGAAATTGCTCTGGCGCTGCTCGGTCCAGCGGCCCGCGGCCGCCATGTCGAAGAACATCGACATCAGCGATGCCGCGCCGTCGCACATCGCGGCATCGACCACCTGTCCGTTGCCCGATTTCTTCGCTTCCAGCAGCGCCGCGAGCACGCCGACCACGAGGTAGAGCGCGCCGCCGCCGAAATCGCCGACCAGATTGAGCGGCAGTACCGGCTTTTCCGCGGTGCCGATCGCGGCCAGCGCGCCGGTGACCGAGATGTAGTTGATGTCATGGCCGGCCGCCTGCGCCAGCGGGCCTTGCTGTCCCCATCCGGTCATCCGGCCAAAGACGATACGCGGGTTGCGCGCGAGCACCACGTCCGGCCCGAGCCCCAGCCGCTCCATCACGCCCGGACGAAAGCCCTCGATCAGGGCGTCGGCGTTGGCCAGGAGATCCAGCACCTGCGCGATCGAAGCCTTGTCCTTGAGGTCGAGTTCGACGACCTTTCGGCCGCGCCCGGCCACCGATTTCAGATTTTTTCTGGCGCCGACGCGATCGAGCGTGACCACTTCGGCGCCCATGTCCGCCAGCATCATGCAGGCAAACGGGCCGGGTCCGATGCCGGCAAACTCGACGATGCGGAAGCCGGTGAGCGGGCCGCCTGCGCGCGCCGGCGCAGCCTGGGTCTGGGCGGCGGAAGAGGTCATCGTGCCGGTCACGTCAAAATCCATTTCTCATTGTCTTGTCGATGCCTGCTGGCCGAATTGTCTGGCCTTGCGAAGAGAATGGCAATCGTCGTTTGACCCGAATGTGGCCAAATGCAGTGCGGCGCGCATTGCTGCGCGCCGCTTGCGTTGATCCAGTAAGAGCCGCGATCAACCGGCCTCGGTGACCGCGCGCTGCGCCATCACCTTGATGAGATTGGCGCGGTAAGTGGATGAGCCGTGGATATCCGTCAGCAGGCCATCGGCGGAAATCGTGACGCTGTCGAGCGCGCCAGGCGACCAGTTGGCCTTCAGCGCCGCCTCGATGGCAGGTACCCGCATGACGCCGTTTTGCGATGCGCCGGTGGCGGCGACTCTGATATCGCCGGCCCTGGTCTTGACCACGAATACCCCGGTCAGCGCGAACCGCGAGGCGGGATGGCGCATTTTCGAATAGCCCGCCTTGGCCGGAATCGGAAACGCGACCTGGGTGATGATCTCGCTGTCCTCGAGCGCGGTGGTGAACAGGCCCTTGAAGAAATCGTCAGCCGGTATCGAGCGCTTGTTGGTCTTGACGGTGGCGCCGAGCGCCACCACGGCGGCGGGAAAATCCGCCGCCGGATCGTTGTTGGCGATCGAGCCGCCGATGGTGCCGCGGTAGCGCACCTGGGGATCGCCGAGCACCGAAGTGAGGTGCACGATCGCCGGGATCGCCTTCTTGACGTCGGCGCTCTCGAGAATGTCGAAATAGGTCGTCGCGGCCCTGATGGTCAACGCGTCGGCCGACAGCTCGATTCCGACCAGTTCCTTGATCTTGCCGAGATCGATCACGTCGGATGGCGAGGCCAGCCGCTGCTTCATGACCGGGATCAGGGTGTGGCCGCCGGCGAGATATTTCGACTCCGAGCCCTTGCCGAACAGCGCGACGGCTTCGTCGACGCTGGAGGGGCGATGATAGGTTGTCTCGTACATGGTCATTCCCCTCTTAGGCGTTGCCGTGAATGGCGTGCCACACCCGGTCGGGCGTCGCCGGCATTGACAGCTTGTTGTTGCCGATCGCATCCGTGATGGCGTTGATGACGGCGGCGGATGCGCCGATCGCGCCGGCCTCGCCGCAGCCCTTGACGCCGAGCGGATTGCCCGGGCACAGCGTCGTGGTATGCGACAATTTGAACGACGGCAGGTCGTCGGCACGCGGCATGGTGTAATCCATGAACGACGCGGTCACGAGCTGACCCGAGCTGTCGTAAACCGCGCCCTCGAGCAGCGCCTGGCCGATGCCCTGGGCGAGGCCGCCATGGACCTGGCCCTCGACGATCATCGGATTGATCAGTCGGCCAAAATCGTCGGCGGCGACGAAATTGACAAAACTGGTCTTGCCGGTGCCGGAATCGACTTCGAGCTCGCAGATATAGGCGCCGGCCGGGAAGGTGAAGTTGGTCGGATCGTAGAACGCCGTCTCCTTGAGGCCGGGCTCCATGCCGTCAGGCAGGTTATGCGCGGTGTAGGCGGCGAGCGCGACCATCGGCAGCGCGATCGACTTGTCGGTGCCGGTGACCTTGAACTCGCCGTTTTCGATCACGATGTCGTCTTCGGAGGCCTCAAGCTGATGCGCTGCGATTTTCTTGGCTTTGGCTTCGACCTTCTCCATCGCCTTGATAATGGCGGTACCGCCGACCGCGAGCGAGCGCGAGCCGTAAGTGCCCATGCCGAACTGCACCTTGTCGGTGTCGCCATGGACAATCTGCACCTGGCTGATCGGAACGCCCAAGCGTTCTGCAATCAGCTGCGCGAAGGTGGTTTCGTGACCCTGGCCGTGGCTGTGCGATCCCGTGAGGATTTCGATGGTCCCGACCGGGTTGACGCGGACTTCCGCTGACTCCCACAAGCCGACGCCGGCGCCGAGGCTGCCGACCGCCTTGGACGGCGCGATGCCGCAGGCCTCGATGTAACAGGAGAAGCCGATGCCGCGGAGCTTGCCGTCCTTTTTGGCCTTCTCCTTGCGCGCCGGGAAGCCGGCGTAGTCGATCGCCTTCAGCGCGGAGTCGAGCGAGGCGCCGAAATCGCCGACGTCGTAAGCCATGATGACGGGAGTCTGGTGCGGGAAGCTGGTGATGAAATTCTTGCGGCGCAATTCAGCCGGATCGACCTTCAACTGCCGCGCCGCAGTTTCCATCATGCGTTCGACCAGAAAACTGGCCTCCGGGCGGCCCGCGCCCCGGTAGGCATCGACCGGGGTAGTGTTGGTATAGACGCCCATCACCTCGGCATAGATCGCCGGGATATTGTACTGGCCCGACAGCAGCGTCGCGTAGAGATAAGTCGGCACCGACGACGAGAACAGCGACATGTAGGCGCCGAAATTGGCGTGGGTTTTCACCCGCAAGGCCAGGATCTTGTTGTCCTTGTCGAACGCCATCTCCGCCTTCGAGACGTGATCGCGCCCGTGAGCGTCGGTGAGGAAGGCTTCGGAGCGGTCGCCGGTCCACTTCACCGGGCGCCGCACCTTCTTGGAGGCCCACAGCGCCACCATCTCCTCCGGGTAGATGAAGATCTTCGAGCCGAAACCGCCGCCGACGTCAGGCGCGATCACCCGCAGCTTGTGTTCCGGCGCGATATTGTAGAATGCCGACAGCACCAGCCGCGCCACATGCGGATTCTGCGAGGTCGTGTACAGCGTGAAATGTTCCTCGGCGTCGTTGTATTCCGCGATCGCCGCGCGCGGCTCCATCGCATTCGGCACCAGGCGGTTGTTGGTGAGGTCGAGCGACACCAAATTGGCGGCCTTGGCGAAGCCGTCCTTGACCGCGGCCTCGTCGCCGATATGCCAGTCGTAGACCACGTTGCCCGGAGCCTCCGGATGCAGCTGCGGCGCGCCCGGCTTGATCGCCGCGGCAATATCGGCCGCGGCCGGGAGTTCTTCGTAGGTTACCACGACGGCTTCCGCCGCATCCTTGGCCTGGTTCTTGGTCTCGGCGATCACGACCGCGACCGCCTGGCCGACGAAGCGCACCGTTTCCGGCGCCATCGCCGGCCACGCGCCCATCTTCATCGGGGTGCCGTCCTTGGAGGAAATGGCCCAGCCGCAAATCAGATTGCCGACCTTGTCATCGACGATCTCTTGTCCGGTCAGCACGCCGACCACGCCGGGCATTTTCATTGCCGCCGAGGAGTCGATGCTCTTCACCCTGGCATGGGCATGCGGGCTGCGGATGAAATGGGCATGGGTCATGCCCTGCAGCTTGATGTCGTCGACGTAGCGGCCCTTGCCGGTGACGAAACGCCGGTCTTCCTTGCGCACCACGCTGGCGCCAATACCTTCAACACCCATCGTATTTCTCCCTGCCGGAGTTTTGTTTTCCGCCATTTCCATCGAAATTCGGCGGTCTCGAATAGAGCAGTCGGTCGTCTCGGGCGGCTATTCCGCCGCTTGCGCGACACTCATGCGGCCCGCGGCGTCGAGCACCGATTTCACGATATTGTGGTAACCGGTGCAGCGGCAGATATTGCCCTCGAGTTCGTTCCGGACGGTGTCCTCGTCGAGCTTGCCACCGTAGCGGTTGACGATATCGATCGCCGACATGATCATGCCCGGCGTGCAGTACCCGCACTGCAGCCCGTGATTGTCGCGGAACGCGGCCTGCATCGGGTGCAACTCGTCGCCCTTCGAAATGCCCTCGATGGTGGTGACGTTGGCGCCGTTAGCCTGCCCGACCAGCACCGTGCACGATTTGATCGCCCGGCCATCGATATGCACGACACAGGCCCCGCATTGGCTGGTATCGCAGCCGACATGGGTCCCGGTCAGATTCAGATGATCGCGCAGGAGATGGACAAGGAGGGTCCGGTCCTCGACGTCAGCCGAGACCGCCTTGCCGTTCACCGTCAATTTGACTGTAGACACGCCTAGTACCTCCCGATTGCTTTTGATTGGTCTGATTAGAAGCACGGGGACGGGACTTTGCAACTGGGAAATTGGTCGCGGAAGTCATTGTGATGTCGTCCGGGGGAGGGGCGAGGTCCACCACGCCGACGCGTTCCTGATGATTCGCGGTGGCCATCTTGACGTCAGTCTGCTCGGCGCCTCCCGTAGCTCCCGAGGCCAGGGCGGCGTAGGCATTCCCTCATGCTCGTCATGCCCGGCCTTGTGCCGGGCATCCACGTCTATGGGACCAAGGACGAGAAAGACGTGAATGGCCGAGAAAAACCCGACCATGACCGTGATTTGTCCGCGCTCCGAGCAGCTTCTAGGGACCCACCGTAAATTTACTGCCTCTTATCCATTCTGCCCTAGGTTCCCGCACCGGAGCCGGGGGCTCACGTTCCCGGTTCTCTTGTTTTTCTGAAAGAAGACGGGGGTTCGGGGTGGAATTGTCGACGCGTGCCAAGCCACAATCCAGATTGCCAAGACTCCCGACCCTGCGCTTTCGCGCCAAAGTCATGCTCGGCTTTACCGTCGTGCTCGCCATCTCCACTGCCAGCATGGGCATCGCCTATCTGGGATTTGAGCGCGTCTCCGCCGGCGTCGCGACTTACCGGAATAGCGTCTCGGAGGCCGATCTCGCCCGCAATATCGACCGCGAGCTGATTTCGTACCAGGCGCTGGCGCGATACTACGTGGTCACCGGAAAGGAAGACGATGCCAAGGCGGCGCTGAGCGCCGAGACAAGTCTGAAAGACGCCATCGATCAATCGATGAAGGGCACCACAAATCCGGCGCGGCTTGATCAGATCACGCGGCTGGCCCGGGAATTCCGTACCTTCACCAAGATTTTTGCCGATATTCTCGGCGTCAAGCGCGACAACGCGCTGGTGGCGCAAAATGCGCTGACGCGGAGCGGCAACATGCTCCGTTACAAGCTCGACGATCTCCCCAGCAACGCCAGCGACGCCGAGCTTTCGGCAGTCGAATTCGGCGCGAAAAAAGTCACCGAGCAATTCCAGGCCGTGATCGCGCTCGCCAATACCTTCGTCATCAACTCGGATCAGGCGGTCGCCACCAGCGCGCTGGCGCGGCTCAAATTCGTCGAAAACGCGCTGAACGCGATATCGTCCAGGGACGAGAAGATCCTGCAGGCCATCAAGGAGGTCGCCGCGCTGCTAGAAGAGTACCGGCAAGCGCTGAACAAGCTAATCGCGAATTCGAAATCGGTCGATGAATTGACGGCCGAAATGGCCGAACTCGGCGACGGCGATCGTGCAGGGCGCGAGCGCGATGAAGACGGACCTGCTTTCCGACCAGCAAAGACTTGAGTCCGAATCGGATGCGATCGTCGGCGAGACCGAGCGCCTGATCGTGATGCTGGCGGCCGGCGGCTTCCTGCTCGGCGCAGCGCTGGCCCTGATCCTGGGCAAGGGAATTTCCCGTCCGATGACGGCGATGTGCAACGCCATGCGCGAACTCGCCGGTGGCAATTTCGAGGTCGTGCTGCCCGGCCTCGGCCGCAAGGATGAACTCGGCGAGATGGCCGGCGCGGTGGAAGAGTTCAAGATGCAGGCGATCGCCAAAGCCGAACGCGATGCGGCGGCGCAGGACGCCCAGAACAGAACGAGCAGTGCGGCGCGCCGCACCGAGCTCATTCGCTTCGCCGATGATTTCGAAGCAGCGGTAGGCGCCATCGTCTCGAACGTTTCGGCATCCGCGGTCCAGCTCGAATCGGCCGCCGGGACGCTGACGCGGACCGCGGAAACCACGCAAGGCCTGTCCAGTCAGGTCGCCGGCACATCGGAACAGGCGTCCAGCAACATCCGCTCGGTCGCCGCCGCGACCGAGGAGCTTTCCGCTTCGGTCGATGAAATCGGAAGACGGGTGCACGAATCCAACCGGATCGCGGAAGCCGCGGTGCTTCAGGCCCAGCAGACCGATGCGCGCATCGGCAAATTGTCGCGTGCCGCGGGGCAGATCGGTGACGTGGTCAAACTGATCACGGCGATCGCCGAACAGACCAACCTGCTGGCGCTCAATGCGACCATCGAAGCCGCGCGCGCCGGCGATGCCGGCCGGGGCTTCGCCGTGGTCGCCGCTGAGGTCAAATCGCTGGCCAGCCAGACCGCGAAGGCGACCGACGAGATATCGTCGCACATCCTGGGCATGCAGGGGGCGACCCAGGAATCGGTCGCAGCCATCAAGGAAATCGGCGGCACGATCGCGCAGATCTCGAACATCGCCTCGACGATCGCAAGTGCGGTGGAGCAACAGAGTTCGGCGACCCAGGAAATTGCCCGCAGCGTTCAGAACGTCGCCCAGAGCACCCATGAAGCCGCCGCCAATATCATGCAAGTCAATCGCGGCGCCACCGAAACCGGGTCCGCCTCCGAGGAGGTGCTGAATTCGGCAAAGACGCTGTCGACCGAGAGTACCCGCCTGCGCGAGGAACTCGACCGCTTCATGACGAACATCCGCGCGGCGTAATCCGCGCTTCCCCCGCTGTCGCCGGGCCTCGAGCCGGGGCTCGCCGATGTTCGAATTTTTGCAGAGCTGGAGCGGCTGAATTACCTCACGACGGCAGAATCATGGTTCCCGGCTCACGGCCGGGACGACGTTGCGGATTATTCGCGCCCAAACGCCCGCTTCAGCTCATTCTTGGCGCGCTGCAGCCGGTCGCGCTGGGTTTTCGGCAAGGTCTTGCCGGCGCGGTTGATATAAAAAGTCAGCATCGAAAGCGCCGAGCGATAGGCGCCGGTCTTGCGGCGCGAACCGCGTTCGGCTGAACGCTTGAGCGAAGCCGCAATTCGCTTGGGATCCCGCAAGGTAAAGACGCCGCGTTTTAGATCGAGCGCGTCGCTCTCCTGGGTCACGCGCTGCGACCAGCGCTTCGGCGACGGCTTCTTCGCCGCGGACTTTCTCCGCGCCGGACTTGCCTTCCGGGCGCGCGTCTTTCCTTTGCGGGCGATCTTGCGCGCTGTCGCCTTACGCGAATGCGATGCTTTCGGTTCGGCCATGGCCTACTCCATCTTGCCGTCGAAAAACGGTAACGGGCCTGATCGGTTCCTTTGCCGCAATGCGGGAACTTGCCCCTTGCCAGGACGTTGATAAGGACGGCCAGCGCGAGTGCCCGTCATCAAGCTTGGGAGCCTTGGAACAGCGTATTCCCCGGCTTTTTTTCATTGGCTCGACCCATGGATAGCCAGCCATTGCAGCGCAATTCGGCATCGGATCGCGGCGTCCCGGTTGCGTCCGCCGCCGCCGCAGTTCCCGCGCCTCGCAACGACGATCGCACCATCGAAACCAGCATTCCTTCGCGTCTCGACGCTCTCAGCTGGAGCGGCTTTCACACCCGCGTCGTGATTGCGCTCGGGATCACCTGGATTCTCGATGGGCTGGAAGTCACGCTGGCGGGCGCGCTGTCCGGCGCTTTGAAAGAAAGCCCGACGCTGCGTTTCACCAATTTCGATGTCGGATTTTCCAACAGCGCCTATCTCGCGGGCGCCGTGCTCGGCGCGCTCGGGTTCGGCTGGCTCACCGACCGGATCGGACGCAAGAAACTGTTCTTCATCACGCTGGCAGTCTATCTGGCCGCGACCGCCGCGACCGCGCTGTCCTGGAACCTCGCGAGCTATGCTTTGTTTCGGTTTCTCACCGGCGCCGGCATCGGCGGCGAATATACCGCGATCAATTCGACGATCCAGGAACTGGTGCCGGCGCGCTATCGCGGCTGGACCGACCTCGTGATCAACGGCAGCTTCTGGATCGGCGCGGCCGTTGGCGCGACCAGCGCGATCGTCCTGCTCGATCCGCACCTGATCGGCCCCGATCTCGGCTGGCGGCTGGCCTACCTCACCGGCGCCTGTCTCGGCCTCGTGGTGTTTGTGATGCGGATGTGGATCCCGGAAAGCCCGCGCTGGCTGATGATTCATGGCTATCCCGATCGCGCCGACGCCATCGTTGCCGAGATCGAACGATCGGCCACGGGACATGCGCAAGAGGCACGTCAACATGCCCTTCCGAAAATCAAGCTGAGAATGCGCGATCATACTCCGCTGCGGGAGGTGGCGCACACGCTGTTCTCGTTGTATCGCCAGCGTTCGCTGGTTGGCCTGGCGTTGATGATCGCGCAGGCGTTTTTCTACAATGCGATCTTCTTCACCTTTGCGCTGGTCCTGACCGAATTCTACGAAATCGCCGCCAGCCAGGTCGGCTGGTACATCCTGCCCTTCGCGGCCGGCAATTTCCTTGGACCTCTGGTGCTTGGCCGGCTGTTCGACACGCTGGGACGCCGCGCGATGATTACGCTGACCTACGGGGTGTCGGGCGTGCTGCTGGCGCTCTCCGGCTATCTGTTCTCGATCGGGGTGTTGAGCGCGCAGACGCAGACCATCGCGTGGATGGTGATTTTCTTTTTTGCGTCGCCGGCCGCCAGTGCGGCGTATCTCACCGTCAGCGAAACCTTTCCGCTCGAGGTCCGGGCGCTGGCGATTGCCCTGTTCTATGCCGTGGGAACGGGAATTGGCGGCGTCCTCGGTCCGGCTCTGTTTGGCGCGCTGATCGACACCGGCTCGCGCAACAGCGTTTTCGCGGGCTACCTGCTCGGATCGGGGCTGATGATCGCGGCGGCTGGCGTCGCGTGGCGTTACGCCGTCGCGGCCGAGCGCCGGACGCTGGAATCGGTTGCACGCCCGCTGGCCTTTATGGAGTAGAATGAAAATGAGACAGGACTTGATAGACCGGGATTTGGCCGACGTGCCATTACAGGAAGACATCCCATCGCCCCAGACGGCCTCGCCGAAGCTGGTGGCGGGCGAACTGGCGCAGCGGTTGGGCGACTGCGCCGTGCTGCTCGACATCGACGGCACGCTGCTCGATCTGGCGCCGACGCCGCGCGAGGTCTGGGTGCCGCCGGGCCTTGCGGAAACCCTCAACCGCCTGCTCGAGAAGACTTCGGGCGCGCTCGCGCTGGTCAGCGGCCGTTCGCTGAACGACATCGATCTGATCTTCGCCCCCGAACAATTTCCGGCGGTCGGAGGCCACGGTGCGGAAATGCGAATCTCGATCGACAGCGAATCGGTCGCCACCCATGCACCGCCAATGGACAAGGAATTGAAACGCCGCCTCGCCGCCATCGCCAAGCTCAGCCCGGGCATTCTGCTCGAAGACAAGGGCTATTCGCTGGCGCTGCATTACCGGCTGGCGCCGCATGCCGAGAAGGCGATTTACGAGGCGGTGTCGCTCATCAGGGCCGATTTGCCCAACGCGCCGATCGAAGTGCTGCCGGGAAAATGCGTCTGCGAGATCAAGCACTCCGGCTTCAACAAGGCATCCGGCGTCCTCGAGTTGATGACCCACGACCCCTTCAAGGGCCGGCGTCCGATTTTTATCGGCGACGATGTCACCGACGAGAGCGTGTTTGCCATCATGCCTGATTTGGGCGGCCTCGCGTTTTCCGTCGGCCGGCGTGCGCAAGGCGTGGCCGGCCATTTCGACGAACCGCGCGACGTGCGGGAGTGGCTTGCGCATCTCGTCGATGACGAGGCTGCGGCAAAACGATGAAGCTTGTTCCCGCAAGCAATGAACCCGCGAATACCGCGCTTCTTTGCGGCGGAAAATCCGGTTCCATTCTGCTCAGCCTGAATTTGGTTTCATTTGGTTGAAAGGGTGACGAGGAACCATATTGATGAATGGCAGTTAAACGTGCGGGCGTCACTCCAGGAGGGGACCTGTGAACCTCGTCGTCGTTTCTAATCGTGTCGCGCGCGGCAAGGCCAACGAACCCATGACAGGGGGTCTCGCGGCCGCGTTGCTGCCGGTGGTGGAGAAGTCCGGCGCGATTTGGGTAGGTTCCAGCGGCCGGGTTCGCGAGGGCGCCCAGAAGGAACCTTTCGCCGAAATTGAAGCATTGGGCGCCGGTGCGCTGGCCATGCTCGATCTGCCGGCCGCGCATTACGGCGGTTATTATGAAGGTTTCGCGAATTCGGCATTGTGGCCGGCGCTGCATTCACGAACCGACCTGATTCGCGCCTCCCAGGAAGATTATCTCTCCTATCGCGAAGTGAACGCCTTCATGGCGCGGGCGCTGCTGCGATTTGCAAAGCCGGAGGCGGTATTCTGGGTTCAGGACTATCATTTCCTGGCGCTGGGGGCGGAACTGCGCGATCTCGGCGTCACGCAGCCGATCGGTTTTTTCCTGCATACGCCGTGGCCGGCGCGCGCCGTCATCGGCGGGGTGCCGCATCATCGCGAATTGGTCGAGGCGATGCTGGCTTACGATCTGATCGGATTCCAGACCCAGGACGATTGCGAAAATTTCCTGTCCTATGTGCAGTCGGATCTGGGTCTCGGGGTTCAGGACGGCATCGTCGCCTCGCGCCACGGCCGCTCGCATGTCGCGGTATTTCCGATCGGCATCGATCCCGAAAAGTTCGCCGCCCAGGCCGCCAAGGCCGTCTCCCACCCCGATGTGTCGCGGCTGCGGCGCAGCCTGAACGGCGAGAAGCTGGCGATCGGCGTCGATCGGCTCGACTATTCCAAGGGACTGGTCAACCGCATCAACGCCTTTGACGAGATGTGGACCTTGCACCCGGCGCTGCGGCGGACGGTGTCGTTGCTGCAGATCGCGACTCCGTCGCGCGGCGCGATCGAAGCCTACGGTAATCTGCAAAACGAACTGGCGAAGCTGATAAGCGACGTCAATGGCCGCCATGGCGAAGTGGACTGGACCCCGATCCGGTATCTCAACAAGGGTTTCAGCCAGACCGTGCTGGCAGGGCTGTATCGCACCGCCCAGGTCGGCGTGGTGACGCCGCTGCATGACGGGATGAATCTGGTCGCCAAGGAGTATGTCGCGGCGCAAAACCCCGCCGATCCCGGCGTGCTGGTCCTATCGAAATTCGCAGGCGCTGCGAACGAGTTGGATACGGCGCTGCTAGTCAATCCTCACGATATTGACAGCATGGCTCGGACCATCGCGACCGCGCTGTCGATGCCCTTGACCGAGCGACGCATGCGCTGGGAAGCGATGATGGCGAAACTCCGCGCCGGCACGATTCAACAGTGGTTCGCCGATTTCGTCGACGCGCTGGAGGAGGCTCAGAGCGACAAGGCGGCGACAGAGCCGCTGGTGCCGGAGCCGCCGACCCTGTGGCCGCTGCGCTCGGTCAATTCCAGCACGCGGTTTTAACGACGGTATTCCGCGGGTGCAGGCCTGCGCCCGCAACGGCGTGCTCCAGAAGCGGCGATCGCGGCGACAGGAATCGAGAGCCGCACCGCCCGATCGACAATCATATCCTGCGGACTGATTTGAAACGACCGTCAATCGTCGTTCCGTAACCGGCCTTCGGTTCAAACCCTCGCCATGCGAAGCCGACCCGGCGGCCAGAATGCCAAAAATACCAAGTTAATTCAATCGCTTGCGGAAATATCAGCGGCCGCGGCTGCTCTCCCTTGCCAAACTCGTTCCGCCCCTTCAAGAGAGGGCATCCGGAGAGATGGCCGAGTGGCTTAAGGCGCACGCTTGGAAAGCGTGTGTGCGGGAAACCGTACCGTGGGTTCGAATCCCACTCTCTCCGCCAAATATAGCCTGTCCAGTCCGGACAGATAGGTAACACCCCGTTCCTAAGACATGGGTGACGACCTCGCGCCGATGAATCAAATTTTGGATTGTCAGGAACTAGGTTTCGCCGTGGGTCTTGGCTCCGGACCCGGCGGAGAAGGTCCCATTCCGCTTGCGATCCCGCCCGTCTGCTTCGCTCTATCACCGCGCTGGTAGGACAAAGATTTGGCCGGGATGAATCAGGTTCGGATTGCGGATCTGCTGTCGGTTCGCCTTGTAAATGACGGCGTAGCGCGTGCCCACACCGTAGGTCTGGCGGCTCAGGCGCCAGAGGCTGTCGCCGCGGGAAACGGTGGTGGTCGCGATCTTCGGCACAACCACGGCGGAAGGAGAGCCTCCAACTGGCGGAAGGTTCGCCACGGCCGCCAGCCGCGGCTGCGCGGAGGCACTGTCTGCCTGCTTGGCGACTGTGGCCTGCGCCGGCACGGACGCCGCGACCATCGTGTCGGGAACGTTGAAGGGTACCTCGGCGCGTGCGCGCACCGCGCCGGAATTAGGCTCCACCTCGTCGAGCCGGACGCGGTAGCTGCCGGGCGCGACACCTTGATTGATCGTGACCGCAAAACGTCCATCCGCGCCGGCCGTTACTGACGCAACGAAGGTATCGTTGAGATAAAGCCTCACCGCGCCGCCGGGGCGCGCGCGACCGCTCGCATGGAACTTGCCGCCTGGCTCGATCTCGACCGATTCCACAACCACCGCGCCGGCCATCGACTTTGGGGCAGGCGGTTGCGACAGCACGACGGTAGGTTTGCCGGGCGTCATCAGCGCCACGACTGGCCGGTCGGTCGGTCCTGGCTCAATCGCTACCGCCACGCTCTGCCTGGACGTGGCCTCCTTGCCATCCGGCTGCCGGGATCGCAACGTCAGATCGTAAGTGCCTGAGGGAAACCGGGATGGGACCATAACGAATTGTCCGGATTGATCCGCGACCACGCGATCATGCAGTTCGCCGTTGCGCAGCAGCTCTACTGTTGCGCCCGGCGACGCCCGGCCCGCAATTACCGCTTCGCCGGTCGGCTCGATGCGGGCAATGTCGAACGTCGGCACGCCGTCGTCGCTGTCCGGCGCTACGGGCGATTCCGCCAGCGCAGCCGCCACCGCGTCTGCTTTTGCTTGCGCCGCTGCAAGCGCGTCCGGACCCTGATCTTGCGCGCCCGATGCCGGCTTTGAAACCGCCGGCGCGGCGGTTGCGGCCTTGGTTTCAACCGGCGGCTCGCGGCGGAAGTGCTGGATCGCGAAGACAAGCGCGATACCACAGGCCGCAACAAGCGCCAGCAGGACCATTCGGCTCATGGACGGGGCGGTCATGATGTTCGTCCCTCGGCGGAACGTTACCTCGTTGGCATTATACAGCGTTTTCCGGCCAAGTGGGGACCGGTTCTGCGCGCCAAGGGAAGGGGAACCAACTTGACCGGCTCGGTGATCGAGCCATTTTCGTCGCGCGGCCAGTTCTAGAGAAGCGTCGAGGAGGCGGGCCTTAATCTATATAAGTGCAAGGCAGATACAGCCTTGGAAGCGGTCTCTGAGCAAACTTCAGGACGGGATGAACCGCCTGGGGCCCCGCGTAACACGGGGCGGCCTGGATCCGAGTTTCAATCACGCTCAGGCGAACGTCGTTGGTGCCGATCCAAACGGAGTCTTTGCGCTTTCAAGCGCTTTATCTCTTCATCAAGCGCATCAATTTTCTCGCTGAGCCGCGCCTTTTTGGATTTCGGCGGATCGGCGCCGCGCAGTTTTTCCAGCGCCTTCTCAACGGAAAGTTTGGGTGTTTCAGCCATGATAAGCCCTCATGTCCAGGCGACAAGCGTTCAGACGATGGCTCCGCCGAATTGGGGTACCAGCCACGGCGACAAGGTCGTCCGAAACCCCTGAGCCGCGCGTGCGAGACTTGCTGCATCAGATCCGGCCACCCGTTGATCCAGATCAACATGCCTTGAGCCGCGGAGATCTTTCTACGTCGAATGTCCGCCGACCCCAGGGCGGACGACTGTCTTCTCAGCAGGGGAGGCGGACGATTATCGGATGGCCGGAGTGATTGCAGGGAGGCAGCCATGCACCGTATTGCACACTTCGCTGAATCCTACCTGGTGATGGCCCCGTCCGCCGCAAAACTGCGGCCGGCGCTCCATTCCTGGCTCCAGCCCACGTCGGCGACGTCAAGAACCGCACACCTCTGACGACGGTCAAGCGAGGAGGCGGCCAACACTATGAACGCCCTGTTGAAGGAGATCCGTCAAACACCGTTGCTCTGGATGTTGATATTTGTGCCTGTCGTGCTGGTCGCCGCAAGGATTGTGCCCGCGGCTCACACGCTTCTGTTTGTGCTCGCTGTCCTCGCCATCGTTCCGCTTGCCGCCCTTCTTAGTCATGCAACCGAATCCGTCGCCGAAAAGACGGGTGACGCGATCGGTGGTTTGCTCAATGCGACGCTCGGGAATTTGACGGAGTTAATCATCGCCGTGACCGCGCTCCATGCCGGAGAGTACATGCTGGTGAAAGCGTCGATCGCGGGCGCTATCGTTGCCAATGCGCTTTTCATGCTGGGAGCTTCCTTTCTGCTGGGCGGACTGCGGTACCACGTTCAGGAATACAATCGCGCCGGCGGAAGGATGCATTCGGGGTTGCTGTTGATGGCGACGATTGCGCTCCTCGCTCCGGCGGCGGTCTCCGAACTCGATCTGCCGCGGGGCGAGTTGATGGCCCAGAACCTCAGCGCCGCCCTGGCCGTCCTGCTCATCGTGGCATACGGATTAAGTCTGCTTTTCTCGCTGAAGACGCACAAGGAATTATTCGCGAGCGAAGGTCATGGCGAGACGACGGAGGCGAAGTGGCCGATCAACCTCGCGGTCGGCACACTACTCGCTGTTACGGTCCTGGTGGCGCTGGTAAGCGAAATTTTCGTTGAGTCGGTGCAAAAGGCGGCGGTGACGCTGGGGATGAGCCCGGCTTTCGTCGGGTTCATCATCGTCGCACTCGTCGGCGCTGCGGCTGAAATGGCCGTGGCATTTTCTGCCGCGCGCAAGAACCGGCTGGATATGAGCGTCAGCATAGCGCTCGGAAGCGCTTCCCAGATCGCGCTGTTCGTTGCACCGGTACTTGTGCTCCTCAGCTACGTCGTCGGGCCCAAACCGATGGACCTGCAATTTTGGTCGGGTGCAGTGACGATGGTGATGATCGCTACCGTGACGGCCACCTTCATCACCAACAGCGGTCGTTCGGCGTGGTTCATTGGGGCTCTGCTGGTCTTCATTTACGTCATATTCGCCATGACGCTCTATGTGGTTCCGCCGGGAGCGCACGGACCGGTGTGATGCCGTCGCGCCTGGCGCCCGGGCTGCTGTTCAGCGCAGGGGAAGTGGGCGCTTTGAGTTGGATCAATGCGAGGCCGATGGTCCGCGCTGGAAGCGGTCTCTCTCTAAGCGAGCTTCAATTCCAGATGGACTGTCTGGGGATCCCGGTGCGAGCCGGGCCTGAAGCCGAACTTTCCGAATACTTTTAGCATCGCCGCGTTTTCGGGCAGAACTTCCGCGGTCAATTCCTGCAGTCCGGCATCGCGTGCGATCTTCACGAGATGGCGCATCAGGATCGAGCCGACGCCACGTCTTTGCCAGGCGTCGATGACGACAAACGCCATCTCGGCTCGTCCCGGCTCGAAGACGATATACCTGCCGCCTCCGACGATAGCCTTGCGGTCGGCTTCATCTGCCAGCGCGACGATCGCGACATGATCTTTGAAATCGATGTCCATGAAGAAGGCGCGCTCCTTGTCCGAGAAGTGGCGTTTCATGACGAAGAAACGGCGCTGCAGCGATTGTGCGCTTGTCTGTCCGATCGCAGCGAGCATGTCAGCCTCATCCTCCTGCCGAAGAGCGCGGATTTCGATTGGACAGCCGTCGCTGAGAAGCTCGCGTACGGTGTCGTTGGTGGCCTCGGACATTGGGCCTCCTGTGCGGACAACGAGGCGTCGGCCTCGATCAGCGTCCGCCGATGGAACCTGGACCGGCTTGCGGTCGCTTGATCTGGATCAAGACTATTGCGCGAGAGCGATAGGTAGCTTGACGGAAAGCATGACAGCTCTCAGATGAAGGCGAGCCCTTGAAAACTGTTCGCCAGTACTTGCTCGGAGACGACGTTATTCAGCTTGCGATCCGGCTCGGATTGCTCGCTTTCCTGATCTACTGGACGTTCGTTCTGATCCGTCCCTTTGTGCCGATCCTGGCCTGGAGCATCGTCCTCGCCGTCGCGCTCTATCCCGTCTTTAGTCTCCTTTCCAGGAGTCTCGGCGGTCGCCCGAGGCTCGCTGCGGTAATTCTCACCTTAATCAATCTCGGGATCGTCATCGGGCCGGCGACCTGGCTCGGGTTGAGCGCGGTAGACGGGGTGAGGGAACTCGCCGAAAAATTGAGTGCCGGCGATCTGACGGTTCCTTCACCACCAGGTCAAATCAAGGATTGGCCGCTCATCGGTCCGCAACTCTACCAATTCTGGGATCAGGCCTTCAACAACATTCGGGCGGTTTTGCGCGAGGTCGCTCCCCATCTGAAGCCGTTGGCGGGCATTATGCTTACCCTTGCGGGCAATGCCGGCGTGGGAACACTCAAGTTTCTTTTGTCTGTGGCGTTGGCCGGCTTTCTCTTTCCCAACGGGCCGCAGCTGGTGGCGGCGGTCAGGAGTTTCCTGTCCCGGGTAGTGCCCGAACAGAGCGAACATTTCCTGGAATTGGCGGGTGCGACCATACGCGCGGTATCCCAGGGCGTTATTGGCGTCGCAATTATCCAGTCCTTGCTGGCCGGTGTCGGCTTCAAGCTGGCAGGCGTTCCCGGCGCCGGCCTATTGGCCTTCGCGGTCATGCTCCTCACCATCGTGCAGATCGGTCCGGCGATCGTCCTGCTTCCCGTGATCATCTGGATCTGGATGGAAAAGGATTTTACCACGGCGCTCCTGCTGACGCTATTCATGTGCGTCGTCGGTGTGCTCGACAACGTGTTGAAACCGCTCGTGATGGGACGCGGTCTGACCACCCCGACACTCGTCATCTTCATCGGGGTGATCGGGGGAACGCTGGCACATGGAATCGTCGGCCTCTTTATTGGGCCAATCATTCTGTCGGTATCCTGGGAGTTGACGGTGGCCTGGATTGGTACCGATCGCGCGAGCCCGGCATCATTGCCAGGGTGATCGCCGAACGTTGACTTAAATCAACGTTCCCTGGCGCGGGGCCCCTTGAATGAAGTGTACGACAGTGAGGTCAGGACATGTCGAAAGACAATGCAACGGCGTCGGGCGGTCCATTGTCAGGACTTGTCGCCTCGGCCGTGGAATACATGCTCGATGCCGGACAACGGAGCGTTCTGTTCCTGGATGCCATGCGTCGGCGCGGTGACCAGTATCGGGAACACGTTGCCCAAACCGCGCCGCATGTTCTGCAGTATTCGGCCGAGTTGATCGTCGATGGCCGCGAGCTGGATGAACCGGTCAACTATGCTCTCGTTCGCATTATTCCGCCCAAAGGCGTCGAAATCGATCTCGGCCGGCGACCGTTCATCGTGATCGATCCGCGCGCCGGGCATGGTCCGGGAATCGGCGGGTTCAAGGCGGACAGCGAAATCGGCGTCGCGATGAAAGCGGGTCATCCCTGCTATTTCATCGGCTTCCTGCCGGAGCCGATGCCTGGTCAGACGATCGAGCGCATCGCCCGCGCCGAGGCCCTGTTCATCGAGAAAGTCATCAGCCGCCACCCGCAAGCCGACGGCAAGCCGTGCGTGATCGGCAACTGCCAGGCCGGCTGGGCCGTCATGATCCTGGCGTCGCTGCGGCCGGAACTGTTCGGACCGGTCATCATTGCTGGCGCGCCGCTTGCCTATTGGGCGGGCGTCCACGGCAAATACCCGATGCGCTACTCCGGCGGCCTGCTGGGAGGAAGCTGGCTGACCGCGCTGACCAGTGATCTCGGGGGAGGCAAGTTCGACGGCGCCTGGCTGGTGCAAAACTTCGAGAACCAGAATCCGTCGAATACGCTGTGGACCAAGCAGTACAATGTCTACTCAAAGGTCGATACCGAGGCCGAGCGATACCTCGAATTCGAACGTTGGTGGGGCGGACATGTCAACCTCAATGCCGAGGAGATCCAGTTCATCGTCGATGAACTCTTCGTCGGCAACAACCTCGCTGCTGGCCGGATCAAGATGTCTGACGGTCAGACAGTCGATCTGCGCAATATCAGATCGCCGATCCTGGTATTCTGCTCCAAGGGCGACAATATCACACCACCGCAACAGGCGCTGAACTGGATCCTCGATCTCTACGCCGACGTCAATGAAATCAGGGCCTACGGGCAGACGATTGTCTACACGGTTCACGAAAGCGTCGGTCATCTCGGCATCTTCGTTTCCGGCGGCATCGCCAAAAAGGAGCATGCGGAATTTTCCAGCAACATCGATCTGATCGACGTCTTGCCGCCCGGTCTCTATGAAGCAACGTTCGAGGCCAAGGGCGCCGATACGACGAATGCCGATCTCGCCGTCGGCCAGTGGGTAATGCGCTGCGAGGCGCGGACGCTGGACGACATTCGTGCAATGGGTGGCAATTCGCCCGAGGATGAGCGGCGGTTTGCCGCCGCCAAGCGCGTATCGGAGATCAATCTCGCCGCCTACCGTAAGTTCCTCCAGCCCTGGATCAAGGGTTTGGTGACGCCGCAGATGGCGGAGTTGATGCGCAATCTGCATCCGCTACGGCTCCAATACGAACTTTTCAGCAGCCGCAATCCCTTCATGCCCGCGGTGGAGTCGCCGGCGGAGAAGGTGAGCGAGGATCGCAAACCTGTCTCGGAGGACAATCCGTTCATGGCGTTCCAGGAGCAGGTCTCCAAGCAGATCGTTCATGCGCTCGACAGCTGGCGCGATTCGCAGGAGGCGCTCAGCGAAGCGATCTTCCTTGCCGTCTATGGCTCGCCGGCGGTTCAGGCGGCCGTCGGAATTGATCCGCAATCGGCCCCATCGCGCCGGCAGGAGATGTCTGCCGCGCACCGTGAAATGCTGCAGAAGCGGGTCGCCGAGCTGAAATCCAGGATTGGCGAGGGCGGCCTTCGCGAAGCGGCGATTCGCGGCCTGCTGTATGTAGGGTCGGCGAGGGGAATGGTAGACGAGCGCAGCCTCGAAGCGCTGCGCAACGTTCGCCGCAAGGACACCGGTAGGCGGCTAACGCTGACCGAGTTCAAGATGCTGGTCCGCGAGCAATTCTTCATGCTTCTGCTGGATCAGGAGCGAGCACTAGCTGAAATACCGAAGCTATTGCCGGACAATGAAAGTGAACGCCACGCAGCGTTCACGGCGATTCGCGAAGTGCTGTCCGCAAGCGCCGCCATCTCGGGTGAGGTCGCCAGGCGCCTGAAGCGTGTCGCCGAGTTGTTCGGCGTGGATGCGGACGAAGTTTCAGTTCGGGCGTCGAACGTTGCCCCTTTCGACCCGAAGGCGAAGGCATCGTAACGCTGGTTTGAAAGCCCCGGAGCGACACCATGAATGTCATGCCAGCCGATTCAGGCCAGACACGCTCTTCCAGCAAATATGACCGTCTGATCGCAGCGGCCCAAGCGGTGCCACCGGTGCCGACCATTGTCGTTCACCCTTGCGACGAAACCTCATTGCGCGGCGTCGTCGACAGTGCGGCGGCCGGTATCATCCGGCCGGTGCTGGTCGGACCCGAACAGAAAATCAGGGATACGGCCAGCAAATACAGCCTCGACATCTCCGGCTTCGAGCTCGCCGATGCGGCGCATAGCGAGGAAGCTGCGGCAAAGGGCGTGGAGCTCGTTCACGCTGCCAAGGGCGAAATGCTCATGAAGGGCAGCCTTCACACCGATGAACTGATGCGGAGTGTCACAGCGAAGGTGGGCGGCTTGCGGACCGACCGGCGGATCAGCCATGTGTTCGTGATGGACGTGCCCGCCTATGCCGAGACCCTGTTTGTAACGGATGCAGCCATCAACATCTTTCCCGATCTTGATGCCAAGCGGGACATTATCCAGAACGCCATCGATCTTTATACGCAAGCCGGCTTCGGCAAATCGCCGCGGGTGGCGATCCTGTCGGCGGTCGAAACTGTTACCTCCAAGATTCCATCCACGATCGAGGCGGCTGCGCTCTGCAAGATGGCGGATCGCGGGCAGATCACTGGCGGCTTGCTCGACGGACCGCTTGCTTTCGACAATGCGATCGACGTGGAAGCAGCACGGATCAAGGGAATCAAGTCCGAGGTCGCCGGGCGGGCGCAGATCCTGCTCGTTCCCGACCTCGAATCCGGCAATATGCTGGCCAAAAATCTGGCCTACTTCGCCAAGGCGGATGGTGCCGGCATCGTGCTCGGCGCCCGGGTCCCGGTCGTTCTGACATCGCGTGCGGACTCGGCGCGGGCGCGAATGGCTTCCTGTGCGGTGGCGGCGCTCTACGCACATGCCAGGCGCCAACATGCTCCAACAGTTGCCGCGTGAACGCCATGGACACGATCCTCGTCGTCAATGCAGGTTCCTCAAGCGTCAAGTTCCAGATCTTTTCGGTCGAGGGAGAGGGGAAGGTACGGCGGCAGATAAAGGGCCAGATGGATGGCATTGGCAGCCGTCCACGACTGCGGGCGATCGGTGCAGACGGCGATCCGCTGGCCGACCGCGCCTATCCGATCGAAGCGATCCCGGACATTCCGGCCGCGATGAGTATTGCAGGCGAATGGCTGCGAAGCGAGATTCGCATCAACCCGATGGCTGTCGGTCATCGCGTCGTACATGGCGGATCCGACTATGACCGACCGGTGCTGATCGACCATGGCGTGGTAGCCCGGCTGGAGCGTTTCATTGCGCTTGCTCCGCTGCATCAGCCGCATAATTTGGCGCCAATCCGCTCGCTTCTGACTAATTTTCCAACCCTTCCGCAGGTAGCCTGCTTCGACACCGCGTTTCACCGCACGCATGACGCCGTCGCGGACTACTATGCAATCCCGCACCAGCTTCATGCCGAGGGTGTACGCCGTTACGGATTTCATGGTCTGTCATACGAATATGTAGCAAAAACCCTGCCCCAAATTGCGCCCGAGATCGCCAAGGGCCGGGTGATCGTCGCGCATCTCGGTAGCGGCGCCTCCATGTGCGCGCTGAAGAACGGACACAGCGCCGAGAGCACCATGGGGTTCACCGCCCTCGACGGCCTTCCGATGGGAACGCGCCCAGGGCAAATCGACCCCGGCGTCGTGCTGTATCTGATCTCGGAAAAGGGGATGTCGGCGTCCAACGTCCAGAGCTTCCTCTACCGCGACTGTGGATTGAAGGGACTCTCAGGCATCAGCAACGATATGCGCGAACTGGAGGCGAGCGAAGATCCCAAGGCGAAGCTGGCGATCGAGTATTTCGTCTATCGCATTGGCCTCAATGCCGGCATGCTTGCGGCCGCGTTGCAGGGGCTCGACGCTTTCGTCTTTACAGCCGGTATCGGCGAAAACTCGGTACGTATCCGGGAGCGGATCGCCGATCAGCTGGCTTGGCTTGGTGTGACGCTCGACCCAACCGAGAATTCCCGTCACGCGCGACTGATATCCCGCTCAGACAGCCGCATTCCGGTCTACGTCGTGCCGACCGACGAGGAGCAGATGATCGCGCGGCATACATTATCGCTGCTGTTGAACCGGCCGTCGTTCAACCCAGGCCATGAGAGGGTGTCATGATCCCCGTATTCCCGGATACCAAGGTCGCCCTGAAGGGCAAGAAGGGCCTGATCGTCGGCATCGCCAACGACCAATCGATCGCCTGGGGGTGCGGCAAGGCCTTTCGTGCGCTCGGGGCTGATCTCGCCGTGACCTATCTGAATGAGCGCGCCAAGAAGCACGTCGAGCCGCTTGCGCAGGCATTGGAGGCGCCGATCTTCATGCCGCTGGATGTCATGGTCGAGGGCCAGACGGAGCAGGTGTTCGAACGGATCGGGAAGGAATGGGGGCAGCTCGATTTCCTGCTGCACTCGATCGCGTTCTCCCCGAAGGAGGCGCTGCATGGACGCGTGGTGGACGTCGGCCGCGACGGCTTCCTCAAGACGATGGATGTCTCGTGCTGGTCGTTCATGCGCATGGCCCATCTGGCCGAGCCATTGATGAAGAATGGCGGATCCATGTTCACCATGACCTATTACGGCAGCCAAATGGTGGTGGAGAATTACAACGTGATGGGTGTGGCGAAGGCGGCGCTCGAAGCCGCCGTTCGTTACATTGCCGCGGAACTGGGGCCAAAGGGCATCCGCGTTCACGCGATCTCGCCCGGGCCGCTCGCCACGCGCGCAGCGTCGGGGATCCCCGACTTTGACGAACTGATGGACAAGGCGCAATCGAAGGCGCCGACGCGCAGTCTTGTCAGCATCGACGACGTCGGCAACGCAACGGCATTTCTGGCGCTCGACGGTGCCAAGCTCATTACGGGCGGCGTCACGTATATCGATGGCGGCTATCACATCATCGATTGAGGGGTGATCGGCACGCTTGGGCGAGCCGCTCAGCGATAGTGCAGGGCGATCAACTCGGCGACGCAGGCGGGGCGTTTGCCACCGTCGATCTCGATCACAAGATGATAGTTCACGCGCAAGCCATCGGGCGGCACGTCCTCGGATTCGGCAATCGTGATGCGGCCGCGCAGCCTTGAACCGGCCGGCACCGGCGCCAGGTACCGTATCCTGTCCGCACCGTAGTTCAGTGTATTGCGCAGACCTTTCAGCCCAATCACCGACCGAATGAAGAGCGGCGCGAGCGCGAGCGACAATAGGCCGTGGGCAATGGTGCTGCCGCCGGGCAACTCCTTCTTCGCGCGCTCCTGGTCGACATGGATCCACTGTTCGTCGCAGGTTGCTTCCGCGAAGAGGTTGATTCGGTCCTGCGAGACTTCGATCCAATCGCTCGTGCCGATCTCGGTGCCGACCGCGGATTTAATCTCGTTGAAGTCACTGAATATCCGCATGGGCGTTACCTGCTTAGATATTCATCTCGGGGACGGTGTCGGGAATGTCGAGCTCGGCGTCCGTCACGGCCACGACCTCTGCGATGCTGACATTCGGTGCGGTTTCCAGCAGCGTCGCTTTACCGTCGGGGAAGGCGATGACAGCCATGTCCGTCACGACCAGACTTACCGGCCTTGTCGATGTTAGCGGCAGGGTGCATTTGGCAACCACCTTCGATTTTCCTTTCGCGGCGTGCTGCATGGCGACGATAACCCGCTTGGCGCCGCAGACGAGGTCCATCGCTCCGCCCATGCCGGGCACCATCTTGCCGGGGATCATCCAGTTGGCCAGCTGTCCATGTGCGTCGACCTGAAGGCCACCCAGCACGGTTACATCGACATGGCCGCCGCGGATCAATCCGAAGGACATCGCGCTGTCGAAAGTGCTGGCACCAGGCAGGGCGCTGATCGGGCGGCCGCCCGCATCGGTCAGGAGCGGGTAAGTCATCCCTTGCTCCGGTATCGGTCCGGTACCGATCAATCCGTTTTCCGACTGAAAGAATACCTTGAGCTCAGGCGGAACATAGTTGGCGACCAGCGTCGGAATGCCGATCCCCAGGTTCACAAGGTCGCCGGCATGGAGCTCCCGCGCGACACGCCGGGCGATGATTGTCTGTGCATCCATGGTTCACCCGTTCGTAATGAGGTAGTCGACGAGCGGCGCCGGGGTCACGACGTGGTCGGGTGCGATGACGCCCACCGGCACGATGTGTTCCGCCGTCACGATGACGGTATCGGCCGCCATCGCCATGATGGGATTGAAGTTGCGTGCGGTCAGCGCGTAGGTGAGGTTGCCGAGATAATCTGCCAGAAAGGCGTGAACCAGGGCGAACTTCGCCCGCAGCGCGGTTTCGAGCAGAAACGTCGTTCCGGCTACCTCGATCTGGCGCTTGCCTTCGGCAACCAGGGTGCCGACGCCGGTCGGCGTTAGCACCCCTCCGAGACCGCAACCACCGGCACGAATGCGCTCGACAAAGGTCCCCTGGGGTACCAGATCGACGGCGACCTGGTTGGCCAGCATCTGCTGCTGCGCCTTCGGATTGAGGCCGATGTGGGTTGCGGTCAGGCGCGATACGAGAGTCGCATCGAACAGCTTGCCAACGCCTTTCCCGGGTACGGCAGCGTCGTTGCTGATCACCGAAAGTCCGGTCTTTCTCTGCCTGACGACTTCGTCGAGCAGGCGTTCCGGTGTTCCAACACCCATGAATCCGCCAACCATGATGCTCGCACCGGGCGGGATCATCGCAACGGCCTCTTCAATGGAAACGGCCCTCATGATTGAAACTCCAGTCAGTAAGCGATCAATGAAAGGGCGGTCGTGACCGTGATGTTGATGAAGCCCATCAGCGCTCCTTTGATCTGCATCAAGGCTTTCGGCTATTCCGCGCGAGGAATGGTATCGCCAATTCCTTCGAGCGCTTCGGCCCAGCAATGCCGGACTGCCGGCTCATTATGCCCAGCATCGGGCATTCGATGAATCTCGAACTGCCGGCCCTCTATGCCGGCTATTTCGGTGCCTGGTTCGGGGGACTTGCAAAGTAGTCGAAATCGGTTCGTTCTTCGAAAAAGAGGAGTTAGCCATGTCAGACGCCGACCTTTCCGCCGACAAAGTCCGTGCGATGCTGACCGAAAGTCTCGAGCGCCTTCGAAAGGCCAGCGCGGAGTATTTCGAATTGCTCGAGAAGGGCCTGAGTTCTTCGCAGTTACCGGTCGCCGACCAGGCCAAGCAATTCTGTGGCTACATGCAGCGCAATGTCACCGCGACATTTGATCTCGGCGAAAAGCTGATCCAAGCCAGGGATATGCAGGACGCCGTCAAGATCCAGTCCCAATTTTTCCAGGGCCAGATGCGATCGCTGACCGACCATGCAAAGACCATGGGCGAGTCTGCCATGAAGGCTGCGACGGGCGTCCTTACCCCAAAGAGCTGAAGGCAGTGGCAGGGCCGGCCGAGGCGAATATCCCTCTGCCGGCCCGATCAAGCTTGGGACGGCTATGGTGCTTCAATTTCTGGTCGGCTGCATCGTCAGCGTGATCAACATCATGATCCATGCGCTGGTGACCGTCGGCGCGGTCGGCATTGCCCGCTCCGCGTGATGCGAACCGCTCAGCCGCGATAGACTCGGGATGCATCGCCCACCTGACCAAGCCATTCTCGGCAAGATCACTTATCGAGCCGATAGAAAGAGCGCGCGAAGCGATATTCTAGCACGATCTTCCGCCTCTCATTCATCGGTGTCCTGCTCGAGTGTCTGCGCGGGCGCACTCTTGTGGATGGAGGCGAACCGGGCAACGTGCCGGTGATCGAAGTCCGGCAAAGCGTTTTTGAGCCGCCTGGTTTGAAACAGAGTTTTCGCCAGTCTCCATACGTGATGTCCATGGCGACCGCCAACAGCAGAAATATTTTCGGAGCGGTGGAGATGATCCACCTGACGCTGGCAATAGTCGTATTCCCCCAGCGCGCAGTTCGATTGTGCATCGATTTGATTGCCGGGAACTCACGGAAAGCTTGATCCAGATCAAGCCGCGCCGGGCTTGATAGCGTCGCTTATCGGGCCGTACCGGTCCCGCGACAGCTTGCGTCTTGACATGAGGTCTCTGGCGGCACTGCTGTTTCGCGGCGAGATACGCCCCAACGAGGAGCACGTATGAAATTCCGCTCAATTCAGCGAACGGGCTGGACACGGTTTTTTCCGCCGTTGACGTGGCTTGCCGAATATAAACCGTCCTGGTTGCGTCATGATACGATCGCCGGAGTGACACTCGCCGCCTATGCGATCCCGGTGTCTCTGGCCTATGCGGGCCTCGCCGGATTACCGCCCCAGGTCGGCATTTACGGCTATATGCTTGGCGGCATCGGCTATGCTCTCCTTGGGTCGTCGCGCCAGCTTGCGGTCGGCCCGACCTCCGCGATCTCGCTCATGATTGCCGGCACCGTCGGCTCCCTGGCCGGAGGAGACGCGATACGATTCGCGCAGATCGCCAGTCTTTCGGCATGCGCCGTGGCGCTGCTTTGCCTGATCGCCTGGCTTTTCAAGCTCAGCATTCTCGTCCGGTTAGTCAGCGACAGCATCCTAGTCGGCTTCAAGGCGGGGGCCGGGCTCACAATCATCATGAGTCAGTTGCCGAGCCTGTTCGGCGTGGCCGGCGGCGGGCACAATTTCTTCGACCGGGCGATCCGGCTCGCAGGTCAGTTCGGCGACGTCAATCTGCTCGTATTGGCAATTGGAGTCGTTGCGACCCTGCTCTTGCTCCTCGGTGAACGATTTCTGCCGGGCCGGCCGGTCGGACTTACCGTAGTGGCGTTGGCAATCCTCCTGGCAACCTTGTTCGGACTTCCGTCACTGGGGATACCTGTAACCGGCAATATCCCGGAAGGACTGCCGGCTTTCGGGGTGCCCACATTCGGCATGCTGGAATTCGAAGAGCTATTTCCCATCGCGGCCGGATGTCTGCTGCTGGCCTACATAGAAGGTGTTTCGGCGGCCCGGAGTTTTGCCGCGAAGCATGGGTACGGCCTTGATGTACGGCAGGAATTTCTGGGGCTGGGAGCCGCCAACCTCGCTGTTGCGTTTGGCCATGGCTATCCCGTCGCCGGCGGGTTGTCGCAATCCGCCGTCAATGACACGGCGGGAGCGCGCACGCCCCTGGCATTGGTGGTTTGCTCTTCGGCCCTCGCGCTTTGCCTGCTTTTCTTTACGGGGTTGCTGACCAACCTTCCCAAGGCGGTGCTGGCAGGCATTGTCTTCGCCGCCGTTTACAAGCTGGTCGACGTCCGCGCGTTGATTTGGATGTGGAAGGTCAGCCGGATCGACTTCTACGCCGCGGCTATCGCGCTTGTGTCCGTGCTGCTGCTCGGAATCCTGCAAGGTGTTCTGCTTGCTTCCCTTGCATCCATCTTCCTGCTGCTTGGCCGCGCGTCGCAGCCCAACATAGCGTTTCTCGGGCGGCTTCCCGGAACGGGCCGCTTTTCCGACAGCGCCAGGCACGAGGGCGTGGAGCCGCTGGTCGGTGTTATCGCGTTCCGGCCTGAAGCCTCGCTGCTCTACATCAATGCCGAGACGATTCTGGAGACGGTTTTGAAGGCGCTCCGAAAATCGTCTGACGTCAGGCTGGTTGCCTGCGATCTCTCCGCATCCCCCTATATCGATCTTGCAGGGGCGCGCATGTTGCTCGATCTCCATGACGAGCTGGCATCGCGTCAAGTGACTTTCTGCATCGTAGGCGCCCATGCGCAATTGCGTGATCTGTTGCGGGCCGAAGGGTTGGCGGACAAGACGGACAGCGACGCGTGGCTCCGGACGCTCGACAGCGTGCTGGACGAGTGTAAGGCCAGGGAGCGATCCGGTCTCCACCAGGAACGGCCGTCTGGACTGTGAGCTGCTGTACGCTTTACGCGGATCGAGCCCGAAGCTCCTGCTGACAATAGGTGACCGTCAGATATCCCTCACACCTATTGCGAAGCGCAGCATTCGCCTCAGCTTGGCGAGTTTGTTTCGAGCGAGTGCGACCCTTGACTTGGATCAAAGGAGTGGGAGGGCGCGGGGGCACGATCCGGCGAGCCATCACCCTCGCGAGGATCGGGAGAGAGACATGTCAAAGGACACCCCGCACAGCAGCGCATCGATCAATTCTTTTCCGGACCCCTTGCGCGATAGTCGGCGTCGAACTGAAGATCCTCAGAGGAAAGAAAAGGTCATGAGAAGATTTTGCACAAACGTCGCCCTGGTTGTCTTACTCGCAGGCGTGGCTGGTATCAGTACCCCATCGCGGGCTGAAACCGGCCAGGTCGCAGTCGTCTTTACCAAGGGCGGGTTGATCGTCGGCGTCGGCGGCGGCGAAGGGGTGCTGGCCTTGCGAGGCAAGCGTTACCCGTTCACCGTATCGGGCATGAGTGTCGGCTTCACAATCGGAGCCTCGACCACCAGGTTTGTTGGACGGGCCCTCAATCTGAGGGGGCCAGCTTCGATCGAAGGTGCGTACAGTGCGCTCGGAGCCGGCGGTGCCATTGCGGCTGGCGCTGGAGGCGTGCAATTGCAGAACGCCAATGGTGTGATCCTGCAGCTCAGCGGGCCGAAGGTCGGCGCTGAAGTGTCGGCCGCAGTTGGCGGGGTAACGATTCGTTTGAGATAGATCAAAGCGATCAGGCCGCGCGAAGGCGCCGCCTGATGCGCTCACCCGGGCCGCCGCCCACATGCGTACCGTTCGGCATTGTGCTCGCTGCGGCCGGATAATTTGCGATTATCCAAGTGGGTTCGCAGTCGGCACCCAGGCTTTCTTGGGTAAAAGTCATGCGGAAATCTTGCCTACATGTTGCTCTGGCTGCCCTGCTGGGTATCCTCTGGCTGGCGGCCATCAGCACCGCATTGCACGCGGAAACCGGATCTGTCGCCGTCGTGTTTACCAAGGGCGGCTTTATCCTCGGTGTCGGCCGAGGCGAGGGCGTGCTGACGCTTCGAGGCAGGCATTACCCATTCACTGTCTCAGGCATCAGTGTGGGCGGCACGATTGGCGCCTCGACCACCAAACTCTTTGGACAAGCCTTCAACCTGCGGGGCCCCGAGTTCATTGAAGGCACCTACGGTGCGGTCGGCGTCGGTGGGGCGCTTGCCGGCGGCGCCGGAAGCGTTCGGTTGCGGAACACCAATGGCGCGATCAGCAATGTCGTGATCCTACAGCTCAGCGGCCCCAAGGTCGGAGTCGAACTTTCGGTCGCTGCGGCCGGCGTCAGCATACGCTTGAAGTAGTTGCGAACGACAGGCCACGCTGCTGCGTGGCCGCGGCGTCGCTCAATATCGCTCGGCGACGAACGTCATCCGGCGCAATCCGGTCTGGTCGTTATAGCGTCCCTTGTTGGAACGCTTCGGCAGTTTGACCTCGCTCTTCTTCATGCGCTTGTGCGGAATCAATTTTAGCAGATGCGCGATGCAGTTCAGACGCGCTCGACGTTTGTCATCGGAACGAATGATGTACCATGGCGAGTGCTTCGTGCTGGTGGCCTTGAGCATCAGGTCCCGCGCCCGCGAATAGTCATGCCATCGTTGGTACGATTCCAGGTCCATCGGGCTCAGCTTCCATTGCCGCAGCGGATCGTCGATTCTCGCTTTGAAGCGACGCTCCTGCTCGTCCATCCCGACCTCGAGCCAAAGCTTGATCAGGATGATGCCACCCTCGATAATGTATTTCTCCATCTGGGGACACAGTGAAAGGAATCGCTTGTGCTCGGCCGGCGTACAGAACCCCATCACATATTCCACGCCTGCACGGTTGTACCAGCTCCGGTCGAAGATCACGATCTCGCCTGCAGCCGGAAAATGCTGCATGTAGCGTTGAAGGAATAGCTGCGTCTTCTCGCGATCCGACGGCGCCGGAAGGGCGGTCACGCGAAATACGCGTGGGCTGACCTTTTCCGTGATCGCCTTGATCGTGCCGCCCTTGCCGGCGGCATCCCGGCCTTCGAACAGGACGATGACCCGAAGCTTGTTCGACTTCACCCATTCCTGGAGATAGCAAAGCTCGACCTGGAGCTTGCCCAGCTCTTTCTCATACGCCTTGCGCTTCATCCGCGCCGCGTCCGCGTCGGCCGACATGCTCACCCTTCCGTTGCTTCAGGTCTAATTCGACCGAACTGCCCTCAGTCTCCCCAGGCAATGGTGATGGCGATGTCGCCTGGCATACCTCCGGGGTAATCGATGATCTGGTAGCTGATGCGATAGCCCCGCGGCTTCAGGTAGTCGGCCCACAGCTGGTATATTTCCTTTGGAATCCCTGTCAGCGTGTTCTCCCAGCCTGGCTCCTGCTGGCCGATGGTGCGGCCCTTGTCCGTGCACAGCGAGTTGGGGAACCGATACACCTGCACTTCCGTCATTCCGTTTCGTACCGCTCGCTGGATGACCGTTGAGGCGAGCTGGACCTTTTCCTCCTCCGATTTGCCTGACGGACGACTGAGCCGCTCGATCAGGGCCCCCTTCTCGGATTCGGCGGCAGCGGCAAGACGCGCATATTCGTCTGCCTTTTCGGCCTCCTTGAGGGCCGCTTCCTTCCGGATCTGGTTCGCACTGGGAATGAGATCATCGATGCTGGCAGGCATGGCTGATGGCTCCTGAGTGGCTGTTCCGCTTCAGCGTTACCGTTAGCCTATGTGTCGGCCGATACCGTTCCCTTGATCCAAATCAAGCAAATCCGCACCGGGGATACGCACTGTGCTCACGAGGTCTGCGAACGTGCAGTTCCGTTTTTGGGAGAGAACGTTGAGGTTTTTGGGAGAGAACGTTGAGTGAGCAGATGCATCCGATGGCTCCCCATCATCTGCCCTTCTACCTCGCCCCGGGGAGCGGGACCGATGTGCTGATGGTGGCGATGGGAATCTTCCTGGTCGCCGCGCTGATCTGGGTCGGCACGCTTTATTTGCGGTTGCACAGCCTGCCGGAGCGCATGGCGCACAAGTCGGAGAAGCTGCAGTTCGAGATCGTGGCCATTCTGGGCCTGCTGGCACTCTTCACGCACATCCACCTGTTCTGGGTAGCGGGACTTCTGCTTGCCATGATCGATATCCCCGATTTCGGCACCCCGTTGCGCAGCATTGCGGAGTCGGTTGAAAAAATAGCGGACACCGGGCCGGATACCATTGCCGAAGCGGAGCAGGAAGCGGCGTTGGCTCCCGCGTCACTTCCAACCGACGCTGCAGAAGAGCGCAAGCGGCGCAAAGGAGGCGATAGGCCCCATGTTTGAGCTGATGATTTGCTCCCTTGTGACGATCTTGCCCGATTATCTCTACCGCCGCTATGTCCAGAACAAGCGGTTCGGCAAGGAGATCACGTTCTATTCGGTCTGGTACGAGCTCAGATGGGGCATCACGGGATGTCTGATGCTGACGATCTCGCTGATAACGATGATCTTCTATTTTCATCCCTCGACCACCAGCGCCACGTTGTTCTTCAGGACGGTTCCGATTCTTCCCGAAACGTCAGGACGTGTGGCGGAAGTCAACGTCGGCTTCAGTGCGCCGGTCTCCAAGGGCGACGTGATCTTCAGGCTGGATAGCTCGAAACAGGAGGCGGCGCTCGAAACGGCCAAGCGCAAGATTTCTGAAGTCGATGCCGCGATGGTGTCGGCGGAATCGGAGGTGGTCAAGGCGGAAGCGCAGGTTCAAGAAGCCACGGCCAATCTCCAACAGGCCAAGGACGAGCTCGACGTCAAGAGCGAACTGCAGCGCCGCAATCCCGGCATCGTGCCGCAGCGCGACATCGAGAAGCTGCAGGTCATGGTCAACCAGCGCCAGGCCGGGGTCGATGCGGCCGCCGCGGTGAAGCAATCGGCGTCCTTGCGCGTCTCGACGCTCCTGCCGGCGGAAAAGGCGAGCGCCGAAGCGGCGTTGGCGCAGGCGCAGGTGGAATTGGACAAGACCTTTGTCCGCGCTGGGGTTACGGGCCGGGTCGAGCAATTCGCGCTGCGCATAGGCGATGTGGTCAATCCACTCATGCGGCCCGCCGGGATTCTGATTCCGGAAGGCGCCGGCCAGCAGGTGCTGCAGGCGGGTTTCGGCCAGATTGAGGCTCAAGTCATGAAGGAAGGAATGGTGGCGGAGGCGACCTGCATCTCAAGGCCCTGGGTGATCATCCCGATGGTTGTCACCACGGTTCAGGATTACATCGCCGCCGGTCAGTTTCGCGGCGGCGAGCAACTGGTCGAAGCGCAGAATGTTGCAGGACCCGGATCGATCCTTGTCCACCTGGAGCCTCTCTACAAGGGCGGTCTCGAAGGGGTGACTGCTGGCAGCAGCTGTATCGTCAACGCCTACACCAGCAATCACGAGGAGATTTCCGCAAAGGATACGAGCACAAGCCGGAAGATCGCCTTGCACGTGGTCGATGGTGTCGGATTGGTGCACGCATTGCTGCTGCAAATCCAGGCTCTGCTCTTGCCGATCAAGACGCTTGTACTGGGCGGTCACTGATCGGAAGCGGAAAGGAATGGATGCATGACGGGCTCGCGAAAGCCAGCTGCCTCGGTCGCGCTTTTTTTCGGTTTACTGCTCACATTGGCTGGACGCGTCAATGCCGTCGAGCTGAACGGCGCGTGGGCCGGCGATGCCGGTCAATGCGCAAAAGTGTTCGTGCGCCAGGGAGGAAAGCTCGGCTTCACCGAAATGTCCGACGTCTATGGCGGAGGCTTCATCATCGACGGCGACCAGATCGTCGGTAAATTTGCGCGATGCAGGATCAAGGCGAGGAAGGATGACGGAGCGAACGTCAACCTGGTTGCGGCCTGTGCGACCGATATCATGCTTTCGAGCGTTCAGTTCAGCCTGAAGGAATTGGATGCCAACAGCATCGCACGTCTGTTTCCAGGCATCGAGGATATGGAGATCAAATATTACCGCTGTCCGTCGCAATAGCTACCGTCGATGACGGACTATCTGAGCAACCAGAAAACGCTGTCCGCCTCGTTCGACAGCGACATCGAAGTCATTACCCCCGAATTGCAAAAGATCCGGTTCGCAAGCTCCGGCCAAATGAAGCTGAGCCGGCCCGACAAGCTGCGTGTCAGGGGCGCACCGGCGGTTATGCCGATACGGCGGGAACCTCGGTTCCCTTGATCTTTGTCAAAGAACGCCCCCACCTCGGACCGATGCTTGCCGCGATTAACCCCAAAGGAGGGTGAGATGTTGCGCTGCGGCAAGCCCCTGATCGCGCTCGCGAGTGGCCGTCTCGGCACAGACGGCCGACAATCCACCGGCTCCTGGCAATCCGGCGCAACCGGCGAGCCAGTCTCCGCCAAGTGCAGAACTGTTGAAGCCCGAGCAGTTCGAGGCTCTGGTTGCGCCGATTGCGCTGTATCCCGACGAATTGCTCGCAAATGTGCTGGCGGCATCGACCTATCCACTGGAGGTGGTGCAGTCCGATCGCTGGCTGAAGGAACGCAAGAATTTGAAGGGCGATGCCTTGAAGAAGGAGGTCGACAAACAGTCCTGGGACGACAGCGTCAAGGCGCTTGCCAGCACGCCGGACGTCATTTCGATGATGAGCGACAAGCTCGACTGGACCAAGAATCTCGGCGATGCCGTGCTCGCGCAGCAGGCGGATGTGATGGACGCGATCCAGCGCCTTCGCACCAAAGCGTACGACAGCAAGAAGCTGGTCACCACCAAGCAGCAAAAGGTCAGCGTTCAGACGCAGGAAAGCAAGCAGGTGATCGTCATCGAGTCGGCCGATCCCGATACGATCTACGTGCCGTACTACGATCCGGCGACGGTTTACGGAACCTGGCCCTACGCGGACTATCCACCCTATTACTTCGGGTACCCGTCCTATATCGGCGCGGGCGTGATTGCGGCGGGTCTCGCCTTCGGTACGGGCTGGGCGATCGGACGCTGGGGCAATTACTGGGGCGGCGGGTGCAACTGGGGCAACCGCAACCTCTACGTCAACCACTACAACAAGATAAACAACATCGGGAACAACTGGCAGCACAATCCGGCGCATCGCCAGGGTGTGCGATACAGCAACGCGAACGTTCAGCAGCGCTTCGGCAACAACAACCTGAAGGCCGGCGCCTCAAATCGGATGGATTTCCGTGGCCGCGACGGGCAGCAGGTGCTTCGTCCGGGGCAGGATCGACCGGGCGCAGGAGATCGCGCCGGCGATCGTACTGGCGACCGCGTCGGGGATCGGGCCGGTGATCGTACTGGTGACCGCGCGGTCTCGCGTGATCGGCCGGGCGGCGATCGCGGCAATCGCCCGAGCACAGCGGATCGCGCCAAGGGCGGCGGCGATCGTGCCAAGGCCGCCAATCGCGCTGGCAACGCCGCGCGCGGTGGCGGCAGTCGCGGATCTGCCTTGAACGTGTCGTCGGGCAGGGCCGCTGCAGCGCAATCGGCCCGCGGTCGGGCGAGCGTGGGCCCGCGGGGCGGAGGTGCTCCGAGCTTCGCCGGGCGTGGCGGCGCCGGTGCGGCATTTGCCCGTGGAGGGGGCGGTGGCTTCCGCGGTGGAGGCGGCGGCCGCGGCGGCGGTGGACGGCGCTCCGACATCGCATTGAAGCACGATGTCGTCCTGCTCGGTCATCTCGCCAATGGTCTCGGCTACTACCGATTCAGCTATCTCGGCAGCAGCAAACCCTATGTCGGCGTGATCGCGCAGGAAGTGCAGAGCCTGGTACCGGAAGCCGTGACCCGGGGCCGCGACGGGTATCTCCGCGTCTACTACGAACAGTTGGGATTGAAGCTCCGCACCTACTCTAACTGGCTCGCCGGCGGCGCAAGGATCCCCATGCCGGCGGAGGTCTTGCCATGATCATGCTCAATTCGCTCCGTCGCGCGGCGTCGGTGTGCATCGGCGCAATCGTGGCGGTGATGCTGGTGACCTCTGCGTCCCGGGCGCAGCAGGCCTATCCCTCGCCGGAAGAAGCTGCGGCGTCGCTGGCGACCGCAGTCAAGACCGGCACGCAGAGCGCCATCATGAAGGTTCTCGGCAAGGACGCAGAAGACATCGTCGAGTCCGGCGACAATGTTGCCGATGCGGAAATGCGCCAGCGTTTCCTGTCCGCCTATGATGCCAAGCATTCCATTAAAGCCGAAGGAAACAAGAAGGCCACGCTCATCCTGGGCGCGGACGATTTTCCGTTCCCGATTCCACTCGTGAACAACAGGGCTGGCTGGGAGTTCGACGCGGCCGCGGGGCGTCTCGAGATCCTGTATCGTCGTATCGGACGCAACGAACTGGACGCGATTCAAACCTGCCTGGCTTTCGTGGATGCCGAGAACGAATATGCCGAAAAGGATCGCGGCGAGGGGGCGGGCGTCTACGCACAAAGCATCGTCAGCAGCCCGGGCAAGAAGGATGGGCTGTTCTGGCGCGACGATCGCGATCCGAGCCCGCTCGGCGAATTGGCGGCGCAAGCGTCGGCCGAAGGGTACAAGGTTGGAGAGCAGGCCGCACCCTATCACGGATACAATTTCCGGATTTTGAAGGGCCAGGGATCCGACGCGCCGGGCGGCACCTTCAATTATGTCGTCAAGGGGAAGATGATCGGCGGGTTCGCGCTGATCGCATATCCCGCCGAGTACGGAAATTCCGGCGTTATGACCTTCATGGTCAATCATGCCGGTACCGTCTACCAGAAGGATCTCGGAGAACGGACCGAGAGGATCGCAAAGCGGATCACCTTGTTCGACCCCGACCAGACCTGGAAGAAAGTCAGTGTGGCGGCTCCGTGAATGTACCAGGGGAGCGATGCGACCATTCGCGATGCCGGAACTGGGAAGACTTCCCGGGCCTCGAATGGGCGCGCTCTTTCTCCTGGGAATGTCGGGGCGCGGCTCCCTTGATCCAGGTCAAACATCCGGCGTTGCCGCCGCATTTTGATTCTCTCGCCGGTGATGCATTTTCCTCCGGTCAAAAGGGGCGCTGAATTGATTGTGCTTCGGAACCTGGCCCTGGCGACAGCAATCATGGCAGGGACCGTCCTGTTGTCGCTGCAGAAGCTGAACGCGTTCGAACTGACCGGCGCCTGGACCACGAGCGCGGACAAATGCGGCAAGGTTTTTGCCCGCAAGGGACGAGCGAACCAGGTCAATTTCACCAACTTTTCCGGCGCGCACGGCGGTGGCTTCATCGCTGAAGCCAATCGGTTAAGGGGGAAGTCCGACAGTTGCTTGATCAAGTCGAAGAAAGAGAGTGATCAAAGCCTCAACCTGGTCGTCATGTGCGGATCGGGCGTCATGCTTTCAAGCGTCCAGTTTTTCCTGAAGGTACTCGATGACAATACCATCTCCCGGGAGTTCCCGGGCATGGAAGGAATGGACGTGAAGTATCACCGCTGTCGGATCTAGCGGATGAACGCCCGACCCGACCCTCTAGCGCAGGAAAGCTGAAACGATGTCATCCACAATTCGGCTCGCTTTGATCGCGCTTTTCGCCTTTGTTCTTCCGGTGAAATCATCGCTCGCGCAGGCGCCCGGCTATGTCCGGGTCAAGCTTGTGAAGGCGGCCCTGATGGCGGGCGCCGGTGGCGGCAGCGGCGTCCTGACGTATCGCGGTCGCGACTATCCGTTCAGGGTATCCGGTCTTAGCCTGGGGGTTACAGCGGGTGCTTCTGTCAGCCGGCTGGAAGGATGGGCTTCAGGCATAAGGCAGGTGAGCGATTTTTCCGGCACCTACAGCGCCGTTGGCGCTGGCGGCGCCTTTGTCGGCGGCGCCGGGGGTGTTCAACTGGGAAACGAAAAAGGCGTGAGGATCGCCCTGCAAGGACCCAAGGCGGGGATGGAGTTCGCTGCGAATCTCAGCAGTATCAAAATCTCTCTGAAGTAAGCCCGCGCGTGGCCTGGCCTCCCGATGGATCCAGATCGGTATGCTCCAATTGTGATGCGACAGGCGGGTAACACCACGTACCTAAGTCACGGGTAACAACCTCGTGCCGAACGGGTTGTCGAGAGGTTGCAGGGTTCCTGCGTTGCTTGTGTCATCGCATTATTTCTCTGCTCGGGTCGCAGTGAGAATGGGTGCCCAGCGCGCGATTTCGGACCGAACAAAACGGTCGAATGCAGCCGGGTTACGCTCGGCGTCGGCTGGTATCGCGCCGCCGATCTGGGCCAATCTCTCGCGTACAGCAGTCTCATCAAGTGCCTTGTCGAGCGCATCGGCAAGCTTGGCGATCACCTCGGGTGGGACGCCCTTGGGCGCAAACAGCCCAGCCCAGACGCTCATTTCAAAGTTGACGCCCGCCTCCCTGGCGGTCGGCACATTCGGCAGCGTCGCCAGGCGCTCGTTGGCGGAGACCGCGTAGGCCTTGACCGAGCCCGCTAGAACCTGCTCCGCCACGCTGACCGACTGCTCGCACATGAAGTCCACGTGGCCTCCCATCAGATCGTTCAACGCCGGACCTGACCCGCGATAGGCAACGAGCGTGGGCTTCGCGCCGATCTCCGCGGTGAACAGAAGACACGCCATGTGCGAGGACGAGCCTATGCCGCCGTGCGCCTGTTTCAATGCACCATCCTGTTGCCGGAGGACGGAAACGAATTCTTTCAGGTCCCGTGCCGGGAAATCCTTTCGCGCAATCACGACTGCCGGCGAATGGGCGGTGAGGCCGATCGGCACGAAATCCGCAACGGGATCGTACTTGACGTTCGGCGTGAGCACCGGGGCGGCCACATGCGAGCCCATGGCCGCCGCAAGCAGGGTGTAGCCGTCGGGTGCGGCGGCCGCCACGCGCGCGCTGCCGATCGTGCCGCCAGCGCCGCTGACGTTCTCGATAATGATGGATTGCCCCAGCGTCTTGGACATCTGGTTGGTGACGATGCGCGCAACTACATCGCTCGCGCCTCCCGCGGGGAACGGTACGATCACGGTGATCGGCCTCACCGGGTAGCCCTGCGCGCGCACCGGCACGACGCCGGCGACCAACGCCATCACGATGACGATAGAAGGCCAGACGCTAAGGCCTGGTTTCATGACGCGCACCTGTCCGTGCTGTCGCGCGGTCATCAGTTTCGGCCGCTGTCCAATATTTCCGCGACCTCGACCCGGCGTCCCTCCTGCGCCGAGAGAATGCCGGCGCGCACCACCGCGAGCGATCTCGTCGCGTACTCTCCCCCGACTTCGTGCTGGCGCTGCCCGCGAGCCGCGGCAGCAAACTCCTCCAGCTCCTCGACCAGGGTGTCGTTCTTTGCGCACCGCACCGCCACAGGCTCGCTTTCGCCGCGCTTGAGGAAGCGGAGCCCATTGTGCAAATCGTAGTAGGTGGTTGCGTCCCTGCCGTATATGTTCATCAGGTAGTACTCGGATGCCGAGGCGTAGCTCGCGTTCAGTGTGGAGAGCGCGCCGTTGTCGTGCTCCAACATCAGGCTCGCGACATCCGGATTGTCGCCGGGCAGCACCAGTTGCGCCAATTGTCCGCGCACCGCATGGACCGGCCCGATCAGGTATTCGAGAACGTCAATGTAGTGGATTCCAATCTGCAGCATCACGCCGCCGGGCATGGCGGCCGCTTGGTACCGCCACGAGGTGAGATCGATCTTGCCGAGGCGGTCGCGGCTGATGTTGGCCTCGGCGTTGACGAGCTTGCCGAACAAACCGTCATCGATCTGCTGCCTGATCCAGCGGAAGTGGCTCTCGCGCCGCCGCTGATAGCCGAGCGCCAGTACCACGCCGGCCTTGCGGCAGGCCTCAGTGATGGCGCGGCCGTCCGAGATGCTGTTGGCGATTGGCTTGTCGAGGAAGACGTGTTTACCCGCGGCGGCGGCGGCGCAGGTGGTCGCCAGATGCACGTCGTTCGGCGTCGTGTTGATGATCGCCTCGATCTCGGTATCGGCCAACATCGCCTCGTAGCTCGCGGCCGGCCGGCAGCGATATTTTGCTGCGAACTTTTTGCGTTTTTCCTCGGAGCGGGTGTAGCAGCTGAGAATTTCGAGCTTACCCGAGCGCTGGATGGCGTCGGCTAGAACGTCAGACCACCATCCAATCCCGATACAGGCCACGCGCAGAGGACCAGCACTCACGACTTTCTCCCTCCCGCGGGCCGGGATCGCTGTTGTGGTCTCGTCTCGGACGAAGCCATCGTGGTCGGGCGCCGATTTGACGCGGCGCACACCGCCTTCGTGGTGCAGGAGTGCACGGTATGGAAGCGGCCACCGTCCATTCGTTCGAGCAGGATCATGTGCCCGCCGGCATCCACGATCGCACTGGAGATCGCGACCCCGGCCTTTTGGCCATGTCGACGGCCGTCCTCATGATCTTCTTCGCGCCCTGATGTGTGAGGCGCTTGCTCTCGGCGACATACATTCCCAGCGTCCGGGTCAATAAGGATACGCGAATTGTGCGCTTGCGGGTCGCCGCCATCAAGCAATTTTCATTCCGATTGGGCCCGCACCGAAATATTCCCGTTTTCGGGAAACGGCGGCCGGAATCCCGGCCGTTGCGTTTGGTTGATGAGTCCAAACGGGTCGCGCACTTGGGAAAGGCTTGGCGACGCGAAAAAAGGCGACCAACGGCTGGTCGCCTCTTTCATGTCGGACGAGTGTGGACGCCGGCGGCACCTCTTATCAATAGTACCCGGGATATCCGCCGTAGTATCCGGGGCCACCGTAGTATCCAGGGTAGCCGTAGTACCCGGGGTAGCCGCCATAGTATCCGGGGTAGCCGTAGTATCCGGGGTAGCCGCCGTAATAGCCGTAAGGGCCATATGCCAAGCCGGCGCCAATCAGCGAGCCCGCGATCAAACCGCCTACGATGCCTGGTCCCCACCAGCCTCCGCCCCATCCTCCGCGAAACCCGCCGCCGCGGAAGCCGCCGACAAATCCACCTCCGTGAAAGCCTCCACCACCAAACCCACCGCGGGCGAGTGCAGGAGGGGATGCCGCGGCAAGCGCAACTGCCAGACAGACAACTCCTATCGTTCGAGATTTCTTCATGACTGCTACCTCCCTTACGGGTAAATGGAGAACAACCATCACGCACTGAACGGAGAACAACCGTGCGGCCTAGGAGCGTTCCGCTGAACATGGTCAAATCGCTGTGAAGGCGTAGAAATATCGGAGGGCGCGGGGCGCGAGACGACATGGGCAAGTCATTGGCGGGACCGCACGCGCACCGCAGCGTGGCGCGAGGCCGTGCCGCTCTCGAGCGAATTGTGGAATGGTTCTAAGTGATCAGCGTCGCAGGAACGACTGATCCGAGCGCTGATTGATTCAACGGCGCGGGGTCTCCTCCATGAAAGCCGCGCCTGCGCGGTCGGCGTCTCCTGGCCCCCAGCGAGGCCGTCCGGCCGCGCACATGAAGGGATCAACCGCCTGGCACAACGAAGCGTTCATGGCCGCCTGGCAAAATATCGTGCCGCCGCCTCGACGCAGGTCTCGAACACGTCGAGCGCATCGAGGCCGCGCGCTTTGCCCTCGGTTGGAAGAAACACCGGGTATCCGCCGCTATGGACCGCTCCGACAATCATGAGATTGTCCGGCAGGTGGAAACCCTCGATGCCGAGGTCCGCATGCTCTGCGCCAAGCTGTCTCCGCATGCGCGATTCGAAGTTTTCGGGCGTGTTCGAATAGCCAAAGATCGGCTTGCCTTTGCCGAGAAACCAGCCGACCTCGATCAACGTGCCCGCATCGGCGGATGCGCCCGCGAACGGCGTGAGGTTGGCAATGATGATGTCGCTTTTCTCCATCATCGCGACGTCTTTTTCATAAATCGCCTGCCACACCTCCAGCTCCGTAGCGGCCGGCACGGCATCTTCGTTGAGCGGGGGCAAGCCGCGCAAACCAAACCGCCGGCATATCTCCACCTTCCTTGCGGCATGCGCGACCGCGTTGGGAAGAAACACGTCGGGCCCTGCCAGGTAGGCTGTCGCTGTCATAACCAGTCTCACCAAATTGGACCTGAACGGACGAACACAAGTGAAAAATTCGGCGGCTCGGAGCAAGCCGGCCATCAGCTACATTTCATTGCGATTTGCCGGCATGCGCAACTGCGCAACGCCGGCAGCCGTTTCACCGCTTCAGCCATGTCCGGACTCAGCGTGGATTGGCGACAAAATCCAGCAGCGCGCGGCCGAGGTCGTCCTCGGCGGTGTTGATGTGACCGATCGTCGAGGTGTGATTGTGGCCACGCAGCCAAAACATTGGCGGCGATCGTCGTTTGGCTGCGGCTAACCGGTAAACCAGTTCGGCGCAGTGAAGGTCGATCAGCGGATTTTCGTACTCGCCCCAGGCCACAAAGGTGGGCACGCTGTCGGCGCTGACATGGCTGACGGGCGAGATATCGTCGAGCCTGGCGGCATCCTCTGTCTCGTAATAAGCCGCAACCTTGTGGGCATTTGGATTTTCGGGAAGCGTCTCGGCGCGTACCCGGCCGCTGACCACGATGAATCCGGCGATGCCGGGACCGGCGGGAGGCTGCAGGCGCTTGTCGTAGGCATAACTGCCGGCGTGCGCGGCGCCGGCGGAATGGCCCATCAGAAAAATTCGCGAGGCGTCGATGCCGACCTCATCGGCGTGGACGCGGACCCATTTTACGACGCTTGCGATGTCCTCGCTCGCGCCAGGATATTTGGCGTCGCCGCCGAGCCGGTAACCGATATTGAGGCCGACGATCCCGTTTCGGGCGAAGTAGTGCAACACGTTGGAGTAAATCTCCTCGGTGCGGTTGGGATGGCCGTCAAGAAAAGCGCCGCCATGGACGAAGACGACCGCGGCCCGCTGGGCGTTCTCCTCGTCGGGCTTGAACAGATCGAACGTTTGCCGCGGGTGAGGGCCGTAGGAGATGCCGCGCCGAACCGTCACGCCGTCCTTCGGAGACTGTTTGAGGACCTCGCTGAACCGATCGACCATGATCTTGACATGCGCGGCCGGATTGGTGCCCCAGCGCGGACCAATCTCCGCCATCAGCGCGCGCAGCGCATCCGGGATTTCGGGAAGCTTCGAGCTCATGAACGGACCTGGGACTGAACCGGAGGAATATTCGCTTAGATGGTAATACCGGTAAACTTGATCTGAGAAAACTCCTCGATCGCGTAGCGTACACCCTCGCGGCCGACGCCGCTTCGCTTCATGCCGCCGAATGGATAATTGTCGAGCCGGAATCGCGTCGCTTCATTGACCCACAACGCACCGACGTCGAAATCGTCGGAGAAACGCAGCGCAGCGCCCAGGTCCCGCGTGAACACGGCGCCCTGCAGTCCGAATTCGGAATCATTGGCCATCCGCAAGGCGTCGTCGATGTCCTCGAACGCGGTGACCAAAGCCAACGGACCGAACACTTCCTCGCACCACAGCCGCGCGTCGGCCGGAACGCCGGTCAGGATTCCCGGCGAGATCGTTGCATCGTTCTGGCGGGGTTGCAGGATGAAGCGAGCGCCCTTTGCCAGCGCGTCTTCGCACATGGCCATGACGCGCGTGGCCGAAGCTTTGCTGACCATCGGGCCGATATCGGTCGTCGGGTCTTCCGCGTTGCCGACTTTCAGCGCCTGCGCGGCGGCCGCGAAATGCCGCAGGAAATCGTCGAACACGGGTCGTGCCACCAGAATGCGCTGGGCCGAGATGCATTGCTGACCGCTCGCCTCGAACGCCGCCGAGGCGATCTTCTTCGCCGCCGTTTCGATATCGGCGTCGGCCATCACGATATTCGCGGCATTGGAGCCAAGCTCGGCGACGAATTTCTTCGCGCCGGCGGCGCGGGCCAGCGCATCGCCAGCGACGGTGCCGCCGGTAAACGACACGGCGCGAACATCGCGGTGCGATGCCAGCGCGAGCGCCGTTTCGCGGTCACCGGTTACCACGCTGAAGAGATCCCTGGGCCAGCCGGCATCGTGGAACAGCTGCGCGAGCCGCAGGGCGCTCCGCGTTCCCGCGAGCGCCGGCTTGGCGATGATGGCGTTGCCGGCGGCGATCGCGGGCGCGATTTTCTGCACCAGCAAATTGACCGGTGCGTTGAAAGGCGTGATCCCGGCGACCACGCCGTACGGCACGTGCCGGACGAAACCGATATGGCCGGTCCCGGGGGCGGTGATATCCAGCGGCAGCGTCTCGCCGCCGAGCTGGGTCAATGCCGCCGCCGTCAATTCGAGAAATTCGGCGCCGCGCTTGACCTCGAAGCGTGCCATGCGAATTGGCTTGCCGACGTCCTCGCAGATCAGCGAAGCGATATCGTCGCCGGCCTTTCTCAACGCGCCCGCCGCGGCGTTCAGCCACGCGATGCGCTGGTGCGTCGGTTGCTTGCGGTTTGCCGCAAACGCAACGGAAGCCGCCGCGACGGCGCGATCGACGCCGGCTTTGCCTGATTTGGCGATCCTGGCGATCGGTTGCCCGCTTTGCGGCGCAATCAGATCCAATCCGTCGGTGGCGTGATCGGCCGCGACGAGCTTGCCGCCGGCGAAGTCGGCGAAAATCGGAAGCTGGGATCGATTCATGTCAATGGGGATTTCGCAGACGCTGGATCTGCATATTGGCGAGGAAGGGTACCAACGGATGGACTCCCATTTTGACGATCGAGGGAACCTCGAGCCTGAGCAGCGCGGCGCGGTGCTCCTCCGATAGTTTGAACTTGTCGGCATAGCCGGAGGCATCGGCGATAAACTGCGCGCGATCGGAATCATTGTGAGCGAGCCCATGCAGCGCCGCCGTCAATTGAACCAGTTCCGGTTTGATCGAGGGATAATGCGTGTCGTGTTCGGCGGCCTGCTCGCCGAACCAGGCCAGCGACGCATAATTATGGTGCCAGCTCGGGTCCATCGAAACGATGTCGGGCTTGCGCTCGCCGAGCGCGCCTGCCGCGCAGGCCCAGCATCGCAGTTCGATATTTCCGGTATCATCGAGTTCGGCTTCGTCGTAGCCGATCAGCGATTTCAGGTTTCCGGCAGCGAGCTTTTCCAGGACCTTGTTGTCCCATGCCAGTTCCGGATTGGAATATCGGTCGGTACCCGGGAAGTGCGACATGCCGCCGCTCGACAGGATCACGGTTCTCAAGCCCAGCGAGGTGACGGTGCGCGCGATGGCCTGACCGAACGCGTAGCAGCGCTCCATGGTCGGTTGCGGCGGCAGGTAGGCGTTGACGTAGATCGGCAGCACCGGATCGGTGAGGCCGATATGCGTCAGTGGAATGCCGATGGCATAGTCGATGCGCGCGGTGCTGGTGAAGGCCGGGTCGAAGTTCTGACGGTAGAGTTGCCGAACGATCTCGAAGCTGATTTCGCTCGGGATGTTCCAGTGAAACTTGCGTCCGGCGAATTCGCCGCTGGCTTCGCCGCCGACGTGGATGGTGAAGGGCGGGGCGGCGTTATGAAAGAACTGCTCGGCGTGATCGTTGGAAAAAATAATCCAGAGGTCGGGCTTGAGCGCCTTGAGCTTGTTGCCGATATCGGCTGCGACCGCGCGCACCTGCTCGACGACCTTCTTGTCCTCGCTCTCGGGCATCGTGAAGAACTGCGGGGCATGAGGAAGCATCGCACCGCCGACTACCGTTGACCTCATCTCCATCCCCTGTGCGCTGTTGCCTGCCGTCGATCCCGGACCAAGCCAGCATATTTCACGACCGCTCCGACGTGTTATCGCTATTCCGCCAAAAAACCGTTATGAAACGACACCCCCATCGCGGAGCCCTGGACGTGACGATGGTTATTCATCCCGAACTCCGGGAAGCCCCGAAAGGACACTTCCAGCAGAGGGTCGTGGCCTATGTGCTCGATCTGAAGCGCGGCGGCGGATTGCCGCCTCACCGTCATCAACGCGCCCAGCTGCTGGCCGTGACGTCGGGCTCTATCGCCGTGACCGCGGAAGGCTCGACTTTTGTCGCCCCGCCGGAACGCGCGGTTTGGGTACCGGCCAATACGGTGCACGAAACCCGCCACCTGACGTCAACGCGACTGCAAACCCTCTACGTCTCCGCCGATGCGGCCCCGGAACTCTCCAGACGAACCACCGTTCTCCAGGTAGGCCCGCTGATGCGCGAACTGATGAATGTGATCGTCGCCCGGCCCAGGCTCCACGATGAAGGCGGCGCGGACGGCCGGCTGGTCTCGGTCCTGCTCGACCAGCTTTCCACCGCGGCGGCGCTGCCGCTCAATCTCCCTATGCCGAAATCGCACGAGCTGCTTTCGATCGCGGCGGACCTGCTGGAGGCGCCGACCCGCGCGCCTTCGCTGAGCGAACTGGCGCATGCCACGCGGAGGTCGCCACGCACACTCGAGCGGCAATTCAAATCGGAGACCGGACTTTCGCTGCGGAGTTTTCGGCGTCAGGCGAAGCTCTTGCGTTCGCTCGAACTGCTGTCGTCCGACATGTCCGTCAGCGCCGTGTCCGATCAACTCGGATTTGGCGAGCCGAGCGCGTTCATCGCCATGTTTCGTGCCGCGTTTGGCGTGACGCCCGGCCGGTATCTGACCTGAAGCTGCGATCGGGATTGCTGCGCCGGTGCATCAGCGGCCTAGACGATGATCGCGCTGGTCTGATGCTCGATGAGCCGCACAAGGCTCAGCGCGGTTAGCTCCGACGATTTCGGATTGGTCGCCAGCGGATTGTTTTCGAGCGCAATTTCCAGGCGGCCGAAGGCGCCCCGCGCCACGATGCGATGACCGTTGATGCGGACTGCCGGGTCAGCCACCATCTCGACCCGGGTCCTGTCGAGGCCGACGCCAGCGAGAGCCGTCACGACCGTTGCATTGGCGTTTTGGGGATAGAGGCTTGCAGCCTCTCTGGCGCTGCCCGAGAAAAACACAGTGCGATCAGACATGCCCGACAGGTCGAGAAGTCTTTCGGCCGGCGTGCCCTTCCAGGCGACCGGCGGTTTGACGATCTGGTGCGTGACGTCATCCAAACCGAGCACGGCTGCGCTCGCCAATGCATCGACAGCGCCGATCGCCCCTGATGGGATGAAGATCCGGCTGCCGTGGCGTTCGGCGATGGCCGTCAGCCGAGCCAGCAGGGCGTCGTCACAAAACGCGCTGGTCGAGGCGATGATCATCCCCGGCGCCGCCGCGAGCGCCCGTTCAGCCCACATATCGATCGCCGCGCGACCGGCCGCCTCGACAACGAGGTCGGGGCGGAGCTCGGCCAGTTCGTTCGGGGAGGCCAGGAAACGGACGCCTTGAGGGAGCGACGCGCGGTTTTCCGGGGTGTCGATCGCGGCTATTCCGACGATCTGGACGGCGGCGTTTCGCTGCGCCAACAGCGCGCCGACGCGAATATTGATCGCGCCCCAGCCGATGAAAACCAATCGCATGGGCTTACTCATAGGCTGCTGATCCGGCATCGGCCCTCCAAATCGTCACGATCTGCCACGGCGGCCAACCGTGGTTTTCGTCTTCGTCTTGGTCTTCATCATGGTCTTCGACTTTGCCTGGTCTGTTCGCGCCGCGGCGACGCCTTGCTCGGCGAGGCGGTTCGCCAGCATAAGCCGGCTCACGTTCTCGAGATGCTTGCGCATTGCCATACCAGCATTTTCGGCCCGACGCTTGACGATCGCGTCCACGATCTCGTGGTGACTCTCGGCACTCTCGACGCTCACCAATTCCACCTCGTTGACGCGATGCCGCTCGCGGTGAACGTGCCACATGATCTTCTCATGCATGTCGACCAGCGAGCGATTGCCGGTGCCGCGGACGATGCAGTGATGAAAATCGTCGTTCAATTCGTAATAGCGCGAGGCATCGCCGCGCCGGGCTGCCTGGCGCATCTCCTCGTAAATCCTTTGAATGTCGCGCAAAACCTGCTGTCGTCCCGATTGTGCGACCCGGATAGCGGCGAGTTGCTCGAGGCCGATCAGGATTTCCATGGTTTCGCCGATCTCGGTGGCTCCCGGATCGGTCACGACGGCGCCGACATGCGGCACCAGGCGGATCAGCCCTTCGGCCTCCAGGGTCTTCAATGCCTCCCGCAACGGCGTGCGTGAAACGCCAAACTGCTTGCAGAGCAACGGCTCCGATAGGCGCACGCCGGATTTCCAGCGGTTTTCAACGATGTCCCGCCGAAGATGCGGCAGGATCTGGTCGTGCATCGGCGGGTATCGCACCACAGACGCCGGTGATGGCACGTTCCCACCGTTCTTTTTTGACCCAGCCATCGCCCAATCAACTCCCGGCATCCAGCGCCGGATTGACACACCCGGTTTGGCCGTGATCGTATACGATATACGATCTTGCAGGACCAGATATAAGTCAAGGCGAAGCTTCGCAAATTTCCTCCGGCTCGGACAAACAAGGCGTTGGGGCCTCGCTGCGCCGCAATGAGGACGCGCGTTTTCTTGACGGCAAAGGCGAATATCTCGCTGACCTGCAGGTGCCGGGAATGGCGGAAGTCGTTTTTCTCCGCAGCCCCGTGGCGCACGGCAAAATCAGGTCAATTACGGTGCCGGAGGCTGCGCGGGGGCAGGTCTTCTTCGCTTCCGATATCGCCTTTACAAAGCCGATTCTCGCTGTCAGCGCCGTCAAGGGGTTCAAGCCGTCGAACTATCCGGCGCTGACCTCCGACAAGGCGCGATTCGTCGGCGATCTCCTCGCGATCTGCATCGCGCCAACGCGGGCGGAGGCCGAGGACATCGCCCAGTCATGTGTCATCGATTTCGAAGAGCTGCCGGCAATTTGGGATATCGACGTCGCCTTGAAGCCTGACGCGCCGCGAGTTCACGACAGCTGGTCGGACAACGTCTACATCGAAACCCGGATCGCAACCGGCGATCTCGACGAGGTGCGTGCCCGTGCGGATATCACGGTCCGCAAGAGCCTGCGCATGGGGCGCCACGCCGGCGTATCGATGGAAGGCCGCGGCGTGCTGGCGCATTACGACCGCCGTCTCGACGAACTGGTGGTCTACAGTTCGACGCAGTTTCCCCATGTCATCCGCACCATCCTGGCGGAGAGCCTCGGGATTTCCGAAAGCAAGCTGCGGGTAGTGGCCCCGGACGTCGGCGGCGGCTTCGGGCCGAAGAACAATTTCAATCCCGAGGAATTGGCGATCGCGGCGCTGTCGATGAAGCTTAACCGGCCGTTGCGCTGGATCGAGGACCGGCGCGAGCACCTGATTGCATCGCCCCACGCGCGCGAACATCGCTACGAGCTGACGGCTTATGCCGACAAAGACGGTCGCATCCTCGGCCTCGAGGCCAAAGTCGTGGTCGACGCAGGCGCCTACTCGGTCTGGCCGTGGACCGCCTCGATGGAAGCGGGCATGTCGGCGGGGATCATGACCGGCCCATACGATGTGCCCGTCTATCATGCCCGTGCAGTATCGGTTGCGACCAACAAATCTCCGCTCGGGCCCTATCGCGGCGTGGGCCGCAGCGGCGCATGCTTTGCGATCGAGACGCTGGTGGACGCCGTTGCGCGCGCGGTCGATCGCGAACCGGCCGACGTGCGGATCCTGAACATGGTGCCGCCGGAAGCCATGCCTTACAAATCCGCCACCCATAAATTGTATGACAGCGGCAACTATCCGGAATGCGCCAAACGCGCGCGCGATGCGGTCGGGCTTTCCGGGATTCGCGCGCGCCAGTCGCGGCCGGAGCCGGACGGCCGTTTGATCGGCTTCGGCATGGCGAGCTACACCGAGCAGTCCGCGCACGGCACGGCGGAGTGGGTGGCGCGTGGGCTGCCGGTCGTGTTCGGCTTTGAGCCCGCACTGGCCCGCTTCACGCCTGACGGCAAGCTCATTCTGTTCGTCGGCATTCAGAACCACGGCCAGGGGCTGGAAACAACGCTCGCGCAGGTCGCGAACCAGGAGCTTGGGATCGCCGTCAAGGACGTCATCGTCAGGCATGGCGACAGTTCGCTGTCACCCTACGGGATGGGCACCTTCGCGTCGCGCAGCATGACGATGTCGGGCGGGGCCGTGTCGGCGGCCTGCGTCATCCTGGCCGAGAAGATTGCGCGTATCGGCGCGCATTTGCTGCAGGCGCCGAAAGAATCCGTTCGTCTTGCCGACGGCAAGGTCTATTTCGGCGAGCAGAGTGTTTCCTTCGCGGAAATAGGCCAGGCCGCGTACCTGCATCCGGAACGCCTTCCCGTCGGCGAAGAGCCGGCATTGGAGGCAAGCGCCGTCTATCAGCCCGGACGCAGCACCGGCGCCTTCTCCTATGCGACGCATGCCTGCGTGCTGGCCGTCGACCCCGGGACCGGCCACGTCGAGGTGCTCGACTACGTCGTCTGTCACGATTGCGGGACCATGGTGAACCCGATGATCGTGGAAGGGCAGGTGGTCGGCGGCGTCGCGCAGGGGCTCGGTACGGCGCTGTACGAGGAGATTCCCTATGACGAAAACGGCCAGCCGCTGGCGTCAACGTTTCTCGACTACATGATACCCGGCGCGACCGAAGTCCCCGACGTCCGTGTGCTGCACATGGAAACGCCATCGCCGCATACAAGGTTCGGCATCAAGGGCATGGGCGAGGGCGGCGCCATCGCACCGCCCGCGGCTGTCATCAATGCCATCAACGATGCGCTGAAGCCGCTTGGCGCGGAAGTCAGCCAGACCCCGGCGACCCCGGATCGCATTCTCCGGGCGATCATCGCGGCAAAGGAAACGCGGCCATGAAACCGGCGCCCTTTACCTATCACCGCGCGACTTCGGTCGACGACGCCATCGCTCACCTCAACGGGGGCGACGCGATCGTGCGACCGCTCGCCGGCGGGCAATCGCTGGTGCCGATGCTCAACCTGCGCCTGGCGCCGGTCGACAAACTGGTTGATCTGTCGCGCATCGCCGCACTGAGGCAAACCGAAGAACGGCCGGATTGCATCCGCTACGGCGCACTGGTGACGCATGCGGCGTTTGAAGATCGCCGGGTTCCCGATGCCAGCAACGGCCTGATGCCGTTCGTCGGATCGCAGATCGCCTATCGCGCCGTGCGCACGCGCGGCACGATCGGCGGCGCTATTGCGCTGGCCGATCCCGCGGCGGACTGGCTGACCACGATCATCGCGCTCGAAGCCGAGATCGCGCTGGCCGGTCCCAACGGGCGGCGAACGATGTCGGGCACGGATTTTGCTCTGGGTCCTTACATGATCGCCATCGGCGATGCCGAACTGATCGAAGCCATCATCGTGCCGCGCCGACCGAACACCGAGCGCTGGGGCCACTACAAGGTGACGCGCAAGACGGGCGAATACGCGGAGTCGATGGCGATTGCGCTGATCGACAAGGCGCTCGGCAAGGCGCGGCTCGTCGTCGGTGCGACCGATGGCGCTCCCCTTGTGCTCGAGAGATCGTCGCGCGAGATCGCCGCCGGCACTGCCGGTGATAGCCTTGCTGCCGTGATCCGGGCGGAACTCGCCGAAAGCGGGCGTGATTTTTCACCCGGGAAGCTTCTGCTCCATAGCTCAGCGGCCATCCGCGCCGTCGCGAATTCGGAAAAACGATGAAGACCTCGATATCAGCCGTCATCAACGGCAAGCCGGTTCAGTCCTCGGTCGAGCCCCGTACCAGCCTCGCGGATCTGCTGCGCGAGGAACTGCGGCTGACCGCGACGCATCTCGGCTGCGAGCAGGGCGTCTGCGGCGCCTGCACCGTGCTTATCGACGGTCAGCCGGCGCGGGCGTGCATCACGCTCGCGGTCGGCATCGACGGTTCGGATATCCGCACGCTCGAAGGCCTCGATCAGGATCCGTTGATGCTGGTCCTGAAGGCCGCGTTCCATGACAAGCATGGGCTGCAATGCGGCTTCTGTACGCCGGGCATGCTGATCAGTGCGTGGGATCTGCTGCGGCGGAAACCCCGTCTCGGCGAAGCCGAAATCCGGATCGCGATCAGCGGCAATTTGTGCCGCTGCACTGGCTATCAGGGCATCGTCCGCTCGATCAAGGCCGCCGGAGAAAAATGGGCGGCCCTGCAGGCGCCGGCGCAGGAACAAGTCCGATGAAGATCGAGAAGAGTTTCGAACTGCAACACCCGCGCGAGTTCGTCTGGAGCCGGATGAACGACGTGTATTTCGTCGCGCAATGTCTTCCGGGCGCTTCGATCGTGGAGGATCTCGGCGACCATCGATACAAGGGCCGTATGTCGGTGAAAGTCGGGCCGATGGCCGCCGCATTCGACGGCGAAATCGCCATCGACAGCCGGCCGCAGGAGTGGACCGCAATAGTTTCCGGCAAAGGCGCCGACGCGCGTTCCAGTTCGCGCGCCACGGGAGCGATGACCTATCGGCTGGGGGAGGGGCGCGCGCCCGGTGCGACCCATGTGGAAGTCGCCTCCGACATCAATCTGGCGGGACCGCTGGCGCAATTTGGCAAGGGCGCGGTGATGCAGGAAGTCGCCAACCGCATCACCGCGGAGTTCGTCAGGAATTTCGAACAGGCGTTGTCCGCCTCTCCCGATCCGGCAGAGGCCGGCGCTTCCGAATCCAGGGCATCGAACCAGCCGCTCGACGCCGGAAACCTTTTCTGGTCGATCTTGCGCGACCGCTTCCTTGCGCTGTTCCGAAAGCGTTCCGGCTGAGGTCCCCAGCCCGACATCCATGTTCAAATGCAACCTGAAAGCAGGAGAAGGTCATGACAGTACGCAAAAGCTTGCCGATCGGCATCCTCGGTTTATCCCTCATGGCAGCCGGCGCGAACGCGCAGGAAGCTATCAAGATCGGGCTGATCCAGCCGCTGACCGGATCGGTGGCCTATAACGGCACCACCGACGTCAATGGCTCCAAGCTGGCGCTTGACGAAATCAACGCCAAGGGCGGCGTGCTCGGCAAAAAGGTTGAGTTGGTCATCGAGGACGGACAGTGCCGTCCGGCGAATTCGGTCAACGCGGCGGAAAAGCTCATTCAGCGCGACAAGGTTGTCGCGATCTCCGGCGCCTTCTGCAGTTCCTCGACGCTGGCCGTAATGCCGGTCGTCGCCAATTACAAGCTGCCGCTGATCACCGGCGTCTCTTCCAGCGCGGAACTGACCGAGAAGGGCAATCCGTGGTTCTTCCGGGCGACCGAGACCGATGCGTTGCTGGCCAAGTCCTTCTCCAAGATCCTTTACGACCAGTTGAAGCTGCGCAAGGTGGCCTATATCGGCGTCAATGACGACTTCGGCCGCGGCGGCGTGGCGGAGTTCGAGAAGCAGATGACGGCGCTCGGCGCGACCACCGTCATGAAGGAATATTTCGAGCACGGCACGTCTGACTTCTACACGCTGCTGACCAAGCTGCGCTCGTCGGGAGCCGACGGCGTTTTCGTCGCCGCCGAAACCCAGGACGGCTCGACCCTCGTCAAGCAAAAGGCCGAGCTTGGTCTGACGACCAAGGTATTCGGCGTCGGCTCCTGGGCCACGCCGGATTTCATCAAGCTGACCGGCAACTCATCCGAAGGCATTTACGCCGCGGTTCCCTATGCCTCGACGATGACGACGCCGAAGAACAAGGCGTTCGTCACCGCCTATACCGCGCGTTACGGCGAAGCCCCCGGCAAATATTCGGCGGCCGGCTACAACGCGGTCAACATTCTGGTCGATGCGATCAACCGCGCCGGGTCGACGGACCCCGAGAAGCTGCGCGATGCGCTCGGCAAGACGAACTATGAAGGCCCGAATGGTCATTTCGAGTTCGACAGCAAGGGCCAGGCAACCGGCTTCACGGTTGTTCTGGTTCAACTGCTGAAGGGTGTTCCCACCGTGGCGGCCAGCACGACCATCGAACGCTGACAATGCTCCGCGGAGGCGGCGCCTGACGCCTCCGCCTACTCCTTTCGCGACGCCGGAACTTTGTGAGAGCAAGATGGATCTGTTTCTTCAGCTCCTCGCCAATGGCCTGGTCATAGGGACATTCTATGCACTCTCCGCTCTCGGCCTGACGCTGGTGTTCGGCCTCATGCGCGTGGTGAATTTCGCTCACGGCGAGCTTTACGTGGTGGGTGGACTGTTGGGATGGGCCTTGACCGACCTCGTCGGGCTCAATTTCTTTCTGACGCTGGCCGTCGTCATCGTCTGTCTCGCGGCCGGCGGCTATCTGATCGACCGGCTGCTGATGGCGCGGGTGCGCGGGCAGGGCGAGGAGCCGACCATCCTGCTCACGATCGGCCTGTCGATCTTCCTGACCAACACCGCGCTGCTGATCGTCGGCACCGCGCCGCGAAAGGTCGTCTCTCCATTTGCAAACAAGCCGCTATTCTTCGGCCCCGTCGTCATCACGCAGTCGCGGCTGGTGCTGGTGGCGCTTTCCGCCGCCGTCATTCTCGTCGCCCATCTCCTGATTCAACGGACGACGCTCGGCCGCTCGATGCGCGCCACGTTCCAGGATTCCACGGCCGCGCAGCTTGCCGGCATTCGCACCAGCCATGTCTACGGCTTCACCTTCGCGCTGGGGGCGGCACTTGCCGGTGCTGCCGGAATGTTGCTGAGTTCGATCTATGTCGCGCAGGCCACCATCGGTGATGTCGTCAGCCTGAAGGCGTTCGTGGTGGTCATTCTCGGCGGAATGGGAAGTTTCGCGGGCGCCATTGTCGGCGGCCTTATTCTCGGAATATCGGAGGCCTTCTGGGGCGGATACATGTCGAGCGGATATGTGGATGCGATCGGCTTCGGGCTGGTCATTGCGATGCTGCTGGTGCGCCCCTACGGCCTGTTCGGCAAGACGGCCGAGCGCGCGTGATGATATTCGAGCGCAATATTCTGCTGGCGATACTGGTGGCCGCGCTCGTGGCGCCGCTGTTGTTCCAAAATCAATACGCCTTGCATATCGGCGTGCTCATCATGTTTTCCGTGATGCTGGCGACGAGCTTCAATCTGATCGTCGGCTATGTCGGGGAATTCCCTCTCGGCCATACCGCTTTCCTTGGTGTCGGCGCCTATACCGTCGCTTTGCTCTCGACCCGGCTCGCGCTGCCCTTCCATGTCGCCGAGCTGGCCGCGCCGTTCGTCGCGGCGCTGTTCGGCCTCGTCATCGGAGCGATCACGCTGCGGCTGCGCGGGCCGTTCTTCGTGATTGTCACGCTGTGCTTCGCGGAGGTGCTGCGGTTGATCGCCAACAACTGGATCGGCCTGACCAACGGCCCGATGGGAATTTCCGGCATCGAAAAGCCGGCATGGGCCATCGCCGGCGACGTGCTGCAGCAGAAGATGGCCTACTACTATGTCGGCGTGCTGCTGGCTGCCGTGTCCCTGTTCGTGTCCTATCGCTTCGTCTATTCGAATATCGGTCGGGCCGCTGTCGCGGTTCGGGAGAATCGTTTCGTCGCCCAGTCGATCGGCATTTCGCCGTTCTATCTCGGGCTGGTCACGTTCGTGCTGGCGGCCGGCATCGCAGGGCTGGCGGGTGGCTTTTACGCCAACTATGTCTCCTTTGTCGGGCCGGAGGTGTTCGGCTTTTCCTTCATGGTCTCCATGATCATCATGGTGCTTGCCGGAGGCAAGGGGACGCTGATTGGTCCGGTCGTCGGTGCCGTCATTGTCGTGCTGCTGGAAGAGTACCTCCGCGATTTCAAGGAGCTGCGCTTTTCGATTTTCGGCCTGATCGTGATGGCCGTGGTGTTGTTCCTGCCGCGCGGCATTATGGGATTCATCACCCGGCGACACGAGACGTACAGCCGCGGAGCCGCTCGCGATGCTTGAGATCGACAACGTCTCGAAGCGGTTCGGCGGGTTGCTGGCGCTGTCGGATATCAGTTTCGGCGTGGGCACCGGCGAGATCGTCAGCCTGATCGGACCCAATGGAGCGGGCAAGACGACGTGCCTCAATCTCATCACCGGCTTCTTCCGGCCGTCGGCAGGAAAGGTGGTCTATCGAAATGACGACATTACCGGGCAGGCGCCCTACGCGATTGCACAGACCGGCCTGATACGGACTTTTCAGAAGACCAACGTGCTGAAGGGTCTTACCGTATTCGGCAACGTGCTGACGGCCCGTCATCGGCACGGCGAGACCTCGCTGCTGCGCACGCTCTTTCCGGGCCGCGCGCAGCGCGGACGCGAGCGCCAGCTGCGCTACGAGGCGGCGGCCATCGTCGAACAGGTCGGTCTCGGCGATCGCATGAACGTGGAAGCCGATTCGCTTTCGTGCGGCGAACTGCGGTTGCTGGAACTTGCCGTTGCGCTCGGCGCCGGCCCGCAACTGCTGATGCTGGATGAGCCGGCGGCGGGCCTGAACACCGAGGAAGCCAACCGGCTCGGCGCCGTGCTCAGGACGCTGATCGGGAATGGCGTCGAATCCATCCTGCTGGTCGAACACAATATGGCGCTGGTGATGGAAATCTCCCACCGCGTCGTCGTCCTCAACTTCGGGCGCAAAATCGCCGAAGGCACGCCGGACGACATTCGCAATAACACCGACGTCATTGAAGCCTATCTCGGCAAACCCGCAGCATGAGCAGCATCGACCCCATTCTCGAATTGCGCGGCGTGGACGCCTCCTATGGCAAGGTGCGCGCGTTGCACGGGGTCAGCTTGAGGGTCGAGCCCGGCGAAGTCATTGCGCTGATCGGCGCCAATGGCGCCGGCAAGAGCACGACCCTGCGCGTGATGTCGGGCCTGATCACGGCTTCGGCGGGTGAAGTTCTGCTGGACGGCGCCGCGATCACCCGGCACAGGCCGGACATGATCGTGCGAAGCGGCATCGCGCATTGCCCCGAGGAGCGCCGGATCTGGCCTGAACTGACCGTGCACGAAAACCTCGCGCTCGGCGCTTATATCTGCAGCGATCGCTCCGAGGTGAAGCGGCGGATGGAAGGAGTGTTGCAGCGGTTTCCGCGGTTGCGCGAGCGCAGCCTGCAATTGGCCGGTACACTTTCCGGAGGCGAACAGCAGATGCTCGCCATCGGCCGGGCGCTGATGTCGGCGCCGCGCATCCTGCTGCTTGACGAACCGAGCCTGGGCCTCAGTCCGCTGATCATGCAGGAAGTGCTGGCGGTGGTGCGGCAGCTGCGAGATCAGGGCATTACGATCGTGCTGGTCGAGCAGAACGTGCACAACGCGCTTTCGGTCGCGAACCGGGCTTATGTGTTTACCACGGGGCGGATCGTTGCCGAGGACAGCGCCGCGGGACTGCTCAAGAATCCGGATCTGCTGCGCGCCTATCTCGGCGGCTAACGCAGGCCTTCTGGCGCCCGGAAAATCAAGTCCGCAGATTGACGTGAGCGCTGCAGGACGGAGCATTCTTCCACGGGTTCCAGCGCCGATCCGGCCTTATCTCCTCGCATGAGGCCTGCGAGCTGTTCCGTACAAAAACGGATCGCCTTGAAGGCGAACCCGAGGCCATCCACAGATCAATTTGTTTGGCGCCGAGGGTTGATGAACCAATCGGCCATGGTCCATAACCGTCGCCCCGCGGCCGGCGATTCCGTCGCCGTGGCGGCTTGAGAAAGATTGCGCTTGGCAAACATCAATCGGCAGATCGCGGAAGAACTCGGCGTTCGCGAACAACAGGTCGAGGCGACGGTGGCGCTGCTCGACGGCGGCGCCACGGTTCCGTTCGTTGCACGATACCGCAAGGAGGTCACCGGCGCGCTCGACGATGCGCAATTGCGCGCGCTGGAGGAGCGTCTGAATTACCTGCGCGAACTGGAAGAACGCCGCATCGCGATTCTCAATTCCGTCCGCGAACAGGGCAAGCTCGACGCCGGGCTCGAAGCGGCGATTCTGGCGGCCGACAGCAAGGGCCGTCTGGAAGACATCTATCTGCCGTTCAAGCCGAAACGCCGTACCAAGGCCGAGATCGCGAAGGAAGCGGGGCTGGAGCCGCTGGCCGACTTGTTGCTGGCGCAGCCGGAAAACGATCCGCAGGCCGTGGCCGCACCGTTCATCAATGCCGACAAACAGGTGGCCGACGCCGCGGCCGCGCTCGACGGCGCCCGCGCCATCTTGGTCGAGCGCTTCGCCGAAGACGCCGACCTGATCGGCGCGCTGCGCGAGCAACTATGGTCGAACGGCCTGATGGCCTCCACCGTGCGCTATGGCAAGAAAACCGAGGGCGAGAAGTTCAAGGACTATTTCGATTTCAACGAGCCGTTCACCAAACTGCCATCGCACCGCATCCTCGCCATGTTCCGCGGCGAGAAGGAAGAGATCCTTGACCTGCAGATGCTGCCCGAGCGGGTCGCCGCCACGCCGGCCCCGGTCAGTTCCTATGAACTGAAGATCATGCAGCGCTTCGCGATTTCCGAGCAGGGGCGCCCCGGCGACAAATGGCTGACGGAAACCGCGCGCTGGGCCTGGCGCACCAAGATCCAGGTCCATCTCAATATCGATTTGCGGATGCGGCTGTGGACTGCGGCCGAGCAGGAGGCGGTGCGCGTGTTCGCGTCGAATCTGCGCGACCTGTTGCTGGCGGCGCCGGCCGGCGCGCGCGTCACCATGGGCCTCGATCCCGGTTTCCGCTCCGGCGTCAAGGTCGCCGTGGTCGATGCAACGGGCAAGGTGGTTGCCACCGCCACGATCTATCCGCACGAGCCGGCGCGGCGCTGGGATGAAGCGCTGGCGACGCTGGGCAAGCTCGCCGTGCAGCATCGCGTCGATTTGATTGCGATCGGCAACGGCACGGCGTCGCGCGAAACCGACAAGCTCGCCATGGATCTGGTGAAGCTGCTGCCCGACCTGAAGATGTCGAAGATCGTGGTGTCGGAAGCCGGCGCCTCGGTCTATTCGGCGTCGGCCTTTGCGTCCGAGGAATTGCCTGAACTCGACGTCACCTTGCGCGGCGCGGTGTCGATCGCCCGTCGGCTGCAGGATCCGCTGGCCGAACTGGTCAAGATCGATCCGAAGGCGATCGGCGTCGGACAATATCAGCATGACCTTGGCGAGAGCAAACTGGCGCGCTCGCTCGACGCGGTGGTGGAGGATTGCGTCAACGCGGTCGGAGTCGATGCCAACACGGCCTCGGCGCCGCTGCTGGCGCGGGTATCGGGGATCGGCAGCGGGCTGGCGCAAAGCATCGTCGAGCACCGCGACGCCAACGGTCCGTTCAAGTCGCGCAAGGCGCTGAAGCAGGTGCCGCGGCTTGGGCCGAAGGCTTTCGAGCAGTGCGCCGGCTTCCTGCGCATCACCGGTGGCGACGATCCGCTCGATGCCTCCGGCGTCCATCCGGAGGCCTATCCGATCGTGCGCAAGATTCTTGCCGCGACCAAAAGCGACATCAAGGCGCTGATCGGCAACGCCGAGATCCTGCGCCAGGTCAAGCCGCAGAGTTTCGTCGACGACACCTTCGGTTTACCGACTGTGACCGACATTCTGCGCGAACTGGAAAAGCCCGGCCGCGATCCGCGCCCGGCCTTCAAGGCCGCCGTGTTCAAGGAGGGTGTCGAGACGCTGAAGGATCTCAAGCGCGGAATGATCCTGGAAGGTACGGTCACCAACGTCGCGGCGTTCGGCGCCTTCGTCGATATCGGCGTGCACCAGGACGGGCTGGTGCACATCTCGGCGATGTCGAAGACCTTCATCAAGGATCCGCGCGAGGTGGTGAAGTCGGGCGACATCGTCAAGGTGAAGGTGCTGGAGGTGGAGGTCGCCCGCAAGCGCATCGCGTTGACGCTGCGTCTCGACGACGAGGTCGGTGGCAAGAGCGAGCGTCCGGCGCAAGGCGTGCCAAAGGACAAATCCCGCAGTTCGACGAGGCCACCGGCGCCGCGCAAGCCGCAACCGGAATCCGGCGGCGGAGCGCTCGCCGAAGCCTTGCGCCGCGCCGGCGAGAAAAACGGGAGCGGCAAGACCAAGGCTTAGAGCAAGATGGTTTTAATCTGAATCGGTGTCCTTCACCTCTCCCCAGCGGGGAGAGGTCGATTTGCGCAGCAAATCGGGTGAGGGGCGCTGCATCAACGATAGACCGTAACCCCTCACCCGGCGCTACGCGCCGACCTCTCCCTTTGGGAGAGGTAAAATTTCCGCTGCGTCGCGCGCGTCTCGAAGGATGACGCACCACACTGGAGAACGGTTCAGGTCTAGGTCTTCTTGACCGCCTTTTTTGCGGGGTGGGCCTCTGCTGCGTTTCGCATCGATCTGGCGTAACTGTCCGCGGCGTTATCGGCGGAAGTTTGCAACCGCCTGGCGGCGGCAACTCCCTGCGCCATGGTATTTTTGGCGATCTGCTTGTATTTTTCCTTGGCCTCCTTGTCCTTCACCTTGGCAGCGAGAGCGTTATATCGATCGCGCCGGCTCTTTGCGGCGGCCATGAGCGCTTTATTCTGTTGCTTCGCAAGGTGCCGAATTACGACATCCAGATCGGCGTCCGCCATTGTTCGTTTCCTCAACTGCCATCAGAATTCCATATAATCGACTATGCAATTGCTGAAGCGGCTTTGCAATTATGCGGCCGGCGAACGCACCATTTTCTCCCGGGCCGGCTTTATGGCCGGCCGGGACAGCGTCAGGCGCAGGGAAAGGGCTGTGATTGCTTTGAATGCCGTGAAGCGGCGGTGGCTCGGCCGCCTATGATGCAGCGGTTTTCGCTTCGCCGAAGACGATGCCTTTGGCTTCGCTGCCAATCGCCGTCAGCAGCGCGATGACGACCGCGACGGACCCGGCCACGGCGGCGAGGGCGAGACCGTAATTGCCGCCGAAGTGCGAGGCGATAGCGGCCTGAAGTGTCGCGTTCACGGACGCGAGCAAATTGCCCAACTGATAAACGACGCCGGGAAACGTCCCCCGTGCGGTATCCGGCGACAATTCGTTCAGATGGACCGGGACGACGCCCCAGGCCCCCTGTACCGTGAACTGCATCAGGAAGGCGCCAATCGCGAGCAAAGCGGGGCTGCTCGAAAATGCCCAGAGCGGGATGACCGGCAGGGAAAGCAGCGCTGAGACGATAATGCATCGCCGCCTGCCGAAACGCTCCGACAGCGTACCGAACAGGATGCCGCCGCAGATGGCGCCGATATTGTAGATGACCGCGATGATGCCGACGGCGTGCGGAGACAGCTTGTGCTCCACCTGCAGAAACGTCGGATAGAGATCCTGCGTACCATGGCTGAAAAAGTTGAACGCAGTCATCAGGACCACGGCGTAGAGGCCCAGGCGCCAGTGCGATTTCAGCACCGCCAACGTGCCGCCCTTCTCGACCGCCGCCTCCCTGCTCCAGCTCGGTGACTCCGGCACATTGCGGCGGATGTAGAGAACGAGCAGGGCGGGAATGACGCCGACCATGAACATTCCGCGCCATCCGATGTACGGGAACAGCACGCCATAGACGATCGACGCCAGAAAATAACCTGTGGGATACCCCGACTGAAGCAGCCCGGAGACAAAGCCACGGGCGTGGGGCGGGATCGTTTCCATGGTGAGCGAAGCACCGACGCCCCATTCGCCGCCCATCGCGACGCCATACAGGGCACGCAGAACGATCAGAACGGTCAGGCTCGGCGCAAAACCCGATGCGAATTCGAGAATCGAATACAAGAGGATGTTGACCATCAGGGTCGGGCGGCGTCCCCAGCGGTCGGCGGCCCGTCCGAAAATGAAGGCTCCGACCGGACGCATCGCCAACGTCAGGAGGATGGCGACGGTAACATTCGAGATGTCGGTATGAAATTCCGCGGCAATGTCCTTGAGTACGAACACCAGAAGGAAGAAGTCGAAGGCGTCCAGTGACCATCCCAGAAAGCTTGCCGCTACGACGTGTTTCTGTTCGCTGGTCCAGCCGGACAAGGCTGCAATCGCCATTATCTCTGTCTCTATCCTGAATTGTGGGGAGTTTTGATTCGATATCCGGGGGGATCAATAGTTCGCTTTGGGGCGAGGGCAAATGAACTGATGGTTACCTTGACCCATCAAATGGTGCCCGCCTGAGGAGGGGATCGACTATCCGGAAAGCGAGGCCTGCCCCTGCTGGCCCGTTCTGGGCCGGCCGCGACCATCCGATTGGCGCGTCGCCGGCCTCCTACGGCCTGCACAGTTCGGATGCGCTGATTTGAACCGGCAGGAGTCAGGAACGCCTGCACCTCAAGAACGTCCCGCGGGAAGAACGTCCCGCGGGAAGTTTTGGCTGCCTCAGGCGCGTCTGGCACAAGCGCGTCGTCTGCTTGCGGGTCGCGGATCCCCGGTGCGGACATGTCGCAAAGCGACCGTGGCGCGAACAATTCGCCGGGTAGTTTGTCGACCCGCCAACAGCACCTTCTTTCTTCCGCCAATGCGCTAAAAATTACATCAACTCAACAAATACGGCAGCCGCCCCACGATAGGCAGCAGCCTCCGAAACCGCAGCCGCCCCAAATGCCCCAACCCCAGCCGACGCCGCAACCGCCGCAACCGCCGCAACCGCAGCCTCTGCAGCCACAGCCGAAACCGCCACGACATCCACCGCCGATACCACCGCGACATCCACCGCCGCAACCGCGAGCTCCACCACCACATCCACCACCGTGACCGCAGCCGCCGCAGCCGCCGCAGCCGCGCGCTATCTGCGTGAAGTCGGCGGTGCCGTTTTCCTTGTCGAAGAGGTAGAATGTCGCAAGACTTACGTCGGCTATTTCCTCTTCGCTAAGAACGAACCGTTGATTGGGTATGGTGTTTAGAAATTGCGGATCGTCCGCAGTCGCAGGAGCCGATGCGGATGCGCTCCCCACCAGCGAAAGACTCAGTCCGGCGGCACCTAGAGCCGGCACACCAGCGGCTTTGTTCAGACGCTTCCGCTTCGAAACTTGCTTCACCCGGGACATGTAGCATCCTCCATGCCAGTGTTCAGTTTCAAACCCAAAGATTTTACGTTTGGCTCTTGCTCCACCGCAAGCTGGAATGAGTTCACAACTCGTTGCTACATGCCCAGTTCCCGTTCATGTTGATGAACAACGCGCCGCTCCGTCATGATCACGATCGCATTCAAGGCGGGCGCGCACAGTACGCTGCACTGCCGCATGGGCGTGGTCGGAGCAATCTGAATGGTTGAGCAATCCGCCGTATTCGCTTGGTACGAGTTGCTGACGACGGACGTGTCGGCGGCGCAGTCCTTTTACAGCAAGGTGGTGGGTTGGGACGTGCAGGACGCCTCCACCCCCGAATTTGCCTACCGGCTTTTCAGCGTCGGCGGGGCGCCTGTTGCGGGACTTATGGAGCTGCCGCTCGACGGGCGGAAGAAGGGGGCTACGCCGCGATGGATGGGCTATGTCGCGGTCGAGGATCTGGACGGGGTCGTCGATCAGCTCAGGCGTCTCGGCGGCACGGTGTACGTGCCGCCGATGGACAGCAACGTCGGCCGGCTCGCGGTGGTCGCCGATCCGCAGACCGCGTCGCTCGCCCTGATCAAGGGATTGAAATATGGCAACCTCGCTGCCGAGCCGGGCGGGCTTGGCCGCGTCGGCTGGCATGAACTATTCGCCGCCGACGCAAAAACGGCGTTCGAGTTCTACGGCAGCCTGTTGGGTTGGCAGAAGGCCGAGCCCATGACTACGCCGATAGAGTCCTATCAGCTCTTCGCCGCCGGTAAATGGACGATGGGCGGTATGTTCAACAAAATCGCCAGCGCGCCAGTCCCGTTCTGGCTTTACTATTTTGAAGTCGCCGATCTCGATCTTGCCATGGGTCGGGTGAGGGCGGAGGGCGGGCACATCACACGAGGGCCGATCGAATTGTGGGCCGATATCTCGATTGCCCACTGCATCGACTCGCAAGGCGCCGTGTTTGCGCTACAGGGAAAGCGGACGAACACTGGCCAGGCCGATGATCCGCAATCTGACCCTCAAGTAGGCTGGTCGGCCAAGTGGGGCGACATCTCCTCTCGCGGCCGGCTGCTCGGGATCAAGCCCAAAGGTAGGAGCCGCCGTTGAAACAGGTCGGCCGCCAAGTCCTCCTGCGCCGGCTTGGGGGACGGCGGCGCGGCGGGCTTGGGCAGCAGCTTGTCCTGCCGAAAGCCTCCAGCGAATGAACGCGCGTGAGGTGAGGTGCGACGGGTGCCGCGCTATGGAGATTTGATCGTGCGGCTGTGGGTGTGCGGAAGTCGGCCGGGGTTGGATATAACGTTACTGTGCCCGCTGGTTTGGCCGATCGGCTTTGATCGAGTCGCATTGATGATTCGCTAGGAATCAATATCGCAGACCTTCAGCGCGACGACCTCCATGGCTCGCAGACCAGCGCCGTACGCAACGCTGAGCGCCGCTCTGTGTTTGAGCCCGGGTGCGGCCTCCAGCAGACGCAACAGCTCGTCGGTCGAGAGCACGCGTGGCAGCTTGCGCGCTTACATAAGGAGCGGCAAAGCTGGCGATGTCTCCTCTTGGCACTTTTCCGACATGCCGGAGCGGTCTGACTATGTCCGTTCCTCGGGGTAGACCGGAAGTGGCCGAACCACGGTCGAAACGACGCGATTGACCCTGAACGGACTTCGCGTTGTTCGACCAGGTCACGAATGATGCACCTCGGACATGGGGGTTTTGCACCGCATCACGGTTTCAACTCGAACTCTTTGAGTTTCTTCGCAGCCGTGCCGAATTGGCCTAGTTGATAAACGGCTGCCCCCGCGGGCGAAAACGTGAATGGCTCGAACGGCTCGGCGAGCAGTTTGTCGAGATGGGTCCGCGGTGCGAGGCCAGTGCTGACGTGCGGATTGAAGCGATCGCCGGAGTATTTCGGAACAAACGTCGAAACATATTCGATCAGCAGTGGGTCAATGACGCGATCGTCGGGCGTCGTAACGAAGGCGGATGAGGTTCCGCTCGACACCGTGAACGGCGCAACGGCGGCGATCAGGTCATCTTGCAGCTTAATCAGTTCGGGCGTCGGCCGCGCGACAATACCCGCAACACCCAATTCGTTCGCTGGAGCGTAGTAGTATTTGAAGGCTTCCAGCTTCGACCCAGCCACGTTGGCGCGGGCGAAAACCTTGCCGACGGCATCATAGACCTTGTCTAGGTCGGCCGTGCGGACAAAACGTTGGATCATCGTCACATGAGGGCGGTGTGCGGCATCCAGGGCAAAGCCTTGCGGAAAAATCTTGAGGAGGTTTGCGTTCACCGCTTCGGCATGTTGGAGCATCGTGGTGTCCGGTTCCAACAGGATGTCAATGGCGGTGACTGGGGACTGTTCAAACGGAAAGACCTGGCTCCAATCGTTCTTCATGCTCACGACGGTCCAGCCTGACTGCTTCGCTTGGTCGTAAAGGGCCTGCGGGAAAGCCCCGAGTTTGGGCTCTGGCAATCCCAATGCCGGACCGTAGGCATATTCGCGGACCGCATCATCGTGCAGCACCAAAAGCTCGAACCGTGCGCCACCGCCGCCCTGCGTGTATTCCAGCATTTCCTTGTCGCCACGGGAGTTGCCAAACGCGGCGATGGGTCGGCGACCGATGTGCCGGTTGATGCCCACGGGCTTATCGCCTTGGTCATCATTGAAGTTCAATTCCGGCAAACGCACGAGGAGGGGTCTGCCCTCGCGAATTTCAAACTTCGTCTTGATGCTGCTGCCGACAACCTGTTCGGGAGGAACGCCATAAACCCGCTCCGCCCACGGGCGCATGAACTCGATGCCCCCGCCGGAGACGATGAAGTTCTTGAAACCGTTCGCGCGGAAATAGGACAGCACTTCGAGCATCGGCTGATAAACCATGTCGGTAAAGAGCTGGCCAGTTTTTGGATGCCTAGCGGTTGCGATCCAGTCCTTCACGATTTGCTCAAATTCAGCCGTGGTCATGCCAGCGTGCGTAGCCATGACGACTTCAAGGAGCGCGCGGTCACCGCCGGCGAGTGCTGTCTGCAAATCACCCTTGAGCAGCGAGGCGAACGGCTCCGTTGTGGTCCACTCCGGATGCTGCGGGACAAGCGCCTTCACGCGATCAAGAGCGAAAAATAACTGCACGGGCACGGGCTGTTCGCACCAAAGCGTGCCGTCGTTGTCGAAAGTGGCGATGCGTTCGGGGACAGGCACGAAGTCTGGCGAGCCGGGTTTGGTGACCTTCTCGACAAAGGTAATAATGGATTGTTTGGCCGGACCGTCATTCCACGATGGCAACGGGTTTGCAGCTTGCGAAGAGACCGCGGTAAAGGCCAACGCGCCGATGAGCGCGGCGGCCACTAGAGCCGTCTTAAGCGCAGTTCCACGTACAGTGGGCCATTTCATGCGCACGATCTTCCCCTGTGAAGGTTTGCCAAAAACGTGCGTCGGCGCACGCAAGAAGCAGAACAGGCGGGACGCAATTGACCTCAATTTCTAGCTTCGAAGGCGATATTTCCTTTGATCTAGGTCAAGACTGGCTAAAGGCTCAATTGCAAAGTTAATGTCCCGTCGGGTAGCGGCGGCGATCACGCCGAGTGTGCTCGCTTACGCAATCAACCGAAAGAGCGGCAATCAAGACCTCACAATGTGTCGTCAGTCCGGTTCGCCGTCCCGCACCAGGCGCAAACCCTTGCTCCACTGCCGCAGGGACACAGCACGTACAAAGAAATGGAAACACCATGAGATGGAAACACGCATTGGTCGCGATCACGCTTTCGGTGCCCGTATTGGCGTCCGTAACCGTGCAAGCGCAGCAACCACGAAAGCCCAACATCGTCATCATCTGGGGTGACGACATCGGCCAATCCAATATCAGCGCCTATTCTCGCGGCATGATGGGCTACCAGACGCCCAACATCGACCGCGTCGCCAATGAAGGCGTGATGTTCACCGATTATTATGCCGAGCAGAGCTGCACCGCCGGCCGCGCCTCGTTTATCACCGGGCAGTCCGGCTTGCGCACCGGCATGACCAAGGTCGGTCTTCCCGGCGCCACGCTCGGGCTTCAGAAGGAAGATCCGACGATCGCCGAACTACTCAAGCCGCTCGGCTACGCGACCGGACAGTTCGGCAAGAACCATCTTGGCGACCGCAACGAATTTCTGCCCACCGTGCATGGCTTCGACGAGTTCTACGGCAACCTCTATCACCTGAATGCCGAGGAGGAGCCAGAACTGCCCGACTACCCGAAAGAGAAGGACTTCCCGAACTTCCGCAACAACTTCGGCCCGCGCGGTGTCATGGATTGCAAGGCGTCGGACAAGGACGACGCCACGATCGATCCGCGCTTCGGCAAAGTCGGCAAGCAGGTCTGCAAGGACACCGGTCCGCTGACCAAGAAGCGGATGGAAACCATCGACGACGACACCGCAGCCCGCGCCGTGGACTTCATCAAGCGGCAGAATGCGGCCGGCAAGCCGGCGTTCGTCTGGGTGAACTTCACGCATATGCACCTCCGCACCCACACCAAGCCGGAAAGCGTCGGTCAGTCCGGGCGCTGGCAGAGCCCGTACCACGACACCATGATCGACCACGACAAGAATGTCGGTGAAGTCCTCAAGGTGCTGGACGACCTGAAGATCGCGGACAACACATTCGTTATGTACTCGACCGACAACGGCCCGCACATGAACTCCTGGCCGGACGGCGCAATGACGCCGTTCCGGAACGAGAAGAACTCCAACTGGGAAGGCGCCTACCGTGTGCCGGCGATGTTCCGCTGGCCAGGCAAGATCAAGCCCGGGACGGTGTCCAACGATATCGTGGCCCACCTCGACATGCTGCCGACGCTTCTGGCGGTGGCCGGCGACACCGAAGTCAAGGACAAGCTCGCCAACGGCTACAACGTCGGCGACATGACCTACAAGGTTCATCTCGACGGCGACAATCTGGTGCCATACCTGACCGGGCAATCTCCAAAGAGCCCGCGGGAATCCTTCTTCTACATCAACGACGATCAGCAGCTGACCGGCCTGCGCTACGACAACTGGAAGCTGGTGTTCATGGAACAGCGCGCGCCCGGGACGCTGCGCGTTTGGTCGGAACCGTTCATCAACCTGCGGCTTCCCAAAATCTTCAATCTCCGAACCGACCCGTATGAGCGCGCGGACATTACCTCCAACACCTACTACGACTGGATTTTTGATCACGCCTTCCAGCTCATCCCCGCGCAGGCTTATGTCGGTGAGTTCCTGACGACCTTCAAGGACTATCCACAGCGGCAGAAGGCGGCCAGCTTCAACATGGATGAAGTGATGCAGAAGCTGAAGGAGTCGTCAGCGAAGGACTAAGTGCGGTCTGACACAAACGATCTGCGCGGCCGGCCATCTCCTGTGGTCGGCCGCAGCAACGACCGGACAGCGCCACAGTGGGAGAAGCGACGCACCCGGTAATGTCTGAGTGTGGCACTTTTCGGACATGCCCGGGTCGTCTGACGACGTCTGCTCCTGAGGGTAGAACGGACTTGCCAAGGAAGCAGGGTCACTTCCGTTTTTGACCCATTAGCGGCCGTCGGCACCTGCGTCTACTCTCCCTCGATCATCGGAACGTCTTTTCCTGTCCGGATCACACGCGTTTCCGCCCCAAGCAAGGTCGGAAAGCTCCGGTACAATGTAGCGATCCAGGCAATGCCCACCAGAAGAACGATGCCGGAAACGCCGACGAGCATCTGGGCGACGATACCGCCTTTAATCTGCACCAGCATCCAGTGAGCAGCGAATGACAGCAAAACGCCAAAGCAGAACACGGGGAGCGAGCGTTGACCACACAGGATCAGCGGGCGCAGCCATTTTGAGGTGAGCCCCGGCAAACCCGGCGGGAGAACACGAAGCAGCACGACCAGCACTGCGACGAAATGGGTGAGACGCAGGGGGTCGAGATTGGTTTTGTCGATTGGATAAATCGTGCGAATTAGCGCCTGCGGCACAAATCGCTCCAAGGTTGGCACGTGCCATGTCATCACGATCAGGAACGCAAAGACGAGCCATGCCGCTGCGACTATTGTGACCGGGCGGGATAATGCTGCAGTCCTTACTGTGGGACCGCCACCAAAGCCACACCAAATGCCGAAGACGAACAAGAACTGCCAGGCGAAGGGATTGAAGTACCATTTGCCGCCTGGAAACGAAGGCAAGTTCCAATCAAAATGTCGAGCTGCGACGTAGAGAACCGCAGAGCAGAATAGCGTCCAGTTCGGCCGATGCAGCAGGCCCCACAATATCGCTGGCGCAGCAAGCACCAGCACGATGTAGAGGGGCAGGACATCCAGGTTGACTGGCTTATACTTCAGCAAAAGGGCCTGCCCGATCATTATATCGGTACGGTCGAGAAACTGCGCGACATTGAACTCGTCCTTGTACATCGGGTTGTCAAACCGAGCTGCGGTGCGAGCAATTTGAGCCGTGAAAACCAGAAATAACAAAATATGGGCAACGTAGAGTTGCGATGCGCGCGTCCAAAGGCGCTTGGCCCCAGCTACAAACTTGCCGGTTTTAACCGCTGGTCCGTAGGCAAAACCGATCGAATAGCCGGAAATGAACACGAATAATTCGGCTGCGTCACTGAAGCCGTAGTTACGACTGGTGAACCAGTTCAGGAAGTCGTACGGGACATGGTCTAGGAAGACCATCCACTGGCCGACACCTCGCAATAGGTCAAGCCGCTGGTCACGTTTACCGGGGCCTGCTAGAACCACTGTGCGAGCCTCTCCAAAGCTCTCCTGCATGGTCGGAATTCTTTCGCAGAACACATAGGCAAAACACGGCCGCGCAAAACCTATTCAAGAGCGTGTTCGTAACCGACATTGAACAATAAGGCTCATTTCTCCGATCCTACGTTGATGCAGATCAATGCTGCCACGAGGCAGCAGAGATTTCCGGCAGGAAGCAAAAATTCAGGAAGAGCAAAATGCGAAGGCGCCTTTTGCGTATTCCTGTGTTTTTAGCGCTCATGGGCGCGGCAAATCGTTTCCACCACTTCGACGGTTCGAGGCGAGGTCTCATGCTGGGCTGGACCAATTCCGCTGCTGGCACGAAACGGGCATGGCGGAGCGGCCTGACGATGTCTGTTGTGGAGGGTAGAACGGACATGCCCGTTCCAGCGCGGCCACTTCCGTTTTTTTGACGCGAAGCGGACATTGGCCGCGCCGGTTGGAAGCGAGCCTGAGGTCGGGCTTACTCACCAGGTTCTGGCGATAACATCAGGTTAGAGCGATCGAAGCCGTTCCGAGAAGGATTGCGGCTCACAGAATTAGATTTCGCAGTCGGTTGAATTCAAAGCCTTACGCAAGCCACCAAACGCGCTTAGCCGACAGGACTCGGTGCCGCCGGCGGTCTTTGAACGATCGGGAATAGCAGTTCGCCTGATATTGGTAGTCTTTGGCTTCGACTTGGGAAGGGCAGCGGTAGTGACTTTCTTTGTCTTGGGATCGTGCCGATGGGGCTTGATAATCCCCAGGGCCTCCGCAAAGCCGATAGTGGTAGCTTCCGATGGAGAAATGCGTTCGTCGACTGGACCAGGCTGCGTTGGCGTCTCGCTTTTCGCATAGGTAACTTCAAGTCGATCAGCCTTCGGCAACGCACCATGTGAATCGGAAATGCCTTCGGTTGTCTCGGCAAGGGGCTGAACGACTGTTACTGCAGCAGGTACTGCAGCAGGCCGTGGAGTTCTGAGTTCCATTGCCGCTAGTGCTCCTACACCCACTGGGATGAGGAGGCCCAACAACACCATTCTCAGCATGATGTCCCCCCCGACTAGGATTCGTGCTGATGGAAATTCTCCGATCCAATGAGGCAACTTGGCGGCGGCGTACACGGTGTTTGCCGACAGGGTTAATGGAGGAGACCTGGCGCCAAACGCCGCGACGTCCGAATCCGGACCCAAAGCGGGCGATGTTCGGTCCCGTCGTTCCGCCGCCACCTCAACTCCACATCAAGACGTACGTGACCGACGAACAGGAGCGGCTGAATGGCAGCAACACGTATCACCCGCGAGTGCCTGCGAATGCTCCCGCTGGTCAGTTCTGGGCGGTTGACGTCTACGATGCCGAGACCGGCGCATTCATCCGCGAGCCGCCCGTCGCCTGAGTTCGGTGGTTCGTCTCGCGCTGCTCACCAAAGAACTCCGACGGCCAAGTGCGCCCCAAGAACTGCCAATCCTGAAAAGAACCAGCGCCGAAATGTCTCGGGACGCATGACGCGCAGCAAGTGCTGCCCCGCAATCATTCCGGCCAGAGCGGGGACGAGGGCGAGGAGCGAATATAAGCCGGTGCCGAGATCAAGTGTCTCGGCGCTGGCCAATGACCAGGCAAGCGCGATGGTGGAGACAGTGAAAGAGAGGCCGAGCGCCTGCATGAACTCTTCGCGCTCGAAGCCTAGTGCCTGAAGGTATGGCACTGCGGGTATTACAAACACGCCGGTAGCGGCGCTAATGAATCCCGTTGCGCCTCCGACAAAAGTGCCCAGCCACCACTCGGCCCAAGCCGGCACGTGTGGGACGCGCACATTCATCAAACCAAAAGCCGCGTAAGCTATCAGCGCGATGCCAAGGGCGGCCGATGCGAATGCGGTCTCCGAACCGGCCATCAGACTCGCGCTGGCCCAGGTCCCAAGACATATCGCCAACTGCATCGGCCAAAGCCGTCGCACCAGGCTCCTAAGGCCAGGCCCGCTCATCATTTGCCAGACGTTTGTTATCAACGCTGGCACTACGATAAGAGCGGCGGCGTGGGCAGGAGGCACTGCCAAGCTTAGCAGACCTACTCCGACCGTCGGCAGGGCGAGGCCAGTGACGCCTTTGACTAATCCCGCGAGCAAGAAGGCGGCGGCAACGACGACAAGATAGACGATTGGGTTCGACATACCGACAGAGTTGTCTGTCGCCTCCAAAAGGCGCAATGAGGGATTTTCATAACCCTGGCTTCGGCTGCAACATAGGCAGAATGGTAACTCGTCGAGGAGTTGCGCCGTGCATTTTGATCTTACCGACTTGCGCCTGTTCGCCGCCGTAGTGGAGGAGGGCAGCATTACAGTTGGCGCTTCACGCGCGGGCATCTCTCTTCCCTCGGCAAGCGCACGCATGAAAGGGATGGAGGAGATGCTCGGAACGGCTTTGCTGGAGCGACATCGTCGAGGCGTACGTCCGACGCCCGCCGGTCACGCGTTGTTTCACCACTCTCAGCTCGTTTTGGCACAAATGGAGCGACTGCGCGGCGTCTGCGCGAGCATGCGCGCGGAGGCGTGCGGGGACACATCAGGTTGATATCAAATACCACTGCGCTGGAAGAATACTTGCCGGATGTTCTTGCCGGCTGGCTTGCAACCAATCCCGGCGTCGATATCGCACTGGAGGAACGCCTCAGCTACGAGATAGCTCCGGCCGTAGCGCAGGGCCACGCCGACATCGGCGTGCTGGTGCCCGCCAACTCGGCTGGCGTCGAGGGACTGGAGACCTTCCCCTTCCGCAGTGACAGGCTCGTTGTCATCGTGCCGCGCGGCCATGCCTTGGCGGGGCGGCGCAACATAGCATTCGTTGATCTGCTCGATGAGGAGTTTGTCGGCCTCGTGGCCGGCAGTGCGCTTGCCGAACATCTCGCATGGCAGTCAACGCGTCTTGGCCGATCTCTGAAACCGCGAATTAGGCTACGAGGACTGGATGCCGTTTGTCGTATGGTGGAGTCTCGTGTGGGGATTGCCGTCGTGCCGGAAACGGCCGCTACGCGCTGTCGGCGAACCATGGCACTCCGTACGCTTCGACTCCCTATCTGGTGGCAGACAGATCAGATGCTTCACGACAAAAGGCGCCGACGACTTTATCCAGTAACGTTCCGCGGGCGGTACCTAGTTGCCCCGCCTATTGCATTCCTTCGCATTGCTTGAGCCCAAGCAGAAAGGACCATAGCCGCACCCGTGATCCTCAACCTCGTAGTGGCACCTGGAATTGGCCTGCTGATCGGCGCCGAACGGGAACGCCGCAAAAGCGAGGGACCGGCGCGTTCTCCGGCGGGGATACGAACGTTCGCTGTTACGTCGCTTGCTGGTGCGGTCAGCTTCATTGTTGGATCCGAGGTATTGCTCGCCATTGTGACCGCAGGCGTCATCGCATTGACCGCAATCGCCTATTGGCGCAGCCGTAATGATGACCCTGGCTTGACGAGCGAGATCGCACTGATACTGACCGTTCTACTGGGCGGACTTTCAATGCAACAGCCCGCGCTGGCGGGCGGCATCGCCGTCATCGTGGCTGTTCTGCTTGCCTCGCGAACCCGGCTCCACCGCTTTGTCCGCTCGGTGCTTACAGAAGATGAACTCGATGACATATTGATCTTCTCTGGTGCGACGCTTGTCGTCCTGCCGCTTATTCCAGACCGGTTGATGGGGCCATACGGCGCGCTTAATCCGCATTCAATCTGGATTCTGGTGGTACTCGTGATGGCGATTAGCGGCGCCGGTTACATTGCGGTTCGCATGCTCGGCACCCGATTTGGACTACCTATCGCAGGACTCGCATCAGGCTTCATCTCGAGCGCCGCAACAATTGCGGCAATGGGCGCACGGGTTAAAGCGACGGCCAACGTTATGACGGCCGCAGTAGCAGGCGCGGTGCTATCGACGATCGCAACAATCGCGCAAATGGCAATTGTCCTCGGTGCCACAAGCTGGCCGACCCTTCGAACCCTATCTATTTCTCTCGCAGGCGCGGGCTTGACTGCGGTCATCTACGGGACAATTTTCACGATTCTCGCGTTACGTCAGAAGGCCGGGGACGAGGCAAAAAGCGGACGCGCATTCAATCTCACCACGGCTCTCGTCTTTGCCTTGACCCTTTCCTGCATCATCGTTGCCTCCGCTGCGCTTCAGGAATGGTTCGGCGGGAATGGCATTATTCTGGCGGCTGCCCTCGCGGGCTTCGTCGATACGCATTCAGCGGCGATCTCGGTGGCCTCACTCGTCGCATCAGGAAAGATGACCGCGGCCGACGCCGTTTTACCGATTCTAACCGGACTTTCGACCAACACGATTAGCAAGCTGGTCCTTGCCGGCACCAGTGGTGGCCGCTCTTTTGCCGTCCGTGTGATACCCGGATTGATTTTGGTCGTGCTGGCGGCTTGGGTAGGCGCACACTACGCCCTGATCGGTGTGTGAATTCATTCTCAAGCCGTTTGCTATGTCATGATCGTGGCATGTCCGTTGTTGGCATTTTTCGGACCTCACGCGATGTCCGACGTAGAGTCCGGAATGCGTATCAAAGCGGAAGTTCGCCAGCCACTTGGATTTATGGGTTCACGCCTTAGGCGGGACGGCGGGGCACGATGCCGATGGGGGTGAACGTGTAGACCGCTTCGCCGCGTTGATTGTAAGCGGTCCATTTGACCCGCGCGATGCCTTGCGGTTTGGTCCGCGACGGAATCAGTTCAACCACTTCGCCTTCGATGTGGATGACGTCGCCGGGCCGTACCGGCATCATCCAGCGCAGGTCATCGACGCCAAGTCCCAAAAGCGGATGCGGCCCGAACGGCCGAACCTGAACGGCAAGGCGCATCGCGATAGCGGCCGTGTGCCATCCTGACGCGGCAAGCCCCTTGAAGACAGTCTTTTCGGCGGCGGCTTCGTCCAAATGGAACGGTTGCGGATCGAATTCCGCCGCGAACCGCTTGATGTCTTCCCTGGTGACCGAAAACTCACCGCTCTTGAAACGCATTCCCAACGTCAGGTCATCGAACCACTCAATCATGGTGCCCTCGGTTCAAAGCCACATTGCAACGGAGACATGCCAGATACCAGGTTTCGTCGGGCACGCGCGAACTGGAGTAAACCTGATCGAGAGGCTCTGACCCGCGCGGTGACCGGCGACCCGCCGCGCATCGTACCGGCCAATTGTTGCGCGGATGAGGCCTGCCGAACACCGGCAGCACGCGCAGGTTTTCCGTCCGGTACCGGATGAAGACCGGCTGACGAGATACATATCCTCAGGAACAGAACGGCTCGCGTTTTGTGAAGACGATTCCCAGGCCAGCCCCACTCATGATGGGTCCTGGCGCGTCTCTCATGGCTTGGTCGCGGCGCAACTCGACGTCGTTTTCATGAGTGCCCAAATGGCGTCGAGGTGAGTGCCATTTTGATTTTGGTCATTGGTGCCTTCGGTTTGCCGGTGCAGCTGGCGCTGAATCGGCGCCGATTCCCACCAGCTCATCGAGAGCTCCTTGCCGTATTGCGGCCACACCCGGACTTTGATCAGCAGCTGTTCACACCCCGGAATGGCGTCACGCAGCGTGCTGTGCAATTGGTCGACGCCCAAAACGCCGTGCGCGGAGCGCGCGTTGGCAATCGTCGTTACCGGTGCGGAGATATCGGTCAACCATTCCGTGGTATTGACCTTCGCGCGTGCTTTTTCAACGCGGTCGCCGAGTTGCGCCGGCGGTTGTGTTTTGGGATTCGGTAAATCGTCGCTGGCATCGAGCAGATCGTTGGGATCGTTGGAGATGACGATGACGAACGGCGCCAATTGCGGCTGCGCCGCGTGCACGGCCAGCGCCAGTTCCTTTGCTCCAAGCGCGCCGTAATTCTCGAAATATCCGCCGTCGACGATACGATCGACGATCGCCTGATCCTGATTGCGAACCGTACCGGGCGGCGAAATCAGCGGGAAGCGCGCCGAGTTAAGCGCCGCCGCGCTCAAACGGATATCATCGCCGCCGGCATCGCGCAGCAAATAGCGCTCGAAGCCCCCCACCCAGTCAAACCAGGCTTCCGATCCTACCTTGGTCGCCAGCAGATCATGAAAGCGGTCCGCCTGAACGAACAGCGGACAGTCGGATGCGACATCCGCGGTTGGGCATTTTCCCTTCGGAGGGTAGGTCTTCGCCAGGGCCGTGGTGATGATACGGCTGCCGGTGGCTTCCGATGTTCCGTTGAGAACCAGCAACGGAATCCAGTGCCCCGGCCGCGGCCGCAGGGTGAGAAACGGACAGCTCAGGCCCTTGCATGACTGCGGCGAGGCGGGCTCGTCGGCGCGCGTGATGACCGCCTGGTAGCGATTGGTCCAGGTGTCCTCGAGGACGGCGGCCCGGTCCCGGAAAAAGCCGAACGGCAGCATGTCGTTGAAGGCCAGGCCGAAGAAACCGGACGTCAAAAAATCGCCGCTGGTCAGCGCCTCGAAACAGTCGCGCCAGTTGTTGACCGTGTCACCCCACCACAGATCGACCGGCTTTTGAATGCAGGGATGATCGTTGCTGTCGTTCTTGGCGGCGAGCGCCGCGGTCACCATGACCGCGCCTGCGGAACCACCCGAAACGCTGGAAATGGCGAACAGCCGGTTACGCACTTGATTGGAGTCGAGGCCATGGGTGGCCGCCTCCTGCATGAAGTAACCGATGATGGTCGACATGAAGAAGGCGGCACGGCTCGCCCCGCCGGCCGCGGCGATGATGATCGGTCGAGGACAGGTCGCGGGCGCCCCGTCGCAGCCGTTTTCGTGCATCCACGTCGCTACGGCGGCGTCGAGCCGGATCGGACTGACGTCGACGGCATGTCCGACCGTGCCGGCGGCGTCGACGCGGCGTACCGTATGGTTGTCGCCGAGGAGAACCGCGAGCCCGGAAATCGCCAGGAAAAGGATCAGGATCAGCGGCGCGCGGAATTGCCGGCCGAACCCGGAGACATTCGACAGGAACGGTAGCCAGCCGCCAAGGATGAATGGAACGGCCATGGCGCGTGGAAACAGTTGCCCCGCGGTATCAGCGCCGAGGCCGAAAATGCCGAGAAAAATAACGAAAATCCCCAGCAGGATGAGCCGGCCCACGTCGCGACTGGCTTCGTCGTCCGAGCCGCGCACGTCCATAAGCCCGGGCGATATCATGCGCCACAACGGAGCCAACCGCCTGTTTATGTGCTTGATCGATCGCAGCACCGGCAGGTCCGCGCTGCGCGACCGCCTGATCACGTAACGCAGGAATACGATGGCGCCCGCTACGACGAGCACCGTCATTTCCATGAGCGACCGGTCGACCGCTGCGATGACTTCCTTCTGGTCCAGATCGGGCAGGTTCAGGTATGAACGGCAGATCGCGATCAACACCGCGACGAAAGTCAGCAAGCCCAATGCCCGCGGCACCCACTTTGACGAACGTTCCAGGCATGCCGCCTGATTCAACGCCGCCTCTGCCGCCAGAAATTCCTGAAATCTCGCATCGGTATCGAGCAGCATCCGCGCCGCGTAATGCGTGGGCATCGCCCACCCCGCGAACAGGACAAGCAGGAAGAAAAACATCCACCAGGTGGGCGCGCTGGCAAATTCGACGAAAACGTCCTGTGCTTGCGGCACCAGGCCAAGGAACAACAGTCCCAGCGCAGTGGTTGCAAGCGGCACGCGGGCGATCCACAGCACGAGTGCGAACCGCAGGATGCAGTCCCAGCATGGCGCCGCAAATTGGCGAATATGGTTGCAGCTTTGCGCTGGCCGGGAGCGCGCGAGATCATGGTCTCGATCCGGTCGCGGGATTGTCGAGAGATCCCCGTCCGTGCTCATCGCAGGCGTCCCCCATGCACCCTTCGAGATTACCGAGCAGGCGAAATCATTTCAACCAGAACTTGCATTTTGCGACGCAAGCGGCGCGCCGCTCAACCGGACGGGAGCCGCCGTCCGAGGGTCAGAGGCACCGTGAAATCGGCGTTATCTCCGGCAAGTGCAAGTTACGTGAAAAAAACCGGTTGCGCGAGCGGCCGTTGCCGTTCCCGGATCAGCGCCACATCCCGCGCATCCGCGCCCCGACATCGATGCGCGGCCCCTGGCCCGCGGCGCGGGCGGCGGCAACGGCCGCCGCGAGCGGCCAGACCGTCTTTTCGAACAGGCCGAGCAGACGGTCCGGAATGAACCGCGTCCGTGACGCATAGACGTGGCGGTCGCCCTTGGCGTGCTGGCCGTGGGTGAAGAAACGCTGCGGCACGACCAGGTGCAGATCGTCTTTGGCGCGGGTCATGGCGACGTAGAGCAGCCGGCGTTCTTCCTCGAGTTCGGCCGAGGTGCCGGCGCCGAGATCGGACGGCATGCAGCCGTCGACCACGTTCAGCACGAACACCGATTTCCATTCCTGGCCCTTGGCGGAGTGGATGGTCGACAGGATCAGATAGTCCTCGTCGAGCAGCGGCACTCCTGCCTGGTCGCTGGTCGCATCGGGGGGATCGAGCGTCAGTTCGGTGAGGAAGCGTTCGCGCGAGGGATAGCCGCTGGCGATTTGTTCGAGCTGGATCAGGTCGGCGCGGCGGGTTTCCGAATCCTCGTGGATGCGATCCAGATGCGGCTCGTACCACAGCCGCGCGCGTTCGAGGTCGGCCGGCCAATTGGAATGACAGAGGTCCGCGACCGCGCCGACGAACGTTCTCCAGTCTTCGCCGGCGCGCGGCGGGGCCGGCGCGTGGGCCAGCGCGGCGATCGGGTCGGCGCCGTCGGCGATGGCGTCGAGCACGCGTTGTGCCGATGTCGGGCCGACCCCGGGGATCAGATGCATCAGCCGGAAACCGGCGACGCGGTCGCGCGGATTTTCGACGAACCGCAACAGCGCCAGCATGTCCTTGATGTGGGCGGCATCCAAAAACTTGAGTCCGCCGAATTTGACAAAGGGAATGTTGCGCCGGGTCAGTTCGACTTCCAGAGGGCCGCTGTGGCTGGATGTGCGGAACAGCACCGCCTGCTGCTTCAACAGCGTGCCGGATTCCCGGTTTTCAAGAATGCGTTCGACAATGCAGCGGGCCTGGTCGGCCTCGTCGCGGACGGTGACCAGCTGAGGCTTGGAGCCTGACACCCGGTCGGTCCACAGGTTCTTGGTGAAGCGCTCCTTGGCGAGATCGATCACGCCGTTGGCGGCGGCGAGGATGGTCTGTGTCGAGCGATAGTTGCGATCCAGCGTAATGATATCGGCCGGTGGCGAGAACTGGCTTGGAAAATCCAGGATGTTGCGCACGGTGGCGGCACGGAACGAATAGATCGACTGCGCGTCGTCGCCGACCACGGTGAGACCGTGACCGCCGGGCTTGAGCGCCAGCAGGATCGAAGACTGCAGGCGGTTGGTGTCCTGATATTCGTCGACCAGCACATGGTCGAACCGGCCGCCGATATCGCTTGCCAGCGCGGGATCGCTCATGGTCTGGGCCCAGTACAGCAGCAGGTCGTCGTAATCGAGTACGTTCTGCTTTTGCTTGGCCTCGACATATCCGGCGAACAATTCCTTCAGCTCGGCCGCCCATCCGGCGCACCACGGGAATGACGACCCAAGCACCTGCTCGATCGGGCTCTCGGCGTTGACGCAGCGCGAGTAGATCGCAAGGCAGGTGCCCTTGGTGGGGAAGCGGCTCTCGGTTTTGGAAAATCCCATGTCGTGCCGGATCAGGTTGATCAGGTCGGCGGAATCCTCGCGGTCATGGATCGTGAAGGCAGGATCGAGTCCGATCTGGTCGGCGTAGTCGCGCAACAGCCGCGCGCCGATGCCGTGGAAAGTGCCGGCCCAGGCCAGCGCGTCCGTCATCACGCCGGCATTGTCGCCCATCACCTTGCGGGCGATCCGCTCGACGCGCTTTGCCATTTCGGACGCCGCGCGGCGCGAAAACGTCATCAGCAGGATGCGCCGGGGGTCGGCGCCGTTGACCATCAGATGGGCGACGCGATGGGCCAGCGTATTGGTCTTGCCGGAACCCGCCCCGGCGATCACCAATAGCGGCGTAAATGGGCCCTCGCCCGCGGCGCCATGCTCGACGGCCCGCCGTTGTTCCGGATTGAGGCTTTCGAGGTAACTGGCTGCCGCTGCCACGGAATGATTCGTCCCTTGGGATGAGGGATCACCCTCCGTGATTCCCGCCTGGCGCACAATGATTCCGGCGGAGTGGCCGAACGCTCAGCCCTGCTCGGCCTTCACCAGCGCGATCAGCTCGTCGCCGTAATGTTCCAGCTTCTTGTCGCCGATGCCGGGGATGCCGCGGAGTTGCGTCAGCGTCGCCGGCCGCGCGGTGGCGATGCCGTCGATCGTGGAATCGTGCAACACCACATAGGCCGGCACGCCGCGCTGGCGCGCCACTTGCGATCGCCACGCCCTGAGTGCGGCGAGCAGCGTTGGGCTGCCGGTCTCACCCCGTCCGGCCGGCGGCTGCGTAATGTCGCCGCGCCTTGATTTGGTCCTGGTGGCGCGAACGCGGGAGCCGGCGGTCTGCTCGCGCAGCATCACCTCGGTTTCGCCTTTCAACACGCCGCGCGCGGTCTCCGTGAGCTTCAACGCGCCAAAGGCTTCACCGTCGGCCCGAAGATGGCCCATCGCCACCAGCTGGCGCAGCGCGGCGCGCCACTGCTTTTCGTTGAGTTCGGCGCCGATGCCGAACACGGACAACTTGTCATGCCCGAACTGCTTGACGCGTTCGGTCATGCGGCCGACCAGGACGTCGATCAGGTGCATCGCCCCGAAACGCTGTCCGGTGCGGTAGGCGCAGGACAACAGCTTTTGCGCGATGACCTTGCCGTCGCGCACCAGTGGCGGCGACAGGCAGTTGTCGCAATTGCCGCATTTTGTGGCCGCGGGCGTCTCGCCGAAATATCCGAGCAGGCGGGTGCGCCGGCAGTGTGCGGTTTCGGCCAGCGCAACGAGCGCCTCCAGCTTGGCGATCGACACCCGCTTGAACGCGTCGGCGCCGGTGGACTCATCGATCATGCGGCGCTGCTGCACGATGTCGGACAGGCCATAGGCCATCCAGGCGCTGGACGGCTTGCCGTCGCGGCCGGCGCGCCCGGTCTCCTGATAATAGGCCTCGATGCTTTTCGGCAGATCGAGATGCGCGACGAAACGCACGTCCGGCTTGTCGATGCCCATGCCGAACGCGACGGTGGCGACGATCACGATACCGTCCTCGTTGATGAAGCGGTCCTGGTTGCGGGCGCGCAGGCGGGCGTCAAGCCCGGCGTGATAGGGCAGCGCCTCGATGCCGGCCGCCGTCAGCGACGCCGCGGTGTCTTCGACCTTGGCACGCGAAAGACAATACACGATGCCGGCGTCGCCAGCGTGGCGATCGCTGATGAAGGCCTTGAGCTGCGCCGGCGCGTTCTGCTTGTCGACGATTTCATATCTGATGTTCGGGCGATCGAAACTCGCGACAAAGCTCGGCGCGCCGGAAAGCCCGAGGCGCTCGACGATCTCGCGGCGGGTGAGGTCATCGGCGGTGGCGGTCAGCGCGATGCGCGGCACGTCGGGAAAGCGCTCCGATATGACGGACAGGCCGATATATTCCGGACGAAAGTCATGCCCCCACTGCGACACGCAATGCGCCTCGTCGATCGCAAACAGCGCGATCTTGGCGCGGCCGAGCAGCGCGAGGCAGCGCGGCGTCAGCAGCCGCTCCGGCGCGACATAAAGCAGGTCAAGATCGCCGGCGAGAAGCCGCGCCTCGACCGCGGAGGCTTCGTCGAAGGACAGCGTGGAATTCAGGACCGCGGCCTTGACGCCGGCCTCGAGCAATCCCGCGACCTGGTCGCGCATCAGCGCGATCAGCGGCGAGACCACGATGCCGCAGCCCTCGCGCAACAGCGCCGGCAACTGGTAGCACAGCGACTTGCCGCCGCCGGTCGGCATCAGCACCAGGCAATTGCCGCCGCCCACGACATGGCTGACGATCTCTTCCTGCGCGCCGCGAAAGCCGGACAGGCCGAACACCGAATTCAGAACGGCAAGCGCGTTCGGAGCGATGCCGGTTTCGGGGTTGCGGACGGCGGGAACGGACATGCGGGTTTAGTCTTCCGATTCGGGCGGTCCCATATATTCATTCCAGATCGGCTTCGGGCAAATAATCGTCGGAAGCCGCCAAAAGCGCGAGTTTGCCGGTGCAAACGCCCGACGGACCGCCCTGAAATACGCTTGTAGCAATTTCGCGGGCATGCTGAATCGCGGTACGAATGAGGCGAAGGGAAGACCATGACGAAGGCGGTTCTTGGCATTATCGGCGGTTCCGGCATCTACGACCTGCCGGGGCTCGAGAATGCGCGCGAGGAGGCGATCGCCAGCCCGTGGGGTGAGCCCTCCGCGCCGGTCCGCCACGGCACCATCTCCGGCCTGCCGGTGGTGTTTCTGCCGCGCCATGACCGGGGTCACCGGCTGTCGCCGTCCGATATCAATTACCGCGCCAACATCGACGTGCTGAAACGGGCAGGGGTTACCGACCTCGTCTCGTTGTCGGCCTGCGGCTCCTTCAAGGAGGAATTGCCGCCCGGCACGTTCGTGCTGGTCGACCAGTTCATCGACCGCACCTACAAGCGCGAAAGCTCGTTCTTCGGCAAGGGCTGCGTTGCCCATGTCTCGATGGCGCATCCGGTGTCGCCGCGGCTGCGTATCCATCTCGCCGCCGCCGCCGAGGCCGAGGGCATCGCGGTGGCGCGCGGCGGCACCTATCTCTGCATGGAGGGTCCGCAATTCTCAAGCTACGCCGAGAGCATGACCTACAAGGGCTCAGGCTATTCGGTGATCGGCATGACCAATATGCCGGAGGCCAAGCTCGCCCGCGAGGCCGAGATCTGTTTCGCGACCGTTGCGATGGTGACCGATTTCGATTGCTGGCATCCCGACCATGATGTGGTGACCGTGCAGGACATCATCCGGGTGCTGACCACGAATGCCGACAAGGCCAAGGGCCTGGTCGCGCGCTTTGCAAAGGATTTTCCCAAGGAGCATGAACCGTGTCCTGTCGGATCGGACCGTGCGCTCGACAGCGCTCTCATCACCGCCCCGGAAGCACGCGATCCGGAACTCCTGAAAAAGCTTGACGCGGTGGCCGGACGGATCTTGCGCGCATGAGGCTTGCATTGGCGAGGGATAGATCATGAAGGTCGATGGCAGGCATTTCTGCAGTATCTGGCTCGAGCCGGACGGCTGGTCGGTCGGCGCGATCGACCAACGGCGATTGCCGCATGATTTTGTCGTGGCGCGGTTGACGACCTGCGATGCCGCAGTTGATGCGATCCGTTCGATGCTGGTGCGTGGCGCGCCGCTGATCGGCGCGACCGCGGCCTATGGCGTGGCGCTGGCGATGCGGGCCGATGGTTCGGATGCGGCGCTCGATCATGCCTGTCAGACGCTGCTGGCGACGCGGCCAACGGCGGTCAACCTGAAATGGGCGCTCGACGAGATGCGGCTGGCGCTGCGGCGGTTGCGATCATCGCAACGCGCGGCGGCGGCCTATTCGCGTGCCGCCGGGATCGCCGAAGAAGACATTGCCATCAACAGGCGCATCGGCGAGCACGGTCTTGCGCTGATCGAGGCCATTGCCGCGAAGAAGCAGCCTGGCGAGCGCGTCAACGTGCTGACCCATTGCAACGCCGGCTGGCTGGCGACGGTCGATTGGGGCACGGCCACGGCCCCGATCTATCTGGCGCATGATCGCGGTCACCCCGTTCATGTCTGGGTCGACGAGACCCGCCCGCGCAATCAGGGCGCCTCGCTCACCGCCTGGGAGCTTGGCCATCACGGCGTGCCGCACACCGTGATCCCCGACAACACCGGCGGCCATCTGATGCAGCACGGGATGGTGGATCTCGTGATCGTCGGCACCGACCGGGTGACCGCCAACGGCGACGTCTGCAACAAGATCGGCACCTACCTGAAGGCGCTCGCCGCGCATGACAATCGCGTGCCGTTTTATGTGGCGCTGCCGTCGCCCACCATCGATTTCAGTGTCGATGACGGCATCAGGCAGATTCCGATCGAGCAACGCAGCGCTGAAGAAGTTACAGACATCACCGGGCGGACCGCCGACGGCAGGATCGAGACCGTGCGGATCGTGCCCGACGGCTCGCCGGTCGCGAATTACGGCTTCGATGTCACCCCGGCGCGGCTGGTGACGGGATTGATCACCGAGCGCGGCGTGCTCAAGGCCACCAGGGCCGCGCTGGCAGCCGCGTTTCCCGAGCGGATCGCGGCCGCGGCAGAATAACAAAGGAAGACAGTTGATGCAGAGTGCCTGGATCGATCGCGACGCCGAAGCGGCGGTGACGCGCTATGCAAACCTCGGCCGCGATCTTGCGCTCAGGGTCTATACCACGCGCCTGCTGGGTCAGGATCCACGCCTGGTGCTGCATGGCGGCGGCAATACCTCGGTGAAGACAGGGTTCAGCGATCTCAACGGCGATGCGGTTGACGTGCTTTGCGTCAAGGGCTCCGGCTGGGACATGGGCTCGATCGAGCCCGCGGGCCTGCCGGCGGTGCGGCTCGCGCCGCTCCTGAAACTTCGCGCCCGCGACACGCTTTCCGACGAGGACATGGTGCGGCTGCAGCGTGCCAATCTGATTGATCCCGCCGCCCCCAACCCGTCGGTCGAGGCGCTGCTGCACGCCTTCATCCCGCACAAATTCGTCGACCACACCCATTCGACCGCGGTGCTCGCGCTCACCGACCAGCCCGATGGCGAAGCGCTGTGCCGCGAGGTCTACGGCGCGCGCGTCGGTTATGTGCCCTATCTCATGCCGGGCTTCGGTCTGGCAAAAGCAGCGGCGCAGGTGTTCGACGCCGCTCCTTCGGTCGAAGGCCTGATCCTCGTCAAGCATGGCATTTTCAGTTTCGGCGGCGATGCGCGGGAAGCCTATGAGCGCATGATCGCGTTGGTGACATTGGCCGAGCAGCGGCTGGCGAAAAACCGAAAGCCGGCATTGGCAAACACCGGGCTGCCGGCCCGCGCGGCGCGGGTTGCCGACGTTGCGCCGATCGTCCGTGGCGCCTGCAGCATGCCGGACAGCAAAATCGACGGAGCCTGGAAGCGCTTTATTCTCGACTTCCGCAGCTCGGACGCGGTGATGAATTTCGTCAACGGCGCCGAGGTCGCGCGCTATGGTCAGGCCGGCGTGGTGACGCCCGACCACAACATCCGCATTAAGAACAGGCCGCTGGTGGTTTCCGCACCCGGGGACAGAGACCTCGCCGGATTCAGGGAACAGGTCCGCGATGCGGTCGCGGCCTATGGCGAGCGCTACCGGACTTATTTCGCTGACAACAACGCACGCGTCGGCGGCATCAAGACCATGCTCGATCCGATGCCGCGGGTGGTGCTGGTGCCCGGCGTCGGCCTGTTCGGGCTCGGCCGGAGCAAGAAGGACGCGAAGGTTGCCGCCGATCTCGCCGAGGCTGCGATTGCGACCATCACCGATGCCGAGGCAGTCGGCCGCTTTGAGCCGCTGCCGGAGTCCGATTTGTTCGATGTCGAATATTGGTCGCTGGAGCAGGCCAAACTCGGCAACGCCAAGGAGCTGCCGCTGGCTGGGCAGGTTGCCGTCATCACCGGCGCTGCGGGTTCGATCGGCTTCGCGACCGCCAAAGCGTTCGCGGCAGCCGGCGCCGAGGTGGCCTTGCTGGATGTCGATGAGGCTGCCGCGCAGGCGAAAGCCATGGCGATCGGCGGCGCGGCGCAGGGGATTCGATGCGACGTCACCGACGCCGCATCGGTGCGGGACGCCTTCGCGCAAGTGGCGGCGGCCTTCGGCGGGGTCGACATCGCCGTCTCGAATGCCGGCGCGGCTTGGCAGGGGCGGATCGGCGAGGTCGACGAGGCGGTGCTCCGGCAAAGCTTTGAGCTGAATTTCTACGGTCACCAGCGCGTGGCGCAGGCCGCGGTGGGGATCATGCAGGCGCAGGGCACCGGCGGCTGCCTGCTGTTCAACGTTTCCAAACAGGCCGTCAATCCCGGACCCGATTTCGGTCCCTATGGCCTGCCGAAGGCGGCCACGCTGTTTCTGGTGCGGCAATACGCGCTCGATCACGGCAGCGAAGGCATTCGCGCCAACGCCGTCAATGCCGACCGGATCCGCTCCGGTCTATTGACCGAAGAGATGATCGCGTCTCGCTCGAAGCTTCGCGGCGTCAGCGAACAGGCCTACATGCAAGGCAACCTGCTCGGCCGCGAAGTGGCGGCGGAAGACGTGGCGCAGGCGTTTCTGGCGCAGGCACTCGCGCTCAAGACCACCGCCGACGTGACCACCGTTGACGGCGGCAACATCGCCGCGGCGCTGCGGTGATGAATCGCATGGATTCAACGCTGACCACCTCGCGCCCCGCGATCCCTGGCATAGCGCCGGCGCGCAGCGACATTGCCGGCGGCCTGGTTTCATCCGCCGTCGCCATTCCGCTCGCGATGGCGTTCGGCATGTTTGCCTTCGTGACGCTGGGCGACGAATATTTCGCTTACGGCGCCATGGCGGGGCTGGTCTCGGCCGTGACGGCGGGTTTTGTTTGTGTGCTGCTCGGTGACCGCTCGACGCGGGTCTACGCGCCGCGCATCACCACCACATTCTTTCTCGGCCTGCTGCTGTTTTCGCTGCTGCATCGCGACCCCACCGCGGATATTGCGACCAGCGTTCCCGCCACGCTGCTGGTGTTTTTCGCCATCATCCTGCTCGGTGGGCTGCTGCAGGCGCTGTTCGGGCTGATGCGGCTGGGCACGCTGATCAAGTTCGCGCCGCATCCAGTGATGGCAGGTTTCCAGAACATGGCCGCGGTGCTGCTGTTTCTGGTCCAACTCGGCAACGTGCTGGGTTTTGAGCACAACATTCGTTTCACCCGTGTGTTCGGCGCGATAGGGCAGGCGCGGCCGTTGAGCCTGGTGGTCGCCGTATTGACGTTTGCGGCGATGTGGAACGCGCGGCGGATCACGACCAGGGTGCCGCCGGTGCTGGTCGGTCTCGGCTGCGGCATTGCTGCTTATTATGCCATCGTGCTTTCCGGCTTCGGCGCCATGCTCGGCCCGATCATCGGGCCGCCGACGGCGAGTGCGGCGATGCGCACCGTGCTGGTGGACTTTTCCGGGTTGCCGATGGCTGCGCCACTGGAGAGTTCGGCGTCATTGATCCTGTCGGGCGCGTTCGCGCTCGCCATCATCGCGTCAATCGACGCACTGTTGTGCGCCAAGCTGACCGGCCTGCCGGGCGAGCTTCGCGCCGGCGATGATCGCCTGCTGATCCGTCTCGGCCTTGCCAATGCGGTTTCGGCGAGCTTCGGCGGCATCACCAGCGGCATCAACATCGGGCCCAGCCTGACCAACCGCGCCTTCGGCGGACGGAGCTGGCTTTCGGTGATCGTCAATGCCGTGGCGGTGCTGGCGGCCGCGACGCTGTTGTTTCCGGCGCTCGCCTATATGCCGCGCGCGGTATTGTCGGCGGTGATCATGGTGATCGCCATCCAGCACATCGATCCCTGGACCCGGCAGTTTGCCGCGCGCCTGATCACGCCCGGTACGCCGCAGCGCGGCGCCATCGCGCTCGATCTCGGCGTTTCCCTGTTCGTTTCGCTGCTGTCGATCGCGATCAACGTCGTGCTCGCGGTGTTCATCGGCATCGTGCTCGCGGTACTCTTGTTCGTGGTCCGCATGAGCCGGTCCAATATTCGCAGGCTTTATCGCTGCGACGCGGTGCGCTCGCGGCGCTACCGCGATCCGGCCGAGATGGAGGCGCTGCATAAGGCGGGCGCGTCGGTGCTCGTGATCGAGCTGCAGGGCGCGCTGTTCTTCGGCACCGCCGACCGGCTGGCGCAGATCGTCGACAGCGAGACCGCCGGGGGGACGACCGCCGTGCTGCTCGAACTGCGGCGCATTACCGAAATCGATTCGACCGGCGCCCGCATTCTCAGCGATATCGACGCGGCGCTGGCCGCGCGCGGCGTCAGGCTCGCGCTGGTCCTGTCCGGCCGCACCGAGACCGCCGCGCGGCTTGCCGATATCTTCCAGCACGACCGCTTTTTTCCCGACATCGACCGCGCGATCGAATGGGCCGAGGACGACCTGCTGCGGAAGGCCGGAGCCGGGCCGTCTGTCGAATTGGCGCTCGACCGGCTGCCGCTGCTGAGCGAGTTCGCGCCCGATCAGATCGAACGGCTGCGGTCGTGGCTGGAGCCGGTGGCCTGGCCGGCCGGACATGTCGTCTTCCGGCGCGGCGATCCCGGCTCGTCGCTCTACCTGGTCACCCGGGGCCGCGCCAGCGTCCATCTTCTGCACGACGACGGCGACATCAGGCTGGTGACCTTTGCCCCCGGCGCGGTGTTCGGCGAACTGGCGATTCTCGACCGCGGGCCGCGCTCGGCCACCATTACGGCCGACGAAGACCTCGCCGGTTTCGGCCTGAGCGAGGTGTCGTTTGCCGGGCTCTGTCAGAAGCAGCCGGATATCGCGATCAAGCTGCTCGCGGCGCTCGGGCGCGAGTTGAGCGTGCGGATCAGGTACGCCAACCTGACCATCCAGCAGCTGGAGAGCTAGAGCAAGATCGTTTTAATTTAAGTCAGTGCGCTTCACCTCTCCCGTGCGGGGAGAGGTCGATTTGCGCAGCAAATCGGGTGAGGGGGTGCTGCACTAACGATAGACCGTAACCCCTCACCCGGCGCGGAGCCTGTGCTCGGACGGCGCAAAAGCGCCGATCCGAGTGCGCCGATCTCTCCCTATGGGAGAGGTGAAGTTTCCGCTGCGTCGCAGTTCAACCCAACTTCATTTCATCACGCTCTAAAGGTCAGTCTTTCCCTGGTCCGAAACCTGAAACGGCCTGCAGCGCGAAGGCGCCGCTGCCGGCAAGCACGAGTGCGGCCTGGGCAAGCAGCCAGAACAGCGGGTATTCCCAGCCTCCGCCGGCGTTGGAATAGAGCCAGCCGACCGGCCATTTGACCCAAACCACCACCGCCAGGAATATCAGCAGGAACGCCGACCATTGGCGGGTGTACCAGCCGAGCAGGATGGCGCAGCCGCCGATCAGCTCCACGCTGAATGTCGGCCACGCCAGCAGGGGCGTGATGCCGTTCTTCGCCAGCAGCGCCTCATGCGTATACATGCCGCGATAAGTCTTGAGCAGGGCGTGTACGATCCAGTCGATCCCGACCGCGACACGCAAAAGAAAGATGCCGTATTGGGCATGGACAGGATCCACCGTGGCGTTGTTGAAGACCGCGGTGAAGACGCCGGGCGCGCTTGCGTTGCCGCCTCTGGCCTGGTCGATACTCATGTGTTCCCCCCCTTTTTTAAGTTAGCCCCATGATAGCGCCGCTCCGAATTGGGATCGTACCATAGACGGCGCAGGCCGGCTCCGCGCCACTAAAGCGTGATGAGATGAGGTTAGATTGAACCGCGACGCAGCGGAAACTTTACCTCTCCCATAGGGAGAGGTCGGCGCACTCGGATCGGCGCTTTTGCGCCGTCCGAGCACAGGCTCCGCGCCGGGTGAGGGGTTACGGCCTATCGTTGGTGCAGTGCCCCCTCACCCGATTTGCTGCGCAAATCGACCTCTCCCCGTTGGGGAGAGGTGAAGGATACACCGATTCAAATTCAAACCATCTTGCTCTAGTCCCCGGGAAATCTGCGCTCTACACTCTTTGCCGGTCCAGGGCGTTCGAAAACAACAATAAGCAAAAATATCAGGGAGATGGCCATGCCGCGCCGTTCGATGGTTACGAGCGTCAGTTTTCTTGTGTTTGCAGCGCTGCTGGCGGGCACCGGCAATTTGGCGGCGCAGACCGGCTCAGCGCTGACAGGCAAGGTCACCGCCGGGCAGGATGCGCTGGAAGGCGTTCTGGTCAGCGCCAAAAAGGACGGCTCGAACATCACCGTCACCGTGGTGAGCGACAAGGACGGCCGCTACAGTTTTCCGGCGGCGAGGCTTGAGCCGGGCCAGTATTCGCTGCGCATCCGCGCGGCCGGCTACGACCTCGCCAATTCCGATCCGGTCTCGGTCGCCGCTGACAAGACCGCGACCGCCGATCTCACCTTGCGCAAAACAGAAGATCTGGCCGCGCAACTTTCCAATGCCGAATGGCTCGCCAGCATGCCCGGCACCGATGCGCAGAAAGGCCAATTGCTCAACTGCGTCGGCTGCCACAAGCTCGAGCGCCCGCTGCGCTCCAGCTACAGCGCCGACGACTTCATGACGACCATCCTGCCGCGCATGCAGGGCTATGTGAACCAGAGCATTCCCGCGCATCCGCAATTGCGCCGCGCCGAGCGGCTGATGGAAGAACGCGGCGACCAGCGCGTGCAGGTCTACCGCGGTACGGCCGAATTCCTCGCCAGCATCAACCTGAGCTCGCGTCCGCAATGGAATTTTGAGCTCAAGACCCTGCCGCGCCCGACCGGGGCGGCCACCCGCGTCATCTATACCGAATACGATCTGCCGCGCGAGACGATCTCGCCGCATGACGTGATCGTCGATGGCGACGGCATGGTCTGGTATTCCAGCTTCGGCGAGCAGAACCTCGGCCGGCTCGACCCGAAGACCGGCAAGGTCACGGAATTTCCGATCGAGGAACACAAGCCGGGCTTCCCGACCGGCTCGCTCGGCCTGCGCAGCGATCGCGACGGCAATCTGTGGCTTGGCAACATGTATCAGGCCACGATCGTCAAATTCGACCGCAAGACCGAGACCTTCAAGTACTGGCCGCTGCAGGGCGAGGGCAACATCGACGCCGCCCAGATCAACATGGTCAGCCCGCAAAGCTCTGGTGTCGACGGCAAGGTCTGGACCCAGAACAACGGCTTTGCCGGCGTGCACCGGCTCGACATCGCGACCGGCGCCATCGAAACCTGGGAGCCCTTCAGCAAGGTGCCGGGTCCGCACAATATTTACGACGTGATTCCGGATTCCAGAAACAACGCCTTTTTCACCGATTTCCGCCAGCGCCATATCGGCCGGATCGACGCTGGGAGCGGCGAGATCAAGCTGTTCGCGACCCCGACGCCGGATTCCGCGCCGCGCCGCGGCACCATGGATGCGCAGGACCGGCTGTGGTTCGGCGAATATCGCGGCGACCGCATCGGCATGTTCGACACCAGGACCGAGCAGTTCAAGGAGTGGCCGGTGTCGCCGAAATGGTCGGCGCCCTATGATGTCATCACCGACAAGAACGGCGAGGCCTGGACCGGCTCCATGCTGAGCGACCAGGTCACCCGGCTCAATCCGGCGACCGGCGAATCCATCAACTATCTGCTGCCGCGCAACACCAATATCAGGCGGGTGTTCGTCGACAATTCAACGACGCCGGTCACCTTCTGGGCCGGCAGCAACCATGGCGCCTCGATCGTCAAGGTCGAGCCGCTGGAGTAGCGCCGGTCCGGCATCCCGAAAATTTCTGATTTTCAGAAATTATTCTTGACGCCCGACCCAAATCACTTCTATATCCCCCGCCATCCTGTTCCACTCAGAGGGGCGTTTCGCGAACGTCACGGACGCGGGGCGGGGTGCGGTGGACGCGACGGCGCGCTTGACGGGCGATGCCAACGCGGACGGCGAAGACGTGTGGTCCTGACACCCCGACGCTGGTGTCAAGTCGGTGGAGGCAACTCCGCCGGCGACGGTGGCAAGAAAGCCGATCACCGGGGAGCAACTGTATTTTGAAGTAGCCCTGTGATCGGCTGGCCTCAAGGCTGGCGCTGCGCGCCACCGCCTTCGGCGGCTGTCGGCCTTGACCCCATCCGCTCACCGGTCTGTTGGCTTTGCATGCGCTCGGCCGAATGCCGAGCGCGGGCGTGGCGCGCTCGTCAACTCACCGGGTAGCGACTGGCATCCCATTTCTCGCCGCGGGCGATCATGGTGTTGAGAATGACGATCAGCTTGCGCATGCAGGCGACCAGGGCAACCTTTGCCTTTTTGCCCTTGGCGATCAGGCGATGATAGAAGGCCTTGAGCATTGGGTTGTGCCGGGTCGCAGCACCCAGGGACGCCATGTAGAACAGATTGCGGACCTTGCGGCGTCCCCCCTTGATCTGGCGCTCGCCCTGCCGTTTACCGCTATCATCATCGTAAGGGGCGACGCCGAGCAAGGCGGCGATGGCCTCGTTGCTCACCTCGCCCAATTCCGGCATGGCTGCGATAAGGCCGGCAGCCGTCGTGGCGGCAAGCCCTGGCACGCTCTCGATGATCTCGGCGCGCTTGGCAAAATGCGGCGTGGCCTTGACGAGGGCGGTGATCGCTGCCTCGAGCTTGGCAAGCTCGACGGCTATGGTCTTCAGCAGTCGCGCATGGCTTTTTTGCACCGGTTTCGGCACATCCTGCTCGCCTTTGTTGCTCAGCATGGTTCTTATATCGAGCAACCCCTGGCGAGCATTGACCATCTGTTGAAGCGTCTCGCGCGCAGCATCGTGGGCTTGGCTTGGCGCCTCGTCGAATATCTCGGCAAACCAGGCGATCGTGTCAGCGTCGATGACATCATTTTTGGCTAGTCGCCCAGCAGACTGGGCGAAGTGGCGCACCCGCTTAGGGTCAACAATACGAACTTCGATAGCCTTCTCGCGGATCGCCCGGGCCCATTCGCGCTCATATCCCCCGCTTGCCTCCATCACGGCTTTGGTCACCTTGTGCTTGCGAAACCAAGAGATCAACTGCCGACGTCCCTCCGCGGTGCTTGGGAACGTTTGCCGTTGAGACAGCGCGCGAATGCTCACATCCGCCTTGTCCTTGGCGATATCAATACCGGCGACAACCAGATCGTTTTGTGCCATCATCCTGCTCCCTTCCTTGCTCGGTTCGGGCTCTAAGCCCATGCAACTGTTCGGGTTGAGGAAGACACCGGATCTGTCCCTCGCTCCCCGTCAGGCTCTAGCGGCCTTTGAGCACCACGGGCTCAGATCCAGCGACGGGCGGTTGGTCAGAACCGCCCGTTCGCACATTCTGGCAGATTTTGCGGACACAAGAGCACGGTATAAGCCGTAAACCATTGCGCGGGGAATGCCGGATGATTCCGGTGACTCGCTGTGAATGCTCGTGTGCATACTTGCTACCCATAGCGCACACGAGGCTGCGGGTGCATCGGGCGCCCGGCATTCCCTGCGCCCTCTGAAATGAGAGGGCGGAACGTTGATGGCAAACCTCGCGCAAAACATGCGGCGAGATCGCGGAGCTGTGTTTATGGGTCCGGGCGAACGGGGCGAGGGAGCGCTCACCGCGGACGCTGGTTGCTGTCATTGCCGGGCCTGACCCGGCAATCCATCCACTTCGCGAGATTCCTTTCAAGCGATGGATGCGCGGGTCAAGCCCGCATATAACGACCTAATATGTTGAACGCGCGTTCGCGCGACCCGTTGGCTCGCAATGACGGTCTTGCTGTTTGAATCCGTAGTCGTCGTCACCCGCGAAAGTGGGGACCCAGTATTCCAGAGACGCCAGCGATGAAATCGACAAGCCGCGGCGTGCTGGATAAGCAAAACGGAACCATGGACTCGCGACTATCGCAGCGACAATCCCATCGCGGCTTCGAGTTCGGTGATGGCCTGCTGTGCGTCGAGCACCTTGATCGTGGTCATGCCCATCTCGCGCGCCGGCTTCAGGTTGACCCCCAAATCGTCAAGATAGACACAAGCTTCGGGATCGACGCCGAGCGCCTCGACCATCATTTGGTAGATGCGCGGATCGGGCTTCCTCAAGCCGATCTTTGCGGATTCGATGACATGATCGAACAGGGCCATCACCTCGGCGACGTAGAGCGAGCGGCCGCCCAGGCTTCCGATCGCGTTGGCGGGAAGGTTGTTGGTGATGCAGCCGGTCTTGAACCGTGCCTTCACCCGTCGGAGTGCCTCGACCATCTCCGGCCGCAGATCGCCCGACAGCAGCGGCAGGACGTCTCGACCGCGAACCTCCGCGCCGAGCGCCCGCGATTCCGCCGCGAACAGTTGATCGAACGCTTCGATGTCCACCTCGGCGCGCTCGAATTTCGCCCAGGCGTTCTCCCAATGATTGCTGGCATTGGTGCGCCGGATGATATCGGCGGGCAGCCCGCGTTCGCGCTCGAAACGAGCGAATGCCTCGAACGGCGAGGTGGTGAGCACCCCGCCGAAATCCCAGATCACGGCCTCGATCATCCATTCCCCGCTCATGCGATCACGATCCGGAAACGGCTAACACGAGGTCTTGACCGGGACCAGCCCATCCCCACCCGCTTGGCGCGGGTTATTGCTGTGCGGATGAAAATCCTGGCTCCAATGATCGCAGGCCTGTGGCTCGTCTGCGCGCCCGCTTATGCGATCGTCGGCGGTGGGACGTCGTCGGCTGAGGGCGTCGGGCGCTCTATCGTCACCATCGTCGGCTCGCGCGGCAATTTCTGCACCGGCACCTTGATTGCCCCAAAACTGGTGTTGACGGTGGCGCATTGCGTGCAGCCCGGCGCGGTCTATAAAATCGTCGAATACGGTGCCAACAAGCAGCCGGTGCTGCAGGACGTGGAAAGCGTCGCCATCCACCCCGCCTTCAACATGCAGGCGATGCTGGCGCATCGCGCCACCGCCGACGTGGCGTTGCTGCAGCTCGAAGCGCCGCTTCCGGGGAAGAACGCCTCGGTGCTCGCCGTGCCACAGGTTCCGATTGTGGTGGGCAGCCGGTTCACGATCGCGGGCGTCGGCGTGACGATTCGGGGCGACGGCTCCAGCGCCGGCACCGTTCGCGTCGCCGGTCTTGTTGCGACCGGCCGCCCGGGGACCTTGCAGATCAGGCTGGTCGATCCGGCGGGCCAGGGCATTCGGGACGGGCTCGGCGCGTGTACCGGGGATTCCGGCGGCCCCGTGTTCGAGGACCAGCAGGACGCCCCCGCCATCATTGGCGTCATCAGTTGGTCGACCGGTCCGAACGGCAGCGCGGGCTGCGGCGGTCTGACCGGAGTTACGCCGCTCACGCTTTACCACGACTGGATTGTGCAGACCGCCAGGCAGTGGGGTTTTACGCTATGAGGCCGGCGAGGGTGATCCATCGCGCCCGTCTTGTCCGCTCCCATGTCGGCCTCTACAGACGTCCACGCAGCAGGTCGCCAATTCAAGCTGAGAAAACCAATCCATGACCGCAACAGCCACCGCTTCCGCCCCGCAGACGGCCGAGCATTTCGACGTCCTGATCGTCGGGGCCGGCATCTCCGGCATCGGCAGCGCCTATCACCTGACGGTGCAGCTTCCGGGCACCAGCTTCGTCGTGCTGGAAACCCAGGAGAGCTTTGGCGGCACCTGGCTGACCCACCGCTATCCCGGCATCCGCTCCGACAGCGATCTTCACACCTTCGGCTACCGCTTCAAGCCATGGACCAGCGCGCCGATCGCGACCGCCGCGGAAATTCGCGCCTATATGGGCGAGGTCATCACCGAAAACGGGCTTGAGCCGCATATCCGCTACCGGCACCGGATTTCCTCGGCCAGCTGGTCGAGCGCGACGAACCTGTGGACCATCGAAGCGGTCAGGACCGACAGCGGCGAAGCCCTGACGTTCACCGCGAATTTCCTGTGGATGTGCCAGGGCTATTACCGGCATTCGGAGGGCTACACGCCGGAATGGAAGGGGATGGAAACCTTTCAAGGCCGCATCGTCCACCCGCAGCGCTGGCCGGACGATCTGGTGACCGAAGGCAAGAAGGTCGTTGTGATCGGCTCGGGCGCGACCGCAGCGACCCTGATCCCGGCGATTGCGGACCGTTGCGGCCACGTCACGATGCTGCAGCGATCGCCGACTTACTTCCGGACCGGCCGCAACGCGATCGAACTGGCCGAGACGCTGCGGCAGCTGCAGATCAGCGAGGAATGGATCCACGAGATCGTGCGCCGGAAAATTCTGTTCGATCAGGACACGTTCACCCGCCGCTCGTTCGAAGAGCCCGAAGTCGTGAAGAAGGAACTGCTCGGCGGCATTCGCGCCGTGCTCGGTCCCGACTACGACATCGAGACGCATTTCACCCCGAGCTACCGGCCGTGGCGGCAGCGCATCGCCTTTGTCCCCGACGCCGATCTGTTCCAGGGCATCAAGAGCGGCAAGGCCTCCGTCGTTACCGACGAGATCGAGACGTTCACAGAACAGGGCATTCTGTTGAAGTCCGGCCAACGGCTGGACGCCGATATCATCATCACCGCGACCGGGTTCAACCTCAATGTGCTTGGTGATGTCGCGTTCTCGATCGACGGCAAGCCGCTCGATTTTGCCCAAACCGTGACCTATCGCGGCATGATGTTCACCGGCGTGCCGAACATGGCCTGGGTGTTCGGATATTTCCGCGCCAGCTGGACGCTGCGCACTGACCTGGTGGCGGATTTCGTCTGCCGCCTGCTGGCGCATATGAAGGACAAGGGCGTGAACAAGGTCGTGCCGGCGCTGCGGCCGCAGGACAAGGGCATGCCGCTGCAGTCATGGATCGATCCGGAAAATTTCAATCCGGGCTATCTGATGCGCGACATGCACCTGTTGCCTATGCGCGGCGACAAGCCGGAATGGCAACACAGCCAGGACTACTGGGCGGAGAAGGATCAGTTTCCGGCGATTGATCTCGACGATGCCGCGTTCGTCTACGATTGAAATGTGCGCTCACTCAGGCCTGGCGCGATCCGATCTGTTCCTTCAACAACTCAACGCCACTTCCCTGAAGGCAGCTACGAGCGGTCTCTCGAGCTTTCCGTGCATGCTCTGGATGATCTCGTAGGCTTGTTCCCGAGACATGGCTGGCTTGTAGTGCCGGTGCTCGATCAATGCGGCAAAGATATCGGAAATGGTCAACATCCGGACGATGTCGGATATGCTGGCGGCGCAAAGCGCGTCGGGATATCCGCTTCCATCGAGATATTCGTGATGATGCCGGACTGCATCGAGGATCTCCGGTGAAATGCCGGCGTTCCCCTTCAGCACGTCATAACCGACCGCGGGATGGGTTTCGATCACCGCGCGTTCCCGGGCATCGAGGCGCCCGGGCTTGTCCAGGACCGCGAGCGGAATTTTGGCCTTGCCAATGTCGTGAAACATCGCAGCTGAATACAGTCGCTCGATGTCCGGTTTCGCGAGGCCAAGGCTCAATCCAAAATCGACAGCTATTCCCGTAACCAGAAGGCAGTGCTGATAGGTACCCTCGTGGTGGCGGCGAACCGTCTCGAGCCAGCTGGACAGTCCATCCTCGGCGATGCTGTCCGCAATCCTGCTACCCGCACCTTTCGCGCTCCCGACGTCGATGGGCTTGCCGCTCAACGCCGCGGAGAACATCGACGCGATGGCGGCAGCACCGGCAGCCGCAACTCCTTGTCCACTGCATGTGCTTTCGTCCGAAGCATTGCCGGAAAGATCGCTATCGCTCAATTCGGCGAGCAATCTCGCTTGCGTAATTTGACCATTCAGCACGCGCGTCGCGCCCAGTGCGTAAGCCTGAACGACGAACAGACGCGCCTTCTGGTCGATCAGGAAAATTCGCTTGGGCACGTGATTCAGTTTTACGAACATCTCCTTCAAGGCCGCGATATTTTCGACGACCCGCAGATCAGCCGTGACGACGACCGCTTTGGACGGGCTTCGCACTAGGTCTGCGCCGCTCAGCAATTCGGACGTCACCGCGTATTGCTTCTCCAGCATGGAGCGCAGCGCCGAAAGCTTGTCAGAGGTATCTGCGACAAGGTGCACGGACATCGGAAGTCAAATCTCAATTCTCTCGACCGTTATCCTGCTCGAACATGCTGATTCCTGCCGGGTCTTGCGCCGTCACCGGGTGAGAAAGCGCTCCAGGTTGGTGCAGATCATGTGCGCCAGATCTTCGGTTATTTCAAATTTCACCACGGTGTCACCGGTGTTCACCTGAACGATTCCGATCAATGGCTCTGTCGATTTGGTTGTAATGGTTACCTCAGTTATTTTGTGTACGTCGTTCATCGAGTAGTTCTTTGCTGGTGTTGAAGTTTGCCAATCCAAATCAGGACTGGCGACTGGTTGGCGTTTCGTCGGACCGTCGTTTCGGATTCCTTTTCCTGTTTGCAGTCTTGTCCGGCGTCAAGAACTCGACGCCGATCTGATCGCCGGTCAGGCGCACCATTCGACAGCGGCGATATGCAAGACCCGTCGACGACAGAAGCAGGAAGAACTCGTTGAGGTTCAACCCGTCGAGGGTACTTTCGACGTACAAGCACGCGCCTGTTTGCGACACGTCGAACATCAAGCAGTCCCGGCGCCAGGTTCCATCAATTCCCATGATGTAAACTGGAATGCCGCTTTCAAAATCAACGCGCTCACTCTTCCTGTCTCCAAAGGCCATCGATGCCATCCGGTCTTTTCAAAATCAGTTGTGATCCGCTTCGCTCAGGAACAGGTCTGTGATGTGCCGCAGCATGGCCACGCGCTTTCTCGACGAGCCGCTCTGGAGTGCGGCGTCGTGATCATCGAACGCGGATGAACTACCGGCTTGCTGCACGATCGCAATCCAACGATTACAGTGAGGACGCTATTGCCCTCGAAAATGATTCGCTGCACCGGCCTGGAGCAGCGGCCGCAACTAAAAACTCGACAATTTCCGAAGAATGCCCTCTAAATCACAACGTTCGGTAAATTTCTCGGATGGACGGCACTGATCTAAATTATCGTCGCACAATTTGCGATTAGCGTTTTTGTTTTGCTCTCGCGGAATTAGAGCCTCGAAGGCGCTCAGCAAATTATCGAGGTACAAAATATCCTATGATACACTCTGGCGCACGACAGCGAGCGCTCGGCGAGTTTTTGCGCAAGCATCGAGAGTCGGTTACCGGACAATCGGACGGCAAACAGGTCGGCGAAAGAAGGCGAAGAACGTCAGGCCTCCGGCGCGAAGAAGTCGCTCAGATGGCCAAGATCAGCTCCACTTGGTATACGCGGCTGGAACAGGGAAAAGAGGTAACGCCTTCCGGCGCGGCGCTTGGCCGCATAGCCGCCGTCCTGCGATTGGCGCCCGCTGAGCGGGCTTACCTTTTCCAGGTGGCCGGACGGGTTGACCCGAATGGCGCTTCGAACTTTGCAGGTGAGTTAGCCAGCAACGCCATTGAGAGCAGCGTCCTTTCCATTTCATACCCCGCCTGTGTGCTCGACAAATATTGGACGCCGTTATTCTGGAATGCGGAATTTGCGGATCTCTTCCCTCTTTGGCTAAAGAGCCCCGAAAAAAACGTGCTGCGTTATATGTTCCTCGATTCGAGTGTAAGAACATTCGTTGTTGATTGGGAGCCTCGGGCTCGCCGTCTTGTGGCGCATTTCCGGGTTGAATACGGCAGGTATATCGATGATCCGAAGATGGTTGATCTGATCCGGGGGCTAAGCGAGGAGTCGGATCTGTTTCAGAGGTTTTGGGCAGAGCAGCAGGTTCTGTGGTGGGAGGGATACGAGAAATCCTTCAATCATCCAGAGCGGGGTTTGCTAAAGTTTTTTCAAACAACCTTCCTGGCCGCTGCTGATCCAACCCTCAAACTAGTCATCCTGAGACCGTACGCTTAGCCTGCGATCAGGCGCCTCGGTCGACGATATTGTCATGGACGCATGGTCCTGGGACGGGTGAGACGATTTGTCCGTTGATGCATTGCCAATAATCGCGTGCAAGAAAAATGGTGCCGTTCGGCCGGAGATGAAAGTGTCGGGCACGCGCGACAGATTGATGGCCACCGCCACAGGTTATGCTGCCTGTCGCCTGGAATACGGTCCGCTCCGACGTCGAATGATCTAAGTTACGAATTGCGCCTGCTCGCGCTGGTCGCGACGGCGGCCGCCGCGGTGCGGTTTTCGACCCCGAGCTTGGCGTAGATTTGCTCGAGATGCTTATCCACCGTCCGTGGGCTCAAGCCCAGGATCTGGGCGATGTCCCGATTGGTTTTTCCTTTGGCCAGCCACGACAGCACTTCGCCCTCGCGGGTGGTCAGTCCGAGTTCGCTGCTGAATTGGGCTGACGTATTGGTGCTGGAATCCTTTGCCAGCCGCAGCAGGAATTCATTCGGGCCGAGTTTGCCCATATATTGCAGTTGAAGCTGCTCGTTGTCCGGAAATGACGCCATCACCGGCGTTTTCGATCCGGGTTTGCCTTTCTGCGCCTGTTCAAGCCATTGCAGCATCGGTTCGGGCAGCACGAGTTCATCGTCGCTTGCGGCGGCGAGATTATCCGTCAATAATTTCTGCGCCTGCGGTGTCGCCCACATGATCTTGCCCTGCCGGCTGACCGCGAGCAGAAACCGCCCGGACACGTCGAGCGCGGCACGGGCGCTCTGGGTCAACCTTGCATTGGCCAGATGAACCCTGATCCGCGCCAGCATCTCCTCGATGACGATCGGTTTCGTCACGTAGTCGACGCCGCCGGCTTCCAGGCCGCGCACGATGTGTTCGGTCTCCGCCAGCCCGGTCATGAAGATGACGGGCACATTGCTCACGTCCGCCTCGCGCTTGAGCCGCCGGCAGGTTTCAAAACCGTCGATGCCGGGCATCACGGCATCGAGCAGGATGATATCCGGCGTGATCTGATCGACGATCCGCATCGCGGCGGCGCCGTCCATGGCGACCATCACGGTCATGCCGGCGCCGTCAAGCGCATCGGTCAGAAGCCGCAGCGTTTCCGGCAAATCATCGACGACGAGCGCGACGTCGCGCTTTTTGGGTTCAGTGATCATAGCTGTGCAGGCTCTTGAGGGTTGCCATGTACTGATCGAGGTCGAAGCGGTCGATCAGGGAACGCATCTGCGAAACGAAGTCGGCATGTTCAGGATAGTCGGTTCCGATTTCATCGAGCTTGACCTGGATCGCACGGATGTAGCCCATTTGTCCAAGGCCGATCAGTTCCTCGACATGCTTCACCGGCGGCCGCGAGCCGCTGTCCGGCCGCCAGTGCGGAACGACGATCTGGTCGGATTCATATTGCCATTCGATCTTGAGCAACTGGCGGATCAGCTCCAAAAGCTTCGGAATATCGATCGGCTTCATCAGATAGCCGTCGTGGAATGGCTGCGCCAGCGGTGCGCCGTGTGCCTCCAGGGCGCTCGCTGAAACCATCAGGATGCGGGCCTGATGATGCCCGCTCGAGCGCAGCGTATCGGCCACCGTCCATCCGTCCATGCCCGACATCGAGATATCCAGCAGAAACAGATCAGGCTGGCAATGCTGGGCGAGCGCGAGGCAGGCGGGCCCGTCCGGCGCGCTCAAGAGAATAAAGCCCAGCGGGGTCAGCACCTCGCGCAGGAGATCGCGGTGGACGGGGTCGTCGTCGGTGATCAAAATCGTTTTGCGTGGACCGTGGTAGCCAAAGAACGGCGCATCGACCGGAGCAATTCGCGTCGGATTGGTGACTTCCGACAGCAGGATTTTCACCCGAAAAATGCTGCCGGTCCCGACGGTGCTGGCGACGCGGATGTCGCCGCCCATCACGCCGGCGAGCAGCCGGCTGATCGTCAGCCCCAAACCGGTCCCGGTCTGCGGCTGCGAGACCCCGAGTGCGCCTCGCTCGAACGGCGCGAAAATGCGTTCAAGGTCGGTTGCCTGAATTCCGGGCCCGGTGTCGATCACTTCAAATTCGGCCACCGGGCTGCGGTAGTGAACGACGAATTGCACGCTGCCGGCCTGGGTGAATTTGATGGCGTTCGACAGCAGATTGATCAGAATCTGACGCAGGCGTTTTTCGTCGGCGAACACCACGACCGGCAGCACCGTCGGCCGCTTGAAAACGAAATCGATTCCCTTGGCCGCGGCCTGCAGGCGGAACATTCCGACCAGCTGATCGAGAAACTCGCTCAGTCGAACCTCGTCCCGCGACAAATACAGCCGGCCGGCTTCAATCTTCGAAATGTCAAGAATGCCATCGATCAGCCCCGACAGGTGATCGGCGCTGCGGCGTACCACGCGGACCTGATCGCGCGGCTTGGCGTTCAGGCTGGAGTCCTGGTCCAGCAACTGGGCGTAGCCGGAGATGGCATTCAGCGGCGAGCGCAATTCGTGGCTCAGGCCGACGACATATCGGCTCTTAGCGAGATTGGCCAATTCGGCGACTTCCTTGGCACGCTGCAGTTCGGCATCGGTACGCTTGTGGGCGTCGATTTCCTGGATCAGAAGCGTGGTCTGCCGCCGGGTCTCTTCTTCCGCCGCGCGCCGGCTTTGCTGTGCCAGCACGAACAGCCAGGCGACCACGCCGATGATGATGGACAGCGCGAAGAACACCTTCCAGAGCACGTCCGATAGCTGCAGATTGTCGACATGCGCTGCCGATGTCTGCAGATAGATCAGGCCGAGTGTCAGTCCAACCAGGCCAGCGGAAATCGCGAACACGCCGAGATAATGTCCGAGTTGCGAATTGATCCGCGCGTAAATCGGCTGCGGCAGAAGTTTGCCGAGGGCATCGGAGATCTGCGCCTGCATTCGCGCATGCGGTTTGCAGAGATCGTGGCAGCGCGCGTCGAGCGAACAGCACAGCGAGCAGATCGGTCCGGCATAGGCCGGGCAGGACGCCATATCCTCCGGCTCAAACGAATGCTCGCAAATGCAGCACTGGATCGCTTCGATATTTTGCCAGCTGCGCTTCGGCTTGCGCGCAATATAATATTTTCCGTCAGTCGCATAGGCGATCAGGGGCGCCGTGATGAAAGCGACGACCAGCGCGACGAACGGCGCCAGCGCCTTCGCCGTCGGTCCGAACAGGCCGTAGAACGCGCTGATGGAGACGACGGTGGCAATCGTCATGGAGCCGACGCCGACCGGATTGATGTCGTAGAGATGCGCGCGCTTGAACTCCATGTGCTGCGGACGCAGGCCGAGCGGCTTGTTGACGACGAGATCGGCAACCAGCGCGCCGACCCAGGCGATGGCGACGTTGGAATAGAGCGCCAGCGTCTGCTCGAGCGCCTTGTAGACGCCGATCTCCATCAGCAGCAATGCCACCAGCACGTTGAAGACCAGCCAGACCACGCGGCCGGGATGGCTGTGGGTGAGGCGGGAAAAGAAATTCGACCACGCGATCGATCCGGCATAGGCGTTGGTGACGTTGATCTTCAACTGCGAGAGGATCACGAAGGTGCCGGTCAGCGCCAGTGCGAGATCGGGTTGCGACAGCACGTAGCGAAACGCTTCGAGATACATGTGCGCCGGTTCCGCGGCGTGCTCGTAAGTGACGCCATGGCTCAAAGCAAAGAAGGCCAGAAACGATCCGGCCAACAGTTTCAGCGCGCCGAGAACGATCCAGCCGGGCCCGGCGCTTAACAGCGCGATCCACCACGACGTCCTCGATGTCCGCCGGTCGCGCGGCAGAAAGCGCAGGAAATCGACCTGCTCGCCGATTTGCGCCACCAGCGAGAACACCACGGAGGCGGCGGTACCGAACAGCAAGAGATCGAGATGGCCGCTAGGACTGCCGTGCTCGCCGGGAAATTTTGTCCACTCCGCAAAGGAGTGCGGATTGGCGTAGGCGATCGCCGCAAAGGGCAGGATGTGGAGAATGATCCACAGCGGCTGCGTCCACAATTGAAAGCGGCTGATCAGGGTGATGCCATGCGTGACCAGGGGAATAATGACGACGGCGCTGATGAGATAGCCGACCGGGCGCGGAATGCCGAAGCACATCTCAAGCGCGGTGGCGAGAATCACCGCTTCGATTGCAAAGAAAATGAACGTGAACGAAGCGTAGATCAGCGACGTGATGGTCGAGCCGATGTAACCGAAGCCGGCGCCGCGGGTCAGAAGATCGATGTCGATGCCGCATTTGGCGGCATGATAGGCGATCGGCAGACCGCAGCAGAAAATGATGACGCTGACGACGAGGATGGCTGCGGTGGCGTTGGTGACGCCGTAATTCAGGGTGATGGTGCCGCCGATCGCCTCCAGCGCCAGGAACGAGATCGCGCCCAGCGCGGTATTGGCGACGCGGGCGGCTGACCAGCGCCGCGCGCTCTTGGCTGTGAAGCGCAGCGCGTAGTCTTCCAGCGTCTGGTTGGCAACCCATTGATTATACTGGCGCCTGACGCGGTCTATCCGCTGCCGCCCTGCCACTTTGAACTCCTGACCGCGGGCCGTTTGCTCGCTCGAAAACCTACGTCGCAATTTTGCGGTGCAATATACGCAATCTTGCGTATCTGTGCACTGCACAAATTCGGCAATCTTTGCTCCCGCAATAACCGCGTACTCGAACACCAATGGGGTGAACATGTCAGACGAGAATAAACAGGGACTGCAGTCGGCATTTCGCCGCAAGCTGCTGATGGGGATGGCGGCGATCCCCGCCTTAACCATGCTTCCTCGCCCGTCTTTTGCTGATGCACCGGCAACCTCCGCGATCAACACCACGGGTCTCGCGGTTACCGATACTGAAGTGACCGTCGGTATCCTGCATTCGGCCACCGGCACCATGGCGATTTCGGAAACCGGTTCGATCGAGTCCGAAAAGCTCGCGATCGCGCAGATCAACGAAGCCGGCGGCGTTCTCGGCCGCAAGATCAAGATCATCCAGGAAGACGGCGCCAGCGACTGGCCGACGTTCGCGGAAAAGGCCAAGAAGCTGCTCGTCAACGACAAGGTTGCGGCGATCATGGGCTGCTGGACCTCGGCATCCCGCAAGGCGGTGCTGCCGGTTCTCGAGCAGTATAACGGCATGCTCTATTACCCGACCTTCTACGAGGGTCTCGAGCAGTCCAAGAACGTCATCTACACTGGCCAGGAAGCCACCCAGCAGATCCTCGCTGGCCTGAACTGGATCAACAAGGAGAAGGGCGCGAAGTCGTTCTTCTTCATCGGTTCAGACTACATTTGGCCCCGCACCTCGAACAAGATCGCCCGCAAGCATATCGAGGGCCATCTCTCGGGCTGCAAGGTCGTTGGAGAGGAATATTATCCGCTCGGCAACACCCAGTTCAACTCGGTCATCAACAAGATCAAGCTGACCAAGCCGGACGTGATCTTCGCCGACGTCGTCGGCGGCTCCAACGTGGCGTTCTACAAGCAGCTCAAGGCGTCCGGTATCGATCTGTCCAAGCAGCTGCTGCTGACGATCTCCGTGACCGAGGACGAAATCGACGGGATCGGCGGTGAAAACATCGCGGGCGCCTATGCGTGCATGAAGTACTTCCAGTCGCTGAAGAACCCGAACAACGAGAAGTTCGTCCCGGCGTTCAAGAAGATGTGGGGCGAGAAGACGGTGATCGGCGACGTGACGCAGGCCGCCTATCTCGGCCCGTGGCTGTGGAAATTAACCGCTGAGAAGGCCGGAAGCTTCGACATCGACAAGATCGCTGCGGCTTCGCCGGGGGTCGAATTCAAGGGCGCGCCGGAAGGTTACGTGCGCATCCACGAAAACCATCACCTCTGGTCGAAGACCCGGGTCGGGCGTGCCAGACCCGACGGCCAGTTCGATCTGGTGTTCGAGACCGCCGACCTGGTCGAGCCGAATCCGTTTCCGAAGGGCTACCAGTAAGGACGCGAGGCTCTTTCGCTCTTCTCCCAACCAAGCCTCTCCCTGGCGTGGATCGTCAGTCCACGCTCAAGACCCCCGCGTCGCGAATCTGCTCGCGACGCGGGACTTCCCCCCGACGGAGGACATCGATGTTCGGCTATTCGATTGGTGATCTCGGCTCGATCTTCGTCATGCAGGGTTTTGCCGGCCTGATCCTGTTTTCCGTCTACGTGCTGATGGCGCTCGGACTTGCGATCATCTTCGGCCAGATGGGCGTCATCAACATGGCGCACGGTGAGTTCATGATCCTGGGCGCTTACGTGACCTGGATGACCTCGAATTTCTTCCAAGCCTATCTTCCCGGATTGTTCGCCGGCTACTTCTTCGTGGCAATGATATTGGCTTTCATGGCGTCCGGGGCGCTGGGAATGCTGGTGGAATGGGTGCTGATCCGGCACCTCTACAAGCGCCCGCTCGATACACTGCTCGCGACCTGGGGTTTGAGCCTGATCCTGCAGCAGGCCTATCGCTCGATTTTCGGCGCCCGCGAAGTCGGCGTTGAGTTGCCACAGTGGATGCTCGGCTCACTGAATATCTCCGACAGCATCGAAGTGCCGATCAACGGTATCTTCGTGATGATCCTGACGGTGCTGATCACCATTGCCGTGGCCTACATCATGTACAAGTCGCGCTGGGGCCGCCAGGTTCGCGCCGTCGTGCAAAATCGCGTCATGGCCGGCGCGGTCGGCATCAATACCGAGAAAGTCGATCGCTACACGTTTGCGCTGGGTTGCGGCATCGCTGGCATTGCCGGCAGCGCCTTTACCATGATCGGTTCGACCGGGCCGACATCCGGCCAGCTCTACATCGTCGATACATTCCTGGTGGTGGTGTTCGGCGGCGCGGCGAGCTTGCTCGGCACCATCGCTTCCGCCTTCAGCATCTCGCAGACGCAGTCGACACTCGAATTCTTCCTGTCGGGGTCGATGGCAAAGGTCATCACGCTGCTTGCCGTTGTCGGAATTCTGATGCTGCGGCCGCAGGGTTTGTTCGCCCTCAAGGTCCGCAAATAACAAAAGGGCTGAAGCCATGCTCACCAATCGCTTTGTCAATCGATCGGAGCTTATCGGAATTGCGGTGCTCGCCGTTTTCCTGGTGGTGATTCTTCCGCTCTGTCTCGACGTCTTCCGGCTCAATCTGGTCGCAAAATACCTCACCTATGCCTTCGTGGCACTGGGTCTGGTGATTTGCTGGGGGTATTGCGGAATTCTCAGCCTCGGGCAGGGGGTGTTCTTCGGCCTCGGCGGCTACTGCATGGCGATGTTCCTGAAGCTCGAAGCATCGAGCCCGGCAAATACCAAGATCCAGTCGACCCCGGGTATTCCCGATTTCATGGACTGGAACCAGATCACCGCGCTGCCGACGTTCTGGCAGCCGTTTCACAGCCTCACCTTCACGATAGCCGCGGTGATCCTGGTCCCCGGCATCTTCGCCATGATCATCGGTGCGGCGATGTTCAAACGCCGGGTCGGCGGCACTTACTTCGCCATCATCACCCAGGCGGTCGCGGCCATCCTGACCATCCTGATCGTCGGTCAGCAGGGCTACACCGGCGGCATCAACGGCATGACCGATCTGCGCACCCTGAAGGGATGGGACATCCGGCCGGACCACGCCAAGATCGTGCTTTACTTCTTCGAGGTGGGCTGCCTGTTCATTTGCATCTTCATCGCCCAGTTCATCCGGAACTCGAAACTCGGCCGCATCCTGGTCGCGATGCGTGAAAAGGAAGACCGGGTCCGTTTCTCCGGCTACAGCGTCGCCAACTTCAAGATCTTCGCATTCTGCGTTGCCGCCGTATTCGCCGCGATCGGCGGCGCCATGTTCGCGCTCAACGTCGGCTTCATGTCTCCGTCCTTCGTCGGTATCGTGCCGTCGATCGAGATGGTGATCTACACGGCGGTCGGGGGCCGGCTTTCCATCCTGGGGGCGATATATGGCACGCTGCTGGTCAACTTCGCCAAGACCAGCCTGTCGGAATCCTTCCCCGAACTGTGGCTGTTTGGCCTCGGCGGCCTGTTCATCGCGGTCGTTCTCGCCTTCCCGAACGGGCTTGCCGGCATCTGGAGCGACTATGTGCAGCCGCGCATCGATCGGCTGTTCGCATCGCGCAAGCCCGGCTGGACGGCGGTCGATAGCTCCGTCGCCGACGGCGCGCCGGCGGAGTGAGGAGATAATCATGCTCGTAGGTCACCAGCCCAAGGATTTCCTGCTCGCGGTCGAAGGGCTCACGGTTTCCTTCGACGGCTTCAAGGCGGTCAATGATCTGTCGTTCTATGTCGATGAAAACGAAATCCGCGTCATCATCGGCCCGAACGGCGCCGGCAAGACCACCGTGCTCGACCTGATCTGCGGAAAAACCAAGGCGACCTCCGGCTCCATCCAGTTTCGCAACCTGGAACTGACCAGGATGAAGGAGAACCAGATCGTGCAGGCCGGCGTCGGCCGCAAGTTCCAGACGCCGTCGATCTATGACGAACTTACGGTGTTCGAAAATCTGGAAATCTCCTATCCGCGCGGCCGCACCGTGTTCGGTGCGCTGGCGTTCAAGCGCGACGCTGCGGTGCGCGACCGGGTCGAGGAAGTCGCCAAGATGATCTTCCTGAAGGACCGGTTGAACATGAACGCCGATCTGCTCAGCCACGGCCAGAAGCAATGGCTCGAGATCGGCATGCTGCTGATTCAGGATCCCGACCTGCTGATGCTCGACGAACCGGTCGCCGGCATGAGCGTCAGCGAACGCGTCAAGACCGCCGAACTGCTCAACCGCATCATCAAGGACCGCTCGGTGCTGGTGATCGAACACGACATGAAATTCGTCGAGGACATCGCGCACAAGGTCACGGTCCTGCACCAGGGCCAGATCCTGTCGGAAGGCTCGATGGAGCACGTCAAGAACGATCCGAAAGTCATTGAAGTCTATCTCGGGCACTAGAGCATGATCCGGGAAAGTGGAGTCCGGTTTCAGGACAAGATCATGCTCGGCGAAAGACAAGGAGCAGTTTGATGCTGGCGATCTCGGATCTGCATGTCGCTTACGGCCAGAGCGAAGTACTGCATGGTCTCAACGTGTCCGTCGCGCCCAATGAGATCGTCGCCATCATGGGCCGCAACGGCATGGGCAAGACCACGCTGATGAAGGCGCTGATGGGCATACTGCCCACCAAGAGCGGCTCGGTCACCATGGCAGGCGCCGAACTCTCCACCCTGAAGAGCTATGAGCGGGTGGCGAAGGGGCTCGCTTATGTGCCGCAGGGCCGCATGATTTTCTCCACCATGACGGTGCAGGAAAATATCGAGACCGGCCTCGTCGCGTCGGGCGAGACCGATGTGCCCGGCGACATCTACGAGCTGTTCCCGGTCCTGCTGGAAATGAAGGGCCGCCGCGGCGGCAATCTGTCGGGCGGTCAGCAGCAGCAGCTCGCGATCGCCCGCGCGCTCGCGACCAAGCCCAAGGTGCTGTTGCTGGACGAGCCGACCGAAGGCATCCAGCCCTCGATCATCCGCGAAATGGCGCGAACCTTGAAACGCATCCGTGACGAACGCGGGCTGTCGATCGTGGTCTCCGAACAGGTCCTGAGCTTCGCGCTCGACATCGCCGACCGCGTGCTGGTGATCGAGAACGGCGAGATCGTCCGCGACGACGCTCGCGAAAGCGTCGATGCGGCCCAGATTTCGAAATATTTGTCCGTTTAAATCGTAACTTTCAACTTGCAACCAAGGGAGATTCTGATGCCAGACACACTGATCAAGGTCGATCTCACGCAGTCGGCCTACGACAACGACATGATACACAACCGCTGGCATCCCGACGTTCCGATGGTGGCGTGGGTCAGTCCGGGCGATGACTTCATCGTCGAGACCTACGACTGGACCGGTGGTTTCATTAGGAACAACAATTCTGCCGACGACGTGCGCGACATCGACTTGTCGATCGTGCATTTTCTGTCCGGCCCGATCGGCGTCAAGGGCGCCGAGCCCGGCGATCTCCTGGTGGTCGATCTGCTCGACATCGGCCCGAAGAAGGAGAGCCTGTGGGGCTTCAATGGCTTCTTCTCCAAGAAAAATGGCGGCGGATTCCTGACCGAACATTTCCCGCTGGCACAGAAGTCGATCTGGGACATCAAGGGCCTGTACACGTCGTCGCGTCACGTTCCCGGCGTGAATTTTGCGGGCCTGGTCCATCCCGGCCTGATCGGCTGTCTGCCGGATCCGAAAATGCTGGCGATGTGGAACGAGCGCGAGAACGCGCTGATCGCGACCAACCCGACCCGCGTGCCGCCACTCGCCAACCCGCCCTTCGCCGCCACCGCCCATGCCGGTCGTGCGAAGGGCGATGCCAAGGCCAAGGTCGGCGCCGAAGGCGCCCGGACCGTGCCGCCGCGCGAGCATGGCGGCAATTGCGACATCAAGGATCTTTCGCGCGGTTCGAAGATCTACTTCCCGGTCTATGTGCCCGGCGGCGGTCTCTCGATGGGCGACCTGCATTTCAGCCAGGGCGACGGCGAGATCACCTTCTGCGGCGCGATCGAAATGGCCGGCTGGGTGCATCTCAAGGTCGATATCATCAAGGACGGCGTTTCGAAATACGGCATCAAGAATCCCATATTCAAGCCGTCGCCGATCACGCCGAACTACAAGGATTATCTGATCTTCGAAGGCATCTCGGTCGACGAAGGCGGCAAACAGCATTACCTCGATGTGCATATCGCCTATCGTCAGGCCTGCCTCAACGCGATCGAATATCTCAAGAAGTTCGGCTATTCCGGCGCCCAGGCCTATACGATTTTGGGCGTTGCTCCGGTGCAGGGACATATCAGCGGCGTCGTGGATATTCCGAATGCCTGCGCCACGCTGTATCTGCCGACGGAGATTTTCGATTTCGATATCATGCCGTCGTCGGCCGGGCCGATAAAGCACATCAAGGGTGGTGTTGACGTATCGGTCTCACCCGACAAGTGATCCCTGCGCGACGGAATGCGGGACGGCTGCGTACCTTCCGCCCCGCATCCGCCGCCGCGAATGCTGGTAAATCTGAATCGCGCGAGGAAACGACATGCCGGTCTACGAGTATCTCTGCAACGATTGCGGCCCGTTCACGGACATGCGGCCGATGGCGGAATGCGACGCGCCGCAGGATTGTCCGCAATGCGAGGGCGTCTCGCCGCGCGTCATGCTGACCGCGCCGAACTTCTTCTGCATGCCCTCGGACAGGCGCAAGGCCCACGCCACCAACGAGCGCAGCGCCAATGCGCCCAGGACCGTCGGCGAATACAAGGCGTCGCATGCGCCCGGCTGCGGCTGCTGCTCAAGCAAACCTTCGCGGCTTGTGAAGCGGACCAGGAGTGGCGCGAAAAGCTTTCCGACCGCGCGTCCGTGGATGATCAGCCACTGAGGTTTCGTGCGTAGCGCACCTGTCGCGCTTTCGCCGAACAGGGCTCTGCTTCAGGCGTCCGCGGATCTCGAAGCCAGCTCAGCCCCATTGCCGCTGACAGCCTGATTTTGGCGGCCGTTGATCGGTCGCGGCGCGACGTCCTGCATGAGCGGAACCGATAGCCGGCAGATCAGGCCTTCGGAACGCCAATCGAACTCGGCTTGGCCGCCGAGCTGCAACTCGATGCTGGCGATCACGCTTCTCGTCCCAAATCCGCGCGATGCCGGCTTCTCGACCAGCGGACCATCCCGCTCTTCCCACACCATCTGAAGGAGATTCCCCTGGATCTCCCACTTGATAGATAGCCGGCCGGACAGCGTGGACAGGGCGCCATACTTGGCCGAGTTGGTGACCAGCTCGTGCAGGGCAAGCGCCAGCGTTTGCGCGGTTGCGGGTTGCAGCTGAATGTCCGAGCCGCCAAATGCGATCTGATCGCCGGTTGAGTAGGGCGCGAGTTCTTCATCGACCAGCTTGCCGATCTCGGCGCCCTGCCAGCTCGACAAAGAGAGGATGGTATGCACCCGCGCCAGCGCACTGATCCGCCCTTCCACCGCCTGGACGTAAGCCTTGACGTTTTCGCCTCGCGTCAGCCGAACGATCGATTGCGCCAGTGCCAGCGCGTTCTTGGCGCGGTGATCGACCTCCCGCGCCAGCAGATTTTGACGTTCTTCTGCCCGCTTCCGTTCGGTGATATCGACGGTGACGCCGCTGACGCGCACCACCCGGCCGCCCTTGTCGACGGTCGCGGCCGCCGTGCCGACGCACCAGCGAGTCTCGCCGTCTGGCCGGTTGATGCGGAACTCCGCCTCATACGCCGCACCCTTGGCAAACTGCGCCATGGCCTTGCGCAGTTCGTCGGTATCGCCGGGATGAAGCAGCGCCTGAACGCTGGCTGGCGTCACCGCAAAGGTTCGCGGATCGACGCCGAAGATACGGTATTGCCCCTCATCCCACATCCAGTCTCCGTTGACCCAGTCCCAGTCCCAGGAACCCATCTTTCCCGCCGCGATCGCCAGGCTGCGGCGCTGCTCGCTTTCGAGAAGTCTCGCGTGCGATTCCTCGAGCTCCGCGGTGCGCGCGCGGACGCGATTTTCAAGGTCGGCATTGAACCGCTCCAGCTGCCGGGTCTTGCGATAGAGTTCGACGAACACCCTGATCTTTGCGCGCAATACTTCCGGAATGACCGGGACCGGAACGTAGTCCACCGCACCCATCTCGTAGCCACGAAGGCGGTCGATATCGCTGACCTGAATCGCCGAAATGAAGATCATCGCGGTCTTCTGGAAGCGAGGATGCTCGCGGATCATGGCGGCGAGCTCGAATCCGTCCAGCTCCGGCATGCAAACGTCGACCAGAATGACGGCCACTTCGTTCTTGAGCAGGTATTCGAGCGCTTCCCGCCCCGAGGCGGCGACGACGAGATTTTGGCCAAGCTCCTTGAGAATAACCTCATAGGCAAGCAGCTTGGCCGGCTGATCGTCGACCAGAAGGATGTTTACTTTTTCATGGTCCATCATCGATGCGCCGATCAACGGTGGAGCCACATGCGTATGGCAAGGAGCAACTGCTCCGTGTTGACGGGTTTGGCTAGATAATCGGAGGCGCCGGCCTCAAGGCATTTCTCGCGGTCGCCCTTCATCGCCTTGGCGGTGAGGGCGATGATGGGAAGCCGGCGGAACGACGGGTTTTCGCGAATCACGCCGATGGTCTGATAGCCATCCATCTGCGGCATCATGATATCCATCAGGACAATGGCGATCTTGGGGTTCAATTCGACCAGCGCGACCGCCTCGCTGCCGGTAGTCGCGGTAAGAACTTTCATGCCGCGTCGTTCCAGCACACTGCTCAGCGCGAAGATATTGCGGGCGTCGTCGTCCACCAGCAGCGCGGTCTGACCGACCAGATCCTCGTCGGAACTATTGAGCTTTTCCAGCATGCGCTGCTTCTCAATGGGCAATTCCGTGATCACACGATGCAAGAACAGCGACGTTTCGTCCAGCAGACGCTCCGGCAATTCCACGCCTTTCACCACGATGCTGCGAGCCATCGTATGCAACTCGGCGTCCTCTTCGACCGAAAGCTCGCGACCGGTGAATACGATGACGGGCACGTTGGACAATGAATCATCCTGGCGGATGCTGTCGAGCACTTCGAAACCGCTCATATCAGGCAATCGCAAATCGAGCACGACGCAGTCGCACGGGTTCTCGCGCAAGGCGGAAAGCGCACCCGCGCCGGTTTCGGTCGTGACGATCTCGATATCGTCGTGATCCAGCAGTTCCCTGATGCTCATCCGTTCGGCCGCATTGTCCTCGACGATCAGCAGGCGTTTGCGGCGCGGCCTGGCGTATTCCATGATCTGGGACAGCGCCGCGCTGACCCCTTCGGTCGTGGTCGGCTTGCTGACATAGGAAAATGCGCCGCGGGCCAGAGCGTGCTGACGGTCTTCATCCAGTGTGATGATTTGAACCGGGATGTGCCGCGTCAGGGCATTGTGCTTCAATTGACTGAGCACGGTCCAGCCGAGCATGTCAGGCAGGAAGACATCGAGCGATACCGCGGTGGGCTGGAATTGTTTGGCTAGATCCAGGGCTTCGGAGCCGCGGGCCGCGCTCAGGACTTTAAAACCCTTATCGCGAGCCAGATCGATCAGGACGCGCGCATAATGCGGATCGTCCTCAACAACCAGAAGAATCGCATCGCCCGGTTCGAGATTTAGACGGTCGTCCGGAATCTGTTCGACGACGCGCTCCTGCGTCGCGACCTGAAGCGCCGGCGCCGCGCTGTATTGAGACGCGGCGCTGAACCGCGGCGCCACCGTCGGTCCGGAATATTTCAGCGGCAGATAGAGTACGAACGTGCTGCCTTTGCCGGGCGTACTCTGAAGATGAATTTCGCCGCCCAGCAGGCTCGCAAGCTCGCGGCTGATGGCGAGACCCAGCCCGGTGCCGCCATACTTTCGGCTGGTGCCGGCATCCGCCTGCTGGAATGCCTCGAAGATCAGCTTTTGCTTTTCCTGGGGAATACCGATGCCGGTATCGGACACCTCGAAGGCGACAACGGCCGGGGAGTGGTTGAGAACCGGATGTTCGGCGCTCCAGCCGCCGACGGCTGCGGAAACGTTGAGGCGAACCCCGCCTTCGGCGGTAAATTTGAACGCGTTCGACAACAGGTTCTTCAGTACCTGCTGCAGGCGCTTGGAGTCGGTGACGATACTGCGCCCCAAATTGGGATCGACATCGACGTTGAACGACAGGTGGCGATTCTCCGCTTCGTGCCGGAACGGGCGTCCGACCGTTTCGAGCAGGTTGGACGTCAGGATTTCCTCGGCGTCCACGGTCACGGTTCCGGACTCGATCTTGGACAGGTCGAGAATGTCGCTGATCAGGTTCAAGAGGTCGGTACCGGCGCCATGAATGGTTCGCGCAAACTCGACCTGCTTCGCCGACAGGTTGCCATCCGGATTCTCGGTAAGCTGCTGGCCGAGAATCAAGATGCTGTTGAGCGGCGTACGCAGCTCGTGCGACATGTTGGCAAGGAATTCGGATTTGTACTTCGAGGTCAGCGAAAGTTCGGTCGCTTTTTCTTCGAGCGCACGCCGCGCCTGTTCGATTTCCTGGTTTTTGCGCTCCACTTCGACGTTGCGTTCGGCAAGCTGCTGGGCCTTTTGCTCCAGCTGCTCGTTGGTCTGCTGCAGCTCTTTTTGCTGCGTCTGCAGCTCGCCGGCGAGTTGCTGGGATTGCTTCAGCAGTCCTTCGGTCTGCATCGTTGCCTCGATGCTGTTGAGCACGATGCCGATGCTGTCCGTGAGCTGCTCGAGGAAGGTCATTTGCGACGTCGTAAATGCGCCGACCGAAGCCAGCTCGATGACGGCTTTGACCTGGGTCTCGAACAGCACCGGAAGCACCACGAGATTTCTAGGTATCACACGCAGCAGCGCCGAATTGATCGGAACTGCATCGGTCGGGATGTCCGAAACCACCCGCTGGCGCTTGTCCATCGCGCATTGCCCGATCAGACCATCGCCTAGCTGCACGACTGGCCGATGCGGGGCGATCCCGTCGGCGGCGTAAGCCGACAGCAGACGCAGCTGCGGGTTGTCCTCATTTTCGACCTGGTAAATCACGCCCATGTGGGCATTTACCAGCGGCGTCAGTTCGGTCAGGAGCAGCCGGCCGACCGTGGTCAGATCACGCTGGCCTTGCAGCATGTTGGTGAATTTCGCCAGATTCGTCTTCAGCCAGTCCTGTTCGGTATTGACGTCGGTCGTGAGCCGCAGGTTGCCGATCATCGTATTGATGTTGTCCTTTAGCTCCGCGACTTCGCCTCTGGCATCGACCTGGATCGAACGGGTGAGGTCGCCCTTGGTGACGGCGGTCGCCACTTCGGCGATGGCGCGAACCTGCGATGTCAGGTTGGCGGCGAGCAGGTTGACGTTGCCGGTCAAATCCTTCCACGTTCCGGCTGCGCCGGGGACGTTGGCCTGGCCGCCAAGCCGGCCCTCCACACCCACTTCGCGCGCCACGCTGGTCACCTGATCGGCGAACGTCGCCAGCGTGTCGGTCATATTGTTGATGGTCTCGGCGAGCGCTGCAACTTCGCCCTTCGATTTCACCGTCAGGTTCTGCTTGAGATCGCCGTTGGCAACCGCGGTCACGACTTTCACGATGCCGCGAACCTGCTCGGTCAGGTTGGCCGCCATGAAGTTCACGGTATCGGTCAGATCCTTCCAGGTCCCGGCCACGCCGGGAACTTCCGCCTGGCCGCCGAGCTTGCCCTCGGTGCCGACTTCGCGCGCGACGCGGGTCACCTCGCCGGCGAAGGCGTTCAATTGGTCCACCATCGTGTTGATGGTGTTCTTGAGTTCGAGAATTTCACCCTTCACGTCGACGGTGATCTTGCGCGACAAGTCGCCGCGCGCGACGGCGGTGGTGACCTCGGCGATGTTGCGGACCTGGGTGGTGAGGTTGGCGGCGAGCAGATTGACGTTGTCTGTCAGGTCCTTCCACGTACCGCCGACGCCCGGCACCACCGCCTGTCCGCCCAAACGGCCTTCGGTGCCGACTTCACGTGCCACGCGCGTCACTTCGGCTGCGAACGAGCGCAGCTGCTCGACCATCGTATTGAGCGTATCCTTGAGCAGCAGGATTTCGCCGCGAACGTCAACCGTGATCTTCTTGGACAGGTCGCCGCCCGCGATCGCGGTCGCCACTTCGGCGATGTTGCGGACTTGCGCGGTCAGGTTCGACGCCATGAAGTTGACGTTGTCGGTGAGGTCCTTCCAGGTGCCTGCGACTTCCGGCACCTGGGCCTGGCCGCCGAGCTTGCCCTCGGTGCCGACTTCGCGCGCCACGCGCGTCACTTCCGAGGCGAAGGCGTTGAGCTGGTCGACCATCGTGTTGATGGTGTTTTTCAGTTCGAGAATTTCGCCTTTCACGTCCACGGTGATCTTGCGCGACAGGTCGCCGCGCGCGACCGCGGTGGTGACTTCGGCGATGTTGCGGACCTGGGCGGTCAGATTGCCCGCCATCGAATTCACGCTGTCGGTCAGATCCTTCCAGGTACCAGCGACGCCCGGCACGTTGGCCTGGCCGCCGAGGCGGCCCTCGGTACCGACCTCGCGGGCCACGCGCGTCACCTCACCGGCGAACCGGTTGAGCTGATCGACCATCGTATTGAGCGTCTCTTTGAGCTGCAGGATTTCGCCCCGCACGTCGACCGTGATCTTGCGGGAAAGGTCACCGCCGGCGATGGCGGTCGCGACTTCGGCGATGTTGCGAACCTGGGCCGTCAGGTTTCCGGCCATCGAGTTGACGCTGTCGGTGAGGTCTTTCCAGGTGCCGGCAACACCGGGCACTTCGGCCTGACCGCCGAGCTTGCCGTCGGTGCCGACTTCGCGCGCCACGCGCGTCACTTCGCCGGCAAAGGCGTTGAGCTGGTCGACCATGGTGTTGAGCGTTTCCTTCAATTGAAGAATTTCGCCCGACACGTTCACCGTGATTTTTTTCGACAGGTCGCCCTTTGCCACGGCGGTGGCGACTTCGGCGATGTTGCGGACCTGGCCGGTCAGGTTGCTGGCCATCGAGTTGACGCTGTCGGTCAGATCCTTCCAGGTACCCGCGACGCCGCGCACCAGCGCCTGGCCACCCAATTTGCCTTCGGTGCCGACCTCGCGCGCGACGCGCGTCACTTCGCCGGCGAACGCGTTGAGCTGGTCGACCATCGTGTTGATGGTGTCTTTCAATTCAAGAATTTCGCCGCGCACGTCCACCGTGATCTTCTTCGATAGATCTCCATTGGCGACCGCGGTCGTCACTTCCGCGATGTTTCGAACCTGAGCCGTCAGGTTGCTGGCCATCGAGTTGACGCTCTCGGTTAGATCCTTCCAGGTGCCGGCAACGCCGAGCACGTTGGCCTGACCGCCCAGCCGTCCGTCGGTACCGACTTCGCGCGCCACGCGCGTCACCTCACCGGCGAAGGCGTTGAGCTGGTCGACCATGGTGTTGAGCGTTTCCTTGAGCTGAAGGATTTCGCCCGACACGTTCACGGTGATTTTCTTGGAAAGGTCGCCGCCGGCGATCGCCGTCGCCACATCGGCGATGTTGCGGACCTGCGCGGTCAGGTTCGAGGCCATGAAGTTGACGTTGTCGGTGAGGTCCTTCCAGGTTCCGGCGACACCGGGGACCTGGGCCTGCCCGCCGAGCTTGCCTTCGGTTCCGACTTCGCGGGCGACGCGGGTGACTTCGGACGCAAACGAATTGAGCTGATCGACCATCGTGTTGATGGTGTCCTTCAGCTCCAGAATTTCACCGCGGACGTCGACCGTGATCTTGCGCGAAAGGTCGCCGCGCGCGACCGCCGTGGTGACGTTGGCGATATTGCGCACCTGCGCGGTCAAATTACCGCACATCGCGTTCACGGAGTCGGTCAGGTCCTTCCAGGTGCCGGCGACGCCGGGCACGATCGCCTGACCACCCAGCTTGCCGTCGGTGCCGACTTCGCGGGCGACGCGGGTGACCTCGGAGGCGAAAGAGCGCAGCTGGTCCACCATGGTGTTGATGGCTTCTTTCAGCTGCAGGATTTCGCCGCGGACGTCGACCGTGATCTTCTTGGACAAGTCGCCGTTGGCGACGGCAATGGTGACTTCGGCGATGTTCCGAACCTGGCCGGTGAGATTGTTGGCCATGGAATTGACGCTCTCGGTCAAGTCCTTCCAAACGCCCGTCACCTCGGGGACCTGCGCCTGGCCGCCGAGCTTGCCCTCGGTGCCGACTTCGCGCGCCACGCGCGTCACCTCGGAGGTAAATACGCTGAGCTGCTTGATCATCGTGTTGACGATGGTAGCCGACTGTAAGAATTCGCCGCCCAGCGGGCGGCCATCGACGTCGAGCTGTACGGTTTGCAACAGGTCGCCCTGCGCAACGGCGGCAACGGCGCGCGTCACTTCGCGTGTAGGCCAGAGCAAATCATCGATCAGGGTATTCACCGAACCTTCCATGTCGGCCCATGAGCCGCTGGCAAGTCCGAACTTGACGCGCTGCCGGGTTTTTCCCTCACGGCCGACGACTTGACCGACACGTTCCAGTTGCTGCGCCATCCGCTGATTGGCGGCGACGATTTCATTGAACGTGTCAGCGATCTTGCCCTCGATCCCGAGATGATCGCCGGTCATTCGTACCGAGAAATCGCCGCTCCGCATCGCCTGCAGCGCCTGCAGCAATTCCTGCGAAGGATTGGGCTTTCCGTTGGTGAATGGTTTGATCTTGGTACGACGGCGGGCCGATGCAGCGGCGGGATCGAGATCAGTCATGGCATTCCCTTCAAGCAGAAACGATCGAATCCGATCACGCGCGAGTCTGCTTTTTACGCCATCAAATCGCTCAGATCATCCGAAATCAAGCTAAATACCTCAACTTAAACAATATCTTAGATTCATGAATTGCGGCGGACAGAGATAATTCCGACGCCGAACTTTTGTTCCAGCGAGGCTTAAATTGATGATCTCGGGGGAGGTCCGCGGATCTGACCACACTGGAGGATCGCGACGCTTTTGAGACCGGGCGGAACAAGCCTCGCTCGTCGAGCGCCCGGTCCAATTGGAACCGCCCCGGCCGGGCGCCCAAACCCAGGTTCGGCGGAGACAGCGTCAACCTTCATGGCCGCCTCTGGTGCGGCTTTCTCGGCGGAGGCGGGTTGTCGCCGCTGACGGCTTCCGGGTCGAATTTGCGGGTTACCTTGACGGCGGCCTGGCCGATATCGAGCAGCGAGCGGCGGCCCTCCTCCATGAAGGCGCCGGAGCGCTTGTTGAAGCTGTCGGCCAGTTCGCGAATCGACTTTACTTTATGAAAGAGTTCGCCGTCCTCGCCATTCGCCAGGCCAGGCACGATGTTGTCGATCCTGGCGATAGCGCTGTCGAAGCTGTCGAAGGCACCCTCGGCCTTGCGGATGATGCTGTCGATCGCCTCGCCCTTGCTCGCCAGCGACGCCGTATAGGTCTCGAAAGAAAGCAGTCCGTCTTTCAGCACCGTCTGATTGTTGACGAGGACGCGGTCGACATTGTGCAGGGTATCGCGGATCGATTCCGTCTCGCTCAGATCGGCGGTCAGGGTCGGAACGCCGTCCTCACCCATCGGCACCGGGGGGGCGGCGGCCGCACCGCCCACCAGCGATATCGCCGCCACGCCGGTGAGTCCCTGAAATTCAAGCCCGACAACCGTGTCCTTGCGGATCGGCGCGCCGTTGTCCACCCTGGTGAGGACGACAATCTTGCGCGGTGTTTCGAGCTTGAGGGAGATTACTTCGCCGACCTGAACCCCGTCGAAATTCACCGCGCCACCGTTGTGCAGGCCGCTCGCGGAGCCCTCGAAAATGATGCGAAGCGGACCTTGCTGCTGGATGCCGTGGATCTTCCGGAACCCGAGAAAGCCGATAAACGCAGCGGCAATGACCGCAAGCGTCGTCGATCCGATCATCAGGTTGCTGGCCCGCATTTTCATCGCAAGATCCGGCGGCGATGTGCCGGCTGGAGAGGGTTAACGCGCTTCGGCGTCTGCCGATTGTACGGGCAAAGCCAAGCCGGCGAAAGGTCAATGCGACGGGCGGGCGGCATCGCATCGCCTGACCCCGTGATGTCCATGCAGGTGAAGCCGGATCCGGGGATTTCGTCATTGTCGCAGTCATTGTGGCATATCCGCATCCCATTCTCCCAGTGTCAGCCGACCGCCGGATTCTTGACAGCGCCAAATGGAAGGATAACGCTCGACCAAACTCTTGCTGCCCGTCACAGAAGCAAAAATAAGAGCGTTGGAGGACCCATGCCGAAACTGCTGAGCGAGGACGAAGTCGCCGGCTATCGCGACCGCGGCTATCATTTCCCGATCGATGCCTTGAGCGCCAGCGAAGTGGCCGACTTTCGCCGCAAGCTCGAGAACTATGAAGCCGCGAGCGGGGGCCCGATCAAGGCCGAGATGCGCCATCGCAGCCACGTGCTGTTCGCCTGGATCGACGAAATGATCCGGCATCCGAAAATCCTCGATGCCATGGAGGATCTGCTGGGGCCGAATATCCTGTGCTGGAATACCAGCTTCTTCATCAAGGAAGCCCGCGATCCCGGTTTTGTCTCCTGGCATCAGGACGCCACCTATTGGGGACTGAGTTCGTCCGATGTGGCGACCGCCTGGATCGCGATGTCGCCGGCCAACAAGGTTTCCGGCTGCATGAAGTTCGTTGCCGGGACCCACCAGAGCCAGGTCAAGCACGACGACACGTTCGACCAGAACAACCTCCTGACCCGAGGCCAGGAGATATCAGTCGATGTCGACGAGGCCAAGGCCGTCTATGTGGAATTGAAGCCGGGGCAGGCGTCACTTCATCACGTGCTGCTGTTCCACGGATCGGAGCCGAACCGCTCCGACGACCGGCGCATTGGGCTGGCCATCCGCTACATTCCGACCCACCTGAAGCAGGCGGTCGGCGCGCGCGATTGGGCGACGCTGGTGCGCGGCAAGGATACCTACGGCCACTTTCTGCCCGCTTATGTGCCCAAGCGCGACCTCGAGCCGGAAGCGCTGGCCTTTCACAAGGAAGTGTCGGAGGAGCAGGTTCGCGTGCTCTATCGCGGCACCGGCAAGACCGGCTACCGTGCGTGATGCGGATCTACCGCTGGGGTTTGAGGGCGCCGTTGCGAGCCAGCGGGTCGACGCCAAGCGCGGCCCGATGCCGGATGATTCGCACAATGGTTTGGGCGCGTCACTGCTGCCATGACTCGTGACCCCAGGGCCAAGCGATGACCCATGTGTTCGAGGAAATCGAGCGCGGAAAGCATCGTCCCTGAGTTCGAGTCGGGCGGACTTGCAGGTTTCGGAGGCTTGGCCCACAATCATTTCCAGCCAAGGGACGATGGATCATGATATCCGGACGTTCCAGCATCCGGACCATCCCCAATAACCTCAAGAAAAACGCAAATTCCAGGGAGAAAATTGAACATGCGCAAATTCGTATTGGCTGCAGCCCTTGTACTGCCGATGTGCGGCGGCGCTGCGGTGGCGCAGGACACGCTCAAAATCGGCTATATCGACCCGCTGTCGGGCGGCGGCGCCAGCGTCGGCGAGGTCGGCCTCAAGACGTTCCAGTTTCTGGCCGACGAATTGAACGCCAAGGGCGGCATTCAGGGCCAGAAGGTTGAGATTGTCCCGCTCGACAACAAGACCAATCCACAGGAAAGCCTGATCCAGGCGCAGAAGGCGATCGACGCGGGCGTTCGCTTCCTCACCCAGGGCAACGGTTCGTCGGTTGCCGGCGCGCTCTCCGACTTCGTGACCAAGTACAACGAGCGCAATCCGGGCAAGGAGGTCCTGTATTTCAACTACGCCGCAGTCGACCCGATCCTGACCAACGCCAAGTGCAGCTTCTGGCACTTCCGCTGGGATGCGAACTCCGACATCAAGATGGAGGCGCTGACCAATTACATGAAGACGCAACCGTCGATCAAGAACGTCTATTTGATCAATCAGGACTACTCGTTCGGGGAATCTGTTCGCACCACCGCCAGGGCCATGCTGGCCGCCAAGCGGCCGGACATCAAGATCGTCGGCGATGAACTCCATCCGCTGCTGAAAATCACCGATTTCTCGCCCTATATCGCGAAGATCAAGGCATCCGGCGCCGACACCGTCATCACCGGCAACTGGGGCCAGGATTTCGCGCTGCTGTTGAAAGCGGCGGCCGATGCCGGACTGAAGGTGAACTGGTACACCTATTATGCAGGTGGCACCGGTGGTCCAACCGCGATCAAGCAGGCTAACCTCAATCACCAGGTGTTCCAGGTCGCCGAAGGCCTCCCGAATCTCGATCACCCTTCCTCGCAGGAATTCGAGAAGGCGATCCGCGCCAAATACGACTTCAGCCTGTTCTATCCACGCGCTGTCAACGAGATGCGCATGCTGGCGGCGGCGGCAGACAAGGCCAAGTCGACCGATCCGGTCAAGGTAGCGCTGGCGCTCGAAGGCATGGACTTCGAAGTCTTCGATGGCGGCAAGGGCACCATGCGCAAGGACGATCACCAGTTCTTCCAGCCGATCTACATCTCCTCGCTCGGCGAGCGAACCGAAAAGGAACCGTTCGACGAGGAGAAAACCGGCTGGGGCTGGAAGCTGGTTGCGAAGATCGATACGCCCGCGACCGAGCTTCCGACCACCTGCAAGATGGAACGGCCGAACTGACCGGTCGCGCGTGACTCGTCCGTCCCGATGTCTCGGGACGGACGTTCGACATTTCTCCGGTGGAGCGCTTGTGCTTGAACTGATCGTCATATCCACGCTCAACGGCGTCCTGTTCGGCATGCTGCTATTCCTGATGGCGAGCGGCCTGACCGTAATTTTCAGCATGCTCGGCGTGCTCAACTTCGCGCATGCGAGCTTCTACATGCTCGGCGCGTTCTTCGGTTTCCAGATCAGCCGCTGGTTCGGCTTCTGGCCGGCGCTCTTGATCGCGCCGCTGCTGGCCGGCGCGATCGGCGCTGGTGTCGAACGCTACGGTTTGCGCCGGGTTCACCGGAATGGCCACGTCGCGGAACTGTTGTTCACTTTTGGTCTGGCGTTCGTGATCGAGGAAATCGTGCAAATTATCTGGGGCAAGAGCCCGGTCGATTTCCGCGTTCCGCCGCTGCTCGATTTCCCGGCGTTTACGATCTTTTCAACCAATTACCCCGCCTACAAGATGTTCATGCTGCTGGTGTCGATCGTCATCTTCGTCGGGCTATTGATCGTGCTGAAGAAGACGCGGATCGGCCTCATCGTGCAGGCTGCGCTGACGCATCCGCACATGGTCGGGCATCTCGGTCATAACGTCGGACGCATCTTCATGCTGGTGTTTGGCGTCGGCACCGCGCTCGCCGCGGTCGCCGGCGTGATCGCTGGCCCGGCACTGGTGACGCAGTCGAACATGGCCGGCCTGCTCGGCCCGATCCTGTTCGTGGTGGTCGTGGTCGGCGGACTGGGTTCGCTGCCGGGCGCTTTCGTGGCCTCGCTGCTGATCGGCCTGGTCCAGACTTTTTCCGTCTCGATGAACGGTTCGCTGTCCGGCGCCTTCGGCCCGCTCAGTCCCGCCTATGCCTCGACCTGGCTCTCCGACATCTGGGACGTCACCATCGCGCAGATCGCGCCGATCATGCCCTATGTGCTGCTGGTCCTGATCCTGATCTTCCGGCCCATGGGCCTGCTCGGGACCCGCGACACATGACCGAACTTGCTTCGCACGTAGCGCCGCCGCTTCCGGCGGCTTCCGAAAAACTCAGATTCTACGGGCTATGGATCGCGGCGGCGGTCGTGCTTCTGCTGCTGCCGAAAATCTTCAACTCGGGCGGTTCGCTGACGACGTTCAGTCTGATCGGCATCTCCATCATCTTCGCGCTGTCCTACAACATCCTGCTCGGACAGACCGGGATGCTGTCGTTCGGCCACGCCGTCTATTACGGGCTAGGCGGCTTCCTGGTGATCCACGCCATCAACATCATCGGCGCCAACAAACTGCTGATCCCGTTGCCCGTCGTGCCCCTGATCGGCGGACTGAGCGGTCTGGTGTTCGCCGCCCTCCTAGGCTGGGTGTCGACCCGGCGAAGCGGCACGGCCTTCGCGATGATCTCGCTCGGCGTCGCCGAACTGATCGCCTCCTCCGCGCTGATCCTGCGTACCTTTTTCGGCGGCGAAGCCGGCGTCTCCGCCAACCGCACCAAATTGCTGAAACTGTTCGGCTGGAGTTTCGGTCCGCAGATCCAGATCTATTATCTGGTGGCAGTCTGGACGATGCTCGCCGTGATAGCGATGTACGCGCTGACCCGCACGCCTTTGGGACGCATGTGCAACGCCGTGCGCGACAATCCCGAGCGCGTGCAATTCGTCGGCTACGATCCTCACATGGTCCGTTATCTCGCGTTTTGCTTTGCAGGATTTTTCGCGGGCATCGCGGGCGCGCTGGCGGCGATCAATTTCGAGATCGCCAATTCCGCGTATTTGGGCGCGGAACAATCGGGAACGGTCTTGTTCGCGACGTATATGGGCGGCGTCGGCTTCTTCATCGGCCCGATCGTCGGCGCAATCTTCGTGACGCTGCTGTCGCTCGGCCTTTCCGATCTCACGCAGGTGTGGCAGCTCTATTTCGGGCTGATTTTCATTGCGGTGGTAATGTTCGCGCCAGGCGGCATCACCGGGTTATTGATGATGCATCGTCCGCTGGTGAAGGCCGGCAGCCTGACCAAGGTCGCGCCGAGCTATCTGATCGCCCTGGCGCCGACGCTGGCGATGATCGCCGGCCTCATCCTGTCGGTTGAGACGATCGTGCACTACACCGTTAACCCCGGCGACGATCCGCATATCAAGGCGTTTGGCGTCGGCTTCGATGCGGCGAGCCCGTATATATGGGCGACGGCGGCCGTTCTGCTGGCAGGCGGATTTCTGGCTGCGCGCAAAACCTGGACCTGGGTCGGACAGGCGTGGGACGAGGCTACCGGCACCGCCCGTGACAAGGGACTGGCCGCATGAGCGCCGCGATCGAACTTCGCGGGGTGGAAAAGCGCTTTGGCGACGTTGCCATCATCCGCAATATCAATTTGAGCATCGCGCCGGGCGAGCGTCACGCGTTGATCGGCCCGAACGGCGCCGGCAAATCGACCACTTTCAACTTGATTAGCGGGTATATGGCGCCAAGTTCAGGCCACGTGCTGCTGCGCGGTCAGGTGATCTCAGGCCTGCCCCCCTACCAGATCAATCGCCGGGGGTTGTCGCGCAGCTTTCAAGTCACCAACGTCTTCGCCAATATGACCGTATGGGAGAACCTGCGCTGCGCGGTGCTGTGGTCAACCGGCCAGCGCTACGCCTTCTGGAAAAACATCGACAATCTCCCTGAGGTGCGCGACCGCACCGCGCAAATCCTCACTGACATCGGCCTCATCTCGCGCCGCGACGTGCCGGCAGGCCTTCTGACCTATGCCGAGCAGCGCGCGCTGGAGATCGGCATCACGGTGGCCGGCGGCGCCGATGTTATCCTGCTGGACGAGCCCACCGCGGGCATGAGCCACGCCGAAACCGAGCGCGCTGTCGCCTTGATCCGGCGCCTGACCGAGGCGCGCACGCTCCTGATCGTCGAGCACGACATGAGCGTGGTGTTTGGCCTCGCCGACCGAATTTCGGTGCTGGTCTACGGTCAGATCATCGCTTCGGGCACGCCGGAAGAAATCCGCGGAAATCCGAAGGTGCGCGAAGCCTACCTTGGCGAGGAGGCGGCATGATGCTGGAGGTCGCCGACCTGCACGCCTATTACGGAAAGAGCCACATCCTGCAGGGCGTCGAGATGCATATCGATGCCGGCGAGGTCGTCAGCCTGCTCGGGCGCAACGGCGTCGGCCGCTCCACCACGGTGAAGGCGATCATGGGCGAGGTGGCGCCGCAGGGCTCGATCAAGTTCAAGGGCCGCGACATCGCGGGATTGCCGAGCTACCGGATCGCGCATCTGGGCCTGGGCTACGTTCCGGAGCATCGCGATATCTTCCCAAGTCTGACGGTGCGGCAGAACCTGATGCTTGGCATCAAGGATATCAGGCGCGCCGGCAAATGGCGCCTGGAAGACATGCTGGCGATGTTTCCTAACCTCGCGGCGAGGGCCGATACGCCGGCCGGTGTGCTATCGGGCGGCGAAAAGCAGATGCTGACCATTTGCCGTACGCTGATGGGGGACCCCGAACTGATCATGATCGACGAGCCCACCGAGGGTCTCGCGCCCCTGATCGTGCAGCAGGTCGGCGACCTCATCGCCGAAATTGCCCGGCGCGGCGTTGCCATCCTGCTGGTGGAGCAGAAACTCTCGATCGCGATGCGGATATCCCACCGCGTCTACGTGATGGGCCACGGCCGCATCGTGTTCGAGGGCACGCCCGCCGAGCTCAGGGAAAACTCCGCCGTCCGCAAGGAATGGCTGGAGGTCTAGAGCAAGACGGTTTTAGTTTGAATCGTGTCCTTCACCTCCCCAGCGGGGAGAGGTCGATTTGCGCAGCAAATCGGGTGAGGGGGCGCCGCTCAACGATAGACTGTAACCCCTCACCCGGCGCTACGCGCCGACCTCTCCCGATGGGAGAAGTAAAATTTCCGCTGCGTCGCAGTTCAACCTAACCTCATCTCATCACGCTTTGGTCCGGGATTTGATCGGACGTCAGTCGATGCCACGAATGAATTCACGCCCTCACTGCATAGACTCGCACCCGAGTCGGGCTCTCACGTCAGCGTCCATTCCTCGGCGCTGGCGCCGGCCAAAGCCCGCACCCGCGCTTCGTCGGCGGCGAGTTCACGGGCGGTCCCCGAATAGACCACGATGCCGTCATCCAGCACATAGGCGTCGTCGGCAATCTCCAGACTCATCCGCGCGTTCTGTTCGACCAGCAGAACGGAAATACCCTCGGCCTTCATCTGCTGGACGATGCGAAACACTTCGCGCACGATCAGCGGCGCCAGGCCCTGCGAAGGCTCATCGAGAATCAGAAGCCTCGGATTCAGCAGCAACGCGCGGCCGATCGACAGCATCTCCTGCTCGCCGCCCGAAAGCTGCCGGCCGCGGTTGTCCTTGCGCTCCTCGAGGCGCGGGAATAGCTGGTAGATTCGCGCGATGGTCCATGGGCCGTCGCGTTCAAGGGGAACCTTGAGGTTCTCCTCGACGCTGAGGTTGGCGAAGATACGCCGGCCTTCGGGGACATAGCCCACGCCCTGGGCCGCGATACGGAAGGTCGGCCAGCGCGTGGTGTCCTCGCCGAAGATCGTGATCTTGCCTTCGCGCGCCGGGGTCAGGCCCATCAGGCTTCGCAGCGTCGTGGTCTTGCCGGCGCCGTTGCGTCCCAGCAGCGCGGTGATTTTGCCCTCGGCCACCTTGAGGCTGACGCCATGCAGGATATGGCTCTTGCCGTAATAGGTGTGGAGGCCCTCGGCGGTCAGTGCTGCGGTCATGCGGCGTTACCGAGATAGGCGGCCTGGACGGCCTCGTTGGCGGCGATCTCCTGCGGCGTGCCCTGCGCCAGCATCCTGCCCTGGTCGAGCACGCAGATGCGGTCGGCGAGATGAAACACCACGCGCATATCGTGTTCGATCAGCACGATGGTGTAGTTGCTGTCGCGGTGCAGCCTTCGGATCAGCTGGGTGATCTGGTAGGTTTCCTGGTCGCCCATCCCGGCGGTCGGTTCGTCGAGCAGGAGCAAATGCGGCTTCAAGGCCAGCGCCATGGCGATCTCGGCGGCGCGCTGATCGCCGTGCGCGAGTTCGCCGACCAGCCTGCCCCTTTTGGTTTCCAGCGACACCAATTTCAGCGTCTCCTCGATGCGGGCATGGATTTTTTCCGTCTCCGCACGGTTAATCCAGGGCCGCAGGCGATATCCGCCGGCAACTTCGGCGGCGATGCGAACGTTTTCGAACACGGTGAGTTCAGGGAAAATTTCGGTGATCTGGAAGGTCCGGGCCATGCCGAGCGTGACCCGCTCGTGCGTCGACAGCCGGGTAATGTCGCGGCCGTCGAAGGTAATGTTGCCCGAGGTCGGAGGAAAAAATCCGCTGATCAGGTTGAAGAAGGTGGTCTTGCCGGCGCCGTTCGGCCCGATGATCGCGCACATCTCTCCCTTCGCCACGTTGAGCGAGACGTCGCGCACCGCCACCAGATTGCCGAACCTCTTGGTGACGTTGTTGATCTCGAGAACGTTCATGCCTTGCTCCGCTGAATGAAGCCAAGCAGGCCCCGTGGGAAAAACAGCACCACCAGCACGAACAGCAACCCGACGAACGACATCCAGTTGACGGTGATGCTCGACAGATAATCCTGCAGCACCACGAACACGGCGGCGCCGAGCAGCGGTCCCCAGAAATTGCGCATCCCGCCCATCACGGCCATCATCACGAAATCGCCGGACTGGCTGTAGTGCAGGCCCCTCGGGTCGGCGAAGTTGTTGACGAGCGCATAGAGCGCACCGGCAAATCCCATGAAGAAGCAGGACAATGTGAAGGCAATCCAGATGTGCCGTTCGACGGGGATGCCGAGGAAGCGGGAGCGGCGCTCGTTCTCGCGGATCGCAATCATGGTGCGGCCGAACGGCGAGCGCAGGATGAATCCCATCGCGCCGACCGCCAGCGCAAAGCAAAACAACACGAAGAAGTAGAAGTTGTTGGCGTTGGAGAGAATGTCGAGCTGGAACAGGCCGAAGTCGAGCGGCTGGCGCGAGAAGCCGCGCAGGCCGTCGTCGCCGCCGGTCAGCGAGCTCCACTGAAAGGCGATATAGTAAAACACCTGGCCGAACGCGATCGTCACCATGGCGAAATAGACGCCGCGCCGCCGCACGATCAGCGTGCCGAGGATGGCGCCGCAGAGGCCGCCGAGCAGCATGCCCGCGACCAGCGCGAGCGGCGTGCTGGCTGCGAGGAACTTGAGCGTCAGCCCGGCGCCATAGGCGCCAAGGCCGAAATAGGCGGCGTGGCCGAACGACAGCACGCCGGTAAATCCCAACAGGAAATTCAGCGACATCGCCGCCAGTCCGAGCACAAGGACTCGCGTCGCGAGCGCGGTGTAACCGCCGAGCGGTACCATCCAGTAGGGCGCGAATATCAAAACTATCCAGATCGCCGCGAGGACGATCAGCTTTCGGGTTTGTTCGGCGCTCAACTCATCATTCCTTCTTCGCCGAATAATCCGCGCGGGCGCACCAGCAGGACCACCGCCATCATGACGTAGATCACCGCCTCGCTGGCAGCTGGGAGAAACACCGCTGTCAATCCCGACGCTACCCCGATCAGCAAGCCGCCGATCAGAGTCCCCGGCAGGCTGCCGATGCCGCCGACGATAATGGCGATGAAGCTCGGCATCAAAAGCCCGGTGCCCATGGTTGGTTCAAGGCCCAATTGTCCGGCCGCGAGAACGCCGCTGAGACCGGCCAGAAAAATGCCGACCGCAAAATTGAGCGAGCGCAGCATTTGCACGTTGATTCCGAGCGCCGCGACGGTGTCGAGATCAAGCGTGCCGGCCCGGATGCGAATGCCTAATCGGGTGTAGCGCAGCAGCACGAACAGCAATGCCACGGCAATCATCACCACGGCCACCATGAACAGCCGATAGCCGGTGATGAAAAACAACTCATTGCTCAGCGGCTGCGCCAGAAACTCCGGAATGGTGACCGGTTTGCCCTGCGGGCCAAAGATGAATCGGGTGCCATCCTCGATCATGAATGCGAGGCCGAAGGTGAGCAGCAGGCTGTAGAGCGGATCGCGTCCATAGAGCGGCCGGATCAGCACCCGTTCGACCGCGAGCCCGATGACCGCCGTCAAGGGCGGCGCCAGCAGCAGCGCCCCCCAAAAGCCGATATAGGGCGTGATGGTGTAGGCGATGTAGCCGCCGATGACGAGAAATCCGCCATGGGCGAAATTGATAACGTTGCTCAAATTGAGAATGAGAGACAGCCCGAGCGCCATCAGCACATAGAAGGCGCCGATGATCAGCCCGTTGGTGACGTTAAACAGGAGAAGTTGCGCCATCATTCACCGAGAAGGAAACATGCATCTGATCCGGGAGGCACCTCTTTCAAGGTTGCTGCCTCCCGTATCCCTGGGAAATTGCGGCGTCAGGTTACGCCGGCCACTGAATGGTGCAGCCGGTGTCGCTGACAGCGGGTGCCGTCTTGTCGCCCGGGACCACTTCATCGACACGGTACAGATCTTCCGGATCGTCCTTGCCTTTCGACTGCGCCTCGCCGACGAAGGCTGACGTCATCAATTGGTGATCGCCCTTGCGGTAGTAGCACTTGTTCGGCTGCAGCTTGACGTCGTCGGGCAGTTCGAAGTTTTCCAATCCGGCAGCGAGCTTGACCGCGTCCAGGGTTTTCTCCCGGTTCGCAATCAGCGCAAAGGACATGGCCGAAGCATAGCCGAACCAGTGCCGTGCGGTCGGCACGTGGCCGTTGTTGATCTTGCGGACGTCGGCGACGAATTTGTCGACGCCGGGAACACCAGGCTGCTTCCAGTACCATTCGAACATCCAGATGCCGATCCGCGCCTCCGGCGGCAGCGCGGCCAGCAATTCCAGTTCCTGCTGCGTTCCCGCCACGTGGATCTGCTTGTCGAGGCCGAACTGCACGACCTGCTTGAGACAGTTGATCATGTCGGAGCCCTGCACCAGCAGGATCAACACGTCGGGATTTGCCGCCCGTGCCTTGATCAGATAGGCGGAGAAATCCGTGGTGCCGAGCGGCGTCAGCTCGTTGCCGGTAACGGTGCCACCGAGCTTTTTCAGGTCGTCGGTGCAGGCGTCATACAACGTATGGCCGAAGGCGTAGTCGGGCGTGATGAAGTGCCATTTCTTGCCGTACTTGCTGTACAGCACGCTCGATACCGAATTGGCTTCCATCCGCGTGGTGTTGCAGACGCGGAACACGTTCCACTTGCAGTCCTTGCCGGTAATCGAATCGGTGTGGCCGCCGGACACAATGTGCAGGATTTTCTTTTCGGCGGTGACCTGGGCGATCGCGGCCGCGATGCCCGAATTGACGTCGCCGATCATGAAGGTGACCTGATCCCGCTCGATCAGCTTGCGCGCCTTTTGCACGCCGGTACCGACGTCATTGGCGGAATCTTCCACCAGCAGTTCGACCTGGCGGCCGAGAATGCCGCCCTTGGCGTTCATCTGCGCGACGGCGAGCTTGGCTCCCATCACCTCGTTGCCGGCTGGCGCCGCGTAGACGCCGGTGAGAGGATCGACCATGCCGATCCGGATCGGGGTCTCGCCGCGGGCCTGGATGATGAAGGGTGATGCCACCTGGAAGGCGCCCAGCGCCGCGGCGCCCTTGATCAGCGTACGACGATTGAATTTCGGGTTGAAAGCCTGCGAAGTCATGAGTTCTCCCTGATGGAACGTTGATTTTCTTCTTGAGCATGCCGGTTCGCCCGGCGCCTAGAGGCACCGGGCGCCGCGCCGTCGTGGCTCAGGCCGGCCACTGTATCTTGCAGCCGGTGGCATCGGCCGGTCCGGCGGCCTTTTCGCCGGGCACCAGATTTTTCACCGAGAACATATTGTCCGGATCGCCCTGCGGCGGGTGCGCCTCGCCGACGAACACCGTGCTCATCAGTTCATGATCGCCGGCGCGATACGCCGGCGCGCCCGGCTGCAAGGCAATCTCCGGCGGCAGCTTGAACCCGGAGAGCGCGTGCGCCAGCTTCGGGGCGTCGAGCGTCTTCTCCTGGTTCGCAATGACAGCCAGCGTCTGCACCGACGCATAACCGAACCAGTTGCGCGCGGTGGCTGCGACGCCCGTGATTTTCTTGATCGAGGCATTGAACTCCGCGACATGCGGCACGCCCGGCTGATCCCACCACCATTCCATGGTCCACCAGCCGACCCGCGCGCCATCCGGCACGGCGCGGATGCTTTCGAGTTCGAACAAAGTACCGCCGACGGCCATCTGCTTGTCGAGGCCGAACTGGACGAACTGCTTCAGGCTCGAGACTTGATCGCCGCCGCCCATGACATTGATCAGCACCTGCGGAGCGTAGGCCTTGGCCTGGATCAGGTAGGACGAATAATCTGCTGTGCCCAGCGGGACGAGTGCGCCTGAGGACGTGCCGCCCGCGGCTTTCAGCAGTTTTTCGAAGCCGGCCTGGACCGAATGGCCATAGGCGTAATCGGGGGTCAGGAAGTACCATTTCTTGCCGAACTTCTCCATCAAGGTAGCGGCGATGGCATTGGCGTCCATCGCGGTGGAGTTGCAAACCCTGAACATGTTCCACGAGCAACCCGTTCCGGTGAGCACGTCGGTGTGACCGCCCGAGACGATATGAAGCACCTTTTTCTCGCTGGTGACCTGCGCCATCGCCAATGCAATGCCGGAATTCACGTCGCCGATGATGAAACTCGCCTGATCGCGCTCGATCAGCTTGCGGGTCTTCTGCACGCCGGTGCCGACGTCATTGGCCGAATCTTCGATCAGCAGTTCAACCGGCCGGCCGAGAATGCCGCCTTTCTTGTTGATCTCCTCGGCAGCGAATTTCGCTCCCACCACCTCGCTCTGTGCGATCGCGGCATAAACCCCGGTCAGGGGATCGACCATTCCGATCCGCACCGGCGTTTCGCCGCGGGCTTTGATGATGAAGGGGGATGAAAATTGCACCGCGGCAAGCGCGGCGCTGGTCTTGAGAATAGTCCGCCGATCAACCGGCCAGGACCGTCGCGGGGTATCCATAATTGTCCTCCCAGACAAGGTGACGTGTCTTCAGGCAGGCATTCTTCGATGCCTCTACCGGCCGGGAGCGTAACCTGTCCGGCTTGCCTTTGCCAATGATGAACCCGGGAAAATTCTGCGACCTTCGGCCTAGGCGGGCGCTCGCGGAACACGCCGCGGGCTCCATGCCTGCCGATACCCCGACATTCCAGGCAGCATGGCCGCTTTTATGCGCCTTCTTGCGCCGCGGCCGGCGCCTTGGCGCGGATCGGCGCGACCGGACGGCGTGCTTCGCCGGGCTCCACGATGAAGCGCTGATCGAGGGAATACCAGGGTGCCGCGAGACCCAACTCGGGCGAGGGCTCGTCATGGCGCAGGTAGTTGCCGATCAGCGCGCGCGTGACGCCAAACTGCACATCTGAATCGATGTGCTCGTCGTCGGGCGAGTAGATTTGCGAGATCAGCGTTTTGAAGCCGGGCTTGTAGATCATGAAGTGCAGATGCGCGGGCCGAAAATTGTGGCGGCGGGTGGCTCTCACCAGTTCGCCGACCGGCCCGTCGACCGGGATCGGATACCCCGCCGGCTTGACACTGCGGAAATCAAAACGCCCGGCTTCGTCGGAAATAAAACGCCCGCGTAAATTCATCTCGGCCTGCGCGGGATCCTGGTTCTCGTAGAGACCTTCCGGCGAGGAGTGCCAAACGTCGACTTCGGCTCCGGCCACAGGACGCCCTTTTTCGTCTTCGATGGAGACATGAACGACCAGCCCCGGGCCCGGCGTCGGTGAACGCAGCAACGTATCCCCGCTGGCGCTCAACGGCTGATCTTCGCGCCAGAACGGACCCAGCAGGTTGGCCTGCGTTTCGGTCTGGCCATGGTTACCGTTGTTGAGCAGGCAGACCAAAGAGGACACGCCCAGCGAACCCGCCATCAACACGACCTCGTTGTGCGAGGCGGTCGTCTTCTGGCCCATTGCCGCGACGATCCTCGCCGCTTGCTGGAATTCGCGTTCGGTCAGGCGAACCTCGCGCACAAAGCCATGCAAATGTCGCACGAGCGCCAGCAAGATTTCGCGCAGACGCGGATCCTCCGTGCGGGCAACGGCTTCAACGACGGCGTCGGTTACCATGGCCTGATTTTCTATGATCATTTTAAACTGTCCTGTGAGACCGTCGGTTCGCCGCAACACCGGCGTCAATGCCCGGAAGCGTTTTTGGCCCCGAAGCGCTTCTTCACACGTTCGCGCAACTGCTGGAACGTTGCGTAGAGCATGGGTACCATGAAGATCCCGATCGAACTTGCGGCGAGCATGCCGCCGAACACGGCGGTACCAACGGCCCTGCGGCTGATCTGAGCGGCGCCCGTGGCGATCACCAGCGGCAGCAGACCGAGAATGAAAGCGATCGAGGTCATCATCACGGCGCGGAATCGCATCTGCGCACCTGATATCGCCGCGTCCTCGATCGCAACGCCGCTCTCGCGTTGCTCCTTGGCAAACTCAACAATCAGGATCCCGTTCTTGGCGGCCAGCGCGATCAGCACCACGAGCCCAATCTGACCGTAGAGATCGAGGTTCAGCGCGGCGAGCTTGATGCCGAGATAAGACCCCAACACGCCGACGACGACCGACAGCAGCACGGGAATCGGGATCGTCCAGCTTTCGTAAAGTCCGACCAGGAACAAATAGGCGAACAGCACCGCAAGCCCGAGGATGATGCCGGTCTGGCCGGACGCCTGCTGTTCCTGATATGCGGTGCCGGTCCATTCAAAGCTATAGCCTGCCGGCAGCGTGGTATTGGAAATCTCCGTCATGGCGGCGAGCGCCGTCCCGGAAGAGATGCCAGCCGCCGGGCTGCCGTTGACGGTGACCGAGCGGTAATTGTTGTAGCGCGTGATGACCTGAGGTCCCGTCACGATCTTGAGGCTGGCGATGGATCGCATCGGCACCATCTGGCCGGTGCCGTTGCGCACATATATTTGCCAGATGTCCGAAATGTCGCCGCGATTGGATGCCTCGCCCTGGACGTTGACCTGCCAGGTGCGGCCGTAGAGATTGAAGTTGTTGACGTAGATGCCGCCAAGCGTCGCCTGCAACGCGGTGAAGACGTCGCTGATGTTGAGGCCGAGCGCCTGCGCCTTGGCGCGGTCGATGTCGAGATAGATCGACGGATTGGTCGCCGTGAAGGTCGAGAACACGCGCGTGAGCCGCGGGTCGCTGTTGGCGGCGGCGATCAGCCCGGCGGTGACGTTCCCCATCGCGGCCGGGTCCTGTCCCTCCAGCGCTTCGAGCTGGTACTCGAAGCCGCCGCTGGTCGAAAGCCCGATGATCGGCGGCAGATTGAAAGGCAGCACATTGGCCTGCCGGATCTGCGCGCCACCGCCGAACGTTTGCCGGATCAGGGCCTGCGCCGAATCCGCCGCCGCCTTGCGATCCGCGAACGGCTTCAGCCGCGCCACCATGAAGGCGTTGTTCGGTTCGGATACTCCGTCCAGCAGGGAAAAGCCGATGATCGAGAGCGTGTGCTGAACCGCCGGCATCTGCTTCAGCAGGCTTTCGACCTGTTTGGTCACTTCACTGGTGCGCGACACCGACGCGCCATCAGGCAATTGTACCGAGATGAAGAATGCGCCCTGATCTTCTTCCGGAAGGAACCCTGTCGGCGTTAACCGCGAAACCCCGAATATGCCGCCTGCGAACACCAGCACAAGGACAAGCGACAGCGCGGCCATTCGCACCAGCCGCCGCACGCCGCCGGCGTAGCGGTCGCGCATCCAGTCGATGCCGCCGAGCACGCGCCCCATGATGCCGCGCCTCGGCCCGGTGTGACGCAGGAACAACGCGCACAGCGCCGGCGACAAGGTCAGCGCATTCAGGGCCGAGATCAGCATCGCCGCGCTGATCGTCACCGCGAACTGGCGGAACAGCGTGCCGGAAATCCCGGGAATGAAGGCAATCGGCACGAACACCGACAGCAGCACCAGCGTGATCGCGATGATCGGCGCGGTAATCTGGGTCATGGCCTTCTTGGTAGCTTCGGCCGGCGAAAGATCCGGTTCCTCCTCCATCACGCGCTCGACGTTTTCGACCACGACAATGGCGTCGTCGACCACGATGCCGATCGCGAGCACCATCGCCAGCAGCGATACCGTGTTGGCCGAATAGCCAAGCACCAGCAGCACGGCGAAGGCGCCGATCAAGCTCACCGGCACCGCAACCGCCGGTATGATCGTGGCACGCAAACTGCCGAGGAACAGAAACACCACGATCACCACCAGGACGAAGGCTTCGCCGATCGTCTTCAGCACCTCGGCGATGGTGTCGCTCACAAAGGTGGTGGAATCGTATTGCACCAGATAGCTCAGGCCCGCCGGAAATCGTCCCGACAACTTTTGCAGCGTCGCCTGCACCGCCTTCGCCGTCGTCACCGCATTGGCGCCGGGCGCAAGATAAATCCCGATCGGCACCCCGGCCCGGCCATCGATCCGCGACTCGCTGTCGAGATTTTGCGCGCCGATCTCGACGCGGGCGACGTCGCTGATCCGCAGCACCGAGCCGTCCGGGTTCGCCCGCAGCACGATGTTGCCGAACTGCGCCGGAGTGGTCAGCCTGCCTTGCGTCTGCACGTTGAACTGGAACTGTTGCTGGTCGCTGATCGGCCGCGCGCCGATGCGGCCGACCGGCGCCTGCACGCTCTGAGCCCGGATTGCGGCAATAACGTCGGATGGTGCGAGGTTGAGGCTGGTCAGCCGCTGCGAATCGAACCAGATCCGCATCGAGTAGTTCAGTTTCGCGAACAGGCTGGCCTGACCGACGCCCGGGGTTCGGGAAATCGCATCGAGCACATTGATGATGGCGTAATTGGTGATGAACAACGGGTCCTGCTCGCCATTGGCGCTGTAGAGCACGATGAACTGCAGGATCGCCGACGATTTCTTCTGTACCACCAGGCCCTGCTGTTGCACCTCGGGCGGCAGTTGCGACACCGCGGTCTGAACGCGGTTGTTGACGTTCACGGTGTTGATGTCTGGATTGGTGCCGAGCGCGAACGAAACGGTGAGCGTGTAGCTGCCGTCGTTGCCGCTGGTCGACTTCATGTACAGCGCGCGGTCGACGCCGACCACCTGTGCCTCGAGCGGCTGGGCGACGCTGGCCTCCACCACTTCCGCGGAAGCGCCGGGAAACACGCCGGTGACGGTAACCTGCGGCGGCACGATGTCGGGAAACTGAGCCACCGGAATCTGCAGCAGCGCCAGCGCGCCGGCGATGGTGATGACGAACGCAATCACGATTGCAAGCCGGGGACGATCGACGAAAACCGCAGAAATCATGGGCTCTTGCCCGCCGGTTTGGCCGCCCCGGCGGCGCTGCTATCAATTGGCGTGCCGCCGTCACTGGCGGCGGCCTTCATGCTGGACTGAATCAACGGGCTCGCCGGCCCGGGCGAAACCGGCTGGCCAGGACGCACCCGCTGCAGGCCCTCGACGATCACCTTGTCGCCCGGTGCCAGTCCGCTGATGACCGAGGCGATGGTGGGAGTGGACTGCCCGAGCTGGATACGGCGCTGCTCGGCCTTGTTGTCCGCGCCGACCGTGAAGACATAATCGCCCTGCTGGTCGGACAGCACGGCGGAACGCGGGATCGCCAGCACCTCGACCGGCTGCACGCCCTCCAGCATCACCGTGACAAATTCGCCGTCGGTAAGTTCGCGCACCGGACCGCCTGTGGTCGAGGGATCATGCAGCGGTGGATTGGGGATTGCGCCGCGCACCGAGATCGTATCGGTGCTCTGCGCGACGGTGTTGTCGACGAAGTTCAATTGGCCGGTCTGGTCATAAAGGTGACCGTTCGGCAGGCGAATCTTGATCACCACCGCCCTGAAGCCGCCCCGCGTTGCGTAGCGGTCGCGTAACTCCAGTCCAGCGCGCACCGAGACCGGGAAGAGGACGTACATCGGATCCTGGCTGACGATGGTGGTCAGCACACCCGATCCCGCGCTGACCACGTTGCCTTCGGTTACCGCGGTGCGGCCGATCTTGCCGTCGATGGGCGAACGGATATCGGTATAGTCGAGGTTGATCTCGGAAGATTGCACCTGGGCCTGAGCGGATTTCACCTGGGCCTCCAGGCTGAGCTGGTTGGCGAGCGCCGCGTCGTAGGTCGATTGTTGACCGGCTGGCCCGCCGAGCAAAGTCCGCGCCCGCTCGGTGGTCAATTTGGCGTTTTGAAGTGTCGCCTGTAACTGCGCCACAACCGCCTGCTTCGACGCAAGATCGGCCTCGAACGGACCCCGCTCGAGACGATAGAGATGCTCTCCCGCCTTGATTTCGCTGCCTTCCTCGAACAGCCGCTTTTCCAGAAACGCGGTGACGCGCGCGACCACGTTGACCCGGTTGACCGCCTCGATCCGTCCGAGAAATTCGCTGGTTTCAATAATCGGCCGTTTGGCCGCTTCAACGACTCCCACCGCAGGAGGTCCGCTAGGGGCAGGCTGCGCCCGAGTTGCTGAGGGAGTTCCAACCGCGATGGCACCCGCAGTCAGCAGGCCGACATGCAATCTTGCAAGGTGCATTTCGCGCGCCCTCACCATGACCGGAAGCCAATGTTAGCATACTTCGATCGAGGCGGATCGCCGGGATTGAACAATCATTCCCGGGCGCTGCACAATTCTAACGGTGGCGTGGCACACGAAATGCCGGCGAACAATTCGGTATCCCCGTTACGTCAATGCCCGGCGGCGTTTTTGCCGGCGGCGTTGTTGAGAACGATCAGGCCATCGACGGCGACGCCGGTCCTGGTATTGATCAGGAACGGATTGACGTCGATCGAAGCGATGCGGCTGCCGGCATCGGCCATCAAATTGGACAGGCCGACCAGCGCCTTCACCGCTGAGGCTTCGTGCAGCGCCGGCTTGCCGCGATAGCCCCTCAGCTTCACGCCGGCCTTGGTCCGGCCGATCAGATCTTTGGCCTCGGCCGCGTCGAGCGGGGCGCCGGCGAGCGCGACGTCCTTCATCAGTTCGATATCGACGCCGCCGCTGCCGAACAGCACCACCGGTCCCATCTCGGCGTCGAGCGAGGCGCCGACCACCAGTTCGAGCTCGGCCTTGACCTGCTGCGCGATCAGGATGCCCTCGAGAGCAGGCTTGTGCTTCAGCTTCTTCACCCGCGCGGTGATGTCGTTGAACGCTTTCTTGACCTCGGCCGCGCTGTTGATGTTCAGCACCACCCCACCGATGTCGGATTTGTGCAGTATGTCCGCGCTGACCACCTTGGCGACCACGGGAAAGCCGATTTTCTTGGCGATCTTGATGGCGTCGGCGGCGGTCTGCGCGATCGCTTCCTTCGAGACCGGAATGCCGTACGCCCTAAGCAGCCTCTTGGACGCCACCTCATCGAGTGCTGCGCCCTTGGCGTTCTTCAGCGTCCTCTCCAGCGTCGCGCGCGCCGAGGCGCTGGAGCTCGATTGGATATCGGGCACCACCTTGCGCAGCGAGCTGTACTCGATCAGCGCCTTGATCGCGCCCACCGCCCGGTCGAGGCCCTGCATGACCGCGATATGCGGCAGCGACCGGCGCAAGCCCTTGGTGAATTCGGTGAAGCCGATCGACATCGTCGAGATATAGACCACCGGCTTGCTGGCTTTTTCCGCCATCTCGTTGACGATGCGCAGATTGCGTTCGCGCAATTCATGCGGCGCCTTCGGCAATTCGGCGTCGATGATGACGATGTCGGTGTCGGGGTCGTCGATCATGGTCCGGATCGACTGCATGTAGACGGAAGGATCGACCACGGCCGCGAACCCGGCGTCGAGCGGATTGCCGACGATGCTGCCCGGCCCGAGCATTTTGGCCAGCTTGTCGCTCGCATTCGTGCTCAACGGCGCGAAGTTCAATCCCGCCGAATGGAAAGCATCGATCAGCAGGCCGCGCTTGCCGCCGGACAGCGTCACCGCGGCGAGGCGGGCGCCCTTCGGCGGATCGGCATGGACAAAGCATTCGGTGGTTTCGATCAGTTCGTCGAGCCCGCGCACGCGGATCACGCCTTCGCGTGTCGAGATCGCGTCGAAGGTCTCGATCGAGCCGGCCAGCGCGCCGGTATGCGCCATGGCGGCGGCGCGTCCGCCCTCGGACGCCCCGAGTTTTAATGCGATCACCGGCTTGCCGGCCGCGCGCGCGGCCTTGCAGGCTTCGCGGAACACCTTGGTGTTGCGCACGCCTTCGAGATAAACCACGATCACGCGGATTGAGGGGTCGGCCGCGAAACAGGCCATCAGATCGGGGGTCTCGAGGCCGGCCTCATTGCCTGTGGTGACCATGTAGCCGACGCCGACGCCGCGATCCTCCAGCGCCTGGCGGATCGCCATCACGATCGCGCCGGACTGGCCGGCGATCGCGACGGGACCTGCTTCCATCGTGACGATGCGGTCGTCGATGTTGGTAAACAGCTTTTCGCCGGCGCTGAGATTGCCGAGGCAATTCGGGCCGGTGACCGCGAGCCCGGTCTCCCGGATCGCCTGCTGCAGTTCGGCGGCAAGCTTCTGGCTTTCATCGTCCTGTAATTCGCTGAAGCCCGAGGTCACGATGGTCGCCGAGCGCGCGCCGGCCGCGGCGGCCTCGCGGATCACCTGGACTGCGAAACGCGCCGGCACCAGTACCAGCACGTGATCCGGTTTATCTGGAAGGCTGGCAAAATCCTTGTAGCAGGGGACGCCCCAGATGGTTTCGCGCCTGGCGTTGACGGGATAAAGACCGCCTTCGAACTGATATTTGATCAGGTTGTTCCAGATCCGCTCGGCGTAGTTGCCGGGCTTGTCGGTTGCGCCGACCAGCACGATGTTGCGCGGATGCAGCATCGCGTGAATGCTTTTGACGATGTCGCTGGCGTCCCGCGAAGGCGCCCATTGGCGGGCCGGAACTGACGCGGTGCTGCTGACCTGTGCTTCCATAGGCGTAACCCTCAACCCTTCGCTTCTTGTCCGAAAATGACGATCGACCGATCGCCACTTTCCATGGCTTTTCGTTTCTTATTATGGGGAGTTGAGAGAGGTGGCAACTCGCGCGGCCGGGCATTGTCCGCCGCACGGCATTTATGGGCTTACCAGGCCGGCCGGGGCCGCGCCGGAGAGGCTATACCGGCGAGCAACACGGCAAGAATCCCGGTCAGAAAAATGCCGTCGAAGGTGCCGGCGCCGCCGATCGAGGCGATAGGCGCGCCAAGGCCGTTGATCTTGTCGAGATTGGAAAGATCGGCGCCAATCAAGGTTCCCATCGAGCCGCCGATATAGGCAAGGGGTGCGGCGTATTCGCGGGAGAGGATAAAGGCCAGGATCGCCGTGCTCACGACCGGCGCAAATACCGGCACCGCGATACCCAGGCTCGGCACCGGCGTCGCCATCGAATGGATGATAAAAGCGATCGCCGTCGTCGCAATCGCCGCCTTCACCCAGAGTTGATACCGGACCACGAGATAGGCCGACATCACGGTGGGAATCAAGGCGCCGCCGACATTCACGGCCAGCACCGTACCCGGCCACGACACCACCACAGGCACGACATAACTCATGCCGAAGAAATCGACGATCTGCCCGGACTCGACCGGCGGCGGTCCGGGCAGCACCGTGATCGGGATATTGAAATAGCTGCCGATCAGCGAGCCGAACAACAGCAGCAGCGCGACCCCAGGACTGACGCCGAGTCGCATATAGGCGTATCTGAGGATGCCCAGCTGGATCAGGATGACCAGCCCCACAACCAATATGACCAGGATCGAAAACAATCCCGGCGTTATCGGCAGATAATGAACTTGGGAACCCATGGCGCTTCAGTGTCGGTTGGACCGCATTTCCAGTGAACTGGGAACCGTCTGGCGGAATCGCAAGCTTTTTCTGCTTCAACTCGTTGAAATGCGCACCGGGCGCCAGGGTCTTCCCTTCTCCCCTTGAGAAGGTGGCAGCCGAAGGCCGCTATCCGCAGGCGACAGTACCCGCTGAGCCAACCCTCACTGCAGCGAATTCGTAGTTGATGCCGGTGATGCCCTCTCCCGCAAGGGGAGAGGGCGATGCGACTGGGCATGCGTGCGATGCGAAGGTGTTCACCTCTCCCATCGAAATCGAATATCCGACTTCGACAATCCATAATGCCCAGCTCGGGTAAACCCGAGTTGGGTGGGAGAGGTAGAGTGCGTTAGCCGCCCGTCTCGGCGCTGATGATGTCGCCGAACAGCACCCACTGGCCGTTCTTGAACTGCATCATCTTGAGCTGTTCGATCGGGGCGAAGTCGGTGGCCGACGTGTTGATCTTGACGCCGGGGATCAGGGTGTCCGGCGCAAAATCCTTCAGGCTGGCGGCCTGCTTCATGACGTTTTCCCGGGTCAGATTGTCGCCGGCCTGCTTGAGCACCTGCACCATGGTCTGTGCCGCGGCGTAGCCGTACACCAAATTGGCATCGGAGATGTTGGCGCCCGGCATGTACTTGCCGACGAAAATCATGAATTTCTTCATGCCGTCGTCATCCTTCCACTGCGGATCGGAGGCGTCCTTGAGGTAACCGGCCGACAGCACGCCTTCCGAAGCCTCCAGCCCCGCGGGCTTCATCACCGCGCCGATCGAGATCGAGACGTCGGTCATGAGATGCATCGGCTTCCACTCCAGCTCGGCCATCTTCTTGATCGCCTGGGCGGCGAATTTCGGCGTCGAGATATTGACCAGCACGTCGGCGCCGGTGCCCTTGAGCTTGACGATGTGGGAGTTGATCGAGGGCTCGGTGGTCTCGTAGCTTTCCTCGGCAACGATGATGCTGGAGGCCTTGGCGCCGAACACGTCTTTCAGCCCGGCGACGTAGTCCTTGCCGAAATCGTCGTTCTGGTAGAACACCGCGACCTTGGCGTCCGGCTTGTTCTTCAGGATGTACTTGGCGAAAATCCGCGCCTCGACGCGGTAGCTCGGCTGGAAGCCCATGGTCCAGGGAAACTCTTTCGGATCGTTCCACTTGCTGGCGCCGGTGGCGACGAACAGCTGCGGGACCTTCTTGGTGTTCTGATATTTCTGCACCGCGCTCTGGGTCGGCGTGCCCAGCGCGTTGAATGTCAGAAACACTTCGTCGCTCTCGATCAGCTTGCGCACCTGCTCCACCGTCTTCGGCGGGCTGTAGCCGTCGTCGTAAGAGATGAAATTGATCTTGCGGCCGTTGACGCCGCCCTGGTCGTTGATCATCTTGAAATAGGCATCCTCGGTTTTGCCGATGACGCCGTAGGCCGAAGCCGGGCCGCTATAGGCCTCGACATTGCCGATCTTGATTTCGCTATCGGTGGCGCCGGTGTCGTATTTCTTTTGTGCCAGCGCGCCCTGGGTAGCCAGCACCGAAAGCGCGGTCGCGGCTGCGACCGAGATCAGGTTCGACGCAAGCAAGGACAGTCTTTTGTTCTTCACGGGGCGTTTTCCTTCGTTGGTTTTGGTTTTCCCGGCCGCGTTGCGCGGCAGGGTGTCCGCACAGCATGCCCAACGCCGGTCCGGTTGACCAGCCGACTTTTAGCGCATTTTGCCTCGGGGCCGATCGGACGTGAGGGCTGAGACCCGGCCTGGGCCGCCGCTTTGGCCCCGGTCCATCGCATGCTCCGGTGCAGGACTGCAGTGCAGGAGTGCAGGGCGGATCGATGATCCGCCGTTACTCCACTCGGATGGCGGATCACGCCTTCGGCTCCAATCCGCCCTGCGAGATGCGAGCTCTCGTTGCGGCGTCGCGCTAACTTAACTTTCGAACATGTACGGCTTCGGTTACCATTGCCGACTGTAAATCCTCACGGACAGCCAACATGTTGCAACGCTCGGAATTGCTCAGCAGCAAAAAACTTTCACGAGCGGCAAAACTTGTGTGTGGGGGACTCATTCTCGCAATCGTATGGTGGGGCCTGCACCCGCCATGCTCGACGAGGTGCGCGCAAAGCTCGTCCTGCTGAAAGTTGGCTCCCGGGAAGAAGACATTACGGAAGCGCACTCACGGCGTGATGCCGCCAAGGGGCGGGTTGAGGAAGCAGCTGCGCGCCTGGGCTACTGCACGGTGGATGCGCCGATCAACGGCATCATCTTGAGCACCAACGTTAGCCCGGGACAGCTGGTGAGTTCGATGGCACCGGTCACCTTGATTACCATGGTCGACGACAGCAAACGCCTGGTGCGAGCCTTTGTCGATGAACGCGAGATTTCAGAAGTCTGTCCAGGGGAGCACTCCCATGTCTCCGCAGATGGCGTTCCCGAAATACAGTTTGACGGCATTGTCGAGAGTGTCGCGACCACGGTTGGCGAAAGCCCGTACGTCAGCAATGCGCCTCAACAGTTCCGTCAGGTGATGCTTTCGGTGCCGGAGAAGCAACAGCAACTACCAATTGGGCTCAGGGTTTCCGTGCAATTTTCGGCATGTCCGGCAGCGCAGAAGCAGACGGCAAAGTAGAAGGTCTGGGCATTAGCCAGGCATGTTCGCGTTTTTACTATCCCGACCTAGAGTGACGGGTTAGTCCGGGAGCCGGACTTGTTGCATGCGGTCTACAGCCGCTTTTTGGTCACACGCCCTCCAAAAAACTCAAAGCGGTCTCAGCCTTCCGGCGCCGTGGCCCATTAGGCTGCCCGGCACGCGACCAACATAAAAGAATTCATAACACCCAGAAATTCATAACACGCAGGAGGACAACCGCATGACGTATCCTGTTTTGCGACGATCTCTGCTGGCGCTCAACTCCGGTTTCGACGCCTCCAGCCTGCTTGGCGGAGCTAGAGCCATTCTTTCAGCAGGGAAGACAGGGATTGCCAGACACGGCGCGATGGGTGGTGCGCTGGTTGCGAGCTGCCTGCTGACATGGGACTCTGTCGCAGCGCAGTAGCCATCCGATAGCGAGAAGATTGAGCGTCTGGAACGGCAGACTGAACTCATGCGTGAGCAGATGAACCGCCAAAACGACTTGATCACGGCGCTGCAGAAGGAAGTCGCGCGAACCAAAAAGAAACCCGAGAAGAAGGAGACCGAGATGGCGAAGAGGTCTGAGCCACCGGTCAGTAGCGTCAATAGCAAGCCGTCTGAGCCATCGGTCGCTCCCAAGCCGGAGGAGCCGCCCCCCTACATTCCAACGCAAGCGGAAATCATCCGCGGCACGCAGCCAGCGATAACCACGCCGGTGGCGAAATTCCCCGGGGTTCAGTTCAGTGTGTGGGGCTACATCGAGGCGGCAACGGTGTTCCGCGACCACAATCAAGTCAACGATATGTTGACCGTCTTCAACGCTATCCCTTATCCCAACTCGCCGCTCTATCAAGAACACGAACTCCACGGCACCGCGCGGCAGAGCCAATTCTCTTTCCTGGCCGAGGGCAACATGGATGCCTCGCAGAGGCTATCGGCCTATCTCGAGACGGACTTTCTGGGCGTCGGGCTCGAATCAAATTACTTAGTCACCAACGACTGGTTGATGCGCATGCGGCACGGCTATCTGACCTACGACAATGACAACTGGGGTTTCCACCTCCTCGCCGGGCAGCAATGGAGCATGATGATTCCCCAGGAGTTCGGGATCGTGCCCCGAAAGGAGCTTATTCCGCTCACGATCAACGCGAACTATCTCGTCGGCTATCAATTTACCGACAACTGGCAGATCCGGCTCGTGAAGGATTTCGACCAAAAGGTTTGGTTGGGCCTTTCACTCGAAAACCCTGCGACAAACCTCGCTCCCGGCATTCCCGCCACCGTCAACGGCTTGGCCGTCAACGCCACCAATATCGGCACCGGAGGTTTCCTCAACGGCGCGCCCGTCACCCCGAACGAGGCGCCTGACATTATCGAAAAGATTGCATGGGATCCGAGCTAGGGTCACCTTGAGGGGCTCGCGACGCAACGGTTCTTTAGCGACAACACCGCGTGCGTGACCGCGACGCCGACCGGCTGCGTGCTCGGAACGGCCACCCAGAAGACATCCTTCGGCGCTGCTGCGGGCGGCAACTTCCTGCTGCGGGTTGTTCCGAAGTATCTCGAATTGATGGGGGGCGTGATGTATGGCACCGGAATTGGTCGCTACGGGGCGGGGAATTTGCCTGACGTGACCATCGGCCCCGACGGCTCGCTGGTCCCGCTCACCGCGCATGCCTGGTCGGGGATACAATTTTATCCGTGGGAGGGTTTGGTAATTTATGGCTATGCCGGCATCGAGCAGAATCAGGCGAGCTACTTCGGCGCGTTCGGTTATGGCAATCCCGCTTATGACAACAGCGGCTGCATGACCCCGACGGCTGAAAGCTTCGCCACCGGCACGTCGGCGACATGCGTCGCCGACAACAAGCGCCTCGTGGATGCCAAGATCGGCTTCTGGCAGGATCTCTACAAGGGCCGTATGGGCCAATTCGCGTTCGGCGTCGAGTTGGAATACCTCAAACGTACCTCCTTCCCCGGCATCGGTGGCGTTGTATCGACCGACAACACTGTCGCCTTTACCTCACTGAGGTACTTCTACTAGGTCAGCGTTTTCATGGTTTAAATCATATCAGGCGGCCTCGGCGAGCTTGTAGGACCATGTATGGATGACGGGATGGCGATTGACGTCGTCGATGCCGGCCATGATGCGTTCTTTGAGCTCGTGCTTTGAGGTGACCCGGATGTGGCGCAGGACCGAGCGAGCGAACTTGGAGAAGAAGCCCTCGATGAGATTCAGCCACGAACCATGCTTGGGCGTGAAGATGAACGCGAAGCGTCCAGGTGGTCGAGCGTCGAGCCAGGTTCTTGTTTCTCTCGATATGTGGGCGGAATGATTATCGAGGATTAGCTTGATCGCGGTGCCGGCCGGATAAGCGGCGTCGAGACGCTTGAGGAATTCGATGAATTCTCGGCTGCGGTGGCGGTCTCTGACGAGCGCATGAACCTTCCCGGTAAGCAGGTCGATTCCGGCCAACAGGCTAAGCGTGCCATGACGTTTGTACTCGTAATCCCGCGCGAAGGTCGCGTGGACGCCGGGCTTGGGCGGCAAATCGGGTGCCGTCGTTGCGATGGCCTGGATTCCCGGCTTTTCGTCGTAGGAGACGATCGCCACTCGCTTGATGGCTTTGCGCGACTTGGCGGCAGCCCTTTTCAGGACCTGGACCTCGCGGTAGACGCACAGAACCTCCGCCATCTTCTGCTCAAATTCGGCATCGCGACGTTCCAGATAGTAGCGAACCTTGTGCGGCTTGATTTCCTCCTGGCCGAGAATCTTACACACCGTACCCTGGACAAGGTTGGCGAGACATTCGTGCCCCGCCATCGGTCCGCGCTCGCGCGCATGGCGTGCCAGCAACCGCGTGGTCCACAACTCGTGCGGATAGCCGTGCTCCTTAGCCTTGTCGCACGCCAGCGACACCAACCAGGCTTTGGCATCCGGCGTGATGACCGGTTCTTTGCCCGGCCGTGGTCGGTCCTCGATTGCCGCCAGCGGCCCATAAGCCAGCGCCCGCTCCACGCAGCGCTGAACAGTCTGATGATGGACCCCAACTCTTTGCCCCACCGCACAGAACGAAGGATTCTCGCGATACGCCAGCAGCATCTGCGCCCGCGAAACCCGGCTCGCTGGCTCAGTTCTCGACCGCGAAAGAGCCTTCAATCTTTCAATTTCTTCGTCGGTTATCGTCAATTCGATTACCCGCCGCCATCCTGCCATGATCCCGCTCCTCGTTTCGCCAATCGCAAACGAGGAATCCGCCACCAAACCATTAGTTCCATGACGCAGGTTTCATGGAATTGATCGTCTAGCCTGGTTATACGGCTTGCGGGCGATCATTCTGGCCGGAAGCCGCCTAACGCCCATGCGGCGCTTGAGGCGGTTTCCGGCATCGCGGCGCGGCCTGCCGGAAAACAGTAATGGAGGAGGACGTTCGAATGGCATCATCCAGGCAGGATGAACGCATTCGCTCCTGGCCACTGCGGCACGATCGTCGGGTCGACGTTCAGATGCTCCGCCACCATCTCCGCAGGAGAATGTTTAAGCCAGTCCGACAAGTTCACCTCCTGAAAATGCGGTGTCCGGAACACGGCGACGAATTGCATGTCGGTGTCGCCGACGTTTTGCACATAATGCCCGTAGTTGCGGGGGACGTAGCCAATATCGCCGGGATTGAAATCCATCGTGACCATCTGCGGGCCGGTGTTAAACACGCCCATGCGCGCCTTGCCTTTGATGTAGTATTGCCACTCGTCGGCATTGGGATGCCAATGCATCGCCCGCATCGCGCCGGGTACAACCGTCTGGACCACTGTGGCAATGGTGGTGGAGACTCTGAAAGTGCTGCTATCGGCAAGCTGCAGTGTGCCGCTCTTCGTCACGTTCAGGTTGGGCGACGCGGCGAGCGAGAAGGTGAACGGTTGGGGCGGAGTCTCCGCGCTTCCAGTCATTGCGTTTCGAACAGCAGGCAGATCTCCCGGCACTTTGCCTTGAAAGATCCAGCGGTCGTTCAGTGGTATCTTTGCAAACGTCTCGGCCGAAATGCCAAAGTTTGCGGCAAGGACAGCAGGAGGCGTGTGGGCGAACCAATCGGTCACCAAGAGTGTGTTGAACTCGCTCTGCGCGCCATTGTCGAAGCAGATGACGAATTCGCAACCATCTGGCGCAAGGCCCTGCAGGGAATGCGGATACCCGGCTGGGAAATACCAGATATCGCCCTCCTTGACGTCCGCAACATAGGGGCGGCCTGTCGGATCGATCACGGTCACCCGGCACTGGCCGTAAGTCATGTACGCCCACTCGGCCGCCTGATGCCAATGCAACTCGCGGATGCCGCCGGCCGACAGTCGCATATTGACGCCGGAGATCTCTTTGGAAATTGCGAAGTCCGCCTGGGTCACTTCCCGCGCCCAGCCACCGTCCTGGATGCGGCGTGGTGCGTTGTTGAACGAGGCCCAGGTCAGGGGCATGCTGCCGACGTCGGTTGCCGGCGGAGAAAATGCCGATGGAAACTGATCCCTGATCGCCGGGTTTTGCGGCCCCGGATCCGAGACGCTCCCCGGACTTTTTGCGTTGACCGCGCCTTGCGGAGGCTCATCCGGATTGCCGAAGGAGCCGGCGTTCGCCGCGGACATTGTCATTGCCGCGCCCATGGCTGAGGCGGCCAACATATCTCGTCTCGAAAACATGGTTGTACTCCTGAGGATTGGGAGTTCGGAGTCGTCGAAGCTTGTCCGGTGTTGGCGGCCTTCTACCGCGACCGCACGCGAAAAAATTGGTGGTGGCGGTCGATGTAGTCTCGCCTTCGATATCTTTCTTTTAAATTTGAATTTACTTTTCTGGCAGATTGCGCCTTCGGCTCCAATCCGCCCTACGCGCTCTCCTCCACCTCTTTCATTTCTCGTACGATTGCGCGTCGCCGTTTGGACCGGCTGCGCTCGTGACACACGACCCGAAACGGACATTGGATCCAATTTTTTTATTGTCTCGGTTTGAAATCTTGGCGGCCACGCCGTTGGCAGCGGTTTGCCTCCTTCCACGACGTAGAAGGCAGGCACTTTCGTGGTCTGGTCCCTGACCCCCTTAACTTCGTACACATCGCCCGGGGGGTACCGAAACCTAAAGCACAATTTAGTGGTGCCGGCGGATTGCGAACCTACCTCAGGCTCATGACTTCGCCGTTCCCGTGAATCATAGTGGCGCTCCCAATGTCTAACGCCTCCGTAAAAATCGCTATCGCATTGTTCATGGTCTTGACCCCACCTGCCGCCTCATTTGCGCGAGGGGGCGGAGGCGGACACGGAGGAGGCGGACACGCGGGTTTTGCGGCAATGCGAGCATTTTCGCGACCCGCTGGTGCGGCGGGTACGGGAAATCTGCCGATCAGTGGTATTCCGCGCGGCCCTGGCAACGCCGGTGGATTAAACAATTCTAGGGTCGACCCAAGCGGCGTGGGCATTGCCGCCAGGATGGCAACGCCACAGCCTCTCATAGAGGCCCCGACGCCGCCGGCTGGTTCGCGAATTCCAGCCGAACCTCCGCCGATGATCGGAGAACGGCAAGCGCTGGGGGAGGAATCCGGGGGACGTTCCCAGCCGCGCGCCAATCAAGTGCGATCAGAGAGAAGCATGATGAGTCCACTGAATCCGAAGGATCCAGTCAACCAGGAGAACTTGGCGCTCGACCGCATGCTCGACATTTGCCGCGGTTGCTAAATATCCGCTCCGCCATCCGGCGCGATCAGATCAGGCGCGATACAGAAGCCGGGAAGACGGTGCCCCAGCTCCTTGAGATTGAGTCCGATTTTCCGAATATCTGAATGGGTAGCTGGAAGCGAGTTTCCCGGTTTGCACAACGCGGTCCTGCGCGTTGCGAAAATTGTCTAGAGCGCTTTCCACCTCACATGGGCCAGCACACTTTTCTTCTCCCCTCCCCCCGCAAAGCGGTGGGGAGGGGTCGGGGGTGGGGGGTCTATCGGCCGGAACGGCTGCATGGGTGATTGCACTACTCCCCACCCCCGACCCCTCCCCACCACGCGCAAGGGCGCGTGGAGGGAGGGGAGTGAAGAGCATCGCCAAGCGATGCCGCTCGAACGATGAAGCATTAGAAGTGGAAAGCGCTTTAGCGACAGTGAGAGTTCCTTAGTGCGCTCCTGGCTTGCTCAAACAGGCGAACGTTTTCGACGGCGATCACAGCCTGAGCGGCAAAGTGCTGCAACAGCGCGACCTGTGAGACGGAAAACGGTTGAACTTCCTTGCGATAGATTGTCATCGCGCCGCGTAAAATCCGATCCTTGCGGAGCGCAACAACCAAAGCAGAACGGGCGCCTCCGAGGTCAACAACGGCGCGACGCAGCGGGTTTCCTGCCCGATAAGCATCGTCGTTCTTCTGGTCCGTATTATGTATCAAATCCTCACCCGCCAGCAGACGCCAGTGCCCATCTCCGGGCCGAACCTCTATTCCGGTTTCAAAATAAGCGGCTAGTGCAGGCGGCACTCCATGTTCCGCCGCAATTTTGAAGCGATCTCCATCGTAAGTTGTCAAAAATCCAAACGCCCCCTCACAAAGCCGCATCGCTCTTTCCAGCACAGCCTCGAAAACTGACGCAAGGTCACCAGGCGAGGCGTTGATGATTTGGAGAACCTCGCTGGTCGCGGCGAGCTGCCGGCGCGCTCCAATCAGTTCGTGCTTCGGATTTCCTTTCAGCTTATTGGAACCGACGCGCCTGGGCGCTCGGTTGCCTGTCGTCGATGTCTTGCGTTTGGTGGGTGGTCGAGGCACCGATTTGCTGCCCTTCGCCATTCAGGTACGCTCCAGCTCGAAAAACAACTTCACACTAAAAGGGAGCGATTACGGATCAACGATCCGATTGCATTCCCGACGGCGCCGTCAAACGCCAGCGAACCAGTCATAGCCCTGGTTCTCCCAGTAGCCGCCGGGATACTTGTTGGTGACCTGAATCGCCTCCAGGTCCTTGGCGCTCTTGAAGCCGAGCTTGGTGGGGATGCGAAGCCGCAGCGGTGCGCCCCATTGCGGCGCCAGCGGCTTTTCCTCGAAATCGAGCGCCAGAATGGTCTGCGGTTGCAGCGCGCTGGCCATGTCGATGCTGGTCGAATAGCCATCGAAGCATTTAAAATTGACGTAGCGGGCCGAAAGGTCGGCGCCGACGCGACGCAGAAACATGCTCAGCGGCACGCCGCTCCACTGGCCGATCTGGCTCCAGCCCTCGATGCAGATATGCCGGGTGATCTGCCCCTGCTGCGGCAATGCCATTAGCTTTTGCAACGTCCAGGGCCGCCGGTCGGCGACAAGGCCGCCGAGACTGAGTACCCAGTTATCCGGTACCGGCCGCACCTGCCACTCCGCGTAATAGGCGTTGAAGCGGAACGGGCGGGTGATGGCGCTGGCCGGATAGGTCTCCGCCAGGCGCTGGCGGCTGAACAGAGCCGCCTGGACCCGGTCGTCAAAGCGCAGGATCGCCTGCAGCGCGGCGTCGACGCCGGAATGGGTCGAAAGCTCGTAGCCGGTCAGCATCGTCAGCGCGCCGAGCGAGAGCGCGCCCCGCAGGAAGCCGCGCCGATGCAGCCTTTCCAACTCCGGTTTGATCTCGGCCATGCTGACGGCCGGTTTGTTGCGCTGGTCGCTCATCGGCTTTCCTCGGTCTCTGCGGGCACGGTGACGATCATCGACTTCAGCGTGCGCGGGTGGACCGCCACCAGCGCGATGTGGACGAGAACGAAGGCGACGATGCCGAACATGATGGTGAGGTGGATGCCGCGGGCGATCGGATAGCCGCCGAACAACCCAGCCAGCCAGCCAAACTGCACCGGCTTCCAGATGGCGAGCCCGGTCGTCACCTGCAGGATGACAGCGATGATGACCCCGGCATAGAGCAGGCGCTGCACGCCGTTGTATTGCCCCATGTGGTGCTTCAGGCGAAAGCGCAGCGCGGCGCTCACGTCTTGCCCCAGTTCGGCGGGGCGCGGCGGCTTCAGGTCGCGCCGGAAATGACCGCTGGCGAAGCCATAGACCAGATAGGCGATGCCGTCGGCGAACAGCAGCCACATCGCGCTCAGGTGCCAGGCCAGCGCGCCGCCCAGCCAGCCGCCGAGGCCGGTCCAGGCCGGGAAGAGGAAGGGCAGGCTGGGCGAGGCGTTGTAGATTTCCCAGCCGCTGAAGATCATGCAGCCCATGGCATAGACGCCGATCCAGTGCATGATGCGGATCGCGACCGAATGTGCCGGGCGGCGGCCTGTTTCACGTTGGTCCATATCGGATGTCCGTTCTCGTGGTGGGAAGCCCCCGCGCCGGCGGCGCGGGGGGTGGCGGTCACATCGGCGGCTTCACGCCGTCGACGCCGACCGCGACCGCGTTCGCCTCGAGACCCGAGCCGGTCTGCGTCGCCTTGATGAAAACATCGTCCCCCTTGGCCACCAGGGCCTTCGTGCCGGGCCGGAAGGTCACGATCGGAGCGGTCGGAGGCACCAGCACGTCCTCGTGGCCACCTTTGTAATTGACGACAAGATGCGTGACGCCGCCCTGCGACTGCGCTGCGGCGACGTCGCCATTGGTCATCGTGCTGTTCACCTTCGCCGCCGAGGTCGAGACGGCAGAGACATTGCCGTTCGTCATGCTGCTGCTGGTCTGCGCGCCCCCCGAGAGCGTCGTGTCGCGGATCTTATCCCAGGCGTAGTGACCTTCACCCGTGCCGCGCAGCGAGGGCGGGAAGATCACGACCTCCAGCGCGACCTGCGTGCCGCCGACATCCTTGGTTGCGGTGCCGATGTAGCTGCCTTTCTCAACCTTGTTGAGATTCGATTTCTCCACTTTCAGGTATGAGGTGTCGCCCGTCAGGGCAACGGTGACCGGTTTGTGCGCATTGGTATCGACGCTCACCGAGTCCGCGGTGGCCGACGCTATGGTCCCGCGCACGCGCTCCGGCGTCCCTGTCGCAGCGAGCGCTGCGGATGAAGTAAGGGCGGCGGAGGCTGCAATCGCAAGGCCAAGGATTCGTTTCGGGTTCATGTCTTCTCCTTCGGAAGTTGTTGTGCATCGGTAGACGTCCTTCCGAGGCCGTTTATTCCGATCGATCAAAACCGCTGATGGCACGTACCATCGACATGAGGCACCGCCGCCGAACCCGCCGGCGCCACCGACTCAATATCAGGCCTTTTGAATCGAGCGACCGAGGGGAGCACTGATCTCCGCCTTGTGATCGTCACGCGAATGCAGCGACCGAGGGGAGCACTATCTCAGCATCGTGATCGTCACGCGGCCGAATAATAGAAGGTGAAGATTGTCTCCCTTCCAGAGGCCTGTGGTTCAAAGGCCGGAGATTGAGGAGACTGATATGGTTGAAGCTTTCGAGGCACCTCTGAGAGAACGACGCGATGGCTGACATCGCGCATCTCATCGAGCCTGTTATTCCTGCGCTACGACGCTACGCCCGAACATTCGTGCGCGGCGCCGGAGATGCGGACGATTTGGTTCAGGACACCCTGGAGCGAGCGATTGGCCGCTGGCATCAGCGGCGATCCGACGGCGACACGCGTGCATGGCTTTTCACCATCCTGCACAACCTGGCGGTCAATCACTTGCGGCGGACGGCGAGGCGTGGCCGGCAGGTTCCCTTGGACGATGCCGGCGAGTCAGACGTTGCCATGCCGTCGACACAGGAGGACGCGCTGCGGCGTGACGATATCCTGGGGGCCGTTGGACAGCTCCCCGACGAGCAGCGCAGTGTCCTGCTTCTCGTTTCCATCGAAGACGTGAGCTACGCCGAAGCAGCCCGCATTCTCGACATCCCGATTGGTACGGTGATGTCACGGTTGGCCCGAGCACGCGCACAGCTTCTGAAGCTGCTCGAAGAGCAGGGTAAGCCTGCGTCCGACCGGCCCTATTTGCGGAGAGTTCAGTGATGTCCTCTCACCCAATTACCGAAGACGACCTGCACGGCTTCGTCGATCACCTGTTGGACTCCGCGCGCCGCAGCGAGGTGCAAACCTACCTCGATGCTCATCCCGAGATCGGCGCGCGTATTGCAACCTTCAGTCGCCAACGCGAGGCGCTCCGCGCTGCCGCCGCGCCGATCGCGGACGAACCGATTCCGCTGCGGCTCAATGTGCGCCACTTGATGGACGGACGACGTCGATCGCAGGCTTGGTCATGGCGCTCGATGGCGGCGTCCGTGCTGTTGTTGGTGGTCGGCGGCGCGGGCGGCTGGTCACTGCGAAGCACGGCGGTCGAGCGCTCGGAGACCAGCGGAATCGCTGCTCTTGCACAGGAGGCCGCCTATACGTTCGGCGTGTACGGGGCTGATCGCTCCCACCCCGTGGAATTCGGTCCGACGGACAAGGCTCAACTCGTCAGTTGGATCTCATCTCGGACCGGTCGAACGGTTTCCGTGCCGGATCTGACGGCCTCTGGCTACGCCTTTATGGGCGGGCGCCTGGTCGCCACTCCCCACGGGGCCGCTGGCTTGCTGATGTATAGCAATGGGCAGGGTCAGCGCCTGGCCATGCTGGTCCGGCCGATGGCCATCGACAGAGATACCCTTATGTCCGAGCACAGTTACGGGGACATCAATGGCGTCACTTGGGCCAGCAAGGGAACGGGCTTCAGTCTCGTCGGCCCGGCACCTGCCGATCTCCTGCACCCGATCGCGGATGAGGTCAGACGGCAGGAATAGAAGACGATCTGATGGCACGAACGTGCAATTCGGCCGCTATCTTTGCCGCTATCTCCGGTGTGTCGCACACACCGTAACTGCCTTGTGCAACCGATGAAGTCATAAAACAGGAGTGTTCAGTGTCCAATGGAAATGAAGGCCACAGCCGCAGGCAGGTCCTTACGACAGTCGGAAGTTTATCAATTGCGGGAGCGATGGGACAAGCCATCGCCTCGTCATCGCTCGTATCGCCAGCGGCGGCCGCCCAGCCGAATAGCGAGATCGCGGAAAAGACCTTCGAAGCGACCGCTGACAACGTCGTGAATACGCTCGAAGCAGCTTACGGCGTCAATCGAGGCAAGCGGCGAAATCATACTAAGGGGTTCGGAGCACTGGGCATGTTTGTCGGTGCACCGGAGGCAGCGGAATATTCGCGCTCGCAGCTATTTTCCGGACAGGAGATCGAGGTTGTCGCGCGGTTTTCCGTAGCTGGTGGTGACCCTGAAGCCTCTGATACGGAAAAAAGTCCGCGGGGGCTTGGCCTTCAATTCCGGCTGCCGGGCGGCAGTCTGCATCACATCACGATGATTAACACGCCGATGTTCTTCGCAATGATGCCGAAGACATTTCTCGATAAATTCCTCGCGCTGAGACCGGACCCCGCAACCGGGAAGCCGGATCCCGAGAAATTTAAGGCGTTCCTCAACAGCCACCCCGACAATACGTCGCAGTTTGATTTCCTCCAGACCACCAACCCACCGCCAAGCTATGCCAACTGCTCCTTTTACGGCGTTCACACTTTCAAGTTCGTCAACAGGGATAACAAGGTCACCATGGTCCGGTGGCGCTTCGCGCCGCAGGATGGTGAAAAACAGCTCTCCGATGCCGAGCAGAAGTCCATGCCGCGAGATTTTCTCGAAAAGGCATTCGTCGACCGCACGCATCAGGGTCCGGTGCGATGGGACATGATGGTGACAATCGGCCAGCCGGGCGATCCCGAGGACGACCCCACAATACTGTGGCCCAACAATCGAAAGGAAGTAAGGGCTGGAACATTGACGCTTTCGTCAGCAATGCCAGACCCCAGGGCTGGGAGTTATAAGATAAATTTTGATCCGCTAATGATGGCCGATGGGATTGAGGCGACCAACGATCCAATTCTTTTGTTTCGCTCACCATCCTATGCGCTGTCGCACACCAGAAGGCTGCGCGATCTGTAATCAATCGGGAGCCGTCCCACCTCGTTTGTCCGCTCGGGCGAAATAATCGAATGGGCGCGGCGGCTTCCGAAACTGGCAGGAAACGGACATGGGTGGTCACGCTGACGATGTCTGTTCTTGAGGGTAAAGCGGACGGCCCAGTTGCGCGCCCGGACTTCCGAATTTGACCCATACCAGAAGTCGCGCCTTTTGACGGACGGTCGCTGCCATGTCGCAAAATATTGGGCCGCAAAACATATGTTGCACCGGTCCGCGGTAGGGAGTGGACAGTCCTGCGCTACGGTTTTGCCGGTTCGGCCAGCAGCTGATGGGTAAGGTCAACGCTCTATCGCATCTTGGCGACTTGCATTGCGGCGTGAGGCGTCGGATGATCACGGATATCGTAGCGGCCGACAGGGATGCCGTTCAACAGGTGGAGTGCAGTATTATTTAGACAGTAGGAGGGCGCGATGGCTCACGCTGCTTGGCGTACAGCAATAGCCGGCTTTCTGATCCTGCTCGCGACGTGTTCGGAAGGGTCGGCGGCCTACGTTGGAGACCGCTACCTCCCCTCGACCTTGGCGACCACCGTTCCCACCGCGGCCGACTTCTACAATCCTCCCTATTTTGTGCGGTTGCCTGACACCGCCACCACGCCCACCACGCACGAAATCGACATTCCCACCACCTACAGCAGACTTGTCACCAGGGACTTGGCGGTGTTCTTCACCGAGACGTTTCGCATCCTGGATGACGCCAACAGGGGAACGCGCACGGGCTTCGAAGATTTCGTGATCGGCGCCCAGTATCAGCTCTATACCAACCCCGAGCACCAATTCGTCTTCACGGTGGGCGGTACGGCGGCGATCGGCGGCACCGGATCGCCCCAGGTCGCCTCGTCATTCTCCACGCTGACGCCGACGATCTATATAGGCAAGGGCTTTGGCGATCTTCCGGACTCGGTGGCGTGGTTACGGCCGCTCACGATCAGCGCCACGGTCGCCGTCGCGGTGCCAACGGACTCGGTCACCTTGACCTCATTGGGCACGACCAATATCCCGCGCGCGGACATAGGCGCTTTCACAAGTCCGACGACGCTGCTCACCGGACCGACGACACTTTCCGAGACGATCAACCCGAAGATCCTGCAACTAGGCTTTGCCCTGGAATACAGCTTGGTCACCAACTCCTATACCGGCGCCAACCGTACCGGGACCCGCTACCCCGAGGGATGGGTTCCGTTGATCGAATTCACGACGGCGACGCCACTCAATGGGCCGCTGGTGGGGAGGACGACCGGCACGGTCAATCCGGGCTTCATCTGGGTGAGCCGCTATCTCCAGGTCGGGGCGGAGGCGATCGTCCCGATGGATGCCCATTCCGGCCGCGACGTCGGTGCGCGCGCGCAGGCCCACCTGTATCTTCCCGCGATCTTCCCCGATTTTTACGCTAAGCCGGTGTTCGGTGACTGAGTGCGCGCCAACTCGCCGTATCCAAGGTCAGCCGGCCTCAGCGGGATGCGGCACGGGCTTTCGGCCCGAGCCCCCGCGGCCAAAGCCGCCTCCGTTCTGATCGCCGCGCTTTGAAATCGATGTAACTCGTGCGATCCCCCTTGAGCCAAAAAAACGCGGCCACGCAAAAACTCCGATGGTCGGCGGCTTGTTCTTTGCTGCGGTGCATGAGTCCGGTGTGGCACTTTTCCGACATGCCGGGGCGGTCTGGCGATGTCCGTTGTTCGGGGTAGACCGGAAGTGGCTTTATGGGGCCGTCAGGACCGCTTTTGACCCGGAACGGACCTGGCAGATGAGAGAAGACTGGAAGTGTTGCGGGTTCATGTCCTGGGCTTTGTTTTGCTCGGACAGCCATGGAGACGCGCGGAAGTGCAAGCCCGAAATCAGACACGCCGCATTCGTACCATTATGAGGTTCGGCTAGATCAATTCGACTGCCGCGACCTTGTTAAGCGCCTGGATTTGGTCGGCCGCCCGCCGGGAAACCGAGTCTTCGGCGTAACGCACAATATCCAGTACCCGTGCAAAGACCTCGTCGGCGACGTCGACCGGTAGCGGCTCTTCGTCAAATGAATCGATATAAGGATCGATCATCGATGTAAGAAGCCTGTAAAGCGCGGCCCGCTCTGGATAAGCGCTGGCTCGCCCTATCAACGTTTGCTTTAGGGATTTGTAGGTCTGTAGGCCGTGATGCTGAGTGCTCAGCCAACTGTGTAGTTCGGACATGTTTCATCCCTTCATACGAGAAGAAACGGCCGACCGTATCACGTACTGACGCGGTCGCCCCTAACTCCTGCCGCAGCGGTCTTGATTGTAGGATTGCAGGATGCGGACAAAATCGGCCATGCTGGATCGACCCCGGTTTTCGGCCATAACCGCAACCTGAGTATTGGACGCGGGCTGGCTCCTTTGCCAAACCCGCAGTAGGAGATCGGCGATGTTTTTCATAACGCACTCTCTTACTGGAGCGGCAAGGCGCCGCTTGATCAAGGGAAGGCCGGCGGGCGCTACGCCACCAACGTTGTCCTGCAACTTCCGGCTCGCGGGGCCGTTCCGTTGCTTTGCATTCCGCATTTATAGGTAGCACCGAGCACTTGGTTGAGGCCATTGTACGCAGGTATGAAGTGACCGTACTGAGGTAGGCTCGTCGTCATCTAGAAGCTCGCCCGGATTGAGGATAGGACAGACAATTGATCGATCATGAAGAGGTGGTAGCGGCGGCCGGGCGCATTGCCGGCAAGGTGGTTCGAACGCCAGTCATCCACAGCGACGCGATCAGCCGGCTGACCGGGGCAGATGTTTGGCTTAAGCTCGACACCCTGCAGGTGACAGGCGCCTTCAAAGAGCGCGGCGCCGCTAACCGGATGGCGCTGCTCACACCGGAGGAGCGGGCGGTGGGTGTCGTGGCAATGTCCGCCGGCAACCATGCCCAAGCGGTAGCGCGACATGCATCGCTGCTCGGCACTCGGGCGGTTATTGTGATGCCCGCGTTTACCCCTGCGACCAAAGTCACGCGAACGGCGAAATGGGGTGCGGAGGTGATGCTCCACGGCGCAAGCCTTGCCGAAGCGGCGGCCCATGCACGCGCCTATGCCAATGAGGAGGGTCTGGTTTTCATCCATCCTTATGATGACGACGCCATTATAGCAGGGCAGGGAACGCTGGCCCTCGAACTGATCGAGGACGTCCCGGGGCTGGACACCCTCGCGGTGCCGGTCGGCGGCGGTGGCCTCTTGGCCGGATCGGCAATCGCCGCGCAGGGCGCCGGCCGGTCGATCGAGATCTTCGGCGTGGAGGTCGAAAGCTACTCGGCAATGGCTCAGGAACTGGCCGGCTCTCCGGTCGACGTGGGCGGCGCCACAATTGCCGAAGGCATTGCCGTGCGAGACATCGGGCGCAAGCCGCTGGAGATCGTCCGAAAGTTCGTCAAGCGAGTGCTCATAGTGCCCGAGCAGGCGATCGAGAATGCGATCGCGTTGTTGGCCGAAGAGGCGAAAGTGGTCGCCGAGGGCGCGGGAGCGGCGGGCCTGGCGGCGCTTCTGACCTTTCCTGAATTGTTCCAGGGACGCCGGGTGGGTGTGCCGATCTGCGGCGGAAACATCGACAACCGGGCGCTGGCCAACGTCCTCCAGCGGGTCATGATCCGGGACGGACGCTTGATGCGGCTGGTTCTCGACATACCGGACAGGCCCGGAGTTCTTGGCGAGATTTCAACCCACATCGGACAAGCCGGAGCCAACATCATCGAAGTGTCCCACCATCGCCTGTTCACGTCGCCAAGCGTTCAATCTGCGCGCTTGGAGGTAATGTTCGAAGCCCGCGACGCAGCGCACAGTGATGCAGTGCTTGCAGTGCTTCGGGAACATTACACCGTGAACCGGCTCTGACCAGCCAAGATGGCGGCTTCCGACAGGTCGCCGACTTCCGTGTCTACGTTCACCGGCAGGGTGAAGTGAAACGTGGCTCCGTGGGGTAGGTTTGCCGTGGCCCATAGCCGGCCGCCGTGGGCTTCCATGATCGAACGGCAGATCGAGAGTCCCATGCCCATGCCGCTGGCTTTGGTGGTGAAGAATGGGTTGAACAGCTGGTCCGCATTCTCAGCGGAGATCCCGAGGCCGCTATCCGTCACACCTACAAGCACTTGGGTCTCGTTCTGGCAGGATCGGATCACCAGTTCGCGTGGCCGATCCGTGACCGATTGCATCGCTTCGATGCCATTCATCACCAGGTTGATAATCACCTGCTGCAATTGGACGCGATCCCCCAGGATCATGGGTAGAGCCGGTGCAAACTCCGTCCGTACCGACACTAGGTGGCTGACTAACTCACCCCTTACCAGGGCGATGACTTCCTTGCCGACCTCATTGAGATCGACCGGCACCTTTTCGAGGTCAGTCTTTTTCGCGAGCGAGCGGACACGCCGGACTACCTCATTCGCCCGATTGCCGTCTTCTATTACCCATTCCACCGAACGGCGCGCTGCGTCCAAGTCAGGAGTCTCGCGATCGAGCCAGCGCAGACAGCTCTCGGCGTTGGCGATGACGGCAGCGAGCGGCTGGTTCACTTCATGGGCGATCGAGGCTGTCATCTCCCCCAGCGTCGTCACGCGCGTTATGTGTGCTAGTTCCGCCTGCGCCTTGCGCAGCGCCTGTTCGGCATGATCTGCGCGGACCGCCGCCGTGATATTGGTGCCGGTGCCCCGGTAGCCGAGGAAACTACCTTTTTGGTCGAAAACCGGCTTGCCACTTACCCGGACATACACCAGAGATCCACTCTCGCTCATGATGCTATACACAAAATCGCGAAATGGCCGATGTGCGCCAAGCGTCTCCCGATGCAGTCGCCATTTTTCGGGCTCCGATTCGACGTCAGTCGCAAGATCCCAGCGAGCTACGCCCGGCAGGCGTGAGGGCGCGAAGCCAGCAGCATTGACGTGCTCCGATATACTGGTGACGAGATGGTCAGGTCCGGTCTCCCAGAGCCAGTCGGAGGCCGTTTCGGCATAGTCGCGAAAGCGCTGCTCGCTGTCGCGAAGTGCGTCCTCGGCCCGCTTGCGGTCCTCTATGTCGGTAGACGAGCCGTACCATTTGACAATGTTGCCCAACTCATCGCGCAACGGCACGGCTTCGAACAAAAACCAGCGATATTCATCATCGAAGCGCCTGAGCCGCGCTTCAAGGCTGCCTCGCATGCCGGACTGCCGTATCGCGCTCCACTTCACCAGCACTCCCTTCTTGTCGTCGGGATGAAAAGCTCGAGGCCAGATTTGGTCCAATGAGAGGCCGGTATAGTCGAGGGCTGGCTGACTAAGAAAATCGGGGACACCATCCAGCCCGGCGCGCCAAACCAGCGTCGGGATTGTATCGATGACATGTCGAAGTAGATCTTCGGATTTCCTGACCTCATCAAGTGATTTTCCCAGCGCTTCCTTTGCGAGGTGCTGCTCGGTGACATCGCTTACCGTCATCTCGATTTCTCCAACACAGACTGCCCATGTTCGATACCAAAAATAAATCCTTCACAGACGTTGGGATCATATGCCGCTTACACGGCCCGTGATCTTGCGCGAAGCAGGCCATATGCACGTCCACGAGATTGGTCTTTGGAACGAATTTGTACTTTCATGGAGGAGCATTTGCGCGGTAGTAGCCGGCCTCTTGCGACGCATTCTATACTAGGCGGAACTCTCGCGGTAGCAGATCAATAGAGCGATTCGCCTCGCGCGGCTGTGCGTTCGAGGGTTGAGGGGTGCCGTCGTGCGGCCCGGGCCTGTCGAACAGGCGGCAAAGTTTGAATTTGCAATCCGCTGTTGATGCTGTGCCGAACACATGGCTGCACCGATCAATGCTGCAAAACGTGAAGAAAGTCCTTGCCAATCCGGAGCCGTCCACACATGGCACTTTTCGGACCTCAGGAGATGTCCGATTTGAGTCCGCAAAGCGCCGGATAGCGCATGGGTCAAGACGCGCTCGCGAACCTCGATTTATGAGTACACGCCCTAGTTGATGGCTTGTTCAAGGTCTGCGCCTTCATGTCCGTTCGTGGCACGAAACGGGCATGGCGGGGCGGCCTGACGATGTCGGTTGTGGAGGCTAGAACGGACAAGCCGTTCCAGCGCGGCCACGTCCGTTTTTTGACCCGACGCTCGGAGAAATCTAGCGCCGGGGAATCGGCACCCCACATGATCGTTGGAACCTCCAGCCCCGGAGAGATTCGATGCCCCGCAATTCGCCGCTTGTTCTCATTCTGCTGCTCGGCAGCCTGGTCGCACCGGCGAGCGCCTACGCGCAGCTGACGCCGCCGGCGGGATCGGCAGGCGCGGGCAATACGCCGATCAGCGGCGTGCCATTCGGTCCCGCCAATCCCCGCGTCTCAGCGACCCCAGCGGCATCGGCAACGCGTCGAGCATCCCGCCGCTTCGTACAAACACGCCGCTGCCGCCGCTCGTCTATGGACCCATCGGTTCACCACCGTCACGCGCGGTGGCGCCCTACGCGGGCGCGTCACAGCGCATCATCAGCCCAGATCAGGTTGACTCAAGAAGGCCGCCGGTCCGCCGCCGCGGCCGGGCACAGGTCAGCAAGTTTACCGGGATTTGCCGGGGCTGTTAGCGCGGTTGACGAGGCGGTGGACGCCCGGAGGCCCGCACCGCGAAAGTGCTTTCTAAATTAAATGTTAATGGCGCCGGCGGACGGCAAACCTACGTCAGCTTTTGCGCACTCGGCGTTCTCGCAGCATAGCGGAACTTCCTCGTGTCGAACACCTCGGCGAAAGCCGCTTTCGCATTGGCGATCTTCTCGCAAGATCAATCCCCAGGAGTCGTGCAATGAACACAGATCTAGCAATGAGTACCGATCTTGCGGGAATCAGAATTCCCGACAGCAAACTCGCTCGCGAAATAACGGAACTGGTGCGGGACACGGAATCCCCGCTGCTGTTCCACCACTCGAGCCGCGTCTATTACTGGGGGGCCCTCGGAGGCAAGCGCCGCGGCCTCAAGTTCGATCCCGAACTGCTCTACACCGGCGCGATGTTCCACGACATGGGCTTGACGCATCAGCACAGCACCACGCAGGAACGCTTCGAGGTTGACAGCGCAAATGCCGCCCGGGATTTCCTGCGAAGCCACGGCATCGCGCAACAAGATATCGATACGGTCTGGACCGCGATCGCCTTGCACACCACGCCCGGCATCCCGCAGCACATGCACCCGGTAGTAGCTCTGGTGACGGCCGGCGTTGAAATGGATGTGCTTGGCCTCGCTTATGCCGAGTACAGCGACGCGGAGCGCGAGGCGGTGGTGCAGGCACATCCGCGCACTCCGCGCTTCAAGGAAGACATCATCCAGGCCTTCTACGACGGCAACAAGCACAAGCCGGAGACGACCTTCGGCAACGTCAACGCCGACGTGCTCGCGGACAAGGACCCGCACTTCAGCCGCGTCAATTTCTGCAGCGTGATCCGCGCCTCCGCCTGGCGAGGGTAAACCTCCCGCGTCCTCCAGTCGAAAACTCAAGCGCTGAGGCTTTCGCAAGCATCGGCCGGACAGGACCGGCCGGCGGCGACACGCGAAGTCCCGCACATCCAGGAACCCACCATGTCCAAAATCCAGGAGCCCACCATGTCCACAACGACGCGATTTACCAATGCCACCGGCTCGCCGGTCGCCGACAACACCAACATCATGACCGCCGGCCGGCGCGGTCCGGCGCTGCTGCAGGATATCTGGCTGATCGAGAAGATGGCGCATTTCGACCGGGAGGTGATCCCGGAGCGGCGCATGCATGCCAAGGGCTGGGGCGCCCACGGTACCTTCACTGTCACGCACGACATCACTCAATACACCAAGGCCAAGATTTTCTCGGAGATCGGCAAGCAGACGCCCATGTTCGCGCGTTTCTCGACCGTCGCCGGCGAGCGCGGCGCGGCCGATGCGGAACGCGACATCCGCGGCACCGCCCTCAAGTTCTATACCGAGGAGGGCAACTGGGACATCGTCGGCAATAACACGCCGGTGTTCTTCTTCCGCGACCCGCTGCGGTTCTCGGACCTCAACCATGCCATCAAGCGCGACCCGCGCACCGGGCTGCGCAGCGCGGACAATAACTGGGATTTCTGGTCGCTGCTCCCGGAGGCATTTCACCAGGTCACGATCGTCATGTCCGATCGCGGCATCCCGAAAAGCTTCCGCAACATGCACCTGTTCGGCAGCCATACCTTCTCGATGATCAGTGCCGCCAATGAACGTGTCTGGGTCAAGTTCCACTTCCGCACCCAGCAGGGAATAGCGAACCTCACCGACGCGGAGGCCGAGGCCCTCGTCGCCAAGGATCGGGAAAGCCACGGCCGCGACCTGCTCAACGCCATCGAGGCGGGCAACTTCCCGCGCTGGACGCTCTTCATTCAGGTGATGACCGAGGCTCAGGCGAAAACCCATAAGCACAATCCCTTCGATCTGACCAAGGTCTGGCCGAAGGCTGAGTATCCGCTGATCGAGGTCGGCGTGATGGAGCTCAACCGCTATCCGGATAATTTTTTCGCGGAAGTGGAGCAGGCCGCCTTCTCGCCCGCCAATATCGTGCCCGGTATCGGCTTTTCCCCGGACAAGATGCTCCAGGGGCGGCTGTTCTCCTATGGCGACACCCAACGCTACCGGCTCGGCATCAACTTCAACCACATCCCGGTCAACGCGCCGCAATGCCCGTTCCAGAGCTACCACCGCGACGGCAAGATGCGCACCGACGGCAATCTGGGCGGAACGCTCACTTACAATCCCAACAGCGCGGGGCTCTGGGACAACCAGCCCGATTTCGCCGAGCCGCCGATGCCGATCGAGGGCGATGCGGCGCATTGGGACCACCGCGTCGACGATGACCATTGGGAGCAGCCCGGCAACCTGTTCCGGAAGATGACGCCGGCACAGCAGCAGTTGCTGTTCGAGAACACGGCGCGGGCGATGGGTGACGCCAAGCTGCACATCAAGCAGCGGCACGTCGACAATTGCACGCGCGCGGATCCGGCCTACGGCGCCGGCGTCGCGAAGGCGCTGGGCATCGATTTCAGGCCGCAGACGGTTGCCGCCGAGTAGGCCCGTTCGCTTCCGCCGGCCGGCGGCGCTTCCCGCGCCGTCGGCCGCCCCCCAACCAACATCCCCCAACCAACCTAGTGTTGCCTGGCGCGCGCCCTGATCGCGCCAGCGGTTAATCTATCCCCGGAGAGAACAATGTCTGATCGGATCGCCCCCAAGCTCCTTGCGGAGTTCATCGGAACCTTCGCGTTTGTGTTCATCGGCGCCGGCGCCGCGGCCGTGGTCGGCGAAGGTGCCGGCATGCCCGGTATCGTCGCGGTTGCGTTCGCGCACGGCCTCGCCATCATGGCCTTCGCCTTCGCCTACGGCTCCGTGTCGGGTGGGCATTTTAACCCCGCCGTCACTGTCGGCGTGCTCGCCGCCGGCGCGATGGGCGTCGGCGAGGCGATTGGTTATATCGTCAGTCAGCTCATTGGCGGTGTCGTCGGTGCGCTATTGTTGCGGACCGTATTGGGGGGAGCGGAGACCGGCCTCGGCACGCCCGCACTCGCACACGACCTCGCTCTGGGGGCCACGTCCCTCACGATCACGCCCGTTGCCGGATTCATGATCGAGGCCGTGCTCGGCTTTTTCCTGGTGACAGTGGTACTCAGCACGGCGGTCGCGGGCCGCGCCGGCAGCCTCGCACCGCTGGCGATCGGAATGACGCTGACCTTCAACATCCTCATGGGCGGAGCTCTCACGGGCGCCCCCTTCAATCCGGCGCGGGCGCTTGGCCCGATGGTCGCAACCGGCAATTTCAGCGATGCGTGGCTGTACCTGACGGCCCCGGTCGTTGGCGCCATCTTCGCCGCCATTCTGCACACGGGCCTCGTCCGCCTTCTCTCCCATGAAGGGATGGCGGCCGGCCAGCGCGGCAGGGCCGCCCAGACGCCCGCCGAATGAGACCCATTCGAGGCTCATGCTTCAAGGCCTGAGGAAATGGCGCCGCTCGGCTAACTGGCCGGAGTCGAACAGGGAAATGGATTCCACTCGCCGGCAAAGATGCCGTCGAAGCCGGTTGACGATAGGCGGTTTGTGACAGCTTCCACCTGGATGGCGGATGACGCCTTCCGCCTTCGCTGTAGAAGCTGCGGCGAACGTGTCGGCTGCGATCCGGCCTGCGTGCTGCCCGTCACCCTGGTCGAATGGCAGCGTCCGATCCGGTTCGGCGCCAGCCTTTTGGTCATCGGATCCGGTGTCTTCCGGCTTCTCAATCAACGCCATCCACGCGCGCTCGCCCGAATACGGCCGACGAAATTAGGGCTGTGTGTTCTTCGCGGTAGCGAGGGCACGCAGGCAAAAACCGTCGGAAACTGTTGCGGATAAATAAAGGCTGTACTTCAATGGCGAACTGTCACTCCAAGTTCGCCGTGTTTTTCGACCCTAAAGCGGGATGAGATGAAGTTAGATTGAGTTGCGACGCAGCGGAAAAGTTACCTCTCCCATAGGGAGAGGTCGGCGCGAAGCGCCGGGTGAGGGGTTACGGTCTATCGTTGGTGGGCAGCACCCCCTCACCCGATTTGCTGCGCAAATCGACCTCTCCCCGCTGGGGAGAGGTGAAGGGCACACCAATTCAAATTAAAACCATTTTGGTCTAGGAGGTTGGGCCATGAAATGTAGCAAGCGATCGTTTGCCGTCGTTTCCGTGCTTATCGCATTCCTGCTGTCATTTGGGACGGGAATACTCAATGCGCATGACGCCGATCCCAACTCGCTCATCCTTGTGGCGGCTCACAGCGCTAATCAGCAATGCATAAATCGCTGTCGCGCGCGATATCGCGACTGCCTGTCCTTGAAGCAAATACCATCTCCCGAGTGTCGGGGCATTTACCAGGATTGCACCCGCAACGCTTGCAGTGCTGGTGCAGCCGGTCGACCGACCTGGTCAGGGTTTCCGAGGTAATTGGTCGCGAAGGCCGCCCGCGCTTCTCGCCCGTGCTGAGGAGGGGATCGAGCAGGGCCTGCTCCCGCTATTGGCACCTTTGAGACATGGATGATCACGCTGACGATGTCTGTTCTTGAGGGTAAAGCGGACGGCCCAGTTGCGGCCCGGACTTCCGAATTTGACCCACTTCAGACGTTCGCCATCTCACGATATAGTCTGAGAGAGACTGCCGGAGGCGGAAGCGCGAGAGCGCCTTCGGCAAGAGCGACCTCGGAGGTTTGCGTGGACACCAAGAGAGCCTACAAATCCTTTCGCTATAAAGCCAAGACCCATTGGACTTCCGCAAGGCGGGGTACACTTTCGGCCTCGGGAAAATCACACATCGTCGTTGGCAGCCCGCCGGAGTTCAAGGGTCAGCCGGACGTTTGGTCGCCCGAAGAGCTTCTCGTGGGCTCGGTCAATACATGCTTGATGCTGACTTTCCTTACGCTCGCCCAAGCGAAAAGCCTTGTTCCGGTGGGATATGAAAGCGAGGCCGAAGGCCTGCTCGAAAACGTCGAAGGCAAGTACCGCATCACGGAAGTCGCCGTTCGAGCTCGCGTAACCCTCAATGGCACAGCTGAGCTTGAGCGCGCCCGCGAGATCATGGAGAGCGTTGAAGCACAGTGCTTCATCTCGAATTCGATAAAATCGAAGGTCACGCTCTCTGCGGAATTTGTCTTAGCAGCCTGCCCGAAGTGAATGACTAGGGTGGCACGTTGAGACAATTCAGCGGGGCTCGAGAACGTCTCCTCATCGGCGAAGAGGGGAAGTGAACGCCCGGCTATCGAACCGAGGCGTTTGACCCATCTGCGACATCCGACAGCATTTCATGTTGCGAGTGCTGTAGGGCGGATCGCTGATCCGCCGTTTCCGTTACTCCCACTGAGATGGCGGATTACGCCTTCGGCACCATCCGCCCGAACTACCACGAGCTGTTTTTCTCACTCGCCTCTTCGCCGCAAAGTGCTAGAATTTTGTATCCTGAAAGATCGGATGACACCGCGCGAGCACATTGGTTCCGCTGGTGCCTCGGCTTCAATTCGCCGGAAGGAACAAAAAGAGCGCAGGTTCGCCATCAGCACAAGGGAGGACATTATCATGCTCGACAAAGCCCCGAACGGAAAAGTGTCTGATTTGCTCAACGCGCTCGACCAGGCGCTGTCCGCCGGCGAGGTGGAACACGCCGTCGATCTCTTTCAGACCGACTGCTACTGGCGTGACCTCGTGACCTTCACCTGGAACATCAAGACGATGGAGGGCAAGGAACAGGTTCGCGACATGCTCAAGGCGCGGCTCGCCGGTACGAAGCCGTCGAACTGGAAAATTGCGGATGGTGAGGACGCTTCTGAGGCGGATGGAATTACAGAGAGCTGGATACAATTCGAAACCGGGGTCGCCCGCGGATTTGGCCACATGCGCCTGAGGGACGGCCGGATATGGACATTGCTCACGACGATGAGCGAACTCAAGGGCCACGAAGAGCCAGTCGGCTTCGACCGTCCGATGGGGGCGAAACACGGCGCAGAACGCAATCGAAAAACCTGGAAGGAAGAGCGAGAGGCGGAAGCTGCTGAACTCGGTTACTCGCGTCAGCCCTACTGCGTCATCATTGGAGGCGGTCAGGGGGGCATCGCGCTCGGAGCCCGGCTCCGCCAGCTCAATGTGCCGACGATCATCATCGAAAAAAACGAAAGGCCCGGCGACAGCTGGCGCAAGCGTTACAAGTCACTCTGCCTGCATGATCCGGTTTGGTACGACCATCTGCCCTATCTGCCCTTTCCCCGGAACTGGCCGGTCTTCTCACCGAAGGACAAGATCGGGGACTGGCTTGAAATGTATACAAAGGTGATGGAGCTCAACTACTGGGGCTCAACCGAATGCAAGAAGGCATCTTACGACGAGAAGAGCCGCGAATGGACCGTTGTCGTGCAGCGCCACGGCCGGGAAATCGTCCTCAAACCAAAACAGCTGGTATTTGCGACGGGAATGTCCGCCAAGCCCAACATGCCGCAATTCGAAGGCATGGATATTTTTAAGGGCGATCAGCACCATTCGTCGCAGCATCCGGGGCCGGACAAATACAAAAACAAGAAGGCCGTTGTGATCGGCTCGAACAATTCCGCCCACGATATTTGTGCCGCGCTTTGGGAATCTGGAGCGGACGTCACCATGGTTCAGCGATCGACGACCCATGTTGTGAAGTCGGACTCGCTGATGGAGCTCGGATTGGCGCCGCTTTACTCCGAACAGGCCGTCCAGTCCGGAATGACGACGGCCAAGGCCGACCTGATCTTTGCTTCACTGCCGTACAAGATTCTGCACGAGTTCCAGATCCCGGTTTACAACGCGATCAGGGAACGCGATGCCGATTACTACAAACGTCTCGAGAAGGCAGGCTTCCTGCTCGATTATGGTGACGACGATTCCGGTTTGTTCATGAAATACCTGCGGCGTGGATCCGGATACTACATCGACGTCGGTGCTTCGGAATTGGTAGCCAATGGCAGCATCAAGCTGAAGAGCGGCGTCGATGTCAAAAAGCTCACGGAACATTCCGTCATCTTGAGCGACGGGACCGAGCTGCCGGCCGATCTCGTCGTTTACGCCACCGGCTACGGTTCGATGAACGGCTGGGCCGCGGACCTGATCTCCAGGGAGGTCGCCGACAAGGTGGGCAAGGTCTGGGGACTAGGCTCGAATACGACCAAAGACCCGGGCCCATGGGAAGGCGAGCAGCGAAACATGTGGAAGCCGACACAGCAGGAGGCGCTTTGGTTTCATGGTGGTAATCTGCACCAGTCGCGTCACTATTCGCAGTTTCTGTCCCTCCAGTTGAAGGCGCGAATGGAAGGGATTCCCACACCGGTTTACGGTCTTCAGAAGGTCCACCATCTCAGTTGATCGGCCGATTCGATTCTTGAAGATGGTCCGGTAGCACGAGTCCGGAGCCGGCACCTTTGAGACATGCAGACAGCAGGGCGGGTCACTGATCCGCCGTTACCGCTACTTCCACTTGATGGCGGATTACGCCTTCGGCTTCAATCCGCCCTGCTAGTTTGAATTGCGGCCGCGCTTCCAGCGCAAAACGGTTCGACCAATTATGGCAATCATCAGCACGGCCGAAAGCACCCCGACATATGGCGCGAAAAGCAGAAACAGGGTTACTGCGATGCAAATACAAAATGAAGTCTTTAGCGGATCTGGCTTTTCGTCGAGCATTCATCGCCCCACAAGGCCATGCAACGCCGCCTCAGTTAGCGGCCTCCCTAGGGGGCTCCGTCAATCTGCCATCGGGACAAGCGTGGCCTCAAAGGGCAGGTCCGGCGCTTGTTTGGCGGTTCCGGCGCATGATGCCGTCGTCGGCGTAGATTTGCCGATCAGTGTCAAATCCAGGTTGTCGATGCCGAAAACAGAAGGCTGTCCCGGCGTATGCCGCTGCGTCCTGACGGAAGCCGAAAACCTGTCGCCGTTTTGAAAATATGTCCCAGCGTAGGCGAGCACTGTATCGCCACCCGTTAGTTTGCCGTCGCTGAGTACTACGATGCCGGTTCCTTCTCCCTGCGGGGTTCTGAACCAAGTAGAATAACTGCCGTTTCGCAGCATGCGCCACCTAAAGACCTGTGCGGGTGCTCGGGTTGCCGTGGTAGCAGCTATAGGTTGCACAATAGTTTACTGGTTTGTCTTGCTTTTCAACAGTTGGCAGCGTCTGCGCGCAGGTCAGCTGATTTGCCCGACGGGCGCCCGGCTGATATTCCTGTCCAGCCCCTTTTGAAAAAATATTCTGATTTTCAGAAGACCCAAATCAGTTGTATATCTCCTGCCGTCCTGTCCCACTCAGAGGGGCGGCTCGCGACGTCACGGACGCGGGGCGGGATGCGGTGGACGCGGCGGCGCGCTTGACGGGCGTTGCTTGCAGCGGACGGCGAAGACGTGTGGTCCTGACGCCCCGACGCTGGCGTCAAGTTTGCGGATTAATCCGCGTAACGACGGTGGCAAGAAAGCCGATCACCGGGGAGAGCACGGTATAAGCCGTAAACCATTGCGTGCGGGAATGTCGGGTGATTTCCGGTGGCTCGCTGTGAATACTCGTGTGCATACTTGCTACCAATAGCGCACACGAGGCTGCGGGTGCATCGGGCGCCCGGCATTCCCCACGCCCTCTGTTTTCAGGGCGGATGTTATTTGCAAACCTCGGACGCAGCGGCGCCGCGGGAAGCAAACGCATGTTCGGGATTGGCGGCCCGAGATTTCGGTATCGGTGCCGGACTTGCCGCGGGGACAAGACTGGTTCAAAACCGGTGCACCGGGAACAGTCCGAAGCATCCGGGCACGAGGGCCGCCCTCTCGTGTCCCGGACGCGGTGCAGCGTTCTTCACGCTGCTCCGCAGAGCCGGGACCCAGCATCTTGTTTGTTACAGCCATGGGCCCCGGATCAGCAGCGCACCGCAAGGGCGTTGCGCAGCATCCGGGGCACGAGGGGAGCGCATACGACATGATCACACTGTATCATTGCCACGCCGCGCGCTCGTTCCGGCCGCTGTGGATGCTGGAAGAACTCGGGCTGCCCTACGACCTGAAAATGCTGCCGTTCCCTCCGCGGGTACTCGCCAAGGAATATCTCGCGCTCAATCCGCTCGGCACCATTCCGTTCATGATCGACGGCGAAACCAGAATGACGGAATCCTCCGGCATCTGCCACTATCTCGGCACCCGCTATGGACCGACGCCGTTGATCGTCGGCACCGACGAGCCGGACTTCGGCGCATTCCTGAACTGGATGTATTTCAGCGATGCGACGCTGACGTTTCCGCAGACGCTGGTGCTGCGCTACACGCAGCTCGAGCCGGAAGAGCGGCGCAATCCGCAGGTCGCGACCGACTACGCCAAATGGTTTCTCGGCCGGCTGCGCGCCGTCGAGGCCGCCACCGCCAGGGCAGAAACGCTGTGCGCCGGGCGGTTCACGGCGGCCGACATTGTCGTCGGCTACGCCTTGCGGCTTGCCGATAACATCGGGCTGGCAAAAGATTTCGGACCCAACGTCGCTGCCTACTGGCAGCGCCTGCAGGCGCGCGACGGATATGTCCGGGCGATAGCGGCGGAAGATCGCGCCGGCGACGAGCAGAACGTCGCCCGGCGGTTCTGAGAGGGGTGTGCAGCAATCTGCAACGTGTCCCGGACGCGGTGCAGCGCGTAGCGCTGCTCCGCAGAGCCGGGGCCCATGGCGATGCGGTGTGCGTGAGTGTGGACCCGGATCTGCGGCGCACCGCGAAGTCGCGCTGCGCTGCGTCCGGGGAACGCGTTCCTCATTCTGGTGCGCGCGCTCAGGCCTGCTGCCCGGTCCCATCGTTGAGGAAACACGCCACCCGATGCTGCCCTCCGATGTCAGCCAGCGCAGGCGTTTCGATCCTGCAGCGCGCCATCGCATGAGGGCAGCGGGTGTGGAAGGCGCAGCCCGATGGCGGATTGATCGGGCTTGGCACGTCGCCATCGATCAGCGGCGTCAGGCGTTTTGCCGTGGGATCCGCGACGGGAACGGAGGCCAGCAACGCCTGCGTATAGGGATGGCGGGGGTTGGCGAACAGCTCGCGCTTCCCGGCGATTTCGACGATGCGCCCGAGATACATCACCGCGACGCGGTGGCTGATATGGGCCACCACGGCGAGATCATGCGCGATGAACAGATAGGAAAAGCCATGGCTTCGCTGCAGGTCGATCAAGAGATTGATCACCTGGGCCTGGATCGAGACGTCGAGCGCCGATACCGGCTCGTCGCAGACGATCAGATCGGGCCGGAGCGACAGCGCGCGCGCGATGCAGATGCGCTGGCGCTGGCCGCCGGAGAACTGGTGCGGATAATTGTGCATCTGATCCGGCCGCAAGCCGACCTGCTCGAACAGCTCAGTGACCCGCTCGCGCTTTTCGTTGCCCGCAGCGAGGCGATGAACACTGAGCGGTTCGCCGACGATGTCGCCGGCCGTCATGCGCGGATTGAGCGAAGCGAACGGATCCTGGAAGATGATCTGCATCGAACGCCGGTGCGGACGCAAGTTCGTCTTGCCGAGATGGGTGATATCCAGGCCATTGAGCCGGATGCTGCCGGCGGTGGGCTCGACCAGGCGCAGGATGCTGCGCGCGACCGTCGATTTGCCGCAGCCGGACTCACCGACAAGCCCGAGCGTCTCCCCGACGCCGACCGTAAAACTGACGCCGTCCACGGCATGCACGGCGCCGACATTGCGGCGAAGGATGCCGCTTCGCACCGGATAGTGTTTTATGAGGTCCGAGACTTCGAGCAACGGGAGGGCGTCGGTCATGGCACGCCTTCGGTTTCCGCCGCACGCCAGCACGCCGCCAGATGATCGGTGCCGAAAATCTGCAGCGGCGGATATTCCTCGTGGCAGCGCGCGATCGCAAGCCCGCAGCGCGGGGCGAATGCGCACCCCTTCGGCAGCCGCGTCAAGGAAGGCACCATGCCGGGAATTTCGACCAGCCGCGCGTCGGCTTTCGCGCCGGCCGACGGCACCGCCGGGATCGAGGCCATCAGGCCGCGGGTGTAGGGGTGTCTCGGATGAGCGAACAAGGTTTCGACATCGGCCTCTTCGACTTTTTTGCCGGCATACATCACGATGACCCGCCGTGCCGTCTGCGCCACCACGCCGAGGTCGTGCGTGATCAGGATCAATCCCATGCCGAGCTCCTTTTGCAGCTCGAGCACCAGCGCCAGGATCTGGGCCTGGATCGTGACATCGAGCGCGGTGGTCGGCTCGTCCGCGATCAACAGCGCCGGCCGGCAGGCCAGCGCCATCGCGATCATGGCGCGCTGGCGCATGCCGCCCGAGAGCTGGTGCGGATATTCGAGCGCGCGCCGCTCGGGCTCGGGAATCCTGACCAGGCGCAGCATCTCGACCGCGATCGCCGATGCCTGCTTCCGGCTCATCGGTCGATGCAGGCGGACCGCCTCGGTGATCTGGTCGCCGATCCGCATCACCGGATTGAGCGAGGTCATCGGTTCCTGGAAGATCATGGAAATGCGGTTGCCCCTGATCTGGCGCATGCTGTCTTCGTCGAGACCGAGCAGATCGGTCCCTTCGAGCATGATGGAGCCGCCGACAATGCGGCCCGGCGGATCCGGCACCAGACGCATGATCGAAAGGGCGGTCACGCTCTTGCCGCAGCCGGATTCGCCGACGATCGCAAGCGTCTCGCCGCGGCGGACGCTGAACGAGATGTCGTCGACCGCCCTGAACAATCCGGAGTTGGTGAAAAACACCGTCTGCAGGCCTTTCACGTCGAGAACCGTCGCTTCGGTTGGCGCATCGCTCATCAGCCGCGCTGCCTCGGGTCGAGGATGTCGCGCAGCGCGTCGCCGAGCAGGTTGGTTCCGAACACGGCAAGGCTGATGGCTATTCCAGGGAAGATGACAAGCCATGGCGCGGTGCGGACGTATTCCGCCGCCAACTCCGACAGCATCCGTCCCCATGACGGATATGGTTCGGGAATGCCAAGGCCGAGAAACGACAGCGAGGCCTCGGTGAGGATGGCGGAGCCGAGTTGCGCGGTCGTCAGCACGATCAACGGCGCCAGCGTGTTGGGCAGAACGTGACGCAGCGCGATCCGTGTTTCGCTCATGCCGATCGACTTGGCGGCCTCGACGAACGGCAGTTCGCGCAGCGCCAAAGTGTTGGCGCGTATCACGCGGGCGACGGTGGGAATAAGCGGGATGGCGATCGCGAAGATCACGTTGGGAAGCGACGGTCCCAGGGCCGCGGTCATCACCAGTGCGAGCACCAGCAGCGGCAGGGCCTGCAAGATATCGGTAATCCGCTGGAAAACCAGATCGACCCAGCCGGACAGATAGCCCGACGCGAGTCCGATCGTCACGCCGAATGCCGAACCCAATGCGGTCGAGCCGATGCCGACGGCGAGCGATATGCGGGCGCCGTGGACGATCCGGCTCCAGACGTCGCGGCCGAAGGAGTCCGTCCCCATCCAGTGCAGGGCACTGGGAGCCGCGAGCGCGTGGGCGGAATCAATGTCCAGGGGATTGAAGCGGCAGATAACATCGGCCAGCACCGCGGCCAGCACGAACATCACCATGATGATCAGGCCGGCGGCGCCCAGCATGTGGCGTTGCGCAAGGAAGGCAAGCTTGCGCCAGCCGCGCGTGGAATGGGCGCCGGCGCGCCGCAGTTCGACATCGTAGTTGATTGCGTTCAAATGGCCTCCTTGTTCCGATCAGTCCGTGTATCTGATCCGCGGATCGACCACCGCGTAGAGCATGTCGACCGCGAAGTTCACCACGACGACCACGACGGCGATCAGCATCACCAGGTTCTGGACGATCGGATAGTCGCGCCAGCGGATCGCCTCGACCAGAAAGCGGGCGACGCCGGGGATGTTGAAAACGGTTTCGGTGACGATCAGGCCGCCGACCAGGAAAGCCGCCTCGATGCCGATCACGGTGATGACAGGCAGAATGGCGTTCTTCAGTGCATGGTGATAGTTGACCGCCGCCTCCGACGCGCCCTTGGCGCGGGCGGTGCGGATGTAGTCCTGCCGCAACACCTCGAGCATCGACGAACGCGTAATCCGCATCACCAGCGCGGCGCTGCGAAAGCCGACGGCCAGGGCCGGGATGCAATAGATGGCGAATGCCTCGCTCCACGTTTTCGGGTTCGGATTGAAGATCGGCATGGTGCCGAACAGCGAGACCGAGGCCATCAGGATCAACAAGCCGAGCCAGAACGACGGCAGCGACAGGCCGCTCAGGCTTACGACGCGCAGGAAATAGTCGAGCCGCGTGCCTTGTTTCACCGCGCTAATGACGCCGAGGGGAACGCCGATCGACACGGAGAACAACAGGGCCAGCCCGGCCAGCCGCGCCGTGATCGGAATCCGCGGCAGGATTTCATCGAGCGCCGGCTTTTCGGAGACATAGGAATAGCCGAGGTCGCCGCGCGCGAGCCCGCCGATCCAGTGCAGATATTGCACGACCATCGGCTGATCGAGCCCGAGTTCCTGCTCCAGATGCACCTTGTCGGCCGGATCGACATATCCCGCGGCGGCAAAGAGAATGTCGACGATATTGCCCGGCACGATGTGCAGCAGCACAAAAATGATGACCGAGATCCCGAACAGGGTCACGAGCATCAGGACGAGGCGCCGCACGATATAGGCAAACACCGGGCTGCTCCCTTGACTGGCGCGAGGTCTTATATCCGCTCGTGGCGGTTGACGTTACTTATCCAGCCAGACGTCCTCGTAGCGATAGCCGTTGTAGGAGCTGTTCACCATGATGGTAACGCCCTTGACATAGGGTTGCCAGCACGTGCCCTGGCGGCCATGGAAGATGATCGGCCGGGCGACGTCTTCCTGAAGCTGCTTGTCGATTTCCCAAACCAGCTTCTTGCGCTTGGCGATGTCGGTCTCCTGGGATTCCTGGTCGAACAGCTTCTCGATGCCGGGGTTGCAGTAGTTGGTGTAATTGCGTTCCGAATGGCAGGAATAATTCTCGTAGAACGACTGGTCCGGGTCGTCGACCGCGTTGCCGGTGAGGTTGAGACCGAGCGTATAGTCCTTGCGAGCGATTTTCGGGAACCAGTTGGCGGTTTCGACCACTTCAAGTTCGCCGTCAATATAGATGCTCTTGAGCTGATCGATCAGGATCACGGCGGGGTCGCGGTAATCCGCGATATTGCGCGTCGAGATCTTGACGGCGAGATGCTTGTCGGGCCCGTAGCCCGCCTTCTGCATCAGCTTGCGCGCCTGCTCCCGATTGGCGTTCACGTCGGGGCCATAGCCCGGGATCGTCTCCAGCATTTCCTTCGGCATGCCCCACAATCCCTGCGGCGGCGGCAGCATGGTGCCGCCGATGTCGCCCTGGCCTTCGAACAGGATCGAGATGAACGCCTTTCGATCCAGCGCCAGCGCCATCGCGCGCCGAATATCCAGATTGTCGAACGGAGGCGCCGACGAGTTGACGATGATATTGGTGCTCACATTGGTAGGCTCGACGACGCATACCGCGTTCGGCGCCTGCGTTTTGACGTCCTTGAGAAGCGGGATCGATATCCCGGTCGGAAACGTCATGTCGAACTTGCCGGCGACAAAGGCCAGAATGGCTGTCGAACGATTGGGAATGATGGTGAACTCGATGCCGTCGAGGTGCGGCAGGCCTTTCTTCCAGTAGTTCGGATTGCGGGTGAGCTTGATCAATTCGTTGGCCTTGAACTCGACGAACTTGAACGGACCGGTGCCGATCGGGTGCGTGCGCATTTCCGCCGGCGAGACGTGGCAGGGATAGATCGGCGTGTAGCCGGAGGCGAGCAGCGCCAACAGCGCCGGCTGCGGCCGCTTCAGGTTGAACGCGACCTCGAAGTCGCCGCTGGGGGTGACGTCGACAACTTGATCATACCAGGATTTGCGCGGATTCTTGCGGAACTTCTGCGGCGACTTGCCCATCAGCATGTCGAACGTGCATTTGACGTCGGCGGAGGTAAAGGGCTTGCCGTCGTGCCACTTGACGCCCTGCCTCAGCTTGAAGCTGAGCGTCTTGTTGTCATTGCTCCAGGCCCAGCTCTCCGCGAGATCCGGAACGATGGACGCCAGGCTGTTTTGCGCGACGTCCTGCTTATAAATGACGAGATTGTTGAAAATCGGCATGAAGGGAATATTGACCGAGTAGGTCGCCTCCTCGTGGATCGAGGCGCTGCCCGGGCTGTCACGATGGTAGACCCGCAGGATGCCGCCCTGTTTCTCGGCCGCATGCGCAAAATCGGATACCGCCAGCAAAGACAATACGGCGGCGGCAAGCGCTTGCACGCTCCGCATGTTCCCCTCCCTCGATGGTTCGGCCTCATTCGGGCCGATTATCTCAAACGATACCATGACGGGGCGGGGGCGCAACCAGCAAGGGCCGGTGTCAATATTGGTACTTCGGACTAATGCGAAGCTCTCTCAAAAATTGCCATGGTTCATCGTGGATGGCCTTGCGCCGGGGCCTCGCCCGATCCAGCCAAAACAGCGTAGAAGCATCGCATGATTCCATGGTTGCAGATCGATTCGGCACGCGTGCCTGGCGCGGACGTTGAGCTTCGCCTGATGCGAAGAGGCACGGACTTTTCCATGATGCTGGGTCAGAACGAACTGATGAGCAGCCGCCTCAGCGGATCGGAGGAGGCGCTTGCCACGCTCTCCTGCAGACGGATCGAAGCCGTCAAGCATCCGCATTTGCTGATCGGCGGCTTGGGCATGGGGTTCACCCTCCGCGCCGCACTCGCGGTGCTGGGGTCCGAGGCGCGGATCACCGTCGCCGAGCTTGTGCCCGCCGTGATCGCCTGGGCGCGAGGTCCGCTTGCCGGCATCTTCGGCGACAGCCTTGACGATCCGCGCGCGAATATTTTGAGCGCCGACGTCATCGAGGTGATTCAATCTCGTCCCGCGGCGTTCGATGCGATCCTGCTCGATGTCGACAACGGTCCCGAAGGCCTGATCCGCAAGGCGAATGATGCGCTCTACAGTCTGAAGGGATTGAAAGCGATCCGCGCCGCGCTGCGGCCGGGCGGCGTCCTCGCGGTCTGGTCGTCGGGGCCGAATCCCGCGTTTACCAGGCGGCTTCGCGACGCCGGCTTCGATGCGAACGAGGTCGGCGTGCGCGCCACGACGAAACGCAGCGGGGCGCACCATGTCATCTGGTTCGCGACAAAGCCGTAGGACGCGCGCTAGCTGGCGAATTAAGTCGCGGACCTCGATGGCGCTGGCCATCCGGGGAATCTCGGATAAGGTGCGCCGCGCATGGGCAATGAAGAAACAGCATCGACAGTCTTGGGCAGTGCCATCATCGCGTGGCTGGCCGACGAGGCATTGCACGACTCCGAACCGGCTGCGCTTTATGGCGAACTGTGCCAGCGGCTGCGCGCCGTGGGGATACCGATATTGCGCGGGCAAGTGGCCTTTCGGGTGCTTCATCCGCTCTACGACGCCAGCACGCTGACCTGGAGCGCGGAGAGAGGTGTCGTCATCGAGCACTTCCGGCCCGAGCAGAGCGGCCAGGAGCAGTTTTTGCGCAGCCCCGTCGGCCATGTCCTGACCCATCGTCTGCCGGTCCTGCGGCGTCGGCTGACCGGCGAAACCGCGCTGCTCGACTTCGAGGTGCTTGAGGAATTTCGCGCGTTGGGCGGCACCGATTATCTTGTGTTCCTGATCGGATTCGACAGGATCGGGCAGAACGGCGTCCTCTGTTCCTGGCTAGGCGATCGGGCCACTGGCTTCATCGATGAAGAGATTGCCCAGCTGCAGCGCGTCACCCGCGAGCTGGGCATCGCGCTGAAATCGAAGATCGAGCGCAGCGTCGCGCAAAATGTCGCCCATGCCTATCTTGGCAAGCGCGGTGGGGAGGCCGTGCTGAGTGGCCTGATCCGGCGCGGCGACGGAGAAAAAATCACCGCGGCGCTGTGGTACAGTGATCTTCGCCATTCGACGGAACTTGCCGACCGGCTCTCGACCGAGGATTTCCTTGGTCTGTTGGGACGTTATTTCGAAATGACGGCGGCTGTGGTGCTCGACCATGGCGGCGAGGTCGTCTCGCTGATCGGCGACGCGGTGCTCGGCCTGTTCCGCGTCGAGGGGGCGACCGAAGAGGCTTGCGGTCGTGCGCTGGCCGCAGCCCACGAAGCTCGCCGGCGTCTTGCCACCTCGCAGCCGAAGGCGGCCGACCCGGTTCTCGACTTCGGCATCTCGCTTCATCTGGGCCAGGTGATCTATGGAAATGTCGGGGTGCCCGAGCGGTTGCAGTTTACGGTGGTCGGAGCCGCGGTCAACGAGGTGGTCCGGGTGCAGGACCTGACCAAGCAGCTTGGCTGCCCCTTGCTGGCCACGGCTGCTTTCACCGGCGCGGCGGCGGGTCCCTGGCGTTCCCTCGGCCAGCACCTGTTGCGCGGGTTCGAAACGCCGATACCGATCCTGACTATGGTGCCGCCGGCGGATTGAAATATTCCGCTTGCGTGAAACGCATTCACGCCGGGCCGATCGTCGCCACGGCGTTCGGCTTGCCAGCTTGCTGCGTGCAGCATGGGAACCACGCCAGGACAGACCTCACACGATCCGCGAGGTCTTGTCGCCCCAGTAACGGTCGCGCAGCAGCCGCTTGTAGAGTTTGCCGGTCGGCAGTCGCGGCAGTTCGGCCTCGAAGTCGATCGAGCGCGGCACCTTCTGGCGCGACAGCGATTGGCTGCAGAACAGGATCAGCTCCTCCGCGAGATCCGGACACGGCAGGATTCCGGGCATCGGTTGAACCACCGCTTTCACTTCCTCGCCAAGATCGGCATTGGGAACGCCGAACACGGCAGCGTCGGCGATCTTGGGATGGGTGATCAGCAAATTCTCGCATTCCTGCGGATAGATGTTCACGCCGCCCGAGATGATCATGAAGGTGGCGCGGTCGGTCAGATGGAGATACCCGTCGCCATCGACATAACCGACGTCGCCGACCGTGCTCATGCTGCCGTCCGGCGAGCGCGCTTCTTTCGTTTTGTTCGGATCGTTGAAATATTCAAACGGCGTTGCGGTCTTGAACCAGACCGTGCCGGGCACTCCGGCCGGACAGGGCCGCATGTTTTCGTCAAGAATGTGAAGGTCGCCGAGCATGACCTTGCCGACGGTCCCTCGATGCGTACTCCATTCGGCGCTGTTGCAGGCGGTAAAGCCGAGGCCTTCGGTGGCGCCGTAATATTCGTGGATGATCGGTCCCCACCATTCGATCATGTCTTCCTTCACCGCCGCCGGGCAGGGCGCCGCGGCGTGGATCGCGATCTCCAGGGATGACAGGTCGTAGCGTTTTCGCGCATCTTCCGGCAGCTTCAGCATGCGCGAGAACATCGTCGGCACCAGCTGGCTGTGGGTGACGCCCCATTTCTCGATCAGTTCGAGATAGCGCTCCGGATCGAAGCTTTCCATGATGATGACGGTGCCGCCCATCCGGATGGTGAGATTGACCGCGGCTTGCGGCGCCGAATGATACAGCGGCGCCGGCGACAGATAGATCATGCCTTCGCGGTACTGCCAGAGTTTTTGCAGGAAATCGAACAGCGGCAGCTGCTGGGACGGCGGTTGTTCCGGCAGCGCGCGGAGAATGCCCTTCGGCCGGCCGGTAGTGCCCGACGAATACAGCATCGCGGTGCCGATGCATTCGTCCGGGATCGGCGTCGTGGGCAGACCGGCGGTGGCTTCCCGCAGGCCGACGATGCGCTCGCTTTCGTTTCGACCATCGGCCACGATGCAGAGTTCGACCTTGGGGCAGTCCTTGAGCGCCTCACGCGCGATGTCGAGCCTTGCCACGGACGTGATCAGGAGGCGGGACTCGCTGTTGCCAATGATGTAGGCAAGCTCGCTCGCGGTCAGGTACGAATTCACGCAGGTGAAATACAATCCGGACCGCTCGCCGGCGCCGCAGGCTTCGAGGTAGCGGCTGTTGTTCTCCATGAAGATGGCATAGTGGTCGAGCCGCTTCAGGCCGAGATTGCGGAACAGATGCGCGAGCCGATTGCAGCGCGCCTCCAGCTCCCGATAGGTCACGGCCTCGCCGGTACCAGCCATGATGAAGGCGGGCTGCAGCGGACGCAGACGCGCATGCTTGCCGGTGTACATCGTGCTTCCTCCCGCCGACCGCGTGGCTTGTTGACAGCCTTGAGCGACAGGTTAGCGGAGGAAATGGCGGACGTCATGCCCTCATGATCACGGCTTTATCGTAAAGCTGGTCATGGCCGGGCTTGTCCCGGGCATCATCCAACCCGGAAAATGACGGGTCACGTCCCGAGCAGCCCGGCGATCTCGTTGATCGAAACCTGCCGCTGCGAAAATACAACTTCCTGGGCCTCGCGCTCCCAATCCTCGGCGCTCGGCTGAAGCGGATCTTGCGCGCCGAGGCGATGTTCGAGCACGAACCTCGCATACAGTGCCCGGCGCGCATCGAGCCCCGGCCGGGCTGCCTCGGATGTCATCAGGATGGCGCTGGTGATGTGATAGAGGCAGCTTGCCGCTTGCCGCGCGTTCTCTTCAAGCCCCGGTTCGGCGGCGACGCGCTCGGCGAAAGCCAGCGTCCGATCCAGCGTCGAGCGCAACCGATTCCGGAAAGCGGCTGGGATGAGCGAAGCTTCATCAAGCAGCTTCGCAAGGGCGGCAGCGAGGGTGCGATGCGCGCGGCTCTTGCCGACCGCGCGGGTGACGATATCGAGCGCGTTGATGTTGCTGGTGCCTTCCCAGAGCACGCCGATATGGGCGTCGCGGATCAACCGCGCATGCACCCATTCCTCGATGTAGCCATTGCCGCCGCGCACTTCCATGGCGCCGGTCGCCACCGGAATGTTGTCGCGGCAGGCGCGGAATTTCAGCAGCGGGGTGAGAATTCGAAGGATACTTTCCGCTTCCTTCGACCCGGCATTGGCGCGATCCATCGCGCTGGCGGCGCACACGAACATCGAGAGCGCCTGTTCGGTCGGCACCATGATCTTCAGAAGCTGGCGGCGGAGCAGCGGAAACTCGAAAATGGTCTTGCCGAAAGCCTCGCGCGTTCGGGCGCAGACCAGGGCTTCGTTGACGCAGCGCCGCATCATCGCGGCGGCGCGGACGCCGTGGGAAAGCCGCGACAGGTTGACCTGCTCCATCATCTGCTTGAGGCCGCGCTCGGCATCGCCGACGAGATAGGCCACCGCGCCCTCGAGCAGGATCTCGCCGCTCGCCATCGAGCGCGTGCCCAGCTTGTCCTTGAGGCGAACGATGCGGTAGGCGTTGCGGCAGCCGTCCTTCAGCCGGCGCGGCAGCGCAAACAGGGCAAGCCCTGCGGTGCCGGAAGGCGCGCCTTCCGGGCGCGCCAGCAGCAGCGCGACGTCAGCGTCGGCGTGCGAGCAAAACCATTTGTCGCCGTAGAGCAGCCACACCCCGTCCGCGTAGCGCGCTGTGGTTTCGATGGCGCCGACGTCGGAGCCGCCGGAGCGCTCCGTCATGAACTGTGTGCCCTTCCACAGCGTTGCCATGTCATCCGACAGCATCTTCGGCAGCAGATATTCCCTGAGTTCGGCGCTGGCGAATTTTCTGATGAGATGGATCGAAGTGTCGGTGACGCTGATCGGACACATCAGTCCGAATTCGGCCTGCACGAACAGATATTGCAGCGCATATTTGGCGACCGCCGGCAGTGGGCGATCCATGCCCAGCGCGCCGGCGCGATGGCTCATGGCGTGAAACTGGAAATCGCCGAACGCGATTGTCTCCATTTCGCGGTAGGACGAATGATAGTCGATCCAGTCCTCGTCGCGGCCGAAGCGATCCCGTGCGTTCAAGACCGGCGGGTGCTTGTCGGCGGCCCGGGCCAGTTCATCGAGCCGTCCGCCCGCCAATGCGCCGAGGCGATCGAAATGAGGCTCCAGCCGCCGAAAGTCATTCGGCTCCAGATAGTGCTGGAGCAGGTCGCGCAGGCCGCGATCCCCGGCGTAAAAGTTTTGCCCCGCACAATCGGGCGCCAGGTGATCCGGGCCGGTTTTGTGGATCGGCTTCTGAGTGTGAGGTGCATGCATATCCGACCTCGTTTCCGCAGCCAGCAAAAGTCGTCGAAGCTTCACTTTCCTGGATCCGACAGTCGCAACAATGCCCGTCCGACGCCGCCCGGTCGAGAGCGAATTGTTCGCCCGGGCAGCCGCCCTGCGGCGGCACTTCGCTAACCTGTCGCTGATGTGCTAGTAGGATTGCTCAACCCGAGGGAGATCGAAATGGACTCGAGGGCGGACCTCGCCGCATTGAAGGTCGGTGATTTTTCATCGCATCTCGATGCGCTGTTCGACATGCAGGCCTCCGGCGGCAAGATCGCGCTGAAGCTTGTAAAGGCCGAATTGGCCGGCCAGAGCATGCGCGCGGGCGGCGCGTTCTCGCTGCTGTTCGTGGCGCCTGGGGGGCCGTGGCTGCCGCAGGCCATCTATCCGGTCGAGCACCCGGCGCTCGGCATCATCGAGATATTCCTGGTCCCGATCGGTCCAATGCAGGACGGCAACGGCTATCAGGCCGTGTTCGCGTAGCCTCCGGCGCGCGGTGAGGCCGGGGCGGCGGTCCATCGCATCAGGTCATAGACGCCCTTGTCCTCTTCGGTCTTGAAACCGAGCCGGCGATAAAGCCGCATCGCCGGGTTGAACTTCTCGACGTGGATCGATACCGCTTTGCCGGCAATGGCCGCCTCGTCCAGGAGGTCGCGCAGCAGCGCGGTACCGAGCCCGTGGCCGCGATGCGCCGGCAGGAACGCGACATCGATAATACGATGCTGGCTCGGCCAGCGTTCGAGATAGAGGCGTCCGATATCTTCGCCGCCGCGCATCGTCACCAGCCAGTCGGCATCCGGGTAATATTGCTGGTAGTGGGCGTGCTGCGCCTGGAACTGCTGCTCCAGGAAGGCCGCCTTGTGTTCGTCCGGCCAGTCCAGGGCGGCGAGCTCCTCGGCGCGGGTCGAGGCGTAAACTCGCGCGAGCAAGGCGAGATCGGCGTTCCCGATCCGGCGAAACGCCAGCCCCGCATCCGCGGCGCGCGTCCAGCCGAACGACGTCGCTTCAGGGGCCGCCGACAATGGCCGGTCCATTGCCTGGAGCTTACGAACGCGGCGGGAAAACGCCTTGCATCGCGATGCAAAAATTCAGCGTGAGATAGGGCATCAAGTTGTTGTGCGGCTGGCCGCCGCCGATGGGAGCCACGATGATGCCCGATAGATTGACCAGCGGCGGGGCCGGAGAGGCCGCGATATAGGGAAGTCCGGCCGATGCCCGCGCGAAGGTGTTTCCGACCGGGCTCGTCCTGTTTGCTGCCGGTGCAAGTGCCATCAGATTATGCGAGTGCGACGGGATCTCCGACTCCAGTAGTTGGACCGTGTCCTCACCGCCGGTCTCGCCGAGATCATGCAGCGAAAGCCCGGGCCCCTGACCAGGATGCATCGGCACGCTGCCCTGGATGTTAGGCAGGGCGAAGGTGCTCTTGCCGTCGCCGCCATAGGTGGTGCCGAGCAGCGAGAACAGCGCGGTGTTTTGCGAGATCGGCAGCAATTGCCCGTCGCAGGACGCCCAGCCCTTTGGCGCGAAGTTGAACGGGAATATGCGAATCTCCGCGACGAACGGATCCATGGCTTGCTCCTAGCTCTGGCTCGGGAAAATGCCGAACAGCGAGATGATGAAGTCGACGCACAGATACGGCTGGAAGTTGTCGTGCGACTGACTGCCGCCGGTTGATCCGATCGCGCCTGCGGCCATGGCGGCTGAGGGAGATTGGCTCTCATACATACTGATCGTCGTCGATTGGGCGGGAAAATTGCCGCCCGGATTGGGGCTATTGCCCGTGCTGCCCGTACACAAAAACGGATGGGTGTGGCTCGGAATTTGCGGTACCGTTAGCGGCACTGTCTCGACGCCGCCGTTCTGCGCCAAGGTGAAGCCGTTACCCTGATGGATCGGAACACGGCCGCGCAGATCCGGCAGTCCGAACGTGCTTTGGCCATCGCCGCCATAGGTGGTGCCGATCAGGTTGAACAAGGTTTCGTTCTCGGAGATCGCCAGGAGCTGCCCCTCACAAAACAACCAGCCAGCCGGAGCGAAGTTGCCGGCGAACATGCGGATTTCCCCTACGAAAGGCTGTGACACGGAGATGCTCCCTTAGTTCTGCGACGGGAAGATGCCCTGCAGGGCGATGCAGAAGTTGATGGTCAGAAACGGCTGCATGTTAGGATGCGGCTGGCTGCCGCCGACCGTGGCCAAGGTGCCCGCGTTCATGGCGGAAGTAATCGACGTCGGGGCGATGTAGGGATTGGCGGGTGCGGCTTTGGCCAGGAATCCAGAAACCGGAATGGCAACCCCGCCATCGCTCGACGAGCCGCTGGCGCTATGGAAGTGCGTTGGTATTTCCGAAATCGAGAGCTGGTGATTCTGTTCGCCCCCGACTTCACCGAGGGTGTGGCCGTTGCCCATGTGCATCGGCGTCCGTCCCTGCAGGTTGGGCAGGCCGAAGGTCACCCGACCGTCGCCACCGTAGGTCGTACCCAATAGCGAGAACAGCGCCTGGTTCTGATTGATTGGTAAAAGTTGCCCGTTGCAGAGCGCCCAGGTGCTCGGCGCGAAGCCGAACGACATCATCCTGATTTCCGAGAGAAACGGTTCAGCCAAGCTCGCCCCCTGTGCACGCTATCTTACATTGCTAGTATGCCATATCACACCAGCAAGTCGACATGAATCTGCGCAAGGTGGATGGCCGTGTGGCTGTCGACCAGCACGTTCACCGCGTCGCCTGCATGCGCCCCGTCGATCTGCGCGACGTTCGTCCAGGTCGCGGCGCCGGCGGCCTGCGGGGCGGGGCCGCCACGTGTGACGGCCGTCTCGGGGGTTGTATTGAGCTGCAGCGTCGCGAAAGTCCCGCTTGGATCTTCCACTGCGCGCACTAGCGACGTGTCGCTCACACTCGACGCATGAAACGCCGAGGTTAGCGCGGTGAAATCGAAGGTGTCGCCCTGCGCGGCGCTGTAGTCGGCGACGTGGGTGATAGGCTGACCCGCCGGCGCGGTCGGCGTGCTGAGCTGGATGTTCGGGCCGAACCCGAAATTGTCGGCGCCGGCGCCGCCGAACAGGATCTCGCCGCTATGACCGGCATCGATGGTGTCGTTGCCGGCGGTGCCGACGACGATCGGCGCGTGCGCCGCTTGCGCCGACACCGGCAACGCCGCTTCAGCGGCCTGCGCGAGACTGACGCTGGCCTGCTGCGTAGTGGCATTGGCCTGCGCGACGTCGGCAGCGTCGGGCAGCCGCCGCTCGCCGTCGACGAGGCCGATATACATCAGATCGTTGGCATCGGCTGTCGCCATGGTGTCGGGAAGCCCGAGCACATGTCCCAATTCGTGGGTTACGGTGGTCAGCAGGTCCATATGGCCGGCCGCCGCGCTTGACGGATCGGTCAACAGGTCGGTGCCGGCGGCATTCTGGGCGTGGGTGAATTCCGAATTGTCCGACGGCGTCGGATCGATGAACCAGCCATATCCGGCGGCGTCGGTATCGATGGTGATGTGGGTAGGCGTGGTTTCTTCGCCGATGATGTTGCCCGATAGATCGGCCACGCTGAAGGTGACGGCGTGCAGCGCCGCGAGTTGGCTTGCCGAAGCGCCGGCCGAGGCCCATTCGGCGATCGCGGCTGCGACAACCGAATCCAACTCGGCCTGGCTCAGATTGGTTTCTCCCGGCGTCGGCGTAGAAGCCTGCACGCCTCCCCCCTCAGCGAGCAAGGGAGGCGTGGTGATCGGGCCGGGAATCACGGAGATGCCGCTGGCCGACGTGCTGCCTGTGTTGGTGGCTGCAAGCTGAGCCGCCGCGCTGCCGGCAGTGCCGACCAACTGGCCGATACCGTCGGCGTTGGTACCGGTGAACTGGAAATATTAAATCTGCCCCGACAGGAAATCACCGTCGACCGTTGAGGACGGCACGGTGTTGCCATGGATATCCGCCTGCAATATCGGCGCAGTGGCGTCCGACCCGGACTGGTTGTCGGCTCCGACGAAGATCGCCGCTGAGGGGAAGCCGCTCGTGGAAGTGCCGGGCGTTACCGTATTATTCGTGATGGTTACATCGCTTGTGACGTGGCCCGGCGGCGTCGACCCACCAGCAGGATCATAGCCACGGGATTCGACATCGATTCCACGGTGGTCGGCGTCATATCCCTGGATCACGTTGCTGTCGATCAACAGCGTCGCTTGGGTTTCCCCCTGGATCAAAGCGCTAATTCCACCGCCTTCCGTCGATGCGGAATGCGCCGTCGACGTGCCGATGTGGTTGCCCTCGATCGTTCCGACGATCGTGCCGCCGGTCGAATTCGATGACGAGAAAACGTTGACGGCCTGCAGGATGGCGCCGGTCATCGGCGTGGCGACGGTGCCGTTATTGGTGAACTTGAACGTCAGGTTCGCCGACCCGTCCTGGTCGAAATCGGCCTGGACGCCATTGTTGGTGAAGGTGTTGTTGGAGACCGTGAAGGTGCCGACGGTCGAGGTGTCGTGCGCCTGCACGGTGAGGCCGTGGGCCGGGTTGTTGTTTGCGATCGTGTTGCCTGTGAATGTGGCGGAGGTCAGGACCGAGTTCCCCGCCCCTTCGAACAGGAACGAGTTGGCGCCATACGTGGTGCCGAGATTATTGAAGGTGTCGCCGGTGACCGTGAGCGAGGAGATCGTGCCCGAGATATCGCGGATATGGACGTTGTTGAGGCCGCTTCCGCTGATCGAACTGTTGGTGATCGACACCGCGCCGGTCACGCCCACGGTATTGCCGAAATCATCGCCGAGCAGCAGGCCTTCAGCCGTTGCCGAAGTCGTTCCGTTGTTCAGGACGTTGGCGTGATTGAGCGTGAAATTAGTGACATTGTCGCCATGGATGCCGTCGGCGGCCCCGCTATTGATGTCCATGTAGCCGAGGCTGACATTCGACGTGGAATTGAGGCTCAAGCCGGCGCCGCTCGATCCCAGAATTTGTCCGCCCGAGTGGTTGCTGCTGCCGCCGCCGTCGCCGGTGACGGTCAGGCCGCCGCTGGAGCCGGTGGTGTTGAGGACGATGCCGTTGACGGCGCCGTTGGACGAGATGTCGTGGAAGGTAAGGCCGCTCGATCCGATGGTCGTGCCGGCAACGTCGAGCGCGGTGCCGGTGGTCGAGGCGATGCTGTTGCTGGTTCCGGTGACGGTCAGGGCGCCGCCGTGGGTAAAATTCAGGCCGGCGCCGCTCGCCGTCTTGACCACGATATCGGACATCGTGACGGTTCCGACATTGTTGCCGTCGTCGCTGATGCCGATGCCGCTGCCTGCCGTGGTGTCGACGCTGACGCCTTCGATGGTGTGGCCGGTGGTGCCGAGCAGATCGATGCCGGCGTCGGAGCCGCCGGTCACCTTGATGATCGGGGCGGTGCCGGATGCGGTATTGGCGGTCACCACCGCGGAGGTCACCGGGTTGGTGAATTGCAGGTTCTCGTCGCCGCCGATCAGGTTGACGCCGTTGGCGAGATTGATCCCGTTGGCTTCGCTATAGGTCCCGGTGCCGTGTTCCAATACGACATAGTCACCCGAGCCGGCCGGGTTCGCCGAGTTGAAGGCGGCGATCGAGGTGTAGGGATTGGCCTGGGTGCCGGCGTTGGTGCTGCCGGTCGCGGCGTTGTTGATGTAGAACACCTGCGGCACGACGCCGATGTGCACGGTGGAGGTCGCGGTCAGCGGTCCGCCGGTTCCGGTGTGGCTCTGGTCGTTGGTCAGGACAGTGAGACTGTCGGTTCCGGTGAATCCGTCGGTCGAGTGGTAGGTGACGTTGTTGGCCAGGGTGGCGTTGATCTGCGCGATGGTGCCGGAAATCGTCAGCGTCGAGCTGGCGTTGGCGCCGGCGCTGATGGTCGCGCCACCCGCCAGTGTGACGGCGACGGTGCCGTGCGCCACCGAGAGCGTTGTCGTTTCTACGCCCGACTCCCCATCGACGTCGGCGATCGAAAAGCCTGAAATAGCCGTGTCGGTGTTGGAGAAGGCGGTTGGTACGGCGGTGTCGGCGGGAACGGTGTTGACCGGGGCGTCGTCGACCGCCTGCACGGTCACAGTCGCGGTGGCATTGCCGAAGTTATTGCTCGATTCACCGTCGCTGACCTGGAAGGCGAAGGAGCGTGCCGTGGTGCTGGGATCGTCACTGGTATTCTGGAACTGGACCGATTCCAGCGCGGTCTGGTAGTCCGCGACGCTCTCGCTGCCGCTGAACGTCACGGTCGAACCGGAGATCGCAAATCCGATGCCGCTGGCCAGCGTGCCGCTGGTCGCCGCACCTTCTCCCGCGATCGACAATACGTCGGCGGTCTGGGCATTGCTGAGCGTCACCGTCGCGCCGGCCATGTTGGCGTCGTCGACGTCCGACAGCGTCAGCTGCGGCGCCACGGCCAGCGCAACGCCGTTCTCGACAAAGGCGGCGGTGGTGCCGGTGGTCTGCACGCCGGCGGTGGAGAGCAGATCGATCACCGGCGCGTCGTTGACGCCGTTCACCGTCACATGCAGCGTGGCCGTGGAGATATCGCCGGCCTGGTCGCCGTGCAGCGTATAGGGTACGTCGAAGGTCGTGGTCTGGCCATTCTGCATGTGCTGGAAATTGGCATCCAACGTCACCACGACCTGATTCGAGCCATTGACGCTGACGCCGACATCCGACGCGGAGAGGCCTTCGCCCGCGGGTGCGACGAAGTTGGTCAGCGCGCCCGTCGTCACATTGTTGGGTGCGCCGTGATCGGGATCGAGCGTGTCGTTGCCGAGCACCGTGAAAGTTCCGACCTGGTCCTCGGTGATGGACCCGGTGTCGTCCACCGCCACAGGCACGTCATTGACGCCGTTGACGGTGACCACGAGGTTCACGCTCGAGGTCTCGCCGGTATCGCCGGTCAGCGTGTACGGCACGGTAATGGTGGCGTGCTCGCCGAGCGCCAGTTGCTGGAAATCCGCGTTGGTTAGGGTAACCTGGATCTCGTTGCTGACGATCGCGGCCTGCGCGTCGGTATTGGCGAAGGTCTCGCCCGCCGGGCCGGTGACGGTGACGCCGCCCGGTCCGACGGTGATGGCGTTGGTTGCGGTATGGTCGGGATCCTTGGTGTCGTTGGCGATAACGTCGAACAAGGTCGGCGCATCGTCCTCGGTCATGGTGCCGGTATCGGCCACCGCCTGCGGCAGATCGTCGGCGCCGTGGATGGTGATCGTTAGCGTCGCGGTGCCCTGCAGCCCGCCGGTGTCACTGATCGTATAGTTGAAGACGTCCGTGATGGTCTCGGCCGAGGTGTGCAGCGCCTGCACCTGGGCATCGGTCTGATTGACCAGGTAAGTATAGGAACCGTCGGTATTGAGCGTCAGCGTGCCGTGGGTGCCGGCCAGCGCCGAGCCGACCGTGCCGGTCGCGATCGAGCCGCCTTCCGGACCGGTGTGAACCGCGACCACGGTGAGCGCGCTGCTCGGGTCCTGCGCGTCGGTGTCCTGGACATCGCCGGCAGCCCCGGTGCCGAGAATGACGTTGCCGCTCGGATTGAAGCCGGGGATGGCGTTGTTGAGACCGCCGGCCTCGGTGGCGGAGACCGAATCGTCGTTGGCGACCGGCGGCGTGTTCGGATTGATCGTGATGGTGAAGGTCTGATCGCTGTGCAGCGTGCCGTCGCTCGCATCGGCGGTGACCGTAAAGGCCGGATCGGCGACGTTGTAGACGATCTTGGTCGGGTCTGCGACAGTGACTTTGCCGGTTAAATCGATGGTAAAGCCGCAGCCCGAGGTGTCGCCGATCAGCGACCACGTCACCGCGGGGCCGTTGACGTCGGTGGAGCTTGCAGTCAGGCCGGTATAGGTGCCGGCTGGCGCGCCCTGCGACACCGTGTTGGTGGCGGCGTCGCTGTCGGCAGGCGTCGTCGGCGCCACATCGGTGACAGCGATGGCGAACGATTGCGAACTGGTAAGGGTGCCGTCGCTCGCCTGTACCGTGACGTCGTAGGCGTGGCCGGCCGCGCTCTCGTAGTCGATCTTGGTGGCATCGGCGACGGTGACGACACCGGTCGTCGAATTGACGGTGAAGCCGCCACCGGAAGTGTCGCCTACCAGCGAGTACGTCACCGCCGGTCCGTTGACGTCGGTCGATGATGCCGTGACGCCGACCGTGGTGCCGTTGGCCGCGCCTTCGACCACGGTGTTGGCCGCGGCATTGCTGTCGACGGGAGTCGATGGCGCGACATCCGTGACGGCGATCGTGAACGGCTGCGAAGTGGTAAGGGTTCCGTCGCTTGATTGCACCGTAACGGTGTAGGCGTGTCCTGCCGCAGTCTCATAGTCGATCTTGGTGGGGTCGGCGACGGTGACGACGCCGGTCGTTGAATTGATGGTGAAGCCGCCGCCCGAGGTGTCGCTGATCAGTGAGTACGTCACCGCCGGGCCGTTGGGGTCGGTCGACGATGCAGTGACGCCGACCGTCGTGCCGGCCGCGGCGCCTTCCGCGACGGTGTCGGCCGCAGCATCGGAATCGACCGGGATGGACGGCGCGACGTTCGACACGGCAATGGTGAAGGCCTCCGAACTGGTGAGCGTGCCGTCGCTCGCTTGTACGGTGACGCTGTAGGCATGGCCGGCCGCGCTCTCATAGTCGATCTTGGTGGCATCGGCGACGGTGACGACGCCGGTCGCGGCATTGACGGTGAAACCGCCACCGGAGGTATCGCCAACCAGCGAATATGTCACGGGCGGTCCGTTGACATCGGTCGATGATGCGGTGACGCCGACCGTGGTGCCGGCGGTCGCACCTTCGGCCACGGTGTTGGCGGCGGCATTGGAGTCGGCCGGCGTCGACGGCGCGACGTCCGTGACGGCGATGGTGAAGGTTTGCGAGCTAGTGAGGGTGCCATCGCTGGCCTGCGCAGTAACGGTGTAGGCGTGGCCGGCCGCACTTTCGTAGTCGATCTTGGTGGGATCGGCGACGGTGACGACACCGGTCGCGGAATTGACGGCGAAGCCGCCACCGGAAGTGTCGCCAATGAGCGAGTACGTCACCGCCGGTCCGTTGACGTCGGTCGATGATGCCGTGACGCCGACCGTTGTGCCGTTGGCGGCGCCTTCGACCACGGTGTTGGCCGCGGTATTGGAGTCGACCGGGGTCGACGGCGGGACGTCTGACACCCCGATGGTGAAGGTGAACGGCATGCTGGACAGCGTGCCATCGCTGGCCTGCGCGGTAACAATGTAGGCGTGCCCCGGCGCGGTCTCGTAGTCGATCTTGGTGGGATCGGCGACGGTGACGACGCCGGTCGCCGAATTGATGGTGAAGCCGCCGCCGGAAGTGTCGCTAACCAGCGAATACGTCACCGCCGGTCCGTTGACATCGGTGGATGAAACGGTGACGCCGACCGTGGTGCCGGCTGCAGCGCCTTCCGCGACGGTGTTGAATCCGCCATTGCTGTCGACCGGCGCCGAGGGTGCGACATCGGTCACGGCGATGGTGAAGGTTTGCGAACTGGTAAGGGTGCCATCGCTGGCCTGCGCGGTGACGGTGTAGGCGTGCCCTGGCGCGCTCTCATAGTCGATCTTGGTGGGATCGGCGACGGTGACGACGCCGGTTGCGGGATTGATCGTAAAGCCGCTGCCGGAGCTGTCGCCGGTCAAGGAATAGGTTACCGCCGGTCCATTGACATCGACGGAAAAGGCCGTGACGCCCACCGTCGTGCCGCCGGCGGCGCCCTCCGTGACCGTATTCGGCGTGGCGTCGCTGTCGAGCGGGGCCGATGGCGCCACGTCCGTGACCGCGATGGTGAAGGTCTGCGAGGTGATTTGCAGACCGTCGTTCGCCTGCACGGTGATGCTGTAGCTGTGACCGGCGCTGCTTTCGAAGTCGATCTTGGTCGGATCGGCAACCGTGACTACTCCGGACACGGGATCGATCTTGAAGCCGCCGCCCGAGGTGTCGGCTGTCAGCGAGTAGGCCGTCGCCGGTCCGTTCGGATCGATGCCTGAGGCGGTGATGCCGACCAGCGTATTGACCGCGGCACCTTCCGCGACGCTGTTGGGGGCGGTATTGGTATCGACCGGAGTCCCCAACGGCACGTCCGTAACGGCGATTGTAAAAGTCTGTGTGCTCGCTTTCGTGCCGGGAATGCCGTCGCTGGCCTGCGCGGTGATGGTGTACGCATGGCCCGTCGCCGTCTCGTAGTCGATCTTGCTTGGATCTAGGACCGACACGACGCCGGTGACCGGATCGATCTTGAAGCCGCCGCCAGAGGTGTCGCCAACAAGCGAATAAGTCACCGCCGGTCCGTTCACATCGGTCGATGAAGCGGTGATGCCGACCAGGGTATTGACCGCGGCGCCTTCCGCTATGGCGTTAGCAGCGGCGTTGCTGTCGGTGGGCGTCGACGGCGGGACATCCGTGACGGTGATCGAAAAAGCCTGCGAAGCGGTGATGGTGCCATCGCTCGCTTGTACGGTGACGTTGTAGGCGTGGCCGGGACTGCTCTCGTAATCGATCTTGGTCGGATCCGCGACCGTGACGATGCCGGTTGCGCTGTCGATCTTGAAGCCGCCGCCGGAGCTATCTCCGGTCAGCGAATAGGTCACCGGCAGGCCACCGCTATTGGTCGCCGAAACCTTGAGGCTGACATCCGTGTTTGCGGCGGCGCCTTCGTCCACTTTGGGCGCGCCCGCATCTGAATTGATCGGCGTCGACAGCGAGGCGGCAACGGGCGGATAGGGCGTCGACGCCGGCAAACCGAGATAAAGCAGCTTGATGCCGTAGGTCGCCGCGAAGTCCGCCGCGGGTGTGCGCCGTGACAAGGCGGCGCTTTCCAGTGGGTGCGAACCCCACCCGGCAACCGCTCCAGCCGGAAGCAATCGGAGCAGTCATGGAGGCAACGAAGTGGCTGAAGCCTTCGATTAGCGTGTCACGAATTGGTGACAGCGCGAGTGTGCAGGCCGTAACGCGAGTGAACGCTGAGCAATCCTCGAAAAGGACAATGCGCAGGCCGACCCGACAACCCTTTCGGGGAAGGCTGATACGGCTGGGTGAAGCAGAGCGAAGAGTACGCCCAGCCGCTGCGCCGGGGTAGTGGCGACAGCATGTACACAAGGAAAGCGTACGCAACACGGGAAGCCCCATGGCGTGGTCAGCAATGACCAACCGGAAGCCCGCGAGGGACAGGCTGGGCGCCTTGGGGTGGCGGAGAGGTTCGTAGTACCGCTGAAGCCGGGTAACGCCGGTGGAGGGAAGGGACCTCAGTTCAAGACAGACGCAATACGTAGGGAAGGACCTTGGAGATTGGGAAACCTATCAACTCCGATAAATGGTCAGAAACTGCAGAAGGCGTTGCACGCGAAAGCGTGAGCTCTTGTCCGAGAGCCGGATGCGGGAGATCTGCATGTCCGGTTCGATGAGCGGGATGTGGAAACGGAGCCATGGCTGAACCACTAAGGCACCGCCAGACGAAAGAGGCGGCAACAGATATGTTCTACCTAACGCCACCGCGCCACATCTCGACTTATATGAGGGCGCCGCTGTCAAGGAATATTTCGGTGGTTTAGCGATCTTGATAGCTCCTGGTTACGGATTTAGGCGCGCGGTCAAGTCCCGCAGCCGCGAAGCGGTGCGCCGAAGGCGCAGGACTTGAGGGTGCGCCTAAATCCGTAACATCATCGAAGAGATTGCCAAATATTTGTACTTTGTCGCTCCTCATTTGTTTGAGCTTCGTTCTGATCCAAGGCGAGCCCTTTGCGTGCGTGCGGCGCTCGCCGCACCAACTTATATCCGGCCGGGTACAACCCGTCCCAAGGTCCCTCATGCGCGTTGCGAGGGCGCGGGCTCCAAGGGGGATGGGACCATTCTCTACCGCGGCGTCTTTCAGCCATGTCGAGATCCGGCCACACATCCACCTTGGATTCATAAGCTCCTTTTATCGGTGTTTGATCTTCGTTTGTCACCCTTTGAGGATGGCACCTCGCGGCACTAGGCCAGTTTCAAGATAACGCCAAAGCGCCACCAGCAGCTTGCGTGCCAACGCCACGATGGCGATGCGGCGGATGCGGCCCTTCGTGGTACCGACACGCGCCCGGAACCAGACGCTCAAATCGCTGTCGGGCTGATAGCGCAACCACAGCCAGGCGAGTTCGATCCCGGTGGTTCGCCCCTTGCGGTTGCCGGCCTTGCTGATCCCTTGATCATGGGCCACGTTTCCGCTCTGAAACGGGCTCGGCGCGTAGCCGACATAACTCGCGAGTTGGCGGCGATTGTTGAAGTCACGATGGAATATCTCGCCAACCAGCACCGCGGCAAACTCCGGGCCGATCGCCTTGAGCTGATGGAGATTTTGGATTTTCTTGGCGTTGACATGCGTTGATGCTTCATCCTCAACAATCGCGTCGCGCTCCGCCTCAAGAGTGGCGATCATCTCGACCACCAACTCCAGCCGTTGCAATTCTCGCTTGATCTCAGATTTTAGCCGGGGCGGAAGTGAGATGCCTTGTACTGTGCGTAACTGCTCCAGGCGCGCCATCGCTTGCGGGCGCAACGGCTGGTAATCGTAGATGCCATGAAGTGCGCAAAGCCCTTTAATGCGGTTGACGTGTTGAACGCGTTCAGAGACCAAACGGTCACGCTCACGATGCAGCCGCCGCGCGTCTTCTTCGGCAACGCTGGGCACCCGCACCACGCTCCACACCTTCGGCTCCCCGCGTAGATAAGCCATTAGCGATCGCAACAACCGCTCAGCGTCGATCCGATCTGTCTTTACTCGTCGCGCCCGCCGGTCCACCTGCAGGCTTGCCGGATCAATAACATAATTGCGTATGCCATGCGCTTCGAGTAGCCGGTGTAACCAGAAACCGTCATAACCGGCCTCGTAGCACGAGAGCACATCCACCGCCCGACCCGTCTCTCGGCTGACACGTGCTCGCACCTCCTCGATCAAATCGAGTAGACCTTTCCAATCGCATCCACTCAAGATGCGGCGGCTGATCTTCGCGGAAAGCGGCGTAATGAATCCAATAACCCAGCTCTGCTTGCTCAATTCGATTGCAAACAGACACCGCGCCATCTCAACATGCAGTGCGGCGGGTAGGTTGCTTACTGTGCGGACCGTCATCAGGCTCTCCTATGCCTTGGTGGTGGGGGTTACACCGAAACGGTATCACCCAGCCCGCCGCGCCTGCATAGGATCTCTACCCCTCGAGAATGATGTTGCCGTTGGCGTCGAAATTAAGCGCGGGCCGCGTGATGCCGCCGAATGTATAAGCTGGCGCGGTACTGGACATGTTATCGCCTCCGGCCGCGCAACGTCGCAGCGCGCACGTTCGTCAGATCTGTTGATTGATGGTGCAGGCGGAATATTCGGCGAGGTTTGGTTCCGGTACTGGAACCGGAGCTTCTGTGCACGATTTCGCCGGGCAATTCACCAGCGACTGTGAACTCGCTCGTCATCACGCAGCGCCTCCTACTCAACTCCTGGGCGACCCCCACCGGATCAACGAATGTTCAAGAAAAAACCACTTCGCGAAAAAATTAACCAATTGGCAACCAAGACCGTCAATTTCACTCATATTTAGCGCAAAGCTGGGAGTCAATGTCCCCCTTCACAAGTAACCCTAGATTGTGCCACTGCGGCTGCCGGTAACCTTGATGCACGCGCATCGCGCCCGGCGAGTTCGATCGCGCTTTCGCCTTTTCCTGCAGCCACCGAACGAATTCGCCGCGATGTCGGTCGGGTCTTTCGACATGATCAAAATGAGACAATCCGGCTGTCGTGTTTTTTAATTGTCATGATCGGGATCGCGAGCGCGCCTCGGCCGGAGAGTCCGGCGAGAAGCAACGATTTGATCTTCGTTCGCTGATGATGTCGCGCGCAGGGGTCGTCTTCGCGCTGGCGCCTGCCGAATAGGCCTGATGCGCGGGCTTCACGATCCATAACCATGGTGCATAACTATTTTGCTTGATCCCGGCCGGTACTTGGACAGACTGGCACCGATCTCATCTCGATCCTTCCGCAGATCACCGTGGCGGACGCTTCGATCAATCGCGGCAACGTGCAGAGGAGACGGAATTGGGCGCGACTGAGAAATCGGAGCGTTTGGCTCGGGCAGGAGTTTTCAATATCCGTTCGATGCGCGACTTCAGGCCGCTGATCGTTCTGCTTGCTGTCACCTTGACCGGCTGCGGCGACAAGGCGCCGCAACCGGCTGCCGCAGCTCCGGCCCCCGTTACCGTCGCCCAGCCAACCAAACGCACCGTCACCGATTGGGACGAATTCACTGGGCGGTTCGAGGCGGTCGAGGAGGTTCAGGTTCGCGCCCGCGTCGGCGGGTTCGTCACCAGCGTTGAATTTCGCGACGGCGCTTTCGTCAATACCGGCGATCTCCTCTACGTCATCGATTCGCGTCCCTTTGAAGCGGTCGCCGAGCAGGCCAACGGCCAGCTCTCGGATGCCCGCGCCAAGGCCGAACTCGGAAAGCGCGAACTGGACCGCGCCCTGACCTTGAATCAGACCCAGGCGGTCGCCGACTCCATCGTCGATCAGCGCCGCCAGGCGCTGCAGGCGGCCAATGCGGCGATATTGCAGGCGGAAGGCGCGCTGAAGGCGGCCCAGCTCAATATCGAATTTTCCCACGTCATCGCCCCGATCGGCGGCAGGGTCAGCCGCCATCTCGTCAGCGTCGGCAATCTCGTGCAGGGTAGCGACGGCGGCGGGGCCGCGACGCTTCTGACCTCGATCGTCTCGCTCGACCCGATCTATATCTACTTCGACATGGACGAAGCGACCTACCTGAAGAACAACCGGCTCTATTTCGAGGGCAAGCGCCCGAGTTCGCGCGACACCCCAAATCCGGTGCAGGTGGCGTTGACCGGCGAAACCAAGCCGTCGCACGCCGGCAAGGTGGATTTCCTCGACAACCGGCTGGATGTCTCGACCGGTACGCTGCGCGGGCGGGCGATAGTCCCGAACAAGGATTTTTCCATCCTGCCCGGGCAGTTCGGCCGGGTGCGGTTGATCGGCAGTTCGCCTTACGAAGCGTTGCTGTTGCCGGATACGGCCATCGCCACCGACCAATCGCGCAAGATCGTTTTTGTGGTCAGGGACGACGATACCGTGGAGGCGAGGCCGGTCGTGCTCGGTCCGCTCGACGAAGGGTTGCGCGTGATCCGCGAGGGCCTGAAGCCGGAAGACCGAGTGATTGTCGATGGCCTGCAGCGCGCCCGCGTCGGGGCCAGGGTCAGTCCGCATGCCGCGGTAGCCACTCCTGCCGGTAGCAAGACATGAATCTCGGCCGGCTTTCCATCAACCAGCCGATCCTCGCGATGGTGCTGTCGATCGTGCTGCTGATCGTCGGCGCGCTCGCCTACACTACGCTGCCGGTCGCGGAATATCCCCAGGTGGTTCCGCCGACCGTCGTGATCACGACGCAATATCCCGGCGCTTCCGCGCAAACCGTTTCCGACACCGTGGCGGCGCCGATCGAGCAGCAGATCAACGGCGTCGACGACATGCTGTATCTTTACAGCCAGGCGACCTCGAACGGCCAGCTCACGATCACCGTCACGTTCAAGCTCGGCACCGATCTCGACAAGGCCCAGGTGCTGGTTCAGAACCGGGTCGCGATCGCGCAGCCGCAGCTGCCGGACGAGGTTCAGCGCAACGGCGTGGTGACGCGCAAGAACAGTCCGGACATATTGATGGTCGTGTTCATGCTGTCACCCGACGACAGCTTCGACCAGCTTTACATCAGCAATTATGCATTGCTGCAGGTCCGCGACCAGTTGCTCCGGCTCGACGGTATCGGCGACATCCAGATTTTCGGCGCGCGCGACTATTCGATGCGGCTGTGGCTCGATCCGGACAAGATCACGACGCTCGGCATGACCGCCGGCGACGTGCTGGCGGCGATCCGTGCCCAGAATTTGCAGATCACCGGAGGCCAGCTCGCGGCCCCCCCGATCGCCGACCGGTCATTCCAGCCGAACCTCACCTTTACCGGCCGTCTGAAGGATCCGCAGCAGTTCGAAGACATCCTCGTCAAAGCCGGCGCAGACGGCCGCACCGTACGGCTGCGCGATGTCGCCCGGATCGAACTGGGCGCGCTGGACTATACCACCAACAGCTTCCTGCTGCGAAAAACCGCGGTGGCGATGCTGGTGACCCAGCGCCCCGGCTCGAACGCGCTGGCCACCGCGAAAAATATTTCCGATGCCATGGTCAGGCTCAAGGCCAGCTTTCCCAAAGGGCTCGACTACAACATCGGCTACAATCCGACCGAGTTCATCGCGCAGTCCGTCAGCGAGCTGATCAAGACGATCTACGAGGCGATGGTTCTCGTCGTCATTGTCGTGCTGGTGTTCCTGCAGGGGTGGCGTCCGGCGATCATCCCGATCGTGGCGATCCCGGTATCGCTGATCGGTACTTTCGCAGCGATGGCCGCGCTCGGCTTTGCCATCAACAATCTGACCCTGTTCGGCCTCGTGCTCGCGGTCGGCATCGTGGTCGACGACGCGATCGTGGTGGTCGAAAACGTCGAGCGGCATCTTCGCGATGGCATGAGCCGGCGCGACGCGGCGCTCAAGACCATGGAGGAGGTCGGCGGTGCGCTGGTCTCGATCGCGCTGGTGCTATGTGCGGTGTTCGTTCCGACCGCTTTCCTCGGTGGCATCTCCGGACAGTTTTTTCAGCAGTTCGCGATCACGATAGCGGTGGCGACCGCGATCTCCTGCTTCTGCTCGCTGACGCTTTCGCCCGCGCTGGCGTCGCAAATCCTGCAGCCGCATGCGGAAAAGCGTCCGCCGACGAGCTGGAACTTCATCGGGCGCGGATGGGAGAAATTCACCGGCGTCTTCAACCGCACCTTCGACCGGCTGTCCCACGGCTATGGCAACGCCGCCGACTTCGTGATCCGGCACTCGGCGGTGATGCTCCTGATCTACGTGGCATTGATCGGCAGCGCCGGATGGCTGCTGGTGACGACGTCGCAGGGATTTATTCCAGCCCAGGATCGCGGCTACATCATCGTGTCCGTGCAATTGCCCGGCGCGGCCTCGCTGGCGCGAACCACCGAGATCGTCCGGCAGATCGAAAGGATCGCGCTCGACACGCCCGGCATCATTCGCGTGGCGGCGTTCGCCGGGCTGTCCGGCGCGACCCGCACCCAGGCAAGCAATTCCGCGGCTCTGTTTCCGGTCTTCGAAGAACCGGAAACGCGCCTGAAAAAGGGCTTGTCGGCGGCGAAGATCACGGGTGAGCTCCGCAAGCGGCTTGCGGCCCTTGAGGGCGCCTTCATCATCGTCATTCCGCCGCCCTCGATTCCCGGCATCGGCACCGGCGGCGGCTTCACCATGCGCATCGAGGACCGGCAGGGCCGCGGTCCCGAATTTCTGGCGGAGGCGACCGATGAACTCGTCGCCGCGGCCCGCAAGGCGCCGGGGCTGACCTCGGTGTTTTCTCCGTTCTCAGCGAATACGCCGCAGGTGTTCGTCGACGTCGATCGGATCAAGGCGCAGAAGCTGGGCGTGCCGATCGCCAACGTGACCGAAGCGATCGAGACCTATTTCGGCTCGGCCTATGTCAACGATTTCAACATTCTCGGCCGCACCTATCACGTCACCGCGCAGGCCGACCTGCGGTTCCGCAAGGAGATCGCCGACCTGGCACGGCTGCGCACCCGCAACGCCGCCGGCGACATGGTGCCGCTCGGCAGCGTAGTGGATTTCCGCGATATAGCGGGTCCGGATCGCGTGGCGCGCTACAACCTTTATCCGTCGTCCGAGCTTCAGGGCGACACGCTTCCGGGAACGAGTTCGTCCACCGCGATCGACACCATGAAGCAACTGGCGGATCAGGTATTGCCGAGCGGCTTCTCCTATGAGTGGACCGACCTGTCCTACCAGCAGGTCACCGGTGCCAATGCCGGTCTCTACGTATTTCCGATTTGCGTCCTGTTCGTGTTCCTGGTGCTGGCGGCGCAATATGGCAGCTGGACCCTTCCGTTCGCCGTCATCCTGATCGTGCCGATGTGCCTGCTCGCCGCCACTGTCGGCGTGCGGATCATGGGACAGGACGTCAACATCTTGACCCAGATCGGTTTCGTGGTGCTGGTCGGATTGGCCGCCAAGAATGCAATTTTGATCGTCGAGTTTGCTCGCGACATCGAAGCCGAGGGCCGCGACCGGCTGGAGGCTGTGATCGAGGCCTGCCGCCTGCGGCTGCGCCCGATCCTGATGACGTCATTCGCCTTCATTCTCGGCGTGCTGCCGCTGGTGGTTTCCACCGGCTCGGGATCTGAAATGCGTCAGGCGGTTGGCGTCGCGGTGTTCTTCGGCATGCTCGGCGTGACGCTGTTCGGGCTGATCTTCACGCCGATCTTCTACATGATCGTGCGCAATCTGGCCGACCGGCCGCCGTGGCGCCGTAAAAAGCTGGTCTCCGCCTGACTCCGGGCAATCGGCAACAGCGCTCGCCGCGCCTGCGATACTATTGGCGTAGTACCCGAAATAGATGGGCAGCGGCAGGGTTATAAAATATCATGCAGGGAACAGCGGAAACCTGGGGGAGAAAAATATGAAATCCGGATGGTTGTCGGCTGCCGTTGCGGCATGCGGAATGTTGCTGGCTCCGCCGGCGTCGGCACAGGGCGTCAAGATCGGTATTTTGAATGACCAATCGGGCGTCTACGCGGATTACGGCGGCAAATATTCCGTCGAGGCGGCCAAGATGGCGATCGAGGATTTCGGCGGCAGCGTGCTCGGCCAAAAAATCGATATGGTCTCCGCCGACCATCAGAACAAGCCCGATCTCGGCGTCAGCATCGCGCGACGCTGGTACGACATCGAAGGCGTCGACATGATCACCGAACTGACGACGTCGTCGGTCGCGCTGGCCGTGCAGGAGCTGTCGAAGGAAAAAAAGAAAATCGACATCGTGGTCGGCGCTGCGACCTCGCGCATTACCGGCGATGCCTGCACGCCCTATGGCTTCCACTGGGCCTACGATACCCATGCGCTGGCGGTCGGTACCGGCGGCGCGCTGGTGGAAGCGGGCGGAAATACCTGGTTCTTCCTCACCGCCGATTATGCGTTCGGATACGCGCTGGAGCAGGACACCGGCGATCTGGTCAAGGCCAAGGGTGGCAAGGTGCTGGGCTCGGTCCGCATTCCCCTGAACTCGTCGGATTTCTCGTCGTTCCTGCTGCAGGCGCAGAGCTCGAAGGCAAAGATCATCGGGCTGGCCAATGCCGGGCTCGACACCACCAACTCGATCAAGCAGGCGGCGGAATTCGGCATCGTCGCCGGCGGCCAGAAGCTCGCCGGTCTGCTGCTGACGCTGGCTGAAGTGCACGGCCTCGGGCTGCAGGCGGCGCAAGGTCTCGTGCTGACGGAAGGTTTCTATTGGGACCACGACGACAAGACCCGCGAGTTCTCGGAACGCTTCATGAAGCGAACCGGCCGTATGCCCAACATGATTCAGGCCGGCACCTATTCGGCGACGCTGCAATATCTGAAGGCGGTCAAGGCGGCCGGGACCAAGGATTCCGACGCAGTGGCGAAAAAGCTGAAGGAGCTGCCGGTCGACGACATGTTCGCCCAGGGCGGCAAGGTGCTGCAAAACGGCCGCATGGTGCACGACCTCTATTTGTTCGAGGTCAAGAAGCCGTCGGAATCCAAGAAACCCTGGGATTACTACAAGCAACTGGCGGTCGTGCCCGGCGACAAGGCGTTCCCGTCCGCCAAGGACAGCGGCTGTCCCCTGACGAAATAGCGGCGGCGTCGTTCAAGAAGATGTGTGTCGTCCCGGCGAAAGCCGGGGCCATACTCAGTCCTGTCTCGTTAGGCCGCTGTGCCAGCGGCCTTTAGCAATCTGCATCTGCGGGTCCCGGCTCGCGCTTCGCTTGGCCGGGACGACGCCGTGAATGGAGCTACCCCCGCCGCACGCTGGCGCCGCCGTCCACCGGCAGCGTCACGCCGGTGATGAAGTTGGCCTCGTCGGAAGCCAGGAACAGCGCGGCGTTGGCGACGTCCCAGGCGGTGCCCATCTTCTTGCGCAGCGGCACCTTGGCGTCGCGCTCGGCCTCGACCTCGGCGCGGCTCTTCCTGAATTCGCGGGCGCGGGTATCGACCGCCATCGGCGTGTTCATCAGGCCGGGCAGGATGACGTTGGCGCGGATGCCGTAGGGGGCATTCTGGTAGGCGAGCTGCTCGGTAAAGGCAACCATCGCCGCCTTGGTCGCCTTGTAGGCGACATAGGGGTAGGTGGTGATGGCGGCCATCGAGGAGATGTTGATGATGGCGCCGCTGTTCTGTTGACGCATGATCGGGATCACGTGCCTGGCCGCGAAAATGCAGCTCTTGAGGTTGATCGCGATACAGCGGTCGAGCGCCTCCTCGGTGATGTCGAGCAGTTCGGCGTCGCCGCCGGAGAGGCTGACGCCGACATTGTTGTGCAGGATGTCGATGCGGCCCCAGCGGGCGTGTGCGTCCGATACCATCGCCTTGAGTTCGGCCTGTCTGGTGACGTCGGCCTTGAAAGCCACCGCCGTGCCGCCCTTGGCCGCGATCATGTCGACCGTCTCCTGCGCCGATGCGAGGTTGTGATCGACGCACAGCACGTGAGCGCCTTCGCGCGCGAAAGTCAGCGCCGTGGCGCGGCCGTTGCCCATGCCTTCGCCGGGGCTCTGGCCGGCGCCGACGACGATGGCGATGCGATCTTTCAGGCGCATGTCAGTTCACTCCCGGGATCGGGTACTGCTGTAGTACCTCTTTGTAGGTGGGCTCGTTGTCGATCTTCATGGTGGCGAGCACGCGGACCACGGCGCAATAGAAGGCGATGGTGAGCACCAGATCGGTCATGTGTTCGTCAGAGAGTTGTTGCTTGATCTCGGCGAAGGTGGCGTCGGACATTGCGAGTTCGCGCACCATCTCGCGTGCGCCTTTCAGGATCGCCCTGGCCAGCGGTTCGAGCGCGGAGGGCTTGCCTTCTGTCTCGGCCATCAGACCAGCGATATCCTGGTCGGTGACGCCGAACTCCTTGCCGATCTTCACATGATGGGTGAATTCGTATTCCGATTTTTCCATCCAGCCCACCTGCAGAATGGCGAGCTCGCGCAGCCGCGGGTCGAGCTTGCTTTTGAAACGGATATAGCCGCCGATGCCGCTGAACGCGCGCGCCATGTCGGGTGAGTTGACCAGCAGCTTGTGCAGGTTGGTATTGCGCTTGAGCATGTCGCGATATTCGGGCGCGACCTGATCGGCCTCGAGATAGGGCAGCCGGGCCATCTTGTTCGTTCTCCCCTGACGTATTCAATGAGCCTGCAAATCGCCGCGTCGGCCTTGCGGCGTTGTTATGACGACATGCCGCAGCCCTCACGCATGGATCAGCCGCCAGATGATCGCGCTCAGCGAACCGGCCCAAAGAATGATCGCGGCGCTGGCCTGAATGCCAAAGCCGGTGCCGCGTTTGTTGGCGGCCTGCGAATAACCGGTCAGGTAAAGGATGCGACCGGCAATCCAGACCAGGCCAAGCACGGCCGCGATGGGATCGCTGATATAAATGGCAAACAGCCAGAGCGAGGGCAGGAAGATCGGCATCCATTCCAGCGTGTTCATCTGCACGCGAAACACCCGCTCAAAATCGGCATTGCCTGAGATCGCCGGCGCCTTGACGCCGAACGCGACGCGCGCCCGCGCCACTTGAACGCTGGCGAAGAAGTAAAACAGGATGGACAGGCAGGTGACGAGTGCCGTGAAGTGATACATCGAAAGAATCTCCTTTTTAGACGATAACTGAAGCGTCATTCCGGGGCGCGAGTGAAACGAGCGAACCCGGAATCTCGAGATTCCGGGTCTGGTCCTTCGGACCATCCCGGAATGACATCGTCTTGCGCCTCAATAGCCGGTCATTTCAAGATATCCTACCCCGTGATGGCTGCCCGCAAAACTGATCGGCCCTTCCCAATAGGGAAAGCTGGTGCCCATCCAGCTCTTCGCATTCAGCGGGACACAGTCGATCGTCAGCCCCAAGCGTGGGATCGCGATGCGCCATGTGGTCGGGAGTTTGCGTCCTTCGATCCCGGTCAAGCCCCCCGGCGTCATGCTGATCTCGGCGGAGGCGATCTGCTCGGTCTTGCCATCTGACAAGATCCAGTTGCCGGAACAGTAGTTGTTGCCGTCGCTCTGGCGCAGCCGGAACAGCATCAACTTCTCACCTGAATTCAGATGCAGCGAGAACCAGTCCCATCCGCTTTGGTCCGACGCCAGCGGCTGGCTGCTCCATTCGCGGTCCATCCAGGCCTGGCCGGTGACCTCGACGGGCTTGTCATCGATGGTGAGGCGACCGGTCGCCTTGAAAAAAGGCTGGCTGTAATAATACGAGGCCTGTCCGCGCTCCGATTTCCGGCTGTAGCCGGCATCACCCTGCAGCACCAGCGGCCGATCGGCATCAAGCCGCAGCGCGTAGGCGAAGTCGGCTCCCGATGCGTCAAGTTCGAGCGGCGCGATGGTGTCGTCGCGCATCGTGTCGAGCCCGCGCATCTGCCATGAATCGATCCAGGCTCGAAACGGTTTTGCCTCGACGCCGGCCTGGCCGACACCGCCGCGGGCGAAGGTTTCGCTGAATCTGTGGGTGTCCGCGCGGGTCACGGCGGCATGGCCCATCCAAATCTGCTGGTTGGCCCAGCCCTCCTGCTGCGCGCCGGGCTGCATGGCCTGGCGAAACAGGGTCCATTGCGCGCCCAGGGCGCCGCCCGTCGAATCCACGAGGTTCGCCGTTACGTACCACCACTCGATCCGATAGTCCGGGTGCGGACCGTGATCGGCCGGAAAAGTAAACGTCTTGCCGGGAAGAACGGCCGCGAACCCGTCGGCGGTTTTACCAAGCCCGGCAAAGCCCTGGGCAAACACGCCCTTGCGGCCGAGGCCGAGAGCTACGGCGCCGCCGGTGAAGGCGCGGCGCGATATCAGGAATTTACCGCTCATTGGCGAAGATCTTGATCAGGGTTGCCGGCTGCATCCGCGCCAGCCTGAGGACGGGAAGCAGCGCGGCCAGCAGCGCCGCCGCCATCGCCACGCCCAGCAGCTCGAGCAACTGCAGCGGAAAGACATGAAACGGCAGCCGCCAGCCGAACGCCTTCACATTCACCACCGCGATCAGGCACCACGCCACCAACAGACCCAGCGGCAGCGCGAGCAGGGCGGTGATCAGCGCCACTGACATGGTCTTCAATAGCTCGATCGCCGCGAGCTTTCGTCGTGTGATTCCGATCGCCCACAGCGGCGCAAGCTGCGGCAGGCGGGAATTGCTCAGCGTCAGCAGGCTGGTCAGCAAGGCTACGCCGGCGACCCCAAGCGTGAAGGCGTTCAACGCCGCCGTCACCGCGAAAGTCCGGTTGAAGATCCGCGTCGATTCGGCCTTCAGCGTCGCCTGATCCAGCAGGCTGCGGCTGTCGAGTCCGAATTTGTTCTGCAGCGATGATATCAATGCCGGCACCGCAGCGGGGGCGACGCGCAAGCCAAGCCGTGTTTGCGGAACACCCGGAAAATGCCGGATCAGCGCGGCGATATTGACGGCAATCTGTCCCTCCGGGTTGCCGTAATCGGCATAGATGCCGACCACCTCCAGCGTCCAGTTTCCCCCGGGCGCGGGGACCTCGATGGAATCGCCGATCGCGAGATTCAAACGCCGGGCCAGTTGTTCGCTGATCAGGCCGGCATCGCCGGGACGAAGCCGAGTCCAGACGTTGGCGGTCGATGCGAGCAGCGGCCAGTGATCCCTATAAGTGGCGTGATCGGTAAGGCCGAGAATTTCGATCGGCGCGCCGCCCATCTGCGTCTCGGCCCGGCCGCCGGGCAGGATCGCCTCGACTTCGGGACGCTCGCGGAGCCATGCCTTGATCGCTCCAGCCTGCGCATCGTCGGATGCATTGATGTAAACGTCTGCCGCCAACCGTCCGTCGAGCCATGTGACAAAAGTACGGCTGAAGGTCTCGACCATGGTGCCGACGCCGACATTGACCGCGAGCGCGAGCAACAGCGCCATCAGCGCCAGCGACAATCCCGAAAGCTGCTGACGGCTGTCGGCCCAGAACCATACCGCGAGCGCACGATGGGCGCCTCGCTGGCCGAGCGACAACACCATTTCAAGCACGGCGGGCAGGCCCAGAGCCGCGCCAAGCAGCAAGCCTGCGAGCACCGCAAATCCCGAAACCAGCAAATCGCCGTACCATACCAGCCACCCCGCGGCGGCGAACGCGGCGAGCGCCAGCGCGCCCTGCAGCATCAGCCATCGATGCTGGGCTTGTCGCCAGGCGTAGGGCTGAGCAGCAGCCAGCACCGGAAGGCGAATCGCTTTCGTTAGACTCGCCGTCGCCGCCGCCAGCGCGCCGACGACGCTGATGGTGAGGCCGGCAATCCACCATTCGCGCCTGAGCGTCAACTCACCGGGAATTTGCGCGCCGTAAAGTCCGCGCAAGGAAGCGGCGACATCGGGCAATAGCGACGCTGCGATCAGGTAACCACAGACCAGCCCGACTGCGCCTGCGACCAGCGCCAGCGATACCAGCTCCATCAGCAATACCGTATTCAGCAGGCGTGCGGACACCCCGCAGGCGCGCAGCGTCCGCAGCATCGGCAGGCGCTGCTCGAACGCAAGTCCGATCGCCGAATTGACGATGAACAGCCCGACCACGAATGATAGCAGGCCGAATGCCGTCAGATTCAGATGGAAACTATCGGTGAGGCGTTCGAGATCGGTCTCCGCATCCGGTTCGACCAGACGGGGCTGGTCGCCGGTGAGGGTCTCGATCGGTGCGCGGCCGGCTTTGGCCTTGCCGACCAACAGCCGCGAGACCTGATCCGGCATTTTGAGCAGCCGCTGGGCGATGCCGATATCGACCACTAGTACGCCGGGCACCAGTTGCGCCTGCACGCGGAGCGGCGGCAGCAAGCTGCCGTCGCTCGAAAGCGGCGAGGCGCCTTCCGCCAGGTTGAGGTCGGCAAGCGTCTCCGGCGCCACCAGCGTTTCTCCCGGCGGCGTCAGGAACGATTGCAGTTCTTTTTTTCCGATCGTCGGCGCATTGCCGACTTCCGCGGGCAGCGTGAGCGGCTCGATGCCCAATAGCCGCAGCGATCGTCCGCCGATCTGAAGGCGGCCCTCGAGCACCGGAGACACCGGCCAGCCGGCGCGGCGCAGGTCGACAAACAGCTTTTGCGGGAAGGTCGCGCCGTTACGGCTGACTAACATCGCCGTTCTCGCACCACCGAACGTCGCGGCGGCGCGGTCGTAACTGGCGCGCGCCTGCGCGTTCAACGCCTGCACGCCGCTCCACAGCGCGGTCGCGGAAATCAATCCGATCAGCAGGGTCGCAAGCTGCATCGGATGCCGCCGCCAATGGCTCAGGAGAACCGCGAGGATCCAGAGGATGCGGGTCATGCGATCAGCCCCGCGCTGAGAGTGACCCGGCGGTCGAGCGTGGCGGCCAGCCGCGCGGAGTGCGTCACCATCAGGAAGCCGCAGCCGGTTCGCGTCACCAAATCGCGCGCCAGTGCGAGCACCTCATCCGCCGTCGCCTCGTCGAGATTGCCGGTGGGCTCGTCGGCGAGCAGCAGCAGCGGCTTTACCGCCAGCGCGCGGCCGATTGCCACCCGCTGCTGCTGGCCGCCGGACAATTGCTCGGGATAACGGTTCAGCAAACCGCCGAGCCCGAGCCGTTCCACCAGTTCGGCATGCCAGCTTGACGTCGTGGCGCCCGGCAATGCGAGACTGGAACGCGAGGTTGTCTTCAATGCTGAGGCTGGGGATCAGGTTGAATTGCTGAAATACCAGCCCCAGCCGGTCGCGCCGCAGCGCCGCCCGGCCGGCATCGGTGAGATCGGAAATGGAGGCGTCGGCAAGCCTGATCTCGCCGCCGTCAGCGGTATCCAGCCCGGCGATCAGATGCAACAGCGTGCTCTTGCCGCTGCCGGATTCTCCGGTCAGTGCCACCCGCTCGCCTGCCGCGACAGTCAGGTTGACGCCTCGTAGCACCACGACCTCCTCGCCGGCCGAGCGATAGGTCTTGGTCAGACAGCGAACGCTCAGCACGGTCGGTTTGTCGGTGGCCATGGCAAGCGTGCGCCAGACCTTACAACGGCTTCTGATATTTCAGCACGAACTCGTCGACCGGTACCGCCGGATGGAACACCGGCGCGTCCCGCGGGTCTTCGGGATGACGCAGGAAATCGGCTTCGGACGCGAGCTTGAACCCGGCGGCCTCGATTTCCTGGCGCAAGGCGCTTTCCTCGATGCGATGCAGCGTCTTTGCGACGCTCGTGCCATCGCCGGGACGCGCGGAATGGTCGGCGATGACCAGGAAGCCGCCGGGCTTCAGCGCCGCGAACATCTTCTTGTCCATCTCGGCGCGATCGACCGGCATGTAGGTGACATCGTGGTAGGCAAAGAAAAACGTGATCAGATCGAGCCCGCTGACGTCAGGCGGGATCGGATCGTCGAAATTCCTGACGACATGCACGACGTTCTTCATGGCGGGCTTTTGGGCGCGGATATCGAACTTGTCCTTGACGAACCGCTCGATCAGCGCCGCCGGATCCTGCGCGTAGACCACGCCGTCAGGTCCGACCGCGCGCGCCAGCAGTTCCGTGCTGTAGCCGGCGTTCGCCTCCATATCCAGCACCTTCATCCCCGGTCTGGCGCCAGTGAGGGCGAGCATTTTGGCGGGCTGCCGGCGCTGATCGGTTTGCCGGTCGGCATCGCTGCGGTCGGGCGCTGCCACGATCGCCTCATAGTCCGGCGCCCTGGCGTCCTGCGCCGCCGCCACGCGCCAGGTCGCAATTGTCGAAAGCAAGGCAAGCACGCCGAAGACGCTGGCGCGGTAATGGGTCGATCTGGCCATGAAAATCCCCTGATGGTGTCTCGCGCGCAACATACCAAGGCCGGGCTCAGAGATCACGGTCTCAATCGTGCCGCGACGCGATCGTGATGTGGTTGCAGGCCGCTTTCGAAACAGCGTAAGGCGGCATTTCGCAGGCGGTCTTCAGTTGCAGCGCACACGTATCCTGACAAATGCACAGTTGCATTGCCTGATACCCCGCAGGTAGCATTGGACCAGGCCGAACAACAGGGCCCGCCAACGATCCAGGGAGTGATCATGACCACGCAACCGACGCCCAAGGGCGCCTGGAAAATCACCTTTCTCCTGTTTCTCTTTATGCTGGTGAATTTCGCGGACAAGATCGTGGTCGGTCTCGCCGGCGTGCCGATCATGACCGAACTGAAGCTCGAACCGGCGCAGTTCGGCCTGCTGGGCTCCTCGTTCTTCTTCCTGTTTTCGATCTCGGCGATCGTCGTCGGTTTCATCGTCAATCGCATCGCCACGCGCTGGGTTCTTCTGGCGCTGGGGGCGATATGGGCACTGGCGCAGTTTCCGATGGTGGGTACCATCGGGTTCAGCACGCTGCTGATCTGCCGCGTGATTCTCGGTGCCGGCGAGGGACCAGCGTTTTCGGTGGCGGCCCATTCGGTCTACAAATGGTTTCCCGACGAGAAGCGAACCCTGCCCACCGCCATACTGTCGCAGGGGTCGGCGTTCGGCGTGGTGCTCGCGGTGCCGGCGCTGAACTGGGTGATCGTCAATTATAGCTGGCACTACGCATTCGGCGCGCTCGGCGTGGTCGGCCTGATGTGGGTGGTGGCGTGGCTGATCCTGGGCGAGGAAGGGCCGCTGGTGCAAACCGTCGCGATGGCGGCGGCTGAGCCTCGCATTCCCTATTTCCAGCTTCTGACCTCGCGAACCTTTATCGGCTGCTGTGCCGCGACTTTCGGCGCCTATTGGGCGCTGTCGCTGGGTCTCACCTGGTTCACGCCCTTCATCGTCAAAGGCCTCGGCTTCTCGCAACAGGATGCCGGCTGGATTTCGATCCTGCCATGGGTGTTCGGCGCCGGCGATCGTACTGCTCACGGGGTGGATTTCGCAGGTGCTGATGGCGCGCGGCGTTTCCACCCGCGGCGCGCGCGGGGTGCTCGGCTCGGTGCCGCTGATCGTCGGCGGATCGATCCTGGCGGTGCTCCCGCATGTCAACGGCGCGGGATTGCAGATCGCGCTTCTGGTGGTCGGCTCCGGGCTGTGCGGATCGATCTATGTGGTCTGTCCGCCGATGCTGGGCGAATTCACCCCGGTGTCGCAGCGCGGCGCCGTGATCGCGATCTACGGCGCGATCTATACTCTCGCCGGCATCATCGCTCCCTCCGTCATGGGCACCGTGATCCAGCATGCCGGTGGGCTGCTGGAAGGCTACATGACCGGCTTCACCATCAACGCCGTCGTCATGGTCGCGTCCGGATTGCTCGGGCTGGCGCTGCTGTGGCCCAATACCGAGCGCGCGCGCTTGATGGGTGAAGCGGGGCAGCCGAAATTTGCGTGAGGAGCAAAATGCTCCCTCGTTGTCCCCTGCAAATACTTTCGCAGCGACGACATCGGTGCATGCCGCACGAACCCTAGTGCACACTGCCCTGCGCGCCGCGCACCAGCCGGCCCGGACGCGCGCCGCTGGCCGCGCCGTTGCGCTGAGTCACCACGCCGGAGACGATGGTGGCGTCATAGCCGTCGACCTGCTGCAGCAGCCGGCGCCCCCTGACCGGCAAGTCGTAATGAACCTTCGGGGGATGCAGATGAAGCCGGTCGTAGTCGATGACGTTGAGATCGGCCTTGTAGCCGGGCGCGATCACCCCACGATCGAACAGGCCAACCGACAATGCTGTCTTGCGCGCCTGGGCCGCCACCACGAATGGGATCGACAGTTTTTCGCCGCGCTTGCGGTCGCGGGTCCAGTGCGTCAGCAGATAGGTCGGAAAGCTGGCGTCGCAGATGATGCCGCAATGGGCGCCGCCGTCGCTCAGTCCCGGCACCGAATGCGGATCGCGCAGCATCTCGTGCACGGCATCGAGATTGCCGTCGGCGTAGTTCAGGAACGGCACGTACAGCATGCCGCGGCCGTCGTCTGACAGCATCGCGTCATAGGCCAGTTCTTCCGGCTGCCGCCCCAGGCGGCGGGCCTGCGCGCCCAACGCATTTTCCGGCGGTTGTTCGTAGTCAGGGGGATCGCCGAGCAGGTACATCTTGTCGTAGTTCGGCCGGAAGAACAGCGGATCGTCGGTCGTGGTCGGCGTCTCCCCCAGGATCGCGGCGCGTATCTCGGGCTGATGCAGCCGTTTCAGCCGCTCGGCCAGCGGCAGCTTTGCGATCGCCCGGTAGCTCGGATGGGTCTGGAACGGGTTGCGCGACAATTCCAGTCCGAGCAACAGCCCGACCGGGCGCGCGGCGATCTGGGCGGTGATCGCCAGACCCCGCGCGGAAGCCTCGTCGATGCTGTCCAGCGTCTGGCGCCAGCGCCGCGGCGCCTTGTCGGCTTGAGTCACGGAAAACGAAATCGGGCATTTGGTATTTTCGGCCACCCGCAGCATCATCGGCAGGTCTTCGTGGATGCTGCCCTGATCGAGCACGAATTGCAGCACGCTGCGGCCAACCTTGTGCATGGCGCCGGCGATTGCCGTCAGTTCATCCTCGCCGGCCTTCAAGGTCGGCGTATACTCGCCCGTAGAGGTGCGGTGGTTGAGGGTGCGGGAAGTCGAAAAGCCCAGCGCGCCGGCGCGCACGGCGTCTTCCGCGAGCGCCGCCATCGCGCTGTTATCCTCTGGTGTCGCCGGGTCGCGGTTGGCGCCGCGTTCGCCCATGACGTAGACGCGCAATGCGGCGTGCGGCAATTGTGCGCCGATGTCGACGTCAAAATTGCGTTGCGACAGCCAGTCCATGTAGTCCGGGAAGCTTTCCCAGGCCCAGGGCAGTCCGGCGCTCAGCACCGGTTCGGGGATATCCTCGACGCCTTCCATCAACTGAATCAGCCGCTGATGATCCGATGGACGGCAGGGCGCAAAACCGACCCCGCAATTGCCCATGATCGCCGTGGTGACCCCATTCTGCGACGACGGCGTGATGTCCTGGCTCCAGGTGACCTGGCCGTCATAATGGGTGTGAAGGTCGACAAAGCCGGGTGCGACCAGTTTGCCGCGGGCATCGATCTCTTCGGTGCCTTTGCTTGCGACACGTCCGACTTCGACGATGCGACCGTCCGATATCGCCACGTCGGCCTCAAACAGTTCGCCACCGAGGCCGTCGGCAATGCTGCCGCCGCGGATCACGAGGTCTGGATTGCTGGCCATGGCGTTTCATCCCGAGATTATCTGTTGCCGCATCATGGATCGTCTCCAGATGCAGTCAACCGCCCGGGATGAGGCTCAGGGTTGCAGAAGCCCTTCGTCGAGGCTTTCGCTGGTGTCTTGCGGTTTGCGGTCGGTGACGAGCGCGAGCAGGACCGTGAGCATCATGAACACGACGGAAGCGCCGAACACCCAGTGCGGCATATTCTGGTCCATGATCCAGCCGAACAGCAGCGGGCTGACAACGCCGCCGAGGTTGAAACCGGTAGAAACGATGCCGAACGCCCGTCCCGCCGCGCCGGCAGGCGCCGTGTTGCGGACCAGCATATCGCGCGAAGGCGCAATCACGCCGCCGAGGAATCCCGCCGTTCCCATCGCCGCCGTCAACAGTAGCGACGGCAGCGCGACGGTGGCGATGATCAGCACGATGCCGGCGTTCACGGCAAAACAGGCGGCGGCGACTTGGCCGTGGCGCCGGGTGTAGTCGGCAAGAAAGCCACCCGCCAGCACGCCGACGGCGCTGAAGCCGAGAAACGCCGTCAGCGCAATGTTGGCCGACGGGAAAGACGCGCCATAGCCGCTCATCAGCGCCACCACGCCGAAATTGCCGATCCCGGCGTTGGACAGGTTGAGCAGCATGAAGAAGATCGTCAGCACGATCAAAGCGGGCGTGATGACGTTCTGCCGCGGGGCTCGCGCCCCATCAATCTGGCGATCGGCGGCGCTTGCATCGGGAGTGCCAAGGGCGACCAGCAGCAGCGCCACCAGCGGGCCTGCTGCGCCTGCCACCATCAGGGCGCCATGGCCGCCGGTCGTTGCCACCAGCGCAGCGACGATGGCGGGCGCGACCGCGCCGCCGAGGAACCCGGCAAAGGTGTGGATCGAAAACGCGCGGCCCATCCGCGCCTCATCCATGTGGGCCGAGAGGATCGCATAATCGGCCGGATGGTAGACGCTGTTGGCGATCCCGAGCAGCACGGCGCTGGCGATCAGCCAGGCGTAGCTCAGATGCAGGCCGAGCATGATCAGTGCCAGGCCGCCCACAATGAGGCCGATCAGCAGGATTTTGCGGGCGCCGATATAATCGGCGAGATAGCCGATCGGCGCTTGCGTCAGGCCGGAGACCACGGCGGAGACGGTCAGCGCAAAGCCGAGTTCGATGTAACCGACGCCGAGTTGCTCCTTGAGAAAGGGGAACAGCATCGGCAGCACCATCAGATGAAAATGACTGACCCAATGGGCCGCCGAAATCGCCGACAGCGTACGCAGCGATGTATCGGCCTTCACTTGTTGCGGTGCGGCGAGAACGTCGACCATTGTGGATTGATACCCCGTTTGTTCCGACGGCCCGGCAGGGCCCGACGAAAATACCGGCTGGCGGTTATTTGTCCATGAATACCGCTGCATGGCAGCCCTCGCCAACGCCGCCGAAAGGGATCGATGCGTATTAAATTCAAAGACAAAAGCAAGCGATGCGGGAATGATCCGATATGGCCGATTCCGCGCATGTTGCAAAGCCGCTCCGGGTGCTGGTTTCCGAAGGAAACAGCACCTCGGCGCGGGAGGCGATCACGATCCTGGGGCTTTCCGGTCACATCGTTGAGGTCTGCGATCCCAGTCCCTATGCCCTGGCGAGGTTCTCGCGGTTGGTCGCAAAATTTCATCGCTGTCCGGGTCTGCGGAACGATCCGGCCGGGTATCTCGGGTTCGTCGAGAAGCAGCTCGCGCGGCGTTTCGATGTGCTGCTGCCGATCCACGAACAGGGGTTTCTGTTTGCGCGGGTGCGGCAACGGCTGCAGGATCAGGTCGGTCTCGCGCTGCCGAGTTTCGAAAGCTACCGCATCGCGCACAGCAAGGCCGGCTTCAGCCGGCTGCTCGATCAACTGGCGTTGCCGCAGCCGGCAACGCAAATCGTGAAATCCGCGGATGAACTGCGCGCCGCCGCCCGGTTTCCTAGTGTCGTCAAAACCTCGGTGGGTACCGCCAGCCGCGGCATCTGGTTTGTGCGTAACGATGCCGATCTGGAAGGCACCCTGCAGGAGCTCAGCGTCACGGGCGCGTTCGCCGACGAGGTGTTGGTGCAGGATCTCGTCGCCGGCGCAACCGAGAAGGCGCAGGCGGTGTTCTGCCGCGGCAAATTGCTTGGATTCCATGCCTACCGGCAAATCTCCGCCGGCCTGGGCGGCGGTGAGGCGATCAAGCAGAGCGTCAGCCGGCCCGTTGTGCGCAAGCTGCTGGCGACGATTGGAGAAAAACTCGCCTGGCATGGAGCATTGTCGGTCGATTGCGTCCTGCCCGATGATGGCGCCACGCCGCTGCTGATCGATTGCAATCCGCGGCTGGTCGAGCCGATGAGCGCCTATCTGGCCGGAGTCGACCTCGTCGGGCTGTTGCTTCGGATCTCGCGGGGCGAAACGCCGGGAGCAGCGGCGGAAAGCCGCGCGGGCGTCCGCAGCCACCTCGCCATGCAGGCGCTGCTCGGATCCGCGTCGCGGGGCGCTACCCGGCGCGACATCATGCGCGAGTGCTGGCGCCTTGCGAGCGGCGACGGACCCTACGCCGGCAGCACCGAGGAATTGACGCCGCTGCGGCTCGACTGGGTCGGCGCCGTGCCGCTGGCGATGACCATGATGGCTCTGCTGGCCGCCCCCAGGCTGGCGGTCACTCTGGCGAGGCGCGGCTTTGGCGCGCATTTGCTCGATCTCGAAAGCATCCGGCGGATCGAGAGCGAGAATTTCCCGCCGGCCGCAAATCTATAGCGGCTGATCGTCGTCGCCGTGGCGATCGCGCTTCGGGGTGGCGAAGTCGCCATCCTCGAAGTCCTCGTCCTCTACAACTGCGGGCGGCGGTTTCTTTGGTTTGCCGTCTTCCTTCTTTGGAAGCTCATCCTTTTTGCCGGTTCCACCCATGTGGTTCCCTTTGATCGAATGCTCGACGTCTCGCCCAACACCAATCACAGAGGCGTGTCGACCTCAATCTCACCGCTTTGCCGTGCATATATTAGCAGTAGTCGGAGATTCTTTCTGCCTTTTTCCGGCGTTCAGTGTAAAGGGAGGCGCAACTAGGAGCCAATATGAAAAAGCCCAAGATCGAAGCTGAAGAGCAGCAGCCGCGCAAGATCATTCGCGCCGATAAAGCGCCGACCGACGGCTACTCGCTGGTGGTGGACGGCCATTTCAAGTCGCACCACGACACCGTCGAAGCCGCCGAGGAGGCGGGCATGGCCTTGAAGAATCAATACCAGATGCTTCAGGTGCAGGTTTACGACGCCGCGACCAAGACGCGATCGATGATCGAATGGCCGGCGCCGGCCTAGGTTTTCGAATACGGAATTCGCGGCGCCCGCTGCGATAAGTTAGGAGAACCTCCAAAGCACCGCATGAGTGCGGGTCTAGGTCCGGTGTCCGCCGCTTTGCTGCCCTGCCAGCCAATCCGCCAGTGCCGGAGCCTTTTCGCCTGACTTCTTCGACTTGGCGCGTGCCTTTTTCGGCGCGGCGGCCGGGCGCGGCGGTTCGGCGGCCTCGCGGGCGAGCCGCAACGCCTTCAGCTTCGCCATGTTGTCGGTCACCGCTTTCAGCGCGGCATCGCGGTTGGTTTTGCCCGTTTTGGCTTCGTGCTCGCTGCGTGCAGCCTTGTTGAAACGCGCATCGGCGCGGTTGCGATCTTCAGTTGTCATTTAGGTCGTCTTCTTTTTCTTGGGTTTGGTCTTGGTCTTGGCTTCGGGCGGATTGTCGCGGTCGGCGGCTTCCTTGGCCAGCCGGATCGCGCGCAGGCTCGCCGTCCGCTTCCGAATCTCGATGTCGGCTGCTGCGATATCCGCCATCGCCTTGATGCCCTCGGCATCCTGGGCGAGCTTCCGGTTCAGCCTGATCTCTTTCAACTCGGCGGCGCTTTTCGGTTCGTCGTCCATCGGATCCTCAAAATTCGCGGCGCGCATCATCGTGCGGCGGCCTGGATGGCGATCCTACCATGCATCGAACCCGCGGAGGGCAACTTTAGGCCGTCTCCCGTGGGAAAAACGCCGCTTTTTCGGCTGAGTCGGCCATCGTGGTGAAGGGCGGCCGGTCCCGCGCGACCGAATCAGGCCGGCCGCGCAGGACTTCGCGCCGGTTATCCGGTCAGAACGTGGCGCCGGCCTTCAGCATGTAGGTCCGGCCAGGCAGCGGATAGGCGCTGAAGGCACCGGGCGTGAATGCGCTCGCGATTGCATAATCATAGTACAGCACGTTGAACACGTTATTGACGCTCAGCGACCAGAAGTACCGGTCATATTCTCCGCTCAGCTTGAGATCGACCGTCGCGCTGGCCGGGATCAGCGGCTGGATGTTGGGCTGATCGTTGTCCATGCGGCGGCTGCTCCAGTAACGCACCGTCGCATCGACCACGAGATATTTCTGCCAGGCATTCCAGGTGACGCCGGCACTGGCCGTGTAGCGCGACACCAGGGGGATGTCGTTGCCGGCATATTGGCCTTCGCGGAATACCGCCCTTGTATAGGCGAAGCCGCCGCGCAGCAGCACGGTGTCGCTTGCACGGTAGGTCGCGCTGGTCACGGAGCCGTAACGGCGGGTGGGATCCAGATTGTAATCGATGAAATTCACCGGATCGAAATGGATCTCGTTGAGGAGGTCCATGTTGTAGATGCTCGACTGCATCTCGAACTTTCCGGCCTTGACGCGAAATCCACCTTCGACGTCCTCTGAAGTTTGTGTCTTCAAATCGAACGATCTCGGCAGGGCGACGGTGAATGTCGGATCAAAGATCGGGGAAGCCCCAACCCTTTCGTCGACGTTAGGCGTGCGAAACGCGCTGGCAGCGTGGCCGAATACGGCAAAATAGTCGTTGAAGCGGTGTTCGATGCCGATTTGCAAGGCGTGGTTTACTTCACTGCTGTCCAGCGGGGCAATCTGTTGCTCGCCGAAATATCCCGGCGCGTTCGGGTCGAGCGTATCTCGCGCGGTCACGCTTGTACGTTGGATTCGCCCGCCATATGAGAAATCGGTTGAAGGAAGGATTCCGATGGTCTGCTGCCAATAGGCGGCGAGCGACTGTTGGGTGAGATCATAAACGTCGAGCGGGGGGCTGCTTTGCAGCTGGCTTCGATTGGAATGGTAGGTCGCATCGTAATAATCGATGCCGGTCAGGATCGTTGAGGGCAATCCGAACATCGGATTTTTGATGCTCAACCGGGGCGTCAGCGACCACGTCTCCAGTCTGGTGTCGACATAGCTGGCGTTAAAGTCTTCCAACGGAAGGCTGCCGAAGAAGCCGGCTTGCTGCTTCTTGTCTCTCACGCCGCCATCGACGATGAGCTCGCCGCCGTTCCACAGCGTTTTGGTGAAGCCGGCGGTCGCGTTGGCGCCCTGCTGGTTGCCATAATCGAGCGGAGTGTCGGTGCCGCTGCGGGCGGTGACGAGTTCGTTAACGCCGGTGGCCGGATCGACCAATCTGCCGCCGGGGAATCCGAGATGCTGATTGTCGCCGGATACGTTGAAGTACGCGGTGAAGTCGGGCGTCGTATAGCGGATGTCGCCGACGCCGTTTTGCTGCGCGATAGCATTGTTGGCCCGGTATCCGTCGGAATTGTATCCGTTTCCGAAGAAGGACGTTGACCACGGTCCCTGGTTGGCGGTGACCGAAACCGCACCCAGACGCTGATTGAACGATCCAACGCCGGCTTCGGCGCGCATCGAAATCGGCGGCCCGCTGATGCCGGTCTTGGTGACGATATTGATGACGCCGCCGACCGCATTGTCGCCGTACAGCACCGCGCCGGAGTTGCCTTGGGTGATTTCAATGCGCTGGATCGAATCGCGTGGAATGGTTGAGAAGTCCACGCCCTGCAGATCGATGTCATTCACCCTGCGACCGTTGATGAGAAGCAGTGTGTTGGCGGTCGCGAACGCACCGAATCCGCGCAAATCGACGCTGGTCCCCGCGCCGTTCAGGCCGCCATACAAATTCGTCAATTGCACGCCGGGCGTTTGCCCGATGATTTCCGGCAGAGTATGCGCCGGCGAGTGGGCGATATCTTCCGCGGTGATGACGGTTGTCGATGCGCCGACGATGCCGGCAAATTGCCTGACCGGCGTTGGCTCGCGGGTGGGCGAGGGGTTCGGGTTGCCGGGCGGCGAAGTGTTCGGCGCCACGCGGGGCGGTCCATAACCGTCGTCGGATATCGGTTTGGCGCGGGTTCGGGTGTCGTCCACGGGCGGGCTGACCTGGATCGGCGGCAGTTGCTCCGAGGAAGCCTGCTGCGCCTTGGCGGCGGAAATACCCAGCGAGAGAACAGGCACAAGAAAGCTTGAAGCAAGCCAACGGCTGCGACGCCGCTGTGCGGCTTTGAAAATGGTGAAAGGCATGGTTCGACCTCGGTATGACGTTAGTGGCACGTCACAGCGAACCAAGCTCACCCCTGTGCTTGCGCACCGCTGGTGAAGCTAATGTCTGTACTCCCCGACCGACATCCTCGCGTGTGACCACGGCTGACGGCAGGTCTCCTGGCTCGCGGGTCGATACCTTGCGTCGCCTTCCCAGGACCGAGATTCCCAGTGGCCTATGACGAAAGATTCACCGCTTACAGTTGCGGGGGCAGCCGCGGCATAGGGGAAGTTTCCCCGCACCGCATTCCCTTTTGATCCCCAAACAGGGAACCGTCAGGTTTATCTAGAATTTTGTCGGGCGCAGAGTCAATGCCGTTCGGCCTCGGGCTCTCGCCGTCAGCGGGTGCGCATTTTGTTCGGAGGCAGCTTGTGCCCGACCTCAATCCTTGTATGAGCATTGCAAGCGACGCGACCTTGCCGCTTGAGGACATTCGATGAGCGTTCAGAACGTCATAGCGACGGCTGACATCGCGGCGCGCCGGCGAGCGAGTGTGATGGCCGCACTTGTTATCCTCGTCGCGCTGCTGGTGTTGGTCTCGCTCGGGACCGGCCCGGTACGGCTGTCGCCGGTCGCCGTAATCGATGCCCTGTTCGGCGGCGGCAGTGACGTGCAGCAGGTGATCGTGCGGGAAATCCGGCTGCCGCGAACGATTTTGGGATTTGCCATCGGGGCCATTCTCGGCCTGTCCGGCGCGGCGTTGCAGGGATTACTGCGCAATCCGCTGGCGTCGCCCTCGCTGTTCGGTGCGCCGCAATCGGCCGCGTTCGGCGCGGTGCTGGTGATTTCGCTCGGTCTTGCCGACGTGCGATCCTGGGCGCTGCCTACAGCGGCAGTCGCGATGGCATTTGCCTCGGTATTCGTGCTACTGGCGATCGCAGGCCGCAACGCCGGGCTGCTGATTCTCATTCTGGCGGGCCTTGCGATTTCGAGCCTGGCGGGGGCTGCGACCGCGCTGGTGATGAACCTGTCCAGCAATCCGTTCGTGGTGCTCGAAATTGCGTTCTGGCTGCTCGGCTCGCTGGAAGACCGCAGCTTTCGTCATGTCGCGCTGGCGCTGCCGTTCATCGTCGCCGGCGCGATCATTCTGTGGAGCCAGCGCAACGCCTTCCGCGCGCTCAGCCTCGGCGAGGAGACGGCGCAAAGCCTTGGCGTCGATGTCGGCCGCTTGCGGCTGTTGGTGATCACGGGCGTCGCGCTCGGCGTCGGCGGCGGGGTCGCCGTGTCAGGCTCGATCGGCTTCATCGGCCTGGTCGCGCCGCATCTGATGCGGCCGTTGATTGGCCACGATCCAGCGCGGCTACTGATTCCGAGCGCGCTCACCGGCGCCGCGCTGCTCTTGGCGGCCGATATTGCCGTGCGCATCATTCCATCGACCTCTGATATCAAGGTCGGCGTGCTGACCTCGATTATCGGCGTGCCGTTTTTCCTCTATTTGATCATGCGCGAACGGCGCGCACTCGGCGGGAGCGTCGCATGACCGCCCCGACCTTCCTCGCCGCGCAGGGTCTGAACGTAAAACTGGCGGGCCGCGTCGTGCTCACCGATATCTCGCTTGCGCTGTCGCCGGGACACCTGGTGGCGCTGGTCGGACCGAACGGGGCCGGCAAGACCACGCTGCTACGGGCTTTGGCGGGACTGGTGCCCTCGGACGGCGCCATCGAGGTCGGCGGCGAAGCCTTGTCGTCGCTTGCCTTGCGCGAACGGGCGCGGCGGTTCGCCTATCTGCCGCAGGGCCACATCGTGCACTGGCCGCTGCCGGCACGCGATATCGTGGCGCTCGGCCGCTATCCGCATGGTGCGACCGATCCGGCGCGACTGTCTCCGAAAGATACCGATGCGGTGCTGCGCGCGATGCGGGCCACCGATGTCATGGAGTTCAGCGATCGCCGTGTCACCGAATTGTCCGGCGGCGAGCGCAGCCGGGTCGCGCTGGCGCGCGTGCTCGCGGTGGAAGCGCCGGTGATTTTGGCGGATGAGCCGACATCCTCGCTCGATCCGCGCCACCAGATCGATGTCATGAAAACCCTGCGCGCGGCCGCCGACCAGGACACGCTGGTGATCGTGGTGACGCACGATCTCGGGCTTGCCGCGCGATTTGCCGACACCATTCTGGTGCTGTCGGAGGGCCGGCTGGTGTCGCAGGGTGCCCCGGGCGATGCCCTGTCGGAGCAGGTGATGGCCGACGTTTTCCGGATCAGTGCCTATCGCGCACAATATCAGCGCGAGGCGGTGATCGTGCCATGGGCGGAGATTTGAGCGGACATGAGCCGACACCTCGGATTTTTATCCCGATCGATCGCCGCCACGGCTGTCGCAATGCTCGGCGGCCTCTCCTTTGCGCCAGCGCTCGCGGCCGGCCTGCCGCGCATCGCATCGATGAATGTCTGCACCGATCAGCTTTTGCTCACGCTGGCCGATCCTGGCCAGATCCTAGGTCTCAGCCGTTACTCGCGTGAAAAGTTTCAGTCCTGGGCGGCGGATGATGCGCGCCGCTACCGAATTTTGTCGGGCGGCGCCGAAGACATTCTAGTGCTGCACCCCGATGTCGTTGTCGCGAGCCTGTTCGACAAACGCTCGACGCGCGAACTTCTGAAGCAGCAGGGGCTTCACCTCGCCGAATTTGCCGTGCCGCGCAGCCTCGATGAAGCGAAAGCCCAGATCCGCAGGATGGGCGACATCACCGGCCATCCAGATCGTGCGACGGCGGAAATCGCACGGCTCGATGCGGCGATCGCGCGGGCGCGCCGGGCCGTGGCGGACAAACGCTATACCGTGTTGCCGCTGTCGCGGCGCGGCTGGGTGTCCGGCAGCGACAGCTTGGTCAGTTCGCTGCTGGCCGAGACCGGGTTGTTCAACGCCGCCGGCGACCTTGGCGTCAGCTTCGGCGGCTACGCGTCGCTGGAGGCGATCGTCAGCTTGAAACCCGATTTCATCGTGGTGTCGGATGCCGGCGATTATGCCGCGGATGACGGCAGCGCGTTTCTGCTGCATCCGGCGCTCGAACGTTTCTATCCGCCGGCAAAGCGCATCGTGATTCCGGAACAGCTGACCGTCTGCGGCGGCGTGATGCTGGCCGACGCGCTGGACGTGCTGGTGAAAGAGCTGAAGCGGGTGGAGCGTTAACGTCATCCGGCTAAACAGCTTCGCAGGGACGACGACTTATCTTGTCAGCACCGGGCCGCCGGCTTTCTTCCAGGCATCCATGCCGCCGGCGATGTGGGCGGTGTTGGCGAGGCCCGCTTCCTTCGCGGCCGCGACCGCCATGGCGGAGCGTTCGCCGAATGCGCAGAAGAACACGATGCGCCGTCCGGTTGCGGCGGCCACCTCGCGCAGCATGCCGCCGGGCTGCAGGCTTTCGGCGATCGCGGGATAGGGCGCGTGCAGCGCGCCCGGCAGCATGCCATGCTTGGCGCGTTCGCCGTTCTCGCGCAGATCGACCAGCAGGATATCGGGCCGGCCGAGGCTCTCGATGGCCTCGCGCGCGCTGAGTGCCAGGCCTTGCTTGGCCAGATCGTCCTGATGCAGACCGACATGCATGTTGGCCGGCACCACCACATCCATCAATTTCGGATTGGGCAGGTTGAGGTTGCCCATCAGCTCGACATATTCGTCGACCGAGCGCACCTGCAGCCGCGGATTGTAGCGCTTTTCCTCGCCGATGGTGGAGACGGTATCGCCCTTGTAGTCGTGGGCGGGAAACACCATGGTTTCATCGGGCAGTTTCAGCAGCCGGCCGAAAATGGAATCATATTGCGCCCGCGCGCTGCCGTTCTGGAAATCGGTGCGCCCGGTGCCGCGGATCAGCAGCGTATCGCCGGTGAAGACGCGATCGCCCATCAGATAGCTGTAGGAATCGTCGGTATGGCCGGGCGTATACATCACGTCGAGACCGAGGCCCTCGATCGTCACCTTGTCGCCGTCGGCGACCCGCATCGCCACCACGTCGGCCTTGCTCTGCTCGCCCATGATGGTGACGCAGTGGGTGCGGTCGCGCAGTTCGCCGAGCCCGGTCACGTGGTCGGCGTGCAGATGGGTATCGACGGCCTTGACCAGCCTCAGATCGAGCTCGCGCAGCAACTGGCAGTAGCGATCGACCTTCTCCAGCACCGGATCGAGGATCAGCGCCTCGCCGCCGGCGCGGCTGGCCAGCAGATAGCTGTAGGTTCCTGAAACGCTGTCGAACAGTTGGCGAAAGATCATGGCTGCACCGCTGCGAATCCAGCTTCGATCAAATCTCAGGGGCGGACATAACTCCAGCCCTGCTCCTGCAATTCCATCAAATGGACGACCCCGGACGGAACGATGGTGGCGTCAGGCAGAATCGGAGATGGCGTGGCCTTCGGCCTTTTCCATGCCCTGCTTGGTGTTGTTGCAGGCGGAAAACTGGATCTTGCCGGGAAACACCAAGTCCTTGAGCCGCTTGACGCGATCCTGCACCGGTGAGGTGTCGGCCCGCAGCATATGGAGGCCGGGACCAAAGGCGACGATGTCGATATCGACGTCTTCGTTCTTGGCGCGGTAATATTCGATCACGTTATTGGCATTGTTCAGCGCGAGGTTCATGATCTGCGGATCGTTCTGGTCGACCTGGATGGTGATGCGATGTGCCTTGCCACCGGCCGCCGGACTGGCTGAGACGAAGGCCATCGACATCAGGGCGACAGTGGCAAGAAGACGAATGAAGCCGCGCATGCTTAGAACTCCTTAGGGTCGAACCAATGTATAGCCGTTTTCGGTCAGTGCCAGGATCTGCCCGACGCCAACCTGGACCGGCGTCGCGGCGGGAATGATGTCCGGCCGCTTGCCGGTCTCGCGCTCGATGGTCTCGACGGTATTGAGGCAGACGTCGAAACGCACGCCTTGCGCCGACCAGGCTCTCGACCAGTTTGCGGTTGGTATTGTCGGTGCGCAGCAAGTCGATTCCCGGACCGAACGTCACCACCTCGATCGCAACCTTGTCCGGATCGTAGGCCTTGAGCAGGTTGTAGGCGACGCTGATCACAAGACTTTGCTTCTTGGGGTCATTGTCCGAGAGCTGCAGCGCGATGCGGTGCTCGGCGAACGGCTTGTCCGGCAACGGCGCCGGCTGGGCGCGGGCGACCGGGGAGACCGTCGCCGCCATCAGCGCCGCCAATGCGGCGAGGCCAAACGCGCGAGCGATCGGGCGCCGGTATGACGAAAAATGCCTCATCCCTGTCCTGCGATGCCCGGGTTGTCGTCGACGCCCTTCAAGGTAACACCGGTGCCATGCAGCTCCGGCGTTTTGCCGGCACGTGAGATGTTTGGCAAAAACATCCCACACCGGCGTGCCCTTCTGCTCGTTGACCGACGCCCATCCCGCTACCTTATAGCTCTTGCCGGCCTCGAGCGGACGACCGTTGTCGAGCTTCAGATCGGAAATCCTGCGCCCGACGGATTCCGCAGGCGTGCAAGTATACGCAAAACCGCCGACCCGGACCATGTCGCCGCCTTGCTGATGATAGGGGTCGGCATTGAAGAGATTGTCGCAGACGTCTTCCAGGATATCCTTGATCTGGCTGCCGGTCATGTTCTGGAGGTAGGTTTCAGGATAGGTAATGGCGGTCTCGGACAGCACGTCTTCCATCGTCACCGGCTGGCCCGGCAACACGCTTGAGCCCCAGCGAAAACCCGGCGACAGCGCAATCTCGGCGTCGAGCTGGCCGCGCAGCGCGTCGCAGATCAGTTGATCCACCGTGCCGCCGAAATTGCCGCGGCGATAGAGCAGCCGGTCCGATGTCGCGATCTTCTCGGCGTAGGCTGCCGCATGCGGCTCGCGCATTTTTTCGATCAGCGCGGCCATCGCGGCATCCGGCTTGAGCAATTCCGAGAACACCGGCAGCAGGCGGTAGCGCACATCGCTGACGCGGCCTTTTGCCAGTTCGAGATCGAGCACGCCCAAAAATTTTCCGCTGGAGCCGGCATTGGTGACGAGCGTGGTGCCGCCGGCATTCGTCACGGGTACGGGCTGCGGAACGGCGTCATGGGTATGGCCGCCGAGGATGACGTCGATACCGGTAACGCGGCTGGCAAGCTTGAGATCGACATCCATGCCGTTATGCGACAACAGCAGGACCGCATCGACCTTGTCGTTGTTTCGCAGCGTATTGACCAGCTTCTGCAATTCGTCGTCGCGGATCCCGAAGGTCCAGTCCGGCGTGAAGCGTTTGGGGTGCGCGATCGGCACATAGGGAAACGCCTGCCCGATCACCGCCACGCGATACCCGCCGATCTCCTTGATGGTGGCCGGCTTGAACACGCGGCCCGAGGCGGGATCGAAGGCCTTGGCGTCGTTGAACGCGGCTTCCTCGGTGAGGTAGACGTTCTGCGCCAGAAATTCGCCCTTGAAGCGCGCAAGGTTGCTGCGCAGCGCCGCTTCGCCATAGGTGAATTCCCAGTGGCCGGTCATCGCCTCGATGCCGAGCAGATTCGCAGCCTCCACCATGTCGGCGCCCTGCATGGTATTGGCCAGGCCAGTGCCCTGCCACAGATCGCCGCCATCGAGCAGCAGCGAACGGCCGGCTCCGGCATCGCTGCGCAGGCGGTCGATCAACGTCTTCAGATGCGCGAAGCCGCCGAGCTTGCCGAATCGAACCGCGGATTTCTCGAAATCGAGACAGGTGAAGGCGTAGGCGTCGGCGCTATCCGGCCGGATGCCAAATCGATCGAGAAAGGCGCGGCCGACCAGATGCGGCGGTTTTCCGGCCATCGCGCCGATTCCGAGATTGACGCTCGGTTCGCGAAAATAAACCGGCAGCAGCTGCGCATGCGTGTCGGTCATATGCAGGATGCGTGCATTGCCGAAACGCTCGAAATCGTAGACGCCGGCAGTGTCGGCGGCGCGCGCCAGGCGCGGCAGTCCGCCTGCGAGCGCGGCAGCGCCCGTGAATTTGAGAAAATCCCGGCGGCGGATGGTCATTGCGATGTCTCCGCGCCTCCAATTGATGCGATTCTCATCAGAACATGCTGCGGCTTCAGTCGTATCTTCGAGTGTCGCTTTCCAGGCTTCTTTCTCGCTAGTCGCCTGGTAGATCGAAGCCTTGGCCAGCGCCTCGGCTTCCTTCGACAATGCCAACGCCTGGTCGAAATCGCCCTTGTCGGCGGCCTTTTTGGCGTCGGCCAAAGCGCTGGCCGTCACGGTCCATTGATTGCGCAAGGCGCCCGCTTCCTTGTTGGCGGCTTCCGCCGCGGCGTAGGCGGCCTTGAAATCGGCCTCGGAGCTTGCAGCGAGGGCAGATGCCGCGCCCGCGAGCAGCAGCACTGCTGCCAGCGCAGAGGGTCGATTTCAGCATGTTGGCTCTCGATTTTGTCATGCTCACGGCCGCGCGCCCGGACCGGAAATCGGCAGCCCGTTGCTGACATAGGACAGGTAATATTCGAGATCGCGGTATTCGTCGGCCTGCGGATCGAGCGGAACGCCGCGGGTCTGGCTGTTGCAGGTGATGAAGCGCCGGCTGATCGTGCCCATGCCGCCCCATTCGGAGCGGTAGATCGGCATCGCATTCAGAATGCCCGAGCGCGGGCGCGAGGATTTCGGCGCGGATCCGCTCGCCCGGGTTCTGCACATGGCAGCGACGCGCAGGAGAAATTCAGTTGGCCGCGCCGGGTATAGAAATAGCGCTTGCCGTTCTGGTAGGCCTCGAGCGCGCGCGGATCGTTGGGGATCTTGATGTCGAACGGCTTGCCGCGCGAGGTGAACGCCATATAGGCGGTCAGCGCCGCCATGTCGTCCTTCACATAGGACAACGGCGCCTCGCCATTGGCCTCGCGGCAGCGGTTCAGCGCCAGTTCAAGGGTGACGACCTTGCCTTCCTTCTCGTCGAAAGTGGGATAGTTCTGGCGAACGCCGATGCCGCCGTTCGGAAGGCAATCGGCGTAGCTCTTGCCGTTCTTGAACGGCTTTGTGAACATCTCCTTGCCCGCTTCGAGCGAGAATTCGTAAGGCGGGAATTGTTCTTTTTCTTCCCATTGCCGGTGCATGTCCTCATTCATCGAATAGGGACCGTTGACGAAATCCTCCAGCTTCAGCTTGGGGAATTTTTGGGTGAAGTAGTTCTGGAACGCTTTCGCATCGGCCACCGGATCCGGCGTGTCGGCGGCGACCGGCGGACGCACGGCGGCAAACGCCAGCGCTGCCAGCGCGAGAGCGGCCGAGGCAAAATGGATCGCAGATCGCACGTTCAGTTCTCCGCCCATGGCGTTTTTCAAGCGAAGCCTGCCCCGAACTTGATGCGGGGTGGATACGGGTTCGCGTGAAGAAAACGCGTCAAACAAAAATAAGCCGCTATTGAATCTTCGCCGTGGTGGTATCGGTCGCGCCCTTGTTGTCGACCCAGCTGATTTTCAGATCGTCGCCCTTCTTGCCGCCCTTGAAGCTGAACTTGACATAGGGGTCCTTGGAGACCGCCGCGCCCCAGTCTGCGACGAACACGGCTTTGCCGTCATGTTCGAAGGTCAGTTCCTGGATGAAATGCGGCGGAATGATCTCGCCCTTGGCGTCCTTGACGAAGCCGGAATCCATCGGATGCTGGATCAGCGCCTGGACTTCGGTGGTCTCGCCGCTCGAGGTTGCGCGCACGCGAATGGTCGATGCCATCAGAATACTCCCTTGGGATCCCGGTTCAGCCGCCGCAGCCGCCGACGGTGACTTTGACTTCCTTGGTCGCGCTGTAGAGCTTGCCGCCGGCTTCCACGATCGCGATCACGTTGCTGGTCTTCGCCATTTTGAGGCGATTGGCGACGCTCGGCATCGTGCCTGCCGGAATTCTGTAGGACGCCGCCAGCGCATTCGGATTCTCCGTGACCAGAAACGAGATCGAGGTGACGTCGGCGAGGTCGGTCGTGACCGAGATCGGAACCACCGCGCCGTTCTCGGCGATCTCCGGCGCATCGAGCTTGACCTTGTCCGACGGCTCAGCGGTCTTGCCATAGAGCGACTTGATCGCGTCGGCGTCGCTCTTCTGCCTTGAACGCATCCTCCGGATATTTGTCGTTGGCCGCGGCCAGCGCCGGAGCCGCACCAAACGAAATGCCGCCGAGGCCAACCAGCGCGACCAGGCCTGCGCCTTGCAGGATCAGGCGCGCGTGGCCGGAAAGTCGCTGTGGGTGATGCTCATCTAAAAATCTCCTAAAAGGCGCGCGCTGTCATAGGGTCTGCAGGAAATCCACCACCGCGTCGATCTCCTGCTCGGTCAAAATCCGGTTTCGTCCGAACGGCGGCATCACGGTTTGCGGATTGCGCCTGGTCTCATCGGTGACGATCGCGACGAGATCGTTTCGGTCGGGATATTTGCTTTTGATATCCTTCAGCGCCGGCCCGATGGTGCCAGGGAGATCGCCGCCCTTGATGTCGTGGCAGGTCAGGCAATTGCCCTTGCCGCGATCGAAAGCGATCTTCTGACCCTCGGCGGCGGCGGATTGCGCGCGCGCGGGGCCTGCCGATGTGGCCATGCCGATCAGCAAGGCCAGCGCGAGAGCCTGCAACAGGACCGGCTTCGCTGGGGGATGGTTGGCCAAGGCGTTTTCCTGAAGGTTTATTTTGGTTGCATGGTGTCGAGCGGTCCAGTCGTGCGCGGCGTCAGGTCTCTGCCTTCGGCCGTGGACGTGATCTTGATATCCTTGGGGTCGGCGCACTCGCTCATGCAGGGCTTGGCCATTGTATCGGGTCTTGGATCGGTCCAGATGAAGGCATCGTGGTTCGGCATTTTGACTTTCGGCAAACTATCGCGGTCGGCAACGAATTCATCGGAAACGGCGTCGGTTAGGTTCAGAATATACGCGGTCAAAGCATAAACGTCATCGGCTGACAACGAGTGTGGCGCCGGCATTGGCATGGCGCGGTTAATGTAATCCCATAATGTCGGCGCAAACGGCCAATAGCTGCCGACCGTCGGCTCCGGCCGGTCGTCCCGCAGCGTCCCGTCGCCGCCCACGAGCTTCGGATAACGGCCTTCGCCTTCGCCGAAAGTTCCATGACAGGCCGCGCATTGCTCCGCGAACACCTCAGACCCCCTCTGGACCGTGCCCTTTCCCGGAGGCAGGCCCACGCCGTCGTCGCCGCGCGCGTCGATATTCCATCCGGCGATCTGTTCCGGGGTTGGCTTGCTGCCGTAACCGTAATGGCCGGGCTCGGCCGCGCGCGCGAAGTCGCAGGCGGCGACCAGCAGGCCCGCGCAGAGCAGCAGGCGGCGCTCACGCGAGCTGAACATCGAACACGCTCCCGTCCGGCTTGACCTGCCAGGTCTGGATCGAATTGTTGTGATAGACCGAATTCATCCCGCGCTGGCTTCGCAGTTGCGCAATCGTCGGCTGCACATAGCCGGTCTCGTCAATCACGCGGGATTCCAGCAGCGCCGGCTGGCCATCCCAGCGCCAGGGCAGCGTGAATTTAGTCAGCGCCTTCGACAGCACCGGATCATGCAGCCGCGCGCTCTGCCAATTGACGCCGCCATCGGTGGAGACGTCGACGCGCTTGACCTTGCCGTTGCCCGTCCACGCCAACCCCTTGATTTCGTAGATGCCGGGGCCAGCAAGCGGCTTTTCGGGGCAGGGGAAGGTGATGACGGATTTGGCGTCGATCAGCCAGGTAAAGCCGCGCGAGGTGCCGTCCGGCATCAGGTCGGTGTATTTCGAGGTCTCTTCGCGCGAATACCATGGCTTGTCGCCGAGTTTTATCCGGCGCAGCCATTTGATGTGGACATTGCCTTCCCAGCCCGGCACCACCAGCCGCAGCGGATAGCCCTGTTCCGGCCGCAGCGCTTCGCCATTCTGCGCATAGACCACGAGGCAATCGTCGAGGCATTTCTCAAGCGGCAGGCTGCGGTTCATATGCGCGCCGTCGGCGCCTTCCACCATCGCCCATCGTGCTTCCTTCTTGACCCCGACCTCTTCCAGCAGCGTCGAAAGCTTCACCCCGGTCCATTCCGCGCAGGAGATCATGCCGTGGTTGAACTGCAGCGAATTCATTTGCGCGGCGCGCCATTCCATGCCGCCATTGGCCGGGCATTCGATGAAATGGATCCGCGACACCGAGGGAAAACGCACGATGTCCTGCATCGACAGGATCAGCGGGCGCTCGACCAGGCCATGGATCATCAGCCGATGCTGGTCCGGATCGACGTCGGGGCGTCCAGCATGATGGCGCTCGAAGAACAGGCCGTTCGGGGTGATTATGCCGTTCAGGTCCTGCAGCGGCGAGAAGCTGACGGACGATTCGGTGCCCGCGGTAAGCCACGGCACGTTGCGGCGGATGACGCCGGCCTCGGCGTCGGCGGGCCTGCCATAGGGCCGCTCGACCACACCGGCGCCGATCGATTGCGACCATGGCGGGTCGGCGGGTGGGGAGGCGGGCGGCGATTCGGCGTTCACCTGCCTGGCGCCGAGCGCGAAACTGCCGGTCAGCGCGGCGCCGAGGCCCAGAAAGGCGCGGCGTCCCAGCGGATTGCGGGCGCCCGCAAGCTTTTGCACCGCAGGCCTATTGCGCCAGAGGTCGGGCCCCACGTTTCCTCGCTTTGCGGCATTGTCGCCGCATCGTTAACCGTTGATCCCCGGTATCGGCATCAGCTAATTTAGTCAATGCTAAATAAGTAGATGGGCGATTAGTGTGGTATCCTCGCCTTGCACGCGTCGATCCGGAAAGCCAAGCGATGAGAGCCACTGCGACAGCCGCCAGAACGATCCCCGCCGGCGACGCCGATGCGGCGGACTTGAAGAAGCTGGCGAAGCAGGCCGGCGAGGCCGCCAATTTGCTGAAATTGCTCGGTAACGAGAAACGGCTGTTGATTCTCTGCTTTCTTGCCGCGCGCGGCGAGATGACGGTGGGCGAACTGGTTGGCGTGGTGAAGCTGAGCCAGTCGGCGCTGTCGCAGCATCTGGGAAAATTGCGCGCCGACGGCCTCTTGGCCTTCCGGCGCACTTCGCAGACGCTGCATTATCGCGTCGCCGACAAGCGCGCCTTGCGCGTGTTGGGCGTGCTCAAGGAAATCTATTGCGGCGATCTGAAGTGAGCGGCTGACATGGCTGAGTATGTCGTGGAATTCGGCAAGGATGGCCGGCCGGCGGAACCCGACGGCCGTCTTGACGCGCCGGCGTTTCACCGCAACCACCAAGCGATCTGGTCGGTATTGCAGAAATTTCTCGAGGGCAAATCCGGTGACGTCGTCGAGGCGGGCAGCGGCACCGGCCAGCATGTGGTCGATTTCGCCGGCCGTACGCCTGAAATCACCTGGTGGCCGAGCGATCTCAACGAGCAGCATCTCAAAAGCATCGATGCATGGCGGGCGCATGCCGGATTGCCGAACATCCGCCCGCCGCTGCGGATCGACCTTGCCGATCCCGCATGGTGCGCCCAAATGCACGATGGCAGCGGCCCCGGGAAATTGCTGGCGGTGTTCTGCGCCAACGTGATCCACATCGCGCCGTGGCGCGTTGCGGAAGGGTTGTTCGAAGGCGCGGGGCGTTACCTGCGCGCGGACGGTCGGCTGTTTCTGTATGGGCCGTTCAAGCGCGGCGGCAAGCATACCGCAGTCAGCAATGCCGTATTCGACGCGAGCCTGCGCGAGGGCAATCCCGAATGGGGCGTACGCGATGTCGAGGCTGTGGAACAGCTGGCCGGGCAGGTCGGTCTGGTGCTGATCGAGATTGCCGAAATGCCTGCCAACAACCTGATCCTGGTGTTTGCCGGATCGACATCGGCCTAACCGGTGGCGCATAGCGCGCGCCCGTTTGCGTCGGTTGATCGCCCCGGCGGCTGCATTCATAGTGCCGGGAATCAATGCGGCCTATGCTTCGATCCGGCCGCGCCTCCGGGCGGAAATGACCGATGATCGACATGACCGCGGCTGACGAGATTTCCGGCGACGCCCGCGCGCGGTCCAACGTGGTGCGGCTGGCGGCGGCGCAGGCGCTGACCGGCGCCAACTCGGCGGTGATTTTCGCCACCGGTTCGATTGTCGGGGCGACGCTGGCGCCGGATATCTCGCTCGCGACCGTGCCGCTCTCGATGTATGTGGTGGGACTCGCCGCCGGCACGCTGCCGACCGGCGCGATCTCGCGCGCCTATGGCCGCCGCGTCGCCTTCATCATCGGCACCGGCTGCGGCGTGCTGACCGGCCTGCTCGGGTCGTTCGCGATCCTGCACGCCTCGTTCGCGCTGTTTTGCTGCGCGACGTTCCTCGGCGGACTTTATGGCGCGGTGTCGCAATCCTATCGTTTTGCCGCCGCCGATGGCGCCAGCGCGGCGTATCGGCCCAAGGCCGTGTCGTGGGTGATGGCCGGCGGCGTGTTTGCCGGCGTGCTCGGCCCGCAGCTCGTGCAGTGGACGATGGATATCTGGCCGCCTTATTTGTTCGCCTTCAGCTTTGTGGTGCAGGCGATCGGTCGCGCTGGTCGCGATGGCGGTTTTGGTCGGGCGTCGATGCGCCAAAACCCGCGCCGTCGGATCTGCACGGCGGCCGTCCGCTGTTCGAGATCGTGCGGCAGCCGCGGTTCATCGCGGCCGCGATCTGCGGCATCGTCTCCTATCCCATGATGAATCTGGTCATGACTTCGGCGCCGCTGGCGATGAAAATCTGCGGGCTCAGCGTCAGCGATTCCAATTTCGGCATCCAGTGGCATATCGTGGCGATGTACGGGCCGAGCTTCTTTACCGGCTCGCTGATCGCGCGTTTCGGCGCGCCCGAAGGGTGGTCGCGGCTGGCCTGTTGCTCGAAGCGGGTGCCGCGACGATCGGGCTGACCGGCATTACGGCGATGCATTTCTGGGCCACGCTGATCGTGCTCGGCGTCGGCTGGAATTTCGGCTTCGTCGGCGCCTCCGCGCTGGTGCTGGAGACGCACCGCCCGCAGGAGCGCAACAAGGTGCAGGCGTTCAACGATTTTCTGGTATTCGGGACGATGGCGGTGGGGTCGTTCTCGTCCGGCCAGTTGCTGGCGAATTACGGCTGGTCCGCGGTGAACATGGTGGTGTATCCGCCGGTGCTGTTGGGGCTCACGGTCCTGACGCTTGCTTCGTTCGCCCGGCGCCGGCGGGCGAGGCTGCAGGCGGTGTCGGAGTTTCCTGAACCGAGTATCTGACGGTGCGCGCTGCGATCAGCACACTTCGGCGGTGGACGAAGCATCACGCGCGTTGATCTGCTAGTTGTAATCGTCATGCCCGGCCCTGTGCCGGGCATCCACGTCTTTTGTCAGCCCTGAAGAAAGCAAGACGTGGATGGCCGGGACGAAGCCCGGCCATGACGGTGTGAGAAACAAAGAGAACAATGTTGGACGCCTCCAGTCCGATCGCCGTCGACGAGACCTCCGCCCGTTACGATGGCTGGCGGATCGTCGTGGTGTGTTTCCTGGTGGCGACGTTCGGCTGGGCTCTCGGCTTTTACGGCCAAAGCGTCTATCTCGCCGAGTTGCATCGCCTCTACGGCTGGCCGGCCTCGCTGATTTCGACGGGGACGACCTTCTTTTATCTGTTCGGCGCGGTGCTGGTTGTCTTTGTCAGCGAAGCGGTGCGGGCGTTCGGTCCGTGCAACTGCCTGCTCGGCGGCGTGGTTGCGCTGGCAGCGGCCGCCGTCATGATCGGCCAGGTTTCCGAGCCGTGGCAGCTTTATTTCGCCGATGCGCTGCTGGCATTCGGGTGGGCCGGTACCAGCCTCGGCGTCATCACCAACATGCTCGGGCTCTGGTTCGACCACAAGCGCGGCATGGCGATCAGCCTGGCGCTGAACGGCGCCAGCTTCGGCGGCGTCGTCGGCGTGCCGCTCTTGGTGGCGGCGATCGGGCGCTTCGGATTTTCCGGCGCCATGACCTCAGCCGCGATTGCGATGCTGGTGCTGATGATTCCGATCATCCTGATTTTTGTCGGGCAGCCGCCCGTCCGGGCTGCCGCAACGGGGTCGGCCGCCGTGGCGGCGCCCTCGGCATCGCGGATACGCGCACAGGCGCTCCGCGACGTCGCGTTTCTGAGTGTCGCGATTGCATTCGCGCTGGTGCTGTTCGCGCAGGTCGGATTCATCGTGCACCTGATTGCTACCTCGATCCACTGATCGGTCGGGCGCATGCGACGACAGCGGTCGCGCTGCTGACGGCAATGGCGATGGCAGGCCGTGTGCTGTTCTCGACCGTGATCGACCGGCTCAACCAGCGGCTGGCTTCGGCGATCTCGTTTACGAGCCAGGCGGTGGCGCTACTGGTCATCATCCATTCGCGCAACGATATGGTGCTGATCGCGGCCTGCGCGGTGTTCGGCTTCTCGGTCGGCAATCTGATTACACTGCCGTCCTTGATCGTGCAGCGGGAGTTCGACCCGCGCTCGTTCGGCGTGCTGATCAGCCTGGTTACGGCGATCAACCAGATTACCTATGCGTTCGGCCCGGGAGTCATTGGCCTGTTGCGCGACGCCTCCGGCAGCTACGCGCTGCCGTTTTACGGCTGCATCGGGTTGGAGCTGATTGCCGCCGTGCTGATCATGGTGCGCGGACGCAGCAAGCTTGTGTAGCCCAGATGAGCGGAGTGAAATCCGGGGCAGCTGTCGCCGTCATCCCCGGATTTCGCTCCGCTCATCCGGGCTACGGTTCTACGCTTCCCGCTGCCGCAGCAAGTCGTCGAGGTCGAGCCGGTGGGTAAACATCGCGAGCGATCCGTCGGGGTGGCGCGGCCATTGCTCCCTGGGCCGGTCCCAATACAGTTCGACGCCGTTCTCGTCGGGATCGCGCAGGTAAAGCGCCTCGCTGACGCCGTGGTCGCTGGCGCCGTCGAGAGCAATTCCAGCCTGGATCAGGCGATGCAAGGCATCCGCCAGCGCGGGCCGGGTCGGATAAAGGATCGCGGTGTGAAACAGTCCCGTCGTTCCCGGCGCCGGCGGATGGCCGCCCCGGCTTTCCCAGGTGTTCAGACCGATGTGATGGTGATAGCCGCCGGCCGAAATGAACGCGGCGCCGGAGCTTAGGCGTTGCGTCAGCTCAAATCCCAGCACGCCGCAATAAAACGCCAGCGCGCGATCGAGATCGGCGACCTTGAGATGAACGTGCCCGATCCGCGTGCCTGCAATGATGGGTGTGGAGGTCTCTGGCATGGAGTCTCTCCGTCGTATCTGTACCTCGCCCCGCTTGCGGGGAGAGGTCGGATTTTTAGCGTAGCGAAAAATCCGGGTGAGGGGGACTCTCCGCGAGTTCTAATATGGGCAGAAAGCCCCTCACAACCCTTCCGCGCGAAGGGCGGGGAGAGGGAGTTTTTCACGCTAATTCGGAAACCTGTCCCTCCGGCAGATCAAACTCGAACGTATTCAGCGTCATCGAGACCATCGTGTAATAGCCGCACAGTCCGATGATTTCGACCAGCCCGCGCTCGGTGAGCATCTTGACGGCCTCGTCGTAAAGGGTCTTGGAAACGCCGTGGCCTTCGTGCAGCGATCGCGAGACGTCGTAGATCATCTGGCCCTTCGGGTCGTCGAAATGCGGCGTGCGGCGATCCCGGATGGCGTCGATGAGGTCCGGATCCATGCCGCCCGCAAGCGCCAGCCGCTTGTGGGCATACCATTCGTAGTGCGAGGTCCAGTGCCGCGCGGTGACCAGGATCGCGATCTCCGACAGTTTCGCCGGAAACAGCGTATCGAACCGCAGGAAGCCGCCCAGACGCGTGGCGTGCCGCGCCATTTCAGGGCTGTTGAGCCAGGCCATCATCGGCGGCGGCGGCTTGCCGCGCTTGCCGGCGATCGATTCGTCGTAGGTCTGTTTCTGGTCCTCGCTCATTTCGCCAGGCGAAAGCAACTTCAGGCGCATCTCGGTTTCCTCTTGTTTTTCAATCGTTGCAGCTTTGCCGAATACACCCGATCGGGCGTCATGACCACATCCGGCCGGCTCGCTGCGGTGAGAGACATATTGAATTCCGCAATGCGATGACTAAGGTCGATCCAACGTCTCAAATGGAAACGCCGCCATGTCCGATCTGGAAAATTTTCGCCGCGAAACCCGCGCCTGGCTCGAGGCCAATTGTCCGCCGGAGATGCGACGGCCGATGACGTCGGAGGAAGATACGTTCTGGGGCGGCCGCAATACCAAATTCTCCTCCGAGCCGCAGCGCGTCTGGTTCGAGCGGATGCGCGACAAGGGCTGGACCGTGCCGCACTGGCCGAAGGAATATGGCGGCGGCGGCCTCGATCCGGAACAGACAAAAATCGTACGCCAGGAGATGGCAGCGATCGGCGCGCGCCAGCCGCTGGTGTCGTTCGGCATCTCCATGCTCGGACCGGCGCTCCTCAAATACGGCACCGATGCGCAGAAGAAGGAACATCTGCCGAAGATCGCGGCCGGCCTGATCCGCTGGTGCCAGGGCTATTCCGAGCCCAACGCCGGATCGGACCTCGCCTCGCTGCAGACCCGCGCCGACAGCGACGGCGACGATTTCATCATCAACGGTCAGAAGATCTGGACGTCCTACGCCAATTACGCGGACTGGATCTTCTGCCTGGTGCGCAGCGATGCGACCGCCAAAAAGCATGACGGCATCAGTTTTATTCTGTTCGACATGGCCTCGAAGGGCGTCTCGACCAAGCCGATCCTGCTGATCTCCGGCCGCTCGCCCTTCTGCGAGACCTTTTTCGACGACGTCCGGGTGCCCAAGGCCAATGTGGTCGGCACCGTCAATCGCGGCTGGGACGTCGCCAAATATCTGCTGCAGCACGAACGCGCGATGATCTCGGGCATGGGCGAGCGCGGCGTCGGCCGGCCGCTCGGGCAGGTCGCCGCGGATTCGGTCGGCACCGACGAGCAGGGCCGCCTGGAAGACCCGATGCTGCGCGGGCAAATCGCTACATTCGAGATCGACGAGGCCGCGCTGGCCTGCGCCGCCGAGCGCGCGGTCGATCTGGCGAAAGCCGGTCAGGCGCATCCGGCGTTTTCCTCGGCGATGAAATATTACGGCACCGAACTCAACAAGCGCCGCTACGAAATTCTGATGTCAGCGGGCGGCGTCGACGCGCTGGAATGGGAAAGCGAGCGCTCCAAAGGCGGCGCCCGGCCGCGCGCCTGGCTGCGCACCAAGGCCAATTCGATCGAGGGCGGCACGTCAGAGGTGATGCTCGGCATCGTGGCCAAGCGGATTTTGGATTTGCCGGGGGCTTAAAAGAGTCCTCATCCTGAGGAGCGGCCGCTTGGCCGCGTCTCGAAGGATGAGCCCCTCCCTCATGGTTCGAGACGGCGCAAGAGCGCCTCCTCACCATGAGGGTCCACAGAGAAATTGATCGAACCAACTCACCGGAACCCCTCCATGGCCCTCGTCCTCTCGGAAGAACAGTCGATGCTGCGCGACAGCGCGCGCGGTCTCATCAGCGACAAGGCACCGGTGTCGCATCTGCGGCAATTGCGCGATAGCAAGGATGCCACCGGATTTTCCCGCGAGCTGTGGCGGGAGTTCGCCGAGATGGGATTTTCCGGCCTGCTGGTGCCGGAGGATTTCGGCGGCAGCGGGCTTGGTTGCGTCGAGGCCGGCGTGCTGATGGAGGAAATCGGCCGTACCCTGATGCCGTCGCCGTTTCTGGCGACCGCGGTGCTTGCGGCTTCCGCGCTGTCGCGCGGCGGCAGCACCGCGCAGAAATCCGAGCATTTGCCAAGGATTTCGGATGGCTCGCTGCTGGCCGCACTGGCCATCGATGAAGACGCCAAACATCGGCCGCTGCAAACCAACATGCAGGCGGTGCGTTCCGGCAACGGTTTTAAGCTTCAGCGGTGACAAGGCCTTCGTGGTCGACGGCCACACCGCGGATCTCTTGATCGTCGCGGCCCGCACCGCGGGCGCAGCGGGCGAACGCGACGGACTGACGCTGTTCCTGGTCGATCCCAAAGCCAAGGGCATCGCGACCGAACGCACCGCGATGGTCGATTCGCACAACGCGGCGCGGATCAGGTTTGACAATGTCGAGGTCAATGCCGACGGCGTGCTTGGCGAGGTCGATCAGGGCGGTGCCTTGCTGGAAGGCGTGCTCAATATCGGCCGCGGCGCGGTGGCCTCCGAAATGGTTGGGCTCAGCGAGGAAGTGTTCGGCCGCACCGTCGGCTATCTTAAGGAGCGCAAACAGTTCGGCAAGCTGATCGGCGAATTCCAGGCGCTGCAGCACCGCGCCGCGCAGCTCTATATCGAGATCGAGATCACGCGCGCCGCGGTATTGAAGGCGTTGCAGACGCTCGATGGAAACTTTGAAAACGCTGCTGCGGCGGTGGCCGTGGCAAAAGCGCGCGCGGGCTCAACCGCGACGCTTGCGGTCCAGGAAGGCGTGCAGATGCATGGCGGCATGGGCATGACCGACCAGTTCGACATCGGCTTCTTCATGAAGCGCGCACGGGTCTGCCAGGAATTGTTCGGCGACAGCAATTTTCACGCGGATCAGCTGGCGCGGATGAAGAGGTATTGACGGATAAACTGTCATTCCGGATGGTCCGAAGGACCAGACCTCAGATGTGCAATTGCACATCGGGGAATCTCGAGGTTCCGGGTTCGCGCTTACGCGCGCCCCGGAATGACGGCCTGACGGCCGTCACCTGATCGGCGGCGCATACTGTATCCCGCCGGCGCTCCAGAGCTGGTTGAGGCCGCGGGGAATGTCGAGCTTCGATCCCGAGCCGACATTGCGCTCATAGACTTCGCCGTAATTGCCGACATGCCGGATGATGCGCGCGGCCCAGTCCTCTGGTCAGCCCAAGCTCCTCGCCGTAAGTGCCTTCGGTGCCGACCAGCCGCATCACGTCGGGCTTCTTCGACTTCATCGCCTCGTCGATGTTCTTGGAGGTGATACCGAGTTCTTCGGCGTTGATCATGGCGTACAGCGTCCATTTCACGATCAGCATCCAGTCGTCGTCGCGCTCCCGCACCACAGGCGCCAGCGGTTCCTTTGAAATGACGTCGGGCAGGATGACGTGGTCGTTCGGTTTGCCGAGGTTCAGCCGCAGCGCGTAAAGCTGGGAGACGTCGGCGGTGAAGGTGTCGCACTGGCCGGAATCGTAGGCCTTGATGACATCCTCCAGTTTGCCGAATTTCATCTCCTGGTACTTCATGTTGTTGGCGCGGAAATAATCGGCAAGGTTGAGCTGCGTCGTGGTACCCGATTGCACGCAGACCTTGCTGCCGTCGAGCGTCGAGCGCGGAATCGATGTTTCGCGCCCTCGGCACCATGAATCCTTCGCCGTCATAATAAGCCACCGCCGGGAAATACAGGTCGTAGGAAGTCTCGCGCGACATGCTCCAGGTCGAGTTGCGCGAGAGAATGTCGACTTTTCGGTTCTGCAGTTCCTTGAACCGCTCGCTGGCGTCGAGCGGAATGAACTTCGCCTTGTTCGGATCGTCGAAGATGGCGGCCGCGACCGCGCGGCAGAAGTCCACGTCGAAGCCGGTCCAGTTGCCCTTGTCGTCGGGGATCGAGAAGCCGGGCAGGCCGGTATTGACGCCGCACAGCACCTCGCCGCGCCGGATGGTCCGTTTCAGGGTTCGCGTGTCGTAGCGCTCGTAGGTAATGGCGGCAGCCGCGACCGCGACTGCGACCGCCAGCCCGATCAGGAGCCCGCCCCGGAATGTCCGCATCATGTGTTTCTCGCCCATATCAGGAAAATAGTTGGTTATGAAAACGCAGCGCTTACGGTTACAATTCCGGCTTCTGCCGCACGATCACCTTGGTGCCGACAGGCACCCGTTCATAGAGGTCGGTCACGTCGGCATTGACCAGCCGGAAGCAGCCGGACGAGACTTTGGTGCCGATCGTATCGGGCCGGTTGGTGCCGTGGATGCGGTAGACCGTGGTCCCCAGATACATCGCGCGGGCACCGAGCGGGTTGCCGGGACCGCCGGCCATGAAGCGCGGCAGATAGGGCTGACGCGCGATCATCTCAGGCGGCGGCGTCCAGTCCGGCCATTCGGCCTTGCGCGTTATGTTCAGGAGACCCTGCCACTGGAATCCGTCGCGGCCGACGCCGATGCCATAGCGCAGTGCGCGGCCGTTGCCCTGGATCAAATAGAGATGGCGTTCCGCGGTCGAGATGATGATGGTGCCGGGCGCTTCGGTGGTGCGGTAGAACACCATCTGCTTCCGGTATTCGGGATCCAATTCCACGGAATCATCCGGCAGCAGGCCCGGCTGGTCGCCGACATCGGGCTGCTGCGCAAAGCTCTGCGAGGCCGAAAGCATCAGGCCGGCCGTCGCAATCGCCATCAAGATCAGGTGCCGAAACTTGGTCATCCGTGGCTTTCCTCGTTGGACGCGGGGATTCACTGCCAAATCACCGGCGCCATCAAATCTCAGGGATCGCTGGATGGCAAGCATCCCAGACCACACGGTATCCCAGCCCTCGGACATCGCGGCCATTAACGAGCCTCAAAATGCTGAATGAATTTTGGTCAGACCCCTGGAATGACGGGGATGGTCCCGCTTTCCAAAGCTCCAACACAGCGCGACCCGGAGGGGGGCATCCCGTCCGGGTCGTCGGAGGCATTCGGGAGGTTCGAAGATGTTATGTCGGCGGTTTCGGTTGTTGGTGTAGCAGTGGAGTTTTTCCCGGTGATGTCGTCTATTGTTTCATTTGTTTCGTCGGACCGCGGGCCTCACGCCGCCAGGCTATCGACCCCGGCCCCCCTGAGCAGGTCGGCGAGTTGCTTGCGGGCATAGAACATCCGTGTCTTCACCGTGCTCTGGGGGATGCCAATGATCGCGCCGACTTCTTCCACCGACTTCTCGTGATAGTAGACCAGGTTGATGATCTCGCGGTGCGCCGGCGACAGCTTGGCGACGCAGGCGCGCAGGATGGCGCTGGTCGTGCTGCGGTCCAATGAGGCTTCCGGCGTATCGGCCTCGTCGGCGATTTCCAGCATGTCTTCCTGGTCGATGTCCTCGTGACGGCGCTGCCGCAGCGCCGTCAGCGCCTTGAAGCGCGCGATCGACAGCAGCCAGGTTGAAACCTGCGAACGGCCTTCGAACTGGCTCGCGGTGCGCCAGACATCGAGGAAAACCTGGCTGGCGAGGTCTTCCGCCATGGTCGCGTCCCTCACGATACGAAGGATAAAGCGGTAAACCCGCAAATTGTGGCGGGAGTAAAGGATATGCATCGCGGTCCGGCCGCCATCGGCAATGCTTTCCAACAGCATTTCATCCGAGGTCGCCTGCGCGGCGATGATCCCTTGGCGGGCTGCGGCGTTGATGGCGATCACATTCTGCATGACTAGCTCCCCTGTCACCGCTTTGGCGGCCCTTCGTTGGGGAAATTGTTAACGAGCGAACGTTTCGGGACGTCTGCACGCCAAGGGGAAAATGGTTTCGTGCCCAGGAGAATTGTTTCGTCGCAGCTTCAGCGACGAAACAATTCGGCATGAAATGTCAGCAATTTGAATGAGATGGGTTTTGGAGCGGTTTTGGACCGATCCGGCCCGAAGGCGGCTTCGGCCCCGGACCTGGTTCGGACCAGGGAGTCACGGCGACCGGCCGGTCGTTCCGGCTCACTTGCGTCCGGGACAGGCCCAAAAGCAGTATTCCCGGCCGGGGCGATCGGTACGAAACGATTCGACGAACCCGCCCTGTCGCTGGGTGACAAAAACCGTCTTTCCGTCGTTGCCGCCGAAGGCGAGGTTGGTCGGCTCCTTGCCGTTGAGCGGAATCTCGCGGATCAGTTTTCCCCTGGGGTCAGCACCGCGATGGTGCCCTTCAATATCCGCGCCGCGAACAGATTTCCGGCGGTGTCGGTGCGCAGGCCGTCGATGTCAAAATCGTCGAACCGCTTCACGAGTTTGGGGGCAACAAGCCGCGTGCCGTCGATCCGGTACGACCAGATCTCCCTGGTATCGGATTCGCCGACATAAAGGGTTTTTCCGTCCGAACTGAGATCGATCCCGTTGGTCGTGCTCATTCGGCGATCGGCTGTCATCTTGTCGCCGACGATGCTGCCGCCCGCCGATTTTTGCACCCGCCAGATCTGGCCGTCGTGCCGTTTCCAGTTTGGGTCGCTCGCATAGATGGTGCCGTCGGTTGCGACCGTCATATCGTTCGGCTGATTGAAGTCGTCCGAATGGAAGTAGGTTTCGACGTCTTTTCCATCCCTGCCTACCACAAAGATCGTGTGCTTCTTGTAGTCGGCGACGAACATGCGTCCTTCCCGATCGAAGCGGATCGCGTTTCCGACGCTTCCCTCCGGCAGCACCGCGAACAACTCCGATTGCGATGCCCCGGCTGCCAGCTTTCCGATCGTGCCGGGCTTGCCGAAATTGACGACATACAGGTTCCCCTGCTGATCGACGGCCGGCCCTTCGATCCCATGGGTGTATTCGCCCGCGGGCGTGACTTGCCGGCTCTGAAACGGGGCGTCCTGCGCGACCGCGGATGTCACGACGGTCGAGGCGACGGCCAGTTGACAAAGCAACGAGATTGCCCCGCTCGATATGGTAACCGTCCGCATCCGTGCACCCACCGTTCAGATAGAGGTCGGCTGGACGATAGATACGGCTGAGTTTTCCCTCGGGCGCTTGTCGACCGCGACCACGACGGTGTTGCCTGGAATTGCGCCGCATTCGTGTCCCGCGCGATTGCGGGACTTGCGCTCGACCTGACGCGGTCGGATGCGCATCCGGGCCCGGTGCCATCCCGGTTACCGACAGGTCGACCGCGTTGAGCCACCGCTTGCAATAGCGAGCAGCGGGCCAATCAGGCCTTGTCGCCCACGGGCGAGAACAGATAGCCGCCGCCGCGGATGGTGCGGATCACCGCGGGCTTGGTCGGGTCGGGCTCGATCTTGCGCCGGATTCGCATGATGCGCAGATCGACGGCGCGGTCGAAGGCTTCGGCTGTCGCGCGCATTGGCCAATTCCAGCAGGCGCTCGCGCGACAGCACCCGCTTCGGATTGGCCGCGAAAACCTTGAGCAGGCCGAATTCGGAAGCGGTCAGCGGATGCTCGTTGCCTTCGTCGTCGCGCAGCGCCTGCGCCTCCAGATCGAGCCATTTGGTGCCGAACCGCACCAGCTGGTCCTTCGCGGCCTTCGCCGCCGGCGTCTCCGGCGCGGCTGCCGGCGCCCGGGCCGGCGCGCTTCGCCGCAGCACCGAGCGGATCCGCGCCATCAGTTCGCGCAATTCGCAGGGCTTTGCGATGTAGTCGTCGGCGCCGAGTTCGAGACCGACCACGCGGTCGATCGGGCTTGCGGTCGCCGTCAGCATGATGACGGGAACGTTGGTGCGGCTTTTCAGGTCGCGGATGATGGAAAGCCCGTCTTCCTCCGGCATGTTCAGATCGAGCACCACGAGATCGGGCACGCTGGTTTCGATCGCGCCGCGCAGGCTCTTGCCGCCGTCGCACAGCGTCACGGTAAAGCCGTGCATCTTGAGGTAATCGCCGACCATCTCGCGGGCCGGCGCCTCGTCGTCGACAATGACGATGTGCTGGCTCTGGCTCATGACATCTCTGTCGCGGGTAATATGACGGTGAAGGTCGATCCCTGTCCGGGCCCGGCGCTGTCGGCGGTGACCTCGGCCGCCATGCATGTCGATGATGCGCTTGACGATCGAAAGCCCGAGGCCGGTCGAGCTTTCGCCGGCGGTGGGCTTGGCGGAAAGCCGCTGGAAGCGGCCGAACAGCCGGCCGAGATCTTCCGGCGACAGGCCGGCGCCCTCGTCGGCGATGCGGATGACGGTGTTGTTGCTCCTCGTGGCTGACCACCACCGCGATCTTGCCGCCGATCGGGACTGTATTTGATGGCGTTGCTGACGAGATTGTCGATCGCCTCCCGCATCCGGTCGGCATCGCACATGGTGACGAAATTCGGCGGCGCCGACACCGTGATGGTCTGCTGCTTGTTGGCGGCCAAAGGCTGATTGGCGTCGGCGACTTCGCTGACCAGGCGCCGCGACATCGACCGGCTCGCGGCGGATGGAGATGTCGAAGGCGTCGGCCATCGCGTCCGAAATCAGATGATCGACCATCGAGGTCAGGCGCCTGGTGGCGTCGCGGATATGCTCGACCTGGGCGGTGACGCTCTCCTTGGAAGCGCCGGCGCTGATCAGTTCGGTCAGCATTTCGGTGCGGCCGAGGATCACGCCGAGCGGATTCTTCAGATCGTGGGCGACGGTGCCGAGAATTTCGTTCTTGAAGCCGTTGGCGCGCTGCAGCCGCAGCCATTGCGCCGACAGCCGGCGGTTGGCCTGCATCAGCGCGCGGGTGCGCTGGGCGACGCGGTCCTCGAGCTGGGTATTGGCCTCGTGCAGCTGCTGATAGAGGATGACGTTGTCGAACGCGATCGAAAGCCGGCTGCCGAAAATCTCGACCAGCGAACGGTCGGTTTCGGACAGCTGGCGCTCCGCCTGCAGCAGCACGACGACTTCGCGTCCGCTGCCGGTGCGAATGTAGAGCACGGTGCGCTGATCGACGAATTCATGCTTGCGCCGCCGGAAGGCGGCTTCCACCATCGACCGCAAATCGGGGTCGAGCGATTTGGAGCCGGCGGCGCCGATGAAGCGGCTGTAGCAGCCCGAACCGGCCAGCACGGAAAAGTCGTCGCCGATCACGCCGCCGTCGCGCAGCACCAGGATGCCGGCGCAATCGACGTTGAGCAGCGAGGCGATCTGCGTCAGCACGCCTTCGGCGAGGCGCTGCATCGATTTGAAATCGTACAGCGTCGAGGCGGCGTCGATGATGATTTCCAGCCCGCGCCTTGTCTGCACCATGCGCTCGAGCTGCTGATAGCTGCGCAGCGCCGCGGTCAGCGAGGTGAACAGCTTGTCGGCGGTCAGCTCGGTCTTCGCCTTGTAGTCGTTGATGTCGTACTGGACGATGACGCGGCGCTCGGGCGCCTGTCCGGGCTGCCCGGTGCGCAGGATGATGCGGACGGTCTCGTTCTTGAGCTCGTTGCGGATGTATTCGACGAGATCGAGGCCGGCGGCGTCGGTTTCCATGATGACGTCGAGCAGCACGGCGGCGATGTCGGGATGGGCGCGCATCAAGGTCCGGCCCTCGGCCGCCGAATAGGCCGACAGGATCTCGAGCGTCTGGCCGTTGAGGCTGTAGTCGCTCAGCGCAAACCGCGTGCCTTCGTGCACGGCCTGATCGTCGTCGATCACGGCGACCTTCCACTTGCGCGCGGTCGAAGCTTCCGGAGCGGTTCCGGAATCGTCGATCAGGTGGAGGACATCGTCCTGTTCGGCCATTGAGGGGTCCCGTCGCTTGCCAGGTCTGCGGTTCGCGGAGCCGCCCTTGGCGGCCCTCGGCATGATAATGCGAAATGTGGTGCCTTGTCCCAGTCTTGAATCCAGCATCATCCGGCCGCCGAGCTGCTGGGTGACGAGGTTATAGACGATATGCAGGCCAAGTCCGGTGCCGCCCTCGTTGCGGCGGGTGGTAAAGAACGGGTCGAACGCCTGCCGCTGCACGTCCGGCGTCATTCCGGCCCCGTTGTCGGCAAAAATGATCTCGACGTCGTCGTGGCCGCGGGGCCGCGCCGAAATCGAGATCGTCCCGGAGCGCCCGTCGGCAAACGCATGATTGGCGGCGTTGAGGAACAGATTGGTCAGAATCTGGCCATAAGAGCCCGGGTAGCCGTCGATGACAAGGCCCTCCGGCACGTCGACCGACAGCGCGATCGGCGCCCGCTTCAGCACCGGCCGCAGGCTGGCGATGATCTGGTCGGTCGCCTCGCTCAGGCTGAACTGCCGGCGTTCCGCATGCGAGCGGTCGACCGCGACCTGCTTGAAGGACTGGATCAGTTCGCCGGCGCGATGCAGGTTGGCTACCAGTTGCTGTGCTGCGTCGCGCGAGGTGCGGACGAATTCCTCGAGTTGAGAGCGCCGCAGCTGGCTGTCGGATTTCAGCTCGGCCTCGAACATTTCGGCGCGGCGCGCGAAACTGGAGGCCACCGTCAGGCTGATGCCGATCGGGTTGTTGACTTCATGGGCGACGCCGGCGACCAGGCCGCCGAGCGCCGCCAGCCGTTCGGCGTCGATCAGGTTCTGCTGGGCGGTGTTGAGTTCGAGCAGCGCGCTTTCGGCCTTCTCCTTGGAGGCGCGCAACTCGTCTTCGGTCTTGCGCTTGGCGATGGCGTTTTCGCGGAACACCTCGACCGCGCGCGCCATCGCGCCGACCTCGTCGCTGGCGTCTGTGCCCTGCACGCGCCGGTCGTAATCGCCCGACGTGATCGCCTGCATCGCCGCCATGATCTGCTGCAACGGCAGTCGGATGCTAGAGCGCGATCAGGACGCCCGCGGTGACGATGATGCCGAGAAAGATCACCGCGATCGACAGCACCTTGCGGGATATGTTGGCGAGCGTCCGGTCGAACGTCTCCTGCGCTTTCTGCTCGCGCTGGCGCATCTTGGCCGACAGATCGTCGATGGCGCCGATGGCTTCGGCCTGGCTGGCGTCGATGGTGTTGCGCAGCAGCTCGGTCCGGCTCGCCAGCTGCTCCGACAATTTCGACAAGGCCCTGGCGCAGCGCCTCGGTCCGCGCGTTCAATCGCTGCAGCGCCATGCGCTGCAGGTCGTTGTCGGCGAGGTCGGACATGACAGGGATGGTTTTCTCGATCGTCGTCGGTGTTGCGGCGGGCTTCCTCGGCGGAAGCCGTCGCCAGCGAGAGATAATAGGCGTTGGCGGCGACCAGCATCGCGGTGAACGCCTCGCGGGATTTTCCGAGCGACGGCCAGATCAGCGCGTCGCGGTGGCCGGTGGCGCCCTCGATGATCGAATACAGCCCGGCCATGTCGCGGGCCGGGGTCAGGACCTCGTCCTCGTAGGTCTTCGAAATCGTGGCCTGGACGCCGCGCAGTTCGCCGAAGCCATTGAGGAAACGCTCGGTGACGCGTTCGAGTTCTTCCACCGATCCCGACAGCATCGGGTCGGTCGAGGCGCGCGTGGTCAGGGTGCCCATGCACCGCCTCGCGCAGCAGCAATATCTCGGCGAACAGTTCGGGGCTCGGCTGATTGATGTAGCGATGGATCAGGTTCTGCAGCCGGCCGGTTTCGCTCTCCAGCAGCGCCAGGATCTTGTCCGACTCGCGCACCTGCCGGACGTCGTCCCAGGCCGAGCCGAGCACCTGGGCGCCGTTCCAGATCATGGCGGCGAGCACCACGACGACCGCCGAGTTCAGCGCGGCAATCGACAGGATGCGCCAGCGGATCGGCACCGCGCGCACCAGCCCGACGACGCCGGAGCGACCGCGCGCGGCGAGGCTCGCCGGCCGTTCCGCAGCTTCGCCTTGCTCAGGAGTACCCAAGGCCAACTCACTCCACCTTGCGAATTCGTTCGATCAATTCCGCGGTCGCGGGATCGCGCTGAGCCTCGGCGTAGATCCCGGCCATCGCGGCTTCGAAGGGTTTGCGGTCGAAGTCGGTCACGATCGTTACGCCGGCCGCCAGGCCGATAAATCCATAAGGCTCGAAGCTGTCCAGAATTGTGCCGGTCGGCCCGTCCGGCACCTTCTGCAGATGCTCGATGGAGTGGAACAAAAACGGCATCGCCAGCACGTTCATCGCCGGCACGAAAATCCCGATCAGCGCCCCGTTGGTGCGGTTGAGGTCGATCGCGCCGGCGCGGGTCTGCTCGATGGTTTGCTTTTCCTCGCCGAGCTGGCGCGAGTGAAACAGCCGGATCTGATGACGGCCGCCGCCCTGGTCCGCGATCAGGCTTCCCATGCAGCGCAACGCCTGCACGGTCGGGTAATCTTCGTTCTGGGTATCGGCGGCGCGAAATTCCCGCGCCACCGCGCTCGTCGAGACCGCCGTCAGCAACAGCGCGACAACGAGGGCTCCGGTCCGCGAAAGGTCGGCGCGGCTGTACACAGGCAACTTCATCCCTATGATGATGTCTAAGGATAGACGAAAAGGTTCAATGCAACTTAGCGGAGGGGCTATTCTGACCGTGCCGCTGACAGCGTCAATGGTGCGCTGCGCTCGGGTTTTTGCGGATGACAGCCGGTGGCGCGGGGTTTTGGAAACGCGCGAGATGCGCCGATCGGCGCTTTAACCACGACGGATTAGAGTGGGTCTATGGGAAAGCCGGCTTTGAGACTTTTGCAACTGGCGGCTGCCGCTGTCACGGTCGGCCTGGCATCGCCGGCATTTGCGGTCACCGATATCATGTGGTGGCATGCGATGTCCGGCGAACTCGGGCGGCAGCTGGAGAAGCTCGCTGCGGATTTCAACGCATCGCAATCCGAATACCGCATCGTCCCGAGCTACAAGGGCAGTTACACCGAAACCGTGACAGCAGCGATCTTTGCGTTTCGCGCGCACAAGCAGCCCGCCATCGTTCAGGTCAACGAAATCGCGACCGCGACCATGATGGCGGCGAGGGGCGCGATCTATCCGGTATTCGAGCTGATGCGGGACGAGCAGGAAGCGATTTTCCCCGGCCGCGTATCTTCCGGCGGTCACCGGCTATTATGCCGATGCCGACGGCAATATGCTGTCATTCCCGTTCAACACCTCGACGCCGATCCTGTACTACAACAAGAACCTGTTCCGCGCCGCCGGGCTTGATCCCGACATCGCGCCGAAGACCTGGGCCGAGGTCGGCGCCGCGGCGCAGCGGCTGCGCGCGTCCGGCGCGGTCTGCGGGTTCACCACCTCCTGGCCATCCTGGATCAACGTCGAGAATTTTTCCGCATTCCACAACCTGCCGATCTCGACCAGGGCCAATGGCTTCGACGGTCTCGACGCGGTGCTCAATTTCAACAATCCGGTGATGGTGCGCCATATCGCACAACTGGCGGAATGGCAGACCACCAAGGTGTTCGACTACAGCGGCCGCGCCACCTCGGCCGAGCCGCGATTTCTGGAATGGCGAATGCGGAATCTTCATGGGCTCCTCGGCGACGCGGGCCGATATCAAGGCCAATTCCAAATTCGAGATCGGCTACGGCATGCTGCCATACTGGCCCGACGTGGAAGGCGCGCCGCAAAACACCATTATCGGCGGCGCGACATTGTGGGTGCTGCGGGAGCGGCCGCGCGCCGAATACAGGGGCGTGGCAAAGTTCTTCGGCTTCCTGTCGAAGCCGGAGATTCAGGCGGCGTGGCACCAGAACACCGGCTATCTGCCGGTCACCCGCGCGGCGTTCGATCTGACCCGCGCGCAGGGCTTTCTATGATCGCAATCCCGGCGCCGCGATTTCGATCGAGCAGATCACGCTGAACCCGCCGACCGAGAATTCGCGCGGCGTCCGGCTCGGATCCTTCGTCCTGATCCGCGACGTGATCGACGACGAACTGGAGCAGGCCTTCAGCGGCAAGAAATCCGCGCAGGCGGCGATGGATTCCGCGGTCGAGCGCGGCAACCGGCTGCTGCGCCAGTTCGAGCGGGCCAACCCGGACCGGTAGTTGCGGCCGGACTTCACGCCATGGAATCGGCTTCCTGAGATCGTACCAATCATGCATTCATTGCCGCGCGTAGAAAATATCGAGGCATTCGAGACTTGGCGCACCGACCTCTCGCGATGCCTGCCGGCGGTGCTCGACATCGCGCGCAGCTCATGGGCTGCCACACGGGGATCCGCACTTGTTCCCGACCGGCACCAATCTCGTCGTCGCGCTCGACGCGCGGCTGGTGCTGAAGGTTTTTCCGCCGCTGTTGCGCCATCAGTTCGTGTCCGAGCGCAGTTCGCTGTCGCAGCTTCGCGGGCGGCTCAGCGTCCCGATTCCCGAGATCGTGCTCGAAGGCGAGCGCGACCAATGGCCCTATCTCGTGATCACGCGGCTCAACGGCATCCTGGGCACGCAGGCGTGGCCAGCCCTGCCCGAGGATCAGAAAGAACGCGTGCTCGGCCAAATCGGGGAGACGATTGCGGAAGTACAGCATGTCCCGGTCGGAGCGCTGTCCAGCATCGAGCCGCGCTGGGACCGGTTCATCCTCCGGCAAATCGAGGGATGTCGCGCCAGGCATGAGCGTCTCGGGCTGCCGCGAAAATATCTGGACGGGCTGGACGAGTTTCTCCGCGACGCGGCGGCCCTTATTCCCCTGCAGGCGCCACCGGTCATCCTGACAGGTGAATACATTCCGGAGAACTTTCTGCTGAGCCGTGAAACCGGAGACTGGCGGCTGTCGGGACTTATCGACTTCGGCGACGTGTTCACCGGCTGGCGCGAATACGATCTGCTTGGGCCGAGCGCGTTCATGACGGCAGGATTGCCGCGCCGCGTGCAAAGCCTTTTCGCGGGGTTCGGGTATTCGCAGTCGGATATGACGGCGACACTGAGGCGACGGCTGATGGCGCTTGCCCTGCTGCACCGCTTCAGCGATTTCAATCGTCAAATCTGCATCGAGGGTTGGCAGCAGAAGGCCGCCGACTTGTTCGAGCTGGAGCGATTACTCTGGCCGATTTGACCCGCGGCTCCGATCGATGTTGCCGGCTTGTTCGAGCTGTTCCTGTTGCCTCGGCCCGGTGATTTTGCCCAGGAAAAGGCCGCCAGGCGTCTGCCTTCACAATAGGCACAGTCATTTCTTTGTATGCAACGCCAGTTCGGCCTACGAGAGCGATCCATCGCCGCAGGCCCGATATTCGAAGCCAATCAGGCGCTTAAAGCGCGCTTAGGCTTCCGTTAAGATTTGGCACGAACCTTGCGACGACTGCTCCAAAAGCCATTTTCCCCGTGCGTTTGGAGCATCCCATGAAGCGCCGCGATTTTCTGAAATCGGTGTCCGGCATCGCCGCCGGCGCCATGGTGCCCGCGCCCGCAATCTGGTCCCCCGCCAAAGCCGACGCCCGCTCGGAAACCCTGCTGATCGTCTCGGAAGGCGGCCCCAACAATCTCGACATCCACGGCATCGGCACCAACGTTCCCGGCTACGAGGTGTCGTGGAATTGCTACGACCGCCTGATCAGCCACGAGATGAAGAGCGGTCCCGGCGGCGTTCCGTATTACGACCGCGACAAGTTCAAGCCCGAACTCGCCGAAGACATGAATGTCGGCGACATGTCGGTGACGTTCAAACTGAAGAAGAACGCCAAATTTCACGACGGCGCGCCGGTGACGGCCAAGGACGTCAAGTGGTCGCTGGATCGCGCGGTCAGCGTCGGCGGATTCCCGACCTTCCAGATGAGCGCGGGCTCGCTGACCAAACCGGAGCAGTTCGTTGTGGTCGACAACAACACGGTGCGGGTGGACTTTGCCAGGAAAGACCGGCTGACGATTCCCGATCTCGCCGTCATCGTGCCCTGCGTTGTCAATTCGGAACTGGTGAAGAAGAACGCCAGCGAGAAGGATCCCTGGGGCCTCGAATACACCAAGCAGCAGACCGCCGGCTCCGGCGCCTACAAAGTGACAAAATGGACCGCCGGCACCGAAGTGGTCATGGAGCGCAATGACGACTGGGTCGGCGGACCCATGCCGAAGATCAAGCGCGTGATCTGGCGCATGGTGCCGCAGGCCGGCAACCGCCGCGCGCTGCTCGAGCGCGGCGATGCCGACATCTCCTATGAATTGCCGAACAAGGATTTTCAGGAACTCAAGGCCGCCGGCAAGCTCAACATCGTGTCGCTGCCGTTCTCCAACGGCATCCAGTACATCGGCATGAACGTCACCAGGGCCGCCGTTCGATAATCCGAAGGTGCGCGAGGCGATGGCTTACGCGATTCCCTATCAGAAGATCATGGACGCGGTGCTGTTCGGGCTGGCCAATCCGATGTTCGGCGCGCCCGCCAGCAAGGCGACCGAGGTGGCGTGGCCGCAGCCGACCAAATATTTCACCGACATCGCACAAGGCCAAGGCGTTGCTTGCCGAAGGCAGGCTATCCGAACGGCTTCGAGACCACGCTGTCATTCGACCTCAATTTCGCCGGTATCAACGAACCGCTCTGCGTGCTGACGCAGGAAAGCCTGGCGCAGATCGGCATCAAGACCACCATCAACAAGGTGCCCGGCGCCAACTGGCGCACCGAACTGAACAAGAAGGAAATGCCGCTTTATACCAACGTGTTCTCGGGCTGGCTCGATTACCCCGAATACTTCTTCTACTGGTGCTATCACGGCAACAATTCCGTCTTCAACACCATGAGCTACAAGTCGCCGGAGATGGACAGACTGATCGACGGCGCGCGCACCGCGGCCGCGACCGGCGACATGCCGGCCTACGACGGCGACGTGAAGGGTTTCGTCGACCTCGCCTTCAAGGATATTCCGCGCATTCCGCTGTATCAGCCCTTCGTCAACGTCGCGATGCAGAAGAACATCTCCGGCTATCAGTACTGGTTCCACCGCCGGCTCGATTATCGCGCGCTGGTGAAGGGTTAAGTGGGCGAGTGGCGAATAGCGAGTGGCGAATAGGGGAGTAGCAAGTCTTGCGACAGATCCATCATCATCAACCATTCGCCATTCGCTATTCGCCACTCGCACGGCGCGCGAGCGCATCATGCTGACCATGATCGGCAAGCGGTTGATGTTCGCGATCCCGAGCCTGATCGGGGTCGTGATCGTCACGTTCCTGCTGACCCGGGCGCTGCCCGGCGATCCCGCCGCGTATTTCGCCGGGCCCGCCGCGAACAAGGAGGCGATCGAGCAGATCCGCAAGAAGCTCGGCTTCGACAAGCCGCTGATCGAGCAGTTCTTCCGCTACACCGCCGATCTCGCGCACGGCGATTTCGGCAATTCGCTGACCACCGGTCAGCCGGTCGCGACCGAAATCCGCAATCGACTGCCGGCCTCCGCCGAACTGACGCTGCTCGGCCTCGTCGTTTCGATCGTGATCGCATTGCCGCTCGGCGTGCTCGCCGCGACCCGGCCCGGCTCGTGGATCGACCATCTCTGTCGTGTGACCACGACCGCGGGCGTGTCGCTGCCGGTGTTCTTCACCGGACTGGTGCTGGTCTATATCTTCTATTTCAGGCTCGGATGGTCGCCGGCCCCGCTGGGACGGCTCGACGTGTTCTACAGCGCGCCGCCGGCGGTGACCGGCTTCTATCTGATCGACGCCCTGATCGCGCGCGATTTCGAGACCTTCCGTTCCGCGCTCAGCCAGCTGATCCTGCCGGCGCTGACGCTGGCGATCTTCTCGCTGGCGCCGATCGCGCGCATGACGCGAGCCTCGATGCTGGCGGTGCTGTCGTCGGATTTCGTGCGCACCGCGCGCGCCAGCGGCCTGTCGCCGGGAACGGTGATCGTCACCTACGCCTTCCGTAACGCCATGCTGCCGGTCGTCACCACGCTCAGCATGGTGTTCTCGTTCCTGCTCGGCGCCAATGTGCTGGTCGAAAAGGTATTCGCCTGGCCCGGCATCGGCTCCTACGCGGTGGAAGCCCTGATCTCCTCGGACTTCGCGCCGGTGCAGGGCTTCGTGCTGACCATGGCGGTCATGTACGTGCTGCTCAATCTGATGATCGACATTCTCTATGGCGTGATCGATCCCAGAGTGAGGCTGGAAGGGTGAGAGGTAAGCATGAGCACCGTTGCCCCCGCCGTTGAACCCGCTGCTCCCGCGCCCACCTCAGGTCTGGCCGCGATCTTCGAGCACACCCGCTACGTGCTCGGCGAAAATCGCGTCACCGCATTCGCTTTCGGGCTCCTGATCGTGATCGTGTTCGCGGCGCTGTTCGGCCCCTACGTCGTGCCGTACGATCCGCTGGCGTCCGACACCGTGGCGGCGCTGAAGCCGCCGTCATCGGCGCATTGGTTCGGCACCGACCAGCTGGGGCGCGATATTTTCAGCCGGGTCATCGTGGCGACGCGGCTCGACAGCTTCATCGCAGTGGCCTCCGTGGTGCTGGTGTTCCTGATGGGCGGCCTCGCCGGGATCGCCGCCGGCTATTTCGGCGGCTGGACCGACCGCATCGTCGGACGCATCGCCGACACCATCATGGCGTTTCCGTTGTTCGTGCTGGCGATGGGGATCGTGGCCGCGCTCGGCAACACCGTGCAGAACATCATCATCGCCACAGCGATCGTGAATTTCCCGCTTTATGCCCGCGTCGCCCGCGCCGAGGCCAATGTGCGGCGCGACGCCGGCTTCGTACAGGCGGCGCGGCTGTCGGGCAACGGCGAGTTTCGCATCCTGCTGGTGCATATCCTGCCCAACATCATGCCGATCATGATCGTGCAGATGTCGCTGACCATGGGCTACGCGATCCTCAACGCCGCCGGGCTTTCGTTCATCGGGCTCGGGGTGCGGCCGCCGACCGCCGAATGGGGCATCATGGTCGCGGAAGGCGCGGGCTTCATGGTGTCGGGCGAATGGTGGATCGCGCTTTTCCCGGGCGTTGGCGCTGATGGTCGCGGTGTTCTGCTTCAACCTGCTCGGTGACGGCCTGCGCGATATCGTCGATCCGCAGCGAAGGACGTGAGGCGATGAACGGAGTAGCTCCAGATATGGTTGTCGTTGCCGGGCTTGACCCGGCAATCCATCGCTCGAAGAGCGCTTTAAAGATTTTGATTGATGCGCGGGTCAAGCCCGCGCATGACGGCGGGAACCGAACATGACCGCGCAGCCGTTGCTCGACGTCAACGACCTCACGGTGGAATTCGCCACCCGGCGCGGCATCGTCAAGGCGGTGCAGCACGTCAACATCTCGGTGGCGAAAGGCGAGACGCTCGGCATCGTCGGCAAATCCGGCTCCGGCAAATCGGTCACCTCCTATGCGGTCATGCGGATTCTCGACCGTGCCGGCAAGATCGCCGAAGGCTCGGTGATGTTTTCCGGCATCGACGTCAAGGCCGCGACCGAAAGCCAGATGCGCGACCTGCGCGGCCGCGAAATCTCGATGATCTTCCAGAATCCGCGCGCGGCGCTCAATCCGATCCGCAAGGTCGGCGACCAGATCGAGGACGTGCTGCGCCAGCATGTGCAACAGTCGACGGTGGGCGACCGCGGCGAGAAGGCGATCGAGGCGCTGGAGCAGGTCAAGATCGCGCGGCCGCGCGAGCGCTATCACGCCTATCCGTTCGAGCTGTCGGGCGGCATGTGCCAGCGCGTGGTGATCGCGCTGGCGCTGGCCTGCAATCCGCAGCTTCTGATCGCGGACGAGCCGACCACCGGCCTCGACGTCACCACGCAAAAGGCCGTGATGGACCTGATCGTCGAGTTGACCAGGCGAAAGGGCATGTCGACCATCCTGATCACCCACGATCTCGGCCTCGCCGCCGCCTATTGCGATCGCGTGGTGGTGATGGAGAAGGGCCGCGTGGTCGAAACCGCGCTGTCGGCCGACATCTTCGCCAGCCCGCAACACGCCTATACCAGGAAACTGATGCGCGCGACGCCGCGGCTCGGCGTCTCCCTGCGCGATCTGCTGCCGGAGGAGGATGCGGCGGCGCTGGCGCCGATTTCTCCTTCCAACTCGCCCCGCCCATCGGCCGTCATGGCCGGGCTTGACCCGGCCATCCATCCTTCTTCGCAAGACTCTGCTCCAGAGGCGATGGACCCCCGGGTCAAGCCCGGGGGTGACGGTTCAACAAATGGCGGCGGCACAAAATCCCTGCTTCTCGTCGAAAAGCTCGTCAAGGAATATCCACGCCAGGGCGCTACGGCGACGCTGGCAAAACTGTTCTCGCGCAAGCCGCCGGTCGAGCTGGAGCAATTCCGTGCCGTCGACGGCATCAGCTTTTCCGTCGGCCATGGCGAGAGCGTCGGCCTGGTCGGCGAATCCGGCTGCGGCAAATCCACCACGTCGATGATGGTGATGCGGCTATTGGACCAGACCTCGGGCCGCATCATGTTCGACGGCGACGAGATCGGCGGCATCCTGCCCAATGCATTCGCGCGGCTGCCGCTGCGCAAGAGCATCCAGATGGTGTTCCAGGATCCGACCGACAGCCTCAATCCGCGCTTTACCGCCGCGCGCGCGATCGCCGATCCGATCATGCAGCTCGGCGACATCAGGGGACGCGACGCCCTGCGCGCCCGCTGCGAGGAACTGGCCGGGCTGGTCGGCCTGCCGGTCAATCTGCTGGATCGGTTCCCGCATCAATTGTCGGGCGGCCAGAAGGCCCGCGTCGGCATCGCCCGCGCCATCGCGCTGCACCCCAAGCTCGTCATTCTCGACGAGCCGACCGCGGCGCTCGATGTCTCGGTGCAGGCGGTCGTGCTCAATCTGTTGCAGGATTTGAAGAAGTCGATGGGCATGAGCTATCTGTTCGTGTCGCACGATTTGAATGTGGTGCGGTTGTTGTGCGATCGTGTCATTGTGATGCGGTCGGGACGTATCGTTGAACAGGGTCCGTCAGAGCGGGTCTTGGGTGATCCGCAGGATGCCTATACAAGAGAGCTGCTGACGGCGATTCCGCATCCGCCGTTGCCGGTTCACTGAACCCGCCGACCGATGAAAGACCAATGGCTGCTGATCCGCTTGATGATTATATCGACGCCGTCTCGAAAGCGCTGGCGCTGCCGATCGACGAGGCCTGGAAGCCGGCGGTCAAGGCCAATCTCGAGGTGTCGCTGAGACTGGCGCGGCTGGTCGATGAATTTGCACTGTCAGACGAAGCTGAGCCGGCCAGTGTCTTTGCAGCCTGATATCGCCATGACCGTTGATCGCGACGAACTGTCGGCGGCCGAAATCGCGCGCTGCCGTGGCGAGCGGGAAACTGTCCGCGCTTGGCGTGACCGACGCGGCGCTGGCGCGGATCGCCAAGCACGATCCCATCCTGAATTCCTTCACCGACGTGACCGCGGATCGCGCCCGTGCCAGGGCGCGCGCGGTCGATGCCGCTGTTGCGGCCGGCCAGAATGTCGGCCCGCTCGCCGGCGTGCCGTTCGCGGTGAAAAACCTGTTCGACGTGAAGGGACTGCCGACCCGCGCCGGATCGAAGATCAATCGCGACCTCAAGCCGTCGCCGCGCGATGCCACGCTGATCGAGCGGATGGAGGCGGCCGGCGCCGTGCTGGTCGGCGCGCTCAATATGGGCGAATACGCCTACGACTTCACCGGCGAGAACGTGCATGACGGTCCGTCGCGCAATCCGCATGATGTGACCCGGATGACCGGCGGCTCGTCGGGCGGCTCCGGCGGCGCGGTCGGCGGCGGCCTGGTGCCGCTGGCGCTGGGCTCGGACACCAACGGCTCGATCCGGGTGCCGTCGTCGTTCTGCGGAATCTTCGGACTGAAGCCGACCTATGGCCGGCTGTCGCGCGCCAGGTCGTTTCCGTTCGTCGCGAGCTTCGATCATCTCGGTCCGTTCGCGCGCTGCGTCGACGATCTCGCGCTGGCCTATGACGCGATGCAGGGACCCGATCCGGACGACGCGGCTTGCACGACGCGGCCGGCCGAGCCGGTGATGCCGCTGCTGGCGCAGGACATCGGGGACTTACGGATCGCGATCGCCGGCGGCTATTTTCAGAACAACGTTTTTCCCGAAGCAATCGAGGCCGTCGCCCGCGTCGCCAGGCGCGCTCGGCGCCACGCGCACGGTCGAAATCCCCGAAGCCGCGCGCGCCCGCGCCGCCGCCTATGTCATCACCACCACCGAAGGCGCGTCGCTGCATCTCGATCGCCTGCGCAGGCGGCCTGATGATTTCGATCCGGCGGTGCGCGACCGCTTGCTGGCCGGCGCCATGATCCCGGCGGCGCTGGTCGACCGCGCGCAGAAATTCCGCCGCTGGTATCGCGCCCGGGTACTGGAAATCTTCAAGTCGGTCGACGTGATCATCGCGCCGGCGACGCCCTGCGTCGCGCCGAAACTCGGGCAAACGACCTTCGTGCTGGACGGCGTCGAACTGCCGGTGCGCGCCAATATCGGCATCCACACCCAGCCGATTTCCTTCATCGGGCTTCCGGTGGTCGCCGTGCCCGTGCCGCTCGAGCCGATGCCGATCGGCGTGCAGATCATCGCCGCACCCTGGCGGGAAGACATCGCGCTACGCGTGGCTTTCGCGCTGGAACGCGCCGGCGTGGTTTCAGCGCCGCGGCCGAGAGGATTGTAAAATGCAGGTCGATCTTCCCGACGTACTGGCCGAGGTGACCGAGCAGTTCGCGCGCTACGAGAAGGCGCTGGTTTCGAACGACGTCGCCGTCCTCGACGAGCTGTTCCGCGCCGATGCCCGCACGCTGCGCTACGGCATCGGCGAAAATCTCTATGGTTATGACGCGATCATGGCGTTTCGCGCGGCGCGCTCGCCGGTCGGGCTGATGCGCAAGACCGACAGGACGATCATCACCGACCTATGGCCGCGACACCGCGGTCGCCTCGACCCTGTTTTATCGCGACTCCGCTGCCCGGCCGCGTAGGGCGGCAGATGCAGACATGGGTGCGATTTGCCGAGGGCTGGAAAATCGTCGCCGCCCATGTCAGCATCATCGACGAAGCCGAGGGTCAAAAGGCATGAGCCTTGACGATCTGCCGACCAGCGCGCCTCAACCTCCGGCCCAGCGAGGCCGACGCCATCGTTCGCCGCGTGGATCGCGCCTCACCCAATCCGGACAAGATTACGCGCGCGGAGGAACTGCGGCTGCAACTGGCGGACGAGATCGTGCGCGGCGCGCTGGCGCCGGGGGCCGCGCTGGACGAGACCGAAATCGCAAGACGCTTCAACGTGTCGCGCACGCCGGTGCGCGAGGCGCTGCGGCAGCTCGCGGCCAGCGGCCTGATCGATGCGCGGGCGCATCGCGGCGCGGTGGTGGCGCGGCCCTCGATCGAACGGCTGACCGGAATGTTCGAGGCGATGGCGGAACTGGAAGCGATGTGCGCCGGCCTCGCCGCGGAACGAATGCTGCCCGCCGAGCGTCACCGGCTGGAGGCGGTTCACGAGGAATTGCGGGTGCTGAGTTATGTCGGCAATCCGGACCGGTTTCACGAAGTCAACGAGCGCTTTCACAACGCGATCTATGCCGGTTCGCAGAACGGCTATATCGCCGAAATCACGCTGGCGACGCGGGTGCGGGTGCAGCCGTTCCGCCGCGCGCAGTTCCGCAATCTCGGCCGGCTGGCAAAATCGCACGCCGAGCACGACCGCGTCGTGGTGGCGATCCTGCGCGGCGACCGGGTCGGCGCAGCGGCCGCGATGCGCGCGCATATCGAGTTGGTGCGCGGCGAATACGAGATCTACGCGGTCTCGGTATAGGCAGGCGAATGGGGAGTGGCGAATAGCGAATAGGGGCTTTTCTTCGCTACTCGCTATTCGCCCCTCGTCACCCCGCCGCGGCTTCCGCCACGAAGGCGCGCCAGCCGGAGAATTCGGAAATGTCGCGCGCGCTGCCGACATCAGCGGGTTCGACGATAAAGCCTTTGACGCCGCGGCCATCGGCGAGGCGGACGGTGCCGATCGACAGCGGCGGCGGTATCGCTGCGACGAATTTTCCGAACGCCGCCGCCGGCAGCGCCCAGACCTCCAATTCGATCGACGATCCGCTTCCCGCTTCCACGCGCAGCATGCCGGGCTTTGGTGGTGAGGTGTTCAGCGCGTAAAGTTTGTAGTCAGGCGCGGTCGCGGTCGACTCCAGCAGGCGTCCGCCAAGCGCCTTCAATTCGCCGTTGAGCACCATGCCCGACAGATGTGCGCCGACCACCGCGACGGCGATCTCGTCTCCGCTCATGCGCGCCGGCAACGCCGCAAGCGGCGGCTGCGGCAGTGACCGGCTGCCCATCGGCAATCCAGTATAGGCATGAAAGACGCGGCCGATGTTGGCGAGCTGCGCGTCCTGCCCGGCGGGCGCCAGCAGCGTAATGCCGAACGGGATATCGTCGGGCCGTATCGCCGCCGGCAATACGAGGCCGCAGAGGTCGAGCAGATTGACGAAATTGGTGTAGGTGCCGAGCCTGGAGTTGAGCTCAAGCGGATTGGCAAGCACCTGTGCTGTCGAGTACACGGTCGGCGCCGTCGGCAGCACCAGCGCGTCGATATCAGTGAAGGCGCGCCCGGCGATCTTGCGCAGCGCCTGCAGCCGGTACAGCGCCGCAAAGGTGTCGGCGGCGGAAAGCCGCGCGCCGGCGATGATGATTTCGCGCGTCACCGAATGGATCGATTCCGGCGACGACGCCAGCAGATTGCGGATCACCAGATAGCGTTCGGCGACCCACGGTCCTTCATAGAGCAGCCGCGCGGTCTCATAGAACGGTTCGAGATCGAACTCGACCAGCGTGGCGCCAAGCTCAGTCCAGCGCTTGAGCGCCTCACCATAGGCGGCCTCTGAAGCCTTGTCGCCGAAGAAGATCAACTGGCCGGGCCGCGGCACGCCGAGCCTGAGTTTCGAGGGAAACGCGGCCATTTCCGCTAGCGGGCAGTTGCGCGAAAACGGATCGGCGCCGTCGGGGCCGGCCATCGCCGCCAGCGCCGCCATGGCGTCGTCCACGGTGAGCGAAAAGATCGACACGCAGTCCAGCGTCCGGCACGCCGGCACGACGCCGGCGGTGGAGATCAGTCCCAGGCTCGGCTTCAGTCCGACGATGTTGTTGAGCATGGCGGGCACGCGGCCGGAGCCGGCGGTATCGGTGCCCAATGCCAGCGGCACCAATCCTGCCGACACCGCCACCGCCGACCCGCTACTCGAGCCGCCCGGAATCAGATCGGCGCGCATCGGATTGGTGGGGATGCCGTAGGGCGAACGCACGCCGACGAGGCCGGTGGCGAACTGATCGAGGTTGGTCTTGCCGATGACAATGGCGCCGGCCGCGCGCAGCCGCGCCACCGCGGTCGCGTCGTGCGACGGCGAATAGGCGAAGGCCGGGCAGGCGGCGGTGGTGGGCAGTCCGATGGCGTCGATATTGTCCTTTACCGCGACGGGAACGCCGTACAGCGGAAGCTGCGTGGCATCTTTTGCGCTCAATGCCTCCGCTTCCGCCAGCGCTTCCTTTTCGTCACGCAGGCTGATGAAGATGGCGGGGTCGTTATGGTCGCGTATCCGCTGAAAGCTGCGCGCCACGGTTTGCGCCGGCGACACGGTGCCGGCGCGATGCGCTGCGACGATCGCTGCGATAGTCTCAGTCACGCGCGGCTCCGATCGGGACAGAGTTTATTAGGCGGGCGCAAAGGTTCGCCATTGGCTGATTGCACTCCGGAAGTTGGAAAATCTCACCGGATCGAAGCAAGCGGTGTGCCATTGTGTACATCGGAATTGGAAAGCCAAATGGTGAAAATCACCGTTTGATATCAGATACTTCAGTTTCCCAAACGGGTATGGCTGCGGCCCCGCTTGTTGGGAGGCCGCAATCTAGTTTGCCCATTTTATCAGCAAGGATATCCCTGGGTTGAGGCTTCTCCGCAGGGTGACGAAAGCGCCGGCGAGGTCACGGAAGCAGCGAACGCAACTCGCCTTAAGCCGTGGCGCCGGCGGCCCGGTGGCGAATCAACGCGGGATGCGGGTCTGCGACCTTGGCGGCCGAAGACGGCTTGGCGATTTTGGTCCTCAAAGGCTTGTTGGCGACGGCTCCAACCGCCGCCGCTTGCTTCTGCGCAATCATATGCTCGGCAACCAGTTCTGACGAGAAACGGCTGACCGTGTCGGGATCGGTGATGATCGATTGCGTGTTGTTCTGCGCCTTGTATTTCGCACCGCCGGGGCTTCCTTGGACGATAAAGGTACCCTCGCCAGAGTCCGACCAATTGGTTGATCCCTCGCCGGCGACCCGGCCGTCCGCCACGAACCCCTTGGTGTGGCTGATCTGATGCGTGGCCGACTGGCCGATGACGAATTCCTGCACATGCGTTTTGGTGACGAAGTGCGTGTTGAACAGCGCGAGGTTGTGCTGCCGGTCGGCGTCCAGCAGGGCTTTTTCGTGCGGCCCGTTGGCCTGGCTCTTGTCCAGCGTTACCAGCATCGTAATCGTCGCATCGAGAGCGATTTTCATCAGGATATCGTTGAGTTCGTTGTCATCGAACCCGAACATGTTCAGGTAGAGCGAGACGCTGACCCGCGACAGAACGTGCTTGAGGATATCGTGGACGTCGTCGCGCCCGACATAGAACAGGTGAAAGTCCTTGCTCGCGGTGGTCGAGTAGACTTTTTCCTGGGTGTAGCGCTGCAGGTCGAGCAGGTCGAAGCGCTGCAGACTGACCGATGGATCGTCAATGACATTGGTGACGGTCGATTTTGGCGGTGTCAGCGCCACTTCCTGCGCCGCCGTTGCGGCTGCCGCCGGCGTTGCGGCGATTACCACGGGTACCGGTATCGGCGGTACCGCGGGCCCTGACGTTGCTGCCGCTACCGGCGCTGGGTCTGGTCTTTTTCGTGGACTTCTTTTTGGTGAAGCGCTTTTTTTGGATTTCTTTCTGGTCGCTGCTTTCTTTGCCATGGCGCGGACCCCCTCAAAAAGTTCGTCGACGCTAAGGCGGCAACGGCGAGGCTGTCAATCTGTAATTGCATAGACAGGATCATGCACGAAAGCGTGAACGCAACAGTCGTTGGCCGGAGCGCGTGATCGGCAACTGGCATGTGACCGTCGGCCCCTCAACCAGTCACCTTGCTGCTGCCTTGCGTAATCAGCCGCGCGGCGCGTTGATCGCGGGCGTAAATCCACAGCCAGCTGATCGCGACGCTGAGCCGGTTGCGCAGGCCGATCAGGAAGTAGATGTGCGCGATGCCCCATATCCACCACGCGATCGTGCCGCGCAGCTTGATGCGTCCGAGTTCGATCACCGCCTTGCGCTTGCCGATCTGCGCCAGGCTGCCGGCATGTTTGTAACGGAACGGCGCGGGTTTGCCGCCCTGCAGGCGCAGCTTGATGGTTTCGGCGACGTAACGTCCCTGCTGCTTTGCCGCGGGCGCAATGCCGGGCACCGGCTTTCCGTCGGGACCTTCGATCACGACGGTATCGCCGATGGCGAAGATGTCGGGATGGCCGGGGACGGTGAGATCGGGCAGCACCTGCAGGCGCCCGGCGCCGTCGGCCGGCGCGCCGAGCCATTCGGCGGCGGGCGAGGCACGCACGCCGGCGGCCCAGATCAGGGTCTTGGCCTGCAAGGTCTTGCCGCCATAGACGACGCCGTCGGAAGAGCATTCGGTGACGGCCTGTCCCAACACGACTTCGACGCCGAGACTCTTGAGCGAGCGTTGCGCGTAAGCCGAGAGATCGTCGGAGAAGCCCGCCAGCACGCGCGGCCCGGCCTCGATCAGGACGACACGCGCCTTGTGGGTGTCGATGTTGCGGAAGTCGGGCGGCAGCGTGTCCTGCGCCAGTTCGGCGATGGTGCCGGCGAGTTCGACGCCGGTCGGGCCGGCGCCGACGATGACAAAGGTCAAAAGCGCCGCGCGGCGCTCCGGATCGCTCTCGCGCTCGGCGCGCTCGAACGCGACCAGGATGCGACGCCGGAGCGTGGTGGCGTCCTCCAGAGTCTTCAGCCCGGGCGCGAACGGCTCCCATTCGTCATGGCCGAAATAAGCGTGGCGCGCGCCGGTAGCGAGAATCAGCGTGTCATACGGCAAGGTGTCGTCGCCATCGAGCAGCACGCACTTGCGCTCGGTGTCCACGCCGGTCACCGTGGCAAACAGGGTCGTGACGTCAGGACGGCCGCGCAAGAGATAGCGGACCGGCCAGGCGATCTCCGAGGTCGCCAGCGATGCGGTCGCGACCTGATACAACAGCGGCTGGAACAGATGGTGGTTGCGCCGGTCGACCAGGGTGATGCTGACCGGCGCGCCGGCGAGACGGTAGGTCGCCTCCAGTCCGCCGAAGCCGGCGCCGACGATGACGATGCGATGGGGTCGGTTCGGCCGCGGCTGCTCGGTTGTCATGTAAAAGCGCCTTTGGTCTCGGGCCCATGCTCGTTTATCCATACCTCAAAGCAGATAGGGCATGGCCATCGATTCCCAACCAGAACTATAATTCTTGCCATCTGCAGCCCATACGAATTATGGTGCATGAAGGCTGGCATTGAGCCGAAGGTTCTAAGAGGGAGCCTTCGGTTCGTGCTTGCTGCCGACCTTGAGATTTCGCGCACAAAACACGGTCACCTGGAAAACGGAAGACCCGGGAACGGAGCTTCGGCGCTTCCGCGGACCGAGCCGGTCCTTTGGCTGGCGGCATACGTCAATAACGAGGAGGGAGATGAACATGAGAACGGCATTCTGGCTGGCGGGCGCAACGGCCCTGGCGCTGGCAAACCCGGCCCAGGCGGCGAATTCCATCAAGATCGGGTTTGTCTCGACCTTCAGCGGCCCGACCGCCGTGATCGGCAACGACATGCGCAACTCGTTCGAGCTTGCGCTCGATCACATGGGCCGCAAGATGGGCGGCAAGCCGGTCGAGGTGATCTACGAGGACGATCAGCAGAAACCGGATGTCGGCAAGCAGAAGACCGAGAAGCTGGTGCAGTCCGATCAAGGTCGACTTCATCGCCGGCTATATCTGGTCGAACGTGCTGCTGGCCTCGCTCAAGACCGCGGTCGATTCCCAGACCTTCCTGATCTAGCGCCAATGCCGGACCGTCGCAGCTCGCCGGCGAATTGTGCTCGCCTTACGTGTTCTCGACCTCCTGGCAGAACGACCAGACGCCGGCGGCGATGGGCCTTTACATGAACCAGAAGGGCGTCAAGTCGGTGTTCCTGATCGGCCCGAACTATGCCGCCGGCAAGGACATGCTGGCCGGCGTCAAGAGCACGTTCAAGGGCGAGGTGATGGGCGAGGAATATACGGTGTGGCCGAGCCAGCTCGACTTCTCGGCCGAGCTTGTCCAAGGCGCGCGCGTCGAAGGCGGAGTCGATCTTCGTGTTCTATCCGGGTGCCGCCGGCGTGCAGTTCCTCAATCAATATGTGCAGGCCGGGCTCAAGCCGCAGATGCCGCTCTATACGGCCTTCACCATCGACGAATTGTCGCTGCCGCTGCAGAAGGACAACGCGATCGGCGTTCCCGGCGCGCAGGAATGGGTCAACGATCTGCCGAACGAGCAGAACAAGAAATTCGTCGCCGATTACCGCAAGAAATATCCCGATCTGCGCCCGACCTATTACGGCGCGCAGGCCTATGACGCCGCGCAACTGATCAACAGCGCGGTGGTGGCGGTGAAGGGCGACACCACCAAGAAGGACGCGATGAAGGCCGCGATGGAGAAGGCCGATTTCAAGTCGCTGCGCGGTCCGTTCAAATACGGCAACAACCACATCCCGATCCAGAATTTCTACCTGCAGGACGTGGTGAAGGACGCCGACGGCCAGCTCTCGCTCAAGACCGTCGCCACCATCGTCAAGGACGAGCCAGGATAGCTTCCACGACAAATGCCCGATGAAGTGATCGTGGGTTCTGTTCGAAACAGCGGCCGCGCTGCCGCTGTTTCCTGGAGAATGATGAGAATAAATTGGGCTGTAACGGCAACGGAAGTGCACTCCCTCTCCCATTGGGAGAGGGCTGGGGTGAGGGGTTACGGTCCCTCGTTCATCCAGCCGCCTCACCCGGTTTGCACCGGACGATGCTTCGCATCGCCGAGGCAAACCGACCTCTCCCCGCCGGGGCGAGGTGAACTGAACCCGCGGACAGGCCGATTCAATCAAAAAGCCGTCCTGCTTTAGGCGATTTCCGAACGTTCCATGCTGCTTGTCGTCGAACAATTCCTGAACGGATTGCAGTTCGGCCTGCTGCTGTTTCTGCTGGCGGCGGGGCTGACGCTGGTGTTCGGCATCATGGACTTCGTCAATCTGGCGCATGGCTCGCTCTACATGATGGGCGCCTATTTCGCCGCGACCTTCGTGGCCTGGACCGGCAGTTTCGTGCTCGGCGCCATCCTGGCGCTCGGCGCGACGTTGCTGCTCGGCATCGTGCTGGAATTCGTGGCGCTCCGGCATCTCTACGGCCGCGATCATCTCGATCACGTGCTGGCGACGTTCGGGCTGATCCTGTTCTTCAACGATCGGTGCGGCTGATCTGGGGCCCGGCGGGACTGGCGCTGCCGCTGCCGGCCTGGCTGACGGTGCCGATCCAGATCATGCCCGGCGTGTATTATCCGAGCCTATCGGCTAGCGATCATCGTGGTCGCGCTGCTGGTCGCGCTGTTGCTCTATCTGGTGGTGATGCGCACCCGGCTCGGCATGCTGATCCGCGCCGGCGCCTCGAACCGGGAAATGATCGGCGCGCTCGGCATCAACATCAAGCTGCTCTACACGCTGGTGTTCGGGCTCGGCGCCGCGCTTGCCGGTCTCGCCGGGCTGATGCAGGCGCCGATCCTGACCGTACAGATCGGGATGGGCGAGAACATCCTGATCCTCGCCTTCGTCATCATCGTGATCGGCGGCATCGGCTCGATCCGCGGCGCGTTCCTGGCCGCGATCTTTGTCGGCCTGATCGACACGCTCGGCCGCGCCTTCCTGCCCGATTTGCTGCGCCAGATCCTGAGTTCCTCCGCCGCTTCGACCGCGGCGCCCGCGCTGTCCTCGATGCTGATCTATCTGTTGATGGCGATCGTGCTGGTGGTGCGGCCGGAGGGGCTGTTTCCGGCCAGCCGGCGATGAGCTATCAGCTCAACGCCCGCAACGTCGTCGCGGCGCTGGTTGTCGCCGGCCTGTTGTTGCTGCCGCTCTATTCTTCGCTGAGCGGCAACGTCTTCGCGCTGACGCTGTTCACCCGCATCGTGATTTTCGCGCTGGCGGCGGTCAGCCTCAATCTCATCATGGGCTATGGCGGCATGATGAGCTTCGGCCATGCCGCCTATCTCGGGATCGGCGGCTACGCGGTCGGCATTCTCGCGCTTCGAGGGCATCGGCTCCGGCTTCATCCAGTGGCCGGTGGCGCTGGCGGCCTCGGCGCTGTTTGCGCTCGTGATCGGCGCGCTGTCCTTGCGCACCCGCGGCGTCTACTTCATCATGATCACGCTGGCCTTTGCGCAGATGGCCTATTACGTCGCCTCGGGGCTTGCCCGCTACGGCGGCGACGACGGTCTCACGATCTACAAGCGCAGCGATTTTGCCGGCCTGATCAATCTGTCGAACCGCGTGCAGTTCTATTATCTCTGCCTCGCCTGCCTGTTCGGCGGGATCTATCTGGTCTGGCGCATCGTCAATTCGCGCTTCGGCATGGTGGTGCAGGGCCTGCGCTCCAACGAGGCGCGCATGCAGGCGATCGGGTTTCCCGCCACCCGCTACCGGCTGGTTTGCTTCGTCATCGCCGGCACGATGTGCGGCCTGGCCGGCGCGCTGCTGGCCAACAACACCGACTTCGTCAGCCCGGCCGTGATGTACTGGACCCGCTCCGGCGATCTCATGGTGATGGTGATCCTCGGCGGCATGGGTTCGCTGTTCGGCCCGGTGATCGGCGCGATGGTCTATCTGGTGCTGGAAGAATTTCTGTCGCAGGTGACGGAATATTGGGCGCTGATCATGGGCCCGCTCCTGCTGTTGATCGTGCTGTTCGGGCGCGGCGGCATCGTGGGGCTGCTGGGGAGGCTGAGCCGTGGCTGAGCCCTTGCTTCGCGTCGAAAAACTGGTGCGGCGGTTCGGCGGCATCGTCGCGACCGATCAACGTCTCGCTCGATGTCGCGCAGCGGCGAGTTGCACGCGATCATCGGGCCGAACGGCGCCGGCAAGACCACGCTGATCAGCCAGCTCACCGGGCAATTGCCGCCGCACGCCGGCACCATTCACCTGGCGGGCCAGGACATCACCCGCGTGCCGGCGCATGGCGGCGCAGCGCGCTCGGGCTGGCGCGCTCGTTCCAGATCACCTCGCTGCTGCCGGACTTCACCGCCGCCGACAATGTCGCGCTGGCGGCGCAGGCCCATGACGGTCATTCGTTCCGCTTCTGGGGCAATGCCCGCAAGGAGCGCCACCTGCGCCAAGACGGCGCAGGCGGCGCTGGACCGGGTCGGGCTCGGCCATCGCGCCGACGTCGTCGTTTCCCGGCTGAGCCATGGCGAGCAGCGCGAGCTTGAACTCGCGGTCGCGCTCGCGACCACGCCGCAGTTGCTGCTGCTCGACGAGCCGATGGCCGGATTGGGCATCACCGAATCGGCGCGCATGGTGAAGCTGCTGCAGGAGTTGCGCCGGGAGGTCTCCATCGTGCTGGTCGAGCACGACATGGACGCGGTGTTCGCGCTCGCCGACCGCATCAGCGTGCTGGTCTACGGCCGCGTCATCGCCTCCGACGTGCCGGCGGCGATCCGCCAGAACGAAGAGGTCAAGCGCGCCTATCTCGGCGATCAGCATGCGGTGGTCCGTCATGGCTGATGCCGGCGCCTTGCTCGAAGTCGAAGACATCGAGACCTGCTATGGCCTCAGCCAGGTGCTGTTCGGCCTGTCGCTGTCGGTCCATTCGGGCGAGATGGTGGCGATGATGGGCCGCAACGGCATGGGAAAGACCACCACCATCCGCTCCATCATGGGGCTGACGCCGGCGCGTGCGGGCGCGATCCGTTTCGGCGGGCTGGACGTGCGCAAGCTGGCCTCGTTCCGGATCGCGCAACTGGGCATCGGCCTGGTGCCCGAGGGGCGCCAGATATTTCCCAACCTGACCGTGCGCGAAAATCTGGTCGCGGCGTCCGGCAATCGCCTGGGGAGTGCCGATCCATGGACCATCGACAAGATCCACGCGCTGTTTCCGCGGCTTGACGAACGCGGCAACAACATGGGCAACACGCTGTCCGGCGGCGAGCAGCAGATGCTGGCGATCGGCCGCGCGCTGATGACCAATCCGCGCCTGCTGATTCTGGACGAAGCCACCGAAGGCCTGGCGCCCCTGATCCGCGACGAGATCTGGAACTGCCTGTCGATGCTGAAGGCGCGCGGCCAGTCGGTTCTGGTGATCGACAAGAACATCGAAAACCTCACCCGCATCGCCGACCGCCATTACATCATCGAGCGCGGACGCGCGGTGTGGAGCGGCACGTCGGCGGAGCTGATCGCCGAGCCGGATTTGCAGCACCGGTATCTGGGGGTGTGAGCGTTGACGCGCGCACCGGCGTCAAATTTTCGTCATGGCCGGGCTGGTCCCGGCCATCCACGTCTTTCTTGCTTGTGCCTGCAAAGACGTGGATGCCCGGGTCAAGCCCGGGCATGACGAGCTAATGTCGAGACAAGCTCAAAACATCTCGAAATATTCGCGCTGCTCCCACTCCGAAACTTCCGCCTGGAATCGCTCGATCTCGGCGTTCTTGGTGTGTGCCTCACCATCGCCGCTTGCTCCGTGTCACCTCTCCCCTTGTGGGAGAGGTCGGATCGCATCGTCAGATGCGATCCGGGTGAGGGGTTACGCTCCATCGATAGGCCGCAACCCCTCACCCCAACCCTCTCCCGCAAGGGGAGAGGGAGCTCACTGCCGTTGCGGCGGCAGTGTCGCTTCGCAACACGCACACTCAAAACATCTCGAAATATTCACGCTGCTCCCAGTCCGACACTTCCGCCTGAAACCGTTCGATCTCCGCGTTCTTGATGTGGACGTAGTAGTCGACAAAGCCAGCGCCGAGCGCTTCACGAAAAAACGCATCGCTCTTCAGCGCGTCCACCGCTTCGCCAAGGCTCTTCGGCAGCAGCGCGGCTTTCGTCTCATACGGCGTGTCCGCCGACGGGCCGGGATCGAGCGCCCGATCAACGCCGTCGAGCCCCGATAGAATTTGCGAGGCCATGTAGAGGTAGGGATTGGCGGCGGGCTCGCCGATACGGTTTTCCAGCCGGGTCGCGGGATCGTCGGCGCCGCCGAGCACGCGGATCATGACGCCGCGGTTGTCACGGCCCCAGATCGCGCGATCCGGCGCCAGCGAATAGGAGCGATAACGCTTGTAGCCGTTGATGGTCGGCGTGGTGAACACCGCCGCCGCGCGGGCATGTTTTAAAAGTCCGCCGAGATAGAAGCGGCCGAACACGCTCAGCACCTCGCCGTTGTCCTTCGTCATGAACGCGTTCTCGCCGCTTTCGCGCGAGACGATCGATTGATGCAGATGCCAGCCGGACGCGAACGACGTTCGGAAGTTTCGGCCGGCACATGAAGGTCGCGTGATAGCCGTGGCGGTGAGCAGATCTGCTTCACGGCGCTGCGCAGCAGGATCATGTTGTCGGCAGGCTCGAGCCCGACCGCCGGCTTGAAGGTGAACTCGCACTGGCTGGGGCCGAATTCGACTTCGATCGATCGCAGGGGCAGGCCGAGCGCCATCAGGTCGCGCCTGACGATCTCCAGCACCGGCTCCATCTGGTCGTAGCGCTGTTCGGCCAGGTATTGATAGCCGTGCGACAACAGGCTGACATCAGGCGGCTGGCCGGGCTGGCCGGCATCCTCCGGTGACATCCTGGCGTCTTCGAGCTTGAAGATATGGAATTCGACCTCGAGCCCGGCGACGAAGTCGTAGCCGCGCTGTGCGAGCGTCGCGAGCACCGATTTATACAGGTTGCGGGTCGCAAACGGGACCGGCCGGCCGTCGGCAAAATGAACGTCGCATAATAGCCAGCCGGTGGCGGATGCCCATGGCAGCACGCGAAAGCTCAGGGGATCCGGCACCATCAGCACATCGGCGGCGCCCTCCATCTCCCGCATCCCGAAACCGCCGCCGGCGGTGAACACCGGAAACACGGTTTTGTGCGAGGTGTCCTTGGCGAACATCGTGGTGGTGATGGTGCATCCGCTTTCAAGCGCGACGATCGCCTCGCTCGCCACCAGCGTCTTGCCGCGCAAAATGCCGTGCTGGTCGGGGAACGAGAGGCGGATGACTTCGAGTTTTTGTTCCTCGACAATTTTGCGCAGCCGCGCCACCGCCTCGTGCTGCTTGTCGGACCAGAGACGGTGACGCCTGACAAAACTCAACGCGCATTCCCCCGCGGACGTCGTTCGCAAAGCACCATCGCTAAATGACTTTCAGATGCCGGACCTTGTCGGCGATCTCCGCTGGGACCGGCGCCGCCCACGGCGCGCCGCGCCGCCGCTTGACGTCGATCTCCATCCAGAAGGTTTCCCAGCCCCGTGTCGGGCCGATGCCGTCCATGGTGGCCGGGCCCTGGATGCTGCGCGCATGCGCGGCATCGAGGAACATGAAGGGCTTGACGCCGGACGCGGCCTTCTCGATTTCCTGCCGCAGCAGCCGGCGATACTGCACGATGGCCTTGTCGGCGGTGCCGAGATGTTCGCGGGTGCGGTCCTGGATCGGTCCCATCGATTCCACCGCCCACTGGTCGTGCACGTTGATGTCGGCGCCCATGCCGGTGAAGGTCGCGGTTGCCTGCTCCTGCGGATCGAAGCCGTAATCGTTCGACTTGTTCTTGCGCGAGCGATAGTCGGGCAGCTCGTAGAGTTCGAGGCGCTGCTCGCGCATCTTGTTCTTGTCGACCGGCGCCGCGTAGCTGGTGAAGATCGCGTACCAGTAGCAATTCTCGTCATCGACCGGCACGTGCCACTGCGTGATCGTCATCTCCGTGCTCATGGGGATGACGAAGCCATGCGGGAACAGCTGGTTGGTGACGCGGACATGGGTGCGCTCCTCATCGATCTCGCGCAGCGCGATCAGCCGCAAGCCGTATTCGGTATGCTCGACATTGATAATGGGACGGTCATATTCGCGCAGGATCTTCGTCATCGGCATATCGCTGCCGGCCGAAGCGCCGCGGAACTGCCTGCCGTAGGAAGCCGCCGGATCCTCGTCCTCGAAGAAGCGATGCAGGAACGAGGCATGTGACGGATCGATGCCGACTTCCAGTGCCTGCAGCCAGTTGCAGTTGATGTGGCCCTTGAACGCGAACGTATAGGCATCCGGCGCCACGAAGCAGTCGATCTCCGGAAATGCCGGCGGCTCGCCTTCGCCTAAATAGGCCCAGAGAATGCCGCTCTTCTCGACCACGGGATACGCGCGTTGCGTGATGTTCTTGCACAGCAGGGAATCCCTGGGCTCGGCGGGCGTCTCCAGGCATCGGCCGGATACGTCGAACAGCCAGCCATGGAAGGCGCAGCGCAGGCCGCCATTCTCCAGCCGGCCGAACGCAAGGTCGGCGCCGCGATGCGCGCAATGCCGCTCGATCAGGCCGTAGCGGCCCTGCTCGTCGCGAAACAGCACCAGTTCCTCGCCGAGCAGCTTGATGGCCTTGACCGGGCGCGGGCCCTGTAGCTCGTCCACCAGCGCCGCCGGCTGCCAGTACATCCGCATCAATTTCCCGCAAGGCGCTGTCGGCCCGGTGCGGGTGATCAGGTCGTTCTGTTCCTGGCTCATCATGGCGGGCTGTCCTCTTGGTGCTGGCAGCGCATCTATTCTAATCAAAGCCCATCGCCACGGCCAGCCATCGGTCTGCAGATGAGCTAATCACCCCCGCGCGAACATTTTCGCATCTGTCTGCAGCACCGGCGCCACCGCGTCGATCAAACGCACCGCCGCGTCGTCCACGGCGAGCCCCGCGGTATCGACCACCGCCGAGGCCCGCGCATACAGCGGTTCGCGGCTCCGCAAAATGGTGCGCAATTCCGCCATCGCCGAGCGGTCATCGGCCATCGGGCGCAGGTCGCCCTGCCTGCGCACCCGCGCCATGTGTTCCTCCGGCTCGGCCTTCAGCCAGATCGTATAGAACGACGACAGGATCAGGTCGAAGGTCAAGGGCTCGGAGACGATGCCGCCGCCGGTCGCCAGCACCATCAGCTCCTTTCGCGCCAGCAATTGCCCGAGGGCGGCCTGCTCCATGCGCCGAAAACCTTCCTGGCCGTAGAGCGCGATGATCTCGGCGACCGACAGGCCGTTCTGCGCCTCGATCTCCTTGTTGAGCTCGACAAAGCTCCAGCCGATCTTCTTCGCCAGCAGTTTGCCGAGCGTGGATTTGCCGGCGCCGCGCAGGCCGATCAGCGCGATGCCGGCAAATGACATCCGCCGTTGCGCCGCGGCGCCGCCTTGGCCCGCGAGCACGTCCTTGGCCTGCGCGATCTGGTTCGGCGTCGCCTTGCGCAAGAGGTCGCGAATCACCGGCCAGTCCGGCGCCGGTTCGCCGGCGGGAATAAGATCTTCGAGATGTGCGCCCATCGCCTGCGACACCCGGCGCAACAGCACGATCGAGACGTTGCCCTTGCCGCTTTCGAGCTGCGCGATATAGCGTTCGGAAATGCCGGAGACTTTGGCCAGCACCTTGCGCGACATGCCGCGCAGCGCGCGCATGGTGCGAACACGCTGGCCGAGCTGCTCGAGAAAGCCGGTTTCGGGATCGGAATTGTCGGTCATGTCCCCGGTTCGTTTCACTTCCCGGTCAGGCGAATTTCGCTGGCTTCCCACCGATTGAGATTCCCCGCCAATTCCAGCCTCCCGGCTTTGACGAGTGCTTTGATCCGGTCGGCGATGAAGTCCACCTTGGTCCCGTTCAGAGCCCGCTCGACGTCACCGATGATGCGGATAACCTTTAAAAATTGCGGTTTGCAACTCGCCAGGATGGTTTGATCGACCAGTTCGGGGGACATCTTGCCACCAACGGTAAGAAGTGAGTGCATCGGAAACATAATGCCGTCGAGGATTGACAGCAAGCAGATGTAGTGCCTTTCTATGAATTATAATTCTTAAATACCTAGGAGGACGCGTCGTGACACGCTTGGCTGATTGGAGCGCGGCATGAGCGGCCCGTCCGGCTCCTACAATGCGGTGACCTGGCTGCTCGACCGCAATATTGACGAAGGGCGCGGCGCAAAGCTCGCCTTCACCGACACCGTTTCCGAACTGACCTACGGCGGCCTGCAGCAGCAGAGCTGCCGCGTCGCCAACATGCTGCTCCGCCTGGGCGTCCGCCGCGAGGAGCGGGTCGCCATGATCATGCTCGACACCGTCGATTTCCCGGCGGTGTTTTTGGGCGCGATGCGCGCCGGCATCGTGCCGGTGCCGCTCAACACGCTGCTGACATCAGAACAATACGCCTATGTGCTGGCGGATTGCCGGGCCCGGGTACTGCTCATTTCCGAAGCACTGCTGCCTGTCGTCAAGGACATGCTCGGCCGGATGTCCGATCTCGAGCACGTCGTGGTCGCCGGCGCCAACGCGCAAGTCTTCAATAAACACGGCTACAAGAAACTGTCCGATGAACTCTCAGGCGAGAGCGACAGCTTTGCGACCGTGGCCACCCATGCCGACGAGCCGGCGTTCTGGCTGTATTCGTCGGGCTCGACCGGCATGCCCAAGGGCGTGCGGCATCTGCATTCCAGTCTGGCGGCGACCGCGGACACCTACGCCAAACAGGTGCTCGGGATCCGCGAGGACGACGTCGGGCTGTCGGCGGCAAAACTGTTTTTCGCTTACGGCCTCGGCAACGCGCTGACGTTCCCGATGTCGGTCGGCGCCACCACGGTTCTCAATTCGGAACGCCCGACGCCGGCGGCCGATGTTCGCGCTGATGAACAAATACAATCCGAGCATTTTCTTCGGCGTGCCGACGCTGTTTTCGGCGATGCTCAATGACGAGACGCTGAAGCACGAACGCGGCGGCTCGCGCTTGCGCGTCTGCACCTCCGCCGGCGAGGCGCTGCCGGAATCGGTCGGCAATGCCTGGAAGGCGCGCTTCGGCGTCGATATTCTCGACGGCGTCGGCTCGACCGAGCTCCTGCATATTTTTCTGTCGAATTCGCCCGGCGATATCAAATACGGCACGTCGGGCCGACCGGTGCCGGGCTACAAGGTGCGGCTGGTCGATGAAGCCGGAGACGATGTGCCCGATGGCGAGGTCGGCGAACTCCTGGTCGATGCGCCCTCCGCCGGCGAAGGCTACTGGAACCAGCGCAGCAAGAGCCGTCAGACCTTCGCCGGCCACTGGACCCGCACCGGCGACAAATACATCCGCGATGCCGACGGCCGCTATACGTTCTGCGGCCGCAGCGACGACATGTTCAAGGTTTCCGGCATCTGGGTGTCGCCGTTCGAGGTCGAGAGCGCATTGATCGCCCATCCCGCGGTGCTTGAGGCCGCGGTGGTGCCCGAAGCCGATCCGGAAGGGTTGCTGAAACCGAAAGCCTTCGTGGTGCTGCGCGCCGACGCCAAGACCGACGGCCTGCACGAGGCGCTGAAGGAACACGTCAAGCAGAAGATCGGGGTGTGGAAATATCCGCGCTGGATCGATGTCGTGGATAGCCTGCCGAAAACCGCGACCGGGAAGATTCAAAGATTCAAGCTGCGGGATGGGGATAGGTAATAATCGTCATGGCCGGGCTTGACCCGGCCATCCACGCCTTTTGTGGCGGCCAGGAAAGACGTGGATGCCCGCGACGAGCGCGGGCATGACGAACGAGAGTTCAGGTCGTAGGTAGAGAAAAGAATGACCTCCCTCGCCCCCACCGGCACCTTGCGCATCGGCGCCTTCGATCTCGAATACCGCATGATCGGTCCGGCGCCTGAAGATGCGCCGACCATTGTCATGCTGCACGAAGGCCTCGGCTCGGCCGGGCTGTGGGGCGATTTTCCCGAAAAACTTCAGGCCGCGACCGGGGCCGGCGTGTTCGCGTATTCGCGCGCCGGCTATGGCGCGTCGACGCCGGTGACATTGCCGCGCCCGCTCGATTACATGTCGATCGAAGCGCTCGATGTATTGCCGAAAGTGCTCGACCGGATCGGCTTTCGCCGCGGCCTGCTGCTTGGGCATTCCGATGGCGCCTCGATCGCCGCGATCTATGCCGGCAGCGTTCAGGACCACCGCGTGCGCGCGGTTGCGATGATCGCGCCGCATTTTGTCGTGGAGGATATTTCGGTGCGGTCGATCGCCGCGATCAAGCAGGCCTACGAGACCTCGGACCTCCGCGCCAAACTCAAGCGCTGGCACGGCGATGTCGACAATGCCTTCTACGGCTGGAACGGCGCCTGGCTCGACCCGAAATTTCGCGGCTGGGACATCTCCGGCTGTCTCGCCTACATACGCGTCCCGGTTGCCATCCTGCAGGGCGCCGGCGATCAATATGGGACTATTCGCCAGATAGAGATCGCCCGGGAAGAGTGCTATTGTCCCGTTGATGTAACGATTATTTCAGAGGCCGGACATTCGCCGCATCGCGAAGCGCCGGCTGCGACGCTCGATACGATTTCAGAATTTGCGACGCGTATTTTGTATTTACATGAAGGCTCGGAAGGCCGAGCCGCTTAAAACATTGGTCGTGGCGATGCCGAGATGAGCATCCCTCCCTCAACCGCCGTCAGCCTTCCGCTGCCGCGCTGGGCCTATGTCCCCGGCGAGACCGCGGACGCCGAGGCCGATCACGACACGCTATGGCAAGCCAAGGCGCTGGTGCCGTTGCGCTTTCGCGGCTTCGTGCCGGCGCGGCATCCGGCGCTGCGCTACGGCATCGCGCTCAACGACAGCGGCTATTTCTGGGAATCGCAGGAGATCCTGGAAGCGGTGTGGGCGGCGGCGCCGCAGGGCGGACGCGAGCGGATGCTGCTGCGGGCCTGCATCCAGATCGCCAACGCCAATCTCAGGCTGCGGATGCAGAAGCCGCACGCCGCGGCGCGGCTTTTGGGCGAGGCGCTCGGAGAACTCGCTGCGCTTGGCGCCCGCCAGGCGTCCGCCGACGGATTTGCTGGTGGATTTCAGTCCGCCGCGCTGGCGGCGCTGCTACGCGACAAACTGGCGCTGCCGGCGTTGTCGAAGGCGGATTGGATAAAGATCGGCGCTGCCGGACGAGTATGAAGCAAAATGCAGCTTTGACGTCCAAAAGCCCCTAGACCTCGGCCCAAACATGCATTATTGTGCATGAAAGTCAGGTGACCGAAAAGTCAGATATTCCAGAAAAGCAGGTAAGGGTGGCCCATGGCCGGTGAAGATCGCGTCCTTGCGGGCGGCGCCAGACATATCGACTTCCAGACCGATCCGTCGCGCTACCGGCATTGGAAGCTGGATGTCGAGGGCGACGTCGCGACGCTGACCATGGACGTCGATGAGAATGGCGGGCTGTTCGAGGGCTATCAGCTCAAGCTGAATTCCTACGATCTCGGCGTCGACATCGAACTCGCCGACGCGGTGCAGCGGCTGCGCTTCGAGCATCCGGCTGTAAAAGTCGTGCTGCTGCGCTCGGCCAAGAACCGGGTATTCTGCGCCGGCGCCAATATCCGCATGCTGGCAGGGGCGACCCACGCCCACAAGGTCAATTTCTGCAAATTCACCAACGAGACCCGCAACGGCCTCGAGGATTCCAGCGAGAATTCCGGCCAGCGCTTCGTCACCGTCATCAATGGCACCGCGGCCGGCGGCGGCTATGAACTGGCGCTGGCGACCGACCACATCATTCTCGCCGACGATGGCGCCGCGGCGGTGGCGCTGCCGGAAGTGCCGCTGCTGGCGGTGTTGCCGGGCACCGGCGGACTGACGCGCGTGGTCGACAAGCGCAAGGTGCGCCGCGATCACGCCGATTATTTCTGCACCATCGAGGAAGGCATCAAGGGCAAGCGCGCGGTGCAGTGGCGTCTGGTCGACGAGATCGTGCCGAACAGCAAGCTGGAGGCCAGGGTCGCCGAGCGCGCACAGGAATTCGCCGCCGCCTCGAAGCGCAACGGCAACGGAAAAGGCATTTCGCTTGCCGCCGCTGACGCGCAGCATCGACGACGACGGCATCCGTTATGGCCTGGTCAGCGTCGATATCGACCGCGCCGAGCGCATCGCGACCATCTCGATCGAGGCGCCGGAGGCCGCCCCGCCGGCCGATATCGACGGCATGATCGCGCAGGGCGCGTCGTTCTGGCCGCTGCAGGTGGCGCGCGAACTCGACGACGCCATCCTGCATTTGCGCATCAACGAGCTTGAGACCGCGATGCTGGTGTTCAAGTCGCATGGCGAGCGCTCAGGCGTGCTGGCCTGCGACGCTTTTCTGGAAGCGAACAAGGCGCACTGGCTGGTCAACGAAATCAGGCAATACTGGAAGCGGGTGCTCAAGCGCATCGACGTCACCTCGCGCACGCTGGTGACGCTGGTCGAGCCCGGCTCCTGCTTCGTCGGCACGCTGGCCGAACTGGTGTTCGCCGCCGACCGCTCCTACATGCTGATCGGCCAGAAGCAGGGCGACAACCGCGCGCCGCCGACCATCGAACTCTCCGCGATGAATTTCGGCCCCTATCCGATGAGCCACGGACTGACGCGGCTGCAATCGCGCTTTCAGGCCGATCCATTGGATCTCGAGCGCGCACAGGCCAAGATCGGCGAGGCGATCGACGCCGAGGAGGCCGAGGCGCTCGGGCTCGTGACCTTTGCGCTCGACGATATCGACTGGGACGACGAGATCAGGGTGTTTTTCGAGGAGCGCACCAGCTTCTCGCCCGACAGCCTCACCGGCATGGAAGCCAATTTGCGCTTCGTCGGGCCCGAAACCATGGAATCGAAAATCTTCTCGCGCCTGACGGCGTGGCAGAACTGGATCTTTCAGCGCCCCAACGCGGTCGGCGAAAACGGCGCGCTGCGGCGCTACGGCACCGGCCAGAAGGCGCAGTTCGATATGACGCGGGTGTGATTTCGTGTCCCGGGCGCTGCGCGGCACGCTTGTGACGCGCTGCAGAACCGGGACCCACGTTGCTACCAAAAAATAGGTCCCGGCTCTGCGGAGCAGCGTGAAGAACGCTGCACCGCGTCCGGGACACCAGACCGTCCAAGGAGCACGCCATGAACATCATGAACGTCGATTACTCGCACCAAGATTCCCAACAACGTGAATCTCAGCGAGGATCGGCAGGTGCTCAAGGCGCTGGAAGGCTGGCATCCCGGCTATATCGACTGGTGGAACGACATGGGGCCGGACGGCTTCCAGCAGTCGCTGGTCTACCTGCGCACTGCCTATTCGGTCGATCCGCGCGGCTGGGCCAAGTTCGACTACGTGAAGATGCCGGATTATCGCTGGGGCATTCTGCTGGCGCCGCAGGAAGAAAATCGCGTCATTCCGTTCGGCGAGAATTACGGCGAGCCGGCATGGCAGGAAGTGCCGGGCGAGCATCGCGCCATGCTGCGCCGCCTGATCGTGATCCAGGGCGACACCGAGCCTGCATCGGTCGAACAGCAGCGCCATCTCGGCAAGACCGCGCCCTCGCTCTACGACCTGCGCAACCTGTTCCAGGTCAATGTCGAGGAAGGCCGCCATCTCTGGGCGATGGTCTACCTGCTGCAGAAATATTTCGGCCGCGACGGCCGCGAGGAGGCCGACGAGCTGTTGCGCCGCCGCTCCGGCGATGCCGATTCACCGCGCATGCTGGGCGCCTTCAACGAGGCGACGCCGGACTGGCTGTCGTTCTTCATGTTCACCTACTTCACCGACCGCGACGGCAAGATGCAGCTGCACTCGCCTGGCGCAATCCGGCTTCGATCCCTTGTCGCGCACCTGCCGCTTCATGCTGACCGAAGAAGCGCATCACATGTTCGTCGGCGAGACCGGCATCAGCCGCGTGGTGCAGCGGACCTGCGAGGCGATGCGGGCCGCAGGGATCAGCGATCCCTCCGATGTCGCAAAAGTCCGTGCGCTCGGGGTGGTCGATCTACCGACCATCCAGAAGAAGCTGAACCTGCACTACACGCTCTCGCTCGATTTGTTCGGCTCGGAAGTTTCGACCAACGCGGCGAACGCCTTCAATGCCGGCATCAAGGGCCGCTATCACGAGACCCAGATCAAGGACGATCACCGGCTGCAGAACGATACCTATCCGGTGCTCAAGCTGGTCAACGGACAGATCAAGCGCGTCGACGAGCCGGCGCTGACCGCGCTCAACATGCGGCTGCGCGACGACTACACGCAGGACTGCGCCAAGGGCCTGTTGCGCTGGAACAAGATCATTTCGACTCGCCGGCTACGACTTCAAGCTGACGCTGCCCAACGTCGCGTTCCATCGCCAGATCGGCGAGTTCAAGGATATCCACGCCACGCCGGACGGCGTGCTGATCGACGATGCGGCCTGGAACAAGCGCAAGGGCGAATGGCTGCCTTCCTCAGATGACGGCGATTTCATCGGCTCGCTGATGACGCCGGTGACCGAGGCCGGCGGCTTCGCCTCCTGGATCTCGCCGCCCAAGGTCGGCATCGACAACAAGCCCGGCGATTTCGAGTATGTGAAGATCGAGACGTGAGGGAAGTGAGCGAATGGTGAGTAGCGAATAGCGAATAGAAGTAAACTTCACTACTCGCCATTCGCTATTCGCCGTCCCTCTAATCCCGCCCGTCGCCCTTGATGCCCGCATTGGCATAGACAATCCCGCCATCGACCGCGATGGTGGCGCCGACCACATAATCGCCGGCGCGGGAGGCGAGATAGATCGCGGCGCCCGCCATGTCCTCATCGGTGCCGATCGCGGCCCGATGGCACGCGCTTTGCGACTTCGTCGGCATTGTCGCGTGCGGCCTTGTTCATGTCGGACTTGAACGGCGCCCGGTGCGATCGCCGACACCACGATGTGGTCCTGGATCAGTTTTACGGCCATCCGGCGGGTCAGATGGATCAGGCCCGATTTGCTCGCGGCGTAGGAATAGGTCTCCAGCGGATTGACGAAGATGCCGTCGATGGAGGCGATGTTGATGACCTTGGCGGGCTTCTCCGCGGTCGCCGCCGCCCGCAGCGCCGCCGCCAGCGCCTTGGTGAGAAAGAACGGCGTCTTGACGTTGAGGTTCATCACCTTGTCCCAGCCGCTCTCGGGAAATTCGTCGAAATCCGCGCCCCAGGCGGCGCCGGCATTGTTGACCAGGATGTCCAGCTTCGGCTCGCGCTTCCTGATCTCGGCCGCCAGCATGTCGATGCCGGCCATGGTGGAAATATCGATCGGCAGCGCGATGCATTCGCCGCCATATTCGGCCGTCAGTTCTTTCGCGGTCGCCTCGCAGGCGGCCGCCTTGCGCGCGGTGATGTAGACCTTCGCGGCACCCTGGCTAAGAAATCCCGCTGCGATCATCTTGCCGATGCCGCGCGATCCTCCGGTCACCAGCGCGACGCGGCCATCAAGCGAAAACAGATCCTTGAACATGCGTTTTCTCCCTCGGTTTTGCCGAGGGTTTTGGGCGCAGGGATTTGATGAGTCAAGGAACGCCCGTTTGGTCGTCCCTGCGGACGCAGGGACCCATACGCCGCGGCGGGAGCGATCAAAGCGAGGTGTCTGACGCTTTACCGAAACGAAAGTACACAGCGTATGGGTCCCTGCGTTCGCAGGGACGACGTCTACGCCGCGTCGATACGCCTAAAACCGTTCCACATCGCGGTGGCGGCGCCGGAGGTCAGCACCGGGAAAATCCGCGTGTCCTGATAATTGCCGTTGAGCGAGACCCTCGGCAGCGCGGTCAGGTGATCGGCACTTTCGGGAAAGATCATGCCCGGCCGCGTCGTCACCGCGGTCTTGAATCCGGCGCCGCGGGCCAGCGCGAATTCGCGGGCGCCTGCCGCGATCTTGTCGCCATAGGGATAGGCGAGATGGACGATCGGACGCTGCAAGGCGTCTTCGATCCGCGCGCGGCTGATCGCCATCTCCTGGCTGGCGATCTCCTCGGTCTGCCTGGCGAGATTGCAATGGGTAATGGTATGCGCGCCGATGCTGACCAGGGGATCGTCCGCGAACGGCTTTAACTCGTCCCAGGACATGCAGAGGTCGCTGCAGACCGAGCTTTCATCGACGCCGTAACGCGCACACAGCGCGGTGATCTCGCGCTGGATATCATGCTCGCCCGGCAAGCCGCGCAGCCAGTCATGCAGACGGTCGAATGCGGCCTGTTTGGCGGGAGGGGTCGAGGCATCGATGCGGGTCGATGCGCCGCCGATGCTGGCTTCGATCGAAGTGGCCTTGGCGATCACCATTTCCAGCGCGATCCACCACAGTCTGCCGGTGCCCTGCGCGAAATCGCTGGTGACGAAGACGGTGAAAGGCGCCTCGAACTCCCGCATCACCGGCAGCGCGAAATCCCGGTTGTCGCGATAACCATCGTCGAGCGTGAAGCAGGCAAAACGCCTCGAAAAGTTGCGTTCGACCAGCCGCTGATGCACTTCGTCCAGCGTGATGATATCGACGTCGCGCGAACGCAGGTGCGACAACATGGCGCGCAGGAATTCCGGCTCGACCTCGAGGTGACGATTGGGCTGGAACTCGGCGTCACGGCGCGGGCGGACATGGTGCAACATGAAAATCGCGCCGACGCCTGAGAAGATCGGACGCAGCAGATAATGCGCCCCGCTGAAGTAAAGCGCTCCCAGTCCGGCGCGGATGACGTTATTGCGAAACTGCTTCATTCGGGAATGGCTGGCCGGTTGTGATGCGATTGCGAAAACTAGCGGGAAACCGCTGAAGAAAAGGTTAGCCGGAGGGCTGCCCGTCACCGGACGGTTTCGTGCTATTTCGGGTTTGACAGCCTCGCAAGGGTTTGTTTTCTCTCAGTTCCCAATGCCGCCGATTTGAAGTTCCTGCACGGCCTCCGCGAGTTCGCATCAGGAACGTCAAATCGAAAAAGCGGCACTGGAATCATAATATCACCAGTGCCCCCTTTGTTTCCGAAATTCGTGTCAGGGGATGCCGCGATAGCTCACGAATTTCGGAAACGGGGCACCGGGCCCCGCGGGACAGCGAATGCACGGACTTTTCAGGTGGAGCAGCAAATGGTGGCCGGGCGTGATTCCACTGGTCGTCTTTTGGGCTATCGCAGCCTGGATGAGCACCGCACCGCTCGAAGCCGATCTGGCCGCCCGCTCTACCTCGGCGCTGAAGGACACCGTGCTCGACAAGAGCAGGATCGCGGTCGCCGGCCGCGACGTCACCTTCGCCGCGGACGCATTCTCGGAAGATGGCCGTCGCAGCGCGCTGGCCGCCGTGGAAGCCGTGCCGGGCGTGCGGATCGTCGACGACGAAACCCGGCTTGTTCCCGAAGCCAGGCCGTTCGTATGGTCGGCTGAGCGGGATGTCGTGCGGGTGACGCTGGGCGGCAGTGCGCCGCTGCCGGCCAGCAAGGGCAAGTTGCTGGAGGCGGCCCGCGCCAGTCTCGGCGGCGTCGAGGTGGTCGATCAGATGAATTTGTCGCGCGGCGCGCCGCCGCAATTCGACAAAGCCGCGTTGCTGCTGCTCGATCAGATCGCGAAATTGAAAGACGGCAAGATCACGATTTCCGATACCAAGGTCAGCCTCTCCGGCATGGCGCGCGATCTCGGCGGCCGCGAAGCGATCGCGGCGGCGCTGAAAAATCTCCCCGAGGGTTTTTCGGTCGCCAGCAATGAGGTCAAGGCGCCGCCTTATATCTTCCAGGCTTACAAGGATCCGGTCGCGGTGACGCTGACGCTGACGGGATATGTGCCCGACAACAATGTCCACGCCGCACTGGCAGCCGCGGCGGCGCGCAAGTTCTTCAGCGAAAAAGTAGTCGACAATCTCAAGGCGAGCGTCGGCGCGCCCTCCGGATTTGCAGCCGCCGTGGTGCCTGCGCTGGGCGCGCTGTCGCGGCTGTCGACCGGCACCCTGGTGGTGTCCGACCGAGAGGTGAAACTCTCGGGCGACGCCCTCTATGACGCGGCGGCGGCCCAGATCCGCGCCGGCCTGGCCAAGGATTTTCCCGCGGGCTGGCAGGTCAAGGCCGACATTTCGGTCAAGCCCGCGGCCGCGCCGGTGGATGCGACCGTGTGCCAGCAGCTGTTTTCGGATTTGCTGGCGAAGGGAAAAATCCGTTTCGATTCCAGGCGCACCACCATCGATCCGGATTCCGCCGGATTGCTCGACCGGCTGATTGAAACGGCGCTGCGCTGTCCGACCGTCAATGTTGAAATTGCGGGGCACACCGATGGCGACGGCGAGGATGGCTTCAACCAGGCGCTGTCGGAAAAGCGCGCGCAGGCGGTGACCGATTATCTTGTAAAAGCCGGGTTGCCCGCCGATCGCTTCACGGCGACCGGCTACGGCAGCACCCAGCCGGTCGCTTCAAATGGCACCGACGAAGGCAAGGCGCAGAACCAGCCGCATCGAGTTCGTGGTGAGGGAATAGCGATGGCCTATCTCGTGACATTTCATTGGGGCTGGCTGCTTGCCGCGCTGTTGCTGGGTCTGGCCATGGGCTGGATCGCGGTGGTTCATCGCGGCCGGGGCGTATCGAAGCGAACCACGCGGTGGCTCGCCGTGTTGGCGGCCGCGCTGGTCGCGGCGGCGCTGGCGCGGGTGATCCCCGGCCGCCCGGGCTATTGGCTCGACCTGGGTCTGATCATGTTTGCCATGTATCTGGTCGGTTGCGCGGCGGGATCGTGGCTGCGCGACTGGGCGCTGTCGCGCCACGCGCCGGCGGCCTGAGGATTTCCGGGGGAGGTTCAATCACCAGACCCACCGCGGGCAAGCCCACGCTGTGTTGACCGGCCTCGTCGGCCAGGCTCCGGAACTCGATCTCTTGATTTTTCAGCGGCTGTCGGCAAAACCCGCCGCCTGATATCATGAAAACTTGACCGCTTGCTGCGCAGGGGTGCGGCCGGGACTTTGCTCTGCTGGCGCGAATGCAGCAAAACTGGGCATTCCGCAAGCATGAATTGCCCGTAATATGTTGAAGGAGCGCGTTTTATTCACGTTATGCGAATTCCACTCCGGCGCAAAACACGCTACCACATCGGGGCAGGGAACAAGCGTGGTGCCGGCAGCGGCGAAGTTCGCTCAGGTACCGGCGTCGCGGGATCGTAATTCGAGGTGGAGATGCTGGAAGCAATACGCAGGGCGGTCTCGTTTCTGCGCCAGAAGCAAATCCTGCATAAGCTAGGTGTTGCGGTCAGCGTCACGGTTATCGGGATCGCGTGCTACGTGCTTTACCATATGCTTCGGGGCATCGATGTCGACGAGGTCGTCGAGGCGCATCAAGCAGACCGAGCGCCGCCAGATTGCGCTGGCCGCGTTGTTCGTTGCCGCCGGCTATTTCACCCTGACCTTCTATGACCTGTTCGCGGTTCGCGCCATCGGCCGCGCCGATATTCCCTACCGCGTCAACGCGCTCGCGGCCTTCACCAGTTATTCGATCGGGCATAATGTCGGCGCCAGCGTCTTTACCGGCGGCGCGGTGCGCTATCGCATCTATTCCGCGTGGGGGCTGAACGCGATCGACGTCGCCAAGATCTGCTTTCTGGCCGGCCTGACCTTCTGGCTCGGCAATGCCGCGGTGTTGGGGCTGGGTATCGCCTTTCATCCGGAAGCGGCGGCCGCGATCGATCAGCTGCCGCCCTGGCTCAACCGTATCGTCGCGTTCGCGATCATCGTCGGGTTGGTCGCCTATGTGGTCTGGGTCTGGACCCAACCGAGAGCGGTCGGTCGCGGGCCCTGGACCGTGGCAGTTGCCGGGCGGTCCGCTGACCCTGCTGCAGATCGTGATCGGCATTGTCGATCTCGGCTTTTGCGCGCTGGCGATGTACGTGCTGGTGCCGGACGAGCCCAACCTCGGCTTCGTCGTTGTCGCGGTTATCTTCGTCTCGGCGACGCTGCTCGGCTTTGCCAGCCATTCCCCCGGCGGGCTGGGCGTGTTCGACGCCGCCATGCTGGTCGGACTGTGGCAGATGGACCGGGAGGACCTGCTGGCGGGAATGCTGCTGTTCCGCGTGCTCTATTATATTGCGCCGTTCGTCATATCTGTAATCTTACTGACGTTTCGGGAGGTTATCCTCGGCGCGCGGCTGAAGCGCCTGCGTCGGGCGGCGCCCGGCTCTGAGGCGGCGCCGAAACGCGAAGCCGTCTACGTAAGAGAGCGCGGGGACACCGGCGCCTGACGAGACGGACCCGAACGAAGAGAGCCGGTCCGATGGCAATGCACGATACTTCCTCTTCCTTCTTTTCGCCGTGGCCGGACCGGTTGCGGCATTCGGCCATCATTCTGCTTGCCGCCGGGCTGGCGCTGGCGGTGCTGGTCGCGTTCGGCGAATTGCCGCTGGTCCGCGCCGCTGCGGTTTTTGCCTGCATCGCCGCCGCCGCGCTGGTGCCGTGGCGATTGCACAATGCCACTGCCTCACGTGAGGATGTCCGCGGCGTCAACCCGGTCGAAACCGCGGCCGTCAGCGCCATCGTGTCCGGCATGCCGGATCCGGCGGTGCTGCTCGACCGCGCCGGCCGCGTCATTCACCTCAACGCCGCTGCGGCGCAGCTCGCGCCGGCGCTGCGCAAGAACGAACTCGCCCAGTTCGCGTTGCGCTCGCCCGAAATCATCACCGCGCTGCGCGAGGCCATCGCGACCACCGAAAGCCGGCGCGCGACCTATCTCGATCACGTGCCGGTCGATCGCTGGATGGAACTGATCATCACGCCGGTGCCGGTGCCGACCCTGTTCGGCGGCACCGACAAATGCATGCTGATGACGTTCCACGACCAGACCCCGCTGCGCCGGGTCGAGGAAATGCGCGCCGACTTCGTCGCCAATGCCAGCCATGAATTGCGCACGCCGCTGGCCGCGCTGTCGGGCTTCATCGATACGCTGCAGGGGCCGGCCAAGGAGGATGCCAAGGCGCGCGAGCGCTTTCTCGGCATCATGCACACCCAGGCGACGCGGATGGCGCGGCTGATCGACGATCTGCTGTCGCTGTCGCGGGTCGAACTGTCGGCCCATGTCCGCCCCGATACGCTGGTCGATATCGTCCCGATCATCCGCCAGGTCGCCGATGGGCTGGAGCCGCTGGCGCGGGAGCGCCAGGTCGACGATCGATATCGACCTGCCCGAGGATGCCGGTGGCGATCGCGGGCGATCGCGAGGAGCTGCTGCGGCTGTTCGAGAACCTGATCGAGAACGCGCTGAAATACGGCGCCTCCGGCGGCAAGGTCATCGTCTCGCTGAGCCAGGCGATGTCGGGCGAAGGCGTGCCGGAAGTTCGCGTCATGGTGCGCGATTTCGGTCCCGGCATCGCCCCGGAACATCTGCCGCGGCTCACCGAGCGGTTTTACCGGGTGGATGTCGGCGACAGCCGCGCGCAGGGCGGAACCGGGCTCGGTTTATCGCTGGTGAAACATATTGTTAACCGGCATCGCGGCCGGCTTTTGATCGAAAGCGTGCCGAAAAACGGCGCCACCTTTACCGCCTGTTTTCCCCAGGCGAGGCCCGCCGTTTCGGCATAAAGACACGTAATATCAATTGCTTGTGTGTGTCATCCAGCTGTCATCGAACCTTCGTAAAAGCAGCATCGACCGCTCCTAAACGGACCGGCGTGAGCGCGATCGGGCGCGTTCGGCGCTTCGCTCACCAGATGGAGACCAGCAATGAATTTCATGAAGACTATCGTCGCTGCCGGCCTGGTCGCCGCATCGACGTCGGCATATGCCGCCGACATCACCGGTGCCGGCTCGACCTTCATCTATCCGGTCCTTTCCAAATGGGCGGATGCCTACAAGAAGGAATCCGGCGACGGCGTGAACTACCAGTCGATCGGATCCGGGCGCGGGCATCAAGCAGATCGAGGCCAAGACCGTGACGTTCGGCGCGACCGACATGCCGCTGACGGTCGCTCAGCTCGAAAAGGACGGCCTCGCGCAGTGGCCGATGGTCATGGGCGCGATCGTCCCGGTGGTGAACATCGAGGGCGTGAAGGCCGGCGACATGGTGCTGGACGGCGATACGCTCGCCAAGATCTACCTCGGCACGATCACCAAATGGGATGATCCTGCGATCAAGAAGCTCAATCCGAAGCTGAACCTGCCGTCGGCGGCGATCGCCGTCGTTCACCGTTCGGACGGATCGGGCACCACCTTCAACTTCACCGACTACCTCTCCAAGGTCAGCGCCGACTGGAAATCCAAGGTCGGCTCCGGCACCGCGGTCGAGTGGCCGGTGGGCGTTGGCGCCAAGGGCAACGAAGGCGTTTCCGGCAATATCGGCCAGACCAAGAACGCGATCGGTTACGTCGAATATGCCTATGCCAAGCAGAACAAGCTGACCTATACCGCGCTGGTCAACAAGGCCGGCAAGACCGTGCGAGCCCACCATGGAAGCCTTCAAGGCCGCCGCTGCCAACGCCGACTGGGCGCATGCACCGGGTTACTACCTGATCCTCACCGACCAGCCGGGCGACAAGTCCTGGCCGATCACCGCATCGACCTTCGTCCTGATGCACAAGGAACCGGCCGACAAGGCGGCCTCCGCGGAGGCCGTCAAGTTCTTCAAGTTCGCCTTCGAGAAGGGCGGCAAGATGGCCGAGGAACTCGACTACATTCCGATGCCGGATTCGGTGGTCAAGCTGATCGAGAAGACCTGGTCGGCCGACATCAAGAGCTGAGCTGAAAGTCTGGTATCCCGGATGCGGTGCGGCGTCTCTTGCGCCGCTCCGCAGAGCCGGGACCCACGCAGCTAAACAAGATCGGCCCCGGATCAGCAGCTCACCGCTTCGCGCTGAACCGCATCCGGGGCACGAGCGGATCGAGTAAACAGGCTAGGGGATTGGCGTGGCAGACATGGCCGTTCAGAGCGATGTAATGGAAGCCGCCGGACCTTACGATCGCGCCAGGGCGCTCAACGCTTTCAAGCTCGGCGACGTTACTTTTTACTGGATCACCCGCGTCTGCGCGATTTCGGTGCTGCTGATCCTCGGCGGCATCATTCTGTCGCTGATCGCGGGCGCCTGGCCGGCGATGAGGGCATTCGGATTTTCCTTCCTGACGACGGCGCGATGGGCGCCGTCGGCCGATCCGCCGGTGCTCGGCGCGCTCGGCCCGCTCTACGGCACGATGGTGACCTCGGTGATCGCGATGATGATCGCGATTCCGGTCGGTCTCGGCATCGCGATCTTCCTCACCGAGCTTTGCCCGCAATGGCTGCGGCGTCCGATCGGCATGGCGATCGAACTGCTCGCCGGCATTCCCTCGATCATCTACGGCATGTGGGGCTTCTTCGTGCTCGGCCCGTTTCTGGCCAATTACTTCCAGCCCTTCGTGATCGATAGTCTTCGCGAACGTTCCGGTGCTCCGCACCATCTTCGCCGGACCGCCGTCCTATCTCAGCCTGTTCAACGCCGCGCTGATCCTGGCCATCATGGTGCTGCCGTTCATCACCGCGATCTCGGTCGACGTCTTCAAGACCGTGCCGCCGGTGCTGAAGGAAGCGGCCTACGGCGTCGGCTGCACCACCTGGGAAGTGGTGCGCAACGTGGTGATCCCCTACACCCGCGTCGGCGTCATCGGCGGCATCATGCTGGCGCTCGGCCGCGCGCTCGGCGAAACCATGGCGGTCACTTTCATCATCGGCAACGCGTTCCGCATCTCGGGCTCGGTGTTCTCGCCGGGCACCACGATCTCGGCCGCGATCGCCTCCGAATTCGCCGAAAGCGACGGCCTGCACCAGTCCGGCCTGATCCTGCTCGGCCTGTTGCTGTTCGTGCTGACCTTCTTCGTGCTGGCGGCGGCGCGGCTGATGCTGATGCATCTGGAAAAGAAGGCGGGGAACTAGACATGAACCCGATCTACACCCGCCGCCGCCGCAACGACATCATCGTCCGCGGGCTTTGCCTCGGCGCCGCGATCTTCGGCGTCACCTGGCTGGCGCTTGATCCTGTTCACGCTGTTCTACAACGGCCTTGCCGGCATCAGCCTGCAGCTCTTCACCGAGAATACCCCGCCGCCGGGATCGACCGAGGGCGGCCTGCTCAACGCCATCGTCGGCTCGATCATCATGACCGTGATCGGCGTCGGCATCGGCGCGCCGCTCGGCCTGTTCGCCGGCACCTATCTCGCCGAATACGGCAGGAACGACCGCCTCACCTCGGTGATCCGCTTCATCAACGATATTCTGCTGAGCGCGCCGTCGATCATCATCGGCCTGTTCGTCTACGGCGCTGTCGTGGTGCCGATGGGCGGGTTCTCGGCTTTCGCCGGTTCGCTGGCGCTGGCCGTGATCGTCATTCCGGTCGTGGTGCGCACCACCGAGGACATGCTGCTGCTGGTGCCCAATCCGCTGCGCGAGGCGGCCTCCGCGCTCGGGCTGCCGCGCTCGCTCGTCATCAAGCGGATCGCCTATCGCGCGGCGCGCTCCGGCCTGATCACCGGCGTGCTGCTGGCGACCGCGCGCGTCGCCGGCGAAACCGCGCCGCTGCTGTTCACCGCGCTCAGCAACCAGTTCTTCAGCCTCGATCTGACCAAGACGATGGCCAACCTGCCGGTCACCATCAACAACTTCGTGCAAAGCCCCTACGCCTACTGGAAGCAACTGGCCTGGAGCGGGGCCTTGCTCATCACCCTGACCGTACTTGCCCTGAATATTGGCGCGCGCATTCTCGGCGCCGAGAGGACCGCAAAATGAGCGACCTTTCCGTTTCCGTGAGTGTTCCGAGCGCGCCGGCGCCGTCGATGCCGCATCAGGCGGAGGCCCCGGCCAAGGTGACCGCGCGCAACCTGAATTTCTATTACGGCGAGAACCACGCGCTGAAGAACATCAACCTGACGCTCGGCACCAATCGCGTCACCGCCTTCATCGGGCCGTCCGGTTGCGGCAAGTCGACCTTGCTGCGGATTTTCAACCGGATGTACGATCTCTATCCGGGACAGCGCGCCACCGGGCAGTTGATGCTCGATCCAGACCAACATCCTCGATCCCAAGCTCGACCTCAATCTGCTGCGCGCCCGGGTCGGCATGGTGTTCCAGAAGCCGACGCCGTTTCCGATGACGATCTACGAGAACATCGCGTTCGGCATCCGGCTCTACGAGAAGATCTCCAAATCCGAGATGGACGGCCGGGTCGAAAAGGCGCTGCGCGGCGGCGCGCTGTGGAACGAGGTCAAGGACAAGCTCAACGCCAGCGGGCTGAGCCTGTCCGGCGGCCAGCAGCAGCGGCTCTGCATCGCCCGCACCGTGGCGGTGCGGCCCGAGGTGATCCTGTTCGACGAGCCCTGCTCGGCGCTCGATCCGATCTCGACCGCCAAGGTCGAGGAACTGATCCAGGAACTGGCGGAGGACTACACCATCGCCATCGTCACCCACAACATGCAGCAGGCCGCGCGCGTCTCGGACAAGACCGCCTTCATGTATCTCGGCGAACTGATCGAATTCGACGAGACCAACAAGATCTTCACCTCGCCGAGCGATCGACGCACCCAGGACTACATCACCGGCCGGTTCGGCTAAGGGAGAACAAGATGGCTTCAGAACACACCGCCAAGGCGTTCGACAGCGATCTGCAGGAACTGACCCGGCTGGTCGCGGAGATGGGCGGCCTTGCCGAACGCATGATCGTCGATTCCGTCGATGCGCTGATCCGCCGCGACGTCGCGCTCGGCAAGCGCGTGGTCGCCGCCGACGCCGAAATCGACAACCTGCAGCGCGTCATCGAGGAGCGCGCGGTACTGACCATCGCACGGCGCCAGCCGATGGCGGTGGACCTGCGCGAAATCGTCGGCGCCATGCGGGTCGCCACCGACCTCGAGCGGATCGGCGATCTCGCCAAGAACATGGGCAAGCGGGTCGTCGGCGCTGGAGAGCGATTTCCAGCCGCTGAAGCTGATCCGCGGCCTCGAGCACATGACCGACCTCGTGCAGTCGCAGGTCAAATCCGTGCTCGATGCCTATGCGGCGCACGATCTGCCGGCGGCGATGACGGTCTGGAAGGGCGACGAGGAAGTCGACGCCATCTGCACCTCGCTGTTCCGCGAACTCCTGACCTACATGATGGAAGATCCGCGCAACATCTCGCTTCTGCATCCATCTGATGTTCTGCGCCAAGAACATCGAACGGATCGGCGATCACGCCACCAACATCGCGGAAACCGTGTTCTACATGATCGAAGGCCAGCAGATCCTCGACAAGCGCCCGAAGGGCGACATGACGACGTTTGCCACGACGGTGCCCGGAAACTAGGACGCATGATCCCGGAAAGCGTCCGCTTTTCGAGCGAAGTGGAAGCCGGTTCGCATGAACGAAAACGCGTCAACAACAGAGAAGGCTACGCACATGAGCGCGCGCATTCTGGTGGTGGAAGACGAGGAAGCGCTGACCACGCTGCTGCGCTACAACCTCGATGCCGAAGGCTACGACGTCGAAACCGTCGGCCGCGGCGATGACGCCGACACCCGGCTGAAGGAGCGCGTTCCCGACCTGATCGTGCTGGACTGGATGCTGCCGGGACTGTCCGGGATCGAACTGTGCCGCCGCTTGCGGGCGCGGCCGGAGACCGGTCGCTGCCGATCATCATGCTGACCGCGCGCGGCGAGGAAAGCGAACGGGTGCGGGGGCTTGCCACCGGCGCCGACGACTACATCGTCAAGCCGTTCTCGGTGCCGGAACTGCTGGCGCGGGTGAAGGGCCTGTTGCGCCGCGCCAGCCCCGAACGGCTCGCCACCGTGCTGGCCTATGGCGACATCGAACTCGACCGCGAGAAGCGCCGCGTCGCGCGCTCCGGCCGTCCGATCGATCTCGGGCCGACCGAATATCGGCTGCTGGAATTTTTCCTGGAGCATCCGGGCCGGGTGTTCAGCCGCGAGCAACTGCTCGACAGCGTCTGGGGCCGCGACATCTATATCGACGAGCGTACCGTCGACGTGCACATCGGCCGCCTGCGCAAATTGCTCAACCCGGGCCGCGAGCAGGATCCGATCCGCACCGTCCGCGGCGCCGGCTACGCGCTGGACGACCGGTTCGCGAAGGTGGAGTAGTCGACTGCCAGCCGTGCGTCCCGGCCTCGATGCCGGTGACATCTGCACGACGCTGTCCGTCATCCGGGACAAGCGATGCCAACGGATCGTGCGAATGCGCGCCCGATGACAGGCTACGCGAGCGCGATCCGAGATCCATAACCACCCGACGTCAATCGTCATAGAAAGCTGGAGCTCCGGCCGCGTCTCGAAGGATGGCCGCGAGCCGCTACGTTGCATCCATCCTTCGAGACGCTTGCTCCGCAAGCTCCTCAGGATGAGGATCGTGGTCTACCTTGTCGGCTTCGGCGGCTGGCGGCGGCGGTCGGAGGCCGGCTGATAGGCGATGCGCGAGTGATGCGCGCAATAGGGCAGGCTGGTCAGCGCCTTGCCGCCGCAGAAGAAGAATTCCGAGCTGGAGGGATCGCCGATCGGCCAGTGGCAGGTGGCCTCGTTCAGTTCCAGCAGCGACAGCCGCTGGCTCATCGGCACCACGTTGTCGTAGGCGATCGGATCCGGCTCCAGCTCGACGTCGAAAGCATGCGCCAGCGCGGTATTGCCGCGCGAGACCGGACGCGACACCCGCATCATGTGCTGGGCCGGGCGTGCCTTGCGCTGCCGCGGTGCCGCCGAGGAGGGGCTCTTGGCGCGGCCGGAAAGGCCGAGCCGGTGCACTTTGCCGATCACGGCATTTCGCGTCACATTTCCGAGTTCCGCGGCAATCTGGCTGGCCGAAAGCCCGGCCTTCCCAGAGTTTCTTCAATTGCTCGACGCGATCGTCAGACCAGGTCAATACCGTCATCGCACTCTTTCCTTCGCGTCGCGCCGGCCGATCGGGGACAGCGCTGCGATGCCAAATCTCTCAAAAATCCCTGCGGGCAGAATCCCTTAGCCCTCGCCGGGCGCGGAAAGCGCGCCCGAACGTTTACGCCTAACACTGACGACTTAGAGGATCAGAACTGCCGCACGAGATGTCGTACCCGACGGCCCAGAAGCTACAATATGGCGTGACTCCGGCGCAAGAGTCCGCGTGGGCGCGTCCACATGTTCCGTGAGTTAAGCACTGCAATTGGATTTTTCCACGGCACCGCAAACCTACGGGGAGGGCGTGTGGGGGCCCCCTGGGACCGGTTGACAGTTATCGCCGCGCGCATAGAATGTCCGCACGTGCCGCCCCGAAAAGGCGGCACGTTTTGTTTTCCGGGACTGGTTGCCGATGCGATCACGCCAATGCGCGCATCGCGGCCGGGCCTAACCGTCAGTGATCGCCATGACCAACAGCGCGACGTCGCATCTGCTTCCCGTATTCGCCAGGGTCGATCTCGGTTTCGAGCGCGGCGAGGGCGCATGGCTGATCGCGACCAACGGCGAGCGCTATCTCGACTTCACTTCCGGCGTCGCGGTCAATGCGCTCGGCCATTGCCATCCGCATCTGGTCGCTGCACTGCAGGAGCAGGCCACAAAACTCTGGCACATGTCGAACCTGTTCAAGAGCCCGGACGGCGAGCGGCTGGCGGCGCGGCTGTGCGAACAGAGCTTTGCCGACTTCGTGTTCTTCGCCAATTCCGGCGCCGAGGCGATGGAATGCGCGATCAAGGTCACGCGCAAATATCACGCCGCCAAGGGCCATCCCGAACGCTATCGCATCATCACCTTCGACGGCGCGTTTCACGGCCGCACGCTGGCGACGCTGGCCGCGACCGGCTCGGCCAAATATCTCGAAGGTTTCGGGCCGCCGATGGACGGCTTCGACCAGGTGCCGCTCGGCGATCTCGAAGCCGTCAAGAAGGCGATCGGCCCGCACACCGCCGGCATCCTGATCGAGCCGCTGCAGGGCGAAGGCGGCGTGCGCGCCGCACCGCACGCGTTCTTCAAGGCGCTGCGCGAGCTCTGCGACGACAACGGCCTGCTGCTGGTGTTCGACGAGGTGCAGACCGGCATGGGCCGCACCGGCGACCTGTTCGCCTACCGGCGCCTCGGCGTGACGCCGGACGTGATGTCGCTGGCGAAAGCGCTCGGCGGCGGCTTTCCGATCGGCGCCTGTCTTGCGACGGCGGAAGCCGCCGCCGGCATGACGCCGGGCTCGCACGGTTCGACCTTCGGCGGCAATCCGCTCGCGGTCGCGGCCGCCAACGCGGTGCTCGACGTCATGCTGAAGCCCGGCTTCTTCGAGCATGTGCAGAAGATGTCGCTGCTGCTCAAGCAGAAGCTCGCCTCGGTGGTCGATCGCCATCCGACCGTGCTTGCGGAAGTGCGCGGCGAGGGACTGCTGATCGGCCTGAAGGCGGTGGTGCCGTCGGCCGATCTGGTGACGGCGTTGCGCGACCAGAAGCTGCTCACGGTCGGCGCCGGCGAAAACGTGGTGCGGTTCCTGCCGCCGTTGATCGTCACCGAGGCCGAGATCGAGGAATCCGTGGCGCGCCTCGAGCGCGCCTGCGTCGCGCTTTCCGGCGCATCAGTTGAAACGGGCGGCGGGGCAATGAGCAAGGCCGCTGCGGCATTTTCTCGATCTCAACGAGCTTCCGACCAAGGAGCTGCGCAACATGCTCGCCGCCAGCGTCGCCATGAAGGCGAAGCTGAAGGCGCAAAAGGAACAAGGTGCCAGGCTGGAAAGGCCGCTCGAGGGCAAGACGCTGGCGATGATCTTCGAAAAGCCCTCGACCCGCACCCGGGTGTCGTTCGACGTCGGCATGCGCCAGCTCGGCGGGGAATCGATCATGCTGACCGGGCGCGGAAATGCAGCTCGGCCGCGGCGAGACCATCGCCGATACCGCGCGCGTGCTGTCGCGCTACGTCGACGCCATCATGATCCGCATCCTCAACCACGATGCGCTGCTGGAACTTGCCGCCCACGCCACCGTGCCCGTCATCAACGGGCTGACGCGGCGCTCGCATCCCTGCCAGGTGATGGCGGACCTGATGACGTTCGAGGAGCATCGCGGGCCGATCGAGGGCCGCACCGTGGCCTGGACCGGCGACGACAACAACGTGCTGGCGTCATGGGCGCATGCGGCGGAGCGGTTCAAGTTCAATCTGAACGTCGCGACCCCGCCGCAGCTCGCGCCGAACAAGGCGATGCGGGACTGGATCAAGGCGACGCAGGCGCCGATCGTGCTCGGCAACGATCCGGAGGCCGCCGTGCGCGGCGCCGATTGCGTGGTCACCGATACCTGGTTCTCGATGGGCGACAAGGACGGCGAGCATCGCCACAATCTGCTGAAACCCTATCAGGTCAACGCCAAGCTGATGTCGCTGGCGAAACCAGACGCGCTGTTCATGCATTGCCTGCCCGCCCATCGCGGCGACGAGGTCACCGACGAGGTGATCGACGGCCCGCAATCGGTGGTGTTCGACGAGGCCGAAAATCGCCTGCATGCGCAAAAGGGCATTCTGGCCTGGTGTTTCGAGGCGGTGGCGTAGACCCAAATACGATGGCGTAGACTGAAATATTATCGTCGTCCCGGCGAACGCCGGGACCCATACCGCGTGATCTCTCGTTTTCGCGATGTGGCAGATGCCTTCCGTAACCATTGACGCCGCGGATTATGGGTCCCGGCGTTCGCCGGGACAACTCGCGGAGAGATTTTCGCGCTTCTCGGCCCCCTTTCGATTTGCACCCGCCGACCCCAGATAAAGCGCCATGCCTGCACAATCCCCCGACATCAAAATTGCCCTGGAAACCCCGATCCGCGCGCCGTCGCGCGGTGCCGGTCGATGACGCGGTGCTGCCGTTCGAGGTCGCTTCGCTCGATCTGCGCGGACGGCTGACCCGGCTCGGCCCCGCGCTCGACGACGTCCTCACCAAGCACGATTATCCGGCACCGGTCGGCAAATTGCTCGGCGAGGCGATCGTGCTGACGACGCTGCTCGGCTCGTCCCTGAAATTCGATGGCCGCTTCATCCTGCAGACCCAGACCGACGGTCCGGTGTCGTTTCTGATCGTCGACTTCCAGGCGCCGGACCGCCTGCGCGCCTATGCGCGCTTCGATGCGAGGCGGCTCAGGGACGGCCAGGATTCCGGCGCGCTGCTGGGCAAGGGCCATCTCGCTATGACCATCGACCAGGGGCCGGACATGAGCCGCTACCAGGGACTGGTGGCGCTCGAAGGCGGCAGCCTCGAAGACGCCGCGCACGAATATTTTCTGCGTTCGGAACAGATTCCGACCCGGGTGCGGCTGGCGGTCGGCGAGGAATGGCGCGGCGGCGGCGAAGGCCCAAGACATCGCTGGCGCGCCGGCGGCATGCTGCTGCAGTTTTTGCCGAAGGCGCCGGAGCGGGCGCGGCAGCCCGATCTGCATCCCGGCGACGCGCCGGAAGGCGTCGTTGCCCATACGATGGCGGAAGATGACGCCTGGGTCGAAGGCCAGTCGCTGATCTCGACCGTCGAGGATGTCGAGCTGATCGATCCGGATCTGTCGGGCGAGCGGCTGCTCTATCGTTTGTTTCACGAGCGCGGCGTGCGGGTGTTTCCGCCGCTGCCGCTGCGCGCGCAATGTTCCTGCTCGCGCGACGCGGTGGCCGCGCATGCTCGCAGAGCTTCGCGCCGCAAGACCGCGCCGACATGGTCAAGGACGGCAAGGTGGTCGTGACCTGCGAGTTCTGCTCGTCGGTCTACGAGTTCACGCCGGACGAAGCGGGCGTGGCGTAGTAGGGCACACTCGACATCATGTCCGGCCTTGTGCCGGGCATCCACGTCTTGTTTTCTTTCTGGGTGAGCAAAGACGTGGATGGCCGGGACGTCTGGCGCGAAGACGCGCTTCGCGCTTTTGCCCGGCCATGACGAGGAAGGGTGACCTAGGGAAGGCGCCCCCTGACTTATTTCTGATTTTCAGAAATTATTCTTGACGCCCGACCCAAATCACTTCTATATTCACCGCCATCCAGTCCCACTCAGAGGGGCGTTGCGCAACGTCACCGACGCGGGGCTTGATGCGGTGGACGCGGATGGTGCTCCTGACGAGGGTGCTTGAGGCGGACGGCGAAGACGTGTGGTCCTGACACCCCGACGCTGGTGTCAAGTCGGTGGAGGCAACTCCGCCGGCGACGGTGGCAAGAAAGCCGATCACCGGGGAGAGCACGGTATAAGCCGTAAACCATTGCGCGGGGAATGCCGGGTGATTCCGGTGTGACCTGACTAACGCGTGTGCTTTCTACCACTACCCCTGCACGCGCGGCGGCGGGCGCATCGGGCGCCCGGCATTCCCTGCGCCCTCTGTTCAGAGAGGGCGAAACGAGCAGGCCAAACCTCGCGCAACACATGCGGCGAGATCGCGAAGCTGTGTCGAAACAAGATGTCAGCACAAACACGTTCGTCATGCCCGGGCTTGACCCGGGCATCCATCAACCTGCACCCAAAGATTGTTTCAAGAAGATGGATCACCGGGTCAAGCCCGGTGATGACCAGCGCGGGCGCCCCTCTAATTCAACACCCGCTTTCCATCCGGGCTGTCGAGCGAGAACGTCGGCACGTCGATCTCGAAGCGTTCGCCGCTCTCGTTCACCATCTGGTAGCGGCCGGTCATGATGCCCGACGGGGTCGGCAGCGGCACGCCGCTGGTGTATTCGAAGCGCTCGCCCGGCGCGAGCACGGGCTGCTCGCCGATGACGCCCTTGCCACGGACTTCCTGCTTGCGGCCCGAGGCGTCGGTAATGATCCAGTGCCGGGTCTGCAACTGCACCGTCTCGTCGCCGGTATTGGTGATGACAATGGTGTAGGACCAGAAATATTCGGATTTTTCGACCGACGAGCGTCCCGGCATGAAGTTCGGCTCGACAGTGACTTCGATCTGGCGGGTGACGGCGCGGTACATGCGGGCGACTCTTTCCAATGGTGGCGGATCATATCGAAAAGATTCAGTGGAACCAACCGCCCTCGGCGGCGTCCGTGCGCTCAACTCCCATCGTCGTTTCAACATAGTTCCGCTCTAAAGCGCGGCCGCGCAGCCCAACGTAACTTGCTTGCAAATCCGGGGCCGGTACTATCTGCCGGTGTTATGCTTTGTGCCGTGCGGATTCGTAAAGCCGAGCCGCCCAAACCCGGTGCCAGATGACGTCCATTGCCGATCGAATTGCCGGACCACCGCTTGCGGGCGCCGCGGATGCGATCGCGCAGGACGCGGCGCCCGCCGCCTCGGCACCGGCGATTTCGTTTCCCGCGGTCGGCGAGCGCGAACTGCGGCTCGATCTGTTCCGCGGACTGGCGCTGTGGCTGATCTTCATCGACCACCTGCCGCCCAATCTGTTGACCTGGTTCACGATCCGCAATTACGGTTTCAGCGACGCCACCGAAATCTTCATCTTCATCTCGGGCTACACCGCGGCGTTCGTTTACGGCCGCGCCATGCTGGAGTCCGGCTTCGTGATCGCGACCGCGCGCATCCTGCGCCGGGTCTGGCAGATTTATGTCGCGCACGTGTTTCTGTTCACGATCTTTCTGGCGGAGATTTCCTACGTCGCCACCAGCTTCGAGAACCCGCTATATTCTGAAGAAATGGGAATCATGGATTTCCTCAAGCAGCCCGACGTCACCATCGTCCAGGCGCTGCTCCTGAGATTTCGTCCCGTCAACATGGACGTGCTGCCGCTCTATATCGTGCTGATGCTGTTTCTGCCCGTGATCCTGTGGCTGATGAAGTGGCGAGCCGACGTCACGCTGGCGCTGTCGGTCCTGCTCTATGCCCTCACCTGGCATTTCGATCTGTATCTGTCGGCCTATCCGAACGGCTACTGGGCCTTCAATCCGTTCGCCTGGCAATTGCTGTTCGTGTTCGGCGCCTGGTGCGCGCTGGGCGGCGCCCGGCGCATGTCGCGGATTCTTTCATCGCCGGTCACGCTGTGGATTTCGCTAGCCTACCTGTTCGCGGCGTTCTGCGTGACGCTGACCTGGTATCTCCCGCAATTGAGCCATCTGATGCCGCGCTGGCTCGAGCAGTGGATGTATCCGATCGATAAGACCGATCTCGACGTGCTCAGGTTCGCGCACTTCCTGGCGCTGGCGGCGATCACCGTGCGTTTCCTGCCGCGGGACTGGCCCGGCTTGAAGTCGCCGTGGCTGCGGCCGCTGATCCTGTGCGGGCAGCACTCGCTGGAGATTTTCTGCCTCGGCGTGTTCCTGGCGTTTGCCGGGCATTTCGTACTGGCCGAGGTTTCCGGCGGGGCCGCGCTGCATTTCCTGGTCAGTATCTCCGGAATCCTCATCATGTGCGCCGTGGCCTGGGTGATTTCGTGGTACAAGCATTCCGCCGACAAGAGTGCCTCGCAGAGAAAGGGCGCCGTCGGCAACGCCGATATGGCGGGAGGGGGCTTATGACATCCAACTCGGGAGCCATCCTGGGGCTGCTAATGCTGGCGGGCTTTTTTGCCGCAGTGCCCGCGCGCGCCGAGGATACTCCCCAGAACTGCGAGGTGCCCGACTACCTGCTCAGCAGCGAAAGCGCGTTGCCCAAGGTCGCGGACGCCGTAAAAAATGGCCATCCACTGGATATTCTGGTGATCGGTAGCCGGTCGTCGACCCTCAACACGTCGGAAGGCATGGCCTATCCCGGCCGGTTGCAGGCGCTGCTGCGGGAGAAACTTCCATCGGTTCCCGTCAACGTTTCCGTGGAACTACAAACCAAGAAAACCGCCGAGGAAGTAGCCGCCGGAATGGTTAAGCTGATGGAAGGCAAAAAGCCTACTTTGGTGATCTGGCAGACCGGCACGGTCGATGCTGTGCGATCCGTCGATCCCGATGACTTTCGCAGTGCCGTTGACGACGGTGTTGCTGCGCTGCAAAATGCAGGAGCCGACGTGATCTTGATGAACTTGCAATATAGCCCGCGCACTGAAACGATGATTTCCGCGCCGCCTTATTTGGATGATATGCGCGTGGTGGCGCAGCAGCACGACGTTCCCCTGTTTGACCGCTTCGCCATCATGCGGCAATGGAACGACTCGGGAGACTTCGACCTGTTCAGCGCATTCCATGGCATCGAATTGGCAAAGCGTGTCCACGATTGTCTCGGCCGCGCGCTGTCGAAATTTGTGATCGACGCGGCGCACCTCGGCCCCGCTCAGCAAAATTGAGGATCTGGCGTTAATGAGTTTTCACCGCCCTTTTTACCGAAAAGCATCGCTGGCCGCGCCCGTGGTCGCCGCACTTGTGTTGCTAATGCCGCCGTCGGTCCCGGTCGCGCGCGCCCAGGCCGCACAACAGGCCGCGCTATCTGACAGCGCCAAATCTGACGCCCCCAAATCCGACAGTGCCAAACCGGCGGCCTCGCAGACCACCGGCGCCAGCGGTGCGGGCAATGTTGCCGCAGTCGACCAGGCCAATCCGCCGCAGCAAAAGAGCCTCACCGCCAAGACGATCGAAAAGGTAAAGCAGGTCGCGAAATCGGCCGGCGACATTTTCAGCCGCGTTCCGTGCCTGCCGCCGAAGGGCGGCGCCAAATCGATGGGGTCGCTGCCGCATGTGGCGAACAAGCTCGCCTCGGGCGAGCCGGTCTTCATCGTCGCATTCGGATCGTCCTCGACCCAGGGATACGGCGCGACGTCACCCGAATTCACCTATCCCAATCGGCTGGCGGCGCAGCTGCGCCGGCAATATCCGGGCGCCAACATCACCGTCCTCAATCGCGGCCGGGGCGGCGAGGATGCGCCCGAAATGATGAAGCGGCTGCAGGCCGAAGTGATCGACGCCAAGCCGGATCTGGTGATCTGGCAGGTCGGCACCAACGCGCTGCTGCGCAATCTCGATCCCGCCGAGACCGCAAAGCTGGTGGAGGAGGGCGTGGCCCGCATTCAGGCCGCCGGCGCCGATCTGGTGCTGGTCGATCCGCAATATTCCCCGAGGGTCACCGAGCGCGCCGAAAGCGCAAGCCTGATGGTGAAGCTGCTCGGCAAGGTCGCCAAACTGCGCCATGTCGGATTTTTCCCGCGCTTCGAGGTGATGCGCGAATGGCACGAGCAGCAGGCGCTGCCGATCGACAGCTTCGTGATTGCCGACGGCCTGCACATGAACGACTGGGGTTACGCCTGCTTCGCCCAGCTGCTCGGCGACGACATCATCAAGTCGGTCGGCCAGATCAAGCTCGGCGTCAACGTGCCGGGCAGCGTTCAGACCTACCGGCCGATGTGAGGTGAGGCGAATGGGGAGTGGCGAATAGCGAATGGTGAAAGACAATTCGCCATTCGCCATTCGCTACTCGCCACTCGCCCCTCTGGTCTCACGCCTGCTCAAGCGCCTGCTGCAGATCCTCGATCAGATCGTCGCGATGTTCGAGGCCTGCGGAGAATCTGATAAATCCTTCGCTGATGCCGAGTTCGGCGCGCGCGTCTGGCGTCAGCCGCTGATGCGTGGTGGTGGCGGGATGGGTGACGAGGCTCTTGGCGTCGCCGAGATTGTTCGAGATCCGCGAGATCTTCAGCGCGTTGAGACACCGGAACGCACCCGCCTTGCCGCCCTTGACCTCGAATCCGACCAGCGTCGATCCGGCGCGCATCTGCTTCTTCACCAATGCGGCCTGCGGATGATCAGCGCGGCCGGGATAGATCAGCCGCGAGATTTTCGGATGCTTCGACAGCGCATCCGCCACCGCGGCTGCGGTTTCGGTCTGCGCGCGGACGCGGACGGCCAGCGTCTCCAGTCCCTTCAGCAGGATCCAGGCGTTGAACGGTGACATCGACGGGCCGGTTTGGCGCATGAAATTGTGGATGTGTTCGGCGATGAACGCTTCCGAGGACAGGATGATTCCGCCGAGGCAGCGGCCCTGGCCGTCGATGTGCTTGGTCGCGGAATACACCACGACGTCGGCGCCCAGTTCGAGCGGGCTCTGCCAGATCGGCGTCGCGAACACATTGTCGACGATCAGCCGGGCGCCGCCCTGGTGCGCGATCTCGGCGATGGCGCCGATGTCGAGCACGTCGAGCGTCGGGTTGGTCGGGCTCTCCAGGAAGCAGCTTTTGGTGTTCGGCCGCATCGCCTTCTTCCACTGGTCGAGATTGAGGCCGTCGACCAGCGTGGACTGGATGCCGTAACGCGGCAGCAGATCCTCCACCACATAGCGGCAGGAGCCGAACATCGCCTTGGACGCGACCACGTGATCGCCGGCTTTCAGCGGCGCCAGAATCGCCGTGGTCACCGCGGCCATGCCCGTGGCGGTGGCGCGGGCGGCTTCGGCGCCTTCGAGTTCGATCATGCGGCGCTCCAACATCGCGATGTTGGGATTGGAAAAGCGCGAATAGAGAAAGCCGGGCTCCTCGCCCTTGAAGCGCGCCTCGCATTGTTCGGCGCTGTCATAGACAAAGCCCTGGGTCAGAAACAGCGCCTCGGATGTTTCACCGAATTGCGAGCGCAAATTGCCCGAATGGACCAGCCGGGTCTCGGGACGGTAGCGGGCGGTGGGCGACGCGGGTGCGGTAGTATCAGACATGTGTCCTCCATCGTGGCCATCTCGGAAAATGGTCACAAAAAAACGGCCTGGAAAAATTCCACAGGCCGGGATCACACTGTCCCCGGCCTGTTTAGCGACTTATTTTACGTGGCTGCAAGCCGGCCGGCTCAAATCACCACGGGATAACTGATGCTGATATTCCCTCGTGCCCTTTCCGTCAAGGCGGTCATCGGATAACCGGTAAAAGTCCGTATTTTCGGCGTCCAGAGCATGATCCGGAAAAGTGGGAACCGGTTTTCCGGAAAGATCATGCTCAACCAAGGAGATAAGATCATGATCCAATCGGATCATGATCTGGATGGGCTAACGAAGTCATCCCGAGGACCCCATTGTGTCGTTCACGCTTCAACCCGACGCCAACGGCATTTTGCCCGACCGCATGATCGCGGCGATGGCGGATGCCGGCCTGATTTTGCCCGCCTATCCCTTTGTCGAAAGCCAGATCCAGCCGGCAAGCCTCGATCTGCGTCTCGGCGACGTCGCCTATCGGGTGCGCGCGAGCTTTTTGCCGGGGCCGGGCGCGACGGTGGCGGAGCGGATCGACGAATTGAAGCTGCACGAAATCGATCTGACCGACGGCGCGGTGCTGGAGACCAACTGCGTCTACATCGTGCCGCTGCTGGAAAGTCTTGCGCTGCCGCCGGAAATCGTCGCCGCCGCCAATCCGAAAAGCTCGACCGGACGGCTCGACGTGTTCACCCGCGTGATCGCGGACGGCACCCGGCGGTTCGACATGATCGGCGCGGGTTATCATGGCCCGCTCTATGCCGAGATCAGCCCGAAGACGTTTCCGGTGCTGCTGCGTGAGGGATCGCGGCTCAGCCAGGTCCGCTTTCGCACCGGCGATGCCATCCTCAACGCCGACGAACTCGACGCGCTGCACGATCTGGAGCGGCTGGTCGATGCCGACGACGCCGATCTCGTCAACGGCGTGGCGCTCAGCGTCGATCTGTCCGGCGAGAATGCCAGTGGTTTCGTCGGCTACCGCGCCAAGCGCCATACCGGCGTGGTCGATATCGACCGCCGCGGCGGCTATGCCATCGGCGAATTCTGGGAACCGATATCGGCGCGGCCCGATGGCAGCCTCATTCTCGATCCCGGCGAGTTTTATATTCTCGCCTCGAAAGAAGCCGTTCAGGTGCCGCCGGATTACGCCGCCGAGATGGTGCCGTTCGATCCCCTGGTCGGCGAATTCCGCGTGCATTATGCCGGGTTCTTCGATCCAGGCTTCGGCTATGCCGGCGCCGGCGGGCAAGGCTCGCGCGCCGTGCTGGAGGTGCGCTCGCGCGAAGTGCCGTTCATCCTTGAGCACGGCCAGATCGTCGGCCGGCTGGTGTACGAGAAAATGCTGGCGCGGCCCGACGCCATGTACGGCCAGCGCATCGGCTCCAACTATCAGGCGCAGGGCCTGAAGCTGAGCAAGCATTTTCGGGTCTAGCTCTGGCCCCTCATCCTGAGGAGCATCGCGAAGCGATGCGTCTCGAAGGATGGCGGCATCGGGGCTGGATGGTTCGAGACGCGCCAACGGGTCCGCGCGAAGCGCGGCCCGATGATAAACTCCGACGCGCTCCTCACCATGAGGATCGGGTGTTCGCCTCGCCGCTTGCCGACGACGACCTCCTGCGCCACGGTGACCAAAACAGAAACTGGGAGCGAGCATGACGACAGCGCAAAACGGCGCGGACCACGCGAAATGGCTGCGATGGCGCAGTGTCGCCGATCTCTATCATGCCTATTTTACAGGGCTCATCCTCACTGTGGTGACACGTCGCGGGACATCGGCTGCTGCGGAATTCGTATTCCGGGTGTTCCGCCGTCAGCAGCAGGAACGCTTCCTGCCCGGCCTTGAGAAACTCGGCCTCAGCCACCTGCCGCCGGCGGTGGCGGCGGCGCAATATCATTATCTGTCCAACTGGATCGGCGGCGTGTCGGTCGAATACATATACGAGTCCGATCGCAAGGCCTGGATCCGTTATCCGCCGCCGCGCTGGATATGGAAGGGCACCGCGATCTGCGGCGTGCCCGGCGAAGTGTCACGCGCGATGCTGCGGGGATGGCATGCCAACAACGGCGTTTCGCTGGGCAATCCCAACCTCGGCTTCGTCTGTACCAAGCAGAGCGTCGACGGGCAGGACGGCCTTGAAGGCTACTATTGCGAATACGATCACGCGATCGAGACCGATCAGCGCCTGGTGTTCGCACGGCATCTCGAAGCTCCCATGTTCGAACCTGCGAAAGCACCGGCTTTGCCGGTCGCGAGCTGGCCAAAGCCGCGGCTCGAAAAAGCGTATCGCAATTACGCGATGGAATATGTGCGGACCGCCGCACCGGTCCTGGTGCAATTGTTCGGCCCCGAAGATGCCGGCTACCTGCTGCACCTGACCGGCAGGTTGATCGGCATGCAGTTCTTCGACGAGATCGCGCGTGGCTTTGGCCTGGGCCGCGGAACCGCCAAAGAGTTCGAGGTATTCCTGCGGGCGTTATTGCAGGCGCAGGACGAGGACCTGGATAGGGGCGACGATAGCGGCCACGAAATCAGGCAGACGACCTGGAGACTGATGGCCGATGTCGGCGATTATCACCCGGCCTGCGCCAGGGTGCTGGAAGGACTGTTCGAAGGCCTTGCCGCCGGCTGCGGGCGCCACATCGCCGTGCGCATGACGCCCGTTCCGGGCGGTGCTGCGCCGTTCGTCTGGTCGATCGGGTAGCGGAAAACCCCCGGTTGCCTCCATCCGCAATCCCGCACGGGGCCATTGCGCCCGATGCACGGGGAAGCGGACACGATTGTGCTAGGACACATCGCGGCGCGGCAATCAGATCGAGCCCACGGAGAGAAACCACGTTGCCCGACATCGCCGTCACCGAAATACCTGTCGACGAACAGGAGCGTCCGCTTCCGACGCCTGACGCGCCGGCGAGAAACGTGCTGGTCGACGGTCCTATCCTGCGCACGCTGCTGTGGCTGGCGTGGCCGAACGTGATCGCGCTCAGCGCCGGCACCTGCGTGGTGATCGCCGAGACCTCCTATATCGGCCGGCTCGGTGTCGAGTCACTGGCCGCGATGGCGCTGGTGTTTCCGTTCGTGATCCTGACCATGACAATGTCGGGCGGTGCGATGGGCGGCGGCGTGTCGTCGGCGATCGCGCGAGCGCTCGGCGCCGGCGACAGGGAGCGCGCCAGCGCGCTGGCGGTCCACGCGCTGATGATCGGTGGTTGCTTCGGGCTGACGATCACGCTGATCATGCTGGTGTTCGGCCCAGCGCTTCTGGAATTGCTCGGCGGCCACGGCAACGTGCTGGCGCTCGCGACCGGCTACGCCCAGATTTTTTTCGGCGGCGCGGTGCTGTCATGGCTGATGAACACGCTTGGCGCCATCCTGCGCGGCACCGGCAACATGAAGCTGCCGTCGCTCATCATTCTCAACTCCGCCGTCTGTCAGATCGTGCTCGGCGGTATCCTCGGGCTGGGGCTCGGGCCGGTACCGCAATTCGGCATGCGCGGCGTGGCGGCGGGTTCGCTGACCGCTTATTCGATCGGCGGCGCGATCATGGGATGGTACATTTTTTCCGGCCGGGCGCGGGTCACGCCGGTGGTCCGGGGACTTCGAATCCGGTGCGGCATGTTCTTCGACATTCTGAAAGTCGGCGCCGTGTCCTGTTTCTCGCCGCTGCAGTCGGTAATGACGATCACCATCCTCACCCACATGCTGGCGCAATTCGGAACCCAAGTCCTGGCCGGATACGGCATCGGCGCCCGGCTGGAATTCATGCTGACCTCGATCGCTTTCGCGGTCGGAATTGCGTCGGTGCCGATGGTCGGAATGGCGATCGGCGCGGAGCGCGTGGCGCGCGCGCGACGCATTGCGCTGATCGCAGGCTGCGTGTCGTTCGTCTCGGTCGGCCTCGTCGGCAGCGTGATTGCGATCTTCCCCGACCTCTGGGTGGATATTTTCACGCATGATCGCGGCGTGCGTGTCGCCAGCCGGCAGTATTTGTCGATTGCCGCGCCGATGTACGCGTTCCTGGGGCTGTCGATCTCGATGTATTTTTCCTCGCAAGGTGCTGCGAAAGTCCTGGGACCGGTGCTCGCGCAAACCGTCCGGCTGTTGTTCGTGGCTGGCGGCGGCTGGTGGCTGTCGATGAACGACGCGACCGCCGCGAAATTCTTCGCGCTGGCCGCAGCTTCGATGGCGGTGCTCGGCGTGCTGTCGGTCGCCAGCGTGGTTCTGACCCGCTGGGGACCGCGCCGCGGCGCCGTTGTGGAAGTCCGTCCGGCGTTGTCCTGACCGGGCGATTAGCGCCGCCGGCTGCTGGTAGCGTTATGCGGCGTGACGCCCCAGCGCTTTCTGCATCGCCAGCGCCGCCTGCTCCATCTGGGCGTCGATATAAGCCGCGATTGCGTGGGGCAACACGTCGACGATCCAGATCAGCCGTGTGCGCGCGTCGCCATCGGCGGTTAGTTGTACGGATGCGTTGTAATGTTTCACCCGCTCGCTGGCCACGGCGTACACCAGCCGTCGCCGAGGCTCGTCGCAATCAACCAGCAGTTCGCGCGCCACAGTGCCGTTGGCGAAGGTCACGATCCGCGCCTCACCGTCGATCCGCGCCTCACCGTCGATCCGCGCCTCGCGCACGAATCCCGGCGCCAGCCGTTGATGCACCGCGCCGAAATCGCGCACCGCGGCCCAGACGTCGTCGGGGTGGGCGTCGAGGAGGATGTCCTTGTGGATGGAAGCCATGATGATGATCTCCCTTGCTGGGCCGTCATTGCGACGAGCGGTAGCGACGAAGCAATCCATTCCAGCGCGCGTCGGTGCAAGTTGGATTGCTTCGCGGAGCCTGTCATCGCGGGCGCATTCGCGCGACCCGTTGGCTCGCAATGACGGTGGTTAGAGCGGAGCGCTGGTACCTAAGTGCAAACCGCCTCGACATTGTTGCCGTCGGGATCGATCAGGAACGCGGCGAAATAGCTCGGGCTGTAGTCGGCGCGCGGGCCGGCGGCCCCGTTGTCGCGGCCACCGGCCTCCAATCCGGCGCTGTGAAATTTCCGGATCGCGGCATGGTCGGGCGCGCGGAAGGCGATATGGGCACCGGCGCCGGCCGGCCCGTTGTGCAGATAAAGCCACAGCGCCGGCTCGCCCTTTGGGCCGAAGCTCGCACCGGTCTCATCGCGCGAGCACAGGACGCATCCAAGTGGCGCCAATGCGGCCGTATAGAAACCCACGCTGGCGTCGAGATTCCTGACTTTCAATCCGATGTGGTCATACATGGGTAATCTCCTGATCGAGGCGCGTGCAAGACGCGGGTACAGAGATCATCCTAGTCAATGCAGGACGAGGCGTTCTTGGAAAATCTTGCGCATCCCGCGCGAGGCCTGCCGGAACCTGCGCGGCGAGACGCCGGCGGCGCGGTGGAAGGTGCGGACGAAGTTGGAGAGATCGGCGAAGCCGACATCATAGGCGACATCGGTGATGGACCGCTCCTCGTCGGCCAACAGCCGCGCCGCATGCCGCAGCCGCGAGCGCACCAGGTATTGGTGCGGGGTGACGCCGAGCACGCCCGAGAACAGCCGCAGGAAATGGAACGGGCTGATGCCGGCCTGGCCGGCGGCGCGCTCCAGATCGATCTCGCCGTGCGAATGCGCGTCGATCCACAGGGCGGTTTCCACCGCGCGGCGGCGATCCCGGGCGGTTGCCGGGGCGGGTTCACGCGATCGCCCGGAAACCACCTCCACGAAGCGGCCGGCGAATAGCTGTCCGACCTCGTCGAGCCCGATATCGCTGCGGCCGTCGGCCGCGGCCTGCGCAAGCTCGCCGAGCACCATCAGTTCCGGCAGCGGCGGCGTGGCGCCGATCTGCCAGATGTCTGCAGCGTCGCCGAGCGCCTCCACCAGTTCCGGGCCCAGGAAAAACGACAGACACTCGTCGCCGCAGACATGGTCGTGGGTGCAGACATATTCGTCGCCGGGATGGCCGACCAGGACCGATCCGGCCACAAGGTCAAACGATCGCCCGCGACTCTCGCAGCCGAAGCTGCCCTTGCGCACATAGGAGATTGAGTGGCAGCGATGCTGTTCGACGAACGGCACGTCGCCCGGTTGGGCGCTGCAGCGAAAGTCGGACACGGTAATGGATTGGCGTTGCAGCAGGGTGGTAGCTGACATGCCGCGATTTTAGCCCTGCGGGCGCGGCGGAGCAACCGGAAGCAGTACGTCGAACAGGGTCTTGCTGCTGGTCGAGCCCGCGCCCTCGAGCGACAGCAGCCGGCGCTTGGAGATGGTGCCGCCGTTCGGGGAAATCCTGTCGGCATAGCTGCCGGCTTCGAGAACGCGGTGGCAGGGAACGATGATCATGAAGGGATTGCGGGAAATTGCCTGCGCCACCGAGTGCGCGGCGCCGGAAGCCCTCAGGCTGGCGGCAACCTCGCCATAGGTGCGGGTCTCGCCTCGTGGAATCGTGCGGGTCAACGCGTAAACGCGCGCGTTGAAGGCGTGGATGCCACTCATATCGAGCGTAACGTCGGAGAGGTCGGAAGGCTGACCGCGCAGAAGCGTGGCAATGCCCTCGATCGCGATTTCGACATTGAGCGGCGGACGGAGTTCGCGGGCGTTGGGATACTGGCGCAGCATTCGGCCGCGGGTTTCGATTTCGCGTGCTTCAGGCAGCTGCACGCCCACAATACCATAATCGCCCCATGCGATGCCGCATCGGCCGATCCCCGTGTCGAATATGGTGTATCCACGCCCCGCCATTACGCCAGCCACCCCAAAAGGATCATAGCACCGTCATAATCCGGCGCACCTGGAAAATTAAGGATTGGTTAAAGGCGGGGGAGGGAGGGGATACGTCGCCAACCCGCTTGGCGGGGCGCACGGTCTCGGCTAATCAAGTGAGCTGAGCGACCGCGGGCGTAGTTCAATGGCAGAACGGCAGCTTCCCAAGCTGCATACGAGGGTTCGATTCCCTTCGCCCGCTCCATCGGCCTGTGCTCAAAGTGCCGATCAAACTTGGCCTCGGGCTCACTGTGATCGCGGCGATGTCCCGCTCTTCGTTTTGCCCAACGTCCGGTAGGGACCCCGATGGCCGGCTCGGCGCAGGAATTCGGCCATCAGCCCGGTCCTGGAAACATCGACGGCGTCAACAACGCGCGGAGCGACCCAAGCGGGTTGCGGAATTCCTTGAAGGTAGCGGCGCCGCTGCAGCCGTCGATCAGCGTCCCGACCGTCACGACGTATCACTGACTTGAAGCGCTGCGTCACCGGTGCGCGCTCTTTCTCGCGCGAGATGATTGACGGGCCGGCGCGTCGCTAATGGTGTCGGCGTCGTGATCGCCGACGTCGCGAACCGATAAATTAATTCAACACATTAAACGCGATTTTAGGCGACGCGAGCCGCTGCTTGCCTGATGTTGTGACGTACTCGATCTGTTTCGAAGCCGGCAAGGCGGTGCAGGCTTCGACGCTTGCGCGTCGTCCGCAGCCAGTTGGCTAGCACGCGGGCTCGCAGCGATTGCACCTCTCTCATCAGCATCCAAACAGGAGAAACCCTATGCTCGATCGTCAGTCCTCCTCACCGAACGCCAGTACGGAAGCCGGCTCCGAGGTTCCTCGCCTGGGAGACGGCGACGCATTGACCGGCCGCTCGCCGACGCCCGGCAAGATCGGTTTTGTGGGGTTGGGTCACATGGGCATCGCGATGGCGGCAAATCTCGCGGCTGCGGGCTGTCATGTGATCGGATATGTCCGTCGCCGGGAACTGATGGATAAGGTCGAGGGGCTCGGTGTTGCCCCGACAATGGACATGACAGAGCTGTTCGACTGCGAGATCGTGATCACCATGCTGTCGGACGACGACGCGGTGCGAGGTATCGTGTTCGGAGACGAAAATAATGCCGATGGACTGGCTGCCCGCCTGGCTCCCGGCGCCATCCATCTGTCGATGAGCACGATCAGCACCGCCGCCGCGGAGGAGTTTGCGAACGAGCACGCGCGGCGCGGCCAGGGCTACGTCGCCGCGCCCGTGTTCGGAAATCCGGACGCCGCCAAAGCGCGCCAGCTATTTGTCGTGGCCGCCGGCACCCCTATCGTTGTCGAGCGCTGCCGCATGCTGACAGACGCTCTCGGGCAGACCTTCGTCGTCGGTGACGATCCGGCGCAGGCCAACCTGATCAAGCTGCTCGGCAATATGATGACGGCGACGGCGCTGGAGGTGCTCGGCGAAATCGTCGCCGTGCTCCGAAAGCGCGACCTCGATCCGCAGCCCTTCGTCAACATCCTGACCTCAACGATGTTCGGTGGCCGCGTCCACCGAATCTATGGCAGCAAGATCGTCGATGAGAACTACCTCCCGGGACTGGCGATGCCGCTGGCGCTCAAGGATGTGCGGCTTGCGCTCGCCGAAGCCGAGAAGGCAGGCGTGCCGATGCCGTCCGTGAGCGTGGTTCGGGATCGATTGATCACGGGAATCGCGCGGGGACATGCGGGACTGGACTGGACCGCTCTTGGCCTGGTCGCTGCGGAGGAATTGGGAATCGAAGCGCGCGTGCCCTGAACGAGCCAGTCCGACTACGGGATCTGCCCGAGGCTCGCGTGCGCGGCCTGAGGCTGCTTGCAAGGCTTGCCATGATCCCTGCCGATCAGGGAACGTTTGATTTCTCGATCGGTTGGCCGTGGAAACGCGCGTATTTAGCCAGGCGCCGGGCTGGCGCGGTTTCGACGCCGCGGCCGGGTTCGCCACCGCCGTTTTGATCCGGACTGGCTATCTCGATGACGCAGCCGGGACCTGGATGGATGGTCAAACGAAAGCCGTGAAGCTTGACGATCGCTGCCACGAGATTGAGGCCAATGCCGAAACCGGGTGCGCTTCTTAGTTTATCCGATCGATAGAACCGCCCCAGCACGGCGTCCCGTTCGATCTCGCTGATTCCCGCCCCGGTATCCTTGACGCGCACGATACTTTCAGCGTTGCAGCGCAACAGCGAGATTTCCACGCGGCCGCCCTGCGGCGTGAACTTGATCGCGTTATCGACGACGTTGACGATGGCCTCCATCAGCAAGTCGCGGTCGCCGTTCACGATCGCAGCGTGCGCGAGGTCGGTGTGCAAGGTGACGCCCCTGTCATCCGCGATCGGCTCGTAGAGCTCGCCGACCTCCCGCACCAGTTCCATCAGCGCAACCTTGCCGAATCCGGCCGACCGGCGGCTGTTTTCGATTTCGGCAAGCCGCAACAGGGCCGTGGTAATTGCCAACGATTGATCGATACCGCTGATTGCCTTGTCTGCGACAAGTTGAAGCTGCAGCAGCGTCCCGGCATTGGTACGCCCGCGTTCGAGCATCAGGCGCACGCGCGCAAGCGGTGTGCGCAGGTCGTGAGCGATGTCGTTGCCAATTCCTGCAACGGCATGAAGCAGGGTCTCGATTTCGTCGAGCATGCCGTTGACGATGGCTGCAAGCTTGGAGAACGGATCATTTGTTGCCAGGCGCGGCAGGCGTTCGCGCAGATTCCCTGCGACGATGCGCTGAACCCGCTGGTTGACCTCTGCGATCCGTCTCTCGGCGCGCACGCTCAGCAGCGCCCCCACCGCGAGGCAAAGCACGAAAGCCGGAACGAGACCCAGCGCCAGCGCCACGCTGACGACCTTGGACAGCTCGATGGCTTCATCGACTTCGCGGCCGATGACCAGCACTTCCCCGCCGGGCAGGTGTTTTCCGATCGCGCGAACGGCCAGCGTTTCAATGCCCTTCGGGCCGCTTCTCTGCACCGCGACGCTCTGAACGGAATCATCGAGTTTAAGACCGGATGGCGGGCCATCGAGATTGCCTGCCATCCGGCTCCCGTCCGGACCAAACAGTCCTACGAATTGGACGCCACGTGGATCCTCACTCAGCTGGTATTCGATCACATCCCTTTTGCGATCAAGCGGCAACGCCGACATCGCGTGCAATTGCGAGGTAATGACGTGATCGGAGCGCGCTACCAGATAATGGTCGGTAGTCCAGTAGATGAAGCCGAACAGCACAAGCACAAAAACAGCGAAAGCACCGGCGGCGACAGCGGCCCAGCGAAAAGTGGTTGTACGCACAAACTCGGGAAAGTTCATGGTGTAGCTGGCTATATCAAGCGCGTTCCCCCCGACGCCAGCTTAGCTGGTTTTGGCACCCCCAGCGAATCTCGGACGGTTGCAACGGCGGTTTCGACTCCACCGATAGTGGCTCCGCGAGACGGAGTCCCGGTCTCGCGGCCGCGCTACAGCAATAGCGGCTACCTATGCGTGAAGCCTCGCCCGGACACGTCGTTCATTGACGGATTTTTTGGCGGCGATCTGTACCTTCTCGAAAGCCCGCACCTCAATCTGTCGAACGCGCTCCCGAGACACTTTGAATTCGACCGCAAGGTCTTCCAGTGTCTTCGGTTCATCGACGAGATGGCGCGCCTCGAAGATGCGCCGTTCGCGATCGTTGAGGATGCCAATCGCCCGGACCAGCGCCTCCTGCCGGTGAGTCATTTCGTCATGCCCGGCGAGGACGGCTTCCGGCGAGGGGCTTTCATCGACGAGGTAATCCTGCCATTCGCCGGAGTTCCCTTCGTCGTGGACTGCGGCGTTGAGCGATGCGTCTCCGCTCAGGCGCCGGTTCATGTCCACGACATCCTGATCCTTGACGCCGAGGCTGGTGGCAAGCAGCCTGACCTGGTCCGGCCGCAATTCGGCATTTTCAAGGGCCGCGATCTTGGCCTTGGCCGAGCGAAGCTTGAAGAACAGCTTTTTCTGGCTCGCGGTGGTGCCGATCTTCACCAGCGACCACGATCGTAAAATGTAGTCCTGGATCGACGCCCTGATCCACCAGATCGCATAGGTGGCGAAGCGGAAGCCTCTCTCGGGTTCGAAGCGATTGATCGCCTGCATCAGGCCCACATTGCCTTCGGATATGATCTCCGAAATCGGCAGGCCGTATCCGCGGTAGTTCATCGCGATCTTGGCAGCGAGACGGAGATGGCTGGTGACGATCTGGTCCGCCGCCTTGCGATCGCCGTCCTCCCGCCAGCGCTTGGCGAGCCTGTACTCCAGTTCCTTCTCGAGGATCGAGAAACGCCTGATATCACCCAGATAGCCTGAACCGGGGCTCCTCGCAGCGGCCGCGGACCGGCCACGGGTCGGTAACGGTTTGCGGGTTGTCAGTCCGGTATGATTGGTGTGGGTCCCATCGACGTTCATCTCAGCCGCTCCGGTTGTGGAAACGTGGGTGCCTTTGCCGCTCGGTTAGGATGGTCGATGCGCCGCGGGCGATAACCACAAAGATAACGGCAGACGGTCTGGCAGCCATTAAATTAGGCTTTAGGGAGACTAAATTCGCGTTGAGAGAGCGGGGCGGGAGCTCCGGCAGGCGACGGCCGTCGCCGCATTGCGCGGCGTCGGCCGGTCTGGCTGCAAAGCTGCAGCCCAGAGCTTCGTTGCTGGAAGGAAAAGAATCGAGCGGGCGCCGGCGTCAATGGGCCGGAACAGGACAGGCGATTTCGGCAACGCAGCCCGCGCCGGTGTTCAGCGTCAACCGGAAGCCGTGCAGCTTGACGATTGCCGAGACCAGACAGAGACCGAGGCCCGATCCGCGCGTGTTGCGGCTCTTGTCGGATCTGTAGAACCGCCTCATGACCGCGTTGCGTTCGTCTTCGCCTATCCCTCCCCCTGTGTCCGAGACCCGGATGATGTTTTCGTTTTCGCCGTGGACCAGGGAAATATCGACGCTGCCGCCGGCGGGGGTGAATTTGACCGCGTTGTCGACCAGGTTTGCGACCGCTTCGAAGAAAAGGTCGCGGTCGCAATAGGCAGTCGCGTTACTCCCGGGGATGATCCGCAACGTGACCTGCTTGTCTTCCGCGATCGGGTCGTACAGATCTCCGACTTCCCGCACGAGGTCCGCCAGCGCGACTTCATTGAAATTGGCTTTGCCTCGGCTGTTCTCGATCTCGGTGATCCGCAGCAGCGCCGTGATGATGGTGAGCGACTGGTCGAGCGCGCCGATCGCCCGGTCGGTGACGGCTTGCAGTTCCGCAAGGGTGGTGGCGTTGGCGCGGCCGCGTTCAAGACCGATTCGCACCCGGGTCAGCGGCGTGCGCAGATCGTGCGCTATCTCATTGCCCACCCCGGCCATCTCGGTCACGAGGACCTCGATTTCGTCCAGCATGCCGTTGGCAATAACGGCAAGCTTGTCGAACGGATGATCGAGCCCGGAGGCCGGAATGCGCGCACTCAAATTGCCCGACATGATGCGCCTGACCAGGGCCTGCAGGTCTGCGACGCGCCGCTGCACACGCAGACTGAGGATTGCGCCGATCATCAGGCTCAGACCGAAGGCGAACGGAAGGGCCAGCAGCAGCGCGCGCGCCACCACCTCGGCCAGCTCCCTGAGCTCGCCGTCGTGACGGCCGATCACCAGCACGTCGCCGTTCGGCAGGACGCGCGCGATCGCCCGAACGGTCATCGCTTCGTGACCGCGCTGGTCGACCCTGATGACCTTAGCGGTTTGGACAGTGGCGTTGACGGGGAGACCCGCCGGCAAGCTCTCCAGGTTGCCGGCGATCCGTTGTCCGTCCGCGCTAAACAGACCGGCGAGCTTGATGCGGCGCGGATCCTCGCTGAGCCGGTCTTCGATCGCATTCAAGCGGCGGTCCGGCGGGTCGCTCGCGATGACAAGACTGTCCTCGGCGATGACGCCGTCCATCCGCGCCAGCATATAGGTCGCGGCCTCCCAGTAGACGAAGGCCGAGAACAGCAGAATGCAAACCACGAACGCAATGGAAATCCATCGGAAGGTGGTGGTGCGGACGAAATCAGGAAGTTTCACGACCAGTAAATCCAGCGCCCCGGACATTGTTAATCATCTGCAGTGTCACCGGGTCCGTCCGCGCTGTGCCGTCGTCGGCCCATGCGGACATCATCCGGATTGTTTGCGGCCACGCAGTTGGAGTCGAGCTTTCCGAAGAACATTCGACGTTCACTCCCCATGGGCCGGATGAGGCGCGCCATTCCCATTCGGGATCAGGTGCGCGTCCACGGCGGCGGCTGCCGCGGCCAACGTTGCAACAATGCCTCGCCGGGTGCCGCTACGGAGATTTATGACACTGGGCCCGGGGTCACCACTAAATAGCATTTCATAATCGAGGCCCGGGAGTTCGCTGGTTCAGCCGGCGAGGGGACGAGCCCGTTCAGGAGCCGGGCCCTTGCCCCGCCGGCGCAATGTTTCCCGGGAAAATCCACAGCATGGCGGCCTATCTTTCGCCGCCAATCGCGCGTAGGGTCCTGATGTCGCAAGACGATGGCGCTGAAACTTAGAGCGGACTGCGGGCAGACCCGGGGGCAGTACCCGGCGCCTCCACCTTAGCAGCTTGAGCTTAAAGGTCTCATCCCGGTGAGATCGATTCTGCCGCAAGGCAGAATCCCTGGGCTGCTAAGGCGGGGGCGAAACAGGATCGATGGTCGCGAAGAAGCTCTGAATTGTGCCCGGCATGATACCGCCGTTATCGGGTCAAAAACCTAAATGCAAACGATAACGTTGCATTGAACGAAGTGCGCCTCGCGGCGTAACCTGTTCGGGGTTGGTCCACCTGGCAACAGAACGGCCATCGCCGCGTCAACCCTCGGGTTGGCGCGGCTTTATTTTGGTCTCGAATGGACCGGCGTGCGTTTCAGTTCCTTTCCCCGACGTGCCAACGATAGGCGTGCGGCGAAAGGGGTGAGCGTTGACCGGGGCGATCGCAGCCGGCGTTGACTGCCCCGGAGCGCCGGGGCAGCCGCATTCCCTGGGGTCAGGCGCCTGACGGGACCTGGTCGAGAAATCCGGTGATGCTCGCGATGCGCCCATCCCTGACGACGGCGAAATCCGTCCCCTTGATCGGGCTGTCGACGCCATCGGGGCCCAGGCCCCAGGAAAAACGGACGTTGTCGCCGTATCCATTGGGCTCGCCAAGCAACCGAAAGCGGAAATCCGGAAAGCGCTGCTGCACGCCTGCGATCAGCGAGTCGACGCCGTCATGGCCATCGCCGCTCATCAGGGGATCGATGTATTTCGCATCGCTGGCCCAGTTCGCAGCCAGCATCTCGCGCCGGCGGCCTGGGGTTCTCTCGTTCCATAGATCGATATAGCCGCGAGCGATCGTGTTGAAGTCGGTCATGTCTTGCTCCTTCTGATGTCGCCGACTGAACCGGCGGGGCGACTATCGAAGGTTCGGCCGGGCCAATCGATTACCTCGGAGGTCATCGATTTCGACCGGCCGATCACGCGTTCGCGCGAAAACTGCCCCGCAGCATCCGATGCGAGGTGGATTTCGTTTGGCGTAAAAATGCGTCAATGCGAAGAGCAAGCGTTCGCAGGCTTCACCGCGCTGCGGTCACCATGATCTCGACATTGTAGGGCGGCGCCGCAAGCTTGGCCTCGACGGTGGCGCGCGCTGGCGTATTCCCGGCCGATACCCAGCCGTCCCACACCGCGTTCACCTCGGCGAAGGTCTTCATGTCGGTCAGATAGATCGTCGCCGTCAGCAGCTTCGACTTGTCGCTGCCCGCCTTCGCCAGATGGCCATCGATGATCGAGAGCACCTCCTGCGTCTGCTTGGTCACGCTGTCGCCGGCCGCCTTGTTGGCGACGACGCCGGCGAGATAGATCGTGTCGCCGTGGACCACGACCTGGCTCATGCGCGGGCCGGTATCGAAACGCTGGATGGTCATGCTGTTCTCCGGATTTGGGTGGCCGGTTACTTAGCGCAGGGAGACGGCCTGCGCCACAGCGTTCGCTGGTTCGAACCAGGAAAGCTTTGCAGGTTCCCAAACATGACGGCAGCAACCTCTCAGCCCACCGCCTTCGCCGCCGCCCGCCCGGCGTTGCGCCCCGAGAACAGGCAGCCACCGAGAAAAGTGCCTTCCAGCGAACGATAGCCGTGCATGCCGCCGCCGCCGAAACCGGCGGCTTCGCCGGCGGCGTAAAGCCCCGGCATGATCGCGCCGTCGCTGCCGAACACGCGCAACTCGAGATCGGTCTCGAACCCGCCCAGCGTCTTGCGGGTCAGGATGTTGAGTTTGACCGCAATCAGCGGGCCGTGGGCGGGATCCAGGATCCGGTGTGGTTTGGCGGTGCGGATCAGGCGGTCGCCGATGTAGCGGCGCGCGTTGTGGATGTTCATCACCTGGGTATCCTTGACGTAAGGATTTTCGATCTCGCGGTCGCGCGCCTCGATCTGGGCTTTGAGATAGTCCGCTTTCAAAAGGTTGTCGCCGCTGAGCGCATTCATGGCGCTGACGAGATCGGCGAGATTGTCGCGCACGATGAAATCGACGCCCTTGCTCTTGAAGGCTTCGACGGGGGCGGGCGCGCCCTTGTTGGTGGCGCGGCGCGCGGTCATCAGCCAGCTCTTGCCGGTGAGATCGGGATTCTGCTCCGAGCCCGACAGCGCGAATTCCTTCTTGATGATGCTTTGGGTCAGCACGAACCACGAATAATCGTAGCCGGTGGACATGATGTAGTGCAGCTGGCCGAGCGTGTCGGAACCAGGAAACAGCGGTGACGGCAGCCGCGTGCCCGTGGCGTCGAACCACATCGACGACGGTCCGGGCAGGATGCGGATGCCGTGGCGCGGCCAGATCGGCGACCAGTTCCGGATGCCCTCGACATAATGCCACATCCGGTCGCGGTTGATCAGCCGCGCGCCCGCGGCCTCGGTGATGCCGATCATGCGGCCATCGACATGTTCGGGCACGCCGGAGATCATGTTTGCCGGCGCCTCGCCAAGACGCTTCGGCCAGTTCTGGCGGACCAGATCGTGATTGCCGCCGATGCCGCCGGAGGCGACGATCACGGCTTGCGCGCGCAGCGTGAAATCGCCGGTGACGTTGCGCGAGCTGCTTTGGCCGCGCGCGACATCTGTCGGCTCGAGGATCGAACCGGTGACGCCGTCGACGGTGCCGTTGGTGATCGAGAGCGCATCGACGCGGTGGCGGAATTTGAAGGTCAGCCGGCCGCTCGCTTGCGCTTTGCGCGCACGCCGCTCGAACGGCTCGACCGCGCCGGGACCGGTGCCCCAGGTGACATGAAAGCGCGGCACCGAATTGCCGTGGCCCATGGCGTCGTAGCCGCCGCGTTCGGCCCAGCCGACCACGGGAAAAATGCGGTGGCCCATGGCGCGGAGCCATCCGCGTTTTTCGCCGGCGGCGAACGCCACGTAAGCTTCGGCCCAGCGCCGCGGCCAGAGATCCTCGTCGCGATCGAAACCCGCCGAGCCGATCCAGTCCTGCAATGCGAGGTCGAAACTGTCCCTGATGCCGAGCCGGCGCTGTTCGGGGCTGTCGACCAGAAACAAACCGCCGAACGACCAGAACGCCTGGCCGCCGAGTGACTGTTCGCCCTCCTGATCGACCACGATGACGCGCTTGCCGGCGTCGGCGATTTCGGTGGCGGCGACCAGCCCCGCCAGTCCGCCGCCGACCACAATTACGTCCGCATCGCCTGCCATCAGTCTGTCCTCCTGGCGTTTCACGGGACTGGAGCCCGCGCTGAGCTTTCTTGCGGCAAGTGGAATCCACATTGCAGGCAAATTGCACGCGGAAAGATTAATATGTTCCAGTTTGGGACCTTTAGACGAGGAGGTGCAGCCCGCAGGCAACACTCAATTTGAATTTGATTTGAGCTGCCTGCCGCATCTGGACAAAATGACGATCTCGCAACACGCTGGCCATTATCTTGCATCACTCAAAGATCATCAGATTCGGGTTCGACAGGCTGAACTGAGGCTGGACATGAAATTCGTGACGGGGTTGCTCGCGGCGGTTTTCCTTCTGGCGGGCGTGGGGGCAAGCCACGCGGTGGTTCGGATCGGCGAGGACCGTGGCGGCCGGATCGGCACCTACGTCGACAGATATCAGGGCCTGCGCAGTTCCGGCGAGACGGTCATCATCGACGGCCTGTGTGCCTCGGCCTGCACCATCGTTCTCGGCGCGGTTCCCCATGACAAGATCTGCGTGACCTCCCATGCCAATCTGGGTTTCCACGCGGCCTGGGATTTCGGCGCCAACGGCCGGGCGATCACCAACCCCGAAGCAACGCAGATGCTGTATTCGATGTATCCGTCGGCGGTGCGCCACTGGATCGCGCAGCGCGGCGGCTTGACCCCACACATGATTTTCCTGCGCGGTAAGCAACTGATGAGCATGTACCGCCCCTGCTATTTCGACGCCCAGGCCGCCGTACCGCGACCATCATCGTCGCGCCGCAATTCGGTTCAGCATGACGTGATTGCCCCGGATACCGGCGTGCTTGCTCGGCAGCCCGACTAGCCCTATCAAAACGTGTCAGGCAGGTGAGCGGCGGCAACGCCGGTCACCGATGTCTGTTCGTCAGCGCGTACTCCGCAAAACTGGGTTCCCATTTTGCGACCCGGATACGCGCAGTGGACGGGTTCGCGCATGGTTCAACCCATTTCCTCGCAGCAACGGCAATTGTCCGGCGTATCGCCGTCAGTGCGGGGGATCGGGCCGGCGATGGTGGTAATCGGTGCTGGCCTTGGCGCCGCCATCCTGCTCGGCACGCTGGTGCTCTGGTTCCATTACGGCACCGCGGTGTTCTTCGAGACGATTGCCTCCGGCATCGCCACCTGCTTCTGACCCCAAGAAAAAGGAACTCATGATGGATCGGACCACCCGCCCGCTGGTCATCGTTGCGGCATTCGCCGGTAGTCTGGTGGTCGGCCTGGTGCTGATGCTGTGGGCGCTGGGCGGGCTGCGAAATGTCGCGGCTCCCGCCGCGATCGGCGGGCCGTTTCAACTGACCGACCAGGCCGGCCAGACCGTGACCGAAAAGAATCTGCAGGGCCACCCGACGCTGATCTTCTTCGGCTTCACCCATTGCCCCGACGTATGCCCGACGTCGCTGTTCGAGATTTCCGAGGTCTTAAGGGCGATGGGCAAGGACGCCGATCGCGTCAACGCCTATTTCATCTCGGTCGATCCGGAGCGCGACACGGCGGCGGCGATGAAGGATTACCTGTCGAGCTTCGATCCGCATCTCAAGGGCCTGACCGGCAGTCCGGATGCGGTCGCCAAGGTGATTTCCGATTACCGGGTCTACGCCAAGAAAGTCCCGCTGAAGGATGGCGATTACACCATGGATCACACCGCGCTGATCTATCTGATGGATCGCGACGGCAAATTCGTCGCCCCCTTCAACCTCAAGCGGACGCCCGAACAGGCCGCCGAAGACCTGAAGCATTACCTCTGATCCCCAGTTGCCCCGTAACGCACGCAACATTCGCGTTATCGGCCGGATGGTCTATAAGGCCCTCGACTTGTTGGAAAATTGTCGGCGATGCAACCCCAGATAGCCTTGATTCCAAACGAGATCCTGCGAAGAACGACCCGCGCGGTCTTGGCGTTGGCGGGATTATCCGTGCTGCTGGCCGTGGCGCTGTCCGGCGGCCCCGCGCACGCGCAAAGCGTCGCCAAGCCGGGCCCGGAGGCGGCGCCGCAGGCCGTTCCCGGCTTCTGGGATCCGAGGCGGCGCCCAGACCGGCCCGATCTGTCCCGGCTCACGGTGATCCGGTTTCTGACCGAGACTGACTATCCGCCGTTCAATTTCACCGGCCCCGACGGCAATCCGGCCGGTTTCAATGTCGACCTGGCGCGGCAGCTTTGCGAAGAGATCAAGGTGACCTGCACCATCCAGATGCGGCGGTTCGAGACGCTGCTCGATGCCATCGCCAGCAACCGCGGCGACGCCATCATCGCCTCGCTCGCGGTGACGCCGGAGCTGCGCGCCCGGGTCGATTTCACCGATCCCTATTACCGGGCGCCGGCGCGGTTCGTGTCACGGCGCGACGCCGTGATGGCGGAAATCCGCCCGGAATATCTCGAAGGCAAGAAGGTCGGCGTCATCGCCGGCTCCGCGCACGAGGCCTATCTCAAGGCGATGTTCACCGACGCTGAACTCCATTCCTATCCCAACGACGAGGCGCTGCGGTCGGCGCTGCGCCGCGGCGAGGTCGATTTCATTTTCGGCGACGGGATTTCGCTGGCGTTCTGGATCAACGGCACCAATTCGGCCGATTGCTGCGCGTTCTCGGGCGGGCCGTTTGTCGAGAGCCGTTATTTCGGCGAGGGCATCGGCATCGCCGTGCGCAAGGGTAACGACCTGTTGCGGCAAGCGCTGAACTGGGCGCTGTTCCGGGTCTGGGAAAAAGGCCGCTATACCGATTTGTGGCTGCGCTATTTTTCGGTCAGTCCGTTCTAGAACTCAGTGTCGTCCCGGCCTTGAGCCGGGACCCTACCACGAATGTATTTGTGGAGCGGGCTGCGGCCTCAGCCTACCACATCATTACCAATGGCGGTTGGGTCCCGGCTCAAGGCCGGGACGACGCGAAGATTACTGCGTTTTGCAATTTAGACCGGAAACGCTAGTTTCCGCGGCCCGGAGGCCCCCTTTGATGTCCACGAATGATCTTCCCAGTCCGAGCGATCTGCGCGCGCTCGCCGAACAATCCAACGCCTGGCCGTTCGAGCAGGCGAAGGCGATTGTCGCGCGGCTGAAGAAAAGGCCGAAGGACGAGGTGCTGTTCGAGACCGGCTATGGGCCCTCGGGCCTGCCGCATATCGGCACTTTCGGGGAGGTCGCGCGTACCACCATGGTGCGTCATGCGTTTCGCGTGCTGACAGAAGACAAGGTCAAGACGAGATTGATCGCGTTCTCCGACGACATGGACGGCCTGCGCAAGGTGCCGGACAACGTGCCGAACAAGGAGATGCTTTCAGAGCATCTCGGCAAGCCATTGACAAAAGTGCCCGATCCGTTCGGCACCCATCCGAGTTTCGGCGAGCATAACAATGCGCGGCTGCGTGCGTTCCTCGACACCTTCGGGTTCGACTACGAATTCGCCAGTTCGACCGATTATTACACGTCCGGCAAATTCGACGCGACGCTGCTGCGGGTGCTAGAGCGCGTCGATCAGGTGATGGCGGTGATGCTGCCGTCGTTGCGCGAGGAACGCGCCGCGAGCTATTCGCCGTTCCTGCCCATTTGCCCACGCACCGGCGTGGTGCTGTATGTGCCGATCGTGGCGCATGACGTGAAGGCCGGAACGATCTCCTATGATGATCCGCAGACCCAGGAGCGCGTCATGCTTCCGGTCACCGGCGGCCATTGCAAGCTGCAATGGAAGCCGGACTGGGCGATGCGATGGGTCGCGCTCGGCATCGACTATGAGATGGCCGGCAAGGACCTGATCAATTCCGTCAAACTGTCGGGCAAGATCTGCGCCGCGCTGGGCGGCCTGCCGCCCGAAGGGTTCAACTACGAACTGTTCCTCGACGACAAGGGCCAGAAGATTTCGAAGTCGAAGGGCAACGGCCTGACCATCGATGAATGGCTGCGCTATGCCTCGCCGGAATCGCTGTCGCTGTTCATGTACCGCGAGCCGAAGTCGGCCAAGCGGCTGCATTTCGACGTGATCCCGCGCAACGTCGACGACTACCAGCAATTCCTCGAAGGCTTTCCGCGCCAGGATCCCAAGCAGCAGTTGGCGAATCCGGTCTGGCACATCCATGCCGGGTATCCGCCGGCAGCCGACATGCCCGTCACCTTCCAACTGCTGCTGACGCTGGTGTCGTCGTCGAATGCGGAGAACGCCGCGACCCTGTGGGGTTTTATCGGGCGCTATCGCCCGGGCGTCACGCCGCAGACCCATCCCAAGCTCGACGCGATGGTCGGCTACGCCATCAATTACTATCGCGACTTCGTGGCGCCGACCAAAAAATTCCGCGAGCCGACCGACACCGAACGCGCCGCGCTGCAGGACCTGCGCGACGCGCTGTCGCAACTGGCGCCGGTCTCGACGGCCGAAGAGATCCAGAACGTGGTCTACGAGATCGGCCGGCGCGAGCCGTTCCTGGACGCGGTGAAGAAGGGCAAGGACGGCCGGCCCGGCGTCTCGCTCGACTGGTTCAACATGCTCTACCAGGTGCTGCTCGGCCAGGAAAAAGGCCCGCGCTTCGGCTCGTTCGTCGCGGTCTATGGCTTGCCGAATGCGGTCGCGATGATCGACGGCGCGCTGGCGCGGTCGGGTTAGCAGCCGCATTAGCCCTGCTCGTCATGCGCGGGCTTGACCCGCGCATCCATCCTGCTTCGCAAAAAGGTCTTTCCGCGATGGATTGCCGGGTCAAGCGCGGCAATGACGATCGAAGCCGACAGTGCTACAATGCCTCCATAAGAAACCGACTAAACAGGGAGGACACCATGCAGTTCAGGGTTTCGCCGCAAACGCTTGGCGACAGCAGCGCCGAGCAATGGCAGGCGCGGGTCGATCTCGCGGCGGCACACCGGCTGGCCTACATGCACGGTTTCAGCGAGGGCATCTTTAACCACCTGACCCTCGTGGTGCCCGGCCGCAGCGACCGCTACTACCAGATCCCGTTCGGGACCCATTGGTCCGAGGTAACGGCCTCTACCTTCATGGAAGTCGGCATCGACGACGGTGAGGTCAAGCGTGGCGAGGGTGTGGTGGAGCGTTCCTGCTACTGCATCCACGCGCCGATCCACAAGGCGCTGCCGCAAGCCAAGGCCGTGTTCCACACCCACATGCCCTATGCCAGTGCGCTCACCCGTCTCGAAGATCCCCGCATCAAGGAGATCGGCCAGACCGAGGTCGGGATGTCCGGAGAGATCGCTTATGACGACGAGTACACCGGGCCGGCGCTCGATCCTGCCGAAGGCGCGCGCCTCGCCGGGGTCATCGGCGACAAGACGGTGTTGTTCATGGCCAATCACGGCATCAGCACGGTCGGCGAGACCGTCGCCGACGCCTATGACCGGCTCTACTATATCGAGCGCGCCGCGCAGGTTCAGATTTACGCAATGTGGACCGGGCAGCCCCTGAAGCAGCTTCCTGCCGCCGTGGTCGAGAAGACCAAGCGGGATATCGGCGGGACTCATCTGTACAAGGGACCCAGTCCGGCACAGCGGCACTTCGATGCGCTGAAGCGCGTCCTCGACCGCAAGGAGCCGGACTACGCGTCGTAGGTAGACGGGGCGGCCGTTCTCCCTTCGCCGTCGTCCCTGCGTAAAGCAGGGACCCATAACCACTGGCGTTGGTCGTTGGCAAAGGGCGTCTACCGCGTCGCAAGAACGAAAGACTTCGCGGTATGGGTCCCGGCGTTCGCCGGGACGACGCCGAGAGAGAGGGGGCCTCTCACTGGCTCGCCCAAACGATCCTTGCAATCCACTCGACATCGCCGGCCGCCAGGGTGCGGTCGCCATGGTTCGGATGGAGCGGCTGCAATTCCAGCGTCTTCGCGGTCCGGCGTTTCATTTCCCGGACCATGACTTCGCCGGCCCTGGTTTTTACCACCACGCGGTCGCCCCGCCGGATCGGCGTGCCCGGCGACACCACGATGACGTCGCCGTCGCGGTAGGCGGGCTTCATCTGGTCGCCTGAAATTTCCAGGGCGTAGGTGTGCTCGTCGTTGACCGAAGGCAACGCCACCTCGTCCCAGCCCTTGCCGGTCGGATAACCGCCGTCGTCGAAATAGCCACTGGCCGCGACCTGTGCGAAGCCGAGCAGCGGCACCGACCGGCCAGTCCGCGCGGCATCGCCGATCAACTGCACGAAGGTGTCGAGGGAACTGTTGGTGGCGGCGAGCGCCTTGGCTACCGATTCGGTGGAAGGCCATCGCTCGCGGCCTTCGGGGGTGATGCGTTTGGATTTGTTGAATGTGGTGGGATCGAGACCGGAGCGTTTGGCGAGCGCCGAGGGCGATATCCCGGCGCGCTCGGCCAGCCGGTCGAGCGCGGTCCAGATCTGCTCATGGGTCAGCGGCGGCGCTTTCGCATGTTTGGCCATGGCGGGCCTCATCCCGAAATTAGGAATGATTACCTCAATAAACCGGCTTTTTCGGTCCGGCGCAAGCGGCCCCAAGGCGACCCTTGAAGTGCACAGGTGGCATCGATACGGTCGCTCCAGGTGCCGGAGATTCCGGGGCAAATCCCAGCAGACTCAAAGTGGCAAGCAGGAATCCGGAAAACAGGTGCGCAGGATTTATAAAATATGCTCTGCCTCGGCCTGGCGCGAGGCCGAGCGGCAAGGCGTGTACCGTGGCAGCGCCGACGACACGCGCGACGGCTTCATTCACTTTTCCACGGCCTTGCAGGTGGCGGAGACGGCACGGAAGCATTTCTTCGGGCAGACCGGACTGTTCCTGGTGGAAGTCGATGCCGACGCGCTCGGTGACGCCTTGCGCTGGGAACCTTCGCGCAACGACGAACTGTTTCCGCATCTCTACGGCGACCTCGACCTCGGCGCGGTTACCGCCGTGCGCGACATGCATGCACGGTCCGACGGATATCACGACATCCCGGAGTTAACGCCGTGATCCGCGCCTTCGATGCCTTCTCGCTGCCGCTGTTGCGCTGGTTCGATCCGGAAGACGCGCATCGTCTGGCAATCCAGGGTTTGAAGATTCTGCCGCCCGTCCGGCCACGGCCGGACGATCCGAAACTGGCGGTGCGGGCCTTCGGCCTGAATTTTCCCAATCCGATCGGCATGGCGGCGGGCTTCGACAAGAGCGCGGAAGCGCCGGACTCGTTGTTGCGGCTAGGTTTCGGCTTTGTCGAAGTCGGGACGGTGACGCCGAAGCCGCAGGCCGGCAACCCGCGGCCACGGCTGTTCCGGCTGGAGCGCGACGAAGCCGTGGTCAACCGCATGGGGTTCAATAATGACGGCGCCGAAGCGGTGCTGCGGCGGCTGGCGGCGCGCGCCCATCTCGGCGGCATCCTCGGGGTCAATGTCGGCGCCAACAAGGATTCGTCCGATCGCGTCGCCGATTATGTCAAGCTGATCGAAACCTTCGCGCCGGTGGCGAGCTATTTCACCGTCAACGTCTCGTCGCCGAATACCCCGGGGCTGCGCAACCTGCAGCAGGCGGCAGCCCTCGACGATCTCCTGGCACGGGTGATCGACGCCCGCGAACGGGTGCGGCAGAACGCCGGCGACTCGCCGGTGCTGCTCAAGATCGCGCCCGATCTGAGCCTCGCCGAACTCGACGACGTGGTCCACATCGCCCGCTCGCGCCGCGTCGACGGCATGATCGTGGCCAACACCACGGTGGCGCGGCCGTCGAGCTTGCACGAAGCGGCCCGCGCCAGGGAGCAGGGGGGATTGTCGGGACGGCCGCTGTTTCGGCTGTCGACCCGGATGGTGGCCGAGACCTATGTGCGCACCGAGGGCGCGTTTCCGCTGGTGGGCGTCGGCGGCATCGATTCCGGCGGCGCGGCTTTGACAAAGATCCGTGCCGGCGCCAGCCTGATCCAGCTTTATTCGTCGCTGATTTACAAGGGTCTTGGCCTGGTCGACGACATCAAGAACGATCTGGCCTCGACGCTATTGCGCACCGGGCGCGACTCGCTGTCGGAAATCGTCGGCGCCGATGCCGCGACGATCACGGCCGAGGATTGGCCGGTTAGTTAGGGCGTATTTCGGGCCGGTCGCGATGACGATGGCGCGTCCCGCGGCCTCATGGTTCGAGACGCGCGGCGTTGCCGCGCTCCTCACCATGAGGGTTTGAGATCCTCATCCTGAGGAGGCGCGAAGCGCCGTCTCGAAGGATGATTGCCACCGCACGGGAAACCGCTCAGATCACGACGACCATGCTGTCACATGCCGCTGTATAAGCGAGCTTATCGAGCCGCCCCAGCATGTCGTCGCTCATATGGGTCAGGATCAGCCGCTTCGGGTTGATCTCGGGCAGGTGCGCCTCGAGCGTTTTCAGGCTGAGATGGTTCTTCACCACCTTGTCGTAATAATAGGCTTCCGCGATGAACAGGTCGGCGCCGCGCGCGAGCGGGATCAGCGTCTCCGTCCATTCGGTGTCGGCGCTATAGGCGATGACGCGGCCCTCGGCCTCGATCCGGTAGGCCAGAAACGGCCCGCCGGACTCGCCATGCACCACCGGAAACGGCGTGACATCGACCGCGCCGAAGGTTCGCGTTTCCCCAGGGTTGAGCGCGACGACGGAGAGATCGAAGCGTTGCTTTGTTTTCGAAGAATTCTCGAACAGCGCCTCCATCACCTGCATCAGGCGCGTCTCGATGCCTTGCGGCCCGGCGATGACGAGCGGACGGGCCCGGCGTGTGAACTGCGCGTCCAGTAGCAGGAACGGCAGCCCCGCGAAATGATCGCCGTGAAAATGCGTAACCAAAATCAGGTCGATATTTTCGCGCGCGACACCTAGCCGCTTCAACGCCGGCAGCGATGAGGCGCCGCAATCGATCAGGACATTGACGCGCGCGCCGGTGACATGGAAGCAGGTGTTGAACCGGCCGCCGGAACCGAGCGCGTCGCCGCAGCCGACAAATTGCACTTGCATCGGTCGGAGCCTCCAGGTTCAGCCGGGCAGCGGCGGTTTGGGGAATGAGGCGCGCAGCATTGCCGGATAGCGCAGCGCCTGCAACCCGCCGCGCGCGGCATAATGCACCAGCAGCGCGGCCCACAGCCCGGCATTGCCGAACGGCCGCAGCAGCAGCCAGGCGGCGAGAAAGATCAGCAGCGAAAGCATCATCAGGTTGCGCATGTCGCGCGCCCAGGTGGCGCCGATGTAGATTCCGTCGTAGCCGAAGGCGAACACGCCGAGCAGCGGCGCCAGCACGACGAATCCCAGATAGTCCCGCGCATGTTGCCGGACATCGGCGCTCGCGGTCATGACGTCGATCAGCCCCGGGCCGAACAGCGCAAAAACGGCGGCGACCGCCAGCGCAAAGCCTGCGCCCCACCGGATCACCAGCCGCACCGCGCTGGAAAAGGCGATTTGGTCGCGGGCGCCATAGGCGCGGCCGCACAGCTGCTCGGCGGCGTTGGCGAGACCGTCGAGGAAGAAGGCGCTGATCAGCAGAAAGTTGTTGAGGACCGCGTTGGCGGCGAGCGTCACGTCGCCGGCACGCGCGCCTTGCGCGGTGAAGAACAGGAACACCGATATCAGCGAAGCCGTGCGGATCATGATGTCGCGATTGACGGCGACCATGCGCACGAGCTTGGCGCGGTCGAACAGCGTCGCGCGCGGGACGCCCGGTTGTCCCCTGGTGAGATGCCGGGCGATCAGAACGCCGAGCACGAGGCCGGCCGCCTCCGCAATCACGGCGGCGATCGCCGCGCCGGCGATCCCGGCGTGCAGCACCAGCACCAGCAATACCGTCGCCGCCATATTCATGGTGTTAATGGCGATCTGCACGCCGAGCGCAAGTCTTGCCCGTGCCTGTCCGATCAGCCAGCCGAGCACGACATAATTGGCGAGCGCCAGCGGCGCGGACCAGATCCGGATGCTGAAGTAGATCTTCGCCGCGCGCGTGACGCCCTCGCTGCCGCCCATCGCTGCCAGCAAAACCGTGGCGAGCGGGATTTGCAGCGCAATCAGGCAGGCGCCGATCAGCGCCGCGACGGCAAAACCCCGCACCGGCAAGGCGCGCAGTTCCAGCGTCTCGCCGGCCCCGAGCGCCTGCGCCGTGAAGGCCACCGTGCTCATGCGCAGGAAGGCGAACAGCCAGAACAGGCAGTCGAAAATCACCGACGCGATCGCCACGCCGCCAAGCAGCGTCGCATCGCCGAGCCGTCCGATCGCAATCGTCGAGACGATGCCGATCAGAGGTGTCGTCAGGTTGGCGACCATCGCGGGACCGGCGATGGCGAAGACCTGCGCGGTCGTAACCTTGGCGTGGAAAGTCAACGAACGAGGCCGGCGTGCGATCTATCGTCCGCGCGGCGCCCCGAACATCCGCGACAGCAGCCAGACCGGGATCACGATCACGGCGCCGAGCAGGAAGTAGCGCCACAGCCAGTTCACGGCGTCGAAGCCGAGATCCCACAGCCGCCGGAACAACAGCCGGATGCTGTTGAGGATATTCCACGGATCGAAGCCGATCGCGGCGAGCACCACGCCTACCAGAATCGACAGCAGGATCAGCCGAAACGCCACCGCCAGCGGCGAGCCTCCGAGAAAGCGGTAGAGGCCGTCATTGGCTGAGGGCAATTCTCTGGTCTCGTTGGCCATTCATGGTCTCCCGCGCGCGATGCCGCAGCGCATTGTAGTCGTTACAGGGCACATGGGGCACCCGCTTGCAGCGGTCAATGGCCGCCTGCCTCGATGGCCTCGACTGCTGCGTCCGCTTTCAGCATCCGCTCCAGCGTTTCCAGCCGGTCGGCCTCGCGCGGCGGCTTGTCCCAGCGCAGCCGGCTGATCCGCGGAAACCGCATCGCGACGCCGGATTTGTGGCGCGGTGAGCGCGCCAGGCCCTCGAAGGCGACTTCCAGCACCAGTCCCTGATCCGGCTCATGCACGACGTGCCGGACGGGGCCGAATTTCTCGGTGGTGTTGCGGCGCACGAAGCGATCGATCTGCAGCAATTCCTCGTCGGTAAAGCCGAAATAGGCCTTGCCGACCGGCACCAGCTGCTCGCCATCCTCGCCCGACGTCCAGACCCCGAAGGTGTAGTCGGAATAATACGACGAACGCTTGCCGTGGCCGCGCTGCGCATACATCAAGACGGCATCGATGATGTGCGGGTCGCGCTTCCATTTCCACCATTGACCCTTCGGGCGGCCGGGCAAGTAAGGCGCGTCGCGGCGCTTCAGCATCACGCCTTCGACCGCCTCGGCATCCTCGCCGGCGCCGGCGCCGGCGGGATCGCGTCGTGCCGATGTCAGGGCGTCCCAGCTGTCGAAGGGAATTGTCGGCGACAGGTCGATGCGCGGATCGTCAAGCCTGGTCACGAAGGCCTCAAGCTGCTTGCGGCGTTCGGCAAACGGCAGCATGCGCAGATCGGTGTCGCCGTCGCCGAGCAGATCGTAGGCGCGCAAGTGAATGGGATAATCCTTGATCAGTTTCGGTGAGACGACTTTGCGATTCAACCGCTGTTGCAGGACGTTGAAGGATTGCACTCGCCCGTCGCGAACCACCAGCAGTTCGCCGTCGATGGCGAATGGAGCATGATGCCGAAAAGTGTGAAGCGGTTTTCGGGAAGCATCATGCTCCAAATTTGAAGATTCTTGCAAATGCAATGACGGCAGCAAATCCGGAAAGCTCCTGGTGATGTCTTCCCCGCTACGTGAATAGAGTCGCGCGACGACATGACCGCGCTCGTCGCGGCCACTGACCGCCTGCACGCGAATGCCGTCCCATTTCCATTCCGCGATGAAATCGGCGGCGTCTAGATGGGCGAAATCCGTATCCTCGATCGCATGCGCCAGCATCACCGGGCGGAACGGGACCGGATCGAGATTGATAGGCTTCTCGCCGCGGCCTTCCAGCCAGGCAAACAGTTCGAGATAGGGCGGCATGAGCCCGGGCCACATCAGTTCGATATCGTGCGGGTCCTTGTCGCCGAGTTCGGCCGCGGCGGTTTTCGCCAGCCGCGCCGAGATCCCGATCCGCATCGCGCCGGTGACGAGCTTCAACAGCGCCCAGCGGCCGGTTTCGTCCAACTCGTCGAGCCAGCGCGTGAGTTGTTTCGGCAGTTCGGTCTTGCCGAGGGTGCGCAGCGTGGTGACGACCTCGGTGAGGGTGGGTGGGGGAGGGTTGTTGTGGCCAGGCACGATGCGCCCCCCTCCCTCCACGCGCGTCGCGCGTGGCGGGGAGGGGTCGGGGGTGGGAGGTCTCTCCACCCGCGACGCTGGCAGCGGGTTTGCTGAGCCGCCCCCCACCCCCGACCCCTCCCCACCGCTGCGCGGGGGGAGGGGAGAAGAGCGCGACCACATCAGCGCCACCGTCTCCGAGAGATCGCCGACATAATCATAGGACAACGCGAACAGAACCGGATCGGTGCGCGCCGCGATCAGGTCGCGGATCAGTCCCGGCTTGGCGTGCTTGAACGACAATGCACCTGTCAGCGCCGCCAGCGCGTAGCCGCGATCGGGATCTTCGACCTCGCGAAAATATTTGGTGATCAGCCGCAGCTTGTTGTTGCGGCCGGGCTCATAGGCGAGGCGGTCGAGCAGTTCGGCAAAACGGTTCATGCCTCGGCGTCCTCAGCCGCAGGCGCCGCATCGCTTTCGTCCTCATCGCCGTAGCCGACCAGATCGAGCGGCCGCGCGGCCAGGCCCCTGGTCGTGCACCAATGCACCAGCGCGTCTTCCTGGCCATGGGTGACCCAGACTTCGCCGGCGCCGGTGGCGTCGATGGTCGCGGTCAGCCCGTCCCAGTCGGCATGATCCGAAATTACCAGCGGCAGTTCGACGCCGCGCTGGCGGGCGCGGGCGCGCACCCGCATCCAGCCCGACGCAAACGCGGTGACCGGATCGGGGAAACGTCTCGTCCAGATATCCGAGGTGGCCGAGGGCGGCGCCAGCGTGATGGTGCCGGCGAGATCGGCCTTCTTCATGCCCTTGACCGGACGCAGTTCGCCGAGCGCCACGCCGCGGCTCTCGTAATAGCGCGTGATCTTTTCCATCGCGCCGTGCAGATAGATCGGCGCGTCGTAGCCGGCCTGTCGAATCAGCGCGATCACGCGCTGCGCCTTGCCGAGCGAATAGGCGCCGACCAGATGCGCGCGCTCCGGAAACAGCGCGACGGATGCCAACAGCTTCCTGATCTCGTCCGCGGCGTTGCCGTGCCGAAACACCGGCAAACCAAAAGTCGCCTCGGTGATGAAGACGTCGCAGGGAACCAGTTCGAATGGCGCGCAGGTCGGATCCGGCGCGTCCTTGTAGTCGCCGGACGCGACGATGCAGGTGTCCTGGCAGGAGACCGCGATCTGCGCCGAGCCCAGCACGTGTCCGGCGGGGTGAAATTTTATCGTGACGTCGCCGAGCTTTATCTTTTCGCCATAGGCGATCGCCTGCGTAGAGCCGGCGAAATGGTCGCCGTAGCGCAGCCGCATCATGTCGAGGGTTTCCCGGGTCGCCAGCACCGCGCCGTGGCCCGGCCGGGCATGGTCGGAATGGCCATGCGTGATCACGGCCCGCTCGACCGGCCGTACCGGATCGATATGGAAGCCCCCCGGTTTGCAGCACAGGCCGGCGGCGACCGGCATTAGGATGTCTTGCGGGCGCATCCCGGTTATATAGGCGGTGCTGCGGCGATTTTTACCTCTCCCCGACGGGGAGAGGTGAACCCGCGTCGTATATAGAGAACCCATGCCCGCGCGCCTGTTCCTGTCTTCCGGCGATCTGATGGCCGACCGCCGGTTCGATTTTGCGCGCGATCTGCAGCTAAAGGGCGATCTGGTCGCCGCCGCAGATCTGCTGTTGCAGGCCACGGAACTAGCCCCCGGCTTTGCCTCGGCCTGGTTCACCCTGGGCGAAATTCGCGGACAGCTCGGCGAGCCCGATGCGGCGATCGCGGCGTTTCGAAAAGCCCAAGTCGCCGACCCCGACGATCGGCACGGCGCGGGCCTGCGGCTGATGCTGTTGGGCGCCGAGCAATTGTCGGCGATGCCGCCGGCCTATGTGCGGGCGCTGTTCGATCAATACGCGCCGAGATTCGAGGCCGCCCTGGTGGATGATCTCGGCTATCGCGGTCCCGCGCTTTTGTTCAAGGCGGTGCTGTCGGCGCGCGCCGCTGTCCGCAAGCCCACTTTCTTCAGGCGCGCCATCGATCTCGGCTGCGGCACCGGGCTCGCGGCTACTGCGTTTGCGGCCCATGTCGATGAATTCATCGGCATCGATCTGTCGCCGCGCATGATCGAGCGGGCGCGCGCGACAGGGTTGTATGCGCAGCTTGAGGTCGCCGAGATGGTGGAAGGCTTGCGCGGCAGGGCTGACGCCAGCGCCGAACTAGTTCTGGCCGCCGACGCCATGGTCTATTTGTCCGATCTCACCGCCGTACTGGATGAGGTGAAGCGCGTGCTGGTCGGCGGCGGCGTGCTGGCGTTCACCGTGGAAACCCACCGCGGCGATGGCGTCCTTCTCGGCGAGGGGCTGCGCTACGCCCATGGTGCCGGCTATGTGCGCGCCTCGATCGAAGCCGCCGGGCTTACACTGTCGCGGCTGGAAGATTTATCGGCCCGCAACGAGGATAACGCGCCGGTGCCGGGTCTGGTGGGAGTGGCCGCAAAACCTGAGCCATCGCGCCTGGCGCCGCAAAGCCCCGAGGCAATTGAAATTGTTTTGGTTTCCGGGCACTCGACCGCCCCGGTCAGACCGGCTTAACCTGCCGGGGTGAACACCGCAGAACCAAAGATTGTTGCGCCCGCTTTGTTGCCGGAAACGTTTCTGCGCTGGTTCGCAGGCCGCGGCTGGTCGCCGCGCGCGCATCAGCTGGCGCTGCTCGCAAAGGCCCGTGACGACCGTTCGGCGCTATTGATTGCGCCCACCGGCGCCGGCAAGACGCTGGCCGGATTCCTGCCGACGCTGGTGGAGTTGAGTGCGATCTCGGAGCGGGCTCTTTCTTCTCCCCTCCCTCCGCGTAGCGGTGGGGAGGGGTCGGGGGTGGGGGGTGTCTCCGCGTACGACGCTGCCGGCGAATTTGCTGAGCCGCCCCCCACCCCCGACCTTGAGAGCGAGCTTCGCTCGCCTCGGACCTCGCCACGCGCTACGCGCGCGGGGGGAGGGGAGCAGAAGGCGCCATTCGCGGAAACGACGATTGCAGCGCGCTCCTCGCGTGCCGAAATCATCTCCACCGGGCGCGGCGTGCAGCGGTCGCGCGGGCTTCACACGCTCTACATCTCGCCGCTGAAGGCGCTCGCGGTCGATATCGCGCGCAATCTGGAAGCGCCGGTCACCGAGATGGGGTTGCCGATCAGGATCGAGACCCGCACCGGCGATACACCGGTGTCGCGGCGGCAGCGCCAGCGGCGCTATCCGCCGGATATCCTGCTCACCACGCCCGAGCAACTGGCGCTGCTGCTGTCGTCCGACGACGCGCCGTTTCTCTTTTCATCGCTCAAGCGCATCGTGCTCGACGAGCTGCATGCGCTGGTGACCTCGAAGCGCGGCGATCTGTTGTCGCTCGGGCTGGCGCGGCTGTGGCGGCTGGCTCCGCAAATGCGCGCGATCGGGCTGTCGGCGACCGTGGCGGAGCCGCAATCGCTGGCGCGGTTTCTGGTGCCGCAGCGCGACGGTAAAAGCGAGGCCGCCGACATCGTCGTCGCCGGGGGGGCGGCAGCGCCCGTTGTCGAGATGCTCGACACCCGGGAGCGGCTGCCGTGGGCCGGCCACAGCGCGCGCCACGCACTCGGCGAAATCTACGATCTGATCAAGGCCAACAGGACCACGCTGGTGTTCGTCAACACCCGCAGCCAGGCCGAGATGCTGTTCCAGGACCTGTGGCGGATGAACGACGATGGCCTTGCCATCGCGCTGCATCACGGCTCGCTCGACGTCGCCCAGCGCCGCAAGGTCGAGGACGCGATGGCGGCGGGCAGGCTGCGCGGCGTGGTCTGCACGTCCTCGCTCGATCTCGGCGTCGACTGGGGCGACGTCGATCTCGTCATCAATATCGGCGCGCCCAAGGGCGCCTCGCGGCTGATGCAGCGAATCGGCCGCGCCAACCACCGCATCGACGAGGCCTCGCGCGCGGTGCTGGTGCCGGCCAACCGCTTCGAGGTGCTGGAATGCCGCGTGGCGATCGATGCGATAACGGAAAATGCCCAGGACACCCCGCCGCTGCGCACCGGCGCGCTCGACGTGCTGGCGCAGCACGTGCTCGGCCGCGCCTGCGGCGAACCGTTTCTTTCCGACGAGCTTTACGCCGAGGTGCTGACCGCGGCGCCCTATTCGAAATTGACGCGAACCGATTTCGACGACGTGGTCGATTTCGTCGCCACCGGCGGCTATGCGCTGAAAACCTACGAACGGTTTGCCCGCATCAAGCAGGACAAAGACGGCCACTGGCGGGTCGCCAATCCCCGGGTTCGGCAGAGCTATCGGCTGAACGTCGGCACCATCGTCGAAGACACCATGCTGAAAGTGCGGCTAGTGCGCTCGCGCGGCGCAAAGGGAAACGCGGGTTCGACCGGGGTGCTCGGGCGGGGCGGGCGCATGCTCGGGGAGATCGAGGAAGCCTTCATCGAGGGGCTGGTGGTCGGCGACACGTTTGTGTTCGGCGGCGAGGTGGTGCGTTACGAAGCGTTGGCGGAAGACCAGGTCTATGTCTCGCGCGCCAATGACAAGGACGCCAAAGTGCCGTCCTACATGGGCGGCAAATTTCCGCTTTCGACCTACCTCGCCGGGCGCGTCCGCAAACTGCTCGACGACATCAGCGCCTGGCACGCTCTGCCGGATCAGGTCCGCGACTGGCTGTCGCTGCAGCGGGACGTCTCGCGCGTGCCCGGCGTGCGCGAACTGCTGGTGGAAACCTTTCCGCGCGCCAACAAGCATTACCTGGTCTGCTATCCCTTCGAGGGACGGCTGGCGCACCAGACGCTGGGCATGCTGCTGACGCGCCGGATGGAACGCGCACGGGTGCGGCCGCTCGGCTTCGTCGCCAATGAATATGCGTTGGCGGTGTGGGGGCTCGGCGACATCTCGTTCATGATCCGGCAAGGCAGGCTCGACCTCAACGCGCTGTTCGATCCGGACATGCTGGGCGACGACCTCGAAGCCTGGCTTGCGGAATCCGCGCTGATGAAACGCACTTTTCGTACTTGCGCCGTCATTTCCGGATTGATCGCGCGGCGCTTCACCGGCGAGGAAAAAACCCGGCGCCAGGTGCTGTTCTCGACCGACCTGATTTACGATGTGCTGCGCAAGCATCAGCCGGATCACGTGCTGTTGCGCGCCGCCCGCTCCGACGCCGCCACCGGGCTGCTCGATCTCCGCCGGCTCGGTGATATGCTGCTGCGAATCCAGGGGCGAATCACCCACCGGGAACTCGATCACGTTTCGCCGCTGGCGGTGCCGGTAATGCTGGAAATCGGACGCGAGTCAGTCTATGGCGAAGCCTCCGACGAGTTGCTGGCGGAAGCCGCCGATGAACTGGTCAAGGAGGCGATGTCGTAAAATAACATGGATTGTTTTCGCTCCGACCTATCAACGACGTCATGCCCCGGCTTGACCCGGGCATCCACGTCTTTCTTCCTTGTGAAGGAAAGACGTGGATGGCCGGGCATAGGCGAGCGGAAGCGACGCCGTCCTTCGTACGGCTATGCCCGGCCATGACGATTGCTGCTATCGATATTGCTAATCTCTGTTCACTAAACATCGTCGGCGTCGATTTCGTCGCCGATCTCTCCGGCGCATTGTTCTGGGAAGACGAGCGCCTGCTCGTCGTCTCCGACCTGCATCTGGAAAAAGGCTCCAGCTTTGCGATGCGCGGCGTGCTGCTACCGCCCTATGATACGATCGCGACGCTCGGCCGCCTCGGCGCGGTGCTCGCGCGCCATGATCCGCGCATGGTCATCGCGCTCGGCGACAGCTTTCATGACCGCGATGCCCATGGCCGGCTGTCCGCGCCCGACCGCGACACCATCGCCGCGTTCCAACTGCGCCGCGACTGGATCTGGATTTCCGGCAATCACGATCCCGCGCTGCCGTCCGATCTCGGCGGCGTGGTCGCAACCGAAGTCGCGATCGGGCCGATCGCGTTTCGTCATGAGCCGACCGGTGCATCCGGCGAGATCGCCGGCCATCTGCATCCGAAGGCGCGGGTGAGTACCCGTGGCCGATCGATGGAGCGGCGATGCTTTGCCTGCGACGGCGAGCGCGCGGTAATGCCGGCGTTCGGTGCCTTTGCCGGCGGCCTCAACATTCGCGACGCGGCGTTTGCAAAGATATTCCAGACCCTGGGTTTCATGGCACATGTGCTCGGCGACAACAGGCTGCACAGCATCGCAGCGTCGCGCTGCTATTGAGCCGTCACTGGATTAGCGGCGAGGTGTTTTCATCTCTCGGCCAGGGGGATGCGGCATCGTCACTCCGGTTTGTACTTGCGATTGTTCGGTGCACTGATGTCGCAAAGTATACGGAAGAAGATGCGCATGCTGCACCACTCGGATCATGACGAGCGAGTGATGCGCAAATTTCGCGGCAAAAGAGGCCTTGACTTCATACTGCTCAAGATTAACGTTCACGAAATGTCCTGCGGTGGGAGGGAAATCCATTCTCGCGGAGGTCCATCATGACAGGCAATGAATGTCCCATCCACGTAGCTGATGGCGTGCTTGGCAAACAGTGTCACATCTGCGCTTTTTTCAATGGCTTCGACGAGCAGCACAGGGTGCTTCGCTCGTTCATCAAAGAGGGGTTCGAGCGGGGCGACAAGGCTTTTCATATCGTGGATCCCAAGCTGCGGGAGGATCATCTGAAGCGACTCGCCGAAGCTGGCATAGACGTCGAGCAGGCGATGGCAACCGGACAGCTGGAGTTGCGGCGCTGGCAGGACGCTTACCTGCGCGACGACCGCTTCGATCAGGATGGGATGCTCGCCTTGCTCGAAGAGGTGCTCGGATCAGGGGCGGCAGCCGGTAATCCCCTCATCAGATTTGTGTCGCGCGTGGAGCCGTCCCTGGTGGACAAGGCAGGCGAAGATCAGTGGTTGGAATACGAGACGCGCGTCAACTACGCGGTCTCCAAATACAACGATCCCGTAATCTGCACCTACGATCTGACGAACTTCAGTGCCAGCCTGGTGATGGACATGTTACGGGTTCATCCCGTCGTGATTGTCGGAGGGGTGCTCCAGGAGAATCCGTTCTTTGTCCCTCCAGACCAGTTCCTCCTTGAACTGCGAGAGAGAAAATCGGCTCGGCGCAGCTCGATCCAAACACACTGATAGTGATGGCTGACGAGAATCTCCGACTGCGAGCAGCGCTTCGGGATCTAGTCGCACTTTCGACCATCCCGGCGGGGTGGATTGGGATCGCACCGCGCACGATTGCCGCCGGACTGGCCGACATCCTGGCGGGGTCGTTGGGTTTTGATTTTGCGTTCGTACGCTTGCTCGATCCCGCCGGAGGGGCAACGATCGACGTCGCGAGTGGATGCGCCACCAGGGAATTCCTGGACTGGCTGCAGGCCCAATTTTATACTTTCGACGGGTCTTTGCAGAGGCAGATCATTCCTAATGTTGTTGGCTTTGATGACAGACTGAAATCGCTCCGCGGTATTACTATTCCTATTGGGTTCAACGCGTACGCTGGTCTTGTCGCCGTCGGCTGTGAGCGTAACGACTTCCCGACCGAAACTGACAGGATGCTGCTCACGGTGGCTGTGAATCATGCGGCGACAGCCTTCCGCAGCACGAACTTGATTCATGAACGGCGCCGGGCTGAAGAGGAAGTTCGCAAAGCCCGCGACGAACTTGAGATGAAGGTGATGGAAAGGACGGCTGAACTGCAGCGGACAATGGCTGAACTGACCCACATGAATCGCCTGGCGACAGCGGGCGTCCTTTTAGCGTCCATCGCTCATGAGATCAATCAGCCACTAACCGGGATTGTAATGCACGCCAGTGCCGCCCGACGATGGCTTGCGTTGAGAGAGCCAGCCATGGAAGAGGCGCGAGACGCGCTGGATCAAATCGAAAATGCCGGTCACCGTGCAGGTGAAATCATCACAAGCCTTCGCGAAATGTTCAAGAAGGAAACGCAGGCGAGAAACTCAATCGACATTAACAAGCTGATCTTCAGGGTTCTTGCCATTGTGCACCACGAGTTGCAGCAGCGTGAAGTAGAGCTGCGCACGGAACTCGATGAATCACTCCCGGCCCTGGAAGGCGACAGAGTTCAATTGCAGCAAGTCGTTTTAAACCTGGTCATGAACGCCATTGAGGCGATGCCGGTAGCGCCGCGAATATTGAGCATACGATCCTGCGCTGGCAAACCAAATTTTGTTCACGTGGCCGTCGAGGATACCGGCACGGGTATCGATCCATCCAACCACGATCATATTTTCAACCCGATGTTCACGACCAAAGAGCGTGGTATGGGAATTGGCCTTTCCATCTGCCATTCCATTATCGAAAGCCATAACGGCCGTATTTGGGTGACGCGGGGAATCGACAAAGGCTCGATTTTCCAATTTGAGTTGCCGACGAACGCGGACCAGGATGATCAAGCCCGCCAACATCAAGCCTGAATAACGACGCGCGTTCCATGACGTGCGGCGCGGGCGTGACGGACGGCAACGGGCGCGACCCGGCCAGGGCCTGAACCCATCAATGGCAGACGTCCGCTTTGGCGCGCATTCCGCACTCAATTCGGACATCGCGTGCGGTCCGAAAAGTGCCACAAGCAGACTCACGCAGTGCAGCAATACGCTCTGTTATTCGATCACCCTGTCGGCGCGGGGGGCCGAAATGAAGAGTTGGATGGCCAAAAAGGGGAATTAGACTCTCACCGGTACTCCGCTTAACCTGCGGCATCGCTTGCGTAGCAACTGAGACAAGTCATTCGCCCAAGTTTTCGAGGAATCGCGCACCAAATCAACTGACCTCTTTTTTATGGAGGAAGTGCCATTTCCAACACTCTCACTCTTAAAAACTTGAAGAATATCTCGGGGTCGATGATCAAGCGATCGATCAGACGGCGGATCGTTGCCATTGCGGTCGGGTTGGTCGTCCTGATGGTGGCGACGTCTGTCTTGTCGATGGTGATGGTTGGGCGGGTGGGCCACCTGCTCGATGAACTGACAGAAAGGTACGTTCCGGCAAACGTGCATTTGACGAGAGCCAATATCCGGTCGCTTGAACGGGCTCTCGCGCTTCGCCGTATGGTGATCGCAAAAATGCAGGAGCCGCCCGACGAGGCCGGATACAAGTTCCAAAAGCAGCTCTACGATGCGAAGGATGCCGAAGTCGACAGCGAGGCGCAAGCTGCGCGCAAGCTCATCAATGCGATCATCGACGACACCAGTACGCCCTCGGATAATGCGGCGCTGGCGCGCATCGACGCCCGGATCGACAGCTTGATGAGCGAATCACGCCGGCATCTGGCGCAGGAGACCGAAGATCTGCTTACAGAGCTTGATGCGCGAGAGTTCCCAGCAGTGAGACGCAGCCTTGCGCGGATCGACTCACTTCGCGACCAGCTGAGCGAAAAAATCGACGCCGTTCGAACTGAGATGCTTAAGGTGAGCTATCGCGCCATCGCAACGATCAGATCGGAGCAGACTCAGGCGGTCTTGATCTCGGCGATCGTGACGCTGCTGGCCGCGATTGTCGGATTGGTTTTCGCCAACCTTGTCAGCGGCGGCATCATTCGCTCCGTCCGGCAATTGGTGGAGGGTACCCGGGCAGTCGAGGCGGGCCAGCTCGACCAATCCATCGAGGTAACGACAGGCGATGAAATCGGACAACTGGCTGGCGCGTTCAACCGGATGGTCGTGCAATTGCGTGACAACCAGCGCATCAGAGAGACTTTTGGCAAATATATCGACCCGCGTGTCGTGGAAGGGCTGATCGACCGCCCGACCTTAACCGCAGCCGAAGGTCAGCGCCGGGTCATGACGGTGCTGTTCTGCGACCTCAAAGGATTTACCAGCTTGAGCGAAGGCATGACGCCGCAGGGCCTGGTCAAGGTCATGAACCGTTATCTTTCAATCATGTCCGAACCGATCCGGACCAACCGGGGGATCATCGACAAATATATCGGCGACGGCATTATGGCCTATTGGGGGCCACCATTCGTCGACGAGGCTGATCATGCCCGCTTTGCATGTCTCGCCGCCATGGAAATGATCGAGCGCGTCGCGACGTTGCGTCAGGAGATTCCCGAATTGCTTGGTGTGCGCGGCACTCCCATGGAGAAATGTGACCTGAGGATCGGCGTTGCGACCGGCGAAGCGCTGGTCGGCAGCATCGGCTCTGATGTCATGATGAGCTATACCGTGATGGGCGACGTGGTGAATCTTGCCTCACGCCTGGAGGGCGTGAACAAGACCTATGGCACCCGCAATCTCGTCTCCGAGAGAACGATCGCCGCGGCGGGCGCAGCACTTGAGGTTCGAGAGATCGATCGGGTCGTCGTGGCGGGGCATACCCATTCAGAAATCATTTTTGAGATCCTTGGACGCAAGGGTGAGCTCACGCCACAACAATTGCTGTCACGGGATAAATACCTGGACGGGCTGGCAGCCTACCGCGAGCAGCGATGGGACGAGGCGCTTCGTGCGCTTAACGAGTCACTTGGGGCGATACCTGACGACGGGCCGTCAATGGCTCTCCTCAAGCGCGTCGAAAGCCTTAAAGCAAATCCACCATCCCGAGATTGGGGCGGGGCGTGGCACATCGACAAATAGTTGCCGAGCGAGTCGGTGCGCGGCATGGCGCCAAAGCCGCCAAAGCGGTGTCCGATGCGCATGCCGAACGCCATCCCGGGTTTCTCGACCGCCAGATAGGTTGTCGCCGACACGCTGGCCAGCGCCGGCGCGGATAGCACGCCGATTGCCCAGTATTCAAACGCTCCCTGCAGGGCGAAGATCTTGATCGACTGGGTAGCCGTCGGGCGAGGAGCACGTTCCACCACTCGCGAGACGCGCGGGTGGTCGATCGCAAACCTAAGTATCCCCGTCTCACACACATGTAAGGGACTGATAAACGTCCGTGCAATGGTCCGGTCCGTCTCTCTGTGATTATTTGCAGTTTGACAGCGTTATTCAGTCCAACCGGGATTGCGGAGGCGAAATGCTGAGCAAGGAATATTTGGAGACGGCACGGACCATACTCCGGGCTGCCCAAACAATGACGGACCAACGCGTAGCGAGTCAGCTTAGGGCGCTTGCTGAGGACTATGAGCGGCGAGCTGAGAAAGCCGCCCACGCTGATGCGGCCAAGGCGTTGGCTCGGTCGGCTGCTCGCGAATTTAAGCGCAGAGTGGAAGAACGGGATCGCGAAATGGAGGTGTAGCGTCATGAACGTCAACATCCAAAAGCTTAACGGCTTGTGGCACCTCATCGTCGGGTCGTGTCAGATCCGGACTCCGTTCCTGGAGGCACAGGACCGGGCGCTAGTCGTTGCATACGCCCGCCGGGTCTACCCGGGCGCCAGGATCTTCGAACGCGACTGACCGTTAAGCGGCGAATCAGGCGGTACTCACGCAGGTCAAGTGTGCTGCGCCGCGAGTTCAGCGCTCGGACCTATGGGCGCTCCGGGATCATGACAAATAGCTACCGCGATCCAGTGATTGGCGGCGCCAATCCTGGTGGCGTTGTCCGGCGCCGCAAAGCCGGCTTTAATCGGCGTCACGAACGCTACCAAATCTCGCGAGCGCATTTAGAGTGGGCGAGTCCGCCGCGCCTCTGTCTAGTTCTCAACAGGCAAGGCCGTTGGGCCGCCAAACTTGGATGGATCGTTGTAGCTGGGTGTGTCGTGGTAGTGACCCGCAGGCGGAGGCGCTGCGTCGTAGGCCCAGCCCGGAACGGCGTAGCCCGGGAACCTTTGGCTGGGACGAACGATGACGTGATGTCGCCGGATCGTGTGATGCACAGGCGCGGCGCTTGCGGAAGCACCTGAGATCATCAACAGGCTCAAGGCCAAAAAGGCACGCATCGCATTTGCTCCAATCAACTTGTCGGGCGGCCGTCTCCCCAAGGGAGCACCGGCCTCACGTTTGTTCAAAACGGCAAGATCATGCGCGCATGTCCACCGCGCCTGCGATATCCGCTACGGGTTGTGTGTCACGAGCATCGCCAGGCGAGAATGCGGCAGGCAAAGGCTCACCAAACGCGAAATACCGTTCGCGTTCCGCTTTGTTGCAGGAGCGCGCGAGCAAGCTGGTCTCCGGCAGCCGTGAGCTGACCACTGGCGTCGAGCCAGCCACGATCGGTTGCGAGGCGTGACACCTCATCCACGTTGCCGCCGTCGGACAGCATCTGCGTAAACCCCAAAACGACACTCAAGTCATCTGGGGCGGCTACATCCTTATGATCGAAAGGCTCTTGCATGAATTTCCTCATCCACCCGCGTTCGGCGACATCCGCCACTTCATGTGACAGGGCGGCCATTCCTGCTAACGGAAGGAGCTATAAAGTTGTGGCCATCGCCACTGGTGACATCGTGACTGCTAGATCGGTTCGCGAACGCAGACGGCAATGCCATTGCCGTCATGATTGTCTCCTTTGTTCTGCGGACATTGTTTAGATAGGAGACAACCGCACCGTCGCCATTAAAACTACTTTCATTAAGCGCGATCGAAAGCGCCAGGCTGTCCGGCGGATCGGCGTTAACAGCGCGCTGATCGGCATCGTCCTTTTCTGGGCTAATGGCTCAGCAATCGGCGGCTTCGAATGTCGACGATAAGGTTTTAACGCGACCTGGGGTCGGATAGTGTGCGCACCATCAACAGGGGAGTGACATGAGCTTGTCCGGTATTTTTGCTCAAATAGTCGCGCTGATCGGCGCCGCCGCGCTGCGGTGGCGCCGGCTGCAGGGCGTCGCGCCTGAGCCCGCGTGGGGCAACGCACCGGTGGTCCCGGCGGCGAAGCCGCAAGGAAGCATCCCGACGCTCAAGATGCCGACGGCCAGGGGGTGGAGCGACGGGCAGAAGCCGGTGGCGGCGCCGGGACTCAAGGTCAATGCGTTTGCGACCGGTCTGAAACATCCGCGCTGGATCGACGTGCTGCCCAATGGCGACGTCCTCGTTGCCGAGTTCGAACCAGGTCGCCGGACCGACCCGGAGTGTGTTCAGCTACGCGATGCAGGCGACGATGCGACGTGCCGCCGCCCTTGGGATCAGCGCAAACCGCATCACCTTGCTCCGCGACGCCAATGGCGACGGCGTCGCCGAACAGCGCAAAATTTTCATGGAAGGACTGAACCAGCCGTTCGGCATGGCGCTGTTGGGCGACACGTTCTATGTCGGCAATACTGACGGCGTGGTGGCCTTCCCGTATGCGGCAGGCGCGGACCGCATCACCGCATCCGGACGGAAACTCGCAACGTTCAAGGCAGGCGGGCATTGGACGCGGAGCCTGCTGGCGAGCGCCGATGGCCGGAAACTCTTTGTCGGGGTCGGTTCGTCCAGCAATATCGCCGAGAACGGCATGGCCGAAGAGGACGGCCGGGCTGCGATCTACGAGATTGATCTGGCTGATGGCGGCAGCCGCATCTTTGCGAGCGGCCTGCGCAACGCGGTGGGCATGGCATGGGAGCCGCGGACCGGCGTGCTCTGGACGGTGGTCAACGAGCGCGACGGTCTGGGCGACGAGACACCTCCCGACTATCTGACCTCGGTCCGCGACGGGGGTTTCTACGGCTGGCCCTATTGTTACTGGGGACGGACGGTGGACGATCGGGTACCGCAGGATCCGGCCGCGGTCGCAAAAGCCATTACGCCGGACTACGCGCTGGGCGGGCACACGGCGTCGCTGGGTCTATGCTGGCTGCCGGCCGGAACGCTTCCGGGCTTTCCCGACGGCATGGCGATCGGGCAGCACGGCTCCTGGAACCGCAGCACGCTGAGTGGCTACAAGGTCGTCTTCGTGCCGTTCGCTAACGGCCGCCCGGCCGGACCGCCGCGGGATATTCTGTCAGGGTTCCTCGCACCGGACGAACGGGAGTCCTATGGACGGCCGGTCGGAGTAACACTCGGTCCCGACGGCTCCGTTCTGGTGGCGGACGATGTTGGCGATGTGATCTGGCGCGTCACGGGCGAGCGGCAGGGCTGAGCTAGCCCGAGCCTCCGGCAGCTCATGTCCGCGGCGTACGCACATGCCTGTTAATCCCATCTCCCCCAACGCTTGAGGCACATGCGTGAATTTGTCTGTCTTGGGTGAGATGGAATTACCCACAGTTCAGACTAAAGCCGGTGTCCTTACAGACCGCTTTAATAAATGAGCTTCATGAAACAGCGTCTTTGGCGACCTTCAGCGCTGACGCCTTGACCGACTTGCTGGCGGGCTTGGCAGCGAACTCCATAGGCTCTTTCGTGAAAGGATTTACACCGCTGCGGGCTTCGGTCGCAGGCTTGTTCACGATCGACATCTTGACGAAGCCGGGGATGACGAACTCGCCGGATTCATTCAGCTCCTTATAGCCTACAGTCGCCATCTGCTCGACGACGGCCTTTACGTCTCCCTTGGACAGCTGCGTTCCCTCTGCAATAGCATCAATCAACTGGTTCTTGGTCATCCTAGCCATGATGGATTCCTTTGTGGACGGAACGATTTAAAGCGCATGAGCTACGCGGGTGCGTCACTCCGTTTAAACGCGGCAAAGCCACGCAACTCGCTCTCGTTCATGCCTATGGTCATGAAGTCACCGGGCTTAAAACCTATCGAAGCCCAAAACGCAAGGACCAGTTCGGCGTGTGTTCCATCACTGGCTTCCGTTATTCATGATCGAGCCCGATCAGGCTTTCGCTTTGGCCAGGTCGATGGCTGTGGTGGCGGAGGCATCGGGCGGACGATGACAATCCTGTTCGCGGTTCACCGGTGCCCGTACTCCGTGAAAACGTAATCTTTTGCCTGCACTGTCGTGTGGCAGGCGAACCCGCACTTGGCATCGTTCGCCTGTGGCGGCTTATCACTTAAAGTGCCGGGCCTGAACGTATCGGATGCGGCGTCGTACTCGAACTCGGCATATCCCCATCCGCCGCTGTCGGCGAACCTCTTGCTGTCTTTCACCATGAAATCAACGTCATGCTGAATCCCTGGCACCATTGGCTGACCGGGGTACGTCTCCTGTTTTTTCGGGATCCAATGGATTTTTGCCATTCTGGCGCCGTCCGGGAAAGGCTTGCCGTTACCGGGCACGCCCTCCTTATAGGCGTCGATCATTACGGAATTCCCCATGATCACAGCGATCTTGCCTCCATTCTCACTGATGGCAATGACTGGCCAGCCTTCGTAACCTCTGAAGTCAGCGAACGCGAGCCCGCCCGGGATTTGCAGAGTGTACTTGTCCTGCGCGGAAATGGCCCTGCCGCCCAAGACGGCGACCACCGCTGCAATGATCAGAATCGCTGAGAATGTAGTTCTGTTCATGACTCTCTCCCGCGCTTGCAGTTTGCGCTCGCCCCCAGCCAAATCGCTCATCGCCTGTATGGAGTTGATCATCAAGTTGAGGATCACTTGTTGGAGTTGGACACGATCTCCTCGAATGTGTGGCAGGGACTCTGCCAACTCCGTCCGCGCGGTGACGCCATTCTTCATCACTTCGCTCCGGACCAGGCCAGCAACCTCAAGGATCGCGCCGTTGATATCCAGCTTTTCCATCCGTGGCGCGTGCTTCTTTACGAGGCCATGAATCCGGTCGATCACGTCGGAGGCTCGCATGACATCCTTGATCACCTGCTCAACGGATCGTTTTGCTTCGTCAATTTCAGGCGGCCTTCTCATGAGCCAACCTAAACTGGCACTTCCGTACGTCGCCGCTGCGCTCAACGGCTGCTTGAGTTCATGGGCAATCGAGGCTGTGAGCTGTCCCATGGTCGCTACGCGGTTCGCGTGTGCCAGCTCGTTCTGGACTTCTCGATACTCCCGCTCGCGACGCGCAATCTGTAAAGCAATGGCAGCTTCTGCAGCGAAGTCCGTGACCAATTCAATCTGCTTGTCCGTGAACGGCTGCGCGCACGTCCGGCCAACAATAAGCACTCCGATTGCCTTCTCGTCCCTGACCATCGGGACGAACAGGACCGTCCGAAAGCCCCACACGCCGACCGTCGTCAGAAGGTAAGGGTTGCCCCGTCGATAGACTTCATGTGCTGCCAGGTCGGGGATGTGGACTGGCGACCGGCTTGCGGCGAACTGACCTACATAACTGCTATGTTCCAAAAGCTCAGGTGGTGACCACGGCAAATTACCTTTTACCGCAACCAGACGAAGGCCTGCTTGCTCGCTGAGGCGTAAACTGCCCACTTCGGCTTGGCAGAGGTGCCTGGCGCTGTCGAGAATCGTATCGAATATCGGCTGCAAATCGTACGGCGAACTGGCTATGGCGCGTAGCACTTCAGAGATGGCCGCCCGATGCCGAGTGACCTCACTCAGCTCATGTTGCAGCTTTGAGCGGGCCGACGCAGGGAGTTGAGGGCGCTTTCGGCGGGTTTTCTGGTTCAGGCGGGGCTGCTTCATTTGTGCATCGCCAAGCCGCTCAAGCAAACCCGATCAGCATAGCTATTCTGAGCACCCAAACAAGGGAATGGATAGGCGAAGTCTGCTCGGGGTCAATCGCGTCGCTTTTTGTCTCCGCCAGCCACTTCCGGTCTGTCCCCATCAACGGAGATCATCAGGCCGTTGCTGTTAGTGCGGTTGCCGCAAGAAGCGAAAGATCGCGAGAACCGCAAAGCCAACATAGCCAAGCGGCAAGACACCTTCTGCCTCGCAAACGACAACGGAAAATAGCGCGTAGGGCCGATCATGATCCGTCGTTATGAATCGACAAGATGGCGGGTTACGCCTTCGCTCATTTTTGATCGAGGCCGTTTCGAAAAGTTGCAGGAGCTTCGAAATGGATATGGCGACAGGTTTCGAGCATGTACCGAGCTTCGCCGCAGTAGATTTACCTAATTTGCGCTTATGGGGTGTGCGGCAACACGCTTGATAAAAACGTGATGGCAGCTTGGGCACTGGAATAAGTGTGTTTCGAAGCATTCGTCTTTCGGCGAAACAAGCGCCAGCTTCGTGCGACACCCGCAGCGCTTGCACGCGGGCCGTTCTATCGCCTTTGCAATCGGGAGAGATACCAAGACAGTCCCCGAAGGGACCGGGATAGAGCCCCAAGTCCCCGCTGTATGACCGCCCCCATGCCGTCACAGAGCCTAAACGGGAGGTGCTCTAGTGTCTGTTCGGTTTCTGACTCAAGTACGCGAAAATTCTTGGTTGCGAGAGCAAGCCGACTCGTCCGATCGTGAATTTTATTCTCAGCGGAACCGCGAAATTCTCAATCGGAAGAATTCGACATTAGCGACATCGTAACGATGCGTGAGTTCAGACGTATCATCGTCGCGTGACAGGTCGTGCAGCCGATGCCCAAAGGGGTCTGGCCGTGGTCACGATTGCGTCCTAAAATCGCCCAACACCTCAATCAAATGTTCTTATGCAAGAACAACTCAGGCCTTTGGGGGGACTGATTTCATGCCGCTCTATTTTTTTGACTTCATCGATGGCGAACTTGTTGGTCGAGACCAATACGGGACGAAGTTGCCGGACGTTGAGACGGCAGCCCGGGAGGCGGTCGCTGCTCTGGCGAATATTTCGAAGGATGTGCGCAAACGGCATCGCGACCGCGTCTTAGGCCTGAATGTGAGAGGTCAGAGCGGTGAGACGGTTCTCAATGTGAGCCTCACGCTGGAAGTGAAGTGGTTTCCTGACGAACAAATTGAATGCGACCAGGAGCTTGCGGGGCCGATGAACCCGGCAGTGCTGTCAGAGCAAACCCGTTCACTCACGTCGCTTGCGCCAGAGAACTGATCGTCACAGTACCCAGACCCGACTTCCCTGCCTCACAAACCACGACGGAAAAGTGCCTGCCGGGCAAATCACCAAAACCCTGTCCAGCCCTTTCGATAAAAATATTCCGCTTAACGCGTCGGGCAAATCATCTCTACAAGTTCGCCCCGTCCCACCCGGATGAGGGCGCATCGCGAATTGTCACAGACGTTGGAGCGGGATGCGATGGACGCGACAGCGTCGGGCGCGCAGGGGGTCGCAGGGCGGGTCTTGCCGTGAGCGATCGGACGGCGCGCGGACGAACGACGCTGCCAACCGTCTTTGCCAGAACTCGCCGCGTGCACGAGGCGCGGCAGGATCTTTGGCGTGGACGGGCGCGGACGGCGAAGTCGTGTGGTCCTGGCGCCCTAAGCCTTGCACGTCAGGCTTGCTGTCCGGCGGCTTCGAAGATCAACCGCGTGATTTCCTCCGGCTGCGAGATCAGCGAGAGATGGCTGGCCTTCACCTCGATTGTCTTGGCGCCCATCCGCTTGGCCATGAAGCGCTCGAGGTCCGGATTGATGGTGCGGTCTTCCGTGGAAACGGCGTAGTAGCTGGGCTTCGACCGCCATGCCGCATGCGTGGTCTTGCCGGTGAGCAGAGCCTTGTGGAACGGCTCCTGGACGGCATAGAGCACCTTCGCTTTTGCTTCTGGCAGATCGCCGGCGAAATCACGCAGGAATGCAGCCTCGCTGAGACGTCCTTCATCGCCATCGAAAACTATGCCGGCCGTCGCCGGCGGCGTCGGATACGTCTTGGCCAAGGCGGTGTAATCCTCGCCCGCATCGGGCGCCCGCGCTGCGACATAGACAAGCGCCGAGACATTAGGGTGCACGCCAGCCTCGGTGACGATCATGCCGGAAAAGGAATGGCCAACCAGAACCGTCGGACCATCTTGCCGTTCCAGTACCCGCTGCGCTGAGGCGACCGCCTCAGGCAAAGTCGTCAGAGGGTTTTGCACGGACGTGCAATTGAACCCCGCCGTCTGCAATCGCGCGATCACCTCGGACCAGCAGGAGCCGTCGGCGAACAGCCCATGTACAAGCACGACGTTACGCGCCTTTTTCGGCGTTGCATTTGCGGCCATGCCGCGAGTGGAGATCAGCGAGGACGCTGCGCCGGTAAGCAGAGCAGTCGAAAAAGTGCGTCTGTTCATCATCATGATTTTCCTGCTTCATCGTAAGGGTTGAGTTGGGAGTTTCTCGTTACGCGGCGCCGGCACCGAGGTATGGTGCCGGACGCCGGGATGTTTGATCTCGTGTCATCATTCACCGCCTTTCTGGCGCTCCTTCGCTCATAAGCGCGACGACTGCCTGCTCGGCCACGCGCGGTGGATGATGATTTGGTCATCTGACTGGTCCAGGGCAATGAGGGCTGCACTCCTGAAAGAGCGGTTGCGGATGCGTCTTTGAAAATAACCGGAGCCGATTTCAGCGGACTTGTAATGTGCGCAGCAATTGCGAGCACGGTCACTCGCGAGCCACCTCGACGGCTCGTCCGTCCCGCTCGTGCCGGGCGCTTACGCCGGTTGGGCGGTCGAAACGCGTCTCAGCTTTGCCAGTTCCAATGCACGAGCAAATTATTTTTCGAGGGGCCACGGGTCAAACCGCCGGTTTAAGTCTCTGCCAGCCACTTCCGGTCTGCCCCCATCAACGGACATCATCAGACGTTGCGGTTGGTCCGGTTGGCGCAAGAAGCGAAAGATCGCGAGAACCGCAAACGCAACATAGCCAAGCGGCACAGCGGCTGCTGCCTCACAACCGACAACGGAAAATTGCCTGCCGGGCAAATCACTGCTCGACCGCGTCTGCGATGTGTCCAGCCCTTTTTGAAAAAATATTCTGGTTTTCCGAAGACCCAAATCACTTCTATAACCGGCGCCATCCCGTCCCACACAGAGGGGCGTTTCGCGATCGTCACGGACGTTGGAGCGGGATGCGATGGACGCGACAGCGTCGGGCGCGCAGGGGGTCGCAGGGCGGGTCTTGCCGTGAGCGATCGGACGGCGCGCGGACGAACGACGCTGCCAACCGTCTTTGCCAGAACTCGCCGTGCGCACGAGGCGCGGCAGGATCTTTGGCGTGGACGGGCGCGGACGGCGAAGTCGTGTGGTCCTGGCGCCCCGATGCTGGCGTCAAGTCTGGCGGAGATGCATCCGGCCCAACCGGGTTCGGGATGTATCGTCAATCCGAATGGCGACGGTGGCAAACAAGCCGGTCACCGGGGAGAGCACGAAGTAAGCCGTAAACCATTCGCGCAGGGAAAGCCGGCGTACTCCGGTTGACCTGTGGTCCACTCGTGCGCTTTTTGTGCGCACGACCGCGGGTGCAAATCGGCACCCGGCTTTCCCTGCGCCCTCTTTTCTCAGGGAGGGTGAAATTGATGCAAACCTCGGGCGCATCCCGCCGCGAGAACGCGAACGCATGCTTTTGCGCTGTTTGAAATTTGAATCCGATGTTTCCGTGCGGGGAGCGGGACTGCTTTGCTTGCTAGTCTAGTTTCTGTCGCGAAACGCCTGTTTTTGTGTCGAGGCATACCATTTCCCCAATAAAACCGGGGTGAACTGACGTCGGATGCCGGCATTTTCCGGGGCAATTGGGCGCCGATTTTCTTCGCTATGTTATTAAGCGCCCGTTGGGGCGGGTTCGATTGCAAGATGGGCTGGCGGATATCTTTCCGCCGTAAACGAACTTGGGGGATGTTGTCAGGCAGCTTTTCGTCTGCGCGATGGTCGTTCGGCCAACAGAGCTGCGATCTTCATCAGGTTGTTAGCGAGCACGGCGGCTGCGACCCACAGCTCAAAGCGCTCGCGACCTTCGGCGAGACAACGCTTCATGCCACGGCCGCGGAACAACACCGAGATGCGCCCCTCGATGCCCGCGCGAAAGCGCTGGCCGTCCTTGAACTCCCGGGTCTTCTCATAGGCTTCGCGCTCGGGAGCTTTGATGCCGCCCCGTTGTGGGATGCAGATCACCTTGACGCCTTCCTGCTTGCACGACATCACGTTCTTCTCGCTGAAGAAGCCACGATCCGATCCGTATAATTCGGGGACGTCGCCGAAGGTCTGTCTGTGGCGTTCCAGCGAGATGACCACATGCTGTTCGTCGACGGGATTGCGGTCCAGCACTTCATACTGCGTAATCAGGCCGCGCGCGCTTTCGGCGAGGAAGACCTTGTGGCCGAACTCGATCGGCGTCTGCACCTTGCCGCGCTTGATCAGGTCCGTGTGGGGCTCAAAGATCGAATAGAGCTTCTCGGCAGTCGGAACTTGCTCGCCATCGAGCACACGTCGGCGCGACTGATCGACCACACGGGCCCCCAGATCACAAAAGTGCTCAATCTCCTTGCGCGTCTCGGCGATTGCCAGTTCGCTGATCGTATCTGTGCCACGCGCTTTGCAGGTCTGCCGGAGCGCGGTTCGAGCGCTTTCGATAACCTCCTCGGCGATGCCGATGAGTTCGCGATATCTCCCGGTCTGCTGCTGCTGGCGCTGCCTCGAGGTCATCCGCTGAATCTCTTGCATCCGACGCCGCGCCGATCGCGTCCGATCCCGAAAACCCTTGATACGCCGGCGTCCCAGCGCCGCGGCAAGGCGGCCGATCAGGCGCGTCACGACGCGAACAACATCCCACAACAGCGTGTTGTCGGTCGGATGGTGAATGTCGGTCTGCACCACCGTGGTGTCGACACGCAGCTTCTGGCCGTCCTCCAGACCGAGCCCGACGGCCACCCGCACCACCAGATCATTGATCGCTTTGAGCGTCGCGGGCGTCAGCCGATTGAAGCCGCGGTTGAATGCGTCATGTCGAGGCACAGGCAGACAATAGAAGTCGGTGAACTGGCGCAGTGTGCATCCGTCGGCAATCCGCTCGCGCAATTCGCGATAGTTCCAGTTCTTGACGCGCATTAGAACCAGCGAGCGCAACACCTGTTGTGGCGTCAGGCCGTTGCGACCGGTCTCGGCCTTCTTCAAACCCCGCGTCAGATCACGGCGGACCTGCTCGATCATATCCTTCTGGTCGTCCAGAAAATCGGAAATGGTCTGCAGCACCGGCTCAAGACACAGGCCCTGACGTACCAGCTCAAAATCGGCAAAACTGACTTGCCGCTCCGCTGTCCGGGACACGCTCAGCCCTCATCGCTCTTCTTGGCCTCGGCGCGATCTCGCTTCAACGCTTTGATGTATCGCGGTGCCGCCTGGTGCAGCAGATCCTGCAGAGTGCGCCCGTTGTCCAGGCTGCGTTGAACCTCCGGCACAAGCTCTTCCGGCACGTAGACGGCAACGCGACGCTCGTTCGCGCGACCGTAGAGCACATAACTTTGATGCTGTTCGCCAGACTGGCACGCCGGGCAATTCTTGCGGATGCACCGGCTACGACGCAGGCTCAGCGAACCCAGAAGCGCAGGCCAAAGATTCGTCGATTCGCTTCGCAGCCACCGCGCGACATCCGAAGGCGATTCCGAATCAACATGCTTCATATGAAGTATGTGATACTATGCACATGTACGTCGCAAGAAAAATGTGCTCGAAAATCGCGAGATAACCCTCATTTTAAAGGGCGAAATGTCTTTCGCGACAGAAACTAGTCTAGCAGCGGGCACTCTTCACCTCTCCCCTTGTGGGAGAGGTCGGATCGCATCAATAGATGCGATCCGGGTGAGGGGTTACGCTCCATCGATAGACCTGAACCCCTCACCCCAACCCTCTCGCACAGGGGGAGAAGGGGCTCACCGTCATTGCCGAGCTATCGAACTAACCATCTGGACGACCTCTACGCCGCCTTCGCCTGCACATTATTGAAAAGTCCGCCAGGCGATCGACGAGCCGCGCCGCTCTACTCCTTGCGGAACACGATCGACGCCATCCAGCCGGTCATCAGCGCCATGAATGCGGTGACCAATCCATAGACGAAACCGTCCTGGCGCGCGCTGGTGGCGACGAACTGCTCGAAGCCGACCTTGACGATTTCGAACGCGGTTTCGGTCCGCGTCACCAGCGCGCCATCCGAAAAAAGTCTGATCTCGACGTCGTAGGTTCCGATCGGCACTTCGGCCGGCAGCGGAATGCCGGTACGAAACAGCGTCGGCGTCAAAAACGTCACCGCGGAAGTATCCTCGCGATACAGGCCGTGTTCGGAGCGCAGCCGCACGAAGGCGCTGCGGAACGCATCGTTCGGCACCACGTCGGCGTAATCGGTTCCGACACGCTGGGTGAGCAGCACATTGTTGAGACCGAGTTGCTGGCGCCGCTGGACTTCCGGCGAAGCGATGGTGTCGAACGGCCGGTTGGCAAACACCGCCAGATAGGTCGGCACGTTCAGAAACTGCCGGTAGTCGGTATTGATCCAGATACCGAATTTGCGCTCCTTGCGTCGCGTCACCATGTCCGCGCGTGGCCCGCTGACGGTGACAACGAGATCGTAGCGGGTGCGGGTCGCCGGCGTGGACGCATCCTTTTCGACCGAGCCGAACAGCACGAGTTCTTCGCCGGAATAGTTCGGCGTCACCGTCACCCGGTGGTTCGAGACCGATACGATCAGCCGTTCCGCGCGGGCAGGCGCTGCGGCGACGACCACGCTCAGCGCCAGCGCAACGCCCACCGCAGCGTATGGGTTGGGCGCGGTCATCCGGCCCCTCCGCTTTCCCGGATTGTGAAGAGATCGTCGGGGCGGATGACGAGTTCGATCGCGAACCGGATTCCGACCGCGAGAATCAGAAGTCCAAGCAAAAGCCGCAGATGCTCGCCACGAATCTTCTGGGCGGCGCGGGCGCCGAACTGCGCGCCGGTGACGCCGCCGACCATCAGGATCAGCGCCAGCACGGCATCGACCAGATGGTTGGTGACCGCATGCAGCATGGTGGCGAACACCATGGTGACCAGCGTCAGCACCATCGAGGTGCCGATCACGGTCGCGGTCGGGACCCGCAAAATATAGATCATGATCGGGATCAGGATGAAGCCGCCGCCGATGCCCATGACAGCGCCGATGAAGCCGATGATCACGCCGACGACGACGACCGGGATCACCGACAAATAGATCTTGGAGCGCTTGAAGCGCATCTTCAGCGGCAGTCCGTGAATCCAGCCGTGGCTGCCGGAGCGGCGCATCGGCACCGCCTTGCCGTGGCGCGCGCGCCAGATCGCCCGCAAGCCCTCCCAGAACATCGCTGCGCCAACCGCGGTCAGCAGCACGACGTAGGACAGCGCGATCATGAGGTCGAGCTGGCCGAGCGAACGCAGCAGCGTGAAGGTCCAGACCCCGAGCGCGGTACCGACGATGCCGCCGCTCAATAAAACCGCTGCCAGCGCCGGATCGATGGCGCGGCGGCGCCAGTACGAGATCGCGCCGGAAAACGACGAAGCCGCGATGTGGCTGGCGACCGAGGCGACCGCGACCGCGGGCGCGATGCCGATGAAGATCAACAGCGGCGTCATCAGAAATCCGCCGCCGATGCCGAACATGCCGGACACGAAACCAACGGCCGCGCCCATCGCAAGGATGAGAAAAATATTGACCGGGATGTCGGCGATCGGAAGGTAAAGCTGCACGCGCGCTCCCTTTTGGGAGTTGGCCCTGAGCCAAGCCGAAACCGCTCACGGCACGGTATCTCGATGCGCGGCGTCGATCATCTGCCGCAACCCTGCATAACCGAAATCGCCCATCGGAGGGACTAAAGAATCCCGTCACGGGCTGCTTTTCTGACGCCGCCCGCCGCGCACCTTCCGGCGTGGTGAATAATTCAGATTAACGGCCGGCGCATCTGGTCCAAACCGGCGGCCTCAAGGCCTCGCGACGGGATCGGTGACGAGGTTCATCGCGACGGCTTCCCCGGTGCCGAGCCAGCGCACATCGGTGGTCGCGGACATCGCTTCCACCACGGAGGAGGATACGCCCATCCTCGTCATGTAGTTCAAGACCATCCCTGCCGTCCGCTGGGTTTCGGCGACGGGGTCTTGCGCGGGCGCGAGGGTCACGAACCGATGCACACCCAGCATCGATCCTCCGATCCCGATACGAATCCTGCCGCCGGCATAGACCAGCACACAGGCGCTGGCGCAATAAGAGGGCCGGATATGGCCCGAGGGGTCGGCGACCCCGACCGCCGTCACCAACCCGCGCGATCGAATGATTTCGCCCATGATGAGGGCCTGATTCAGGTTTCCGCCGGGGGAGGAAAGCAATACGGCGTCACCGGCCACGAGATGGGCTTCGCCGAGCCGGTCGCGGAACCAGCTCGCGGTGGCGGCGCCTATCGTGCCCCTGATCGCCAATGCCGGCCGGGTGTGGCCTGAGCCATCGGGGTCGGCCTGGGCGATCAGCGACGACGTCATGCCCGGTGAAAAATACAGGTCCTTCCAGTAGGCCCAGGCCTCCGGTCGCGAAAGGTCCTTGTAGGCGCGGGCGCCCACGACGAGCAGGATAAGGACAAAGAAGGCGGCCGAAGACAATCGCCTCCATTTGTGGCCGGAAACATCAGCGGCTCGCGGCGGCGGCGGCTGGTCGGGTGGCTCGCGCGCCGGCGCTCCCCAAGGTCCAGCCTGTGGCCGTGAATCAGTACGCTCGGCAGGAGGATCCCTAAGCGACAATCTGATCTCCTCGCCGATCTCCTCGCGGAACCCGCCCGTCCGACATATCGAACCGTGGGCGGTACTTCCGACGCCTTGTCCTGGCAGCCTTATTATACAGTTTCTCGATGAGGGTACATGCCGGCAACGCCGACGATCAGCTCATCCGCGCGCGGCGGCGCGCTTGGTCAAAACCGGCTTTGGCGTCGGCTTTGCGCTTGTTGCCTGCACCGGTGCCGAGTCCCATCCGCCGGCCGGGCTTGCGACGTTGACGGCGTCGTCGGGCTGGGGTTCCGGCGTAAAGGTCTGGATCGCGAGCTTTGCCGCAGCTAACGACTGGGCGTCGAGCCGCTTGGCGATATCGTCGCGCTTGCGCGCCGAATCCGCATCGCCCTGCGCCGCGGCCAGACTGAACCACTTGAAGGATTCGGCGAGGTTCTGTTCGACGCCAATGCCGCGGGCATAGAGGATGCCGAGGTTGAACTGGCTGTCCGCGACGCCGCGGGCGGCCGCCTTGCGGAACCATTGCGCCGCGCTCTTGTAGTTGGCGCCCTTGCCGCCGCCGTCGGCATCGAGCACCGCCAGATTATGCATCGCCTTGGCGTTGCCGCGCTCGGCGGCCTGCATGTAATAGCGCCGCGCGATATCGACGTCCCTGTTCACGCTGAGACCCTTTTCGTAGAGGGTCCCCAACCGGAACACGGCCGGAATCACGCCGGCCTGCGCCGCGCGGTCATACCATTTCGCGGCCTCGTCATAATTCGCCGTAACGCCTTTGCCTTCGGCGAAGCGCACGCCGACCTCGTAGGCCGCGGTCGGATCGCCCCTCAGCGCGGCGGCGCGCAGTACCGGTCCGCCGATTGCGTCCGGCAATCTTTCGGTCGGCGGAACCTGGACCATCGCGAGTTTGCGATTGGCCGGCGCCGTAGCCAGGGTCGGAATCGCGCCGGTGACATCGCCGGCTACCGGCGAGACAGCGGGCACGGCCTGGGGTGGCGGAAACGCGACCGACGCGGTGCTGTCGGCGGCGTTCAGTGCAGGGGTATTGAGCGATTGCCGGCCAATCGGGGTCGGCGAGGTCATCGAAGGCAGAGCCGGATCGGGCATCGCCGGTCTGGCGGCGTCATTCGCGGGCGGTTGCGCCGAGGGTTGAGGCTCGCTCGAATTCGCCGTCGCCGGCGGTTGCGGCGCACTGCCGATGTCGAGCAGCGTCATCGCCATCTTGAAGGAGCCGAGCACGATCACGACCACACTCGCGCCGACCAGCAGCGAGCGAATCTTGGAGGTGATGGTCGATGGCTCCTTGGCGTTGTCGCCGGCGGGGGCCTTGAGTGATTTGCGGCCGGCCTTGTCGTTGGGCGGTGCGGCCGCGGCGGCCTGGGCGGCACGGCGCGCGGCGGCAATGAAGCTCGATGTGCTGGCCGGCTCACGTGCACTCGCCGGAATTTCGCTGATCGCACTTTCGGAAGCCGCGATGCGCTCCGATGGCGAAGCCAGCCGCGCGCTCGGCCGTGTCCCCGGTTCGAGCGGGTGATCGGGCGGCAGATCCGGCGCGATCGCGACCCGCGGCGGTGCTGTACGCGGCTCCAGAATCTCGCTGATGGCTTTCGGCGCCATCGCGGCGATCGCAGGCATGGGGGCTTGCACGGCCTGGAATTCGCGCGGAGCAGTGGCGAAATGCATCTCGGCTGCGGCGGGATTGGGCAATTCGGGCTTGGGCTGTGGCGGCATCGCGCCGCGAGGCGCGATGGCCTGCGAGACGACCGGCTCAGGCGCCGGCGGCGCTTCGGGCAGCGCCGCAGGAGGCTGGATCCGAACCGTGCGCAGATCGCCTTCGATCATCGCCAGCCGGTCGACCACATGGCCGAGGGTGTTGTGAACAGCCTCGAGCGAGTCCTGGGTGTGGCGGTCGGTTTCAGTCTGGCTGAAGCGGATGTCGGACAATTCGCGCTTGACGATGTCGATCAGGCCGCTGTCCGGCGGTTGAGAGGCGCTCCGGCTGCTCTCGGCCAGCGCGGCAAAGCTCGCATGCTGGGTTTCGAGATGGCGCAGAATGTCCTGCAGCCCGTCCTCGACCCGTCCGAGATGGCCGGCGCGGTGATCGCTGGAGGCCTCCAGGCGTTCGAGCAAATAGGACACGCGCTGCTCAAGATGGGCGAATGCGGAAACGTTGTCGTTGCCGACCGGCATGCGGTCGAGACGGTCGGACAATGCCCGCAGCGCGCTTTCGAGACGCTCGGTGTTTTCGCTTGCGGCCGGCCGCTCGCGGCTTTCCAGCGTTGAGGTCAAAGCGGCGATGCGCTGCTCGAGTATCGCGAACGAATCGCTGTTGCCCTCGGAGCGGGCAAGCTGGTCGACCTTGGACGACAGCGTATGCACGTCGTCGGAAAGCCGCGCCAGGGCGTCATTGGAGGCGACATTGGAGACGATGGCGCGAAGCGCGGCGATGGCGCCTTCGAGTTGCTGGACCGTTTTGGGATCGTCGCTGGCGCGCAGGATCAGGTCGAGCTTGGCGCCGAGATTGCGGATCGCCTCGTCATAGCCGGCCAGTTGCTCGGCTGGCGTCAGCGAGCGCAACACTTCGCGGATTTCGGCCAACGCGCGTTCGATGCCGGCCAGCGCCTGGGCGTCGGTGCCGCTCTGGCGGGTCTCGTCGATGCGGCGGGACAGCGAGCGGATTTCGTTTTCGATCAATTCGATCGCCCGGCGCGGCATCGCCTCGGTGATGGCCTGGCGAATTTCGGCCAGTTCGCCGCGGAACGCGGCGATCGACTGCTCGATCCCGTCGGGACGCTGCAGCGCTTCGATCTGGCTGGTGATCTTGACGAGGTGACGCTCCAGCGAGGAAAAATCCGGGCCCGCCGGCGTTGCCGGCGCCATTGCGGGTGCGATCGGCGGCGCGGCACTGTCGAGTTCGCTCTGGCGCGCAGCGATTTCTGCGATCGCAAAATCGAGCGATGCCGGGCTGAGCGGCGGCGAGGGACGATAGACCTGGGCGGCCGCGCGCTCGACCATGTCGGTCTGGCGCTGCTTGTCCTGCAGCTGGGCTTGTCTGGCCGGCGCCGGGTTCGAGATCTGCGACAACCGCGCATCGAGGCGCGCGATGGCGTCGTTCAGCTGGCGGGCGACGCCCTGCGGTTCGCCGCGTGCGGCCTCGGGGCGGGGCGCGTCGTTGCGCGGCGCCGGGCGCGAGATCTGCTCGATCTGGCGGGTGATCGAATCCAGCCGCTGGTGGATGTCGGCGACATCAGGGGTTTCCCGGTTCGGCGGTATTGGCCGTTGATCGGGAGCCGCGCGAAAATTGGGAGGGACGGAATCGCCGATGGTGGAATTGAGCCAGTCGCTGAGCGACATGCCGGCACGGCGCGCGGCGGCCTCGGCCCTCTCCCGCACGGATGGATCGATGCCTTCAACACTCCACGATACGCGCGAATTCATGCTCTGGTCCGGTTCCAACTCCGGCGCGCTACCTGCGCCTTCAGCCTCCCCGCGCGTCCCCTTAAGATAGAGACAATCGAATTCCGCGCAGGTCGTCTGCCTCGTGCATCGACTTTTTCGTGTTACGGTAAATAACCGGTTAAGGATTCGGACTATCGGCCCTGAAAGTTGCCTTGCCGGGCGAAATTCACCGGATTTGGTCGGGCGGCAGCCAGGAGTTGTGCCCGGTCACGTTGTCGCAACGACCGGCTTGACAGCTGCCTTGGGCCAGCGGAACCGTCTAACGTCTTTTTCGAACCGGATTATTGCTGCGCTGCAAAATCCGCCCTAAACGAGGCCCCTCAGCAGGCCGAGAGGACACCCATGCCGTCCATTTCCTGCTCGACGACGTCTTCCAGATCGACCGCTACGACAATCTCCCTGGCTTCAGCGACGCGTCGGCCGATGTGCGGGAAGCGATTTTGAATGAGGCTGCCAAACTCAGCGAACAAGTGCTGCAGCCGCTCAATCGCATCGGCGATATCGAGGGCTGTACCCGCCATGACGACGGCAGCGTGACGACCCCCAAGGGCTTCAAGGAAGCCTACGGGCAGCTGACCGAGGGCGGCTGGCTCGGCCTCTCGGCGCCGGCGGAATATGGCGGGCAGGGACTGCCGATCACGCTGAGCCAGGCCGTCAGCGAATTCCAGTGTTCGGCGAATATGGCGTTCGCGATGTACGGCGGCCTGACCATGGGCGCGACGGCGGCGCTGATGGTGCATGGCCGGCCCGAACAAAAGACCATGTTCGTGCCGAAGATGGTGGCGGGGCAGTGGACCGGCACCATGAACCTCACCGAGCCGCAATGCGGCACCGATCTCGGCCTGCTGCGCACCAAGGCCGTCAAGCAGGCCGACGGCAGCTACAAGGTCACGGGGACCAAGATTTTCATCTCCGCCGGCGAACACGACCTGGCGGAAAACATCATCCATCTGGTGCTCGCCCGAATCGAGGGCGCGCCGGCCGGCATCAAGGGCGTGTCGCTGTTCGTGGTGCCGAAGATCCTGGTCAATGCGGACGGGTCGCTCGGGGCGCGCAACGGCGTCAGCTGCGGCTCGATCGAGCACAAGATGGGGATTCACGGCAATTCCACCTGCGTGATGAACTACGACGGCGCCACCGGCTGGCTGATCGGCGAGGAAAACAGGGGCATGCAGGGCATGTTCGTGATGATGAACGAGGCACGGCTCGGCGTCGCGGTGCAGGGGCTGGCGCAGTCCGAAGTCGCCTATCAGAACGCGGTCGCCTATGCGCGGGACCGTCTGCAGGGCCGCTCGCTGTCGGGGCCGAAAGCGCCGGACAAGCCGGCCGATCCGATCATCGTGCATCCCGACGTGCGCCGCACGCTCCTCACCATTCGCGCCTTCAACGAGGCGGCGCGCGCAATGGTGGTGTGGACCTCGCTGAAAAGCGATGTCGCCCACCGCTCCAGCGATCCCAAGGACCGCCAGGAGGCGGACGATCATATGGGGCTGATGACGCCGGTCATGAAAGGCGTCCTGACCGATGTCGGATTTTCCAATGCGGTGCTGGCGCAGCAGATGTACGGCGGCCATGGCTATATCGCCGAAAACGGCATGGAGCAGTTCGTGCGCGACGCGCGCATCGCCATGATCTATGAGGGCGCCAACGGCATTCAGGCGCTCGATCTGGTCGGGCGCAAATTGCCGCGCGACGGCGGCCGCGCTGTCATGTCGTTCTTCAACGAGGTGGCGACTTTCGCCAAGGACCATGGCGCGGACGAGGCCATGAGGCCCTATGTTACGCCGCTGAGCACGGCGCTGGGCCATCTGCAGCAGGCCACCACATGGCTGATGCAGAATGCGATGGCGAAGCCCGACAACGCCGGCGCCGCCGCCACCGATTACATGCAGCTGTTCGGCCTCGTCACCTTCGCCTATATGTGGGGGCGCATGGCGAAAGTCGCACAAGACAAGATTGCGGGCGGCGGCACGACGCCTTATCTGACCACCAAGCTGGTGACCGGCCGTTTCTTCATGGAACGGATGCTGCCGGAAACATCGGTGCATCTTGCGCGCATCCAGACCGGGTGCGTGACCACCATGGAATTGGCGGCGGAAGCGTTCTGATCGGAGAAATCTTGCGGTCCCCGCGATTCGATCCGCGACATCTTCCAAATCGCCTATATATTATGATCCTCATACCAGGAGGGCGTCATGCCTGAGGCATATATCTACGATCACGTTCGCACGCCGCGCGGCCGCGGCAAGGCCGATGGCGCGCTGCACGAGGTGACCGCGCTGGCGTTGGCGACGGCTCCGCTGAGAGCGCTGAAAGAGCGCAACAACCTCGGGGAAGACGTCGTCGACGACGTTGTGCTCGGCGTGGTCGATCCGGTCGGCGAGGCCGGCTCCGACATCGCGCGGTTCGCAGCGCTCAAGGCCGGTCTCGGCGAAGCCGTCCCCGGGGTCCAGATCAGCCGTTTCTGCGCCTCCGGCCTCGACGCCGTGAATTTCGCCGCCGCCCAGATCATGAGCGGCCAGCATGAACTCACCATCGGCGGCGGCGCCGAGTCCATGAGCCGCGTCGGCATTGGCGCCTCCGGTGGCGCCTGGCCGATGGACCCCTCGATCGCGGTGCCGGCCTATTTCATGCCGCAGGGCGTGTCGGCCGATCTGATCGCGACCAAATACGGGTTTTCGCGCGACGACGTCGATGCCTATGCGGTGCAAAGCCAGCAGCGCGCGGCGAAAGCGTGGGACGAGGGCCGCTTCAAGAACTCGGTGGTCCCGGTGAAGGACGTCAACGGCCTTACCCTTCTCGCCAAGGACGAGCATATGCGGCCGACCACGACGATGCAGTCGCTCGGCCAGCTGCAGCCGTCATTCGTGGCGATGGGACAGATGGGCGGCTTCGACGCGGTGGCGATTCAGTCGCACCCGGAAATCGAGCGCATCAACTACGTGCATCACGCCGGCAATTCGTCGGGAATCGTCGACGGCGCCGGTGCGGTTTTGCTCGGCAGCAAGGAGGCCGGCGCAAAACACGGCCTGAAGGCGCGTGCAAAGATTCGGGCCTTCACCAATATCGGCTCCGAGCCGGCGATGATGCTGACCGGCCCGGTCGACGTTACCAAAAAGCTGTTCGAACGCTCCGGCATGAAGAAGTCGGATATCGACCTGTTCGAATTGAACGAAGCGTTCGCCTCGGTGGTGCTGCGCTACATCCAGGCCTTCGACATCGACAACGCCAGGATCAACGTCAACGGCGGCGCGATCGCGCTCGGCCATCCGCTCGGCGCCACCGGCGCGATGATCCTGGGCACGGTGCTCGACGAACTCGAGCGCACCAACAAGTCGACCGCGCTGGTGACGCTATGCATCGGCGGCGGCATGGGCACCGCGACCATCATCGAGCGGGTTTAAGGCGTATAGCCGTGGGGTGGGTTAGCCGAAGGCGTAACCCACCGATATCGCGGCGTTGAGAATGGTGGGTTACGCTTCGCTAAGCCACCCTACGATCAGAGACAACCGCCGCGCCTCCTGGCTGCCGGCATCGAGGGAGCGACAAACATGGCCTTCAAGAATTTCAAGGTAGAAACCGACGCCGACGGCATCGCGCTCGTCACATGGGACATTCCGGGCCGTTCGATGAACGTGCTGGACGAGACCACGATCACTGAACTCGAAGCGATCGTGAAGCAGACTTCCGCCGACGCCGCGGTGAAGGGCGTCGTCGTCACCTCGGGCAAGGAGGCGTTCTCCGGCGGCGCCGACCTGTCGATGCTCGAAGGCATGAACCGCCGTTATACCGATCTGCTCAAGGCCAAGGGCGAGGTCGCCGCCAACCAGATGCTGTTCGACGAGAGCCGCAAATCCTCGCTGGTGTTTCGCGCCATCGAAACCTCGGGCAAGCCGTGGGCAGCCGCGATCAATGGGCTGGCGCTCGGCGGCGCGTTCGAACTGACGCTGTCGTGCCACTACCGGATCGCCGCGGAAAATCCGAAAACCCGCCTCGGTCTGCCGGAAGTCAAGGTTGGCTTGTTTCCGGGCGCCGGGGGCACCCAGCGGGTGCCGCGGATTGTGCCGCCGCAGGACGCCATGGAGTTGCTGTTGAAGGGCGAGGCGATCAATCTCGACAAGGCAAAGGCGCTGAAGCTGATCGACGCCGTCGTTCCCGCCGGCGATCTGATCAAATCAGCGAAGGACTGGATCAAGGGCGGCGGCAAGGCGGTCGCGCCCTGGGATGAGAAGGGTTTCAAGCTGCCCGGCGGCCCGGTCTATTCCAAGGCCGGCATGATGATGTTCCCGGCGGGTAACGCGATTTTCCGCCGCGAGACCTACGACAATTATCCGGCGGCGCGCGCGATCATGCAGTGCGTCTACGAGGGATTGCAGCTGCCGATCGACGCGGCGTTGCGGGTCGAATTGCGCTACTTCGCGCAGATCCTGCGCAGCAAGGAGGCCGCGGCGATGATCCGCAGCCTGTTCCTGTCGATGCAAGAATTGAACAAGGGCGCACGCCGGCCGCAGAACGTGCCGCCGACCAAGGTGAAAAAGCTCGCCGTCATCGGCGCCGGCTTCATGGGCGCCAGCGTCGGCTACGTCTCGGCGCGCGCCGGCATCGAGGTGGTCTTGATCGACCGCGACCAGGAGAGCGCCGACAAGGGCAAGGGCCACGCGAAATCCGTCATCGACGATTTGATCAAAAAGGGCCGCGCCAAGGAAAGCGATCGCGAGGCGATCATGTCGCGTATCAGCGCCACCGCCGACTACAATGTGCTGAAGGATTGCGATCTCGTCATCGAGGCCGTGTTCGAGGACCGCAAGGTCAAGGCGGAAACCTATGCGAAGGCGCAGCCGCTGCTGAAGCCGGATGCGATCTTCGCCTCCAACACCTCGACGCTCCCGATCAATTCGCTGGCGGAGGAATTCAAGGACCAGAGCAAGTTCATCGGCATTCATTTCTTCTCGCCGGTCGAGAAGATGATGCTGGTGGAGATCATCGTCGGCAAGAACACCGGCGACGTCGCGCTCGCCACTGCGCTGGATTACGTGCGCACCATCGGCAAGACCCCGATCGTGGTCAATGACAGCAGGGGTTTCTTCGCCAACCGCTGCGTGCTGCGCTTCACCGCCGAAGGCCTGGAAATGCTGATGGAAGGCGTGCCGCCGGCGATGATCGAGAACACCGCGAAGATGGCGGGCATGCCGGTGGGACCGCTGTCACTGTCCGACGAGGTGGCACTCGACCTGGTGCTCAAGATCATGAAGGCGACCGAAGCCGATCTTGGCGCCAATGCCATCGACCAGACCCAGAAGAAGCTCCTGGTCGAAATGGTCGAGAAGCAGGGCCGCTTCGGCCGCAAGAACGGCAAGGGATTCTACGATTATCCCGAGAAGGGCAAGGGCCAGAAAAGCCTGTGGTCGGAATTGAGCGGCTTGCAGCCGAAGCATCTCGATCCCGATACGCTCGATGTCGAGGAATTGAAGCAGCGTTTTCTGGTGGTGCAGGCGGTGGAAGCCGCGCGCACCGTGGAGGATCACGTCATCACCGATATGCGCGAGGCCGACGTCGGCTCGATTCTCGGCTTTGGCTTTGCGCCGTTCACCGGCGGCACGCTGTCCTATATCGACTTCATGGGCACGAAGAATTTCGTAGCACTTTGCCACAAGCTCGAGGCCAAATACGGCTCGCGCTTCACGCCGCCGAAATTGCTGATCGAAATGGCGGAAAAAGGCGAGACCTTCTACGGCCGCTTCCCGCCGAAGAAACTGGCGGCAGCGTAGCTGCGGCATGAAACGGCGAAGCCGTGGCGATCGGCTGAACCCTCATGGTGAGGAGGCGCTCTTGCGCCGTCTCGAACCGTGAGGCCCGGGTGGCCCATCCTTCGAGACGCGCGCTAAAGCGCGCTCCTCAGGATGAGGTCGGTCCGTGTTGGTCGCAACAACCAGACAAAAAAAGCCGGATCGTCGATCCGGCCTTTCTCCTGTGATCGCTATCGCAGCAACCTCACGCCGCCTTCATCAGGCCTTCCTTGATCAGCGCTTCCTGCACCTTCGGGCGCGCGCCGACGCGGGCCTTGTAGGCCATCAGGGTCGGCAAGCCCGAGAGATCGAATTTCATTCGGTCGGCCCAGGAAAGCATCGTGAACAGGTAGCCGTCGGCAACCGTGAACTGCTTGCCCATCAGGTAGTCGTTACCGGACAGCTGGCCGTCGAGATATTTGAACTTGCCCATCACCCGATCCTTGAAGAAGGCCTTGGCGTCGTCGGCCAGTACCGGGCTGAACATCGGGCCAAAGTTCTTATGCAATTCGGTGGTGACGAAGTTCAGCCACTCCTGCAGCTTGTAGCGCTCGTCGCTGTCGCGGGCGGGCGCGAGGTTCTTGGCCGAAGCCTTGTCGGCGATCATCTGGACGATAACCGGGCCTTCGGTGACCAGTTCGCCGTTGTCGAGGCCGAGAGCGGGCACCTGGCCCTTCGGATTCACCTTCAGGAAGTCGTCGCCATTTTCCAGCTTCTTGGCCTTCAGATCGACCTTGACCAGATCGTAGGGCAGACCTGCTTCCAGAAGCGCGATGTGGGGCGAAAGCGAACAGGCGCCGGGCGAGTAGTATAATTTCATCGGAATTTTCCTTCCTGTGAATTATTGGTTATGTCGGCTGAATGACTAAATGCATCTGCATGGAAGAGTCAAGATTGATGCAGCTGCATTTAGTGCGGTACACTGGCCCGTCACATTGATAGGCCAGGCCATGAAACGCAAACCATCGACCGAGGCGACCGCCGCCTGGATCCGCCTGATGCGGATCCAGAGCCGGGTACTCGACGCCGTCGAGCTGGATTTGAAGAAGGCCGGCTTTCCGCCGCTGGCCTGGTATGAGGCGCTGCTCGAACTGTCGCGCGCGCCATCAGGCGAAATGCGTCCGGTCGAACTGGAAAAGCACATGCTGATCCCGCAATACTCAACCTCGCGGCTGATCGACCGGCTGGTCGACGAGGGGCTGGTGGCGCGGCGCGAGTGCAAGATCGACAAGCGCGGCCAGTTCGTCGAGATCACCGAGAACGGACGCGAGCTGCAGAAAAAAATGTGGAGCGCGTATTCCGCCGCGATCGAAAAGCATGTCGGCTCGAAATTGTCCGATGCGGACGCGTCAAGGCTGTGCGGACTGCTCGACCGGCTGGGCTGCTCGTGCGATGAGGCGCAACTGTCCATCGCCAGAGACGGCGCGCCCGCACGATGATATCGTTTTCACCTCTCGCATCCCCGGACCGGTCGGTTCGCGGCTGCCCCCGACACCGCGCGCGTTCGGTCGAAGCGCCTTTCATCCGGAATCCTTATGGCGCGTGATCAGATCGATATGACGCCGCTGCAATCGCGCGACGAACTGGTCGCGTGGCTGGCAGCGGGCGTGAAGCCGCCGTCCGAATTCCGGATCGGCACCGAGCATGAAAAAACGCCGTTCACGCTGGTCGGCCATCATCCCGTCCCCTACGAAGGCGCGCGCGGCATCGGCGCGCTGCTCGAAGGCATGAAGCTCCTGCTCGGCTGGGAGCCGATCATGGAGCGCGGCAACATCATCGGATTGTACGACGTTACCGGCGGCGGCGCGATTTCGCTGGAGCCCGGCGGACAATTCGAACTGTCGGGTGCGCCGGTCGAAACGGTGCACCAGACCCAGTCCGAACTGATGGCGCATCTGGCGCAGGTGCGCGAGATCGCCGCCCCGCTCGGCATCGGGTTTCTCGGTCTCGGCATGACGCCGTCATGGTCGCGAGAGCAGATTCCGATAATGCCCAAGGGCCGCTACCGGATCATGACCGACTACATGCCGAAGGTCGGCCGCTACGGCCTCGACATGATGTACCGGACCTGCACGGTGCAGACCAATCTCGACTTCTCCTCCGAGGCCGATATGGTCAAGAAGCTCAGGGTATCGGTGGCGCTGCAGCCGGTGGCCACCGCGCTGTTCGCCAATTCGCCGTTCACCGAAGGCAAGCCCAACGGCTTCCTGTCGTTCCGGTCCGAGATCTGGCGCGATACCGACAATGCGCGCTCCGGGATGATTCCATGGGCGTTCGAGAACGGCATGGGATTCGAGCGCTGGGTCGATTACGCGCTCGACGTTCCCATGTATTTCGTCAAGCGCGGCGATGCCTATATCGACGTCGCCGGATCCTCGTTCCGCGATTTCTTTGAAGGCAGGAATCCGGCATTTCCCGGCGAGCGTCCGACGCTGTCGGACTGGGCCAACCATCTGTCGACGATTTTCCCGGAAGTGCGGTTGAAGCGCTATCTGGAAATGCGCGGCGCCGACGGCGTGCCGTGGGGCCGGCTGCCGGCGCTGCCGGCGTTCTGGGTCGGACTGCTCTACGACGATACCAGCCTGGACGCCGCCTGGGACATCGTGAAGGGCTGGAACGCCGCCGAGCGTCAGGCGTTGCGCGACGACGTGCCGCGCTTCGGCTTCAAGGCCCGGATCAGGGATCGCTACCTGTTCGAAATCGCCAAGCAGTGCCTGACGCTGGCGCATTCCGGCTTGCGGCGGCGCGCCCGCCTCGACCACGCCGGTCGTGACGAGACCCGTCATCTCGAGCCGCTGCAGCGGATCATCGATGCCGGACGCGTCCCGGCGGAGGAGATGCTGGAAAAGTTCAACGGTCCCTGGCGCGGCTCGGTGGAACCGGCCTATGAGGAATACGCATTCTAGATCAGCCCGTTGACGGGCTTTTGTTGCCGGGCTGCCGCGCCGTTCATCCACCGTACAGGTTCATGGCGATCAAATGGCAGCCAGCGAAATGCTGCGCGTCCAATCAATCGAAAGCAATTGCATATGGGGAGAGGCGGCCTGTTCAGGGCGTGTTTGGTGACGCTTGCTCTCCTGGCGGCCGGCGCAGCCACGCGGCCGGCGCAAGCGCAGACCAATTTCGACCGCCCGGGCGGCGACTATCAGAACTCGCTGGTACCATCAGGCGATCCGGCGGACTGCGCATTGATGTGCGAGCGCGACCGGCGCTGCCGGGCCTGGAGTTTCGACTACCCGACCGATATCGCCGGTGGCGCGGTGTGCTGGCTGAAGAGCAATGTGCCGGCGCGGATCAAGGATAATTGCTGCGTCTCGGGCGTGCGCGGCGCCGGCGTGGTCGAGCCGCGCAACGGCGCGATCGAAACCTCGATCGACCGGTTCGGCGGCGACTACCGCAATTTCGGCCTCAAGAGCAGCGAGGGCGACGAAGCCTGCAAGACAGCCTGCACCGAGGACAATAAATGCCGGGCCTGGACCTATGCGCGGCCGGGCTATGTCGGCAAGGAGGCGCACTGCTTCCTGAAAAAGGAAATCAAGCCGCCGCGGCGCAAGGCCGGGTTCATCTCGGGCGTGGTGCGGTAGGACGCACGTCATTCCGGGCGCGCGTTAGCGCGAGCCCGGCGATACGGTTTCCCTCATCCTGAGAGGCTGTACTCCGTGTCCCGGACGCGGTGCAGCGTTCTTCACGATGCACCGCAGAGCCGGGACCCAAGGCGATACGGTGTGGGTGACTCATGGACCCCGGATCAGCAGCGCACCGCTTCGCGCTGCGCAGCGTCCGGGGCACGTACTCGTGAGCGGCCACACGAGGCTTTGCTTCAATGCACCGCTGTAAAAAACCGCGCGGGGCGGAAGCCGGACAGCCAGGTCCATATCGGGTGACTGCGAATGCCGAGGTCCCACGACCCGACCACGGCATCGGCGCGGCCGACCAGATTGTCGATCGGCAACATTCCGACCCCGCCATCGCGGACGGGAACGCGGCTGTCGGCCGAGTTGTCGCGGTTGTCGCCCATCACGAACAGATGGCCCGCGGGCACCGTTACTTCAGGGGTGTTGTCGAGCCGGCCATTGTCGCGCAGCTTGAAAATCGCGTGGCTGACGCCGTTGGGCAACGTCTCGATGTAACGATACGCCGGCTCGCCTCCGCCATTGTCGTCTTCGGCTTCGCCGATCCCGTCGGCTTTCAGCGTGGCCGCATGGTCGTTGATGAAGAGCTGGCCCTGGCGCATCTGGATGCGGTCGCCGGGCAGGCCGACCACGCGCTTGACCCAGGCTTGCGAGCGGTCGCCCGGCCAGCGGAACACCACGACGTCACCGAGCTTCGGGGTTTCGCCGAACACGCGTCCGGTCTCGGGCAGGTTGATCTGGATCGGCAGCGAGGCGGTGCCGTAGCCGTAAGGATATTTCGACGCCAGCAGCGCATCGCCGATCAACAGCGTCGGCTCCATCGAGCCCGACGGCACGTAGAACGGCTCGGCGATCGCGCCCTTGGCGAGGAAAACCGCCAGCACGATCGCCACGAGTTGCAGGAATTGCGCGCCCCAGCCATGTGCCTTCTTCGAGGCTACCACTTGCTTCTCGATGCTCATGAGCCGGTTCCTCCGACAGTAATGCGTTCCATCCGCAGCGTCGGCTGGCCCACGCCGACCGGCACGCCCTGGCCGTTCTTGCCGCAGGTACCGATTCCGGAATCGAGCGCGAGATCGTTGCCGACCATGGTGATCCGATGCAGGTCGGTCGGCCCGTTGCCGATCAGCATCGCGCCCTTCAGCGGCGCGCCGAGCTTGCCGTTTTCGATCTTGTAGGCCTCGGTGCACTGGAAGACGTATTTGCCTGAGGTGATATCGACCTGGCCGCCGCCGAAATTGGCGGCATAAACGCCGTTCTTGACCGAGGCGAGAATTTCAGCCGGATCGCGCTCCCCCGCCAGCATGTAGGTGTTGGTCATGCGCGGCATCGGCACGTGTGCATAGCCCTGACGGCGGCCGTTGCCGGTCGGCTTCATGTTCATCAGCCGGGCGTTCTGGCGGTCCTGCATGTAGCCGACCAGGTTGCCGTCCTCGATCAGCACGGTGCGGTTGGTCGGCGTGCCCTCGTCGTCGATCGACAATGACCCGCGACGCGAGGCAATGGTGCCGTCGTCGACCACGGTGACGCCCTTGGCCGCGACCTGCTGGCCCATCAGGCCGGCAAAGGCGGACGTCTGCTTGCGGTTGAAATCGCCCTCGAGCCCGTGGCCGACGGCTTCGTGCAGCATCACGCCGGGCCAGCCGGCGCCCAGCACCACGTCCATTTCGCCGGCGGGGGCCGGGACGGATTCGAGATTGACCAGCGCCTCACGGATCGCGCCGTCTGCGGCCTCGCGCCAGGCCTTGGTTTCGATGAAGCGCGCGTAACCTTCGCGGCCGCCATAGCCCTTGCTGCCGCTTTCCTGCCGGTCGCCTTGCCCTGCGACCACGGAAATATTGACCCGCACCAGCGGACGGGTGTCGCGATAGCTCTCGCCGTCGGGACGGAGGATTTCCACCACCTGCCAGGTCGCGCCCAGGCTCACCGTGACTTGCCGCACCCGCGGGTCCTTGTCGCGGACATAGGCATCGATTTCGGCGAGCAGTTTGACCTTGCTTTCGAAGCCCGGCGCATCCAGCGGATTTTCGTCGCCATAGAGCCGCACATTGGAATGCGGCGGCGCCGCCGCGAAATTCCCGCTATAGCCGCCGCGGACCGCATGCACCGCGTCGGCGGCGCGAATCAGCGCCGGCAAAGAGACGTCGGAGGAATGCGCATAGCCGACCGCGTCGTCCTTGACGGCGCGCAGCCCGAATCCCTGCGAGGTGTCGTAGGTGGCTTGCTTGAGCCGGCCATTGTCGAACATCAGCGCTTCGGTCTGACCGTATTCCAGGAACAACTCGCCGTCGTCGGCGCCCTCCAGCCCACGCGCGACCTGATGGCGCACGGAATCGCGGTCGAGGTTGGCGCGGTCGAGCAGGGAGGTGGTGGGGGTCATGGGCCTATTCCGTTGAGTGTAACGATGGCTCCAAGATAGTCTTTCGCGGCCGGGGTTGCGAGGGGGGCGGCGCAGGCCCGATTGCCGCATCGAGGACAGGGCGTGGCCGATATTATTTTTGTCAGCATGAAGCCGATGATTATGTCCTGTTTGTAATCAGCCGGGCCGCGCCCCGTCCTTGCATTCGTCACACGCGGATTGCGGTTGCGGACGTGCCCGGTTGGCTCGCCGCCGGCCAGACCCGTCAGCAGATTCTCGACGACTTTCCCGAATTGACCGAGGACGACATCCGGGCCTGCCTGGCCTATGCCGCTGACCGTGAGAGGCGCCTTATCACGGCCGCGACATGAAGCTCTTGCTTCGACCAGAATCCCGGCTTCAGGCTCTGCCGGAACATTGCTGATCTTTTCCCGGAATCGAATCACGTTCAGCTTTTGAGTTTATCGGAAGCTGGCAATCGGATGTTGCGCGCCTGAAACCAATCAACGGCGGCCGCTTCAACGTCGATCCGGCGTCATGCCGATCTCATCGTGGCGCTCGGGCACGACGACGACACGGCGTGTCTGGAGATTTACTAGCCTGCCGCCTCACGGCAGCTGGTCATAGCCCTCGCCGAGTCCGTTCAGGCTCAGCGGAAACCCGATCCCCTCTTCCGGGGTCTCGAAGATGATAAACGTCGCGGTCTTGGCGGTGCGCAGCTGGCCAAGGAGCTTGTCGTCCATCACAACTTCGGCAACGCAGCCATTGGGCAGGCACCTGACAAAACCGGCGCGGCCGACGTCGACATTGTCGAGCTTCAGGCCGAGCCCGGAGGGCAGCAGCACGCCGAGCGGTGCCACCACCCGCATCAGCTTGCTCTTCTGATCGGCGGTTTTCAGCACGATGACGGTCAGGCCGGCATTGGAGCGGTCTTCCGCGACCACGCTCTGGATCAGCGCGCATTGCTCCGCTTGCGCCCCGGGCGGGGTGTCGCAGCGGATCTGCCAGTCGCCATGAACCGACCGCACCGCGCCTTGCGCATGGGCAGAAGCGGTCAGGCCGAGCAGCAAAGCGGTGGCGAGAACGCCGCCCAACAGGCGGCTGAAACGGACGGCAAATCGATGGCCGCGGCGTGCAGCGCGTCTCGCCTGGTCTTTCGAAAGCCCCATCCGGGTCGATCCCCTGATATTTCCTCGAGATGATGTCGGTCCGAATGTGGACTGATACCGCAATGACGGCGCCTTGAAGGCGAGACTGCGCCGGGATGGGCCGCTCCCGAGTTTGCGAATCACGCCCCTCGGAAACACCCCGCCTGTGCCTACAACGGGCAATCCGCCTGTCAAGCGGCGCAGGGGTGCAAAAACGGCGCTTCGGCCTGATTTCACGGGAAAATGTGGCAGCCGGCGAATAGCCGCTGGCGCATCGCTCCACCGCTTACTACTGCATTGCGAGAGGCTAAGAATTATGGTTTGAGAGGCTGGATTTCGACGCGTTCTAACGATCCGGCCCGAATACATCCCAGGCCGTTTGTCAGGGGGCGGATCGTGCAGCATGTCCCGCCATCCGGCGGAATGCTTTGGGTTCTATCAAGGGAGCGCGAACGGCATGAAGATGTCGAGGGGCCAGACGGGCCGGCGGTTGTTGGGTTTGGCGGTGGCCGGCGTTGCGCTGCTGGCCGGCGGGGCAGCTATTGCCCAAGAAGTGGGGCAGCCGGGACCGTGGAAATTCAACCTTCAGGCTTCGGCCACGCCGGTGATGGAGGACATCGCCTGGTTCCACAACTGGCTGCTCATTATTATCACGGTGATCACGCTATTCGTTCTGGCGCTGCTGGTCACGGTGGTCGTGAAGTTCAACGCCAGATCCAACCCGGTCCCCTCGCGGACCACCCACAACACCCTGATCGAAGTGGCCTGGACCCTGATTCCGGTGCTGATCCTGGTCGGCATCGCGGTGCCGTCGTTCCGGCTCTTGTTTCAGGAGCTCGACATTCCCAAGGCCGATCTGACGGTGAAGGCGACCGGCAAGCAGTGGTACTGGAGCTACGCCTATCCCGACAACGGCAAGTTCGAATTCGATTCGCTGCTGGCCCAGGACAAACAGCCGCGGCTGCTCGGCGTCGACAACGAGCTGGTGGTGCCGGTGAACAAGGTTGTGCGGGTGCAGGTCACCGGCGCCGACGTCATCCATTCCTTCGCGGTACCGGCGTTCGGCATCAAGATCGACGCCATTCCCGGCCGACTCAACGAGACCTGGTTCAAGGCCACCAAGACCGGCATGTTCTACGGCCAGTGCTCGGAACTGTGCGGCAGGGATCACGCCTTCATGCCGATCGCAGTGCGGGTGGTGAGCGATCAGGATTTCACGGCCTGGGTTGAGACCGCGAAGAAGAAATTTGCTTCCGCCCCGGCGAATTCCTTCGCCTCGGCGGCCGAAGCGGCGCAGTAGGCCAAAAGCCTCCAGCGCTTCGATCAAGGGACAAGGGCGACGGGACCGCGAGGTCCACAAGGGACTGCAAGGCAGGATTTGAAAATGGCAACAGCGACACCGGCTCATACCGATCATGGCCACGACCACGCGCATGACGATCACGCACACGGCCACCCGACCGGCTGGCGGCGTTACGTCTATTCGACCAACCACAAGGACATCGGCACGATGTACCTGGTGTTTGCGATCATCGCGGGGCTCATCGGCGGCTTGATGTCGATGGCAATCCGGGCGGAACTGATGTATCCCGGCGTGCAGATTTTCCACCAGACCCACGAATACAACGTGTTTGTGACCGCGCACGGCCTGATCATGATCTTCTTCATGGTGATGCCGGCGATGATCGGCGGGTTCGGCAACTGGATGGTGCCGCTGATGATCGGCGCGCCCGACATGGCGTTCCCGCGCATGAACAACATCTCGTTCTGGCTTCTGCCGGTCGCGTTCGCCCTGCTGATCATTTCGACCTTCGTCGAGGGCGAGCCGGGCTCCAGCGGCGCCGGAACGGGCTGGACGCTTTATGCGCCGCTGTCGACATCCGGTCATCCCGGACCGGCGGTCGATTTCGTCATCCTGGCGCTGCATCTGGCCGGCGCCTCGTCGATTCTGGGCGCTATCAATTTCATCACCACGATCTTCAACATGCGCGCGCCTGGCATGACCCTGCACAAGATGCCGCTGTTCGTATGGTCGATCCTGGTCACGGTGTTCCTGCTGCTGCTGGCGCTGCCGGTGCTCGCCGGCGCCCTCACCATGCTGCTTACCGACCGCAATTTCGGCACCACGTTCTTCTCCGCCGACGGCGGCGGCGACCCCGTGCTGTTCCAGCATCTGTTCTGGTTCTTCGGCCACCCCGAAGTCTACATCCTGATCCTGCCGGGTTTCGGCATGATCAGCCAGATCATCTCGACCTTCTCGAAGAAGCCGGTGTTCGGTTATCTCGGCATGGCCTATGCGATGGTGGCGATCGGCGGCATCGGCTTCGTGGTCTGGGCGCACCACATGTACACGGTCGGCATGTCGTCGGCGACGCAGGCCTATTTCGTCGCCGCCACCATGGTGATCGCGGTGCCTACGGGGGTGAAGATCTTCTCCTGGATCGCCACGATGTGGGGCGGCTCGATCGAGTTCAAGACCCCGATGCTGTGGGCGATCGGCTTCATCTTCCTGTTCACCGTGGGCGGCGTCACCGGCGTGGTGCTGGCCAACGCGGGCGTCGATCGCGTGCTTCAGGAAACCTACTACGTCATCGCGCACTTCCATTATGTGATGGGCGTCGCCGCGGTGTTCGCGATCTTCGCCGGCTGGTACTACTGGTTCCCGAAAATGACCGGCTACATGTACAACGAGACCATCGGCAAGCTGCACTTCTGGGTGATGTTCATCGGGGTCAACATCCTGTTTTTCCCGCAGCATTTTCTGGGACTGCAAGGCATGATGCGGCGCTCGGTCGACTATCCCGATGCGTTCGCCGGCTGGAACGTGGTGTCGTCGGTCGGGGCATACATCTCCGGGTTTCGGCGTCCTGATCTTCATCTACGGCGTGATCGATGCATTCGTGCGCAAGCAGCAGGCCGCCGACAATCCGTGGGGCGTCGGCGCCACCACGCTGGAATGGACGCTGCCGTCGCCGCCGCCGTTCCATCAGTTCGAAGTGTTGCCGCGCGTACAGTAATGCGAATGCGCGGCGCGCCAAACGCGCCGCGCGCCTAACAAAGCGAGAGCTGTCTTGTCGGTTATCGATCACAACGCCATCGAGCTGTCGCCCCGGATTTCCGAGGCCGACGTCCTGCCGACTACATCGCGCTGCTGAAACCGCGGGTGATGTCGCTGGTGATCTTCACCGCGCTGGTCGGCCTCGTGATCGCGCCGGGACACGTCCATCCGGTGCTGGCGTTCACCTCGATCCTGTGCATCGCGGTCGGCGCCGGCGCCTCCGGCGCGCTCAACATGTGGTACGAGAGCGATATCGACGCGTTGATGTCGCGCACCGCCAACCGGCCGATCCCGCGCGGACGTATCACCCGGCCGGAAGCGCTGGCGTTCGGCATGACGCTGGCGTTTTTCTCGGTCATGACGCTCGGCATCCTGGTCAACTGGTTCGCCGGCGGGCTGCTCGCCTTCACGATCTTCTTCTACGTCGTGATCTACACCATCGCGCTGAAGCGCTGGACCGCGCAGAACATCGTGATCGGCGGCGCCGCCGGCGCGCTGCCGCCTGTCGTGGCATGGGCGGCGGCGACCGGTTCGCTGTCGGTCGAGCCGCTGCTGCTGTTCCTGATCATCTTCTTCTGGACCCCGCCGCATTTCTGGGCGCTGGCGCTGTTCCGCAGCGACGACTATGCCCGCGCCGGGGTGCCGATGCTGCCCGTGGTCGCCGGTCCCGACGCCACCCGGCTGCAGATCCTGCTTTATACGGTGGTGCTGGTCGCGGTCGCGTTTGCGCCGTGGCCGCTGGGCTATTTCGACGCGGTCTATGGCGTGACCTCGCTGCTGCTCGGCGCCGGCATGCTGGCGCTCGCGATCAACGTCTACCGGCGCCGCCAGGGCAGCGAAGCCCTGCGCGCGACGCGAAAGCTGTTCGCGTTCTCGATCTTCTATCTGTTCGCGCTGTTCGCGACCTTGCTGCTCGAGGTCGTCGCCCATGCCGCCGCCGCCCTCGATCTGGTAGGAGGCGCATGGCGAGGCGATGAACAACAAGCAAGTGCCGAATGGAATCATCCTCACCGAGGCGCAGAAGAAAAGCCGCCGCCAGCGTTCGATCGCCATCGCGCTGGCGCTCGGCGTCCTGGTCGTGCTGTTTTTCGCGGTCACCATCGTCAGGGGCCGGCCGTGCTAGTGCGGCCACTGTGATGATCGATATGGAGAACACGCTCGCGATGCCGCAACCGCCGAACCCAGGCCGCAAGCCGGCCGCTCGCCGCGGCCTTGGCCGTGATGCGACGGTGGCTGCGATCTGCGGCCTGCGTGGTGGCGCTGATGGTCGGCGCGTCCTATGCGGCGGTACCGTTCTACAACTGGTTCTGCCGCACCACCGGCTTCAACGGCACCACCCAGGTCGCGATCTCGGCGCCGTCCTCGGCGCCGCTGGCGCGGAAGATCGCGGTCCGCTTCGATTCCAATGTCGCGCGGCGGGCTGCCATGGAAGTTCGAGCCGGAGCAGACCGAAATCGAGATCAAGATCGGCGAGGTCGTCACCGTGTTCTACAACGTGACCAACCAGTCGGCGCGGACCACGACCGGGCAGGCGGCCTATAATGTGGCGCCGCTGACGGTCGGCAAGTATTTCGAGAAGATCAACTGCTTCTGCTTCACCGAACAGACCATGGCGCCGGGCGAAAAGCGCCAGATGCCGGTTGTGTTCTACGTCGATCCGTCGGTCGTCAAGGACAGCGACAATGACGGACTGAATACCATCACCCTGTCCTATACTTTCTATCCCGTGCGCGATCCGGCGCCGCAGCCGCTGGCGGCGGGCGAGCCGGACAAACCAAGGGAAGCCTCTGACCACCGACCTCGGATCGCAGGATCTGATTTTTGAGACGAGACGTGCCGAAACCCACCGGCACTGCTAACGGAGAGACCGCAATGGCTACGGCGCAAGTCAAGCACCACGACTACCACCTCGTCGATCCAAGCCCGTGGCCGATCGTCGGCTCCGTTTCGGCCTTCATCATGGCCGTCGGCGCCATTACCTGGATGCATCATCTGTACGCCTGCGGCGCCGATCGTTTTCGGCATCGGCGTCATCGGCGTGCTCTACACCATGGCGAGCTGGTGGACCGATGTGATCCGCGAGGCGCAGTACAAGGGCGATCACACCCGCGTGGTGCAGATCAGCCACCGCTACGGCATGATCCTGTTCATCGCCTCCGAGGTGATGTTCTTCGTCGCCTGGTTCTGGGCCTTCTTCAACTCGTCGCTGTTCCCCGGCGATCCCGTCCATGTCACCCGCGACGCGCTGTTCGGCGGCGTCTGGCCGCCCAAGGGCATCGAGACCTTCGATCCCTGGCATCTGCCGCTGTTGAATACGCTGTTGCTGCTGACCTCGGGCACCACGGTGACCTGGGCGCATCACGCGCTGCTGGAGAACGATCGCAAGGGCCTGAAATACGGTTTGATCCTGACCATCCTGCTCGGCGCCACCTTCACCTGCGTGCAGGCCTATGAATACAGCCACGCCGCGTTCTCTTTCGCCGGCAATATCTACGGCGCGACCTTCTTCATGGCGACCGGCTTCCACGGCTTCCATGTGCTGGTCGGCACCATCTTCCTGATCGTCTGCCTGATCCGCGCCTATGCCGGACATTTCACGCCGACCCAGCATCTCGGCTTCGAATTCGCCGCCTGGTACTGGCATTTCGTCGACGTGGTGTGGCTGTTCCTGTTCATCTGCATCTATGTCTGGGGCCACGGCGCGGAAACCATGGCCCACGGCGCACATTGATCCCAATCCACTATGCTACAAGGGGGCGGCCGTGAGGGCCGCCCTTTTCGTTTTTCGCTCTCCCACAAGAAGGGGAGAGGGGAAGGATGGAATATGCCGGACCAGACACCACTCACACTGACCGAGAGCGCGCTCCGCGGGCTTGCCTGCCGATGCCCGCGCTGCGGCAGGGGCAAGCTTTATGCGGGCTTCCTCGACCTGCGGCCGACATGCGAAGCCTGCGGGCTCGACTATGCCTTCATCGATTCCGGCGATGGTCCTGCGATCTTCATCATCATGATCGCCGGGGCCATCGTGGTGGCCTGCGCGCTGATCGTCGAGGTGAAATACCAGCCGCCGTTCTGGCTGCACGCGGTGCTGTGGCTGCCGCTGATTCTCGTTACCACGCTTTTGCCGCTGCGTTCGATGAAGTCGCTGCTGATCGCCCTGCAGTACCATCACAAGGCGGCACCCGGCCGCCTGATCGACCGCGAGCCGAAATGACTGCGATGTCGAAACGACGGCGCGGCGTCGCCGGCTTTGGCGTTTTCACGCTGGTGATGCTGGCGCTTTTCATAGGCCTCGGCGTCTGGCAGTTGCAGCGCCGGGTCGAGAAGCACGCCTTGATCGCGGCCCTGACCGAGCGCCTTGCGGTCGCGCCCGGAGCGTTGCCGTCGCCCGCGCAATGGAGCGCGCTGACGCCGGCGCGCGACGAATTCCGCCGCGTCAGTTTTACCGCGACCTATCAGCACCTTCCAGACGCGATGGTCTACAGTTCGGGCTCAGCCGTGCGCGAGGATATTTCGGGCCCCGGCACATGGGCGTTTTTGCCCGCGCGGCTGGCGAGTGGAGAGACCGTCGTGGTCAATGCGGGGTTCGTGCAGAACCTGATGCAGGAGCGCAGCCAGCAGGATCGCGCGGTGGCGCAGCTGATCACGGGCCAGCCGGTCATGCTGACCGGCTACCTCCGCTTTCCGGAAAAAGCCGGGGTGCTGACGCCGGCGGAAAATCTCGCCAGGCGGCTGTGGTTCACCCGGGATCATCTCGCCATGGCGCATGCGCTCGGCTGGGGTGAGGTCGCGCCGTTCTATATCGATCTGGAGCAGCCGGTTCCGGTCAGCGGAATCCCAAAACCGGGTCCGCTCGAGGTCCATCTCAAGGACGATCACATGCAATACGCCATCACCTGGTTCGCGCTGGCGGGAGCGGTGGTGATCGCGTTCGGGGCGTGGCTGCGGGCGCAGCGGCGGGCTTAGGCGTTCCGCGAGCAAAACTCCTGACCGAGGCGTGAGCCATGAACCTGCGGCGTCGGCGGACGTCCGCTTTGGAGCGGTGAGGGCCTTGCGCCCGGCCAGTGAGTTGGGAGCGCGATTCGCCCGGTGTTGCGGGTTAATTGATCGTTAATTCATCGATGCAAATATCGCGGCGGCCACGGGTATTTATGCATGTCAGAAATTCACCGCCGGTTTTTACGAGTTCGACCGAACTCACATATGTCCAAGACCGCCAAGATCGTTTGCGGTCCGCGAGACCCGATTGTCGATTGCACCATCATTGACTACGCCCCTGGCGGCGCATGTCTGGAAATTTCCGGAGCGACCGTCCTGCCGAACCGGTTCGAGTTGGTCTGGGCGGGCACAAAGAAAAAGTGCCGGGTGGTCTGGAGTAAAGGAAGGCGAACCGGTGTTGCGTTTTAGGGAATCACCGACACGGATGAAGCGATAGCCGGCATCAACGTGGAAGTGGCGGCGCCGGCCAAATCAGAATTCGAACGTGGGAATCTTGAAACGACAGCTGCAGAGAGAATAGTGCCGAATGCCGGGCGCCGGGCGCTTGCATGGCTTGTGCCGGGTTCACCATTCAGGAAATGGGGTGCCACGTGGCCTATGGGGACCGCAAGAGCGAGCGCATCGAGTTCGAACGCGGCATTGATGTATATATAATGGGCATCGATGGGACGTGGCGTCGCGACGGCAAGCTGAATGACGTGTCGCGAACTGGCGCGCGACTGACGGTGAATGGTTCAATCCAGGGGCTCGATCTCAAGGAGTTCTTTTTGCTTTTGTCCTCCACGGGACTTGCCTATCGCCGTTGCCGGATGGTTCGAACTCGCCGGCGATCAAATCGGCGTCGAGTTTTTGAAGCCGACAATAGAAAAGTCAAGGAAAGCAGCGATTGAGAAGCATCACCAAAAGCTTGAACATCGATGATCACCAAATACAGGTGTGAAGCCGTCTCAATTGAACTCACAAGAAATCCCATTTTCCGCCGATCGCGAATGTCGCGCATGGACGACAAGGCGCCGATCGGGCCGAACGACGTCGATGCATCAGAGGTGCGAACTGGGCGCGAGCTCGTTGAGTTGCTCTCGTCGTGAAGCACCAGCGGACGCCGCGCCGTCGGCGGCGAGCACAAACTGAAACACGGCGCCCTCGGGTTTGTTCGGGGCAACCCACAAACGACCGTCATGGGCCTCAATGATCGAACGGCAGATCGACAGACCCATTCCCATACCGCCCGATTTTGTTGTGAACAGCGGATTGAATATCCGCTCGAGCTCTTGCGGGCCGATTCCTGTTCCGGTGTCCGCCACCGATACAATGACGCTCCCGCCGTCGTGGATCTCGGACCTCACGCGAAGCACCCGCGCTCCCTCCTTGGCCGCCATCGAATCGATCGCATTCGTGATCAGGTTCAGAAGCACCTGCTGCACCTGGACACGGTCCCCCTTCACCCGCGGCAGCTGGTTATCCGGCTCGGCCTGGACCGATACGCGGTGCTTCTGTAGCTCGTCGCCTGCAAGCGCGAGGGCGTCCCCGATGAGTTCGTTGATATCGAGCGAAGTTCTGTTCCGGGCATCCTTCCTGAAGATTGCCCGAATGCCGTCGATCACCGCTGCGGCACGATGGCCGGCATGGATGATCTGTTTGAACGCCGCCTTCGCTTCATCGAGATCGGGCGTCGTGCGATCAAGCCAGCGCAAGCCCGCATCGGCATTCGTTATCATCCCGGACAATGGCTGCTTGATCTCGTGAGCGATCGAAGCCGACACCGCGTCTCCGGTCATCAGCCGCGCCTCGCGCTCGCGGCGTTGGGCGAAGACCGCGCGGAGCAGTCGCGCGTAAAGCGTCGTTATCTCGTACAGCAGGACAAACAGGACGAGACTGCCGGACACGAACCCGAAGACCCGGCCCACATACCAGCCGCCGCTGAAGCGGGCCAGACCGGGAAACGCGACCAGATAGATCTCTATCGCGTACGCGCACATCACCACCATCAGCCACAGATCGAGCACCGAACGCCACCGGATCCAGAGCACAATGAGTGTAAGGACGCTCCACAGGGCTAGACATCCGGCAACATAAAGCCAGAGGGTAGAAAAATGGACCGGATCGAGTGAGATGCGGGGCATAAGCGCATCCCCCGCTGTGACAAGAAAAGTCGCAGCACCCACGACGGCCGCGGTCGTGGCCACACTTGAAAGAATGGCCGCACCCGCGGAACCCCGCCACAGCCCCTTGGTCGGGTCGGCATCCTTCAATAGGGCATAGGCCATGACGAACGTGGGAAAACCGGCGTGCCACAGAATGTAGAGCCAATTCGTGCTCTGCAGCCCGGCGCCAAGCAGGCCACCTGGCGTGAACACCCCCGGAAAGGTCAGCAGCCACGGGATCACAATAAGCGCCGTGAAGAGATATCCACTCGCAATCACGAGAAGCGCACGCGAAAGCAGGATAGAGAACTGGGCGAACAGCAGGACCGCGGTAATCAAATCGATCACGAACATCGCCGTGGCATAAGCCGGGACGAAGGCGTCGATCCGCCCCAGCTGGATGGTCGAGAGCGGCCCAGCCGCCATGAAAAAGGCGCCCACTAAGGCGACCACGACGGCAACGGCAAGCCGTCTCTGCGCCTGGCGGGGCGACAAGCTCGCGAGGGTGAAATGCTGTTCCTCTGGGACAACGGCGGTCGTCTTCACCATCGGAGCGCCTCTTCGCGGCGGCTGGAACGCGCGGCGCGAAGTTCATAAGGCTTCGGCACTCTCGTCGCCTGCTGCCTCCGTTCGCCGCCATTTCCGCCCATCGGGTGGGCTGACAACGCGCAAGGATGCGTCGCAGCCTCTGAAAAGGCCGGACTGGCAAGGTTTCCGGCGGCGGCGCACGTGGTCGCCTCAGCGACCGGCCTTAGAACACTTTTTCGCTCCATCGTTCCGGCTCTCCCCGGTCCCGATTGAACACCCAGCGTGACCTCAGTGTATCTCGTTTGCTTCTGGAGATCGATGTCTGCTTGGGGGGCAATCGCGTTTCCGACCGGCCGCCGGCTACTTCTGATCTTCGCCCGCAGGCGGACATGTTCGGGGTTCGCCTAGGGTGGGGCGGTGATTGCGTTGGGGGCGTGGCTGCGGGCGCAGCGGCATTCCGCGAGCAAGACTTCCGATCACCCGCGCAAGCCCGAACCGTATTGGCGGACCTCCGCGCCTGGAGCGCATGATGGCCCTTGCGCCGAACGTCCCGGCGACCAATCGCTGCGGCATTTTTGGGATGCGGCAAATGCCAAGAGAAAGCCGCCACGGTGGCAAACTTCCGACACATGATAACGGCGAAAAGGGCCATCCGACATGACGCATGCGCGTCGGCAGATCCCGATTTGGTTTGCCTTCCTGCACATATTTAAAGGGGCCTTCGTGTCGCACAAATTCTTGCCGTCGGTCCTGCTCGCCTGCGCCTTGTTTGCCTTTCCCGCCTTTGGTCAGACCGGCGCTGCGCCCAAAGCCGCCGCCTCAGCCACGAACAACGCCAGTGTCCTGACGCCCGATCAGGCGAAGCGGGCGCTCGATACGCTTCAGGACGACACCAAGCGCGCGCAGATGATCGATACGCTGCGCGCTATTGCAAACGCCTCGCCGCCGGCGCAGGTCGCGCCGCCCGCGCCCGAATCTGAGGCCGCGATTCCGCTCACGGCGGACAGCCTCGGCGCCCAGCTGCTGCTGACCGTGTCCGAGCAGGTCGGCGAGCTCTCGCACGACGTCGCCGATTTCGCGCGGACGCTGACGCACTTTCCGGCCTTCTATTACTGGATCGTGCGGACGGCCAACGATCCGACCGCCTATGACCTGTTGCTCGATATCGCGTGGAAACTGGCGCTGGTGTTCGGCTCCGCCTTCGCGGCCGAATGGCTGATCTTCCGTGGCATCAAGCGGCCGGTAGCGTTCCTGGAGGCGCGCCTTCCGCAAACGGTGCCTGTCCCCGCGCAGACGCTGGCGATGGCCGATCCGCCCTCCTCCTCGGCGGATATCGCCGCGGAACCGGAACTGCGTCGGCGACGTCTCAGTCTGGCGCGCGCCTGGCAATCGCTGGTCAGGCTGCCCTTCGTGTTGGGGCGTCTCGCGCTTGAACTGCTCCCGGTACTCGTCTTTGTCGGTATCGCCACGATGTTGCTGGGCACCGAAATCGGCGATCTCCGAACGGCCCGGCTTGTGATCCTCGCGGTCGTGAACGCCTACGCCCTGTCGCGCGTGCTGATCTGTGCAGTACGGGCGCTGGCCGGGCCTTTCGGCCTGCTTCGCGTTCGCGCCGAGACCGCGGCCTATATCGAGGTCTGGGCGCGGCGCATCCTCGCCGTCGGCGTATCGGGCATCGCCTTTGCGAACGTGGCGCTGCTGCTGGGCCTGCATCGGGCAGGCTACGCGGCGTTGCTGCGGCTGGTGATGCTGGTCGTGCATCTCTTTATCGTCGTCATCATCCTGCAGTGCCGCCGGCAGATCGCCGAAGCCATTCGTGCGCCAGCGGGTCGCGAGGGCGCCGCGGCCAGGGTGCGCAACCGGATCGCCGGCCTGTGGCACTATCTTGCGATCGCGCTGGACCTCGCGCTGTGGGCGGTGTGGGCGCTGAATATCCGCAACGGCTACTCGCTGCTGCTGCAGTATTTTGTCGGCACCATCGCGGTCACGCTGATCACCCGTCTTGCCACCATGGTGGTGCTGGGCCTGATCGATCGCGGCTTCCGTATCAGTCCGGATATCCTGCGGCGCTTCCCCGGCCTCGAGACCCGCGCCAATCGCTATCTGCCGCTGATGCGCAAGATCGTCGCGGCTGTCATCGCCTTCATCGGCTTCGTTGCCCTGCTCGAGGTGTGGGGCGTGGACGCCATCGTCTGGTTCTATGGCGGCCAGATCGGCAGCCGCTTGTTGTCGGCGGTGGTGACGATCGGCATCGCCGCGCTTGTCGCAGCGGTGATCTGGGAGACGAGCAACGCGCTCCTGGACCGTCAGGTCAGTGCGCTGTCGCGCGACGGTCACTTCGCGCGCGCCGCGAGATTGCGCACCTTTCAGCCGATGTTGCGGACGGCGCTGTTGTGCCTGATTGTCACAGTGGTCGGCTTGACGGCGCTGAGCGAAATCGGCGTCAACGTCGCGCCGTTGTTGGCCGGCGCGGGGATCGTCGGCATCGCCATCGGCTTCGGTTCGCAAAAGCTGGTGCAGGACGTCATCACCGGGTTGTTTCTGCTGCTGGAAAATACCGTCCAGGTCGGCGACAACGTCAGTGTGTCCGGCCTGTCGGGAACGGTCGAGAATGTTTCGATCCGCACCATTCGGCTGCGGGCCGCCGACGGTTCGGTGCACATCGTTCCCTTCAGCGCCGTGACCACGATCACCAATTCGAGCCGCGGCGCCGGAAATGCGGCCGTCAGCGTCAACGTTTCCTACAAGGAAGACACCGACCGCGCCGGCCAGATCCTCAAGGATATCGTCGCCGAGATGCGTCGCGAGCCCGAATACCGGCATGCGATCCGCGGCGATCTCGAACTGTGGGGCGTCGACAAGGTGGACGGCTCGATGGCCTCGATCGTCGGCCAGATTCGCTGCACCGACAGCGGCCGCTGGCCGGTGCAGCGCGAATTCAACCGACGCATGAAGCGGCGATTCCAGGAGTGCCGAATCGAAATCGCATCCGCAGGTCAAACCATTTTGATGCAGATTCCCGGGCCGGCCGAGGTCGCCCCGGATTCGGTGCCTCGACGGGCGGCGGGCTAGCCGTGAATTGCACCGTCACTCGGTCACCCCGCCGGGGCGGAAAAATCGCCGCATCGCCCACAGCACCAGCAAAGTCTCTCCTTCTCTCGGTATCCCCTGGAATGCAACCCGGCGCGATTTTTGGGTCCGGACAGGTCAGATGGTGCTCAACTGATTTGCCCGACGGGCGCCGTGCCGATTTTCCTGTCCAGCCCCATTTGCAAAAATATTCTGATTTTCAGAAGACCCAAATCAGTTGTATATCTCCGCCGTCCCGTCCCACTCAGAGGGGCGGCTCGCGACGTCACGGACGCGGGGCGGGATGCGGTGGACGCGGCGGCGCGCTTGACGGGCGTTGCTTGCAGCGGACGGCGAAGACGTGTGGTCCTGACGCCCCGACGCTGGCGTCAAGTTTGCGGAGCGATCCGCGTAACGACGGTGGCAAGAAAGCCGATCACCGGGGAGCAACTGTATTTTTAAATTAGACCGGTGATCGGCTGGCCTCAAGGCTGGCGCTACGCGCCACCGCCTCCGGCGGCTGTCGGCCTTGACCCCATCCGCTCACTGGTCTGTTGGCTTTGCATGCGCTCGGCCGAATGCCGAGCGCGGGCGTGGCGCGCTCGTCAACTCACCGGGTAGCGACTGGCATCCCATTTCTCGCCGCGGGCGATCATGGTGTTGAGAATGACGATCAGCTTGCGCATGCAGGCGACCAGGGCAACCTTTGCCTTTTTGCCCTTGGCGATCAGGCGATGATAGAAGGCCTTGAGCATTGGGTTGTGCCGGGTCGCCGCACCCAGGGACGCCATGTAGAACAGATTGCGGACCTTGCGGCGTCCCCCCTTGATCTGGCGCTCGCCCTGCCGTTTACCGCTATCATCATCGTAAGGGGCGACGCCGAGCAAGGCGGCGATGGCCTCGTTGCTCACCTCGCCCAATTCCGGCATGGCTGCGATAAGGCCGGCAGCCGTCGTGGCGGCAAGCCCTGGCACGCTCTCGATGATCTCGGCGCGCTTGGCAAAATGCGGCGTGGCCTTGACGAGGGCGGTGATCGCTGCCTCGAGCTTGGCAAGCTCGACGGCTATGGCCTTCAGCAGTCGCGCATGGCTTTTTTGCACCGGTTCCGGCACATCCTGCTCGCCTTTGTTGCTCAGCATGGTTCTTATATCGAGCAACCCCTGGCGAGCATTGACCATCTGTTGAAGCGTCTCGCGCGCAGCATCGTGGGCTTGGCTTGGCGCCTCGTCGAATATCTCGGCAAACCAAGCGATCGTGTCAGCGTCAATGACATCATTTTTGGCTAGTCGCCCAGCAGACTGGGCGAAGTGGCGCACCCGCTTAGGGTCAACAATACGAACTTCGATAGCCTTCTCGCGGATCGCCCGGGCCCATTCGCGCTCATATCCCCCGCTTGCCTCCATCACTGCTTTGGTCACCTTGTGCTTGCGAAGCCAAGAGATCAACTGCCGACGTCCCTCCGCGGTGCTTGGGAACGTTTGCCGTTGAGACAGCGCACGAATGCTCACATCCGCCTTGTCCTTGGCGATATCAATACCGGCGACAACCAGACCGTTTTGTGCCATCATCCAGCTCCCTTCCTTGCTCGGTTCGGGCTCTAAGCCCATGCAACTGTTCGGGTTGAGGAAGACACCGGATCTGTCCCTCGCTCCCCGTCAGGCTCTAGCGGCCTTTGAGCACCACGGGCTCAGATCCAGCGGCGGGCGGTTGGTCAGAACCGCCCGTTCGCATATTCTGGCAGATTTTGCGGACACAAGAGCACGGTATAAGCCGTAAACCATTGCGTGCGGGAATGTCGGGTGTTTTCCGGTGGCTCGCTGTGAATACTCGTGTGCATACTTACTACCAATAGCGCACACGAGGCTGCGGGTGCATCGGGCGCCCGGCATTCCCCACGCCCTCGTTGTTCAAAGGGCGAAAAATTCAGGCATCCCCCGGGCGCATCGCGCCCCGGGATCGCGGATCCGTGCCTGAAACGGCACATCCGGGAACGGTGAGTCCGCGCCAGGAGCCCGGATATCTGCGCCATTGTGGCATTTCCCATTGTCCCGAAAACGCTTTATGGTGCGGCCCGGCTTTACCACTGGCAAAGCCGGATCATCGATCAATATCAAAGGCTTGGCGGAAGTCCTTGGCCTTTGGAGGGCGGTTTGACGCGGTATATTTCGACGCGGGGGGAGGCCCCCGCCTTAGGTTTTTGCGACGTCATGCTTGCCGGGCTTGCCCGCGACGGCGGTCTCTACGTGCCCGAGATATGGCCGCAGCTTTCGGCCGAAACCATCGCCGGATTTTTCGGCCGGCCGTATTGGGAAGTCGCGGTCGACGTCATCCGCCCGTTCGTCGGCGGCGAAATCGCCGACGCCGATCTCGGCCGCATGGCGAATGAGGCCTATGCCACGTTCCGCCATCCCGCCGTGGTTCCGCTCGACCAGATCGGCCCCAATCAATTCCTGCTGGAGCTGTTTCACGGCCCGACGCTGGCGTTCAAGGACGTGGCGATGCAGTTGATCTCGCGGCTGATGGATCACGTGCTGGCCAGGCGCGCGCAACGCACCACCATCGTGGTCGCGACCTCGGGCGATACCGGAGGTGCCGCGGTCGATGCGTTCGCGGGTCTCGACAATGTCGATCTGATCGTGCTGTTCCCGCACGGCCGCATCTCCGACGTGCAGCGGCGGATGATGACGACGTCGGGCGCGGCCAACGTGCACGCGCTCGCCATCGAAGGCCATTTCGACGATTGCCAGGCGATCGTGAAGGGGCTGTTCAATCATCACAGCTTTCGCGATGCGGTCTCCCTGTCGGGCGTGAATTCCATCAACTGGGCGCGGATCGTGGCTCAGGTGGTTTATTATTTTACGTCGGCAGTAGCGCTCGGTGCGCCGGCGCGAACCGTGGATTTCACCGTGCCGACCGGGAATTTCGGCGACATCTTCGCGGGCTACGTCGCCAAGCGGATGGGCCTGCCCGTGCGGTGGTTGCGGATTGCGGCCAACATCAACGATATCCTGCCGCGCACACTCAAGACCGGCATCTATGAGGTGCGCGAGGTTCACGCCTCGGCCTCGCCCTCGATGGATATTCAAGTCTCCTCGAATTTCGAGCGGTTGTTGTTCGAGGCCGGTGGTCGCGATGCGGGTACCGTTCGCAGGCTGATGGCATCAGCTCAAGCAGTCCGGGCGTTTCGTGCTGCCCGACGCGACGCTGGCGGCGATCCGCGAGGAGTTCGATGCCGGGCGTGCCGACGAGACCGAGACCAGCGCTGCGATCCGCGCCGCCTGGCGCGAGGCCGGCGATCTCGTCGATCCGCATACCGCGGTGGCGCTGGCGGTGGCCGATCGCGACACCTCGGATTCGAAAATTCCCAACATCGTGCTGTCGACCGCGCATGCCGCGAAATTTCCCGATGCGGTGGAAGCCGCCTGCGGCGTGCGGCCGGAATTGCCGGCCTGGCTCGAGGGCCTGATGACCCGGCCCGAACACATCAAGGTCATGAAGAACGACCAGGTTGAAGTCGAACGGTTCGTGCGCTCCGTCAGCCGCGCCGCGAAACAAGGAGTTGCCGGATGAGCGTCGATGTCACCAAGCTTCCCTCCGGCCTTACCGTGATCACCGATAGCATGCCGCATCTGGAAACCGCGGCGCTCGGGGTCTGGGCCGGCGTCGGTGGCCGCGACGAAAAGCCGAACGAGCACGGCATCTCGCATCTGCTCGAGCACATGGCGTTCAAGGGCACCGCGCGGCGTTCGTCGCGCGAAATCGTCGAGGAAATCGAGGCGGTCGGCGGCGATCTCAACGCCGGCACCTCGACCGAGACCACGGCCTATTATGCACGGGTGCTGAAGGCCGACGTGCCGCTGGCGCTCGACGTGCTCTCCGACATTCTCGCCAATCCCTCCTTCGTGCCCGACGAACTGGAGCGCGAGAAAAGCGTGATCGTGCAGGAGATCGGCGCCGCGCAGGATACGCCCGATGACGTGGTGTTCGAGCATCTCAACGAGCTGTGCTATCCGGATCAGCCGATGGGGCGCTCCTTGCTGGGCACGGCAAAGACCCTGAAGGGTTTTAGCCGCGATACCTTGCGCGGCTACCTGTCGACGCATTATCGCGGGCCGGACATGGTGGTGGCGGCGGCCGGCGCGGTCGATCACAAGCGGGTGGTCGAGGAAGTGACGCAGCGCTTTGCAAGCTTCGACGGGGCGCCCGCGCCAAAGCCGCAAGCTGCTGATCTTCGGCAAGGGCGGCTCCCGCGTGGTGCACCGCGAGCTCGAGCAGGCGCATCTGACGCTGGCGCTGGAGGGCGTGCCGCAAACCGATCCGTCGCTGTTCTCCCTGCAGGTCTTCACCAATACGCTGGGCGGCGGAATGTCGTCGCGGCTGTTCCAGGAAGTGCGCGAAAAGCGTGGGCTGTGCTATTCGATCTACACCTTCCATGCGCCCTATACCGACACTGGCTTTTTCGGCCTCTATACCGGTACCGACCCCGGCGATGCGCCCGAAATGATGGAGGTGATCGTCGACGTCATCAATGATGCCGTGGAGACCCTGACCGAAGCCGAGGTCGCGCGCGCCAAGGCCCAGATGAAGGCGGGGCTGCTGATGGCGCTGGAAAGCTGCAGTTCGCGCGCCGAACAGCTGGCGCGCCACATGCTTGCCTATGGGCGTCCTTTGACGGTCGAAGAGCTGATCGCGCGGATCGATGCCGTCAGCGTGGAATCGACGCGGGACGCCGCGCGGGGGCTATTGTCACGCAGCCGGCCCGCGGTGGTCGCCCTGGGCAGCGGAAGGGGTCTGGACACGGCGGTGGCTTTTGCGGAAGGATTGACCCAATCGAAGGCCAAGGCGCGTTTACACTAAGAGCCTCGCTTACACTAGAGGGCTCGTTTACACTCAAAGGCGCGCCTACATTGAAGGGTCGCGGCGCACTGAGTAGGATTCGGGCACGGGAAGTATCAGACATGGCCCTGTTTCGCCTTCCATCCAGCGGACCGGCCGCGCTCGCCCCGCGCGGTCACGGCCTGCTGCTGCGCGCGCCGCAAATGTCCGATTTTCTGCAATGGGCGCATTTGCGCGAGTACAGCCGGGAATACCTGACCCCGTGGGAGCCGATCTGGCCGTCGGACGATCTGACCCGCTCCGGTTTTCGGCGGCGTCTGCGCCGCTATGCCGAGGATATCGCCGCCGACAGATCCTATCCCTTCGTCGTATTTCGCGAATCGGATGGTGCCATGATCGGCGGCGTCACGCTGGCGAATGTGCGCCGCGGCATCGTGCAGGCCGGCACCATCGGGTACTGGGTCGGGCAACCCCACGCCCACCGCGGCTACATGACGGCGGCGTTGCGCGTGCTGCTGCCGTCGCTGTTCGGCGAACTCAATTTGCATCGCGTCGAGGCCGCCTGCATTCCCTCCAACAGGCCGTCGATCCGGGTGCTGGAGAAATGCGGCTTCAGCCGCGAGGGCCTGGCGCGGCGCTATCTCTGCATCAATGGGGTTTGGCAGGACCACCTGTTGTTCGGCCTGCTGCATGAGGATTTTCGCGGCTAACCCTGGTTTCGAATTATGACACCCGCCTTGGGTTCGCCGCCATTACGCTGTTATAACGCGCGGGGCGCGCGGGCTTGCCTTCGGGAACGCGGCAGATCCGTAAGACTTTTGGGGACATCTGGATGACATGTAACAGCCTGATGCCGGCGATGGGCGTCCCCTTCGCGCGCCATCTGCGCGTCGCGCTTGCGCTTGCGGTGGCTGGCGCTGTGCTGTCCGGGTGCGGCGGCGGCAGCATGTTCGGCAGCTCGTCCGATTCCAGCCCGTCGATCGGCAGCCGGTTCAGCCAGATATTCGGCTCCAAATCGCAGGCCGTCGGTGAGACGGCGCCGCCGCCGGTCGACAACGAATTGAGCTGTCCGCCGGTGAGTATCCGCGCCGGCGCATCTACCTATGCGGTGGCGGCGGCCGGCAAGCAGCCGATCGGCAACGATCTGCGCTTTCAGGCGACGATCACGCGCACCGCGCGCGACTGCACGAAAACCGGCGACCAGATCACGGCGCGGATCGGCATTCAGGGCCGCGTCATTGCGGGGCCGGCCGGAAATCCGCCGACGGTCGAGATCCCGCTTCGTGTCGCCGTGGTGCAGGGCGGCGTGCAGGAGAAGACCATCGCGACCAAGGTCTACCGGACCACGGTGTCGATGGCCGATGGCGACAGCGTGCCGTTCAGCCTGGTGGCGGAAGACATGGTGTATCCGGTGCCGCAAGGGGCCGACGGCGATTCCTACATCTTCTATATCGGCTTCGATCCGCAGGCGCTGACGCCGGAGCCGAAACCGAAAGCGGCGAGGAAGAAGAAATAGGCACGGCGCGCGTTTCGTCCAGGCGCGGCTGTCATCATCCGCGAAAGCGGATGATCCAGTAATCACAGGCGTCAGTGATTAATTCGGGAGGCCGCGGCGTACTGGATGCCCCGCTTTCGCGGGGCATGACGGCGGGTTTCAGTTCAGCTTTTGGCGAACTTCCGCAATGCCTTTGGCCAGCAGATCGTCGGCGACCGAACCCTTCACCGATTGCGACAGGATGGTCGACGCGGCCGTTACCGCGGCGTTGGCCGCAGCGGCGCGGACGTCGGCCACCGCTTGGGCTTCGGCCAGTGCGATCTTGTCTCCGGCGGTCTTGGTCCGCCGGGCCACGAAGTCTTCCATCTTGGTCTTGGCTTCGGCCGCAATACGTTCGGCTTCGGCCTTGGCGGAGGCAATGATGTCCTGCGCTTCGCGCTTCCGCGCTGGCGTGGCGCGCCTTGTATTCGGCGAGCAATTTGGCGGCCTCGTCCTTGAGGCGGCGCGCATCGTCGAGTTCGGCCTTGATGCGCTCGCTGCGATGATCGAGCGTCTTCAGCACCGTGCGGTGGATACCGAAATAGGCGAACACGCCCAACAGAATCACGAAGGCGACGGCGACCCAGAATTCCGGTTCGGCGAACATCGAGATTATCCCTTCAAGGACGCGTCAACTGCGCTGTCGACGGACTTGCCGTCGGGCAGCATGCCGGTGAGCTGCTGCACGATCGCGGCGGCCGCATCGGCGGCAATGCCGCGGACGTTGCTCATCGCCGCCTCGCGCGTCGACGCGATGGTTTTTTCAGCTTCGGCGAGCTTGTGCGACAGCCGCTCTTCCAGCCTCTTGCGTTCGGCCTCGGACGCCGCATTGAGCTTTTCGCGGGTCTCGGCGCCGATCGCCTGGGCGCGGGAACGTGCCGCAGCGAGTTCGCTTTCATAGGCTTTCAGCGCCGCGTCGGAGGCGTCCTTCAGCTTCTGGGCCTCGGCCAGGTCGCCCTCGATCACGTTCTGACGCGCGTCGAGCAGGCTGCCGACGCGCGGCAGCGCAATTCGCGAGACGATCAGATAAAGTGCGACGAAAGCGATCGCCAGCGACACCAGTTGCGAAGCAAAGGTGTCCTTCTCGAATGGCGGGAAGGGGGCCTTGTGGCCGCCTTCTGCCTCGGTGTGGGCTGTCGCGCCCTTGGCATCGCCATGACTTTCAGCCACGGGCTTCTCCTGTTCGGCTATTTGAGATTCCAATCGGGAATCTCATTGGCCAGATCGGTAAGGGATCAGAGCGCGAACAACAGCAGCAGCGCGATCAGCAGCGAGAAGATGCCGAGCGCTTCGGTCACGGCGAAGCCGAAGATCAGGTTGCCGAACTGGCCCTGGGCTGCCGAAGGATTGCGCACCGCGGCGGCGAGATAGTTGCCGAAGATGATGCCCACGCCCGCGCCGGCGCCACCCATGCCAATGCAGGCAATACCAGCGCCAATGTACTTCGCGGCAATCGGATCCATGTAACGAACTCCTTCTTGAGGTTGGTGAGACGGGCCTAGATTAGTGGCCCGGATGGATAGCATCGTTGATATAGATGCAGGTGAGGATGGTGAAGACGTAGGCCTGGAGGAACGCGACCAGTAGTTCCAGCGCGGTCAGCGCGACGGTCAGGCCGAGCGGCAATACGGCGCCGAACCAGCCGACGATGCCCATTGCCCCCAACATGGTGACGAAGCTTGCGAACACTTTCAGCGTGATGTGCCCGGCCAGCATGTTGGCGAACAGGCGCACGCTATGCGAGATCGGCCGCGACAGGAACGAGATCACCTCGATCAGCACCACCAGCGGCAGGATAGCGATCGGTATGCCCGCGGGCACGAACAGCTTGAAGAACTTCAGGCCGTTTTTGTAGAAGCCGTAAACCAGTACGGTGATGAACACCAGGAGCGCCAGTGCCGCGGTGACGATGATGTGGCTCGAAATCGTGAACGCGTAGGGAATGATGCCGACGATGTTGGAAACGGCCAGCAGCATGAAGATCGAAAACACCAGCGGGAAGAACTTCATTCCTTCCTTGCCGGCGGTCGATCGGATGGTGTTGGCCACGAACTCGTAGCTGATCTCTGCGACCGATTGAATCCGTCCGGGCACCAGTTGCCGTCCGGCGACGCCGCCGATCATCAATAGCGAAATCAGCGCCACCGAACCGAACATGTAGGCCGACGAATTGGTGAAGGCGATCTCCTGATGGCCGATATGGCCAATCGTAAAGAGCTTCTCGATATTGAACTGTTCGATCGGATCGATCATCCGCCTGGCATCTCTTGGTCCGCCGGCCACGCCGGCGCTCTGCAATAAATTCGTCCGGCTTGCCGTCTCTCAACGGCCGGTGCTGTCCGGAGCCACGCCTGCCGATCTCATCACGTTGACCACGCCGGCCGCAAAGCCGAGCAGAAAGAACACGATAAGTCCCCAGGGCGATGTCGACAGCAAGCGGTCGAAACCCCAGCCAATCACCGCTCCGACCACAACACCCGCGACCAGCTCCGAGGAAAGCCGGAAACCGCGCGCCATCGCCGAGGCTCTGGCAGCTCCGTCTCCGCTTCCAGCTCCGGGTTGGTCAGTCTCGATTTTTCGGTTGCCCCGAATATGGGACAACCGGCGATCCAGACTTCCGAGCCTTGCGGAAAGCGCGGCTTCGTCGGAGGACGATTTATCGCGACTTCCATTTCCGTCTTCGTCCGTGCCTTCAGCCATGCTGTGGGGACCCGAAACGATGCTGCGGTTGATGGAAATGACGCCCCGTCACCCTCCAAAGCCGGGCGGACCATACTGACCGCACCTAACCAAGTCAAGATTGCGTCGTAACCAGTTAGCACGTTGAATTAATTGGAGTTATGCCGGTGAAATCCAATCCTCGGCGAGCAATCGCCGCAGTGCAATAGGCTGGCGCCGTTCAGCGCAGTGGAATTTGTACCAACCGGACAAACGGCTCGTTTGTCCGGAGATCAGGTGATGCGCTTCGCCTCTGGCTACCCGCAACCGCCGTTATACTCAGCCCTCGAGCCCTGAACGCTCTCCACCTGCACCACGCCGCGGGCGCAGACGACGCGTCCTTCGTAATCACCAGCGGACATTCCCCGAGGGAGATAGACCAGAAATTCAAGGTTAGATTATCGATCTTGCACGGCGACGATGGGTCTGTTGGGATGGTTGATGTTCGCCGCTTTACCGTTGCTCGGGAGCCCGCATGCCGCGTCAGATCGATTACTATTTTTCGCTTCAATCCCCGTGGGCCTATATCGGGCACAAATTGTTCCGCGAAGTCGCTGACGCCTACGATCTCAAGGTGAACCACAAGCCCGTTGTGCTGGTCGATCTGTTTTCCGAAACCGGCGGCCTGCCCTTGATGAAGCGCCATCCGGTGCGGCAGCGCTACCGGATGGTCGAACTGCAGCGCTGGCGCGACAAGCGTGGACTGACGTTTCATCTTCAACCGGCGACTTGGCCGTTCAACGCGCGGCTGGCCGACGGCGTCGTGATCGCTGCGATCGAGGCCGGCCATGATCCCGATCCATTTTTGCGCCGCGCCTATGCCGGCGGTCTGGGAAGACCAGCTCAATCTGACCGATCCCGCGACGCTGGCTAAACTCGCCGACGACAGCGGGCTTCCCGGCAAGCAACTGGTCGAGCGTTCGGGATCCGACGAGATCAGCGCGGCCTACGAACAAAACCGCCAGGATGCGCTGGCGGCCGACGTGTTCGGATCGCCGGTCTATGTGCTCGACGGCGAGGTATTCTGGGGACAGGACCGGATCGAATTGCTGGCCGACGCGTTGAAATCCGGCCGTGCGCCTTACCGCTCGCAAGTGTAAGATCAAGGCCAGGGACCACGCGCAGGATAAGGATACTTCATCGGTTTTGAGGCGGAGCAACTCCATGAGCCCAGCAACATCGCGCTCGAAATTAGCTCCCTCCGCCGCTGCGGCAGCGCTGTTGTTCTGGCTCGGCGGAATTGCCGCCGGCGCCGCGCAGTCGATGCCGGCCACTGAGAACGGGCGTTATGCGCTGTCGCCGGTCCCCGATGGCGTGGTCAGGCTCGATAGCCGCACCGGCGCGGTTTCGACCTGCAGCAATTCCGGCGCCGGTTGGGCCTGCTACGAGGTGCCCGACGAACGCGCCGCGCTCGATGCCGAAATTGGCCGGCTCGAGGCCGACAATGAAAAGCTCAGGGCCGAGTTGGCGGCGCGCGAGCCGACGGTGACCGGCAAGGTCGAGGAAGCGCTGCCGAAGACGGACTCGCTGAAAAAGCCCGAGCCGAAGGCGGCCGAAGGCGAGCGCAAAATAGAAATTCCACTGCCGAGCGACCGCGACATGGACCGCATGATGTCATTCCTGGAACAGGCGTGGCGGCGGCTGGTCGAGATGGCCAACCGGATGCAGAAGGACGTCACCGGCAAGATTTGAAGCGCCTTCCGCGAGTCGTCCCGGCGAACGCCGGACCCATAGCTACCGGCGTTGGTTATTGCAGAAGGCATCGACTTCCACTGCACCCAATCGAGAGGCCGCGGGGTGTAAGTCCCGGCGTTCGCCGGGACGACCATGTTGAGAGATCATTCATGACTGCACCAAAATCGCTGTCGCGCTCTGCGTTATCTACCATTCGCGCGGACACCATCGTGACCTCGCTGCTCACGGCCCAAACGTCCGGCCGCGGCTTCGTCGATCTCAGTGACGAGATCGCCAAATTTGTCAGGGACGCCCGCGCGACAGAGGGCGCGGTGACACTGTTCATCCGCCATACTTCGGCGTCGCTGACGATCCAGGAGAACGCCGATCCGACCGTGCTGCAAGATCTGATCACGGCGCTCGACCGGCTGGCGCCCGAGAACGCCGGATGGCGCCACGACACCGAAGGCCCCGACGACATGCCCGCGCACATCAAGACCATGCTGACGGCGACCTCGCTGCACATCCCCGTCGCGAAGGGCGAACTCGCGCTCGGAACATGGCAGGCGATCTATTTGATCGAGCATCGCGCGCGTCCGCACCGGCGCGAGATCGTGCTGCAATTCGCAGGTGCCGCGGGCTGAAAACAAACCGGCCGCGGAGCGATCCGCGGCCGGCGATGGGTGACGTCTCCGGCAACCAGGTTGCCGGAAAAATCGCTAGTTCGACCTGATATCCACGTCCTTGGTTTCCGGCAGGAAGAAGAAGCCGACGACCACGGTGATAGCCGCGAAGATGATCGGATACCACAGACCCGCGTAGATATCGCCGGTCGAGGCCACGATCGCGAACGCGGTCGCGGGCAACAATCCGCCGAACCAACCGTTGCCGATGTGATAGGGCAGCGACATCGAGGTGTAGCGGATCTTGGTCGGGAACAGTTCGACCAGCATCGCCGCGATCGGCCCGTAGACCATGGTGACGAAGATCACCAGGATGAACAGTAGCCCGATCAAAGCAGCGACCTGCGGACGGAAGATGTCGAACGGGTTCGACATCTTCACGATGCCTGCATCGCCGGCCTTCGGATAGCCGGCCGCGGCAACGGCCGCGCCGATAGCCGGGTTGCCGGTTTTTGCGTCGGTATAGGGCACGTCCTTGCCGTTCACGGTGACTTTCACCCCTGAACCTGCCGGGCCGTAAACGGTCGAATATTTGACCGACGACGAAGCCAGGTAGGCGCGGGCGGTGTCGCATGGCGCGCTGAACACGCGCGTGCCGACCGGGTTGAACAGATCGCCGCAACCTGCGGGATCGGCAACGACCTCGACCTTGGTTGCTTCGATGGCTTTCTCCAGCGCCGGATTGGCATTGGTGGTGATCATCCGGAAGATCGGGAAGAAGGTCAGCGCCGCGATCAGGCAGCCTGCCAGAATGATCGGCTTGCGGCCGATCTTGTCCGACAACGCGCCGAACACGATGAAGAAGCCGGTACCGAGCAACAGCGACCACGCGATCAGAAGGTTGGAGGTGTAGCCGTCGACCTTGAGGATCGATTGCAGGAAGAACAGCGCGTAGAACTGACCCGTATACCAGACCACGCCCTGGCCCATGGTGCCGCCAAGCAGCGCGAGAATGACGATCTTGGCATTGCTCCAGTTGGCGAAGGCTTCGGTCAGCGGGGCCTTTGAGCTCTTGCCCTCGTCCTTCATCTTCTGGAATACCGGCAATTCACTGAGGCGCAGCCGGATCCAGACCGAAATCCCGAGCAGGACGACCGACACCAGGAATGGAATACGCCAGCCCCAAGTGGCGAAATCGGCTTCGCCGACAGCGGTCCGGGTGAACAGGATCACCAACAGCGACAGGAAAAGTCCCAGCGTAGCGGTGGTCTGGATGAACGAGGTGTAATAGCCGCGCTTGCCCTGCGGCGAATGCTCGGCCACGTAAGTGGCGGCTCCGCCGTACTCACCGCCCAGCGCAAGACCTTGCGCCAGACGCAGTCCAATCAGGATAACCGGCGCAGCAAAGCCGATCGTTGCCGCGTTAGGCAGCAGGCCGACGATAAAGGTCGACAAGCCCATGATCAGAATGGTCACGAGGAAGGTGTATTTGCGTCCGACGATGTCGCCGATGCGTCCGAACACGATGGCGCCGAAGGGGCGCACCAGGAAGCCGGCGGCGAAGGCGAGCAGCGCAAAGATATCGCGCGTCGCCGGCGGATAAGCGCTGAAGAATTGCGCGCCGATAATGCTGGCGAGCGATCCGTAAAGATAGAAATCATACCATTCGAAAACGGTGCCGAGCGATGAAGCGAGAATGACGAAGCGTTCGTCCTTCGTCATGCCGCCGGTTCTGACTTGCGTTGCCGCCATTGTGGACATTTGAATCGCTCCCCGAGTCGTTGACGCAAATATCGCCCCCATGCGCCGGACTGGGCCGGATTGAGCCGGAGGGTTTCATTAACGGTAACATCGCCGTGAAACCTCACCCAATAAGACTTTTGGCCCTCCGCACCACTATCTCGGGAACGCCACGATGACTCCGCTCCGGCGAGTTTAGGCATCGGGTCTATTGCGGCGCACAAATTCTGGCGGATTAACCCCTTTGCCGCTTGGCAATATTGCGCGCTTGCATGCGAGCGTCGGTCAGACGACAATTGCAGCAGAAAAACTCGCTTGGCAGGCCCCAAAGCGGTCACGGGTTTTGCCACAACCCTCTCGCAAGAAATAAATGACTGCCGCCGCCAGCACCCGCCTCGTTATTGCCGATGACCATCCGCTGTTCCGCGATGCGCTGCGACAGGCGGTTGCAACCGTCGTGGCCACGGCAAAAATCGACGAGGCCGGGTCGTTCGAGGAACTGACCGCGCTTTTGGAACAGGATTCCGATGTCGATCTGGTCCTGCTCGATCTGACGATGCCGGGGATATCGGGCTTCTCCGGCTTGATCTATCTGCGCGCGCAATATCCGGCGATTCCGGTCGTGGTCGTGTCCGCCAGCGACGACGTCGGCACTATCCGCCGCTCGCTGGATTTCGGCGCCTCGGGGTTCATTCCCAAGCGTTTCGGGGTCGAGACGCTGCGCGACGCGATCCTGAAAGTCATGGAGGGCGACGTCTGGGTGCCGCCGGACACCGATCTCTCATCGGCGGCCGACCCGGACATGACGCGGCTGCGCGACCGGCTGGTGACGCTGACCCCGCAGCAGGTGCGGGTACTGATGATGCTGTCGGAAGGCCTGCTCAACAAGCAGATCGCCTATGAACTCGGCGTATCGGAAGCGACCATCAAGGCGCATGTGTCGGCGATCCTGCAAAAGCTCGGGGTCGAGAGCCGCACCCAGGCCGTGATCGCGGCGGCGAAAATTGCCGGCGGCCAGTGGCGGCAAGGCACGCCGCCGCCGCAATAACTCAGACGCGCGATTACTCGGCGGCCACCATCTGCTGGGTCCGCCACTGACCCAGCAAGGCCCGCAGCGAGGCCGGTTTGACCGGCTTGTTGAGCACCGCGATGTTATCCTCGCGTGCCGCAGCCCGCACATGCGGGCTGCGATCCGCGGTGATCAGGATCGCCGGAATGTTCTCGCCGAACCGGCGGCGGATGTCCCGGATCGCGGCGACGCCATTGCCGCGGTCGAGGTGGTAGTCGACCAGAAGACCGGTGACCCGTCCGCCCGCAGCCTCGATCGCCCCGATCGCGGCGTCGGGATCGGCCACTGCGATGACCTCGGCGTCCCAGGCGGTCAGCAGCGTCTTCATGCCGTCCAGGATCGCCGCATCGTTCTCGATACAGACGATCAGGGAGCCGCTCATCGGCGTTTTCGACAGTGGGGTCGCGCTGGTGACCGCGGCGGTGTAGTTGATCGCCTTGGCCGTTGGCACCATTACCGAAAAAAACGAGCCGCCGCTGACGTTGGAGTCCAGCGCAATGCCATGGTTGAGAACGCGGGCGAGGCGCTCGACGATCGACAGTCCCAGCCCCAGGCCGCGCGCAATCCGCGCGCCCTGCTCGAGGCGGTGAAACTCCTTGAAGATCTCGCCACGCTTGAGAATGGGAATGCCGACGCCGGTGTCGTAAACGCCGATCTGCAGCGACTGGCCGCGGCGCCGGCACCCGACCAGCACGCGCCCACGTGGCGTATATTTGATGGCGTTGGAGATCAGGTTCTGCAGCAGCCGTCGCAGCAGCAGCCGATCGGATTCCACCGGCAGCGAGCTCGGCACGAATGTCAGCTTGAGCCCCTTGGCGCGCGCGATCGGCGCAAATTCGATTTCCAGCGACCGCATCAGGTCGCCGACCTTGAAGCTGGTGATCGACGTCGCCATGGCGCCGGCATCGAGCCGCGAAATATCCAGGAGAGCACCGAGAATTTCTTCGATCGCCTCCAGGGAGTCGTCGATGTTTTCGACCAGCCGGGAATCCTCGCCGCCGTTATGGCGCTCGACCAGGCTCGTGACATAGAGCCGCGCCGCATTCAGCGGCTGTAGGATGTCGTGGCTTGCCGCCGCCAGAAACCGCGTCTTCGAGATGTTGGCGTCTTCCGCGGTGCTCTTGGCCAGCGCCAGTTCCGAATTCAGGCGCGTCAGTTCCTCGGTACGATCCTGCACCCGTTTTTCCAGGGTGGCGTTGGAGCGCTCCAGCGCCTCGGCGGCCTCGAACGACGGCGTGACGTCGGAAAAGGTGATGACCAGTCCGCCGCCGGGCATCCGGTTGGTGCGCACCTCGATCACCATGTGACGATCCGGGAGACGTTCGAGATACGGCTCGCCCTCGGTCGTATAGGCGGCCAGCCGCATTTCCATCAGCGACTCGCTGTCGCCGAACCCGGGCAAGCCGATGGCGCCCATGAATTCGAGGATTTCCTTCAGCGGAATCCCGATCTGGATCAGGTGCGGCGGCAGGCCGAGGATCTCGCCGAACTGACGGTTCGAACAGATCAGCTGCAGGTCGGCGTCGAACACGGCGATACCCTGCCGCACATGGTTCAACGCGGTCTGCAATATCTCGCGGTTGAAATGAAACGCGGCGTGGGAATCGTCGAGCAGTTTCAGCGCGGCCTTGGCCGAGACGGTGCGCTTGCGCAGCAACAACGACATCACCAGCCGCGACGACGCCGCCCCGATCGAGGAGGCGATCAGATGCTCGGCGTGCTGCAGCAATTCGAAATCGGCCGGCGCCGCCGGCTCGAGAGGCGCGCGCTGGGTGGCCGCGAAGGCCTCGAAGGAATGACGAGCCCGATCAGGGCCCAGATATTGCGCCACGGTACTCTGGATGTCCTGCACCGTCACCATGGTGCGCCAACGCCGGAATGTCGGCGCGATCGGCGCCAGCGCGTGCGGCACGAACAGATCCGCCTGCAACCGTTCGATCGAGGACGGCTCGCGCGCCAGCGACAGCGCGATATAGGTCAGAAGGTTGAGCGACAGCGACCAGAGCACGCCGTGCAGCAGCGGCGGTAGATCGGCGCCGAACAGCGCTTGCGGACGCAACGCCTCGATCCCGAACGGGCCGTGCTGCAGCAGCATCAGTCCGGTGGTGTTGCCGTCCAGGAAGCTCGGCAAAAACAACGTATAGATCCACACGGCAACGCCGACCAGCATGCCGCCCATGGCGCCGCGCGCCGTCGCGCGGCGCCAGAACAGGCCGCCGAAGAACGCCGGTGCGAGCTGCGCGATGGCCGCGAACGACAACAGGCCGATCGCCGCCAGCTGGGTGTTGCCGAGCGCGCGATAATAGAAATAGGCCATCGCCATGATGGCGAAGATCGCAAGGCGGCGAGCCCTGAGCAGGAAGTCGCCAAAATCCTTCTGGCCTGCGCGCGATTGCGAACCTCGCTGCAGCACCAGCGGCACCACGATGTCGTTCGAGACCATGACCGAAAGTGCGACGCATTCGACGATCACCATGGCGGTGGCCGCCGAAAGGCCTCCGATAAAGACGCCGAGGCTGAGCAGGGGCGCATTTCCCTCGATCGGCAGCGCCAGCACATACATGTCGCTGTCGACGGCGCCGAACGGGAAGGTCACCAGGCCGGCGAGCGCGATCGGAATCACGAACAGGTTGATGGCGACCAGATACAGCGGAAACAGCCACCGCGCCCGCCCCACTTCGGCATCGCTGGAATTCTCGACCACGCTGACGTGAAACTGGCGCGGCAGCAGCATGATCGCGCAAAACGACAGCAGCACCATGGTGAGGAAGTTGCCGATCGAGGGCACGTAGTCGATGGCGCGGACGGCTTCCGGGGTCTTCATCGCGCGCCCGACCAGTTCGACCGGGCTGAACATCCAGAACGTGACGAAGGCGCCGGCCGCGATAAAGGCCACCAGTTTGATGATGGATTCGGTGGCGACCGCAAGTATCAGGCCATGCTGATGTTCGGTGGCGTCGGTTTGGCGGGTCCCGAACAGCACCGCGAATGCCGCCATCGCCAGCGTCACCATCAGCGCGATATCGCCGATGATCGGAATTTTGGAAAAGGCCTCGTCTTCGCTGAGGATGGTTTCGAGCGACGACGCCATGGCCTTGAGCTGAAGTGCGATATAGGGAACCGATCCGATGATCGCGATCAGCGCGACGGTGGCCGCCACCGCCTGGCTCTTGCCGTAGCGCGCGGCGATGAAATCGGCGATCGAGGTGATGTTCTGCGATTTCGCCAGCTGGATCACGCGGCGCAGCAGCGGCGTGCAGAATGCGATCATCACGATCGGCCCGATATAGATCGCGAGAAAATCCACGCTGGTGCGGGTGGCGAATCCGACCGAGCCGAAAAACGTCCAGGACGTGCAGTAAATGGCCAGCGACAGCGGATAGATCAGCGCGCTGGCACGGCCGCGCTGGGTTGGTGACAGCCGGTCGCCATAGCTCGCCACCAGGAACAGGAACCCGATGTAGCCGAAGGCGGCTGCGATTACGCCCCAGTCGTGCAGCATCGCTGCGTAACTCCCTGTGGAGGCCCACGCCCCGGCGAAATCTAACGCGTTGCGCCACCGCAAGCGACAGCGAATTTCGCGTCAAATCCGGGAAATGAGATCGTCGTTAAGTCCAGCGGGAGGCTGGGAAAACGCAAAGCGCGACGATAGGCGGCGCGGGCGCCAAGCGGCGCGATGCGGTGGCCGCGGTGACGAAGCCGCCGGCGATGTCCTTCCAGATGATGTCCATACGCCAACCCACTCCCAGCCGCCGGGAAAGGGGGCTCTCGATGATTACCTGCGATGTAATTGAACCGATTCACGGCAATGTGGAAGAACCAACACGGCAGGAGAGATACAACAAGGCAAAGGAAGCAGAAAATGCAGAAGTTTATTGTTCACACCATCGAGTCGGCGCCGGAGAAATCCAGGCCCACGCTGCGCGGCATGCAAGAAAAGTTCGGGTTTTTACCCAACGTGATGGGGACGATGGCCGAAAATCCGGTCCTCCTGAATGGCTTCGCCGCGAGCTTCGGAAGTTTTCATGGCGGCAGCTTCGACGAGTGCGAGAAGCAGGTGTTGTTGCTCACCAATGCGGTCACGCTCAAATGCCCGTGGACGGTTGCGGCTCACTCCACCTTTGCGATCGAGGACGGCTTGCCGGAGAGCGACGTCAGGGCGATCCGCGCCGGCAAGTTGCCGAGGGACCCGAAATACGCGGCGCTTTCGGCCATCACCAAAACCCTGATCGAAAACCGGGGCAAAGCGAGCGAGGCTGATATCGAACGATTCGTTTCGGCCGGCTATTCCAAGGCCCAGATCTTCGAAGTCGTGCTGGGCACCGGGATTTCGATGACCACCGCCACGGCGACGAACATGGCGGGCACGCCGATCGAGGACCACTTCAAGGCCCAGACCTGGGCTGCGGCCTGACCTCAACGAAGCGCGCATCGATCGGCTGGCGCCGAACCATGCGCGCTTCGTGTCGCCGCGTGATAATAAAGGGCATTCTGTCGCCGGCCATAAGGAACCGATGTCCTCACCGAAACCCATCGCAAAGCCTGCGGCGAACGAACTCGGCGTGCTGCTGCGTCACTGGCGCGATCTGCGCGGCAAAAGCCAGTTCGATTTGTCGCTCGATACCGGGGTGTCGCAGCGGCACATCAGTTTCATCGAAAGCGGGCGCAGCGCTCCCGGCCGTCAGACCCTGCTGGAGATCGCGCAAGCCCTCGACATCCCGCTGCGCGACCGTAACACCTTGTTGCTGGCCGCCGGCTACGCCCCGATCTATTCCGAGGGCGCCTGGAACGGACCGGAAATGCAGAGCGTAACGGGCGCGCTGGAGCGCATGCTGCGGCAGCACGAGCCTTTCCCGGCGGTGGTGATGGATCGCTATTGGGACGTGCTCATGACCAACGAGGCAGCACCGCGCTTCTTCAATTGCTTCATCGACATGGCGGTGCGGAAGACGCCGCGCAACCTGCTGCATCTGATGTTCGACCCGAACGGCATGCGCCCGTTCATCGCGAACTGGGAAGCCGTGGCGAAGAGCCTGTTCCAGCGCGTCTACCGCGAATCGGTCGGGCGCGTGATCGACGACAGAACCAGGGCATTGCTGGCCGCGCTGCTCGCCTATCCCGACGTCAAGACCGAGTGGAAAAACCCGGTCGAACTGAGCGCCACGCCGGTCATTCCAATCGGCTTCGTCAGGGGCGATCAGGTGCTAAGCTATTTTTCGTTGGTGACGACTGTCGGAACCCCGCAAACCATCGCGGCGCAGGAATTGCGCATCGAGTGCATGTTTCCGGCCGATGCAGCCACCGAGGCCCATCATCGCAAAATGATGGGCAGCCCTCCCGCCTCGTGAAGGGCGGCTGTGAGTGGGGCTATTCCGCCGCCAGCGATTTTTCGACAAGCGGCAGGTCGAGGCGCTCCCAGACCTGCACCAGCGCGTCGGCGAGCCCGTCGATCAATCCATCGTCGTGATAGGGCGACGGCGTGATCCGCAGCCGCTCGGCGCCTTTGGCGACCGTCGGATAGTTGATCGGCTGGATGTAGATGTTGTGCTCGTCGAGCAGGATATCGCAGGCCCGTTTGCAGCGTTCGGGATCGCCGACAAACAGCGGTACGATATGGGTGTCGCTCGACATGACCGGCAGGCCGGCGGCGTTGAGGATCGCCTTGACGCGGGCGGCGCGATCCTGGTGGCGCTCCCGCTCCCAGCTCGAGGTTTTCAAGTGCCGGATCGCAGCAGTCGCGGCCGAACAGATCGCCGGCGGCAGCGCGGTGGTGAAGATGAAGCCGGGGGCATAGGAACGCACGGCATCGATCAGGTCGGCGCTGCCGGCAATATAGCCGCCGAGGCAACCGAATGCCTTGGCCAGCGTGCCTTCCAGAATGTCGATCCGGTGCATGACGCCGTCGCGTTCGGCGATGCCGCCGCCGTGCGGACCGTACATGCCGACCGCGTGGACCTCGTCGACATAGGTCATCGCGCTGTAGCGCTCGGCGAGATCGCAGATCCTCGCCAACGGCGCGATATCGCCGTCCATCGAATACAGGCTCTCGCAGGCGATCAGTTTGGGCCGGTCGGGCCCGGCGGCACGCAGCAACTCCTCAAGATGCGCCATGTCGCTGTGGCGGAACACCTGGCGCTCGCAGCCGGCCTGCCGGATGCCTTCGATCATCGAATTGTGATTGAGCGCGTCCGACAGGATCAGGCAATTCGGAATCAGCTTGGCGATGGTCGCAATGCCGGTCTGGTTCGAGACGTAGCCCGAGGTGAACAGCAGCGCCGCCTGCTTGCCGTGCAGATCGGCCAGTTCCTGCTCGAGCTGCACCAGCGGGTGATGGGTGCCGGCGATGTTGCGGGTGCCACCGGCGCCGGTGCCCACCCGCGTGGCGGTCTCGACCATGGCGCCGACCACCTTGGGATGCTGGCCCATGCCGAGATAGTCGTTGGAGCACCAGATCACGACATTGCGCGGCCCGTTCGGGGAGTGCCACACGGCATGCGGGAACCGGCCCGCGATCCGTTCGAGATCCGCGAAAACCCGGTAGCGCCGCTCGTCATGTAGGCGATTGAGGGCGGCACTGAAAAATTGGCTGTAATCCATCGCAAAACCTGGAACGGAACGTGACGCCGGAACTGGCTTAAGCCCTTTTTAGAGCGTTTCCAGGATTGATGTCGAGCCGGAATCGGGTTTCCGCAAGGCCGCATGAGCGGGAATTCGTGTTGCGCGAGGCGCGGACGGAAACTTGATCGGGATCAACGCGCTAGACTAGCTGCGATTTGCCGCCGTGGGTATTTGAGACGTGAATTTGCCGCCAGAACCTCACTTCCTGGGCCGGGCTGACCGCGATGCCGGCGGCGTCGTTCTAGGGAGCTCCGATCCTCGGTCGCGGTGGGCGAACTGCACCATGGGCCAGATCTGCGTCCTCCCATCCTTCCCCGAGGGCGCGATAAAGATTGACGAGATCGGTCGCGATCCGGGTGTCGATGTCCGCCAGATCGTTTTCGCTCTGCAGCAGCTGGGCTTGTGTCGTGTTAACGTTGAGGAAATCGATCGCACCCTCCGAGTAGCGTTGCTGGGCGGCTTGCAGGGCAGCCTGATTTTCGGCGACGGCGCGGGCCACATCGGCGCGCCGCAGTTGGGCTTCACTGTACGCGGTAAGCGCGTCGTCGACCTCTTGCCAGGCCCGCAATACCGTCCTCTGGAATACGATCGCCGTTTCCCGCTGCCGCGATTCGCGTAGCGCCAACGCGCCCCGCAGCCGTCCACCTTCGAAGATCGGAATGGAAATATCCGGCCCGACGCTGAAGGCCGTCGAGCCCAGCGAAAACAAATTGCTCAGGTGCAGGCTTTCCACGCTGGCAGCCCCGTTCAACGTCACGTCCGGATAGAAGTTGGCCACCGCGACTCCGGTCTCTGCCGTCGCTTCATGCAATTGCGCCTCGGCCTCGCGTACATCAGGGCGGCGGCGTATGAGTGTGCCGGGCAGGCCCAAGGGAATTTGCCGCGGCATGCGCGGCAGGGCTCGCGGCCTGCGCAACTCAGTTTCAAGCGCACGCGGAGGTTCGCCCAGCAACAGGCCTACCGCGTTGATCAGTTCCGCCTCCTTCGTCCGCAGCGGCGGCAGGGTTGCGGCGATGGTGGCCTGCTGAGCTCGCGCTTGCGCCAGTTCGAGCGTGGTGGCAACGCCATTGCCGAAACGCGCCTTCACCAAATCCAAGCTCTGCTCCGCAAGGCCAAGGTTGCGCTTCGCGATCTCGAGACGGTTCTGCGTTCCGCGCAATTGCATATAGCTTTGCGCCAGTTCGGCGACTGCTGCGAGCGCGACGCCATGCCGGTTCTCCACGGCTGCCAGGGCGTTGGCGTCGGCTGCTTCCACGGCGCGCCGAACGCGACCGAACAGGTCCAACTGCCATGATGACGTCAGGCCGTCTCGAAACAGGGCATAGTCTAAGGTCGAGCCAGGCGCAGGTTCGAACTCGGAGATAGGGCCATTCGGGCTCACTCGATTATAGGTGCTCAATGACTGCCCTTCGATGTGCGGCAGTCCCTGGGAGACGGCGACCTGGCGCTGCGCCACGCTCTGGACCACGCGTTCCGCCGCCGTCTTGAGATCGAGGTTTTGGGCGACCAGCCTTTGGACCAGCGAGGACAGCTGAGGGTCTCGAAAACTCTTCCACCATGTTTGGTCGATCTCGCCCACGACCGCGCGGCTCGTCAGGCTTGCGGCCTCCGGCGACGTTCGCCTCGGCGCTTCAGCGATCTCCGGACTCTCGAAGTTCGGTCCGACGGTACAGCCGGCCAATCCAATGCCGAGCATCGGAACAGAGAGACACGCCATCAGAGGCAACGCACGCATCTGTTAATGCCCAGTCACCCGATCAGTTGATCTCAGCTGTTCGGCCACGACATCCTCCAGTCCGGTATGGATCGTGGTCTCGACCGACATACCGACGCGCAGGAGCTTGGCCAGAGGCTGCCCGGACGCTACCACGATCTTGACGGGCAGTCGCTGCACGATCTTGGTGAAATTACCCGTGGCATTGTTCGGTGCGATCGGCGCAAAGGAAGTACCTGAAGCCGGAGGAACACTGTCCACCGTGCCGCGGAGGTCTATGTTGTAGGCGTCGAGGTGGATCGTCACGGGCTGGCCGCTGCGGACATGCAGCAGAGCCACTTCGAGATAATTCGCCTCGATATAGACCTGGTCGAGTGGCACCATGGTCATCAATGTCGTGCCGGGGCCGACGTAGTTGCCGACCTGCACCGACCGCTCGCCCACCATTCCGTCGATCGGCGCCGCGATCTGGGTATAGGAAAGATTGAGTTTGGCTTGGTCGAGTTGCGCTTGATCGAGCTTGACGGTCGCCTCCGCCGCTAATCTCTGGGCGGTGAGCACGTCGAGCTGCCGGCGCGCCGCCTCGAGCGAAGCCTGGGAACTATCCAGCAACGCCTGGTCCTGCTGCAGCGCCGTGTCGGCCTGCTGATGCTCCTGCACCGTGCCGGCCCCGGTCACGGCAAGGTTGCCGTAGCGGCGCGCATTGGCCTGCGAGAAAGCGAGCCTGGCGCGGGCCGAAGCAACGGCCGATTGCTGCTCTTCGATCAGCGACGGCTGCCGCGCAACATCGGCGGAAACTTCGCTGAAATGAGCGCTGTCGCGCGCAAGCGCCGCCTCCGCGGAGGCCACGGCGGTCTGGTTATCGCGCGGGTCGAGGGTTGCAAGCACTTGCCCGGCCTTCACCGTCTCATTGTCGTCGACCGACACCGTGGCGACTTGACCGGAGATACGTGGCGCGATCGTGGCATAGTGGACCATCACATAGGCATCGTCGGTCCGCACATTCGGGTGTGGCCGGAAAATGATGTCCAGGACCAGCGCGGCAAAAATCGCCACGACGAGGCCGACCAGAACGAAGGGCCAGCGTGGCGGAGGCGCGGCAGCCTTGTCGACCTCCTGCATCGCCGGCGGCTTCGACGTCCCTTCTGCCACTTGATGATGATCGTCGTCCCTGCGCGCCGGAATGGCGGCCGGCCTTTCGTTCCGCTTCGACTCGGCGGGAAGCGTCTCGAGCTGGGCTCCATCCTGTGCCATGCGGTGTTTCCTAGAGCTTTGCGAAGTGGATGCGTGGCGGCATGGCGCGCACCGGCAACGTCATCACCACGACCATCAGGAGGACGGTCACGGCACCGAGGATCAGGAATGTATCGCTGGTCGATAAAATCGTGACCTGCTGCTGCACAATGTGGCTGAAGGCTTCCAGGCTCCCCGGCGCACGGGGCCTGCTGTCCGGCATCAACGGCGGCGGATATTGCGGCAGCACGCCATAGCTCTGGATCACCCGCCAGCGATCCTGGCCAGCCTGATCGACGATACGGTCGGAATGCAAGGCGCCGCGCCAACGATCGATCAGCCCCAGGAACCAGGCGCTCGTTGCCTCGGCGATGGCTCGGGACGTATTCAACAGCGCAGACGCGAGAGGCCCGTCCGCGGGGCTGGTGATGGTGTTGGTGGACTTCATCAGCAGTGGCATGATCACCATGGGCTGACCGATCGATTGGAACAATTGCCAGATGTAAAACTGATCGCGGTTCCAATAGACCGTGACGAACGAAGAACCGATGCAGGAAATCAGGATCAATCCCAGCCCGACGACGCTGACAAGGCGCGAATCCACCCGCTTGTAGTCCAGCAGCAGCGCCATGGCGGGCAGCATCACGAGCTGCAACACCGCGATCTCCAGTGTGATCAGGTTGGATTGCAGCGGTCGGTAACCCTGGACTTCCTGCAGGTAACGCAAGGGGACGGTCGAACCGGATTGGCTGATAATCAGAAAGGTGAACAGGCCGAGCGTGCCGTAGGCGAGGTTGCGCCGGCCGAGCATCTGCAACTTGAGCAGCGGCAAGGGGTGGAACCATTCATTGATGAGCAGCAGCGGGATGGCGATCGCGCTCACCAGAGCCAGGACGCAGATCACCTGGGAGTTGAACCAGTCCATCCGGTCGCCCTGATACAACATGGTGCTCAAGGCGCCGGTCCCGATTACCAGCAGCAGCGCGCCGCGCCAGTCCACGATCCTGAACCGCTCGTATTTCGGCTGGTCCTGGTCCACACAGTACCAGACGAGAACGCCGGCCAGAGAGCAGAGTGGGATCGTCTGCAAGAACACGAAACGCCAGTCAACGATATCGGTCCAAAGCGCGGCCACCGTCGTGGCCAGCGCCGGCGTGAAGGTTGCCGTCAAAGCGTAGACGGCCAGGCCATAGAGCCGGATCTCCGGCGTGAGAATGCGAAAAGCGGTGGTCATCACGAGAGGAATGATCAGGCCTCCCGCGAGTCCCTGCAGCAATCGCAGCGCGTAGATCGCTTCGATGTTCGGACTGAACGGGATCAGCACGCTCGAGGCTCCGCACAGCGCGATCGAAAAAAGCGTCCAGCGCCTTAAAGTGAAGGTCACCAGCAGCCAGGGCGAGATTGCCATGCCGACGATCTCGGCCGACACGTACAGACTTTCGATCCAGGTAGCGGAATCGTGGCTGATCCCGAGTGCGCCGCTGACGTCGGTGAGCGCGATCGATGTCACCTGGTCGTTGAATTCGGACGTCATAGCGGCGATGAGGACACCGCCGAGGCCAAGGAAGGGTTTGATATCCACCGGGTCTGCTAACTCCCTTCAGTGAGCTGCGTAGCCCGATGGCGCGATCCCGCGTGAGGCACCGGCGGGTATCGCCGGCAAGCCGCCATTCCCAACGCTTCGGCGACCTCGCCGTGACGCCTTCGGAACTGGCGTTCCATATAATTTCGGGATTGATTCGATCCCTGCCAGCAAGATGATGCGTGTCGGCCGGGAATTCGACTAAAAACGGTTTTAGTTTAGCGTCGGCACGCTTCTGCGCTGGCCGTTGCGCTAGATATTTGCGCTGGATAACGGAATGTCTTCAGGTGGTCCTGAAGTGCAGCACGCCGTCGGCTTCCGCAGCCGTCAGGCGGCCTTCGACCAGCATGTAGTTGACGTGCGCGATCAGTTCGCTGGCGGCAAACCCCATCTGATGCACGTCGAGAACATGCTTGTGGAACACCACAGGCACCAGTTCCTTCGAGGTTTTCGGCGTCTCGCGGCAGGCGTCGGCGATCAGCCGGCAGCGGTCCTCGTGATGATCGGCCAGTTGCTTGATGCGGGTCTTCAATCCATAAAACGGCACGCCGTGGCCGGGGAGCACGATGACGTCATAGGGTAGCGTCGTGGTCAGGCTCGCCAGCGAGGCCAGGTATTCGCCGAGCGAGTTCTGGTCGGGCTCGACCGCCCAGACGCTGACATTGGGCGAAATCTTGCTCAGCACCTGATCGGCGGACAGGAACAGTTTGTCGGCGGCGCAATACAGCATCACCTGGTCGAGGGCATGGCCGCCGCCGGTAATGACCTTGAAGCGCCGCGTGCCGATGGAAATCTCGTCGCCATGCGAGATGCGGCGATAGGACGGCGGCAGGATCGAAACCCGCTTCAGGTAATCCTGGCCGCGGCCGAGCAATTTGTCGGTCAGGTTCTCGTCCATGCCGTGACGCCGGAAGAACAGGCGCTGGGCGTTTCTGCGTTCTTCGGTGCCGCGGTTCTGATGATAGACCGACTGCAGATACTCGACCTGCGACATGTAGAGCGGACAGTTGAAACGCTCGACGATCCATCCGGCGAGACCGACGTGATCGGGATGCGAATGGGTCACGATCAGCCGCGTGACTTTGACGTGGGCCAGCGGGCCCTCGAACAGCGCGGTCCAGGCCGCGATCAATTCCTCGTTGCCGAAGCCGGAATCCACCATCGCCCAGCCATCGCCGTCGGCGAGCAGGTAGATGTTCACGTGGTTGAGGCGGAATGGCAGCTTGAGCCGAACCCACAGCACGCCCGGCATCACCTCGACCACCTGATCGGGGCCGGGATGATTTTCCCAGGGGTAGCGGAGCGCCTCGGCCGAGGACTGAATGGTGTCTGTTTTCGAATGCATGATTTGGTGCCGCAATATTACGATATCGGCTTAGCCGCACAATCGGCGCGGCGCCAGCCGAAAAACAATTGCGATTTCGGCAAAACAGCGGCGAGCCGGGCGCAAATCATGCGTTACGCGCGCGGGCACTGGCCTGCGGCGCATGGCGCCGCTCACGCCGCGCGGATATTGGAGAGGAACGCGTCGATTTCCGAGCGCAGCACGTCGGCCTCGCGGCGCAGCGCGCTGGAGGCGCTCAGCACCTCGCCGGCGGCCGATCCGGCCTCGCTGGAGGCGGTGCTGACGCCGATAATGTTGCTGGAAACCTCGCTGGTGCCGCCGGCGGCGTGCTGAATGTTGCGGGCGATCTCGCGCGTCGCCGCCCCCTGCTCCTCGACCGCAGCCGCGATCGCGGCGGTCACCTCGTTGATCTCGCTGATGGTCTGGCCGATGTTTCGGATGGCGCCGACCGCCGAGGTCGTGACCTCCTGCATGCTGGCGATCTGCGCGCGAATTTCGTCGGTGGCCTTTGCGGTCTGGTTGGCGAGGCTCTTGACCTCGGAGGCGACCACCGCAAAGCCCCTGCCGGCTTCGCCGGCACGCGCCGCTTCGATAGTGGCGTTAAGCGCGAGCAGGTTGGTCTGCGAGGCGATCACCTGAATCAGGTCGACCACGACGCTGATGCGGCCGGCGTTTTCGGCAAGCCCCTGCATGGTGGCGTCGGTGGCGCCGGCTTCTTCGACCGCCTTGCGGGCGATCTGCGCCGAAGCGACCACCTGGCGGCCGATTTCGGAGATCGATGAGGACAGCTGTTCGGTGCCCGAGGAAACCGTCTGCACGTTGACCGAAGTTTCCTCGGCGGCGGATGCCACCGCGCTCACCAGCGCGCTGGATTGATCGGCGGTCACCGACATGCTTTGCGCCGTGGCCTGCATCGAATTGGCCGATCGCTGCAGGCTGTCGAGCGCGGTGCGGACGGTTGCTTCAAACTCGACGATCCGGGTCTCCATGCGGGAGGCGCGTTCAGCCTTGGCAATCCGATCCTTGTCCTGGTCGGCGCCCAGCGCGCGGGCCTCGATCATGCTCTCGCGGAAAATCTCCAGCGAATTTGCCATCACCGCGATCTCGTCACGCTGGCTCGATCGATAGATTTCCGTCTCCAGATCACCGTCGGACAGAAGCTGCATCGAGCGCTGCAGGTTGCCGATCCGCCGCAGGATATTGCCGCCGACATAGAGCCAGACGAACATCACGGATCCGATCAGGGTGAGGCCGCCAAGCGCGAGCATGACCGTGGTCGCGAGCGAAATTTGCTTGCGCGCTTCCCAGGTCGAGGCGTCGGTCTCTGTCTGCACGCCGTCGACCAGCTGCTGCACGCTGATCCCGAGACCGACGTCGAGCTTGCGGGTTTCTTCGAGAATGAGCTGGCCGTAATCGTTGGCGTCCAGTTCCTTCTGGCGAAGCTTGAAGACGCCGGTCTGGCCCTCGCCGAGCGCCAGCAATTTCAGCGCCGCGTTGCGCAGCGCCGTGGTTCCGGAGTTGCTGGGCAGCATATCGAGGTTCGATCTGACCCGGGCCTGGGTGGCCTTGAATTGCTTCTCGATGGTATCGAGCGTTTCGCTGTTGCCGGCCGAAAGCGCGGCGATCATCTCCGATGCCATCAGATGGCCGGAGGCGATCACGTCGCCGAGCTGGTCGACCGTACGCGCCGCCTGCGTTGCGTCGTCCGGGGAAAGATTCGCGGATCCAAGGATGGCATTGATCTGGGTCTGGGAGTCCATCATCGCCGGGCTCGCGGCGGCAACGAAGCCCGCCTGCGCACTGCGCAGCGCCTCATATTGCTTCTGATGCCGGGCCGCGGTTTCGAGCCGTTCGTGAGCCGCCCCGACCAGGCTTTTGATGGTCTCGTCAATATTCTTCACGGTTTCGCTGAGCGTGGCGACGACCGCCTTGTCGGCGCCAAGTTCGATGATCTCGCCGAGCTTTTCGAGGGTGACTTCCTGGGTTTCCTTGATCTTTTTGGAGCGCTCGTTCAGCGCCTCCTCGCTGCGGGACGCCAGCAGCGCCGGACCCTGGCTGGCAAGGCTTGCGCTCTGCGCCGCCAGTTGCAGGCTGGCCGTGAGCCGGGGAATGTCCCGCCCGCTGAGGTCGACCATGGTGCCGCCGAGATGCCCGAGCACCATGCCGGCGCCGGCGCTGATGGCGATGGCCATGCCGGCGATCACCCCGAAGGCGGCGAACAGGCTGCCCTTGACACCCCATTGCGGACGCCAAAAGCCGGGGCGTGTTGCGCCGATAGTGGATCGTAACGCCATGCTTTCTGCCCCGTCTCGCCTTCATCCCCAGGATGAATCCGAGCGGCAGTATCGCGTTACACGGTTAATAAAATGGGGAAAATTTGCAGGATTTGGGCGTTTTTCGTCGCATCACAAAAAAAGGCCGGCGCGAGGCCGGCCTTTTCCGTCTCTATATCAGGTGCAGATCAATAGCGCGCGGCGAGCGGGCCACCCCAGTTGAAGCGATAGTTGACGCCGGCCTTGACGGTATTCTCGTCATTACGGAACCGGACGCCAACGATGTCGAGAGGACCGCTCGTGAAGGTGGTGTTGCCGAAGTTGTAGTACTGGTATTCGATTTTGGCGGACCAGCTGGGCGCGAACATGTATTCGAGACCGGCACCCACGGTGTAGCCGTCTTGACGGCTGCCGTCGGTGGTGAAAGCCACCGGCGCGCCGCCGCGGGTCACGCCGATGTTGCTGCCGTCCCTCCAGGCATAACCGCCCTTGGCGTAAAGCATCGCCGGGCCCCAGGTGTAGCCGAGCCGGCCGGTGACCGATCCGAGCTGGTCGTTGTTGGTGGTCACGAGCGTGCCGAGCGGAAACAGCTGGCCGCTGTTGTTGCTGCTCATCCAGCTGTATTGGGCTTCGACACCGATCACCCAGTTCGGAGCGAACTGATAGTCGGCGCCGCCCTGCACGCCGCCGAGGAACTGGCCACTGCTGTTGTTCACGGTGCTGTCGCCGGCGAACGCGCCGCCGATGTGGCCGCCGATGTAGAAGCCGGTCCAGTTGTAGATCGGAGCGGCGTAAGCGGGAGCCTTGGTGTAGACCGGGCGGGCTGCGAGATCGGCTGCGAGTGCTGGCACGGTCGCGCCGAGGGCGACGAGGGCCACAGTTGCGAGTAGAAGCTTCTTCATTAGTTCGTTCTCCAGAGCGTCATTTGGTTCTTAGATCGGCCGCACATCGGCGTCGTCCATGGCACGGACTTAGACAGCTTTTGGCTAAAAAGCTGTCACTCATCAGCCACACTCGGGAAGTTCCCAACTTATTGCGGCATCACGCTTTTTTGTTGCCTAATGAGGCCTTAATCAAACCTAAAAGAAGCCTTAATTTTCGCCGGTCAGGTGTCGCGGCCGCAACAGTGGGAACCGAACGGGCGACATTTTTGGCGCACTTATTTTCGACCGTCCGCCGTTGCGGATCCGCCATCGTCGCGCCTGGGCCACGCAGAATGCTCGTTGAGGGAGCGGCGGGTGCAACGCGACCTAGAGCCAGAAGACGGAATTGAATGTCGAGCTCCATTTCCAATGGAGTGCTCCTGCCGCCAGGATACGGCGGCATGCCCAGGGATCGAGCGTCACGCCTCGATCGATATCAGTCTGGTCCGGTGCGTAGCTAACGCTGCATCCGCATGAGCTGATCCATCGGCATCATGTTGTGGTTGAGGTTCGACATGATCCACAGTGATCCGGTCATCACCAGCATGACGATCAGGATACCGAAAGCTAGCGCCAGCACGTTGTTGGTATTGTCGGCGCCGGTGGTGATGTGCAGGAAGAAAACGACATGCACGCCCATCTGCGCGATCGCCAGCACCACCAGCGCCACCGGAATGCTCGGCTCCCATACCAGACTGGTGCCGGCGACAAAGAAAGAGGTTGCCGTCAGCAGAACAGCGAGCCCCAGCCCGGTCAGATAACCGAGCACCCGCTGTGCGATGCCACCGGCTTCGACGTGCTCGTCGCCCGGTGCGAGATCGATGCCGTGGAAGGCTTCATCGTGTCCGTTCGTCATTTCGCGCTCCCGAGCAAGTACACCACGGTGAACACGGCGATCCAGATGATATCGAGGGCGTGCCAGAACAGCGCAAAGCACAGGAGGCGGCGCTGAATGTCCGCCCTGAACCCCTTGGCGTAAACCTGCGCCATCATCGTCAGCAGCCACAGGATGCCGGCCGAGACGTGCATGCCGTGACAGCCTACCAGTGTGAAGAACGCCGACAGAAACGCGCTGCGGGTCGGCCCGGCGCCGCGCGCAACGAGGCTTGAGAATTCCCTCAACTCGATCGTGAGAAAGGCGAGGCCAAAGACGCAGGTGACGGCCATCGAGACCTGGAACCAGACCTTGTTGCGGGCGTCGACCGCGATGGTGCCGAGGCCGCAGGTAAAGCTCGACGCCAGCAGGAATCCGGTCTCGATCGCGACGTTGCGCAGGTCGAACAGGTCGCGACCGCTCGGCCCGCCCGCGGTCTGCCCGAGCAGCACGGCGTAGGTCGCGAAGAAGGCGGAGAACATCACCATGTCGCTGAGGATGAAGATCCAGAAGCCGAAACCGGTGACGATGCGCTTGGACGCGGGTCCGCTCCAGTCGCGCACCGCGGTGGATCCACCATGATGGTCTTCGGTCAACGCAATGGTGCTCATCTGGCGGCGGCCCCTTCGCTGAGCACGATGCGGCGCTGCGCCCGATGGATGCGGTCGATGCGCGCAACTTCATCGGCCGGAATGGTATACTCGTCGTGATCGCGCCAGGCGAACACCACGAAAGTGGCGAAGGCGCCGATCGCTCCCAGAGCGACCATCCACCAGATGTGCCAGATCAGGGCGAATCCCATCACGGTGGCAAAGAAAGCGCAGACGAAGCCGGTCGGCGAATTGCGCGGAATTTCGATCGCGTGATATTGCGGCTCGGCTTGCTCGGCCGCGCGCTTCTTGAGCGCCCAAAAGGCGTCTTCGCCGGACACAGTGGGCAGCACCGCGAAATTGAAGGCCGGCGGGGGCGACGCGGTGGCCCATTCGAGCGAGCGGCCATCCCAGGGGTCGCCGGTTTCGTCGCGCAGTTGCTCGCGATCGCGGATACTGACGGCGAGCTGCAGGATCTGAAAGACGATTCCGGCCAGGATCAGGGCGGCTCCGCCCGCCGCCACGATCAGCCAGGGACGCCACTCCGGAACGTCGTAGTGCTGCATTCGCCGAGTCATGCCGAGCAGGCCGGCGGCGTAAAGCGGCATGAATGCGACGTAAAAGCCGATCAGCCAGCACCAGAACGCCGCTTTCCCGAGACCCTCATGTAGCCGGAAGCCGAATGCCTTCGGAAACCAGTAGGTATAGCCAGCGAAGGCGCCGAACAGCACGCCGCCGATAATCACGTTGTGGAAATGAGCGACCAGAAACAGGCTGTTGTGGAGCAGGAAGTCCGCCGGCGGCACGGCGACCAGAACACCGGTCAAGCCGCCGATGATGAACGTCACCATGAATCCGATCGACCACAACATCGGCGTCGCAAAGCGAATGCGCCCGCCATACATCGTGAACAGCCAGTTGTAGATCTTCACGCCGGTCGGCACCGCGATGATCATGCTGGCGATACCGAATATCGCGTTGACGTCGGGTCCGGCGCCCATGGTGAAGAAATGATGCAGCCACACCATGAACGAGATCACGCAAATCGCCATGGTGGCCAGCACCATCGAACGGTAACCGAACAGCGGCTTGCCCGAAAATGTCGAGACCACCTCCGAGAAAATGCCGAACGCCGGCAAGACGAGGATATAGACCTCCGGATGCCCCCAGGCCCAGATCAGGTTCATGAACATCATCACGTTGCCGCCGGCTTCGTTGCTGAAAAAGTGAAAGCCGAAATAGCGGTCGAGTATCAGCATTGCGAGGGTCGCGGTCAGGATCGGAAATGCCGCGATGATCAGCAGGTTGGTCGCCAGCGTGGTCCAGCAGAACATCGGCATGCGCAGGTAGTTCATGCCCCTGGTGCGTATCTTCAGCACGGTGGTGACGAGATTGATGCCCGCGACCAGGGTGCCGATGCCTGAGATCTCCAGCGACCACAGATAGTAGTCGACGCCGACGCCGGGCGAATAGGTGAGTTCCGACAGTGGCGGGTAGGGCAGCCAGCCGGTGCGCGCGAATTCTCCGATCACCAGGGAGATGTTGACCAGCAGCGCCCCGGTGCAGGTCAGCCAGAAGCCGACCGAGTTCAGCGTCGGAAAGGCGACGTCGCGGACGCCGAGTTGCAGCGGCACCACTAAGTTCATCAGCCCGATCACGAACGGCATGGCGACGAAGAAGATCATGATGGTGCCGTGCGCCGAGAAGATCTGGTCGTAGTGCTCGGGCGGGAGGAAACCCTGGCTATGGAAGGCGACCGACTGCTGCATCCGCATCATGATGGCGTCGGAAAAGCCCCGCAGCAGCATCACCATCGCCAGCAGGACATACATCACGCCGATGCGCTTGTGGTCGACACTGGTGATCCACTCGCGCCACAGATACGGCAGACGCCCGCTGAGGACGACCCAGGCAAGAACGGCGAGGATGGCAAGCGCCACGACGCCGGACGCGATCATCGGGAGCGGCTGGTTGAATGGAATGGCGGACCAACTCAGCTTACCGAGCATCGGCGGCCTCCGCCGGTGAAGCGCCGATCACGCCCGCCGGCGATCCCAACGACGGCGGTATCTTCTGGGTAGCGATCGCCTGAAAGAGATCAGGATCCGTCAAGCGGTAAGTCGCCGGCGGGTTGTTCATCGAGGGCTTGGCGATCTGACCGTAGCTGGCCTGGTCGAGCGACTTGTCGGTGCCCGCGGCGTCCTGCGCCCATTTCGAAAATTGCTCTGGTGGTACGACGTGGACGTCGAAATGCATGTCCGAGAAGCCGTCACCGCTGAAATGCGACGAAAGGCCCTCGAACGTTCCCGGCGTATCGCCCTGCAGATTGAGCCGGGTGGTCATGCCGTTCATCGTGTAGATCATGCTGCCGAATTGCGGAATGAAGAACGCGTTCATCACGCTGGCCGAGGTAAGCTCGAAGTGCAGCGGGACCCCGGCGGGGACGGTGAGCGCATTGATGGTCGCGATTTTCTGCTCGGGATAGATGAACAGCCATTTCCACTCGAGCGACACCCCTTGAATGGTCAGGGGTTTGCCGGATCCCGGGATCGGCGCCGCGGGGTCGAGTTCATGGGCGCCGATCCAGGCGACGCCGCCAAGCAGGATGATGGTGAGCGCCGGGATCGACCAGACCACCAATTCGATACGGCCCGAATATTCCCAGTCCGGCCAGTAGTAGGCTCTGGTATTGCTGGCCCGGAACCAGTACGCAAAAGCGAAGATTGCGACGATGGTCGGCACCACAATCGCCAGCATGATGCCGACGGAATCAATCAGGATGGTTTTTTCGGCGGCTCCGATCGGACCTTGAGGATCAAGGATATTCATCGCCGAACCCGAATAATGGAACCCGTGCTAACGCCGTGGTTGCCTCGACGTTCCATGCCCGGCAGGCCATAAATTCACCGGGACGTCGAACGCCCAGAGCGGGATTTACGTTGGCCAATTCACCGATACCATTAAATTGAAATTTAGGAAGCACCCGAAAGCGGCCGGAAAGGCCGTTCGAAGGATTGCGGTGTTGTTGCCGATTGGTAGCCGGATTCGTCCTCGATCCGACCAGAAGGCTTCGCCGAGCCTTACATGCCGTCCTCGAACACCGCGGAGAAAGCCACGCGCTTTTGGCCGGGCGGCGGCGCCTCGCCGTCCTTGGCCACCCGCGGGGCGGTTTTTGTCGGATGCGCGGTGGCAAGCGTGTTCCAGTCGTAGTCGTAGACCTGCGCGAGATAGGCCGCGATCTCCGGATCGTCGAAGATCAGGCTGGCGTCACGATTGGTTCTCACGCCCTCGTTGGACCAGTTGTGGCTGCCGAACATCACGATCTTGCCGTCGATGATGATCGTTTTGTTGTGGCACGCCGGTTGAAACCGGAAGACCTCTTTTGGAAAGCCAAGCGCGACAAGGACGTCCAGGCTCTCCTGTTTCATCATGTCGCGGCAGATGATGCGGACATCGAGCTTTTTATCGATCTTGTCCTTGAGCGCCCCGATCAACAGCCGGAATTCGGTGAAGTCGTCGCTGGTGCCGCGGAAGTTGATGTACTGGTTCTGGAACCAGACGCTCTTGGTCGCCGAATTGATCAGCTTCAGCGCGTTCTCCGCGTAATTGTCCGGCGTCAGCAGCGGCTGCACGCTGACCTCGCGGTTCAGGCGCAACGGCGGGAAATACTGCGGCGGCGCCGCAAACGAGACAGCCTCTGGCTTGTCCTCCGGCACGAACAGGTCGGGCGCGGCAACGCTGACGGCCTGGCCGGCCTGGGCTGCGGAAAGCTGGAAATCGCGCTTGATATAAAACTCGTAGATCGATGCCAGCTTTTGGTTCTTGATGATGGCGTGATAATCGCGATTGAATTTCTTCTGGAATCCGGTCTCCAGTGGAGCCGGGTTGGCGGCGAACGGGTGCACGTTCGGCTGATTTGACGATTGCCAGTTGCCGCTGGAGAGCCAGATCGCGGCACTGTCGCGCACCGCGACCTTGATGTGATAGGCGGACGCAAAAAGCCCGTTCGGATTCGCCTTCGATTCAAGTGTCGCCCAGGCCATCTGAAAACGATTCGACATCTCCGTCGTGAGAGGATTGATGACGTCTTTCTGCTCGTCGAGGTCATGGGCCTTGACGCCGGATTTCGCCGGCTTCTCCGGCACCGGATGCAGCACCAGTTCGAATTTGCGCCCTGCGGGCGCCACGGCCTGCTCGATGGCCTTGAAGATGTGCGGCGCGGTGAATTGGTACATCGCCACTGTGAGCGACGATTTGGTTTCGCCCAGGAAGGATTCGAGTTCGCCCCAGCCGGCCTCCGGACTGACGCAGATCGTCAGCTCCATCGCCTCCTTGACGAGCGGCAGGTTCGGCGGATCGGGCTCGGTATAGCCGCCGCTCTTGGGCGGCAGGAAAGCCAGCGGTTCGTCTCCGCCCATCATTTTTTCGAACGCCGAGACCATTGATCCGCCGGGCGTCCCAAAGGATACCGGCTGCTTTTTCGCCGCCGCCATCTGTTCCTCTACCGTGGCGTCGATCACGGCGACCGGAACTGCGAACTTTGCCTCCAGATCGGCGGCCTGCACCGGCGTGGTGCCCGGGGTGACGGCCACGACGATCGCAGGCACCGGCGGTGCTCCCGGCGGATATTTATATCCCGGCCGGGTCACGACCACGTCTTGCACGCCCATCAATTGCTGGCGAACCGGAGCGAGCGCTTTCATGATCGGTTCGAACGAGGCCTTCACCGCCTCCGAGACTTGCGCAATGCCTGGCTGATCCATGACTGGGCTTCCCTGAAAATTGAAGTCAAACTATTCAAACGATAAGCAACCGCCTTGCGACGGTTACGTGAAAGCATCCTTGCGAATGCGAACAGCAGGGTCGCCCAGCAAGAGGTAGTTCTGGGCATCGTTTCGCTGCCGCCACCTGTCGACCAGGTCGGAGTCGGGGATCCGCATGGCTGCGGGTGCACTCTGCGAGGTTGCGCTGAGCAGCAACGCCGATAGTTCGGCGAATTTTGCACCGAAATACACCGACATCGCGTGTCCGACGGGCATGCCCGACAGGATGGTTCCGATGCTGTTGCGGAAGACGGCGATCTGCGGCGCGGCTACCTTGGCGTCCTGCATCGAAAATCCCCACGCGCGATCGACGTGGCCGATCACGGCAAGCGCGCTGCCGTTCGGATGGGAAAGTAGGCGGCGCGGCAACGCGGCGACGAATGGTTGAGGCGCCAGCGGCGGGGCGTCGGCGGCCTGCGAAAGGTCGTCGAGGAACTGGTCGATGTCGGGCGTGCCGGCGCCGAAGCAGGCGAACAGCATCGCCACCGTACCATTGACATTGGCATCGTCGGCGATATCGGCGGCGGTCAGAAAATGCGCGGGCCGCACGCTGCCGAAACCCGGCCAGTCCTGGCATAAAAGCGCGCCCTGGGAGGTGGCCTGCCCGTCCTGACCCGCGTTGAACTTCATGCCGTGCGAGGCGGTGAACAGCACCGCCGGCGGCTTCGGACCGTTCAGCGCTTGCAGCAGGTTCGCCTTGGTCGCGTCAGCTCCAAGGCTGAGCTTTCGATCATAGCCATAGGACGTGTTGATCGCCTTCTTCAGATCGCCGGTTGCTCCCGCTACGCCGTTGGCAAGAGGATCGATCAGGAACGACGCGCTCAGGTTGGTGGCGCCGTCGCCAAGATGGCGGGTGCCCCAATAGCTGATCTCCCTGGCATTGGGGACCGACTTCGCGTTCTCATAGGCGATCGTCGAACGCGCATAGCGTTCATATTCTTCCGCCTTGTCGAACGCCAACCGGCCGACCGCGTATTCGATGCCGAGCAAATACTGGAATTCGAACGGGATGAGATCGGGCGGCCCGATCAGCAGCAGGTAGTAGGGCACGATTGCCGGATCGAGATTGCCGGCCGAGGTCCCCCAGCGCTCACACCAATCCCGCGTCTGTTCGCCTTTCCTGTAATCGAGCTCTTTGAGGCGGTCGCCGGCCTGCTTGCGGCGATGTTCAATCAGAGGAACTCATGGCCTGGCGGACTTCGGGCGGGGTATCTTCATGGAAAACGATGCCCCATCCGGACTGCTCCAGCCTGTTCGCATCCATATCGACCGGCACTGACCGGTGTGCGCCGTCGCGCGCCTTGTCGAAGGAATCGACGCCCGGACGCGCCCGTACCCGTTTGGCAATCTCGTCGATCGATCTCGGCGGGAAGGCGTAATCGCCGGTGTTGAAGTCGATGCCGTTGACGTAGACGCGGTTGCTATCCTCGGCAGCGGGTGCGCTGACGGCGGTCTTTCCTTTTGCCGCTATCGGGACGGCTGCGAGGACGGGCGGCGCCGGCGGAGCGGCGCTGACCTGAACGGCGATCGGAGGCGGCGCATTTGGCGCGGCTTCCCTGGTCGCTTCGGCGGGCGCCGAAGCGTTGGCCATCGCCACCAGCTTGTCGCTGACGCGTCCGTAGTGCTGGTACGCGCCCCAACTCGACGATTGCGGCTTGAGCTCGAGCGCCTTATTGCGCGCTTCCCGCAGCGCCTCGCCGATCGTGGCCGGCGGCGCCTTGCCGATGACGCCGGCGCCGGCGCTTGGGCTGCGTAACCCCATAAGGCGGGCGTAAAACCATCGCGCGCACTCCGCCGCGCAGGCATCGTCGACCTTCCAGCCGGCGCCGATGAAGTTCGGGATGCCGCGGCTGAAAAATGCCTGCGCCAGGCCAGTCATGTGCTTGCGCTGCACGTCGTGGTCGTCGGTCACGGACGAGAAGCATGCATTCGCGAACACCAGCCGTGGAACCTGGCGGACGCGGAAGATCTCCTTGGCCGAGAGAATGCAGTCGGCGGCAAAGACCCAGCCGGTCTGGCCCGTCTTGGGGTCGGAGAGCCCGTGGCCCGCATAGTGAACCAGGTCGTATTGTTCGTCCACCAGCAGCATGGCGAGTTCGAGCGGGTCGCACGGTTTGGCGCTCGTCACGCATTTGTTCTGATCGTGCAGATTGTCGAGCAGCAATTTCGCGTCCGCATCGCCTGGCGGACCGATACGAACCGTTGCTGTTATCTCGTACTGGCCACCCCAGGCGATCCGGGCCTGCTCCAGCACCTCGACCACGGCCGCACCCTCGTCCCGCGCGTGCGGCAGCGCCAACCTGTCGGCCGCCGGATCGGCAATGATGAGCGCCTTGAGCTTGTTATCGAGCGCGGGCGGCGAGGTGGGCGGAGGCGAGAGCACCGAACGAAATTGACGCGACACCGCGAGGTTGGTGCCGAGATAAGGGGTGCCCGAGAATTTCTGGTGCCCGGCCATCTCCCAGGGGTACACGGCGGTGGTTTCGTCGACCTCCAGGGTGAGGTTCGCTGGGCCTTCGGTGAGCTTCCGGAAATCATCGGGGATCAGATAGTTCGTGAAGAAGGTGCCGAATGCGGCGCGATCCTCCGTCGTGCAATCGTTCGTCATCCGGCCGGGAAGGTCGCGCATCAAACGGGCATTGACCTCCTGATCCCGCTGCGGGACCACCGCGAGATCGGACAATGCCGAGAACTGAAACACTTCGGTTAGGAAAAGATTTGTGGCCGGGTGATCTGGCGGCTTCCTGGCTTTGGCGGAGGGATCGGACTTTGCCCGCATCACCCTCGGTGCCGATTTGCTCCGCGTGATTCGCAGGTAGGTCACGGGACGATCCGGCTCGACGTCGGCCGCCTGGGCGTCGGCTTCCGGATCCGGGTCGACATCCGGGCCGCGGCTGATCGTAAATTTGGTGTTCCGCGCCGGCTTCCCGTTTACCAGCGCGTCCAGCTCATCCTGTATTTGCTGCAGCTTGTCCTTGTCGGAATGAACCAGCTTGATTGAGAGCGGCTGAACGGCGACGCGTTCAAGGCTTTTCTGATCCTGCTTGACGGCTTGGGCGATCGCGCAAATGCGCTCGTAGCCGTCCTCGATGCCTTCAACGAAGCCGCGAATCGCCTCTGCGATCGAAAGCTCGCTCCTGCGCGTGCCCAGCAGCGAGGTGGCGAATTCACTTTCCCCCATCGCCTTCATGGCGACGACGATGTTGGAAAAGATGAACTCAAGACCGTCCTGGGCAAAGCGGCCGGGCTCTCCCATGCCGGCGAGAAGCAGGTTGCGCGCGTTCAGTTTGCCTTCCTTGTGGTACAACTCCAGGTTAATCGGGAACAGCTGCCCCAACGCCGATCCCATGATGCCGAGATCGACGGCGCGCGTCAGCCAGGAATCGAGCAGGCGATCGAAAATCTTGGTCGGACCGGTAAAATCCAGACCGTCATACCGCGCTCCGATCACGACCGGCGTCTTGACGTTGGTGAGACCACCCCAGATCAGCGTAATATACACGCCGAGCTCGGGTGGCGATGGCGGGGGGCCGTCGGTTTCCGTCGTGTTGCTGACGGGAGGCGATGCGACGGCCGGCGCGTCCGGCGGCGGCGCCGTTACCGCGGGCTTGGCCTCCGCGGTCGTTGCGCCGTCATCCGCCCTCTGTTGCTGACTTCCCTTGGTTGCCACAGCTGAACTCTCGATACCGAAAGCGTCGTCGTCAATGGTTCAGATTCTAATGTTCTGGGTTAGTTAGCTAGATTACCAGCGTTGCGGCCGGGTCATTGTCGAATTCATATATTTGAACGGTTCTCGAAATCATTTTGTGAAGCGAAGTTATGATGATGCTGACACAACCAAGGGTTATGTCAATATATCAGTGATTTTGCTCGACGATGTGCTCGGCGCCTGCGGCAAAATGTACCCGGTCTTGGTTTTCGACGTCGTAAACCATCCATCAGCACCTAGATCACGGGCGTGGTGCAAAGGGTAAAGAATTGCGCGACGATGAGGCGGCCGACGATGGCGGGACGAACAGCGAATCCTGTCCGCGCATGCCTTGACCAACACCGCACCAACCGTGTTCTCAGCGCCGTCGAAATGGTTTCAGTATCTTCGTTAGCGTCGGTCCGATCGCCCGGAGTTCCTCCAAATGAATCCTGGAAAGCTTCCGCAGCCGGCTCTGCCCTTCTCTGGTCAGTTTCACCAGAACTCGTCTTCCATCGGCCTCATCGACGCTTCTGGATAACAGGCCAAGCTTGGTCATCCGATCCATAAGCTCGACCGCCGTATGATGGCGGATGAGAAGAAATTTCGCGAGATCGCCGACAGAAACAGGATCGCTGCTGGAAAAGCCCCTTATGGCCAGAAGCGCCTGATGCTGTTGAGGGGTCAGGCCAGCCTTGTTGGCGGCCGCCTTGCTGAATTCTTGAAACTTCCGTAGTTCGTATCGGAATCGGGCGAGCGCTTCATAATCCACGGCATCGGACGCGTCGCGACTATTCGATGCTCCGCTGGCCGGACGCGCAGGCCTTTTTTTCGAAGTCACCATCTCCTTGATCCGGTTGCGGAGTTCCGCCGACCATGTCGGTAATCGGTATCAGGTCTGAGGTGCTGCGTCATCAAGTCAGCGATCCACAATTGCATCAAGCTTGACCGTGCGCCGAGCGGGTCAGGCTCAACGGCTCAAACTCCGGATTGTTAGCTGGCTGCGTTCAAGAGCTTCAGAAGGATTTTCTGAACCGTTATGGGTATCTTCGAACTCCTGCGGCGTATCGATTTGTCCAATGCTTCGGTGACTTCCGCTTTTGTAAGTTCTCCGGACATGAACTTCACTTCCAGGTCATGCCAGGTTTCCGCGAGCGATTTTCCCGCGTGGAACGGGGGAGGGATCGACACCCCGCGAGAGTCAGCCCATCGGAGGATTTCACAGGCAGTTAAAGGGCCGCAGTTCCGGGTTGCGATCAGACGTTTAGCAGTGACTTCCCGAAGCAACGCGCTGGAGGGAGTCCAGTTCTCCCGTGGCGGACATTCCCCGGTAATTTCCTCCGCCAACAATTTCAAGACGTTCAAGGCGCGGACGCTCAGTCCACAGCAACGCGCGCCCTGGACCGAAGAGACATCGCCCCGAGCGACGGAAGTGTTTTCTTCAGTCATTCCCGAGCGGCCAACCGACGGCTGATACAAGCGCGCGACCTTCACGTCCTTCGGCAATTCGGCGGGGTCAAGCTGGGTAGCGACATTCCGCGCAGTCATTTTAACTCTCCTTGCCTGGGTTCCCGGGCGGTCGCTGCGATCAAGGAGCTTGGAACGAGAACCCACCGCTGCCGCATCGCACAATCGAATCCACTATGTCGTCAAGCGATACATCATCGAAGTGCAACGCTTCTCTTCGACGAAAGTGACATTGACAGGAATGTATATCGTGAAGCGTATGTATCTCGGTGCCATCGATGCTGTGCATCAGGCACCGCTTCACCGAACGCCAGCCGGCCGAGCCGCGCTGGCGGGCGGTGGGCCGTATTGACAATATGATGGGAGGACTTCCGATTATGAAAAAAATGACCGTCGGACAAGATTCGGATTTCGTGGTTTCCCGTCGGGGTGTCCTGCAGGCTGCGGCTGGATTGGCGGGCGGAACGATACTTCCCACCGGGCTGATCTCCCGGGCGCTCGCCGAGGACCGTCCGCCGATCGGCACCTATCCGGCCGGTACAACCGGCTCATCGGTGTTCATCGGCATTTCCGTGCCCCGTACCGGCACCTATGCTGTGCAGGGCGAGGATGAACTGAAGGGCTACCAACTCGCGATCGAGCATATCAATAGCGGCCACGATCTGATCAAGAAGATCTCGCCCAAGACCACCAAAGGCGTCCTCGGCAAGGAGTTAAAATACGGTGTCGCGGACTCCGCCGCCAAGCCGAATGAAGCCGTGCAGGCCCAACAGCGCTTCATCAGCGAAAACAAGGCGATGATGATCACCGGCGGCACATCGAGCGCGGTCGCGGTCGCGCTGAACAAGCTGGCGCAGCGCGAAAAGGTTCTGTTCGTGTGCGGTATCTCCGGCTCGAACGACACCACCGGCAAGGATTGCGTGCGCTACGGCTTCCGTCAGAATTTTTACGGCCAGACCGCCGCTGCGGCGATCAGCCCGATCCTGATCAAGGCCTTCGGCAAGAACAAGAAAGCCGCCTACCTGACGCCGGACTACACCTACGGTCACACCGTCACGAAATCGATGCAGGATTATCTCGCCGATGCGGGATGGACCACCGCCACTAACCAGGTCTCGCCGCTCGGCGCGCCGGACTACTCGTCGTATCTGCTCAACGTCGCCAACTCCGGCGCCGACGTCCTGATCAACGTCAATTGGGGTCACGACGCCGTCCTTTCGACCCAGCAGGCCAAGCAGTTCGGCGTACTCGACAAGATGAAGCTGGTGGTTCCCTACCAAGTGCCGTTCATCGCCCGCGAAACCGGCGGCCTGATGCAGGGCGTCTATGCCGCCACCGACTACTGGTGGACCATCGAAGACAAATATCCGCTGGCCAAGATGTTCAACGAGGCGTTCGAGAAGAAGTACGGCTACAAGCCGGAGTGGGGCGCCAATAACTCCTACATGAGTTTCGCGATGTGGGCGGAAGCCGTCGAGAATGCCGGCAGCTTCTATCCGCCCGACGTCATCAAGTCGTACGAAGCCGGCCGCAAGATCCAGTCGACCGTCGGTGAGGTGTACTATCGCAAGGAAGACCACCAATGTGTTCGCCCTGTCATCATCGTCAAGGGCAAGATGGAAAAGGACATGAAGGGCAAGGAAGACTACTACGACGTCGTCGAAATCGTGCCAGGCGCAGGCTTGATGCAGAAGCCGGATGCGTTCGGCTGTAATCTCGGCGACTATACCTGAGCGACACCTGAACCTTGGCGTCGCAGGGCACGTACTCCTGCGGCGCCATTTTTTCGCCAGTGCGTTTTATGGCCAGGTTCGCATTGTAAACGATTGCTTTCATGATTAGTTGGCCAAATTTCATTTCGCAGCTCTTCAATGGATTGGCGCTTGGCGCTCTGCTGGCGTTGATCAGCTCCGGCTTGACCATTATCTACGGCACGCTCGGCGTGCTCAATCTCGCGCATGGCGCGATGTTCATGCTTGGCGGTTACGCTGGCTACGTCGCCTTCGAATACACCGGCTCGTTCATTGTTGCTGTGATCGCCGGCTCGCTATTCGTCATGGTCCTGGGCGTGGTGATGGAACGCGTCATCATCCGCCACTTCTATCATCGTCCGCACGAGGATCAGCTTCTCGTCACCTTCGGGCTGGGTATCTGTTTCGTCGAGCTGGTGCGGTTTTTCTTCTCGAGCCAGTCGAAACTGGTGCCGCCACCGCCGCTGTTCAGGGGCATCACCTCGCTCGGTTTTATGTATTATCCGACCTATCGTCTGGCGGTCGTCGGCATTGTCGCGATCGCGCTCGGCGGGCTCTTCATCATTCTGTATCGGACGCGGCTCGGCATGATCGTGCGCGCCGGCATTGAAGATGCGGTGATGGTGGATTCGCTCGGCATCAACGTCTACCGCGTCTTCATGGTCGTATTCGGCATCGGCGCGATGGCGGCCGGCTTCGCCGGTATCGTCAATGCGCCGGTTGTCTCGCTGACGCCGGGCGTCGGGGACGACATCCTGGTTGAAACCTTCGTGGTGGTGGTGATCGGCGGGGTCGGATCGTTCCCCGGCGCTATTCTCGGCGGCCTGATCGCGGGAGAAATCATCAGCGTCACCTCCATGTTTAACCCCGGCTACGCCTACGTCATGCTGTTCGCCGCGATGACGCTTGTGCTCGTGGTTCGGCCGCACGGCCTGCTGGGCACGCAGGGCCGCGAATGAACGTGGTCATCTGATGCTCAAGCAACGTCCCTTACTGATTGAAACACTGACAGCGATCGGCCTGATCGTGGCGCCGTTCGTGCTGCCTTATCTCGGATTTGCACCCAATACCGTGAACCGGATCCTGGTCTGGGGCCTGTTCGGTCTCGGCTTCGACATCCTGTTCGGCTTTACCGGGCTACTGTCGTTCGGCCAGTCGGCCTTCTATGGCACTGGCGGTTTCGTCGCGGCCTATCTTCTCACCCGCGCCGGATTTCCGAACGTTATTCTGGCGTTGATCATCGGCATGATTGCGGCTGCCGCGGTCGGCTATCTGGTAGGCCTGATAGCGCTGCGGCGCACCGGCATCTACTTCGCCATGATCACGGTGGCGATCGCGGAGGTTTTCTTCTTCGTCGAATTTAATCCGCTGGCGGACTGGACCGGCGGCGAGAACGGTTTGCCCGGCGTACCGACGCCGAGCTTCAATCTCGGCTTCACCACTGTTCACTTCACCACCGGCTGGTCGCTCTATCAGTTTCTCGCATTGTGTTACTTCATCGGCGTCGTGATCGCGCTGCGCATCGTGCGCTCGCCGGTCGGTGCGATCCTGAGTGCGATCCGGGATAACCCGCTGCGCGCCACGGCCGTCGGCCATAACATCCACGGCTACAAGCTCACGGCGTTCGTGGTCGCGGCCGCCTATGCCGGGTTCGCTGGCGGGCTGCTCGGCGTCCTGCAAGCCTTCATGCCGCCCGACGCCTTCACCTTCGACACATCAGGGCAACTCGTGATGCAGACCGCGATCGGCGGCCGGGGCACGCTGTTCGGCCCGTTGGTTGGCGCGGCGGTCTGGCTGTTCCTGCAGGATTTCCTGCAGACGGCGCTCGATCTCGGCGCGGCGTGGAAACTGGTGCTGGGTATCGTCTTCGTATTGTTGGTCTGTTTTCTGCGCCGCGGCATTGTCGGCGGTCTTGAGGATTTCTACGGCTGGATGTCCGGCAGAAGCGCCAGGCATCCCGAACCGAAGCCGCCGGCAGCCATGGCTACCGTCGTCGTCGTGGACGAACGGAAAGCCGCGGAAGCCCCACTCGCCAAAGGGCCGCCGCCGACGTCGGCGCGGCGTCGCGAGAGCGACAGCTATTCCGGCCCAATCCTGCAGGCGAGCGGCCTGACCAAGCGCTATGGCGGCCTGCTTGCCAATAGCGATATCGATTTCACGGTCAATCGCCGCGAACTGCGCGGCATCATTGGGCCCAACGGCGCCGGCAAGTCGACATTCTTCAAGATGCTGACCTGCGAAATCCAGCCGACCTCCGGCAAGATCGTGTTTGAGGGGCGCGACATCACCGGCATGAGCGTCACCGACGTTTGCCAGCTCGGACTGACCAAGAGCTACCAGGTCAACCAGCTGTTCACTGGGCTCACGGTTCGGGAAAATATAGTCATTGCCGCGCTCGCCAAATCGCGCGGAAAGTTCCGTCTCGATTTGTTCCGCGGTATTGAAAAAATCCCGGGATTGAACGAGCAAGTAAAGCGCACGTTGGAGCTGGTTGATCTCACATTGCGGCCCGATACTCCGGTATCCGAACTTGCCTATGGCGAGAAGCGTCGCCTGGAAATCGGACTGGCCCTCGCTACGTCGCCGAGCCTGCTGCTTCTGGATGAACCGCTTGCCGGCATGAGTCCACATGAGCGCGCCGAAACGGTCAAGCTGCTTAAATCGATCAGTCGGGACCGCACCACGATTATCATTGACCATGACATGGATGCGCTGTTCGAACTGGCCGAGCGCGTCACTGTATTGCAGGAAGGCCGCGTATTGATCGAGGGGACACCGGAAGAAATCAAAAAAAGCGCCGCGGTGCAGGAGGCTTATCTTGGCGGCATGCAAGGAGTGCTCGGCGCATGAGTTTGCTCGAGGTCAGGGGCCTGAACAGTTTTTACGGGGATTCCCATATCCTGTTCGACGTCTCGCTGTGCGTCGAGCGCAATGAAGTCGTGGCGCTGCTGGGCCGCAATGGCGCCGGTAAAAGCACGACCTTGAAAAGCCTGATGGGCGTAGTGACGCCGCGAACCGGCACAGTGATGTTCGATGGCGCCAATATCGCCGGCCGAAAGAGCCACGCCATTGCACAGGCGGGTATGCAACTTGTGCATGAAGAGCGCAGGATTTTTGGCAGCCTGAACGTCGAGGAGAATCTTGTTCTCGCCGGGCTGACCGCGTCAGGGCGCTGGCCGCTCGACCGCATCTATGAGATGTTTCCGCGGCTCAAGGAGCGGCGCGGCAGCCGCGGCACCGATCTGTCCGGCGGCGAGCAGCAGATGCTGGCGATCGCCCGCGCGTTGGTGCGGGATCCCAAGATCGTCTTGCTGGATGAGCCGTTCGAAGGGCTCGCGCCGGTGATCGTCCGTGATTTGATGACAGCCTGCCGCAATCTCGCCGCCGCCGGCCAGACCATCGTGTTGGTAGAGCAAAATCTGGCGGCGACACTGGCCCTGGCGCAGCGCGTCTATATCATCAACAACGGACATATCGTTCACGAGGGCCCGGCACAGGAAATCAAGACGCAACCGGACCTTCTGCAGCGGTACCTTGGGGTTTGACGCCGGAGTTCTTCCGCGAGCATTCCTCGCCGGGGTTTTGACCTGCGTATCGACTAGTCTTCCAGCGCGGCAATCATCTTTACGGCGTGATCTTCGAGAATCCTTGCATCCTCCTTGCGGGTTTGCGGCGGCAACAGATCGACGCCCGTCGTCATCGGCATCACGTGCATATGCAGATGAAAAACAACTTGTCCGCTGGCAGCCTCGCTGAATTGCTGAACGACGATCCCTTCCGCGCCGAACGCCTTCACCGCCGCGACCGCGATCTTCTTCGCGGTTCGCGCGACTTCCGCGAAATCATCCGCCGCGATATCGAGAATGCCGCGTGCCGCAGCTTTTGGTATGACAAGCGTATGACCCGGTGAGCGGGGCATGATGTCCAAAAACGCCAGTGTGTGGCGGTTTTCATAGACCTTATAGCAAGGGATCTCGCCGCGAAGGATTTTAGCGAAGGCATTGTGATCGTCGTAAGTCGCCATGGTGCTTCCCCTGGAAAGCGGATTTTCGTTATCGGTCGTTTGGTCTGTCAAGCTCCATTGTGTGCCGACCCGGTCAGGAACTGGCGTATTGTCTGTTCTGCCAGCGTAAATGTACACACGAACCAGGCGCAGGCTACATCTGAGCAAACGAACGTACTTGGACAGTGCCGGTGCCACGATGAGCGCCGGTCTTGCATAAACCATCGTATCTCCGTGAGTTGTGGGGGGAGATTATTTCTTGACGAGTGAGCAGGCAGGGTCCCCGCTGGTCAGTTTGGACCACTTTCGAACATTTTAGATGCGACCGGCGACTTACGTTCGGGCAATCGCAACATGAGATGGTGGTCGCTGGGGCCGGAGCGATGATTGAGGGTTCAGAGTCAGGCTAAAAGTCGCGCCGTAGTTCGCAAAAGCATCTCAGCCTCTATCTAACGAACTTTTCGCGCGGGCGGCTTCGCGGTTTTCTTGCCAGCTTTGATCGGTGCTTTGGGGTTGGCGATTCCGTGCATGATCTCGATCGCACTGCCGAATAAATCACGATCGCACTCAAGAGGATAAACGACATATGCCGGCATCGAAAATTCGGGCGCGCCGAGGATCAGGTTTAGCCGCTTGGCCTTGAGGTAAGGCAGGACTATCCGCTTGGGAAAATAGCCGGAGCCGCCATTCTCCAATACGTGTTGCAATCCAAGCCAGCCGACGTTCGCGGTTAACGGTGGTCCGCCGAACTGCGGAAAGCAGGCACTATGCCTGGCGTAGAACTCCGGCCCCCAGTCAACATACACATAACTAGGTTGCGGCTCAGGTTTACCTTTCGGATCGGTGGAAACCAGGATGAGTTTCTCTTCGAACAATTGCTCGACTTTCAGTCCGGGGCGGCTTTGCGGAGTATACATGACGCCAATGTCTATCCGACCCTCGGCGAGCCCCTGCATGAGTTCCGGCTCAAGCCCGCTCTCGGCCCGAATGGAAATCTCCGGTCTCGCCTCCTTCATCAGCTGCAGCCAGTGCACCAGGAATTCCTCCCACAGACCAATTCGACCACCAATAGTCAGTGTTCCGCTAAACCCTTGGGGAATTCCGATGTCGTGGCGGGCCTGTTCAATTGTTCGGACCAGTGTGGCGGCATGTCGCTGAAATTGCCTGCCGGCCGGCGTGAGTGTGGTACCGGCCTTGTTGCGGACGAAGAGCGTGCAGCCGAGTTGATCTTCGAGTGTATGAGTGCGCGTGCTGACCGTCGACTGGCTGACGTGAAGCCGATCCGCAGCACTGATAAAATTCCCCGCCGCAACAACCGTGAGGAAGGTTCTGGCCAGTTCGGTATCCATGGGCCGCTCCCTTTTGATATCGATTATATAGATATCAACCGCTTATATTATTCGTTTGCCAAAAGTATTCCGTGGCATACATTTGTCGCCGGGCAATCGTGACGGAGGTCACGGTCCGCTGCCAGGACGGAAACTTCCATGGTCTCTACCGATTTCACCTCGACCCGCCTGTCCGCCTCCGAGCATCAACTGCAACTGCGGCGGGCCGTTCTGGCTTCCACGGTTGGAACCGCCATCGAGTGGTATGATTTTTTCCTGTACAGCACCGTTACCGGGCTGGTCTTCGCGAAGTTGTTTTTCCCGCACTCGGATCCCTGGGTTGGCACGCTCGAGGCCTTTGCAATCTATGCGGTGGGCTTTGTCGCACGGCCGGTCGGAGCGGCAATCTTCGGTCATTTCGGTGACCGCATTGGCCGCAAATCAACACTGATCGCGACACTGCTGATCATGGGCGTCGCCACTTTTGCGGTGGCACTGGTACCGACCTACGAAGGAATCGGCATATGGGGCGCCGTCATCCTCACCATCTTGCGCTTCGTCCAGGGGATCGGAGTCGGTGGTGAATGGGGTGGCTCGGTGTTGCTCTCGATGGAATGGGCACGCACCAATCGTTCCAGGGGCTTTATCGCTTCGTGGCCCCAATTTGGCGTGCCGTGTGGGCTGTTCCTTGCCAATCTCGCCGTGCTCGCGTTCAGCCAGATGTCGGGCGAGCGGTTCCTGGCCTGGGGTTGGCGCGTGCCCTTCTTGCTCAGCCTCGTACTTGTAGGCGTCGGACTCTATATTCGGCTCGGCATTCTCGAAACACCGGTGTTCACCAAGCTCCTTGCCGAACGCAAGATCGAGCACGCCCCGATTCTCGAAGTCATCAAACGTCAGCCGAAGCAGATTCTGTTGGCGGCTTTCGCACGTATGGCCGAACAGGCACCATTCTACATCTTCACCGCGTTCATTTTCGCCTACGCAACCGGCACGCTGCACGTGTCGCGGGACTTCCTGCTGACGGCCGTGCTCGCCGCCTCGGTGGTGTCCTCATTCTCGATCCCGTTCTTCGGTCATCTCTCCGATCGCATCGGACGGAAGACCATGTACATGACTGGTGCCCTCGTGACCGGCGTCTTCGGCTTCATCTATTTTGGCATGGTGAACACCGGCGTGGCGTGGATCATCTTTTTCGCCATTGTGCTTTCGCTGATCCCACACGACATGATGTACGGGCCGCAGGCCGCCTTGATTGCGGAAAGCTTCACGGGCCGTTTGCGCTATAGCGGCTCCTCGCTCGGCTACCAGCTCGCTTCAATCATCGCCGGCGGACCCGCGCCGCTGATTGCGACCTGGCTGTTCGGGACCTTTCACACGCCATACGCGATCGCTGTCTACATCGGATTGCGCAGCGATCAGCCTGATCGCGACCGCGCTGATGACCGATTACACCGGTCGGGATATTTCGGGCGAGTATCAAAGTTGATTATTTCGCAAGCCTGTCCCCGGTTTCAGGCAACGCAAACCGCCTTTGAACGAGCGGAAGTCAACCGCCAACCATGGAGGAAATCAAATGCTCAAATGGTACAAAGAATCAATCCTGGACATATACAGCCTGCTGCTGGCCTTGTTCCTGTTTGCGACGCCATGGCTCTTCGCGTACAGGAACGGAGGAGCGAAAATTGACGTATGGGCGAGCAGCGCCGCCGTTGCTGTTGTCTCGATCCTGGCCCTCCTGGCATTTGCCAGCTGGCAGGAATGGCTCAACCTGCTATTGGGAGTTTGGCTAATCATCTCACCGTTCGTGATAGGCTTTACGCACACCAGAGCGATGGATTACAGCATTGGCATAGGGGCGGCGGTGGCGTTCTTCGCGTGGATTGAGCTTGTGCTCCTGTATGATGCACCGAACCAGGACCCGCTTTCTCGTCGAGGTTCGGCTTTGAGGTGAGCGCCTTGCAGAGGGCATCGGAGCGCGGTCGGCAACGGCAAGCGAAATGCCTGCCGTCCTGATCGCAAACGTCAAGCGAGCGATGATTGCTGCCGAGATTGGAATTGCGAAGAACGTTATCTATCTTGGCGCATCCGCAAAAGGAGCGCGGCCCATGGAGAGAAACGTCGGCAAGCGCGGCCGGGATCCGAGGTCCGTCAATTTGGCTGTGATCATTACATTGTTGGCTTTCGTCGTCGCAGCATCGGCGGTTCTGAGCGAAGCTTCGAAGAAGAGCACGTCGCCGACAGCGATCGGCACGACCGTGCGGTGGTAAATGTTGGTGTTTGCCGTCTGCCGCAGAGGGCAGACTCCAGTCGCGAGCACCTAGTCATGACGCCTGGTTCACCCAAGTTCGCCAGTTCATCCCCCCGCGTTGTAATTTTACCATCGCGGCCTCGGCGGTTTCGCCATTGGCGGGCGATGATTCTCGGGTGCGTTCTTGTGCTCCTCGGTTTGATAATTGGGGCGGGCGGCGTCTGGCTCGTCGCCCTTGGGAGATCGTGTATTATTTGATCGCTGGCAAAACACGAAGCGCCGCGACAAGTTTGATTTGATCAGATACAGGAAACGGGAAGAAGGCTGACTGCGAGGCGCTGTCGCAATTCCGCTGCCCGATCCGCTTTTTAAACAGATTACGCCGTAAGCGGATCGCGTTATGTCCGCGTAGGGTCAAAAAGCCGACAGGAATGTCCGCCGCCCAAACCTGACCTCCATCCGCCGAAGTAGCAGGTTCGCTTCGGACCAGCGAACAAAATGGCTACGCAACGCCCGCGTAAAGGCGCACGCCCTGTAAGAATTGCCACGCTCGCAGCACGGTTCAGCTCTGATGCGGCCCTTGGATGATCTTCATGGCGTCTTTGACATGACGCCATTCGTTGGCCTGTGTGTACCGAAAACCTTATCCGAGTTGATGACGTGATGGAATCGCCTAAGCTGGCCGAATGATCGGGCTCTTCTATTTCGCTCTGGCCGCCCTGGCCTCGCCATTCAAATCGAAGCTGCGGCTCGAGGCTGAGAACGCGGTGCTTCGACATCAGTTGATTGCCTTGAGGCGTAGGCGGCGTGGCCGTGTCCGGCTTACGAACCATGATCGCTGGTTCCTGATCCAGCTGTATCGCTGGTTTCCGTCAATCCTGCAGGTTCTCACAATCATCCGGCCCGAGACGCTCGTGCGTTGGCACAGGGCCGGTTTTCGCTGCTACTGGCGTTGGAAGTCGCGCCCATTGGGAGAGCGACCGCAGATCGACACGGAGCTGCGCGCGCTGATCCGGCGGATGAGCATGGAGAATCCGCTTTGGGGTGCGCCACGCATTCACGGCGAACTGCTCAAGCTTGGGTTTGAGGTCGCGCAGTCCAGCGTCGCCAAGTACATGGTCAAACGGCGGGGGCCGCCCAGCCGGGGATGGCGAACCTTCTTGCGTAACCACGCGCCGGACATCGCCGCCATGGACCTGTTCGTTGTTCCAACTATCGGTTTCGACCTGCTCTATGCCTTCGTCATCGTCTGGCTCGCCCGCAGAGACCCCGTCTGGATCAACGTCAGCAAATCCCACGGCCGAACGCGTTGCACGTCAGATAACGGAAGCATTTCCCTGGGATGAGGCTCCGCACTACCTCATCCGCGATCGCGACCGGATCTATGGCAGCGTTGTAGCGCGCCGATTGCGCGCCATGGGCATCCGGGACAAGCCCACCGCACCAGCCTCGCCCTGGCAGAATGGCTTTGCTGAACGGCTAATCGGATCGATCCGGCGTGAGTGTGTAGACCACATCATTGTCTTGGACGAGGTGCATTTGCGTCGGGTTCTGAAATTCTACGCCGACTATTATAATAGCATCAGAACGCATCGATCCTTGAACAAGGATGCGCCGGTCACTCGCCCGGTTCAGCGAACTGGTGTGATCAGTTCACGCGCCATCCTTGGCGGACTTCACCTGTGTGTACCGAAAATTCGATTCGGCGTAGACGCAGCAAGCGGACGGCGTAAGCTCGCATCCTGATGACCGATCTGTTCAGGCTGATTCTCGGTATCCTGGCTTCGCGCTTCAAGGCGAGAGCAACGCTGGAAGCGGAAAACCTGGTCCTGCGGCAACAGGTCAATGTGCTTCGCCGGCGAACGCCGAAGCGACCGCAGCTCAACAATACGGATCGTTTTCTATTTATTTGGCTCTATCGCTGGTTTCCGTCCGTCCTTGAGGTGGTTGCGATCGTCAGGCCGGAGACCATCATTCGCTGGCACCGTGCTGGGTTTCGGGCGTATTGGCGCTGGCGATCCCGCAACCGTGTTGGCAGACCGAAGGTCTCGGCTGAGCTGCGCACGCTCATTGGCGAGATGAGCCGTGCGAACGCACTTTGGGGCGCGCCGCGTATTCATGGTGAGTTGCTCAAGCTCGGCTTCGAGGTCGCCCAGTCCACGGTCGCTCGGTACATGTGCCGCCACTCGCGGCCACCGTCTCAGGGCTGGCGGACGTTTCTCGGCAATCACGTCGACGGCATCGCGGCGATCGACCTCTTTGTCCTTCCGACGATCGCCTTCCAAATTCTTTATTGTCTTGTCATTGTGCGCCACGGACGACGACTTTGGGTGTCGTTTGGCGTGACGGCAAACCCAACCGCGGAGTGGATCTCGCGCCAGGTCACCGAGGCGTTCCCGTGGGACCACGCGCCGCGATATCTCATTCGGGATCGAGACACCTCGTATGGTCCAGTCTTCTTGCAGCGGATCCGTGCAATGGGCATTCGGGACCATCCGATCGCACCCCGATCGTCCTGGCAAAATGCTTGCGTTGATAAACTCATCGGCTCGATCCGCCGCGAATGTCTCGACCACATGATCGTGTTTGGCGAAGCGCACCTGCGCCGGATCCTACGCGGATATGCCGCCTATTATCCTATTATAATGTGTCGAGGACCCATCGATCTCTGAACAAGGACGCCCCTCTCCAGCGCTCGATTGAGCGCCTCGGCACCGTCGTCTCACGACCTGTCCTTGGGCGGCCTTCACCATCAATATTGCAGAATCTGATTTTCGGCACACAAACGGAAAACATCTGCTCGCATTGAGCTTTTCTGGTTTTGACCCAAAGGCGAAGTGGCGGGTTACTCGATGACTTCATCCGCGAGTGCGAGCATCGTGGGCGGGATGTCGAGGCCAATAGCCTTGGCAGTTGCGAGCGGCGATAAGGATGTCGCATTTAGGCAACAGCTCCAGTAAATGTGACCCATCCCAATCTTGTCCGTCGCCTCGCTTGGGACATTCCACTAAAAACGGACTCGCCTTGGACTACGGGGAACATGCGTGTAGCGTGCTTTCGGGGACCGTGCCGCGGAGTTGGGGGCAATGAAAGCCTTGCAGGCCACCTGCATCGTGAGTGCCATAACATTCACGGGGATGATCCATCAGGTTGGCGGAAACACGCCAGGCGCGACCGTGCCGAACGCAATGCTGGAAGCGGCTGTGAGCGCCGAGACGCCCGGTGCGCCTGCGCTCTCCGCCGCCGTGCCGGAGGCATCTGCCGCGGGTTCCGGACCGTCGTTGATGGCCCAAGCCGAAATCGGCGGCGATTCTTTCGAGGCAAAATGGATGGCCTTGGTCCACCATGATGCCGCCCAACCGATGCCGACAACGCACGATGCGCCCGACGATGCTTCCAAGCCGGCACCGGTGACGCAGGATTTCCGGTATCTCATCTATTACGTCTGGTCCGAACTGCCGCCTGCCGAGAAGCCGGCGGCTATCGTTTTAAGTTCACTCAAGGACACCCCGGTCGGAACGCCGGTCGAGGAGATCAAGCGCGCTTCCGATGCTTTCGGTCTGGATTTCAATTTCATGAAGGCGGTTGCCAAGATCGAGTCCGGTTTCGACCCCAAGCAACGCACCGGGTCGTATATCGGCCTGTTCCAACTGAGCGAATACGAGTTCAACAAATTCGGCTCCGGGCAGATTCGTGATCCCCGCGACAATGCCGTTGCGGCGGCCTACAAGGTCATTACCGAAGGCATTCTGTTCGAGTGGGTGACGCACAAGAAGCCGACCTTGAGCGATCTTTACCTAATCCATCAACAAGGCTGGGAAGGCGCAGCCGAGCACATCAGCCAACCTGATCGCATCGCTTGGAAATCCATGTGTGCCACCAGCGAAGGCAGGGAGAAAGGTGAAAAATGGTGCAAACGCGCAATCTGGCGGAATACTCTTCCGGCCGTAAAACACGCGTGGAAATCAGTCGATAAGCTGACATCGGGGGCATTCGTCGGAATGTGGCGCGACCGGGTTGCTGATTTCTATTCGAAATACATGGCCACCGCCGCCGCACGGGCGCCCCAGTAAATTTCCGTTGAGTGGTTGGCAGGAGTTGCCGCCAATACTCATTCAACAATGTGATAGAGTGTAGCTCTCAAGACCGCGGAAGTGCCATGTTGATCTCCGGTCGCTGCCATTGCGGCAATATCTTTTTCGCGCTCGACTGGCGGCCGGAGCCGTCAGAAATCCCGGCTCGGGCCTGCACCTGCTCGTTCTGCGCGAAGCATGGCGGTGTTTGGACCTCATGCCCGACTGGATCACTCACGGTGAGCGTCAAGGATCGCACGCGCGCATCAAAATACGCCTTCGGCACCAAGACTGCCGAGTTTCACGTGTGCACCGGGTGTGGCGTGGTGCCGGTGGTCACCAGCCAAATCGACGGCTGCCTCTACGCCGTCGTCAGCGTGAACGCATTTGAGAATGTAGAACCTGCGCTGCTTCGACGCGCGCCGGCAACCTTCGAGGACGAGAGTGAACAAGCCCGCCTGAGCCGGCGCAAGCGCAACTGGATTGCCGATGTCCGGTTTGAAGCCACGAGCTAGGCGCTCGGGCTCACCATCTCGGAATCGGCCTTGCTGCTCGCCGACGAGTTGATCGAATACAGAGCTATTTGTTGCGGTGCGTGAGTCCGCAGTTGGCACGAAACGGACCAGTCGGCCCGGTCTGACGATGTCCGTTCATCGGGGGTAGAGCGGACTCTCCGCGAATGGCTCTCCGCTTCCGAGTTTGACCCGAAGCCGATTTCATACGTAACAAGTCCGGGCTGGAAAATAGACCGGGCCGGGATATATTTTGTTTATGACCGAAGCGCCGTTCACAAACCGTCTTGGACCACCAGAATTCATAAATGGCCGTCGCATCCAAGCTTACACTTGGGGAGTTTCGGTCGAAATCGAGTTGATAAAGTTAGCTAAATTTCCCGGCGAACCGTTGACCGTTTACGGTAGGTTCGACACGTTAGAACTTGCGAGAGAAGCGGCACTCCGGCTTGGCCCTTTCAAAGAAATCGATGAAGCCGAATATTACTCCCGAATGCCCTAGCTGTGGTCTTTCAGGAGGTTGTCCATCTGGCCCGAACCGAGGAAGCTGAGGTTGCGAAGCTTCAGTGTTCCCCGGAGAGACCAGATGAACAGCCATAAGAATGCTCCCCTGACGCCGAAAGGTCGAGAGGCGATGGTGCGGTGTGTGGAGGCGGGACTGAGCAAAGCCGCCGCCGCGCGCCAGTTCAACACCACACCGAAGACGGTCGCCAAGTGGGTCGAACGGTTCCGCGCAGGCGGCATCGACGGTTTGCGCGATCGCTCCTCCAGACCTCTTTCATTGCCGAGCCAAACAGTGCCTGCCACGTGCGCCGCCGTTGAGGCTTTGCGCCGGCAGCGCTACACCGGCAAGCAGATTGCCGTAGAGGTCGGCGTGTCTCCGGCGACCGTCAGCCGCATCCTGCAGCGGCTCGGCCTCAACAAGCTCTCGGCCCTGGAGCCGGCCGAACCGGTGCGCCGCTACGAGCGCGAGCACCCTGGCGAGATCATCCACATCGATATCAAAAAGCTCGGTCGTTTCGAGCAAATCGGTCACCGCATCACCGGCGATCGCAAAGGTCAAAGCAACAGCCGCGGGGTCGGCTGGGAATATCTGCATTTGGCGATAGACGATCACTCCCGCGTGGCTTACTCGGAAATCTTGCCCGACGAAAAGCGCCGCTCCTGCCTGCGCTTTCTCTTCAACGCGTTGCGCTTCTTCAGGGCCCATGGCGTCAAGGTTCAGCGCGTCATGACCGACAACGGTACCAGCTTCCGATCCCGTCGCTACGCCAAGGCATTGCGCTTGCTCAAAATCAAGCACCTGCGCACCAAACCTTACACGCCAAAAACCAATGGCAAAGCGGAGCGCTTCGTCCAAACCTCGTTGCGCGAATGGGCCTACGCCCAAGCCTATCTCACCTCAGATCACCGCGCTCAGCACCTGCCTGACTGGCTGCACCGATACAATTGGCATCGGCCACACACCAGTCTAAAATCCAAACCACCCATCAGCCGCCTCGGCCTGACCGAGGATAACCTGTTGAGGCTCCACAGCTAGAGATTAACGCATCCTGCGTGATGTCCGGTCTTGGCACTTTTCCGACATGCCGGGCTGGTCCGCTAATGTCCGTTGTTCGCGGTGGAGCGGATGTGGCTGGCAAGCGATCAGAACGACGCGAATGACCCGTTTCGGACAACGCACCCAAATTCCAGCACCTGAGCACGCCTACAACCTCTTGTAGAGGCGTGTGCCGCGATGTAACCTAAAAAGCTCCAAGGCGGCAAATTGCCCTGCTTTTTTGTTGGCTGTGCCTGTGACATCGGCAGCCAAGCATTGGGACTATCAATAAGAAGTACTTACCGCGTGCGCCCACGCAACCAGCAACACGCTCGAAACCGGCCCTGATCTCACGGTGTTCTCAAACGAGTTTTGGTACATCGTTGTGCCGCCCGCTACCCCCAAAGTCTTTGAAAATAACACAGCCCACTGCGTGGCTTATAACCGCATCATGCAGGGTAAGCCCACCGACATGGGTTCATGCCGATGGACTGACCCCGAAGGCGATACCTTCATCGGAGAGTTCGTGGACGCTCCCGACAAACCGGGCGCGTGGACGTTCCTCTCCGGCACCGGCAAATGGAAGGGCATAAGCGGAGGCGGTACATATCAAAACGTGGCCATGGGCAAACCCGCCGCTGACGGGTCGATAGGGTTTTGCGCTTTAATCACTGGCAAGTATACGCTGCCCCAATAGCTAATTCGCGTTGGATCGCACCAAAGCGGACTGTCCGCCGAACACTAGCCCGTCTGAGAGGCTGGCGAGCGTGCTTTAGCTCTATAGATCCTACAGCGGCGAAATCACCAAGAGCAGCGCGGTTGTCCGTTGTTGGCAGCTTTACGGACATGCCCGGGTGGTCTGACGACGTCTGCTCCTGAGGGTAGAACGGACTTGCCGAGGAAGCAGGGTCACTTCCGTTTTTGACCCGAAGCGACCATTCGCAATGAGCGTCAAAAAAGCCCCGGACGATGCCGGGGCTTTGAATTGGCTGGAGAGGGTATCAGTATTTCGCGAGGTAAGGAGCACCCCAGTCGAACCGATAATTCACGCGCACGGTAGCCATATCCACGTCCTGCCGGATCCGCGCGCCAGCAAATAGGGGATCCACTACCGCGAACGAATAGTCTGAGCTACCCATGAAAAGGTGGTCGTATTCAAGACCGACCGACCAGTTCGGCGTGAAGCCGTACTCGAATCCGAGACCCAAGGCGCCACCCCAACGGGTCGAGTTCGCCGAGGCTATTCCTCCAGCGGTGGAGCTTACAGAGAAGTTATTGCTCGTCACCGCCGCGCCGGCCTTCACATACAGCAGCCACGTATCCCAGGAAAAACCCAGATGGCCGGTGAAAAGGCCTAAGCCATCAATTTTGCTGCCAAGTGTCAAAGTTGGATCCAAAACGCTGACGCGAGAGTTGCTGATGTTCGCCCAATCGCCCTGAGCTTCCAAACCAAAAACAAAGTGATTATTGGGTTGTTGCCAGCGGTAGCCGATCTGGCCACCGACGATGCCTCCGGACCGATCATGGCAACCGTTAACGAGGGTTGCGCCAGCTACCGTAAAGACGTCCCAGCAACTATCGCTCGCTCCCCAGCCGCCGTTACCGCCGATGTAGAAGCCCGACCAGTTGTACATCGGGGCGACGTAAACCGGCGGCGGCGCCTTAACCGGAAGGTCAGCTGCGAGCGCGGGAGCGGCCATTGCAACAACACCAAGGGTCCCCAACAGAAATTTCTTCATCGTATTTTCCCCGGTTTGAGCGCTTCGTTTGATCTGAAGCATTCATTGCGATTGCGATGCGACGAATAATCTGAATGCACTGTAAGCGATTCAGCGCCGAAACCGCGTGCCGTAAAAGCCACACCGCCTTGATCAAGTATGACGAAAAAATGGCGATGTCGCGTGCTTTGGGATCAGACCTGCTGACCTTTCTCATGCGCGTTCATGAGATGGTGGGTGATGCTGTTCGCTGCGGGTATGAGGGTCCGGACGTGGTCAGCATTTTTCGGACGTGGCCGGTCTGGCTGACGATGTCCGTTGATCGGACCAACGACCCGAGGCATGTCTGTTCATGGCACCAAGCGGGCCTGCCACCGTAGTCCCCGCATGTCCGCTATGAGGGGATGAACGGACCTCGCTCGGATGCGGCCCGAGGTCCGAGTTTGACCCATCAGCGACATGCGAGGCGAAGTTTGCTATCATGCAACGCGGGTGCGGGGGGTCTAGCTGGACGAGATGGCCCGCATGTTCGACCTCTTGAGTGATGTCTTTGAGACCATCAGGCTCAAAGGAACACTTTACTTCCGTACCGACTATTCGCCACCCTGGGCCATTACCGTCCGGCATACGAGCAAGCCGCGCGGTTCCATTTTGTGATCCAGGGGTGCTGCCATGTGAGCCTCCCGTCCGGCAGCAATATCGTTCTTGAACCAGGCGATGTCGTATTGATTCCCCGCGGTCGGGGGCATGTCCTTGCCGATCGTCTCGGCCGGGCGCCGGCGCCGTTAGAACGCGTGATCCAAGAATCGGGTTACGACGGCAAGGGCGCGTTTGTGATTGGCAAGAGTGACCCTCAGGCCACGACGCAAATGGTTTGTGGTCACCTAGTACCCACTATCCGAAGTAACTGAGTCATATTTGCACTATCGTGCGGCGTTGCCGCGTGATTTAAGATGGCATGATAAGCGATGCCATGAAAGTCCGGCTGCGGCCGGGAGATCGTGCGGTTCTTGAGGCGCGCTTGCGCGCCGGCAGCACCGAACAGCGGCAGCTGTTGCGGATACGGATCGTGTTGGAGGCGGCCGACGGGCACGCGACACGGGAGATCGCCCGCGATCTGGAGACGACGCCGACCACGGTCAGCTTATGGCGTATCCGTTACGCGCGCGAAGGCCTTGATGGGCTGGAGGATCGGCTGCGACCCGGCACCCCGCCGATCTACGGCGAGGCGACCGACCAGCGCATTCGCAAGGTTCTCGACCAGCCGCCACCTAAGGGTTTTGCACGCTGGAACGGGCCATTGATCGCGCGGTCGTTGGGCGACGTCAATGTGCAGTATATTTGGCGATCGCTGCGCAAGCAGAAGATCGATCTGGCCGGACGCAAAAGCTGGTGCGAGAGCAACGACCCGGATTTTGCGGCAAAGGCCGCCGATGTGGTCGGCCTCTATCTGGCGCCGCCGAAGAACGCGATTGTCCTGTGCGTCGATGAGAAACCGTCGATCCAGGCACTGGAACGGGCGCAGGGTTACCTGAAACTGCCGAACGGACGCGCCCTGACCGGGCAAAGCCACGACTACAAGCGGCATGGCACGACAACCCTGTTTGCCGCTTTTGAGGTTGCCACCGGCAAGGTCCGGGCCGCACACAAGAAACGCCGTCGCCGCAAGGAATTTCTCGACTTCATGGATGACGTCGTCGCCGCCTATCCAAAGGCACGGCTCAAGGTCATCCTCGACAATCTGAATACGTACCAGAAAAACGACGAATGGCTGAAACGCCACCCGCTTGTAACTTTCCACTTTACGCCGACACGCGCCTCGTGGCTCAATCAGGTCGAGGGCTGGTTTTCCATTTTGCAGGGCCAGTCGCTGACCGGCGCATCGTTCACCTCCGTCGAGCAACTCAAGCAGCACATTAATGCTTTTATCAAAGCCTACAACAAAGACGCGGAGCCGTTCGTCTGGACAAAATCCAAAGTCCACCAGCGCCGCGTCAAGGGACGCCGTCTTAGTGACTTATGATTCCGGGTACTAGAAGCCATGAAATCTGCAACAGTGGGAGCCGATGATGCGCGCCACTAGGAGAATTTTCGTTCTGGCGATCGCAACACTGTTGTGGCTTGGACCACATGGCCAGTCTGCCTTATCTCAGGAAGAGTTGATCAACGCTTTACGCGGTGGCGGACATGTCATCATAATTCGGCACGGCTCCACTCCACCGGATCAAGCCGACACCGATCCGCTCCACCTCGAGAAAATCGACAGGCAGCGCCAACTCAACGATGCGGGCCGCCAGCAGGCACGATCGATCGGGGAAGCCATGCGCAAACTGAAGATTCCGGTCGGCGAGGTCTATACCAGCATGTTCAATCGGGCAGTCGAGACCGGGAAGCTGCTGGGCTTCGGGGAGGTCAAACCTTCGATCGATTTTGCAGAAGGCGGGTTGGTCGTGACCTCGATGGAAAATAACCGCCGCGCGCAGGCGCTGCGCAAGCTCGCCGCCACGCCGCCGCCGCCGCCAGGAACCAATATCATCGTTGTCACCCATAGGCCCAATCTCCTCGATGCCTTTGGCAAAGACTGGTTCGAGGTGAAGGAAGGGGAAGCGTCGATATTCAAGCCCGACGGGGCCGGAGGATACAAGCTCATTGCACGCTTGCAGGCGGACGACTGGAGCAAGCTCGCACAGACCAGGTCGAATTGATGGACCGATATCTAAGTACGATCGCACAATGCGAGGAGGCAAACCATAACGATTGGCCCTTGTTTCTGATCGGTAGTGGTAGCCTTCGAACTGATGTCCTCGTGTCTGGTCCTGGCACCGAACCGACATGGCGCAGCAGTCGCTGCATGTCTGTTATTGGGCAACAGCGGACGACATTTACTCTCAGCGAGTATTTCGCCTTTTTGACCCAACGCGGACTTTACGAAGCCCCCCGCCCGAGCAGGGTTACACCCAACTTCGATTGCTGGAAACAAGGCGATTTCTTCGCGATTAATCATCACCAAAAAGCGGAAAACGTTTGAAAATCCGAAAGCGCGATCGGCGTGATAGTCGATCCGCATTAGCGGTGAATAAATTGTACCAACTGGTCAATGACGAATTCTTGTTTACTGATTATGCTTTTTACCAGATCTCCAATCGATACAATTCCGATCAATTTGCCCTGATCAATAACGGGAAGGTGGCGAACTCTCTGCTCAGTCATAACGGCCATGCATTCTTCCACAGTTTGATCAAGGTGAGCGAATAAAACCTTCGCCTCCATAATGTCACGGACACGAGTTGTAGGGGACGCACGTCCCTTCAAAAACACGTTCCGTGCGTAATGTCGTTCAGTAATGATGCCAATGGGGTTTCCGTCCTCGATTACAACCAAAGAACCAGCGTTCTGGTCAGCCATCTTTTGCATGGCCTCAAAGACGGTATTGTCCGGGCCAATTGTAAAAACATCATGCCCTTTTTCATTGAGCAACTGGCGGACCGTCATCGAAATTCTCCGCCCTTCGAAAAGCGTCGTTTCCCAGCAGGCCGCCTATTGGTTTGACTCGCACAGACGCTTGGACATGCCGCGTTCAAACTATGCGCACCATACGAAAGCTAAATTACTACTATTGGCTAAGTCTGATTTGATCTACGTCAAAGCGCGGGCGTTCGGCTGCTGACGATCCGCTAGACAAACTGGCTTGCAAAATATGCCAATGGGTACTCTTGGCCCCCCTTGAGACATGGCGACGGGCACTGAGAATGTCCGGTCATCGAGGGTAGACCAGAAATCGCTGGTCTACGGCCAAAACGACGCGACTGACCCGCACCAGACGTTGGCGATACGATGTTGCCGCGCGGACAAAAATTCGATTTCTGAGAGCGGATTTTTGGCCGGAAATAATTCGGTCGTTTGAGCTGGATCAAGGTCGTCACGGCCCGTAACGCGCGCATATTTCGACCTCCTCGTGGAAGGCGAGGAAGCTGGGCAGCTTTAATTTACATTACATCAGGCTCCTTAGGGAGTGACGATCATGCACACGTACAACACGTATGAAAAGGCGCCCCGCCAAAGTCCAAGGTACACGGGTCTGTTCGCCATCATATGCCTGTTCGCATCGATGCTCTTGGCATGGGCAGTGATGAGAACAAGCCTTGTGAAAACAGGCCTTGAAATGATGAGTTCGCCACCTGTAACAACCGGAATGGCTTTGAACGTATCGGCCAATTCCGTCGCGAGGCCGTAAGCGGGACCACCAGCTCTGGCGAGTAAGCTGCGTGGCCTAAGCTGCCTGACGCGGACGCGCGTCACAATAGATGTTCATAACGACCTTGGTGCTCGTAAGCGTTACCGCCGAACATCACCGCGCTGCCGGTTTAGCTTGCGCTGGCCGACGAGGTGAACGCGCGCGCGCACTTCCGTTGTTGGCACTTTTCGGACGTCGCAAGCGGGCGCAGCAATGTCTGCTCCTGGGCGGACATGCCAGTTCGTCCGCCGGATGGCTGCTTTTAGGGGTAAAGCGGAAGTCGCGCTTGAGAGAAATTGGCCCTCTGAACGCCTTCATTTCCAATTTGTAATCGGGCTTTTTTGAACCAAAGCGTTCATCGAGCGCAACAGACATCTGTAAGCACTGTTGCTCAGATGGAGGATTTGCGATGAAGCGCCTCGTTGTTGCGGCGATATTGTTGATGAGCGCGGTTGTTGCTGCTCAAGCCAACTCTGAATATGCCAACACCCAAAAGCAGTGGCGCGGCGATGACGCCCTCCAGGCCGATGCGCAATATTGCGACCAGCGTTTTGGAGTGGTGCTGGATGGCGCTGTAACCTCCGCCGCATATAAAAAATGCATGCTCGGCCGCGGTTGGCGGCACAGGCGAGCGACGCACCCGCAGACCTGGATCGATCCCGAAATTGGAGACACCTGCCACGACATCCTTGGTGGACTTGGATCGTCCTGTGGGAATTTCTAACGAGGCGTGGCTTTACAAAATCCAACGCCAGTACGCTGCGAGTGGGTCGTCGGAGAGGGCGAAAGCCGGGACATTTGCTGCGGTGCATGAGTTTGTTCATTGGCTGTCTGTACCGAAAACTTAAGCACGGCCATAGTAGTAATGAAGTCTGCCCAGGATGGCGCGTGAACTGATCACACCGGTTGGCTGAACCGGGCGAGAAACCGGCGCATCCTTGTTCAACGATCGATGTGTAGTAATCGGCGTAAGATTTTAGAATTCGACGCAAATGTATCTCGCCCAAGACAATGACGTGGTCCAAACACTCGCGCCGGATCGATCCGATCAGCCGTTCGGCAAAGCCGTTCTGCCAAGGTGAGGCCGGTGCGATGGGCTTGTCCCGAATGCCCATGGCGCGCAATCGCCGTGTGACGACGGATGCGATCCCGGTCGCGGATCATGGAGCGCGGAGCCTCATTCCACGGGAACGCTTCTGTGATCTGGCGTGCAACCCATTCGGCGGTCGGATGTGTTGTGACGCTGATCCAGACCAGCTCTCTGCGATCCAGCCGCACTATTATGTAGGCGTAGAGCAGATCGAAGCCGATGGTCGGCACAACGAACAGGTCCATGGCGGCAATGTCCGGCGCGTGATTACGCAGGAAGGTCCGCCATCCCTGACTGGGCGGTCCACGCCGCTTGACCATGTACTTGGCAACGCTTGATTGGGCGACCTCAAACCCTAGCTTGAGCAACTCACCGTGGATGCGCGGCGCGCCCCAAAGAGAGTTTTCGATGCTCATCTGCCGGATCAGTGAGCGAAGGTCCGTCTCGATCTGTGGCCGCCCTCCCAATGATCGTGACTTCCAGCGCCGGGAGCTGCGAAAGCCGGCCCGATGCCAACCAACCAGCGTCTCGGGACGGATGACCGTGAGGACCTCCAGGATCGATGGAAACCAGCGATATAACTGGATGAAGAACCAGCGATCGCTGTTTGCGAGTTTGACGCGCCCGCGCAGCTTGCGCCGCAAAACGATCAACTGATGTCGGAGCGCGGCATTTTCGGCCTCAAGCCGGATCTTCGACTTGAATGGCGAGGTCAAGGCGGCCAAAACGAAACACAAAAGCCAGATCATTCCGCCAGCTTAGGCGATTCCATCACGTCATCAACCCGGATAGCGTTTTCGGTACACACGGGACCGCCTCTGATGTAATGGAGGAGGCCGCCAAGCGGTGGCTGGAGCGGCATAAGCATAAAAAGTAGTCGGAATTGGCTGCAGGTGCGCCACAGCGATGTCATCGAGCGGGCAACGGATCTGGAAGGCGAGTTGAATACGAAGATCGCCGAATGCGCCGTTGTGATCGCGCCCAATCCAAGAGATGCGCTGGGCTGCTCCCGGTAGCGCGGCACACCATAAAAACAGATCGTCAACCGAATTTTGCGAGCGCAAAACCGATCAAATGACACTGATCGGATGGGTTTTTCCCATCGTGAGGAATTGTCAATTCGGCAAATCAGGCGGAAGTTTTACCTCGTTCTCCCGCATCCAAAATCCACGTCCGGTCCGCGAATGCTACATAAATTCGCTCCTGCCCCAGTGCAGCGCCAAGCTCAATCGAAAGTTCGTTCAACATCGTCTCGATCGCCTGGTCGGACAAGTGGCCGAGATAGGCGTGGACGGCTTCCCCTGTGAATAGCGCCACTGGTTCGCGGTCCGAGCCAACGGTACCGTCCGGGCGGGGCCAAGCGTAGGTGACTTCCGCACGGGTGAACATACCGGATAGCGCGGGCTGGCCAGCTTCCACGCGGCGTTTCATCCAGGCACGGGCTGTGCGGACGGCCTCCGAAACGTCAAAGACACGGCCATCAGCGTCCCAGCCCTCGCGCAAGCCCACGCTGATGCGAAAATCACGGCAGGGGCCTAGCGAGCCCGGGACAACAGAATAATCTTCAGCCTTCGGCGCAGGCGTTCGAGCGGTCATCTGCCCTTCGCTTTCAGCCCAGCCTCGCGCACCAGCCGCTCCGCCTTTAGCCGCCTGTGGTTCTCCTGGAATTCTGGCTCGGCTTGGCTCTCCGATATCGTCTGCCTCGACACCGGCGGATTAAGGGCCCTTCGATCGGCCTCGTCCGCGATCAGTTGCTCCGCGGATCGCTTCGGTTTGATCATTTGGCTTTAACCTTTAGCCCCAGCTCGACCAGGTGGCGGATGGCTTCGGGGCGGTCCAGTTTCACATCCTGACGCACGATCCATTCGTCGATTGACTGCATTTCGTACTCAGTCCATTGCGGGTTTGGGTTGGCCGCTAGTGCCCTTTGTGCCATCCCCTTTGCGACCGCAACGGACGCTGTGATTTTGGACAGTGTGCTTTCCTTCATCAGATGTTTGCCTAGCGTTTGGGATCAGGGATTCCAGCCTGCGGCGAGCAAGAGAAACATGGCGTTGTAGCCTCAAACTTAGCTTCTACCTGCCCGTCCTCGAAGCCGTTCGCGATCATTTCGCCGTTGGAGGTGACCTGCCACTCCCGGCGCGGTGGCCGGTCGAGCATCACTGACACCTCAAGCATGCGCGAACGAAATTTTTCCATCCCCCGAATATGTGCCCCGGGGTGCCCGTTTGCCAGTCCGTACGACTGCCATAATCAACCGACCCGCTGTCAATTGGTATGGCCTATCTCGACCGCCTAGCGGCCGGGGTTCGGATTAAGCAGCCGCGGGGTCCTCGTTGGCTTCGCCACGCGCTACAATCATGAGTGCGTCATTGGCAACGGCCGCTGCATCGCCTTGGCTTCGTCCCAAGGCGCACGCATCCAGACGTCGCGCTCTTCGCCGGTAGTCAGGATTACCGGCATGGCTTTCGGGTGTATCGGCTCGACAATCGCGTTCGGCGACGTGATCAGGAGCCATCGATGAGGTGAGGGCCGGGGACTGGCTTAGTCCGCGCGAAGCGACCAGCCGGTCTTATCAATCGCAAAGGAACCCTGTTTCAGCCTCGCTTGGCGCAAAGCCTGTGTGCGGAAGGATTCGCCATGGCTTCCAAATTTGCATTCGGTGACAAGTTCGATCAGGCGTTCAGCAATCACGCCGAAGGAACCATAGTCGCGGTTTTACGGATCGTGCAGGGGAGTCCCGATACGCCGTTGAAATGTTCGGTCACCGCACGATACAGATCGCAAGCGAAACCAGTTTAATCGCTCACGCCAATCGGGTCGTTTAGTTTCTCGCCGCAAGAGCATCGACCTGAAGCCGCGCAGCCGCCAAGGCATCCCTAATCGGTACCTCGGCATGTTCGTGCAGCGCATCATCAGACGCTGAATCGTCGACAACGATGTTTTCGTGCCGCCGCAGGGTTAACCAAATGTGGACATGAAATCCGTTGCCATGGCGGTGCTTGTGGCTCGGCGCGATCACTTTCACGCTGCCGGCAACCGGTAATACGATGATTATGGGCTTCCAGCCGCTCTAATTCACCTAATATCTGGGCGCGGGCGGCATCGGATGATTCAGAACCTTCGAAGGTGATCTCGGGGGCGATTTGCATATTGTGACCTCCAGCGTTCGTGTTTATCTTAGTATGTCCCGCGCTGAATAGTTACATGGTTGCCGCTGGCCAGCGATTTGAGTGACCTCAGATGAGGTGCCGCCCACCCGCCAGCGCACTTCGCTGGTTCGTTCGTTCGCTTGGGCGTCAACGCGCCACAGTCGATCTGTAGGTCAACCTTCGCTATCCTGGTTAGCAACATAAAGGAGAACCAGATGGCAACAAACGTTAAGCAGATGTTGGAAGCCGCAAACGCGGTGGTTCCGAAGATCACGGCAGATCAGGCCAGCGACATGATCAAGAAGGGCAACACCTTGGTTTTGGACGTCCGTGATGCGCCAGAGGTTGCGGCGAGCGGCAAGGTTGCCGGTGCGCTGCATGTGCCGCGCGGTATGTTGGAATTCCGGGCCGACCCGGAGTCGCCATACCACGACAAGAACTTCGATAAGGATAAGGCGGTCATCCTGTATTGCGCTTCCGGTGGTCGTGCCGCGCTTGCTGGAAAGCTGTTGAAGGATATGGGTTACGATAAGGTCTATAACGTCGGTGGTTTTAAAGATTGGACCGGCGCAGTCGATAAGGCTTAAAGACTTAGAAAACTCAAACCACGCCGGACAGGACGGCCATATGTAGTATATGGCGTGTCCGTCCAGCGTTATTGGGCCGTTTTGGACAAACATCGCGATGTCCGGACATGTCCAACGATGTCGACTTCCGATTGCACTATCCAGTCCATTCGCCGGTTCTGCCGACTTGCTCATGCTGAGTTAGTTCGCGAACGGCACGTCTATATCGCTTGATATGTGTCGCGCAGGAACCTAGCGAAGAATCAGTTCGCGGAAATATCCATCGCGGCCTGCCTGGTGTACGCTATGATCCAAACGCCAACGCTGGCGCTCGCCCGAGCGCCCGTTCCGCAGTACGGTGGCGCTGAAGGGCGATGATCAAGGGAGAGTGCGGTGTATACCAACATCCTGATACCAATGGACGGTTCGGAACTGGCCGGGAAAGCTGTCCAGCACGGTATCGCCTTGGCCAAGCGGATCGGTGCCAAAGCCACCGTGCTGACAGTCTTGACGCCTTTTCATACGCTCACGATCGACACGCAGATGATCGAGGACACGCCGGCTCAGTACAAGGTGCGCATGAAGGAGCACGCCGAGAAAACCCTTGGCGCTGCCGCCCGCGCAGCGCAAGCGGAGGGCGTCGCATGCGAGACGGTCCAGGTTGAGCATGAGCATCCGTACCAGGCGATCATCGATACTTCGGGGTCGAAGGGCTGCGATCTAATCGTCATGGCCTCGCACGGCCGCCATGGCATCTCCGCGATCGTCCTCGGCAGCGAGACGGTAAAGGTCCTCACCCACTGCAAGATCCCGGTGCTAGTCCATCGGTGAACATCATTCGCGCGTGCCCATTCACCGAGTCAAGAAATCTCGACTACGAATAGACGGTGTAGACCAGCTCGCGCTGGACCTGCCCTACAGAGGGTTGCAGCGGCGGAGATAACAAAGAACCGACCTTCGCGAAATTTTCGGAGCCGCTCAAATTTCGACTTTTTCAACGGTATCTGCCGGGAACTGGACATAGTCACTGCATCGGCGCGAGCTCTCTCGTCGCAACATAGCCGAGCGGCTTGCGATCAGCGACCCGCCGCCTTCGCTCTTGAGACCGTCACTGCGGTCTTCGAAAGGCAGCGGACGACCGTCGCGCCGCTACTCGGCTTGAGTTGCTCGGTCTGCGCCAGCTGATACGTTAGTTTGGTGTCCATTCGGCTTCCACGAATTGATCCAGATCATTACCGATAGGGGCAGCCCGCATACACTATTTTGGAGAAAAGGCAGAGGAGGCTAAAAAGGCAGAGGAGGCTAAAATGCCGTCGATTCCTTCACTACATGGGCAAAAATGCACTCGGTGCGGTTCAAAGCTAATTGATCCCGAGTGGGATGAGCGGGTGAATGCGCGAGAAGTCCAGTATCTTTGGCGCTGTTGGAATTGCAGCAACGAATTTGTCACGCTGGTTGCTTCGAATGAAGAGCCAAGCTCGGACGCTGAAGTCACCAAACCATTCTTTACAAGCTTGGTGGTTGAATGAAAATCGATTGCACCGAGCGATCAGGTCGCGCTTACAGCAAGGCAGCGCGAGGTTTTCTGTGGCTGTCCCTGTCGTAAATTCAATGGTGCTGGCAGTTGACTGAGAATCGCGCGATGCTGGTGTTAATCGGCGTGGGGTCCCAACGCCGATCGGCGAGCTAAGCGATTGATTTACCTAATAGTGGAGGGGGCACTCTTCGACGCTTATTCACATCCCGCCGCGCTCGAGGCCTATGCCACCCTATGGGGAATCGCCGAGAAGACGGGGTTCACGCCGCAGGAACGCAATATCGTCTACATCGCGATCATCTACGAAAACGAGTGCACGTACTGCATGGCAGCCACACGAACCTGTCGCGCATGGCCAAGGTCGAGCCGGAGGCGATCGCCGCCGTGCGTGAAGGGCGCCGCATCGCCGATCCCGAGCTCGAAGCCCTGCGGCAATTCGCAGCGAAGGTGACGCGCAACCGTGGCGTCGTAAGCGAAGCCGACGTGTCGGCCTTCAAGGCGGCGGGCTACGACAATCGCGCGATGCTGGACGTGCTCGTCCTTGCCGCGACCAAGCTGATCTCGAACTACACTACGGCTTTATTCTGAAGGGCAAGGTCAACGACGTCGGCTACCAGTCGGGCTGCGTCCCGGCATCGCTGAAGGCTTATTTCGAGGCGCACAGCAAGTTCGGCGTGCTGCCGTGGCGCGACATCGTGGCGCCGGCTATCGAGTGGGCCGATAACGGATGGATGATCCGGCCTCACGTGGAATTCTTTTGGTCCGATCCCGGCACGATGGGACGGGCTTCCGGCGCCGAGCGGCTCGCCTTTACGCCGTCCGGACGAAGCCTCTACTGCCGAGACGACGGCACGCCGAAGCGGGGTCGGCGACCTCGTCCGCAATCCCGACTACGCGAATACGCTACGGATGATCGCCGAGGGCGGTTCGGACGTATTCTACAAGGGTGAATTGGCCCAGCGCATCGACCGCGACATGCGGGAGCACGGCGGTCTGATTACGGCAGACGATCTCGCGTCGTATCAGCCCAGGTGGGTGGACCCTTTGAGGGGCGCCTATCGCGGCTACGAAATAACGACGAACAATCCTCCCGGCGGCTGTGTGTGCCGAAAATTAGATTCTGCAATATTGATGGTGAAGGCCGCCAAGGACAGGTCGTGAGACGACGGCGCCGAGGCGCTCAATCGCGCGATGGAGAGGGGCGTCCTTGTTCAGAGATCGATGGGTCCTCGACACATTATAATAGGCGGCATATCCGCGTAGGATCCGGCGCAGGTGCGCTTCGCCAAACACGATCATGTGGTCGAGACATTCGCGGCGGATCGAGCCGATGAGTCTCTCAACGTGAGCATTTTGCCAGGACGATCGGGGTGCGATCGGATGGTCCCGAATGCCCATTGCACGGATCCGCTGCAAGAAGACTGGACCATACGAGGTGTCTCGATCCCGAATGAGATATCGCGGCGCGTGGTCCCACGGGAACGCCTCGGTGACTTGGCGCGAGATCCACTCCGCGGTTGGGTTTGCCGTCACGCCAAACGACACCCAAAGCCGTCGTCCGTGGCGCACAATGACAAGACAATACAGAATTTCGAATGCGATCGTCGGCAGGACAAAGAGGTCGATCGCCGCGATGCCGTCGACGTGATTGCTGAGAAACGTCCGCCAGCCCTGAGACGGTGGCCGCGAGTGGCGGCACATGTACCGAGCGACCGTCGACTGGGCGACCTCGAAGCCGAGCTTGAGCAACTCACCATGAATACGCGGCGCGCCCCAAAGTGTGTTCGCACGGCTCATCTCGCCAATGAGCGTGCGCAGCTCAGCCGAGACCTTCGGTCTGCCAACACGGTTGCGGGATCGCCAGCGCCAATACGCCCGAAACCCAGCCCGGTGCCAGCGAATGATGGTCTCCGGCCGGACAATCGCAACCACCTCAAGGACGGACGGAAACCATCGATAGAGCCAAACAAATAGAAAACGATCCGTATTGTTGAGGTGCGGTCGCTTCGGCGTTCGCCGGCGAAGCACATTGACTTGTAGGCGCAGGACCAGGTTTTCCGCTTCCAGCGTTGCTCTCGCCTTGAAGCGCGAAGCCAGGATACCGAGAACCAGCCTGAGCAGATCGGTCATCGGATGCGAGTTTACGCCGTCCGCTTGCTGCGTCTACGCCGAATCGATTTTCGGTACACACAGCGGATGGACCTCCCAAAAGCCCCCTGCGAGGTTCGCAGCGGCCCTCTTCGTACGAAGCGAAAAGGCCGCTGGCTGCATTGTTTGGATGAGCGGACAAAATGCGAACCGTTGTGCCAGTTTTGTGTCAGTTGACACACGCTTTCCCGGTCTGTTCCGGCCGAAATAGCTGAAATGGCTGAAACCGGCAGTCAAACGGAAACGTGGATTTACGCTGATTTTATAGGGCTTTTTCGAGAGAAAGACTGGTGCTGCCAGACAGGATTGAACTGTCGACCTCTCCATTACCAATGGAGTGCTCTACCGCGGCCTACACCGGTGGTAAGATATCGGAAAGACGTTCATTTTTTTCGGTAACGGGGCCCATTCAAGAGTCTCCGAATGACGCCGATTTCGACGAGCCGCGGCTTTCTTACGGTAACGGACCTCAATGATTTCAATGGCCCAGCCCAGACTACGAATTTGGTGTCACCATCGCCGATTGGCGTTCTTCCGCAATCGCTCCATGCAACGTATATGCAACACGAGAGCGCTAAGTAACTGACATCATTGCCTTGAAAACGGTTTCCTAAACCGTAGGTCGCGGATGAGTAGGCGCGAAGCGGACGTTCGGTCTGGTTGGACTGTCAAAATTCGGCCGGAAGCTTAGGGGTTCCTCCCTCGCATCACAGTGGCAGTTTGCGGACGTCGATCATGCGCGACGTTGCCTGGACCGAAATTTCGAAATGATCTGTCTGTACGATGTCAGTAATGTTGCGCGGGCGGTGCGCGACAACGTTGACGCCGGTCCGGCGTCGCAGGCTGTCATAGAGCAGTCCCGCGCCACCTGACGCGCGAACCTCCTCGCCAAACTTTTGCGAGGCGTCATAGCGGTTGCTCGCATACACGTCAGGGCGCCTGGTCTGCTGGCCCCTGATGTCGAGATACTCGCCTAACAGAGTTGCGGCATATGCCCTGTAGGTCCGGGTCATCGTGGTTACATTGCGTGCGACTGTCTCGCGCCGAAGGTGATGACCGACCTCGGCAGCCGCGGTCCGGATATCGTCGGCTGCGTACCAGGCTCCGAGCCCGGGACCGTTGAATCGCATCCCACCAGGAGCAACGTGCAGGAAAGCCGCCATGACGACGCTGGCATTAGGGACGCCATACACCCATTCGGTCTGCGGTAGCCGATAGATACGGTCTGCGACAAGTCGATCGTTGCTCCAGCCGACCAGCTCCATCACGGCCGCAAGATCAGCCGCGGTCGCAACCGTATCGAACAGCTCGATGGGAGGAAATTGCGACGGGATCAGGCGATGGGCAGGCCGTGGCGAGGATGCGAAAGCGTCCGTCACCGGAAGACAATTTCCGTATCGTCGTAAGCCTTGAACGCCTCGTCAATGGTGTTCGGCTGCATGTAGAGACCGCCGCGCGCGCCATCTAGGAAACGGCGCACCGAGAGCAACCCATCCTGGGAGCCGCTGGTCATGAGGTCGAGGGGCGGCCGCCCGCCGAACACGACAGCGCTGTGCGGGGTTCGCAGCCACACGACGCCAAGCTGCTCCGTCGGAAACAGAATCCCGAGACCCTGATGGATCCCGAGTACCGCCGAGATACGCGTGAGGACATCAACGTCGAGCGTGAAAGCGCCGTGTTCGCGCGCCTGCTTGCACCAGTTGTGGTACGTGGATCGAGAGGGATAGCCGAGGATCAGAAGACGCTGCTCTTCCGTCAACCTCCATAGATCCGCAATGGCGAGGAAAGTCCGCAGCGCAGGAGCGCTGAGCCGCCTTCGATTGGGCGGCGCAAGGCGTGAATTGTCGAGGCGCTGAGGCCCTTTTGCCGCTTCAGACGGTTGTGTTTCGTGGTCGCTCCGCACAGGTCCCACCTTATTGTTGGATATGGACATAGTCCAAATTTGGACAAAGTGCAACCCCCAATCAGAGCCCAGTCTTCGCCCTGGATTTCGGGGAGTAATCGAGCGCTGAACTACGAATTTGGAGGTCAGGAGTTCGACGCCTCGCGGCGCGTTCCTGCGCCGGCCGCGGTGGGACTGCCAACAAGTCTGAGGCGTCATTAACCATGCCCCTCGCGGGGGTATTGCGCACCTCGACGATCGTCGCCAGTTTTGGAGCGCGGCATAGGCCGAATGACAGGTAGTCCGCGATGTAGTCCGCAATGTATCCCAGTAACCCGCCGGAGACGCTTCTTTTTCAGGAAAACCGGCGGAGTGGAAGAAACTCTCGGAGAGTCCCTCCCTCTCCGCCACCGAGCCTCGCAACCTCCTGAAATTCCAATTTTATCGATAGAATAAGGCTTTCCGAAAAAGTCCGGTGGTACACAGGGGTGGTCACACCGTGGGCTTTCGCATGATCGAACCTTGGGTCAATCCGCGATTCGAATTCGCCGCGTGCCGGCGGCCTACCGCAACTTCGGTATGCGGGCCGAGATCAAGTTCAGCTTGGGGACCAAGGACTGGGACGAGGCGGTTCTGAGATGCAACGAGCACAATCTCAAACTCGAACGCGAGTGGCGCGCCAACCTTGTCAGCACGACGCCTGACGAACTCTCGCACCGTCAGATCGTCGCGCTCGCCGGCGAGTTCTACGAGGAAACGGTCGCGGCGCATCGGGACGGGGATGCCCATGGCTCGCAATCGGCGTGTGACGACGGCGCCATAGATCCGACCGAGCGCATCATGCGCGCGCTGATCCTGCGCCGGGTCAGCCTGATCCGAGGTTTACCGGGAAGCCCAAACGTCTGGGACGAGAAGCAGCGCGCGCTCGCGAAACTGAAAGCGCGGGGATTTCTGCGGATCGCCGCGGATGCGGTGCTCGCGACCCGCGGCAAGCTCGCGGCACGCCGGGTCGCGCAACTGTACGAGAGATGAAGGAGGGCCCTTCGGGGTCGGCAATCAGGTGCTGATCTCAAGCCACCGCAAGCTGCTGCGGTCAAAAGCCGTGGTGGTGAGCGTTGCGGAAACGCCGGGACGAGATTCCGGCAGGCACGGTCGAGAGAGGCGAGCGCAAGCGAACCGCTGCAGAAGTGTCGAAAGCGGATTAGGCGATGTCAGAACCGGGGGGTGACCCTTCCTCCGGGATCAGCTCGGGGGATGCCTGAGACGGCCCGAGCGACATCCGGCATGTAGGCGGCGCGAACCTCGACCAGGCTCTGGTACGAACGTGAGAACCTATACGGCGATGCCAAGGGAAAAGGCACAAGCGGCGTCAACCGCGAGGCCAAAAAGTACCGATGCGCCGGCTAGGGGCGGACTGCTCCGCAGTAGTGAGGAAGCGGGGTAATGCCCGTGGAGCGAAGGGAGCAGGTCATCGCCGTGAGCTCGGGTCAACCGGAACATACTGGGAGGAGCCCGAATGTTCAGTGGAAGGCGGCAGCCTTCATGCGATGGCACGAGCCGGATGACGCGAGAGTGTCACGTCCGGATCTGTGAGCGGCTCGGGGTGAAATTCCCCGGGCCGACTCGGCAAATTCGGAAGTCCGGGCGCGCAACTGGGCCGTCCGCTTTACCCTCAAGAACAGACATCGTCAGCGTGACCACCCATGTCCGAAAAGCTGCGCCAAACACGGACATTGCCAGACAGCCGCGATCGTCGTCTTGGGGTCGATCGCTTGCTGCCGTGCTGGATCATCCAGACGCCGCAGCTACGGGTATAGATCCACGCCGCCCCGATGCACCGTGGGGCTAGTCCCGGAGGCTCAGAAGGGAGGCCGACACATTGCGAACCTGTTGCGGCGAGAGGATGAGGTTCGGCATGGTCGGATGTGATTGGGCCGTGAGCCAGAACGCGAGGGCCGCTGCGGTCATCCCTGGCATGTGGGTGATCTCCTCAAAGCTGGGGGCTGTGGCGAGAGGAGATTGGGTTTGGCCGGCGCGCACGGCGTGACACTAGGCGCAAACATCAAGCGCGAGCTGATGCCCTTGTTGAACATCACCAATGTCTTGTGCTTGGGATGCCGCAACCATGCCAAGGATGCTAAAGACAGCCGAGACGATCAGCGTTCGCATGGCATTCTCCTCAATCATATGACAGAATACTCTGCAAAATACAAAAGATACCGGGCTGCATGACCCAACGTCTCAATTGGGTCAAACGCGGCCCTCGTCAGACTTGCCGCGGAACCAATCACCTAGTCCCACGCATGAACGCTTGCATCTCTTCCAGCGTAAGCCGGCCATCTTTGTTGCTGTCCATTGCCTTGAAAATTCGTTCGTGAGCAGCCAGAAACTCCGGCAATTCGATGGTCCCGTCACCATCGCTGTCCATCAGAGCGAACATTATGCGCAACATCATCGGGGGCCCCATCGCGCCCTCACCCATCATGCCGCGGCCCGTCATACCTCCGTGCCCCATCGTGCCGGCCCCTTCCTGGCCCGTGGGATGGGATTGCGTTTGTTGCTGAACTGGTTGGGGCATCATTCGGTCCTGTGCAATCGCACCGACAGCGCCATACGCCAGAATGAGAGCAGATATCGTGAGTCCCAGAACGCGCGTGTACATTTCGAACCTCCTCAGAAACATACGCCCCCGGCCCATTAACTCCGCACGAGTGATATTGATCCTCCGGTCCCGGTTTTCGCCCCAGGCAGCCGCTACTTTGATCGACTACTGAGATCGTTAGGCTTTGGCCCGGCGGGACCAAGACGGCGACCGCACCCGCTACAACCACATGCAGGACCGCTCTGGGTCAATCGCGTCGATCTGACCGGCGGTCGGCAACTTCCGGTCTTCCAAGAAGCAGACATTCTCAGTGTCAGCCGGCATGTCTCAAACCTGCACAAAACAGGACCTTCGCACAATTCTCCTGCGGTGCAGCAATATGAGTGCCTTCGGAGAGACACCTTTCAGTTGCCATGAGCTGATTGTAGCATCCACTCTAAATGAACCGTTGAGAACCGCTTCGCGCAGAGACAAGGAGACAACCAACCAAGGGGACAATGCAATGGCTATGGCAATCACACGCGAGACGCTGTCCGCATCCGATCATAGCGCGCAGTTGCGCAAGGCGGTCATCGCATCAACCATCGGCACCGCCATCGAGTGGTACGATTTTTTCCTCTATGGCACTGCCGCCGGGCTTGTTTTCGGCAAGCTCTACTTCCCCAACGAAGATCCGCTAACGGCGACGCTCGCCGCCTTTGGCACCTATTTCATCGGCTTCGTCGGCCGCCCGATCGGTGCCGCGATATTTGGCCACTACGGCGATCGCATCGGCCGCAAGGCGACCCTGATCGCGACGCTTCTGTTCATGGGTATCGCGACCTTCCTCGTCGCATTCGTGCCTACCTACGCGTCAATCGGCATCTGGGGTGCGGTCATCCTCACGGTGCTGCGGATGATTCAGGGTATCGGCGTCGGCGGCGAGTGGGGCGGATCGGTGCTGCTCGCGATGGAGTGGGCGCGCACCCATGGTCACCGCGGCCTGGTGGCATCCTGGCCGCAATTCGGCGTGCCGTGCGGCCTGTTTCTGTCAAACCTGGCCGTCCTCGCATTCAGCCAATGGTCAGGTGACCAGTTCTACACCTGGGGCTGGCGAATTCCTTTCGCGCTCTCGATCATTCTCGTTGGCGTCGGACTATGGATTCGCCTTGGCATCCTTGAGACGCCGGTGTTCCAAGGGCTCCTGGACAACAGGAAGATCGAGAAGGCCCCCATCATCGAGGTCTTCAAGAAGCATCCGAAGGAGATCATTCTGTCGGCATTGCTACGGGTGTCCGAGCAGGCGCCGTTCTATATCTTTACCGCATTCATCTTCGCCTACGCGGTCGGCACCTTGCACATGTCGCGCAATCTGATCCTGAGCGCAGTGCTGGTTGCTTCTTGCGTCTCGTTCGTCACCATCCCGCTGTCAGGCCACATCTCCGACCGCATCGGGCGTCGGAAGATGTATCTGATCGGTGCGGCGACGGTGGGCCTGTTCGGATTCCTGTATTTTGGAATGGTGGACACCGCAATTCCATCGGCGGTGTTCATTGCGATCGTGCTGTCGCTGATCCCGCATGACATGCAATATGGACCACAGGCGGCTTTGATCGCAGAGGCCTTTACGCCGCAACTCCGCTACAGCGGCGCCTCGCTGGGGTATCAACTCGCGTCCGTCATCGCTGGCGGTCCGGCGCCCATTATTGCGACGGCCCTGTTCGCGACCTATCAATCCGGCTACGCGATTTCCGTCTACATCGCCGCTTGCGCGGTCGTAAGCCTTGCGGCGGCGTCGTTCATGCCTGACTACACTGGACAGGACATTTCGAGGGAGTATGACGACTGACGCAAAGGTGCAACGTCGATTGTTGAAGAGGGCCTGGGGCTCGTCCAGGCCCTCTTTATTTTTGTCGGGCATGTCCGAGATGGGTCAAACTCGGAAATACTCGCCGCGAGCACATGTTTTCCGCCTGCCCCGAACAACGGACATAGGGCGACACGGCGACACGTCCGAGTTGTGCCCAACGGCGACATTGATGTTAGGCCGACCGGCCGCTCATGGCGCGAAGCGGACATTCGCGAAACACCGACGTCTGTTAAGTGCCAGAACGCGACATCACCAGAACAGCGGACTTCGGCCGCCAAGGACGAAGGAGCCACCAGGGGGTAGTGTGGCCGGTATCGCGCCGAATGCTCGAGTGCTCTGCAGTGACATCACGATGTAAGCGGAGCCCGTGTCAGGTTCATGGAATAGAACAGAAGCTCCGCTTCAAGCGCCTGGCGAAGATGTGCCGACTGACGAAATCCGTGCTTCTCGTCCTGGAATATAAGCAGACAGGTCGGGATATTTCGGCGTTGAAGCGCCGAATACATCCTTTGAGCCTGATTGATCGGCACGACCTGATCGTCCTTACCGTGGAGGAATATCACTGGAGCGGACAGCCTATCGGTGAAATTGATCGGCGAACGGTCGTAGTAAAGTGCGCTGTTCGGCCTAAACGGCTCGATAAGCCAGTCGGTGTAATGCAGCTCGAATTTATGAGTCTCGGTGGCAAGTGCGACCAGATCACTGATTCCGTAGTAGCTCGCACCGACGGCAAATTCGGTATGAAAAGTGAGCCCGCACAACGTCGTATAGCCGCCAGCGCTGCCGCCCGTGACCGCCAACCTTCCGCCGTCGACATCGCCACGAGCCGCAAGAAATTTCGCGCCCGAAATGCAATCCTCGACGTCAATAACACCCCACTGACCGTAAAGCCTTTCCCGGTATTTCCTTCCATACCCGGTGCTTCCGCGATAATTCACGTCAAGAACACCGAATCCCCGACTGGTCCAGAATTGTACCGAAAAATTGAGCGCCGAATCAGTCGCGGTGGTCGGCCCGCCATGGCTCTTCACGAGCAAGGGAGGTCTTTCCGAAGCTGGCGCCTGCCAGTCCGGATTGTACGGACGATAATAAAAGGCGTGGGCGATGTCGCCGTTGCTAGTCGGAAATTCGATCGGTTGCGGCGTCGAAAAGTAGTTTTGGAATTTTTGCAAGCTGTCTGATGAAACCAAAAGCTTGATCGGCGAAACCGCTCCCGTGTTCACATCGACGGTCGCGATTGCCGGCGGCGAGGTCATTGTGGCACAACGCAGCACTACGGTTGTTGCCGACGCATGCACACCCGACAAGGAGGAAAATTCCATCGGATAGTCGTGAGCGATCAGTGTCGGTATTTCTAACCAGCCCAGGTGCCATGTACCGTTTTGGACAAACGAGTAGATCAGAATGTCTGGTGACGTAAACGCGTAGGTTGAAAGACCGAGTTGCCACTGAGGGACCCCGAATTCCGCGTCTCGAGCTAGGACCCGCTCCACGCCGGAGGCGTTCCAACGGTATAGGTTCCAGAAATCCGTGCGGTCGGAAATGAAGTAAAGCCTCCCGTCTGGCGACCATTGGGGTTGAAATAACGATTCGGAACCGCCTTGGACGATCTGTTTGTCTGTCAGCGTGCCCGCCTGATCGAGACCTGCTGCATTCAGATAAGTGGAAGTCCACGGCATGTTTGGATGTTGCCAGCTCAGCCACGCAAGTCTTGACCCATCCACGTTGAGCGTCGGCGACGAGTAGAAGTCACATCCGCTATCGAGCGTTGCTTCGCGGCCCGTCGCGATGTCGATGGCGACCAGCGTATGGATCGCTTTGATGACGTCGCCGTTCGGATGCTCCTCCCTTATTGCGATCAGTCGATTTCGTGCGGCGTCGACGCAAATAGGACCGTGTAGGCGCCTCGGCTGAATCCGAACAGGAAGATCCTGTCGCCAGGCCGGTAGTGATTGATGATGAATTCGTAGCAGTCGGCGATGTTGCGTTTGATGCCGGCGCCCATCACTGACCCGAGCAGCTTCTGAACGAAGCGTACTGGAGCCGTGAGGGCGGTCGCGCCGATGTCGATACCGAGGCCGGCGTCGTAGAATGCCACCTGCCGGGAGGGATCGATCGCATCGTCGGGATGGTCGCGCGAGATGCGATACATCTTGTAGATATTGCTGATGCGCTGTTCAGGACGTGCGCCGCCGTCCTGCCCGGTGCCGTCGGAAAAGATCACTATGTTTTTTGGCATTGCTTCCTCCCTCTTCGGACACAAGCCGAAGTTTCGAACGTCGATAGGTGGTCGGTGTCCGCGCAGGCAGTGCGCGTGCACGGCAGCGGGGATTGGTCCGGGATATCATGCGGCGGCGGCGGCTACGCTCCCGGGTTGAGATCGGAATGCACAAACGTCAATACGACCAACCGGGCCACGATGCTCATTTAACTCGTCCGAGGCTCTGCATTTTCCTCACGCCCATCAACACCAGTGGACCCGGCCATCACGCATCCAGAAATGGCAACCGCAGCCCGGCTTCCGCCAAACCGATGGCTTCAGGGATGGTCTGCCGTCGGCCCCGACGTTCAACGTCCAGACGGGATCGTCGTCGGGTAACAGGTTCATATTCAGGATATCCCTGCATTTCCCGCGAGGGCAGGCCATCGAAACATGCATCGGAAGCGAGGCTTCGGCGATGATATAGAGAATGGATGACTGGAGTCGGTCGGGAAGCTCCTCCACCGACCTGACCTGATAGATCTTCGGCGCGCGTCCGAGAGACCTAGTCAGCCGTCCGAACAGTTCAGAGGCGATGCCGGCTGCTGCGCGCCACCAGTTGTGGAAATTCATGGCGTCACCTCGCGGCTCAGTTCGGCCTGATCAAGCAGCGGTTCGACATCACCGCGCCCGACATGCTTGGCCATGATCCTGCAGGGGATGCCGGTCTCCGGCTCGGGGTAGAATTGGATCTGACTTATGCTCATGCCGATGGTGGCATAGTCGCTGTTCGGCTCATCCCTGAAGCCATGGATCCGCGCCAGCAACTCGTTCACGGCCATGCCAGCGAGCACCATGTTGACGCTGATCACGGCGGGACGGTCCTCTGCGACGTTGCGGATATAGCCCGCGCGCCGTTGAGAGGCGTAGTACTCGGGATTCTGGCGGCGGAGGCCCTCAGCCCTTACGTCCTCCATCGATATGGCGCCACGGCTGATGAGGCTCGACCCGTCGGGTTGAAGATACTGGACATAGCCGCAGACCTGCGTGATTGCGCCGTCTTCGTCGGCGTCCAATGCCACGCCGACGTCAATGAAGGGTAGTATGTAAAAGCTCGCGAGCAGGTTGGCGATGAAGCGTCCCTCTGTCGTGTCGACGCATCCGAACACGACGTCGCATTCCGCCACGGCGAGGACCGCGTCGGCGGTGGTGAGTTCGGTCGCATAGCGGTCGACCAAGGTTCCCAAGCCGATCCGCTCGATGGCGTCCGCAATGACGTCGACCTTCGGCCTTCCCGCATCCGCGGCGATAGCGTTCAGTATGCGGTTGAGGTTGAGCTCCTTCACGACGTCCCCGTCGACCAGAACGATCCGGCCGATGCCGAGCCTGACCAATTGTTCGATCACCACGCTGCCGGTACCCGAGCAGCCGATCACGGCCGCCGACAAAAGCCGAAGCCGGCGCGTGGTGGTCTCGCCGAATGCCTGCGCGTGACGTTTCGCGAATGCAGGAATAGAGACGGGTGCGTCCTCGGCGAACTCGCTGGCATGCCAGATCGACAAGTCGTCGCCGACCACGGATATGGAATCGAGGGGCCGGAAGGCACCCTCAACGAAAGCGCGTCCGAACATCCTGCCGTCGGGCAGCATCACGGCGCTGGCGTGCGGCCGGGCCTGCTCGATCCAGTCCGCGATGCAGGGAAAGAGTTCTACGTCCGACAGGTCGTCCTGCTGCGAGAATTTCCGGAGGTCGGCCCGATGGCTATGAATCTTCACGATGCTGAAGCCGCGGCGGTCGGCCTCTTGCAGCCACGGAATTATCAGATCGGTCGGCCATGCCACCGTCGTTGCCGTCCGGGGCTCGCACTGGTCGTAAGGAACCAGGCGCAGCGAGTGCACGAGAAGACGGTGCCGGCGTTTTCCTGCTCGCCTGCCGCACAGCGCGATCGCAACGCCTTCCTTTCCGTCTGCCGAAAGTAGGTGTGCTTTAAGCGCCCGGTATTGATTGCCGGTCATGCTCAATGTGGTCTCGGTCATCACGCAGCCCTTTCGAGTTCGGCGGCGAGCCACGACTGCATCCAATGAATATGGCTCGCGAGATCATCTTCGCCCTCGACCCATGGGTTGAGCTCGGGCACTCGGTGCCTTGACCAGAACTGCCAGACCCGGCCATCGATGTTGTGCTGGCCCTGAGCGTTCGGGATCATGCGGCGGTCCGTCCTCGTCAGCGGCGGGTATCGGGCCTTTCATGTCGAGCTTGAGGCGGCGGTGTGGCGGTCCCCCAAGGACGTCCTCGCCGGCTACCCGAATGCCAAACTCGAGGCGCAGAGCCTGGTCGTTCCCATTGACAGGCAACATTGCGTCGTCGTCGCGATCGACTACGAAACCGAAATCGCCTTGATCAAGTTCGCGGGGCCTCGCTCGCGCCGTCCGGGTGAATCATGACACGGAAGCTTTCATGAACGTCGCACCAATCCGCTCGGAAGCTCACTACGAAGTCGCGCTCGAACGGATCGCTACTCTAATCGGAAAGAACGATCAGCGCTCGCGGGACGAGCTCGAAGTGATTCAGACGCTTGTCGAGAAATGGGACCGTGAGCATAACGTCATGGCACTCCCGACGCCGGTGGAGGCGATACGCTTCCGCATGCAGCAAGGCAATCTGAAGCCTCGCGATCTTGAGCCCTACATCGGGCATAAATCCAAAGTCTCCGAGGTTCTCGGCGGCCGTCGTCCTCTGTCTATCGACATGATTCGCGCGCTTCACCGTCATCTCGGGATTCCTCTTGCGTCTTTGGTCGGGCCCGAGAAGGACGATCGGCACGAACCAAGGCTCACCAAATCGGCGATGGAAAAGCTCGCAAGCTTCGGTGTTTTGAAGCAGCGGGAGCACTATCCGGCCTTCCGGTCGAGGGCGTTTGCCGGCAGTCCCTTGCAGGCGATGTTGCGAAAGACCCGCACGGAGCGAACCAACGCGAAGACCGATGTGGACGCTCTGGAAGCGTGGTGCGCCGCCGTACTCGTAAGGGCTTCTTTGTTCAAACCCCCTAAGAGGCGGCGCGCTATTACACGTGAATTCGGCCGCGAACTCGCTCGGCTGAGCATCAAATCCGACGGTCCGACTTTGGTGAAGGATCTACTCGCCCAAGTTGGCGTGGCGTTCGTGGTCCTGGAGCATCTGCCTGGAACGTTCCTCGACGGTGCCGCTCTCTGTCGAGCCGATGAGACGCCCGTGATCGCAATGACCATCCGCCACGATCGGCTGGATAATTTCTGGTTTACGTTGCTACACGAGTACGCACACGTCTGTTGCCATCTGACGGGTGACACAAAGATCATCTTGGATGATCTCGATGTCAAAAGCTCGGACGCGATCGAGAAGGAAGCAGATGAATTCGCCCAATCGGCGCTCATCCCACCTAAGGTTGCGCGGAGTCTGGCATCGAACGAACTGAGTCCGGAGGACGTAATCCGCATAGCGGCGGAAGCCGAAGTCCATTCGGCGATCGTGGCTGGCCGGTGGCAACGGGATCACAACGATTATAGGCGCTTCGCAAAGATGCTTGGTCGTGGCGAGGTGCGCGATCAGTTGTTAGCGAACAGTTGAGCGTTAGGCAGACCACTTGCTAAACGACGGGACGATCTGCTGAGCGCATCGCCTTGCAAGAGCTATGAAGGAGCGAGTTCCAACGGATTCCTGCTCCCCGCGGCCGCCTTTGTGATATTCGAGTTGCGTGAAAGCCGATGCGGCTGTTCTACGCACGTACCCTCCTTCGTCGTAGCCGACCGATCTCTCTTAGCAGCGAGCTCACCACCGCGGCATCTTCCGGCGTTCCGTCCCAAATTGCGAAGGTACTGTCGGCGAGCTGAGCGCGGACTTCGTCGTAACTCGCGTCGAACTGATATTTGGGCATGTCGAAGCCCAATTCCATGCAAATTTTGATTACATTCGAACTGAGGGTTTTGAAATCGCCGGCGGCCAGTCGACTTACTTGACTTTGATGAACGCCTGTTATTTCGGCCACTTTCGATACTCCAATCGAGTTCTTTTTCATGTTGTCCCTGTCGGAAACCTAATTCGGCTGGCAAGTGAAGCCGAATCGCGCAATGTTTCTATCTTATGAGAGAAGCTTGCAGCCTGATCTGGTCGGCGCTGGTATTATTGTTCCGATCGCGTGCCTCGTTGGCAGCCGAGATCCTGGTTCTTCGGCATCAGATTAACATACTGAGACGGCATTCGCCCAAGAGGCAGACGTTCAGCGCCATGGACCGCTTGATCTTTGCCGGGGTGTATCGATTGGCGCCAACAGCCCTAAACGCTCTGGCGGTTTTGAAGCCAGATACCGTTATAAAGTGGCACCGCGCCGGGTTCAGATCGTACTGGCGCTGGAGGTCACGACGTCGTGGTGGCCGACCAACCTTACCGACAGAGATACGCAAGCTTATCCGCGAGATGAGCATCGCCAACCCGTTGTGGGGAGCGCCGCGGATCCACGGAGAGCTGCTTAAGCTCGGCATCGATATCGGCCAGACGAGCGTGGCCAAGTATATGGTGAAGAGACGAGGGCCACCGTCGCAAGGCTGGAAGACGTTTCTTCATAACCATACCGACGCCATCGCGGCGATGGATTTGTTCGTCGTGCCGACGATCTCGTTTCGCCTGCTCTATGGATTGCTGATCATGGGGCACGGCCGACGACAAATTTTGTGGTTTGGCGTCACAGCTAACCCCACTGCAGAATGGATCGCAAATCAGGTCACGGAAGCATGCGGTTGGGAACAGGCTCCCCGCTACCTGATCCGTGACCGGGACGGGGCCTATGGTGAGGTCTTCATCCGAAGACTTCGATCAATGGGCATTCGTGACCGGCCGACATCGCCGCGCTCCCCATGGCAAAACGGATATGCCGAACGGCTGATCGGTTCGATCCGACGGGAGTGCCTTGACCACGTTGTTGTGTTCGGCGAGCGACACCTCCGTCATGTCCTGCTGTCGTACATGAAATATCACAACGAGATAAGGACGCATTTATCTTTGGAGAAGGATGCGCCGGTCTCGCGCGCCGTCAAACTGGACGGGACCATTCTTTGCCGCCCGGTCCTGGGCGGGCTGCACCACCAATATGTTCGGATTTAATTTACGACAGGCACAGGCGGCGTCGGCACATTGCGGCCGGTCAGGACCGCCGCGGCCGATGCGGCTCACAGAACCTCAATACTCGAAAGCAACGCCCGCAACTCTCAGCGGAGCCTCAGAGATCGATGCCGACCGCGATGTTACGGCCCCTCAATTCGGCAAAGGTAGCTGTGTGCGCGTACAGCTTTGCGAATGCTTCGTCCTTTGCCAATGCCTGGCGTAGAGACAAAAAACTCCCCGGCCCACATACCAGTGTGAAACCGGGAAAGTCGAAGAAATTCAGCACCGTGCTTTTCGAAGATTGCCTTCGCCTGCTTGGCGGTCTTGATCATTTCCTCAGGTTTGTCGCTTTTGAAGCGTGTAAATTGTACAATAGCCATGACCTAATCCCTCCGTTGAGCCCCACTGGTTAGGTCTAGGAGTGGCCGCAGAGGTTCACAGGAAATCCCTATGATGCAGGGTCCGAGTTGGGTCAAAAACGGAAGTAACCCTGCTTCGTCGGCAAGTCCGTTACCCTCAGGAGCAGACGTCGTCAGACCACCCGGGCATGTCCGAAAAGTGCCATGAACGGACTTCAGCCCGGCTGCTGTATCCTCAGACAAGCAACGCGAGATCCAGTGCGGGCCGCCGCGTTCAAGGATCAGAAAGTCCAACGAAGGGGATCGGCGCGCGCTACAGGATGCTGGAGATGTCCTGTTTCTTCTGCAGATATTCGTCGCGGCTGATTTCACCGCGCGCATAGCGCTCCTCAAGCACTTCTAGTCCGGAAGACCGCCGCAGAAATGATCGATACGCGCCGGGCGTCCGCATAAACCAGATCACCGCAGCGATAATTGCACCCAAGATGACGATCCAAAAGATCATGTGAAAAAATCCAAATGCGCCAAAGCCCCAACCCATCATTCCCCAATTCGGTCCATAGCCCCACATCATCGATCTTCCTCCGGGCGAAGTTAAAAGCAGGGTGGCGGTCTACGCTGAAGCTGTTAATATTACCGATCATTCGCCCGCTCGTTTTGACCCATATCAAGCAAGTCGCGACAGCCGGCTTCGGTAAGGAATTAAGCCATGGCGGCGACACGGCTTCTCTCGCACAGCCAAGCCGCACGCTTCTATGACGCGCTGGGTGCCGGACTGGACACGCAAGCGTTCTACGAGGCCGCAGCGCTGCACGACCTTGTTACGCATCTTGAACTGGAGACATGCCGATCTGTGGTGGAGTTCGGCTTTGGAACCGGCCGGCTCGCAGCAGAACTGCTGAGCACGCACCTCCCTTCCAACGCGACCTATCTTGGGTTGGACGTCAGCGCCACAATGGTCGGTTTAGCCAGGAGCCGCCTGCGCCCCTTTTGGGGAGCGCGCTGAGGTCAGACAATCCGATGGGTCGCCCCATATAGATGTCGCAGATGGTACCTTCGACAGATTTATTTCTACCTACGTCTTCGACCTGTTGTCCGATGACGAGATTCGAGCCGTACTGAGCGAGGCTCACCGCGTCCTGAGGCCAGATGGGCTGCTGGGCCTTGCCAGTGTGACAAACGGACCGAGCCCGATCTCCCGAGTGGTATCAACGATGTGGCGTCGCTTGCATCGCATATCGCCGTGGCTCGTCGGCGGCTGCCGACCGATTACACTCCGTACCTTGGTCTCGAATACCCAATGGCGCATCGACTACGCGAACATTATCGTTCGCTTCGGCGTGTCCTCGGAAATCGTTGTGGCAAAGTCGGTGTCTTAAGTGCCCAATTGAAAGCCCTGTGTGTGCCGAAAATTAGATTCTGCAATATTGATGGTGAAGGCCGCCAAGGACAGGTCGTGAGACGACGGCGCCGAGGCGCTCAATCGCGCGATGGAGAGGGGCGTCCTTGTTCAGAGATCGATGGGTCCTCGACACATTATAATAGGCGGCATATCCGCGTAGGATCCGGCGCAGGTGCGCTTCGCCAAACACGATCATGTGGTCGAGACATTCGCGGCGGATCGAGCCGATGAGTCTCTCAACGTAAGCATTTTGCCAGGGCGATCGGGGTGCGATCGGATGGTCCCGAATGCCCATTGCACGGATCCGCTGCAAGAAGACTGGACCATACGAGGTGTCTCGATCCCGAATGAGATATCGCGGCGCGCGGTCCCACGGGAACGCCTCGGTGACCTGGCGCGAGATCCACCCCGCGGTTGGGTTTGCCGTCGCGCCAAACGACACCCAAAGTCGTCGTCCGTGGCGCACAATGACAAGACAATACAGAATTTGGAATGCGATCGTCGGCAGGACAAAGAGGTCGATCGCCGCGATGCCGTCGACGTGATTGCTGAGAAACGTCCGCCAGCCCTGAGACGGTGGCCGCGAGTGGCGGCACATGTACCGAGCGACCGTCGACTGGGCGACCTCGAAGCCGAGCTTGAGCAACTCACCATGAATACGCGGTGCGCCCCAAAGCGTGTTCGCACGGCTCATCTCGCCAATGAGCGTGCGCAGCTCAGCCGAGACCTTCGGTCTGCCAACACGGTTGCGGGATCGCCAGCGCCAATACGTCCGAAACCCAGCACGGTGCCAGCGAATGACGGTCTCCGGCCGGACGATCGCAACCACCTCAAGGACGGACGGAAACCACAGAGCCAAACAAATAGAAAACGATCCGTATTGTTGAGGTGCGGTCGCTTCGGCGTTCGCCGGCGAAGCACATTGACCTGTTGCCGCAGGACCAGGTTTTCCGCTTCCAGCGTTGCTCTCGCCTTGAAGCGCGAAGCCAGGATACCGAGAACCAGCCTGAACAGATCGGTCATCAGGATGCGAGCTTACGCCGTCCGCTTGCTGCGTCTACGCCGAATCGAATTTTCGGTACACACAGCCTCCGTCGGCGGTCCTAATTCCAGTCCTCGCCGCTCGCACCGGCAAGCCTGCGTACGCGCTCTTCGTCCAAGCCCAGTTCGGCGGTGGATCCTTCATAAACCACGCGGCCGTCATCGAGCACGTAGGCCCGGTCGGCAATCTCGACGGCGGCGCGTACGTTCTGCTCGACCAACAGCACGGAAATCCCGGATTCGCGCGCGCGCCGGATCACTCGGAACACATCGCGCACGATTAGCGGCGCCAGACCCTGCGACGGCTCGTCGAGCAAAAGCAGTTTCGGATTGAGGAGCAGCACGCGAGCGATCGCAAGCATTTCCTGCTCACCGCCCGAAAGTTGGCGGCCCTTGTTCGATCGGCGCTCATCGAGTCGCGGAAATAGCTCGTAGACCAGATCTTCGGTCCAGGGACCGGGGCGCTCGACAGGCACCTTGAGGTTTTCCTCTATCGTCAGATTGGCGAAGATGCGCCGGCCTTCCGGTACATATCCGACGCCCAGCTCCGCGATTCGGTAGGGTGGCAGGCTGGTTGTGGTGTTGCCGAAGATCCGAACGGAGCCCTCGCGCGGACGGGTCAGGCCCACAAGGCCCCTGAGCGTCGTGGTCTTGCCGGCGCCGTTGCGCCCGAGCAGGGTCACGATCTCCGCTTCATTTACCGAAAGACTTACGCCGTGCAAGATGTGGCTCTTGCCGTAAAAGGTGTGCAGGCCGGTCGCTTCGAGTGCTCTATCTTTCATGCTGCCTTCCCAAGATAGGCGGCCTGCACGGCCTCATTCGCAGCAATCTCGTCGGGTAAACCTTCCGCCAGAGCCCGCCCCTCGGCGAGGACCAGAATGCGCTCGGCAAGGTGGAACACGACCCTCATGTCGTGCTCGATCAGAATGATTGTCAGCTTCTGCTCCCGATGCAGTTTTTGGATGAGCTGTGTGATCTCGTAGGTCTCATGCTCTCCCATGCCGGCGGTGGGCTCGTCGAGCAGCAGCAGTTTCGGATTTAGAGCCAGCGCCATCATGATCTCGATGGTCCGCTGGTCGCCGTGGCTCAATTCGCCGACCAAACGGTCGGCTTTGTTGCCGAGTCCGCCCATGGCAAGAAGCTGGGCCACACGCTTGCGCACCCTGATGTCGGATCCTGTGGAGATCCACGGCCTCCATTTGTAGCCGTCGGCGATTTCAACGGGAATCCGAATATTCTCGCTCGCGGTAAGTTCTGGAAATATCTCCGTGATCTGAAAGGTGCGAGCCATCCCTCGCCACACCCGCCGCTCCTGCGAGAGACGGGTGACATCCTCGCCATTGAACACGATGCGACCCGAACTGGGCGGCAGAAATCCGCTCACCAGATTGAAGAAGGTAGTCTTCCCGGCGCCGTTGGGGCCTATGATGGCGCGCAGCTCCCCCGCGGCGACAGTCATGGAAACGCCGTCCACAGCGACGAGATTCCCGAAATGGCGCGTTACGTTCTCTACCTGAAGCAGGTTCATGACATGGCCCTTCGGCGGACAAGGCCAAGCACGCCACGCGGAAAGAACATAACTACGAGCACGAAAAACAATCCGATAAAAGACATCCAGTTGTCGGTCTGGCTGGAGATATAATCCTGCAATACGACGAAGATGGCTGCGCCGATCAACGGACCCCAAAAGGAGCGCATGCCGCCCAGGACGGCCATGATGACGAAGGTGCCGGACTGATCCCAGCGTAGATCGTGCGGGTCGGCAAAATTGTTGAGGAGGGCATAGAGCGCCCCCGCAAGGCTGACGAACAAGCATGATATGACCCAGGAGAGCCAAATGTGGCGGTCGACGAGGACGCCGAGAAAGCGGGTGCGGCGCTCGTTTTCTCGGATGGCCAGCAGGGTTCGGCCGAACGGCGACCGCAGTAGCGCGGCCATGATCCCAACCGAGATCGCGAAACAGACGAGCACAAGATAGTAGAATGCTTTGTCGTTGTTGAGGATGTCGATGCGGGCAAAACCAAGATCGATCGGCAAGCGCCGCCATCCCGAGAGGCCGTCATCGCCTCCTGTCATCGAGTTCCACCGGTATGCGATGAAATAAAATACCTGGCCGAACGCGATCGTCGCCATGGCGAAATAGATGCCGCGCAACCGGACGATCAATGGACCGATCACGGCGGCGGCGGCGGTGCCGACGAGGACGCCAACCGCGATGCCGGTGAGGGTGTCAGGAACAAGGTACTTGATCGTCATGCCGGCCCCATAGGCGCCAAGACCGAAATAGGCCGCATGCCCGAACGACAAGACGCCGGTAAACCCGAGCAGAAAATTGAGCGACATCGCAGCCAGTGCCAGAACCAGCACCCGAGTTCCCAGCGAGGTGTAGCCGCCTATTGCATCAAGCCAATAAGGCATGGTCAGAAGCAGCGCCCACACCGCTACGTCGGCCAGCCGTTTGTCTGCTGCACCCACTAGAATCGTCCTTCCTCACCCAGCAGGCCGCGCGGCCGTACGAGCAGCACGAGCCCCATCATGATGTAAATGACGGCTTCGCTGGCCGACGGATAGAACGCGCTGACGACGCCGGATGCGACGCCGATCAAGAGGCCGCCCAGCAGCGTACCAGGCAGGCTGCCGAGTTCCTCCGATGATGATTGCGACAAAGCTTGGCATGATCAGATCGCTGCCGATGGTGGGCTGCAGGCCGAGCATTCCGGCGGCAAGTACGCCGGCGAGACCGGCGAGATAAATTCCAAGGCCGAAATTGAGACTGCGCAGGATGCGGACGTTGACGCCAAGTACCGACACCGTTTCGAGATCAAGCGTTCCTGCGCGGATGCGTATGCCAAGGCGCGTGTAGTTCAGGATCAAAAACAGTGCCACCACGGCTACCCCGACTAGTAGAACCATGAACAGCCGATAGCCGGTCAGGAAAAAGTATGTGCTGCTGAGCGGGCTCATGAGCCAGCCCGGCACGGAGAACGGAAGAGTCTGTGCCCCCCAGATGTACCGAGCTCCATCCTCGAAGATGAAGGCAAGACCGAAGGTCATCAGCAGGCTATAGAGCGGATCCCGGCCATAAAGGCGCTGGATCAGTACGCGCTCGATGGCGAGACCGAACAGCGCCGTCAGGATCGGGGCGAGCGCCAACGCGCCCCAGAACCCGACATAGGGAATCAGCGTAAAGGCAAGGTACGCGCCAAGCGCGAGAAATCCGCCATGGGCAAAATTGATGACCCCGGTCAGATTGAGAATGAGCGAGAGACCGAGCGCCATGAGCGCGTAGAATGCGCCGACGATGAGGCCGTTGAAGGCATCAAAGAGAATGAGCTGCGTCATCGCGAGACTTTAAGGTTGGCGTCGGAAGTCTTTGACGCCGTCGCCGGATCCTTCTTTCAATAGAAAATATATTTCCGAAGAAGGGTGCCGCGTTCGGCGGCACCCTTCTTGATTGCGATTAGGCAGGCCACTGGAGATGGCAGCCTGTCTCAGCGACAGGCAAGGCCGCATCGACACCCTTGACGATCGAGTCGACGTGGAACAGGTCCGCGGAAGTCGGGCCCTTCTCCACGGCATGTCCCACATAGAGATCCGGCATAAGCTGGTTGTCGCCGGCCCGGTAGAATACCTTGTCCGGCATCAATGCAATTTCGGGCGGCAACTGGAAGTCCTCGAGCGCCTTGGCAAGCTTCGGGGCTTCAAGCGTCTTCTTCTCATTCGCAACGAGTGCGCAGGTCCATACCGATGCGTAGCCGAACCAGTGTCGCGCGGTCGGAACCTTGCCGCCGGCCCTCTTCTTGATCGCGTCGACGAATTCCTTGACGTGCGGCACGTTCGGCTGGTTCCAGTACCACTCGAACACCCAGGTGCCGATCCTTGCCTCCGGCGGCAATCCCTCGAGCACCTCCAGTTCCTGCTGGGCGCCGGCGATGTGGAACTTCTTGTCGAGACCGAATTGCACTGCCTGCTTCAGTGAATTGACCGCGTCCTGGCCGGCGGTGAGGAAGATGATCACGTCCGGATTGGCGGCCTGGGCCTGGATCAGGAAGGGCGAGAAGTCGGTTGCGCCGAGCGGTGTCAGAGAGGCGCCAACCTCCGTACCTCCGAACTTTTTGAGGCTCGCCTCAAAGCCCTGCTGCAGCGTGTGGCCGAAGGCATAGTCGGGTGTGATAAAGTACCATTTCTTGCCGAACTTATCGAACAGCAGCTTGGAGACGGAGTTGGTCTCCATCCGCGTCGTATTGCAAACGCGAAATACGTTCCAGTGACAGTCGCTTCCTGTCACCGCGTCGGTGTGGCCGCCAGTGACGACGTGCAACACTTTGGCCTGGTTTGATACTTCTCCGATCGCGATAGCCATCGCCGAATTGACGTTGCCGAGAAGGAAGTCGACCTTGTCGCGTTCGATAAGCTTGTGGGCCTTCTGCACCGCCGTGCCCGTGTCGGTGCTGGTCGAGTCCTCGGATACCAGAATGGCCTGTCGGCCGAGTATGCCGCCCTTGGCGTTGATCTGCTCGATCGCCAGTTCGCATCCGATTTTCTCGTTCTTGCCAAGCTCGGCGTAGGTGCCGGTGAACGGATCATCGAGGCCGAACTTGACGGGCTCTTCGGCCCAAGCCTTGACGATAAACGGGCTTGCGAGTTGCATGGCGCCGAGCGCGAGGCCTGCTTTAAGGACAGTACGGCGGCGTATGGGATGGGCGAAAACAGCGTTGGGCATCTGGGGTCCTCCTGAGGTTTGGATTGGCCCCCACCGAAGCGAACTTTCGCTCCTTGCTTTTCTGACGTTTCGATGACTTGTGGCGATCCAAGCTTCCTTGGCCGTGAAAATCGCATGAGGGTACGACTAATCGTTGGACAAGGCGAAAGGGTAGAACGCTCATTGAACGGCGTCCTTGGCAACTTTCTGGTAGGATCGCGGATGGGACTCCGGACCGATCAGGTTTGCGAAACGCGCCGCCACGCAAAAAGTTCCAAAACAATCGTTGTTGCGGTGCGCACACTGCGCCCACTGCTCGTCAACCTCGGTGAGTGATCGCGGGTACGGTAGCGAAGCTGTCGCCGAAACCACAATCCAAAGCAGTTCGTCGAACGATAAATCGCCTAGCACGTGTTTTAAGATACAGCACCTCAATGAGGAGCGCTGAAAAATGCGCGACGAGAGCCAAAATGAAGACGGGAAACACGATCGGCGTTTCATTGATTTAGCTGCGGTGTTGGCGTTATTGGTGTTGGTCTTGGCCACCTATGCTGTGACCGCTCTGGATAGAACAACACCGAAGCTCACTTCGAGGATCGTGCCGAGTCAGACTGTACGTTGGTGACTACAACCGTTTTCTCATCTCTCTTCGTAGAAGGCTCATACTTTAGTCGCGAGCCGCGCGACTGAAGTAAACCGTCCGCAGGGCGGTACGAGTGGTCCGCGGCCGATTCGAATCAGGCGACGATCTGATACGACGAAGTGAACATTCTTAAACGAAACTTTTTGTTCCATTTGGCTGTTGTCATTAGGGGCAAATCGTTCAAGGAGTTCCGCCATGAAATTTCCTCTCTTACCCCTTGCAACCATAGTGCTAGTCGGCAGCATTGGCGCGGCTACGGCGGCCGACCATAGTGCGATGTCGAGGCAGTCCTCAATGTCGTCCACCGCATCGATGGCTAAGGACAATCTGTCGCTCACGACCGCTCAGGAAAAGACGGCCTGGCGCGGCCTCAGTAGGAGCACAAGTCAGCGAGCGCCGTCGACTTTCTCTGCATCGGTGGGCACTACAGTTCCGAGCGATATAACACTTCGGCCGATTCCGAGAAAAGTCGCCAGCCGGCTCCCGACGCTGAAACCATATCAGTATGCCCGGCTTCCGAATGAGCTTCTTATCGTGAACCCGACCGACAAGAAGGTCGTGGATGTGATCAATCGCCACGCCTGATCGAGCACCGGCGCTTGCGCCTGAATAACGTCCCGGCGGGTTTCTTGTCCGCCGGTCGGATTGAACTCTGCGGGCGTGCTTTGACTCGCTTGGAAACGAGGGGAGAAGTCGGATGCTGAAGTGGCGAGGCGAATCGGCTCTTGATATCTACAACCTGGTATTGGCTCTGTTCTTGTTTGTCACGCCATGGCTGTTTGCCTACGCAAACGAAAGTGCTCGGATTGACCTTTGGGCGAGCGGTGCCCTAATCGCCGTTGTCTCTCTCGCGACGTTCGTTGCATTTTCGAGTTGGGAGGAGTGGCTTAATCTCCTGCTCGGGATCTGGTTGGTTATTTCGCCGTGGATACTTGGATTCACGCACACGCGAGCGATGCACTTCAGCATCGGAATTGGCGCCGTAGTAGCGTTCATGGCGGCGCTGGAGATATGGCTTGTATACGATGCATCAAGCGAGAAGCGCTCGGTATCGTCCTGAGTACGGAAAATGGCACTCAGATGTTGCCAGATTGTATTCTGGATTTAACGAATATCGCTCCGGCATCGCCTCTTTTGCGGTGCTGACCGGCGGCACCCTGATCTTTGTGTCGATCAGTGGGGGGACGCAGTTCCATCAATTGGCAATCGGGACCGTGACGTCGTACTGTGTGTACCGAAAACTTAAGCTCGGGCGTAGCAGTGATGAAGTCCGCCAAGGATGGCGTGTGATTTGATGCTTCCGATTCGCTGAATTTGGCGAGTGACCGGAGCATCCTTGTTCAAGGATCGATGTGTTCTGACGCAATTGTAGTAGGCGGAGTAAGATTTCAGAATTCGGCGCAGATGCGCCTCGCCCAGGACAATGACGTGGTCCACACATTCACGCCGGATCGATCCGATCAGCCGTTCGGCAAAGCCATTCTGCCAGGGCGAGGCCGGTGCAATCGGCTTGTCCCGAATGCCCATGGCACGCAGTCGACGTGTGACGACGCTGCCATAGATCCGGTCGCGATCGCGGATGAGGTTGTGCCTGTCGTAAATCAAATCCGAACATATTGGTGGTGCAGCCCGCCCAGGACCGGGCGGCAAAGAATGGTCCCGGCTAGTTTGACGGCGCGCGAGACCGGCGCATCCTTCTCCAAAGATAAATGCGTCCTTATCTCGTTGTGATATTTCATGTACGACAGCAGGACATGACGGAGGTGTCGCTCGCCGAACACAACAACGTGGTCAAGGCACTCCCGTCGGATCGAACCGATCAGCCGTTCGGCATATCCGTTTTGCCATGGGGAGCGCGGCGATGTCGGCCGGTCACGAATGCCCATTGATCGAAGTCTTCGGATGAAGACCTCACCATAGGCCCCATCCCGGTCACGGATCAGGTAGCGGGGAGCCTGTTCCCAACCGCATGCTTCCGTGACCTGATTTGCGATCCATTCTGCAGTAGGATGATCTGTGACGCCAAACCACAAAATTTGTCGTCGGCCGTGCCCCATGATCAGCAATCCATAGAGCAGGCGAAACGAGATCGTCGGCACGACGAACAAATCCATCGCCGCGATGGCGTCGGCATGGTTATGAAGAAACGTCTTCCATCCTTGCGACGGTGGCCCTCGTCTCTTCACCATATACTTGGCCACGCTCGTCTGGCCGATATCGATGCCGAGCTTAAGCAGCTCTCCGTGGATCCGCGGCGCTCCCCACAACGGGTTGGCGATGCTCATCTCGCGGATAAGCTTGCGTATCTCTGTCGGTAAGGTTGGTCGGCCACCACGACGTCGTGACCTCCAGCGCCAGTACGATCTGAACCCGGCGCGGTGCCACTTTATAACGGTATCTGGCTTCAAAACCGCCAGAGCGTTCTGTTGGCGCCAATCGATACACCCCGGCAAAGATCAAGCGGTCCATGGCGCTGAACGTCTGCCTCTTGGGCGAATGCCGTCTCAGTATGTTAATCTGATGCCGAAGAACCAGGATCTGGCCTGCCAACGAGGCGCGCGATCGGAACAATAATACCAGCGCCGACCAGATCAGGCTGCAAACTTCTCTCATAAGATAGAAACATTGCGCAATTCGGCTTCACTTGCCAGCCGAATTAGGTTTCCGACAGGGCCTAGCCACCCACCTCGGCGCTGATGATGTCCCCAAACAGATGCCAGGTGTCGCCCTGGAGCTTTTGCAGCCGGAGTTGCTTGATAGGAGCAAAGTCGGTCGCGCTTGTCTTGATCGTCATGCCGGGCAGCAAGCCGCCCAGTTCCAGGCCTTTGATGCTGGCTGCCTGTTTCATGACGTTTTCACGGGTAAGGTTGTCGCCGCACTGTTTCAGCACGTGCACCATGGTCTGCGCGACACTGTAGCCGTAGACCACGAACGCGTCGTTCCGGTTTGCTTCGGGATAGTATTTGTCGAGGAAAGCGTTGAAGGTCTTCATTCCCGCATCGTCTTTCCACTGCGGGTCCGTCGGATCCTTGACATAGGCCGATGAGATAATGTCCTGCGCGGCGGCGAACCCGGCCGGCTTGATCGTGGCGCCGATCGAGCTCGACACACTATTCAGAAAGTGAAGCGGCTTCCATTCGATTTCGGCATTCTTCTTGATCGCCTGAGCCGCGAACTTCGGAATTGAAATGTTGACGAACACATCGGCACCGCTCGCTTTGAGCTTGACGATATGACTATCGATGGTTGGTTCAGTAGTCTCGTAGCTCTCCTCGGCAACAATCATTGAGGCGGCGTTGGCGCCGAGACCGTCTTTCAAACCCTTGAGATAGTCCTTGCCGTAATCGTCGTTCTGATAAAGAACGGCGATCTTGGCGTTGGGCTTTTCGTTTAGGATATACTTCGCATAAATTTGCGTTTCGCTCTGGTAACTGGGCTGCCAGCCCATGGTCCAGGGAAAGTTCTTGGGGTCATTCCACTTGGTCGCGCCGGTGGCGACGAACAGCTGCGGCACCTTCTTGGTATTCATGTATTTCTGGATCGCCGAGTTCGGCGGCGTACCCAGCGAATTGAAGATCAACAGGACCTCGTCGCTTTCAACCAGCTTGCGCGCCTGCTCGACCGTTTTCGGTGGGCTGTAGCCGTCGTCATAGCTGATGAAATTGATCTTGCGGCCGTTGATGCCGCCTTCGGCATTGATCTTCCTGAAGTAGGCATCTTCGGTCTTGCCGATCACGCCGTAGGAGGACGCCGGTCCGCTGTAGGGCATGATATTGCCGATCTTGATTTCGGTATCGGTCGCGCCGACGTCGTATATCGTTTGCGCGAGCGCGCCGCTGCTGGTTGCGATGAGCACGGCCACGGTGGCCAAAAAAACAACCAGTCGGGATTGGATAGCAGCCATTTCAGGCCTCCCTGATGTTGTGATTATGCCAGTGTTTTGATTGGAAGCGCGTGGGGCTTCGGGGTTCATTGAATACCCGTTGCCAGAGGCCAGCAAGAAAAAAACCTCGCGACGGAGATCGGCGGCACCCGGTGTGTGTACCGAAAACCTTATCCGTGTTGATGACGCGATGGAATCGCCTAAACTGGCGGAATGATCGGGCTCTTGTGTTTCGTCCAGGCCATGCTGGCCTCGCCATTCAAGTCGAAGGTGCGGCTTGAGGCTGAGAACGCAGTGCTTCGACATCAGCTGGTTGTCTTGAGGCGCGGGCTGCATGGTCGCGTCCGGCTCACGAACCATGATCGCTGGTTCGTTATCCAGCTGTATCGCTGGTTTCCGGCAATCCTGCAGGTTCTCACAATCATCCGGCCTGAAACACTCGTGCGTTGGCACAGGGCCGGCTTTCGCTCCTACTGGCGTTGGAAGTCGCGCCCACAGGGAGGGCGGCCGCAGATCGGCACGGAGCTGCGCGTATTGATCCGGCGGATAAGCGTCGAAAATCCGCTTTGGGGCGCGCCACGCGTCCACGGCGAACTGCTCAAGCTCGGGTTTGAAGTCGCGCAGTCGAGCGTCGCCAAGTACACGGTCAAACGGCGGGGGCCGCCCAGCCAGGGATGGCGAACCTTCTTGCGCAACCACGCGCCGGACATGGCCGCCATGGACCTGTTTGTTGTCCCGACCATTGGCTTCGACCTGCTCTATGCCCTCATCATCGTGCGGCTCGATCGTAGGGGCCTCGCGTGGATCAACGTCACAACCAGCCCGACAGCAGAGTGGGTTGCACGTCAGATAACCGAAGCCTTTCCTTGGGACGGGGCTCCCGGTTACATGATCCGAGACCGCGATTGGAGCTACGGAGCCGTTGTCACGCGCCGATTGCGCGCCATGGGCATCCGGGACAAGCCTACCGCACCAGCCTCGCCCTGGCAGAACGGCTTTGCCGAACGGCTGATCGGATCGATCCGGCGTGAGTGTTTGGATCACGGTACATGCCGTTGGTCGCATTTTGCCTAAGCCATTTCTTGGCGGACTTCATCACTTGTATGTGCGTGTTTGATTTCCGACAGGCACAGGCCCTTGTGGCTGCCGAGATTGTCCGTGATGATAATGTCGCCGGGCTTGAGCGTCGGCACGAGGAACTGCTCAAATAGGCTTTGAAGCTTTCGCTGTTGATCGGTCCATCAAGGACGCAAGGCGCGTCGATCCGGTCATGCCGCAAGGAATATGAGCGTTTGCCAGCAATGACAACAGGGCAAATACTGCTCTTACTTGGGTCCGGTGGCCTGTCATTCCGTTGCAAATCCTGAGGGTATACCGTTGTTGTCCGAAGATGATTTTGAAAGCAGTCTCGACACCGTTTGCGAGGCGGCGGCCGGATCAATTGAGGGGGTCTTCGGTCCCGCTTCACTGACCTGGCGGGTCGACCGCGAGGCGGCTGTCTTCCTTGGCGCCGGCCGCGCCTTGTTGCTTCAGTTGGCGCATCCCTGGGTCGCCGCTGCCATCGCCGAGCATTCCCGGACCTTTGCTGATCCGATCGGCCGGTTCCACCAAACGTTCAACACTGTTTTCACGATGGTGTTTGGCACGCGCGATCAGGCGCTGGCTGCGGCCCGGCGACTGCATCGGCGTCATGCCGCGGTGACAGGAATGTTGCCGTGGACGGCTGGCCGCTTCTCCGCGGGCTCTCAATACCGCGCCAACGAGGTCTCGGCGCTACGGTGGGTGCACGCCACGCTCGCAGAGACTGCCGTGTTAACACATCATCTCGTCTTGCCTGCGCTCACGGATAGCGAGCGTGAGAAATACTGGGTCGAGGCCCGTCTGTTCGCGGCGCTGTTCGGCATTCGGCCAGCCGATTTACCATCAAGCTGGACGGCGTTCACTGCCTACAATGAGGCGATGCTGCGGTCGGATATGCTCACTGTCAGCCCTGCCGCCCGCAAAATTGCTGAGCAAATCTTCTCGGGGGGCGCGACAAAATTGCGTGCGCCGAAGTGGTATCTAGCGCTGACGGCCCACTTGCTGCCAGAGCGGCTACGCGGAGAATTCGGATTGGTCTTCGGCGAACGTGAACAGCGTAGCATGAGCTTGGCGCTCGCGCTGATTCGACGGCTGTGTGTACCGAAAACCCTATCCGCGTTGATGACATGACGGAATCGCCTAAGCTGGCGGAATGATGGGGCTACCGTGTTTCATCCTGGCCGTGTGTGTGCCGAAAATTAGATTCTGCAATATTGATGGTGAAGGCCGCCAAGGGCAGGTCGTGAGACGACGGCGCCGAGGCGCTCAATCGCGCGCTGGAGAGGGGCGTCCTTGTTCAGAGATCGATGGGTCCTCGACACATTATGATAGGCGGCATATCCGCGTAGGATCCGGCGCAGGTGCGCTTCGCCAAACACGATCATGTGGTCGAGACATTCGCGGCGGATCGAGCCGATGAGTCTCTCAACGCAAGCATTTTGCCAGGGCGATCGGGGTGCGATCGGACGGTCCCGAATGCCCATTGCACGGATCCGCTGCAAGAAGACTGGACCATACGAGGTGTCTCGATCCCGAATGAGATATCGCGGCGCGTGGTCCCACGGGAACGCCTCGGTGACTTGGCGCGAGATCCACTCCGCGGTTGGGTTTGCCGTCACGCCAAACGACACCCAAAGTCGTCGTCCGTGGCGCACAATGACAAGACAATACAGAATTTCGAATCCGATCGTCGGCAGGACAAAGAGGTCGATCGCCGCGATGCCGTCGACGTGATTGCTGAGAAACGTCCGCCAGCCCTGAGACGGTGGCCGCGTGTGGCGGCACATGTACCGAGCGACCGTCGACTGGGCGACCTCGAAGCCGAGCTTGAGCAACTCACCATGAATACGCGGCGCGCCCCAAAGTGCGTTCGCACGGCTCATCTCGCCAATGAGCGTGCGCAGTTCAGCCGAGACCTTCGGTCTGCCAACACGGTTGCGGGATCGCCAGCGCCAATACGCCCGAAACCCGGCACGGTGCCAGCGAATGATGGTCTCCGGCCGGACGATCGCAACCACCTCAAGGGCGGACGGAAACCAGCGATAGAGCCAAACAAATAGAAAACGATCCGTATTGTTGAGGTGCGGTCGCTTCGGCGTCCGCCGGCGAAGCACATTGACCTGTTGCCGCAGGACCAGGTTTTCCGCTTCCAGCGTTGCTCTCGCCTTGAAGCGCGAAGCCAGGATAACGAGAATCAGCCTGAACAGATCGGTCATCAGGATGCGAGCTTACGCCGTCCGCTTGCTGCGTCTACGCCGAATCGAATTTTCGGTACACACAGGGGCAGCAGAATGGATCCGCTCGACCTTCCAATATGCTGCCGAGGAGGTCGCCGCTGGCCGCCCAGGTTCGGAGACCGTGCTGGCGAAGCTGTCGGAGCTGTTGTTCATTGAAGCCGTGCGGCGCTACGCTCACGCACTGCCGCCGGGGCAGACCGGTTGGCTCGCTGGTTTGCGCGACCCCTACGTTGCGCGGGCGCTGGCGCTGCTACATCACGACATCACCCGGCCTTGGAACGTGGATGACCTTAGCCGTGAGGTCGGCCTGTCGCGTTCGGCGCTGGCCGACCGCTTCATTAATTTGATCGGCATGCCGCCGATGCACTACGTCGCCAGTTGGCGCATGCAGGTCGCGACCCAGAAGCTCCGCAATACAAGTGCGTCCCTTGCGCAAGTTGCCGACTTGGTCGGTTACAGTTCCGAGGCCGCTTTTTCCCGCGCCTTCAAGAAGGTGTTCGGGACTGCGCCAGCCACCTGGCGACGTTCGAACAGATAGGCTACGTCGAATCTGTACATTCGAAAGCTCCATCAACCCGCGTAATCTGACGAGAGCGAGTAGTCAGTGATTGGTGCTGTAAACAGTCCCTCCATCGGCACGTGAATGCATCGAACATTGTTGCTATTTGCTGCAGTGCATGAGTCCGGAAGTGGCACCTTTGAGAAATACCGACTGCATTGGGCAATGTCCGCTATTAGGGGCAACCCGGAAAACACATGCTCGCACTGAGTTCTTCTCAGTTTGACCCATATCGACGAAATCCAGCGTTGCTCCGGCGGCGAGTGCCTCTTGCACCATCGCTTCCGAAGGTCGGACGGTGAGACCGGTCGCGCCGGCAGCCATCAGGAAATGCCGCCAGCTAAGCCGCCCACGCGGGGCCGTTCCGATTCGCAATATCGCGCTGTACTGCCTATATCCAATCCACGCCCCGCAAACCGATAGAATTGCGCGCCGGTATCGCCCGCGCCTTCGCGGAAGATATGCGCGCTTTTTTTGCAGAAAGGGATGCGATCAAGCGCGACGAGATCGGCGCGTCAGCTGCACGCGCTGAAGCAGTATCACCCCGGAAAGCCGCAGCTGTCCGGTGTGAAGGAAATGTTTTTGCGAGTGAAGGAGCACGCATGACGCAATCTCATTCCATCACCTCACTCACTGTCGCGTTCGCAACCAACCTTTACCGAGGCACCAATAGCTCAATCGGAATGCTCCATTCCGCGCTAATTTTGCGGATCATGTCCAGTGTAGCCACTACCATCAGGGGCGCGGCGATCGCGACGCTGGCCGCGGCGCTCGGCCTATCCGTAGGGACGGTCGCACTCGCAAATCGCGACGGTCGCTGGGTTTCGACTTGGGCCGATCCAGCTGTCTCCACCGTTCAAGCACCGAGCAATCAGACCGTACGCGAAATCGAGCGCATCAGCCTTGGTGGAAACTGGCTGCGCGTCCGACTCTCGAACGAATTCAACCCAGCTGCCATAGTCGTCGGCGAGGCGCATATCGCTCTCGCTGGGTTGGCAGGCTCGACCGTACCGTACTCCAACCGCCAACTTACGTTTGGCGGCCAGTCATCCATTACCATCCCGCCGAACGCGGCAGTATATAGCGACCCTGTCCGCCTGGCGGTGCCAACACTTGGGAGCGTTGCTGTCAGCCTCTTCCTTCCGGCAAACGCGGGGATGGTGACGATCCATCCGGCGGGTATAGACACCGCCTATATCACCAACGGCAACACCACGGCATATTCGAGTCCAGGCGGCGCGGTAAAATCCGGCATGCGCTATATGCTGTCCGAGATTCAAGTGCTCGCGGATGAGGACGCTTTGGCGATCGTAACGCTCGGTGACTCGATAACCGAGGGCGTCGGCTCAACCACGGATGATAGTCACCGCTGGCCTGACTTTCTCGCCGACCGCTTAGCGGCTGCGCTAAGGATCGGACCCCGTGGAGTGAGTAACGCGGGCATCGGCGGTAATCGAGTTCTGAATGACAACCCGCCGAATCCTTTCTTCAGCTTCGGTGAAGGCGCTCTCGCGCGGCTCGACCGCGACGTGCTTGCACAGGCTGGCGTGAAGTATCTCGTCATCCTTGAAGGCGTAAATGACCTTGGTCTTCCCGGACTTGTAAACGTACCGCAACAGACCATCACAGCCGATCAGCTAATCGACGCATATCGACAGATTATCGCACGGGCTCATGCTCACGGCATAAAGGTGATCGGGGGGACGATTACACCGTTCGCGGGAGCCACGCAGCCCAACTATTGGACGCCGGCAGGCGAGGCGATACGAGAAGCGGTTAACAAGTTCATTCTCAAGAGCGGCGAGTTCGATGGCACGATCGATTTCGCCGCTGCGATTGCCGATCCGAAGAAACCCACGTTTATGGCCACCCAATTCAGCAGCGGCGACGGCCTGCACCCGAATGACGCTGGATATGAAGCGATGGCGGCGGCGATAGACCTCCGGCTCTTCAAGGACTTTGATCGGTTGGCCGATCACGGCTAAAGCGCTCCGATCCCGTTTGCGCTGGAAGCTGCACAAGCGGCTTCGCCAAGAGGGCAAGACCTGAACAACTCCTGTGGCTGGGGAAGTTTACTTCGAATTGCGAGCAGGGATCGGTGCTGCCTCCAGCCGAAGTTCGTCGTTTGCTTCATCTTTGTCTTGAGCCTCGAATACCTCCCGCGCGTAATCTTCGAGAACCGCCGTGCAGCGGGCGAGCCGCTCCTCTGCTTCGGCCCGCAGGGAAGCCCCATAGAAATCGAGCCGCACGATCTTTTCAAGCCAGGCCCGGAGCTTCGTCAGATACTCTTCGCTCTCTTCGACTTCCGCGTAGGTGAACTTGCCGACGCCGCGCTCCTTCGCGATTTCGCCATCAAAATCTGCGCAGCGGTTGATGAACTCCTGATAGGCCTCGTTCCGTTCGGCTGAGAACCGAGCGATCACCTTCTGCTCCTGGGTGCGATCCAGTCCGACTGTCTCCAGAAGCACCGCATCGCCGTCCATGGCGGATATCTCGTTCTCGAGTACCTTCAAACGGCGCACGTGGGACTCGATCTTCGGCAGCAGACAGACGCCGCTCTGCAGATAGACGGCTCCAAGAGCCTTCAGCTTACGCCAGAGCGCGATACGACGCTTGGCGGGTTCTGCGGGCACCTTGTAAGTGAGGAGGAGCCATCGCGTGGCGGCTCGAGCACCGAGCCTACCACTACGCTCCTCTACGCCGGTCTGCTTGCTACCCGCGCGTCGTCGCCTAGGACGAAGCGCGCTGCGCGAATCCGCTTGCATCCCTATTTGGCCTCTTCCCAAGGAAATATCCGCGAGCGACCGACCACATCGCGCTGCTCATCCGACCTCATTTCGTTTTCACAGGCCCGCCAAGCCGCGCTTGAAGCGAGATAGTCGGTGCGGTAAATGTTACGATGGTAACATTCAAACTGTCCAGGTGTTTCGTGAGAAAGAATGGCGTAGGTTTCTTGCGACCCACATCGCGGCCGGTCACCATGACGGTCTTGCTGCTCGCGCTTCTCTCAATCGACCAGTGCGTCGCCGCGGAGCCGGAACAGCCTGGATCCGAGCCGTCGCAACCTGAGAACCGCACGGAGCAAACCAGAGATCAGGCGGTCGTCCGACTTTCCGCGGATCAGCAGAAGCAGATCGGGCTGGAAACGGTGGTCGCGAAGGCCGCTCCCCGTTCCGAGCAGTTTCGTGCATACGGCGCGGTGCTGGATATCGCCCGCGTCACGGATCTGACCAACGGCTACGCCAACGCTCAGGCACAGCTTCAGACGGCGCAGGCCAAGTTAGAAGTGGCAAAGAGTGCTTTCGAGCGGACGAAAAACCTAGTCCAGTCGGCGGCCCTCCCGAAAAAAGAGGCCGAAGCCGCCCAAGGGACCTTCCTAACCGATCAGGCGTCTCTCGCGGCGGCCGAATCGCAAGTCAGGACGCTCGCTGCGACCGCACAGCAGGAATGGGGCCCGGTGATCGGCCAGGGAATCGTGGACCGCTCGCCGGCAGTCGTCCGGCTGATCGAGCGCGACCAATTTCTTGTCCAGGTAACTCTGCCGCCCGGCGTAAGCCTCACCGAGCCGCCACAAACGGCTCTTGCGCAGGCGCCCACCCGCCCGGGGAACATTGACCTTCAGTATATCTCGTCGGCAACGCGCACCGACCCCAGGATTCAGGGATTGAGCTTTTTCTTTTCCGCTCCGGGCGGCAGCGGCTTGCTGCCGGGCATGAACCCCGTCGTCTACGTGCCTTCCGGCAAGACGTACGAAGGCGTGTTCGTCGAAGACACCGCCCTCGTGCACTGGCAAGGTCGGTCTTGGGTGTACCTCCGTATCGGTCCCGATAAATTCAAACGCCGTCTGATCAGCACGGATCAGCCCGTCTCTGATGACGACTACGTCGTGCGGGATATCCCGCTGGGCACCGAAATAGTCCTCCGGGGTGCACAAGTCCTGTTGTCCGAGGAAGCGAAGAGCGAGCTTCGAGGCGGCGCCGACAATGACTGACGCGGTTCGCAGGATAAGGCCGCAAGCCGCCTTGGTCTCCTTTGCGATTCGCTTCCGCGGGATTGTGCTCGCGCTCGCATGCGCGCTCGTGGGCTATGGCCAGTTCGCGCTCGGCAAGGCGAAATACGGCGTCTTCCCTGAATTCGCGCCGCCGCAGGTTTCGATCCAGACCGAAGCGCCCGGCCTCAGTCCTGAACAGGTCGATGTGCTGGTCACGCAGCCGGTCGAAACCGCCATCAACGGCTTGCCGGGCGTCGAAACCATGCGCTCATCCTCTATTCAGGGGCTGTCGGTTATCACGGTCGTTTTCCAGGCGGGCAGCGACATCTACCAAGCCCGGCAACTGGTCGCGGAGCGGCTTGCGGTCGCGGCCAACCGGCTACCGCAGGGCGTTCAGGCTCCTTCGATCATTCCGCTGACGCCGACAGCTGGTACGGTGCTGGTGATCGGCCTGACGTCCAACCAGCGCTCGCTGATGGATTTGCGGACGATCGCTGATTGGACCGTTGGAAGGCGGCTCCTGGCAGTGTCGGGTGTCGCACAAATATCGACCTTCGGCAGAGATGTCAGGTCCCTGCAGGTGCAGGTCCGACCCGACGATCTGATCCGCTTCGGGGTCGGCATGAACGACGTTCTTGCTGCCGCGCGCAAAGGCACCGGGGTGCGGGGTGCCGGGTTTGTTGACACTGCCAATCAACGCATCACGCTGCAGACGCAGGGCCAGTCCCTGACGCCTGACCAGCTTGCTCGGACAGTTCTGCTGCATGAAGGCGGCGCAAGCGTCGTGCTCGGTGATGTCGCCACCGTCATTATGGCCCCCGAACCGCCGATCGGAGGTGCCCTCATCAACGGGCGCCCCGAAATCGTGCTCATGATCAGTCAACAATATGGAGCGAATACACGGGAGGTCACGACACGGGTGGAAGCGGCGCTCGAGGAGCTGCGACCAGGACTTGAAGCCGAAAAGGTTCAGCTCCACGCCGACCTGTTTCGGCCAGCAAACTTCATCGACACTGCAACCAGGAACGTGCTGCATGCCTTGTTGATTGGCGGCGCGCTCGTGATCATCGTTTTGTTCCTGTTTCTGTTCGACTGGCGCACCTCTTTGATCAGCTGTACCGCGATTCCGTTGTCATTGATCGCGGCGGTACTCGCCCTGCAATGGATCGGTGAATCGCTCAACACCATGACGTTGGGCGGCCTCGCGATCGCAATCGGCGAGGTGGTTGACGACGCGGTGATCGGTGTCGAGAACGTCGTGCGCCGATTGCGTGAGAACCGCGGGCTCGCTGAGCCGCGAGCCGAGGCTCGCGTCGTCCTTGATGCCATCCTCGAGGTGCGTACCGCCGTTGTATACGCGACCCTCGCCGTCCTTCTGGTATTCTTTCCAATTCTCGCCCTTTCGGGGGTTGCTGGCCGCCTCTTCGGTCCCTTGGGCATCGCCTATATCATGGCCGTGTTGGCCTCGCTCGCAGTCGCCCTCACCGTCACGCCCGCGCTTTCCATGTGGTTGCTCGTGGGCCGGCGCGGCCGGCGAGAACTGCATGAACCGCCTTTGGTGCGGTTGTCCCGCGGCCACTATACGGCCTTGCTCCGCCGCATCGGAAGCTTCCCAAGACTTATGATGGCAGCGGCGGTCCTTCTGACGATAGTCGGCGCGGCAATGCTGCCGTTTTTCGGCGGGACCTTCCTCCCAGATCTTCGGGAAGGACATCTGATTCTGCACGTCACAGCAATTCCCGGCACGTCGCTCGATGAATCGCTTCGCATCGGAAAGCTGATGACTGACATCCTCCAGACTATCCCAGGCGTAAGGAGTGTGGCGCAGCACGCTGGCCGCGCCGAAGCCGGCGTCGACACCATCGGTCCGCATTACAGCGAGTTCGAGGTTGCCCTGCAGCCGGGGCTGTCCGGTCATGACCAAGCCCTCGCGGAGCGACGGATCCGAGCGGCGTTGGCCGACTTCCCCGGCGTCGCTTTCGCGGTGAAGACCTATCTGACAGAACGTATCGAAGAAACCGTGTCCGGTTTTACCGCAGCACTGGCTGTGAATATCTACGGTCCCGATCTCGACACGCTGGACGGTGCCGCTCGTGACGTTGCCCGGGATCTCGGCGAAATTCGAGGCGCCGTTGACGTCGAGCAACAATCGCCGCCGGGGGAGCCGATGGTCGATGTAACGCTCCGCCCTTCCGATCTGCAGCGCTGGGGCCTCGATCCGGTTGAAGTGCTCGAACTGATCCGAACCGCCTACCAGGGCGATGTGGTCGGTCAGGGCTATGAAGGCAACGTGGTGTTCAACGTGATGGTCAACCTGGATGCGCATGCCCGCGCGCGTCTCACGCAAATCGGGGACATGCCCATACGCACGCCGAGCGGCGCTTACATTCTGCTGAAACAAGTCGCGGACGTGTTCGAAACCTCGGGCCGATACCAGATACTGCGTCAGAACGCCCAGCGCGTTCAGACGGTCACGGCAAATGTGAGTGGCCGCGATCTCAAATCGTTTGTGGCTGATACCAAGGAAAAGATTGCCCGCGAAGTGAAGTTGCCGCCAGGAGCGCATGTCGAGTTCGCTGGAGCGGCAGAGGCACAGGCCCAGTCGCAACGCGATCTTCTGGTTAACACATTGCTGACCGGGACCGGCATCATCCTTCTGCTTTCCGTGGTCACCGGCAATTGGCGAAATCTCCTGCTGGTGCTAGTCAATCTCCCGTTCGCCTTCGTCGGCGGAGTGTTCGCGGTGGCCATAACCGGCGGTCTGCTTTCGCTCGGGTCGATGGTCGGTTTCGTCACTCTGTTCGGAATCACGCTGCGCAACTCCATTCTGATGATCTCGCATTATGAGCGCCTCGTCATGGTCGACCGTCGCGCCTGGGGGCAGGATACGGCGATCGAGGGCGCGGCCGACCGTCTCGTTCCGATCCTGATGACCTCCCTTGTTACGGGACTGGGATTGCTGCCCCTTGCGCTCGGAGCTGGCGAACCAGGGCGCGAAATCGAGGGCCCGATGGCAATTGTCATCCTCGGAGGGCTCTTCACCTCGATGGTGCTGAACCTCCTGGTGCTGCCAACGCTCGCGCTACGGTACGCGCGCTTCGACCTCCAACAACTGGACGCCCAAGGTGAAGGAGCAATCGCGCCATGACGCTGGACCAGACCACGCAGGTCAGCCCAAGGTTGAGGACTGGCGGCATGAAACGAGGCGCCTGCGTGACACATCGCATGGCGCAGCTATGAACGAGCAAGCTACGCCGCGTCCAACAAAATCATCGCCCCTCGAGCTTCCTGCAGATATTTGGGCACTCGGTTTCGTAAGCATGTTCATGGACATCTCATCTGAGATGATCCATGGCCTATTGCCGGTGTTTTTGACCTCGGTGCAGGGCGCCAGCGCAGAAATGGTCGGCCTCATCGAAGGAGTGGGTGAAGCAACCGCATCAATCTGCAAGCTGTTCTCGGGTTGGATCAGCGACACGCTCGGCAAACGCAAAGCGCTCACCATCCTGGGCTACGAACTGGCGCGCTGTCCAAGCCGCTTTTCGCCGTTGCGCCGACCTCCTAGCTGGTGCTTGCCGTGCGTATTTCGGATCGAGTCGGCAAAGGGATTCGTGGCGCGCCGCGCGATGCGATGGTGGGGGACATGGTGCCAGCAGGGCTGCGCGGACCCTTTCCGCCTATCCACTCGGCGCTCTAGAACTGATGCTGGCGCTTGGATTTGCGTTGCTCATTGCCGCAGACGTCATTCTCGCCGTGGCACCCAATCTCCCCACTGTCATGGCAGGTGTCGCAATCTGGGGCCTGCATGTCAGCGTACCGCCGGCCATTATTGTTTTACTTTGAGTCCCAGATCTACAAGCCGGCGGATGGCTTCAGGTCGATCCAGTTTCACTCCCTGACGCGCGATCCACTCGTCAATTGACCGCATTTCGTACTCAGTCCACTGCGGGTTCGGATTTGGAGATGGAGCTTTCTGAGCCATTGCTTTTGCGATCGCAACGGATGCGGTGA
>CAVXIL010000002.1:0-1182948 GCA_963761895.1 uncultured Alphaproteobacteria bacterium
CCACCAATTTCAACGCGCAGCGGATTTCTCCATCCGTGAGGCTGGCCCAGAGAACGAACTCCCAGAAAGAATTGTATTAAAAATACAAAGTGATTTAAAAATTTTGCATGCAAAAAAAGAAACGACCTCCCGCCCAAACCAAAATAATAGCGCATTTCCACTGGCTAAATCCAGGCCGACTAGCGCTGCTAGGGGCCACTTTCGGTAAAATGCTCGATGGCAGCCGTCTGCTTGTTGCGCAGGTGGCTGAATAGAATATCGCTGAGTTCGCTCCCCGACCGTCGGCGTAGCGCATCAAGTATCGTTTCATGCTCGCGCATCGCCTCGCCCCAGCGTTCGCGTTTGCGGGCAAAATTGGCGGAGTAGCGAATCCGGCGTATCCGGCCGGCGAAGTTGGCATAAGCCGCCAGCAATGTAGCGTTGCGGGATGCCTCGACAATTTTCTGATGGATGAGTTGGTTGGTCTGGAAGTAACCGTGCATGTCGCGATGCAGGTAGAAGCCGTACATTTCGTAATGCAGCCGCCCGATTTCGGCAATTTCCTCATCAGTGATGTTTTCGCACGCGAGACGTCCGGCAAGTCCTTCCAGTCCGCCCATCACATCAAAGAGCTCGCGCAGTTCACGCTCGCTCAATTGCCTGACGCGCGCGCCCCGATTGGGAAGAAGATCGATCAGGCCTTCCGATGCCAGAACCTTCAAAGCCTCGCGTAACGGCGTGCGGGAAATCCCGAACAGGGCGCAGAGCTGACGCTCTGGCACGCGGCCGCCGTCCGGGATGTTGCCCTCGACGATGTAGTCCCGCAATTGCGCGAGAATCTCAACGTGCAGCGAGGATTCCTCGCGGCCCGCATCGGCGGCGGTCTCGGTTCGGACCGGCAGGCAGGCGGGTTCGCGTGGAATTATGGTCTTCATCCACCTCACATTAGTTAGCAGCTCGGGAACCGTCAATGGATATTTTGAACGCGGTATTTAGGTTGAACCTTTTAGAATTGAATGCAATAATGGAAATAAGCGTCTGTCAGCCGGCAGATTTAGGAAATCATGACCAAGTACCAGGGAACGCCACTTCCTCCAAATTCCAGGTCGGAGCGCCGCGCCGGATCGCGTGCTCCGGGCCATGGACATGCCCGTGATCGATCACCGCAGTTCGGAATTTGCCGAATTGGGCAAAGCGGTTTTCCAAGGCTGCCAGAAAATCTTCAAGACTTCCGGACCGGTCATCCCTCGGGCACGGGCGCATGGGAGGCCGCGATCGTCAACACGCTCTCGCCGGGCGACAAGGTGTTAATGGTAGAGACCGGCCATTTCGCCATCCTGTTTAGCGCATTTGCGGGTGGTCGGCACGTGACGGCGTTGCTGACGAACTACAGCTGCGCAAAGGGCTGGGCTAGTGAAACTCCGCAGCTTTTCACGGGGTTCTATCCCGCACCGGTTCATAAAGGTTTTGCTGAAGAACGAACGTCAGCGGCGGGACGACCTATGGAGTTGTTGACGCAAATCTGACAACCCGCCGTCGCTTGTGAAGGCCTTCTCAACGGTCCAAGGCATTTTAGGGAGGAAAGTAGATGCGAAGTTTGATCAAAGTAGTCAGCGCGACTGCGGTCATTTTGGCGAGCCCCCCGGCGATCGCCGGTTGGGAGCCGACCAAGCCCGTTGAAATCGTGGTCGCGGCCGGGGCCGGCGGCGCATCCGACCAGATGGCGCGGATGATGCAGGTAGCGATTCAGAAAAACAATCTGATGAAGCAGCCGATGGTGGTGTCGCTCAAGGGCGGAGCGTCCGGCGCCGAAGCGCTGATGTACATGAAATCCAGCGAAGGCGACCCCAACAAGGTGCTGATAGCCTATTCGCTGATCTATATGCTGCCGCTGTCGGCGAAAATTCCGTTCAACTGGCGCGAGCTGACGCCGGTGTCAGTGGTTGCGCTGGACCAGTTCGTGCTGTGGGACAATGTCGCCGGACCGAAGACCGTGAAGGAATTCATTGCCGCCGCCAAGGCTGCCAGTTCGCCGTTCAAGATGGGCGGCACCGGATCGAAGCGCGAGGATAACGTTCTCACCGTGTTCATGGAAAAGAAGACCGGCGCGAAGTTCTCCTATCTGCCCTACAAGTCCGGTGGCGAGGCGGCGACGCAACTGGTCGGCAATCACACCGAATCCAATGTCAACAATCCATCCGAAAATCTTGAGGTCTGGCGCGCCGGCCAGGTCCGCGCGCTCTGCGTGTTCGACAAGGAACGGATCGCCTACAAGACCAAGGTGACAGACACGCAGTCGTGGAACGATATCCCGACCTGCAAGGAAGAGGGCCTCGACGTCCAATATCTGATGCTGCGGGCCATGTTCCTGCCGGGCAAAGTGACGCCGGAACAGCAGGCGTTCTACGTCAAACTGTTCCAGAAGGTGACGCAAACACCTGAATACAAGGACTACATGGAAAAGCAGGCGCTGAAGCCGATCTTCCTCACCGGCAACGACATGCTGAAATTCCTCGAAGAAGACGACGCGCTCAACAAGTCGCTGATGACCGAAGCGGGGTTTGTTGCGAAATAGATGATGCTGTCATGCGCGCCCCGCGAAAGCGGGGCGTCCAGTACTCGGGGCCTTCGCGTTCACATCAGGCGATACGGAATACCGGATCATCCGCTGGAGCCTGCCGCCGGGGCGCGCCGGAGGCGGGACCCGGTGGCGAATGATGATGGCCAATTTGACACCGCTCAAAAAATAATCGACCCATCCAGACAACGAAATGCCTCATGTCCAATTCCGAAATTGAAATTGTCGTCGACGATCCGACCGCGCCGGAGGCGGACTCGCCGGCCGTAACCAACACCCGTGCTGTCGACGTCACGGTTTCGCTGCTGCTGGTGGCGCTGGCGGTGACGCTCGGTTACGACAACTGGCGCACCGGCATCGGCTGGGATTCGACCGGCCCGCAGGCCGGCTATTTCCCGTTTTATCTGTCGATCATTCTTGCCGGCGCCAGCCTCTACGGGATCGTCGCCGCCTTCCTCTCGCGCAAGGAGGCTTCGGAAACCTTCGTCACGCGCGCGCAGCTTCGCCGGGTCATGGCGGTGTTCTTCCCGACGCTGCTGTTCTGCCTGGCCACGCAATATCTCGGGCTCTATGTCGCAAGCTTTCTGCTGATCGCCGGCTTCATGCGATTGGTCGGACGCATCGCGCTGTGGAAATCGCTGCTCACCGCCTTTGTGTTCACCGCCGCAATGTTCGTGACCTTCGATATCGCGTTCGACGTCATCATGCCGAAGGGACCGCTCGAGGCGGCCTTCGGTTACTGACGCTCACGCAAGATCAGGATAGTTTTTCATGGAAGCCTTCGGTCTGCTGCTGCACGGCTTTGCCGTCCTGATGACCTGGAAAATAATGCTCCTGATGATGGTCGGGCTGGCGCTCGGCATCTTTGTCGGCGTGTTGCCGGGGCTCGGTGGACCGAATGGCGTCGCGATCCTGTTGCCGCTGACCTTCACCATGGATCCGACTTCCGCCATCGTGATGCTGTCGTGCATCTACTGGGGGGCGCTGTTCGGCGGCGCGATCACCTCGATCCTGTTCAATATCCCCGGCGAGGCGTGGTCGGTGGCGACCACCTTCGACGGCTATCCGATGGCGCAACAGGGCAGGGCGGCGGAAGCGCTGACCGCGGCGTTCACGTCGTCATTCATCGGCTCGCTCGTCGCTGTGCTGCTGATCACATTTCTGGCGCCATTGATCTCATCCTTCGCGCTCAAATTCGGGCCGCCGGAATTTTTCGCGGTCTACCTGCTGACCTTTTGCTCTTTCGTCGGGCTCGGCCGCGAGGCCAAGCACAAGACCGTCATCTCGATGTCGCTCGGCCTGCTGTTGGCCGGCGTCGGCATGGACACCGTGTCCGGCCAGTTGCGCATGACCTTCGGTTCCAACGACCTGCTGCGTGGCATTAACTTTCTTGTCGCGGTGATCGGCCTGTTCGGGATCAGCGAAATCCTGCTCACGATGGAGGAGCGTCTGGCGCTGCGCGGCCATGCCGCCAGCATCAGCCTGCGCGTGGTGCTGAGCGTCTGGAAAGACCTGCCGAAATACTGGGTAACGCTGGTGCGCTCGTCGTTCATCGGCTGCTGGCTCGGCATTACGCCGGGCGGCGCCATCGCCGCGTCGTTCATGGGCTACAACCTCGCCAAGCGCTTTTCCAAGGATCCTGAAAGCTTCGGCAAGGGCCGCATCGAGGGCGTGTTCGCTCCGGAGACCGCGGCACACGCTTCCGGCACCGCTGCGCTGCTGCCGATGCTGGCGCTGGGTATTCCCGGCTCCGGCACCGCGGCGATCCTGCTCGGCGGGCTGATGGTGTGGGGCCTCAATCCCGGCCCGCTGCTGTTCGTCGAGCACAAGGATTTCGTGTGGGGCCTGATCGCCTCGATGTATCTCGGCAATGTCGTCGGCCTCGTGCTGGTGCTGACGACGGTGCCGATTTTCGCGTCCATCCTGCGGGTGCCTTTCGCGGCCGTCGCGCCGATGATCGTGGTGTCCTGCGCGATCGGCGCCTATGCCATCCAGAACGCGATGTTCGACATCTGGCTGATGCTGGGATTTGGCGTCGTCGGTTACGTCTTCAAGAAGATCAGCATTCCCTTGGCGCCGTTCACGCTGGCGCTGGTGCTCGGCGACCGCGCCGAGGACGCGTTCCGGCTGTCGATGATCGGCTCCGGCGGCGACATGAAGGTGTTCTGGTCGAACGGTCTGGTCGGCTCGATCACGACGCTGGCGATCGTGCTGTTGTTCTGGCCGGTCATCGACAAGGCGTTCGGCAGCGTGGGTCGGCTGTGGCGCCCGGCGAGGGCCTAACGAGCCCTCTCCCTCGTAAACCTCATCCGGCTGGCGAGTGGCGGCGAATCGGTTGACGGTCCTCACGCAGGCGGTGAAGGCGCATAGTTTGCCACCCGACGGCCATCGACGACGTGGGGGACGGGCCGAAAGCTCTTATCGACCTCCTTCAGAACGTCGAGTACCGGTGGGCTGCTATCCCCGATTGCGACCGACACGTTCTTGAACTGGGTGATGTCGACATCACCGGTCTGGGGGGAACCGGCGGAGAGTTCTAACGCCCAGCATCGCTGAATAGGTTTGATAAGCGACAGTGCCGACAAGAACACCGCGAAGCCGGAATACGCCTGCCTTAGCGAGCGCGGCGACGATGTCACCTATTTGCGGGATGGGACGAGGAAGACTGAAGGACCGCACTAGCGTGGAGACCAGAGTGCGACGTTCGCGTTCGTCGTCGCGAGCCTCCCGATGATGCGCGATCCGTTCCAATAGTTCGGGCGTTTCAGGGCCGACATACCGCTGCGTGCGCGCATCGCCGGTCCCGGCCTCCACGAACTTCTCAAGCCTGGGTTCTAAAGAGAGGAAGGCTTCAGCTCGGCCTGGACGGCATCGAGCTGAGCCGATAACTAATTGTAATATACGAAAAATGCTTGGTTCTATTTGCGATTTACCCGAAAATACCGGTATCAAACGTAGACTGTAACGGGAATCGAACCACTGCAACTCATCGCTCGTAGATCGCCTAGGCCCAAATCGTGCCGAACCCACCACCCGGCCAACGATTCCGACTTCCTGCCCGCCGAGTGAGAAGCAATCCAATTCGGTATGATATCAGGGCCAGTCTTCAAACCGCTCTGTTCTTAGCGCGCCAGTCCCGACCACGAATCAGGCGGTAAGCGTCCCTCATTTCTGCTATCATCAGACCATGACGATCGGGATTACCGGACCCGAACGGAAAGCACCAGGGCGAAGCGCCGTGGTCGGGTTCATCATTGCATTCATCATCGCCGGGATTTGCCTGATCCTGTTTGGGCTCGCGAGCGACTTCCTGGTCGATTGGCTGTGGTTTTCCTCGATCGGTTATCTGCAGGTCTTTTTGATCAGCATTGGCGCCAAGGCCGCGGTCTTTTTTGCCGTTTTGACGGCGACCGCCGTCATCCTTTGGCTGAACGGATGGATCGCGGTGCGTTTTGCCCGGCGGCAGCCGGCACCAGCTGTCGCCGCAGCCGCGTGGCACCCCATGGGCCATGCGCCGCCGCCCGATCTGTTCACGCTCGCGCGTGATCGACTGAAGTGGCCCCGGATTATCGCGGGCGCTGCAGGTTTGCTCGCTCTGCTTGTCGCCGCCGCGGAAGCCGGCAACTGGGGCACCTTCCTGCGGTTTCTCTATCACGTGCCCTACGGCGCAGACGACCCGCTCTACAACAAGGACATCGGTTTTTATCTCTTCTCACTGCCCGCCTACATCCTCATCAAGAACTGGATGCTGCTTGCACTCGTCCTGAGCGCGCTCTTCGCCGGAACGATCTACTGGGTGCACGGCGACATCGAATACGACGCTCACCACCGGTCAATGTCGCCGACCGTGATTGCCCACGGCTCAGCGCTGGTCGGCTTTCTGTTCGCAGTGAAGGCTTGGTCCTATGCTCTCGACCGCTACCTGCTGCTCTACGGCGACAATGGCGTCGTCGTCGGCGCAAGCTACACCGATATACACGTAGGGCTGCCCGGCCTGTGGCTATTGATCGGGCTTTCGATTATCGCGGCGTTCGTCGCGTGGGCAAACCTCCGGGTGCGCACTTATCGGCTTCTTGCCGCCGCGTTCATCCTCGTCGGCTTCGGCTCTTTCTTGCTGTCCGGCGCAGTCCCTGCGTTGTTCCGGTACTTCTTCGTCAAACCAACCGAGTTGCAGCTCGAGAAGCCCTACATCGAGCGCAACATCGCGCTCACCCGGCAGGCATACAATCTCGATCAGATCGCAGCCAAGCCGTTTGCTGTCGAACAGAAGCTTACCTTCAAGACACTGGAGGCCAACAAGGCGACAATCGAAAATATCAGGCTGTGGGATTGGCTGCCCTTGTCGGATACCTATGCCCAGCTGCAAGAGATCCGCACCTACTACAAATTCCATGATCTTGACGTCGATCGCTACTGGCTGAGCGGCTCTTACCAAAGCGTGATGCTCTCGGCTCGCGAACTGCGGTCCTCGTTGCTGCCGCCGAACGCCCAGACATGGGTTAACCGCCATGTGCTGTTTACTCACGGCAACGGCGCAGTGATGAGCCCGGTCACCCGCAAGGGCCCTGAAGGACTGCCGTTCTTCTATTTGCGGGATATTCCTCCCGTTGCAGATGGAGGGCCCAAGATCGACGAACCTCGCATCTACTTTGGCGAGGAGAGCGACGACTACGTCATCGTCAAGGGGAGTACACCGGCGTTCGATTATCCGAAGGGGAAAGACAACGTTTATTCGACCTATGACGGCGCCGGCGGCGTGTCGATCGGAACGATGGTGGAGAGAACGCTGTTTGCCTACTACTTCAACGATCCGAACCTGCTTCTCTCAAGCTACATCACGACCGGCAGCCGGATCATGATCCGCCGCAATATCCAGGAGCGGGTGCGGGCGATCGCGCCGTTCCTCAGGCTCGATCATGATCCCTATCTGGTTATCAGCAATGGGCGGATGTTCTGGATGCAGGACGCCTACACGACGAGTTCCTATTTCCCGTCTGCGCAGCCCGCCCAGGATCTCGATCTCAACTATATTCGCAATTCGGTGAAGGTCGTCGTCGATGCCTATAACGGGACCGTCGACTTCTATCTGATCGATCCCGGCGACCCGATTGCGGCGACCTACCAGCGCATCTTTCCGGGTTTGTTCAAGCCGTTCGCGACCATGTCTCCCGATTTGCAGAAGCACATTCGCTATCCGGAGGATCTGTTCTTGATTCAGGCGCGGCTGTATCAAACCTACCACATGGAGACAGCCGACGTTTTTTATAACCGCGAGGATCTCTGGCAGTTCCCGCGACAGCCGGGCGGCGACGGCACCGCGATGATGACCCCATATTACATCATCATGCGGCTGCCCGGCGAGCCGCAGGCCGAATTCTTCCTCATGCTTCCCATGGCGCCGAGCCGCCGCGACAACATGATCGCGTGGCTCGCTGCGCGCTGCGACGCGCCGGACTACGGCAAGCTGATCGTCTACGAGTTCCCGAAGGAGAAGCTCATCTACGGGCCGTTCCAGATCGAGGCGCGGATCAATCAGAACACGGAGATCTCGCAACAACTCACGCTGTGGAATCAAATGGGCTCCCGGGTGATTCGCGGGAATCTGCTTGTGATCCCGATCGGGAACTCGATCCTTTACGTATCGCCGCTCTATTTGCGAGCGCAGCAGGGGCACCTGCCGGAGCTGAAACGCGTGATCGCGGCCTACGGTGAACATGTCGTGATGAAGGAGACACTCGCCGAGGCATTGGCGGCGCTGTTCATAGAACCCGGTGCTGTGCCGGCGGTCCCAGGCCAGACGGAGGGGATGCCCCTCACAAGCCCGGCGGCAAGTCTGGCGCAGGAAACGCTCGATCGCTACAATCAAGCGATAGAGCGATTGAAGGCCGGAGATTGGAAGGGTTTCGGCACGCAGTTCGATGCAATGCGCGAGCTTTTGGAGGAGATGAACCGACAATCCATGGGCCACTAGACGACCGATTCCATGAAGCCGGCAGCGAGAAGCCAGCATCTATGGAACCGGAAGTATGTTGGTGGATTCCTCGTTTGAGAAGAGCTGAACGAGGAGCGACATCATGGCAACATGGCGGCAGGCGTTTGAGGTGGTGATGACAGATGAGGACGTTGCGCGTTTGACGGCCCTCTCGCGGTCTCGTACCGAGCCGGCGAGCCGGGTGCAGCGTGCGCAGATGCTTCTGACTTATCGCGAGAACCCGTCTTTTTTTGCCGTCGGACAGCGGGTGGGGGTGCATCATCAGACGGTCCAGCGCTGCATCGAGCGGGCGCTGGCCTATGGGCCCTGATGGCGCTTGATGACCGACCCAGACCGGGCAAGGAGCCAACGATTACGCCGGAGGCCAAAGCCTGGCTGGTGTCATTGGCGTGCGACAAGGCCAAGGATCACGGCTATCCGCACGAGTTGTGGACGACGCGCCTGCTGGCGCGCCATGCGCGCGAGCACGGGGCAGCGGCGGTACTGTCGGAACCAAGGTCCCCCGTTCGTCTTGAATCCGGCATCAGTAATCGGAGTTCCCCGCCATGGCCCCCCGCGCGAATTGGAAAGGCTTCCTGCGGCTTTCCCTCGTCACCTGCCCCGTCGCGCTCTACCCGGCCACGTCTGAATCCGAGAAGGTCTCGTTCAACCAGCTCAACCGGAAGACCGGCCACCGCATCAAGTACGCCAAGGTCGACGCCGACACCGGCGAGGAAGTAGCGAACGAAGACATCGTCAAGGGCTACAAGGTCGACACCGAGACTTTCATTGAGGTGACGAAGGAAGAGCTCGAAAACGTCGCGCTCGAATCGACGCGGACCATCGAGATCGACGAGTTCGTCGACCGCAGCGAGATCGATCCGCGCTACCTGATCCGTCCCTATTATCTGCGTCCGGACGGGAAAGTCGGTCACGACGCCTTCGCGGTCATCCGCGAGACCATCCGCGAGATGAACAAGGTGGCGATCGGACGGGTGGTGCTGACCAATCGCGAGCACATCATCGCGCTCGAGCCGCTGGACAAGGGCCTGATGGGCACACTGCTGCGTTATCCCTACGAAGTGCGTGATCCGCAGGAATATTTCGACGACATCCAGGACGTCAAAGTCACGAAGGACATGCTCGATCTCGCCAGGCACATCGTCGAGCAGAAATCCGGCTCGTTCGAACCTGACAAATTTGAGGATCAGTATGAAACGGCCTTGGTCGAATTGATCGACCAGAAGCGCACCGGCAAGCCGATCACCCCGAAGGAGCGGCCGCGCGGCGAGAACGTGGTCGATCTGATGGACGTCCTGCGCAAGAGCGTCGGCGGCGCTGCGGCACCGATGCAGGCTGCGAAGAAGCCGGCCAAGAAATCGAAGAAGGCCGCGCCCGGCCAGAAGGAGATGCTGATGCCGATCGCCGGCAAGAAGCCGGCGAAGGAGGCCCCGGCGAAGAAGCCTGCGGCCAAGGTGCATCGGAAGTCCGCCTGAGGCTAGAGTTAGGAGAGCCGCATGGATATGAAGGAAACCTCGGCAATGACGGAAGCCTCCGGGCTCACGAACGAGCAGGACGGCATCGAGCAAACTTCCGATGCGCGCCGCCGACCTCTCGAGTCCCTTCGCAGGATGCCGCGATCCGCTGGGCTGAGCGGCTGCGCAACGTGACTGTCAGGGCCCCGCTGCAGTCGCTCTTCGTCGCGTTTCTGCTCGGAATGTGGGTCGCCCGCCGGCGTTAGGAGATCCGAGAGCCGGCGCGATCATGGCCAGGAAGCTCAAGACGTTTCAGACCTCGCTGGGCTTCTACGATCTCGCGATCGCGGCGCCTCGATGAAAGCGGCCTTGGAGGCGTGGGGCGCCGGCAGCAATCTCTTCCATCAGGGCTTCGCCAAGGAGACGGACGATCCCGACGTGGTCGCGGCGACCATGTCGAAGCCCGGACTGGTGCTCAAGCGCCCGGCGGGATCGAAGGGACGCTTCACCGAGCACGCTGGTTTGCCCACCGACCTCGATGGCGGCGGGACCGCAAGCGGACCGAAGAAGCGCCGACCGCCACCGAAAAAGGGAAAGGCGCCCAAGGTCAGCGAGGAGGCCGCGCGCAAGGCCGCCGCCGAGTTCGAGCGCGAGCAGAGGCGGCGCGACGCCGAGCGTCGCAAGGCAGAGGCGGCGAGGGAGAAAGAGCGCGCCAAACGCGAGAAGTTGGTCGCGAGAGCGCATACGGCTCTCGAGAAGGCCCAGCGCGAGCATGACGAGCGGGCCGAATACCTCGAGGCCGAACGTGCCGCGATCGAGAAGCGGGTCGAGGCCGAGGACGCCCGGTGGGAAAAGGAAAGAGAACGGCTGCAGGCGGCGTTGCAACGCGCGCGGAGCTAGACCGCCCGCAGCGAAGCCCCTAATGTTCTGAATCTACTTCTGAGTTCGGCGGCATAGCAGACATGTCCAGATTGCTGCTGGGTGGACCCCTGTGGGCCGGGCCTGCGATGTCTAGCGCGTTCGCCTTAGACGGGCTGGGGGGCCCTTATGACCAACATCGACGTCAACGCATATATCGGCGAGCTACGCCGATCACTGCCTTGCGTTCCCCCGTTTCTTGATCGTCAGATCAAGGCCCTCCACCGAAAACGCGAGTTCGGCGCTATTGTTCGGCTTGTCCGCAGCATGATGAATGTGGATGCCCGAATTACGCTTCACTGGACAAACGGTCCGTCGTCAAACCGGCAAGCTCCGGCTTGGATCAGACTGCCGAGCGATATGCCGGAGTATGGCACCCAAGCATTTAAAGACCTGAAGCTCGATATGTTTATTCTTAAATCGTTCGCGGATCAAAGTCGTTGCCACGAATTCCTAGTCGTAGTCGCGCATGAAATCTCGCACGTCGTCCTTGAGTCGATTGGGCATCCGTTACGGACTGAAGAAAAGGCTGTCGATCTGACAGCAATGTTGCTTGGATTCAGCTATTCCTACCGACTGGCCGCACACGCTGTCCGAGCGTATCCTGGAAATATATATAAAACCTCCCGTCTCGGATAGCTTACTGGAGACGAGCTTAATGCTGCCTGCCGAATTCTCCTCCCGCAAAATCTGCGGCTGAGGCACCTAGCAATAAGCTTCCTCCGACAAGGCTGGGGATGGTTGATTTTGCTCGGTATGTGTTCCGGCGCTTGGCTGTATAGCATGCTGGAACACTAGGGTGGCGCCCGGAGACCTCCAAATTACGCACACGTTTAGCGCCGTTTCGCTGCATTGCGGAATTGGTCCGCTATCGGGGCATAACGGACTCTGGCGCGCCGTCAGCCCAGCGGATTCGTGGGTTCACGGCCTAGCATATTAATCACAGGTCCTCGCGCAGTCCTTTGAAGAACGGGTGTCGGACCTTTCCTTCGGCCGACTTCGCCCGGTACTCGATCTCGGCCAAGAGCTTCGGCTCAACCCGCAGAAATCCTAGGTTTCCTGAGCCGGTCTTCTTGGCTTGTGGCAAGTTTGTGGCAGATCGCTATCGCCGGTTGTGCAAGTCAGGCTATTAATCAGGTGCCAAACATAACGGTCACCACTCCGGTCCTTTCAACTATGGAAAAAAGCAAGCATTGAACCGGTCCCTGCCAACAAGGGGAAGCGTCCGCTGTCTCTGCATAATTCGGTGCGCCAGACACTCCGTCCTTGACCGACGTCAGGGGAGTATGCAGGCATTTATACACGCTTGCGGTGTAGAGTTCCGCCAATATTTTGAGAGGACAAGTTTGTGAAAGAGGGCCACCAAGCTTTCACGGCGGCCAGTTCTGCTGCCGGCTACTATTATCAGGCCCGACTGGCATTGCTTGAAAGCTTGCGACTGGCTTATGGAGATTCGAACGTTGAAGTCGCCATTGAGCGGTTCGACGACGTTTCCTTCGAGGCGAATGGCGAGCCCTTGGAGCTTCTTCAAACTAAACATCACATTAACAAAGTCGGCGACCTCACCAATTCCAGCCCGGATGTCTGGAAGACCTTGCGCGTGTGGTCCGAAGCAACCAAGGAAACTCCGTCTTTACCCAGCCGGACTCGGTTCGCCCTGGTAACGACCGGGCAGGCGCCCGAGAATTCGGCTGCATCGTTTCTGCGTCCCGATGGCAAACGAGACGTCGATCACGCCGAGGCACTGCTCAAAGCTGCGGCAGAAAAGTCTGAGAATAAAGAATTGCAGGCTGCTTTTGCATCGTTCGCTTCTCTCGCGCCCGAGATGCGCAAGTCGCTTCTTTCCGCAATCGAAGTGCTGGATAACGCTCCGGTCATCACTGAGCTGAGCGGTCTCATCGAAGATCGCATCAAGATTATTGCGCCAAGAGGAAAAGCGCCGCTCGCGCGCGAGCTTCTCGAAGGGTGGTGGTGGCCACGAATCTGCCGGGCCCTGCAGGAGAAGGGAGCAAAAATATCGATACTGGAACTGGAGGCTAAGCTCGACGACATTCGCGATGCAATGAAACGCGATGCGCTTCCTTTAGATATGGAGCACGTCGAGCCTCCTGAAGCTGAATTGGCTGCGCTTGACGAGCTCACTTTTGTCCGTCAGCTGCGAACCGTTGGCGTGGGTAGCAACAGCCTCCAGTTCGCTAAGCGTGATTATTACCGGGCCTTTACACAGAGGTCGCAATGGATGCGCCAGAGCCTTCTTTTTGACGGAGAAGTGGCGCGCTTCGAGAAAACATTGATTGAAGAGTGGCAGCCACGCTTCGGCATGATGTGCGACAAGCTGGATTCCGCTGCGGAAGACGGAAAGGTCCGTCAGGCCGGACAGGAACTGTATTATTGGGTCGAAACAGAGGCCCGTTTTCCATTCAGAACCATAGCAGCCAGATTCCTGAGCGTTGGTTCTTTTCATATCCTTGCCAATGATCTTCGGCTTGGCTGGCACCGTGACTATGAGGCGCTTTTAGTCGGCGCCGAGGATGGATCCGATGGAGTATAAGCGTACGTGGGACCTCGAATGGAATGATCGGCCCTCCGAGGAGGCGCGGAACCTCAATCCTGCATTTTGTGGAGAGCTCATTGTTCGTGCGGTCTCCGATTATCGCAAGATAAAACCTCAGTCCTTCAGTTTTGCACTATCGTTTCTGATCCTTCCAATCGTCCTGCACAAGGCGACGCGCGACCATCTTCCCGGGAAGGCATCAACAGCGTTTGTCGGGTGGCTCGCCGATAACGGGCCAGTTCTTGCCCAGCTCCCCGACCGGGTAACTCGCCTCGTACCGGTAAGCCGTGAGGCACTATTATTTCTGGTCCAGCACAACGCACTTCACATTGAGGACGGCGGACTTGTGCCGGGCGGCAAGCCGTTAAAACTATCAGAAAAGCTTTCTCAAACCACGGACGATGTAACCGAGGCGCGCGGTGCCGCCGCGCTGCTTGGTAGATGGTTCGCAAATCAAGGCACCGCGACGTCAATATTGCAGGGGCTAGGGGTATCGCCATGATTCAAATACGTTCGATTTCAATCTACTCGCACGATGGTCAACGGCGGGATGTCAACTTTCGCCTTGGGGCTCTGAATATAGTCACGGGCGCTTCTAAAACCGGCAAGTCTGCTCTGCTGGACATAGTCGATTATTGCTGGGGCCGGGGTGAATGCACGGTTGCGGAAGGTGAGATCCGCAAAGCCGTCTCATGGTTTGCTTTGCATCTGGACCATAATGGTGAGGGGCTGTTGCTGGCTCGCCGGAATCCCGGTCCCGCCGGGCGAGCGAGCGACGACGTTTACTTTGAGCGCGGAGTCGAAGCGTTACCCGCGGATGCCTCGGGATTTCACAAGAACATCACCGGTGAGGGGCTGAAAACACAGCTCTCCGTGATCCTCGGTATCTCTGAGAATCTACATGTGCCTGAAGAAGGTTCGACCAGACCGCCTCTCGAAGCGTCATCGCGTCACGCGATGCTAATGTGTCTGCAGGGACAGGACGAGATCGCAAATCGAAGACTGCTGCTCCACAGGCAAGGCGAACAGTTCTTTCCGGCTGCTATCAAAGATTCGCTGCCATACTTTCTTGGAGCTATCGACGAGAAACATTTTCTGACGCTGACCCGGTTCAATCAGGCAAGGGCGCGGTTGCGCAAGCTTGAACGTGAGCACGCTGACGTCAGCGCTATAACCCGGGAAGCTTCGAGTGGCGCAAACGCCCTGTTGCAAGAGGCGAGGAGAGCACGATTGTTGGCACCGGAAGCAACTGCAGGAGACGCAGCTGCCGTGCGCGAATTATTGCGTCAGGCATCTGCACCTCGTCCCGTTGACATGTCGTCTGTGGATGATCCATCCGCCGACCTTAACGAGCTTGAAGATCGCCGTCGGCGTTTAAGGGGCGAGCTGCAGGAACTGCGCGAGGAGATTGGCGACGTAGAACGATTAAATCGCGAGGCATCGGAATTCGAAACTGAAGCTAAAGAGCAGGAGGCACGGTTAGCCTCGATAGGACTTATTAAAACGCCGGACGAAGACGCGGACATATGCCCGCTTTGCGACAGTCATCTGGCCATAGCTGTCCCGACTGTCACGCAGATAAAGAAATCGCTGTCTGGAATTGAAACACAGCTTGCCTCGGTAAGACGCAACTCGCCGCGGCTCCAAGGGCGGCTCTCAGCGCTTGAGTTGCGCCGGGCCGACGTCGAGGAGCAGCTTCGCTCAGCTCAGAAGGATCTGGCAGCGCGTATTGCTGACAACGAGCGTCTTCGAATCCAGCAGAACGACTTCACAGAGCAAGCGCGGGTGGCGGGGCGCATCGCATACTACCTGGAGAACGTGAAGGCCGCAGAAAGCGATAGTCGTCTTCCGCGAATGATAGAGCGGCTTCGCGCTGAAATAGCCGAGCTGGAACAAGCTGTCGATGATGACATGCTTCAGGGAAGACTTGATACCGCCCTCAGTCTGGTAAATCGTGACCTTACCGCCTACGCCGGTAATCTCGGGCTGGAGCATGGAAACAATCCTCTAAGACTTGAGATGAAAAACCTTACAGTGGTTGCTGATACGGTTGACGGACCACTCGCCCTGAGCCAGATGGGAAGCGGTGAAAACTGGGTCGGTTATCACATCGCTGCTCATATGAGCCTGCATAAGCTATTCCGGCTTCGTAATCGGCCTGTTCCAGCGTTCCTTATGTTCGACCAGCCTTCCCAGGCACACTATCCTCCCGAACGAGATGAAAACGGCAAGGTTGACGGGCTGGCCGATGAGGATCAGGCAGCAGTTCAACGGCTCTTTAAGCTTCTCTCGGACTGCTCCATACAAAGCCATTCAGGAATGCAGATCATCGTCGCTGATCACGTTGAGTTGCTTGAACAGTGGTTCCGGGATGCTATCGTGGAAAGGTGGAGGGACGGCATTAAACTTGTTCCGCAAACCTGGTTGAAGTCATAACCGCGAGTGCGAAATGCTCAGGTTTCTGGCCAATAACATCGAGCAGGTTGATCTCGCGCTTGAGTACCTTTCCAAGGGTGTGCGAACAATGCTCGATTTTGCTCTTCAACGCAGCGAGTTCATCCATCCGTACGCGGCAGCGGCCTTGTATCCGGGCTGCGCAAGGCGTGCTCCACCGAAGCGCCGGCCACCCAGTCGGCGGTGCAACAGACGATAAGGTCCGCCTGCTTCAGCACATCGGGATGTTCGCGCGCGAACGCGGCGAACGTGAGTTCGTATCCTTACACGATTCCGATCATCGGTAACTGGTATGAGCATCCACATAGGCAGTAGTCAGCCGGCGCGGGGGTAGCGGATCGGCATCCAGTACTGACGCATGGCCTCTACGGCCGCCGGGATATCGCTGTGGACGTTGCGCAGGAATTGCTCGGTCTGGCGTCCCTTGCTTGTCGGTCCGAGCAGCGGACGGCCCTGATCGTCCTCACAATGCATCAGGATGGGCAGAAGCAGTCCGTGATTGACGTTGCGGGTGTCGAGCAGAGGCGCCCAAGCCGATATTCTCGGTCGTATGGCGGCGTGGAATCCCAGGCACCAGGGACGCGCATCGACATCGCCGTTCGGCTTGCGCTGATGGATCGGTTCGAACCGATCCGGGTTGGTGGAGAGGGTTTTGCTGATGGCGTTGTGGTGCTGCGCGACGGCGGAGATCGCCGCGAACTCGGCCGTGGCGCCGTGGTTGAAGGCGTCGGCGTCAATGGCAAGCAGCGGACAGATCCAATCGAGCGGGCTGATCGATACCGGCCCGGTCACGATCGCGGCAATGTAACCGTCCAGCACCGGCATGCTGGTGGCGACGGGACGCCGCTCGGTGCGGCCCTGCAGCCATCGCTCGAGCTGCACGAGCGACATGGCGGCAGCCGCCATCGACGACGATGCCTTATCGCAACGCCGGCTCATGCGGCCACCTGCGCGATGCGCGCGTGGGCTGCCTTCCAGTTCCAGGCCAGTAGCTCGTGCAACTGATGGCTTTTGGTTCGTCCGGAGACGATGCGCTCGAGCACGTCGGCGAGGTAGGCCTGCGGATCGAGATCATGGAGCTTTGCGGTGTTAACGAGCGATGCCAGGATCGCCCAGCTCTCGGCGCCGCCTTCGCTGCCGCTGAACAATGAGTTCCGGCGGCCCATTGCAATCGGGCGCATTGAACGCTCCACCGTATTGGAGTCGACCTCGACCCGCCCGTCGCTGAGGAACAGCGTCAGTCCATCCCAGTGATTGAGCGCATAGTTGATGGCCTCCGTCAGCTTCGACTGGGAGAATAGCTGGCCGACCATTGCCGTCAGCCGCGTCCTGAGCGTCTCCATCAATGGCGCGGTCCTGGTGCGGCGGGCGGCAAGCCGCTGTTCGGCGGTGCTGCCGCGGATCTCAACCTCGATGGCGTAGACCGCCTGCAGGCGTTCGATCACCTCGCGAGCAAATGGTGACTGCATCGTCTTGTACACCTCGACGAATTTGCGTCGGGCATGGGCGAGACAAAAAGCGAGCTGGATCGCGCCGCCATGATCGCGGGCGAGCGCCTTGTAGGCGGCATAACCATCCACCTGTAGAATGCCGGAAAAGCCGGTCAATTGTCCGGCGATCTCCTCGGTGCCGCGGCCGTTGGCAAACACGTAGGCCACCGCCGGCGGCGAGGGGCCGCCCCATGGGCGATCATCCATCGCATGCGCCCAGAACTGGCAGATACGGGTGCGATGTCGCCCGGGATCGAGCACCGGCATCGGCGTCTCATCGCAGAACAGCCGCGGTGAGGCCTGGATCGTCCGCAGTTGCACCTCATAGAGGCTCTTGAGCCACCAGGCGGCACGCTTCACCCAGCCGGCCAGTGTCGCGCGGTCGAGATGAAGACCCTGACCGGCCAGAATCTGCACCTGCCGATACAGCGGCAGATACCAGGCAAACTTCGACACCACCACGTGGGTCACCAGCGCCGTCGAGGCCATGCCGCTCTCGATTAGTCGCGGCAGCACCTTCGCCTGCACCACGCCGTCGGTGCAGCCGCGGCAGGCATACTTGGGACGGATCGTGCGCAGCACCCGCAGGATAGCCGGGATCACGTCCAGCACCTCGCTGACGTCCTCGCCGATCTTGTGCAGCCGGCCGTCGCAACACGGGCACGCTGTCGCGTCCGGCTCCAGCACCTGCTCGCAGCGCGGCAGGTGCTTGAGCAGCGCGCCGATATTGCGCATCGCCTTCTTGCGCGGCTTACCAGCCGGCTTGGTCGCAGCCGCATCGTCGTTGGCCGGCGCAGGTGGTGTGACGCCGGTCTCCAGATCGTCCAGCTCGAGCGCGAGCTGCTCGGCGACAATCACCGCAAGCCGCTCCGAGCGCTTCCCGAAGATCATCTCCTTGAGTGTCTGCATCACCACGCGCAACTTCTCGTTCTCGGCGTCAAGCGCGAGCACCATCTCGGTCAGAGCCGCTGCATCGGTCGGAAGAGCGTCGGGACGAATCGCCATGATCAAAAGATACATCCGCGCGCTACAGGCTCCAGCGAAATCCTTCACCTCAGCCGACAACGGCCGGCTGCTTCACAGGCTTGGGTGAAACACGTGTCCACTCAAGCCCGTCGAGCAGCATCGCGAGCTGCGTCGCAGTCAGATGCACCACTCCGTCGCGGATCGGCGGCCAGGTGAAGCGTCCCTGGTGCAGCCACTTTGTTACCAGCACCATGCCGCTGCCATCCCACGCCAGAAGCTTCACTCTGTCCATGCGCTTGCTGCGGAACACGAAGACGTCGCCGCAATACGGGTTCGCACGCAGCGCTTCGCTCACCAGCGCCGACAGCGTGTGCAACGACTTGCGAAAGTCGACCGGCTGTGCCGCCAGCACCACCTTGAGGTCAGACCTTAGCGCAATCACCGGATGCCCCGAAGCGCCGACAGCACCGTCGAAAGCGTCGCCAGTTCCACTCCCGGCTCGACCCGGATACGCGCCCCACTCACCTCGATCTCGATCACCCCGCCAAGCTTGCCTGGGGGCGATGCCATCTGCGGCGGCGCCGTATGCGCCGGCGCCAGGCAGCCCGGCTCGTCCGCCGTCGCCGGACCGCCCTCGCAGGCGATCCGAACCGGCACGAAGCCTGGCGCCTGAACGCCTGCTGCCGCCGCGAACTTGTGCCGCCACACCGTGAGCAGCCCGCGGACAACGCCACTGCGCCGAGCGACCTCGGAAATATTGGCGCCTTCCTCGAAGCTCTCCGCTACGATCCGTGCCTTCTCTTCCGCCGTCCACTGCCGCCGCCGGCGCTCTCCGGTGATCAACTCGATACGACGATACGAACCGCCTTCCTGCCTGGCATCATGCATGGCATCTGCCATCGATTCACTCCCAACGATCAGCTCATGCCAAGCTGTATCGCAGACCAAGCTCACCACCGCGAGGCGGGGGCCTCGTACCGGTTACGATCATCGGCAGGCCGGCGCAGAAAGTGCTCGCCAGGGACTTCGCCTTTCCGGAGCCGACGGCGCGGCCCCCGAGTTCGTGCCGATGGATGTTCTCCCAGCCGAGGATATTCTAACGACAGGATCCTAGCGCAGCATTTTGGGGTGCCTACCAGATTGTTGGATTGGACACGGGATCCTATGGTGGCTACTTTTTTTGCAGTGGAGTCTTGGGAGACTAACGCCGACGCCGCGCTGTTCATGATTCTCCCAGATGCCGAACACCGCCCGGAAGAGGTCAGAGGTTTAGGTCCGCACCAAGTGATTGCGTTGACGCCTCCTGCTATTGATCGACGTATCCCTGCTCAGAAGTCTGTTTTCACCTTTCCGCTGGATGATCGCGAACAGATGGGCGGCCAAATTAAGACTGCTAAAAACGAAACGATGAGGAGTTTTGTAAAGATACTCATTTCACATCGATTTAAACGGCAGTTGTTTCAAACCCTCCTCAAGCTCAGAGTCGATAGGCGAAATCTATTTCCTGGCCTTGATGGAATCGGATCGGATTTGGCAGCTAGGGCAAGAAGCGGGCAGATTTGGTAATTGCTAGATATTAGTCAACCCGTGCATTTAAAGTTGATACTAAGATAAACGCGGTCTGTTCGATTATGCAGATTTTCGACCGACCGATAGGATATTTCCGACGGTACGCCTCGATGAAATCGTTATCGCAGCAGATGCATCGCCCTGTCGCATCGCGCGCAAGTGGATCGGAAGAACTGGTGCAAGAGGCCGCAGCAGGTTCATGCGCGTGCTGGTCGAAGCGGGCATTGGCAAACCTGCTGCGTGCTTCACAAGATCCGCGGCCAACCCGATTCCGGCGAGCGCGGACTGAAAGGCTATCGGGACGACCGCCGAGCCGGCGTTGAGCCGCCTGTCAGACCTACCATCATCCCGCCGCAGATCGCCCCTTGGTGAAAACTGCGCAGCGGCTGTCCGACAAAAGGCTGAGCTGCGCAAAGGGGACTGCGAACGCGGTTGCGACCCTTTGCACGAACTCCTCCGTGACGCCCTGACTGGTCTGAAGGCATTCGCGGACCTGCTGCTCGTTATATCCACTTCGTCGGACGCGGATGGAGCACCTCCGCGTGCGATCCGTGCTCTAGCCATGATAGGCTACCTTTACTGTGTTTAAATTCTTTTCAACTACACTGTACATCATGAAACCGGCGTTTCTCTACATCCGCCTTTCGAGTCCCGAGCAGGCCCGCGGCTACAGGTATCGACGGCAGAGCGAAAAAGCGGCCGCATGGGCCAAAGCCAGGGGCTATACCATCATCCGCTCCTGGAGCGATCTCGGCATATCGGGCTACAGGGAGAGAAACGCGGAAACCGGGCGCTTCGCCGACTTCCTCCAAGCCGCCAAAGCCGGCAAATTACCCAAGGATTCGGTGTTGCTAGTCGAGAATCTGGACCGCGCGTCGTGTCAGACCCCGCGCGACGCACTCACGCTCTTTCTAGACGTCATCAACCTCGGGATCGGCGTAGTGACACTGACCGACAACGAATTGCACACCGCCGAATCCTTGGACGATAAGTCGACCGGAATGAAACTGTTCGCAAGTCTCATTGTGATGATCTGGGCAAATAACGAGTCCAGGGTCAAGGGCGAACGCGTCGCCGCCGCCTGGTCGAGGAAGCGTGTCGCGGCGCGAGAGAAGTCCGCCCCGTAGAGCGACCGGATTCCGGGATGGCTCATCTTCGAACGCGATGCGGCGGGACAAAGGACGTTTAGGTTGAACAGAGACCGCGCGCGTGTCGTCCGCCGCATCAAAGACTGAGCCAACAGGGCAAGGACGAGCCGTTTCTTTCCAAGTCAGGCTGGCAACCTTCCAGGGTGGCCAAGATCATCCGCAGCCGCACCGTCATCGGCGAATACCAGCAACACCGGCCAGAACGAGGGCGACGCACGGGGCCCGGAAGGGAAGCCGATCAAGAACTACTATCCCGCCGTCGTCGACGAAAATCTACGGGTCAAGGCCAATGCCGCGATCGATCTCTTCGTTCTTGGTGGGCTCAGTCGTCATTGGACGAGGTTTCCTCGGGCGGAGAAGTCGCACTAGGTGGTGGGAGCTGGATCTGCAGAAGGGCCTTCGTTGTCCGGCTTCGGGGGGAGAAGAATGCTTGCCCAATCGATTTCGGAGAGTTCGGCTGGCAGAGAGGCTTCGTAGGCCCGAAGCGCCGCGTGACCTGGTTGAGAGTCCACCGCGAACGCGACCAATGCACGGGCGCGTGCGTCGTCGCCGGAAATACGGTTGACCTCTGCCACATAGAGCGACAGGGCAGCTTCAAGCAGTAGCCCGATTTTGGTCACCCCGGCTGTATGCCGTGTCTTGAAGTAGGTTTTGTGCAGTTCCTCCAATTGCTCCAGCGGCCACTCAATAGGACAGCCCGTGATGAGATGAGCAACGAAGCTCTCCACGGTGGGAGCATCGAAATCGGATTTAAACTTCTCAAAGAGGGCTGGCCATTGTTTGCAGCTGAACTCTGGGCCTGCCAACTGATGGAACAGATAATAGAGTGTCACCATCGGAAGCCGCTGGCTCGGCATTCGTAACCCGGGCACCTGGTCCTCCACCATGGTCAGGACCGGCCGCAGGTCGGTTAGCTTGGCGTCCTTTTGATGTAGGAGTACGGCAGCACTAATTTGCTCCAAAAACGCCGAAAGCCGTACCGGCGCACTTTTATGATCAAAGCCCCCGGTCGAGGCTACCCAATATTCCGGAGAAAGCTTGACGGTAACGATACCCGGCAGCTCTCCACGGTAATTGAGTGTCTCGCGTTCAACGGTGCGTCCGCGTGCGACGAACTGCATGATGATGTGACGCGCCAGCCGAGATAGGCCTGCGAACGACAACGTTTCCCTGTCGTTGACCTCGGTAGCCTCGGGAAAGCCACTTATGGTCAGCTGACGGGGAGCATCACGCAAGAGATGCACATAGCTCGATCGGATCGAGTAAGCTTGCTGAAGCGCAATGGGAAGATCGGGTCGGCTTATCGGTCCCTGCGCGCCAGCGGCTTCTTCTCGGAAGAATGACGGCGCGACATGGGACATGGCGAAATCGCGGAAACGTCTCGCCAGTGCGACATGCTCGTTAGAGAGAACCGCATCTCGAACTCCAGCGGCGACTTCCTCTGAGGCATTGTTCAGGGCTTGGTCAATTTTGTTTCGTTTGTGCAAGTCGTAGTCGCTCCACTCGGCTACATGACCATCAAAGCCCTGCGCGAGAGATTCTATCGACGTAACGAACAGCGTGTAAGCGAGATTGAGATCGTCCGCCAAGCGATGTGAACCGATGACGAACTGCCTAATGGCACGCATGGCCCCGACAAACAACTCACGCTCGAGCCCGATTAATTGCGTGATGAATGCGGCCAGCGCTGCAGCTTCGCCGTCCCTGGCTTGGACGTCCTTATCGAACATGCGGCGGATGAACCGGCTTGGCACCGCCTCGATCCCAAGGCTCGGCCGTTCGGCCAAAAGAAGGCGCCGGGTAAGGTCGGGATCGGGAGTGCAGGTCACATTCAAAAAGAATGATATGACGGCGGCGAAGTCATTCAGAAGGTCATCTCCAGTTGTCGCAATAAAAACACCGGGCTTGGGACCGTCGGGATGCTTCTCCTGCTTTTCCAGCATCTCGCATGTGAGCGTCGCAAGGGAGTGAAGGCCGGTCGAGGGAAGAAGGGACCCTACGGGCGTAATGATCTTCTCACCGCGCATAACGCGGTAATTGGTATAGAAGATTGCGCGGTGCAGCGTTTCGTATCGCTCGCCCGGCGGAAAGAACTTCTCCGTGATGATCTGCAGCATGACCCACGACCTATTGGTGTTTTACGATCGAGGCGGTCCCGGCGGGAACCCGTTCAATCCTTCAGGCCGCGCATAGCCGGTCTTGTCAAATACCTCGTCAAAAACGGCCAGCAGGGCCGTGTCGATCGCCGCAGCATCGGCCGAACCAAGCTCGACCCGCACAATGGCTTCGTCGAATTGAATCGGACCGCGAATGTCATCCTGATCGACGCCGAGATGCGCACCCCGCATGTTCAACAGGCCGAGTTCGACCTCGCACGGGAACGTCAGCCCAAGATGCTGGACGGCAAACGGCACGTTCGTATGTAGCGCGCGATAAAAGCCTTTCTCCAGGATAACCATGGGAATGAGCGGTAACGGAATGTGCGCCGGACGCCATGCGCGCTCGCGCGTAATCAACGTGTCCGTCAGGCTCCAGAGCTCGCCGTTCTGAAAGACTTGCGTCGCCCAGCGCAGCGGCGCTGGTCCCATCGGGTAAGCGCCGACGGGATCGTAGTAGATCGCCCCGTAGGCGTTCACCGTGGCAAGGCCGCCGTGGCCGGTCGCCCGGATGATTTCGGACTGATTGACCCTGGCGTTGAAACTCGACACCGTGAGCGGCTTTTCCCGGCGCTTCGTGGGAATAATTCGCATGTAGCCGTCGGGGGCGCCTGCGAAGGCGAAGCGGACCTGATCGACGTTCAGTACGCCGACCTCGGCGAGCACCTCGCCTTGCGTGAAGTAGGTACCCTTGCTGAAGGTGGACGGTGTTTCCACGAAGGCAGGTTTTGCCTTCCGCGCGCGATCCTGACCGACGTCCAGCCCCGAAAGGATCTCGAAGGCGGCTGCGCTGGCCGCATCGGCTGCGCGCTGTTGCGATCCTTCCTTGTCCGCGTTCGCCTTGCAGGACAACAGGTCCGAGATGCCGCGAATGACGGCGCCTTGCGTTGGGTGACTGATATGCACCCCCTTGAGGAATCCGCTGCCTTCCATCTCGACGGCGATGGCATCGCCATAGTGATCCTTGATCAGCGTCGCGGTGGCGGCCTTCTTCGAAGTCACGACTTTCTCGCCCGCCGCGATCGGCGCGACGAAGAACGCGGGGTCTCCGTGCTTGACCGCAGGATCAAGCCGCGACTTCCAGTCATTTCCCTGGCGGATAACGCGGGCACGCTGATCGAGCGCATGGGCCGTAGTCTGGACGTCGGGCCGTTCCTGGAAGCCCTTGGCGGCGTCCTTGCCGGAACTCATAGCCGTAGACCTTGGTCGCAACCACGACGTCGCCGATGGCCACGTCCTTCACCCCGCCCGCGACGCCGACGAACAGCGCGACCTCGGGCTTGTAATGGTCAAGGGCTCGAACCGCGATGGCGGCAGCGCCGGCATTGCCGGGGCCGGCTTCGACCACCGCAATGTTCCATCCTTCGAACTGGCCTTTGAAAAAGCCGGTGCCACCGACGGTCTCAATGTTGTATTTCCCGAGCTGACGCAGGACCGCGCGCGTCTCGACCTCGAGGGCGGTGACGATGACAGCAGTGCGGGATGGGCGTTGTGGCACGCGGCAGGCTCGGTTGGTATGGGGGTACGCCTTTATATATAGATGCCCGTTCGGCTTCGCCTAGCGATAATCGCGGTGAAGCCGATGATCGGCATGTCGATGATCAGCCAGCAGGTGCTGGTGCTGCTGCTGGCGATCATGGTAATCGCGGGCACGGCGATGATCATCCTGATGCTGATGGTGCTGCTGCTGTTCACCATGATGATCATCGGCATGATCATCATGATCGTCCCGACTAGGTCGCCTTCTCCCCGTCCATCAGGGCGCGGGCTTCCTTTACGCGCGGCATCAAGAACTCCGCGAGCGTCTTGGCCACATCCGTCAGCGGGCCTGGGTCGACCGCGACCTGCCTGGTGAACGCCGCCCACTGATCCTTCTTGCCGGCGTCCTCGGTGAAGGCCGGGGTGAATGCGTCGGGCAGTGCGGTCGGAATCTCGGTCTTGCGGCGCGCGAATGTCGCCTTGATGGCGCGGGCCAGGGTGTCGCCCTCGAACTTGTAGGAGCGGATCAGCACCCAGACGTCGTAGAAGTCTTTCAGGCGTGTGTTGGCGAGGCCGAGCGCGACCATCGCCTGGAATTTCTCGGCGATGACGGTCTCGCGCGGATAGGAGCGCAGCTTGGGCGCCGGAAAATCCAGCAGCACCGGGAGGTCAGTTTCCTGCACGCCGGGCTCGATGGCGTCGCCGAATGCGATATCGATTACGACGCGAACGCGGGCGTTGTCGACCGTGGCATTGCCCTTGATCCTGACGCCGCCGTATTCGTTTTCGTCGCGGATGCGGTCGACGGTGAAGCTGGCCGGGTCGAAGATGACACCGTCGGCGGCGTCGACGGCGGCGATCTCCTTGAAGATCGCCAAGAGCGCGTCGGGGTCGGGATCGCCCGAGCCGAGAAGGTCAAGGTCGCGCGTCGGCCGGAACTGGTTGTCGACCCAGGTTGCGAGCAGCATCGCGCCCTTAAGGACGAAGCGGTTGCGATAATCCGTCGAGCCGAGACGATAAAGGAGCCGTTCCAGCACGTAGCGGGTGAGGAGAAGGTCAAAGGGCTGATTGCGCTCTCTGGAGAGCGTGAGGAGTCGCGCGCGAACCGAGGCAGCGACATTCTTGGGCGGGTTAGCCATTGGCGGTCATCGCTTCTATGTAAGGCTGCATGGCCTTCCAAACTCCGGCCTTGCGCGCGAAATCCGCGATCTCCGAAGGCTTGGCCTTGCGGGTTCGCAGGGCCTCGCGCAGGCCTTCAAGCGCGAGGTTGAGGCCGGTGCTGTGACGATAGCGTGTCCCGGCGCTCCGCCGGTAGCGAAAAAGATCGACGACGGTCTTGGCGGGGCTGAAGATCTTCACTGGACAACCTTCGATCGTATGGATTTCCACGCCCTCCTGAAGCCGCTCTGGGTTGAAGCGAACAAACTGCATGGGTGGGTTGGTTGGAAGGGGCTGGCGGTCTTTGGGACCGATGGCGAGCCAGACCATGGAGGGGATGGTATCGGTCAGATCATGAAAGGCGAGCGCCGAGGTCAGCGCGACGACCCCTTTAGGCACGCGCTTGGCGGCTTCGGCGAGGGAATGGTGGGTATCGATGGGTGCGTCGGGCAGTTGGTAGAGGCCGCGCCCGAGTTGGACCACGAGGCCTTTTTCCTTCATGCGGGCGATGGTCGCGGGTGTGACGCCTGCCGTGGCAAGCTCGGAGGGGCGCGCGATGCCGCGCTCCTTGAGGAGTTCGATGGCACGGTCTTGTTGGGTCGAGGATGGCTTGGCCATGGCTTGTGATCTGATTTGTCGGATATATTCTATTTATATCCTGCATTTCATATCATGCGGAACTACCGCTAACAACCCATAAATTACTCCGCAACCCCTTGATAAATATAGACATCCCAAGGAAAAAATCCGATCCAGTGCGGTTCGCCTGCCGCGCCGCGATTGGCGTGGTCGGCCCGGCCATGCTGGCCGCGATCACGTCCATGCTCATGTAGAACCAACACGTAGTGCAACTCGGTAGGACGTGATCCCCGCGGCGAGACCTGTACCTGATCCGTGATGGGATCGTAAGTCGACCACTCGGACTCCAGGTAGGTGATCGATGTCCCCAGCGCTTCAACGAACGTCAATCGCAGGTATGGGTGTGAACTCGGTCATGCGCGCGCCGTTCCTTTGAGATTTGCATCTCAAGGCGAATGCGCCGCGCGTGATAGGGCCGCCTACTCATCAGGCTTACCGCCGGTTACATACCCTTACCGGTCCTTGTCTTGGTATCGCGCAGGGAGCCTCGTGCTCACTTAAACCGCCATGCCTCCAGGATGTTCGAGCCTTCAATGTCGTCAAACGTTACTTTCTTCCCGGCGTCGAGTAACGCCTTGACCTTCTGTGCCGCAGCATTGGTTGGTGGCCAGTAGCCGACATCCGACACGATGCGCGGCACGCGTACGCGGATCACAAGGGATGCGTGCTCCTTGTTGATGACGTCCGTTAACGCCGTTTCGGATGCCACGGGCTCAAGCGTCAGCGGTCCCTTGATTTCATCGAACCTCGCCGAGACGTGGACCCGGTCGATGGTCTTGGACCGGGTGTCTTTCAAGACGCTCTGGCTGACGGTGCCGGGTGTCGATGCCATCCATCCCGTAACCGTGACGGCGCCAACCGCAATCCAATGGGCTTCCGGCTTTTTGGGCGCAAGGCGGACAAGGTGCTCGCCGATCGTGTCGGGGATTTTGCCTGACACCCACAGCTGCCAGACCGCGGTCAGGATCTCGGTGACCAGCGGTTCATCGTCGCGATCGAGCACCGCCGTGATGAACGGCCCATCATCCGTCCAGCCGTCCGGGACATAGGGAAGCATGCTGATGTTGAACTGCGAGACCAGCAAATAGATGACGGCTTTCAGTGCGGCGTTGATCTCGCGGTTGAGCCGGTCAGCGCTGAGACCCTCGAACACCAGTGTCCTGATCCCGCGCGCGGCGGCGGCGTCCTGCGCGTCGGCGGTGTAGCCCTTGGCGCTGACGAGGATGCCGTATTGGAGAGGGATGCCAACGTCTTCGAGAATTCCGGCGAAATTATCGACCGCGTTCGTATCGAGGGCTTTGGCCTCGTTCTTACAGCCGAAGGCGAGCTGAACCTTGTAGCCGAGCACTTGAGAGGTGATCAGGACGTCCACTTCCCGTTTCCGTGCCTTATTGCCGCGCACGACCGGCAGCTTCCGGCGTTTCTCGACGACCATCCCCGGCATCTCGTGCATCAACGCCACGAGGTCTTCGAGGATATTTCCCTTGATCTTGTTGGACATTGCTTGGCCGCCGGCCCGACAGGATTGCGGGCGGCCCATCCTACGCTGAGTCGCCGCCGGGCCGGCAACGGCGTCGGCAGTGCCACGGCCGTGAACGAGGCCCGGATTAGCGGATAGCTGTCACCTTGCCGAAGCCGGCTTCCTTCGACCAGCCCTGCCACTCGGCGATGAGCTGCTGCGTATGCTTGGGCGATCTGACCGCAGAAGAAGATCTCTACCTTCGCGCGTTCTTGCTCGCGCGGGGCCTTGGCCGGCAGTCGTTCAACGCGGCCGGACTGATGCGGCTTTCCTTCGGGCAAGTACATGATGCCCTTGCCAGAGATCGAATGCCGTCGGACGGGTGGCGCCTGCTCCGGACCCGCCTGCCCTTCGTGATGCCTTGGCAGGAGTGGGGCCGTTGCTGGCGTGTGCGCGGTGCCGTTGGTGAGCAGTTCGTAGACCGGAATCTGGATACCGCGGACTTCGTGGACCTGGTGGACGATCCGGAACTATGGCGGCAAGTAGCGTCCGCTGTCTCCATGCCTGGGACGGCAGAAGGTATCTGAAGCAGGTGCGGCACAGATTGGCGGCGGAAAGCGCCCGTGATCCCGGAGGCCGGAAGGCGGCGGCGCTTGAGCGTGTTCTGTAGCGGGCGCCTCGCGATCGCGATTCAAACCGTGCTCGCGCGGGCGGATATCGACGCCGATTGCTGAAGGCAGTTCGTCCCGTAGCATCCTTTGCTTGACGGACGTTCACGTGACCGAAGCGTTGGAGCGAAGGCGGTTCAACGCTTGTTCCAGAAATGCCTCGGTGATCCTATCCTGCTGCGCCCGTGCAGTTAGCCGCGCTGCCTCGTTGACCACCCAGGCAGCGTCGCTCATCGGGCGCCCGGCGAGCGATCGACTCGTTTCGGACAAATCCATCGGATCGTGCGGCCGGTCCTTCAGCATCCCCTGCAACGCGAGTTCTACTTCCTCTTTCGTGGGGTAATCGACGAGAACCGAGTGATCGAACCGTCCCGTCCGCAACACGGCCGGGTCGAGCGCCTCTTTCCGGTTGGTTGTTGCCAGGACCAGGACACCATTCTTGGCGGCGGACTCGATCATCCTTAGGATCTCGGTCAGTTCTTCGACCTTGTGGTCTTGGGACAGCGGCCCGCGCGCCGGCGCTACTGCATCGATCTCTTCCAGGACGAGGAGCGAGGGAGAACTGCGCTTCGCCTGTTCGAAGGCCTGCCGCATCTGGACGGTCGTCTGGTGGATGAAGGGGCTTCCGATTTGGCCGAGATCTAGCCTGAAGGTCGGTCGACGCAGCGCCGCGACGAGCGTATCGACCGCGTGGGTCTTGCCCGATCCTGGCGGACCGTAGAGCAGGATGCCGTTCGGCAGCTGCACCCCAAGAGCCTGATACCTGTCGGGGTCGGCGCTCGGCTCGATCACGTACTCTCGAAAAAACGCCTCCAATGTCGGACGCCCGGCCAGCGTGAAGTCTTCCGGCGCCGTCGGCTTCGAGGCGTCGGCGATTCCCAGAGCCTCGAGAAAGAAGTCTACGTCCTGCGCGGAGACCCACGGATTCGTGCGGCGGATCGATCCGGCCTCCAGAGATGGGGCCTGAGCGGATGCGAGCAGCACCTGCAAAGCGAGTTGACGCATGTCCTCCGGCTTGTCGACGTCCCTGACGGGCAGACAGATATCGGCCTGCGGCACGAACAAGGCGGTCGCGATCTCCGCCCGAGGGTCTCGCCGGCGCAGATCGGCGATCGCCACGCCCAGCGCTTTCACGTCGGCTGAAGTCGGTAGACCGAACCGCTTCGACCACTGCAGCACCGGCACCGGCTCGTCGGTTCTCGATGTCGACAACGCCAGAAACGATCTTCCTCCGAATTCGATCCCTGCGAACTCGGAAGCGAGCGTGGACGCCGGGACGCCGTCGCCGGCCCTGCTGTCGGCGGCAAGAACGAGGATGAGGCGGTCGCTCGCCTGATCCTGCAGCACTTGATAGCCCGGCCCTTCCGCCCTCAAGCGTCCGACCGTGCCGCGAGCGGTTGCGTGACCAATCGGAAACCAGGGAAAGCCGGTCATGCTATTTCATCAGGCCGGCGAGCGCCGCGGTCGCCGCCTTTTTCGCATCCGTCGGGATCTGATTTGCAAGGATCGCTCCGATGGCCCTCCGCAGGCCGTCCAGGTCGTTTCGATCGATGCAGGCCTGGCCGTCGGCGACGATGCGGTCGTGAAGCGCCTTGTCGATGGCAAGATGGCGCTCCCGCGCGAACGCGAGGAAAATGTCGACTTGAAAACCCGGATGCTCCTTTGCCGCGGCCATAAAGATGGCCCACATCTCGGCGTGGGACTTGCGGGCGTCGTCGGCGCGTCCGTGCCGCAGGGCTTCCCGCACCTGTTCGGCCAGAGCGTCGAAACGATCGTTCGTCGACTGGGGCGCGCGGGGTCTGACGATGGAATTGTAGTCCTGCGACAGACGGTCCGATTCCTCAGCCAGAACGGCGCCGACATTCTCGGGGCGGTTCTTGATGCGTGAAATCTCCTGCCGGATGGATCTGCCTTCCTCGACGATCGAGCGGCGGGTGTCGGCCTCGAAGGAATCCTTCAGGTTCGCGCGTTGCTCCTGCAGGCGGCGGGACAGTTCGGCCGCCTCGGCGCCGTTCTTCGTGCCGACGGCCCGCTTCAATTCTTCGAGCTCCGTCGCGGTCGTGTCCAGTACGGAGTTGGCCAGTTCCTCGCCTTCCCGTCCTTCGAAGCTTTTGATGGCCCCCTGATCCGTGAACATCTTGCCGGTGTCGAACCTGCGTCCGATGGACGGCACCTCGAGGGCGCAGTTCAGCAGTCCGTTTTCATCCAGGTTCCAGTGAACGCGGACGGGGTCGCCGCGCCGGATGATGTCGCCCGGTTCGAGATCTCCGCCGTCGATGCGGAAGTTGCCCACGTGTAGATTGAGAGCGGGATCGGTCACGCCGGCTTCCATCTGATAGACCTCGAAGTCGAGACCGTGCCTATCGCCGCCCCTGACGTCGTTTGCGACCCGATAGCTCTCGATCCCGTTGGCCGGAATCGATTGGCCCTTCGCCACCAGTTCATGGAGCGTGTTCATCGGAATGCCGCCTTCGTCGGTGACGACCTTCACTGCGATCGTGTGAGTGATGGGGGTACCACCGGACGTCGCGTCGGTACGCCTCACGACGATCCTGGTTTCCGCATCCTGGATCGCGTTCCCGGACCGATCGAACAGCATGACGCGGAATTCGTTGTCGCCGCGGCGCGCTACCGGGACGTCGTTCACGGAGGTCGTGCCGTCGAGTGGCAATTGCCCGCTGGTCCAGCCCATGTCGCTGTCGATCTGAAGGCGATAGCCCTTCCCTTGGGAATCCGGTTGCGGACGGATCCGGATCCGGATCCGCGCGTCCGACGTGCGCTCCGGATAACCGTATTCGATCTTCACGCCCCCTCCGGCGCGTGTCGTCGCGCGTGTCGGCTTGGCGGTGACGGCTTCGCCCGACCAGTCGCGGCTTTCGGCGAAGATCGCTGCGCCGAAAGCTACCGCTGTCATCGGATCGGAGTCGAGATCGCCGGCGACGCCGAGCTGTTCCGGCACGCGCGACCGCACGATCGGCATGCGTGTCGGGCCGCCGATGAACACGACGCGATCGATATCGCCGGGCTGGTAGCCGTTCTCCTTCATCAGCTTCCGGCATTCGTCGATCGATCTCTCGACCTGGTCGTAGACCAGTTCATCGAGCTGCAGCCTGTCGAGGGGAATGTCCAGATAGATTTCCTTGCCGGCGCGGTCGCGCGCCGCGATCTGGCTTTCGTCCGCAGAGATGCGGGTTGACGGCTGCGCGGAGAGCTCGATCTTGGCCTTTTCCGCGTAGAACGCGGCGATCCGCAGGACCCGCTGATAGATGGGATCCTTCTGCAGGTCCACCGGAAGGTCGAACTGCTCCATGAGCCAGGGACGCACGATACCGTTCACCACTCTCCGGTCGAAGTCGGTGCCGCCCAGCATGTTGATGCCGCCGTGGCCGACGACGTTGATCGTCCCGCCGACGCATTGGACGATCGCAGCGTCGAAGGTCCCTCCGCCGAGATCGTAGACGAGGAACTGCCCGTCCTTGAGCGCCGAGTTTCGCCTTTGGCGGTCGGCCATCGACGCCATCGCGGCGGCGATCGGTTCCTGCACCAGACCCACACGCCCGATTCCCGCGACTTGAGCGGCGCGCATCGTGGCCTCGCATTGCATCTGGTTGAAGGCGGCGGGAATGGTAATCACGGTTCCTTCGAGATCGAACTCGCCGACCGCCAGCTTCGCCTGCGCGAGCAGGGTCTTGAGCACTTCGGCGCTTGCGTCTTCCGCGCTCATGGAACGGGTCGCGCTCTTGAATTCGATCGGACTGGAAGTCCCCATCAGGCGCTTGAACTTCGTGCCGACGTTCTCCGGCGAAAAGGCGTCCTGCTCGTAGGCCCGCTTGCCGATGAACATGCCGCCTCGGCGGTCGATCATGATCGCGCTGGGAAGAACGTCGGCCCCGTCGACGGTCTTGAAGAGCCGGAGCTCGCGCCCGTCGTTGCCGACGATGGCCGAGTTGGATGTTCCGAGATCGATACCGAGATACATGATCACTCCTTACTCGCCAGGTAGACTTTCCCCATCAGGATGGGGCGCATATCCGCGATGACGGCGGGTTCGATGGTCCGGGCAACCACGACGTCGGTCCGGTTCGGGAACTCGTCGCCGTTCACCGCGGACGCGGGCAGATTGATTTCGAAATCCATGCCGTCGAACGATTGGACCGACATTTTTCGTTCCCTCAATAGATCGTCCAGACGATCGGCCGCGTAACGCCCTTGCGATGCGAACCTTTCGCGCCGTTCGTCGGGGACGCTCTCCAACGCGCGTTCGAGGACGCGCAGCAGCTTCCAATATTCCACGGCGAGCCGCGCCACGGTCTGATCGTTGTCCGTCATGCTTTCTGCCTTTTCTTATCGGAAAGGGGGCCGGCCGACCGGCCTCTTGTGCGGTCCAGCGTCATCGGGTGCCTCGCGCGCCCGATGGTGCGTTCGACCGCCATGAAGCGGCGAGCGCGCGCCCCTCCGCTTCGAGCGAAAACCGCTTGCCCGGAAGCTCGGCGTCGACGGCGTCCTTGTCGCTCTGCCGATAGCGATAGTCGCTGCAGCGCGCGTTGAAGTCGCCGATTGCCGTGTTGAAGCTCTGTTGCTGCAGCGCTCCTGCGAGGGCCGGTCGGGCCGCCTCGATCCGGACGCGCTGGAAGGTGCAGTAGCGAATGTTGGGTCGGGTCAGAGCCAGGCCGGTGCCGACGGCCGGCATGGTCTCGCCGGCGTCCAGGCTGTCGTTCCTCTGCGGAGGCGGGGTCGTCGCCTGTGGTGCGGTCGTGGTCTGAGGCCATGCCGGCGTGTTGGAATACGATGGCGGAGACCGATATGGAGTTGTTTGGGGACCGTTGCTGTTGGCCACGACGGCCCAGAGACCGCCGCCGACGATGACGATGCCCCAAAACCAGAGCACGCGGACGCCGGCCTTGCGCTTGGCCGATGCGCTGTCGCGGATTGTCCGTGCCACCTTGAGATTTTCTTCGTCGGTTTCGAGCGTGAGAAGCCTGTCCGCGAGGCGCTCCGCTTCCTTCCACTTCTGGGCCTGAAGATTCTTCGTCAGGTCGTTTTCGACCTGGTTTTTCCGGACGATTCTCAGGTCCTCGCGTAGGACTCCGATCATTTCCGCCGTCGGCGGATTGCTCTCGGCAAACGCAAGAATTCCTTCGAAAAGCTTCTCGGCGGCGCGAGGGGAGGAAGAATCGTTGTTGAGAGAAATCGCCACGTCGCGGACGATCCGCCATGGTGCATCGGAAAACGGCAGTTTCGCCGTGGATCCGACCGCGGCGGCGAATTTTCCGAAGATGCCTTTCATGCTTCCGGTCGAGCCGCGCCCGAAGCCGGCCCGCAGCAGCTCTGATTCGACGGCACGGTGCGATTTGTTGGCTTCCTCGCAGGCTTCGATGAGCGGTGTCAGAAGCTCGTTGGCGAGTTGTCCGTTGCGGAGCTCGACCAGCTGCTTGGCGTCTTCCGCCATCTGATCGGCGGCCCGAGGAAGATGGTTGAAGACCTTCGAAGCGATCGCGACGACCTTTGCGGCGCCCTCGAACTGCTTCATCTCGTTGGACAGGTGCAGTGCGAGCTCCCGGACCTTCCCGTACATCTCCCGAGTGGCCGTGTCCTCGCGTTGCCGGTGGACTTCGTAGGTCTGGACGGGCAGGACCAGCGCGATCGAATAACGGAGAGCGCCTTCGAGCTTGCGGTAGGTCGAATCCGACTTCGGGTTCCTCTTGATATCCTCGCAGGCTGCGGCGACGGCTTCGTTGCGCTTCGAGAGTTCTGACGCCGTCGTCTGGCGGAACATTTTGACGTAGACGTCGAGCCTGAAGATCGTCGGGCTGTCCGCGCCGGCGACGATCTCGGAGACGAACTCGTCGAACAGCGCAACGGCGTCGTCTGCGAAGCCCAAGGTTTCGATCACGGCCTTGGTCTGGCGGTCCAGCAGCTTGGAAAGCGCCTCGCCGACGGCCTCGCGGTCGACGCGACCCAGGGCGATCTCCTGACGTACGTCGTTGATGGCGTCGCAGACGGCACCGGGCGCGACCGCGGTCTGAGCTTCGATCAGTGCGCAGAGGCCGTCCAAACCCAGCGGGCGCGCCGAACCATAGTGGGCGATGACGTTCGATCTCGGCAGCGAATGAAGTTTTTCCAGCCGCTCGCCGATCTCCTCGATGGGGACCCCTGAGCGGATGTCCGAGACGATCTCCGCCGCTATGCCCGGGTGGACGTCCAGGAATCCACCCACCTCGGGTTCGGTTCTGAGGCGGGGCGTCAGCAAGGTCTGCTGCGCCCGCATCAGAACGTCGGCGTCGTCCGCTCCGTCTTCGACGGCGTCTTCGTACGCTTCCTTAATCGTGGTCGGTTTCGCGTTGGGCGGCAGATTGAGCACTACGAACGGATTCTTGAGGATGTTGAAGTCGCCGCCCTCGATCGGCTCGCGCGTTGTTTCGGACAGAACGCGTTCGCGATGGGACCGATATAGCTCGGCGTTCTGGGGCGCCAACCTGATGGCTTCGTCGAAGTCGCGAAGCGCGCGCTCGCGATCGCCTTTCCTTACCCATACCAGGGCTCTGAGACCGTATGCGTGAGCGTCCTCCGGAGCCAGCTTCAACGTCCCGTCAAGGTCCTGCAGCGCCTCGTCGTACCGGCGCAGGCGCGCACGCAGGAGGCCTCGTTGACGAAGAGCCTTGGCGTCCCGCGGATTCCTAGAAATGGCTTCATCGCACTCGAATATCTTGGCCCCGATATCAAGTTCGATCGATCCGCTTGTTCCGTCAAACGACATGGAATCCGTGATGCAAAAAGCTGGAAAGTTAATGTACCGCCGCCCGCGCCCAATCGGGATTGAACCTTCTACGTAGCGCAACTGCAAGTCTTTACTAGGGGTTTCAGTCGTGTCTACGCGGACGTGCCCTCCAGTCCGACTTCTGGGGGTCTCACTGTCCGAGCTCCAGGCGCATTGCAGGCAGAGCCGCAATCCGATTTGCCGATGACGTATCCATTGGCGGTGACTGGAATCATGGCGCCGGCATAAGCAGTTACATCAGCACGCTCGCCGATTAGAGCGCGTAATGCTATCCGGCTGAGCATCAAGAATGGTCCCAGTATAATGCCACCGAGGACGATTGAAGCGAGTACAAACTAGGGGAGCGCGAGCTTTCCGAACTTTGCGCCCAACTCGCGCCTGCACGCCACATAGACGTGATAACGCTGCATGACCGCACTGGTGAGGGCTTACCCTGTGGGCCGCAGGTGGAAGCCCCGCCGCTCCGGCGCCTCCCGCTCCCGCCGCTTTAGCAGCGAGCCGCCGGCCTTCGGACGAGCTTCTAGAAACGACCAAGGGTCTCCAGGTCACCCAGCAGCAGGCTGTCGACCAATTGCAGGTCGTTCAAGATCAGCTTGTCGCTCAGCAGGCGGAAATGAAAAAGCTCGCCGAGCAGATCGCCGCCCTAACCGAGAAACTCGACGCCCTGCAGCAATCGATCGCCAACATGCCGTCGACGACCCACGCGGCCGGATCGCCATCCGGTCCGCAGTCAAAAGCACACTGAGACCCAATTGGGATGCCTCGCCGTGACTCGGGGAATCCCGCTGGTGCGTCCGGGAATTTGCGGCCGTCCATGGCGCCGGGCGTTCCGGTCCACCGCAGGGCTCGCCAGCCCAGCTTGGCCTTGGCATCAGCTGGGCGGGCAGTAGAATTCCTCATGAACGATTCGAGACTAGGAGACGAGCATGGCGCCCTGCGATGGGGCGTGGAAAGGCACCTCAACAATGAACTGGCGAGGGTCGGATGAACGGCATTCCGGAAAGGGGCGCGTCCTCCAAAGCTGATCGGGCGCTGAAGCTGCACGAACAGGGGCTCACCCGCGCTCAAATAGCCGAGCGACTGTGCGTGAAGCCGGACAGCGTCAAGGGGATGCTCGATCGGGCTAAGCAGCGGCGGGCTAAGATGAGCATGGCGGCACGAAGTTGAACCTCAAGTTCACGTCGATCAATAGCTCATTGAAATAGGCGCGGACCTAAGCCCGCGCCTTTTCCTCAGCAACGTTTCATGGCTCGTTGTCCGCAGCATGTCCACAGCGTACGCAGCGTGAGCGTCCACATGGGCTTGCTGCGAAAACGTTCACAGGGGCGCGAAAAACCCGCCAGCGTAAACCGGCGGCCTTGTGGTTATCTGTTGCCGTTACCGCCTCAGCCGCCTTGCGTGCGTGGCGATCCGTTGCCGATTGCCGTGGTTGTTGTCTGACGCGTCCCATCCCGCGGTGCGGTCCACGTAAGACAGATCCGATCGGCATTCGTCCAGTGCTGCTTCCGGCAAGGAAGCGGCAACGGTTCCGGGACAGGTGCCAGAACCGGTAGGCCCTGCAAAGTAGCAACGTGTGCAGGCAGCGCGAGAACGCTTGAACCGCATATTATGACCACGGCAAACGAGAGAAGCACTTTCTGAGGTAAAGCCATTTTACTTCCCCACTGTTTGAGCGCCCTGAATGCGCCTTTCCGGCGCGTCGTTGGTGCAAACCTTACCCAGCAACCATTTCAGGACGGTTGCGTCAGGTGGCCAACATGGTTTCGTGGAGAGCAGAAATAATTCATCGTGGCTGTGGCAGAGACCGGCCATAGTCTCCAAAATCGTCCGCGAACAAAGCGTCCGGTTGAACTGCAGCCGACGGATCTAACGGCCTGAAGAAAAGGAGCGCGGACCTGAGCCCGCACCCTTTTGGAAAGAATGAGCCCGATTGTGAGCCAGTTCACATTTACTCGGCACGGCGCCTGCTACCCTCTTAGCGCTGGGGATTTCAGGGGCCCAGTGATAGGCGCCGCCGGGACACGACATTTCGAGCCCGACGGCGTAGCTTTTTTGCGACCTAGTACCCGGAATCATAAGTCACTAAGACGGCGTCCCTTGACGCGGCGCTGGTGGACTTTGGATTTTGCCCAGACGAACGGCTCCGCGTCTTTGTTGTAGGCTTTGATAAAAGCATTAATGTGCTGCTTGAGTTGCTCGACTGAGGTGAACGATGCGCCGGTCAGCGACTGGCCCTGCAAAATGGAAAACCAGCCCTCGACCTGATTGAGCCACGAGGCGCGTGTCGGCGTAAAGTGGAAAGTTACAAGCGGGTGGCGTTTCAGCCATTCGTCGTTTTTCTGGTGCGTATTCAGATTGTCGAGGATGACCTTGAGCCGTGCCTTTGGATAGGCGGCGACGACGTCATCCATGAAGTCGAGAAATTCCTTGCGGCGACGGCGTTTCTTGTGTGCGGCCCGGACCTTGCCGGTGGCAACCTCAAAAGCGGCAAACAGGGTTGTCGTGCCATGCCGCTTGTAGTCGTGGCTTTGCCCGGTCAGGGCGCGTCCGTTCGGCAGTTTCAGGTAACCCTGCGCCCGTTCCATTGCCTGGATCGACGGTTTCTCATCGACGCACAGGACAATCGCGTTCTTCGGCGGCGCCAGATAGAGGCCGACCACATCGGCGGCCTTTGCCGCAAAATCCGGGTCGTTGCTCTCGCACCAGCTTTTGCGTCCGGCCAGATCGATCTTCTGCTTGCGCTCGCCAAATATACTGCACATTGACGTCGCCCAACGACCGCGCGATCAATGGCCCGTTCCAGCGTGCAAAACCCTTAGGTGGCGGCTGGTCGAGAACCTTGCGAATGCGCTGGTCGGTCGCCTCGCCGTAGATCGGCGGGGTGCCGGGTCGCAGCCGATCCTCCAGCCCATCAAGGCCTTCGCGCGCGTAACGGATACGCCATAAGCTGACCGTGGTCGGCGTCGTCTCCAGATCGCGGGCGATCTCCCGTGTCGCGTGCCCGTCGGCCGCCTCCAACACGATCCGTATCCGCAACAACTGCCGCTGTTCGGTGCTGCCGGCGCGCAAGCGCGCCTCAAGAACCGCACGATCTCCCGGCCGCAGCCGGACTTTCATGGCATCGCTTATCATGCCATCTTGAATCACGCGGCAACGCCGCACGATAGTGCAAATATGACTCAGTTACTTCGGATAGTGGGTACTAGTGGTCTCTGCCTAACATAAGAGTCCCGTTAGGGATTCCATTTGGTCGGCGCGCGTGCGAGTCTTACACATGCGCACCGGGATTATCATTAAGATCACACGACCAGATCGCCATCGGCTTGAAGCGATCACCAGGGACCGTAACACCTCGCAGAAGCACGTTTGGCGAGCAAACATTGTGCTTCTGAGCGCCGACGGCGTCGGGACCAACGAGATCATGCGCCAGGCCGCCGTGCCGCATGGCGGCGCACCTCGAAAACGGCGCGAGCTTCACGGCGTTCGATAGCGCAGTTCCACGGTAAGGCGTACACTTCCTCTCGTTAGGCGGTTAGGGCAGCCATAGCCTCGGGATCGCGCAAAGGGTAGCGAGAAAGCTGCAACTGGCTGCAATGGCCGAACTAGTCTTGCGCTGCAGGTTCGTTTTTGGGCTGGGCTTCAAGCGCCATTCGCACCTCCTTGGCGCTCATGAGAGCCCGGCGGATATTCCTATCTTCCGAACTGGTATCGAACGTAATCAGCCGATTGCAGTGCTGGCAGTTCGTCTGAAACCCGTTGCGGATTTTCTGCGCCCGCTCTCGGAATACCTGCGAGCATTTTGTGCATTTGATTTTTACTTTTTCGTCGATCATGAAATGCCCCTAAATCAAAAGCAGCATTCTGCTTTCCTTAGTTTAAGGGCTCATTTAAGGGTTAGCTAAACCTCTAACGAAGCTGAAACGGCAACGCCTGGCGAACCCGAATCGTGCATAATGTAACTAGCGGGCGTATGTGATCTCGCGTCGCTCTCCCGAACTGCACCCCGTCGAGGGCCGACGGGGTTTTTTCGTATGTCCGGGTAGGCCACGTCCGCTTTGCTTCGGATATTGTTCCAAAAGTCCCAAATGGCGCAGCGGCTAATTTTCCGCCAAAGAACGAAACAAGCGACAATCGTCGATCAATAGGGCTTCAAACGCGCTACCAGAATCGCCTGTGAGTTTGGCGCTTGGCGACGTGGTCCCCCACAGCATTATTCAATTGCTGCATCTACGGGTCGGAGAATTCGAGTCCCACCTCGCAAAAAGATTTTTGCAACAATATCGGCTGCCGGCGGGCGGTGCAGGGCGAATTGACTGTACACCCGCTACGTCGGGCAGCTCGTATATGACACTGTCGCCGTGGCGACCGCCGAGCGTTCATGCACGTCGGTCTCCTGCCCGCAGAGTTGGCTGCGAGTTCTGCGGATCAGAGACCGGTCCGGTGGTAATGCGAGAGGTCTGGTCAAACGTATTTGGCGCTGGACGCGAGTGAGCCGGGCGTCGGCCTGTTTGACGAAATGCCCTCAATTAAAGACTAAATGATGCCTCTCAGTTTCAAGCCCCGGAGTAACTTTCTGCGTAAAATTAGCTTTGTCGCAACGTCAATTGCATTTGGTAGTTCTGATCGCTCACAGTAACGCCGGGCGCACGAGGCCCGAGAGCCTGCCGCGTCATTTGTTGACTATTGAGGTTCCGACGTTGGTTTCTGCCAACGGGTGTGGATGGCGCTCAGAGCCAATCAGCGGTAGTATTGGTCATTTCGGGGTTACCGGGGGTCGGAATTGGCTCAACTTGCCCAGACGTACATTCACTTAAGTCCTTACAAGGTTAGCCGTAAGAAATTAAACGCCCTCGGCCGCCGGGCCGAACGGATTGCTATTAAAGCCGCTCAAGACGTTTACGGCGGGGATGTGACGGTCGATGTCCGGCTCGAGGAAGGATCCCTGCGAACCTGGGTGTCGGTCGCTGGTGTTCTTACCATCTACGGCGCGATCGCAGACTATAAAGGGTTCAAGGAAAGCGTACAGGAAATGTGCAAGGACGCGCGTGAATACAGCATGGACGTGTGCGGAGAGTTCACAGCTGCGGCACACGTAAATAAGAGCCAGGTTTTTCGGGTCGAGCGCCGTCTGAAGACCCCCGGGAGACTCAATCGGCTCCTGAAGAAGCTTGAACAGCTCGATCGGGTGGCCGAGAAAATGGGCACAGACAAGCTTCAAGACGAATTGAAGGAAGTGCAGCGGGAGTTGGCTGCCATTCAAAACGAATTGTCCGACGAGGACAACAAGGTTCTGCAAAGGGCGCTCGTCTTTGAAAATCTACCGACACTGCGCCGTCGCCCACTAAACCGACGTGTCGAACCGCTGAAGGTCGCGACAAAGCCGGAGGACGACGAGCCGCTTTTAATGGAAATGGAGACGGTAGGCCCACCCACAAAGAAAATCCCTCCGAAGATGGTCTACCACCACAAGGTTTACGTCCCTGCTGGAAAGCCATGGAAGGTCGGAAATAAAGAGTCGCCCACTTTAACGGCGATTGAGCAAGACAATCCTTGAAAGCTTCTACCTGACAATACCGATCACAGTCAGCGCTGAGCAGGAATAGCAAGGCTAAACAATATCGAATTGGTTTCGGTAAAAGCTTGGGGGAAAGAATGGCTGAAGTCGCGCCGCCGGTTCTACCGGACCGTTTCTATCGGTATCGGTCACTGGGTGAGCAAGGCTCATTCGACATCCTGAATCGCGAGGTTGATGCAATCGTCCATAACTATATTTGGTGCGGCGATTTCATGAAATTGAACGATCCAACGGAAGGGGATTTGGTTCTCAGTCTGCGATTGGCCAAAAAACCTCATGCGGACGCCGTATTGACCGCTATCACAACCGGTCAAACGGACGTAGGTATCGCGAGTCTCAGCGACACCCTCAACAACGATCCGATGTGGACGCACTACGCGAACAACTGGTCGGGCGTTTGTATCGAATTTCACGCAAAAAGACTGATCGCTGCTACCCCCATGACACCACGATCGTACGCATGGCGTATAACGAAAAAACATCATGGGTCGGGATACACGACGCCAAAGACATCGAGGAGGCAGTGAAAAAGGTCTTCAAGAAATTCAATTGGGCGTACGAGCGAGAATGGCGTGTCCTCGGAAGGAAGGAAAAGAACCACATTGCGGACAAGAAAGCGATTCGGTGTGTGTATCTTGGGCCACGGCTGGATCTCGAGCACAGCACATACGTTCGCTCGGCCCTCTCGGCAGCGGGCATCAAATACAAGCAGATCGTGGTGGATGGTTACTCGCTGAAGATCGAACCATTCAAGCCGTTGAGGCGATTTTAGTTGTCCACTCGCGCAGTTTGAACTGCCGCCATAATTGATTATACAATGTCCCTTCTGTCATCAGTCGATTCAAGCCGTTGGACTTCCTGCTACTATTTTCGGCCGGCTATCCACGACGCAAACATCGAAGGTGGCGATTGAACGCGCTTACCTGGCGCGTCACCGGCGCGGGTATTCGCGCAGGTTATGACTGGACAGGCTTGCGCCGGCAGCCGTTTCCAGAGGCGCGTCAGGCGTCGGCGATCAGTGAGGCGATGTCCTCGAGCGGACGCCGGCTGAAGTCCTTCGCGAACTCGCCTATGATCTTGCCTCTCAGCTCGCGGTGGAAGTGCTTGCGCATCTCCCCCAGGGTCCTGGGGTCGGAGACCACGACCAGGTGTTCTATGGTCCCGTCCAGGCTGAGCTTGTTCAGGAACGCGGCCGTCGCTGCCGCGAAGTCGTCCTCGACGAGCCGCCTGCCATCGGGGTTGGCAGAGCCGGTGTGATGCCGCGCACCCGAGCCAGAGTGGGCGGGCGCAGGCGGAGCCGCCGTGATCTCGACCAAGTGCACCCCAGGTTTCACGCCTGTATTGTGGAACAGGCGGATCGTCTCGCCGTCAGCGACTGCTACTGTCGTACCGGTAGGTAGAATCATCGAAAGACCTCCTGTTCACGATCCGCATAAACACCGGCGGGCTATGATACTTGCATGCCGGCGCTCTGCGGCGGCTCTTCGATAAGCTCCTGGCGCGAAGCTCCCCAGAGCAGAGCAGTCCCGACGACGGCCGAAAGAATCGACGCGGCGAACACGGCGATCTTGGCGGCCGAAAAGTCAGTGGCGCTTGGGAACGCATGCCCGGCGATAAAGAGTGACATCGTGAAGCCGATGCCAGCGAGCGCTCCCGCCCCGGCCAACTGCCTCCACGTGTACTCCGCTGGCTTGACGGCTATACCCGCGCGCACGACCGCGGCGGCCGCGAGGAAGACGCCGAGCGGCTTTCCTATGGCGAGGCCGGCGACGATCGCGGCCATGAGCCAGCCATGTCCAACGAACACGCCTAGGTTGATAGCTACACCCGCATTCGCCAGTGCGAAGATCGGGAGGACAGCGTAGCTCGACCGCGCGCCGGCGTGCCGCAGCAGCCGGTCGGCGGGCGATTCAAGTCTGTCGTAGATTGCGTCGAGCGCGTGCAGCGCCGGGGTGGAGGGGCCGTGCCTGAGAACCTCGCCCTCGTGCCGAGCCTCGGAGGCGATGATGGTGCTGGCCTGCGTCATCAGGGCAGCCAGGTCGGCAGGCGGGCGCGTCGGAATGAACAGCGCCAGTACCACGCCAGCCAGCGTCGCGTGGAGGCCGCCCGCGTAGACGAACGCCCACAGCGCGACGCCCACCAGGATGTAAGGCGAGAGAAGGTAGAACTCTCGACCGGCTCAGCAGCGCCAGCGCAACGACCATCGCCGCAGCCGCGGCCAGGTAGCCCGGATGGATATCGCCGGAGTAGAACACAGCGACGACGACGATCGCTCCGATGTCGTCAATGATGGCCGCCGCGGTGAGGAAGATGCGCAGGTCGACAGGGATGCGGGCGCCCATCACGGCGATCAAGGCAATCGCGAACGCAGTGTCGGTCGCCATCGGAACGCCCCACCCGTGCGACCACGGACCCGCAGGGATGACCAGCGCATACAGAAGCGCCGGCACGACCATGCCGCCGAGCGCAGCCGCGATCGGAAGCGCGGCGGAGCGGCGGCTTGCGAGGTGGCCGACTGTCATCTCGCGCTTCACTTCCAATCCCACGACGAGGAAGAACACCGTCAGCAGGCCGTCGTTGACCCAATGGAGGATGGACATTCGAAAGGCCGCGTCGCCCAAGCTCACGCCGAACTCACCCCGTCGCAAACCGTCGGCCCATATTTCGCCTATGGCCTGACGCCCGGCGGCAAGTATGAATGGAACGATGCCTTCAGCAACGATCTGGTGACAGCAAAAGTTTCCGGCGACCGCATTCGCGTGACCGGGCAGGTGTTCGATGGCGATGGGGCAGTGGTCCCGGATGCCATGCTTGAAATCTGGCAGGCGGATGCGCAAGGCCGCTTCGCCGACCCGCAGGACCAGCGCGCCTTGTTTGTCAAATGGTCAGCATGCCATCGGCACTGCCGGAGGTCCAGAAGGGGATTTCCATCGGGGAATTCAGTCGTAAAGCCTACAAACAGCTGTTGTTTGTTGTGAACGGCCGCTTATGTGAAGGTTTGCGGATGCCGGCCCCATGAAGGTGGCGCGGCGCGCACCGGGGGCCGGCGTACGCAAACCTTCAAAGGAGGAAACCGCGGAAGGGATGGCGGGGTGGTGCGTCAGGCGCTATGGGGATTTGGACGCTGCCGGTCTTTTGTCGAGGTGGGTTGGGAGCTTTTTCGGGAGGCGATCGCGGGTGCGACGAAGCGGGTCGGTCGATTGCAAGGTGCAGAATTGGAGTTGCGCGGCGGAGATGGAACAACACGGCGACTATCGTGAGCAGCGCGACGGCGAGCATGGTCATTGCCGACCGATAGCCGGTGCAGCAGAAGTGCAGCACTGGGATGTTGCATCGAACGTGATCTGATCATGATGTGTCGATCCTGATCGCGGCGTGGGCTGCCGCGGGACGGGTGTGCGGCGAGCAGCCACGCCGGAACCTCTCGATGATGATCATGCGACCGCCGCAGCATGGACACGGGTGCGCCAGCGGCTTGGGTTCGTCGACCTCGGTATCACTGTCATCCCTGATCTCGGGCTGTACCGCAGGGACGTCCAGTAGGCGGCGTGCATGGGCGATGTTACCGGCGCGCTTGCCGCTGGCGAGTAGGCCGTAGTGGCGAATGCGGTGGAAGCCTAGCGGCAGGACGTGGATCAAGAATCTGCGGATGAATTCGGCAGTGGCGAGTGTCATGATCTTCTGGCGATCACGACCTTCAGCGCGATAGTCCTTCCATCGGAAGGTCACGCCGGATCGGTCGCAGGCGATCAGCCGGCTATTGGCGATGGCGACGCGGTGGGTATAGCGCGACAGATAGGCCAGCACGGCCTGTGGGCCGCCGAACGGACGCTTGGCATATACGACCCATTCGGTTCGGCGCAGCCGCGCCAGGTGCGCCGCGAACGCCTGCGGATCGGCGAGAGCAGCATGATCGCCGAAGAACTTCAGGTTATTGGCCTGGTGTTCGGCGAGAAGCTTCTCCAGGAACAGTCGGCGAAACAGGCGCGAGAGCACACGCACTGGCAGGAAGAAGCCAGGCCGGCACGCCACCCATCGCTCGCCATCGAGCGAGATGCCGCCGCCCGGCACGATCATGTGGACATGCGGGTGATGGGTCATGGCCGACCCCCAGGTATGGAGGACCGAGGTGATGCCGACGCGGGCGCCGAGATGCCTGGGGTCGGCGGCGATGGTGATCAGGGTCTCGGCCGATGTCTTAAACAGGATATCGTAGACGACAGCCTTGTTCTGGTAGGCGATATCGGCGATGGCCGCTGGCAGCGTGAATACGACGTGATAGTACGGTACCGGCAGCAGATCGGCCTCGCGCGCGGCCAGCCAGCCCTTTGCCGCCGCACCCTGGCACTTCGGGCAATGCCGGTTGCGGCAGGAGTTGTACGAGATCTGGCTGTGCGCGCAGTCCTCGCAGCGCGCGACATGTCCACCGAGCGCCGCCGTGCGGCAGTTCTCGATCGCCGACATTACCTTGAGTTGGCCAAGGCTGACATGGCCGGCATTGGCCCGGCGCCATGCCGGGCCGTGGCCACGGAAGATGTCCGCGACCTCCAGCGATGGACGCGACACGACGCGCGTCAGGCGGGCGGTTCGACGCCCTCCTTGAGCTTGCTTGTAATGCGATCGAGCGGGCTCATGATCTCCCGGATGATCTTGGTGGCGACACGCGTATAGAGCGCGGTGGTGTCGAGCTTGGCATGTCCCAACAAGACCTGGATCACCCTGATATCGGTGTTCTGCTCCAGAAGATGCGTCGCAAAGCTGTGTCGCAGGGTGTGCGGGGACACCTGCTTGCCGATCTCGGCCATCTGGGCCGCGGTATCGCAGGCGCGCCTGAGTTGGCGGGCTGACATCGGGTTGACCGGGTTCATTCCTGGAAACAGCCACCCCTGTGGGCGTGCTGCGTTGTACCAGGCGCGCAACAGCTCAAGCAGATGCGGTGAAAGCATAACGTAGCGGTCTTTGTGGCCCTTGCCCTGTTCGATCCGGATCACCATGCGCTTGCTGTCGATGTCGGATACCTTCAGCGCAACCACCTCGGACACTCGCAATCCGGCTCCATAGGCCACACTCAATGCCGCCTTGTATTTGAGCCCCGGCGCCGCATCCAGAAAACGCGCGACTTCCTCTGGGCTCAGGATGACCGGAAGCTTGCGTGGCACGTGGATGAACTGGGTGTGGTTCACGATGTCGGCACGTCCAAGCGTGATCTTGAAAAAGAACCGCAGTGTCGAGACGCTTTGGTTAAGGGTCGGAACGCCGGCGCCACTTTCTGCTAGATGAAGCTGATAGCGGCGCACGTCTTCGAAGCTCGCGGTATCGGGCGAGCGGCGGAGGAAAGCAGCGAAGTGCTTGACCCTCTGCACGTAGTCATGTTGGGTCTTCGACGCGAACTTGCGGATCGTCATGTCTTCGATCATGCGCAGCCGCAGCGGGCTTATGGCCTTATCGGTCATGAGGGATGCTCCTGTCTTGGTGAAGGTTGCGAACCCCTCATCTCAAGACAGGACGCCCCGTGGCGCTATCGTGTTGGCTGTGTCGCCGGCAGCGGCAAACTACCGCGCGAGCGGTTTAGTCCTTTGGCGCAAAGCGGCCGTTCGCGTAAGGGCGGATTTTGAATGTCCGATGTTGCGGGAAGAGCAGACTTGGTATTGACCGGGCCTAACTTCCGAGTTTGACCCTAAGCGGACGCCCCGAGAAAAGTTGGCTGATTTGCCTGTTCATTCCACTAAAATTGAGCTGTACATTAACCTCACGACCGCGGAAGCGCTCGGTCTCAAAGTGCCGCCGACGTTGCTCTCCCGCGCCGATCGAGATCGACCTCTCCTAGGAACTTATCCCGCTGTCTGCTTCGCCTTCGACGGAGGGGACAAGGTTCGCGGCGAGAAAGTCTACAAACACTCGGAGCTTGGGGGAAAGATGCCGGCTCGACGGCCATAGGATCCGAAGTGGTCCGGAGCGGTCAGTGTAGTCGTCAAGCACAATGATGAGTACGCCCTCACGAAGTTGGCGGCCTATGGCGAAGTCCGGCAGGTAGGCGATGCCCATGCCTTGCTCGGCCATAAAGATCAGCGGCTCAAGCGTACTTGCCACGGCGGTTCTGGGCAGTTCACTCTCGATGCCGGCATGCTCGGGCCGCAGCGGCCATCGCTCGAACTTTCCGTTGGTCGGAAACTTGTGGTGCAGACAGGCATGAGCCTTGAGGTCGTCCGGGGTCAGAGGAACACCCCTCGCCGCCAGATAGGCCGGGGCCGCCACGAGGCGTCGGCGATATGTGCCCAAAGCCCGGGACATCAAACGCGAGTCGCCGACCTCGGCGAAGCGTACTACGGCGTCGAAGCCCTCCTCGATCACATCGACGACCCGATCGCTGAAATCGAGATCCAATGTTACCTCGGGATAGGCCCGCATGAACGCGACAAGAGTAGGCATCATCAGCATGCCGACCAATGGCAGGGCGACACGCAGAATGCCGCGCGGGGCCTCGTGAGTCTGCGACAGTTCGAGTTCGGCCGATTCGATTTCAGAAAAGATGCGCCGGCAGCGCTCGAGGAACAGGGAACCTTCCGCTGTGAGTGTGATGCTGCGCGTGCTGCGATGGAGGAGGCGCACGCCGAGCCGTTCCTCCATCCGCGCCACTGCCTTGCCGATCGCCGAGGACGACACGCCAAGTTGCCGTCCCGCGACCGTAAAGCTTCGGGCTTCTGCCGCCCGAACGAAGGCGTTCAGCGATCCCAGACCGTCCATCCGCGAACCTCCATTTCGGACGCCTGAGTCCGATATGTTTGGAACTCTGGCCCATTTTTCAAGCCTTCGGGAGAGTTCATCTTGGGTCCAACGCCGCGACCGACCTGTCTCCCCTCACTAATCGGATGGAGACGACCGGTCGGCGTGATGAGGCGGCAAAGCCTGAACGCGCCCCGCATCAAATCCCAACCCGAAACAGGAGAATCCCATGTCCAAGAAACTTGAAGGCAAAACGGCACTCGTCACCGGCGCTTCGCGCGGCATCGGTGCCGCCATCGCCAGGCGCCTCGCCGCCGATGGCGCCAGGGTGGCAATCACCTACAGCAAGGGCATTGACGCCGCGGCTTCAGTCGTCAAATCAATCGAAGCCACCGGCGGCAAGGCCATCGCGATCCAGGCCGATGCCACCGACGCCGCGGCCGTGAAGGCGGCCATCGAGAGGACGGTTAGCGCGCTCGGCAAGCTCGACGTGCTCGTGAACAATGCCGGCACGGCGATCCCGAAGAAGTTCGAAGAGACGACGCTGCAGGAGCTGGACCAGGTGATCGATCTCAATGTCCGCGGCGTCTTCATCGCGACACAGGCGGCACTGAAGCAGATGAACGATGGTGGCCGGATCATCATGATCGGCTCAAGCGTCGGCGAGCGCATGATGGCTCCCGGCCTCGTGCCTTATTCCGCTACCAAGGGCGCGATTCGGATGTTCACGCAAGGGCTATCGCGCGAGGTCGGAGACCGCGGCATCACCGTCAACAACATCCAGCCGGGCCCGATCGACACCGACCTCAATCCGGCCGCGGGCGAATGGGCGGTTCCGCAGAAGGCCGTTACGGCGCTCAACCGGTATGGCAGCGTGGACGAAGTCGCAGCGCTGGTGGCGTTCGTCGCAAGCCCCGAGGCGTCTTACATCACTGGTGCGAACCTGACTGTTGATGGAGGTACGAACGCCTAGCTGGCCTGCGCCCGGATCGACCGATGAGCTAAATGAAGTGAGCTATTACGACCCGATCAACGCGCAATACTACTCGAGTGGAGGAGTCCGATGGCTAACGTAGTGAAGAAACATAGCATTTCTTCTGAACTGGCACAGAAAATGGTGGAAGAAGCGGTAGCGAAAGCCAGAGAACTTGGCGTCGCCCCCTTCGGGGTGCGCGTCAACGCAGTTGCGCCTGGTCCGCCCGACACCGCGATGCTCGATCGTCTGACGGGCACGCCGGACAAGAAAGCGGCCTTCTATGACTCCGTACCGCTCAAACGCGGCGCGAAGCCGGAAGAGATCGCCGACGCCGTCGTGTTCCTCGCTTCAGATAAAGCGTCATTCATCACCGGGCAGATCATCAGGGTCAACGGCGGCAAGACTGCCACGTGATCGCTCACTCCAAGCTGGATTCTTCATCTTCAGACATTCGGACGGTGATCATAACCACCTGCGCCTACCAAGAAGGAAACAGTTCATGACTGACAAGCCGGTGAAGATCCCGGGGCCCAACCACCCTATTTCGATCGAAGCGAACTCGTCTCGCGTCGTGGTCAAGGTCGGCGGAAAAATCATCGCCGACACAAGCGCTGCGTTGACGCTTCGCGAGGCATCCTATCCGCCCGTTCAGTATATCCCCCGTCGGGATGTCGATATGGCCGAGCTCACGCGCAGCGAACATACCTCGTATTGCCCCTACAAGGGCGACGCTTCCTACTACAGCATTCCCGCTGGCGGTGATCGTTCACGCAACGCGGTGTGGACTTATGAGGCCCCGTTTGAAGCGATGGCGCAGATCAAGGATTACGTCGCCTTCTACCCGGACCGGGTCGACGAGATAAGTTAACCGGCGAGAGGGAGGAGCATGAGAGATGGCGTCGATGGAAGAAAGGAACAAAACGCTTGTCCTCGAAGCATTCAATACACTCTTCAACAAACGGGATTATGAGTCGGCCGCGCGATATTGGTCGCCGAACTACATCCAGCACAGCGCCCACATCGAGCCGGGTCGCGAAGGTCTCTTCAACCTCATCAAGGCCAGTCCCGCGTCCCTCAAATATGAGCCGGGTGTGGATCGTGGCCGAAGGCGATTTCGTGATTGTCCACGGTCGCTTCTCCGGCACCGGTGTGTGTGCCGAAAAGTAGAATTCTGCAATATTGATGGTGAAGGCCGCCAAGGACAGGTCGTGAGACGACGGCGCCGAGGCGCTCAATCGAGCGCTGGAGAGGGGCGTCCTTGTTCAGAGATCGATGGGTCCTCGACACATTATAATAATAGGCGGCATATCCGCGTAGGATCCGGCGCAGGTGCGCTTCGCCAAACACGATCATGTGGTCGAGACATTCGCGCCGGATCGAGCCGATAAGTCGCTCAACGTAAGCATTTTGCCAGGGCGAACGGGGTGCGATCGGATGGTCCCGAATGCCCATTGCACGGATCCGCTGCAAGAAGACTGGACCATACGAGGTGTCTCGATCCCGAATAAGATACCGCGGCGCGTGGTCCCACGGGAACGCCTCGGTGACTTGGCGCGAGATCCACTCCGCGGTTGGGTTTGCCGTCACGCCAAACGACACCCAAAGTCGTCGTCCGTGGCGCACAATGACAAGACAATACAGAATTTCGAATGCGATCGTCGGCAGGACAAAGAGGTCGATCGCCGGCGATGCCGTCGAGGTGATTGCTGAGAAACGTCCGCCAGCCCTGAGACGGTGGCCGCGAGTGGCGGCACATATACCGGGCGACCGTCGACTGGGCGACCTCGAAGCCGAGCTTGAGCAACTCACCATGAATACGCGGCGCGCCCCAAAGTGTGTTCGCACGGCTCATCTCGCCAATGAGCGTGCGCAGCTCAGCCGAGACCTTCGGTCTGCCAACACGGTTGCGGGATCGCCAGCGCCAATACGCCCGAAACCCAGCACGGTGCCAGCGAATGACGGTCTCCGGCCTGACGATCGCGACCACCTCAAGGACGGACGGAAACCAGCGATAGCGCCAAACAAATAGAAAACGATCCGTATTGTTGAGGTGCGGTCGCTTCGGCGTTCGCCGGCGAAGCACATTGACCTGTTGCCGCAGGACCAGGTTTTCCGCTTCCAGCGTTGCTCTCGCCTTGAAGCGCGAAGCCAGGATACCGAGAATCAGCTTGAACAGATCGGTCATCAGGATGCGAGTTTACGCCGTCCGCTTGCTGCGTCTACGCCGAATCGAATTTTCGGTACACACAATCAGCACAACCTTCGCCTACGTTGGGTGACGCGTTGAACGCGGGTTACCTTTATCTGGAGGTTCGGTGTCTCGGTTGCGACACGCATCAGACCGTCGCGCTCGATGTGGTGCGGAGACCGAAGGCGCCACCGGTACATGAGCTTGAGCGGTACATGCGATGTAAGGACTGTTCGCAGGTAAGGGGCTATGCGTACAAGAGGAGCCACTTGGTGGCCTGCGGCACCGGAAGATTTCAGCGAGTGACCCACCGTCAACGTGGTGGCCGGGAAAGAGATGAGCGCAGGTTCTTTGGGCTAGGGATAGTGTCCTTGGCTCAAAGATGGACCCACACGTCCTTAAGCGCTGGGTAAGTTCCGCACATTTTCGGATGTCTGCTCTTGAGGTTCTAACGGACATGCCGTCCTAGCGCGACAGCTTCCGTTTTTGACCCGGAATTAAGGGGCACCAAGCCAGCCCACCTGCATGAAGATGCTTTTCGATGCTGATTGCGTGGGCTAATCTATCGTACTTCAGGACAATGTTGGCCTGTTCCCCAGCGCCCGCGAGAGGCTCAGGTGGGCAAGGACCTTCACCCAGGACCATCAGCTTGGCCCGCGAGCGGCGGGGAGATGGGCGCGCGCGTTCGCGCGTTCGATTGGGAGAAGACTCCGCTTGGGCCGATTTCCAGTTGGCCCCAGAGCCTCAAGACCACCATTGACCTCATGATGGCATCGCAACTTGCGATGAATCTGATCTGGGGTCCCGAGCGCCTCCTAATCTACAATGAGATCCATCGGGCGTTCATGGGGACGAAGCATCCTCGTGCCTTCGGCCGACCCGGGCGCGAAGTCTGGGGCGAGGTATGGGAGGCGGTCGAAGCGGCGATCAACCGCCGTGTTTTCGCGGGCGAGACCGTTACGCTGGAAGACCATCCCTGGACGCTCCTGCGCAACGGCGGTCCTGAGGAAGCGTTTTTCACGTCGTATTTTACGCCCATCCACGATGAGACGGGCGCGGTCGTCGCCAATCTTGCCACTGCTTTCGAGACCACCAACGCCGTAAAGGAAAAGGCGGAGCGGGACCGGGCCGAACGGGCCTTGCGCAAGAACGAAGCCAGACTGCGCGAGGTACTCGAAGGAATCGGCGAAGCCTTTTATGCGCTTGATCAGAATCAACGTTTTCTTTACGCAAGCCGCAAGGCGCTCGAGATCTGGGACAAGAAGCCCGACGAATTGATAGGCCTCCCGTTTCTCTCAGCGTTCCCGAACGCTGTCGGCACGCCGGACTATGAGGCGCACCGGCGCGCATTTGAGACAGGCACGGCCCAGCATTTTGAGAGCCTCTCGCCTTTGATTGGGCATTGGTTCGAGGTCGACATCTATCCAACCTCGACCGGCGTTTCTGTTGCGTTCCGAGACATCCACCGGCGGAAACACGCAGAAGCGTTGCTGCGGGCCAGCGAAGCGCGGCTAAAGGCGGCAGTCGAACTAGTCGGCTTATCGCCTTATTCTGGCGACCCTAGGACCGGCGCTCTCGACTGGGATGCACGCCTTAAGGCAATGTGGGGATTGCCCGCCGAAACCATCGTCGACGCACCGATGGCTGTCGCGGCCATACACCCTGACGACCAGGCTCGGGTCGCAGCGGCGTGGGAAGCCTCACTCGACCCCGCCAGCGATGGCGTTTTCGTGGCCGAGTACCGTGTGCTGGGAATCGAAGACGGCATAGAACGTTGGGTCTCTACCCATGCCCAAAACTTCTTTGAAGGCCGACAGCCGGTCGGATTCATTGGTGCCATACGCGAGATCACAGAGGAGAAGCACGCCGAGTTGCGTCTGCGCGAGAGCGAAGCACGGCTGCAGGCGGCCGTCGATCTCGCGAGGCTCGGCTGCTATGCCTGGAATCCACAATCCAACAAGTTGCAATGGGATGATACGGTCAGGGCTATGTGGGGTCTGCCGGCGGGCGCGGTCGTCGACTACGAGGTGTGGCGGTCCTGCGTTCATCCAGACGATCTTGCGCGTGTCGAGGCCGCTCTCCAGCGGTGCGCCGACCCGCGGAGCGATGGGGTCTACAATATCGAGTACCGGGTAATCGGAAAAACGGACGGCGTGGAACGCTGGATCGCGACCCGCGGTCAGACCAACTTCGAGAATGACGTGCCGGTTTCGTTTTTCGGAGTCGCCCTGGAGATCACGGATCGCAAACGTATTGAAAGAATGCTCGAGCGCCGCGTTGAAGAGCGGACGCGCGAACTGGAGGAGACCAACCGGCAGCTCCGCTCTCAGATGGAGAAACGGGAGATCGCCGAAGCCGAGGTCCAGCAGTTGCAGCGGCTCGATGCGATCGGGCAGATCACTTCAGGCGTGGCGCACGATTTCAACAACCTGCTCAGTGTCGTGCTCACCAACGCGCGTCTGCTTTCCCGCACCGTGCAAAGACCTGACGATCAGGAAGGCATCGAATTGATCTGGACCGCTGCTGACCGGGGCGCGAAGCTCATTGCGCAACTCCTTGCCTTTTCGCGGAAACAGCAACTTGAACCCTACGAGGTCGATCTAAACAGCAAGATCGCCGGAATGGGCGATCTGCTCGGCGTCACCTTGGGCGGTACGGTGCAACTCAAGACGATATTTGCTCCGGATCTCTGGCCCGCTTTGGTGGATCCAAACCAAATCGAGATGATCGTTCTCAACCTCGTCATCAACGCCAGGGACGCGATGCAGCCGGGGGGCACGCTCACTATCGAGACGTTCAACACCATCATCGAAAGCGAGTCCTTCCGGCCGGAAGAGCCGTCGCCGGGAGACTACGTGGTTGTCGCCGTCAAGGACACCGGCACCGGTATCCCAGACGATGTCCTGCTGCATGTGTTCGAGCCTTTCTTCACGACGAAAGAACCGGGAAAGGGCTCGGGCCTCGGATTGGCGCAAGTCTTCGGTTTTGCCAAACAGTCCAGTGGTGGCGTGCGTATTGAGACTCGCCTCGGCCAGGGTACTGCGGTGAAGGTCTTCTTGCCGCGCGCTGCGGTCGACGTTTCTGATTACCAAGCGGACTCCGTTGATGCGAGCAAACGTCTGCAAACCACGAAAGGATTGCGTGTTCTGGTCGTGGATGACGACAAGGCTGTCCTCAAGTCCACGGTCAGGATGCTCGATGTTCTCGGATATGCAACGGTGTCGGCGGAGAGAGGCAGCGAAGCGCTCCGCGTGCTCGCAAGCGATCAGGAAATAGATCTCGTTCTCGCTGACTTCGCCATGCCGGAAATGAGCGGCAGCGAGCTTGCGAAAGCGATCTGCGCGATGCGGCCAACTTTGCCAGTCATCCTCATAACCGGCTATAGGGATCTCGCCGTCCTGAAAGAGTTAAACCTCTTGCGAATGATTTTGAAGCCGTTCACGGAAGACGACCTGGTTAACGCGATCGGCGCCGCACTAAAATAGGGCGAGCTTCCGATGTCGGTTGTTGGCACGAAACGGACCTGTCGGGGCGGTCTTACGATGTCCGTTTACTGGGGTAGACCGGAGTGCGCCGGGAGACCGGCAAGGAGTAGATGGTGCAAGTCCATCACGATGAAGGAGTAGCGAACCGCATCGACCCCGAGTTCATGCGCAGATGCCCGCGAGGGCATCGGCGAAGCGTTGACAGGGGAGCGCATAGGCCAGCCATTGAGCCGCGATAGTACCCTCATCCTGGGTGCCGACGTCGTTCCGGTGACGGAAGGCAAGCGTTGCGGTGTCACGCGAGCGCAAGCGGGCGAAGACGGATCGTCTAGATGCGGCGATGTTGATGCGCGTGTTCCTGGGCTGGTTGCGCGGTGAGCGGGGGCACTGCGGGATGGTGGTGATCCCGACGATGGAGGAGGAGGCTGCGAGGCGCCCGAGCCGCGAACGCGAGAGCCTTGTCAACGAGCGCTCACGCATCACCAACCGCATGAAGAGTGCGCTCGCCCGTCTCGGGATCCGGGGATTCAAACCACATCTGCGCAAGGCGCCAGAGCGTCTGGCAGGTCTGCGGACAGCGGAGGGCACGGGCCTGCCGGCGAACGTCATCGAGGAGTTTCGGCGCGACATGGCACGGCTGGCGCTGGTCCGTGAGCAGATCAGCTCGATCGAGAAGACACGTGCCGAGCGGCTCGAGCGGGCACCGGACACAGGCCCGCATGCGATGGTGCGGCTGCTCGCCAGGGTGATCGGTATCGGCATCGAGACGGCGGACATGCTGGTGCGGGAGATCCTGTCGCGGAAGCTTCGAGATCGAAGAGCCGTGGCGCGCTACGCCGGGCTCACGGGATCGCCCGACGAGAGCGGTTTGAAACGCCGAGAGAAGGGCCTGGCCAAGGCCGGCAATGCGCGGGTACGACGTGGGCTGATCCAGTTGGCGTGGCGCTTCCTGATGTTCCAGAAAGACAGTGCGCTGGCGCGCTGGTATCGCACGCGGACCGAGGGGCCGAGCGGCGCGCGCAAGACGACGATGATCGTGGCACTGGCGCGCAAGCTGCTGATCGCGCTGTGGCGCCTGGTCACGACCGGCGAGGTGCCGGACGGTGTCGAGCTGCGGCCGGCGGCGTGAGCAACACTCTATAACGAGGAAAGGACAAACAGGGTTCGGTACCTAACTGCGCTTGATGCGCCCGGGTAGCCGATGACGATCCGAGGTGGCGGCAATCCGCACACGGCTATGGCTGCAATGCCGCTGGGAGAATGGACCCGCCGCCTCGGAGCCTTGCTCGCAGAAGCGTACGACTGCTTCATGGTCGGGACCCTACATGGTTCAACCGAATACAAGCGTGGTTCGCGGGCGATTGCTCGTGGCCAATGGCAGGCTCCCCCTCGGATCATCGCGCGGCAAACCACCCGATCACGGGCAGTTTGCCGCCGTGCTCGCGTTGGTCAAGGACAAGCCTTCGGCGGCGCTGAAGAAGCGCCGTCCTTGACCCTCGCTGCGCGCGACGGCGACGGCCAATATGCGGTCGGGGCGGAAGAATGCTCGCGGCGCGGGTCGAACAAAAGAATCAACAAACAAGGGCGCGACAAAATGGTGTGCACCACCCTTGACAAAGAAAGCCCCATACAAGCCGTGTGCCCGAATTGGGCTCGCACGGATCTGTGCGGGGGGCGCGGGGTAACTCGCGTCCCTACCGCGAAATTTGTGTCGGCATGGATACCTCCGTGGCATCCCCGGATCACAAATCGCTTGCAATTCAAGGTCCTGACCGACGGTGAGAAGGCGAGCGGAGCTCGGGCCCCGCATCTAACGTTGGGGTCTAAGCCGCCTGTCCTTCATGTTCCCAGATGCTCATCTTGCGAGTCTCGGGCATGAGGAAAAGGCTCAAGACCAGGCACACCGCGGGAACGGCGATCGGGTAGATCAGCGCATAGGCGAGACTTCCCGTCGCCTGATACGCGGCCGTGGTGATGAACGGCACCAGGCCGCCGCCCCACCCATTGCCGATCATGTAGGGCATGGACACTGCCGTGTAGCGGATCCTGCTGGGGAAAAATTCGGCCAAGAACGCACCGATTGGCCCGTACACCATTCCCACGTAACATACGAGAATGACGACGATGAGGATGGCAATCGGCATGATGATGTTGCCGGGCTGCGTCACCGCGCCGAGCCACGTGTACAGCGGATAGTAAGTCACCGCCGCAAGGAAGAAGCCGCCCAGGATGATGGGTTTGCGGCCGATCTTGTCGGACAGCCAGCCGAAAAAGACGAGCGACGGGGTGCCGATCACCAGCCCAATTCCCACGATCATTGAGCTGGTCAGCGTGTCCACCTTGGAAACCGTCTGCAGGTAGAACAACGCCCAGAACTGGCTCGAGTACCAGACCACGCCTTCGCCCAGCACCACGATGGTCGCGATCGCCACGTACTTCAGATTACGGGGATTGAGAAAGGCATCACGCCAGGGGTTCGTGCTGGTTATGCCCCTGGCCTTGATCTCGGCATAGACCGGTGACTCCTCGAAGTTGGCTCGCATGTAGAACGTGACGAACACCAGCAGGAAGGAGAACAGGAACGGGATGCGCCAGGCCCAGGCATTGAAGTCGGCCTCGCCGAAGTAGGTGCGTGTCGCAATGATCACGATGAGAGACAGCACGATTCCAAGGGTCGGGGAGGTCTGCAACCAGCCTGTATAGTAACCGCGGCGTTCGTCCGACACATTCTCGGCGACATAGGTGATGGCGCCGCCGTACGAGCCGCCCAGGCAAAGGCCCTGGAGCATGCGCAGGCAAAACAGGATGATCGCCGCGGCCAAGCCGATCTGCTCGAAAGTCGGGATCAGACCGATCGCGCCGGTGCCGAGAGCCATGCCGACGAGCGTCATGATGAACGTGTATTTGCGGCCAACGCGGTCTCCCAGCCAGCCGAACACGAATGCCCCCAACGGACGAACCAGGAAGCCGGCGGTGAACAGCGCGATCGTGGAGAGCAGGGCCGCAACGGGATGGCTCTTTTCGAAGAACTTCACCGACAGGATCGTGGCCAAACTGCCGAAAATATAGAAGTCGTACCACTCGATGACGTTTCCCGCGGACGCAGCCAAGATCACGGTCCGGAAGTTTCGGGGAATTCGAGCTGCTTGATCGATAGCCATTTGAGTTCATGTGTGTCGCCTCCATGGGTTCGTCGCTTGGCGACGCCGCAAAGTGAAGGGCTTCCTCAACAGGCTTTTTATGAGCTTGTTAGTCTAAACCCGCCGATGCCGGTTTGGCGAGGGAGAGAGTCTTGATCGAGATGCCGAGCGCTATCACCGGCATGCGAGGGAGTTGACAGGTTCAGCACCCAACATGATCTGGGCCTCCGCCAGTCAAGCGTCGCCGCACTGCAACAGGGCAACCAGAGCGCGCCAATCGTTCTTGCGAATGTGATCGATCCGGTCGGGGCCGGGTTTGTTGCAAGTCTGGCCCGGCCGGCCGCAATCATTGACGTTCATCGGCACGCAGTTGATTACAGCCATCGCATACTCAGGGGAGCCAAACCCGCCGATCTTGCGGTTCAGGCACCAACCAAATACGAGCTGGTCCTCAACCTGAAGACGGCCAAGGTTCTCGGCCTTATCTGTCGCGCCAAGTCTCATCGCCTGCGCCGACGAGGTAATCGAATAAGCGCTCTGTTGTGCGGCGCATGAGTTCGGAATGGCCCATCGCGGACATGCGCAACGTTTGACTTGAGTCCGTTATGCGCTCCAAAGCGGAAAGCCGGAGAGACGGCCACCGGATCGCAACAAACGACCTTTAATGCGATGACGCAGTTCATGGGCGTGATGACCGATCCGTTCGTCGCCGGCCGCGGCGATGGACCAAGCGTCGGCGGCGGTAGTGCAACCGGCTATGCCGACGCGGATGCGCTGGGCTATGCCGATAAGCGCAAGCCGAACGACGCGCTGGCCGCAATCTACACCAAAGCGCCACCGGCCGTTCCGTTCGAGCAGCGCTGGAGCACATGGGTCGCCGGTTATGGCGGTTCGCAGACTACCGATGGCAATGCCGCGCTGGGATCGAACAACACCACTCTACGGCACGGCCGTGGGCGCCGACTATCGCTTCTCGCCATTTACATTAGCAGGTTTTGCGCTCGCCGGTGGCGGCACCAGCTTTAGCGTCGCCAACAGCGGCAGCGGGCATTCCGACCTGTTCCAGGCCGGAGCTTTCATCCGTCATAGCGTCGGGCCGGCATACATTTCCGCGGCGCTGGCCTATGGCTGGCAGGACATCACCACCAATCGCACGGTGACCGCGGCCGGCATCAATCAACTGCGTGCCGAGTTCAACGCCAATGCGTTCTCCGGCCGTCTTGAAGGCGGTTACCGCTTTGTTTCGCCATGGGTCGGCGGCATCGGCCTCACGCCCTATGCCGCCGCACAGTTCACCACGTTCGATCTGCCGGCCTATGCCGAGCAGGCGACCGTCGGCTCGAACGCGTTCGCGCTCGCCTATAATGCCAAGGACGTCACCGATACGCGCTCAGAACTCGGTATCCGCACCGACAAATCCTGGGCGATGCAAGGCGCGATCCTCACTTTGCGCAGCCGCTTCGCCTGGGCGCATGATTTCGATCCGGATCGCTCGATTGCCACCACCTTCCAGACGCTGCCGGGCGCCAGCTTCGTCGTCAACGCCGCGGCGCAGGCGCATGATTCCGCGCTCACCACTGCCTCTGTCGAAATGAAATGGATCAACGGCTGGTCCGCCGCCGCCACTTTTGAGGGCGAGTTCTCCAACGTCACCACGAGCTATGCCGGCAAGGGCGTGGTGCGGTATTCCTTTTAGGACCGTGACTTTCGTTCATGGCACGAAACGGACCTGCCGGGGCGCTCTGACGATGTCCGTTCATCGGGGTGAAGCAGACTCTCCGCGAACGGCTCTCCACTTCCGAGTTTGACCCAAACCGGACATCGACGATCAAAGTCGGCAACCGGCACACCTGCGGGTCTCCGGAACTTTGGGGTGTTCGGGGAGTTATTGATTAGGCTGTATTGCGCGATTTCGCTTTCGGCTCAACACACATATGCCATCTGTCGTCGCAAACCGCGGCATCGCAGGAGGCTCTCATGAGTATCAAGCAAATCCTGGTTCCACTTCCCGGCTCAGCCGGTCTCACCGGTCAAATTGAAACGGCCCTGTCTACCGCGAAGGCGCTGGGGGCTCACGTCCAGGCACTGTTCATCAGTGAGCCGCCGCCGGTCACGCGCGACCTAACGGTCACCGAAATGGGACGACGAACGGCGACCGTCCCGGTAAATTGGCACGCCGAGGAACGGGAGCGAACTGCGCGGGATGCGCGTGAGGTTTTCGCGCGGGTCTGCAGGGTAGTCGGCATCCCGATGCTATCGGCGAGCGACGAGCCCGGCAGCTCGCTCGCAGCATCCTGGCGCGAAGCCGAGGGATCGTATGTGGAAATCGCGGTGCAACGGGCCGCTGCCTTCGACCTAATGGTCGCCGCAAGCGCCACCGTGATGGAATCGCTCATGGCCATTGCCGAGCAATCGCTGCTGCAGACCCGTCGCCCCGTGCTGTTGGCGCCGGCTCGCCCGCAGAGTGATCTGACCGACAGCGTGATGATCGCCTGGGATGAGAGCCCGGAATGCTGGCACGCAGTCTCGGCTGCCATACCGTTCATGCAACTCGCCAAATCAGTGCGGGTCATAAGCGTTGATCGGGACGCCAGCAATCGCCAAGCCTCGCAGGCGGAGGTGGTTGCCTATTTGCGCTGTCATGGCATCGGTGCGACCGCGCAGGTGGTTGCACCGGAATTGCGCTCGGTGGGCGATACGCTGCTCGCGGCGGGGGCAGAGCATGAAGCCGGCCTGCTGATCATGGGCGCCTATTCCCATAGCCGCCTGCGCGAGATGCTTCTGGGCGGGGCCACGCGCCACATCCTTAAGAACGCTTCGGCACGCCCCGTTCTCTTGGCGCATTAGCACCTCGTCAGAGCGCAATCCCAGCTCAGGTTGCCGCCGACGCCAACGTTATTGGGCTTGCTCACTCGCCGAAGGCATGTTGGAGGGGGGCGTGCGATTAACGCACCGATGCTGCCAAACGCATCACCCTCCTCCCCCGGGGTAGGACGGCTTGAGCGTCCGGCGGACCGAAGCCAAGTTCCCCCACACCCGAGGAGTAACAACATGACCCCACACATCCCCGAGGAATTTTTCACCAGGTTGATCGACAGGAGTCCCTTCGTGATCATGGGCAACACGATGCCGCCCCGAGATCCTAATGAAGACGAAGAGGACGAGGACGAAGAGGAAGAGGAAGAGGAAGAGGACGAAGACGAAGAGGACCGCGGCGACGAGCCGCCCGTCGTGCGCGAGCCGGACGAAGACTAGACCATGATGCTTTTGGGATTGGGCATAGCGTGAGTTTCGGAAATAGTTGGCGCATCGGCGGGCGTAAATGCTCAGAGGATTTCGCCGATTATGACGCAGATGGTTTCGGCTGAGCGCGCGGCGGCCTTGCGCAACAAGTGCTTGAACTTGACGAAAGCCTGTCGATTAGGTTCAGGTTCGACGAGGGAGAAAGAGGTCTCTTATGTCCGTCGATAGCTGGACCGACGATCTCGCTTCTGTCGTTCGATATGCGCTGACGACGACGCGCGCGACAGTGATTTGCCCGTTCCATGACAATGTGACAATCCGTGTCGGTGATGACGCTGCGGAAACCCATTCCTATGTTCGTGCCACTAAAGTCATTAAAAGCGATGGCACAACGTGGGAACATGAAGCTCTGCACAAAGAAATTAACCGCCAGCTCGACGAAGCAGCAGACGGGGGCTGCCCTGAGTGTGCAGCGCTCCAGCATTGAGCAGACCGCTGCTTGAAATCGAGAATACGAGAAGCGCTGGTTCGGGGAGAGCGGCTATTTCGCCGCACTGCACGACGATGCTGCCACCGGGGAGTTACCACATCGCTCGCGGGTCAAAAGCCGACCTGATCGTGTGAAAACTCCGAGACGCGATGTCTGCTGTTGGCACTTTTGAGACATGCCGAATGACCCTGAGAATGTCTGCTAATCGGAGAAGACCGGAAGTGAGCGGCGCGCGGTCAAAGTGACGCGATTTGACCCAAGCTGACTATCAGGCCGCGATCCTGCGTCTACTCTTTTTGAGGCGCGTCGAGAGATGCATTGCCACTAGCAATGTAGCGGCGAAGAGCCACTCCTATTTCTTGCAGAGAACCCAGTCAAACACACCATCGCTGGGCCGCGATTCCCAACGACCCGCCACCTCTCCAGCGTGCATGTCGTATTGTGAAATGTAATGTGTGACCACACCTGACGATGGATGCCAATGTGAATCCACTTGATCAACGTAGCCATGCGCGATGCAAATCTCAGTGGCGGCTTTCGACTGACCGCGTGCCGAGCAATCGTTCGACCCATCTATGTCTGCGCAGCGATCGACATTTTCTCCCTGCACTTTGGGATTCTCGATCCGTGCGGGGCTACTCTCAGCGAATGCAACCGTGATCGCACCGATTGAGAACCATATTGCCAAACAAATCAAAGCTCGCACGTCACCCTCCCTAGTTGTCGCCATTCTATCTGAGCCGTCAATGGCGCGGTAGCAGCACCGAAAGGTGGTGAGCGCCCTTCCAGCGGGTGGGGTGATTGAATAGCCTGCGTTAAGGATGTCTGTTGTTGGCACCTTTGAGACATGCCGACTGACCCTGAGAATGTCCGCTAATCGGGGAAGACCGGAAGTGAGCGGCGCACGGTCAAAGTGACGCGATTGACCCAACTGAGACATTAGCCGGGCCCAAGGGCCATGCCCCAAGGAATCCCGCGCGCGAATGGACACGGTCGGCAAGCGCGGCGGCGGCGATGATGTCAGATATGATCCAAATGAAATGTCCTGAAACGACCATCACTACGGTTTATGATAGAAGCCAGCGGTGCGGCTCACCGCGGTCTGTTGTTTCTGGGAGGTGATTAATGCACCGTCGTGTGGTCGCCGCGGCGCTGGCCGCCATCGTGTCGTCGTTCGCAGTTCAGGCCGCATGGGCTGCCAGCAACGATCTACCGCTGATCGACCATGTCGTCGTGGTCGTTCTGGAAAATCATTCGTTCGACCAGATAGTTCACCGTCACCGCGCACCGTTTATCAATCATCTGGCGACGGATGGCGCCTTATTCGTCAATGCCTTTGCGGTCTCTCATCCGAGCCAGCCAAATTACTTCACACTGTTCAGCGGGTCGACCCAGGGCATAAGCGACAACGAGGACCACACGTTCGATGAACCGACGCTCGCCAGCGCTCTCAACGGCGCGGGGAAGAGTTTTGTCGGCTATGTCGAGACCGGCTCGCCGCGCAAGCACAATCCATGGGAATCCTTTGTCAACGCTCGTGCGACCGAACGGAACTTCAGTGAGTTCCCGCGTGATTTCACGCGGTTGCCGACAATCAGCTTTGTCATCCCGGACCTCAATCACGATATGCATGACGGATCGGTGCGCGATGGAGACACTTGGCTCAAGGTTCATTTTGGCGGCTATGCCGAATGGGCAAAAACGTACAATAGCCTGCTGATCGTCACTTTCGATGAGGACGACGACCGCGCCAAGAACCACATTCCAACAATCATCTATGGCGCGCACGTGCGTCCCGGTGAATACGCCGAGTACATCTCGCACTACAGCGTGCTGAGCACGCTCCTAGCACTGTATGGCTTAACACCTTTCGCCGAAGCCGCGACGACACCACCGATCGTCACCATTTGGAACAAATAGTCGTAACGCCACGAGAACGCGGCGAACGCAGCCCGATGATCAAAAAAATCCTACGAGCGCCATATCGGCGCATGTATCATTTTAGATCCATCTAGGTTGCGCCATGTCTGCTTGTGGCACGAAACGGACCTGACCGGCTGGTCTGACGATGTCCGTTGATTGGGGTAGACCGGAAGTGGCTGGTCGATGGTCAAAACGACGCGATTGACCCACAGCGGGCTTTCCGTTCAATGGGGTGTCATGATAGTCGATGATGTTGTTTCGTTAGAAGGGGCATAGGGGAATTTGCATGATCCGGTTTCCTGTGTTCGCTGTCCTTGGTCCCTTAGCGGGCTATTTTGTTTTTATCGGCCGCGGAGGCGGCATTAAAGGGGATAGTGCCGGAATAATTTTCGGAATGTTATTGCCGGCCGCATGGATTGCGGGGCTCGTGCCTGCTTCGATAACGGCCGCGCTCGACCAGCTGTTTGAACGGCTTGGAGCGATATCGGTTCAACGATACTTACTGACCGGAATTATCGGATACGCTTCCGCGTACTTGTTTATGGTTGAGAACTACTTCGAGATCGAGCCGCTGTTTCCGTTTCGATACGATTGGGGTCTCGTTGGCGCTGTCCCTGCGGTCATTTGCTCGTTCGTAACCGAAAAGTTGGAAATTCCAGTTTAGCGAGCAAATCCTCCACCGCTGAGAAAGCCCACCGTCGCCACCCTTGTAAGCGCATGGCGCGTGTCTGCCTTTGGCACCTTTCGGACTGCCGCGATGTCCGAGTTGAGTCTGCTTTCGGGGGTAAACCGGACCTCCCGATTGCGACCGCCGACTTCTGAGTTTGACCCATGTGCGACATCGGGCCGGCCGGTCCGGGTCGTGGCCAATGACTAATTTCCCCCTCCACAAGGTGTTATAGTCCTGCCGTTAACCCGTGATTGGCTTGGGACACATGAAGCGGCCTGACTTGCTCAGCCGTGCGGCAGCGTGGCCACCGAGCGCCTGCCACCGCTATGAGGTGCCTAATGCTAATGAGGTACTAATGAAGATGTTAACCTCCGGAGCAAAGACACATCGGATGTGCGCCACATCCCTCGCGGCACTATTGCTCCTATCGTATATTTTCGCGGTAGTTGCTGCGCGGGCCGTTGAGGAAGACACCGGCGTCGGTCCGCCGCCCGCGCTGGCGCCGGGCCAGGCACCGCCTCTGCCCAAGCCGGGCCCTTTAGCCCAGCCCCGTTTATCAACTCAGGTCGGCTTCCCCACGGTCTTGACCAACTATGTTATCTCGCCGTCCACGCTCAGACCAGCCAGAGTCGCATTGGGTCAGAAGCTGTTCTTCGAGCCTCGGCTCTCAGGTGACGGCACTGTCGCCTGCGCCACCTGCCACGATCCGGATCGCGCCTTCACTGATGGCAGGCCAGTATCAGTCGGCATCCATGGCCGCGTCGGCCAACGCAACGCCCCAACCGTGTTGAATGCGCTCTATAACAAGACGCAATTCTGGGACGGCCGGGTCAATACGCTAGAGCAGCAGGCTGCGCTGCCGATCACAAATCCGTTTGAGATGGGCTCGGCCAGTATCGGCGATGCGGTGTCCAGGATCGCCGGCGACAAGGACTATCAAACTCAATTCATGCAGGCCTTCGGCCGGGACGTGAACGAGCAGGATATGCTGAGTGCTATTGCAGCCTACGAACGGACGTTGGCTTCCTTCAATTCTCCCTTCGATCATTTCATCGCCGGAGAAGCCAATGCCATCAGCGACTCGGCCAAGCGCGGTTGGGAATTGTTCAATGGTAAGGCTCGTTGCAACCTCTGCCACGCTTTGACGGACAATCAACGGGATACAACCCTCTTCATGGATAACGATTTTCACAACATTGGCATCGGCATCCTCCGGCATCACGTAGCCCCCTTGGCGCAGCAGGCAGACCGCGAGCTGGCGCAAGGACGTCTCGAAGCCATCGACACCGCATCGATCACGAGCGAGATGTCGGTCCTCGGGCGCTTCCTCGTGACGAGAAAGCAGAGTGATATCGCGTCGTTCAAGACGCCGGGCCTGCGAAATGTTCTCGTGACCGGGCCCTACTTCCACGACGGGTCGATGCAAACACTGTGGGACGTAATGGATCATTACAACAAGGGTGATGAAATCACGAACCCCTGGCTCGACAAGGACATGCAGCCGTTAGCGCTGACGGAGGCGGAGATCGATGACGTGGTGGCGTTTCTTGGCTCACTGACAAGCCCGCAATACAAGGCAATAGGTGACCAAGAGTATGCACGGCAACTCGCTCTATCCAAAGTGAGCCGCCCTCAGCGGGATACGGCGCGGGCTTTCGGCCCGAAGCCGAAGCAGCCTAAGCCGCCCCCATTCTAATTGTATTCGCCTAGATTGCCGTAACCCCTTGCGATCTGAGCTGAGCCACGGCGCAAGAGTCCGCTAATGGGATGGCCCGGCCGTGCTCAGCGGCCTAATTTGCTGGACTGTGGCTGGGAGGCGGTGAAGCAAAGCTCAAGGAGCATGCGATGCGCACATTTCAGAAGATAGCTGGAATCATCACCACGATCGGGATCGACATCGGCAAGAACACCTTCCACCTCGTTGGCTTTGACCAGCGGGGTGCCATCATTCTGCAGCAGAAGGTGTCACGCAGTCAGCTCGAACGCCGTGTCGCCAATATTCCACGTTGCCTGATCGGCATGGAGGCCTGCTCGGGCTCCCATCACATCGGTCGGCAGCTGGCTGAGATCGGCCACGATGTGCGTCTGATCCCGGCCCAGTACGTGAAGCCGTTTCTCAAAGGGCACAAGAACGACTACCGCGATGCCGAGGCGATCGCGGAGGCAGTGCAGCGGCCCACCATGCACTTCGTGACGATCAAGACGCCGGAACAGATGGATTTGCTGGCTTTGCATCGCGTGCGCTCACGTCTTGTCGGACGGCGGACGGGCGTGATCAACCAAATCCGCGGCTTCCTCATCGAGCGCGGCATCACGGTGCGTCAGGGCCCGATGCCCCTGCGCAAGGCGCTATCGGAAATTCTAAGCTCAGACACTGGCGCGCTTTCGCCCAGAATGGTTGGCCTCATCGCTGACCTGGCCCAAGACTGGCGTCGGCTTGACGAGCGCATTACAGCCGTGTCGGTCGAAATCGAAGCGCTGGCGGAGCAAGACGACAGTTGTCAGCGCCTGATGACCGTACCTGGGGTCGGGCCGATCATCTCGAGCGCCGTGGTGGCGGCGATCGGCAACGGCACCGGATTCAAGCAGGGCCGCGACTTTGGCGCTTGGCTCGGGCTCGTGCCGAAGCAGGAGTCGACGGGGGATCGCACAATCCTGGGCAAGATCTCCAAGCGCGGCAACAAGTACCTGAGAACACTGTTCGTGCAGGCCGCACACGTCGTTCTCGAGCGGCGGCCGAGCGCAGCGATGCGGGGTTTGTGGCCCTGGGTCGAGCAAGCTTCAAAACGGCTGCACCGCAACATGCTGGCGATCGCGCTCGCCAACAAGCTCGCCCGCATCGCCTGGGCGGTTCTCGCGCGCGGTGGCACCTATCAACCGAGGATCACCCATGCAGCATGACAAAGGCTCGCTCAGGTTCACCAAGGAGATGCCCGCCATCCCCTCGGAGCCACCATCACTCGCCTCATTGGGCGAGCGAGCGACGGTGGCTCCGAGGGGATGGCTTCACGTGATCCGGCTGACGTCAAACATCAGAACGGAGACTGAATAGTTTAGTATCGACAGCTTTCCCACCGAGGTCTGCGGGATGGAATGAAGAGATGGACGAACGGTCTGCCCGGCGCAACCAAGAGACTGGGTGCCATGATGGCCCAACGAGGTCTTTCCGCTAGTCAGCCTCGGATGCGCGCGGATACCCATGATGGCCCGGAGCAAATGCTCCACGTTAGAGGCCTGATACATTGTTGCAGCTCTCACGTTCGTCGGTCTTGGAGCTTCTGTCTTGCAACGCACGGCCCGGGCCATACATCATGGCACCAAACGGACATGAGGCCGCAGCGCCCGCATGTCCGTAGTTGAGGGATGAACGGACTAAGCTCAGACGTGACCCAACTTCCGTTTTTGACCCAAAGGCGAAATGCCGGCTGAAAAGCTGTTAGGGGCCTTCAGCCAAGCTGCTGCCCTTGCATGACGTAGCCCTGCAACGCGCGGAGCCTCGCCGCCACTTCGCCGAATGCCCCCGCAAACGGATGGAAGGTGAAGCGGACAACGTGCTTCCCCGCTGGAACGACGACCGCGCGGAAGGTCACGTTGGCCTTCAGGACCATGGTCGCTCTTCCGTCGACCGTCGCGCGCCACCATGGCTGCCAGACATCATTGAGGACCAGAATGCCGCCGGAGGGCGCATTCACATCAACATCGACTTCCGCATTGGCGTAGCGCGTCAAGCGCGCGGTGCCCCTCCTGCCAGCGACCATGGTCGCTGGCAGGCCAGGCGGCGCTCTTTTCAACAAGACGGTCCAGCTCGGATTTACATCAGCTGGCCAGCCGCCAGCGATAAGATCATCGAAATTGACGATGCGCCAGTCGGTCATCAGCATCACGCGCGGCAAAGCTCTTGGGTTCTCGTAGACATATGCATTCTTTGTACGTGCGATCAGTGTCAGATCGCCCGGCCGCAGCCGCGAGTTGATTTTTTCAGCGGGCACGCCAACGGCGATGAAGCGTAGACCAAGCAGATCGGCAAATGCCGATCGATAGGAAGGGAATAGCGGGGAAAAGCGTCGCTCCCTCACGTACGCCACCGTATCGCCGACGCCAGTCGCATCATAGAATGACTTTAGCCGCAGCGGATTGTGCCCGAATACGTGATCGCAACCCTGGATCATGCACAGGTTTGGCCAATGATAGCCAATCCCGGTCAACTCGACACGATCGCGTCGGTCGGGCGCCGTGGTGGTGGCGAGCTTCGAATTCAGGAGCGCCATCGTTTCGTCCTTGGTGTCGGGCCGCAACACGTCGAATGCTTGCGGAGCCTGTCCTGTCGACATATGCGGTTTGTTGTTCCCGGCGAGGTCGGCGGCTGCGAAGAAGATGAGCAACAGCGCCGGTGCAAGAGGTGACAGTGCATTCAGCTGACGTGCATAGAAGAGTGTCGCGATTGCAGCGCCCGTAAGCGCGAGCGCCGAGGCCACCGGCATGATGGCGAGCTTCACCGTTGCAACCATGTGCGCAAGTACCAAGGCGGTCGCGATGAGCGCAACTGGAATTGCTTGCTCTACTGTCCGCTGGGTCCATGTGGGACGAGGCACTGAGCCTTCCAGCCAGCGGTGCACGAGGTATCCAGCGATGATTGCGAGCAGCGCGCCAAGCACGAAAGTTGCGTCCGCCGGACGCCGGAACAGCATCACACCCGGCAGCAGCTCGTACATGGCGTGAAAGGCTGGCGTGTACCATCCGAGCGCGTAGAGCAGTGCAACGCCTGCGGCGACGGAGAAGAAACGGATGTCGCGTGACCAAGCGAGGCCGCGAACGATGCCAAAGGAGATGGTGACAACAAGTGGTAGAGCTCCCGCGTAGACTAGGCCCATGTTCTTGGCGAGATGGACCTCACCGCCTCCGAGTGCAGCCTTCCAGGGCCAAGTGCCAGGGCCCCAGTAATCTAGGTCGGAGGGATTTATCGCGCGGTAGAGATCCGGAAAGGCGAGAGTCAGGAGATGGGCTGGATGCAGCGAGCCGGGTCGGGTAACCATCCAAGCAATCTCGGGGCGGTTCGACCGCGCGGCGAGCAGCGCGGTCATAAACACCGGCACAGCAGCAACGAGCGCTCCGAAGACGAAAGCCGCAGCAAGCGGCTTGATGCTCGCGCGTATGCACTTCCTCCGGTCCTCGCTTCCGATCCAGTGCGCCACAACGAAGGCGAAAAGGGTGTAGAGCGAGATCAGAGCAACTTGGTCTCGTCCGACCGCCAGGAGCCCGGCGAGGATCCCGGCAACCGCTCCAGCCGGCAATGACGATCGCTGCAGAGCCCGTCCGAGCATCCACAGTGTCAAGGCGAAATAAGCGAGATCGATAATCTGGTTGGTGTGCTGGAGCCGGGAATTGGCTGAACCGCCAAAGGCGAAAGCGAGCGCCGCCACGAGCGCACCTGCGGCGTGCCAGCCACGATCGTAGAAGTACAGGATGATGCCGGTGCCACCGAGAAACAGGTAGGCAAACGTTACGCTATCCACAGCGCGGAAACTCGGCGTTCGATCAAAATATACGAGCAGGAAATGCAGCGGCGAAAACATCAACGATTGTGGGTCGGAAATCAGGGGCCACCCGGCAAATACGTTAGATGTCCAGAACGGGGACTGATGCGTCGCAAGCGACCTGGCGAGAAACACCAATGGCGGCAGGAATTGCGACTTGGCGTCCCAAGGAATCGTGACTGCCCCCGACAGCCATGGCCAAGCACAAAATAGGAAAACAAGCGCGAAAAGGGACAAGCTGGCGCCAACCGGAAACTTGGCGGCGGAGATGTCCAGCCCGGGCTTTGGGTCAAGAGTTCGAAGCTCGTCCTCTGGCGTCGTTTCCATGCTTGGAACAATAACCTGCATTCGGCGACTCGGTTCCCCGGGGGCGATGCATGAGTCCGGTTATGGCACTTTTGAGACATGCCGAATGACCCTGAGAATGTCTGCTAATCGGGGAAGACCGGAAGTGAGCGGCGCGCGGTCAAAGTGACGCGATTGAGGGTAGAACGGACTTGCCAAGGAAGCAGGGTCACTTCCGAATTTGACCACCCACAAGAGACTTCGCAGCGGATCACACGGAATAGCTGGGCTCGGCGCTTACAGATATCCGGTCAGTCATCCTTACCCAAGGGCGACGCTCATCGTGGCAACGAGTCCTCCCCCTCCCAAAGCTCCCCTTGTCACACTGCAAGCTCATGACATACTCGCAGAGCGAATGATTTGAGATCGTGCAGCGTCTGGGAGCTGCAGTGATGCAGTCCTGGGATTTTGACCTTGGGCTCGAGTCTCGCCGCCATCAAGGCGGAGCGAATTCGTCATAGCTTTTCTTGAAGTTGCGGCTGGCGGCTTCGCTTCCTCCCGACGTTAGTGCTCAGGCCGCGCAGACGGCCGCCTGCAGAAAAATGAGCCTGCTCAAGCACAACCGAAGGAAAGCCTATGACAATGACAGCCGAGATACCTGGCCAGGTCCCGTGGTGGAAAGAGCCCACCAAGGATCAATGGATGGCATGGATCGCCGCCTGGCTGGGTTGGACCCTCGATGCGTTCGACTTCACCATCTTCCTCTTGATCATGGTGCCGATCGCGGAATCGTTCCACGTTCCGCTCATCGAAGTGACGGCGGTCTTTACAATTACCCTGTGGCTCAGGCTGGTGGGTGCTGTCGGCTCCGGCTGGCTCGCCGATCGCATTGGGCGCAAGACGCCGTTGATGATCTCGATCCTGTGGTACTCGATCTGCAACCTTCTCGCGGGCATCGCGCCGAACTTCGCGCTGCTCTTCCTGTTTCGTGCGTTGCTCGGCATCGGCATGGGTGCGGAGTGGCCCGCAGGCGCCGCGCTCGCCATGGAGTCGTGGCCGGCCCGCTCGCGAGGCCTCATGAGCGGCCTGCTGCAGGGGTCGTGGAGTATCGGCTTCCTGCTATCGAGCGCAGCCTATGGGCTGCTCTACGATACGATCGGATGGCGCGGCCTGCTGATTCTCGGTGTTCTGCCGGCCCTGGCCGTTGTGTGGATTCGCATCTACGTCAAGGAACCGAAAGTGTGGGTGGAGAACCGCCGCATTCAACGCGAGCAGCAGCAAGAATTTCGCGCTCCGCTGCTCGACATCTTCCGTCGGCGCGTCCTCAGCAACACGATCATGGCGTGCCTTTGGATGGCGAGCAGCTTTGTGATCTACTACTCGGTCTACGGCATGTTCGCCACGCACCTGCAGAAGGATCTGCATCTGGCTGCGGGAATGGTTGCGATGCCGATCGCGCTGGCCAACCTGGTGGCGTTCCTGGCGAGCGGTGCCTGGGGGTACGTCGCCGATATCTTCGGGCGCAGATGGGCCATGATCATCCCGGCGGCGATCGGTGCCTGCGTCACGCCGCTCTATCTGTTCTCTGATTCCTACCCCTTGGTGACCGGAGCCTTCATCCTGCAGGGCGCGTTCCTCGGCGCGATCTATGGACAGAATCCGGCGTATCTGACCGAACGTTTCCCGACCGAGGTGCGGGCGACCGCGTCGGGCTTCTGCTACCATCAAGGAGCGATCTGGGCGGGCTTCACCGGGCCGGTGCTCACCTACTTCGCCGTCAGTGAACCACTTGGCTTCGCCGTTCCGATGCTGGTGGCGACGACCGGCGCCGCGATCATGTTCGTCATCACCCTGATGTTCAGCCCGGAGACGAAGGGCAAGGAGATGGTTGCGCAAATCACCTTGCTACAAGCTGCCGAGTGACAGCACTGCGCGGCCGTTTTTCGGGCGGCCGCGCGGTTCGTGCCGCAAGGTCGGGACGCCCGGCATCACCGCGCTCTTGACGTTACAAGCCAGCGCCGACGAGGTGATCGAATAACGATGCAATCTGCTGCGCTGCATGAGTCTCTTGCTTGCACGAAACCGTCATTGCGGTGCAGCCACCGCATGTCCGTTGTCGGAGGCGAAGCGGAACTGCTCAGTGCGAGTATTTCGCATTTTGACCCAAATGCGACATCGACCCGTCATGGTCCTTCGCATCCAGCGTATGATGGGTCATTTCGATTTAGCACCTCCTCCCATCCCTGCCGGATCAGGCTGCGTTATCTCGTCGAGGATCGGCATGGGCATTTCGGTGGCAGGGCCTGGCGCGGCGAACGCTAGTCACAACCGATAGCGGAATGCCGAGCTGCACTCCGGGGAAGCTCCCTTCGAGGGCGTGATCGCGGCCTCGTGGGAGGGCCGCTACAGGTCACCTGCACGGCCGAAGTCTCTCCGCGAGATCATGAAGGAAAAGGAAAGCAATTCGCGCGACCACTGGTAAGTCGTGCGACATGCGGATCTTTCTTCACAGGCGCTTTTGGTTGCTCAAATATCTTCTGCGGTGGGTCAGGGTATCCACCCTGGAGCCCCCTCCACATCTGTCACAGATAGGGAGGCTTCTATGATCCTGTTCAGGATAGTCTTCGCAGTAACCGCTATCTTGCTAACTAGGGATGCATTTGCGGAGCCAGGGATGTGGATCGGGACAGCCCCATTTTGCTCTGGGTCGCCAGCAGACTGCACTGATCTGGGAATGACATACGTGAAGAGTGATTCAAAAAGGGGGACGGTGGCAAATGCTGGACTGGAACGAAAGTGTATTGTTCAGGTTATCCCGCCCCTGAAATTGCATTCATGGGTTATGATGCGTGTGACGGTTTTCAATGTCGTCGAACGATGTGCGGTAGCAATCCCAGTCCGGGTCCGAGGGTAATCGCAAGTGAGTCTTGGTACTTCTGTCCTGTCTGCGGCAGTGCAAATGTTAGAACGATGATGAGATTGAACAAAGTTCCTAACGCACAGATTGCGCGTGCTTGTCCGTGGCGATATTTCTAGGCTCGTGATCATCGGGCAGTGCGTAGGCGCAGTCAGCGCACATGATCGCCCGCTTGTCGCCGATGCAGGTCCGATCCTTGCCGCCGTTGTGCTTGCGATCGCGGCATTTGAATAGGTAGTCACCTGGCGCGCGGAAGATTGATGGCGGAGCGGCATCGCTCGAATTTCCGCCGACGTTCAACGCCCGCATCGACCGGGTATCGAATAGGCTGGCTACTTCCGGTATTGGCACGAAACGGACATGGCGGGGCGGCCTGACGATGTCTGTTGTGGAGGGTAGAACGGACATGCCACTCCAGCGCAGCCACTTCCGTTTTTGACCCGTTGCAGAAGTGGGGGCGCGGGAGCGCTACCCCCTATGCCGAGCACCGCAGTAACATGAACGTTATAAACATTTCCGCAAAAAAGTCGGAGCCTTAATCTGGGTCAAGCATTGATGTTGTTTGCACAACGGAGAAAGCCCATGAAACATACACGAAAGACTGCCCTTGCAGCTTCTGCCTTCACGTGTGCGGCATTGTTGTCCTTCGGTTGGTCTGAGCAAGGCGGCGTCTCGCTGTCAATCGAGAGCGCCCAGGCGCGGGTGGGTCGCCCGCTGACCCCCGTGAGCGTTGCGGGTGTTGCGCGTCGACACACGCGGCGGGCTGTCTACGGCGCCGGAGTAGTCGGCGCAGGCGCCGCAGCGGTCGGCACGGCCGCCGCTATTGGCGCCACCTCGCCTTACTACACGGGTGCAGGTTACTACGCCGGTAGTCCTTACTACGGTGGCCCTGTTCGGGGAGCCAGGGCGGCCTACTATGGCGGTTATGCCGGTGTGGGTGCGCCTCCGGTCGGCTCGACGGGCGGCGTGAGTAGCAGCGACCACGCCACGTATATGAAAAATCTACACGACTCCGGGTATGATCCGAAGAACAATTTCAACGCGAGCGGGAACGTGAGGACGCAATAGCGTCCGGTCTCGTCGTCCATCGTCCATCGTCGTCTCCCGTGGGTCCTCGCTGGGATCACGGCATCGTGGGCTGGGGCCTTTTGCGTTTGGCGACCCAACCAAGTGTCGCCTCGCGAAATGTGCTCGGGCACGTCGGATGTTCGCGGATGAAGCGGGCACGTCGAGTGCACCGGTAAGCCGTAATAGTGACCGAAGACGTGCGCGTGATCGCCGCAGTCTTCGCAAACGAACTCGGTGATGTGATCGGGGGCGCTCATTGCGGCGGTCGCGCGGGCTATCTTGCAGCGGTTGGGTCGGTCGTGAATAGACGTGCGAAAAGCCCTGGCCTACACCTGTGTGCGCCGAAAATTAGATTCTGCAATATTGATGGTGAAGGCCGCCAAGGACAGGTCGTGAGACGACGGCGCCGAGGCGCTCAACCGCGCGCTGGAGAGGTGCGTCCTTGTTCAGAGATCGATGGGTCCTCGACACATTATAATAGGCGGCATATCCGCGTAGGATCCGGCGCAGGTGCGCTTCGCCAAACACGATCATGTGGTCGAGACATTCGCGGCGGATCGAGCCGATGAGTCTCTCAACGTAAGCATTCTGCCAGGGCGATCGGGGTGCGGTCGGATGGTCCCGAATGCCCATTGCACGGATCCGCTGCAAGAAGACCGGACCATACGAGGTGTCTTGATCCCGAATGAGATATCGCGGCGCGTGGTCCCACGGGAACGCCTCGGTGACTTGGTGCGAGATCCACTCCGCGGTTGGGTTTGCCGTCACGGCAAACGACACCCAAAGTCGTCGTCCGTGGCGCACAATGACAAGACAATACAGAATTTGGAATGCGATCGTCGGCAGGACAAAGAGGTCGATCGCCGCGATGCCGTCGACGTGATTGCTGAGAAACGTCCGCCAGCCCTGAGACGGTGGCCGCGAGTGGCGGCACATGTACCGAGCGACTCGACTGCGCGACCTCGAAGCCGAGCTTGAGCAACTCACCATGAATACGCGGCGCGCCCCAAATTGCGTTCGCACGGCTCATCTCGCCAATGAGCGTGCGCAGCTCAGCCGAGACCTTCGGTCTGCCAACACGGTTGCGGGATCGCCACCAGCGCCAAAACGCCCGAAACCCGGCACCGTGCCAGCGAATGACGGTCTCCGGCCTGACGATCGCAACCACCTCAAGGACGGACGGAAACCAGCGATAGAGCCAAACAAATAGAAAACGATCGGTATTGTTGAGATGCGGTCGCTTCGGCGTTCGCCGGCGCAGCACATTGACCTGTTGGCGCAGGACCAGGTTTTCCGCCTCCAGCGTTGCTCTCGCCTTGAAGCGCGAAGCCAGGATACCGAGAATCAGCCTGAACAGATCGGTCATCAGGACGCGAGCTTACGCCGTCCGCTTGCCGGGTCTACGCCGAATCGAATTTTCGGTACACACAGGCCGAAGTTTATTGATCGGTACGCATCGCTGAGACTCTCGGAGAACAGTCGAAGGACTGCCTGGGCTCGTAAAGCCTGATGACCATACAACTCAGCACGAACCCCGCACCAGCATCGACCGAATAGCTGGGCTGGCCCTTCCCAAGGGATAGAGTCTCATGATTTTGCGAAAATGCCGGACCGAAGATGATGGTACGGTTCATGCCGTGCTTATCGTCTTCGTGCTTGTTGTAAGCGCTCTCGCTGGACGTCAATTCTTCATGGACGGCACGAACTTCATCGTTCAGTCGTTCCTGGACCCCTTCTGGTATCCGGGGGATCAGGAAACGCCTAGGCGATTTTTTGCGGTGGCCTGGACAACAGCGCCAGTTCGCCTAATCGGCTTTTTTTTCCCTGCTCAAATCGAGATTGCAACTATCGCGTACGGTATCACCACGTACGCTCAAATAGGTCTTCCACTGATCATCACGATAACTTCTAAGCTGAATGTTGCTACAAAGAGCCTGATCATCACCTTATTTGTTTCCGCGACGATATTTCTTGCCAATTTTGCAGCGACTGAACTCCTTTTCGCACTGAGCCTCACAACATTGTTTGTCGTCTATTCCCTCAACCCCGCGCTAGATCCTCGGTCGCTCCGGCGTCTCACTATCGGCTTTTTCCTCGGGGCGAGCTACGAAGTTGTCGCTCTCTCAAACGCTATACTAGCCATTGGAACCTACGCTTCCGCGCGACACGGAAAAGGATCGATAAAGAACCGTGGCGCACTGACGCCATCCTCCTAATCGCTCTTCCGTTTCAATTAATCTGTCATTTCAGTGAAACCACTGTCCCCAGCGAGGGGGTATTTCACTGGTTCGTATTTGCGATCAGCGGAGTTTTTATTACAGGGTTGCTTGTTGCCGCGCTCTCTTTCAAATTGCTCGAAAGAAGGTCTTTTCTGCGGGCCGTCGTCGTTTTTGTTGCGTTCGCAATTCCGATTTCATTGTTGTTTATCCCGGATTTGATCGGTCTTCGAACACGCCAGTTCCGGTTCGCTTATCCCTCGCGTATTTACAGTATCGGCATTACCGTGGTCATTGCAAGCTTGCCGATCCTGCTCAATCAGGATTTCTTGCTATGGCCGTCGCGAGCGATGGATTGGTTCGGAAGGCGGCCGTTGCGCGACTTAAGCTTTGCAATGCTGGCCGGCTTCTATGGTGTCAGCATCGTGGCGAGTTTAGACGCTTACTCGTATCGAGCTCGACTTGAAAAAGAGCTTTCGCTACACGCGGGCCTTGAAAGTGTTTCGAATTGCGCTTTTTGTAGTCAGCCCACGAAATTCGGGCTGCCAGATTTGAGCCATCCACCAGACTGGCCAACTTACAGCATGGCGCATACTCTCAAGCATCCGGAATGGCCAGCCGTCGTAATGTTTTCGCAAGACGGAAGCAGTAACGTGTCGAGAGAAACAATTGACGCCTTCATGGCGCATCAGGTAGCGCGCAGGAAACGCGATGGTGCCGACGTGCAGGATGTGGGACCTTCTGCCAGCCCTGCGACAACCGATTTGAGTTCGTCAAAAGACGGATTTACGAAGGCAGCCACGAGGCGTCGATAATAACGGGCGGCTTGTCGCCTTTCCTATGTTAGAGAAAGAACCAAATGTTCCTAACAAACCCAAAAGCTTCTTCAGAGCCACAGAAGCCGCCAAGCCGCTTGCATGAGATACTCACGCGGCGCCATTCTTCTTCCATCGCGAGCGTTCGATTGGGCGGCGAACCAAAACCGCAGTCGTCATCCAAAGCTGGATGTCTTCTTCACGCCAGGAGATCCCGATTGCGTTCGCGATAGCGCTATTGAAGCGGCGATGCCCGATTTGAGATGGTTAGTTGAGCGGTGCTGCAATTTCATGGACGCCGGAGTTCACGTTCCTCACGGTAGTTGTCGTGTTGTTTATCAACGTCAACAGCTTGTAGTAGTCGACGACCTTGGCATTGGCGATATACAGCACGTCCTTGGTCCGCATCTGGAAGGCAGATGACAGCAGAAGTCCCGACGGATCTCGCAAGTTGATGCGGTAAATCGTCGGTATTTTATCGAGAATGAATCTCCTGGTGTCGACGCCGAGCTTCTCAAGGAAATGGCGATCTTCAAATCGGTAGACGTAAATTTCGCCAGGGTCTGACTGAACGTCGGAAAGGCCGCCTGCTTTGCCTATCGCTTGAGACAGCGTAAGCGTCTCAACATCGAACGGTATTTCCGAATTAAATCCGAATATGTTTTGATTCAACGCCCCTAGCGCCGTGAAGGTCGGGGCTTCATGATTGATGAAAATAACGTCATTCGGGCGAATGAAAATATTTTCGCGCGGATCGTGGACAATGCGGCTCAGCAGGACCCTCGCGTCCTTGCCGTTCCGTTGGAGTGTGATGTAGCTCTCGATGGCCTGGAATTTAGGGCCGCCGGCGCGCGCCACCAGCGAGAGCATCCGCTCGCCAACGCTGTTAAGCGGTAACACGCCGGGCGCGTTCACATCTCCCAAGACGCTCACAACGCTCGCATGCTGCTGATTGAAGCTAATCACAACCTGTGGCTCGATCGCGCGATTTCGCAGCCGAGCCACGACGGCCTCTTGAATTTCGGGAATTGTTCGCGCGGCCGCCGGAACCTCTCCAGCGTAAGGGACGTAGATGCTACCCTTCTGATCCACGGCCTGCGGCGGCAAATCGACGAAGTTGCCAGGGCGCGCTCCCGAGGCAGTTCCTGGTGTGAACAGTCCGCCCGGGGCCGCTTCAAAAATCGATATGTTCAAGATGTCACCGACGCCCACGAGCTGGGTCGGCTTTGCGCGCTTATCGGGGAACGTCCCCGCAAAAGTTATCAGATTGGGCTGCGACAAGAAGCCGATAGTATCTGAGCTGATGTCCACCAGCGCGTACGGTAGGGATGCCGTGGATCTTATCCCGGCGGTTGCATAGCCGTTGACAGCGTCGCTCGTCGGGCCGGTTCCCGGCAACAGGCTGCAGGCTGGCAGGAATCCTGCCAAAATGATGGCAAAGGGCGCCCCCGCAAGACAATTCAGCATTTCAGAGCGCCCCAATAGTCGTGCGATCCATCCGCTGGAAACGGCTTGCCTGGTCGGCTTCAGCCCCATTCGTTGTATTGGTCCAATTACAAATAATTTGTTACGATAGATTGGCCATTAAATTCAGCTGCCCACTCGAATTATAGGCGGGACCTTATAAGCGTGCGCACCACGTTCAAATAGCCGTCGAGGCGCCAAATCCGAATCAAGCGGGTTGTGGCATCTGCGCCACAGCACGTTCGCAGCTGTAGGCCCTGCTTTACCTGTGCCTGTCGTAAATCAAATCCGAACATATTGGTGGTGCAGCCCGCCCAGGACCGGGCGGCAAAGAATGGTCCCAGCTAGGTCAGCGTTTCCTTGGTTCGAAATCATATCAGGCAACCTCGGCAAGTTTGTAAGACCACGTGTGGATGACCGGGTAGCGATTGACGTCCTTGATACCGAGCATGATGCGTTGCTTTAGCTCCTCGCGCGCTTCTGCCAAGCCTGCTCGATCGCAAGCGGGAAGCTGATCGGCGCCGCTTTCATGGCTTTCTCAGCGATGTTCCAGGCGCAGGCATAACGTTCGTCCGTGGTGAAAATGTTCATCATCCAGGCGATGCGCTCCTCAAGCGTCAATGAATTGAGGGCTTCTGCGGTGATTGGGATCTGCGCAATCGCAGCATTGGGCCGTCTCTGGCACTCCATCACATGGTCAATTGATCCTTCGATTTCGACGGGCGGCGGCGACGGGCGGCCTTGCGTGATGAAGTCCGACACCGCCGCAACAACGGCTGCTGCCGTCTCGCGAATTGCGTAATTCATTCTGTTCTCCCATCCCACATCCGCGCGGCAGGACACCGCTCTCGGCCTCAAGTGGGAATCGCGGATGACTCGCGCAAGAGTCTCAAGGGATCGGGCCGCAACTCGTACTAACGATCGTCGCTGGACCCGCCGTGGTTTAGAGGTCAGGATCGGTTGCGTTAAATTCGGACTGCGCGAGTGACCCTTTACGAGGTACCCGTAATCAAGGAGCGTGGTTTGCACTCTTCGTTCAAGTTGACCTTCTACCCCTCGCCGTACGGTGGCAGGATGTTCAATTTACGCTGCCTGATTTGACTGTGCAGGCAGCGTGAATTCAAAAGTCGCGCCCTGAGGTTGGGCGGCGCTGGCCCGCAGTCGTCCCCCATGCGCTTCAATGATGGAGCGGCAGATCGATAGACCCATCCCCAAGCCGCCGGGCTTTGTCGTGTAGAAGGCCTCAAAGATACGCTCGAGACCCGCTGAACTCAGACCTGGACCCGAATCCTGCACTACGACGAGCACGCCGTCCGGCTCGCCCTTAGCAGTGGTGATCACCAACTTTCGCGCCCCCTCGCGGACCGAGCTTAATGCTTCGACGGCGTTGATGATCAGGTTCATCATCACTTGTTGCAGCTGGACCCGATCTCCTTGAATGAGCGGCAAGCCCTCCACGAGGTGTGACTGCACCGAAATGCCATTCTTCACGACTTCGCCACGGGTTAGGGCGATGACCTCGAGGATTGCTCCGTTGATTTCCACGTCTTCTTTCCGGAGAGGTGCTTTTTTGAAAAGCGCGCGCATCCGGCCGATGATCTCGCTGGCGCGATTGCCGTTTGCAAAGATCCGGTTGAGAGCCTGCCGAGCTTTCTCCAGATCAGCCGGTTCTTTGCTCAGCCAGTGCAACGCCGCAGAGGCATTGTTGAGCGTCGCCCCGATCGGCTGGTCGACTTCATGGGCAATCGAAGCCGAGAGCTGCCCGATTGTTGCGACTCGATTCGCGTGCACGAGCTCCATCTGCACCTCGCTGTAACGCTGCTCGGTTTCGCGAATTTCCTGCTCCGCCCGCTTGCGCTCGGTTAAGTCCACTACGAAGGCCACGCCCTGGTCGTGTCGCCCGCCGAACGTCGCTGCCCCGACCAGCACCGGCACGCGGCTGCCGCTTTTCTGGAAGTACTCCTTCTCATAGGGTTGCGTGGTTCCGGTCGCCTCCAGCGCCGCCACACGTCGGTCGTCGGCATCGCGCCATTCGGTGGGCGTCAGAATTCCGCCAGCGCAGTCGACCGGAGACGAGATCGTCGCGGCCGTATCCGACGATGCGGAGAAAAGCTTCGTTGGCATCGATGATCCGACCGTCAAGATCCCAGACGAAGATGCCGATGATGTTGGAATCAACCAGCTGCCTTATCCTCGCCTCCCGTTCTTGGAGATCGCCGTAAAGACGAGTATTCTCCAGTGACATCGCCGCTTGCAAGGCGAGCAGCTTGAGGACCGTCATCCGGGCGGGAGTGAAAACGTGGGCCGTCAGGTTGTTTTCGAGGTAGAGTACACCGGCCAGTCTGCTCTGTTTGAGCAACGGCAGGCAGAGAATTGAACGGGCGTGCTGCCGCTGGATGTACTCATCTGCGGAAAAGGGGTTCGCGGCTGCGGCATCGTGGAGAAGAACGCTCTCTTTCGTCCGGATCACGTAGTGTAGGATAGTCTCCGGCAGACCTGCAGCGGTTACACTTGCTTGTCGCTGACCGACGGTCACCGTATCATTGCTGGTCGTGACTTCCGCCTCAACCCAATACTCATCATCCCGCGCAAGAATCAACAGGCCTCGCTCTGCACCCGCGTATTCGATCGTCGTGCGCATCAGCGTGTCGATCAGTTTGCCCTCGATGATCTCCCCCGACAGCGCCAAATCATCCTGAAAGTCAAGCCCGCTTCGGCCCGACAGTCTTACATCGAGAACAAGACATCCCGGGCGGCCCCGCCTGCCCGTGGAGAGAAACTCTTCTTCGGAGGAAAACTGTTCAACGGCCAGTCCCACTGAGCTAACGAGGTTTCTGAGGACGTCCATCTTCGTCGTGATCCGCGGAACAATACAATTGGCCATGACCGGATCGATAATAAATCGCAGGTCCACCTCCTGAGATTGATCAGTGACAGTCTCCTGATGCGGCCATCGTGTCATCACGATCTCCCTGCAAGAAAATTTGCAACCTCGGCCTTACCTCGATCTGAATGACTGTAGGGCCGCACATCACCGCCGTCGTCTCACTGAGCGCCGCACGATGTCTCATTCTCCGCCGATCGGACTTCGGTTGCTGTTTAGTGGGCCATCTGGGTCTTCCTCAAACAGGAGAATGCGGCGGCGATCTCGGCCGCCGGAACCGAGACGCGAAGGGACCACACCGCGTCGGATGACCGCCTCCGAAAGTGGGAATCTCGCACCCTGGCTTTACCCATGCGATCAGTTTAAGATTGGGACCTTGGACGTTCGGTCGGTCTATAGGCGTCGTCATGCAAGTCCCTTTTTCCACGGACCATATAGCGCCGCGCGACCGCGTGAGGTGCTGGTGCGACTACTTCGCGAAGCAGGCCCATAGCATCACGCCGGGCGAGGTCCCGGACCCTGGCGCCTTTCGCGCGGAAGCGAGCGGATCGATTGCGGGCGAATTTGCGCTGCTAGATATCAAATCGGAACTCGAGAGGGTCCAACGCACTGCGGCCGATGTTGCCAAGGACAAGTCCGAAGCGTTCTTCGTCCGCCGATTTCGCGTGCCGGTGATCTGGAGGGCCGCCCCACGCAGCACGCCGGTCGACCTCATTCATGAAGCCGGCGATTTCTGCATAAGCTCAAGCGAATGGCAATTCGACGCGGAATCGAAAGGCCCTGCCTCGTACGACATGCTGATCATCCCGCGGGCCGCGCTCTCGCCGATTATAACCGGGGGCCGACTGGAGTGTCCCTTTCGGCTGCCCGGCGCGTCGCCGCTCGGCTTGCTGCTAGGCGCAGCCATCGATGCGGCGAAGGTGCAAGCGCCGCTGCTTCCCGAGGAACTTAGTGAAGCCGTGCTGCGCAATCTCTGCGGCCTCGTGGCACTGACCTGTAACGCCTCCGACGAGAGCACCAATCGCGGGCGGGATTCGCCGCACTCGGCGCGGCTCGCGGCGGTCAAGCGCTATATCGATCTGCATCTCGCCGATCCCACCCTGACGCCCGCCAGCGCCGCCGCCGCACTCGGCATCTCGGCGCGCCAGTTGCACCGGCTGTTCGAGCCGAACAATGTTAGTTTCGCCCGATACGTTTCGCGCCAGCGACTGCTCCGGTGCCGCGACGCGATCGCCGGGGCGACGGGAACTGGCCGGTCGGTGGTCGACATCGCTTTTGGCTGGGGGTTCAACAGTATGGCAACATTTTATCGCGCGTTCGTAAGCGAGTTTGGTAGCCCGCCCACCATGCTACGCGCGGTCTCGCAAGGACGAGCGAGCGGCCTGCGCACGACAGGGCAAGAAACATCGTGAACGCTGCGCAGCAGGAACTTGTCCAGACCGCCTTCGCCAGGCTGGCGGTGAGCCAGAGGTCGCCGGAGCTCGGTTCTACGAGCGGCTATTCGCCACCAACCCGAGTTTCCGGCCACTATTCAAGAAGGACATGCGCATTCAGGTCGGCAGACTGATGACCATGCTCGCAACGGTCGTTTACAATTTGCATCAGCCGGGTAAGTGCCAGCGATCCGTGGTTTTGCCGTCCGTCATGTCGAGTATGGCGTCGAGCTCGCCGACTACGTCGCGCTGCGGGAAGCGCTGCTCTGGACCCTCGAACAGGCGCTTGGAGAAGATCTCACGCCCGCCATCCACGAGGCGTGGTTGGTCTACTACGATGAACTCGCCGGTGAAATAAGGGCGGCGGCCGGCGTCTGACTACGATCTCCCGCTTGGCGCTGAGTGAGACGGTTCATGGCGCTAGATGAGACGACCTCGCAGCCTTCTATGTGAATAATAGTGCGGCCCATGGAACTGGCGGGCCGAGGAGATAGACCGTTCTGCCAGGTCACGTGACGCTTGTACGCTGTGGGATGGTGCATCCGCCATGCCGAGTGTGGCGTTGCGTATAGACGAGTGAGGGCCCCGCACGCGGAGAAAAAACATCGTGAATACGGCGCAACGGGAACTTGTCCAGACCACCTTCGCCAGGCTGGCGGTGATGCCGGAGGTCGCCGGGGCGTTGTTCTACGAGCGGCTACTCGCCAAGAATCCGAGTTTCCGGCCGCTGTTCAACAACAACATGCGCATTCAGGGCGTCAAGCTGATGAGCATGCTCGCTATGGTCGTCTACAATTTGCCCGAGCCGGATCAGGTTTCGACTGCGTTGCGTGATCTCGCCGTCCGTCATGTCGAGTATGGCGTCAAGCTCGCCGACTACGACGCGATGCGGGAAGCGCTGCTCTGGACCCTCGAACAGGCGCTTGGAGAAGATCTCACGCCCGCCGTCCGTGAGGCATGGACGGTCTGCTACAATGAACTCGCCGGTGAAATGAAGGCGGCGGCCTACGTCTGATTACGGTCTCCCTGTCCCTATCGTAAATCCAATCCGCTGGCGGTTGATAGAGAATCGGGCGATGCTGCTGCTCGATGTTGGATTTGTGCAAACTGATCTTTGGGACGATGATCGATCTGCTACGGTCGCGAGTAACGCTCGAGGCAGAGATTGTGGTGCTGCGGCAGCAAATCAATGTGCTGCGGCGAGCCAATCCCAAGAGACTTCCATTTTTGTCGATTGACAGGCTGATATTCGGAGGCGTCTGCCGGCTGTTTCCCAAGCTGTATGATGCACTTGCAATTGTCCGACCGGACACTGTGATCCGTTGGCACCATGCCGGTTTCAGATCGTATTGGCGCTGGAAATCGCGACGCCGCTCCGGGCGACCAACTGCGTCGTTGGAAATTCGCCGGCTGATCCGCGAGACGAGCATCGCCAACCCGTTGTGGGGAGCGCCGAGAATCCACGGTGAGCTCCTCAAGCTCGGCATCGATGTTGGCCACACCAGCGTCGCCAAGTATACAGCGCGTGAACTGCGCGAGAGGCTCGACCCTCTTATCAAGACATCTCCGCTTAGCGTTCCCGTCAGGAAGCCCAAGCCGACCTGGGTAGAACCTGAGGTCGATGCGGAGGTGGAATATGGAGCTTTGACCGACGACGGACTCTTGCGCGAAGCAGTGTTCAAAGGGTTACGCGATGATCTCGCCGCACCCACGGTTAAAGCACCCCGGCTGGCCCCTTCAAAAGCGCGAGGGTGGCCAAGGCACGCGCCTATGGGTGGACAATCTCGAAGGCTTTCTCGGGTTGATCGGCAGTGCAGCGAAATCGTCGCTTTTTTCTTGCACGCAGTGGGGTCGGCCGATCTTTCCAAACAGCCGGAGACCGCCTCGAACGCGATGACTTACAAGTTTACGGGGCCGGAAATGGCGGCTGTGCAGCGGCACGGACTGTATGAGAATTGGCTTCTGAGTCATGAAACGCTTGAGTAGGCGCTTCTCTTTGTGGACATGCTGAAATACGAACCGACGCAAACCACCTGGGGGGAGTTTCAGGCACACGTTGCAGAGATAGAAAGGAGGCGGGGCGCCTGCCGTTTCCCACGCTGTTGGCGGAGGTGAATGCTGGTCTTTCGTCGCCCATGGCATTCGATGATGATTTTAGGTCATTCCAGAAGGTTCGTAACTGCCTGGAGCACCGGGCAGCGGTCGTTGGTGCGATTGATGGTGATGAGACGCAGCATCTGATCTTGAAGCTGCCGCAACTAAAGATCTGAACGGCGAGACCAAAATGGCCAAAACGAACAGCAGCATCTCGATCATCCCGCCAGCTTACGTGATTCCGTCACCTCATCAACGCGGATAGGATTCTCGGTACACACAAGTTAAAGGCGCTTCACTATCGCGTCTCCATGCGTCGGGCGAGGTGAGCGATCGGCGTTGGCCCTGCAACGCTGCGGCTTTCGGCGAAATCGACGTACTCGCGCACTTGCTCCCGATAGGTATGACAAAAAGTGCCACAGCGGTTTTCGTGCTGCAGCTTATCGAAAGCGTGATGTGCGCATCCGCCCATGCATACGGGAAGCGCAATGCACGAGCGGCACTCATCATTGCTGAATGGATCGTAGGCCAGCCACTTCGCCAGCCGGCCATTGAGATTCTTATGGTCGCGGATGTGGCCGATCACCTCCCGCGAGTTCCCAACGCTGTTCCAGCATTTGTAGAGTTCGCCGTGGCTTCCGATGACGAGCTCATTCATCCTGTCCCTGTCGGAAACCTAATTCGGCTGGCAAGTGAAGCCGAATCGCGCAATGTTTCTATCTTATGAGAGAAGCTTGCAGCCTGATCTGGTCGGCGCTGGTATTATTGTTCCGATCGCGTGCCTCGTTGGCAGCCGAGATCCTGGTTCTTCGGCATCAGATTAACATACTGAGACGGCATTCGCCCAAGAGGCAGACGTTCAGCGCCATGGACCGCTTGATCTTTGCCGGGGTGTATCGATTGGCGCCAACAGTCCTAAGCGCTCTGGCGGTTTTGAAGCCAGATACCGTTATAAAGTGGCACCGCGCCGGGTTCAGATCGTACTGGCGCTGGAGGTCACGACGTCGTGGTGGCCGACCAACCTTACCGACAGAGATACGCAAGCTTATCCGCGAGATCAGCATCGCCAACCCGTTGTGGGGAGCGCCGCGGATCCACGGAGAGCTGCTTAAGCTCGGCATCGATATCGGCCAGACGAGCGTGGCCAAGTATATGGTGAAGAGACGAGGGCCACCGTCGCAAGGCTGGAAGACGTTTCTTCATAATCATGCCGACGCCATCGCGGCGATGGATTTGTTCGTCGTGCCGACGATCTCGTTTCGCCTGCTCTATGGATTGCTGATCATGGGGCACGGCCGACGACAGATTTTGTGGTTTGGCGTCACAGCTAACCCCACTGCAGAATGGATCGCAAATCAGGTCACGGAAGCATGCGGTTGGGAACTAGGCTCCCCGCTACCTGATCCGTGACCGGGATGGGGCCTATGGTGAGGTCTTCATCCGAAGACTTCGATCAATGGGCATTCGTGACCGGCCGACATCGCCGCGCTCCCCATGGCAAAACGGATATGCCGAACGGCTGATCGGTTCGATCCGACGGGAGTGCCTTGACCACGTTGTTGTGTTCGGCGAGCGACACCTCCGTCATGTCCGCATTTATCTTTGGAGAAGGATGCGCCGGTCTCGCGCGCCGTCAAACTAGCTGGGACCATTCTTTGCCGCCCGGTCCTGGGCGGGCTGCACCACCAATATGTTCGGATTTGATTTACGACAGGCACAACCATAATTGGCGCGCCAGGACGTGCTCGGCGCATCGGCCGACAACACGACCGCCACTTCGCAATGGCCATCCCGGATCGCCGACGCGGCGCGCGCGATGCCGCCGGTCGCCGAACAACCACCCGATCCGCCGTAATTCAACCATGTCGGCGAGAGGCCCAATGCCTCGGCCATGTAAACGGGAAAGAACGGATTTGGCGCTTCGCTCAAAGGCGCGGTTACGGCAAGGCCGTCGATCTCGTCTTTGCTGATGCCGGTGGCGGCAAGAAGCCCTGCAAAGGCTTCGCCTGCGAAATCGAAAGCGCTGCGCCCACTCTTGTAGACAATTGGGGTCTCGGAATAGCCCGCGATGACAATGTCTCGTTTACCCACGTTTATTCTCCACGAAAATTGGGCGCGCGCTTTTCACGAAAAGCCTTCAGCCCTTCGTCGCGGTCCTTGGTAAAGTAAAGCAGGAACGAGGCGTCGCCTTCCGCCTCCATGGCATCGGCGAGCGAAGCGTCCCATCCCCGATCAATCACCGATTTGGTCATCATGACCGGGATCGGCGCATTCGCGCTGACGCTGCTTGCCAGTTCGCGCGCTTTCTCAAGCGCCGTGCCGGCAAGCGTTACATGGTTGATCAGGCGATAGCGTTCGGCATCTGCCGCCGAAAGGCGGCGACCGGTCCAGATCAACTCCTTGGCGAGAGGCTTTCCGACCAGTCGCGACAGGGTCTGTGTTCCACCGCCGCCGGGCATTATGCCAAGCTTGATTTCAGGCAATCCGAACTTGGCCTGTTCGCCAGCGACGATCATGTCGCAAACCAGCGCCAGTTCGAGCCCGCCCCCAAGGGCAAACCCTTCGGCCGCCGCGATCAGCGGCTTGGTAAAGGTGACCAATTCCCGGAAGAGACGATTGACCTTCCTGGCCCGCTTACGAAAGCGATAGAAATCGAAATAGCCGTCTTCGGGAATCTGAAACTCGCTGGTGTCGATCCCGGTGCAGAACGCCTTGTCGTTGCTGGCGAGAATGACAGCCTTGACGGCGCGGTCCTGCTCGACGTCGGCGAGCAGGCCGAGAATCTCCTCGGCGGTCTTTTCGCGAAGCGAATTCAGTTTTTCGGGGCGATTGATCGAAATCTCGATCCAGGCCAGCTCGCGTTTTACGATGATGTCTTCGTAGGTCATGATACTCCGCCCACTACTACGTCCGCCCGGCGCAAGCCGCCACCTCAAGGCGGATGCAACGAGCGGCGCTGGTTCTCGGAATGGTTTCAGTTCGTCAGGTTTGCCGCCACGGCAGCTCCTGACACTTCCACCCGGCCTTGTTGCCGCGTTGTCCGTTCTCATCGAGGTCGCCTTCAAATCCGCCCGCGACGCTATCGCTTTCCTTCATTCCGGCGCGCTTGGCCGCCTTCGCTGCCGCGAGACTGCGGCCGCCGCTTCGGCACAAGAACAACAGCGTATCGTCTGGTCTGACAGCGCCGCGAAGCTGATCGAGAAAGTCCGGATTCAACCGCATATCCGGCGACAAATGCCACGATACCTTGACGAGATCCCGACCCGTCAATGTCACGTCAGGTTCGCCGACATACTTCCATTCAGCATTGGTCCTGACGTCAACCGGCCTGGTCGATGACGAACGAACCAGTCTTTCCCACGCCTGCTTTGACGAAAGCTCCAATTCGTCCATCTCAATACCTATCGCGCATGGAAGCAGTCATTCTGGCGGCTCGCCGAAAACAGTGACGCCTAGAGCGGGACAACGAGCAGGACATCGATATTGCGCAGAGTCCAGCACGAGCACACGCTCCTTGAACTTGAGCGAACCGCTCTCCTTCTGGATCACGTCGAGATACTTGCCGGTGGCATACAGATCCATCCGGCCGGTCTCCATGATGCGAATGACCTGGAAGTTCGAGCGCGCTGTCACGCAGCCGGTCGCCTTGTCATACGACATCGTCGGTTGCCCGATGATGTGATTGTAGATGTGCGGTTCGAAGATATTGGCCGTATGAAATGCCTTGACCCGATCGATCATCATTCCGCGGCCAACGCACCGCATGATCCCGATCGGCAGGCCCGCATCATGATTTTCCTTGGTTGTGATGTGGTAGATGCCGTCCGGCGCGAAGAACTGCGGCCACAGATCGATCTGGCCATCGTCCATGGCATGACCGTAGGAGGAAATCAGTTCCGCGGCTTCGCGGTATTGGTCGCCGCTGGATTGCGCGGCCGGCTCTTCGATGACAGCTGCCATGATTTGCTCCTCAGAATCCCATGATGCCGCGGTAACCCTGCCAGAAGCCGCGAACGGCCGTTTCGGTCGCACGGGAATTTTTCTCGGACTCGGCGACGCGCCCCCCCATTTCCATGAAAGACGAGCGTTCCGGATCGTTGCGGGTACCACGCTGGACGAATTCGTTGATGCAGCCGTCCTCGAGCGAAACCAGGCCCGCCGCACCCGTCAAATTGCTCTGCATGACGCGCATCTGCGCCTGCTCCTCGGTATCGCGGTCATAGCCGAGGTAGATCCAGAATAGTTCGGTCTTGTCGACGCCCTTCGGTGCAAAGAAGCGAATGGCTAGGGAATTAAGCGTGAACTGAATGCACATGTTCGGGAAGACGGTCTGGATACTGTGGGTGATGCCGTCGTCGAATTCGTCCCAGGCTTCCAGCAACCCCGGACCTTCGAGGACGGAATCGTAACTGGCGGAGTGGACTTTGGCTTCGGAGTATTCAGCCGCCTCTTGCAACTTCGCACGGCGGGCGAAGCTCAGATGATGCCACTTCTCGTCGGACAGAATGATACCACCATCCATGTCGAGGCGGTTGACCTTGAAGGTCGTATAGAACGTATGCAGCAGGGTCGCGTGATAGGAGTCACGCAGATTTTCGGCGTACAATTTCCAGTTATTGTGGATGGTCTGGCTGTGCGTGCCAAGAACGCGCAGCGGACGATCAAGATTTCGCTTGATGAACTGCGCCATGTTGGGACCGAGATAGCTTTCGACGCCCGAGATTTCCTCAGAGAACGTTCCGAAGATAACTCCGCAGAAATTCTCGATGCGGATCGGCTGCAGGCGATGATTGGCGACGTCGAAATCGTCAGGCATTCCACCCTGGCCGCGAAGTCCGTTGCGGAACGCGACGCCCTTCAATTTTCCGTCGAGGCCGTAATTCCAGGCGTGATAGACACATGTCAGGCTCGCGACATTGTCCTGCTTCTTGAGGCACACGAGCGCGCCCTTGTGGGCACAGCGATTGACCATCGCATGGATCTTGCCGTCATGATCCCGGGTCACGATGACAGGCGTTTCGCCGATCACCGTGGTGCGATAATCGCCCGCGTTGGGAATCTCGACGTCGAGGCAGAGATAGTTCCAGGACCTGCCCCTGAAAATCCGCTCCTGCTCCAGCCTGTGGATTTCCGGATCGGTAAAAAGGCGATAGGGCGCGCGCGCGATGCCTTCGGTGGGCCACGTGAAATCCAATGCTGGCTTCGCGGAGGCAGGGCTGGATTGGGGTGTCGTCAGCATGTCTTCATTCTCCCTCGTCTCGCCGGTTTTAGAGGCGCTCCAAGAAAGACTACCGAGCGAGCCGATATCGGAGCCAATAATTATTTGGGCTAAATAAATAAGTAAATCATATCAGCCGTAGCTCAGAGCGGCGACAACCGAACCGACCGCTTCAACTGGTCGACGAATGCGACGGCCGCAGGCGCGCGTTCCGACTTGCGATAGACCATCGCCAGATCGGACTGCTGATTGATCTTGGCTAAGGGCCGATAAGTCACGTCGGCGATCTGCAGGTGCCGGAGCGAGTCCGGCACGAACGCCACACCGAGACCGCCGGCCACCAGTCCCGCCAGCGCCGTGAATTGTCCGGCGCGTTGCGTGATTTGCGGCGTCAATCCGCCCGCGGTACAGATCTGGGCCACTTGCGCGTTGAAGCCGCTTCCCTCCTGAATCTGGACGGCGACGAACGGCTCGGACTTCAACGCATCCAGCGTCACGGCCTTCAGCCGCGCCAATCGATGCCCGCGCGGGATCGCCAATATAATCGGCTCGCGATGCAGCGACATGATCGCGACATCGGGCGGGAGTGATTTCACCGGGAGCCGCAGGATGCCGAGATCAAGCCGACCACTGCCGACGTCGTCCAGTTGCTGAACAATCCCGATCTCGTTTAAGCGAAATTCCACCAGAGGATTATCTTCTCGAAACCGCGAGATGGCTTTTGCCAAAACCCCGGTAAAAATCGCAGATCCCACATATCCAATCTCGATATGCCCCAACTCGCCACGGCCAGCCTGGCGCGCGACCAAGGCGGTTTTTTCGGCCTGCTGCAGCGTCCTGATCGCCTCGGTGAGGGTAACGCGGCCGGCGACCGTGAGTTTGACCGACCGCTTTGTGCGGTGGAACAGTTCGACACCGAGTTCGCGCTCGAGTGCCTGTATCTGCTGCGTAAGCGCCGGTTGGGCAATGCCGAGACGCTCGGCGGCTTTGCCGAAGTGAAGTTCCTCCGCGAGAACGGACATGTATTTCAAACGACGCAATTCCATTGTCAGCCTCCACGGCAGCTCCGACGCGCGAGCGTCGACCCGACCATGCCCATTCACTTTGCTGAATAACCTATAGCCGAATTAGCCGCAGCGCATCGAGATAAGTTTGTCTTATTTATTCTCTTGTCGGGCTTATTGGACCCAAGAGCGCCGCTCGTCTTATAATGATTCCAAACCATTGCGGCGGCAGTTCGCAATCAAAAACACATCAGGGATGGGCCACGGGGACCAATGAAAGCTCTCAGCAATTACAAGATCTGTCTGCTGCTGCTGCTTGCGGCATCCCAGTCGTTGAGCTTTATCGACAGGGTCAATCTGTCCGTCGTATTACCTGAGCTGATCAAGGAGCATTCATACACGCCGAGCTCGGCGGGTCTCCTGATGTCGCTTTTGAACTTCTTTTATGTCGGCGCCATCATTTTTGCAGGACCGCTGACTGATCGGATCGGCGCAACGCGCACATTTTCGGCTGCCGTTGCCGGCTGGTCGATCGCCACGGGCCTTTGCGCACTGACTGTACAGTTCTGGCCCTTGGCGGCGCTTCGAGCGCTTGTTGGCATCTGCGAATCGCCGAACATCCCCGCCGGCTCCCAGGTTATCAAACACAACTTCGACAAGACCGAGCGCGGCTTTGCCGTCAGCGCGCAGTTCTCCGGCACGAAGATCGGCCTTGCGGTCGGCATCCCGCTTTCTTCATTCCTGCTGGCGACGTTTGGGCGTCCGTGGGTGTTCATCGCAACGGGCCTGCTCGGCGCGTTCTGGGTCGTCGCGTGGCTGCTGATCTACAAGAAACCGGCTGATGAAGAGACCACACACGCGGTCCGCGCTGAATCCAACATTCGATGGTCGTCGCTGCTGAAGGTCCGGTCGGTTTGGGGAATGGTGCTGGGCCAGGCCGGCTATCTCTACGTCTACTACGTCTTCGCATCGTGGCTTCCGGGCTATCTCGCGTTGAAGCACAATTTGCCGATTTTGAGCACCGGCTTTCTAGCGATGCTGCCGTTTGTTTCAGGCATCGCGTTCACGATCTTCGGCGGCTGGGCAAGCGATCGGCTGATTGCGAAAGGGTATACGATCTCGCGGGTCCGCAAATCATTTGCCGTGGGCGGCATATTCGGTGCCAGCATCTTTACCGTTATCGTGGCTTTGTCGCAGGAGACGTGGGTGGCGGTCGCCGCAATGACGGCGGCCGTGTCGATGATCAGCCTGACGACTGCTTCCGCGAACGCCATGCCGATCGACGTGGCGCCGGCTCATCTTGTTTCATCCTGCGCGTCAATTCAGAACGTCGGCGGCAATCTTGGTGGCGCGCTCGCCCCCGCTCATTACGGGCTTGCTCATAACTTATACTGGTGGGTTCACGGCGCCCCTTCTTTTTGCCGCTCTCGTCGGATTGGTTCTGGGATGCGGAGGTTATGGATTGATTGTGAGAAATCTTGATCGAGAGATCGACAGATCGGACCTCTCTTTCGATACGCAATCGACTAGTCCTTCGCCCAATGCCGAGGGAAAACATGTCATTCGGCCTGCAATATTGGGTCTGACTCAATCTCGATGAAGTTTGCTGATCGCATCGCGCTGTTCTCCAAAAGGAACCAGCGCCATGCCAATCAATTTTCGGATTTCTGCTCTCGTCCCCGTGGGTCTGATTGTCGAAAGCGTGGCGCAACTCGACAATTCCATCCTTGTAACCGCTCGGGCCGGTATCCAAGCGGCGAGTTGTCCTCTGTGTGGATCGCCTTCGCGACGCGTTCACAGCCGGTATGTTCGTGAGGTTTCGGCCCTGCCGTGCTCAGGCCGGAGCGTACGGCTTCGGGTCGTGATACGCCGGTATCGTTGCGACACCCAGCATTGTCGGAGACGGATCTTCGCCGAACGCTTTGACAAGACCGTGCTTCTCGTCCGGTCACGCCGCACCAGCCGGCTGGACTGCATCGTCCATCATCTCGGGTTAGCTCTGGGCGGCAGGCCGGCAGCGAGCTTCGCCAAACGGCTGATGCTACCAGTCAGCAATGATACCGTTCTCCGTGTGGTACGAGCCCGCGCTTGCCCGCGAACCGAACCGCTGAACGTGGTTGGCGTCGACGACTGGGCCTTCCGACGTAACCACAGCTATGGAACAATCGTATGCGACCTGGAGCGACGACGCATCGTGACGCTCTTGCCAGATCGAGAGATGGCAACAGTTGAGGCTTGGCTCGCTGGTCATCCCGACATTACGGTCCTCTCTCGCGACCGCGGTGGCGGATACGGCGAAGCAGCTTCAAAGGCATTGCCCTGCGCCATCCAGGTTGCCGATCGATGGCATCTTATGGAGAACGCGAGCTCGGCTTTCTTGAGCGCCGTCCGTAAATCGATGCGTGCGATTCGTGCAGCGATCGGCGCAACGACAATCAATCCAGAGCTTCTGACCTGCGCGGAACGACTGCAATACGAGGGTTACTTGCGACGTGAGGAGACCATTACAACTATCTTGGCGCTCGCCAAGGATGGAACGGCCATCAAGCAGATCGTTCGTAAAACCGGCCACAGTCGCAATCGTGTTCGCCAGGTCCTTCGGGGCGATAGAGGTGACGTCTTCAGGACACGGCAAAGCTCGCTCGACGCACACCTGCCTCTGCTCGATGCGCAATGGGCTGGAGGCGTTCGAAACGGCGCCAAACTCTGGCGGAGGCTCAAATTGGACGGCTTCCGCGGTTCGCAGCGGGTGGTCAGTGAGTGGGCGACCCGACGCCGTCGCTCCGAAAAAGCCAGCGATCAGCAACTGCAGAAGGTGCCCTCGGCTCGAACGATCGCAAGGCTGATGACGTCGGCGCGTGATCGCATGAGCAAAGCCGATACCGTCACCATAGCGGCTATCGAGGCCGGTGTGCCGACGCTGGTCGCTGCGCGGACGCTCACCGATCGGTTTCACGCCATGATCCGAAATAGGAAAGAGGCTGATCTTGTTTCCTGGATTGCCGCCGCGAGCGACAGCCTGATCGGCTCCTTCGCTTCGGGGGTCACCAAAGACATCGCCGCGGTTCATGCTGCCCTGGTCCAGCCGTGGTCGAACGGCCAGACCGAAGGCCAGATCACCAAGCTCAAGCTCGTCAAGCGACAGATGTACGGCAGAGCAAAGATCGATCTCCTTCAAGCAAGATTGATCGGCGCGACCTGAGCGATGGTGAACATCATCGAGATTGCGTCAGAGCCCAAGAGTGACCCCTTCACCCCTAGGCAGATCAATAGCTTAGCTCGCCGATCGGCGTCGGGACCCCAGGCCGATTAACATCCTGCGAACGCTCCGCCGGAATGCCGGTCATCGCGCGAGACTTCGCGATCTCCTTCGTCAAGGCTTTCCGGTCATCGCCGGATAATTGAGTGGGGTGATATTTTGGGCCATGGCTAGTCCGAAGCCGGTCTCCGGAGGCATCGCCAGGCGGCGGATTGGTCGCCACCCGCTCGCGTTCCGACTGCCGGATTTTCGCCGGTTGCGGCCGGTCAGGATCGTCAGGAAGCGCGGTGCCGTCCGCTTATTAAAGCGGCCCCCCGCAGCGGCAGGCAAATCGTCCTACAAGTTGGGCCCGGAACAGTTTTGGCCAATGCCAATTGCGGGTGTTGATAAGCCGTAGGCGACTCGGCGCTGAGAAGGTGGTAAGTCGGCCCTACGGCATTGGCCGTTGATCGGCAGTGGCTGGCCTAAACGAGAGTGCAAAAAAGCACGCGCTATATTTAATAGACTTCTCAGCGCGCCTTCGATTGGCTCTTGGGCTTAGCTCTCTTCGGCATTCGGCCGCGGCCACGCCCGGCATCCGTTGAACCCAGCAGGTTGCAAAGTTCAGGGTGTCCATCGCAACAATCGTCAACGAGGAAGGAAATCAGCAACTGCATGCCCTCAACGTCCGCGCGGTAGATAATGGTTCGCCCCTCGCGAGAGCTGCGCAATAGTCCAGCTCTGACAAGAATGGCGAGATGAGACGACAGCGTATTGTGCGGTGCGCCGATCGTCTCTGCGATCACGCCCGCCGTAACACCCACGGGCTCATGTTTGATCAGAAGCTGGAAGATCGCAAGACGGGTTGGCTGAGCGAGCGCGGCAAGGGCGGAAATCGCGTGCTCCTCGGATAGTGCCTGCCCCGGACTGAACCGCGTCGCATGGCTGGCAACAGCCAGCATCGTCTTCCGCATTGCACCAACCTCTACAGCGTCCATCGATTGTGCCTCTTTTAACGGATGCCGAGGTGACAAACTAGGACGTTCCCATTATTAGATATATCGAGACGTCTCGATATAATCGCAAAACCTCATGAAGGCTTTGTGTCATCAAAAAACAAAGAGACGCCAGAGCCGGTAGGCGTGCCGGCCATATCCCCGAGAAAACCTCGCCGATAGGCGTATCGGCGTACCGAGGAGGACGTCCATGACTCGCTGCAATCGAATGGTCGATGTTGGTCGCCGTAAATTTCTGGGCGGTGCCGCCCTCGCTGCTGCGGGAGCCGCCGCATCGACGATGGTACCGTCTCGGGCCAAAGCAGCGCCTGCTGCCGCTCGCATTGATTACCCCTCGAACAGGCTCGCGAATGTAGGCGATCTAAAGCCCAACGAGCCGCTCCATGTGACCTATCCGGACGCCGACGCGCCGGGCGTTCTGCTCAAGCTCGGCAAGCGCGTTCCGTCAGGTGTGGGGCCGGACGGCGACATCGTGGGTTTCACTACGATCTGCCCGCATAAAGGATTTCCGCTCAACTACAACGCCGCAGACAAGACGCTGAATTGCCCTGGACATTATTCACGCTTTGATTGCGAGGCCGGAGGCCAGCAAATTTGGGGGCAGGCTACGCAGAACCTGCCGCAGTACACGCTGCGCGTCGATAACAAGGGCGACATCTATGCCGAAGGTCTCGACGAGCTCCTTTACGGCCGGCTCTCAAACGTTCTCTGAGGGGAGGAAACAATGGCTTACAAACGTCAAATTGACCGCCTCCCAATCATTCCGAAGGACGCGAAGGAGTTCAACGTCACCTGTCACTATTGCATCGTCGGTTGCGGCTACAAAGCTTATACTTGGGCTGCGAACAAGCAGGGTGGGACCGCACCCGATCAGAACAAATTTGGCGTCGATCTTAGCAAACAACAGGAGGCTGAGACCGCTGCGTGGTATTCGCCGGCGATGTACAACATCGTGCAGCAAGATGGCGAAGACGTCCATATCGTCATCAAGCCCGACAAGAGCTGCGTCGTGAATTCCGGGCTTGGCTCAATTCGCGGCGCCCGCATCGCGGAAATGAGTTATTCGCAGGCGCGCAATACGCAGTTGCAGCGGCTCACTGATCCGATGGTCTGGCGTTATGGCCAGATGCAACCGACGAGCTGGGACGACGCGCTCGATCTGGTCGCCCGCGTGACCGTCGCCGTTATCAACGATATGGGTGAGGATGGGCTGTTCGTGTCCGCGTTCGATCACGGCGGCGCCGGTGGTGGTTATGAGAACACCTGGGGCACCGGCAAGCTCTATTTCGGAGCGATGAAAGTCAAGAACATCCGTATCCACAATCGTCCGGCCTACAATTCGGAAGTTCACGCTACGCGCGACATGGGCGTCGGCGAACTCAACAACTGTTACGAGGACGCTGAGCTTGCCGACACCATCGTGGCCGTTGGTACCAACGCGCTGGAAACCCAGACCAACTATTTCCTCAATCACTGGGTGCCGAATTTGCGCGGCACCTCAGTAGACAAGAAAAAAGCCGAATTCGGCACGGAGCCGGTCGAGCAGGCCCGCGTCGTTATTGTCGATCCGCGTCGCACCGTCACCGTAAATGCCTGCGAGGTCGAAGCCGGCAAGGATCGCGTGATGCACCTTGCCATCAATTCAGGTACGGACCTCGCGCTGTTCAACGCCTGGCTCACTTACATCAATGACAAGGGTTGGACCGACAAAACCTTCATCGCCGCCTCAACTAAGGACTTCGACAAGGCGGCCGCAACCAACAAAACGAGTCTCGAAGAAGCTGCGCGGATTACTGGACTGACCCCCGATCAGATTCGTCAATCTGCCGAATGGATTGCGCAGCCCAAACAGGGGGCCAGCCGGCGGCGAACGATGTTCGCTTATGAGAAGGGCCTGATCTGGGGCAATGACAACTATCGCACCAATGGCGCACTGGTGAATGTGGCGCTCGCGACCGGCAACATCGGGCGGCCCGGCGGCGGATGCGTGCGCATGGGAGGACATCAGGAAGGCTATTCGCGGCCATCCGACGCTCATGTCGGACGTCCTGCGGCCTACGTCGATAAGCTGCTCATCGAGGGCAAGGGCGGCGTTCATCACATCTGGGGCTGCGATCACTATAAGACCACGCTGAACGCCCTGAATTTCAAACAGGCGTACAAAAAGCGCACCGACATTGTGAAGGATGCAATGTCGGCTGTGCCCTATGGCGACCGCCCGGCATTGGTGAATGCCATCGCGGCAGCCATCAAGAAAGGAGGACTGTTCGCCGTCGATGTGGACATCGTTCCGACCAAGATAGGTCAAGCATGTCACGTCTGGCTGCCAGCCGCGACTGCCGGCGAGGCCAATCTCACGTCGATGAATGGCGAGCGGCGCATGAGGCTAACCGAGCGTTACATGGATCCGCCCGGCAACGCGATGCCGGATTGCCTCATCGCCGCACGCATTGCCAATCACATGGAGCGCGTGTTGCGCGAGCAGGGCAAGAACCAGCAAGCCGATCAATTTAACGGTTTCGACTGGAAGACTGAAGAAGATGCCTTCATGGACGGATATGCCAAGCACGAAAAAGGCGGTGAATTCGTCACCTATGCGCGTCTGCGGGCCATGGGCACGAATGGTTTCCAGGAACCTGCCGTCGGCCTCGAATTGATGGGAACGGTGGGCGAAACCACCTCGACAGGCGCGCCGGGCGAAGTCCTGAAAGGACCTGCCATCGAAGGCGCGCGGGGCAAGGAGCCGGTGCAAAAGGATGTGCCGACGCAAACAGGGGCACCGGCGGCCCCTGCCGCGGACGTGGCGCGTATTGTCGGCACGAAGCGCCTCTATACCGATGGCAAGTTCAACGCCAAGGATGGTAAAGCGACGTTCATGGAGACTAAGTGGCGCGGTCTCCAGGCGCCAGGCAAGGAAGCCGAGAAAAACAAATGGCCGTTCCTCATCAACAATGGCCGAACCAATCACGTTTGGCAGAGCGCCTATCTCGACCAGCAGAACGACTTCGTCATGGATCGCTGGCCCTATCCCTTCATCCAGATGAACCCACAGGACATGGCAGAACTGAAAGTGAACGCGGGCGACCTAGTCGAGGTTTACAACGACAATGGCTCAACGCAGGCAATTGCCTATCCGACATCGACGGCGAAGCTCAGACAAACTTTCATGCTGTTTGCCAATCCCAACGGCGTGCAGGGCAACGTGGTCTCGGCAGGAGTGAACGAGTTCATCATTCCCAATTACAAGCAGACCTGGGGTGGCATCCGTAAGATCGCGGACGCACCCGAGGGCGTGAAACATTTGACCTACAAGTCAAGCGAATACGTCGCGTGATGTCTTCTCCTCCCCAAAACTTGCCCGGGGCGCATGCGTCCCGGGCAATTTTTCAAGTTAAGTATCGAAGAGGGATGCAACCTTCGACCATCGCGACCCGCCGTTAGCGTCGCTCTTGCGGCCGACATCCAGAATATCGAGCACCGGGCAATCGGGAGTAGCGCCGTCGGAGCATCTGGCAACCGTTTCCGCCAAGATGGCCTCGAGCTTGGCGAGGTCTGAGACCTTGCTCCGAACGTTCGCCAGATGTGCGCTCGCAATTTTGTGCACGTCGGCACATAAAGCGCGCTCTGGGCCTCCAAGGTCCAGCAAGGCGCGTATCTCCTCAAGAGTGAACCCGAGGTCGCGGGAACGGCGGATGAAAGCCAATGTCCGTTTTTCGGTTGGCCCGTAGACACGCCGGCCGTTCGCCGCGCGTGGCGGCGCCGGCAGCATTTTGATGCGCTCGTAATAGCGGATGTGAATAAGCGTCCAAGAGTGACCCCTTCACCGCTAGGCAGATCAATAGCTTAGCTCGCCGATCGGCGTCGGGACCCCGGGCCGATTAACATAATAATGCGTAACAGAAAGCCAACAGAAGGTGACGTGCGAAAAAGGAGTAACGCCTGCGGGAGCCAAGCCGTTTCCCAAAGGCGTTAGCGGCAACAAGAAGGGAAAACCCAAGGGCTTGCTTAGGCGCAGCACCACAAACCGCGGCAAGCTCGAAATCGCCGTGGACCGGTGAAAAATGACCTTCACTTCGTCGAGCGCTTCGGCCTTCAGAGCCTCTTAGAAGCGTCGGCCTCTGCGCCGGATTTCACGCCAGCATACATTTTGATGACTAACGCGAACGCTCAAATCGTTGTGGTTTGTCTCAGGGATTCTAGTCGGTTGAATGCGACAATCCGGGCTCTTAGCTTCCAGAGCACAACCTGAAGCCGCATGAAGCAGATCATCGTCCCCGCCTCCATTCCGTACACTGTCGAGTTTATCAGGCGAGGCCGTCGGACAGTCGAGAGCCTCGTCGTCTGGGACGAGCAATCGGTAGCGATTTGCGAGGTGAGCGATCGTGAAACATCGATAGCCTACAGTATCGGTCCGCATGGCTCGTCAGGTCCGGCCTACGACATCCGATCTTTCCGCGGAAAGACCTGGTGGCCTTTGTTCGACAGATCGCGGGCATTGTCGGTTGACGCCTTCATCGCCAGCATCGACGATCCGAGCGGATGCCTTCTGGCGACTTCGAATTTCTCGCCGAGCACGTTGCATTCGTCCCGCGATATCACATCAGAATGCTTCGAAGCGGATATTACGATCGGACGAGAGCTTGCTTCATCAAGAGATCAGCGCCAGACATTGGCCCATCGATCGGCCTCGCGCCTTCTGTTTTGCAACGGCTTCGTTTATCAGGCGGGTGGCGAGCCAGCTTACTTTGGCACGCAGTTTGATGCAGCGGACGTCAAGAAACTTTCGTCGCCGGCACCTTGGGTTATCCGCCAGCCAACGACGGCGCGCCGCTCATCGATCCTTTGTGTTTCACGTTGACGATATTGACGGGGCCTGCCTGGCGCTGAAAATGGAAGGATTTCGTCCCGTCATCGAACAGGAAGCGGCCATAACAGGTAGCGCGACACTTGGCATCGATGCTGCGGACTTCTGTGCAGATGCGGTGGCAAGAGCGATGTTGAGGTCCTCTGCGCGGATGCCGGAAGGCTATCAGGCGACGATGATGCCGTATTTGGCCCTCGCGAATTCAGACGGCCTGATATCGAGAGAGCTTTCCCGCGAGATCATCACGGAAGGTTTGGTCGCAATTGCTCCGGCTGACCTAAGAAAGAGTTTCGGGATCGAGTCAGAGTGGGCGCGCAAGGCGATTGATCGGCTCGATTCGCCGATTTCCAGCACCAGCGCTCAGCCCTGAAGAAGACGAAATGCTCACCCAGTGGTTGGCGCGCCCGAACGTTCACCTCGTGCAGTTCTAACAAGCGCCCGAGCGGTCTTCTCCAACCATTATGCCGATGCCCGTTCCCAGCGCGCCAACAAACTGAAATCGAATTCCTTCCGCTTCAAATATGTTCCTCAAGCGAACTAGCGTGTCCTCGTGTGGTACCGAGCGCCCGAGCTCATATTGCGCGATCGCGCGCTCCGACACTCCTGACTTGAGCGTCAGTTTTCCTCGGCTCCAACCCAGCCACGCACGAGCTGCACGCAGCTGATTAGGGGTGATCTCGGTCTTATTAACCATGTTCAAACTTAAAAGAAGATTCTTTGCGACAGATGTGGTATTATTAGTGATGCGTTAACGTCTTGCCGAAGACAGAACGTCGCTCAACCACCAGCGAACCATAGGAAGCCTAACATCGAATCCTTTAAGAGGATTTAGGTGAGCGCGCGCACGTGCCCAAACGCCGAGATTTTTCGCGGGCGCTCACGTGATCGAATCCTTGCACTTCGGCTGCCGCAGTCCTTTCGCGGAACAACTCGCAGATCGCATCCAACCTGTTACGGGAGAGTTTCACATGCCCGCATCAATTGCGCTTGCGCCAACCGCTGCTGCTACGCCCTGCCTATCGCCATCTTCGCCCATCAGCTGGTGGCGATCGCGCCGGCCATACGCTTTTTCGCCCAGGGATGTGGGAAGGATCCGTCGGGCGATGATCGAAACGGAAATCCCAAATGAGCCCGATTGGCGCCGCGCGATCCTGGGCAGTGCGCCGACCGCTATCGGAATTGCAGATCGACAGCTCAAATCGAGGTGCATCGGCGCGACTGAGGTCGATTTGGCCCTATCGGCTGTGCTCTGTTGCGCAATCGAGGGTAATGCCTCATCCGCAATCGTAATCTCTTCAGCTCTGAGGCGTCGTTCAAAGATTGAACTGCAATGCAAAACTCTGAGCGAGCTTTGGCTCGTTGCAGATTTTTAGCCCGCTTCTCCTCCACGTGAGCCAATCTACCTGAGTGAGGCCAAAAAGGAGCGGGCTATGGCTCTTGCAACCTGTTACGGTGACTTGATCGACCTTCAAGAGCGACTAATCCGGCTTCTAGATGATATTCGCGAGTTGCTTGCCGACAAAGCGCCGGCTGCGACCCATCTGGAAAAAGCCCCGCTGGTAGAACAATGGTCACTCGGCCTCGTTCCTGCTCCCTGCATCGTCGGGACGATGGTCGGGCATCCAATTTTTCACAGCCGAACTCGCGTACAATCACACCAGGTTGTTCTCATTGATCCGGAGGCCGGCTGGGCGCGAACGTGGTCTGGATTCTATCGACTCGGCACCAGACAAGCTCTTGAGATCGGCGATCATGTCTAAAGAGCGGACTCATTCTCTTTCGCTTCAGGAGTCCGCCAGAGCATCGTTCCTGTTTGGCGGATCGAGCCGGTCGAGTCCTATTCGGACCTCTTCCACCCGCTGCCGGACCACCGCGGGTTGGCTTTTCCAGAATGCGGCTGCCGGTATCGAACGAAGGGCGACGACCCCGGCCGCCATGCAGCGCGCCCCGGACAATCCTAACTGCGATCGAAACTGCATTATCAAAATCTGAGGGAGGGAGCCATGACCGGTACGACCGACAAACATCCGCAGACCGAAGACGCGTCGAATCCTGTCGTCTTTCGATGCACTGATCCCGCTGCTCGATCCGCAGGTACGGTCACTGGGACCGGTAGCGTCGGCGACCATCGACGTGACGCAGTTATTGCTGAAGGCCAACGTCGTCCGCGCCGGCTGTCGCTTCCACCTAGTGGTCAAGGCCAGGTCGGTGTTCGACATCGAACTGGAGGGTCTCGCGCTGATCGCCCTCGATCGGCTCGGATTACGACCGAAACCTCGATTGCTTTCACGACATTTCTCCGACCGACCTCGGCATCGACAACTTTCGTTGGGCCTTCGTCTGATTACGACAATGCCCGGCGCATCGATGCCAGCCCATCCGAATCATGCGAGGTCATCTTTGATTATTCAAAGCGCACGTGATCGGTTTCTCTCCAAGTCGGTAAGATCGCCGGCCCATTCCGCCCGTTGCTGCCCTGGAGCACGACCACCTGATCCAGCAGTCGTTCGACCGTGCCGTATCGGCGATCGACTATATCGACGTGACCGTCGCCGGCCCGATCGACATCGACGTCCGTCACATCGTCGTGCACCGCGCCGACCGAGGCTTCCTCCAGAACGTCGGAACGGCGCGAGAGGCGGACGTTTCCTCCACATGCAGCAGATCGCCGGCGCGCGTGGCATGCAGATCGAGACGGTGGCCGCCCGCGACATCATGGCGGAGCCGCGCTTCACGGTCGTCCGCAGCGTCTGGGCGCAGCGCCACGTGCGCGCCGACCTCGGCATGCGTGTGACGATTCAGCGCGAACTCGCGGCCGACGGCCCTCTCCTCCTCGACGAAGTCTGCACCAGCGTGGCCAGTCGCGGGACCCGATCGCTGCGATCGCGCGCTTGCTTGCGAGGGCTTCGTTCAATTCGACCTTTCCAGCGGCTTCCGCCCGCACACAGTCGTCAGGAGTGGCTCATGAGCGACAACGAGGCTTCCGACACCGCGACCGAAACCGCATGGAGCCGTCCTGTGCTCGGCGATGCGGACTTCGATCCGCCCGAAGAGGAGGCAGCAGCGGAGGAGGCCGCGACGCGTCCGGATGCCGCCCGTTGTCTGACGAGCGCGGCGCTGGATGCGGCGCTCACGGCGGACGTCGCCGCGCGGCTTAGGGGATCCGACGCGATCGCCCTGACCGTACGCGTGCCGTCCTCCGCCTGGGTTGCGCCGCTCAAGTCCGCTTTCGTTCGGCTGAACGGCCGGCTGGAGATCTTTGCGCGGGACGGCGGCAACAGGATGCAGCACAAAGCGGAATCGGGCAACGACGAGGTGAGCAAATGTCTGTCGACAGGACGATCGGTCGTCGGTATCGCGAACTCGATCGCGATGTTGCCGCGAGCGCTCGTCGCGACGGCCGACGTCAACGTGGACGTCAGGGCCGATGCGCGCGTGGTCTGCGATGCGATCGCGCGTTTCGCCGCGGCGCCGCTTCCGACCGAACAGATCGAGGGGCTCGGCTCGCTCGACTTCCACGACATCGTATCTGCCTTCCGGGCGGCCTCGACCACGACCGAGATCGTGGACCGCTTGCGTCTCGCCGCGCGCCGCCTGTCCTCCCCGCGCGCCGATCGCCTGCCGCGGCTGACCGACGCCGTCGAGTACGGACCCGCCGGCGCATGGGGTCTGGCTCTCGGCAGGGATTACGACGACTATAACGCGGGACGCATCGCGTGGCGCGATGTCGGCGCGAACGCGGTGTTCGCCGGCGGCCCCGGGCTCGGAAAAACCTACTTCGCCCGTGTCTTGGCGGCCCACCTCGGTATTCCGCTCATCGCGAGCTCCATCTCGGAAACCTTCGCATCGTCGGCCGGGTACCTCGATTCCGTCATAAAAAAAATCAGAGACACCTTCTCGCGAGCTGAGGCCAGCGCTCCATGCGCCCTACTGTGGGATGAGATCGATGCTCTTCCTATGCGTGGATCTTTGGATGGTCGCTCGTCTTCGTGGTGGACGCCCGTCGTGACTGAATTTTTGACCTTGCTCAATTCGGCAGTCTCCAGCGACCGCGCCGGGGTGTGCGTATGGGCGGCCACGAATTATCCGGACCGCATCGATCCGGCGCTGGTGCGTCCGGGGAGATTGGACCGGATCATCCATTTCGCCGCGCCCGATCCGGCGGGCATCGCGTCGATCGCGCGTCATCATCTCAACGGCGAGCTTCGCGGCGTCGATCTATCCGGCATCGGTCAGCTCGGTCTCGGTCGCAGCCCCGCCGAGATCGCGGCGGCCGTCAAGAACGGTAGGCGCGCCGCGCGGCAAGCCGGTCGTTCCCTCGGGTACGACGACCTCGTCGAGGCGCTCGCACCGCGAAGCGACATCGATCCAGCGACTCTGCTGCGCATCAGCAGCCATGAAGCGGGTCACGCGGTGACCGCCATCGCGCTCGGAATCGACGAAGTCGTTGCAGCGGACGTGATCGAAACCGCGCACTCGTTCGGGCGGACGGTGATGCGCCGGCGAGAGGGCATCGAGACGCGCACAACCATCGAGAACCGCGTGACCGCTCAACTCGGCGGACGCGCGGCGGAGGCGCTCCTGTTCGACGGGGATTGTTCGGCCAATAGCGGCGGAGAGGGATCGAGCGACCTGGCGATCGCCACGCGTTTGATCGCCGCACTTCATTTTTCGAGCGGCCTCGGCGGCGGCGATCTCGCCTATCTGGGCGACGAAAAGGCGGCCGCGGAAATGATGCGGCTCGATGCGCGCCTAAGGACGGCAGTCAACGCGGAGCTGGTGCGACTTCACGACCGCGCCATCGAGATCCTGCGCCGCGAACGTGCGGCGCTGGACGCCATCGCGCAGGCGCTGGCCGAACGGCGCCATCTCGCCGGTGACGAGATCCGGCGGCTGTTCACCGAGAATTCGAACCCGCCGGAGAAGCCGGAATCATGCTGATCATTGGGATCGATGTTTTGCCGCGCGGCGACGACGATGGCCGCCGGCAAACCCGCCGAACGGCACGGCCGTCCGGATCGGCGACTGCACGGTGGCCGCTCACGACCGGCGGCAAAGCGTCCAGTTGCTCCTGCAGCGGGCCTGCGAGGAGATCCAAAAGGCTGGCTTCACCGAGCTCTGACGGTCGAGACAACAGGCACCCGACGGAACGCGCGGCGCCGCGCCCACGAACTTCCAGTGAAAACGACCGCCGCAAAGCGGCCTCCTTCAACCTTACGGAGCGAACATGCCGACGACCGACGCGAATCCTTCGAACTACTGCCCCTCCACCGCCGTCATCCGCCGCCCCTTCGGCGGCGTCCTCGGCTGGAGGCCCGTGCCAACGAACTCGTACACAGGAATCGCGACGCCATCGTCGCCGTCGCCGACCGGCTTCGGACGCACCGTCAGCTTTCGGGAGAGGAAGTTCGGCGGATCGTCGAGGCGACGCCTCCCAATGACCAAGCAGAGACCACCAATCGTTAATTAGAGATGGAGCGCTCAATGCTGATCATCACTATCGACATCGTTCCCGGTGGACACGAATCCTACTGTCGCAACTTCGGCTCCATGCGGATCGCCAACCTCTCCAATTTCGGAGATACCTGCGACTATGCGGTCGAAGTTATGGAAGCCGCAAATCCCCTCACGGGCGACCCGCCATGGAACGGTAAGTGCATCGTCCTCGCGCATGACCGCCGTCAGAGCGTGTGGGCCCTTATAGCGCGGGCTTGCGAGGAGACCCTCGAGGCGCACTTCGTCGATCTCTAATCTGGCAGCCCAGGCGAAGAGGATGCCGGCCGGCTCACCCGCGCGCGATGTGGGGTCGCGTGGGCTCACGATGCGCGTTTCGCCGCGCGCCTTGGTACCGTCCGGTTCTCGGCAAAGCCGACTTCAATTTGCCCGAAGCAGAAGATCTGGCGAAAGAGTTCTCCGCTGCGTCCCCGCTAGAATTGCGGTGCGGCTGTCGTCCACGACCGGCGGCAAAACGCCTGGGGCGCTCCTGCGGCGGGTCTCCGCGGAGGTCCAAAAGATCGACTTCACCGGGCCCCTGACCGAGCGGAGCCGGCAGGCGGCGGACGGAAGCGCGCGGCGTTGCCCGAGAATCTCGACGAGAACGACCCCGAAGTGGGCCACCCTTCACCTTACGGAGCCAACATGCCGACGATCGTCCACGCAAATCTTTGGTCGAATCCCAGTACCAGCATCATCCTCCGCCCCTTCGGCGGCGTCCTCGGCTATCGGCGGATCTCCGACCGCGCCAGCCGCGCTGTCGTCCACGCGTTTCCCATGCATGAACTGCCGCGGCTCGCCGGGGCCGGATTGCTGAGCACGCCCGGGGCCTACGTGATGACCGACCACAAGACCGCGTACATCGGCGAAAGCCGCCGGCCGTCGCGGCGCCTCGCGGAGCACGCGGCCGATCCGGCAAAGGTGTTCGCGCGCGACGTCTTCGTGGTCGGCGGCTGCGAAGGCGCCGCGTTCGACAAGCTCCTCGCGGTCGACCTTCAGTTCAGGTTGACGCGTTGCGCCGTCGAAGCCGGAGCGGTCACGGTTTCGAAGGGGCTGAACCCCGCGGAACCCGACCTGACGGACGCCGAACGCGCTACTCACGACCGCATCGCCGCCGACGCGCTGCGCCTGCTGCACGATGCCGGCTGCCGGATCTTCCATGCGGTCCTAGGCACCGGCGCGCCGGCGCAACCCGAGGAGCCTCCGCCGGACGAAGCGGCGGACGTCGCCGATTCCGGCCCCATGTCGATCGGCGTCACGACGGTGCCGCTCGGCAGCGACGAATTCGAGCTCCGATACGGCGATCTCTGGGCCCGCGGCTACTGGGCGGGCGGCAAGTTCGTCGTGAGTGCGGGATCCGAGGTCAGGTCGATGACGAACGACAGCGTCAACGCGCTCACCAGGGCCCGCCGCGCCGAACTGTTCGCGGCGGGAGTGCTGTCGCCCATCCCGGGCGTCGGCGACCGGCGCAGGCTCGCCGTCGCGGTTGCGTTCGCCTCGACATCAATCGCGGCGAAGGTTCTCGCCGGCGCGCACACGGCAGGGCGGTGGGTAGCCCGCAATCCTTCGGAGGCGGTATGGCTGGCGGCATGAGCCTTGGCGGTTCGACGCATTCGACCGCTACTCCGACCGCTGCTGAACGGAACGACCGGGAAGGGCCGGCGCGCCGGCGGACCTTGGTCGGGGCCGCTCGCGCCGCGGCGAACAGGATTCCAAGGAAAAAATCCTTTCCAAGGATTCGAATTTTTCAAGGAAAACGAGTCCTTGGAAATCGAATCCTTGAAAATTTCCGGATGCCACCCGGAGAAATTCGAAACCTTGAAAACCCAAAACCCGGGATTCCGGCGGCGGATTTCGCCCGGCGGCCCCGGCGAGACCGGACCCGGGGCGGCGCCGCCGCCGGCACCGACAATGGAGGACCCGCATGGCAACGAAACCGCGCCGCATCTTGGCCCGTCCCGATCCCGCCCAGTGGAGCGACGACGAGCTCATGACATTCTCGGAGGCCGCCGCGCTGCTCTGGCCACAGGGGCCGTTGACGGCGTCGAGCCTGCGCACGGCTTACCGGGCGGGCGAACTGGAGGTCGCGATGATCGCGCGCAAGCTCCTGGTCACCAAGCGCGCGCTCGCCGAGATGACCGAGAACGCCCGCCGCAAGGTCCGGACGTGAGCGTGGGCCTCGCGAAGTATCGTCCAAATATTCGCAAGTAGAGCGGCGCGACCGCGTCGCGCGGCGCTCCCTTCCGGCGCGGCGCGTGCGCGTGACATTCGCAGAAAAATAGGGAATCCGTGCTGTCGCGCATCCCGATCCCTTGCGGGCGGCAAGCGCGGAAAGATCTGAGACGACCCCGGCGGATGAGCCGTCGGGGATGACGTTCTCGGTAGCGACGGCCCCGCCGATTTCTCGACGGGGCCGCTTAGGGAGCGCGCGCAGGGACCAAGCCGTGAGAAGCAGCCGTGCGCGCGTCCAGAAGTTCTTATACCATGAACTACATCCAGCGTGAACTGCATGACGCCAAGATCAAGGCCGCGGCGTCAATGCCACAGATAGCCGACGGCGAAGACATCAGAGCCCCCAAATACGAGCTTCGGCCGCGCAAGAGTGGCCGCTGGGCGTTGTTCCTCAACAATCGCTACCTGATTTCGACCAAGACCAAAAACAGGATTGAGGCCGAACAGTTCCTCGAAATCATGCTGTTGCAGGAGGAGGCGAAGCGGGACAGCATCGTGGACATCCGCCGCGCCAAGGCGACCGACATCGTCGATTTCGCCATCCGGACGTATCCGAAGAGCAAAAAGAAGAGCCGGCGGGTCATCGTCTGCGTTCTGCAGCATGTACGCACCCGCGTGGAGGGGCTCCGCCTCCAGGATCTCAACGGCGACTGGCTGCTTGAGACCGAGGAAAAGATGCTCGAGGAGAACTACGCGTACGGGTACTTCTACGAATGCATCACCCGCCTCGTCTACGCGATCAGGCGCTACTGCAAGGATTGCATGAGCCCGGCGATCATCCCGTTCTCCCGACCGCCGAAGAGCCCCGGTCGCGAGCGCGTGCTCTCGGACGCCGAATGCGACCGGGCGTTGCGGTGGGTCGACGGCACGGAGGCCTACGACAAGGCCACCGGGACCTGGACGCCGCAGGAGGAGCGCATCAGCGCGTACGAACGCAATTGCCGCCTGATGGTCGGCCGCGCGATGCGGCTGGGACTTTCCCTCGGCAGCCGTCCTGGCATCTACGAGGGTCTGGCCTGGGCGCCCAACTCCCTCTACGGCCACATCGACCTCGCCAATGCGACCTTCCACCGCCTCGCCTCCGGCGCGTCGGCGGAGGCGCGCAAGGGCGCACCGGCGGTGGCGCTGTCGCCCAAGCTCCTCGCCGAGATCAAGCGCTGGAAAGCCTTCGACGGCGACGAAAAGTACCTGTTCCGCACCATGCGCGGCGGCCCGCTGCCGGCGCAGACGTTGCGGGAGATCTTCGTCGCGGCGATGGAGTATCTTGGCATCGAAGGCGTGGTCGGGCACACGCTGAGGCACACCTGCATCACCCGCATGGTCGAGCGCGGGCTGTCGGCATCGGTGATTTCGGCGATCTGCGGTATCTCGATCGACATGCTGAAACGGCGCTACGACCACAGCGACGCCCGCGTCGTCCAGCTGATCGGCCACGGCGTCATGGACGATCTGCTGCGCGCCGCGGCCTAGCCCCCGCTACCACCCATGAGCGCCGCCGGCCCCCGCCGGCGGCGCTTTTTTGTCTCGGCCGGTGGCGGGGGGCGGCTGGTGGCGTACGATCTCCGGACGCAGCCCCGCGCGAGGGCCGTCGAAGCCCTGCGGCGCAGGCACTTTCGGAGAAAGGGGTGTAATAGGGGAGGGTAAGCAATGGCTCAGAAAGCCAATCTCACTCCTGTCGACAAGTATGAGTCGGATCGCCGGGAGGCCGAGAGGCTCGACCTTGAGAGGCATGCGCGATTGGAAGCGGGTTTGATCGATCCGGTGAGAGCCATTCAGCCAGCGCCAACCGCTGAGCATCAACGCCGGGAAGGCCTATCGTTCTGGCAGGCGGTCAAGACCATGTTTAAGTAGGCTGTCCGGACGATGAGAGGTGAGGGCGCCGGTTCACGCTGGGGCGTTTGGGGTGGGTCATTTGTCTAAACCTGCGGAAAGCAAGCGGAACAGAGCACTATCACCCTCAATCTGGGCGGTCTCGCGCGAGGTCTCCAAGCCCGTCATCAGTGGCGTATCGCCTTCGTAAACTCGCCACTCCCATCGCGCTGGCTCCAAGGGGGTTACCGTGACTTCAAGCAGGCGTGGGTCGGACTTCTTGGCCATCCAAGGAATATGCAATGCGGATAGTCAACATTCCAGCCCGGAACGCTACCACAATCAACTGACCCACTACCAGGTACCCACCCACCGTGCGTCACCTTTACCGACTGACCGCAGAGACCTTCGATCAGTAAGGCCGCCTCAGTTGGCGACATTGATAATCAATGCGCAGTCGCCGACCCAGCCGGCTGGTTTTTCTTTGGCTTTTGCCGCGCGCGGCGCATGTTGACCGGCGGTCCTTTCAATCCGACGTTCTTTGGTGCGGCCGGGATTACCAGCGAACCGAAACGAGCAGCCCATCGCTGCTCGAAGCGTCTTTGAAGGTCTAGGGGAATAATGCTCATGGCTGGAGCTCCCGTTCCGGATCGCCCCAGTCTCCGACGGAGCAATCACGTGAAGCAGGGATATCAATGCTTTCTTGCCTTTGAGTGCTTACGGGCGGGCGCAATTTGATCCATGTCATTCACCAATTGGCGACGATGCGCCGGTGCATCGTGCGCGTATGCCATCACGGAGCGATAGTCGAGCCAGCCGCCCTGCTCCATCGCTGCGCGGGGATCTAGGCGGACAAGCTTTGTTGCGACCATGTGTCGGAACCAGTGTTGCGTTACAGATTCTAAAAGAGCGGCGTCAGCGTTAGCTTGCTCGCGCACTTCCGCGGCAACCTTGCGGTGACCAAGCTGTTTGAGCCGGCGATACTCGATTTCGCCGGCATCTCGGATAATTTTGGCTGCGCGTCGCTTTGCAGCCCGAAACCCCGTTTTGTTTTGGCCACCGTATGCGCGGTTGTTGAACGTATACGGCTTGCGTTTGTAGGTGAGAAACAGCGGTGCTTCCCGCTCGTGCAAATTGCCGCGCCACTTCAGGTACTCCCGAAGAACCCTGATCGCGGTGCCATCGAGGACGGCGGCAACGTCTTCGCCATTCTTCGTCTGGGGAAAGGTTAGCTGCTCCCTGCCTTTTGCCAGGATCAAATCACAAACACGGGCCGCATAGATCACCGACGAAACGCGGGCACCCGTGCACCGCTCGACCGCGAGCTGGGCGCGAATGGTGATATGGCAGTGATCGAACAGGATTTGTACCAGGTCCGGCCGAAGCTCTTCGATGCGCCTGCGCTTGCGCGTGTTCGGGTTGCGCGCTTCGCTGTCACGTTCGAATACCGGTTTGGCCTTGAGGCCATGATGCCGGCGGCCAAAATTGAGGACGGCGAGAACACCGCTGACAAAGCGCTCACGCGTTTCCGCGGAGCGCTTCGTCATGCGACCCGGAACGAAGCCGATAGCCGTCTGTTCACCGTCAACCCACTTCTTCCAGTCCGTTTCGGGGATTTCGTTGAGCCGTTTGGTACCAAACTTGAGAACGATCTCTTTGGCGATATCGACGGATGACGCGCCAAGCGGCCGCTTCCTCTTAAATCCGAGGTATCCGCGGACTGCGACCGCGACCGGATCGCCTCGCGTGACCTTCCCGGTGGCTTTCGCCTTGAGGTCGGCGATATATTCTTCTAACGCATTTTCTGCCTCGTCTTGCGTGACGGACGCGACGGCCAGGCCAAGACTTCGTCGAACGCGGATTGTACTGTTCGCGATCCGTATGCTGCCGGAAGCGTGCCAATTTCCATCGCGCTCGCTGAGCGCGACGCCGCGAGAACGCCGCCCGGGGCGCTTTCCGTTTCGAGCGCGCTTCGCAGGAGCTCGTACGCTGTCGTCGACCATACTCGCTTTCTTCCTCGAAACGCGTGAAACTGAAATCGGCGGTCGTCCACTGGCCGCAAGAGATCCGCCGCGAGCCACGCATTGAGAGTGCGCTCGCCGACCCTTAAATCACGAGCCACCTCGTCGAACGTCCGATCCCACATTTGTTGTCCGCTTGTCTCCGCTGGGTTCTTGGAACAAGGTGACCGCTATCTGCGCGGCCTGTTCGTGGCCGGCGCGCTCGCCGTCATCCGTTACGCCAAGATCCATGGCACCAAACATCAACTCGTCAGATGGCAATGGCCGCGCAGAGCTTTGAAGGAAGCTCCGCCGTCCCGGCTTCCCATAAAATACAGGGCGGGCCGTAGTTCGATCGGTGGCCCAACCAAGCAAGTGACTTGCTGCGCCATGCCGCAGTACGATGCTTGAGCCAACATGGACTCAAAGGTTTCGCACTGATCCCAATCATGTGTAGACTCTACACAAATATAGGCGACCCTGCAAGCGGATCGTCGGAATCGGCTTGAACAACAAGCTAAGTATATGAATGAGCAATAGAAAATGGCAACCACTCTTTTCCCGGATAGGCTGAGGGACGTGCGGTTTCGGAAAACTCCGTGGCAGGAAGTTGCGCAGCAGACCCGAGAGGTTTTGGAGAGGGCGGGCTCCGATGTCTCGATACGGTCAGAGACCATCAATCTTCTGGCCGATTGGACAGGCTATTCGTCCGCCATCCTGATCAGGCAGCAGGCACTCTTGACCTTCATCGAGCATAAGGCAGAGCTGCGCGGATCGGACGCCAAACTGATGCTGGAGAAGGGGTTCACGTCGCTTGAGTTGGTAGCCAGCATTGACCGCCACGATCCCGAACTGGGCGAAGCTTCACTGGATGAGGTGCTCAATGATAAGATCGGCGTCGCCGGTTTGCGCTCTCGGCTGGCCGATCTAGTTCGACAAAAGCGAACTTCGGGAGCCGACGATCGCGACGTGCTTTCGGCGGAACGTCATGAGCGCCATCGGCGCGTTCGGGAAACGTTGGAGAAAGAGTTTCCAGGGCTGGAGAGTCTTCAGCCGTTCTGGCGTTACGGATCCTTGGGTGGGCCGCCGGTATGCCGCTTTAGCTGGTGCCGTCGCTTCGAGGGGCGTGAACAGCCGGGGGGGTTTGATGCATTCGACGTGCTTTACGTTCCAACGGGAATGTCGGCAAAGAGACTTGACGACCGGATAGCCCGCAGCCTGACGTCTGCCCATTTTTTTCGTCGGTTCTGGATAACGTTGGCGGAGCCCACCCCAATGCTGAGTCGTATAGAGGCCGCCGCAGCTTGGCTAGGGCAGACCAACATCGGAATTCTGCAGTTGCTGAATGACGGTCGTCTCGATCGTTCACGCGATGCGAAGCCGGCAACTCATGGTCGGCTGACCAAGGCGTTCGAATCGGCGGTCGAGGGTTCACGGGTCGCAAGCGATCCAACATCCAGACGGTCCGCACTAAAATAGCGGTAGCTGTCCGCGCATTTTACCGGTTTAGCGGTCGGCGCCGACGTCGCCTAACTTACCATGGATGAGCTGGCTCTTTCGTTATTCGTATTCGGCAGCCAACATCTCATTCAGTTTCGCGTGCGGTCCGGAGACGGTTCTCCCGTTGGCTGCTGATGGATGATAACTCGGCCGTCCGTATGAACTGAAACAACTCCGATGGAGTCAGCCTCCAGCCGTTTAGTTAGCAGCAGGGCGCGCTGGAAATGAACATCGGGCGAGTCGGTTGAGGAAACGGTGTTGTCGGTTTCACACCCAATATGCGGGGTTTCCGGACCGGCCGGCCGCTTGATGTCGATGTGGGCGTGCCGTCTCGTGCCGCCTCGTTCCCGCACATGACGTCGTTACCAATCCAATTCGGAACTCAATCCAATTCGACGTCCCGTGGTGCCGTTGCCTGGTTAACAAATCTTGGCAATCGGATTTCAACGCGCGGGGCGGGGGCGACGGCGGCGTGCTCGAAGCCTCTCGTCGCCATCGCCGTAGACTCGATGCGACTTCTTCAGCAGTTGGACCAGGTCGTTCATCGGAGGCTGGCGGCGCCGAAACGGTAGATCACGCCGGCCGTCGGTCTGGCTCCGACGAGATAGAAGGCTAGGTCACTACCGGGATTCTGGTCCCTGATGAAGGCCTCGAACGAGGCTCGGAGATCGCCGGGCTTGATGCTCATCTCCATCCCGGCCCTAGACGCGGCTTTCCCGATCTCGGCCCTCAGCTTCGGCCTCTCCGGAACGTCGAAAAACCGGCACTCTGGAGTTGGCGGTTGGGGAGGGGCCGCTAAGTATTGGCCGACGACGCATCGTGCCGCCGGCGAGACCGGAATCGTCCGCGGCAGTATCTGATGCGCGCGTCTTCCCTGTTCGACGCGGAAACCGTCAATGACGACCTTCGACAACCCGTTCGGGCACCATTGCAATCTCCTGATGGCCAATACCTCCGGAAAACAAAGGCCGGAGCAATATGCCAGTGCCGCTGCTGCGCGGACCCTATAGGCAAGGAAGTCGGGAAGGCCGTCCTGTTCATAATTCTCGACTCTGACAAGCTGATAAAACTCTTCCGCAGATATCATCGAACGCGCTCCGTCGAGCGGCGATCATCAGACGAATTGAATTAATTCATCGCAAACATCGGGATCGCGCCAAACGAGCACCTTCAGACCGTTGACGTCCGGTCGATACTTTCTATCGCGGCATCGTTACGCAAATTCATTTCAGGATCGTGGTTCAGACCTGATTGCGATCGCGTGCACCCCAGCCGCTTGGTTAACCAAAGGCGTCCTTCGCCGAAAATGATCGGTCACGCAATGCAACGCGGGGGTTCGTTTAAATATGCTGTTCTGGCTCATGCGAAACGGTTAATCGCCAAGTGCTCACCGCTAAATTCCCGAACCAAACCGACGTTGAGCCAATCCTGGCCAACGAGACAATCGCAACGAAGTGCTGGATACTGTTGTGCATGGACCGGCGCGATCTGAGCGATGCGCGTTTGATCCAGTGATCACACAGTGAGAGCGTTGGTGAACTTCGCTGGCGTCGGTTGCGGGATCGTCCGGTGATCCGACTGGGATGGAAATATTTAGAGATCGTGACATGCTTGAAGTACGGGCCGAAGCGGCTTTGATGGCGAACCCTGCGAAGTCGCCGGCGTGGACGGCCGAGGCGGCCTTGTCGCTCTACCGACGGCCGTTCAACGATCTGCTGTTCGAAGCGCATTCCATTCATCGGCGGCATTTCGATCCCAATCGCGTGCAGTTGAGCAAACTCCTCAACAACAAGACCGGTGGCTGCCCCCGAGGATTGCGGCTATTGCAGCAAGTTATCGCATCATGCGACCGGCCTTGCGGCCTCGAAACTGGTAGACGTCGAAACGATCGTCGCCGAGGCGTGCAAGGCCAAAGACAGTGGTGCGACGCGCTACTGCATGGGCGCCGCGTGGCGGAATCCGAAGCCGCGCGACATGGATGCCATCCTGGAAATCGTTCGTCGCGTGAAGGCGCTTGGAGTGGAGACGTGCATGACGCTCGGCATCTGGATCGCAATCAATCGGACCAACTCGCCAAGGCGGGGCTCGATTATTACAATCACAACATCGATACGTCGGAGCACTTTATCCGAGCGTCACCTCGACGCGCAGTTTTTCCGACCGTCTTGAAACGCTCGAAAATGTCGGGCAATCCGGCATGAAAGTGTGCTGCGGCGGCATCCTTGGTATGGATGAGAACGAGAACGACGGCGTCGACATGCTGGTCACGCTGGCGAATCTGGCGGAACAACCGGAAAGCGTTCCGATTACATGCTCATTCCGATCGCCGGCACGCCGCTTGCTAAGTCGGAGCGGACCGAACCTATCGATTTCATCCGTATCGTCGCGCTGGCACGCATCATGATGCCCAAATCATACGTTCGCCTGTCCGCGGGCCGATCGGCCATGACCGATGAGATGCAGGCGGTTTGCTTCTTTGCGGGAGCGATTTCGATTTTCGTCGGCAACACCTTGTTGACCGCCGAAAATCCGGGACACGAAGCCGATCGGAAAACTGTTCCACCGGCTGGGAGGCGTAGTTGCTAGGCTTCCAACACGGCCTCCAGACGGCCTTACCTAGCCGTTTTGGAGGACCATACGCAGGATCCCAGCCGCGACCTGCTGTAGGCCGCCCGGAGCGTGCCAATTATGCCCAATCAGGGGGAAAGAGAATTGGCCCGGACTGCGTGGGAGCATAGGGTGCAAGTTTGCTGCATTTGAACTTAGAACGAAACATGTCCTCGCGTGTCAGAAACGTGACAGAATAGGTGCGTTCTCCTGCATCGTTCTGCATTTAGTCCAAGCTTCGCGAAAAGGCCGATAGCGAAAAACCCCAGATTTCATTGGGATAAAATGGTGCTGCCAGACAGGATTGAACTGTCGACCTCTCCATTACCAATGGAGTGCTCTACCACTGAGCTACGGCAGCGTGCCACGGATACGGGAATCAGCCAAAAGGGCCCCCGCAAGGCGCGCCGATCCTTGCCACAAGGTCCTCTGACGCGCAAGCGCGCGGGCGGCCCGAGAGACCGCCAAAATGGGCCACAATCAGCCCAAAACGCCTGCGGCCCGCTTGAACTGGCTCAGCTGCGGGCCGATCCGGTTCCCCATTTCCTCGCCCAGCGCAGCCAGCGCCTTGATGGGACGGACCATGACCTCGAATTCGACCATTTCGCCGGCGTCGTTGAATTTGATGAGATCGATGCCCTTGAGCTGCCATTTGCCGATATTGGCGGAAAATTCCAGCGCGGCGTCGTGGGAACCGGCGATAAAGCTGCGGTGATAGCGAAAATTCTCGAAAATCTGCACTACCGTCGTCAGCACCAGCAGCGTCGCAGGTCGTCCCGGGATCGGCGATTGCACGAACGGCGATCGGAACACAATATGCTCCGACAGCAGGGAGGCCAGCAGATCGCGGTCGCCTGAGGCGACAAAGCGATGCCAGCCGTCCAGGGTTCGTTGTGGCAACGGCGCCAGTTCGTGAATTTCGCCCATCTGGTTATTCTCCGGGTCAAGCCATTCTGTGAGCGACAGATTTGAACAGGTTCACGATGCAGGATGACAAGCCTAAACGCGAGGGGCAAACCGCGATGCCCGCGAAAAGCCGAGAAAAAGATCCAAAGAAGGATCCAAGACAGGATCGGCTGAAAATGGCGTTGCGCGAAAATCTCAAGCGGCGGAAATCGCAGGCGAAGGGCAGAGGCGATCTCGCGATCGCACCTTCCAATGGCGATGACACCACCCCACATGACGACAGCGGAAAAAAGCCGGGCTGATGGTTGGGACGGTGATGGGCGCAGACGCAACGACAGTCGATACGGCTGGCAACGCTCCGCCGGGGCAGGCGTTTCCACGCCGTGCGCAGACGTTTCCGGAGCTGACGACGCAAGAGATCACGCGCATGCGCGGGTTCGGCGACATCAGAACTTACAGGGACGGGGAGAAACTGTTCGAGACCGGCAAGCCAGGGCCGGGCATGTTCGTCATATTGTCCGGCCATGTCGCGATCACCCAGCGCGACGGCCTCGGTCACGTCACGCCCGTGATCAATCAGGGGCCCGGTCAATTTCTCGCCGAAATCGGTCAGCTCTCCGGCCGCGTCGCGCTGGTCGATGGCCGGGCCGAGGGCGACGTCGAAACGCTGCTGATTCCTCCGGAGCGGTTGCGCGCGCTCCTGGTCGCCGAAGCCGATCTCGGCGAGCGCATCATGCGCGCGCTGATCCTGCGCCGGGTCAGCCTGATCCAGGCCGGCGCCGGCGGCCCGGTGCTGATCGGGCCGTCGGATTCGAGCGGGGTCATTCGCCTGCAGGGATTTCTGACCCGCAACGGGTTTCCGCATCATCTGCTCGATCCGGCCACCGATCACGATGCCGCCGAACTGATCGCGCGCTATTCGCCGTCGCCGACCGATTGGCCGCTGGTGGTGACCGCCGCCGGCACGGTGCTGCGCAATCCCGGCGAAACCGAACTCGCCCGCGCGCTTGGCATGATCGGCGGCAGCACCGGCGACAAAATCTACGATGTTGCGATCGTCGGCTGCGGTCCGGCGGGCCTTGCGACCGCGGTGTACGCGGCCTCGGAAGGTCTGTCGGTGGTCGTGACCGATGCGCGCTCCTATGGCGGGCAGGCCGGCGCCAGCGCCCGTATCGAGAACTATCTCGGCTTCCCCACGGGAATCGCGGGCCAGGCGCTCGCGGGCCGCGCCTTCAGCCAGGCGCAGAAGTTCGGTGCCGACATCATCATTCCGACCGCGGTGAAGTCGCTCGATTGCTCGCGTACCGACGGCGCCTTTGCGCTGGCGCTCGATGGCGGCGAGACATTGCGCGCCAAATCGGTGGTCGTGGCGAGCGGCGCGCGCTATCGGCGGCCCGAGATCGAAAACCTCGATAAATTCGAAGGCCGCGGCGTCTGGTATTGGGCGTCGCCGATCGAGGCCCGGCTGTGCGCGAAGCAGGATATCGGGCTTGTCGGCGGCGGCAATTCCGCGGGCCAGGCCGCGGTGTTTCTGTCCGGCCACGCCAGGAAGGTTCACATGGTGATCCGGGGCGGCGGCCTCGGCGCCAGCATGTCGCGCTATCTGATCGAGCGCATCGAGGCGACGCCGAACATCGAATTGATGTTCAACACCGAGGTGGTCGCGCTTGAAGGCACCGAAGGTGTATCGCTTGAGCGCGTGCGCTGGCGCAGCCGGTTGTCCGGTGAAGAGGATTCCGCCGCCATCCGCAACCTGTTCCTGTTCGCCGGCGCCGAACCCGCCACCGGCTGGCTCGACGGCTGCGGCGTCACGCTCGATCGCGGAGGTTTCGTGGTGACCGGCGCGCAGTCCGAGCAGAACCTGGGACGCCCGGTGACGCCGCTGGAAACCTCGGTGCCCGGTGTATTTGCCGTCGGCGATGTGCGCTCGGGCTCGGTCAAGCGGGTCGGCGGGGCGATCGGCGAGGGCGCGCAGGTGGTGGCGGCGCTGCACGCATTTCTAGGCGACACGGCTAAACCAGCGCTTTAGAACTGGTTGCCGTTATCATCGTGCTACTCAAAGGGAGAAACGCAATGGCTGAAGTCGTAGTGATGTACAAGACGCCGAAGGATCCTGCCGCTTTCGACAAATATTATGCCGAGACCCACATCCCGCTAGCCAAAAAAATGCCGGGTCTGCGAAAATTTCAGGTCAGCCAGGGCGCCGTCGCCACGCCTGCCGGACCGTCTGCCTTTCATCTGATCGCGATACTGACCTTCGACAACATGGCTGCGATCCAGAAAGCCTTCGGGAGCGCCGAGGGCCAGGCCGCGGCGGGAGACGTGCCAAAATTCGCGAGCGGTGGCGCCGATATGCTGCTGTTCGATACCCGCGAGGTGTGAGCCTGATATGGCAAAAGGCTGCACTCACATTGCGGGTATCCGCGATGTCACACCGAGCGCGCTCGGCTGCGAGGAATGCCTGAAGATCGGGAGCGAGTGGCTGCATTTGCGGATCTGCCGCACGTGCGGCCACGTCGGCTGCTGCGACAATTCTCCCAACAAGCACGCGACCAAACATTTCCACGCCACCCGGCATCCGATCATCGAGGGCTATGATCCGCCGGAAGGATGGGGCTGGTGTTATGTCGACGAGGTCCTGTTCGATCTGTCGGACCGAAAGACACCGCATAACGGTCCGATCCCGCGCTATTATTGAATCCGGTTTTCAATTCGGAAGGATATTTGATGCAGCCGCAGGGCAAATTCGCCGAAGGTCAATGGGGTCAGGCTGCATTACCTGGTCGCCGGTGCGGGCGATCCGATCGTGCTGCTGCACGGTTTTGCCGAAACCAGCCACATGTGGCTGCCGCTGATCGCAAAACTCTCCGACAAGCACACCGTGATCGCGCCTGACCTGCGCGGCTTCGGTCAATCGTCCGCGCCCGCGGACGGTTACACCAAGGCGGCGATGGCGCAGGACATCCACGCGCTGGTGAAGAGCCTCGACTACGACCGCATCCGGCTGGTCGGTCACATATCGGGCTGATGGTCGCCTACGCCTATACGGCGCAATACCCCGGCGAAAATCGACCGGCTGGTGCTGATGGAAGCATTCCTGCCCGGCATCGGCGACTGGAATAGCGTATTTCTGCTGCGCGATCTCTGGCATTTCCATTTCTATGGCAAGACGCCGCTGGCGCTGGTCAGCGGCCGCGAGCGCATCTATCTCGAACATTTCTGGAATGATTTTGCCGCCGACCCCACCAAATCGGTCTCGGAAGCCGACCGCCAGTTCTACGCCGGGGAATATGCCGAGCCCGGCCACATGGCTGCCGGGATGGAAGTTTTCAGCGCCTTCCCTGAGGACACCGAGGATTTTGCCGGCTTTGCAAAAACCAGGCTAACGATGCCGATGCTGGTGCTTTCAGCGGAAAGAGCCGGCGGTCCGTTCCTGATCGAGCAGGGCAGGATGGTGGCGACCGGCGTCGAGGGCGTGCTCGTCAAGGGGGCGGGTCACTGGCTGATGGAAGAGGCGTCGGATGAGGTGATGCCCAAACTGGTCGAATTTCTCAATCGCTAGCGCGCTTTGGAGCGAAGTGGGTACCGGTTCGCAAAACCACGCTGTTGACCTAACGCGGCACGCCTGAATTGCCGCGATACAACCGGTCCCTGTGGCAATTTCCCCAGCGGAGTCGTAGCATTTGCCCGTCTTAAAAGGGGGAGTGTGTCATGATCCTGGGTATGAGCCTGGCTACCTTTACCATGGTGCATGTGATCATCAGCCTGATCGGTATCGCTTCAGGCATCATCGTCATGTTCGGATTGCTTGGCTCCAACCGGATGCCGGGCATGACTGCGATATTCCTGCTCTTCACGATTCTCACCAGCGCCACCGGTTTTCTGATTCCGCCCTTGTTGACCGAGAAGCTGCTGCCGTCGCACATGGTCGGCATTCTCTCGCTGGTGCTGCTGGTGATTGCCTGTATCGCGCTCTACGCCATAAAGCTTTCCGGTCCGTGGCGGTGGATCTATGTGGTGACCGCGATGGCCTCGCTTTATCTCAACGTATTCGTTCTGGTGATCCAGAGTTTCCTCAAGATCCCGGCGTTGCACGCACTGGCGCCGAGCGTGCCGCCAAGCGAGCCGCCGTTCGCCGTCATCCAGGGCATCGTGCTGGTGTTCTTCATCATCGTGATCATCGGTGCGGTGAGACGATTTCGGCCGATGCCGACATTCGCCTGATTTAGGTTTCGTCATTCCGGGGCGCCGTGAAGCGTCGAACTCGGGATCCAAGGATTCCCCGATGTGCAATGGCACATCTTGGGTTCGCGCTTACACGCGCCCCGGAATGACAGCGTCGATAGAGGAGGCTTCGCCATGGCAACGTTAAAGACCAAGGACGGCATCGAAATTTACTACAAGGACTGGGGCAGTGGACAGCCGATGGTGTTCTCGCATGGCTGGCCGCTCTCGGCCGATGACTGGGACACGCAGATGCTGTTCTTCCTAAATCACGGCTATCGCGTCATCGCCCATGACCGCCGCGGCCATGGCCGATCAACTCAGACCGGCGACGGCCATGACATGGACCACTATGCAGACGACCTTGCGGCTTTGACGGCGCATCTCGACCTGAAGAACGCCATTCACGTCGGCCACTCCACCGGCGGCGGCGAGGTGGCGCACTATCTCGGACGGCACGGCGAAAGCCGGGTGGCGAAGGCGGCCCTGATCAGCGCGGTGCCGCCGCTGATGGTGAAGACAGCGGCCAATCCGGACGGGCTTCCCAAGGAGGTGTTCGACGGATTGCAGGCCCAGCTCGCGGCCAATCGCTCGAAATTTTATCGCGACCTCCCGGAGGGTCCGTTCTATGGCTACAACCGGCCGGGCGCAAAAGCCTCGGAGGCCGTGATCGCCAACTGGTGGCGCCAGGGTATGATGGGTGGTGCGAAGGCGCATTACGACGGCATCGTCGCGTTCTCGCAGACCGATTTCACCGAAGACCTCAAGAAGATCACGGTGCCGGTGCTGGTCATGCATAGCGAGGACGATCAGATCGTTCCCTATGTCGCTGCCGGGCCATTTGTCGGCCAAGCTGCTGAAGAACGGGACGCTGAAGACCTACAATGGCTTTCCGCACGGCATGCCGACCACCGAGGCAGCCACGATCAACGCCGACCTGCTGGCGTTCATCAAGGGGTGAGGCAAGCGCCAGAGACGGGCGATCAATCGAGGATCGCTCGTATTGCGGCGAATGTGCGCTTCACCAAAGCTTCCGGGTTTTCGCGCGCGCCTTCGGCGGCCCAGAGCTCGCCGCCGATCCGCATCGCGCCCGTCGCGATCATGGCGACCAGTCGGACGTGAAGCGCTTCTGTTGGATGGCCCGCCCGCTTGCCGAGCGCCTCCGCCAAGGCGCGCTCAAGCTGCTCGTATTTGACCTGATCGCGGGCCTGCAGGGCCGGATTGTCGCGCTTCAGACACGCCATCGCGATGGCTTCGCCGGGCTCGAACTGTCTGACCATCGCGGAAATCGCACTCTCTGCCGCAGTGAGCATGGATTCGCTGGCGGGCCGCGCGGCGACCGCGGCGATCAACGCCGCCGTGCTCTCCTCCTGCCACGCGAAAACCACGTCTTCCTTCGAGGCAAAATAGTGGAAGAAGCTGCGGCGCGAAACGTCGGCGGCGGCCGCGATGTCGTCGAGCGTGGTCGCTTCAAAACCACGCTCGAGGAACAGCGCCATCGCCGTCCGGGTCAACCGCTCGCGGATTTGCTGGCGCTTGCGCTGGCGCAGACCGGGTTGTTCCGGCACCACGGTCTTGGCCATTTTCTTCTTGGCTATCCGAGGCTTAACCTTTTTTCGCGCGCTCACCATTCACCTTGTTTTTCACCCCTTGCAAACTTGCACTAAGTGCACATTTAGGGCCGGGCGGCCAGGTCCGCAAACGATTCGAGCCCGGGAGATATAAACATGACCGACTGGAGCACCGCAGACATTCCTCCGTTGAATGGCAAGACCGCTGTCGTTACCGGCGCCACCGGCGGCCTCGGCTATGAAACCGCGCTGGCGCTCGCCGGCGCCGGTGCGGAAGTGGTTCTCACCGGTCGCAATGACGCCACGGGTCAAAATGCGATCCAGAGAATCCGCGGCCGATTTCCCAATGCCAAAGTCAGCTACGAAACCCTCGATCTGGCGAGGCTTGCGTCGGTGGCCGATTTCGCCAGGCGCTTCTGCGCCGCGCATGCCTCGCTCGATCTGCTGATCAACAATGCCGGCGTGATGGCACTGCCGATGCGGCAGGTGACATCGGATGGTTTCGAGATGCAGTTCGGCACCAACTATCTCGGCCATTATGCGCTGACCGCGCATCTACTGCCCTGGCTTCGCCGCGGCGATGTGCCCCGCGTGGTCAACCTCTCCAGCCTCGCGCATCGCGCCGGCGCGATCAATTTTGACGATCTGCAGGGCGCACGGACCTATTCCCCCATGAAAGCGTACTCCCAGTCGAAGCTGGCGATGCTGATGTTTGCCCTTGAACTGCAACGCCGCAGCGATGCCGCCGGCTGGGGGCTGATGAGCAACGCCGCGCATCCCGGTTACGCCCGAACCGACTTGATCGCCAAAGGTCCGGGTACCAGCGGCCTGTTGTGGCAGATCAGCAAGTTGCTTCAGCCCTTTGCCAGTCAGTCGGCCGCCGAAGGCGCGCTGCCCACGCTGTTTGCCGCGACCTCGCCGGAGGCAAAGCCGGCCGGCTATTATGGCCCGAACGGGTTCTACGAGTTGAAGGGCGCCCCTGCGCCGGCGAAGATCATGCTGCGGGCGAAAGACGCCCCGGCGTCGGCACGACTCTGGGATGTCTCCGCCAACCTCACCGGTGTATCGTTCGATCAGGTCGCAACCGCCGCCTGATGTGGAACGCAACCATGCAACGGGAGATCGGATGAAAGTCATCCTGTTCGGCGCAACCGGCATGGTCGGGCAGGGCGTACTGCGCGAATGCCTGCTTGATCCTGAGGTCGAAAGCGTGCTCGTGGTCGGGCGCAGCCCGAGCGGACGGCGGCACGCCAAGCTGCGCGAAATCCTGCACGATGATTTCTTCGATTTTTCAGCCCTGGAATCCCAACTCGCGGGATACGACGCCTGCTTCTTCTGCCTCGGCGTCTCCTCCGTCGGCATGAGCGAGGAGCGCTACCGGCATCTGACCTACGACCTCACGCTTGCTGCGGCGACCACGCTCGCAAGACTCAATCCGGGCATGGTGTTCGTCTATGTCACCGGGCGAGGCACCGACTCGACCGAGCAGGGCCGGCTGATGTGGGCGCGGGTCAAGGGCAAGACCGAAAACGATCTTTTGAAACTGCCGTTCAAGGCGGCCTATATGTTCCGCCCCGCCGGCATCCAGCCGCTGCACGGCATCCGGTCCAAGACCGCCTGGTATCAGGCGGTCTATGTCGCGGCCGCGCCGCTGCTGACGCTGCTCCATCGCGTCGCGCCGACATACGTCACAACGACCGAACAGGTCGGCCGCGCCATGATCAAGGTCGCGAGGGACGGCTATCCGAAGCCGGTGCTGGAAAGCGAAGATATCAACCGGTTGTAGCGAGCCGTCATTCCGGGGCGCGCACCAGCGCGAACCTCAGATGTGCGATTGCACATCGGGGAATCCTTGGATTCCGGGTTCAGTCCTGCGGACCGCCCCGGAATGACAGGCAACTGCGCAAGGACGGCTCGTAACCCCATCAAATCGCCGCAAATTTCACGCTTTTGCCATAAGGGGCTCGTCGCCCTATAGTTTGTGCGTAGCAAAAAGTGGGGGTCGGCATGGATCGCATTCGCATCGTCGGAGGCAGCAAGCTTAATGGTACCATTCCGATCTCGGGCGCGAAGAATGCCGCGCTGCCGCTGATGATCGCGGGGCTGTTGTCCGAGGAGACGCTGATCCTCGACAACGTGCCGCGGCTGGCCGACGTCGCGCAACTGCAGCGGATTCTCGGCAATCACGGCGTCGACATCATGTCGGCCGGCAAGCGGCCCGGCGATCATGAATATCAGGGCCAGACCCTGCACATTTCGGCGGCCAATATCATCGACACCAAGGCGCCTTACGAACTGGTGTCGCGGATGCGCGCCAGCTTCTGGGTGATCGCGCCGCTGCTGGCGCGGATGCATGAGGCCAAGGTGTCGCTGCCTGGCGGCTGCGCCATCGGAACCCGGCCGGTCGATCTCCTGATCATGGCGCTGGAGAAGCTCGGCGCCGAACTCACCATCGACGGCGGCTATGTGATTGCGAAGGCGCCGGGCGGCCTCAAGGGCGCCAACATCGATTTTCCCAAGGTTACGGTCAGCGGCACCCATGTCGCCGTCATGGCGGCGAGCCTGGCCAGGGGCACCACCGTGATCACCAACGCCGCCTGCGAGCCGGAAATTCTCGACGTCGCCGACTGCCTGAACAAGATGGGCGCGCGCATCTCCGGCGCCGGCACGTCCCGCATCGTCGTCGAAGGCGTCAGCAAGCTTCACGGCGCGCGGCACACCGTGCTGCCGGATCGTATCGAAACCGGGACCTATGCGATGGCGGTGGCGATGACCGGCGGCGACGTGCAGCTTTCCGGCGCGCGTCCCGAACTGTTGCAGTCGGCGCTCGACGTGCTGACGCTGGCCGGCGCGGTCGTCACCGTCAACAACCAGGGCATCCGCGTTGCCCGCAACGGCGCCGGCATCAGTCCGGTGACGGTCTCGACCGCGCCATTTCCGGGCTTTCCCACCGACCTTCAGGCGCAACTGATGGCACTGATGGCCTGCGCCGGGGGCTCCTCGCGCATCACCGAGACCATCTTCGAAAACCGCTTCATGCATGTGCAGGAACTGGCGCGGTTCGGCGCCCGGATTCACCTTGACGGCGAGACCGCCACCATCGACGGCATCGCCATGCTGCGCGGCGCGCCTGTCATGGCGACCGATCTGCGCGCCTCGGTGTCGCTGGTGATCGCGGGGTTGGCCGCCGAAGGCGAAACCATGGTCAACCGCGTCTACCATCTCGACCGCGGCTTCGAGCGGCTCGAGGAAAAACTGTCGGCCTGCGGCGCCTCGATCGAGCGGATCAGCGATTGACCGGCGCCTGTTCGGCAAAAGTGGATACCGGTTTTGCGATAGAACACGCGCGAACCAAAGGTGGTGCTTGCGGTGACGGCCCAGCTCAAATTGATTGCGCTCGATGCCGACGATCTCGCGGTGATATCAGCGCATGTCCAGGATGCCCGGGTGCAGACCTCCGACATCGTCTGGCGGCAGGGCGAAAAGCGGCTGGTGGTCGGCATGAACCGGCTGGACTGGGAACAGACGCTTTCGGGGGAAACCGCCCCGCGCCGCCTGATCGCGGCGCTGCGCTTCGACCGGGTGTTGTCGTGCAAGTCGCGCAACATCGAGCTGGAGGGGCCGGGAACAGCGCTGGAACTGCTCGGGATCGAGTTTCACCCTGGTGACGCCCCTAGCGGCAGCGCGGTCCTGATGTTCAGCAATGGCGGAGCGCTGCGGCTGGACGTCGAGTGCCTGGAATGCGAGCTAACCGACCTCGGCGCGGACGATCTCGGAACTGGCGATTTCGGCGAAGGCACCGAATCGTCAGGATTGGATGCCTGACTTGTTTTCGAGAGAGCACCACGAACTCCGTCGCACCGCTCCCGTAGGGAGAGGTCGATTTGCGCAGCAAATCGGGTGAGGGGTTACGGCCTAACGATGGACCGTAACCCCTCACCCCAGCCCTCTCCCAACGGGAGAGGGAGCCTACCTCCGTTGCCGAGAAACCGAGTGAACTCAATTCAAGGGATGAGGGTTGACGGCGATTTGTCGCCGCGCCATTGAGCAGTGGGCCTTCGCATCAAGCCTCCCGCCGGAAAGCCACCATGCCCGTTCGTCTCGACCGAAGCCGCGCTGATTTCGCCGAACGATTCGCTGATTTTCTGGCGATGAAGCGCGAGGTATCGGCCGATATCGAGAGCGCTGTCCGCGCCATCGTTGAGGACGTCGCGGCGCGGGGCGACGCGGCGCTGATCGAGGCGACGCGGAAATTCGACCGGCTTGATCTCGATGCCTCCGGCTTGCGTGTCACCGCGGCCGAAATCGAGGCCGCAGTGAACGTCTGCGATACCGAAACGCTCGACGCGCTCAAATTCGCCCGCGACCGGATCGAAGTGTTCCATCGCCGACAATTGCCTAATGACGATCGCTTCACCGACGCGCTCGGCGTCGAACTCGGCTGGCGCTGGAGCGCAATCGAATCGGTCGGCCTCTACGTTCCCGGCGGCACCGCCGCCTATCCGTCCTCGGTGCTGATGAACGCGGTGCCGGCGGCAGTCGCCGGCGTCGCGCGCGTGGTGATGGTGGTGCCGTCGCCGGACGGCAGGCTCAATCCGCTGGTGCTGGCGGCAGCCCATCTCGGCGGCGTGTCCGAGATCTATCGCGTCGGCGGCGCGCAGGCGGTGGCGGCGCTGGCCTGGGGCACGGCGACCATCGCGCCGGTGGCGAAGATCGTAGGTCCCGGCAACGCCTATGTCGCCGCCGCCAAGCGGCTGGTGTTCGGCAAGGTCGGCATCGACATGATCGCCGGCCCCTCGGAAGTGCTCGTGATCGCCGACGCGACCGGCAATGCCGGCTGGATCGCGGCCGATCTGCTGGCGCAGGCCGAGCACGACGTCAACGCGCAGTCGATCCTGATCACCGACAGTGCAGCGCTGGCCGATGATGTCGAACGCGCGGTGCAATCTCAGTTGAGCACGCTGCCGCGGGCCGATATCGCTCGGGCTTCGTGGAACAAGTTCGGGGCGATCATCCTCGTGAAGCAGCTCGACGAGGCAGTAGTGCTGGCGGATGCGATCGCCGCCGAGCATCTCGAAATCATGACGTCCGATCCGGAAGCGTTTTCGAAACAAATCCGCAATGCCGGCGCGATCTTCCTCGGGCCCCACACGCCGGAGGCGATCGGCGACTATGTCGGCGGCTCCAACCACGTGCTGCCGACGGCGCGTTCGGCGCGGTTCTCTTCCGGACTTGGCGTGCTCGACTTCATGAAGCGAACTTCGATCCTGAAATGCGGGCCGGACCAGCTGCGCGCGCTGGGACCGGCGGCGATGACGCTGGGCAAGGCCGAAGGGCTCGACGCGCATGCGCGCTCGGTCGGGTTGCGCCTCAACCTGCCATGAACAGGGCGCCCGCAGAGGAAGATCCGCAAAATCGCATCGTCGCGGTGACCCTCGACGAGGAATCGATCGGGCGTTCCGGTCCCGACATCGAGCACGAACGCGCGATCGCGATCTACGACCTCGTCGAAAAGAACCTGTTCGCGCCGGAAGGCGCCAGCGGCGGCCCGTTCAAGCTGCACATCGGCATCACCGGCAACCGGCTGATGTTCGACATCCATCGCGAAGACGGCACGCCGGTGGTGGCGCATCTGCTGTCGCTGACGCCGTTCCGGCGAATCGTGAAGGACTATTTCATGATCTGCGACAGCTACTATCAGGCGATCCGCACCGCGACGCCGGACAAGATCGAGGCCATCGACATGGGCCGCCGCGGCATTCACGATGAGGGTTCGCGCACGCTGCAGGAACGCCTAAAGGGCAAGGTGCGGGTCGACTTCGAGACCGCCCGCCGGCTGTTCACGCTGATCTGCGTGCTGCACTGGAAAGGCTAGGGCATGACCCGGAAAGGTGGGCACCGGTTTTCGGATCAGATCATGCGCACGACAAAAGCAGGCTAACGCGTGGCGGCGCCTCCGCGCGTGCGCGCTCCGCAGGCCGTACTGTTCGCGTGCGGCCTGAACAGCGTGCGGTCGCCGATGGCGGCGAGCCTGCTGCAGCGGATGTTTCCGCAGGCGCTCTATGTCAAATCCGCCGGCGTCCGCAAGGGCGAACTCGATCCGTTCGCGGTCGCCGTGATGGCCGAACTGGGCCAGGATATTTCGGGCCACAAGCCGACCACGTTCGAGGAACTGGAGGATTGGGAAGGGCTCAATTTCGACCTCATCATCACACTGTCACCGGAGGCGCATCACCGGGCGCTGGAACTGACGCGCACGCACGCGGCCGAGGTGGAATACTGGCCGACCCAGGATCCCACCGATGCCGAGGGCAATCGCGAGCAGAAGCTGCAAGCCTATCGCGAGGTCTGCGACACCCTGTCGATGCGCATCCGCAAGCGGTTTTCCAAGGTCAGCGCAGCGAGCGGGTGATACACGCATGATGTCGTCCCTGCGGAAAGCAGGGACCCATACTCCGTGCAGGTGCGATAAGAGCGAAGTGGTTGTGGCAGGCTCTGTTTTCAGCAACGATGGCCGGTGGTTATGGGCCGCTTTCGCGGGGGTGACGATAATTTGTTTGCGCGGTTGTCTCCGTGAATGCCTTCCGATAGGTTCCGCGCGCACTCATCCTCCGGTTCCCTCCCAGCAAATGTGCGCATGCTAGGCCGCCCCAAATTCGTTCTTGCCTCCGGTTCGCCGCGACGTCTCAGCCTGCTCAACCAGGCCGGCATCGAGCCCGATGCGCTGCGTCCCGCCGACGTCGACGAGACCCCGAAACGGGGCGAGCTGCCGCGGGCCTGCGCCAATCGGCTCGCGCGCGCCAAGGCCGACGCCGCGCTCAAATCGGTGCAGCTCGATGACGAATTGCGCGGCGCCTTCATTCTCGCCGCCGACACCGTGGTCGCGGTCGGCCGCCGCATCCTGCCCAAGGCGAACCTGGTCGACGAAGCCTCGCAATGCCTGCGGCTGCTGTCGGGACGCAACCACCGGGTCTACACCGCGATCTGCCTCGTGACGCCGAAGGAGACCTTCCGCCAGCGCCTGATCGAGACCCGGGTGCGCTTCAAGCGCCTCAGCGAGGACGATATCCAGGCCTATATCGGTTCCGGCGAATGGCGCGGCAAGGCCGGCGGCTACGCGGTGCAGGGCATCGCCGGAACCTTCGTGGTCAAGATGGTCGGCTCCTACAGCAATATCGTCGGCCTGCCGCTCTATGAATCGATCTCGCTGATGGGAGGCGAAGGTTTCCCGATCCGATTCGGATGGTTGAATGCCAGCTAAGCCGCCAAAAGGTGCCGGATCCGGCCAAGGGATCGGCAAATCATCTGCCAAGCCGTGCCCGATCTGCGGCAAGCCGGCCACCGAGGCCTCACGCCCGTTTTGTTCCGAACGCTGCCGGGATGTCGATTTGAACCGCTGGCTGTCGAATTCCTACGCCATTCCCGCCACCAAGGACGACGACGAAGGCGCCGATTGAGCGAAAAACCGCGTGTTTTCGGGCTGTTGGCGCCTGATCCGCGCCCTTCGCCCGCGTCGCCACGCCAGCGGTGCCGAGAGCCGAGCGAGGCCGCGCCATGCGTAGCCGAGAGGCGAAGCGGGGCTGCGCCATGCGTAGCCGAGAGGCGAAGCATGGTGGACAGGGCAGGCGAGCCTGACTATAAACCGGCGCTCCCAAGCCGCCTCGCGGCCGGAAGTGCCCAGGTAGCTCAGTTGGTAGAGCATGCGACTGAAAATCGCAGTGTCGGTGGTTCGATCCCGCCCCTGGGCACCATTCAGAACTCATCTGCGAACCATTCTGGTCGATGCTGCCGGCTCAAGCACATTCTTGCCGTTTTTGATGCCGATCCTAAGGCTGTCGATCTCGACCGTGTCGATGAGATATCGCTGACATGCTTTCCAGACTGGAATTGATCCCGCGATCAAGCTTTCCAGCATTCTTGACCGGAAGCGTCGCGGAAGAAGCGTCTATCGCTGCACAGCAATCACGCGAACGCGTGTTCACCATCGCGCGCACGTTCGATCATTTTGCGAAAAACACAACCGCCCGTCGGTTTTGTCATCGTCGCGCTATTGCGCAAAACCGGGCAAATTTTGGAAGGCCTTTCCCGGCGATAACGAGGTCATCAGTGGCTTCGGCGTCCCGCAGCATCAGAAGCGTGTTTTGGTAAAGAACTTGCTCAGATAGCCGAACGGAGAAGGACAGTGCCCGAGCCGCGCCGATTGCCCGCGCGTTCCGCGTTTGGATCGCTGGTGATAATCTTCGTTCTCGTCGCTGGCAGTGCCGCCGCCTTTGCTTACACAGCGGGATGGTTCTCGCCCCGACGCCTCACGCCCGACAAGATGGTGGCTGCGCTAGCTCCACCCACTGGCGCGGCACTTGGCCATCGCCGGAACCATGCCAAGGGCATCTGCTTTACCGGCGTGTTCGAATCAAATGGGAACGGATCGGCACTCTCGCACGCTCAAGTTTTCGCAGCCGGCCAGTATCCGGCGCTCGGGCGCTTCAATCTCGGCACCCCCGATCCAAACGCGCCGGATTCGACGGTCCGGGTGAGGGGCATGGGACTACGGATCTCGACCCCGGACGGACAGGAGTGGCGTGCCGCCATGATCAATCCGCCGGTGTTTCCAGCGTCGACGCCGGAAGCGTTTCACGAGCTGCTGCTCGCCGCGGGGAGCAAGGATCCGAACGCGATGAAGGCATTTGCCGGCGCGCATCCGGAGATCGCGCCGTTCGGCGCATGGGAAAAGAGCGGCCCCTGGACGGGCAGCTATGCAGAAGAGCAATTCAATGGCCTCAACGCTTTCATCTTCGTCGACAATTCCGGCGCCGAGCACGCGGTGCGATGGTCGCTCTTGCCGGCGGCGCAAGCTGTCCCGACAACACCGGACGATCTCGCCAAACGCGGCCCCGACTTCCTTGAGCAGGAAATCGTCGATCGGGTCCGCAACGGGCCGTTGCATTGGAGCATGGTGGTAACCGTCGCCAATCCGGGCGATCCCACCGCGGATCCAACCAAGGCCTGGCCGGAGGACCGTCGTACCGTCGATGTGGGCACACTCACCGTACAGCAGATCGAAGCCGAGGCGGATGGCCCGTGCCGCGACATCAACTTCGATCCGACCGTCCTGCCGGCCGGCATACGGATATCGGATGATCCGTTCCCGGCCGCCCGATCGGCCGTCTATGCGAAGTCGTATGATCTTCGCACCGCGGAGAGCAAGGACTATCCCCGAACTGCAACGAGCACCAGGCCATGATCGGCATCGGCCAACGCTTCACCCCGCTCCAGCGCCTGCTGCACTGGCTCATGGCTTTCTGCATCCTGACAATGCTTTTCATCGGCGTTGGCATGGTGTCCACCGTTATGCCGAAGTACCTGACGCTGGTGTCGATTCACAAACCACTCGGCATCGCCATTCTGGTGCTCGCGCTGATCCGTCTGGCGGTGCGCCTGCGCTATGGCGCGCCGTTGCTGCCGGCCGACCTGCCCGAGCCGATGCGGCTCGCGGCGCACCTGTCGCACTACGCTCTATATATCCTCATGATCGCTATGCCGCTGCTTGGCTGGTCGATGCTGTCGGCCGCCGCCTACCCGATCGTGTTGTATGGGGGCGTGCGCCTTCCGGCCATCCTGCCGCAGAGCGACAGCCTGCATACGCTGCTCTGGAACGCGCATTTCTATCTGGCTTTCCTGTTCTTTGCCCTGATCCTGATGCATTTCGCCGCGGCGCTCTTCCATGCCCTCGTCCGACGAGACGGCGTATTCGAGACTATGGCGCCGGTGCCGCCTCGTGACGAGCTCACGCCCGCGGAGTGACTTGCTGTTCAATCCCCCTGGCAAATTGGCAAGGACTGCAGCCGAGGACAGCGAGAATGCCAATGCCGACCCGCAAAATTGGGCCCGGAATTAGCGGCCGAGAGCGCGGAATAGAGATCCCGCCCTTGGCACCATTCAACCCCCGCTCTTCTTCGCGAGCCGTTCGTTGAACGAACGCAGGTTGATCACCATTCTCTGGTGCGTTCCGTTGCCGATCTCCTCGATCTCGTCGCTCGCCGCGACCTTGAACTCGATTCGCTTGCCGTCGACCTTGGTCACCTCAGCCTCGGCGCGAACGGTCTGGCCGACCGGCGTCGCGGCGAGGTGCCGAATATTGATTTCGGTGCCGACCGCGCTCTCGCCCACGTCCAGAAATGGCCTGATAGCATTGAGGGCGGCGTTTTCCATCGCCATGATCATGACGGGGGTGGCCAGCACCTGCGGCAGCATCGCGTCCTTGAATTGATTGGCGAGGTGCTCGGGCAGCACGCGTAGCGTGAACGTGCCCTTCGTTCCCAGCGGTATCTGGCGCATCGGCTCTCTCCCGTCTCGCCGGTCAACATTCCCGGCGCGGCCTGGTTGGGTCGAAAACCCGAACTGCCACAGCGATAGACTGGATTTCGAGGCCGTTCCATTAAATAGCCGTTCACAGTTCACCGGCCCCGCCGCCGTCGGCCTGGCCGTTGTCGTCACGCCACCTGAGCGACGCCCGGCTTCGGCGGCTCGGCGCGTTTGACGCGATTCGGTCCATCGGTGCGCGCGTCCGTGCATGCCACGTGAACAATCGGGGCTTAGATCGCTACAATTTGTAGCAACATCCGTGCTGTTGAGATATCAACGTGCTCAGCCGCGCCGTGCCACCGACACCGGCCGTACGCCCGAGCCGTCGAGGTGATCGCATGAAACCCGCAGCGCGTCCGCGCGACTGGCGCCGCATCCACCATTCGCCGCTGTTCTGGGTCGGAGCAGTGCTGTGTTTGGCGGCGATCGCCATCTATCTCTGGTCAGACGACCTTTCGTGGCGGCCGGCGCCGCCCGCACGATAAGGCGCCCCGCTGGCAGGTACTGCCGAACGTACTCGCCCTTCAGCGTGGGGCGCGAAAATCGATCGCGCGCAGGATCACGCCGGGAGGATTGCCCTCCAGTTCGACGTCGCTGAACTTCCGCGCCGCGCGTTCCTCGATGCGGTCGCGCAGGCGCAGGAATTGCTGCTCGCGCTGGGCCGGCGGCGTGCGCGACGAGCCCTCAAGCTGATCCATCGCGTCGGTCGAGATGGCGCAGGCGACGCTGGTCTCGTCGTTCTTCATCGTAAACAGCACGACCATCCGGTTGAAGTCGTACTCCTGAAATTCACCATGGGTGAGCGCCATATCGGAGACTCCTCAATTGAGCGGGTTGTGTGCCCCGGCTTTCAGAGTTTCTTCTTGGCCGGCGGCGGATTGAGTTCGGCGATTTTCGACAGGCAATCTTCCTGCGTGGCGTGGGGGCCGGTGACGAACGTGCCGCTCACCTTGGTGCTGTACCAGCCCGACACGACGCCAAGACGCAGCGATTCTTCGGTTTTGACGTGGCGCGCGGAAAGAATTTGCATGTGACTTCCTTGACGGTGAGGCGGTGGCGTTATTGCCGAACGCAGGGCGTAGTTTCGATTGCTGTGTGAAGCCTGTTCATTGAGATGCGACCGCGTCGGCCTGCTGCGCATCGGCGAGATCGACCGAACTGATGGAAATCATCTCGGTCGAGGAATGCTGCGGCGGGGCGGCCGGAACCATGATCATGGTGGCGACGCGGCGAAAGCAGGGAAACGACAGGCCTTCGATCATCTCTTCGTCGGTCACGACTTCGTAAGGGCCGGCCGGCAGCTGGCGTTCGATGCCCTTGATCCGGAACGGATGCCTGAACGTCACCGTTTCGCGTCGCGACCTCGTCAAGCTCTCCACCTTCGGCTTGGCGCGCATCTCGCGCGATCCAATGAGAATTGGATCGCTTTCGCGCATCTTCGTCAGCTTTTGTTGCAATCGTCTGTTCGCGGCTTCGGAGCACAGCCCGGCATCCGGCGCAGGCGAACACCGGATCAGGGTGCGCCTTTTAGGCGCCAATAGCCATGATTTTCTTTCAGGCCGAGGTGCGCGCCCGCCGCCCTTCGATTGGATACGCCGGATCATTATAGCCCGGCGTCGAGGGATGGCCTGATGCGACCAGCCGGTCGATCAGGGCTTCGTCCTGGGCCGTAAAGCGGTAGTCGAGCGCCTTGAGATAATCGTCCCAATGTTGCTCGGTGCGCGGGCCGGCGATCACGGCAGAGACGAAGGAAGAGTTCAGCACCCAGGATACCGCGAATTGCCCGGCGGTGATGCCCCTGGCCTCGGCGTATTGTCTTATCTCCTGCGCCAGTTGCAGCGATTCCGGCCGCCATTCGGTCTGCATCATGCGGGTATCGTTGCGGCCCGCACGCGTATCCTTGTCGGGCGCGGCGTCGGGCCGGTACTTGCCGGTCAGCACCCCGCGCGCCAGCGGGCTGTAGGGCACGATGCCGAGCCCGTAATAGCCGCAGGCCGGAAAATGCTCGACCTCGGGCATCCGGTTCATCGCGTTGTAGTAGGGCTGGCTGACGACCGGGCGATCGATGCCGAGGTTGTCGCAGATGTTGCAGATTTCGGCGACCCGCCAGGCCCGGTAATTCGAGACGCCGAAATAGCGCACCTTGCCCTGCTGGATCAGGGCGCCTATCGCGCGCACGGTTTCCTCCAGCGGCGTCGAATGGTCTTCCTTGTGCAGGTAATAGATGTCGATGTAGTCGGTGCCGAGCCGCTTCAGGCTGTCCTCGGCCGCCTGCAGCACCCAGCGCCGCGACAGCCCGGTATGGTTGGGATCGTCGCCCATGGGATTGGCGAGTTTGGTCGCGAGCACCCAGTTCGGCCGGTTGTTGGAAATGGCGCGGCCGACCACCTGTTCGGAATTGCCGTTCGAATAGGCATCCGCGGTGTCGATGAAGTTGACGCCGGCCTCGCGCGCCTTGGCCACGATCCGCGTCGAGGCCGCCTCGTCGGTCGGGCCGCCGAACATCATGGTGCCCAGGCAGATCGGCGAGATTTTCAGGCCGCTGCGGCCAAGTTGACGATATTGCATCGATTGGGTGTCCTTTTTTAAGCCGTCATTCCGGGGCGATGCGAAAGCATCGAACCCGGAATCTCGAGATTCCCCGATGTGCAATTGCACATCTTAGGTCTGGTGCTTACGCACCATCCCGGAATGACGGAGACTGGGTTGCTTCCTAGCCTCGCCCCTCGCAACGCCTGGAAGCTACGTTTCATTTTTCAATACCTTAAACACGCCGCTGGCCGTGGCGATACAGCGATCGCTCGCGGTTACCTCGGTGGTCACGAAGATGAGACTGCGGGTGGCGCGCACCACGCGCGGTTTCGACAGCAAAACCTCGCCGATCTTGCCGCTATCGACAAAATGGGTGTCGAGCTGGACCGTCGCCAGCGTCGGCCGGCCCGATACGAACCGCGCCGTCATCCCGCACGTGCGGTCCGCGAACGTCATCAACAGCCCGCCCTGCACCAGGCCGCGGCGGTTGTGGTGCTTGTCCTGCGCGATCAGCGCATATTCATGCGCGCCGTCCACCACCCGCTGCCACAGCGGCCCGACCAGACTGATGAATCCCGTGGTGTCGACGATGGTCCAGCCGGAGGCCTTGAGTTTCTCCGCGGCCTTGTCGGGCATATCAGGGTCTCTCCGGTCTTGCGGGCTGTTCAGGTTGTCGGTCATTTCATCAAACGCCGGCGTGTTGTAGTCAAGCGGGATGACCCATCCATTCGACGATACCACGAGGCGGAATATCGCCGCGCGCTGCGCGGCGTTTGCGCGGCGGCCGGCGAGCGAACCGGCGGCGTTGCTGAAACGGGCCGCGGTCGCGATCACGCTGGTTGAGGCCGGCGACGGGACCAACGGAACGGCGCTGCTATTGACGCTGCGCGCGGCGGGCCTGCGCGCCCACAGGGGTCAGTGGGCGCTGCCGGGCGGACGCTGCGATGAGGGCGAGACGCCGGTTGCGGCGGCGTTGCGCGAGCTTCACGAAGAACTCGGCGTTGAACTTGGGCCCGGCGATGTCCTGGGCCTGCTCGACGAGTATCCGACGCGGTCCGGTTATCTCATCACGCCGGTCGTGCTATGGGCGTCCAAAAGCGCCGGAATCTCGCCCAATCCCGATGAGGTCGCCTCGGTGCATCGCATCGCGCTCGACGATATCGAACGGCCGGATGCCTTCGACTTCGTCGCCATTCCCGAGAGCACGCGGCGTGTGATCCGGTTTCGTCATGCCGGCCACTTCATCCACGCCCCGACCGCGGCCTTGATCTACCAGTTCCGCGAAGTGCTGGCAGGCCGCGACACCCGCGTCGCCGAGCTGGAGCAGCCGGTGTTTGCGTGGAAGTAGTTTGATCCCGTCATTCCGGGGCGATGCGAAGCATCGAACCCGGAATTTCGAGATTCCCCGATGCGCAATTGCGCATCTGAGGTCTGGTGCTTGCGCACCATCCCGGAATGAGAGAGAGGCCTCGTCACTTCGCTTCTAGCAATGACGAGAAGGTTGCGAACACCGGCTCTTTCGACGACGATGCGGCGCGATAAAAACAATAAACTCGGGAGTCTCACTGAAATGCGCGTCTGGAAATTGGTGTTTTGCGTCGCCGCCCTCATGTCCGGCTTGTCGGGCGTATCCGTTGACGCGCAGGCGCAAAGCTTTCCGAACCGTCCCATTACGCTGGTGATTCCGTTCGCGCCGGGCGGCTCGACCTCGATCGTCGGCCGCGTGATCGCCGACAAGATGAGCCAGTTGCTCGGCGAAGGCATCGTCATCGACAACCGTCCCGGCGCCGGCGGCACCGTCGGCAGCAAGATGGTGGCGAAGAGCGAACCCGACGGCTATACGATCTTGCTGGGCTACACCGGCACGCTGGCGATCGGACCGTCGCTCTACAAGAATGTCGGCTACGATCCGCGCAAGGATTTTGCGCCGATCGGCATGATCGGCAACGCGCCCAGCGCGGTGGTGGTGCATCCCTCGTTCCCCGCCAAGTCCATCGCCGAACTGATCGCATACGCAAAGGCCAATCCCGGCAAGATCAATTTCGGCTCCGCCGGCGTCGGTTCGGTCAACCATATCACCGGCGAATATTTCGCCCGTTCCGCCGGCATTACGCTGATGCATATTCCCTATAAGGGCACGGGTCCTGCGCTGACCGATCTGCTGGGCGGCCACATCCCGATGGCGCTGGCGCCGGTTCCGGCCGTCCACGCCAACGTCACGGCCGGGCTGTTGCGTGCCCTCGCGGTGACCGGCAAGACCCGCTCTGGCCTGCTCCCGGACGTGCCGACGATTGCGGAGGAGGGGCTGACCGGGTTCGAGGCGTCGCTGTATTACGGGCTGGTGGCGCCGGCCGGCACGCCGCGTCCGATCATCGACAGGCTCAACATGGAATTGCGCGCAGCACTGGCCTCCGACGAGGTGAAGAAGCAATTGGGGCTGGACGGCACCGAGATCACGTCGGGCAGCCCGGAGGACTACGCCGATTTCATCGACAAGGACGAAAAGAAATGGTCGGACCTGGTCAAGGCCAGCGGCGTCGAGCAAGAGTGAGGGAACTGTTCCGCTTTCGGGGCTGACTTGCGCGGCTGGCGCTTGCTAGACACGAACGATGGCCTCTCATCCGATTCGCTATCGTCCCGGATATCTCGCGCTCGCGCTGCTGCTGATCGCGCCGCAGGCGGCGGCGATGGACGCGCGCGTGCTGCCGGCAGCAACCGCCGACGCGATGGCGCAAATGGCCTCGCCGCAGGCGATCGCCGAATATCGCGTAAAACTCAGGGAATATCAGGAAGCCCGCGGCGCGTTCGAAGAGGAGGCGAGCGCCTATTGGAGTTCGATTGCCGACAAGCGGCGCGGCCGCAACGCCAAGCGGCGCGAACACCTGCCGATCGCGCTCGACGACTATGTGCTGACCCAGCCGCCGATCTATACCGGGCCGAAGCGGCCGGTTAATCCGCAGCCGGAGCCGTCTCCGCCTCGCGAGCGCAAGCCCATTCCGGTCGTCGCCGACCTGTTGAAAGCCGCCGCCGAGCAATTCCAGTTCGCTCCGCAGCGGCCCGCCAGCGAAATCGAGTTCAAGCGCGTCTATGCCCGTGTGGCGTCGGCGGCGGGGCTGACGCGCGAGCAGGCGGTTCGGGTTTATTCGTTCGAAACCGGCGGCAATGGCAACCATGACATGCAGTCGGGACTGGAGTACGCGCGGCCCGGCGCGCGCGCGATCTCGACCGCGATCGGCTACAATCAGCTGCTCACCACCAACACCGTCGAACTGCTCGCCGAGCAGGGTCACGAATTCGTCCGCGTGCTTTCGGAAAAGGCCGCGCAAATGTCCGGCGCGGCGCGCCAGGCGATGGAGCACAAGATCGCGGTGCTGAAACGAATGGTGGCGCTGGCGCGCGCGGTGCCGGACGAATGGGGCCAGCACGAAAAGATCGGCGAAACGCCGGCAGGCTGGGCCATGCATGCCATGGTGCTGGACATCGACGTCGGTCCGCTGCTGCAGACCGACAAGCTGCTGACATCGGTGATCTTCGCCCGCGCCAAGGGCTATACCCGCCCACTCACCGCCGCCGAGCTGGAGATGATGAACCTGACCGGCGACGGCACCGGGCTCGACATGGTGACGATGCCGCAGGCGATGCGCGAGCAGGTCCCGACCTCGAATTTCTTCCAGCGCTCAGGCTACGAGCGCAACCCAGTGGCGATTCGCCACAACACGGTGGCGAAACTGCTGGCGATCACCGATGCGAGGATGGACAGCAACAGCAACCTGCCGGGCGCCAGGGATCTCGCGGCGGCGTTTTAGAGCTAGACTATCGTCGCGCCTTCTTTCCCTCTCCCACAAAGGGAGAAGGAAAAGCACCGGCATCAGTCGCATCGCCCTCTCCCCTTGCGGGAGAGGGCATCGCCGGCGCCAGCCCTAAACTCGCTTCGGTGAGGGGTTGTATCAGCGGGCAGATCGCCCGCGGGCAGAACCCCTCATCCGGCAGCCTTCGGCTGCCACCTTCTCCCACAAGGGGAGAAGGGAAGAGGAAGAAGCCCCGCCTCAATTCGATCCGAACATGAAATTGCCGTCGCCCTCGAGATACGGACCGCTCCGCATATAGAGCTGGCCGTTCTGGCCGATGAAAAACAGCGTGCCCTTGGGCACTTTCTTGGCGCCCTTCAACAGCAGGCCGGCATTGTTGGTGCCCATCTTGTAGGAAAAGGTCTTGCCGTCCTTGCCGTAGCCATAACCCATGTCCGGCGACAGCACCCACGGCGTCGGCGCGGGAGTTTCCGCAAATGCGGAGGTCGCCAGCGCGCTCAGCGCGACGGCGATCCAAAGAGTCCTGGTCGAAAATCTCGTCATCATGCTTGCTCCTCAGCAACCCGCCGGAAAAATTGATCTCGCCTGACGCGCGATTGAACAAATCACGAACGCCGTTGTCCCGTCAATACGCTGGTTGCTTTGCCATCGCATGCACGCCAAGCGACTTTGTGATTTCCCGTCTCCGGCTTCGCGACTATCGTGCGATTTTAGTCTAGAAGCCTGTTTCGCAAAATACGTCATAGGGATGATTCGGATGAACCACGTCATGAAAATCTGTTGGGGTGTCGCGCTGTCGTTGGTGACGCTGGTTCCTATTGCACGTGCCGACGAATTCGAGCTCAGCCACAACCAGAGGATTTCCTGCAGCCGGGGCTTAAGCCCGGGGAAACTCAATACCGCGACCTGCAAATCCTACGCCTATGTCTTCAACGTCAAGACTTCGGAATATTTCAGGTGCCAGGTCAGCCTGGCGCTGACACGGGACAACAAGGAAGTGATCAACGTCCAGACCGATGGCGGCTGCACCAAGCGGCCCCGCATCTTCGAGAACGATTCCCATTATACGTTCGACGCCACCGAGACCGAACCGCCGAACACCAATTCATTTTTCGGTCCCGGCGGCTACGCGATATGGGCCAGCGACACCACCGCGCAGAAAGTCCGGGGCTGCATCACCATCAGTTCCGGGCTCGGCTCCGACATTTCGAAATGCCTCGACATGACGTTTCAGTGACACGTCCGGCTCCGCGCCATCCAGTCGTCAGGATGCAATGCTCGGCGCCGGGACTGTAGTGGACGCTCGACGGCTGGCGTTGTCCCGCAACGTCTCCGGCATCATCGCGCAGAAGCCGATCAGTCCCGCCGCCGCGATTCCGGCCAAAAACAGAAACGCGGCGCCGTAGCCGGCCCCGACCACGATAAAGCCGGCGACGGCGGAGCTCAGTGCGCCGCCGAGACCCGCCGCGGTGGCGATCGCGCCCTGGCTGACATTGAAATGGCCGGTGCCCCGGGTCAGATCGGCGACCACAAGCGGAAACAGCGCGCCGAAAATCCCGGCGCCGACGCCGTCGAGCAGTTGCACCGACACCAGCCAGTACGGATTGTCGGACAGCGGATATAGGGCGCCGCGAAGCGCCAGCACGGCCAGCGCCGCGGCGAAAATCGGTTTGCGCCCCCAGACATCGGCCTTGCGCCCCACCACCATGGCGACCGGCACCATCACGACCTGCGCCGCGATGATGCAGACCGACATCAGCGTGGTGCCGAGGTCGCGATTGACCAGCGCCAGTTTCTGGCCGACCAGCGGCAGCATCGCCGCGTTCGAAAAGTGAAACAGGACCGTCGCGGCCGCGAAGATCAGCAGCGGTCTGCAGGACAGCAGCACCTGGAATCCGGACGGCTGGCCGCGATGGCCGGCGCGGCCCGCGCTCGCCGCGTCAAGGCCGCGCGCGAGGTGATGGTCGATCGCATCGGCCGGGATCGACAGCGTCGCGAACACGCTGGCGACGGCCATCGCGGCCAGCAGCCAGAACACCACGATGGGTCCGTAGAAATAGGCCGTCACCGCCGCGATCGCCGCCGCCGTGGCATTGCCGGCGTGATTGAAGGCCTCATTGCGGCCGATACGTCCTGTGAATGCCCTAGGTCCGACGGTGCCCAGCGTCACTGCGGCGATGGCGGGCGGAAAGATCGCCGCCGCGCAGGCCGCAAGCGCCTGCGTCGCCGCCACCAGCTCGAACCGGTGGATCAGCGGCAGGGCGAGGCACGCCGCGGTCACCACGATCGCGGCTGCGACCATCAGGGCGCGCTTTGCGGTGCTGCGGTCGATCAGCGCGCCGGCCGGCGTCTGGGCGATGATGCCGGCAAGGGCCGCCACCGACATCATCACGCCGATGCTGGCCTGATCCCATTTTTGTTCCGTCAAAAGATAGATCGACAGATAGGGGCCGAGGCCGTCCCGCACATCGGCGAGAAAGAAATTCAGCGCATCCAGCGCGTGCTCGATCGACTTTCCGGCCTCTCGCAAGTGAAACCTCGCGCTGGAGTGGGGAAGTCTTCCAACGGCGGGATCGATAGCCGGTTCCCGCGACCCGCGCGGCGCCGGCCGCCGCCGGCCCCAAGGCTTATTGTCGCAATCCCGTTTTGGGCGATCGGATAGGTTGACCCCGAGCCTTCCTCCGTCCAATTTCCTGGCCAGTTTCTGGGGGAATAATAATCATGATTTCGAAATTGGTTGCCGCCGCCGTTGCGGTGGTGGCGGTTCTGTCCGCGCCGGTCGCGCGGGCGCAAGCATTCATCAACATCCTGACCGGCGGAACCTCCGGCGTCTATTATCCGCTCGGCGTCGCCATCGGAAAAATCTACAGCGACAAGATTCCAGGTGTGAAGACCCAGGTGCAGGCCACCAAGGCGTCGGTCGAGAATCTGATTTTGCTGCAGCAGGGCCGCGGCGAGATCGCGTTTGCGCTCGGCGACTCCTTGAAGGCCGCCTGGGAGGGCGACGAGGAGGCAGGCTTCAAGTCCAAACTCGACAAGCTGCGCACCATCGGCGCGATTTATCCGAACTATATCCAGATCGTCGCCACCGCGGACAGCGGCATCAAGACGCTGGCCGATCTCCGGGGCAAGAGCCTCTCGGTCGGGGCGCCCAAGTCGGGAACCGAACTCAACTCGCGCGCCATCCTGGCCGCGGCCGGACTGAGCTACAAGGATATCGGCAAGGTCGAATATCTGCCGTTCGCCGAATCCGTCGACCTGATGAAAAATCGCCAGCTGAACGCGACGCTGCAATCGGCCGGTCTCGGGGTGGCTTCGCTGAAGGATTTGAGCACGTCGACCGAGATCACCGTGGTGTCGGTTCCAAAGGAGATCGTCGACAAGATCGGCCCGCCCTTCGTGTCGGTCATGATCCCGGCCAATACCTATACCGGCCAGGACAAGGACGTTCCGACCGCGGCGGTGGTCAACTATCTCGTCACCAGTTCGGCGGTATCCGATGATCTCGCCTACCACATGACAAAACTGATCTTCGAATCGCTGCCGGAACTGGCGAACTCGCACGTTGCCGGCAAGGAGATCAAACTCGAAAACGCCGCGATGGGCAGCCCGGTGCCGCTGCACCCCGGCGCGATCCGCTATTACAAGGAAAAGGGCCTTATTGAATAGAACAGGAATGTTCTACCGGTCGTCATGGTCGGGCGCCTGTCCCGACTCGATCGGGGATGACCCGGCCATCCATCTTTCTTCGAGTGAGTTTTCTTCGAGTGAATTTCATTTCTGATGGATGGCCGGGTCAAGCCCGGCCATGACGTGTTAGGCGGTTGCGCCAGCGATGGCGCATGACGATTTGGGCGCGGGGACCACAAAAATGTTGCAGGCTGAGGGCGCCGAGGGGCCCGTCAAGGTCGAATTCGACAATTTCGAGCACGGCTTTCCGGAAGGCTTCGGCCCCGCCGGCTGGAGCCATCTGGCCTATGCCGTCGGCATCGCCTTCGCGGCCTTTCAGCTCGTGATCGCGGCCTGGAACGTGCTGCCGAGCCAGGTGGTGCGCGGCGTTCACGTCGGCTTCCTGATCCTGATGACCTTCGGCCTGATCGGCAACTTCACCGCCAAAGGCAATGCCGGCCGCGCCACCGGCTGGCTGATCGGCAGCGTCGGATTTTTGTGCGGGCTGTATCAGTGGATATTCTACGCCGACCTGATCGCGCGCGACGGCGATCCGACGCAGCTCGATCTGGCGGTCGGCACCTTGCTCGGGGTGCTGATCTTCGAAGGAACGCGGCGGCTGATGGGCCTGGCGTTGCCGCTGATGTGCGGCGCCTGCCTGCTCTATTGGTCCTTCGGCCAGTATCTGCCGGCGCCGCTCAACCATCGCGGCTACGGCTTCGACCAGATCATCACGCACCTTTCCTACGGCACCGAAGGGTTTTACGGCGTGCCGATCTATGTCTCGGCGACCTACATCTTCCTGTTCATTCTGTTCGGCTCGTTCCTCGAGCGCGCCGGCATGATCCGGTTGTTCACCGATGTCTCGCTCGGCCTGTTCGGCGGCACCCGCGGCGGCCCGGCCAAGGTCGCGGTGTTCGCCTCGGGCATGATGGGAACGATATCGGGCTCCGGCGTCGCCAATGTCGTCACCGTCGGCCAGTTCACGATTCCGCTGATGATCAAGTTCGGCTATCGCCGCGCCTTCGCCGCCGGCGTCGAGGCCACCGCGTCGATGGGCGGACAGATCATGCCGCCCGTCATGGGCGCGGTGGCCTTCATCATGGCGGAAACGCTCGGCGTCGAATATTCCGTCATCGTCAAGGCCGCGGTGATCCCCGCGATCCTGTACTTCGCCTCGGCGTTCTGGATGGTGCATCTGGAAGCCGGCAAATACGGCCTGGTCGGCATGAAGCGCTCGGAAATCCCGAGCGCCTGGAAGGCGCTGGTGGCGCGCTGGTACCTGGTGTTGCCGCTGGCGGCGCTGGTTTACATGCTGTTCGAAGGCTTTACGCCCTTGTACGCCGGCAGCGTCGGCCTCGCGCTGACGGTGGCGCTGATCCTCGGCGCCAGCATCACGCTCGGCTTTTCCTCCAACGTGCTGCGCTATGTTTTCTGGATCGGCCTTGCGCTCGTCGCCGCGGCGGTATCGCACAACGGGCTGGAGATCGTTCCGGTGGCCTGCGTGGTCGGCGTGCTGATGCTGATGTCGGCGATCACCCGCGGGGGTCGCGCCACATTGCGGGCCTGCCGCGATTCGCTCGCTGACAGCGCCAAGTCGGCGCTGACCGTCGGCATGGCCTGCGCCATCGTCGGCGCCATCATCGGCATGATGTCGCAGACCGGCGTCGGCACCATCTTCGGCAGCTGGATCATCGGGCTGGGCGACAAGAGCCTGTTCCTCGCGCTGGTCATGACCATGCTGCTGTCGATCCTGCTCGGCACCGGCATCCCGACCATCCCGACCTATATCATCACTGCCGCACTGGCGGCACCGGCGCTCGCCAAACTCGGCGTGCCCCTGATCGTCAGCCATATGTTTGCGTTCTACTACGGCATCATGGCCGACCTTTCGCCGCCGGTGGCGCTGGCGGCGCTGGCGGCAGCCCCGATCGCCAGGGAAAACCCCGACAAGATCGGCTGGGAGGCGATGCGCATCGCGCTCGCCGGCTACGTGATCCCGTTCATATTCGTCTATTCGCCGGCGCTGATGCTGCAGGCCGGCGACCCGATGGCCGCCCAACTCGGATTCTACGGCGCGGTGGCGTTTGCCACGTTCAAGGCGCTGGTCGCCATCGCCCTGTTCGGCATGGTCGCGATCGGATTTTTGTTTACGCGGCTGACGCTGGCTGAGCGGGCCCTCACCTTCGCCGCGGCGCTGTGCCTGCTCGGCGATTTCCGCTTCAGCGACACCGCCGGTTTCGTGCTGACGATCGCGATCGTGCTGCGGCAATGGCGCTTGAGGCCGCGTACCGTGGTGGCGGCGGCTTGAGCCTGTGCCTCGCCTCGGCTGGTGTGGTGAAGACGCTGTCGATTGCGGCATTCACGCTGGTCTGGACCCATTCGGTCGAAAAGACCGACTGGCAGGAAGACTGGCGCATCATGCCTGATGGCCTCGAACTGGTGCAGGCGCGGGTGAAGGGCTCCGGCGCCGGCATGGAGCCGCCGCCGGAAGCGCGGCTCGTCGACGGCTGGTTTCAGTGGCATCCGAAGCGGGCGTCGATGCCGGAGCTGCTGCTCGGCAATTCCGGCGCCGCCGGCGAATGGCGATTGTGCAGCGACGGAAATTGCCGGACGCTGTCGGAAATTTTCGGACATCCGATCGGCGTTAACGTCATAAAGATGAGCGCGTGTGAGATACGATGATTGAATCATAAAAAGGGGGGAGAGCGCTGATGCAACGGCTCAGGGGCAAGACAGCGATCGTGGTCGGCGCCGGTTCGATTGGGCCGGGCTGGGGCAATGGCAAGGCGACCGCCGTGACCTTTGCCCGCGAAGGCGCGCAGGTGTTCTGCGTCGACCGCAACGGCGAGGCCGCCGAAGAGACCGTAGGGATCATCGCCTCCGAAGGCGGCAACGCCACCGCGTTTACATCAGATGCCTCGCGCGCCGGCGATGTCGAAGCGATGGTGGCGGCCTGCCTCAAGGCCTATGGCCGCATCGACGTGCTCGACAACAATGTCGGTATCGCCGAGATGGGGAGCGTGGTCGAAGTGTCGGAAGCCGATTGGGACCGCGTCTTCGCCGTCAATCTCAAAAGCGCCTTCCTGGCCATGAAGCACGTCATCCCTGTGATGGCGCAGCAGGGCGGCGGCTCGATCATCAATATTTCCTCGATCGCCTCGATCCGCCATACCGGCGTGTCCTACGTCACCTACGCCACCACCAAGGCCGCGATGAACCAGATGACGCGCACTACGGCGGTCGAATTCGCGCCGAAACATATTCGGGTCAACGCCATCCTGCCGGGCCTGATGAAAACCCCGATGGTCGAGCATTCCGCGGGCCTGGCGGCGAGTTATGCCGCGGGTAACGTCGAGGCGATGTGGCGGGCGCGCGATGCGCAGGTGCCGATGGGACACATGGGCGACGCCTGGGACGTCGCCAACGCGGCGCTGTTTCTCGCCTCCGACGAATCCAGATACGTCACCGGGATCGAACTGGTGGTCGATGGCGGGATCACGCTGAAGGTGAGTTAGAGCGTGAGCTGGGACGCGACGGAAACTTTACCTCTCCCATAGGGAGAGGTCGGCGCGTAGCGCCGGGTGAGGGGTTACGGTCTATCGTTGGTGCAACACCCCCTCACCCGATTTGCTACGCAAATCGACCTCTCCCCGTTGGGGAGAGGTGAAGGGCACACCGATTCAAATTAAAACCATGCTTGAGCTAACCCTCCATCGTCGTCCCGGCGGTTCGCCGGGACGACGGAAGAAGCTACCCCTGCGCGCTCAGCTCCCGCCAGTCGAATTCTTCCTCGAGCTGGTGAAAGGCGTCGTCGCCGATCGCTTCCGACTGACGCAGCGCGATGATCGATCGCCGCGCGGCACCGATCGCGCGCCGCCGCAGCGGGTCTGCCGGTAACTCCCCGCTGGCAATGGCGCCAACGGGATCCGCTTCCGCGTGAAGCAGCAGCGCGCGGTATTCGAGCCGGAGAAGCTCGGCTGCTTCGGACGGGTCGCCGTCGATTTCATCGAGCGCCGCCTGGTAGGCGATGACGCGGGCGCGGGCGACTTCGGCGATCACCGGATTGTCTTGCTTCAAGCGCAAGGCCGCGATCAGCGGCCGCAACGTCAGGCCCTGGATCACCAGCGATCCCAGCACCACGGAAAAGGCGGTCAGCAAAATAAGATCGCGATACGGAAAGCCTGTCGGCAGCGCATACGCCGCCGCCAGCGTGACGATGCCGCGCATGCCGCACCACGATATGACGATGCCGCCCTTGAGGGTGGGCACGGGCGTCGAGCGCTTTGGGACCAACAGGCCGGCGGCGATCAGAAGCCGGAACGTCGTGCCGTAGAGGGTCACCCAGGCGATGCGTGTCAGCAAGGTAATGCCGAGCACGGCGGCCGCGACCAGGCAATATCTCAATCGCACGGGATCATCGAGCCCTTGCCAGATCGGCCGTAACTGCAGACCGATCAGCATGAACGCCAGCACGTTGAGGACGAAGATCGCGGTATCCCACACGGCGTAGGACGGCACGCGCAGCCGCGCCGGGGTTCGCGGCTCGGTGCGCGCGATCGTGATTGCATAGGCGACGATGGTCAGGATGCCGGAAAGCCCGAGACGCTGGGCAACGATCCATACCGTGAACGTGCCTGCGAACTGCACCACGATCGAACTCGGCGCATCCGTGATCCGCCGGGTCAACAGCAACGAAATCCGCGCGAACAGATAGCCGGCCGCCAGGCTTCCCGCCGACGCCAACACGATCGGTGGCGCGAACTCGCGCCACCCGAGGTGCTGGACCGCGGGGGCGCCGACGGCAAAGCGATAGATCAGGAGCGCGCCGGCGTCGTTGAGCAGGCTTTCGCCTTCGAGGATTTTGACAATTCGGTAGGGCAGCTTGACCTGACGAAGGATGGCGGTCGCCGCGGCCGCGTCGGGCGGCGCCACGATGGCGCCGAGCGCGATCGCCGCCGCCCACGGCATGTCCGGCTGCAGCCAGTGCGCGGCCACCGCCACCGCCGCGGTGGTAGAGCCGACGGCGGCGAACACCAGCGCGGAGATCGGCAACCAGTTGTTCCTGAGGTCGCGCAGCGAGGTATCGAAGGCGGCGTCGAGCAGCACGGGCGCCACGAACACGGCCAGCGCCAGGTCGGGCTCCATTGTCCAGGAGGGCGCTGACGGCACGTATGCGAGCAGCGTGCCGCCGAGGCAGAGGAAAGTCGGGTACGGCACTTTGAGCCGCCGGGCCAGTGCCGACAGCAGCACGGCGCCAAGCAGCAAGGCGATGAGCCATTCGAACGTTGTCAAAACACGGTTCCTGTCGGCTGCCCGATGTTCCCGTCATCAATTCTAGAGCAAGATGGTTTTGGATTGAATCAGTCTGTCCTTCACCTCTCCCCAGCGGGGAGAAGTCGATTTGCACAGCAAATCGGGTGAGGGGCGCTGCATCCACGATAGAACGTAACCCCTCACCCGGCGCTACGCGCCGACCTCTCCCTATGGGAGAGGTAAAGTTCCGTTGCGTCACACGCTTCGCACCGCCCTAGTTTCCCGGCGGCGCCGATCCGCGCTACCATGCCGCGCCATGACCGCTGCGATATCGGGGCGGTCTGCAGGACCTGATCGATGCGACGAATTTTCTTAAAGCCGATCCGGAACGCCGCCGCGGCCGCCCTGCTATGGGCGGCATCGTCACCGGGCGCGTTCGCGACCGGCACCGAGCCCGCCACCGATCCGCAGGTCGACCCAGCGCCCTGCGTCGCGGCAGCGGCCGCCGATGACGCCGACAGGATCATCGCGATTTGCGGCGAAATGGTGGACAACGAAAAGACGGTCAAGGCCGACCGCGTCAAGGCGCTGATCGCACGCGCCGGTGCTTACGACCGCAAGGACATGATCGACCGCGCCATCGGCGACTACGACACCGCGCTGCGGCTCGACCCGAGCCTTGCCGATATCTTCAATGCTCGCGGCGAACTGTGGCGCCGGAAGGGCGACCGGCTCCACGCGCTGCAGGACTTCGGCGCGGCCATCAAGCTCAATCCGCAGCACGAGGCGGCCCGCGCCAACTATAAATCGCTGGCCCTGGAGCTGGAGTGGCTGGGGGCGCAGATGGCGATCAAGAACAGGCCGATTGCTCCGGCTAAATCGCCCTTGAAATGATGACGCTTCCGGTGACAATGACCCAAGAAAATTGGTTGAATTTGAACTCTGTCATGGCCGGGCTCGTCCCGGCCATCCACGTCTTGTTTGGTCGACGCACACAAGGGCGTGGATGCCCGGGACAAGCCCCGGCATGACGAGGAGCGGATCGATTGCCGCCGGGAGCGACGCCATGAACATCCAGGACAACAGCCGCTATCACGAAGTCCATGCCCGTTCGCTCAGGGATCCCGAGGGGTTCTGGGGCGAGGCGGCGCGCGACATCGACTGGATCGAGCCCGCCAAAAAGGTGTTCGATCCCGCGATGGGGCTGTACGGGCGCTGGTTCGCCGGCGCCGTGGTCAACACCTGCTACAACGCGCTCGACCGCCATGTCGCCGATGGGCGCGCCGACCAGGTGGCGCTGATCCACGATTCGCCGCTGGCGGGCAGCGTCACCAAATTGACCTATGCCGAGATGCTGCATGAGGTGAAAACGCTTGCCGCCATCATGCAGGACTTCGGCATCGCCAAGGGCGACCGCGTCATCCTCTATATGCCGATGGTGCCGGAAGCCATGATCGCGATGCTGGCCTGCGCCCGGATCGGCGCGGTGCATTCGGTAGTGTTCGGCGGTTTTGCCGCCAAGGAACTGGCCACTCGGATCGAGGACGCCAAACCAAAACTGATCTTCTCGGCCAGCTGCGGGCTCGAGCCCGGCCGTATCGTGCAGTACAAGCCGCTGCTCGAAGAGGCGATCAGACTTTCCAGCGTCAAGCCGCAGGCCTGCATCATCCTGCAGCGGTCGCAGCAGGGCTGCGAACTCAGAGTCGGGCGCGATCACGACTGGGCGGAACTCCGGGCCAAGGCCATGGCGGCAAAAAAATCCGCCGACTGCGTGCCGGTGCTGGCGACCGATCCGCTCTATATCCTCTACACCTCCGGCACCACGGGCAAGCCCAAGGGGGTGGTGCGCGACAATGGCGGGCATCTGGTCGCGCTGAAATGGTCGATGTTCAATCTCTACGGCGTCAAGCCCGGCGAAGTGTTCTGGTGCGGCTCTGATATCGGCTGGGTGGTGGGCCACAGCTACATCATCTACGGGCCGTTGTTTCACGGCGCGACCTCGATCATGTATGAGGGCAAGCCGATCGGCACGCCGGACGCCGGCGCCTTCTGGCGCGTCATTTCGGAACACAAGGCGGTGGCGTTCTTCACCGCGCCGACCGCGTTCCGCGCCATCCGCAAGGAAGACCCCGACGGCAAATTCATCCGCCAGCATGATCTGACGAAATTCCGCACGCTGTTTCTCGCCGGCGAGCGCGCCGATCCGCCGACGGTGGCATGGGCGGAAGCGCAATTGAGGGTGCCCGTCATCGATCACTGGTGGCAGACCGAAACCGGCTGGTGCATCGCCGGCAATCCGGTGGGGCTCGGCATGCTGCCGGTGAAGCACGGCTCGCCGACGGTGCCGATGCCGGGCTATCAGGTCGACGTCGTCGACGAAGCGACAAAACCGCTGCCCGCTGATGTCATGGGCTCGATCGTCATCAAACTGCCGATGCCGCCGGGCTGCCTGCCGACGCTGTGGGAGCAGGACGAGCGCTGCAAGGAAGCCTATTTCAACGAATTCCCCGGCTACTACAAAACCTCCGACGCCGGCTACAAGGACGCGGACGGCTACGTCTATGTGATGGGCCGTACCGACGACATCATCAATGTCGCCGGCCACCGGCTCTCCACCGGCGGCATGGAAGAGATTCTCGCTTCCCATCCCGACGTCGCCGAATGCGCGGTGCTCGGCATCAAGGACCCGATCAAGGGCGAGGTGCCCTGCGGCTTCCTGGTGCTGAAGGCCGGGGTGACCAGAAGCCATGCCGAGATCGAGAAGGAGATCGTGGCGCTGGTGCGCGACAAGCTCGGCCCCGTCGCCGCGTTCAAGCTCGCCATCACGGTGGGCCGGCTGCCGAAGACCCGTTCGGGCAAAATCCTGCGCGGCACCATCAAGAAGATCGCCGACGGCGAGCCATGGACGATGCCCGCGACCATCGAGGATCCCAAGGTGCTCGACGAGATCGGGGACGCGCTGAAGGGAAGGGTGTGAACCTTCTTGAATAGGCCTCATTTTTCTGAACCTCATCCTGAGGAGCGCGCCATTGCGCGCGTCTCGAAGGATGAAAACCTGCACAGATTGTTTTTCTCATGGTTCGAGACGCCCGCTGCGCGGGCTCCTCACCATGAGGCGCGGAAGGTATAGGCATGAGATCGAGAATTTTGATGGCGCTGTTGCTGATCGCGCCGCTGCTTGCCGGCTGCCTCGAGCGCGGACAGTCGACGATGGTCAATGCAGGCGGCGATGACGATGATGCGTTCTGCCGCGCCAGCAGTAAGGTCGGTTCGCCGGAATATGTCGCCTGCCGTAGGGATCGCGATGTTCAACGCAGCAACGCCAACGGGCGCGCCGACCGGCAGCAGCGCGACCTCGGCGAGTACATGCTGAACAACCCGGTTCACCCGTAACGGGCGTCATCCCCGCGTAATCGCATGGCCCGTATCGCCGAAGGTGCGAGTTCCTGCGAGGCTCGAAGGATGGGAGTTGGTGCGGAGCTTTATCGGTGTAGGATCGAAGTTGAACAGGAGGCGGCCATGAACGAAGACGTTTTCAACACCAGCCTGCGCAAATTTCTCAAGAAGGTCGGCGTCACCTCGCAGCGCGAGATCGAAAAGGCGGTGCGCGACGCGGTCGAAGACGGCCGTCTCAAGGGCCACGAAAAGCTGCCGGCCAAAATGGTACTCACCGTCGGCGGCGTCAGCCTGACGCATGAGATCGACGACGAGATCGAACTGGGGTAGGTCGAGCGAGGCGTACCTCTTCCTTCCCCTCTCCCCTTGCGGGAGAGGGTGGACGCGATGCGAAGCATCGCGGACGGGTGAGGGGTCTGTCTCCGCGGATAGCGACCCCTCATCCGGCGCGCTTTGCGCGCCACCTTCTCCCACAAGGGGAGAAGGGAAGAAGTGCTTCATCAGGGATTTCGAACGGTGCGCCTCTCGCCGAGGGCGGCAGCGTGGTGCTCAAATCCTGGGCGCGCCACGCAAGCGTTCCCTGCGGCAAGCGTTCCCTGCGGCAAGCGTTCCCTGCGGCAAGCGTTCCCTGCGGAAAGGCCCGTTGTCCCGGGTTGCGTCTCTTCAGGGGCGATCTGGCGCGACCGACGCTACCGGCTCGAAGCCGTGGCTGCGCAGAGTGGCCTGACCTTCCTCCGACATCACGAAAGCAGCGAAGCGTAACGCGACAGGCTTGTTATCGACGATGACCATTCCGTACGCCGGTTCAACGGTGAGCGTCGCAGGCAATTTGACGGACGTGAGAGACGGCATCTCACTTTGCAGCGCCGGGACGGCGCTACAATAAATCAGCATCACGTCCGCCTGGTCGGCAAGAAATATGCCTTCGACGGCGCCCTTGCCCGGCACCAGAGCTGGCGTTTTCTCCCCGCCGCCGACCAGTTTTTTTGCTTTTGCCTCCAATATCGCACGAGCACCCGGCTTGAGTGCGTCCGCCCGGGCGAACACCTCCCAGCTGTACGTTCCCATCGGATCGGAGCCTGGCGTCGATGTCGCTATTCGCACCGCGGGGTCGAGCAGCCGATCGAGAAGGTTCGTCTGATTGAGATCCAGCTTCGGACGGGCGAGTGCGCACAGGCTGTTGCGCGCGAAATGGATCACCATGCGCTCGGGATGGCCCGCGGCCAGTCGTCGCGGCTGTTCCATGTCTGCCGACGCAAATAGATCGACGGCCGCGCCTTTTTCGATCTTTTGACGGAGCAAACCGGAGGCCCCGAACTCCGGTGCATCGACCGTGTCGGATTGAGGCGGAAATCGATGCAAGAGGTCCGTCAGGGCTGCGCGGAGACTGCCTGCGCTCATGACCTTCAAGGTGTCCGCCCGGGCCGGCGCCGAGAAAATCGCAAGGGCGACTGTTAGACAGAAGACGTTTCGCAGCATGAATTCTCCAAAGTGTTGCTTCGAGGTCAGTGCAATACCGATCGCTGTATGCTTACGACTGAATCCGGTTCAGCGCGATGGGTTTTTGTTGCGCCAAATGCGGTTTCCGGGTAACGCGCTATATCTGCTCAGATATAGCGTCCTGTGTCTCTATCAATCCGGGGTTCTTGAGAGGTTTAAGCAAGGAATGAAATATGCCACAGCGGCCGGCCTCCTGCTGGCGAGCTTTGTTTCGAAGACTGTTGACGTCGCCTACGCTCAGCAGGCACCTCTCCCGCCAGTCACGATTTACGGTCCAAAGCCACTGACCAGCCGGCAAGCCCGGTCAGTTGCTCAGAAAGACAACGCACCTGGAAAAAAGAAGCGAACGGCGCGTCGAGCGGTCCCGCCGCCGCCAGCCGGCGCGCCTGCACAGGCTGACGCCGGCGCGACGTCCACTTCGGGCGTCCACAATGCCGCGACGAACCCTCAATACAATACCGAAACGGTCAATCTCGGCCCTCTTGGAAACCGGAAACTGCTCGACACGCCCTTTTCGGTAACAACGATCCCTCAGGATTTGATCGAAAACCTGCAATTGAAGACCGTCACCGATACGCTTCGATACCTTCCCTCGGTCGAGGTAAGGGACCAGCAAGGTTTTGAAGTCTCGCGTCCCCAGTCGCGAGGCTTCCAGGGCAGCATCGTGCAGGCGACACGACTCGATGGTCTCAATATTATCGGCACCACCGCAATTCCAGCCGAGAACCTTTCCGGCATCCAGGTGCTGAACGGGCTCGCCGGTTCGCTCTACGGACCTGCTACCCCGGCCGGCGTGTTCAACTACGTCTTGAAACGGCCGACGGACGCACCGTTTGCGAGTTACACGCAGGGCTTCGATTCGAATTCGGTGTTCACCGAGAATATCGATGCCGGCGGACGCACCCCTGACGGAACGGTTGGCTATCGGTTCAACGTCGTTCATGGCCAGGGCGAGAGTTATGTACCGGAAAGCTATACCGACCGCACGCTGGCGAGCGGCGCCCTTGATTTCCACATCGACGACCATACCGTCGTCGAAACCGACTTCAGCCACTACGAGACCAACACCACGGGCCTGCCCGGCAGTATCGTTTATTTCGGCAAGCCGAATTACCCTGTGCTGCCTGCCGCCGTCAATCCGGCCCCCCCAGGCTACGGGCAACCCGGCGCGGGCGCGGATCTCATCACCAATACCGGTCTGGTCAAGATCAAGCATGAGATCAACAACGACTGGAATTTCGAGATTGGCGGCCTCTATCAGGATGCCGTGCGCAATCTGTTCGGCATCACCAATACGCTGACGGACAATTCCGGGGATTATTCGGTTGTCAAGAACTTCACCGCCGTTCCGCACTTCACGGTCGCCAGCAACACCGCTTCGTTGAACGGGCGGTTCGATCTGTTCGGTTTCAGAAACGAACTGACGATCGGGACCAACGGATTCTTCAACGGTCAGTATTCCTATGTAAACTCCATCGCCGTCCCACTCGGCACCTCGAACCTGGCCGACCCCGCGGTACTGCCGACCCAGCCCACCCCGAACAATGGCGGAGAATACAAGTCCGCGATCCTGTCCAACCAGACGATCGTCACCGGCGACACGTTCCATTTCAACGACCAGTGGGCGGTGCAAGCCGTTGCCAGCACGTCTTTCCTGCATTCAGAAAGCTTCTCGAGCACCGGTGCTGTTACCAGCCATAACGACACCGATGGCGTCGTCAGTCCAACCGTCAGCCTGATCTACAAGCCTGTCCCGAAACTCACGACCTATGCCACATTCGCCGACAGTGTCGAACAGGGCGAGCAAGCCCCCGCCTTGACGGCCAATGTCAATCAGTTTCTTGCGCCATATCATGACCAGGAGTACGAGGTCGGCACCAAATACGCTTTCACGCCCGGACTTCTCGCAACCTTCGCGTTGTTCCACATGACACGCCCGCTCGCGGCGACCGATCCGGTTTCGAACATCTTCGAGGTCGTAGGCACGCAACGCAACAACGGCGCCGAGTTTTTCCTTCAGGGCGCTATCTCCCCTGATCTGTCGGTGTTCGGCGGCGTAACCTACATCGACGCAAGACTGCAGAATACCGGAGATGCTTCGACCAACGACAAACTCGTCGTCGGTGTCCCGCTCGTCAAAAGCGATATTGCCGTCGACTATCACGCAGCCTTTCTGCAAGGTTTTGCGTTGACGGGCGCCTTTCATGCGGAGGGCGAACGCGCCGCTACCAACACGAACAATTCCTATGCGCCGCCCTATGCGACGTTCGATATCGGAATTCGCGTTTCGAGAACTTTCGACAAACGAACCATAACGGCGCGCTTTCAAGTGCTCAATGTCGGCAACGTGTTTTACTATTCATCGATTGCCGACGGCAATATTGTGGGAAGTCCCGGCGCCAACACCGCTTACCTTGGAACGCCACGAACATACATGGCCAGTATCGAGATGGATTTTTGAGATAATCTGCTGATGACCTGATCGGTCTCGATGTAGCCGCAGGTCGTGATTTTCCGGAACGGTTGCTCTGCTGCCGCTGGGGTCGAAGGATGCGCTCCCCACCATGGGGAAGCACGGCGAGCCGGCAGGCGCGCGCAAGCCGGCCAGAGCAATCCGTGTTTGCGCGCCAGCCAATCGCAAAGCATTCCGGCAGTCTCGGCGACGAGTGATTCACAGGGTTCGCGACGACGGCAAGAAAAATTTCTCGATCAAGCCGGATCGAGGATGCCGAAGAAGGCGACGAGCCCGAGAACGCCGGCTCCCAGCGCCAGTTCGGCGTAGGTGCCGTTACGAATCTGGATTATCGCGCGGTCAGGTTCTGTAACCATGCGGGGCACGAAGATATAGCGGTTCACGAGGGCGAGGCCGGTCATGCCGGCGACCAGGGCAATCTTGGCAACCAGCAGCATCTGATAGGCCGAGGCAAAATCGGTCGGCCAGCGCCCTAACACCAGGACAGTGTTTACAATTCCGGTCGCGATCGCCAGCGCAACAGCAAGATGACCCGCCGAAGAAAACCGGCGGAGTGCGGTCTTGGCTTCCGTGCAGAAGGCAGGGTCACGCAGGCGGGCGAGACAGCCCGGCAGAGCGAGCAGCGAGCCGAGCCAGGCGCCGCCGGAGAGGAGATGCAGGGCATCGTTGAGGATGTGGAGCACACCCCGCGTGCCTTCGTCCATATTGGCGTGACCGGTGAGCGCGAGGCTCGCGAGAAGCGAGCCGGATAGCGCCAGCCTTGCAATGGGAGTCGTGCGCCAGAGCAGCGCTGCCGCCAGAAGGAGCGATAGAGCCAGCCGAACCAGCCAGGCTTTGCCCATCGCGGTATCGCACAGAATGGCTGACAAAGTGCTGCGATCGACGGCCGATTGCCAGCTCTCCCCGATGACAGCCGCTTCGATTGGCAACCACGCCAAAGTCGAGAGTACGGCGAGCGAGCTTGCTGCAACGATGAGGAATTTCGACGAAGCTGCGATGGCCTGGCCGAGTCGCTTTGGTGCGACCCAGGCGATAAAGCCGCTGACCCCATAGGCGGCGATCGCGGCCGCATCGAAACACAGCCGGACAAGTGCCAGTGCAACGTGCGGCGCGATCAAGGACCTACCTTGAATTGATAGGTGCCGTGTGTGGTATGGCCGTCCTTGGCGAGCGCATACCATTCAACCGTATATGTGCCGGCGCCGAGCTGACCAGTGATGGGCACCATCATCAGCTTGTCGTCGCTCGGACTGAGCGACGGCGCTCCGGTCGATACGGCCTTGCCGTCCGATCCCTTCAACGTGACGCCGCTCAGCTTGATCTCCAGCCCTTCCGAAAACGTCAGCGATAATGCGGTCGGCGCAGTCCCCACGGTCCCGTCGGCGGCAGGAACCTCAGCCCGCAGATGAGCATGCGCCCAGACACTGCCGTCGAACAGCAGGCAGGACAAAAGCGCAAGCGTACCGGTCGCGGTCTTCATCGGGGAATCCTTCGTAAAGGCAGTCAGGTGGCTGGAAATCTGCCGGCGCTGAGAGCCGTGGTGCTCCACGTCACACCGCAGATGATGTTGCGAAATCGAACGCAAGCCTTTCGATTCGAACGCCGCAACACGCGCTCAACGTGACTCTAAGCACGCGATCTGCTTTCCCAACTAAATTAAATTTCAGGAAGTCGTCCCTTCTTCCTATTACTCTGCGCCCTGAAATCACGGCAAATCAGCACTGCGTCATGGCCGGGGTTGTCCAGGCCATCCACGTCTTGCTTGTCTGTATGCGGGTAAGTCATGGAAGCCCGGCACGTCCCCGATCGAGTAGGGGACAGGCGGCCGGGCATGACGAAGCGAGATGGGCAGTGCGTCTAGCTAATTCGCCAGACTGCCGAGCTTGGCGCCGATCGCGACGATCAGCAGCGCTCCGCCGGCATAGGCGAGGTATTCGGGGTGATGGCAAAACATCGGCGCTGTCGAGCAGACATCGCCCGCCCACGAGGTCCCGACCGAAATCTCGGCAGCAGCCTGCCAGAACAGGAACGCCGCCCCGCCGAGCAACAGCGCCATCAGAAAGGAGATTCCAGCCATCGAGCAATTCGTCCCCAATTGCGGCGGATTGTACGCGCTGCGCGGGGGAAAGTAACCTCCGGTTAACTAACGTATGGGTGCCGGCGCTCCAATTAGTTTCTGATTTTCAGAAATTATTCTTGACGCCTGACCCAAATCACTTCTATATCCCCGCCATCCTGTTCCACTCAGAGGGGCGTTTCGCGAACGTCACGGACGCGGGGCGGGGTGCGGTGGACGCGACGGCGCGCTTGACGGGCGATGCCAACGCGGACGGCGAAGACGTGTGGTCCTGACACCCCGACGCTGGTGTCAAGTCGGTGGAGGCAACTCTGCCGGCGACGGTGGCAAGAAAGCCGATCACCGGGGAGAGCACGGTATAAGCCGTAAACCATTGCGCGGGGAATGCCGGATGATTCCGGTGACTCGCTGTGAATACTTACTACCCAAGCGCACACGAGGCTTCTGTAACGGGCGTGGGTTAGTCAATCCCTTTTTGCTTTATCCACTTGCCGGGCACTTGCTTCTGTTCGGGATCGGCGCAGGGCCGTCGCCTGATGGGGTTCATGAGAGGAACAGGCCGGCCGATCTGCGGAAAGCGTGATCACATGATTGGATGCGTCGACAACCCGTGTGACGGCCTGGCCTGGTCCTTCGTCCCGGCGAAGGGACTTCGCTTCGGGGAGAGGCCGGTGTGGTGGCCCGCCCGAAAACCGGTTCGTCCTCCCTGTTTTTAGGCCGTTGCTGCCTTGGCAGCCGGATTGAACGGCACATTATCCTTGAGCATGCGGAGCATGATCACGGCGAGCTTGCGCGCCAGCGCCACCTTGGCCTTGTTAGTGCCAGCGCGCCGGGCGATCCGCATTGCCCAGCTTTTGAGTTCCGAGCAACCCTTGACCGGCTTTGTCAGCATGATGTGGGCGGCCTCGTAAAGCGCCTCGCGCACCGAGGCGTCACCGTGCTTGCTGATGCGGCCGGTGTAGTCGGTCTCGCCGGACTGATACTTCTTCGGGGTCAAACCGAAATGCGGGCCCGCCCGCTTCGATGACGTGAAGCGAGAGGGATCATCGATCGCGCAGGCAAAGGTGAGCGAGACGATCGGCCCCACCGCCGGTGTTGACATCAGGAGCCTGGCCTTCTCATGAAGGCGCGACATTGCCCGCACGCGCTTCTCAAAACCATTGAACTCTGCAAGCAGAACGGCCCGCGCCCGAAGCAGCGCCTCTATGATCGTCTGAAGGTTGGGATGCCCCTTCACCAGCTCTTCGATCCGTCCGGCAAAGTTGGTCCGTGTTGTCTTGCCGACCTTCAGCCCGAAGCCGCGCAATATCCCGCGCAGGCTGTTCTCAAGGTCCAGGAGCTTGCTTTGCACCAGCTTGCGTGCCGTCAGCATCGCGCGGATCTCCTGTGCCGTGATCGACTTGCAGTGTACCGGCCGGAACCAGCCGAGCCGCATCAGTTGCGCGATGTTGCGTGCGTCGTTGCGGTCCGACTTCACCGGCATCGCCTTGAAGGCATCGCTCACGTGCCGTGTCTCCAAAAGCTCGACCGCCAGACCAGTCTGCTTCATGGCCGCATAGAGCCATTGCGACAACGGCCCGGCCTCAAGTCCGATCCTGGCGAGCCCAAGCCCGAGCGAACCGAACCAGTTGATCAGCGCTTCCGGCTCGCTTGCCACTTTGGTCTCCCGGACAATCTTGCCGCTCCCGTCGACCACGCACACACTCGAGTATTCCAACGACACGTCAATTCCGGCATAATAATCCATGGTCGTCTCTCCCTGGTGCTTGGAGCGAGGCCTGTCCTCGACTCCGTCATACCATCAGTGTGAGGGACGACCGCCTGGCTTCCAAGCAAGCCGCGCGACGCGCGCTTCAAACAGCGCCGTAGCTAGCGCGGCTTGCTTGGAAGGCCCGTTACTCCATCTGCGGGTGCATCGGGCGCCCGGCATTCCCTGCGCCCTCTGATTGGAGAGGGCGGACGTTGATGGCAAACCTCGCGCGTTGCACGCGGCGAGATCGCGAGACTGTGTGTACGAACAATGCCGCTGTGCTCGACCTCGCCCCGCTTGCGGGGAGAGGTCGGAGACGAAGCGCCAGCGAAGTCTCCGGGTGAGGGGGACTCTCCGCGAGTCCGAGTCCGTCGAGAGTCCCCCTCACCCGCTCGCCGCCGGACAGCGCAAGCGCGCTGCCGGGAGCTCGCGACCTCTCCCCGCAAGCGGGGCGAGGTGAAGAACACCAGGCGCAAATCAAATGCGTGGCGACGCTTCCCTCCGCCTATTCCTCGTCCGGCTTCTTGCCGCCGATCGTTTTCAGCTTCGCGAATACCGCGTCGACGTTGAGGTCGTCGCGCTCCTTCTCGCTGGGCTCGAATTCCGGCTCCTTGCGGGTGGTCTCGGAGGCCGGCAGCAGGGTGGCGCCGCCATAGGCGGTATCGATCGGCTTCTCCTTGGCCGCGCGCTGCACCTCGAAGTCGAGTTCGATCTGCGAGCACAGGCCGAGCGTCACCGGGTCCATCGGGGTCAGGGTCGAGGCGTTCCAGTGGGTACGGTCGCGCACGCTGGCGATGGTGGTCTTGGTGGTGCCGACCAGCCGCATGATCTGCGCGTCCTTCAATTCGGGGTGGTTGCGCACCAGCCACAGGATCGCGCTCGGCCGTTCGTGGCGCCGCGACACCGGGGTGTAGCGCGGGCCCTTCTTCTTGGCCTGCGGCGGCAGCGCCACCTTGCTCTCGCCGAGCTTGAGCCGGTAGTTCGGGTCGTTCTCGCCCTTTTCGATCTCGTCGCGGGTGAGCTGGCCGGTCGAAATCGGGTCCATGCCCTTGATGCCCTGGGCGGCGTCGCCATCGGCGATGGCGCGGACCTCGAGCGGGTGCATTTTGGTGAAATCCGCCACCTGATCGAAGGTCAACGCGGTATTGTCGACCAGCCAGACGGCAGTCGCCTTTGGCATCAGCGGTGCATTGCTCATGGCAAATCTCCTTTGCGCTTCGCCCACCTGTTTTGGAGGCGAAGCCGTGGTCATCAGCGATGACGGGAATTACGCCCTATATAAGCCGTCCGGGCCTAACCGCGCAATGGTTAGCTAAACGGCCTTGACAGCGCCCGAAAGCGGTCCCAAGTCGTGTTTTGAATTGACCGTTCCCCGCCCGCCGGCCAGGGGTGATTCGGTCCGAGATCGGATCCATGGCAGCCAAACCACCCCTGAAAATCGTGCTTTGTTCGCCGCGGGGCTTCTGCGCCGGCGTGGTGCGGGCGATCGACACCGTGGAACGGGCGCTGACCATCTATGGCGCCCCGGTCTATGTCCGCCACGAGATCGTCCACAACCGCTATGTGGTCGACAGCCTCAGGACCAAGGGCGCGATTTTCGTCGAGGAACTGGCTGAAATCCCCGACAATACCAATGCGCCGGTGGTGTTTTCGGCCCACGGGGTTCCCAAATCGGTGCCGGCCGACGCCCGGGCCCGCAATTTCTTTTCGCTGGATGCGACCTGCCCGCTGGTGACAAAAGTGCACCGCGAGGCGGCGATCCATTTCAAGCGCGGCCGCGAGATCCTGCTGATCGGGCATTCCCATCACCCCGAGGTAGTCGGCACGCTCGGGCAGCTGCCGCCCGGGGCGGTGACGCTGATCGAGACCGCGCACGATGCCGCGACCTTCACGCCGAAGGATCCCGACAATCTCGCCTTCGTCACCCAGACCACGCTGTCGATCGACGACACCGCCGAAATCGTCGCGATGCTGAAGGAGCGGTTCCCGAACATCTCCGGCCCGCACAAGGAAGACATCTGCTACGCCACCACCAACCGCCAGCTCGCGGTCAAGAAGGTGGCGCCGGTGGTCGACGCCCTGATCGTGGTCGGCGCGCCGAATTCGTCGAATTCGCAGCGGCTGCGCGAGGTCGCCGAGCGCGAGGGCTGCCCGATCGCGGTGCTGGCGCAGCGCGCCGGCGATATCGACTGGTCGCGGTTCGAGGGCATCAAGAGCCTCGGCATCACCGCGGGCGCATCCGCACCGGAAGTGATCGTCGAAGAGATCATGGGTGCGTTCGCCGAACGTTACGAACTGCATGTGGAGACGGTCTCGGCTGCGGAAGAGAACGAATTCTTTCCGTTGCCGCGTTCGCTGCGGCCCGACGCCGCGGAATAATCGCGATGGCGGTTTACACCGACGTCGCCGCCGACGAGCTTGCGGAATTTCTGGGGCATTACGAGATCGGCGAATTGCTGTCCTACAAGGGCATTGCCGAGGGCGTCGAGAATTCCAACTTCCTGCTCCACACCACATCCGGATATTTCATCCTGACGCTGTATGAAAAGCGCGTCGCCAGATGCGACCTGCCGTTCTTTCTCGGCCTGATGACGCATCTGGCGTCGCGCGGCATCAGTTGTCCGCAGCCGGTGCGGAACAGGAGCGGCGAGGCGCTGAGTGCGCTCGCCGGCCGGCCGGCGGCGATCATCAATTTTCTCGAAGGGATCTGGCCGCGCAAGCCGAACGCCGCGCATTGCGCCGGCGTCGGCCAAGCGCTGGCGAAAATGCATCTTGCCGGAGCCGATTTTGCGATGGCGCGCGCCAACGCGCTGTCGGTGTCGGGCTGGCGGCCGCTGTTCGATATCGCCGCTTCGCGCGCCGACGAAGTCCAGCACGGGCTGCGGGCGTTCATCGCCGCCGAACTCGATCATCTCGAAGGCGGTGTCTGGCCGAAGAATTTACCGACGGGGGTGATCCACGCCGACTTGTTTCCGGACAACGTGTTCTTTCTCGGCGAGCGGGTGTCGGGCATCATCGATTTCACCTTCGCCTGCACCGACATGCTGGCCTACGACGTCGCGATCTGCCTCAACGCCTGGTGCTTCGAGAGCGATTATTCGTTCAACGTCACCAAGGCGCGCGCCTTCCTCGGCGCCTATGGCCGCGAGCGCCGGCTGTCCGAGGCCGAGCAGGACGCGCTGCCGCTCCTGGCGCGCGGCGCGGCGCTGCGTTTTTTGCTGACGCGCCTGGTCGACTTTCTCGACGTTCCCGCGGGCGCGCTGGTGCGGCCGAAGGATCCGCTCGAATATGCCCGCAAGCTGCGGTTTCAGCAGAGTGTCGCCAGCATGCGGGACTACGGCGTAGATGCCTCGGGGCTGGTGGCGTGAGTTCATCTCCAACCGTCACCATTCACACCGATGGCGCGTGCTCGGGCAATCCGGGCCCGGGCGGCTGGGGCGCGATCCTGAAATTCGGCGACGCGGAAAAGGAACTGAAGGGCGGCGAGGCCCATACCACCAACAACCGGATGGAGCTGATGGCGGCGATCTCGGCGCTGGAAGCGCTGAAAAAGCCCTGCACCGTCGATCTCTATACCGACAGCCAGTATGTGCGTCAGGGCATCACCGGCTGGATCCACGGCTGGAAGAAGAACGGCTGGCGCACCGCGGACAAGAAGCCGGTCAAGAACGTCGATCTGTGGCAGCGGCTCGACGCGGCGCTGCACCAACATCAGGTGCGCTGGCACTGGGTCAAGGGCCACGCCGGCCACGACGCCAACGAGCGCGCCGATCAGCTGGCGCGGGAAGGCGTCGCGATGGCAAGGTTGAAGGGGTAGGTGGGAGACGCGTAGCCGTCCCTTACCCTCTCCCCTTGTTGTGGGAGAGGGTGGCGCCTCACGGAGTGAGGCGACGGGTGAGGGGTTCTCTCCGCGGATAGACACCCCTCATCCGGCGCGGATTTCATCCGCGCCACCTCAAGAGCGAGCTTCGCTCGTCTCTTCTCCCACAAGGGGAGAAGGGAAAAAGCCGGGCGATGACAGTTGTCCGCGGCGCGATGCGCGAGGAAGCCTCGAGCTCAGAGCTGCCCGAGCAGCGTATCGCCGCCGGAAACCTCGACCTTGCCGGGCGCCGGTTCGCGATTGAGCTTCTTAACCACGCCGTCATCCACCAGCATCGAGTAGCGGTGGGAGCGGATGCCGAGGCCGTTGCCGGAAGCGTCGAGCTCCATGCCGATCGCCTTGGTGAATTCGGCGTTGCCGTCGGCGAGGAAGGTGGCCTCGTCGCGTTGGTCGGTGTCGCGCTTCCAGGCGTTCATGACGAAGGCGTCATTGACGGAGACGATCGCGATGGTGTTCACGCCCTTGTCCTTGATGGCATAGGCGTTGAGGAAAATGCTCGGCAGATGCATCTTGTGGCAGGTGCCGGTGTAGGCGCCGGGTACGGCGAACAGCGCTACCTTCTTGCCCTTGAAGATATCGTCGGTGGTCTTGACCTGCGGGCCTTCCGCCGTCATGACGCGAAACTTGGCTTCGGGCAGCTTGTCGCCAACTTGGATGGTCATCGTCCATTCTCCTCAAATGTGCGGGTGAGTCTTAGACCGGGCCGGCCGCGGGCACAACATTCAGCGCCGCGAAAAAAATGAGATCGCGCGTTCACCGTTCTGTCACCGGCGAGCCCCGGATCAGGCGGCCGCCGCCTTGTTTTCATCGCGCAATTCGCGGCGCAGGATTTTTCCGACATTGGTCTTCGGCAGTGCGGTCCGAAACTCGATCTGCTTGGGGACCTTGTAGTTGGTCAACTGCGTGCCGCAGAACTTGATGATGTCTTCGGCGGTGACGTTCGGATCCTTCTTCACCACAAACGCCTTGACAGCTTCGCCCGAGCGCGCGTCCGCAACGCCGATCACGGCGCATTCCAGTACGCCGGGATGATTCGCGATCACTTCCTCGACCTCGTTGGGATAGACGTTGAAGCCCGACACCAGGATCATGTCCTTCTTGCGGTCGACGATCTTGGTGTAGCCGTCCGGCGTCATCACCCCGATATCGCCGGTGCGGAAGTAACCGTCCGCCGTCATCACCTTGGCGGTCTCGTCGGGCCTGTTCCAGTAGCCGGCCATCACCTGCGGGCCCTTGGCGCAGATTTCGCCGGGCTGGCCGAGCGGCACTTCGTTGCCGTCATCGTCGCGGATCGAAAGATAGGTCGAGGGAACGGGAATGCCGATCGAGCCGGAGAACTTGTCGGTATCGGCGGGATTGCAGGTCAGCGTCGGCGAGGTCTCCGACAGGCCGTAGCCCTCGGACAGCGGGCAGCCGGTTGTCTTGAGCCAGGCGTCCGCGACCGCTTTCTGGGTGGCCATGCCGCCGCCGAACGAGGTCTTCAATTTGGAGAAGTCGACCTTGTCGAAACCGGGCGAATGCAGCAGCCCGTTGTAGAGCGTGTTGACCGCGGGGAAACTGTTGACCTGGTATTTCATCAGCTCCTTGATGAAGCCCTGCATGTCGCGCGGATTGGGAATCAGGAGATTGACGCCGCCGGCGCGCATCGCCAGCAGGAAGCACGCGGTCAGCGCGAAGATGTGATAGAGCGGCAGCGCGCAGACGATGAACAACTGGTCGACATGCGGCGGCTTCTTCAGCGCCGGCTGCAGCCAGGCATCGTTCTGGAGCACGTTGGCCAGAATGTTGCGATGAAGAAGCGTCGCGCCCTTGGAGACGCCGGTGGTGCCGCCGGTATATTGCAGGAAGGCGACGTCGTCGGGCGCGATCTTCGGCTTGTTGAGCTTCATGCCGCGGCCGGCCGCGAGCGCGTCGTTGAAGCTGACGGCGCCCGGGATCGAATAGGCCGGCACCATTTTCTTGACGCGCCGGACCACGAGGTTGACGATCACGCCCTTGAAGCCGAGCAGATCGCCCATGCTGCCGACGATGACATGCCTGACCGCGGTCCTGGCGATCACCTGCTGCACGGTGGTGGCGAAATTCTCCAGAACGATGACCGCCTCGGCGCCGGAATCCTTGAGCTGGTGTTCGAGTTCGCGCGGGGTATAGAGCGGATTGACGTTCACGACCGCGTATCCCGCGCGCAGGACGGCGGCGGTCGATACCGGATACTGCAGCACGTTCGGCATCATCAGGGCGACGCGGGCGCCCTTTTGCAGGCCTTTGCTCTGCAGATAGGCGGCGAGCGCCAGCGACATCTCGTCGAGATCGCGATAGGTGATCGACTTGTCCATGCAGATGAAGGCCTTGCGGTCGCTGAATTTCGCAAAGCTTTCTTCCAGCAACTCGACGAGAGACGCGTAGTGGGTCACATCGATATCGGCGGGCACGCCGGCCGGATATTGCTTGAGCCAGATGCGCTCCATGGTATTTCCCCTCTGGTTTTAATTTCCGGTTTTCTCGCCCGTTTCTTTGGAACGGGGCACCTTGTTCGGGCCGTGTCGGTTCCGGGCAGTATTGAGCAATGCGGCGGCCCAAGGCAAGCGGCCGCGCGTGACGGGGTTATCGTCGAGAGAAAAAAGCGCCGGTCCGACCGGCCGAAACCAGCTTAGCTGTGGGGCTCAGCGGCGGTCTTCTGGTCCGCCGGCTTGGCATCGCTGGTCGTGTTCTTGGGCGCAGGCTTTACGGCGGCCTTGGGCTTTGCGGGCTTGGCGGCGGGCTTATCGGTCGCGGCTACCGGCTTTTCGCCTGCTTTCGGCGCGGCATCCGGCTTGGCACTGGCGTGTCTGACGGTGGCCGGCCTGGCGGCCGATTTCGGCGCGGGCTTGGCGTCCTTGCCGGCGTCGGTCTTCGGATCAGCCGCAGCGTCCGGCTTTTTTTCCGCGACCTGCGACTTCTTTGCGCGATGCCGCGGTGTCTGCTTTTCGGTGTCGGCGGCCACGGTGGCAAGCAACGCGGCGCCGGTCCTTGTCGGACCGGTGTAGACCGGGATCGGCTCGGAGGGCGCGGGCGGCGCCGCCAGCATTTCCGACGGCTTCATCGTCGGGGGTTGCAGCCCCGCGGTGAAAAACGTGATGGCGGCTTCGCCACTGCTCGACGAGCCGCCGGCGCTGTTGCCGGCGACGGACTCCTCATCCTCGTCGCTGGCCGGTTTGTGGCGCTTGCCGCCGCACATCTCGTCGTGCAGGTTGGGCGGCGAGGCATCGATCGGCACCAGATTGTCGACCGTGCCGAGCGAGGGGCGCAGCCATGACAGCGTGTTGTTGGCGAAGCCGCGGTCGAGCAGTTGCGCGGCCCGCACCGCGCGCATCGTGCCGGAGGACGCCCCGAGCACCACCGCGATCAGCCGTTTGCCGTTGCGGGTGGCCGAGGCCACCAGATTGTAGCCGGATGCACAGATGAAGCCGGTCTTGAAGCCGTCGGCGCCGGGATAGCGTCCGATCAGCTTGTTGAAATTCTGCGTGACCTTGCGGCCGTAGCGGATCGAGGGAATGTGGACGAAATATTCGTATTCCGGAAGGTCGTGAATGATCGCGCGGGCGAGGATCGCAAGATCGCGCGCAGAGGTGATCTGTCCGTCCGCCGGCAGGCCGTTCGGATTGACGTAGCTCGTCTGGGTCATGCCGAGTTGTTGCGCGGCCTGATTCATTTGCGCCGAAAACCCGTCGATCGAGCCTCCGACGCCCTCGGCGAGCACCACCGCCATGTCGTTGGCCGACTTTACCAGCATTATCTTGAGCGCGTTATCGACTGTGACCCGGGTGCCTGGCCGGAAACCTATCTTCGATGGCGACTGCGAAGCCGCAACGGGCGACACCGTGAACAGGGTGTCGAGCGTGATGCGTCCCTCCTTGACGGCCTTGAGCGTGACATAGGCGGTCATCAGTTTGCTCAGCGAAGCCGGGTACCAGGGATAGGTCGCGTTCTCGGCCTGCAGGACCTTTCCGGTATCGGCTTCGACCACCAGCAGCGCTTCCGCATGCGCGATGCGCGGCGCAACGACGGCCAGCGCTGCAACAAGCACGATCCAGTTCAACGATGACTTGCGAAGCAACGGGCGAAGAGACTGCACTATCCGATTCCGGTCCTTTGACACCCGCCTGCAAGACGAGGTCCTGATCATGTGACGTTCGGGTTTCAAGTGTGTCCGGCGGCGTCGGTTACGGCTGACGCAAACCTATACCGGCTTGCCGATCCAGAACAGAGGCCCGTTGACTAAATCGTGGACGAAAGGGGCCGAATTTCGACGATACCTAAATCTTGACAGCCGCGTTACCGATCGCGGGAGCAGCAACGCTCGCCCGCGCACTTTCCTGGACCATGAATTGAGCCCTTGCGAGTTCCGCAAAACGGCCGCCTTTTGCCACCAGTTCATCGAACGTTCCGCTCTCGATCACGTGACCGTTGTCGAACACCAGGATGCGCGTGGCGTTGCGAATGGTCGAAAGCCGGTGTGCGATCACGAACGTCGTGCGTCCCTTCATCACTTCGTCGAGCGCGGCGTTGACCCTGGCCTCGGTGACGGCGTCGAGCGCGCTGGTCGCTTCATCGAGAATCAGGACCGGCGGATCTTTCAGCAGCGCACGCGCGATCGAAAGCCGCTGCCGCTCGCCGCCGGACAACAGGCGGCCGCGTTCCCCGGCTTTGGTCTCGAACCCCCGCTCGCTGCGCTCGATGAAATCCAGCGCCTGGGCGCGCGCCGCCGCGATCCGCAGTTCCTCGTCTGACGCGTCCGGCTTGCCGACGCGCAGATTGTCGGCGATCGAACGGTCGAACAGCAGCGCTTCCTGAAACACCACGCCGATATTCCGCCGCAGCGCCGTCAGCGTCAGGCCGCGGACGTCCATGCCGTCGATCCGGATGAAGCCCGACTGCGGATCGAACGCGCGATGCAGCAAGGCGATCGCGGTCGATTTGCCGGCGCCGGTCGGGCCGACCAGCGCGATGGTCTGGCCGGGCAGCGCGGTGAAGCACAGGTCCTCGACCGCGGGTCGCTTGCCGTCATAGGAAAACGAGACGTCTTTGAATTCGACAAGGCCCGAGAGCCGGCCGGTGTCGATGGCATCGGGCCGGTCGCGCACCGTTGGCACCGCATCCAGCACGTTGAAGAATTCCTGCAGCCGCGGCGCCTCCACGAACACGCTGTTGATGAAGCTGACCACCTGTTCGAGCTTCTGGATCAGGATGGTTGCGAAACTGACGAACATCACGATTTCGCCGACGCTGGTGAGGCCCTGTTCATGCAGCGCGATACCGACGGTGAAGATCGCCAGCACGGTGATGGTGGTCGACGTCCGGGTGACGACGGTGACCAGTGCCCACCACGACAGCACCGGCATCTGCACCGCCAACAGCTTGTCGGCGACGAAGCGCAGTCCCTGCACCTCGGCATCGATGCGCACGAAGCTTTGCACCAGCGCGACATTGCCGAGCGCATCGGAGGCGCGCGCGGAAAGATCGCCGTAATGGGCCTCGACCTCGCTTTGCATACCGTAGGTCTTGCGCACCACGAGCGTCGTCAGCACCGTGAACACCACGCACAATGCGAACAGCACGATCGCCAGCCGCCAGTTGATGTAAAGCGCCAGCGGCAGCAGCACCACCAGCGACATGATCGCGGCGAAATGCTCACGGAAAAATCCGAGCCACAGGCGCCACAGCGCATCGGTACCGTTCAGCATCACTTTCATCAGGCGGCCGGAATGGGTGCCGGTGTGGAAAGTCAGCGGCAATTGCATGATGTGTTCGAAGTAATTGGTCAGCACCGCCTGGCGCTGGCGGTGCGCCAGCCGATCGGCGTGGAGGGCCACCGCCGCACTGCACAGAATCGTGAACAGGGCAAACGCCGCCCAGGCCGCCAGCAGCGGCCAGGGTGACGATCCGTAGGAGCCCGCGGACGGGCTGCCGGAAAGAGCGTCGACGATGCGGCCGAACAGCACCGGTTCGGCGAATTGAGTACCTGCCAGCAGCAGATTGGCGCCGGCGAGCATCCAGCCTAGCCGGGCCTCCTTGCCGAGCAGTTCGAGGACGCGTGTATAGAGGCGAAGCAGGGACATGCCGTGGCGGCTCGCGGTCGGCGGGGGCGGACGATCGTCAGACGCATTCTAATCAGGGATCGTCGCCGGGATACAGCCGTTCGCTCAATTTTCGGGCTGGTTGACCAGGCGGTCGCTGAGGGGAGGCAGGAAACTATTGTCGAAAATATCCGCCGCGGACGGCCGCTTCTGGAATTTGAAATCCTCGGCGATTTGACTGATCGACCGGTCGAGGCGAGCCGGATCGACGCCGCCGATGCCGTTGCGCTTCACTTCGCCGGTGAGGAGGTTGTCGCTGATTACATTGCGCAGGCGCTCCAGCTCGAGATCGGGCGATCCGTCCCCCATCTGACCGGCAACTTCGTTGGCCGCGCGCACGGGCTCCTTGATGGCCAGATACAAGCCGGCAATCGCTGCGCGCAGAAAGCCCTTCACGGCCTCGGGCCTTTTGGCGGCGAACGCCGGATTGACGATCACCGCGAACCCGTAGGCCTCGCAGCCATAGTCGGCATATCGAAGCACTGCCAGGTCGTCGGCCGGAACGCCGCGATCCCTCAAATTGACCGCCGACAGATACGAAAATCCGGCCACGGCGTCGACCTGACCGGCCGACAGCATCGGCTCGCGCACGGCGGCACTGATTTTGTCGAACGTCACGTTGGCGATCTTGATGCCGTTCTGCCGCGCCAGCGCCGGCCAAAGCCGGATCGAAAGATCGCCCTCGGCGACGCCGAGCGTTTTGCCCTCGATATCCGAGAGCGCGCGGATACCGCGGCTTTTGCGGCCCACGATGGCGTAGGGCGATTTGTTGAACAGCACGAACACGGCCTTGACCGGCGGCGCATTTGAACTGCCGCGGAAGCGGATCAGTTCGTTGATGTCGATCAGCGCAAGATCGCTGGTACCCTCGGCGACGCGCGCAATCGCCTCCGGCGACCCGCCGGCGACATCGGTCGTGACCGCGAGGCCTTCCGCCGCAAACAAGCCGCGGGTCGATGCCAGCACGAAGGGGGCCGCGCCGGCGTTGATCGGACGGTCGTAGGAAAACTCGATCGCGATCGGTTGCCGACTGGCATCCGCCGCCCGGCTGTCTCCTGCGCCGGGGCAGACAAAACCGAGCAGGCCCATCAGCGAAGCCAAAATGCAGCGGACGGTTGTTGTCGGAGTGAAGCGCATTGGGCTTTCCGGACCGCAGCTAACCGCGCCGGACATGTCTGTTTCATGACACCCGAAACGGCCGTGAACACTCTGGCGGACGAAGTCTGAACGTTCGATGAGCGGCGCGATTTCGCCACCTCGCGTTCAGCTTGGGTTCGGATTCGGGAACCTAACACGAGGCTCCGCGGTTAGTGACCGGAGGCGGGCTGTTACGGAGGATATTGAGGATGTTTGCGCGAAAAGGAGTGTTTTCATTCATTGGCCGCACCGCCGTGATGGCGACCGTTGCGGCAGTCGCACTGACGGTAGTCGAGCCGTCGCTGGCGCTCGCCGGGCCCGTGCCATCAGGCAAGGGCCTGTCGGCCGCGACCAGCGTTACCACTGACATCAGTGCCCGCCGCCGGTTCTACCGTGGCAGCGGCGGTGCAGCCGCAGCCGCTTTCGCCGGCATCGTGGGCACCGGCCTGGCGATCGCCGCGAGCCAGAACCGCGCAGCATATGCTTATGATGACGGTTATTATGGCGGCGGACCCGGCTACTACGGCGGCGGCCCGGTCTATTACGGCGGTGGCCCCTATTATGGCGGATATGGCTATGGATCGAGCGTGCCCTATTTCCATGGTCATCCGAACGCCGGCTGGTAAATCCCGCCCCATCATTGATTTGCCGGCGACCTTTGCGTCGCCGGCAAATTTTTATGCCTGGGCGTTAACGCGCTGGCCACAGGTTTGGATTAGTTTTGGGGGATGAGTGATTCGCTCGAGCGGCTTTATCTGGCGGTGATCGCGGCCAAGGATCTCGATCCGGCAATTTCGCGAACCGCACGGCTGTTTCAGCGCGGCCCGGACAAGATGGCCAAAAAGCTGGCTGAGGAAGCCATCGAGGTCGTGATCGACGCCGTCAACGGCAATCCCGAGGCGGTGGTCCGCGAGAGCGCCGATCTTCTCTACAATCTCACCGTTTTGTGGGCGTCGGCGGGCGTACGGCCCGAGGACGTGTGGCGCGAAATGGAGCGGCGCGAGCACATGCTCGGGATTGCCGAGAAGCTGCCAAAATCGGCCATGAAAATGCCCAAGGCGCCGTCGCCGCACGCCGCCAGGCGACCAATTGTCGCGCTCGAAGGCCGCGGCCTCCGCAAACGGCACTGAACCTCCTTCAATTCCACGCTCCCCGGCATGGACAAATCCGCTCCATGGTGGTTCATCGCGCCATGCTGAGACGGATTTACAATTGGTGTATCGACGCTGCGCATAAACCATACGCGCTGTGGGTCATGGGCGCCGTCGCGTTCGCGGAGAGCTCGTTTTTTCCGGTGCCGCCGGACGTGATGCTGATCCCGATGTCGCTGGCGCGGCCGCAGCGGGCCTGGCTGTACGCCGCGATCTGCACCGCGACCTCGGTCGTGGGCGGCATGCTTGGCTATATGATCGGCGCGCTGCTCTACGATTCCATCGGACACTGGCTGATCGAATTCTACGGCCTTGGCGGCAAGGTCGAAGCCTTCCGCGAGTCCTACGCCCATTGGGGTGCCTGGATCATTATCGGCAAGGGCCTGACGCCGATTCCCTACAAGCTCGTCACCATCACCTCGGGGTTTGCTGGCTACAACATCTGGCTGTTCGTGATGTGCTCGATCATTGCGCGGGGCGGCCGCTTCTTCGTGGTCGCCATCCTGCTCAACCGCTACGGCGAATGGATCCGCGTCAGGATCGAGAAACATCTGGGGTTGTGGGTGGCGATCGGCGCCGCCGTGCTGGTGCTTGGTTTCTTCATCGCATTTCGAATGATCTGAAGACGGCCCGCGAAAGGCTTTGCCGTTTCGCGGGCCGTCAGGTTACGCTGGATGTCATGCTTGATCGAGCCGGCCATCTGATCGCGCGGACGAGGGTGCATGTCGCGGCCGCGGCTGCAGCGATGTTGACGCTGATGGTTGTCGCCGGCGCCGGTTGGTCGCAAGCAGCGCCGCCGTCATCCACGCTCGGTATCCAGGACCCGGCCCAGCCAGCGGTACCGGACCGGCCGCCGCCCCAGCAAGGAGAGCCCGCATCCTTACCTCCTGCGCCGGCGCGCGAGGAGAACCCGGGCTTGCTCCACGAAATGGGCAAGCTGTTCGAGAAATCCCTGTCGATCTTGCCGCCGCTCAAGAGCCCGGGCGACACCATCGACGATTTGAATGCACGCGCCAGGGATGCCGGCGACACCTTGTCGCGTCTGGCCATGCCATCCTCCATGGTGTCGGGCCGCATGATATGTGCGGTTTCGGCCGGCGGCGCGCCCGACTGCAAGGTCGGCGCCGACAGGCTCTGCCAGAGCAAAGGTTTCAAGGAAGGCAAGAGCCTCACGGTCGATTCCGCGGAAAAATGCTCCGCGAAGGTGTTGATCCCCGGCCGGACCCGAAAACCGGACGACTGCCGGACTGACAATTACGTGACCCGAGCGCTGTGCCAGTAACGCGGGATTGGGCTGACGCTGCCGGCGTGTCGCAGGCGCAATTGCCTTGTTGGTATGATGTCTGGCATCTTTGGGGCCATGCCTGACCCTTCCCCTGAACAAGCCAAAGGATTCTGTCAAATGTCCATGCCTGCCTTGTTTCGGGGTCGTCTGTCGATTCCCGTGATCGGTGCGCCGCTGTTCATCATTTCGGTGCCGGATCTGGTGATCGCGCAGTGCAAGGCGGGGATCGTCGGATCGTTTCCGGCGCTCAACGCCCGTCCGCCTGATCTGCTCGACGAGTGGCTGGCGCGGATCAAGCAGGAACTTGCCGCGCACGACATGGCGCATCCCGACCGGCTTTCGGCGCCGTTCGCGGTAAACCAGATCGTGCACCGATCGAACAACCGGCTCGAACAGGATCTCGCGCTGTGCGAGAAGCACAAGGTGCCGATCATCATCACCTCGCTCGGCGCACGCGAGGAACTCAATCAGGCCGCCCATCGCTGGGGCGGCATCGTTTTTCACGACGTGATCAACCAGAGATTTGCGCACAAGGCGATCGAGAAGGGCGCGGACGGCCTGATCCTGGTATCCGCCGGCGCGGGCGGCCATGCCGGCGAGATATCGCCGTTCGCCTTCGTGGCGGAGACCAGGCAATGGTTCGACGGGCCGATCGCATTGTCGGGCGCGATCGGCAACGGCCGCGCGATCCGCGCGGCGCGGATGCTCGGCGCCGACTTTGCCTATATCGGCTCGGCCTTCATCGCCACCACCGAAGCCAACGCGGTGGAAGGCTACAAGCAGATGATCACCACCTCGACCGCTGAAGACATCGTCTATTCCAACCTGTTCACGGGCGTGCACGGCAATTACCTGAAGCCGTCGATCGTCGCGGCCGGCATGGATCCCGACAACCTTCCGGAGTCGGATGCGTCAAAGATGAGTTTCGGTACCGACGCGTCGGGAGAGCGCGCCAAGCCAAAAGCCTGGAAGGAAATCTGGGGCAGCGGCCAGGGCGTCGGCAGCGTCGGCAAGATCCTGCCCGCCGCCGAATTGATCGCGCGGTTCAAACAGGAGTACGACGACGCCGTCGATCTGCCGCTCTGACCAGGACATGACATCGTGTCCCGGACGCGGTGCAGCGTTCTTCACGCTGCTCCGCAGAGCCGGGACCCACGTGGTCGCACACAAAGACGGACCCCGGACCAGCAGCGCACCACGCCGCAAGCGCGGCGCGCTGCGCAGCATCCGGGGAACGTAACCCCGAAAACGGAAAAGCAGATGGACGCCATCTATCGCGCCGACGGCAAGCACATCGTGTCCCGGACGCGGTACAGCGTTCTTCACGCTACTCCGCAGAGCCGGGACCCACGTGGACGCACACAAGGATGGACCCGGATCAGCAGCGCACCACGCCGCAAGTGCGGCGCGCTGCGCAGCATCCGGGGAATGTAACCCTGAAACCGGAAAAGCAGATGGACGCCATCTATCGCGTCGACGGCAAGCACATCGTGTCCCCGGACGCGGTGCAGCGTTCTTCACGCTGCTCCGCAGAGCCGGGATCCACGCGGACGCACACAAAGATGGACCCGGGATCAGCAGCGCACCACGCCGCAAGCGCGGCGCGCCGCACAGCATCCGGGGAACGTAACCCCGAAAACGGAAAAGCAGATGAGCGCCATCTATCGCGTCGACGGCAAGCGCGTCGTCACCAGTCCCGATGCGGCCGGTCCCTGGGATCCGCACATGCAGCACGGCTCGGCGCCGGCCGCCCTTGCGGTCTGGGCCGCCGAAGCGATCCCGACGCGAGAGCCGATGCAAATCGCGCGCGTCACCATCGACCTGATGCGCCCGGTGCCGGTAGCGCCGCTGACGCTCGAGACCGAGGTGCTGCGCGAAGGGCGCAAGATCCAGCTTTGCGCGGTCAGGCTGCGCGCCGGGGACGTCGTCGTGGTCGGCGCGACAATCCTCAAGGTCAAGACCCGGGCGCTGACCTTGCCGTCAGCTGTCGGGGACCAGCCCGTCGAACTTCCCGGACCCGGTCAGGCGCGCGAAGAGCAGCCGGATTTTTCCGGCAGTCCTTTTGTGTCGGGCATTTCGATGCGCGCCGCCCGCGGCCGCTTCGGCGTTCCCGGTCCCGGTGCGATCTGGTATCGGGTCGACCGGCCGCTGGTCGAGGGTTCGCCGGTTTCGCAGGCCATGCGGGCCGTGGTTGCCTCGGATTTCTGCAACGGCACCTCCGCTGTGCTTGATTTTCGAGAGTGGACCTTCATCAATGCCGATCTCACGGTCAGTTTTGCCCGTCCGCCGACAGGTGAGTGGATTTTGCTCGATGCGGAATCCTGGATCGGTCCTGATGGCACGGGCCTCGCCATGGCCCGGCTGGCCGACAGCAGCGGCTATTTCGGGCGCGCCGTCCAAAGCCTCGTCATCGAGAAGCGATAAACGGCGGGCGGCTGCTTGGCCCAATGGGCGCCCTCCAAAATAGTTCCATTTGCCGGGAACCGCAGGATGCCCTAGCGGTTTAAAGCCGGTTAGGGGGTCGTATGAACTCAGTTGAATCAATCGCCGGGAAGGCGAAGACCGGCATTTGGGGGCTGGACAACATCCTGTCGGGTGGGTTTTCGCGTGGGCACCTGTTCCTGGTGGAGGGCGCGCCCGGGACCGGCAAGACCACCATTGCGCTGCAATTCCTGATGGAGGGCGCGCGGGCCGGAGAGAAATGCCTCTACATCACCCTCTCCGAGACCGACCAGGAACTGCGCGACGGCGCCGCCTCCCATGGCTGGACGCTGGACAAGCGCGTTGAGGTATTCGAATTACTGCCGCCGGAGAGTCTGCTCGATGCCGAACAGCAGCAGAGCCTGCTTTATTCATCGGATCTCGAACTCGGCGAGACCACCAAGCAGATCTTCGAGGCGGTGGAACGCGCGCGGCCGAGCCGGGTGGTGTTGGACAGTCTCTCCGAGATCAGGCTGCTGGCGCAAAGCTCGCTGCGCTACCGCCGGCAGATTCTGGCAATCAAGCACTATTTCGCGAAATTCGGCACGACGGTGATGATGCTTGACGATTTGACCGCCGAGCTCGCCGACAAAACCGTGCACAGCGTCGCCCATGGCGTGCTGCGGCTTGAAGAGCTGGCGCCGTCTTACGGCGCCGAGCGGCGGCGCGCGCGAATCATCAAGTATCGCGGCGTGAAGTTTCGCGGCGGCTATCATGATGTGACCATCACGACCGGCGGGCTGAACGTCTTTCCGCGGCTGGTGGCGTCTGAGCATCGCAGCAACTTTGTGCGAACGACGATGTCAAGCGGCATCGCCGAGCTCGACAAACTCCTCGGTGGCGGCATCGAGGCCGGATCGAGCACGCTGATTCTCGGACCCGCCGGCACCGGGAAGTCCCTTGCGGCGATCGTCTTCATCGTCGCAGCGATCGAGCGTGGCGAAAAGGCGGCGCTGTTCGTGTTCGACGAAGAGCTCGGCCTTTTGTTCGCGCGCATGAAGGGCCTCGGCATCGATCTTGAGGAAATGCAGCGCAGCGGCAATCTCTTCATCGACCAGGTCGACGCCGCGGAGCTGTCGCCCGGCGAATTCGCCCACCGCGTCCGCAAACGGGTCGATGAGGATCATATCAAGACCGTGGTGATTGACAGCCTCAACGGCTATCAGGCGGCGATGCCCGAGGAAAATTCGTTGATCCTGCACATGCACGAATTGCTGCAATATTTGAACCGTCGGGGTGCGGCGACGTTCATGACGGTGGCGCAGCACGGGCTGGTCGGCGACATGAAAGCGCCGGTGGATGTGACCTATCTCGCCGACACAGTAATTCTGCTGCGTTATTTCGAGGCGCTGGGCAACGTGCGGCGCGCGATGTCGATCATCAAGAAGCGCACGGGAATGCACGAATCGACGATTCGCGAGTACCGCATCGATAGCCGCGGCCTCACCATCGGCCAGCCGCTTGACGGCTTCCAGGGGATATTGCGGGGCGTTCCGATCTATATCGGCGAGGGCCAGCCGTTGTTGCAGGAGCTGAGTGAGTGAGACCGGGTGCATCTTCCGAGCGTGCCGTCATTCTCGCTCCGACCGGCCGCGACGCCGTAGTCGCCGCAGCGCTGATCAAGGAAGCGGGCTTCTACGCCAACATCTGCACTGATCTCGCCGCTCTGCTGCACGAGATCGAAGGCGGGGCGGGCCTTGCGGTGATCGCCGATGAGGCGATCAAGACCGCGGATTTGCGCGCCCTGGTGCGCTGGCTGAACGATCAGCCGTCATGGTCCGATTTCCCGATCGTGCTGTTGACGCATCAGGGCGGCGGTCCCGAGCGCAATCCGGATGCGGTGCGGCTCGGCCAGGTGCTCGGCAACGTCACCTTCATCGAGCGTCCGTTCCATCCCACCACACTGGTGAGCGTCGTCGGCTCAGCGGTCCGGGGCCGCCGCCGCCAGTACCAGACCCGCGCCATTCTCGAGGATCTCACCGAAAGCGAAGACCTGCTGCAGACCGCGCTCAACGCCGGCCATCTCGGCGCGCTGGAATTGCATCTGCCGGAGTTTGAGCTCGAAGCCTCCGACACCTGCCGGGCGTTTTTCGGCCGCAAGCCGGGCGAGCCTTTTTCGTATCAGGACCTGCTGGCGGCGGTTCATCCCGACGATCGCGCCAGGCGCATGGAGGTGGTGGAGCTGACCATCAAGACCGGCCAGGACTACAGCATCGAATACCGCAATATCTGGCCGGACGGATCGCAGCATTGGGTCGATGTCCGGGCGCGCGCGGTTCGCAGGCCTGACGGCAGCATCAAATCGCTGGTCGGCGTTTCCTCCGATATCACCGCGCGCAAGGTTGCGGAAATCGAACGCGAGAGTTTGCTGGCGCAACTGGCCGCCGAGCGCACCGCGCTGGCGGAATTGACGGCCACCCTCGAACAGCGGGTCGACCAGCGCACCGCCGATCTGATGAAGGAAGTCGCCGCCCGCGAAAAGGCCCAGGAGCAATTGCGCCAGGCGCAGAAGATGGAGACCATCGGCCAACTCACCGGCGGCGTTGCGCACGACTTCAACAATCTGCTGATGGCGGTGATGGGCAATCTCGACCTGTTGCGCAAGCGGCTTCCCGACGATCCGCGGCTGCATCGCCTGATCGACGGCGCCTTGCAGGGCGCCGAGCGTGGCGCGTCGCTGACCCAGCGCCTGCTGGCGTTCGCGCGGCAGCAGGATCTGCGGGCGGTGCCGATGGATCTGCGCGGCCTGATCCAGGGCATGATCGATCTGCTGGAACGATCGCTGGGACCGCGCGTGGCGCTGCGGCTCGAACTTCCGGAAGGGCTGCCGCCGGCGCGCGTCGATGCCAACCAGCTCGAGCTCGCGGTCCTCAATCTCGCCATCAACGCGCGCGACGCGATGCCCGACGGCGGTTCGATCGAGATCCGGCTTGCCGAATACCAGGCCAGCGGCGATCCGGCGCTGAAATCCGGCCGCTACCTGAGACTGTCGGTCATCGACACCGGCAAGGGCATGACGCCGGAGATCCTCAAGCGGGCGATCGAGCCGTTCTTCTCATCGAAGCCGCTCGGCAAGGGTACCGGGCTTGGCCTGTCGATGGTGCACGGGCTTGCGGTGCAGCTCGGTGGCGCGCTGCAGCTGTCGAGCACGGTCGGAAAGGGCACCACGGCAACGCTGCTGCTGCCGGTCGCCACCGCCGTGCCGGAAGCCGAAATCCCGGCGCAGACGTTGCAAAAGGTCAACCGCTCCGCGGTGATCCTGTTCGTGGACGACGATCCGCTGATCGCGATGTCGACCACCGAAATGCTGGAAGATCTCGGCCACCACGTGATCGGCGCCAGCTCCGGCCTGCATGCGCTCGATATCCTCAAAAGCGAGCAGCCGCTCGACCTGATGATGACCGATCATGTGATGCCGGGCATGACCGGCGTCGAGCTGGCGGCGGCCTCGCGCGCGGTGCGGCCGTCGCTGCCGATCCTGCTCGCGACCGGCTATGCCGAACTGCCCGACGGCGCCCAGCTCGACCTGCCGCGGCTGGCGAAACCCTATCACCAGGACCAGCTGCGCGACCGGCTCGATCAATTGCTCGGGGCTTGATCGTGTCCCGGATGCTGCGCAGCGCCGCCGTTGCGGGGTGATGCGCTGCTGATCCCGGACCCAGGTCTGCTGGTTCGCAATATCGGCAGCTTCCAGCCTTAACCCGCCATTAACCACACTCGCCCCAACAATGGCGTCCGAGGCCCTTCACCGCCGGCGCGGCAGGCCGGGCCGAAGACCGCCATTGAAGGGATGCGATATGGATTTCGAGACCCTCTTTGCAAAAACGCCCGCAACCCTCGACGAGATCAGGGCCCGGGTCGCCTACGCGCTCGAGCGCCATCCGCTCTGCCGCAGCGTGCAATTCGACATCGTCAGCATGCCCCGCTCCCGCAAAGGCGGCAACTGGACCATCAGCCTGCGCTCGGTCGCGCCGGACGCGCTGTGGGAAGCGTCCGATATCGTCGCCGATATCCAGGACGCCTACGACCTCTCCGATCTTTCCGTCGCCGCCTGATTTCCCCGCCAAATTCGCCGCCGTTGCACGGATCAGCCTTAATTAATGCCCAGTTTTCGGCGATGTGACGCTGGTTGTCGACCGAAACGGAGAACTGCTTGACGAGAGCAATCACCATTGTTGCGCTGACCTGTTTGCTCGTGGTCGGCGCCACCGCCGCCAGCATTCTCGGCCGCGACAGCGTTCCCACGGTCGGATCGGAACCGGCTTTACCCGTCGTGCAAGCCGCCGTCTCGAACAAGGCAGCCAAGAAGGACAGGCTGGCGGTCGTGGCGTTTGCGCTGGCGTCTTACGAGCCGCCGCAAGCCGCCGTATCGACCGAGCCGCTGCGGCAGGCCTTTGCATCGAGCCGGCCCGCCGACACCGAAGCGCCGAAGATCGAAGCGCCGAAAGTCGAAGCGGCGACGCCGAAGCCGGTGGCTGTGAGCAAGCCGCAACCGCAAAAATCCTACGCGCTGCTCAGCGACGCCCAGATCGCCGTCATCAAGGAGCGCCTGAAACTTTCTTCCGACCAGGAATATTACTGGCCGGCGGTGGAAACCGCGTTGCGTGCCGTGGCCCGCAAGATCCACGCCACGCGTCAGGCCGATCCGAAGGCAACGGGTACGCCGATCGATCCCGATGCGGCGGAGGTCCAGCAGCTGAAATCGGCGGCGATGCCGCTCTTGTTTCAACTGCGAGAGGATCAAAAGCAGGAAGTGCGCACGCTCGCCCGCCTGATCGGGCTGGAGAAGGTGGCCGCGCAGATCTGAGCGCGGCGGCCGGCGCCCGGCCGGCGCATCGTCCTTTGAGTTTTTCCCATCCTGCAAGTTGATCTCAGTGAATGAGACGACGGCCCGGCGCCTGGTTTCGCTTCTACCGAGTGGCGGAACATCGCGGCACGTTGGGCGTTTTCAGCCGAAAGGGAGCCCAACATGCGCGCTTCGACGGCTTATTTTGCAGGAGCGGGAACCATCATCGTTGCGATCGCCGCCGGCCTCGGCGGAGGTCTGCTGATGGCGGATATCATGGGTGCCAAATCGCCCAAGCCGGGAACCGAGATGACGCGGCTGGAGCGGCGCATGTCGCCGGAGCCGATCAAAGCGGCCGAGGCGCCGCCCGAGCCGGTCCGGTATCTGGCCGCTGCGCCGCCTGCGCCGGCCGCAGATGTTGCGGCGCCGCCCGCGCAAGCTCAGGTGCAGATAGAGGCCGCCAATTCCGCGCCGAATGCGGCGCAACCGGCTGACAGTTCGTCGGCTATCCCGCCCGCGAGGCCCGCACCGCAAGTCGCCGCTGCACCGGTGGCCCAGCCGGCGACGCCGGAAAAAACCGCCGCGCCCGACGACGCCTTCGCGAGGGGGCGGGACGCCGACATCAAGCGGGCGGAGGCGAGGCGCAGAGCCGAGCGCCGCCAGCAATGGGCCGAGAGGCGCCGGCAGAGGCAGCAGGAACTGAAAGCGGTCGAGGAAAAGGTCAGGGAAGACACCGAGCCGACGCAGGAGCCTGCGGTTGAGCCGGTGAGAATCGAGATGCCTCAGATCCGTCTGTTCGGTTCGGACTGAAATTCCGGTTCCGGCCGGAGCGCGCACTGCAAACTCCTGTTTCTTTTCCCCGCGCGATTTTCGACGCTGAAGCGACCATAAAGAATTGAGCGAGCGCCGCCACCGGGCCGGGTGTGCGATCGGGTCGTTCATGACCCTGCGCACCGACATTCAAACGAAATTTGTCGGCACACGCTGCACCGGCGAATGATCCTTGAACCGGATCCAGACCGGCGCGACCAACAAGAATCGAGTTAGGTCCAGGCCGTCGAGCGCGCAGATGCACGTTTCGATCGTAAGTCAAGTTGTCGGTTCACAAAGCCTGTCAATCGGACCAAAAAATTTTATTAAAGCGATCGATAAATCGCGAGCCTTCATTGATGCGGTGCGATCCGATCGGCATAAGATGCACAAGTATGAGGATTCGTATTGACAATTTGCAGTTGTAAGATTTAGCTCTACGTTAAATGGCGTCCGGAGATTTTTCCGGATGCCTGGGTGGGCTTTGACAACACAATTTTTCTGTTTCGCCTTCTACAGCAGGTTGCAAAATAAATATCACGAAAGTGTCTGCTGACTGGCTTTATACTCCACTGGCCCGAGAGGGGGATGTCGACCATGCGCCATAGCCGTCTGTTCGCCGTTGGTATCGCAACTGTCGCTCTTGTCGCTGTGTCTGGTTGGTCAGGACCATCATCGGCTCAAACACAGGCAACGGCCGCCGGCTCTCCTCACGCCAGACCGCTCGGCCAGCAATGCATTGTCATGACCGACCCGTTCAAGGGCAAGCTGGCTGGTCAGGATCTTCCCGCGGGGGTAATCCCTGTCGCCGACGCGGATCGATCCAGCATTCTGGATTCAGACATGCCGTGCCAGGAGCGAGTGAACCCGGTTGGTCCGGAGGACATCGAACTCGAGAACCTGCAGCGCGGCTTCGATTTCTACTCGTGGCGGACTTTCATCGCGATGAACTCGCCCGCCGACGGAAGCCCGATCTTGCAATCGAAGCCGGACACGCCGACGCGATGGGAGGACATGGACAATTTCAAGCAGCTTCTCGACGTTATGTTGCCCGTCGATATACCGGCGCCAAAATGGCCTGCCGATCGAGCGGCGATGGAAGCCGAGAAGGTCAGATTGATGCCGCCCGCCTGCCGCGCCCAATACAAGCCCGGCATGATGGTCGTGAAGATGATCGAGGAAAGCTACAACGAGCCCTTCAAGACCGGCGCATTGATCGACCAGCAGGGCCACTACGCAATCTTCGATATTCTCATGAACAGGCGGATGTTCGACTACATTTCGAAGAATAATCTGTTCACCAAGGAGGGGCAACGGGACCAGCGCAATTTCGGCTTGGCGGTTGATTTTCCGGTCGGCCAAAATGCCGATGCAACCAAGGGGATTGTCGCCGACGTGGGGGCCTTCATGCTCAAGGTGTCCTGGAAGATTCTCGGGCCCGACGACATCAAGGCAAGAAATTTCCACATGGTGAACGCGCTCGTTTCCATGCCGAAGTCCGACGATCCAAACGCGCCGCCGCCGCCATGCCTGCGGGAGACGCTTGGACTTATCGGCTTTCACGCGGTGCATAAGACCCGGAGCCGTCCGCAGTGGATATGGACCTCGTTCGAACATGTCAAAAATGTGCCGGATAAAGACGAGGTCGCTGCTCGCAAGTTCGATGGCCCATACAATTTCTACGACATCAATTGCGGGGATAGATGCGTGGAGAATGCGACGCCGCCGCGCCCATGGACGCCCGATCCGGCGCTTCAGTTGAAATTCAAGGATGCCAAGTTCAAGAGCCAGATCGTCCGCGAAATTCCGCTGACGAACGCCGCCAAGAACATGAATGCGATCTTTCATGACATGTTGAAGGATACCGTATGGAAAAATTACATGTTGCTCAGCACGCAATGGCCGAGCGACTTTCCCTGCACAGCACTACACACCCCAAATACAAGTGCGCCACTGCCTAATACTGATTTCCGTAAACAGCAGGATATGAACTGTTCGCCGGCGCCGTCGTTTTTGGCGAACTCCACGCTCGAGACCTACAGCCAGGGCGATATTCCGCAGGCATCATCGAGCTGCATTGGGTGCCACGGCAACGCCGTGAGCTTCCAGCCGAGCGCGTCGAACTCAAAGCCCGGTGAAGTCCATTTCAATCAATCGGACTTCACCTTCATGCTGGAGAAGGCGCAGGGCAAGGAGGATTTGCCGCAGGTGAAGGATGATAAGGCGCCACGGAAGCAGAAGAAGGCCGAGGCGAGATAGAAATACCAGACTTGCCCGGTCGATACAGGCGCAACACAGATTTGAAATGATTGGGGGAACACCATGAGCACCTCACCGCATACCAGGCGCAATCAGGTTGCGCCAAGCGCGAGGGACGGTGAAAAGGCCGGCCAAGTTTCCCGGCGCACGATGCTTGCCGGCGCGATGGCCACGACGGCGATCGTGGCCATGCCGATCGACAGTCCGGCCTACGCCCAGAGCGCCGATTCAGACCCGGACATGATGGCCTTTTTGCTGCTTTCGTCGGCCCTCACCGGACTCAAGGTCGTGAATCTGGCGCCCGAATTCACCGGTAACAACAAGCAAAACAAGCCCGTCCCGATCCTGGAGGCCGACCCCGGCGTCGATCCATTCAATATCAAGAAAGACTATTTCAACGTCATCAATATCAAGGACCAGGCCGGGTTCGGGAAATTGCTGAAAATTGCCAGGGACAATTCCGGGTCGGCGCCGGACATCATCAAGGCGGTGAGCAACGACGATGACGTAAAATTTCTGGCGCGCAGCATTGTACTGCTGTGGTATCTCGGCTCCTGGTACGAGCCGTCGGACCTGAGAAAAGCGTCGCCCGCCGGTGAATTGATTCCCTCGCGAGTTGTTTGCGCGAAAGCCTACACTCAGGGACGCGTTTGGCAAATCGCCCAGGCCCATCCGATGGGCTACAGCAACCTGCAATTCGGCTACTGGTCGCGCGAGCCCGTTGATCCGAACGACCAAAATGTAAGGTCTGATCTCGGCTTCATCACCACAACGATTCCCTGAGGGAGCCAGCCATGGCCGCCAATAATTGCATGACATGCGACGTTGCGATCGTCGGGTCCGGTTTTGCCGGGTCCTTGATCGCCAACGAACTGCGCAAGAAGGGGATCACGGTCGTTATCCTCGAGGCCGGGCCGGGCGTTCCGCCGAATATCAACAAGTACATGAAGACGTTCTACGAGGCCAACGCCAAGGCGCCGGAGAGCCCCTATCCTCCGGAGATGTCCGGTAAACCGGAAAAAATGGCGGCCGGCAGACCGACGTCGCTGATGCTGGGCGCGAACTGGAATGATCCCAAACAGAGTTATCTCGTTCAAAAGGGGCCGCGGCCCTTCACCAGCACCTACGACCGCGTTGCCGGCGGCACATCGCATTGGCTCGGCACTTCCCTGAGATTTGTGCCTTCGGATTTCACCATGAAATCGAGCCATGGAAAGGACACGAAAGACTTTCCGTTCCCGGATTGGCCGGAAGACATCACCTCTGAAACAATGAGCAAGTGGTACGGCCTGGCGGAGGCCGAACTCGGCGTTTCGGCGGATATGGAAGAGCAAAAATACCTCGGCATCCATTTCCCGGATAAATACACCTATCCGATGCCGAAGATTCCGCCGTCGCTGCTCGATCAACGCGTCGGCGAGGCACTCGCGAAATTGACGGCTGACGAGACCAAGTTTCTCGGAATGGACAAACCCGTGACCGCGATCAAGGTGAGAAGCCTGCCGGCGGCGCGCAATTCCCAGCCATACCGGAATCGGCGCGCTTGCGCCGGCAATACCAATTGCATCCCGATCTGCCCGATCCAGGCCAAATACGACCCGACCATTACACTGAACGAAGCGACCAACCGGGGCGCGATCCTTGTAGATCACGCGGTCGCGAGCAAGATCATCGTCGAAAACGGGCATGTCAGCCAGATCAATTATATCACCTACAGCGAAGAGAACGGACCGAAGACCGGAGAAGGATGCGTCAAGGCTAAAATCTTCGTCATCGCCGCAAACGCCATCGAAACTCCTCGGCTGCTGCTGATGTCGACGAACGACGGCCGAACCCCCAGGGGCGTCGCGAACAGCAGCGACATGGTCGGACGTCACCTGATGGACCATCCGTATTATCTCGGCTGGGCGTTGCTGCCGCAGACCGCAAAGCCGGTATTCCCCTATCGCGGTCCACTGATCACCTCGGGAATCGGCGACCTGTGCGACGGAGCATTTCGCGCCAAGCGCGCGGCATTCCGGGTCGACATCGGCAATGAAGGCTGGAATTTCGTGGTTGCCGGTCTCAAATTCGGCGGCGATCCCCACGTCACGACCATCGATTTTGTCAATGGAATGAACTCGAGCGGAATCAATAATCAGAAAGATAACGGACTGGGCAAGGATAACGCCGCGCTGTTTGGCGCTGACCTCGCTAAAAAACTCAACGATGTGATAACGCGGCAGTTCCGGATCGGATTTCTGGTCGAGCAAGATCCGGATCCGAACAACCGGGTGACGCTGTCGTCGGAATTTACGGATGGCCTGGGGCTGCCGCGCCCGGAAATATCCTACAATCTTTCGGATTACACGAGACAGGGAATCGTCGCCGCCTATCGCATGCGAAAACTTCTCTTCGACAAGCTGGGTGCGACGGATTTCACCCATCGACTGCCCGATGCTTCAAGCGACAGTCCGGGCCGTTTCGAGGAGATGATCGATGGCAAGCCTGTCACGCTGACCTATGGCGGCGCCGGTCATATCGTGGGGACCTACCGGATGGGTAAGGACTCAAAGACGTCGGTGGTCGATTCGAACCAGCGTTCCCATGATCACAATAACCTGTACCTGGTCGGAAGCGGTACGTTTCCAACCGGCGCTACCGCCAATCCGACGCTGACGCTCTCGGCGCTGGCGCTGCGAACCGCGGACAACATCGCGACTAACCTCAAATCGCGCGGTTAAGGATGACGTTACGGGCGGGGGCAGATATGAAGCGCACGGGCCGAAACCGGAATTTACTGATCGCGGCTTCTGTCGCCGCGTCGCTTGCGATCGCTCCGAACCCCGCTCGCGCCGCTGCTGCCGATTGCCCGGCTCCGGTGCCGAACCACATTCCCGCGCCGCCGCCGGGCACGCTCAATGTCGGCACCATCAAGACCATGCTGCGCGACTATCACGACAAATTCTACAACGACGACCTCTCGGCGGTGTTCGAACTCGGCGAGAAAACTGGTCGAGCAGCGGGCCAGCCAGTCGAAGCGGCCCGCGCTGGTGCTCGATATCGACGAGACGTCACTCACCAACTGGCCGAATCTGGCGGCCGACGATTTCGGTTTCGTCGCCGGCGGCTCCTGCGACGTGCTGCCGGCGGGTCCCTGCGGCTTCAACCGATGGATCCTCAAGTCCAGCGCCGAAGCGATCGAGCCGGCGCGAAAGCTGTTCGAAGCGGCAAAGGCGAGCGGCGTCGCGGTGATTTTCATTACCGGCCGCCCGGACAGCCAGCGCGACGCCACCGTCGTCAATCTCGATCATGCCGGATATGACGGCTGGACCGAACTCAGGACGCGCCCCGACCGGGACAATTTCCCCACGGTGCAGGCCTACAAAACGGCGGAGCGGATCAAGGTCGAAGCCGAGGGCTATACCATCATCGCCAATGCCGGCGATCAGATCAGCGACATCGACGGCGAGCATGGCGGCTGCACCTTCAAGGTGCCGAATCCGTTCTACTTCATTCCGTAACAGGCACTGATTTGCCCGACGGGCGTGCTTGCCGATTTCGTGTCCAGCCCCTTTTGAAAAAATATTCTGGTTTTCCGAAGACCCAAATCACCTTATATCGGTCGCCATCCCGTCCCGATCAGAGGGGCGTTGGCCATCGTCGTGAACGTTGGGGCGGGTTGCGGTGGACGCGGCAGGGTCGGGTGTGCAAGGGATCGCAGGGCGGGTTTTCCCGTGAGCGACGACCGGCATGCTGACGAACGATGTTGCTCGCGGACGGCGAAGTCGTGTGGTCCTGACGCCTCGACGCCGGCGTCAAGTTTGCGGAAGGCAAGTCGGCCCGACCGGGCGCGGACGAGCCAGTTTTCCGCAGATGACGGTGACAAGAAAGCCGATCACCGGGGAGAGCGCGGTATAAGCCGTAAACCATTGCGTGCGGGAATGCCGGGTGATTTCCGGTGGCTCGCTGTGAATACTCGTGTGCATACTTGCTACCAATAGCGCACACGAGGCTGCGGGTGCATCGGGCATCCGGCATTCCCCACGCCCTCTGTTTTCAGGGCGGATGTTTTTGGCAAACCTCGGGCGCATCGCGCCGCGAGAATGCGAACTCATATCTGCAGTTGGCTGTTTAAAATTGAATAGATGAGAAGCCATGCGACAAAGCTTCTGGTGCCCCTGGCCGGAATCGAACCAGCACTCCTTGCGGAACTCGATTTTGAGTTCGAGCGCGTCTACCAATTCCGCCACAGGGGCCTTCGGACGCTCGCCGGAGCGAGGTCGCGAAGCCGGCGGAATATAGCGGGCGGCACCTTGCGGTCAACCCGATAGCTGCGGGTCGGCGCGCGGAGGCCGATGGCCCGAACGGCTGCCGGGCCGCTGCATGGCAAGCGCCTGGATGCAACGGCAATGGCGATGACCCGTCTGCGCCGCGTCAAACCGGCAAAACACCCCAGCGTGATCGCGTTCGCCTCGACAGCGCGCGGCGCGCGGGATAGGACGCTCTGCCACAGGAGATCAACGTGACGCTCGACAGCACTGCCTCCCGGTCGCACGCGCGCGACGACGCCAATCCCGCGCTGATGGCGGCGCTGGCCATCACCGTCATTGCGGCGGCGACGCTGGCGGGGGCGTGGTTCCTGCAGCTGGTCGAGGGTATCCAGCCCTGTCCGCTCTGCCTCGAGCAGCGCTATGCCTATTACCTCGCGGTGCCGCTCGCCGCCTTGACCGCGCTCGCCGCGGCGAGGCATGCCCCGCGCGCCGTGCTGTATGCGGGCCTTGGGATCCTCGCGCTGGCAACGCTCGGCAATGCCGGGCTGGGGATCTATCACGCCGGCGTCGAATGGCATTTCTGGCAGGGGCCGAGCGATTGCACCGGCCCGGTCGGCAATCTCGGCAGCGCCGGCAACCTGCTGGAGCGCCTCGATACCGTGAAGGTGGTCCGCTGCGACGAAGTGCAGTGGCGCTTTCTCGGGTTGTCGCTGGCCGGCTACAACGTGCTGATCTCGCTGCTGATGGCCGCTATCGCGGCGTGGGGCATCGCACGGACCGGGCGCAGGTCCTCATGGTGAGGAGGCGCGTTTGCGCCGTCTCGAACCATGGCCAGCGCATCCTTGGAGTCGCGCGGGAGCGCGCTCCTACAGGATGAGGGTCTGGCGTGCCCCGGACGCTGCGCAGCGCCATAAGCGCGTTTACGCGCGTCTTCGACGCGCTATGGCGGTGCGCCGCTGATCCGGGGTCCATTATCGACCCGTACCCCGTGGGTCCCGGCTCTGCGGAGCAGCGTGAAGAACGCTGCACCGCGTCCGGGACACGAGACACATTGCTTCACGCCTTCTCAGGGTGAGGGTTTGGCGTGCCCCGGACGCTGCGCAGCGCGAAGCGGTGCGCTGCCGATCCGGGGTCCATGATGGACCCGTACCCGTGGGTCCCGGCTCTGCGGAGCAGCGTGAAGAACGCTGCGCCGCGTCCGGGACAGATTGCTTCACGCCTTCTCAGGAAGAGGCGTTGCGGACCTAATCGTCCACGTCTTCCTGCGGGCGTCCGAACAGGTGCACGATGCCCGGGGTCGCAATGGTGACAAAGACAAAACGCGACAGATGATGGGCGCCGACAAAGATCGGGTCGATGTGCAACGTCAGCGCCAGCGCCAGCATGGCATCCATCGCGCCCGGCGCGAACGCGACGATGACGTCGCTGAACCGCACCTGGATGGTCAGCGCGATCACCGCGACAAACACCGCGGAGATGATGATGGCGACGGCGAACGAGCCCAGCGCCGCATTGACATGGCTGAGCAGGATTTTTGGCTTCATCCGCGCGAAGCGCGAGCCGATCAGCGAACCGATCCCGATCAGCGCCACCCCGCGCACCCAGGGCGGCAGGCCGCCTTCGACCAGTCCGGTGCCGTGCAGCACGCTCGAGCCGATCATCGCGCCGAACATCCAGCTCGCCGGAAATTTGATCCGCCGCAGCAGCAGCGCCGCCGCCACCGATGCCGCGATCAGCTCGGCCAGTTCGAGCGGCGAGGCGATGGCGAACGCGGCCGTCGGCGGCGACGACGGGGCGATCCCGGTCAGCGCCAGCAGCATCGGCAGCGCCGCGGTGAGAATGATCACGCGCATGGTCTGCACCACGGCGATCGCCGATACATCCGCGCCCTTCTCGATGGCGAGCATCGTGATCTGCGACAGCGCGCCGGGGCTTCCCGCCAGAAACGCCGAGGTCTGGTCCCAGCCGTGGACGCGCTGCAGATAGATGCTGCTGCCGAATGTCGCGCAGAACGTCGCCAGCGCCAAGAGCACAATGGTCAGGGGATAGGCGCCGACATGCTGCAGCAATTGCCGCGATGCCAGCGAGCCCAGCGAGATCCCGAGCAGCACCAGCACCGTCTGGGTCAGAATCGCAGGTACGGCCAGCGGCCGCCCTGCGATCGCGGCGATGCCCACCGCGATCATGGCACCGGAGATCAGCCCGCCCGGAAGATGTCCCCACAAAAACAGCCCGCCGCCCGCCGCGCCCGTGACCAGCGTTTCGAGCACGTTGAGGGTTCGGGTGCGGCTGGGGAGAGCAAAAGCCGCCGATGCAGGGATCAGGGTCACGCCGCGTTTACGGCAAATCCACTCATTAGACACAAATGCGTCAACGCAACCGAGCAATGCGCGTCGCCTTGTTCTCCACCCGACCGCGGAGGGAGGGACAGCGACAGAAGGCCACGGCCTGCAAGTTAATTCGCCCCCGCTGTCGGATCGCGCCGACCTTCTTCGTCCTTGGATCGTGCATCACCAATCCCTCAGGGAACGAGAGGGCGATTGGCGAGGAGATAAGGTAGCGTTGCGGTTGCCCGGCTGACAATTTCATAGATACGGAGATTTTTCGTGGTTGAGATCATTGCCATCGCAGCGGTCGTGCTGGCGGTCGCGGTTGCGATCGTGCTGGCCCTCGCCGCGACCAAGCCGGGTAGCTTCAGCGTCCGCCGCGTGACCACGGTCAAAGCGGCGCCGGAGAAAATCTTCTCCCTGATCAACGACTTTCATCAGTGGGGATCGTGGTCCCCTTACGAACACAAGGATCCCGCGATGAAGCGCAGCTATAGCGGAGCGGCAGCCGGCCGGGGCGCTGTGTATGCGTGGGACGGCAACAACAATGTCGGCTCCGGCCGCATGGAAATCCTGGATAGCTCGGCGCCTTCAAAAATCGTCATCAAGCTCGATTTCTTCAGGCCGTTCGAGGGCCACAACACCGCCGAGTTCACAATACTGCCGCAGGACGGTGCCATGCATATGACAACCGATGCGACAACCGACGTGACAACCAACGTGACCTGGCTCATGCACGGCCCCGCGCCCTTCATGTCCAAGCTGGTGCAGGTGTTCATGAACATCGACCACATGATCGGCAAGGATTTCGAAGTCGGTCTCGCCAACCTGAAGAGGCTCACCGAGCAATGAACCGGCGACCCAAATTGATCGTGTCCCGGACGGGGTGCGGCGCTCTTGGCGGTGCACGGCAGAGCCGGGACCCATGAAGTGATAAGCATGGTATAGACCCCGGATCAGCAGCGCATCGCTCAAGCGTTGCGCTGGATCCGGGGCACGTCGAGACGCTGTGTGTGTAACAACATCACCAAGGAGCAAGCGATGAAGGTCAATCCCTATCTGATGTACAACGGCAATTGCGAAGCGGCGTTCAAGTTCTACGAGAAGGTGCTCGGCGGCAAGATCGAGATGATGCTGACGCATGAGGGCGCGCCGGAGTCGATGCCGATACCGCCAGAATGGAAGAAGAAGATCATGCACGCCAGGATGTCGATCGACGGCGAGGTGATCATGGCCTCCGATGCGCCGCCCGGCCACTTCCACAAGCCACAGGGGTTTTCGGTCTCGTTGCAGGTCCAGGATCCCGCCGAGGCCGAGCGCAAGTTCAAGGCGCTATCGGAGGGCGGCAGCGTCAACATGGCGTTCGCCAAGACCTTCTTCTCCAAGGGGTTCGGCATGTGCGTCGATCAGTTCGGCATCCCCTGGATGGTCAACTCCCCGATGGAAGGGTGATGATCGCGCTCTAACGGCACGACGGATAGATCGCCGCCAGCTCGCGGCCGCGCAGCAGCAATAGCCGCGAGGTCAAACCGCCGTGGCGGCGAATCCAGCCCCGCACCGGCGCGGGATAAGCATCCAGCACCATTTCGGATGCCTCCGGTTCGGCATACATCCGACCGCGCGGATCGACCGACCGCGCGGCATGAAATCCCAGGATTGCGCGGGGGGTCACGCAGATGCGGTTGTTTGGCACCATGCTCAGCACCAGTGTGCAGGCCGACAGGCATGGCCCGTCGATCACGACGCGTTCGCCTGAACTCGCGCACGCCCTCGAACAGATCGAGGAACGGACCGACCTGTCCGCCCGGACTGGCGAGGATGCGAACCTCGGCGCGGGCGGGCGGCGCGGCGAGGGCGCACAGGATCGTGGCGAGCCAAATTGTTCTGGCGAAAGCTGTCCGCATTTCGAACACTCCTTCGATCAGGATCACAATGAGCCAGGTAATGGTGACGTAGGAAATGGTGACGCGCGAGGCAAGGTTCCGGGGCGAGGGAGATGGAATGTTAACCGTTCCGCCTCTCGCCGCGCAGGGTCGGCAATCCGATGCCGGCGGCCTCGAAGCCGCCGTCGACGGCGAGGATCTGTCCGGTGATATAGCTGGCGCGGTCGCTGCACAGAAAGAACACCGCCTCCGCCAGTTCCTCTTCGAGGCCGTAGCGGTTGAGCGGAATGGCGTCGTGATAGTCGGCGCGGATTTCCGCGGTGTGCACGGCTTTGGCCATCGCGGTCTCGACCGGGCCGGGCGCGACGCCGTTGACGCGAATGCCGAGCGACGCCAGTTCGACGGCGAGCTGTTTTGTCAAATGCGCGAGCCCGGCCTTGCTGGTGCCGTAGGCCGAGCGCAGCGTCGAGGCGCGCGCCGCCGAGATCGAGGTGATGTTGACGATCGCACCGCCGCCATGTTCGCGCATCAGGGGCGCGGCGGCCTTGGTGCAGAGGAACGGCCCGGTGAGGTTGACCGCCAGCACGCGATTCCAGTCGTCGTCGGAGGTCTCCAAGAGTGGCGCGAATACCGCGATGCCGGCATTGTTGACCAGCGCGTCGAGCCGCCCGAACCGCCGCTCGATTTCGGCGACCGCGGCTGCGACTGCCTTGGCATCCGAGACGTCGCAATGCAGCCCGAGCGTGTTGCCGGCAGCGGCCAGCGCCTCCACGCTTTTCCACAACAGCTCGCCCTCGATGTCGAGCAGCGCCACGCGCCAGCCCTGGGCGAGAAACCGTTTTGCAACCGCAAGCCCGATGCCGCGGGCGGCGCCGGTCACCAGCGCGACTTTTTGCGGGGAGGGGGTAGCAGTCATGATCGGTCCTCTTGCGAATTGATGAACGGAGCGCTCCTGTACCCCATCACGTCTTGCCTTTGCTCGCCACCACCCTCTCATACGCGGCCTGCAACCGTTCGCCCACGCTCCGCCGTATGCATCACCCGATACCCGCCCGCAACATAAGGAGACCGCATGTCGCTCACGCTGCATTTCCACCCCTTGTCTTCGTTTTGCTGGAAGGCGCTGATCGCCCTGTACGAGAACGATACGCCTTTCGAGCCGCGCCTGGTCGACCTCGGCAACGAGACGGAGCGCGCGGCGCTGCTGAAACTGTGGCCGATCGGCAAATTCCCGGTGCTGAGGGACGACGCAAAGGATCGCACCATTCCGGAGTCCAGTATCATTATCGAATATCTCGACAATCATTATCCGGGCCGCACTCAATTCATCCCCGCGGACGCGAAGTTGGCGTTGCAGACGCGGCTGCGCGACCGTTTCTACGATCTCTACGTGCACCTGCCTGTCCAGAAGATCGTCGGCGACCGGTTGCGGCCGGAAGGCAAAAAAGATCCGCACGGGGTGGAAGAAGCCAAGGCGCGGATTCAGTCCTGCTACGACATGATCGACAAGGAGGTCGCCGCAAAAACCTGGGCGATGGGCGAAGCTTTCAGCCTTGCCGATTGCGCTGCGTCGCCCGCGCTTTTTTACGCCAGCAAGGTGATGCCGTTCGGGAACACCCACAAAAACGTCACGGCTTATTTCGATCGCCTGCAGGCGCGGCCTTCCTTCGCGCGTGTGATCAAGGAAGCGGAGCCCTATTTTGCCATGTTCCCGCAGGAAACGTGACATGAACGGAAGCAAAGCCGACATCATCCGCGCCCTCTTTGCCGCGTACCTCTCGAACGACCGCAAGGCCGTCGAGGATGCACTGACCGGCGATTTCCGCTTCACCAGTCCGTATGACGATGAAATCGACAAACCGACCTATTTCGCGCGGTGCTGGCGCAACACAGAATGGATCGCGCGGCACGAACTCGAAAAGATATTTGTCGAAGGCGACGGCGCCTTTGTCACCTACAAATGCGTGGCCAAGGACGGGAAGAGCTTTCGAAACACCGAATTTTTCAGCTTCGCGGGCGACAAGATCAGGCGCATCGACGTCTATTTCGGCGCCACCTATGAGAATGGCGCGTTCGTAAAACAGCAATTACCTCCGAAATAATTCCGCAGGTTCTGTCGGTGCCGCAAAATCCCATTCGTCCTGTTGACGAGCGGCTGGTTCGCGGCCGGCCTGTCGAAATGAAACCTAATAGGCTGTCATTCCGGGACACGCGTCTTCGCGTGGACCCGGAATTGAGATTCCGGGTTCGCGTTTCACGCGTCCCGGAATGACGGTTACCAAACGAAAAGGACACAAATACCATGCGATTCATGATGCTGATGATCCCCGGTGGTTACGAGAGCGCGGCGCCGGGCACGATGCCGTCCGCGGACGCGGTCGCCGCGATGATGAAATACAACGAGGCGCTGAAAGCGGCCGGCGTGCTGATCACCCTCGATGGGCTGCATCCGCCGTCGATGGGCGCGCGGGTGTCGTTCTCAGGCGGCAAGCCTGTCGTGACCGACGGTCCCTTCACCGAGTCGAAAGAGGTGCTCGGCGGCTACTGGATGATCGAGGTGGAGTCCCGGGAGGACGCGATCGCCTGGGCCAAGCGCTGCCCGGCCTCCAGTAATGAGATCATCGAAATCCGGCAGGTGCAGGAAATGTCGGATTTTCCCGCCGACGTTCAGGAAGCCGCGGCCGGATTTGCTGAATTGCAGGGAAACCCGGGGCGTTAGCCTCCAGCCGAACCCCGGGCTTGTGCCGGTAGTGACCTTTGCGCCCGGCTCATGTAAAAGCCTTTCACATGAGCTGGCGCAAGGAACAGAGCCGCGCCGAGCGCGGCTATCATCACGGCAATTTGAAAGAGGCGCTGCTGCAGGCGGCGCTCGGCCTGATCGCAGAGAAGGGACCTGCCGGGTTCACCTTCGCCGACGCCGCGCGTTCGGCCGGCGTCAGCCCGGCGGCGCCGTACCGGCATTTCCGTGATCGCGATGAACTGCTTTCGAGCATCGCGCAGCGCGGTTTCGAACAGTTCGAGACGGTGCTGACCAGAGCCTGGGACGACGGACGTCCGGACACCGTCACGGCGTTCGAACGAGTCGGCAAGGCCTATCTTGCGTTTGCACGCGAAGAGCCGGCGTTCTACTCGGCGATGTTCGAATCCGGGCTTCCCGTCGACCTTAACCCCACATTATTGGCGGCAAGCGAGCGCGCCTTCGGCATCATCCGGGCCGCCGCGGAGCGTCTCGCTGCACTGGCGCCGCCTGGTACGCCGCGTCCGCCGGCGATGATGATGGCGCTGCATATCTGGTCGATGTCGCACGGCGTGGCGTCGCTGTTTGCAAGAGGCGATGCGGCGCGGCGCAAGCTGCCGATGTCGGCGGAGGATCTGCTGGAGGCGGAAGTGCTGATTTATCTGCGCGGTCTCGGTTTTTCGACCGACCGCCGGCCGTCTGCCCAAAAAGACCCGGCGGACCAAAAGCCGGCCGGCCAGCCGTCCGGTCCTTGGGGCGCTCCAAAATAAATTCGAAGGCGCCGGTGGCGCCCCGCTTGACAAAAGGCTGGGATGGTTTAGGTATGTAAATGTTATTTACATTCACAACGGCGTGATGCTGTCATGGAGAGGGAAATGGCCTACACCGCAGATGTCAATCGATGGCGCGGCCCCACCGAAGAGCCCTACCGCCCGCATATGCTTGATTCGCCCTGGCACCCCGGCTGGATCGCCGTGACCATACTGGGCTTCATCATCTGGTGGCCGATCGGCCTCGCCCTCCTCTTTTTCACACTCGGGAGCAGAAAAATGGCTTGCTGGAGCAACCAAGACCGCTGGTCGAATAAAATGGAGCGGATGCAGTACAAGATGGAGCGGATGCGGGGTCGCATGGAGCGACGCGGCTTCCCCTTCGGCGGCTTCGGACCGCCCTCGAGCGGCAACCGCGCCTTCGACGAGTACCGCATGGAAACCTTGCGGCGCCTCGAGGAAGAGCAGACCGAATTCAAGGATTTCCTCGATCGGCTGCGTCACGCCAAGGACAAGGAAGAGTTCGACCAGTTCATGGCGCAGCATCGCCAGCGACCGACGCCGCCCTCGGACGGCCAGCCCCAAGCCTGAATTTAAGGCTCCTGAATTCAAGGCTTGAGCCTCTGGCGCAGTGCTACCACAAAACCTGATGGCCAAGAACCGCCCGTTTGCGAAAGCAGACGGGCGGTCCCGAGTCTGGCCAGGAAAAGCTCCGATCCCGTCGCCCCCTTTTGCCGCAGACAAAATCCCCTTTGGTAACCCGCTATTAACCCTGATTAGCGTCTGGTTGGGAGCGTAAAGACGCGCGGATAGCCCTCGTTTTGACATGTTGGCAGGGGATGCAGGCCTCGGCTTCGGACGGGCCTCTCATGCGACACGACAGGGCTTTAGCGCTGGCACTTACCGCCGCGCTTTTCGCGCGGCCGTGGAACCGGCAGCCATTTGCTCCCGGAGGATTTGGGATACTTGCGTTGAGAGGATACCACTTATGAATCCGGCCGACGTGGCACAGTCAGCCTTGCCGATCGCATCCGCCGACGTCTCGCTGATTGCGCTGTTCTTGCAGGCCCACTGGATCGTCAAGGCGGTCATGCTGGGGCTATTGTCCTGTTCGGTCTGGGTCTGGGCGATCGCGATCGACAAGATGTTCCTGTATTCGCGGACTAAACGCGCCATGGATCGTTTCGAGCAGGCGTTCTGGTCAGGGCAGTCGATCGAGGAACTTTATCGCGCGCTCTCGGCCAAGCCGACGCAATCGATGGCGGCCTGCTTCGTTGCGGCGATGCGCGAATGGAAGCGGTCGTTCGAAAGCCAGGCACGATCCTTCGCCGGGCTTCAGATGCGGATCGAAAAAGTCATGAACGTCTCCATCTCGAGGGAAATCGAGCGGCTGGAACGCCGGCTGCTGGTGCTGGCGACGGTCGGTTCGGCCGGCCCGTTCGTCGGCCTGTTCGGTACCGTCTGGGGTATCATGTCGAGCTTCCAGTCGATCGCTGCCTCCAAGAACACCTCGCTCGCGGTGGTGGCCCCGGGCATCGCGGAGGCGCTGTTTGCCACCGCAATCGGCCTTATCGCCGCCATTCCGGCGACTATTTTCTACAATAAGTTCACCTCAGAGGTGAACCGGCAGGCCCAGCGGCTGGAAGGGTTCGCCGACGAATTTTCGGCGATTCTGTCGCGCCAGATCGACGAGCGGGCTTGAGGGGCGGTATATTGTGAGCGCATCCGTGAGCATCAGATCATGGCGATGAACATGGCAGGTTCGTCCGGCGGTGGCGGACGCCGCGGCCGGCGGCGCGCGGTGATGGCGGAGATCAACGTCACCCCGATGGTCGACGTCATGCTGGTGTTGCTGATCATCTTCATGGTCTCGGCGCCGCTGCTGACGGTGGGCGTGCCGCTCGATCTGCCGCAGACCCAGGCCAAGAGCCTCGACCAGGACAAGAACCCGCTGACGCTTTCGGTCAACCTGAAAGGCCAGGTATTCCTCAATGATACCGAGATCGGGCTTGATGATCTGGTGCCGAAGCTGAAAGCGATCACCGAGGCGCGCGGCGGACTGGATGAGCGCATCTTTGTTCGGGGCGACAAGAAGGTCGACTACGGCACCGTGATGAAGGTGATGGGACGGCTGTCGTCCGCCGGCTTCAGGCGCGTGGCGCTGGTGACGGAAGTGGATCAGGGATAATCGGAAAGTGAAGGTCGACAAGACACTTATTGCGTCGGTCGCACTCCACGTCCTCGTGATCGGATGGGGGCTGGTATCCTTTTCGGCGCGCTCGCTCGAGGCGCCGCCGCCGGAATCGATGCCGGTCGATATCATTTCAGCCGACCAACTCTCCAAGATCACCGCCGGCATCAAGACCGGCGAAAAGGACAAGCCGAAGCCGCTGGTCGAAAAAATCGCCGATGCCAATCCGCCTGACGACAACGTCGGCAAGATCACCGAAAAGAAGGAAATTGTGACCGCCACGGCGCCCGAACCGCCGCCGAAGCCGGTGGAGAAGCCGGTCGAGAAGAAACCCGATCCGCCCAAACCGGTCGCCGAGAACAAGCCCAAGGACGAGCCGAAGCCAATCGAGAAAAAGCCGGATCCGCCCAAGGTCGATCCGATCGCGGAAGCCTTGAAATCGGAAGATGCCAAGAAGCCGGCGCCAAAGCCTGAAGCAAAGGCCGCGCCGCCGCAGCCGCCGAAGCCCAAGCAGGAGCGCGTCTTCGATCAATCGAAGATCGCGGCCCTGCTCGACAAGCGCGATCCGACCCGGCAGGCCTTCACCGGTTCGGCGCTGAATTCGTCGGCCTCGCTAGGGTCCACGCACGGCACCGCAGCGACCTTGTCGCAGTCCGAACTTGACGCGATGCGGGCACGGCTGGCGAGCCTGTGGAATGTCCAGCCGGGTGTCGAACATCCCGAGGAACTTTACGTCACGGTGCGGATCCGGCTGAACCCGGATCGCCGGCTCGCAGCACCGCCGGTGGTCGTTTCAACCGGAAGCTCGCCGCGCTACCAGGCCGCGGCGGATGCGGCCGTTCGCGCCGTGCTGCAGGGTCAGCCGTACACAATGCTGCGAGACGAGACCTACGATCAATGGAAATACATGGACATCGATTTTGATCCTAAGCAGATGTTTCACAGTTGATGTTTTTGGAAATGAGCCAGCAAATGCCCATAACGTCGTTCTGTCTTCCTCCGTTGCCGCTGAACCGCCGTAACATCCTGATCGGCGGCGCCGGCGCTGCCGCGGGTTTGCTGCTGCCGTCGCTTGCCGGCGCCCAGACCAAATTGCAGATAACCGAAGGCAACGTCGCACCATTGCCGATCGCGATACCGAATTTCGTCGCGGGGTCGCCGGCGGACGGCGAGGTCGGCGTCGGGGTCGCCCAGGTCATCACCAATAACCTGCAGCGCAGCGGACTGTTTGCGCCGATCGATCAGGCCGCCTTCATCGAAAAGATCGTCAATATCGACACCCCACCGCAATTCCAGAGCTGGAAAACCATCAACGCCCAGGCCCTGGTTACCGGCCGCATGACCCGCCAAGGCGATGGCCGACTGAAGGCCGAATTCCGCTTGTGGGACGTCGCCGCCGGTCAGCAACTCACCGGCCAGCAATATTTCACGTCGCCGGAATACTGGCGGCGGATCGCGCACATCATTTCCGACCAGATCTACGAGCGCCTGACCGGAGAGAAGGGCTATTTCGACAGCCGCGTGGTGTTCGTGGATGAGAGCGGCGCCAAAGAACGGCGCGTCAAGCGGCTGGCGCTGATGGATCAGGACGGCGCCAACGTCCGCTACCTGACCAAGGGCGCCGATCTGGTTCTGACGCCGCGGTTCTCGCCGTCGACCCAGGAAATCACCTATATGGAATTCGGCCAGGGTGATCCGCGCGTCTACCTGCTCAAAATCGAGACCGGTGAACGTGAAATCGTCGGCAATTTTCCCGGCATGTCCTTCTCGCCGCGGTTTTCGCCGGACGGCCAGAGCGTGATCATGAGCTTGCAGCAGGGTGGCAATTCGAACCTGTTTGTGATGGATCTGCGCTCGAAGTCGACCACCCGGCTGACCGATACCCCGGCGATCGATACCTCGCCGTCCTATTCGCCCGACGGCGCCCGTATCTGTTTCGAATCCGACCGCGGCGGAAAGCCACAGATCTATGTGATGCCGGCGACCGGCGGGGCCGCGCAGCGCATCTCCTTCAGCAAGGACGACAGCAACGCAATCTATTCGACCCCGGTGTGGTCGCCGCGCGGCGACTACATCGCCTTCACCAAACAGGGCGGCGGGCAGTTTTCCATCGGCATCATGAAGCCCGACGGCTCGGGTGAACGGATTCTCACCAGCGGCTTCCACAACGAAGGACCGACCTTTGCGCCGAACGGCCGCGTCCTGATGTTCTTCCGCGATCCCGGTGGCAATGGCGGGCCTTCGCTGTTCACCGTGGACATCTCCGGACGCAACGAATTGCGGGTGCCAACCCCCGGCTTCGCGTCCGATCCGGCGTGGTCGCCCCTGCTGTCGTAAACCCAACCCGTTTGGACGCGCGGAGTCGTGTCGCGGCCCTATCCGGCCCGCGATGCAATCCGCAGCATCGGGCGCTCGAGGCGTGACCGGCAAAGCTTGCCTAGCTCGCTGATTTATCGGGCAGATTTTCGCATGGCGCAGCGAAAAACAACGTCTCGGTAACGATATTCCCTCAGAAAGACTTCATCAGCGACGGGTAAAAGTACGGACCGAACAGGAACGCGTCAGCCCAAATGCAGCTCGCAAATCAGAGCGGAGAGCCCGACCAGAAGATGTCGCCGTCGATTTACGCGGCGTTGGTCGATTCGCTTTTTCAGAACCCCGCGCCGTTGTTCGCGGGCGCCCTGTGCGCTGCCGTCGCCGCGACGATGACAGCCGTCAAGACGGGTGACGCGTGGCTTTGGCCCTGCGTCGCGCTGCTGGTGGTGACCGGCGCGGTCCGAGCACTCGATACACGCCAATATCTGCTGCACAAATCCAGTTTGACTCCCGGCGGGGTAGCCCGCTGGGAAATCCGCTACCAGATCGGTGCGATGCTCTATGCGGGCGCGCTAGGGCTGTGGTGTGTCGTGGCCCTTTTGGACAGCAGCGACGCCGTCGCGCATCTCATCTGCGTATCCGTCACGCTCTGCTACGTGGCGGCCGGCGGCGGCCGGACCTATGGCCGACCGTGGATATTTCACGTGCAGATGCTGCTGGCTTGCGGACCGCTGACGCTGGTCCTCGTATGCTATGGCAATCCATACTACGTCGGGTTGGGACTTCTTAACGTCGTGTTCTTCCTGGCGCTGAAGCATATCTCGACCAGCTTGCAGAAAATCTACGTTCGAGCGCTGATCGCGCGCGAACGCGAGGCGGCGCTGGCAAGCCAGTTCGATACCGCGCTCAACAACATGCCGCACGGCCTGTGCATGTTTCGCGCCGATGGCCAGCTTGCGGTCGTCAATCATCGCTTCACCGAAATGATGAATCTGTCGGAGGATCTCGTGCGCCGCGGGGTCGGCGCGCCGGACATCGTCTCGGCCTGCGTCGTTGCCGGATCGATCTCGTCCGCCAGCGGGAAGATGATCCTTGCCGAAATCCAGAATTCGCAGGCGAGGGATATCGTCACCACCGATCCGGATGTCGCCCGTGGCCGGTCGCTGTCGTGGACATTTCAGCCGATGGCCGGCGGCGGCGCCGTCGTTTTGCTGGAAGACATCACCGAACGGCGCAACGCGGAAGCCAGAATTTCGCATTTGGCGCGTTACGACGAACTGACCGCGCTTCCCAACCGGCTCAATTTCCGCGACGAGATCGAGCGTCTTTTGGCGGTTCCGCATGATGCCGATCAGCTGTCGGCATTGCTGTTTGTCGACCTCGATCAGTTCAAGCAGGTCAACGACACCCTGGGTCATCCTTGCGGCGACCAGCTGTTGTGTGCGGTCGCCGACCGGTTACGCGAAATGCTGCGCCCCGAGGATTTCGTGGCGCGGTTCGGCGGCGACGAATTCGTGGTGTTTCAGCAGAACATCAATTCCAACGAGGACGCCGCCGGCCTCGCCCGCCGAATTGTCTACCGTCTGAGCGAGCGCTACAAAATCGACAACCATCTGGTCGAGATCGGCGCCAGCGTCGGCATCGCGATGACATCGCCGGCCGGCGTCAGCGCCGATACGCTCTTGAAGAACGCGGACATGGCGCTCTATCGCGCCAAGGCGGACGGCCGCGGCACCTTCTGCTTCTTCCGCGACGAGATGGCGCTAACCGTCGAGGCGCGCCGCATTCTGGAACTAGACCTGCGCAAGGCGCTGGCCAACGAAGAATTCGAGCTGTTCTATCAGCCGCTCGTCAATCTCAAATCCGGACGAATCGCCACGTGCGAAGCACTGTTGCGGTGGAATCATCCGGTGCGGGGCACGGTTTCCCCGGTCGATATCATTCCGATCGCCGAGGACATGGGCCTGATCGTCGATCTTGGCCGCTGGATCCTGCGCAAGGCCTGCATGGAATGCATGAAATGGCCGGAGGGCGTCAGCGTCGCGGTCAATTTTTCGCCGCAGCAGTTCCATCAGCGCGATGTGCTGAACGAGGTCCGTTACGCGCTCGAAGTTTCCGGGCTGCCGGCGCACCGTCTCGAGATCGAGATCACCGAATCGTCGCTGTTGCGTAATACCCAATTGACCCACGATGTGCTGTCGCAACTGCGCGCGATCGGGGTGCGGATTTCGCTGGACGATTTCGGCACCGGCTATTCAAGCCTGAGCTACCTGCATAATTTCCCGCTGCAGAAGGTCAAAATCGATCGATCCTTCCTGGAGGGGATCGACAGCGATCGTCCGCTGACGCTGCTGCGCGGCGTGGCGCGGCTCAGCGCCGATCTCGGCATGTCGGTCGTGGTCGAAGGCATCGAGACCAACGAGCAGCTGGAACTGATCAGCGCCGATGGCACGGTGACCGAGGCGCAGGGCTATCTGTTCAGCCGCCCGGTGCCGGCGGTGCGGGTGCGCCAGTTGCTCAACGCCTCGCACGCCCGCCGCCTGCCGGACGAGAAAATGCTGGCGGCGCCCTCACGATCGATTGGCTGAAAAACGCTCGATCGCTCGTTGGTGGAATTTCCTTTCCTCACTCCGCCCTGTGGCGCGATGTTTGAACTGCCTCAAGTTAACCCTAACGCCGCGATCTCTTTGCCTATTCGTTAAGAAGGTGTTAATCCTTCTTGTGCGCGCACAAGTTGTTGGGAAGCAAGGAGTATCAAATGAGGTTTGCGGCTGAAGCAATCGCCCTTGTTCCTGCGCGCAGCCCGGATCCACTAGAGCATGTCGACTACCGCCTCGCCGAAACGCCCGAGGAAAAAGACAAGATCTATCGTCTGCGTTACCGGGCTTATCTGCGTGAAGGCGCGATCCTGGCATCGGAAGCCGAGCGCGTCACCGATCGCTATGACGATCTGCCGAACAACTTTACTTTCGGCATTTACCTGCACGGTGAGCTTTACAGCTCGATTCGTATCAGCGTGCTGACCTCGGAATGGAGGGGGTCTCCCTCATCCGAGATGTTCGCCGATCTCATTCACCCGGAGCTTGATCGGGGCAAAATCATCATCGATCCGACCCGTTTCGTGGCCGATCCTGAAAAGGCCAAGAGATTTCCGGAACTGCCCTATGTCACCGTCCGGCTCGGCTACGTCGCGTGCGGGTATTTCAACGCCGATATCGGTCTTGCGAATGTTCGCCCGGAACACCGGGCCTTTTATCGCAAGGTTTTCCTGCAGCAGCCATGGGGTGAACCAAGGCTGTATCCCGGGCTGATCAAGCCGGTGGGGCTGGTGGCCGCCAAATATCCCGATATCCGCGATCGGGTATTCCAGCGCTTCCCCTACATGCGATCCAGCGCTTTCGAGCGGCGGATGTTGTTCCAGCGCAGCGGCGAGCGCCACTCGACCGCGTCGAATGCGATCGTGTCGTCGTTCGATCGCGCACCGATCGTCCCTCAGCAATCCTGGTGAATCAGGCATAGGTGCTGCGAGGGGATCGGCCAAAAGCGGGTTCCCATCGCCCCAGCGCCCCTTTCGCAAGCGTATCGCGTCGATCGGACCCGGAATCGGCCCTGTTAAAGGGTTGTCCGGGCCATACCCGCTTGCTTCACCGTCGCGCCACATTTACAAATCATTAACCATCGCGGTTGCTTTTCGCCGTTTGTCGGCATTTGATCGGGTCTGGAAACACCCCATCAAGGTTGACGGAACGTTCGCTTAACCATCGCCCTGTAGACCGGATAACAGTAGAAAAACGCGAGCGCGGAGGCTCCGGAATGAAACATCAAGTGCGCATCCTCCAGGGATTGAAGCTGGCTGCGGTGCTTGCGGTGGCGCTGTCGATGGGCGCCTGCGCCAACAAGAACCTCGGCGCCGACGGCGCGATGGCCAGTGCTGCGACCCCGGGCAGCCAGCAGGATTTCGTGGTCAATGTCGGCGACCGCGTGTTCTTCGAGAGCGACCAGACCGATCTAAGTCCCCAGGCGATCGCGACCCTGGAGAAGCAGGTGCGCTGGCTGCAGAACTACAACCGCTACTCCTTCACCATTGAAGGCCATGCGGACGAGCGCGGCACCCGCGAATACAACATCGCGCTGGGCGCGAGGCGTGCTCAATCGGTTCGCACCTTCTTCGCCTCGCGCGGCATCGATCCCTCAAGGATGCGGACGATCTCTTACGGCAAGGAACGCCCGGTCGCGGTATGCAACGACATCTCGTGCTGGTCGCAGAACCGCCGTGCCGTCACGGTCCTGAACGCCAGTTCATAAGAGAGCTCGTTTTCCCCATGTTTATCGCCGGCGCCTTCGGGCGCCGGTTTTGTTTTGGGGCGGCTTCGTTTCAGCTCCGGGTTTGTCTCAGTCACATTTTTGGCGTACTCCCTCTCTCAATGTTGTTTCCGCTTTCGATGTCGTCGTCAGGCCAAAATGTCATCCAGATTTCATCAAATCACGCGCGCTGCGGCGATCTCCGGGATGCTGACGCTGGCTTCACAGGCCGTAACGACACAGGCCCTGGCGCAATCCGACGATACCGATCCGGAAATGCGGATTGAACAGTTGGAGAATCAGCTGCGGCAACTGACCGGCCAGAATGAGGAGCTGCAGTACCGCAACCGGCAGCTCGAAGATCGTTTGAAGCTGCTGCAGGGGGGCGCGCAGGCCGCACCCGGCCAGCCCGCCGTCACCCAGCCCCAGCCCAGCATCGCCGCGGCCCCTCCTGCCCAGACCTATCCGGCCTATCGGCAGCCGCAGGCCCAGCCGGGTTATGAGATTGCCGCTCCGGCGCCGATTATCCAGGAGCTGCCCGAAGCCCCACAAGGCCGGCGCCGTGGCGATGCCTTCGATCCCAGCCAGTCCCCGACAGCTCCGGGGGTGCCGCGCGCGCTTGGCGGCGGCCAACTGCCGATTCCGGCTGAGGGGCCCATCGGCGCGCCGGGCGGGCGCGGCGCCGGCGAGCCGCTCGATCTGGCCAATACCGGAGCGGGCAACCCGGCAGCACTGCCTCCACCGCTGCCGCGCAATCCCGGCGCAACCGGCGGACTGACCACTTTACCGCCGTCGGCAACCCCGAAGGACGAGTTCGATCTCGGCATCGGTTATATGGAGCGCAAGGATTATGCGCTGGCCGAAGAGACCATGCGCAACTTCGCGCAAAAATACCCCAGCGATCCCCTGACCGCAGATTCGCAGTATTGGCTGGGCGAGAGCTTATTTCAGCGCCAGCGATATCGCGACGCCGCGGAAGCCTTCCTTGGGGTAACCACCAAATTCGACAAATCGGCGAAAGCGCCGGACGCGTTGCTGCGGCTCGGACAATCGCTGGCGGCTCTGAAGGAGAAGGAGGCCGCCTGCGCGGCGCTCGGCGAGGTGACACGGAAATATCCGCGCGCCTCGAGCGGCGTCAAACAGGCGGTGGACCGTGAGCAAAAGCGGGTTAAGTGCTAAGAATCGCGCTGCACGACTCTATAAGCAGGCTCCGACATCAGCCGGCAATGCCATGCCCGACGACGACCATTCCGCGATCTCGGCACAAACTGCAAAGCGTCTGTTCGCGGACTGGAGGGGCGCCCCTGCGATCGTTCTCGCCGTTTCCGGCGGCCCTGATTCAATCGCGCTGATGTGGCTTGCGGCGCGCTGGCGCCGTGCCTTGAAACGCGGTCCGCGCCTCATCGCAGTTACCGTCGATCATGGTTTGCGCACCGCGGCTGCGGCCGAAGCGCGCGACGTCAAGCGCCTGGCGCGCAGCCTCGATCTGCAGCATCGCACGGTACGCTGGAGCGGCACCAAACCGAGAACCGGAGTGCCGGCCGCGGCGCGATCGGCACGGTACCGCCTGCTGGCGCAAGCCGCGCGGGCCGACGGCGCCACGCACATCCTCACCGCGCATACCCGCGACGATCAAGCCGAGACGCTCTTGATGCGGATAATGCGCGGCAGCGGCATCGCCGGCCTTGCGGCGATGGCGCGGGAGTCCGAGCGCGACGGCGTGCGTCTGGCGCGTCCGTTTCTGAATGTTTCGAAATCGCAGCTGATCGCGACGCTTCGGAAGGCAAAGGTCAGCTTCGCTGACGATCCGACCAACCGCGACACCGGCTTCACGCGTCCGCGTCTGCGCATGTTGATGCCGGCTATTGCCGCAGAGGGCGGCGATACACGCAATCTGGCGCGGCTGGCGTCGCGGCTTGCCCGGGCCAATCAAGCGGTGGAAGTTCTGGTCGATGGCGCCGAGCGTTATCTCGCGCTGAGGGATCGCGACCCGTCGCGTCCGGGTTTTCAAGCCAAAACCTTCGATGCCAAGATCTTGGATGCCAAGACCTTCGATGCAAAGGCGTTCGCCGCCTTGGCGGAGGAAATCCGGCTTCGGCTGCTGCTGCGCGCGATCGATCGGTTCGGCCATGAGGGGCCGGCTGAACTGGGCAAGGTCGAAGCCTTGCTGTCGGCATTGGACCGGGCGCTTGCACAAAACCCTGCCGGCCGCCGGCCAAAGCCAAGGCTGAAACAGACCCTTGCCGGTGCGCTGGTTAGCCTGATCGACGGCCGGATTCGCGTCGAGCCGGCGCCGCCGCGCCGCAGTCGCGCCAAATAGCGCATATTCCGCGCCGGTGTCATATTCCCTCTGGAGTCCTTAACCACCCGGGAAGACACCCCTTTCAGCGCCATCATTTGAACGGGAATCGCGCTAGAATGCGCTAAATAGTCCTGCGTGGTTCCCTTGGCAGCGACCGGGGTGACACCTAGATTGTAATGCAGTCGACCGAGGGATTCCCTCGTGCTGCCCAAGGACAAAGGCCGCGATCCGCGCGACCACGAAGGAAGATCGATGAACGCCAATCTGCGCAATTTCGCCCTCTGGGTCATTATTGTTCTGCTGTTGTTGGCTCTGTTCACGCTCTTCCAGAATCCTGGTCAGCACGCCTCCTCGCAGGACATCTCGTTCTCGCAGCTTTTGACCGAAGTCGACCAAAATCACGTCCGTGACGTCGTGATCCAGGGGCCGGAAATCCACGGTACCTTCACCAATGGCTCAAGCTTCCAGACCTACGCGCCGAACGACCCGACGCTGGTTTCACGCCTGTATAACGGCAAGGTTCAGATCACCGCGAAGCCGCCCGGCGACAACGTGCCCTGGTTCGTGTCGCTGCTGGTCTCATGGCTGCCGTTCATCGCGCTGATCGGGGTCTGGATCTTCCTGTCGCGGCAGATGCAGGGCGGCGCCGGCAAGGCGATGGGCTTCGGCAAGTCGCGCGCCAAGATGCTGACCGAGGCCCATGGCCGCGTCACCTTCGAGGACGTCGCCGGCGTCGACGAAGCCAAGCAGGACCTGCAGGAGATCGTCGAATTCCTGCGCGATCCCGGCAAGTACCAGCGGCTCGGCGGACGGATTCCGCGCGGCGTGCTCCTGGTCGGCCCTCCCGGCACCGGCAAGACGCTGATCGCGCGCGCGGTCGCGGGCGAAGCCAACGTGCCGTTCTTCACGATCTCGGGATCGGACTTCGTCGAAATGTTCGTCGGCGTCGGCGCCAGCCGCGTCCGCGACATGTTCGAGCAGGCCAAGAAAAATGCACCGTGCATCATCTTCATCGACGAAATCGACGCGGTCGGCCGCCATCGCGGCGCCGGTCTCGGCGGCGGCAATGACGAGCGCGAGCAGACGCTTAACCAGCTGCTGGTCGAGATGGACGGCTTCGAGGCCAATGAAGGCGTGATCCTGATCGCGGCGACCAACCGGCCCGACGTGCTCGATCCGGCGCTGCTGCGTCCCGGCCGCTTCGACCGCCAGGTGGTGGTGCCGAATCCGGATGTGGTCGGCCGCGAACAGATCCTCAAGGTTCACGTCCGCAAGGTGCCGCTGGCGCCGGATATCAACCTCAAGACCATCGCCCGCGGCACCCCCGGCTTCTCCGGCGCCGACCTGATGAACCTCGTCAATGAGGCCGCGCTGACTGCGGCACGGCGCAACAAGCGCATGGTGACCCAGGCCGAGTTCGAGGAAGCAAAAGACAAGGTCATGATGGGCGCCGAGCGCAAGTCGCTGGTGATGACCGAAGAAGAGAAGATGCTGACCGCCTATCACGAAGGCGGCCACGCCATCGTCGGCCTCAACGTGATCGCGACCGACCCGATCCACAAGGCGACCATCATTCCGCGCGGCCGTGCGCTCGGCATGGTAATGCAGCTGCCCGAGCGCGACAAGCTGTCGATGTCACTCGAGCAGATGACCTCGCGGCTTGCCATCATGATGGGCGGCCGCGTCGCCGAAGAACTGGTGTTCGGTCGCGAGAAGGTCACGTCCGGCGCCTCGTCCGACATCGAGCAGGCGACCCGGCTGGCGCGGATGATGGTGACGCGCTGGGGCCTTTCCGAAGCGCTCGGCACCGTATCCTACGGCGAAAACCAGGATGAGGTCTTCCTGGGCATGTCGGTGTCACGTACCCAGAATGCCTCCGAGGCCACAGTTCAGAAGATCGACACCGAGATCCGGCGTTTTGTGGAAGAAGGTTACAACCAGGCGACCAAAATCCTGACCGAGAAGCGTGCCGATCTTGAGGCTTTGGCCAAGGGTCTGCTTGAATTCGAAACCCTGACCGGCGACGAGATTCAGGATCTGCTCAAGGGCAAGAAGCCGAATCGCGAGTCGGTGCTGGAGCCGACCACGCCGCGCACCTCCGCGGTGCCACCGGCCGGCAAGCCGCGTCCGCGGCCCGATCCGGATCCCGGGCTGGAGCCGCAGCCGCAGGCCTGAAGGTCTGCTGGTTTGAATCGAAAACGCGGCGGCAACGCCGCGTTTTTTATTTTGTGCCGTGGCCGGCGAAGTTGCGTCTGGTTCATAATGATAATGGTTGGCGTCCCTCCCGACGCCGTGGCATTGTTTCGATCACCACGAGAGCGCGGGCCAAACCGCGTCGGTCGCTGCCGCTGTCTGAAGCGTGCAAAAATAAACGGGGAGGGGTGTCGATGCGTTTCGTCACGAGATTGGGCGTCCTGGGCGCGCTTGCCGTGCTTGCCTGGCCTGCGGCGTCGCTCGCCGCCGAAATGCGCGGCGTCACCGCGACCGAAATCAAGATCGGCCAGACCATGCCCTACAGCGGCCCGGTTTCGGCGTTCGGCGCGCTTGGCAAGAGTGAGGTTGCCTATTTCAGGATGGTCAACGACCACGGCGGCATCAACGGCCGCATGGTCAACCTGATTTCGCTCGACGACGGTTACGTGCCGCCGAAGACCGTGGAGCAGACCAGGCGGCTGGTGGAGAGCGATGAAGTCGCACTGATCTTTTCCTCGATCGGCACCGCCCACAACACCGCGATCGCGAAATACCTGCAGAGCAAGAACATCCCGCAATTGTTCGTGGGCTCCGGCGCCTCGAAATTCGCCGACCTCGCCCAATATCCGCAGGCCACGCTGGGGGTACAGGCGCCGTTCCGTTACGAGGCGCGGCTTTACGCACGCTACGCGCTGGCCAAGAACCCGAATGCCAAATTCGCCATCATCTCGCAGAATGACGATTTTGGCCGCGACTATCTGCTAGGATTGAAGGATGTGCTCGGCGACAGATACGATTCTCTCGTCACCGGCGCGACCTACGAAATATCGGATCCCACCATCAACTCCCAGATCGTCAAGCTGAAGGCAACCGGCGCCGATGTGCTGATCATCGCGGCGACGCCGAAATTCGCGGCCCAGTCGATCCGCAAGGTTTTCGAAATTGGGTGGAAGCCGATGACATTCCTGTCGAACGTCGCGGTCTGGGTATCTTCGGTGATGGAGCCCGCCGGGCTCGAGGCCGGCATCGGCATTCTCTCCACCGCCTATGTCAAGGACCCGATGGACCCGGCGTGGAAGGACGACCCGGACGCGATGCGATGGCGAGCGTTCATGGCGAAGTACATGCCGAACGATGATCTGCGCGACCAGAATTTCGTCAACGGCTACAACAGCGCGATGGTGCTCGAGCATGTGCTGAAAGCCTGCGGCGACGATCTGTCGACCGAAAACATCCTCAAGCAGGCCTATGCCATCAAGGACATGGGCCTGCCGATGATGCTGCCGGGCATCAAGGTCAACACCTCGCCGACCGATCACGTTCCGATCGACCAGATGCAGTTCATGCGCTTTTCCGGCAAGCAGTGGGAGCGGTTCGGCGAGTTGCAGACCGGGAATTAGGGGTTACCGCTACCCGAGTGGGCTCATTCGATCACTTCGTCGGCGCGGCCGACGAGCGTCGCGGGGATATCGATGGCGAGTGCCTTCGCGGTCTTCAGATTGACGGCCATTTCGAATTTGGTCGGAAGCTGGACCGGCAGATCGGCGGGTTTGGCGCCCCTGAGGATGCGATCGATATAGGCTGGCGCGCGCCGATACAGATCGACGCTGTCGATTCCGTAGGAAATCAGGCCGCCGGCTGTGACCATGTAGCGATAGGGATAGATCGTCGGCAGGTGCGCACGCGCGGCGAGCGAGGCGATCAGATCAAGAGTGGCTTTTGTCGTTAAAAAAACGTCGGGCGGCAAAACGAGGCCGCTATCGGGCCGATTGCCGAGTCGATCGAAGGCACGCTCAATGTCGGCGGCGGTGCGAACGGGCGCTGTGACCGGTTCGATACCGCTGGCGCGGGCGGCGGCTTCGAAAGGCTGCTGGTAGAAGGCAATATAAGGCGCGGTAGCCGGGTTGAACATCAGCCCCGCGCGGGCAATCCGCGGCACGATCTCCTTGAGGATTTCAATCCACTTGCCGCTCAGCGACGCCTCGATGTTGATGAATCCCGTGATGTTGCCGCCGGGGCGCGGCAGGCTTTCGACAAACCCGCTCCCGACCGGGTCGGAAACGATGACGAACACGATGGGGATGGATTTCGCTTCGCGCTTAAGCGCGGCGACGACCCCCGTCGTGTGTCCCACCAGCACATCGGGTTGCAGGGCGACCAGTTCTTTCGCAAGAGCGTTCATGCGGTCGACATCGGCAGAGGCGAAGCGGGTGTCGATCTGGATGTTGCGTCCCTCGTTCCATCCCAGTCCCTCAAGCGCTTTTTTCAATGCCGCCAGTCCCTCGACGATCTGCGGATCGCTCGCGGTCCCGCCGAACAGCACGCCGATCCGTCGCATTTGCCCGTTCTGTTGAGCCTGGACGGCCAGCGGCAATACCGCTGTCGCTGCACCGACAGCCAGGATGAATTCGCGTCTCTTCATTCGGTGCTCGCTCTCTGGGTCATCCCAGTCTGCCGACTTCGGCCTCGACCAGCGACCAGCATTTTGAGCCGAGCTTTTGCTTCCAGATCGCGTAGACCTCGGGAAGCCTGGCGCGGAAGGCGGCCTGGTCGACGTCGTTGAACACCAGACCGCGTTTGACGAAATCGTCACGCAGGCTGGCGTTCAGCGCGGCCTGGTCCTGGCGCTGCTGGCGGACATATTTGGTGAAATTACGCTCGATCACGCCCTTGATGTCGTCGGGCAGGGCCTTCCAGGTCGCAGGGTGCGCCATCGCGTTGAAGCCGGACCACATGTGATTGGTCAGGCTGACATACTTCACCAACTCGTAAAGCTTGAAACCCTGCAGGATCGCCAGCGGATTTTCCTGGGCGTCGACGCGTCCGGTTTTCAGCGCGTCGTAGATATGGTTGGCCGATGTCGTCACCGGCTGGGCGCCGAACGCCCCAAAAGTGTCGAGCATCATCTGTCCCGGGGGCACGCGGATTTTCATGCCGGCGAAATCCTCTGGCGTTGTGACCGGGCGCGGAATCGACGCCACCTGCCGCATGCCGTTGTCAAAGCCGGCGACCGGAAACAGATACATGCCCTTGGCGGCCATCTCTTCGCCGATATATTTTCCGAGCGGGCCGTCGATGGCCTTGTGCGCCTCCGCCGCCGACTTGAATGCGAACGGCAATTGCTGGGCTTCGGCCACCGGCACCACCGTCCCGATGATGCCGCCCATCAGGGTGAAGAACTGGATCTCGCCCGCGATCAGCATCTTCAGCGCGTCGGGATCGCCGCCGGGCAGCTTGTTGTTCTCCGGATAGACGGTCGTTTCGACCCGGCCGTTGCTTTCCGCGGCTATGGCCTGCCACATCGCAGTGAGGTTCTCGTGCAGCGTGCCGCTCGCGGCCTGATTATGATATTGTGAAAACTTGTATTCGGCGGCCAGCGAGGGCCTGACGATAATCATCGATCCCGCCGCCGCCGCGCCTGACAATACCGACCGTCGTGTCCATTTCGTAGTCATGTACCCTCCCGGTCCCGCCTCTGCCCGGGCGGTTAAGAATTTCCGGCCGGACTGTCGTCGATATCAGGTCATTTCGCCACGAAAATCCGGTCACGACTGCCCTTCAGCTTAAGATTTCTTAAGGGCTGTTGGCCCTATTGGTGGAAGCGGCGCGCGGTCCGCCAAGGCGGTCGCACGCGCGAAAAGGGACTTCGCATGGCCACGTCCGTATCCGCCCCGACGATTGCTCCGGAGCCCAGCGCGATCCCAGCATCGCTATGGAATACGTGCTTCGTGCTGTGCGTCATCAACGCATCGTTCTTCCCGACGGCGTTCTTTTCACATTGGTGGATCTACGATCCCAACGGCCTGGGGATCCCGACCGACTTCGTCAACGTCTGGGCGGCGGGCCGGCTGGTGCTCGATGGCCATCCGGCGCTCGCTTACGATTGGGATATCCAGAAGAAGGTTGAGGTCGCGCTGCTCGGCCAGGATTTCATCGGCAATTTTGCCTGGCATTACCCGCCGCCGTTTTTGTTCGTCGCAACCTTCCTGGCGCAGTTTCCCTATGCGGTCGCTTTCGTCGGCTGGGTTTCGGTCAGCTTCGTGCCTTATCTCGTGATGATGCGCGCGATCGTCGGCCGCAGCTTCGGCTTGCTGCTGGCGGTGGCGTTTCCGCTGGTGCTCAACAATACCCTTGTGGGGCAGAACGGCTTTCTCACCGCGGCGCTGATCGGCGGCACGCTGTATCTGATGCCGACGCGGCCGGTGCTTTCAGGGATTTGCCTGGGGCTGTTGAGCTACAAGCCGCAATACGGACTCCTGTTTCCGATCGTGCTGATCGCCGCATCGCAGTGGACGGTGTTCTGCACCGCGGCCTGCGTCGCGGTCGCGATGGCATTCACTTCGTGGCTCGTCTTCGGCACCGAGAGCTGGCAGGCGTTCTTTCACTGGATGCCGATGTTTTCGCAGGCCTTCCTCACCGAGGGCCGGGCCACCTTCTGGAAGTTGCAGAGCCTGTTCGCGCTGGTTCGATTCCTCGGCGGCAGCGAGCAGCTGGCGTGGATATTTCAGTGGATCCTGAGCGGGACGGTGGCGGTGGGGCTGGCGCTGATGTGGCGCGGTTCGGTGCGCTATTCGTTGAAGGCCGCCGCGCTCGCGGTCGGCACCTTGCTGATCACGCCCTACCTGTTCATGTACGACATGATGGTACTGGCTATACCCGTGGCCTTCCTGGTCCGGATCGGGCTTGCGAGCGGTTTTCGCCGCTATGAGCTTCCGGCACTGGCCTGCGCGCTCGGTTTGATCATCGGTTTCACATTCCTGAGGGCGCCGGTCGGGCTCGGCGCCACGCTGATCGTCGCCTGCCTGATCGCCGGGCGTGCTGGCCTCTGGTGGCGGCATGCACCGGCGCCGACCTTGATGGTGGGAGCCGGCGCCTAAGCATTGTTGCCTCACCGGATCGTCATATCTTGCGTCTTGTCATCGAGCCTGAATAGTTGTTCAGTTCTTCAAGGCGGTTGTGCCAAATCGCTCAAAAGATTGAACATGCGTGCGTTCCCGGACCGGGCGACTTCGGCCCGGACGCGTGGGCCAGGGATGAGAAACGCGCCATGGTGTATCGGCGGACCCATCAGGTCGTAAAACGCCTTGCGGCGCGGCGCGGCGCCATCCTGGCGGCGGCGCGGGATGCCGCCGCGAGTGGTGGCATGGCCGCGGTTCAGATCGCGCCCGTCGCAATCCGCGCCAATGTCGCCGCCGGCACCGTCTATCGCTATTTCCCCTCCAAGGCGGACCTGATCTCCGAACTGATCGCGGACGTCTCGCGTGACGAACTGGCTGCGATCCGTCGCGCGGCGGACGCGGCCCCGGGACCGTCGTCGGCGCTGGCCGCGGCCGTCACCACGGTTGCCGTACACGTGCTGTCGCAGCGCAAGCTCGCCTGGGGCATCCTTGCCGAGCCGGTAGATGTCGATGTCACCGCCTCGCGTCTGGCGAGCCGGCGGGAGATCGCCGGCGAAATCGCCGATCGAATCGACGCCGCGGTCCGCGCCGGACACCTCCCCGCGCAGGATACGTCGCTGGCCGCGACCGCGCTGCTCGGTGCGCTGCATGAATCGCTGGTCGGGCCGTTGGCGCCTGACAATATCGAGGACCCCGGGAGATTGCGTGACGCCGTGCAAACCGTGACGCTGCTCGCCCTGCGCGCCGTAGGCGTGATGGACGCCCGCGCCCGTGGCCTCGTGGTGCAGGCGGTACTGCCGGCGAAAGCGCTGGTCGGGGCGTAAGAAAAACCCGCAACGCGGACATCGCTTTGACGCAACAATCCACCAAAATGGGGCAATCCGCCGCCTGACCGGCGGCCCAATCGCGAAGTAAGGAGCGAGACATGCCAACGACTTTCGGTTCAGCCAAATGGCAGGGCGGTATCAAGGACGGCAAAGGCGCTATCTCGACCAAGAGCGGCGCGCTGAAGGATTACCCTTACGGCTTCGCCAGCCGCTTCGAGGGCAAGCCGGGCTCGAACCCCGAAGAGTTGATCGGGGCTGCGCACTCCGCCTGCTTCACCATGGCGCTGTCGCTGATATTGGGCGAAGCCAAGCTCACCGCCGAGCAGATGGAAACCAAGGCCGACGTCACGCTTGAAAAGCAGGGCGATGGTTTTGCCATCACCTCCGTGCATCTCACCTTGACGGCGAAGATTCCCGGCGCGGACAAGGCGAAATTCGAGGAACTGGCGGCGATGGCCAAGGCCGGATGTCCGGTGTCCAAGCTGTTGAACACCAAGATCACGCTGGACGCGACGCTGCTCTGACCATTGGTGTCATTCCGGGTTCGCGCTCACGCCCCGGAATGACGATGCAAGATCTCACTTCTCCGCGTCGCCGTCGGGGCCGACCGAGGCGATGCGCAGCATATTAGTGGTGCCAGGAGCACGGAGCGGTACGCCGGCGACGATGATCACGCGCTGTCCGGCCTTGGCGAAGCCATCGCGAAACGCGATGGAGCCGGCACGGCCGACCATGTCGTCCAGGTCTTTTGCGTCTTCGGCGACCACGCAATGCACGCCCCAGACCACAGACAGTTTGCGTCCGGTGATGAGATTGGGCGTGATCGCCACCACCGGCGGCTTCGGCCGTTCGCGCGCGACCCGCAGCGCGGTCGATCCTGAACTGGTCCAGCAGATGATCGCCGACAGATCGAGCGTTTCGGCGATCTGCCGCGCGGCGTCGGCGATGGCGTCGCCGACGGTCGGCTCCGGTTCGGCGCGCTGCGCGTTGAGCACGCCGCGATAGGTCGGATCGCGCTCGACTTCCTCGCCGATGCGATTCATGGTCGAGACCGCTTCGACCGGAAACTTGCCGGCGGCCAATTCCGCCGACAGCATGATCGCGTCGGCGCCTTCGTAGACCGCCGTCGCGACGTCCGAGACCTCGGCGCGCGTCGGCACCGGTGCCTGGATCATCGATTCCAGCATCTGGGTCGCGACCACCACCGGCTTGCCGGCGCGCCGCGCCATCCGCGTCATCTGCTTCTGCAGGCTCGGCACCCGCTCCAGCGGCAGCTCGACGCCCAGATCGCCGCGCGCCACCATCAGGGCGTCGGAGGCTTCGAGGATTTCGGGGAGCCGGTCGATCGCCTGCGGCTTTTCGATCTTGGACATGACCGCGGCACGGCCGCGGATCAGTTTCTTGGCCTCGACGACATCCTCGGCACGCTGAACGAACGACAGCGCGATCCAGTCGACACCGGTCACCAGGGCCGCTTCAAGGTCGGCGCGGTCCTTCGGCGTCATCGCGGAAACCGGCAGATCGGTATCGGGCAGGCTGACGCCCTTGCGATCCGACATCCGGCCGCCGATCACGACGCGAGTGACGGCGCGGTCCGGCGCGGCTTCCTCGACGATCAGGCGCACCTTGCCGTCGTCGAGCAGTAGCGCGTGACCCGGTCGCAGCGCGGCGAGGATTTCCGGATGCGGAAGTTGAACGCGGGTATTGTCACCGGGCGTCTTGTCGGAATCGAGGACGAAACTCTCGCCGTTGTTGAGCTGGATCGAGCCTTCCGCGAACGAACCCAGCCGCAGCTTCGGCCCTTGCAGGTCGACCAGAATGCCGATCGGCCGGCCGTAACTCAATTCGACGTTGCGAATGGTCTTGACCAGTTCGCGCATCTTGTCGTGCGAGGTATGGCTCATATTGATGCGGAACACGTCGGCGCCGGCCTCGAACAGGCGGCGGATCATCGCGCTGTCGGAGGAGGCGGGGCCAAGCGTTGCGAGGATCTTGATACGGCGCAGGCGTCTCATGGCTTGGTTCCGGGCGCTGCGGCTGGCGGCAGACCAGCCCCGCCCGGAGGCGTCCCGCCCGACGGATTGGGCAGGCCGGGTGCTCCCGGCGAATCGCCCGGAAGGTTTTGCGGCCCGCCCGGGGGAACCGTTCCCGGAATACCCGGCACACGCTGCGCCGGCTGCTCGTTGGATTCGGTCAGTTGCACCGTCCAGGCCCGCTGCTCTCCGGTGTCGACCTCGAAGAAGCCGGTGCGGTCGAAACCGCGCGCCAGACAATTTTCGGTGCCCTTGATGGTGAATTCCTTGTCGCGCGAGCACATGAAGGCTTGTCCTGACCATTCGCCGCCGCGGTCGTAATCGAGCGCATAGATGTAATAGAACCGTGCGACAAGCGTACCGCGCAGAAGAGTCTCGCAGGCGCGCGAGGAGACGTTCCACCAGCCCTCGGTGGTCCAGCCCTCGGCATCCTTGTAGCCCAAGGCAATCCCGACCCGGCTTGAGGTGTTGTTGCAGAGACGAAAGTCAGCCGCGGCCGAACTGCTCCACAGACACATGACCGCAAGCACGAGCGCCGGCATCAAACCGGCGGTCATGCGAGCGGCGAGGGGGTTGGCGTGAGGGGAATCTTTTGGGATCATTTAGCGAAGCTATATCAATTCCTTGATGATTTCGCGTAACCCGGCGGGAACTGTCAATGGCGGAAGCGGGTATTTAAGACAATGGGCGACGGAAATCCCGCCCGTGACGCTCTGTTTGCACCGCGATGTGGCAAAATCTGTGACAACTCCCACTTAATATCAAATAAGCTGGTGTGAAACAGCGAGAGTATGGTCATGACGATTGACGACAAAACCAGAACGGAACTCGAAGCCGCCGTTTTCAGGCGCCTCGTTGAGCATTTGCGGGCTCGCACCGATGTCCAGAACATCGACCTGATGAATTTGGCCGGCTTCTGCCGCAACTGTCTGTCCAACTGGCTCAAGGAGGAGGCGGACGCCAAGGGCGCCGCGATGAGCAAGGACGAGAGTCGCGAGGCCGTCTATGGCATGCCCTACGAGACCTGGAAGTCGACCTTTCAGGGTACCGCCAGTCCCGAGCAACTCGCGGCGATGAAAAAGTCCGATAGCGGGCATTGAGACTTCTCCCTTTCCTTACTTCTCCTCATTCCCGTCCTTTCCCGTGATTGTGGGGCACATTCACGCGTTTCTTGCTGTCAATCGGTCAAGACGTGGATGCCCGGGACGGGGCCGGGCATGACGTGAGAGAACGGATATCTTTCTCCTGTGGGCGCGCTGTGGATGAGCGCGATGTTGCCTTGACGCAAGGCGCCGCACTCTTGAGGGTCATTTCAAGGATGCGCCTCGCGATCAAGCGTGCGGCAGTTCCCGTCAAGCCTCCAACCATCAGTTCATTCAGGAGTACCCGATGGCCACCTCTGCCGCCGAAGAGCCCGCGACGAAATTCGCCAAAGACCAGCTCAAGGCCATCGTCGAGCGCATCGAGCGGCTGGAAGAAGAAAAGAAGACGATTTCGGACGATATCCGCGACGTCTATGCCGAAGCCAAAGGCAACGGCTACGACGTCAAGGCGCTGCGCACCATCGTGCGCCTGCGCAAGCAGGACGCCAACGAGCGGGCCGAACAGGAAACCATCCTGGAGACTTACATGCAGGCGCTGGGAATGCTGTGAGGTCGATCAAGTGAAGATGTCATACGCGGGCTTGACCCGCGTATCCATCAATCCTCAGAACAATATGCGGGACAGAGAGGTGGATTGCCGGGTCAAGGCCCGGCAATGACGATCTGAAGCACTCAGCGCAACGATGCGGTCTGCAGCACGAACGATTGGGTCGGCAAAGCCGCAGTGGACGATCCGGTAAACCGGTCGCAGCTAAGTCCCATCTGCGGATCATCCGAGAAGCCCATCGCGATTGCGGCCTGCGGCTTGACGAAATGCGCGCGCATCAGCGTCATGTCGGCATCGCCCAGCACGGTGGTGGACATCGACGTGCTCGCGCTCGGCGCCAGCATCATGACGCGCATCCAGGCGTCGTTTGCCTTGGACGCAGCGATCCGCGTCGAAGTCGCAACCACGCTGCCCGGACCCTGGGGTCCCTTGGCGGCGACGGTGTCGATCGTGGTGGCCGCTGCCAGATTGCGCGGAGCCGATGCCGGCCGGAAGTTATGGGGCATTGGCGCGCTGGCCGAGACGATATTGGCGCGGTCACCCCGCGAATTGGGTGCCGGTGCGTAGGCCATTGCCTCGAACGCGGCGGAAATACTCGATGTCGATTGCGGGTCGGCCGAGGCGAGCGCCCGGCGGGCGCTGATGGCGGCGACCTGCGCCGGGGTTGCCTGTTTCGCCGCTGCGGGGGCGTCACCCCAGAAGCCGCGGGCATTGATGATGTCAGCCGGCGTTTGTGGCTTCGGCTCGTCCGGCCTGGATTTTGCGGTCTGGACGATCTGGACGTCGGCGGAAGCCAGCTGGAAGGTCGAGGCGGCCGCGGGCTTGGAGCGCGGCATCGGCACTAGCTCGGTAGATTTGGCTGAAGTGGCGACGACGGCCATCGGAGCCGCCGTTTCGCTGACAGAAGCAGTGCTCGAGCCTTCGTCCTCGTCGTCGTTCGATTTGCTTTTGAACAAGGCGGCAAACAGGCTCGGCCTGGTCTTGGTCAAGGCGTCGTCGCCGTTGTCGCGTTTTTCGATATCGGCGCGGGCCAGTTCGTAGCCCTTCAGCGGGGTGCCGTCGGAGGGGACATGCACGGTGCGGCCATCCGGGAAGACGCGGACCAGTTGCTCCCGGGTCATGCGCGGCCAATGACGGATGCTGCCGGTATCGAGATGGACGAAAGGCGATCCCGACGTCGGATAGAATCCGACGCCGCCACGCTGCAGGCGAAGCCCGGCGAAGCGGATTTGCTCAAGCGGCACGTCCGGAATGAAAAAATCCATGGCATGGCCAAGCATATGCTGGCTGAAGCGTGCCACTCCCGAGGAGCGGCGGCGAAGCATGGCGTTGGTGGCGGGAGAACGGTACGAGGAAATGATCTGGATCGGCTTCTTGCCGTCGACGTCGCGGTAGACCTCCCAGAGGATGTCGAACAGATGACGATCCATCGTGGTCTGTTCCTGGGTGCGCCAGTCGCGGAGATAATGATTGAGCTGTTTCAGCGCCTCTTCGTCGTAGCGCCCGTCGCGCTTGAAGGTGACGGTGAGATCTTCATTGGAATGGGTGTGGTGGAATGAAAGGGTGCGGGTTTCGTTCAGCGCGGTCGCATCGTGGACCGATCCGGCTCCGATCAGGAGCAATAGGGCTGTCAGGCCGAAATGACATCCGGCTCTCGGCAACGACAGCGAGTTGAATTGGCGTGCGAAACCAGCCAGCACGAATGAGCCCACCCAAGAGGACGACCGATCGAGGACTTTTCCGCTACCCCGTGTGGCGGAAGAGGGTAAATGCAGTCTTAACGCTGGGTGGGTTAATCGAGATTTAAGTCCCACCCCCCAAGTCGACCTTAACCTAACCCGTCGAGTGTGGCGAAAAATAGCCCACTGGTTAAATCCAGGTGGAGAGTGGTTAATGCGAAAGGCCCCGCCGTCGAGGCGGGGCCTTTGAATTAGCTATGGAATTCAGACCAGGGTCACCGCAAATGGTGAACAATCAGCGGGTGTATACCCCCCGCGGCTGGCGGCGGCCCGGAACTGGGGGAGGGGGCGTCGGCCCGCCGAACAGCCGTTCAAAGAACGACGGTCCGGAATAGCCGGAGGAGTCGCTGGCGAAGCTGACGCCGGAGGGCAGATTGCCGACCGGATGGGAGTAGCTCGGCTGCGAGTGCGCCACCACGTTTTCCAGATCCTTGTTTCTGGAGTTCTTGAGCAGCGCCAGCATGATGGCATCCCGGCCGTAGACGTCCTTGCGGAATTGCAGCTTGCCGGCATCGTCGACGAACGCGGTCTGATAGGTGATGTTGACCGGAATCGGCGTCGGGAATTTCAGATCGATCTCGCTCTGGCCATACATGCTGCGGATTCTTTCCGGCGTGTAGTGCGCGTTGGGTTCAGTGATGTTCAAGAGCGTCGCGGCATATTGATCCGGATACTGTACCCGCATGCAGCCGTGGCTGAAAGCGCGATCATTCTTGGCAAACAGTTCCTTGTTCGGGGTGTCGTGCTGATAGACCAGGAATTTGTTGGGAAAGTTGAAACGGATGCGGCCGAGCGCGTTGGCGTCGCCGGGAGGCTGCGAGATGTGGATGCTGCCGTCGCGCGCACGTTCGAGCTTCAGCCCCATCCGCTGCAGCACCGTCGGATCCTGCTGCAAGGCCGGCAGATATTCCTTATAGATGATCGAGGGCGGCACGTTCCAGGTCGGATTGACCGTGATGAATTTCATGGTTTCCGTCAGCAGCGGCGTCGCATGAATGCCGGGCTGCCCGGTAACCACCCTGGTGGTCCAGACCTGCGCGCCGTTCTGCATCACCTTGAGCGTATAGTCCGGGATGTTGAGAATGACATAGGCGTTGCCGATCGATGGGACGCCGAGTTGGCGCGGCAGCCAGCGCCAACGCTCCATGTTGACGATCACGGTGTCGATCTGCTTGTCGCGCTTCGGGCTGTTGATGGCCTTGACGGTCTTGTCGTCGAGGATACCGGTGGGCTTGAGTTCGGCGCCCTCCTGGAACCTGCGCACGGCCTCGGCGACCTTGGCGTCGTAATGGCTATCGTCGGCGTTCTCGGAGATGCCGAGCTTGGCGCGCAGTTGCGGCACGCGCGGGTCTTCGCTCGCGACCGCCGGCTGCTTCTTGCCGCGCGCGGGCACGAATTTGAGCGCAGGGCCTTCCGCGATCTGAACCACCGGTCCACCGCCCTGGCCGCGCAATTCGGCAAGCTTGGCCTTCAATTCGCGATAGAGCTTTTGCGGCGGATTGTAGCTGTCGAGCGCCGCGGACGCGTCCTTGGCGGTGGTGATGTTGGCCAGCACTTCCGACGGATCGGTCGGATGCTCCGGATATTGGATGTCGCCCGAGACCTGCGAATAGTGCATCCGGCCGCTCTGCGCCTGGCGCGCATAGTCCAGCATGCTCTCGGTCAATTTCAGGTCGGCTTCCGCAAGCGCGTCGGGATTGGTAGCCGCGGCAAAGTCCGGCACCGGATAGTCGGCCGCGTTCAAGCCGTCGGAAGCGGCATCCCTGAGGCGTGCGATGACGCCTTTGCCGCTTTCGGTCACTGTGCCGCCTTGGGTCCACAGCGGCGCAAAGTCACGGGCGGTGTAAAATTTCTCCACCGCCGTTCGTTCGGCCTTGCGGTCGAAATAGCGCAGCGATTTCGCGCCCAGCATCTCGCGCAGTTTGTCGGCGACCGGTTGATCGGCGGCCGGAACGTTGCTGGCAGCCTTGGTCGGTTGGGTTTCCGTGGGTTGCGTTGTTGCTTCCTTGGCGGGCTCGGCGGCCGGCGTCGCGGAGGCCGCAGCCGGCGGCGGCGCGGGTGTGGTGGTCGCGGTATCGCTCTTGCTGGTGTCGTGGGCCGGAGCAGTGGCGACATCGGCCGGTTTGCTGTCCGTTGCTTTCGCCGCATCTAGCTTCGCGGTGTCGGGTGCGGAGGCCGTGGCGTCCGGTTTGAAGTCGTTGACGGTCGGGGGCGGGACATTCGCAGGTTCCGGACGCGGGATCGCGGCATCGATCGCGAGTTCCGCCGCGCTGTTGCGGTCCGGATCGGTCTGAGCCAGCGCCGAGGTCGCGGACACCGCGAGGAATGTCGCCGCGACGGCCATCAGCACGCGGTCAAATCCAGCACGGTTCTTCAAACGGTCACGCATCGTCGCACCCCTTGCGCGAAACTGCTCCGGCATGGAACAGCTCTCGGTATCGTCCGCACAGCTTTGGCTAAAGCGCCGGCTCGATTGGTTCTGAAGCTCATTCAGTCATTCAGTCAACGTCCAATCAAGGTCATTGTTTCGCGACTGAATACGCCTCGAATCTCTAATTCGGTACGCCTGCACGCAACCATTCATACGCAGACGATACACGCGCCCCTCTCGGGCAGCCAGCGCCACGCGAGGCAACTCACGACAAACTGACTTCAAAGAACCAACTCTTGCAACGGATTGTGCGCTTTTGGCACGCGGTTTTCCGTTTGTCTGTCACCGGCAAGCAACGGTTCAAATATTCCGGAAAAACCAACGTATTCGGCCTCTTGGTGCAGGGCCTGGAGCGCCGCAAGCGGCCATTGGTCCTAACTCGCCGGGTCTGCGTCGCCGGTGGCCTGATCGCCGGTCGAGGCTTCGTCGAGTTTGCGGTAAAGCGTCGAGCGGCCGATCTTCAATCGGCGTGCCACCTCGGACATCTGCCCCCGATAATGCGCGATCGCGAACCGGATGATTTCGGTTTCCATCTCCTCGAGCGGTCGTACTTCCCCGGCGCTTGTCAGCATCGCGAGCATTCCAGCCGATGGCAGCGGCACGATAGGTACTTCGTTACCGGAGATCAGGGGGGCGGTCGAATGAAATGCGGGCCCTATGATCATCGGTTCGCCGTGATGGTGCTGTTCGTCCGAGACGGCCGGCGATATCCCCGGCGACTGCGCGGTAGCCTGCGGAAAATCCGCCAGTCCTAGCTGGTCGCTTTCGCTCATTACAACCGCCCGGTACACCGCGTTCTCGAGCTGGCGGATATTGCCGGGCCATTCCAGTTGCGACAGCAGCGCCATCACCTCGCCGCTGATGCCGGTGATGAGACGATTTTCTTCGGCGCAGAACCTCGCCAGAAAGTGCCGCAGCAGGTGCGGAATGTCTTCGCGGCGCATCCGCAAGGGCGGAATCGTCAGCGGCAGCACGTGCAGGCGATAGAACAGATCTTCGCGGAACTGGCCGCTTTTGACGCGGTCCAGCAATTTGCGGTTGGTCGCGGAGACGATGCGGACGTCGACCTTCACCGGCTTGCGCCCGCCCACCGCCTCGACCGCACCTTCCTGCAGCGCGCGAAGCAGTTTGACTTGCGCCGCCAGCGGCAATTCGCTGACCTCGTCGAGAAATAGCGTACCGCCGGAGGCTTCGACGAATTTGCCGGTGTGGCGTTCGGTGGCGCCGGTAAACGCGCCCTTCTCGTGACCGAACAGGATCAACTCCACCAGATTATCCGGGATAGCGCCGCAATTGACGGCCACGAACGGCTTCGATTTGCGTTCGCCGCTGCCGTGGATGGCGCGGGCGAACAGTTCCTTGCCGACGCCGGATTCGCCTTCGATCAGCACCGGAATCGTCGAAGCCGCTGCCTTTTGCGCGATGCGCAGCACCCCCGCCATGGTCTCGCTGCGGGTGACGATGTCGGCAAAGGTCAGTCGGCCTTCGCGGCTGTGGCGGATGCGCTGCAACTCGCCCTTCAGCGCGCTGGCGTTGAGCGCGTTGCGCAGCGACACCTGCAGCCGCTCGATGCCGACGGGCTTGACCACGAAATCCTGGGCCCCGGCGCGCATCGCCGACACCACATTGTCGATGCCGCCATGGGCGGTCTGCACGATGACGGGGATGTTGAGGCCGGCTTCGCGGATTTTGGCCAGCACGCCCATGCCGTCGAGGCCGGGCATGACCAGGTCGAGCACCACGGCATCGATGACAGGCGCGTCCAGCGCCGTCAGCCTGGCGATTGCCGCGTCGCCTGAGTCGACGACAATGGTCTCATAGCCGCATTTCTGCACCATGTTCTCGACCAAGCGGCGTGCGACAGCGTCGTCATCGGCAATCAAAATGCTGGCAGCCATGGCTTTCCCCGGGCGTTACAACTATCTGTCTCGAATCGGGGCACTCTCGCCGATACCGATTAACGCCCTCTTAAACCTTGACGTCCCGCCATCGCCCCGTCGTCGCAGCCATTCAGGTTGAAAACGCATACACAGGCTCGAACAAGATGAATGCGCGCTCCTCATCCGCCCTCCGCAAACCGGCCCCTCAGCGTAAACCGAACGCCGGGAAATCCGTGGCAAAAACCAGATCCCCCAAATTGCCGGAATGGAACCTGGCCGATCTCTATTCCGGTATCGACGCGCCGGAAATCACCCGCGACCTTGAGAAGATGGATGCGGAATGCGTCGCGTTTGAGACCGACTACAAGGGCAAGCTTGCGGAGTGGACGGCGGGCGGGGGCGGCGGCCAATGGCTCGCCGAGGCGGTCAGGCGCTATGAGGCGATCGACGATCTCGCCGGGCGCCTCGGATCATATGCCGGTCTGGTTCATGCCGGCGACAGCGTCGATCCGGCGATCTCCAAATTCTACGGCGACGTCTCCGAGCGGCTGAACAACGCATCCGTGCATTTGTTGTTCTTCGCGCTGGAACTCAACCGCATCGACGATGAAGTCATCGGGCGCGCGATGCAGACGCCGGAACTCGGGCACTATCGCCCGTGGATCGAGGATCTGCGCAAGGACAAGCCGTATCAGCTGGAGGACCGCGTCGAACAGCTGTTTCACGAAAAATCCCAGAGCGGTTACAGCGCCTGGAACCGGCTTTTCGACCAGACCATCTCGGGCCTGCGCTTCAAGCTCGCTGGCAAAGAACTGGCGATCGAGCCGACGCTGAACCTGCTGCAGGACCGCGCGCCAGCCAAGCGCAAGGCGGCCGGGCAGGCGCTGGCAAAGACCTTCAAGGCCAACGAGCGGACCTTTGCGCTCATCACCAATACGCTCGCCAAGGACAAGGAAATCTCCGATCGCTGGCGCGGTTTCCAGGACGTTGCGGATTCGCGGCATCTTGCCAACCGGGTCGAGCGCGAGGTCGTCGACGCGCTGGTCAGTTCGGTTCGCGCGGCCTATCCGCGGTTGTCGCATCGCTATTATCAGCTCAAGGCGGGCTGGTTCAAAAAGAAGAAACTCGCGCATTGGGATCGCAATGCGCCGCTGCCGTTCGCCGCCACCGGCAGCATCGCCTGGCCTGACGCCAAGAACATGGTGCTGACGGCCTACCGCGGATTCTCGCCGGAAATGGCCAGTATTGCCGAGCGTTTTTTCACCGATCGCTGGATCGATGCGCCGGTGCGGCCGGGCAAGGCGCCGGGCGCCTTCTCGCACCCCACCACGCCGTCGGCGCACCCTTATGTGCTGATGAACTATCAGGGCAAACCGCGCGACGTGATGACGCTCGCCCATGAACTCGGGCACGGCGTGCATCAGGTGCTGGCGGCGAAGAACGGCGCGCTGATGGCGCCGACGCCGCTGACGCTTGCGGAAACCGCCAGCGTGTTCGGTGAGATGCTGACCTTCAAGCGGCTGTTGGCGCAGACCGCGAGCGCCAGGCAGCGCCAGGCGCTGCTCGCCGGCAAGGTCGAGGACATGATCAATACGGTGGTCCGGCAGATCGCCTTCTATACGTTCGAGCGTGCCATTCACACCGAACGGCGCAACGGCGAACTGACCGCCGAGCGCATCGGCGAAATCTGGCTCGGCGTGCAAGGCGAGAGCCTAGGCCCGGCGATCGATATCCGGCCCGGCTATGAGAATTTCTGGATGTACATCCCGCACTTCATCCATTCGCCGTTCTACGTCTACGCCTATGCGTTCGGCGATTGCCTGGTGAACTCGCTCTATGCCGTCTACGAAAACGCGCAAACCGGTTTCGCCGAGCGCTATCTGGCGATGCTGGCCGCCGGCGGCACCAAGCATTATTCGAAACTGCTCAAACCGTTCGGGCTGGACGCCAGGGACCCCAAATTTTGGGACGGCGGGCTGTCGGTGATCGCTGGTATGATCGACGAACTGGAGGGGATGGATTAAATTCTGTATTACAAACGTTGAACAACGCCAAGGGCACGTTATACACATGTATAACATGCCCTTTTGGCGTTGCTGTGCGAGGAGAACTGATCATGAAGATTGAAATCAGGAAGATCGGCAATTCCGATGGCCTCCTGTTGCCTCGTGAATTGATGCAGCGGCTCGACCTCAAGCGGGGCCAGGAACTGCACATTACCGAACTCGCCGGAGGTGGATTTCAGGCTATGCCCTACGATCCCGACTTCGAGAAGACCATGGAGATCGCGGACCAGGTTATGGACAAGTACCGGGACACGCTCGCGGCGCTTGCAAAATAAGTGAAGCACCACATGAGCGAGCCGAAAGAGCCGCTCTGGATCACTTATGATCAGGCCATTGCAATCCACAGCCGCCAACTACGTCGCTTCGGCGGAACACCGGGCTTGCGTGACGAAGGCATGCTGTTATCCGCGCTTGAACGTCCGATCAACAGTTACGAACAGTCAGACATGGCCGGGCTTGCGGCAGCCTATGCATTTGGGCTGGCGAAAAATCACGCCTTTGTCGATGGCAACAAGCGCATCGCCTTCATGGCCATGATGGTCTTTCTGCTCAAGAACGGCGTTGTTTTCGGCCCTGAACCTGCACAGTCGACATCCATCATCCTCTCGCTGGCGGCCGGCGAGGTCAGCGAGGAAAGTCTGACCCGCTGGATCAGGGACAATTGGCCGCCCGAACCCTGGAAGTAACACACAAATCGAGGATGCGGCGGGTGAACAAACGCTGCGCCGCCGTTGCCCTCCTGCCGGGTTTGCGGTAATTCCACGGCGAGAGTTGAACATTGTCCGGGGAGACCGATGGCAGAACATAACGAAGTGGCCTACACGACCGCTGACGGCAACGATTATCCGGCCCATGAGCAGACCTATGAGGGCTTCATCATGCTGGTGAAGTACGGCACCGCAGCCGTCATCTTCATCGTTGCCATGCTGGCGATTTTCCTGACCTGACCTGACGTGGCGGCAGCCGCGCCGTCAGCCGGCGGCGCGATTTTAAAAAAAAGCACGCAGTCCGGTCGCTAAAACCGGTATCCATCTCTGCGGGAGAAGCGCTAGTTTGCTCGCGCGCGCGGCCCTCGCGCCGCCGGAGGCCCCATGAAGATTGCCGTTGCCAAGGAAATCGACCCGTCCGAGCCGCGGGTCGCCGCCTCGCCCGACATCGTGAAAAAATACAAGGCGCTAGGCGTCGATATCGCGGTCGAGCCGGGCGCGGGCGTCAAGTCGGGACTGCCGGATTCGGAATTCATCGCGGCCGGCGCCACTGTCAGCGCCGACGCGCTGAAAGACGCGGACATTGTCATCAAGGTGAAGCGGCCCGAGGCCAGCGAGCTTGCCAACTACAGGCGGGGCGCGCTGGTGATCGCCATCATGGATCCCTACGGCAACGACGCCGCGCTGAAGGCAATGGCGGACGCCGGCATATCGGCGTTTGCGATGGAACTGATGCCGCGCATCACCCGCGCCCAGGTGATGGACGTGCTGTCGAGCCAGGCCAATCTCGCCGGCTACCGCGCGGTGATCGAGGCCGCGGAAGCCTTCGGCCGCGCCTTTCCGATGATGATGACCGCGGCCGGCACCATCCCGGCGGCCAAGGTGTTCGTGATGGGGGTCGGCGTCGCCGGCCTGCAGGCGATCGCGACCGCGCGGCGGCTTGGCGCCGTCGTCACCGCGACCGACGTGCGCCCAGCGGTCAAAGAGCAGGTCGAAAGCCTCGGCGCCAAATTCCTCGCGGTCGAGGACGAAGAGTTCAAGCAGGCGGAAACCGCCGGCGGCTATGCCAAGGAAATGTCGAAAGAGTACCAGGCCAAGCAGGCGGCGCTGACCGCCGAGCACATCAAGAAGCAGGACATCATCATCACCACAGCGCTGATACCGGGTCGGCCGGCGCCGCGCCTTGTTACCGCTGACATGGTCAAGTCGATGAAGCCCGGCTCGGTGCTGGTCGACCTCGCGGTCGAGCGCGGCGGCAATGTCGAGGGCGCCAAAGCCGGCGAAGTCGCCGATGTCGGCGGCATCAAGATCGTCGGCTACACCAATGTCGCGGGCCGCGTCGCGGCCTCGGCGTCGAGCCTTTATGCGCGCAACCTGTATTCCTTCATCGAGACGCTCGTCGACAAATCGACCAAGGCCCTGGCGGTGAAGTGGGACGACGAACTGGTCAAGGCCACCGCGCTGACCAAAGACGGCGCCGTCATTCATCCGAACTTCCAGCCGAAAGCTTAAGGAGAATCGCCATGGATCACATCGCGCAGGCCGTCGATCCCTTCGTGTTCCGGCTGTCGATTTTCGTTCTCGCCGTGTTCGTCGGCTATTTCGTAGTGTGGTCGGTGACCCCCGCGCTGCATACGCCGCTGATGTCGGTGACCAATGCGATCTCCTCCGTGATCGTGGTCGGCGCGCTGCTCGCGGTCGGCGTCGAGATGATCGGCAGCGGCGGGGCCTGGGCCCGCGGCTTCGGCTTCGTCGCGCTGATTTTCGCATCGGTGAATATTTTCGGCGGCTTTCTGGTGACGCAGCGGATGCTCGCGATGTACCAGAAGAAAAAGAAGTGAACGAGATGGAGATTCTCGGATCGATATCGTCATGCCCCGCGCAGGCGGGCCACCTGGTATGCCGTGACGGTTTTGTAAGTCGCGACTGTTTCGGAATACTGGGTCATCCGCTTTCGCGGATGATGACAACGGAGGGGGCTCCTTGATGAACGCCAATCTCGCTGCGGTCCTGTATCTCGTCGCCGGCGTCCTGTTCATCCTGTCGCTGCGCGGGCTGTCGAGCCCGGCCTCGAGCCGCCAGGGCAATTTCTTCGGCATGATCGGCATGGCGATCGCGGTGGCGACTACGCTGGCATCGCATCCGCCGGCGGACGGTGTCGCCTGGCTGCTGGTCATTCTCGGCATTGCGATCGGCGGTTCAATTGGCGCGGTCATCGCACGCCGGGTGCCGATGACGTCGATGCCGGAACTGGTCGCGGCGTTCCACTCGCTGGTCGGCATGGCGGCGGTGCTGGTCGCGGCCGGAGCGTTCTACGCGCCCGAGGCCTTCGACATCGGCACGCCCGGCAACATCCATCCGCAGAGCCTGGTTGAAATGTCGCTCGGCGTCGCCATCGGCGCGCTGACATTTACCGGATCGGTCATCGCGTTTGCAAAACTGTCGGGACGGATGAGCGGCGCGCCGATCATTTTGCCGGCACGCCACGTCATCAACATCGTACTCGGCCTGGCGCTGGTCGTGTTCATCGTTGGCCTCGTGATGTCGGGCAGCGCGCTCGACTTCTGGCTGATCGTCATCATCGCGCTGGCGCTCGGCGCGCTTCTGATCATCCCGATCGGCGGCGCCGACATGCCGGTCGTGATCTCGATGCTGAACTCCTATTCGGGCTGGGCTGCCGCCGGCATCGGATTCACGCTGGGCAATTCGGCGCTGATCATCACCGGCGCGCTGGTGGGCTCGTCCGGCGCGATCCTGTCCTACATCATGTGCCATGCGATGAACCGTTCGTTCATCTCGGTCATCCTCGGCGGGTTTGGCGGCGAAACGGCCGCCGCGGGCGCGGGTGCGGGTGGCGAGGCGCGCCCGGTGAAACTCGGTTCTGCCGACGATGCCGCCTTCATCATGAAGAACGCGCAGAAAGTCATCATCGTGCCCGGCTACGGCATGGCGGTGGCGCAGGCGCAGCACGCGTTGCGGGAGATGGCTGACACCCTCAAGAAGGAAGGCGTCGAGGTCAAGTACGCGATTCACCCGGTAGCGGGCCGCATGCCCGGCCACATGAACGTGCTGCTCGCCGAAGCCAACGTGCCCTATGACGAGGTATTCGAACTCGAGGACATCAATTCGGAATTCGCCCAGGCCGACGTCGCCTTCGTGATCGGCGCCAACGACGTCACCAACCCGGCGGCCGAGGACGATTCGAAATCGCCGATTTACGGCATGCCGGTGCTGCAGGTCTGGAAGGCCGGCACCGTGATGTTCATCAAGCGCTCGCTGGCGTCAGGCTATGCCGGCATCGACAATCCCTTGTTCTACCGCGACAACACCATGATGCTGCTCGGCGATGCCAAGAAAATGACCGAGAACATCGTCAAGGCGCTGTGAGGGTATTTTCGAGAGATCATGACCGTCCTGAAATGGCTCGTCGTTCTCGTATCGGTCGGCTATGTCGGTGGTCTTGTCGTCCTGTTTCTCGTGCAGCGCTCGTACATCTTTCCCATCCCGCAAACGGAGCGCACAACTCCCGAAGCGGCCGGCTTTCCTGAGGCTGAAGAACATATTCTGACCACGGCGGACGGCGAGAAGGTCATTGTCTGGCATGTGCCGGCAAAGCCCGGTCATGCGGTTGTGATTTACTTCCCCGGCAATGGGGATTTTCTCGCCGGCCGCGTCAGCCGTCTTCGGAGCATGACCTCCGATGGCACCGGCCTCGTCGCTCTGTCCTACCGAGGTTATGCCGGCTCGACCGGCCAGCCAAGCGAGCGGGGCTTGCTTCTGGATGCCGCGGCTGCCTATGCCTTCACTGCGGCGCGGTACAGCGCCAGCCGGATCGTCGTCTGGGGTTTTTCACTCGGGACCGGTGTCGCGGTGGCCCTGGCGGCCGATCAACCCGTCGGAAAGCTGATACTGGAAGCGCCCTACACCTCGACCGCGGACGTTGCCGCCGCGCGGTTTCGATTCGTACCGGTACGCTGGCTGATGCGGGACCAGTTTCGCTCCGACCAGCGGATCGCACGTGTCACCGCTCTCCTCCTGATCATGCATGGCGGGACAGATCCCGTCATTTCGATCGCCCTTGGCGAGAGATTATTCGCGCTGGCCCGTGAGCCGAAACAATTCGTTCGGTTTCCCGAGGGCGGCCACGACGATCTGGATGCATATGGTGCGATCGAAACGGCTCGGCATTTCATCGCGGCTGCAAAGGGCTGACGGCAGCCGTTGTTTGCTCCATAGTCGATTTTCGGATTCCAAGGATATGATCATATGAGTGCGCACGGCCCGATGCCGCGATCGGCGTGGATTTTCCCATTATTGTCCGTTTTGTCGTTTGCAGTCGCCACCGCCGCAGGTTTCACGTTCACGCCGTCGGTCGCGGGGCTGGTGTTTGCGGTGGCGCTGCTGGTCGTCCTGTTCGGCACGGTATTCGCGGCCGTCCACCATGCCGAGGTGATCGCCGAGCGGATCGGCGAGCCCTACGGCACGCTGCTGCTGACGTTGGCAGTCACAATCATCGAGGTGGCGCTGATCGCGACCATCATGCTCGGTGAAAAGCCAGTGCCCACGCTGGCGCGCGACACTGTGTTTGCCGTGGTGATGATCGTCTGCAACGGTCTGGTCGGCATCTGTATCCTGGCCGGCGGCTTGCGCCACCGCGAGCAGGATTTCCAGATTTCCGGATCCAGCCTGTATCTGAGCGTGCTGTTCGTGCTGGCGACCATCACGCTGATCCTGCCCAACTATACGCTGACCACGCAGGGACCGATCTATTCGGCGAGTCAACTGGGCTTCGTCAGTGTCGTCACCCTCATCCTCTATGGCGTGTTTCTGTATACACAGACCTTCCTGCACCGGGATTATTTCATCAGCAATGCCGCCGGCTCCGGGAAAGACGGGATGTCCGCGTCGAACCGGATGCTCGGCTTGAGCGTCGTCCTGCTCCTGGTCTCGCTGCTCGCGGTTGTGCTGCTGGCGAAAAAATTCTCGCTCGTCGTCGATTTCACGATCGCGTCGATCGGTGCCCCGCCGGCGTTCGCCGGCGTCCTGGTGGCATTCTTGATCCTGCTGCCGGAAAGCGTCGCCGCCGTCACTGCCGCGCGCAGGAACGACCTGCAGAAAAGCATCAATTTGGCGCTCGGCTCGTCGCTTGCCACCATCGGGCTGACGATTCCGGCGGTCGCGGTAGCGGCTTACGCGTTGGATAAACAGCTGGTGCTTGGGCTCGATACCCAGGAGATGGTGCTCCTGGTGCTGACGTTCATCCTGAGCATGCTCACCTTCGGTACCGGCCGTACCAACATCCTGTTCGGGCTGGTCCATCTCGTGGTATTTGCCGTATTCGTGTTTCTGGTGTTCGTGCCATGAACGGATTGGAGAGACCGACGATGCTAACCGCCAAATCAGATGTTCAGGTCGATACGCCGGAAGTCCGCGTCACCGAGTGGCGGCTGGCGCCGGGCAGCGCCACCGGCCACCACATTCACGAAATGGACTACGTCATTGTTCCCGTGACCTCGGGCGAAATGACCATCGTGGCGCCCAACGGGGAACGCTCCAAAGCCCAGCTCGGCCTTGGCAAATCCTACTTCCGCAAGGCCGGGGTGGAACATGACGTGCTCAACGAGACCGCCACTGAAATCGTGTTCCTGGAAGTGGAGTTGAAACCGTAATTTCCGGTTACCGATTGCCATCGATCCGTCGCAGTTGATCCCTCAATGTGCCTCAAAGTTTCCGCATCAAATCAGAGCGGGGAGTTGCAGGATGCTGAAATACGTCTCGAAATTTGCGATGGATATATTGCCGTCGGTGGCCGCTACCATCATCGGGGCCTACATCGTCAATCATTACATCGTCGCCAAGCCCGCGGCGGAGGCCCCGCCCGCTGCCGCGGTGTCGGCGGTCTCTCCCAAGAAGGCCGAGACCAGGAACGAGGTCGCCAACATCCCCGAGGCAGGCGTCAGGGCGAAGGGCATCTCTGAAAAGGCTATCTTCGAGAAATCGGCCGTTGAGAAGCCCCAAGAAAAATCTCAAGAAAAATCTCAGGAGAAATCGGTAGAGAAGTCCGCCGAGAAGGCGGCGGAGACCGCGAGCATTCCCGTGGACACCCGGCGGCATCAGCCCGCGCCGCGCGAAAAGGCGATCGCCAAGGCCGTCCCGGCGCCAGTGCAGCCCGCCGCGCCGGTCATCGCCGCGCCAAATGCCACCCCGCCGGTGGAGGCCGCGATCGCTCCGGAAGAACACCGCGACGCCAACGATCTGGCGCGCGCGGCGATCGAGCGCCTGCGCAGCGAGGGATCGTCGAGATCGCAGGAAGCTGCCCGGACGCCGGATCCGGCCCGGGTCCCGGAACCATCCCGTGTCGTGTCAGCGCCGGTCGTGGCAGCGCCGCAGATCCGGCCGCTTCCGCCGCCGATCATGGTTTCGACGCCCGCAGCCGAGGCGCTCTATCCGGCGGCCGAACTCGTCACCGATGAAGCCGCCGTATCCAGCCGCTGCGGGGATCGACGATCCGCGGCGCCCGACGCCGCCGGCCGATATCCCGGACTCGCAGCCGCTCGATCTGCGGGCCGAGGCGGCGGAACCACCGCCGAGTCGAGAGCACACGACGGTTGCCGAGGACATGCTCTTGGCGGCGAAATCGGTGTTTCACGCGGTATTGCCGAATAGCTCGGCGAAATAGACTCAGCAAAGTGGCTCAGAACGTATCGTAGGTCTGGCCGGGCTTGCCGCCGACGCGGGCAAAGCCGCTGCGGGCGGCTTCGTCCTTGGGCCGGATGTTGATCGCTCGGGCATAGGAACCGGCAGCCTTGGTCTTGTCGCCGAGGCGTTCATAGGCCAGCCCCCGGGTTGTCCAGATCTGTGCGTTCTGAGGGTCGGCCTGCACCGCCTCGTCGAGATCGCTGGCGGCTTCTTTGGCCTTGTCGAGCGCGAGATAACTGATGGCGCGGGCCAGCAACGGTTCGGCGCGCTGCGGCGTCAGGCCATTTGCGGCGGTGAAGTCGTCGATCGCCGATTGGTGCTGCTGATCGCTCTGATAGAGCAGGCCGCGATTGTATAACGCCTGCGCGTTATTGGGGTCGAGCGTGATCGCCTTGTTGAACTCGGCCAGGGCTTCCTCGTTTTTTCCGAATCGTACCAGCGCCTCGCCACTCGCCGTGATGGCTTGGGCTTCGCTGGCCTCGGTTCCGGATGGAACCGCCGCCTGCGGAGGCACTTGATGATCGGCTTCCGATGACAGCGATCCCAGATTGATCGAACAGCCGCAGAGTGCGATCGCGATCAACGTGAGCGGCACCGACGCGCGCGGACAAAAACGCAAAGCTCCGGAAAGAGGGTAGGGAACCGGAAGGGCCATAGATGCGGAACACTCGCGCGCTTACGCAGTATTGGTACCCTGCTGCGTTCCAAAATGCATCGTTCAAAAAAATAACGCGGGCTCAAGCCCGCGTTATCGAATTCAAATTCGCAGAACGGTTGATCAGCGCATGCCGCCGCCGCCGCGTGGACCGGCGCCCGGACCGCCGCGGCCGCCGGCGCCACCGCGCTCAGCGCCCGGACCGGCGCCAAACACCGGCTTCGGCTTCATCGGCAGCAGGCCTTCACGCTGCAGCTTCTTGCGGGCGAGCTTGCGTGCGCGGCGCACGGCTTCCGCCTTTTCACGGGCCTTTTTCTCGGAGGGCTTTTCATAATGGCCGCGGAGCTTCATCTCGCGGAAAATCCCCTCGCGCTGCATCTTTTTCTTGAGCGCCTTGAGGGCTTGATCGACATTGTTATCGCGAACGAGAACCTGCACGCGGCATCCTCTTTCAATTGATCGGAATGGAATTCTGATAAAGCAAAGGGCTGGCAAAAGGCCAAGCCCTTAACCTCAAGGGAGCGCGTGTATCAGATCGAACCGGGAATGTCTACCGACGGAAGAGCGATTGCGCAGCTTTTGCGCGCCAAAATCGCAGCTCTTGGCCCCGATCACGCGATTTTTGGCGGTAGTGCTCCAACCTGTGTCACATGCCCCATCTTGCGGCCGGGCCGCGGCGGGCCCTTGCCGTAGAGGTGAACGGTCGCGCCCGGGACCGTCAGCCACTGCTCGTAGTCATTGATGTCGTCCCCGATCAGATTGGTCATGGTGACCGGACCATGACGGACCGGCTTGCCGAGCGGCCAGCCGGCGATGGCGCGGATGTGCTGCTCGAACTGCGAGATCGAGGCGCCGTCGAGCGTCCAGTGGCCGGAATTGTGCACCCGCGGCGCAATCTCGTTGACCAGGACTTTCGGCCCGGCGGCGCTTGCCACCACAAACATTTCGACCGCGAGCACGCCGATGTAGTCGAGCGCGCTGGCTATCTTCTCGGCGATGCCGCGCGCCTGAGCCGCCAGCGCGTCGGAGATACCGGCCGGGGCATGGGAGAATTTCAGGATGTGGTCGCGGTGCTCGTTTTCGGTGACGTCGAAGCATTCGACACGGCCGTCGGCCGAGCGTGCGGCGATGACGGAGATTTCACGCTCGAAAGGAATGAAGCCCTCGAGGATCGCGGATTTGGTGGCAAGGTCCTTCCAGACTTGGTCCGGATCGTCGCCGTCGCGGATGATCGCCTGGCCCTTGCCGTCGTAGCCGAAGCGGCGGGTCTTGATCACGGCGGGGAGGCCGATGCGCGAGATCGCGGCGCGCAGCTGGACTGCCGACGACACGTCGGCGTAATCGGCGGTGCCGACGCCCAATCGCTTCACGAAGTCCTTTTCCGCGAGGCGATCCTGGGTGGTTTCCAGGATTTTCCGGTTCGGCAGTACCGGACGCCGCGCCGCGAGGATCATCGCAGCGGCGGCCGGTACATTCTCGAATTCATAAGTGATGACGTCGACGTCGTTGGCGAACAGTTCCAGTGCCTCGACGTCGGCATATTCCGCGCAGGTCGCGTTCAGCACCACATCGAACGCCGGCGAATCCGGGTCCGGTGAAAAGACCTGACAGCGCAAGCCGAGGCGCGCCGCCGCCATGGCCAGCATCCGGCCCAATTGTCCGCCGCCGAGAATTCCGATGGTGTCGCCGGGCTTCAGCTTCACCTGATGAGAGAACGTCACGCAGATCCCTCCGGGCGCTCGCCAACTGCCTCGGTCTGCTGCTTACGCCAGGCAGCAAGTCTGCTCGACAGCGCCGGATCATTGAGCGCAAGCACGCTGGCCGCGAGCAGTGCGGCGTTGATGGCGCCGGGCTTGCCGATCGCCAGCGTTCCGACCGGGACGCCGGCGGGCATCTGGACAATGGAGTAGAGCGAATCGAGGCCGGACAGCGCCTTGGATTCGATGGGGACGCCAAACACCGGAAGTTCCGTGAGCGACGCGGCCATGCCCGGCAGATGTGCTGCACCTCCGGCGCCGGCGATGATGATCTGGAAGCCGGCCGCCTTGGCGCCCTTGGCGAAGGCGAACAGCCGGTCCGGGGTGCGATGCGCGGAGACGATGTGCTTCTCGCAGGCAACGCCGAGCGCGGTCAGGGTTTCGGCGGTATGGCGCATGGTGTCCCAGTCCGACTGGCTTCCCATGATGATGGCGATGGCGGCGGCGGTCATACGGTCAATTCTTTTCGGGAATCCAAAAACATAGGCCGGATTATAAGATCGGCCCAAGGTTCGGCAAGGCGTGGCAAGGGGTCCGGAATGGACTATCCTGTCTTGGTGAATTGCGGCAAGCCTCTTAAAGGTTCCAATGAAGAAGAAAACCAGGGCGATCGCGGCGGGAGCCGCGAAACGCCGCAAAACCGCTGTGGCGGAGCCCAAGGCCCCGCCGCAACCCGCTAAACCGGGAAAAGCTGACGCTGCGCCGCCTCGGCGCCCGGCCGCTCCCAATGACGCCAAATCCACCATTCGCCGTCTCAGAACCCAGTTGGCACGGGCGCTGGCGCGAATCGAGGAACTGCAGGCTTCCGCGGATACCGACTTCCTGCTGGATATTCCCAACCGGCGCGGCTTTGAGCGCGAGCTCAACCGCTCGATCGCCTACATTAAACGCTATCAGGCCAGCGGGGCGCTGATCGTGCTCGACGTCGATCGCTTAAAGCTGATCAACGACGCCTTCGGACACGCCGCCGGCGATCAGGTGCTGAAGGCCGTTGTCGCGGCGCTGTCGCGCCAGGTGCGCTCCTCCGACGTGATCGGGCGGTTGGGGGGCGACGAGTTCGCGCTGCTGTTGTGGAATCTCAGCGAGACCGACGCTCACGCCAAGGCGGCGTCGCTGGAACAGGCCGTCGATCAGCTCACCTTCACGTTCCGTGGCCGCACGGTTACGGCGGGCGCATCCGCCGGGGTTGCGATTCTCGGCCCTCATGCGCAGGCCGGCCAGGCGCTGGAAGAGGCCGACAGCGCGATGTATGTCCGCAAGGCCCAGCGGCGGCATCAAGGCTGACACCAGGCAGCTTCTCAGAGGCCGCTCAGATCGTCCGGCACGTTGCCGAATTTTTTGAGCAACTGGGCGTCGCCGAATTCGCCGATCATGGGATCGCCGGTGCGGCTGAAGGCGACCGCGCCGATGCTGCCGGCGGTCCTGGACAAAACCTCCGCGCGCCGTAACGCGCCCGACGAACTCTGGCATTCTTCCGCCACGCCGGCGACCGGAGAGCCGGCCTCGTCCTGCAGGAATGGCAGTGCGACGTAATAGGTGACATCGGCCATTGCGTTGCTCCAGGTTTGATCGATCAGGCGGCGTCGCTTTTCGCGGGCTGCGACCTTGCCGATACGCAGCCGCTCGAAACTGCCGCCTGCAATTCCGCCAGTTCAGCTTCCAGATATTCGTTCGCCATGATCAGCGCCTTGATCGTGCTGCGCAGGTTGCCGTCGCACATTGCGATCGCCTGATCGCAGGCCTGTTCGTAACGACTGGTCTCGGATGGTGCAGCAGCTTGCGTCATGGCAATCCCCGGGGTGGCTGGATCTGGAAGTTTATGTTCCTATTTTGTTCTCATGGAGTCAAGCCGGATCGGGCAAGCGTGCGCGGCGATTTGCACGGCCCTTCATGGAAGGACGGGGCAGGGTCGCGCGAAGCCGGCGGTCGGCAATCCGAATGCCTGAGGGGGAACGAAAACAATATCCGATGCTTATTGCGTATTCGCAGGGAGTACGACGCATGGGTCTTGTCGAGTCCAAAAGACCCGTGGTGCTGATCGTCGAGGACGAATTTCTGTTGCGAATGGACGCGGTCGATATGATCGGAGCCGCCGGGTTCGAGGTGGCCGAAGCCGCCAATGCCGATCAGGCGATCGAAATCCTGGAATCTCGTCCGGACATCACTGTGGTTTTTACCGATATCCAGATGCCCGGTTCGATGGACGGATTGAAACTCGCCCGGGCGGTCAGGGGGCGCTGGCCGCCGATCAAGATTGTCGCAACCTCGGGTCACGTCGGAGTGCGAGAAACCGACCTGCCCGACGGCGGCAGGTTTCTGCCGAAACCCTACAGTCCGATGCAGGTTACGGGTGTGCTGCGAGAGTTGACGGGCGGCGGCTGAATTCTGCAGCCGTCATTCCGTGCGGGCGAAGCGCGTGTCCCGGAATGACGAACCCTCAAGCAATGATATCCGGCGTGATCTGGTCTTCGATGAAGGCGATGCGGTCGCGCAGTTGCAGCTTGCGCTTCTTCAGCCGTTGCAGCCGCAACAAATCCGGCGCGGGCGATTGATGCAAAGCATCGATCGCCGCGTCGAGATCGCGGTGCTCCTGCTGCAGCCGCGCGAGCTCGATTTCGAGTTCGCGCTCATCTTCGTCGGTCATGGTGTACGTTAGCTGAAAAACGCGGACGAGATCGCGAAAGGTTGCGGAAGCGGCCTCAGGGAATATCGTCCCTGCCGGCCCGGTGCGCAAGCGGCACCGGTTCCTTACTCACGGTTCGTTACACATTCCCGTTAAATATGAGCACGCGATTCTCGATACCCATCGACAGATTCGGCCGTTCGTGTAGTCTTACGCGTCCGGATCGAATCTGAGGTCTTATCCAACCGAGGAGGTTTCGAATGGCAATACAGGCGCATCTCGTTGAACTGGAACGGAAACACAAGGTTCTCGAAAACGAATTGCACGAAGCTCTCGTGCACCTTTCAACAGACGACCTGCAAATTGTCGAGTTAAAGCGCCGGAAGCTGATGGTTAAGGACGAGATCGAGCGGTTGAGACATACCGCGAGCGAAACGCTCCACTAACGCGAGCGAAAACGCTCCGCTAAACTAAAAAGATCGGCACCGGCCGCAATATGCCGTCCGCGTACGCGGACGGTCTGTTAGCCCATGTTGCCACCAATCCCCCCCCATCTCATTGGAACACTGGGTGCCCGCGTCTTGAATGACGCGATCGCATTCGGCGGCTGCTACGCTGCTGCAAGTTCGCCGACATAATCGGCGATCGCCAGCGACGATGTCAGCCCAGGCGATTCTATCCCGAACAGATTGATCAGCCCGGCGACGCCATGATCGCGTGGCCCCTGGATCAGGAAATCCTGCGCGGCCACCGTCGGCGGCACGATCTTCGGTCGAATTCCCGAATAGCTCGGCATCAACGCGCCGTCCGGGAGCGTCGGCCAGTACCGCCGGATGGCCGGATAAAACCGTTCCGCGCGCGCCGGATCGACGGCGTAATCGATGGTATCGACCCACTCGACGTCCGGGCCGAACCGGGCCTGTCCCGCCATATCGAGGGTGAGGTGCACGCCGAGCCCGCCAGGCTCGGGCACCGGATAGATCAGGCGCGAAAACGGTGCCCGCGCGCTGCAACTGAAATAGTTTCCTTTCGCGAGATAGGCCGGCGGGATCAGGTCGATCGGCATGCCCTCAATGCTGCGCGCGACCGCCGGTGCGCCAAGCCCCGCCGCATTGACGAGAAGCCTGCATTCAAGCGTCATCGGCGCGTCGCCGCCGGCGTCCAGCTCGATTCCATCAGCGGCCGCCTTGGCGCGCAGCAGCGGGGTATGAAAGGCATAGGCCGCGCCGCACGCTTCGGCGTCGCCGCGCAGCGCCAGCATATAGGCGTGGCTGTCGATAATGCCTGTCGAAGGCGACAGCAGGGCGGCATCGCAGTTCAGCGCCGGCTCCAGTGCACGCGCGTGGTCGCCAGAGAGGGTTTGCAGATCGAGCACGCCATTGGCTTCGGCCCGGTCCCTGATCGATTGCAGCCTCAATGTTTCGTTGGCGGTCGTCGCGACGATCAGCTTACCGCAATTGCGATGCGGGACGCCGTGATGACAGCAGTATTCGTACAGCGCACGCTTGCCGCTGACGCACATCCGCGCCATCAGGCTGCCGGCCGGATAATAGATGCCGGCGTGGATCACCTCGCTGTTGCGCGAGGACGTCACGGTGCCGATACCTTCCGCCGCCTCCAGGACGATCACCTCGCGGCCAGCCTGTGCCAGCCGCCGTGCGACCGCAAGACCGATCACCCCGGCACCGATAACGACGCACTCGACTTTGTCCATTCGCAGGTTCAGATCCGGGCTGATGGGTCGGCCTTCCGACCCGGCGCAATCGCGCACATTATCACTCTGTTGCGGATGATCTTTTCGACCAACTTGTTGGATTGGTTTCGGAAGCGCTTCGGAACCGGGCCTCCGTTAGTGAAGCGTTAATCATGTCAGGGCAATTGCCGCAATTGAAGTCACATTTCTGGGTTGCAAGGGTACGCGTTTACCCGATCCAAACCCGTCAAGCCAGACACTCCGGCGCAGAAATGCGCGGGTGACTGATGGCTGACAAGAATTGGCAGGCAGGCGGAAAGATTTTGATTCCCGCGCAGGCCGCCGTGTGCCTGATTGCCACCCTTGCGCCGTTCGGGGCGGCCTGGGCCGTGTCGGACAGGTTTGCGCCCACCAGCTATGTCGGTTCAGCCGATCCCAACACGATCTGGGAAATGCTGATTGGCGGCTTCGTCGTCAGCGCTTTTCTGGCCGCCATCGCGCTGTGGATCCTCTCTGCCTTGCGCAAGGTCAAGCGTTCGCAGTTGCGGAGAAACGCATTCGTCCGGTCCGCCCTGAACAACCTCAGCCATGGCGTGGTGATGACGGACGCAAGCAAGCGGATCGTGTTCTGCAACGATCGCTATCTCGAAATCTACGGCCTGGCGCGCTCCGACATTACGAGAGACATGACCGGGCCGGAACTGCTGGAGATGCGGCGCAAGCGCGGCATACTCGACCTCAGTATCGAGGATTTCTACGAAAACGCCGGCACCCCGGAGGGTCTCGTTACCGAATTGCCCGGCGGGCGATCAATTCTGGTCAAATATTTTGCGTTGCCGAATGGCGGTTCGGTGGCGACGCACGAGGATTGCAGCGAACAGCGCAAGCTTTCGAGGCAACTCGCCTCGACCAAGCAGTTCCTGGAATCGGTGCTCGACAATGTGCCGGTCTGCGTGGCCGCCAAGAACATCGAGGATGGCCGCTACATCTTCGCCAACCGCGCCTTCGAACGTTTCTCGCGCTTTTCCCGCGATGGCATTATCGGCAAACGTGCCGATGAAATTTTCCGCCCCGATACCGCGGTAAGCATCGAAGCGGCGGACCAGGCCGCGGTCAATTCGCCCACCGGCCAGTTCCGCAATGAATTCGTTGTCGAACGCGGTCGGGAGAAGCGGGTTCTCGCCTCAACGCGCGTGATCGCGCGCGATGAAAAGAACCAGCCCGAATTCCTGATTGCGCTGTTCGACGACGTCACCGAACGCCTGTCGCTTTCCGAAGAGCTGGAAAACACCAAGAAATTTCTCGAACTGGTGGTCGACAACATTCCGGTGTCGCTGATCGTCGAGCGCGTCAGTGACGGGCGCTATCTGCTCGCCAATCGCAGCGCCGAAACCATCCTGAACCGGCGGCGCGAAGACGCCACCGGACTGACGGCCGCCGATATTTTCAATCCGAGAGAGGCGAAGCTGATCATTGCGCGCGACGAGGCGGCGATCAGGAAGCGCGGCCTGCTCACCGAAGAGCATCCGATCAGCACCAAGGACGGATTGCGGCTGTTCCTGACCCGCCGCATGACGGTGCTCGATGAGGCAGGCCAGCCGCAATATCTGATCAAGACCCATGAGGACGTCACCGACCGCCGCCAGACCAAATCGCGCATGGCGCATATGGCATATCATGACGGCCTGACGGATCTGCCGAACCGCGCCGCGTTCCTGCAGGCGCTGGCGCAGATGATCGAGGCCTGCGAAGGCACCGACGAGGAATTCGCAGTGCTGTCCGTCGACCTCGACGGTCTGAAGGAAATCAACGACGTATTCGGCCATGCGACCGGCGACAAGCTGCTGATCGAGGTGGCCCATCGCATCCAGGCTTCGGCGCGCGGCGGCGTTGTCGCCCGGCTCTCCGGCGACGAGTTCGGATTGATCATCGACGGCAAGCAGCCCGCCGCCGGCAAGCTGCTGGCCGAGCAGCTCGCCGAGGTGCTGGCGAACGAGTTCCAGATCGACGGCAAGTCGGTTCGCACCGGCGTCACTACCGGCATCTCGGTATTCCCGCGCAATGGCGCCGACGCCGCGTCGCTGCTCGCCAACGCCGGCGCCGCCTTGTTCCGGGCCAAGGCGAAATCGCGCGGCTCGATCAGCGTCTTCGAACCCGAGATGGACCAGCAGATTCGCGATCGCCGCGTCCTGCACCAGGATCTCTCGCTCGCGATCAAGAATGGCGAGCTGTCGCTTCATTATCAGCCGCAGGCGAAGTCGGGCCAGAGCGTCGCCTCCAGCGAAATCATCGGCTTCGAGGCGCTGGCGCGATGGCTGCATCCGGTGCGCGGCTTCGTTCCGCCGGGCGATTTCATCCCGATTGCGGAAGAAAGCGGCCTGATCGTCGAAATGGGCGAGTGGATCCTGCGCGAAGCCTGTCGGGAGGCCGCGTCATGGCCGTTGCCGCTGCAGGTCGCGGTCAATCTGTCGCCGGCGCAGTTCACGCATGGCGATCTGGTCGGGCTCGTGCATTCGATCCTGCTCGAGACCGGCCTGGCGCCGGGCCGGCTGGAACTGGAAATCACCGAGGGCGTGCTGATCGAGGATTTCGATCGCGGCCTGGCGCTGCTGCGGCGGCTGAAGGCGCTCGGCGTGCGCGTTTCGATGGACGACTTCGGCAGCGGCTATTCCTCGCTGAGCTATCTGCAGGCGTTTCCATTCGACAAGATCAAGATCGACCGCGCCTTCGTCATCAATCTCGGGCATAATCCGCAGTCGGCGGCGATCATTCGGGCGGTGATTGGCCTTGGCCACGGCTTGGGCATGTCGATCGTTGCCGAGGGCGTGGAAACCCAGGAACAACTCGGCTTCCTCGCCGATGAGGGCTGCGACTCGGTGCAAGGCTATTTCATCGGCAAACCTGCGCCGATCGGACAGCATACCGCGCTGGTCGGCCGCGCCGTTGGCAATGCGATGGAGCCCGCGCGCAAGACCGGCTAGAACCCCGGGATGGCGGACTACGATCTTGCGATCATCGGCGGCGGCTTGAATGGCGTCAGCGTCGCGCGCGATGCGGCGGGACGGGGCTTGCGCGTGATCCTGCTGGAGCAGGGCGACCTCGGCGGGGCGGCATCCTCGGCTACGCCGCGCATGATCCATGGCGATCTCGCCATGCTGGAGCGCCGGGCGTTTTTGCGCGTGCGCGCGGCGTTGGCCGAGCGTGATATCTGGCTGCGGATCGCGTCGCATCTGGTGCGCCCGATGCGGTTTGCGATCCCTGCCCATTCCGACGAGCGTCCGCCGTGGTTGCTGCGCTCCGGGTTGCTGCTCTACGACCGGCTCGCCTCGCGCCCGCGCCTGCCGGCGTCGGCAACGGTCGATGTCACCCATCATCCGATCGGCAATGCGCTGAAGCGGCCGTTCGGCACCGCGTTTGAATATTCCGATTGCGTGGTGGACGATTCGCGGCTGGTGATCGCCAATGCCGTCGATGCGGCGGAGCGGGGTGCTGCGATCCGCACCGGCGCGCGCTGCGTTCGCGCCGACCGGCTCGACATCTGGCGGCTGGCAACGATCGATCGCGGCCGCCGCCAGGTGGTCACCGCGCGGGCGCTGGCCAACGCGTCAGGCGCCTGGACCGCGTCGGTCGCGGAAACCGTGTTGCGGGTGCCGCCGCCGAAGGTCGGCATGGCCCAGATGAGCCAGATTTTGGTGCGGCGCCTGTTCGATACCGATAACGTCTATGTGTTCCAGAACATCGACCGGCGGCTGATCTTCGCCAGCCCCTACGAGCGCGATTTCACGCTGGTCGGCACCGTGGGGCACGGCTTCAAGGGCGATCCCGCCGTCGTGTCGATGGCGGCATCCGACGTCGCCTATCTCTGCGACGCCGCCAACCGGTATTTTCGCCAGCGCGTCGAGCCGGTCGATGTCGTCAGGACGGTTTCCGGCGCCAACATGGTCATCGATCCCTCAGGCCGGCACGCGGCGCGGGACGGCGCGATGGCGTTCGATGCCGGGCGCGGCAAAGCTCCCCTGCTGACGGTCTTTGGCGGCGATGTCACCACTTCGCGGCTGCGCGCGGAACGGGCCGTCTCCAGGCTCACGCCGTTCTATCCGATGTCGCCGCGCTGGACCGCGACGGCGCCGCTGCCGGGGGGCGATTTTGCGTGGGAGAAGTTCGATGCGCGGGTTGACGCTGCGCGCGAGCGCTGGCGGTTCCTCACCGAGCCGCAGGCGCAGCGTCTGGTCGGAGCCTACGGCACGCGCCTTGAGGCCGTATACGGCCATGCCAAAGACCGGGCCGACCTCGGTCCGGCGTTCGGGCCGGAACTGACGGGCGCCGAGGTGCGCTATCTCATGAAACAGGAATGGGCGCGCTTTCCGGACGACATTCTGTGGCGGCGCTCGAAGCTGGGCCTGACCATGCCGCCTGGGGATCGCGAGGCATTGGCGACGTTCATGGCGGCGGCAGGGTGAGGCGGCGGCGATAATGATAATAGTGTGACCGCGCGCTGCGTCGTGGTTGAGCCCGGGCTGTTCCGCCGCTAGCTTGCGGCCATGACGGGGCAGGCTGGCATCATGACCGAGGACGTGGCGAAAGCCGCAGCAGAGGCGGATTCGGCAAAACCCGAACCGCAGGCAGCCGCAGCGGACATTCCGCTGCTGCGCATCGAGGCGGTGGTGAAAAAGTTCGGCGGTTTCCGGGCGGTGGACGGGCTCTCGCTCGACATCAGGGCCGGCGAGTTTTTCGCTCTCCTTGGTCCCAGCGGATGCGGCAAGACCACGCTGTTGCGCATGCTGGCCGGTTTCGAGACGCCGGATGAGGGCCGCATCCTGCTCGACGGCAAGGAAATCGCAGGGGTTCTGCCCCACCAGCGTCCGGTCAACATGATGTTCCAGAACTATGCGCTGTTTCCCCATCTCACCGTGCGCGACAATATCGCGTTCGGATTGAAGCGCGCCGGCATGCGGCGTTCCAAGATCGATGACCGCGTCGCCGAGATGGTCGCGCTGGTCAAGCTCGAGGGTCTCGAGAAACGCAAGCCTGATCAGATATCCGGTGGCCAGAAGCAGCGCGTGGCGCTGGCGCGCTCCCTGGCGCGCCGCCCGCGGGTGCTGTTGCTCGATGAACCCCTGGCCGCGCTCGACAAGAAGCTGCGCGAAAGCACCCAACTCGAATTGATGGAGCTGCAGCGGCGGCTCGGCATGACCTTCATCATCGTCACCCACGACCAGGAAGAGGCGATGACGGTGGCGGGACGGATCGGCGTGATGGATTCGGGGCGTCTCGAACAGGTCGCGACGCCGCGCGAGCTTTACGAGGCGCCGGCTTCGCGCTGGATCGCCGAGTTCGTCGGCGAGATCAACATGTTCGAAGGACAGGTTGAATCCAACGAGGCCCATCGTCTGTCGATCTCGACGCGAGCCGCCGGAACGATCGTCGCCGCGGAGCCGCGCCAGCCAGTCACGAAGACAAACGTCTGCGTCGCGATCCGGCCCGAGAAAGTAAAACTGTCGCGCCGCGGCCCGGTGTCGGACGCGGTCAACGCGCATGCGATCAACCGGCTCGAGGGCGTCGTGACCGACGTCAGTTATCTCGGCGGCGTCACCAGCTACAAGGTCAAGCTCGACAGCGGCGCGGTATTGCGGTCGTCGATGGCCAACACGGCGCGGCTCGACATCGATGCCTACAGCGCAAGCCAGCGCGTGGTGGCCTGGTTCACGCCCGACGATTGCGTGGTGCTGGAGCAATGAGCGCGCGGAATATTTTCGCCCGCCCCGCGCGCATCGCCGCGATCGCGCCCTATTTTTGGATGGCGCTGTTTTTCCTGGTGCCGTTCGGCTTCGTGCTGAAGATCAGCCTGTCGCAGACCGCGATCGCCCAGCCGCCCTATGTCCCGGTGTTCGACCTGACGCAAGGCGCTGCGGCGATCAAGGCGGCGTACGCGGCGCTGTCGCTGGATAATTTCAGGCTGCTGGTCTCCGACGATCTCTATGTGCTTTCCTATCTCCGCAGCCTCGTTGTTGCGGTGATCTCGACCTCGATCCTGCTGGTGATCGGCTATCCCATCGCCTACGGCATGGCGCGGCTGCCGCTGCGCTGGCAGGGCGTGGCGATGATGCTGGTGATCGTTCCGTTCTGGACCTCGTTCCTGATCCGGATCTACGCCTGGATCAACGTCCTGCAGCACGATGGCCTGCTCAATAAAATCCTGCTTGCGCTGCATCTGGTATCCGTGCCGGTGGTGTGGCTCTCGACCGACAGCGCGATGTATCTCGGTATCGTCTATTCCTATTTGCCGTTCATGATCCTGCCGCTCTATGCGACGCTCGCCAAAATGGACCCGGCGCTGCTGGAGGCGGCAAGCGATCTCGGAAGCTCGCCGCGGCAGGCGTTCTGGCTGGTGACGTTCCCGCTGTCGCTGCCGGGCGTCGCCGCCGGCGTGTTGCTGTGCTTCATTCCGATCGTCGGGGAGTTCGTGATTCCCGATTTGCTGGCCGGTTCCGATTCGATGATGATCGGCCAGACTCTGTGGCTGGAATTCTTCACCAACAAGGACTGGCCGGTGGCGTCAGCCGTCGCGGTGGTGTTGCTGCTGCTGCTGGTGGCGCCGCTGGTGTTGTACGACCGGCTGCAGCGCCGCCAGCTCGAAGGTGCTCGATGAACGTGCGGCGGCTGCGTTTGCTTCACCTCTCCCAAGGGGAGAGGTCGGATCGCATCGACAAATGCGATCCGGGTGAGGGGCTGAGGCCCATCGATGGACCGTACCCCCTCACCCCGCCCCTCTCCCCATGGGAGGGGGGGTCTACTGAGTTCGTGGGGATCGTCTTCTCCTTCAACGGTCAATTAAATCACTCTGCGTCGGGCCGGAGACGACGATGAGTCGATCGAGCAAACTGTCCCGCTTCAATGTCGCCTCGCTCGGACTCGGGTTAGCGTTTCTCTATCTGCCGATCGTGATCCTCGTGATCTATTCGTTCAACGCCTCGCGGCTGGTTACGGTGTGGGGCGGCTGGTCGCTGCGCTGGTACTTTGAATTCTTCCAAGACCGCGCCATGATCGAGGCGGCCCTGATGAGTTTCCGGGTGGCGGCGGCCTCCGCCACGCTGGCGACGCTGCTCGGCACGCTGGCCGCGGTGGCGCTGTCGCGCGGCCAGCGTTTCAAGGGCCGCACACTGTTTTCCGGCATGCTGTATGCGCCGCTGGTGATGCCCGAAGTCATCACCGGATTGTCGCTGCTATTGCTGTTCGTGGCGCTGGACGCCGAGCGCGGCTTCTGGACCGTCACCATTGCGCACACCACGCTGACGATGTGCTTCGTGGCCGTGGTGGTGCAATCGCGGCTCGGCTCGCTTGATCGCAGCCTGGAGGAGGCGGCGATGGATCTCGGCTGCGATCCGGTGCGCGCGTTCGTCGCGGTGACGCTGCCGCTGATCGCGCCTGCGATCGCCGCGGGTTGGATGCTGGCGTTCACGCTGTCGCTGGACGATCTCGTGATCGCGACCTTTACCACCGGCCCGGGTTCGGAGACGTTGCCGATCCGGATATATTCGGAAGTCAAGCTCGGCGTGAATCCCGAGATCAACGCCATCTGCACGCTGGTGATCGGATTGATCGCGGCCGTCATCGTCGTCGCCTCGCTGGTTTCGAAGCTGACGAGCGGGCGGGGCGAGAGCGCGGCGCCGCTGTAGCCGCCCCGGCCACGGCGGTGGTGCGCGGCAGGCTTTGGCCAGGTCATCTCCGGTTCGCGCCCTCACGATTTCACGGCGCCGGCCGTCAGGCCGCCGACCATGTAGCGCCTGAACACGTAATAGACCGCGGCCGGAGGCAGCGCGTAGATGAAGCCGGTGGCCATCAGCAATTCCCAGGGTGAATCGTCGGCAGCGAGGAAATTGCCGAGCGCGACCGGCAGCGTGATGTCGGTGTCCTTTGACAATAGCAGGAACGCGTAGAGATATTCGTTCCAGGCGAGCAGCACGGCGTAAGTGCCGATCGCCACCAGCGACGGCATCATCAGCGGCAGATAGACCAGCCGGAACAGCTGCAGCGTGGTGGCGCCATCCATGATCGCGGCTTCGTCCAGTTCGACCGGCAGCTTGTCGGAGGCCTGCTTGAGCACCCAGATCGCGTAGGGCGAGGCGATCGTCACCATCGCCAGGATCAGCGCCCAGTGATTGTTGAGGAGCCCGTAGATGCCCATGGTGCGGTACATCGGGACCGCGAGGAAGGCCGCCGGGATGAAGTAGGTGAACAGCGCCAGATTCATGATCAGGCGGCCGCCCTTGACGCGCAGCCGCGAGATCGAGAACGCCGCCGCGGTTGCGATCAACAGCGTCAGCGCGCCGACCGCGGCGGCGATCACGGTGGAATTCCACAGCTGCAGCCAGAAATGGCTGAGGAAATAGTGTTTCTCGCCGAACACGATCGCGAAATTGTTCAGCGTCGGATGCTCGGGCCACAGCTTGCCGGCGAAGGCGTCTTCCTTCGGCGAGATCGCGAACAGGAACATGTGGTAGATCGGCAGCATGGTCCAGATGAAGACGGGAATGCCGATCAGCAGCAACCGCGCCTCGGTACCGGCCTCGCGCATCGTCGGCAGCTTCATCGCGACAACCGTTTCATCATGAAATAGACCAGCGGGAGCACCAGCGGCAGCGCGCAGACGATCGCGGCCATCGACAGATCGAGCTGGTCGAGCCGGAGATAGCGGATGCCGAGGGTGGCGAGCACATGGGTCAGGTCGGCGGGGCCGCCGCCGGTCAGGAGGTAAACGCTGTTGAAGTCGCCAAGCGTCCAGATCATCGAGAGCAGCGTGCAGGTCAGATACAGCGTCCGCACCGAGGGCCAGGTGATGAAGCGGAATTTCTGCCACCAGCTGGCGCCGTCGACATCGGCGGCCTCGAACAGATCGCCCGGGATCGCCAGCCGACCGGTCATCAGGATCAGGGTCCAGAACGGCAGCGATTTCCAGATATGCACCAGGATCGCCATCGTCAGCGCCAGCCAGGGCTCGTTGAGCCAGTTCGGGCCGTCATCCCCGGTCAGCTTGAAGATCAGCGCGTTGACCACGCCCCATTCGGGATTGAGCATGAAGCGCACCGACAGAATGGTCGGTATCGACGGCACCGCCCAGGGCAGGATGAACAGCACCGACAGCCATCTGATCCAGGAGCGCGACTGGATGAAGAAGCCCGACAGAAACAGCGCCACCAGCATTTTGAAATTGATGCCGACCAGCAGGAAAAACAGCGTGTTGACCGCGGCGCGCGCGAAGACCGGGTCGTGGTACAGCGTGACGTAGCTCGCCGGATGCCGCGCCAGCCACAGCCCGTAGCCGACCGGATAGAGCACGAAGAACAGGAACACGAGAAGATAGGGCGCCAGCAGCACGAAGGCCCAGATCTGGGTCGTCGTCACACGCGCCGACAGCGGCCCGCGCGGGACCGTATCGCCGGGCGTCGTGAGCGTCATCGTTGCCATGCGACGACCCTGGTGTGACTTCGGTGCACCTCGCCCCGCTTGCGGGGAGAGGTCATCCCGACCCTCTCCCCGCAAGCGGGGCGAGGGGGCCGCAATCGACCGCCGTTGGGCTTCAACCTGAACGCATCCTGCTCCTCAATGGCGGCTTCATCCTTCGAGACGCATCGCTTTGCGATGCTCCTCAGGATGAGGTCCTCCATCTTCCAAAGGATGAAATGCTCCATCCTCCGCAGGCTGAGGTCCTTGATCCGCTCGCACATATCCCCGATCCTCATGGTGAGGAGCACGGCAACGCCGCGCGCCTCGAACCATGGGGCCGTCGGCATCACCCCGCGACCTGCTTGATGCGGGCGATCAGTTCGTCGACGGCCTTGTCGACCGGGACCTTCTCGCTCACCACCCGGTTCATCGCCTTGGCCCAGACGTTCTCGTTGTTGAGGATGGTGAACTTGTAGTTCCTGACGAAGTCGAACGGCAGGGTGCCGCCGGTGAACTGGGCATAGACCGCCTTGCGATGATGGTCGGCCTGCCAGAACGCGCTCTTCTGCCCGGTGAGGGTGACCGGAAACCAGCGGCCGAGCGCGCCTTCGACATAGGGCTGAAGGTTTTCGTCCTGCAGCAGGAACTTGACGAACTCCTTGGCGCGAGCCTTGTTCTTCGCGGCCTGGAAGATCACGCCGATCTTGACGTCGGAACGGTATTTGATCGGCGATCCGTCCGGCTTGTTGGGAAAGCCCGCGGTGATGATGGTTTCCTCATAGGCCTTCTTGCCGGCGGCGCGCTGCTCCGGCGTCAGCGCCGGGTTCTGCGAATCCTCGTACCATTTCGCCGCGATCGAGATGGTGAAGTTGTGGGTCATCACCGTGGTGCGGTTGTGGAAGGCGACGTTGTTGTCGGGGTCCTTCCAGGTGGTGGACGACGGCGGCGTGCAGCCTTTCAGATAGGTGTCGGTGTAATCCCTGAGCGCGCCGATCAGGCCTTCCCGCACCTTGGGATCGTCAACCAGGAGCTTGCCGTCGTCGTCGACCAGCTTGACGTTGTAGGCGTCCATGAAGGTGTAGAACGACTGGAACGAGTCGGTGGATTCCACGCCCATCGGCTGGCCGATGCCATAGACCCGCGTGCCGGTCGCCTTGCGGTAGGCCGGCTGCACCTTGTCGCACCAGAACGACCAGTAATCCGCCCATTTGGTCGGGATGTCGCTGACCTTGAAGCCGGCGGTCTGCAGCATGTCGCTCCAGATCTGGACGTGCATGGTCTGCTGCTTCAGCGGGAAGCCGTAATAGGCCTTCTTCTTGGTCTGGTCGTTGTAGAGCGAGGCGGTCTCCAGCGTGTTCGGCGCGAACGCCGATTTCATCGGCGCGAGGATGTCGGTGAGATCCTCGAGCTTGCCCTCGAACGCCCACTTGCCGGCGGCCTGCACGTCGTAGGAATCGGAATAGGCGACATCCGGCGGCGTTCCGGAATCCAGCGCCGCCACCGTCTTCGGAATCATGTCCTGGACCGCGTATTGCGACAGCTCGACCTTGACCCCGGTCTTGGCCTCGAACTTGCGGATCGCCTCGTTGAGCGCGTCATCCTCGGACTTGTAGAAGCCCTTCACCCACCACACCGTGAGTTTTTCCTGGGCCGTCGCCGGCGCTGCGGCATACAGAAGGCCAATGGCGGCGGCGACCGCGAACGCAAGCGCCCGTATTCCCCTGGGTTTCACGCGTATTCTCCCTGATCTGCCGATTTTTTTAACCGGTCGGACAAAAGACTAGCGCATTGCCGCGATCTGTCCATAGAAGGCCTCGCTGTCGAGGGGAAACGGGAGCGGAGCCCGATGACGGGCTCCGGGGTACTCAGTACGTCGCGGCCTCTCGATTCCATCGCTGGCGCCTCTGGGATACTGGGTCCCCGCTCCCGTGCGCAATTGCGCACTAGGCGAGGACAACAGCTGGTGTGCGCAAGATACAACTCCGCGATCTCGCGGCGCGATACGCCCGAGGTTTGCTAAAAAATCTCCGCCCTGAAAACAGAGGGCGTGGGGAATGCCGGGCGCCCGATGCACCCGCAGATGGAGTAACGGGCCTTCCAAGCAAGCCGCGCTAGCTACGGCGCTGTTTGAAGCGCGCGTCGCGCGGCTTGCTTGGAAGCCAGGCGGTCGTCCCTCACACTGATGGTATGACGGAGTCGAGGACAGGCCTCGCTCCAAGCACCAAGGAGAGACGATCATGGATTATTATGCCGGAATCGACGTGTCGTTGGAATACTCGAGTGTGTGCGTGGTCGACGGGAGCGGCAAGATTGTCCGGGAGACCAAAGTGGCAAGCGAGCCGGAAGCGCTGATCAACTGGTTCGGTTCGCTCGGGCTTGGGCTCGCCAGGATCGGACTTGAGGCCGGGCCGTTGTCGCAATGGCTCTATGCGGCCATGAAGCAGACTGGTCTGGCGGTCGAGCTTTTGGAGACACGGCACGTGAGCGATGCCTTCAAGGCGATGCCGGTGAAGTCGGACCGCAACGACGCACGCAACATCGCGCAACTGATGCGGCTCGGCTGGTTCCGGCCGGTACACTGCAAGTCGATCACGGCACAGGAGATCCGCGCGATGCTGACGGCACGCAAGCTGGTGCAAAGCAAGCTCCTGGACCTTGAGAACAGCCTGCGCGGGATATTGCGCGGCTTCGGGCTGAAGGTCGGCAAGACAACACGGACCAACTTTGCCGGACGGATCGAAGAGCTGGTGAAGGGGCATCCCAACCTTCAGACGATCATAGAGGCGCTGCTTCGGGCGCGGGCCGTTCTGCTTGCAGAGTTCAATGGTTTTGAGAAGCGCGTGCGGGCAATGTCGCGCCTTCATGAGAAGGCCAGGCTCCTGATGTCAACACCGGCGGTGGGGCCGATCGTCTCGCTCACCTTTGCCTGCGCGATCGATGATCCCTCTCGCTTCACGTCATCGAAGCGGGCGGGCCCGCATTTCGGTTTGACCCCGAAGAAGTATCAGTCCGGCGAGACCGACTACACCGGCCGCATCAGCAAGCACGGTGACGCCTCGGTGCGCGAGGCGCTTTACGAGGCCGCCCACATCATGCTGACAAAGCCGGTCAAGGGTTGCTCGGAACTCAAAAGCTGGGCAATGCGGATCGCCCGGCGCGCTGGCACTAACAAGGCCAAGGTGGCGCTGGCGCGCAAGCTCGCCGTGATCATGCTCCGCATGCTCAAGGATAATGTGCCGTTCAATCCGGCTGCCAAGGCAGCAACGGCCTAAAAACAGGGAGGACGAACCGGTTTTCGGGCGGGCCACCACACCGGCCTCTCCCCGAAGCGAAGTCCCTTCGCCGGGACGAAGGACCAGGCCAGGCCGTCACACGGGTTGTCGACGCATCCAATCATGTGATCACGCTTTCCGCAGATCGGCCGGCCTGTTCCTCTCATGAACCCCATCAGGCGACGGCCCTGCGCCGATCCCGAACAGAAGCAAGTGCCCGGCAAGTGGATAAAGCAAAAAGGGATTGACTAACCCACGCCCGTTACAGAAGCCTCGTGTGCGCATGGGGTAACAAGTATGCACACGAGTATTCACAGCGAGCCACCGGAAAACACCCGACATTCCCGCACGCAATGGTTTACGGCTTATACCGTGCTCTCCCCGGTGATCGGCTTTCTTGCCACCGTCGTTACGCGGATCGCTCCGCAAACTTGACACCAGCGTCGGGGTGTCAGGACCACACGTCTTCGCCGTCCGCTGTAAGCAACGCCCGTCAAGCGCGCCGCCGCGTCCACCGCATCCCGCCCCGCGTCCGTGACGTCGCGAGCCGCCCCTCTGAGTGGGACAGGACGGCAGGGATATAGAAGTGATTTGGGTCGGGGGGCAAGCGCTATTTCTGAAATTCAGAAATGAGCCAAAATGCCGCAGGTGCGGGTTGGCTTGCGCCGATCCAACGGCGTCATCGTCCGTGGCAGCCGCAAGCAGAGCGCGAAGCCCCGCAAATTTCTTGTAGAGCGCCCGCGCTCCTTGCCAGCCGTCCGTGCTCCGCCTTGAAGGCGCGGCCACATTTCACTCCACTCTTGCTCTTCAAGCATCGGAATTTCTATACGGCATCGCCAACAGTAATGCACTTTCGCCATTACTAACGTCCGTATCTTATCTGCATGAACGCTTGGTATTGAGGAGTGTTTTTAACCTGCGAATGCATCGGCTGTTTAGCGTGACACTCAACACAAACCGCTTTCAAATTCTGTCGGCTACTGTCTGCACGGTTGCCGTTTAAGTGGTGGACATGCAAATATTGCCTGAGTGAAGGCGGTGAACAGTCATGCTTGCAGGTTACTTCCTGGCACCGCCAACCTGCTGCCGTTCTTACCTGTGTGCTGATTTTTGGAAAATCCGCTGGGTAGGCGTTAATGGGAGCGATATCCCCTCCGCCGTACCCGGTACCATCCAGTAGTCGAGGGTACCGTTCGAAAAAATTAGCAGGGGTAAATGCATTTACATGCAGCGTCCGCTCTGGACGAGTGAGATTGTTCTTGAAGCCATTGAATTCCAGCGCGGCTAAACAATTTTGACAAACGTTCAACGACGCGTTTTCAGTCTTTACCTTGCTGCCGCGAAACACGTTCAATCTGAAAGTGCCGTCAACTCGGGCCGAAATTAGATACCGGTGGGAGCGCCCGATTTCGTTCATGCTTTTCAGAGTTTGGCAATGCGCCACGTGGAACTTCGGTAGCTCGAACTGCTCCTGATAGGCATGAACATCCCGAATGTAGAGCAGCACACGAGCGTTTTTGTAAATAAGAGTGCCATCGTCGTGAACGTTAACTTCATCAAGACCAACTTCGAGTCCGTCGCCTTCGTAGAGCCGACCTAGTTCGTCGGGCGTCAGCCTCGCAGCACTTATTGTTACAGTCAGAGTGCCATATACGTCCTGAGGAATTCCCATTCGCGTCCGGAGGTCGTTCAACGGTGCAAATTTGTAGAAGTCGGGGAGTTTCATTTTTGGCCAGCGTTAAGTATCTCGGCCATACGGGCGTCCGCATTGGTACGAACGCGGAATTCCACCCTCTGTGATGCAATAGGGTTTTCTGTCTTATCCGCGTTGAAGCGTGGTTTTGAGGACGACAATCCGTTCGCCGTAAGCAAGGATTTTATCCACCTCTCGAATCCAAACACTCTTGTATTTGTTAAGACGTACTCAAGCGTTGAGCGCGTTCTGGCCTGCGAAAGCTCCATGTTCTTGAAGTACGCCTGATCCGCATCGAGCCCCATCCAGTAGCTTGAGGTGTGACCTTCAATTCTCACCTCTTCGATGGAATCCCTATATTGCGCGAGACCCAGAATCTTTACGTACCTCGGAAAAAAATCATTCAATATCTCCATAAATTTCGGCTTGAGATCCGATTTGCCTGAATCGAATAAAACGTCGGGCTCTCGAAACCTAATAGTCAAATCAGGATCAATATCCGCGTGCCATTTTTCCAAATCTCCCTTGAATTCCAAGAGCAAAGACCGATACAAATCGCTCCGCATATCATCGTAGAGAACGGCAATTGTCTGAATTCTCCTCGCCTGATCTTCCGCCTTGGCTGTCAATTGCTTCATAACAGCCGCTTCAGCTTCAACCTTCACCATAAAAACAATCGCAACCAACATAAACATCATCATAAGACCCGTCATAAGATCGCTTAACGGAATCCAATGTTCCTCTTTGGCAGCGGCAACTTTTCCATTTTTTAAAAAATTCACAGTGCACCTATTTTGCCAACTCGACCACGCGGCGAAGTTTTTCGGTTAGCGGTCCGTAGTCGCTGACGAACCGCTCCGAGAGGGCGGCTAGCTGGCGGCCAAGGCTTTCCAGGGATTTCTTAAGTTCCTCTGTAAGGGCAGCATCGAGATTCGATATCTGCTCCTTCGTTTTTGCCATCAAGTCGGTAACTTGTTTGTTCACTTCCGTGTTTGTTGTTACGAAGCCTTGATGACTCGACTGAATCGAATTTTTCAGCTGCTGGGCGTTTTCGTTCAGTGCAGCATTTATCATTTTCTGATTATCTTGAACCGCACTCGAAAGTTGGGCGGTAAGCTCCATAATCTTAGCTTGAACAGCGGGAAGGCTTCCAGACGCTTCCTTTAACAACTCGGCAAGGGAACGCGAAAGATCAACCAGTTGAGTTTTTTGGGTCGAAAGGGCGTCGAGCATTTCACCCAAATCGTGCGCGACCGTCGAAAAAGACTGAGAATTTGACACAAGCGAAGAGTAGTCGCTTGTCGCCTTACCCATCAGGGTAACCAATAACTCAAGCGATGCTTCGGACTTTTCAATGTGAAGCTGATATCGTTCCTGCCAAATAAGTAGCCGACCTACTGCGTCATTGAGTGCCTTAAAATTATCGCCAAACTGTTCCGTGATCTTGGCGTTGAAGTCTTTGATGACATCGCGGAGGGCCTCTACCAGCGCTTGCGATCCCATTTTTGACAATTCTTGGAGCGCCTGTAACTGAGCGGTCTTTAGTGCGTCCAACCTATCATTGGTGTCGGACCGCATTAGCTTGATTTGAGTGATCAATGACGTTTCTTCATTTCCGACTAGAGCCGTTTGAATGCCAGATAGCAGGTGTGCTAAATCAGCCCCTGTGACTTCGCCGTCGTCACCGGTGCCCACAGCAACACGACGATCAAAAAATTGATGTCGAAATTTTAGCAGGAGTGCGCCGCCGACGCCTGCCACCGAGGCCCAAAACGCTGTTTTTAGACCGCCGAGGAGTGCAGGGACGCTCGCCTGAATGTTATTGGTATCGAATTCAGAAAGACCCAGTGCGATTCCAAGAAACGTTGCGAAGATGCCGAGAGTCGTAAGAATCGTCGGTCCGAACGAAACCGCTTTCTCATTGTAAAATACGTTGAACAGCAGCCAGAAAACAAAAATGGCTGCCAGCATAAGCTGTGTCTGTTGGGGCAAAGCCCAATACCAATTTTCGAATCGATGCCAATATTGTTCAAACATATTGTCCCCCAACCCCAGGTGGCAATTTAGACCCGTCAATAGTCCGTTGTCATCACGAAGGGAGAGACTTGCGGAGGCTTTTACCCACTTCTCCTCACCAGCCAACAATCGCCAGACCGCCTGAGATGTCCGGTCTGGCTCTCAAGAACCGGCGGGTCGTCTCGTCCATACCCAGTCAGCCCGTAGGGCAGTTAGCCCAAGGCGCAAACAGCCTCTTTATTTGTCGACGAACGGCGGCTTGTGCTGCCTAATCGGCCAACGCGCTGCCGTGATGATGGTTTTGACGGGAGCAGGCGTGTTACGCCAGGCTTCCGCGATGATCAACCACACGTACATTAAGACAGTCGAACCCGCGAAAAAAGAGCTTCCACATCTCTGTTCCGGATACCGGCTGTGAAGCCTCGGCCATCGTCGCAAATCAGGTGCCGGGCGGCCGCGGTCCCTGAAACTGGATCCCGCACTTCTTCATGTTTGATTCCTGCTCGATCGCAACCATCTGGCCTTTCATCTGAGCAAGTTCGGCCGCGGTCTGCTTATCCCCACCAACGAAGAAAGCGGCCGGCCAGAAGACGACGATGGCCGCGGCGGTAGCGACGCCGTCGTTGGTGCGCTTGCTGTCCTGCACGCCGGATAGAGAAGCCGCGCGCGTAGAGACGGCCTGTGCCTCCTGCGCTAGCTGCTGACAGGTGTAGGCTTGATACATGACCGGCGAGACATATGCCGGTGTGATACCGGACGAAGCGGACGCACAGCCAGCGCGGCGCCAAGCGCCACGATTCCCAAAATACGCATTTTTTTCTGATTCCCCCAACCAGCGGCACCCAAGCCCAACTGGCAGTCGAAAGCAATACTGCGTGCGAAAGGCACGTGAGGGCCTGGCAGGCACGAGCGGCACCGGCCGCGAAACCCGCCACCAGCCCTCAATTCCCCTTCGCATCCCCCACCGCCGCCGGCGCACTCGCCGGCGCTGGCGTAACCGCAGCCGCAGCCGGCACCGCGGGCTTCAACCCGCCGCCCGTAAACCGCTCGATCGCCGAGCGCACCGCATCGCGCGTCTTGCGGTCCTTGACCGCGTCGAGCAGGGGCGCAGAGGCCGGCGAGCGGCGGATCAGGCTTTCCGGATCGGGAAAGATCAGGGGATCGTCCCACGGGCCCTGCACCACGAACGGCAGCTCGAAGCCCGGCGGGGCGTTCGGTGCCGTGACCAGGCTGGCGACGCCCTTCATATCGTACTCGCGCGACGGCACCGAAGCGGTGCCGGTCAAAGTGAGACGCGCGCCCGGTCCCTCGACGCGGACGTCCTCGGCGGTGGCGATGCCGTCGGCGAATTTCACCGCGATGGTCAGATGATCGTACGGCGTCGAGCCGTTGCGAAAATTGCCGGCGCCGGACAGCGGCCGGCGCTCCAGCCGCTTGAGCAATTGCTCGACATTGAAGCCGGCGATCGCGCCGTCATGGCCGGACAGCGTCGCGGTGCCGTCGAGCGACTGCGCGAGGCCAAACGGGCTCGAGCCCGAGGCCACCAGCGAGACGTTGAGATTGCCGCGGCCGGTCAGCTTGTTGACGCCGAACAATTCGCTGGCGCAGGATTGCAGGTCGACATCGGTGAACTGGAACTGGGCCTTGACGTCGGCGATGGCGTCGGAGCGCGCGATCCCGAACGAGCCCCTGGCGATGCCGCCATACATCTGCGCCTCGCCGACGCTGAGCGCCAGCGCGCCGCCGCGCAGATTGGCGCCGAGCGCGGTGCGCCCGAGTTTCGTGGAGCCGACCGTCACCTGCGCTGCCGATAATCGCATGTCGAGATCGGTCGACGACAGCGAGTTCAGGTCGAACAGCTGCCGGTTCCAGTCGCGCGCGCCGCTGGCGAGCAGGCGGAAGGTCGAGATATAGGGCGTGAAGTCGAGATTCCCCGCGGCGAGGGTCGCCTGCAGCGTCTGGCGGCCGTTGTTGGCGTAGGTCATCACGCCCTCGGCGACGTTGCCGTCGAGTTCGACGTTGACATTGGTGAGCGCAATCGACGGCCCCACGACATTGGCGCGCGCCTTCAGCGCGAAGCGGCCGAACCCGCCAGAGCCCGGCGGCACCTGGCCGGTCCAGCGCAGGGCTTCGCGCAGCGAGCTCGAGTCGATGGTCAGGGTGCCTTCCATCATCATGCTGGTGCGATCGGCGACGGTGCCGTCGAACGCCAGTTTCACTGGCGCGCTGGCAAGCCGCGCCTTCAGGCCGGAGCGGTCGCCCGACAAGGCCGCGACGAAGTCGCTGATGCTGATCGAGCCGTCGACGCGCTCGCCGCGCCAGTCGAATTGCCCGGTGGCGGCAAACGAACGCGAGATCGACGGCCAGGCGAGCGACAGATCGATATCGCCGAGCGCCTCGGACAGATGATTGGATGCATCCTCGTAGGCGAGCTCGCCGTCCTGGATCCGGATTTCCGAGAACGACACCTGGTTGTCGGCGCCGGGCTTCATGGCGCGCGCGATGGTTTCGATGAACGGCGTCCAGTTGCTGCCGCCATCGGCTTCGCGGACGACATGGATATGCGGACGCAGCATCATGACGTCGGCGATCTCGAACCGCCGCAGCAGCAGCGGCAGCAACCGCAGATTGGCGGTCAGGACGTCGACGACGAGCGCCGGCTCGGTGGTGCCGCCGCCCTTCAGCCCGACGTTGTGAAAGGAGACGTAGCTGCCGGGGAAAACCGAGATATCGATGTTGCCGTTGACCACGAGATCGAGGCCGGTCACGGCGCGGATCTGCGCCTCCACCGCCTCGCGCAGGGCGTCCCGGTTGAGAAGCCAGGACGTCGCGATCAGGCCGATCAGTGCCACGCCGAGCAACGCCGCAATCGGCATCCCGAGGCGCTTGATTCCTTGAGCCATCGTCAATGACATATCCTGATCGGGTTGCTGGTCGGACAGGGGGGCGCCGGGTGGCCCCTGTCAAGGCCCGCAACTTGAGCGGTTTTCTTGACGCTTTCAAGGCCGTAGAGGGCACCCTCCCCTGGAGGGGGCGAGACGAAGCGGACCACGCCAGCCGGCGGCACCACCCGTCATTGACGCACTGCGAAGATTTCGCCTAATAATCCCGCTTTAGCGCTGGCCATCAGCGCCTCCCTCCATCAGGTCGCAGTTCCATGAACAAGGTCTACCCGGACGCCAAATCGGCCCTCGCGGGCATTCTCAAGGACGGCATGATGATCATGTCCGGCGGCTTCGGGCTGTGCGGCATCGCCGAGACCCTGTCGGATGCGATCCGCGACTCCGGAGTGAAGAACCTGACAGTGATTTCCAACAATGCCGGCGTCGACGGTATCGGGCTCAGCCGGCTGCTGGAGACCCACCAGATCAAGAAGATGATCTCGTCCTATGTCGGCGAAAACAAGCTGTTCGCCCAGCAGTACCTGGCCGGCGAGCTGGAACTCGAATTCAACCCGCAGGGCACGCTGGCCGAGCGCATCCGCGCCGGCGGCGCCGGGATTCCGGCGTTCTACACCAAGACGGGCGTCGGCACCCTTATCGCCGAGGGCAAGGAAGTGAAGGAATTCGACGGCGAGAAATACATCATGGAGCGCGGGCTGGTCGCCGACCTCGCCATCGTGCACGCCTGGAAGGGCGATACCGCGGGGAACCTCGTCTACCGCAAGACCGCGCGCAACTTCAATCCGATGATGGCGACGGCGGCCAAGGTCACGGTGGCCGAGGTCGAGCATCTCGTGCCGGCCGGCGAGATCGATCCGGACCACATCCATACGCCCGGCATTTTCGTCAAACGCATGATCGAGGTCGGCACCGGCCACAAGCGCATCGAATTCCGCAACACCCGCAAGCGCACGGACGCGGCTGCCGCAGCCGGAACTGGAGAGGAAGTCTGATGGCCTGGACCCGCGAACAGATGGCGGCCCGCGCCGCGAAAGAGCTGCGCGACGGCTATTACGTCAACCTCGGCATCGGCATCCCGACGCTGGTGTCGAACTTCATTCCCGACGGCATCGATGTCAGCCTGCAGAGCGAGAACGGCATGCTCGGCATGGGGCCGTTTCCCTACGAGGGCGAGGAAGATGCCGACCTGATCAACGCCGGCAAGCAGACCGTGAGCGAATTGCCGTCGACCAGCTATTTCTCGAGCGCCGAATCCTTCGGCATGGTGCGCGGCGGCCATATCGACCTGTCGATATTGGGCGCGATGCAGGTGGCGCAGAACGGCGATCTCGCCAACTGGATGATCCCGGGCAAGATGGTCAAGGGCATGGGCGGCGCGATGGACCTGGTCGCCGGCGTCAAGCGCGTCGTGGTCGTGATGGAGCATTCCGCCAAGGACGGCCCGAAGCTCCTGAAAAAGTGCAGCCTGCCGCTGACCGGCGAGAAGGTGGTCGACCTCGTGGTCACGGATCTCGCGGTCTTCACCATCGACAAGCACGGCAAGGACGGCATGGCGCTGATCGAACTCGCCGACGGCGTCACGCTCGACGAGGTCAAGGCGAAGACCGAAGCCGAGTTTCGTGTGGCGCTGAAGAACGCGTGAGTTGATTCAGGCACCAGTGGTTATCGTCGTCCCGGCGAACGCCGGGACCCATAACCACAAATGTTTGTGGTGATACAAAGCCGTCTCGGATCGTGTGCAACCGAGAAGCCGCGGCGTATGGGTCCCGGCGTTCGCCGGGACGACATGGGTTTGGTATTTGCGCGTGGCCGCGATGCCATCAGGCCTGCGCGGTGGCGACTTCCTCCAGTCCGCGGTTGCGCGGCTCGACACCCCAGGCCCACACCACCACGATCTGAACGAGCACAAGGCCGATCATCAGCCAGACCACGCCCGGCAGCTGGTAGGACGCCATCAGGGCACCGACGATGAAGGGCGACACCACGGTGGCGCCGCGTCCGAGCGTGTTGCAGATGCCGTTGGCGCGCAGCCTGATCTCGGTCGGAAACAGTTCCGGCGTATAGACGCCGAACAGGATCGCGGTCTGCACATAGATCGCGAGGATCAGCACGAAGCCGATGCTCAGCACGATCGCCGGATCGGACGCCGCGTTGAAGCGGGCATAGATGTAGCCGCTGGCGATGGTCACGACCGAGGCACCGATGATACTCCAGCGCCGTCCGATGGCATCGGACAAATAGGCGCCGAGCGCGCAGCCGACCAGCGATGCCGCCGACAACACCAGCGTATAGGCCAGCGAATTGGCGATGGTCAGTCCCTGGCGCAGGAAGAACTGCGGCAGGAAGATCACGAAGCCGAAGATCAGGGTGTTGATGGTGATCAGCACCCAGCAGCCCACGATCAGGCGTTGCAGCAGCGGCGGCTTCAGCATATCGGCTGCGGTGACCTGGGCGACCGGAGCCGGCACCACCACCGGCGGCAGCGTCGCGCCGCCGGCGGATTCTTTTTCGATCGCCTGCATCACGGATTCGGCCTCCGCGGTGCGGCCCTGCAATTCAAGCCAGCGCGGCGATTCCGGAAGGTTCTTGCGCAGATACCAGATGATCAGTGAGCCGACGCCGGCAATCACGAACATCGGGCGCCAGCCCCAGGCCGGGATAATCAGATAGCCGAGCAAGGCGGTCACCGGGAAGCCGCACACCGTCAGGAACGCCAGCATCGACAGCCAGCGCCCGCGCGACTTCGGCGGAACGAACTCGGTCAGGGTCGAATAGCCGACCACGATTTCGGCGCCAAGGCCGAGGCCCTGGATGAAGCGGCAGACGATCAGCTGATTCATGTCCTGCGAGAAGGCCGCCGCCAGCGACGCCAGCCCGAAGATCAGCAGATTGATCTGGTAGGTGAAGCGCCGCCCCATCTTGTCGCCGACAAATCCGGTGATCAGCGCACCCAGCGTCATGCCGACAAAGGTCAGCGAGATGAATTGCAGATTTTGCGGCACGGTCGAGAATTTGCTCTGCACCGCCGACGCCAGCACGCCGCCGGCGATATAGAGATCGTATCCATCGAAAAACATGCCGGCGCCGACCAGCCAGAAAATCCGGTAGTGAAACGACGAGATCGGCAGCCGGTCGAGACGCGCGCCGGCGTTTACTGCGTGAGCCATATCAAGTTTCCCCCTTTTTGATTTTCAAATACGGCGCCGGTCTTCTCTGGACGCGGTGAGGCCGTTCGCTGTTGGTTAGAGCAAGATGGTTTTGGATTAAATCGGTCTGCCCTTCGGTTCACCTCTCCCCAGCGGGGAGAGGTCGATTTGCGCAGCAAATCGGGTGAGGGGGCGCTGCACCAACGATGGACCGTTACCCCTCACCCGGCGCTACGCGCCGACCTCTCCCTATGGGAGAGGTGAAGTCTCCGCTGCGTCGCTACTCAATCTAACCTCACCTCATCACGTCTTAGTTCAGCCGTCGTTGCGCGGCTGTGTCGCGGTACCAGTCGAACGGCTGGTCGTGCGTGGCGACCATCACGCTCTTGGTGTTGAAGTGATCGTCAAAACTTTCGCTGCCGCATTCGCGCCCGACGCCGGAGTCGCCGACGCCGCCCCAGGGCGAGGCCGGATCGAGCCGGTGATGGTCGTTGATCCAGACGATGCCGGCCTTGACGGCGAAGGCGACCCGATGCGCGCGGCCGATGTCGCGGGTCCGGATCGCGGCCGCCAGCCCGAACGGCAAATCATTGGCGAGCCGCAGCGCGTCTTGCTCGTCCTTGAACGGCGTCACCGAGGTGAAGGGTCCGAACACTTCTTCCTGGAAGATGCGCATGTCGGATTTCACGTCGGCGAATACCGTCGGCTGCACGAAATAGCCGTTCTCATGGCCGGGCACGTTTGCCGCGGCGCCGCCGGCGACCAGCCGCGCGCCGTCCTCTCGGCCATACCGGCAATAGGACAGCACGCGGTCGCGCTGTCGCGCCGAGATCACCGGCCCGAGTTGCGTTGAGGGATCGAAGGGATCGCCGATGCGGATGGATTCCGTCTTCGCCTTCAGCTTGGCGACGAACTCGTCGTAGATCCCGTCCTGCACCAGATGGCGCGAGGCGCAGACGCAGGTCTGACCGGCGCCGATGAAGGCGCCGAACGCCGCGTAGTTGACGGCCTGATCGACGTCGAAATCACCGAACACCATCACCGGCGTCTTGCCGCCGAGCTCCATGGTCTGGTGCGCGAACACTTTCGCGGCGGCGCTGCCTGCGATGCGGCCGGCTTCGGTGCCGCCGGTCAGCACCAGCTTGTTGATGTCAGGGTGTTCGGCCAGCAGCTTTCCGGTGGTCTGGCCGAGGCCGAGCACGACGTTGAACACGCCCGGCGGCAGGCCCGCCTCGGTAAAAATCTGCGCCAGTTTCAGCGTGGTCAGCGGGGTATATTCCGATGGTTTTACGACCGTGACGCAGCCGCTTGCCAAGACCGCGGCCAGCGATTTGCACATGATCATCAGCGGATGATTGAACGGCGTGCAGTTGGCGACGATGCCGATCGGGGTGCGCAGGGTGTAATTGAGATAGGAGCCTTCGACGGGAATGACCGCGTCGCGCCGCGACAGCGCCAGCCCTGCGAAATACCGGAAAAAATCCGGCAGTCGCGACAGCTGGGCGCGGGTCTCGTTGAGCGGCCGCCCGTTGTTGAGCGTCTCCAGCCGGTACAGCGTTTCCAGATTGGCCTCGAAGGCGTCGGCGAGACGATTGACCAGCCGCGCGCGGGCGCGGATGTCCATGCCGCCCCAGGCGCGGCCTTCGAACGCGGCGCGCGCGCTTTTCATCGCGCGATCGACATCGTCTGCGGTCGAATTCGGAATTCGCGCGATGACATCGCCGGTGGCGGGGTTGCGGACGTCCAGCATCTCGGCGGTGCCGGCCTCGATCTCGCGGCCGTCGACGAAATTGCCGTGGATTTCGACCTCGATGGCGGTGGGGCCGGCGGAAATATTCAAGCGTCTCTTCCTTCCACGATGACCGCGTTGCGCTTGAGCGCCGGCAGCACGCGTTTTTCGGTTTGACTGATATGGGCCTTGATGATGCGTGCGGCGCCCCGCCCGTCGCGGCGCTGCATCGCCTCGATCAACGCGACATGCTCGGCCACCAGCTGGGTCGGATCGTGGCCGCGCACATTGGCGACGCTGACGCGCACCAGGCGGTCGGCCTGTCCGATCAGGTCGCACAGCGCCGCCGCCATGCGGCGGTTGCCGGACGCATGCGCCAGCGCGGAGTGAAATGCGCGGTTGTAGGCGATGAAGTCTTCGTGGTTGCCTTCGAACAACCTGTATTCGTCGAGCGCCTTGAGAATATCGCCGGGCGCATGCTCGATCGCCTCGGCGACACAGGCCGGCTCCAGCGCCAGCCGGAACCGGAGCAGGTCGCGCGCATCCGCAAGCGAGATCGGATTGACCCGGTAGCCCTGGCGCGGCTGCACGGTGACGAGATGCTCGCGCTCCAGTCTCAGCAAGGCTTCGCGCACCGGCTGGCGGCTGACGGCATAGCGTTCGGCGAGCTCCTGCTCGCGCATATCATCGCCCGGCGCCAGGCGGCAGGTCAGAATATCACAGCGCAGGCTTTCATAGACGTTGTCGCGCAAAAGCATCGGAATTCCCTCGAATTCGGGGGTAATGTCGCAGCCGTGAAATATCACGTCAAGTGACAAAGGCTTGAAAAGGCTGAAATTTGATTTATCAATCGGGAGCACGCCGACCCCGATCGCTGCCAGCGGAGGTGGTTTCCCAACCTTGAAAGAAAGACCGGCATGGACAGACTTTTCGCCAACGGCACGGTCAATGCGGGCCAATCCGGCAACGGGCCGCCGTTGTTTCTGTTTCATTCGCTGCTGTCGGACCGGGCCAGCTTCGACGCCATCGTTCCGGACTTGTCGCGATCGTTCCGGGTGATTGTTCCGGAATTGCCGGGTTTTGGCGGGTCACAGACCGTCAGCGGCGGTCTCGTGGAGGTCGCCGACCGCATGGCCGAGGCGGTGCAGGATGGCGCCGGCGGCGACGCGGCGATCGTGCTCGGCAATGGTTATGGCGGGTTCGTCGCGCTGCAGATGGCCATTCGCCATCCGAAGTTTGCCAGCAAACTCATCCTTGCCGATTGCGGCGCGGCGTTTTCGCAAGACGGCCGCGCAAGCCTTCCGCAACATGGCGGCGGCATCGAAGGCCAAGGGGCTCGCCGCGATCACCGACGTCGCGATGCGCCGGCTGTTTGCGCCAGCGTTTCAGGAACAGCATCCGGAGCTGATGCGCGACCGCCGCGAGGCATTTTTGCGAACCGACCCCGAGGTGTTTCGCGCCGCCTGCACCGCGCTGGCCGAACTCGATCTCCGGCCCGCCCTCGGAAAGGTCACGGTTCCCGTCCTCGTGCTGGTCGGCGAACATGACGAGGCGACGCCGCCGCCGATGTCGCACGAACTGGCCGCGGGCCTGCCGGACGCGCGGCTGAAGATCATTGCCGGCTGCGCCCATGTCCCGCAACTGCAATCGCCGCAGCTCTTTCTGGATGCGATCGGAGACTTTTTGCGGAGCTAGGCCGCCTCGTGTCCCGGACGCGGTGCGGCGCCTCTTCGCGCTGCGCCGCAGAGCCGAGACCTTGTCACACGGCGAAAGTTAATGGGCCCCGGATCAGCAGCGCACCACGCCGCAAGAGCGGCGCATTGCGCTGCATCCGGGGCACGATGGCGACGCCATGCGATCGGCGATTTTTTTAGGACGCCTCGTGTCCTGGACGCGGTGCGGCGCCTCTTCGCGCCGCGCCGCAGAGCCGGGACCCATCACACGGCGAAGGTTGATGGGCCCCGGATCAGCGGCGCACCACGCCGCAAGACATAGCGCGTCGTAGACGCGCGTGAACGCGCTGATGGCGCTGCGCTGCATCCGGGGAATGCCCTACGCCATGCGATCGGAGATTTTTTGCGGGGTTAGGACGCCTCGTGTCCCGGACGCGGTGCGGCGCCTCTTCGCGCTGCGCCGCAGAGCCGGGACCCGTCACGCGGCGAAAGTTGATGGGCCCCGGATCAGCAGCGCACCACGCCGCAAGACATAGCGCGTCGTAGACGCGCGTGAACGCGCTGATGGCGCGCGTGAACGCGCTGATGGCGCGCGTGAACGCGCTGATGGCATTGCGCTGCATCCGGGGCACGATGGCTCCTTAAGCCCGCGCCGTCGCCTGCGAAAACACCACTTCGATCAGCGTGCCCGAATGCGCGCCGGTCTTGATGTGGAATTGCGCGCGGTTGGCTTCGACCAGCGCTTTGGTCAGGGAAAGGCTGACGCCGGAACTGTCGGAGGTCTGGTCCGACGGCGGATGGGTGCGGAACGGCTCCATGGCGGCGGCGACCTCGTTGTCGTTGAGCCCGTGGCCGGTATCGCGCACCCTCAAGACCACCTCGCCGAAATCCGACAGCGCGGTGGAGACGATGACCTGGCCGCCGGCATTGGCGAGATGGATCGAGTTGCCGATCAGGTTCAGCGTGATCTGGCGCAGCGCGCGGGCGTCGGCGATGACAGCCGGCAGCGCGTGCGCCAGCGATGTCCGGATGATGATGCGTTCGCGGTTGGCCCGCGGCTGCATCACCGCGACGCAATTCTCGACGAGGTCGTTGAGGTTCTGGCTGGCGAAGCTGAGGTCGAGCTTGCCGGTCTCGATCCGCGAGAGATCGAGCAGGTCGTTGATGATGGCGATCACGCGCTCGCCGGAGGCGCGGATATCCTTCATGTATTCGGCATAACGCTCGTTGCCGAGCGCGCCGAGCCGTTCGCCGATCATCACTTCGGCAAAGCCGATGATGGCGTTGAGCGGTGTGCGGACCTCGTGGCTGATCCGCGCCAGCATGTCGGCCCTGGCGTTCGCCGCGCGATCGGCCAGCCGCCGCGCCTGCACCAGTTCGCTCTCGCTCTTTTTTGTCTGCGACAGATCGCGAAACACCGCGAAGAAATTCGGACCGTCGGGCCTCGTCCGTCCCATCGTCATCGACAGCGGGATCAGGCCGCCGCCGCGCACCCGGCCCAGCGCGTCGCGGCCGGGCTCGAGGCTGGCGACGCCGGCGCCCCTGGTGCTCTCGAGATAATCCAGCACCCCGCGCTGGCTTTCCGGCGCGAACAGTTCGGCGAGATTGCGTTGCACCAGTTCGGCGCCGTCGTAGCCGAACAGCGCTTCGGCGCTGCGGTTGCACGAATTGAGGTTGCCGCCGGCGTCGAACATCACGATGCCTTCGGCCGTGGTGTCGAGGATGGCGCCGAGTTCTTCGGCGTTGGCGTGGCCGACGGGCGACGGTGGCTCCGGCGCAGGGATCGCTTCGGCCATCGCCGCGGCGATCTCGGCGCCTTCCGCCCGCGCTTGCGAACAAATCAGGGCCAGCGCGGAATCGTCGTCCCATGTGATCGTGTAAAGCCGCGCGTCGGTCGGCGACGCCGGCGCGTGTTCCGGCGAAGCCTGGGTCGCGGAAATCGTCACCGGCGTGCCGGTGTCCGATGTGCTGCTGGCGGTGGAGACGCCGGGCTCGACAAAGAGCGCGTCGAGACCGCCGGCTTCCTCCAGCACCCGAAGGCTCGGATAGCCCATCCGCTCGAGAAAGGCCGGGTTGGCATAGAGCAGCCGGTCTAGCCGGTAAATCAGCACGCCCACCGGAAGCAGATCGAGCAGCGTCCGGTCGCGCCGGGTTTCGCCGCGCGCGGGCGGCTCGGGATCTACCAACCATTCCGGTTGGCCGCTGACCGCTTCGGGAGCATCCGGCGCGGCGGGCTGACCGATAACGGTTTCGGTCGCGTCGGCTCCCGCGGTGGTCACGGGGGTGTTGCCGTCTTTGCTGTCGAGCCGCGCCGCCAATTGTCGGGCCAGTTCGTCGAAGGCGTTGCTTTCAACCGGCGTCAGGGCCGGCGATTTCGCGTCGCCGATCGGCCGAAACGGCAGGACGTTCTGCAATGTTTCCTTCAATGTCTCTTTGGGCGTTTCCACGGCTGTTTCCAAATCGGTTTGCGGTGAAGTCTCAACAGCAATCGGGTCAAGCGATTCACGGGTATTGGACGAAACAACGTCAGGGTCTGCGGACGAGTCCGCGGCAAAGGAGGCTTTGGCCGTATTGGCCTGCACGATGTCGGCCGAAAGCGTTTGCGGCGGCGGCTCGCTGAACAATTCAAAGCGGCGCAACGCGGCGAGCCGCGCCAGACCGTCGAGGTCGCGGCAAACGCCAAAGCCCCGATAGCCGGCAAAATTTCGTGCCCGATCATAGATCGGCAGCCCCGACAATTCCACCGGCAATCGGCCGCAGCCATCGACCGGCCAGTTCAAGGTGATGCCGCTCCAGGTATTGCGCGTTGCCACCGCCTTGACGACGCGGCCGTCGGGATCGAGCCCGAATACCTCGGCGATTTCGCTCCACGGCCGGCCGAAGCCGGCGGCGGTGCGCATGCCGATCAGGCGGGTGAATTCGTCCGAGCCGAGCGAGAAGCGGCCTTCGGCATCCATCTGCCACATGAATCGCAGCGGGTGCCGGCGCGTATTCGGCGCGGGCTCGTCGAGCCATGACGGCGCCTTGATGGGCTCGGAAGCGAGTACCGGTGAGGTGGACGCCTCGCCCTCCGCTGGCGGCTCCGTCACGGGCGGAGCGATCGGCTCATCGGCAACCGCCTCGACATAGGGCGAAGGCTCGTCCTGATGAACGTCGGTTTCAGGCGGCGCCTCCGGGGTCGAATGTTCAACAGCCGCCGCCGCGGGCGATGCCGCGAACTCGTCGATCAGCGCGAACTCGGCGGGGGCCTCGCCTGAAATGGCGGGCTGTTCATAGTAGGGCATCGGCTGATCCTCCACCGGTGCGACCTGTTGCGGCGCCGGTTCGGCCGATGCGGCTTCCGGCAATGCCGATATAGTATGTCGGGCGTGCGCGGCCTGCGTCGCGCCAGGCGCGATCAGCGCAACCAGGCCGACATCCGCGCCGCTGCCGACGCGCTGCAGCACCAGGTGATCGATGCCGATCTGGGTCTCGACCCGGCCCTGCTTCAGCGCGTCGTTGCGCGCTTCCTCAAGCCCGGCCTCGGCGAGATCGCGAAAGCCGAACAGCCAGCGCGCGGCCTCGCTGGCGCCGACGAGCATGCCGTCGCGGGCGAACGCCGCGATCGGGGTATCGATGCCTTCGACCAGCCGTTGCAACCGCTCGACCAGCGGCATCGCGCGGCCGACCGGTTCGGCGGCCACAATCAGAATGCCGTGGCTGCCATCGGCAAAATCCAGCCGCGCGCAGGCACAGGTCGCGAGCAGGCCGAGCGGAGCGCCGAAGCCGCGCAGCCGCTCCAGCCGGATCGGGCCGATCGGCGGCAGCCTCCCGGCGAGTCGCGCCACCTGGCGCCGGTGCGGATCCGCCGGGCCGAAAACCTTTTGGGTAAGCGCTGCGCCATTGGCGGCGCCGAACCGTTTCGCGCCGACCGGATTGGCCCACAGAACCCGCGTGCCGTCGACCGACCACAGCCATGCCGGGAGGGGGCTCGTTGCATGCACCGCCAGTCGCGGATCGCCTACGCCTCGCAACTGAAATTCCAAATCATTCATTGCAGTGACATGACAGCACTTTGGCTGGGGCTCGACGATTGGCGGCAGAACTGGGCGGCCAAACGATGACAGCCTTAACGGACCGTTAGTATCGCCCGCGGGAGACGACAGGTCCACGGCTTGACAGAAGCGGAGCGATCAAAGCCTCGATAACGTTAATTCGGTGCAACCGTCGTGAACCCTTGCGCCGGCTTTCGCGTTGGGGTGTCGCAAACGGCGATCGAAGGGTCACGTTGGGTCTCCCGTCATATCGGCGAAGCGTCTTGCCCATAGATTGACGTGGAAGTTCGAACTCGAGCGATTTGATTTGGGCGAAGCGGCAACCCGGTAGATGGCCGTGGATACAGGATCAGGAGTGGGACCATGAGCGAAGAAGCACAGGAGCGTTTCGAGATTCCAAAGGAAATGCGGTCGATGGCCGAAGCAAGTCTGGATCAGGCCCGCAAGGGATTTGAGAAATTCCTCGCCGGCGCACAGCAGACCGCCGGCTCGATCGAGCAACGGGGCGAGACGGTTCGCGCCGGCGCCAGGGACATCAGCTCGAAGGCGATGTCCTGTGCCGAAAAGAACGTGCAGGCCTCGCTCGACCATGCGGAGGCCCTGCTGCACGCCAAGGATCTGACCGAAGTGATGCGGCTGCACAGCCAATATGTGCAGGCGCAGATGCGGTCGCTGGCCGAGCAGGCCAGCGAAATGGGCCAGATTGTCAGCCGGGCCGCGATGGATGCCGCCAAGCCGAGAACCTGAAGGTTCCAGGACTACCGAGGGTTTCAAAGCTAGAACGCGCATCCAGGCCGGGTCTGCTATGCGGCGTCGCACCTGAAATTGCGGTGCGTTGCACAAAATTGCCACACTGTGGGTATCTCGTGTCGGTTGCCCGAGGAAGGGCATTCCCGCTACGTGATCCGCGTCGACGTTCCCGGATTCGCTTTCCGGGCGCGCCAGGGGTCACATCTCACCCCCAGTTGCGAAGGATACATTGCATGGCAAGTCCGTCCGACCCGTTCTCCTCTTCCGTGATCCCGTTCGAAGTCCCCGAGCAGATGCGTGCGTTCGCCGAAAAGGGCGTTTCGCAGGCACGTGACAACTACGCCAGGTTCAAGGACGTCGCCGAGACCCACAACGGCACCATCGAAGCCGTGTTTACGACCGCCAGCAAGGGCGCCAGCGAATACTCCGCCAAGCTGATGGAACTGATGAAAGCCAACACCACCGCGACCCTCGACTTCGCGCAGGCCCTGATCGGCGTGAAATCGCCCTCGGAAGCGATCGAGCTGTGGACCGCGCACACCAGGAAGCAGTTCGAAGCGTTCACCGCCCACTCCAAGGAACTCGCCGAACTGGCCCAGAAGGTTGCGACGGAAACCGCCGAACCGATCAAGGCCAACGCGTCGAAGCTGTTCAAGCCGGCCGCCTGATCGATCGGCTATCTCGATTGTCGAAAAAAAGCCCGGGCGGTCCGCCCGGGCTTTTTGTTTGGTTGTCGGCATCGATAGGGGAAGGTTAAAAAAACCTGGGACCGTCCCGCTGGCGGCCAATTGCGCTGGGAGCAGGGGATCCATAACCGCCGGCAGCCGTTGTTTTCCGGCTTCGGCTTCATCGCCTGATTGAAGTTCTCGGCCCCGCGTGGGGCGTGGACGGCGCCGAAGTCGCGGCCCGCTTGGCCTTGCCAAAGCGGTGCGTTGCACCTAGTTTCCGCCCCGTTCGGCGACCCCTTTTTGGGGCCGGCAAAGGATGCAGTTGTAGCTCAGTTGGTTAGAGCGCCTGTCTGTGGAACAGGAGGTCGGTGGTTCGAGCCCACCCAACTGTACCATACAAATCAATAACTTAGCCAAATTCACCGAAATCGAAAACTGCTCCGGGGTAACATATGGGGTAACAATCCGGCAGCGGCCATGGGATTGCCGGGCCAGCCGCGCCTTTGGCTGCCTGCCCCGGTGGCCGGAAACCGCGCGGACAGCCAGCTCTGGGCGATCCAGCGGCCTTTTGGCCGGGCAGCACGTGGCACTAAGCCTGCCAGTTAAAACAATAACTCAGCCAGATTTTGCCGAGCTGCCGTGATCCCGAAGAGGACCAAAAGGGTCCGGATTGATCGATACGCGGCGGAAAGCAGCAGCAGGAAAAGTGCCCTGTTAGCGTTGTACTTGGCAGCAGGTCGGCTGCTTTCCGAACCCTCAATGACGGTATCACCGTCGGTCGTGGACACGCGCCACAGCCATTTTCGACGACGTTTCTTCAAGACCACTTCAAAAGTTTGAAACTGATCAGACTTCACGATCTCGGAATCCAATTCCCGGCAGGGGCGGCGGCATTTTCATGGCGACTTCGTAGCACATAATAGGCCACCACTTAAGACTTATATCCCCGGGAGACCGTAGCACCATTGAGCTTCGTCTTTTCTCATGCAGTTTCACGAAAGTTATTTCAAACTTAAAATATTGCGTGTAGTCGTTCGAGACGCTCTAACGACGCAACTGCGGGCATGATTAGGCTGCCTCGTTGCCGTCTCCTTTGCCTCTTCCTGCAAGCACAGGTTGGATCAAGCCTGCTCATTGGCTTGTCTAACGTTTATAGAGGTCAATACTGAATGTCATCTTCCCCAAACAACATTGCGCTGTTCATCGATGGCGCTAATCTCTACGCGACAGCCAAGACTCTGGGTTTCGACATTGATTACAAGCGCCTGCTCACGGAATTCCAAAGTCGCGGAACGCTGTTGCGCGCGTTCTACTACACCGCAATCATCGAAGATCAGGAATACTCGTCGATTCGCCCGTTGATCGACTGGCTGGACTACAACGGCTTCACCGTCGTCACCAAGCTGACCAAGGAATTCATCGATGCCACCGGCCGGCGCAAGGTGAAGGGCAACATGGACATCGAGCTTGCGGTCGATGCCTTGGAGCTCGCTCCACATCTTGGCGAGATGGTCCTGTTCTCCGGCGACGGCGATTTCCGCTCGCTGGTCGAAGCGGTGCAGCGCCGTGGCGTCCACGTCACCGTAGTCTCGACCATCTCCAGCCATCCGCCGATGATTGCTGACGAGCTCCGGCGCCAGGCGGATGTCTTTACCGACCTAATGGAATTAAAGTCCAAGATAGGCCGCGATCCGTCCGAGCGCCCAGCTCCGCGGGAACCGCGCTAGCGCCACAATGGGTCGGTCTGGCGACAGCCGGGTGCTACTTTGGTTAGGCGCGCGCAAGGAAACGGCCCGAGGCAGTTCACTCCTAGATATGCGCACAAAACGGCCCCAGCGCGGACTGCGCGCCGAGGCCGCTTGTGTCGGAACTCCCGGCTGGGGTGGGGCCTTGGGGGGGAAGGTCGGCCAGCCGAGGTTCTTGCACTCGGGTATCAGATACGCCGTACCGCCGCCTTTTAGCCGCGCTCTCTTTTGGCCTTCGGCAGGCGCTTTGGCTCGGGTTGTGTGTTGCGGACGGCTTCGGCCAGCATCTCGCGCAACTCGGCCTTCGTCTTCGGTGGTTGCCGCGTGATAGATACTTGCCAAGCCATGCGCACTATGTGGGGATGCCGGAGGGGGAAGTAAACCCCTGCGTTGCCGCACAGCGTGCGGTTATGGGCTAAGCCGACTTTTTGGCGGCCTCAGCACCCCACCCCAAACGTTCGCAATATGTTATCGCGAGTTCTTCCTGAGAGAGCGTTTTCAGATAATCAATATCCGCGGCTTCCTTCATCCAATCCAGAAGTTTCGAACGCTCTATATTTTTGTAGGTATCGTAGAAAAACTGAGCGAGCTCCAACCAATTTTTTGCGGTCTTTGGCAGCTGCCGGACCTCGCCAAAAAATGTGTCTGGGTGTTGCTTCCAAGCAATCAGTTCTGTTTCTGTTAGCGGAGTGGTCGCCGTAACGTGGCGACCATCGAGAGTTTCGTAAACTCCTAGCATATACTTTTCGGCCTCTAGAACCTGGGCGTCGTACAAGCGGGCAGGTATCTCGTTCCCATTCTCATCGGGAATCAAATAGATCTCACCAAACTTGAGGCGTGGAGGCGCGTCCGGTCCTTCAAACGCTAGGGCAGGGTTCTCACCATCGAAGGTGGATGGGATATCGTAGTGAGCTCGTATCGAATCTACCAACGCAAACATCTCGCGATGGCGCGCTTGCAATTTTAAGACCTCTTTTAGTCTACTAAATGGCACATCAGGACCAAAATCGGGAATCTGGCAGCCCGCGACCAACACTTGGGTGCCCGCGCCCACTGCACTCAAATTATTATGGAAAGCATGATTGGTGACTATTACGTAGGCGCTTGGCTTCGTCGTTCCGTCCGGCTGAGGAAGTTTTTCAACGTTGCGAATTTGATCTAGCGCTGCTTTCGGCCAGCCCGACAGAGTGTCGGTTAGGACATCTGGCACGTTCACTTCTATCATCACGACGCGAGTATGCGCCGCGCTCTTCGAAAGAGCCTTGCCTAACTTGTTGCCAACTCGGAGCCGTTTGATTTCATCAATCGGACCATCTTCCGCTATGGACCTGTTGCGCGTTTTTACCTCAACCGAAAACTGTTTTTTCGTGGCGGGAAATGTCGCAACAAATTCGACGTGAGAAGAACGGCCGTCGGCTTCGTTCTCGTAAGACAGATGAAACCCTGCTTTGAGGAAGGTAGCCGCAGCGTATGTTTCAAACAACTTGCCAACGAAGTGGTCGGTGCGTTCACTTTTCAGTCGCTCCGTGAAACTAGCGACAAGCGCGGCTGACTTGTTCGCGCTAGCATGGTGAGCAGTTAGATAAATATTGTAAGCTAGATTTATGAAGGCACGCTGCGCGCCCGTCATCGGTCCAACGTAGACGTCTCCGACTTTCGTGCATAGTCGGTGGGTATCATCGATCGCTTGGTTGTACCAGCGCACAATAGGATGTCGTTCCGCGATATTGTCTTTGGCTTGCTCCGCCTTGAACCACTCGCGACCTAACTGTTCGATTAAAAAATGGCGCAGAAAATCGTGGAACGTTTTCCATTCTTTGGACGTGTAGACAGTATTGCCAACAGCGACGATGCGATGCTCGTGCAATGTCGTCGATACGATGCCCCTTCCTAACCCCTGTTGCTTCTCCCGCTGTACCCGTGCCGCCTCCATTTCACGAAATTTTTGCTGGAACACTCGCTCATGATCCTGATCTATTGCTTTAGGAGCCGCAGCATAACTGCCGCAGCACTTTTTGTATTTGAGATCACTGCCGCATGGGCAGCGCTGATTTCGTCCAACCTTGGTCATGATGAGCAGAGGGAGTTATAGGAAACTGCGAGAATCATCTCGCGCTCGGTTCTCACCTCAGTCATACCAATCCTTCCGATGACGCGACAGCGTCTTAGCTGAACACGTTGCCGTTCTTTCGCCGCTACAGCGTACAATGGCACAAAGCTGGCCGCGATGAGAGCCAATTGACCGGGATTAAAGATGCCGACGTTCAACTGGCTCGTCGTCTTGAAAATCCTCTTCATGGTCCATTGCCAGATTGTACCACAAACCGGTTACATCCTCCAGAATTACTAACTTTTTAGCTCAAGTATTGCATTGCGCGGTAGAGACCGTGGCGTGTTCAATAGTCCCATGAGCTCACGCTGATTCGCGTGCCCCATTTGCGATAGTCAAGGAGTACTAGCCGTGAGCCAAAATGAGCTGCCAGAGCCTAAGCCTGATTTCCTCGTAAAGGCTTGGTTCTTAGTAATTTCTGCGACAACTCCGCTGGGCATTTATGCGGCGTTGATTGCATTAGCTATGCTGCTGACGTGCTTCGCTGTGGTCAAAGTGTTTGGGCATTGAGGCCTAGCCCTAGAGGGCTGTGGGAGACGTGTGCGTGGATAGGATCAAGGGAATCTTTATTGCTGCGGCCATCGTTCTAGGCGCTAGCGTTGCGTGGTTCACGAGCAATTTCTTCTACACGCTATTTTGGGCTTATGATCTTCCCCCGAAAAAATGGACAGGGTTAAGCTGCTTTTAGTTCCATCTCGATAGGGCTGATGTAGCCGATGGCCGAGTGACGACGGGTTCGGTTGTAGAAGCCTTCAACGTAGGCGAAGATATCACGAGTGGCCTGCTGTCGTGTTGCATATTTGCGGTGATGGACGAGCTCGGTTTTGAGGGTGTGGAAGAAGCTCTCCATCGGAGCATTGTCATAACAGTTGCCCTTGCGGCTCATCGAGGCCTGGAAGCCGGCGGACCGGATCGCCTTGCGATATTTCGCAGAGGCGTATTGAACGCCGCGATCGGAATGGTGGATCAGGCCGGGGCCGGGTTGTTTGGCCGCGATGGCCATGCGCAACGCGGCCAACGGCAGTTCGGTGCGCAAATGATCGGCCATCGCCCAGCCGACGATCCTGCGGCTGTAAAGGTCCATGACGGTGGCGAGATAGAGCCAGCCCTGATCGGTCTCGACATAGGTAATGTCGGCGAGCCAGACGCGGTTCGGCGCGGCGGCGACGAAATTCCGATCGAGCAGGTTCGGGGCAATCGGAAGGTTGTGACGGCTGTCGGTCGTCCGTACCCATCTTGGCCGCGCCATGATGGCCCTGATCCCATGGTGGCGCATCAACCGCTCGATGCGGCCGCGACTTACCCCGCGGCCCTGATCTTTCAACTCGCGGTGGATGCGCGGGCTGCCATAGCGCCCATAGGCGTCGCGATGGACCCGTTTGATGTCGTCGACGAGTTCGCGATTGGCGGCCGATCGCTGGCTTTCCGGGCGCGCGCGCCAGGCATAATACCCGGCCGGCGATACCCCGAGCACCTCGCATTGGACCCTCACCGGATAATCCGCGCGGCGATCTTCGATGAAGCGAAATCTCATTTCGGTGCTCCAGCAAAGATCGCGATCGACTTCCTAAGAAACAGCCGGATTGGCGTCCCCCGGAATGACCTGCAACACGAAGCCCAGCGATTTGGCCCGGCGCTGAAGGTTGGCGAGGACGCGACTGCGGTATTGTTGCTCATATTGGTCGGCACCTGGATCCTTGTAGCTCATGCCGTGCCGGAGTGTGTTGTAGAATAAAACCGCAATCTTGCGGGCGGTCGCCGTCACGGCCTTCGACTTGCCCGCACGTGAGGACAGCCGGCGATAGAATGCTCCGAGCGCCGTATCGCTCCGCCCCACGGTTGTGGCTGCCAACCGCAACAGTGCGGCTGCCCGACTGGAAGATCTCCGTGTGCGTGAAGATAGCACCTTGCCGCCGGAGATTTTGTTGCCCGGTGCGAGGCAGAGCCAGGACGTGAAGTGTTTGGCGCTCGGCCATGCCCGCAAATCTGTGCCGCACTCGCCGATGAGCTTCAGTGCGAGTGAAGGCCCCAATCCATGGATCTCAGTCAGATCGACGCCGAGCACGCCGTACAGCGCGGTCCTGACATCGAACGTTGGTGTGTTGACCTGCTTGGTTTTTACGCGTGGCTTGGATAGCTTTCCACCCGGTTTTGCCCCTTTATTGCTCAATGCAGCGATCAAGGCTTCGAGCTGGCGATCGCAGTCCAGCATCTTCGCCTGGTAGATGTCGTAGAGTTCCAGCGATTGGGTCAGGGCGAAGACATGTTCATGCCGGTCGTTGCCCACCAGTGCCGCACGGATCGTCTCTATGGAAGAATGGCAGCGCACGTCCCGATAGGTTGCCAACACGTCAGGATTGCGCTCGCCTGCAACAATAGCTCGGATAATCCGCATGCCGGTCGCGCCGGTGATATCCGAAACCACGTGATGGAGCTGCAGGTTCATCTCCATCAGGGCCTTCTGCATATGCTGGATATGGGCGGCGGCGTATTCCACCAACCGCTCCCGCTGGCGCAGATAGGCGCGCAGGGTCGCAATCTCGGCATCAGGTCGGAAGCTGCCGCGTAACAGGCCATAGGAATGAAGCTGGCGTAACCACGCGGCATCGCTGACATCGGTTTTGCGCCCGGGCACATTCTTGGCGTATCGCGCGTTGACCAGAATGACCTCAAATCCGCGCTGCTCCAGGATCTCGTAGACCGGGATCCAATAGACCCCGGTGGATTCCATCGCGACACTGGTCACGCCGCACGCCTTGAACCAGTCCGCCAGATCATGCAGGTCTTCTGTGAATGTGCCGAACGTGCGCACTGGCGTATCAGTACAGGCTGGGTTCACCGCAGCCATGTGCATCTTTGATCCGATGTCGATGGCGGCGGCGCCGAAATTGACCGGCTTCAACTCGGGGCGGTCACTGGTCCTCTTGGGCATAAGCAAGTCCTCCATTCAATGATGAGCAGGAGGGTCTGGGTTATGCCAATCGTCATCTTCCTAATCGGGATCGCCGCCGGAGCGGCGTCACCACTCTCAAGTCCGCATGCACCCATGGACCACGTTTTTTAACGGGGAAAATGCCTCCAATAAGCTGACGGCCGCTACCCTCCCAGCTGCAGAGATTAGCACAAGCGTGTTTCTATCTCGCACAGGCGTGCCACGGCCCTGGACAGTTTTTTTAAAATGTCGCGCTCCATGCGCAGCCGCTCGTTCTCTCGCTGCAAACGAGCGATCTCAGCCGCGTGGTCCGCCGACGGCAGCGTCGCCTGCGTTGTGGGGCGCCGCGACGCCGCCGTCGGCTCTCGCCCGGCCCCACGCAGTTCAACCCAGCGCCGCAAAACCAAGTCGCGCAGGCCAAGTTCCTCGGCCACCGAGCCGATCGAGCGGCCACTCGAAGCCACCAGATCAACCGCTTGCCGCTTGTAGTCGTCCGTAAACGACCGACGTTGACGTCCTTCCATCTGACACCTCCTGGCTCATCGAGCCTACTACAGGTGTCCATCAATCCGGAGGAGGTTCACACCACGGGCCAAAGGGGAGCCTGGAGATCAACACTATAACCGCGAGCAACGTGGCACTTGCCGCGATCCTGATGATCCACACCGGAAGGACGCTATTGTCGGCCTCTTTTCAACTCACCCAAGGCAGTGAGTAACGCAAAGGGGACGAGCAAGGTGAGACGGTCAGCGGCACAGTGTCAAAATTGAATTGCGTCAGGTAGTAGTGGACGAAACCGAGGACGGTTAGAAAGGTGCCTAAGACGCCAAAGCGGGTAACGATCCCAGAGTCTGCCGATCATCAAAAACGGCAACGATAGCGCAGACAAGATCAGCGCGGCGGTGACGATAGATAGAAGATACCCGGCAGCCCGCCCGTTCACGCCGGCGGGCTTTTATGTGGCTTACCGTCCTCAACCCGGTGGCGGCTTTTTCGCGAAGATGCTTCTTAGCCGAGGCCCGCAGCGCTCCACACGCGTGGAATCACCGGTGTCGTCCGAGATATCTCCAAAGGAGATATGCCAGACGGTGTTCGGATAGCTGCCGGAGCACAACAAATGGTTCGTATCGGATGCGTAATTGGCGCAGCGTTTTAGACACTGCTTGGCCAGCGCAGCTTGACGATCAGGGCAGCTGAGGCCAGTCCTTTTGTCTTCGGCTCTGCCGGCATCGTCCTCGAAAAAGCAACCCCGCAACCGCGCACTTCCGGTCAACGCGTTCACGCATTGATTGGTCGCTTCGTTGACCTGTGCTTTGGTCGGATTCATCAATGGGCACTGCGGGGGAATCTGACGTGGGGCCACGTAAGTACGCGCTGTGCGTAGCGGGCGGGCGAGCACCGCGCTTTTTCGGTGCTCGCGCGTGGGGCCAGCGGACCCGGCGGACGGCCTTCCAGAACCCTCGGCGCAGGCGATGGGTACGCATCTGGTCCACAGCGGACCTGTGGTCACACACCGGTTGGCCTCTGGCGCGCAGCCGGCGGGGCAACAGGTTTGCGCAAACGCGGGCGATATCAGCGCATATGCCAAAACTAGGATTGCCAGCTTGAGATATCGCATGGCCGTCCTGCCATTCCGCTCGGGCGGGCGTTGTGCGTTTGAGGGCCGGTTCCCGCCAAACGGCCCCGTCTTAGGGAACCGCAAGGGCCAGGCCGCGGGCGGCGGGTGTTACACACACATCGGAGAGAGGGCCCCCGCCGCAAATGGTCAACGCGGAATTTCTAAAAAGCGTTCCTACCCATCAAGGATTACCCCTGCCGCGAGCAACTCTACCCGATCGCGCCGCTGTCCCTCACTTGTCCCCGTGCGACATGATCCAAAGCTGATGGAAACGCGCGAGATCACGCCTTACGTCTGAGTGCATCCGGATGATGAGCGCTAAGGTCAAGGCTTTTTCTTTTTGAGAGCGCCCACGGAACGAACTCAACCTGGGACCCGTTGGCTTCTGTCACGGAAAAAGGGGAGGGTAAGCAATGGCTCAGAAAGCCAATCTCACCCCGGTCGACAAGTATGAGTCGGATCGCCGGGAGGCCAAGGGGCTCGACCTGGAGAAGCATGCTCGATTGGAAGCGGGTTTGATCAATTCGGTGAGCGCCATTCAGCCAGCGCCAACCGCTGAGCATCAACATCCGGAAGGCCTATCGTTCTGGCAGGCGGTCAAGACGATGTTCAAGTAGACTCGTCCAGACGATGAGAGGTGAGGGCGCCCGGTTCACCTGGGTGCTTGTCTGTCATTTGCCGGTCATAATCCGCAACATGCCTTCGTTGGTGATGATAAGGCCTCGAAAGTCGTCCGTAGCGTAGCCCATAGACAACAGCCGTTCCCGAATTTGGGTGGGAATAGTACGGCTCTCCCGCGCATCGCCAATTTGCTGCTGGGCGCTAACTTCTTCGTTAGTCAGGGTGTCAGGTCGGGTTTCGGACATTCAGCAAATATGCGCAGGGAACCGCCCGTTTTCCAGTGCGGAAGTCTGCCACGACTGCATCATCCAGACGATGAGAGGTGAGGGGCGCCGGTTCACGCTGGGGCGTTTGGGGTGGGTCATTTGTCTAAACCTGCGGAAAGCAAGCGGAAGAGAGCACTATCACCCTCAATCTGGGCGGTCTCGCGCGAGGTCTCAAAGCCCGTCATCAGTGGCGTATCGCCTTCGTAAACTCGCCATGGTTTTTCTTTGGCTTTTGCCGCTCGCGGCGCATGTCGACCGGCGATCCTTTCAACCCGACGTTCTTTAGAGCGGCCGGGGTTACCAGCGAACCGAAACGAGCAGCCCATCGCTGCTCGAAGCGTCTTTGAAGGTGAAGCGGAATAATGCTCATGAGCTGAAGCTCCCGTTCCGGATCGCCCCAACGTTCACAGAACGCGCTCCCAGGCTTAAAGGTCCCTCGGCAGATGCAGCTCTTTCATCCGGACGATGAGAGGTGAGGGGTGCCGTTCACGCTCGGAAGCCGTCACCGTCTCAACCCGGTGGCGGCTTTTCGCTGTCAAAAAGGCCGCCAATTAATTAGGGCCTGTCGTCATTTAGAGGATTCGCAAATCAGCCAAAGCATGATTCATGGGGAGCCTTCATGAAGGAGGCTACGATGGAACGCCATGCATTGCGAGACGACCAATTCGCCCGGATCGAGCATTTGTTGCCGGGCCGTCCCGGCACGGTCGGCCGCAACAGCGAACTGGGCAATCGTCTTTTCGTCGAAGCCGTGATCTGGAAGTTCCGCGTGGGGACGCCGTGGCGCGATTTGCCAGAGCGTTTTGGCGGCTGGTGCAACACCCACAAGCGCTTCTCCCGCTGGGCCGCGAGCGGCGTTTGGGAGAATCTTTTCAAGGCCTTGGCGGACGATCCCGACAATGAGTACGCGATGATCGACGCGACGATAGTGCGAGCCCACCAGCATAGCGCCGGCGCACTCAAAAAAGGGGGTTCGATCAAGCCATCGGCCGCTCGCGCGGCGGGCTCACGACGAAGATCCACATGATCGTCGATGCCCTCGGCAACCCGTTGGCGCTCAGCCTTACGGGCGGCCAAGTCCACGACATCACCCAGGCACAGGCGCTGCTGGCGCTTGTCGAGCCAAAAGCCTTACTTGGCGACAAGGGCTATGACGCCGATCACCTCATTGACAGCCTGGCGGCACGGGCGATCAGCGTGGTCATCCCGCCTAAGTCAAACCGGAAAGTCGCACGAGCCTGCGACTTCGCACTCTATTGCGAGCGCAATCTCGTCGAGCGGTTCTTCTGCATCATCAAGCATTTTCGGGCCATCGCGACCCGCTATGAGAAGACAGCACAAAATTACCTCGCTGGCCTACACTTGGTCTGCGCCCTCGCTTGGCTTAAATGACGACAGGCCCTAGAGTGGGTCGTCACCGTGCGACCTGCACGGTCCCGCCCGTCCACTCCCCATGGACGCCCCACTGCCGTGGCGGGGCCGTGCTCGCCGCCCTCCGGGTTACCCGAGTTCACAGAATCAAGTTGACCGAAACGCGCCGGGATTACGCCTTATCGGTGGGTCCATCCCGGACGATGAGAGAGGGCTTACTTTTTACTGAGGTAGGTTCGCAAAGGGTTTATCCCCCGGGACCGACGCCGTTAGTGCGGCTGGGGCGGCCGGAAGCCCGGCTGACCTTTTTTGGATAAACAACTGCCCAGCCACCAACATCACGGCGGCGAATGCTATCGCCAACATTGCGGTGGCTAGCTGGTGGACTTCGTTCATCTGTGCCCCCGGTTACCAAAATACCGCCGATAGAACGTTAGTCAGGGGTATTAAGTTCCGGGTGTCGCGCGGCTGAAACGCTGCTCCCGCCGGGGCCGGCTAATCGCCTCCGGCGCAGATGACCCAGTCTGACCGACGAGACGCGCGACATCACGCCTTACCTTTGGGTGCATCCGGAAGAGGAGCGGTGGGCCTCGTGAGAAACGGCCCGCAGTGGCCTAGTCACGCCCGGCGGGTTTTCATTTCACGACCGAACGCAACTCACTCACGAGGTGGAGGGGTTAGCCCCTTGAGTACCAATATTCGTTCGGATCCATTTTATCCGAGGGCACTTGATCGGCGCTCGGCTGGCGGTGGCCGACCGGTGCGTCAGCCAGCAATTGCAATTGCTTGTCCGGGTTCGTCGACGAACCTGCCCTCTGCGCAATCGCCACCGAAGTGCCGACCAGTGCCAGCAAAGCTATCGTGGCGATCAATTTTCGCATGATGGGTCTCTGAGTTGGGGTTCCTTCACGATTCATGGTAGCGGGGAGACTAGACCACAAAGGTGCGGCAAACCTCACGTTTCGTTCAGATGCTTCAAGCCGCGATGGCGCGTCTTCCTTTGACCGTTCCGCCGTTACGCAGCGCGCACACAAGTCCGCCCGTGAGGGGTGGCATCATCCGGACAATGAGAGGTAAAGGCGGACTGAGGATAAGGACAGATCAACGCTTCCAGGTCAGCCGTGGTCGGCTTTGACGCTGTCGGCGTTGGGTTCGACGCTCGCGGGACTGCTCCATCTCCCAAAGCGCCCACACGAGGAAGGCGCTTAGGCAGATTGTGATCAGCAAAAGGAGAAATGCACGACCGGCATCGGAGAGGGCGATCATTAGCGTCGGCGCTGCTTTCGCATGGCGGTCAAATATTGCTTGCAAGCCCGGCGATAAACTACGCTGATGATGTATCCCAACATGATCGAAACTCGTTGTTTAATCGACGCCATTGAGAGTCGATCTTGGTTTCAGGACGTCTTCGCCAGGCTAAAATGGCATGGGGAAGCCCCACTAAGATTCACTAGAACACCGAACGAATGCTGAGCTGATGTAGGTTTCGCAATCCGCCGACACCATTAAATTGAATTTTATCAATTGGATTTTAGAAAGCATTTCGGTGCGGAATTAAAGTCAGCCGGGAATCGTCCCGTGGATTGTTGGCCGGCAGATGCAGCTCTTTCATCCGGACGATGAGAGGTGAGGGCGGACCGCCGCCCCCAAGACTCAGCTAAATGCGATAGTGAGCAGGCCAGAGCAAAGCAGGACAAGACTAACCACGGTCACAGCGAGGAAAACGAATTCTTGGCGCATGGTACACTCTTCGCGCTGTGTTCTCAGCGCGGCGCACTAAAAGCAAGAAACCGCGCGGGGACTGCCCCTCTACGGCGGGTTTTTTTGCGAGCGGCAAAAGAATCGGCCCCAGCGCGGGGCAGGGCTGGGGCCGAACTTTAGAAGTGCCGGGAGTGACTGTCCGACACGATTCTGATGTGGGCTTGCAGTCCGCCGATCCAATTAAATTCTGCTTTAAAAGAGCGGCCTGTTTTGGATCTGCGAGTGGCCAACCACCATCCCGCCGTTGCTGACTCGGGCATGATCTTGCGTCGACGGCACCCCTAGTGTTCAGCAACCTTGATCGGCCGTCTGCGCCGAAGGCTTGGCGCCCTGGGCTTGCTGTGCGGCTGTGGGCTGGCCCTGCTGCTGTCTCTGAGCATCCTGCGATGATGTGGCCTTTTCTCCAGCCACGCGGTTCATCGTTTCGGTCGGCGGATGCTGATCGGTTTTTGCCGAGCCAGTGCCAGTCGTTTGACCGGTGTAGCCGGGCGTGGGACCAGAGCCAGCGTCCTTACCGCCAGTATTGCAGGGACCGGCGTGTGCGGCACCAACGCCCAAAACGATTGCGGCAAAGCCTGCGAGGATGACTCGTTTTGTGATCATTATGCCTCTCCTTGGTTTCCATCCTTCGACGAGTAGCGTCTTCGGCGCCACTTTGAGGATTTACGAAAACAAAGGTGCGAAGAGCAGGTTCCGCTAATCGCAAGACTTATCCCCGCGGGCCGCCTAGCATGGTGACAATGAGAGACGCGAGGTCGGCCAGATCGGATACAATGCGGCGGAACGTTTGCCCACCGTTCTCATTGAGTTTGCAGGCTTGGAGAAATTCTGACCATGGGCGAACTGCTCGATAAGCTTAATGCTTTGGACAACGGCGTGCGTGGGCCGGGAGAACCTGTTCAATCGCTCGCCGATCAGGCTGCACGGGCATTCCGATCGGCCAGCCAACGGGTCAACGAGGCGATAGAGGCCGTCCAAGAGCCCGGCATGCCTTTGGACACCTTGGGCCGTTTCGCGCGGCAGGCGCCGCTGCAGGCTTTGGCGATCGCCTTTTTGGTTGGCATACTCGTAACGCGTCGGCGATAAATTATCCGGCCTTCCGGCGTCCCGTTGACCGCTCAGACTTAGCCGCCTTCTTGGCGGGCTTCTTTCCCTCGATCGGCAACAACATTTCCTTTTGACCTGGGGAGGCCTTGCGGAGCTTCTTGCCCTTCGGGGCGGCCTCGGTGGCAATGCTCTTCTTCAGAGCATCCATGAGGTCCACAACGTTCTCGCCTTTCGGCCGGGGCTTCGCGCTAATGGTCCTGCCGTTGCGCTTTGCGTTGATAAGCTCGGTCAGTGCCTCTTCGTAATGGTCCTCAAACCGCTCTGGCTCGAAGTCTGCGGCTTTCTGGGTGACGATATGCTTGGCGAGGTCGAGCATATCTTTGGTGACTTTCACGTCCTGGATTTCGTCGAAGTATTCTTTTTCGTCCCTAACTTCGTAGGGATAACGCAGGAGCGTACCCATTAGGCCGTTCTCCAACGGCTCCAAGCCGATGATGTGCTCCCGGCTGGTGAGGACAACTCGGCCGATAGCAACCATGTCCATATTGCGGATGGTTTCTCGGATGACGGCAAAGGCATCGTGGCCAACCTTGCCGTCCGGGACGAGGTAGTACGGCCGGATGAGGTAGCGGGGATCGATGCTGCTCTTCGGGACAAACTCGTCGATGTCGATCGTGCGGGTAAATTCCAGGGCGATATTTTCAAGCTCGTCCTTCGACACTTCAATGTAAGTGTCGGTATCGACCTTGTAGCCCTTCATGATGTCGTCGTTGGACACTTCCTCGCCCGTGTCGGCATCCACCTTGGCATATTTGATGCGGTGGCCCGTCTTTCGGTTGATCTGGTTGAAGCTGATTTTTTCGGAATCGGACGTGGCCGGATACAAAGCGACCGGGCAGGTTACCAGGGAAGGCGCAAAAAGCCCTTCCAGTTGGCTCGGGGCGCCATTCAAATACTCCAACGCTACAGAACCCGGATTCAAGACGATCCTGTCCCATTGGTTCCGACATTCAAGTTGGGGTGTCCCTCTGACGGAACACCTATTCCTAGCGGCTTGCCTGTTTGTTCTCGTTGTGTTCTATCGTGAACTATGGGACTGGACGCCATTCGAAACGAAATCGAGCACATGCGCCGCCAAATCCTGAGGCAGCGGAAGGAAATCCGTGACCTTCAGCGGGCGGGCATTCCAACCAAGTCGGCGGACGAGCTGCTGGAGCGAATGCTGGCCAAAGTCGATGGGCTGTGCGCCGAGCGCGACCAACTCGTGGGCGAGCAGCGCAGAAAGTATCCTGGCACGAACAAAGTCATCAATGGACCGATCGAGCGCCGCTTCCGTTGAGCACGTACCGGCGCATCCTCCGCGCGGCAGAGCAAAGCTTTCCTTACTGGGTGGCACTTCAGGAGGAGAAATGCGTGGGGGAGAACTATCACAAGCTCCGAGATTTTTGCCGCGAGTGCGAACTCTCCCTCTCTCGTCACGGACACTCGGTGACCTGGCAGGGGCAGTACTCCGACCCCACTAGGGACCATAGTCGCTTCGCCCGCCAAATGCCCAATAAATCAAACCTGCGCATGTGGCGAACGCCAGCCAGCCGGGTCCAATCAACAGACCGAAGACAATTGATGCCCCCAAAGTCCAACCGTGACTTCAACGCAGTAGATCGTCAATGCCACCAGCTGCTGGGCGCGATGGTTGCTGATCGAAGGGGCGGCCGCCGATCTTTACGGCCGTCGACGCATCGTTCTTCTCGGCATTGCGGTATTCACAATTGCATCCATTGCATGCGGCTTCGCGCCGAACATCACCACGCTCATCGTCAGCCGCACGATCCAAGGGATTGGCGCCGCGTGCTCATCCCGGCGAGTCTCGCTATGTTGGCGGCGACTTTCGACGAGCACGAGCCCAGTCATGCGATCGGGATAGGTCCTCGCCGGCCTCTTCCAGGCCGATCGAGTTAAAGCTTGTTCAGGTTGCCGATAGCGATCACCTGGCGGCGGGCGCAGTCGAAGTGGGGTGTCGCGCAACCAAGCGTTGACGTTCGGTTCTAAAGGTGCAAGATGAATGCGCTTTGGTCTGATTTGGAAGAGGGCCAGGTGCGTAGCGTTTATGTCATATCCGATTTGCATCTCGGCGGGGATTACCCGGTGCCGCGCGAACCGGGTAAGCGCGGCTTCCGGTTGTGCACCCGCGCTGACGCAGTTGCGCAGTTTATCGATAGCCTCACTCAGAAATTTACGCAGCAAGGGCCGAGCGAACTTGTCCTAAACGGCGATACGGTCGACTTTCTGGCCGAGCGCGACGAGAAGCCAAATACGTGGTCTCCCTTCACCGCAGACCCCAAGCGGGCAGTTGGAAAACTTGAAGCGATCATCCAGCGGGACCAACTCGTGTTCCACGCCATCGGGCGCTTTCTGGAAAAGGGAGGCCGTCTCGTCGTACTGCTCGGAAATCACGATATCGAATTGAGCCTGCCTGCGGTGCGCGTCGCGTTCCGTCATGCGCTCAGCGTCAAGGCAAGCCATGATTTCGAATTCCTCTATGACGGCGAGGCTTACGTCGTCGGCGACGCGCTGATCGAGCATGGCAATCGCTACGACGCCTGGAATCAGATTGATTATGACGCCCTTCGTCACGTTCGCTCGGTTCAGTCGCGCCTGCTGGATATGCCGGAGGAGCATGTTTTCATTCCGCCCGCCGGCAGCGAGATGGTCACCGAGGTCATCAATACGATCAAGCTCGACTATCCGTTCGTGGATTTGCTGAAGCCCGAGACCGCCGCCGTCGTGCCGATGCTGCTCGCCCTCGAGCCGGGCTTTCGCTCGCGCATTGCAACGATTGCCCTTCTCTACAAACGAACGCGCAGCCATGGGCTCGCAAATGCGGTGACCCCTAAATTCGGCGGCGACATTCGATCCGAGCAAGACACAGGCGTCATTCCCGGCGAAGATATTGGAAGCCGTGCTGTTGCAGGCGAGGGTGGATTTGGGGAGGAGATTTCGTCCGATGGAAGCGCGACGATAAATACGGTTCGGTCCGAACAGAACGCTGCACTGAAGGAAACACTGCAGGCTGCGTTGGGCGAACAAGCCGAACAGTTTCTCCGAGACCTCGACGCGGAAATCGCTGAAGCCGACCCGCTCGGCCAACTCGGAGGCGAGGTCACTTCGTCCGATACCGCCAGCCGGATCTACGGCTTCGCGGCTCTCTTGTTCGGGCGCGCGTCTCAACCCTTCGAGAAGCGACTGCCCGCCCTGCTCAAGGCCATGCGCGGTCTTCAAGACACCGACACGTTCGACCTCGGCACGGAAAGTGCGACGGAATATTTGAACGCTGCGCAAATGCTCTCGGATCGCGGTGGCTTCCGCTATGTCGTGTTCGGCCACACCCATCAAGCCAAGCGCGTATCCCTGGGGGACGGCCGTTTCTACTTAAATGCCGGTACGTGGGCCGATGTGTTGCGGTTCCCCAATGAGATTTTGAAGTCGGAGGCCGACGCGCTGCCGGCCTTGCAGACCTTCGTGGCGCAAATGAAGGCCGGCGATTTTTCCGCTTGGACACTGTTTCGTCCGACCTATGTCCATATCGAGGTCGGCGATGATGGCAAGGTTTCGAAGGCCGAACTTCTGACGTTTTCGGAGGCCGCAACGTCATGAGCCCGTGCGTTCCCCACGCGTTCTGACACACCGGCCCCCCGTGCTTGTCGGACAGTCCCTATGGATGAATTTCGCGACGCGATCGCCAAGATCACCATCGAAGGCACAAACGTGCGCGGCACGGGTTTCCTGGTGGCGCCCGATATGGTGGCAACCGCACTACATGTTGTTGCCGACCGAAAGGTCGAACCGCCCGCCTTTTTCCCCGGCACGATCCGTCTCGAATTCCGCGGTCACAAGACCGCCGCCGAGGTGATACCTGATAGATGGAATCAAGACGCGGACTGCGTTCTACTTCGATGCCTTGATCCGGGGCCGTTGGCCGCTTATCCGACGATCCCGCTGCGCGAACTGGATCATTCCGACGATTTGTTCAAAACGCGCGGCTATCCCGACGCGCAGCCGATTGATGGTATGACCTGGGCCGGCAAGGTCAGGGATTACGCAGCGCAATTGACCAACTTCTACGCGACGCGGCAATCTGCATACGAGCCGGTCCTGCAACTCTTCTGCGAGGAGGCTGGTGCCGGCACCGGTGCCCCGCCTAAGGGACTCTCCGGCGCTCCGATCGTTGTCGGCACCGCGGCCATCGGATTGATGCGCTTCGCCTTGATGCAGGATGGTCGCGCAGTGGCGGCCACCCTCTATGGCTGCAGTTCCAGGGACATTGTTACGCTCGATCCCGAAAAGCTGAGCTTGCGCCCGCCGCTCGCGCCCACCGTCCTCATGACACCGGAGCAGATGGCGCAATTGGCGAGATTCCTGGTCGCGGCCTTCGCGGACAATCTCAGTGGTCTGCGCCGCACCGTGAGGTTTTCGCTCGGTGCCGAGGCGGAGCGTAGCGTGAGGCCAGCCAAAGACGTTGATGAATTCGTGTCCACGCTGCTGCCAGCGCTGGCGCAGCAAGGCCCCGGCATGATCAGCGTGCTGATGCGCGGCTCCATTACGGCACGTCCGGCGGACCAGGATCTGCGCGCCCTCGCGCAGATGATTTCGCCTTACGCACTGCAGCCACTGACTGACGATCGGGACGTTCAGGAAGCCCATGATCACGAGTTGGAAACCAAGATCGAACTGGCGCTGATAGACTTGAACATCATAAGGCAGGCGCGCGACCTCCATCACATCATGGCGAGCTACCGGCCCGATTTCGAAAAGACACGCCAGCAGATCGTCATCCTCGCCAAGTACAAGGAACTGCATAACTGCCTGCACGAGCTCCAAAAGCGGCTCAATGGGATTGCCAACAACGTTGGACGCCTCAAACGCCCCAGATTGGACGACAATGTTTGGCGCTATCTGAAGGAAGACGCAGGTTTCCTGCGAGACTTAGCCAGAAAAGCTCGCAACCAGGTCGTGGGTCTTCCGACCGCGGAGGACGAGCAGGATTGGATCGATGAGCTCGATGCCTGCGCCAGAGATATGAGGGGCGCGAGCTTGGCAGCGTCCGTCATCGACGAAAACGTTCTGCTTGTTCCCGAGCGCCTCACGCATCTTTTACCCAGAGCATCGCACATCAACAAAGAGTTGGTCGGCACAGCAAAGAATGTCGGCCTCACTAATTTTGCCGAAACAATGCGCCTGGTCGAGCAGCAACTTGGCGCAACCATGCCGGAGAATTCATTAAATCGCCTCCGCGACGGCACGCTTGCTGTCGGCAGGCTGCGGTCACGCCTTGCAGGGCTGGTCGCCGAACATGACGAGTGGCAGTCGCTCAATACCGATCTCGAATATACCAAGACCCAAAAGAAAATTCAGCCCCAAGCCAGGTTTTCGTCGTGGCCGCAGTTCAAAGCCAAGCTTAACGGGTTGTGCGAAGCGTTCCCGCAGGAAGAGTGGTCGATCGAATTGATGGGAATGATGAAGCAGCCATGGGCAGAAGACCCGCCGCCCGAGCTGAAAATACCGGCCAATATCAGGAAATTCGACGAGGACTTCCTCTCTTTCTACAAACAATGCGTCGATCGCTTCATTGATGTCGACGATGAGCTGAACGAGCTTTGCAAGAAGATTACATCGTTTGAGACGCCGCTTGACGCTCTATTGACCGAATAACCGGATCTGACCGCAATGACCATGACAGCGAATGAATCTCAGCCTTACGCTTCGCTGAAGGCCCTGGAGGACGCAAGCGATGCATTGATCGCAAGCCTTCCCGAAGATGAGCTTTCGGTTTCTGACTCGGACCGCGATGCGATTGCCGAGCGGATAGCGATTTTCATCGATCGAGCCACCAAGACCGGTACCGTGTTGGATGCACGGGACGATCGAAAGGCCGCGCAGGCACTCGTCAATTTTTGGCTGGCGAAGAGCTACGCGATCGAGAGCGAAACTCATACAAAGCAACGGTCGTCGGCGAAAGCCCGCACCATGCTGAGGCCTTTTGATAGCGCGGCGGTGACAGCCGCGATCGATGAGGTCGGCAAGGTGCTGGCTTCGCTCAGCCGGAAGGATGATGATGAAAGCAAGAGCTTCCTGCGCCAAATTCTGTTGCGTGTAGCTCCTTGGCTTAGCGACCATGCCGTCAGCTACCAGGACCTCGCACGACGGATGCTGCTGCGCACAATTCGCATATCGGACGGTGATCGCACATGCGAGCCCGTGGCAGTGGGACGCAATGACCTGCTTTTGCTCGGTGATCCCCAGCGGACGAACGAGGTGCTTGATGCCCTTGTCGCATCGGGTGTTCTGCGCGCCGAACCCAGGGAGTCGGGAGATTTGATCTCGCTGCGGTACGATGCGCTGATGCGTGAGTGGGATACGCTTCGGACCTTGATCGGTAAGCGCGTTGGTTTTCGTGATGCGGTGATATTCTGGGTCCAACGGGCACGCGCCAAAGGCGCGCTGATATCCGCCAGACTAGCCGACAATGCACTGGCAGACTATGCCGACCTGAACGCGCTGGAGCTGGCATTCATTGCAGCCAGTTCGTCGTATAGCCGCCACAAGATCATTGCAGTGTCGATTGTCTGCGCTGTTGCGCTCGGAGTTTTTGGGTTCGTCTCGAAGTATCTTTATGACCGTTGGGAAGCTGCGAAGCAGGAAGCCGAGGCGGCGACCGAAGTAGTGGTTGTACTTACGACCACGGATCCTCGACGCAAAGAGGAAAGTATTCGGAAGCTCTCCTCCTTTCAAAAGCCGCTTAATTTGCAATCGCAGTTTCTGGAGGGTCTTGATTTGAACGGAATATATACAGGGGCTCGATCACCTGCTATCGCGGAATTCTTCAAATCGTTTTTTTTGAAGGTCAACCTTGCAGGTGCGCACCTTCCATATGCCTCATTCAGTCAAAGTGAGATTCAAGGCGTGGATTTTACCGGCGCCGATCTTAAATCAGCGCGGTTTGACGAGGCGGTTATTACCTCAACGAAGTTCTCCGGCGCCATGTTGTATCGTGCAATCTTCGATCGGGCGCAATTGAGCGACGTCAATTTCTCAAACACCGATCTTCGGTCTACGTCGTTCCGAAACGTATCGATAAAGGGCAATCTCAATCTCACCGGGACGGCATGGTGGCTCGCCTTCGGCTGGAAACTCTCCCAGATCGAACAGCTCGTCACCAAGTACGAGGATCTCAAGATCAACGAGGCCAAAGTCTTCAACGATGACGTCGCCTCGCTAAGGAAAAAAGTCGATGACGCCGTCGTCCCCGAAGGCCGCGTGGATGCATTGAACGAAGTTGCCTGGACTTACGCCATATACGGAGCGGATCTGAACATCGCCACTGAATACGCGCAGAAAGCCTCAAAAATCTTGGATGAGGCCAAGGTAAACAAGGAACGGTCAGCAACCTGGATCGCCACCAGCAGTGCAAACTTTGCGGATACGATGGCTTACATTTTGCTCCAGGAAGGTCAGCCGGCTGAGGCCGTCAAATTGCTGAAGCCCGGCATCGTCCAGGCCAATCCAAGTGGTGACTCAATGTTTAGATATGCCATCGCGTTGCACGCCCTTGCGCTCGAAAAAGAGGGCGAAGAGAAGCAACGGCTTGAGCAGCAAGCGCAAGCTTACTTGGCTAGCTCATTAGTAGACCGCAACTACGTGCCTAGCCACGAACTTTACACTCTACGTCGCTACATAACAGATGAATTCAAGACCAAACTGGCTGACACTCTGAGCAAGGAGGCGAATTGACCACAATCAAGAGCCTTGGCAGAGCCTGGATTAACACCTTCCGCTGCAACCAGCGGCTGCCGCGGTTGGGGCTGCGATCAAACAGGCACCGGTCGCCAAACCGGTCAAGGCCAACAATCCAATTGCTAAAGTCAATATCCGCGCGTGTTTCATGTGAATCTCCTACGCTTAACTGGCAATCGGACGCGTGGTCACAATATTGCCGCTGGACGCCGCACGTTATTGGCGCTGCAGATATCCTAAAATTACTTTTCAGGTTGCAGTGTGATTTGCTTCACAATTGCCGCCAATTGTTGCTCACGTGTTCGCGATCCATCTCGGAGAAAAACTGAACTACAGCTGGGCGTCCCGGAAAATCCGTCGGTTCGTGCGAAAATCATGATTTATGCACAATTTGCTTGACCCATATAGAATGCGGCTTAATGTTGTGCATATTATATGTGCGAAATGGAGGGCGATATGGCGGTTTACGGATCGCGCGCGTGAGCACCGACGGCCAATCCTTGTCCGCCCAATTGGCCGAGTTAAAGGCCGAAAAATGCGCGAAGATTTTTCAAGAAAAAATCAGCGGTGCTCGGTCCGACCGCAAGCAGCTGACGCGGTTGATGGCCGTTCTCGCAAAAGGAGACGTGCTGGTCGTTACCCGGCTCGATCGACTGGCAAGATCCACGCGCGATTTGCTCAACTTGCTGGGGACGATTGCTGAAAAGGGCGCTGGCTTCAAATCCCTTAGGGATACGTGGGCTGACACGACCACGGCGCACGGCCCCTTGATGCTGACTGTATTAGGTGGATTGGCCGAGTTTGAACGGGAACTGATCCGGACACGAACCGGGGAGGGCCGCGAGCGGGCAAAGGCGAGGGGGGTTATCCTCGGGCGCAAGCCCAAACTAACCGTCCACCAGCGGAGAGAGGCAATTGCCCGCCGCGAGGCTGGAGAGGTGCTAACCGACATAGCGCGGTCGTATAATGTCAGCCACAGCACGATCAGCCGTCTATAAGGCCAATCTTTGAAATTTCTACAAACGAACGCGCCGAAATAAGCCAGGATGCGATCCTCCGGGCAACGGCCTCTACGCCTTCCTTATTTATTGAGCATTCCCATACAACAGCCACCCTCCAGCCAAGCCAACGCAAGGCTTCAAGATTCCGCTCATCGCGTTTTATGGTTTCGCCGAACTTCAAGTCCCAGAACGGAATGTTTGAAGCGGGGTTGGTGGCAAACGAACAGCCCTCATGTCTGTGCCAGAAACAGCCGTGTACTTGGACCACTGCTTGATGCTTGGGAAAGACAATATCGGGTCGCCCCGGCAGGCCCGCCACATGCAGGCGATATCTGAGACCTAGGCTATGCAGCGCCTGCCTTAGCTCGCGCTCGGGCTTTGTGTTCTTGCCCCTGATACCCGCCATCATGCGCGAGCGGGTTTTCCTGTCGACAATATCAGCCACCCAGACTTTCCCAATCTTTCCTGGTGTTCGGTTCCCGATTAGTTGATTATGGTCCGCGCGGACTAGTCTTGAGAAGGGTGCATGTCGACCGAATTTGCCGTCGTGGATTTGTTTGCAGGGCCAGGGGGGCTCGCCGAAGGCTTTTCAAGCATTCGCGCCCCGAACGGCGTGCGACCCTTTCGAAATCGTGCTTTCCGTCGAGAAAGAGGACTCCGCCTTCGAAACCCTTCGCTTGCGAAGCTTCCTTCGACAGTTCAATGGCAGCCTTCCTGCGGAATACTACCGCGTCCTCAACGACGAAATTGCGGAGCCGGACTGGAGCCGGCTGTTTCCTGCGGAGTGGAAACGCGCATGTCTTGAGACCATGAAGCTGGAGCTCGGGTCGCCAGGGGCCACCCAGGAGATTGACGGTCGGCTCGCGGATATCAGCAAGCGCCACGGTGACAATGTCATTCTGATCGGTGGACCGCCATGCCAGGCCTATTCGCTTGTCGGCAGGGCGCGGAACAAGGGCACCGAGGGATACGAAGCGAGCAAGGACCACCGGCATTTTCTCTACCAGGAGTACATCAGAATCCTTCAGAAGCTCATGCCCGCCGTCTTTGTGATGGAAAACGTCAAGGGGCTGCTGTCGTCCTCGATCGGCGGCGAGCGCGTGTTCGACCAAGTGCTTAATGATCTCAGCAACGTCGGACACGGTTCCTACGTGCTTGTTCCCCTGACGCCCCGCTCCGGACAGGCCTTGCTGCCCGGCACGGGACATCCTCCACCTTTCGATTTCGTGGTTCGAGCCGAAGATCACGGAATTCCACAGTCGCGACATCGCGTCATCGTCGTCGGAATCCGGGCCGATATTGCCGGCGGAGTCGGTGATGGTCATTTCAGCGACGCCTTGCTTCCAAAATTGGAAAACCAGGTCACGGTTCAGGATGTACTCAGGGGAATGCCAAGGCTCAGAAGCGGTCTGAGCAAAAGTGAAGACGATGGGGAAGCCTGGAAAGCACAAACTTCCCGGCTCATGCGGCAGGTCGCCAACGCTCCCACGGGTCTCCCGGAGAATGACACGAAGGTTTTTCGCAGGCTTGCTGACAAAATAGCGGCTTCGCTGGAGAAGGGGGCATGCGCTCCAGGACCTTTGGGTCTCTTTCGCCGTCCCTGGCTGTACGCAGAATTGTCTCGGCGACCGATTGAACATGCCCTGTACTGATTGGATGCGGAAGTGTACCGAGCGCACTCTCCATCGCTGTTGTCATCGCTTCGATGGTCTCAGGTGGAAAAGACGCGTTGGAAAAATCTTTCATGGGTTCAAATCCGTCGAGTTTTCGCAGGATCTTTCCGCCGTTTCGAAAGCTGTTCTATCAATGCATGCAAGCGCGGCGACAACGCATCGGATTGCCGATCCAGAGCCTGACGAAGCCTTTCAGCGATTTCCTCACAGACTGCGCCGCTATGAATGCGGTCGATTTGAACATCATTCTGCTGAGCGGGATTTGACATCACTCATCTAAAACAACCATCGTGAACAATTGTTCCGATCACAACTTATGTTTGTGACGGGTGCTTTGCCCCCCTGTGGCGGCCTATCGGACCACCTCTTCTCGCCCGTCTTCTTCCAACGATTTAATTTTGATTTGAGTATTGTTGAAATTAACGCCCATCCGTCCACCATCGACCCACTTCCGCCGGCAACGGCGGAATACAGGATTGCCGAACCCGGTCAGCAGGAGGAAAAATTCATTCAGTTCGGCCGCATGACCGGTTAGCTCGATCTGCGCTTCGCTGTCAGAAATTTCGATCAAACGACCCTCACCACACCGCGTCCCATCGATCGTCATCACCTTGATGTCGAGTGGCTGATCGAATTTGACGTGAGGCTCATCCTTTTCGGATGGATCGATTCTCATAATCCCTCAAATCGTGCCCGCGCGGCCTCGCCACGGAATTCGGCCTTGTGCCTTCTGATCACATCATGCCGCGCTTTGATCCTCGCATCATCGCGCACGTGTCGACGCCGGCGGTCCTGTTCTTCGAACGCTTTGCGTTCGGCTTCAGCTTCGGTCAGCATTGCTGCTCCTTTTTATTCTTCGAAGTTGAGCAATCAGAAACGCAGCTTCGAGTTCTGAAACATTCTTCGATTTCGTTCGGATTTTCCTCAATTTTAAATCGGGGGAGATGGCGGAAGAGGTATCTTTGCGGGCTGTGTCAGATGAACAATATTGTTTATGGCCGTTTTGGGTAATCGTCCCCTGGCGATCGTCACAGCTTTAATGATCAAACAAAAAGCTCCATTTGTTGTTTCGTAAACAACGACGGAGAAAACATTGAAGCTCACGGCAATAGCACTAGCCTCTGCGTTCGCGCTCGCCAGTACGGTTGCGCCTGCAAAAACGGTTCGTCATCGGCCGAGCGTCAGGACCCATCACTTCCATAGAGCCATGCCGCCGGGCGGACCGCGTTTTTCGTATCCGAACTACGGCAATCCAGGCGGTCCAACCGGCGTGTCCGCGGGCGGATTCATGTCGAACGGAAGGAGCGCCTCCGAGTTCGGCGGCTAAAGCGATGAGATGAGATCGAGCTGGGACGCAGCGGAAACTTTACAGGTCGGCGCACCCGGATCGCCGTTGCAGCGCTGCGGGGATCGGCCAGCACGACATCCCACATTCCCGTTTGACTCACACATATCCCGGCGGTTATATATTAATCCATAGCCAGCAGGTTATCGATCCCAAATGCCGAATGCTCACAATCTGCTCTTCAGGACGCTGGCCGATCCGACCCGGCGGGCTCTGTTCGAACGGCTGTGCCGCGAAGGCGAGCAGACAGTGGGCGCCCTGACGGCTCAGTCCGGGGTCTCGCAACCGGCCGTCTCAAAGCATCTCGGGGTCCTGAAGCAGGCCGGGCTGGTGCGCGACCGCCACGAAGGCCGTCAGACGCACTATAGCGCGCAGCTCGGCGCCCTGTCCCCGCTGATCGACTGGACCAGCCAAATGGCCGGCTTCTGGCAAAGCCGGTTCGACCACCTCGAAGATCTCCTTAAAAGGATGGACCAATGAGCAAACCTGCGACCGCAACGCTCTCCGTCGTTGCCAAACGAGCGACAGCGTCCATGAAGAAGGGGAGCGGCCCGAAGGAAGTAACAGCAGGGGACCCTCCCTCCCGGCTGATCGATGCGAGAATCAAGGAGCTCAGCGATTGGCGCGGCGAGACGCTCGCTCGGATCCGAACTCTCATCACGCAAGCCGACCCCGAAGTGGTCGAGGAGTGGAAGTGGAGAGAGGTTCCGGTGTGGTCGCACGGCGGAATCATCTGCACCGGTGAGACGTACAAGAATGTCGTGAAGATGACCTTCGCCAGGGGCGCCTCGCTGGAGGACCCTTCAGGCCTGTTCAACTCCAGCCTCGAAGGCAACACCAGGCGTGCCATCGATCTGCATGAGGGCGACAAGATTGATGAAAAGGCGTTGAAGGCGCTCATTCGCGCCGCCGTCGCACTGAACATTTCGGTGCGAGCTGCGGCTGGCCCCGCCCGCTCCCGGAAGAGACCGCAGAGCGCTTGAGAAGCGGGTCATTCGGCTGGTTTCACAAGCCAATTCGATCACCTCGAAAATCACACCTCAAAAGGATGGACCGATGACCAAGCCTGCGCCCGAAACGCTCTCCGTCGTTGTCGAACGTGAGATACCTCATCCGCCGCAAAAGATCTGGCGCGCGCTCACGCAACCACACCTGATCGAGGAGTGGCTCATGAAAAACGATTTCAAGCCTGTCGTGGACCACCGTTTCAATCTTCGCGCCGACTGGGGCGCTGTCGACTGTCAGGTCAAGGCAGTCGAGCCGGACAAGACGCTGTCTTACACGTGGGGAGCCTATGGTCTCGCGAGTGTCGTCACCTGGACCCTCACCCCGACGGGCACGGGGACCCACCTGCGCATGGAGCAATCGGGCTTCCGGCCGGATCAGCAGCACGCCTACCAGGGCGCCAGGGGCGGCTGGCCGCGGTTCGTCGCCGCACTTGAGCAGGTCGTGGCGCGGACAGACTGAAGCCGGTAAAAAAAGCCCCGGTATACGGGGCTTTCTCTTAGTTGTAGCCGCTGGTGCCCGGCGTCGAGCCACCATACTGGGAGTTGCCGGTGCCGCTCAACGTGGTCGGACCGTCCGGATTGCCGTTCGGATTGCCGTCGTTCGGCCTGAGCTGGAACGTCGGCTGTTGGTCGCCCATGCCGTACTGATCGTACGCATTGCGATAGTGATTGGCGTCCAACCGATGATGATAGGTGTGCGCAAACGCGGCCGTGCCGGAGAGCGCGAACACAGTAGCTAATGCCATTGCCGTGAGTTTCATGATCTTGGTCCTTGTTGCCGTGTGTTGCCGTGTCGATGGTTGTTTTCCCCCTTGCAATCGAGATAGGAAGCAGCCGCGGCCGCTCCACTAAAATCTTATTTAGCCGCGATAGCGGAAGCGCGAGAGAACATTACGTGCCGTTCACATCTCGCAGAGCCTCAATGCTGCAGCGATCGACTTGCATCCCGCATCATCGGACTTGCTGGCCGGTCGACTTCGTTAGTTAGCCCCTGACCAATTCCGCGCGGTGATGAAGCGATGGGCGAGAAGGATAACGCGCGCCCCGTGCTGCCACGCCCTTGCCAACCCCCATCCATTCACCCACAATTCGCCAGCAAACGCTTCGGGGGGAATCATGCTTGCTTTCCGGTCCGGGAATTTCCAGCTCGGCTTGATGCTGGCCACGGCGTTTTCATGCTCGATGCTGCCGACGGAAAGCCGGGCTTACACCCCCGAAGAGCAGCAAGCCTGCAGCGACGATGCGTTTCGGCTTTGCAGCGCCGAGATTCCGGATGTCGATCGCGTCACGCTCTGCATGATCAGGAACAAATCGCAGCTCTCTCCGGGGTGCCGGGTATTCTTCAGACCGGAGCCGGAGTCCGCGGTGACGCCGGTCGTCGCGGGGAGTCCGCTGAGCATCAGGCCGGCAGCGTCGCGCAAGCCCGGCAGCGTCAAGCCGCGCAAACCCAAACAGCCGGCCAGGCCGGGCGCGACCTGACGCCCTCGCTGGCTGCGGCATCCGCATCTGCTTGCCAACCCCCGCGCCCGCGCTCACACTTCCTCCACAACAAAAACCGGGAGGAAGCCCATGTTCGTCAGGAAATTGGGACTGGCAGTCGCGGCGCTCGCGGCACTGTCGGCGCCCGCGGCGCTCGCCCAGAAGCAGTATGGTCCGGGCGTCAGCGATACCGAGATCAAGATCGGGCAGACCATCGCCTATAGCGGACCGGCGTCGGCCTATGGCACGCTCGGCAAGGTCGAAGCCGCTTATTTCAAATGGCTCAACGACACCAAGGGCGGCATCAACGGCCGCAAGATCACCTTCATCAGCCGCGACGACGGCTACTCGCCGCCGAAGGCGGTGGAGAATGTGCGCAGCCTGGTGGAAGGCGACGAAGTCGCGCTGATCTTCGGCGTGCTTGGCACCCCGCTCAACATGGCGATCCGGCCCTACCTGAACAAACAGGGCGTGCCGCAGCTGTTCGTCGCCGCCGGCTCGTCGGCCCTGAACGACCCCGCGCATTTCCCCTGGACCATGGGCTGGCAGCCGAATTTGCGCGACGAGGCCAGGTTCTATGCCAAGAACCTGCTCGCCCACAATTCGAAGCCCAAGGTCGCGGTGCTCTACCAGAACGACGATTTCGGCAAGGATCTTTTGAACGGCCTCAAGGAAGGCCTCGGCGAAGACGCCGACAAGATGATCGTCAGCGCGCAGAACTTTCAGCCGACCGATCCCACCATCGACAGCCAGATGGTGATCCTGCAGAATTCCGGCGCCGACGCGCTGTTCCTGTTCACCTATGCCAAGCAGGCGGCGCAGGCGATCTCGAAAATGTCCGACCTGAAATGGAAGCCGGAGACCTATCTGCATCTCGGCGCGGCGTCGGTCGGCGCCACGTTCAAGCCGGCCGGCCTCGACAAGTCCACCGGTATCATGAGCGCGGGCTTCATGAAGGACGTCACCGATCCCAAATGGGCCGACGACCCCGACGTCAAGACCTGGACCGCGTGGATGAAGGCCAACATGCCCGGCGCCGATCTCAACGACAGCCTCACCGCGGCCGGCTACAGCTTCGGCCAGACGATGGAGCAGGTGCTGAGGCAGTGCGGCGACAACCTTACCCGCGAGAACATCATGAAGCAGGCGGCGAATTTGCGGGATTTCCGCACCGGCCTGCTGTTGCCGAACAGCCGCATCAACACCAGCCCGACCGACTATCGCGTGGTGACCTACATGCAACTGCAGCGTTTCAACGGCGCCAGCTGGGACGATGTGAAGTAGGGAAGTGGGTGGCGTTCCCTGTGGTGAGGAGGCGCTTTCCCGGCAGCGCGCTTGCGCGGTCCGGCGCACCGTCTCCAACCATCAGGCCGCTTCTTTCTAACGACTTGAAAACGATTTTAGTTTTCGTCATGGCCGGGCTAAAGCGCGAAGCGCGTCTTCGCGCAGATGGCCCGGCCATCCACGTCTTTCTTGCCGGGGAGTTGCAAAGACGTGGATGCCCGGCACAAGGCCGGGCATGACGCGCTTTGCACAAAAGTGCCCGCGCCATCGGCAGCCTTTGAATTCAGACTCTCAAGATGAGCACTGCCATCCCGCGTCTGCCCGCCCTGCAGGCGGCCTCTCGCGCCGCGGACTCGTTTTGTTCGCTCTTCCTGGCGCTTCCCTCCCGATGAAGCGAAACGCTCGGCTAGGTCTGTGAAAGGGATCCGGCATCAACACGGAAATCCGCTCAACCGCCACTTCCAGGATACCGTCTCGATTCGATTTTCGGCTCTGCTGCAACGCACGGTGTGACTCAAAAGCCAACGCCGCTGATTAATCAGGGCTTCGCCACAATTAATCGTAAATTTTTCTTCCACGAATCAGCGCGCTGATTCATTTTCGCCTCCTGGGGTCAATCTGGAGGCGAAGGTATGAACGTCATTGTTTTCGCATCGCGTAAAGGTGGCACGGGAAAAAGTACCCTGACCGCCCATCTCGCTGCGCATGTCCATAAAGCAACCAAGCCGTGCCTGCTGATCGACGCCGATCCGCAGGGGTCGCTGACGCTGTGGCACAAGCTGCGCGGGACCAACGAACCGTCGATCAAGACCGCTGTCAATTCCGTCAGCGGGATCGTCGCCGCCGCCAAGCGCGACGGCGTCGAATGGGTCTTCATCGATACGCCGCCGAATATGTCGGCGGTCGTGGAAGATGCCATCAAGAATGCAACGATGGTGATTATTCCGGCGCGGCCGGGAGTATTCGACGTCAACGCCGTGCAGGAAACGATTCTGAGCTGCCGCGCCGCGCGCAAACCCTATGCGGTCGTGCTCAATGGCGCACCGGCACGCAGGGACGAGGCCGAGAGCCCGATCGTTGCCATCGCCCGTGAATCGCTGGCCAAGTTCCGGGCGCCGGTATGGGGCGGCCAGATCACCAACCGCGCCGATCTGCTGATGGCGCTCGGCCATGGCGAGGGCGCGCGGGAATATTATGCCGAGGGCCGCGCGGCGGCGGAAATCGGGCGGCTATGGGCTGCGATCGAACGCTCGGTGAAGGCGATCCGCGGCAGTGCGTCGGCGGGCGGCACAATGCACAAGCAGGCGGCGTAGTCAGCCGCACTGCCCCGTCAGCAAAAAACGCGCGGGCTCCGCGCGTTTTTCGGCTGTGTGCGCCCGCCCCACCGTCATTGCTATGACGGGAGGATGCGGATGGAGGCGCGCGCGAATTACGCCACCATCAGCACATAGAAGACGATCACCGGCGACAGGCCCAGAATCACCGACCAGATGCCGACTGACCAGAGAATGTCCTCGGTGGTAAAGCCCCGCTGTTCCGGGAATGGATTATCCTGAGTACTCACGACGTCCCCGCGTTTTTTGTTCTTGCGGGAAGCTTGATACGCGTTGAATTTTAAAAACCCGGTCGCACTTTCGCTCGCATTTGACCACGGGTGCTACCGCGGATTAACCACGGAACGCCCTGCCGCGGTCGTCAGCTTCCCATCAGCATGTGGAAGGCCATGACCGGCGTCAGGCCCAGCAGCACCGCCCACAGCCCGAACGACGATACCAGAAGAAAATCCTGCATCAGCTCGGTCCGCGCGGAAGTCGGATAGCTGGCCGTCTGAATGGCTTGAGTGATCATTGTTTCCCCCGTCCTTGGTTGTTTGGGGGATTCAATAAGCCTCAAATTCTAACGATACGGCCGCGGCACCGTTCGAATGCGAGAGGCCGGCGTCACCGCGCATTAACCAGGCCGGCTTGTGCAAGGCCGACCTCGGTGTCCCCGACAGCCATCGCTGACGCCGCGAACTACCGGTCCGCGCGGCCGACCACGTCCATCAATTCCGCGATCTTGCGGCGCTGATCGGCCTTGTCGCCGGACGAAATCGCATGCTCGACGCAATGGGCGATGTGGTCGCGCAGGATTTCCTCCTCGACCCGTCGCAACGCCGCCTTCGCCGCGGCGATCTGCGTCACCACGTCGATGCAGTAGCGGTCATCCTCGACCATGCCGGCGAGGCCGCGGATCTGGCCTTCGATTCGTTTCAATCGTTTCAGGCAGGAGGTCTTGATCTCTGTTCTCATGACGCTCATATACCCCCCTAGGGTATGTTATTCAAGTGGCCAGGAGAGCTTTGATGGCGCAGGTGGATCAGGATCACGCACACGGTACGGGCGCGGCCCACGCCGGCCATCGCCATGGCGCGAAGGCGCAATCCTGCTGCGGCGGCAAACATGGCGACGGAGACAAGGATGCCGGAACAGCCGCGGCCATCGATCCGGTCTGCGGCATGACCGTCAACCGGGAGACTGCGAAGCACCGCTTCTCCTACCAGGGACAAGAGTATCTCTTCTGCTCGGCGCGCTGCCGCGAGCGTTTCGAGGCCGAGCCCGCAAGATACCTGCAGCCGAAACAGCCTGAGCCCGCGGCGCCGGCCGGCACCATCTACACCTGCCCGATGCACCCCGAGGTGCGGCAGGTCGGCCCCGGCAGCTGCCCGATCTGCGGCATGGCGCTGGAGCCCGAACAGGTCTCGCTCGACGATGCGCCCGACCCCGAACTGATCGACATGACCAGGCGATTCTGGATCGCGCTGGCGCTGACGCTTCCGGTGTTCGTGATCGAGATGGGCAGCCATCTCGGCCTGATGCATCTGGTGCCGCCCGTGTGGTCGAACTGGATCTCGTTTGCGCTTTCGACGCCGGTGGTGCTGTGGGCGGGCGCGCCCTTCTTCGTCCGCGGCTGGCGCTCGCTGGTTACACGCAATCTCAACATGTTCACGCTGATCGCGATGGGCACCGGCGTGGCCTTCCTCTACAGCGTGGTCGGCACGCTGGCGCCGCAGTTGTTTCCGCCGGCGTTTCGCGACACCCACGGCATGGTCGCGGTGTATTTCGAGGCGGCGGCCGTCATCACGGTTCTGGTCTTGCTGGGCCAGGTGCTGGAACTGCGGGCGCGCCAGCGCACGTCCGGCGCGATCCGCGCGCTGCTGGGGCTGGCGCCGAAAACCGCGCGGCGCATCACGTCCGATGGCGACGAGGATGTCGCGATCGATGCGATCGCGCTCGGCGATTTGTTGCGGGTGCGTCCAGGCGAGAAGATTCCGGCCGATGGCATCGTCACCGAAGGCCACAGCTTTGTCGATGAGTCCATGGTGACCGGCGAGTCGATGCCGGTGCCGAAGGCCGAGGGGGACAAGGTGATCGGCGGTACCGTCAACCAGCGCGGCGGATTGATCCTGCGCGCGGATAAAATCGGCCGCGACACCATGCTGGCCCGGATCGTCGACATGGTGGCGCGGGCGCAGCGCTCGCGGGCGCCGATCCAGCGGCTCGCCGATCAGGTCGCCGGCTGGTTCGTGCCGGCAGTGATCGCAGCGGCGTTAGTGGCATTCGCGGCCTGGATGATGTTCGGACCGGAGCCGCGCTTTACGTTCGGTCTGGTCGCGGCCGTGACGGTGCTGATCATCGCCTGTCCCTGCGCGCTGGGCCTGGCCACCCCGATGTCGATCATGGTCGGGGTCGGACGCGGCGCCCATTCAGGAATTCTGATCCGCGACGCCGAGGCGCTGGAGCGATTCGAGAGCATCGATACCATCGTGCTCGACAAGACCGGCACGCTCACCGAAGGCAAGCCCAGGGTGGTGTCGATCGTGTCAGCCGGTGACATCGACGAAGCCGAATTGCTGCGGCTCGCCGCCAGCGTCGAGCGCGGCAGCGAGCATCCGCTGGCGATAGCGATCCTGAAGGCCGCCTGCGAACGCCAGCTGAGCCTCGGCGAGGCCGGCGATTTTGCGTCGCCTTCGGGAAAGGGCGCGACCGGATCCGTCGACGGCAAGAAAATCGCGCTCGGCAACGCGATGCTGATGAGCGAGCTGAACATCGTCACGCGGGATCTCGACGTTGCCGCCGAGGCCGCGCGGCAAACCGGCGCCACCGCGATCTATGTGGCAATCGACGGCCGCGCCGCCGGAATCATCGCCATTGCCGATCCGGTGAAATCCTCGGCGAAGGCCGCCCTGCAGAAATTGCGCGAAGACGGTCTGCGCATCGTCATGCTGACCGGCGACAACCTCACCACCGCGCGCGCGGTGGCGAACACGCTCGGCATCGATGAGATCGAGGCCGGCGTCCTGCCGGAGCGCAAGAGCGACGTGGTGCAGCGGCTGCGCGGCGAGGGCCGCCGCGTCGCCATGGTCGGCGACGGCGTCAATGATGCACCGGCGGTGGCCGCCGCCGATGTCGGCGTCGCCATGGGCGGCGGCACCGACGTTGCGATCGAAAGCGCCGGGGTCACGCTGTTGACCGGCGATTTGATCGGCATCGTGCGGGCCCGGCGGTTGTCGGTCGCGACCATGCGCAACATCCGCCAGAACCTCGGCTTCGCCTTCCTGTACAATGCCGCCGGCATCCCGATCGCCGCCGGGGTGCTCTATCCCGTCTTCGGCATCCTGCTGTCGCCGATGGTCGGCGCCGCCGCCATGGCGCTGTCGTCGGTCAGCGTGATCGGCAACGCGTTGCGGCTGGCGCGTACGAAACTGGATTGAGACGTCACTCGCGGCAATGACGACCGCCGCTCGATTTCCCTGTCGAGACGTGCGGCGAGCTCTGTGCTTACTTCCGTCATCGGCAACCGCACCTCGGCGCTCTCGATCAGTCCGGTGCGCCACAGCCAATACTTGATCGGCGCCGGGCTCGGCTCGGCAAACAACAGCCGCGTGAGCTCATCGACCGATTGCCAAAGCGTCAACGCCGCGGCGCGCTCGCCCGCTGCCATCAGCCGCCAGATCTTGGCAAAAGTTTCCGTTTCGACATGCGCAGATGCCAAAATGCCGCCGTCGGCGCCATCGGCCAGCGCTTCCTGATACTGCGCATCCTCGCCGGTGAGCACCGCGAAGTCATCCGGTCGCCGGCGCAACAGATCGAGCGACTGGGTACGATCGGCCGAACAATCCTTCAGCCCGACGATGTTGGGATGAGCCGCTAACCGCAGCATCGCTTCGTTGCCGAGATTGACGCCGGTCCGGTAGGGAATGTTGTAGATCATCACCGGGTGCGCGGCATGATTCGCAAGCGCGGTGAAGTGCAGCTCCAGGCCGCGCTGCGACGGCCGCGAATAATACGGGCAGGAAATCAGATAGGCGTCGATCGGCCACGCCGCTGTTCGCTGCAGGGCATCCAGTAACGCTCTTGTGTTGCTGCCGGATAGGCCGAGGCAGACTGGAAGCTTGCTGGTGTTGCCGGCTTCGTCCCGCACCGTGAAGACCAGCCGTTCGATCTCAGCGGGTTCCCGCGTCAGGCTTTCGCCGGTCGTGGCCGCAAGAACCAGTCCGTTGACGGGTAAATTGGCGTAGTGCCGCACCAGCCGCCGCAGCGACGGCTCGTCAAGCTCGCCATTGCAAAACGGCGTGATCAGCGGCAGCCAGAGGCCCTGCAGGCAAGTTCGAAGGTCAGCAGTCTGAAGGTCGTTCATGGTCCATTCTCCCTAGGGTTGAGCCGGAGACGGGACATTAAAAAACCCCGTCCAGACGGCGGGGTTTTGCAGATCGGTGCGAAGCACAAGGCCTATCGCATGCGTCGATCCGAACTCCCCGCAAGGGGAGCTTTTTTCGACAGCGCGGCAGTGCACGGATTCGTGATCATTGCGGGATGATGATGGGCGACGCCGAAGCTGTCAACGGCCGGAAACTGCGAACCGGGTGCCCGCGCGGATGCGCTGCAAAAAAAAGCCGGGCTCCAGAGAGCCCGGCTTAAAGTATTGGCCACGTGAGGCCGACACAATCACCTTCCAAGAGGGATTACTGAACGCTCGCGCCACTGGAGGAGGGGGACAAATGCGCAACACGAATGCTCAGCATAAAAACACTATGATCCCCGTTGGCGACTTGCGGCAACCATTCGCTCCGCATGTCAGTCATGCGGAGATCGGGGGCTTATCGAGTGATAATCACGATGGCCAGCGCTGCGCCTTGCTCACCACGAAGTCGCGGAACACCTGCACCCGCGCCACGGTCTTCAACTCTTCGGGATAGACGAAGTAGGTATCGAGCTGAATAGAATCGGATTCTCCAAACAGCTGCACCAGGCGGTTATTTTCCTCGACCAGATAGTCCGGCAGCGCCGCGATCCCGAGTCCCTGCTGGCAGGCGCGGACCAGTCCAAGGATGTTGTTGACCTTGAAAAACGGCTCGCGCGGCCCGGAGCCATTGCGGCCGGCATCGATCAGCCAACTGCGGTTCGCAAGATGCGCCGGAACCTGGGAATCGCTCAGCATGATGATGCGATGGGCGTCGAGGTCGTCGAGGGTACGCGGTGTGCCGAAGCGCTTGATGTATTCCGGCGAGCAATAGGCATGAAAGCCGATCGAGAACAGCTTGCGCTGGATCAGATCGGGCTGCGTCGGCTTGCGGGTGCGGATCGCCACATCGGCCTCGCGCATCGAAAGGTCGAGGTCCTCGTCGGTGACGATCATGGAAATCCGGATCTCCGGATAAAGCGCGGTGAATTCATGCAGCCGCGGAATCAGCCAGTTGATGCCAAGCGCCGGCGGCGTCGTGATCTTGAGGTCGCCGCTCGGCCGCTCGCGGCTGTCGGTCAGTTTCGCCCGCGCCGCCTGCAGCTGCATGAACACATCATGGGCGGTGCGGAACAGCAGGTCGCCCTGCTCGGTGAGAATGAGACCGCGTGCGTGACGATGGAACAGCGATACCGAAAGCTCCTGCTCCAGCGCGCTGACCTGCCGGGAAACGGCCGATTGCGACAGGCCAAGCTGCTCGCCGGCATGCGTGAAGCTTCCCGCTTCCGCCGCCGCGTGAAACACCTTCAGCTTATCCCAATCCATATCCGTAAATCCGTCGCGGGTTCGAGCCATGATTATTCCGCCGCCGCGCGATCGCTCGCGCGCAAGGCGAGAAAGCGTTCGGCCTCGAGCGCAGCCATGCAGCCAAGGCCTGCGGCCGTGACGGCCTGCCGGTAGGTTTCGTCGGCGACGTCGCCGGCGGCGAATACGCCGGGCACCGAGGTCGCGGTCGAGTTCGGCGCCACCTCGACATAGCCGGACGGCTTCAGCTTGATCTGGCCGAGGACCAGTTCCGTCGCCGGCGCGTGCCCGATCGCGATGAAGACGCCGTCCGCCGGCAGTTCGCTCAAGCGGCCGGTTTTGACGTTCTTCAACCTGACATGGGTGACCTTGCCCGGATTTTCGCTACCGCAGATTTCGTCGACGGCGCTGTCCCAGACCACCGCGATCTTGGGATGCTTGAACAGCCGCTCCTGCAGGATGCGCTCGGCGCGGAAGTGATCGCGGCGATGCACGATGGTCACGCGCGAGGCGAAGTTGGTGAGAAACAGCGCTTCCTCGACCGCGGTGTTGCCGCCGCCGACCACCACGACTTCCTTGCCGCGATAGAAAAATCCGTCGCAGGTCGCGCAGGCGGACACGCCAAAACCCTTGAATTTTTCTTCCGACGGCGTGCCGAGCCAGCGCGCCTGCGCGCCGGTGGCGAGAATGACCGTTTCGGCCAGATAGACGTCGCCGCTGTCGCAGGTCAGCCGGAACGGCCGGTGCGCGAGATCGAGCTTGATGACGAGATCGGTGACGATCTTGGTGCCGACATGGGCGGCCTGCTTCTCCATCTGTTCCATCAGCCAGGGGCCCTGGATGACGTCGGCGAAGCCGGGGTAGTTTTCCACGTCGGTGGTGATGGTGAGCTGGCCGCCGGGCTGGATGCCCTGGATCAGCACGGGTTCCAGCATCGCGCGGGCGGCATAGATCGCGGCGGTATAGCCGGCCGGGCCGGAACCGATGATGACGACCTTGGCGTGGATCGGGGCAGACATGGGCAGATCCCTCTCTTAAGGGAATTTGGTCAGTGTTTGAGTGGAAAGCGCCCGGAAACTCATCGCGGCAGCGCCTAAGGTGTCAAATCCAAGTCTAGAATATCTGGCGAGCTATGCAAGAATTGCAATCCATATCGGCGAAATTTCCCCGCAAGTGCGATAAATGGCGCAGCGCACGCGCAATAAAATTGCGCAAGGCCAGCCAGCTGCGCTAAGAGAGTTGCCCATATTACCGCTACGCTTTCTCAGCCCAGGACCTGGACCCGCGTGTCGAAGAATCTTGACGAAATCGACCTAAAAATCCTCAGCGAAATCCAGGCCGACGGCCGAATCACCAATGTTGAACTGGCCAAGCGCGTCGGCATTTCGCCGCCGCCCTGCCTGCGCCGGGTGCGAACGCTGGAGGAGGAGGGATACATTCAGGGCTATCGCGGGCTGCTGGATCCGCGCCGGCTCGGCTTCGACGTCACGGTATTCGCGTCGGTGCATCTGTCCAGCCAGGCCGACGCCGATCTGCGCGCGTTCGAGGAATTCGTGCGCGCCGAGCCGTTGGTGCGGGAGTGCTGGATGCTGTCGGGCGAAGTCGACTTCATCCTGAAATGCGTCGCGCCCGACATGGCGACGTTCCAGGATTTCGTCGCGCACCTGACCGGGGCGCCGCATGTGCGCAATGTCAGGACATCGCTGGTGCTGCACAATTCCAAATACGAGGCCGCGGTGCCGCTGGAATTCAAGGTTCGGGGCTGACGCAATCTCCGGTCCTTCCGGGACGCGCGCCAGCGCGAACCACAGATGTGCAATTGCACATCGGGGAATATCGAGATTCCGGATTCGACGCTTTCGCGTCGCCCCGGAATGACAGTGTATTTTGGCCGCGCCCGCTCTCAGCGCCTGTCGCGCATCACCGCATCGAGACTCAACGGCCCGCCGCCGGCGCAGGTGAGATAGAGGCAAGCGAAGCAGAACATGATCGCGAGGTTGCCGCTGTTGAGCAGCGGGATGAAATTCCGCGGAAAATGCTCGATGAAATAGGCGAATGCCATTTCGCCGCACAGGATAAAGGCCGCGAGTTGCGAGAACAGGCCGAGGATCAAAAGTCCGCCAAAAACCAACTCCACCATCCCGGCGGTGCCGAACAACGAAAGCGCCTGCACTTTCTCGAACATCGGCACCGGTGGAAATTTTAAAAGCTTCGCCACGCCGAACTGAAACAGCAACAGGCCGGTGATGATGCGCAAGATGCTGAGAACCATCGGCTCCCCGGCCGCAAGCAATTTGTTGAACTTGTCCATGATCGCCCCCTCAATTCCGTTTCATCGCAGCGTCGACGCTCCACGGTCCTGCGCCCGCGGTCGAAAGATAGAGGCAGGCAAAGCAGTACATGATGGCGAGCGTGCCGCCGCTGACCAGCGGATAAAAGCTCTTCGGCGCATGAACCATAAAATAGGCGACGGCCATTTCGCCGGAGAGGATGAAAGCCGCCGGCTGGGTAAAGAGACCGAGGATCAGGAGCGCGCCGCCGATCAGCTCGATGAAGCCGGCAGCGCCGATCAGCGAAAACGGCTGCAGGTTGGCAAAGGCCGGTACCACGGGCCAGCCGATGATCTTGGCCATGCCGTGCTCGATGATCATCAGTCCCGTGATGATGCGAAACACGCTCAACGCACGCGGCGCCCACGCCGCGAATTTTTCATTCATGATAGTCCCCCAAAGGTTCGACGCGCTCGATTCGTATCGTGTCGCGGCTCGGAGGGAAAGCATTTCACCATAACAAAATATGGCAACGTACCGCAGGGCAGCATAGGAATAATGCCGCCGGCAAAGTGTTGCGGCTGGCAGCGAGGCGGTCTCAAGACAAAAAGCCGGGAATGATCCCGGCCCTTTGTCAGCTCGCGAAATTCAAGACGCCGGTGCTAGCGCCACTCGACCTTGGTGATCTCATAGGCCTTGGCGCCGCCGGGGGCGACGACTTCGACCGACGCGCCCTTCTTCTTGCCGATCAGCGCGCGCGCCAGGGGCGAGGTGATGGAGATGCGGCCCTTCTTGGCATCGGCTTCCGGCTCGCCGACGATCTGCCACACCGCTTTCTTATCGGTATCCTCGTCGACCAGCGTGACGGTCGCGCCGAACTTGATGGTGTCGCCGGAGAGCTTGCTGATATCGATGATATCGGCGCGCGCAAGCTTGTCTTCCAGTTCGGCGATGCGGCCTTCGTTGTGGGCCTGCTCCTCCTTCGCGGCGTGATATTCCGCGTTCTCCGAAAGGTCGCCATGCGAGCGCGCCTCGGCGATATGCTCGATGATGCGCGGACGCTCCACCGACTGGCGCTGCTTCAATTCGACCTCAAGGGCGGCATAGCCGCCGGCGGTCATCGGAACCTTTTCCATCATCTCTCTAATCCTTCGATCGCGCGGGCCATCTGACAGCACGCACGAGACGCTTTTCAGATTGCATTTTCGGGGCGGTAAGCGCCGAAACAGAACATCCGCATGACCGGTGAGTTCCAGCCATACCGCCTTTATTGCCAATCGGTTAGCGGGCGTTCCAGCCCGGCCACAGCGATCAGGGTTCGGAAGAAAAATAACTCTGCAGCGTGCGGACCTCAAGGTCCCCGTCCAGATAGGCGCGGATGCCCTGCGCGGCCGCCACGGCTCCCGAAAGAGTGGTGTAATATGGCACTTTATGCAAGAGGGCAGCGCGTCGCAACGAGCGGCTGTCGGCCAGCGCCTGCGGCCCCTCCGTGGTGTTGAACACCAGGTGGATGTCGCCGTTCATGATGGCGTCGACGATATGCGGCCGCCCCTCCAGCACCTTGTTCACTTTTTCGGTCGGGACGCCGAAATCGGTCAGGAAACGCTGCGTGCCCGAGGTGGCCATCACCTTGAAACCGAGCGAGTATAATAGCCGCACCGCTTCGGCGATCCTGACCTTGTCGATCTCGCGGACGGAAACGAACACCGTGCCCTTGCGCGGCACCCGGGTGCCCCCGCCGATCTGGCTTTTGGCGAACGCCACTTCGAACGAGCGGTCGATGCCCATCACCTCGCCGGTCGAGCGCATCTCCGGGCCGAGCACGGTATCGACGCCGGGGAAGCGGGCAAACGGAAATACCAACTCCTTGACGCCGACATGGCCGAGCTTGCGCTTCTTCAATTTGAAGTCCGCGAGCTTCTCGCCGGCCATCAGCCGGGCGGCGATCTTCGCCACCGGCATGCCGATCACCTTGGCGACGAACGGCACCGTTCGCGACGCCCGCGGATTGACCTCGAGAACGTAGATGTCGCCGTCCTTGATGGCGTATTGCACATTCATCAGCCCGACCACGTCGAGGCCGAGCGCCAGTTCGCGGGTCTGCCGCTCCAGTTCGCCGATCATCTGGGCGTCGATCGAATGCGGCGGCAGCGAACAGGCGGAGTCGCCGGAGTGAATGCCGGCTTCCTCGATATGCTCCATGATGCCGACGATGAAGGTGTCCTCGCCGTCGCACAGGCAGTCGACGTCGATCTCGATGGCGTCGGACAGATAGCGGTCGAACAGCAGCGGATTGGTGCCGAGCACGGTGTTGATCTGGCCGGTCTTGTCGTTGGGATAACGCGCCTTGACGTCACCCGGCACCAACTCGGGCAGGGTGCCGAGCAGGTAGTCGCCGAGCTGGCTTTCCTCGCGGATGATCTGCATGGCGCGGCCGCCGAGCACATAGGACGGACGCACCACCAGCGGCAGGCCAAGATCGGCGGCCACCAGCCGCGCCTGTTCGACCGAATAGGCGATGCCATTTTTCGGCTGCTTCAGCCGCAGCTTGTCGAGCACGCGCTTGAAGCGGTCGCGGTCTTCGGCCAGATCGATGGCGTCGGGCGAGGTACCGAGGATCGGCACGTCGGCCGCCTCCAGCGCGCGGGCGAGTTTCAGCGGGGTCTGGCCGCCGAACTGCACGATCACGCCGTGCAGGGTGCCGTTCTTGCGCTCGGTGGCGATGATTTCGAGCACGTCTTCTGCCGTCAGTGGCTCGAAGTACAATCGATCGGCGGTGTCGTAGTCGGTCGACACCGTTTCCGGATTGCAGTTGATCATGATGGTTTCATAACCGGCATCGTGCAGCGCAAAGCATGCATGGCAGCAGCAGTAATCGAACTCGATGCCCTGGCCGATCCGGTTCGGGCCGCCGCCGAGAATGATGACCTTGTTCTTGTCGGACGGCGCGCTCTCGTCGGCGAGCACGCCCGCGAACGGCGATTTATAGGTCGAATACATATAGGCGGTCGGCGAGGCGAATTCGGCGGCGCAGGTGTCGATGCGCTTGAACACGGGGCGCACGCCGAGCGCGCGGCGCTGCGCCGTCACGTCGGCCTCGGTGGTCTGCGCCAGCACCGCCAGCCGGGCGTCGGAGAAACCCATCGCCTTGAGGCTGCGCATGCCGAACGCGTTGGCGGGCAGGCCGCTGTTCTTGATCTTGCTTTCCATCTCGACGATGCCGCGCATCTCCGCCAGAAACCACGGATCGATCTTGCAGGAGGTGAAGATTTCCTCGTTGCTCCAGCCGAGCCGCATCGCCTGCGCCACCTGCAACAGACGGTCCGGCGTCGGCGTGCCCAGCGCGGCGCGGACCGCGTTCTTGTCGTCGCTGCGGCCGAGACCCTCGATCTCGATTTCGTCGAGCCCGGTCAGCCCGGTTTCGAGGCCGCGCAGTGCCTTTTGCAGGCTCTCCTGGAAGGTGCGGCCGATCGCCATCACTTCACCGACCGATTTCATCGAGGTGGTCAGCGTGGTGGAGGCGCCGGGAAACTTTTCGAACGCAAAGCGCGGGATCTTGACCACGACGTAATCGATGGTCGGCTCGAACGAGGCCGGCGTGGCGCCGCCGGTGATGTCGTTGGCGATTTCGTCGAGCGTGTAGCCGACCGCGAGCTTGGCGGCGACTTTTGCAATGGGAAAGCCGGTCGCCTTCGACGCCAGCGCCGAGGAGCGCGACACCCGCGGATTCATCTCGATCACGACCATGCGGCCGTCGGCCGGATTGACGCCGAACTGCACGTTGGAGCCGCCGGTCTCGACCCCGATCTCGCGCAGCACCGCCAGCGAGGCGTCGCGCATGATCTGGTATTCCTTGTCGGTCAAGGTCAGCGCCGGCGCCACCGTGATGGAATTGCCAGTGTGCACGCCCATCGGATCGAGGTTCTCGATCGAGCAGATGATGATGCAATTGTCTTTTTTGTCGCGCACCACCTCCATCTCGAACTCTTTCCACCCCAGCACTGACTCCTCGATCAGGACTTCGTCGGTGGGGGAGGCGTCGATGCCGCGTTCGACGATCTCGATGAACTCGGCCTTGGTGTAGGCGATGCCGCCGCCGGTGCCGCCCATGGTGAAGGACGGCCGGATGATCGCGGGCAGGCCGATGTCGTCGAGCGCGCGCAGGCCGTCCGGCAAATTCTTGATCTGCACCGAGCGCGGCGTTTCCAGCCCGATCCGGGTCATGGCTTCGCGGAAACGGCCGCGGTCCTCAGCCTTGTCGATGGCGTCGGCGGTGGCGCCGATCATCTCGACGTCGAACTTGGCGAGAGTTCCTTGCTTGCGCAGCGACAGCGCGCAGTTCAGCGCGGTCTGGCCGCCCATGGTGGGCAACAGCGCAAAGCCGCCGGGCACGACGTGCCGTTCCTTTTCGATGATCTTGGCAACGATTTCGGGCGTGATCGGCTCGATATAGGTGGCGTCGGCCAATTCCGGGTCGGTCATGATGGTGGCCGGATTGGAATTGACCAGGACGATGCGGTAGCCCTCTTCCTTCAGCGTCTTGACCGCCTGGGTGCCGGAATAATCGAATTCGCAGGCCTGGCCGATCACGATGGGACCGGCGCCGATGATCAGGATGGTGGAAATGTCGGTTCTTTTGGGCATCAAGTCTCACGGACAGGGAATTGGGCACAAAAAAAGGGCGCGCATACCGCGCGTCCCTTGACCCCTAGCGCCAGGTTGCCCTTGCGCGCGGGGTGGTCTTTAGAACAGATTCCGCAACCGCGAAAGAGCCTTAAAGGCCCCATCAACCGGCATTTGAGCGTTTGAACCCGTGGAACCCGCCTGCGTTCTTCGAGCTACGGCGGGGCAGCCGTCGTCGGAAAGTGGCTTGCCGAGCCGAAGCTGCGGAGCGGCGAAGGCTGGAGGCCCGGCCTGGATTTGAACCAGGATAAAGAGCAATGCACTGCTCCCGCGTCGACGCTTTCCGCCACCGGGCCGATCCTGTTATCGCCGATCGCGCCGGGGCGGGCTATGTTTACCGCTGATTAAGGCTAACCGGTGGGCGACGACTAAAACGCGGGCCGCGCCACGAACGTCATCCGCCATGGATTGTGCCCGATATTGGAATGGGCGCGCGAGGCGGTAAATCCGGCGGCCGCGAGCTTCGCGACCATCTCGGTTTCGCCGTAACGCTGCAGCCCGACGCGCGCGCGCAATTGTCGGTAGTCCGACAATGCGGTTGAGACCAGCCCGATCAGGGCGTCCTTCAGGAAGCCATGGGTCGCCGCGAAGCGCAGCAGCGCGATCACGTCCCTGATCATGCCGACCTCAGGGCGCAAAACATCGCCCAGCACCAGCCGGCCGCCGGGTTTCAACAGCCGCCGGATCACCGCGAAGGCCTGATCGAGGTCGCCCGGCGTCATGTACTGGACCACCGAATTCATCACCACGAGATCGACGGAATTTTCCCCCATTTTCCGCAAATCATCGAGCGAACGGACCCTGATTTTGGTGTTCGGGGCAAACCGCGCGATCAGCCGGCCGCGCACGCCCGGCGCGGGCTCCGCCAGGTACAGCTTGCCGCAGGCCTCCGCCACCCGAGCGGCGGACAAGGCCTCGCCACAGGCATAATCCAGCACCACCGCCTCGGCTGAGGGGATGTAGCCGATGATGTCCCTGGCGATCAGCTGAAAATGCAGGTCGCGATGCAGCCTGCTCGCATAAATTGTATGCGTGGAATCGTAGTAGTTGATCCAATCGTCCATGGTCGCGGGAGTCCGGCAAAACAGGGGTTCCGGCGGGGGAACCGGCATCTACATGATGCGTTAGATGGTCCGGCGGCCGGTGTCCAACGCCGTCAATGTCCGGGTTTCCTAACAGGAAGGTGCATCGTGAGCAAAGCCAAGTCTGACAAAGTGTCCCCCGATCTCGATACGCCCACTGATCTGCCGCCGGCGGCGGTCGAGAAGATCTCGGCGGCCCTCAACGTGCTGCTGGCGGATGCCTTCGCGCTCTATCTGAAGACCAAGAATTTCCACTGGCATGTCAGCGGACGGCACTTCCACGACTATCATCTGATGCTCGACGACCAATCGGATGCGATCTTCGCGAGCACCGATCAACTCGCCGAACGCGTCCGCAAGCTCGGCGGCACCACGCTGCGCTCGATCGGTCAGGTCAGCAAATTGCAGACCATTAAGGACAACAACGAAGAATATGTCCCGCCGCGCGAGATGCTGCGCGAGCTGATGGAGGACAACAAGCACATCGCCGCCGCGATGCGAAAGGCCCACGAACTCTGCGACGACCACAAGGATTCCGGCACCGCCGGGCTGCTGGAAACCTTCATCGACGAGACCGAGCGCCGCACCTGGTTCCTGTTCGAAGCCAGCCGCCAGGAAGGCAGCAACGAGGCGTGAAGGTCGCTTTCGTCCTTCCGAGCAGTTTGCGCAGGTGGGCAAGAGTGTCCGCCTGCGGATTTGTCTGGCCGCCGAAACAAATACCCACGTCGTCCCGGCCTTGAGCCGGGACCCATAGCCACCGTTGTTTATGAGGCGTCGGGCTGTGGCCGCAACTCCATCCAATTCTGGCATTTGGGGTTATGGGTCCCGGCTCAAGGCCGGGACGACGTAGATAGAGTTCGCGATCAATCGCTTTTCGATTTCCACAATCTCACCAACGGTCCGTCCGATCCCATCACCGGATCGGACTTCGGCAGTTTGACCTCCGGAATCGTCTTCAGCGCCTTCCGGTGATTTTCGGGCGTCGGCCGCGTGACGTGCATTTTGGGGCCGGGCGGATACGCCCCGACCACGGAAAAATCAGCACTCGCCGACAGGCATCGATGGCCGGTGCCGGCGGGGAGAATGGCGACATCGCCGGCCGCGATCTCGAATTCCTTGCCGCCGTCGCCGCCGAAGCGAACCCGGGCATGGCCGCGCGCGACGCCGAGCGCTTCGTGCACCGTCGCGTGATAGTGCAGGTAATCGTAGACGCCGTTGCGCCACATATCGCCCCAGCCATTGGCGCCGAACAGTCCCTCGATGGTTTTTTCGGGGTGATCGTTATCGACGGATATCGCCCGCTGGTAGACCAGGAACGGCATCGGGTTGTTGGGAACGAGGCCGTCGTCCGCAAAGACGAAGGCGAGCGGTTCGACTTCAGCGCTGACGACTGACATGGCCATTCTCCCGTGCTTTGAGGATAAGCGCGGATTCAACCGATGTCAGCGCTTCACGTTCCCTTCGCGGTTTCCTTTACTGTTTCCTTGGGGATCTCGAACACCAGACAGGTCGTGGTGGCATGGGCGAGCAGGCGGCCGCTGGCGTCGGTGATCCGTGCTTCGGCGGTCGCGGTGCGGCGGCCGACGTTGAGCGTGCGGCCTTCGGTGCGGACCGCGCCGGTATCTTTGCTCATGCCCCGGATAAAACTGATCTTGAATTCGGGCGTGGTGTAGCCGGTGCCCGGCGGCAGCATCGAGTGGACCGCCAGTCCCATCGCCGAATCAAGCAAAGTGGCGGCATAGCCGCCATGCACCGAGCCGATCGGATTGTAGTGCCGGAAGCCGGGACTACTGTGCATCACCACAACGCCCGGCTCGGCAGTGGAATCAAAGGGTTCGATGGTCTGCATGATCGGCGGCGCCGGCAATGTTCCGTCAAAGATGGCGCGGACGAAATCGACGCCCGCCATCGAGGCCATCACTTCGGTCGGGCTGACGCCGTATTCGATCTTGGGGGTGGATGGATCGTCCATCGGGGCGGTTCCTGTGGTGGCGTATGATGATGGCATCATATTAAGTGCTCGGGCGGCCCGCCAGCGCTTTTGATCCACTCACTCGTCATGCCCGGACTTGATCCGGGCATCCATCATTCTTCGAAAAAGCTGGATTGCCGGGTCAAGCCCGGCAATGACGAGTTAGAGAGTCCCTGCCGTGCAGGGGAGCCTCTACCCGCCCTTGTTCGCCCGCATCAGATCCGCGAACCGCTTGAACAGGTAATGCGAGTCGCGCGGGCCGGGCGAGGCTTCGGGGTGGTACTGCACCGAGAATACCGGCTTGCCGTCGAGCTGGATGCCGCAATTGGAGCCGTCGAACAGCGAGATGTGGGTTTGGGTTGCGCCCTCGGGCAGGGTCGCCTGATCCACGGCAAAGCCGTGGTTCATCGAGGTGATTTCCACCTTGCCGGTGGTCTCGTCCTTGACCGGATGATTGGCGCCGTGATGGCCCTGATGCATCTTTTTGGTCTTGGCGCCGACGGCGAGGCCCAGCATCTGATGTCCCAAACAAATCCCGAAGGTCGGCATGCCCGAATTGATGACCTGCTGGATCACCGGCACGGCATATTTGCCGGTCTCGGCGGGATCGCCGGGGCCGTTGGAGAGGAACACGCCGTCGGGCTTCATCGCCAGGATGTCCTCGGCCGAGGTGGTCGCCGGCACCACCGTCACCTTGCAGCCTTCGCCGGCAAGCAGCCGCAGGATGTTGCGCTTGATGCCGTAGTCGATAGCGACGACGTTGAACTCGGGCGCGGTTTGGCGGCCAAAGCCTTTTTCCCAGGCCCACGGCGTCTCGTCCCAGGTGAAGCGCTGGCCCGACGTCACCATCGGCACCAGATCCATGCCTTCGAGGCCGGGCCATTCGCGCGCCTCTTCCTTCAGCCCGTGCAGGTCGAAGTGGCCGTCTTTGGCGTGGGCGATCACGGCATTCGGCATGCCCTTGCTGCGGATCAGCGCGGTCAGCGCGCGGGTATCGATTCCGGAAAGACCGATGATGCCGCGCGCCTTCAGCCATTGGTCGAGATGGCGCGAAGCGCGGTAGTTCGAGGGGTCGGTGATAGCGGAGCGCAGGATCACGCCGCGGGCGCCCGGCGTCGCCGCCATGTTCACGGTCTCGATGTCTTCGTCGTTGGTGCCGACATTGCCGATGTGCGGAAAGGTAAAGGTGATGAGCTGCCCGGCATAGGAGGGATCGGTGAGAATCTCCTCATAACCGGTCATCGCGGTGTTGAAGCAGACTTCGCCGACCGCGTGGCCTTCCGCGCCGAGGCCGAAGCCTTCCAGCACGGTGCCATCGGCAAGCACGAGGAGCGCGGTCGGTTTGCGATCCGGCCAGGCTGAGGGGTTTTCAGGGGTTGTCATGAACGCATTACATAGTCGTCGCATGCGCGGGCGTCAAAGCCGGAAACCACGGATTCACATGCGCTTTTGCGGCCCATTTGACAGAAGGTGTACGGGTCTTAATCTGCGATTCCCCGCCTTCAGATCGATTTACCCCGAAAAATGCCCAATGCGGAGCCGTGCGTGGACAATACGATGCCGATTTTGCTCGTTCCCGGTCTGGTTTCATCGCCCAGAATATTCGCACCCGTCGTGCCCGCCTTGTGGCGATTCGGGCCCGTCACCGTGGCCAATCACAAGCGCGACGACAGCGTCGGCGCGATCGCGCGGCGGATTTTGGCCGAGGCGCCGCCGCGTTTCGCGCTGGCCGGGCATTCGATGGGCGGCTACATCGCCTTCGAGATCATGCGGCAGGCGCCGCAGCGGGTAGCAAAACTGGCGCTGATCAATACCCAGGCGCGCCCCGATACGCCGGAAGCGACCACGCGCCGCCGCGGCCAGATGGCGCGGGCGCAAGCCGGCGGCTATCGCGCCGTGCTCGACGAACTGTTTCCAGGCTTCGTGCATCCATCGCGGCGCGAGGACTCTGGCTTGCGCCAACTGGTGTACGACATGGGCGAGGATGTCGGCGCCGACGCCTTCGTGCGCCAGCAGACCGCCGTGATGGGCCGGGCGGATTCGCGGCCGACGCTGACCGTGATTGCCTGTCCGACACTGGTCCTGACTGGCGATGAGGACAACACCATCCCGAATGCGCTGTCGGTCGAGATGGCGGACCGCATTCCCGGCGCCAAACTCACCATCCTTCCGCAGTGCGGCCACCTTCCGCAGGTGGAACAGCCGCAGGCGACCGCGGACGCCCTGGTCGGATGGCTGCGGATCTGAGTTGTCTGGTTGCCGCGAACGGCCTAGATCAGGGGCTCACGGATGCGGCCCTTGGGGTTCGCGAGAGGACAGGACGATGCTGCGCGACGACATCAACAACGCGGTCAAGGACGCGATGCGGGCCAAGGACGAGCGCAAGCTGTCCACGCTGCGGATGGTCAATTCCACCATCAAGAACGCCGACATCGCCGCGCGCGGGGAAGGAAAACCGCCGCTCAGCGATGCCGACCTGCTCGGCGTGTTCCAGAAAATGATCAAGCAGCGCCAGGAATCCGTCGAACTGTACGACAAGGGCGGCCGCGCCGAACTCGCCGCAGCGGAGCGCGAGGAGATCGCGATCATCTCGGCGTATCTGCCGAAGCAGATGCCGGAAGCCGACGTCAAGGCGGCGATTTCAGCCGCGATCGCCGAGACCGGTGCTGCCGGGATGAAGGACATGGGCAAGGTGATCGGGGTCCTGAAGGCGAAATACGCCGGGCAGATGGATTTTGCGAAAGCCAGCGGCATGGTGAAGGCGGCGCTGACGGGGTGAGCTAGTCGTCGCGCGGATCGTAACTTTCCCTTCTCCCCTTGTGGGAGAAGGTGGCGCGCGTAGCGCGCCGGATGAGGGGTTTGCATCCGCTGAGAGAGACCCCTCACCCGCCTCGCTTCGCTCGGCGCCCTCTCCCACAAGGGGAGAGGGTTTGTCCCGCGACCGCATTGGTCTAGTCTCTCCGCCATGCTCACCGAAGCCGCCGACTACGCCACGCTCTATCGCGACTTCCGCTGGGACATCCCCGCGAAATTCAACATCGCGACCGGGTGCTGCGATCGCCATGCCGACGGCAGCGCACGGCTGGCGCTGATCTATGTCGATGAGGACGGCGGTGCTGCGCGCACCTCGTTCGACGAAATCAGCGAGATGTCGCGTCGTTTTGCCAATGTGCTGACGGCGGACGGCCTCGTTCGGGGCGACCGCGTTGCGGTGTTCCTGTCGCAGTCGCTGGAACTACCTGTTGTGCACATGGCGGCGTTCCGTGCGGGGCTGGTGTCGATCCCGCTGTTTGCGCTGTTCGGCGAGGATGCGCTGGAGTTTCGCCTTGCGAATTCCGGCGCCAGGGCCATCGTCACCGACGAGACGGGATGGGAGAAGCTTGCAAAAATCCGTGACCGGCTTCCCGATCTGCAAAATGTTTATCTGATCGGCGATGCCGTGCAGGCCGGGACAAAACCGTTCTGGCCGTCGCTCAGGTCGGCGTCCGCGGGATTTGCCACCGTCGATACCTCCGCCGACGATCCGGCGATGATCATCTATACCTCGGGCACCACAGGCAATCCCAAGGGCGCGCTGCACGGCCATCGCGTGGTGCTCGGCCATCTGCCGAATGTCGAAATGTGTCACGATTTCCTGCCCAAGCCCGGCGACCTGATGTGGACGCCGGCCGACTGGGCCTGGATCGGCGGGCTGATCAACGCGCTGCTCGGGGGCTGGTATCATGGCGTGCCGATCGTCGGCCACCGCGCCCGAAAATTCGAGCCGCAGGCGGCGATGCAGATGATGGCCGACCACGGCATACGCAACGTGTTCCTGCCACCGACGGCCTTGAAGTTGATGCGGCAGGCCGGCGTCAGCCACGCCGGCGTCAGGCTGCGCAGCATCTTCACCGGCGGTGAGTCACTGGGCGGCGAATTGCTGGACTGGGTGCGCGCCACCTTCGGCATCGACGCGCATGAAGTCTATGGCCAGACCGAGTGCAATCTCGTGGTCGGCAGCAACGCAAAGCTGTTTCCGATCCGGCCGGGATCGATGGGCAAGGCCACGCCCGGCTTCGACGTGCGCATTGTCGATGCGGCGGGTAACGAACTGGCTCGCGGAAAACGCGGCATCATCGGCGTGCGCCAGCCCAATCCGTGCACCATGATCGAATACTGGAAAAATCCGGAAGCGACCGCGAAAAAATATGCCGGCGAATTCCTGCTCACCGGCGATCTCGGCGTGCAGGATGACGACGGCTATTTCTGGTATGTCAGCCGCGAGGATGACGTGATTACCACCGCCGGTTATCGCGTCGGGCCGTCGGAAATCGAGCACACGCTGATGAAGCATCCGGCGGTGGCGATGTCGGCAGTGGTCGGAATTCCCGATCCGATCCGCACCGAAGCGATCAAGGCGTGGATCGTGCTGCGGCCGGGTTTTGCGCCCACTGACGCGCTGGCGCGCGAGATCCAGGAGTTTGTCAAGGTGCAACTCGCCGCGCACGAATATCCACGCTTCGTGCAGTTCACCGACTCCTTGCCGATGACCGCGACCGGCAAGGTGCTGCGGCGGGAGTTGCGGGCGCTGGGGTGAGCCCACACACACCATCGTCATTGCCGGGCTTGACCCGGCAATCCATCTCACTTCGCAAAGCTCTTTATCGGAGATTGATGGATACGCGGGTCAAGCCCGCGTATGACGACTGAATGCGTTGAAGTATCGCCGTGCTCTCTTAACCTCGCCCCGCTTGCGGGGAGAGGTCGAAATTCTCGCATCGCGAGAATTTCGGGTGAGGGGAGTCACCGCGTTCCTTCCAACCGTCATCGCCGGGCTTGACCCGGCAATCCATCGCTTCACGAGAATCTTTGTGAAGGTCGATGTATACGCGGGTCAAGCCCGCGTATGACGACTGGGTTTGTTGAAACGCTACGGCGTCTTGATTCCCATCGCCTTCAGCGCCTCCAGCATGCGCTGCGGCGGCGCCATCTTGATTGCAAGCGGACTTCCGGTCTCCAGCAGGCTCTTCAGGCTCGACAGGATCGCGGGCCAGCCCTGACGGCCGCCGGAAAGAATATCGTCGCTGAGCGGGCGGTCATGCGATTCCGTCATGGTCAGCCGCACGGCATCGCCGGCAGGCTCGATCTCGTAGCTGACGAGCGTCGGCCCGAGCTTTTCGATCAGCGCCGGCCAGTTGACGTTGAAGGTGATCGTGAGCTTTTTCGGCGGATCGCATTCGAGCACCTCGCCGCTGATGTGCAGCGACCCGTCCGGCGTGCGCACGATGTATGCGCCGCCGACTTTCAGATCGATCTCGACCGCATTGCCGAAAAAGTATTTCCGGCTGAATTCGGCCGATGTGAGCGCTTCCCACACCTTCTCCGGCGTCGATGCGATGTAGATCGTGTAGACGGTCATAGGCTTGAAGTTGTCCATGTTCATTCCATTCCCTCGATGCCAAGCGCGGAAATCGGGATCGCCAGTGCGGTGCCGGATTCCAGCAGGCTCTTCAGACTGGACATGATCGCCGGCCATCCCCTGGAGATGCCATCCAGGAGTTCGCTGCCTTCTGCGAAATTTTCGTGGGTCAGCGTCAGCTTGACCAGGCCGCCGTGCTGTTCGAGATCGAATACGACCCTGGACGGCGGCTATTTGCTCAATCCCTCATTCTGGACGTGCCGAAAGCTGTAGGAGAGTCGCCGCGGCCGGTCGGCTTCGAGAATTTCCCCGCGGTCGGTGGTGACGCCTTTCATCACCAGTGCAAGCGGAGATCCGACTTTCCAGTCGGATTGCAATTCGGTGTCCCACCAATAGCGCTTGGTGAAATCGCTCGAGGTCAGCGCCTCCCACAATTTCTCCGGCGTGGTCTCGATATAGGTGACGTAGATGAATTCGGGCCTAGGCACAGGCGGATTCCTTCGCCACCGGTGGCGGATCGATATCGAGGACCTGTCCGGTCTCCAGCAGGCTCTTCAGGCTCGCCAGCACCATCGGCCATCCGCCGGAGATGTTGCGCAAGGTCACGCCGCGTTCATCGAGTTCATCATGCGTCACGGTCAGCTTGATGACCTTGCCGCGCGGTTCCAGATCGAAGGTGACACGGGATGTGCGTTCGCGCTGCGCCTCGGGTGAACAGGAGTCCCAGGAATAGGCCAGCCGCTTTGGCGGGTCGACGACGAGGACCTTGCCCTGAATGGTCGGATGCCCTTGCTTGGTGAAACGATACTCCGAGCCGACTTTCCAGTCCGAGGCGCAGCGGTGGCCGAACCAGTAGCGCTCGGTGAAATCGCCGTCGGTCAGGGCCTGCCAGAGTTTTTCGACCGAGGTTTCGATGTAGGTGGTGTAGACGAATTCCGGCTTACTCATCGCGCTTCTCCAGTTGGCGTTTCAATTCGTGGAGCGCGACAAGCTTGCCGCGCTCGAATTTCCTGATCCACCGCTCGCCGATCTGATGGATCGGCACCGGGTTGAGATAATGCAGCTTCTCGCGACCGTGCCTGAAGGTCGTGACAAGGTTGGCGGCCTCGAGAATTGCAAGGTGCTTGGTCACGGCCTGCCGCGTCATGGCAAGCCCGTCGCAGAGATCGTTCAGGGTCTGTCCGTTTTTGTCGTGAAGCCTGTCCAGCAGCGACCGTCTCGAAGCATCGGACAGCGCTTTGAAGACCTCATCCATGGTCGGCATAATAGGCAACCAAAAGGTTGCATGTCAAGACGGTGTATTGGCACGTCATTTCGCTGTGCTACCAATGCGGTCAACCAACCAGGATTGGTTTGGGCAAAATGGGTGGAAAAAAGCATGACCGGTCATGTCAAACTGGCAACGTATCTCTGTCTCTCCTTCATCATATCGTTCATCACCTCCGGCGGCGGCGCTTCTGCGCAGCAAGTGATCGGGGCGCCCCCCGAAGCCTCCAACATGAAACTGGTCGGGACCAACGACCTGCAGGCGCGCAGCGCCTATCAGCCGACGATTCATCATCAGGGCGATCGCTGGATCGCCTATATCGGTCACCACGGCGGAACCGACGATATTCCCGATCCGGTCAATCCGCTGACCGGAAAGGCCGAGCCGAACGGCACCTCGATCGTCGACGTCACCGATCCCGCGCATCCGAAATATCTCCATCACATTCCCGGTCAGGAAGGAAAGTACGAGGGCGGCGGCGCGCAGATGGTGCGTGTCTGCGACGGCAAGACGCTGCCCAAGGGCGATCCCAACGCGGTTTACATGCTGCGCACCTTCGGCAGCGAAGCCCATGAAATCTGGAACGTCGCCGATCCCGCCAATCCGGTGCTGATCACCCGGCTCGGCGGACTGAAGGACACCCACAAGAGCTGGTGGGAATGCGACACCGGGATTGCCTTTCTGGTGTCGGGCGCGCCGGACTGGCGCACCCGCCGCATGACCCAGGTCTACGACCTCAGCGATCCCGCCCATCCCCAGAAGATCAGGGATTTCGGCCTTCCCGGCCAGGAGCCGGGCTCGACCGGCGCGGTGCCTACCGAATTGCACGGGATGATCTCGACCGGTCCGCAAGGCAACCGGATCTATTTCGGCTACGGCACCGACAAGGGCGGCTTCCTGCAGATCGTCGACCGCGACAAGCTGCTCAACGGGCCGAAAGAGCCGACCCCGGATAATCTTCGCTTCCCGGAAATCTCGAGGATGCCGATGTCCGCCTTCAACGGCGCCCACACCACATTTCCGATGCCGGGAATGCCGATTGCCGAGTTCGCCAAGGACAAGGACGGCAAGACCCGCGACATCGTGATGATCGTCGATGAGGCGATCCTCAATGAATGCGGCGAGCCGCGGCAGATGGTATGGTTTGCCGACGTCACGGTCGAGAACCGCCCGATGATGATTTCGAGCTACACCGTGCCGGAAGCCAGCGGATCGTTCTGCGAACGCGGCGGACGGTTCGGCTCGCATTCGTCGAACGAGAGCATGGCGCCGGTGTTCTACAAGAAGATGGCGTTCATCGCGTTCTTCAATGCCGGCGTCCGCGCGCTCGACATCCGCGATCCCTATCACCCGAAGGAGGTCGGCTATTTCATCCCTTCGATTACCGCTGCGACCGACAAACGCTGCGTGCCGGTCGACGGCAAGGACCGCTGCAAGGTCGCGATCCAGACCAACAATGTGGAGACCGATGAGCGCGGCTATATCTACATCGTCGATCGCGCCAACACCGGTCTGCATATTCTGCAGCTGACCGGCACCGCACGCAGTGTGGCCGGACTGCCGTGAGACGGTAGGGTGAGATGCGCAAGGTCCTGCTGACAGCGTTTGCGATTTCGATTTGCACGCTGTCGGGCGTTGCGGCTTACCAATACGCCCGGTCGGACACGGATGCCTGGCGCGAGATCGCCTGGCCGTTTCCGCGCGACGGATGGCCGGCCGGGCGCGCCTTCCGCTGTGCTGCGGCCGCGTGCGGGAATGAAGTCGAACTCTATGTGCGGCCCAAGATCGGCTTCTGCAACTGCGACTCCGGCGTCGCCGATGACGACGAGGTCGATCGCGTCGCCGATCTCGACCTGATGAGCGAGCGCTTCGTTCCGCTGGCGCCGGGCAAGGTTACCGAAATCGACGGCATGAAGGGACGGTCAAGGCCCTATGATCTCCGGATGTCCGACGGCTCGCAGCACACCGCTATCGGCATCGCGGTGTCGCGGCACTGCAACCTGCTGGTCGCGGTCGCGCACGGCAAGGGCTCTGCGTCAGGCGTGCAGCGTGAGGCGGTGGAGTTTCTCGGCTCCAGCGACATGGCGCATTGGATGACCGCTGCGATCGATGGAGGCTGAGGCAGTCTTCTTCCCTTCTCCCCTTGTGGGAGCAAGGAGGCACGGACGTAGTCCGTGCCGGATGAGGGGTTACGGTCTATCGATAGACCGGAGCCCCTCACCCGTCCGCGATGCTTCGCATCGCGTCCACCCTCTCTCACAAGGGGAGAGGGGAAGAGGGCGGCTTTTTCCGCATCATAGAATGGTGCATAAGCGACCAGCCATTCGATCTACCCGCGAGTCCCATCATGTCCCTTCATCTCTATCTCGCCTTTGTCGCCGCCTGCGTCGCGCTGGCGCTGTTGCCGGGACCGATGGTCACGCTGGTGATCGCCAACGGCCTGCGCCATGGCACCCGCGCCGCGCTGACCAACATCGCCGGCGCGCAGCTCGGCCTCGCGATCGTGATCGGCATCGTGGCGATCGGGCTGACTTCGCTGATGGCGACCATGGGTTACTGGTTCGATTGGGTGCGGTTTGCCGGGGCGGCCTATCTGGTCTGGCTCGGCATCAAGCTCATTCGTTTTCCGGTCGAGGGCGTCAAGGCAGACGCGCCGCCGCCGCCGCCGCGCGGCGGGTTCTTCCTGCAGGGTCTGCTGGTGCTGCTGTCCAATCCCAAGGTGCTGGTGTTCTTCGGCGCGTTCATTCCGCAGTTCATGGACATGAGCAAAGACCATGTCTCGCAGGTGACGTTGCTGGGTGTCACCTTCATGGTCACGGCCGGAATCACCGATGCGCTCTACGCGCTGCTGGCCGGCCGCGCGCGGCTGTTCTTCTCGGCGCAGCGGACGCGGCTGTTGTCGCGCGTTTCCGGCGGCATCATGATCGGCGGCGGCGTCTGGCTGGCGCTGACGCGGGCGCGCTGAATTGTCGAAGGCGGTATCGCGCGGCAAACACCAGCCCGGTCGATGAAACCGCAATGAAAACTCTCTCGACTCCCCTCCCCCCCCCCGCGCAGCGGTGGGAGGGGTCGGGGGTGGGGGGTGGCGCGGCATATGCTGAAGCAGATATTCCCGCTGAGAGACCCCCCACCCCCGACCCCTCCCCGCCACTCGCTTCGCTCGCGGGGGGAGGGGAGCGCGCCATTGCCCAAATCTCACGGCAGCGGACGGAATGAAGTATTCGGCGTAGCGGTCACAAGCTAAAGCAGCCGCTGCGCTCGCAATTCGATTTCGATCTCGCCGAAAATCCGCGCCAGCCGGTCCGCCCATGGCCGCTGGCCGGCCTGACCGGCGATCAGGTCCTGGCGAATTTCGATGCCGGTATTCATCAGCCCGCGCGCCTCGCCGTGGACCGGAATGGTGTAGTCGGTCTCGTCACTCACCGCATAAGGCTCGTTGTCGCCGACCACGAGATCGGGCTCGGCGCGCAGCCATTTCAACAGCAGCGGCGGCAGTCTGGTGTCGCGATGATAGAGCGTGCCGATGTGCCATGGCCTTGCAATGCCGGCGTATACCGGCGTGAAGCTGTGCAGCGACACCAGCACCGTCGGGACGCCGTCGCGCAGGCGATGGTCGATCACCTCGGCGATGCGGCGATGGTAGGGATCGAAGATCGCTTCGCGCCGCGCTTGCGCCGCGTCGCGGGCGATCCCTTCGTTGCCGGGTATGACGGTCGCTTCGCTGATGCGCGGGATCGAACTCGGCGCATCCGGCGGACGATTGCAGTCGATCACCAGCCGCGAGTAGCGCTGCGCGATCAGATGCGCATCCAGATCTTTCGACAGCGCCTCCGCGACGCCGGCAATGCCGACGTCCCAGGCGATATGCCGCGTCATTTCGCCGGCCGGCAGCCCGAGATCGCCGAGGCTGCGCGGGATCAGCCGGCCGTAATGGTCTGATGTGAGCAGGAACGGCGAGCGTCCGGCGCTGTTATCTTCAAATACCGGCGGAACATCTTCGTTGCCAAGGAGTAATGATGTGTCGCCGGCGCTGTCCAAAGCCATTTTTTCTTACTCGTTGCCTATCGAAGCAGCATACCGATTTAGGGATAAGCAGCGATCGGTATAGATTAGATTGCCCAAAGTGACGATGATTGCGTCGACGATGCCCCTGCTGACGATCCATCACAAGACCGAATATCGCTATGCGCACCCGGTGGCATTCGGCGAACACCGCATCATGCTGCGTCCGCGCGACGGCCACGATTTGCGCGTGCTTTCGAACAACCTCGAGATCGTGCCGGAGCCGATGTCGCTGCGCTGGATCCACGACGTATTCGGCAATAGCGTCGCGATTGCGACCTTCGACGAGCGCGCCGAAACCCTGTCGTTCGTCAACACCGCCACCGTCGAGCACAATCCCGCCGAGGAGTTCGCGCTGACCGCTGATGATCCGGCATATTTCTATCCGTTTCTATACGACAACGAAGAGTTTCCCGACCTCGTTCAATTCATCAAGCCGCAATATGGCGATCCCGAGGGCGAGCTGTCGGCGTGGGCGCGGAATTATCTCGACGCGGAAGGACCGACCCCGACCTTCAATATTCTCAGCGGCATGACCTACGGCATCCGCAAGGCTTTCAGCTACCGCAAACGGCACGAGCACGGCACCCAGCATCCGCTCGACACGCTGCAGACGAGGTCCGGCACATGCCGCGACTACGCGCTGTTCATGATCGAGGCGCTGCGCCGGCTCGGTATCGCCGCGCGCTTCGTGTCGGGGTATATATCGATCCCGGGCGGCCGCGCGCACGGCCATGTCGGCGGCGGCTCGACCCATGCCTGGGTGCAGGTCTATCTGCCGAGCGCCGGCTGGATCGAGTTCGATCCCACCAACGGCATCGTCGGCACCCGCGATCTCGTGCGCGTGGCGGTGGCGCGCGATCCGGGCCAGGCCATCCCGCTGCATGGCACCTACCTCGGTTCGGCCGATGCGTTTGTCGGCATGGACGTCAGCATCAACGTCGTTTCGGCGGACGAGGAGGCGGAGACGTAACATGGAAATCAAGGTAGGCTTCGAGATTGCTCACGCGACGCTGCAGCCGACGCCGATGGTGATCATGCTCAGCATTCATCCCTCGCGCCGTCAGGATATCATCGGCACCGAGACCATTGTCGCCGAGCCCGACGTGCCGATCAAATTCTACAACGACAGTTTTGGCAACATCTGCGGCAGGCTGGTGGCGCCGGCCGGCGGCGTGACCCTGCGCGGCAGCGCGCTGGTGCGCGATTCCGGCCTGCCGGACGTGATCGTACCGACCGCGCAGCAGAGTCCGATCGACCAGCTGCCGGACGACATTCTGTTGTACCTGATGGCAAGCCGCTATTGCGAAACCGACAAGCTGACCGACGTCGCGTGGTCGCTGTTCGGCAATACCCAGCCGGGCTGGGAGCGGGCGGCCGCGATCTGCACCTTCGTGCACAACCACATCACCTTCGGCTATCAGCACGCGCATCACATGAAGTCGGCCCATGACGTCTACGCGCAGGGCGCCGGCGTGTGCCGCGATTTTGCCCATCTCGCGCTGACCTTCTGCCGCTGCATGGGGATTCCGGCGCGCTACTGCACCGGCTACATGGGCGACATTGGCATTCCCTACGATCCGGCGCCGATGGATTTCTCCGGCTGGTTCGAGGCCTATTTGTCCGGCCGCTGGTACACGTTCGACGCCCGCCACAACAAGCCGCGGATCGGCCGCATCCTGATGGCCACCGGGCGTGATGCCGCCGACGTGGCGCTGACCACGAGCTTCGGGCGCATGGACCTGATAAAGTTTCTCGTCGTCAGCGACGAGGTCGTCGCGGCGTGAGAACGCGCTGATCTCTCATCGTCATTGCAGTTTTTTGTACGTGAGGCATGGATTGCTTCGCTCCGCTCGCAATGACATATGAGGTCATGACCTCCGACCTTCTCTTCGTCTACGGCACGCTGATGCGCGGCTACGCCCATCCGATGGCGCAGCTGTTGTCGCGCAGCGCGGATTTTCTCGGCGAGGCGCGCTGCCGGGGCCGGCTCTATCTGGTGAAGCATTATCCCGGGCTGGTGCTGTCGGACGACCTCGCCGACGTCGTGTTCGGCGAACTGTACCGGCTGCGTGCGCCCGTCGAACTGCTGCGCGAGTTCGACATGTACGAGGCCTGCGGCGAGGGCTTTGCAACGCCGACCGAATATATCCGCCAGATGCTGCCGGTGACCTCAGGCGATGGCGCCGCCAGCGAGGCCTGGACCTATCTCTACAACTGGCCCGTGACGGCCCTGCCGCAGATCACGTCGGGGCGGTTTCTGGGGAAATAGACGGCCGCCCTCTCGTGTCCCGGACGCGGTGCAGCGTTCTTCACGCTGCTCCGCAGAGCCGGGACCTGCATCTTGTTTGTTGCAGCCATGGGCCCCGGATCAGCTGCGCACCGCAAGGGCGCTGCGCAGCATCCGGGGCACGAGGGGGGCACGAGGGGTCACGCCCGCTTCTTGGGTTTGGCCTTCTGCTGCATGTAGGAGCGCAGCACGGCGTTGATGCGGCGCTGATAGCCTTCGCCCTCGCTCCTGAAGAAGTCGAGCACGTCTTCGTCGACGCGAATGGAGATCGCCGTTTTCCTGGGAGGTACGACCAGAACGGCGTCCGACCAGTCAATATCGACGGGCACTGCATCGGGATCGTTCGCAACGGCCTCGGCGATGTCCTCGTCTGTCAGGGCATCGACGCGCGCCCAGTCAGTCTTGCCCTTCCGGCGATCGCCCCACTTTCGCGTTACGATATTCGCTTTCTTCATTTTTTCTCGCGCGCCGCGCTGAGATAATCCGGATGACATCCGCTCGTCGCGTAAAGACTACGGCGGGCAATCTGTCTTCCAAAAAACCTATCGCGATCCAGCGCTCCTCATTGTTGCGATCTGACTGACGAAGAATGATCGGCCCGTAAAAGACGTCGATCGCATCCTCGAAATCGATGCCGCGTTTACTTAGGTTGGCTCTACTCTTGTCGTCGTCCCACTCGAATCCGGCAGGGGCGAGAAGTTCAAAATCAGTGCCTTCTTTGGCCATCGTCTCCGACCCATGATATGTATATACAATCGTATTTCATTTGTCAATCGTGCGCGTTTGGGCGGGAGGATGGACCCGACGTATCCCGCCCTGTGAATAGCGGCGAGAATCCCAACAATCTTCGTATTTTAACCCGGCCACCCTATATCCATGGCCGGTTGGCAGCAGCCTCCGACTCACCGAAAATCACGCATGCGCTTTACGCCTCAATTTCTCGACGAACTGCGTGCCCGGCTTCCGGTTTCGGAAGTGGTGGGCCGCCGCGTCAAGTTGAAAAAGGCGGGGAGGGAGTGGAAGGGGCTGTCGCCGTTCCAACAGGAGAAGTCGCCGTCGTTCACCGTCAACGACCAGAAGGGATTTTATCACGACTTCTCCTCGGGCAAGCACGGCGACATCATCTCGTTCCTGATGGAGACCGAGGGCGTCGGCTTCACCGAGGCGGTCGAACGTCTCGCCTCGATGGCCGGGGTGCCACTGCCGGCGGTCACCCCCGATGCCGAGCGTCACGAGCAGCGCCGCAAGACGCTGTACGATGTGATGGAGCTGGCAGCGAAATTCTTCGCCGACACGCTGGCGTCGCGCAACGGCGCCAAGGCGCGCGGCTATCTCGGCGACCGCGCGATTTCGCCGGCCGTGCAGTTGCAGTTTCGCATCGGCTATGCGCCCGGCGAGCGCTTTGCGCTGAAGGAATATCTGGGAGCCCAGGGCATTCCGGTTGAGGACATGGTCGAAGCCGGCTTGCTGGTGTCGGGCGACGATATCCCGTTGCCGTGGGATCGTTTCCGCGACCGGGTGATGTTTCCGATCACCGACCTGCGCGGTCGCGTGATCGCGTTCGGCGGCCGCGCGCTGGAGAAGGATGCCCCGGCAAAGTACCTGAACTCGCCGGAGACGCCGCTGTTTCACAAGGGCGACAATCTCTACAACCTGGCGCCGGCGCGGCTTGCCACCCATAACGGCAGCGCCCTGGTGGTGGTGGAAGGCTATGTCGACGTCATCGCCATGGTCGGCGCCGGCTTTCCGGCGAGCGTCGCGCCGCTCGGCACCGCGCTGACCGAAAACCAGCTCGCGCTGTTGTGGAAGATGGCGGACGAGCCGATCCTGTGTTTCGACGGCGACAAGGCCGGGCAGAAGGCGGCGTGGCGCGCCGCCGACCTGGCGCTGCCGCATCTGAAGCCCGGCAAGAGCCTGCGCTTCGCGCTGCTGCCGGAGGGACAGGATCCCGACGATCTCGCGCGCTCGGGCGGCCGGGCTGCGATCGAGGAAGTGATCACGGCGGCGCGCGGGCTCGCCGACGTGATCTGGTCGCGCGAGATCGAAGGCGGCACCTATGCGACGCCGGAGCGGCGCGCGGCGCTGGAGGCGCGGATCGGCGAACTCTCCAACGGCATCCGCGACGAGGTGGTGCGGCGCTATTATCGCCAGGATCTGGCCCAGCGACTGCAACGCACGTTCGCGCCGGAAGCCGGGCGCGGCGGCTATGGCCGCGGCAATTTTCGCGGAGCAGCCGGCAATTTCGGCGGCGAATCAGGCCGGCGCTTTGCCCCGCGCGGCTCGTTCACCCCCGGTGCGGCGGGCCGATTCGAGCCGCGCGGCGGCCGCGCGTCGGCCTCGGCCGGCAGCCAGACCATCAACCGCGGGCCCTATCAGGCGGCCAGCGCCCAGCTTGCGTTAAGCCCGATCATGCGCGGCCAGCGCAGCGCCCTGTCCCGCCGCGAGGCGCTGATCCTGCAGACCCTGATCAACCATCCCTGGCTGCTGCACGACCATCTCGAGGAGGTGGCGGCGCTGGAACTGGCCCATCCCGAAGCCAACAAGCTGCGCGCCGCCGTGATCGCGGCGTTCGCCAGCGATCACCATCACAGTCCGGAGCCCGACGAACAGGGCGAGAAAATGCGGGCCGACCTCGAAGCGCGCGGATTTTCTCAAACACTTCAAAGGGTTGACCTGGCGATCACGACCTCGGCGGTGTGGGGCGCCAAAGCCCATGCCGCGCGCGAGGATGTTCTTTCCACTTGGCACCAGCTGGTATCCTTGCATCGCCAATGGCACTCATTACTTAGGGAATTGAAGGATGCCGAAGCGGCCTTGGGCGATGAGGCCAGCGAGGCCAATTTGGCGTGGCTGCGTGACGTGAAGGCCAGGATGGCCGAAGTCGACGGCACCGAGGCCCTGATCGAGGGTTTTGGCGAGTTGTCGGGCCGGTTCCAGCGCAGCGTCTGATTAAAAATTGATGCGGACGGCGGGGCCGGAACCGCGAAATGACTCGCCAAATCCATGGTTTGGCGGCAAAAACAGGGTTAATCGAAGCTTAAGAGGTACCGTAGCATTTTGAGGCGAAGTGGAGACCGGTTCGCCGTTAGAAAATGCGTCAGAACAAAACCTGCCGCGGAATACGCGGCGGGGCTATTAGTGGGATAATCGACGACAGCAAGATGGGGTGGCGACAAGTCTGCGCCGCCCTTTGCGCGTCGTTAAGTAACTTCAGTTTCAAGGCGGGCGCGGCGACGTATCCTGCATGAGCGCGTTTCGGGAGCTATGAATGGCCAGCAAGGCAAAGACGCTGCAGGTAAAAGACAAGGAAAAGGACGACAAGGCAGCGGACGCCCCTGAGAAAGACTCAGCCGAAGCGCCGTCGCCGTTGCTCGACCTGTCGGACGCCGCCGTCAAGAAGATGATCAAGCAGGCCAAGAAGCGCGGCTTCGTGACCTTCGATCAGCTCAACGAAGTGCTGCCGTCCGACACCACCTCGCCGGAGCAGATCGAAGACATCATGTCGATGCTCTCGGACATGGGCATCAACGTCTCCGAAGCCGAGGACGCCGACAGCGAGGAAGAGAACAAGGAAGAGGCCGAGGACGAGACCGACAACGAACTGGTCGAGGTCACGCAGAAGGCCGTCACCGAGGTCAAGAAATCCGAGCCCGGCGAGCGCACCGACGATCCCGTCCGCATGTATCTGCGCGAGATGGGCACCGTCGAATTGCTGTCGCGCGAGGGCGAAATCGCCATTGCCAAGCGCATCGAGGCCGGCCGCGAGGCGATGATCGCAGGGCTGTGCGAAAGCCCGCTGACCTTCCAGGCCATCATCATCTGGCGCGACGAACTCAACGAAGGAAAGATCTTCCTTCGCGACATCATCGATCTCGAAGCGACCTATGCCGGCCCCGACGCCAAGAACAACATGAACCCGCTGCTGGCGGCGCCCGTCGGCGCCGACGGCCAGCCCTCGACTGAAGCCAACGGCAATGGCGCTGCGATGCCCGCCGCGGCTGCGCCTTCGCATATCGCCCCGCCCGCCGCGCCGCCGTCGCCGACCCCGTTCCGTCCCGCCGCGGCGCCAGCCGCAGCCGCCGAGGGTGAAAGCACCTCGGAAGCCGCCGCCGATGGCGACATGGATGACGACGAGTTCGAAAACCAGATGTCGCTCGCGGCCATCGAGGCCGAACTGAAGCCGAAGGTGGTCGAGACCTTCGATAAAATTGCCGACAACTACAAGAAGCTGCGGCGTCTTCAAGAACAGGACATTTCCAACCAGCTGCAGAACGAGACGCTGTCGCCGGCGCAGGAGCGCAAATACAAGAAGCTGAAGGACGAAATCATCGTCGAGGTGAAGTCGCTGCGGCTCAACCAGGCCCGTATCGACAGCCTGGTCGAGCAGCTCTACGACATCAACAAGAAGCTGGTGTCGTTCGAGGGCCGGCTGCTTCGTTTGGGCGACAGCCACGGCGTCGCACGCGAAGATTTCCTGCGCAACTACCAGGGCTCGGAGCTCGATCCGCGCTGGCTCAACCGCGTGTCAAAACTTTCGGCCAAGGGCTGGAAGAATTTCGTGCATCACGAAAAGGACCGCATCAAGGAGCTGCGCCACGAGATCCAGTCGCTGGCGGCATTGACCGGGCTCGAGATCGGCGAATTCCGCAAGATCGTGCACGGCGTGCAGAAGGGCGAGCGCGAGGCGCGCCAGGCCAAGAAGGAAATGGTCGAGGCCAATCTGCGGCTCGTGATTTCGATCGCCAAGAAATACACCAACCGCGGCCTCCAGTTCCTCGACCTGATCCAGGAAGGCAATATCGGCCTGATGAAGGCGGTCGACAAATTCGAATACCGCCGGGGCTACAAATTCTCGACCTATGCGACCTGGTGGATCCGGCAGGCGATCACGCGCTCGATCGCCGATCAGGCGCGCACCATCCGCATCCCGGTCCACATGATCGAGACCATCAACAAGATCGTGCGCACCTCGCGCCAGATGCTGAACGAGATCGGCCGCGAACCGACGCCGGAAGAACTCGCCGAAAAGCTCGGCATGCCCCTGGAGAAAGTTCGGAAAGTTCTCAAGATCGCCAAGGAGCCGCTGTCGCTGGAGACGCCGGTCGGCGACGAGGAAGATTCGCATCTCGGCGATTTCATCGAGGACAAGAACGCGATCCTGCCCATTGATGCTGCGATCCAGTCCAACCTGCGCGAAACCACCACGCGGGTTCTGGCCTCGCTGACCCCGCGCGAAGAACGCGTGCTCCGCATGCGCTTCGGCATCGGCATGAACACCGACCACACGCTCGAAGAAGTCGGCCAGCAGTTCTCGGTGACCAGAGAGCGCATCCGGCAGATCGAGGCCAAGGCGCTGCGCAAGCTGAAGCATCCGTCGAGGTCAAGGAAGCTGCGGAGCTTCCTCGACAACTGATCTCGTGTCCCGGGCGCGGTGCAGCACGAAGTGATGCGCCGCAGAACCGGGACCCAGATTTCTTTCCCAACTCGACATGCCCGGGCTTGACCCGGGCATCCATCGAAACAAAGCGGCGGGGCCTTCGGGGGTGATACAGGCATTCCTTTGGAACGTGAGCAAACTCCGCGAACCGGAAGAGCATGCTGGTTCCATCACCGTCCCATATCGGCACCTACCGGTGACTGAGAGTGTTTGCGCTCCCGCCCAAAGCAGGGGAAGCATCATGCCTGAAGCCTATAGTCATTCCTACCCATCCCTGCTTCCCATCGAACGGCCACGCTGCCCTAAGTGTCAGGGCTGGATCATGCTGTCCCGGATCGAACCTGGTCCCGCCCATTCCGACTTTCTGACCTTCGGATGTCCGAAGTGCGAGCATGTCCAAAAGATGGTTGTCGGGGACCCGATGACGGCAGTCAGCGCGGGTTGGACGGCAGGCGGTCTTAAGCCGCCCGAGTAAGGCTGCCTCGGCGTTGATAAAGATCAATGCGCCGTGCAATTCGGCCAAGGTCTGCTTTCGGGGGTAAAACAGACATCCCATTTCAGGGGCGTCACGACCGTTTTTGACCCAATTGAGACGTTGGGTCATGCAGGCCGCGGGCGACTGGTCCGGCCGGATTTTTGCCGCGCAGGGCAAAGCGTGTGACGCCCAGCTCCCGGTCGACGGCCGGGCTGGCATGATCGGCCCCGCGCGGGGGTATCTTTTGTATTTTGCCGGAGTATTCTGTCAATAATTGAGGAGACTGTCATGCGAACGCTGATCGTCTCGGCTGTCTTCAGCATCCTTGGCATGGTTGCGGCATCCCAAGCACAAGACATTGGCGATGTTCAACAAGGGCGTCAGCTCGCGCTTGATGTTTGCGCCTCATGTCACGCCGTGCGAGCCGGCCAAACCCAATCTCCTCTCGCCACAGCCCCCAGCTTCGAGGAGATCACCCACATGCCAGGGATGACCGCAGCGGCCCTCGCGTTCTGGCTCACGGCCCAATCACATCCGACCATGCCGAACCTCATCCTCTCGCCGCAACAGGTTCGCAATGTGTCGGCCTACCTTCTGAGCCTCCGGGACTAGTGCCCAATATCGAAAGTGGGCGGAATGAATCGGCGGGGCGGGCCGGCTAAATTACGCGGCTGCAAACGTGGCGTGAGTAACCGAAACTTTTGTCCCCAATGCTCCGCTCATGGTCACTACTTGGGCATCGAGTTGCTTTGACAACGCTTTAACGACGCCGGTACCAAGTCCGGTTTTGGGTTGAGCGAACACGCCATCAGGCTTACCGGAGCCGTTGTCAGAGACCGCAAGCTGCCAATCGGTGCCTGATACGTCGTAGGAAACCGTGATCTCGCCGCCCTTTGTTGTTTCGTCGAACGCGTGCTTGAGGGAATTGATGACGAGTTCGGTGACTATTAAACCGATGCTCTCAGCATCGCGCCTTTTGCAATTTCCCCCTTTACCGTTGAATTTGATCGAAATCGACCGATTGTCACCGATCATCGATTGCGCCAGAGCCGTGCAGAGCGTCGCAAGATACGGCTCCATTTCGATAATCGAGTTGGCTGCAGAACCGTGGAGGTGCTTTTGAACGGTGGCAACCGAGATGACCCGGTTGTGAGCATCTTCTAGGTGACGGCGCGTTTCTTCTGATTCTACTGCTCTTGCCTTCAGCATGATGATGCTAGCGATGATTTGCAAGCTGTTGACTACACGATGCTCCAACTCTTCCAGCAGCATCTCTTTCTGGCGTATCAAATCATCTTTGTCTTTTTCCAGCGTACGTTTTTGGGTAACGTCCTCAATGCCAAGCAGGATTGTGGAGTGTGAAGCCTTCTCATAGAAGACTTTGCGGGCATTCAGGAGCATCGTGCGCTGGCCGATGCTCGGGAAATCATGCTCGACTTCGTAGTCTTCCATGGCTCCCTGCTCGGGAAGGATTTTTCCAAGCAACAAACGAAGCTTCGGAATATCCCATTGACCGTCTCCGACGTCATACAGGAGTTTGCCCTGAGTGTCCTCGGCATTGACTTTGAACGTCAGATAGAAGGATCGGCTCGCGGCAACAACACGAAGATCCTGATCGAGCACAATGAGAGGTTCTCGAACCGTGTCGACGATAGCGTGCGCAAGCGTCCAGGCATCTTGGACCTTGGGAAACTGTTTTCTGAACATGTTTCTGAACATGGTGGACATCCTCGTAGGGGGCGGGAGCCTACCGAACTCTCAGCTCGGGCGCGCCCATCCGCTGCCGAAGATAGTTCTTATCGTATACCCATTATGTGCGGTCGGCGACGTAATTCGGTGCCTCGAATTGAGCCAAACCTTCGATTTGCTCGTCCGATCTGGGTCATTCGCGTCGTTTTGACTTCCTAACAGCCACATCCGCACTACCGCGAACAACGGACATGAGCGACCGGCCGAACCATCTCCGAGATGCCCTAAAGTGAACCTCGCGCATCCGGCAGGGTTGGCGTATCGTTTACCGGACAATCAATAGGAGGTCGCAACAGTGACACCTAGTGAAGCACTGCAGCACATTCGCACCCTCGAGGAAGCATCGGCCAAACTGAAGGACGACGCGCACCGCAAGGTTTTGCTACGGAGTGTCGTGGTGGTCGCCCAAAAGGTCTCGGCGTGGCACCGGATGGCGTGGCCGAATGCGCGCCTAACGTCCTGACGTTCCCTATGCGGTGAGCAGGCACGAACCGCGCGGTGGTCGTCTGGACGACAACTCACCATATGCGGTGCTAACGGGTCCCCTTTCGATCACCGGGCCCCAAACCGGGAGTTCGACTACACCCGACTTCAAAGCTCCTTCGTTAAAGGCCGCCGTGCTGCCGGCTCAAAGCTGCCGCGTCTCAGCCCTCGGGCACCCCGACCATCCGCAGCCCCTCATACGTTCGCTCGCGCCCCGCGAGGTACGCCGGATGGCTGCAAGCCGCGCTGGCTCGGTAGCGCTGGATGGTGAAGCTGGGATGAAGCGCAAGGCCTGCCTGTGCTGCAGCCCGTGCCTCAACCGGCTCACTGTGGTAGGCTAACGCAACGGCAAGATAGAAATACGCGAGGGGGAATGTTCGATTGGCCTCAATGCTCCGGCGCAGCCATGCCACCGCTTCCGCATCAGCGCCAAGCCATAATTTGGCGACACCGACATACATCAACCAACGATATGCATAGGTATCACGGGGAGACCGGCGGAACGCTTCCTGTACATGGGTCTCAGTTTCCGCGCCTCGACCGATGAAATATTTGCCCACGCCGACGAGCGCATGGGCGTCGGCCAAGTTCCCGTCCAGCTCCAAAGCTCGTTCGCATTCAGCAATGCCTTGCGCCACTCGGTTTGTGAAAAGATAAAGGTAGCCAAGGGCGTTATGAGCCAAAGCATGGTTCGGTGCTAGAGAAAGGGCTTTGGTCACGGCTGTCTCGGCTGCAGTGAGACGTTCGATGTGATTACCGGTAAACGAGCCAATGACGCTGTGAATGTCAACAATCGCACTTCCAACCAGGGCTTCAATGTTTTGGGGATCGAGTGCCAAGGAACGCTCAAAGAAGGTTCGCGCCTGCGAATTGGTCTCGGGGTTGCTCCCTTTGTTCAACCAAGCCGTGCCCTGAAAATACAAGTCCATCGCGTCAGGATGCAGCACACCTTCCGCTCGTCGAGCCTCGGCGGCAATAAGCTGTGCATTTAGAGTATTGGCCAATCTCGACACGATTTCGTCCTGCATGTCGAACAGGTCGGCAACGGGCTTATCAAAGCGCTCGGCCCAGAGGTGATTGCCGGTTTCGGCGTCGATCAACTGTACGTTCACCCGTAGGCGGTTGCCGCCACGTTGCACCGAGCCTTCGAGCACAAAACGGACGTTCAGCTCGCGTCCGAGTTTCTTCACGTCGACCGCTTTGCCCTTGAACGTGAACGCCGTGTTGCGCGCAATCACAAGCGCGCCATTAATGCGAGACAGGTCCGTGGTCAGGCTCTCGGTTGCCCCGTCCACGAAATACTCTTGCTCGGGATCGCCACCGATGTTCGCAAACGGCAGCACCACGATGGACAGACGCGGAACTGAAGATGACAGTGGGGCGGTTTTATATCCATTCGCGCTCGCGCCAACCGCATACGCACGGATCGGCCGCGCGATGTTCTTGAGTGTCCGCTCGCCAAGGTCACTGAACTCAACGGCGACCTTCCCGCGAACCTGTTCGTAAGCGGATGAGGAGATACAAATGCCCCCCGGTTCAGCGATCCCCTCAAGCCGAGCGGCGACATTGACGCCATCGCCGAGAATGTCATCGCCCTCGATCAGGATGTCGCCAAGGTTGATCCCGATCCGAAGCAGCATACGCCGGTCTCCCGGGATGCCTTCGTTTCTCTCGGCCATCAACGCCTGCACTGCCACGGCGCACTCGACCGCATCGACGACCGAGGGAAACTCAAGGAGCACGCCGTCCCCTGTGGTCTTCACGAGACGCCCCCCATGCTTCGCCACGAGAGCATCAGTGACCTTGCGGTGCTCGCGGAGAACGCGGGCGGTGCCCACCTCGTCAAGGCCCATAAGCCGCGAGTAGCCCGCCACGTCAGCCGCGACTATGGCCGCCAACCTGCGTCCGACCCGAGCTGGCTGCTTTTGCTTCATGGCCAAGCTGCCCAAGCGGCACCATTCCTGCCCGAAATGTTGCCTGACGACAGTCTGGGCTTAGGGAGGTGCGTCGTCAACAAATGGAACCCTTAGCTCCCTAAGTAAAGCGCATCGCTGCCTGCCCTGCGTCGTCCCTAGTTCATTGGCACCGCCTTTGCTCTAGGCCAACACGCGCGGCGAGCGCGTCCCAGAACAGATCAGCGCAGAGGCTACCAATGGCAAACTCGTATCTACTTGAGACGCTCCGGGGGACCGCAGCGGTCAACGGGCCACAAATCGCGACACTGATCGGGAGCCTCTCGCGTTCGGTGGAGCTACTCACGGTCGACATTGATCACGAGGAAGCGCGAGCAGGAGTTCGTGCCTTGTCGGACCCGACTTATCCAGTGTTAGCGCGGAGCCTGAGGGTGCGAAGGGATAACATCAGGGCGACCATCGCTTCTCTGGAGGCGGTGATACAAAGCGCACCCAAGGCGGCCTGAGTATGAAGTGACCGCCGCGCCTCGAACAGCAGGCCTGCAGGCTGGAGCTTCGCTTTGGGAGCCAACAGGGAACATTTGAAGAGGCCACCAAACCGAGGCAACCTCAATGGAGGCGCTGACGGAGCTTCTTGATGATCTCCCGTAGGTCGTTCGCGTACTCCGCGATGATCCGCAGGGCTTCCTCCGAGAGCGAGGGCTTGGGCCTCCACCCAGGGTCGGCAAAGGTTGCGCAGGACAACGGAAGCCGAGCATGCGCTTGTTCCATGCGTCACAAGCGAGCCTATCGGCCTCCTTACGTGTCTCCTTGGCGCGCTCTGTCGCCGCACGAACTGATGCGCCGTAAATCGAATGCCGGGATTTGGTTGTTATCCGACATGATCGCGCCGAACGCGTTCAATGGGAAGCCGCTAGGATTTGCGAGGCTGACGCGTGGGCCTACAGGGCGTCATGGGTGTGGATAGCTCGCCGGTCGCACCCACGTCGACAGGCTAACGCCAAGACACCCCGCGAAAACCGATGGTGCCTCATGAGCATCAGGTGTGACACATGCGGTCCGTGGCTACCCATAGGTGGCCTTAGGGGATTCACTGGTGCGGCTTTTGCGGTCTAAAGGGGAGATGGGCTCAGGCCGCGCTTACGAATCCCTTGGGCTTCTCTGGGACACACAATGGCGTTCCAGCCTGCAACGTGTCTGCCGAGAGACGCTCCTAATACGGTCATAAACATTTTCCTATCCTGCAGGGTCAGGGAACGCCACGGGAGACTGCCTTACCACCCGGTTTGCAACGTTCTGCCAGAAAGCACCCAAGGCCATACGGGTTCCCCGGACCACAGAAAGTGGTCCCTGTGTACCTGTGTCCCTACAATCAATCACCACCATCAATTCCCCTCCTAAGTCCCCCTCTGTTCACCCTTGCTTCCCTCCAGTCTCTCCCTTGGCTTCCCCTAGGTCCCCCTCTTCGGAGATTATTGGTTGGTTGATCTTGAGTAGTGGTTCCACCCTCTGTTTTGCATGGAACGACATCGTTATCGCTTCCTTGGCGATTTCAGCTTTCGAGGCTGGCACGATCAGGCTGTCATGGACGCTGAGGCTTGGTGTGTCGTGGATGTGCATTAAATTCAGCATGGCTCCGACCATCACGTCACTCTCAAGGAACATGAGGTCGGCCCAGCTCAAAATGCGGCCATTGAGCGGCTGGCCCCAAGTGGCCAAGGCAGGGTATTTTGCCATGACCGCTTCCGTGATTGGGGCAACGCGGTATTGGCTCAACGTAGGCTCGTCCTTCACCATGTCCGGTGGCCACCTGCGGATCGGCTTGGTGTTCCCGAAGGTCCCTGTGAACCAGCTCTTTACAGCCGTCCGGTGTTCCTCTCCGAAGCCTTGGAGTTCATAGGGGTCCTTGGTAGGATCAAGCTGGATGCCGTGCATCGATAGAAAGATGGTCAGATAGCTTGCGCGGATGTCGATTTCGACTACGGGTTCACCGTTGATAGTCATCATCCTGCGGCATGTGCCGCTCATGGATTGATAGCTATCGTTGACGTGCTGGCTGTAGAGACGGCCTCACCCGCGTCCTGCTAGGTCGAGCAGAAACTCCTGATTTCGTGGGCTGCCTTTGGAGAGTTCATGTTGTCACGCTCCGTGCAGCGGGCTGAAGGAGCGCGGCCATTTCTGAGATTAGTCATGATGGCCGCTCCCACTAACAGGAACGCTAGCGAACCAGCGCGCTTCCTCTTCGAGTGATATCAGAGTGCGCTTTCCGACCTTCCTAGGGCGGAGCCGACCTTCTTTAATTTCCTTGTAAGCGGTGGTGCGTCCGCCTTGCGACCTTACACCCATGGGTCGGCTTCGGGGAACGACGGCTGGTCTGTTGCAAAACACAGCTTCGCGATCTCGCCGCATGTGTTGCGCGAGGTTTGGCCTGCTCGTTTCGCCCTCTCTGAACAGAGGGCGCAGGGAATGCCGGGCGCCCGATGCGCCCGCCGCCGCGCGTGCAGGGGTAGTGGCAGAAAGCACACGCGTTAGTCAGGTCACACCGGAATCACCCGGCATTCCCCACGCAATGGTTTACGGCTTATACCGCGCTCTCCCCGGTGATCGGCTTTCTTGCCACCGTCGTTACGCGGATCGCTCCGCAAACTTGACGCCAGCGTCGGGGCGTCAGGACCACACGTCTTCGCCGTCCGCCTCAAGCACCCTCGTCAGGAGCACCATCGGCGTCCACCGCATCCCGTCCCGCGCTGGTGACGTTGCGCAACGCCCCTCTGAGTGGGACTGGATGGCGGTGAATATAGAAGTGATTTGGGCCTTCGGAAAATCAGAATATTTTTTCAAAAGGGGCTGGACAGCAGCCGAACGGCAAATTGACTGATTTGCCCGTCGGGCAGGACTAAAGCGCTTTCCATCTCACATGGGCCAGCGCACTTTTCTTCTCCCCTCCCCCCGCAAAGCGGCGGGGTCGAGACGAGCGAAGCTCGCTCTTAGGGGGCGGGGGTGGGGGGTCTATCGGCCGGAACCGCTGCATGGGTGATTGCCGCACTACCCCCCACCCCCGACCCCTCCCCACCACGCGCAAGGGCGCGTGGAGGGAGGGGAGTGAAGAGCATCGCCAAGCGATGCCGCTCGAAGGATGAAGCATTATTAGAAGTGGAAAGCGCTCTAGACGGAGTAACGACGGGCTGCGCGTCGATGACCGCAGTGCCTCGCGCGCGACGCCGGGCAGCTTTTGTTCAGCCCGCTTTTGCTTCGAGATCAGCCAGATATTCCGAAGCCGGCGTAACTCCCGCAAGCAGCAAATGTTCAAGGCGCTTAACCGCGATGGGATCCAACGAAAAAAGCTACCGCCACAGAACCCCGCAAAGAAGCGACCCAGAGAAACAATGCGAAACAATTTGCAGTATGGCGCGCGATATATCGCGATGCGGTGCGCGTCGCTCCAGCGTTGGCCACGGAAGCGTCGGAGGGACCTTGTGGCAAACGGCGGCATACCGTGCTGCCGTGCACGCGAATGTGTTGGCGCGGCTTGCAACCTTTCATCGCGACAGAGCTTTTCATCCTGTCACAGCGTTCAAATCCATCATGACAGGAGAGCTACATGCTTCGTCGTAAACTGATTGCTTTCGTTGCCGCGGCCGGCCTCGGTTGCGTGCCGTTAACCGGCGCCCTGGCTGCTGGACACGGAGGAGGTCACGGAGGCGGAGGGCACGCCAGTCATGCCATGGGAGGTCACGCGATGGGTGGACATGCGATGGTCGGTCACGCCCGGGGTGGTTACGGCGGACGTCACTTTGCCGGCCGTCGCGGTTACGGTGGCGGCTATGCCTACGGCGGCGGCTATTGCAACGGCTACTATGGATACTACGGCTATAACAATGGATGCGGCTACAATCCTGCGGCCGCGATCGCTGGTGGTGTGATCGGCGGCGCCTTGAACAGCTTTGGTGCCTACTAAATCAAAAATGCGAGGGAGCCACGGCAACGCCTTCCGGCTTCCCTCGCGGGCGCCGAATAACCTTGCCTGCGCATTCAGTACGCCATTTTAGGTAAAATACCGGAAGCGTGAGTTAATTTTCCTACCTTCCGGCACATGCTTCAGGATATCCCCAACGCGCCGCGCGGCACGGACGGTAATAGGATCACCGGTATCAAATTGAGTGTTGTTGAAATTGAGTTTAGACAGACCGACAAGTTCTCTTGCAAGCTCGGCAGCGTTGGTTTCGCCTTCTTCTCTTATAAACTCGATGGCGCGCGGAATATAGGCGCCTGGATAAACTTGGAAATAGGGCACGGTGCCTTTCAGATAGACTATGCCCGATTTTTCGTCGAACAGCATCGCGGTACCCCGCACCATTGGCGAGTCGCCCGCGCGGAGTACGCGGGTGCCAGACCGTCGTATGGTTACAAGGTCTAGGACTTCGAGTTTCTCGTCTTGCGCCGCCCGTGTGAAGCCTGCCTTCTCTTCCGCATTAAAGCTTGAGGTCTTGTGCATAACAAGCCTTGCCGGCATGGTTTTGTGCTCGCGGCGATAGGTAGCTAGACCGTCAGCCAGCAGTCGCTGGGCGTCCTCTCTCGACAAGTGTGGGGTGCGGTCGTCTTTGTCATAATTTGCACTACCACCTTGACCACGGTGCATCCTCTGCCACGAGACCGTTATGGCGACCCCATCCTGCCACAGCCTGCACTGCGCCCAGCTGCTTATTGACCGTCCCCGGCGAGACCTTCTGGACTGCCGAGTGAGCGCGCCCATACTCGCTCAGTTCCGGTAGCGAGGCCTGAAGCAGTGAACCTTTGCGGGACCTCGGCACGAGCTGCAGGGCCTCTCGGAAGGTGCGCGCGTGAGAGCGTTTCATTTCCAGGATTGGAAGATTGCCGTGAAGTTGGATGAACAGGTCTATGGCTCGGCCATACTCTCGCAGAGTGCCTTCTGGCCTCTCGCGTTCTTTCTTCCAGCCCTCAAAGGCTTCCAACAATGTTCCCGAGGCAGCTACGTTCGGTGCCGCGAGGGCGGCTGGAGTTGGCACAGGCTCACCCGCGTTGCGCTTCTCGATGTCCTGCAAGGCCCGGACGTAGGCCCGCAGCACCTCCATGCCTAGCTTGGGATACGAACTGCTCTTTCGGTCGAGGTCAATTCTGAAAACGTCGAGGGCCTCGGTAATGTGATCCTCAACGGCGGCGATGTCACCAAGTGCGAGATACTCGCGCATATCCCTGAGGTCTTCCGCGAGTTGGGTGCGCTGTTCAGCCAGTATGGCTGGCGAGACACCATGTGGCGGCAGTTGATCGTAAGGGACGGCCCAAGGCTCCATTGTGGTTCCATGAAGGCGATTGTGTTCGTCCTCCAACCGCTTCCACTCATCACGTCCAAACCGGAAGCGTTCATCCCAAGAGAGTGTCTTGGCGTACACGTATTCCGCCATGCGCTTGATCTCAGTGTCGGTGAGGGTCGTACGGAGAGCAGCCTTGGCCGTTGGTCTCTTCGTGAGGGCCGCAGCTTCCCGGAGCGTGCGGTCTATGTCGGCGAGCGCATGCGGGGCTCTACTTGTGGCCTCGCGGCGGTCCAGTGTCCCGAGCGATTTCTTCAGGTAGACATGGCGGGGCTTTTTGCTCCCCAGCACGCGCGCAACGGCGGCTTGGAGCTTGTCTGGTACTTTCCGCTGCACGCACCAAGTGCCTGCCGTGTTCTTGATTAGATAGGGCATCGTGCGCATCAAAAAGCTACCAGCGTTGCTACCAGCGAGAGGCAGACAAAGCCAGTATTTGCGGTAACTTCTTGAATTATCGGGGCTTCAAGAGGTGATGGCGCTCCCTAGGGGAATCGAACCCCTGTTTCAGCCTTGAGAGGGCCGTGTCCTAACCGCTAGACGAAGGGAGCGTACGGTTTCAGGCAATAGCCTTGAAATCCGCTGGCTGCAAGGTCGGTTTGGCGGGCCAACAGCGATAGCTCGGTCCTGTCGCCCACGCCTTGGGGTCAAAGCCTTGAGTTCAAGCCTTGGGGTCAATCCCGGGGCCTGCCTTCGGAGATCCTGCGGTCAGGGTTCGCTGACGAATTTTAGCTGGCCCGTGGGCCTGAGCGTGTGCGCGTCGAAGGTGCGGATTTCGGTCATACCGCCGATATCCAGGGTCACCACCAGCCGGTCGCCGGCGGTGCCGGTTGCGACGATGCGGGCGCCTTTCGGCAACGTCGCCGTGACGTCGCTGGCGACGGCGCTTCCCTCTGACCGAAAAAGACGGTAGCCGATGGCGATCAGCACGGCGGCTACCGCCAGCGCCGTGGTAAGGCCCGCAATCAGCATCATCCGCCGCACCCGCGCGAACAGCGCGGCCTGCTCCGGTGTCGGTTCGGGCACAACAGTTTCGGTCATACAAGACCCTTCAGGGGAATAAGGCTCATCTTTGGAACAAGGCTCGTCTTCGAATAGCGGTCAAAGGCTCGAGGTCACCGTCGCCGGCGACGAGGGCTCGCCCCGGCTCGACCGCGTGCTCGCGGTGCGCCTGCAGCAGCTGTCACGCTCGCGGCTGAAAGCGCTGATCCTCGCCGGCCAGGTCACCCTCAAAACCGCTGCCATACGCGACCCCGCTTATCATGTCGCCGCAGGCGATACGATCACAATCGACGTGCCGCAAGCGGTCGCCGCGGAGCCCTCCGGCGAGGATATCGCGCTCGATATCGTCTACGAGGATGACGACATCATCGTCATCGACAAGCCCAGGGGCCTGGTGGTGCATCCCGCCGCCGGCCACGAGACCGGTACGCTGGTCAACGCCCTGATCGCCCATTGCGGGACAAGCCTTTCCGGGATCGGCGGCGTCAGGCGTCCGGGCATCGTGCACCGGCTCGACAAGGATACCACCGGGCTGATGGTGGCGGCGAAGAACGACCGGGCGCACAAATCCCTGACCGAGCAATTTGCCGACCACGGCCGCACCGGCGCGATGCGGCGCGGCTACATGGCCTTCGTCTGGGGCGTGCCCAACCGCCAGCGCGGCACCGTCGATGCCCCGATCGACCGCCATCCCCATGCCCGGGAGAAAATGGCGGTCCGCGAGGGAGGCCGCGAGGCCATCACCCACTGGGAAATCCAGGAAACCTTCAACGGGCGCGACGGCAAACCGGTCGCGGCGCTGCTGGCCTGCCAGCTTAAGACCGGCCGCACCCACCAGATCCGGGTGCATCTGTCCCATATCGGCCATCCCCTGCTGGGCGATGGCGTCTATGGCCCGCACTTCAAGACCAAGGCCAGCCACCTCGGTCCGCAGGGCCAGGCGGCGTTGGACGCCCTCGGCCGCCAAGCGCTGCACGCATACCTCCTGGCGCTGGAACACCCCCAAAACGGGGCGATTTTGGAGTGGATCTCGGATTTGCCCGATGACCTCAGGCGGCTGCGAGATTCGCTGCGGGCGACGCAATGACGCAGGGGTCTGTAAAAAGCGCTGTTATACCAAAAGGTTATAGCAGCCACACGGTGACGTGACGGCGGTTATCCTTCCAAATGCCCGCCGTTTTGGTGTATGTTGCACGTGCGTTGAATATCCAACGCGGAACATCGCAGCGCGACTGGCTTTAATAGAGCGGCCGCCTGCCGGGCCCGCCGCTATCGGGGGCCTGAACCACTGGAGGGCGCTAAATGGCCCGTACAGCTACTCTGCCGGTCCTCAACGGAGAATCCGGCCTCTCCCGGTACCTCGCCGAGATCCGCAAATTTCCGATGCTGGAGCCCCAGCAGGAATACATGTTCGCCAAACGCTGGCGCGAGCATGACGATCGCGAGGCGGCACATCACCTTGTTACCAGCCATCTCCGGCTCGTGGCCAAGATCGCCATGGGCTATCGCGGCTACGGATTGCCGATCTCCGAGGTCGTCTCGGAGGGCAATGTCGGCCTGATGCAGGCGGTGAAGCGGTTCGAGCCCGAAAAAGGCTTCCGGCTCGCTACCTACGCCATGTGGTGGATCAAGGCGTCAATACAAGAGTACATCCTGCGTTCGTGGTCGCTCGTGAAAATGGGCACCACCGCGAACCAGAAGAAGCTGTTCTTCAACCTGCGCAAGGCGAAGAGCAAGATCTCGGCGCTGGACGAGGGTGATCTTCACCCCGACCAAGTGAAGCTGATTGCCAAGCGCCTCGGCGTCACGGACCAGGACGTGATCGACATGAACCGCCGTCTCGGCGGCGATGCCTCGCTCAACGCACCGATCCGCGACGACGGCGAGGCCGGCGAATGGCAGGACTGGCTGGTCGATAATTCGCCCAACCAGGAAGCCATCATGGCCGAGCACGAGGAGTTCGATCATCGCCGCCAGGCGCTGAACGGCGCCATCGGCGTGCTCAACCCGCGGGAACGCCGCATCTTCGAGGCGCGGCGTCTGGCGGAAGAGCCGATGACGCTGGAAGACCTCGCGAGCGAATTCGGCGTGTCGCGCGAGCGCGTGCGGCAGATCGAGGTTCGCGCCTTCGAAAAGGTGCAGTCGGCGGTCAAGGGCACGATCGCGAAGCAGGAGCAGGCCGCACTGGAGGCCGCGCTTTAATTTTCGCGGCAAATGCAAGAGCCAAATGCAAGACACGAAAGCCGGCGGCAACGCCGGCTTTTTTGTTGGACGACTGTCTGCTTGAACCCAAGGTACGTTCGACCAGACCAAGACCGGGAGACGATTGCGGGGCCATTGAGGCGCGAACGTCCGCGCGGGGATCTCGATGCCGATTACACTGCAATCGACCGTCGGCGGGTTCACCACCGAGTTCATGCGCAAGCTGCCGGATCTCGAGCAGGCCATGGTCGCGCATGGGCTTGAGCCATCGCAATTCGTGATCTCGAAGGACTGGGCCACCCCCGCCACCGCGCCATTCATCGGGCCGTTCTTCTATGACTACACTGTATTTGTCGGTGAGGAGAACTTTACCGTCACCGAGCCGAACGACATCGTATTCCTGGATTATTTTTATAAGCGCTGCATCGCCGCGGACGAGCCGGCCGATGCGGCGGCGCAGGCGCGCAGGCGCGCCGGCCTGATCAGCCGTTTCTTCCACTGGATGACGCAGCCGATTTGACCACCGTCATTCCGGGGAAGCCCGCAGGGCTGAACCCGGAATGACGATAGCGCCGATGCGCGAGCTCAAAAATCCGGCTGCCTCGCCAGCGTCGCCAGCGCGCAGCCTTCGCAATAGCGCGCGTCCTTGAAGTCGATCCAGTCATGCGCGTAGACCCGCTCGACGGGAATGCCGTAGCGCGCCTCCAGCACCCGCGCCAGAATCCGCCACGCGGCGATCTGCGCCTCAGTGGCGCCGCGCGTCGCGTCGGGATAGTTGCCGGCGAATTCCACCCCGATCGAATTGCTGCCGACCACCTGGTGAAAGGTCGCGGCGTTGTCGATGTATTTGTTGTCGTTGCGGTTGCCGCCATCGCCGTGGGTCGGAACCAGGCTCTCCGGCACCGCCCAATACACCGTGCCGTCGGTTTCGACCCAGACGGTGACACCGCGCCGCGTCGGGTTCCTGGCCTGCTCTTGTGCGCCATATCGTGCCGAGCCGGCCGGCCCCTCGGTCTGGTGCACGATGATGTTGTGCCAGCGATGGGATTTGGACAGTTCGCCCCACGGCGCCAGCCAGACCATCTTGAGACCGGGAATCTCCGGCGAGCCTGACCCGCGCGCGATGCTCGCGAGGTCCGGCGTTTGCGCGGCAGCCGGAGCAAGGATCGCGATGACGCCGAGCGCCGCCACGAGCAGTCGCAAATTCATGGGTCTCTCGTCCAGTGAGCCGTGGTTCGATTTGCCCGTATTCCAATCGCAAAACCGGTAATCCAATTTTGCGGAATACGCGCTACCTAGCACGGTTCACGCGTGCGCGCGCATCGCCTGCTCCAGGACGGCCTCATACCCGGGCGCCAGCGGAGGCGACGGGTCGTAAACCGCATGGCGGTTCTTGCCGTCCTTCTTGGCGGCGTAAAGCGCGTGGTCGGCGGCCGCCATCAGCCGGTCCGGGAACGCGCCGATCTCCGGGGTCCATTGTGCAACCCCGATCGAAACGCCGACCGGGATATCCGGGCCGACGCAGGCCTCGGCGTCGTCGCGGCACACATCCAGGATGCGGCGGGCGATCATCGCGCCCTCGCCCAGCGTCGAGGCGGGCAGCACGACGCAGAACTCGTCGCCGCCGGTGCGCGCCAGCATGTCGCCCGGCCGCAACCGGGTCTGCGTCATCAGGGTGAAATGCTGCAGGCAGGCGTCGCCCGCGGCGTGGCCATGGGTGTCGTTGATCGCCTTGAAGCCGTCGAGATCGATCACCAGCAGCGCGAACGGCGCGCCGCTGCGCTCCGACCTCGCGCATTCCTCGGTCAGCCGCTGCAACAGATGCCGCCGGTTGCCGACGCCGGTCAGATCGTCGAGCAGCGCCAGATCGGCGACCTCGTTGCGCAGCCGGTCGATCGCCATCAGCAGGAAGCCGAAATTCCACGCCATCGCCAGGAATATCAGCAAGAGCACCAGCACCCACTGCAGCGGATTGGACTGGGCGAACGTGAAATCGCCGCCGATATGGAATAGGCCGCCGACGGCGCGCAGGACATAAATGGCGACAATGATAATAGCGACGCCGCCGGCGAGCCGGGCTCCGGGGTTTTTGCGGTGGTCCTGCCGTCGTGATAGCAGCAGCTTCAGCGTCAGCGCCAGCGGCAACGCCTGGCCCAGCGAATAGACAAAGATCCGCATCGACACGCTGTCGTAGCCGACGATAAAGAACGTCAGGCTGGCGAAGCTCAGCCCCGATATCAGCGCGGCGGCGCGCCAGGAGACCGGCTGGTCGTAAAACCGTTTGATACCCATCGCGGCAAGACAGGCGGCGAAAATCAGCAAGGTGCCGGCGGCCAGCAGCGGTACCAGTGAATCCGTGAAGAAGCGCAGCGTCGCCACCGCCGCGCCGCCGGCTCCGGCGAAGGCCGAGCCGGTCCAGAACCGCGCAGCCTCGAAGCTCGGATAGCTGCCCATGACGTAGGCCCAGATCAGGCCCAGCGCGAGAAAGTTGACGACGAACACCATCCACAGCGTTAGAATACTCAACATCGCGAATGCAGAACGCGCACGGTCCTGCCTCCCCCGTTACCAAACAGCCCGCCCATGACGATCCCCGTTGCCTGGGACGCAAGATGCAGCCATGCCGCTTAACGGACCCTCACCGCGGCGAAGCAATCGGCGCCTTGGTTTTGAATTGATGAAGATGGGCGCGGCTGTTCCGGATCGATGCAGAATGCGCCACCGAATTGCAGCATCGTTAACCCTGAAGCGGCGGCGCGCGGCGCATCGCTCGGCCAAAAAGCACCTTAAAACGCATAACAGCTGTGGATAACGCAATGACACTGGCGTGACAGTGTGGGGCAGCAGCCTGCGAATCTGTTGGGATTGCATTCGAGGATGTTGCGAGGCTGGCCCTCCGCCGAGCATGCCTCGTGTCGCGTTTCCATCCATTAAACCTTGAGAGGATACTATGGCTAAGAAAGCGAAGAAGGCGAAAAAGGCGAAGAAGGCGAAGAAGGCAAAGAAGGCCAAGAAGTAACCTTCAAGCCCGGGTGGAGCCTCGCTCCGCCCGGGCTCCCGGCGTCACGCAAAATGATTTTCATGAAGCGGCGGGCCTCGGGCCCGCTTTTTGATTCCGGGATGCTTAGCGCGAGCCGATATCGCAGCCCGGACAATCAGCGTTCCGCGAACGCCAGCCTGGCGCCGAGCGCGACAAACCCGCCGGCGAAGCCGCGGCGCAGCCAGGTCATCACCCTGGGCCGGGTCACGATGCGGTCGCGAACACCGGCGGCGAACAGGCCGTAGACCACGAAAACCCAAAACGTCATCGCCATGAACGCCAAGCTCAATTCCAGCATCCGCAGCAGCGGGTGGCCCTCGCCTGCGGCAATGAACTGCGGCAGGAACGCCAGGAAGAAGATCGACAGCTTCGGATTGAGGATGTTGATCAGAAATCCGGTGACGATCACCCGGCGGCCCGAGCGCTGCTCCAGCCGCGCATCGACCGAAAGCGCCCCGGTCTCGCGCAGCGCCTGCCACGCCATGTACAGCAGATAGACCACCCCGCACCATTTCAGCGCCGCGAAAGCCAATGCACTGGTGTGCAGCACCGCGGCGAGGCCGAGCATGGCGGCGCAGATATGCGGGACGATCCCGAGCGTGCAGCCGAACGCCGCGGGGATGCCGGCCCGCGATCCCCGCGTCAGCGCCGCCGCCAGCGTGTACAGCACGCCGGTGCCGGGCGAGGCGATCACGATCAGCGACGTCAGCAGGAACGACAGCGTCATAACGCCGGCGAATATCACGGCGTCGGCGGTCGCGGAAGCCGCGCCGGCGGGCGCTTCCGACCGGTTGCCAAACCCCATCGACCGTATCAGGGTTGCCGCACCAATCTCGCCTCTGCATTCCCCTCCCCGATGGAGCTGCCCCCCAATGACGACGATCCCAGGAGCCGCCGCCGCCGTGACTGGCGCCGCCAGTGGCATCGGACGGGCGCTGGCGCTTGAACTCGCGGCGCGCGGCTGCGATCTCGCGCTGGCGGATCGCGACGAAGCGGGATTGCAGACGGTGGCCGCCGAGATCGGCCGGGCTCATGCGCGCAAGGTCACGGTGCACCGCGTCGACGTTGCCGAACCCGGGCAGATCGAAGACTTCGCCCAGGCCGCCGTCGCCGGCCATCCCGGCCTCAACATCCTCATCAACAATGCCGGCGTTGCGCTGCTCGGCCAGTTCGGTGAGATCGAGCAGGCGCAGATGGACTGGCTGATGAACATCAATTTCTGGGGCGTGGTGCATTCGACCCGCGCCTTCCTGCCGCATTTGCAGCGGCAGCGCGAGGCCCACATCGTCAACCTCTCCAGCATCTTCGGCATCATCGCGCCGCCGGGCCAGACCGCCTATGCGGCGGCGAAGTTCGCGGTGCGCGGCTTCTCGGAAAGTTTGCGGCACGAGCTGCAGATGGCAGCGAGCCCGGTCCGGCTGTCCGTCGTGCATCCCGGCGGCGTCGCCACCAATATCGCCCGCAACTCCCGCACCGGCGTGGGCGTGACCGACAATGCGCGCCGCGCCCAATCGATCGAGCGGTTCGATGCGGTGGCAAGGACCTCGCCGGCCGCCGCCGCGCTGCGCATTGTCCAGGGCATCGAGAAAAACCAGCCGCGCATCCTGATCGGCAACGACGCCCGTTTCATGGACCTGCTGCAGCGCTTGCGGCCCGGCAGCTACTGGCCGGTGCTGGCGCGCCTGATCGAGAGGATGTCGAAGAAATAGGACTGAGTGACGCAAGCGCCCGGACGGCCGCCCCACAAAAGGTCGTCATCCCCGCGGATGCGGGGATCCGGTACGCCGCGGCTTATCGATTCATCACAGAGGTCTTGGCGTACTGGATCACCCGCTTTCGCGGGTGATGACGGTCGGAGTACAGCCGCTGCCTTGCGAGCTCGCCGCTACGCACGCCGCGTTTGATCTCTCTCACCGCCCGACCAGCTGATCGGCGAAATACGCGATGGTCTTGCGATAGATCGTGGCGTGGTTCCATTCGCGCATGGCTTCGAAATTGGCGGTGCCTTCGCCGTAAGGCGCCCCCATCTTGAAGCCGTTGGTGTGCAGCAGGTTGGCGGTGGAGGCGAGCACGTCGGCCACGCTGTGCCGGAGATCGACACGGCCGTTGCCGTCGAAATCGACGCCGTATTTGATGTAGGACGACGGCAGGAATTGGGTTTGCCCGATCTCGCCGGCGTAGGCGCCGATCATGTCGCGGAGCGGAAGGTCGCCGCGCTGGATGATCTTCAGCGCCGCGAGCAACTCGCCCTGGAACAGTTCGGAGCGGCGGCAATCATGCGCCAGCGTGGCGAGCGTGCGGATCACCGGCAGCTTGCCCATATCGCCCTTGCCGAAATCGGTCTCCAGCCCCCAGATCGCCACCAGGATTTGCCGCGGCACGCCGTAACGCGCCTCGATGCTCGAGAACAGCGCCGCGTTTCGCTGCAGCATCGCCCGGCCGCCATTGATGCGGCCGGCGCCCACGCGGGTCGAGACATATTGCTCGAACGACTTGTTGAAGGTGTAGCGCTGGCGGCGGTCGAAATTCAGCACCGCGCTGTCCTCCGTCAGCCCGCCGAACGCCGCGCTGACCACGGCTTGCGAGATTCCGGCGGCCTGTGCGTCCGCCGACATGCTGGCCAGGAAGCTGTTGAAATCGCCGCCGCAGCGGGCGGCGAAGGCCGGGCTCGCGACGGTCAGCGTGGCGAGAACGGCGGTGAGGCGGAGCAGCATGGGGGAGTTGTTCCTTCCGAAGGGAGCCGAGGGGATCCGAGCTCAACAGTAACACGCTCGGGCTCGAACGTAAGTCGGAGCCAGCGCCCGCGATGACGCCTCGTCCACCGCGCTGCGAAGAGCCAACGCCCATGGCGACACGGCCGGTGCGAGCGGCACCTGATAAGCCCCTTGCGGGTGGCGAGCCTTTGGGGGTAAAATCGGCCGCAACCTAAAGATGCTTTTAGGGCGTGCCATGAAATCGAAACGCAAGCTGTTGGCTGCGGTCACTGCCTCGGGGGCAGTGTTATGTCTTTCGGTTTCCGCTGACAGCAGCATTTACCCCGTTGGCAACGAGCCAACCAATCCCTTCCCCGAACTGCTTTCGCTTCGCGTCGAGCAGTTGAAGGAAAAACTTCGCGTCATTTCGCCGGCCGACGGCGCCGCGCCGGGCGGCAAAATCGATAATATCGTCCAGTTTTTCAACTTCCATAATTGCATGCGTCCCAATTGGAGAAATTGCTAGGCGAGGCTCCGATGCTGGTAGCTGGCCCTATTGGTCTGGTGGTCCTTCAATCGACAGGTTTCTGTAATATCGATTGCGCTTATTGCTACTTGCCGGACCGCGCCAATCCCCGTCAAACCATGGAGCTTTCCACGGTCGAGGAAGTCGCACGCCTGATTTTCGATTCCCACCTGCTCAAACACGATCTCGATATCGTCTGGCATGCCGGCGAGCCCCTGACACTGTCGCCCGATTATTATGCGCAAGCGATCGAGATCATCGAACGGCGGCGCCCGGAAGGCATCGACGTGCACTATGGAATCCAGACCAATGCCACCCTGATCGACGACGCCTGGATCGATCTGTTCGAACGCAACGCCATCAGCGTAGGCGTCAGTCTCGACGGTCCGCGCGACTTGCATGACCGCAACCGAAAATACCGCAACGGATCCGGCAGTCATGATCGCGCGGTGGCCGGAATCGCGAAGCTGCAGGCGCGCTTCTATCCCTTCCATTTCATCGGGGTGGTGACGACGCCGAGCCTCTCGCGCGGTGCGGAACTGGTCGACTATTATCAGCGCTTCGGCCCCACCGCGATCGGGCTGAACATCGAGGAGCTGGAAGCGCACAACACGCGTTCGTCGCTGTATGAGAATTGCGATCGCGCGACATTCGAGCGCTTCATCGGCGAGGTCCTGCTGGAGGCGGCGCGGCCGGGCGACACCCCCATCGTGCTGCGGGATTTTCAACGCACTCTGTCGTCGCTGCTGGCCGGAACGCCCGAGGACAATGACCAGGTCATCCCCTTGAGAATGCTGAATATCGCGCATAACGGCGATATCAGCACCTTCTCTCCCGAGCTGTTGGCGCTGGAACCGCGACAGCGGCAACGCTTCATCTTCGGCAACGTTCACCGATGCGCGGCATTGCAGGACATTCTTTCCGACGACAGGTTCATTTCGGCCTACCGCGAAATCAGCCAGGGCGTGACGAACTGCGCCGGCGCGTGTGAGTATTTCCAGTACTGCGGCGGCGGCGCGCCGGTGAACAAATTATCCGAGAAGGGCTCGCTGCAGGCGACCGAGACGACCTATTGCGCCTTCACCAAGAAGGCCTGGGTCGACGTATGCCTGCGGCTCGCAAATGCGCAGGGCAATCAGTTCGAGGTGTCACCGACGTTATGAAGATCGCGTTGTGAAGATCGCGTTGTGGGGTCGACGTTGTCAAATTGAGGTTGTGAGGGTCCCATGGAAGACTATTGGCCGACGATCCCGACCGGCAACGCGCTGCTGCTGTTTTTGTTTTGCCTCGCCGCCGGCGGCTATGTGATCTACCGGTTTTGCCTCGATCAATTCGACAAGCCGACCGCAAGCACCGACGACCGCTGTCCGTGGAAATTCGTCGTGCTGCGCTACCAGACCACGCCGCGCCAATACCTGATCGGCTTTACGATTTATTTCGGCTCGATGATGCTGATCTTCCTTTCCGTCTCGATCGTCGGACCGGAGCCGTTTTTTCAGATCATGAAGGCGGTGGTCGCAGCCGCCACGCAGACCGACATGCCGGCCGCGACCGACGCCGCGGCCGCGGCGACCACCCTGCAGAACTATCCGACCTTTCCCATTCTGGTTGCCTTTTATCTGGTGGGGCTCAACCCCAATCTGCCGAAGGCCCTGGATTTCGAGATCAACCTGCGCAGCTTCGCGCATCACATGGCCTACATCCCGAAAAACCTGGATCGGCTGCTCAACTATATGAGATTTTCCGACATGGAGCTGCCGGCGGACAAGATCGCCGATGCGTGGAATGCGGTCGACCTCGACAGGCCGGCCTTGACCGCGCCGGATCTGAAGGGCGCCTCCTCCACCTTCGACCGCGTGGTCATGCTGTACGCCCGCGCGGCCACCTTGTCCGGCGATGCCAGTTTTGAAGACCCGAACGATCTGCTGCCGAACATCAATCCGGAAGTTTTCCAGCAATATCGTGCGGAAATACAGAACGTCAGTATCAGCCTGCTGGCGATTCACGCTCGCCTGGCCGACCTGCCGCCACCGGACAAGCAGGAGCGGCGGCCGGTGCTGCTCGGCATTCAGCGCGATCTGATCAAGAATCTCGAATGGCTCTATGTGATATTCGCCTGCGCCGTGACCGCCACAAAAGGCAGTGGACGCATTTCCGATCGCTTGCGCGCGGTCGGTTTCGTGTCGCCCTATCCGCCGCCGCCGAGCATCCCCTGGGATCCGATTCTCAAGGTTGCCGGCGCCGCCGCGCTGGTGCTGGGCGCGGCGTGGCTGCTGGCCGCGAATGCGTTTCTCGGTGCGGCCCAGGTGACGCAGATTCCGACCGACACGCGCGACATCCTGCAGCTCTTGGCGATCATCCTCATCGTCCACACCTTTGCGATCGGACAGGCGCTGGCGCTGCGCGCGCAACTGATCGGGCAAAACGCCTATTACGCCGAATCCGGCAACGGACGTGCCGTGGCCTACGTCAAGATCTTCCTGAAATGCCTGTTGATCTCGGCGAGCCTCAATCTCGTGCTCTACAGCCCCAATCTGTTCAGGGCGTTTGCTCCGGCCCATGGCGGTCTCTCGCCCGGCCTGCTCTGGCAGTATTTCACGTTCCAGCTGGCGTGGGCGATCGTGCCAGCGGTCTGCGGGGCGATGACGTCCTATACCCTCGATCGTCCGGTCGCTTCCCGCGCCGAACAGGCGATCTCCGGCGCCCTGGAGGCGTCCGCAATGGCGATCGCGGCGCTGCTGGCGGTCGCATTGACGTTCAGCGACGCCACGCCGCAATACCAGCAGTTCGTCATCGTGCTCTATGGCGGGCTCGGCTTGGTGTTCGGCGCCATGCTGCCGATCAACATGCGGCGGCATCTGGCCGCCGAGCAATCGCTGTTGCCGGACCGGATCACCGTGCTGCGCACGGCGGTGCGGCAATATTTCCGCGACATCCAGCAATTCAGCGAATGGCTCAATACCCGCAGCGACAAGCTCGACGGCAAGCGCCCGCTCGACGTGCTCGCGGAAGATAACGGCTTGCAGCAGCTGACGGTGTTCGTCGGCAGCACGCGGCAGAAGACCTCGGCGGGAATGGCGTAGGGGTTGGGGTGCGCGAAGCAAGGAGCCCCGGCGCTTCGCGCCACCTCGCCCCGCTTGCGGGGAGAGGTCGGATCGCATCGCAGATGCGATCCGGGTGAGGGGGACTCTCGACGAGTTCGGACTCGCGAAGAGAGCCTCTCACCCGGCTTCGCCAAGTGGCTTCGCCGGGGCATGCCCCATCCTCCAAGAGCGAGCTTCGCTCGTCTCGACCCCGCAAGGGCGGGGAGAGGGAGCGCACCGCCGTTGCCGGGATGTCGAGGCTCAATCCATCTAGCTTCACAGTCGCCAATTCCAGACACACCTACGCGCCTCGCGGCGCGGTGCGCCCGAGTGGTTACATGAATCTTACGCCCGAAAAGGGCGTGGGGAATGCCGGGTGCCCGATGCACCCGCAGCCTCGTGCGCGGAAGTAGTGGGTAGCGTGCGCACGAGTATTCACAGCGAGTGACCGGAACAGCCCGGCATTCCCGCACGCAATGGCTTTACGGATTATAACGCGCTCTCCCCGGTGACGAGTTCCTTTTGCCACCGTCGCCTGCGGATCAAGGCGTTGTCGAACCCGGTTGGGCTCGCAAAACCTCCGCCGACTTGACACCAGCAACGGGTGCCAGGACCACACGCCTTCGCCGTACGCTGCAATCGCCGTTCGTCCTGCGTGCCGGAAATCACTCACAGGCTTTGAACCCGCCCTGCGATCCCGTCGCACGCCGACGCTGCCGCGTCCACCGCATCCCGCCCCGCGTTCGTGACGATCGCGATACGCCCCTTTCAGTGGGACGAGACGGCAAGGGTTATAGAACTGATTTGGGTCTTCGGAAAACCAGAATATTTTTGCGAAGGGGGCTGGACAGGAAAATCGGCACGGCGCCCGTCGGGCAAATCAGTCGGGCTGGGAGAGACGGTTGCGCCAAGTCTGATGAGAGTCGGTAGGGTGGATTGGAGCCGAAGGCGTAATCCGCCATTTCAGGCATCGAGCCCCGCGCGAGCGGAAACAGCTTCGTCTGACCGCGGTGCGATCACCGAACTTGCCTGGCCGAATGATCTTGTTATTCAGCAAGCGAGATGGCGGATCACGCCTTCGGCTCCGATCCGCCCTGTACCGTTTTGGGCGTTCTGCGCCGGTCTGACGCGTGTAGCACGGGCCGAAAGGGGCGGCAGGAGGGGATAAATCACTGCCGCTCGTAAAGCGGACGCAGGAACCGCGAGATCGCGAGATCAGCGGACCGGCAGCATCAAATGCTCGTACTGCGTGCCAGGCCACATCACATAGGGTCTGGTTGGGTCTGCCTTCGCATCGCGTGGATAACCATCCAACATCTTAGCTCCAGAGCCGACGATCATCACGTGTGCGCCGGTCTTAATCCAATTGTTGCCGGGCTCTTCCTTTGTTGCATACGGGTCGGTGTTGCTTGCACCGCCGTCGCCTCGGAGCATGTACATGAACCCTACCTTATTCGCCGGCGGCTCCTTGTGGTCCATCCAAGCCGTCCCCCATTCCATCGCGTTTTTATCGCCGCACATCGGATCCGGGTTGGCCGGATCGGCGTGACCTGGCATGCACGTCCACTGCCCCGTTCCTTGGCGCAATGTCCGCATCTTGCCGTCATGATCCATAGCGACGACTGTTGCGTCTTTAGCGATGGCCTCAGGCGCCGCCGACAGCGACAGCTTAATCAGCTCTTCGTCGCTCATGTTGTGGCCGGTTCGCTCTTGAGCGAAGCCGTAGCTCGGGGTAAGCGCGAGCGCAAATAGAGTTGCATAGGCCAGCGATTTCATGGCGAAATCCTCCCGTGATTTTGGTTGATGCCAGCCGCGCGGAGTGCCGAAGGCGGGCGTCTGCACTGAGCCGCTTGCACGTGATTATGCTACGCTCTCTTTTGGCCTCCTGAAACGCGCCATTTGGCCGCAAATGAACGATCAGCTCCCCCTGCTACATGTCAGCTCCGTTTACCTTCCCGTGGAGAGCAATGCAGTTAATCGAGGAGTCCGCTTCACTTTGAAAGCGACTCCATCCGCGTAGCTAATTACGGACATGCGAGTCTCCTGCTCGGACGAAGCGGGGCTCCGAATGCCTAGGGGCCCGAGCCCCATAACCTCAACAACCTTGGAAAGGCAGGTTGTTCGGTTACAGCGCTAGTCTAGCGCGACCGGCAAACGGGCTTTTGATGTAGCGCAAAGGAACTCAGCTTTTGGTCAGAGAACTACCGACGAAGGGAAACGGCTGGAAGGTCTACCAGCCTAAAATGTGTCAGGCCATTCGGCGGCCTGCTAAGAATCCTCTCGCTGCTCGCGACAATCTCGACGCGGTTGTATGGCTATACCGGGGGAAGAAATATAGGAAGCCCTACGACATCAACTGTGCATGTTTCGCAACTGCCTCGCGGACGCAATCCAGAAGATCGCTTCCTAGCCGCGGTTTCTCGACGACCAAAACCGCAATTGCTGCAGCTCGGTCGCGCACATATTTGGTTGGATTGCCTGTGGTGAGAATAGCCGGGATCGAAACTCCCCGACCGCGCAGCGCGCTGACCAGTTCCAGTCCATTCATTGTGGGCATGTGGTAGTCAACGACCAGGCACCCAATCGCAGGCAGGCTCGCCTCGTTGAGCAAGTCGTGGCCGTCGGAAAAGGCGCACACCGCGAAACCCTCACTCTCCATCATGTTTGTGAGGGAATTCCGCACGGCCTCATCGTCATCAACGATGAGGATGACTTGCTTCGCAATCTCCAGCGCAGGCTGAGTTGTCATCAAATTGCTTTCGCTGTTGGGTGGAAACAGGACTATGTGCCCCTTAAACCACGAAAGCTCAGCGGCCGATTTGATCTATGACAAGACCTGCCTATGCAAGCCGCTATAGTAGGGGCGCTAGTCTGTAAGATTACGGCTGTAGTTATCGGCTCCTCGCGCCGACGAAGGAAGCGCAGCATCTAATGCTGTGCTTTAGTTTCTACCTTCACGAGGACGGTTTTGCACTCCGAAAGGCATGGGACCGAGCTGCACTCACGACGTTTGGTATAGCGAACGCGAAATGGTCAGCCCTTATATGGCGATAAGGCTGAAGCCCGAAATGGGTCAAAAGCGCCGACTTGACGCTCTGCCGACCGCTTCCGAGTTCGCCCCAATAAGCGGACGTCGCCGGAGTGACCCGACTGGTCGGGTTCGTGCCAACTACGGACATTGCCAGACAGCCGCGATCGTCGTCTTGGGGTCGATCGCTTGCTGCCGTGCTGGATCCAGACACCGCCGCTACGGGTATAGAATCCATACCGCCCCGATGCACCTGGGGCTAGTACCCACTATCCGAAGTAACTGAGTCATATTTGCACTATCGTGCGGCGTTGCCGCGTGATTTAAGATGGCATGATAAGCGATGCCATGAAAGTCCGGCTGCGGCCGGGAGATCGTGCGGTTCTTGAGGCGCGCTTGCGCGCCGGCAGCACCGAACAGCGGCAGCTGTTGCGGATACGGATCGTGTTGGAGGCGGCCGACGGGCACGCGACACGGGAGATCGCCCGCGATCTGGAGACGACGCCGACCACGGTCAGCTTATGGCGTAAACGATATGTTCCCGAAAGCCGCCGATTACATCGAGCAAAAGCACCCTTACGATTATCTAGCTAGTTTCTGCAAAAATCGAGAGAAGTGCGCGGCGATGTCGGCCGCACTGCTGAAGCAAGCGCTCGTCGAGGCTCCTGCAGCGCAGTTATCGTTCTTGCCAACGATGATTGATCCGAGCCGACAATAGTAGGCTGCGAGGCGAATGGCTTTCGAAGGGTCCTTTGCTATCTTGTGCCACGAACCAGAACTATGGCGCGTCACCCAAATCGCCTCCCAAACCCGAGGTCGTTTCCGATGGTAGTTGAACTCGATCCAAAGGATTTTCGTTCTCGACGTTTTGTCTTAGAGCCAAACGATTTTGCGTTGGGAGGAACCGAACCAGAGCCGGAGCCTACCGAACTAATTTCCGAGAGCGCTTGGAATGGGATCATGACCCTTCCCGGCGACGTGGTAATTCGTACCTCTAGTCATCAAGGCGAGAGGATTGAACTCTTGTACGACCTGTGGTCCGGGTGGATCGAAGAGTTGCCGGCTGGCAACATGGTCGCTCATGCCATGCTCGATAGCGCCGATGATTTTGGAGCCGCTCTGTTCAACCTAACGCACGGTTACTATAAGCAGGCGCTCTTCAGTCTCCGCAGCGCGCTCGAAGTCATGACGATGGCTTGTTCGTGTGAACTTTCAAGCAATCATAACAGATGGGATGCGTGGTTGAATGGAGCAGAGTTAAAGTTCGCTCGCGAATGCGACAGTCTCCAATCGTCGGTGTTGATACAAGGTTTCGATCAGTCAGTCCTTGTTGCCGCCGGAGGCTCACTCTACTCAGCAAATAACGGAACCGGAAAAAACGCATGGGCTCGGAATTTGTATCGGCGTCTCAGCCAATACGCTCATGCGCGGGATGCCGCCTCTAATGCACAATTCTGGGAAAGCAACGGCCCGATCTATAGCGCGGATGGATTGAGAGTTAGTTATTACTGCTTTCTCGAAACTTACGCGCTAACCCTGTTGGTAGCCAAGTTGGCGTTCTCGGACTTTGCGATGCCGGAAGCTGCTAACGTGATCTTCACAGCGGATAGTTGTGATCAATACCTAGTGCCGCCATTCCGATCAGTCTGTTTGCTTTACAAAGCCCGTCTTTTTGGAGACTAAATACAGAGGGGCCAACTTGATCGGTGGTAGCACTCCGTGGTAGCAATCACGAAGCAGACAAGCTGATTTGTGCCCGTTTTATCGGCCTTTTTGAAGTTGCCCTTCGTCTCCCCTAGGGAGCGCCATAAATTCAAATAGTTAGTGGATTGAGAAAACTGGGTGTCCAGTTGGTGTCTCGTCCGAATTCTTATCTTCGTGTTCAAAGCACGCGCGTCCGGCAAAACATGTCGGGCAGATTTCGGTGCACCACTGCGCGGGTTATCAGTCCCGATCGGGAAGGTATTTCGGGCGACCATTCGATCACGCCACGTGCGAAAGACCCTATGCAAAGTACGCCAGCTTAAATGCTGACGGGGTGAGAGTCCCTCCCTCTCCGCCACCTTAAAATGGCTTCGAGAAAGCCCCGTAAAATAAGGCCTTTCCGCACCCCAGGAGCTGATGGTGTGGCCCCCGGGTGTAGCCCCGAGGGTAGCCCCAATCTGGCACGGCAGTCCGGGTATGACAATCCTGCGCACACCGGCGGCCTTGCGCCGCTTAGTTTCCGACGAGAGGGACGCGATGTCGTCACATTGAACATGGACGCCGCCTCGCTGTACATGAAGCGAAGGCGACCTTGTATCCCTCGGTTTGGCGCGACGGAGGCTGCGGAAGTCATTTCATAGTCTGGCGCGGCCACGTTCTCTGGTGCGATCGCTTCGAAGAAGGCAATGTCGAGCCGAGCTATGACGCCGCGGCGCTCGAACGCCGGGTTCTCGGAGCGCTCCGAAAGCATAAATTGCGTAGCGCAGAGGAGGTAGCCGTCGAGCTCGACGAGATTCCTTGGGAAGTGGCAAGAGCGGGACATGCGCTTGCGCGCCGCAGACTGGCGGTCTGCGGCTCGGGCAGGCAGCGCGATTGGTTCGCCTTGTCCTAGTACCCACTATCCGAAGTAACTGAGTCATATTTGCACTATCGTGCGGCGTTGCCGCGTGATTCAAGATGGCATGATAAGCGATGCCATGAAAGTCCGGCTGCGGCCGGGAGATCGTGCGGTTCTTGAGGCGCGCTTGCGCGCCGGCAGCACCGAACAGCGGCAGCTGTTGCGGATACGGATCGTGTTGGAGGCGGCCGACGGGCACGCGACACGGGAGATCGCCCGCGATCTGGAGACGACGCCGACCACGGTCAGCTTATGGCGTATCCGTTACGCGCGCGAAGGCCTTGATGGGCTGGAGGATCGGCTGCGACCCGGCACCCCGCCGATCTACGGCGAAGCGACCGACCAGCGCATTCGCAAGGTTCTCGACCAGCCGCCACCTAAGGGTTTTGCACGCTGGAACGGGCCATTGATCGCGCGGTCGTTGGGCGACGTCGATGTGCAGTATATTTGGCGATCGCTGCGCAAGCAGAAGATCGATCTGGCCGGACGCAAAAGCTGGTGCGAGAGCAACGACCCGGATTTTGCGGCAAAGGCCGCCGATGTGGTCGGCCTCTATCTGGCGCCGCCGAAGAACGCGATTGTCCTGTGCGTCGATGAGAAACCGTCGATCCAGGCACTGGAACGGGCGCAGGGTTACCTGAAACTGCCGAACGGACGCGCCCTGACCGGGCAAAGCCACGACTACAAGCGGCATGGCACGACAACCCTGTTTGCCGCTTTTGAGGTTGCCACCGGCAAGGTCCGGGCCGCACACAAGAAACGCCGTCGCCGCAAGGAATTTCTCGACTTCATGGATGACGTCGTCGCCGCCTATCCAAAGGCACGGCTCAAGGTCATCCTCGACAATCTGAATACGCACCAGAAAAACGACGAATGGCTGAAACGCCACCCGCTTGTAACTTTCCACTTTACGCCGACACGCGCCTCGTGGCTCAATCAGGTCGAGGGCTGGTTTTCCATTTTGCAGGGCCAGTCGCTGACCGGCGCATCGTTCACCTCCGTCGAGCAACTCAAGCAGCACATTAATGCTTTTATCAAAGCCTACAACAAAGACGCGGAGCCGTTCGTCTGGACAAAATCCAAAGTCCACCAGCGCCGCGTCAAGGGACGCCGTCTTAGTGACTTATGATTCCGGGTACTAGTACCGGCCCGCCCGACCAAATGGGGTATCTATCAACTGGGATAGCAAAATCACCAGACATCTTCTCCCTCGACGGATAGGGAGATTATTTTTGCGGCGGCGCGCGCCGCGCGAAACGATGGAGGTTGACCTGCCAGCCGCCGCAATGGATGCACCAATTCTTCGGGCGGTCGTCGGAAAACTCCTCGATGATCTGTAAGACTCGCTCCTGTCAGGCAGAAATTCCACTTATCGTCCTGTGCAGATTTCCGGGACCGGCTCTGTCGGCTACTTGCTATTATGCGCGATCGAGAGCGAACGACCATTTCTGGTAATGGGTGGCACGACCGGTAAGTGATGTGTTTCTTCGCTGACGATGTTTTCCTGGAATGACACAGAAAAAGCAATAACGGCGGCTGTTCGTCATAACCATCCGCGCTCGCCGAACGCGGCAAGGTCAACACCCGGCGGAGCATACCATCCACCTGAGCCATAGCGGGCGCCCAGCTTCATAGCGATCTCTTTGTTTCCATAAGGAATCCGCAGCGGCGTCCCTGCCGCCGGATTTGGTTGGGCGGGCATTGAAGCACCGGTGGCAGCAGCAGCCTTTCGTTTTCGGGCAATCTTCCTCGGTGCCGTCGATTGAGGTGCAATCGATCCCGCCGGCCGGAAGGCGGTCTTGCGACCGCTCTTGCGGCGCTTCGTGCCTTTGTTCGAGTTCAATCCACGCGGCCATTGCAGCCGAGTTGGCCTTGGCCTCGTCGGGAATGACGACGCCATTCCCGAGCGCGATCTTCTTGGCGTACAACAACTGCGCTGGACTAACTGATTTGGGTTCGAGCTTCCCAGTTGCTTCACCATCGGTTTTCTTGGGCGCGTGCTGCTTGAGAAACGCGCCGCAGATTGATATCGACGTCTTGTAGCCGGGCGGCGGTTTGATGCCGCTTTGCCGGGCGAGGCTGTCGGCAAAGCGCTTCATCGCAGGCGTGGGTGGATATGCTGCAGCGCCGTTGCCGACTGAGGCGCCAAGCAGGGGAGGCCCTCCGGCGGCTGCGCCCTCCTTGAGTTTGCCGATGATGCGTTCGGCAACATCACACACGGCGTCGATTGCGCCGACCATCTCCTGCTTGCCGACGACGACATCGTCGAGCAGGCATTCAAGTTGCGCCGTCACGCCCGGATCAACCAGCGCCGGATCTGCCTGTTTGAGAATGCCGAACAGCGATAGGCCGGCCTCGGTCGGCACGATGTGCCTTCCCTGGGCAATCAGAAAACCCTGCTTCTTCAGCCCGCCGATGATCTCGGCTCGGGCAGCCGGCGTGCCAATGCCCTTAGCTTCCTTCAGGCGATCCCGAAGAACCTCATCGTCGACAAAACGCCAGGCACTCTGCATCGCCTCGATCAGCGTGCCTTCGTTGTAACGCGGCGGCGGTCGGGTCTCCTTGGCCTCAATTTTGGGGTCCTGCACCATTGCGGTCTCGCCGTTGCGCAGCGGCGGCAGCAATTGCGCGTCGTCGCCCTTTTCGTCGGCGGGTTGCCACTCCGGAAATGCTGCTCGCCAGCCGAGATCGATAGGCTGGCGGCCGGCGGCACGGAATTCGAAGCCGCGCACGTCGAGCGTTGCGGTTGTCTGCCGGAAGCGAAAGTCAGGCATCAGGGCGGCGAGATAGGCCCGCGCGATGATGTCGAACAGCTTCTTCTCGTCAGCCGACAGACGAGGCCAGACGTCCCGCAGTTGGTCGATCGTATTGACGTTGGGAATAACGGCGTGATGACTCGCGCCTTCCAACCCCTTGTCGTAAAACGTGCCGCTCGCGCCTCTACGGATAACCGGTGGCACGGGCACCGGAATCGCGCTGAACGATTGGCCCGCCTGCAGGCCGGCCACGATCCGCGGTACGTCCGATATCAAGCTCTGCGGCAGGTAGCGCACCTCGGCGCGCGGGTAAGTGATGATCTTCTTGCCCTGACCGTCATAGAGCTCCTGCGCCACCTCAAGTGTCTTGCTCGCCGACCAGCCGAAGCGTGAGCCGCAGAGTTTCTGCAGCGACGGCAAATCATGCAGTTTGGGCGGTCCTCGACGCTTATCTTCGACGCGCACGGCGAGCGTGCCCTCGAAGCCTTCGGCTGCTTTGACGACGTCCTCGGCAATTTCGTGTCTAACGATCCGGTCCTGCGGCGCGTGCCGCATCTGGAATTGGCCTTCCGCTACCTTCGCGGTGGCGACAACTTCAAAATAGGCGAGGGGCACAAAATCGCGTATTTCCAACTCGCGCTTGCACACAATGGCCAAGGTCGGCGTCTTCACCCGGCCGACGCCAATCACTCTCCGCGTACCTCGACCAAGGATGACGGTCGCAGTGCGAGTGAGTGATAAATTGTAGATCTGGTCGGCCTGCCGGCGCGCGACGGCGGCGGCGTAAAGGCGGGCGTATTCGGCATTTGGCTTTGCCTGGCCGAATGCGTCACGGATGGTTTGCGGGTCCTGCGCGGTGAACAGTACCCGCATGACTTCGCCGCGGTATTTGTAGTGCTCGAGAATTTCCTGACCAATTAGCTGACCTTCGCGATCGCAATCGGTGGCGAGCCAAACTCGCTTGGCGGAACGCAGAGCCTCGCGAATCGCTTTGAGCTTGGCGGCTTTGTTTCCGCCCGTTGCCGGGCGAGTGTCGTAGAGACCTTCGGGTCGCAAAAGTATCGGTGACCAGCACTTCCAGGCCGGCACAACGTCCTCCGGTTCGAGGAGGTCGAACAAATGGCCCTCGGCCGGGAGGACATCTCCGTAGCGAGAACCAACCGCTGCGCGGACGTCTTTTGCCTGGCTGGTTTTCTCCGTAATGACGATCTGATCAGGCACGTCGCGCTCGTTTGGAAGAACAAATTCGAGGAGGATATTATATGGAACATATAGTGAACGTTGAAGCCTCGCAAGCTAGGTTTTGAAGTGTGTACCCGCCTTGGTCACTGACGCGCGCCGCAAGGCGCGGCTGCCGCTGTTGTACGATCCGAAGCGCGCGCGCGGCAGCGAGAGCGCAAACCCGCAGTGGCAGAAGATCGCGCAACGGCTCGGCGACTGGGTGGTCGAGAGCCTTCGCATCACCGGCGTCAAGCCCAACCACGGCTGGCGCCACCGCTTCAAGTCGGTGGTGCGGCACGTCGACATGCATCCCGAGGTGGAGAAGTTCATCACCGGTCACGGCGGATCGGACGATCCGGACGTGATCACGAAAGTCAGCATGGAATACGGCGACGCCTGGGTGAAAACGCTGAAAAAGGCCGTCGAGATGTATCCACGCTATGACATCGCCGCGTTGCGTATCTCTCCGGCGCCACACAGGCGCGTCCGGCGCAAGCGCGAACAGATCGCGGCGGACTTGGCGAAGACGAATGCCGCGCGAACTCACGGCCCCCCGACGGAATCGCAGGAGCGCGACATGAAAACGCATCTACTCGATTATCGCTACACGTACCGCGCGGAGTACGTGCGTTGGAGGGGACGGAAAACGCGCCCCGTCTACCTCACAGGCACACAGCCTGTCGAGATCGTCGAAGTCGATCCCGCCGAAGCGCCCTTCGCCTACAGGATCGCCTCTGGCAAACCGAACTATCACGAGGGGTACGAGGTAAGAAGTTTCAATGGCTCGCTTTGGTGGCCGGTCGCCGACCACGGCAATCCGCTTGAAACGTCGGCCTTTCTCTCGCTTGTGACAACCGATTGGGAGAGGGCAAGCAGGGTGTTGGATCCGATGCATCGCACCTACTATCTCAACGCAGAAACGTTCGAGGAATTTCTTGCCCGTACAAGGGTCAGCGACGGCAAATTCGCTTCCGACCGCGAACTGCAAGCCAAGCAAGCCGAATGGGATGCCTCAAGGGTGATCTTCTGCGGGGACGGTGTCTTCGTCGCAGCGGGTGATCCGGTCTGGTACGCTGTCCTGGATGAGAGCGACCGCCGCTTTGATCTTTTCATCAGTCACTCCGATCTGGATCGAGCCCATTCCGATCGGAAGCATGGCGCCGGCTTCTATACGACGGGTCCTGATCGTAGCGTCCGTATTTGCTGCGGCCGTCTCTCGCGCGCGTTCGGACTCGGCGAGATGTCGTTCGCGCTGCAGACGATCGCCGATCTGAATTGCGCGTACAGGTTCGGCTCGAAAATCGTGGCGCTTTCGAACCACGTGCCAGGGCCGGCCGCGGAGTGCGTGCGCGCCTCGGCCCAACATCTGCGCGACATCGCTCCGTGGCGGCCGGACCTCCGCAATGCGATGCCGGAGTTGCGGGATACCTGGCGTACGGAGGATCGATCGGATATTCATTCCGACACGGTACTGCTTAGAAGTTTCGTCTCGCGCTCGCGCGGGGACCCGGCGCTTCGGAATGATCATGCGCAGCTCCTTGCGGATGCCCGCAAGGTGCTTGATCGATTGGTTTCGCACGAGCACCTCGCCAAGGAAGATGTGGCCGCGCTTTCGGGGCATGGGCCTTAAAACTGGAAGGATCGTTCATCACCCAGAAGCGGACATCGCTCACCCGCTGAGCCACGTCAGCTTTGTGCCATGATGTATGGCCCGGGCCGTGCGTTGCAAGACAGAAGCTCCAAGACCGACGAACGTGAGAGCTGCAACAATGTATCAGGCCTCTAACGTGGAGCATTTGCTCCGGGCCATCATGGGCATCCGCGCGCATCCGAGGCTGACTAGCGGAAAGACCTCGTTGGGCCATCATGGCACCCAGTCTCTTGGTTGCGCCGGGCAGACCGTTCGTCCATCTCTTCATTCCATCCCGCAGACCTCGGTGGGAAAGCTGTCGATACTAAACTATTCAGTCTCCGTTCTGATGTTTGACGTCAGCCGGATCACGTGAAGCCATCCCCTCGGAGCCACCGTCGCTCGCTCGCCCAATGAGGCGAGTGATGGTGGCTCCGAGGGGATGGCGGGCATCTCCTTGGTGAACCTGAGCGAGCCTTTGTCATGCTGCATGGGTGATCCTCGGTTGATAGGTGCCACCGCGCGCGAGAACCGCCCAGGCGATGCGGGCGAGCTTGTTGGCGAGCGCGATCGCCAGCATGTTGCGGTGCAGCCGTTTTGAAGCTTGCTCGACCCAGGGCCACAAACCCCGCATCGCTGCGCTCGGCCGCCGCTCGAGAACGACGTGTGCGGCCTGCACGAACAGTGTTCTCAGGTACTTGTTGCCGCGCTTGGAGATCTTGCCCAGGATTGTGCGATCCCCCGTCAACTCCTGCTTCGGCACGAGCCCGAGCCAAGCGCCAAAGTCGCGGCCCTGCTTGAATCCGGTGCCGTTGCCGATCGCCGCCACCACGGCGCTCGAGATGATCGGCCCGACCCCAGGTACGGTCATCAGGCGCTGACAACTGTGGTCTTGCTCCGCCAGCGCTTCGATTTCGGCCGACACGGCTGTAATGCGCTCGTCAAGCCGACGCCAGTCTTGGGCCAGGTCAGCGATGAGGCCAACCATTCTGGGCGAAAGCGCGCCAGTGTCTGAGCTTAGAATTTCCGATAGCGCCTTGCGCAGGGGCATCGGGCCCTGACGCACCGTGATGCCGCGCTCGATGAGGAAGCCGCGGATTTGGTTGATCACGCCCGTCCGCCGTCCGACAAGACGTGAGCGCACGCGATGCAAAGCCAGCAAATCCATCTGTTCCGGCGTCTTGATCGTCACGAAGTGCATGGTGGGCCGCTGCACTGCCTCCGCGATCGCCTCGGCATCGCGGTAGTCGTTCTTGTGCCCTTTGAGAAACGGCTTCACGTACTGGGCCGGGATCAGACGCACATCGTGCCCGATTTCAGCCAGCTGCCGACCGATGTGATGGGAGCCCGAGCAGGCCTCCATGCCGATCAGGCAACGTGGAATATTGGCGACACGGCGTTCGAGCTGACTGCGTGACACCTTCTGCTGCAGAATGATGGCACCCCGCTGGTCAAAGCCAACGAGGTGGAAGGTGTTCTTGCCGATGTCGATCCCGATCGTGGTGATGATTCCAGCTATCTTCTGAAATGTGCGCATCGCATGCTCCTTGAGCTTTGCTTCACCGCCTCCCAGCCACAGTCCAGCAAATTAGGCCGCTGAGCACGGCCGGGCCATCCCATTAGCGGAAGTCAGCGTCAGCTCTAAGTCCGGCACGTAGAGGCTGGGCCAATGCAACGACTTGCCATCAGCCGCGATCTGGGACTGTCCTACAAGTCTGCATTCGTGTTGCTGCACAAACTGCGCGAGGCGATGGCGGCTGATGCAGAGCGAAGAGTACGCCCAGCCGCTGCGCCGGGGTAGTGGCGACAGCATGTACACAAGGAAAGCGTACGCAACACGGGAAGCCCCATGGCGTGGTCAGCAATGACCAACCGGACGCCCGCGAGGGACAGGCTGGGCGCCTTGGGGTGACGGAGAGGTTCGTAGTACCGCTGAAGCCGGGTAACTCCGGTGGAGGGAAGGGACCTCAGTTCAAGACAGACGCAATACGTAGGGAAGGACCTTGGAGATTGGGAAACCTATCAACTCCGATAAATGGTCAGAAACTGCAGAAGGCGTTGCACGCGAAAGCGTGAGCTCTTGTCCGAGAGCCGGATGCGGGAGATCTGCATGTCCGGTTCGATGAGCGGGATGTGGAAACGGAGCCATGGCTGAACCACTAAGGCACCGCCAGACGAAAGAGGCGGCAAGAGATATGTTCTACCTAACGCCACCGCGCCACATCTCGACTTATATGAGGGCGCCGCTGTCAAGGAATATTTCGGTGGTTTAGCGATCTTGATAGCTCCTGGTTACGGATTTAGGCGCGCGGTCAAGTCCCGCAGCCGCGAAGCGGTGCGCCGAAGGCGCAGGACTTGAGGGTGCGCCTAAATCCGTAACATCATCGAAGAGATTGCCAAATATTTGTACTTTGTCGCTCCTCATTTGTTTGAGCTTCGTTCTGATCCAAGGCGAGCCCTTTGCGTGCGTGCGGCGCTCGCCGCACCAACTTATATCCGGCCGGGTACAACCCGTCCCAAGGTCCCTCATGCGCGTTGCGAGGGCGCGGGCTCCAAGGGGGATGGGACCATTCTCTACCGCGGCGTCTTTCAGCCATGTCGAGATCCGGCCACACATCCACCTTGGATTCATAAAGCTCCTTTTATCGGTATTTGATCTTCGTTTGTCACCCTTTGAGGATGGCACCTCGCGGCACTAGGCCAGTTTCAAGATAACGCCAAAGCGCCACCAGCAGCTTGCGTGCCAACGCCACGATGGCGATGCGGCGGATGCGGCCCTTCGTGGTACCGACACGCGCCCGGAACCAGACGCTCAAATCGCTGTCGGGCTGATAGCGCAACCACAGCCAGGCGAGTTCGATCCCGGTGGTTCGCCCCTTGCGGTTGCCGGCCTTGCTGATCCCTTGATCATGGGCCACGTTTCCGCTCTGAAACGGGCTCGGCGCGTAGCCGACATAACTCGCGAGTTGGCGGCGATTGTTGAAGTCACGATGGAATATCTCGCCAACCAGCACCGCGGCAAACTCCGGGCCGATCGCCTTGAGCTGATGGAGATTTTGGATTTTCTTGGCGTTGACATGCGTTGATGCTTCATCCTCAACAATCGCGTCGCGCTCCGCCTCAAGAGTGGCGATCATCTCGACCACCAGCTCCAGCCGTTGCAATTCTCGCTTGATCTCAGATTGTAGCCGGGGCGGAAGTGAGATGCCTTGTACTGTGCGTAACTGCTCCAGGCGCGCCATCGCTTGCGGGCGCAACGGCTGGTAATCGTAGATGCCATGAAGTGCGCAAAGTCCTTTAATGCGGTTGACGTGTTGAACGCGTTCCGAGACCAAACGGTCACGCTCACGATGCAGCCGCCGCGCGTCTTCTTCGGCAACGCTGGGCACCCGCACCACGCTCCATACCTTCGGCTCCCCGCGTAGATAAGCCATTAGCGATCGCAACAACCGCTCAGCGTCGATCCGATCTGTCTTTACTCGTCGCGCCCGCCGGTCCACCTGCAGGCTTGCCGGATCAATAACATAATTGCGTATGCCATGCGCTTCGAGTAGCCGGTGTAACCAGAAACCGTCATAACCGGCCTCGTAGCACGAGAGCACATCCACCGCCCGACCCGTCTCTCGGCTGACACGTGCTCGCACCTCCTCGATCAAATCGAGTAGACCTTTCCAATCGCATCCACTCAAGATGCGGCGGCTGATCTTCGCGGAAAGCGGCGTAATGAATCCAATAACCCAGCTCTGCTTGCTCAATTCGATTGCAAACAGACACCGCGCCATCTCAACATGCATTGCGGCGGGTAGGTTGCTTACTGTGCGGACCGTCATCAGGCTCTCCTATGCCTTGGGGGTGGGGGTTACACCGAAACGGTATCACCCAGCCCGCCGCGCCTGCATAGGATCTCTACCAAATTCGGAAGTCCGGGCGCGCAACTGGGCCGTCCGCTTTACCCTCAAGAACAGACATCGTCAGCGTGACCATCCATGTCCGAAAAGTGCCAAACCCAGACATCCCTATATCGCATCCGAGATTGATTTTGCGACCGCACGCGCCGAGCGGATGAACTGCTGGGCGAGCGGACTGGGTGTGCGGTTCTTGACGGTGATGACAACGACCGAGCCCAATACGGTCGGTACCTTGACCGGCAATATCTTCAGCCCCACGCGCTTGGCGCTAAACCGCGCCACCGAACCCGGCAGCAGGCCGACGAATTTCCCGGTAGCGATCATCGTTGTCGTCAATTGAACCGACAATGTGAGGATGCCTGCGCGCGGTTGCTTCAGACCATGCTCGCGAAAAATCTCGGCGATCAGCACTCCGGGAACACTGTCGGGGGGCGGCAATACCCAGGCTTCCTCGGCAAGCTCGGCCAGTTCAATCTGACGACACCGCGCCCAACGGCTTTCGATCCCAGCCACCACGGAAAAGGGTTCGTCGAACAACGGCTCCGAGACAAGATCTTCCTCGACGAACGGCCGCGGCATTCGCCCGATCAAAAGTTCAACGTTGTGTTTGCGCAACTGGTCATACTGCATCAGCGCCGTATCGGCGTGAATAACCCTCAGTTGCACGCGGGGATGCTGCCGCAGAAAATGCTCCGTGATCGCAGGGAGCACACCGGCCTGGATGATTTCGGGGCAACCGACGGCGAGTTCGCCCGACGTCGGGTCGGCGAGGAATTCGATGCGTTTGAACCCCTGGCGCATATCGTCGAACACATTGACGGCAGCCTCGAGCAATGCCCGGCCATACGGCGTCGGCTCAACTCCTTGGGAGCTGCGGTCGAACAGGCTGACGCCCAAAGTTTGTTCCAGCTCGGAAATCGCCTTGGAGACAACCGGATGTGAGATGGCCAGCTTGGCCGACGCCTTCGCCATGCTGCCGGCCTCGGCCACCGCGAGCACGATGTGAAGGTCGCGCAAACGAACGCGACGGCCGATGCGATCTGACCAGTCCATTTTTGCCCCTTAGTCTGCAGGCTACAGGGATGACAAGAAATCGAACTTTCAAACTACAGCCACTGGCGGCATTATTTCAACGGCAATTTGAGCTCGCCCATATTTTAAGAATATCAGCGCCCCCGAAACAGCACCGACAACCCAACGGAGAACGGCCATGTTGAGGAGATTTCTCTCCCAAACCATTGCGATACTCGGCATGACCGCCGCTGCCGCGGGCAGCTCGAACGCGCAGAATGCGGTCAAGATCGGCATGGTCATGCCGATGACCGGGACGCTGGCAAGCGCGGGCCAGCAAGTGATCGCCGGCGCCCGCCTCTACATCAAGCAGCACGGCGACACCGTGGCCGGCAGGCAGATCGAATTGATAGTCAAGGACGATGCCTCGTCCGGTGAGACCGGAAAGCGGCTTATTCAGGAGCTCATCGTCAACGAAAAGGTCGACATTATCGGCGGCGGTCTGACGGCGGATTTGCTGCCCAGCGCGCCGCTCCTCACCGAGGCGCAGAAGCCGGCCGTCATCATGATCTCTAGCACGACCGCCGTGGTTGAAAAGTCGCCCTACTTTGTCCGGACCAGCGGCACGCTGGCGCAATCATCCGCCATCATGGCGGACTGGGCGATCCGCAATAATCTCGGCAAGGCGGTTACCCTGGTCACGGAATTTGCGCCGGGACTGGAGGCGGAAGAAACCTTCACCAATAACTTCAAAGCCGCCGGCGGCCAGATCGCGGAAGCGATCCGCGTACCGCTGCGAAATCCCGATTTCGCGCCGTTCCTGCAGCGGGTCCGGGATGCGGCACCGCAAGCCGTGTTCGTTTTCATTCCGTCGGTTCAGGCCGCCACCTTCGCCAAGCAATTCGTCGAGCGCGGCCTCGACAAGGCCGGAATCAAGCTGATTGGCCCCGGCGATCTGACCGACGACGAAGCGTTGGCGAACATGGGCGACGCCATGCTGGGCGCCGTTACCGCGCACTTCTACTCGGCCGCTCATCCATCGGCCCTGAACAAGAGCTTCGCCGAAGAATACCAGAAGGAGAACCACGTTCGCGCCAACTTCATGGCGGCGAGCGGTTACGACGGCATGCACGTCATCTATGAAGCGCTGAAAAAGACCGGCGGCGCAACCGACGGCAAGGCGCTGATCACGGCCATGAAGGGCACCGCATGGGAGAGTCCGCGCGGCCCGATGTCGATCGACCGGGCGACCGGCGAAATCGTCCACAACATCTACATTCGGAGAGTCGAGAAGGTCGATGGCGAACTGCGCAACGTCGAATTCGAGACGTTCAGCAATGTGAGGGATCCGCGCGTCGCGGCAAAATGAAGAAGATGGAGATCATTGTTGTCGGAGGTGGCATCGGCGGGCTGAGCCTTGCGCTCAGCCTGCATCAGGCTGGCTTTAGGGTCCGGGTCTATGAGGCGGCGCGCCAACTCTCGCCGCTTGGCGTCGGCATCAATCTTCAACCCACGGCAGTGCGGGAACTCATCGAGCTGGGTCTCGGCGATGCACTCGCTCAAACCGGCATTCCGACGCAGCGATTGAATCTCTATAACAAGTTCGGACAGCTGATTTACAGCGAGCCAAGGGGAATGGCTGCCGGGTACCGATGGCCGCAATATTCGATCCATCGCGGACGTCTGCAGTTGCTTCTGCTGCAGGCCGTTCGCGAACGTACCGGCCATGATCAATTCCGCAACGGACAGACGTTCACCGCGTTCGAACAACGCGGCGAAAGGGTTCGAGGCCGCTTTCATGACCGCGAGTCCGGAGCGGAACTGGTCGACGAAGCCGATGTCCTGATCGGTGCCGACGGCATCCATTCCGCCGTTCGCCGTCAAATCCATCCGGCCGAAGGCGGTGCTCGCTTTGCGAAGCAGATATTGTGGCGCGCCGCTGTCGACGCCGATGCTTTCCTGGACGGCCTAACGATGGTCATCGCCGGACATTTCCATCAGCGGATCGTCGCTTATCCCGTCGCCAGGGCGCCCCGGGGCAAATTGTTCACCAACTGGCTTTGCCAAATGACCGTGCCTGACGAGGCACCGCCGCGGGAGGACTGGAACAAGCGTGTCACAAAGGACAGGGTACTCGCGGCGTTCGGTGCGTGGCGGTTTTCCTGGCTCGATATGGCAAAGCTCATCGAACAATCACCGGATATCTTTGAATTTCCGCTGGTCGATCGCGACCCCGTTTCGACATGGACGAGCGGCCGCGTCACCCTGATCGGCGATGCCGCTCATCCGATGCAACCGATCGGCAGCCAGGCCGGCTCCCAGGCGATCCTAGACGCACGGTTGCTTACAGCCGCCCTGATCGCAATTTCGAATCCAGTCGAGGCGCTGCAGCACTACGACGCGACACGCCGGCTAGTCATGGATGACATAACCCTGCGCAATCGCAGCTTTGGGCCGGAGGCCGCCATGCAACTGGTGGAAGAGCGCGCGCCAAACGGCTTTGTCCGGATCGAGGACGTGATTTCGCAGTACGAACTGGATTCCATCGCCAACTCGTTCGCTGTCGCCGCGGGTCTTGATGTCGAAACGGTGAATAACGGGCTGTCCTTCGTGCGCCCCGAGCCAAGAGACGGCATATGAAGCCCCCGGCGTCTGACTTGTCCAACTCGCGTAGAGCTGCCATTGAGTGCCGATGCCCGCTAATGGGACGCAGGCGCGGCGCTCTTTGCTCAATTCGGATTCGCAAGAGCCGGCACGCCTTCACCCAGGCGTGATGCGGCCCGTCCACGGAGGAACAGTTCTAGGGCCTGTCGTCATTTGAGCCAAGCAAGACGCAGACCAGATGTAGGCCAGCGAGGAAGTTGCGCGCGGTTTTTTCGTAGCGTGTCGCGATACCGCGATAGTGCTTGATGGCATTGAAGAATCGCTCGACGAGATTGCGCTCGGCGTAGAGTGCGAAGTCGCAGGCTTGTTTGACCTTACGGTTTGATTTTGGCGGATGACAGCCTTGATGGCACGTACTTCAAGGCTGGTGCCGTTTCCTGTCGTGAAAGCCGGACCATCTCAGGACTGCAATCATCAGACCGGCACGTACAAGCTGAAGTAAGGCCGCGCCCGCGAGCCGGGCGTAGCCAATGTCCGAGTCGGGTCAAACTCGGAAATACTCGCCGCGAGCACATGTTTTCCGCTCTGCCCCGAACAACGGACTGACATAGGGCGACACGGCGACACGTCCGAGTTGTGCCCAACGGCGACATTGATGTTAGGCCGACCGGCCGCTCATGGCGCGAAGCGGACGTTCGCCAATTTGCCGTCTTCGGTTGAATGGCGCAAAGCCGACTGGTCATTCGACCACTGCAATGCTTATTGCGTTGACGTGTGTCAATGAACGTCGAAACGGGACCCTAGATTTTCACCCAAAAGGGACCCCCATGTTACGGCTGGCAGGAGCGGTAGCGCTCGCCCCGGCGCAGCTGGTCGGGGTTGCGCAGCCAGGGCGAACGCGGGAACGCTAGGCGCGGTTCTTGAAGCGCCAGCTCTCGTTGCCGGTCTCGACGATGTCGCAGTGGTGGGTGAGGCGATCGAGCAACGCCCTCGATCATGTCTGCTCCCGGGGAGATCCAGGGCGCGGGCCTTCGAGCGAACCAGGACAACGACGGAATGGCCTTTCGCCAGGGCGTCGCGGACGATCAGCCGTCCGGTTCCGCCCGTTGCACCCAAACCAGAACCTTCATGTTCGATCTCGATCTTCATTGGTGTGAACGTCGCGGTTCACGCCGTCACGGCCTTCTGGGCCGCCGCGAAGACGTCTCGTGCGGACGTCGTACCCGCTACGTGCTCCGTACCCTCGACTCCGAGGTCCATCCATCCTGCATTCACGGCCTCAAACATTTCTTCGGCAGGTCCGGTGCGGCCCCTCGGGATGCCGAATTGCTGGAATGCTTCCGCCCACCCTGCACGCGGGACTGCAAAGGCTTTCACGTCGAGATTCAGGACTTCACCCAATTGCTCCGCGACTTCATCCGCGGTGACCATCGAACCAAGCTCGACGACGCGCTGCCCTGACCACGCTGGCCCGGTCAAAAGGGTTGCGACCTCCGCGCCGATGTCGTTCGTCGCGACCATGGGCGATTTCCGGTTTGTCGGATTGTAGTAGACTGGTAGCGTTCCGCCCTGGGCGACCTGCAAGCCGTAGAGGAAGTTTTCGAAGAATCCACCTGCGCGCACAAATGCGATTGGCGATATCAGGTCGCGAAAACCTTGCTCCAGAAGCGACAAGGCCGTGATCATCCCAAGCCCGCTGGTCCTGTTCGCACCCATCGACGAAAGCGCTACCACCCGCGGCGGCGCTGCCTTGGTGAGCGCCTCGACATAGTTCGCAATCACGCCCTTGGCTTCTTTGTAATCGGGCGAGGGGGCCCAGACAGCCGGCAACATGACAAACGCGCCTTCGACGCCTTTGAGCGCCCGCTCGATGGCTGCCGAATCATTCCAATCACCGTCAACCAGTTCCACGCCCTGGTTCGCCCAGCTTGACGCCTTCTCGCGATTGCGGACTAGCGCGCGTACTTCCTTGCCATGCGCCAACAGATGTTCTGCCGTTGCGCCGCCCACTTTTCCCGTGATTCCCATTACTAAAAACATGCGTTTTCTCCTGATCTTGAGGGACAGAGCACTGCCCCTGTTGGTTCAACGGATGAGCGGCAGAATGGCCCGGATTCGGGGATCGCGCGCGTAGAGGCCGCCCCATGTCATCGCGCCCAGAAGCAGGGAAATGATTTCCGGCGGCGACCCCAACTCACCAATGCGGACATGGGCGCAGATGGCACCTCCCAAAAAGCCCGTCACTAGGATCGCACCGAGGACGGCGGTGGCCGGGATGGCGTAAAGGATGGCGCAGGCGAGTATGATCGGACCCACGACACGGGCCAGGTCCATCGCGAACCCGGTTTCCTGCAACATGCTCGCGATCTGTGCCGGCGCGAAAAGCTGAATAGTGCCGTCTGCCACCAGAGCGATAACGACAAACGCGCTCATTATCCGGCCGGCCCACAGGGCGCGATGCAAGGGAGTTTCAGGCACCTGATGCAGGTTCATAGTTTCGGACACTTGTCATTCTCCGATGGGGGGATCCCATATTCGGAGCTTATTGTGTCTCTTAGGCATGATAAACACCGAGGAAATGAACTCACTGTTCTCTCTGCGGTGAACAATACCGAGGCACGAAAATGCAGAACCTCGAACCCATCCTCATTTTCATAACGGTAGCGGAAATGGGGAGCTTCACCCACGCAGCCGATAGCCTGGGCATTCAGAAGGGAAGGGCCTCAACGGCGGTCCGGAAGCTGGAAGAAGATGTCGGTGTCAGGCTTCTGCACCGGACGACGCGTAGCGTGCAGTTGACGGAAGACGGACGGGTATTTCATGCACGTGCCCGCGATCTGCTTGCCGACGTTGATGATCTGCACTCAATGTTCGCAAGCGATCGAGTGGCACTTCGCGGGCGCTTACGGGTTGATCTGCCGAGCGAGCTGGCGCGCACCACTATCGTGCCGGCCTTGCCGGCCTTCATGGCGACTTATCCCGAGTTGGAGCTGGAGGTGTCGAGTACGGATCGCCAAGTTGATCTGGTTCAAGAGGGGTTTGACTGCGTATTGCGACTTGGTCCCATCGGGGACGAGACGCTGATTGCCCGCCCGCTGGGCAAGTTACGCATGGTCAACGCCGCCAGTCCTGCCTACCTGGCGCGCTATGGCGTCCCTCGATCGCTAGAAGATCTGCAGCATCAGAAACATCGGGCAATTCATTTCGCAAGGACGCTCGGCGCAAAACCCTATGGATGGGAGTATCCGCACGGCGACAGCTACGCGAGGCTTCAGTTGCGAGGTGCGCTGCACGTCAACAGCGTGCAGACCTACGAAGCCGCTGGTGTCGCCGGCCTTGGCCTGATTCAGGCACCACTGTTGGCGATTGGCCGTTACTTGGAGAGTGGAGCGTTGATAGAGCTTCTACCAGATTTTCAGCACAAGCCGCTCGACGTCTCCCTGGTAGTAGCGCATCGGCGCAACCTGTCGCGCCGAGTCCGCGCATTCATGAAATGGATCGAAAATGTGCTCGCGCCCTACCTGGAATAGCGAAACGAACCGCTTCGTGTTCAGATTAGCTGTACCGGGATCCGACGGCATCTAAACGCTGGTGGCAGCGCGGTGCACCGACGTGCATCTCGCCGAACTTCTATGAAATGGAGGATCGCAATAGCGGTAAGCTCGCTGCTTTTGGCGAAATGCTATTTTGCTTCTCAAGCTCGTTGGATAACTCGCAGGGGGGAGAGTGACCTCTCACAAGTGGCTGATCTTATTAAGGTTTTGAGAAAATTTGGCAGAATCCCTCCCTCTCTGCCACAATAAAGTGACTTCGAGAAACCCCTGTGCCTGTCGTAAATCAAATCCGAACATATTGGTGGTGCAGCCCGCCCAGGACCGGGCGGCAAAGAATGGTCCCAGCTAGTTTGACGGCGCGCGAGACCGGCGCATCTTTCTCCAAAGATAAATGCGTCCTTATCTCGTTGTGATATTTCATGTACGACAGCAGGACATGACGGAGGTGTCGCTCGCCGAACACAACAACGTGGTCAAGGCACTCCCGTCGGATCGAACCGATCAGCCGTTCGGCATATCCGTTTTGCCATGGGGAGCGCGGCGATGTCGGCCGGTCACGAATGCCCATTGATCGAAGTCTTCGGATGAAGACCTCACCATAGGCGCCATCCCGGTCACGGATCAGGTAGCGGGGAGCCTGTTCCCAACCGCATGCTTCCGTGACCTGATTTGCGATCCATTCTGCAGTAGGATGATCTGTGACGCCAAACCACAAAATTTGTCGTCGGCCGTGCCCCATGATCAGCAATCCATAGAGCAGGCGAAACGAGATCGTCGGCACGACGAACAAATCCATCGCCGCGATGGCGTCGGTATGGTTATGAAGAAACGTCTTCCAGCCTTGCGACGGTGGCCCTCGTCTCTTCACCATATACTTGGCCACGCTCGTCTGGCCGATATCGATGCCGAGCTTAAGCAGCTCTCCGTGGATCCGCGGCGCTCCCCACAACGGGTTGGCGATGCTCATCTCGCGGATAAGCTTGCGTATCTCTGTCGGTAAGGTTGGTCGGCCACCACGACGTCGTGACCTCCAGCGCCAGTACGATCTGAACCCGGCGCGGTGCCACTTTATAACGGTATCTGGCTTCAAAACCGCCAGAGCGTTTAGGGCTGTTGGCGCCAATCGATACACCCCGGCAAAGATCAAGCGGTCCATGGCGCTGAACGTCTGCCTCTTGGGCGAATGCCGTCTCAGTATGTTAATCTGATGCCGAAGAACCAGGATCTCGGCTGCCAACGAGGCACGCGATCGGAACAATAATACCAGCGCCGACCAGATCAGGCTGCAAGCTTCTCTCATAAGATAGAAACATTGCGCGATTCGGCTTCACTTGCCAGCCGAATTAGGTTTCCGACAGGGACAGGGGTATTTTGCGCGACCGCAGGTCCCGCCGACTGAGGGGAGCAAGACGGCTGGTACAGGTACCGCGCTGTCTGAGTTGCTACACAGGCCACCTAGCATGAGCTACTCCGAAGGAGTGCCCGCCTCGTCAAAGAAGTCTCCATCTGTAGACGCCGGGTCCGTCCTGTATGACATCGAGCTTGTTGACCCTGCCAACATCCAGAAGATTTTGGCGGAACGTATCTCTGCTCGACCTCGGCTCCTCAGGCTTAACTATCAACTCTGGGAGGAAAAGGTCAGCCCGAATAAGCTGAAGCGCGCGCTCCCAGCCGAGCCAAACTTTTATGTTATCCGGGGCGAGAAGCCGCGAAGGAAAATGCCACGCTCTCGGGAAAGCGTCGTGCGGCAAGTGGCAGGACAGGCACGTCCGGGAGTACTCAACTAAACTGATATCAGGACGAATAGCTTACTCGCTCAATGCTGGAGTGGTGGTCGACCCCTTCCCACCCATCTGTGCCATGGAATTGCCTCCAGCCACGAACCCCAACGTCGACGGCCTCGGTTAGGGCGTCAAGCACGCCACCGTAACCGGAACAGACATCAGAGGCGTCAGCATTGTTACCCGTAAGACGCCCGAACCAGCTTTGAAAAGGGCCAGAGATTCATCAAACGAGGCTGCTACGACGTTCGGATAACTACATCCGAAGGCCGCATTTATCATTCGTCAGAGTTCGGGGATCTTCCACGGACACCCGTCGCGAGGCGCGCGGCTCAAAAGCAGTCTCCTGCACCGTAAATGGTCTGCCAGACGATATTTTCTTGGCGCCACCAATTACGTGAGACGACGAAGTTCGCCACTCAGTCGTCAGTGGCGTCAGATCGGAACACCGCAAAGCGGCTAAATCTCAAATTTATCTGCCAATTGAGATAGTCAAGTTCGCGAGGGAAGCCGGAAGGCGTTGCCGTGGCTCCCTCGCATTTTTGATTTAGTAGGCACCAAAGCCGTTCAAGGCGCCGCCGATCACACCACCGGCGATCGCGGCAACAGGATTGTAGCCGCATCCATTGTTATAGCCGTAGTTTCCATAGTAGCCGTTGCAATAGCCGCCGCCGTAGGCATAGCCGCCACCGTAACCGCGACGGCCGGCAAAGTGACGTCCGCCGTAACCACCCCGGGCGTGACCTGCCATCGCATGTCCACCCATCGCGCGACCTCCCATGGCATGACCGGCGTGCCCTCCGCCTCCGTGACCTCCTCCGTGTCCAGCAGCCAGGGCGCCGGTTAACGGCACGCAACCGAGGCCGGCCGCGGCAACGAAAGCAATCAGTTTACGACGAAGCATGTAGCTCTCCTGTCATGATGGATTTGAACGCTGTGACAGGATGAAAAGCTCTGTCGCGATGAAAGGTTGCAAGCCGCGCCAACACATTCGCGTGCACGGCAGCACGGGATGCCGCCGTTTGCCACATGGTCCCTCCGACGCTTCCGTGGCCGACGCTAGAGCGACGCGCAGCGCATCGCCATATATCCCGCGCCACACTGCAGGATTGTTTCTCATTGTTTCTCTGCGTCGCTTCTTTGCGAGGCCTGTGGCTGTAGCTTTTTTCGTTAGATCCCATCGCGCGGTTAAGCGCCTTAAGCCGAGTTTCTCCTGGGTTTCAACCATCGAGGGGCCGGTTCGTTCATTGGCTCAGCGTTACCGGGCGCATCCATTCGGCGACGAACAAAGCGAGACGACTGAGCGCATGCATGGTCGCTTCATGTCATGGTCGGCTTCCCCTAGCGATCAGCCGAGATCGCAATGCGCGAGAGCTCAATTCATTCGCATCAATGTGATTTCGTTCGCCCGGGCTTTTGCACCTCGAAGCAAAAGCGGGCTGAACGAAAACAGAAATGGGGATCACGCGCCAAGCGTTGGTCCCTGTAACTCGTTCCGTCGCGCCTCGATCGGCTTGGACGCGCGCCCGACGGGCAAATCACTGCTCGACCGCTTCCGCGACGTGTCCAGCCCCTTTTGAAAAAATATTCTGTTTTTCCGAAGACCCAAATCATACCAGCCTTCAGAAGAGCTGACCGATGATGGCCCAGTCGCGGGCCGCGATCGACGTGATGCGCCCGGTTTCGGCGAGAAGTTTTCGCCAGGCGTCTTGGCAGGCGTCGAGGATGTCGGTGTAGGACGCGAACACACGGTTGGCGAGATAGGTCTGCCGCAGATACTGCCAGATGTTCTCGGCTGCGTTGAGCTCCGGACAGGCGGGTGGCAGCGGCACGAGGGTGACATTGGCAGGTGGCTTTAGTTTGCGCGTCGTGTGCCATCCGGCCTTGTCGAGGATGAGCAGCGCATGCGCGCCGGGCGCGACGGCCTTGCCGATGGCGTCGAGATGCGCCTGCATGGCCTCGGTGTCGGCTTGCGGCATGATGAGGGCGAGGCCGGTGTCGCGGCTCGCACAGACGGCGCCGAACACATAGGCGTTCTCGTAGCGCTGATCCTTGGGCTGCCGCGGCCGTGATCCCTTCTTGGCCCATTGGTAGACGAGGCTGTTCTTCTGGCCGACCCGCATCTCGTCCTGGAACCAGACCTCAATCGGCGTTTCCGGGGCGAGTTTGGTCACGATCGCCGCGACCTGCGTGGGAAAGTTTTTTTAAATGCCGCGATCGCCTCCGGATCCTGCACGGGATGGCGCGGCCGGGCGCTGATGTGCGAGAAGCCGAGCTTCTTGAGCGCGCGCCCCAGGCTCACCTCCGACAGATCGACACCGAAGCGCTGTCCGAGAACACGCTTCAGGTCGACGCAGCGCCAGCGTACGACCCCATCCTTCTCCGGGTCGGGGCCGGTCTCGACAAGCTGCTTCAATGCCTCTTTCTGCTCGTCGGAGAGCTTCGACGGCCGCCCGGTCGGCTTGATGTCGATCAGACCGTCAGGACCGTACTGGTTGAAGCGGTGCGCCCAGTCCCGCAGCGTCTGCCGGTCCATGCCGCCGATCCGCGCCGCCTCGGTGCGGTTCATCCCGTCGCGAACCGCCGCCAGCGCCAGCAACCGTCGCGCCTGCGCAGCATCCTTCACCTTCGCCGCGAGCCGACGCAGCTCATCCGCCCCGAAATCCTCCCGTAGACCGACCGCCGCGCCCATCGCCGACCTCCCGAATCAATCCAGTCGGTCAGAAATGAATCACGCCGGCGCCAGCTTTTCAAAACAGAGTCAGACCTTCCGAAGGCTGGTATCACTTGTATATTCACCGCCGTCCAGTCCCAACAGAGGGGCGTTGCGCAACGTCACCGACGCGGGGCTTGGATGCGGTGGACGCGGATGGTGCTCCTGACGAGGGTGCTTGAGGCGGACGGCGAAGACGTGTGGTCCTGACGCCCCGACGCTGGCGTCAAGTTGGCGAAGTTTTTTTCGCCAGTGACGGTGTCAACAAGCCGATCACCGGGGAGAGCACGGTATAAGCCGTAAACCATTGCGCGGGGAATGCCGGGTGATTCCGGTGACTCGCTGTGAATACTCGTGTGCATACTTGTTACCCATAGCGCACACGAGGCTGCGGGTGCATCGGGCATCCGGCATTCCCCGCGCCCTCTGATTTCTGAGGGCGAAACGAGCAGGCCAAACCTCGCGCAACACATGCGGCGAGACCGCGAAGCTGTGTTTTGCAACACACCAGCCGTCGTCCCCCGAAGCGGACCCATGGGTGTAAGGTCGCAAGGCGGACCAAACGCGAGGCTGAGGCATCCCTCGGGGAAATCATCAGAGCGCGCGCCGCTATTTTTGCAGAAGTCTGGCGGGGTATTGATTGGGCTTTCCCCTAGGGAGCGCCACTCTGCTTCAGATTGCCGCTTGCGACACATCGTCAAAGAAGTGCAATCGGTCGGGATTGAGCGCGAGGCGAAGTCGGTCATGAACTTTGGCTTGGACGCTCGGTTCGACCGCGGCCACCATCGTGTTGGGACCCGCCTTCACGTCGAGAAGGATCTGCGATCCGAGTTTCTCGATGACCTCGATCACGACATCGAAGCTGAGGTCCGTCGCATCGCTGTTGGACGCCACGCGAAGGTCCTCAGGGCGGATTCCGAGTATGACCTTCTTTCCAACGTGCCGACGGAGCTGGCGAGCGACCGCGTCCGGTAACTTGATGCGGATGCCCTCGTGGTGGGCCCAGAGGGCGCCCTCGGCGTCGGCCAGTAAGACCGTCGCGAAGTTCATGGCTGGGGAGCCGATGAAGCCGGCGACGAAGCGGTTGGCGGGCTCGTTGTATAGCTCGAGCGGCTCGCCTATCTGCTGAACGACACCATCCTTCATGACAACGACACGGTCTCCGAGCGTCATCGCTTCGACCTGATCGTGGGTCACATAGATTGCGGTGGTGCCGAGGCGGACGTGGATCTTCTTTATCTCCACGCGCATCTGGACGCGCAGCTTGGCGTCGAGGTTCGATAGCGGCTCGTCGAACAGGAACACCTGTGGATGCCGAACGATGGCGCGGCCCAAAGCGACGCGCTGCCGCTGGCCGCCGGAGAGCTGCCGCGGCTTGCGTTTCAGGTGTCCCTGGATGCCGAGGATTTCGGCCGCCACCTGCACGCGTTTGGCGATCTCGGCGCGATCGAACCGACGCATCTTCAGGCCGAACGCCATGTTGTCGTAGACGCTCATGTGCGGGTAAAGGGCATAGTTCTGGAACACCATGGCGATGTCACGATCCATCGGCGGCAGTTCGTTGACGACCCGCTCGCCGATCAGAATTTCGCCCGAGGTAATCGATTCGAGTCCAGCCACCATCCGCAGAGTCGTCGTTTTGCCACAGCCCGAGGGGCCGACAAGAACCACGAATTCCTTGTCGTGAATCTCAAGGTTCAGGTCCTTGACGGCATGGAATTCGTCAAACTTCTTGTTCAAGTTCCGTATAATAACCGGTGCCATCGCTCTCTCCGGCGTATTTGCGCTCACCCCTTGACGGACCCGGTGATGCCGGCGACGTAGTACTCGACGAAGAACGAATAGATGATCGCCACGGGCACCGAACCAAGAAGCGCGCCGGCCATCAGCGAGCCCCAGTAGAAAACGTCGCCGCGGACCAGCTCCGACGTAATGCCAACGGAGACCGTCTTCTGCTCCGGCGTAGACAAAAAAACGAGGGCGTAGATGAACTCGTTCCACGACAGGGTAAAGGCGAAGATCCCGGCCGAGAGGATACCCGGCACCGCGGCCGGGAAGATGATGTAGACCATCGCCTGCCACCGCGTGGCGCCGTCGATGCGTGCGCATTCCTCGAGCTCGCGCGGGATCGCTTTGAAGTAGCCCATCAGCAGCCAGGTGCAGAAGGGGATGAGGAAGGTGGGATATGTGAGAATGAGCGCCCAGGGCGTGTCGCCGAGGTGGAAGTTGCGAATGATATCGGCGAGCGGGATGAACAGCAGCGTTTGCGGCACAAGATAGGTAATGAAGATTCCGGTGCCGAGGCTGCCGGCGAACGGAAATTTGAGCCGGGAGAGCGCGTAGCCGGCAAGAAGCCCGCAGAAAAGCGAGATCGCCGTTGCAAGCACGGAGATGAAGAAGGTGTTCAGCATCCATCTGCTGAACAGGGTCTCTTCCAGCAGGTAGCGGATGTGGTCGAGCGTCGGACGGAGCGTCCAGAACGGCGTGTAGTTCGGCGCCATCCACGGCCGGTAAAGCTCGGCGTCAGGCCGTACCGTCGTCACCATCATCCAATAGAACGGGAACAGCAGCCCGACAACGAACAGCACGAGCGGGAGATTGAAAAAGATCCAGCGCCGCCAGCGCGCACCCTCGATCATCATAGCGTCTCCACGCGGCGGATATAGAGAAGCTGCACGACGACGACGACGAGCAGCACCGGGAACATGGCGAGCGATATCGCCGCGCCCTCGCCCAGCAGACCCGTGCCGACGCCGATCTGATAGGCGTAGGTGGCGAAGAGCTGCGTGGCGTTTGCCGGTCCGCCGCCGGTCAGAATATAGACGAGCTGGAAATCGGCGAAGGTCTGGATCACCGAGAACAGCACAACGACCATGGTGACCGGCAGCAACAGCGGCCACGTAATATAGCGGAAGCGCTGCCAGGGCCGCGCTCCATCGATTGCGGCGGCCTCTGCCAGCTCCGGGCTGATGGTCTGCAATCCAGCCAGCAGGCTGATCGCGTAGAACGGCACGCCGCGCCAGATATTGACGATCATCACCGAGACGAGCGCAAGAACGGGATCGCCCAGCCAGTTGATGCGAGTGCGGATGATGCCGAGGTGAAACAGCGTCCAGTTAATGACGCTGAAGGTCGGATCGAACATCCACTTCCACGCGAAGGTCGAGAGCACGGTCGGGATGATGAAGGGCAACAGGACGAAGGCGCGGGTCATGGCCTTCCCCCTGAAATGGCGGTTGAGCAGCAGCGCAAGCCACAAGCCCAGCGCCAGCTTAAAGACGGTCGTCACCGCCGTGTAGAGGATGGTGTTCCAGACTGCGGTCCGGAAGATGCTGTCATTCAGCAGCAGCGCGAAATTCTGCAGCCCGACGAATTTTCCGGGCACGCCAACCTTCGCGTCGGTCACCGCCAGCAGCACGCCCCTGATGAAGGGATAGGCGATGAAGAGGCCGAGCAGCACCGCCGTCGGCAGCAGCAGAAAGAAGGCGAACCAGCGTTCGTTCTCAAGGACCCGCGTGACCGGCCCACGCCGCGACGTGGTGACATAAGGCTTTGCACCGACGATGGATTCGACGGCCATCGAGCGTACCCCCGAACCGAAGGCGGAAGCACTGCGGCTGCGCGCCGCAGCGCCGAGCCGATAACAAAACTACTGCGCCGAGGCAGAGACTTCAAGCGAGATGGATCTTCGCGACCTCCTCGTGCGCCCATTTCACAGCGTCTTGCGCCGGCGTGCCTTGTATCGCCTTGGCGGTCATGTCGACGATGATGTACTTGCTCAGCACCTCGGCTGCGTGCCGGTCGGCCTGTCCGGCGTAGCCGGGGAAACGCCCCGCCCGCGCGGCCGTTCGGAAGGGCAGCATCACGGGGTCCTTGTCCCAGAGCTGGTCCTTCTCCCAAATCGTGGTCGCCCCAACGGAGTAGCCCTGCTGCGAATCGAACCACGCCTGATAGACCTGTTTCGAGGTGATCCAGCGCAGGAACTCCTTGCCGGCCTTTGGGTCCCTCACATACTTCATTAGCATGTTCGACATCGGGAGGTGATAGCCGAACTGGCCGGCTGCGCCCTTCGGCAGCGGCGCGTGCAGAATGTCCTGAAAAAGGGGCTTGCCGGTTTCGGTAAGATAGACGTCGGGCTTGCGCTTGGCCTCAAGATAAATCGACGCGCCGTTTAACGTGCTGCTGATCGTGCCTGCGAGGAAGGCCCGGTTGTTGCTTGTGTCGTCCCAGGCGAGTCCACCGTCATCATAGGCGTCGTTCCAAAAGCCAACGGCGAACTCAACCGAATCGACAGTCTCCTTCGAGTTCAGCACCACGGTCTTGCCGTCCGCTTCGATCTCCTTGCCGCCCCATGACCAAAGATACGGATAGGCATAAGTCGGTGGGTCGCCGAAGCTGTGGCTGACCGCTTGACCCAATGGCCGGCCCTTCGCCTTGAGCTTCTTGCCGGCATCGCGATATTCCTCCCAGGTTTGCGGGAATTTCGGCGCGTCGTAGCCGATCTCCGCGAACCAAGATTTCCGGTACGCCAATTGTGCGCCGAGCACGCACCACGGCACTGCGATCCATTTCTCGCCGTCATTGGCGACGACGTGTGATTCCTCGTAGAAGCCGCCTTGCGCTTTGCCGATCTCCTCGGCCACGTCGCTCACGTCGACGACACTCTCAGGATAGAGCTGCGCCCAGTTGTTGAGCGCGCAGATCACGTCCGGCCCGGTGCCGGACTGAATCGCCGAGGTGGTCCGTGCCTGGATGTCGTTGCCGTTGATCGTCTCGATGTTGAGCTTGATGCCAAGGGTCTTCTCGCATTCGGGCGCGATCACTTTGCGCAGCACCTCGTCTGACGCAGGAACAAAATCGTTCCAGCGCAGCCAATGGATCGTCGTCCCTTGTGCGTAGGCCGGCGCTTGCCTCAGGGCGAGAATTGCGGCGATTCCGCCGGTTTTTGCTGCGACTGCACCCCCGCTGGAAAGCGCAAGAAGCTTGCGTCGAGTTATGCGGGCCATGATTGTCCTCCCTGTTATTTGTGAGTCGGGGCCTCCTTTTTTGAGCCTCCCCAAAGACTTGGGAGTGACGGATTTGAGATTCAATGCCGGGCTCGCGTGATAGCCATTCCTGACGTGCTTGCTGCGCTGCAGTTACGAACTCCGTCACAGAGATAGGCCGGCAGGTATTTGACCGCAGCGAGCTATCTCCGGCGGCCATTCCCCTTGGAAATCAAATCTTTACGCTCTCTGGAACTTTGCCGGCGCGCTTAAGCGGTCATCAAGGCCGGCCGACGAGACTGCGGCCATGTCGATCGCAATCCAGCCGGGCACCCGTTCCTTTCCTGCCGCGCAACCGCAGCGGCCCAAGTCGCTTGCAAACATGTCGCTCGCAAAGTCGCGCCCGCACGCTTGCATCGACTGGCTGCTGGCCGGCATACACCCGGAGCCCGACGACATCCGCAACGAGTTGCTGCATCAGCGCGCGAGCAAGACCAGGACGCTTGCGGTGGCGATATTCGCCTCCTTGCTCATTGCGACGATCGCCGCTGCGTTGACGGAAGCTCCATGGGGCCTATGCCTGGGTGGCGGCAGAACTGGTTCTGGGCAGCATCCGAATCTATCTGATGATGAAGGACATCGAGAAGAAGGCCGCGCAACGCACGGGAACGACCATCGCGCCGATCTGGGCCGGGCTGGCCTCGGTGATGCTGATTTCAGCCGGCTGCGTTCAATGTGTAAGATCGGGCGACCTGCCGCTGACCCTGATGGCCGGCATCGGCATCGCCAATCTCATCGGCGGCATTTCCTCTCGTAACGCCGGAACCCCGCGCTATGGTGCTCTGCTGATCTGCATCCTGACACTGCCCTTTGCCGTCGCGACGGTCCTGTCGCCGACCCCGTTCCTGTTTCTCGTCGGCCTGCAGACGCCGCTCTATACCGCCGGAATGATCTTCCTGCTGCTGGAGAACCACAAGGTCCTGCTCGACCTCCACCGTTCCGAGCACGGCAATCGCCAGATGGCGCATCATGACCTGCTCACCGGTCTTCCGAATCGCGCCATGAATCAGAAGCTGTTTGCCGATCTGCTCGCAGGCCCTGGTCCGGACGCGGCATCCCTTCGTTCAAAACTCGTCGTGTTCTGTCTCGATCTCGATGGCTTCAAGGCCGTCAACGACGGATTCGGACATGCGACGGGTGATGCCGTTCTCGTCGCGGTGGCCAAGCGCCTGCGCGCCAGCGTCCGCGACGTCGACTTCGCATGTCGTCTTGGCGGCGACGAATTCGTCGTCCTGCTGCCTGACATCACCGACGACGAAGCCGTTTCAGTCGCACGACGGATCATCTCGCGCGTCTCGGAGCCGTTCGAATTCGCTCCCGCTGCACGGATCGGCGTCAGCGCCGGCATCGCCGCGGCGCCGCGCGACGGCGCCACCGCTGACGAATTGCTTAGTGCGGCCGACCGCGCCATGTACGAGGCCAAACGTCGCGGCAAGGGCGGCTTCGTGATCCACGCCCCTCACGTGGAACGCGTGAGTCTGGTCTCACGCGGTGATGGCCACCGGTAATCAGGAAGTCGCAGGGTGTCGCTGATGTCCCTGCCGACGGCAAGTCTGGCCACTCCCGGGATTGCAAACGTCTTTATTACCTGGTTTCGGAAGTTGAGGCCCCACCGGGTCTTGGGTGCAAAAACCGCAGCGAAGCGCTCGGCGGCCAGCTGCTTCGTGCTGATATACGGCCGCAACAGCGCTTCGTATTTGCCAAACGCTTCTTCGTATCGCCCTTCCGCCTTGGCGAGTTCTCCAGCCAGCGCGTAGGCAGATGTCATTGCCAGCGCCGAGCCTTGGCCCGCCACCAGCGACGCGCAGGACGCAGCATCTCCGACGAAGGCGATGCGGCCTTGCGACCAGCTTTTCATCCTGATCTGGCTGACGCGGTCGAAATAAAGCTCCTGCGTGCGATCCAGTTCGTCGAGAATGCGCGGACATTCCCATTTCCCGTCGCGATACCGCTCGCGCAGCATTGCCTTCTGCAATTCGGGCTTCGCCGGCAGGAAGCCGTTGTCGTCGGCAAAGACAAACAAGAACAGCGTTCGGTCCTCGTGCAAGGCAAAACGGCCGACCATCCATCTCGGCTGGCCATGCATGATATAGACATCATCTTCGTGCGGACGGTAGCCGCGTGCTTCGAACGCCGCCACCATGTAGCCCAGTTGCCTCTCGAATTGCTGCTGCGGTCCGAAGGCGAGCCTCCGAAGTTCTGAATGCAAACCATCTGCGCCGATCACGAGATCAAACCGGCGCTCGCCCGAATGTTTGAAATGGACCTGCACGGCGTCCGCCTGCTCTTGCAGGCCGACGATCTCATCGTCGAAGATGACCTCCGTCACGCCCTTGATCTTTGCAAACAGCAACCGTGAAAGATCGCTGCGCGCAAGTGTCACGTAGCGTCCGCCTGTCAGCTCGTCAAACACCCTGGTCCCAAAGCCGGCTAGCCGCTTACCTCGGTCGTCCACGATACGCAAATCGCGCACGTAATAGCCGATGCGATTGATGGCATTCAGCAGTCCCATGCGCTCGGCGATGTCGTATCCAAGACCCCAGAAGTCGATGACATAACCGCCGGTGCGCAATGCGGGCGCACGCTCGACCAGTGTCGTCTGGAATCCGGCTGCCCTCAGCCAGAAGGCGAGCGTTGGTCCGGCTATCCCCGCGCCTGAGATCAGGACAGTGTTGCTATTCATGGCGCAGAGCTAAGCATACACTTGGGTAAGAAGCTGCCGCTGACATACGCGTTCTGGGATTGCGCTCCGGCAGGGAAGTTAAAGAGCCAACGGGAGATGAACAGGATGACGCCCAGCATTGGATTGCCGACATCGCACAGCTTTGCATTAGTCCATTGAGTCATGGTGTCCTCCATCGAAAGACACCGGCCGTCGCCACCGCCAGCCGGTGGACTGTGGATGACACGTCACAAAAGATTAAGTTCCTGAATTAAAACCAATTTTTCGCCAGCAGATGATGGGCTTTCAGACCACAACGAATACTCCAATCTGCTGATGTCGACGACCTGATCGATGCTGTCAGGTCTGCACGAAGGTATGATGCTTCACGAACGTATGAACAGACTGGATTGGATCAAAGCGTGACTTCGCACCATCTGTAACAGTGGGGGAGATGTTGCAGGCCGCATCGGTCATGGCTCGGCACTGATGCGATCCCGGCGGAACGCGTTGCAGGAAAAAAACGACGTTGACGACCGAATCCGGATCCGGAACCAGACGCGACTTCCTCTACGTCGCAACCGGCGCGGCAGCCGTGGTGGGCACGTTAGCGGCGCTCTTCCCGATGATCGACCAGATGGAGCCGGATGCGTCGACGCTGGCCGCCGGCGGTCCGGTGGATTCGATCTGAGCAAACTTCAACCGGGCCAACAAGCGGCCGTGCGTTGGCGTTCGCGACCGGTTTTCATCGTCAATCGTCCACCACCGGCGCTCAAAACGTTGCAAGATCCAAAATTGTTGGCGCAACTATCCGATGCACATTCAAGCGAGCCTCAGCAGCCGCCTTATGCCAATAACTGGCATCGCTCGATAAAGCCGGAATACAGCCTGCTGGTGGGCATTTGCACCCACCTCGGTTGCATTCCGATGTTTTATCCCGACCCCAGCAATAGTCTGCCGACCACAAATTGGCTTGGAGGTTACTTCTGTCCCTGTCACGGTTCCAAATATGACCTGGCCGGTCGCGTCTTCAATGGTGTACCGGCTCCCTACAATCTGCCGCTTCCGCCCTATCGCTTCGTCAACGACACGACCGTCCGGATCGGAGAGAACCCGCCAGACGTCGTCTGGGATTTTTCCTCGATCGCCCAGATATGAGCGCGTAAATTGGGCCTTCCCAAGTGATTGACGAGAAAAGGGGCCGCCGTCGGGTGCCTCCCTCGTCGCAGTCGCTCTGCTGGACTGAGACCGAGGTGTTTAAAACAACATGGGAATTTCAATAACATACGAGTTCATGATTTTATTCTGACCGGCGCGCCAGCGCACGCGCCACTACCGGGTGCTGTTCGCCAATGACTGCCGACGCGTCCGACGACCAGCTTGCGACCGTCGCTTCGGTACGATAGCGCGGGAGATGATCGTCGAACGAGTAGAAAACGCACAGCGCGAGGCTGGCCCAGACCGCCGCACTGAAATAGAGCGACATCCAGACCATCTCGTCCTTCCACTCGGCAAGGTCGTGCGTCACGACCCAACGCGTGCTGACGTCACGGAGACCTTCCAGAGGTGTCAGAAGCTTGCTGCCATCGGCAAGCCCGGCCCGCCACCGGCTCAGATACATCGGCACGTCGACGGTCATGAGGAACGCCAGATAGGCTGCAATCCCTGTTATCGCGATGGCGAGGACCGGAGCGCCCTATTCCGCCGCCCGGATCGGAACGATGTCATGTTGCTCTTCAGCCTTGGAATGGGTTCCGGGCTGGTGGTCACTGTGCGATCGACGCGTGAGCTTGCTCAGATAGATGTAGATGATCGGGGTCGTGAACAGCGTAAGAAACTGTGACAGCAGAAGGCCGCCGACGATGGCGATGCCAAGCGGACGGCGCAACTCCGAACCAGCTCCCGATCCGAGAGCCAACGGGAGACTGCCAAGCAAGGCCGCCATAGTCGTCATCATGATGGGACGAAAGCGCAGCAGGCATGCTTCGTAGATGGATTGCTCCGGTGTCGAATGCCGGTTTCGCTCCGCGACCAAGGCAAAGTCGATCATCATAATTGCGTTCTTTTTCACAATTCCCACCAGGAGAATAACGCCAATTAACGCGATCAGGGAAAAATCGTAGCCCAGAACGATCAGGGCCAAAAATGCTCCCACGCCTGCCGAGGGCAGCGTCGAAAGAATCGTAATGGGATGGATAAAACTTTCGTAGAGAATCCCGAGAACGATGTAGACGGCGATGATCGCAGCCGCGATCAGGTAAGGCTGGGTTGCCAACGATGTTTCGAAAACCTTGGCCGATCCCTGATAGAGGGCCGTGAGCGCAGCAGGCTTTGCGATTGTCCGTTCCGCATTCTGAATTGCGGTGATTGCCTCGCCCAGAGAGTGTCCTTGTGCGAGGTTGAACGACAACGTTACCGAAGGGAACAGATCCTGATGGTTGATCGTGAGTGGGGAGACCGAGATCTCGGATTTCGTCAGCACGGATAGCGGTACCATCTGTCCTGTCGCCGACGGCACGTAAAGCTTCTCGAGTGAAGACGCGTCTTCCTGAGAGCTGGGCGTGGCTTCAAGGATGACACGGTGCTGATCGAGTTGACCAAAAATTGTCGCCACCTGCCGCTGTCCGAATGCATCGTAGAGCGTATCGTCGATGACCTGCGGTGAAATCCCCAATCGGCCGATGGCGTCGCGATCGATCTTGAGCATCATGCGGGGCGCAGTCGCCTGCAGATCGCCGGTCACGTCCTGCAGTTCCGGCAGTGACGAGAGTTTCGCCAGCATGATCGGGGCCCATTTGAAGAGCTCGGCGACGTCGGGATCCTGCAGGGTGTATTGATATTGAGTTCTTGCTGACGCGGGCGCCGATCTGCACGTCCTGGCGGGCTTGGGCGAAGAACGCGATCGCCGGCACCCGGGCGGTCGTTTTCCGCAGCCGGTTGACGACATCGGTCGCGCTCGCCTTGCGCTGGCTTAGGGGCTTGAGGTCGATCATTAGGCGAGCGCTGTTCACGGTGGGATTGGCGCCGACCCAATAGTAAACAGTCTGCACGTCCGGATCGGCCATCACGACCCTGGCCAGTTCATGCACCCGTTCCACCATGGCCGTGTAGGAAATGTCCTGGGCGGCTTCGGCGGTTCCCTGGATCGTGCCGTTGTCCTGCTGCGGAAAGAAGCCTTTGGGAATGGCAATGTAGAGCAATGCGGTGGCGGCAAGCGTCACAGCCATCACGGCTATCATCGTTAGCCGGTGGCATAGCGTCCAGCGGAGACTGGCCGCGTAGGCGTCCAGCGATCGCGTGAAAGCGGCATCGAGAAAAGTCTCGATCGTTCCGGGTTTCGAGTGGTTCTCGTCCACCCGCAGCAGCCAGCCGCACATCATGGGCGTCAGCGTCAGGGCGACAATTCCCGAGATGACGATCGCCACGCTCAACGTGACGGCGAATTCGCGGAACAACCGTCCGATCAGTCCGCCCATCAGCAGCAACGGCAGAAAGACGGCTATCAGGGAAAATGTCATAGAGAGAATGGTAAAGCCGATCTCCCGCGATCCGATCAGGGCCGCCTGCAACGGGCGCTCGCCGGCCTCGATATGACGAATGACATTTTCCACCATCACGACGGCGTCGTCGATGATGAAGCCGACCGCGATGGTGAGCGCCATCAACGATACGTTGTCGATGGTGTAGCCGACTAGGTACATCACCGCGCAAGTCGCCAGAAGGGAGACCGGGATGGTGACGCTCGGGATCAGCGTGGCGCGCGAATTGCGCAGGAACAGGAACATGACCAGCACGACAAGGCCTATGCTGACGGCCATCGTGAACTGGACGTCGCCGATCGACGCTCGGATAGTCTGGGTGCGGTCACCGAGGATTCGCACAACGATCGAAGGCGGCAGGGTGCGCTGCAGCCCCGGCAGCGCATCTTTTACCAACTGGACCGTTTGGTTGACGTTGTAGCCGGGCTGCTTGTGCACGTCGATGATGATGGCCCGCTCGCCATTCAGCCATGCGGCCTCACGAACGTTTTCGACACCGTTGACGGCCTTGCCGAGGTCGCTGATTCGGACCGGCGCCCCGTTGCGGTAGGCGACGATCACCGAATTGAAAGCCGACGCGTCGAAAATCTGGTCGGTCGTGTCGAGCGTCAGGGATTGCCTTTGGCCGTCCAAAGTGCCCTTCGGAGCATTGACGGTGGCGGTGCCGATGGCCGCCCGGACGTCCTCAAGGCTCAACCCCATGGCCGACGCTACGCTGGGGTCGACCTGCACGCGCACGGCGGGCTTTTGTTGGCCGTGAAAATCGACCATTCCGACGCCGGTGATGCGGGATATCTGGGGAGCAAGGTAATTTTCGACATAGTCGTCGACCTTCGCGATCGGCAGGTCGGGCGACATAATCGCGATGGACATCAGGAGCGCGTCGGCCGGATTGACTTTTTCATAGGTCGGGGGATTGGGCAGGTTCTTGGGCAATTGGCCGCCGGCTGCGTTGATCGCCGCCTGGACGTCTTGTGTGGCGCCGTCGAGGCTGCGGCTGAGGTCGAATTCCACCTGGATGGAAGTCTGCCCGAGCGAGCTCGCGGAGCTCATCGAGGTTAGCCCCGAAATCAGCGACAATTGCCGTTCGAGCGGCGCTGCCACCGACGTGGCCATGGTCTCTGCATTCGCCCCGGGCAACTGGGCCGATATCTGGACAGTCGGGATGTCGACTTGCGGCACTCCGGCGATCGGCAGCAGGAAGTAGGCGACCAGGCCGAGCAGGATCAGGCCGATGACCAAGAGCGTCGTGGCTTTCGGTCGTACGATAAAAGGAGCTGAAAAGTTCATCGTGAATTTGCAGAACCGGTGTCAGCGGGCGGTGCCGTTTGTGCGGCGACTTCGACTTTGCTTCCGGCCTGAATTCGATATTGACCGTCGGTCACGATCTGCTCCCCGGCTTGCAACCCGCCGTCGATGATTGCGATGGTCTTGTTCAGTACGCCGACCTTCAAGGGCCGCTTCTGCACGATGCGGTCGCCGCCGACCACGAAGGCATAGGGCCCGTCGGGGCCCTGCTGCACCGCCGTCACCGGTACCGCTATTACGTTGCGGCGGACCGCAATCTGGATGCGAAGGTTGACGAACTGCCCAGGCCACAAGACGTCGTCGCCGTTTTCGAATTTGGCCTTATAGTTGATCGTTCCCGTGGCCGGATTGATCTGATTGTCGATCACGGCAAGCACGCCGGTGGCTAAAGTCCGGCCGTCTCGATCAAGCGCCGTCACGACGACGTCCCCGGTCTTCGACGCGGCGCTGAGCTGCGGCAGCGAATCGGCGGGCAGCGCGAAGCTGACGAAAATAGGGTGGATTTGATTGATGGAGACGATGCCGGTCGTATCGCTTGCTTTTACGATGTTGCCTGCATCGACCAGGCGCGTCCCGACACGGCCGTCTATCGGCGAACGGATGGTGCTGTAGTTCAATTGGACCTGCGCCGTGTCGATCAACGCCTGATCGGCCTTGACGATTGCCTCGGTCTGCGCAACCAGGGCTCGGGTGGTGTCGAGCTGCTGGGCAGTGACCGCACCGTTCTTCACGAGATCGGTATACCTGGCCAGATCGTGGCGAACGTTGTCGAGTTGCGCTTGATCCTTGAGCTTGTTGGCTTCTGCCTGCGCCAGCACCGCTTCAAATGGCGCCCGGTCGATCTCGATCAGTATGTCTCCGGCATGGACATCCTTTCCCTCTTCGAACCGGATCTTGACGATTTGACCGTCTACCCTCGGCTTGATGAGCACGCTGTTGAATGCTTGAACCGTCCCGAGACCCGCCAGGAAAACCGGCACATCCGCGCGCCTTGCCTTGTCGGTCATGACCGGGACGGCGACCTCGCCGCTCCGCGCGGCCGACTGCGCAGGGGACAGCTGCCACCAGCGGGTTTCGACCAGAATAGCGGCCGCGCCGGCTGCAAGCAGGGCCATGATCAGGACTAAGCGGCGCACTTCTGCTCCTGGCTACCGATTTTTGGCTGGTGCGATGGCCGAACGCGTTACGAAGCCAGTCATGGGCCTATTTGACTTCGACCGTTTAAGGAAGGTGACGCTTTGGCCATTGAGATGGAAGAAGCCGGGGGTGGGATAATCCAACACGCCACGCGTATAAGCAAGACATGGCCGCATTGAGCCCGCCATCCGGATGGCGATCACGATGATTACCAATGGTGTGCCCGGACAATGGAGACCCGGCGGGTCCGAGGCGCGGCGCGATGACAGGCTCCGGCCCGCCGGCGTGCGCGCCTAAACGCTGGGGCGCGCCACTACCGGGTGTTGCTTGCCAGCTACTGCCAGCGCGTACGACGACCAGCTTGCGACCGTCGCTTCGGTACGATAGCGCGGGAGATGATCGTCGAACGAGTAGAAAACGCACAGCGCGAGGCTGGCCCAGACCGCCGCACTGAAATAGAGCGACATCCAGACAATCTCGTCCTTCCACTCGGCAAGGTCGTGCGTCACGACCCAACGCGTGCTCACGTCACGGAGACCTTCCAGAGGTGTCAGAAGCTTGCTGCCATCGGCAAGCCCCGCCCGCCACCGGCTCAGATACATCGGCACGTCGACGGTCATGAGGAACGCCAGATAGGCTGCAATCCCTGTTATCGCGATGGCGAGGACCGCGCGAACCGGACCCTGGAACTCCGGCAGCAGCCGGCAAAGGCCAATCCCGACGACGAAGAAGGCAACAGCCCAAAGCGAATTTTCGATGGCGTTGCCCAAATAGTGGGTGGTCAGCACCGCATGCCATGAGAAGCATTCCGCGATGAGGATCAACGGCACGATCACCCAGGCGACGTTCAAGGTGGTGTCCGCGCCCGTGATCGTGCCCAGCTGGTGCAGGATAATCGCCCACTGCGCCGCAAAGCAGATCTCGGCCACGGTTGCTACTGACCGGCCGACGACAACGCTCGACAGCCAGGTGTCGAACAAGCAAATCCGCTGAACATCTGCGCGCGGAAGAAACGACCTGAATGCGCAGCCAAAAACATAGGCCGCACAGAGCAGGAGCATGAGGCCGATGTCGGACGTGCTGCCGAGACTGCCAGCCGGTTGTTCGTGGAGCTGGCGGTACAGCATGAACCAAACCGCGATATTGGCGCCGCTGACCAGGGTCAACAGAACTCCACCACCAGGCCAGCGGATTTGACCACCCCAGCGAATTTGACCGCACCCGCCATTCCATACTCATGGACCGCTCCGCGTGTAACCGAACCGACATTTGATTGTAGTAGTTCTGTCACAAATCGCGGCCGGTCACGACAAAAATGTGCGTGAGGCGGGTGCTCGCGGGAGTCCATCGAGCCAGAGCGATTTCAGCTCAGGGGGCTTCGCGCTCAAGCCATTCGATATGCCGCGCGACCGAAACCTCCATTGCATGTTCGGCGTTTTCCGGAATGACCGCGTTCCAGAACGCGCCATAAATCGCGTCGTATTCGAACGGCATGACGCGCTCGGCGATCGTCCGGACGGCGCTCGCGCCGAGCGGAATGAAATTGGGATAGGAACGCATGAAGCCAAGGTGCTTGCGGTCGGCCACCACCTGCAGCAGATCGCCGGAGAGCAGCGCGCCGCGGCCGTCGCATCCCTGAGTCCAGTGCATGATCGTTCCGCCATCGAAATGGCCGCCGGTGCGCAGCAGCGTCAGGCCCGGGGCGATTTGCTTGGTCTCGCCGGTCCATAATTCGAGGCAGGGACCAGGTCACATGATCCATTGGCGATCCGCAGCATGAAGATAAACCGGTATGCCGCCAAATGCCCGGCTCCAGTCGACCATCGTCGTGTAGTAGTGCGGATGCGAGATCGCGATGGCGCTGAGGCCGCCGACACCCCTGAGCAGATCGACCATCACATCGCTGACCAGGCTGACGCAGTCCCACAACACGTTGCCTTGTCCGCTGGGGACCAGAAGCGCGCGCTGATTGATGCCAAATGCCGGCGTCATGCCGATCCCGATCAGGCCGGCTTCATTCCGGAACGTCGGCATATGGCTTCGCTCAAGACGCTTCAGCGTCGTCCATGCCTGCCCGCTCGGCGGCACAAATTGCCGTTCCTCGTCGCAGATGGCGCAGGCGTCGGGCGGATCGGGCGTCGGCGCATATTGGGTGCCGCAAGTGGTGCAGATGAACGCGTCCATGACATCGCCTCAAGGCTGAAACAGGGGGCGCGCGTAATAACATGAAAGGCCGGCGGGCATCCCTGACGCTCGATTAGAGGAACAGCCACCATCACTATCAATTGAATCGTGCGCAGCGAAGGCGGAACCAAGGCGTATTCCCCCGTTTTTCAGACGAGTGCCGGGCCTCGTTCAGCTGTCGCGGCGTCGCATACACTCAAGCGTGATGAGCGTGGTGCTCGCTTCTTCCCACATTTGCCTTTAGTGGGGGCGACGAACGAGAAGCGACCTGGAAGCAGGGCCAGCATTCGCAAAAACGCTACGGTAGGCGATCTTCAGGCAGCGCGCCCTCGCCGCCGGACTCACTCACCCGATAGACCTCGTAAGCTCAGCTGTCGTCAAGTCTGACGCGGCGGATTTCGTTTTGTCGCGCCTTAGGGGTGCAGGACAGGAGTAGTTGATGCAGGAATATGACGTGCGACCATCGGATCTGACGCGGCGCCGCGTGCTGGGTGGAATGGGGGTCGCCGGCCTGGCGCTAATGTCCTCGCCGGCATTGGCGCAAGAGACGGTCGATCTGCACGTGCCGGGCGGTCCGAGTACGCGGATGATCACCACTTCCTATCCGCAAAAGGGCCGAATGATCCTGCAGCGTTCAAGCCCGCCATGGCTTGAGACCCCCTTCGAAGTCTTCGACAAGGGTGTGTTTACCCCCAACAACCAGCACTATGTCAGCTGGCACTGGGCGACTTTTCCGGGCGACATCGATGTGGACAGCTTTCGTCTGACGGTGCGAGGCCGGGTCAATCAGACGCTTTCGCTGTCGCTCAAGGATATTTTGCAGGGCTTGCCGAGATTCGATATCGCCGCCGTCAACCAGTGCGCCGGCGCTTCGCGCCTCTACGCCGTGCCACGCGTGGCCGGCGCTCAATGGGCCAATGGTTCGATGAGCAACGCGATCTGGACCGGTGTGCGTCTCAAGGACGTGCTTGACCGCGCCGGTGTAAAACCTGGCGCGATTCAGGTCCGCTTCGGCGGCCTGGACGAGCCGGTGATGCAGGACGCGCCGAAATTCCTGAAGTCGCTCACCATCGACCACGCGCGCGACGGCGAGGTGATGATCGCCTTCGCCATGAACGGCGAGCAGCTTCCGTTGTTGAACGGATTTCCGCTGCGGCTCGTCGTGCCCGGCTGGTGCGGGGTTTACTGGATCAAGATGCTGAACGATATCGAAGTGCTGGATCAGCCCGACACCAATTACTGGACGGCGACCGGCTACCGCGTGCCCGATACGCCGCACAATACCGTCAAGCCTGGCGACACCGGATTCAAGATGGTGCCGGTGACCCGCAATGTTCCGCGGTCGTTCATCACCAACATCCGTGACGGCGACAGCGTGCCGGCGGGGACGCCGGCTTCGGCGCGGGGCATCGCCTTCGGCGGCGATTGCGGCGTTGCCCGTGTCGATTTGTCGATCGATGGCGGCAACAGCTGGCAGCCGACGAAACTCGATGCCGATCAGGGGACATACGGCTTTCGGCGATGGCAGACAGAATTTACGCTGCCCGCGCGCGGCGCGCGCACCCTGATGGTTCGCTGCACCAACACCACGAACGAGGCGCAGCCCGATTTCAAGATCTGGAATCCGGCCGGCTACATGTACAACACCATTGAAACGACCCATGTGGTCGCGGCCTGAGGAGGAACAAGGAATGCTCCGTGCTGTTCTGCCGATGGCCGCCGTTCTGGGTCTCGTTCTGTTGCCGCATCCCGACGAGGCCGCAACGATCACCACCTTGAAGTCGCTGAAACTGGATGTACCCCTCAGCGACACGATGTTCCCCGCCGGTCCGGGATCGGATGCGATCAACAACAACTGCCTCGCCTGCCACTCGGCCGACCATGTGTTGAACCAGCCTTCGCTGTCCAGGGAAGCCTGGCAGGAAGTCGTCAACAAGATGATCACGGCCTACAAGGCGCCTGTCAGCCCTGACGACGCCAAGGCGATCGTGGACTATCTGGCTCGCACCAAAGGCGCGTCATAGGTCCCTCGCGCGCGAAGCCGCGGCGCGAATGCGGGCATCATCCGTCGGCCATTTCGCGCGCCCCGCCCAGCAGCTTGACGTTGAGCTTGCCTCCCGCGAACAGCATGTCGTCGAGCGCTTCGCCGATGTCGCCGGGTTCGACGGTTGTGCCGCCATCGCGGGCGATGCTTGCCTGTGCGATGCGCCGCATCAGTTCCTTGATGAACGCGGCGCTGACGCCCTTGGTCCGTTGCGCGGCCTCGTCCACGACGGCATCGCCGAGCGGCAGACCCGTGCCATAAAGCTGGACCAGCTTTCTGCGGCCGATGTCGTCTGGAAGCGGCACCTCGATCGCCTGGTCGATGCGACCGGGGCGGCCCGCCAGGGCGCCCTCGAGCTGCTCCGGCCGGTTGGTGGTGAGGATGAAAAGGATGTCCGCGTCCTGCTTCAGTCCATCCATTTCGTTGAGCAGGGCGTTGAGCAACGATTCTTCGCAAGGCCCCATCTCGTCGCGATCGCGCGCAATGAGATCGACATCCTCGATCACGACCATCGCCGGCTGCAGAAGACGGGCGAGACTCATGTATTGGGCGAGCAATGCGACCTGCGCGGCGGTAATGATCAGCGTGGTGTGACCGGGCAGGTTGCTCGCCAGATAGCGGATGGTGTGGGTCTTGCCGGTTCCGGGCGGTCCGTAAAGCAGGATGCCCTTGCGGGTCGATTGCCCCAGCCGGCGCAGCTGCGGACGGCTCCCAACAAAGCTCACGACGTTGCGGTCCAGCAGCTTCAGTGTGGCTTCGGACAGGATCACGTCCTCGCGTGGCACCGGCGGCAATTTGTGGACCATGACGCCTTTCGAGCGTCCCCGGTAATCGTCGTCGCCATCGAGCGACAATATCTTGCCGCGATAGGAGCGCGCTGCGTTGACCGCGCCCTCCAGCTCGGAGAAGCAGCGTTGCACGAACTCCGCGCCGTCAGCGCCGGCAGGCACGGCGATCTCGATGCGGGTCCCAGGCTCGTTCCTGTATTCCCGGTGCGAGGAGAGGACGACCGCGTAGCGCAGGCCGCCGGTTCGGCAGAGCCACAAGCCGTTAACGAGACATTTCACGGGGTCGCTCTCGCCGACATCCACATCCTGATACTGCGCCGGTGCGACAGCGATCGCATTCCGGCCATCTCTAATCAGGGCCGCGATGTTCACCGTCTCGTACCGGTATTGCTCGTGGATGCCGAAGAATCGGATCGGCGATGCGAACAGCCTGTCGATGGCAACCTGAACGTCCGCGCGCATGTGACCTGGGAACTGGCGCGAGGAGGCGACCAGCTGATCCCGCGGGATGCCGGCGAAATGCCAGTGGAGCGCTTCGCAGGCATACTCGAACTGCTTCTTGCCGGTGACCTCGGACAGGTTGTTCGTGATCTGGTGGACGCAGTCATTGCAGACCAGGGTGTCGATCCCTCTCAGTGAAAGGCGGTTCTCGCCGGAAAGCGCGCCGCAGAGTTTGCAGCTGTCTGGTATTTCGACGCCCTCCGCAGCCGGCTCGCTCGTGATCAGGAGCGGATGACCCGAGGTGCGGATGCGCCGCCGGGCAGCCTGAAGCATCTTGTTCGCAACGTCGCGCGGATAGGCCCCGGAGATAGCTTGTCCGTTCTTGTCGATCGTCGCGACGAATTTGATCGCGTCGAGCATCGGCTTCTTGAACACCAGGCATAGAAGCTTGATGACGAAATCCTCCGGAGTTTCATCGTCCTTATGAAAGGTGACCTGGAGGTGGTCGGCCGCCGCCTGAGCAGTATCCATGAAATATTCCCCCCGCACTGGTTGTGATTTCGGCGCTATGCCCGTGACTATGACACCGCACCCGGAACGAAACAAGAACATATTTCTATGCATTTCCAGCGCAGAGCGCCAGCCGGCAGTCTTCAATATTCAGGAGGCGGTGCCCGTCCGGTGGTATCACCCGCTCGCCGATCAAGCCGATTTGTGCCGATTTTATCGGTGTTTTTGAGAGCGCCTTGGTTTCCCCCAGGAAGCGCCGGACAGACATGTTTGCCGTTGATTTAATTGGCGCCCCACCTCGCTGCCGGGTTGCAAGCCGTCAGCCGGCGACCTCTATCGCATTGAGTTCGCACCATTCGCGCAACGCCCGTTCCGTCCCTTTCGCTTCGAAATCATACCAGCGCTCAAGGACGTTTCTTCGTATCAGCAAGGCTCGAAACTTCGCGTAGGCGCCTTTCTTGCTGAAGATGTATCTGACTTCATCGAAATCGTCAGGCAGAAATTCGCGGGCAAAGTCCAGCACCAGGGGCTTGCCGAGACCGAGTTCTCGTTTGTCGGGAATCGCGACGTATTTCTCGTCATCCTCGATGTCATCGGGCAGCTCATCATTCAGCTCGTCCAGCTCGGAAGATTCGGAGCGCCAATAGATCTTGCCTGTCCGCCTGCACAGAATGGCCTGATGCTCGCCGAGGATGTCGGTTCCAACGGATTCGAGCGCGTCGAGTATTTCCTGAAAGCTGATCGGCATCGGTCGGCTCGCCAAAACGTGAGACGGCGCCCTTTCAGCTCGGGCGCACCAGTACATTCGCGAGACACCGCGCGTTCCGGCGACGGATTATCGCGATCGATAGGGCGCGTTTTCGGTTCAGAATCTCGGCGATCCGCCCGCGCCTGTCAACGATCTCCTGCAGCCCTGCCATGGCGCCGGATGATGCGCGCCGCCCTGGGCGTTCCTTCTCGGGCCAAGAGGCAGGCGGTCAATTTTTTCGAACGACGTCGGTACCTTTCCCCCCGAAAATGCTAGTTACCAGAGCGTCGCAGCGTCTGAAAGGCCATCCCGCATGCTGGAAAAGTTCGAACGCTATCCGCTCACTTTCGGGCCCACGCCGATCGAGAAGCTGGAGCGCCTCGGCGCGCATTTGGGCGGCAAGGTCGAGCTCTACGCCAAACGCGAGGACTGCAATTCGGGACTGGCCTTCGGCGGCAACAAGCTGCGCAAGCTCGAATACATCATTCCCGATGCGATCGCCTCCAATGCCGACACCCTGGTCTCGATCGGCGGCGTGCAGTCGAACCATACGCGCATGGTCGCCGCGGTCGCGGCCAAGATCGGCATGAAGTGCCGGCTGGTGCAGGAAAGCTGGGTGCCGCACGAGGACGCCGTCTACGACCGGGTCGGCAACATCCTCTTGAGCCGGATCATGGGCGCCGAGGTGGAGATGGTCGACGAAGGCTTCGACATCGGCATCCGGCAAAGCTGGGAAGAAGCCATCGCCGACGTCAAGGCCAAGGGCGGCAAGCCCTATGCGATCCCGGCAGGAGCCTCGGTACATAAGTTCGGCGGCCTCGGTTATGTCGGCTTCGCCGAGGAGGTGCGGGCGCAGGAGAAAGCGCTCGGTTTTGCCTTCGACTACATCGTCGTCTGCACCGTCACCGGTTCTACCCACGCCGGCATGCTGGTGGGCTTTGCCAAGGACGGCCGGGCCCGCCGGGTGATCGGCATCGATGCGTCGTTCACCCCGGCGCAAACCAGGGCGCAGGTGCTTGCGATCGCGCGGAACACGGCTGACCTCGTCGAACTCGGCAGGGAGATCGTCGACGAGGATATCGTTCTGCTCGAGGATTATGCTCACCCCGCCTACGGCGTTCCCTCTGCGGAAACCAAGGAGGCGATCCGGCTATGCGCGCGGCTCGAAGGCATGATCACCGATCCCGTCTACGAAGGAAAATCCATGCAGGGCATGATCGACCTCGTGCACAAGGGATATTTCCCGGAGGGATCGAAGGTGCTCTACGCCCATCTCGGCGGGGCGCCGGCGATCAACGGTTATGCTTACGCGTTTCGGAACGGGTGAGCGAAGCGCTTCGGGGGTCACGCGAGAGAATGACAAGCAAGTAAGGCACCCTGCTGGGCTCCCTCGCCCCGCTCTTTGCGGGGAGAGGGTGGCGTGAGGGGCTCTCTCCACAAGCGCGACGCGCGGAGAGTCCCCCTCACCCGCCCGGCTTCGCCGGGCGACCTCTCCCCGCAAGCGGGGCGAGGTGAAGATCGGTCTTCTCGTGTTCGCTACCCGTGCAAGCCTTTCTCGCAAGCAATCCGTGAACTATAAAGGATCGTCCGCATCCGGCGCCGCGGCGCCCAATCCTGAAACATGCACCCCATCATGGCTGATTTCCACGGCGTCTTTCCCTATCTGGTCTCGCCGGTTGATGCCAACGGGCAAGTCCGCACCGAGGTGCTCGGCCGTCTCTGCGATGATCTCATCGCGTCCGGCGTGCACGGGCTGACACCGCTCGGCTCGACCGGCGAGTTCGCCTATCTGAACAACGTGCAGCGCATCGCGGTGGTGCAGGCCACCATTGAAGCCGCGCAGCGCCGGGTGCCCGTGGTAGCCGGCGTGGTTTCGACCTCGACGACGGATGCGATGGCGCAGGCCAAGGCTTATCAAAAGATGGGCGCCGACGGGATCCTGGCCATTCTCGAGGCGTATTTTCCGTTGGGCGACGCGCAGGTCGAATCCTATTTCCGCGCCATCGCCGAAGCCGTCGCTATTCCCGTGGTGATCTACACCAACCCGCAATTCCAGCGCTCGGACCTGTCGCTCGACGTCATCGCGCGGTTGTCGGAGCATCCGCGCATCAATTACATCAAGGACGCCTCCACCAACACGGGTCGGCTGTTGTCGATCATGAACCGCTGCGGCGGCGCCATCCGCGTGTTCTCGGCGTCAGCCCATATCCCAGCCGCAGTGATGCTGATCGGTGGCGTCGGCTGGATGGCAGGCCCCGCCTGCCTCGTTCCGCGGCAAAGCGTCGAACTCTACAATCTCTGCCAGGCCGCGTGCTGGGACGATGCGGTGGCCCTGCAGCGCCGGTTGTGGCGGCTGAACGAAGCTTTCGCGCGCTACAATCTCGCCGCCTGCATCAAGGCCGGGCTGGCGATCCAGGGCTACGACGTCGGCGATCCCGTCGCACCGCAGGCGGCGCTGATGCCGGACGAGCGCCGGGCGATCGAGGCGGTGTTGCGGGAGATCAGGTAGAAACAGGAATTCGAAATCCCGCGCAGCGCTTTTTGGATTGCGAGGCTGCGCCTGCGCATTCTGGGGGTCATGGAGCCAGCATATGGATGAGGTCGAGATCGTCAAATATGATCCGCGCTGGCCGGTATTGTTCGAGGAAGAGGCCGAACGGTTGCGGGGCAGTACTCGATCCGTCTTTGATCGTAGGGCTCGAGCATTTCGGAAGCACGGCCGTTCCCGGCCTGTCGGCCAAGCCCATCATAGATATCCTGATTGCGGTCCGATCGTTGGCAAACGCGCAAGCCTGCTTTGTCGAAGCCCTTCGAAATCTTGATTACGTCTATTGGGCTGATAATCCGAAGAAAGATCGAATGTTCTTCGTGAAAGGCATGCCACCCTTTGGATCAAGGCGCTCCCACCATGTGCATGTGACCGAACGGCAGGGGGAGATGTGGCATCGGCTGGCGTTCAGGGATTATTTGCGCGCTCATCCAGAGGAAGCCCGGACTTACGAGCGGCTCAAAACACGACTTGCCGTCGAACATCCGGCGGATCGCGAGGCTTACACCGACGCCAAATCTGCCTATGTCGAAAGTGTGATGTGCAAGGCAATAGCTTATTGACGATGAGCGAAGTGCGTCGTGCATCCACCGCGCCCAGCCCGCAGCCCGTGAATTCCTCAAGCCGATCGCTCTGCTGATTTGCCCGACGGGCAAATCAGTAAAAGCCTGTCCAGCCCCTTTTGAAAAAATATTCTGGTTTTCCGAAGACGCAAATCAGTTGTATATCTCCTGCCGTCCTGTCCCACTCAGAGGGGCGGCTCGCGACGTCACGGACGCGGGGCGGGATGCGGTGGACGCGGCGGCGCGCTTGACGGGCGTTGCTTGCAGCGGACGGCGAAGACGTGTGGTCCTGACACCCCGACGCTGGTGTCAAGTTGGCGGAGAAATCCGCATAACGACGGTGGCAAGAAAGCCGATCACCGGGGAGAGCGCGGAATAAGCCGTAAACCATTGCGTGCGGGAATGTCGGGTGTTTTCCGGTGGCTCGCTGTGAATACTCGTGTGCATACTTACTACCCCATGCGCACACGAGGCTGCGGGTGCATCGGGCGCCCGGCATTCCCCACGCCCTCTGTTTTCAGGGCGGATGTTTTTGGCAAAAGCCCGGGCGCATCGCGCCGCGGGGCGAAAACGCGCGTCTGGATCCGGCGCTTTCAAGAGCAACTCGTCATGCCCGGGCTTGTCCCGGGCATCCACGTCTTAAATGGCTCAAAACCACAAAAGACTTGGATGGCCGGGTCAAGCCCGGCCATGACGATTTCCCCGGGGGCGGCGATTCCCGGGTGCTGCCTGGGGTTGGCCTCTTCCTTGCCTATCGGCTAGAACCAACCCAATCGGACAAGAGACTCGAAGGACAAACTGATGAATATTCTTCCCGGCAATATGCGTTTCGGTGCGGGCCAGCCCGTCAAGCGTCTTGAAGACCAGAGACTTCTGACCGGGAAGGGGCTGTTCATCGACGACAAGCCGGAAGACGGCGCGCTGTGGTTGCATGTGCTGCGCTCGCCGCACGCCCATGCCAATATCCTGTCCGTCGATACCAGGGCGGCGTCTGATATGCAGGGCGTGGAAGCGGTCTACACCGGCGCCGACCTGATCGCCGACGACATCGGCACGCTGCCGACGCTGTTGATTTTCCAGCGGCCCGACGGCTCGGCGATGACCGCGCCGCCGCGCCGGCTGCTGGCCCATGAAATCGTGCGCTTTGCCGGCGAGCCGGTCGCAGCCGTGGTGGCGACATCGCGGGTCGCGGCGCAGACCGCGGCGGAAGCGATCGCGGTCGAATATAAAGTGCTGCCGTCGGTGGTTGACCCCGTCGAGGCGATCAAGCCCGGCGCGCCGGTGGTCTGGGCCGATGCGCCTGACAATATCGTGGCGGCGATGAGCTATGGCGACGCGGCCGCGGTCGAAGCCGTATTCGCCAAGGCCGCGCATGTGGTCTCGCTCGACCTCGTCAGCCAGCGGCTGATCCCCTCGGCGATGGAGCCGCGCTCCAGCATCGCCGAGGTCGACAAGAAATCCGGACGGCTGATCCTGCATACGCAGTCGCAGACCCCCGGCTCGGCCCGCGACCTTCTCGCCGAAGCGGTGCTGAAGCGGCCGAAAGAAAGTGTGCGCGTGCTGGTCGGCGATATCGGCGGCGGTTTCGGCCAGAAGACCAGCCTCTATCCGGAAGACGGCATGGTGGCCTATGCCGCCGTCAAGCTGGGACGCAAGGTACGCTGGCGCGGCGACCGCACCGACGAGTTCGTCGGCGGCACCCATGGCCGCGACCTGACCTCGACCGGCGAGTTCGCGCTCGACGCCAAGGGCCGGGTGCAGGCCTACCGGGTGCGCTCGCTCGGCGGCACCGGCGCCTACATCGCCGGCGCCGGCGCCATCATTCCGCTGGTGCTCGGCCCGTTCGTGCAGTCCGGCGTCTATGACCTGCCGCTGGTGCATTACGATATCAAGGCCGTGATGACCAACACCGCGCCGGTCGGCGCCTATCGCGGCGCGGGCCGGCCCGAAGGAGTGTTCATCGTGGAGCGCCTGATGGACGCAGCCGCCCGGCAGCTCGGGATCGACCCGCGCACCATTCGCAAGGTGAATTACATCAAGCCCGCGCAACTGCCCTACACCAACGCGGTCGGGCAGATCTACGATTCCGGGGCGTTCGCGCACATGCTCGACCGCGCCTCCAAGCTTGCGGACTGGGACGGTTTTGCCGCGCGCAAGAAGGCGGCCAGGAAGAAAGGCCTGCTCTACGGCCGCGGCCTGACCAGCTACATCGAATGGACCGGCGGGCGCGCGCATACCGAAAAGGTCAGCCTGCACGCGACAGCCGAAGGGCGTGTCATCCTGCATTCCGGCACCATGGCGATGGGGCAGGGGCTGCAGACCACCTACACCCAGATGGTGTCGGAAGCGCTCGGCATTCCCATGGACAAGATCGATATCATCCAGGGCGACACGGATCTCGCGACCGGGTTCGGCAGCGTCGGCTCGCGCTCGCTGTTCGTCGGCGGCACGGCCTTGGCGGTCTCCGCCAACGACCTGATCACCAAGGCCCGCGAAAAAGCGTCGAACGTGCTGGAAGCCTCCGTCGAGGACATCGAATATCGCGACGGCTGGCTTACCGTGGTCGGCACCGACAAGCGCATCGGCCTGTTCGACATTGCGAAGAAGGAAGCCGGCGCGAGGCTGAGCGTGGACAGCGAGGGCGAAGTCGACGGGCCGAGCTGGCCCAACGGCACCCATATCTGCGAGGTCGAGATCGATCCGGAGACCGGCGTCAGCCGCGTGGTGCGCTACACCACGGTCGACGACGTCGGCGTCGCCGTCAATCCGATGCTGGTGACCGGGCAGGTGCACGGCGGCGTCGCGCAGGGTATCGGACAGGCGCTGTACGAAGGTGTCTCCTATGACCCGGAAGGGCAGTTGCTGACCGCGAGCTATCAGGATTACTGCGTGCCGCGCGCCGACGACGTTCCGCCGATCGAGGTCACGCTCGATGATTCCGCGCCGTGCCGCACCAATCCGCTGGGCGCCAAGGGTTGCGGCGAATCCGGCGCGATCGGCGGTCCGCCCTGCGTCACCAACGGCGTGATGGATGCGCTCAGCGAGCTCGGTATCAAGGCTCTCACGACGCCGCTGACGCCGATGAAAGTCTGGCAGGCGATTGAGGAGGCGAAGGCTGCGGGAGGTAACTAGTACCCACTTTTCTTGGAAGATGAGTCGATGCCTTCATCCTCGAATACAATGAAAAGAAGGGTTGCCAACCTCGGTTCGAGGATCGACGTATCACTCAATTCTGATTCCGGGTACTAGCCTCCGTCATTCCGGGATGGTCCGAAGGACCAGACCCGGAATCTCGAGATTCCGGGTTCGATGCTTCGCATCGCCCCGGAATGACGGGGAAAATGCGTTCTGATACCGTCCGACGAATATTTGCAGGAGAATTACATGCGCAAATTATGGACCGTGCTGGCGGCGCTGGCGATGTTGAGCCTTACCAATTGCGGCTACAACGCGATCCAGACCAATGACGAGCAGGTCAAGTCGGCCTGGTCCGAAGTCCTGAGTCAGTACCAGCGCCGCGCCGACCTGGTGCCCAACCTCGTCAATTCGGTGAAAGGTTTCGCCCAGCAGGAAAAGGATGTGCTGCTCGGGGTGACCAATGCCCGGGCCAAGGTCGGCAGCATCCAGGCGACGCCGGAACTGATCAATGATCCCGGCGCCTTCGCCAAGTTCCAGGCCGCGCAGGGCGAACTGACCGGCGCGCTGTCGAAACTTCTGGTGGTGACGGAGAACTATCCGCAGCTCAAATCCGACGCGTTGTTTCGCGACCTGATGGCCCAGCTGGAAGGCACCGAGAACCGCATCACGGTGGCGCGCAACCGCTACATCAAGTCGGTACAGGACTACAACGTGACGATACGCTCGTTCCCCAGCAACCTGACGGCGATGGCGTTCGGATACAAAGAGAAGGCGAACTTTACGGTCGACAACGAGAAGGAAATTTCGACCGCACCGAAGGTCGATTTCAATCCGGCGCCGGCGCCCGCCAAGTAACGCATTAAGTAATTCGACAACCGATCGATCATCGCGATGAACGCTGCAAGAGCCTCCATTCTTGCGCTGCTGATGTGCTGGGCTTTTGCAGCCTTTGCCGACGTCGCGGTGCCGCCGCTGTCGGGGCGGGTGGTCGACCAGACCGGGACGCTTTCCAGCGGCGACGTCGCCTCGCTGACGCAAAGCCTGAAGGATCTGGAAACGCGAAAAGGCAGCCAGGTCGCGGTTTTGATCGTGCCGACCACGGCGCCCGAGACCATCGAGCAATATTCGATCCGCGTCGCGGAAGCCTGGAAGATCGGGCGCAGGAAAATCGACGACGGCGCGCTGCTGGTGGTTGCCAAGGACGACCACAAGCTCCGGATCGAAGTCGGCTACGGCCTCGAAGGCGCGCTCACCGACGTCAGCGCCCGGCGCATCATCGATGAAGTCATCACGCCGAAATTCCGCAGCGGCGATTTCGTCGGCGGGATTTCTGCCGGGATCGACCGGATCATCCGGGTGATCGACGGCGAACCGTTGCCGGCGCCGGAGCCGCAGCAGAGTTTCGGCGGCGGCCAGGACCGTTTCGACATCCTGTTCAATCCCCTCATCATCTTCGCTGTCTTCGTCGTCGGCGCGGTGCTGCGCACCGTGCTGGGAAGGCTGATCGGTTCAGTTGCGACCGGCGGCGTCGTCGGAGTGCTGGCGTGGCTGACGGTGGGATCGCTGATGTTCTCGGCCATCGCGGCGGTGCTGGCCTTCGCCTTCGCGATGTTCGCCGAGAGCATGGCGTCGTCGAGCGGCCGGGGCGGATTTGTCGGCGGCGGCTCGTTTTCCAGCGGCAGCAGTTCGAGCGACAGCGGCGGGTTCAGCGGCGGTGGCGGCAGCTTTGGTGGCGGCGGCGCGTCGGGGAGCTGGTAGTATGGGCATCAAACGCATCGGAAAGCATCTTCTCGAACACCACTGGCGGGTGCGGCGGATCTTTACGCCCGCCGTGCTGGCGGCGATCGAGCAGGCGATCAAGGCGGGCGAGGCCACCCATTCCGGGCAAGTCCGCTTCGTCGTCGAAGGCGCGCTCGACGGCGCGCCGCTGTTCAAGAATCAATCGGCGCGGGAGCGTGCGCTGGATATTTTTTCGCATCTGCGGATCTGGGACACCGCCCACAACAGCGGCGTGCTGATCTATCTGCTGCTGGCCGACCGCCAGGTCGAGATCATTGCCGACCGCGGCATCGACGCCAAGGTCGGCGCCGCCGGCTGGGAAAGGATCTGCGCCGACATGCAGACGGAGTTCAGCAGCGGAAATTTCGAGCGCGGCGTCATCCAGGGGATCGAAGCGGTATCGCGGCAGCTGGCGGCGCATTTTCCGAAGCATGGCGCGGGGAAGAACGAACTGCCGGATGCGCCGGTGGTGATGTGAAAATGAGTCGTCCCACGTGCCGTTCCCCGGATGCTGCGCAGCGCGCCGCCCTTCCGCGGCGTGGTGCGCTGCTGGTCCGGGGTCCATCGATTCGGCAAAGAATAGGTCCCGGCTCTGCGCCGCACCGCCGAAGAGGCGCTGCGGCGCGTCCGGGACACGAGAACAAATCAGCCGTTCAGCTGGCGGCGCATTTTCCGAAGCATGGCGCGGGGAAGAACGAACTGCCGGATGCGCCGGTGGTGATGTGAAAATGAGTTGTCCCACGTGCCGTTCCCCGGATGCCGCGCGACGCGCCGCCCTTCCGCAGCGTCGTGCGCTGCTGATCCGGGGTCCATCGATTCAGCAAAGAAAAAGAATAGGTCCCGGCTCTGCGCCGCACCGCCGACGAGGCGCTGCGGCGCGTCCGGGACACGAGAACAAATCAGCCGTTCAGCTGGCGGTGCATTTTCCGACGCACGGGGCAGGGCGCAACGAACTGCCGGATGCGCCGGTGGTGATGTGAAGATAAGTCGTCCCACATGCTGTTCCCCGGATGCTGCGCAGCGCGCCGCCCTTCCGCGGCGTGGTGCGCTGCTGGTCCGGGGTCCATCGATTCGGCAAAGAATAGGTCCCGGCTCTGCGCCGCACCGCCGAAGAGGCGCTGCGGCGCGTCCGGGACACGAGAATAAATCAGCCGTCGTCGAGCTTGTTGAGGTCGCGCACCGATTGCATGATCGGCTCGAAGTTCGACCTCGCGTCGAGCGCGTCGAACAGTTGCGCGGTGTCCGACAGCAGCCCGTGCGATCGCGCAATCGCGATCCGGACATCGTCCTGCGGCGTATCGGACAACCGGCCGTGTCCCGACAGCAGGATTTTGGAATTCAAGCCCTTCAGCCGCTCCAGCGACTGGATATAGTCGCTGATGCTGCCCGATCCGAACACGCCGCCCATCACGCCGCCGGGCATCAGGGTGTCGGCGGCAAACAGCAGTCCCTGGTCCTGATCGAACAGGCTGATGCAGGCCGAAGTGTGCCCCGGGGTGTACATCACGTTGAGGCGGAAATTGCCGAGGTCGATCAGGTTGCCCTCTTCCAGCCAGATATCGACATTGATCGGCACGTCCGGCTCGTTGAACATCTTGCGCAGCATCGAGAAGTCGTCTCGCAGCATGATCTTGTTGGCGGCCAGCCGATGCGCGGCAATGATGGTTCGACCGCCGAAATGCCAGGCGGCGCCGATGTGATCGAGATGTTCGTGGCTGAGGATCACCATGTCGATCTTGTCGGGCGGACAGTCGACATGATGCAGGCATTCCAGCAAGGCCGGGAAGTTCGACGACAGCCCGACATCGATCATGATGGTGCGGGATTTCCCGCGCACCAGATAGGCGTTGGCGGCGCGGTTCTTGAAACGGATCTGGTAGACGTCTTCGCTCGCCTGGATCAGCGAGCAGACGTCGTTGTTCAGCAGGATCGGAAACGGGTTCGGCTTGCGGTCGCTCATGGGTTGGCCGCCTTGAAGGTGACGGCATTGGACGCCCGCAGCCGCTTGCTCAGCGCATCCATGATCATCAGCGCAAAGGCCGGCTGCTGGCTGACCAGATACACGAAGCGGGCATGATTGATCCGCATCACGCGGGTGTTGGGCGCGGAGGCGATAGCGGTCGCCGAACGGGAGGAGCCGTCGATCACGGCCATCTCGCCGAAGAATTCGCCCTTGCCGAGCGTCACGATGACGGTCTTGCTGGCGCCGCTGATCTTGACGATGTCGATCTTGCCGTCGAGCACCACGAACAGCTCGCGGCCGGTCGAGCCTTCCTCGAAGATCACGTCGTCCACATCAAATTCGTTGATGCATTTTTCGATGGCCATGGAGCTCCCCGCCTTCTGGCTGGTCTGCCCGTCCATGTTAATCGGGAAATGCGACGGCGCAAACGATGCATCGGGGCGGTTGGCATTTCCGCAGGGCAGCATAAGGCAGGGGGGTGCCGCCGCTGCCTTGCGCGGTTGAGCCGGGCCCGGCCGGACGATTTCCTAAAATTTCGGTAAGCGCGGCTGCCGGTAACGATTTCGCAAGCAATGAAAGGTTACCAAATAGTCAACCTTTACTGGAGGTTTTGACGTGAACGAGCAACAGGCCGAGCAGACCAGCGCTGAACCGGGTTCCCTCAATGCCGGACCGGCCGCTCCCGCTTCGTCGGACGCGCAAAGCGAGCCGGTGGCGGCTTCGACACAGGCGTCGGCGCCGATCGACGCTCCGGATCTCGTGCCCGAGCAGGACGCCGCGGTGGAACCCGCCAAGGCGGATGCTGCCAAGGCCGATGCTCCCAAAGTAGAAGCGCCCAAAACAGGCGCGCCCAAGGCAGACGCGCCGCGCACCCCCGGCAAGCTCATGATCATGTCGTCGGACGATCGGGCTTGGGGCAACCATGACGACGACGCCCCGGAACCGGAGCGCGAGTCTGCTCAGGGCATGTTCGGCAAGCGCGGGCTAGCCGCACTGGCGGCCGTGGTGGCGTTGGCGGTAGTTGCAGGCGCGCTTGGCGGCGCGCTGGCGACCACCGGTCTTTCGCGTTCTGCCAGCGATGACACCGTGACCTCGGGCAATCGCGCGCTCGAAGCCTCCGTGGCGCGAATCGATGCCGACGTGCTGGCGCTCAAGGCCAGCGTCGAACATACCTCCAAAATGGGCATGGCCCAGTTCAACAAGACCAGCGACCGCCTCGACAAGCTCGAGAAGGCGCAGTTGGAGCCGGCCGCCAGGCTCGCCAAGCTCAGCGAGGCCGTGGACAAGCTCCGCGCCGCGCCACCCGCTGCCCCGGTGCCGGTCGCCGCAGCGCCGGTTGCGCCGAAGGAAGTCACAGGGTCGATTTCGCCGCCGGCGGTGGCGGCGCCCAAGGTCGAGGTGGCGAGGCTGCCGACCGTGGAAGGCTGGCTGCTGCGTGACGTCGCCAATGGCGGCGCGCTGATCGAAGGCCGGCTGGGAATCTTCGAGGTATATGCCGGCGATCCCGTGCCGGGCCTCGGCCGGGTCGATGCCATCCGCCGCCAGGACGGCCGCTGGGTGGTCGTGACCAGCAAGGGTCTGATCGTCGCGCGCTAAAGCTTCACCGCGACGTGAAGCGATGGTTCCGCTGTATCCTGATTGCCGCGAGACAGCCTGTCGGCTTTTCGGCTATTTTCCGGAATGGAAAACGCTGCCCGCAAGACGCTTTGTTGTGGCGTCTTCGGTCGGCGGCGTTGGTCGGGAAATGAGCCCTGCGTTGCGATTTCTTGGTGCCGTCTTGATCCTCCTCGCCGGCGTGCTGCCTGTGCGTCACGCACAAAGCGCGGCTGCGCTGGAGCGTGGCGCCGCGATCACCGATCCCGAAGGCTTGCGCGAACTCGATCGCGGAAGATTTGGCCTCGGCCGCGTCCTGCTGCCGGCAGGATCGGCTGACGTTCCGCTGGCCAACAGCCAGTTGTTCGCGCTGCCGTCGATGGCTCCGGTCCGCAAGGCGCTCGACGATGAGTTCGATCGATACATCGCCAGGCCCAAGGCCGATCTTCCGAACGAAACCATCGGTGTCGGAAGCTCCTTCGATTTTCAGTTGTTCGATCGCGCGCTGCTGTATTCGGATCATTCACGCTTCGTGCTTTCGGGCATCGTCAACCGGATGGATCGCGCCTATGTCTCGCCGGACACGTGCGGTGAAATCCGGCTGATCTATCGCCTGACGCGGACCGACGTGGCCGACGCGGGGGACTCCGCGGCCTCGCCGCGGCTGCCGATGACCCTCAATGTCGTGCTGAAAGCCAAAGGCGCGATCGATGCCGGCGCCAAGGCGATCACCTGTTCCGAGATCGCCCGCCGCTGGCTCGCGGCCGGCGATCTGTCGGGTACCGGCACGGAACTCGCGGCCAAACTGACCTCGAACGACGGTCCGCTGGATTTGATCGGGCCTGAAAATGTCTACCGCATCGAGACCAATCTCCAGATCGCGCATGCGCCGAAATCCGCGATCCGCGATTTCCGCACCGACTATCTCCTGAAGGTGTTCGACTACAACGCCCAGTCGCAGGCGTTCGAGGAAGCGCCGCTGGAGAACCAGATCGACCGCGAGCGGATTCTGGCGGACCAGACCCTCAGGCATGACTTCAAGGCGTGGCTGCTTGACCCCCGGCATTTCGCCGAACTGGATCGCGGCACGATATTGATCCCGGACAAATTTCTTGCCCGCGGCGCTGTCGCCCCGACCCCGGTTGGATTTGGGGCATCGAACCTGCAGCCGGAATTCGGCCTGGTGCAGGGCGATGACACGGCGGCCGAGCCGGTATTCAAGGAAACCGATGTCGTTGCGGCATTGAAGAAGGCGGCGGAAAGCGGCGTCAGGTTGCAAAATATCCGCTCCGTCGCCGGCTTCGAACGCCGGCTCAACGATATCACCTGCGCGGGCTGCCACCAGACCCGCGGCATCGGCGGCTTTCATTTCCCCGGCGTCGACTGGATGGCGGCCAGGCCCGACAATTCAACCGTGGTGCCGGCGTCGCCGCATTTCTTCGGTGATCAGATCCGTCGCCGCGATATCCTCGCCTCGCTGCGCGACAATAGGCGCCCGGATTACTCCCGCGGCTTCTCCAGCCGACCGCAATTGCGCGGCAGCCGCGAACTCGCCGGCACCGAATATGATGACGGCTGGGGCGCGCATTGTTATCTCAAGCGCCCAAACACCGCCGACAATGACAGCAGCTTCAAGTCGTGGAGTTGCGCCGAGGGGCTCGCCTGCCAGGCCGTCGACAAGGCCTCGCGCACGGGGATGTGCTTCGTTAAAAGCCAGTAGAACAGCGCTTGCGACGGTGCGACTGCCAGATTGACAGTGGTCTCACTAATCGTGTTCTGTTGACCCGAAATTCGCGAAAAGCGGCGCGGGCGTGCCAACGCACGCCGGGGAAGGAAACATGGACGATATCATTATCGTCGGCGCCGGTGTCGGTGGGCTGACGCTCGGGCTAGCGCTGCACGCTGCCGGTATTCCCTGCCGGATCTTCGAGTCGGCCGCCGAAATCAGACCGATCGGCGTCGGCATCAATCTGCTGCCGCATGCCACCAGGGAACTTGCAAGCCTCGGACTCGAAGCTGATCTGGCGAAGGTCGCGATCACGACCGCCGACGCGACCTTCTTCAATCGCTTCGGCCAGTTGATCTATCAGGAGCCGCTGGGACGCGCGGCCGGCTACGATCATCCGCAATTCTCTGTTCATCGCGGCGACCTGCAGATGGTATTGCTTGACGCCTTCCGCGCGCGCGCCGGCAGCGACCGGCTTCTTACCGACCATCATTGCACAGGCGTCGATCAGGACGGGTCCGGCGTCAGCGTGCATTTTTCCGACGGGGCGGGCGGCGCCCACCGCAGCACCATCCGCGGTCGCACCGCGATCGCCTGCGATGGCATCAACTCGGCGATCCGCAAGCAGTTTTTCCCCGGCGAGGGCGAGCCGCGCTATTCCGGCGTCAATATGTGGCGCGGCGTGACGCGATGGAAGCCGATACTGTCCGGCGCCAGCATGGTGCGGGCGGGATGGCTGTCGCATGGCAAGATGGTGATCTATCCGATCCGTCCTGCGTCCGATGCGGCCGGGCTGCAGCTCATCAACTGGGTGGCTGAAATCGAGACGCCGGTTTATCGCAAGCGCGACTGGAATCGGCCGGGCTCGATCGAGGATTTCATCGGCGCCTTCGCCGACTGGCATTTCGACTGGCTCGATGTCCCGGCGCTGATTCGCGCCGCCGACAGCGTGCTGGAATTTCCGATGGTCGATCAGGATCCACTGCCGCGCTGGAGTTTTGGCCGGGTGACGTTGCTCGGCGACGCCGCCCACCCGATGGTGCCGCGCGGCTCCAACGGCGCCGGCCAGGCCATTCTAGATGCACGCGCGCTGACATCGGCGCTGCTCGAAAATAATGATCCGGTTGCCGGACTCGCCTCCTACGAGAAACAACGCCTTGAGGCCACCACGCGCATCGTCCTGACCAACCGCACCAATCCGCCCGACGCGATCCTGCGCGAGGTGTTTCAGCGCACCAAGGATCGACCTTTCGCTGCGATCGACGACGTTATCAGCCGCCATGAGCTGGTCGCCTTGTCCGAAGGCTACAAGCGAATTGCGGGCTATTCGAAGGAAGCGTTGCGAAGGTAAGGAGGCGAAAAACCATGCCGCTTTCGCCCAATTCGCAGTAGGCTATCGCGATAAACAAGCGGCCGACAAGAACCGCGATCCAGATTTCAGGGGGAGGGATAATGATGGCGGCGTCTCAGGCTCAAGGCAGCGGCGCATCGCTCGATGTCGGCAGCGCATCGCTCGTCGATGTCGCCGAATTCATCGATCAGCAGCCGGTCGGCCGATTTCAGATCGGGCTGCTGTTGACCTGTGCGGCGGTATTGTTTCTCGACGGCTTCGATACCCAGGCCATCGGCTATGTCGCGCCTGCCGTCGCCAGGGAATGGGGCCTGACCAAGGGCGCGCTGGGTCCGGTGTTCAGTGCCGGCCTGTTCGGGCTGATGATCGGGGCGCTGCTGTTCGGTCCGCTGGCCGATCGCATCGGGCGCAAGAAGATCATCGTTTTCTCGACGCTTGCATTTGGCATCGGTGCGATCCTCACCGCGTTCGTCCAGGACGTCAACACGCTGCTCGCGATCCGCTTTCTGACCGGGCTCGGCCTCGGCGGCGCGATGCCGAATGCCATCGCCATGACGTCAGAGTTCAGTCCGCGCCGCCGCCGCGCCACCATGGTCATGATCATGTTCTGCGGCTTCTCGGTCGGCGCGGCGCTCGGCGGCCTGATCGCGGCGGCATTGATCCCGCAGTTCGGCTGGCGCTCGGTGTTTATCGTCGGCGGCGCAGCCCCGCTGCTGCTGGTCCCGATCCTGGCGCTGCGGCTGCCGGAATCGGTCCGGTTCCTCGCGCTCACCGGCCGCGCGCATGCGCGCGTCGCTGACCTGCTAAGGTTGATCAACCCCACGGCCGCGTTTTCGCCGGCAACGCGGTTCGTTGTTCATGAACCCGAACTGACGGGGATTCCGGTGCTGCATCTCTTTAGGGCGGGCCGAACCCTGGTCACGCTGTTGCTGTGGGTGGTGTTCTTCATGAGCCTGCTAGATCTCTATTTCCTCTCGAACTGGCTGCCGACGGTCCTCAACGACCTCGGCGCCTCGGTATCCGAGGCGGCGGCGATCGGATCGATGTTGCAGGTCGGCGGCGTGGTCGGAACGTTTGCGCTTGGCAGCATCATCGACCGCTTCTCGTTTCGGGCGCTGGCGCTGGTGTATTTCATCGCCGTTTTCGCGGTCGGCGCGATCGGCCAACTGGGGCACTCCGTCATTTTCGTCACCCTGGCCATTTTCGCCGCCGGGTTCTGCATTGTCGGCGGCCAGATCGCCGCCAACGGGCTGGCCGCGGCGTTCTACCCGACCTCGATCAGGGCCACGGGCGTCGGCTGGGCGCTGGGGATCGGCCGGGTCGGCTCGATTGTAGGCCCTCTGGTGGGCGGCGTGCTGCTGGCCATGAAATGGAGCACCGCGTCGGTCTTCACGGCGGCCGCGGCCGCCGCGCTATGCGCCGCGCTGGCGGCGTTTTGCCTGGGCCGGCTCGCCGGCATGGGAGGAAGCGGCAAGGCGGCCGCCGATCAGGCAACATCGTTCGAGACGGCCTTGCGTCCGTCGACGACGGCGGGAGCCTAGGCTAGGCTCCAAGGCCGGTAGCGCCGATCGGGCAAGTCGACGTTCACGGGAGAGCAGGCGATGAACGAGGCGGACGAAGACAACAAGACGCGGAATCGCGAGATCGCCCAGAATGAAGCTGAACGGCAGACCACCGGCGACATCCGCGTCAGCGTATGGGCGATCGCGGTTGCCGTGATCATCGGGCTCGCGGCCGTCGGCTGGGTGCTGATCCACAACAATTAGAGTAGTGGTGGGGTCCAACCCGAAATCGTTACGCGTAGTGCGTAAGACGCTTGCCGGGCAATAGATCGTAGGCCGAGCGCCAGCCGGACAGGCTCGCGACGCGCAGCAGCCAGGCGTTGATGGCTGGGTGGCTCGCCGCAAAATCATATCCGGTTTCGTCGCTGGGATACGACAGATAAGCGATCATTGAAAAATCAGCCACGGTCGGCCGGTCTCCGATAGCGAACGGGAATCGCTGCAGGTGTTGCTCCAGGATTCCCAGGAAGTCGTCAAGCCGCCTGCGGAAATGAGCCTGCACGTGCGGGTCCGGAGAGGGCGTGAACGTCCGATAATAGCGATAGGCCGCCATGTAGCCGGTTAGCTTGTGATTGTCCCAGAACAGCCAGCGCAACACTTCGAATTTCTCATGGGAGTTCTCGCCACCGAATCGGCCGTACTGATCGGCCAGTTTCAGCAGGATGGGCGCGGTCTGCGTGAGACGCACACCATCCTCTTCCAGCACCGGAATCTCGCCCATCTCGTTGACGGTGCGCCGCCAGTCCGGCGTTCGCGTTGCGCCGCCGCTGAAGTCGGTCCAGACCGGCTCGAAAGTCTGACCGCAGAGGGTCAGCATCAATGCGAGCTTGTAGCTGTTTCCTGATTCCGGGAAGTAGTGCAGTCGGTAGGTCGGCACCGTCGATTTCCTTTTCGTCGAACATCCCGCATGGCCTGGAGAATTTACGCCACCGCGCCTGACGCGCGCAATTGCTGGATCGCCGCCTCATCGTAGCCGGCCTCGCGCAAAATCTCGTCGCTGTGCTGGCCGATCCCCGGTGGATGGCGTGGTTTGACCTTGTTGCTGCCGTCGACCCAGATCGGGCTATTGATGGTCAGCATGGCGTCGCCCTCGAACGGCACCAGCACTTCGTTCTCGAGCATCTGCTTGTCGTTCGGGATGTCGTCGAGGATGCCGACCACGCCGAACACCAGGCCATTGCCGTCGAGTATCCTGCGCCACTCGGCGAGTTCTTTGGTGGCAAAAACCTCGTCGAACAGCTTGATCAGTTCCAGCGATCGCGCATGGCGGCCGGGCTTGGTGGCGAACCTGGGATCGGTGATCAAATCCTCCCGCCCTATGCAGCAGGCCAGCGCCGGCCACTGGCGTTCCTCGTTGAGCAGCGAAAGAATGATCCAGCGGCCATCTTTGCACTGGTAGTGGTTGGTCACCGCGTTCAGCGCGCGCTCGCGCGGCCGCCGCTCGCCGAATTTTGCGCCGCATAATTTGGCCTGGGCCAGCACCGAAGCCGCCCAGATGCCGTTGGCCATCAGGTTCGAACTGACATGCGAACCCTTGCCGGTGCGCTCGCGCTTGTAGAGCGCGGTGACGATCGCGCCGTACAACGCCATTGCGCAGGGATGGTCGCCCATCCCGGCGACCGAGCGCGCCGGCGTGGTGTCGGTATCTGCGCGCACCAGATCCATCAGACCCGAGCGTGCCCAATAGGCATTGGTGTCGAAACCAGGCTTGTTGGCTTCCTCGCCTTTTTCGCCGTAGCCGGTGAAGGACGCATAGATCAGCCGCTCATTGAGCGGCGCGAGCTCCGCATAGGTCATCCCGAGCCTCCCGCGCACGGCGGGCGGAAAATTCGTGATGAATACGTCGGCCTCGGCGACGAGCCGATACAACAAGGATTGGCCTTCCGGGCTGGAGAGGTCGAGCGCAAGACTCTTCTTGTTGCGGGCGTCCAGCAGCCACGCGAAGTTGTGCTGGCTGACCGGATAGCCCGGCAATTTCGGCAGGCTGCGGTAGGGATCGCCTGACCCCGGCGGTTCGATCTTGATCACCTTGGCGCCGAAATCCGACAGCACGGTTGCGGCCGCCGGCGCTGCGATGAAGCTCGCGCAGTCCAGAACCTTGAGGCCTTCGAAGATGCCGTCTTCCATGCTGAAGTCGCTCCTGTGGTTCTTGTTGGTCTTATTCCGCGGTGTGGAATCGCAATTCACGCGATCGGTAAATTCCTGCCGCATTTGACCGATGTTGGCGATGCGATGCAACGACCGTTTTCAGCGTCATTGCGAGCGCAAGCAAAGTAATCCGGAAAACGGCAGGGAAGGACTGGATTGCTTCGTCGCTAACGCTCTCGCAATGACGGAGATGTGTTTATTCCATAACCGACATCAGCGCCGCGTTGCCGCCGGCGGCTGCCGTGTTGACGGTCACGGTCTGTTCGGTCGCAAAGCGCGTCAGGTAATGCGGCCCGTCGGCCTTGGGACCGGTGCCCGACAATCCCTGGCCGCCGAACGGCTGCACGCCGACTACCGCACCGATCATGTTGCGGTTGACATAGACGTTGCCGACGGAAAGGCGGTCGATCACAGCCTCGATGGTATCGTCGATGCGCGAGTGAATGCCGAGCGTCAGCCCGTAGCCGGAGCGTTCGATCGATCGCAGCACGCGATCGAGTTCGGTCGCGCAGTAGCGCACGACATGCAGTACCGGTCCGAACACTTCCTCGGTCAGCCGGTCGGCATCCGGCAACTCGAAAATGTGCGGCGCGACGTAGTTGCCGGCGGGCGCAATCCCGGCGAAATGCACGCGAACCTCTTGTTTCATTCGCGCGATATGGCTCTCGAGTCGCTGCTTGGCATCGATGTCGATAACCGGCCCGATCTGGGTGGCCGGGTCGCGCGGGTCGCCAATACTGAGCTCGCGTGCGGCGCCCGATATCATCTCGATCATGCGATCGGCGACGTCGTCCTGAACGAACAGCAGACGCAGCGCCGAACAGCGCTGGCCGGCCGAGCGGAAGGCCGATGTCACGACATCGTCGGCAACCTGCTCGGGAAGCGCAGTTGCGTCCACGATCATCGCGTTGATGCCGCCGGTCTCCGCAATCAGTGGCACGATCGGGCCATCTTTGGCGGCCAGCGTGCGGTTGATCGCGCGCGCGACCTCGGTCGAACCGGTGAAGACCACGCCGGCGATGCCGGCTTGCGCGACCAGCGCCGCGCCGATACGGCCCTCGCCGGGTAACAGCTGCAGCGCTGACGCCGGCACGCCGGCCTCATGCAGCAGGCGGATCGCTTCGGCTGCGATCAGCGGCGTCTGTTCGGCGGGTTTGGCCACCACCGCATTGCCGGCCATCAGCGCCGCCGTCACCTGGCCCAGGAAGATCGCCAGCGGAAAATTCCACGGCGATATCGCGATGAACACGCCGCGACCGCGCAGCTTAAGCACATTGCTTTCGCCGGTCGGGCCCGGCATCGTTTCGCCATCGCCGAAAAGTTTGCGTCCTTCCGCGGCATAGTAGCGGCAGAAATCGACGGCCTCGCGGACTTCCGAAAGCGCGTCGTCAAGGGTCTTGCCGCCTTCGCGTTGCAATAGCGCGATGAAGTGCCCACGACGCTGCTCCAGCAGGTGTGCGGCTTTCTCCAGCATTTCCGCGCGCTTCCTGGCCGGCGTCCGGCTCCAGGCTTTGAACCCCTCGCGCGCGGTCGCGACCGCTTCATTGACGTGCTCCGGCGTCGCATCGATGACGCTTCCGACGGATGTTGCCAGATCGATCGGGCTGACCAGTTCGCGGGCCGCGCCGGTGCGTGTCTGGCCGTCGATCAGCGGCGCCGCGGCGACCACCGCGTTGTCCGCCGTGACCGCCGAAAGCAGCTCCGACAATGCCGCGCGCTCGCCGAATTCGATGCCATGCGAATTTGGCCGCTGCGGCCGGTAGAGATCGCAGGGCAGGGGGATGTTCGGATGCCGCGCGTTGTCGGCGGTGCCGATCAGTTCGGCCGGCCGCCGCAGCAGGGTTGCCACCGGCACGGTGTCGTCGGCGGCGACCGCCACGAACGACGAATTGGCGCCATTCTCCAAAAGGCGCCGCACCAGATAGGCCAGGAGATCGCGATGGCTGCCGACTGGTGCATAGGTCCGATAGGCCAGTTCGGGGCGATCTTCGCCCAGTCGCGCATAGAGTGCCTCCCCCATGCCGTGCAGGCGTTGGAACTCGAATCCGCCGCCGTCGCCGGCCAGTTCGAGAACGGTCGCAACCGTCAGCGCGTTGTGGGTTGCGAATTGCGGAAAAATGCGGGGCCGCAGCGCCAGCAGTTTTTGCGCACAGGCGGTGTAGTTCAGGTCGGTCATGGCCTTGCGGGTGAACACCGGATAGTCCGGAAGGCCGCGTTCCTGTGCGCGCTTGATCTCGGTATCCCAATAGGCGCCTTTGACAAGGCGCAGCATTATTCGCCGGTTCAGCGCCCTGGCGAGGCCGTCGCTGTAGTCGATCACCGCGCCGGCGCGCTTCTGGTACGCCTGGATCGCGAGTCCAAAACCGTCCCAGCCTGCGAGCGATGCGTCGCTGAGCGCAGCCGCGATCACTTCCAACGACAATTCGAGCCGATCCGCTTCCTCGGCATCGACAGTGAAGTTCAGATTATGGGCCTTGGCTTGCCGTGCCAGATCGATCAGTCGCGGAACCAGTTCCGTCATCACCCGCCGATGGCTTAGCGGTTCGAAACGCGGGTGCAGCGCGGAGAGCTTGACCGAGATGCCGGGCCGGTCGGGCAGCGGCCGGTCACCGGCGGTGTGGCCGATGGCTTCGATCGCGCTGGCGTAGGAATTGAAATAGCGCTCGGCGTCGGTGGCGGTGCGCGCGCCTTCGCCGAGCATGTCGAAGGAATAGCGCGGGCTTCCAACGGAACGCGGCGCCGCCCGCGCCAGGGCTGATTCAATGGTCTCGCCCAGCACAAAATGGCTGCCCATCAGCCGCATCGCCTGCCGTGTGGCGGCGCGTATAGCGGGCACCCCCAGCCGTTTCGCGAGCCGCCCGATGGTCCCTTCCGGAGTTTCACCCGGCTGAATCACGCGCGCCGACATGCCGAGCGCCCAGGCCGACGCATTGACCAGGAAGGCGCTGGATTTGGTCTCGTGATGCACGAAGTCGCCCTGGCCGAGCTTGTCCTCGATGAATTGATCGGCGGTGCGGGCGTCCGGCACGCGCAGTAGCGCTTCCGCGAGCACCATCAGCGCCAGGCCTTCCTTGGTCGAGAGTGCGAATTCGCGCAGCATGTCTTCGACGCCACCGAGCCGGTCGTCGTTGGCGCGAATGGCGTCGATCAGGCGCGTTGCCGTGCAGTCGATTCGCTGCTCCTGCGCCGCGCTCAATCGGGCCGTTTCGAGAAGCCGGGCCGCGAGGATATGATCGTCCGGAGCGTAGGGCGCATCGAATGGCGGAGAGGCAGATGGATCGGGTTTCATGGCGCGTCTCTTCTGTCTCCATCATGCCGCCGGTCTTGGCAGGGCGAAAGCGCTGCGATAGTTTTGGCGCGACTATTTGGCTGGAAGCGTGGTGGGGATGGGGTTGACCGAGCGGCGGGAACGATTTGGTGGAGGGGGCAAAACTGCGGCGGTTTTCGCTCTGGCCCTTGCGGGGTTGGCCTTGACGGCCATGGCGTTGCCGGCGCGTGCCGTCGAATTGAGCGCGCCGCAGGCCGCGCTGTACACCACGGTGTCGATCTTTCCGCCTTCGGCGCAGCGCATGACGGTTTGCTACGGCTTTGTCTGCAGACGCCGCGAGATCCTCGATTTCAGCGCCGGCGACCGTAGCGCGCTGACCCAGATCCTCGCGGCTGGCCGGGCCTCGGCCGCCGCCGAACGGGCTGCGGTGCAGAAGGCCGTGATCTGGTTCGATCGCCGCATGGGACCGGTGATCGGCACCAACAAACGCGTCGCAAAAGCGGATTTCCGCTACTTCGACGACAAGCACAATTTCGACTGCTGGGACACCACCCGCAATACCACCAGCCTGCTGCTGGTGCTGCAGGAGTGGGGCCTGTTAAAATATCATGTGGTGGGAGACCCGCATTATCGCGGCAATGCGTTGGTGCTGCAGACGCCGCACAATACCGCGGTGCTGGTCGAGCGCGCCACCAAGGTCGAATGGGTCGTGGATATGTGGCCACGCAGCTATCTGCAGCCGCCCGATGTCATGACGGTGGAAAAATGGGTCACGGAGGACTGAGCGTCGCGGTCGAACCAGCGCTTTCTGCGCCAGTTCGAAAGCGCGCAAAAGCGATGCCCGCTCCTGCGAGGATGAAATCTTTTTTGATATTCTTTTGAAGCCCACTCCCGGATTGCGTCCGAGAGTGCGCTGTTACTGACCGCGCGCTCGCGTCAAACCTTGAGGTTCTCGGCCGAGGTCTTGCCGCGATTGGCAACTTCCTCGTATTCGACCGTCTGTCCTTCGTTGAGTGTCGAAAGGCCAGCCTTCTCGACTGCCGAAATATGAACGAAAACGTCCTTGCCGCCACTGGAGGGCTGGATAAATCCAAAACCCTTGGTCGCGTTGAACCACTTTACAGTACCTTTAGCCATCACGTCGTCTCCGCGGGATCAAAAAATAATAAGGAACTGCTGGTCCCCGCAAACCGGCCATGCCCGGAGGGGCACGATACGCGGTATGGGGCAAGCTTGATAGCTTAAACGACAGCCCGATTCCGGCAGAAAATCGTCATTTTGCGACGCATTTGCGGTTTTTGCCCCCTTTATCGATCATTTGAGGGGCCAAAGATCGGGCAGCGCGCCCGTTCCTGTCCTGTTTAGGCGGGGAATCTGCGCGCCTGCGCCATCGAAATCGGTTCTCGAGGGCCGGCCTGTACCTCCGCGGGACGGCCGCGGCGCGGGAAGAACATCCGCATCAGGTCGGCGGCCGGTCTTGCCGGACTGAACAAATAACCCTGCATTTCGGTACAGCCGAGCGTGCGCAGCAAATCGCGCTGAACTTCCGTTTCCACGCCTTCCGCCGTCGTGGTGATATTGCGCGCCGCGGCGATGTTGACCACCGCCCGCACGATGGATGAAGATTCAATGATACCGTCGACGAAGCAGCGGTCGATCTTGATCTTGTCGAACGGAAATCGCTGCAGGTAGCTCAGCGAAGAATAGCCGGTGCCGAAATCGTCGAGCGCAATCCGTATGCCCGCCGCCCGAAGCTGATGCAGGATCGCAAGCGCCGTTTCGTCGTCGCGAATGAGAACAGCTTCGGTAATCTCCAGCTCCAGCCTGCTGGCCGAGAGTCCGGACGTCGCAAGAGCCGCGACGACCTTAAGCGCAAAGGTATCGTGCTTGAACTGGACCGGCGAAACGTTGACCGCCACTTTGATGTCGTCGGGCCATGTCGCGGCCTCCACGCACGCGGTTGCCAGCACCCATTCGCCAAGCTGATTGATCAGGCCCGTCTCTTCCGCAACGGGGATGAACTCGGATGGCGGGATCATGCCGCGCTCGGGATGCCGCCATCGCAGCAAAGCTTCGCAGCCGGTGATCTTGTTGTCGCGCAGGCTGACGCAGGGCTGGTAGTGCACCTCCAGCCCGCCGTCGGCGAGGGCCTGTCGCAGATCCATCTCCAGCTCACGGCGCGCCTTCACGCGCGCGTCCATCTCCGGTTCGAAGAAGCGGTAGGTTCGGCGGCCGGCCGCCTTGGCGGCATACATCGCGAGGTCCGCATTCTTCAGAAGCTGATCGAGTTCGCCGCCATGCTGCGGCGCCAGCGCAACGCCGATGCTGGCGTCGGTCGTGACCTGGTGGCCGAGACATTCATAGGGCTCGCGGATGGCCCGGTAGATTTGTGTCACGAGGTCGGCGACATCCTGGCGGCTTTTGACCGCGGTCAGCACGATGGCGAATTCATCTCCGCCCAGCCGGACGACGAAATCGGACGCCGTGATACAATTGACAAGGCTCACGGCGACGGATTTCAGGAGTTCATCGCCGATCAGGTGTCCGAGCGTATCGTTGACGCTCTTGAATTCGTCAATGTCGATATAGAGCACCGCCAGTTGCTCGCCCTGCCGGATCCGCGCGAGTTCGTATTTGAGCCGTTCGTGGAATAGCGCGCGGTTGGGCAGATCGGTCAACGCGTCGTAGTGCGCGAGATGCCTGATGCGCTCCTCGGTGTTCCTGCGCTCGGTGATATCCTCCAATGTCGCCACCCATCCACCATCCGGGAGCGGTCGGTACAACACCTGGATCGAGCACCCGTCTGGCGACTCCAGGATTGCCTGAAAAACCTCTCCTTGCGCCATTTTCCGCACGAGAGTTCCGCAATACTCCTCGACGTCGCCTTTGAACGATCCAATGGCCTTGCGGTGGTACAGCAGCTGGTGAATGGTGCAGCCCGGCTTCACCACATCGGTGGATACGCCGAACATCTCGACATAGCGCTGGTTGCAGACGACCAACCGCTGTGACGAGTTGAACAGCAGCAGTCCTTGCGTCATGTTGTTGAGCGCGGTGTCGAGGCGCTGCTTTTCAAACCGATGCTGCTGCAACAGCTTTCGAACGATAAGAAACAGCATCGCGACGATGATCAGCACGGACAGGGCCGCAACCCCGATCAGGAACCTGGTCTGCTGCTGCCAATCGGCCAAAGCTGCCGCTACGGTTGTCGTGGCGATGATGGAAATCGGAAACTTGCCCAGGGCGCGAGCCGCGGCCAGGCGCTCAAGGCCGTCAATGGGGCTGGTCAGGCGCAACATCCCATGATCGGTCTTCGATAGAATTTTTTGATGAACCATGCCGGTTCTGAAATTCCGCCCGATCATATCGTCGACATGAGGATAGCGGGCCAGTAACGTTCCATCCCGATGGTACATGGAAATGGCGGTACTCTCGCCGAGGGTCACGCTCGCAAAGTATTTTTCGAAGGTTGCCGGCGTAATGCCCCTTGTGAGCACCCCCAGAAATTCTCCGTTCGGGCCGCTCACCTTACGGGCGATCACGGTGGCCCAGGCCCGGGTGAAACGGCTCTGCACCAGTTCGACCAGAACCGGCGTGGCCGCCGTTCCCGATTTGAGGGCATTGAAGTAGGCTCGATCGGAAACGTTGACCTTCGGAGCCGGCCAGCTTTCGGACGAATTGATCAGCACTCCCTCCGAATCGAACACATTGATGCCGGCGACGTCGGAGTATCCTCCGACTCTGCTTCTTAGCATTTCGTGCCATTCAAGAGTGGCCATCCGCTCCCTGAAAATATCGGTTGAGCTAATTCCGGCCAGCCTGATTTGCGCGACCACGTCATTTTGAATGACCGTGAAATCCTCGATTTGTTGATCGAAATGACGCGCCAGCAGCAGCACCGTATTTGCCAGCTCGCGCTCGCTGCTGTTCAGCGACCGCTCGCGGAAATTGCCCACCATGACGGCGGTCCCGATCGCGATCGCGGCGATCAGCAGCCCACCACTAAGCACAAGCCAGCGGATCGGACTTCCCAGAACCGGCAGTCTAAGATCGGGCAACGAAACTCGGTTAGCCTTCATTCAGTCCATCGCCAAAGCGGAATGTTGCCCGTTACAAGAGCACATCCATACATTGTGCGAATGGAAACGGCGTTAGGAAGTCCGGTTAACAGTTGGTTACGATCGCCCGAGGGGTTTCCTGAGCCGGGGGAAACCTTGAAGCTCTGACGGGTTCATCAAGCGACGAACACCCGGAAAATGGCAATCCGCCCGTGGCATGCCGACACCGTCCTGCCAAAAAAAGCCCCGCATTCGTGGGACTTTTTTCTTTAACGCCTTACCTGCTGAGGCCGGAGCCTGGACCCGTCGGAGTTAACGTCGATCCGCTCGGCGAAGGAGCGCCGACCGTGCTGCCCGACGGATTCCTGGAGTTGTAAGGGGCCGGGGTCGGCGCGCTGTTCAGCGTCCCGGCCGCGTTTCCCGTCGTGGTTCCGCCCATCGACGAGCCTGTCGTCGTGCCGGCTGTCGCGGGGCCTGCGGTGGAACTTCCGCCTGCAGAACTCCCACTGCTTTGTGCAAATGCAAACGTACTCGACAGCGCGAACACGCCGGCTAATGCGATGGTCGTCAGTTTCATGATCGTTTCCTTTCTCGGGTGACCACCGGATAAATCGCAACGTTGTCTTATGTTCCGGTTCGCCGTGTCAGCGCGCCATATCGTGAACTCATACAGGAGCGTCGACGGACGCGATGCGAAGCGGGTCATCCTGTCGCTTGGACCATGAGATATAGTAGGCGACGAGGGTCATGATGGCGACGCCGGCCGCGCTCACGAAAATCTGAGCAGTCAGGGAGCCCGAACCTATCATCAAGGCAAAATGGCCGACAAACGAGAGTAAGACCCCGGTGCAAAACACGGCGAGCGATTGCTGGCCGCATGTGATGACCGGCTTGAAGATCGGCCATTCCAGCTTACGCCAGTCCTTCGATACATGTCGCGTCACAAAGAATGCGATGACGATGAAATGCAAAACCCGATACGGGGCGAGATTTGTCCTGTCGTTGGGATTGAACGCGTCGAACAGCCATGTCGGGAACATTTTTCCGAACCCCGGGAAACGCCCCGCCATCGTCATGACGAGAGCAAAAACCAGGTAGGCGATTCCGAAATAAGACAGGATCGGTAACCTGAGAACCGCGCGGCATTTGTTGGCCCCGCCAAGCGCGAACCAGGCGCCGAGCACGAAAAGCAGTTGCCAGCAAAATGGATTGAAGTACCAGTTGCCCTCCGGAAATGCCGGCAAATTCCATTCGGACGCACGCGCGGCGAAATAGAGCGCAACGGATCCGGCCAACGTCAGGTCAGGCTTGTGTAACATGGCCCACAGCACCGGCGGAAAGAACGCCATCAACACAATATACAGTTGCAGCACATCGAGGTTGAGCGGCTTGGATACCAGGAACAGCCCGTAGGCCAGCGCGTGGATCGGATGCTCGACCAGGCCGGTAACATTGAATTCATAGATGATATCGGAAACAGCATATCGTGCCGCGACATAGGCGATCGCTGAGATGTAGATCACGAACAGAACGATGTAGGCGGCGTAGAGCTGCCATGCACGCTTGAAGAGCCGGGTTGCTCCGACAAGGTAACCGCGTTCCAGCATCATTCTTCCGTAGACGATCGACGCAGTATAGCCGGAAATGAATATGAACAGATCCGAGGCGCCGCTAAATCCGTAATTTCTGATCGTGATCCAGTTCACAACATCTTTGGGGATGTGATCCAGAAAGATAAACCAGTTCGCAATTCCGCGAAACAGATCGAGCCGGGCATCGCGCCCATGCGCTGCGAGAATAGCTCTGGTGTCCATGGAGGCGGTTCGGGTGTGGATTTCGAAAGGCGTCGTCAGAATCAACGAAGCAACAGCGGGAGTCGTAGTGCATACGCGCTCGCAACCCCAATAGACTTTACGTGATGGACCTGACGGACACGGGTCCAGGCGGACAACCTGTCGGCGATGCCATCGCAATCATGCCGGCCGGTTTTGCGGCGGCCATGGCAATCGAAATGACGGCTGCAACGCAGCCGCTAATTTTCTGAACGGCTGTTCAGGCGTGAAAAACATCACACATCGATGTCGCGCCGCTTCAAGCCGCGACGACATCCACGTCGCCGACCAGTGCGGACAGCGTTTTCGCGTCAGCGGCAGAGCGTACAATCATCACATCGGTACGCCCGCGGATTGTGACTTCCTGCTCGGGCAAAGCATCGGCCGCAAGGCCGGCGGTGATGCGAATCTCTTCCGAGAAGATCGCTTCACAGGCGAGACTCTTTGTCATGTCCTGCAGCCTGGCGGCGACATTGACGGCGTCGCCGAGCGCGGTGAACACCATGTGGTCGCGATAGCCGATGTCGCCGATGATCACTTCGCCGCCATGAATGCCGATGCCGAAGCGGATCGGCTCGTGCAGGTCATGCTTGAGAAATTGGTTCAACTCCTCGACATTGACGGCGATCATGGCTGCCGCCCGCAGCGCCTGGCGGCAGGCGGTTTGCGGATTGGTCGCGAGCCCGAACAGCGCCAATTGTCCGTCGCCGACGAACTGGTTGGGCTGGCCGCCGCACTCGATCACGGCCTGCGACACCGCGCCCAGGAAGCGATTGACGATGAATACGGTATCGAACGGCAGCCGATGTTCGGCGAGCCTGGTCGATCCACGCATGTCCACGAACATGCTGACCAGATAGCGCTCCTGGCCGATGCGGTGCGGATGCGACGCGTGCGCGTTTGCCGACATCGCCTGCGGCGTGAAGAGTTGGAAAAAGGAGAGGTCGGTCTCGGGCCTGAGCTGGCAGGCAAGGCGGATCGACGGGTCGGTCGCACCAACCCGGTTGAGCACGAATGCCTCGCGCTGGGACGGCATTGGCAGCGAGGCACAATCCCCGATCACGCGAATGCGGCAGGTGGAGCAGCGTGCGCGGCCGCCGCACACGCTCGCATGCGGGACATTATAGCGCAGGCTTGCCTCAAGCACGCTGAGGCCCTTCGGCACGCGAACCGTTCGGCCATTGCCGTAGGACAGGGTGATCATGCCGCCCCGGCGCTCGTGCAGGGCGCGCACGCCCCTGGCCAGAAAAACAAATCCGATCAGGCCGAGATAGAAGATCAGGAAATAATCCACGATATTTTCCAGCGTGTCCTGCTGGGCCGGCGTGCCGACCTGACGCGGCGAAAGATTGTCCGCCTTCCACACGGCGCTATCGCTGTCGGCAACAACGCTGCGTCCGCCCTGATAGAGACCGAGCAGGGCCAGCGTCGGAACCAGCACCGCTGCCGCCAGCAGAAACGGTGCCGCGCGTTTGTAGAACGCCTTCATCCGCAGCCAGAAATAAAGACCGATGCTGCCGTGGATCCAGGCGATGGTCAGCACCGCGAACATCAGCCACATCTTGTAGGGCCATACGACCCAGTACGCATAAAACACCTGCGGATAGAGCTTTTCCTGCCCGTAAAGCGCCTCGCCTAGCCGCACGCCGGTAATGTGGGCAATGATCAGTGCCGGAATGCTCAAGCCGAGCACCAGTTGAAGCGGCTCGATCGCCTTCCAGCGAAATTGCCGGCGCTGGTAGAGTGCCCAGATCCCGAGACCGGCGTGGACCAGTGCGGCGGCATAAAACACGATCGCCACGGGGAGAAATTGCCAGAACGCCGTATGGTAGTAGATGCCGGTGGCAAGGGCGTCCATCGAGATGTTGCCGAGCGCATGGTTGATAAAATGGCTGACCAGATAGGCAAACAGCACCATTCCGCAGGCCAGACGGATCTGCCGGATACCGATGCCGCGGATGAACTTTGTCAGCGGCTGTCGAGAAAATCGGGCCATGCGGTGCAATCGAACAATCATCTACAATAGACCGGCGATAGTAGAGTTTAATTCCACCAGTGACCACCTTTCTGCGCGCCGACCTGGCGGCTGCCGCGACGCCGCCGAGGCCTTGAACACGTTGACACTCCCTGAGGAGTCGGGGAGAAAGCGCCGTGACGATCGCCCCGCCAGACAACAGCACCCCGAAACCGGACCATTCCGCCTTTCGTCAATGGCTCGCCATTGCGGCGTTGATCGCCGCAATGACAGCCTTGCGGGTGGTCTACGCAAGCGTGATCGATCTGCGGACCGACGAGGCCTATTACTGGACCTGGTCGAAGGAGAACGTGCTCTCCTTCCTCGATCATCCGCCAATGATTGCGTGGTTCATTCGTTTCGGTACCGCCATCTTCGGCGACACCAATTTGGGTGTGCGTTTCGCCGGCATCGTCGCGATGCTGATCACCCAGCTGCTGCTCGCCGATATCGCCCGGCGCGTGACGCACGACATCCGCGCGGTGGTGCTTGCGGTGCTGATGCCGGAGGCCGCTGTCTATTATGGGCTGCTGATGGCCAAGGTCTCGCCCGACGTGGCGCTGATTCCGTTTGCGGTCGCGATGCTGTGGGCGCTGGTCCGGCTCAAGGAAAGCGACGATGCGCGCTGGTGGCTGGCCGCCGGCATGTTCGCGGGACTGGCGCTGTTGTCGAAATTTACCGCGGTCATGCTGGTTCCGGCGGTGGCCGCCTTCATGCTGGTGCCGGACTGGCGCCGGCGCTGGCTATCCAGCCCATACCCCTGGCTGGCGGCGCTGATCGTGGTCGCGTTGTTTCTTCCGGTCCTGATCTGGAATGCCGGGCACGACTGGGCCTCGTTCCGGTTCCAGCTGGTGCGGGCGACCGCTGCCCACGAGATGTCGCTTCGCACCGTCGGAGATTTCATCGGCCTGCAGTTTGGGCTCGTGGGGTTTATCCTGCTGCCGGTGGTTCTGTCAGGGGTGGCGCTGACGGCGTGGCGGGGCTATCGTCGGTTGGACGCCGTCGCCATCCTGCTGTCGACCGCCGTCATCGTTCCCCTCGGTTATTTCTTCTGGAAATCGCTGACGCTGCGGGTCGGCGATACCTGGCCGATGTTCATGTGGCCGGCCGGATTTGCCGCCGCCGCCATTAACGTCGCAATGTTGCCGCGCGAGGGCTGGCCGGCATGGATGATCAAATCGACGGTTTCGTGGGCCAACGCGGCGATTGCTTCCGGGATCGTCACGGTCGTCGTGGTGTTTCTCTATTATGTCGTCGCGCCCTGGAATTTCATCGGCCAGACCGATCCGATCGGCGGCGAGGCGGGCTACCAGCAGGTGGCCGACCGGGCGCAGGCCGAATTGCAGAAAACCGGCGCGACCTGGATCGCCACCACGGACTACCGGACCTACGCCATGCTGCGCTGGTATTTTGGCGATCGCGTGCCGGTGATCCAGATCAACGAGCGCGGGCGGTATCTCGGTTTTCACGATCCCGGCATGGGTTCGATCAGGGGTCACACCGGCCTCTATGTCGCGCGGGAGCCCGACAATGCCAATCCGGTCTGGGCTTCCACCACGGCGGTCAGGGAGCCGCTCGAACGCGTCGAGCGTCGCTGGCGCGGCACCGTGATGGACACCTATGCGCTGGAAAAGCTGACCGGATGGACCCCGGAGCTTTCGCCACCGCCGGATTCGCCGCTGTATCGCTGGCGCGTGCTGGCGGGCGAAGTTGAGCCGGCCTGGCGTGGCAATGACAGCGGCTTTGCGGTCGCGGCCTTGATGTGCCATCACGACGTCCGATCAATGCAGGGGGAATTCTAGAATGTTGTTTCGGACAGCCACGTTGGTGGCGCTCGCGCTCTGCGCGTTCTCCCTGCCGGCGTCGGCGGGCAGTTACCCCGACCACGCGATCAAAATGATCGTGCCGTTCGCCGCCGGCGGCGGCACTGACGTGCTGGCGCGCATCATCGCGCAAAACCTCAACAGCAAATGGGGCCAGCCGGTGGTGGTGGAAAATCAGCCGGGCGCCTCGGGTGCGATCGGCACAAGGGCGGCGATGAAGGCGGTGCCCGACGGCTACACCTTGCTGATGGCGTCGACCGGCGCGCTGATGGCGGTTTCCGCGGGCGCCGACGGCGACGGTTTGTTCGACGTCAACAAGTACCTGTTTCCGATCGTTGTCGCCGCGGCGCCGCCCTATCTGCTGGTCGCCAGCCCGACCCTGCCGGTCAACTCCACAGCCGATCTGATCAGATACGCCAAACAAAAGCCTGACGGATTGACGTTCGGCTCCTCCGGCGTTGGCGCTGCGTCGCATCTGTCCGGTCTGCTGTTTGCGAGCGAGACTGGAATCAAGATGCTGCACATTCCCTACAAGGGAACGGGTCCTGCCGTGACCGATCTGCTCGGCGGCCGCATCGACATGATGTTCGCACCGGGGCCGGTGGTGCAGCAACTCGTGGCGTCGGGCCAGTTGAAGGCGCTCGGCGTGACCGACACCAAACGATCCAAATTCTATCCCGACGTCCCTCCCGTCGCCGACGCCGTGCCCGGTTACGAATTGGTGGGCTGGTTCGGGCTGCTGGCGCCGCCGTATACGCCGCCCGAGATCGTCAAACAGCTCAACGAGGTCATTGTCGCGGCGATGCAGACCCAGGAGTTTCGCGATCATCTGGCGACCCTGGGCGCCGAGCCGAAGCCGCAAACGCCGGAAGAATTCGGCCGCTACATCAATGCCGACGTTGCCAAATGGAGCAAGCTTGTAAAAGACAACGACGTGCAATTACCGGGAGGAAAGTGAATATGCGTTTGGCGTCCTTTGTCGATCCGCACGCAAACCATGAGCCGCGTTTCGGCATCATCCGCGGCGATGACATTGTCGACGTCGTCGCCGCTGCGAATGCGCTGCATCGGCCGGTTCCGGCGACGTCGGTCAAGATCGCGCTCACCAGCGGCCCGCAGACGATCGCGGCGCTGGAAGAACTCGCGGCTTCGGCCGAACGCGCCAAGCTGCTTCGCCCGCTTGCTGGCCTGAAATTCCTGCCGCCAATTCCCGATCCGTCAAAATTCTTTTGCGTCGGAAAGAACAACAGGAAGCATCGCGAGGAGCTCGCCGCCAACAAGATGCTGACCGAAGTCCCGAACGAGCCGACCGGGTTCATCAAGCTGATCTCCACGATGTCCGGCGATGGCGACGAAGTGGTAAAACCGGCCGACATCACCACACTCGATTACGAGCCGGAGCTTTGCTACGTCGTCGGCAAGCGCGCCCATGGCGTCAGGAAGGCCGACGCGATGGATTACATCTCGGGCTTCACGCTGACCAACGACGTCAGTGCGCGCGAAATCCAGAAGCGCGAGGTCGCCTCGGGGAGCCGGTTCTGGACCGCGAAGAACATGCCGGGCTTTGCGCCGGTCGGTCCGTTCGTTCTGACCATGGATGAGGTCGCCGACACCGATAATCTCTGGGTCACCTGCGACGTCAACGGCCAGCGGCGGCTGCGCGCCAACACCGGCGATTATCTCTACAAGATCGCCGACGTGCTGGAGCACTTTTCCCGCTACGTCGTGTTCGAGCCCGGCGATCTGATCGCGATGGGCGCGCCGAGCGGCGTCGCGGTCGGTCAGCCCAACGCGGCCGAGCTTTACCTGCAGCCCGGCGACGACATGGTGATTGCATTCGAGGGCCTGATGTCGCTGCGAACCAGGATCGTGGGGCCGAGGTAATTATTCGGTGTTTCAGCGAAGCCGGTGCCTCTTATCCCTCCCCACCGCTAGCGCGGGGGGAGAGATAAGCAAGAACTCACTCTTCCGCGTCGCGCTTGCGCAGCAGGTCTTTCGCGAGATCGCCGAGCGCCGGCCGCGGCAGGGCGGTGAACGGCAGCGGGCGCGTGACGTCGATGGCCGCGAGTCCAAGCCGCGCGGTGAGCAGGCCGTTGAGGACGCCTTCGCCGAGCCGCTGCGACAGTTTTGCCGCGATGCCGTGGCCGAGCACCTGCTGCACCAGGCTGTCGCTCGCCGCCATGCCGCCGGTGATCGCGACATGCGCGATGACGTGGCGCATCAGCCGGATCATGCCGAGCGCTCCCGGCCTTCCGCCGTACAGCCGTGCCAGTTGGCGGATCAGGCGCAGCGATGCCGCGAATACAAAGAGCACATCGATCAGGGCGCGTGGACTGACGGCGGTGACGATCGAGACGCGCTGCGCCGCCGACGACACCAGCCGTCGTGCCTCCTGATCGAGTGGCGTCATCAGCTCGCGCTCGGCCAGCCGGATCAGGTCGGCGCCGTCGATGATGTCGTCGGCATGGCCCTGCAGCGTGGCGCGCGCCCTCGCCAGTTGCGGGTTCTGGTGCGCGAGCTTCAGCAGATCGGCCACGATGGTCCGGCTGTCGGCGCGGTCATCGCTCACGAGCACCGCGGCTGCGCGCCGATGCAATTTTTCGATCGTCGCCAGACGCGCAAGCCCGAGCGCTTCGAGCGCGACGACAACGGCAAAGGCCAGCAAGGCGACGAAGGCAAAAGCCAGTCCGAGAAATCCGAGACTTTCGCTGCGCGCGAACAGATCCTCGATCAGATGGGTCACGCCAAGCCCGGCACCGAGCACGACCAGTCCGGCGGTCGCGGCCCAGAACACTGCGCCCCAGCGAAAACCGCGTCGCGCGGCGAGGACAGGCATCTCGACCGGCACCGGCAGCAGCGCAGGGTCAGTTTCCGGCGCGACGCGGACCGTGCCGCGGGGCGGGCGGCTTGCATCGTCCGGATCGATTACGATCACGCCGGGATCGTCGAGCCTGAAGGTCGCCGGCCGCCGAGGGTGGGGTCGCTCGCTCATTGCAGCCTGTCTCCGATCAGGAATTGGAGGGCGCGGTCAAGGCGGATGTGAGGCAGCATCGGTCCGTCTGCCTCGGGGCTATCGAGCTGAGGCGGCCGAAAACGGAGAAAGCGAAAATCAGTCTTTTCCGCAGCCGCGCTGGAGAGCCCGCGAAACGCGCCTTCGCCGGCAAAAAGCTGCTCCGGATCGGCCGGCAGATCGCCCGGAAAGGTCGCGACCTCGGTGTTGCCGTCGAAGGCCTCGCCGCCGGTTATTTCACTGGCCGCAGGCGTCCCCAGGATCGACGGCAGCTTCTCGCGGCCGCGCTGCACCTGGGCCTCGCGGGTGGCGCGCACCGCCGCCAGCGCCACGACGTCGATCTCGGCGCCGGTGTTCTCGGCTGTCGCGACGGCCCGGCTGACGGTCCGCCGCAGCACCGCCTCCAGGCGGTCGTGGCTTGAATGGTGCAGGTGGTCGGCCTTGGTTGCGGCGAAAAGAATGCGGTCGATCTTCGGGCGGAACAGGCTGGAGAGCAGCGTGCTGCGGCCGATCCGGAAGCAATCGAGAATGCCCGCCAGCGCCGCCTCGAGATCGACCAGCGCTTCCGGTCCGGAGTTGAAGGCCGCCAGCGCATCGACCAGCACGACCTGGCGATCGAGCCGCGAGAAATGATCGCGAAAAAATGGCCGAACCACCACGTCCTTATAGGCCTCGTAACGCCTGACCATCATCGCCCACAGCGATCCCTCCGGCGCCGCGCCTTCGGCCGGCAGATCGAGCGGCGCAAAGGTCAGCGCGGGCGATCCCGCAAGATTGCCCGGCATCAGGAAACGGCCGGGCGGCAACAGGCTCATGGCGAAACGTTCGTCGCGGCAGGCGCGCAGGTAATCCGTGAACAGCCGCGCGGATGTCAGCGCGGCCTGCTCATCCGCACGTTCCACGGCATTCAGCGTCGCAAGATGCGCATGCCATGGCGCCGCCAGTCGCGCGCGGGGACGTTCCCGCGACAGGCTGAGGCTTTCGGCGGACCATTGCTCGTAACTCTTGTTGAGCAGCGGCAGATCGAGCAGCCATTCGCCGGGGTAATCGACGATATCGAGCGTCAGCGTGCGATCGGCGCCGTTCTGGCGCTGATAGTCGATCACCAGCCGCAGTTCGCTGATATCGACCGTGGAATTCGGCCAGCGCCGTTCTTCGATCAGGGTGCGGACATGGTTCTCATAGTCGAAACGCGGCACCGCATCGTCGGGCTGCGGCTCCAGCCGGGCACGGGCGATCCGCCCGGTGGCGAACGGCTCGAACACCGGAAAGCGGCCGCCGCGGGTGAGGCCGTGAATCAGCGCCGTAATGAACACGGTCTTGCCGGCGCGTGACAGTCCGGTGACGCCGAGCCGGACCGTCGGATTGAAAAAGTGATCGCCGTAGTCCTTGAGGGCCCGCGCCGACAGGCGCGCTTCCTCGATAATATCGGAAAAACTTGGGGCCATGCGGGCGGGGAAAGCTCGATGTGACAGGCGATTGGCGGAAGAACCACCGAAAAGTGGCTATTGGGAACCGGAAATCAAGTTTCATACTTCGGACGCGATTTGAGCCGAGGGGTTCGCGGAATTCGTTGACCTCTCCGGAGGTATGATTTATCGCTCCAATAGCCAGCTCACTGGGCCGCCATGACCATCTTCAGACTGAAACAGCTCGCCTCGAATTCGGCGCACGCGGCGGCAGGTGCCATCCGCTGGAACTACGATCGGGCCGAACTGATCGCCGACGGCGTGGTGCACGGCATCGGCGTCTTTGGGGGCGTGGTCGCGGCAACCGTGCTGATCGTGCTCGCGGCCGTGTTCGCTTCCGCCTACGAAATCGTCTCGGTATCGATCTACGCTGCGGGCCTGCTCGCGATGCTCGGGTTTTCGGCTGCCTATAATCTGTGGCCGGTGTCACGAAGCAAATGGCTGCTGCGCCGCTTTGATCATTCCGCGATCTATATTCTGATCGCCGCAACCTACACGCCGGTGTTCGTGCAGTTGCAGGACCGCGTGTTTGCGATGTCGCTGCTGGCGGGGGTGTGGAGCGTGGCCGTGGTCGGGGTCGTGCTCAAGCTGTTTTTCCCGGGGCGTTTCGACCGCGTCTCGGTCGGCCTCTATCTGGCGATGGGTTGGAGCGGCATCATTGCCTACGACACCGGTCTGTCGTCGCTGCCGCATCTGGCGGTGTGGTTGATCGCGGTTGGCGGCCTGCTCTATAGTTTTGGCATCATCTTTCATGCCTGGCGGCGGTTGCGCTTTCAGAACGCGATATGGCATTGTTTCGTGCTGTTGGGCGCGGCCTGCCATTACACCGCCGTGCTCGATCTCGTTCTGACCTGAAGATTTTTCAAACAGTGGATTGATACAATGCAGGTCGCCGGCCAAGTCGTGGTTGTGACCGGCGGCGCCAATGGCATCGGGCGCGCGCTGTGCGAAGCCTTTCATCGCGCCGGCGCGGCCAAGGTGGTCGTCGCCGATCTCGATGCCGCGGGCGCCGAAGCCGTCGCTGCCTCGATCGACGGCGCGGCGTTCAAATGCGACGTCGGGCAGGAGAACGACATCCGCCGCCTGATCGAGGAAACCGAACGCAAATTCGGCCCGATCGCGCTGTTCTGCTCCAATGCCGGCATCGGCGGCGGCTTCGATCCGATGTCCGACAATGCCGGCGGGACTTCCGACGAGCCGTGGGCGAAAAGCTGGGCGATCCATGTCATGGCCCATGTCTACGCCGCGCGGCATCTGGTCCCGCGCATGAAGGCGCGCGCCGGCGGTTACTTCCTCAACACGATTTCCGCCGCCGGGCTTTTGTCGCAGGTCGGAAGTCCGGCCTATTCGACCACAAAGCATGCGGCCGTAGGATTTGCCGAAAACCTCGCGATCTCGCACAAGGCCGACGGCATCAAGGTTTCCATCCTGTGTCCGCAGGGCGTCGACACCAACATGCTGCGCTCGATCCCGAAAGGCCCGCAATCCGGCGACGGCGATCTCTCGCCGGAGCAGGTGGCAAAGGACGCGCTGGCGGGCATTGAGCAGGAGACATTTGTCATTTTGCCGCATCCGCAGGTGCTCGGCTACATGCGCAAGAAAACCGAAAATTACGACCGCTGGATCGCAGGCATGGCCAAGATCCAGGCCAGGATGCGCGAAGCTTACGGGAAGTAAGCGCGGAGGCCGTCGGCGCAACATGTGAGTTCGTCATGCCTGGCCTTGTGCCGGGCATCCACGTCCTTAGAGCTACGAAACAAGGACGTGGATGGCCGGGACAAGCCCGGCCATGACGAGGGACGTGCACGTTGCAGAAATCTCTCATGTCAATCCACGCGGATCAGCCCGGCGTGCAACTACCGATTCAATTTTCAAACAGCCACGCCGAAATATCTTAGCCGTCATTGCGAGCCAACCGCGCGCGCGTTCGCGCGACCGGTTGGCTCGCAATGACGATGAGATACACGTTCGCGATCTCGCGGCGCGATGCGCCCGAGGTTTGCAATAAATCTCCGCCCTGAAAACAGAGGGCGTGGGGAATGCCGGGCGCCCGATGCACCCGCAGCCTCGTGTGCGCATGGGGTAGTAAGTATGCACACGAGTATTCACAGCGAGCCATCGGAAATCACCCGACATTCCCGCACGCAATGGTTTACGGCTTATACCGTGCTCTCCCCGGTGATCGGCTTTCTTGCCACCGTCGTTACGCGGATCGCTCCGCAAACTTGACGCCAGCGTCGGGGCGTCAGGACCACACGTCTTCGCCGCCCGCTGCAGGCAACGCCCGTCAAGCGCGCCGCCGCGTCCACCGCATCCCGCCCCGCGTCCGTGACGTCGCGAGCCGCCCCTCTGAGTGGGACGGGACGGCAAGAGACATACAACTGATTTGGGTCTTCTGAAAATCAGAATATTTTTGCAAAAGGGGCTGGACACGATATCGCGGAGTGAGCCCGTCGGGCAAATCACTTCGTGCCAGATTGTCGGCATCAGTGAATGCGTCACGCGGGGGTGCAACAGAACGCCGGGATGCAGGAACGAAGCAAGGCTCGCTATCTCATCCTCATGGTGAGGAGGCGCGCTTGCGCCGTCTCGAACCATGAGGCCCCGGTGCATCCTCATCCTTCGAGACGCGCGCGAAGTGCGCGTTCCTCAGGATGAGGCAGTTCAACTCTTGTGCGCATAGAGCATCGGCACGGCCGAATCCACGACCACTTCGATCAGGCTGACGCCGTCATGCGAAAGGCCGCGCTTCAGCGCCGGCGCCAGTTCGGACGCTTTGCTGACGCGCACCGCGTCGCATCCCATGCCTTCTGCGATGCTGACAAAGTCGATGCCGGGCAGATCGAGGCCAGGCACGTTGCGCACCTGCATCACCTGGCTGAACGAGCGCATCGCGCCGTAGCCGGAATTGTTGATCACGACCACCGTCAGCGGCAGCTTGCGTTGCGCCGCGGTCCACAAGGCCTGGATCGAATACATCGCCGAACCGTCGCCGACCAGGCAGACCGTCCGGACGCCGGGGCGGCCGAGCGCCATGCCGACCGAGGCCGGCAGGCCATAACCGAGGCCGCCGCTGGCCATGGTGTAAAAACTGTCCTGGCCGCGCATCGGCATGAACTTTTGCATCGCGGGGCGATGCGACGGGGCTTCCTCGACCAGCACGGCGTCGTTGGGCATCGCTGTCGAGAGCGCGTGCAGCAGATATTCAACCGGCAGCGGATCGGCCTCTTTTGGCGCCGGCGGCAGCGTGCGGCCCGCCGGCAACGCGCGTTTGGTTTCCGGCAGCAGTTCGAGCAGCATCGTCAGCGCCGGCTTCATGGTGGCGACGATGCTGCTGCCAACCGGCGTCACCGCGGCCGCATTGGAATCGTCGGTGATCTGGAAGATCGTGGTGGCGCCATCGAAGATCGAGGCGTGGCCTTCGACGTGGAACGTAAACACCGGCGCGCCGATCACCACCACCAGATCATACGCGCGCAATGCCTCCGAGAGCTGCCCCGGCGAGGCGTGCAGGAAGCCCGCGAATTGCGGATGCCGCTCCGGGAAACTCGCGCGCGGCGAAAACGGGCTGACCCACACCGCGGCTTTCGCTTTCTCCGCCACCCGCACCATCAGGTCGACGGCCTGCGCGCGATCGACCCCGGGGCCGACCACGAGGGCCGGGTGCTTGCTTGCCGAGAGCGCCGTGACCAGCGCCTTCATCGCATTTGCGTCGGGGCCAAGTTCGCGGCTGACATTGCGGGCTTCGATCGGCTGCGTCGGATGGGTCCAGTCGTCGATCGGCACCGAGACAAAGGTCGGTCCGCACGGCGGCTGCATCGCCACGTAATAGGCGCGCGCGATCGCCGCCGGGACATCCTCGGCGCGCGCCGGCTCGATGGAGAACTTGACGTAGGGACGCGGAAATTCCGAGGCGCGCTCGGCATAGAGAAAGGCCTGCAGCGGCAGGATGCTGCGCGCCTGCTGGCCCGCAGTAATTACCAGCGGCGTCTGGTTGCGGTGGGCGGTGTAGATATTGCCGAGCGCATTGCCGACGCCGGCGGCGGAATGCAGATTGACGAAGCCCGCAATGCGGGTGGCCTGGGCGTAACCGTCGGCCATGCCGATGACGGATGCTTCCTGCAAGCCGAGCACGTAGTCGATATCGTCAGGCCAGTCGCTGAGGAACGGCAATTCGGTCGAGCCGGGGTTGCCGAACACTTTCTTGATTCCGAACGCGCGCAGCAGGTCGAGCGTGGCTTGCTTGACGCTCACTGTCTTGCTGGTTGTCTTGAGCTTTTCACGCGGCAAGGGCAATGATCCTTCGATAGCGTTATGGGGAGTCCGCGCTACGGGTTCCGTTTTACCTCTCCCATCGGGAGAGGTCGGATTTCGCGCGCAGCGGGAAATCCGGGTGAGGGGATGCGGGCCATCGTGAGAGCGTAACCCCTCACCCGGATCGCATCTCGCGATGCAATCCGACCTCTCCCGACGGGAGAGGTGACCCTCGCTTCGACCCTGTCGCGATGGGAAAGACAGCAGGCTTTCGCTCGAACTACTGCCGTACCCTCTACCACGTCGCGGTACCCTTCATCGTGGGCTGGCCAGCCGAATTCGCGGTCCACAGCTCCATGCCGCTGTCCGCGTCGTTGGCGTTGATGCTGAACTCGGAGCCTTCGAACAGCGGCTGCAAGCCGCGATAGCTGAATTTCTTCGGCGCCGTGCCGCCATGCAGCTTTGCCGCGAATTCGACCAGAAACGCCGCCTGCAGCGGGCCGTGGAAGATCAGGCCGGGATAGCCCTCGACCCTGGTGACGTAGTCGCGGTCGTAATGGATCAGGTGGCCGTTGAAGGTCAGCGCGGAATAACGGAACAGCAGCACCGGGTCGGCCATGTGGCTTTCGCGGTGTTTTGCCACGGGCGGCGGCGGCGGCGGGGGCGCCTTGGCGGGCGCGGCTGGCTGCGCAGGCGATACATCCCGATAGACGATATCCTGCCGCTCGCGGATCGCGGTGCCGCGCGGCGTCGTGATCAGATGCTCGACGGAGACGAAACAGAGCACGCCGGTGCTGCCGGTCTTCATCGTGACATCCGAAATGCGCGAGGTGCGCGTGGTCTCGTCGCCGACGCGCAGCGGTTCGAAAAATTCCAGTTCGCCGCCGGCCCACATCCGGCGCGGCAGCGGCACCGGCGGCAGGAAACCGCCGCGGGCAGGATGTCCGTCGGGACCGAGTTCCGACATCGGGTAGACCGGCTGCGCCAGGCACCAATGCACGGTGAACGGGGCGGCATCGCCCGGCTTCGGCGTGCCGATCTCCACGAACAGCGTGGCGCGCAGGCCCTTCACCAGTTGCGCGGTGACGATATCGGAAGCCACTTGGGTGCGGCCAATCCATTGCCGCAAATGGTCGAGATCGGGCTTTTCGGTCATGACGATTTTGCCTTGACGGAAGCAGGTTTTGTCACTCCGGTACGGTCGCCGATCCCGGGCACGGCGCCGTAGTGACGGGGCGCATCGACGACGATCGCTGCCGGCGCGGGATAACTCACCGGCCCCGCGGGCGTGTCGACCTCGATGCGGCGCAGATGCGGATGCACGGCGAGGTCGGCCATGGTGTTCACCTCGGCAAAGGCGATGTCGGCGTCGGAGAGACGCTTCAGCAGTTCGTCGCGGGTCAGGGTGGCAAAACTATCGCCGACGGTCTTGTCGGTCAGCGCACGGTTGCGGACGCGCTCGACCATGTTGGAAAACCGGGGATCGTTCGGCACGCCAGGTTGCTCCAGCACGTCTGTGCATAATTTCTTCCATTCGCGTTCGCTCTGAATCGAAATCAGGATGTCCTTGCCGTCCCGTGAGCGAAACACGCCGTAGGGCGCGATCGACGGATGGGCGAGGCCCATCCGCTGCGGCGGGTTGCCGGCCTCGGCATTGAGCAGCGGCACCGACAGCCAGTCAGCCATCACGTCGAACATCGAAATCCTGATATCGGCGCCCTTGCCGCTGCGCGACCGCGCGATCAGGGCTTCGAGGATGGCGGCGTGCGCGGTGGCGCCGGTGGCGACATCGACGATCGACACGCCGACCCGCGACGGACCCTCCGGACCGCCGGTGATGGAGGCGAGTCCGCTCTCGGCCTGGATCAGGAGATCGTAGGCCTTGCGTTGCGCGTAGGGGCCGTCGTCGCCATAGCCTGAAATGGTGCAGCAGATCAGTTTTGGATAATCTTTCTTCAGGCGCTCCAGCGTGAAGCCGAGCTTGTCCATCGAACCGGGCTTCAGGTTCTGGATCAGCACATCGGCGCCGGCGATCAGCTCTTCCAGGCTGTCGCGGCCCTCTTTGGTGACGAGGTCGATCACCACGGAATCCTTGCCGCGGTTGAGCCAGACGAAATAGCTGCTTTGGCCCTTGGCCGCCGCATCGTAGCCGCGCGCGAAATCGCCCTCGGGACGCTCGATCTTGACGACATGGGCGCCGGCGTCGGCCAGCCGCGAACTGCAGAAGGGTGCTGCGACCGCCTGTTCGACGGCAATGACGGTCAGTCCCTCAAGCGGCAGCATTTGGATTTTCTCAGTAGGAGCGGGGCATGCCGAGCACGTGCTCGGCGAGGTAGGACAAAATGAGATTGGTCGAGATCGGCGCCACCTGATAGAGCCGCGTCTCGCGGAACTTGCGTTCGATATCGTATTCCTCCGCGAAGCCGAAGCCGCCATGGGTCTGCACGCAGGCGTTGGCGGCTTCCCAGGAGGCGTCGGCCGCCAGCATCTTGGCCATATTGGCCTCGGCACCGCAATCCATCCCGGCTTCGTATTTGCGGGTGGCTTCCCTGACCATCAGCTCGGCGGCCCGCATCGCTGCGTAGGCTTTCGCGATCGGAAACTGGATGCCCTGGTTCTGGCCGATCGGCCGGCCGAACACCGCGCGCTCTTTGGCGTAAGCGGAGGCCTTGGCGATGAACCATTTGGCGTCACCGATGCACTCGGCCGCGATCAGGATGCGCTCGGCATTCATGCCGGACAGGATGTAGCGAAAGCCCTTGCCTTCCTCGCCGATCAGGTTTTCCGCCGGTACCCTGAGATCGGTGAAGAACACTTCGGTCGTGGAGTGGTTCATCATGGTGCGGATCGGACTGATCGAGAGCCCGTTACCCTTGGCCGCCTTCATATCGACGATGAACACCGACAGGCCGTCAGTGCGCTTCCTGGCCTGTTCCTTCGGCGTGGTGCGCGCCAGGAGAATCATCAGGTCCGAATATTCGGCGCGGCTGGTCCAGATCTTCTGGCCGTTGACGATGTAGCTGTCATTGCCCTCGCGCTTCGCAAACGTCTTCAGCGACGAGGTGTCGGTGCCGCTGGTCGGCTCGGTGACGCCGAACGCCTGCAGCCGCAATTCGCCGCTGGCGACCTTCGGCAGCCACTTTGCCTTCTGCTCATCGCTGCCGTGCCGCAGCAGCGTGCCCATGGTGTACATCTGGGCATGACAGCCGCCGCCATTGCAACCGGCGCGCTGGATCTCTTCGAGGATCGCGGCCGCCGCGGACAGTTTCAGCCCGGCGCCGCCATATTCTTCGGGGATCAGGACCGAGAGGTAGCCGGCCTCGGTCAACGCATCGACGAAGGCCTTGGGGTACGCCATCTCGCGATCGAGCTTGCGCCAGTATTCGCCGGGGAATTGGGCGCAGAGCTTGGCGACGGCGTCGCGGATGTCGGCATATTCGTCGGGTTCGGTTGCGGTCATCGGAACTCGGCTGGCAGATCGAGGGCGCAAACGCCCGCGGCTGGGGCAAAACCCCTCGCCGCCATGGCTTGAGTTCCAATAGGCGGGTTGAGGCCGGCGTTCAAGGCCCCGGTCTGGTCAGGCTGGAATGCGCACCGGCAGGGACTCGATGCCGCGCACGAAGCTGGAATAAACCCGCTTCGGCTCGCCGACCACCTCGATGTTGTCGAACCGCTTGAGCATCTCCTGCCAGACGATCTTCAATTGCAGTTCGGCGAGCCGCATGCCGACGCAGCGATGGATGCCGAAGCCGAACGACAGATGGGTGCGGGGCCGGGCGCGGTCGATGATGAACTCGTTGGGATTCTCGATGCCCTCTTCGTCGCGGTTGCCCGAGACGTACCACATCACCACGCGGTCGCCCTTTTTGATGGTCTTGCCGCCGAGTTCGGTGTCTTCAAGCGCGGTGCGCCGCATATGCGCCAGCGGCGTCTGCCAGCGAATGACTTCCGGCACCATCGAATCGATCAGGTCAGGATTGTCGCGCAGCTTTTGATACTGCTCGGGGTACTCGTTCAACGCGAGCACCGAGCCGCTCATGGTGTTGCGGGTGGTGTCGTTGCCGCCGACGATCAAAAGCAGGATGTTGCCCATCAGATTGTCGGGGTCCATATGGCGGGTGGCGTCGTGATGCGCCATCATCGAGAGCAGGTCGTTGCGCGGCTCGGCATTGACCCGCTCGTTCCAGAGCTTTGTGAAGTAGCCCGCGCACTCGTCCATCTCGGCGCGGCGCTGTTCGGCCGATTCGACGATCCCGCTTTTCGGCAGCGCGGTCGCAACGTCGGACCAGCGCGTCAGCTTGCGGCGCTCCTCGAACGGAAAATCGAACAGGGTCGCGAGCATCTGTGTGGTCAGTTCGATCGACACCCGGTCGACGAAATTGAAGGTCTCGTTGCGCGGGAGGGCGTCGAGCACCTTGCCGGCGCGGGCGCGGATGAGAACGGCGAGTTCGTCCAGATGCGCGGGCGTGAACATCGGCGACACCGTCTTGCGCTGGGCCGAATGTCGCGGCTGATCCATCGCGATGAAGCTCGGGTAGTCGTAGCCCGGCGGCACGTCGCGGATCGAGATGCCGCCAAGTGTGGAGTCGGAAGAGAAGATGCCGTGATTGGTGTCGACATGCATGATGTCGTTGTATTTGGTCACCGACCAATAAGGCTCGATCGGCGCACTGGTGCAGTAGTGCACCGGCTCCTCCTTGCGCAGCCGCTCGAACCAGGGCCACAGCGTATCGTTCTGGAACAGCTTTGGCGCGCCCGGGTGAAATTCACTGAGCGGCGTGGAATACGCCTCCTCGCGCGCCAGTCGCTGAAGTTCGGCCCTGTCGGCCCGGACTGAGGTCTGGATGTTCATCGTTGATCAATCCCAAAATGCCGGTCGCCGGGGTACCTCAGCCGGCAATCCGCACCGGCAGGGTCTCGTAGCCCTTGACGAAGCTCGAATACACCCGCTTGGGCTCGCCGACCACCTCAATGTTGTCGAAACGCTTCATGATTTCTTCCCAGACAATCTTCAATTGCAGTTCGGCCAGCCTGATTCCAACGCAGCGGTGAATGCCGAATCCAAACGACAGATGTTGCCGCGGCCGCGCCCGGTCAATGATGAAGCGGTTGGGGTCCTCGATCACGTCTTCGTCACGATTGCCGGAGACGTACCACATCACCACCTTGTCGCCCTTCCGGATGGTTTTGCCGCCGAGTTCCGTGTCCTGCGAGGCGGTCCGGCGCATATGCGCGAGCGGCGTCTGCCAGCGGATGATCTCCGGCACCATGCTGTCGATCAGGGCGGGATTGTCGCGCAACTTCTGATATTCGGCGGGGAATTCGTTGAGCGCGAACAGCCCGCCGGACAGCGAATTGCGCGTGGTGTCGTTGCCGCCGACGATCAAGAGAACGATGTTGCCGAGAAAATTCTGCGAGTCGAGATCGCGCGTGGCCTCGCTATGCGCCATCATCGACAACAGGTCGCTTTTGGGCGGGGCGTTGCGTCGCGCCTTGTAGAGTTCCGCGAAATAGTCGCCGCATTCGACCAGTTCGGCCTGGCGCTTCAATTCGGCTTCGGGGCTGGGCGGCAGATAGGTCGCGACGTCCGACCAGTGGGTCAGCTTGCGGCGCTCCTCCCAGGGAAAATCGAACAGCGTGGCCAGCATCTGGGTGGTGAGTTCGATCGACACCCGGTCGACCCAGTCGAAGGTTTCGTTGCGCGGCAACGCGTCGAGCACCTGTCCGGCGCGTTCGCGGATGGTGGCGGCGAGCTGATCCAGATGCGTCGGCGTGAACATCGGCGCAACCGTCTTGCGCTGGGCGCTGTGGGTTGGCTGATCCATCGCGATGAAGCTCGGCCGCCGGAAGTCGACCGCGGCGTCGCGGATGGTGATGCCGCCGAATACCGCCGCCGACGAAAACGCCTGGTGGTTGGTCTCGACATTCATGATGTCGTTGTACTTGCTGACCGACCAATACGGCCCGAACACGCTGTCCTTGCAGTAGTGAACCGGGTCTTCCCTGCGCAGCCGTTCGAAATAGGGCCAGAACGTATCGGAGCGAAACAGTTCGGGATCGCCGGGATTGAACTGCTCCAGCGGAATGGAATAGGCGCGCTCCCGCGCCGCCTCTTGATTGATATTTTGCGCTGGATCTATCGTCCCGTGCATTGAATTTCTCCCTGATTGCCGCTTCCGTGCTCGGCCCGGACGGCTGCTTGGGCGAATTACAACCCGTCGCGCGCTCCGGAGCAAGGGAGAGTTTGCTGCATCGGGAGCTATCGCAGGCGCCGGTCCGGCGGATGCCCCCTTCTCAGCCCCGCCGGCCCGTGACAAGCTTCTGCGCAAGGCCTAGTGCTGTGCACTGAAAGCAGCATTGTTTGTCCGGAGGCAGCCCAACCATGATCCCCAACGCGCATCGGATGTTCAATTTCGATCTCGGTGAAACCGCGGATGCGATTCGCGAGACCGTGCATGATTTCTCCGCCCATGAGATCGCGCCGCGCGCCGCCGAGATCGACAGGAGCAATCAATTCCCGAGGGATCTGTGGCCGAAGCTCGGCGCGCTCGGCCTGCACGGCATCACCGTCGAGGAGGAGTATGGCGGATCGGGGCTGGGTTATCTCGAGCACTGCATCGCGGTCGAGGAAATCTCGCGCGCCTCGGCGGCGGTCGGCCTGTCCTACGGCGCGCATTCGAATCTTTGCGTCAACCAGTTGAGCCGCAACGGCAACGAAACCCAGAAGCGGAAATATTTGCCGAAGCTGATTTCCGGCGAGCATGTCGGCGCGCTGGCGATGTCGGAGCCCGGCGCCGGCTCCGACGTGGTGTCGATGTCGACCCGCGCCGAGAAGAAGGGCGACCGCTACGTCATCAACGGCAGCAAGATGTGGATCACCAACGGTCCGATCGCGGAAACGCTGGTGATCTATGCCAAGACCGATCCGGCCGCGGGCGCCCGCGGCATCACCGCCTTCATCATCGAAAAAGGCATGAAGGGATTTTCCACCGCGCAGAAGCTGGACAAGCTCGGCATGCGCGGCTCCGACACCGGCGAACTGGTGTTCGAGAATTGCGAAGTGCCCGAAGAAAACGTGCTCGGCGAGGTCGGCCGCGGCGTCAACGTACTGATGTCGGGCCTCGATTACGAGCGCTCGGTGCTGGCCGCGGGCCCGCTCGGGATCATGCAGGCCTGCCTCGACGTGGTCATGCCCTATGTGCACGAGCGCAAGCAGTTCGGCCAGCCGATCGGCAGCTTTCAGCTGGTGCAGGGCAAGATCGCCGACATGTACACCACGATGAACGCGTCGCGTGCCTACGTTTACGCGGTGGCAAAAGCCTGCGACCGCGGCGAGACCACGCGCGAGGACGCCGCCGGCGCCATTCTCTATGCTTCCGAGAAGGCGACGCAATGCGCGCTGGATGCGATCCAGCTGCTCGGCGGCAACGGCTATATCAACGACTATCCGACCGGGCGCCTGCTGCGCGACGCCAAGCTGTACGAGATCGGCGCCGGCACCAGCGAAATCCGGCGCATGCTGATCGGCCGGGAATTGTTCGAGAAGTCGGCCTGATACGATCTCTCCACGCGTCGTCGTTGCGAACCTTCGCCGGGGCGAACGCTAGTCCGTCAGATCATTCGCCTTCTTCACCCACACCCGGACGTCGGCGAGCACGTCGGGCAGCACGGCCTTGACTTCCTCGACCGTCATGCCGGCCTTGATGCGCGGGTCGTAGAGGATGTTTAAAATGTACTGATCGTAGACGTCGAAGAAGCCCATCGAGACACTGTCGTTGAACATGGTCCAGGGCACCGACGAAGTATCGTTGATCGGCCCCAGCGACTGCAGCAGTTCCTCATAGGCGCAGTCGAGGAAGACGAAATCGCCATTGTCGACGGTGAGGATCACGTCGGAGTGCTCGATCTCGTATTTGTCGCTTTTGCGAAAACCGGACAGGCATTGCGGATCGAGCGAGGTCTTGATCTCCCGCGCGCGTTCGCTGCCATAGAAGCTGGTGATGGTGCGATTGAGATCGCGGTCGCGCACCAGTTTGACGACCACGTTGGCGGCGTCGCTGCTCTCGGCCATCGCGATGTCCAGATGCGCAACCCGCTGCCCGATGTCGGCCACGACTTTGGACAGTTGCGCCTTGCGGTCGGGGCGGTTGCCGTCGGCGAACACCCGCACCGGTTCGTCGTATTTCCTGATGCGGTCGACCCGGCCGGCCAGATGATATTCGGCGCCGAACGCGGTCTTTAGAAATCCGTTGGTGATTTCGCTGTCGGTGAAGGTCTTCTTCTCGGCGCGCTGGCGCGAAGCGATCGCGGGAATTTCCGCCGCTGTGGCGAGCGGCGACACGACGCTGGCGAACGCGAAGGCTGCGAATGCGGCCGCGAATATCCGTAAAGCCTGCGAAGGCCGGCGAGATCTGTTCATTGCACCACGACGCTGCCGCAACGGGCGGGCGCGCGCAAGGCTCGATCCGGCACGGCTGACGCGTGAGCGATGCGGGTTCCGGCTAGTTCTTCACCACCACGGTGGCGCCGACCGAGACGCGATTGTAGAGGTCGGTGACGTCCTCGTTGGTCATGCGGAAGCAGCCGGAGGATACCGCCTGGCCGATCGTCTCCGGCTCGTTGGAACCGTGAATCCGATACAGCGTCGAGCCCAGATAGATCGCCCGCGCGCCGAGCGGGTTATCGATGCCGCCCGCCATGTGGCGCGGCAGATCGGGCCGCCGCGCCAGCATCTGCGAGGGCGGAGTCCAGCCCGGCCATACCTTCTTGGCGGAGATGCGGTGGACGCCGCCCCAGCGAAAGCCGTCACGGCCGACGCCGATTCCGTAGCGCAGCGCCTGGCCGTTGGGGAGCACGAGATAGAGCCGCCGCTCGGCGGTGCTGATGACAATGGTGCCGGGGGCATACCGGCTGTCGAAGTTCACGGTGGTGCGCGGGATCGGGCCGGAGCCGCGGCCGAAGAAATAGGGGCCGCCGCCCATGATATCGCGGGTGTCGGAGCCCGGGAAACCGAACCCCTGGGCCGATGCCTGGCCGGCGCCGGCCAGCAAGGCCACCGCTGCAAACAGCAAAGACAACGCCCGGGGCATTATTCTTCCTCGCGAAAAATCCGATCCAGGTACAAGTCAGGCCATAATTGCCTTGATTTCGCAAGCAATCAACCCGTGAGGCGGCCGGGTTTCGGATGCCGCGGTTAAAAAGGCACCGCTATCGGCGGCGATGGCAGCAATGCCCGCGAAGCCTTTGACGAAAGGCGCTGGGAATGATTGATCTGCCATCAGATCCAAAAGATGTCGCCAACGGGAGTGGAATGATGAACGGTGCGGAAAGTCTGGTGCGGACCCTGGTCGCAGGCGGCGTTGACGTCTGCTTCGCCAATCCCGGCACCTCCGAGATGCATTTTGTTGCGGCCCTGGATCGGGTCGAGGGCATGCGCTGCGTGCTCGGCCTGTTCGAGGGCGTGGTGACGGGTGCGGCGGACGGCTATTTCCGCATGAAGGGCACACCGGCCTCGACGCTGCTGCATCTTGGACCGGGCCTCGCCAACGGCCTTGCGAATCTGCACAACGCCAAGAAGGCCAATTCCGGCATCGTCAATATCGTCGGCCAGCATGCGGTCTATCACATCGGTTTCAATGCGCCGCTGACCTCCGATATCGAGGGCCTGGCGCGGCCGATGTCGGCCTGGGTGCGGACCTCGCCCGACGCGAAATCCGTCTCCAAAGACGGCGCTGCCGCGATCGCCGCGGCCAAAAGTGCGCCACCGCAGATCGCAACCCTGATCCTGCCCGCCGACACCGCCTGGAACGAGGCCGACGGCATTGCCGAGGTGCCGGCGGAGTCGCAGCGCGCCAGCTATTCGTCGCAGGCGGTCGACACCGCCGCCAAGGTGCTGCGCGGCGGCGCACAGACGCTGCTGCTGCTCACGGGCAGCGCCCTGACCGAGCAGGGGCTGGCGCTGGCGGCACAGATCGCGGGCAAGACCGGCTGCAAGGTGATGGGCCAGACCTATAATCCGCGGATGGCGCGCGGCCGCGGCCGGTTCGCGATCGACCGGATTCCCTATGTGATCGAACAGGCGCTGCCGATCCTGAAGGATTTCAAGCACATCGTTCTGGTCGAGGCCAACGATCCCGTCGCGTTCTTCGCCTACCCGAACAAGCCGAGCCTGTTGAAGCCGGAGGGCTGCGAGGTCCATCGCATGACCGCGGGCGGCGAGAATTCGGTCGCGGCGCTGGAAGCGCTGGCCTCCGCGCTCGGCGCCAAGCCAGGCGACGCGAAACCGCAAGCCATGGTCGAACTGGCAAAGCCGACGGGCGCGCTGACCCACGCCTCGATCGCGCAGGCGATCGCGATGGCGATCCCGGAAAACGCCATCGTGGTCGATGAATCCATCACCACCGGGCGCGGCTTCTTTCCACCGACGGCGGCGGCCGCGCCGCACGACTGGCTGCAGAACATGGGCGGCTCGATCGGATTTTCGACACCGGTCGCGACCGGTGCGGCGGTGGCATGCCCCGACCGCAAGGTGATCTGCATGGTCGGCGACGGCAGCGCGATGTACACGCTGCAGTCGCTATGGACCCAGGCGCGCGAAGGCCTCAACGTCACCACCATCGTGTTCGCCAATCGCATTTACCAGATCCTGCGCGGCGAATTCGACGGCGTCGGCGCCGGCGAGCCGGGTCAGCGCGCGCTCGACATGCTCAAGATCGACCGCCCGACGCTCGACTGGGTCTCGCTCGCCAAGGGCATGGGCGTCGCGGCGCGTTCGGTCACCACCGCGGACGAATTGGTCAAGGCGCTCGCGGAAGCCATTCCCGAAGAGGGACCGCGGCTGATCGAAGTGCGGATGTGAGCGGCGGGCGTGCGAAAACAACTCGGTTCGTCATGCCCGGCCTTGTGCCGGGCATCCATGTCTTGACAGCCTGGCAGCAAGGAAGACGTGGATGGCCGGGACAAGCCCGGCCATGACGAAAGATCGCTTCAATTTGTCAGAGAGAGTCTGAAAAGGCTCGCGGCATTTCCGGTCAGGCTTTAAGATGTCTTGCCGGGGAGCCGCATGCAAGCCGCGATGCAGACCGAGTTGAACAAGTTTGTCTGCGCGCTCGCCGAATTCTACGCGCGCGAGACTTTTCTGTTCGAGAAGGATCTCGGCGAACGTACGCTGACGCACCGGCTGGCGGTGCAACTCGAACACCAGTTCCCGGGCTGGGAGGTCGACTGCGACTACAACCGTCTCGGCGAACGAACGCTGCGACTGCCGCGTGGATCGATCGTCTCGACCGACGACCATCTCGGCAAATCGATCTACCCCGATATCGTCGTGCACCAGCGTGCCATTCCCAACAACCTGCTCGTGATCGAAGTGCGCAAAGCCGCCAATCATCAGCCGCCCGAACACGACCAGCACAAGCTGCGCGCGCTGACCGACCCGCGTCTGTGGTTCGCCTACTGGATCGGGATCTATCTGGTGCTGGGAAAGACCAGCGTCGTGTCGGATGTCTACACCGGCGGCGTCATCGATCAGGCTCTATCCAGCTGGTTGGCCGAGCGGATCAGGGATGCAGGGTTGGGCGTGGGCTAAGCCGCCGTAACCATCGGCGGCGGGAAGGCTGACAACGGGCTGGCGAAGTTCGATTTTCAAAACAGACGACCGCGCTGGGACCGTTGCACTCCGGAAAGTGAAAGCGTGCAGCCGAAGAAAGCCCCGCAATGAGCGGGGCAATTTCATCCTGACATCGCGGCGCGCGCGGAGGGGCAAGGCTCATCGATTTGCCGTGGGCATCTTTGCGGTAAAGCCAGCGAACGGTTTGCTGGATTGCTTCGCAAGATCACCGTACAGCGCGCCGATCTTCTGCGTTTCCCTGACGAATGTCTCGAAAGCCGACCTGGCGAATTCGGTGTGAACTTCAACCGCCTTGTCGAAAGACCTCACGCCCGAGAGCTTCTCGACAAAGGACCTAGCGTCTTCGAACGACTTCTTCGCGTAGTCGCCGTAGGCAGTGGCAATCGCCTGAACGCCGCCCGGGAAGGCGCTGGTCGGCATATCGGCCGCATCGATTTGTTCGTCGCGATTGTGTTGCTGGGCGAAATTCTGGTTGGAATCGTTCTGGTTTGCGTTCGACATTTTGACTTTCCCTTGTTTGCTTGACGGCGAACCAATGATGGCCGCCGCCGATGGTTGCGCAGGAACCGTGGTTCCCGCTTGTTCGTTGGGCGGTCCTTGTGTGTCGGTATGATGATTCCGGAACTCAAGGCATGCGCTGGCCGTGTCACGGCAGAGCAATCGCAATTCGCGGCGACAGGTCACGGGCGGAACGGGCAAGACCATTTTATTTCATCGGAACGAAGCCGCACCGCGGGAGGTTGTACTGGCGTTCCCATGAAAGGAAGCAAACATGACGAACCAAAACCAGCCTGGCCAACAGAATCAATCGCCGGGGCAGAAGCCCGCTCCGCAGCAGGGCGGCGGTCAGAAACCGGGCCAGCAGAGCCAGGCTCCCGCAAAGGGTGACAAAAGTCCCAAACAGCCGCACGACCAAACGAGCGACACCGATACGTAACTGACAGAGACGGCCCGCTTCGGCGGGCCGTCTCCTTTTCATGCAAGGAGACAAACGATGGCACAGAAGAGTCCGGCGACCGATCCAGGCACGGGCGGCACCCAACAGGTTCCGGTACGACCGCACGATTCCGGAAGTGCCGCTAACGAGACCGTTGACGGACTGGACGCCACGACTGAATCGTTGCGGCGCGCCGCCGAAGATACGCCCTCCGGTGCGGCGCCTGACAATATCGAGAACACGCCGGTATTTGATCGAGCCGACCGCGCGCCGAAAATTTGACGGCAAGGCAACAACGCGCCGGGTCGGCCGAAACGGCGACTGGTGCGCGTCAGGCTGGACCTCTCCCGTATAGCGGGAACGCTCTCCCGCTGAGCTACGCGCCGGGGATATTCGCCCGCGGTTGCCGCAGTAATGCCCTTGCGCATTCTTGCTCGACAAAGCATCTCGGTTTTGTGACCGAGAGGCCGGCGCGGTTCTGGTTATCGTCCAGCCATAGTATGGTATCGACCGTGACAGGGTTGCATTTTTTGCGCCTGGTTTCGGAGTAACGGGCCAGAGCAAACGCAACCTAATCATTGCACCAAGGTAGTCCTCCCTGGCAGGAGGCCTTCGTGAAGGAACTTTCGAGCTACGTATTTTCGCCGCTGCACGAGGGCGACATCGCTCTCCATCGCGGCTCCGGAGACGGCCTGGCGCCGATCCTGCTGGTTGCCGCGGAAGGAACGTCGCTCGGTTGCATCGAGCGGCTTGAACACGAATATGCGTTGAAAGCTGAACTTGACGCTGACTGGGCGGCGCGACCAATCGCGCTGACGCACTACAATGGCGGCATGGCGCTGGTGCTTGAGGATCCCGGCGGTACGCCGGCCGACCGGCTGCTCGGCCGGCCACTGGAGGTATCGCATTTCCTGCGCATCGCGATTCCGCTCGCAGGCGCGCTCCGTCGAGTGCATGAGCGCGGCCTTATCCATAAGGACATCAAGCCGGCCAATATCCTGGTGGACTCGGCAGGCGGCGGCGTGCGGCTGACGGGGTTCGGCATTGCCTCGCGTCTGCCGCGCGAGCATCAAGCCCCGGCGCCGCCGGAGGTGATCGCCGGGACACTCGCCTATATGGCGCCGGAACAAACCGGCAGGATGAACCGCTCGGTGGACTCGCGCAGCGATCTCTATGCACTGGGTGTCACCTTCTACGAGATGCTGACGGGGACGCTGCCCTTCACCGCCGCCGATCCGATGGAGTGGGTGCACTGCCAAATCGCGCGGAAACCGGTGCCGCCCAACGAGCGGGTCGCGCGCGTCCCGGGGCCGCTGTCGGCAATTGTGATGAAGCTCCTCGCCAAGACCGCCGAGGAACGCTACCAAACCGCCGCCGGCGTCGAGGGCGATTTGCGGCGCTGCCTGACGGAATGGAAGGCGACCGGCCGCATCGGGCCATTTCCGCCCGGCGCGCACGACGCTTCGGATCGGCTGCTGATCCCGGAGAAGCTCTACGGCCGGAAGCGCGAGATCGAAACTCTGCTGGCTTCCTTTGACCGGGTCGTGGCCCAAGGCACGCCGGAGCTCGTGCTGGTGTCCGGATATTCCGGGATCGGCAAGTCCTCGGTGGTGAGCGAGCTGCACAGGGCGCTGGTGCCGTCGCGCGGCCTGTTCGCGTCCGGCAAGTTCGACCAGTACAAGCGCGACATCCCGTACGCGACCCTGGGCCAGGCCTTCCAGGGTCTAGTCCGCTCGATCCTGAGCCAAAGTGAGGCGGAGCTTGGTCGCTGGCGGGTCTCCCTGAACGAGGCGTTGGGCCCGAATGGTCAGCTCATGGTCAATCTCGTGCCCGAGCTGGAACTCGTGATCGGAAAACAGCCACCGGTCGCGGAGCTATCGCCGCAGGACGCGCAGAGCCGCTTCCAGATGGTGTTCCGACGCTTCCTTGGGGTGTTCGCGCGCGAAGAGCACCCGCTCGCCCTGTTTCTCGATGATCTGCAATGGCTGGATAGAGCAACGCTCGGTCTCCTCGAGCATCTGGTCACGCACTCGGAAGTGCGGCACCTGCTGCTGGTCGGGGCCTACCGGGACAACGAGGTCGGCCCGGCGCACCCGCTTCTGCGAACGCTGGAAGCGATCCGCGCGGTCGATGCGAGGGTGCGTGAGATCGTGCTGGCGCCCCTCGAGCTTGACGATGTTGGCCGGCTCATCGCCGACGCGCTCCGCTGTAAGCCGGAGCGTGCGCGGCCATTGGCGGAGCTTGTGCAGGAGAAGACCGGCGGCAATCCGTTCTTCGCGATCCAGTTCTTTATCGCGTTGGCCGATGAGGGGCTGCTCGCATTCGACCCAGCCGCGTCAGCTTGGCAATGGAACATCGATCGCATCCGCGCCAAGAGCTACACCGACAACGTCGTAGATCTCATGGCCGAGAAGCTGAAGCGGTTGTCTTCCACCACCCAGGAAGCCGTGAAGCAGTTGGCCTGTTTGGGCAATATCGCCCCGATCGCCACCCTGGCCTTGGTTCACCGGACAACTGACGGGGCGATACACGCGGCACTCTGGGAGGCTGTCCGCGCTGACCTCGTCGTCCATCAGGATAGCGCCTACAAATTCCTGCACGACCGTATCCAGCAGGCGGCCTATTCACTGATTCCCGACGAGCAACGTGCCGATGTCCACTTGCACATCGGCCGCGTGCTCCTGGCGGGCATGACGGCGGACGAGCTCGCCGAGCATCTGTTCGATGTCGCGAACCACTTCAATCGGGGCGCCACACAGCTGGTCGACCGGGACGAGAAAGCGCAGGTGGCGGCGATCGAACTGCGCGCCGGGCGAAAGGCCAAGGCGTCGATGGCCCATGCGTCCGCGTGCGTCTATCTCGGGGCCGGCATGGCCCTGCTCGACGAAAGCGACTGGGACAGCCACTACGATTTAACGTTCAGCCTGTGGCTCGAACGCGCGGAGTGCGAGTATCTGACCGGACAGTTGGCGTCGGCTGAAGCACGGCTCTCGTTGCTGTCAACCCGCGCGCGGACCATCGTCAACTCTGCCGCCGTCACCTGCGTGCGCCTCAATCTCTACACGACCTTGGACCATAGCGACAGCGCGGTCGAGGTAGGCCTGGACTATCTGCGGCGGGTCGATGACGGACGGTGGCCGCTGCACCCGACAGCGGAGGACGTCCATCAGGCTTATGATCGGCTGCGGCAGCGGCTCGGGTCCGACTCAATCGAGTCGCTGGTCGACTTGCCGCTGATGACTGATCCCGACCGGCGCGCGACCATGGACGTGCTCACGATGCTGACGTCGCCGGCCCTTTTCACCGAGGAGAATCTCTTCCGCCTCGTCGTCTGTCGGATGGCAGCCCTCAGCCTGGAGCATGGCAACAGCGACGGATCATGCCTCGCCTATGCGTGGCTGGGCAGCGTGCTGGGAATGTACTTCGGAGACTACCAGGCAGGGTTCCGCTTCGGCAGCCTTGGTCTGGATCTGGTCGAAAGGCGCGGGCTCGACCGGTTCAAAGCGCGTGTCTACCTCGTTTTTGCCGTCCACGTCGTCAACTGGACGCAGAACCTGTCGATAAGCCGCGGCCTTCTGCGGCGGGCTTTCGAGGCGGCGCAGGAGACCGGTGATCTTTCTTATGTAGCCTATAGCTGCGTCGACCTGGTCGCGAATTTTCTCGCGGCCGGAGATCCGCTCGGTGAGGCCGAGCGGGAGGCCGGGAATGGACTCGAATTCGTACGGAAGATGTCGTTCGGACTCATCAGCGACTGTATGACCGGGCAGCTCAGGCTGATCCGTGTGCTCCGTGGACTGAGGCCGGTCTTTACATCCTTCGATGGCGCGGAGTTCGACGAGGGCCGCTTCGAGCAACGCCTCGAGAGCAACCCCCAACTGGCCTTTGCCACGTCGTGGTATTGGATTCGCAAGCTGCAAGCGTGCGTTTACGCCGGCGACTTTGCGTCGGCTGTTTCGGCTGCATCGAAAGCTGCATCTGTGCTTTGGACGACGCCGACGCAATTCGAGGTTGCTGAGTACCATTTTTATGCGGCGCTTGCGCGAGCGGCGCATTGCGATATGGCCGCGCCTGAGGAGCGGCTCCAGCACCTGGAAGCCCTGGCATCGCATCTCAAGCAGATAGCGGTCTGGGCAGACAACTGTCCTGCCACATTCGCAAACCGCGCGGCATTGGTTGGCGCCGAACTCGCGCGTCTGGAACAGCGCGAACTGGACGCCGAGCGCCTCTACGAAGCGGCCATCCGCTCGGCGCGCGAGCACGGCTTCGTGCAGAACGAGGGCCTGGCCCATGAGGTGGCCGCGCGGTTCTACGCGGCGCGCGGCTTCGATACGATCGCCCACGCGTATCTGCGGGAGGCGCGGCGCTGCTATCTTCGCTGGGGCGCGTTCGGCAAGGTGCGGCAACTCGAACAGCTTGATCCGCATCTCCGCGACGCGCCAGTCGCTGCATCTCCCACCACGACCATTGGCGCGCCGGTCGAGGGGCTGGATGTCGGAACGGTGCTCAAGGCCGCGCAGGCGGTGTCGGGCGAGATCGTCCTCGGTGAGCTCATCAAGACGCTGCTGCGGATCGCAGTCGAACATGCCGGTGCCGGGCGTGGCCTGCTCATCCTGTTCCCGGCCGACGAGCCAAAGATCGCGGCGGAAGCGACGACCGGCCGCGGCCAGTTTGAGGTTGCGCTTCGCGACGCGGCCCCGTCACCGGCCGAGCTTCCCGAAAACGTGCTCCACACCGTGATCCGGACGCGGGAGAGCGTCATCCTTGATGACGCCTCGGCGCCAAATCCGTTCTCGGCGGATGAGTACCTGCGTCAGAAGCACGCCCGGTCGGTGCTCTGCCTGCCCCTGGTGAAGCAGTCCAAGCTGATCGGGGTGCTCTATCTCGAGAACAACCTGGCATCGCACGTGTTCACGCCCGCCCGGATCTCGGTACTGGAACTGCTGGCGTCGCAAGCGGCGATCTCGCTGGAGAACGCGAGCCTGTACAACGATCTCCGGGAACGGGAGGCCAGGATCCGCCGCCTGGTCAACTCGAACATCATCGGGATCATCATCTGGGATTTCCAGGGCCGAATCATAGAAGCCAATCAAGCCTTTCTTGATCTGTTGGGTTACAGCCGTGAAGACCTGATCTCGGGTCGGCTGCGATGGACCGAACTGACGCCGGCCGAATGGCGCCGCACCGACGAACGGGCCCGCGAAGAACTGAAGGCGGTGGGAACCGTAGACGCCCGCGAGAAGGAGTACTTTCGTAAAGACGGCAGCCGCGTTCCGGTTCTGGTCGGTGCTACGATGTTCGGCGACAAGCCAGACGAGGGCGTTGCCTTCGTGCTCGACTTGACCACACGCAAACGCGCTGAGCTCGAGCGTCAACTCCTGGCGTCATTGGTTGAACAGGCTACCGAGTTTATGGCGATTGCCGACCTCAAAGGAGGGACGCCGCTCTACCTGAACAAGGCGGCGCTGAAAATGGTCGGCCTCGACGGCACGGAAGAAGCGAAAACGAGGCGGGGACTTCACTACATGTTCCCCGAGGACCGTGAGTTCGTGACTACCGTCCTCTGGCCGTCGGTGCTGGAGAAGGGTGCCTGGTCGGGCGAGATGCGTCTCCGCCATTTCAAGACCGGTGATCCGATCCAGGTGCTCTATTCGGCCTTTCGGATCGACGATCCGGAGACCGGGCAGCCAGTGGGCGTCGGGAATGTGTGCAGCGATATCTCCGACAGCAAGCGCGCGGAAGAGAAGCTGCGCGCCAGCGAACAGCGCCTTCTCGATGCACAGATGGAGCTTGCACACGTCACGCGCGTGACGACGCTGGGCGAACTGACAGCTTCCATTGCCCATGAAGTAAACCAGCCGCTCGCCGGTGTCATAGCCAACGCCGAGGCCTGTCTGCGCTGGCTCGACCGGGCAACTCCCGACCTGGACGCCGTGCGCCGCTCGGTGGAATGGATTATCGACGACGGCAATCGGGCGGGCGAGGTGATCCGGCGCACCCGGGCACTCGCGAACAAGACCGAGATTGAGAAGGTGCCGCTCGACATAAACGACCTCGTCAGGGAGGTCATCGCGCTGGTGCAGCGTGAGTTAGTCAGTCACCAGGTGTCGTTGCGGATGGAGTTGGCACCGGACCTCCACATGATCACAGGTGATCGGGTCCAGCTGCAGCAAGTGATGATCAATCTCGTGATGAATGGCATTGAGGCGATGCAATCGGTCACCGATCGGCCGCGCCAACTGGAGATCCGATCGCGTCTGGACGAGACACAAGTGCTCGTAAGTGTGACGGATTGCGGCGTCGGGATCTCCGCCGAGAATGCGGAGCGGCTGTTCAATCCCTTCTTCACCACCAAATCCAGCGGCATGGGCATGGGGCTCTCGATCTGTCGTTCGATCATGGAAGCCCACGGCGGCCGGCTGTGGGCCACGGCAAACGTACCCTACGGCGCGGCGTTTCATTTCACCCTGCCGGTGAACACAGACACTGCGTCGTGAGGTTGCGCCCGTAAGCCGTCCAAAGAACGGGTGGCCGGCCGCGAGTTCAGCTCTGGGGCAATCTGCGAAACACTCGCCAAGCGTAAAGGTTTTCCGCCTTGCTCCCAACGTCAGACATTGCTCGGCCTGGTGCGGTTGCGCGCCCTCGAGGCGATGGTGGGCGCACAAGGGATCGAACCTTGGACCTCTCCCGTGTGAAGGGAACGCTCTCCCGCTGAGCTATGCGCCCGGGATATTCGTGCAAAGTCAGAAGCCGGAAATCGCGTCCGATCGAACAATGCACGCCAGTCAGAGCCCGCGATTTACGAAGTGCGGGGCACCGGTGTCAAGCTATGGTGTAAACCCGCGTCCAGCGGCGCACCCGGATCGGCGTTCCACGCCGGCCGGGCGCAGGCTCCGTGCCGGGTGGGGGGTTGTCCCACCCCAGTCCTCTCCCACAAGGAGGAGAGCGAGCGCGCTACCGCGATAACGAAACGCCGCCTAAGGTGAATTACCCCGGCTGCCGCGCCCGGGAGGCGTGGGACTGCAGGGCCCGGATGCGTTCGGCGAGCGTGCCGCCGCCCTCGGGCATGCCGCCACTGGGAGCCACGCCATTGGCGGCACCGTTGGCGGGTTTCGCCGGCTTTGCCGGGATCACCGGTTCCGCGGCCAGCATGGCCTCGATCGCCGAATTCGGGCCTTCCAGCTGCATCGCGAGTTTGGCCACTTCGGCCGCAATATCGTTGATGCGCTCGCGCAGTAGCGCGTTTTCCATGCGCTCGGTCGCCCACGAGCTTTCGGCCTGCTGCTGGATCGCGTTGATGTCGCGCTGCAGCTTGGCGCGTTCGTCGCGCGCGATACGGAGTTGTTCCTCGACCGCGGCCTTTTCTGTGCGCAGCTTTTCGATCGCCGGCGATTTGCCGCCTTCGCTCAAGGCCGCGATTTCGGCGCGCAATTGGTTTGCCGTGCGTTCGGTGGCGTCGTTCTGCTGGCGCAGCTGGTTGTTTTCAAAGTCGCGCTCGGCCAGGAGCTTGCCCTGGGTGGTGAGCCGCCCCTCCAGGTCGTTGACGCGGTTGCCGAGCATTTCGGCTTCCTTGACCTGGATGATCAATTGCCGATCGAGATCCGTGACGCGCTGGCTCAAATTCTCGACGCGGCTGCGCGCCTCGGCAAGCTCGCTGGTCGCCTTTTCGGAGTCGCCGCGCTCCTGCGCCAGCCGCGCCTGCGTGGCGGCGAATTCCTTTTCGGCATCGCTGACGCGATTCTTGAGCTCATCGATCTGGGCGCGCACCGCCACCAGCTCGACCTGACGGCTCTGCGCCATCATCGAACGGTCGGACAGCTCGCTATTGATTTTCGCAAGCTCGCTTTGCTTGTCCTTCAGCGCCTTTTCGGCGTCGCGCAGCGATTCGGTCTTGGCGGTGAATTCCTCTTCGGTGGCGCGCATCTGTTCCTTCACCGCCTTCTCGCGGGCTTCCAGCGAGAAGATGGTGGCGTTCTTTTCGCCAAGCTCGATTTTCATGCGATTGATCGCATCGGATTTCTTGCCGAGTTCGGCAAGCTGGCTGGTGGTCTTGCTCTTGAGCTGGTCGACGCTCATCTCCAGCCGCCGCGCCGACATCGCGAATTCCGCGCGCAACTGATCCTTGTCGGCCTGGATCTCGGCCATCGACAGCGGCGTCGCCGCCTCCAGCCGCTTCGTCGTCAGCCGCACCGCGCGGTTATGGACCAGCGGCACGATCATCAGCCCGAACAGCATCGAGAGCAGAAAACCGATCGCCAGATACATGATCGGTTCGACCATCAGCGGTAACTCCCCATGAGAAAATCGTTAATCACAATGCCATGGGGCACAGGGTAAACGCCAGCCTAATGCCGCGTTAACGTGAATCCGTAACCCAACTCATTCGGCCGCGAAAGGTCCGCGCGGGGAGACGTCAGAACGGGTTCCAGGTCGCGTGCGGGGTGTATTTGAGATAGCCGATATTGGCGCCCAGCCGTAAGCCCAGACCGGAGCGGATCGGCACCAGCACGATATTGTTCGCGGTCAATGCGGTCATTCCGAAGCCGCCGATGATATAGGCGGAGCCGTTGATGCCGACAAAGCGCTGGTAGATCGCGTTGGTCGCCGGCAGGTTGTAGACCAGCGTCATGGTGCGCGCGCCATCTCCGCCCCAGTCGAAGCCGACCGACGGTCCCTGCCAGTAGACCCTGAGATCGCCGGCATTCTTGGTGTAGAGCGTGCCTTCGCCGTAGCGCAGCCCCGCGACAAAGGCGCCGGAGCCTTCCTCGCCGAGAATATAGCCGTTGGGCAGGCCCCATTGGCTGACCGCGCGCTCGATCACCGAGGCGAGGCCGCGCGAGACGTTGCCGAAAAACCGGTGCCCCGCGCTGGTCAATTCGTCCGGACCGTAGGTAGTGGCGCCGGGCTGGCGTTGCGGCGGAGGTAATTGCTCCGGCGGGCCTTGTTGCGAGGAAGCGGGCACGGTCCAGCACATCAGCGCGGCGAGCGTCACCGCTGCAAGGCGTGAGGCGAAAATCATGAAAGAACCCCTGATATCGAAATCTCGGCCGCCGCCTTAACCCGATGCCAACACGCACGGCTCTAGGTTGCGTCCGGTGTCCCCCGACTCGGATGTTATCGGTATCAACTATGACGGCAGAACGGCAGGAAAGAAACGGCAGTCAGTCGCGAATCGCTTTTCGCCCCGGAATAGCCTTGATCGTCGTGCTGGCGAGCCTTGTTGCAGTGCCGTGCTTTCGGTCCGCGGCTGAGGCGTCGACCACCGAACGGGTGGTCGTCAACCGTTTCACCGGGCTGGCCATCGAGGGCTTCGATCCCGTCGCCTATTTTGTCGACGCCTGTCCCGAACGCGGGATTGAGGATTTCGAGGCGTCGGAGGCCGGCGCGGTCTGGCGTTTCCGCAACGAGGGCAATCGGGCGTCCTTTGTCGCCCATCCCGATATTTACGGTCCCCAGTTCGGCGGCTACGACCCGATCGATGTGGCGCGTGGCGTCACCTATGCCGGCAACCCGCGGTTCTGGGCGATCGCCGGCGAGCGGCTTTACCTGTTCGGCCGCGAGGACAACCGCGATGCCTTTGCCGCCGACCCCGCGCGTTTTCTGCGCGAAGCCAATTCGCGCTGGCCGGTGCTGCAGCAAGGTCTGGCACAGTAGGGGGTTTCGCGCGCCGTCATTCCGGGGTGCGCGTAGCGCGAACCTCAGATGCGCATTGCGCATCGGGGAATCTCGAGATTCCGGGTTCGGATCTTCGATGCGCCCCGGAATGACGCTTTGCTCGTCTTTGTCGCTTCCATTGACACGACGCGCGAACCAACACTCACCGCGCCGCCTTCGGATCGCCCCAGGCGATAAATTCCGGCACGATAAAGCCGGGACTGCCCTTGCCGAACTGCAACTCGGCCCCCCGGGCGTCGGTGATCTTGCCGCCTGCCGCGGTAACGATGGCGTGGCCGGCGGCGACATCCCATTCGCAGGTCGGCGCGAGGCGGGGATAGATATCGGCTTTGCCCTCGGCCACGTGGCCGAATTTGACCGCCGAGCCGAGTTTCTCGCGAATCACGCCCGGTCGGGCCGCGATGAAGGCCTCGGTCCTGACATCGCCATGCGAACGGCTGACCGCTGCGATCCAGGGCTCGCCGCGCGGCGGCAGCGGGCGGGTATGGATCGGCTCGGCCACGGAACCGATTTGAGTCGTCAACCGCTCCGCGCCTCGGCCGACCAGCCCCCGCCAGATCAATCCGAGCGCGGGGGCGCCGATGATGCCCAATAGCGGCGTTCCATTGCTCACCAGCGCGAGATTGACGGTAAATTCGTCGCGGCCGGCGACGAATTCCTTGGTGCCGTCAAGCGGATCAATCAGAAAGAAGCTGCCGTCATAAGGCGGCTTTGCCAGCTGAACGCGTTCCTCGGACAAAGCCGGCAGCCCTGGAACGAGCCGCGCCAGACCGTCGGCAATGATGCGGTCGGCGGCCAGATCCGCCTCCGTCACCGGCGATCCGTCGGTTTTGCCGTCGATCTTCATCGCCTGACGGTTGACGGCAAGAATGGCGCCCCCGGCCTGGAGCACCAGCTCGGTCAACGGCGCCATCAGCGCGGCCGCGGCATCGCGATCGATCACCTCAGCGGACAAGCGTGCCTCATTCATCGGCGGTCCTCATATGCACCTCGTCTTTCCGATCGGGCTTCGCCCCGGTTGGCAGCCCGCGCGTTCGCAGTGTATCAAACCAGCAAGCATGCGTGATTCGCCTTAGTCCGCGCTTTCAGCGGATTTCCAGGAACCTCCTATGTCTGGCACTTCGTCTCCCGCTCCGGCCCCCGATGCCCTCGAACTGGCGGCACTGTTATGTTCGCGGGTTTGCCATGATCTCATCAGTCCGGTGGGCGCCATCGTCAATGGGCTTGAGGTCCTCGACGACAATCCCAAGCCGGACGATCGCGAATTTGCGCTCGATCTGATCCGCAAAAGCGCCAAGACGGCGTCGGCCCGGCTGCAGTTCTGCCGTCTGGCGTTCGGGGCGGCGGGATCGTCGGGCGCGCAGATCGACCTCGGCGACGCGCAGACCATGGCGCGGGGCCATCTCGAGGACAACAAGACCACGATCACGTGGAACTTGCCGCGCGTGCTGCTGCCGAAGAACAAGGTAAAACTGCTGCTGAATATGATGGTGATCGCGCAGCAGACGATACCGCGCGGCGGCGCGCTCACGGTCGATCCGATCGGTGAGGGCGATTTGATCGGCTTTCGCGTCGCTGCCAGCGGGCTCAACGCCCGCATGCCGCAGAATATCGCCGATCTCCTGAGTTCGGGCTCGGCCTCCGCCGTCGATGCCCATGCGGTGCAGCCTTATTATACGCGGCTGCTGGCGCAAGCCTGCGGACTGAAAGTAGTGCTGGCGCCCGAGGGCGATGCGGTGGTGGTGACCGCTTCCTGAGGGCGCCGCGCGCATTCCGCAAAAAGCGGGCCGCGGCGTTGCGATCGGAATAGGCGCGAAAATTACGCCAGGTCCGGGAATATGGTTAACCAACGGTTTACCCGTTGGCGCCGAATTCCGTCCGGCCGCCTTATCTCTTTGTTGAGCCCGTTCTTTTGCAATTGCTCAACCAATATTAAACGCTTTGCATAGAAGCTGGCCAAACTCCGAAAGGCGTGGCGAGGTCGCGCGCCCGTGCGTTCGAAGGCCTGTTTCATGGATGATTTGTTGCGGGAGTTCCTGACCGAAACCAGCGAGAGCCTGGATACGGTCGACAATCAACTGGTGCGGTTCGAGCAGGATCCAAACAACGCCAGGATACTCGATAATATCTTCCGCCTGGTTCACACCATCAAGGGCACCTGCGGCTTTCTGGGCCTGCCGCGACTGGAAGCACTGGCACACGCCGGCGAGACCCTGATGGGTAAATTCCGCGACGGCATGCCGGTCACGGCCGACGCCGTCAGCCTGATTCTCGCCAGCATCGACCGCATCAAGGAAATTCTCGCCGGGCTTGAGGCCACCGAGGCCGAACCTGCGGGCGACGATCAGGATCTGATCGTCAAGCTTCAGGAGATGGTGGAGCACGGGATGGCCGCGATGTCAGCGGCTCCTGTTCCTGCCAAGCCTGCGATCGAGCAGGGCACCCTGGTGCCGCAGATACTGGAGCGGCCATTGCGTCCCGGCGAAGTGTCGCTGGACGAACTGGAGCGGGCGTTCCGCGAGACCGCGACCGAGACTGCCCCCCCGCGCGCGGCCGTGGCCGCGCCACCGCCCGTGACCGCCGCTGCGCCCGCGGCTGAGAAGCGCGCCGGGTTGCCGAAAAAACCCGCGGCCGCCAAATCGGTGGTCGAGGCCGATGTGCCTGAGGCCGACAAAGTCGCCAACCAGTCGATCCGCGTCAATGTCGACACGCTGGAACACCTGATGACCATGGTGTCGGAACTGGTGTTGACCCGCAACCAGTTGCTCGAGATCTCCAGGCGCAACGAGGATACCGAGTTCAAGGTGCCGCTGCAGCGGCTGTCCAACGTCACCGCCGAGCTGCAGGAAGGCGTCATGAAGACGCGGATGCAGCCGATCGGCAATGCCTGGCAGAAGCTGCCGCGCATCGTGCGCGACCTGTCCGGCGAACTGCACAAGCAGATCGAACTGGAGATGCACGGCGCCGACACCGAGCTCGACCGCCAGGTGCTCGACCTGATCAAGGATCCCCTGACCCACATGGTGCGCAACTCGGCCGATCACGGGCTCGAGACCCCTGCCGAGCGGGCGGCCGCTGGCAAGCCCGAGCAGGGCACCATTCGGCTGTCGGCCTATCACGAAGGCGGCCACATCATCATCTGCATCGCCGACAACGGCCGCGGCCTCGACACCGAACGGATCAAGGCCAAGGCGGTGGCAAACGGTCTCGTCACCGAGACCGAACTGGAGAAGATGACGGAAGCCCAGATCCACAAGTTCATCTTCGCGCCGGGCTTCTCCACCGCCGCCGCGGTCACATCGGTGTCCGGGCGCGGCGTCGGCATGGACGTGGTGCGCACCAATATCGACCAGATCGGCGGCACCATCGACGTCAAGTCGGTGGCCGGCGAAGGCTCCAGCGTCACCATCAAGATCCCGCTGACGCTCGCCATCGTCTCGGCGCTGATCGTGGAAGCCGCCGGCGACCGCTTTGCCATTCCGCAGCTGGCGGTAGTCGAGCTGGTACGGGCCCGGGCCAATTCCGAGCACCGCATCGAGCGCATCAAGGATACCGCGGTATTGCGGCTGCGCAACAAGCTGCTGCCGCTGATGCACCTGAAGAAACTGCTCAAGATCGACGACGGCTCCTCTTCCGATCCGGAGAACGGTTTTATCGTGGTGACCCAGGTTGGCAGCCAGACCTTCGGCATCGTGGTCGACGGCGTGTTCCACACCGAGGAAATCGTGGTCAAGCCGATGTCGACCAAGCTGCGCCACATCGAGATGTTCTCCGGCAACACCATCCTCGGCGATGGTGCCGTGATCATGATCATCGATCCCAACGGCATTGCCAAGGCGCTCGGCGCCGCCGGCACGGCCGCCCATGAGATGTCGGACGAGAACGCCGCGATGCGCGCCTCTTCCGCCGAACAATTGACCTCGCTGCTGGTGTTCCGCGCCGGCTCGACCCAGCCCAAGGCGGTGCCGCTGGCGCTGGTCACCCGGCTGGAAGAGATCGCCATCGACAAGATCGAACTCTCCAACGGCCGCCATATGGTGCAGTACCGCGACCAGCTGATGCCGCTGGTGCAGATGTCCGGCGTCAGCGTCCAGACCTCGGGCGCCCAGCCGATCCTGGTGTTCGCCGACGACCACCGTTCGATGGGGCTCGTGGTCGACGAGATCATCGACATCGTCGAGGAGCGGCTCAACATCGAGGTCGCCGGCTCCCAGGAGGGCATTCTCGGCTCTGCCGTGATCAAGGGCCAGGCCACCGAGGTGATCGACGTCGGCCACTTCCTGCCGATGGCGTTCGCCGACTGGTTCAGCCGCAAGGAAATGCAGCCCTCGAAGAGCTCGCAATCGATCCTTTTGGTCGACGACAGCGCATTCTTCCGCAACATGCTGGCGCCGGTGTTGAAAGCGGCGGGCTACAAGGTGCGGGTGGCTCCCAATGCGCAGGAGGGCCTGGTTGCGCTGCGTTCGGGACAGCTATTCGACGTGGTGCTGACCGACATCGAAATGCCCGACATGAACGGCTTCGAATTCGCCGAGACCATCCGGGCCGACCAGCACCTGAGCGCGATGCCGATCATCGCTTTGTCCTCGATGGTGTCGCCGGCAGCGATCGAGCGCGGCCGGCTGGCCGGCTTCTACGATTACGTCGGCAAGTTCGACCGCCCCGGCCTGATCGCGGCCTTGAAGGAACAGACCGCCGAACTCCACCGGGCGGCGGCATGAAACAAGTTCAGCGGGGCATGAACAAGTTCAGCCGGAGCATGAGGATTCAAGCATGACCAGCAAGACCGAAACCACCGAAGGCGCCGTTGGCGAATTCGTCACCGCGGTCATCGGCGGCCAGCTGTTCGGCTTGCCGATCTCGCGGGTCCAGGACGTATTCATGCCGGAGCGGTTGACGCGGGTGCCGCTGTCGCCGGGCGAGATCGCCGGCGTGCTCAATCTGCGCGGCCGTATCGTCACGGTCGTGGACATGCGCGCCCGTCTCGGCCTGCCGAAGAACGACGACGGCAAGCCGCCGATGGCGGTGGGCGTCGACCTGCGCGGCGAATCCTACGGCCTCCTGATCGATCAGATCGGCGAAGTACTCAAGCTCGCCGACGACGGCCGCGAGGAAAACCCCGTCAACCTCGATCCCCGCATGGCCAAACTCGCCGGCGGCGTGCATCGCCTTGACGGCCAGCTCATGGTCGTTCTCGACGTCGATCGCGTCCTCGAAATCGTTCCTGAAATGCTGGCGGCGTAAGGAATATTAGCGGGCAGGTCGTAAACTCGGTCTGCATTTGAAATGTCCCTTCCGGGAAGAAGCAGAGGCTAAAATGAGAACATGTCTTGTTGTCGATGACTCAAGCGTCATTCGCAAGGTCGCAAGGCGCATTTTGGAAGGCCTGAATTTCCAGATCGTCGAAGCCGAGGACGGCGAGAAGGCGCTGGAAGTCTGCAAGCGCGGGTTGCCCGATGCCATCCTGCTCGACTGGAACATGCCGGTCATGGACGGCTATGAGTTCCTCGGCAATTTGCGCCGGATGCCCGGCGGCGATCAGCCCAAGGTGGTGTTCTGCACCACCGAGAACGACGTCGCGCACATCGCGCGTGCGCTTCACGCCGGCGCCAACGAATACATCATGAAGCCGTTCGACAAGGACATCGTCACGGCAAAGTTCCAGGAAGTTGGCCTGATCTGATCTGTTCGTTTCGATCCGGCGGCTGAACTGCCCTCGGCGTTATCGTTTCCATCGTGCCGCCTTCGGCCGGATCTGGTGAATAATGAGTGTTGCGTTGGCAAGTTGCTCGACCTCCAATACGACGCGGCAAGAGCCGCTGCGGGTGATGGTGGTCGATGACTCCGTGGTTATTCGCGGGTTGATATCGCGCTGGATCGCGTCTGAACCCGACATGGTTGTCGCGGCCTCGCTGCGCACCGGCCGCGACGCCGTCAACCAGATCGATCGCGTCAATCCCGACGTCGCCGTGCTAGATATCGAAATGCCGGAGCTTGACGGCATTTCGGCGCTGCCCCTGCTGCTGGCGAAGAAACGCAACCTGATCATCATCATGGCGTCGACCCTGACCCGCCGTAACGCGGAGATCAGCTTCAAGGCACTGTCGCTTGGCGCTTCGGACTACATTCCAAAGCCCGAAAGCACCCGGGAGCCCGCCGCCGCCGAGACGTTTCACCACGATCTGATTCAGAAAATCCGCTCGCTCGGCGCCAAGGTCCGCCGCACCGTGCCGGCAACAGCAAGTCCTCCGCTGGCGCCGGCGCTGGAACGGTCGCGTGAGCCGCTGCCGCGGTCGCCGCTGGCGCAGCCGCAACTGACGCATCGCGCGTTCAGCACGCAGGCGCCGCGCGTGCTTGTGATCGGTTCATCGACGGGCGGCCCGCAGGCGCTGATGGCGCTGGTCACCGACCTCGGTCCCGTGATCGATCGATTTCCGGTGCTGATCACGCAACATATGCCGCCGACCTTCACGACGATTCTCGCCGAGCATCTGGCGCGCTCGAGCCACCGGCCGGCGCACGAAGCCGTCAATGGCGAGATCGTCAGGGCCGGTACGATCTATCTGGCACCGGGCGGCCGCCACATGCGCGTCGTGCGCCGCGGCCCTGAAGTTGCGATCGCGCTCGACGATGGACCGCCGGTAAATTTCTGCAAACCCGCGGTCGATCCGTTGTTCACTTCCGCGATCGACGTCTGGCAGGGCGGCGTTCTGGCTGTCGTGCTGACCGGCATGGGCTCGGACGGGATGCGCGGCGGCAAGGAGATCGTCGCGGCCGGCGGCAGCGTGATCGCCCAGGACGAAGCCTCGAGCGTGGTTTGGGGCATGCCCGGTGCGGCAGCCAATGCCGGCATTTGCGCGGCCGTGCTGCCGATCAATCAGATCGCGCAGAAACTGGTTCGGGTGTTTTCGGGAGACCGTTCGTGACGTCGGACTATGAGTTCTTGCGCAAGCTTCTGAAAGAGAGTTCCGGCCTGGACCTGTCTACCGACAAGCAATATCTAGTGGAAAGCCGGTTGATGCCACTGGCGCGACGAGCCGGTCTGCCCGGAATTGCCGAACTGGTCGCAAAGATAAAGAGTGGATCCGACGCGCTGACGTCAGACGTGGTCGAGGCGATGACCACCAACGAGACCTTCTTTTTCCGCGACAAGCTTCCGTTCGATCATCTGCGCGAGGAGCTGCTGCCGGCCCTGGTGCAGGCGCGCGCCGGCCGCCGCAGCCTGCGGATCTGGTCGGCGGCCTCTTCGACTGGGCAGGAGCCGTATTCGATCGCGATGTGCGTGAAGGAATTCGCGGCGCTGGCGGGCTGGCGAATTGAAATCATTGCGACCGACCTGTCGCAGGCGGTGCTCGAGAAATCCAGAGCCGGCATCTTCAGCCAGTTCGAGGTGCAGCGCGGCTTGCCGATCCAGATGCTGGTCAAGTATTTCGCGCAGGTCGGCGAGTTGTGGCAGCTCAACGCCGATATCCGCGCCATGGTGCAGCACCGGCAGCTGAACCTGCTGCAGGATTTTTCGCATCTCGGAACGTTCGACGTGATCTTCTGCCGCAACGTCATGATTTATTTCGACCAGGACACCAAGGCCGGCATCTTCGACCGTCTTGCCAGGGTGCTCGAACCCGATGGCGGACTGGCGCTGGGCGCCGCCGAATCCGTGCTCGGTATCTCCGACGCCTTCAAGCCCTATCCGGACCGGCGCGGACTTTACCACCCGAACGCGGCGCGTGCCGCACGCGCGGGCGCGGCGTCGGCGATGAAGGCGGTTGCTGCGCGCTAGAACAGGGCGTGGACCCGTAAAGGTAATCGAGAAGCCGCGCCCGCAACGCCGCGAGCGACGACGTTTGGAGGCAAACTAGCCGAAGCCGAAGAGACCGTTGCCAGGATTAAGCAGCTGTTCCCGCATCTTCGCAGTTCTCAGCTAAGGCAAGTCTATCGCGTTCGAAAACCGGAGCACATGGCTATCGTAGAGCGAACGATAGCCGGAATTGGTCTGCCCGAATGAGCCTGACGCGCCGGCTCGCAGCGAGCCTCCCCGCCAAGATCTCGAACGACAGCCAGGTTTTGCCGCGGCGCATGAGTTCGCTTCCGGCACATAGCGTCATTTCGCGGTGCTGCGGAATTCGGTCGTTGTCGGGGACATAGCGGACATCGGGGCAACCCGCAGCAATCAACTCGATGTATGAGCACCAGATTTCTACAGGATGGCGTGCGGCAAAAATCGCGACGTATTCATGCGGGGCGTCCGTCGCCCCGCGAGAGGAATTGGGATTCAACATTCTCTTCGTAGGTCATCCTACTCCAGAGAACTTGTCCGAGTGGCTGGCTCGCCCTGACCACTCGGGCGACCGAACGCCACCCACCGTGACCAATCGCTGCCGCGGCCCCCGTTGAGTTTATTTCGGAGCGGCCTTCAAAAGGCTGGCGCCTGATGCATCTGCATCTAGCACGACCGTCGCGGTTCGTGGTAAACGAATTGCTTGTGGGGAGCGCGAGAGCCATCGGCTAGGGCGCGCACCGCCAGTCGTGGAACTTTAGCGCTGCCCTCGGACCCTCATTGAAGGAGGCGCAGCAATGGCCATCGACTTCAGGCTGACGACAGAACAGCAGAATCTGCGGGAGACCGCGCGTGACTTCGCGCAGAACGTGCTCGCACCGCTGGTTCCAGATGCAGATGCAACGCGCGACCCGCATGAGGCCTTCGCCAAGACCAAGCCGGCTTATGTCGAGTCCTATAAGCTTGGGTTCGCCATGGGATTCCTTCCCAAGGAGTACGGTGGCGGCAGCGTCAGCAACCTCGACCTCCAGCTGGTCGCCGAGGAGATTTGCGCCGTCGACCCGGGCTTCGCGACGACGCTCCTGGTCAATGGTTTGGGCCTTATGAACGTCGCCTGGTTCGGTACCGATGCCGAAAAGGAGAAGTGGCTTCGGCCGGCCTGCACGGATGCGAAGGGAGAGTATCTTGCCGGCTGGGTGGTAAGCGAGGCAGGGGGCCGTCCCGGCGGCACCGCAAATTTCGATGCACCACAGCCGTCTCCCGTAGGCATCGGTCTCACCGCCGAGCTCACCAACGGCGAGTACGTGCTGAATGGACGCAAATACTGGCCGTGCAATGCCGGCGGGTGGGACAAACAGGGCGCCGACGTCAACGTATGCATCGTCAGGACTGACAGGACGAAGGGCGGCAAGGAGGGTCTGAGCGCAATCATGGTGCCGAGAGGCGCGCCGGGCTTCCGCGTCGAGAAGGTCATCGACACGATGGGCCATCGCCTCTGTCAGAACAATTCGCTCGTGTTCGACAACGTGCGTGTTCCCGAAGAGAACATCATTTCCGGCACGAAGGGCAACGGCGACCTCGTCATCAGCAAGGCCTTCACATGGTCGGGGCCGGTCGCGGCGATCGCCGCAGTCGGTGTCGCCAGAGCCGCCTACGAATACACCCTCGAATGGGCCAAGGGTCACACGGCAGGTGGTGCTCAGCCGATCATGCAACACCAGCATGTGGGTTATCTGCTGTCGGATGTGGCTATGAAGATCGAGGCTGCGCGCTATCTCTCCTGGAAATCGGCCCAATACCTCGATCTCTATGACAGCGAGGGCCATGTCCCAGGCGCCTGGTCGAAGATTTTCGGCGGGGAGACCTGCGTCGAGGTCGTATACACGTGCATGCGCATCATGGGCGTCAACAGCTACGATAGGAGCCATCCGCTCGAGAAATATATGCGTGAGGCCCTGTGCTTCCCGATCTACGACGCCGGCAACATCGGCATGCAGCGTCGTAAGATTCATGGCGTGATGGCCCACGATTTATTCGACCCGCGCGCCTTCGTCGACAACAAGGCGATGGTCTTCTCGAAGGAGATGGAAGGATTGGACACGTCCCCGAACCTGGTCGAAACGGGGACGCCTCCGGAGCCGCACAGAGTGGCGGCCTAGTGCGCAGTCCGGAGCGGGTGGACGATCCGCGGGCCGAGCGAAGGCCGAGGCCCAGCGCTCGGCAGCTGCCGTCGGAGCCCCTGACGGCAGCGGCTGGCGATCGGTAGCTGTAGCGCGGCGCCGCAGGATCAAGCAGTTGGGCGCGAGTGATTGCCAAGATCATCGACGAGGTCCTTACTGGTCCCTCATGCGCGAGAACGAAGCGATTGTCCGGGTAGATCCGCGACACGTATCGGGAGCGGCCCATGACGCTGATGCTGTTGCCGGACCTTCCGAAAGGCGTACGACCGCTCGTGACGCCAATCGTCGACACCGCCGATGCCGCCTTTGTCATGTCATTAGACTGCCAATTCCTGGCCTGGGGCTCTCGCGCTCAGCAGCTGTTCGGCTTCTCCCCTCCCGATGTCCTGGGCCGGTATTGCTACGATGTGCTGCCGGCACGCGACGCCTCAGGCCGATGCCTGTGCAGCGTGAATTGCCCGATGGTCGTCGGCGCGCGTTATGGTTACAGCGTACCCCCGTCGGAGGCTTGCATCTGTACGAAACAGAACGGTGCGATCTGGGTGCGGTTGAGCCCGATTGTGCTCCGCGCACCGCACGGAGCCATTTGCGCCATCTTGGTCCTCGCCACCGACGTGGGTCGCTACAAGCTTGCCGAACAGCTCGTACGCTGGGTCGCAAGCGGCCTCGATGCGGGTGAGGATTCGTCGACCTTTGCGGCTGGCGATGCCGCAACCATGCTCAGAACCTGCTTCCCGGATCTGACGCAACGGGAATCGGAAGTGTTGTGGGAAGCGGTCATTGGCAAGGACTACCACGAGATCGCCACGGCGCTTGGCATGCAGCCGACGACGGTGCGCAACCATCTTCAACGCATCCTCACCAGACTGGGCGTGCACTCACAACGGCAAGCCGTCCTCAAGGCAGTGCTGGCTCTTGTAACGCCACGGACGGGATCCCCAGCTGCACCATCAATGTCGCGATCTTTTTAGGTCGGGTTCGTAATATAAGTCGCCACCAAATCTCTACAGGATGGCGTGCGGCAAAAACCGCGACGTATTGCCGGTGATCGGATTCTCGTCCTCGCGGATCGACAGCCCGCACGGCGTATGGTCGACCAGCCAGCTGCCGAGCACCGGATACTGGCTGGAAAAATTCGGCAGCGGCGCCAGGGCCTGGCGAATAAATCCTTCCGCGCCGTACGGTCCCTCTTGCTCCACAACCGTGACGCCCTCGCTGATCAGCGCGACGTTGGCGCCTTCACGCGAATAGAGCGGCTTGCGCACGAAGGAGGCGCCGAGCCGCGCCGCGTTCGGGTCATCCTCGAAATAGGCCGGCAGCAGATTGGGATGATTTGGAAACATCTCCCACAGCAACGGAAGGATGCCCTTGTTGGACAAAATGGCTTTCCATGGCGGCTCGATCCAGCGCGTCGGCGCTTTTATGAGCCGCCCGCCGAACGCATCGTGAAACATCCATTCCCATGGGTATAGTTTGAACATCAGTTCGATCGAACGCTCGGGATCGACGAAACTGCCGTCATCGCGCCATCCGATGTCCTCGATATCGATCAAGGTGGTTGCAAGCCCTGCCTGCCGCGCGGTGTCTTCGAGATAGGCCAGCGTGCCGGCATCCTCGGGGTTTTCGATCGTTCCCGCCAGATGAAGGTGGCGGTCGCCGCCGACCTTGGTCCACGTCTCGATCAGACGCTCGTGGATCGAGTTGAACTGGTCGGCGTGGGCCGGGATGATGCGCCGCTCGATCGCCTGCTCCAGCCAGGTCCACTGAAACACCGCCGTCTCGAAAATCGAGGTCGGGGTGTCCGCGTTATATTCCAGCAGTTTCGCCGGGCCGCGTCCGTCGAAGCTGAGGTCGAGCCGGCCGTAGAGGCTGGCTTCGTCGCGGTGCCAGCTTTCGGAAATCAGCGGCCAGAACGCTTCCGGTATTTTCAGCCGGCGCAAAGTGTTCTCGTCGTCGATCGCGGAGGCGACGAGTTCGAGGCACATCGCGTCGATCTCGGCCGTGGGCGCCTCGATCTGGCGCTCGATTTCGTCCAGGGTGAAGGCGTAGCAGGCGCGCTCGTCCCAATAACGCTCGCCGTCGATGGTATGAAAGCCAAACCCGGTCTCACCAGCGGTGATGCGCCAGTCGTCGCGCTCCGGGCAGGCGAGGCGGTGCATCGACGGCCGCTAGCCGCCGCCGTGCGCATGGCCGTGGAATCGATGCGGCCCGCCACCGAAGCCGCCATAGGTCACGCGGCAAGTCTCGATCAGCCGCCCGTCCGGGCCGCGCACCGGCTGCAACACGAATCCGGGACCGCAGTAACCGCCTCGCGGGACGAATCCCATCGATACCGCGCCGGCGGCCGCGGTCCCCATCATGGTCAAGACGACACGGCGCGAGCGTTTCATGGTGCGGCCCCCAACGGATTTCCCCTGTCGTCATTCAGCATGCGCGATGCGATGAGGCAAGTTAAAGCGGGAGCTATTTCACAGCGTCGTGCAGCGCCCCGCCGAAACTGAAGGGATCGTACGGCTTCACGGGCGCGGTCGACTGGGGCGAGGCTGCGGTCTCGCCAAAAATCGCGCCGGTCAAGGGCGTCCTGTCGCGTTGGCGATGATGGCGTCGGCATGGATCCCCAAAACGAAAACCCCGCCATTCGCGGCGGGGTTCAGTCGGGAGGTTGCGGGCAGCACCAGCTCGCCGTGAAATTTTTCGATCAGGCGGGAATGCGCTCTTCGACCTCGTGCGGCTCGCGCAGCACGTAGCCGCGGCCCCAGACGGTCTCGATGAAGTTGCGCCCTTCGGAGGCGTTGGCGAGCTTCTTGCGCAGCTTGCAGATGAAGACGTCGATGATCTTGAGTTCCGGCTCGTCCATGCCGCCATAGAGATGATTGAGGAACATCTCCTTGGTCAGGGTGGTGCCCTTGCGGAGCGAGAGCAGCTCCAGCATCTGGTATTCCTTGCCGGTCAGGTGCACGCGCTGGCCGCCGACCTCGACGGTCTTGGTGTCGAGATTGACCACGAGATCGCCGGTCTGGATCACCGACTGGGCGTGGCCCTTGGAACGGCGCACGATCGCATGGATCCGCGCCACCAGTTCGTCCTTGTGGAAGGGCTTGGTCATGTAGTCGTCGGCGCCGACGCCGAGACCCTTGACCTTGTCCTCGATGCCGGCAAGGCCGGAGAGGATCAGAATCGGGGTTTTGATCTTGGAGACCCGAAGCTGCTTGAGCACGTCATAACCGGACATGTCAGGCAGGTTGAGGTCGAGCAGGATAATGTCGTAGTCGTAAAGCTTGCCGAGATCGACGCCTTCTTCCCCGAGATCCGTCGTATAGACGTTAAAACTCTCGGATTTAAGCATCAACTCGATCGACTGCGCGACGGCGCTGTCATCTTCAATCAGCAAAACGCGCATGCCAGTCCCCTATAGTCGCCGCTCCGGGCGTCAGGTCGGCCGCACTTGCGGCACTCAAAACGCCTTTGAACAACTGATTCGGATCCTGACGACATATGGTTAACAAAATCTGATTCGTGTTCGCAAGCTCTATCGGTGCAATTTTTGTCGAATCGCCCTAAGATATTGCAGCGAAGCAGATTTTTGTATCCGTTCTCGTTCAGGTTCCACATTAAGAGACGGGCCCAACCGACTCCTGCGACTCGCCCTTCCTTCTGACGGTCGAGCGTCCTCAGTTACCAAAGACAGTGACGTAATGATTAACGATGCGGGTAAACACGAAGTTAAAGCCGGGGCTGAAAAGCGCTGAAACTTAAGGTTTTCGCAATGAAGGCACTCGCCGAGCAGATCAGCGACATCGACGGCGTCAACATTTATGGCCGCGTGGTCGGCGTGCGCGGCCTGATGGTCGAGATCGCCGGGCCGATTCACGCCATGTCGGTTGGCGCCCGCATCGTGATCGACACCGGCGGCAACCGCTTTATTCCGTCCGAGGTCATCGGCTTCACCGGCAGCAACGCCGTGGTGATGCCGTTCGCCGGCCTCGAGGGCGTCAGGCGCGGTTGCCGTGCTGTCATCGCCAATGCCGCCAGCCAGGTAAGGCCTTCGCCGGCATGGCTCGGCCGCGTCGTCAATGCGATGGGCGAGCCGATCGACGGCAAGGGGCCGTTGCCGCAAGGCGCCTCGCCGATGCCCTATCGCAACTCGCCGCCGCCGGCGCATTCGCGCAAACGGGTCGGCGCGCCGCTCGATCTCGGCGTGCGGGCGCTCAATACGTTTCTGACCTGCTGCCGCGGCCAGCGGCTCGGCATCTTCGCCGGTTCCGGCGTCGGCAAGTCGGTGCTGCTCTCGATGCTGGCGCGCAATGTCGACGCCGACATCACGGTGATCGGCCTGGTCGGCGAACGCGGCCGCGAGGTGCAGGAATTCCTGCAGGATGACCTGGGCGACGACGGTCTGGCGCGCTCGGTGGTAGTGGTGGCGACCTCCGACGAGCCCGCCTTGATGCGGCGGCAGGCGGCCTACCTGACGCTGGCGATAGCAGAATACTTTCGCGATGAAGGCAAGGATGTGCTGTGCCTGATGGATTCGGTGACGCGTTTTGCGATGGCGCAACGCGAAATCGGCCTGTCGGCGGGCGAGCCGCCGACCGCCAAGGGCTATACGCCGACCGTCTTCACCGAATTGCCGAAGCTTTTGGAGCGCGCCGGTCCGGGCACCGGCGTCGGTACCATTACCGGCATCTTCACGGTGCTGGTGGACGGCGACGACCATAACGAGCCGATCGCGGACGCGGTCCGCGGTATTCTGGACGGCCATATCGTGATGGAGCGGGCGATCGCCGAGCGCGGACGCTTTCCCGCCATCAATATTCTCAAGTCGGTGTCCCGCACCATGCCGAAATCGGCCGATCCGGTCTATCTGCCGACCATCATGAGGGGGCGTCAGGTGATGGCGACCTATGCCGACATGGAAGAACTGATCCGGCTTGGGGCCTATCGCGCCGGCTCGAGCGCCGAGGTCGACGAGTCGATCCGGCTGCATGGCCCTCTCGAAGGGTTCCTGCGCCAGGCCAAGGACGAGGTGACCGGCCTGAGCGAGGGTTACCGCCAACTTGAGCAAATCCTCGGAAGTTTGGAAACGGAACGCTAACTTTGTCAGGCCATCATCCGCGCGACACAAATAGCGATGCCGGCGGGGCCCTCGGGGGATGCCGGTCCTGTCCCGCGTTCAGATTGGGACTTCTGGGGAGTATGAGTCGATGAAGTCACGTGAAACCCTGATCCGCCTGAAGAAGTTTCAGGTCGACGAAAAGCGCCGAAGGGTCACCCAGATTGAAGGCATGATCGCCGATTTTCAGCGTATGTCGGTCGACCTGGAGCGCGAGATCCACACTGAGCAGGAGCGCGCCGGGATCAACGATCCCACGCACTTCGCCTATCCGACCTATGCCAAGGCTGCGATCCAGCGGCGGGAAAACCTGACCCGTTCCGCCGACGAACTGCGGATTCAGCTCGAAGACGCCAAGAGCCTGCTGAGCGAGGCGTTCGAGGAGCTCAAGAAAGTCGAGCTGCTGGACGAGCGCGATCAGGCCCGCGAACGCGCCGAAGAAAACGCCCGCGAACAGGCCGATCTCGACAGTATCGGCCTGATGCGCGCACGCATCGGGGCCGTCGCCTGAGGCGCAGCGCTACGTAACCTGCCAAAGCACATCAAAACCCGGGCCGCGAGGTCCGGGTTTTCTTGTGATGTCCACAGGTCGGCCACCGCCGACTTGGTGGACTGGTTCAGCGCAAGCTATGATACGACGAGTCAGGAAATGCCGCTTAGATGTGTACAAAAGCGATGTTGAATCGCGACTTTGGGGGCAATGAATGCTGACGCCGGCTGAGCTGGTCTGGCTGATCGCCGCCGTGGCGAAGGGGGATGAGGCCGCTTTCGAGCGCCTGTATGCAGCCACACGGGCGAAACTCTTCGGCTTGGTGCTGCGTATCTTGCGCCGGCAGGATCTCGCGGAGGAGGTCATTCAGGAGGCATACGTCAAGATATGGAACAGTGCCGGACAGTTCAATCCCGGCCTGGCGTCGCCGATTACGTGGATGGCGTCGATTGCCCGAAACCGTGCGATCGACGTCGTGCGCAAGAAGAGCGAGCTCTCGATCGAGGAGGAGCCGGCGGCGATGGAGGTGGCTGCCGACAGTCCGGATCCGCTGGCGCGCCGGGAGATGAGCGAAGAGTTGAAGCGGTTGCTGGAGTGCATTGGCCGTCTGGAGCCGGATCGGCAAAAGCTGGTGCTGCTGGCCTATTACAACGGCTGGAGCCGCGAGCAGCTGGCGGCAAAGTTCGAGACGCCGGTGAATACCGTGAAGACCTGGCTGCGTCGCAGCATGATGGACATCCGGAAGTGTCTTGGACTCTAGAACTTGGGCTCTAGAAGACCTCGGACTTTAGCAGATCTTGGACTTTGAATGATGGCCTACAGCGAAGACCATATCGCGCTCGCCGCGGAATATGCCCTCGGCACGCTCGATACCGAGGAGCGGGCGCAGGTCGAGGCTATGATGGCCGTCGACAAGGATTTCACCGCGATGGTTCAGGCGTGGGAGCACAAGCTCGGGATCCTGAACCAGATGGTTGGATCGGTCGAACCGCGCGCGGAAGTCTGGGACAGGATCAGGACCGCCGTGGGCCTATCCGAGCCGCAAGGGCCGCTGGTGCTTCCCGACGCGCCGCGACCGCCGCCGGCCATGCCCGAAGTCGAGACGCCCGCCTTCGTGGATACGTCCAACCTCATCCGGTTGTCCACCCAGGCGAGGCGCTGGCGCAATATTGCGACGTTGACGACGGCGATCGCCGCCGCATTGGTCGCCATGATCGCGGTCGGGGTCTATCAGCCGGATCTGCTTCCCGAAGGCCTTCGCCCCAAACCGCGGACCCAGGTGGTTGAGGTCAAAGCCCCTGCGACACCGGCGCCGCCGTCCGCCCAGTATGTCGCGGTGTTGCAGAAGGAGGGCGGATCTCCCGCCTTCATTCTCACCGTCGACGCGGCGACCAAGGACTTCACGGTCCGCAAGGTCGGCGCGGCAGCCGATCCCGGCAAGAGTTTCGAACTCTGGCTGATCTCCGACAAGTTGCCGCGGCCGCGTTCGCTGGGCGTCATCGGCGACGGCGATTTCACCGCGCGTCCGGTACTGGCGTCGTACGATACCGATACCATCAAGACGGCAACCTATGCGGTGACGCAAGAGCAGGCCGGCGGCTCACCGGACGGCAACCCGCACTCGGCGCCGGTCTATACCGGCAAGCTGATCGAGACCGTTCCGCCGACCGCGCCGACGCCTGCGCCGGCGCGGTAGAGCCTGATCAGTCCGAAGAAAAAGGGACAGGCGCCTTGCGCGCCGGTCCGCTCTCTCCCTTTGGCCGGAGCGAGCGACGGCGAACGTGGAAAAGTGGGGAGGGAACGCACTTGCTTCGCGACTGAGAGTGAGACCAGACCAGCCCACAAAATGAAAACGCCCGTGGGGAGCGGGCGTTTTCGGTAGTCAACTTGGGGGTAGTTGGGTCTTCTTATATCCACGAGGCGACTTTGGGGGGCTGGTTAAAGAGCCACGTGAATTCCTTAACGGACGAGCGATGTATCCGAACTGGTGACCGCCACCGGTTTGCCGGCCTTGATGACGCGCGCAGTCTGGGTATAGCCGTCGTCCGAATTGTTCCGAGCCGAGACGCTGAGGCCGACCACCACGATACCTGCCACAAGCGCCACGACCACGATCTTGAGGTGAGTCGAGCGATCCGCGCTGTAGATCGAATGGTTCATGGAAGCCTCCCGCCGTCTCCCTGCACCCTACGCATTTGTCTCTGTCGCCCGCCGGCAGGTTCAACAGCTCATGTCAAGCAAAGTAGGAATTCGGCTTTAAGTTCCTAAGAGGCGATCACAAGGCAGTGAAAAGACTTGAACGCCCGCGATCAGCGTTCTCAGCCGGAACCCTCCAGCTGACGATAACTCAATTATTTCAAGATGTTATTAGGTGCTATGAGTTTGGTGCGTGCCGTGGCGCCAAACGGCACCTAACCCGGCCTGGCAGAAAATCGTTTGCCTGTGGCAAAAAAGATGCGGCTTCGGAGCTTCGGCCAGCCCTCGCTGCTAGATGCTTCCGACCGTCTTCAGCCGCGCACGGGGATGGATTTCGGCCTGCGACAACACCGTCGTTTGCGACCTGAAGCGCTCCACCAGCGAACGCACAAAGGGACGGATCGCCGCCGAGGTCACCAATACCGGCGCCTCGCCTTCGCGGGCCGCCTGTTCGAAGCGCTCGCGTACGACGGTCATGAACTCCGACAGTCTTGACGGCTGCATCGCAAGACTGCGCTCCTCGCCCGTGCCGATCAGCGACTCGGCAAAGGCCTGCTCCCATTTTGCCGACAGCGCGATCAGCGGCAGGTAGCCGTTATGGGAGGTATTCTGGGCGCAAATCTGCCGCGCCAGCCGGGCGCGAACATGCTCGACCATGGTGGCCGGGTTGCGCGAAAACGCCAGCGCGTCGGCGATGCCTTCGAGAATGGTCGAGAGATCGCGGATCGAGATGCGCTCGGCGAGCAACAGCTGCAGCACGCGCTGAATGCCCGAGATCGTGACCAGGCTCGGCACGATGTCCTTGACCAGTTCGCCCTGCTCCTTCGGCAGGTCCTTCAGGAGTTTCTGCACCTCGCCATAGGACAACAGGTCCGACATATTGTTCTTGAGAAGCTCGGTGAGGTGGGTCGAGAGCACGGTGGCGGCGTCGACCACGGTATAGCCCTTCAGCGAAGCTTCCTCCTTCAGGCTGGCATCGACCCAGGTTGCCGGCAGCCCGAAGGTCGGCTCGGTGGTGTGTATGCCGGGCACTCCGACCTGGTTTCCTGCGGGATCCATGACCATGAACTGGTTCGGCCAGATCCGGCCGGTGCCGGCATCGACTTCCTTGATCTTGATGACGTAGGTGTTGGCCTCGAGCTGCACATTGTCGAGGATGCGCACCGCCGGCATCACAAAGCCCATCTCGATCGCGAGCGAACGGCGCAGCGCCTTGATCTGCTCGGTCAGGCGGTCGGTACCGTCGGGGCCGTTGACCAGCGGCAGCAGCGCATAGCCGAGTTCGATCTTGAGATCGTCGATCTTCAGCGCGGTCGCGATCGGCTCCTCGGCCGCGGCGCTCGCCGCGGCGGCGGCCGCGGGAGCGGCGGCGGCGACCGCCGCGGCTGTCGAGGCAGCGCGCTTGCGTTTGCCCGCTGTGATCGCCAGCGCGGCCGCGCCGCCGCCCAGCAGCAGGAAGGGAATCATCGGAATACCCGGCAGGATCGCCAGCACCAGCATCACACCGGCCGACATGCCGAGCGCCTGCGGATAGCCGGAAAGCTGCTTCATCAGCGCCTTGTCGGCGGCGCCGCTGACGCCCGCCTTCGAGACCAGCAAGCCCGCCGCGGTGGAGACGATCAGCGCGGGCACCTGCGTCACCAGGCCGTCGCCGACGGTCAGCAGCGTGTAGCTGCGTGCGGCTTCGCCGAAACCGAGGCCTTGCTGGAAGACGCCGATGATGATGCCGCCGATGATGTTGATGAAGACGACCAGAAGGCCGGCGACCGCGTCGCCGCGCACGAATTTCGACGCACCGTCCATCGCACCGAAGAAGCCGCTTTCGTCTTCCAGCGCCTTGCGGCGCTCCTTGGCGACTTTCTCGTCGATCAGCCCGGCGGACAGATCGGCGTCGATCGCCATCTGCTTGCCCGGCATGGAATCGAGGTGAAAGCGGGCCGCGACTTCCGCGATACGCCCCGAACCTTTGGTAATGACGACGAAATTCACGATCACCAGAATCGCGAAGACGATAATTCCGATCACGAAATTGCCGCCCATCACGAAATTGCCGAAGGCTTCGATGACGTGGCCGGCGGCGTCGCTGCCCTCATGCCCGCGCGACAGGATCAGCCGCGTCGAGGCCAGGTTGAGCGACAGCCGCAGCATGGTCGAAATCAGCAGAATGGTCGGGAACGAGGAGAATTCCAGCGGCGCCTGGATGAACAGCGACGTCATCAGGATCAGGATCGACAGCGTGATCGAGATCGCGAGAAAGAGGTCGAGCACGATCGAGGGCAGCGGCAGGATCAGTACGACCAGGATGGTGAGGATGCCGAACGCCAGCGCAAGATCGCCGCGCTTCAGGATGGTGCCGATTTCGCTGAAACTCGGAATGCCGCTTCCGGGCGCCCTTGCGATCTGCCCTGCCGTGACATCGACCATCGTTGCTGCTTCCCCCCGCGAATGCCGGTCACGGGCGCCAAACGTCTGCGCGGCGGCCGAAGGACCACCGTTTCGAAAGTGAGGCACCGCACTGGCGTCCACGGGTACTCCCCCGTTTTACGCGGCTGACGACACTCAACTTTTTTACTGGGCAATTTTTGCCCGGTTTATGGTTAGGAAAGGGTTAACGGGCAGCGCCCGTGTTCGTGCGCCCGTCGTTCCGGGGCGCGAAGCGAACCTCAGATGCGCAATTGCGCATCGGGGAACCTCGAGATTCCGGGTTCGATGCCATCGTGCCGGCCGGAGGCCGGACCCGTTGGCATCGCCCCGGAATGACGGAAACCCTGTTGCACTGCATCTGCATGCCCAATATCGCGCCATGTTGCTTGACCCGCCGGTCCCCGGCGAGGAAGTTGCCGGTCGTGCACGCCCCCTCCGATTCCCAGAGTTCCACAGCCTTCACCCCTGACTCCCGCCAGGCTTGGGTGCGGCTTGCGCTCGCGCTGGTGATCGGCTCGATCGGCAGCGTCGGCATGTGGTCGGTCGTGGTCGTGCTGCCGGGGGTGCAGGCCGAATTCGGGGCCACCCGCGGCGATGTATCGCTGGCCTTTACCTTCACCATGCTCGGCTTCGGTCTCGGCGGCGTCGCCGCCGGAAAGATCACCGATCGCCTCGGCATCGTGGTGGCTATCGGGCTTAGCATCGGCTTTCTTGGCGTGGCCTATGTGGTCGCCGGACTTTCGACCACGCTGTGGCAGTTCATTGCCGTGTATTTCCTGATCGGGCTGGGGACGTCGGCGACCTTCGCGCCGCTGATGGCGGAGGTTTCGCACTGGTTCGAACGCTATCGCGGGCTGGCGGTGACCATCGTTGCCAGCGGCAATTATGTCGGCGGAACGATCTGGCCGCCGCTGGTCAATTGGGGCGTGCAGTTGGCCGGCTGGCGCACCACCCATATCGCTGTCGGAATTTTCTGCGCCGTGACCATGACGATGGTGCTGCTGCTGCTGCGCGCCCAGATCGGTGGCGCCACACGGCGGGATCATGAGAACGCGCCGCCGCCGCGGGTCGATCTGCGGCTCAGCAACAATACGCTGACGGCGCTGCTGTGCATCGCCAGCGTTTCCTGCTGCGTTGCGATGGCGATGCCGCAGGTTCACATCGTCGCCTATTGCGGCGATCTCGGCTACGGTGTGGCGCGCGGCGCCGAAATGCTGTCGCTGATGATGGCGTTCGGGATCGTCAGCCGCATCGGATCGGGGTTTCTCGCCGACAGGATCGGCGGCATCAGAACGTTGATGATCGGATCGGTGGCGCAGGGTTTCGCGCTGCTGTTCTATCTGTTTTTCGACAGCCTCTCCTCGCTCTATATCATCTCCGCGATGTTCGGGCTGTTCCAGGGCGGTATCGTGCCGAGCTACGCCATCATCGTCCGTGAATCGATGCCGGCCAGCGAAGCCGCGACCCGGGTCGGCATCGTGATCCTGGCTTCCGTGGTCGGGATGTCATTCGGCGGCTGGGTCTCCGGCGTGATCTTCGACGCGACCGGCTCCTACGCGGCGGCTTTCCTCAATGGCCTGTTGTGGAATGCGCTCAACATCACCATCGGGGCCGGGCTGTTGCTCCGGGCGCGGCAACGGCTGGCGATGGCGTCAACGACCTGAGCATGCCCATGGAAGGTCGCCCCAACAACCGTCAGGGCCGACGGCGCCGTTTCGTTGACGCATGTCCGTGAAACGTGCATCATACCATCAGGACAACCGAACGCCAGTTCGACATTTGAAATGCGTTGATCATCGAAGCGTCATTTGTATTGCGGGAGTATCGTTCGCGTCATTGCACCATCCCAAATTTTTCAAAAGCCCGATTATTCAGATTGAGGAGAAAGTCATGCGGCATCTCGTGCGCATTGTCCTTTCCATATTTGTCGCCGCTCTGATCGTTCAAACTACAGCCATCTCGAAGTCTTTCGCCGATTGTCCGCCGAATTGCAGAAAGGGGAATCAGAGTGCGCCTCCGGCCTCGCCCCCGCCCCCCAAATGAGAGCGTTGCTGTCTGCGATTGGACGCGCCGGCGCTGACGCTGCCTTCCGTATTTGATATGTTTTCCCAATGCGAACGAATTGACGGACGAGCCACGGCACAATGCTCAGGGGTTCCAAAAAGGCAAAGAGCCAGGAATCGCCAGACCATCGACAACGTTTGAGCGCCTGGTCACCCAAAACGCAGCGCGCGGCGGCACGCTGGTTGAAAGCCGGTCGAAAAGTCTGGTCTTTGCAAGGCGCGGGGCTAATGACCGCCGCGGCGGCGCTGATCAGCATCATCCAAATTCTCGTTGCGGTTCAGGGCAAGCTGGTCATTCTTCCGTTCGAGGTCAGGAGCGATCAAAATACGCCGAGCGATCTGGGAGCGTCGTTTTCGGCCAGCCTGTCGATCGCTCTGAATGAATACAGGTCGCTATTTCCCTCCTCGGCTCCGAACAGCGCACGGCAGACTGTTACGAGCAAAAACTATCCCGACCTCGTTCAATCCTTCATGTCGGACCTGCCGTTTGTTGAGATTCCCAGATCTTCCCCCTTGAACAAAGGTGCGACGGTCCTCGAGGCAATTAAAATTGGGCCGGTTTCGATACCGGTCAGTCAGGTCGTGTTCGAGAATCTGGCTTTCTTTCACGACGACACGTTGCGAGGAACGCTTGAGATCTGGGGAAACGAACTCGTTGCAAGGATTTCGCTGGGGAACGACGATGCAACGACCACCATTTCTGTTCCCAAGGATCAGGGCTACCGTGCGCTGATAGATCGTATAACCGTGGAATTGCTTCAAAAGAAGAAGTGGATTTCTCCAATCCCGATGAAGCTGTCAGCTTTGACGTTGTTCAGTGAAGGGCTGCATGATTATTTGAACTTCGACTTATATGCAGAAGACAGGTTCATCAGCGCTGCCCGGGAAAAGTACCAAGCCGCATTGCAGGCGGACCCTGATGCCGATCTGGCCCGTCTCCATTTAGCCGCTACACAGTACATCAGCACCGACCCGGCAATCATCGCAAAGGCGGTAGAGAATTTCTCGCTGCTGGTCGGAGACCGGCATTTCAACCGCGCCGCCAGAATTGGATATGTCGCTTCTTCTTTGCGATACATTGAGCGCGCGGGCGGGTGCACCGGGTTATACCGGTTTCTGGCTCCGACCCTCCAGGAGGTCCGATCATGGGAGCAGGACGGGAAACCTCCGGCTGGAATCGAAGAACTGCTGCTTTGGAGTGCGACGTTTCAATTGACCGCTGACTTTCTGCTCCCCGGCAAGCCGTGCGCGCAATGGCTTCAATCGACGTTACGGGAAGACAGCGTCACTAAGCTGTTCGAGAAGGCACAACAGGGCTACGAACAGGCAAAGGCGAAGATCGCGGAACCAAAGCGATACCCGGATAGCGTAGTTGCACGACATCAATTTTACGTTCTTCTCAGCACCAAATATTTGCTCGATGACATGGTCGATTATTCCCTGCTTTTGAAAACCCCAAATCTGGAGCTTGCAAACGCCGCGCTGGAACGCGGCAAGGAAATCGAGAAGCAGAAAGACGCGATGCCCGAAGCGCGGCAGCGCTTTTTCGCAACGAGCATTGCCGGCTCTGTTGCAGACAGCTATTTGCGGATAGCGAAGATATACAAATCGAACGCGTCAGCGGCAGGACCGCTTGTTTCGGCCGCCATCGATCAACTCCGGCTGGCGGCGGGATCAACCGAACCGCTCACCGCGCAATGGGCTTTGTTCCGGCTGGCTGATCTTGAACTGGGCCGATCGAACGCGCGAACCTCAATGGAGTGGTTGACCCGGGCCTACAGCGGTTTGCCGTCGTTTTCCAGCGCCTTCGATAAATCCTATTTTCCGTTTGGCATCCTGGTCGAAAAGCCCAGCCAGCGCTGCGAGGCCATCACGCTGCTCAAAAAAGGAAGCGCAGCAGGAAGCGTCGCGAGTAAACTGCTTCTTATCGACGCGCTGCGGCGGATGGGCGATTTGCCCAGCGCACTGGCGACTGCGGACTCGCTTCGAACTTCCGTCAATTGGTCGACCAAATGGATAGGCGGCGCGATCCGGCAAAAGCTCTCGCTGGTCGAAGCGAAACTGAGGCCGCACAACACAGTTCCTGTCGATATGGAGGCGCTGTGGAAACAATCCGATTCGCTGGGCCCCGAAAACGAGTTTCTGAAATTTGACGTTTACGAACTGGCGGAGATCATCGGGGATGAAGCGCTCTTGACAAAGCTGAAAGCGAGAATATCGTTTCCGCCATTGCATCAATCTGGGGTTGTCCAGTCCAATTGTTGAGATTAGTTCAGGAGATAGTCATGAGAGCCCTCGTGCGCATTGTCCTTTCAATATTTGTCGCCGCCCTGATCGTTCAAACCGCTGGTATTTCCAAATCTTTCGCCGATTGTCCGCCAAACTGTAAGCCGAAAGAAGCTCCGCCGCCGAAGCCATAACGCCTGAAGAGCCTCGGGGCCCGATTTCATTTCGCCTGCGCGGTATAGTTATTTTGGCGATCGCGCGGGGATTTGTTTCGTCTTCTGTCCTGAAGTCGGCAAGGCTGACCGGACGGATGCTGAATTCTCATCTTCAGGCCGCAAATTGATTTGATGTGTCTTGACGCGAACCGGTACGGCCCCGGATTGCGTCGGGACAGGCTTTGGCTCGAAAACGCTTCACACCCCCTGGCCCGCCTTCAACAGAACACAGCCGCTGATCTTGAGGCTGCCGTCGGGCTCCGTTTCCAGCGTGTACAGCGCCTCCCACGCCTCGCCGTCGGCGTCAATGATGTGAACGCGTTGCGCGACCTTGCCGTCCGCAACCTGCGCCTCGCCGAATTCGAAACTCCGGTGGCGATAGACCGGGGCATAGCTGCGCTGGACCATGTTCAGGAAAATGTCGGCCCGCGGGAACATGCCCTGGATGGCGGGCGCGGCGTAGGAATACGCGCTCCTCGCATCGTCGCGGCCGAGTGCTTCAGCCTGGGAGCGGATGACCGACTGCGCCGCAGCGACGTCGTCACCGGCGCGAGCAGGCGCTGCGAGGGCAAGTGCAGCGAGCAGGACGAAGACGCGCATCAAGAGGCTCCGCGTGCTTCTTCGCTGACGGGACCCTTCGAAGTTATGCCGGCGCGGAAGCGGCCGCAAACGTTGTTTTTATCACCGCGGCATCCCCCGCAGATTTTGCTTCGCTTCGGGATTGCCGAGCGCCGCCGCCTTCTCGAACCATTGGCGCGCGGTCCTGACATCGCGGCGAACGCCGTCACCTTCGTTGTAGATCACCCCGAGGTTGTTCATGGCGGCGGTGTTGCCGAGCGCTGCGCCTTGTTCGAACAGGCGCCGTGCCTCGCCATAATCGCGAGGTACGCCTTTGCCATAAAGATAGATCAGGCCAAGATTGCCCATGCCCGCAGGCACGCCGGCCTTGGTCGCCAATTCGTACAACCGGCGGGCTTCCGCCAGGTCCTTGACCACGCCGTGCCCGGTCTCATAGAGCCAGCCGAGGTCGATCATGGCGATCGGTTCGCCGGCCGCCACACCCCTCGCGTACCAGCGGCCCGCCTCGACATAGTTGGTGGGCACGCCCTCGTTACCCTCGTACACGCTGCCCAGATTGTTCATCGCCATGCCGTAACCGGCGGCGGCTGCTTGCTCGTAGAGCCGCCGCGCCTCGGCATAGTCCTCCCGCGCGGTGGCCACGCGTCCGGCCTCGAAGGTAAATCTCACCACTTCCGGATAGCGCGCGATCGCCTCGTTGCAGGCCGCGGAGGCCGCGGCGACATTGATCCTGTCCACTTCGACGCCTGCGAGGTCCGACGCATGCCCGGTATCGTAGGGCATCCCGGCCAGCTGGTCGCAATCGGTGACGAGATCGCGACGGAGCGGATCGTCCGGCGGCGAGATCCGGGCTTCCTGAACGGGTGGGGCGGGGGCGGGCGTATCGGGCGGTGCCAGCGCCGGCCAGGCGTCCACCGTCGCCGGCTTGCCGGCGAAATAGAAATTGCCCGCGATCGGCGAGGACGACACCCACGGCAGTTGCTGGCCGCCGGTCGCCTTCTCCACCGCAAGGCCGACTTCGTTGAACGTCTTGAACAGGCCGAAGCCGGGCCGCTGCATCGTTTCCGCCAGCGCGCGCGTATAGGGGCTGTGACCGTCGTCGCCATCGAGCGAGACGCTGCGCGGCTGGGTCGCAAACGAAATCAAGGTCCCGATGGGTGCCTGCATCTGCGCAAGGCCGCCCGTGGTCGAGCGCACGCCGCGGTCCCTCAATGGGTTGTCGCGACAGGCATCGAGCAAGACCAGGTTGATCCGCGCCCCGGCTTTTTCCATCTGGTCGAGAATGCCCGCAAGACCGGTCATCTGCGCAAACACATCGCCTTCATCGGACGGATGGGCGTCGACCGGCACCAGATAGTTGAGGCCGTGCGTCTCCACGCCATGGCCGGCATAATAGAACAGCGCGACGTCGGCTCCGGTCAGCGCCGTGCCGAACTTGCGCAGGGCCTCGTCGAAGCCCGCCTTGTCGAGGTCAAGCTGGGCGCCGCCGCCGACGATGGCAAAGCCGAGCGAGGACAGCGTATCCGCAATCAGCCTTGCATCGGCCGTGGGTTTGGGCAGCGCCGGCACGGTGCGGTACGTCGAATTGCCGATCACCAGCGCCACGCGTTTTTCCGCATGCGCCGCCGAACAGCCGCCGGCGCACATCAACAATGCCGCGAGCATCCATCGCGACACGATGCCGATCCGGCCGCCCATGACAATGCACTCTCCGCGAATTCCCGCTTTCTGTTGGTGTCGTAACGGCAGGGATTGGTTCGATCAGTGAAGGCCGCCGCGGTCCGAGACGATCGGCGAGTGTGGCCATCTTATTCATTTTTTAGTTGATGGCTGCCGGATGCAGCGTCACAGACCCAATCTTTCCGTTCGGCCGGTGCGCAAATATAGTCAGATCGGCCAGGTTGGTAACGATCGAAAAGTTGGCGCCCCAGCTTCGCGGCAGCTCTGGTTGCAGCCGCAAGCTGGAGGGCCGTCCAGACAGAACGGAGGCCTTGGAGAAGCTCCGATGACTGCGGATAAGCGATGTCAATTGATCCTTGCTTTCGCCAGGGTTCTTTACGTCAATGGACAAGCCACGGAACAGACCGTAAGCGCGGCCGAGCGCCTCGCGCGCGCGCTCGGATTGCGCGCTACGATTTTGCCATACTGGGGCGCACTGGATCTCTTGATCGACGACAAGCAAGGCGTACGACGGCCCAAATAGCGGCCGATCATGCGGGCGTGGAAATGGACCGCGTGGCTCTGCGATGCAGACAATAGACGCCATCGAGTCGGGTCGCCTCACGCCGGGTGCTGCAATGAAAGACATCGCAGAGATCTCGCGCTCAGCGCCGGCGCCGACATGGCTCTTCGCGTTAGCTGCAGCGGCAGGCGCGGTGGCGTTGGCTGTAATCTTCGGCGTCCAGCATATCTCGACCGCGGCACTGATATTCGCGAGCGCTGGCGCAGGCGCATTTTTGCGCCGCGCATTGGGCCAACTGGGCCAAGCTGAGGCGGGAGGCTTTTGCCTTCATCTTGCTCTCCGCGTCGTACAGAGGTCCGGATACCGGTTACCACACCTATCTTGCATCAATGGTAGAAATTATATATAGTTCTACCATGAGGAAGGTGATGCATCTAAACATCAAAAACGACGAGGCCCACAGGCTTGCAACCGAGCTTGCCGAACTGACCGGCGAAAGCTTGACCTCGACCGTCACGCTGGCCTTGCGGGAGCGTCTCGCGCGAGAGCGCCGCCGCCGTCGAACCGACCGCATCGCGGCCCGATTGATGAAGATTGGCAGCCAGTTTGCTGCGCTCGCCGACACCGGACGCGGCCCGGACGAAATCCTCGGTTATGACGACCACGGCTTGCCGACATGATCGTGGTCGACAGTTCGGCCGTCATCGCAATCTTTCGCCAGGAGGAGGATGCAGAGGTTTATGCCGAAAGCATCGCAGCCGATGAAGATCCGGTGATGTCCGCAGCCAACCTGGTGGAGGTATCGATTGTGTTGCGTGGGTTGAAAAAGACAGTGCCGGAAAAGGCTGAGCGATGGCTTGACGATTTCGTCAAGGCGGCGGGCATCCGGATAGAACCGGTAACGCCAGAGCAGGCGCAGGCGGCGCGTTTGGCACACTTGAGATACGGCAAAGGTACCGGGCATGGTGCGGCGCTGAACTATGGCGATTGCTTCGCCTATGCGCTGGCAAAGGCAATGGACGCGCCGCTGCTGTGTAAGGGGAACGATTTTCCGTTGACCGACATAGGGATCGCGTAGTCGGAGTGTTCGGACGGACCGGCCTTCATCGCGCGCTGGCAATGCGCTATCGTTTGCACCGCTTCTTCCACCACGAATGCCGCCCAAGGACGCAATGGAGGACGCGCAATTCGCGCGAGGTCACGTCCACCCACTCGGGCACTTCGCTAGAAGGCGATCGATCGAAAGAGGTCCGGATCCTCCCAAGACGAGGGCCAACAGGCACGCGAGATAAAGAAGATCGGTTTCATAGCCCGGCGGCCCGAACTGTGCGCCGGCTGCCGTTATTGCCTGAAGCTTGATTGAGCTGAAGCCATAGGGCAGGTGCACGGTGAATATCGCGGTCAAAAGGACGATCGCCATCGGAATGCTGGCCAGCGGCACAAGTGCACCAACTAACACAGCCAACCCGCCCAGGATCTCCACCGTGATCGTGAGCCATCCCAGCAAATGAGGCGCGGGAAGGCCCATCGCCGACAAGATGGCAGGGAATGCATCGAAGCCCCGCGCCGCCTTGGCGAAGCCGTGTTCCATGAATCCGTATCCAACGATCAGGCGCAGGGGGATCGGAGCCCAACGGGCGAGCGACGGCCGGCTGCCGAGGTTGAGAAGCCGGTGCCGCATTCGCGGCGGGCTTTCAAAGTGCCTCATTGATTTCATTTATCTAAATCCGGTTCTATTTGGAAAACCGTTGCATGATGAGATTTAACGCAAGCTAGCATTTGACATCAAGACATCATTACGTCACGATGGCGTTATGTCACCTATCCCCCTCTACGAAACGGTCGAGTCTGTGCTGGCGGCCGGCATCGCTGACGGCAGCCTGCCGCCCGAAACTCAGTTGCCGCCGGAAGAAAGTCTGACTGAACGGTTCAAAGTCAGTCGCACCACGGTGCGGAAGGCCATCCAGAATTTGATCGAGCGGGGCCTGGTCGAGGTGAGACGCGGAAAGGGGACTTTCGTCACCCAGCCGAAGATCACGCAGGAGCTGACCGAGCTGACCGGTTTCGTCGAGGACATGCAGGCGCTGGGGCGAAGCCCGACCGCCCGCTTGCTCGACAAGCGCATCGTCGCAGCCGACGAAGCCGTCGCCCGCCAACTTGCACTAGCATCCGGGACGCTGGTGTTCAGACTCCGGCGTGTTCGCCTGGCCGACGGCGTCGCCATGTCGTTCGACGAAACTTATTTGCCGCGCGACATAGGCGAGAAGGTTGCGGACAACGACCTCGAGGCTGAACCGGTCTTTGCGCTGCTGGAGGAGAAGTACAACACGCCTCTGGTCGAAGCTGAATACAAGCTGGAAGCGGCCGCGGCGGACGCTGTCGCTGCCGAGGCGCTTGAAGTGCCGACCGGCAGTCCGATCTTCCTCATCGAGCGCACGTCCTACACCACCGGCAATCGGCCCGTCGACTATGAGCGGTTACACTATCGCGGCGATCTGATCCGGTTCGTGACGCGGCTTGCCCGACGCACCAGGACCTCAACGCAAACCAAAGAAGCCTGACATGGATGCGGGTTCCGGATCCTGGCTGTTCGTCATGTCCGTCGGCGCGAGCGCACTGGGCGGTGTGCTCGGCATGGCCAGCGGCATCTTCATCGTGCCGATCCTTACCCTGTTTGGCGGCGTGGACCTCCGCACTGCCATCGGCGCGAGCATCGTCTCGGTGATCGCCTGCTCGTGCGGCAGCGCGGCATCCTTCCTTGACGGAGGGCTCACCAACATTCGCCTCGCCATCGTGCTCGAGACTACGACGACGCTCGGGGCTCTCACGGGCGTGTGCTTTGTGGGGCTCGTCCCGGTGTCCTTCCTTTACGGCCTGTTCGCCGTCGTGTTGCTGGTATCGGCGCATCAGATGCTGGCCCGACGCGGCGATCCGGTCGGCATCAGCATTGCCGACACACCCGGCAATTGGGCGGACACACTTCGACTCCACGCGAGCTATCCCGACCATATGCTCGGCCGCAGCGTCACCTACCGGGTACGACAGCTGCCCCTGGGAATGTTCCTGATGTACGGCGCCGGCGTTATCTCGGCGCTGCTTGGGATCGGCAGCGGCGTGCTCAAGATCCCCGCGATGGACACCGCCCTCCGCCTGCCGATCAAGGTGTCCTCGGCAACCTCCAATTTCATGATCGGCGTGACCGCGGCGGCCAGCGCGGGGGCATACTTCATCCGAGGTTCCATCGTTCCCGCCGTTGCGGGTCCCGTCGCCTTGGGGTCGGTTCTTGGATCAGTCGTCGGAGCCCGCATCCTGATGCGAATCTCAAATGAAAAAGTCAGGGCCCTGTTTGTTGTTGTGCTCATAGCCCTTGCGGCGCAGATGCTGCTCTCTGCCTTCCACATCGAGTTGTTCGGAAAGGCCGCATGATCAGGGACGACAAGGCCGTGGACGAAGCTCGCAGGATGGAGTGGCTCGTTTCACGGCAGCTCAAATACGGTATCTGGCTTGCGTCGAGCGTGACTGCGCTCGGGATGATCGTTGCCCTGTTTGGCGGACGCATCGTCCCGCATGGGCACACCATGACGCTGGGCACGAGCATCGTCATGAAAGGCATCGCACTCACCATCCTGCTGCCGATCCTGCGTGTTGTCTTGATGCTGATCATGTTCTTGCGCGAGCGTGACTATCTCTTTGGGATGATTTCCGGCATCGTGCTGGTAACGATTGGTGTAAGTGTAATTGCCGGGCTCTACGCACCGGCGATTCACTGAGGCCTTGCTGGACACCGGGGAAAATCCCGGGTTTTCTCGAGCACAGCTTAAGCCGGGCAGCAAAGGGCCTTTAAGCGGAATGCCCGATATCTGCAACCGGCGAAACGCGGTGGGCCCAGCAGACTCGAACCTGCAACCAGACCGTTATGAGCGCAGTGACTGCCAGACCACAAGGCGCACTTTGCGCGCCCGTCTCTGCATCCAAAACTTCCGTTCCCGGGGGCTGGGCTTGAGCGCGAAAGCCCGACCATAATTGGGCCCGTCTTCAGGCCCATCAAAAGGCTCTGTCGACCCGCACAGTCCTGCGCCGCCGGCGACAGTTGGAGTTTGATCATGCTAAATGACCGAGAGAATATCCTGAGGGCGCTCCGCGAGAAGCCGCTCAAAGTCTATGAGATCATGAAACGCGCCAATGTCGTGAATGAGGAAGCCTGCCAGTCCCTCCTGTTGAAAATGCGAGGCGAAGGTCTGGTAAAATTCGATATTCACAAAGGACGATGGCTCATCGGATAGACCCCGAAGAGATGGCGATTACGCCAATCGATTGAACGCTGACAACAACAATGGTCGGATCAGCACCCATGACCGGCGACCAATCCAGAGGACTCAAAGTCGGCGATCGCGTTTGTTGGGGAACCACGACAACGGATCTGGGCACGGTTATCGGAACGTCTTGGAGTGAAGTCACCATTTCCTGGGATGACGGAGAAGCAAGTTCAGTCTCGCATAACGATATGGCGAAGGTTGAACGGGTGCCTATGAAACCGATGTGAGCGACTGTTCTGGCAAGGGTCGAACTGAATCGACGGGCACGGGCGTGATGTGAGGTTGCGCAAGATGAACTATTCGAAAGTGAACGCCGAATGACGCCGCCATATCGCGCAACACGATGGTTCACAGCAACGCTCGCCCGGGCTTAAAGATCGCTGGGCCCGGACGAGCGCCGGTTCACGCCGGCGGGTTTTGTTTGCTTGCCCTAATACCGCGGACCGCCGACTTGCGCGTTGCGCGGTTGGCGGCGCTATCTTCGGCAATCAGTTTCAAAGCCGAAGCTTCGTCGCTACAAGAAGCGATGCTTAGCCGATCAGCGTACACGATCCACTGATGGCCAATTTCCTTGACCGAATATTCTGTCATTTCGGGGCCTACCACTGTGAGACCCCCAGCCAGAATTTGCATTTACACCTGACTGCCCTTACCGTTCGGTTAACACTGGCAAGGGAAAGCCGCCAGCACTCGCCCCGCCTTGTCCGATCTCTTGATGGATCCACATTCCCGCGACGGGAGGCAGCTCAAAGGAACGGCCCCAGCGCGCGAGAACTGGGGCCTATTTTTGCTCTGCGGAATTGCCTCGCTATCGGGCCGGTGAAGGCGCTGACCGGTCCATATTGTGGTAGACCCTCGCAAGTTCCTCGACAATCGGGCAGCTAAGCATGACGGGGGGTTGCGGAGTCCGGCATGCGGACTCCTCTTACCCAATCCGCTGTTTTGATAATCCAGGTGATGGACGCAACGGGTCAACACTGCACTCATTTCTGACACTTCGAGGCGAGACAAACCTGATGTTGCGGAAACTGATCTGGCTCTTGTCAGTCCTTGTTATCTCGGCGGCTGTGTTTATGGGCGTCGGCCTCGATCGCGCGTTTCGTGTGGTCACCGGTGTTGTGGCGCACGACATCTGCTCAAAAACGTTCATATCAGGTTTCGACCCACAAATTGTTTTTGCGGAGACCATCGAACGTCAAGGCGTTCGTCGGCTCAAATGGGCACTGAACTATGACGTCGATAGTTCCAACAAAATGGTTCGGGCGTCGTTAGCGGGTTGGGCAGTCAGCCGGGCGGCCTTTCATGATGGACTTGGCTGCGTCATTTTGCACGGTTCTGCTGAACCGCTTCTGCCCAAGTCCAGCATTGCCGAGTTGAAGGGAGCAACGCCGTTGCTGGCGGAAATCGGAGGCCCAACCGCCGTCGAAACGTCCAACCTCAAACTTAAAGCCGCGCTCGATCACGCCTTTGAGGAGCCCGCGGCGCCGCCCTATCGACGAACCAAGGCAGTTGTCGTTGTGCTGGATGGGACCATCGTTGCTGAGCGCTATGCCCCTAATGTCGGCATCGATACGCCGCTGCTCGGGTTCTCCATGACCAAATCTGTGGTCAATGCACTGGTCGGAATTCTGGTCGAACAGGGCCGGCTTTCCGTTACGGAGCCAGCACCGATCGCAGAATGGCGGAACGACACCAATCCGCGTCGCGACATCACGATCGAACATCTGATGCGCATGACGAGCGGCCTCGCATTGGATGAAGATAAACTCGGCTTCGACGCTTCCAGCCAGATGGTCTATTTGCACAACGACATGGCGGCATACGCAGCACGCGCTACCGTCGTCGCCCCGCCGGCTACCCGGTTTGCTTACAGCAGTCCAAGCGTTCAACTGCTGGCGCGGATAATTCGTGACAGTGTCGGCGGTCCTGAGCAGACCTTGGAGTTTGCGTGGCGTGAACTCTTCAACCCACTTGGAATGCGAAACGTTACTCTGGAATTCGACGCAACCGGCACGCTTCAAGGCTCATCCTATATGTTTGCAAGCGCGAGAGATTGGGCGCGGTTCGGGTTGCTCTATCTGTACGACGGTGTGGTTGGCGGCCGCCGCATCTTGCCGAATGGCTGGGTCGAGTTTTCGGCGAGAGCGACACTTGATACCGACTATGGCGCCGGCTTTTGGACCAATCGCAGCGATAACCAGCAAGCCGTCAATCGAGTCAGCTGGGGCATGCCGCGGGACGCATTTTTTGCCCTGGGGAATCTTGGCCAGATAATTGTCATCTTGCCATCTCAGCAGCTCGTCATCGTTCGCCTTGGCGACTCCGTCGATCCGCTCGGAGAAATGCGCGGCTTGGTGCGATTGGTGCGCGAAGTTCTTTCCGCGACCCCGCGTTAGTCGTCGGTGAAGGCGGTCACTGCTCAGTAGCGCACAGAAACTGCGCTTGTGGTCTCGATCGATGGCGCACACGCCAAAATCGGACCGTATCGGTAGACATGGCGTCGAAAGAACGGCTCCCAATTTGCAACAGGAAAATGGAGTTTAAAGGGCGGCCAAGGATAAAAGTAAGTAAGGGATGGTGGACCAATGCTGCAGCTGGCCTCACTCACCAAATAATCGTTGTATACCGCAACGTGCCGGTAACGCCGGGCTTCCGCAGAATTCATCGTCGCTACCGCAGTCGTCCCAAGCACTACCGATACGGTCAATATCAGCTTTAAGTTTTGCATGAGGTCCTTCGACTCCTGACGAGTGGATGGTGCCTTGAAATTGTACGTCGAACTGGCGGGTTTGGGAATATGGCTCCGACAATTCAATCGAGCTTTTCGCAATTCCGGGCGAACGCAAGGGTCCAACCAGTAATCCGAGACTATTGCGCAGCATCCAAACGGTGGCCAGGGGAGAGCAGGGACCATTGGCGTACCCACAATGCCCGAGAGATCCGCGGCACGGCATAACCACCGCGAGGCGAGCAGATATGATCTCCCGCTCCTTCGCCGCAAATGCGGGATTACCTCTAACGGTCCTTCTTCACTCGATGTTGCCTATGTGGTAGCATGCCCAATCATCTAGCGGGTAAAACCTGTAATAGGCGCCCGCTGGACCGGCGACCGCTAACATTGCTCCCAAGCTCGCGCCAAAATACTGCCGCGTAGATCATCCAGGGTTCGAGCGGCGGAATCAACCTGAAGTAAAGTAATGGGCTGCCAGTTGGTACCGCTGAACACATCACTTTGGTTGATATCGTGCAGTTCTTCTTTTCGATTGACGATTTGGAGCAATTCCTGACGGTCGGAACTCTCGATGAAACATTGATTTAGAGAAACCATGAAGCATCTGTCGGTTTTCCTTCTCACGGTGACGAGCAGCGCCGCTCTCGCTCAGACAACCGGTACGGTGAATCCGAGCCGCGCTCCCGCGGAGCCTTCAGTGAAGGAAGATGTGCCACCCGGCGCCTGTATGCCGATCGGGCTGACCGCTTCTGGAGAAATCGTTTTCCCGATTCAATGCAAGGAGTTTATCGAGCGGCAACGCGGAAAGGCCGTCGAGCAGAAGCCCGCTGCAGAAGATGCGCCGGTCCAGGCCGCAAAACAGCCGGACAGCGCGCCTCCACCGGAGAGCAAACCGGTCGCTCAACCCGTCGAAGCACTTCCACTGCCGAAGAAGCGCGTTGAGCAGGAGCCGGGCGAGCGCGCCAAGAGCCCAGAGGATGGCCACCGCTGCCTCCACTATCGGAGCTACAATCCAGAATCCGGAACTTACACGGGCTTTGACGGACAGCGCCATTCCTGCCCCTAAGTTCAAGTCGGTACTTGGAAGACATTTAATCCGGCAGAGCCGTGATGGCCCCAGCATTGAAGCGCGGTAGGCGGCGGAATGCGACCGTGTTACTCACGAGGCCATCGGCGCAAAAACGGACCGGCCATACTGGCCAAAAGACCAGTGACGCTCTTGTAGTTAAGAGGGCGGATATGCTGGCAAAGTCCACCATCGATCTGCTGATCCTTCCTAGAGGCCATTACAGACCAAAGCGTCAGTCCGATCCCTCGGGGAGAACGGACAGACACCACGACAACTGCCGGTCGGCTGATGTGACCATCTTGGGCGGCTTTGCGGAATTCGAACGCGAATTCATCAAGGCCTAAACAGCGGAGGGCCGCGACCGCGTCCACGGGGCGTGGAGTTCGGATGGGGGCGTAAGCAAAAGCGGACGCCGCACCTGCAAGGGGAAGCCGGACGCGTAAGGCAAAGGGCGGTCGGTTCGAGAGTTCGGCAGTTCGTATAGAGTTTCGCCGAGCACGATCAGCCGCGCCAGATAGGCATGGAGGATAGCCATCCTGCTGTTTGAATTATTAAGAAGTTCGCGTTCAACTACTAGCAGACGAACCTGGGTCGCCCGACGTCAAGGTTGCAAATTAACTCTGTCGTGAACCTGACAGATGACGGAATCCGGCACCGGGGTGCCTTCCGCCGGCCCACATTGTGTTGAAGGCACATTGCCGCATACGGATATTTCCTCTGGTGGTCGTCTCCGTATTGTCGCAAAGTTACGTGAACATCAGTTCATTCTGGAGAAGTGGGGGCCGAATTATATCTTTCCGTTCAGAGTAAGGATTAGAAAATGGGCTCGCAATTTACTTTTGGGAATGAAAGTGGAGAAAAAATCTACACCCGCGCACAGATTAAGGGTGAAATTGACCGACATGAGTTGTCCCTTCGCAAGATCGATGAAGAGCGCCAGCAGCTCGCGGAAGGACTGGCAAAAAACGATTTTCTGCGGCGACTGATCATGCGCCGACGTCGCGAACCATGGCTGACGGTTGACCGGACCAAATGGCGCAATCGGGCGTCCAGGTCCATGGGGGCCCTCCGTTAGCAAGGGCGACTAACCAGACATCTCGTTTTTCCGGTTGAGTTTCTCCAACTTCGCTGCGGTAAATCCCCGGAAAAGGGGCCGGATTTTGAAGCCGCGGTGGTTTTCAAAACCATATCGCGAGGCCATCTCGGCAACAGTTGTTGTGCGACTTGGATTGCTCAATTCCTTGGCCGCAAGTCACGACGCGTCGAATGGCCGGCAAAAATGTCCACCGTCGTGATGGACCCTTTCAATGAACTCTTCGGTCAACGGGCGCAGCGACCCGGATTCTGTCCGAACGGACGATTGCAGCTCCTCGGGGGAGGTTGAACGCACCGCAACATCAGCAATCTGTCATTTCTCGGTGCGAATCGGAGGCCCAATTCAATGGTGAGGGGAAGTTCAGAATTTTGTTAACAGTGCGAAAAAATGCTCAAACGACAATCAGAAGTATTGAAAACGGAAGGTTTAATGGTTTACATGAGAAAGGGCGCTGAGCGGCCAATTTTACTGTTGGCACAAATCCTGGAACTGTGATGAAGTTGAGCAAGTACCACCTAACCTCGTTGTCCGTGGACGAATTGTGGGCTCTCCACGAACAGGTAGGGGCAATTCTGTCTGAAAGGATCTCTTCGGAAAAACGCGAGCTAGAAGAGCGCCTTGCCAAACTGAACGGCAGTTTGAATGCCGATCGAGCGAAGAACAAAAACGAAAATTCGTCGCCCAGTGAACGCCGTGCGGTGCGCCGGAACTACCCCCCGGTCGTTCCTAAATTCCGAAACCCCTCGGACCCATCAGAGACTTGGGCCGGTCGCGGTAAGCAGCCTCGGTGGATGGTGGCGCAACTCAAGGCAGGCAAGAAAATGGATGATTTCTTGATCGATCGTTCGAAGCGCAGGCGGGGGTAGGACGACGAATTTTGAAGGCGCTGGTGGGCGGCCGTCGGTTGATCCAAAATTCATAATCCGGGTGCCTTGGCATTCTCGCGTGCTCGAAACGAGCGACCGACGAGGGGTCTCGCGCCGTGACTGCCCGCCGAGGATTGCCCTGACGCCTTGCGAGCAACGTGACGCCGCACAGCATTGTCAAGTGCAAGAAGATCCAGCTTCCCTTGTGATCAATTAGTGCGGTGCATCCGCTCAAGCGATCTTGGTATTGAGGCCTATTCAGGCCGATAAAACTCGCTCCGGAGCTGCGATGATATGTGCAGGTCCGATCGAGGTCGTGTTTTTAAGTCATCAGGGCGCCGCTCGCGATTGCCGGCTTTCTGGGCCGAACTCAGATCGATCTTAGAAAAGCCGCCGTCCCAAGGAGCCGCATCGCTGCCGATATTCCTGAGAGCTAGCTGACGCGCCATGAACGTATCCACCAGCTCCCTTGGGACATCGCTCGTTCCGTCCTGCCCGAAGGTCACCACCGGTGGTAGTTCCGGATGCATAAGAGTATGCGCCATGCCGTACGCCGGCCAAACCGGGGTGTGACTTAAATTTGGCAACCCGAATTTCGTAGGCTCGGCACAAAAACTACAGCTCTCAACGCTCACGAACCCTGAGTATTGTGACAGCTCTTTGTCTAGCCGCAGTTGGTATCGAAATGCATCTAAACTTGCAGCAATGCTGACGCCATAGAACCCCGCCAGTAACGTTATCGCCAGATCACGTAAAGGCCTCTCTCCGAACCAATCGAAGAATCGCGACGGCCATTCAACAAGGTCGCGATTAAGAATGATCGGTAATGAAGCGATCAACGCCACAATGCCGGCGCTGTAAATGCGCGATGGATAAGCGTACTGAAATTCCCGCGTACGAAGGCCAATCAATTCCGGTACGATCAAAATGCAAAGCGGAACAGCGAAAGCAACAAAAGGAGCAGCGGTCCGGAGAACAAAGTTTTCTCCAACAAGCTTGAAGTAGATCGCCCCCACCAATAATGCAGCAATAAAGATACCGCTTATTGCAAACACGAACCAATGAAACGCGTCGTGACCCGGACGCGTGGTCTCGCCATAATGACAAATTATTTGAAACGGCAGAGCGAGCACAAGGATTGCAACTAGCGCAAGCTCCTTGAACGAGACCTTTTTGGATCGCCGGCCGGTATAGACGCCAAGTGCGAGCATAATGTTTGACAGCGCGACAATTTCGTAGCTCGCCAGAAGTAAAAATCCAATAAAGAGCCGCCGGAACGCTCGAGGATCTCGCTGAGCGTCAAGGGAATATACGACGAAAATCGTTGTAAGACCCAATGCAAAAAGGAGCTCCGTTGCGGCGAAATTGGAAAGAAAGATCGTGGCGGAAATAAACAATGTGACCAGCAGGCTCTTAGTGGGAACATTCAACTTGGAATTTATAATAATAATCACCGGAAGCGCTATCTGACAGTAGGTAACCACTCCGTACGCGAAGGTTGCAATCTGAATCTGTGAAGGAAAGAAGAGGCCGATCAGCCGAACCGGGGCAGTCGTCCACACCACGGCAAAAAAGCGTCTCGGCGTTTCTTGATCCGGTGGATACCACAATGGATCGAGAAACGACTGCACGACAGAGCTTGCTCCGTCCATAAAAAATTGACGACCAGCAATCGCACTGACAATAAGTACCAAAGTGATAGTGACACTGTGCGCAGCGGCAACGTCCTTCGTGAGCCAGGTACGCAAATGCATGGTGGAACTCGATTTTCACAACAGAAATTCTGAAAATAGCCTTCGAGAACGATGTTGTTGGTTCGGCCCCGAATAGCGTATTGATTTTAAATGATAATTAATATTATCTGTTAAATCAAGCTCATCATTAAAATGGCTCGTTTTAATTCCGTGAGGTTCTGACCTGTCTAAGCTGTTGTTCTTAGGCTGTTCTTGCTAGAAAAAGATCGGATGCCACTTAAAACGCCAATTAACCTGCCCGCCAGAGCAAGCCCCAGGCAGGTATCACAAAGAACGCCCGGTCTGTGGTCAAGGGTGAGATCGACCGGATTGTTCGTCACCGATCCGGTGCTGCGGAAGCAGAGGGGGAAAGCCAACGCCTTTAAGACTGGCCACTCCTGGTTGCGCTGGCCGGTTTTGAGAATCCGGGCACTTCTTTCAACGCGCCGCTCGGCCGCGGCTGTTACGACAGCATGAAGAGTGGCAAGGTTGCAAGCCGACCGATCCACGATCTCGTCATCGCCAATGGCGCGAGTCACGATTGAGGGGGGCAGCTGGCTGGCGCTGGAGTCATTGCCATTCACGGCCGGCGCTTCCTTCGGAATAAAACGACCACAAGAAAAATTCCGACAATCGCTGCTATCAAAGCCCCCATGCGAATTTCCTCACGGGAGAAGCCGACATTGACATGAAAAAAATGACGCAGCACGGCCGCGGTTATTCCCGCCACCACAACAAATGCAAGAAAGTGCCTCATCCTAGAACTGATTGGATCCATGCCGGGAACAGTCTCCCTTCCAACCTCACGACTGCCGACTTCGACGATGCGCGGACCCTCGGTCCTCGCCTTGCCTGCCGCTATTTTAGCGCGCCGTGAGAGCGCGCGAAAGCGGCCAAGACGCGCGCGTCGCTTTTGTTTTCGCGCCTAGCGCAGTCAGGCGCCCAACTTTTACAGACCGATGAGAACAAGATGGCCGGCCATCCATGCACTTGAGTAAATGGCGGGTAGGGCGGTCATGGGCGCTAGAACGATCTCGTTTCTGGGCCGATTTACGAACCCAGAAGGATGAGCTCTCAAGAGCGCCTAACAATCTCGCCGGACCGGATTGCTTCATTTCCACTGCTTCAGCTCCGGTACGATTTTTCTTCTCGAATTATACCAATAAATCGTCTATTTTAGGCTCAGAAAATGTCCCCCTTGCTCTAACCGCGGCGCAACGAGGAAATAACTGGCCGATATTTTTGACGTTTCTGGTCATTTTGCGGAATATCGTTCCAGCGCATCAACAAGGGTGAACAAGTGGCGAATGGGTCCAACCGTAGTCGAGCGGTGCTATGACAATCCAGGCGGTTGGAGTTCTTGCTCTTGCGATAGGTTTGGCCGGCTTTTTCTTCGACGCGTCGTTCATTTTGTATGCCTTCTTTTGCGCGACGCTCTTGGGGTCCGCTGCGGCGTTTGTCCTGAATTCTCTGGGCGGGACCAACATATCGCCAGCTCATCTTCTTCTTGGATTTCTTGCCGTAAGATTGATTGGCGACCGTCTTGTTCTTCAGAAAATCACCGAGGGCATTGCCCCAGGCCGGCCCGGCTTTTGGTTGCTCTTGACCGTTGTCTACAGTGCGATTTCGGCGTTTTTCCTGCCCAGATTATTTGCGGGTCAGACGTTCGTCATCGCGGTCCGCGCTGTAGACTCTTTCAATTTTCCGCTCGCTCCGACGATGGCGAACTTGACCCAGTCGATCTATTTGATCGCAGACTTTATCTGCTTCATCCTGATTTACGGCTATGCCAGGGATACCAGGGGAAGATTGACCGTAGGAAATGCCGCAGTTTGTTGCGTGATCCTGAACCTGATTTTTGCCGGGCTCGATCTCGCGACTTACGCGACGGGTACAACCGAGTTGCTGGCATTTATTCGCAATGCCAATTATGCGTTGCTTTCCGAAACCGAACTGGCCGGCTCCAAGAGAATAGTTGGTTCCTTTATTGAAGCGTCTGCATTCGGAGCGGCGACGCTGGGTTATTTCGCATTTGCAACGAAGCTATGGTTGTTGGGCGTGCGCCCGCGACTGATGTTCACGCTGTCCCTGCTATCGCTCTGCGCGCTTATCTTCTCAACCTCGTCGACCGCCACTGTAGGGCTCGCCGCGATGTTGCTGTTCAGTTATTCTGAGATACTCTTTGTTGTGATGCGTCGGCCGCTGACTTCGCAGATGTTTTTCTTCCTGATCGGCGCCCCGATCGTATTCGCGATCCTCGGCTGCGCCATAGCATTGAACGAAGAAGCTTCGGCCTATGTTTATAACCTTCTCGACACCACAGTGTTCAGCAAACTGTCGAGCTCTTCCGGAGAGGAACGGTCCTCATGGAACGTCCAGGCTTGGCAGGTTTTCGTCGACACGTTCGGTTTTGGAGCAGGTAACGGAAGTATGCGCACGTCAAGTTTTCCGCTCGCGGTCATCGCCAATCTCGGCGTCATTGGTGCGGGATTATTTGCCTTATTTTTCGCAGGCATATTTTTTGGCGGAAACAACACTGGAGCGCACGACTCGCTGGAGGGTGCGTATCGACAAGCTGCCAAGTCAGCCTGCATTGCTTGGTTGATTACAGCGACTATCTCGGGTTCCTTGACCGATCTAGGGATGCCTTTCTTTGCCTTCGCCGCAATTGCCTGGAAGGATTCCGCCAGTGCTGGTTTTGTGAGAAGCCAAGTCGTTCGGGGCCGACGAATTCTTCGGTCGTCTTAAATTCGGTAGTCTTAAAAAGAACGAGTTATATTATATGATTATTTTTGCCACCCTTCTTGCAAGCGGCTGAGCCGCGGCGCGGGGAAGGACTGTTTAAAAAGCTGCGTACGGATGAGGTTCCATAAAGCAATGCGTATAGTTGCTATCCTTGTCGTCGTGATCGGAGCCGTGGTTATTCCCACACGAATACCGAAGGCGTACGGTCAAGTAAGGTCCATATCAGCGTCGCAATTGGTCCAGATGATCGGCGTCAACGTACACATGCGTTACACCGACGGCGCATACGCGAACCCGACAAATGTCTTGCAGGCCCTAAGGTTCCTTGGCGTCAGTCGCGTACGTGACCTCATGCCGGGCACCGGCGCTCCGGCAGACTTGCAAGCGCGCGATGCGCTGAGACGTATGGTCTTTGCAGGGATAAAGCTTGATCTGATTTTTTCCGGCGGCTGGCGTCCAGCAGAGGCTGTGGAGTTGGTCCGCAGCCTTGAGAAGGCGGTACCTGGCTCCGTCGCGTCCGTCGAAGGCTATAACGAAATCAACAATTTTCCCGTGACGTCTGAGGATCAAAGCGGGCTCGCAGCAGCTGCGGCCGGTCAAAAGGCGCTGTACCAATCCATGAAAGGAAGTCTGGACGTTAGACATATCCCGGTCATCGACATGACGGGGTTCGAGATGCTTAAGGATCCAAAATTCACGTACGGGTCGTCGTTGGAGGGATATGCTGACGTGATGAATGTGCATGCCTATGCGCAAAATGGGCAGCAGCCCTCGATCTGGATCAATCCTGAAAAAATTGAAGCGTATAAATCGCTTCAACAGGTTCTGCCGAAAGTCATTACGGAATTTGGTTATTCGACGATGCCTCAAAGTGGATGGTTAGTCATCGGTGTCGACGAGCGTACGCAAGCGAAAGGTCTGCTAAATGGCCTGTTTGATGCGGCACGATCCGGCTATGACGAACTCTATTTTTACGAGCTGCTGGATCAGAAGCCGGACCCGGCGTCGAAGCAACTGGAATTTCATTTCGGCCTGTTCACATTTGAAAATCGGCCCAAAGTGGCGGCTCAAGCGATCAGAAATCTTGTGCAACTTCTCGGAGAGAGAGAAAGCGGGTCCGCCGCCGAACCCAACCGTCCAGAACCCAATGGATCTTTTCATTTGGACGTTCAAAAACCGGAGCGCGGGGACCAATTTTTTACGTTGGGGTTGATGAAATCCGATGGCACTCAAGTGGCCGCAGTTTGGCGGGAGACGATGTTTTGGGATCGTGACACAGGGCAGCCGCTCGAAGCCGACGGGATCACTGCGACGCTGACATTCGACAAGCCTTGCGAATCCACTAAGGTTTACGATGTTCTCCGGTCTTCCGAGCCAACCGCGATTTCGACCGGTGGTGCGGTTTCGGTGGTGATCGGAGATCACGTCCAATTGGTCGAGTGCGTTAATTGAAGACCCAACGAATTTACTCGATCAACTCGTTACGCGCCCTTGCGATGACAATGGTCATCGCACAGCATTGCAAACTGCTTCCATTTGGATGGACTGGGGTTTGGCTGTTCTACGTCATTTCAGGATTTGTCATCTCTCGAAACCTCATTGCGGAAAAAGCCACTTTTAAGCCAGCCCCGCTTTTCCACTATCTTTCTTTCGTCATCAGACAAATCTTCCGGATCGTCCCGCCGTATGCCGCGTACATTCTTATTTGCCTATTGGTCATTCGGCTGCTGGGCTACCCGGAGCAGTATCGGGAGCTGCCCTATCTGGCCACGTTCACTTATAACTGGAGGATGATCTTTAGCGTTGAGCCGCAATTCTCGGCCTTTGGGCATCTTTGGACCATAAGCGTCGAGGAGCAGTTTTACGTTCTCTTTCCAATTCTGATTTTGCTGGTGAACCGCGACCGCGCTATCTTTGGGTTAATTGCAATCTGCCTCCTCGTTCCTGTCTTGAGAAATGTGATGGCCTGGCAGATGGCGGCGCATGGATGGGATGCCGCACGCATCGCATTCGGAGTGTACGCCTCTTCCTTTGGGCAGTTCGACGCCTTTGCGATGGGCGCTTTGCTCGCCCATTTCGAACCCGCAATTCGGCGCCATCCCCAGTTTGCTACGAAATCGGCGTGGTTAGCTCTCGTTATGGCCACGGTCTACGTCGCAACGTATATCGTCATTAACGTCAGGCTCGGAGCTCATGGCATTGACGCAATCCGAAATATTGTCTCCGGCGTGCTATACGGCGAGAAGAGAGAGGTCTTCGTCTACATCGTGATGAATTCCTGCGCTGCCGCCACCTTGGCCGGTGCGATCGCCGGATGGAGGGTGTTCAGTCTGATTGAACATCCGTTTGTGGTTGCCGTCGGACAGGTTTCCTACGGCGGCTATTTACTGCACGCACTCGTTTTGCTTTTGATGGGCGAGGCGCTTGACTCGCTTTTCGAATCACAGGCGCTCCAGATTCGGATCATTTTCTTTCTTGTCGCCTGGTGCTGCACGGTCGGGATAGCCTGGCTCTCTTATATCACGTGGGAGCGTAAGCTGATCCGTTATGGGCATAAGGTCAGCCAGTGGATCATGCTGAGGGCAAACGGACGTCCGGTCGGCGTTTCAGTCTGATCGCTACATGCGCGAGGGCGGATACTTGGTGTGGGATGACTACCTATGGACACACCCGGCGGTCCTTCACACCAGCAATTAGGCCGCAATCGGCGACCTGTTTCAACGTCGGATCGGCGACATTTGCGGGTGATCTGGCGCGTTCATAACTTCGTTTGAACTAACGCGATTGTTTGGCAAGTTTAGTTAGGGGGAACTTCGTACGAAATAAATCGGCTACACCTAATTTCGGCATCGTGGGTGTGCGCTCGCCGTTATTGTGCTATACGGTCGATTGAATGCGAGGCTTAACATGAAATTTATGGCGGTAGTGTTCTTCCTTGGGTCTGTCACGGGCGCGGCTGCCCAATACGGTGTTTCAAACGCGCGAGATGGTAATGGAAATCTCATCCGAGATCGCGGTGTGAATTCGACAAGAACTTTCGATCAGCCGCCCGTCAACAACATCAACAATATCAACAATTCTGTTAATCGGAATGTGGCCGCCGCTTCGGCGAACAGGGGCGTCGCAAAGGGCGTGAGTAAATAACGAGCGACGGAAGCGCATCCAGCAACGTCTTGCTTTACATCCGGGCTTGGCGCGGCTTTTCCCAATAAGTGGCATTTCCCAATAAGGAACGATCGTCGCGATCAAGCCTTCTAGCCGCACACTAGAACAGGACGGCGTCGATAACCTTGAGGGGTTTCAATGCGCTGCATTTGGATGCAGCCGCGGTAGACCGCCAAACTGTAGTGGAAAGGTGGCAGATCGAAATATCCATGGATCGGACAGAGAAAGGCGAGGTCGGGACCACACAGCGTCATGGGGAATGGTCGTCCGCGGGCTGAGGCCTCTGTTAGCGTGCTGCCCAACGCCGTTCCAACCAGAGCGGCGACCAAAGCGATGTTGGATACAGATGACATTTCATGACCATTGAAATTGACTATTTAAACCTGCGCCGGAGCAGTCCTGGATACTAACGCGATTGGGGTACCTCGCCAAGATGCATGGATCCAGCGTGACAGAATCCTGAGCAACTGCGCTTAGAAATCTCCGACTTCGCCCGAACCAAGCTCAAAACGACCTGTCCCGGGCCAATGAGCCGAGAGGAAAGGCTTACTGGGCGCCTTGGAAACCGCAATTCGGGGCGTCGGAGAGGTTTCCGTGAGTTCTGATCAATTCGAAGGCACCAGCGCATGTCGCATCGCACCATCAATCAAGTGGGGTCCCAAAATATGGTCCGCAACCGATAGAAATCCGTTTCGGGCCGCCTTTTGGGGGCCGACCAGCCGGTCGCCGATGGCGCCGGCCATTGTGCCATCTGCCGTCGGAGGGCCGCTGGCGGGCCGGCTGGCCCGCTGCAGCGATCTACGCGGTGAGGGCCCCCTGCTACAGAGATTGGGCCCGGGCACGATGTTCGCGTCGTTGCACGCGGAAGGTGACTTTCGACGCCAGAGGGCGGACCTTTTTCTTCCCCTGACGGGGCGCTTTAAAACATTCACTTCCCGCTGGCCGGTACAATTACCGTTGCGGGCGAGGTGGTCGATCACAATCCCTGAACTGACGCCGCGAATGGAACTTCTTACTAAAACTGCCAAAAACAGTACGATTGCAGCCCTTTTATCAAAAAAGCGGACGCCAATTCCACCTGCCACCCATGGCCCACCGTAGAAGAATTCCCGAAAAATAACCCACCTGGAGGATTGTTTGAGCTGCCACGATCGCAAGAAATGAGGTGAAAAAGTGCCATCCCTGCAGAACTGCAAAAATCCCTGAACCAATAAGCAAAAGCACCACGATAGGTAGCAATACCTTAAGCCGAAATCTGAGGCCCACCACGAACCCCATTATCGCCAGCGTAATCGCTGCGTATCCCATTCCGAAACGCCTTCCGGCCTTTGGCCCGTCAATCAAATCAGGGCAAAAACAAAGCGAAACTGTAAAAAAGCAGGTTAACAGCAACTCCGAGACCAGAACAGATCGCGGCACCTTCGGGCATTCTGGGCCTTTTAGGGCTCTTTAGGGCTCTTTAGGGGCTTTGCGAGGCAAAGCGGGCGCCCAGAACTGTAAATGGTGTGTTGGAGATGCCACAACCCGTGTGATTCGGATTTGGCGCCCCAAACTGGCTATTTGAACGTGGCCGGCTCGTCTGTAAGGTCTAACTATCGATGACGGCAGCAGCTGAATTAACGGCAAATCAATCGTAACAAATTAATCGTAATTGGACCAATTCAACGAGTGGGGGCGGATTTGGTGTTACCCAAACGAGCCGTTTCGGGCGGATGGATCGCAACGACTATCGGGGCGCTCTGAAATGTTGAATCGTCTTCCGGCGCTCTCTGCCATCACTCTGGCTGGTTTCTTGCCAGCCTGCGGCCTATTTCCAGGAACCGGTCCGACAAGCGACGCTGTCAACGGCTATGCAACCGCCGGGATAAGATCCACGGCATCCCTGCCGTACGCGTTGGTGGACATCAGCTCAGATACCATCGGCTTCTTGTCGCAGCCCAATCTGATAACTTTTGCGGGGACGTTCCCCGATAAGCGCGCAAAGCCGACCCAGGTCGTGGGCGTCGGTGACATCTTGAACATATCGATTTTTGAAGCGGCCCCGGGCGGACTGTTCACACCAGGAACTGCCTCGGGAGCGCGCCCTGGCAACTTCGTCGATTTGCCGCCGCAGGCCGTCGATCAGAAGGGTAGCATCTACGTCCCTTACGCTGGAGAGGTTCCCGCTGCCGCGCGAACAATTCCCGAAATTCAAGAGGCCGTCGTGGCTCGGCTGCGAAATCGCGCGATCGAGCCGCAGGTTGTGATTAGCTTCAATCAGCAGCATGCGAGCGTTGTGAGCGTCTTGGGAGATGTGAACGCGCCCGGCGTGTTACCGCTTAACAGCGTTGGCGAGCGGTTGCTCGAGCTGGTGGCGCGCGCCGGCGGCCCTAAATTCCAGGCCATCGAGAGCTACGTCACACTCCAACGGAACGGCAAGGAGGTGAGGGTCCTGCTGAGCCGCGTTGTGCACGATCCGCGCGAAAATATTTTTATTCGCCCGAATGACGTTATTTTCATCAATCATGAAGCCCCGACCTTCACGGCGCTAGGGGCGTTAAATCAAAACATATTCGGATTTAATTCAGAAATTCCGTTCGATGTTGAGACGCTTACGCTGTCTCAAGCGATAGGCAAAGCAGGCGGCCTTTCCGACGTTCAGTCAGACCCTGGCGAAATTTACGTCTACCGATTTGAAGATCGCCATTTCCTTGAGAAGCTCGGCGTCGACACCAGGAGATTCATTCTTGATAAAATACCGACGATTTACCGCATCAACTTGCGAGATCCGTCGGGACTTCTGCTGTCATCTGCCTTCCAGATGCGGACCAAGGACGTGCTGTATATCGCCAATGCCAAGGTCGTCGACTACTATAAGCTGTTGACGTTGATAAACAACACGACAACTACCGTGAGGAACGTGAACTCCGGCGTCCATGAAATTGCAGCGCCGCTCAACTAACCATCTCTGAGCCGGCTGATCCGCGACAATCGGCCGCAAGATCGCCGGCCATCAGCCCATCGAGGCGGCGTTTGCACTGCCACTGCCGTCGGTCACAACTTCAGACGCGTCCTCGACGGGCTGATTTGTGCCTCCTCCTGATCGCGATCGCCCGAGTTAAAAGCAGTTTAAACCCGTAGGAGGACGGAGGTTGTTGGGAAACGAGCGCGTGACTTATTCTGAGGCAACTCGCGCGTGCCAGTTCCATGCGGTCCTGATGATGGACTCGAGATCATAACGGGGCGACCAATCAATTATGTGTTTGGCCAAGGTATTGTCTGCGACAAGTGCAGGCGAGTCGCCGTCCCGACGCCGGCCATATTCAACGCGGAAATCGCGGCCTGAGACGCGCTGGATCGCCGAAAGCAATTCTTTTACGGTCGTCCCATGGCCGGTTCCCAAATTCAAAGCGACGCTGTCACCGCCGCTCAAAAGATGCTCGACCGCGCGAGTATGGGCATCGGCCAAGTCCAGGACATGGACGAAGTCACGGATACAGGATCCGTCGCGGGTTCTGTAGTCGGATCCCATAACCTGGAAATGCGATCGCTTGCCTAGCGCAGTCTCAATCGCGAGTGGAATTGCGTGGGTTTCCGGTAAATGCCGCTCGCCGATCCTTCCTTCAGGGTCGGCACCCGCGGCATTAAAATAGCGCAGAATGACGGATCGAACGCCGCGATAGCGATCCAAGTCCTGCAAAATCTGCTCGACGATCAGCTTGCTCCGACCGTATGGATTAATTGGCAACTGAGGATGGCCCTCACCCATCGGCATGGAAACGGGAATACCGTAGGTGGCGCAGCTCGACGAAAAGACGATCTTATCGACGCCGGCAGCCTGCGCGGCCAATAGGAGAGAGATCGTCCCGGATACGTTGTTGTCGTAGAAGCCTGCGGGGTCTTGAACGGATTCGCCGATCTCGATCGCTGCGGCAAAATGAACAATCGCGGCCGGTCGATATTTCCTGATCACATCGTCCAGTTTACGGAGGTCTCGGATATCTCCCGTTTCCAAAGGCCCCCATTTCACAAAATCGGCATGGCCGTTCGAAAGGTTATCATAGGTTACGGGGATAAAACCCTTATTGAAGAGATCAAGACACGTATGGGATCCGATGTAACCAGCCCCTCCGGCAACAAGAATGTTTGTCATCAATCTCCAGTCCCACATCCGTTTGGAGCACGCTTAACTTTGTGTCCTCACCTGCAAAAGCAGCAAGGGCTGCCATAGGATATTTTGAAAGATTATATGAAGGGCGCTAATAAGCGTTGTCGGAATCCAGCAGTGCCGGAATCGTGACGATAATGATCTTCGCGTCCAGCTGCATCGACCAGTTGCGCGCATAGAATGTATCACATGCGACACGCTTGCTGTAGGTGGTTCCGCTGCGGCCGCTGACTTGCCAAAGCCCGGTGATGCCGGGTCGACAGGCCAAGTAAGCATCAACGCCGGTGGAGTATCTCACAAGTTCCTCAGGAGTGACCGGACGGGGCCCAACTATGCTCATATCGCCCTTGAGTACGTTGAACAGTTGAGGAAGTTCATCGAGACTGGTCTTGCGAAGAATCGAACCTATTGCAGTGACCCTGGGATCAAGTTGTAGTTTCCGGGTAGCAGCCCATTCGGCCTGCGCCTCAGGGTTCGAAACCAGGTAATCCCGAAGACACTTTTCGGAATCCACGACCATTGTGCGGAACTTGAAACAGTCGAATTGTTTGCCGCCAAATCCAACGCGCTTATGACGAAAGACAGCGAGGCCGGGCGAACTGAGGGTGCAAGTTACAAAACAAAGCAACAACAGGGGAGCCAGCACGATGATGCCTGAAATCGCTAAAATGATATCTACGATTCTCTTGCTTGAAAGCCCCACGGGAAGGGGTGTGTTTGTGGTCGCGAAACTCAAATTTTTACGGGATTCAGCAAAATCGACCATGTCGCACTCCAGAACACAATAATCGCAATGCGGCCCGGTTATTTAATTCGTAGTTTAGCTATTAAAGCCGCACTGCACAAAATGCGCAAGAGTCTTTTTAAAGCAATCTATGATTTAATTTTAATTACTACTAAGCCCTTACGACTGCTCTGAAATTTCGCCGGCGCCCGCTCTTGCGGTGGCTCTCACGCAATATTGGCCTGGGATTCGCGCATTATATTTGTGGGGGTGGAGGGCAGTTTTATTAATAATGAAAAATTCCGCGGCCCAAAATTAACGGATTCCGCAGTTCCATTTTAAAATGGCTGCCTGTGCGCGGGTCGAAGAACAGCGCCAAGGGTATTCTCCCACAATGCGGCCAATTCGGCAGATTTTTAGCGGACCGCCGATCGAAATCGTTCCGCTGGGTTTGCGGAATCCGCTGAAAGTCATCCGGTCGGCGCCTAGCACCGTCGCCGCCGATGAAAACAAGAAACCCATGGCCGGTTGAAACAATGTCTCCTGGTTTAAGACCGGGGTCGTTCATGGCAAGTTGACCCGTTAGTTCGCCGTTTTCCAGGTTGGAATGGATCGTGTGAGATCGCGCCTGAGCCACAAATTCCCTGATCGATGTCGTGCATCCTCCAACACGTTGACGCCATTGTTGTGGGGTCAGAGTGGCATCAGAAAAATCCGACAAATCTTGCTGGAATTCCGGTTGCGACTCTTCAGCAAAGCCTCTCGCGGGCGCCGCCACTACGCAGCCCAACCCGAGGAGGAAGGGAATGACAGTTTGCGAAAAGCAATACTTTCCCCGGGGTGGATCGCACAATAAACCAACTTTCGGCTGCTCCGGCACCAACCGAAATACCCAATCCGGAGCTAAGCTGCCTCCGGCGAAACATTTTCATTAGAGTAATACATGTAGCGTCGATCCGAATATCCCTCAAAACGATGCATAACAGCTTCGTCGGTCTTGTTCAGCACCGCGCCCAAAAGCCGCTCCGATAAAACCGGGGATGTACGCATAGCCTTGACGATTTCATCGGTCGACGTCGCCGCCCATTCGACAACCAGGACGAAAGCATCAAATAAATGGGCGGTAGCCTTGACGTCCACGACCGGAAGGATAGGCGGCAGGTCAACGAGAATATAATCGTACTCGCTGCTTGCCGCCTTAAGCATGTCCTTTATGGCAGAAGTCGTGAGAATATCGGAACTGTTAGACGTCTTGGTCCGAGCCGAAGCGGGTAAGAAGTCGAATTTGAAGTTGATATCCGAAATCACCAGATCTTTGAAATCCGATCTGTCCGCGACCATATTGAGCAATCCTGGCGCGTTTGAGTATCCTAGCGCTCTGGTCATGGCGGGATTACGCAAATCCGCATCGATCAAGAGAGTACGCGCGCCGGCCTTGGCGAGAAACGCCGCAAAACTGGTCGCGACGGTCGTCTTACCTTCGCCAGTTAGTGCAGATACGATCCCGATGATTTTGGCTCCAGTGGGATGAAGATCAATCGCCACCTTGATATATCGAAGTGCCTCCGCAGTCGAAGAGAACGGTGCCGCATCGATGATTTGACGGAACGCGCGAGAATCTCGAGTGGCGCGCAGCCGGCTAAGACCGGGCTTGGTCTTCTTTAAAGCCGGCAGCACGGCAAGACAACTCGTGTTTAACAGCCCTTCAATCTGCGAGCGGGTGTGGATCTGTCAATTCATCTGTTCACGAGCAAACGCCGCGATTCCTCCAAGGGCTAACCCGCACAGCGTTGCCAGTGCCATCGTCAACGTGACCTTGGGTGAACTGGGCCGGCTCGGGGGGGAGGCGACTGTCACCAGTCGGGCCTCGGTGGAAGGGAACGATTGCTGCTGGACGGATTGTGTGAAGCGAGTCAAAAACGTCTCATAAATTCCGCGATACGTGTTGGATGCAGTCTCGAGTTCACGCAGCCGCACTTGCGCCTGCCGCGCCGAGGCCGACTTTTGGAAAACGTCCGTCATCCGCTTATCAATCGCCTCTTCCTGGCTTCGAGCAATTGCCAGCTCACTCTTGTAACTCTCGGAAATCCGGGCAACTTCGTCCCAAATCGCGCGTTGGAGGCCAGCCATCTCAGCGCGAAGATTTCGTGCCGCGATGTGATCCGACCCGTAACGGGAACTCCATTCCAATTCTTTGCCCTGATCGTCCAGATATTGCTGGCGGAGTCTGGTGATCACAGGATTGCTCAAGGCGTCGTTTACGACCGGGTCGGGAATATCAAGATTTCCTTTGTTGTTCGATCGCTGCTCCAAAACACGCGTTATGCGGTCAACCTTTGCTCTCGCCTGAGTGGTATCGGATCGGGCCTTGGCTAGAGCAGTGCCAAGCTGATCGAGTTCGACTTCACTCGCTAATTTTCCGTCTACTCCGATTATGATGTTGTTTTCGGATTTAAAGTCTTGAACCTCTTTGAAAGCATTGCTGGCCTGTTGGCGCAACTCTCCAATCCGCAGCTGCAACCATTCGCTCGCACGGCGGGTCGCTTCAAACTTCGCTTGCAACTGATCTTCGATATAGGCATCCGCTACCGCGTTAGCGATCGTAGCAGCCTTCTCCCTGCTTAGGGAAGTATATTGAATCTGTTCGATATAGCTGTGGCCAAGCCGCAAGACTTTCAGATTATTCTTGAAGACACCCAACGCCTGCCGCATTAATTCGTCGTTCAATACTGCCGGCTTGGAAGGGTCCGGGCTGGGTGGTGATCGGAATAGAGTAAATATCCGCGACAAAATGCTGTGGCTTGCCCCGGTGAATTCCGGATCTTCCGTCAAATGCAATCGCTTGATAACGGCCAAAGCAACCGTTTCGGACTTGGTGGTTTCGATTTCGCTTTCGACGGAAGCGTCTTCAACCGACAGTTTTTCAGTAGACAACTCAGATTGGGTCCACGTGACTTTTTTGGTATCGATAATCATGTCCGCTTGCGCGGTGTATTTAGTTGGCGAGGTCACGATGTAGAGCACACCGAGGACGATCGACAAACCGGTGATGACGGCGATCAAGCGCCACTGACGTGAAAGAAAAACGCGAACCTGGGTCAACCCGGTGAAGGGATCGTCCTTTACCGCCGTCTCGTAGGGTTGATTGAGAAATTGATTCGCGAAATTCATGGTGATTTTCTCTGACTAAGTGCGCCTCATGGCCCCGGCTCGCTCATGGAGCGCGTCGAACTTGCTGGAACTGCCCCAGCCCGTCCAAGCGGATTGATTCAGAGCGGCGACGCCAAATAGGCCTGCCGTATTCGTTGAAGAAGCGCCACCACCATCCGAGCCGGACGTACTGCGGACCGACCGGTGCGGGTTAATGACGACCACGCTCCCCGCGGAACCGGTTGCAGCTGTCGACAGATCACCCACTACCGCTGTAAATGGGGTCTGGAACTGGCTATCTTCAGAACCTGCCACCGCTCGCTTAACTTGCAGCGCGGCCTGCTCATCGGCGCCGAGACAAGTCAGCACTGGCTGGGCAACGCCCGCCGCAATCGTCCCCTGGAACCGTGATTGTGCGGTTTGCGCCACATAACCGAGATCGGGCGCGAGTTGTGGTTCGTTCACTGCGAGATTTCCCGTAGAGGCAGCCACAGCTGGCCGATCCGTGCCGGGGGCGAGGATTGTGCTGAACTCATTAAGGTCTTCAAATGAAAGTGGGGGAACCATCATACACGCCATGGCTGCCGGGCTTCCGAAAAGGGCAGTAACCACCACCAACCCAAAGACAACGCTCATTAATTTAATACCCATGATATTCCCCGTTTCAAATGCAAAGATCCTCCCTATTTATTTGGCACCGCAATATTTAATCCAGTTAGTAACTCATATGGCCCGCGCGATCAACCAACTTTCGCTGGTTAGGGTTGCTCCGCCGAAAGGCCGCAACCGTGCAGCTGGCGTATCCCTATGAAATCAATGCTCTTAAGCGACCGAAAAGCGCGCTTTGTCGCGCCCAGTTTTAGCGGAATTAAGCATCTAACGTGCCAATATAGTATAATTAACGAAAGCGTGATAAGTTGACGGACAGCCAGTTAAATGTGGATTTGACCGTATTGGCTTACAAATTCCGTATTTGCGCGGCGAAGTGACGTGCGTTCAACAGTCTGGCCGCACGAAAAGTTTTTGGTTCGCGGCCGGCGGCCGTCATTGCCGGCCGGACTTCGTGTCTACGCAATCGGCGATATCCATGGTCGACTAGATTTGCTCAATCAATTGCTGTCTCTCATCGACGCGGATATAGCGCAATTTCCGGCGATCAGGCCGGTCTACGTGTTCCTGGGCGATTACATTGATCGCGGGCATTGGTCGCGCGAAACGATCGAGCAACTCATTGAGCACGCTGCCGAGCATGAATTGGTATTCCTGAAGGGCAACCATGAGCTGATTGCCATCAGTTGTTTAAGCGACGGCACCAAGATCGATCAATGGTTGCGTCTTGGCGGCATGGAAACATTGTCATCTTATGGTGTCGGGGCAGACTTAGTTGCCAATCGCAAGCAAACGGCCGGAACGCAACTGGCGTTTCACAGCGCACTGCCGCAGTCGCATTTTCGCTTTTTTCGAAACTTGCGGGAATGGTTTGCGAGCGGGGATTTTTTCTTCGTCCATGCCGGAGTGAAACCTGATGTTGATCTCGCGCATCAGACGGAAAAAGACCTGTTATGGATTAGACACGAATTTCTCTTTTCGAGCCGGGATTTCGGAAAAATCATCGTCCATGGACATACACCGACCGCGGAAATTGAGCTGCGGTCAAATCGGATCAATATAGACACGGGCGCCTTTGCGACCGGCCGCTTAACTTGTCTGGTGATTGAGGGCGAAACATTGTCGGTCATCGATACCGTGCCTAATCAAAAAAATTGCCAGCGTTGACGTCACCGGTCAAGATGAGTGCTTTTTGGCCTGTAAATCCTCAATATGCGCACGCATCTTGGCAAAAAACTGATCGCGACCGAATTGCCCCGCGTGTCTGGTAATTTTTTCCGGATCGAAACTTATGTCAGCCAGGCTCGCAACCGCTGCCGAGATAGCCTCGACAGTATGTTCGTTAAAAAAAACCCCAGAGACGCCGTTTGCTACGGTTTCCACCGCACCTCCGCGGCCAAATGCGACGACAGGCCGACCGCTCGCCATTGCTTCAACAGGGACCATGCCGAAGTCTTCTTCACCTGGAAAAATCAACGCTTGGCATCTAGCATAGTGTCGTTTGAGAACTTCGAATGGCTGTGGACCAAGAACCGAGACGGTCGGGCCGGCAAGTTGACGGATCTCCTCAAGCATGTCACCTCCGCCAATGACGATCAGCTTCGATTTCATTGCATTGAAGGCACGCACCGCAAGGTCAGGTCGTTTATAGGCGACGAGTTCGCCAACCATAAGATAGTAGTCTTCAAGTTCCGAAGTCGGTGCGATCGAAAATGCCTCGGTGTCGACGGGAGGAGAAATAACTTTCGAATCGACCCCGTAATAGCGTCGAATACGTTTTGCGACGGTCTGCGAATTGGCAACAAAACTGTCGACGCGCGCGGCCGAGGAAACGTCCCACATTCGCAGATAATGCGATAGGGAAGGCATCAATAGTCGCGCCATTGGACCGGCGCCTTCCCTGTAATCATGATACATATTCCAAATGTATCTCATCGGAGTGTGACAGTAGCAGACGTGGAGCGCGTCCGGGGCTGGAACCACTCCTTTTGCCGGTCCTGATTCGCTGCTGATGACTAGATCGTAGCCCCGCAGATCGAATTGCTCGAGTGCCATTGGCATCAGCGGCAGATAAGTCTTGTACATTTTGGCAGCGCGGGGCAGAGAGTTAATGAAACTCGGAACGACCTTGTGCTGGCGAATTGTTTCGGAAATCTCCTGCGGCGCGTAAACATGGGTGAAGATGTCTGCCTGCGGATACATCTCGCATAGCGCCTCGATTACCTTTTCGCCGCCGCGCATACCCACCAGCCAGTAGTGAACGATTGCGACTTTCATCAAACTCCCCAAAACCCCGGCGGTTCGCGGTGCACGTTCACGCACCATTCTACATACATTCAATCGGCAGCATTAAATTGCCCAAAACCAGGGCGTCCAGTGGCTTGGGTTTCGAACCTCGATGCTTGTGCTGGGCCATTCTTTGCCAGCGTTCGAATTGCTGCCGTGCTTGCCCCTGTTGGGTAGACCTCGATTCCATTCTCAGGCACCCGCGGCCACGGTTGCGGGCGTCCAAGACCGATGGATGCCGATTAATACTAAAACCAGCGTCTTGCGCTGTCTAACGTTAACGTATTCTTTTCAGGCAGAGGAAGCTTGCCTTGTTTGGAATTACGAGCATCTTTAAGTGCCGTCGGCCGCGGGTCTTTCGGGGAACGATGGTCGACCCGTCTATTTGGCATTATGACAGCGGATCTTTATCGAGCGGACAGGTGAGGGGCTTTTTGCATTGAAACGTCGAAGCATTGAAGTGTATTTAAAACGACCAAACAATGAGATGGCGGTGCGCTTTCGGCGGTTAGCAATCAACGGTAAATTTCTGACTGCGGGACCGACGGGCGTGCACCGGGTTGCCGAGCAACTCGTGCGCCAGCTGGCAATGCATCGCGACGAGCTCGCCGATCTGTTTGAACAGCCTCCGCGTCTTATTACTCCGCCCAACGCACATAATGAATCTCTCGATGTATTCGACCGGGAGCGCCGTGGCGTGTTCCGTGGTCAGTTATGGGAGCAAATCGATCTTCCGCGGCTAACCCGATCGGATCTGCTGCTGAACCTTTGCAATTTGGGGCCGATGGCAAGCAGAGCCGCGATCACCATGGTTCATGACGCCCAGACGTTCACGACGCCAAAATCATATTCGTGGGCTTTCGGCAATTGGTACCGCAACGTGTTGCCGGTGCTGGGGCATAGACACGCACGGATACTGGCGGTGTCTGAGTTCTCAGCGAATGAATTGGCGCGGGTTGGCGTTGCTCGCCGAGACAGTATCTCCGTCGTACCTAATGGGGTCGATCACCTGCTCGACTGTGCCTCGCAGCCTGAAATTGTCCACCTGCTCGCCCTTGATCCTCGCAAATTTATAGTTGGGCTATCCAACGTCCAGGTCCACAAGAATATTGGCGTGTTACTCAAGGCGTTTGCGGCGTCCGAGTTGGACCAACTGAAGCTCGTTCTGGTCGGAGCCGCTAAGCGCGAAGAATTCGAGATGCTTGGGCATTCGGTACCGTCCAATGTTGTGTTCGCTGGGCGGATTAGCGACGGAGAATTGCGGGCCCTGCTGGAATCCGCCTTGTGTGTTGGCTTTCCTTCTACAACGGAGGGATTTGGCCTGCCGCCGCTCGAAGGTATGAGTCTTGGCTGTCCAGCGGTGCTGGCGCCCTGTGGTGCGTTGCCTGAAGTTGGAGGCGACAGCGCTCTTTTTGCCGGGCCGGCCGATCCCCGGCAATGGGTCGCTGCCATCCAGCGGCTTGCTGACGATGCTGACTTCTGGGCCAACTATTCTCGCGCAGGCCGCCAACGTGCGGGCTTATTTACCTGGAGGCGCGCAGGACAAAAACTGCTCGATGTTATCAAAGAGGTTGTTCTGGCCGATGTCACCCAGGGCCGATAGTCCATCAATGACGACTCACTCGCCCAGCCGAATTGCCATCGTCATTGCCAGCACTGGCAGGCCCGTGGAACTCGGACGCTGGAGTGATCACGTGCGGAGGCAAACACTTCCGCCATCGGCGTTGGTCTATGCCGTTGCGAAGCCCACGGACTTGCCCTGCTGCAGCGATTTGCAAGGTGCTGTTGCGGTGGTCGCCAGCGTTCCGGGCTTGCCTATACAACGCAACGCAGGTCTCGAGGCAGTCATTAGATCGAATGATATCATCGCCTATTTCGATGATGATTATGTGCCGTCTTCCTATTGCGTCGAGGGAATCGACCACTTTTTTCGAATGCATCCTGACGTCGCGGCAGCTAATGGGATGCTTCTCGCCGATGGTATTAATTCGGCTGGAATTCCCTACGAGGAGGCGACAGAGTTGGTTAGCCGGCATGATAATCGGCAACGGCCGCAAGGGGTGGTGCTTCATGAATTGAGCGGACTTTATGGCTGCAACATGGTTTTTCGCGCCAAGGCTATTGGCGAAGAACGCTTCGACGAACAGCTTCCGTTGTATGCCTGGCAGGAAGACATCGATTTCTCGGCGCGCGTGGGCCGACACGGCCGGCTAGTCAAAACGAACGCATTCCACGGCGTGCATCAAGGCATGAAAGGCGGGAGGCTATCAGGCATTCGCCTCGGATATTCGCAAGTCGTCAATCCGATCTACTTGGTACGCAAAGGGACGCTGCCGGCAAAGGATGCAACCAAGTTAATGCTCAAGAATATCCTTATAAATCATGCCAAGGCGCTATTTCCGGAGCCTTGGATTGATCGCCTCGGGCGGTGTAGGGGCAATTGGTTAGCTTTGTTCGACGTGCTGGCGGGACGAGACCACCCGAAGAAAATCTTGACGTTGCCCCGATAGGTAAACAATTGTCCTGCTAGTCTGTCCGCAAGGTCTTTCGGCGACGAGAGGGGAACACTCAATCTTAGCGATTTGATCGTATCCATAATGCCAGGCGATCGCTTCCGTAGGAGGCGCCGATCTCCTCTTGGTTTGGGTACTACCTTTCCGATCGAGCCGCAGGGTCCTTAGCCCGCGATCGCACGCATTAGCGCCCAACGCCAACTAGCGACCGCTTTCTCCAACGAAAACCTTGTGACGCTAAGTTGAAGTTGGGAAAGCCGACTGGCGCGCTCCTCATGGGTCATGGCAGCTATCTTTCGCATGCCGGCAGCTATATCAGCCACGTCGAGCGGATTTACGAATACCGCTGCGCAGCCGGCAACCTCTTCCAATGCCCCGCGGCCGCTTAAAACCGGGACCAGACCATAATTAATTGCCTCAGCCGCAGGAAGCCCAAAGCCCTCGAGCAAACTCGGCAAAATGAAGCCCTGTGCCTTTCTGTACAGCCACCGAAGTTGATCGTCTTTCACGTAACCGGCTAGAATTACACCCGCTGTCGCCTGTGCCAGGGTTATCACCGCCTCCGCGCCCGGCTCCGGACCGCCACAGATGACGTATGCGTACCCTTCCTTCGCAAGCCCCGAGGCATCGAAAGCCCGTATGGAACGCAACTGGTTCTTGCGTGCGCCAATGCTGCCCACTGTCAAAAGGAACTTGGAAGGAACGTCAGGAAACGCTTCTTCGTCTCTCCGCTCCATACCGCTCCGAATTGGCGGATAGACCACCTGCAGCAGAGGGAATTCACTTCCGCACCAGTTGACGAAATCCCTCCGCGAAGCCTCGCTGACGAACAGCATGAACGGTCTCGCCGCTTTAATCATGTCGAATGCAAGCGTGTACAACTCTCTGACCCCCGGCTCGTAAAGATCGGGATGGGTTATCGGGCCCATATCATGACATAAAACCACATCGTTCGATTTCAAATTATAGAGCACGCATTCCCTTGGGTCGGTAAACACCATCGGACGGGCATGCGAAATCGGCGCCGGACCGATGTGGCCTTGGTAACCCCGCACTCGAAGATCGACTTCGATGCGAGCAAGCCTCCCCAGCACTCGCGCAATGGACTTAGGGGGCAGGTTCTTTAGTGGAATTCGCCAGTAATAACAGGTGCGGATCAAATCCCGGGAAGCATCGATCATGTCCTTGCAAAAGAAATACTTACCCGTGCGATTATTGAGCGCTAACGTGAATTCGCAATCCAATGCAGGGGAAACTCCAAGCACAAAACAATCCTCATCTGGTTGATCAAGGTATAAGATAGACTGCGGCACTAATCCGGTAGTTGCTCAATTCCTAAATCGGCCCCTGTTGTTGAAGCAGGATCCCACAGAGAAGTTCATGGGGTCTTCATTCCGCGTTGTAGGAAGTCTTGGAATCCGGTCATGTCCCCGGCTATTGCGAAGCTTTCCCAATAGGCAAGGGCGCTGGCCTGGGCGGCTTCGAGTTCCGAGTTGTTCAAGAGCACCCGCTCGATGCAGGAGCGCTCAATCGGGAAAACGCAACCCTCGTACCCTGGCGGTAATCCTTCCATTGAGTGGCGCGAAGCGAACACCGGTCGTCCTTGACTGAGTGCTTCGACGGCCTTGATCTTGAGACCGGTGCCGTCGACAGGGGAGATGGCCGCCTTTGACGCTGCATAGATGGCGGGCAGATTATCGACAAAGCCGAGCAGTTCGATGTGTGGCTTCCCCTGCGCGAACGCGCGGACGGAAGCGTTTTCCCCGACCCGCCCAACCGCTGCGATCCGCAGCGACGCGAGCCATGTCTTGTTCGCCTCGAAAAACGCCAGCAGACCGCGCGCATTTTGAAACATGTCAGATCCCACGAAAACAAGATCGTAACGGTATCCGGTTTGCGGTCGATCTGCCCTGCGCAGTGGGGTGACAGGTGGATATTGCGGAATGTAGAAAACTTTGGGATCCGCCACAATGGCGCGAAAAAAGCCGGCCTCGACAGGCGAAATTGCGATAATTGCCGCCGTGCAATTGAGCACTCCCAACTCGCTTCGCATCCTGAGCAACGAACGAAGATTGAAGGGCGGCGTGCCATGTTTCTTGGCGACCTGGATAGACTTTATGTCGTGGGTTTCGACGGCAATGGGGACCGACGGCACACCATTAAGCTGCGTCAGGCCGTCGGCATAGTTCACGATCCAAACCGCGTCGCCCGGTTCGGTCACCAGCGCTTCGTAGTTCGGGCTTGCTCCGCGGCGGCGCCACGCGATAATTTCGTGCGCCTTGGCGGGCATAAAAGATGTGAGTGCATTTTTGAGGAACGTCAAGCAACGAAGCACAGGAGTTTGCGTATCCAATACCAATCGAACGGTTGGAAACGCGGTTTTGAACGCGCTTTGAGCGGCTTCGGTCCACGGCTCGGTCGGGTGGTTTTCGAAACTGAACAGCGTAATTGAATAGCCGGCCTTCACCAGATATTGCAGCAGGGAGGTCATCCGCGCGTGGGCACCGTTACGCAAGTGAATGAACGTTCCATTGTAATAGACCACGACCCGCATGGGCCCCGAGCTAGCCGCTGCGGGTCCAACCCGATCTTCATCACCGACGTAAGAAGATGCTGCCAAGCCGGGCGTGCTCATTCGAGATCAAGGGGTTATTGGGACGCTGGCCAATTGAGCGTGCTCCCTAACATCATTCGATAGGTCCATCCTGGAATTTGTCGCGCCGATTAATCTCTGCCTAGTGACGATAGCCAGAACCGCATGGCGCCCCTGAGGTTACCCCGAAGATTTTTCCGATGACTGAGACCAAATTCCTTATCGGCGAGCGGACCGCCGAAATACTCCCACAAGCCGCTGCGGATGTCGCGACAAATGCGAAACAACAATTTCCGGTCCCTAAGTCCATGCTTAGCGTAAAGTGCCCCATTGCCAAGATTGTACACGTCTTGCAAAAGCTTCACTTCCGCGAAATCTCTCCGTCCATGATGATGAAATACCACGATTGAAGGATCATATAATACTATCACTCCGGAACGGTGCGCGCGGTACACAAAATCCGAGTCCTCTGCTGCCCCGATCGGTTGGCCCGCCCCCAGGCGGGTGTCGAAACGCCCAACAAGTTCCAGGGCCGAGCGCGACATTGTTAGGTTGCAGCCATGTATGAAGCCGCCCGGATGTCCTCCATTAAATCTCTGTGGCGCCAAATCGGTCTTGATCGTAAAGGGCAGGTCGCGTGGGTCACCTAATTCAACGCGGCCGCCACGAAGGGCGGGGCCATCGTCCGCAGCATAAGCTCGCTCAACCTGCGTCAAATAGTCGCGAGCGACTGTGCAATCGTCATCCGTAAAGGCAATTATTTTTCCGGTGGCATGTTCGAGGCCACAATTTCTGGCATGACTTAGACCGCGCTGCTCAGCAAGAAGGACTCTGCTGCGGACCGGCGTCGATCTTTGCCAAGCTCGAAGCACGGCAGCGGTCGCGTCCGTCGATCCATTGTTGACGATAAGCAACTCGACTTCGACTGCGCGATTTGCGACTGCCGCCTGTTCTATCGAATTCAAACACGCCGGCAAGCTTTCGGCTCTGTTGCGTGTGCAGACGATGAGCGATATTTGGGGCATCGACAAAAATCAGCATGAGGATAATCTCAACCAACCATCCTAAATATTTACTCTCGCCCATCTAGAGCGGCTCGGCCAATTTGCGTGCGGCTTTTTGTCTCGAACAGTTCCATCACATTCATCAATTAATTGCCGAATTGTGAGTGAAGCCATCCTAATGGGAAATAATAATTGTTGCCACCCGTGTTGGCCCTTGCAGGGTATGTAACCTCCGGACTCAGATTAGTGACCGATCTCGCAGCGGCGGCGCGCCGCTGTGCCCGCCGATTTACTGTTTAGCAGAAGCCTAGCGGCCGGCCGGAAAATCGATTGGTTGGGCTGTTCTGCTCATAGAAAAGGCGCAGAAATGCCTTGCCTAACCTGCAGTATCGTATTGCGTCGTCGGATCAAGCCGTGCGGCAGCCAACGCCAGGCGCCGTTTGCGTTCTTTGAGCTTTTCATGCGGATCGATTTGCAAATCCTTGAGAATTGACTCAAAACGATAAGCGAGATCATGTTTGAGCAAAGACATGTAGACATTTCGCCGCTGAATTGAGCTCATGCGTTTCGTCTCACCCTCCAAGCTGCGCAAAAAGCCAAGATAATCGAAATCGCCGACGGGTGCTGGAATTATTACATCCTCCCAGTCAAACAACCCGGGATAATCAAGCGATGTCGGAGGCGTGCCGAACATCACTGTCCCAGCGGCTGCCCCTTCGTAACATCGATACGTAATCGAATCCTCTTCGCCGGCAAGCTCAACCTCCCTGCTGTGAAAGGATCTAATGCCAAAATTCGGAAAAAATTTTGTCTGCTTCAAAAGCTGTCTCTTCGACAAGCAATGACCGGCAAAGTCTTTGAGGAACGGCACCGAGCTGTCGAATGAATCGAAAACATAGTTGATCGAACCAGAAACCATCGCGCGCACCATCTGATCGTGCATCGTCGGAAATCTCCGACCCATGGCATAGACATCGATTGTGCGTTTGCGTTCAATAGAGGCCGGCATCGTTTCCAGCGCTGGAATGCCGTACGCCAAATAATGCACCGGGGGACTGATCATTGATTGAAATAACGGTATTGAACCGACCGACCCACTGTATACGATGTCAAACGCGTTCAGAACCGCAAGACTTTTTTCAAATTGTTTCAGTTCTGTCCCAAAGGCCTTCAAAACAACGCAAGCAGCTTTGTTGGCCCGGCGTCGCCAGTGCCGGATGCGCGCGATGTCGGGAAGGTCCGGCAGTACGGTTGCAACATATACAAAGAGTTCATAGTCGTCTTCAACCTCGACTGGTTCGATCCGATAGGAAGTGCCAAGTCCAGTCAGCGATTTAATCCGGCGTTTTGCTTTGTCGATGCGCAGTTGCCGGGAACTATTGGTTGGGCCTGGAGCGAGAACATCCGCGTCGTCGCAGCCGGCAAAACCCCAAACCGTCTCGTAGCAATGGGTATCGTATATATAATGCGTCGCGTTGTAATGCGAAGCGACGAGAATGCGGCTTCGGCTCATTTGTACTCCTCGCTGTTAGTCCATGTCCTTGACGATAGCTGAGGTCATTGTCCCAATGGCCCTTTTTTGATTAACTTATGAGCGGAGGTGAACATTCAAGGAAACGCAGTGGGGCGCGAAGCATCATATATTTGGCTTTACCGCCGAAAGGAAACATTATCTGCCTCAGAGTGAGTTCCCCGCCAAGGCGCTAGCAAAATCGCACCAAATCGAGCTCAGTGCCGCCACAACATCTTCGCCATACCTGGCGCGGTTCGACGACCTGCTCAATTAAACAGCCCCGTTCGTTGACCGATTAATCTATTTGAACGCCCCGCGGGGAGCAAAGCATCTTGCAGCGACTGCCATTCGGCCATATTAATCGGAATGGCCCATGGCTCTCGCGCGTCGTGGGTTTTGTGGATAGTTTGTGGATAGTTTAATGCTTAAAACCTGATAACTGTTCAGAGTGGGGCGCTCAGGCTGGTGAGCGAAATCGGAACGTGAAGATATTGATTACTGGAAACATGGGTTACGTCGGCCCGCCGGTGGCCAAGTATTTGCGGACGGCCCGGCCTGACGCGACCTTACGCGGCTTCGACAATGCATATTTCGCTCATTGCCTTACCGGTGCGTCGGTCTTCCCGGAACGAGATCTCAACGAGCAATTTTATGGCGACGTACGCACGATCTCTGTCGAAATGATGCGCGGTTGCGATGCGGTGGTCCAACTCGCGGCCATTTCGAACGATCCAATGGGAAATCAATTCGAAGCTGTAACGTTGGATATCAATCAAAATACAACGATCTCCATTGCAAAGGCCGCCGCCAAAGCCGGCGTCAAGAATTTTGTGTTCGCCTCAAGTTGCAGCGTCTACGGGATCGCCAAGGGCCCTCCGCGAAAAGAGACAGACCCGCTCAATCCAATCACGGCCTATGCAAAGTCCAAGATCGGCGCCGAGCGGGAACTGCAGAAAATCGACACCGACATGGTGGTGACCAGCCTGCGCTTTGCAACGGCCTGTGGTATGTCGGACCGCCTCCGGCTTGACCTGGTACTCAATGATTTTGTCGCGTGCGCAATCAGTCGGGGAGAAATTACCGTACTGTCAGACGGCTCGCCCTGGCGTCCGTTAATTGACGTCGCCGATATGGCTCGTGCGATCGATTGGGCAATTGATCGGCCGGCCCAAAATGGTGGTCGGTATTTAGCAGTTAATGCCGGCTCCAATGATCGGAATTATCAAGTCCGCGACCTGGCAAATGCTGTGGCCGCTGCCAATCCTGGCACCAAGGTCTCGATCAACACTTTGGCGCCCGTTGATAGCCGGTCTTATCAAGTAGATTTTGGACTATTTCACTCGCTAGCTCCCAATCATCAGCCCTTGGTTGATCTTGACCAATCGATCCAAAACCTGATCGCAGGCTTAAAAAGGATGAATTTCAAGGACGCTGACTTCCGTTTTTCGGAGCTCATGAGGTTGAAGGTGCTGCAAGGACATATCGACAACGATCGGTTGAACCTGGAGTTAAAGTGGAAGAAGTCGGCCGCCAAACATTAGGTTGGCCGCAGGAGCATTTATGCACTTGAACCTATCGCCAGTGCTGGGCGCCACGCCAATGTGTCGCCACTGTGGGTCCAAGCTGGGCCTGACGCTTGCCAACCTGGGCCTGTCACCGGTCGCCAATGATTACGTGGACCCGGTGAATTACGCGAGGGCGGAGCCGTTCTATCCGCTCGAGGCATTGGTTTGTCGTGAATGCCGCTTGGTGCAGACCTGCGATATGTTGGCGGCGCAGGACATTTTCCGAGCGGACTATGCCTACTTCTCTTCGCATTCCAGCTCATGGCTGGACCACGCCAAGACCTATGTCGAGGACATGGCCAGGCGTTTCGGACTGACGCCGGCGTCCCGTCACGTCGAACTCGCATCGAACGACGGTTATTTGCTGCAATATTCGATGGCAAAGGGCATTCAATGCCTGGGCATCGAGCCATGTGAAAGCGTCGCACTGGCCGGCCGGGCGAAGGGCATCGATACGCGCATTGAATTTTTCGGCAGAAACTACGCCAGGCAACTGCTGACCGAGGGCTGGGCCGCCGACCTGATTACGGGAAACAATGTGCTGGCTCACGTGCCTGACATCAACGATTTTTTGGATGGTGTAAAACTGTTGCTCGCCCCTGACGGTGTTGCCACCTTCGAGGTGCAGCATCTACTCAAGCTGATGCAGCGGCATCAATTCGACACCATCTATCACGAACATTTCTCCTATTTATCGCTGATCGCTGGAGCGCGAATCTTCGCCAAGGCGGGTCTGCGCGTTTTCGACGTCGAACGGCCCGAGACCCATGGCGGGTCTATCCGATTTTTCGTGTGCCATGCGCATTCCGCCCGTTCAGAAAGTCCTCGTGTGGCGAAGCTCCTGGACGAGGAGCGAGCCTATGGTCTGGACAGCGATGCGATCTATATCGCGTGGAACGAATCTGTAAAAGCCACCAAGCGTGATCTTCTTGAATTGCTTGTTGAGTTGAAGCGTCAGAGCAAGACGATCGTAGGCTATGGTGCTCCCGCTAAAGCCGCGACACTTCTGAACTATTGCGGAATCGGGAGTGACTTCCTCGACTTCACGGTGGACCGTGCGCCGTCGAAACAGGGGCGGTATGTGCCTGGAGTTCGCATTCCAATCTTTCCTCCCGAAGCCATCTTTGAGGCAAAACCTGATTTCGTGCTGATTTTACCCTGGAATCTGAAAGACGAGATCAAAGCCCAGATGAGGGAAATCAGGTCATGGGGCGGCCGATTTATTGTGCCGGTGCCGAAGGCGACTATTGAGAATTAGCTATTGTAGCACCGTTCCAAGATAGGAATTCGGCCGGCGATCAAAGGATATCACCATGAAAGTAGTGGTGTTCGCAGGAGGCCTCGGAACAAGGCTCAGCGAAGAAACCGCAATACGGCCAAAGCCCATGGTGGAAATCGGTGGGCGCCCGATCATTTGGCACATCATGCAATGCTACGCTCATTTTGGGCTTACGGATTTCATCGTACTCGGTGGCTACCGTGTCGAGTTCATCCGGCAATATTTTCTGAATTACAGAATGCATTCTTCTGATTTCACAATAGACATGTCGAACGGTGAGATCGTCTGGACTGCTGCCAAAGGCGAACCATGGCGCGTGACGGTGCTCGATACTGGGCCCAAGACGATGACGGGAGGTCGCATGAAACGCGCCCGCGACATAATCGGCAACGAGACCTTCTGCCTGACCTACGGTGATGGCGTCAGCGATGTCGATATCGGTAAGCTCGTCGCATTCCATCGGGAGGGAGGCAAGTGGGCGACCGTGACCGCAGTCGAACCGCCGGGCCGCTTCGGTGTGTTAAATTTTACCGAGGAAAGTCACGAAGTTGCTTCTTTCCGTGAGAAGGACGGCCGTGACGTAGGGTTCGTCAATGGTGGATTCTTTGTTTGCGAACCGCAAGTCTTCAAGTTGCTTGAAGATGATTTAACGGTCTGGGAGCAGGCGCCGATGCGGCGTTTGGTAGAGGCGGGGCAATTGCGGGCCTATCGTCATCACGGTTTCTGGCAAAGCATGGATACGCTTCGAGACAAGCAGGTGCTTGAAGATATCTGGGCCGCGGGAAACGCACCGTGGAAAGTCTGGAAGGATTAATGGAAGGCGAGTTTTCGTTCCTCGAATTTAAGTTAGAGATATCGAATACGGTGTCCGGGCAAGCCCACGAACAAAGGAACCGGAGAGTGCGAGGCCGCGTTTTTTGAACGGGATGCGTGGACCCTAGGCGAGGTCTAAAGGAATTGTCGATGATGTCGAGATCCCTGGAGAACATGACGGCTTTGGTCACAGGTGCAAGTTCCGGCATTGGGCGCGCGACCGCCTCACTTCTTGCTCGTTCTAAGGCAAGGGTTGCTCTGGTCGGGCGGCGGCAGGCAGCTCTTGAAGAACTTGCGACGGAGTGTGGATCTCTCGCATCGGCCTATCCTTGCGATATGACAGATGATACGCAGCTCAAGGGACTCGCCACCAGACTACAAGCCGATTTTGCTCGGATCGATATTTTGGTGCATTCTTCAGGGATAATAAAATTAGGCAGGACAGAAACGTCGCCCGTGGCCGATCTTGACGCGCAATATGCGGCGAACGTTCGTGGGCCTTACATTCTGACTCAACTTTTGCTGCCTTTGTTGCGCGCAGTATCGGGACAAATTGTTTTTGTGAACTCATTGATAACCCGCGTAAATAATACCGGCGGCCGCGGTTCTTACGCAGCCACCCAGCAAGCAGTGCATTCGATCACGAACGCTTTGCGGGATGAGGTCAATGAGGCTGGAGTCAGGGTGACGACGATCTTTCCCGGCACCACGGCAACTCAAAGGCAAGTCGACCTTCACGAAATCTCCGGCAAACGATATGATCCGGATCGAATGCTGCAACCAGAGGACGTCGCTGAAGCGGTGTTATTCGCGCTAACCATTGGCAGAACGGCAGAAATTACCGATCTGTACCTGCGGCCCATGCTTAAACCTCTGGTCTAGAGCAGGCACGATGCCCTGCATCCAATGCGCTGGATTAACCCGCACGAGATTCTAAAGGACGCAACTCCCACAATCGGAGCTTGATCCAAGATGAATAATGTAGACCACCGTTCGCTTCCGCATACGGGCACCTCTCGTGCCGACGCAATCCGGCGTGAAACCCTGTCATGAAGTTCATCTCTCTGGGTAATTCAGATGCCCGGCTCATCGAGCTCGTCGTGCACGGCGATGATCGCGGAAATTTCGCACGAACTTGGTGCGTCAACAGTTTTTCGGAACAGGGGATCGATTTTAGCCCCGTACAAGGCAACACGTCATTCACGGCAATTCGTGGCACGGTACGGGGGATGCATTTTCAACGCGCGCCGAAAGCCGATGCAAAGTTGGTTCGCTGTACAAGGGGCCGCATTCATGACGTGATTGTCGACTTGCGAGAGGATTCGATAACGCGGGGCCAAATCTACGTCAACGAACTGGCCGGCGATATTGCCACCATGCTTTACGTTCCTCCTGGCTTCGCGCATGGCTTCCAAACGCTATCGAATGACACGATCGTCGAATATCTGATGGGCGCAGAATACGTGCCCGATCTGTACGACGGCTTTCGCTATGACGACCCGATGATCGGTATCCCCTGGCCCGAAACGGTGGCGGCGTTGTCCGCCAATGATGCTGGCTGGCCATTGCTGGCCGATCGGAATTTTCGGCTAGGAAAGCGAGGCAGCTAATGCCGGACAGGAAGGGCGTTTACAATTCGGAAGAGCGTCCCCCAATCGATCTTCATGGTTTGGTTCGGGAACTCTTTCCGATCAACCGGAGCCTTACCGGAGCGGGCGTTCGCGAAACGCTGGCGATCCTGGCTCGACATATTCAACTGGAGGTCACAGAAGTTCCCAGTGGGACTGCGGTGCTCGATTGGCAAGTCCCGCTGGAATGGAACATTCGGAGCGCGACGATCAGGGCGCTCGACGGTCGGTATCTCGTTAATTTTGCGGACAACAATCTGCACATCGTAGGCTACAGCAAGCCGATTTACAAAGAGGTAAGCCGCGCTGAGCTTGCGCAGCACGTCCACACGCTTCCCGACCAACCAGAGCTTATTCCCTATCGCACGGGTTACTTCGCCGACGATTGGGGATTCTGCATACCGGACAATCTTTGGCGAACGATGCAGGAGGAATCTTACCGCATCGACATCGACAGCGATCTTTCGCCGGGATCTCTTACCTATGGGGAGCTATTTTTGCCGGGGCAGATACCGGAGGAAGTGCTGATCACCGCTCACGTCTGCCATCCCAGTCTGGCAAACGACAATCTTTCCGGGATTGCAGTCGCCCTGGCGCTGGCCATGAGGCAAGCGCGGCTTCCGCGGCGACTTGGCTACCGCTTTCTGTTCATTCCAGCGACCATAGGCGCAATCACGTGGCTCGCTCGCAACGAGGGACGTCTCGCCAAAATTCGGTACGGGCTGGTATTGACGTGTGTCGGTGACGCGGGCCAGTTCCATTACAAGCGGAGCCGTAGCGGCGCATCCATCGACAGTGCCGTCGCCCACGTTCTTCGCCATTCCGGTCACGCGCACGAAATCGTGCCGTTTAATCCGTATGGCTATGACGAGAGACAATTTTGTTCGCCGGCCTTCGATCTTCCAATGGGTTGCCTGATGCGCAGCGTTCATGGGACTTTCCCGGAGTACCACACGTCGGCAGACAATACCGATTTTGTGAAACCCGACGCACTCGATCAATCCTACGAGGTGATGGCTGCTTTGCTCGACCTGCTCGATGCTAACTGGAGGTATGTACGAACCGACGGCAGAGGCGAACCCCAACTAGGGCGGCGTGGGCTTTACCGGGCGATCGCAGGCCAAAAGGAGGCAGGCGGCGCCAGCCAAATGGACCTTTTGTGGCTTCTGAATCTGGCTGACGGAAAGTACAGCTTGCTCGAAATGGCAGAGCGCGCCGGCATACCATTCGGTCGCCTTCAGAAAGCCGTCCGCCTCGCACTGGACGCTGATCTCATCCGAGAGGTTGTTATCGATTAGCAGCGGCTGTCTCAAGTCAGCAGGGTAAGAACTGCGGCGCCAGTTTGATGCACGAACTTGAAGTTCCGGCTACGCCGCCCCCGCGCTCTCTTGGTTTCCATCGGTGAAGCCGCCTATCAGTGGCGGCGTCGAACGCGGCAGATTACTGATCTGTCCGGGCTGCGTGAGGCGGTTGGTATTCGCACATTGCGCAGAACAACGACAAGTTACCCAACTGGCCGACTTGCTATTCCGCAGCAAGCGGGATTTGCGTCAGCTCAGAGATAGGCTTGCCGTAATCTGGATGAGTGAACAGGTGGGCGACAAAGATCTGTTCATGCCACATTTGGGGAATTCGCCCACTCGAGAACCGTAGACCGCTGACAGGCGCAATTTTGATGCTCTCATGGTTCGCGTTAAATTCCTTGATCGCTAACAGCTCACCGGTAAATTCGTTGTAGGCCCAATCAATATCGCCCACCATATCGTCGAAGTAGCAGGCAACCCGAGGCAACAGATACCGATGGTTTGTCTCGAAAATCTTTAACGCCGTGACCGTCGAGGAATAGTAGTCGAGATCGAAAGCTATAAATCCGATGGGCGGAGGATTCTCTTGTTCGACGAAGCCTTGCAGGGTTTGCGCAACATCGCCGAGGATCAGCCTGGCTGATTTGAGACGAGCTTTCAGTTTGGGGACGTCCATAGCAAAATAGCCGGATTGCCAAAGATAAGGCATGTCGCGGTAGTCCTGCGGCGCAGGCATGCCCTTTCCGGTATCAAAGCCGAACACCACGACCTCGACGCCGGTCTCAGCGTGGACTGCTTCGGCATGTCGTTCCATTGCCACGAGCCCCGCACCGCCGGCAACACCAAATTCGATGCATGAAATGCGCGAATACCCGAGCTTACGTGCGAGCATCGCGGACTGCAGCATACAATGTCCGTAATGCGCCCGATCGATCGTGCCATAATCGGGTTTGCGTTGATGAGCCGTTTCAATGCCGAAGAGCCGAGCTAGGGCCCGCGAGAGAAGATAGCGAGCCGGGATCGGATCCTGCGAGAATAAGATCCCTCGCAACGATCTGCGCAATCCGCCGGTCAGCCTGTTCTCACTAAGCGACATCTGTCCCTCGAAAAAATTCTACCCGCCTCAAATCCCCGAATCAGTTCTTGATTGTTCGTTTTTCACGATGTCCGGAGAACCGCTCAGCACCGATCGCCACCGGGGGTGATAGCAAATGCAGCCAACACACTCTTTAAGAGTCTTAACGACCTGCATTGGATAGCGACCTCGTTCAACCAATATCCCGGGCCGTACGCCTGATTAGCCTTTTAGATTAACCTGGAACAAGCTGAAAACCAATAATCTCCCCTGGCAGCTAATTCTTCTGTTGAATTTAATACCCAACCAGTTAAAATTTAATCTAGTTTAAATTGTTCCGAAGGCCATGGATGGGTTCGTACCGCGCAATCAAGCGTCTTCTTTTGATTGGAGGCGGGCGTGCCCGCATCATCTCGGCGTTAAATCGGTCTGCGCGCCAGCCTTCGCCCGTTGCCGCGGTGCAGGTGGTGGCTTGGCGAACGCACGACCGCGGCTATTCCAGCCGTCAGGTCGAAGCGGTAGTGCCGCCTGAACAGCAATGGAAATCCACTTCGACCTACTTTCTGGCATGTCTTGGAACCGTATTGGGTTGTTATGCTCTTTTCTTGAGCGGCCTCTTGCTGTTACGGGCGAGTGGCAACCTTCCACCGCCGATCGTCACGAACAACTTGTGCTTCGACGAGAAGATCCACTGGATGAGCTACGAGCTTCCATCATCCACTCCTGATCTATTGGTATTTGGTTCCTCGGTCGCATGGCGGCATTTTGACGGCGGGCAGGCCATTGAATTGGGTTTGGCGAAAAATCCATACAATTTGGGATTTTGTGGCATGCGCTTGAGTCAAACGGCATTCGTGGCAAGGTATTTTCTGACCAAACAAAAATTCCAATATCCGGTTCGCGCGGTTATCATTGTGTCACCTCAGGATTTCGAGGGCTGCCCCGGTTCGGAAGAACAAGTGTTTTCGAAACCAGATGCCGATGAGGCTATCTTTTCGCGGACGCACGGATGGGAACTGTATTTGAAAAATGTCGATCCGGTGCCGTTTGTAAGAAATGCAAGCGCAGTTAAGGCGATGAGAAGCGGCGCGAATGACTTAAACCGCCTGATGTTTACCAGATATGGTGATGGCCCCGTTGACAGCACCCATAGTCGCGACCTGACCTATGGTCCTGTCACGAATCTCAAGCAGGAGTGTTTCGTCGCGCTAAAAGACCTCGTCCGGCATCTTTCCGATCACGAGATTCAGACCACGCTTGTTCTAACACCGATCAACCCTCAATGGCTTTCGAGCTACGACCCGGACCGCCGCATTCTGAGTGAAGTGCGATCCCGCGTGTCAGAAGCACTGAAAAAGTCCGACGTGCGGGTTTGGGATGCAAGCGAGAACAAATCGTTTTCTGAATTGGATTTCACCGACGCCATTCACTTGCGATGGTCTGCGGTCAGACGCTTCATGACCGCGATGACCGGCTTCGCAATTAACGGCACGTGAGCGGATAGGCCAATGCTGTTCAACTCTCCCGAGTTTCTTCTTGGCCTTTTGCCGATTTCCTTGCTCGTTTTTTTCTGCTTTGGCGTTATGGGATTTCATCGCGCCGCCATCCTGTGGCTCACCTGCGTTTCGCTGTTCTTTTATGGTTGGTGGAATATCTCTTACGTTCCCCTTCTGTTGTGTTCGGTCTCGTTCAATTTCTTGATTGGCGAAATACTTCGCGGGGACGGGTCCCGGGGCTGGCTTAGCGTGGGCGTTGCCGGAAACGTCCTCCTCCTCGGCTACTATAAATACTCCGGCTTTTTGGGGCAGGTCATTTCCGACGTCGCAGGGCTTAGCTGGACCGTTCCTGCCGTCATATTTCCGTTGGCGATATCGTTTTTCACGTTCCAGCAGATTGCCTATCTTGTCGACTGTCGTGCCGGGCTGGTGAAAGAGAGCAGCTTTTTGAATTATGCGGCGTTCGTAACATTTTTCCCGCATTTGATTGCAGGACCCATCACCCATCACAAGGAGATCATTCCGCAACTCCAATCGATGCGCATTTTCAGACCGCAGCCGCTTCTGCTCGCGTTGGGTGCAACGATCTTCCTGGTGGGGCTCTTTAAGAAAGTTGCTATTGCCGACTTCCTCGCGCGCTTTGCAAATCCTGTATTTGAGGCGGCAGCGAACAATCAGCCGTTGACTGCGATCAATTCCTGGATCGGGGCGTTTGCGTATACCCTTCAACTTTACTTCGACTTCTCCGGCTATTCGGACATGGCGATCGGCGCTGGATTGCTGTTTGGTATACATCTGCCGCAAAATTTTTCGTCGCCATTGAGGTCAGCGAACATCGTAGAGTTCTGGCAGCGTTGGCACATGACGCTGACCCGCTTCATCACGTCATACATATATAATCCGATCGTTTTTTCCTGGAGCAGGTGGCGGGTTCGTCAAAAATTGCCGTTGGTTCAACCTGGCCGCACCACACTGGGAGCGTTTGTTTCGCTGATTCTGGTGCCTGTTATGCTATCAATGTCGATATCGGGCATTTGGCATGGGGCAGGTTATCAGTTCGTCCTGTTCGGTGCGCTGCACGGCGCATACATTGTTATCTATCATTCGTGGCGGGAAATAAAGTTGCGAATGTGGCCTGCTGGTTCGTTAAAGTTTCCGCCTGGGCGTCCATTGGCAATCGGACTTACTCTGGTCTGCGTTGTCCTGAGCATGGTGCTATTTCGGTCGGTGAGCGCAACTGCTGCATTTCACATGTTCTCCTGCATGTTTGGAGCCAACGGCATAGTGGTCCCCCAAGGCGTGGCAAATCTTCCGGTGATCGGTACTTTGGTAAATGTATTGGAGTTGAAAGTTGGAAAGCAGATGTTTCTCTATTCTGATCCGCTAATGCTGATCGGCCCGCTGTTGGTGCTCGTTATGATTGCTCCGAACATCTACGAACTGATGGGAGACTATGAGACGGCTCTGACGACAAAATCGGCGACGAAGCCTGAAGGTGCTTTTGGGAGGCTATCTCTTTCAGAACTGCGGTGGCGTCCTAACTTCAGATATTCGTTTTTTATCGGTATCCTGGCGTTTATAAGCATGGCCAAGATGATGTCGAATGCGCCTTCGGAGTTTATCTATTTTCGCTTCTGAAAGGTCTCTCATGGAATTTCATCATTGGCTTCCGGTCTGTGGGACTTTCGCTTCGCAACTGAAGGAACTGGACGATGCGCCGCCAGCTCAGCAAATAGCTGGACTAAAATATCTCTCTCAATGCCGGCTCGATTTCATTAAGACCAACGCCCTCGCAGAAAGGATAGAAAACTTAATTCCAGGGTTGACCACGGACAACGTAGTCGAGTGCGGTCCAGCTGTGAACGTTGCCCTTCTTTCATCACACACAATGTCTCACCTGACGGGCGGGATCATCGTGGGTTCTTTTAGAAGAGGCTTCAAGGCGAATCTGTTCGTCGGCCAATATGGACTCTACCGCACCGAGCTCCTTGAGCCAGATCCGGGTTTACAGGCCTTTGCGCCGAACGTTATTGTTATCGCGACAGATATTCATGATATCAACGTTGAGATTGCGTTGGATGCAAGTCATGGCGAGGTTGTGTCCGCCGTCGACGCAAAAATATCGGAACTTGTTGAGATCTGGCGACACGCAAAGCGTAATTTCAAAGCCACCATTGTTCAGCAGACGTTGCTCAACACGCACTACCAGATGTTCGGATCGTACGAAGGTTTGCTTCCCGGCACGCCCTACAATGTAATTGAACGGTACAATACCCGGTTGCGCGAAGCAGCTTCGCGAGAGAGGGTTCTTCTCCTTGATATCGATCTGCAGGCCGCCACAAAGGGCCGCGAGAATATAGTGGATCTGGTGCGTTGGCATCAGGCGAAGCAACTTGTGACCCCAATTCTGGCGCCATGGTACGGCGACTTGCTCGCGAGAGTAATAGCGGCAGTTCTCGGATTGTCCAAAAAAGCAATAGTGCTGGACCTTGATAACACGCTGTGGGGTGGGGTTGTTGGCGATGATGGCATCGAGGGGATAGTGCTGGGGCAAGGAAGCGCGGCTGGCGAGGCATACGTCGATTTGCAAAAATACCTGCGGCTCCTTAACCGGCGTGGAATTATTTTGGCGGTTTGTTCGAAGAATGACACCGCCGTTGCCGAGGGTGCATTCGTCAATCATCCCGACATGGTGTTGCGGCGGGAAGACGTCGCGTCGTTTGTCGCGAATTGGGATGATAAGGCAACCAATATACGCCGGATAGCGGCGGAATTGAACATAGGGCTCGATAGCCTTGTCTTCGTCGATGATAACCCTGCCGAGCGAGACATTATACGACGAGAGCTGCCAATGGTGGCGGTTCCGGAACTTCCGCGCGATGTGGCCCACTATGCATCATATCTGAGTGATGCGGGGTATTTTGAAGCCGCAAGCTTTTCCCAGGAGGACAGAGAACGCGCCAGTCTTTACAATGCTAATTCCATCAGGCAGCAAGGGTTAAGCCAAGCCACGGACATCGAAGGATTCCTGAAGAGTCTGAAGATGAGACTCGAGGTTGGGCCTGTTTCGAAAATGAACATTGGGCGCGTAACCCAGCTCACGAATAAGACGAACCAATTTAATCTCCGCGCAGTGAAATACACGGAGCAGGAGGTCAATAGTCTAGCGCAAGATCCGCGTTCGTTGACGCTTCAGTTTCGATTGAAAGACAAGTTTGGCGATAATGGTATAATCGCCGTAGTTATAGCGCGACCGGACGAGAGTTGGCCGGACGACACCCTTTTTATAGACACTTGGCTGATGAGTTGCCGAGTCCTCAGCCGAGGGGTCGAAGCAGCGACGCTTGAAGCATTGAGCAAATGCGCGATGCAAATGGGAATTAGGCGTCTGGTTGGCGAGTATCGATCTACCAGCAAGAATAAAATGGTATCGAACCACTACGGAAAGCTTGGTTTTCTGCCCTTACACAGCAGCGACAGTGATGAAACGTCGTCGACAGTTTGGTGTATGGACTTATCGCAAATTGAGAAATGCCCGCATCACATTGAGGTAATCATTGCACATGTCCAGGGAACAGATCTATGCCGAGCTCACGAAGATATTTCGTGAAGTCTTTCGGGATGAAAATCTAGTTATTGCCGGATCGACAACGGCGGAAGATATCTCCGGATGGGACAGCACCGCGCACGTCAACTTGCTGTTGGCGATTGAAATGCACCTGGGGGTTACTTTTCATACGAGCGAAATCGACGAGATGCGGACTGTGGGAGATCTGGTTGATGCAATTGAGCGAAAACTAGCCAAATAGGATTTCAGTTTTTGCAGGCGGGTTCGAAGCGTTAATTCAACGCCTGGTGTGGCGGCCCGGAACTGGGAGCCGGGCTTCATTGTGATTGATGAAATGGAAAATCGTTTTGGTTTCAGGTTTCATCACTTGGGTCTGGCCGCGCAAACGCCCGATCCGGCAAAAAGCTTTCTATTTGGGCTCGGCTATCGTGTTGGTGAAACCATCTTCGATCCCCTGCAGAACGTTCGATTAACGTTGTGCGAGCATCGATCAATGCCGACGGTTGAGATTGTTAGTCGGGGGGAGGGTAAGGGGCCCTTGGATTACTTACTTTCCAGACATAGTGATGGTCTAATTTATCACCTCTGTTATTCGACGGACGATCTGGATCGAGCACTTCAGGCAGTCATTGACGCCGGCTTACGACCTCATTGCGTATCCGCTCCAAAGCCGGCTATCCTTTTTGCCGGCAAGATGGTCTCGTTCTATCAGATAATTGGCATGGGCTTGATCGAAGTTATCGATGAAAGGGAATGATCAGCGACAGCAGATTGGCTGTATTGCAATTCAGCGCAGGTCAAGGCAACCCGGGAGCCGCCGGGATCAGTGTTTGAGCGTAAGGTAAGGGCTGGGGCGAAAAAAAATTGTCTGCTCCGCATCGATTGTTGTGATCAGCACGGCTGCGCGAATAGGCTGAGATCAATCGAGTTTGCCAAGGCAGGTTTAGGGATTGCTGTCAGCAACCGACTTAGAGAATCGTTTTGACTGGTTGCGAAGGAAGCCAACGACTTTTGACTCGAATCCATCCGGACAGCCTGCAAGGCGCCACAGTACAAAGATCGAGCTTGCATAGACCAATGCGGCAACGCCGACGACCACGGCCAAGCCAAACACCAACGGGCCATAGACCCTTGTTTCTGATAGCCAATCGTGGAACGGCATGACGGCCATCGCCATAAAAACGCAGCTCAGCATCGATCGCCACGGACCGAACACTTGAGTGCGTATCGGCAGCCCGATTAGCTCGCGAACCGCGAACATCGAACATCCGGCCACGAGTATCGCGGTTATCAAACGTGCCGCGAGAACACCGGCAATTCCGTAATATAGCGCGCCGATCAGAACGATCGGTAGCCTAACGGCGAATTCAATCAAGCTGAGCCGAAGAAAAATGCTTGTTTTACCAAGTGTCATGGATAGCGGGGCAAGCGGAGCGATTAGTAGCGAAGGGACTACGGCAAGAGCAAGCAGGCGAAGAATGGGGGCGGCCTCAAGCCATTGTCCGCCAAGAACCAGCCGGATCAAAGGTTCAGCAACCAAACTCATCCCGACCATCATCGGCAGTCCAACCGCAACCACGGTCGCCGCACTATTCCGATAGGCCGCCGCCAGCCTGCGACTATCGCTTCTGATCAGCGAAAAGGCAATCATGAGAGGATTGAGGACCTGGAACACGATCACTTGGGACGGAAGGATGGCCAGATTGGAGGCCATAGAAAACCGGCCGAGTTCGGGACGGCTAATCAGGCGGCCGAGTATCAGTTGATCCATTTGCCAATTGATGGCGTTCACCGCCTGAGAGGCGGTGGACCACCCGATAAACCCTGCGAATTCGTGCCATTCCCGAAGCGTAAACTTCGGTCGGTAGGGCGCGACAACGTAGGAAACAATGTCCAGCACGATAGGAAAAGCGATGGTGCCGGCCGCAATCGCCCAATAGCTCCGGGTCTCCCATGCCAGACCGACCGAAACCACGAAGCTCGCGCACTTTCCGGCGAATTCACACAGGGCAAATGCTTTGAAATCGAGGTTCTTCGAGCGTTCGATCAATCCTGCGCTGAGCACACTCCGCGCTGCAGGTGAGATCGCCAGTGCGCAGACCAGCCCGATCAAGCGATCATCTCCATAGATTTGGGCCAACGGCCAGGACAAGGAGAACAGGATCAACGCCACCGCTGCCCCCCGCAAACAGGAGATCGTGAACGCGGTATCGTAATGAGCTTTTTTCACCACCGGCAGCCGAACGACTGCCTGGCCAACCGGTAGTTCCAAAATGGCCTCGACAACCATCACAACGGACATGGCGATCGCGACGAGACCAAAATCCGCCGGCGACAAAAGACGTCCAAGAACCACAATCGTCGCGAGATCAAGACAACGCGCGACCAATTTCGACGCAATGAGAACCGTCGCCCCGGCGGCTGTGCGACCACTTACCTTGTGAGGAGAAGCGTCCAATACTTGAATTTCCTTAATCGCAAGGCCGACGGCAAAACCGATGAGAGAACTTGAGCGAAGTCAATATCGACGCGATCGCCCGCGTGATTGGGCTCAAATAAGCGCGCCTGTCGACACTTGAGTAGTTCGGCCCGAACGAGTGGCAGACCTGACTATGATCGCTGAAGCAGCGCCGGAAAGGCGCTGACTTTGTGGATGTTCCGAACGGTTCAGGGGCTGAGGTCTGGGGCAACCTGTAAGCCGATCCCATCCGCCTTTCGCCCGTTGGTCGCGCGTCGTCACTCCACATTGCATCGCGCGCCAATGGCGGGGTGCTGATTCGTGCGCGCTCGCTCGGTCCGGGATCCTCTTCCGCCATTATCGATGTGCCGGCCGGTTCCGAGATGACCGGTCGCGGCCTTGCCACGAAGAAAGGCCTTTCGAAGGCAATGCGGTTAATCCCAACTGGCAACGCGCTGCTTTTGCGTACAACGTGGTATCCAGGAATGGCCAGCGGCATTGGTTAACCCATCCCAGGAGTTTGAACGCCGGAAAACACCGTTGGCACCACAGACGGGGCACGAACCGAAGTTTAACAGCCAGTGTAGCGAGAATCTGGCGCTTCGCGCAACGCACGCAAGTAAGCCATGCCGTATTCGATAAGTTCATTGGCATCGCTTTTCCCGGCTGATGAAAGCGTTCCGATATAATTGGCAATTTTCGCTCTAATTTCTTCTCAACTCTTGTTATCCAGAATTGTACCAATTTCCGTAGAATTCATAATTCGATCAATAATTTGGTCCATTGAATTGCTCCAAACTAAATCCCACGTTTACAGCATACCATTTTTATGCATTAAATGTGCCGGTTTTTCGTTTGGTTCAGCGAACCGCTGCGTGCGGATTATAAGTTCCTTTTTTTATGCGTTGTTGACCAATTCCTGATATTTTACACGGGACGAAACTCTCGACCTGATCAAGTTCATGCATTGTTGCGGAAGTGCTGCTTCGCGGCGCCAGCGATTTTGCCGGTCGTCTAGGCTGCCTCTCCATTAAATTGGCAAGCTCCCATGGAACGGGTTTTTGAAGAGACGGTGTTGGTGTTAGGCGGCGCGGGCTTCATCGGCCAGATGCTCGTCTCCTATCTCCTCGCGGCGGGTTATGGTGTTCGCGTTATGGTGCGCGGACCGGCGGCGGCGCTAGCCTCCATTCAGAACGATCGTCTAGAAATCGTCCGCGGCGATATCCTCAACGAAACGGACCTCGAGGCAGCCTTTCGCAACGTCAACTCCGTTGTCCATCTCGCCCATGTCTGGGGTTCGACTTGGAATGAATTTTGGCGCAACAACGTCGAGCCAACTCGCAAGATCGGAGAACTCTGCGTCGCTCACAACGTGAGGCGGCTGGTCTTCGCCGGCACCATCAATTCCTACTATGCGGGCTCCAAGGCAGGAACAATCACGGAGAAGACGCCGTTCGACCGCAATCTCAAGCGGCGCAACTACTACGCGCGTTCGAAGGCTGCGGCTGAGCAGATCCTCACAGAAATGTACAAGCAACAGCAATTGCCGCTGGTCATCGTCCGCCCCGGCATTGTGATCGGTCCAGGAGGGACTCCTTTTCACGGAGCCGTCGGGCGCTTCTCGGGCGACCTTTGTGAGGTGTGGGGAGAAGGGACCAATGCCTTGCCGCTCGTCTTGGTGGCAGACGTCGCTGCCGCAATGGTGCGCGCGCTTCAAGTCGACGGCATCGAAGGCAAATCCTTCAACCTGATCGATCGTCCCCTGCTGACGGCGCGCGACTATCTGGACGAACTGCAAAGGCAGACAGGCAAACCCCTCAACGTCGTCCGTCGCCCGATATGGAAATTCTTCCTCGCCGACCTGATCAAATGGTTCGTGAAGGCCACAACTCGTCATCCCGGTCGTGCGCGCATGCCATATTATTATGACTGGGAAAGCCGCACCCAGAAAGCGGCTTTCAATTCCGACCATGCGCGCGCCCGACTGGGCTGGCAGCCCGCGTCAAACCGGCAGCGTCTCGTCAATGAAGGGATCGGCAGCGCGGTTCGATACTGGCGATCATCGCCGCGACGCGGGGCCGGAACAAGGATCGAGAACCTGGAAACCCTACCGGCCGGCTCGCTATTAGAGGCGGATGTCGCGATCATCGGCGGCGGCGCGGCCGGTTTGACCATCGCCCGCGAGTTCATGAACACCGGGGAGCATGTCCTCATTCTTGAGAGCGGTCTCGATGGCGAGAGTCCCGTCCATGCCGAACTCGATCGTCTTGAATGGCTGAACGATCCGAAAAGGGAGGCATCCTTAAACTTCCGCAGAACGTTTCATCAGAAAAGCATGCCCTGGTTCGATCCAGACGTTCAGCCCTATGGCGTTCGCGGCCGGGGGCTCGGCGGCTCGACGGCCTGTTGGGGCGGAAAATCGGCGACCTTCGACGATATCGATTTTGCCAAGCGCGACTGGGTGCCGAATTCGGGCTGGCCGTTCAGCCGAGCGAGCCTCGAGCCCTATATCGAACGCGCGGCCGAGGTCCTGAATCTCGGCCCCAACATATACGATGACAAACTGTGGCCGCTGATCGGCAAGAACATCAAAAGGCCGCGGCTGGACAGCACGAAGCTGCGGTCGTTTTTCTGGCAGTTTGCCCGCTCGCGCCTGGTCGCCGTCTCGGTCATGAATCTGGCCGACGAATTCAGAGCGCAGCGCGCCGACAACGTCCGCACGCTGATCAACGCCACGGTCCTGCATGTCGACACCAATGCGGAAGGGGACAGGGTCACAGGTCTCGAAATCAGCACGATCGATGGTGCGAAGTCGCATGTGAGCGCGAAGGTTTTTGTCCTCGCGGCGGGCGGCATTGAAAATGCGCGCATCCTGTTGAATTCCAATCGCCAGCAGAAGAACGGTCTCGGCAACACTTACGACAATGTCGGCCGATATCTGATGGATCATCCCGGCGGGCGCATCGGCTATTTCAAGAAAAGCGATGTCAAGCGCGCCAAGTACCTCGGCTTCTACTCGATCGTTCCGAAAAACGACAGCATCATGTACATGCACGGCCTGGCTCTCTCCCCGGCCGTCCAGGTCCGGATGAAGCTGCTCAATACGGCCGTGTACGTGCTGCCGGAAATTTCCCCGCGGGATCCGTTCGGAGCCGTCAAACGCCTCTTGACGTTCCAGACCACAAATCTCGGCGGCGACCTCTGGCTCCTGGTCTGCAGCTTGCCGCTTCTTGCCAAGGGATTCGCCATCAAACTGTTTTACAGTCCGGCCTTCCCGGAGCGTCTGAAGCGGAAAACTGTCAACCTGCTGATGGCGATCAATCCCGGCTTCGTTGTCCGCGAGTTTCTGAGCATGCGCGTGCCGCATCGGCTGGACCGGATGGGCATCCATGTCATCGTTGAACAGCCGCCGGATCGCGAAAATTGTCTCGTTCTCTCCGAAAGCACGGATGCCCTCGGAGTGCGGCGCGTCACCGCGCATTGGCGGATTTCAGCGAATGAGCGCCGCAGCGTGGCCGCGATCGGGCAGTTCCTTCATGATGAGTTACCGAAAGCCGGCATGCCTGCGCCGGTTCTCGACGAATGGATCATGCAGGATCGGCCGGACGATGCCGTGCTGGTCGACATGGCGCACATCTTCGGAACGACCCGCATGTCTGATGACCCGCGAACCGGGGTCGTCGACAGCCAGGGCAAGGTCCACGGTGTTGGCAATCTGTTCGTCGCCGGCAGCTCGATTTTTCCGACGAGCGGTCATGCTAACCCGACGCTCATGATTTTGTCCCTTGCCATCCGGCAGGCCGACGAAATCAAGCGGCGGTTCTTCGCGGACACCTATTGCTGCGCTGAGCAACCTCAAGATTTCAGGAAGGCGTTCTCATCAGTAGAATAACCGCCGCTTGGGTGCTCGCGGGAACCCTTTGGCGTTGGAATTCATTGTTTCGGAGCAAGGAGGCTTCAATGCGATCAATCTCTCTTTCCGTTGCGGCGTCGCTCGCACTCGTTTCCTCGGTGGCGTTCGCGCAGCAAACGCCACCTGACACTGGCGCACCGCCGCCAGCCATGATGCCGCCAACCGCCGGTGCTGCGCCCCAAGTCGGAGGTCCGCTGATTTCGGAGTCGGACACTGGCTTGAACAAGGTTGCCGCAGACGGCGTTTCGACACAGACCGTAAGAGCTGTTGGCTGCAGTGTCGCGGCCAGGGAGACTGACGGAACGACTACCTGCATCGGAATTCCGGGGCCGGTTGGGAGCCTAAGAGCAAAAGCCAGTGTTGCTCGGTAACCAATGGAGTTTCGACAGGAATTCGTTGACGGCTTCAACGTTCCTGATGGACCGGAAGGGCGCGTCAGCGGAGAGTTGCGGAACGTCCTCTTCGGGCATGGAAACAACGGCAAGTGATCTTTTTGATGGGTGTTTGGAACCTTGCGCGGTTGTCCGCGTTCCCGTTGGGAGATCTCACCCCCAGTCAATTCGCTTCGGTCCTCATGTCTACACCAAGATGTCCTCACTGCGATCGGCCGATGTCGCTCGCACCGCAATCCCTCCGGCCGATCTTTGGCGATATTTGCGCATTCGAGTGCTCGCCCTGCGACCATACTCTCCTGCTAAAAGTCCCGCTCGATCCGATACAGCATGCAGGACAGATTTCATTACAAGACAATTACCCCGACAAGCGGTCTTGATTTAAACCCTTTGCTGTCCCGGCGGAGTCACTTTCTTCGCAAAAATGTCATCAGAGGCACCGGAACGCTATTGCATGGGCAACGGATCGCGCAGGAGTGCGCACAGCGCCACCGTCTTTTCCATTGTGATGATCCATTCGTCGCTTGGCGTTTGCCCCGCTATGACGCACAACCTCGCATGGAACGCAATTTTCCAATTGGGCCGCAACTCGCCTGGCGCAGGAAAAACGATGGCTCGAACTTTGTCGTCCCGATGCGGAGTGCCGGATTTAAATAGTGGTAAAGACATCAGGGGACGCAAATACTAATTTGCATCCAGAATTTAGAATTGTCTGCGCAAAATTGTGATGCGCCAGGTGCCGTCTTCGACTCTGCGGAAAGTGCGCCAACCTGGAAGCACTAAGGTTGCTTCATATTGACTTCCAACGCCGTAAACGGCGTAAATGCGTGTCCCAAACAGCTCGTAGCCGCGACATCTATTATTTCCATCACCAACTCCGTACTTTTTCTGGAGGTGATCGTATGTATGAATTTGAGTGGCACAAGACCCATGGCGACCAAACGATCGCCTCCGCCAACGTTATTGTCCCGCTTCTAAAATCGATCGTTGATGTTAGTTCTGTATTGGACGTCGGTTGCGGGGACGGGCGTTGGCTTGCTTGTTTCGAGTCCTCCGGCGTGCGCTCGATTTGCGGGGTTGACGGCGCATGGACTGACCAAAGCCGCCTTTTGATCCCTCAGCGTTGTTTTACGGTGCAAGACCTGGCTAAGCCTTTTGATCTCGGCCAACGGTTCGACGTCGCCATAAGCCTTGAGGTCGCAGAGCATGTCGCCTCGGAATATTCCATGCAGTTCATTGAGAATTTGACAAAGCACAGCGACGTAGTTTTGTTCGGCGCCGCAATCCCTTTTCAGGGAGGTTTCAGACACATCAATGAGCGCTGGCAGTCATATTGGGTAAGTCTGTTCGATTCCCAAGGGTACCATTGCTTTGATCCGTTTAGATCGCAAATTTGGCAAAGACAGGATGTCTCCGTGTGGTACAGACAGAACATGCTATTGTACGTGAGACGCGAACGGCACGATCTGGCATCGCGCATAAAAAGCCATCTGAATTTAAATCACATTCCGGAGATGCCGATCGATGTCGTCCATCCGGAACGATATGAAGCCATCGCCTCTTACTCGCAAATAGCCTTCAGGCCCCTTATGCGGAAGCTACCGAAATTAGCTGCGAAAAAGCTCGCGGATGTGATAAATCGCAGAATTTAGGGCCCTCATCAGTTTTGCCGGCGTCTTCGATGAAAGGGAACCTGGATCAGTGTTCTTGACGCCTTCGGTGATTGCCCTTGTATCGCGTTTCGCATGTGCCCTACATCACTGCCGCGGAAGACGGGCAATCGATTTGTTCACGATGCGACGGCTATCAACGGCGGATTCAAGGTTTGGATTTAGACGCCGGGCTTTCGTGCGGACCAGGATCGTCCTCGGCAAGACTGAAATAGTGTTGCGCCCGCTCTACGATCGTCTCCAACGCTTGACCGGCCTTGTCCCGATCAGCTCTGCCGAACCGAACACCACGGACGGCCCAGTTCGCGTCGAGACGCGACTTGGGGGTTTCACGCTTGATGACCACGCCCGCGAAAGCCTCGCAACCGTGGTCGGCCTTCTTGACAGCCTCTGTGATTGCGGACTGCAAAAGGTCGCGCGATACCGAGCTTCGGTCATCGGGCGGTTTCCCGCGTTGCCAAATGTTCATACGCCATACCCGAAATATATCATTATAATTATATGGGAAAATCTCTATAAAATCTAGGTTTGAGCGCTATCAATTCGTGCGCTCCGATGGGAAGCTTAGTTTAAATTTTGGTTAATGCCGTATTCTTCCGGCTTTTCTTGGGCCTTCGGACCGTCGAGCCGCTCGCAATGTTGCATTCATCGGTCTGCGAACGCGCTGCTGCGGATAAGGTGCCGCATTTCTACGACCCCGCCGGAAATACAATCCCGATAATCTATCTGACCACATCAAGTTTCAGCACGCGCGGAATGGGCCGCCGGCCGCAGCGTCGTTAGGAATTTCCATGTGCCTTTGTGAAATTCCATGACCCGGTATCATCCGAACTCTCCTTCGACGATCTCGCGCTCGTTACGGACACTTGTTTGGTCGCCCGAGTGCAGACCGTAGGTCCAATCTGGCCAAAAATTTTGGGCGATTCTGATTCAGAGAAATGCTCCCCTCGTTTTTTGCGTCGCAAGTTCAACCAAACGGAATCTGAGTCAAATTTCCTCACAACTTCAAAAGGATGAGGGAATCGAGTCGTTCTTAAACGGCGATCGGGTCGTTCTTTCGTCGTCCGCACAACATCCAGCGAAACGTGGTGGGCCCGGCAGGACTCGAACCTGCAACCAGACCGTTATGAGCGGCCGGCTCTAACCATTGAGCTACAGGCCCCGCCGGAACTGGCGCGTGAGCGACAGGCAACGGTGCCGACACCCCTTACAATGCGGTTCGCGATCCGGCAATGCCGGGCTGCCGATCGGCAACTCGACGTTAATGATCGTCATTCCGGGATGGTCCGAAGGACCCGACCTCAGATGTGCAATTCCACATCGGGGAATCTCGATATCCCCCGATGCGCAATTGCGCATCTGAGGTTCGCGCTTCGCGCGCCCCGGAATGACGTATCAAAGCAGCGCTCACTCCACCGAAACGCCGGCGAACTCCACCACCTTGCGCCATTTTTCGGTCTCATCTGCAATCAGTGTGCCGTATCCGGCAGGCGTCATCGGCTTCGGGAGGCCGCCGATGCTGGCGAGTTGCGCCACCAGTTTGGGATCCTGCAGCGCTTCATTCACCGCCTTGTTGAGGATGTCGACGATTTCCGGGGGCGTGCCCCTGGGCGCCGACATGCCGTAAAAAACCGACGCCTCGTATCCCGGCACCGTCTCGGCGATCGCGGGAATTTCGGGCACGCTGGGCCAGCGCTGCGGCGAGGTGACGCCGAGCGCCCGCAGGTTGCCGCCGCGCGCCTGTGCCATCGCCGTGGGCAGGTTGTCGAAGATCAACTGCACCTTGTTGGAGATGATGTCGGGAAAGGCGATCGCCGATCCGCGATAGGGCACGTGCACCATGTCGCATTTGGTCATCGCCTTGAACAATTCCGCCGACATGTGCACCGAGGTGCCGTTGCCCGACGAGGCAAACGATATCTTGCCGGGATTGGCCCTGCAGTAGTCGATCAACTCCCGCACGGTCCTGACCGGCATGGCGTTCGACACCACCAGCATGTTGGGCACTTGCGTGAAGAGCGCGACCGGCACGGTGTCGCGGATGAAATCGAACGGCAGTTTCTTGTAGAGCGAGGCGCTGATCGCGTTGTTGGCTCCGCTGAACAGCAGCGTATAGCCGTCCGGCGGGGAACCGATCGCGGCCTCGGTTGCGATATTGCCGCCGGAGCCGGCGCGGTTTTCCACCACGAACTGCTGACCGAAATGTTCCGACAGCCACTGGCTCATGATGCGCGCGACGACGTCGACCGGTCCGCCGGCGGCAAAGCCGATCAGCCAGCGCACCGGCCGGTTCGGATAGTCGGCGGCCGAGGATGGCGAAAGACTGGCAGCAAGGCTCAAAAGGCAGCCCACACCGACCACGGCCGCGCGCAACAATGCGATCATTGTCCTGCCGTCCTGTCTCTGTCGCCGCTGTCGGATATAAATCGTCGTAGCCGGCGTCATGCTCCCGCATCCATGCTTTCATACAAATCGGAATTTGCCTACATTGCCGTTTGCCGACTATCTTCCCCTGGTCCGCACGTCAGTTGCTCGAGGGCAGTCCATGAATATCGCTTGTGTCGTTTGCGCCGGCGTCCTGCTACTGGCGGGCAGCGCTGCGGCGCAACAGGGAGGCGAGGCCATTCAAAAGACCACGATTACGCTGGGCACGGCGACGCCGGGCGGCGGTTTCCCGCTTTACGGCAATAACTTTGCCGAGGTCATGAACGCGGCCGACCCGACGCTTCTGATCGAGCCGCGCAACACCAAGGGCAGCAACGAGAATATTCCGCTGCTGGAGAAGGGCGATCTCGATATCGGACTGGTCGCGGGCGAACCCGCCTATGAAGCCTTCATGGGCATCGGGCGGCCGCGCACCAACGTCAAGATCCTGACCGCGATCTATTCGAACCCGGGCATGTTCGTGGTGCGCGCGGACAGCCCGTACAAGACCATTCGCGATCTGGTCGGCCAGCCGGTCGCGTTCGGTGCCAAGGGATCCGGTCTTCCGATCCTGTCGCGCTACATGCTGGATGGGCTCGGCTTGAAGCAGGACGAGGATTTCAAGGCGATCTATCTCGACCATGCTGGCGACGGCCCGGCGATGGTGCTCGATGGGCGCGTAGCGGCACTATGGGGCGCCGGCATCGGCTGGCCCGGATTTACGGCCCTGGCCGCGAGCCCGGGCGGCGCCCGCTTTATCGCGCCGGATGCCGACGAGATCGCGCGCATCAGGGCCAAACATTCGTTTCTCAAGCCGCTGACCGTGCCGGCCGGCAGCTACCCCGCCCAGAACGATCCGATCAATTCGGTCGGCTCATGGAGTTTTGTACTGGCGCGTGCGAGTTTGCCCGACGACGTCGCTTACCGGCTGGCGCGCACGCTGCATGGCGCCGAAACCGCGCTGTGTGCACAAACTCGCGCAGGCCTGCGAAACCACCGCCGCAAATACGGTCGCCGCGGCGCCGAGCCTCGATCTGATCTATCCCGGCGTGCTCAGGTATCTGCGCGAGATCGGGGTGGTGAAGTAAAGAGGCGAATGGCGAGTAGCGAGTAGAAAATGATTCGCCATTCGCCACTCGCCATTCGCTCACTTCACTTCTTCACCATCGGACACGCCGGATCGGGCGGCCCGAACGCGTCCTCGCCCGGAATCTTCGCGAGGACCTTGTAATAGTCCCACGGATATTTGGACTCTTCCGGCTTCTTGACCTGCACCAGCATGAGGTCGTGAACCATCAGATTGTCCTCGCGCAGTCTGCCGTTGCGGGCAAAGAAATCCTCGATCGGCTTCTCGCGCATCTTCGCCGCCACCTTGAGCGGCTCGTCGGTGCCGCTGTCCTTGACGGCGTTGAGATAGTGCATGACCGAGGAATAGACGCCGGCCTGCCACATCGTCGGCATCCGGTTCATCTTGGCGAAGTAACGCTTCGACCATTCGCGGGTCTTGTCGTCCATGTCCCAGTAGAACGAGGTCGTCAGCATCAGGCCCTGCGCGGCCGGTAGACCCAGCGAATGAATATCGGTGATCAGCGCCAGCAGCGCAGCCATCTGCTGGCCGCCCTTCAAGACGCCGAATTCGCCGGCGGTCTTGATCTCGTTGATGTTGTTGGGCGGCCCGCCGGCGATGCCGATGATCTTGGCCTTGGAGGCCTGGGCCTGCAGAATGAACGACGACAGATCGGGCGTGGCGAACGGAGGCCGCACCGCGCCGATCACCTTGCCGCCGTTCTTGAGGATCACGGCGGAGGCGTCTTTTTCCAGCGAGTGGCCGAACGCATAATCGTCGGTGATGAAGAACCAGCTGTCGCCGCCGCGCTTGACCACCTCCTGCGCGGTGCCGACCGCGAGCGCGCGGGTGTCGAACACCCACTGGATCGCATAGGGCGAGCAGAACTTGCCGTGGAAATCGGCTGCCCCGGTCGAATGCGCGATGAACATCTTCTTCTTTTCGTTGGCGATGTTCTGCACCGCGAGCCCGACCGCCGATACCGGCACGTCGACGATCAGGTCGACCTGTTCGGTGTCGTACCAGCGCCGCGCGATACCGGCGCCGATATCGGGCTTGTCCTGATGGTCGCCGACGATCACGCTGATCGGCTTGCCCAGCACCTTGCCGCCGAAATCGTCCACCGCCATTTGCGCGGCGGTCACCGAGCCCTGGCCGGTGGGCGTCGACGCCGGCCCGTTCATGTCGGTGAGAACGCCGATCTTGACCATGTCGTCGGAGATTTGGGCCTGGGCGGCCGGCGATGACAGCATCGCGGCCGCGAACGCCCCGAGCACGGATATGGTTCTGGCTGAAATCACAGATGTCCTCCCATTACGATCAGGCGCATTGGCCGTATTGCTTGGCCGGGAGCTTAGCTCGGCCGGCAGCTGTTCTTGCAATTATCTAGAGCCGCCGTCAAACCAAGCCGATCAAGCCGCGAACCGGATTTGGCCGGCGGGCGCCGGATCGTAACCGCTAAGTTCGGCAGCGCGCTGCTTCAGTCGTTTCTGCCCCAGAAAGCCGATCAGCGCCTGAATCGACGGCTTGAAATAGCTGCGCTGCCGCATCAGCAGATCGAAGTTCTCCGACAGCAGCGGTACAAAATCGAGCCCCGCCGACTTGGCCGCGGCATGGGTGGCGATGCCGCAGTCGGCGTTGCCGGCGCGGATCGTGGCTGCCAGATCGGGACCGGTGAGGCAGGGCGGATCGAGCCGGCGCAGTTCCTTATGACCGGCGCCGGCGCGCGCCAGCAACACTTCGAGCAGCATCTGCGCCCCGGCGCCGGGCTGCCTGACCGCCATCTGTGCGCCGGACGCAAGAACGTCGGCCATGCTGTGCAGTTGTTTCGGATTGCCGGGGGGCAACAGAAGGCCCTGTTCGCGCCGCGCCAGTCCGACCAGCACGGCGTCATGCAGTCCCGGTGTGGCACGTACGGCCGAGACATTGGCGTCGGAGGCCGAAATCGGCCTCGCCGTGGAAATGGACGGCCGCGGCGATCACCTCGCCCTGTCGCAGGCGCTCGACGCCGCGCGCGGTGCCCTCGGTCAGCGACGCGAGACCGGAGCCGGATTCGCGCAAGGCCCATTCCAGCAGATCGTCCTGGCTGCCGCCGACGATGGGCGGAGGGTCCGCAGCAACCATGCCGGCCGGCCGCACCAGCCCTGAAAGTATCCAGAGATCCAGCTCGTGACGTGGAAACAGCCACTTGCCGGCCACCTTGCTGCAGGGGATCGCGCCTGATGTCACCAGTTCATAGAGCTTGCGCTCGCCAAGCCGCACATAATCAGCAGCCTCGCTGGTGGTCAAAAAATCCATCTGCATTTGTATGCATATTTTTATGCTTGTATTCAATCAATTGACAGTTGTGTAATTCTTGCCGCACCAAGCGGGCGGAGGCGGAAATGTCGAGCCAACTCAGCGCCTGGCAACTGATCATCACTGGCGACGCCGCGCTGTTTGCGATCGTGGGGCTTTCGCTAGCGGTCAGCCTTTGCGCGGTCGCGCTGGCCGCCATCGCCGGCATGCCGCTCGGCGCGCTGCTGGCGCTGACCCGGTTTCCCGGGCGGTCGGTTTTGGTGGTGCTGCTCAATGCCTTGATGGGATTGCCGCCGGTGGTGGTTGGACTGGCGGTTTATCTTTTGCTGTCGCGGTCCGGGCCGCTCGGGGAACTCGGCATTCTGTTCACGCCATCGGCGATGGTGATCGCCCAGACCATCCTGATCGTGCCGATCATCGCGGCGCTGACGCGACAGACCGTCGAAGACCTCTGGTCCGAGTATCGCGACGAACTGACCGCGATGGACGTCGGTCCGGCCGGCCGGATGACGACGTTGCTGTGGGATGCGCGCTACAGCCTGGTCACGGCGCTGCTGGCGGGCTTTGGTCGCGCCGCAGCCGAGGTCGGCGCGGTCATGATCGTCGGCGGCAATATCGACGGCTTCACCCGCACCATGACCACGGCGATCTCGCTGGAGACCTCCAAGGGCAACCTGCCGCTAGCGATGGGACTGGGGCTCATTCTTGTCGCGATCGTGCTTGCGATCAACGCCGCCGCATGGGGCACGCGGGTCTGGGTCGAGCGGCAGGCGGGCTGACGATGCGCGCACCCATCAGCGATCTTCCTTTGGTTCTCGATCAGGTCTCGTTGCAGGCGGGCGCCACCACGATTCTCAGCCGTCTGAGCCTGACGATAACGCCGGGCGCGCCGACGGTGATCGTCGGGCCGAACGGCGCCGGAAAGACCAGCCTGCTGCGGGTGTGCATGGGGCTCGCGGAGCCATCGAGCGGCCGCGTGACCTGGGGCGGCCGGGCCGACCGCGCGCCGCCGCGCCGCGCGATCCTGTTTCAGCGTCCGGTGATGTTGCGCAGGACCGCCGCCGCCAACGTCGCATATGCGCTGGCGCAGGCCGGTATTCCGCGTAACCAACGCGCACCGCGTGTCAAAGCATTGCTGGATCAGGTTGGCCTTGCCGATCTGGCGCAGCGGCCGGCGCGACGGCTTTCGGGCGGCGAACAGCAGCGGCTGGCGCTGGCGCGCGCTCTGGCGCGCGATCCGGAAATCCTGCTACTCGACGAGCCCACCGCCAATCTCGATCCCGCGGCGACCCGCAGCGTCGAAGAGATCGTGCTGGCGGCGGCGCAGTCCGGCATCAAGATCGTGATGGCCTCGCACGATCTCGGCCAGCTGCGCCGGCTCGCGGGCGATGTGATTTTTCTGGTCCGCGGCGCGCTGTGCGAGCAGGGCGCCGCGGTGGATTTTCTCGACCACCCGGCGACACCGGAAGCCGCCGCCTTTGTGCGCGGCGATCTCGTGATCTGAATCGAACAGGAGAGTACCATGCCGAACCGTTTGTTGTCTGTGGTAATGGCGCTTTGCCTCGGCGCCATCGCCGGTTACGCGCCCGCGATGGCGCAGGACCGATCGATCGTGGTGGCGTCGACGACATCGACGCAGGATTCCGGGCTGTTCGGCTATCTGTTGCCGATCTTCAAGGCCAAAACCGGCATCGAGGTGAAGGTGATCGCGCAAGGCACCGGCCAGGCGCTCGACACCGCGCGTCGCGGCGACGCCGACGTGGTGTTCGTCCACGCCAAGGCGCAGGAAGAAAAATTCCTCGCCGAGGGATTTGGCGTGAAGCGCTTCGACGTGATGTACAACGATTTTGTCCTTGTCGGACCGAAGGGCGATCCGGCCGGCGTCAAGGGCAAGGACATCGAGACCGCCCTGCAGACGATAAAAGCCAAGGCGGCGCCATTCGTCTCGCGCGGCGACAGGTCGGGCACGCATTCGGCCGAACTCGCGCTGTGGAAACAGGCCGGCATCGATATATCGGCCAGCAAAGGTCCCTGGTATCGCGAGATCGGGCAGGGCATGGGAGCGGCGCTCAACACGGCGGGCGCGATGAACGCCTACGTCCTGTCCGACCGCGGTACCTGGATATCGTTCAAGAACCGCGGCGATCTCGATATCGTCGTCGAGGGCGATAAGCGGCTTTTCAATCAATACGGCGTCATGCTGGTGAGCCCGGAAAAATTTCCGTCCGTGAAGAAGGAACTCGGCCAGACCTTCGTCGACTGGCTGATCTCCGGGGAAGGCCAGGCCGTGATCGCCGGCTACAAGATCGACGGCCAGCAGCTGTTCTTTCCAAATGCGGAAAAGAAGGCGAGTTGAGCGAGGGCTTGAGATCCGGCCCGGACGCTAAACTTGAGGCGTGTACATAAATCAAGTTGATTGGTACGCCTTCGATATCCGATATGCGCCGACAGCGACCCATATTTGCAGCGCAGCGTAATGTAGCGATGTGGCGGGAGCGGATATCGCCGCCCAACCCGATCATGGGTGGATGCAGCGATGAGCAACCAACGGTCTAAGCCGACGAGAATGCGCCCTGTGGTAAGGGCCACGATACGACTTGGAGGATGGATCAAGTGTCAGAATCGCTGACATGCCTCGGCACAGGCGTTCGCGGCGCTTTCGAATGCCGAGTGGGAAAATGCATAGCGGGCCTCAAAAAATCGGTCTAGTCTAGCCGACGCTCGGTCGAAATTCGATACTGACCTGGAGCTCAATCATGATGAAAACGCCATTCGCAACCACTGCTACGACCGCGGTAAAACCTGCGATCGCGCAACCGGCGTTGAGTTTATCCGGCGACATCAAGACCGGCGTCATGAACTTGGAACCATCGTGCAAACCGGAAGCGGAGAACCTTTTTCAACGACGGGATGCTGTTCCAGCACACTCGCGCTGAATACCTCGGCTTCGCCGACTGGAGCCCACTTCGATACGTTACTACATTTGACATCGTTGCATGCGGACGCCAGCGGCCTGTCGAGAAGAAACAGGGTCGAACTTGTCCAACTTCAATGGAGGAACGGCGATGAGTAACAACTTGAGAAGCACATGCGACGGAATTTTGCAGAAGGTCGCAACTGGTAAGGACCGCGTTCCGGGCGTGGTGGCGATGATCACGGACCGCTCGGCCAACATCTACGAAGGCGTTGCCGGCGAGCGTATGCTTGGCACCGGTCAGGCTATGACGACCGACACGGTCTTCGCCATCTTCTCGACGACAAAGGCAATCACCGGAACGGCGGTCCTGCAATGCGTCGAGGACGGCAAGCTCGACCTGGATGCGCCGGCCAAAACCTACGTCCCCGACATCGGCAAGCTCGAGGTGCTCGACGGATTCGACGCCGACGGCAAGCCGAAGCTGCGGGCGCCGAAGCGCGACATCACTACCCGCATGTTGATGCTGCACACCGCCGGCCTCGGCTACGACTTCTTCAACGCCAATTACCTGCGCATGGCGCAGGAACACGGCCAGCCAAGCGTGATCACTTGCTCGAAGGCATCACTGCAGACGCCGCTCCTGTTCGACCCCGGCGACAAATGGGAATATGGCAGTAACATCGACTGGTGCGGCCAGATCGTGGAGAGCATCCGCGGCCAGCGCCTCGGCGAGGTGATGGCGGAGCGGATCTTTGCGCCACTCGGCATGGAGGACATCACCTTTTCGCTGACCCCCTCGATGCGCGCCCGCCTCGCCGTCATCCACCAGCGCGAAAGCGACGGCTCGCTGACCCCGCTTCCCGATCTGCAATTGCCTCCTGAGCCGGAAGTGCACATGGGCGGCCACGGACTCTACGCCTCGATCGGCGAATACATGAAGTTCATCCGCATGTGGCTGAACGACGGGGCCGGGCTGGGCGGCCGCGTGCTCAAGAAAGAGACAGTCGAGGCCGCTGTCCGCAACGGCTTGCGAGCGGACCAGGCGGTCACGATGCTGCCCGGTGTCATTGCGACCCTTTCGAACGATGCCGAGTTCTTCCCCGGCCTGAAGAAATCCTGGAGCTACACCTTCATGGTCAACGACGAGGATGCGCCGACGGGCCGGCCGGCCGGAGCGATCGGCTGGGCCGGGCTCGCCAATACGTTCTTCTGGATCGACCGAAAGAACGGGTTCGGCGGGTATTGGGCGACCCAGATCCTGCCGTTTGGCGACCCGACTTCGTTCGGCGGCTACGTGGATTTCGAGACGGCCGCCTATGCGACCGGTGAGGCACGCGCGGCAGCGTAGTGCTGGCGAGCGATGCGGTGATGCGCTTTGCGATGCTAACGGCAGAGATCGACTTCTCTGCCGTTTGCGCCGGTTGACTAGCGCTGGCGCAGCCGCGCCCGGCGAAAACCGGATTGGCAAGACAATTGAACCGAAGATGCACGGAGAATTTCACAACGGAGGAATGTCATGACGAATGTGCAAGCTCAGTCGCAAAGCTCTGGCGGGAAAACCGACTTCGATGCGGTCATCATCGGCGCCGGGTTCTCGGGCATGTACATGCTGCATTCGCTGCGCGACAAGCTCGACTTGAACGTCACCGTGTTCGAGGCCGGCGATGGCGTCGGCGGCACCTGGTACTGGAATCGCTATCCCGGCGCGCGCTGCAACTCCGACAGCTACATCTACTGTTACACCTTCGACAAGAACCTGCTGCAGGAATGGAGCTGGTCCGAGCGCTATCCGGAGCAGGACGAAATTCTGCGCTACCTCGAGCATTGCGCCGAGCGCTTCGATCTCAAGCCCGACATCCAGTTCGGCAAGCGCGTCGTCGAGGCCGTCTTCGACGACGAGAGCGAGCTCTGGACGGTGCGCACCGACAAAGGCGACGTTGTCACAGCACGCTACGTCATCAGCGCGGTCGGCGCCCTGTCGACCGCCAACATGCCGCCGATCAAGGGGCTGAGCTCGTTTGCGGGCAAGCTTTACCACACCAGCCAATGGCCGCAGGACGGCGTTGACTTCACCGCCAAGCGTGTCGGCGTCATCGGCACAGGCGCCACGGCGGTGCAGGCGATCCCGGAGATCGCGCAACAGGCCAAGCACCTCACGGTGTTCCAGCGCACGCCCAACTTCTGCGTGCCTGCGCGCAACGGGCGTGTCGATCCCGGGTTGACCAAGGCGCGCAAGGCCGATTACGACGGAGTCCGCCAGCGCATCAAGGACTCGTTCTTCGGCTTCGAGCTGAACTTCATACCGAAGCCGGTGCTCGAGACTACGCCCGAGGAACGCGAGCAGGAGTTCGACAAGATGTGGGACGCCGGCGGCTTCGCCTTCTGGCTGGCCAATTACCAGGACATGTTTTTCTCCAAGGAGGCAAACGATGTCATTGCCGACTACCTCAAGCGCAAGATCCGCTCAATCGTCAACGACCCTGTGACCGCCGAGAAGCTGACCCCCAAGACTTACCCCTACGGCACCAAGCGCCAGCCACTGGACACCAACTACTTTGAGACCTTCAACAAGAAGAACGTGGAGCTTGTGGATGCGACCGCCGACGGCCCGATCGAGGAGATCACGCCGAACGGCATTCGCGCCGGCGGCAGGGAGTACCCGCTCGACATTATCGTCGTCGCCACCGGCTTCGACGCGCTGACCGGCCCGCTGAAGAAGCTTGGCATCAGGGGTCGAGGAGGCCGGGCGCTGGCGCAGGAGTGGGAGGACGGCCCGCAGACCTATCTCGGCCTGGCTATCGCCGGGTACCCGAACCTGTTTACGATCACCGGCCCGCAGAGCCCCTCGGTGCTGTCGAATATGCCGGTATCGATCGAGCAGCACGTCGAGTGGATCACCGAATGCATCGCCCACATGCGAAGAAACAAGCTTGCAACGATCGAAGCGAGCCCGCAGGCGCAGGACGCGTGGGGCGCCCATGTCGCCGAGGTCGTGAACGCGACGCTGATGCCGGTTGCCAATTCCTGGTACATGGGAGCCAACATCGCCGGGAAGGCGCGCCGCTTCCTGCCCTACCTCGGCCCGGAAGGGGTCGGCGGATACCGCCGGAAGTGCGCCGAGGTCGCCGAGAAGGGTTACGAGGGCTTCGTGTTCGCAAGCCGAGGTCAAGGCGGGACCGTGCACACAATTGCGGCCGAATAAACCCTGGCGAGCCTTGACCGGGAGCTGCGTCGAATGTCGCTGCTCCCGGCATGGCAGTCGCCGAAAAGCTCGGGCACACGTCGAGGACTTCGCGGGAAGCTCACGGGCTTGCGCGCCCTGCTGCGACTCAATCTAACTGCGTTGAAGCGCAACCATCTTGTGTTTCTTGGGCGATTTCGCCACGCTCTGATCGTGCCGCGCAGCCAGCCGGTTGCGCTTCTTCATATGCGATTCCGCATGTTGAACTTTTGTCCCGTGCTGGTGAGCGGCATATTCTTTGCCGTCGATCGGTGCCAGATGCGGCGGATCTCTGTCGAGATACGGTCGCCCGATTCCGAATTCCGTTCCGTGCGCATCGATCCATTTCCACAAGCTTTCAGTGGAAACCCATCGCTGTGCCCGTGTCGCGCCATTGACGCTCACGACATCGGCCGCAAGGCCGTGGCCATAGCCGCCGCGGAAGCTCCCGCCATGGTATGACCTGTCAGTCGCCGCCTTGAGGCCGCTTGCGATCGATTGACGGTAGTCATCGCGGAACGCGCTGGTTATGCCAGGCGACAGCCCCGCCTGCTCCGCCGCGTGAAGCGTATGAAAGAGCTTCAGCTTGAAGCTCCGATCCATGCCTCCGATCACGTAGTCCATCATCGGCATGCCGGCTTTTTCCGCCGCCTTCGAATCCTTCCACGTGAAGTCCTCATCGACGAGCCTGGTAAAGCTTTTGGTGACAGTCACCTTTTTGCGCCTCTTCTTGACCGTCACTCTCCTCCGCTCATACACCTTGATGGTGTCCTCCTTGGGCGTCCGTTGGTAGATCGCCCACAGGTATCGGTCGATGCAGATCTCCGCTACCAGGCACTCGTCGAGAATTTCGATAGAGTCCAGAGTATCCTTGACGTCGTTTGGCACTGCGTCAGATGGGTTCGCTGTCGCCGCCTGCACGGGCGGTGGATCGGCCGGCAGCATCTGCGACGGATCGGGCAACGCGGCCTCGACGATCAATTCAGGCTCATATGAGGCCGCCATCTTGCCGGTAGCCATTCCCGTCACCGATTCGGCGGCCGTCGCCACATCGGTGTTGGCGACAGCGGCGTTGCCCATTGCGGTTGCCTGCGGTGGACCCGCGCGCTCGGCGTTGGCGGTGAGAGATTCAGCGCGGTTCTCGATTGGCACTGCGCCGGTGTTCTCGATGCCGGCCGAACCGAAGCCAGCAAGCCAGGCGACGATCCACCCCGCGAGACCGACCGTTCCGCACAACGCCAGCGCCACCGTCGCAGATCGCCGCGGGTTCATCCCGTCGCCTCCAAAAGCTCCACTTGAGCCATGCTGCACAGCCAAGCACGCGACGGCCCGATTTTTCGGACCAAGATATGACCGCGGAATGGCGCAAACTTCAGGTCATCAACTTTTCCAAAGAGTGTTGCCCGAATGCAACGTGGCGCCGGCAGGCAATTGTTGTGGCCGATTGTCTTCTTCCAGCAAATGACCTCGCAATTGTGAATACGGTCCCATTTTCGACCCACTGCGACCAGATTTGAAGCAGAGGTTGTGGTCGGCAACGCTGCGTTTTTTGATTCGACCTCGCATGCAACTTCACTGCATGAGGTGCTGAATGAGGAAGCAAACTTTATTAATAACTTTCGCCGCTTTCATGCTTTCTGCAGGGATCGCACACGCTCAGTTTCTGTCGTGGCCACAAGACAGGTCTTGGTCGGGCGATCACGCTCCATTCGGGCAGAAGAACGAACACAGGCACACAAAATCTGAATTGGCGAAGAACGCTCGGCCCGAGGACCCTCCGAAGGGCCCGCTCCAGATCATCATCTCGATCGCAGACCAACGGGTCTCGCTTTTTGACAACGGGGCCCTGATCGCACGCTCTTCGGTGTCCACGGGAATTCAGGGGCATCCTACGCCCCTCGGTGTGTTCAGTGTGATCAGCAAACAACGATGGCACCGTTCAAATATTTATAGCGCTGCCCCCATGCCCTATATGCAGCGCATCACCTGGTCAGGGATAGCGTTGCATGCCGGTGTCGTGCCTGGGCATCCGGCGTCACACGGCTGCATCCGTTTGAAAAATGACTTTGCCATTCGACTCTGGCATCTCACGAAGCGCGGCACGCGCGTGATCATTGCGCACGACGATGTCCAGCCGGTCGAGATAACCAATCCGCACCTTTTTAAGCCGAAAGCCGTGTCCGGTTCGCCGGAGTTTCAGACTGCCACAGTCGCGGGCAAGAGCATTGGTGCAGCCGCGAGTACAGCCGCGGCAACGAATGGATCTCCTGTGCCCAACGCCGAGACTCCGGAAACCACTAGTCTCCCGGTTCCAGGCTCGGCTCCCGCACCTAAAAAGATGGTTCCGATCTCCGTCTTCGTAAGTCGTAAGTTGAGCAAGCTCTTCGTGCGCCAGGGCTTCACGCCGTTGTTCGATGTCCCGGTCGAGATCGAAAATCCGGAGGAGCCGCTGGGAACGCACGTGTTTACCGCAATGGAATTCCAGAACGGGGGAGCGGCCATTCGCTGGACTGTCGTGTCGATTCTGGAGGAATTTCGTCGCATGTCCAGGGCTGTCACGAAAGAGCGTGCAGCGCCCGCGAAGCAAACCGCCCCATCGGTACCGTCGCCCGATAAAGCCAACGCTGCCCTCGATCGCATCGAAATACCCGAGGATACGGTTGAGAGGATCTCGGAACTACTGACGCCGGCCTCTTCATTGATTATTTCCGACAACGCACTTAGCAACGAGACTGGAAACGACACGGATTTCATCGTGGTAACGCATTGATGCGTGGGAGCAACCCACCAACACACGATGCCGCTGCGCAAGTCCGCGCTTTTCTTTCACGGGTTTCACCGAACGACCTCGTGGTCTGAGAAAATTATGTCCGTTGTCGGTCTGCTCGTCATTAAGCCGATGTCTCAGATGGGGTCATTTTCCGCCCTCGGCGGTCCGTTCCGCGACGTCCGCTTGACCCGGGTGAACCGACATCGCTGACTTGGTTCGCTACTTCCGAAAGGTGCCAGAAGCAGAATCATGGCAGCGGCGATGCGCGATTGGATAACTTCGTCGGCGACAGCGTGTTTATCGGGAGTTGCGGGCCGAGCGTCGTGGCAGTCCGCAGGTTTATGACGAGATCTTTGCTTCAGATCCAAATCGGGCTTATCTGCCTCGGTCAGGGTCTTTGCGTCGAACGTTCGGATTTTGCCCGGAAGTACGTCTGAGCCCATTGAATCAAATGAGACAGACCTGCGATGAGAGTTCTCCTCGCCCGCAGCAGGGGCTAAGAAGGCCCTCATGATCCCATCCCAGCGCCTGCCGGCTTCGCTTACGCCGCTCGACGTGGCGCTCGCCGCGTTGCTGCATCGTCTTGAGCCGGTCGGGCCAAAAGCGCTTCCGCTTGCCGACGCGCTGGGCTGCGTTGCCGCCGATATGCCTCGACCTGGCGCGTTTCCGCCGCGCGACATCGCCGCCGCCGATGGGTGGGCGCTGCGCGCCGGCGACCTCGTCGGCGCCTCGTCCTATTCGCCGCTGCCATTGGCCAGACCGCCGGTCTGGGTCGAGGCTGGCGATCCCATGCCGGAGGCGTGCGACTGCGTCGTCGATACCGATTCGGTCGATCAGAGCGGCCCGATGGTTCAGGTGCTGGCGGAGGCGGTACCGGGGCAGGGCGTTCGCCGGACCGGCGGCGACATCGCGCAAGCAGGTTCCGTGAGCACCCCCGGGCGCCGCGTTGGTCCGCTCGATCTCCTGATCGCGCGCACAGCGGGTTTGGAGAAACTGAACGTCCGCCGCCCGCGCCTGCGCGTCGTCAATATTCCGGCGGCCACAGGCAACGCGGCGACGGCGCAGCTGATTGCGGAAAATGCGCGCGCTGCCGGCGCTGATGTTGTCCGCACCGAGGCTGCAGGGCGCGATGCGGCCTCGATCGCCGGGGCGATCGATCCCGGCGGGTGCGATGTGCTGGTCACGACGGGCGGCAGCGGTGTCGGCCGCACTGACGCGGTGATCGCCGCCTTAGCCCGCTGCGGCGAGGTTGTCGCGCATGGCATTGCGCTGCAGCCGGGCCGGACTTCCGCCGTCGGCAGGATCGGAACCATTCCCGTGATTGCGCTGCCGGGCGCGCCGGCTCAGGCGCTGGCGGCGTGGTGGACGCTGGTGCTTCCCGTGCTCGACCGATTGTCCGGGCTTCGGCCGCGGCGGGTGGTCACCCGGCCGCTGGCGCGCAAGATTGCCTCAACGGTCGGCATCGCCGAAATCGTCCTGCTCGAAAAAACCGAAGATGCCTGGATGCCGCTCGCGGTCGGGGACCTCTCGCTCGAGGCCATCGCCCGCGCCGATGCATGGCTGGCAGTATCAGGCGGCTCCGAGGGGTTTGCGGCGGGCGCGCCGGCGGGTGCCTATATGCTGCGGGACTGATATGGGTTCCGACATGACCAATGTGTCCGTGCCGAAAAACCGCGACGGCGTCGATCAGGACCAGTTCCTGACCATCCTGTCGCGCGAAGATGCGCTTGAACGTTTCGAAGCCGCGTTGTTTCCGCGAGCGGTCCCGAGCCAGCAGCGGCCGTTGGCCGACGCACTCGGCTGCGCGCTTGCCGCGGATATCGTGGTGCCGATCGACGTGCCGCCGTTCGATCGCTCCAATGTCGACGGCTTTGCGGTGCGCTCGGCCGATCTGGTGCGGGCGAGCGAAGCGGCGCCAGTCCGCGTTCTGCTGAATGACGAAATGATCGCCTGCGGCACCGCGCCGACGCGGCCGGTGCTGTCGGGAACCGCCACGTCGATCGCGACCGGCGGTCCGGTGCCGCGTGGCGCCGATGCCATCGTCATGGTCGAGCATACCCAGCCTGCTGGCCTCCGCGCGATCGAGATCCGCCGCGCCGCCTCGCCGGGACAATTTATCTCCTATGCCGGCTCCGACATCGCGCGCGGCGAGGCGCTGCTGCGCGCCGGCGCCCTGATCGGATCGCGCGAGATCGGCATGCTGGCGGCCTGCGGGATCGCGCAGGTTTCGGTCGCGCGCCGGCCGCGGGTCGCTGTCATCTCCACCGGCGACGAACTGGTGCAGCCGGGCGGGTCGCTGCGGCCGGCGGCGATCTACGACACCAACGGCGCCATCGTCACCGCGGCGGTCAGCGAGAATGGCGGCGATGCGACGTTTTTCGGCGCCATTGCCGACGACGAAGAAAAACTCGAAGCCGCGATGCGCCAGGCGCTGGAAACCAGCGACATGCTGGTGCTGTCCGGCGGCACCTCGAAGGGCGCCGGCGATGTCTCCCATCGCATCATCGCGCGGCTGGGAAAATCCGGCATCATCGCCCATGGGGTGGCGTTGAAACCGGGCAAGCCGCTGTGTCTCGCGGTCTGCGACGGCAAGCCGGTGGTGATCCTGCCGGGATTTCCGACCTCGGCGATGTTCACCTTTCACGACATGATCGTGCCGGTGCTGCGCCGCATGGCTGGCCTGCCGCCGCGCTCCGACGCGAAGGTGATGGCAAAAGTTCCGGTGCGGATCGCGTCCGAACTCGGCCGCACCGAATTCGTCATGGTGTCGCTGGTCGAAGGCGACGACGGCTTGATCGCCTATCCCTCCGGCAAGGGAAGTGGCGCGATCACGTCGTTCGCGCAGGCCGACGGCTTTTTGAAGATCGATGCGCTGGCCGATCAGATGCCTGTTGGCACCGAGGCCGAGGTGACGCTGTTCACGCCGCATGTGCGGGTGCCCGATCTCGTGATCGTCGGCAGCCACTGCACCGGGCTCGATCTGGTGACCGCGCCGCTTTCGCACGCCGGTCTCTCGGTGCGTTCGATTGCGGTGGGAAGTCTGGGCGGTCTCGCTGCAGCCAAGCGCGGCGAATGCGATTTCGCGCCGATCCATCTGTTCGATGAGGCGAGCGAGACCTACAACACGCCGTTTCTCGCCGACGGACTTGAATTGATTCCGGGCTGGCGGCGGATGCAGGGCATCGTGTTTCGCTCGGGCGACAAGCGGTTCGAGGGACTGAGCGCGCAAGCTGCGGTGCGCGCGGCGCTCGCCGATCCCGCCTGTATCATGGTCAACCGCAACCAGGGTGCTGGCACGCGCATCCTGATCGACCGGCTGCTTGGCGAGGCGCGTCCCGACGGCTACTGGAACCAGCCGAAGTCGCACAACGCGGTCGCCGCGGCGATCACGCAGCACCGCGCCGACTGGGGCATGACGATAGCCCCGGTCGCGGACGCGGCCGGGCTCGGATTCATTCCGCTGGCGGAAGAGCATTATGATTTCGCACTGGTGACGGCGCGTAAAAATCGCCCGGCGGTGCAGGCGTTTCTGGAGGCGCTGGCGTCCGAGGAAAGCCGCGCGGCGCTGACGCACGCGGGGTTTCGGAAGGCGTAACGATCTCTCTCAACGCGTCCCCCGCGAAAGCGGGACCCATAACCACCGTCGTAAATGATAGCAAAAGGCGACTGCTACAGCGTTTCACCGAAGGGGCACGGCGTATGGGTCCCTGCGTTCGCAGGGACGACAGCGGAAATGGAGCCCACTCAAATGAACGCCAGGCCGCCATTCAATACAATCGTCTGCCCGGTCATGTAGTCGTTGCCGAGCACCATCAGCACCGCCTGCGCCACCTCATCGGGATGCCCGAGGCGGCCAACCGGGATGTTGCGCGCGAGGTCGGAACGGCCGCGCATCATGTCGGTTTCGATCAGCGAGGGTGCCACCGCGTTGACTGTGATGCCTTCCTTGACCAGCCGCGCCGCGTAGCCGCGGGTCAATCCTTCCATGCCGGCTTTGGACGCATTGTAGTGCACGCCGATCGCGCCGGCGCCGCGCGCCGCGCCGGACGAGATGTTGACGATGCGGCCCCATTTTTTGGCGCGCATCGCGGGCACCACGGCCTGCGTGCAGAGAAAAGCCGATTTGAGGTTGACCGAAATGGTCTGATCGAATTCAGCTTCGGTGAGATCGTCGATGCCGCGCACGATCGCCATGCCGGCATTGTTGACCAGGATATCGATCGGACCGAGGGCCGCTACGGTGTGATCGACCATCTTTGCGACGGCGGCCGCTTGCGCGACGTCGGCGGCGATGGCGATCGCGCGGCCACCCAACTCCTTGATCCCAGCGACGACCGCATCGGCTTCACCGGCGCGTTCCCGATAGTTGACCGCGACCGCGGCGCCCGCCTCGGCGAGTGCGATGGCAATCGCCGCTCCGATGCCGCGCGATGCGCCTGTTACCAGAGCGGTGTGGCCGTTCAGATTGGGCTTGATGGACATGATCGAAAGTCCTTGCTCGCGATGAAAATTACCCCCCATCCAGCGCCGCCAACCGCTCGGCCGCGGCGATGTCGTCCATGGTGTTGGCGTTGAAGAACGGATCGAGCTGCTCGACCGGCCACTCCACCGTGGCGAGAGGGTAGCGCGCGGTCCAGCGGTCGATCTTTCTGATGTCTTCGACCACCAGCGCGTGGCGAAGTTCTTCGCGCAAGGCCACGCTCCACAATCCGATCACCGGATGCGACTGTCCGTCGGAGGCCGCGACCGCGAGCTGCACGTTCTCCTCCGCGCGGGCGCGATGCAGCCGTGCGACGAGATCGCGCGGCAGGAACGGACAATCCGCGGCGGCGCTGAGCACCCACGCCACTTCGGGTCGGTTGGCCGCGGCCCAGTCAAGCGCCGCCAAAATGCCGGCGAGCGGTCCCGGGAAATTCTCCACCGTGTCGGGAATCACCGGCAGTCCAAAATCTGCGAAGCGCGCGGGATCGCCATTGGCGTTGAGAATCAGCCCGTCGCATTGCGGCTCCAGCCGCGCGATCACGCGGGCGAGGATGGTGCGGCCGCCGATCTGACGCATCGGCTTGTCGCCGCCGCCCATCCGCCGCGCCAGCCCGCCGGCGAGCAGCACGCCGGGTGTCGCCGGCGCGTCGCTTGACGTCGCCCGCGCGTCGCTTGACGTCGCCCGCGCGTCACTTGACGTCGCCCGATTTTCATTCGTCACGATCGGCGCCCTTGCGCTTGTGCCGCGCGGATTCTTCTTCGACGAAAGCGAGGTTCTGGTCGTAGACAATACGCTCCTGGCCCGACAGCGCGATGAACCGCTTGCCGCGCGCGCGCCCGATCAGGGTCAATCCGACCTGCCGCGCCAGATCGACGCCCCAGGCGGTGAAGCCGGAGCGCGACACCAGGATCGGGATTCCCATCCGCACCGTCTTGATGATCATCTCGGAGGTCAGCCGCCCCGTAGTGTATAAAATCTTGTCGGCGGGATCGACGCCGTGGCGATAGATCCAGCCGGCGATCTTGTCGACGGCATTGTGGCGGCCGACGTCTTCGGTGTAGCAGACCGGCGTGCCCTGCTTGCACAATACGCAGCCGTGGATAGCGCCGGCCTCGAGATAGAGCGAAGGCATGGTGTTGATCGCATGCGTCATCTGGTAGAGCCAGGACGTCCGCAGTTCGGCCTTCGGAAGTGCCACGTTTTCGACCGCCTCCAGGAGGTCGCCGAACGCCGTGCCTTGCGCGCAGCCCGATGTCTGCGTGCGCTTCTTTAATTTCGCTTCGAAATTGGTGTGGTGCTCGGTGCGCACCACCACCACCTGGAGATCGTCGTCATATTCGACCTCGGTGACGACATCGTCGTATTTCAGCATGTTCTGGTTGAGCAGATAGCCGAGCGCCAGATATTCCGGATAATCGCCGATCGTCATCATGGTGACGATCTCCTGCGCGTTCAGATACAGCGTCAGCGGCCGCTCCACCGGGACGTTGATCTCGACCGTGGCCCCGGTCTGATCGGTGCCGGCGACGCGTTCGGTCAGCCGCGGATCCCCGGGATTCGGAACGATCAGTGGGACGGGCGCTTTGTCGATCTTCATCATAGGCTGCAGGGTAGCATGACATCTCCTGTTGCCCGATATAAAGCACCTCAGGACAAAGCATAGCCCGGTTCCGCCGGCGGCTCGGAGAAATCGATGAAAGTGATTGGCCTCGCCGGATGGAGCGGCGCCGGCAAGACCACGCTGCTGTCGCGGGTCATCCCGTATTTTATCAAGGAGGGCCTTCGCGTATCCGTGATCAAGCACGCCCATCACGAATTCGACGTCGACGTGCCGGGCAAGGATTCCTGGGTGCACCGGCAGTCGGGTGCGGCGGAAGTCCTGGTGTCTTCCGCCAGGCGATGGGCCCTGATGCATGAGTTACGTGGCGCCGCCGAGCCGCGACTGCCGGAATTGCTGACGAAGATGTCGCGGGTCGATCTGGTCGTCGTCGAAGGCTTCAAGCGCGCGCCGCACCGCAAGATCGAGGTGCATCGTGCGGCCAACGGCAAGCCAATGCTGTTCCCGGAGGATCCCGGCATTGCCGGCATCGCCACCGATACGGCGGTTGAAACCACCCTGCCGGTCGCCCATCTCGATGACATCCCGGCCATCGCGGCTATGATGCAGGGGGCGGCGATCCCAGTCGAAGACGTGCTGGCGCAAGGCGTCCCCGAAACCTGAGAGCCAAAATGGCGCAATTGTCCGACGATTGCTTTGCCTTCGGCGGGCCGATGATGTCGGTCGATGAGGCCGTAGGGATCATTGCCGCGCGGGTGACTGCGGTGCGTGAGGTCGAGACCGTCCCGCTTAACCAGGCCGACGGCCGCATCCTCGCTTCCGATATTTCCGCGCCCTTGCCGCTGCCGCCCTTCACCAATTCCGCCGTCGACGGTTATGCGGTGCGCGGCGGCGATCTTCCGCATCAGGAGGAAGCGGCATTTCCCGTGAGCGGGCGCGTCCAGGCCGGCGCATCGGCGCAAGCGCCGGTCAAGCCAGGCCACGCCACGCGGATTTTCACCGGCGCGCCGATGCCCGATGGCGCCGACACCGTGTTCATGCAGGAAGATGTCCGCATCGACGGAGACGGTCGGGTCGTCCTCCCGGTGGGTCTGAAACCTGGCGCCAATGTACGCCCCGCGGGCGAGGATATTCCGATCGGATCTTCGGCGCTGGCCGCCGGCCGGCGGCTGCGGCCGCAGGATGTCGGGCTGATGGCCGCCTTCGGCCTGACCGATGTCCGGGTGATCAGGCGCATCCGGGTCGCGGTGTTTTCGACCGGCAATGAACTGGTATCGCCGGGGGCACCGCGCGCCGCCGCACAACAGTTCGACTCCAACCGCTTCATGCTGATGGCCATGCTGGGCCGGCTCGGCTGCGCGGTCAGCGATCTCGGTATTGTCGGCGACGATCGCGCGTCGCTGGCATCAGGCCTGAAGCAGGTCGCCGGCACCCATGACCTGATCCTGACCACCGGCGGCGTATCGACCGGCGAAGAGGACCACGTCAAGGCCAGTGTCGAAAGCGCAGGCTCCCTGGTGCTGTGGCGGATGGCGATCAAGCCCGGGCGTCCCGTCGCGATGGGTATTGTCGACGGCACGCCGTTCATCGGACTACCGGGCAATCCGGTGGCGAGTTTTGTCACCTTCGTCCATGTGGTGCGCCCGACCGTGCTGGCGCTGGCGGGCGCCGCGCCCCAGCCGCTGGTTCCGATGCCGGTCCGCGCCGCCTTCAGCTACAAGAAGAAAATCGCCCGCCGCGAATATGTCCGGGTCACGCTGCGCAAGGCGCCCGACGGCGTGCTCGAAGCGACGAAATTTCCGCGAGAGGGCGCGGGACTGCTGTCGTCGCTAGTCGACACCGACGGGCTGGTGGAACTCGGCGAAACAATCACAGGGGTCGAGCCCGGCCAGACGGTCGGGTTTTTGTCCTATGCGAGCCTGACCTGATCCTCGCCGTAACAGGTGAAGTCCGTTGACGATGCCGGCCCGCTTCGCCATCTAGGTGCGCATGACCACGACCAGGCTCGATCTCACCGGACTTAAATGTCCGTTGCCGGCATTGAAAACACGCAAGGCGCTGAAGGCGCTGCAGCCGGGCGACCTCCTGGAAGTCCACTGCACCGATCCCCTGTCGGTGATCGACATCCCCAATTTGATCCGGGAAACCGGCGACAAGGTCGAGATCACCGAACATGCGGAACGGCAGATCGTGTTCTTGATTGAAAAAGCGAATGGCCTGATAGAAAAGCCGAATGGCGTGTCACCCGGCGCCACGGGGCCGTAGCCTCCTGCAGTCGAACCGGGAACCGAAACTCCTGACGTCGCTACCATTTGCCTATCGACACCGACCCCGGCTTCTGCCCCAATTGTCGTTCTCTGCGGGGGGCGGAGCCAGATTCGTGCCTGGTATCACGGCACGCAATCCTGGGCAGAGAATTCTGGACGCCCGGACTGGCTAGGGCGAACCGCATATTCCGTCCCCTCAGGTGTTGAATTTTCGACTGCGCTCCGCGATCCCGGCGCATCTCGGAATGGTGCGGGGCAGCACAACCGATGCTTGCACGCCGTAACAGAACTTAAGATAACGGGATGCTGGACGGCAGACATGCCCGGCAAGGGTGGCTGTAGGGGAGGAAACGATGACGACAATTGAACGCGCAGGAACCATGACCGGCGCCGGGGCGGGAATTCTCGACCGCGAGCACACCATTGCAAAGGCCGGCTTCAACCGCTGGCTGGTGCCGCCGGCGGCGCTTTGCATTCATCTGTGCATCGGCATGGCCTACGGCTTCAGCGTGTTCTGGCTGCCGCTGTCGCGCGCCATCGGGTTGACCGCGGCCAAGGCCTGTCCCGACATGACGCTGATGCAGGAGCTGTTTACCACCACTTGCGACTGGAAAGTGTCCAGCCTCGGCTGGATGTTCACGCTGTTCTTCGTCGTGCTCGGCGTGTCCGCCGCGATCTGGGGCGGCTGGCTCGAGCGCGCCGGTCCGCGCAAGGCCGGCGCCGTCGCGGCGCTATGCTGGGGCGGCGGCCTGATCCTCGGTGCGTTCGGCGTTTACGTCCATCAGCTCTGGATCATGTGGCTCGGCGCCGGCGTGATCGGCGGCGTCGGTCTTGGCCTCGGCTACATTTCCCCGGTTTCGACGCTGATCAAATGGTTTCCCGATCACCGTGGCATGGCGACCGGTATGGCAATCATGGGTTTCGGTGGTGGCGCCATGATCGGTGCGCCGCTGGCAAACATCCTGATCAACTACTTCAAGACCCCTACGTCGGTCGGCGTATGGGAGACCTTTGCTACCATGGGCGTGATCTATTTCGTTTTCATGATGATCGGCGCGTTTGCTTACCGGGTCACGCCGGCCGGTTGGCGTCCCGACGGCTGGACGCCGCCGAGCGAAAGCAAGTCGATGATCTCGCAGCATCACGTTCATCTCGACAATGCGCACAAGACGCCCCAGTTCTGGCTGATCTGGTGGGTGCTGACGCTGAACGTGTCCGCCGGCATCGGCGTGATCGGCATGGCTTCGCCGATGCTGCAGGAAATCTTCGCCGGCAAGCTGATCGGCTTGCCCGCTTTGAGCTTCAGCCAGCTTTCGATTGAGCAGAAGACGTTGATCGCGGGCATCGCTGCCGGCTTTGCCGGCCTGTTGTCGCTTTTCAACATCGGCGGCCGTTTCTTCTGGGCGTCGCTTTCGGACTATATCGGCCGCAAGAACACCTATTACTGTTTCTTCCTGCTCGGCATCGCGCTCTACGCGCTGGCGCCGACGTTCGCGGCGATCGGAAGCAAGGGTCTGTTCGTGCTCGCTTTCGGCATCATCCTGTCGATGTATGGCGGCGGCTTCGCGACGGTGCCGGCCTATCTCGCCGACATGTTCGGAACGCAGTTCGTGGGCGCCATTCACGGGCGGCTGCTCACCGCGTGGTCGACCGCCGGCATCATCGGTCCGGTGGTGGTGAACTATATCCGCGAGTTCCAGCTCGCCGCCGGGGTGCCGCGCGACCACCTCTATGATACCACCATGTACATCCTGTGCGCCATGTTGATCGCCGGCCTGATCTGCAACTACATGATCAAGCCCGTCGACCCCAAATGGCACATGAGTGCTGACGAGGTCGCCAAGCTGCAGGCGGCGAGCGCGACGGGCGCGGCCGGCGTGCAGCAAGGCTCGTTCGGCATCGGCAAGGGCGGATTCGACGTCAAGGCTGCGCTATTCTGGGCCTTCGTCGGCATCCCGCTCGCATGGGGTGTGTGGAAGACACTGGAAAGCGCGATCAAGATCTTCTGATCGCCGCCTCCACCGCCGCGGGACGTTCAAGTCACGCCCCGCGGACGCCGTATTTTCCGACCAATCAACGAAAGAAGAGCAGGGGATTTTGATGCGTCGCACCAGTGTTTGTCTCGCCGCCATGTTGCTTGTCGCGGGCGCCCTCCATACGGCTTCGGCCCAGACGACGGCTCCGGCACCCACCCCGGCTCCGTCGGCCGCTCCGGCTCCAGCCCCCGCAAAACCCTCGAGGATGAAACTGACGGTTGAACGCCTGAAGGAGATGCGTACGAAATGGAAGGCGAACAAGCCCAAGCTCATGGCCTGTCGCAAAGAGGTGAAGGCGAAGGGACTGGCCGGCGACGACCGCTGGTTCTACATCGCAGACTGCATGGACAAGACCTGAGACCATGGTCGGCTGATCCGTGGCTATTGAGGGGCATGTCAGCCATGGCTGCGTGCCCCTTAAATCATTCTGTGGGCGACATTATTTCTCTTGGCATGTGGCATGCCACGAACTAAAGTCGTGTGCACCGACGGTGAGAACGAGACGTTTCAATGAGTCATGATGTACAACAGGTCCGCTCGTTCGAACATCCGGGCGAGGGGCGAAAGCGCGCCAAATCCACGCCCAAGGGACGCCAGGTCGATCCGACCGCCGCGGACGAGATTGAAGTTCTGCTTGGCGACCGGCCGCGGCGGCGCGACCTCCTGATTGAGCATCTGCATCTGATCCAGGACAAATATCACCAGATTTCCGCCGCCCACCTCGCGGCCCTCGCCGACGAGATGAAGCTGTCGTTCGCGGAAGTGTTCGAGACCGCGACCTTCTACGCGCATTTCGACGTGGTGAAGGAAGGCGAGGCCGATATCCCGCCGCTGACCATTCGGGTCTGCGATTCGCTCACCTGCGCCATGCTGGGTGCGGAAAAACTGCTGCAGGAGTTGCAGACCAAAGCCGGCCCCGGCATTCGCGTGGTGCGCGCGCCCTGCGTCGGGCTGTGCGACGTGGCGCCGGTTGCCGAGGTCGGCCATCACTACGTTTTCCACGCGACCTCATCCGAAGTGCTGGCGACAACCGCGCGAGGCGAGACCGAGCCGGATATCCCGCCCTATGTGGACTATGACGCCTATGTGAAGGATGGCGGCTACAAGCTGCTGAACGATCTGCGCGCCGGCCGCGTCAGCAAGGAAGACGTTCTGAAGGCGCTCGACGATTCCAGCCTGCGCGGACTCGGCGGCGCCGGCTTTCCGACCGGGCGGAAATGGCGCGCGGTGCTCGGCGAGGCCGGGCCACGGTTGATGGCCGTCAATGGTGACGAGGGCGAGCCCGGCACCTTCAAGGATCGCTTCTATCTGCTTCGCGATCTGCACCGTTTCCTCGAGGGCACGCTGATCGGCGCGCATGTCATCGATGCGACCGACGTCTACATTTACATCCGCGACGAATATCCGGCGGCGCTGAAGGTGCTTCCGCTCGAACTCGCCAAGCTGCCGAAGGGTGGTCCCACCCTGCACATCCGCCGGGGCGCCGGCGCTTACATCTGCGGCGAGGAATCTTCGCTTTTGGAAAGCATCGAAGGCAAGCGCGGCCTGCCGCGTCACAAGCCGCCATACCCGTTCCAGGTCGGGCTGTTCGGGTTGCCAACGCTGATCAACAACATCGAGACGCTGTTCTGGGTGCGCGACATCGTGGAGAAGGGCGCGGCGTGGTGGGGTTCGCACGGTCGCAACGGTCGCCACGGCCTACGCAGCTATTCGGTGTCCGGGCGTGTCAAGAATCCCGGCGTGAAGCTGGCGCCGGCCGGCATCACCGTGCGCGAACTGATCGACGAGTTCTGCGGCGGGATGGCCGACGGGCACACGTTCCACGCCTACCTGCCGGGCGGCGCCTCCGGCGGTATCCTGCCGGCCGCGATGGACAATATTCCGCTCGATTTCGGCACGCTGGAAAAATACGGTTGCTTCATCGGTTCCGCCGCCGTCATGATCCTGTCCGAGCAGGACAGCGTCAAAGCTGCAGCGCTGAACCTGATGCGGTTCTTCGAGGACGAAAGCTGTGGCCAGTGCACGCCCTGCCGGGTCGGCACCCAGAAGGCGGCGCTGCTGATGGAAAAACCGGTGTGGAACCGCGAATTGCTCGACGAATTGAGCCAGGCGATGCGCGATGCCTCGATCTGCGGTCTCGGCCAGGCGGCCTCGAATCCGCTGACGTCAGTGATTAAATATTTTCCGGAAGAATTCGTGCCGAAAGAGGCCGCGGAATGACGAAAATCCAGTTCGAACTCGACGGCAAGCAGGTCGAAGCCATCGACGGCGAAACCATCTGGCAAGTGGCAAAACGCCAGGGCCGCGAAATTCCGCATCTGTGCTATTCGCCGGAACCGGACTACCGGCCCGACGGCAATTGCCGCGCCTGCATGGTGGAAGTCGAGGGCGAACGCGTGCTGGCAGCTTCCTGCAAGCGCACGCCGAGCGTCGGCATGAAGGTCAAGTCGGCCAGCCCGCGCGCGGTCGCGGCGCAGAAGATGGTGATGGAGCTTCTGGTCGCCGATCAGCCGGCGCGCGAAACCTCGCACGATCCCGATTCGAAATTCTGGCACTGGGCCGAAAAGGTCGAGGTGACCGAAAGCCGGTTTCCGGCGGCGGAGCGCTGGCACGGCGACGCCAGCCATCCGGCCATGCGTGTCAATCTCGATTCCTGCATCCAGTGCGGCCTCTGCGTGCGCGCCTGCCGCGAGGTCCAGGTCAACGACGTCATCGGCATGGCCTATCGCAACCACAATTCCAAGATCGTGTTCGATTTCGACGATCCGATGGGTGAATCCACCTGCGTGGCCTGCGGCGAATGCGTCCAGGCCTGTCCGACCGGTGCGCTGATGCCGGCCGTGATGCTCGACGAAAAACAGACCCGCGTCACCTACCCGGACCGGAAGGTCAACTCGCTGTGCCCGTTCTGTGGCGTCGGCTGCCAGGTGACCTATCAGGTCAAGGACGAGAAAGTGATCTATGCCGAGGGCCGCGACGGTCCGGCCAATCACAACCGGCTCTGCGTCAAGGGCCGCTTCGGTTTCGATTATATCCATCATCCGCATCGCCTGACCAAGCCGCTGGTGCGGCTGCCGAACGCGAAGAAGGACGCCAACGACCAGGTCGATCCGGCCAATCCTTTCACGCATTTCCGCGAGACTTCCTGGGAGGAAGCGCTCGACATCGCGGCCAAAGGCCTCGTCAAGATCCGTGACGAGAAGGGCGTGAAAGCGCTCGCCGGCTTCGGCTCGGCCAAGGGATCGAACGAGGAAGCCTATCTGTTTCAGAAGCTGGTACGCACCGGCTTCGGCTCCAACAATGTCGATCACTGCACGCGGCTGTGCCATGCCTCGTCGGTGGCGGCGCTGATGGAAGGCCTCAACTCCGGCGCGGTATCGGCGCCGTTCGCCGCCGCGATGGACGCCGAAGTCATCATCGTGATCGGCGCCAATCCGACCGTCAACCATCCGGTCGCCGCGACCTTCATCAAGAATGCCGCGAAGAAGGGCGCCAAGCTGATCGTGATCGATCCGCGCCGGCAGGCGCTGTCGCGTCACGCCCACCTGAATTTGCAGTTCAAGCCCGGCAGCGACGTCGCGATGCTCAACGCGATGATCAACACCATCATCACCGAAGGCCTGACCGACGAGCAATATATCGCCGGCTATACCGAGGGTTTCGACGATCTGAAGGCGCGCATCCAGGAATTCACGCCGGAAAAAATGGAGCCGATCTGCGGCATTCCGGCCGAGACCTTGCGCGAAGTGGCGCGGCTGTACGCGCGCTCGCGGGCCTCCATCATCTTCTGGGGCATGGGCATCAGCCAGCATGTGCATGGCACCGACAACGCGCGCTGCCTGATTGCGCTGGCGCTGATCACCGGGCAGGTCGGCCGTCCCGGCACCGGCCTGCATCCGCTGCGCGGCCAGAACAACGTGCAGGGCGCCTCCGACGCCGGGCTGATTCCGATGTTCCTGCCGGATTATCAGCCGGTCGGGCGCACCGACCTGCGCGAGCCGTTCGAGCATCTCTGGCATTACGACCTCGATCCGGTTCGCGGCCTCACCGTGGTCGAGATCATCAACGCGATCCATGCCGGCGAAATCAACGGCATGTATATCGAGGGCGAAAATCCTGCGATGTCGGATCCCGATCTGCAGCACGCCCGCGAGGCGCTGGCGATGCTCGATCATCTCGTGGTGCAGGATCTGTTCGTCACCGAGACCGCGTTTCATGCCGACGTAATCCTGCCGGCTTCGGCGTTCGCGGAGAAATCCGGCACCTTCACCAATACCGACCGCCGCGTGCAATTGGCGCGCGAGGTGATCAAGCCGCCCGGCGATGCGCGGCAGGATCTGTGGATCATCCAGGAAATTGCCAAACGCATGGGGCTCGACTGGCGCTACGACGGGCCGGCCGATGTCTTCGCCGAAATGACGGAGGTGATGCCGTCGCTAAAAAACATCACCTGGGAGCGGCTGGTGCGCGAGGGTGCGGTGACCTATCCGGTCGACGATCCGCATCAGCCCGGCAACGAGATCATCTTTACGACGGGATATCCGACCGAGAGCGGCCGCGGCAAGATCGTGCCGGCGCATGTATTGCCGCCGGACGAATTGCCCGACGACGACTATCCGATGGTGCTCTCCACCGGCCGTGTGCTGGAGCATTGGCACACCGGCTCGATGACGCGACGCTCCATGGTGCTCGACCAGATCGAACCGGAGGCGGTGGCGTTCATGTCGCCAAAGGACATGCGGCGGATGAGCGTGCGTCCGGGCGATTTCGTCCGGCTGGAGACGCGCCGCGGCGCGGTCGAGATCAAGGTGCGCAGCGATCGCGACGTGCCGGAGAACATGGTGTTCATGCCGTTCTGCTACGCGGAAGCCGCGGCCAATTTGTTGACCAATCCGGCGCTCGATCCCTTCGGCAAGATTCCCGAATTCAAGTTCTGCGCGGTCAAGGCCGAAACAGTGGAACAGCGCGTTGCGGCGGAGTAGGCAGTGCTAAAACCACGGCTCCTCATAGATCGGTTCGCCATCGACCAATAGCCGCTTGATGGCGGCGCGCCCTGACGGCAGGATTGCCGCGACAACCGTCAACTTGCGTTGGTTGCGGGCCTGTTCAAGCTTCCGGCCCTCGCCTTCGGGAACGAAATAGCTTTCAAGATTATAGCGAACCTGCAGCTGATCGCAGAAGGCGCGCCCATTTGAGCCGCAGGTGGCACCGGACACAACTCGCCCGCGGATCAACACCTCGGGACTTGCGACCGCCACGGCATCGGCATGTACCGAGACCGCTTCGTAGAGTCCGTCGCGATTGGGCGCGAGCTTGACGAACACCATGGGGTTGCGTGTGCCGGTGGGCTGGTTCAGGAGAGAACCTGCCGGCAATCGCGAGATGTCGTAGCCGAGGACAACATAGTCACCGCGCAGGAGATCGCGCGGATCAACCGGACGGGTCTGCAGGGTTACTTCGGTGCCGTCGCGCAGGATCTGGATTCGGTCGATGATCATCAGGGTCAGCAGCGCGACCTGAACAAGGGCGGCGACGCCGAACAGCACGATTTTCGGGATGTGTGCCAAAAGTTCAGCGAGGGATGTGGCGGAGGTTTTAATCATTCGCGGGTTCTCGGCAGTAAGCGATTGAGCACCAGAGAAAGTGCAATAGCGACGGCGCCAGCCACGGCGAGGAACATTGAGCGATGCAGCAGCGAGCCCTTCACCGCCCATGTGATTGCCGCGATGACACCGGCGATCCCGAGCCAGCCGGCGACGATCCGCGGGCGTGCACTATCAAGCATGCCGGAGACGACAAGGCAGAGCATGGCGCCGAGTTCGAAGGCGTAGGCGAGCCATGGCTCCCCCGCTTGTGGTGGCGTCAATACCGCCGTTGCAAGAAGGACGAGCCCAATCGCAATTCCGGCAAAGGCTGCGCCGGCCCGGCGCGTCGTCGCGGCGAGCACAAAGGCGAAGATCGCTCCCGCGACGCCGCATGAAATCGCCCAAAGCGGCTGGCTTACGGCCCCCGTGTGGATACGGACGAGGTCGTTAGCCGTTGCCACCTCCAGGATGGCGACGCCAGCTAGCGAAAAAGCGCCGTAGATTGACAGGACGGCCCCGGCGGAAGACGCCCTCTGCCACGGCGCCGCGGCAAGCGCAAGTCCTGCACCGAACAACAAGGCCGCACCGTCGTCGAGAACGAATGGCGGTTCGAGTCCGACCGCGAGCGCCGCCGCGATCCACCACGGAAGCGCGGCCAGCGCGACGAGGTGGGCCGCCACGCGCGAGTTCCAGGCTAGCGCAAGGCCAGTGGCAATGAGCCAGATCGCCACGAACGAAAAATGCGGGACGTTACGAATTTCAACGACGCGCATACTGCTCCATATGCTTGCGGCGACCAGCGCAACCGCGAGCGCACCGCGCGAGCCGGTAAGCGCTGCCGCGACGAGCGCGCCCATCGTCCACAGCAGCATACCGCCTGCAAAGTCTCCACCCAGGTGATACATCTGGCCAACCAGGGCGATCCCGGCGCCAAAGATGATCGAGCCCACGGCTGTGCAAAGGTCGGCGAGGACCGGCCGACCCGCACGGCCGAACCAGGCACCGAGGCCATGGGCACCGACGATACCGGCAAGCAGAATTGCCAAACGCGCCAGGCGTGCGAGTTCCGTCCAATGGGCAGCGACGAAAGCCAGGAACGCAGCTGCAATCAGCAGGCCGCCGACGATGGCTACCACCACAGGGATGTTGATGCCGGGACCGAGTGGCGGAAGCGCAACGCGGATGGTGGCGAGGGCCGCAGGCGTAATCACGCCATCGGCCTCCCATTGCGCAAGATCGGCTTCGAGGCGCTGCCGATAGGCTCGGTCAAACATCATCGTGATTCACTGGCTCATGCACCGGCCGGTGGCGTCAAGGTAGGTCAAGCGGCGCGCGACACCCAGGCGCGGTGCCCCCAGCTTCAAAAACAGTTTCCGACGCAGCATTGTGGTCCCTCGTCTGTTAAACCAGCCTATCACCGTTACGGTTGTATTGGAACAACGTTGCTATCTTGCGAGGACCCATCCGGCTGCAAACCCGCCGCGGCGCGGTCGAGATCAAGGTGCGCAGCGATCGCGACGTGCCGGAGAACATGGTGTTCATGCCGTTCTGCTACGTGGAGGCCACGGCCAATTTGTTGACCAATCCGGCGCTTGATCCATTCGGCAAGATTCCCGAATTCAAGTTCTGCGCGGTCCGCGCCGAGATGCGCAGCGCGGCGGAGTGAACGGCCACGGCATGTTTCGCTCCGGTCGCATCATGATGGGGCCATCGGTTCAGGGATGCGCTTACCGTCCCCTGGAGGGCAGGGCTATCGCATGTGACTGAGGAGGTCGAGAAGGAAGGCGTCGTCCCAGCCGGCACGCTTGACTTTTTGGCGTATGGATATGGGGTTGGGATGCGAGCGAATGATATTGATCGCAAATCTTCGCAGGATCGCGAGGTTCTCGGGACCATGGTCTTTTCTGGTACGATTGCGATCCTCGCCGAACACGACGCCGAGCACCCAATGCAGCCTGTTCTCGATGCCCCAATGACTGCGCACGATCTGCAACAGTCGTTTGGCGGGAATGTACTTGGAAAGCAGGTAATAGGGCACAGCCGGCTTGTCGGCGCGTCTGCCATGGAGGCGTCTGCGCGAGGTGATGCGCGCGATGGCGACCACACCGGGAAAGCGGTTTGCGGCAGCGACGTCGGTGTTGCGAATGACGGTGGCCCGCCGGGATTCGTGGCGGTCGTGAGTGGACGGTTCCAATTGCTTGGCGACGCTGCGCCTGCCGGCGCGGGCAAAGCGTCGCGCGACGGCATCGAACAGTTTGCCCTGATTTTGCTTGAGCGCCAACGCATAATGGCCGCCACGTTTGAGCACTGTCTCGGCAAACGGCCGATTGCAATGCAGCGCATCGCTGGTAACGATACAGCCTTCGAGCGACAGCATGCGCAGGACGTCCAAGGCTCCTTTGGCTTCGTTGCGGCCGGGCGCCTTGCGCGAGGCCAGTGCCATTCGGGCTTCGGCCGCGAATACATTGACCATGTGCAACGGCGTGGCGCTTCTGCCGCGCTGGTAGGCGCCTCGCAGCGCTTTGCCGTCGACAGCAATGACGCCGGTAAGCTTGATCCCGTTGGCCTTGGCGAAGACGGCCATGAAGGTCCGAAAGGTTTGCTCGAAGGCTTGCGGGTCCAGCGCCCGCAGTACTCGGCTGAACGTGTCGTGGCTCGGGATGCCGCACTCCAACGGCAGGAATTGCCGCAGCAATTTCTCCTTCGAGCGAGCAAACAACGCCATGTCGGTTGCGCCTTGCGCCCCACACAGCGTCGCAGCCAGCGCGATGATGATGATGTCGAGCAAATCGTGAATGGCATTGGGCGCCCGTGGATCCGGTAAGTCCCGGAAAATCTTCCTGAATTTCTGCATTGGACCTCCCCAGCAATTCGGGAGTCCTCTTCAGAATCCACCTTGCTTGCCGCGGCAACATCAATCTCAAATCCACATGCGATTCCCCTGCCTGGAGGGGGAGGGTAAGGCAACGGCAGGTGCTGGCTGGATCGACGCTTGCTGCAAACCTCATTGGGCGCGAGTGCGCGAAGGATCAAGCTACCAAAGTGGAAACTGACGACAGCCGCGCTACTGGGTGCGACATCGTTCAGTGCGCGTCGCCGGCGGCCGTCGCCTGCGGCGCGATCTTGGCCTGCGCAATAATTCCTTCGAGCCGCGCGATGTTTTCCAGCAGGCGCTGGCTGGTCAGGACCAGGAAGTAATAGCCGAACTGCGGATTCTGAAAGTAGATTTCGAGCAGCTTTTCGTAAGTGATGGTCAGCACATGGCCGGCCTCGATGCATTCGATCGTCGCCGTCCGGCGGTTATCGGGGGTGAGAAACCCGAGTTCACCCATCAGACGTCCCGGCGGAAGTTCGACGCCAATTTCCTTCACCAGGAATTTGCCGGTGACGGTCAGCAGCATTTCATGCGCGGCATCGTCCTTCCTGAACAGGATATCGCCCTTGCGATATTTGCGCTCGGTCATGAACGGTTTGAGCCATTCCATCGAGGTGTCGCCCTGCGTGGCGCCGCGCGCCTTTTTGACGAGAACAAGCATTTGGCGGAGGCGAAAAGCATTGATGGGGACCATCAGGAGATACAAGAGAAAGGTCGTGACGGTTCCGCTGAGCGCGCCGAAGCCGGCGAAGAATACGCAACCGATCATGTTGGCGACGCGCAGTGGCACCATCGTTTGCGTCAGCAGCGTGGCGACGAAGAAGATGGCCCCGACCAGGGCGAACATGTTGGCAAGCGTGATATTGTGCAGCACGATTTCCAGCAGGCGATTGGCTAGTGCGTCATAGGTGATGTTGTTGGGGTCGAGGCCCAGTTGAACCAGAATTTTTGCGAATCTTAGGTTGTCCGCGGCGGTGTTTAGAATGCGGTCTAGCGTGGTGGACATGTCTGTACCGCTGAGCATTTTCGGGTTCGCCATCATGCTTGGTTGTGAATTTTTATAGCCGCGCAAGGAGCTTCCAAGTCGCAGCCCCTGAAAGGGCAGCGGGCTGAACGAACGACTTCGCCAGCGTCAGATTCAGATATAGCGCAAAGGGAAAGCCGGCAACTGTCGGGGGCAGCGCAAGCGAGCCGCCGTCTCCCGGCGCGGCCTTGAAAACCGAACCCGTCGACCGATGGCAGTCCCCGACAGGGAAGAGCTATTTCCTGGGCGGCGCAGGGCCAGCGTGGCAAGCCCGGGAAAAACATCAATCCATCAATCACTTGGAGTTCGAAGGAAGCCTTCCCGAATAGACCCGATCCTGCACTCGGCGTGCGGCAATCGTCAAAGCGTCATAAATGGATTGCGGTCTTCGCATCTTCGGATCAATGGCTCATACGAAAGACTCGGCGAGAGCCAGATATAGCGCAAATAGAAAGCCTGCGACCGTCGGGAGCACCACCAGCGAGCCACCTTCTTCCAGCGCGACCGGTATCATGGCATGGGCGACGAGCGCGAGCACCGCGCCGCCCGCCAAGGCCTGGGCAAAGATCGCCGCGAGTGCCTCACTGCCGCCGATAAGCGCTTTTCCGGCCGCTGCCGCAACCACGCCGGCCAGCAATACGGTCGACCAAAGACCGAAAATCGTCACCGGACGATAGCGGGCCTTGGTCAGCATCGACGCGCTCGCGGCCGCCTCTGGAATCCCGCCCAGGAACATCCCCAGCATAAGCGTCAGCGACAGATTGCCGAACGCCGTGAACTTCGCCCCGATCACCAGGCAGCCCGGTATGGTGTCGAGAATATTTCCGAAAACAATCGCCATCCCCGCGCCCTTGGCCGCATCGCTGAGCATTTTTGCGGTCTCGTGCCGATTGAGATGATCGAGGCTCCCGCTTGCGATTTTCGCCCACAGGGCGGCGTCCGTGCCTCCGGCGCTGAGATTGCTGATCGCCCGCTGATGGCTGATGCGCCTCACGGCGTCAGCCAATTGACGGTCGGTCGCAACCAACCGGTCGAAATCCTCCTTGCCGATTTCCAGCAGGTCTGTGTCTTGGACGGCGCGGATCGTGGCGGTTCGCGGCCCCCCGCGGAGCAGGGACATTTCCCCAAAGGCGTGTCCCTCGCCGAGCACGGCGATCGCGCCGCCGGACGCAGTGGCATCCGGCAAACCTCGGGTCAGGACCTCCACCTTGCCGCGGGCGACGATGTAGAGGGCGTCACCGGGGTCTCCGGCCTTGAACAGAGCTTCACCTGCCTTGAGCTGGCGGTCGCGAATACACGGCAGAATCTGCTCGATCTGCTCAGCCGGCAGATGGCGCATGAGATCGCATGTCGCCAGCAGCTTAATTCGCCCGTTCGTATCCACCTGTTTGCGCGCCAGGGCATATTCGCGAAACTGGGTGACATAGCGTACCGCCGCCCCCTTCTTTTCCAGAAACAGCGACGCCGAGTAGTAGATGATGGCGCCGGCTGCAAATCCGGCGCTGACAAATGCCCATGCCGAGCGCGCATCGAAGCCCTGGTGATGAAGGGTCAGTGCGCCTTCATACGCCAGCTCGATCGCCAGCGCGGAGATCAGGGAGCCCGCGGCGAAAGCCAGCAGGCAGGCCAGCGGGCGCTTCGTGAAGGGAACGAAGAGACCAATAGCCGCGCCCAACAGGGAAGAGGAGGTGGTCCCCAAACCGAGCAGAGACGCCATGGCTAGCTCGTAAGGGGAAATCATCGATTTATCGACCGCTTCGGGTTTGATCAATGCCGCCTTGAACAGTCCCGATCCTGCGTCGGCGTGAGAGCCTGAAAACGGCTGGCGGCTTGCCGGCCTCGTCTACTGCGCAACTCCGCTTGGCCCGAACGGACCGGTTCGGTTCAGCCGCCAACGCAGCATCCGGTGCGGGCAAACGTCGTAGATCTGCGCCCTCATGGCGCCTTCGGTTTCGCCGCAATTGTAGTAGCAGACCTTGGAGAGCTCCGAACTCCGTTGACTCGATTTCGTGCAGATCATGCTTACCGCGAATGGCTTTGTGCTGTCTGGGGCTTCGGTCGCGATGGGCGGATGCGGACATGGTGAAGACGGTCAGTGCCAAAACGATCATTCTGTCCCTCTATCGGAATAAAAGAAAAATATATTTTTTATTAATTTCTTTTCGCGTTTGGTAGGGGTCTCGTCCTTGCCATTCGACCCATCGATCCATCCGTAACGCTATTCATGAGATCGTTTTGGTATGAGCGCCATTTCGAACAACCTGCACTCAGCCTGCGTCAATAATGGAAACGCCAGAAATAGATCGCAGCCTTAAGCGCAATGATTCCGGTGAGGGCTGCCGCAGCGATCAGGACCGGAAGAGTCCGCATGCAGAACCGTTTGATGGTCGCAAGGTGCGCTTTTGCGGCAGCCGTCCCGACGGTATCCAGCCTGCCCGATGAATTGGCAGCCTGGTCGAGCGGACCCCGGGGGTGCGTCAGCATGGTCATGGTCGAAATCCTCGCTCAGAGAAGCCGAGCGGTGTCTGTTGCTGCCGTTGTGCGGCCGCTTCAATTCAAAAGGCGTGAAAATCGCCCAGCCGGCGTTTGACCGCTTGCCTCATTCTGGCGATGAGGGCGGCTATTCGCCGGCGAGGACGCTTCGTAAGCCGCAGCACCGATACGAGGTACACGGCAAACGGATTCCCCTTGTTTTCCAGGTCGAGTTCGATCCGATCGTGCGGATAGATCGTTGCGCATCCAGCCGGCCGGCTATTCCGTCTTGCAAACGACACCGCGGAGTTCTCGAGCAGGAAAATTCCGCCGATCTGTCCCTTGACGTCACGGGCGACCCAGAAGCCTTCTTTGTTGCGGCCGATGAAAAATGCCGGGATCGCGTCATTGACGATACCGGGATCGAGCGGCTGAAATTGCGCACTGACGGTTGCGGGTTTGTCGGCCGGCAACATGCCGGAGCGTTGGCCGTCCTGATCGATCGCAACGGTCGAACGTCCCGGCGCCTGCCGTCGTGAAAGATCCGGGGTTGTGAGCTGCATGGCGATCATTGCGCGTTGACCGATGACGATGACGGGTCCGGGCATGGCCACGGCGGCCTCCCGAATCCAATGCGCATGATGTGCCGACGATGCCATAGGAATGCGAGATGGATCGGCGCTGCGTCGCATAGGAGAGATATAAAGGCGCGGCAGAAGTGATGCCGCCGCAGCAGGCGTGGGGCGGCATTTATAAGGCGGCTATGAGACAGCGCAGCCGATCGACTCGATTTCCTATGCGCCCGTGCGCAACTTCGGGCCAATGGTTCAGCCACATGAGCTGACGGTGGAGAATTGAAGATGGCTCATTTCCTGACAGGCGATGAAAAAGATCCCGAACTGATCTACGACGATGATTATCGGTCGTATCTGATGGCGCGAAACCGTTCATCGGGCGGCTACCGGTTCGGCAGAACGCAAGGAAAGCACGTTCGCGTCCACGCGCGTACCGCCGTAAGCCGCGTCAACGGCTTCCTGAAGAACATGATCGAGGCCATCGCCAGCGCGAAATTGCGCCGGATGGAGCGCGAACTCGAGCTTCGCGGTGTTCGCTACGATCGGCCCGATGATGGCCGGACGGCGCGCACGTCAGAGCCGACAGAGCGTTAGCGCCAGCCCATTCCAACTTTTTCCGGGGGAGCATCACATGTCATGGCTTTCGCTGGCCGCATCCATTCTCCTTTCTGTTCTCCGCCGCGCCGCCAGCGCCGTGGTGACGTTTCTGGGCCCATCCTGGGACGGGCCGGTCAGGAAATACCGGCCGGAGCGATATTATATGCGCGGTCCCGGACCGAAGTGGCGCGAGAAGCACCGTTTTGACGGCGCTTCCGCGAAGGGCACGTGAGACGGCGATACCATCAGGCGCAGCCCGCGCATTGACGGATTAATGACTGCGTCGCGACGAAAGCCCTTTCCACAAGCCATTGACGCGTTTGACCGGTCTCTTGATCGGGACGACCGCCGGTCGGTCCGCTTCAATGGCTGCCGCGAAGACGCGTTTGAGACGGTCGTCGTCAATTCGCGCGAGGTATTGCCGCAAGACAGCAGAACCAGGTTCGCTCGGCCGCAAGATTGCAGCGCAAAGCTCCGCGCTGGTTGTGCGAAAGAAGCTGAAATCCGGGTTGCCATGCCGCCGTGGATCAAGCCTGTCGATTTCAGCGGCGATCATGAGCACGGCCAATCGGTCGGCATTATCCAGCGTCACGGCGAACCGCAGGATAGCCAGCTGCCAGGCCCGCAGCGTTTTAGCGTGCCACTCGTCCATCCCTTGAACGTTCGAATTCATTGACGATGACGCTTCTACGACGTTGCGGCCGAATCCTCGGGCAGGCGAGGCCCGTGACGACGTTCGATCGGGCAGGCGAGATCTTCATCGCCAATCGCCGCAATCGCGTCTGCGACTTCTCTTTTCGCCAGCTCGTCCAATTCGACGATCGGCAGGCGGGCGTCTGGGCGCATCAACCCGAGCAGGCCCAGGGCATATTTCAGCGCCGCCGGGCTCTCTCTGGCGAGCGAGGCCGTCAGCGGCGCCAGCCTGCTTTGCAAATAGCGCGCGGACGGCAACCGTCCCTTCCGGCAGTTCAAGTAGACCGCCTGACACAGTCGTGGCGCGACGTTCGATACCAGGGATATCGAGCCATCCCCGCCACCCGCAACAAACGCCAGCGCTGTCTCGTCGTCGCCGGACAACAGTCGAAATCCCGTCGGCAGCCGCTGCCGCAAGCGCGGAAGACGCGCGATGTCGCCGGTTCCATCCCGCAACCCGATGAACTGCCTCAATTCCGCCAACCCTGCGAGCGTGTCGTCGGATAATTCGCGGATCGTCCGGGAGGGAATGTCATGCAGGATGATGGGTAGGGCGGTCGAGACGGCGATTGCCCGAAAGTGCGCATGAATGCCGGCCTGCATCGGCTTGTTGTAGTAAGGCACCACCGAAAGCACCGCATCGGCGCCGGCTGCTTCGGCGCGCTGCGTCAATTCGATAGCCTGGCTGGTTGAATTTGATCCCGCTCCGGCGATGACGCGGATGCTGCCTCGCGCCACCTCGACGGCCGCACGGATGATGCTGTCCTGGTCTTCGGGCGTTAGCGTAGAGGCCTCGCCGGCCGTTTCGCAGACCACGATCGCCGGGACATCAGCTTTAATCTGGCGTTCGCAAAGCCTTGCGAAGGCCGCCAGATCGACCACGCCCCTCTCATCGAATGGCGTGGGAAGATCGGGTATGCAGCCTGCCAGCCAGGCGGCGGGATTTGCATTGTCCGGCATCGGATTTCAGGCCGCGATTTCCATTGGGGCGAAGCCTTGCCGAACCGCTGACAGCACGAGGCCTTCCTGGCATCTGGCCCCCGCCTCGATCCGGAAGCCCATCTGCTCCAGCTTGGCGCGGATTCTGAGGCTGAAGCCGCCCTCGCGGGAGTCGATCAACACCGCAATGGCCGCGCTGGCGTTGAGGTACTGCGATATTTCGGCAAGCGCAGCCTCAATGGCCTGAATGGAATTCAGACCCGTGATCAGGCCGACCGCGTGCTGCCCCTTTGGGATGCGGCATGTTGCAGTGGTAGCTACCCGCATGAACCCGCGCCGTCGCAGCGCAAGATAGAGATCCAGGCTGCCGTTCCCGGCGACGATGGTGCGACGCAGGCTGGACAGGCGCGTGAGCTCGATCATGGTATCGATGACCTGCTCCCGGTTTGAAACGGAATGAGGTTGAAGCATTTTGCTCTCCTTGCGTGGCGCCCGTTCGTTGTGTCACGCGACGCGCCGGGCAGGGCGGTCGGCGGCAACGGTTTTGAGTTCGGAGGAGGGGAACTTGCCGCCCATGTCGAGTTCGATTTCGCGCGACAGCTCGACGATTGTTTCGGGGTGACGGCCGTTTTCGAACAGCGCGTATTTGACGGCTTGCGCGCGATTGACGAACAGGCCGCCGTAAAGGCCGTTCTGTTCCTGGGCGACCCAGTCGCCGCGGCTGTTCTTGCCGATAAAGACGACGTTAGATGCTGAACTGCACGATGGAGGTTCGACGAGCTTCACGGTGGTATTCCTTCTGATGACGGGCAAGGCCGCCTTGAGGCGGCCTCACGCACGCGTCCAATATCTCCGCGACCGGGTATGAATTCGAGGGAGACGGTGCGGCGATCTCATAGGCGCGGTATAAGATCGCGCGGTTTTAAACCGGGACGGTGTGGCTGACAGCGCCGACCAGGGCGTACACGGTCGCGTACGCCACGGTTTCATCCCAGTAATTGAGAACTCCGCCGAACGGCGACTCGCGCCGGATGGCGCCCATGACCGCGCTGAAAATGATCGACATCCATAGCAGCATGGCAAGGCTTCGGCCGAAGCCGATGCCGCCGAAGGTCGCGAAGGCAACGAGGACGAGCATTCGCAGGCAGAAGCGAACCAGCACCTGGCTCGATCCCAGTTCTCGCGGCAGATTCGGGGGGTGCGCCAACATTCGAAATTCTGACGATCGCTCGTTCGCGGCGTTACGAGAAATTATCGCAGCAGAGCGGCTCGTAGAGCGCCTTGACGTCGCGCCGCACGCTGGGAACGCTCGGCCGGCTTGACGGCGCATCGAGCTGCTGGGCGTCGACGAACGCGCTCAAAACGGCCAGCGCCAGATCCGTATGAAGGGCTTCGATCGATTGATCGAGCCAGTCGGGAAGCTCGCGCTCGCGCGACAATGCGCAATACCACTCGCCCTCATCATAGGCGATACGCCGAACCTGCCAGAGCGGCAGTTCAAGGTCGATCAGCGCCAGTGCGGCATCGGTCCAGGCCTCGGATTTTAGCAATCGTTCGATCCGCGCCGTCTTCTCGCTCTGCCCCATGGACGGAAAGCGCCGGCAAGCCTCGCCGACAATCTCCGACATCAGCTCGGCCGTCACGGTATCCGCGTCGCGCAGCCGGTCGTTGAGTTCGCCGGGATAGCGATGTTCGGAAAGGAAGGGCATGGCGGTATCCCACATCAGGCACGGCCGCGATCGGCGGCTGCATCAGGCAGGATGGTCAAAACGCCATTTGAAAACGAGATGGGGCGGGCCCCCAAGATATAGGGATTTCATAAGTGCCGGCGGGTGGGCCTGTCCGCTGCCTCACAGTCCTCACGGCGGCCTTTATGAGATTCCTATAACATTACCGTTACTCCCGCCTCGAAAACCTATGCGCCGGGTGGCACTTCATACGCACCAAAGCATACGCACCAAAGCGAGCAGGTCCCTCGCTCCACAGATTACTGCGCATTAGGAGCATCTCATGCTGGACGTCTTCATGGTGGCCCTCGCGTTGGCCTTCTTCGCGGCGGCGATCGGCTACACCTACGCCTGCGAACGGCTTTAATTCCCGACGCGTTTTCTTCACGCGAACCGGCACCCACTTCGCTTGAAAACGCTCTCCAGAGGAGAACGACCATGATCTTCGATTATTCGCTCGCCGGTCTCGTCTCGTTGGGCCTGTTGTTTTACCTGACCTACGCCCTGCTGCGGCCCGAGCGATTTTAACACCGAAACCACCGCCCCGGATTTTTCACCGGGGCGGTAATCCGTTCTCGCAAGAGACATCGTGCAAACCCAGGGCACACGACCATGACCGCCATCGGCTGGATTCAAATCATTCTGTACTGCGCGATCATCGTCGCGCTGGTCAAACCGCTCGGCGGGTACATGACCCGCGTCTTCAGCGGCGAGCGCACATTCTTGTCGCCGGTGCTCCGGCCGGTCGAGGCCGGCATCTACTGGATCGGCGGCGTCGACGAGAGGCGCGAGCAGCATTGGCTGACGTATGCGGTCGCGATGCTGCTGTTTCACGTCGGCGGCTTCCTGATCATTTACGGATTGATGCGGCTGCAGGCGGTATTGCCGTTCAATCCCGCGGACCAATCCGCCGTCGCGGAGGACCTGTCCTTCAACACCGCGATCAGCTTCATCACCAACACCAACTGGCAGAACTACGGCGGCGAAAGCACGCTGTCGTATCTCGTGCAGATGCTGGGGCTGACGCATCAGAACTTCCTGTCGGCGGCGACTGGTATCGCGCTCGCGGTGGCGCTGATCCGCGGCTTCTCCCGTTCCTCGATGCGCACCATCGGCAACTTCTGGGTCGACGTGACCCGCTGCACCCTCTATGTGCTGCTGCCGATCTGCGTGGTCTACGCGCTGTTCCTGGTCTGGCAGGGCATTCCGCAGACGCTCGGCGCCTATGTCGACGCCACCACGCTGGAAGGCGCCAAGCAAACCATCGCGGTCGGGCCGGTGGCCTCGCAGGTTGCCATCAAAATGCTCGGCACCAATGGCGGCGGCTTCTTCAATGCCAACGCCGCGCATCCGTTCGAAAACCCGACCGCGCTGTCGAACTTCGTCCAGATGATCTCGATCTTCGCGCTCGGCGCGGCGCTGACCAACGTGTTCGGCCGCATGATCGGCAACCAGCGCCAGGGCTGGGCGATCCTGGGCGTGATGGGCGTGCTGTTCCTCGCCGGCGTCATCGTCACCTATTGGGCGGAAGCCAATGGGACCACCGCGCTCCATGCGCTGGGGCTGTCCGGCGGCAATATGGAAGGCAAGGAAGTCCGCTTCGGCATCGTCGCCTCCTCGCTGTTTGCGGTCATCACCACGGCGGCGTCCTGCGGCGCGGTCAACGCCATGCATGACAGCTTCACCGCGCTCGGCGGCATGATTCCCCTGATCAACATGCAGCTCGGCGAAATCATCGTCGGCGGCGTCGGCGCCGGCCTCTACGGCATGCTGCTGTTCGTCGTGCTGGCGATCTTCGTCGCCGGCCTGATGGTCGGCCGCACCCCGGAATATGTCGGCAAGAAGATCGAGGCCCGCGAGGTCAAGATGGCGATGCTGGCGATTCTCATCCTGCCGCTGAGCTATCTCGGCTGGACCGCGGTCGCCGTTGTGCTGCCGTCGGCGGTGGCATCGATGGCCAATGCCGGCCCGCACGGATTCACCGAAGTGCTCTATGCCTACACCTCGGCGACCGGCAATAACGGCTCGGCCTTCGCCGGCCTCTCCGGCAACACCTTCTTCTACAACCTCACGCTCGCCAGCTCGATGTTCATCGGCCGCTTCTTCATGATCGTGCCGGCGATGGCGCTGGCGGGATCATTGGCCGGCAAGAAATCGATCCCGCCGTCGGCCGGAACGCTGCCGACCACGGGCGGCCTGTTTGTCGGCCTGGTCGTCGGCGTCATCTTGATCATCGGCGGTCTGACCTTCTTCCCCGCGCTCGCGCTCGGCCCGATCGTCGAGCACCTCGCTGGCAACGCCAACACCCTGTTCTGATCGATCTCTTTTCGGAGTTACCTCCATGGAAACCATGAAACTGCAGAAGCGTATGCCGGTATCGGCGATGCTGGACCCGAAGATCGTGATCCCCGCCATCGGCTCGGCCGTGACAAAACTCGATCCGCGGCTGATGATGAAAAACCCCGTGATGTTCGTGGTCGAAGTTGTCGCCGCGCTGACGACGGTGATCTTCCTGCGCGATCTCGTGACCGGCGGCGAAAGCCTCGGCTTCACGTTCCAGATCATCGTGTGGCTGTGGTTCACGGTGCTGTTCGCCAACTTCGCCGAGGCCGTCGCCGAAGGCCGCGGCAAGGCCCAGGCCGAGTCGCTGCGGAAGACCCGCACCGAGAGCCAGGCCAAGCTGCTGACGGGTCCCGACAAGACCTATCGGCTGGTTTCCGGCACCAGCCTCAAGGTCGGCGACGTCGTTCTGGTCGAGGCCGGCGACAACATTCCGTCCGACGGCGAAGTGATCGAAGGCGTCGCTTCGGTGAACGAAGCCGCGATCACCGGCGAGTCCGCGCCCGTGATCCGTGAATCCGGCGGCGACCGTTCGGCGGTCACCGGCGGCACCCAGGTGCTGTCCGACTGGATCCGGGTCCGCATCACCGCGGCGCAGGGATCGACCTTCATCGATCGCATGATCAAGCTGGTCGAAGGCGCCGAGCGGCAGAAGACGCCGAACGAGATCGCGCTCAACATCCTGCTCGCCGGCCTGACCATCATCTTCGTGTTCGCAACGGTGACGATCCCGAGCTATGCCTCGTATGCCGGCGGCCAGATTTCGGTCGTGATCCTGGTGGCGCTGTTCGTGACGCTGATCCCGACCACCATCGGCGCGCTGCTGTCGGCGATCGGCATCGCTGGCATGGACCGGCTGGTGCGCTTCAACGTGCTGGCGATGTCGGGCCGCGCGGTCGAGGCCGCCGGCGACGTCGATACGCTCTTGCTCGACAAGACCGGCACCATCACGCTCGGCAACCGGCAGGCCACCGAGTTTCGTCCCGTCCGCGGCGTCACCGAGCAGGAACTTGCCGATGCCGCGCAACTGGCCTCATTGGCCGACGAGACCCCCGAAGGGCGTTCGATCGTCGTGCTGGCGAAGGAGAAATACGGCATCCGCGGCCGCGACATGGCCGAACTCAACGCCACCTTCATTCCGTTCACCGCGCAAACCCGCATGAGCGGCGTCGACGCCGGCGCCTCGTCGGTCCGCAAGGGCGCGGTCGATGCGATCCTCAACTACATCGGCGGCGGCACGTCGCAAACCATGGCGTCCGGCAACACCGTCCGGGCGATTCAGTCCTCGGTCAATTCAGACGTCGCCCGCGAGATCCAGGCGATCGCCGACGAAATCGCCAAGGCCGGCGGGACACCTCTGGCCGTTGCCAGGGACAGCCGTCTGCTTGGCATCGTCCACCTGAAGGACATCGTCAAGGGCGGCATCCGCGAACGCTTCGCCGAATTGCGCCGCATGGGCATCCGCACCGTGATGATCACCGGCGACAATCCGATGACCGCGGCGGCGATTGCCGCCGAAGCCGGCGTTGATGATTTTCTCGCCCAGGCGACGCCCGAGGATAAATTGAAGCTGATCCGCGACGAACAGGCCAAGGGCAAACTGGTCGCGATGTGCGGCGACGGCACCAACGACGCGCCGGCACTGGCCCAGGCGGACGTCGGCGTCGCCATGAACACCGGCACGCAGGCGGCACGCGAGGCCGGCAACATGGTCGATCTCGACTCCAATCCGACCAAGCTGATCGAGGTCGTGGAGATCGGCAAGCAGCTGTTGATGACCCGCGGCGCGCTGACCACGTTCTCGATCGCCAACGACGTCGCGAAATATTTCGCCATCATCCCCGCGATGTTCCTGGCGTTCTACCCGCAGCTCGCCGTGCTCAATGTCATGCATCTGGCAAGCCCGCAAAGCGCCATCCTGTCGGCCATCATCTTCAACGCCCTGATCATCATCGCGCTGATTCCGCTGGCCTTGAAGGGCGTGGCGTATCGGGCGATCGGCGCCGGCGCGCTGTTACAGCGCAACCTGATGATCTACGGCGTCGGCGGCATCATCATTCCGTTCATCGGCATCAAGGCGATCGACCTCGTCGTCAATGCCTTGAACCTGGTTTAACCCCCTAGCGTCATTGCGAGGAGCGAAGCGACGAAGCAATCCACACTTCCCCGGCAGCCATGGATTGCTTCGCTTCGCTCGCAATGACGAAAATACTGGAGACCTGACATGTTGAAAGAAATTCGCCCCGCGATCCTCGTCCTTGTCGTGCTCACCTTGATCACTGGCCTGGCCTATCCGCTCGCGATGACCGCGATCGCTGGCGTGATCTTCCCGAAGCAGGCGCAGGGAAGCCTGATCGAAAGGGATGGCAAGGTGGTCGGCTCCGCCCTGATCGGGCAGGAGTTCAAGGACGACAAATATTTCCATGGCCGGCCTTCGGCGACCACCGCGCCGGACCCGGCGGATGCCACCAAGACCGTTCCGGCGCCCTACAATGCGGCCAATTCCGGCGGCTCCAACCTCGGTCCTACCAGTAAGGCCCTCAATGACCGGGTCAAGGAAGACGTCGACAAGCTGAAAGCCGAGAATCCCTCCGCGCCGGTCCCGATCGATCTCGTGACCACGTCCGGCAGCGGCCTCGACCCGGATATCTCGCCGGAGGCCGCGCTATTCCAGGTGCCGCGCGTCGCCAAGGCCCGCAATATGCCGGAAGATCGCGTTCGAGAGCTGGTCACGGAGAACACGGCGGGCCGGCTTGCCGGATTGTTCGGCGAACCCCGGGTCAACGTATTGGAGCTCAATCTCGCTTTGGACCGTGCCGCATCGAAGTGAGCCCCGCTAGGCTTCGCGCGGCCTGAGGACTATATTTGTCATATGGAGCAGCAGCGCCGCGACCCCCAGAAAAGACCCTCGCCGGATGCGTTACTGGAAGCCGCCCGGCGAGAGAACGATCAATCCGGCCGGCTCAAAATCTTCGTCGGTGCCGCGCCCGGCGTCGGCAAGACCTACGAGATGCTGCAAAACGCCCATGCCAAACTGAAGGCCGGCGCCGATGTGGTCGTGGGCGTGGTCGAGACCCACGGCCGGGCCGAGACCGAGGCGCTGCTGCAAGGCCTCGAGGTTCTCCCGCGCAAACGGATTACCTACAGGGATCAGACCATCGAGGAGATGGATCTCGACGCGCTGATCGCGCGCCATCCGCAGATCGCCCTGGTCGATGAACTGGCGCACACCAACGCGCCGGGCAGCCGCCATCCAAAGCGGTATCTCGACGTCGAGGAACTGCTGTCCCGCGGCATCGACGTCTACACCGCGGTCAATATCCAGCATATCGAAAGCCTCAACGACGTGGTCGCCCAGATCACGCATGTGCGGGTGCGCGAAACCGTGCCGGATTCGGTGTTCGACCGCGCCGATGCCATCGAACTGATCGACCTGACGCCGGATGACCTGATCCAGCGGTTGAAAGAGGGCAAGGTCTACGTCCCCAAACAGGCCGAGCGCGCGCTCGAGCATTATTTCTCGCCAGGCAATCTGACGGCGCTGCGCGAGCTCGCGTTGCGGCGGACCGCCGAGCGCGTCGACGAACAACTTCTAACCCACATGCAGGCCAACGCGATCGCCGGTCCATGGGCCGCGGGCGAGCGCATCCTGGTTTGCCTCAGCGAGGATCGGCGCGCGGCCGGGCTGGTGCGCTACACCAAGCGGCTGGCGGACCGCCTGCACGCGCCTTGGACCGCGATCAGCCATAGAGACGCGGCGGAGCCTGCAATTGAGCGAAGAGGAACGCGACCGGCTTGCCGACACGCTACGGCTGGCGGAAGCGCTGGGCGGCGAGGCGCTGACCATTCCCGGCGTCGGACGCCGCATTGCCGATGATCTGATCGGATTTGCCCACGCCAACAACGTGACCCAGATCATCATCGGCAAGTCGACCCGTTCCTGGTGGTTCGAGCTCATGCGCGGCTCGGTGGTGCACGACCTGGTGCGGCGGGCCGGGAATATCAGCGTCAATGTCATCGCCGGCGAGGAGCTCGCAGCGGGGCCCGTTCCAAAGAAGACCGTGCGCACCGCTGAACGACCGGAGCCGTTCGACGCGCGGCCGTATCTGATGGCGCTTGTAATCGTGGCCATCGGCCTCGGCGCCGCCAGACTGATCCAGCCGCGTGTTCGGGATCGAGAATGTCGATCTGGTATTCCTCACGGCGGTGGTGAGCGTGGCCGTGCGTTTCGGGCTGTGGCCTTCATTGCTGGCGAGCGTCGCGGCGTCGCTGTCCTACAACTTCTTCTTTTTGCCGCCGGTCTACACCTTCACGATCACCGACCCGACCAACGTTGCCGCCTTCTTCTTCTTCATGCTGATCGCGATCCTGGTTTCCAATGTCGCTGCGCGCGTGCGCACCCAGGCCGTCTCCGCGATCGGCAGGGTGCGGACCACGGAATTGCTTTACGCCTTCAGCCGCAAGCTCGCTGGCACCGCGACGCTGGACGACGTGTTGTGGGCGACCGCCTACCAGACGGCGTTGATGCTGAAGGTGAGGGTGGTGCTGCTGTTGCCCGAGGACGGCGTCCTGACCGTGAAAGCGGGCTACCCGCCCGAGGACGAACTGGACAAGGCCGATCTGGCCGCCGCGAACTGGGCGTGGGACAACGACCGCCCGGCCGGGCGTGGCTCGGAGACGCTGCCGGGCGCCAAGCGTCTGTTCCTGCCGATGCGAACCGGGCGCGGCCCGATCGGCGTCATCGGCATCGACGACGACAGAACCGGGCCGCTGCTCACCCCGGATCAGCGCCGGTTGCTCGACGCCCTGATGGATCAGGGCGCGCTGGCGATCGAGCGGGTGCTGCTGGTCGAGGACATGGATCGCGTCAAGCGCACCGTGGAGTCGGACCGGTTGCGTTCGGCGCTCCTGACCTCGATCTCGCACGATCTTAAGACGCCGCTGGCGTCGGTTCTCGGCGCCGCCTCGCACCATGCGAGATCTTTCCAGCGGACTGTCTGACGCCGAAAAGCGGGATCTGCTGGCCACGGTGATCGACGAGTCCGAGCGGCTCAACCGCTTCATCGCCAACCTGCTCGACATGACCAAGCTGGAATCCGGCGCCATCGTGCCGAATACCGCGCGGCACGATATCGGCGAGATCGTCGGCAGCGTATTGCGGCGCGCCAGCAAGATCCTCGCCCATCACAAGGTTTCGCTCGAGCTCGCCGCCGATCTGCCGATGCTGGAACTCGATGCGGTCCTGTTCGAGCAGGTGCTTTTTAATCTGCTGGACAACGCGGCGAAATATGCCCCCGCCGATACCACGATATCGATCCGGAGCGTGCGGGACAGGGATCGTGTCACCTTGCAGATCATCGACGAAGGCGACGGCATTCCGCGAACCGAACTGGACAGCATATTCGACAAATTCTATCGCGCGCAAAAGGGCGATCATGTCCGCCCCGGCACCGGCCTCGGGCTTGCGATTTCCCGCGGCTTTGTCGAGGCGATGCACGGCACGATCACAGCCGCCAACCGCACCGATCGAAGCGGCGCCGTGCTGACTATCCGGTTGCCGATTCCCGAAGCCACCGCCGCGCTGGATACCGCCGCATGAGTGCCGCCCCTATCAAGGTACTCGTCATCGACGACGAGCCGCCGATCCGCAAGCTGCTGCGGATGGGATTGAGCACGCAGGGTTATGAGATCCTGGAAGCCTCCAACGGAAAAATCGGCGCTGGAATTGCTGGCCCAGAATCCCGCGCTCATCGTTCTCGATCTCGGCCTGCCGGATATCCAGGGCCATGAATTGCTGCGCATGATCCGCGGGCGCAACGACAGCGTCCCGATCGTGGTGCTGTCGAGCCGGGGCGATGAGGCCGGCAAGGTCCAGGCGCTCGATCTCGGCGCCGACGATTACCTGACCAAACCGTTCGGGATGGACGAACTGCTCGCCCGCATGCGCGCGGCGCTGCGGCATCAATTGCAGGTCCATGGCGAGCGTCCGGTGTTTCGATCCGGCGATCTCTCGGTCGATCTGGTCCGCCGCCTCGTCAAGGTCGGCGACAAGGACGTCAGGCTGTCGCCCAAGGAATACGAATTGCTGCGCGTGCTGGTGCAGCACGCCGGCAAGGTGCTGACCCACCGCTTTCTCCTGAAGGAGCTGTGGGATGAATTGACCGACGCGCAATATCTGCGGGTCTATGTGCGCCAGCTCCGGCAGAAGATCGAAGCCGATCCCGAGCGCCCGCAATTCGTCCTGACGGAAACCGGGATCGGCTACCGGCTGCGCGCCCCGGATTAAATCTCCAACCGCCGTGCCGGATGAGATATCAATGCTGCTAACGATGCGGTCTGCTGGAGCGACCATGAAAATTGCCGATCTGCTGTCGCCGACCGACGTCATGATCGACGTGCGGGCCTCGAACAAGCGGCTATTGTTGCAGGAACTCGCGGCCAAAGCCGCGGCCAGTCTCGGCCTGGCGGGCGATCTGGTCGCGTCCTGCCTTCTCAAGCGGGAAGACCTGGGGTCGACGGGGATCGGCCGCGGCGTCGCCATTCCCCATGCCCGGCTGCCGGATCTGCAGCGGCCTTACGGGTTGCTGGCGAAACTGAAGCACCCGATCGAATTCGACGCCATCGACGGGCAACCGGTGGACATCGTATTTGTTCTGTTGCTGCCGGCTGCGGACGAGAGTGGGCAAATCGGGGCGCTGGCGCTGGTGGCCCGGACGTTGCGACCGCCGGAGAATCTCGTCCGATTGCGTGACGCAAGGAATTCGTCCGAGCTTTATTCGGCGATCGCCTGATCGACGGGAATCTCAAGAGCCGATCGGCGGCGAGAAACCCAAAACGGGAACCATCTCCCTCCGCGAAGATTATTTTCCCGCAACCGGGAGAAAAATCATGGCACGGAAATATTCAAAGAAAGCATCTGCCAAGGTCGGACGCGCGATGAAGAAGCGCAAGGCCGGGACTTTGAAGAGCGGCCGGTCCGGCAAGAAGGTCAAGAGCCGCAAGCAGGCGATCGCCATCGGCCTTTCCGAGGCGCGAGCGGAAGGCCAGAAGGTGCCGAAGAAGACCGCGAAGAAACGGAAGACGGCGAAGAAACGGAAAGCCAAGAAGTAGCGGCTGCGTCCACACAGCACCATGCGTCGTCCCTGCCTTCGCATCGCTTTCGCGGGGACGACAGCGAAAATTATCGCGCAAATCCGTTGAGCGGCGAATCGCCTCGATCGCCGCCCGGTTGTGGGCACAGTTGAACCGGGCGGCCTGTTCGCAGCGCGATTCCGAGCGGCGCAGAGCTTTGCGATCGGGCGCGCACCGCGCTATCCCGCTTGCGCCAAACGGCGAATTTATTGGTGCGGCCAGGTCAGCTGATTTGCCCGTCAGGCGGTTTGCGGGAGCGGCTGTCCAGCCCCTTTTTAAAAAATATTCTGATTTTCAGAAGACCCAAATCAGTTGTATATCTCCGCCGTCCCGTCCCACTCAGAGGGGCGGCTCGCGACGTCACGGACGCGGGGCGGGATGCGGTGGATGCGGTGGACGCGGCGGCGCGCTTGACGGGCGTTGCTTGCAGCGGACGGCGAAGACGTGTGGTCCTGACGCCCCGACGCTGGCGTCAAGTTTGCGGATTAATCCGCGTAACGACGGTGACAAGAAAGCCGATCACCGGGGAGAGCACGGTATAAGCCGTAAACCATTGCGTGCGGGAATGTCGGGTGATTTCCGGTGGCTCGCTGTGAATACTCGTGTGCATACTTGTTACCCATAGCGCACACGAGGCTGCGGGTGCATCGGGCGCCCGGCATTCCCCACGCCCTCTGTTTTCAGGGCGGAGATTAATTGCACACCTCGGGCGCATCGCGCCGCGAGATCGCGGATGCGTGTCTGAGATTGGCTGTCTGAAAATTAAATCTGCGCACGCGCGAAGCGCGTTACCTCTCCCCTTGTGGGAGAGGTGTAGGCCGCGTTCGCGGCCGTTCTTCGAACGAACGCCGAAGCTATGCTTCGGCTATGTCGCATCGTCAGATGCGATCCGGGTGAGGGGTTGCGGACTATCGTAGACCTGAACCCCTCACCCCAACCCTTCCCACAGGGGGAGAGGGAGCTCACTGCCGTTGCCGGAACACTGGGTGTTTCAGTCATGGATTGCATCGCGGAGCCTATCATCGGGCGCGCATTCGCGCGACCCGTTGGATCGCAATGACGGTCTTACAATCATTTGCACCTTGGCTGTCTGAAAAATTGAATCCGATATCGGCGGTGCCAAAAACCGGGCGGCCTTCACCTCTCCCCTTGTGGGAGAGGTCGGATCGCATCGTTAGATGCGATCCGGGTGAGGGGTTGCGGACTATCGATAGACCTGAACCCCTCACCCCAACCCTAGAGAGCGAGCTTCACTCGTCTCGATCCCGCAAGGGGAGAGGGGGCTCACCGCCGTTGCCGGGACATAATGCGTCACTTCAGCTCGATTGGTTTCGCCTCTCGCAGGCCTGCCCATCACCCCGCCTTGCGCGCCCGCGGATTCGACCGGTGCGCTTTCTTCGCCGGGCGATGCGCGGCTCGGCGGGCCCGGGCCGATCGCTTGGCCGACGCACTGCCTTTCGCCCTGCGTTTCAGGCTTTGCTTGAGCGCATCCATCAGGCTGATGACATTGTCCGGCCGTTCCTCAGGCTCGACGGTCTTGACCGGCTTGCCGGCGGCCTTGCGCTTGACCAAGGTCTTCAGCGCATCCTCGTACTCGTCCTTGAACTTGCGGGGGTCGAAATGCGCCGCCTTGGAATCCAGGATGTGGCTGGCGAGTTCGACCATGTCTTTCGAGATCTTCGGGTTCTTGATGTCGTCGAAATATTCGTGTTCGTCGCGCAACTCGTAAGGGTATCGCAACGTGGTGCCGAGCAGGCCCTTGCCGAGCGGTTCGATCGCAATGATATGCTCGCGGTTGGTGAGAACGATACGCGCCAGCGCGACGCGATCCTTGTCCTTCATGGCGTCGCGGATCACGGCGAAGGCGTCGATGCCGGCCTTGCCGTCGGGCGCGATGTAATAGGGGTGATTGATGTAGCGCTTGTCGATTTCATCCCTGGGCACGAAGCCGTCGATGTCGATGGTGTGGTTGCTTTCGATCTGGACGGCTTCCAATTCTTCCTTGTCGACCTCGACATACTCGCCCTTTTTCAACTCGTAGCCGCGGCCCTTCTGATCGTTTTCGACCACGTCGCCGGTCTCGGCATCGACCATCTGCTGCTTCAGCCGGTTGCCGGTTTCCTTGTTGATCATATGGAAGCGGGTTTTGTCGACTGACGTCGAGGCCGGATAGAGCAGCACCGGGCATGACACCAGGGAAAGTTTCAGGGACCCTTTCCAATAGGCGCGGACGGCCATTACAATCTCCGGCTTGTTATGGGTAATGAATTCGGGAACTTTCAACGGCTGCCGGGGGTTTTGGTTCCGGACCGTTGCTGTCGCGCGAAGCGGCGTTTCATTCGTGGGATTTGATCGTGTCTCTTAGAAACCTTTCCACCTACCGGAAAAAACGCGATTTCGAAAAGACCGCAGAGCCGAGCGGCGAGACGCCGGTCGCGCCTTCGAAGCAGCGGCGGTTCGTGATCCAGAAGCACGATGCCACCCGGCTGCACTACGATCTCAGGCTCGAATTCGATGGCGTCTTCAAGTCCTGGGCAGTCACCAAGGGGCCGTCGCTCGATCCGCACGACAAGCGGCTGGCGGTGGAGGTGGAGGATCACCCGCTCGATTACGGCGATTTCGAAGGCACCATTCCGAAGGGCCAGTATGGCGGCGGTACCGTGCAGCTGTGGGACCGCGGCACCTGGGAATCGGAATCCGGCAGCCCGGAACAGGCCTTCAAGAAGGGTGATCTGAAATTCACTCTGCACGGCGACAAGCTGCATGGCAGCTGGGTGCTGGTGCGCATGCGCCACGACCGCACCGGCGGCAAGCGCACTAACTGGCTTTTGATCAAGCATCGCGACGACTACGCCAGGGAGGGCAAGGCCAACAACGTCCTCGATGCCGACGAATCCGTTGCTTCGGGCCGGACCATGGCCGAGATCGCCGCCGGCAAGGGCAAAGCGCCAAAGCCGTTCATGACAGCGAAGTCCGGCCGCGCCAAGCCTGACGCGGTGTGGAATTCGAACCGCGGCGATGCCGCGGAGGCGCGGGCCGAAAACAAGAAAGCCGCATCGCGCCCTGCGCCACCGCGGGCTTCCGCAAAGGCGGCCAAGGGCAAGAAGGTCGCGGCGATGCCGGATTTCGTCGCGCCTGAACTCTGCATCTCGGTCGATCGTCCGCCCAGCGGGGAGGGATGGTGCCATGAGATCAAGTTCGACGGCTACCGGGTGCAATTGCGCGTCGAGGACGGCGAGGCCGCGCTGAAGACGCGCAAAGGGCTGGACTGGACTGACAAGTTCCAGGCCATCGCCAAGGAGGCAAGCGCGCTGCCGGATGCCCTGATCGACGGCGAGATCGTCGCGCTCGACCATAACGGCGCGCCGGACTTTTCAACCCTGCAGGCCGCGCTTTCCGACGGCAAGACCGACGGTCTGATCTTCTACGCCTTCGATCTGCTGTTCGCCGACAAAGAGGATATTCGCCGCGTGCCGCTTGGTGAACGCAAAGCGCAACTGAAAAAGTTGCTGGAGGCGCGCCCCAAGGCCAAAGCCCGATTGATCCGCTATGTCGAGCATTTCGAAACCGGGGGCGACGCCGTGCTGCAATCGGCGTGCAAGCTAGCGCTGGAGGGCATCGTGTCGAAAAAGCTCAGCGCGCCCTATCGTTCGGGCCGGTCGGAGAACTGGACCAAGGCCAAATGCCGCGCCGGGCATGAGGTGGTGCTGGGCGGATGGAAAACCACCAACGGAAAATTTCGCTCGCTGATGGCGGGCGTCCATCGCGGCGATCATCTGGCCTTTGTCGGCATGGTCGGCACCGGCTTCGGGCAGGACAAGGTCAGGCGCATCATGCCGGCGCTGAAGGCGGCCGCCTCGGACCAGAGCCCGTTCGGCGGCAAGGATGCGCCGCGCAAGACCCGCGATGTGCACTGGCTCAAGCCCGAACTGGTCGCCGAGATCGAATTCGCCGGCTTTACGGACGGCGGGAATATTCGGCAGGCTGCGTTCAAGGGCCTGCGCCAGGACAAGCCGGCCGACGAGGTGCAAGCGGAAGAACCGGCCATGACCAGGATCGCCAAACCCGCGCCGAAGACCGCCGCGAAATCCGCCAAGACGAAAGCCGGAACTTCGGCTAAGGCACCGGCGAGACCGGCGGCGAACACATCCGCCGAGGTGATGGGCGTGATCATCTCAAAGCCCGACAAGGAGCTGTGGCCCGACGCCGGTGACGGCGAACCGGTGACAAAACTCGATCTTGCGCGCTATTTCGAGGCGGTGGGCGGCTGGATGATCGGCCATTTGAAGGGCCGGCCGTGCTCGGTGGTCCGCGCGCCCGACGGTATCGGCGGCGAGACATTCTTTCAGCGCCACGCGATGCCCGGCACGTCAAACCTGCTGGAGCTCGTCAAGGTTTCCGGCGACCGCAAGCCTTACCTGCAGATCGATCGCGTCCAGGGCCTCGCGGCGGTGGCGCAGATCGGCGGCCTCGAACTGCATCCCTGGAATTGCGCGCCGGATGCGCCGGATATACCGGGGCGGCTGGTGTTCGATCTCGACCCCGCGCCGGAGGTCGAATTTTCCGATGTCATAGAGGCCGCCAAGGACATGCGGCAACGCCTCGCCGATGTCGGCCTGGAAAGTTTCTGCAAGACCACGGGCGGCAAGGGACTTCACGTGGTGACGCCGTTGCTCTATGGCGCCAAGGACAAGGTGACATGGAAAGAAGCAAAAGCTTTCGCGCAAGGCGTTTGCCAGTGGATGGCCAATGAAGACCCCGAGCGCTATCTGCTCAACATGTCGAAGAAGCTACGCAAGGGAAAGATCTTCCTAGATTATCTGCGGAACGACCGTATGGCGACCGCGGTCGCGGTGCTGTCGCCGCGGGCGCGCGAAGGCGCGACCGTCTCGATGCCGCTGACCTGGGCGCAGGTGCGTGGCGATCTCGATCCCCAACGCTATACGGTTCGCACCGTGCCGGCGCTGCTGGCCAGGACCAAGGCGTGGGAAGGCTATGACGATGCGGCGTCTTCGATCAAGGCCGCGATCAGGAAATTGGCGGCACGCAAGTGATGCCGGTGATCATCACAAGACGGAAGCCGTCATACTCCGCGAAAGCGGAGTACCCAGTACTCCAGAGGAGTTGGCGGTTTAAAATCGGCGCCGCGGAGTACTGAATCACCCGCTTGCGCGGGTGATGACGACATTTAACTGGACTTCTAATAAGACGGCGAAATTTACAGCCTCCCGAGCAAAAGCAGAATCAACAGAATGACGATGACCAGGCCGAGGCCACCGCCGCCGTAATATCCGGTGCCATAGAACGGGCCGCCGCCAATGCCGCTGAAGCCGCCGAGCAAAGCAATAACGAGAATAATGAGAATGATAGTTCCGATAGACATGTATCGTCTCCTCCAGCCCGGCAGTGGGCACCTGCTGCTCTGCCTTCAGCCGAAAAAACAAACCGGAACCGATAAGGTTCCATTTTTGCAACCATAAATTACCGCACCCTTCCTTTTCGACAGTGTGGAATTACATGTGCTTGGGTCAGCTTGAGGATTCCGCAAATGTCAGCACCGCTTGTCGTTTCGATTCCGCATCGCCTGGGCCGCGAGGAGGCAACGCGTCGCCTCAAGGCAGGACTGACCCGCGCCGCCTCCAGCATCCCGGTGCTGAAAGTCGACGAGGAGCGGTGGGACGAGAACCGCATGATCTTTCGCGTTCGCGCGCTCGGGCAGGCGGCGTCCGGTCATCTCGACGTCGCGGACGATCACGTCCGGCTGGAAGTGACGCTGCCATGGCTGTTGCAGCGATTTGCGCAAGCCGCCCAGCTCGCGATCCGCAATCGCGGCCATCTGCTGCTGAGCAAGAAGGGCTGACAAGGATTCATCGATATTGCTTCGCAACACAGAGCTGTATTGCCCTGCAACAACACCGTGAAAAACCCGGGCGCAGCCTTCCGGACGTCGTCCCGGGTGGCCTTTGTTTTCAAGCGCGCTTCACGCCGGGGCCGCGTTTGCGCGCCCGCCTCGCGGTACCTTCGAAGCTCGCCTTCAACACCGCGGTCGGCAGATGCTGAAACAAAGCGGAAAGGGGTACCTCGGTTGCACCGCCTTCGCCACTGATGCCCTCGACGGAATAGCCTTTCAGATTGAGCGTGCCTTCAAAAACTTCCGCGCGCGGCCAGGCCCGGCCGCCTTGCGACAAGGGCGCGAAGGATTTTGCAACCGCGATGATCGCGGCGTCGCGGCCGCGGCGCCGCGCGAAGGCGATGACATGGTCGCGGTGCGGGCCGCCAACCTGCAGCGGCTCGTAATAGCCGTGCGCGAACACCTCGGCCAATTCGGTGCGAACCTTGAGCAGATGCCTGGTCCATGCCAATTTCAAATGGCCATTGGACCAGTTCTGCGCCAGGCTTTCCCAATCCGGCGTTTGCAGCGATGCCAGCGCGGCGGCGCGTTCGGCAAAATCCACCGGGCGCCGGTTATCGGGATCGACCAGCGACAAATCCCAGAACTCCGTTCCCTGATAGAAGTCGGGCACGCCGGGCATCGTGGCCTTCAACGTGATCTGGCTGAGCGAATTCAGCGCCCCCAGCAGCGAGACGCGACGGGCCAGATTTTCCAGCGAATTAAGAAATTCAGCGGAGGCCGAGCGGTCCAGGATCCGCGCCAGGAACGTCCGCAGACCCGCCTCATAGGCTTCGTTGGGATTGAGCCAGCTGGTTTCCTGCTTGCCCTCGCGCGCCGCTTTCAGCGCGTAGGCCTGCATCCGCTCCAGCAACGAATCGTCGCTGCCCTTCTGCGGGCCAGGCGCCAAGCAGCGCCTGGTAGAGCATGTATTCGAACGCCGCCGACGGCGCGCGCATCTCACCCTCGATGACGAGATGCGGTGCATTCAGGATTTTCCAGCGCGCAACCGCGCTGGTCCATTCGCCGGGAATTTCGCTCAGCGCCATCAAACGTGCACGCGCGTCCTCGCCGCGTTTGGTGTCGTGCGTCGCGGTCGCCGTCATGCCGTGCGGCCACTCTTTGGCGCGAATGGCCATGGCTTCATGGAAGGCATCGATGGAAAGCGCCCTGGCTGCGGGGTCGCCGCCGACCTCGTTGAGCGCAAGCAGGCGGTGGTAGCGATAGAAGGTCGGTATCCTCCAGCGACTTCGCCATCATCGGTCCGGTGAACTGCTGCACCTTCAATGCGAAACGGCGCACGCGAGGCGCGCTGTGCGCAGGGCCGCCCGGCTTGATCAGGTCCATGGTCAGGGTGTCGCGGAGGAAATCGAAGATGCCTTCGTCGGCGGCAAACCAGTCCGCGCGCGCCTTTTCGATCGTCTCCGAGATCAGCGCGCGGTCATGCTCGGTCGGACCCGCCGCGGTCAGATAGGTGCGGTAGACCGGAAAATGCAGGATATAGAGTTCGAGCGCCTGCCGCAGGCTGTCGGCGGAAAAGTCGCGGGTGGAGTAATGCCCCCCGGCGATACGCGCGAGCAGGCGCGCCAGCACCGTGAACTCGCTGGTCAGCAAGGTCTCCAGCACCCTGCGCTTGGCCTCTTTCAGGACCGGCTCGAGCTTCGGCGACGTATTGCTGATCTGCCGCCACACTTCATCGAGCGGCTCGAGGCCCTTGCCGTCGACCAGCACCTGAGTGATGGTGTTCAGCCATTCATAGCCGGTGGTGCCGTGGACGCCAGCGAAGGAATGCAGCTTTTCGTGCTTCGCCGAGAATTTTTTCGATCACCATGTAGAACGGCGTGGCGTCCGTTCCCTGCGCGTCCCGAATCAGGCGGCGCAGGCGCTGAAAATATTGCGCGGGATCGCGCAGGCCGTCGATGTGATCGAGCCGCAGGCCCTGCAGTTTGCCTTCCGCGATCAGCTTCCTGACCAGGCGATGGATGGCCTCGAAAGTGCCGGCATCCTCGACCCGCAATCCGGCCAGGGTATTGACGTCGAAAAAGCGCCGGTAGTTGATGTCGCTGGAAGCCAATCGCCAATGCCCGAGCCTGTAGTGCTGGCGCTCGAGCAGATGATGCAGCGCCAGGATCTGCGCCGGGCGATCCGGTCCGGCCCGATAGGCGTCGAGCCCGCGCGCGATGATCTCGGCGCTTCCGGCGAGGCCTCTCAGTTCCGCCTTGAACGCGGGCGCTTCATTGCGATTGGGATGTCGCAATCCCCTTTAGCGCGAGGCGAGGTCGAGAATGCGTTTTCCCGTCGCGCTGCCTTCAGCCCCGGCTTCTCTGACGATCGCGCGCAAGATTTCGCTGTAGCGCTCGGGCGCGATCGGCAGGCGATGTTCGAAATACCAGGCAGAAAAACTGCCTTCGTCGGCATCGTAGCGAAGTTCGATCTCGCCCTTTTCCAGCGCTTCGCCGTAGGACGAGCCGATGATCGGCAGCAGCACGCCGCTACGCGCCCGGTAGGGCAACAGTTCCCAGTCGATGTCGAACGAAACCGCGTGCGGCGAGGCCGGACCCCATTCCAGCACGTCGAGCCACCACGGATTGTCGGCGAAATGCACGCCGACATGGTTGGGAACGAAGTCGAGGATCAGGCCGAGATCGAGCGCCTTCAGCGCCGCGCTCAATCGCTCGAAGCCGTCTTCGCCGCCGAGCTCCGGATTGAGCCTGGTATGATCGACGATGTCGTAGCCGTGGGTGCTGCCCTTGCGCGCCTTCATGAAGGGCGACGCATAGAGGTGCGTGATGCCGAGCGCCTTCAGATAAGGGACGATCGCAGCGGCGGCGTCGAAATCGAAATTCGCCGTCAGTTGCACGCGGTAGGTCGCGATCGGAATGGCCGGCGGCATCAGCGTGCGTCCAGACGCCAGAACACCGACCATGCCGGAATCGTCTCGCCCGGCTTGCCGCCCCAGATGGGAGTGCCGGCCGTTTCCCCTGACTTATGGGCGATCTCGCTGGGCGACAGGTTTGCCGCTAGCCGGAGCGTCGCGCCGTCGCCCATGCGCCAACTCGCCGTCAGCAAACCATTGTCAGCCGCGCGCGCGTCTCCAAAGGCCGCGCCGGCAAGTCGCGGTACGATCTGCCGCCGGCGTATTGCGAGCAGTTGCCGCACCAGCGCCAGCCGCTTTTGCCCCGCCGGTTCATTGCGCGATGGCCAGTCGAGCATCGTCGGATCGAAAGGTCGCCGGATCAAGCGGATCGGGAACCTCGTCGCCATATTTTGCATAGGCGCCAGGCGAATTCCTTGCGGCGGCCGTTGCGTACGGCGTCGGCGAGGTCGCCGTGGAAATCGCAGAAGAACGGAAACGGCGTCCTTCGAGCCCCATTCCTCGCCCATGAACAGCATCGGAATCATCGGCGCCAGCAGCGTGATCGCCAGCGCCGCTTCGATCAGCTTTGGTATCCGCCAGGCTTTCGAGCCGGTCGCCGAGCGCGCGGTTGCCGATCTGGTCGTGGTTCTGCAGGAAATTGATGAAGGCGGTGGGCGCGAGTTTGCCGCTCGGTTCGCCGCGCAATTGCCCCCCGCGATGCGCGGAGGCTCGCCCTGATAGACAAAGCCCGACGCAAGCGCACGGGCTATGTCGGCTAGCGGCGAACGCTGATAGTCGCGGTAGTAGCCGTGACTTTCGCCGGTCAGCAGCACATGCCAGGCGTGATGATAATCGTCGTTCCACTGCGCGCGGTATTTGCCATGCGGCGGATCCTGCTCGGCATCCAGCAGCGCTCGCGGCGGTTGTCGTCGTTTTCGAGCACCAGATGAATGTGACGGCCGGTTTCCGCGGCAAGCTTGCCCACGGCGACGCTGAGGTCATGCAGCATCGAGATTTCGCCCTGCTCGGCGAATGGCGTGTACCGCATCCAGCCGCAGTCCGTCGAAGCGGTATTCGTCCAGCCAGTACAGCGCATTCTCGATGGCGAAGGCGCGGACCTCGCGGCACCCGGTAGTCGATCGCGCTGCCCCAGGGCGTCTGCGCCTCGGTAAAGAAGCCTGGCGCGTAGCGGCCGAGGTAATTCCCTTCGGGGCCGAAATGGTTATAGACCACGTCGAGAAACACCATCAGCCCGCGCAGATGCGCTTCGTCGATCAGGGCCTTGAGATCGTCGGGACGTCCATAGGCGCTGTCGGGCGCATACCACAACACGCCGTCATAGCCCCAGTTGCGCGCGCCTGCGAAATCCGCAAGCGGCATCAATTCCAGCGCGGTGATGCCGGTCTCCACGAGATGATCGAGCTTGCCGATCATGGCGCGGTAGGTGCCTTGCCGGCGTGAAGGTGCCGACATGGGCTTCGATCACGACGGTTTCCTGCCACGGCCGTCCGCGCCAGTCCGTGGCGCGCCAGGGGTAGCTGGCGTGATCGATCACCTCGCTCGGGCCAGAGACGTCATCAGGCTGAAACGCGGAGGCCGGATCGGGTACATCGATCTCGTCGTCGATCCGGAATTTGTAACGGGCCCCGGCTTTGATGCCCGGTACATCGGCCGAAAACCAGCCATCTTCGCCGCGCCGCAGCGGATGAGGCTTGTCCAGCAGCAGGTCGACCCGTTTGGCCGCCGGCGCCCAAAGCCGGAATGACGCGCCGTCGGATGTCAGCCTTGCGCCGAATTGCCGCTCATTCATGCCGAACCCGCAAAGGCAAGGACCGAGCGGGGAGGCGCTTTTGCCTCGCTTCCCGATGCGAAGTCCGTGACCCCTGTTTAACGTCGGCGGTGTTCAATAGTTGCTGCCAGCTCTTGTATTCCGGCATCTTCGGAAGGTTGAACGCGATCTCTTCAGGCGCGGCGTTCAGCACGATGAAAATCGGCGCCTGCCCGTGCGCGATCGGCCCCAGCACGTAAGCAAGGAAACGGCCTTCCGGAAAATTCCAGTCCTCTTCCTTCATTTCCTCGGCCGCCGGCGTCAGCCACAGCACGCCGTAGGATCCGTCCGCGCGCCGTCCGTCGAGCCAGCGGCGGGACCGGATTTGCGGGAAGCGCTTTCGTAGCTCGGTCATGTGGCCGATGAAATCGGTGAGGTCTTCGCCTTCGCGGCCGAGGTTCTCCCAGCCGATCCAGCCGATCTCGTTATCCTGGCAATAGGCATTGTTGTTGCCGTTCTGGGTGTTGCCGACTTCATCGCCGGCCAGAATCAGCGGCAGGCCCTGCGCCAGCAACAGGCACGCGAGCTGGTTCTTTCGAAGCTGGCGCCGCAATGCGACAATGGCCGGATCGTCGGTTGGGCCTTCATGGCCGCAATTGTTGCTCTGGTTGTCGTTGGAGCCATCGCGATTGTCTTCGCCGTTGGCCTCGTTGTGCTTCTCGTTGTAGCTGAACAAGTCCTGTAGCGTAAATCCGTCATGCACGGTGACATGATTGATGCCGGCGCGGGGCGTGCGGCCATCGTGATTGAAGACGTCGGACGAGCCGGTCATGCGGCTGGAGACTTCGCCGATCAGGCTGCCTTCGCCGCCCCAGTAGCGCCGCATCGCGCTGCGATACTGTCATTCCATTCCGACCATTGCGAGGGAAACGCACCGACCTGATAGCCGCCCATGCCGAGGTCCCAGGGTTCGGCGACCAGCTTCACCGATGACAGCACCGGATCTTGCCGGATCGCGGTGAGGAATGCGGTGTTGCGGTCGAATCCGTTCGGCCCGCGCGCCAGCGTGGTGGCGAGATCGAAGCGGAAGCCGTCGACGTGGCAGACCTCGACCCAGTAGCGCAGCGAATCCATCACCATCTGCAGCACGCGCGGATGGGTGAGATTGACCGAACTGCCGCAGCCGGTGAAATCGTCGTAATATCGCGGATTGTCCGGCTTCAGCCAGTAATAGGAGGCGTTGTCGATGCCGCGGAACGACAGCGTCGGGCCCATATGGTTGCCCTCGGCGGTGTGGTTGTAGACGACGTCGAGCATCACCTCGATGCCGGCGTCGTGCAGCCGCGCCACCGTGGTGCGGAAGGCGTCGAGCGGGTTGTCCTGCGCAGTAGCGCGGCTCCGGCGCGAAAAACGACAGCGTGTTGTAGCCCCAGTAGTTCACCAGCTTCTTTTCGACCAGTATCCGGTCGTCGACGAGGCCGTGGATCGGCAACAGCTCGATGGTGGTGACGCCAAGGCGCTTGAGATGATCGATCATCGCAGGCGATGACAGCCCGCCATAGGTGCCGCGCAGGTTCGGCGGCACGTCGTCGCGCTTCTGCGTCAGGCCCTTGACGTGAGCCTCATAGATGATGGTGTCTTCCCAGGGAATGTTGGGGCGCATTTCGCGGCGGCCCCAATTGAAGGTTTCGTCGACCACGACGGCTTTTGGCATGCCGCGGGCATTGTCGCGCCGGTCGAACGAAAGATCCTCGCGCGCGCTTCCGGTGCGATAGGCGAAATGCGCATCGCTCCATACCAGCCGTCCGGCCAGCCGCCTGGCATAGGGATCGAGCAGCAGCTTGTTGGCGTTGAAGCGGTGGCCGTGTTCGGGCTCATAGGGGCCGTGAACACGATAGCCATAGAGCTGTCCGGGCGAAACGTCGTTCAGATAACCGTGCCAGACATCTTCGGTGCGCTCCGGCAATTCGATGCGTTCGAGTTCGCGGCGGCCCTGGCCGTCGAACAGGCATAGCTCGACCTTTTGTGCATTGGCGGAGAACAGCGCAAAGTTGGTCCCCCGGCCGTCCCAGCTTGCACCGAGGCGCGAGAACGTTCCGGCCGACAGTCGCATGTTCAGCTTTCCGGTACGAGAAATATAGCGGCTAAAGGCGGGACGGTGAGACTGAGCTCGGGCACCAGGCCATCCAACGTTCGGACTTCGCCGACGTTCCCGACATTGCTGCCGCCGTAATGCGCGGAATCAGAGTTGAGAACTTCGTGCCACTTGCCGGCGAACGGCACGCGGACGCGGTATTCGCGATATACATTTGGAGAAAAATTAATCACGACGAGACAGCGCGCGCGGGCTTCGTTGCCCTTGCGAATCCAGGCGAACACGTTGCCACCGGCGTCGTCGGTTACGATCCATTCGAAACCGGATTGATCGCAATCCAGCTCGTGCAGCGCCGGCAGCGCGCGATAGAGTCCGTTCAGATCGCGGATTAGGGACTGGATGCCGACGTGCTTCTTTTGATCGAGCAGATGCCAGTCAAGCCCGTGATCATGGCTCCATTCGCGCTCCTGGGCGAATTCGCAGCCCATGAACATCAGCTTCTTGCCGGGATGTCCGAACATGAAGGCGTAATAGGCGCGCAGATTGGCAAAGCGCTGCCAGTCGTCGCCCGGCATCCGCCCGATGATCGAGCGCTTGCCGTGGACGACTTCGTCATGCGACAGTGGCAGGATGAAATTTTCCGAAAACGCGTAGTGCAGGCCGAACAGGATGTCGCCATGATGATGCTTGCGGTGGATCGGATCCTTGCTGATGTAATTGAGCGTGTCATGCATCCAGCCCATATTCCATTTGTAGCCAAAGCCCAGTCCGCCATATTCGACCGGCTGCGACACCTGCGGCCAAGCGGTCGATTCTTCCGCCGCCGTGGTGGCCTGCGGGAAACGGGCGAACACTTCGGTATTGAAGCGGCGCAGGAAATCGATGGCTTCGAGATTTTCGCGGCCGCCATATTTGTTTGGAATCCAGCCGCCCGCCGGCCGGCTGTAGTCCAGATAGAGCATCGACGCGACCGCATCGACGCGCAGGCCATCGATGGCATAACGTTCAAGCCAGAACAGCGCGTTCGATACCAGGAAGTTCACGATTTCAGTGCGACCGTAATTATAAATCAGCGTGCCCCAGTCGAGGTGGCGGCCCTGCAGCGGGTTGGCGTGCTCGTAAAGCGCGGTGCCGTCGAAATGGCCGAGGCCGTGCGGATCGTCAGGGAAATGTCCGGGCACCCAGTCCAGCAGCACGCCAAGACCTTCGCGATGGCAGGCGTCAACCAAAGCAGAAAAATCCTCGGGCCTGCCGAACCGGCTGGTCGGCGCGTACAGGCCGGTCGGCTGATAGCCCCAGGAGCCGTCGAACGGATGTTCGCTGACGGGCAGAAATTCGACATGGGTAAAGCCGAGATCGCGGGCATAACGGGGAAGCTGCTCGGCGAGCTCGCGATAGGTCAGCCATTCGTTGTTGTTCTTGCGCCGCCACGAGCCAAGATGGACCTCGTAGATCGACATCGGCGCGCTTAGCGCATTGACCCTCGCCGGTGCCGGGCGCGGATGCGGCAGCTTGGTCTCGTCGAAAACGATGGACGCGGTGCTCGGGCGCAGTTCCGCGGCAAATGCCATCGGATCGGACTTCAGCGGCAAATGCTGGCCCTGTGGGCCGATAATATCGAATTTATAATGGTCGCCGGCGGCCGCGTGCGGCACGAACAGCTCCCAATAGCCGACGCCACGCACGCGCATCGGATGCCGCCGCGGGTTCCAGAAATTGAAATCGCCGACCACGCTGACTCGCCGCGCGTTGGGGGCCAACACCACGAACGCTACGCCGTCGACGCCATCCAGCGTCATCGGATGCGCGCCAAGCTTGTCGTAAAGCCGCTGATGGGTACCTTCGCCCAGCAGATACAAATCGAAGTCTGTCAGCACTGGTGGAAAGCGGTAGGGGTCGTCGAGATCGACCACGTTCTCGCCGAAGCGGGCGCGCAGCTGGTAGCGTTTGGAGCCGTTCGGAAGCGTCCCGGCGAACAGCCCGGCGTCGTGAATCCGCGCCAGCGCCGCGGTTTCGCCATGCTCCCCGATCGCCTCGACGTTCGACGCCTCCGGTAGGAACGCGCGGACCACGGTTTTGCCGCCCTCGGTATGAACGCCGAGATAACGAAAGGGATCGGAGTGGCGGCCTTCGACAATCGCATAGGCCTCCGCGGACAGTTTGGTCATGAGGCCTCGTCGCTATGCTGGGACAATATTCGAAGCATCCCGGTCAGCGGGACGCGCAGCCATTCAGGCCTGTGGGCCAATTCGTATTCGATCTCGTAGAACACTTTTTCAAGCAGAAAGAAATTCAGCATCTGCTCGGCAGCCGCCTTATCGGCCGGCCACAAGGGTTGATTTGCCATGATCTCGCGATAGGCGGCAAGAAACGCCGCGGCCGAGCGCTCGCGCCATTCCGCAAGTGCCGCGCCGAGCTTGCCGTGCTCGTCGGGCGCCACCTTGAGCGCGCGCTCCATGGCGGCGGTCGCCGAATAATCGATCGAACGGATCAGGCCCGCGACATCGCGCGCGGCAGGCGCCTTCTGCCGCCGTTCGGCCTGGGTACGGCGTGGCTCGCCCTCGAAATCGATGATGAATATATCGTCCTTGACGATCAATATCTGACCGAGATGGAAGTCGCCGTGGTGACGGATGTTGAGGCCGTCGCTGGTTCCGGCGGAATCAGCGCGCGGAGGCGATCATGCAAGGTGTCGCGCTGCGCCAGCGCTTGGTCGATCAGCGGACGATCGGCTTCCTTGACCGTATCGCGCCGCTGCTTCAATGCCTCGAAGACGCGTTCGGCGCGGGCCACCACATCGTCGATCCAGCGCTGCACGTCCTCCGATCGGGTCGGTTCCGGTACAAAATCGGCAAACTCGGTGCTGCTGGCGAGCGCGAGGTGCATCTCGGCGACGCGTCTTCCGATCTGCGACATGTAGCGCAGATAGGGGGTCTGCCCTTCGCTTTCGTGGGGATGTTCGCTGGCCGCCAGCAGGCGCTGTTCTTCGACAAAGCGATCGAGATAGGCCGAGGTCAAGGTCCAGGCGTCGCCCTGATTTTCGACGAAGGCATGGACGATCGCGATCGCGCTTGTGCTGTTGCCCTCGATCAATTCGACGCTGCCGAGCAGCGCGGGCGTATTGGCAAAGCCCGCGACTTCGGTCAGGAACCGGCCGACTCTCGATCTCGGGATTGATACCGGATTCGAGCTTACGATAAACCTTGACCACATATTCATTGTCGACCAGCGCGGTACTGTTGGACTGTTCGGTTTCGACCGCACGGACATGCTCGGGCGGCTGGATCGGCTTGTCCGAAAACTTGCTGGTCGGCCTGAATTCCAGGCGCAGCGCCGTTTTCTTCGACGGTTAGGGATTCGCGCAGATTGCGCAGCAAAAGCGCGATGAAGATATGGTCGGTCGCAACGTCGAGCAGCGTTCCTTCCCGCGCGCCCTGACGCACCGCCGCCAAGCGCGCGTGGATTATAGCGCTCGCGATCGAAGCGCACCCACTCGATCTGCATCGGCAATACATAGCGCGTCGTCACGCCACGCTGGGTCGTTTCAAAGAAGGCGAGCCAAGGGCGGTTGTCGCCGATATCGCAGAACGGAATCGCCGAAGTCAGGGTCGGTTGAATCGCTTTCGCCGAACGCTCCGGATACCAGCGGGTTCGCGCCAGATGTCCGGGCAGTACGTCGCGTTCGAACACGCCGCGGGTGCGGGCCAGCGACACCCAGGTCGCGCCGAGCGGTACCACGAGGGTCTCGAATTCCGGAACCAGCGACGGCGCGGCGTGCTCCGACTTGTCGCGCTCCTGGAGCTGGAACCAGTAGAAGCCATAGGGCGCCAGCGTGATCATGTAGGGCAATTCGCCGATCGCCGGAAAGCGGGTGCGGCCGAGCATTTCCAGCGGGATGCGGTCCTTCCAGGCCGAGAGATCGAGTTCGGTGGCTTGCGCGGAGCGCGACAGATTGGCGACGCAGAGGATCACCTCGTCGCCGTATTGCCTGACATAGGCGAGCACCGCGCGATTGGCCGGGCGGATGAAGGTCATGGTGCCGCGACCGAACGCCAGGGTCGATTTGCGCACCGAGATCAGCCGCTTGGTGGCGCTCAGCAGCGAAGACAGGCTGCGCGACTGCGCCTCGACATTGACCGCCTCATAGCCATAGACCGGATCCATGATGGTCGGCGCGTAAAGCCGCGCCGGATCGGCGCGGGAGAAACCGCCGTTGCGGTCCGGCGACCATTGCATCGGCGTGCGAACGCCGTTGCGGTCGCCGAGATAGATATTGTCGCCCATGCCGATTTCGTCGCCGTAATAGATGATCGGCGTGCCCGGAAACGACAGCAGCAGCGAGTTCATCAGCTCGATCTTGCGGCGGTCGTTGTCCATCAACGGCGCCAGCCGGCGGCGAATGCCGACATTGATGCGCGCGCGGGGATCGTTGGCGTAGGTCGACCACAGATAGTCGCGCTCGACGTCGGTGACCATTTCCAGCGTCAGTTCGTCGTGGTTGCGCAGGAACAGCGCCCACTGGCAATTGGCCGGAATATCCGGGGTCTGGCGCAGGATGTCGGTGATCGGAAAGCGATCCTCCTGGGCGATCGCCATGTAGATCCGTGGCATCAGCGGGAAATGATAGGCCATGTGGCATTCGTCGCCGCGGCCGAAATATTCCTGCACATCCTCCGGCCATTGATTGGCTTCCGCCAGCAGCACCTTGCCCTTGGCGTAAGCGTCGAGTTCCCGGCGCGAGCCTCTTGATGATGGCGTGGGTTTCCGGGAGATTCTCGTTGTTGGTGCCGTCGCGCTCGCACAGATAGGGGATGGCATCGAGCCGGAACCCGTCGACGCCGGTATCGAGCCAGCGCTTCATGACCTGTACCAGCGCGCTGACGACGCGCGGATTGTCGAAATTGAGATCCGGCTGGTGCGAGAAGAAGCGGTGCCAGTAGAATTGCGCCGGCTTCCGGATCCCAGGTCCAGTTCGATTTCTCGGTGTCGGTGAAGATGATCCGCGTGCCCTGATATTTCTGGTCGGTGTCGCTCCACACATACCAGTTGCGCGCGCTCGATTTGGGATCGCTGCGGCGGGCGCGCTTGAACCAGTCGTGCTGGTCGGAGGTGTGATTGATGACGAGTTCGGTGATGACGCGCAGACCGCGCCGCTTGGCCTCGACGATGAAGCGCCTGAAATCCTTCATGTTGCCGAAATCGGGATTGATGGCGCCGTAGTCGGCGATGTCGTAGCCGTCGTCTCGGCCGGGCGACGGATAGAACGGCAACAGCCACAGCGCGGTGACGCCGAGGTCCTGCAGATAGCCGAGCTTCTCGGTCAGGCCTGCGAAATCGCCGATGCCGTCATTGTTGCTGTCGGCAAAAGCCTTGACGTGAAGCTGATAGATGATGGCATCCTTGTACCAAAGCTCGTCGCCGTCGAGCGTCGGTGACGGGCAGCTCGGTTGCATCGATGGATGACAGCAGGTTCATGGCGCCCCTCACGCCAGACAGCGAAACAGCAAGGCGGGATCGCGCACCGGATCGATGCGCAGACGGATGCCGCCCCACTCGACCGGGTAGCGTTCACCGGTGATCAGGTTCTCGACCGCGACGACGTTGCGGCGGTCGCCGGGCATGCCGACCTGGACATCGCCGAGCGGAAACCAGAATTCGTGCAGGTCATGCGACAGCGCAATGGCGACGACGACGCTGTTGGTTTGATTGACCAATTCCTTGACGAAACCGATGACGTTGCCGTCGTCGATCGGAATAAAGCGAAGGTTGCTGGTCTGCTGCAACGCCGCGTTTTCCCGGCGGACGCGATTGAGATCGCGGATGTAGGGCTTGATATTCCCCGATTTGTCCCAGTCCCGCACCTTGATCTCGTATTTTTCGGAATCGACATATTCCTCGCGGCCGGGAATCGGATCGTGCTCCAATAACTCGAAACCGTTGTAGATGCCGTAGGTGGCCGACAGCGTCGCGGCCAGCGCGACGCGCGACTTGAACATCCAGCGCGTCGCCGCTTTGCAGATGATAGGGCAGGATGTCAGGGGTGTTGACAAAGAAATTCGGACGATAGAAATCGCGCTCCGGATAGCCCGTCAGCTCGCTCAGATACTGCTCCAGCTCCCACTTCTGGGTCCGCCAGGTGAAATAGGTGTAGGACTGGGTGAAGCCGAGCTTGGCCAGGCCCTTCATCAGTTTCGGCCGCGTGAAGGCTTCCGCGAGGAAGATCACGTCGGGATGGCGAAGCTGAATTTCGCGGATCAGCCATTCCCAAAATCTAAACGGCTTGGTGTGGGGGTTGTCGACCCGGAAAATCTTCACCCCCTGGTCGATCCAGAACAGCACCACATCGCGCAGGGCATTCCACAGCGCGCCGGCGTCTTCCGACGAAAAATCGGGGTTGACGATGTCCTCATATTTCTTGGGCGGGTTTTCCGCGTAGCGCATCGAGCCGTCCGGCCGCCGCCTGAACCATTCCGGATGGTCCTTGAGCCAGGGATGGTCGGGCGAACACTGAATGGCGAAGTCGAGCGCGACTTCGATGGCGAGCAACTTGCATGCCGCGACAAAACTGCGGAAATCCTCGATCGTGCCGAGTTCAGGATGCACCGCTTCGTGGCCGCCTTCGGCCGAGCCAATGGCGTACGGGCTTCCGGGGTCGCCTTCCCCTGCCGATACCGCGTTGTTGCGCCCTTTGCGGTTGGTATGCCCGATGGGGTGAATAGGCGTGAGATAGACCACGTCGAAGCCCATCGCCGCGATGTCAGGCAGGCGCGCGATAGCGTCCTTGAAGGTGCCGTGCTGGCCCGGCGTCTTGCCCTGGCTTCGCGCTACCATCTCGTACCACGCGCCGGCCCGCGCCCGCGGCCGGTCGATCATCAAGGGAAACAATTGCGATCGCGTCAGATCGGGCCGCAACTGGCTTTCGGCCATGGCGTCCTTCAATTCGTCGGTCAGCAGGGGCGCAGCCTCGCCGGTCTGCAGATATTCCTCGCATTGCCTCAGGATAACGGCGGCGGCGGCCGGGCCGCCGGCCTGCGCCTTGGTCAGCATGCCTGCGCCCTCGATAGCGTCGAGGGTAACGTCGTTTCCGGCTTTTTGCTTGAGTTCAAATCCGCGCCGCCAGGTCGCGAATTCGTCGGTCCAGGCCTCGATCGCATAGACGTAGCGTCCGGGCTGATCCGGGACGAACGACCCGCCCCAGCGGTCATTGCTGGAATGGGTCATCGGCGCGCGGTGCCATTCCCGGTCGCGTTCGCGGCGCCAGACCAGCGCCCCGGTCACGATATCATGGCCGTCGCGATAAATGTCCGCCCAGACCTCAACGCGCTCGCCGACGATGCGCTTGACCGGAAAACGGCCACCGTCGATCAGCGGATAAACGTCTTCAATGTGGAACGCGCCTGCTGCGGCGCTCGCGACAGTTTGAGTTGTTTTGTTCACGGTGATGCCATTGACATGGGAATGACGTCCCGTTTCGATTGGGGAAAGGAGACGTTCCGAACATATATACAAAGCCGCTGGCCGGGCATTGGTTCCCGGGGAACGCCGGGGACGCCACAGAGTTAGACACGGCTATCCTCTTCCCTCATCTTGAGAATTTCGCGACGGTCCACACCGTTGCTTGCAAACTGTGTGCCGAATGGACCTTTTCACCAAAGCCAAAGACCTGGGAATCCAGACCGATTATATCGACGGTCAGGGTCACCGCCATGTGACGGATGCCAAGGCTTTAAAAGCCATCCTCGATGCCCTGCCGGTCCGGGTGCCGCACCGGTTTCTCGGGGAGGCGGTGGTGATCCGGTCCGGACGGCCCTCGCAGACCGAACTCCGCCAGACTGCCACGTTTCCGCTGCGCTGGAAAATCGTTGCCGGTCTTAGGGTTATCGCGGAGGGCGAGACCCGCGATCGCGTCATCGCCTGGCCGGCGGATTTGCCTGAGGGTGCCTACCTGCTGCATCTGACCGATGCTTCCTCTTTCACCGAGGATGCGCCGTTGATCGTCGCCCCGCCCAAAGCCTTCAGCGGCGATTTCGACCGCTGCTGGCTGCTCGCGGTACAACTCTACGGCATCCGGTCGGCGCGCAACTGGGGGATTGGCGATTTTACCGACCTCGAAGCGCTGATCGAACTGGCAGGCCATCTGGGGGCCGATGGTGTCGGCCTCAATCCGCTGCATGCGCTGTTCGACGACCGGCCGGCCGATTGCAGCCCCTATTCGCCGAACAGCCGGCTGTTTCTCAATGCGCTTTATATCGACGTTGAAAAACTTCCGGGATTTCAGCCCGGCGTTTTGGCAGAGGCCAGCAATACGCTCGGCCGGTTGAGAGCGAGCGATATCGTCGATTATGTCGCCGTGGCCGAACTGAAATGGCGTGCGCTGCGGGCGGCGTTTGATACTTTCCGGGCTAATCCCAAAACCGAACATCATGCGGCTTTCTCGAAGTTTCGCGCCGAGCGCGGGGCTCTGCTGTCGCGGTTCGCCTGTTTCGAGGTCCTGCGGCACAAGTTCAACGGGCCGTGGTGGGAATGGCCGGCGGAGTGGCAACAGCCGGACGACGCCCGAAGCGCGGCCCTTCACGCGGGCCCCAATGCTACGGAAATCGAGTTCGTCAAATTCGTTCAATGGGCGGCTGATCAGCAGTTACGGTCTTGCAGGGACCTCGCGACGCGGCTGGGCCTGAAGGTCGGTCTTTATCTCGATGTCGCCGTGGGCGTGCAATCCGATGGGTTTGACGCCTGGAACGAGCAGGCCGCGATTTCCCGCCATCTCGCCGTCGGCGCGCCGCCGGATGCGCTCAATACCGCCGGCCAGAACTGGGGCCTGGCCGGCTTCAACGCCGCCGGCCTCGAAATCCGGTCCTTCGAGCCGTTTCGGGAGATGCTTCGGGCTTCGATGCGCCACGCCGGCGCGATTCGGCTCGACCATGTGCTCGGTTTGAAGCGGCTCTATCTGGTGCCGCACGGTTTTGCCGCCGACAACGGCGTCTATGTGCAAATGCCGTTCGAGGCGCTGCTGGCGGCGACCGCACAGGAAAGCATGGCGCACCGTTGCGTGGTGATCGGCGAGGATCTCGGCACCGTGCCGGAAGGCTTTCGCGAACAGATGGCCGATTGGGGCATCTGGTCGTATCAGGTGATGATGTTCGAACGCGACGATCACGGCAAGTTTTGCGATATCGACCATTATACGCCCAACGCGCTGGTCACCTTCAATACCCACGATCTCTCGACCTACGCCGGCTGGCGCTCATTCAGCGACCTCGCGCTGAAACGTTCGCTCGGAATCGATCCCGGCGAGAGCGACGAGGCGCGATGGCATGCCTTGGCGATGCTAAACGACGTGCTGCGTCATCATGCCATCCACCGCCACGATCTTTTTGCCGTGGTGGGTTTTCTGGCGCGGACCAGGTCCCGCCTGCTGGCGGTATCGCTGGAGGATTTGCTGGGCGTGATCGACCAGCCTAATATTCCAGGCACCGTGAACGAACATCCGAACTGGCGGCAAAGGCTGCCGCTTGCGATCGGCGAGATTGTGTCGGCGATCGACGTTGCCGAGCTTAAGACAGCGACCGGCGCGCGGACGCGCGCCGCGATCTGACCCGTAAACACTTTCAATGGTGATAGACCTTGCCCTCAGCAATCGAAGACTATGGCCTGATCGGCGATTGCGAGACCGCGGCATTGGTCGGCTGCGATGGATCGATCGACTGGCTGTGCTGGCCGGCGTTCGATTCCGATGCCTGCTTCGCAGCCTTGCTCGGCACCGCCCGGAACGGCCGGTGGCTGATCGCGCCGGCGGAAGAGGTCACGAACACGTCCCGCCGCTACCGGGACAATACGCTGATCCTGGAGACGCGTTTTGAGACGGCCAACGGCACCGTCGCCCTGATCGATTTCATGCCGCCGCGCGGCCACGCCTCCGACGTCGTGCGGCTGGTGCGCGGGGTCAGCGGCCGGGTCAAGCTGCAGATGGAGCTGGTGTTCCGGTTCGGCTTCGGCGTTGATGTTCCCTGGGTCAAGCGAACCGAGGATGGCGCGCTGCTGGCGATTTGCGGCCAGGACATGACGGTGCTGCGAACGCCCGTCGAGTTGCGCGGCGAGAACCTGACCACGGTGGCCAATTTCGAAGTGGGCGAGGGCGAAACCATTCCCTTCGTACTCACCTACGGACCTTCGCATCTGCCGGTCCCCAAGCCCATCAACCCGGCCTATGCCTTGCAGGCGACCGAGGACTTCTGGACCGACTGGAGCAGCCATTGCACCTACCAGGGCGAGCACCGCGATCTGGTGATGCGATCGCTGATCACGCTGAAGGCGCTGACCTATGGGCCGACGGGCGGCATTGTCGCGGCGCCGACGACCTCGCTGCCGGAAAAACTCGGGGGGCTGCGAAACTGGGACTACCGCTTTTGCTGGCTGCGCGACGCCACCTTTACGCTGCTGGCGCTGATGAACTCGGGTTATACCGAGGAAGCGTCCTGTTGGCACAACTGGCTATTACGCGCGGTGGCGGGATCGCCGGCCGACATGCAGATCATGTACGGCATTATGGGCCAGCGCCGGCTGCTGGAATGGGAGGCGGGCTGGCTGCAGGGATATGAAGGCGCCCAACCGGTGCGGGTCGGCAACGCCGCGCACGCCCAGCTGCAGCTCGACGTCTATGGCGAACTGATCGATGCATTTCATCAGTCGCGCGTCGCCGAACTCCGGCTCGACGAAGGCTCCTGGGCGCTCGAATGCACGGTGCTCGATCATCTGGAGGAGGTCTGGAACCATCCCGACCACGGCATCTGGGAGCGGCGCGGCGACGGCAAGCACTACGTCTCGTCAAAGGTAATGACTTGGGTCGGGTTCGATCGCGGCATCAGGAGCGCCGAAACGTTCGGCTTCGACGCGCCGCTTGATCGCTGGCGGATGCTGCGCGAGACCATCCATCGCGATGTCTGCGAAAACGGCTTCGATCCCCGGCTGAATACGTTTGTCGAATCCTATGGCTCGCAATTGCTCGACGCAAGCATCCTTCTGCTGCCTGCGGTGGGCTTCCTGCCGGCCTCGGACCCGCGGGTTCGCGGCACCATCGAGGCGATCGAGAAATACATGATGCGGGATGGATTCGTGCTGCGGCACGATCCCCGCGAAATCTCGGATGAAAAGCAGCCGATCGAAGGCGCATTTCTCGCCTGCAGCCTTTGGCTCGCCGACGCCCATGTGCTGGCCGGCGATATCGCCAAGGCGGAGGCGCTGTTCGACCGCGTGGTCGCCGTCGCGAACGATCTCGGCCTGTTGGCGGAGGAGTTCGATTCCGGCGTAGGGCGCCAGACCGGCAATTTCCCGCAGGCACTGACGCATATTGCGCTGATCAACACCGCGCATAATATCAGTGCTGCCAGGAAGCCGGTGGAGCAGCCAGCGATGCAGCGGTCGCAGGCGTAAGCCATTTTACGTCGTCCCGGCGAAAGCCGGGACCGTAATCACCGAGGTTAATTGTTGGCAAGGCTATTGCCACAGCGCATTAAAGAGGGAGCACGGCGTATGCATCCCAACTCGCGCTCGCGTTGCTCGCCTGGTCGGGACGACGCTGGGAGAGCGCGCGAGAACCATCGCCTATCGAAGCTCGTTATCCTTCAAAATCATGTCGATCGCGCCGGCAAAACCTTCCTCCTCGTTCGAGGCCGTGACATGGGTCGCGACTTTCTTGACGTCGTCGGTGGCGTTGCCCATCGCGATCGAGAGGCCGCTCTTTCGAAACATCGCCAGATCGTTCTGCATGTCGCCGATGGTGGCGACGGCTTCGGTCGAAATGCCAAGGCGCCTCGCCATCGCTTCGACAAAGGTGCCTTTGTTGTGGCCCGGCGGGGTAACGTCGAGATAATAGGTTTGTGAGCGGACCGCGGTGGCCTCCGCGCCCAGTGCCTGCTTCATCGCGGCTTCGCAGCGTTGCAGCAGCGCCGCATCGGAGCTTGAGCCGACGATTTTGCAGGCGGTCGTCAGATACGGCGTGAAATCCCCGACGATGGTCGGATCGGCCCTGATCGCGCGTTTCTCGTGCGGGACGTATTCGGCGTCGGGATGGCGGGTGAGCCACTTCTCGTTGGTAAACAGCCAGATATCGACGCCGAATTCGTTGAGGACATCGAGACTGCGCCGCGCGGCGGCCTCAGGGATCAGATGCAGTTCGATCGGCTTGAGTTGCGGATCGACGATCGAACTGCCGTTGAAAGGCCCAACCGGCAGGGTGATCGCAAGCGGCTCGATCAGAAAGCCCATCCCGATGGCCGGACGGCTGGAGGTAATGGTAAAACCGATGCCGGCCTCGTGCAGCCGCCGCGCCGCGCGAATGGCGCCGTCGGTCAAGGTCTTGTCCCTCGTCAGGAGCGTGCCGTCGACGTCGGAAACAACGAGCGCGATGCGGGTCATGACTGGTTCCTGTGCGGCGCACCGCTTTGAGAGGGACAAAACCTCAGCTGGCGGATGATGTCATCGACGATGGTGTCGACCGTACCGTCGATCGATACCGTCACGGGATTTTCGCTGGCATCTGGCGGCTCGAGGGTTTTGAACTGGCTGGCTAACAGGCCCGGCGGCATGAAATGCCCTTTGCGCTGGTCAAGGCGGTTTGCGATCAATTGCTGCGTGCCCTTGAGATAGACAAGGCCGACATCGTTCCTCCCATGCATCAGGATGTCGCGATAGGTGCGCTTCAGCGCCGAGCAGGCGATCACGGCACGCTGGCCCGCCTTGCACGCCCTGTCGATCTCCTCGGCAATCGCCTGCAGCCAGGGCCGGCGGTCTTCGTCGGTCAGCGGCTGACCGGCGCTCATCTTGGCGACATTGCTGGCGGGGTGAAACTTGTCGCCATCTTCATAGGTCCAGTTCAGGCGTTCGGCGAGCTTGTCCGCGATGGTACTCTTGCCCGAGCCGGAGACGCCCATCACCACCAGCGCGCACAGCATTTCGCCTGTTTGATCACCCACGAAAGTTCTCCGGCCGCGCCGCCGTATCCACCAGCCAGATCGTCTCGCCCGTGGAATGCGCGCGGTTCGCAGGTAGGTTCTCGCCGTCAAGCACGCGCGTCAAGATCGCGCGCTTTTCCGCGCCCGCCACCTCGAACAGCATTTCGCGGCAGGAGTTGAGCGCCGGCAGGGTCAGGGTCACCCGCGGCACAAAAGGTTCGACATGCGCCTTGGGCACGCCAACCACCCAGCGTTCGGTCTCTTCGATTGCCGGATAATCCGGAAATAGCGATGCGGTATGGCCGTCGGGCCCGACGCCCATCAGCACGACATCGAACAACGGCCGGGCGGGATCCAGCGCATTCGCACCATAGAACGATTGCAACTCGCTCTCATAGCGGCGGGCCGCCGCGTCGGGATCGGAGGTGTCGGTCGGAATCGGGTGGATATTGGCCGGCGGCGCCAGGCGATCCAGGAAGATCCGCCGCGCCGTACCCATGTTGTTGAGCGGATCGTCCGGCCCAACAAAGCGCTCGTCGCCGATGAACCAGTGCACGCGGTCCCACGGGATCCGGCTTCGATAGGCGTCGGTGGCGAGCAATTGATAGAGCTGCTTCGGGCTCGATCCGCCGGTCAGGCAGATCGCCGCGCGCGCTTTGTTTGCGGCAATCCTTGCCATGACGCGCTCGGCGGCAGCTCGTGCCAGCGCTACGGGGTCGGAAACCGCGATCACTTGGCGCTGGTCGCTCCGAGTCATTATCCCGCTAACCGAGCTTGCGCCAGTTGCGGCCGTCGCGTTTCAGCAATTCCTCGGCGGCGGCCGGACCCTCGCCGCCGGCCTTGTAACGCTCCAGACCCTTGGCGCCGGCTTTCTTCCACGCATCCAGGAACGGCTGCACCGCCTGCCAGCCGGCCTCCACGCTGTCGGCGCGCTGAAACAGGATGTTGTCGCCGATCATGCAGTCGTAGATCAGCGTCTCATAGCCGGTGGCCGGCTCGACCTTGAAGTAATCCTTGTAACGGAATTTCATCTCGACGCCGTCGATCGAAATCACGGGCCCCGGCACCTTGGTGTTGAACTGCAGGGTAATGCCTTCGGTCGGCTCGACGCTGATGACGAGGTAGTTCTGCGACAGCCGGTCCACCGGCGTGTCGCGGAACATCGCGAACGGCGCCTGCTTGAACTTGATCGCCACCTCGGTGCGCTTGACGCCGAGCGCCTTGCCCGTACGCAGGTAGAAGGGAACGCCGGCCCAGCGCCAGTTGTCGATGACCAGTTTCAGCGCGGCATAGGTTTCGGTCGTGCTGCCGGCTTTGACATCCTCGGTTTCGCGGTAGTCCTCGATCTCGGTGTCGCCGATCTTGCCGGCCTGATACTGACCGCGCACCGAATTCTGCAGCGCCTCTTCCTCGCTCTGGGTCTGGATCGCCGCCAGCACTTCGGCCTTTTCCGTTCGCACCGAGTGGGCGTCGAATTTGGCCGGCGGCTCCATCGCGACCAGCGACAGCAGCTGGAACAAATGGTTTGGCACCATGTCACGCAGCGCGCCGGTGGAATCATAGAAGCTGCCGCGGTGACCGACGCCGAGCTTTTCGTCGACCGTGATCTGGATATGATCGATGTGATTGCGATTCCAGATCGGCTCGAACATGCCGTTGGCAAAGCGCAGCACCAGGATGTTCTGCACCGTCTCCTTGCCGAGGTAATGATCGATGCGATAGATCTGGTGTTCATCGACGATTTTCAGGATTTCCGCGTTCAGGGCTTTGGCCGATACGAGGTCGGTGCCGAACGGCTTTTCGATCACTAGCCGCCGCCACGCGCCGCCTTCTTCCTTCAATAGCCCGGTGCGGCCGAGTTCGCGGACGATCGGCGCGAAAGCGTTTGGCGGGGTGGCCAGATAAAACAGCCGGTTGCCGCCGGTGCTTCGCTTGGCCTCCAGCTTCTCAAGCTGCTCCCTCAGTCTATCGAACGAGTTGGGATCGCTGGTGTCGGCCGCAACGGGGGTAAGGCATCCCAGCAGCCGCTTGGCGATCGCATCATCGACCGGACGGGTGGCGAATTTGCGCAGGCCCGTCATCAGGCTTTCGCACAAATCGTCATGCGACATAGCCGTGCGGGCGATGCCGACCACGCAGAATTTGTCGGGCAAAAGGTCGGCCGCCGCAAGGTTATAAAGCGCAGGGATCACCAGCCGATGCGTCAAGTCGCCGGTAACGCCGAAAATGACGAATGTGCACGGATCGGGTTTTTTCTGTTTTGAAACATCTGTCACGGGCGGCCGGCCTTTGGCTTGATGATTTCGGGCGCACTCTGACGTGCCGGATCCGGATGCTGCTGCGGTTCCTTGTGACCGCCGAAACCGTCGCGCATCGCGGAAAGAATCTTCTCGGCGAAGGTATGTTCCTTGCGCGAGCGAAAACGCGCGAACAAGGCCGCGGTGAGCACTTCGGCCGGCACCGCCTCGTCGATCGCGGCGTTGACGGTCCAGCGGCCCTCCCCGGAATCCTCGACGAACCCCGAATAATTATCCAGCGTGTCGTTTTTGGCGAGCGCGGACGCCGTGAGATCGAGCAGCCATGACGGGATCACGCTGCCGCGCCGCCACACTTCGGCGATATCGGCAATGTCGAGATCGAAGCGGTGCTCTGGGGGTAGCGCCTCGATTTTGGCATTCTTCAGGATGTCGAAACCTTCAGCATAGGCCTGCATCAGGCCATATTCGATGCCGTTGTGAACCATCTTGACGAAGTGGCCGGCGCCCACGGGGCCCGCATGGATGTAGCCCTGTTCGATCCTGACGTCGCGTCCCTCGCGCCCGCCGGTGCGCGGGATATCGCCGATACCCGGCGCCAACGCGGCGAAGATCGGATCGAGCCGGTCGACCTCCGCCTTGTCGCCGCCGATCATCATGCAATAGCCGCGGTCGATGCCCCAGACGCCGCCTGAGGTGCCGACGTCGATGTAATGGATGCCGCGCTCCTTCAGCGCCTTGCCGCGACGCACGTCGTCCTGCCAGAAGGTGTTGCCGCCATCGATGATGACGTCGCCGCTTTCCATCAGCTTGGACAGCGCGTCGATCGTGGCTTCTGTGATCTTGCCGGCCGGCAGCATCACCCAGGCGGTTCGCGGCTTGTCGAGCTTCTTGACAAAATCGTCAAGGGCGCCCGCGCTGAGCGCGCCGTCGGCCGCGATGGCGGCGACCGCCTTCGCATCCTTGTCGTAAACGACGGTGGTGTGTCCGTGTTTCATCAGCCGGCGGACAATATTGCCGCCCATCCGACCGAGGCCGATCATGCCGAGCTGCATTTTTTATATCCTCAGTTCAACGCATGCTGGATTGCGCTATCGAGCATTTTCAAACCTGCTTCGAGATCGCCCTTGAGATGTACGCGCAGGGCGCGGCGGCCGCGCTCGGTCAGGACGTCGAAATCGCCGCGGGCCTGCGCCGCCATGATGACGCCGAAGCTGGCCTTCTGACCGGGCACCACCAAATCCCTGGCATCGTCGGCGGTGATTTGCAGGAACACGCCGCTGTCGGGGCCGCCCTTATAGGCCTGTCCGGTGGAGTGCAGGAAGCGCGGGCCGAATTCGGCGCAGGTCGCGACGTGACGGTTGTCGCGCACCTCCAGCCGCATATGCTGCAGCGCCTCGATATGCGCGGGATCGCGTTCGATATAAGCGAGCAGCGCCACATAATCGTCCGCCCCGGAACGGGCGAGATGGGCTTTCAGCCAGGAGCCGAGATCGCCATCGGCGCCGGCCTTGCGCAAGGCGGCGGCATTCCTGTCGTCGGTGTAGAGATCGGCCTCCGCGGTGGATATCACAGGCTTTTCCGGCGGCAGCTTGCCGGATTTCTCGAACGCTGCAGTCAATTCCCGGGTCTTGATCTTGGCAGCCTCGACGTCGGGCTGGTTGAACGGATTGATGCCAAGAATTGCGCCTGCGACCGCGGTCGCCATCTCGAAGCGAAAGAATTCCTGGCCGAGATGGTCGATCGATTTCATGACAATGCGGACCACGGGATGCCCGGCCTTTTCCAGCGCGGCCAGTTTGTCGTCGTGCGCGGCGTCGGTTTCGCCTTCGGTCCGGATGTCGATGAAGAAACGGTCGTTGCCGTAGACCGCCGGATCTCCGAGTGGCTCGCCGTCGATCGGAACCAGGCCCTTGCCGTCCTTCCCGGTGGATTCCGCGATCAGCTGCTCGGCCCAGGCACCAAAGTCGGCGACCTTCTTCGACGACAGGATGGTGACCTTGTCACGGCCTTCGAGACCGGCAAGCCCCATGGCGAGGCCGAGCTGCACGCCTGGATTTTCGTGCGGCGGCACGTCGGGTCCACACGAGCGCACCATCGTCAACGTGTGCTGGAGCAGGGTGCGAAGGTCGATGCCGGCGGTCGCGGCCGGAACCAGTCCGAACGGCGACAGCACGGAGTAACGCCCGCCGATGCTGGGATCGCCATGGAAGATGCGGGCAAAACCTTGTTTGGTGGCGACCTTTTCCAGCGACGAGCCGGGATCAGTCACCGCAATGAACCGGTGGCCGGCCTTGTCGGCGCCGATCGCCTCGGAAACGCGGGCGAAGAAATAATCCTTCATCACGTTGGGTTCGGTGGTGCCACCGGATTTGCTGGAGACGATGAACAGCGTGTTGGCGATGTTGATCGAGGCCTGCATGCTGCGGACCTGCGCCGGATCGGTAGAATCCAGCACGTGCAGCTTCGGGAAGCCGGGTTTTTTCGGAAACGTCTGCGCCAGCACTTCCGGCCCGAGGCTCGATCCGCCCATGCCGAGCACCACGGCGTCGCTGAAGTTCTGTCCTTTCACGCGTTGCGCAAAGTCCTCGTAGTCGGCGATGTCGGCGGCGGCCGAGCTGTTCAGCCAGCCCAGCCACTTGTTCTCGTCGGTCCCGGTCCAGACCGATTTGTCGTGCTGCCAGAGCCGGCGTATCCTGGCTGCCGCGCGCCATTCCTCGCTGGCTTGCTCGACCGCCTTGCCAATGCCGCTTCCGAGCGCCAGCTGCTGGTGGTCAATGCCGGTACCGAGCACGGTGGCGCGCTTGTGCGCGACCGCGCCGTAAAGCTTGTCGGCGGCGTCGGCAAATTGCTTGACGCCGTCCTTGACCAGATCGGCGGTGATCGCATCGAGCGAGACGCCGGATTTCTCGAGTTCGGCGAGCACGCGTTTGGCATCCTCGATGTTTTCCTCGAGGCTGTCGCGCGGCTTGCCGTGATCGCGGAAGGCGTCGAGCGTCGCCGGCGGCACGGTATTGACGGTGTTGGGACCGATCAGCTCCTCGACATAGAGCACGTCGCTATAGTCCTTGTTCTTGGTGCCGGTCGAGGCCCACAGCAGGCGCTGCGGTTTTGCGCCCTTGGCCGCAAGCTTGTCCCAGCGTGCGCCGGAGAACAGCCGCTTGTATTCCTGATAGGCAAGCTTGGCGTTGGCGACGGCGACCTTGCCCTTCAGCGCGGCCAGCCGCTCCTTCTCGGTGGGATCGTTCGCCCGTGCGATCTTTTCATCGAGCTGCTTGTCGACCGCGCTGTCGATCCGGCTAACGAAGAAGCTGGCGACGCTGGCGACGTGGGAGGGATCGCCGCCGCCTTTGACGTATTTTTCGAGCCCGGCGAGATAGGCCTCGGCGACCTTCACGTAGACCTTTTGGGAGAACAGCAGCGTGATGTTGATGCTGATGCCTTCGCCGATCAGATGCTGGATCGCGGGCAGGCCTTCTGCCGTCGCCGGCACCTTGACCAGCAGATTGTTGCGGTCGACCTCCTTCCACAGCCGCTCGGCCTCGGCGATGGTGGCCCTGGTATCCAGCGCCAGATAGGGCGACACCTCCAAGCTGACGAAGCCATCATGTCCCCTAAGCCGGTCATAGACCGGACGCAGCACATCCGCCGCATGCTGGATGTCCTCGACCGCAAGCGCCTCGAACAGCTCAGCGACCGGGCGGTCGCCAGATTTCAACGCCTTGCCGATCGGGCCGTCATATTCGTCCGAACTGCCGATCGCCTTCTCGAAGATCGACGGATTCGACGTGACGCCCTTGACGCCGTCGGTATCGATCAGTTTTTGCAGGTCGCCTTTGGCGACGAAGCCGCGGGCCAGGAAATCCAGCCAGACCGCTTGGCCGTGATTTTCGAGTGCTTTGACGGGATTCATGATGCCTGTTTCTGTTCGAAGGATCCATTTGCGGGTTCCCCGCACCTTCCGGCGGGAAGCCAAATCTTGTCAACATATCCGTAAGCGGGACGCCGACAGGGGAAAAAGCGCACCCCCCGACATAACGCCATTCACAGCATATCGATCCCCCGGGAAATCGGCTAATCGCGGCGATCTCGGCGTCATTTGTGACGGCGAAAAGATGGCACGCCGATATTTTTTTGAGTTATCTGGATACCCTATGGTGGCGATCGGCATTTGCCGGAGCGATCCCGATGAGCTGTCCACTTAGGCAAGCGAGATCAATGAGCTATTCGACACGCTTTCGGTGCTTTGGGTCGGCCGTCCTGCTGGCGTTGATTTTAGCAGCGTCGTCGGCTGGGCAAAGCCGAGCCGAGGAAATCCGTCTGGATGCGCTGAAAATCCCGGTGGTCATTTCGGGATCAAGCGGACCGGCATCGCTGTAGCTTTCATGCGCCGGCGGTATGGCCGGTCCGAAGGAGGGTGGGCTGAAAATTATGGTTCCTGCTCCGACCCCGATTACGCAACCGCTGGGCGCGCCGGGGCGAGCGATATCGCGGCCGTTGCCCAATTCATGACCACGCAACCTTATGTCAGCAAAGGCAAATGGATCAGTGTCGGTGTCTCGGCAGGTGGTTTCGCGACGGTGGCTTTGACTGCCGACCCGCCGCATGACCTGGCCGCTGCGATCAGTTTTGCGCCTGGCAGGGGGTCGACGAGCGCCGATACGGTCTGCGGAGCCAAACAGCTCGTCTCGGCATTCGCCCAATATGGCAAAACTTCGCGAATACCCTTGCTTTGGGTGTCCGCCGTAAATGATCATTTTTTCGGCCCGGAGCTTGTGTCGCAACTCTCAGGCGCATTCTCGAAAGCAGGCGGCAATCTCACTTTCGTCAAAACATCGTCATTCGGTATCGATGGACACCAGCTCTTCAGCGACGCCAATGGCATCGCGATCTGGTCGCCGATCGTCGACCGCTTTCTGATGTCGAATAATCTCATGCTTCGCGATGCACTGATCGATGTTCCAACTCCCGACATACCGGCTCCAGCCGGCCTGAATGCTCACGGCCGCGAGGCGTTCAAGACCTATCTTGATAGCGGACCCAACAAGGCATTTGCCGTCGCAGGCGACTCCCATTTCGGCTGGGCCACAGGCCGCCGGACGATCGCTGAAGCGCGCAAGGATGCGCTGGGTTTTTGCGTACCCGGCGTGCTTGCCAGGTGCGCGATCGTCAACGTCAACAACAAGCTGACCGAATGAGTGCCGTTAGATGCAAGTGCCGTCGCCGATGCATCATGGGGCAAGCCCCGGCGATGATTGTCACAACGCTGGCGATAATTTCGTGAACGGAGCACACAGCGAGTGGCCGCGCCGGAGCAGCGGGATCGGGTCATTCCGCGGCGCAAGTCCGATATCATCGAGCGGCTCGTCGCCGAGGGCGGCCTTGACGAAACCGGGCAGGCGAGGCTCAGGCAGCTCGCCCGCATGCTCGGCGCCATTTTTCACTACCAGTATTTCGAAGAACTCGACCGGCTGCGCGAGGCGTATTTTCACTTTGACCCGGAGGTCGATCCGCGGGCTTGCGGCGAGGGGAAGGATCTCCAAGCGGCCTACCGCAGCCTGAGCGAGGAGTTCGTCCGTATCCTGGCCAACGCCAATTTCATCGAGATTACGCATGACGAAATCACCCGCGCCTTTGCCGAGCGCGCCCTGGTGCGGGTAAAGATCAAGGCGCCGGTCGAGGATTATCGCGACGTCCGCATGTTCCGCCGCGGGCATCACAGCGAGACCATCGATATTCCCGTCTGGTTTGGCCTGCGTCACCGTCCACTCGAGGTCGTGGTCTACGACGACGTGGTGCTGATGGTCGCGACGTGGCCGGACGGCATCAAGCCCGCCAAAGCCCGCAAGGCATTTGCGCGCGCCAGGCGCGGCGCAAGGAAAATTCGCGGCGGCGCGGTGCTGTTCAAATATTTCCGTCACATCGCCCGCGCCGATCTCGAGGCACTGTTCCCCAATGTTCGCGTGGTGATGAGTCTGTCCGACCACTTCACGCTGGGCGTCCCGGCGATCGTGGGCGGCGTACCGATCCTGATCAAGCTGGCCTCGACCATGACAGTGTTGTTCGTCGTCGCCGGTTTCTATCTCGGTCTCACCGGCACGATCGGCGATAGCGACACGGAGCGGGCGCTGGCTGCACTCAGCGGCCTGTTCGCGCTCGGCGCCTTCCTGCTGCGGCAATGGGGAAATTTCCACCGCCAGTCGCTGATCCATCAGAAGCAGCTCACCGACAATATCTACTATCGCAACGTCAACAATAATTCCGGCATCTTCAATTACCTGATCGGCGAGGCCGAGGAGCAGGATTGGAAAGAGGCGCTGCTCGCCTATTACGGCTTGCTGACGGCAGCACAGTCGCTCGCACGCGAGGTGCTCGGCGCACGCATCGAGCAACTGCTGGCGCGGGCGTTCGGTATTTCCGCCGACTTCAAGATCGACGACGCGCTGGCGCGCCTGCAACGTCTCGATCTCCTGGCCGAGAGCGACGGCCGCTTCTCGGTATTGCCGCTTCCCGCTGCGCTGGCGCAGCTCGACAAGGAATGGGCGCAGCTTTGCAGGACTGGAGCGGAAGCGCCCTAGCGCAGGCTGGCGTTGATCTTGTCCAGTGCGGAGGAGCCGGGGCACAGCGCTTTCGCGTCAAGCTGGTTGAGCGGCGTATCCACTGTATCGAGGTGGCTGTGCAGGTCTTCCGATTCCGGATCGACGTAGAGCAGGCCGGTGACGATCTGGCCCTTGGCGGCGTGCCGCTGCAGGAAGGTCATCGCCGCAAGGCGGTCGTGGGCGTCATAATCGGCATCGATCTTGCGCAGCGTCAGCCGTGTGCCGTCGTGCTGTTCGACGACCTGCACCGTGCCCGGCGCGTAATCGACCGAGATCGGGTCGCGGCCGGTGATCACGTCCAGCCGGTTCACCGCATCATTGTGCTCGCGCACATAGTCGAAACTCTTGGTCGAGCCGGCATGGTTGTTGAAAGCGACGCAGGGGCTGACGACGTCGATGAAGGAGGCGCCCTTGTGCTGGATGGCAGCGGCGATCAGCGGCACCAGCTGGGTCTTGTCGCCGGAAAAGCTGCGCGCCACGAAGCTGGCGCCGAGCTGAAGCGCGATCGCGACGAGGTCGATGGCGTTGTCGGAATTCGTCACGCCCTTCTTCGACTTGGAGCCGCGGTCGGCGGTGGCCGAGAACTGGCCTTTGGTGAGCCCGTAGACGCCGTTGTTTTCGACGATGTAGGTCATGTTGACGCCGCGCCGGATCGAATGGGCGAACTGGCCGAACCCGATCGAGGCGGAGTCGCCGTCGCCGGAAACGCCGAGATAGATCAGGTCGCGGTTGGCGAGATTGGCGCCGGTCAACACCGACGGCATGCGGCCATGGACCGAGTTGAAGCCATGCGAATTGCCGAGGAAATAATCGGGTGTTTTCGACGAACAGCCGATCCCGGAAATCTTGGCGACGCGGTGTGGCTCGATCGAAAGCTCGTAACAGGCCTCGATGATCGAGGCCGTGATCGAAGTCATGGCCGCAGCCGGCGCACAGCGTCGAAACCTTGCCCTCGTAATCCCGGTGGGTATAGCCGAGATCATTCTTGGGGAGGCCGGGATGCTGGAATTTCGGCTTGGCGATATAGGTCATGACTTCACCTTGCGGAGCGGGGTCACCTGGAGCTGATCCTGATGGTCGCCGATGGCGCCGGCGATGAAGCGCGCGGTAATCGGCGTGCCGTCATAGTGCAGGATCGGAATCAGGCGGACCGGATCGATGCCGTTTTCGTTGACGATCAGCGAGCGAAGCTGCGCATCGCGGTTCTGCTCGACCACGTAGACGAAGTCGTGGTCGGCAAGGAAGCTTGCGACGCTGGAATGGAACGGGAAAGCGCGGATCCGCAAGCGGTCGAGTTGATGCCCGCGCGCCTGCAGCAATCCGATCGCCTCGTCCATCGCCGGCGAGGTCGAGCCAAAATAGATCACGCCGTATTTGGTCGGCTTGGCGGCGTTGGCCTGCAGCGGCCGCGGCACCATGTCCTGGGCGGTCTCGAACTTGCGCACCAACCGCTGCATGTTGTCGGCGTAAACCGAACCTTCCTCGGAATAGCGCGCGTAACGGTCGCGTGAGGTGCCGCGGGTGAAGAACGAGCCCTTGGTCGGATGGGTGCCGGGATAAGTGCGGTAGGGGATGCCGTCGCCGTCGACGTCGAGGTAGCGCCCGAAGTCGCGTCCGTCGTCCAGCATCTCCTCCGTCATCACCTTGCCGCGGTCGTATTGCCGGGCGTCATCCCACCGCAGCGGGCGGCACAGCCGGTGGTTCATGCCGATGTCGAGATCGAGCATCACAAAGATCGTGGTCTGCAGCCGCTCGGCGAGATCGAAGGCGGCGGCCGCGAATTCGAAGGCTTCGGCCGGGTCTTCCGGAAACAGCAGGACATGCTTGGTGTCGCCATGGGACGCATAGGCACAGGCAATGATGTCGCACTGCTGGGTGCGGGTCGGCATTCCGGTCGAAGGACCGGCACGCTGCACATTCATGATCACGGCCGGGATCTCGGCAAAGTAGGACAGGCCGATGAACTCCTGCATCAGCGAGATGCCGGGGCCGGAGGTGGCGGTGAAGGCGCGGGCGCCGTTCCATGACGCGCCGATCACGATGCCGATCGAGGCCAGTTCATCCTCGCCCTGGACGATGGCGTATTTCGCCTTGCCGGTTTCCGGATCGTGCCGCAGCTTCTTGCAATAGCTGCCGAAGGCGTCGGCCAGCGATGAAGACGGCGTGATCGGATACCATGCGCACACGGTGGCGCCGCCATAGACCGCGCCCAGCGCGGCGGCGCTGTTGCCTTCGATGAAAATGCGGTCACCCACCTTGTCGGCTTTCTTGACCCGCAGGCCGGTCGGGCATTTGAGATTTTGCAGCGCCCAGTCGCGGCCGAGATGCAGCGCGTGGACGTTGGACGACAGCAGCTTTTCCTTGCCCTTGTATTGCTCGGCGATCAGTTGCTCGACAAGCTTCGGGTCCATGTCGAGCAGCGCGCACAGCGCGCCGAGATAAATGATGTTCTTGAACAGCTGGCGCTGGCGCGGATCGGTATAGGTCGAATTGGTGATGGCGGTCAGCGGCACCCCGATCACGGTGACGTCGGCGCGGAACTTCGACTGCGGCATCGGCTTGGTCGAATCGTAGAACAGGTAGCCGCCGGGTTCGATCGAGGCGAGGTCCTTGTCCCAGGTCTGCGGATTCATCGCCACCATCATGTCGACGCCGCCACGGGCGCCGAGATGGCCGTCCTCAGTGACCCGCACCTCGTACCAGGTCGGCAGCCCCTGGATGTTGGAGGGGAAGATGTTACGCGGCGAGACCGGGACGCCATGGCGCAGGATCGAGCGGGCGAACAGTTCGTTGGCGCTCGCCGAGCCCGAGCCGTTGACGTTGGCGAAGCGGACGACGAAGTCGTTTACGCTGCTGATCGGCTTTTGGACGGGCATGATGAACCTGCGTAAGTCATATCGATGAGATATTTCTGCATGTCCCAGGCGCCGGTGGGACAGCGTTCGGCGCACAGCCCGCAATGCAGGCAGACGTCTTCGTCCTTGATCATGACGCGTCCGGTCTTGAGGCCGTCGGCGACATAGAGATCCTGGTCGGGATGCGGCGACGGCGCCTTCAGCCGCTGCCGCAAATCGGCTTCCTCGCCATTCTCTGTAAACGTGATGCAGTCCATCGGGCAGATATCGACGCAGGCGTCGCATTCGATGCACAGCGGTGCCGTGAACACGGTCTGGATATCGCAGTTCAGGCAGCGCTGGGCTTCGCCGAGCGCGAGCTTGACGTCGTATCCCAGCTCGACTTCGGCCCGGATGTCCTTCAGCGCGATCACCTTGTCGCGGTGCGGCACCTTGTAGCGCTTGTCGGCCGAGACGTCGTTGTCATAGCTCCATTCGTGGATGCCCATCTTCTGCGAGGATATCTCCACCTCGGGCAGCGGACGCTCGGTAATGTCTTCGCCGGACAGAAGCTTGTGGATCGAGAGCGCGGCGTCATGGCCGTGCGCCACCGCCCAGATGATATTCTTGGGGCCGAACGCGGCGTCGCCGCCGAAAAACACCTTCGGATTGGTCGAGCCCATGGTCTTGGTATCGACCTTGGGCATGTCCCACTTGTCGAATTCGATGCCGCAGTCGCGCTCGATCCAGGGAAACGCGTTCTCCTGGCCGACCGCGACCAGCACGTCGTCGCAAAGGACGGTCTGGTCCGGTTCGCCCGAGGGCACCAGATTGCGCCGGCCGTTGGCGTCGTATTCGGCCTTCACCTTCTGGAAGATGACGCCCGTGAGCTTGCCATTGTCGTGCGTGAACGCCTTCGGCACCATGAAATTGAGGATTGGAATGTCCTCGTGAAGGGCGTCCTCTTTTTCCCAGGGGCTCGCCTTCATCTCCTCGAAGCCGGAACGCACGATCACCTTGACGTCCTCGCCGCCGAGGCGGCGCGCGGTGCGGCAGCAGTCCATCGCGGTGTTGCCGCCGCCGAGCACGATCACGCGCTTGCCGATCTTGGTGGTATGCTCGAACGACACGCTCGAGAGCCAGTCGATGCCGATGTGAATATTGGCGGCCGCTTCCTGGCGGCCGGGAATGTCGAGCTCGCGGCCGCGTGGCGCGCCGGAGCCGACAAAGATCGCGTCGTAGTTTTCGCCGATCAGCTTCTTCAGGCTGTCGATGCGCTGACCGCCCTTGAACTCGATGCCGAGATTGAGGATGTAATCGGTTTCCTCGTCAATCACCGAATCCGGCAGCCGGAATTTCGGAATCTGCGTGCGCATCATGCCGCCCGCCTTGGGGTCGGAATCGAATACGGTGCAGTGGTAGCCGAGAGGGGTGAGGTCGCGAGCCACGGTGAGCGAGGCTGGGCCGCCGCCGACGATCGCGATACGCCTGCCGTTTTTCGCCGATGGCCGCGGCATGCGGCCTTTGACGTCGTCCTTGAAATCGGCGGCGACGCGCTTCAGCCGGCAGATCGCGACCGGGGTTTCCTCGACACGGCCGCGGCGGCATGCCGGCTCGCAAGGTCGATCGCAGGTGCGTCCGAGGATTCCCGGAAACACGTTCGACCTCCAATTGATCATATAGGCGTCGCTGTAGCGGCCCTCGGCGATCAGGCGGATATATTCGGGTACGGGTGTATGTGCGGGACAGGCCCACTGGCAGTCGACCACTTTGTGAAAGTAGTCGGGCGCCGAAATATCAGTCGGTTTCATTCCTACCTTGTCCGCGCAAACAGAGAGAACGGCGCGGCCTTGCTTTCCTGCGAACGTTCAGAAGGCGTTCTTGTGGTTTTTGAATTGGATCATAGGCTTATCTTATTAAAGACATTCAGGACGATCCACAAAGGCATTTTTGCCTAGTCGCCCGCTTTCATGGCGCATAACATTAATATCAGCAATATCAGCGCTTTATTTGCGGCACTGCAACATGCGGGTGGCGGCATCACGACAAGTTCAGACCGCCGAAAGGTCGCCTTTCGCCAGATCCCACATTAGGACATAGCTGCCCGACGATATCTGTGTTCCGCCCTTGAACGCCGCGGGGCCCGTGAAGCGCGCCGCGATGACTTTGGAGACCGCGTTCACATCCGTTCCGTCAATCAGCGCAAACCAGTCGCCGGCACCGGGAGCTGAAACCCCGGCGGCGGCGTTGATCGGTCTGGAAAGCCCGGGATCGCTCTCGATCAGATGCATCGAGATTATTCCGTCGTGCTGTTCCGGATCGAGTTTCTCCCGCAGCGCGACGCGCAATCTGTCCTCATCGCCGGTTTCGGGACGGATGCGGATGATGCCCAGCGCGGCGCCGCGGCCCTTTCCGCGGCTGATGGTGATGCGGGCGACCGCTCGGATCATGTTCTTGAAACGCGCCATCGTGGTCTTCGACCAATCGGTGGGATTGGTCAGTGCAGCGCGATAGGCCGCACTGTCGAGCGCGTCGAACGTTTCGGTGGAATAGAGACAAAGATATTTCGGCGCGCCCTGATGTGCGATGTAGCGGCGGGCTTCGAGGAAGCCGTCGATGGCGACGCGCTCTTCGAGATGCTCGCGGTCGTACCATCGGTTGAAATTGGTTTCGTCCGATGGATCGACGTCCATCGACGTCAGCAGCATTCCTTTTCCGGCCAGCGGCATTTTCGACAGTCCTTATGTGGTAATTTTCGAGGCCAGATCCGCGATCGCCCTCATCACGGCATCCCGGACGCCGGGATCGTACAGCGAATGGCCGGCGCCCTCGACCAGGCGAACGCCGGAGTCGGGCCAAACCGCGCAAAGCGCGTGCGAGGTTGCCGGCGGACACAGCAAATCGTAGCGGCCTTGCACGACGAGGCCTGGGATCGCATTGAGCTTTCCGGCTTCGGCCAAAAGCTGGCCCGGCTTCATGAAGCAGTCGTTCTGGAAATAATGCGCTTCCATGAACGGCGTGGCAGGCAGTGTTCCTGTCGAGTTCAGCGAAGCGGGATCGAGCCGGACCCGCCCTGACGCGTGCTCGGACAGTATCCGCTCGGTGTCATGCCAGGCGCGCGCGGCCGGGCCATGTATCGCGGGATCGGCATCGAGGATGCGGCGCCAATAGGCATCGAGCGGCTGCGTGCGTTCTTCTTCCGGCAACGCCCCGAGAAAATCATCACTGAGATCGGGATAAAACCGCGGCAGCGCATCGAGAAATGCTTCTTCCAGTTCGGTGCGGGTCCCAAGGAAAGTCGCGCGCAGCACGATGGCAGTGACCCGATTGGGATGCGCCTGCGCATAGGCCAGCGCCAGCGTCGCGCCCCACGATCCCCCGACAATCATCCAGCGCTCGATGCCGAATTTCTCGCGGATCAACTCCATGTCCGCGATCAGATGCCGCAGCGTATTGTGGTTGCGCTGGCCTTTCGGGCGGCTTCGCCCGGCGCCGCGTTGATCGAACAAAACCGCATGGAAGCGCTCGGGGTCGAACAGCCTGCGGTGATCGGGCTGGCAGCCGCTGCCGGGCCCGCCGTGCAGATAGATGGCGGGAATACCGTCCGCCCGACCGACGCTTTCGACGTAAATCTCGTGGCCGTCGCCGACCGGCAGCAGTTGCGACGTCAGCGGCGCGAACGGATCGGAGCGTCGGCTTGAGGATTTTCCCGCGTCGGCGTCAGGCGCCATGGTCGCCGCCCGTCTCGGGCGTTCCCCCGGCAAAATTGCGATAGATGAAACGGTTGTTGTCGGCAGCGGCCTCCGCTTCGGCCTGCTTGAAAATCTGCTCGTGCAGCGGCGACAGCGTGCAGGCCGGGTCGGTATTGCCGGCATCGCCGGTCAGCGCGAAGGCCTGGCAGCGGCAGCCGCCGAAATCGACTTCCCTGAACTCGCAGCTCTTGCACGGCTCCGGCATCCAGCCGGTACCGCGATAACGGTTGAAGGCCTCGGAGTTCTGCCAGATCCAGGCGATCGAATGATTTGACCGCACCGATTCGAATTCGAGCCCGGTGATGGATTCGGCGGCGTGGCAGGGCAGGATCTTGCCGGCCGGCGAAATGTTGAAGAACTGCCGGCCCCAGCCGCCCATGCATTTCTTCGGACGCAGCGCATAATAATCCGGCACCACATAGTCGATCGCGAGCGTGCCCTTCAGCCGCGCTTCGGCTTCCTCGACGATGCGGCTGGTTTCCTCGATCTGTTCCAGGGTCGGCATCAGCGCCGCACGGTTTTTCAGGGCCCAGCCGTAATACTGCACGTTGGCGACTTCCAGCCGGTCGGCGTCGAGATCGACCGCCATCTGGATGATGTCCGGCAACTGGAACAGGTTCTGGCGATGCATCACCGCGTTGACCGTCAGCGGCAAATCCAGTTCGCGGGTCCACTTCGCGACTTCGATTTTCTTTTGGTGCGCGTGCTTGAAGCCGGCGACCCGGTCGGCGACGACGGGCTCGTTGCCCTGAAAACTGATCTGCACATGGCTCAGCCCGGCATCGGCCAGCGCAGAAAGTCTCTCCCTGGTCAGCAGCACCGCGGAGGTAATGAGATTGGAGTACAGCCCGACATCGCTGGCGTGCTGCACAAGCTCGACCAGATCCTTGCGCGCGGTCGGCTCGCCGCCGGAAAAATGGATCTGCAGCACGCCGATTTCGGCGAGTTCAGTGAGGACCTTCTTCCACTCTTCGGTCGAAAGTTCGCTGCCGCCGCGCTCCAGCTCAACCGGATTGGAGCAATAGGGGCACTGCAGCGGACAGCGGTGGGTCAGTTCGGCGAGCACTGCGAGCGGAATGCCGAAGGTCTCCGCGGTCGAGCCGCGCTGTTCCAGCACCGCGAGCCCGTCGGAGGGATCGCTGGCCGCCATGCCGGCATCGGTAAGCGTGGGGCTCATGAGGTCTTCTCGCGCGCTTCGGTCAAAAATCCCTTGTCGGCAAGGTCCTGCAGCATGGTGATGACGTCGGTCGCGATCGCGTCGCGTTCGGCGGCGTATTTTTCGGCAAGCTGGTCGATGACATCAGCGACGCTGCGCGCGCCGTCGCAGAGCTGAAGCACTTCCACCGCGATCTCATCCGGCGCCAGCACACGCTCCGGCGCCAGGATAACCCAGCGCTGCCGCGTCCCGTCGAACTTCAGCTTGGCGTGCCGCGGCAGAACCGGCCGGCTGGCTTCGCTGACACTGATATTGCGGCCTGCCATCGGTCCGTCCTGGCTTGTTGCTACTTTTCCCCGGGAACAAACGCGCCGGGGGGCACGTGGCCATCGACATAGGCATGATACAGCGCGTCGAGCTGAACCCAAAGCACATTGGTCTTGAACAACAGCGCATTGCAGACCGCTTCGCGTTCCGCGGGCGTATTCGCGTGGGTCTTGACGTAGTCGAGCGCAAAGTTGGCGTCGCGGGGCGCCTGCTGCATGCGCCTGCTGAAATAGCTCATGATGTCGGGGTTGACGAAATCGTAATGCGCCAGCATTCCCGAGATGCGTTCTTCATGCAGGTTCGGCGCGAACAGTTCCGTCAGCGAGGAGGCGATGGCTTCGAGCGGCGTCTTGTCGCGCACGAAATGCACGTAGGCGTCGACCGCGAAGCGTGTCGCGGGAAGGATGCCTTCGGCGGATTCCACGTAGGCGCTGTCCAATCCGAGCCCTTCCGTCAGTTTCAGCCAGCGCTCGATGCCGCCTTCGGTACCGAGGTCACCGTCATGATCCTCGATCCGGTGTCGCCATTCGAGCCGGGTGCCGCGGTCGCGAAAGCGCGAGATCACCACCGCGTCCTTGATCGGAATGGTGCTCTGGTAATAGTAGCGGTTCAACGCCCAGGCCTGCACCTGCCCCTTGTTGAGCTTGCCGCCGTGCAGCAGCCGGTGAAACGGATGCAAATTGTGATAGCGCGTCGCGCCGATGTGGCGCAGCGCCGCTTCCAGTTGTTCGGCGTTTTGCAGCGGCGCGCCCGCACCCAGCGAAAAGGCGCTCATCCCGGTTAGGGTCATCGCATTCAAAGCGTAATCTCCGTTCCATCAGCGGGAATTTGCCATCCTGCGCGCTCGACTATGTTGCGCTCGGCAGACGCGCGCAGCAGTGCCGGATTGGAATTGTTGATATGCAGAAATATCTTCCGGCCGATATCGAGACCGGCGAGGCTTTCGATCGCTCCACCATCGCCTGACATTGCGATATGTCCCATGCCTTGCCCGGTCTTGTTGCCGAGGCCGGCCTGAATCAACTCGTCATCGCGCCAGACCGTGCCGTCGAAGAAGATCAGCGGCGCGCCGGCAAGCCGGGTCTTCAGATCGTCGGTTACGTCCGCGCAGGCGGCGATAAAATAGAAATACCTGGCCGTCGCCTTGTCCGTGATCCGAAGCCCGAGCGTGTCGCCCGCGCCATCGTCGCCGCCGGGGTGAGCCTTGCCTTCCAGATACCAGGCGCCTTTGCCGGCAACGGCGAACGGCAGGATCTCGATGCCGGACGGCGAACCGTCTGGCAATGCCGGCTCGAATGCACGGTCCGCCTCGATCGGCTCGCGACGCACGTTCTTTTCGTTCAGCACGTTGAAGATGCTGTTGGTCTTCAGGATCGAAAGCACTTTTGCGTGCGCGTAAATCGTGAACGGCGAACCCTCGCGCATCGATAAAAGGCCTGCGACCGCATCGACCTCGCCATTGGTCAGGATCACGCCTGAGATCGGACTATGACGAAGCTGTCCCGCCTTGGGGTGAAGCTGCGGTGTCGCGATCAGTTGCTGACGCAAATCCGGCGAGGCATTGACCAGAAACCAGTGCTCATCGTCGGCGCTGATGGCAATCGAAGCCTGGGTGCTTTGAAGTTCGGGATGCTCGGTTCGCGCGATCCGGCAAACCCGACATCCGCAATTCCATTGCGGAACCCCGCCACCTGCCGCGGCGCCCAGGACGACGACGCGAAGCATGACCCGTCTCCCGGAAATTCCAAAGCTTTCAGCTCAAAAGCTTCGAAGGTGGACACCAGCACGCGCACGCTCCGGTCGGGAGCGTGTCACATCTGGAGGTCCACCTGCGTTGAAGGTGTGGTTATGCCGACCGCTTACTTGCGGGCGGCGCACGCATACATGTTGATTTCCATGCCGACCGGCACTTCGACGATTTTCGGTGTTTTCCAGGCCATTTTGGCTCTCCTTCTGAAACCGGACGAACTCCGCCCTGGAGATAAACTAATACCGTTCAAAAAGTTCGCCAGTGAAATCTTTTTGCCTTGCCCACCCCAGGTTTTATGTTGCGTTGCAGCGGGAACTCACGGCTTTGTGCGCCCTCTTGTCAAACCAAAGGCGGATCAACGGGTTCAGAGTTGTCGTCAGCGTGCCGGATGCTGATTTCGTCACCACGTCGTTATGTGAGTTCCGGATAAAGTTTCCTGTGAGATGTCGCCGGCTCCTGGACGGGAGCCCTCAACCGAAGTGGATTTCGGCCATGCCGCGGTATTTTTTCAACACACGGATCGGCGATGAGCTGATCTCCGATCCCGAAGGGGAAGAGCTGCGGAATCCCGATCGCGCCTGGGAGGTTGCGCGGGCCATGATCCGGGAACTGCTGAAGACCGAAGGGGCCGGGCGCGGCTTGCTGAACGCGACTCTCGAAGTGACCGATGATGAGGGTGAGATCGTTCTCGAGTTTCCGTTTGCCGAGGCGATTCTCGACTTCTCAATCGAACGCGCGACAAAGCACTGACGGCGCAGGCCGTCATTTCACCGACGACGTCATTTCGGGATGGTCCAAAGGACCAGACCTCGGATCTGCACATCCGGAAATTTCGATGGGGCCAGGGGAAAAACAAGACAATTTCGAAATTCCGGGTTCGCGCTAACGCGCGCCTGGGAATGTCGGGGACGTTTTCCGATTGCGCATCGGTGCAAAAATATTAGAGAGTGCCGCCCGGGAAGACCACCGGCACGGGCATCGCGCTCGCCCGCGCCAGGATAAAAGCTTCCACAAAGGGGAGGATGTTATGATGAATTGCTCGTCCGCGCCGCGCAGCCTGTTGCTCGCTGGCGCTGTTATCGGTGCCTTTACGCTGGGGGCTGCCGCGCAGCAACCGGCCAATCCGCCCGCTGCCGCGGCCCCTGCCGCCGCGCCTGCGCTTCCGCCCGGCTCACCGCTGATCGGGCGGCCCGCGGACAGCGCAGCGGCGGCGAAGCTCGCCCCTGTCGCGGGGCCGCCGATTGCGACGGCGGCGGATAAATTGCCGACGGCAAAGCTCAAGGTACCGCCCGGCTTCAACATCGAGGTCTATGCGGCCGGCATGGCGAACGCCCGTTCGCTGGCACTCGGCGACAAGGGAACGGTGTTTGTCGGCAGCCGCCTCGTCGACAAGGTCTATGCCATCGTCAACAAGGACGGCCAGCGATCGGTCAAGGTGCTTGCTTCGGGCCTGTATCGGCCGAACGGGGTCGCATTCCACAACGGCACGCTCTACATCGCCGAACTCTCAAAGGTCTCCAAGATCGACAAGGTCGAAGACAATCTGGACAATGCGCCGAAACCGACCGTCATTTACGACAAGCTGCCCAAGGACGAAGCCCACGGCTGGAAGTTCATCGCCATCGGGCCCGACAACAAGCTGTATGTTCCGGTCGGACAGCCCGGCAACAACGTCCTGCATGACGACGCCCACGGCCAGATCCGCCGCATGAATCTCGATGGGTCAGGCGCAGAAGTGGTCGCCTATGGCGTTCGCAACTCCGTCGGGTTCGACTGGAATCCGGAAAACAAGCAGATGTACTTCACCGACAACGGGCGCGACTGGATGTCGGAGGACGTTCCCCAGGACGAACTCAATCGCGTCACCAAGGTCGGCGAGGATTTCGGCGCGCCCTATTGCTACCAGGGCAATATTTCGGATCCTGAATTCGGCTGGGGGCATTCCTGCAGCGAATTCACGCCACCCGTCGGCCTGATGGGCCCGCACACGGCTTCGCTCGGCATGCGGTTCTATACCGGCAACATGTTCCCGAAGAGCTACAAGAACGCCATCATCGTGGCCCGGCACGGTTCATGGAACCGGTCCAACAAGGCCGGCGGAGATGTCGTGGTGGTCAAGCTGAACAAGGACGGCACGGTCAAGTCGATCGAGCCATTGATCACGGGCTTCCTGGAAAACAATAACTACCTCGGCCGTCCGGTCGATGTGATGCAGATGAAGGACGGCTCGATCCTGGTCTCCGACGACTGGAACGGCGCCGTCTATCGCGTCAGCTACGGCAAGCCGAAGGTCGCTGCGAAGTAAGCTCTGACGAGGAACGAGGGTGGCGCGCCGGCCACGATTGTTCTTCGACTCGAAACCAAATGCAGCCAACATCGTCATGCCCGGCCTTGTGCCGGGCATCCACGTCTTGGCAGCATCGCCGCAGTAAAGACGTGGATGGCCGGGACGAGCCCGGCCATGAACAAGAAATGGATCAGGACCGCATCATGCGTAAATTAATTGCGGCCGTGGCGTTCGCGCTTGTCGCTTCCTCGGCGAGTGCCGAGACCATCGAGGAGCGTGCCGTGCCCTGCCTTGGCTGTCATGGCGAGCACGGCCAGTCCGAGACCGAAAATACGCCATCGCTCGGCGCCCAGCAGCCGGCCTACGCCCTGATCCAGTTGTTCATGTTTCGCGAAAAGCTGCGCACCTTCGAGCCGATGAACGAGATGGCGAAGGCGTTCACCGATGACGATCTCCGCGCCTTTTCCGACTTCATCGGCAAATTGCCGAAACCTGCGCCGCCGGCCGACGCCGGCGACCCCGCTCGTCTGCAGCGTGCCGAGGCGCTGGTGCAGCAGAACCACTGCAATTCCTGCCACAACGCCGACTTTTCCGGGCGCGACAATATTCCGCGGCTGGCCGATCAGCGCGAGGATTACCTCGCCAGGACCATGCGGGAGTACAAGGACAATACCCGCCACGGCTACGACGGCACCATGGCGGAAGTGCTGCAGCCGGTGACGCCGGAGCAGATTGCCGATCTCGCCTATTATCTCGCCCGCCTGCGCTGAGCCGGTCTAAAGCGTTTTCGAGCGAAGTGGATACCGGTTCGCGTGAAGAAAACGCGTCAAAACAAGAATCAAGAGGATCGGTTCTGATTCAATCAGAACCGATCCTGCTCCAGGTAGGCGCGGCGGCTTCGCGATGGCGTTGCGCCCTCGGCAGCGCTACAACACCGGCGATCGAACGGAGGAAGCAATGGAAGATCTCTGGCGTCTGTCGGCTGCCGATATCGCGGCCCTGATCAGGTCGAAAAAGGTTTCGGCGAAAGAGGCCGCATCGGCGGCGCTGGCGCGGCTCGACGCGGTCAACCCCAAGATCAACGCCGTGGTCGACTATCGGCCCGAAGATGTGCTGGCGCAGGCCGCGGCGGTCGATGCCGCCATCGCACGCAACGAAGACGCCGGTTCGCTGGCGGGCGTGCCCGTTACCGTCAAGGTCAATATCGATCAGGCCGGTTTCGCCACCACCAACGGCCTTAAACTGCAGCGCGACGTGATCGCGAAGACCAACAGTCCGGTGGTGGATAATCTGCGCAAGGCCGGCGCGGTGATTCTCGGACGCACCAACTGCCCGGCGTTTTCCTACCGCTGGTTCACCACCAATTTGATCCATGGTGACACAAAAAATCCCCGCGACCCGGGTATCACGCCGGGAGGCTCCTCCGGCGGGGCAGGGGCGGCGGCGGCAGCCGGCATCGGCCATATCGCGCACGGCACCGATATCGCAGGGTCAATCCGCTATCCCGCCTATGCCTGTGGGGTTCATGGGCTGCGGCCGACCGTCGGCCGCATCGCGGCGTTCAATGCATCGCTGCCCGAGCGTACCATCGGGCCGCAAATCAGCGCTGTGTCGGGCCCGCTGGCGCGCACTATCGGCGATATCAGGATCGCGCTGGCCGCAATGTCCGGCAAGGACGCGCGCGATCCCTGGTGGGTCCCGGCGCCGCTCGAAGGGCCTGTCATGCCGAAGCGGGCCGCGCTGTGTCTGCATCCCGACGGTCTCGAAACGGTTCCCGAGGTGAAGGCGGCGGTTGCCGACGCCGCCAGGCGTCTGGAGCGCGCGGGTTGGGTGGTCGAAGCGATCGAGACCACACCGCCGCTGCGCGAGGCCGCCGACCTCCAGACCAAGCTCTGGCTCGGCGACGGCTATGAAGCCCAACTGGACGCCGCCGAGCGCGAAGGCGATCCCGCCGCGCTCGCCTGCCTGCGCGGCAACAAGGCCAAGGTGCATCCGTTCGACGCCGCCGCGTTCTCGAAGGCGCTGACGCGGCGGGCGACCTTGACCCGCGAATGGCTGCAGTTTTTCGAGACCTATTCGGTCGTGCTGATGCCGGTATCCGCGGAATTACCCTTTCCCGACGGCCTCGATCTGCGCGATGACGCCTCCTTTGCCCGCGTATGGCGCGCGCAACTCACCCAAATTGCTATTCCCTTCATGGGGCTGCCTGCGCTAACGGTCTCCACCGGATTGGTGGGACGGGTTCCCGTCGGCGTTCAGGTCGTCTCCAGCCGCTACCGCGAGGACCTGTGCCTGCTGGCAGGGGAGGCGATCGAAGCCGGCGGAACGCCATCGGCGCCGGTCGATCCGATCAGCTGAGAATCCCGTTCAAGGCTTGAGAGACCACGATGGCTGGCGTTTACGATTTCACGGCAAAGTCGCTTGCCGGTGAGGAGATTCCGCTGCAGCGGTTCGAGGGTCAGGTTCTCCTGATCGTCAACACCGCGAGCGCGTGCGGTTTCACGCCGCAATACCGCGGTCTTCAGGCCCTGCATCAGGCGCTTGGCCCGCGCGGCTTTTCGGTTCTCGGATTTCCGTGCAACCAGTTCGGAAGCCAGGAGCCCGGCAACGCGGCGCAGATCGAGCAGTTCTGTGAAAGCAACTATGCCGTTACTTTTCCGATGTTTGCCAAGATCGACGTCAATGGCCATAACGCCCATCCGCTCTATCAATATCTGAAGGGCGAGAAGTCCGGGTTGCTCGGCGCGTCGATCAAATGGAATTTCACCAAATTCCTGGTCGATCGTTCCGGCAAGGTGGTGGCGCGGCACGCGCCGACCGCGAAACCGGAAGGGCTGACCAGGGAAATCGAGGCACTGCTGTGAACGAGGGAAATGACGCCATGACCGACCCATCGCCCGATCAGCTGCCGGACCGTCTCTCGAGCGATCCGAAAAGCCCATACTACAATGCGGATATACTGGCGCGCGATGTAGGCATTCGCTTCAAGGGCATCGAGAAAACCAACGTCGAGGAATATTGCGTCAGCGAGGGCTGGGTCCGCGTCACCGCCGGCGCCGCCAAGGATCGGTACGGCAATCCGCTCACCATCAAGGTTCACGGCCCGGTCGAGCCGTATTTTCGCGACAAGCAATCGTCCTGAGAGCTGGACTCGAAATGCCGCCAATGGAAGAGCCGTCACGGCCGGGCTTGACCCGGCCATCCACGTCTTTCCCGCTGCACACTGTTAAGACGTGGATGCCCGGCACAAGGCCGGGCATGACGAATAAATAGATCGCCTTCCGAAAGCCAAAACCATGTCCGTACGCATCGTCGACGTCCGCGAAGTCACCAAACCGATCTCCTCGCCGATCCGCAACGCCTATATCGATTTTACGAAAATGACGACGAGCCTGGTCGCCGTCGTCACCGATGTCGTCTGCGACGGCAAACCGGTGGTCGGCTACGGCTTCAATTCGAACGGCAGGTACGGGCAGGGCGGCTTGATCCGCGAGCGCTTCGCGCCGCGGCTGATGGAAGCCGATCCGAAGACGCTGCTCGACGAGACCGGCGACAATCTCGATCCCGACAAGGTCTGGGCGACGCTGATGTCGAACGAAAAGCCCGGCGGCCATGGCGAGCGCTCGGTCGCGGTCGGCACCATCGACATGGCGGTGTGGGACGCGGTGGCGAAGATCGCGGGCAAACCGCTGTTTCGACTGCTCGCCGAGCGTCACGGCCGCACCGCCAATCCCCGCGTGTTCGTCTATGCCGCCGGCGGCTACTATTATCCCGGCAAGGGCTTGTCGATGCTGCGCGGCGAGATGCGCGGCTATCTCGACCGCGGCTACAATGTCGTCAAGATGAAGATCGGCGGCGCGCCGATCGAGGAAGACCGTCAGCGCATCGAAGCCGTGCTCGAGGAGATCGGCGACCAGGCGCAACTCGCCGTCGACGCCAACGGCCGGTTCGATCTGGAGACGGCCATCGCCTACGCCAAAATGCTGCGCGACTATCCGCTGTTCTGGTACGAGGAGGCCGGCGATCCCCTCGATTTCCAGCTCCAGGCCGCGCTGGCTGAATTCTATCCGGGACCGATGGCAACCGGCGAGAATCTCTTCAGCCATCAGGACGCACGCAATCTGCTTCGCTACGGCGGAATGCGGCCCGACCGCGACTGGCTGCAGTTCGATTGCGCCTTGTCCTATGGCCTCTGCGAATACCAGCGCACGCTCGAAGTGCTGAAAATCCAGGGCTGGTCGCCGAGCCGCTGCATTCCGCATGGCGGCCATCAGATGTCGCTCAACATCGCGGCCGGTCTCGGCCTCGGCGGCAACGAGAGCTATCCGGATCTGTTCCAGCCCTATGGCGGCTTTCCCGATGGCGTCCGGGTCGAGAACGGCCACATCACGATGCCGGATCTGCCGGGCATCGGTTTTGAGGGAAAATCCGATCTCTATGCGGAGATGAAGGCGCTGGCGTCGTAACGTCAGAGCGCAAATGGTGCGCGATGTGTCTGCGTCACCTCTCCCATGGGGAGAGGTCGGCGCGAAGCGCCGGGTGAGGGGTTACAGCCCCTCGATAGACCGTAACCCCTCACCCCCCAGCCCTCTCCCAACGGGAGAGGGAGTCCACTTCCGTCGCTGTGAGATCTTCTGCTTACGCGCGGTTTCACGACAACCGCATGTCCAGAAGTCGCCGGCCTTCGCCCTTCAGTAATTTCTTCACCGCACTGGAAGCGGCGACCTCGTCCTGGTTGGCGTAGGCCTCGTGGTTCTTCTCGATGTCCTCGAGACGGTAGAGATAGTTGACCATGATCCCGGCGGATTCGCGCAGGCCCTTCGGCGAGAGGTCGCCGAGCCAGTCGATCCGCTCCAGCCGCGCGCCGTTGCCGAGATGGAACCGGGCCACTGAATCGATCAGCCGGCCTTTCGCCGTGCGCGCCTTCAGGAAATAATATGCCGCGAGCGGTTCAAGAATCGAGCGCAGCTGCGCCGCCAGTTCGACATTGTCGAACCAGTCGGGCTCATCGAGATGAACCAGCAGCGCCCGATCCTCGTCGGAGACCGGAACGTCCGGCCCCTGCTTCAGCCATTGCATGAAGCCCGGCACCGGCGACAACGTCACGAAATTCTCCAGCTTCGGCAATTCGCGCCGCAATTCCTCGACCACCTGCTTGATCAGGAAGCTGCCGAAGGAAATTCCGCCGAGCCCGCGCTGGGTGTTGGAGATCGAGTAGAACACCGCGGTGCGGGCGCGCTCGACCGGCACCAGCTTGCGGTCTTCGGCCAGCAGCGGCGCGATCGCGCCGGGGATCGATTCGGTCAGCGCCACCTCGACGAAAATCAGGGGTTCGTCGACCAGCGCGGGGTGGAAGAAGGCGTAACAGCGCCGGTCGATGGGGTCGATGCGGCGGCGCAGATCGTCCCAGTCGCGGATCTCATGCACCGCCTCGTAGCGAATGATCTGTTCCAGAATGTTTGCGGGCGTCGACCAGTCTATCCTGCGCAGCACCAGAAATCCCCTGTTGAACCATGACGACAGCAAGTGCACGACGTCGCGGTCGAGCGCGGCAAGGTCCTTGTGGCCGTTCATGAGGTGAAGCAGATCAGCGCGCATCGCCACCAGTTCGCTGGTGCCGCCCGGCGCGCGGTTGAGCCGGCGGATCAATTCCTGCCGGCGCGGCTCGGACGCAAAATGCAGGTCGCTGGCGTCATCGTCGCTCGGCTGCGCGCGCCAGCTCTCGATGGCCTGCGCCAGCTTTTCGCGGTCCGGACCGTAACCGGAGGCCAGCATTCGGAAGAACGAAAGCCGGCCGGCCTCGTCGAGGTGATGATAGCGGTCGAGCACCTCGCGCGCCATCGCCGTCCCGGATGCCTCGCCGCGGCCCGACAGCAGCGCCTCGCATAATTCGATCAGTTCGGATCCGTCCTGTTTGGGTTCCGATGACCCCGCGCGGCGCAGCAGGGTGCGGCCGCGCTCGGAAATCGAGGCCAGCAGGTCCGAAAAAAAGGCGTTGTTCATGGCGGGCAAGTTCGTTCCAGACCGGACGGAATGTTACATGGATTTAAGGCGGAGCGGATCACAATCAAGCGGGCATTTTGGCTAGCGTGGCGCAAAAAAGAGTTATGCCTGTGCGGCACAAACCGTCATTGCCGGGCGCCTGTCCCCGACTTGATCGGGGATGACCCGGCAATCCATCTCGCTTCTTCAGGCGCCCGCGCACAACAAGCCATTATTTCGCTTCCGAAAATTCCGTCGGCGTCTTGCCGGTGACCTGCCGGAAGGCGTGCGAAAACGCGGGCACGCTGGCGTAACCGAGGTCGGCGGCGAGCTGCTTGACCGAGACATTTGCCTCCATCGACAGCCGTTCGATCGCCGCCGCGATGCGTGCGCGCTGGCACCAGCTCTTGAAGCTCAATTGCGTCTCCGACGAAAACAGCCGCGACAGCGTCCGCGCCGAGGTTCCGACCTCGCGCGCCAGCGTCTCGATCTCGTGCCCGCCGGTGGGATCGCTGAGCACGATATCGGCCGCGCGCCGGCAGCGCGGCTCATGCGGGAGCGGAATGAAGGTCGTGGAATCCTCGGCGTGATGCAGTTCGAGCATGGCCAGCCGGACCAGAAGATCGTTGCGATCGGGGTCATTGCGGCCATCGAACAGTGCGAGGATGGTTTGGTGCAACAGCCGCGATACCCGCACCACGAATTCCGCCCCGAGGCTGTCGCTGCGCCGCTCGCGCGCCAGCCACGCCAGGTCGAAATAAAGCGTGCGCATCTCGATATCCGCCAGCACGTCGATCGAATGTTCAAGACGCGGCGGCACCCATACCGCGCGGTCGGGCGGCACCAGCCAGCGCCCCTTCGGCGTGGTGACCTGCATGGTGCCGCGGGCGGCATAAACCAGTTGCGCCTCGCGGTGCATATGGGTGCCGAGCCGCACACCCTTTCGGTAATGCCGCGCCACCAGATGGACGCCGCCGGTCGCGCGGCGATTCCCCCCGATGGCTGCGATTGGCGTGTCGGCGATACTCATTGGCGACATCCCGTCAGGACAAGCACCTATAACCTACCCCAGGTGACCAGAGGATTCGACCCATGAACAGCCCTGCGCGGGTGATCGGTTTCGTTAACGCCGCCCATTTCATCGATCATTATTCGATGCTGATCTTCGCCGCCGCCGTCATCGTCATGGGGCCGGCGCTCGGCATGGCCTATTCCGAGCTGTTGCCTTACGCCACCCCGGGCTTCATCGCCTTCGGCGCCGGCTCGCTGCTGACGGGCTGGCTCGGGGACCGCTGGAGCCGCCGCCACATGATGGCGATCTACTTTGCCGGCATCGGCGCTTCGATGATCGCGGTCGGCCTCGTGCAGACGCCGCTGCAGCTCGGCGCGGCGCTGCTCTCGATCGGGCTGTTTGCGTCGATCTATCATCCCGTCGGCACCGCCATGATCGTTTCCTATGCCGTCCGGCTCGGCCGCGAGATGGGCCTCAACGGCGTCTGGGGCAATCTCGGCGTGGCGTCGTCGGCGCTGGTCACCGGCGTGGTCGGGCAATTTTTAGGCTGGCGCTGGGCCTTTATCATCCCCGGCATCGTCACCATCCTGATCGGCATCGCCTTCATGCGCATGGTGGTTCACGAAGACCGCTCCGGCTTCAAACAGGCGGCGGCACAGGCGCGGGTGGCCAAGAACGACATGTGGCGGGTGGTCGTGGCTCTGCTGATCGTGGTGATCGCGATCTCCACCACCTTCAATGCGGTGACGGTGGCGCTGCCCAAGCTGTTCGCCGAGCGGCTCAGCGACCTCACCAAGAGCCCGGCGCTGCTCGGCGTGATCGCGGCCTGCGTCTATGTGTTCGGTGCGATGACGCAATACACCATCGGCAAATTGATCGACCGGCACTCGCTCAAAGCCGTCAGCCTGCCGCTGTCGTTCGTGCTGGCGCCGTTTTTGTATCTGGCGGCGACATTGTCGAACCTGCCGCTGATCCTGGCCTCGATCGGCATCGTGATGGGAGCGTTCGGCCAGGTGACGGTCAACGACGCCATGGTCGGCAAATACACCAGCGAGGAATGGCGCTCGCGCGCCTATGCGGTGCGCTATTTCGTCGGCTTCACCGCCGCCGGCGCGTCGGTGGGGCTGGTGGCGTGGCTGTACCAGCAGGGCGGCTTTGTCACCATGCTGCACGCGTTCGCGGGGCTATGTCTGCTGGTGATCGCGGCGGCGATCATCCTGCCGGCGGAGATCAAGGTGCCTGCGGCGGGGACGAACTGACGGCGGCCAGTTGTCGCCGCGCCTGGATAGCGCAAAGACCATTGCTAGAATTCGACGCATTCCGTTGCCGGTGCGGTAACCCGCCTGCGTTACTGTTGCTCAATATCTCGAATGGTAAAAACGGGGAGCGCGAGAAGCGCCTTTTTCTTCTCCCTTGGAGACGTTTGTAAAAATGCGTACGGTTCTAACTGCCTTGATCATTGTCGCCGCCGGTGCCTCGACGGCGTCGGCGCAACAAGCTGCGACGGACCACAGAGATGGTGCGGGAGCCTCGCAACCCGCAAATGTCGCCGCCGCGCCGGCATCGGGCAAAGCTGCGGCAGCCGCCGGGGGTCCGCTTACTCCCAGCCAATCCACTGACTTTGTCATCAATGGCAGTAACGTCATTCGCGCAGCGCCGCCGCGCACACCGGAGCAGCAGAAGGCCGACGCGGAGGCGGGCGCCGCCTGGCAAGCGCGTTGCCGTCCGAGCATCATTGAAGATCGCGAAGGGATTCGCCGCCGGCAATATGCCGAACCCGATTGCGACCTTTCCCGTTACAATACCGCCGGGACTGAGTAAGCACGGCAGATCGGGTCCGGCGAAGCTCGGATCGTCAATGGACCCGATATCCTTTTCGATTTTTTTTCATTTCTCAATCGGTTCGCGACACCTGCCGCAGACAAATTTCTCGATTCGGTCCGGAAATTGGGTTTCAACGCTTCCCGCAATCGCGCACAATGGCCGGTGAAGGCTCGACAATAACGAGCCGATGGGAGGAAGAATCGATGCTCAATCAATCCTTGCCGCGCATTGCTGGCCTCATTCTCGGTGTCTCCGTCCTGATGGCCGGTCCGGCCAGCGCCGATGGCCTGAAGGACGAAATGGCGCCGACCGGCAAGCTGCGGGTGGCGATTGCGATCAGCCCGGCCGGCGGCGCGTTCTGGTCCACCAAAACCGAAGGGGGTGGTTATGCCGGGGTGCCGGTCGATCTCGGCAAGGAAATGGCGGCGCAGATCGGGGTGCCGGTGGAGTACGTCGTGCACCAGAATTCGGGGCAGATCACCGACGCCGCGTCGAAAGGCAGCTGGGACGTCACCTTCCTGCCGAAAGATCCGGAGCGCGAGACCATGATGTCGTTCGGGCCTACTTACGAGGTTGCGGACGCGACCTACATCGTGAAAGCGGGTTCAACGGCGACGAATTTCCAGACCCTCGATCAGCCCGGCGTCAAGGTCGCCGCGGTCAACAACACCACCACCATGCGCGGGGCGATGGCGCATCTGAAGAACGCCAAGGTCACGGGCTATCAGACCTATGACGAAATCTTCGGGCTGCTTAAAAGCGGCGAGATCGATGCGTTCGCGCTGTCGCGCGACCAGCTCAATGCCATGGCGAAGAAAATACCGGGCACGCGCGTACTGGATGAAACCTTCAAGAAGACCATCACCGCCGTGGCGGTGCCGCTCAACCACCCGCTCTCGCTGGCGTTCGTGACCAAGTTCATGACGGACGCCACGTCAAACGGAATGCTGCGCAAGGCCTATGACAACAACGGCCTGAAGGACACGCCGATCCAGACGAAATGACAATTCTGTTTTTCGTCATGGCCGGGCTAAAGCGCGAAGCGCGTCTTCGCGCTAGACGTCCCGGCCATCCACGTCTTTTTTGCTTACGTGCGGTCAAGACGTGGATGCCCGGCACAAGGCCGGGCATGACGAACTTTGCTAGAAGGCGCGTGTACGTGGATTGATGATGCGCCTAGTTCGTCACCTTCGCCGGGATCGGCTCCAGGCCGCTCTTGACGAGCGCGTCGTGGGCGGCCGGAGAAGCGAGAAACTTGATCAGCGCGCGGCCGGCGTCGGGCTCCTTCGAGACGGTAGCGATGCCCGCGGAAAACACCGTGATCTTCTGCAGGTCCGGCGGCAATTGGCCGACGATATCGATGCCGGACACCGGACGAAGCTCGGCGATCTGCTGAAAACCGAGTTCGGCGTCGCCGCGCGCGACGATCTCACCTACCGGCGTGGCTGGAATCTTTTTGGCCTTGTCCTTCATGGCGTCGGCGATGCCGAGCTTCTCGAACATCTCGGTCGAGACATAGACGCCGCTGGCGCTGTCGGAATAGGCGACCGATTTCGCCGCGAGCAGCGCGCGCTTGACCGCGTCGGCGGAAGCAATGTCCGGTTTCGGCGCGCCTGTCTTCACCGCGATGCCGATCGGCGATTTGACGAGATCGACGCGGCTGTCGGCGATCACCTTGCCCTGCTTGGCGAGGTCGCCGAGCGCATAGCCGACCATGATCAGGACATCGGCGGGCTCGCCCCGCTCCAGCCGGACCGGGATCGCGTTCACCGTGGTCCCCATCGAGGGCCCGTAGGCGGTCAGCACCTTGTTGCCGGTCTGGTGTTCGAACTCCGGCACCAGCGCGTTATAGGCCGCCGTCAGGCCGCCCGAAATCATCACCCGGACCTCGGCGGCGCTTGCGGTGGCGGAAAGCAACAGCGCGCCGGCGATGCCGAGCAGGAACGCGCGAAAATGTCCGGATATCGATCTCATGGCTATTCCTCCCGGGACGGCTCTTGAGCGGCCGTATGTGAATATGCGGGCGATCGTATCCGGCAAATCGGGGTTAGCCTAGGGCTCCTCCCGCGTCTTCGTCATTCCGGACGGTCCGCGACGCGGACCGATCCGGAATCTCGAGTTGATGTGCGATTGAATGCCCTCGAGATTCCGGGTTCGCGCGTTTCACGCGCAGCCCGGAATGACTCCGCATGGTGGTCACCGACAAGGTAGTGCCGGTGACGCCCTGGAAATATCCGGCAATGGCGGCCCGATCGGCCGCCACTACCATTAACCATTGAGGCTTGGCACCTGCCGCCGCGAAAGCGGCGCTGTGCTGGATGTGGTGGAGCGTCTATCGAGTCCGCCGACATCTAGCCGTGAACGCAGCCGCACCCGGTGTTCCCTTCCGATTCGGACGCGTTTCGTTCGTCGCGTGTTCCGGACCTTAATCCTGATCTCCGACGCTCGCCCGTTCCGTTGCATTTTGGCACAGCGCCGCCAAGCCATGCCCAAAAGCCATGTCGTTGAATCGGGACTAAGTCCGGTGCAGCCGCCAGCCGACCACGGTCGCCTCGACCGCGCCGCCCAACTCATGATTGCGCCACGCGCCATCGATGAAACGGCAGGCGAACGGCAGTTGATAGGTTCCGCTGTGGTCCTCGCACAATACTTGAACCGGCTGATCCGGCGGCGGTTCTCCTGCGCTGTTAAACTCCGCTAGCCGTCGTTCACGCGTTGCCATTCCTTGATTCTCCGTAACACGCGCAAAGTCGCCGCTTGCGTCCCGCGCCCTCTTGCTAGCTGGGGTCTTGTTCGCGAAACCTCAACGCGCGAATGAGGTTTCAGTGTGATATCTTCGCCGCCTTGCAGTTAGCTCGCGACAAATTGACCGTGTCGGGCGCTCTCTAAGATGAGGATTTTTGATGATAGGCCGAATCGCTCTCATGGTGTCGCTTGTCCTGGTGCCGTGCATACCGACATCCATTCGCGCGCAGGACGTGCCCGGCATCGAAATCTGCACCGTCGAAAAGACCATGGAACGGCGCACCAGCTGCCTGCAGAGCAACGTCGACTTTCTGCAAAAAACCATCGGCAAGCTCGGCGCCGATCATCAGCAGAAGCTCGATGCCGCCAACCGGCAGATCGAGGGCTTGAAAGCGACCGTTGCCGGTCTGCAGAAGATCGTCGATGAGCTGCAGGCGGCGCAGAAAAAAGTGGCCGAGGATCAGAAGAAGAAAACCGAGGCGCCGGCGGCGAAGGACGCGCCGGGTGCGAAGGAAGGGGCGAAGTAATTTTAGCGCCAGAAAAGCCGCCGCCCGGCCGGCGTCATCCTGAGTGGGCCTGAAGCAATGTGTTTCGTGTCCCGGACGCGGTGCAGCGTTCTTCACGCTGCTCCGCAGAGCCGGGACCCACGGATACGGTTCATAATGGACCCCGGATCAGCAGCGCACCGCTTCGCGCTGCGCAGCGTCCGGGGCACGCCAAACCCTCATCGTGAGGTGCGCGCTCTTGCGCGCCGCGAAGGATGGCGGGAAGTGAGGTGGTCCATCACGACAATCAGACGTTAGATCGCAAAGTTCGCTATGCCCGGGCAAAAGCGCGAAGACGCGCTTCGCGCTAGATGTCCCGGGCATCCACGTCCTAACAATGTAGCAGCAAGAAAGCCGTGGATGGCCGGGACAAGCCCGGCCATGACAGAGATTGGCCGAATGAATCGGAGCGGCCTGCTCAGCTGCTTTTCTCGCCCGACATCAGCGGGCCGAACAAATCCCAGCTCTCGCCCTTGAAGCGCATCATCTGCAGTTGCTCGAGCGGAGCAAAATCCGTCGGGCTGGTCTTGATCCTGGTGCCCGGCAGATAGACGCCGATCTCGAAATTCAGGTTGGCGGCCTGCTTCATGATGTTTTCGCGGGTGAGGTCGCCGCCGCACTGCCGCAGCACCTGTTCCAGCCCCTTCGCGACGCCGTAGCCGAACGTGGTGGAGGCGTCTTCCTGGTCGCCTTCGGGATACCACTTGGTCATGAAGGCGCGCCATTCGTTCATGGCGGCGTCGTTCTTCCATTTCGGATCCTTGGGGTCCTTCAGGTACGCTGCGCTCAGGATGTCCTGACTGGCCTCATAGCCGGCCGGCTTCATCACGCCGCCGACCGAGGCCGACACGTTGGTGATGAACTGCACCGGATGCCAGGCCAGTTCGGCGACTTTCTTGATCGCCTGCGCGGCGAATTTCGGCGTCGCGACGTTGATGAAGATATCCGGATTGGCGCCCTTGATCTGGACAACCTGCGAATCCACCGTCGGCGAAGTCGTTTCATACGAACTTTCGACGACGATCAGCTTGTCGGCCTGACCGGCGAGGCCTTCGCGCAGCCCGATCACATAGTCTTTTCCGAAATCGTCGTTCTGGTAGAGAACGCCGATGGTCTTGCCGGGATAATTCTGCAGAATGTATTTCGCGTAAATCCGGGCTTCGACCTGGTAGCTGGGCTGCCATCCCATGGTCCACGGGAAGTCTTTCGGGTCGTTCCACTTGGCGGCGCCGGTCGAGACGAACAGCTGCGGCACTTTCTTCGCGTTCATGTATTTCTGGATCGCGCTGTTGCTGGGGGTGCCGAGCGAATTGAAGATCAGCAACACCTCGTCGGATTCGACCAGCTTGCGGGCCTGTTCGACGGCCTTCGGCGGGCTGTAGCTGTCATCGTAGGAAATGAAGTTGATCTTGCGGCCGTTGATGCCGCCTTCGGCATTGATCTTGTTGAAATAGGCCGCCTCGGTCTTGCCGATCGTGGCGTAGGCGGATGCCGGCCCCGAATAGGGCATGATGTTGCCGATCTTGATCTCGGTATCGGTGGCGCCGGGATCGTATTTTTTCTGCGCGCTGGCGGCGCCTGCGACCGCGACCGCAAGAAGTCCCGCGAGTAAAGCGGATTTGGCATGGCTCAAGACACGGTGGTGCATCATCGTCCTCCCTGACGTGCTGGCCGAGGCTCAGGCAGTCTTGTTGTAGGGCAGCTTTGTGAGCCGTCGGATTGAATGCGGGCGCAGTATGCACGATTAGGTTGACGTGGCCAGCAATGCCTTGGTCGCTATTTTCCGCAGAGCGGAACCAGCTGTCGGTTCCGGCTGCAGGCGAGCGAGAGCAAGGACTGTCAAATGAAGCGCGCGCCAAAGGGTCATGATATCAGCGCTTCGAACGAAGGCCATTATCCATGAATCCTGCCCAGAAGGCGCTCTGGTTCATCGAAAGCCATCTTGCCGGCGAGCTGACCCTCGACGAAATCGCCGGCGTCGGTGGCGTTTCGCGCTTTCACATGATGCGGGCGTTCGTCGCCGCGACGGGGCTGCCGGTCATGCGCTATGTGCGCGCCCGGCGCCTCAGCGAGGCGGCGCGTGCGCTCGCGGGCGGCGCGCCCGATATCCTCAATGTCGCGCTGGACGCGGATTACGGCTCTCACGAAGCATTCACCCGCGCGTTCCGCGACCATTTCGGGGTCACGCCCGAAGCGGTTCGCAGTTCGGCGTGCCTCGATAACCTCAGGCTTCAGGAGCCGATCCTCATGAATTCAACCCTCACAGACAATCTTCCGGCGCCGCGTTTTGAGACCGGCAAGCCGCTGCTCGTCGCAGGTATTGGCGAGCGCTATAATCATGAGAACGGGGCCGGCATTCCCGGCCAATGGCAGCGCTTCAATCAGTCCGTAGAGAATATTCCCTGCCGGGTCGGGCAGGTTGCTTACGGCGTCTGCTGCAACGGCGATGATGCCGGAAATTTCGATTATATCTCGGGTGTCGAGGTATCCGACTTCTCCGACCTGCCGCGCGAGTTCAGCCGGGTTCGGATCCCCGAAGCGAAATACGCGGTCTTCACCCACCGCGACCACATTTCGACGATCCGCCGCACCATCAACACGATCTGGAATCACTGGCTGCCGGCGTCGGGGCTGAAGGCCGCCGACGCGCCCAGCTTCGAACGTTACGACGAGAATTTCGATCCGCTCACCGGCAATGGCGGCCTGGAGATTTGGATGCCGGTCAGGGAGTAGGCCTCACGCGGGGCTGCCCTGCGCCTTCCCTGTGAGGTGGTTGCTTGGCAAGCGAGATCGGCTTTGCCATAACATCCCGCAACGAAGTCGTTGCGGGTGCGGAATCAGCCTGGAATCCGCCTGCAGCTTAAGAAAAGCCGGGAGGATTTCATGTCCAGCGTTCGCGTACTCGCCACCGGTCTCGAATTCCCGGAAGGGCCGGTGGTGATGCCGGACGGATCGGTGGTGCTGGTCGAAATCCGCGGCCGGCGGCTGACCCGGGTGTGGCCGGACGGCCGCAAGGAGGTGGTCGCGGAAATTCCCGGCGGCCCCAATGGCGCAGCGATCGGCCCCGACGGCAAATGCTATATCTGCAATAACGGCGGTTTCAGCTGGATCGCCTCGCGCGGCACCCTGATGCCGGGCGCGCCCGAACCGCATGAATATATCGGCGGCTCGATCCAGCGCGTCGATCTCACGACCGGCAAGGTCGAAACCCTGTTCGACAAATGCGGCGAGCATCCCTTGAAGGGGCCGAACGACCTGGTGTTCGACAAGCACGGCGGGCTCTGGTTCACCGATCTCGGCAAGCGCCGCGCCCGCGACATGGATGTCGGCGCGTTTTATTACATGAAGCCCGGCGCCAGCGGGGTGGTCGAAGGCGGCTTCGGCATGCTGCCCGCCAACGGCATCGGACTGTCGCCGGACGAGAATACCGTCTACGTCGCGGAGACGCCGACGGCGCGGCTGTGGGCGTTCGATCTGTCCGCGCCGGGCGAGGTCAGGCCGCGCGACGTGATCTATCGCGGCGAACGCGGCAAGCCGATCGCGGGGCTTGGCGGTTACCAGATGTTCGACTCGCTGGCGGTGGAGGCTTGCGGCAATGTCTGCGTCGCGACCCTGATCTCGGGCTGCATTTCGGTAATTGCCCCTGACGGCTCCATCGTTGAGCAGGTGCCGACCGGCGACCGCGTCACCACCAACATTGCCTTCGGCGGTCCGGAACTGAAGACCGCCTACATCACGCTATCCGGCAAGGGGGAGTTGATCGCGATGGACTGGCCTCGATCCGGCCTGCCGCTGAATTTTCTGAACAAGTGATGATAGCGATCTGCTCTAACCCTCATGGTGAGGAGCGTCGCTCTTGCGACGCGTCTCGAACCATGAGCAGCGCACCGCGGTCTCATCCTTCGAGACGCGCTTCGAGTGAAGCGCTCCTCAGGATGAGGGGAGAGGATGTCTAATGACCTGGCTTGAACCGGTTTCCCTGAGCGGCCCGCACGCGAACCTGAAACCGTTATCGCACGATCATGTCGACGGACTGACCGAGGCGGTGAAGGACGGCGAGCTGTGGAAGCTCTGGTACACCTTCGTTCCAAAGCCTGACGACATGCGCAAGGAGATCGATCGCCGGCTCGGGCTGCAGGCGGCGGGCACCATGATGCCGTGGACGGTTTTCGATGCCGACGGCAGGATCGCGGGCATGACCACCTATATGAACGTCGATGCGCCGAACCGGCGGGTCGAGATCGGATCGACCTGGTATGCGAAAGCCGTGCAACGCAGCGCGGTCAATACCCAGTGCAAACTGCTGTTGCTTGGCCACGCCTTCGAAAAGCTCGATTGCATCGCGGTCGAATTCCGCACCCATTTCTTCAACCACCAGAGCCGGCGCGGCATCGAGCGGCTCGGCGCCAAGCTCGACGGCATCCTGCGCAGTCACCAGATCGCAGCGAACGGCACGCTGCGCGACACGGTGGTCTACAGCATCATCGCCAGCGAATGGCCGACGGTGCAGGCGCATCTTACCTATCAACTGCACGAGAAGGCGCGGTAGCGGACCGCCCGGAAATAAAGGCGATGGATACATTCGATTATGTGATCGTCGGCGCCGGCTCTGCCGGAAGCGTGCTGACCAACCGGCTCAGCGAAGATGCCGGCACCAGCATTTGCGTGCTCGAAGCGGGCCCGCGCGACTGGCACCCCTACATCCATCTGCCGGCGGGTTTTATAAAAACCTTTCACATGAAGAGCATCAACTGGGCCTACCAGCAGGAGCCGGGCCCGTGGACCGGGGGCCGCAGCATCTACGCGCCACGCGGCAAGACACTGGGCGGCTCCTCCTCGATCAACGGCCACATCTACAACCGTGGCCAGCGCCAGGATTTCGACACCTGGGCGCAGCTCGGCAATCGCGGCTGGGGCTATCCGGATGTGCTGCCGTATTTCAAGCGGCTGGAGCGGCGGGTCGGCGAGGGCGAGGATACGTTTCGCGGACGCGACGGCAATCTGACGGTCACCACCATGGACTGGAAGGATCCGCTGTGCGAGGCGTTCATGGCCGGCGCGATCAGTCTCGGCATTCCCAGAAACCCGGATTACAACGGCGCGATCCAGGAGGGCGTATCCTACGCCCAGCGCACGATTCGAAATGGCCTGCGCGTCAGTGCAGCGACCGCCTTCCTGCATCCAGCGATGAAACGGCCGGACGTCCATGTGCGGACGCATGCGCATGCGACTGAGATCATCTTCGAAGGCAAGCGCGCCGTCGGCGTGCGCTACGCCAGGGGAGGGAAGGGCGGCGCCGTCACCGAGGTGCGCGCGGCAAAAGAAGTGATCCTCGCCGGCGGCACCTACAACTCGCCGCAGCTGCTGCAATTGTCGGGCGTGGGATCGCCGGAACTGCTGCGCTCGCTCGGCATCGAGGTGCGCCACGCGCTTTCAGGCGTCGGCGAGGGATTGCAGGACCATTACGCGCCGCGTTCGGTCGCCCGCGTCAAGAACATCAAGACCATTAACGAACGCCGGCGCGGGCTCAGGCTGATCGGGGAGGCGATCAAATGGGCGACGACGCGGCGCGGCCTGCTGTCGCTGTCGCCGACCATGGTCTATTGCTTCTGGCATTCCGGCGAGACCACCGAGAGCTCGGATCTGCAACTGACCTTTACGCCGGCGAGCTACAGGGAGGGCGTGCAGGGACAGCTCGAAAACGAACCCGGCATGACGGTCGCATCCTGGCAGCAGCGGCCCGAAAGCCGCGGCTATGTCCGCGTCCGTTCCGCCGATCCGTTCGAACCGCCGATCATCCAGACCAATTACCTGGCCGAAGAACTCGATCGCCGCACCGTGGTTGCCGGCATGAAGCTGGCGCGGCGGCTGCTCGCTTCCGCGCCGCTCGCGCCCTATTACGCCTACGAGGATTTTCCCGGTCCCGGCGTGCAGACCGACGATGAATTCCTGGCCGCCGCGACCCAGCGCGGCACCACCACGTTTCACCCGGGATGCACCTGCCGCATGGGCCCGGCCGACAGCAGCTGGGCCGTGGTCGACGATCAGCTCCGCGTCCACGGCTTGCAGAACCTGCGCGTGATCGACGCTTCCATCATGCCGCGGATGATCTCGGCCAACCTCAACGCGTCGACCATGATGATCGCCGACAGGGCGTCGGATATGATCCGCGGCCGTCAGCCCTTGGAGGCGGCGAGGGTTTCGCCAACTGTTTAGGACGTGAACCCATAGATTCAGAGCGGTCGGTGGACGTCCGCTTTGGCGCGCATTCCGGACCCAAGTCGGACATGGCATGAGGTCCGAAAAGTGCCAACAGGAGAACTGAGCGAGCCTATCGTGGTCAGTTCTTCATCATGGGATCGGTGCCGGTCGCCACGAGAGATCGTCGGACCAAAGGTAGATTGCGATGGCCGCCAGGCACAGAGCGATGCCGATCCAGAAAATCGGAGAATGATGGATCGGTCGTCGGTCGCTCGAAGCCGGCTTCATTCGATAACCGCGAGGCCGAGCGCCTTCACGGTCTTGAGGTTGATCACCACGTGTACGCCGATTGCCGAACGGCCAAGTCCAGCCCCACTAGACCGGCTTGGCGCGAAGACGTCCGTACTCGACGTCGGTTATTGATCCCGATTTTTTTGGCTGATCAAGCTTGGTAATTTTGTCTGCGACACTAAAGCCAACGATGCGTCGCAATTCATCGCGTGCCTGTTGGGCCTGCTGAGCGTTACGCTTGGCCATGCCTCTCCCTTGGGTGATTAGGTAGGCAAAGATGCCGAAGTAGGAGAATAAAATCAGCACTAGCACCCATAGCGCTTTACCCCAACCGGAGATGTCGTGACGCCTGAACAGGTCGCCGTAGATTACAACCAGAAGCCAGAACCATACGACAAATGCGAACACCCCAATCATATCCATCAGGAAATTTCGATAGGTGAAGCCTTCTTGAACGAAGAACATCTCGATCCTCCCTTGTGTAGGTGTCGTTCAGCTCTACTCGCTATCCTTTCTGCGATTTAGTCGAAGCCCGAGAACCTTATTACTTCGCCAGCGCGCCGCCAATACGCTCAAGCTAACTAATCTACCGGCGTCCGTGCAGCCAGTCAGACTAGGGGGCAAACAAACAATCGGGCGGCGGTCACCGACGTCCGAGTTCGGTCAAAAACGGTCCTGACGGTTCCGAAACGCCACTTCCGGATTACCCCGGGGAACGGACATCGTCAGGGTCGGTCGGCATGTCTCAAACGTGCCAGGAGCGGTCATGCACCGGATTGCGCAGACAAGCGGGAGCGCACCTGTCACATGCGCTCCCGCCGAAAGATTCTAGTCGAACTTTTCTCTACTGACCTTCGTGGGACTTGATCATCTCCTGGACTTTCCTCTTCACGGCCTCGAGGTTGAAGGAAGCCGGGTCCTGCATCGGCGGGTACTCGATTGCGGTCAGCGCCAACTTCTCGACATACTGCTGAACCGAGACGAAGCGCCAGAACTCACGGGCGAAGAAGTCATTGGTATAGCCGCCAGCGCCCGTGTTGAACAACTCGCCGCGAATACTCGGCGTGCGCTCAAACGGATCCTGGCGAATGTTGACCATTGTGGGCATGTCCGTGGTGACCTTTTCGCCCGGCCAGCCCCACGGTTGCGCAAAGAATGTGAACTTGAAGTTGTCGATGCGAACCGCGCCCAGGTTCGCACCGCCGAAGTAGAACACCTCCTGGCGCTTGGATGGGCCTCTGTCGGTGAGGAGGTCCATCTGGTTGTAACCGTCGAGATGGTTCTTGTAGGTCCGGTCGCCGAGTTTCACGCCCTTCAGCAGTTGAGCGGTGATGTTCGGGTTGCCCGCAGCAGCCAGCAGGGTCGGAAACCAATCGAGGCCGGAGAAGATTCCGTTCTCGACGATGCCCGGCTTGATCTGGCCCGGCCAGCGGATGATGCACGGCACGCGGAAGCCGCCCTCGCCGACGGTACCCTTGGTGTTCTTGAACGGGGTCATGCCGCCATCCGGCCAGGTGAACACCTCCGCGCCGTTGTCCGTGGTGAAGATCACGATGGTGTTGTTAGTCTCACCGATGTCGTCGAGATGCTTCAGCAGGGCACCAATGCTGTCATCCATCTGCGTCATACCGGCTTCCTCGAGACCGTAGTTCGTCTCGCTGTTCTGCATCGCGCTGTACTTCTTCGAGAGGAACGTCCAGACGTGCATGCGCGTGGTATTGTGCCAGACGAAGAACGGCTTGCCGTCCCGCTTGGCCTTGTCCATGAAGTCACTGGAAGACTTGACCAACACTTCGTCGAAGGTCGTCATGTCGTACTTCGCCTTCACGAAGGGCAAATCGTGCATGTTGGGCACGTTCGACATATCCGGGAACGGCGGCAACGGGCCTTCATCGACGATCCTTTGCTTGCCGATTTTGCCCCAGCGCGGCATCTCGGTCGGATCGTCGGTATCGGTCGCATAGCTATGGATCAGGCTGCGCGGGCCGTTCTTGTTGTAATAGTCCTGGTTGGCGGGAACGAGTACCAGTACGGATCGGACATCGCGTCGAGGTGGTACAGATATCCGAAGAACTCGTCGAAGCCGTGCAGGGTCGGGAGATATTTGTTCAGGTCGCCGAGGTGGTTCTTGCCGAACTGCCCGGTGGCATAGCCCTGTGCCTTCAGGGCGGTGGCGAGCGTCGCAGCCTCAGCCGGGATCCCCACGTCGGCACCTGCTTGGCCTACGGTCGTCAGTCCGGTGCGGATCGGCAACTCGCCGGTGATGAAGTTCGCCCGACCTGCCGTACAGCTTGCTTCGGCGTAATAATCCGTGAACATCATGCCTTCAGATGCCAGTTTGTCGAGGTTCGGCGTCTTGCCCGACATGATCCCGCGATGGTAGGCGCCGATGTTGAACCAACCGACATCATCGCCCATGATGACAACGATGTTTGGACGCTTTCCGTCAGCTGCGGATGCTCCCGGTTGCTGCTGCGCTTGCGCCGGGCTTGTGAGCCCGACAGCCGAAAGCGCGGAAGCGGCGACGAGAGAAGTACCGCTCAATAACAAATCGCGACGCTTCAATCCTGCGCTGGTCGGCTCGGCGCTGATCTTAGAGTTTTTAGGAATGTCATCGTTGCTCATGACGTGATCCTCTGCTCTGACGGATGCTGAGACGTACAGAATCGGAGCGGCACTCACTTTCGGGTTGATCCAGATCAATGGATGTCTCAGATGGGTCAAACTCGGAAGTGGTGAGCCATTCGCAGAGAGTCCGCTCTAACCTGATGAACGGACATCGTCAGACCGGGTCGACTGGTCCGTTTAGTGCCATGAGCGGTCGTCCGAACTCCGGCAACGCACTATACCTTTGTATCCCTCTTTCATCCCTTCTCATGCCCTGTGCTTCCGCTCGTACAATAGAGCGGCGGCGAGAGATTTTTATACTCGCGGGCGCGATGAAACGAATGCTCATCCTAACGGTCACCCTGTGGCTTGGCGTGTCTGCCACCGCTCACGCGCAGCTCAACTCGCCGACCAACGCGGCGAGCACGGTGACAGGCGCGATCGTGCCGACCGGCCAAGGAGTGACCTTCGCAACGGGAGGAGGCTTCAGTCCCTTCGTGCTGCTGCCCTGTCCGTTCGGCGTATCGCTGAACGCCATTCTGACGGCGTTTTTCGGCTGCGCGTCTGGTCCGCTCAGCGTCCCCACCTATCAGATTTCGGCGGGAGCAGGGGTTGTGATAACGGGACCAGTAGGCAGCATCAGCGCCAACGCGCAAACCGTCACGCCCAACGCCACGTCGGGCGCTGGTGGTGCTGGCGGCGGTGTCTCATCGAGCGCGGGCTGCTTGGGCGCGATACCGTCAACGGCCGGCCGCGTCGGCGCAGGCGATCTCTTCGGCGGCATCGGCGGATGCTAGCCGCGTTCTCATAAACCGGATTCGGTAAGCTACTCGACTGACGTCAGCTTTGCTCCGAAAGCGGCCGAATTGCCGAGGAGCCCAAATAATGCGATGGGTCAAAAACGGAAGTGACCCTGCTTCCTTGGCAAGTCCGTTCTAGCAGACGTCGTCAGACCACCCGGGCATGTCCGAAAAGTGCCAATTCCGAACTCATTCACCGCAGCAAACGACATGCACGAACCGTCGTGATTTACTCCATCACCTCGTCGGCGCGAGCGAGCAGCGACGGTGGGACTTCGAGATCGTCGGCGGCGACTGGAACCGGTTCTGGCTCACTCTGCCTGCGCCATACCCTTGCCCATCGCGCTCCGTTAATAAGCACCACGCCGCACGGCGCGACGCGTATGGCGGTACTCGCGACGGCCGACACGACGCGCAGTCACGCGGGCGCGCCGGTACGTGACGGCCTGGGCTTGATCAACGCTTAACTCCACGCCGCGCGGTGTCACCTGCGGCGAGACCGGAATCGTCGCCAATACCACTGCTGCAAACAGCAGTCCGACAATTGAGCAAGCTCTCATTGCACCTACTCCCTGTTGTCCACCATGGCCGTGTCAACACCGCTTCAACAGCAAAAGCTGTCTGGCCTGTGTGCCTAATTTGTCGGCCACTGTCAGCAGATGTCAAGGAATATGTGTAGCGCATCGAGCGCCCCGTGCGGCCATGCGCGCTGCACAAATCATGGGGTGCTCATCTCTCAGATGGGTTTCAATCGCGTCGTTTCGACCGTGGTTCGGCCACTTCCGGTCTGCCCCTATGAACGGACATAGTCAGACCGCCCCGGCATGTCGGAAAAGTGTCAAAGAACGAACCCGCTTTGCGGGAGCGCGCTGCGCGCGGAGCGGAGCCAGTGGCACCGATGGAGTGACGAAGTAAGCGGGAGACGATGACAAGCCGGACGTCCTGTCTTGAGAATCGAGGGGTCTACCAACCTCCACCTCAAGACAGGAGCACCCCGATGAGTGAGAAGCCCATCAGCCCGCTGCGCCGGCGCATGATCGAAGACATGACGGTGCGCAACTTCGTCGAGAAGACGCACAACGACTATATCCGGCACGTCAGGACATTTACAGCCTTTCTCGGCCGCGCGCCGGATACGGCCGCGCCTGAGGATCTTCGCCTTTTCCAGCTGCATCAGACGCAGGCCGGCGTGCGTGCGCCGGGCATCAATGGCTCGGTTGCAGCGCTGCGTTTCTTCTTCACCGTGACGCTCGACCGCCCCGAGATGGCAAGGCACCTCACGTTCGTGCGGGAGCCGCGCGGGATCCCGGTGGTGTTGAGCCTGGAGGAGATCGCACGGCTGCTGGAGGCGGCCCCCGGGCCGAAGTACAAGGCCGCGCTGAGCGCCGCCTATGGCGCCGGACTGCGGGTCTCCGAAGTCGTGGCGCTAAAGGTGTCGGACATCGATTCCGAGCGCATGCTGCTGCGCATCGAGCAGGGCAAGGGGCGCAAGGATCGCTTTGCAATGCTTTCCCCGCGGCTGTTGGAGTTACTGCGCGATTGGTATCGCATCGCCCGGCCCGCGGTCTGGCTGTTCCCGGGCCGTGATCCGCTGCTGCCGCTGACGACGCGGCAATTCAATCGCGTCGTTCATGCCGCTGCCGATAGGGCGGCGATCAAGAAGCGAGTGACGCCTCACACATTGCGCCACAGCTTTGCCACCCACCTGCTCGAAGAGAAAACCGATGTGCGTTTGATCCAGGTTTTGCTCGGACATGCCAGGCTCGATACGACCGCGCTCTACGCGCAGGTAGCCACCAACGTGATCCGCGCGGTCATGAGCCCGTTGGATCGGCTCACGCCGCTGACATCGAAGAACAAGCCGCCGGCATAAGCCACGGCGATCATGGCTCGTCCCGTCCTGGAGATCGCGGATATCTTCCGCGCCCATGGCTCGGCATGGCGGCAAGCCAATGCCGGTCATGTCAGTCTCGGCCAGTTGAAGGTGATGTCGGCGATCGAGAGCTGCCGCACGGCGGCTCTCGGCGGCCATGTCATGCGCTGCGAGGACTGCTTGCACACGCAGATCGCCTATAACAGCTGCCGTAACAGGCATTGCCCCAAGTGCCAGGGCTCGCAGGCGCTGGCATGGATGAAGCAGCGCAAGTCAGAACTGCTGAACGTTCCTTACTTCCACGTCGTGTTCACATTGCCAGGGCGGATCGGGACCATCGCCTACCACAACAAGGCCGTCGTCTACGATCTCTTGTTCAAGGCTTCCTCGCAGACAATGCGCACGATTGCGGCCGATCCCAAGCGCCTCGGCGTCAAGATCGGCTTCACCTCGGTGCTCCACACCTGGGGCTCCGCGATGACCCATCATCCACACCTCCACATGATCGTGCCGGGTGGTGGGATATCGCTCGACGGCACGCGCTGGATCGGCTGCCGTCCAAACTATCTCTTGCCGGTGAAGGTGCTGTCGCGGCTGTTCCGCCACCTGATGCTGGAGATGCTGCTCGCCGCACACGACGCCGGCCGCCTGCAGTTCTTCGGCGACCACGCCCACCTCGCCGGCAAGGCCGCGTTCAAGGCCTATCTCGCGCCGCTGCATCGGACCAAGTGGTTCGTCTATAGCAAGCGGCCGTTCGCCGGGCCGGAGCAGGTGCTGGCCTATCTGTCCCGCTATACCCACCGCGTCGCGATCTCCAACAGCCGCCTCATCGCCGCCGACGCGACCGGCGTCACGTTCAGCTACAAGGACTACCGGATCGAGGGACCCGGCCGCTACAAGACCATGACGCTCAAGCCGGACGAGTTCATCAGGCGGTTCCTGATGCATGTCCTGCCTAACGGATTCCACCGGATCAGGCACTGCGGTCTGCTGGCCCGCGGCGCCAAGACCGAGACCATCGAGCGGATTCGTGAGCTGATCGCTGCGGTGGCACCTGTGCAAACCGCGCACCAGCCGCAGCCTCCCGATAGTACCCCGGCAACCGACCAGGCGACCCAGCCGTGCCCGTGTTGCGGCGGTCGCATGAACATCATCGAGACCTTCAAGCGCGGCTCGACACCGCATCATCGGCCGACCGGTCCAATCATCGCCGTCAGGATCGATACGTCATGATCACGATCGATGTGCTGAAACGATGCACTGACAACCTTGCCCAGCGTCGGTTGCAGACCGGCGCCGACCACGCTCGCGCAGATGCGCCGTCCCAACAACTCAGCATCCCTGCAACCGACACACTCAATAACAGTCTCAATCATCAACCCGAGCTATCGCTGCCTGCCTGCCAAGTAACAAACCGCCTCAAAGGACACGGCGCTCCCGCGCTCACACCTTCCGCATCAGCCAAATCCCCATAGCGCAGTGCGCGGCATTCTCCGCGCCCCATCCCCCGCGGGTTCTTTCCTTGGCGGCTTTCGGACGCCGGCCACTGGTGTATGTCGCGCCGATGTCGCTGGCCGGCATCCGAAACCCTCAACACTTCCGGACTCATGCATCGCAGCAAACACCAACCTCATTCGATCAACTCATCGTTCCGGCCTGCGACGTTGGCTCCGGCCTCAAGCGACACCGATCGGATTGAACGCCGCCACTTTCCTTGCCAAATGAACCGACCTCCGAAAAGACGACTGGCATGGTCGATGCCGTTCCTGCAACAGCGACGGAACGCGCCTGCCACAGCGTGGTGCCGAGCAGGAAATACGCTGCGGAGGTCCACAAGGACTGCCAGTTGTTGAAACCTTCATTGAATGTGGCATAGAGCGCAGCAACTGCGAACAGGCCTGCGAACACGGCCTCGGCGATCGGGCGCGTGCCTGATTTTGGACGGTTGAGCAGCGTCAGTGTCGAAAACGGAACCACTGCCATGAGTAGGTCGGCGAACGGGAAATCGCGCCAACGCGGGTCGAAGACGAAGCCCAGCCCGGTTTCCGCTCCAATCAGAGTGGTCACGGTCAGCGTGAACCCCAGAACCATCGTTGCGAACGATAGGGTTCTGCTTTCGCGCGGGCCGATCACTTCCAGAAATGTTGGCAGCGCGCGTCCCGACATTAACGCGTTGGAACACAGCAGCGGCGCAGCGATTCCTGCGGCCAACAGCAAGCCCCGGACCAACCAATCACCGAACCCATAACTTTCGTAAAGCATCTTGTCGGCGCTTACTCCCAGCAGAACCCCGCTGACGGTCGCGGATACTGCCACAGCAACCCACGATATCAATCGCGGCGGCCATGGCCGACGCCTAAGCGTCAACAATGCTGCTCCGAATACGGAAATGCTCAGAGCCAGCCCGCATCCCAGCTGCAGCTTCCAGAACGGATAGTTGCTGATGGCTACTCCGGGCGGATATTTCAGCTTGCGATGCTCTCCATCGAACAAGCCCCAATGGCCGCCCACGGTCCCTTCCCACTGACGCTTCCATGGCTCGTCGTAGGCCTCGAACAGAATGACGCGAAAGTTTTCCTGCTTCGCCAGATCGAGAACCTCGGAATTGAAACGCGCCTGATTAATGCGGGATGGAAGCGCTCCGTCGCGCATCCGCCCCTTGCCTGGCCAACCAGTCTCACCAATCAGGATTTCCTTGCCGGGAAACGCAACAGCCATCCGCTTCCGAATCGCATCCACATACGCGGCCGCGTATTCAGCGCGGATCGGAACGTCTTCCCAATATGGAAGGATATGAATCGTAACGAAATCGACTTCGTCATAGACTTCCCGGTAGCGCAGCCAGAATTCCCAAACATCGGCGTAAGTCACCGGAATGTTCACGCGCGTTTTGACCGAGCGGATGATTTCCCGAAGGTCAGACGCGGTCATTTCTCCCCGCAACAGGACCTCGTTGCCAACAATGATCGCTCTGATCACGCCAGGATAATCCTTGGCCAGCGATATCGCGGTTTCGATTAGGAGTGCGTTCTTTAGGCGATCGCGTCCAATCCAAACTCCGAGAAAAACTTTCAGTCCGACCTTGGACGCGAGTTCGGGCACCTTGTCCAATCCGTTGTCGACGGAATAGGTGCGGACACATTGGGATATCTTGGTAAGCTCGACGAGGTCCTTCGCGATCTGTTCCGGGCTGATGATTAATCCCAGGGTCTGCGGAGACTGATCGTCCCGGAACGGCGCATAGGACACGCAATCCAGTTTGGCCGCGGGATCGATCGGCGCATACGCCAGCGTGACCGGCGCGGCTAACCACCACCAGACCGCGGCAATCATACTCAGGGAGATGAGGAGAAGCGCCAGCGGCGTGTGAAAGGCAATTGGTTTTATCCTCCGGGATAGCGTGTCGATTAGCTGGTCAAGCAATCGGGCAATTAGGTCGGAATTCGGGGGGCATCTTTTGACCTAAGTCAAATTAAAGCTCGCAATCCAGACTTAGACTAAATTTACGGGGGTTTTCAGATCATAGGAGAAAGCCCATGCGTGTTGCACTATTCTGGTCGACAATTGCCGTTGCATCGACCGCAGCAGGAGCTGCGTCTGCTGCTGACAATCTCAAGGGTACTTACTCGCTTGTAGGTGCTCAGGTTTGCCTGGTCGCACCGGCCGGGTTCAAGCAAGACAGCAGGGGAAACTTCACGATCCCAATCGGCGAAACCAACCACAGCCAGCTCACCACCGAAGGTCAGGTTATTTACCATGGCGATGGGACTGGTGAGGCCAGGCAGACGTTCGTGACCATTGTTCCGCCACCCAATCCTTGGGGAGCGGCAGTAAGTGCGGGCACAATGTCTTACTCGTTCACTTACGCCGCTGAGGGAGATCACGCATATCGTATGACCCTCAAGCCCGGCACGTTTCAGGGCATGCTGGATGCCGGGCCAAATGCTGGCCAGCAATTCTCCATAGATGGGGACAGCAGGGTGTTCCGGGTCTCCGATGACGGAAAGAAGATTACAGCCGCGATAGACAAGCCATACCTCCAGAAGATTACCTTTTCGGGATCTTCGGCCCCTGTTCAGCGAGTCTCCACATCGATCAGTAACCAGCAGATGGTCAGCGACTCTGACGTTACGGTGGGGAAGAGCAGATGACCCGGTTGATTGCGATTGGCTGGATTAGTCTTGTCGGTCGCAACATCGGCGCAAGTTCTGACGCCTTCGCCAATTCCTCAGCCAGACGGCCCGATCATGCAAGTCGCGGCCGCCTGCGGTCCGGGTAGAACATGAGTGGGCTGCGTGTGCGTGGCAAGGACCCGCGCACGCGCTGTGCCAGCGACAGGATGCGGCCGAACACCATACATTCCGCCGTCGCCGGTAGTTTGCTTACGCCTCGGCTCAATTTCCGAGTTGGGTCAAAAGGCGAAATACTCGCTACGAGCAAATGACGTCCGCTCTGGCCCCGACAACGGACATACAGCGACTGCTGCGGCATGTCGGGTTCGTGCCAGAACCGGACTCATGCGTTGCGGCAAATTTAAATCCTATTCGATCACCTCGTCGGCGCGGACGAGCAGCGTCAGTGGCACGGTGATCCCGAGGGCCCTCGCAGTCTTCAGGTTGATAACCAGCTCGAATTTTGTCGGCAGCTCACACCTACTCGTTTTTATACCGCTCGTGCGGAGGGGTGCCGCCTCACATTTCGACGCCGGGTGGCCCCTGTGGGAGGTAGCTGGTTTTTGCTGCCGCGCGATCTCGCTATCGGCGATATTTTCTAAATTCTGGAAGATTGACTGCGCCCGGCCGGAGGGTCAAATAATCTGATGCTCGTCGGTTGCTACTTTTGCTGAATACGACTCAGATAATCGATAACAGCAAGGATGCGTGTTCGCACGACGACTTCTCGCAATTCTCGCGACGGGTCAAGCACGTCATAAGTCGGATCAACAATGTGAGGCAAGTTCATAATGGGGTTAAATCGTTCCCCCCAAATTGGCATTTCACGAGTGCCGTGAGCGGGAATTGTTTTCGATCCATATATGGTTTCATAAGCAGCGTTCGTGGGAAAGACCCCGTTGTTGTTCTTGGCCAAGATCGTCAAATCGGGAGGCGGTACCTTGAGCTGCTCGCTGACAGGTCCTTTGCCCTTTCCATCCGTACCATGGCAGCTTGCGCACGAAGACTGAAATTCTGCCTTACCTACATCGACGTCTTCAGCTTGAGCCGCAGCAGCGAAAACAGCGGTAAGACTAGCAATCATCAACCACTTCAGGCAACTGGTGATCATATCGTGCCCCCGCCCGCAGTTTTCGGATAAATCTTATTAGCGGGTCTTGGTTTGGTGCAGTTTGACGCAGGTCAATACGACCTTCATGCCCCGGATCACGACGGCGGCGTGCCGCGCGTTCGCTCCCCTCGGCATCGACATCCCCTGAGGCCCCGCCCCAGCTGCTCGGCCGGGAAGCGATGTTCCAGCACAATGTTTTTGACTTCGATATAACCGAGCTCATTGAATGCCTTGCGCAACACATTCAGATAAACCCCTTCCGCCTCGGCGTCAGCCGCGTGCCGGAGCACGCCGACAACAGGTATTTGCCTCGGATTTCGCTGCGCGCGGACCACGAGGGCCACATGGCCGCTGATCCCGCAATTGTCCTAATGAACTCGCGCCTTCTCATTGGTTCCCCCGTGGAAGGACAAGGGTTCGTACCCTCTCAGCCTAACGCATTTTGCGGTGCGGCCGGTCATGTCAGTTCCGGGTCAATCGCGTCATTTTGACCGCAGGCTGGTCGCTTCCGGTCGACCCCGATCAACGGACATCGCCAGACCAGCCGATCTGGTCCGTTTCGTGCCAGAGGCGGACCTGTCGAAATGGACCGTCTCTGGCTCAAAGCAGACATTTGTCCCGTCGACTGAGTCGGCTAGTCCCGTAAATCAAAAGCCGACATACTGGAGTGATGAATCGAAACGATGGTACAGCGCCGTATGAGAAGTTTCTGACATTTGTCCTCTTGGGACTCCTTGGTCGTTCTGGCTCTCGGTGCCGCCCAGCGATTTGTTTGGACCTGAATAGACGATCCCATACACGGTGCCCATGACGACACTGTAAGCCAGCATCATCCCAAGTGAGAACAACGCGGGCCACAGGCCGAGCCCAAGATGGGTCGCAAATAGACCGAGACCGAGCAATGGAAAAAAGATTAGATCCATTATCAACCATCCGAGGACGCCGGCGATGAACCCTTTAATGGGACCGCTGGCGCCTGGCAGATGCCGGTAGAAATTAGCGAAGGCAAAGCCAGCGGCAGTCGATCCATTGACATACGAAATCAGCCACGGCAGCAGCGGATGAACGTATTCTCCGGTCCAATAGCTGAGCGCAATTTGAAGACTCTGATAGGGCTGAAACGCTTCAAGTATGCCCAGCTTGGTTTTGACGAGCATCAGCAAGGTGTGCGTGACGCTTCCGCATAGTCCTGCAATCGCAACTTTCCAAATCCAGCCCTTTGCCTTAATTAGCTCGTCGAGCAGCTTCCGGATTTGTAGGATAATCGTTTTCATCTCGGCGGCGCATTTTTCAGATGAATGCCCCGGCGGATACCAGTTCCCAGCCCCCGCCTCTCAGATTTTCATGCTCGATGAGAATTGCTTGACTGTCGTTGATTTGAATCAATGCCGCGGGACTGAGGCGGCGAGCGAGCTACGAAGCGGCAATGTCTGCATCGGGTCCAGGCTGTATGAAAACGTGCACGCGCAGAGAACGCGCAGAATTGTTTTCTCTCTTTTCTTCTTCCGACGATGACTGGCAGATCGCTTCTTTTCTTATTCAACGCAATCGAGACAAACTTTCTACGCGCAAGTTCGACGTCGGAGTTTTCACACAGCCTGGGTCAAAAACGGAAGTCGCCGCGCTGGAACGGTATGTCCGTTCTACCCTCCACAACAGACATCGTCAGGCCGCCCCGTCATGTCCGTTTCGTGCCACGAGCCGCCGTGAGCACCTGCAACAACGCCCACCACCACCAACAAAAGAAAACCCGACATGCCGGTCGGAAGGGGGCTGGTGGCTTATCCACTCGCACCTTACGGGCATTTCAAACTCGTCAGCTTGTGTCGGCTTGAGCACGACGTGCCGTGGGTGAAGGCTTGTCCGAGAGCGCCACCATTGCCTGACGGGGTCAACACCAAGACGCACTGCCCCGCAGAAGCTTGACTTCGTTGATCCATGAGGGGCTCGCGATGATCGTAGGGGCACTGCTTTTTATACGCATGATCGCTGAGCAACGCATTACAGATCGATAATCGTCCTTGCGGGGATTGCTTCTGGTGACTTAGGCACATTCCCCAGGATCACGAGACGCTGCAGCCAAGTCAGTTCGCGCTCAGGCGTCTTGGGAATTTCGACATAGTCGATCACAAGTTGGTCGTTTTCCTTCTCGATCCGGAAGTAATTCAAGCGATACGAAGGATAGTAGACCGCGGGCAACAAGCCAAGGCGCACCGGAACACGGGACAATAGCTTCAGCCACGTACCGGTATTGATGACGACTTGACCGGCGGGACCCGGTCGCCGCAGGAACGCCGAATGCGTGTGTCCGAAAATGAACACCGCCACCTTGTCATCCGCCTGGAAAACCTCCTGAGCGCCTTTTAGGTAGGGCGCTTCCGAATCGAGGTTCGGGGTCACTCCGTGGCTCGTCTGTAGACGAAAGCGATGCAACGTTCGCATGAGGTCACGTTCGACGACCAACGCAGGGATACCGAACAAAATCAAAAATAGGGAATTGATCGTGATCACGACCTGAAGGACGTTGTCGATGATCCCCAGCCTGCTCATCAGCGGGTTGTGAAATATGATATTGTAATCAAAGATGCCCGCGACCCGAAGAATTTCCCCGAGAATCGCTATCACCGTGACGCCGGCCAGCAGCAGGAAGGGCATCAGCACCCAGCGTAGCGCCATGCTCATCTCGCGGTAGAAGTAGTTCGACAGCATCCAGTCGGGAATCTGCATCGTGCCCACGGAGCGGATGTCCTTGAGCCAGTCTCCCCGGCCGAAGTCCGAATACCGGCTGGCTCCGCTGACGAAGGTTTCCGTGATGAAGTAGCCCACCGGGAGAGCGTAAGCGTTGCCATATTCGGGGAAACTGTTGAACTGATCGCGCTGCTGTCCGTGTTCGATCCATATCCTCTTGTCGCCCACCGGGCGGATCAGGACGAGGCTCGGGTCCAGATGGATGTTGTATGCCTGCAGTTTCTCCACAAAGGCCGGATCGCAAGCGAGATCATAATCGTGATTCCCGACCATCATGGTCACCTTGATGCGCGCGCCGGTGGCCCTGAGTTGATCGAAAATCGCCTGGTGCGCCTGTATGATGTGCGCAAGCCTTTCAACCCCGCGCACAAGCGTGAGCTCCCAGAAACCAAACGTGTCGCCCACGATCAGAAACTCGGTGTCGGGGCCTTCCTTTTCCAACTCCTTCAGGAATTCGATGAACTCGGCGGCGTAATCGCAATGCTGCAATTGACCGTCGCCACCCATGTGCAGGTCACTGACAAAGTAATACTTCTGTGCCAAAGTATGGTCTCCCTGCCAGACCGGTCGAAAATATCCGACCGCGGGTCATACACGTGCGCAGGATATCGCCCCGGCCGGCTTGATGTAAGCATGAACCATGAACCTCACTCGGCCTGTCGCATTCTGGATTGCGGTATTGGCGGCGGTCGTCGTCGCCGTCGTTCTATTGCGTGAAGTCCTGCTGCCTTTCGTCGCCGGCATGCTACTGGCGTATCTACTTGATCCTCTGGCCACCCGGCTGGAACGGCTCGGAATGAACCGCCTCATTGCGACGCTAACCATCGTCGGGTCGTTCGTTGTCGGCGTGGCCGCGCTTATCATTCTGACCGCCCCGGCCGTTGTCGGTGAGCTTGCCTATTTCATCGATAATTTTCCGCTCTACATCAAAAGGGTGCAGGGGCTCGCGACCGATCCAAATCGGCCGTGGCTGAGCAAGCTTGTCGGAGAAGGCCTAGCCTACGCCGAGCAGTCGGTCGGGGAACTGACCACATTGGCGACTGCCTGGCTCAACGATTTTCTGCGTTCGGTTTGGACCGGAGGCCGGGCGCTGATCTCGGCCTTCTCCCTCCTGGTGGTGACCCCGATCGTTGCCTGCTATCTCATCTATGATTGGAAGAAGATGGTGGCGGTTATCGATAACTGGATACCGCCGGCGCAGCGCGATACCGTCCGGGCTCTTGCTCGCGAGATCGACGACACAATCGGCGGCTTTGTGATCGGTCAGGGTACGCTGTGCCTGATCCTCGCGGTATTCTACGCGGCAGCACTGTCCTTGCTCGGGCTCAAGCATGGGCTCCTGATCGGCATTGCGGCCGGACTGATAAGCTTCGTGCCGTATCTCGGCTCGCTGAGCGGGCTCGTCATATCGATGTGTGTTGCGATTGCACAGTTCCGGCCGCATTGGGCCGTCATCTGGATCGTCCCGGCGATCTTCTTCGTCGGCCAGACGCTGTCAGACTATTTGCTGTCGCCCTATTTCGTCGGCCGGCGCGTCAACTTGAACGCGGTCTGGATCATGTTTGCGCTGTTCGCATTCGGCTACCTGTTCGGCTTTGTCGGCCTTTTAATTGCCGTGCCGGTTGCGTCCGCTATCGGTGTGCTGACGCGCTTCGCGTTACAACGATATTACGAAAGCTTCCTTTATACGGCCATCCCGAGGGCAACTGTGACGGATGCGGTTAGATTGACGCCTTCCGATTAGAAGATGGACTGATTACCGCACCAATTGCAGGTCTTAACTCCTACTCAGTCTTTGCACGGCAAGGTGTTCATCACTCTAGTCAGACTGCCCCAGCATGTCGGAAAAGTGCCATGAACAGACATGACCTCAACCATCGCGTTAACGCCGAGCGCTGACCGCCGCTGCAAAGCGTCCTAATAAACCAGGCCAGTCCCGGGCGGTTTCTCCAGCGCGGCGGCCAACGACCGATACTCCTCGCAGCCCGTCCCGCAAATCGCGGCGATCCGACTCAAATGATATTGCGCTTGATCGCGGTTGCCCTGCTCGATCTGCCACAGACCGTAATATTGCCAGGTCAGCACATGGTTCGGATCTGCTTTCAGGGCTCGCTCGTACCAGACTTGCGAAAGCTTGTAGTCGCCGAGCTTGCGATAGGAGTAGCCGATCAGATTGGCGACACTTGCGTTGTCGTCATGGCCGAGCGCCTTTAGCTGCTCAATCGCGCCAGCATAATCGTTGCGGTCATAGATCGTCGCGTAGGCGGCGCGGTACCCATGAGCGAAGGCGGGGTCGTCGAAAAGGGACTGCTTGGTTTTCTTGGCCTTGGGGGCGTGAGTGGCCTTGGTGCCCGACCGCTTCGGGTATGACGAAGGCGGATAAGCGGAGCGTTGGTCCGTCCCGCCATAGTTTGCCTCACCGCCACCTAGATCACTGCCCCCGGCCGCAACAACCGGAGTGACCGAGAACGCAGCGATCAGCGCAATCGAACACGTTGCCAGCGTCACAATCCTGATCATCAAGTTGGTCATAGGAACCTCCTGCATGCTACGCCTTCGAGCTCCCAATCCAGCCGAACGTGTTAACTCCGGCTTGCTTCAAACATTCCTGGAAAATTATTCAGAAAACGAGATTTAGTGTGACAGCGATGTTGTCTTATGAGCAGGCCAATGCCGCAACGGGTCATTGGCAGAAGTCGAATAGCGCCCTGCCCTTGTCCGCTTTTCCCCAGGAGCAGACATTGCTGCGTCCGCTTGCGACGTCCGAAAAGTGCCAAGAGCAGTCATTTCAGCAAACGATTCGCTACCCGCGAACCCAGCGCGCCACGGTGTGCGTCACCAACCACCCCAAGGAGAAAGACAAAGAAAAATAAAAGGCGATCCACTTGGGACCGCCTCAGTTTTTTCTCTCCTTTCCTCGTTCGTCACCGGTACGGATACGGACCGTTATAGTACGCATACGGTCCTGCGCCGAACGGTGCCGCAGCTATCGCGCCGGCCGTTCCGATCGCGCCGCCTACGATGCCCGCCGCAGCATCGGCAGGCCAAAAGCCGGTCCCGTAACGGTAAGCGGGGCGGTACGCGTAACGGTAAGCGGGACGGTACATCCGCTCCTGAGTGTGACGGTACATCCCCTCTCGCTGCAACCGATGTTGTGCTGATGCCCCTCTCGGCGCCGCTTGAGCGAAGGCCGGAGCAGCCATAGCCACTGTCAGTGCCGCTACTGCTGCGATCCTCTTGGTGTCCATGTCAGTCTCCATTAAGTCGCCGCCCCGCTCGGTCCAACCGAGACCGGACGCAAGGGTTTCGGGGAACTACCCGGTTTCTCCATTGCAGATCGGTCAGGTTCCGTCCCTACTTGGCGCGTCGGCTCGCGCACGAGATCCGCAGGGCAGCTCTGGCGGGAAGCGGACATTGGATTGAAGGACGACTTCAGCTGTGGGTCTTGGCTGTGTGAAAACGCCGAGCGGCTGTTGAGATAGCTTGAGAGAGATTCCGGTTTACCTTCAGCAGCAGGCTCGCGAGTTCGGGCTTGTTCTGCTCGGGGACCATCAGCCGACGTGAATTGCCTGTGAATTTGGGAGGCCGGGTCTCGGAGCGGCAGCGATCGAGGTTTTGGGTCAATCGGGCCGCCGGGGCCGAGCAATCGCCCGGTCTCCAAGCGGAACGCAAACCTGCTCCGGCGTCGGAAATTGGACTCTCAAGATTGCCGACACACCTTCCCAACCAAACGATTTGTGGGACAGGCGTGTGCGTGTGGGCAGTCGCAAACTGTTCCATCTCAAGCTTGCGGCCGCCGCAGCGTTGGCGCTGTATAGCGGGCATAGAGCGTCTCGACGCGGTCCCGCCACATCGCCACGAACGCGCCCGACGTGAGGCTATCGACCGACTTCCATTCGCGTTTGACCGCCGGCAGTGTGTTGCCCCAGATGGCGCGCTTGCACCATCGCTCGCCCTTCGCCATGCCCTCGTGGGTCGCGCACATCGACTTCCAGGCAATCTGCTGCGGATGGCTGACGTGTTCGGCGGCTCCTTCCCAGCCCTGCTGGTGGATCAGATAGAGATTGGCGAACGTCAGCTTCTCGTGCGTCATTGCTTCGAATAGCGCAGCCTCGTTGACGAACTTGTAGGCGGCAGCCATAGCATTGTCGCGAGAATTGAGGATTTCGCCCGACCCGTATTCACTAAACTCAGACTTGCTCAGCTGGAACAGACCTATATAGGAGCCGGTGCGTTCCTTGGGATTAAAATCGGATTCGATTTTGGCAACCGCCTTCATGAAATTGGCATCGACACCGAATGCTTTGGCCGCGCGTTCGATCTCCTGGATCGGCGTTCCGAGCGGAACGTCGCTGAATGCCGCCAAGGCGATCTTCGCGGGTTTCTCCGGCGGGGGAGTTTCCGAGTAGACGTAGTACTTCAAATACGGCAGTTCGCCTTCGTCCGGGTTAGGCGAAGCAGGGGGCGGACGGTCCTGCCGTGACATCGCCTCGTTCTCGGGCGGCGCGGCGTCAAGGCTGGCACGGGCCTGAAACATTCGCCCTTGCCGCAGCGAACCGGTCACATCGGACGGCATCACCGCGTCCGGCGCCGCGTCGCCGAATTCCGCCGCAACAATCGCATTGGCCGATGATCTTGTATCGAATTTCGCCTCAATGACCGGGGCCGGCAACTCCGCGCGGAGGTTTGTCAGCACGGTCATCACGTTCAGCGGGATGGCGCTGAATGCATCAGCAACTCTCGCATTCGGCGTTGCGACGCTCGGGCGCGATACCGCGATCTGATGGATCGCGGCAAGCGAAGTCGCGGTTAGCGCGCCGACAATACAGCTTGCTTGCCAAATTTTCAATGTCGCCAGCCGCGCTGCCGCGGTTTCCCCATTTAATTCCAACTACAGATCCCCGACTTGGAACGCAGATTAAGGGGGCGAAGGGAAGATAAGTGTGGCAGACGACCGAACTGCTCGCATTTTCTCGATGGCTGTGGCTAACGAGTTACGTAGTGGACAGTCATATTGACCAATTCCGAAATCAATCTCTCCGCCGTCTGCTCCATCAGCGAGCGCCCCAAGCGTAGCCGCAGCGCGTACGGGTCATCGAGACGACGCGAATCCCTTGCATCGGCGACGGCTGGGTCTGCTCAGGGTCCAGGCTGTGTGAAAACGTGCATGCGCAGAGAACGCGTAGAATTGTTTTCTCTCTTTTCTTCTTCCGACGATGACTGGCAGATCGCTTCTTTTCTTATTCAACGCAATCGAGACAAACTTTCTACGCGCAAGTTCGACGTCGGAGTTTTTACACAGCCTGGGTCAAAAGGCGACCTAACGGCTCCGAGGTCTAACTTCCGCTGTACCCCCGATGACCGGACATCATCAGACCGCGCCGACTGGTCCGTTTCGTGCCATGACCGGACGTCGCCGCTCCAGTTCAATTCAACCCATCGCGGTCGTGACCAGAAGCAAAGGCGGCGCATTGGGCTCGATCGCCCTCATGCTCCGGCTATGTGGGGCTTCCGCCGGTGAGGCTGACCGCCAACGCAATAGTCCCGACCAGAATGAGGCTGACGGCCCAGGCTGCGTCCAGATTGAACCAGCTTCGGGCCACGAATTTTACACCGAGATAACGATAAACCAGCCACGCCGCGCATCCGCCGGCCGCGATCATCGCGGCGGAGTGCGCTACCGACACCAGCAGGGCCATGCCCAGATTGGTATCGATGAGCCTGGCTGCCGCCTCGTGGCCGGTGTCCGGGGCAGCGGCTTGGCACAGCCCGAGATAGATCGGCACCAGCATCAATCCAGCGCCATGGGCAATCGCTACCGCGAAGGACCACAGCCCCAGTTGCGTCGGCCGTATTCGGGCGAGCGCGCGTGGATGGCGTTGATTGAGAAGCCGGAAGACACCGAATCCGATGACCAAAAGGCTGGCGCCGAACCGGATCGGACGCTGCCATTCGACCAGGGTGACGAGCAGCGCGAAGGGGAGAATGACCAGAAGCATGGCCAGCAGGTGGCCTGCCCATAATGGCCCAAGCGCCCTGAACAGGGCGCGCGGGCTCTTTTCCATCAGTCCCGCCGAAACGGCGAGCGGCCACCCCATCCCCGGGTTGATCCCGTGATAGAGGCCGCTCGCGACGACGGCCAGCCATAGTCCGGCAACGGTCCAATCGGCTCCGCTCAACTTTAGGCCGAGGGATAGCAGAACGAATCGGTCGAGCAGTCGCCGCCGTCCAGCCGGATTTGATGCGCGCGGTAGCCGTCGGGGAAGCCCACCCAATAATCCCTGGCCAATTCCAGGCCACCGGTTGGACCGGCATTGGCCATGACCTCTGCGCCCGGCACTCCCTCGGGATAGAACTGGTTGTCCCAGGTCGAGTAGAGGGAGTTGGTCCAGTACACCCGTTTGCCGTCGCGGCTGATCTCGACCATTTGGGGACCGCCCGCATACGCCTTGCCGCTCGGATGAGGCGTGCGGCGAACAATGCCGCCAGTATGCACGGAGCCCGTCAGCTTTGGCTTTCTGGGATCGCTGACATCGTATTGACGCATCTCGCCGGTGCCCCAGCAAGAGACGTAGAGAAACCTGTCATCCATCGACAGGTCGATGTCGGTGACCAGCGGCGGCACTGCGCCAAAGCCTTGCAAGAGGGGTGGCAGCTGTTCCTTCGGCGCCGCTTCCGGCGGAATCGTCGCCGTCTTCTCGATGTGGAACTTGCCGCCCTCGCGCCACCAGGTCCAGATTGAGCCTTCGAGGTTGGTGGTGTCGACCACGATGCCAAGGAAGCCGTGCTCGCGAACGGGATCGTGCGCCGGTCGCACTTCCAGTGCCATTTGATGATTGGCGCCGAGATCGATGGTCTGGACGTTACGCCGGGCCCGCAGATCCCAGAAGTGGATCCGGTGGCCATACTTGTTCGAGAGCAGATCTTCCGGCACGATCCCGTTCTCGAACTGCGGCGGCAATCCCCACTCGCTGGTCACCATGTAATCGCGCGGCAGGTTCCACCAGAAGTCATAATGCAGCTTCTGCGGACCTCGGTCGATCTCCCATCGTCCGAGCACCTCGAACGTCTCGCAGTCCATGATGAAGACACCGGGCGGTCCATCGGTACCATCCTTGCCACCGCCGCCGAGCGTGCTGACGTAGATGCCATCCGGACCGCAGTGGATCGTGTGGGGCCGCGAGTATCCGGTCTTCTTGAAGATTTCCTCAGGCTCGATGATCTTGTGAATCTTCGCCTGGGTCGGATCGGGTTTGGTATCCACGACATAAATGCGCGACGATCGGATGCCGGGAATGATCAGATAGCGCCGTTCGAGGAATGCGTGCCCGCAGAGCGGCGACAAGGAAGACGAGCAGGCATTCCATCCGAAATGGTGAAACTCGTCGCCTTTGTTCGGCATCGTTACCGTGTGGACGACCTGGCTGTAGGTTGGAGATCCAGGCTTCACGTCGATCACCGCCAGCGCATCGGGTTTTGAGAAGTCCGGGCTGAGCAGCAAGGTATAGGCAAAGCTTTCGGGCGGCGCTTCCATTGCAAGCTTCGGCGATGCGTGGAACGTCGGGTCGGGCCTCATTGTCATCGGACTGCCTCCCTGGTGTGTGGACGCATGCTAAAACGTCTCAGCGGCAACTCCGACGTGTTGGGTTGCTGTTGCGAGAGCTGCCGCCGGTTTCGGCCGATCGCCACAATACACCATCAAAGCCGCCGGGTAATCAGCAAGATGACGGCTGAAATCCGCCGACCATTGAAGGAGCATGCGGCTCGTTATGCGAGAATGCCGAGTCACTGCTCGCCAATCATCGCCGGCAGAATATCGTAATTGGGTCGATCGCTCCCGAAAACCGACGTCCGCGCAGAGTCCGTTTTCCGCTGGCGGCGACCCAGGAACGGACATCCCCGGAGGTCCGAAAAGTGTCAGAAACAGACATCGGCGCGGATCTTGTGTCGCGGGCGGCCGAACGGCTGGCCCTCACTAGAGATCAGCGACCGTCCTACCTCGCTCTTGAGGACGATCACCGCCGTCTTTTGCGAATGGATGCTCCCGCCCGGTAATCCTACGTAGGTGTTGACATTTGCATGATGGTGAGTGCGGGAGACGACGTGGCTAACAAATCGCAATTTTCGATCGTTACTTACCAGCGCAGCCCGGGGCGTTGGCGAGCGGCCATCACCCCGTACGCGCATTCCGGAATTTACATTCGAGGCCGGACAACAGTCAGCTTCGTTACGCCGGATGACTACGGGTCCGAGTCAGAAGCCATGTTCGCCGCGGAAAAGATCATCAAGGCGCTTTAGGCAACTCGCGCAGCTTTGTGACGTGATGGTTTGGTTTCAGCGCCGACCTTTTTCGCATGGCCCACGAGAAGCGGGTTGCACCGGATATTGTCCACATCCGGACCCACCATGCGAAGCCGCGGACGCGTTGTTTGACATCTACCGACCGTGCGCCGCTTCAGCCACTTTGCTATCTTTTCGCGAAGGCGTTCGTCATGTGGCGAACAGTCCGGAGTAGCAGTGCTATTCGTGGCATGATTTGGACCCGATATTGAACGTGATCAATTCGCAAAGGACACAGCAGGGATCAATTCGGCTGAGCAACGGTTGTAATTTGGTATCGGAGTAGCCATCTCGTTAGATAGCGCATTCGGATCGTTTCGTAGCGTTCCCGAAGCGCGCCGCTTTAGCCTCGCCAAATCTTATCCAGGTATCGACCAACGGCATATCGCTTCGATATGCGCGTTACGGGTCAGGACAACCTATGGCCATCGAACATGCCTCGGTGCAGGTCGTGCGCAAGCCCTGGGGAGTCACCGATCTCCGGCCGTGGAGCAATGTTGACGGTTCTGGTGGCGCGGTCGGAGAGTTGTGGTTTCACCGACCGGATCAAGTCGCGCCAAGCACCGCATTGCTGCTCAAGCTGTTGTTTACCAGCGCGCCGTTGTCGATCCAGGTTCATCCCGACGATGCCTTTGCGCGTTCGATCGGCCTGCCGAACGGCAAGACTGAGGCTTGGTATATTCTAGCGGCGTCGCCGGCCGCGCAGGTGGCGGTCGGATTGAAACGGCGTCTCAGTCCAGAACAATTGCGCGCGTCAATCAAGGACGGCTCGATAGCCGATCTGATTCAATGGCGACCGGTCAACAAAGGCGACCTGATCTTCGTGCCCGCGGGCACGATCCACGCCATAGGCGCGGGCATCGTGCTTGCCGAAATTCAGCAGTGGAGCGACGCGACATTCCGTCTGTTCGACTATGGCCGGCAGCGCGAGTTGCACGAAGACAGAGCCGTGGCCGTTTCCGACGCCGGGCCTGTTCAAATTCAATCCGCTCCTCGACGTCTTTCCGCCGAGCGAACGGTTCTCACCGCCAGCCCCCATTTCGTGCTTGAACGGATCGATCTGTCGGCGAACACCAGCTGGGCACTCAATACCGATCGGGAGACGTGGTTTCTGGTGCTCGATGGCCGCGCGGCGATCGGACCGGCCGCGGCATCGGTCGGCGAGGCGATCTTCATCGGTGACGATCATGCAAGCGTCGAGGTCGGGCCCGATGGATTCAGTGGCCTGATCGCCTATCCGGGGCCGGATCCCATCCCTTCCTTGTTGCGGGACCTGGCCGGGGGCTCCATCAAATCAGCCGCCGTTTCCCTTCCGCAATTTGCAGAGATCGAGGTGCGGTCGTGACGCCAATCCGCCGTATCGCCTTCATCGGTAATTCGTTACCCCGCCGCTGCGGGATAGCCACTTTCACAACCCATCTTCAGCAAGCCGTAGCGGCCTCGCACCCCGCTCTTGAGACATGCATCGTTGCCATGACCGACCATGGTCAGGTTTACGATTATCCTGCGGCGGTCGCTCTGCAGATCGAGGCCGACGATATTGACGGGTATGCGCGCGCCGCGAAGTTCCTGAACGCCGGCCGCTTCGACACGGTCTGTCTGCAACACGAATTCGGAATTTTTGGCGGCGAAGCCGGCGCCCACATCTTCTTGCTGCTGTCGGGCCTCACCATGCCGGTGGTGACGACGCTCCACACCGTGCTGGGCGATCCGTCCGCAGCACAGCGCGCCGTGCTGACGGGGATCGTCGAGGCGTCGTCGAAGATCGTCGTGATGGCTGGAAAGGCGCGCGAGCTGCTTCGCAGCGTCTATCATGTGCCTGACGACAAAATCGAAGTCATCCCCCACGGCATTCCCGATGTTGCGTTTGTCGCGCCAGATGCGGCCAAGACCAAGCTCGGGTTTGGCGGAAAGCCGGTTATTCTAACCTTCGGCCTGCTGTCTCCCAACAAAGGCATCGAGGTCATGATCGATGCCATGCCGTCTATCCTGCAACGCCGCCCTGATGCGGTTTATGTCGTGCTCGGCGCGACTCATCCCAATCTGGTCCGGGAGCAGGGCGAGACCTACCGCGAGAGCCTGACGGCGCGCGTGCGCGAACTGGGCATCGAAGACCACGTGGTATTCCTCGACCAGTTCGTGGATCAGACCACATTGCTCGAATTCATTTCGATGTGCGACATCTACGTCACGCCCTATCTCAACGAAGCCCAGATGACGTCAGGTACCCTGGCCTACAGCTTCGGACTGGGGAAGCCGGTAGTCTCGACACCCTATTGGCACGCGCGCGAATTATTGGCTGATGGACGCGGCGTTCTCGTGCCGTTTGGCAACGCGGCGGCGATCGGCAAAGAAATTGCGGCTTTGCTCACCGATGACCCTCGGCGGCAGGCGATGTGCGAGCGAGCCCATGCTGTCAGCCGAACAATGACATGGGAGCGCACCGCCGAGCGTTACATCTCCGTCTTCACGAGCGCGCGGCAGGGTCACTGGCTCAAGATTATTCCACGATCCGGCAAGGGGGCACCTGAACAGCAGAGCGCTGCCGTCCCTGATATGCAAATCGGTCATTTCCTGTCGATGTGCGATGATACCGGTTTGTTTCAACATGCCGTGCATTCGGTGCCTGATCGCTCCCACGGCTATTGCGTCGATGACAACGCCCGCGCACTGCTGTTGGCCTGCGCGCTGAACAATCCCGGCGAACAGCGCCTGTCGGAGGTTCTGACGGCCCGCTTTGCCGCTTTCGTGCAGCATGCGTGGAATCGCGACACCGGGCGATTTCGCAATTTCATGAGCTTCAATCGAGACTGGCTTGAAGACAGTGGTTCCGAAGACAGCCACGGGCGAACACTGTGGGCCTTGGGCGAGTGCGCGCGCAGGGATGCAAACCCGTCACGACGCCTGTGGGCTTCCGCTCTGTTCGCCGAGGCGCTGCCGACCGCGGAGACTTTTCGTTCGCCCCGCGCCTGGGCGTTCACGCTGCTGGGATTGGGTTCTTATTGCGCCGTCACTTCGGATGATCTTCGCGCGCAAGAGGTCCGGCGGTTTCTTGCCGACAGGTTGATGTCCGCTCTGGCCGCGGTCGAGACGCAGGACTGGGTGTGGTTCGAGGAAGGGTTGGCGTATGACAACGCGCGCCTGTCGCAGGCCCTGATGCTGACGGGCATGGCAACGCAAACGCCCGCCTATGTCGATGCCGGATTGAGATCCCTGCGCTGGCTAATGACCCGCCAAACGGCACCGGAGGGTCATTTCCGGCCGGTCGGCACGGCCGGTTTCGGTGAACGGCGGCAACACCCGCGCGCCTTCGATCAGCAGCCCGTGGAAGCCACGGCGACCATTGCGGCCTGCCTGACGGCGTGGCGGGCGAATGGCGATGCCGAATGGGAGGCCATCGCAACCAACGTCTTCGCCTGGTTTCTCGGCAGCAATGATCTGTCCGTGGCACTGGTCGATCTACAAACCGGAAGCTGCCGTGACGGACTGCATCCCGACCGCGCCAATGAAAATCGCGGGGGCGAGTCGGTGGTGTCCTATCTTCTCGGTCTTGCCGAGATTCGCCAACTTGCACGCGTTAATATCGGTCCGACAACACCTCCGGTACTTTTCGCCGTTGGCGCCTGAATTCACCTGTTACTCCAGCGAGCCGAGGATACCTTGTCACACGCCACCTTCCTGAACCGGCAGGCGCTCTATCTGCGTCCCGACCCCGCGCGCGTGATCGTGCGTCCATTCAAGCCGGCGACCGAACCCCGCGATCTCAACCCGACCGACAAGACCCGCGCCAATCATATCGTCGATCGGGTTCTCGCTCTCGATACCGAAGCCGCTGCCGGCCAACTCGCCGACGTCCTGGAGAATTTTCTTGGCCGCCATCGCAACCTGCTTGAAACCTTCGAAGCCCGCGCCGACGAGATGGAAGAGGCATTGGCGGCTCACGGCACCTTTTCCAAAGTTCAGCGCCAACTGATCGGCGCCTATTTTCTCAACGAATATTCCTTCGAAGCCTCGGCGTTGTTCAATCCCAGCATCGTGCCGCACCCCGACCAGTCGGGCGCGCCGGAAGGCGCACTACGCTTCATTCTAAGCCTCCGCGCGGTGGGCGAAGGGCATGTGTCGTCGCTGACGTTTCGTGCCGGCACCATCGCAGCGGACGGTAGTCTTGCCGTCGACCCGACGGCCCGGCTCGCTTCGAGTCCCCGAATTGGATATCGGGTATCCGGACCGATCGGCGACGACGTTGAGGTCATCTTCAGGCCGGACGAAGATATCAGCGAACGCATCATCTTTCCCGTCACGGAGTCTCAGTCGCATGGCATCGAAGATGCCCGCTTTGTCGAATTCAGCGATGGTGGCCGGAAAACCTACTACGCAACCTATACCGCCTACCGCGGCACGGCGATCCGATCGGAACTGATCGAGACCAGCGATTTCATGTCATTTCGAATGACGCCGCTGCGGGGCGCGGCCGCGCGCAACAAAGGCATGGCGTTGTTTCCGCGCAGGATCGACGGCAAGTACGCCATGATCGCGCGGCAGGATAACGAGAACCTCTATCTGATCTATTCCAGCGATCTTTACAGATGGGACGGTGGCCAGGCCATTCTGAAGCCGGAATTTCCCTGGGAATTCGTGCAGATCGGCAACTGCGGATCGCCCATCGAACTCGACGAAGGCTGGCTGCTGCTCACGCATGGCGTCGGCCCGGTCCGCAAATACTCGATCGGCGCGGCCCTGCTCGACAAGAATGATCCTTCCAAGGTACTTGCGCGCTCGCGCGAACCGCTGTTGCGGCCGGAGCCGTCCGAGCGAGAAGGGTACGTTCCCAATGTCGTCTATACCTGCGGCGCCATGAGGCATAACGACCAGATCATTTTGCCCTATGCGGTGTCGGATACGTTCTCCAACTTTGCGACCATCAGGATTTCGTCCTTGTTGCAGGCGATGCAGAGTTGATTGTCAATCGCTGAAGCGCATGGAAGAATCATGGCGCGCGCTCGCTCTTGAGCAAAAATGGCTGGACGTTGAAGTGCCACCAGTTCGAATGTCGTCTTGCTGACCGCACGAACAAGCCGCGTAGTCATGGTTTAGGGCCGGTCAAGCTCGCCTTTTATTACTTCTTCTTTCAACAAAATGGACTGATCGAGCAATCCGTGATTGAGCAGCAGCGCATGCAATGGGGCCATCAGGGCATCGCGTCGAATTCTGGGGGCACTTGTCCTGCGCGAAAGAACACCGTCGGCTGATCGTCGTAATCCCCGGTTTCGGGATCAGATGCCACCGAGAAAGCCACGACACCCAAATTGCTCAAGGAGAGCCTCTCGGCCGTGCGGCGAGCGCCATCCGCCGACCGGCAAGGGACTGGCGCATTGGCTTTCAAGTGCCCGCCCTTGCCACTGCTGAATGCTTGGACGAGGAAGGTCGTCTCGGTGGTCATAAAGCTGGCTTTCGCGGTGCAAAGACACCGCATTCAGAGGGCGGCCCGCAGCACGACCGACCTCCGGCTGCGACTCCCATCAGAAATATAAGGCGAAACCATCAGGCGGTCGTTCGAATCGATTACGCGCCTAATCCTCAGCAATAGCGAGCTAAATACGCAAGTTGGAAACCGTGCAGAGGACTTGGATCTGGACATAGGATGACTGGAAGCCCAGTTCTGTTCCGGACTTATCAGGGTGAACTAGGCGCCTCAAACACTAGAAAGACCGCTGTTTACATCGTAGCGCTGTTGGCGCGGGGTCTCTTACTGAAAGGACGGCAACCTGAGACAGTTCAAAGCCTTTCAGGCTTGGGCCGAAGAAAATGCCGAATGAATTGCTCCGGTTCTAATCGGGAAGTTCGCAGGGGCGAAGGCAAAACCTCCTAGCTTCGCCTGACTCGCGTATCGTCGCGTCGAAAGGGTACAAGGTCTGTTCAGGGTCAAAAACGGAAGTGACCCTGCTTCCTTGGCAAGTCCGTTCTACCCCAGGAGCAGACGTCGTCAGACCACCCGGGCATGTCCGAAAAGTGCCCAACAGGCGACATGGCGCCGCGGCAGGAACTGTTATTGCGCCTGGAGCACGTCAACGGGGAAACTATCGGCGTTAATCTGGTCATTCACGTCGGTCCAGAAGCAATCCACCTGACCGCCCTTGATATCTTTGACGGTCATCAACGGTCCTCCTGAACGCAGCCGAACAAGACTGCCACTCTTAAACGCAGGCGCGGCCTTGTTCTGTGTGTTTGAGGGGGCAGAGGCGGAAGAGGCCGGCGCCATTCCTACTGTCTTTCCTCCTGTTTTTGTGGAGACGCCATTGCCACCAACTGTGGTTAAGCCTGGACCCGAAAACGCCTCTCCCGACGAGCCTCCGACGGGCGGCTGTTGGACCGCACCAGATGCGGGCGCGGGCACATCAGCATCGGCGGAGTCGTTGAGTGTCGCGGTTTGCGCAAACTCCGCCGCTCCTAAACCTGAAAGGCGATCAGCGAAGATGCCGTTTCCGAAGCGAAAGCCGGTTCCGTAGCGAATGCCCGTTCCATAGCCAATCCGCGTTCCGGAGCGAATGCCCGTTCCATGACCCATCCGCATTCCGTAGCGAATGCCCGTTCCATGATCAATCCGCGTTCCATAGCCAGTTCCCGCCGTACGACCAACGGCAACTCGGGAAACGCCCGCCATATAACGTCCGCCCATACCTCCGACATGACGTCCGCCCATACCTCCGACGCGAGTCCCGATGTGCGTGCCGCCGAAACGGCCGGCGTGAGCGACGCCACCGCCTCCGTGTCCTCCGCCTCCGCGTGCCTGTGCATCAGTAGCTAGAAGGCAGCCGACAAGCGCCGCGCCTGCCAAGACCACCATCAATCGTCGTCTCATGACATTCTCCTTTGGAATGGACGGAGCCGGCCGCACCGGGGGCCTTGTCCGACGCCGGCGTGCCCCAGCAAAAACAAATGCTGAGGTCGCGATACACTGAAAATGGGAAAACCTGTTTGTTGCCTCAACTAAATTCAGGTTTATGAATTGAAAATCTGCGTGACAGCTCGACAGCGTCGGCGGGAAGGCCAACATCGGGCGCATCAGCTTGAACTATCGCTTCGGCGGCCCGGTGGTCGCGAAGTGCTGATCTCGAACCTTTGAACTCAAAAGCCACCGGCATCGTTCGGGGCTTTTTTGTTTCGACATAGGCTCCGTCTGGAAAGCACGTCCCGTCGGGTTGACCTTGGCGATTGAACTCTCGCGTTCACTGCGCTCAAACAAGCAAAGGGGGAAGAATGTCGAAAAGCGAGCTAAACGAGCATTCGGCCGGAAAGGCTTTACCGGCGTTCGGCAGTCGCGCAATTCTCGGCGCGACCATCGGCAATATGCTCGAATTCTATGATTTCATCACTTACAGCTTTTTCGCGATCCAGATCGGCCACACGTTTTTCCCCTCGCACAGCGAATACGCCAGTCTGATGCTGTCCCTCGCTACGTTCGGAGCGGGGTTCGTGACCCGGCCGATAGGTGGGATCGTGATCGGGTCCTATTCCGACCGGGTGGGACGCCGCCCCGCAATGATCCTGAGCTTCGTCATGATGGGCTTCGCGATCATCACGCTGGCCGTCACACCCTCCTACGAAACCATCGGCATCGCTGCCCCGATCATCGCCATCGTCGCGCGAATGGTGCAGGGGTTCTCGCTCGGCGGCGAGGTGGGTCCCACCACGGCCTATCTGATGGAGGCGGCCGAGCCGGGCAGGCGGGGACTTGCCGTTTCGTGGCAGCCGGCGAGCCAGCAAATTGCCGCGACCGCTGGAGCATTTGTCGGCGTCGTGCTTTCGGAATCCATGGATAGCGCGGCGCTGGACGCTTACGGGTGGCGCGTTGCCTTTCTCCTCGGCGCGATCTGCCTGCCATTCGGCCTCTGGATGCGCAGCGGTTTACCCGAGACCGTACACGGCGCCGAAACCGATGCGGCCGGGATACAAGCCGCCCGCAAACCAATCGGCGTCATAAGGGCCAATGCGCGGACCATTATTCTGGCTCTGCTCATTCTGGCGAGCGGCACGATCAACACCTACGTCACTCAATATATGACGACCTACGCCGAGAACACGTTGCATATTGCGGCCGATCTTGCTTTCGCCACCACAGTTGTAGGCAACGGTCTCGGCATCGCCGCGGCGCTTTACGGTGGCCGGTTGTCGGACCGCTTCGGGCGTTGGCCGGTGATGGTATGGCCGCAATTGGCGGCACTTCTCCTGACCTACCCGGTTTTCCTGTGGATTGTGGATTCGCGCAGCGCCATGGCCCTGCTGGGGGGCTTCGGGTTGCTCTCGCTCGTCGGCACCATTCCCTACAGTGCTTTCTACGTCGCGCTGACGGAAAACCTGCCCAAGCGGATCCGTGGCAGCGCTTTTGCGACGATCTATGCCGTTGCCATCGCCAGCTTTGGCGGCACCGCGCAACTGATTGTCACCTGGTTGATTCACGCGACCGGCAACGCGCTGGCGCCGGCATGGTACATGCTGTTCGCCGCGGCGGTGGGTTTGGGCGCCATGGTCATGATGCCCGAAACGGCGCCCGTGAAAACAGTTCAGCAAGAGCCGTCTCGATCCTGCTGACGGGGCAAGTCACGCATTCGCAAGCTTTGACGGGACCCTGCCGACGTTCTCGTTGACATTGAGACCAGGGATCTTCCCGTCGAACTCAAATCCCTGACGGATGCGAAAGGTGCTGGAAGCTGCCATTTCCCGGCGGCTAATATCGCGATGCGTCGAGGGAGGCATCGATCCCATCACGATCTGCCCCGTCAATTGGCGGCAGCGTGAACTGAAACAGAGCACCCTGTGACTCGTTTTCGCTCGCCCACAGCCGTCCGCCGTGTTCTTCGACGATGACGCGGCAGATCGACAGTCCCATGCCCATGCCGCTGGGTTTTGTCGTGTAGAATGGCTCGAACGGTAGCTGGAGGTTGTCCGCGCTCAAGCCGGGACCCGTATCCCGCACCGCGACGCGCACCTCTTCCTTGGTGCTCTCGGTGCTGATACGCAGTTCACGGATGCTGTCGGCGAGGCCGCTCATCGCCTGAATGGCGTTGATGATCAGATTGAGCATCACTTGTTGAAGTTGGACCAGATCTCCGCGAACGCGCGGCAGGCTGTCTGACAATTGGGTCTGCACCCTGATTCGGTTCTTCACTACCTCGCCGCGGACCACGGTCATAACCTCCAGGATTGCATCGTTGATATTGATCGTATCCCTCCGTGGGGCGGCTTTTTTCACCAGACTATGGACCCGGTCTATCACCGAGTTGGCTCGGTCGACGTCCTTGATGATGCACTCAATGGATCGTTTCGCGTTTTCGATCTGGGCCGGTTCTCTCGTCAGCCAGCGCGAGCTGGCAGCCGCATTGGCGGCCACTGCGCAAAGCGGTTGCTTGAGTTCGTGAGCAAGCGAGCTCGTAAGGTGCCCCATTGCTACGACCCGAGTTGCGTGTGCCAGCTCGATCTGCGCCTGCCGAAGTTGCCGCTCGCGACGGGTAATCTCCAATGCGATGGTAGCTTGCGCGGCAAAGGCCGTGACCAACTCAATCTGCTTGTCCGTGAATGGCTGCACGTGGGCGCGGACGATGGTAATTCCGCCGACCAATTCATCATCCTTCAGCATGGGGACGAGCAGATAGCTCCGGACGCCTATCTGTTCCACGAGAGCCACCAGGCCTGGTACGCGCTGGAGATAAGCTTGATCTGCCGTCAAGTCGGCGATGTGGACCGGCGACCTGGTTTTGACCATTCGCGCGGAGGGAGCGCCTTCACTGACTGGATAGAGGTGCCCCTTGACGTAGTACGTATCTGCCACACCTGTTCGCGCAACAATGCGATAGCCGTGCTCCTCGAAGAGTATCAGGGCGCCCACTTCGGCTCTACAGAGGCGGGTGGCATTGGCGGTTATTGTGTCGAAGATGGGCTCCAACTCGTGCGGCGAGTTAGCAATGGAACGCAGTACTTCCGACACCGCCGCCTGCTGCGCAGCGAGTTCGGTGACTTGCTCTTGCAGCTCCAAGCGGTCGGCAACACGCGGGCGACGAGGGGTTTTAGGGCCGCCGCGGGGCTTGATCTGTTCCATCTGGTCACGTCTCCGTCTGTTGCAAACGGAACGGTCCTCATCCCCTCAAACTGGGAGCTAGGCAGTCTAAAGGGCCGCGCCGCAAAGTGCGAGCACCATGAGCCCTTCGAACCAGAGAAATGTGACCGGATGTCTGTGGTCTGCTCGGGGTCAAACGCGTCATTTTGACCGCGCGCAGGCCACTTCCCATCTATCCCAAAGAGCAGACATTTTCTGACTCCGTCGGCACGTCTCAAAGATGCCAAGAACGGAAGTGCAGCGGACGTCAAGGTTAGTGAGTCGTTCCACTGGTGATAGTAAAGCCGAGAGGATCTATGGACGCGCTTATATTGAAACGGCTGCGGCGAGTAGAACCCATTACTGATCAAAAGCTACCGAACCGGGCCTATCAAGCCATGTCCGTTTTACGCCCGATAGCCGACATCCCGGATTGGGAGCTTCGTGCCATAACCGGACGTGACCTCTGGTGGATCAAAATCCAACTGGCGTGTTCGGTGAGCGCGTGCTCCGGCGTCACGGTCGCGGGTCTTCGGAACCGTCTATGAACACGTCAATTGGGAGGGGGTAATTGATCACGTAGGTGCCGTAGTTCCGATCGTGCTTGTCAGGTTGGATCAGGCCGTCCGCGTCCTTGGCACGAGCCAGCAACGTGTACTGTCCCGGTTCTTTCGGTGTCAGCCAATCGAATTTCCACCGTCGCCACGCATGCCGTCGCACAGGGTCTACGAATTCTGCCTGGGCCCAGGTCCGGCCACCATCGGTGCTCACTGCAATCTCGGTCACGTCGGTCTCGCCCGTCCATGCAGCGCCGGAAACCGTGTAGACCTGGTTCGGGGCCAGGGTTTCGTAGACACGTGGTCGCGCGATTTCGGACTTGAGCTGCATTTCTCCCAACGGGCGCCGCACGGGCTTTCCGTCCATCGAAGCCCAGTAGGCGTAATCCGATGTGTTCCAATAACCGCGAAACGGTTCGCGTACGGCGTGGATACCCGTCAGCCACTTGACGGACGCCATTCCATAATACCCAGGAACAATTGCGCGGGCCGGAAATCCGTGATCCCGCGGAAGATCGCGACCGTTCATCTGGTAGGCGATCAGGACTTCCGGCTGAATTGCCTTGGCCCGGGGCACACCCCAGACGTACGAGATCGGTTCGGGAGGTATGGGCTCTTCTTTAGGTGTTCCCCGATCCGCTCCTTCCAGCACAATCTCGCAGGCATCTTCTGACAACTCGGCGCGGTCCAGCAAGGCCCGCAGGGGCACACCAGTCCATTCTGCATTGCTGACGGCTCCGAGTTCCCACTGAGCGCCTTGCACCTGCGGGACGAGAAAGACCCGACTATTGCCGGCGCACTCCAAAGTCGCCACCCGGGTCTCGGACGGCATGCTGCACAGCTCGTCGTAGCTCAATGTGAATGGACGCCTGACCGCACCGTCGATGCGTAGTTGATAGGAGGCACGGTCCAGGGCTGGTATCGGAAAATGGCTGCGGATGTAGAACAGCTCTGGGGGAGTGAGGTATGAGTCGATCTGGTCGAAGGGAGCCTCCAAATTCTTTGGCTCCTTTTGCCGGATGGTGAGACCCGCCGAAGGGAACTGAACCGTATTTTCGACGTAGCGCCTTTCCGAGCCTTCCATGATCTTCTCCTTATTTGCCGATTGCGATGCTGGCGAATGCCGCGTCCGGCGGCTGCGCCAGAAACAAGATCAGGTAAATCGTCATGGCAATGCCGACCAGCGCCAGGAACGAGGCCATGAACACACCTTGCCTGGAGAGCGAGCGATCTGCGAACTGGTTCCGGTCCACTTCGCCAGCCAGGCGCATAAAACGCCGTGCCGAAAACAGATTCACGAGTGCGCCGGTCATGATGAGCGCGACTCCAAACCAGGGTGAAAACTCGTGGGGCTGAGCGGCGGAAAACCGTTGCGGTAAGTGGAGCTGCTCCAGGAGAATCCCAAAGCGCGCCACCACGAACCCGAATCCCATCAACGCGATGCCGGTGCGAATCCAGGCGAGAAACGTTCGCTCTTCCGCCAGATAGTTCCGCAGGTCCACCGCTGGATTTGCTTTGATGGGCGTATCCATTTCAACTTCACCGGCTCTACGGATCGCGCAGCCTTCTTGTGTGCGATACTTGAGAGGTGGCGGCCCATGCTGACTTGCCCATTAAATTCGAGTTTATTCTTTATTTGGCTGCGCTTGATTCGGATGGGTTGGAGAAGCGCTTGATGTAGGCGGAGGCGACTCCGAATCGGGCCGCCTCCTATCAAGAGTGGCCGGGGCGTTCGCTTACACGGGCGGCTGGCTCTCGCCAGCACGACTGACCCAGGCCCGGATGCGCCGCACCACTCCAAACGCTGGAATCGAGCTTGCTATAGGCGCAATATGGCTAGTGCCTATTGCGCCCCGCGGACGGTCTTTCCCAAGGTGATTTCGGGCCTGCGCAGACCCATCGCAATCCAGGCGGCGATCAGCTTCCACATGAACTTGCCGGAATGACCACTATAATTCGGCAAGTCATCGGCAAGCTCGACGCCGACGCGCCGCTCTTTTGCCATGAGCCGCATTTCAAGTGGCGGCGCGCCTGTCGGAAAGCGGTTCCGGTACATCGACAGCCAGTGCCCTTTGGTGACGTCGAGGAACATTGCCGAATTGCAGCACGTGGCAACGACCCGTCGGGTCGGGGAATCCTGCTTGAGCCGATGCTCTTCGAGATACTCCTGCCCCATCACGCATTGCACTCGATCCTTTCGATATAGGATAAAGGCTGATCCACTGTCGGCATCGAGCACGGACGGCGCGGAAGCCAGCTCCTCGAACCGGCGTCCGGCTTCTTGGCAGCTCGTGCAATAGCAGGAGGCGGTCAAAATCGGCGGCCCAACGGCCTCGAATTTCACCTTGCCGCATTGGCATACCGCGGAAAGGTGTTCGTGCTGCTTCTGGTTCACTGCGACTTCCCATTCCAGGATCACATTTAAAGGGTTATTTTGGCAGTGGTGCGAAATGTCTGCAACGGGGTCAAAAACGGAAGTGACCCTGCTTCCTTGGCAAGTCCGTTCTAACCTCAGAAGCAGACATCGTCAGACCACCCGGGCATGTCCGAAAAGTGCCAATGAACGAACCCGCTTTGCGGGAGCGCGCTGCGCGCGGAGCGGAGCCAGTGGCACCGATGGAGTGACGAAGTAAGCGGGAGACGATGACAAGCCGGACGTCCTGTCTTGAGAATCGAGGGGTCTACCAACCTCCACCTCAAGACAGGAGCACCCCGATGAGTGAGAAGCCCATCAGCCCGCTGCGCCGGCGCATGATCGAAGACATGACGTTGCGCAACTTCGTCGAGAAGACGCACAACGACTATATCCGGCACGTCAGGACATTTACAGCCTTTCTCGGCCGCGCGCCGGATACGGCCGCGCCTGAGGATCTTCGCCTTTTCCAGCTGCATCAGACGCAGGCCGGCGTGCGTGCGCCGGGCATCAATGGCTCGGTTGCAGCGCTGCGTTTCTTCTTCACCGTGACGCTCGACCGCCCCGAGATGGCAAGGCACCTCACGTTCGTGCGGGAGCCGCGCGGGATCCCGGTGGTGTTGAGCCTGGAGGAGATCGCACGGCTGCTGGAGGCGGCCCCCGGGCCGAAGTACAAGGCCGCGCTGAGCGCCGCCTATGGCGCCGGACTGCGGGTCTCCGAAGTCGTGGCGCTAAAGGTGTCGGACATCGATTCCGAGCGCATGCTGCTGCGCATCGAGCAGGGCAAGGGGCGCAAGGATCGCTTTGCAATGCTTTCCCCGCGGCTGTTGGAGTTACTGCGCGATTGGTATCGCATCGCCCGGCCCGCGGTCTGGCTGTTCCCGGGCCGTGATCCGCTGCTGCCGCTGACGACGCGGCAATTCAATCGCGTCGTTCATGCCGCTGCCGATAGGGCGGCGATCAAGAAGCGAGTGACGCCTCACACATTGCGCCACAGCTTTGCCACCCACCTGCTCGAAGAGAAAACCGATGTGCGTTTGATCCAGGTTTTGCTCGGACATGCCAGGCTCGATACGACCGCGCTCTACGCGCAGGTAGCCACCAACGTGATCCGCGCGGTCATGAGCCCGTTGGATCGGCTCACGCCGCTGACATCGAAGAACAAGCCGCCGGCATAAGCCACGGCGATCATGGCTCGTCCCGTCCTGGAGATCGCGGATATCTTCCGCGCCCATGGCTCGGCATGGCGGCAAGCCAATGCCGGTCATGTCAGTCTCGGCCAGTTGAAGGTGATGTCGGCGATCGAGAGCTGCCGCACGGCGGCTCTCGGCGGCCATGTCATGCGCTGCGAGGACTGCTTGCACACGCAGATCGCCTATAACAGCTGCCGTAACAGGCATTGCCCCAAGTGCCAGGGCTCGCAGGCGCTGGCATGGATGAAGCAGCGCAAGTCAGAACTGCTGAACGTTCCTTACTTCCACGTCGTGTTCACATTGCCAGGGCGGATCGGGACCATCGCCTACCACAACAAGGCCGTCGTCTACGATCTCTTGTTCAAGGCTTCCTCGCAGACAATGCGCACGATTGCGGCCGATCCCAAGCGCCTCGGCGTCAAGATCGGCTTCACCTCGGTGCTCCACACCTGGGGCTCCGCGATGACCCATCATCCACACGTCCACATGATCGTGCCGGGTGGTGGGATATCGCTCGACGGCACGCGCTGGATCGGCTGCCGTCCAAACTATCTCTTGCCGGTGAAGGTGCTGTCGCGGCTGTTCCGCCACCTGATGCTGGAGATGCTGCTCGCCGCACACGACGCCGGCCGCCTGCAGTTCTTCGGCGACCACGCCCACCTCGCCGGCAAGGCCGCGTTCAAGGCCTATCTCGCGCCGCTGCATCGGACCAAGTGGTTCGTCTATAGCAAGCGGCCGTTCGCCGGGCCGGAGCAGGTGCTGGCCTATCTGTCCCGCTATACCCACCGCGTCGCGATCTCCAACAGCCGCCTCATCGCCGCCGACGCGACCGGCGTCACGTTCAGCTACAAGGACTACCGGATCGAGGGACCCGGCCGCTACAAGACCATGACGCTCAAGCCGGACGAGTTCATCAGGCGGTTCCTGATGCATGTCCTGCCTAACGGATTCCACCGGATCAGGCACTGCGGTCTGCTGGCCCGCGGCGCCAAGACCGAGACCATCGAGCGGATCCGTGAGCTGATCGCTGCGGTGGCACCTGTGCAAACCGCGCACCAGCCGCAGCCTCCCGATAGTACCCCGGCAACCGACCAGGCGACCCAGCCGTGCCCGTGTTGCGGCGGTCGCATGAACATCATCGAGACCTTCAAGCGCGGCTCGACACCGCATCATCGGCCGACCGGTCCAATCATCGCCGTCAGGATCGATACGTCATGATCACGATCGATGTGCTGAAACGATGCACTGACAACCTTGCCCAGCGTCGGTTGCAGACCGGCGCCGACCACGCTCGCGCAGATGCGCCGTCCCAACAACTCAGCATCCCTGCAACCGACACACTCAATAACAGTCTCAATCATCAACCCGAGCTATCGCTGCCTGCCTGCCAAGTAACAAACCGCCTCAAAGGACACGGCGCTCCCGCGCTCACACCTTCCGCATCAGCCAAATCCCCATAGCGCAGTGCGCGGCATTCTCCGCGCCCCATCCCCCGCGGGTTCTTTCCTTGGCGGCTTTCGGACGCCGGCCACTGGTGTATGTCGCGCCGATCTCGCTGGCCGGCATCCGAAACCCTCAACAATTTCGGAAGTGACCGGGCCGCTCAAGCCGCAGCATTCCGTGTCAATCAGGATGATGATGTTGATCGAACCTGCCAAAACCTGAGCAGCCGACGTGCATTTTCGGTTGTTAGTTTGGCGAATTGACCCTGTGCCTTGGCCAATTCAAGCGGCCCCATTTTTCCCGTCGCAAAGCGGCTATCTAAGACCGCGTGGACGGTTTCCCAGCTAAGCCCCGCGGCTCTACAAGGAATGAGGACGCCATCGTCGCGAAGGCTTTGCATCAAGGGTCGGATTACCTCGATGGTGGATCGCGATAACTCAGCGAGCGCAGCCACGGTCTCCTCATATTTGTGTTGCTTAGCAAATCCGAACAAAGTCGCTTCTTTTAGCTCACCCTTTTCGCTTAGCAGCGCTACGAAGCGCGTCGCCGCCGCAAAGTCGCGAACTTTGGACATCTCACGGTTTACTCCCGCTGAGACCGCTGCAATAGCAGTTCGAATTTCCTCGAAAAGGTGCGGTGGCGCTCGTGATAACAGCCGCGACCGGACCGCGTCTGTCGCGTTCCGCAATAGTTGCTGACGAAGCTCGGAAGGTAAATCGACCCGTATGCCAGTCTCAACGGCAAGTTCAGGATCGGATTCAGCTTGCGCTAGAACTTTGGCAAATCCAGATGCGGAAACACGCGCACCGGGATTATTGATTATCCGACGACTAACGGCTGGGTATCGACGTGCCAATAGCGCGTCGGTGACAACTTCTTTCAACCACCAACGGCCGGAAATGGCCAATAGGTGCTGCTCACCTTTTGTTTCCGCGATTTCGAGCAAATCTTCGGTGCCCAGGCGCGCAAATTCCGACAAAACTGGACCAGCAATAGCTATCTCGTCGTTCCTTGCAAGGCGGCGGATAACAGAAGGCGGCGCTTGGGCGATGGGAGCAAGTTTCCCACTTAGCTCCGCAAGAGCAATGCGGGCGCTGATATCTGCGATGGCCCGAAGCTCTATCGTCTTTATGAGGCGTTCTAGCACATTGTCGAATAGCTCGATCTGCTCGCCATTCAACTTGACGGCGGATGACAGAAAAAAATCTGTCACACGCTTCATCGTTTCCAGACGCTTTTCTGCGGACCCGGTATTTATTGCTGTTTCGACTTCGTCGACAATCGATAAATCTGCAATAGGCATCGCTCATCCTGAGCGTTTTACGAGCGCTGTTCTAAGCGAAAGACGATCTATAGAGGGAATAACTAAATGTTTCGTAAAATTGGAACCTCGACCCGTGACACCAGCAAGGTTCATGTAATGGTCAGTCTCGGTCGCTAAGGACCAGTCCCCTGGCGGCCGATAGATTGCCGGATGAGTTGGGTCAATCGCGTCGTTTCGACCGTGGTTGGGACACTTCCGGTCTGCCCCTATGAACGGACATAGTCAGACCGCCCCGGCATGTCGGAAAAGTGCCAAAGAACGAACCCGCTTTGCGGGAGCGCGCTGCGCGCGGAGCGGAGCCAGTGGCACCGATGGAGTGACGAAGTAAGCGGGAGACGATGACAAGCCGGACGTCCTGTCTTGAGAATCGAGGGGTCTACCAACCTCCACCTCAAGACAGGAGCACCCCGATGAGTGAGAAGCCCATCAGCCCGCTGCGCCGGCGCATGATCGAAGACATGACGGTGCGCAACTTCGTCGAGAAGACGCACAACGACTATATCCGGCACGTCAGGACATTTACAGCCTTTCTCGGCCGCGCGCCGGATACGGCCGCGCCTGAGGATCTTCGCCTTTTCCAGCTGCATCAGACGCAGGCCGGCGTGCGCGCGCCGGGCATCAATGGCTCGGTTGCAGCGCTGCGTTTCTTCTTCACCGTGACGCTCGACCGCCCCGAGATGGCAAGGCACCTCACGTTCGTGCGGGAGCCGCGCGGGATCCCGGTGGTGTTGAGCCTGGAGGAGATCGCACGGCTGCTGGAGGCGGCCCCCGGGCCGAAGTACAAGGCCGCGCTGAGCGCCGCCTATGGCGCCGGACTGCGGGTCTCCGAAGTCGTGGCGCTAAAGGTGTCGGACATCGATTCCGAGCGCATGCTGCTGCGCATCGAGCAGGGCAAGGGGCGCAAGGATCGCTTTGCAATGCTTTCCCCGCGGCTGTTGGAGTTACTGCGCGATTGGTATCGCATCGCCCGGCCCGCGGTCTGGCTGTTCCCGGGCCGTGATCCGCTGCTGCCGCTGACGACGCGGCAATTCAATCGCGTCGTTCATGCCGCTGCCGATAGGGCGGCGATCAAGAAGCGAGTGACGCCTCACACATTGCGCCACAGCTTTGCCACCCACCTGCTCGAAGAGAAAACCGATGTGCGTTTGATCCAGGTTTTGCTCGGACATGCCAGGCTCGATACGACCGCGCTCTACGCGCAGGTAGCCACCAACGTGATCCGCGCGGTCATGAGCCCGTTGGATCGGCTCACGCCGCTGACATCGAAGAACAAGCCGCCGGCATAAGCCACGGCGATCATGGCTCGTCCCGTCCTGGAGATCGCGGATATCTTCCGCGCCCATGGCTCGGCATGGCGGCAAGCCAATGCCGGTCATGTCAGTCTCGGCCAGTTGAAGGTGATGTCGGCGATCGAGAGCTGCCGCACGGCGGCTCTCGGCGGCCATGTCATGCGCTGCGAGGACTGCTTGCACACGCAGATCGCCTATAACAGCTGCCGTAACAGGCATTGCCCCAAGTGCCAGGGCTCGCAGGCGCTGGCATGGATGAAGCAGCGCAAGTCAGAACTGCTGAACGTTCCTTACTTCCACGTCGTGTTCACATTGCCAGGGCGGATCGGGACCATCGCCTACCACAACAAGGCCGTCGTCTACGATCTCTTGTTCAAGGCTTCCTCGCAGACAATGCGCACGATTGCGGCCGATCCCAAGCGCCTCGGCGTCAAGATCGGCTTCACCTCGGTGCTCCACACCTGGGGCTCCGCGATGACCCATCATCCACACGTCCACATGATCGTGCCGGGTGGTGGGATATCGCTCGACGGCACGCGCTGGATCGGCTGCCGTCCAAACTATCTCTTGCCGGTGAAGGTGCTGTCGCGGCTGTTCCGCCACCTGATGCTGGAGATGCTGCTCGCCGCACACGACGCCGGCCGCCTGCAGTTCTTCGGCGACCACGCCCACCTCGCCGGCAAGGCCGCGTTCAAGGCCTATCTCGCGCCGCTGCATCGGACCAAGTGGTTCGTCTATAGCAAGCGGCCGTTCGCCGGGCCGGAGCAGGTGCTGGCCTATCTGTCCCGCTATACCCACCGCGTCGCGATCTCCAACAGCCGCCTCATCGCCGCCGACGCGACCGGCGTCACGTTCAGCTACAAGGACTACCGGATCGAGGGACCCGGCCGCTACAAGACCATGACGCTCAAGCCGGACGAGTTCATCAGGCGGTTCCTGATGCATGTCCTGCCTAACGGATTCCACCGGATCAGGCACTGCGGTCTGCTGGCCCGCGGCGCCAAGACCGAGACCATCGAGCGGATCCGTGAGCTGATCGCTGCGGTGGCACCTGTGCAAACCGCGCACCAGCCGCAGCCTCCCGATAGTACCCCGGCAACCGACCAGGCGACCCAGCCGTGCCCGTGTTGCGGCGGTCGCATGAACATCATCGAGACCTTCAAGCGCGGCTCGACACCGCATCATCGGCCGACCGGTCCAATCATCGCCGTCAGGATCGATACGTCATGATCACGATCGATGTGCTGAAACGATGCACTGACAACCTTGCCCAGCGTCGGTTGCAGACCGGCGCCGACCACGCTCGCGCAGATGCGCCGTCCCAACAACTCAGCATCCCTGCAACCGACACACTCAATAACAGTCTCAATCATCAACCCGAGCTATCGCTGCCTGCCTGCCAAGTAACAAACCGCCTCAAAGGACACGGCGCTCCCGCGCTCACACCTTCCGCATCAGCCAAATCCCCATAGCGCAGTGCGCGGCATTCTCCGCGCCCCATCCCCCGCGGGTTCTTTCCTTGGCGGCTTTCGGACGCCGGCCACTGGTGTATGTCGCGCCGATCTCGCTGGCCGGCATCCGAAACCCTCAACAACAGCGGAAGTCGCGCCTTTATTCGGTCACCTCGTCACAAACGGGCGAGCACCTGACTGCGACGGTCATTCGGGCAGCCCGGCTTGCCGCAATCCTTCTTCCAATCGCGAGAGGTCTTCGGCCCGCCGAAAAGGGGGGAGCACGTCTTTGAGATTGGAAATACGTAGCGCGGGATTGAGTTGCCGCAGTCGAGCCATTGCCTTGCGTGCTTGCTCCGGCCGTCCGACCATTGCATTGCTTGCGGCGGCGATACGTAAACCAGGTTGAGAGTCCGGATTGTCCTGCAATGTCATTGCCGCCCATGACACAGCTTCGTCATAGCGGCCCAGGAAGAAATGGGCAAACGCGGTTCCGCTTCGCATTCCTGCCACAAACGGACCAAGTGGGCTCAGGCGCAAGGCACGAGCGAAGCGCTCGATCGCCGCCTCCGGCTCGCCGAGCCAGATTTTCACCCAGCCGCCCCAAAACCATGCCTCGGCCAAATTGGAATTGAGTGCAAGCGCGCGATCGCTCAAGGCGGCACCTGCCTCGAGATCGTGAACAACAAAAGCTAGCGCCCACCCGCTGGGGGCGAGCGCGGCCGCGTCATCCTTGCCCAACTCAACCGCCCGCTGGGCGAGCCTCGTCACTTCAGCCATGTCGTTCGCTGTATTTGAAAACCAGCCATTGATCTTGGCCCAGACGTAGCACAAGGCAGCAAGGGCGTAGGCAGATGCAAAATCCGGGTCGAGCTCGATCGCGCGGTTGAATAGACGCAATGTCTCCTCGTTCGCTTGCCGGTTGCCAAACTGATAAAGCTTGGCCAAACCGCGCAAATAGAGGGCATAGGCGTCGAGACTCTCGGTCGGCTTGCGTTTGGCACGCTCGATCTCGGCTTTTTCCACCGCCGGCGCGATCGCCCCGACAACGCTCTCGGTCACCTGGTCCTGCAGATCGAAGATGTCGCCGAGACCACCATCAAACCGTTCTGCCCAAAGATGTGCCCCGGTGGCGGTATCGACGAGCTGTCCCGTGATGCGTACTCGATTTCCCGCTTTGCGAACGCTGCCTTCCAACACGTAGCGTACCCCAAGTTCGCGCCCGACCTGCTTCACATCGACGGCGCGCCCCTTGTAGGTGAAGCTCGAATTGCGGGCGATGACGAACAGCGCCTTGAAATGAGACAGCGCCGTGATGATGTCATCGACCATTCCATCCGCGAAGTAATCCTGTTCCGGATCACCGCTCATGTTGGCGAATGGCAGAACAGCGATGGAGGGCTTATCAGGGAGCGGAAGGGCGTCACCAACAGGCAGGCGGTTCGGCACAGCTGGCACGGCGCGACCGTTCGGAACGCGCCAGACCCGCATCGGTTCGGCGATATTCTTCAAGGATTGCGAGCCCAAATCCTCAAACGTTATATCTACCTTGCCACGAATTTGCCGACGCGCGTCATCCGAAATGCTGATACCGCCCGGCTCTGCAATCCCTTCGAGACGCACCGCAATATTGACCCCATCACCAAAGATATCGTTCTCTTCGATAATAATATCACCGACGTGAATGCCGATGCGGAGTTCGATCCGCTTGTCCTGCGGCACGTCGATGTTTTGTTCGGCCATGCCGCGTTGAATTTCGTCGGCACATCGCACGGCGTCGACCACGCTGGCGAACTCGGCAATAGCGCCGTCCCCGGTATTCTTGACGACACGTCCGTGATGCTCAGCGATTTTGGGATCGAAAATCGTTCTTCTAAGCGCTTTCAGTCGCGCCAGCGTGCCTTCTTCGTCTATCCCTATCAGGCGGCAAGAGCCCGCGACATCCGCCGCCAGAATTGCTGCCAGTCGTCGCTCTACGTGCTCGCTGCTCAAGATGCACCCCCGGGCCGGGGAAATTGAATGGCTATATAGCAGGATTGTGGTCCGATGTCCGGCTATGCCCACGTCCGAAATGGGTCAGACTCGGAAGTCGGGCAACGCAATGGCGACTTCCGATCTGCCCCTGAAAGCCGACATCACGCGGACATCGCGGGAGGTCCGGAAAGTGCCAACAACGGAAGTGCCCGCCTCATTCGTTCACCTCGTCGCCAGCGCAACCGGCACCGGCGGCGCGGTGATGTTCGGGGCGGTAATGCTTCCGAACGCTGAGGTCGTTCGGGATCGTATTCAGCCGTCCACAATGGCCCGTTCACCGCCGGATGTAGTGTTCGAGCTGATCAATCAAGAACTTCTGATCATCGATTGTGCTCTTGACAAGATCGCCGATTGAAACAACGCCAATTAGCTTTTTTCCCTCAAACACCGGCAGATGGCGCACGCGCTTCTCAGTCATGAGGGCCATATATTGGTCAACGGATTGTTCAGCCGTGCAATGACGACGTGTCTTTCCATGATGACCCGCACGGGCGTTGCGGGAGACGTCTTACCCTTGAGAACAACATTCCGCGCATAGTGCCTTTCGGTGATAATGCCAACGAACTCGTCGCCTTCCATCACTACCAACGATCCAATGTCTTTTTCAGCCATTTTCGCGACGGCATCGAAGACCGTAGCATCCGGGTGAATAGACCAAGTGTTCCCGCCCTTCTGATCAAGCAGCTGTCGCACCGTAGTCATTTGGATCCGCCCTCGGACATAAGCCCCGGCAAGATTTTTGATAACAATCTATCAAATTGCCATCGCCGTAACTTCGTAATGAACAGCGATTGTGACGCGTCCGCATCAGGGCAGCTTACGCCCACACAATGGAAACTGCTTATGCTGTTCGACAGCTTCGCGCCAACGCGCTTGGGCTGGCGATCTCCCCGTAGTTTCTTGCGCAAGAGCTACTCAGGGCTTCGCGACGGAATTGACGGGTGCGTTCGGAGCCATTCCGGTTGTTACAGGTGGCGAACTCATCATTTCAAGGCTCGTTTTCACAAGGCTCGTTCTCATCAGTGCCCACACCAAAAAGATCGACGCGAACAGGCATATGATGGCGAATAAACCTGTGTAGCCCGGCCTTTGGCGGCGGCCTCCGGGCGCCTTTTCATAGGTGTGCATGATCCTCACTCCATAAAAATTTTGAGGGTCAACATTTCCGGAGCTTTCAGGTTTCAACAGCCGTTCATTCGTGCATTGATCCATGTCAATATCATCTAAAAATTGCATAAGCTGCCCGGCTTGCTCGTCCTCCATGAGGATTGCCAGAGGCGCCCCGATGAGCGGACATCGCGAGACGCAGCCGCCACGTCTGATTCGTGCCGCCAACAACGGAAGTCATCGCTTCAATCGATCAAATCGCCGCACCTTATTCCGATCCAGATTTGATCTGCCGCAAAAGCTGATACCGCGTCAGGGATAATTTGTAGTGGTTCACTGTATGGAGCGCTGCCATGATCATTGAGCGCTTGTCCCAAGAGCATCGCAATATTGAGAAGCTGCTTGCCATTCTCGAGCGGGAACTTGAGGTTTTCGACCGGGGAGACCGCCCCGACTACGAGGTTATTCGCGCGGTTATCAGCTATTTCGAAGTCTACCCGGAAGTGTATCACCATCCCCAGGAAGACATGGTCTTTGCCAAGCTAAGAACGCGCGATCCGGTTGCGGCCGCGAAGGTCGGTGATCTCGCTCGCGAACACCAGAAAGGGGCTGAACGCTTGCGCCGCGTCGCTCACGCGGTCGAGTACGTACTCGCGGATGGTGAAGTTCTTCGGCAAAGTGTCGATACCATTGTTCGCGATTTCATCGCGCACGAGCGGCACCACATGATGATGGAAGATCGAGATTTCTTTCCTGCCGCGCTTAAGGCCCTTAAGCCTCAAGATTGGACGGAGATCGCTTCGGCCGTAACCGGTCATAAGGATCCGCTGTTCAGTGATGTCACCGAAGAGCGGTTCGATGCGCTACGCGCGCATATTTTGCGGCTGGAGCAAGAGGCTGAAGCCGAACGAAAGTAGCCGCGCTTTCATCCGCAGTGCTTGATTGTGCTTTGTGGCGAGCACCTCGCGCTTGCACGCACCCCGGGCATTACTTGACGAAGCTGAGATAGGGAGAGAGCCTCGATTTCGGCGGGCCCCAATGGGCGGGCAACCATGTCCGTCGGGTCTGGCCGATGTCTCAGATGGGTCAAAAGCGGTCCTCACGGCTCCGAAAAGCCACTTCCGGTCTACTCCGAACAACGGACATGGTCAGTCCGGCACGGTTAGTCCGGTTCGTGCCAACAGCGGAAGTGCAGCGAACATTGCGGAGGCGGTGCGCGTTTCCGCCGGTTTCGGGTAGGCGGAGTCCATGATCTTGATCCGTTCTCGACGAATAAAAGACAAGGTATGGTATAGGCTGCGCTTACCATCGTTCAGCGGCAAAGAAGTTAGATTGTTGGGGGACCGTGATTGCCGGGGTTCGTGCATGTTGTCGACGACGATGCGTCTTTCCGGACAGCAATTGAGCGTCGTTTGAAGACGGCTGGCTACGAGGTAGCGACCTATGCGTCGGCCCAGCACTTGCTGGATCGCCTGCCGAGCGAAAGTATCCCGAGCTGCATTCTCCTCGACGTACGGATACCCGGCTTGGACGGTCCGGCACTGCAGACGCGGCTAAGCGAACTCGGCTCGACATTGCCGATCATATTCCTCACCGGCCATCCCGATATCGCCACCACAGTGCGAACCATTAAAGCGGGTGCAGATGATTTTCTGACCAAACCCGTCACATCGGACGACCTTCTTCGCGCAGTTGAACGGGCCTTCGCACGTTACGAAGCGGCTCGTGTCCTGAAGAGCAGGCTGGACATCGTTCGCGCTCATATCGCAGCACTGACGCCGCGCGAGCGGCAAGTCTTTGAACTTGTCATTCGCGGCAAGACCAACAAGGAGGTCGCCCGCGCGTTGGGGGGGACCGAACGTACGATTAAGGCCCATCGTCACAGGGTCATGGAGAAAATGCAGGTCCAATCGTTGGCGGAACTTGTGTCCCTTGCCGAGCGAGTTGGGGTCTTGGACAGCCCGTCCGGCAGTCTGGAGCCGCTGATGGAGCCGCCCAAGAGAGCTGGCAGGCAACCCAACGGCGGGGACACGCTCTAACACACCAGTGAGTTTGCCGCGCCATAGTGCCTCGCGGTGTCGGGCCGGGGCTTCATTGAGAAACCTCCAGTTTAGCATGAGATGATCCTACTCCAGCGAGAGCAAACTCCAAGATGCGAATGCCAAGTATTCGAGATGACTTCAGCTTAAGCCGACGGGAGCTGACCGGAACGAAACCGTCGGGGCGTCATGCCGCTCCACCGTTCGAAAGCATGTGTCAGCGAGCTAACCTCGCGATAGCCAAGCAGCCATGCGATTTCGGAAACAGGCAACGTCTCGTCATGGAGATAGCGCTTGGCGAGGGCAGCCCGCAACTGGTCCAATATCTCCGCGAAGGAAGTACCCTCCTGGGCAAGCTTGCGCGACAAAGTTCGCGAGCTCATCCCGAGCCGCCGCGCAACTTCCGATACCATGGCTCCGCCGTGCGGCAGTAGTTTCGGCAGGATGTCCTCTACCTTCGAGCGGACCGTGAGACGCTCTCGGGGCTTGCGCGCCAGCGCCTCCTCCGCGTAGCGCCGTAACAGTTCATTGAGGTACTCGTCGCGTCCCACAACAGAAAGCAAGGCAATTGGTCGCGGAAAACAGATCTCGTCGGCGTTAGCACCAAATTCGATGTCGACGCCAAAAAATGCTTTGAATTCCGCTGGCGTCCTATCTCGGAAATGTTTTGTCTTCAGCCGCGACGGAACCAAACGGCCGTTGGTGACCTGTCGGCAAATGCGCACCAGCGTCACCAGCCAGAACTCTATCTGGTGCCGATCGGCATGCCGGTCGACGTTAACGTAATCAAGCGCAATTGCCGCTGTCCCGTCCTGCATACTGAAACGCAGACGAACGCCTTCATTGTTGATCTGGCTGTACCGCTCGGCATTCCGGAGCGCGTCTGCAAGCTGGTCCGACGACGCTATCACATAGTAGACCAGACCGATCTCGCGCAGATCGAAACTGCGCGCCAGATGGAAGCCCAGCCATTCGTCCTGCGCCTCTTCGGCAGCCAGTTCCAGGAGCTTGATCTGGGTCCGGACTTCCAGCCGAATGGCTGGGTCTCGGGCCTCTTCACGCGTCAACCCGACCTTCGAGAGAATGACAGTGGGGTCCTTTCCCATCTTGTCCAACCGAGCACATGCCAGTCGGGCGATCCCGCCCGTAGCGCTTGGTATCGAATTGAAACCGTTTGATCTGGCGAACTGCATGGCGGAGGGCATCCTCATCCATGGCTCATGGCTCGAATTGCGACGCCAAAAGCCAAAAACGGCGTGCCAGCACGTCGCCTCAGTCTACAGCGCGCGCGGACGATCGTAAACGGATAGCGCGCGCCTCTGCCCGGTGTTGATATGCATCAAGCAACGCTGAGCCGAGGACGTCTTCCTGTGTCATCCTGCTCCACTTGTGATGGCTGCCAACATTCTGGCAACAACCAACAATTATCTGGCGACATCCGACAACTATTTTAGGTTCAAAGTATCTCCGAAACGGCTTACAGACCAACTCCTTGGAGCAGTGCCTTTGCTCAAGAAACCTAAACAACTAGCAGGCCTAAGAACGCGTGGCGGGCAGGCCAGATGGATGTGATGCTTTGCAAGATCGGAACATTGTTTTCGTGGTCGATGATGACCCGGGAGTATTGAAGGGAGTCCAGCGACTGCTCCGGCAGCACGACTACAAACCCATCCTATTTTCATCTGCAGAGGCTTTTAAGAACCACACCGATTTTGAAAGTGCGGTTTGCGTCATTCTCGACATCAACCTAAACGACGGATCTGGGATCGAGCTGAGGCATCGTCTCAAAGCGGCTGGGATACGCGTGCCGGTTATTTACATGACTGGGAATGACGACGCTGCCGTTCGCAAGGCTGCGCTGGACTCTGGATGCATCGCGTTCCTAACAAAGCCATTCTCAGTTCAGGAACTGATACAGCCGCTCAAGAGGATTGGCGAGCACCCCAACAGCGGGGACACGCTCTGACGCACCAGCAAGTCCGCCTCGCGCTTTGCGGGCCTATTGTCTCTCCAGTTTCAGCAGGTCCTCATTTGCGGGATCGAGCATCGCAAAAGGTCGAGCGGCGACGTCCGCCGTTTCAGTTCGCGCGTTGGCTGCGCAGCGGGTTCGATTAACGACTTCGCGGAGCCAGTGGAATTACTTAGCCATGCCGGTAGTTGTACCTGTGCGGCGCACCTCACGCCGCTCGTGCCGTCCTGCGCGCCGCGCCTCACGTCGCTCATGCCGTCCTGCGCGCCGCTCCTGACGCCGCTCCATGCCGACGGTCTGAGCCTCAGCATCAGATAGTGTCAGTACCGTAGGGGCCGCCGCGAGTCCGAACGCAGCTGCCAATCCCATCAGAGAAAGGGGCCTTTCGGCGAGAGATCATTTCCGACTTGATGATTGCATTCATGTCAAACCTCCCTGACTAGATGAACCAATCTGCCAATGCACTCAATTCCAGAGTGCCTGCGTTTGATCCAGATCAACAGGGGCGGTCCGGCTAGCATAAGCTGCGCTGAAGGCGTTAGATATTCCAGCGCTGCCCGGCAGCGTGGAGCACCGCCGTCCTTCCATGCCGTCCATGGTCTCATTTGGGTCAGACTCGGACCTGACGGCCCCGAAATCCGACTTCCGTTCTACCCCCGAGACCGGACATCGCCGACCAGGCCGGCCATGTCAGTTTCGTGCCATGACCGGAAACACTCAGCATGAGCGGAAAAGAAAGGGCACAACGATAATAAAAATTTACGCGTGGCGCCCTTGCGTTGGTGAGTTACAATTCTCACTGACTGCAAGCCAGCAGAGCGTCGAACGATGACGCGTTGACGTCTTCCGGGCACAGCCGGTCTGGGCAGAGCATCGCGGGGCCAGTAGGACACGGACGGTCAGCGAGGCCGCGTTGAATATGAATCCATCCTGGTTTGGAGCGGGTCCAGCAAGTGCGGGTCCGGTAAGTGATGCGGGAGTGCTCGTCCGACTGGGCGCGATCGGTGCGGTGATGCTGAGCGTGGCCGGGGCGTTCGCCTACACGGGCGGCTGGCTCTCGCCAGCACGACTGACCCAGGACCGGATGATGGCTGCTTTCCAGGATGTCGACGGCATTCACGCCGGCTTCCGCCGCAACCATGCGAAGGGAATGTGCGTCACCGGCTCGTTCGAAAGCAGCGGGCAGGCAGCGGAACTGTCGAAAGCCGCTGTCTTCAGGGCCGGCCGCGTCCCGGTGGTCGGACGCTTCGCGCTCGCTGGCGGCATGCCCTTTCAGGCGGACGCACCTGCGAAGGTGCGCAGCATGGCGCTGCGCTTCCTGCTACCCGGCGGCGAGGAGTGGCGCACCGGCATGAACAACATCCCGGTTTTCCCGGTGAACTCGGCGCGTGGCTTTTACGAACAATTGCTTGCCTCCAGCCCCGATCCAGCCACCGGAAAGCCCGACCCGGAGAGAATGAAGGCGTTTTTCGCCGCCCATCCGGAGGCGGTACAGGCGCTGGCGCTCATCAAGAAACGCCAGGTCACCTCCGGTTTTGCAAACTCCACCTTCAACAGCCTCAACGCCTTCCGCTTCGTCGACGCCGCCGGCGCCCCCACTTCCGTTCGTTGGTCCACGGTGCCGGTGCAACCCTCCGCTGAAAGCGCCGAGCGGTCAGCGGCAGGGGACAAGAACTACCTGTTCGATGACCTGATCGCCCGGATCGCGCAGCATCCACAGCAATGGCGGCTGATGGTGACGATCGGCGAGGCCGATGACCCGACCAACGATGCGACGCTTCCCTGGCCGGCCAACCGCCGGCAGATCGACGCCGGCATGGTAACGATCGATCATGCCTCGAGCGAGGACGGTGGGCGCTGCACCGCCGTCAACTACGATCCTCTGGTGCTGCCGTCCGGCATCGAGCCATCCGACGACCCGTTGCTGAGCGCCCGATCGGCGGCCTACGCGCGCTCCTTCACGCTGCGTGCCGGAGAGGAGGGTGAGAAGCTGCCCAGCGCGGTCACACCACAGGAAGTGGAAGCTGGAGGCAACTCATGACCACCCAGGCACGCTTCCCGGCTGCGTCCCGGCTTCTGCACTGGCTGATGGCGCCCATGATTGTGGCGATGCTGTTCATCGGCGTGGGCATGGCCGCTACGGTCTCCACGCGCTACGAGCTTCTGGTCTCGATCCACCGGCCGCTCGGAATAGCCATCTTTGTGTTGTGCGTGATCCGTATCGTGAACCGGTTCATCAATCCGCCGCCGGCGTTGCCTGATACGCTTCCATCGCTGCAGCGGTTCGCCGCCAAGGCTTCGTACATCGTACTGTATGCGCTCATGTTCACCATGCCGCTGGTCGGCTGGGGCATGCTGTCGGCGGCGCGCTATCCGATCGTGCTCTATGGGCCGCTGCGGTTGCCACCGATCCTGCCGCAGGATTTGACGCTCTATGCGTGGCTCCGCGAGCTCCATACTGATCTCGCCTACCTGTTCTTCGCGGCCTTCCTCGTGCATTTCGGGGCAGCGCTTTTCCACGGCCTGATCCGGCACGATGGCGTGCTCGAGAGCATGGCGTCGTGGCGGTAAGCCATTTGTAAGCGCGAGCCGGTTTTCGGTTGTTCAAACTTGATCTCGAGTTCCGGCGGCAAAGCTTGAACAAAACTGGTCGCGGGACACACGCCTGGTTTCGTTGTGCAGCTTGCCCGACAGGCAAATCACTCGTGCTACCGAACCGGGGCGTGTCCAGCCCCTTTTGAAAAAACATTCTGATTTTCCGAAGACCCAAATCACGTCTATATGTTCGCCATCCAGTCCCACTCAGAGGGGCGTTGCGCAACGTCACCAGCGCGGGGCGGGATGCGGTGGACGCGGATGGTGCTCCTGACGAGGGTGCTTGAGGCGGACGGCGAAGACGTGTGGTCCTGACACCCCGACGCTGGTGTCAAGTCGGTGGAGGCAACTCCGCCGGCGACGGTGGCAAGAAAGCCGATCACCGGGGAGAGCGCGGTATAAGCCGTAAACCATTGCGCGGGGAATGCCGGGTGATTCCGGTGCCTCGCTGTGAATACTCGTGTGCATACTCACTACCCATAGCGCACACGAGGCTGCGGGTGCATCGGGCATCCGGCATTCCCTGCGCCCTCTGATTGCAGAGGGCGGAACGAGCAGGCCAAACCTCGCGCAAAAACATGCGGCGAGATCGCGGGGCTGTGTCTGCAAACGGCGGCTGCTGTTTGAAATCAAGATTGGTGTGCACACAAAACACACTCGTCATGCCCGGACTTGATCCGGGCATCCATCCATCTTCGCAAGAAGTTTTTTTCGAAGAAGATGGATTGCCGGGTCAAGCCCGGCAATGACGACTTGTCGACATTCGCGCCGACGCTATGACGTGTATCGAATCCGTAAGGCAGGCAAAGCGCACGTGCCCATCGTCGTCGTTCGTGAACATTGTGGGCACGCGCAAATGCGCCTTTGCTCACCCTGCAGGGCGCTTAGTCGAACAGACTCGACACCGACTCTTCCGACGCGGTGCGGCCGATGGCTTCCGCGATCAGCGAGGCGATCGACAGTGTGCGGATGTTGGGCGCGCTGCGGACCGCTTCGGTCGGCTGGATCGAGTCGGTGATGACAAGCTCCTTCAGCCGCGAGCCGGTGATGCGGGCGGCGGCGCCGCCGGACAGCACGCCGTGGCTGATATAGGCGTAGACGTCCTTGGCGCCGTTGGCGAGCAGCGCGTCGGCGGCGTTCACCAGCGTGCCGCCGGAATCGACGATGTCGTCGACCAGGATGCAGGTATAGCCGGCGCAATCGCCGATCACGTTCATGACTTCGGATTCGCCGGCGCGTTCGCGGCGCTTGTCGATGATGGCGAGCGGGGTGTTGATGCGCTTGGCAAGGCCGCGCGCGCGCACCACGCCGCCGACGTCAGGCGACACCACCATGACATTGGTGAGGTCGAAGCGCTCCTTGATGTCGCGCACCATCACCGGCGAGGCGAAGAGATTATCGGTCGGGATGTCGAAGAAGCCCTGGATCTGGAGGGCATGCAGGTCGAGCGTCATGACGCGGTCGACGCCGGCCCGGGTGATCAGGTTCGCCACCAGCTTGGCCGAAATCGGCGTCCGGGAGCCGGATTTGCGATCCTGCCTGGCATAGCCGAAATAGGGGATCACCGCCGTGATGCGGCGCGCCGACGACCGGCGCAGCGCATCGGTGATGATCAGGAGTTCCATCAGATGGTCGTTGGCCGGAAACGACGTCGACTGGATGATGAAGGCGTCGGAGCCGCGGACGTTTTCCTGGATTTCGACGAAGATCTCCATGTCGGCGAAACGCCGGACCACGGCCTTGGTCAGCGGCAGATGCAGCCAGTTGGCGATTTCCTGCGCCAGCGCCGGGTTGGAATTGCCGGCGACCAGCTTGATGGAGCCGTTCTTGGCCGACATCGAGGCTTCTCCCCGCGCCTTGCTGGAGACAATGTTCAGCATATCGGGATACCCACAGAACCGGCGCGTTTCGACGAGCGAGGTGATATCAAGGAGGTGGCGCGGCTGGCAACCCGTCGGGTCACGTTTTCCTGCGCAAAAACGGTAACGGGAGACTATTTCCGTTAACGGGAGCTGTAGGCGAGGGCGCCGGATACATCCGAGGCGGGCGATATTCCTTCCGCGCTTGCCACCGCCGGGCCGCTTCGGCCTGGTTCGGAGGCCGGCGCCGGCTGATCCGCCGGTGCGGTTCCGTTGATCATGGCGGCGAGCCCGCTGAAGCCGGCCTGCGCGATCTTCCGCAGCACCAGATCGTCGGCCGCGGTCCAGGGGTCGCGCCCGGCCTTGCCGGCCGGTTCCTCGCCGGAAAGCCGCAGCGCCCGCTGCTGGTTGCGGTCATAGACGTCCCAGACCCAGGCGATCGATGGTGCGGCCGCGCAGCTGACCTGGGCGGCGAGATAGCTGCGTACGCGGTAGGAGGCCGTGCCGTCGCGGGATACGATCGAGAGGTTGCGCAGCTTCGATTCGCTGTCGAGCATGCCGACCATCCGGTCGAACATCTGCGGCGGCGGGCCGTCGATCGACTCGAAGGCGACGGTGGGACCGCTTCCGCCGCCGGCCATCGCGAAAGAGCCGCCCGCAGCGGCGCCGCCGGCGCAGCCGCCAAGCCCGCACGCCATCGCCAGCAGAATAGCGGCGACCGCGGCGCGCGGCGCAGTCCGGCCGGCCATGGCGGCCCGAAACAGTGTGGTGATGGCGTCCCTCATCGCGCCCCGAGCGATATCGTTAAAACACGTTAAGGTCTAGGGCAGGAATCCCACAATGCCATGATGAGGGTTCACGCGGATACCGAAGCGCACCGACAATTTTCGTTTAAGTTGAAGCACTTCCAAGGGAAGCTAAGTTAAGCTTCGAGAGCAATCGCGTGAACATGCCGGCCATAGTCCGGCTCCTTGCGATGCACCGAGCGGCGGTAGCTGTAGAAGCGCTCGGTCGGAATAGGTGTCGACGCCGATATCGTCGATCATCAGGACGCCGGCGTTTTCGAGCCGCATCCGGATGAAGCCGGCGAGATCGAACATCGCATGGCCCTCGCGCGCGGCGGGAATGAAGAACAGCGCATTCTCCGCGTCGGCCTCGATGAACCGCTCGACGAATTCGCCGCCGACTTCGTAAGAGTGCTGGCGGATCAGGGGGCCGATCGCGGCGACGATGCCGCTGCGTTCGGCGCCGAGTTTTTCCATCGCCTCGACGGTGGATTCCACGATGCCGGTCAGCGCGCCCTTCCACCCCGCATGCGCGGCGCCGATCACGCGCGCGTTCGGATCGGCCAGCAAGATCGGTCCGCAGTCGGCCGCGGTGACGCCGATGGCGAGGCCTTCGGTGCGCGTGACGATGGCGTCGGCGCGCGGCCGCGACGCGTCTTGCCAGGGTCCGGTGGCGACCACGACGTCAGGCGAATGGGTCTGATGCACGCTGAGAAAATGCTCCGGCATGACGCCCATCTGCTCCGCCATCCGGCGGCGGTTTTCCGCTGACATCGGCGGGATCGTCGTTCGAGCCGATGCCGCCATTGAGGCTTTCATAGATGCCGCCGGACACGCCGCCCTCGCGGGTGAAGAACGCGTGGCGCAGGCCGGGAATGGCCGAGAGCAGCGGGGAGCCGAGCCTCATGGCAGCTCGGCCCTGGCGTCCGGCTGCTCGTCGCCGAACCCCGCCAGCGTGGTGAGGTGGGGTTCGGAGACCGCGAGCACCTTGAACATCGAGCCCATGCCGCCGCGGCCGCCGCCGGTCAGCCGTTTCAGCGCGCCGGAAATGTCCTCGGAAACCTCGTGGCTGGCCTTGGCCATCAGGGTCACCGCGCGGGTTTCGATGCCGAGCCGCTTGAGGAAATCGCCCTGCGGCACCGGGCCATGGACGCGCGCGCCGAGATCCTCGGCGGCGCGCGCCAGCGCCTGAAAATCGACATGGGCGGTGACGTCGGCCTGGCCGGGATTTTTCAGGGGATCGGTGAAACTGTGGCGGGCGATGGCCTGAAAGGTATCGCCGGCGTCGCTGCGCAGATGGCCGTAGTCGATGATCAGCGCCGCACCGTCCTGGTCGCGCACGCGGCTGGCGATCTTCATGATCTCGGCGTCGGGCCGCCACTCGAACACGGCGCCGACCGGCGCGGCGCGCACCAGCGGCGGCAGCAGCACCTCGAAGCGCGGCATCGGCTCGGCGGCGGCGCCGAACACCAGCTTGCCGTCGGCGTCGATCTCGACCACGCGCTCGTGCCAGCCGGTCTCGCGCTTCACCACCTGGTGGATCGGCAGCACGTCGAAATATTCGTTGGCGAAAATGACCGCGGGACCGTCGGGGATGTCGTCGATGCTGTCGTGCCAGGCGATGTTGCGCACGCCCGACAGCGTCGCCTTCTGTTTTTCGCGCAGCACCGGATTGATCTCGACCAGATGGACGCTCAGCGCCTGATAGAGCGGCGGCAGCACCCGCAGCGCGCGCAGCGCATCCGCCATCATGGTGCCGCGGCCGGGTCCGAGTTCGATCAGCCGCAGCAACGACGGCGAACCGATCGCCTTCCATACCGAGGCCGCCCACAGCCCCAGCAATTCGCCGAACATCTGGCTGACTTCGGGCGCGGTGGTGAAATCGCCCTCGCGTCCCAGCGGATCGCGCGACACGTAATAGCCGTGCTTGGGATGCGTCAGGCACAGCTCCATGTAGCGCCAGACCGGCATCGGGCCGGACGACTTGATCAGCTTCTTGATCTCGGACTGCAGCGGCGAATATTCGGTCACGGCCTGCCTTGAACGGAGTTCGATGGCTGCTTCGTCGCTTTCCGACGCCATGCCACCACAATAATGATCGCACCTGCAATAATCATCGGCACCGACAGCAGCATACCCATGGTCAGCCCGCCCCACAAAAATCCGAGCTGCGGGTCGGGCTCCCGGAAGAATTCGCCGGTGATCCGCGCAAAACCGTAAAACGCGATGAAGCTGCCGAGGATCAGCCCCGGCCGCTTCAGGGCGCCGATGCGGATCATCACCGCCAGCACCGTAAACAGCACGATTCCCTCCAGCCCCGCCTCGTAAAGCTGGCTGGGATGGCGCGGCAGCGGCCCGCCATTGGGAAATATCATCGCCCAGGGCAGGTTGGGATCGGCCGGCCGGCCCCACAATTCGCTGTTGATGAAATTGGCGAGCCGGCCGAGAAACAGCCCGATCGGCCCGACCGCGGTGGTGATATCGCCGAGCGACAGGATCGGAAGGTCGTTCTGCCGGCAGAACAGGATCACCGCGGCGACGCAGCCCAGAAAGCCGCCGTGGAACGACATGCCGCCCTTCCACAATTCGAAAATCTCGGCGGGATGCTGGATGAAGAACGGGAGATTGTAGAACAGCACGTAGCCGGTGCGGCCGCCGAGGATGATGCCGACCGTGACCCAGAGGATGAAATCGTCGAGCTGCAGCAGCGTGATCGGCGCCGGCCCGCCCCACAGTCTTTCGTTCTTGATCAGCGCGCGCGCGTAAATCCAGCCCAGCACGATGCCGCCGATATAGGCCAGCGCATACCAGCGGATCGCGATCGGCCCGATCGCGATCGCGATCGGATCGAACACCGGAAAGGCGATAGTGAGGAAGGGCATCGAGCCGGCTTATGACGTGAGGTTGCGGCGATAGAGCGCGAGCAGCCGCTCCCAATGCCGCTCGGCGGCGTCGCGATGGTAGACCGGCCGCTTCGGAAACGCAAAGCCGTGATGGGTGCCGGGATAGATCTCGACCTCGGCATTGGCGGAATCGTCGTTCATCGTCTGTTTTACCTTCTCGATGATTTCCATCGGCGCATAGATGTCGGTTTCGGCGCAGCCGAAATAGAGCTCGGCCTTGGTCTTCTGTTCCGGCAAGATGCGGGCTGTCGGGCTGGTCGGTAGCCAGATGGGTGCCGTAGATCGAGGCGGCGGCCTTGACGCGATCTGGAAAATGCGTCGCCGCGTTGATCGCATAGCGTCCGCTCATGCAGTAGCCGACGGTGCCGACGATTTTCGTGTTCGCGGCCGGCTGGCCTGTCGGCATAGGCGAGCAACGCGCGCGTATCCTCCATGACCAGGGGAATGTTGATCGAGTTCATGAAGCTCGAACATCCGCTTGCGCTCGGGCGCTTCCGGATCGGCGGCATCGGGCCGAGCTCCATCACGCCGGAGCGGTAATACATATTGGGCAGCATCACGTAGTAGCCTGAGGTGGCCAGCCGGCGCGCCATGTCGCGCAGTTCCTCGCGGATCGCAGGCGCGTCCATGTAGAAGATGATGACGGGAAACGGGCCGCCGCGCTCGGGATGGGTGATGAAGGTGGTGGTGTGGCCGTCCTTGGTGGGAATTTCGATCTGCTGGTCGATCATGGCGCGTTCGTTCTTGCGGTTTGTGGTTTCTTGCCTCGGCGTTCGATACGATTGCAAGGAAACCGGAACATGACAAGGCGACTTGCCCCGTGAAGAGGGCAACGCCGGCCTTGAACCGCGCCGTCCGGATCGCCATTGTGTGGTTGATCGAACCGTGCGCAGCCGACCGGAGATTTCAGGGATGACCCAGACCAGCAATCGGTTTTTCGACGAGATCGGGCGTCTGATGAACGATGCCGCGGGCGCCGCCCAGGGCGTCAAGCGCGAGGTCGATACGGTGGTCCGCAATCAGGCCGAAAAAATCCTGCGCGACCTCGACATCGTCAAGCGCGAGGAGTTCGAGGCGGTCAAGGACATGGCGCGGCTGGCGCGCGAGGAAAACGAGGCGCTGAAGGCGCGCATCGCCGTGCTGGAGGCCAAGCTCGGCGTTTCGCCGTCGGCGCCGGACAATGGCAGCCTGAAGACGGACGGTTAGAGCATTCGTCATGTTGAGCGTCATGGCCGGGCTCGTCCCGGCCATGCACGCCTGTGCTACCGAGAGAAAGTAAGACGTGGATGCCCGGCACGGGGCCGGGCATGACGAGTTGATGGAGCTGCCGCTTCCCCCTGGACCCGCAGAAAAATCCCCGCATTTCCTTGTCATTTCCGGGCTTTGGGGCTAGAACCCCGCCACGTCCGCAGCCCCCGCACCCCTGGAGGCTTGCTGCGGACGTGCAAACGGGGCCGCGATGCGGCCTTTAACTTTTTGAAAACAAGGACTTAAGCAGATGGCGACCGTCAAGGAATTGAAGGCGACCGCACGTCCGGCAGGCGGCAAGGGGGCCGCACGGGCAGAGCGTCGCGCCGGGAGAGTGCCCGGAGTGATCTATGGCAACAACCAGCCCCCCGTGACCATTTCGGTCGACGATACCGAGCTGCGCCAGCGCATCCTGGCCGGGCGGTTCCTCACCACGATTTACGACATCGATCTCGAGGGCAAGAAGCACCGCGTGATTCCGCGCGACTTCCATCTCGATCCGGTGCGCGATTTCCCGCTCCATGTCGATTTCATGCGGCTCGGCGAAGGCGCCACCATCCGCGTCAGCGTTCCCCTGCACATCCAGAACGCGGAAGCCGCACCCGGCGTGAAGCGCGGCGGCACCGTCAACATCGTCACCCACACCATCGATCTGGAATGCTCGGTCGATAACATCCCGCAATATATCGAGGCCGATGTCAGCGGCCTGGAAATCAGCCACTCGCTGCATCTGTCCGACATCAAGCTGCCGCCCGGCGTGAAGTCGCTGTCGCGCGAAGACGTGACGCTGGTGACCATCGTGCCGCCGTCCGGCTACGCCGAAGAAATGAAGGCCGCTGCGGCTGCCGCCGCTGCCGGTCCGGCATGCTGCGGCTGCTGCCGGGTGCTGCTCCGGCGGCCGGCGCTGCGGCCGCCCCCGCGGCTGGTGCTGCGGCCCCCGCGGCTGGCGCGAAGGCGCCTGCGGCCGGCGCCAAAGCGCCTGCCGGCGGTGGCGACAAGAAGAAGTAATCGGGCGCGGGATGCCGCGTCATGCGCCTGTTTGTTGGTCTCGGCAATCCCGGCGCGAAATACGCGCATAACCGGCACAATATCGGCTTCATGGCCGTCGATGAAATTGCGCGGCGTCATGGTTTCGCACCATGGCGCCGCCGCTTTCAGGGCGAGACCGCGGAAGGCACGCTCGATCAGCGAGCGGGTGATCCTGCTCCGCCCGCTGACCTTCATGAACGAATCCGGGCGCGCGGTTCAGGAAGCCGCCGAGCTTCTTCAAGCTTGCGGCCGGCGAGATCACCGTGTTTCAGGACGAACTCGAACTGCCGCCGGCCAAGGTGCGCGTCAAAGTCGGCGGCGGCATTGCCGGCCACAACGGGCTGCGTTCGATCTCCGCGCATATCGGCAACGACTATCGCCGCGTGCGGCTGGGGATCGGCCATCCCGGCATCAAGGAACTGGTGCACGGCTACGTGCTGTCCGATTTCGCCAAGGACGAGCGTGCCTTGGGTCGAGGCGTTGTGCGGGGCGGTCGCCGACAACGCCGGCCTGCTCGCCACCGATCGCGATTCGACGTTCCAGAACAAGGTGCATCTGGCGATGCAGGCCAAGGGATTTTTCGACAAGGACGACGACGGCCAGAAATAAAGCATGACTTGTCATCGCCGGACTTGATCCGGCGATCCATCATTCGAAGAAGATGGATACGCGGGTCGAGCCCGCGTATGACGGCCTGGATACACTCACTCGCAGCGATGTCGCGCGAAGGATTGGGAAGCAATGGGATTCAAATGCGGTATCGTCGGATTGCCCAATGTCGGCAAATCGACGCTGTTCAATGCGCTGACGGAGACGGCGGCGGCACAGGCGGCGAATTATCCGTTCTGCACCATCGAGCCGAATGTCGGCGAGGTCGCGGTGCCCGATCCCAGGCTCGACAAGCTCGCCGGCGATCGCCAAATCGGCGCAGATCATCCCGACCCGGCTGACCTTTGTCGATATCGCCGGCCTGGTGCGCGGCGCCTCGAAGGGCGAGGGCCTCGGCAACCAGTTTCTCGCCACCATCCGCGAGGTCGATGCGGTCGCGCATGTGGTGCGCTGCTTTGAGGATTCCGACATCACCCATGTCGAAGGCAAGATCGCGCCGCTGGCCGATATCGAGACCATCGAGACCGAGTTGATGCTCGCCGATCTCGACAGCCTGGAAAAGCGCGTCGACAATCTGGCCAAGAAGGCCAAGGGCAACGACAAGGAGGCCAAGGAGCAACTCGACCTCGTCAACCGCGCGCTGGTGCTGTTGCGCGAGGGCAGGCCGGCGCGGTTTCTCGACCGCAAGCCCGAGGAGGAGCGCGCCTTCGGCATGCTCGGGCTGTTGACCTCAAAGCCGGTGCTGTACGTCTGCAACGTCGAGGAAGCTTCAGCCGCCAGGGGCAACAAGTTTTCGGAGGCCGTCGCCGAACACGCCAAAAAGGAAGGCGCGGTCGCGGTCACCATCTCGGCCAAGATCGAATCGGAGATCGCGACGCTGTCGCGCGAGGAGCGGACCGAGTTCCTCGATACGCTGGGGCTGGAGGAAGCCGGCCTCGATCGGCTGATCCGCGCCGGCTATCAGCTGCTCGACCTCATCACCTATTTCACCGTCGGCCCGAAGGAGGCGCGGGCCTGGACCATCCACCGCGGCACCAGGGCGCCGGCCGCCGCCGGCGTGATCCATACCGATTTCGAAAAGGGCTTCATCCGCGCCGAAACCATCGCCTATGACGATTACGTCGCGCTCGGCGGCGAAGCCGGCGCCCGCGACGCCGGCAAGCTGCGGCTGGAAGGCAAGGAATATGTCGTCGCCGACGGCGACGTCATGCATTTCCGGTTTAATAATTGATTCTCCGCAAGTGACGCGGAAGCCTAATGCCCCGAGCCCTGATCGCGGATCGCGCCGAGATGCTCGTTGATGCGAAACACGATCAGGATGAATTCCGCGGCGATCCGCGAAAACACCACCCCGACCACCACGCTGGCGATCGAGGACAGCAGCACAATGAATCCGCCGAACGGGCTGATCGCCATCGCGGCCAGCCCGGAGAAAATGCCGGAGATGCCGAGCAGCGCAATCAACGCGATGACCAGCCAGTAAAAGGTCTTGATAATGGTGGGCGTGATGAAGCGGTCCCACTGAAACAGGTCCCGAAATTCAAACATCGGTCGTTCTCCCCCGGCAAGTCGAATATCAGTTAAAGTCCAAATCTGGCTTAAGTCATTGCAGGGCCTAGCTCCGAATGGTGTCCCGGGCAAGATCAGCGGCGGGCACCGGAGCACGGTGCCCGCCCCGCGGAGCACGAGCGATGCGGGCAGGCGGGTTGAGATTGCCGTAAATAACGGCCACAATCGGGCTTCCCTTCGGCAATCCCCATCATGACGCTGACCTTCGAAGATTTCCCGCCCGGCCATTTCGGTCAATTCGGACCACGCCGCGTCACGCGCGAGGAGATGCTGGCGTTTGCCGCCGAATTCGACCCGCAGCCGATGCATCTCGACGAGGAGGCCGCGTCGCGATCGATGCTGAAGGGTCTCTCGGGTTCGGGCTGGTACCTGTGCTCGATCATGATGCGGATGATGTTCGACGGTTATATCGGCCGCACCGCGTCGATGGGTTCGCCGGGTGTCAACGAATTGCGCTGGCTGGCGCCGCTTCGCCCCGACGACGATCTGATGCTCGATATCGAGGTCGCGGAGGCGAGGATTTCCCGCAGCCGTCCCGAGACCGGCATCGTGACGTTCAAGGGCGTGGTGCGCAACGCGGCGGGGCAGGCGCTGTGCGAGATGGTCTCGCCGATTATCGTGCGGCGGCGCGCCACACCGGAGCAGGCGGGCTGATGCGATTTTTCGAGGACATCGAGATCGGGCAGCGGCGCGAACTGGGATCGTTCACCTTCACCGCCGAGCTGATCAAGAAATTCGCCGGCCAGTTCGATCCGCAGCCGTTTCATCTCGACGAGGAGGCGGGGCGCAAATCGCTGTTCGGCGGGCTCGCGGCGTCTGGCTGGCATGTCGGATCGGTCTGCATGAAGCTGTTGGTCGCCGATGGCCAGCGCCAGGCCAGCGAGGCCGCGGCGCGCGGCGAGAAGATCGCGATCTGGGGGCCGTCGCCGGGTTTTCGCGAACTGCGCTGGATCAAGCCGGTGCTGGCCGGCGACACCATCAGTTTCCAAAGCGAGGTCGAATCGCTGCGTACCTCGGAGAAGCGTCCCGAATGGGGCATCCTGCAGGCCCGCAACACCGGCACCAATCAGCGCGGTGAACTGGTGTTTTCGATTCTGGCGACGGCGTTCGTGCCGCGGCGGAACGCCGGCGCCTGAGCGGCCTCGCTGCACCAGATGGAACGAACTTCCCGCTAACGCATTTTGAACCTTGTCCCCCGCATAATAGACGAGGGGATATATCGAGGGGACGACAATGGCAGACCGCAACGGCCTGAAATTTGTGGGCTTTGTTTTCGCGACCGTGACGCTTGCGGTGATGCTGGCCACCGGGATGGTGGTGAAGGGTTATGCCGACGGCGCCTATACGCTCGACGGGGCGCCGATCGCCAGCCGGTAAGTTACGCTCCGCTAACCATAGCGGCCGAATTCGGCCGGTAAGTTACGCCCCGCTAACCATAGCGGCCGAATTCGCCGCAAAGCCTCGCGAATCAGCGGCTCCAGATCAGCGCCAGAAGCACCACCGCCACGATCAATAGCCCGACGAATCGGATCATGATGGTTCCCATCCGGTTCGGCGAACTCCGCAACGGAATCGGATCGGTATTGTCAGGCCGAATGCTCTGCATGAAGATCTGTCCCCCGATAGTGCCTGCTCTTGGTCGCAGCCGGAGCCCGACACGTTCAAAGACATCGCAGCCAAAATGAAACCGCCGCGCTTCCCCCTGGGGGAAGGCGGCGGCAATAATGCCTGGAAACGATACGGCTAGCTGTTGCGAAGGCCGTCCGCCGTGCGCTTCCACTGCGACACGTTCTCGGCGATCATGCGCGTGGATTTCATCGCGGCCTGACTGAGCTGGGCATAGCCGGAGATCTCGCGCTGGACGCGCTGACCCTCGGAGTGCAGCAGGTCGCGAAGGCTTTCGAGTTCGCCGATCAGGTTTTCGATTTCCGCGAGCGAGGTTCCGGCGACGCGCTGGATCAGCGAGTTGACGCTGTTGACCGTGGCCTCGCTGTTCGGCTCGAGCGCTGTTTCGCTGCTCAGGATGCTCGGGCCCGGGCGGCGCAGATAGGCGACGTCGTTGCGGACGAAGTCGCGGATGCCCGCCTCGACCTCCGAGACCGCGGCGAGATTGTCGACCTCAGTTGACTCAACTTTTTCGGAACGAATGGCTTTCATCGGCTAATTCCCCTGGTTCGCGTGTGATGCCAGCGCGGGTGTCCCCGCACGACGAAAGTAACGCAGCGCCATCAGGGCTGCTGAATTTGACCGCATCGCGGCCAATATGCGGCAATGCTCGATCTTTCATGGGATGTGGCGGAATCGTCGACTACCAGCTGCGCTTGAATCCCGCGGTGAGACTCTTGCTGGCGATGCCGAGCGGCGTTTCGCCGATCGAGGCCGACAGGCTGACGTCGCCGAACAGCTTCTGTTCGGCGCCGATCTTGCGCAGCCACCGATCGTCGGTGGTCGAGAGCGTCTGGCCGGTGACGAAGCTTGTGCCGGTGTCGGCGATGCTCAACTTCGCCGATTGCTCGGTCTCATAATTTCGCAGCGGACGTCCGGCGATGCCGGGCACCGGCACGATACCTTGCTGGATGACGTTGTAGCCGTTCTGCAAGGTCAGCGAATACTGCCCGCTGAGCGGCAGCGATTTGCTTAAGGAGGTGCCGAGCTTGCTCTGCTCCTGCGCCGGATCGACGCGGGCTTCGACCGCGGTCTTGTCCCAGATCGAGCCGACGCCGGGCGCCGTGATCGCCGCCCATGCCGTGCCGGAGGATTGCGGCACGCTGCCGCCGTTGGCGAGTTTTTCCGACAGCAGTTCGGAGCCCGTCAGGGTTTGCGGCTGCCGGGTGACGGTCATGTCGGCGCCGATCCGGGTATCCCAGAATGGCGAAAGCGGCTCCTTCACCGACACCGCGGCCGCGCCGTTCGGCGTGTCTTTGGAGGACCACGACATTTCGGTGCTTGCCGCCGCCTGCGGTGCAAGGCGCGCCTTCGACGCGGGGCCCGCGGTCAGGGTCGAGGCGTCGACATTGAGCTGGCTCCAGTCAAGCTGCAGATCGCGCATGTCGGTTTCGTCGGTATCGGCCGCCGGAGCAGCGTCGGCCTTCGCATCGGCGCCGGCCCCCGCCACATCGGGAGTTTCGTCGGCCGGCACCGTCTGCGCGCTGGCCTGCAGCCCCGACGCCACGCTGAAGCCGGCCGCCAGCAACAGCAGCACAACCCGACCGTGTCGTGTCCTGGAAGTCATAACCCCGCCCGCATGCCCTGACTGTACACCCTGCACGTGCATCAGCGCGAAATTGTGGCGGGAGATTTCCGTCATTGCGGCGAGCCAACGCGATAAGCAATTCAGCCACCGTCATTCCGGGATGGTGCGTAAGCACCAGACCCGGAATCTCGAGGTTCCGGGTTCGATGCTTCGCATCGCCCCGGAATGACGGCTCCGATCTACGACGCGATTTTCGGCAGATGAATCGGATGTCCGAGCGTCTGCTCCACCAGATCGAAGCTGTCGAGCAGAACGCGCATGCTGAGCAGCCGGCCGGCCTTGAATTGCACGAAATGGGCGATCCGCAGGCTGATCGGCTTGTCCGAGTCCACCGCGGTCAGCGAATAGCGCATCATCGACGCCGCCGAATCCACGCCCAGCATCACGGTCTCGCGCTCGAACTTGCGGACCTGGAAATTGTCCGCGATCTGCCCGACGACGTCGAGCACGGCGGCCTTGCCGCGGCGCGCGCCGAGAAACGGAAACATGTCGATCGGGCCATAGATCGCCCAGTCGACGTCCTCGTCGAGCAGGGCTGCGAGGTCTTCGGGCCGGCGTTCACTGAGCGCGCGATGCAACGCGCGCGAAAAACGCCAGAGGTTGTGCTCTGTCATGATGTCTTTCGAGTCCTGAACGGATTGAAAAATCAGCAAGCGGCCCTGATGGCGCGTCATTGGCGACGCCCGGCCTGGTTGCTGCGCTTCATTGAATCGTCACATAACGGCGTTTGATTAAAACACAACGGGCATTTTTGCATTGCACAAATGCGATCGATTCTGGTTTACCGGTCGTGGTGGCCGGCCGGCTGCCGCTCGACGGCGATTTCGGCGTCGCGAACCGCGATCACGCCGAACAGCAGCGCCCCGCCGAGCCCGCCGATCGCCGCGCCCAGCGGCATGAAGGTGAAGAACACCAGCATTGCGCTATAGCCTTCGAATCCGGTGGTATTGAAAATCTCGACCCAGATGAGCCCGGCGCCGATGCCAAGCGCGGCGCCGCCGAGCACACCCAGCATCAGACCCAGCAGCACAAGCAATGCGATTTTCATGGATGTTCGCCCGTGGATGCCCGCAACACCTCATAGTTGTGTCGCGGCTGGACGCGGCGAGGTTCAACGCTTCGATGAAATTTGGGGTTCGATAATCATCCGTCATTCCGGGGCGCGCAGAGCGCGAACCCGGAATCTCGAGATTCCGGGTTCGCGTCTTCGCCGCGCCCCGGAATGACGGAAGACAGGCGCAACGCCTTCCTTATCGCATCGCCTCGCGCACGCTGTGGGCGTAGGCGCCGGTCAGGTCCTGGCCGAGCAATTGCTGGAGGAAATCGAACGAATCGAAAAACGAGCGGTGGATCAGGATACGGCCGCCGCGCAGCGTAAAGAATTCCGCGATTTCCATCTGCACGACGCGGTCGTCGTTGCGCTTGCGCAGGCTGACATACTGCACCGTCGCGACCTTGTCGCCGTCGACGGCGAGGAATTTGATGTCGTATTTGCGGCTTGAATAGCGCTGCTGCTGGGTCCGGATCGCCTGCTCGACCCAGTCCCTGCCGTGCTTGTGTCCGAGGTGCGGGAACAGTTCGATCGGCGCATAGGTGATGCTGTCGAGTTCTTCGTCGCAGCACGCCACGGCGCCCTCGATATCGCCGGAATAGAACGCATCGAGAAATTTCAGCACGCGCTGCCGGTGAATATCCTCGGCCATTGTTTTTCTCCGCCGGTGTTGGCACCGACCGTATTGCGGATTGCACTGTGAACAGAATTGCGCGGCGATCAATCGGCAAAAATGACCTAGCGGTTTGAGGCGCCGCAGGTCGAAAACCGTTCACAACCCATGAGTGCAATTTGGCGGTGATGCTCTTGAAGGCCTGGCCGGCGATGGCGTCCTGCTGCCGCTCGAAGATGTCTGTTTGTTTCCGCGGCCGGTATGGGCATCGAGCCGCTCGCGCCATACGCGATGGCGCAACGCGCGTGCGAGACGCCGGGCGACTCTCCTCCGTCATGGCCGGGCTTGTTTGTCCCGGCCATCCCCCTCTGTGCTTGCCGCGATTCCGTCAGGCCGCGGATGCCCGGCGCGAGGCCGGACAGGGCGGCTCCTGTCGCGCCGGCTTCAGCGGCTGCATTCAAGCCAGCCGCAACGGGCCGACCAAGGCCCGTGAAGCGCTGTCGCGACGATCCGCAAAAACCCGGCGTCAGCTCTTCTTGCTGTTGGGGCTCTGGCCCGCCGGCGTCTTGCCGGCCGCGAACGGATTAACCGGCGCCGCGCCGCCCTTTTTGAGGTTCTTGTCGGCCTTCGGTTTTTTCTTTTCCTTGTTGCTGCGCATCTGACCCTTGGCCATGGCGATCTCCCTTGCGCCCGGATTGAAAGACTCGGCGCACCCTACGGATAGCAAATCCGCCGGCGTTTGTATGCAGGGCGGATCGGCTCCGCGGAACGGCGCAAGCCCCGGGCGGCGCTTCCGACGCACCGATTTCACGTTTCAAACAGCCCGGACCCAAGCGATCTTGAGGCCGTCATTATCAGCCACCGGTCCCGCGAATGCGCGCCCGATGACAGGCGCGCGAAGCAATCCATGACTGAAACACCCAGTGTTCCGGCAACGGCGGTGAGCTCCCTCTCCCCTTGTGGGATCGAGACGAGCGAAGCTCGCTCTCTAGGAGCCTGTCCGAATAGTCGCTGTTCAATTTTGAGCGAGTCTGATTCAAGCTTGAGCTATGAGCAAGTATTTTCGTCCGTGGAATATCGATCAGACACTGCTGCTGCCGCCGAATGTGCAGGACTTCGTGCCGAAAGGCCATGTCTCGCGGTTTATCGTTGAGCTGGTGCGGGAGAGCCTTGATCTGCGGGAGATCACGGGCAGCTATGTGAGTGGTCTTGGGCAGCCGCCGTTTGACCCGCGGATGATGGTGGCGCTTCTGCTGCACGGCTATGCGAGTGGGCTGTATTCGTCGCGGCGGATCGCGAAGGCCTGCCGCGAACGGAACGATTTTGTGATGATTGTGGCGCTCGATCCGCCGGATTTTCGCACGATCAGCGACTTCCGCAAGCGGCATTTGAAGGCGCTCGGCGCGCTGTTCCTGCAGGTTCTGAGGTTGTGCGAGACGGCAGGGCTGGTCAAACTCGGCCATGTCGCGCTTGATGGCACGAAGATCAAAGCGAACGCGTCGAAACATAAAGCGATGAGTTATGAGCGCATGAAGAAACGCGAGGCGGAATTGAAAGCCGAGGTCGCTCGCATGCTGGCGGCCGCCGAGGCGGCGGATTCCGAAGAGGACGAGACTTTCGGCCGAGACAAGCGCGGCGACGAGATGCCGGATTGGGCCGGCGACAAGCAGAAACGACTGGCGAAAATCCAGCAGGCGATGGCGGCGCTGGAAGCCGACGCCAGGCTGGCGGCGGCGGAAGAGCGTCGCATCGAGGCCGAAAAGGAACAGCAGCGCCAAGCTGAAGGCCGCAAGAAGCCGGGCAAACCGGCGGCGCCGCCATCGGACCAACCTGATCCCAAGTCGCAACGCAACTTCACCGATCCGGAAAGCCGCATCATGAAGTCGAAGGATGGCTTCGTTCAGGCCTACAATGCACAGGCCGCCGTCGACGCAGGCGCCCAGATCATTGTCGCGCACGAACTGACGCAGTGCGGCAACGATCAGGGCCAGTTGGTGCCCCTGATCGAGGCCATCAAGAACAATCTCGGCCGCAAGCCGGATCAGGCCTCGGCGGACTCCGGCTACTGCAGCGAATCCAATCTCGAAGCGCTCGAAGCACACGGCGTTGACGGCTATGTCGCGCCCGGACGCGCCAAGCACCCGACAGCTGCGAACGGAAAAATCGGTGGACCGCTGACCCAACGGATGCGGAAGAAGATCGACGACGGCGGCTTCGAAACACCCTACCGATTGAGAAAGCAAGTGGTCGAACCGGTGTTCGGACAGATCAAACAGGCTCGCGGCTTCCGCCAGTTCCTGTTGCGGGGCGTAGATAAAGTGCGCGCCGAATGGGCCATGATCTGCACAACCCACAATCTCCTGAAGCTGTTCACCCTCGCAAACGCAGCCTCAGCCGGCTAACCTCAACAAATGCCCGAACGCCTATCTGGACGGGCTCCTAGGGTTGGGGTGAGGGGTTGCGGTCTATCGATAGTCCGTAACCCCTCACCCGGATCGCATCTGACGATGCGACATAGCCGAAGCATAGCTTCGGCGTTCGTTCGAAGAACGGCCGCGAACGCGGCCTACGCCTCTCCCACAAGGGGAGAGGTAACGCGCGTACGCGCGTGGGCAGATTTAATTTTCAGACAGCCAATCTCAGACGCGCCTTCACGATCTCGCGGCACGATGCGCCCGAGGTTTGCAATTAATCTCCGCCCTGAAAACAGAGGGCGTGGGGAATGCCGGGCGCCCGATGCACCCGCAGCCTCGTGTGCGCATGGGGTAACAAGTATGCACACGAGTATTCACAGCGAGCCACCGGAAATCACCCGACATTCCCGCACGCAATGGTTTACGGCTTATAGCGTGCTCTCCCCGGTGACCGGCTTGTTGTCACCGTCGTCTTCGGATTAACGGTTTGTCGGTACCCGGTTGGGCCGAAAACCTCCGTCAACTTGACGCCAGCGCCGGGGCGTCAGGACCACACGTCTTCGCCGTCCGCCTCAGCGCCGTTCGTCAGCCTGCCGCCGATCACTCACAGGCCGAAGCCCGCCCTGCCATCGCGTGTCATGCCTGACGCTGCTGCGTCCACCGCATCCCGCCCCGCGTTCGTGACGATCGCGCGAGCGCCCCTCTGATCGGGACGGGACGGCAAAGGAGATAGACTGATTTGGGTCTTCGGAAAACCAGAATATTTTTTCAAAGGGGGCTGGACAGGTTTTTTTGATTTGCCCGTCAGGCACGGGAATTCAGGCGTAATTTTCATATGCCCGTCATTCCGGGGCGAGGCGCAGCCCCGAACCCGGAATCCATAACCCTCATTCGTGGTTATGGATTCCGGGCCTGCGCCAGCAGGCGCATCCCGGAATGACGGTTTATCGTATATCGACAGATAAGAACCCCAACGTCTGCCACCTGACGGGAAGTGACCGTGTCACGATAGCCGGGATCGTGCTCCGCGGTCGCTACATCGTGCGAAAATCCAACGAGAAAATAATCCTACGAAAATATTATGTATTGCTATTGAGAACAAAATAAGAACATTATAATATCCCGTGGTGCAAGGTGCTGCTTTGTAGACAATGCGGGGATGCCGAATCAGTCGATCGTTCCCCCCGACATTGCTGCGCGTTACGAGGTATTCGAATGGCGCAATGGCTTGGCAACCGACGCTGCAATATCCGAAAGTTACGACGTCTCCATTGATTGGACTGAAGTAACATTGCTCGGAATGAATCCGCAGCAAAACACGGTCGATAATCCATATGACGGGGATCCTGAGTGTGACACTCAGTGGTTGGCGACATACCTCTATCACCGGTTTTATCGGGTGCCTCTAGGTGTAAAGATTTTTCTGCGCGAGGGGACGCACAGATTAGCGCACGGGCGCAGCTTCTCCACAATACCAGAGAGGCTTGAGTTGGGTGCGTTTGATCGATTCGAGACGGTGGTCGACGATGAGACCGGAATCAAAATCCACTATGTGTACGACAGCCCTTACGAAAAATATCCAAGCCAAAACAAGTCGCACAGCGGCGCGCTGCAATCGTCCGTTAGTTTGTGCGCGGTGGTCCATAAGAATGAAATGTACGATGTAAGAAAGGGTCGGAGTTGGACATTGGACGCTCCGTTGTTCGGTATTACTTTCGGCGCGCGACACTTCTCGATTCATGTCGAGTTGCCCGAAGAATCCCAGGTTCGTCCTGATGGCTATCGGCAGTTTCTGAGGCGGACCGGCGGGGAGCAGAATCAGGTTTTCGTTTCTGACTATGCAAAGGTGGTCGCGAAGAACAGACCTCAATGGCTCATCGATTTAATTAGATTGTTTTCGCCGGATGGCCCTTCCCAGGATGATATCCGAAAAGAACTACAGAAGCTTCTTGATGAGCTGCGTGTCCAGAGAAAGGGACCACGCGAGCGGCTGAACGGTGAATTAGCCGTTGAGCCGAAGGAAGGCCCAGCCGTTGGCATTGTTCGCGGTGGGGACACTTCATCCACCGGTTCAGAAGTCCGTGAAGGCTATACTGACCTATCTGTGGCTCCCTCGGGAGCAAAGCGCGCTGATATTTGGAACAATAAAGAACGGGCGCCAATCATTGTGCCGCTCCGAACGGAAGAAGAAATCGACGAAAAGCAGATCCGAGAGCGTGCGGCCCGGTACTACGACAACGGTCAGCTTTACGTAAATATGCTGTACCCTTCGGTCCAACTAATGAAGGAGCTTCTCGACAAGGAGTACGCGGCAGCTGCCGACCCCGAGCAGGTACGTAGCCTCTCGCTACAGCTAGCAGAACAGACAATTATGCTTCTTGTGGGAAGAGCCGTTGTATTTGCCTTGGCAAAGCAAGTGAATAAAGATTGGAATTCTGAAGCTATAAAGCTTGCTCTTTCGCCTGAGAGCTTAAGTCTGGCAGCTGACGATTTCGCAGATGCTCTCCAATCCGCACGTCGCAAGATCGGAATTGCACTTAGAACGACCGGAAGACAAGCTGAGCGTGTCTCCGATTTCCCGAATCGGTCGAGAGCGATCGCGTCCTAACAATCGCCGAATAGTCCTACCGCTTCTTCCATCCACCCCGATGCCCCGGGGCACCACCACTCGACCGCGGGGTGGGGCCGAATTCGGGGCCGGACTGGCGCGAGTCGGTGGGCTGGAAGATTTTGCTGCCGCTGGCCGGGGGCGATTCGTCGCGCGAGGGTTTTCGCGACGTCGCGCGGTTGGGGCGGAAGGGCAGGGACTCGGGGCCGTGCATTTCGTCGAGATGGGGTTTGTGGACGCGGGACGACGAGGTACGGTCGTCGCTGAGAGATTTCACCCCACCCCGCGCGCCTGCGGCGCGCGACCCCGAGAGCGAGCTTCGCTCGCCTCTGACCCCTCCAGGGGAAGGTGAAGAGGAGCCAGCGGCGCGCGGGGTGTTGTTGCCGCCGCGCTTGGCCGACTGTTGCGGCAGGTTTGCTGACTCGCCGTATTTCTTCATCCCGGCATAGGCGCCGGCCTTGCCCTGCACGGTGCGCTGTTTCGCGGTGGGATCGTCGACCACCGCAAGCTCCGTCGCGCGCAGGCGCTTGACTTCGTCGCGCAGGCGCGCGGCTTCCTCGAAATTCAAATCGGCGGCGGCCTCGCGCATGCGGGTCTCGAGGTCGCCGAGCACCGCTTCGAAATTATGCCCGATGCTGATGACGTCGTCGGCCATGCCGCCGTCGCCGATTTCCACCAGCACATGGTCGCGCTCGTAGACAGAGTTCATGATGTCGCCGATGGATTTCTTGATGCTTTCCGGCGTGATGCCGTTGGCGGTGTTGTATTCGACCTGCTTCTCGCGGCGGCGGTCGGTCTCGGCGATGGCGCGCTGCATCGAGCCGGTGATCTGGTCGGCATAGAGGATCACCCGTGCCGTCGACGTTGCGCGCGGCGCGGCCGATGGTCTGGATCAGCGAGGTCTCGCTGCGCAGAAAACCTTCCTTGTCGGCGTCGAGGATCGCGACCAGCGCGCATTCGGGAATGTCGAGGCCCTCGCGCAACAGATTGATGCCGACCAGCGCGTCGAACGCGCCGAGCCGCAAATCCCTGATGATCTCGATGCGCTCGATGGTGTCGATATCGCTGTGCATGTAGCGGACGCGAATGCCCTGCTCGTGCAGATATTCGGTAAGGTCTTCCGCCATCCGCTTTGTCAGCACGGTGATCAGGCTGCGGTAGCCGGCTTGCGCGGTGGCGCGGACCTCGCCGACGAGATCGTCGACCTGGGTGCGCGCCGGGCGGATGTCGACCGGCGGATCGATCAGCCCGGTGGGGCGGATCACCTGTTCGACGAACACGCCGCCGGATTCATTGAGCTCCCAGCCGCTCGGCGTCGCCGACACCGCGACCGATTGCGGGCGCATCATGTCCCATTCCTCGAACCGCAGCGGGCGGTTGTCCATGCAGGAAGGCAGCCGGAAACCGTATTCGGCCAAGGTCGCCTTGCGCCGGAAATCGCCTTTGAACATGCCGCCGATCTGCGGCACCGTGACATGGCTTTCGTCGGCAAAGACAAGCGCATTGTCCGGGACATATTCGAACAGCGTCGGCGGCGGCTCGCCGGGGCGGCGTCCGGTGAGATAGCGCGAATAGTTCTCGATGCCGGCGCAGGAGCCGGTGGCTTCCATCATCTCGAGATCGAAGGTGGTGCGCTGCTCCAGCCGCTGCGCTTCCAGCAGGCGGCCCTGGTTGTTGAGCTGGTCCAGCCGCCACTTCAGTTCGCTCTTGATCGACTTGATCGCCTGCACCAGCGTCGGGCGCGGCGTCACATAATGCGAGTTGGCGTAGATCTTGATGAATTCGAGCTCGTCCTGCTTGTGGCCGGTGAGCGGATCGAACTCCTCGATATTCTCGACGACGTCGCCGAACAGATTGACGCGCCAGGCGCGGTCTTCGTAGTGCGCCGGAAAGATGTCGATGACGTCGCCGCGCACCCGAAAAGTGCCGCGTGTAAAATCGGCCTGGGTGCGCTTGTATTGCAGCGCCACGAGATCGGCGATCAGCTGGCGCTGGTCGATGCGCTCGCCCTTCTTCAGCGCGAACGTCATCGCGGTATAGGTTTCGACCGAGCCGATACCGTAGATGCACGACACCGAAGCGACGATGATGACGTCGTCGCGCTCCAGCAGCGCCCGCGTCGCCGAGTGGCGCATGCGGTCGATCTGCTCGTTGATCGACGAGTCCTTCTCGATATAGGTGTCGGTCCGCGGCACATAGGCCTCGGGCTGGTAGTAGTCGTAATAGCTGACAAAATATTCCACGGCGTTGTCGGGGAAGAAACTCTTGAACTCGCCATAGAGCTGCGCCGCCAGCGTCTTGTTCGGCGCCAGGATGATGGCGGGGCGCTGCGTGGCCTCGATCACCTTGGCCATGGTGTAGGTCTTGCCGGAGCCGGTGACGCCGAGCAGCACCTGCGTGCGGTCGTTGCGCCTGATGCCTTCGACCAGTTCGGCGATCGCGGTCGGCTGGTCGCCCTTCGGCTCGTATTCGGATTTGATCACGAACGGCTGGCCGCCTTCGGATTTCTCCGGGCGCGGCGGCCGATGCGGCGTCCAGACTTTTATCTGGCCGTCTTCGCCCTTGAATTCGGGACGGCCATCGCGGATCAGCGCGTCCAGCGCATCGGCGGTCGCGGCGACGCCGAGCGCCTCCATCTTGTTGCGCGGCGGTCGCGCCAGTGCGGCGGCGTCTTCCTCCTCGGTGGTGAAGCCGAGTTGTTTTGCGAGCTCGGGATCGAGCACGGGAATGGTGGCGGAAGTGCCGTAGTTGGCCTGGGGGGATTCGGAGAGGCCTCGACTCTGCGGAGGAAGCGCTCGATCGCTCTTCTCCCCTCCCCCCGCGCAGCGGCGGGGAGGGGTCGGGGGTGGGGGGTCTCTCGGCAGGAACCGCTGCGTCGTTGTATGCCGCGCTACCCCCCACCCCCGACCCCTCCCCACCACGCGCTGCGCGCGCGGGGGAGGGGAGAAGGAGGCATCGCGCTCCGCAGGAGCGTCGCGCTTTGCGATAGACGCATCGCGCTTCGCCACATCACTGCTGGTGCCCTTCGTCGATGCCCGCGCGCGATGCGCGGCGGCTTCGCCGCCGGCGCGGCGATCCCAGGAATTATCCGGCGGCGGCTGCAGGCCGGTGCCGGAGCCAAGGCCTGCATCGCCTCTGTTGATCGCGGGATTGAGCAGTTCCGCCAGCGCCGGTCCGATCGGCTGCACATCGGGGCGATGTGCTTTCGATTTCGGGGTTTTGACGGGCTTTTTAGGATTGTCGGGTTTCTTCGCCATCGGGCGAATATGGGATGAGTCCGGCCGACATAAAAGGGCAAAAGTCCCCGAAGGAAATATGGGTGAACTCTCTACTGAAGAGGCTGACATGGCTCACCGCATTCGGCGCCTGTGCGCTCAATTGTCAGCATCCCAACTCCTGCATTTGCGAGCTTCGTGCGCGAGCGAACTGGCGCAACGACAGCGTGTGACCGGTTTGATGGATCCGGTTCCATTTTCACAGAACTGAATTCAAAGTTTTGCACGCGTTTGGTTCGCTCAGTAAGTTCGTAGTTCCATCAAACAGGCGCCGGACTCGGAGTCACGTGGACGACGCCACAGCATTGGCGAGGGTCCGATGTGTCGTACACAGAGTCTGATGACGTCCGGCGCGCTGCTCGGTTGGCTGCTGGTTCCCGGCACGGCGCAAGCGCAGTCGCTGTCGAGTTCCGAAAAGATCGAGCGGCTTGAACGCCAGACGGAATTGCTCCAGCAGCAGATCAAGGCGCTCAAGGAAGAAATGGCGCAGACGCGCAAAAAAACCGACAAGGTGGAAGCCGTGCAGGCCGCCCGCGCAACGGAGGCCCCGCCCGACAAGGGCCCGATCGCCAAGGCTTTGCCGCCGGCGACGGACAAGGTCAAGGTGACGATGGGCGGTTTCATCGCCGCGAAATCGGTCTGGCGGCAGCGCAACGAGGCCGCCGATATCGGTTCGAATTTCGGCGCGATACCGTTTCCATTCTCGCCGCAATACAACGAGCGCGAATTTCACGGCACCGCCCGGCAGAGCCGGATCTCGGTCCTCGTCGAAGGCAACGTCGATCCCGCGCAGAAGCTCACGGGATTTTTCGACGTGGATTTTCTCGGCGTCGGCACCACCTCGAACTATAACGAGAGCAACAGTTTTGCTCCGCGCCTGCGCCAGGGCTATTTCAGCTACGCCAACAACGATTGGGGTTTCTACTTCCTCGGCGGCCAGGCCTGGAGCCTGCTGACGCAGAACAAGTCGGGGATCATCGCGCGCGACGAGAACATCCCGTTGACGATCGACGCGAGCTACGTGGTCGGTTTCAATTATACCCGGAACTGGCAGCTTCGCGCCGTGAAGGATTTCGGGCCGACGGTTTCGCTCGGCGTCTCCATCGAGAACCCGGCCACGATCGTGGCCGCGAGCACGGCCGCCGCGGCGACCGGGGCCGGGGGCGCGTTCGCCAATGGCGGCGTCGTCAATTCCCGGAGGCAGCTTCCTCAGCACCCAGACCATCACCACCGATCAGGCTCCTGACATCATCGAGAAGGCGGCGTTCGATCCCGGCTGGGGCCACTATGAACTGTACGGCCTGCAGCGTTTCTTTACCGACAACACCTTGACCTGCATCGGTCCCTGCGTCGCCGGGTCGACCACGATGCCGGGCAACGCTGCGACCAGGACCGCGTTCGGTTACGGCGTCGGCGGCTCGGTGTTGCTGCCCCTGGTCCCGAAATACCTCGAATTCACCGGCCAAGCGTTGTATGGCCGGGGTGTCGGCCGCTATGGGCCCGCGCAGCTGCCGGATGTGACCATCGCGGCGGACGGATCGGTCACGCCGCTGACCGAACTGACTGCGATGGTCGGCCTGATCGGACATCCCTGGGATGGACTGGATATCTACGCCTATGCCGGCGTCGAGCAGGTCAATGGGAGCTTCTTCAATTCCGGCGCGACGTTGTTCGGCTACGGCAATCCCGGCTTCAGCAATCTCGGCTGCGGGATCACGACTCCGAGTTCGTTCGGCGGGGCCACGCCGACGACCTGCATCGGGAATAACAGGCGTGTGTCGGAACTGACGGTGGGCTTCTGGCAAAACATCTACAAGGGCGATTATGGCCGCGTCGCCGCCGGCGCCCAATACGAGTACATCAAACGCGTGGCATTCGCGGGGCTCGGCGGAGCCCCTTCGACGGGCGATAACATCGTCATGACCTCGCTCCGGTACTATCCTTTCTGAACTGGATTTCTGACTTCGGCGCCGACAGGGTGCGAACCACTCACTGTCGGCGCCTGAGCAGCACCTCATGCAAGTGCAGGCTCCAGGCTGTAGCCTCCAGCCGATCATCGTGCATGCCCTGGCTCGCACTGACTTCAGCCGGAACTCTCACCAGGGATAGCGGTCGCCTGTTCGGACCCGCCAAATCCATCTACAATGCCGCGGTGGAACGTGTACCCCTGACAACGTCGAGGAAACCAGGTGGCTGCTGAAATCAATCCGCTGGCCGGCAAGATCGCGCCCCCGTCCATGCTGGCGAACATACCTCGGCTGGTGACCGCCTATTTCGAAGGCAAGCCCGATCCGTCGGTCGCGGCGCAGCGGGTTGCGTTCGGCACCTCGGGGCATCGCGGCTCCGCCTTCAACAACGCGTTCAACGAGGCGCACATCCTGGCGATCAGCCAGGCGATTTGCGATCACCGGCGCGGCATCGGCATCGGCGGCCCGTTGTTCGTCGGCATCGATACCCACGCGCTGGCGGAGCCGGCGCTGGCGAGCGCGCTCGAAGTGTTCGCGGCCAACGGCGTCGAGACGATGATCGACGAGCACGACGGATATACGCCGACGCCGGTGATTTCCCGCGCCATTCTCGCCTACAACAGGGGCCGCGACACCGGCCTCGCCGACGGCGTCGTGATCACGCCGTCGCATAACCCGCCCGAGGACGGCGGCTTCAAATACAATCCGCCCAATGGCGGTCCGGCGGATACCGATATTACCGCCGGCCTCGAGCGCGCCGCCAACGGCTTTCTTGAAGACGGCCTCAACGGCGTGCAGCGCATCCCCTACGATCGCGCGCGCAAATCGTCCTGCGTTCATCGCCATGATTATATCGGGCCTTATGTCGCCGACCTCGTCAACGTCGTCGACATGGAAGCGATCCGTGCCGCCGGCGTGAAGATCGGGATCGATCCCCTGGGCGGCGCGGGCGTGCATTACTGGCAGCCGATCATCGAGCGCTATCGGCTGGCCGCGACCATCGTCAGCGATGCGGTCGACCCGACGTTTCGCTTCATGACCGTCGATTGGGACGGAAAAATCCGGATGGACTGCTCCTCGCCCTATGCGATGGCGCGGCTGATCGGCATGCGCGACAAGTTCGACGTCGCCTTTGCCAACGACACCGACGCCGACCGGCACGGCATCGTGACGCGCTCGAACGGCCTGATGAACCCGAACCATTACCTCGCCGCCGCGATCTCCTATTTGTTCGGCAATCGTCCGCAATGGAGCGGCAACAGCGCGGTGGGCAAGACCATCGTCAGCAGCGCGATCATCGACCGCGTCGCCAAAAAGCTCGGCCGCAGGCTGCTCGAAACCCCCGTGGGTTTCAAATGGTTCGTCGACGGCCTCAGCGACGGATCGTTCGGTTTCGCCGGCGAGGAAAGCGCCGGCGCCTCGTTTCTCCGGCAGGACGGCTCGGTGTGGACTACCGACAAGGATGGCATCATTTTGGGACTATTGGCCGCCGAGATCACCGCGCGAACCCAACGCGACCCGAGCCAGTTGTTCGACAGCCTGACGAGTGAGCTGGGCGTGCCGTTTTACGAACGGATCGATGCGCCCGCCACACCCGCGCAGAAGAACCGGCTGAAGGCGCTTTCGCCTGAAAAGCTCGCGATGCCGGAACTTGCCGGCGAGCCGGTTCGCGCGATCCTCACGGCTGCGCCCGGCAACGGTCAACCGTTCGGCGGCATCAAGGTCACGACCGATGACGGATGGTTCGCCGCGCGGCCTTCGGGCACCGAGGACGTCTACAAGATCTATGCGGAGAGTTTTCGCAGCCAGCAGCACCTGCGGCAAATCCAGCACGACGCCCAGTCCGCCATCACGCGCACCTTCGAGGATCAGGCGAGCGGTTGAGCTGGAGTGGGGGCCTGGATCCGGGCCGCCGGCGACGGGGCCGAGGGCTTGACGATATCCAGATGGATACCGCCGCACGTCGTGCATCGCATCGTCCAGTATTCGGAACCTGCCCGACCGGCGATGACGCGCATGATCGCCAGTTGAGAATTGCATTGCGGGCAATTGCACAGCACCGTGCCGGACGGCGGCTGGGTCGGTTCGGACTCGGATCTAGCCATGGGACGCCGTTGCTTTCAATTCGAGCTAGGCAGCCGAGGGCTTGGTTTGCGACATCTGCCCGGCGGGCGTGTATCGGTTGAGCTTGAGGCGATCGATCTGTGTCTTGGCATCCGCGATGGCGGCCTCGGGATCGGACCACGCGAAACCGACTTCCAGTGTGGAAAACAGAACGCCATCGATCACGACAGGCTTCTGGTCCTCGCGCCGTATCCGCGCATGCCACAAGCCTCTTCCGGCTTCAAAGGATTCAATCATGAAGTTGTCGTAAATCATCGCATCCTCCAGACGTTGTCCGGAGTTCGAGGGAAACACGCGCGGGTCAAAAAGGATGTGAACTCGTTCACATCCCGGCCTGTTTTTTCTGAGCCCTCCGGCCTGCGGCGGTTCGTGGTGCAGATCAATTCGCCGGGATGCGAAGCGCCCGCCATTGACTTCACGTCCCCGATGCGGTGAACTTCATGCAATCGCATCCAATTTGGAAACGAGCCAACCGCTAAGGACGGGAACGCGCCAATGATCGACCTTCACTACTGGACCACGCCGAACGGCCACAAGATCACGATGTTTCTCGAGGAGACCGGGCTGCCCTACAAGATTTTCCCGGTCAATATCGGCAAGGGCGACCAGTTCAAGCCGGAGTTCCTGGCGATCGCGCCGAACAACCGCATCCCCGCGATGGTCGATCACGAGCCGAAGGGCGGGGGCAAGCCGATCTCGATCTTCGAATCCGGCGCGATGCTGCTGTATCTCGCCGAGAAGACCGGCAAATTCCTCCCCGCCGACATCTACGGCCGCTACGATGCGATCCAGTGGACGTTCTGGCAGATGGGCGGGCTCGGGCCGATGGCCGGCCAGAACCATCACTTCAGGAACTACGCCCAGGAAAAGATCACATACGCCATCGACCGCTATGTGAACGAGACCAACCGGCTCTATGGCGTGCTCAACAAGCGGCTCTCGAACCGCGAATTCATCGCCGGCGATTATTCGATCGCTGATATGGCAAGCTATCCCTGGGTCGTGCCGTACAAGAACCAGGGCCAGAACATCGAGGACTTTCCGCATCTCAAGCGCTGGCTGGAGACGATCTGCGCCCGGCCCGCGACGGAGCGCGCCTACGCCATGGCCAAGGAGATCAATCCGAATTTCGGCCAGCCGGCGATCCGCACCGAGGAAGAGCGCAAGCTGCTGTTCGGGCAGACCGCGGCGGTGGTAAAGTAACGAGAAAACGAATTCAGCTTGTCATACGCGGGCTTGACCCGCGTATCCATCCTTGAAGAAGATGGATTGCCGGATCAGGTCCGGCAATGACGACTCAATTCGACGCGCGCTCCTTTTCCGGGACCACTTCCATGGCGTTAAAACTGTTCGAACTGGTCGGCACCGACGAAGCCCGTCCCTTCAGCCCGTTCTGCTGGCGGACGCGGATGGCGCTGGCGCACAAGGGGCTCGGCGCGGAGTCGATCCCGTGGTGCTTTACCGAGAAGGACGCGATCGCTCCGCACCATTCCGAAAAGGTCCCGGTGCTGATCGACGGCGAAACCTCGGTCGCCAATTCCTGGGCGATCGCCAACTATCTCGAAGACCGCTATCCGGACCGGCCGTCGCTGTTCGGCGGCGAGGGCGGCCGCGCCATGGGCCGCATGATCAACTGGTGGGGCGACGTCACCGTGATCGGCGGCATGTTCCCGCTGATCGTCGCGGATATTCCCGGCCACCTCAAGCCGGTGGATGCGGTCTATTTCCGCAGGACCCGCGAGGCGCGTTTCGGCAAGCCGCTGGAGGAAGTGGTCGCCGGACGCGACAAATCGGTCGAGGGTTTTCGCCGCGCGCTCGACCCGATGCGGCTGACCTTGAAGACGCAAGCCTATCTCGGCGGCGGTGCGCCGAACTATGCCGACTACATCGTGTTCGGCGCATTCCAGTGGGCGCGCGTGGTCAGCCCGTTCAAATTGCTGGCCGAGGACGATCCGGTCCATGCCTGGCGCGAACGATTGCTCGACGCCTTCGACGGCATGGCGCGGAAATCGCCGGGTTACCAGGTGTAGGTTTGAACGGCTTCGAAAGCTGGCAGGCGCTCAAGACAGGAGTTTTGACCATGTCGGATCGCGCAGACACGATTTCCACCAAAGCCGTCATCACCGCCGCCGAACCGCAATTGTTCGTCGCCGACATCAAGGCATCCTGCGATTTTTTTGCGGGCAAGCTCGGGTTCGCCGTCGCCTTCACCTATGGCGAACCGCCGTTCTATGCGCAGGTCGAGCGCGACGGCGCGCGCATCAACCTGCGATGCGTCGCGCAGCCGGTGATCGATCAGGCGTTGCGCGACCGCGAGCAATTGCTTTCCGCTTCCCTCACCGTCGCGACGGCGCAGGAAATCAAGGCGCTGTTCCTGGAATTTCAGGCCGCCGGCGTGACGTTCTTTCAGACGCTCAAGCGCGAGCCGTGGGGCGCGCGCGATTTTATCGTGAGGGATCCGGACGGCAACCTGCTGCTGTTCGCCGGGCCGGCGGAGTAGCGAAGCGGAACGCTGACGAAAACGCGTCGCGTTTTTCGTCGTCGTGCCCGAGCTTGTCCCGGGCATCCACGTCTTGCTTGCGTCGTTGCGGCGAAGAGGTGGATGGCCGGGACAAGCCCGGCCATGAGGCGGAAGGACCGCGCTATCTGTTCGGTGGCGTGCGAGTTTGCCCCGCCATCTTCCGCAGGCAATCCCGGCACAGGCAATCCTCGCCCGCAACCGGCATTGGCAGGCGAGCGGTTTCCTCGGCGCACCAGCACGGCCCCGCCGGATAGCAGGCGAACTCCGTTCCGCAAACGGAACAGGCAAGGCGGCGCGAGACCGGGATATCTAACCGATTTGTCATGATCGGAACCGAGGCCTGGCCATGTTTTTCATCCCGGGTTCATGCCGAACGGCGATATAATTCATCACGAAATATACGCGCAAAGCCCGCCAAGCAAAGCGCAAAGGAAAATCCGATGGCCCGCGATCCGCAAACCGCTCTTGTTGCGCTCAATCGCTTCGGACTGGGCGCGCGCGGTGGAGCCTCCGGCGATTTCGTCAATGCAAGCTTCCGATCCGCGCGGCTTTGTCAAAGCCGACCTGAGCCGCCCCAACGCCGTGCTACTGGAGGTGCCGGGATTGCTGCCCACCCCGGCCCTGGGGCAGGCGGTGTTCGCGTATCAGCTGGAGGTCAAGCAGGCGCGCGAGGCGGCCGCGAAGTTGGGCGCGCCGATGCCGCCGGCGGCTGAAATCCAAGGCGCAACGGCGCAACCTGTCGCTCAACAGCATCGCCATGGACATGTCGGGCAAGTCGCCGGCGATGAATTCGCCGGAAAACGCCGGCGCCAACGCGGCGATGCCATCCGCCGACGCCATGCAGCCCAACGCAGCCAAGCCGCCGCCGCAGCCGCCGCAGCCGCTCAACATCATCCAGAAAACCTACCGCGCCGAGGCGCTGGCGCGGCTGCAACGCGGCGTGATGGCGGATTGCGGATTCGGCGAGCGGCTGGTGGCGTTCTGGTCCAATCATTTTTGCATCTCCGCCAACAAGGGTCCGCTGGCGCGGATGTGGGCCGGCGCGTTCGAACGCGAGGCGATCCGGCCTCATGTGCTCGGACGCTTCGCAGACATGCTCCAGGCGGTCGAGCAGCATCCGGCGATGCTGTTCTTTCTCGACAACCAGCAATCGCTCGGCCCGGATTCCCGCGCCGGGCAAAACCGCAAGCGCGGGCTGAACGAAAATCTCGCCCGCGAAATCATGGAGCTGCATACGCTCGGCGTCGGCGGTGGCTATATCGCAGGACGACGTCACCTCGCTGGCGCGCATCATCACCGGCTGGACCTTTGCCGGACGGCAAGGACAGCTCGGCACCCCCGGCAGCTTCGTGTTCAATGCCAATGCGCATCAGCCCGGCGCGCAGCGGCTGCTCGGCAAGACCTACGAGAACAACGGCGTCGCGCAGGGCGAATCCGCGCTGGCGGATATCGCGCGCCATCCGTCCACCGCGAAATTCATCGCCACCAAATTCGTCCGTCATTTCGTGGCCGACGATCCGCCGCCGGCCTTGGTGGCGCGGCTGCAGGACACGTTCGGCAAATCCGACGGCGATCTCAGGGCGCTGGCAACGGCGCTGGTCTGGATTCCGACGAGGCCTGGCAGGCGCCGCTGACCAAGATGCGCAGTCCCTACGAATTCCTGGTGGCGACCGGCCGGCTGCTGACGCAAATCCCGGAGGAGCCCGGCCGCTATCTCGGCGGCCTCAATTTGCTGGGTCAGCCGCTGTGGTCGCCGGCCGGGCCGAACGGATTTCCCGACACCAATGCGGCCTGGGCCGCGCCCGAGGGGATGAAGCTGCGGCTCGATATCTCGGCGCAGGTCGCCTCGCGGCTCGGGGATAACATCGATCCCCGCGATCTCCTGGAGGTTGTCGCCGCCGACGCGGCGTCGCCGGAGACGCGGCGTACCATCGAACGCGCGGAGTCGCGGCAGCAGGCGCTGGCGTTGTTGCTGATGTCGCCGGAATTCCAGAGGAGATGACGATGGATTGCTGCGAAAGCCCGAGATCACCGGCGACCTCGCGCCGCGCGCTGCTGCTCGGCGGCGCGTCATTCGCGGCCTGGGCCTATTTGCCGAAATTCGCCCGCGCCGCCGACGGACGCGACCCGCGGCTGATCGTCGTGATCCTGCGCGGCGCGCTGGACGGGCTTGCCACCGTCGCACCGATCAGGCGATCCCGATTATGCCGGCCTGCACGGTTCGATCGCGCTGACGCCGGACGGCCCGCATGCGGCTGTGATGCTCGATTCCTTCTTCGCCCTGCATCCGGCGATGCCGGAATTCGCCCGGATGTACAGAGAGCAGCACGCCGCCGTGGTCCACGCGGTGTCGACGCCGTATCGCGACCGCTCGCATTTCGACGGGCAGGACGTGCTCGAAAGCGGTTTTGCCGGGCCGGGCCGGGTGCAGTCCGGCTGGCTCAACCGCGCGCTGGAAGCGTTGCCGAAAGGCGAACGCGTGATGAGCGGTCTTGCCGTCGGCCCGACCACGCCGCTGGTGCTGCGCGGTGCGGCGCCGACCGTCGGCTGGGCGCCGGTGGCGCTGCCGCAAGCCGACGACGATACCGCGATGCGCCTCCTCGAACTCTACCATCATCGCGATCCCGCGCTGGCGTCGGCGTTGTCGCAAGGGTTGCAACTCGACAAGGCCGCGCAGGGCGACGATATGCAAGCCGAAGCCGGGCACCAACAATGCGGGCGCGATGCGGCTGGTGGCGCGCGGTGCCGCCAAGCTGATGGCGGCCAACGACGGCCTGCGGATCGCAGCGCTCGCTTTCGACGGCTGGGATACCCATGCCAATGAAGGCGGCCCGGTCGGGCCGTCTGGCGCAACTGCTGTCCGGCCTCGACGGCGCGCTTGCCGAATTCGAAAGCGGGCTCGGAGAGCGCTGGCGCGACACCGCGGTGGTGGTCGCGACCGAATTCGGCCGCACCGCGCGGATCAACGGCACCGAAGGGCACCGATCACGGCACCGGCACCATCGCGTTGCTCGCCGGCGGTGCGGTGAAAGGCGGCCGGGTGATTTCCGACTGGCCCGGGCTGAAACCCGCCAGTCTCTATGAGGGCCGCGATCTCGCGCCGACCACCGATCTGCGCGCGGTGATCAAGGGCGTGCTGCGCGATCATCTCGGCGTCGCCGAGCGCGTGCTGGCGGAGACGGTATTTCCCGACAGCGCAGCGGCGAAGCCGATGAAGGGGCTGCTGGGGTGACTATTTTTTCTTCGTCTCTCGCCGCTCCAACAAATCGTCATGCCCGGGCTTGTCCCGGGCATCCACGTCTTTGGAGCTTGGAGAAGGCGAAGACGTGGATGGCCGGGACAAGCCCGGCCATGACGATCAAGCAGTTGACGCCGCCGCCGACTACCCCTTCGCAATCTTGTCGATCTCCGCGATGTCCTCTGCCAACAGCGCCGTCATTTCGGGGCGCATCGAAGATGCGAACCTCAGATGTGCGATTGCACATCGGGGAATCTCGAGATTCCGGGTTCGTCCTTCGGACGCCCCGGAATGACGGACTACTTCGTAATCTTGTCGATCTCCGCGAGATCCTCGGCGCTGAGCGCCCAGTCGATCGCCTTGACGTTCTGCTCGATCTGCTCGACGCGGGTGGCGCCGGCGATCACGCTTGAGACCTGCGGCCGCGACGCCAGCCACGAGAACGCCAGTTCGAGCATGGTGTGGCCCGCGCTTCTGCGCAAAAGCCTGCAGCTTCTCGACGATGTCCTCGTTGCGCGGCGTGACGTAACGATCGCGCAACGCCGGCATCTTGGCAAAGCGCGTATCCTCCGGCGCCGCCGCGCCGCGCTTGTATTTGCCGGTCAGAAGTCCGCTGGCGAGCGGGAAGAACGGCAACAGGCCGAGCTTGTATTGCCGCGCCGCGGGCAGCAGATCCTTTTCGATGTCGCGCACCACGCAGGCTGTATTCGTCCTGGCACGACACGAAAGCGACTGACGTTCATCTGGCGCGCGGTCAGTTCGGCTTCGGCGATACGCCAGGCCGGAAAATTCGAATTGCCGATGTAGCGCACCTTGCCCTGCCGGATCAGATCGTCCAGCGCCCGCAGGGTTTCCTCGATCGGGGTCAGCGGATCATAATCGTGCTGCTGGTAGAGATCGATGTAGTCGGTCTTCAGCCGCGTCAGGCTGGCCTCGACCGCGGACATGATGTAGCGCCGCGACGCGCCCTGCTTGGTGCCGTCATTGCTCATCGGCTTGGAATATTTCGTCGCCAGCACGATGTCCTTGCGGCGGTCGCCGAGCACCTGGCCGAGCACGGTCTCGGAGCCGCCCATGCCCGGCATAGATGTCGGCGGTATCGAACAGCGTGATGCCGAGATCGATCGCCTTGTGGATCACCTTGCGCGAGGTCTCCAGATCGGTGCGCTGGCCGAAATTGTTGCAGCCGAGGCCGACGGCGGAAACGCGCAGGCCAGAGCCGCCGAGATTGCGAATTTGCATGGATTGATCCTGTAGGGGGGAGTTCGAGAGCGTTGCCATTGTGACTCGCGCACGGCGAAGCCGCAAGGCGCCGGGCTTGACGTGTCGCAGGTCAGGCCGATTCTTGAACGCCGGCGCAATGAGGATAACGGTGTCGTGAAGCGGTTCGCCGTGGGTAAATGCCGGCCCGGCGGAGGAAGGACGTCGCGCGTGGCGGTTAGGCCCAACGCACCCGGTGAGGCGACAAAAAAATGCGGCCCCGGTCAGACGCGGCGACTGACGGGGACCGCTGGGGCGCGTGATCTGTGACGGGGGGCCTGATCAGACGCATGAGAAACCTAGCGTTGTATTGTTACGCGCCGGTGACAGCAGGACTTATCCACAGGCCGGCGCAGCATCCGCGGCAGGCTCGTCATAACAGCTTGCGATAGATGACAAAGCCGGGGCGCTCCGCCACCTTGTCATAAAGCCGCATCGCGGTAAGGTTTGTCTCGTGCGTCTGCCAGTATACGCGCGGCGATCCGGCGCGCCTCGCCTGTTCATAGACGCCGTTGATGAGTGCCTTGCCCACGCCTTTTCCGCGCGCGGCTTCGCTGGTGAACAAATCCTGCAAATAGCAGAGCGGCTCGATCGCCGTGGTGCTGCGGTGGAACAGATAATGCGTCAGGCCCAGCAACTCGTCCGCCGCTTTCCGCGACCAGGCCATGTACCGGCTCATAGGCATCGAAGAAGCGCGCCCATGTCATCGCTGTAATTTCAGGGGAAAGCGCGGTCGCGCCCGACGCGTCCGTAAAACGCATTGTAGCCGTCCCACAGCGGAAGCCATCGGTCGTAATCCTGTCGGGTGACGAAGCGGACAGACAATTCGCTGGACATCGGGGTTTCTGCATTCATGAAAGGCGGGCCACCAGGGTGCGCAGGCCAGGGAGGTGGCCCTTTCATTAAGGGCGCCGCCGGAAAGGATCAATCGCCTTCAACGTCTCACGCCACCATGCGGCTATTCCGCGGCGCGGAGATGCCGGGCAAGGTCGCGATCGCCGCCGCCGCGCAACGAGCGGAAGTAGTCGGCTCTGGAGGGATCGTCGCCATGGCGGACGAGATCGGTCACCGGCGTGTAGCTCAGCATGCGTCCGCCGTCGGGCAATGCCGTGCAGGAAAAACGCAGCACCTTTCCGTCGGCGAGGTTGATATTGATCGGCGTGGAGTCGCCGGCGCGCATCATCTCCATGCGCCGCGCGATGAAGGCACTCAGCTCCTCCTCCGGCAGTTCATAGGCGCCGGTATCGCGGCTGTGATACATCAGCGCGATGAACGGCGGCTTGCTGTCGGCCTTCTGGTCGGGCAGCGAGAAATAATCGCGGAAGGCGCGGTTGATGAATATCGCGCGGGTGTCGGAATCGAGCAGCACGATGCCGATATCGACCCGATCGAGCGCCGCCGAAAGCCGCTCCGCGGTGGCATGATGCCGGCGTTCCCACGCGAACGCATCCATCAGTCCTTTCCGCAGCAGGCCGGTAAGGGCGGCTGTGCCGGCCGCGGTTAGCGCCAGCATCAACAGCCGAACCAGATCGGCTGCGTCGTAGCCGGGCGCCGCGCGGTGGTTGAGGAAAAACAGCGCGGAGGCAGCGACCGCAATGGCGGCACTGATCATGCCGGAGGCGAGCCCGCTGAACGAGCCTGCGAAGGCGACGATGCAAACCAAACAGCGGCGCCGGGTTGGGAACGGCAATAAAATGGCGATCGATAACAATGGCGATCAGAGCCGTCGTTGCCGTCAATGCCGGACCGGAGATTGCGCGCCAGTCAAAATGCATGCCTGTTCTCGTCTCTCACGAGAGTAAACGGGCTTAACGTGACGAATGGTTGCGTCAGCGGCTGTTTTTCCCGGCGTATCCTTAAAAATCGATCAACCGGACCAGTGCGGCTTTCCGATCTCTTGGATCAATTGATATCGATCGCGGAGGGAACCGCCGGGCCGGAATCACGGACCGGCTTTTGCTGGCGATCCGATCCTGGCCGCCTATCTACCTCGTTTGCACCTTCAAAAGGATAAGACATGACAGGTTCGGCGCTTGTGGTTGGAGCCAGCGGTATCGTCGGCAATAATCTCGCCCGACATCTGCGCGAACGAGGCTGGCTGGTGCACGGATTGGCGCGGCGGCCGCCGACCGGCATTGACGGCGTGATTCCCCTGGCCGGGGACTTGCTGGATTTGGAAGCCCTTCGTGGCGTCTTGCGAGGCCTGCGTCCCACCGATGTCTTCATCGCCACGTGGCTGCGGCAAAAGACCGAGGCGGAAAACATCAAGGTCAATCGCGCCATGGTTCGCAATTTGCTTGATGCATTGTCGCCGGCCGGTTCGGTCGGGCATGTCGCGCTGGTGACCGGGCTGAAGCATTACCTTGGCCCGTTCGAGGCCTACGGCAAGGGCACTTTACCCGCGACGCCGTTTCGCGAAGAGCAGCCACGGCTTGATGTGGAAAATTTCTACTACGCGCAGGAAGACGAAGTGTTTGCCGCGGCCGCGCGCGACGGCTTCGGCTGGAGCGTGCACCGGCCGCACACCATCATCGGGTACGCGGTAGGCAATGCGATGAACATGGGCGTCACGCTTGCCGTCTACGCGACGATCTGCCGGGAGACCGGCCGCCCATTTTCCTTCCCCGGCTCCGCGACGCAATGGAACGGCCTCACCGACATGACGGATGCGAGGCTGCTTGCCCGCCATCTGGAATGGGCCGCCACGACAAAGGCGGCGCGCAACCAGGCATTCAACGTCGTCAACGGCGACGTATTCCGCTGGAACTGGATGTGGGCTCGGCTGGCCGGCTGGTTCGGGTTGCAACCCGCACGGTATCCGGGCCACGGAATTCCGCTCGAGCGTCAACTGGCCGATGCGGGTCCGATCTGGACCGAGATCGCCCGCAAGCATGACCTGGCAGTGGCCGATCTCTCGCTGGTCACCTCGGCGTGGCACACCGATGCCGATCTGCGCCGTCCTATCGAAGTGGTCACCGACATGAGCAAGAGCCGCAAGCTCGGCTTTCTCGAATATCAGGCCACCGACGACAGTTTCTTCGATCTGTTCGCCCGGCTGCGCGAAGCCCGCATCATTCCGTGACGGGAGCGCTGTGCTCGCGGCCGAAGGCGGGACCGGCGTTTTCGCCGCGCGTTCCCGTCGCGATCAGCAGCGATGCTGCCACCAGGATCGCCACCGTGAGCGCCGCGGTAACCACTACGACAGGTCCCTTCATCCTCGCCCGATCGCGGTGGTGACCACCGCTCGTTGTCGCGAAAAATTGCGAATGACCTGGAAAATGATTTTCGGCTATGCCGGAATCGGCATCGCCATGGTGACCTTGATCGAAAGCATGGTGAGGGTGACGATCAGGCACAGCGACAGCGAACCGATCGCGAGCGAGGCCGCGACGGCGTACGGATCAGTCGGGACGAAGCGACAGGCGCGGAGCGGCCGTTGAAGCCTGTCGCGCCGGGCGACCGTATCATGGCCCAAGATCCTTCAACGCGCGGGCAAATCACCCGCGACGTCGAAAATTTCGCAGGGATCGCCGGCAATATTGCGGCGACCGCGCCTCGAAAATGGCAAAATCACGGCGATTGCAGCGGTTATGCCCGCTATTCCCCGCGGCTTAAGCGTCAGCGGCGATCCCGGCGGAATCGTCGACTTCAGCCCCGGGGCGCCAATCCATGGCGACGAAGCTGGGGGTTTGCTCGATCCGCCGCAGCCATGCCCGGATCGCCGGGAATGTCATGAGGTCGTAATCGCAACGGTCGGCGACATGGGTGTAGCCGTAGAGCGCGATATCGGCGACCGTGAGTTGGCCGGTTGCGAAGTACTCATGGGTCTTGAGGTGATTTTCCATCACCTGCAGCGCCGCATAACCGCGCTCCATCCAGTCTTCCAGCGCGTGCGTCTGCAGGTCGCGGCCACCCTTGACCAGCGCCAGCCAGAAATAGGCAGCGCCGATATTCGGCTCCAGCGCGTGCTGTTCGAAGAACATCCACTGCAGCGCTTCGGCGCGCTCGATCCGCGTTTCCGGCGCGAGCGAGGTGCCGCCGGCGACGTACCAGAGGATGGCGTTGGATTCGGCGAGGTAGCGGCCTTCCGCGACTTCCAGCAGCGGCACCTGTCCGCTGGGATTCTTGGCGAGAAAGTCCGGCGTGCGGCTCTCGCCGCGCAGAATGTCGATTTCGATCGCGCGATAGGGCGCGTTGAGCAACGCCAGCGCAAGGCGAACCTTGTAGCTGTTGCCGGAGCGCTGCATCGAATAGAGCTTGTACATCGGATTTGTTTGACCGCAGGGACGAGGCTCGCGAGAGGGACCGCCTTGTCATCCCGCAAGGCGGCTAAAGAATGATGCCGATACGGATGCGTCGCAAGGCCCCGACAATGGAAAAGGTAGAAATCATCTACCGCACTGCAACCGCGCAGAGGATTTTGCCAATACGCCCGATCAAATTAGATCACGCTTGCGCGATTCGATGGGCGCCGGCAGTGGCGCCTGCGCGATCGAGCACCGCGCGCCGTAATGTAACGAGGTAAAACGTTAACAACACCAGCAGGCCGAGGGGTATGCCGGTGACTCCGGCAATGCCGCGTGACAGCAGCGGCACGATCCACGCCGCGGCCAGCACGCTGATCTCGAAAGTGCGGAAACCGCGACGCAGTCCATGGCGGACGAAAAATGCAATGGCGACCGCGAGCACCACGAGATCGTAGTCGAGGACGTACGGCGTCGCGAGCAGGCTGCCGCTTGCCAGCGCCGAGGCCTTGAGTTCGAACGCGGCATCGCCCCGCCACAGCCAGGCGAGGCTTGCCGCCAGCATCAGCGCCAGCGCGGTCTGCACCGCATAGGCGGTGTGGACGCCCGCGCCCCACATCCGCACCGCCGAAAAGATCGACTGGATTTTTTCCCAGCCGGTGCCGCCCTGCTCGAGCACCACCGTCTGCGTGAAGGTCATCGAGTCCGCGAACGCGTGCCAGACGCCGCCGCCGAGCGTGACGAAGCTGAGCGCGACCAGCGCCGCCACCGTGGCCGCTGCCGCGCCAATGCTGCTCCATCGTCCGCCCGCCAGCAGTGCCACCGGAATCAACACGCCGAATTGCGGTTTGTAGGCGAGCAGGCCGATCAGCACGCCGGCGAGCCATGGCCGGCGATCGAGCAGCTGCAGCGCGCCGCCGAGCAGTGCGGCGGTCAGAAATCCGTTCTGGCCGTGGCCGATGTTGACGAACACCGCGGGGAAGGCAGCGGCGACCAGCAGCGTTTGCCGACCGGGCAGGATCGCGCGGATCGTCGCCAGATAGGCCGCGAAGCTGGCCGCAAGCCAGATCGCAAGCCCCCACATATAGGGGAAGGCGGCCACGACAACGGCAACGGCAAAGAAAAACGGCGGATAGTGCCAGCCGTAGAACGGCACCTCGCGGCCGCCGAATACGGCTTTCTCCTCGGCATGCTGGAGGGCGGGTTGATAGGCCTCCGCCGGCCGGCCCTGCCAGGTCAGGCTGCCCGCGGCATAGACGTTGGAAAAATCAGTGCCGAGCGGCTTGCCGTTGCGATCGATCAGGCCGTCCGCCATCGCGATCCACCCGGCCACGGCGATCGCGCATATCCCGAGCAGGATCAGGCTGTAACCGCGTGCCCGCGCGGCGGTCAGCCATTGGCCGGATCGCAGGCCTTGCCAGATATGAGTCATTTCGCCGCGGAATTTTATGAATGTTGCGCGACCCTAGCCGGCGCCTTTTAACGTTCCCTAAAGTTTGGCTGCGATGGGCCAAGCTTCTTGCGATGCATCGTGACGCGCTTTAGGGTGCCTCGATCCCATCAAGAAGAGTCGTGGATCGGTGTCGCGGCACGAGGCGTGCTCGCGACCTTTGCAAGGAGATGATGATGCCGTTTCTGTCCGCAGCGCTCGACCGTGTGAAGCCGTCCGCGACCATCGCGGTCACGGATAAAGCGCGCGAGCTCAAAGCGGCAGGCCGCAACGTCATCGGCCTTGGCGCCGGCGAGCCCGATTTCGATACCCCCGCCAACATCAAGCTGGCGGCGATCCACGCCATCGAGGCCGGCAAGACCAAGTACACCGCCGTGGACGGCATTCCCGAGCTGAAGGAGGCGATCATCCGCCAAGTTTCAGCGCGAGAACGGTCTTACCTACAAGCCGAACCAGATCATCGTCGGGACCGGCGGCAAGCAGGTGCTCTACAACGCGCTGATGGCCACCATCAATCCGGGCGACGAGGTCATCATTCCCGCGCCCTATTGGGTGAGCTATCCGGAAATGGTGGCGCTTGCCGGCGGCGAACCGGTACCGGTGGTGTGCACGGCGCAGCACGGTTTTAAGCTTCAACCGGATGCGCTCGAGAAGGCGATCACGCCGAAGACAAAATGGATCATTCTGTGCTCGCCGTCGAACCCGACCGGCGCCGCCTATACGCGCGGCGAGCTGAAGGCGATCACCGACGTGCTGGTGAAGCATCCCGACGTCTGGGTGATGACCGACGACATGTACGAGCATCTGGTCTATGACGATTTCGTGTTCACGACGCCGGCGCAGGTCGAGCCGAAACTGTACGACCGCACGCTGACGGTGAACGGCGTGTCGAAAGCCTATTGCATGACCGGCTGGCGCATCGGGTATGCCGGCGGTCCGGCGCCAGCTGATCAAGGCGATGGCGACGATCCAGTCGCAGTCGACCTCGAACCCCTGTTCGATCTCGCAATGGGCGTCGGTCGAGGCGCTTGAACGGTCCGCAGGATTTCATCCCGGTGAACAACAAGGCGTTCAGGGAGCGCCGCGATCTCGTGGTGTCGATGCTCAATCAGGCCAAGGGCATCGATTGTCCGCGGCCGCAGGGCGCGTTCTATGTTTACCCGTCCTGCGCCGGCACCATCGGCAAGACCTCGCCGTCGGGCAAGGTGATCGGCAACGACGAGGACTTCGTCACGGAACTCTTGGAAACCGAAGGCGTCGCGGTGGTGCAGGGGTCGGCGTTCGGGCTTGGCCCGGCGTTCCGGATTTCCTACGCGACCAAGAACTCCGATCTCGAAGACGCCTGCAAGCGCATCCAGCGATTTTGTGGCAATTTGAGATAGTCAAATCACTTCCTCGTCGGCTTCTGGATGTTTTGAGGCGGTTTGTTGGAAGCGCCTTGTTTTGAACACGGCGCTTCCTTCCTGTCCCCCCGCCAATTCAGTTCATCACCCGGGGACCCCGACTCATGCGACTCTCGACACTTACTATTGCTAGTATTGCCACGCTGCGCTCGTGCTGTCGATCGCAAGCGCCAACGCGCTGCCGCCGGTTCGCGCCGGCATCCTGCAATGCCAGGGCGGCCAGAATGTCGGCTTCGTCGTCGGCTCCGTGACCAGCCTCCAATGCGTGTTCGAGAGCGACGGCAGCCGTCCCGAACCCTACGTCGCGACCGTCCGCCGGTTTGGCGTCGATCTCGGCTTCACCGAGCAGACCCAATTTACCTGGGCGGTGAACGCACCGACCAGCAGGGTTGGGCGCGGCGAACTCGCGGGCAATTACGGCGGCGTCGGCGCCAACGCGTCGGTCGGCGTCGGCGGCGGCGGCAACTTCCTGGTCGGCGGTCCGCAGAATTCCTACGCGCTGCAGCCGCTCAGCGTGCAAGGCCAGACCGGGCTGAACGTCGCGGCCGGCGTTGCCGACATCGAGCTGGAGCCGGTCCAGTTCGCGCATCGCGGTTATCACCGGCATCATCATTACCGGCACCATCATCACCATCACGGCTGAGAAGCCGGAGCACGTTAACGGAAAAGAGGCCCGTGAAAGCGGGCCTCTTTTTGTTTTGCGCTTTGCGTCATGGGCCCGTCATTCCGGGATGGTCCCAACGGGTCGGCGCGTCGCGCCGCCCGATGACAGACTCCGGACCAGACCTCAGATGTGCAATTGCACATCGGGGAATCCTTGGATTCCGGGCGTGCTTTCGCGCGCCCCGGAATGACGCGACTGATTGTGCCGAAATCTGGCACGGCCGCCCATGTTGTGCCATAGAGAACGGAGCGCCGCGGGCATGGCGCTTTGCTGATTCTCTGCTCGCATCACATTTTTTAGCCGGAGATTTCATCATGCACCGTTCAATCCTCCTTGTCGGCATCGCCGTCGCCATGCTGGTTGCGTCCTTCGCCGGCGCCGGCGCGCAGCAGCCGATGCAGCGCGTCCAGGTCGGCGTGCTCGAATGCCGTGGCGGCGCCAGCGTCGGCTTCATCGTCGGCTCGGTTACCAATCTCGGTTGCGTGCTGCGCATCGAGGGCATGCCGGAGGATCGCTATGTCGCGACCATCCGCAAGGTCGGCGTCGATCTCGGCATCACCCAGGAATCGGCGCTCGCCTGGGGCGTCTATGCGCCGGTGGCGCGGCTCGGGCCCGGCGATCTCTCGGGCAATTACGCCGGCGCCCAGGGCAGCGCGTCGGTCGGCGTCGGGCTCGGCGGCAATGTGCTGGTGGGCGGCTCGGACAATTCGATCGCGCTGCAGCCGCTCAGCGTGCAGGGCCAGGTCGGCCTCAATGTCGCGGCCGGGCTGGAAAGCCTGGAACTTCGCCCGGGACGGTAAAGAATGATCCAAAAGCGCGCAGAATCGTCATCCTGAGGTACGAGGCGTCTTCGGCGAGCCTCGAAGGAAGGCGCGAGCTTCCCATCCTTCGAGGCGCGCAAGAGCGCGCCTCAGTATGACGCATCTTCACGTCGCACCGCAGCGACGTTTTTCCGGCTTGCCAAATCTCCGATGTAGGCGGAGCATCCAGCCGCCGACCCAATCAAGGGCCGAGCTCCAGACGAGGAGGCGGCGATGGGACAAGACGTCAGAAGTCCCCGCGGTCCACGGTGCATCGCACTGGTGGGCCCTTTCCAAAGCGGTAAAACCACACTTCTTGAAGCGATATTGGCGCGCACCGGCGCCATTCCCCGCGCCGGCAGCGTCGACGCCGGAACTTCCGTCGGCGATGCCAGTCCCGAGGCCCGCCACCACAAGATGGGTGTCGGCCTCGACCGCCGCCACGACAAATTTCATGGGCGACAGTTACACCTTTATCGATTGCCCCGGCTCGGTCGAATTCGCGCACGACATGCGCGCCGCGATCCCGGCGGTCGACGCTGCGGTGGTGGTCTGCGAGGCCGACGAACGCAAGCTGCCGCAGCTCCAGATCATCCTGCGCGAGCTCGAAGATCTCGGCATCCCGCGCTTTCTGTTTCTCAACAAGATCGACCGGGCCAACAAGCGGATCCGCGAAACGCTCGCGACATTGCAGCCGGCATCGCGGATTCCGCTGGTGCTGCGGCAGATTCCGATCTGGAACGGCGATCTGATCGCGGGCTTCGTCGATCTGGCGCTGGAACGTGCCTTCGTCTATCGCGAACACAAGGCGTCCGAAGTGGTCGCGCTCGAGGGCGGCGATCTCGACCGCGAGAAGGAAGCCCGCTTCTCGATGCTGGAAAAGCTCGCCGATCACGACGACGCGCTGATGGAACAATTGCTCGAGGACATTCCGCCGCCGCGCGATGCCGTGTTCGACGATCTCGCCCGCGAATTGCGCGAGGGGCTGATCTGTCCGGTGCTGCTCGGCTCGGCGGCGCGCGAGAACGGCGTGCTGCGCCTGATGAAGGCGCTGCGGCATGAATCGCCCGGCGTGGCCGAGACCGCTAGGCGTCTCGGCGCGTCTTCGGCCAAGGACGCGCTGGCCTACGTGTTCAAGACCGTGCATTTGCAGCACGGCGGCAAGCTGTCGCTGACGCGCGTGCTCGCAGGCCACCTCGATGACGGCGCGACGCTGCAATCCTCGTCAGGCGAGAGCGGCCGGGTGTCGGGCATATCTGGCGTGAACTGCGCCCATGACAGCAAGCGCGCCGCCGCCGAGGCCGGCGAAACGGTCGCGCTCGGCAAACTCGACACCATCAAGACCGGCGACACGCTGTCGAGCGGCAAGACCGCGCCGACGGTGCTGGTCAGCGTCGAGCCGTCGCCGCCGGTGCTGGCGATCGCGCTTTCGGCAACCGACCGCAAGGACGACGTCAAACTCGGCCAGGCCTTGTTGCGGCTCAACGAGGAAGATCCCTCGCTGACGATGATCCACAATCCCCGGACCCACGACATCGTGCTGTGGGGACAGGGCGAGATGCATTTGCGGGTCGCGCTGGAGCGTCTGCATGACCGTTTCGGCGTCAACGTCAAATCGCATCCGCCGGCGATCGGATATCAGGAGACCATCCGCAAATCGATCACCCAGCGCGGCCGGCACAAGAAGCAATCCGGCGGCCATGGCCAGTTCGGCGACGTGGTGCTGGAGGTCAAGCCGATGCCGCGCGGCGGCGGCTTCGAGTTCCACGAAAAGGTCGTCGGCGGCGCGGTGCCGCGCAACTATATCGGCGCGGTGGAGGAGGGCGTGGTCGACGGGCTGTTGCGCGGGCCGCTCGGCTTTCCCGTGATCGATGTGCAGGTGACGCTGACCGACGGTTCGTATCACAGCGTGGACTCATCGGATCTGGCGTTCCGCACCGCGGCGCGGATCGGCGTCAGCGAGGCGCTGCCGCAGTGCCAGCCGGTGCTGCTGGAGCCGATCCATGTGGTGGAGATCGTCTGTCCCACGGACGCCACAGCGAAAATCAACGCCATTCTCTCGGGGCGGCGCGGGCAGATTCTCGGCTTCGACACCCGCGAGGGCTGGCCGGGATGGGATCGCGTCCGCGCCATGATGCCGGAAGCCGAGATCGGCGAGTTGATCGTGGAGTTGCGCTCGGCGACGGCCGGCGCCGGCAGTTTCACGCGGGCTTTCGACCGCATGGCGGAGGTCACCGGCCGCGCCGCCGATCAGATCATCGCCGCGCACCGCGTCGCGGCGTGATCCAGGGCAGTCATTCCGGGGCGCGCAACGCGCGAACCCGGAATCCGTGACCACGACAGACAGCAGGAACTCCAAGCCTGCGCCACGTGGCGCATCCCGGATGTGCAATTGCACATCGGGGGATGCCGGCCCACCGATAGCTTCGCTCGCAACCGGGCACCCATGATCTCGCTCAATAAGCCGTCCCGCCGGCCATTGCATGTTATCCTCCCGAATCGGGAGACAGGGACTGAGGGACATGCTGCGGCGTATCAAACAACCGACCTTTGCTGAATTGTACGCGCCAAAACTGATCACGGTGCTGCGCGAAGGCTATCGTTTTGCGGATTTTCGCGCCGATGTGATCGCCGGCCTGACGGTGGCGATTGTCGCGCTGCCGCTGTCGATGGCGATCGCCATCGGCTCGGGCGCGACCCCGGACCGCGGGCTTTATACCGCCGTGATCGGCGGCTTCATCGTTTCCTTGCTCGGCGGCAGCCGGTTTCAGATCGGCGGACCCGCCGGCGCGTTCATTGTGCTGGTGGCGCTGACCGGCGAACGCCACGGCGTCGACGGCGTGATCCTAGCCACCGCGATGGCCGGCGTGTTTCTGATCGCCGCGGGTCTTCTGCGGCTCGGTACCTACATCAAATTCATTCCGTATCCGGTGACCGTGGGATTCACCGCCGGGATCGCCGTCATCATCTTCGCCAGCCAGCTCAAGGACCTGCTCGGCATCACGCTGACCACGAAAGAACCGGGCGAATTGATCCCAAAACTGGAGGTGCTGGCGGGAGGGCTGCACACCGCCAACCTTTCGGCGATCGCCGTGGCTGCGGTCAGCGTCGCCATCATCTTCATGCTGCGAAGACTGCGGCCGCACTGGCCCGGCATTTTGATCGCGGTCGTCGTCGCGGCGATCGCGACCTGGGCGCTGTCGCTGCCGGTGGAAACCATTGGCACCCGGTTCGGCGGCATCCCCCGGGAATTGCCCTGGCCGGCGTGGCCGGTGTTTTCGCTGGAGAAGGCGCGGGCGGTACTGCCCGACGCGATCGCATTCGCGCTGCTCGGCGCCATCGAGTCACTGCTCTCGGCGGTCGTGGCGGACGGCATGACCGGCCGCAGGCATCGTTCGAACTGTGAACTGGTGGCGCAGGGCTTTGCCAATATCGGATCGGCGCTGTTCGGCGGCATCTGTGTTACCGGCACCATCGCACGGACCGCGACCAATGTCCGCGCCGGCGCCCGCGGCCCGATCTCCGGAATGCTGCATTCGGGGTTCCTGTTGCTGTTCATGCTGATCGCCGCACCCCTGGCGAGCTACATTCCGCTCGCGGCGCTGGCGTCGGTGCTGGTGGTCGTCGCCTGGAACATGGCGGAGAAGCACGAATTCGCGACTCTGATCCGCTCCTCGCGCGGCGATGCCACCGTGCTGCTCGCGACCTTTCTGCTGACGATCTTTCGCGATCTTACCGAAGGCATTCTGGTTGGCTTCGCGCTTGGCGCGGTGCTGTTCATCAACCGGATGGCGGAGATGACAGGCATCGAGGCCGGCATGCCGCTGGTGCCCGACGACAGGGCCGACGACGGCAACGGCGATCGCGTTCCCTACGATTCCCGGCTTGCCGCCGATCCGGACGTGCTGGTGTATCGCATCACCGGCGCGTTCTTTTTCGGCGCGGCCTCGACGGTAGGGGCCGTGCTCGACAGCCTCGCCGATACCCGCAAGGCGTTCGTGGTCGATTTCGCGGCGGTGCCGTTTCTCGATTCCACCGCGGCCAACGCCATGAGCCGCGTTGCGGCCAAGGCAAAGCGCCAGGACATCCGGCTCTTCATCACCGGCGCGTCGCCGACGGTGCGCCGGGCACTCCTCACTCACGGGGTGAGGCCGCCGCGCGCCAAATATCGCGAAACCATTGCGCGGGCCATCGCCGACATCAAGGGCGAGCGCGAGAAACTTTTGGTCGCGGCGGACGGTCTCGCCGCAAGTTAGCTTCGCCCGCGGCGTCGTTTTTCGCGCGGTCGCACTTTCCAAGTCGGCCGCTTTCGGGAAAACTGCGACGTCGGCGCGCGAAATACCGTGCCAATTTCCGTTGCGTGGCATCGCAGTTCGCGGGGAGCGTCATGGACAAGATCGTTTTGTCGTTGAAAATGAAACGGCTTACTGCCTGGCTGGACAGCCGATGCCAGCCGGACAGCCTGATACGCAGGCAGTTCCGCGGCTCTCCCTGCGGCAGTTGCTACGTCACCATCGACCCCCATCGTCAGGGTCCCTTTGCGTCCGCCAATCTGAACCGCGTCTATTGGTGCGGAACGGAAGCGGGAATGGAATTCCGCGGCATCGGGCGTTTGATCGATCTGTTCGCCACCGACGGGGTGAAGCGGTTCTTCGTCTGGCTCAGCCCTGGCCCCGACATGGAGGTGGTGCGCGGCTGGCTGGAACAGAGCGGGCTTTCCCGTATTCGACGCACCGGCTATCCGACCCTGTGCCGCGATCATCGTTCGCCGGTTGAATTCAAAACCGATCTTGACGTGCGAGAGGTGAGCGCGGAAGAAATAATGCAAGCCGGCGATCAACTGGGAGAGACCATGTGGCCGGGATATGTCAGGTCCGCCGGCAAGGAAGGCTTCTTCCATTACATGGCGTTCGACGACGGGCGTCCGGTCGCCATTGCGACCCTCTGCATCTTCGAGGACCTCGGATATCTGATGTCCGCGGCGACCGCCGAAAGCCATCGCAAACGCGGAGCCCAGCAGGCCCTGATTGCGAAGCGAATAGAACGGGCCGAACAGATGGGCTGTTCGACGCTGGTGTCCGAAACCCTCTATATGATCGAGCATTCTTACCGGAATCTGCAGCGGGCCGGTTTTGAGGAAGTGTACGAAAAAGAAATCTACGAATGGAACGCCTGAGTCATCCTTGCTCGGTCGAGCCATGGATAGCGCGCGCGCCGCACCGCGGTTCGACGAAATGCTTGATTCACGCAGCAATATCTTATTGGCCTGTGCGCTGAGCGCGCTGGCCGGTTACGTCGACGCCATCGGCTTCCTGCATCTCGGCGGCACGTTCGTCGCCTTCATGAGCGGCAACTCGACGCGGCTGGGCGTCAACCTGGCCGAGGGGCACTGGTCGAATGCGGCCGAGGCGCTGGGCGTGATCGCGCTGTTCGTGATTGGCGCCGCGGCCGGCTGCCTGATCGTGCTTGGCCACGGCGTCCATCGCCAGCCCTGGGTACTGCTGGCGGAGGCGTCGCTGCTCGCCGCATCGGCGCTCTGTTACACCTTCGGCCTGTCGAATGCCGCGATCGCCGCGATCGTGCTGGCGATGGGATTGGAGAACGCGGTGTTCCAGATCCAGGGCGGCGGCGGGCTCGGCCTGACTTACGTCACGGGCGCGCTGGTCAAGGTCGGCCAGCATGTCGCGGCGGCGCTGCGCGGCGGCCCGCTCTGGGACTGGGTGCCGAATTTGCTGTTGTGGGCGGCGCTGGTGGCGGGTTCGTTGTGCGGCGCACTGGCCTATCACTGGATCAATCTCGCCGCGATCTGGTTTGCCGCAGGGATAGCGCTGGCGTTGAGCGCGATCGTCGCCGCGACGGCCCACCGATAGCATTGACAGCGAAGCCGGCTTGGCCGATTTGAGCAGCGGCGGCGGCTGGTTACGGCGCGCCGCAGCAGGATAGACCATGACAGCCGAGACCAAAGCCCGTGCCGCATGCCTGATCGGATGGCCGGCAGCGCATTCGCGTTCACCGCTGATCCATCATTACTGGCTGCGGACGCTTGGTATCGAGGGTGGCTACAGCATCGAGGCGGTACCACCGGAGGGCTTTGCCGAATTCGTGCTGCACCTCTCCGCGCACGGTTTCGTCGGCGCCAATGTCACCATTCCGCACAAGGAGCGTGCGCTGGCGCTGTCGATGCCGGACGCACGTGCCCGCGCGGTCGGCGCCGCCAACACGCTGTGGTACGAGGGCGGTGAACTGCGCTCGACCAATACCGATATCGAAGGCTTTCTCAATAATCTCGATGCCTGCGCTTCGGGCTGGGACGCCGCCACCGACGCGCTGGTGCTCGGCGCCGGCGGTTCGTCGCGCGCGGTGGTGTTCGGATTGATCGAGCGCGGCGTCAAGCGCGTGCATCTGGCCAACCGCACCATCGCGCGCGGCCGCACGCTCGCGGATCAGTTCGGCGCCACCGTTCATCCTGTCTCCTGGGATGGCATCGATGATCTGTTGCCGCGCGCGGGCTTGCTGGTGAATACGACGTCGCTCGGCATGCACGGCCAGCCCGCGCTCGAAATCGATGTCAGCCGGTTGCCGCCGCATGCGGTTGTCGCCGACCTCGTCTACGTGCCGCTGCTGACGCCGCTGCTGGCGGCGGCGCGGGCGCGCGGACTTAAGACCGCCGACGGGCTCGGCATGCTGCTGCATCAGGCGGTGCGCGGGTTCGAATTGTGGTTCGGACAGCGCCCCGAGGTCACGCCGGAGCTTCGAGCCCTGGTCGAGGCCGATCTCACAAAGGTTTGAGCGGGAACAGTGTGGAAGTCTTAGGGGTCTCGTGCTCAGTGATACCGTTGTTCAGTGATACCAACCGGAGATCAGTACATGCCCGTTCGTCGTTCAAGCCTCAGTCGTCCGCTTGTCGCAATGGCCGTTTTGGTCGCGTCGTCGCTCTACGCAGTCGCGCAACAATCGCCGACGCCGTCGCGGGTTCGCGGCACCATCGAGGGCGTTGACGGCGACGTACTGTCGGTCAAGTCGCGCAGCGGCGAGGATGTCAAGCTGCACATGACCGGCGATATGAAGGTGGTCGGGATCGTCAAGATCTCGCTGTCTGACATCAAAGTCGGCTCCTTCGTCGGCGCCACCACGGTGCCCGGGGCGGACGGCAGTCAAAAGGCAGTCGAAGTGCACGTATTCCCCGAGGACATGCGCGGCACCGGGGAGGGGTCGCGGCCGTACGATCTGCGGCCCAACAGCACCATGACCAATGCGACGGTGGCCGAGAGCGTCGCGGGCAATGACGGTCGCACGCTGACAGTCAAATACAAGGACGGCGAGAAGAAAGTCGTGGTCGGGCCGGATACGCCGGTGGTGACCTATAACGCCGGCGATAAATCCGACCTGAAGGCCGGCGCCAAGGTGATCGCATTCATCAAGAAGCTGCCGGACGGTTCGTTCGAAACCAACCGCGTCAGCGTCGGCCGCGACGGCCTGACCCCGCCGATGTAGGATTCGTCTCTCCCCTGACGGCAGATATCACGGATGCGTCATCCCGGAATAGCCTTCCGGCCGCGGGGTTCTGTCATGAGTTGGACAGAGCTTTGGGAGGGACAACCATGCTGAAAATTTCTTCGTTGATGCCGCGCCTGCTGGTGGTTCCGTTGACGGTGATGCTGGGGTCGGCGGCGTGGGCGCAGCAGCCGCCGACGGTGCGCATCCGCGGCACCATCGAAAGCGTCGATGGCCCCACGCTGATGATCAAGTCGCGCGAGGGCGCGGACATGAAGGTTCGTGTGACCGACAATGTCGTGGTGGTCGGCATCGCCAAAAGCGCGCTGTCGGAAATCAAGCCGGGCTCCTACATCGGCGTATCGGCGATGCCCGAGCCCGACGGCACCCAGAAGGCGCTCGCCGTTCATATCTTCCCTGAAGCGCAACGCGGCGCCGCCGAAGGCTTCCGGCCCTGGGACCTGCGTCCCAACAGCACCATGACCAACGCCACCGTCGCCGAGACGGTCGCCGGCACCGATGGCCAGAACATCATGGTCAAGTACAAGGACGGCGAGAAGAAAGTCGTGGTGCCGCCGGAAACGCCGATCGTCGCATTCGTTTCAGGTGACAAGTCCGAACTGAAGCCGGGCGCCAAGATCATCATCTTCGGCGCCACCAAGAAAGATGACGGCACACTGGAAGCCGGCCGCGTCGGTGTCGGCCTCGACGGGATTACGCCGCCGATGTGATCTTACTCTTTCCTTCTCCCCTTGTGGGAGAAGGTGGCGCGGACGAAGTCCGTGCCGGATGAGGGGTCTCTTTCCATCGATGGACCGGACCCCTCATCCGTCTTCGCTTCGCGAAGCCACCTTCTCCCACAAGGGGAAAAGGGAAATGGCGAACGCCGCGACGAAACTTTTTCAAATCGCCAGCACGTGGTCGTCGATCTCGGCGATGGTGTTGACGCCGCATAGCCCCATGGTGACGCTGAGTTCGTTGCGGATGATGTCGATCGCCTTGGCGACGCCGGCTTCGCCGAAAGCGCCCAGGCCGTGGACGAAGGCGCGGCCGATCATGCAGGACTTGGCGCCGAGCGCGAGCGCGCGCATCACGTCCTGGCCGGAGCGAATGCCGCCGTCGAACAGCACTTCGATCTGCGAACCGACGGCGTCGACGATTTCCGGCAGCACCTCGATCGACGACGGCGCGCCGTCGAGCTGGCGGCCGCCATGGTTGGAGACCACCAGCGCCTGCGCGCCGGTCTTCACCGCTTCCTCGGCATCCTCGACGTCGAGGATGCCCTTGAGCACCAGCTTGCCCGGCCAGATGCTGCGGATCCACTCGACGTCTTTCCAGTTCAGCGTGGTGTCGAACTGCGAGGAGGTCCAGGTCGACAGCGCGGTGATATCGTCGGTGCCCTTGAGGTGACCGACCAGATTGCCGAAGGTGCGGCGCTTGCCGCGCAATACGCCGGACACCCATGCCGGCTTGGTGGCGAAATCGAAAAATTTCGACAGCGTCCATTCCGGCGGCACCGTCATGCCGTTCTTGATGTCGGCATGACGTTGCCCGATCACCTGCAGATCGACCGTCAGCACCAGCGCGCTGCATTTCGCCGCGATGGCGCGCTCGATCAGCGCCTTGATGAAGCCACGGTCCTTCATGACGTAGAGCTGAAACCAGAACGGCTTGTCGACATTGGCCGCGACGTCCTCGATCGAACAGATCGACATCGTGCTCAGCGTGAACGGAATGCCGGCGGCCTGCGCGGCGCGGCAGGCGTGAATTTCGCCGTCGCCGGATTGCATGCCGAGCAGCCCGACCGGCGCCAGGATCAGCGGCAGCGAAGCGGGTTCGCCGAGAATCGTGGTCGAGAGATCGCGCTTCGACACATCGACCAGGATGCGCTGGCGAAACTTGATCTGCTGCAGGTCGTCGCGATTGGCGCGCAGCGTTTCCTCGGCATAGGAGCCGCGATCGGCGTAGTCGAAAAATGCCTTGGGCACCTTGCGCTTATGGACCTGGCGCAGATCTTCGATGCAGGTGATGTGTTTCATGAACGTTGCCGGCCCTTCTTGTATTTATGGCTTTGACTGTCATCTAGCATGCTTGAGGCCACCGCAAAATCGCTTCACGGCGGTGGGGCTGCCAGCCAGGAGGGCATCCATGACCGGCCCACGCTCCGAGCCCGAAGACGCCAAAAGCGCCGAGAAGCGCCGGCTCGATCAGGCCCTGGAGGAGGGGCTGGAGGAGACCTTTCCGGCCTCGGACCCGGTCAACGTCACCCAGCCGCCGCCCTCGAAACAGGACCGCCACGTCAAGCGCAACGATTGACCGCGGCGGGTGAGACCTCAGTATCGGACATAAATCAAGTGTTAACAATGGGTTAATGGTCAACCGGCGACCCGGCCGCCGGTAATGATTAATCATATTTTTTGAAGCCATTTCAGCCCCGAAGGCATTATAATCGCCGCACGCTATGATGGCGGCGCGTTCGAGGCTTCTCGCCAGATAACCTGAATCGGTGCTGCTGGGGGGTACATGAGCCGCAAATATTTCGGTACGGATGGGATTCGGGGCCGCGCCAATGGTTTGATCACGCCGGAGCTCGCGCTCAAGGTGGGGCAGGCGGCTGGGCTGGTATTTCAGCGCGGCGAACATCGCCATCGCGTCGTCATCGGCAAGGATACCCGGCTTTCCGGCTACATGATCGAATACGCGATGGTGGCCGGGCTTTACCTCGGTCGGCATGGATGTGCTGCTGCTCGGCCCGATGCCGACGCCGGCGGTGGCGATGCTGACCAAGTCGATGCGCGCCGATCTCGGCGTGATGATTTCCGCTTCGCATAACCTGTTCGAAGACAACGGCATCAAGCTGTTCGGCCCGCAGGGCTTCAAACTGTCCGACGACGTCGAAAAGCAGATCGAGCAGCTGCTCGATGAATCGCTCGACAAGCGCCTGGCGCAGAGCGCCAGTCTCGGGCGCGCCCGCCGCATCGACGGCGTCCATGACCGCTACATCGAATTCGCCAAGCGCACGCTGCCGCGCGATCTCAGCCTCGACGGCCTGCGCGTGGTGGTCGATTGCGCCAATGGCGCGGCCTACAAGGTGGTGCCGGAAGCGCTGTGGGAGCTCGGCGCCGACGTCATTTCGATCGGCGTCGACCCGGACGGATTCAACATCAACAAGGAATGCGGATCGACTTCGCCGGAGGCGCTGAGCCGCAAGGTGCGCGAAATGCGCGCCGACATCGGCATCGCGCTCGATGGCGACGCCGATCGGGTCATCCTGGTCGACGAGCGCGGGCATCTGGTCGACGGCGACCAGCTGCTGGCGGTGATCGCGCAGAGCTGGAAGGAAGACGGCCGGCTCGCCAAGCCGGGCATCGTCGCCACCGTGATGTCGAATCTGGGACTGGAGCGCTTTCTCGAAGGCCACGGCATCGAAATGGTGCGCACGCCGGTCGGCGATCGCTACGTGCTCGAACAGATGCTGAGCCGGCGGCTACAATCTCGGCGGCGAGCCCTCCGGTCACATCATTCTGTCGGACTACGCCACCACAGGCGACGGCTTCGTCGCGGCGCTGCAGGTGCTCGCGGTGGTGCAAAAACTTCGCCGCCCGGTATCGGAGGTCTGCCGCCGCTTCGATCCGTTGCCGCAGATCCTGAAGAACGTGCGCTACCGCAGCGGCAAGCCGCTCGACGACGCCGAGGTCAAATCGGCGATCGACGCCGGCGAAAAGCGGCTCAACGGCCACGGCCGGTTGTTGGTGCGCTCTTCCGGCACCGAGCCGGTGATCCGCGTGATGGGCGAGGGCGACGACCGCATCCTGGTCGAGGAAGTGGTCGATCATATCGTCTCCGCGCTCGGCCACGCCGCGGCCGCCGCCGCGTAAGCGCATCGCAGCCATCATCTAATGGCGCTGGTCGGGGCCGTGCCGCCATCGTAGGAAGCGCGTGGCGCCGCGCTGATCTTTCGGGAATGATCTCTTGAACAAGCCTGTCATCGTCTCCGAAGAGGCCCTGGCCGCGCCGGTCACCGGTGCCGGACCTGACGTCCGGCGTCGATCGCACGGTCCGCCGCGGCGGGACCGGCCTATATCGTGCTCGGCGGCATCAGCCTCTCGCACTTCCTCAACGACACCATGCAGTCGCTGATCCCATCGGTCTATCCGATCCTGAAAGACAGCTACGCGCTCGACTTCGCGCAGATCGGACTGATCACGCTGGCGTTCCAGTTCACCGCCTCGCTGCTGCAGCCGCTGGTCGGGCATTTCACCGACAAGAAGGCGCAGCCGTTTTCGCTCGCCGATCGGCATGGGGTCCACGTTCTTCGGCCTGCTGCTGCTCAGCGTCGCGCAGCAATACCTCGTCATCCTGTCGCGGCGGCGCTGGTCGGACTCGGCTCGGCGGTGTTCCATCCGGAGTCGGCGCGGATCGCGCGGCTCGCCTCCGGCGGGCGCTACGGCTTCGCGCAATCGGTGTTTCAGGTCGGCGGCAGCGCCGGAACCGTCGATGGGTCCGCTGCTCGCGGCGCTGATCGTGGTGCCGTTCGGTCAGCCCAGCATCGCCTGGTTTTCCTCGATCGCATTTCTGGCGATCGTCATCCTGTGGCGGATCGGGCAATGGTACAAGCCGCAGATCACGACGAAAAAGATGGCGCCGCCTCGCCGCCGCATCCGGACGCGCCGAGCTCGCGCCGGGTCATGATCGCGCTCGCGGTGCTGGTGGCGCTGTTGTTCTCGAAGCAGCTCTACGTGTCGAGCCTGTCGAGCTATTACATCTTCTACCTGATCGACAAATTCGGCGTCTCGACCCAGGCCGCCCAGCTCTATCTCTTCATCTTCCTCGCCTCGAACGCGGTCGGGGCGTTCTTCGGCGGACCGCTGGGCGATCGCTTCGGCCGCAAATACGTGATCTGGTTTTCGATCCTCGGCGCGCTGCCGTTCACGCTGGCGCTGCCCTATGCCGGCCTGTTCGCAAGCGCGGTGCTGACGGTGTTCATCGGCTTCATCATTTCCTCGGCGACGTCGTCGATCATCGTGTTCGCGCAGGAACTGATGCCGCATCGGTTCGGAATGATCTCCGGCGTGTTCTTCGGGTTTGCGTTCGGCATCGGCGGCCTCGGCGCCGCGGTGCTCGGCAAGGTCGCCGACCATACCGGCATCGCGTTCGTCTATCAGGTCTGCGCCTTCCTGCCGGCGATCGGGCTGCTCGCGGTGTTCCTGCCGAAGATGCCGAGAACCGCGCACTGACGCGCCGGTCGGCCGCGCCGAACGTTCGGGATTCATCAATACATTGTTAGCGATTGTGGCGCTTGCGCCATTCTTTCGCGCCGCCGCTTCATCCTCAAAAAAATCTTCGCCGCGCCATCAGCGTCGTCCGAAAGCGCTCCAAAATATTGAAAAAGCAAATGATCTCGTCGCCGATGCGCTCACCTTTGGCGGACCATGCGCAAGAGAATATCAACCTTAAAAATTAGGGTTAAGTGGCGCTTAAGCATTTGGTGGCATCGTCCTGCCGTGAGTTTTTAGATGTGAGGCCTCCGTCGTTCGCCTCACCGGACAAAAGGACGAAGCCAATGCGTAGCGTTAAGTTTCTCGTCGCCGCCGGAGCGGCATCACTGTTGTCGTCGGCGGCGTTCGCCGCGGACATGCCCTCCATCATGCCGCCGCCGCAATATTACGCGCCGCCGGCCCAAGACTTCGGCGGCTGGTATCTGCGCGGCGATATCGGGTTCAGCAATCAGAGGCGTGAATAACATCCGCACGTCCGATCCGGTCGCTGTACTCACCAGATCAGTTCTCTGACGGAGACAACCAATTTCGATACCGGCGGCATCTTCGACGTCGGCGTCGGCTATCGGTTCAACAACTGGTTCCGTGCTGACGTCACCGCGCAATACCGCGGCAACGCGAATTTCAAAGGCACGGACGTCTTCAACGCCTCGGCGTTTGGGGTCGCCTACAATGGCCAGGATAATTATAGTGCCACCAAATCGGAACTGCTGTTCCTGGCCAACGCTTATGCCGATCTCGGCACCTGGTGGTGCATCACGCCGTTCATCGGCGCCGGTGTCGGCACGTCGCGCGTCACCATTTCAGGCTTCACCGACGACGGCGTGACCAATCTGCAGCTCCCCGCCCCGCCGGCCGTACCCTACGCGGCGGTCCCCAGTGGCGAGTAACGCGACCGCCGCGAGCGGCTCGCAGTGGAATTTCGCCTGGGCCCTGCATGCTGGTCTAGCCTACCAGATCAGCCCCAACGTCACGCTCGAATTGGCCTATAGCTATGTCAATCTCGGTAGCGGGACGACCGGCGTCATCTCCGACTTCACCGGGTTCCAGGCAGGCCATGTCATGAAGTTCAACGACATCACCTCCAACGACCTGAAGCTCGGCGTGCGCTGGAATTTCGACAGCCCGCCGGTCTACGCGCCGCCGCTGGTCACCAAGGGCTGATCGAGCCGCTCACCTGTCAATGTTTGCTAACGGCGCGGGATTTTCCCGCGCCGTTTTGTTTTGTGCGCGCGGCATGATCTCGACTGCGACGGCCGCTTCAGTGCAAAGCGACGAACGGTTTTCGAGCACGATCAGGGCAATCAACGCGCCGCGACAACGATATGGTTAAGGTTAACGAGCGATGATCGGCGCCAAGTTAAGGTGTTCGATGGGAGCGTTGCGATGCGTAGGTTTCTGCTGGCGGCGGTAATGTTCGGAGCGGCCTCCGGCGCGCAGGCGGCCGATCTTCCCGATTATTTTCCGGCGCTTCGCGGCAGCGAAGGGCTGAGCACGGCCACCCGAAACTGGGACGGCTGGTACGCCGGCGGTCAGGTCGGGTACCAATCCTCATCGATCGATTTCAGCAGCACCGTCGTCGGTCTGACGAATTTCATCTTTCGCAATAGCGTGCTTCAGCAACCGACATCGAATTGGTCGGTGCTGAGCAAGAATAACATGCAGGGCACCGGCTTCGGAGCTTTCGGCGGCCGCAACTGGCAGTGGGACGATCTGGTTTTCGGCGTCGAGGCCAATTACAATTACATGGACAGACTGGCGAGTTCGGCTTCGAACTCGATATCGCTCGCCATTCCGAATTCCGGTTCCGCTCCGGCCGGTCACACCTACACCTACAACACCACGCTCAACGGCTCCGCCGCGCTGCAGATCAAGGACGTCGTGACGCTGCGCGGCCGTGCCGGCTGGGCCACCGGTAATTTCCTGCCCTACGTGTTCGGCGGTCTGGCGGTCGGCCGCATGGACGTATACCGGTCGGTGACCACCAATGTCGTGTTGCGGGACGATCAGACGGTCACCACCACGAACGGATTAGGCACCACGATCACGGTCGCCCTGCCTCCGGTGTTTTCCAACGTCCCGTCGCTCTCGCAGACGAACACCGAACAAAGAACCAATGACTTCGTGGCCGGCTGGACCGGAGGTCTCGGCGTCGAATACATGGTTTGGAACGGCCTGTTCCTGCGCGGCGAATGGGAATACATCAAGTTCATGTCGGTCAAGGATACCTCGGTTTCGATGAACAGCCTGCACGCCGGGATCGGCTACAAGTTCTGATCCTCGCCCGCGCGTCCCGCCTTGACAGGAAATGATGCGGCTGGTCCGATGGCGCGCCTGTCGGGGAGGACCGCAGTGATGAAAATCTACGGCGATACCAATTCAGGCAATTGCCTGAAAGTGAAATGGGTCTGCGACACGCTTGGCGCTGCCCTATACGCTGGATCGGCGTCGACACGCTCAAGCGCGAGACCCGCACCACGCCATTCCTCAAGCTCAACAGCGCGGGCCAGGTGCCGACGGTCGAGTTCGACGACGGCCGGGTGCTGGCGGAATCCAATGCCATCATTCGATATCTTGCCCGCGGCAGCGATCTCATTCCCGCCGATGCATTTGCGGCGGCGAAGATGGACGAGTGGTTGTTCTGGGAACAATACAGCCACGAGCCTTATGTCGCGGTGTGCCGCTTCCAGATGGAATATCAGGGCAAGCCGGCATCCGATCTCGATCCGGACAAGATCAAGCGCGGCTATGCGGCGCTGGCGCGGATGGAGCACCAGCTCGCCGCGACGCGATTTTTGGTCGGCGACAGCCTCTCGCTCGCCGACGTCGCGCTGCTGGCCTATACCCGCCTGGCGCATGAAGGCGGTTTTCATCTCGACGGCTACGCCGCCGTGCGGCGCTGGATCGGCGAGGCCGAACGGTCTCTCGGCCTGCCGCCGGCGCGCTAGGGTTTTCTGGAACCAGCATGACCGCAATATCCTCGATAACCATCCGGCGCGCTCGCCGTGACGACGTCGGCGCCATCGTACGCATGCTGGCGGACGATCCGCTCGGCAGCGCGCGCGAACGGATCGAAGAGCCGCTGCCGCCGTCCTATTTCCGGGCGTTCGAAGCGCTTGAACAGGCGATCCCATATCCAGCTCGTGGTCGCCGAGGACGGTGAGGGCGCCGTGGTCGGCTGCCTGCAGCTCTGCATGCTGCCGGGGCTGAGCTCGCAGGGCGCCTCGCGCGGCCTGATCGAGGACGTTCGCGTCGCCGCGCAGTGCCGCAGCCGCGGCATCGGCGAGCAACTGGTGCAGTGGGCGGTCGCGGAGGCGCGCGCCAAAAATTGCAAGCTGGTCGAGCTGCTGACGCATCACACCCGCGTCGATGCGCAGCGGTTCTACGCGCGGCTCGGATTTCAGCCGAGCCATGTCGGCATGACCTTGCGATTTTGATGTTGCCCAATTGTTCGGGCGTCGATCAGGACGGCGTTGCGAACGTTGCGAAACGGGTTTTGCCATTCGTTGCGGTTAAGGCGCGGTAAACTAACCGGTGTTCCGTAATTTTTTTCGCGGAACGATCCGTGGCATCATGGCGTATCCCGGCGGGCTTCGGGCAGCTTGGGAATTGCGCATGAAAAATTATTCGATCGTCAGGATCGGCAACGAGTATGTCGTACAGGCCGACGACAAGAGCATTCTGAAAATCGCGAGCCGGCGCAGAGCCGCCAGGCTCGTCACCGATGCGGCGGAATTGCTGCAGTCGCAGCCGGCTGCGAAATTGCCGCCGGACGCGCACGCCGAACCATCAATCGCCTGTGATCTTCCTGAAGTTCCTTGACGATTCACGGCGATTCCCTTATGCACCGCGGCGGGACACCTCCCCCCAACGGGAGGCTTGCTATCTGGAAGGATAGATCATGACTGCAGCGAAGCCCGCTTTGCGGCCGAACGTGCCGCATTTTTCCTCCGGCCCCTGTGCCAAGCGCCCCGGCTGGAACCCGCAAAATCTCAAGGACGCCGCGCTCGGCCGTTCGCATCGCGCGAAAATCGGCAAGGCCAAGCTCAAGCTCGCGATCGATCTGACGCGCGAAGTGCTTGAGGTGCCCGCCGACTACAAGATCGGCATCGTGCCGGCGTCCGATACCGGCGCGGTCGAAATGGCGCTGTGGTCGCTGCTCGGCGCGCGGCCGGTGACCACGATCGCCTGGGAATCCTTCGGCGAAGGCTGGGTCAGCGACATCGTCAAGGAATTGAAGCTCAAGGACGTCACCAGGCTGCATGCCGGCTATGGCGAAATTCCCGATCTCTCCAAGGCCGATCCGGCTTCCGACATCGTCTTCACCTGGAACGGCACCACTTCGGGCGTGCGCGTGCCCAATGCCGACTGGATCAGCGCCGATCGCGAGGGCCTCGCCATCTGCGACGCCACCTCGGCGGCGTTCGCGCAAAAGCTCGACTGGGCCAAGCTCGATGTGGTGACGTTCTCCTGGCAGAAGGCGCTGGGCGGCGAGGCCGCGCATGGCATGCTGGTGCTTCAGCCCGCGCGCGGTGGCGCGGCTCGAAAGCTACAAGCCGGCATGGCCGCTGCCGAAGATCTTCCGCATGACCAAGGGCGGCAAGCTCAACGCAGGGCATCTTCGAGGGCGAAACCATCAACACGCCGTCGATGCTGTGCGTCGAGGATTATCTCGACGCGCTGAACTGGGGCAAGTCGGTCGGCGGCCTCAAGGCCCTGATGGCGCGCGCCGACGCCAACACCAAGGTGCTCGCCGACTGGAAGGCGAAGACGCCGTGGATCGATTTCCTGGCCAAGGATCCGGCTGATCCGGTCCAACACCTCGGTGTGCATGAGGGTGGTCGATCCCGCGATCACGTCGCTGACGGCGGACGCGCAGGTCGGATTTTGCCAAGAAGCTCGTCGCCCTGGTGGAGAAGGAAGGCGCCGGCTACGATTTCGCGCATTATCGCGACGCGCCGGCCGGCCTGCGCATCTGGTGCGGCGCCACGGTGGAAGCCAAGTGACGTCGCGCTGCTGACGCAGTGGATCGACTGGGCGTTCGCCGAGATGAAGGCAACGCTCGCCAGAGCGGCGTAGGTTCGTTCATTCCATCATCGTCATGGCCGGGCTTGACCCGGCCATCCATCGAAAAGGATGGACCCCCGGGTCTCTAGTGCGAAGACGCGCTTCGCGCTTTTGCCCCGGGGGTGACGACATCAAGTGCGACGACATCAAGTGCATTGTCCATCAACGGATCAAACCCCATGCCCAAACCCAAAGTTCTCATTTCCGATGCGCTGTCTCCGGCCGCGGTGCAGATCTTCAAGGATCGCGGCATCGAGGTCGATTTCCAGCCCAATCTCGGCAAGGACAAGGACAAGCTCGCCGAGATCATCGGCAATTACGACGGCCTCGCGATCCGCTCGGCGACCAAGGCCACCGCGAAGATCATCGAGAAGGCGACACGGCTGAAGGTGATCGGCCGCGCCGGCATCGGCGTCGACAATGTGGAGATACCCGCCGCGACCGCGAAAGGCATCATCGTGATGAACACGCCGTTCGGCAATTCGATCACCACCGCCGAACACGCCATCACCCTGATGCTGGCGCTGGCGCGCGAAATTCCGCAGGCCGACGCCTCCACGCAGGCCGGCAAGTGGGAGAAGAACCGCTTCATGGGGGTCGAGATCACCGGCAAGACGCTGGGCGTGATCGGCTGCGGCAACATCGGTCGATCGTCGCCGACCGCGCGCTCGGCCTGCGCATGAAAGTAATCGCGTTCGACCCGTTCCTGTCGCCGGAGCGCGCCAGGGATATCGGCGTCGAGAAGGTCGAGCTCGACGATCTGTTCAAGCGCGCCGATTTCATCACGCTGCATACGCCGCTGACCGAAAAGACCAAAAACATCATCGACGCGGCGGCGCTGGCCAGGATGAAGAAGGGCGTGCGCATCATCAATTGCGCGCGCGGCGGCCTGGTCGACGAGCAGGCGCTGGTCGATGCGCTCAATTCCAAGCAGGTCGCCGGTGCCGCGTTCGACGTCTTCATCGAGGAGCCGGCCACGTCAAACGTGCTGTTCGGCCATCCCAACGTGATCTGCACGCCGCATCTCGGCGCCGCCACCACCGAAGCGCAGGAGAACGTCGCGCTGCAGGTCGCCGAGCAGATGTCGGACTATCTTTTGACCGGCGCGATTTCCAACGCGGTCAACTTCCCCTCGATCACGGCGGAAGAGGCGCCGAAGCTGAAGCCGTTCATCGAGCTTGCCGAAAAGCTCGGCTCGTTCGCGGGCCAGCTCACCGAGACCGGCATCCTCAAGGTGCAGATCACCTATGAGGGCCACGTCGCCGAAATGAAGATCAAGGCGCTGACCTCGGCGGTGCTGTCGGGCCTGCTGCGGCCGATGCTGGGCGACGTCAACGTCGTCTCCGCGCCGGTCGTCGCCAAGGAACGCGGCATGGTGGTCGACGAGATCGTGCGCGCGGCGCAGAGCGACTACGAAAGCCTGATCACGGTCACCGTGATCACCGAGCGGCAGGAGCGTTCGGTGTCGGGCACGGTCTATGCCGACGGCAAGCCGCGGCTGGTCGACATCAAGGGCATCCGGGTCGACGCCGAATTCGGCAAGTCGATGATCTACGTCACCAATGAGGACAAGCCGGGCTTCATCGGCCACTTCGCCGGCCTGCTCGGCGATGCCAGGATCAACATCGCGACCTTCCATCTCGGCCGCAACAAGCAGGGCGGCGACGCCATCGCGCTGGTCGAGGTCGACGGCGCGGTGCCGGCAGACGGTGCTCGCCAAGGTGCAGGCGCTGCCGCAGGTGAAACAGGCGAAGGCGCTGACTTTTTAAAAAGCCTTGACGTTCTGAAATCGTCCGCACTCGAATGGAAAGGCCCGGCAAAGCCGGGCCTTTTTGCTAACTATCTTTGTTACTGGCTGTTGGTATGAGCCTGGTTGCTGGTAAACACTGCGGGCTCGGTGGTCCGGGCAGTGACCGCGAAATATCGATACCAAAGCCCAATATCGAAAGGCGCGCCGTTTCGGATAATCTGCGGCGGCGTTATAGAAAGAAGTATCAGGGAGAGACCCTTAATGAAGCGAGTCATGGATTCGGCGGCGTGCGCGCTTGCCGCTGCAATGTTTTTTGTTGCACCGTTTGCCCAGGCAGCCTCCAACAAGGTGGTGATCGGCGATATCGACGATATGTCGGGTCTTTATGCCGACGTCATTGGCCAGGGCGGTGTTGAAGCCGCCAAGATGGCGATTGCAGATTTCGGCGGGACGGTGCTCGGCAACAAGATCGAGTTTATGGTCACGGACCATCAGAATAAGCCCGACGTCGGCGCGCAGAAATTTCGCGAGTGGGCGGATCGCGACGGCCTGACCATGGTGCTTGGCGGTTCTAACACCGGCGTCAGCCTCGCCTTGGCGACTGTCGCGAAGGAAAAGAAAACGCCCTTCTTTGCGATCGGTGCGGCCGGCGCTTCGCTGACCGGCAAGGATTGCACGCCCTACACGATTCACTATGCGTACGACACCACGGCGCTCGGCAACGGCACCGCCACAACCATGGTCAAGCAGGGCGGGAAAAGCTGGTTCTTCCTGACCGCCGACTACGCATTCGGAACCCAGCTTCAGGAAGCCGCCGCCAAGGTCGTCGAAGCCAATGGCGGCAAGGTGGTTGGCGCGGTGCGCGTGCCCCTTTCGGCATCCGACTTCTCAAGTTTCCTGCTTCAGGCCCAAAATTCGGGCGCCCAGGTCCTGGGCCTCGCGAACGCCGGAAACGACTTCACCAATTCGCTGAAAGCCTTTGACGAGTTCGGCCTGTCAAAGACCATGAAACCTGCAGCGTTGCTGGCTTTCATCAGCGACATCCACGCGCTCGGACTGAAAACCGCACAAGGTCTTTACCTGACGACAGGTTGGTATTGGGACCTCAACGACAAGACCCGGGCATTCTCAAAGCGTTACTTCGAAAAGACGAAGCGCGAACCCACCATGAACCAGGCCGCTTACTATTCGGCCACGCTCACCTATCTCAACGCGGTCAAGGCCGCCAACAGTACCGACCCGGACAAGGTGATGGCCGAACTCCACAAGGTGAAAATCGACGACATGTTCGCGAGTGCCGGCAAGATCCGTGCGGATGGCCTGATGGAACACGAGATGTACATCATGCAGGTCAAGAAGCCGGAGGAATTGAAATATCCTTGGGACTACTATCGTCTTGTGCAGACCATGTCGGGCGAGGAAGCGTTTGGAAAGCCTGGCGACTCGGCTTGCCCTTTGGTTACGCACTGACCGGTCGCGCAATCGGCCGAAATGCGATGGCCGCATTTTCAGAGATCTGACGCGGAAAAAAATGGCGAGCTGAAGAATATCAGCTCGCCATTTGTATTATTGCCTCTTAGCTGTTGGGGCCGCGCTCCATGCTGACAGGTTGCCAGCGCCGAAGCGGCGTATTTTGCAGCACCGACGGATTGACGCAGCTCACCGGCCACATGCCGGAAAGCACCAGCGACAGTTCGAAGCCGACGCGCCGCTTGCGCGCCTCGTCGAAGCGGGCCGAAGCCGAAGCGACGTGGGCGGTTAGCGTCACGTTTTCCATGCCGAGCATCGGATTGTTGTGCGAGGGCGGCTCCTTCTCCAGCACGTCGAGTGCTGCGTGCGCGATCCAGCCTTCCTGCAGCGCCTTGATCAGCGCCTCTTCGTTCACGGTCGCGCCGCGCCCGGTATTGATGAAGATCGCGCTCGGCTTCATCTGGCGGAAATGGGTTTCGCCGAGCATGTGGTGCACCTCGGGCCGCGCCGGCGCGTGCATCGACACGAAATCGGATTGCGACAGCACCTCCGACAGCGTCGCCGGCAGCACGCCATGATCGGAAATCAGCGTCTCGGCGATGAAGGGATCATAGGCGATCATCCGCAGCCCGAACGGTGCGGCGCGTTTGGCGACCGCCCGGGCCACGCGCCCGAACGACACGAAGCCGAGCGTCTGGCCCATCAGCCGGGGAATCCTCAGTAGCGCCGGGCGGCCTTCGGTCCAGCGGCCTTGCCGCACCATCTTGTCCTGCTCGACCAGCCGGCGAAACCCGGCCAGCAGCAGCATCATGGCGTGGTCGGCGACTTCCTCGATGAAGGTGTCGGGAATGTTGGTGACGGGAATGCCGCGCGCGGTGGCGGCCTTGACGTCCACGCTGTCGACGCCGACGCTGCCGAGCGTGATGACCTTGCAGTTTTCAAGCGCGTCGATGATGGTCTTGGAGATCGGAATGCCCTTGGCGTAGATGGCGTCCGCGGTCCGGGCGGCGGCGATGAATTCGGCCTCGTTGGCCGGCGCCTCGACGATCTCGGCGCCGATCGGATCGAGCGCTTCTTTTTCCAGCGCATAGCCGCCGCCGGCGACGGTGAAACTCGCGCCTTTCGGCGTCACGACCTTGAACTTCGACATTTCCTGCTCCCGATTGATTTTCGGTCTTTTTATAGACACGGGGTTATCGCCGCTTCCAGCGTTCGGCGCTTTTGGCATCTCCTGGCTCGGGCAGGCTAGCCTGCCCGAGAGTAAAGCGGAAGCGGGTTCGGCGCCGTGACCGCTTGTATCGTCATCGCTTCGAAGAAGTTGCGCCGGATTCACGCCGCGCGACAAGTCCGGCGCGCGCAATGCTACGATGTCCTGATCCTGTCGAGCACGGAGGAGACGGCCATGGGCGTGGATCTGTTGAATATCGAGGGCCTGAAGCAACTGGAACACCAGGGCCCGGTCGTGATGGTGAACCTGATGCGGTACCACGAGCGTTCGCTCGATGGCGACGGCAGCGGCTGGGATGCCTATTTGCGCTACAGCGCGCTGACCGTGCCGATGATCAAGGCGCGCGGCGGCACGCTGCTGTGGACCGGCGACGCCAAGGCGGTCGCGCTCGGCCCGCAACACGGCAACCAATGGGATTATCTGGCGCTGGTGTATTATCCATCCGTCGCCGCGTTCCTCGACATGATGACGTCGGCGGATTACGAAAACCGCTGCGATCCGCATCGCCGCAACGGCTGCGCCGAGCATGTGATCATCTGCACGAGCGAGGCCTACAGCAAATTCAAGGTGGGATAGGTTGCAGATCCGCCCGGCCCGGAGCATTTCCAGCGACGTCGAATCGTGATTGCCATCGTGGCCTCGTGGTTCGAGACGCGCGGCGTTGCCGCGCTCCTCACCATGAGGGTCTAGACCTCATCCTGAGAGGGCGTGAAGCAATGTGTCTCGTGTCCCGGGCGCGGTGCAGCGTTCTTCACGCTGCTCCGCAGAGCCGGGACCCACGGATACGGGTCCATAATGGACCCCGGATCAGCAGCGCACCGCCATAGCGCGTCGAAGACGCGCGTAACCGCGCTTATGGCGCTGCGCAGCGTCCGGGGCACGCCAAACCCTCATCCTTGCGAAGCATGCGTCTCGAAGGATGAAGCCACCGAACTGGAAAATGCTTCAGAGCCTTCGCACCAGGCCGGATGAAATCTCGCCGATGCTTCGGATGCCGAGCAGCGCCATGTCGCGATCGACTTCATCGCGCAGCAGCGTCAGCGCGCGCCGCACGCCGGCTTCGCCGCCGGCGACCGCCGCATACAGCAGCGGCCGGCCGACGAACACGAACTGGGCGCCGAGCGCCAGCGCCTTCAGCACGTCGGTGCCGCGCCGGATGCCGCCGTCCAGCATCACGGTCATGCCGCCTGCCTCGCCGGCGATCTCGGGCAGCGTGCGCAGCGCCGACACGGTGCCGTCGAGCTGGCGGCCGCCATGGTTGGAGACGATCACGCCGTCGACGCCGGATTCGCGCGCGATCTTCGCATCATCAGGCGCGATCAGGCCCTTGACCACGAGCTTGCCGTTCCAGCGCTTGCGGATCAGTTCGACATGCTTCCAGGCCAGCTGGTCGCGCTTGCCGATGTTGCGCATCAGGTTTTTGGCGAGCACCGGCGGTCCGCGCATCGCGTCCATGTTCTCGAAATGGGGCATGCCGTAATTCATCAGCGTGCGGGCCCAAGTGCCGAGCAGCCAGTCCGGATGCGTGACGGTGTCCCAGGCGACGCGCGGCGTGATCGCCAGCGGGACCTGGAAACCGTTGCGGATGTTGTTCTCGCGGTTGGGCGGCACCGGCACGTCGGCGGTGACCACAAAAGTGTCGTAGCCGGCGGCGGCAACCCGGTCGACCAGCGGCTCGATCCGCGACGCATCGCCCGCCAGATAGGCCTGATACCAGGCGGCCGGATTCTCGCGCCTGACATCCTCAAGCGTGATCAGGGAGGAGGCGCTGAGAATCATCGGCACATTCATCGCCGCCGCCGCGCGCGTCAGCACGATGTCGCCCCGGTAGGCGCACAGCGCGGCCGAGCCCATCGGCGGAATGCCGAACGGGGCCGCGTAGGTCTTGCCGAACAGTGTTGTCGCCTGCTCGCGGCCGGAAACGTCGTTCAGCACGCGCGGCACAAAACCGTATTCCTGAAAGGCGCGGCGATTGTCGGCCAGCGCGGCATCGGTCTCGGTGGCGCCGGAGATGTAGCCATAGAGGAATTTCGGCAGCCGGCGCCGCGCCGTGGCCTCGAAATCATCGAGCGAAAGGTAGCGCCGCAGCGCGCGCGGAACGCCGCTCTCGGCACGTTGCACTGTAGCTGGCGGGGGATTGATGGCGGCGGTTCGGTCATGCATGTCGGCGAGCAATCCGTCTAAGGGGCCTTGGCGGCGATGGTCCGACAGCGGGATATGGCGGTCAACCTCTGCCGCCGCGTTTGACGCAAACTAATTCGCACTTGCCTGCTTCCGCGACGCAACAAAAACGCCGACCAGCACCAGCGCAAAGCCGATAACGTGGAATAGCTGCGGCCGCTCGCCGAGAAACACGATGGCCATCGCGGCGCCGAACGCCGGCACCATATGAAAGAACGGCGCGGCGCGGTTGGCGCCGATCAAGTGGATGCCGCGATTGTAGCACAGGTACGCCATCGTCGAGGGAAACACCGCGACGTAAAACACCGACAGCAGGTTGGTGGTATCCAGCTGCATCACCGGCCGCGTGCACAATTCCCAGATCAGCAGCGGGATCAAACTTGCCGCCCCGCAGCCGAACGTGAAACCCGCCAGCGACAGGGCGTGAATCTTCGGACGCTTCAAGGTCAGCACGGAATACAGCCCGAAAATCACCATCGCCGCGGTGAAGATGACGTCGCCCTTGTTGAACACGATGCTGGTGAGCTGCGGTGAGGTCGCCGTGCAGCAGGATCACCAGCACGCCGGTCAGCGACAATACAATTCCGCCGGCCTGCGCCAGCGTCAGCCGGACCCCGAGCAAGAGCAGCGACCATACCGCGACGAACAGCGGCCCGGCCGACTGCAGCAGCAGCGTGTTCAGCGCCTGGGTGTATTCGAGCGCCCAATATTGCAGGGCGTTGAAGACGCCGATGCCGGTCACGGACAACAGGACCATGGTGCCGAGGCGGGCGCGAATCGCCGCCCAGTCGCGCGCCAGATGCTTCCACGCGAACGGAAGCACGATCAGAAACGCGACCGCCCAGCGCAGGAACGCCAGCGTCACCGGCGGAATATGCCCGGCGGCGAGGCGGCCGACGATGGCGTTGCCGGCCCAGCACAGCGCGGCGATCGAGAGCAGCAGATAGGGCTGGTTGGCGAGCCAGCCGCCGGAGGTTGTGGCCCCGGAGGTTTGATCGGAAGCAGACATTAGGCGGTCGTCTTGGCCCGGGTTCAATGGCGCCGCGGCCCGCCCGGTGCTTTGACACCAGCGGAAGCTCTGCCCGGCCGCCTCACAGACACGGATTTTCGGCGCGCATCAATGGCGCAGGATGCATCGCGACCATGCATGGGCCGGCTCGTCCACAGGGCGCGGCATGATTTCGGACCCGGCGCCGGCCGGTGCCATCGTCCCGACACAGATTTTTAGGGGATATCAATGGGTTGGGGCCCTCCCAATCCGGCCCCGAAACCCCGTTCCTGCTTGCGTCGCTAGCCCGCTTCCGTTATCCGATTGTATGCCTCGCATGCGAGCGGCCCCGGCCGTGATTTACGGCTGGGCGCATGATCCGGAAAAGCAGGCAGCGATTTTCCGAACCGATCATGCTTGAACCAGGATAGTTGCAGAGGGAATACCCGCGAATGGCCAATGTTGTCGTCGTCGGCGCCCAATGGGGCGACGAAGGGAAGGGCAAGATCGTCGACTGGTTGTCGGAGCAGGCTGACATCGTCGTGCGCTTCCAGGGCGGCCACAATGCCGGCCATACGCTGGTCATCAACGGCGAAACCTACAAGCTGGCGCTGTTGCCGTCGGGCGTGCTGCGGCCTTCCAAGCTCGCGGTGATCGGCAACGGCGTGGTGTTCGATCCGCAGGCGTTCCTCGATGAGGTGACGAAACTGAGGGGGCAGGGCGTCGCGATCAGCCCGGAAAATCTGCGGGTCGCCGAGAACGTCACGCTGATCCTGCCCCTGCATCGCGATCTCGATTCGATTCGCGAATCCAGCAACGCCATCACCGCGATCGGCACCACGCGGCGCGGCATCGGGCCGGCCTATGAGGACAAGGTCGGCCGCCGCGCGATCCGGCTGATGGACCTCGCCGATCTCGATACGCTGCCGCACAAGATCGACCGCCTGCTGGCGCATCACAACGCGCTGCGCCGCGGGCTCAATCTGGAAGAGATCGACGGCGCGGGAATCCTGAAGGAGCTGACGAGCGCTGGCGCCGCAGCTTCTGCCTTACGCCGAAACGGTGTGGCGGCTGCTCGACCTCAAGCGCCGCGAGGGCAAGCGCATTCTGTTCGAGGGCGCGCAGGGCGCGCTGCTCGACGTCGACCACGGCACCTATCCCTACGTCACCTCGTCCAACACCGTGGCGGCGCAGGCGGCGACCGGCACCGGCATGGGCCCGGGCGCGGTCGGCTATGTGCTCGGCATCTGCAAGGCCTATACGACCCGGGTCGGCCAGGGCCCGTTCCCGACCGAACTGCATGATGCGATCGGCGAGGAGATCGGCCGCCGCGGCAAGGAATTCGGCGTCAACACCGGGCGCAAGCGGCGCTGCGGCTGGTTCGACGCCATGCTGGTGCGCCAGACCGTGCGGACCTGCGGCATCAACGGCCTGGCGCTGACCAAGCTCGATATTCTCGACGGCTTCGACACCATCGAGGTCTGCGTCGGCTATACTGCTGGACGGCAAGGAAATCGACCATCTGCCGGCCGGCGAGGGCGCGCAGGCCCGGATCAAGCCGGTCTACGAGACCATCGAAGGCTGGAAGGAGCCGACCGCCAATGCCCGTTCCTGGGCGGATCTGCCGGCCCAGGCCATCAAATATGTCCGCCGGGTCGAGGAACTGGTGGGCTGCCCAATCGCCTTGCTTTCCACCAGCCCGGAACGCGAGGATACTATTCTGGTCCAGAACCCGTTCGAGGCTTAACGAGATGTTACCGGAAAGCCCGCATTGTTGAGTAGAAATGGCTGATTACTACCCGCTGATTGCCCGCGCCATATGCCGGACTGGACCCCAGTGCCCCCGGCGAGAGCCGCCGCGCGCTCTACGAGCGGGCGCGCGCGGCGCTGATCGCGCAGCTGCGCAGCGTACAGCCGCCGCTGAGCGAATCCGAAATCACCCGCGAGCGGCTGTCGCTGGAAGAGGCCGTGCGCAAGGTCGAGTTCGAAGCCGCCCAGCGCGCCCGGGACGCAACGCGCTCCGGGGACGCTGCGCGCTCCGGGGACGCGACGCGCTCCGGGGACGGCTCGCGCCCCACCGGCGCCCGCGCCGGCGACGCGTTCCGCGCCACGACCCGTCCCGCTTCGCGGCCGGCCGAGCCGGCGCCGCCATCTTCCGCACCGCAGCCGCCCCCGCCTCAGCCTCCGACAGCCCAGCCGCCGCGTCCGCGCCCGCCTTCGCCGCCACCGCCGCCGCGCACCGAGCGGCCGCCGCTCGGCCAGGAAGATCGCTCGCCGCGCAACCTTCGCGGTGATCCGGTGCCGATGCAGGATCCGCAGCTGCCGCCGACCCGCGAACGGTCAGGCGCGCCGCGCCGCGGTCCCGACAACGGCGCCCCGCAGGCCCCGCCGCCGGGCGTGCGCGGTTTCCGCGACATCGCCGCCGACGCCGACGATCTCGGCCGCGCCGCGGCGCAGGCCAGCCGCTCGGCGCGGAAAACCTACGCCAACGTGCCGTCGCCTTCGCCGGAGTTCGACCGGCTCGAGCCGAGCATGGAAAACCGTGGCGCCGATCCCGACGCGCCCTATTCCTACGACGAGTTCGTCGAGGAGGCCGAGCGCTACGCGCAGCCGCAACAGCCGGCGTCGCGCCCGCGCCTCGGCCGCCGACCGCGCGCCGAAAAAGCGTGTCCGGGCCGGCACGGTATTTCCGTTCAAGAGCGCGATCGCGATCGGCATCGTGCTTATCCTGGTGGGCGCCGCGATCCTGTGGGGCAAGTCGGTGGTGACGGCCGTCAGCGGCCTGTTCAAGCCGTCGCAGACGGTGGTGGAAGCGCCAAAGGACACCTCGCCGCTGTCGAAGCCGAAGATACCCGATCGGGTCGGCCAGCCGTCGTCGACGGATCAGGTCGCGCCGGTGGCGCAGCGCGTGGTGCTGTATGACGAGGATCCGTCCGATCCCAAGGGCAAGCAATATGTCGGCTCGGTGGTCTGGCGCACCGAACAGATCAAGGGCGCCGCCGGCCAGCCGCCCGATCTCGCCGTGCGCGCCGACATCGAGATTCCCGACCGCAAGTTCAAGATGACGATGTCGTTCCGCCGCAACACCGACACCTCGCTGCCCGCCAGCCACACCGCGGAACTGACGTTCATCCTGCCGCCGGATTTCGCCGGCGGCGGCATCAGCAACGTGCCGGGCATCCTGATGAAATCCAACGAGCAGGCGCGCGGCACGCCGCTGGCGGGACTCGCGGTCAAGGTCACCGACGGCTTCTTCCTGGTCGGGCTGTCGAACGTCGATGCCGACCGCTCGCGCAACATCCAGCTTCTGAAGGAGCGCTCCTGGTTCGACGTGCCGCTGGTCTACGTCAACCAGCGCCGCGCCATCATCGCCATCGAGAAGGGCGCACCGGGCGAACGCGCGTTCAACGACGCCTTCGCGGCGTGGGGGGAGTAGGGCGGAAGATCTCCTGCGCCCGCGATTTCGTTCAGCTGATAAGTTTGTGGATCATCGTCTGCTGATGTACGCAGAAACGCGCAAAATCCACATTGCCTGGGCAGAGGGATCATTCGTCTCACCGTACATGCGACGGTAATTCAGGCTTTGCGGTGGGTGCGGATGATCGCCTTGCGGTATTCCTCAGCGGACAGGCCCTTGCTGGCGGCCTCGGCGGCGCGGTCTTTCATCGCCGGCTTCAATTGAATACCTTCAACCGCGCTGATCTTTGCGAAGCCGGCATGACCAATGATGAAGCCGGTTTTGCTGCTTTTTCCTGTCGAGCGCTTTAGCCTTGCCATGTTTGAAGTTTATCACATTTTTGCTGTTTCACGCGTTTCCAAAAAATCCCCTCAACTTTTGCGCCACGGCTTTTGCGGTCGCCTTGTCTAATCGTCCGGCGCGGCGCTCGATCCGCGCAGGTTCGATGCAGGCGATTTTCGCGGTACGCACGACGGATGGCGCGGGCAGACCGGTGCGCGCGAGATTGGCGATCACCACATCGCACGACCAGGGCGCGTTGTCGGCGCTGGTGATCATCGCCACCCAGATCAGCCCGAAGGGAGTAAGTTTGCGATTGGAAATGACCAGTGCCGGGCGACGCTTTTCAGCGAGACGGTCGGCATAGGGAAACGGCACGACGATGATGTCGAAGGCGTCGAAGCGGTCCAAAGTCTTCGTCATTCCCGACCTCGTGCCGGGCGTCCACGTGTTGCGATAGCTGTGGTTGAAAAAGGCGTGGACGGCCGGGAGCGCAGACAACTGTACGTGGTCTGCGCAAGGCAGGCCACTATGCCCGGCCACGGCGGAAGGCTAGGTGCCTTACAATCCACCATAGGCCTTTTCGTCCGCCTCGGATGTCCATTCGGAAAACGCTGCGAACGGGTCGTCGCCGGCTTCGGTCGCCTTGTCGAGCAGGATGCCGTCGTCGGTCACGCGATAGCGCAAGGTATCGCCAGGCTTCAGCTTCAGTCGTTCACGTACCTCGCGCGGAATCACGGTCTGGCTCTTGACCGAGACCTTTGAGAACGTGGCGGACTGACGAGAGATGCGGTTCATACTGTAAGTTAACTTACAGTCTTACGATTTTCAAGCCGGGGGACTAGTTTGTGCACGCGTGAAACTGCTATACCGGCCAAAAGACAGGAGGAGGAGGCGCCATGAAGCGGTATGTGATTTTTGCAGTACTTGGGCCGCTGCTCGGCGGATTTTGGTTGCTGCTGACGACCACCTGGCTGTCGGGATACTGGAATGAGTTCAATACCGCCCAGGTGACAAAGCTGCTCGCGGTGTTCGTCAAGACGCTGCAGTACAGCTATCTGTTCGGGATCCTGCCGACCCTGATGATTGCGGCGGTGGACGATATTCTCTGGCATATCAAGCGGATTCACCCGGTGGCGCGCATGCTGATCCTCGGTGTGATCGCGTTCTTCGCAGCGGAATTTCTCTACGGCTCCCGGGGGCCGGACAGCGGCGTCACCCAGTTCATCCTTTACGGGCTGGTCGGCTTTGTCCCGGCGACGGTGTCGTCGTGGCTGGCGCATGAGGCGATCGACGAGCCTGCGAAGGCGTGAAGGGCGGCGCCTGTGCCGTCCGTGGCTGGATTTGCGCGTAACGGCGAATTTTTGGTCCGGCCGGGTCATCTGATTGGCTCAGGTGATTTGCCCGTCAGGCGGTTTGCGGAAGCGGCTGTCCAGCCCCTTTTGAAAAAATATTCTGATTTTCAGAAGACCCAAATCAGTTGTATTTCTCTTGCCGTCCCGTCCCACTCAGAGGGGCGGCTCGCGACGTCACGGACGCGGGGCGGGATGCGGTGGACGCGGCGGCGCGCTTGACGGGCGTTGCTTGCAGCGGACGGCGAAGACGTGTGGTCCTGACACCCCGACGCTGGTGTCAAGTTTGCGGAGCGATCCGCGTAACGACGGTGGCAAGAAAGCCGATCACCGGGGAGCAACTGTATTTTGAAGTAGCCCTGTGATCGGCTGGCCTCAAGGCTGGCGCTGCGCGCCACCGCCTCCGGCGGCTGTCGGCCTTGACCCCATCCGCTCACTGGTCTGTTGGCTTTGCATGCGCTCGGCCGAATGCCGAGCGCGGGCGTGGCGCGCTCGTCAACTCACCGGGTAGCGACTGGCATCCCATTTCTCGCCGCGGGCGATCATGGTGTTGAGAATGACGATCAGCTTGCGCATGCAGGCGACCAGGGCAACCTTTGCCTTTTTGCCCTTGGCGATCAGGCGATGATAGAAGGTCTTGAGCATTGGGTTGTGCCGGGTCGCCGCTCCCAGGGACGCCATGTAGAACAGATTGCGGACCTTGCGGCGTCCCCCCTTGATCTGGCGCTGGCCCTGCCGTTTACCGCTATCATCATCGTAAGGGGCGACGCCGAGCAAGGCGGCGATGGCCTCGTTGCTCACTTCGCCCAATTCCGGCATGGCTGCGATAAGACCAGCAGCCGTCGTGGCGGCAAGGCCCGGCACGCTCTCGATGATCTCGGCGCGCTTGGCAAAATGCGGCGTGGCCTTGACGAGGGCGGCGATCGCCGCCTCGAGCTTGGCAAGCTCGAGGGCTATGGTCTTCAGCAGTCGCGCATGGCTTTTTTGCACCGGTTCCGGCACATCCTGCTCGGCTTTGTTGCTCAGCATGGTTCTTATGTCGAGCAACCCCTGGCGAGCATTGACCATCTGTTGAAGCGTCTCGCGCGCAGCATCGTGGGCTTGGCTTGGCGCCTCGCCGAATATCTCGGCAAACCAGGCGATCGTGTCAGCGTCGATGACATCATTTTTGGCCAGTCGCCCAGCAGACTGGGCGAAGTGGCGCACCCGCTTAGGGTCAACAATACGAACTTCGATAGCCTTCTCGCGGATCGCCCTGGCCCATTCGCGCTCATATCCCCCGCTTGCCTCCATCACTGCTTTGGTCACCTTGTGCTTGCGAAGCCAAGAGATCAACTGCCGACGTCCCTCCGCGGTGCTTGGGAACGTTTGCCGCTGAGACAGCGTGCGAATGCTGCCATCCGCCTTGTCCTTGGCGATATCAATACCGGCGACAACCAGACCGTTTTGTGCCATCATCCAGCTCCCTTCCTTGCTCGGTTCGGGCTCTAAGCCCATGCAACTGTTCGGGTTGAGGAAGACACCGGATCTGTCCCTCGCTCCCCGTCAGGCTCTAACGGCCTTCGAGCACCACGGGCTCAGATCCAGCGACGGGCGGTTGGTCAGAACCGCCCGTTCGCACATTCTGGCAGATTTTGCGGACGCAAGAGCACGGTATAAGCCGTAAACCATTGCGTGCGGGAATGTCGGGTGATTTCCGGTGGCTCGCTGTGAATACTCGTGTGCATACTTGCTACCAATAGCGCACACGAGGCTGCGGGTGCATCGGGCGCCCGGCATTCCCCACGCCCTCTGTTTTCGGGGCGGAGATTGATTGCAAACCTCGGACGCATCGCGCCTCGAGAATGCGGACGCGTGTCTGAGATTGGCTGTCTGAAAATTAAATCTGTGCACGCGCGTAACCTCTCCCCTTGTGGGAGAGGTCGGATCGCATCGTCAGATGCGATCCGGGTGAGGGGTTACAGACTATCGATAAACCGCAACCCCTCACCCCAACCCTCTCCCACAAGGGGAGAGGGAGCTCACCGCCGTTGCCGGAACACTGGGTGTTTCAGTCATGGATTGCATCGCGGAGCCTGTCATCGGGCTCGGCGAAGGCGAGACCCGGTGGCGGAGTATGACGACCGTTTGCGAAGCGGTGGAGCGCGCCGCTCCAACTGTCATCACCCGCCACCGGGGCAGCGCGACGCGCCGCTTGGTGACGGAGTATGGAGTATGACGAAGACTTAATGTGGAGGCCAATCTCTCTTGCTGTACCGAAGCAAATCCCGACGCCGTGATTTCCGGATGGTACGTTATGACGCAACTTGCGCCGGCTTCAGGCGTTACCCATGTCATGGCCATGTCGAACGACGAAATTCTTTTCACCCGGCCCCCGCGTCCCGGGAAAACCTCACGCGCGACGTTTCGTGGGCCGGAGGCGCGCGGCCCGATCATCGATCAGGAAGGACGCGAAATCCCTGCGGAATCGCTCGGTCCGCAGGTCAACGGTTTCCGGTTCGAGTTCGGCCGTTCCGGCGCCAGCCCGTTCGGCAATCTTACCCGCGAACAGCGGCTGGCGCGGCTCGATGCGCTGGCGAGACTGCTGGATGTCGCCTTCGTGCTGCCCGGCAGCAATATCCGCTACGGCATCGACGGCATCATCGGGTTGATCCCGGTGGTCGGCGACATCATCGCGGCAGCGCTCTCGCTGTGGCTGGTGCGCGAGGCGCGCGCGCTCGGCGCGCCCTGGCATGTCACGGCAAGGATGCTCGGCAATGTCGCGATCCAGGGCGTGGTCGGAGCGGTGCCGGTCGCCGGCGACGCATTCGACGTGCTGTTCCGCGCCAACATGCGCAACGTGCGCTTGTTGCGGCGCTGGATCGACAAGCAGCCGGTTTAATCAGGCGGCGTCGGCGTCGGCCTTGTCGTCGCTGGCGGGCGCAGGCTCCGGTGCACGGGGGCGGCGCGGCAGCGGAAAATCCTGGCTTTCGTACAGCGTGCGAATGCCGCTCTGATCGAAGCGGGCTTCATCCACCTGCAGATAGGCGCCGTTCAGCGAATCCGCCGGCAATTCCTCGATCGCGAATTGCACCGCGGCGGCCGCGGTGTCGAAACGGCGATACGCGAAGCCCGCCCGCTTCTTCTTGCGGATCGCGGCGGGGAATAGTTCGGCGGCAGTGTTGTAGCTGAAGGAAGCCATGGTTAGTGACCTTATCTTTTTAGTGAGAACGCGAACGAACTCGCGATCGGATCGTACGGGCTTGCCCATGCGGCAGGCCGGCACACGTCATTTCAGGACAGACCTTAATATAAGCTCGTTTGACGGAAATGCAACTCTTGGCGGGTCTGATAATGAATCCGCCGGCTCCGGCCGCACGTCTGGAATAAACGCCGCTATTTCAATGGCTTGCGAACATTAAAGTTTGCCGAGCAGCAGCAGGATGATCAACACGATCAGAATAACTCCGCCAAGGCCCATGCCGGAATGGCCCATGCCATAGCCGTAGCCGCCGAACCGGCCGCTGAAGCCGCCCAACAGGTAAATGATCACGATGATGATCAGTATCGTTCCGAGCGACATGGCATATCCCCCAAACGGCAGCCGGCGAATGGAAATCCGCCACTCCGCCCCGGGAACAAAGCACATCCAGGCCTTTGGTTCCAGCGAAGGAACCGAAAGGCTTGGAAGCAGAGAACTCCGTCATTCCGGGGCGATGCAAAGCATCGATCCCGGAATCTCGAGATTCCGGGTCTGGTGCTGACGCACCATCCCGGAATGACGGCTTCCCGGAATCTGGAGATTCCGGGTCTGGTGCTGAGGCGCCATCCCGGAATGACGGCTTTTGGGCGCGGTCTATTTCGGCTGCAACTTCAGCGCCGCCGAATTGATGCAGTAGCGCAGGCCGGTCGGGCCGGGGCCGTCATCGAAGACGTGGCCGAGATGGCCGCTGCACTTCGAGCACAGCACTTCGGTCCGGACCATGCCGTGGCTGACGTCGCGCTCCTCGTCGACATGGCTCTCGGCGGCCGGCGCGGTAAAGCTCGGCCAGCCGCAGCCGGAATCGAACTTGGCGTCGGATTCGAACAGCGTCTGGCCGCAGCCGGCGCAGATATAGGTGCCGGGCCGCGCGTCATGCTCGTATTCGCCGGAGAACGGCCGCTCGGTCGCCTTTTCGCGCAGCACCGCATATTGCATCGGCGTCAATTCCTTGCGCCACTCGGCCTCGCTCTTCTCGACCTTGCCTTGCATCGTCTTGGTGTCGGACATGGAGTCTCCTTGCAATTCATCCGGCCGTCAGTTGGTGACCTTTGCGCTGTTCACCAGCGTCGGCTTCTCGATGTAGTTCTCGGCGAAGATCTTCTTCAGGTTCTCGACCTTCGGAATGTCGTTATACGCAATATAGGGCTGGCTCGGGTGCAGCGTCAGATAGTCCTGATGATAGGCCTCCGCCGGATAAAACCCCTCGAGCGGCCCGACCTTGGTGACGATCGGCTTCTTGTAGACCTTGGCGGCGTTGAGCTGCGCGATATAGGCGTCCGCGACCTTCTTCTGCTCGTCGCTGGTGGTGAAGATCGCCGAGCGATATTGCGTGCCGGTGTCCGGTCCCTGGCGGTTCAACTGCGTCGGATCGTGCGCGACCGAGAAGAAGATCTGCAGAATCTTGCCGTAGCTGATCTTCTTCGGGTCGTATTTGATCTGCACGGACTCGGCGTGTCCCGTCGTGCCGGTAGAGACGGTGTCGTAGTTGGCGGTGCCCTTGCTGCCGCCGGCATAGCCGGACACCGCATTGACCACGCCGGCGGTATGCTGGAACACACCCTGCACGCCCCAGAAACAGCCGCCCGCGACGACGACAGTCTGCAGCCCGTCGGCCGCCGGAACGTCCTGGGCGGGAGCCGGGATGACCACGGCGTCTTCCGCGGCGCGCAACGGCGCGATCGCGAAGGCGGTAATGGCCAGCGCGCCGATGGCGGCGGCGCAGAGCGACAGGCGGCTGAATTGGCTACGGGACATGGGGCTTCCTCTGGGGTCAGCGGATTGAAAGACAGTCTAGGGCAGGGGCGGCGGTTCGCAAACGGCCTCGGCTCGCCCGATGTCCCAAGATACGCGGCACGAGGGGTATTGTTACAGCCAGACGCGCACGAGTTCGTGAATAAAAACCCCATTCAGCCGAGGCGTCCCATCGTTGAGACGCGGCTACACCACCACGCTCAGCCGCTTCGCCGCGCGGGTAATGCCGGTATAGAGCCATCTGCGCGCGGCTGTCCTGGAATGCAAAACTCTCGTCGAACAGCACCACGTCGTCCCATTGCGAGCCCTGCGACTTGTGCACCGTAAGCACGTAGCCATAGTCGAACTCGTCATAGGGCTTGCGCTGCTCCCACGGGATGGTCTCGATGGCGCCGCCGAAGCAGTCGCCGCGAACCGAGACTTTTGTGACCTTGTGGCCGAAGTCCTCGTCGGGCGACAGCCGCATGGTGATGATCTTCGATTTCGACGCCGCGCGCGACTTCACCCGCCACAGCCCGCCGTTGAACAGGCCCTTCTTGCGGTTGTTGCGCAGGCACACCAGCTTGTCGCCGGCGACCGGCAAGGGATCCTCGATGTTCTGCTTTTGCCGCACCCGCATGTTGTAGGAGCGTCGCGTGTTGTTGCGGCCGACCAGGACCTGGTCGGCGCTCATCACCCGGTCGGGATCGAGTTCGCTGCGCGAGACCACTTCGCTTTCGCCGTAGCGGCCGATGTCGAGTTCGCGGCCCTCGCGCACGTCCATCGACATCCGCACGATCGGATCGTCCTGCGCCTGGCGGTGCACTTCGGTCAGCATCGCGTCGGGTTCGCAGTCGGTGAAGAAGCCGCCGCCCTGGATCGGCGGCAATTGCGCGGGGTCGCCGAGCACCAGCAGCGGACATTCGAACGACATCAGGTCGCGGCCGAGTTCGGCGTCCACCATCGAGCATTCGTCGATCACGATCAGTTTTGCCTTCGATGCCGGCGCGTCGTCCCACAGCTCAAAACTCGGCTGCTCGACGCCGGATTCGCGCGCGCGGTAGATCAGCGAATGGATCGTCGAGGCGTTGTCGCAGCCCTTGTTGCGCATCACCAGCGCGGCCTTGCCGGTGAAGGCCGCGAATTTCACCTCGCCGTCGACGCCGTCGGCGATGTGGCGCGCCAGCGTGGTCTTGCCGGTGCCGGCATAGCCGAACAGCCGGAACACCGGCGGCGTGCCGTTCTTGCCGGGCTTGGCCTTCAGCCAGTCGGCAACGGCCTTCAGCGCGGAATCCTGATGCGGCGTGAAAGTGGGCATGGGGTCTCGATGAAAGACAGAGCGGGCAGCAAGGGCGACCGCGACTCACGGATAGCAAAACTAACTATTCGCGCCGTCAACGCAAGCCGCCTTCCGCCGCGCGGAATTGGCCAAGGCTGGACTCGGCTTCGGCGGGGAATACACTGCGGGAAACAACAAGTCGCTCGCGGGAGAGACGTCATGAAATTCGGCATCTTTTATGAGCTGCAATTGCCGCGCCCGTGGGAGGCCGGCGATGAACTCAGGCTCTATCAGGACGCGCTGACGCAACTGGAAACCGCCGACCGGCTCGGCTACGACCATGCCTGGGTGGTCGAACATCATTTCCTGGAAGAATATTCGCATTCGCCGTCGCCGGAATCGTTTCTCGCCGCAGCCTCCCAGCGCACCAGAAACATCCGGCTCGGCCACGGCATCTTCCAGCTCACCACCAATCATCCCGCCCGCGTCGCCGAGCGCGTCGCGGTGCTCGATCTCCTCAGCAACGGCCGCTGCGAATTCGGCATGGGCGAGAGCGCCTCGATCACCGAACTGACGCCGTTCGGCCGCGACATGGAGACCAAGAAGGAAGTATTCGAGGAGGCCGTCCGCGCCATCTTCCCGATGTTTCGGGAAGGAGGCAGCGAGCATCACGGCAGGTATTTCGACATTCCCCTGCGCAACGTGGTGCCCAAACCCGTGCAGAAGCCGCATCCGCCGCTGTGGATGGCGTGTTCGCAATTGCCGACCATCGAGCGCGCCGGCCAGAACGGTTTCGGCGCGCTCGGTTTCCAGTTCGTCAGCGCCGACGCCGCGCACGCCTGGGTGCATGCCTATTACAATGCGATCACAAAACGGCTGAAGAAGCTCGCCGACTACGAGATCAATCCGAACATGGCGCTGGTGTCGTTTTTCATGTGCGCGAAAACCGACGAGGAGGCCCGCGCGCGTGCCGATGGCGCAACGTTCTTTCAGTTCGCGCTGCGCTTCTACGGCGCCTCGCAGAACCGCCAGCGCCCGGCGCCGGGCACCGTCAACATGTGGGACGAATACAACAAGTGGAAGCGCGAAAATCCGGAAGCCCAGGAGGCGGCGCTGCGCGGCGGCCTGATCGGATCGCCCGAAACCATCGCGAAGAAATTGCGGCGGTTCAGGAGTTCGCATATCGACCAGGTGATCCTGCTCAACCAGGCCGGCAAGAACAGCCACGAGCACATCTGCGACTCCCTTGAATTGTTCGCCAGGGAAGTGATGCCGGAATTCCGCAACGATCCCGAGCACGACGCCTGGAAGGCTGGCGTAATGAGCGGCGCGATCCAGCTCGAGGAGATCGACACCGAAGCTTTTGGAGATCGCTACGGCAAGCTGGCGGTCAGCGTCGCGCCGGCGAAGCCGGCGGCCACAGCGGCGGGGTAGTCTTGCTGGACGGAAGGTTTTTGAACCCTCCGGCGAGATGACGCGCGCGTGATGCGGCGTTGGGCCGGCGAAGGACTTCGCTTCGCCTGCCCGGGCCCCTGGAAGAATCTTTCACGACGCAAGCGGATTTCGTGACAGCAATCTTATTTCGGCGCGGTCATTGGCGAAGGCCGCCATCCGACCCAGATCAAATATTGTACTTCGTCCGAGAGTGATCGGGCCAGGAGGCAGATTTCAATGAGCACGCTTCAACGCACGGCTATTGTTGTCGGGGTTGGTTCCGAACAGGGACTTGGTGCCGCGCTGGCTGGGTCTGCGGCCATTCAAGGAGGCTTTCTAGAATCCAGGCAACCCCCAACAAAAAGGAGAGCAACATGGGACTGCAGAACGAAAAGATCGCATCATTATCGTTCGTGACCGCCGATCTCAACTACCTGGCGCCCGCCCGGGACCGGCCACGGACCTATACTTTCGAACCGCCGTCCGGCGAACCCAGATCGAATATCGTGGCGGAGCCGCACAGCGTGCCGATTCATGACGTTCGTCCGATCAGTGAGACGGTTTCGGTCGATCGGGAAGGGTTTGCCCTGGTTCGGCAAAAGAGTTCGGTAAAAAATTTCTACGACGAAGATGAAATCAAGCGCATCTATTATCCGGAGGCGGAACGGCTGATCAAGGCTGTCACCGGCGCCGACCGGGTATTGGTCTTCGACCATACGGTACGCAGGCGCGTCGAAGGCGCCGCCGATCGCGACGGCGGCCTGCGTCAGCCGGTAGCGCGCGTCCATGTCGACCACACCGAGAAATCCGGGCCGCAGCGCGTCCGCGACCTCATTCCGGACGAGGCGGAGCAGCTTCTGAAGGGCCGGTTGCAGATCATCAATCTGTGGCGGCCGATTCGAGGGCCGCTGCTGGACTCACCATTGGCCGTCTGCGACGCCCGCACGGTAAAGCCTGGCGAGTTGGTTGCGTCCGATCTGGTCTATCCCAATCGCGTCGGCGAGACCTACTCGGTGAAATACAATCCCGACCATCGATGGTTTTATGTGCCGGCGATGACGGTCGATGAAGCCTTGCTGCTGAAGTGCTTTGATTCCAATACCGACGGGCAAGCCCGCTTCGCGCCCCATACAGCCTTCGTCGATCCGACCACGCCTCCCGACGCTCCACCGCGCGAGAGCATCGAGCTGCGGACGCTGGTGTTCCACGCGAGCTGAAACGTGATAGGTTGAGGTTGAACCACACCGCTGAGAGACTCTTCTCTATCCCTCCCATCGGGCAACGGGAGCAGAGTTCGTGTGGGTTCCTGTGGCGGCAATTACCCCTGCAAGGCCTCGAGCAATTCGTCGGGCCGCTCGACCATCATCATGTGACCTGCACCGCGCAGCACCACGGTTCGGGAATTCGGCAGCGCGGCGGCGAGCGCCTTGCCTGATCTTGCCGGGGTCATCATGTCGCGCTCACCGAGAATGAACGTCGCAGGAACCGCGACCTGCGCGGCGGCAGCGAGTGCGTTCTGATAGGCGTTGCAGGCGGAGAGGTCGTTGAACAGCACGCCGGGCCGGCACTGTTCAAGCACCCGTTGGGCGCCGCTGTGCATCCACAAACCCGGCGCCAGGCTTCCGCCGAGTTCCGCCTGAAAGCCGAGGCCCCAGATCGAGACCATGTCGACGGCCGAATGATCGTCGGCTTCCGCGGCCTTGAGAAGGTCAGGTCCGACCGTCATCGTCGCCGCCGTTCCGATCAGGCTCAGCGCGGCGACTTTTGCCGGGTGCCGTGCGGCGGTCTCCAGCGCGATCAGCGAACCCATGGAGTGACCGACGAGCCTTGCCTTCGCTGCGCCGGCGGCGTCGAGCAGTGCGGCGGTCCAGTCGGCCATGTCGGCGATCGTGGAGAGCGGCGCGCCGGCCGAGCGGCCGTGGCCGGGCAAATCCGGAGCCAGCACGCCATAGCCATGATGTGCGAACCACCGGCTGTGCAAAGCCCAGGTGGTATGATCGAAGCCGGCGCCGTGCAGCAGCACGACGGTCGGCAGGGACGAATCGAATTCCCGGCCGCCGGTGGCAACGAAGGCATCAACGTCGTTCACGGACAAAAGCATGGATCAAGCCTTCTGCGAAAGACGGAGCGCCTGGCCGAGGTCATCGATGATATCGGCGGCGGATTCGATGCCGACGGACAACCGCACCAGTTCTTCGCCGATGCCGGAGGCTTCGAGTTGGGCGGCATCCATCTGCTGATGGGTGGTGCTGGCGGGATGGATGACGAGGGTTTTGGCGTCACCGACATTGGCCAGATGGCTGACCATCCGAAGCGCCTCGATGAACCTCTTGCCGGCAGGCCGGCCGCCCTTGATTCCGAAACTGACGATCGACCCCGCGCCGCGCGGCAGCAATCGCTTGGCCAGTTCGTGATCGGGATGGCTTTCGAGCGAAGGGTGCAGCACCCAATCAACGGCCTTGTTCGCCGCGAGGGCCTCAAGCACGGCATGCGTGTTGGCGACATGGCGCTCCATGCGAATGCCCAAAGTCTCGACGCCCTGCAGCAATTGAAAGGCGTTGGTCGGTGACAGGCAGGCGCCGAAGTCGCGCAGGCCTTCGGTGCGGGCCCGCATGATAAATGCGGCCTGGCCGAATTGCTCGTCGAAGACAATGCCGTGATATCCGCCGTAAGGTTCGGTCAGGACCGAAAATTTTCCGGAAGCGCGCCAGTCGAACCGGCCGCCATCGACGATCACGCCGCCGATGGCGATGCCATGGCCGCCGATCCATTTCGTAGCGGAGTTCATGACGATGTCGGCGCCAAGCTCGATCGGCCGGCTGAGAAAGGGCGTCGCGAACGTGTTGTCGATCAGCAGCGGGATTTTCGCATCATGCGCGATGGCAGCGACAGCAGGGATATCCAGCACCTCGAGACCAGGATTGCCGATGGTTTCACCGATCACGAGCCGGGTGTTGGGTCGAATGGCCGCGCGGAATTCGTCCAGCGCGCGTGGCTTGACGAAGCTGGTGGTGATGCCGAACCGCGGCAGCGTATGCGCCAGCAAATTGGTGGTGCCGCCATAGAGCGAGGCTGAGGCGACGATGTGATCGCCGGCACTGAGCAGCGTCGCGATCGCCAGGTGCAACGCTGCCATGCCGCTCGCCGTGCAGATCGCGCCGACGCCGTCTTCCAGCGCCGCGAGCCGCTCTTCGAGCACCGCCGTGGTCGGGTTTGAAATCCGGGTGTAGATGTGTCCCGCGCGTTCCAGATTGAACAGCGCCGCGGCATGCTCGGAATCCTGAAAGACATAGGATGTGGTCTGGTAGATCGGGACCGCACGCGCCCCCGTTACGGGATCCGGACGTTGTCCCGCATGGAGGCTCAGGGTTTCGAAGGCGGGCGGCTTCGGTGCGGGCATGTTGATCTCGAAGAAAGATGCGTTGTCCTGATATCACGGAGTTCGGCACGGTGTGCCACAAAAATCCTCTGATTGTTAGCCCATGGCCTTGTCCTGCTCCGTTTTCCTGCCGGCCCGGCCTTGAGTTGCCGAAGAATATTCCGTCCGTTGCACAGCTGACGGTGCGATTATTTTCGATCAGTGATATCCGCCCGGCCGCTGACGCTTCCATCGCAAGACTTTGCGGGGTCGAACTTCCCTGCCCATTTTATGATTAACCGTTCTGCTCGATCGGTGCGCCGAAAAAAATGAGCCGCGCCGGATCGCGATTGCACAATAATTCCATCGCGACCAAGCTGCGGCGCAGTGTCGTCATTGCTATTTTTGCAGAGCACTCGACACATCTGCCAAGCAGCACCATCCTCCTTTGACAGCGAATGACCGCGCGCCGTCGCGGTATTCCGGTCGGGAGATCGCAATGAAGCGTCGCGCGTTTTTGAAACTTTCGCTTGGAACCGTGGCGGTCGCTGCGCTGTCGCAGCGTACGAGGGCGCAAGGAAGCCTCAAGGAAATTCGCATCGGCTATCAGAAAAACGGCGTGCTCGTGATCGCGCGGCAGCGCGCTACCCTTGAGCAGCATTTTGGTGCTGAGGGCGTCGACGTGAAATGGGTCGAGTTCTCGTCGGGGCCTCCGATGATGGAGGCGATGAATGTCGGCAGCATCGATTACGGCGCGGTCGGCGACTCACCGCCGGTATTCGCGCAGTCCGCTGGCGCAGCCATCGTCTATGCCGCGGGTGAGCCGATCACCAACGGGCAGGGCATTCTGGTGCAGGGCAATTCGGCGATCCGCAGCATTGCGGATTTGAAGGGCAAGCGCGTCGGCTTCACCAAGGGCTCCAGCGCCCACAATATCGTCGTGCAGACCCTGGAAAAAGCAGGACTCACCTACGCCGATATCACGCCGGTGTATCTGACGCCGCCAGATGCGGGCCCGGCTTTCGCCAATGGCAGCATCGATGCCTGGTCGATCTGGGATCCGTATTTCGCGATCGGCGAGACCAAACAGAATGGCCGCGTTCTCGTCAACGCGTCGGATATCACCAAGACCAACTCGTTCTATATCGCCAATCGCGACTTCGCGAAGGCCCACGGCCAGGTGTTGCAGCAGATCATCGATGTAACCGCCTCGACCGCAAAGTGGGCGGAGACGCACCGCGATGCAGTGGCGCAGGCACTGAGCGCGGTCACCAGGATCCCTCTCGACATCCAGACCGTCGCCGCCAATCGCTCGTCATTTGCCGTGGGGCCGATCACCGAGGACATCATCGCGACCCAACAGGGCGTCGCCGACCGCTTCTTCAAGCTTGGGCTCATTCCGAAACCGGTCGTGGTCCGCGATGCGGTCTGGAAGCCGGTGCAGACCTGACCCATCCCATCCCTGGCAGCCTGTTGCCGAAACCAATCAAGATTTCCGACGCGGCAAGGAGGCCCGGCACATGAGTACCCATCAGTCATCCAAAGCCGACATTCTCTGGTTCCTGCCGACCCACGGCGATGGCCGCTATCTCGGCACCACGACCGGCGGACGCGAAGTGAATTTCAATTACCTGCGCCAGATCGCGCAGGCCGCCGATCAACTCGGCTATTTCGGCGTGCTGCTGCCGACCGGGCGAAGCTGCGAAGATTCCTGGGTGGTGGCGTCGGCCGTGGCACCATGGACCGAGCGGCTGCGTTATCTGGTGGCGGTGCGGCCCGGGCTGCAGTCGCCAGGCGTTGCCGCGCGAATGACCGCGACGCTCGACCGGGTGTCGAACGGACGACTGCTGGTCAACGTCGTCACCGGGGGCGACCCCGTCGAAAACAGGGGCGATGGAATTTTCCTCGGGCATGATGAGCGCTACGCCGTCACCCGCGAGTTTCTCAACGTCTACAGCGATCTGCTGGCGGGCAAGACCGTCAATGTCGAGGGCAAGCACATCCGCATCGAGGACGGACGACTGCTGTTTCCCCCGGTGCAGTCGCCACGCCCGCCGCTCTATTTCGGCGGATCGTCGGATGCCGGCATCGATGTCGCCGTCGATACCGTCGATAAATATCTGACCTGGGGCGAGCCGCCGGCGCAGGTCGCCGACAAGATCAACCGCGTCAAGGCGGTTGCCGCCGCGCGCGGACGCCAGCTCTCGTTCGGGATCCGACTGCATGTGATCGTGCGTGAAACCAACGCCGAGGCCTGGAAGGCCGCGGACGAATTGATCCAGTACGTCACCGACGAGACCGTCGCCTCGGCGCAGAAGATCTTCTCCAGGATGGATTCAGTCGGCCAGCAGCGGATGGCGCAGTTGCATGGCGGACGCCGAGACAAGCTCGAAATCAGCCCGAACCTCTGGGCTGGTGTCGGCCTCGTGCGCGGCGGCGCGGGAACCGCACTGGTCGGCGATCCCCCGACCGTGGCGGCGCGTATCAGGGAGTATCAGGACGTCGGCATCGATACCTTCATCATGTCGGGCTACCCGCATCTCGAGGAAGCCTATCGCTTCGCCGAATTGGTGTTCCCGCTGTTGTCGTTGCAGCAGAACGACAATGTGACGCCGCTTCGCGTCAATACCGGGCCGTTCGGCGAGACCATCGCCAATGAACGCCGGCCTTTGCTGAAGGCTTCGCAATCATGAGCCTGATCGAAAGCCTTCCGCGCGTCCGTGGCCTGCGGCTGCCACGCGCCGATGGCCTGATCCAGTGGATCGTGCCGCTGGCCATCGTGGTGGTCTGGCAGGCCGCCTGCGAGACCGGATTCGTGCCGGGGCGCGTGCTGCCGGCGCCGAGCGATGTGGCGTTGGCGGGCTGGAAGCTGCTGCTGTCGGGCGAACTGGCGCGCAATATCTGGGTCAGCTTCTGGCGCGCCGGCGCCGGCTTTGTCATCGGCGGCGGCATCGGCTTTGCTTTCGGCCTGGTCAATGGCCTGTCGCAACTCAGCAACAAGCTGACCGATACGACGTTGCAGATGGTGCGCAACATTCCGCATCTGGCGCTGATCCCGCTGGTCATCCTGTGGTTCGGGATCGATAAATCCGCGAAACTGTTTCTGGTCGCGCTCGGGGTGTTCTTTCCGATCTATCTCAACACCCTGCACGGCATCCGCAGTGTCGATCCGCAGCTGGTCGAGATGGGACGCATCTACGGCATGACCGATGGCGAATTGTTCCGCCGCGTGATCTTTCCGGGCGCATTGCCCTCGATCTTCGTCGGCGTGCGCTTTGCGCTCGGCATCATGTGGCTGACGTTGATCGTGGCGGAGACCATCGCCGCCTCGTCGGGGCTGGGTTACATGGCGATGCAGGCGCGGGAGTTCATGCAGATCGACGTCGTCGTGCTCAGCATCCTGATCTACGCCTTGCTGGGAAAACTGGCCGACAGCGGCGCGCGTGTGCTCGAGCGGCTGACGCTGGCCTGGCATCCGGCGTTCCAGAAAACGTGAGAATATCCATGCAGGAAGCCATTCGTTTTCGCTCCTCGGATGCCGAGCCCGTGGATCGCGCCGACTTCATCGAGCAGGCGCGGGTGGCGCGGCGCGGTTCGGAAGCCTCCTCGCGCGGCCTTCCACTGACCATTCGGGGCTTGCGCAAATCGTTCGGTGATAACGAGGTGCTGCGCGGTATCGACCTGCATATTCCGGCGGGACAATTTGTGGCGATCGTCGGCCGCAGCGGCTGCGGCAAGAGCACGCTGCTGCGGCTGATCGCCGGCCTCGAGACCATCGATGCCGGCACGATTGGCTTTGGCGCGGAAACGCGGCCCGAGGATGTGCGGGTGATGTTTCAGGAGCCGCGGCTGTTGCCATGGGCGCGGGTGCTGTCGAACGTCGAAGTCGGCCTCGGTCGCGGTCGTGGATCTTCGGACGCGCAGGCGCGCGCCGAACAGGCGCTGGCGGAAGTCGGTCTCGAGGACAAGCGGGGGCAATGGCCGGCGGTTCTCTCCGGCGGACAGAAGCAGCGCGTGGCGCTGGCCCGCGCGCTGGTCAGTCATCCCCGCGTTCTGGCGTTCGACGAGCCGCTCGGCGCGCTTGACGCCCTGACGCGGATTTCGATGCAGCGCCTGCTGGAGCGGGTCTGGCACGATCAGGCCTTCACCGCGATCCTGGTGACCCATGACGTGTCGGAGGCCGTTGCACTGGCCGATCGCGTGCTGGTGATCGAGCACGGCCGCATCGCGCACGATGTCCAGGTCGATATCCCGCGTCCCCGCCGGCGCGGCGCGGCCGATCTTGCGGCGCTGGAAGGCTCGATCCTGCGCGATCTTCTCCGATCGGCGGATGAACCACTGGACTTGTGAGGTTGCCATGAATTCCGCCGTCCGTACCATCAAGATCGATCGCGAAGTTTCCTCAGGAGATTTTCGCAGCGCCATGCGTCATCTGGCGGGCGGGGTCAGCGTGATCACGGCCGGGCGCGGCAAGGATATCACGGGGATGACCGTGACATCGGTATCGTCGCTGTCGGTCGATCCGCCGACGCTGATTGTCAGCATCAACCGGGGATCATCGTCCTGGCCGCTGCTCGCGCGTCACGGTTTCTTCGGCGTAAATATCCTGACCGCCGATCAGATCGATATCGCCGAGCGGTTTACCGGTAAGGACGGATTGAAGGGCGCCGACCGCTTCGCCGGCGCGCCCTGGGCCGCCGGCCTATCCGGCGTGCCGCTTTTGGCCGGCGCGTTGGCGGCGATCGAATGTGAAGCCGAAGATATCCTCGAGCGGCACTCCCATGCGATTGTGATCGGGCGGGTGCTGGATATCAGGACCTCGGGGCGTACCGCGGCGCTGGCCTACTGGCAGGGCCAATATGTCGCGATCGACCAGAACGAGGATGCGATCAGGCTTGCCGAGGTCAGCCTTCCGGCTCCGCGCGCTCTGCGCAAAATTTGACCCGGTGATTTCGAGACGCCCCCCGGGCCGCTTAAGCCGGGGGCGTTGGCCTTTTGCGCATTCGCAGGTTAAACCCTGATCGGCACAGCATCAGGAAACAGACCTCTGCGATGGAACGCATGCTCCTTCAAACTGCCGTCGGCATTGCGACTGGTTTGGCGGAAGAGCGGATCGTTGCGCCGCCGGTGAGCTATTGGCGCCGGCTGGCGCGGGCGGCCCAAGGCCGTGTGCCGAGCCGATGAAACAGATCGCGACCTGGGTTTTTTATGGGGTCGGCGCGCTGGCGATCGGCTATCTCGCGCTGTACGCCTATGCGGCGTTGACCGGCCGCGAGCTGCAGCCCGGCGATCCCATCCATATTTTCCGCAAGCCCGACGCCCCGAACTACTCGGCGGCGACGGACGGCGCTTTCGGCTGATGGCGGGAGACGAAGGTGCGGCCCATGGTGACGTTCTTCTGAGCGCGGATCTGGGTGTTGTCGTAGGTCCAGCACTCGCCGGAATCGTCGAGGAAGCAGACCCACAGCAGGTTATATTCGGGCCCATAATCGATCAGCAGATGGACATAGCCGTCACCCTTCGGGGTAATGACGGGAATCGGCGGATCAAGCTGCAGGGTGGACATGACCGGCTTTCAAACAGAGTACGGCGAATTGCCTGTTTGAAAACGTGGTTGCCGCAAAACGGTTCCGGCGCGAGCAGAACTCGTGCCGGATTATCCAAATCACGCCGTCGCAGCGACGCGGTGATATTCGCCGGCGCCGGCGGGCGTGATTGGTAGTCCGCCGTCGGCATATTCGTTCAGCTTGTTGCGCAGCGTGCGAATCGAGATGCCGAGAATGTTCGCCGCATGGGTGCGGTTGCCGAGGCAATGCTTGAGCGTTTCCAGAATGAGATCGCGCTCTACGTCGGCTACCGTACGTCCGACCAGCGCGCGGGTGACCTGTTCGGCGGCGAAGGTGGCGTGCGCCACCGCCGGCACGGTCTTGACGAGGTCGAGACGGTTGCCGTCCGGCGTCAGGATGGCGTCGACGCCGATCTCGTCGCCCTGCGCCATCAGCACCGAACGATGAATGGTGTTTTCCAGTTCGCGGACGTTGCCCTGCCAGCGGTTGGAAGTCAGCACCCGCCTTGCATCCGCTGAAATCGGCCGCAACGGCACGCCGTTGGCGTCGGCATATTTCTTGGCGAAATGCTGTGCCAGTTCGAGAATGTCTGCCGGGCGTTCGCGCAGCGGCGGTATCTTCAAGTTCACGACGTTGAGCCGGAACAGCAGGTCTTCGCGGAAGCTGCCTTCGCGCACGGCATCGGCGAGATTGCGGTTCGAGGTCGCGATGATGCGGATATCGACCGGAACCGGGCGGGTGCCGCCGACGCGATCGATCACGCGCTCCTGGATCGCGCGCAGCAATTTGGATTGCAGCCGCACGTCCATTTCGGAGATTTCATCCAGCAGCAGAGTGCCGCCGGTGGCTTCCTCGAATTTTCCGATACGGCGCGCGACGGCGCCGGTGAACGCGCCCTTTTCGTGGCCGAACAGCTCGGATTCAAGCAGATGCTCGGGGATCGCCGCGCAATTGATGCTGATGAACGGCTTCTTGGCGCGGTTGGAGCGGGTATGGACATAGCGCGCCAGCACCTCCTTGCCGGTGCCGGATTCGCCGGTGATCATGACGGAGGCGTCGGAGCCGGCTATCTGCTGCGCCAGCTTGATCACCTTGGCCATCGCCTCGTCGCGGTAGATCAGATCGCGCGAATCGTTGGCGACGGCGGCGAGCACCGCGGCGATCAATTCGGGATCCGGCGGCAGCGGGATGTACTCCTTGGCGCCGGCGTGGATCGCGGCGACGGCGGCGCGGGCGTCATTGGAGATGCCGCAGGCGACGATCGGGACGTGAATGTGTTCGGCCTCGAGCCGCATCACCAGGTCGCAGATGTCGAGGGCGACATCGACCAGCAGCAGGTCGGCGCCCTTGCCGCCGCGCAGCACCCGCATCGCCTGTTCGTGATCCTCCGCATGCGTAACGGAAGCGCCATTGTCCATGGCGATCTTGGTGGCCGTCGTAAGCTGGCCCTTCAATGTGCCAACGATGAGAAGCCGCATGGTAATCTCTCCTGTTCGTCTGTTCGCGCCCGTTATGCGCGTATCGCAAAAAAAGCCTTCAGGTGCGTTCCGCCTTGATGATTTCGGTCATGGTTACGCCAAGCTTGTCTTCCACCAGCACCACCTCGCCGCGCGCCACCAGCCGGTTGTTGACGTAGATGTCGATGGCTTCGCCGACGCGGCGATCGAGTTCGAGCACAGTCCCGGGTCCGAGTTTCAACAGTTCGCCGATATCCATCTTCGAGCGGCCGAGTACCGCCGAGACCTGTACCGGCACGTCGAACACGGCTTCCAGGTCGGCGGCAACGCGGGACGCCTGTTCGTCCTCGTGATAGGTCACGTCGTTGAGCGGCGGCGCGTTAGCGGCGTTGAGATCTGGAAGCGGGACCTGTGCGTCGGTGTCACTCATGGTTCAATCCTCATGGCCTCAAGTTGCGGCCTGATTGCGGGACGCCATGTAGCGCCCGACAAGTTCGTTGATCTTTGCCTCGATCGCCACGCGCTCCAGCACCACGCCACCATCGGCCCACTCGATCCTGCAATCGCCGGTCTCGATTTCGGGCTCCGCCAGGATCACCAGGCGGCCTTCGAAACCGCTTTGCTTGGCCAGCCGCTCGATCCGGTCGCGGGCAGCCTCGTAAAGGGAATCGTTGATCCGGACCACCAGATGCGGCGTCGATACCAGATGCGAGAAGCAGTCGCTCACCAGTCCGGTGATCTCGCCAAGCGGCTCGCTGGAAATCAATTCCCGGCACAGCTTGCGAGCCACGGCAACCGCGACATCGACGGCTTCGGTTTCCATTCGGGTTTCAATGCCGGAAAAGCGCGCGGCGATGCCCTGGATGCCTAACCGGATCTCCTCGAGCGCCAGCGCGGAACGGCGGTCGCTTTCCGCCTTCGCCTCGCGCTGCCCCGCATCATAGCCCTCGCGATAGGCGCGGGCCTCGGCCGAGGCGATCTTCTGCGCGATTTCCGACGGCGTGGCGGGCCGCTCGCGCGACTTGTCCGGCGCCGAGAAGTCCATGTCGAACAGGAATTTGGCGGGCGCGGCCATCAGTACACCAGTTCGTCGTCGGCGCGGTTCTTGGTCAGCGTGATTTCGCCCTTGGCCGCGAGATCCTTGGCGAGATTGACAAGCAGCGCCTGCGCCTCGTCGACATCGCGCAAGCGTACCGGTCCCATTGCCCCCATGTCGTCCAGCAGCATCTTGCCGGCACGGGATGACATGTTGCCGAGGAAGAAGCCGCGTACCTCCTCGTTGGCGCTCTTCAGCGCGACGCCGAGCTTGTCCTTGTCGATGTTGCGCATCAATGTCTGGGCGGAAGCGGAATCGAGCTTGATGAGATCGTCGAAGGTGAACATCAGCGCCTTGATGCGTTCGGCGGATTTGCGGTTCTCCTCTTCCAGCGAAGTGATGAAGCGGGTTTCGGTCTGGCGGTCGAAATTGTTGAAGATCTCGGCCATCACCTCGTGGGCGTCGCGGCGCCGGGTCTGCGACAGGTTCGACATGAATTCGGTGCGAAGCGTCTGTTCGACGCGCTCGATCACTTCCTTCTGCACCGCTTCCATCCTCAGCATCCGGCCGATCACGTCGAGCGCCATGTCCTCGGGCAGGATCGCCAGCACCCGGGCGGCATGCTCCGACTTGAGCTTCGACAGCACCACGGCGATGGTCTGCGGGTATTCATTCTTGAGGTAGTTGGCGAGCACCTCTTCCTGAACGTTGGAGAGTTTCTCCCACATGTTGCGACCCGCGGGGCCGCGAATTTCGTCCATGATGCCGCTCACGCGCTCCGTGGGCAGGTATTGCTGCAACAGCCGTTCGGTGGCGTCGAACGTTCCCATCAATGCGCCGGACGCCGACATCCGCGACACGAATTCGAGCAGCAGGTCTTCCACCACGTCGGCCTCGACGGTGCCAAGCGTCGACATATGCATCGACAGTTCGCGCACTTCGTCGTCGTCGAGCAGCGACCAGACCTTGCCGCCATATTGTTCTCCCAGTGCCAGCATCAGGATCGCGGCGCGTTTCGGGCCGCTCATTTTCGGACCCTTGGGGCGATTCGCCTGCCGGCTCGCCAGATTGGCGATGACGGTGGAGATATCGTTGGCGTTTGTGGTTTGCGGTACAGCCATGTCAGATCACGCAGCCGGCTCGGTGAGCCATTGACGAACAATGGAAGCGGTTTCGTTGGGGTTTCGCTCGGCCAGCTCGCCGACGCGATGCACCGACTGGGCGTGGACCTGGCCCTGGACCTGGGCGACGTCGATCAATTGCGCGGTGGCGTTGGTGCCGGGAACGAGGCTTTGGCCGCCTGCGCCGTCGGCCTGGGCGCTGCCGTCGGTTAACGCCGGTGCCGAACCGGCGCCAGTGAGCGAGGGGACCTCTTCGGAAGCCAGGATGCGCTTGACCAGCGGCCGGATAACCATGAACAGCACCACGAGGCTGAGCAGCATCATGACTCCGAGTTCGATGACGTACATCACGTCGTCCTTGGTGAATTGCAGCATGCCGAGCAGGCCGGTCGGCTCGGCGAGCGGGGCCACCGCCGGCGCTTCGGCGAATTTCAGGTTCACGACCTCGACCTGGTCGCCGCGCTTCTGATCGAAGCCGATCGCAGAGCGCACCAGCGTCGCGATCCGCTCCAGCTCCGCCTTGCCGCGTTCCTGATAGACCATTTCGCCTTTTTCATTCTTGGAATAACTGCCGTCGACCAGCACAGCAACCGAGATGCGGTTGACCCGGCCGGCCTCGGTCACTTCGGTCTTGGTGGTGTGGGAGATTTCGTAGTTGTTGGTTTCCTCGGTTTTCTTGCTCTGGTCGCGCGCCGGCGTCGCAGTGTCCTGGCGCTGATTGCCCGGCAATTCGTTATTGACGGTGACCTGGCCGTTATTTTCGGCGGTCGCGCTGGATTCTTCCCGGGTCTGGCTCGAGCGCAGCACCCGGCCTTCGGGGTCGAACTTGTCCGAGGTCTGGGTAACCTTGTTGTAGTCGAAGTCGGCCGAGAGCTGGACGCGGGCGCGGCCGGCGCCGACCACGGACGACACGATCGCCTCTACCTCATTGCGCATTCGCTTCTCATAGGCGGTGCGGCGATCGTCCCCGACGGCGTTATCGGTGTCGCCACCCGCGCCGTCGGCGAGCAATTGACCGGCTTCATCGACGATCGACACCCGCTGCGGCTTCAGGCCGCTGACGGCGGAGGCGACCAGGTGGCGGATGGCGCGAATCTGCTGCGGTTCGAGCGCTCCGCGCACGCGCACGACGATTGAGGCGGATGGTTCGGGCGTCTCGCGCGAAAACAGCGGCCGCTCGGGCAACACCAAATGGACCCGGGCCGCCTGGATGCGGTCGATGGCGCGAATGGTACGGGCAAGCTCGCCCTCGAGCGCGCGCAAATGATTGATGTTCTGCACGAAGCTCGTGGTGCCGAGCGCATCGGATTTGTCGAAAATCTCGTAGCCGACGCCGCCGCCCTTGGGCAAGCCGCCCTCGGCGAGCTTCATGCGGAGCCGCGTGACCTTGTCCTTTGGCACCATGATCACCGCGCCGTCGTTGCGCAGTTCGTAAGGGATCGCCTGGCGTTCCAGGTCTTTGGTGATGGCGGAGGAATCCTCGAGGCTGAGGTCGGTAAAGAGGGTGGTCATCTGCGGCGTCGTGACGCGCATGATGACGAACGCGAAGAAGCCGATCAGCGCGGCTGTCACCGCGACCATCGCCATCAACCGCGACGCACCCAGACCCTTCAGGAAGCCTAAAAGACTCTGCAAACCAACCGCCCCATAGATTCGGCTCCAGAAGCCGACTGGGCAATTATTGCCTATGGGATGGTTTCGATATGGTTAACGAAGGTTAAGAGCGGTGGCGAAACTTCAACATGGGAAAAATCGGCCTCGCACAGCGAGCCCGATTTTCGTCTAATGCCGCCGGTTCTGGCGAGCGTTTATTGGCGATATTGCTGGATGCGCGTGGTGCGCAGCCCCGCAAGGCCATGCTGATCGATGGAAAACTGCCAGGACAGGAATTCGTCGACGGTCAGCGTATAACGGCTGCAAGCCTCCTCGAGGGAGAGCAGGCCGCCGCGGACAGCGGCAACGACTTCGGCCTTACGGCGAATAACCCACCGTTTAGTGCCGGGCGCGGGCAAATCCGCAATTGTTAACGGACTGCCGTCAGGCCCGATGACGTATTTTACCCTCGGGCGATGGGGTTCTGTCATGGCGTACTCACAAACTCTCAACCACTGAACTCACGATAACAACCTACGCCCCGCGACTTAAAATTTGCCTAAGCCCAAGGCTTCAATACGAATCTCCTTGAAAATGCCTGCAAGCCGTTCTGGCCCGGCGTCTGAAAGACGCCGGGCGGAGGCAGATTGGGAACGAACTGATAATTTGTCCGGCGGCTCGATCGTGCCGCCCGGGCTACTGGACTAGTTCGCGATGCTCTGGATCTGGTTGACGGTGTAAGTCGAGCCGTTGATCGACAGCAACGGAGGCGAGTGGGTGAGATCGACCGAATTTACTAGGCCCTGGACCTGGGTGGTAACGGCGACGGTATTGTTCGAGGCGTCCTTGGCGGTGGCCGTCAGGGTGTAATTGCCGGAAGAGTATTGGGTGCCGTCACTGCCCTGGCCGTTCCACACGAAGGGCTGGTTGTTGCCCGCAGTTACGGCGTAACTGCCCGAGAACACGGTCTGACCGTTGCTGCCGGCGATGGTGATATTGACGGTTGAATTGGTTGGAACGCTGAGCTCCCACGTCGCGCTGCTGTTGGTCAGCGTCGCCGTACTGCCATTGACCACCGCGGTCTTGCCGACGAATCCCAGCGCCTGGGTCGATTGCGCGGTCTGCTGCAAGGATACCAGCGTCGCCAGTGAATTGTTGGTGTTGAGCTGCTGCTGGACGCCGGCGAATTCGACCAGCTGCTGGGTGAATTGGTTGGTGTCCAGCGGACTGAGCGGGTTCTGGTTCTGCAATTGCGTTGTCAGCAGGGTCAGAAAGCTTTGAAAGTTGCCGGCAATTTGCGAGGACGCCAGCGCATTTGCGGCCGACGCCGATGAGCCTGACGAGGAGGAAGAGGCGGGTAGGGGGGTCGACCCCGAAACGACCGGGCTGGATGTGGCTGCGGTTGTTGTCATGTTCGTCTCCTCAGACGCTAATGTCCACGCCGCTGCTCGATCCGAGCATCCGGCCATATGATCGTCCCGCGACCGCGGCGGGGATGGTGTCGTCCTCGCTGATGACGAGGTGCTGCGCGTTGCGGCCGGTTTGGTTGCCGCTGTTCTGGCCGGAAGAAGACTGGTCGCGCAGGCTGAATTGCAGGCCGTTGTCGCCGGTCTTGAAACCGGCATCATCGAGCTGACGCTGAAGCTGCGGCGCGTCCTGACGCAGCATCGACAGCGTTTCCGGCTTTTCGACCGTCAAATGCGACGTCACCTGGCCGTTGCGATCGACATCGATGCGAACATCGATGCGGCCGAGGTCGGCTGGATCGAGCCGGATTTCGAAGCTGCTCTTGCCGTTTTTGGCCGATGCCGCGATCTCAAGCGCCAGCCCGCTCAACGGTACGGCCGCATGGCTCGCCGCCGTGACGGTCAATGGACCGACCGGAGCCGCCGTGGCGGCAACGGCGGGCAGCTGCGGCTGGATCGAACCGGTCGCCTGCGCGCCCGCATCCGACGAACCGGTTGGTGCGTGTCCGCTGACCGGCGAACTGTCATGGGCCGGCACGGCGGATGCCGATATCGATGGGGAATTGGCCGGGGCATCGGCTTTCGCCGTGTCGGTGCCATTCCCGGCCTCCGGCTTGCCTGCGATGGCCGGTTGCTGGCCGGGGTTTTGAGCGGTGTCAGCCGTTGTCGCTGTAGCCGACGGATCGGCGGTCCCCGAAGCCGTACCTAGGGTGCCCGACGCCGCGGTCTTCGCTTGCGCCGCGATCGGCGCCTTGAGCGGCGTGGCTCTGGCGATCACCGGCGCAGCACCCGCGACGGCCAATGACCCATCGGTAGCTGCCGTCGCATTGGTCGGCGTTGCCTGACCCTTCGCGCCCGTGGCGACCGCGTCGCTCGGCGCCGCCCGGACGTTCTTTGCGCCAGCGTCCGCGGCTGCGACGGCTGCGTTGGTAGCGATAGCAGATGCCGATGCGGCTGCGGCGGAGTTGGTCGTGGTCTGCGCCGGTGCAGCGGCGGCCGACGAGGCGCCCGCCGACGAGGTGGCCGCTATCGCTGCCGACGATGTAGCCGTGATCACCGCCGCCGCAATGGCGAGCGGTGCCGTGGCGTTGCCGGACCCAGCCGGCGCTGCAGGCGCATTGGTCGAGGCGATGATGACGGGAATCGCAACGGCGATCGGGTTCGGCATCGTCACGGACGGTCCGCCCGGCTGCGCCGCGGCGCTCGGATCGGCCGCGGAAGTTTTATCGGAAGACGATTTTCCGGTTGATTTCGAGGTGCCGGCTTTCGAGGAATTGGAGTTCGAACCGGTCTGCTGGACCGTATTGCTGCTGGTGCTGGTATTGGCGCCGGACGGCTGGCTGGTGCCGGAGTTGCCGACGGATGAATCGTTGCTTGCGGCCTGGTCGGCGGCCGAATTGTCGCGCGGCGGGGTGTTGTCCGAGGCGGCCGGCGCGTCGTCGTAGCGGCGTTGCGAGGCGGGTTGCGCCTGTGCGGATGAGGTCGCGCTATCGTTGCTGGTGTTGGGGGCCGTGTTGCTGTCCAGCAGTGCTCCGAAATTATCGGCTCGGGACGGCTGGTCGTACCGCGCAGGCCTTGGCGGGGCCTGGAACGACAGGTTTGTCGGTGCATCTGACGTCACGCTGGTCACGGGCGGCCTCTGGCGATGAAACTCGACCTCAGATCAGCAAGGACCGGGCCACCCTGAGTGTCAAAAAATAATTATATATTTCAATGACTTAATACGGGATAGAGTAAGTTGCGGAACCACGGCGGCGACTGCCTTTTCTGCCCGGCGGCAAGATTTGCCGTTCGCGGCATGTAAAACAGGCTGGTGCGATTGCCTGAGAAGAATACGGCCTATATTAAGAGGGCTGCTTTGCAGCCATTTCCGATCAAGCGAACCCGCTTTGCCGGAAACCGCTCCAGAGCTCCATAGGCTCGCAAGCGGCTTTCCAAACGCAAACGGGCTCTTTGGTCGCAAAATGGCTTCCTGATCGCGAAGTGCTGGATGCCGCCGCGATCGCATCAATGACCGAACCATGCTCAACAGTCTGGATCTTGAAGGCCGTCCGCAGGACACAAGGGTTGTCGTCGCCATGTCCGGCGGCGTCGATTCCTCGGTCACGGCGGCGTTGTTGAAATCGGAAGGCTACGACGTCGTCGGCATCACGCTGCAGCTTTACGATCATGGCGCGGCCACCCATCGCAAGGGCGCCTGCTGCGCCGGGCAGGACATCCACGACGCCCGCAACGTCGCCGAGCGGATCGGCATCCCGCATTACGTGCTGGACTACGAGAACCGCTTTCGTGAATCGGTGATCGACAGTTTTGCCGACAGCTACGCCTCGGGTGAGACGCCGGTACCTTGCATCGAGTGCAACCGCTCGATCAAGTTTCGCGATCTGCTGGCGACCTCGCGCGAACTCGGTGCGTCGGTGCTCGCCACCGGGCATTATGTCGCATCTCGCCGGATGCGCGATGGATCGCGCGCGCTGATTTGCGCCGCCGATGCCGATCGCGACCAGAGCTATTTCCTGTTCGCGACCACGCGCGAGCAACTCGACTATCTGCGCTTTCCGCTGGGCGACATGACCAAACCGCAAGCCCGCGAACTGGCGCGCCGCTTCGGTCTCACCGTCGCGGACAAGCAGGACAGCCAGGACATCTGCTTCGTGCCGACCGGACGCTATACCGACATCATCGGCCGCCTGCGGCCGAATGCCGTCGAGCCCGGCGACATCGTCGACCTCGACGGCCGCGTCATCGGCAGGCACCAGGGCATCGTCCATTTCACCGTCGGCCAGCGGCGGGGATTGGGCATCGCCTCCCGCGCTCCGCTCTACGTGGTGCGGCTGGATGCAGCTGGCCGCCGCGTCGTGGTCGGACCGCGCGAGGCATTGCGGATGGATCGCATCGTACTGCGCGATGTCAACTGGATCGGCGACGGCGCGCTGGATCGCGCGGTCGGCGAGGGTCTGGAGATTTTCGTGCGGGTGCGATCGACCCGCGTGCCGCAGCCGGCGTGGCTGCGTGCGGTTGATGGCGGATATGAAGTCGAACTCGTCGCCGGCGAAGAGGGCGTATCCCCCGGCCAGGCCTGCGTGTTCTACGATGCACCCTCGGGCCAGGCGCGCGTGCTCGGCGGCGGATTCATCCAAAGCGCGGCCGCGAAGAGCGCAGCGGCCAAAGGCGCGGCAAGGGAAACCATCGCGCCGCAGCCCTTCGTCGAGGCGATGCGCGGATAAAGTTTTCAGGGCGGGGCATGGCTTCAGATATCGACCGCGCGGGGGTCGCAAAGGCTTATGGGCGCTGGGCGCCGGTCTACGATCTGGTGTTCGGCAAGGTATTCGACCACGGCCGGCAATCGACCATTGCGGAAGCCGACAAGATCGGCGGGCGGATTCTCGACGTCGGCGTCGGCACCGGATTGTCGCTGTCGGATTATTCGCCGACCACGAAATTATGCGGCGTCGATATCTCCGAACCGATGCTGCGCAAGGCGCAGAGCCGGGTAAGGGCGCTGGGTCTTCGCAATGTCGAAACGCTCGCAGTCATGGACGCCAGGAATCTGGCATTTTCGGATTCGTTTTTCGACGCCGTGGTGGCGCAATATGTCATCACAGCGGTGCCCGATCCCGAAGCCACGCTCGATGATTTCATCCGCGTGTTGAAGCCCGGCGGCGAACTGATACTGGTCAATCACATCGGCGCCGAGAGCGGCCCGCGCCGTCTTTTCGAACTGGCGTTCGCGCCGCTGGCGCGGCGGCTCGGCTGGCGGCCGGAATTTCCGTGGGCGCGTCTGGTCGATTGGGCGGCCAAACACGGTGGCGTCACCCTGACCGAGCGCCGGCCGATTCCGCCGATGGGGCATTTCTCCCTGATCCGCTATCGCAAATCCTGAAATCGCGCGACGTTCGCACGGAACATCCGCCGGGCCTGGCCGTTTTCCCCGTATGCTAATGAAACATGCACTCTTTCTGTCTGGCCTGTTGGCGGCACCTGGCGCGGTGATCGCGCAAGCCCCGCCGGCGCCGGCGACGCCACCGGCCCAAACGGCCCATCCTGCTGTACCGGCGCGGGTCAGCGATTGTGCGCCGATGCAACCGGTGCCGCCGCGAGGCACCGTGTCGCCGGAAGGCACGACCACCGGGCAGCGGACCGAGCCGCTCGGCGATAAATTGGCTAAATCCGACGGCGTGTTGTGTCCGCCCGCGGGCGTTGACCCTGAAATCCATGCGCCGACGCCCGACGCGGGCACCACGCCGGTGATCCCGCCGCCCGGCAGTCCCGGTGGAGATCCCAACATCCGGCCGAAATAGACACGGTTGCAGGCACTTGCCGCGATGACGGGGGTTTGCTTGACATGTCCTTGACCGGCTTCTTATATGCCGCGCGTTCGCGACTGCGGCATATAAAGCCGTAACAGCGGACGCCGTGGCGGGGTAGCTCAGCTGGTTAGAGCACGGGAATCATAATCCTGGGGTCGGGGGTTCGAGTCCCTCTCCCGCTACCAGATCGCCGCTAAAGCATTGAATACAATAGAACTTGATCTTTTGCCTGTGATTACGAGGGATGTCACACGACTACATCCCCGAGTGCAATTTGGCAATGCCGCAAGCGGTTCGTTTTTCGGACCGGAAGCTGTGGAGCGGGCGCGTACAGACACAATGACTCTTAATCATCGGGTCCCAGGTTCGAGCCCTGGTGCGCCCACCAAGTCCTTCAATAAATCACTGACTTAGGCCTCCCATCATTTCGCGGTGACGCCTAACTTTTGTTCGGGTCACACTGGGGTCACGAATTGCCCTTGGGACCTCGTCGTTCGTCCAAAGAGAAGCTCGCGAAAAGCGAGATCGGCCAGAGACGGACGCTAGGGGCTATTTGGCGTTGTAATGATATTAGTAGCTTGGCGATCGGCGAAAACCGACTGTGTCGTCTGGATTTTGTAACGATCGATTATTGAAGGTCGATATTCGGCTTGCATGAGGAAATGAAAAACCTTGTCTGCGCGGGCAAGGGAATTTGGGCCGGGTGCAGGTTCATAACTCGTCGGCCCACACAGCTTCCAGCACCGCAATTGAACTGCGGCATTGGTGCAAGCCTATCGGGGGTTAGAATCCCTCCCTCTCCGCCACTTGATCGCGACGTGCGAAAAACCCAATAAAACCGGGCATTTCCAGAGCCACCGGATTCGGACGGTGGAGACCCACGGTGGAGAACCGCGGCTGTCCCAAATTGCCATCATTCAGCGCTTGGCGGAAGCTGAATCCTTGCGAGCCAGTTGGTTGGAATCGCGCTTTTTCTTGGCGCCGAATCCTTAGACCGGGCAGTGAGGGCGCACGGTTCCCATGATTTCACTGATGAGACGCCGCGGGCCCGTGGGTGCATGGACAATGCGAGTGCCCGGCCTGACCCGATGAGGCTGAAATAGGGGTTCAATTCCCCTAGGGAGCGCCAGCGGCTTCAGAAGCGCTGATAATTCAAAAACATCCCGCAAATCTTGGCTTTCTCTGCGTAGAGGTGGTAGCAGAAGGTCGTAGCTTTGCCGTTGGTTTCGATGGGTCTAATCAAGGATCGGCTCGGGACGTACTACGTCCAAAAGAGGGTGCCTAAGCCACTCCAAGAAGCAGTCGCGCGCGTGCTGGACGCGGATGAACCTCGACGTGTCTTCCTGAAGAAGTCGCTAGGCACAAAGAGCTTGAAGGAAGCGAAGGCCGCTGCTCCACTGGTCGTAGCTGACTTCAATCGCATCGTTGGAGAAGCGGAGGCATTGCTCAAGGAGCGGCCCGTAGTCGCCACACTCAGCGACGCACAGATCAGGCGCATGGCCGAGAGCTACTACGCGACCATGTTGGCTGAAGATGAGCAAGAGCGCCGCGAGGGCACAGGCTCCGAGCCCATCTTTCAGAAAATTGCCAAGCAACTCGATGCGGCCGGCGTCGAATACGAAACACCGTTTGCAATAGGTCCTTTGCCTGAGTTTGGCATGTCGGAGCGTGAGCTTATCAAGCAAGTGAATCTGGTTGATTGGCTTCTGCCCGCGTCCTCAGCAGCGCTCGCCAAGGGCGACATTACGATCATCCGAGAGCAATTAGACGAATTGCTGTACGCGTTCCAGCTCAACTTGGACCGCAAGAGCGCTTCATACCGCAAGCTCGGAATGGCCGTGCTTACGGCTCACGTTCGCGCATTAAAGGACATAGAGCGAAGAAACGCCGGTGATCCCATCGAGACACCGCAACTGGCATACGCACTTGGCGCGCCTGTGACCCTAGAAGGAGGTACCTTAAGAGACGCCTTTGAAGGCTGGAAGAAAGAGCGAGAGCGACCCGAAGGCACGGTGCATGAATACAATCGCGCCATCGAGATGTTCATCCAGCTTCACGGCAATCTGAAGATTGTTGAGATGAAGCGTTCACATGCTCGCACCTTCCGCGAGGAACTTCAGATGGTGCCGAGGTTTCGTAAGGGCGTACTCCTCAAGGCATCACTGCCAGAGCTTGCTGAGTATGGCCGGAAGCATCCCCAAGCCGCCAAGGTTTCTCCGGGTACCGTAAACAAGCAGTTGGGCGCGGTGCAAGCTGTCGCCAGATGGGGACGTGGCGCCGGGCTTGTTCCTGAGGACGCGCCGTGGTCCGACCCATTCGAAGAGATGCGACTGGAGGAAGAGCAGTCAGAGCGTGAGCCGTTTGATGCGCGCGACCTACAGGCTATCTTCAATGCGCCGCTCTTTACCGAACACGAGCTGCCCGTGGGTGCAAAGGGTGACGCTGGCATCTGGCTTCCGCTTCTTGCCTTGTATGGCGGAGCACGTCAGGCAGAATACGCAGGGCTCCGTGTCTCCGACATCCGCGAGGACGAAGAGACGCATGTGCCTCTTGTGTGGTTTACACGGGATACCCGAGCAGGGCGCAGGCTCAAGACCAAGGCCGCCGAACGCGTCGTACCTGTGCACCCGCAGCTCGTAAAGCTCGGCTTTCTGACCTACGTCTCGACACGACGGAAAGAAGGAGAGGGTGCGTGGCTCTTCCCAACGGTCGCACCTAATCGCAAAGGAGCCTTGTCGGCTTGGGCGAAATGGTGGGGGCGGCACCTCCGCACTCACGTTGGCGTCAAGGATCGTAACAAGGTGTACCACAGCTTTCGCCATGGCTTTCAGGACGCCCTTCGCAAGGCAACACCAGACGAAGAGCTGCGTGATGCCCTCACTGGAAGAAGCAGCGGGGGCAGAGGAGGAAAATCTGTTGGCCGAACGTATGGCGCGAAGGAGATGCTGCGCCGTTGGGGTATCACGAGCCTCAAGGAGGCAATCGAAAGAGTTGAGTATCCCGGCTTGGATTTGTCTCGTGTCCGGCCACTGAACACACCAACTACTGCTCGCGGCAACAAGAGAAAATGACGTTCATTCCCTTCGATCAAGAAGAACTCCAAGCAGCAACCTACGCGACCCTGAGGGCACACGCGACCTCCGAGCCCGCCCAAGCTCTCGTGAGCACGTTGGCTGGCATGCTGGACGACCACGCCCTTGAGACGGGAGCGCGGAAGAACAAGCGCAACGGCACCGCCGAGAAACTGGACTACGCGGTGGGAGCGTTCCTTGCGGACCTATTGCGAGGGTATGGCGATAGCGGGCCGACGCCAAACCCGTGGGTATACCGGAGTATGCACGCGAAATCCTTCACGGGTGATCCGGTCTCCTACCGCACCTTCGAGGGGCTTGTGGATGGCCTGACGCAACTCGGGTTCATCCTACACGTGGCTGGTCATAAGGTCTCCGGCGAACACAGAACGAAGTTCGCTGCTCGCTTCCGTGCTACACCCGCCCTGTTGGCATTCTGCAGTGAACGCGCAGTCGACCCCGTGAGCGTTCATGATCACTTCGAGTTTGAGTATGACCTACCAACTGAGGTCGTTGAGAAACGAGCTACCAAGAAGGACGAATACTGGCTGAAGACCAAGCCCGTAGGTACGCCTATGGAGTTCGAAAGGGACCGTTTCGTCACGCTCATCGAGGACCAAGTGAAGGAGCTGAACGAGTTCTTCGCACAACAGAAACTGCGTGGCGGATCACACCACGGGTATGTGCGCGTTTATAACAACGGCGATAACCCTCGCTTCCACTGGAACATGGGCGGCCGGCTGTACAGTCAGCACTTCACCGACAGCTACCAAGTCATGGGCAGCGACGAGCGACTGAAGATGACTATCAACGGCGAGCCTGTCGCCGAGATAGACATTAGAGCGAGCTATCTCACAATCTTTCTCTCACTCCATGACATACAGCTGCCCGAGGGTGATCCTTATGACCTTCCTGGCCTCGGGCCAGAACACCGCAATGCGGCGAAGCACTGGATGGTGGGCACCTTTGGGAACTCCAAGCCTATTGTGAGATGGCCCCCGCGTATGATCCAAAAGATGCCTGAGCTGAGCCAGCACAAGGTGTCCACGATCACCAAGGCTGCACTGGCCAAGTATCCGGCTCTGGCTGCTTGGGGCCAGCCGCTAAGGGGGGTGACGCACGGCTGGGCGGACCTCATGTGGATCGAAAGCAATGGCATGCTGGGAACGATGTTGAAGCTAAAGCAGCAGCATCAGATACCGAGCCTGAGTGTCCATGACAGCTTACTCGTGCCTGCTCGTAGCGCCGAAACAGCGCAGGCAGTCCTCAAGCAGCAATTCCAATACCAGCGGGGCATTACACCTCTACTGAAGGTAAATTGGTCAAAAACTCCCACAAGCCAACCAGAGGAACCAGAGGATACCAAGGAGGCAACCAAGGGGGAGAGTAAGGTAGGATGATAATGGTAGTAGAGAGAGGAGGTTACTTAGGTACACTGGAAACGTTTTACGTAGCGGAGGGGTAGGCAGGGTAACGACCGTATAGGAAACGCCGAGCTTCCTGCGCCGCCCGCTCCGACAGACCGCCGATTTCAGAGTTGGCCGCTGAGGGCGATTTTTTTCCACCCACGCCTTCTTTCCAGCTCCAACCCCAAGGTAGGCCTGTGCGGCCCAGCGGAGCCCTTGGATTCATTTGCCACCCCTTCGGCCACCGTCGACCGGCCAGCTCAAACGGCTACCAGTGGATTCCGCAGGTGCGTCTGGAGGCACGTGAATAACGGTTTTCGCGGGGATGCCCGCAAGCTTACGCACACCCGCGACGAGGTGTAGCTCCGTGCGACTGTCCTCCAAACCCTAGCGGCTTCCCAAGGAGGCCTCCAGGCGCAATCATGCGGCATGTCCACCAAGTCCCGCGAGAGCATCTATGGCACCTCGATCCGCATGTCGGCCGAGCGTGCCAAGGAGGCCCGCAAGGAGGCCGACAGGCTGGCGTGTGAGGCGTGGAATTATCGGATGCTCGGGTACAAGGGACCAGCGCAGCCTTCGCCGACCCTGGGTGACGCGTTGAACGCGGGTTATCTGTACCTTGAAGTGAGGTGCCTCGGTTGCGACACCCATCAGACGGTCGCGCTCGATGTGGTGCGGAGACCGAAGGCGACACCGGTACACGAGCTTGAGCGGTACATGCGATGCAAGGACCGTTCTCAGGTAGGGGGCTATGCGTACAAGAGGAGCCCCTTGGTGGCCCTGCGGCAGCGGAAGATTTCCGCGAGTAATCCACCGTCAACGTGGTGGCCGGGAGAAAGATAATGCCGCATGTCCGACGTTCGGAGAAGACCGGACGTTAACAACAATTAGCCGAACGTCGCGAATGACCCTGGGCGGACAGTCAGCAGATACGGCTGCTCTCTTGTATGCCATGGGTCTTCACGGTACAAAAATTCGCTTTGGTCGAGGTTCCACGCCCGCATGGCTAGTTCGGGGAACAACAATAGCTTTCCTTTCGGCGGGGGCGAGATGGGCGCGCTCATCCGTCTCCGCGACTGGTCCGAGACTGGCTTAGGGCCGATCTCTGGGTGGCCACAAAGCCTGAAGACCACAGCTGGCATACTGCTGCGCTCACCGGTTCCCATCGTGCTGCTATGGGGACCGGACGGGATCATGATTTACAACGATGCCTATTCGGTCTTTGCAGGAGGACGACATCCCCTCCTTTTCGGGTCGAAAGTGCGAGAGGGTTGGCCTGAGGTCGCCGACTTCAACGACAACGTGATGAAGGTAGGCTTGAGTGGAGGCACGCTTTCGTACCGCGACCAAGAACTCACGCTTCACCGTAAGGGCTTTCCCGAGCAGGTCTGGATGAACCTCGATTACAGCCCTGTGCTGGGCGAGAACGGCCGTCCCGCAGGCGTCCTCGCCGTCGTCGTGGAGACAACCCAGCGGGTTCTGGCGGAGCGCGCATTAGCGAAAGCTGAGGAGCGGCTGCGTCAAGCCCTAAATGCCTCTGGAATGGTGGGCACATTCGACTGGCACGTACAGTCCGACAGCTTCTTTTCCGACGCTCGCTTTGCAGAAATGTTCTCGGTCGACCCTGCCAAAGGAGACGAGGGGGCACCTTTGGCTGAGTACCTTGCGGGCATCCATCCTGAGGACGCACATCGGATCGCTAGCGCAATCAACCACGCGGCTGCTACCGGAGAAAAGTATCATCAGGAATACCGACTGCTGCAAAAGAACGGAAATACCCGCTGGGTCGAGGCGCGTGGCGAGTGCTTGTACGGCAAGGATAGTAAGCCGGACCGCTTCGTCGGTGTGGTGGTGGACATAACCATTCAGAAGGAGGCGCAAGAGCGGCAACGGCTGCTTGCGCGGGAGGCCGACCATCGCGTTAAAAACATTTTCGCCAATTTCCACTCAATGATCAGTCTTAGTGCCCGGTCTGCCCGCACCCCCAAGGAAATGGCCCAAGCTCTTCGTGGTCGGCTGGATGCGCTGTTGCGGGCCAAGGACCTTATTCGACCCGGCATCATGGGTACGGAACACGAAAGCAAGCACACAACGATGGATGCGCTGGTGCGCACAGTCTTGCAGCCCTATGAAGACGGCTCGCCCGCCCGCATCATCCTAGACGGACCCGATGTGCCTGTCGGGGCAAAGGCCGTGACGGGCCTTGCTCTCGCGTTGCATGAGACTGCGACGAATGCGGTTAAGTACGGGGCGCTTTCCCGACCGAGCGGTTCAATCCGCGTCACATGGGGCGCGAGCGGTGATGACTTGCATCTTGAGTGGGATGAAACCGGCGGCCCTGTGGTCGATGGGGCACCGCTGGCTCGCGGCTTTGGCAGCATTCTTGCCGAGCGCAGTGTGACCGGTGAGCTGGCGGGCAAGATCGAGCACGACTGGCGTCGAAATGGCCTTAGATTGACGCTGAGTATTCCGTTGGAACGCCTCGCAGTTTGAAATGCATTAGGCTCGATCCAGCTAGATCAGTAAGCAAACGCCAGCCGCCTCGAACAGTCAGACGCAGTTACGAGCGATTGGCGAATGTCCGTCTTTGGGGCACAAAACGGACTTGGCAGGAGACACGATTTGCGTTCGCAATGCACACCATAGCGGACATCAAAAACCGAGCGGAAACCCAAGGCCTACACAAGTCACCCGCTCGGAAGCCTACGCTTCTGCCGTAACTTCGGAGGCGGGCCGTCGCCTACCGCGTAGGGAACGTCAGGACGTTAGGTTCGCATTCGGCCACACCATCCGGTGCCACGCCGAGACCCTTCTGAGCGACCACCACGACGCTGCCTAACAAGACCTTGCGCTGCTTGTCGTCCTTCAGGTTGGCCGATGCTTCCACGAGGGTGACGATGTGCTGCAGTGCTTCGCTAGGTGTCACCATTGCGACCTCCTATTGATTGTCCGGTAAACGATACGCCAGCCCTGCCGGATGCGCGAGGTTCACTTTGGGCCACCTCGGAGATGGCTCGGAAGTCGCACTTTTCCGACATGCCGGCCCGGTCGCTGATGTCCCTTGTTCGGGGTAGAGCGCATGTGGCTGTCAGGTAATCAAAACGACGCGAATGACCCAACGCGTACATCGACACGACATGCAACTAGCTGGGCGCAAGCCCAATCAGTGCGAACCCTTCGCTGGTACGGGCTTTTCGCCGGTAGCGTCGCCATCCAGATGACCGGTAGGTCCTCGACTAAACACCCCGTAGTTGCTGGATTTCATGCCGTTACCAGCGGTCGCATTCGCCGCGAGGCCCAGTTTAAGCAACTCGCGAACAGCGGCGGCTCGGGTTGGCATACGATGCTGAAATCTGAAGTCGTCAATCACCGATAGTTCTTCCGGCGAAAGCATGATCTGCAATCGCTCACCACGGAGATCGTTCATGGCGTCCTCCAAGAACAGTTTTTTCAGCGTCTAACGCGAAATTAGTAAAATACTCAATTCACTCAATCAACCGAAGTTCCTTTGAATACCACAAAATCCAAAAATTAGTAAAAGATATAATGATATCAATGGCTTACTTCTTTACAACTTGGTTTCTGGGGGAGTACGCTACCGAACATCGTTGCCGAAATGTCCAGTCCATCTGTGCCATGAATGCCGCGCCAATGGAAAGACAAGCCCGCCGCTCGGGATGTGAGATGAGCCGCTATTTTTTTCATGTCGTGGGTGGCGACCGTGAATACCGGGATGACAACGGCCTACCCTTCGACTCGTCGCAAGATGCAGCCGCCCATGCAGCCAAAATCGCTGCTGAACTTGCACAAGATGGAGATCAATATCGGGGTTTCGCCGTCGCCATCACCGATGAAGAGGCCCGTGAACTCAAGCGGGTTTTCGTCAAACTGACGGATGCTTCTTCCTGAAGACACTGCTAGTTGGCCCGACCTTTGAGGACCATCCGACGGAACAGTGGCGGACCGCATGACCATACACAGCGTGCTGCAAAATTCCCCGCTCGGCGCACTGCGAATTTAATCGCTTTACGCTCAAATAGAGAATAGCGTGGCTGATCACCGCCCCGCCTTCGGCTTCTATGACGAGAGAGTTCGTACTCCCGCCTTAGTGGGAGACGTTCATGTCGCGCTATTATTTTCATCGTCGTGGAGAGTTGGCACGCGACCGGCGAGGCCGCCAGTTCGAGAGCCATGATGCCGCGTGTGACCACGCGGTTCGCCGCACGCCTTCAATTCTCGGCAAACTTATTCAGTCCACGACCAACACTTACCTCACCACCGAGGTAACTGACGGCGAGAGAGAGCTATCGCCAAATTTTGGTGACGGTGGGACCGGTCAGGCGGCGGCGGTTATGGGCTGACGGTCGGTCGGCTTGGCGATGACCTCGATCCCGTCGTTGAATGTCACACCAAGAACGAGTTTTGGCAACTGGTTGTGGCCATCGAGACGACGCCAGCTATTCTGCGCGCCCTCAAGCAATTTGAAGACCATCGCGAGCGCGGTCCTGTTCGACAGACAGCCCTTCGATCGGATCGTGCGATGGCGCACAGTGGCGAAGGTGCTTTCGATGGGGTTGGTGGTCCGCAGGTGTTTCCAGTGCTCGGCTGGGAAGTCGTAGAAAGCCAGCAGCGCGTCTCGATCCTGGCTCAGGCAGTCGGCCGCCTTCTCGTATTTTAGCGCGTAGCTCTCCACGAAGGCGTCGAACGCCAGTTCGGCGGCGGCCTTGGTTTCGGCCATCCAGATCTCCTGCAACGCGCGCTTGGCTTTCGGCTGCTGGCTCTTTGGCAACTTGGCGAGCACGTTCGCGGTCTTGTGCACCCAGCAGCGCTGCTCGCGCGTTCTCGGCCAGACCTCGCCGGCGGCCTTCCAGAACCCGAGTGCGCCATCGGCGATGACGAGCCGCGGGGGCGCATCGAGCCCGCGCCGCTTCAGATCAAGCAGTAGATCGCGCCAGTCGTGCGCGCTCTCGCGGGCGCCATCGCTGAAGCCGACCAATTCCTTACGGCCCTCCGGCGTCGCGCCGACCAGCACAAGGATGCATTGCTTTTCGTCTTCGAGGCGCGCCTGGAGATGGATGCCATCGGCCCAGATGTAGACGTAGCGCTTCGCCGACAGATCGCGCTTCTGCCACGCGGTGTGCTCGTCGAGCCAGCCATCCTTCAGGCGGCCGATGGCGGATGCCGACAACCCGGCAGCATCCTTGCCGAGCAGCGCAGCCAGCGCCTCGGAGAAGTCGCCGGTCGAGATACCCTTCAGGTAAAGGATCGGCAGCAGCGTCTCGATCGACTTCGAACGGCGCATGTAGGGTGGCAGGATCGACGGAGAGAACCGGATGCGGTCGGGATCGGCGGCGTCCGCCTCGCGATCGCGAACACGCGGCTGGCGGACGGCGACCGGACCGATACCGGTCATCACCTCGCGCTCCGGCAGGTGACCGTGGCGGACGACGCGCTGGTGGCCGTCCGCAGTCTTCAAATCGGCATGCTTGCCAAGAAAGTCCGCGACCTCGGCCTCGACCGCCTGGGCCAACAGGGCACGCGCCCCATTACGCAAGATTTCGGTGAGTTGGTCGTCGACGTTTCCTGGCTGAATCAGCTTGATGATGTTATCTTTGGACACGGCATATCGCTCCTTCGGTGGAGAAGTGGAGGCGTCAAGCACCCCCACGATATGCCGCCTTTCCGATTCCCGCCGTCACCAACTTTCGGCGATAGCTCGGCGAGAGATCCCTCTTTGTGGTCAGAGGGACAGTAATTGTAGAGCGACGACGGTAAGCCGCCTTAGTGGGCGAACAAGCGATGTCGCACATTGTGAAGGTTTTCGGACATGGCGTGATACCCGATTGACGTCCGCAAAGGGGTCCAGAGGGGACATCAACAGCCGGCACCAGCGAGAACCTTAGGAACCCAATAGGCCACCCGCTGGAAAAGCGAACACCCCTGCCGTAACCACTCGGCGGCGGCCACACCGAAATGGGGCCGGCCTTAGAACTTCTCTATGACGACTTTTGCTCTGACAACATAAATCGTTCGTTCGCCGTCCGACACCTCCCAGGCAAGGTAGGTGTTCTTCGCGCAGCTGACCGATTTCCTGAGAGCCAAAGGCGTGTAGCGAACGGCGTGGGCGCATGCGTCGTTTTCGTCGCGAAGCGAAGTGCCTCGAAGGTCCGGCACCGTTTGCCCATCTAAGTGTTTATGGAAATAGAATCTGGGCATCTGGAACTCTCCCGAGTTTCGTTTGCCAAGACACCACGCGGAGCGCGCGTTTTCGTTCCAAACAAACTGTACAAAAGTGAACTTAAGGCGGGCCGGCAAACGGAGATGGTCGCCAGCAACAAGCGGTCGCCGGAACTTTCTTAGATGGCATGATCAATTCCATTCAAGGTAGTTTCGAAAGATGGTTGGCGATCCTTACAACGTCTGACGGCCGAGACCGGAAACCTTGGGGCGGCACGCGGCTCGTCTTAGCTCGGCAGCGGCTGGCCAGCGAAGCCGACAATCTCGAAGTCGGGGACTGCCTCGATTTCGAAACCGTAGGCAGGCCGTGAATGGTACCTAAATGAAACCGGCGGTTGCCCGTGCGCAGGCCCGATGCGGCCTATGGTTGCGTGTGTTTCCCCTCAAGCCCGTTCCAGAATGTTGGCCACCGACTTCGCGTACCACTGTCCTCCGCGTGCTGTAGCGACACCGCGAGCATTCAAAGCGGAAGCGATTTCCCTCAAGGTCTCAGCTCCAGCCTTCTGTGCCTCTCGGATGATGGGCAGCACGTTGGCAGCGAACCTATCGGCCTCAGTCGTCACGGCTTCCAGCGCGCTTTTGCGTGCCACCGAGAGCTTGGGATTACCAAGGGTCACCCCGCGAGCCTTTGCCGCCGCGAGAGCCTGCCGGGTCCGTGTCGAGATAAGCGAGCGTTCCTTCTCGGCTAATGCAGCGAACAAGTGAAGGACGAACGGGTCTACATCGGGTCCAAGCTCCGCGACCAGGAACGGCACCTTGTGGGCCATGAGGCCGCTGATGAAGTGAACATCACGGCTCAGACGGTCGAGCTTCGCGACGGCCACGTGACACCTGAGTTTCCTAGCGGCGGCCAAGGCGGACCTGAGCTGCGGACGACGGTCCAAGGCGTCCGAGCCTTTGCCGGTCTCTACCTCCAAGAACTCGCGGGTGATGGTGAAGCCTTCGGACTTCGCGAAGTGAGCGAGGGCTTGTCGTTGGGCTTCGATCCCAAGACCCGAGCGGCCTTGCTGGGATGTCGATACGCGAATGTAGGTGATTAGGTCGGTCACAGGAGCCTCCTTGGGCGTCTGTGTAAACCCTTATCGACCATTTAGCATTTATACAATCGCGGTTTTGGAATCCCAGCGATTCCGTTTTGCATGACGTGTCGGCACCGGGCGAATCTCCATTCATTGCAATTCAGCTTGCTCTTAGGCATGCTGTGAAGGCAGGGGGAATTCTGGCTCATGGCTAATCTGATTGATCCGGCTTTCGAGCGCTTATTGGCGCTTGAGGTCGAGATAAGGGCTGCATTGACCGATGCTTCCAACGAAGCCGACACTCGTTTGAAGGTCTTGGACCGGTTTCTCTTTGAGATAGTCCAATGGAAGCGCGAGCAGGTATTTAGTGAGCCGCACACCAATTCCGGTTACCTCGATTACATGTTGACCATAGGCGAGCGACGCGGCGCCATGGTCATCGAGGCCAAGCGCGTGGGTGTGCTCGCACCTGCCACTAAATCACACGAGCTTATGCAAGTGGCGCTGAGCGGCCCGGTGGTCAAACCTCTGATGCCGGGCATAAAACAAGCGATGACTTACGCGACGGAGAAGGGGATCGCGGTGGCTGCCGTTACGGACGGCAACACTTGGCTTTTTTTCAAAGCGTCACGCGTAGATGGCAAACCTCCACTGCAGGGCAAGGGTATTCTATTTCCCAGCCTTCAAACGGTGGTCGAAAACTTCGGCCAATTCGCTGAGCTTCTGGCCCCAATGGCAGTGGTGGACCGACGGCACATCGCGCACTTGAACGATGCTGAAGGTCTCACGGTTAGCGATGCAGAACAACAATTCCACGTAATGAATCCCGCAGACGCGCGGATGAGGCAACGTGATCCGCTTGCAAGTGATGCAGCATTACTTTTTTCCCAGTTTTTCTCGAGGATGTCCGACGAACAAGACAAGGAAATGCTGCGGGACTGCTTCGTCGAAACGGATGAAAGCCGAAAGGCGGACTTCGAGTTGGAAAAGATTATCCAACGCGTCCTGAATAACATCTCCATGATCAATACCGGTGAGGGGGGTGCATTGCAGGCTGAACTGGAGCGAACAATTCGCTCTGGGCGTTCTGAAACGGTTCTCCTGATCGGCAACAAAGGCTCCGGCAAGACCACATTTATTGACCGGTTCTTCAATCTAATGCTTCCTTTCGCCACCCGCGAGAAGTGCGTTATTGCTCGGATTGATCTAGGCGACTACCACGGTGACCCGAAACAAATCGTCTCTTGGGCGATTTTGCAGTTGCGTGATGAACTCGAAAAGGGCGTTTGCGCCAGCGATCCACCTACCTACGATGAACTGCGTGGGATTTTCTTCGCCGAGTACAAACGGTGGTCCATCGGAACGAGAAGCCACCTCTATGAGACCGACAGGATTGAATTCAAAAGCCAGTTCGGTCTTCACATGGAGCAGCGGCGCGAGAAGCAGCCTGATGAGTATGTCCGCATGCTCCTTGACTGGTCGTCGCGTGGGGCACAGAAGCTACCGTGCATCATCTTTGACAACACAGATCAGTTTCCTGCAGAGATCCAAGACGCGGTGTACCAAATGGCCCACTCCTTTGAGAGTGCGGCGGCCGTGTTCAACATCGTGCCAATCACGGACCGCACGGTGTGGCGCCTATCTAAGGCGGGTGCACTTCAAAGTTATTCAGCCAAGAGCTTCTATCTTCCCGTGCCCGACGCCAAAGAGATTATTTCACGTCGAGTGGATTTCCTTAGGCTCAAGCTTAAAGCCGAACCCAAGGCTGCCAAGGCTTACTTCTCGAACAAGGGATTCCAGGTAGAAGTCAACGATTTGGCAGTGCTGGCCGAAGCTGTCGGCAAGGTGTTTGTTGAAAATGACTACGTTTCCGGCCTGATAGGCAGACTGGGGAACTTTGACATCAGGAGAATGTTGAAACTTGCAGAAAGGGTTTTTCTCTCTCCCGAAATCCGCATTGACGACATCATAAGGTCCAAGTTTGGCGGCCCCAGCGTGGTCACCGACAGGAACCGCACGCATCGGGCGCTTGTGAAGGGAGAATACGACCGCTTCAGCGAGACGGAAAACGAGTTCGTCTCGAACATGTTCTACACGAATGCTCAACGCCCGGAATCGCCACTGTTGGCATTCTACATTCTTTGGGTGTTGCGACAGCGCTTGAACGGCGTGCGCGACGATACAGTTGAAACGCGGCACTGGTTAGCTAGTGATTTGTGCAGTCTCCTCGAAGGGTGCGGAGTTCCAGAAGAATTGGTGATGCAGTCCCTGAGGCGGCTTTATGATCGTCGCCTTTTGGAGGCGCTGGACCCCAATGTTCCCCAGATCAGCATGGGAGATAAGATTGCGATCAAGGAATGCGGGATAGCGCACCTTGAACTGCTCCTAAGCTCCTTGGTCTACATCGAGCAAATGGCGCTTGTTACTGGTGTAAACGAGCATTTTGTTCGGGACGAAATCCGTAAGAATCAGGCAAGCGGCAAGCCAAACGACATGCGTGAAGGGTTCTTACGTTACGTCCTGAAAATCGACGCTGGTCGCGTAGGAATACCGCCGACACCTGCATACGCACAGATACGCAATGCGCGGCGGCAGATCAAATCCATGGCAAACATCCGGCAGCCACGGCCCTCAAGGTAACCGGGTTCTCACTGCTACAAAATGTTGATACAAAAGCGAACCTAAGCGGTCTGTCCGCAGTTCACAAGCTCCGGTCTTGGAATCATGATCGCCGTGAGGGCAGCCTGCAGCAACGCCGCTACTCCAAAGCCGGGAAGTCATCACTCGTTGCGCGGTTGATTGGTGGTAGCAATCGGTGGTAGCATTCGCCGAGCAGCGAAGCTGATTTGTGCCCGTTTTATCGGTGTTTCCGCGAATGGCCGTCGTCTCCCCTAGGGAGCGCCAATAGACTGGCCGTCCCTGTTTATGAGTCCACGGTGACCAAAGCAACGATCCGACGTACACGCTGACTTCGGCTGTCGGTCCTCGCAATACGGCTCTCGGTATGAGAAATGGCTAATGCTAATGCACGCTTAAGCGATATCGCGACTGAAAATCGCAGTGTCGGTGGTTCGATCCCGCCCCTGGGCACCATTCCTGAACAGATTTACGAACCACGGGCGTCGGTTGTCCGTTCGGTCCGAATGTGGACCGGAGATTGTCATTTGAGCCGGTGATCCGGATCGTGTTCTCCGAGATAATAATCGAGTCGATAATCGCGCTAAGATACGCCTTGCGGGCCGCCGCATCCCCGGAGACGAGCCGTTCACGCATGAGGCGTGTAAAACGCTCAATGATAATGGGATCAATCTCGATAGGCGCGACGCTAGATTTCTTGGCGTAGTCCAGCGCCTCGATCGACTTATCTCTAGCGTTCTTTAAGGAGGCCACGCGCTCCCGGAGCGTAGGGTCAGTCCCGTCCACGGTCCCAGCCTCGATAGCCCCGTAAAGCCGCGTGAGGCGCTCCTCGGCGTCAGCGGCCTGCCTGGCGAGGTCCAGCATCCTTCGGTCGGCGGAGGCTTGCCTTTCGTCCTGGCGAGCCTTCAGCGTCGTCAGGATCGACCTCACACGTTCAGGCTGAAGCAATTGATCAAGCAGCGCGTCGACCACAAGTTTTTCGACTGTGGGACGCGGGATTTTCCGATTGGCACAAGTCGCGCCATTGCCGTCCTTATGCCGGCCCTGCTTGATCGCCTGCAGACACTTATAATAAGCGTGGATTGTTCCGTTCCGCGACGTGCCGGTGGCGGTGGTCAATGCGCAGGATTGTGCACAATCGCAGCGAATGAGCCCTCCGAGCAAGGACGGCGCTGCGGTCAGACGGGGACCGCGGGACCGCGGTTGGCGCGAGACCAGATGGGCTTGGACGGCATCACGGTCGTTGCTTGAGAAGTCTGCCTTCGAAATCGAGGCTTTGTTCAACTGCGCCACCTTGGTGTCGCCCTGCTGATGCTCAAAACGTTCAGGTCGCAAGGCCTTTTTGGTCGGAGCAGATAACGGCTCTGGCGAAGCCGTCACTGGCCTCGGCCCTCTTTGTTTTGGTCTAGATCGCGACTGAGGAGTGGGGGGATCTTCAACCCGGTCCTGTCGCTTGGCAGCATGTTGATCACTGTTCCGTTGCGAATCGAAGACGCGGCGCTCAGTCTCTTGGCGCTTTCGCCAAAGGGTGGACGACAGACTACCCACGGAAAACGGACGCCCATCCTTATGTTTTACGCCGCGGGCAAACAATAACCGCACCATGTCATCTACTGTCAGGCCCCGCGCCTCGACCACGTCAAACCAACCAAGGTGATCTTCCACAAGCCTCGAAAGCTTCTTCTGGCCTCCTCCCGGAAGATTAAAATCCTCCGTGATGGCCTTCAGACCAGCCTCGATTTCCTTGCTTTTGGCCATTGATAGCTCCTATCCCGACAGAACTGTCAGATAAGAGCTCAATTCCGTTTTTGCAAATCTATGCAAAATCCTGCAATACCCTGCCGTCGAACGCAGAGAAAGGCAGAATTGTCCAGTACTCACACCTGTGCATCCGAGATGTCGCCGCGGTTGTTTTCGGTCGCTTGTATCGTCGTCTGGTTGGTGCTGCGAGCGAGTGAGACCCCGTGGTCCTTCACCAGTCTGACTGCCTCGACCTTGAACTCCCGACTGAACCTGCGCCTATCCATGGCCCACCTCCGGTTTCATCTCGGTGTCCATCAAACCGGCAGCAGCTCAAGCTCCCGGGTTAGCGGCTGCCGCGAGGTGGTTCCGCAAGGGTCGATGAGGCGATGGCAAAAAAGGGGTACCGCAAATGGTGTAGATGTCTGCCGCGCAGGCGAGTGGCTTTTCATGCAGGCGGCTATTGCTGCCTTGACGCCGCGCGTCCGACGGGGACGACGGCTGCATGACGCGAGCCAAGGCACGGCGCAGGGTTGAGCGCTTGATCTCCGCGCCGGTGCGAACCCAGGGAGACTTCTTGATGACCACCGCCCCAGATCACATCGTCGTCGTCAACCTGGAAAACGAGAGTTTCGACGACGTCGTCGGCAACGCCGCCGCGGCACCTTTCCTCAATAAGCTGCTCTCCCAGGGAATGCTGTTCTCGAGCTACGACTTCCTCGCGCATCCGAACCAGCCAAACTATCTGGCGCTGTTCTCTGGCTCGATGCAGGGCGCGACCACCGACACGGTCTCTTCGTTTCCAGCCAACGTGCCGACGCTCGCGATCGGGCGCTTTCGCAGCCGCGGGACCTCATGCAGGTCACGGATGAGTTCGCCGCCAAGGAGCCAGAGGTTGTCGCGATGCTTATGCAGGGTTTTGCGCGACAGCTTCGGGCTCAGCAGATGGCGCAAAACGACTTGAAGCATTCCACCATCTGCCAGCCGGGCGAGAAATCACGATCTTCAAACATCCAGCTTCGGCCACCGATCGAGATTCGGGGTAGTACGCAGCCAGCTCATCGTGCGCGGACGCCGCATCGGCTCGCAAGATGTCTTTGGACCCGACCATCGTACTGAACCTTGCGGCTATGCGACTGATCAGCCTCTCGCCCAGTTGGAATGCTGGCACTCGTTGAGCCCGCGATAATAGATGCCACCGCGCAAAACCTCGGGGAGATAGAGGCCGGCGTTCTGCGCCAGCGGCATCCGTTGCGATAATCCTATCGCTCGCGCATCGCGGTGCCGGCGACTTCGACGAGCGGCGAGAACAGGTACTCAAGAATCCGGCGCGAACCAGTCTTGATCTCGACGGTGACCGTCATGCCTGGCGAGAGCGGCACCTCGTGTCCGTTGACGTCGATCGCGTAGGTGTGGGGTCGCAGCTTTGCCTCGAACACTAGGTCGTTCATAGGCTGCGCTGAGAGCGTGTGTTTCTGCGCTTTGCCATCGGACTCCTTGATCGGATCGGACAATGACCGGTTAGCCGTCTCTGCCGGGATGGCATCGCTCGCAACCTCCTCGACGGTCGCCTCAAGCGTGCCGTAGCGCGAAAACGGAAAGGAATCGATCTTGACCACCGCCGATTGACCGGGCGAGACGAAACCGATGTCATCGTTGGTAACATAGGCCTCAATTTGTACGGGTGTGTTCGCCGGCACGATGCGCATCAACTCCTGACCGGTCGTAACCACCTGCCCGATCGTTGTCACCCCAAGCGCTTGCACCACGCCATCGACCGGCGCGCGCAATGTCATGTGGCTGAGTTTTACTTGAGTCTTGGCGCGTTCGGCCTCCTTCTCGTCCGCAAGGCGATTGGCTTCTGCCATCTTGCGCGTATTGTCCGAGAGGAATGTCTCGACTTTGTTGACCCGCTCGGTGTCAAGGCTTGCGACCGCCGCTATCGCCTGGTCACGCCGGCCGATGTCGCCGGCGATCTGGGCCTGTTCCTGGCGTAGTGCTTGCACCGCGTCAATGAGACCCGTGCGCGTGCCAACGTCCTTGTCGATCAGCCGCTGGCGCAAGCTGACCCGCTCGTTCAGCGTTTCGATCAAGCGGTTCTGAGCCGCAATGCTGGCGTCGAGCTGTTTGACCGCGGCCTGCTTTTCCACCTTTTGCGCATCCAGATTGGCGAGCGTGGCCGACAGCTCGGCAAGGTCTGCTGCCAGCACGCCGTGCTCGCGCTCGCGGAGCGCGTCGGGCACGTCGCGTGGCCATGGGATCGCAGGAGGCGCCGCAAAGGAGCCAGAGGCGACGGCAGACAGGGTAACCTTACGGCGCAGCGCCTCGGCCCGTCGCGCCATCATGGCCTCGGTGTCGGCCGCGATCTCCGCCTCGTCCTCGCCCGGGTCCAACATCAAGATAATATCGCCCGCAGACACTGACTGACCTTCCTTGACGTGGATGGCAGCGACCTTCCCGGACTCGAGCGGTTGTACCACTTTGGAGTGCCCCGCAGGCTCTATTTTGCCACGCGCGGTCGCATAGACGTCGAGCCTGCCGAACCAGCACCAGGCGAGCGAGCTTATCGCGAAAGCGCAGATCGCGAGGATCAGTACTATCGCAACCGGCGATGCCGGCGTCTCGATGATCTCGAGCGCGGCCGGCAAAAATGCGCGGTCCTTGATGTGGGGCAGTGCGCGCAAGGTCGGCACCTCGCGCGCATTGGCGGCCGCCGCACCCACGCTCCGGGTCATGACGCAGCACCCCCCGTTTGGCCGCCCTGCAATGCCCACAGATGGCCGTAAACCCCCTCCTCGCGCTTGATGAGTTCATCATGGGTGCCCTGTTCGACGATACGGCCCTGCAATAGGCTGATGATGCGATCGCAGTTGCGAACCGCGGCAAGGCGATGGGCGATGATCAGCACAGTGCGGCCTCTAACGATCTCACGCATGTTCTGCTGGACGCTGCGTTCGCTCTCGTAATCGAGCGCGCTCGTCGCCTCGTCGAAGATCAGAATGCGCGGGTTGGTGGCGAGCGCGCGCGCAATCGCGATGCGCTGGCGCTGGCCGCCGGAAAGATTGGCGCCGCGTTCTTCGATCATCGTGTCGTAACCCTGCGGCAATTGAGCAATGAATTCATGGGCGCCGGCCAGTTGGGCGACGCGGATGACGTTGGCACGGGGCATGGCCGGGTCGGCAAAGGCGATGTTCTCGTGAATGGTGCGATTGAACAGCACGTTTTCCTGCAACACGACCCCGATATGGCGACGCAACCAAGTCGGATCGACTTGGGCGATATCGACCCCATCGATCAGGACTTGCCCGCGCTCGGGCTGATAGAGGCGTTGGATCAGCTTCGTCATCGTCGACTTGCCCGACCCAGAGGGGCCGACGATTCCAACCACCTCGCCGGGGACGGTCGACAACGAAACATCCGACAACACTTCCGGGTATCCCGGACGATAGCGAAAACTGATGTTCTTCAATTCGATGGCGCCACGAGGCGGCGGCAACCTCGGCAAATTCTGCGGTACCGGCTCCACTGGAGCATTGAGGATGTCGCCGAGACGCTCGACCGAGACACGAACCTGCTGAAAATCCTGGAACAACTGCGACAGCCGCAGTATCGGCTGCGCCACCTGACTGGCGATCATGTTGAACGCAATCAGCTCGCCGACGGTCATCTGTCCGGCGATAACCGCCTGCGCGCCGAAAAAGATGATGAGAGCCATGGTGAGCATGGATACATACTGGGTCGCGTTCTGCCCGAAGGTCGCGAGCAGCGTTGCGTCGAACGAGGTCCGCACATAGGCCGCGAGCTTCTCCTCCCAGCTTGCCTGCGTCATTGGTTCGACGGCGGCGGCCTTCAGAGTCTGCATGCCGACGACGGCTTCGACCAGAAACTGCTGCGCTTCCGCACCGCGGTTGAATCTTTGCTTGATCTTTTCGCGCAAGATCGGCCGGATCATTATGGCGATGATGCTGTAGAGCGGTGCGGAGCAGAGCACGATCAAAGCCAGGAACCACGAATAGGCAAACAACACAGCGATAAAGACCACAGTGAATATCAAATCGATCAACGACGATAAGCCTTGGCCCGTGAGGAACGCGCGTATTGTTTCCAACTCGCGGACGCGCGCGACTGTCTGACCGGCCGCGCGCGTCTCGAAATAAGAAAGCGGCAAGTGCAGGAGATGATTGAAGAGCCTGGCGCCGAGCTCGACGTCGATGCGATTGGTCGTGTGCGACAGCACATAGGCGCGCAAATATTGCAAGACCACATTGAAGAGGCCGAGGGACACCATGCCGGTCGCGATCAAGGCCAGGGTCGAGGTACCCTTGTGGACCAACACTTTGTCGACCACGATCTGGAAGAACAGCGGGTTGACGAGGGCGAAAACCTGGACGAAGAGCGAGGCCAGGAGCACGTGCGCGAGCGGCCTCCGATACCGCCAGATCGAAGGCAGGAACCAGTAAAAGCCGAACTGCCGAGGATCGATCCCGACGCCTGCCCGGCGCGTGACGAGGACTACCTCGCCGTCCCACTCAGCCGCAAGCTCATCATAGCTGAGCGCCCTGGGCAAACCCGTTGCGAGGTAGAGCAAGCGCAGCTTCCCATCCGCGTCGCGTCCACCGAGAATGACGAAGCCGCCCTTCAATTTCACGAGCGCCGGGGTGGGCACGGTCTTCAAACGCTGTTCCGACGGCGTATGAAGAATGCGGGCCTTGAGGTGCAGCAGCTTCGCGGCCCGCACCAGATCCTCGCTCTGCGCGGTTCGCCCCTGCAACGCGAGCTTGTGTGCAAGCTGCGAGGGATCCGCGCCGATGCGATAAAAGCCCGCGATCTGGCAAAGAGCGAGCAGCCCTTCGTCGACCGCTTGTCCTTGCGACACTGTTTGGAGCTTAGTCATCCCTCTCGACCCGCCATTTCGATATTGCGCAGCGGATCACGCCGGCACAAATTGCGGCGACGGCCCCGATTCGGCTAACTGTGCGTAATCTTGATGCCGCCGCCGCCGTCTGAGGCGAAGCTGTAGCTCCCCGTCCCCAATGTCGAAATTTGAAAGTCCAGGGTCGCGACCTGGCTGGAGCCGTTGGTGATCTGGAGCAGACCGTCCGCGGGATTGTAAAGCAACGCCGCCCCAGTCGCCGAAAAGCTATGCAGATCGATTGTGTCCCCAGTGACAAAGTTTTCAAGCAGCGGTCCCGCATACGACGATCCGCCTACGCCGGTCCCGAACAATGCCGCATTGTCAATCGTCAGCTGGCTGGCGCCGAGAAAATCGATTTGAGAATTGGCGGCGGCGTCGGCCGCGACTTCCAGCAAACCGCCGGCTTGAAGATCGAACTGGCCGGTGCTCGTGGAGCTGACCGCAGTCGAGACATGAAGCGACCCCGCGGCGACGAGGCTGCCATTGTCGGTGACGTTGGCGATCGAATTGGAGCCGGTCAGCGTCCAGTGGCCGCCCGCATCGTCGATCAGCGTCTGGAAATTGCTGAACGAGCTTGAACCGATCGGCCCGATGGAGCCGGTCCCTGCGGTCAGCTCCAGCACGCCGCCATTGCCGTTGACCGAGCCGCTGAAAACCGCGCCCGGATCAACGATCAGCCGATTGGCGCTGCTGCTGACTGCGAAATCCACGGCGGAACTCGTCCCGGAGATTGTCCCGGCATTCTCAACGGTGCCGGCAACGCCAAGATAAACGCCGTATTGTCCACTTATGGAGCCATCGTTGATGACGTGGGCTGAGCCATTCGGGATATAGACGGCGGCAGGGCCAAAGCCTCCACTGGTCGGGGCTTAAATCATGGCGCCGGCATTATTTGTGACGCTGCCGCCTCCGAACAGGCCGATGCCGTCATCGAAGGACGATATAATTCGCCCGCTGTTGATGATCGTACCGGCCGCGCCGTAGACGAAGATCCCGTCTTCCCCACCGGAGATGGAGCCGGCGCCGGCGTTGGATACGCTCCCGCCGTCTTCCAGGTCCACGCCGTAACCGCCGGAGCCGCTGTATCCGGAAATTGAACCGGAATTGAGGATGCTGCTCCCCGCGCCGTGGAGCGAAATGCCATAGCGCTGGGATGAGGAAACATTTCCGGCATTGTTGATGGACCAAGCGGCCGAAGAATCTCCGTCGATTCCGTCGGCTCCGCTTGCCGTCGTCTTCACACTCCCCGTGCTGGTGATGGTCAATGGGTTACTTGAAGCCGACAGTGTGAACGGCCCGGTGACCGTGCTGCTGATCGTTTGGCCGCCGCCGCTGACGTTGACGGTGAACGTGTCGGTGGCGGCGGCCGAGGATGGCCCGCCGGACGCGGCCTGCGTCGCGGTGATGGTGTGGCCGGCGTTGCTCAACGGGCTTGTCGGCGTGTAGCTCCAGCTTCCGTTCGACTGCACCGTCGTCGTCACCGACGCGCCGCCGTCGATCGACAGGGTGACCGTGTCGCCGGCGACGCCGGTCCCGGAAATCGTCGGCTCGGCCGTGGTCGTGTCGGTTGAGCCGCTCGCCGGGCTGGTGATCGTCGGCGCCGCCGGGGCGGCCGCGACATTGACGGTGAACGTGTCGGTGGCGGCGGCCGAGGATGGCCCGCCGGACGCGGCCTGCGTCGCGGTGATGGTGTGGCCGGCGTTGCTCAACGGGCTTGTCGGCGTGTAGCTCCAGCTTCCGTTCGACTGCACCGTCGTCGTCACCGACGCGCCGCCGTCGATCGACAGGGTGACCGTGTCGCCGGCGACGCCGGTCCCGGAAATCGTCGGCTCGGCCGTGGTCGTGTCGGTTGAGCCGCTCGCCGGGCTGGTGATCGTCGGCGCCGCCGGGGCGGCCGCGACATTGACGGTGAACGTGTCGGTGGCGGCGGCCGAGGATGGCCCGCCGGACGCGGCCTGCGTCGCGGTGATGGTGTGGCCGGCGTTGCTCAACGGGCTTGTCGGCGTGTAGCTCCAGCTTCCGTTCGACTGCACCGTCGTCGTCACCGACGCGCCGCCGTCGATCGACAGGGTGACCGTGTCGCCGGCGACGCCGGTCCCGGAAATCGTCGGCTCGGCCGTGGTCGTGTCGGTTGAGCCGCTCGCCGGGCTGGTGATCGTCGGCGCCGCCGGGGCGGTGGATGAGCCAAGCGTGACGTCGATCCCCGTTCCTCCGTCCGAAGCCGCCAGAAGTTGGCCGGCGCCAAGCGTCGAAGCGCTTAAATCGAGCGTCGCCGTTTGCGACGCGCTGTTGGTGATGGTCGCGACGCCGGTTGCGCTGTTGTAGGAAATCGCCGCGCCGGCGGCGGAAAAATTATGGATGTCGATAGTATCGCCCGCAACGAAATTCGAGAGAACGGGGCCGGAGAAGGAGGCCGCATTGTCGACAATCAGCTTGCCTCCGCTAGCGAAGGCGATCTGCGACGACGAAGTCGTATCCGACGCGACCTCAAGCGAGCCGGCAAGCTGAACCGTGGTGATTTGCAGCGCGCCGCTCAGCGCCCAGACAGCGCCGGCGTCGACGACGAGCTGACTGAAGTTCTCGAAGCTTCCCGAGGTTCCGCCTATCGTTCCGCTGAGCGTTCCCGCCGCGCCGGAGCCAGACAGCTCCAAAACGCCATTGCCGCCGGAAACGAGTCCGGTGAACGTCGCGCCGGGCGCAACCACGACGCGATTGGAGGCGCTGCTGAAGGTCAGGTCGACGGCGTAGCTCGCGCCGGAGATCGTTCCCAGATTGGTGACGGTTGCGGCGGCGCCGGAGACATAGACGCCATAGCTGCCGGTCGCCGAGATCTGGCCGGTCGCGCCATTGACGATTGTGCCGCCGTCTGTGAGGTAAAGTCCCGCGACATGGCCGGAGATCTTGCCCGTATTTTGTATGGTGATGCCTGAGGCCGGCGAATAAATGCCGGCGGCCGACGTGCCGACGACGCCGGAAATCGTGCCGGCGTTGTTGATTTGCCAGGCCGTGCCGGAGGGCGCACTGATGGCGTCGCTGCTGCCTGTCGAGGTGACGCTTCCCGTGCTGGTGATGGTCAATGGGTTACTTGAAGCCGACAGTGTGAACGGCCCGGTGACCGTGCTGCTGATCGTTTGGCCGCCGCCGCTGACGTTGACGGTGAACGTGTCGGTGGCGGCGGCCGAGGATGGCCCGCCGGACGCGGCCTGCGTCGCGGTGATGGTGTGGCCGGCGTTGCTCAACGGGCTTGTCGGCGTGTAGCTCCAGCTTCCGTTCGACTGCACCGTCGTCGTCACCGACGCGCCGCCGTCGATCGACAGGGTGACCGTGTCGCCGGCGACGCCGGTCCCGGAAATCGTCGGCTCGGCCGTGGTCGTGTCGGTTGAGCCGCTCGCCGGGCTGGTGATCGTCGGCGCCGCCGGGGCGGCCGCGACATTGACGGTGAACGTGTCGGTGGCGGCGGCCGAGGATGGCCCGCCGGACGCGGCCTGCGTCGCGGTGATGGTGTGGCCGGCGTTGCTCAACGGGCTTGTCGGCGTGTAGCTCCAGCTTCCGTTCGACTGCACCGTCGTCGTCACCGACGCGCCGCCGTCGATCGACAGGGTGACCGTGTCGCCGGCGACGCCGGTCCCGGAAATCGTCGGCTCGGCCGTGGTCGTGTCGGTTGAGCCGCTCGCCGGGCTGGTGATCGTCGGCGCCGCCGGGGCGGCCGCGACATTGACGGTGAACGTGTCGGTGGCGGCGGCCGAGGATGGCCCGCCGGACGCGGCCTGCGTCGCGGTGATGGTGTGGCCGGCGTTGCTCAACGGGCTTGTCGGCGTGTAGCTCCAGCTTCCGTTCGACTGCACCGTCGTCGTCACCGACGCGCCGCCGTCGATCGACAGGGTGACCGTGTCGCCGGCGACGCCGGTCCCGGAAATCGTCGGCTCGGCCGTGGTCGTGTCGGTTGAGCCGCTCGCCGGGCTGGTGATCGTCGGCGCCGCCGGGGCGGCCGCGACATTGACGGTGAACGTGTCGGTGGCGGCGGCCGAGGATGGCCCGCCGGACGCGGCCTGCGTCGCGGTGATGGTGTGGCCGGCGTTGCTCAACGGGCTTGTCGGCGTGTAGCTCCAGCTTCCGTTCGACTGCACCGTCGTCGTCACCGACGCGCCGCCGTCGATCGACAGGGTGACCGTGTCGCCGGCGACGCCGGTCCCGGAAATCGTCGGCTCGGCCGTGGTCGTGTCGGTTGAGCCGCTCGCCGGGCTGGTGATCGTCGGCGCCGCCGGGGCGGCCGCGACATTGACGGTGAACGTGTCGGTGGCGGCGGCCGAGGATGGCCCGCCGGACGCGGCCTGCGTCGCGGTGATGGTGTGGCCGGCGTTGCTCAACGGGCTTGTCGGCGTGTAGCTCCAGCTTCCGTTCGACTGCACCGTCGTCGTCACCGACGCGCCGCCGTCGATCGACAGGGTGACCGTGTCGCCGGCGACGCCGGTCCCGGAAATCGTCGGCTCGGCCGTGGTCGTGTCGGTTGAGCCGCTCGCCGGGCTGGTGATCGTCGGCGCCGCCGGGGCGGCCGCGACATTGACGGTGAACGTGTCGGTGGCGGCGGCCGAGGATGGCCCGCCGGACGCGGCCTGCGTCGCGGTGATGGTGTGGCCGGCGTTGCTCAACGGGCTTGTCGGCGTGTAGCTCCAGCTTCCGTTCGACTGCACCGTCGTCGTCACCGACGCGCCGCCGTCGATCGACAGGGTGACCGTGTCGCCGGCGACGCCGGTCCCGGAAATCGTCGGCTCGGCCGTGGTCGTGTCGGTTGAGCCGCTCGCCGGGCTGGTGATCGTCGGCGCCGCCGGGGCGGCCGCGACATTGACGGTGAACGTGTCGGTGGCGGCGGCCGAGGATGGCCCGCCGGACGCGGCCTGCGTCGCGGTGATGGTGTGGCCGGCGTTGCTCAACGGGCTTGTCGGCGTGTAGCTCCAGCTTCCGTTCGACTGCACCGTCGTCGTCACCGACGCGCCGCCGTCGATCGACAGGGTGACCGTGTCGCCGGCGACGCCGGTCCCGGAAATCGTCGGCTCGGCCGTGGTCGTGTCGGTTGAGCCGCTCGCCGGGCTGGTGATCGTCGGCGCCGCCGGGGCGGTGGATGAGCCAAGCGTGACGTCGATCCCCGTTCCTCCGTCCGAAGCCGCCAGAAGTTGGCCGGCGCCAAGCGTCGAAGCGCTTAAATCGAGCGTCGCCGTTTGCGACGCGCTGTTGGTGATGGTCGCGACGCCGGTTGCGCTGTTGTAGGAAATCGCCGCGCCGGCGGCGGAAAAATTATGGATGTCGATAGTATCGCCCGCAACGAAATTCGAGAGAACGGGGCCGGAGAAGGAGGCCGCATTGTCGACAATCAGCTTGCCTCCGCTAGCGAAGGCGATCTGCGACGACGAAGTCGTATCCGACGCGACCTCAAGCGAGCCGGCGAGCTGAACCGTGGTGATTTGCAGCGCGCCGCTCAGCGCCCAGACAGCGCCGGCGTCGACGACGAGCTGACTGAAGTTCTCGAAGCTTCCCGAGGTTCCGCCTATCGTTCCGCTGAGCGTTCCCGCCGCGCCGGAGCCAGACAGCTCCAAAACGCCATTGCCGCCGGAAACGAGTCCGGTGAACGTCGCGCCGGGCGCAACCACGACGCGATTGGAGGCGCTGCTGAAGGTCAGGTCGACGGCGTAGCTCGCGCCGGAGATCGTTCCCAGATTGGTGACGGTTGCGGCGGCGCCGGAGACATAGACGCCATAGCTGCCGGTCGCCGAGATCTGGCCGGTCGCGCCATTGACGATTGTGCCGCCGTCTGTGAGGTAAAGTCCCGCGACATGGCCGGAGATCTTGCCCGTATTTTGTATGGTGATGCCTGAGGCCGGCGAATAAATGCCGGCGGCCGACGTGCCGACGACGCCGGAAATCGTGCCGGCGTTGTTGATTTGCCAGGCCGTGCCGGAGGGCGCACTGATGGCGTCGCTGCTGCCTGTCGAGGTGACGCTTCCCGTGCTGGTGATGGTCAGCGGATTGCTGGTCGAGGTCAAGTATAGGTTGGCGCTTGCCGTGCTGATCGTCACACCATTGCTCATGGTATGCTCCCGTCGTTGAACGACAAATTACATTGTTGCAAACCGCCAATGCTTATCGAAAAAAACGTAACCGGAGCCGACTTCAACATAGGTGGAGAATACTACACCCTTATGATCAACAGACGCTCGGAGCTGGCGGTCTTTGAAGCGGTACTCCGAAAGAGGTATACACCCCATAAAGCAACACTTTCGTAACTCCACCGCGCGACGGATCATCGGCAGGTTGAAGTTGCACATGCCGATCGCGCGCGTCAGGCCGCGCTCCCGCAGCGACATCAACGCTTCCAGCGTCGCTGCCTGTGCCCCTGTACCGCGCTCTTGAGCGGTGTCCGGCCGGTTTGAATCTGTTTTGCCTATTGGGGGGTTCCCTAACTCCTGCAAATCAGATTCGGTCTTCGCTGTCAGTAGCGGCGAGGACGATCATGGCAAAGGGTTATTCGACGGACTTGAGGGCTCGCGCTGTGTCCTTGGTCGAGGCTGGCGAGAGCCGGCGTGAAGTCGCGCGCCTGCTTGATCTTGCAGCCTCGACGACCATCCGCTGGATGGATCGGTGGCAGACAACCGGTAACGTCGCGGCGAAGCCTGGCACCGGCTACTGCCACTCGCCGCTCGAGCAGCATGAACAATGGCTGCTCGATCTGGTTGCCGCTGAGCCCGATCGGGCACTTGACGAGATCGGCACGCGGCTCGCATCAGCCAAGAAACTTACCGTCGGCAGAACCTCGGTCTGGCGGTTTTACGATCGACACCGCATCACGTTTAAAAAAACACTGCACGCCGCCGAACAGGATCGGCCTGATGTCGCCGCTGCGCGCGCTGAGCTGAAAGCCGAGCAATCGTCTTTACGGGCGAAACGGCTGGTTTTTATTGATGAGACGTCGATGACGACCAAAATGGTTCGCCATTCCGGTCGCTGTCCGCGCGGCGAGCGGCTCGTCGCGAGTGTACCGCACGGTCACTGGAAAACCTTGACGTTCATCGCGGCGTTGCGCGTCGACGGCCTGACAGCACCCTACGTCATTGATGGTGCGATGGATGGAGTCACATTCATGGCCTATGTCGAGCAGGTGCTCGTGCCAACGCTGGCAAAAGGCGACATCGTGTTCATGGACAATCTGCGGACCCACAAAATCGACGGGGTGCGCCAAGCCATCGCCGCTGTCAGCGCAACCGTTCGCTATCTGCCCGCCTATTCGCCAGACCCCAATCCAATCGAAATGGCATTCTCGAAACTCAAAGCTGCGCTGCGCAAAGGCGCCAAACGAACAGTGAAGGAACTCTGGCGACTGATCGGTAAGCTCATAAAATCGTTTGCGCCGCGCACCTGGTCGTTGCCGCCGGCCTGCCCGAACGGGAGGCCGTGGAATGGAAGACCGAAGGCGCCGGGCGCATCGTCAACATCTCCTCCATCATCGCCTCGACCGGCTACAACGGCCTGTCCGTCTACGCGGCGTCCAAGGCCGCGGCCACCGGCTTCACCCGTTCGCTGGCCCGCGAAGTCGGCAGGCTCGGCATCACCGTGAACGCGATCGCGCCCGGCTTCGTCGACACCGAATTGACCAGGTCCTTGGACGACGCCGGCCGCCAGCGCATCGGCGGCCGTAGCGCGTTGCGCCGCCTGCCCGAGGCCGACGACGTCGCTTCCTTGGTCGAGTATCTCCTGGGCGAAGGCGGTCGGAACATCACCGGCACCGTGCTGACGGTGGACGCCGGCAACACCGCCTGACCGCCGCAACGGCAGGCATGCGCCGTGCGTATCTGTTACGCAAACGTGATCTGTCCTCCCGGCATTGGACTGTGTAGATGGCGTTGCGTTATTCATCGCACTGACGCGTACCCGCGGGACGTCCACATGGTCACGCAGAAGAACACCAGGATCTGACAAGTCTCTCTCTCAAGATCGACGCCGCCGGCCGGATATCCCTGCGCGGCGACGTTTGCCCGAACGTGAAAACGCCGCAATTCGCCGCGTGGGCCTGTGCCATCAGTTCTTCGGTTGATGCATCTTATGGTTCAGGCGGATGATGCGAGACACATCAACGTTATTTGCTTCTTGCTCGATCGCGCCTAACGGTACCGATGCCCCGATTTGCTTGATTACGGAGAGAACCTCGACGGGCTTTGGAAGCTGCTTGCCCACATTGGTCGCAGGTCGTGTCAATGTCTCGTTGTTCATCCCCCAAATCGCTGCCTGTGTCCGATTCTGGACCCGGATCTTGCGAAGGATCGCCTTGACGTGGACCTTCACGGTCTCCTCGGCGATATTGATCTTTCGCGCTATCCACTTGTTGGAGTCGCCTTCGATCAGGCAGCGCACGATTAATTTCTCCCGCGCGGAAAGCGGCGGCGCGAAAGTGTTCTTGGCCCTGATGGGCATCGCCTGGTTGTTTTCGTCCCGCGGTGCGGCCTCGCCGAGGAGGGCGCCTTCGGGATCGAGAACGAATGACAGAAATGCCGGCGGGAAGATCGTTTCACCCATCATCACCAGTTCCATGGATTTGATGAATACATCGCACGTCATGTCGACGAAATAGCCGTTGGCGCCTGCCCGAAATGCAGAAACCAGTTCGCCCAGCTGATAGTGATGGGCCACGATCGCTATGCGGCCACCCGGGTGCTGGTCCCTGAGGAGTTCGATTTGTTCGACCGCGGCGCCAAAATCGTCGCCGGTATGAACGACGATAAACAGCGGCTGGTCCGGTTGAAGTATGCTCGGGAGCAAATCATCGGCGCAAGCTACCGAGGCTAAAATCCGAAAATTTGCCGAGCGCAGGATTCTGGCAAGTCCTTCTCTGAGCAAAATACTCTTTCCAACGAGTATGGTCGCAAAAGATTGTCGCCTCCTCATGGTGACCCTCCCAGCCTAGACGCATAATTGACACTGCACCGGCCTATGAACTCCGGCCCTCTAATTTTGTGATTTGTCGACGGGTAAGAACCTCTTCTTCCGTGAAAGTCTTGGCGTTTCTTCCGTGAAAGTCTTGGCGTTGATTTTTTTGGGTGAAAATCTAGGCGTCAAATATTTTGGCTTCTTCAATCCTTGGGCCCCCTCCGCTTCATAGGAAGCCAAAATTTGAAAGCTCCGCGCTTTGTTCTTTTTTTGTGAATGGTGGATTAGACTTTTGCGAATGATAAGATTCCGAATCCCCGTTCTCGCTGAACTCTTTGGAGGTATCGTCCGTTTGGATTAGTCCGCCGTTCCCAACAAACGGTGACCATTGCCCCCTCGGGGTCAATCCAGGTTGAAGTTCGCTCTGGCCCATGACGCGGACCAGAGCATGAAGCTCAGCCGCTTTTCGGAAGAGTAAAGGCGACCAGAACGGTCGGCACCGCGATCATAAGTTACTGGAAGGAATTGAAGCCAGGGTCCCAGCGTTCGCGTCAAGGAGTCGGACTTCCACGAGGCAGAGGTGACCGGTAATCTATTTATATTTGTCGACAGCTTTGTTTTGAAGTACATTGCGCCCGGCGATCTTGGCCTTGGACCGGACATACATAGATGTTTCAACTTTTTTGGCGGCCTCGTGCGCACAACTACTTTAAGATCCGCCTAGGCGATCGGAACTTTCGGGCGCGCTCAATCGACCGGGACGCTAACACCGATCGGTTGCGCGTGAACTCCATCCTAGAGGTGATTGAGAATGCTTTAAGCGCTGCAGAACAGGAACGATCGTACCTTAACCGACGGGTCGAGGATGCTCTGGCGCGCGCCGCTGTTACCATAGGCAATGGAACCGACGAATACCTGGAACGCAACGCCCTCGATAGTCACCATCAAGATTTGTTCAGCACCGAAATTTCCAACGGTCAACGTCGCCTCAAAGAACTCACTACGCAGATCACACATTTCAAATTTCTGATGGCCGCGGCGTTGAGTAGGTTTCCCGACTTTAAGCCGCTTTCGTGGAAGAAGTAGTGGATTGAACGTGACGGTCGAGTCCGGAAGTGGATTCCCATGGGGCTCTCGACGTGCAAGTCTGGGCGATGCGCACCGGGATCGTCGTAGAAATAACTGCCGCTGAACGTGATCGCCTCGAAGCCATCGTAGCGGACCGCAACAGCCCACAAAAGCATGTCTGGCGCGCCGAGATCGTGTTGGCTACTGCCGACGGGCCCGACACGGTGGCGATCATGCGCCACATCGCCAAGAGCAAGACGGTTGTCTGGCTCTGGCAGGAACGGTTTGCCCAGGAGGGCGTCGATGGCCTGCTGCGCGACAAGACCCGGCCCTCGCGGGTTAAGCCCTTGGGCCCAGAGGTGGCCGAGCGGATCGTGGCTCTGACCCTCGCCGAACCGCCGGGCGAAACCACCCACTGGACCGGCCGCGCGATGGCGAAGGTCACGGGCATGAACCTGTCCTACGTCCAGCGTGTCTGGCGCTCGCACGGGCTTCAGCCTCACCGCATCCGCACGTTCACGCTCTCGACCGACCTCAGTTCGCGGCCAAGGTGCGCGACATCGTCACGCCGACTAACGCCTCATGGCTGAACGCGGTTGAAGGCTTCTTCGCCGTGCTGACCAAACGACGGCTCAAACGCAGCACCTTTGTCGGCATCGTCGATCTGCAGGCTGCCATCAATGGATATGTCGCAGACCACAACACTGACCCAAAGCCGTCCGATGGAAGGCCAACCCTGATAAAATCATCGCCGCCGCAGCCCGAGGGCACCAGACGTTGGATTCAATCCACTAGTCATGCACGAATATGCGGGTCAAGACGTTCCACCAAATGAGCGCATGATCTTAATTGCGGCGATTGGTACAGCTACTCCCTTTTGACTACCTCCATAGCGACGTTGACAACGGCCGGCGAAGGCTGCGTCATGGGAAACAAGCGCGCTCTTAAGATCCAATTTGAGTTATCACGATTGGCTTGCAGGCGATTGAGGCGGCACCCAAGGACGGAAGCCGCTTTCCTAGTGGACAAAGACACCGGTGACATGACCGCCGCTACCCATTGGGCAGTGGTCCAACGTTTGTTTCAAAGGGAGGGCACGTCGATTGCTTTTTCCCCAACCCATTGGCTACCGGGATTCAAGACGGTCCGGGGCTCATACGGAACAAGCAGAGTCGTTGTGCGTGCATCTGTCACTGTAGGAGCGTGTGTTCTGTGGCTTTGCGTTGGAGCTGTGGGGGACAATGGACTATGCGGTGAAAGCAATACCCGCGCTCAGGCTTTCGTTGCACCAACCGAAGACGGACGCAAGATCGCGCAGCCCAATGCCATGCGGGACGAATCCTTGCTGGTCTCGCGGGTTGTTGAGACGACGGGTGTCGAGCAGAAGCAGATTCTCGAACGCAGCGGTGAGAAAATCGACATTCTCGCAGATCGGCTGACTCCCATTCAAGGGTCAGATGCAGCACAGGGCAAAGCCGCGCAAGCCCTGCAATCCGTCCCTGCGTGGGAGCGAACTCAGGCGCTTAAACACGCTGAAGCCCTTGCACGTGCGCTTACCTCGTCGCTCCGAGCAGAGCACTATGCGCTTACCTCGCTCCGGGCGGAATTGGACGCCGCGCGGACCGTAGGCCCGGAAGTCGCGCAAGCCCCCGCGGCAGAGGCCGAACAAAAGCAGGCGCTCGAACAGGAGCTCAAACTGGGGCAAGACGGGGCAGAGGCCCTTGCGCGCGAACTAACCTCCCTCCGGGCAGAACTCGATGCGACGCGGATCGCAGGTTCGCAAGCCGTGCAATCCTCCGAGGCAGAGAGCAAGCAAAAGCAGGCGGTCGAACAGGAGCTCAAACAGGAACAGGACAGGGCAGACCCCCTTGCGCGTGAACTAACCTCGCTTCGGGCGGAACTCGATGCGGCGCGAACCGGAGGTTCGGAGGCCGTGCAAGCGGCCGAGACAGAGAGCAAGCAAAAGCAGGCGGTCGAACAGGCGCTCAAACAGGAACGGGACAGGGCCGACACCCTTGCGCGCGAACTAACCTCCCTCCGGGCAGAACTCGATGCGGCGCGGATCGCAGGTTCGCAAGCCGTGCAATCCTCCGAGGCAGAGAGCAAGCAAAAGCAGGCGGTCGAACAGGAGCTCAAACAGGAACGGGACAGGGCAGACCCCCTTGCGCGTGAACTAACCTCGCTTCGGGCGGAACTCGATGCGGCGCGAACCGGAGGTTCGGAGGCCGTGCAAGCGGCCGAGACAGAGAGCAAGCAAAAGCAGGCGGTCGAACAGGCGCTCAAACAGGAACGGGACAGGGCCGACACCCTTGCGCGCGAACTAACCTCTCTCCGGGTGGAACTCGATACGGCGCGAGCCCAGGGCGGAGAGGTCTTGCGAACCGCCGAGGCGGCGAAGATCGAACAAGAGCTGGCGATCCGGAAGGAACGCGACAAAACCGAGACGCTCACCCGCGAGCTTGCCTCGGCGCAAAAGAAGGCCGAGGAGCATTCCGCACGTCTCGTTGCCGCATACGCCGAAGTGTTGCGGACGACCGAGACAAACAGCGCCATCGCAGCGGAGCAAAAACGGGCTGTCGCAAGCGAGCGCGATCGTGCCGACGCGCTTGCGCGCGAGCTTGCCTCCGCCAGGAACGGACTCGACGCCGGCAACTGGCAGGCCGCTGCCTTGAATGCGTTTGGTGCCCTGCACATGCGCGAGTCGCCCGTTGATAGCTCGCAGGAGCGGATAGTTGCTGCCTTTTCGAGGACTGAGGGAAAGGGGCGCTCAACGGAGCAGATTTCTGGCGAAGCCGTCGCTTCGACCTCGGGACGGTCGTCCGCTTCGGAATTGCCGGGTCCGGTGGCGGCGTCGACCGCCCGCGAAGCCCCGTCGGATTCGGATCCGAAAGTCGCCACCGCGACAGAGCGATCTGCGTCGGTGACCGCCGCTTCGCACTCCCCCGTGGACGAGCAGAGGCTGCTTGCTCGGGCAAACGAATTGCTCCGGCAAGCCGATATTAGCAGTGCGCGCGCGTTGCTTGCGCACGTTCTTGAGCGTGGTAGCGCGCGAGCTGCCTTTATGCTGGCCGAGACTTACGACGCGCGCGTGCTGCAATCGTGGCGCGCGCGCGGAATTTCCGGCGATCTTGCGAGGGCGCGCGAACTATATGAAAGGGCGCAGGCAGGCGGCATCGAGGATGCGAAGGCGCGCATTGAGGCCTTGAAATAGGGATCGGCTCGTAGCTCGGCCGGCCCGCGGTAGTCAGCTGGAGGAGGGAGATGCTCATTTCGCTCAAAGTTTCCTTGGGCTCACGGCGGGCGCGGCGCTCGGTGAGCCTACTGGCGAGAACGACGGTCTATGGTTATGCAGGCCTTCCTCGCCACGGCCACAGCCGTCGGCGTTTCGCGCGTCGGGAGTGATTGAGCATTGGCAGGCAACCGGAGGCCGAGCGCAGCGAGCCGCTTCGTCTCGCGGCCGAGGTCGGTATATCGAGGAAAGCTGAGTTACTGATAATCAATAAAATGAGGGGTGGAGCCGGTTCGACCAGTTAGTCGGATTCTCCCACTTCGCGACAAAGTCGCCTATGAAAATACTGGCCCGTGCGACTTTGCTCGTCCCTGCAATTCCGCCCAAAGCTCCCAGCGGTATCGCTTCGGGAGGAGCTCTCCAACTCGTTACGATGCAACGACTTTGACGTAGAATTCGGTCCGATCGTTCCTGCATTTATCGAAATCTACCTACCTGCAAATCCACAAATTGGAGAGAGGACGTCAACTGATGAGAGGCGTAGAGTACACGACGAAAACGGAGGGCCCGTGTGCGTCTTCGCAAACCGGCAAGAGAAAAGTCTGTCAAACAATCGAATGCGGTCGCATGAGCGCCGCCCCAAAATTCCGCTATTTAGAAATGTGACTCATCGAAAGGAGTTACGGAATGACAATACTGGTCACAGGGGGCGCTGGGTTCATCGGCGGCCATACGGTTCTCGCTCTTCTCGATCGGGGCGAAATTCCGATTGTGTTGGATGATCTATCGACTGGCAACAGGGCGGCAGTTCCGCCAGGCGTCCCTTTCTTTGCCGGCGACATCGGAGATACGGAGCTAGTATTGCGGCTTATACAAGACCATAGGATTGACGCTATCCTACACTTCGCGGCTAAAATAGTCGTTCCGGAATCGGTAGCCGATCCGCTTAACTATTACCTCAACAACACGGTCAAAACACATACTCTGCTACAAGCCGCGGTCAGAGGAAACGTGAAGCATTTTGTTTTCTCTTCGTCTGCGGCAGTTTATGGCAACCCAAGTTTTACGCCCGTAAGTGAGACCGCTGATCCAGCGCCGCTTTCGCCTTATGGAAGGTCAAAGCTAATGTCGGAGTATATGCTGCTTGATGCAAGCGCGGCATATGATATGCGGTATGTGATTCTGCGTTACTTCAACGTCGCGGGAGCCGATCCGGACGGACGCCTCGGTCAATCGACACCTGGTGCGACGCATCTGATCAAAGTGGCACTTGAGACGGCGCTTCGCCGACGCCCCTACTTGAATATTTATGGCAGCGACTATCCAACACCCGACGGTACATGCGTGCGAGATTACGTGCACGTTTCCGATTTGGCTCGTGCGCATCTTGCGGCGCTCGATCATCTGCGGGACCGTGGAGAGTCCCGAACGCTTAATTGCGGCTATGGACGGGGGTATTCAGTCAGAGAAGTTGTTGACGCAGTAAGGAGGGTCACGGGGGTTGATTTCGAAATTCGCCAAGCGCCCCGTCGGGCGGGAGATCCCACCTCAATTGTGGCGAACAGCAATCAACTCATGAAACTGGGATGGGAGCCAACTTTAAATGATTTGCCAACGATGATTGAGCATGCCCACGACTGGGAAAAAAAGTTGACAGCAGTTGCATAAGGTCGAGCTCCGGAAGACGAAGGACTTCACCATGCCGGTTCTGTTACCAGCACGGTCCTGTGTCCTCGAGGCGACCGCGAAGGTGAATATCAATTCGGGATGGCAGTAAGCGGAGGAACCCGTGGCCGGTTCGCACCGGCCTATCGACCGGCCGAAAAGCGTTTGAGACTGTATCTTGTCATCTTTCTCGCAGAACTTCGTGCTTGTACCTGACCAACGGCGAAATCAGATAGCTACTTTCCGGCGCAAAATTGACGTTTCCGGGATTGAGGTCAGTTGGTTGCCGCAAAACAAAACCCGCCGGGGTGAGCGGCGGGCCCGAGTTGGCCTAGATTTCGTAGGGTCAAAAAACTGAAACTGCGCAAAGGCGGCAGTTTTCCAACTTTTTTGGTTCTGGACGGGTGTTGCACAACAAGCTTGCCGTGGACGCTTGAGTAAGGACAACAGGCGGCAAGGAGTTCCGGGTGCCGCAGATCAGTGCAACAATTTTGGTGCTCCATGGCAGTGTTTGAACTTCTTACCGGAGCCAAAGGGGCATCGGTCGTTGCGGCCGGGAACGGGCACCTTGTAAATCGGTCGTCGCGTATCGCCGATGGTGTCTGGCGCAGGGGCGCGGCGGGCAAGCCAGTATGCATGGATGTTGCGGGCGGCTGGCGCTACCAGTTCAACGAACCCCTGATGTCTCGCGTCGGCATCCTGGTAAGCCTCAACCAATTCCTTCAGCCTGTCCCAACCGCTTTCGGTGCCGTAGAGATGGATGACCTCGAACCAGTCGGGATGCTCTTCAATGAACGGTTTCCAGCCCGAAGGGTCGAGCGCGATGCCCTTGACGTAGCCGCAGCACCACTCGTCGACGATCGACACAGTGCGTCCTTTGTGGTCGCGTTCTAAGAAAAGCGGCTCATAGTACTGCGGGAACTGGGTCAACGTGACCGCGATATCGTTCGCGTGTCGCATCAGAAGGTCAAGGATGCGTTGCGCTTGCTTCTCGCTCGTAAACTCCGGGGACTGGTTGGCTTCCGTAGAATCCCAAACCCACGGTATCCACTTCGACGGCATGATGACATTCGGCCCCGACAGTACTGCACAGAGGAAGCCGTCGAGGCTGGACACATCCATTGCATTTTCGAGGCCGTCGTCGGAAAGTAGAAACGTGTCAAGCTCCTCGATCTCAAGGTTGGTCAACGGTCCGGATTTGATCGGTCTCATTGGTCAGCCCCATTTGATCACGAAGCTCGGTTTTGCGTAGCGATGCTAAGCATTGGCATCCCCGGCCATTGCCAAAATGTTGATCTCCAGCTGCTCACGCCGCCTCTTGATGGTAATAGTTCAGGATCCCACCCAACCTCTCACGACATTGCACGGGCTCCGCGCGTCGCGTTTCCGTGGCCCGACAGACCAACAGGACGTTGGACTTCCCTTGATGATTCCGCTCGGCATGGTAATGCGCAACATATTCGCTCAGGGCCCGCCGCAAGGGGCGCTCACCAAAGAGAATGATCTTCGACAAACACTCCTCCTTGACCGATCTCACCCAGCGCTCAGCGTAGGCGTTCAAGTTCGGGCTTCGTGCAGGCAGGGTGCGCCGTGACGGCGCAGAACATTACCGACCGTTTGATCCGAGACCTCATGCCCCAGATTGGCTAGCGCCCCGCCAATGCCTCTGTGGTCCCGCGTTGATGAGGTGAGTTTCCCTGGGCGGAGGGCATTCTTGGATGAAGATCGGGCGGCGGCATAGTCTGTTGCTTGCGGTTTGACACGAACATTCCGAGTGCGCCAGGCAGCAACCGCAAATACCGGAAGATGAAGAATGCCATCGCAATGTTCCAGATGATCAACGCAGCTGAGCTCGCGATCGCCGCGCCGGTCAATCCAAGCAAGCCGATGAACGCTACACTTGCGAGGACATTGACTGCGGCGCTCAAGATCAGCAGGATGGCAGCGACGCGTTCGTGCTCGGTCATCGTCATGACGAGCAATTGCGATCCGAACGCTGCCGCGATCACCTGTCCCACGAGAAGAATGCGCAGGGCAGGAACACCGGTTGCAAAATCCTTGCCGAACCACGTGAGAAGCGGTTCTGCCAGGATGGCCAGCACGAGCGCGATGCCGACTGCGGTAAGGAGGGTCCAAGAGGCGGCTTTGGTCACAAGAGCCTGCAATGTCACTTGATCGTTTCGCGTGAACAGGCTCGAGATGGTTGGCGCGAACAGGGTATTGATTGCAGTTCGAGGCAATACCACCAGGAAGGCAATGTTGAAGACGAGGCTGTAGATCCCAGCCTCCCTGGTCTCTCCGAACCAGCCGAGCAGCACGACGCCGGTGCGGTTGAGAAGCGCCTCTGCCGCTGCGATGACCATAAACGGCACAGCAGTCTGGCGCCAGGTTGCGGCCGCATACTCCGGCATTATCGTCTTGATCGCGTCGGGGCGCAATCTGCGGACCGCCAGGCTGGCGAGCACGAGTGCAACGGTGGAGGCGACGACCGCCGCCATCATGACCGCTGGTGCTTTAGTGCGCCACCCGAGAGCTAGGCCGGCTAGTACAAGGATCACCAGCAATCCGTCCCGCACCACTCGGTCGGGAATCAGTGCCGGCACCACGCCGCCGAAGGCGCGAACGATCGAGCAGCGGATCCACAATAGCGCCCAAATAGGTATGAGAAGAAAGCCGACGAGAAAGGTATTCTCCAGTTCCGCCGAAAACTGCCTGGGCCAGATCTCAATGACCAGTGTTCCAATCAAAACGACAACGACGCTGACTGCAAGTGAACGTCGCTCCGCATACTGAATGACGCCTCGTGCAAGGCGGCTGGCTCCCATGGTCTGGTATGCGGACACGAAGCGCAGCAGCGCGATGTCGAAGCCGAGCGCGCAGAAATATGCAAGAATGGTTATCCACGCGATGACATAGGCGTAGACGCCATAGGTATGGGCACCGACAATTCTGGCGATCAAGAGCTGGGAGCAAGCCGCCATGCCGGCACTGGCAATGTAGATCGAGAATGCGGCGGCGCCGCCGAGTACGACTCGCCTGATCCGCGCGTTGCCAAGGGCCTGGTCACACATTTTCATTTGCTGTCCTTACGGCATGCGCTCACTTGGACGCTTCGAACTTGGATCGAAGAACGAGGGGCGGCGGAACTCAGTTTGATCAGGAAGGGTCGATTGAGCGCGCGCTGATTTCGTCATGTCGCGCCTCTGTTGTTCAATAATGCTTGTGATTTGCCGTTCGATCTGCTCCGCGTTCGCATTGAGCGAACCCTGATCGAGCGATGAGACCTGCACGACTTTTTTGCCTTTCTTGCGCAGCAGTTTGTGCAGGAGATCGATGATGGCCCGAGACCTGAGGCTGGTTGCTAGATCCAGTTCAAACAGGCGTTCAATTCTGCTCGCGAGAAGTTGTCGGTCACGCAGCCGCTCTTCCAAGATCTCGGTTGGCGCGTCGAGCCGAACCAGAAGGTCGGGCTCGGGAATGAAATCCAGCGCATGCGAGATCAATACCTCGTCTGCAACGCCGCAGAGGAGTGCCAGAGAGCACACCGCCTGGACGAATGCCTGGTCAAACAAGACGATGCGACCCGTATTGGAAGTTCGAAACCATGCTCGCGACAACCTTAACGTATATTGCGCGAGCCTGAGCGACGAGAGAGTGGTTGAGGGCGGAAGTATCTCGATCAGCTTCAGCGCTGTCCCGAGATCACGCGAAATGGCCCGCGGCTGACGCACCATTGACAGCAACTCGGCCAGTGGACGCGTCAGGCGTCGTACGGTGGATGAGACCTTCCGACCGGCCGGTTCCGATGCCGGACGGATCTCGTTCGGTGAACGCTCCGCCGGCCGATGGCTGAGTATAAGGTCCACGGTGTAATTACGTTCACGCAGACGCGCGGCGAGAGTATGTGCGAACGTAGTCTTGCCTGCGCCCGGAGGACCGAAAAGTTCAATAATCATATCCGAACCCTTCCAATACTCGGACAAATAAAAATGGACAAAATCGGACCGGTTTGTCGTCCCATTCTGAGAAGCTACGCGCTAAAGTATCTGCCAAACCTCTTTTTTCACCGCGCGAATGACGTCCGTCAAAGGCTGTTGGGCGTCGATCGAAACCACGTGCGCTCCCGAGAACGCCAATCGCGGGATCGCCTCGATACGCTGCATGATCACGGCAGGGTCCATGTCTGGCTCGCGCTTCGCGCAAACCTCTGGCGGCACAATCAGCTTGATGACGATATCCGGTGGAAGGCGTTGCGCCAGGGAGTAGGCTGTCGCCTCGAACCGACGGAGCCAATGCGGTACCCCAGTCAGACGCGGCATCAGCGGACCTTCGTTAAAGCCGGCGATCTCGTTCTGCGGGTATCGATCGGTAATGACGACCAGTCCCCGACAGGCTCCGCGGTGCGCCGCCGACAGCTTTATGCGCTTCTCGATGGCAACGGCTGTGGCCCAGATCATCAGGAGCAAAGTGTAGAGCCGGCCTGGTGGGCGATCCGAGATCTTGCCATGCGATGCGCCTTTTGGCTTGGTCTTGAGCAAGGGCGTGATCAAGGGGACCGCCAGCTTGAACGGCCATAGTATGAAGGACGGCCGGCCGGCCCCGGTGCCGAAGTAGATCGGCACGACATCAATCTCCTGGCTCAGCCACTCCCGAATTGTCGCGACAACGGTGGACTTCCCGCTGCCATCGACGCCGATTACGGCCACGACGTGCCCGCCGCCCGGCGCACGGCGGCTCCACGGTCGGGGTGCCCAGAGAAAGCGCTGGTTCAAGTTGCCAGCGACCAGGTGGACGGCGCGTGTCAGGCTCCGCAGGCCCGCCTCAAATGCGTTGAAGGTACGATGCGGCGCGAAATGCCATCGGATGCAGCGCCGGAGACTTCGCTGATCCTCCAGCGCCGGTTTGCCATAAAGGGCGTCGGCAACCATGTCGGCCAGATCATCACCCAGCAGTTCAGCGGCTCGGCTTCTGAGCGTCGCGCGATCAACCCGGACGGCATGTTCCGCGCGATCGAGCGCAAACTTTTGCGTGGCAGCCCGCCACTTGCGGAGCACAACAGGATCTGACCGCCTCAATTCGAGGCAACTGCGTACGATCAATAGCAATGCCTCGTCCACCGGATCCAACATGCGGATCGGCAGCATTGAGTGAACAATTGTTCGCGCCGAGAATGCCTCTTCCCAAGGGAGACGGTAGTTCTTGAGGAGGCTGTTGCCCACGACCAATCGGAGGTGCAGATGAAGATGCACGATACAGCCACTCGGTTCGTCGTAACCCAGAAAGCTCAGGATCGATGGATGGTCACGGTAAGCAACGCAAGGAAAAGACTTGAGGCCCCGCTCAAGGAGGATTGCTTGAGCGCGGTGCTGATCCTGTTTCGCGACAAGCAGATCGAGATCTCCCTCGCCCGTTAGACCTCGGTAAATCCGTTTGCTGCTTTTCCAGTGGAAATAAGAAATGTTCTGTCGATGAAAGTCGTCCAGGACCATCAGCACCAGAGGCAGGATGGCGTTCTCCGCGCCCGAGCGGCCAATCGTGACTGTCTTGCGAAGAGCATCCTGTTTCATCTTTCGGGCCCTTCCCGCCAAAACAGTTTCTTGGTTTCAAGGGCTTGAAGCTTCATTTCCTGCATCCTCTGAGCCACGAGGAAGGTATTGCGAGGCGGCTTTGATGGGCGCCCGCCACCGTCGAATTCCCGGCCCCGATGAGAAACTCGCCCACATCCCCGTAGCGATATCGAGCGTGTCTCTTGAGATCGACCTGTGTCACGATGGCCGTCGCAACATCGCCGCGATCATTCTTGAGAGCGCCGCAGCTGCGAAGCAGGCCCAACGCGTTTTGAGCGACCTCGCGCCTCGTGCTCCCCCATTTCACGATGAAGAGTAGCCTGTCGGCAATCGAAGGAAGCAACCGCGCCTCCACGGCACCGAGGACAGGCGGACCGTCAATGATTAGACAATCGTAACGTTCGCGCAGCTGGCGGATGAGGCCCGCCATCTGTTCAGCGGCACTCAACGGATCGAGGCGATAACCGGGCATCAGGAGGTAGTCGAACCCGGCTTCCGCGATATGCCGGATGGACTCCGCCGGTGATCGGTTCTGCAGACCGACGATTCGTCTTTCGCCCGCGTCCTCGAACTCGCCAATGTGCATGCCTTTCCGCAAATCGGCACCGACCAGGAGCACGCGTCGTCCGAGAAGGCCGACATAGGCCGCGAGGCCCTGAGCGAGCGTGGTTTTCCCTTCTCCAGCAATGCTGGAGCTGATCAAGACCACCTTTGCGTGGCCGGGCTCGGCCAGCCGCAACGTCGCGACCGCTGACCGTAGTGCTTCCGCGTAAGGGGAAAATGGCTCCGCCCGGAGATAATTGCCGGAATCAGTTAGGTGGCTCCGGGGGATTTGCGGTACCAAACCGATGCAGGAGATGCCGAGCGCATCGTTAACTTCGCGCTCGCAGCGCAGGCCTCTGTCGAGCCGTTCTAGGACGAGGGCCAGGAAACTCCCGCAGATCAAAGAGACAATCAAGGCAGGGAGCATGAACAGGATCGGATTTGGAGAGCTCGGCCGGGACGGCGGAGACGCAAGCGAGAGAATACTTGCGTCTGGGTTGACCAGCTCTTCTTGTTCGCGGATCTCCTTCTGTCGTTGTAGAAGACTTGCGTAAAGCTGCGCGCTGGCGGCCGCCCGACCCTCAAGCTCGCGCGGGTCCAGGTCAGCCTCTTGTTCCTCGCTTCCGGCACTCCGGCCCGCACCGGAGCGCCGCTGGTTTGCCTTGTGCACGGCCGCGCTGGTCCGCTCGATCTCGCCCTTGACAGTCGCAATTCGTTCTTCAAGCCGAGCCATTTCGCTGGCGCTGTAGGCCCGTTGCTGCTCGGTGTTGCTCTGGACGTAGAGCTCGACGATCCGGTTGACAATGTCGGCAGCCTTCTCGGGGCTCGTCCACTGGAAGGTGACGTTGATGACGCGTGAGCGGCGCTCTTGCAGGACCTGTAAGCGACGCTGGAGATCGTCGAATGTGAGCTCCGTTCCGTCTCGTTTGTGCTTGGTAAGCGCCCCAATCCAGATATCCAGCCGGCGCTTGAGTTCCTTCAAGCTCAGCGGCCCGGCTTCGGTCGTGCTTGGCACAGCGGGGGCCTGCGCAGTGGCGGCCGAATCCGCTTTGGGTTCGGATGTCGCTCCTCGAAAGCCTGGCTCTTTCCGAAGGCTGTCAAGGACGTGCTGCATGTGATAGGGAGAGGTCAGCATCGTCACCTGAGTGTCGACGGCCTGCTGCAGCGCCTCAGGGCTGAGGGGAGTGGCAGCCTGAACCTGAAGGACCTGCGCAGTTGCGGTATATTTGGGTGTGATGAGCAGACCGGCGATGCCCGACATTGTCGTTCCTAACGCTGCGATCGTGAGAATAAGTTTGCTCCTCCGACGCAGGATCCCGATCACCTGCTGGAAACCCAGTTCGGGAACTATCGTGGCGTGAATGTCTTGCCGCTCGTTCTCGAAATCAGGTCCAAATGGCATGGGGTCGGTGGTGTGACCCGTCTTATCTATCAACTGCATCCGTACCTCCATGCCAGCGGTCCATCTCCGCAATTAGCTCGACCTGATGCGCAGTTTGCTCGTGCCATATCCGATCCGGAGCTGAGAGCGCGAAAGGACTCCATGCCGGGCGACCGGGAGGCGAACGTTGCCGCTCAGCGCTTTGCCTCCAGTGACGGATCGCAGCCGACCCGTCGGCCTCGGCTCCGCGATCAGGCAGAGTGCGATCACAAACCAAAAGATCGGATGCCGGAGGATGAAGGTAGCGATTGCGTATATGCAGAGACCGCAGAGCAAGGTCGGCAGCCCCGCTTGCCCGGTCCGGTAGGCGGACCAGAAAGCCGTTGCCACGATCCAGATGAAGCTCAAAACGGCGATCAGCCCGCCCTGAGTGAAAAGATCGAGCAATGTATTGTGTGCCTCGAAGTTTGGCACAAAGGAGGGTTTGGGGTGTTCGACAAATTCGGGATGTACTGTGTCCATCTTCCTCTGGGACACGATGGAATGCGGTATTTCGAGATGCGGGCCAGGGCCCAAACCCAGCATCCCCAATTCGACACCCCGCCGGATCGCCTGCCCCCAAAGCTCAAACCGCAGCGATGTCTTCTCCTCCGTTTGCTCCGGGTTTTCCCGTGCCATCGACTTGGTGAGGTCCTGAGCTTCGACGGCAATCGAGTAGGCTAGCGGGGCGGCCGAAACTACGATCACCGGTAAAGCCAGCACGATCATCCAGGCGAACGCGGAGCGGAAACTGACCTGCGGTGCACGCGAGACCAGCCAGGTTCGGAATTTGAATGCAATAAAGATCGGGCCGGCGACGACAAGAATGAGAGTGAATGAATCGCTGCCCGTAAGCCGGCCCGCGTAGACGGGGACGATAGCGCAGGCGAGGGCGGCAATCCTCGTGCCGAGCCGGGTGGCGGTTTCGGCGAGATGAAGCGACAGAATTCCAAGCACCATGCACAGCACCGCAAGCTGATGAGGGTTTGATGACCAGCCGCGGAATTGATCCCACCACAAAGGATCGACTGACGAGATGTCGAATAGTCCCCAAGCGTTAGCGAGTTGTGCAGCTACAACCGGGGTGCCGAGCGCGCATAGAAGCCAGGTGATCCGACGCAAGCGGGGCCTGGCGTGGGGTTCGATCAGGCTCAGGCAGCTTACGGCGGCCAAAAGAGGATAGGCCATGACATCGTGCATGAACCACTCGGGATCGTGCCGGTCGCCGATGAGCTTTGCAGTCAGCGTTCCGAGGCTTTGCGCAATGGCGAAGAGCGACCAAAAGACAAGCAGCCGCGAAAGAGCTGGCGTCAGAGGCGGGCCAAGGCGAGCCGCCTCGCGGCCGAGTATGAGGACCATCCAGACGAGCAGACAAATTTCGCCCGGTCCGACCGGCAAGCCCGCGAGCCGCAGTTGCGAAGCGGGTGTCAGCAGCAGCCCCAATGCGAACAAGACGTCCAGGATCATCAGCACGCCTCCCAGCACGGAGGCTCATTCTGCAACCGGCGTTTGATCGGGTGGAACGGGCTTCGAACGACGTTCTGAAGGCTCTCGGTGGCTCGCCGGGCAATAGGCGAGAGTACAAGCCTCTCGTCCGCCTTCCGCGTCCGGCGGCGTGCATGCCTGTTGCCTGCTGAGCATGTTTCTCGATTGCGCCGCGGTCGAGCGGTCACCATTGGCATGTTCAATCCATTCAATCTAAAATCATCGGTCTTCTATTGCGGCGCAAGAACACTCCCTGCAATTCTGGTGAGCTGGCGAGCGCCGAGTCTGCATTCTGCGATCCCCAGCTATAGGCGAAGTCGAACACAGGTGTCGGTATGAGCGCGTCCCAACGAGCCAATATCTGGTGCAGCTGACTGACGGTCGGCAGAGTATACCGACCGCCGCCGTCATCGACCCAGCGGCCGCCGCCAAAGGTCTGATAGACTGGGACGATATTGTCGCGGGGCACTCCCGAGGATTCCGCCGCAGCGACATAGCGATCGATCTGGTGGTAATCACAACCGTTCAATTCCGTTCGGCAAGAGTATGGGTCGATACCGAACAGGTCGACGTGTGAGTTGGCAGGGTTGTAGGTGCCTCTAAACGACGGCGTCCTCGACGGCGTCATTGTCATAAGGAGGATGAATGTCTTTGCGCCGGGCACATTGGCATGAATCCAGTCCAACTCCGCCTTTAGATTATCAGCCGTGCAAAGAGGGAAATGCTGTCCCGTCGGATCCGGATCGTCCATCAGATAGAAGCCGAACAGTTTGGCGTTGCCGGTGTATGGGCGGACGGTGTTCAGGAAGATGGTGTCCACGCCATTGCACTGGCCAACCCACACCAGGCCCTTGACGCCGTCCGGTAGAGAGTTCAGCTGTGCGAGGTTACTGACGTCCGCCAGATTAAACCCCACGGTGCCGGGAAGATAATTTCCGTTCGAGTCGAAGTTGCCGTTGGAGGCGAAGTGCAGCGTGGTCTTGAGCTCCGCGCGCGTAGGCTCATCAAACACAAGGCCTTGTAGGAGCAATGCACTCGCTGCCAATCGAGCTGCTCCCGCAGACCATAGGGCGTGCACGATGCGTGCACGTATCGCTATAGGGCGCCGCATGTGTCACCCCTGTGCTCGGGCGCATGCCTCCCGTTTTTGAACCGACTCCCAGCCGACTGATCAATGAGCTCCCTGTAGAGGGTGGCGTGATGAGCGACTACGGTTTCGAGGGAGAACTCCTTCCTGACAAGTTCGGCCGCGCGATCGGCCATGGCTCGCCCCTTCTCCCGATTTCTGAGGAGGTCGAGAATTCTTGCAGCCAACACGGGGGATGCTCCGGGCGGAACCAGGAAGCCATTCCATCCGTCGCGAATGACCTCGGCGCAACCGGGCATGGTTGTGGTCACGATTGGTACGCCGGCGAGTGCCGCCTCGAGGAGCACCCGTGGCACGCCTTCACGATACTCGGTCGGAAACGCAAACACATTCGCAAGCGCGAGCAGTGCCGGGATGTCCGATCTCGGTCCTGTCGCCTTCACATAGGGTGCATGCCGATCGATCTCGGCTTGCGTCACGGCAAGGGGGCCTTCGGATTCACGCGGTCCGACGAGCAGGAAGCGCACATCAGGGCGCACTTCGTGCACCTGAGCTGCCGCTTTGAGCAGGGCTGGAATACCCTTCTGCCGGGTCATCCGCGTCACCGTGATCACGACTTCGGCGTCGCCGAGCCCTAGTTCCTTGCGAAGCTGAGTTGGTGAAGGTCCCGACATCAGCGCTCGATCGAAACCGTCGACATCGACGCCAGCGCCAGGAATCAGCACGGGCTTTTTTCCTGCCAACCCGTGACGTTCGAAGAAGGCGCGGTCGTCACCAATTTCGAAGACCGTGGCCGCAGCGGTGCGAGCTGCAATCTTGTGGAGCGCGCGATAGACCGGACGCAACGTCAGGGCCATAGGGGAACGCGACGAATAGAGGAAAGCCCGACCATTTATCGTGCGAATGACCAATACGCCAGGGGTGCTTCGCGCAGCCAAGGGAAGGAATATCGATGGTTTGGTGTCAAAGCTTTGCGCAAGATCGGGCTGCACTTCCATCAGGATCTTCGAAAGGCTCTTGACTGCGGCCCAGTCGGCCAGCGGACTTACGAACCGGTTGAAATGGAACGGTTGATAGTCGATGCCTGCTCGCGCAAATGGTGTGGGGTCACCTGTCCCAACGGCGGTTACGCGAAAGCCGTGATCGAGCAGGGCGGACATCGCCGGAATACGAAGATGATGGTCTTCGCCTCCGATATAAAGCAGATGGGGCTGCAGCTGGGGCTGCAGCGTGCCGCGTTCCTCTACCGGGGTCCCGTTGGGATCGTTGCCAAGGAGTTGAGGACCTTGGCTACGATCGCCATACGACTGGCCCGTGCGATGTACATTCAGCATCTACCCACCTCCTGCATTCTGCCGACCTCCCGGGAATTCCGGTCCAACTCCGCCGCTCCGCGATAGGCGCTCATCAAAGTCATCTGCCCGGTCGCCACTCACATCCACGGTGCCGCAACCTCCACATTCTATCCATCGAGGAGAAGCCGCAGAGCGGTACCCACACGAAAGCGCCGACAAGCGCATGGAAGCGCTCTTTGCGCTATGCAACCGAGAGCGTTGTCGGCGAACCATCATTATCACGACGTACTCGAGATCGTATCTGAATAAAGGGGTAGCCACATATCAACTCATGTTGGCTCATGTTGGATCAATGTTCGACCAGCCGACCATCCAGACCGTGCGGTGGTGAACAACAAACCACCGATGTACCGTCGAATGGTCAAGAACATCACGCGCCCCCACAAATGCCCACCTCGCGGCATCATCAGATGGCTATATTTGATGCAGCGCGATCAATTGTGGCGAATAATGTGCCCGGAAACATCGTTGCATTGCGAGGTACCCCAAAGTGGGTACCTACTACGACCGCTACTGCTATCTGCCGCTGTATGTGTTCTGCGGCCGGCATTTGATGGCGGCCAAGCTGCGGCCGGCCGACATCGACGCCAGCCCGGGCAGCGTCGCGGACGTCGCGCGGATTGTCCGGCAAATCCGCGCCCGCTGGCCGTTCGTGCGCATCGTGCTGCGGGCGGACTCAGGCTTTGCGCGCGCGACGATGATGGCGTGGTGTGAGGAGAACCGCGTGGATTACGTGTTCGGGCTCGTCCGCAACACCCGCCTGGTCGCCATGATCGAAGAGGAGCTTGCCGCGGCCAGGACGATGGCCGAGAAGACAGGCCGCCCGGCGCCGCTTCAAGGACTTCCAGTGGGGCACGCTTAAGAGCTCGAGCCGAGGGCGCCGCGTCGTTGCCAAGGCGGAGTGGACGAAGGGGACGAGGTCAATCCGCGCTTCGTCCTTACCTCGCTCAAGCGCAGCGAGGCGGGCGCACGGCAGGTCTATGAGGACATCTACTGCGCGGGCAGCGACATGGAGAACCGCATCAAGGAGTGCCAGCTCGACCTCTACGCCGACCGCACTTCGGCGGCGACCATGCGGGCCAACCAACTGCGACTGTGGTCCGCCGCGATGGCCTATGTGCTCATCTGCGCGCTGCGGCCCTACGCCGGCAGCGGACTGTGGAAGCCGGACTAAGGTAAGACGGCGATACGTCCTAACAGGGCTACAAGCTCCACCTGCCGCCGCGTCTGCGTCTTGACGAACAAGGAGGCGAGATGTGAGCGTATTGTCGTCCGGCTCAACCGTCGAGAGCGAGCAATATCAAGTAAATTGCCACCGCGTGCCAATTCGACAGCGAGGTGAGTTTCCGCAGCTGTGAGGCCAAACAAGCGCTGCAGCGTCCGAGGCGACGGCTCGGGATGAGCATCGAGATCGAGCAGGATGATAGTGATTGTTTCGTCCGACCAGATATTCGTCATCTGATTTACAAGGCTCGTTATACCTTCCTTAAAGGAAGTCGCCAGCCACGACATGGAGCCTGCAGGAATTTCGACGCCTGCACGCTTCACGATCTGCCTTACGGCGCTACAGAGCGTTTTCGGATCCATCGTGAATCCACATTCGCGTTCCAGTATCGCGCGGCCGGCCGGGCTCACCTCAACCACACGGCCGCGCCTGAGCAAGATTTGTGAGCAGCCAATACGGCCTAAGGCCGCGTGCAACTCATCACGCCTGTCGAGAGGACTGTCATCGGGAAGGATCTGGGGGGCACGATTGGAGATGTTGAAGATGGATTCCTTACACTGGTAACGGGATGCAACCGCGCTTGGCAATGTGGTACTCTGGTTCAAGTTCAGCATTTCATGGCCCCCTTCGCCTTGGCCAGATGAAGAAATTGTGACGACCATTTCAATTGCAGCGCGCCTTGTAAACGTTCAATTAGAGGTACCGCATCAATCGGAGATTGTTGGTCAAATTGGGGGTAATCCGGTTCATCGCTTGGCAGAGGCGGACTGTGCCCGCGCGGGGTGCCTGCCGGTTTTGAAGTGCCCTTGAGAACATCGCGGTGGGCAGAGCCGCGCGCGAGTCAGGGGGCGATCTTGTTCAAGCCCATCGCGTCAGAAGCCGCCGAAAGGGCGCAACGCGATTTCGATCACATCACCTGGCTCCACGTCGAAATCTTCCGATGCGGCGATCCTTTCCCATTGCTGGCCCGCCTTTCGTACGACGATCACCTGAGGTCGCAGATCACTTGTTCCGACAGGCAGTGCTGCGCTGCCGCCAACTGGCTGCAATTTCTGGCCCAATGCCTGCATTTTTACCCGCAAGTCCGCCAGGTGCACGTATGAATCTTTCAGCTCACGAAGCAGATTGACCGTGCGCTGGCTTGCGACCCGTTCGATCTGCCGCGCGGAGTCCTGGCGCTGCCGTTGAAGGCGCATAAGCTCGACGGTGGTCTGCAGACGCCGCGTCGACGAAAGCAGGAGGGCGCGCCGACTTTCAGTGACGCGAGGGCTTGGTAGTGACCCCGAACCGAACAGCTTGATGACGCGTTCGAGCTCTTCCTCATCCGCCTGTACGCCTTTCTCTTCTCCCTCCTGCTGTTTGCTGAGTGTTGCAAACTGCGCGCCCGCCTCGTTTACCGCGTCCTCCAGAAAACGCCGTTCTTTGCGATAGTCAGTTTGCGCGATCTTCAACAACTCCGCCTCAGCCTGTATAATCGGACTGACTGCAGACGCCGGTAAGGATATGTCCTGTGGAGGGTTCCGATCGAAGGTGTCCTTGTCCGCAAGTTCCGCATTGATCCGGAGGATATGGAAGTACTCTTTCACGTACTCCGTGGAAAAAGACTGATAGTCGCGCAGAAGATCCGCCGGATCGTTGGTGCCGGGCTGACCGCGGGAGCGCAACAGGCTGTAGCCGCCGGAAACGGCGACCGCCTGGCGCACGGTCATCGATGCCCTATACGCCAACTGCCCGGGCGTGAGAACGTCACCAGTAACGTAGATGGGCCGATATTCCACCACGCTCGCTATAACGTCTCCTGGCACGACGACAATCGCCTGTTCGCGCCCATCTGGCAAACGTTGACGCAATACCTTCGACTGTAGCAACGTCTCCATCCGGCTCTGCAACTCCGCTGGAGTCAGACCCACGACCTCTACCGTACCTATTCCAGGAAGAGCGATCGTGCCGTCGATCTGAATTTGCGCTCTATTGCGCTGTTCCGGCACGCCGCCGACCGATACTTCCACAGTATCACCCGGCGCTAGTCTGTATTGTGCTGCGAGGCATACCTCGCTGCTGGTCAATACAACAATAGCCGCCCAGACGGCAGTCGGGATACGGCCGAACGTCGTACTGCGCTTGTTGCAGTTCATAGCGATCTCCTTGCGCTAACCGCTCTCGGCTATGCCGATCATTCCAATCGCTGCGGAAAAGACGCGCACCACGATGCCGTTATCATTCCATGAGCGGCACCCCATTGAAGCTCGCAACGAGCTTTCATTCTCAGGATGACGTATCCGGCGTCACCCTGTCGACGATTGAGCTGGGTCATCATGTAATGAAGTCCAATTGCCGACGAACTTGCTTCGCCGAAAGCCGACCACGCCACCAGTTGACGGTCCGTTCCAGCCCGTCGCGCAGCGTTACCTTCGGCGACCAACCTGTCGCCCGTACAAACCAGGTGGAATCGGCGAGCAGCGCCCGTACTTCCGAATTGGTCGGCCGCAGGCGCTTTTCGTCCTGGAGAACGGGCTTCCGGCTGGACGTCAGATCGAGAATGATGTCGATCAGGTCGCCGATCGTGATGGCGCGCTGACTGCCGGCGTTGTAGGCATGGCCGTACTCGATGTCGTCCGCGAGCCCGGCTGCCATGAAAGCCGCCGCGGTATCCGTGACGAATGTGAGATCGCGCACGGTCGTCGTATCGCCCACCATGATCTCGGTGCAGGACGGATCGAGCGCCTGGCGGATGATGGTGCCGATAATCGCGCGTTCGCTTTGGCGCGGTCCGAACGTGTTGAACGGTCTGAGGATCACGACGGGAACGCCGAACGACCGCGCGAACGCCTCCGCCATCATGTCCGCTGCGATCTTGGAAGCCGAGTAGGGCGATTGCCCCTGCAGCGGGTGAGATTCATCGATCGGCATCTTGAGAGCGGTGCCGTAAACCTCGCTGGTCGACGTCACCACGAGCCGCTCGGTGCCGTGTTGTCGGGCGGCTTCGAGAACGTTCAACGTGCCGAGGACGTTGGTTTCGACATAAGACTGCGGCGCAAGATAGGAGTAGGGTATCGCGATCAGGGCCGCGAGATGGAAGACGAAGTGGTGGCCCTGGACGAGACGGCCGATGAACGCCGCGTCGCGGATATCGCCGCGGACGAGATTGAGCCTGTGCCGCGTCGACTCCGGGAGATCGTCCAGCCAGCCGTGGCTATCGAAGGAGTTGTACTGGGCCAGAGCCGTCACATCGGCTCCCGACGCAACAAGCGCCTCCGCCAGGTGCGATCCAATGAAGCCGTCGGCGCCCGTGATGAGAATTTTTGCCCCAAGGTAGCTCATGCTCGTCACTCTCTCTCATTTGGCGGAATCGTTCGATCGAACGTTCCGCCTGAATGCGGCCCAGCACTCCACTGCGATGACTTGCCCGGCTCGAACGATCCAGCCGAAATCGGATGCGAGGGTTCGGCGCGGGAAGTAGGCCAGATCGATCTTCGCCTTGGCCGAGAACAGGACGTCGCGATAGAAGTCCGCTGCGGGCGCATCCGCGGGGTACAGCCTGCTTTCGTGCCGGAATATGACCTGGCACGGACCAAAAACGCCCGGCTTGTAGTCGAGAAGTCTCTCGAAGCCGTCGCGAAAGCAGTCGGCAAATGTGAGCGACTCCGGCCTCGGACCGACGAGAGACATATCGCCCCGCAGGACGTTCCAGAGTTGCGGGAGCTCATCCAGCTTGGTTTCGGCAAGGATGCGGCCGACCGCCGTCACGCGTTCATCTTCCTGCAACGTCAAAGGCGAGCCGCTACCGTCGCAACTCGGTCTGAACTTGCGAAACTTGTACATGCGAAATGGCTCTCCATTCTGCCCAAGACGGAGCTGTGAGAACAGAATCGGCTTGCCGCTCTCGATCAAGATCACGAGCGCGACAATGGCGAAGACGGGCGAGAGCAAGAACAACGCGGCGCCGGCGCAGAGAACGTCAATGACTCGCCGCGCGCTCACGTGAGAAGGATGAGATGGCGCGATCAACTGATTGGCGGTCTCCGGCACGGTCATGCGACCGCTCCCACAGGGTAGTCAGCGGCAAGCGCGGCTGCGAGAGCATTCGCGACCCGTTCGACGTCCGACGTCGTCATTCCGGGATGCAGAGGCAGGGTGAGCTCGCGGCGGGCAAAATCCTCGGTTCGCGACAGGGACGTTTCAGGTAAGAAATCCCTGTAGAATGTTAGGCGATGGACGGGCGGATAGTGCACCGTGGTCTGAACGCCGCGCTTGCGCAGCCGATCGATGATGCGCTGCCGGCTCGTTCTTGGCGGCAGTACGACTGGCATCAGATGATGGGCGGAGGGCCAGGGGGCTTCGAAAGGCACCATCACCGACGGGCAATGCTCCGCGATGAGCTGGCGGTAGCTGATCGACAGCCGTCGCCTGATCTCATTCCATTCCAGTAACTTCTTCAACTGTGCGAGGCCGAGGGCCGCACGCAACTCGTCCATCCGATAGTTGAATCCAAGGATCGTCACGTCGTAGTCGGGACGGCGGTTGTTGAGGCGTTGCCGTGTGCCGCTCGTCATCCCGTGGGCGCGGGCGCGCCGGATGGTTTCGCGCAAGGTGCGGCTGCGGGCGATAATCGCGCCTCCCTCAGCGGTGGTCATGTTCTTGTTGCCGTAAAAGGAGAAAGCCGCCGCTTCGCCATATGTCCCGACCTGAGGCAGTCCTGGCGCATGCGCGGCGTCTTCGATCAGGAACAAGCCCTTGCGGCGGGCAAAGGATTGCCAGGCGTCGCGATGCGCGAGGTACCCGGCGAAATGTACCAGGATGACCGCCTTGGTCCGGGAGGTGCACTTGGCCTCTGCCTCATCCAAGGACATCAGCGGGGCCGCCGCTGATCCGATGTCGACGAAGACCGGCCGGGCGCCGACATAGAGGACGCTATTGGCGGTGGCGACGAACGTCAGCGACGGGACGAGGACCTCATCTCCGGGGCCGATGCCCAGCGCATGCAGGATCAGGTGGAGGGCCGCGGTGCAGGAGCCGACGGCGACCGAGTTCCTCGGCCTCATGCATGCGCGCGAACGCCTGCTCAAAGTCACGGACCCGGTCTCCCATGGTCACCCAGCCGCTCTCGATGACGGCGGCTAGGGCAGCCTTCTCCTCCTCTCCTAGGACCGGTTCCGATACCAATAACATGTGTTCTCTCCAATCCCGGGTTGAGGAAGGCGGTGAATCGGCCGAAACGGTCACCGCTGCGCGAGGCGTTGCTTCAGGCGGCGACCGTCGTCGCGAATGCCGGCGACTGCTCGTCCCATGCAACGTCCTGCGCTTTCAGGAAGTCCTCGACGCGTCCGATATCGAGCCAAAGACCGCTGTGCTTGAACACGTTCACCGGTGCTTCCTCCTCGAGCATCTGGAACATCAGATCGTCGAAGCCGAAGGGGACGCCCGACGGGATCCGTTCCAGGACCGACGGATCCATGCAGTAGATGCCCATGCTGACGAGATGCGACAGCTCGGGCTTCTCGCGGAATCCTATCACGCGTCCGTCCATCTCGTCGATCACGCCGAAGTCCATCTTCGTCGGGCGGATCGCGGTGGCGATCGTGAGACTCGAATTGTGGCGACGATGGCTGTTCACGAACTGATTGAGGTTCAGATCCGTCAGCACGTCGCCGTTGAGAACAAGGAACGGGGTGTCGAGCTGCTCGCGCAGCATCGACAGCGGACCCATCGTTCCAAGCGGCTCCAGCTCCTGCGTGTAGGTGATCCGCAAGTTCCACTGGTTGCCATCGCCGCAAACGCTGCGAATAAGGTGACCCAGGTATCCGGTCGTGATGTAGACCTCCCTGATCCCGTTTCGCCTGAGCCCTTTGAGGACGAGCTCGAGCACGGGTCGCGCACCGATCGGCATAAGTGGCTTTGGCAAGATGGATGTGTACGGGCGTAAGCGTGTTCCTTTGCCGCCGCATTGAATGACCGCCTTCATGTTTAACCCTCCGTATTGCTTGAGCTCGCAATCGTTGATCTATCTTCTCTCGATCGCGACAGTCCGATTTCACCGTGCTGGTCGGGCTGGAGCGTTCAAAAAAAGCTAGACGACAAACTGTCGGCGTGTCTTCGTGCGTTTGCATGAGGTTATGGTGAACACGACGGATTAACCCGCAAGAGACTCAATGCGGTGCGTCCCAACATTCCTCCCAAACGCTTGGGCTTCGCCGCGTACGGTCGGGGGGCCAGAATATGCGTCAGCGGCGGCAGCGGTACTCCGCCGTGGGCGTATTCAGCTTCTGTCGCCGCGGCTGAACAAAGTCGCCGCGCCGCCGGGGTGCCGTGCCGTTGCATGATACCTCGTATCAACCGCCTGCTCCGCAGGCGGTTAATACGAGGTACTCCAACGTGACTAGGACGTGAACCCATCTGTGGACGCCCGCCAAGTGCAAGCGGTATTTTAAGAAGATTTGGCACGTGGTCGGATGCTGCCATCTGTCCGGCCTCTGATGCAGCGAAGGAGCTGCGGGCCTGTATGGGAGTTCGCGGACCGGAACCAAATGATAAATGCGTGCGCCAGGCTCGGTGGGTTCGTCAGGTTCTTCCGGCCCCGTCTCGCCGACTGTTGCGCCATACCCTCCTTCGACCGACTACACCTGCGACGACCTCCAGGTCCGCCAGACTCGCGCCTTGGCTGCGACCGAAGCTCTGTATTTTCCTGATTTACAAGCAGCGCCCAGATGATCCGCGCCATCTTGTTGGCGAGCGCGACGGTTAGATTTCGTTGCCGGCAACACAGATCATCAATGCCGGATCGACCGGGTGCCACTCGCATTCATTTGGAATGGTGCGATGAAAGAGGGGGACATAAGTCGATCCGTCCAGGAAACAGAGGCCGGAACAGCCGTTCGCGATCAGCAAAAGGCTCTGGTCCGCGTTCCATGCCTGCGAGCTGGAATGGCGATGCGTGCAATAGGCAAGCTTGCAAAAGATTCCGGGAAGCATCTGCCGACCTGGATCCGTCACGCGTATAAACAGCGTTCCGAAGGCGGCGTCGGTCACCGGCCGAAGATAACCGGGATAGGGCGCTGCCGATGTCACGGCCCCGGGTGCCGTCGCTAAACGTCTCATAGCCCTGCGCTAAACCACGAACCGGCAAGACTGACACCAGAGCGGCCAGCAATCCAACGATTGGTCTACATGTTCCCATTTTCAATTCCTGCTGTCGCGGGAAAGAAAATCGCCGAACAGCCTGCTATTTGCGGGCCGGATCGTGCCCTCAGTCTTTGGGGGTGGTACCTTTGCGGATGAGGCGATAGAGGCGAAATACCTGGGCGTGATTTGCCTCCTCGATCACGCCTGGCGATTTCGGTCCGTCAGTTTGTTCGATTTCAGAGCTCGCCCCCACGGGGGACGGCAGCAGCTTATTCATGCTGGGCGCTAGTGGCGGCGAGTTGGTGCCGGTCGTTCGTACCAGGCATCCGTTGTTCATCCCCCAAATCGCCGCTTGTGTGCGATTGTGGACGCGGATTTTGCGAAGGATCGCTTTGACGTGCACCCTTACGGCAGCCTCGGCAATATAGAGTTTTTGCGCGATGGATTTGTTGCAATCGCCTTCAACTATGCAGCGCAGAACCAATTTCTCCCGTGGCGAAAGTTGCGGTACGATCGCGTCATCTGCCGTGACGAGGATCGCGCCGGTGTTATCTTCGCGAAGGCTGGCTTCGTCCGACCGGTCCCCTTCGCGACCGAGAACGAATGAAAGAAAAGCGGAAGGCAGGACTGTTCCTCCCATCATCAACAGTTCGATAGATTTGATGAATACCTCGCATGTCGTGGCGCTGACGAGGTAACCGTTGGCGCCTGCCCGAAATGCTAAAAGCAATTCGTCTAGCCGATATCGATCGGCTACGATCGCAATTCGTCCATCGGAGTGGCTACCCCTAAGAAGTTCGATCTGTTGGGCCAGGACATCAAAATCATCGCCGCTATGGACTATGAGAAACAGCGTTTGCCCTGGTTGGACTTGGCCGCAGAGCAAATCGTCGGCGCATGACACTAAAGTTGCTGAGCGTAGGATTCTGGCAACTGCCTCTCTAAGCAAAGTACGTTGTCCAACGACTATCGTCGCAAAAGAATGTCGCCTCCTCATAGTGGCTCTCCCTAGCCTGTACACTTCTGGACACTCGACAGTTGAGCTCCGAGTTCTCACCTTGTCGGTTTTGACGAGTTATGGACCGTTTCTTCGGCGAAGGTATTGCTATTTCGGGTTATTTCAGTCGGGTGTAATACCAGCCTTCGGAAGGTCTGACTCTGTTTTGAAAAGCTGGCGCCGGCGTGATTCATTTCTGACCGACTGGATTGATTCGGGAGGTCGGCGATGGGCGCGGCGGTCGGTCTACGGGAGGATTTCGGGGCGGATGAGCTGCGTCGGCTCGCGGCGAAGGTGAAGGATGCTGCGCAGGCGCGACGGTTGCTGGCGCTGGCGGCGGTTCGCGACGGGATGAACCGCACCGAGGCGGCGCGGATCGGCGGCATGGACCGGCAGACGCTGCGGGACTGGGCGCACCGCTTCAACCAGTACGGTCCTGACGGTCTGATCGACATCAAGCCGACCGGGCGGCCGTCGAAGCTCTCCGACGAGCAGAAAGAGGCATTGAAGCAGCTTGTCGAGACCGGCCCCGACCCGGAGAAGGATGGGGTCGTACGCTGGCGCTGCGTCGACCTGAAGCGTGTTCTCGGACAGCGCTTCGGTGTCGATCTGTCGGAGGTGAGCCTGGGGCGCGCGCTCAAGAAGCTCGGCTTCTCGCACATCAGCGCCCGGCCGCGCCATCCCGTGCAGGATCCGGAGGCGATCGCGGCATTTAAAAAAACTTTCCCACGCAGGTCGCGGCGATCGTGACCAAACTCGCCCCGGAAACGCCGATTGAGGTCTGGTTCCAGGACGAGATGCGGGTCGGCCAGAAGAACAGCCTCGTCTACCAATGGGCCAAGAAGGGATCACGGCCGCGGCAGCCCAAGGATCAGCGCTACGAGAACGCCTATGTGTTCGGCGCCGTCTGTGCGAGCCGCGACACCGGCGTCGCCCTCATCATGCCGCAAGCCGACACCGAGGCCATGCAGGCGCATCTCGACGCCATCGGCAAGGCCGTCGCGCCCGGCGCGCATGCGCTGCTCATCCTCGACAAGGCCGGATGGCACACGACGCGCAAACTAAAGCCACCTGCCAATGTCACCCTCGTGCCGCTGCCACCCGCCTGTCCGGAGCTCAACGCAGCCGAGAACATCTGGCAGTATCTGCGGCAGACCTATCTCGCCAACCGTGTGTTCGCGTCCTACACCGACATCCTCGACGCCTGCCAAGACGCCTGGCGAAAACTTCTCGCCGAAACCGGGCGCATCACGTCGATCGCGGCCCGCGACTGGGCCATCATCGGTCAGCTCTTCTGAAGGCTGGTATAACGCAAGCGAGCTTTTGTGGTAACATTGTACTTGTGGCGTTGTGTAAAAGTGGCGTTGTGTAAAAATAGACTTGCTCTTGTGACGGTTAATGGTTCGATGAATATTAAAATCATATCTCCGATATTGGCGCTGCCCTCATCTGACCAGGTCGTACTTCGGGAGCCGTGCGATCGCGGAGAAAGGTCTGACGGCGCTGACGGAGCGCGAGCACCAGATCATGCGTTTGGTATCCGAAGGGCCGTCGAACAAGGAAATCGCGCGCCGACCGAATTTTACCGACGGCACTATCAAGGTTTATCTTCATCACATCTTTCAGAAGCTTGGCCTACGAGCAACTGGACGTCGCGCAGCGAACCGCCAGCGAGGTGAATTTTGCGCGAAGCTTGCGTGATAAAAGTGCGCCGCCCGGAATGGGAAGAACATCCCTCAAGGCCGGTCGCCGCGTACGCTCTGGCGAACCAAGCCACAATGCTATTTGCCTGCATCGGTCCAGCGCGCTCAGAAAGGATTACGGGTCCGAAACGATCCAAACCGCTTAGCGCGCCAAGAGCGTCGTATAGATCTGGGTGAACTGGTATTTTTCGGCCGCTGCGCTTCTTTGCAGCTAAATCGCGAAGTTCGATTGTCGAGTTGATATCGCCACTAGGCGTGATGATCATGTCCCAGGTCAGATTGGCAATTTCGCCGGCGCGCATTCCCGCCTTTAGGGACAATAGTACAATGACGCGGGCTATTTTCGGATTGCGACGGGTAGAGGCATATTTCAGCAAGGCGCCGGCGTGATGTTGCAGCAAAATTTTAGCTTGCTTGCCTGGCATGAGGCCTCGATACAAAAGCAAAACAAAAGTATCGCATTCGTTACGTAGTCTCAATCGCGAATTGCAAGCTCGTCGTGCCCCTCGGTAGGCGCGTTCCATAACAGGGCGCGGCGACAGCCGCTGATACATGCCGATTTGTTGTTTGTGCGCTCGCCCGAAACGACGACGGTATTCACTCAGAAATTGTACCAAAGGATAAGAGGCGCCACGCTAATCTCTAAAATGGCTCACGAACTCATCGGACCCTCAGTTGCTACGGAGATTCGAATAGCTGCGCTTAGTCCTCGTCACACAACCACAAAGAATGACCACTCCCCAAACTTCATCAAGTTTCTTTCGGAAGAACGCAACGAAAGACTGCCCCAGCCAGCTTACTACGACAGCCGACCAAAAAGTGCAGCCTACCTCCCGGAGGAAATGCCGGGCGATCAGAAATTCGAAGAGGGGGCGGCAGTTCAGATTCTCATCAACCGATACGAGCGCGACCCAGCGGCAAGAGAAAGGTGCGTCACCCACTACGGCACCGATTGCGTCGCTTGCGGCCTATCATTGGCGGATCAATATGGCCCCGAGGTCTATGGCCTTATCGCACGGTCATTCCGCGCCTCTATCGATGGCGGCCGTGCCGATCGAATCCGGGAGGCACCTTGTGTGCGACAGTTGTCTGTCGCCAGCGCGTTAGACGGCCACAGGCGAGGACGACAAGGATAAATCATGATCTGGAATTCAATTCCCTTCATGACCGCCGTCGATCTCCTGATCATCGCGGTCACCATCTATACCATGTCGACTGATCGGTCCCAGCAAACGACGCTCGGCCCCCAAATCGGCCTTCGGTTGATCGCCTTGGGACTGCTGGCCGTCTGTCTGTTTTATTTTGCCGATCTCGCCTCCATGTACGTCTTGCCCGCCGTTACGTCAATGGAGGAAGCAATGGCGACCATGGGCACCATCCATCGCAATCTCAGCTGGCTGGTCGTTCTGTTCGCTATGATCGCCATCTCCGCCGGATTTATCGAGCTCAGGCGGACGCAAATCGAACTGACTGAAAAGAACGAGCTCCTCGCCCAGCTGTCGTCCAAATTGGCCAAATTCCTGCCGCCCCAATTGTACAATTCGATTTTCACCGGCACGCACACCACCGGAGTCGCGGCCAAGCGGAAGAAACTGCCGATCTTCTTCTCGGACATCGCGAATTTCACCGAGACCACCGACAATCTCGAATCGGAGGAGCTAACGAACCTGCTCAATCAATATCTGACCGAAATGTCGGTAGTGCCTCAGTTTGAAATTCTATCCTGCGCTCTCACAAGTTGGAGAAATCGGGCGCCGATTGGCCCCCTATGAACCCTTGAAGTATGCCGCTCATTGAGTTGTTGTAGAGTGATCTGTATTCCTCTGCCAGAATATCTGCGTTGCCACCGAAGCCCCTCCCGACAGCGGCCTTTAATACGTTAATCAAGTCACCTCGTTCAGCTTCCGGAATTCGATTAATGATCGAACCAACCACAATATAAATTCCCATAATTTCACCTTGCATTATCGCAATGAGTGCTTCCAGTTTACGCTGTCGCATCTTTGCAAAAAAACCAAACATGATAAATCTCCTTTATTAAATTGTCAGCCCAATTGCCGCTCTCGAACAATTTGAGGCACGCCACGACAGCCGAAAGGTCCTCGCGGGGTTTCGCTTTTTAGCCCCTAGTGTGGTATGCCAAGCAGTCTAGAGGTTGTAGCGAATATGCCAAGAGGCCCTAAAGGCGAAAAGCGCCCCGCCGACGTGATCGGCGCTGCCGTCATGATCGGCAAGATCGCGACGGGCGAGATCGAGGACATGACCACAGAGGACGGCAAGAACGCTGCTGCCGTGGCGCTGGGCGCATGGGCGGCAGCCGCGTCCACAAGACGCTTGGCGTTACCCCGGCAATGGCCGCTGGCGTTGTGGAAACGGTCATGAAGGTGACGGATGTGGTCGGCTTAATCGATGCGAGGGCGGCTGAGACGCCAATGCTTCGGGGACCTTACAAGAAAAATAATGCCGAAATTTCAAACTGAGACACTACCGAAATGTCCAAGATCGCCGTCAGCCACGGCGCCACGATCGACAAGTACGTGGGGGACGCGATCATGGGGTTCTTCGGCGATCCGGCGAGTCGGGGAAGCAAGGAAGACGCGATCGCCTGCATCAAGATGTCGATCGCCATGCAGCGGCGGATGCGCGAGCTCCAGCTTAAGTGGCTGGATCTTGGCTCAGAAAAGCCGTTCCAGCTGCGCATCGGGGTCAACACGGGTTTCTGTACCGTTGGCAATTTCGGCAGCGAGGACCGGATGGACTAAACCATCATTGGCAACGAGGTGAATCTGGCCGCCCGGTTGCAGTCCCATGCTGAACTCGGCGGAATCCTGGTCACTCACGAAACGTCGTCCCTAATCAAGGATACGATCCTGACCGAGGAACAGGAGGCTGTTTCCGTGAGGGGCTTCGCCCAGCCGGTGCGGGCTTACCGGGTCGTCGGCATCTATGACGAGTTGGAAAAGGACGGCCGGATCATCCGAGAGGAGCGCGACGGCTTTCGGCTGCTGGTGACCTAACCAAGGGCGATCAGGCCGGGGCTATCGCGGCCGTCGAAAACGTGCTTGCCCGGTTGAAGGGTTGATCGGCATTTCTGGAGGAGAACCAATTCTGCTCGATGCGGAAAACGGTTTTCAAACGGTTTTGGCGAAGCGGGGAGTTCGGAGGTTTGTACACGAGAGAACCACTACTCTCCATCAATAAAAGTCGCGTGCTCGCCAATCAAGTTCTGCATTACGTTACCGGACCGCGATTTGCTCCATGAGTTGACCTGGATTATATAGCTATTTCAATCACATACGAGTTCGCAGTTTTATTCTGAATAGCGCGCCAAATTGCCACCATCCAGAATAAAACTGCGAACTCGTATGATCAGGCGATTTCGATCTCCACAACGCCGGCAGGTTCGGGATCTTCTAAAATCGGGAATACCGCGTGAAGTCTCGGTCGAGGGCAAACCAGGCTTTCCGTGATTTTAGTACGCTGATTCTTTTCGCGATTCCGACCTGTTCGAACTGACGTTAGGCGCTGCATACCGTGGCTCTCGAAATCTTGCAGCGCGCTTTGGAGGCCTCTTCGTAGAGAATCTCGGCAGTGATGTAGCGGCGGTTGGCTCCGAGCAGCAACTTCAAGATAGCAATGCGCTGTCGGGTCGGACGGAGTCCGGCACCGAGCAATATATCTGGCACGTTATCAAATGATGCCATACCGCGGGTCGCACTTACATCGAGATGAAGGTTCATCAGATTGCCCCCAAAATCAGATACCTGTGCCTGTCGTAAATCAAATCCGAACATATTGGTGGTGCAGCCCGCCCAGGACCGGGCGGCAAAGAATGGTCCCAGCTAGTTTGACGGCGCGCGAGACCGGCGCATCTTTCTCCAAAGATAAATGCGTCCTTATCTCGTTGTGATATTTCATGTACGACAGCAGGACATGACGGAGGTGTCGCTCGCCGAACACAACAACGTGGTCAAGGCACTCCCGTCGGATCGAACCGATCAGCCGTTCGGCATATCCGTTTTGCCATGGGGAGCGCGGCGATGTCGGCCGGTCACGAATGCCCATTGATCGAAGCCTTCGGATGAAGACCTCACCATAGGCCTCGTCCCGGTCACGGATCAGGTAGCGGGGAGCCTGTTCCCAACCGCATGCTTCCGTGACCTGATTTGCGATCCATTCTGCAGTGGGGTTAGCTGTGACGCCAAACCACAAAATTTGTCGTCGGCGGTGCCCCATGATCAGCAATCCATAGAGCAGGTGAAACGAGATCGTCGGCACGACGAACAAATCCATCGCCGCGATGCCGTCGGCATGGTTATGAAGAAACGTCTTCCAGCCTTGCGACGGTGGCCCTCGTCTCTTCACCATATACTTGGCCACGCTCGTCTGGCCGATATCGATGCCGAGCTTAAGCAGCTCTCCGTGGATCCGCGGTGCTCCCCACAACGGGTTGACGATGCTCATCTCGCGGATAAGCTTGCGTATCTCTGTCGGTAAGATTGGTCGGCCACCACGACGTCGTGACCTCCAGCGCCAGTACGATCTGAACCCGGCGCGGTGCCACTTTATAACGGTATCTGGCTTCAAAACCGCCAGAGCGTTTAGGACTGTTGGCGCCAATCGATACACCCCGGCAAAGATCAAGCGGTCCATGGCGCTGAACGTCTGCCTCTTGGGCGAATGCCGTCTCAGTATGTTAATCTGATGCCGAAGAACCAGGATCTCGGCTGCCAACGAGGCACGCGATCGGAACAAGAATACCAGCGCCGACCAGATCAGGCTGCAAGCTTCTCTCATAAGATAGAAACATTGCGCGATTCGGCTTCACTTGCCAGCCGAATTAGGTTTCCGACAGGGCCTAGCCACCCACCTCGGCGCTGATGATGTCCCCAAACAGATGCCAGGTGTCGCCCTGGAGCTTTTGCAGCCGGAGTTGCTTGATAGGAGCAAAGTCGGTCGCGCTTGTCTTGATCGTCATGCCGGGCAGCAAGCCGCCCAGTTCCAGGCCTTTGATGCTGGCTGCCTGTTTCATGACGTTTTCACGGGTAAGGTTGTCGCCGCACTGTTTCAGCACGTGCACCATGGTCTGCGCGACACTGTAGCCGTAGACCACGAACGCGTCGTTCCGGTTTGCTTCGGGATAGTATTTGTCGAGGAAAGCGTTGAAGGTCTTCATTCCTGCATCGTCTTTCCACTGCGGGTCCGTCGGATCCTTGACATAGGCCGATGAGATAATGTCCTGCGCGGCGGCGAACCCGGCCGGCTTGATCGTGGCGCCGATCGAGCTCGACACACTATTCAGAAAGTGAAGCGGCTTCCATTCGATTTCGGCATTCTTCTTGATCGCCTGAGCCGCGAACTTCGGAATTGAAATGTTGACGAACACATCGGCACCGCTCGCTTTGAGCTTGACGATATGACTATCGATGGTTGGTTCAGTAGTCTCGTAGCTCTCCTCGGCAACAATCATTGAGGCGGCGTTGGCGCCGAGACCGTCTTTCAAACCCTTGAGATAGTCCTTGCCGTAATCGTCGTTCTGATAAAGAACGGCGATCTTGGCGTTGGGCTTTTCCTTTAGGATATACTTCGCATAAATTTGCGTTTCGCTCTGGTAACTGGGCTGCCAGCCCATGGTCCAGGGAAAGTTCTTGGGGTCATTCCACTTGGTCGCGCCGGTGGCGACGAACAGCTGCGGCACCTTCTTGGTATTCATGTATTTCTGGATCGCCGAGTTCGGCGGCGTACCCAGCGAATTGAAGATCAACAGGACCTCGTCGCTTTCAACCAGCTTGCGCGCCTGCTCGACCGTTTTCGGTGGGCTGTAGCCGTCGTCATAGCTGATGAAATTGATCTTGCGGCCGTTGATGCCGCCTTCGGCATTGATCTTCCTGAAGTAGGCATCTTCGGTCTTGCCGATCACGCCGTAGGAGGACGCCGGTCCGCTGTAAGGCATGATATTGCCGATCTTGATTTCGGTATCGGTCGCGCCGACGTCGTATATCGTTTGCGCGAGCGCGCCGCTGCTGGTTGCGATGAGCACGGCCACGGTGGCCAAAAAAACAACCAGTCGGGATTGGATAGCAGCCATTTCAGGCCTCCCTGATGTTGTGATTATGCCAGTGTTTTGATTGGAAGCGCGTGGCGCTTCGGGGTTCATTGAATACCCGTTGCCAGAGGCCAGCAAGAAAAAAACCTCGCGACGGAGATCGGCGGCACCCGGTGTGTGTACCGAAAACCTTATCCGTGTTGATGACGCGACGGAATCGCCTAAACTGGCGGAATGATCGGGCTCTTGTGTTTCGTCCAGGCCATGCTGGCCTCGCCATTCAAGTCGAAGGTGCGGCTTGAGGCTGAGAACGCAGTGCTTCGACATCAGCTGGTTGTCTTGAGGCGCGGGCTGCATGGTCGCGTCCGGCTCACGAACCATGATCGCTGGTTCTTTATCCAGCTGTATCGCTGGTTTCCGGCAATCCTGCAGGTTCTCACAATCATCCGGCCTGAAACACTCGTGCGTTGGCACAGGGCCGGCTTTCGCTCCTACTGGCGTTGGAAGTCGCGCCCACAGGGAGGGCGGCCGCAGATCGACACGGAGCTGCGCGTATTGATCCGGCGGATGAGCGTCGAAAATCCGCTTTGGGGCGCGCCACGCATCCACGGCGAACTGCTCAAGCTCGGGTTTGAAGTCGCGCAGTCGAGCGTCGCCAAGTACATGGTCAAACGGCGCAGGCCGCCCAGCCAGGGATGGCGAACCTTCTTGCGCAACCACGCGCCGGACATGGCCGCCATGGACCTGTTTGTTGTCCCGACCATTGGCTTCGACTGCTCTGTGCCCTCATCATCGTGCGGCTCGATCGTAGGGGCCTCGCGTGGATCAACGTCACAACCAGCCCGACAGCAGAGTGGGTTGCACGTCAGATAACCGAAGCCTTTCCTTGGGACGGGGCTCCCGGTTACATGATCCGAGACCGCGATTGGAGCTACGGAGCCGTTGTCACGCGCCGATTGCGCGCCATGGGCATCCGGGACAAGCCTACCGCACCAGCCTCGCCCTGGCAGAACGGCTTTGCCGAACGGCTGATCGGATCGATCCGGCGTGAGTGTTTGGATCACGGTACATGCCGTTGGTCGCATTTTGCCTAAGCCATTTCTTGGCGGACTTCATCACCTGTATGTGCGTGTTTGATTTCCGACAGGCACAGGCCCTTGTGGCTGCCGAGATTGTCCGTGATGATAATGTTGCCGGGCTTGAGCGTCGGCAGGAGGAGCTGCTCACATAGGCTTTGAAGCTTTCGCTGTTGATCGGTCCATCAAGGACGCAAGGCGCGTCGATCCGGTCATGCCGCAAGGAATATGAGCGTTTGCCAGCAATGACAACAGGGCAAATATTGCTCTTACTTGGGTCCGGTGGCCTGTCATCCCGTTGCAAATCCTGAGGGTATACCGTTGTTGTCCGAAGACGATTTTGAAAGCAGTCTCGACACCGTTTGCGAGGCGGCGGCCGGATCAATTGAGGGGGTCTTCGGTCCCGCTTCACTGACCTGGCGGGTCGACCGCGAGGCGGCTGTCTTCCTTGGCGCCGGCCGCGCCTTGTTGCTTCAGTTGGCGCATCCCTGGGTCGCCGCTGCCATCGCCGAGCATTCCCGGACCTTTGCTGATCCGATCGGCCGGTTCCACCAAACGTTCAACACTGTTTTCACGATGGTGTTTGGCACGCGCGATCAGGCGCTGGCTGCGGCCCGGCGACTGCATCGGCGTCATGCCGCGGTGACAGGAATGTTGCCGTGGACGGCTGGCCGCTTCTCCGCGGGCTCTCAATACCGCGCCAACGAGGTCTCGGCGCTACGGTGGGTGCACGCCACGCTCGCAGAGACTGCCGTGTTAACACATCATCTCGTCTTGCCTGCGCTGACGGATAGCGAGCGTGAGAAATACTGGGTCGAGGCCCGTCTGTTCGCGGCGTTATTCGGCATTTGGCCAGCCGATTTACCATCAAGCTGGACGGCGTTCACTGCCTACAATGAGGCGATGCTGCGGTCGGATATGCTCACTGTCAGCCCTGCCGCCCGCAAAATTGCTGAGCAAATCTTCTCGGGGGGCGCGACAAAATTGCGTGCGCCGAAGTGGTATCTAGCGCTGACGGCCCACTTGCTGCCAGAGCGGCTACGCGGAGAATTCGGATTGGTCTTCGGCGAACGTGAACAGCGTAGCATGAGCTTGGCGCTCGCGCTGATTCGACGGCTCTATCCTCGGCTTCCAATGCGTATACGAGCGGTGGGCCCTTATCAGGAGGCCCTGGCGCGCTTGCAAGGCGAGAGGCAGCCCGACTTGGCAGTGCGTTGGCTCAATAGACTTTGGATCGGTCGGCCGATGATGGAATAATGATGCCGCGGAAGTGGGCCTGTGCCTGTCATAAACAACTCCGGGCATATTGGTGATGTGATGCATTCCGCCCAGGATTGGGCGACAAAGAATGTGCGCGCTGCACATAACCGTCTCGGAGCCACAGGCGCTTGAGGGTGACCGTCCGCGCTGAACGCGCGAGAGCCGCCGGGTGTCCCCAGCGGTTCACGCGTTGCGTAGCGATGTGGTGCGACGCGCAGCGTCGCGGGGTGGAACGTTGCGATGCGCCGAGGCGCGTCGCGTTGCCTACCGTCATGTCGATAAGTCCTACGCATCTCATCGACTACGGTAAAACATGGCGTGGTCGCGAGGCGCCTTCAAGACAGCGCTGCTGTCGTATCGTCAATATGTTCGTGAGCGATAGCATCAGGTCGCCATCATTACCGTCGCTGCCAACGATCATGCCGCGTCCCGCAAAACCGTCCTCGCCAACGCCAGCCCACTCGACGCGCATACGCATCGCAAAAGAGGAGGTCAAAGTTAGCGAGGCGAAGATCGATGATCGGCCGTCCGCCGACGAAATCCACAATAGACTCTCCTGGATGTTGGCGCGATGCTGTCGGCAACGATGCCTCGCGCAGGGTCGCGATGAGAAGTGCGGAGCTAGTGTCTTCTTTGGTCACACGCGCTTTATTCAAGAGGGCGGCCTCCGTTACTCGGCACCTCTTGGTTTTTCCGCCATACTCCACAAAGAAATTGACGTAGCCGCGACGAGCCGCAGCCGTCATGAGAATGACCCTCCGCCATTTGCGGTCTTAACGGGACGTGGCTTGTTGGGTTCCGCGCAGGCGAGGGCGGCATGAACACTTCAGGGATTGAGATCCTCAGTGGTCAAGATAATGCCGAGCAGAGAAACATATCCACGCTCGAGGCGAGCTCACCGCCCGATCAAGACCTTTGTCCGCGGTTGTCTTTTCGTATCAGGCGCTCTGCTACCTCGACGAACCGCGGGACAAGAGGAGAAGGGCCGTCGACGCGCCATACGAGCGAGATGTCGAGAGTCGTCGTGGCGTCTGCGATCTCTAGAGCTTTCACGCCGGGCGGCAACGTGGGAATGAACGAGGCGTCGAGGATCGTACAACCGAAACCGGACCGCACGAGTTGCAGCAACACAGGCAGATCGTCGGCATCCTCGACGATATTCAGTTTGAGCCCTTTCGTCGCAGTCATCTCGTCGACGAGCGCGCGGAAGCCGCGCCAGCGGCTGGCGGTGCCGATGACGATTGGCGCCGTCGCCAACTGAGTTAAGGTCAACGATCGCTTCTTGGCCCAGGGATAGCTCGCGGGCACTACGGCGATCAGCCGCTCACTGGAAAGCGGCGCCGCCCTCAGCGGCGCGGAGGATACGTTCGACATCATGAAGCCCAGATCGAGCGCGCCTTCCTCGAAGGCCGCCGCCTGTTCCGAAGAGGCGAGCAGCCGCAATGCGACGTGCGCGTCGGGATATTGTTTGCGGAATTCGATGATAATGTCCGACATCGGGCCGGTCGCCGCGAACGTCGAATAGCCGATCCTCAGCGTGCCTTGCAGGCCTTGCGCGACCTGAGCGGCGCGCGCGAAGGCGCGATCCAACTGCCGCAACGCGTCTCTGCCGTCGCGGAAGAGCGCTTCGCCGGCTTCGGTCAGCGCGACGTGCCGTGTCGAACGCTCGAAAAGAGCAAAGCCGAGATGCTGTTCGAGTTGCCGGATGCTGCGGCTTAGCGCGGGCTGCGCGATACCGAGCTTTCGGGCAGCCTTGCGAAAGCTGAGTGCTTCGCCGACGGCCAGAAAGTAATGGATTTTGGCATTCAGAAAGGACTGCATCTTGCAAACTCGTTTGATACTGCAAAGGTATCAATCAGGCGATTATCGGTATTAGACAGGCATCGGCCTTTCCGGCAAGGGAAAGAAGCGTGCACGCGGCGCTATAGGCCTCGACGCCAGCTCGAAGCAATCGATCGTAGGAGCACCTATGCCTGAAGCCATGATCGTAGCGGCCCAAGTGGAGGCGGCCGAAGCAGGAGCTTCGATGCTGCGGGCGGGAGGTAATGCCGTCGACGCGGCGATAGCCTGCGCGCTCGTCCAAGGGGTGGTCGACCCGCTGATGACCGGTATCGCTGGCTTCGGCAGCGCGGGAATCTACTTTCCAGGGAAAGGGTTTCACAAATATCTCGATTTCCACGCCCCGTCGCCTGCTGCGGCACGTCCGGACATGTGGGAACATCTCATCGAGAGCGAGGCGCGCGACGGCTACGGCTTCATTCTGAAGGGCAAGGTCAACGACGTCGGCTACCAGTCGGCCTGCGTCCCGGCATCGCTGAAGGCTTATTTCGAGGCGCACAGCAAGTTCGGCGTGCTGCCGTGGCGCGACATCGTGGCGCCGGCTATCGAGTGGGCCGATAGCGGATGGATGGTCCGGCCTCACGTGGAATTCTTTTGGTCCGATCCCGGCACGATGGGACGGGCTTCCGGCGCCGAGCGGCTCGCCTTTACGCCGTCCGGACGAAGCCTCTACTGCCGAGACGACGGCACGCCGAAGCGGGTCGGCGACCTCGTCCGCAATCCCGACTACGCGAATACGCTACGGATGATCGCCGAGGGCGGTTCGGACGTATTCTACAAGGGTGAATTGGCCCGGCGCATCGACCGCGACATGCGGGAGCACGGCGGTCTGATTACGGCAGACGATCTCGCGTCGTATCAGCCCAGGTGGGTGGACCCTTTGAGGGGCGCCTATCGCGGCTACGAAATAACGACGAACAATCCTCCCGGCGGCGGCCTCATGCTGCTCGAAATGCTCAACGTCCTCGAACACTTTGATCTCGCCGATATCGGGCACAACACCGCCGAGTACGTTCGCGTCGTGTGCGAGGCAATGAAACGGGCTACCGTCGACAAGGACAATTTCATAGGCGACCCCGGGTTTGTCGATGTCCCGGTGCCCCGCCTGGCTTCCAAGGACTATGCCGCCGCGATGGCGAAGGACATCGCCTCGCGCAAGAAGGCGGATGTGCCGCGGTTCAACTCCGGATTCCCTTCCAAGGACACCACCCAGGTTTGCGTGATCGACCGCGACGGCAACTGCGTCACCATGACCCATTCGTTGGGCATGCCGTCGGGCGTCATTTCCGACGGTCTCGGTTTCTTCTACAATGGATGCATGGCCGTATTTGATCCGCGACCGGGCCGGACGGGCAGCATCGCGCCCGGCAAGGCGCGCTTCACCTCCGTGTGTCCTTCGATCATTTTCCGCGACGGGAAGCCCTGCCTGGTGATCGGAGCTCCCGGCGCGACGCAGATCGCGATGGGCGTTCTGCAAGCCATCCTGAACGTGATCGACTTCAAGATGACGATGACCGAAGCGGTGAGCGCGCCTCGCTTTTCGGCGACGAGCAACGCGATCGACGTGTCGAACCGCGTTCTTCACGGCGTGACGCGAGAGCTCGAGGCCGACGGTTACGAGGTGATCCGCAGCCCATACACCTTCGGCTTCGCGGCGGTTCACGGCATCAGGATCGACGGCGGCAAATTCGACGGCGGCGCTGATCCCGGACACGACGGCATCGCCATCGCCGTCTAACGGCGAACAGAACGAAAAAGAAAAAGGAAAGGGTAGGACGATGTTGAGGGCAAGAGCCGCTTTGTGGGCTGTCGTGATCGTGACCGCGTCCTGCGCCGCGGCCCGCGCGCAAGTCTCAGACGACGTCGTCAAGATCGGAGTATTGACCGATCATTCCGGCGGCTTCGCCTATCTGGTGGGAAAGCATTCGGTCGAAGCCACGCAGATGGCGGTCGACGACTTTGGCGGCAAAGTGCTGGGCAAGCCCATCGTCGTGGTCACCGCCGACCATCAGAACAAGCCCGACATCGCGACCGCCTTGAGCCGTAAATGGTTCGATACGGAGGGGGTGGATGCAATCACGGATGTCGCCGGATCCGCGGTGGCGTTGGCCACGCAGGAGATTGCCCGGACCCGGAACAAGATACTGCTCATTTCGGGGGCTGCGACCACCGAGTTGACGGGCAAGGCATGCTCGGCGACGACCACTCAATGGAGCTACGACACGTATTCGTTCGCAAAGGGCACGGCGAGCCAGATGACCAAGCAGGGCGAGGACACGTGGTTCTTTCTGACCAGCGATTATGCCTTCGGCCATTCGCTGCAGAGTGACGCGAGCCACTTCGTCGAAGCGAACGGCGGCAAAGTTATCGGCAGCGTCCGTTTTCCGTTCGGAACGCCGGATTTCTCCTCGTTCGTGCTGCAGGCCCAGGCATCGAAGGCGAAGGTCGTCGGGCTCGCGATGTCTGGGGCCGATCTGCTCAACGCCATCAAGCAGACGCGCGAGTTCGGCCTGGTCCAGTCGGGTCAGAACCTGGCGAGCCTTGTCATCTACATCAACGACATCGAAGGACTCGGTCTGGATGTCGCGCAAGGATTGACGCTGACGACTTCGTTCTACTGGGACATGAACGGAGAGACGCGCGCATGGGCGAAACGCTTCATGGAACGCTCCGGAGGGTTCATTCCCAATCTGATCACGGCCGGCACCTACGCCTCCGTCCTGCACTATCTCAAAGCCGTTCAGGCTGCCGGCACCGACGATGGAAAGGCCGTTGCGGCGAAAATGCGCGAGCTCCCGGTGAACGACTTCTACAATAAGGGGGTCGAAATCCGGGCGGACGGTCGCGTCCTCCACAAGAACTACCTGATGAAAGTGAAATCGCCCTCCGAGTCGAAATATCGAGGCGACTACTACAAGGTGGTGAGCGAGATGAGGGGCGCCGAATCCTATCGGCCGCTCTCGGAAAGCCAATGTCCTCTCGTCCAGAACAAGTAGGCAGGAAGCTAACGATAACTCCGACACCGTCAGATTTCCGAGCAGCCTACCGTCACAAGAATGAGATATCCATCCTACGAAGATGCCCCCCCCTGTCCGTCGGAAACTCAATCCGGCTAGTAAGCGCAGTCGAATCGGGTGATGCTCTTGGTTCATGAGAGATGCTTTTAGCCTGATTTGGTTGGCGCTGATCGGATTGTTCCGGTCGCGAGCGTCGCTGCAAGTTGAGATCTTGACGCTTCGTCATCAACTCAACGTGCTGCGGCGTAAATCGCCGCAGCGACTAACCTTCACCAGCATCGACCGTCTGGTATTTGCCGGGTTGTATCGGCTGGCGCCTGGCGTGCTGGACGCTTTGAAGATCGTCAGGCCGGAGGCCGCGATCCGCTGGCATCGTGCCGGCTTCAGAGCGTATTGGCGCTGGAAATCAAGACCGCGCAGCGGCCGTCCAACGACCCCGCTGGAAATCCGTCAGCTCATTCGCGAGATCAGTCTCGCCAACCCATTATGGGACGCACCACGGATTCACGGCGAGCTTCTCAAGCTCGGCATCGATGTCGGACAAACCACCGTTGCCAAGTATATGGCGAGGGGAAGGCGACCGCCGTCCCAAGGGTGGAAGACGTTCCTTGATAATCACACCGACGGCATCGCGTCGATGGACCTGTTCGTGGTTCCGACAACCTCATTCCGACTGCTCTACGGGTTGCTCATTCTGCAACACGATCGCCGCCAAATCCTGTGGCTGGGGGTGACTGCGCACCCGACGGCGGAATGGATTTCGCGCCAGCTCACCGAGGCCTATGGTTGGAACGCAGCACCGCGATCCATCATCCGCGACCGCGACGCCGTCTACGGTGACGTCTTCATCCGCCGCCTTCGGGCGATGGGCATCCGGGATCGGCCAACCGCGTCGCGATCGCCGTGGCAGAACGGGTATTGTGAAAGGGTGATCGGTTCGATCCGCCGGGAATGCCTTGACCATGTTGTCGTGTTCGGCGAGCGGCATCTTCGCCATCTGCTGCGATCTTACGCGACCTACTACAACCGCGCATTAGAACACCCATCTGTCTATGTTGTTGAAGAGAAGAGACTTTGCTGATTGGGATGCGATCCCGCGGGGTATCTTGGGTTCTGTCGCGCTCGTTCGGCGATAGATTGAGCGGCAGTTGTTATCAGTGAGGCGCGGGCGAAGATCCACGGGCCGTCCGATAGCGGATGGAAGGCTTCGATCTCGCGGGCTTGAGCGGCCAGGCGGAGCGTCTTGGGCGCGATCTTCAGGAGCTTGGCGGCGTTGCCAAGGTTGAGCCAGGGTCGATCCCGTCATCGGCGGGCTTGAATACCGGGATGTGGTGATAGAAGCGTAGCGATGTGACGCGCTCGCGGGTCCAGCGATTGCCGTTGCCCGTCTTGAGGCCGTTGCGGTTGAGTAGGCCGGCAATCAGATCGTCGCTGGCGATCAGCACCAGTTGACGCACGGCTTGGATAATATCAGCAGAAGTGCTGTTGCGCTGTCCGCGCCGACGCTTGGGCAAGCGCAGTTCGCTACGAGCGCCACTCACCCAGTGGACGATGAGAACGATCTCGGACGCCGCGTCGTCGATATCGGCCACGATCTCATGGACGAGAGTGCGTACAATGCGCTTCTTGAGGCGAGCATCCGTCGTCGGCGCATCCCGGACCGTTTTGAGGTTCGAGGCGAGGACGCCGAGCGAAGCCGGATCAGCAATGGGTGCAGCCGTCGCCGCATCATGCTTGGCGATCTTGCTCTCGACCTCCGCCGCGTGAGCGAGCGCCCTGTTCCAGCGCGCTTCAAGTTCACTCGCCACCAGCCGGTTCGCGGGGTCGGCGGCATCGTATTGCCGGAAAGCCCGGTGTGTGTGCCGAAAATTAGATTCTGCAATATTGATGGTGAAGGCGCCAAGGACAGGTCGTGAGACGACGGCGCCGAGGCGCTCAATCGCGCGATGGAGAGGGGCGTCCTTGTTCAGAGATCGATGGGTCCTCGACACATTATAATAGGCGGCATATCCGCCATAATAGGCGGCATATCCGCGTAGGATCCGGCGCAGGTGCGCTTCGCCAAACACGATCATGTGGTCGAGACATTCGCGGCGGATCGAGCCGATGAGTCTCTCAACGTAAGCATTTTGCCAGGGCGATCGGGGTGCGATCGGATGGTCCCGAATGCCCATTGCACGGATCCGCTGCAAGAAGACTGGACCATACGAGGTGTCTCGATCCCGAATGAGATATCGCGGTGCGCGGTCCCACGGGAACGCCTCGGTGACCTGGCGCGAGATCCACTCCGCGGTTGGGTTTGCCGTCACGCCAAACGACACCCAAAGCCGTCGTCCGTGGCGCACAATGACAAGACAATACAGAATTTGGAATGCGATCGTCGGCAGGACAAAGAGGTCGATCGCCGGCGATGCCGTCGAGGTGATTGCTGAGAAACGTCCGCCAGCCCTGAGACGGTGGCCGCGAGTGCCGGCACATGTACCGAGCGACCGTCGACTGGGCGACCTCGAAGCCGAGCTTGAGCAACTCACCATGAATACGCGGCGCGCCCCAAAGTGTGTTCGCACGGCTCATCTCGCCAATGAGCGTGCGCAGCTCAGCCGAGACCTTCGGTCTGCCAACACGGTTGCGGGATCGCCAGCGCCAATACGTCCGAAACCCAGCACGGTGCCAGCGAATGACGGTCTCCGGCCTGACAATCGCAACCACCTCAAGGACGACGGAAACCAGCGATAGAGCCAAACAAATAGAAAACGATCCGTATTGTTGAGGTGCGGTCGCTTCGGTGTTCGCCGGCGAAGCACATTGACCTGTTGCCGCAGGACCAGGTTTTCCGCTTCCAGCGTTGCTCTCGCCTTGAAACGCGAAGCCAGATACCGAGAATCAGCTTGAACAGATCGGTCATCAGGATGCGAGTTTACGCCGTCCGCTTGCTGCGTCTACGCCGAATCGATTTTCGGTACACACAGGGGATCATTATCGCGTTCATGTGACAGGCCGCCTCAGTTGGCGGCCTCTTTCATGCCAGCGTTACAACGGCCAACACGGCGCATTGGTCTTACCCGCCTGTCAGATGATCTTCGATGTTATCGGCGACATCCTCGCAGACGGACGCCAATTCAAGCAGCTCGTTCTTAACGACAGGATCGTCAGCCTTCTCGGCAAGTTGCCGATACTTAGCCGCTTGGTCCCGTAGACACTCAGGCCAATCCGACGCCTTGGGGCACCGCAAACGAAAAACCCCGGCGTGAAGGCCGGGGTCCGCCGTAGGCGCTCGCGTACATCCGGCCAACGACCACGGGCGCATCATGGACTTCTTGAACAAAATTGCGACCGGCCCACGGTTGAACAAGGGCAGTCTTCTCTAGTGGACCCACTGGCCCAAACCGGACACCATCGATGCGAAGGAGACCATGAGGGCACAGGCGAAACCTACCACCAACATGCCAGAAGTTACAACCAAGACCAGATCAATTGACCTTGGGTGCTTTCCTCCGCTGATCAGGTCGATGTGTCTAGAGCGGCTTTCGTCCCGATATGTATGAAGATGCATGGCAACACTCCCCGTGAGTGTTCACCCATCAGTCAATCCGCCACTGCCAAAAAAGTTCCGTGGAAGGGGTGTCACGCCGCCGCCCGATCTACCTTGTCGGCACCAGGGGCAACGATCTTGAGCGCGTCATCCGGCAGCGGTCGTTGCAGCGCCATCGCCTCATCCCATGGCGCTCGCATCCATCATGGGTCGCCGGATGGTTTACTGGCTGGCGGGCTTTTCTTTTAACTCTAATGCAACGGACCTTGGCGCGGCGGCTCCGGACCTTCGCCGATCTCAATCTCGGCGTCATGAACATGCGCCAGTACTTGGCCGAGATCGCGCATGTCGATGTAGGCCCCGCATCGCGACAATGAAGTTTTACTCGTGACGGCTACTGTAAAATAGCAGCGCGATCAGCCCGCAACTGATCAATAGTGATAGCGCCGCACCAATACCCACCGCAATATAGCCGTTCTCCGAAACCGGAGTGTCTGAGGTCGCAATCCACATATCGTAACCAATCCAAATGGTGGACGAAAGCATCCCCAGCAAAACCACCAAGATTATCCAATTTGCTACTTTCATAGTGAGGCCCTCGGGTCGGGCTACGAGCGGAATTCGCGAATAGGTGGTTGGTTCCCGATGGGCCGCCGCTGCGAAACCCGCGCCACCAACCCGCTCGATGCCATCCGGCGTCCGTGCAACACGCCGATCTGGAAAACTTGAAGCGGCGCTGAAATGCCGGTCTTGCAAGAAAGGGCGATACTCGCCGCCGGTGCACCTGATCAAGTTGACGCAAGAGCGGGAGATCACGCCTTACGTTTGCGTGCACCCGGATGATGGTCGGCGATAGGGCCAAGGCCGCGCCAGCCTCGCCCACGGCTTAGATCGCCGTGGCCGCCATCACCGTAGCGGCGAGCGCAGCGGCCACGGGCGGGGCGCTCAGGGCGACGGCAGTTGGGTTCGTTTCGGTTTTAAGCCGGTCGCCAGTGCATCCGGTCAACACGAAGGCAAATAACAGGGCGATGATCTTCATTCGTGCAATCCCATTCTGTCAGGTTTCCAAACAGGGGATACGCCCGCGAAGGGAATGCTATCACCGGAATTGGCGGCTGGAAATATGGTCCGTGCGAAACACCGATAGGGAAAGCGCGAGATCGCGCCTTACGCGTGGGTGCATCCGGACGATGATCGCTGATATCCAAACGATTTGGATCGCGCCGCCGTGATGCCGCGCAATCAATCCGTCATCAGATTATAGTCGCGTCGCAAGACGCCTTGGATGTAGAGTGCCGCACGGGTGGCCGTGCTGGCATCAGCATCGCCCGCGCAGATGGGCCCATGACCGCTATCATCTATTTCGGCGAAATGCTGGTTGTCTCTGTGCTCGCAATCTTCCTGCTGGCGATCTCGCCGCTCAGAGTAGCCGCCGCCGCAGCAGCGTTCGCCGGTGGCGTCGTTGCGTGGACGCTTGCCGAATATCTCGTTCATCGTTTTGTGCTGCACGATCTCGCGCCAAGAAAGCATGGGATTCATCATGCCGATCCTGATGAGCCGGTCCTTACAATTTTTTGGCAGATATGGGTTTGTTTCGCGTTGGTATATTTGATTGCTGGCGGCGCTTTGCTTGCGGGTGCGCTAGTTGCCTATGCCGGGTATTTGTTTGTGCATCACTGCGCGCATCATGCTCCCGATAAATTGCCGTTATCACTGCTCAATCATCACCAAATCCATCATAGATTTGCGACGCGAAACTACGGCGTTAGCACAACGCTGTGGGATCGCGTATTCGGGACGGTACTGCGATAGCAATTTGGTGCGATTAAACCTTCTGCGCGCAGGGATTGCAGGCTATGAGCCGCACGTGGAACCATTGGGGCTATTACGTAATGGCGACCCGCGAGTCGGTCTACCCGCCTTCGTGGCGCTGGCGAATTGTTCGGCGAGGCAAACCGATGGGCGTGCGGATCGAAGGCGGTGGCTTTACCACGCATGAGACGGCGCGACTTGCGGGCAGGCGGGCCTTGACAGAATTCCTTGAGCAGCTTGAGCTTGAGAGTCTTCGGATCGACTAATGGTGTCATCGGCGTCCGCGCTATACGCCGATCTGGAAACTTGAGGCGGCGCTCAAATGCCGGTCGTGCAAGAAAGGGCGATTGTGACGCTTCTCCCGACTATTCACAGGCCAGCCGACGCGCGCGAAACCCGGCCCGTGAGGCTTGGCACCATTTGCCATCTCGCCGTGATGCCTGCCTCTGCCTGCAGGAGTCGATCATCGCCGCCGTCACGTCGCTCGGCACCATCGGCCCGGTGCAATCGTTGTTCGCGGAATTTTTGATCGGTGATCTCAGCGCCGCGTATTTTTCCGGCGCGGCGCGGGACCGGGAACATCTTACTTCTTGCCGAGCCCCTTCGCCTGCTTCTGTAAGGCGACAGCATCAGCGAGAATTCTCTTGATACTCTCTGGCAGCGCATCGTGCGTTCGCTTGCCATCCTCGCTGAGATGCATCTCGAACGCCTCGATCCAGCTATCGATCAAGGCGTCAACGTCGCTGACGTGTTCTTTCATCTGCTCGACAAGCTCAGACGCTTGATCGCGTTCGGCCCGCATTTCGGCGACGCGCCGCTCGGCCTCCTTCAACGCATTCTCAAGCTCTCGGATGCGATCCGGCTCTGGTTTTTCTTGTGGCATGTGATCGGCTTTCTCCCCGGATAGCCATCAGGTCGGCCGATCTGGCGGCTCTGTTGCGTCAAGTATTTACGGCGGAAAACATATGGCGGAGCCCACCGAAGTAGAGCACGGCCCCGCCTTGGGGTGTGGTGCAAGGTGAGACGGGAGCCGTGCCGCGCCGCCGGGGTAAGCGGCCCGATTAATCAAGCGGGGCTTTTCAAATTCGTTCCTGCTGCGATCCCTTAAATGTCCGATCCGAAACCATCACCATGCGCGCCACCGTGATCGGCGGCATCCGCTGCGCCGAGGACCTCGCCGTGATCTGGCGCGGCCTGGAGGCGATTCCCATCGAATTTGATCTCATATATCCAGCGTTCGCCGCCGGGCACTTTCTCGATTGAGGAAGCGAGCGCGGGCTCGATGAAGCCGGGGTAGGGGGCCTTGACGCCGATGGCCGCCGGGTTTTCACGCTGGAACGCCATAACCACACCACGCAAGAGGACAGGTCTAAAGCTGCCACCCATCAGATCGTTCCCGCATGGTATGGTCATCTAATACCGGCGAGTCGGTACCTTGTCTCAGCCTTGGGTTGGCATTGGTGCCCTCCCATGGAAAAAATAAAGTCAGAGCCGCCGCCAGCGAAGCCCGGTGTGAAGTGCGGAGAGCTGCCGCCCGGCGCACTGTGGATGGCGATCCGTCGTGGCTTCATGCCACCGGTATCTGCCGGACCAGTTCGATCTTCAGCAGGCCATGTCAAAAGCCGCCGAGATCGGAAAGTTCACCGACCCGCAGTGCAGACTCCGGCGCAGCGGGCGGGTACCTAGATCATCGCTGCCGACGAGCTTCTAGCTCGCGGTTATGACCTCACCGCGACCGGCGACGGCGAGCGCATCCTACCCGCTGCAATTGTCGAGAATTTATACCAGCCTTCAGAAGAGCTGACCGATGATGGCCCAGTCGCGGGCCGCGATCGACGTGATGCGCCCGGTTTCGGCGAGAAGTTTTCGCCAGGCGTCTTGGCAGGCGTCGAGGATGTCGGTGTAGGACGCGAACACACGGTTGGCGAGATAGGTCTGCCGCAGATACTGCCAGATGTTCTCGGCTGCGTTGAGCTCCGGACAGGCGGGTGGCAGCGGCACGAGGGTAACATTGGCAGGTGGATTTAGTTTGCGCGTCGTGTGCCATCCGGCCTTGTCGAGGATGAGCAGCGCATGCGCGCCGGGCGCGACGGCCTTGCCGATGGCGTCGAGATGCGCCTGCATGGCCTCGGTGTCGGCTTGCGGCATGATGAGGGCGACGCCGGTGTCGCGGCTCGCACAGACGGCGCCGAACACATAGGCGTTCTCGTAGCGCTGATCCTTGGGCTGCCGCGGCCGTGATCCCTTCTTGGCCCATTGGTAGACGAGGCTGTTCTTCTGGCCGACCCGCATCTCGTCCTGGAACCAGACCTCAATCGGCGTTTCCGGGGCGAGTTTGGTCACGATCGCCGCGACCTGCGTGGGAAAGTTTTTTTAAATGCCGCGATCGCCTCCGGATCCTGCACGGGATGGCGCGGCCGGGCGCTGATGTGCGAGAAGCCGAGCTTCTTGAGCGCGCGCCCCAGGCTCACCTCCGACAGATCGACACCGAAGCGCTGTCCGAGAACACGCTTCAGGTCGACGCAGCGCCAGCGTACGACCCCATCCTTCTCCGGGTCGGGGCCGGTCTCGACAAGCTGCTTCAATGCCTCTTTCTGCTCGTCGGAGAGCTTCGACGGCCGCCCGGTCGGCTTGATGTCGATCAGACCGTCAGGACCGTACTGGTTGAAGCGGTGCGCCCAGTCCCGCAGCGTCTGCCGGTCCATGCCGCCGATCCGCGCCGCCTCGGTGCGGTTCATCCCGTCGCGAACCGCCGCCAGCGCCAGCAACCGTCGCGCCTGCGCAGCATCCTTCACCTTCGCCGCGAGCCGACCCAGCTCATCCGCCCCGAAATCCTCCCGTAGACCGACCGCCGCGCCCATCGCCGACCTCCCGAATCAATCCAGTCGGTCAGAAATGAATCACGCCGGCGCCAGCTTTTCAAAACAGAGTCAGACCTTCCGAAGGCTGGTATTAGTCGCTTGTGCCGATGGTGCACTTGAGCCGTTCACCGAGGGCAGCACCCGGCCGGTCGCGCTGAATGTGACGCACGCTGGCATTTGAAAGGTGAAGCGGTACGCCTTCCGCTTGCCCTGATGTCTGCTTTCGAGGGAAGAGCGGAAAACATCTGCTCGGAGCGAGTATTTCGCCTTTTGACCCGTTGCAGAAGTGGGGGCGCGGGAGCGCTACCCCCTATGCCGAGCACCGCAGTAACATGAACGTTATAAACATTTCCGCTAAAAAGTCGGAGCCTTAATCTGGGTCAAGCATTGATGTTGTTTGCACAACGGAGAAAGCCCATGAAACATTCACAAAAGACTGCCCTTGCAGCTTCTGCCTTCACGTGTGCGGCATTGTTGTCCTTCGGTTGGTCTGAGCAAGGCGGCGTCTCGCTGTCAATCGAGAGCGCCCAGGCGCGGGTGGGGCGCCCGCTGACCCCCGTGAGCGTTGCGGGTGTTGCGCGTCGACACACGCGGCGGGCTGTCTACGGCGCCGGTGTAGTCGGCGCAGGCGCCGCAGCGGTCGGCACGGCAGCCGCTATTGGCGCCACCTCGCCTTACTACACGGGTGCAGGTTACTACGCCGGTAGTCCTTACTACGGTGGCCCTATTCGGGGAGCCAGGGCGGCCTACTATGGCGGTTATGCCGGTGTGGGTGCGCCTCCGGTCGGCTCGACGGGCGGCGTGAGTAGCAGCGACCACGCCACGTATATGAAAAATCTACACGACTCCGGGTATGATCCGAAGAACAATTTCAACGCGAGCGGGAACGTGAGGACGCAATAGCGTCAGCGTCTGGTCTCGTCGTCCATCGTCGTCTCCCGTGGGTCCTCGCTGGGATGACGGCATCGTGGCTGGGGCCTTTTTGCGTTTGGCGACCCTTGTGTGTGCCGAAAATTAGATTCTGCAATATTGATGGTGAAGGCCGCCAAGGACAGGTCGTGAGACGACGGCGCCGAGGCGCTCAATCGCGCGATGGAGAGGGGCGTCCTTGTTCAGAGATCGATGGGTCCTCGAGCCATTATAATAGGCGGCATATCCGCGTAGGATCTGGCGCAGGTGCGCTTCGCCAAACACGATCATGTGGTCGAGACATTCGCGGCGGATCGAGCCGATGAGTCTCTCAACGTAAGCATTTTGCCAGGGCGATCGGTGCGATCGGATGGTCCCGAATGCCCATTGCACGGATCCGCTGCAAAAAGACTGCACCATACGAGGTGTCTCGATCCCGAATGAGATATCGCGGCGCGTGGTCCCACGGAAACGCCTCGGTGACTTGGCGCGAGATCCACTCCGCGGTTGGGTTTGCCGTCACGCCAAACGACACCCAAAGTCGTCGTCCGTGGCGCACAATGACAAGACAATACAGAATTTCGAATGCGATCGTCGGCAGGACAAAGAGGTCGATCGCCGCGATCCCGTCGACGTGATTGCTGAGAAACGTCCGCCAGCCCTGAGACGGTGGCCGCGAGTGGCGGCACATGTACCGAGCGACCGTCGACTGGGCGACCTCGAAGCCGAGCTTGAGCAACTCACCATGAATACGCGGCGCGCCCCAAAGTGCGTTCGCACGGCTCATCTCGCCAATGAGCGTGCGCAGATCCGCCGAGACCTTCGGTCTGCCAACACGGTTGCGGGATCGCCAGCGCCAATACGCCCGAAACCCGGCACGGTCTCCGGCCTGACGATCGCAACCACCTCAAGGACGGACGGAAACCAGCGATAGAGCCAAACAAATAGAAAACGATCCGTATTGTTGAGGTGCGGTCGCTTCGGCGTTCGCCGGCGAAGCACATTGACCTGTTGCCGCAGGACCAGGTTTTCCGCTTCCAGCGTTGCTCTCGCCTTGAAGCGCGAAGCCAGCATACCGAGAATCAGCTTGAACAGATCGGTCATCAGGATGCGAGCTTACGCCGTCCGCCTGCTGCGTCTACGCCGAATCGAATTTTCGGTACACACAGCCTCATCTTAACTTTGTTTGAGCATGGCCCGACCGGAAAACCGGTGCCCACTTTTCCGGATCATGTTCACGCGCCGATCGCGATCTTGGGTTCGGCTGGCTCGCGCGATTTCATTTCGTTGAGCGCGCGGCGGAATTCAACCGGCATCACCTTGCGGAATTTCGGCAGCCAGGTCTTCCAGTCCGCGAGAATAGCTGCCGCGCGCGCCGAGCCCGTCAATTTCGCGTGCAGCGAAATCAGGATGTGCAAACGTTCGACATCGAAGCCGGTCAGGTTGGCGAACACGTCAACCTTGCCGTGCGCTTCGAGGTCGCCGGCGTGATGGAACGCGTTGGCGTTGACCATCTCTTCCGAGAGCAGCGGCTCCAGCTCGACCATCGCCAGATTGCACAGCTTCGGAAAGCTGCCGTCCTCGTCGAGCACATAGGCGACGCCGCCGGACATGCCGGCCGCGAAGTTGCGGCCGGTCTTGCCGAGCACCACGACGATGCCACCGGTCATGTATTCGCAGCAGTGATCGCCGGCGCCTTCGACCACGGCGACCGCGCCGGAGTTGCGCACCGCGAAACGTTCGCCGGCGATGCCGCGGAAATAGCATTCGCCCTCGATCGCGCCGTACATCACGGTGTTGCCGACGATGATGGATTCTTCCGGCACGATGCCGGAATTGCGCGGCGGCTTGACGATGATGCGGCCGCCGGACAGGCCCTTGCCGACATAGTCATTGCCTTCACCCTCGAGCTCGAAGGTGACGCCGCGCGCCAGCCACGCGCCGAACGCCTGACCGGCGGTGCCCTTGAAGCTGACATGGATCGTGTCATCAGGCAAGCCGGTGTGGCCGTAAAGCCTGGCGATGGTCCCGGACAGCATCGCGCCGGCGCTGCGGTTGGTGTTGTTGATCTCCATTTCGATTCTGACCGGCGCGCCGCGGTCGATCGCCGGCTGCGCCTGCGCGATCAGCGTGCGGTCGAGCGCGTTTTCCAGATGATGGTTCTGACTCTGGGCGTGATAGATCTTCTGTCCCGGCAGTTCGTTCTGGCGCACGAACAGTTTCGAGAAGTCGAGGCCCTTGGCCTTCCAGTGCGCCACCAATGTGCTCTGGTCGAGCATCTGGGTCTGGCCCACCATCTCGTTGAAGCTGCGATAGCCGAGTGCGGCCATGATCTCGCGCACTTCCTGGGCGACGAAGAAGAAATAGTTGATGACGTGCTCGGGCTGGCCGGTGAAGCGCTTGCGCAGCACCGGATCCTGCGTCGCCACCCCGACCGGGCAGGTGTTGAGATGGCACTTGCGCATCATGATGCAGCCGGCCGCGATCAGCGGCGCGGTGGCGAAGCCGAATTCGTCGGCCCCCAGCAGCGCCCCGATCACCACGTCGCGTCCGGTGCGGAAGCCGCCGTCGACCTGCACCAGGATGCGGCTGCGCAGCCGCTCGCGCACCAGCGTCTGATGGGTCTCGGCAAGGCCGATTTCCCACGGCGAGCCGGCGTGTTTGATGGAGGTGAGCGGGGAAGCACCCGTGCCGCCCTCGAAGCCGGCGATGGTGACATGGTCGGCGCGCGCCTTCGCAACCCCTGCCGCCACCGTGCCGACGCCGATTTCGGACACCAGCTTGACCGACACCAGGCCGTCCGGATTGACGTTCTTGAGGTCGTAGATCAGCTGCGCCAGATCCTCGATCGAATAGATGTCGTGATGCGGCGGCGGCGAGATCAGGCCGACGCCGGGCGTCGAATGCCGCACGCGCGCGATCACGGCGTCGACCTTGTGACCAGGCAACTGGCCGCCTTCGCCGGGCTTGGCGCCCTGCGCCATCTTGATCTGCATCGTGTCGGCATTGACGAGGTACTCCGTGGTGACGCCGAAGCGGCCGGAGGCCACCTGCTTGATCGCCGAGCGCATCGAATCGCCGTTCGGCATCGGCTTGAAGCGATCGCTCTCCTCGCCGCCTTCGCCGGTGTTGGACTTACCGCCGATCCGGTTCATGGCGATCGCGAGCGTGGTGTGCGCCTCGCGCGAGATCGAGCCGAAGCTCATCGCGCCGGTGGCGAAGCGCTTGACGATGTCCTTGGCCGGCTCGACCTGGTCGAGCGGGATCGGCTTGCGCTTCTCGTCCTCGGCGGTCTTGATCTTGAACAGGCCGCGCAGCGTCAACAGCCGCTCGGATTGCTCGTTGAGGATTTTGGCGAACACCTTGTAGCGCTCCAGCGAGTTGCCGCGCACGGCATGCTGCAGCGTCGAGACCAACTCGGCGGTCCAGGCGTGATCCTCGCCGCGGGTGCGGTAGGCATATTCGCCGCCGACGTCGAGCGCCGACTTGTACACCGGCGCATCGCCAAACGCGTCAGCGTGACGGCGCGTGGTTTCCTCGGCGATTTCGGCGAGCCCCACGCCTTCGATGCGGGTATGGGTGCCGACGAAAAATTTCGAGACGAAATCGGCCTTCAGCCCGACCGCATCGAAGATCTGTGCGCCGCAATAGGACTGATAGGTCGAGATGCCCATCTTCGACATCACCTTCAACAGGCCCTTGCCGATCGACTTGATGTAGCGCTTGACGATTTCGTAGTCTTCCAGCGCGCTTGGCAGCCGGTCCTTCATCGCGATGATGGTCTCGAACGCCAGATAGGGATTGATCGCTTCGGCGCCGTAGCCGGCGAGGCAGGCGAAGTGATGCACCTCGCGCGGCTCGCCCAACTCGACCACGAGACCGACCGAAGTGCGCAACCCCGTGCGGATCAGATGGTGATGCACAGCGGCGCAGGCCAATAGCGAGGGAATCGGAATCCGGTCCGAGCCCGTCATGCGGTCGGACAGGATGATGATGTTGACGCCTCCACGGACGGCGGCTTCCGCGCGCGCGCAGAGTTCGTCGAGCACCTGCTCAAGTCCCGCCGCGCCGAGGCCGGCATGGAAGGTGGTGTCGAGCGTGCGCGACTTGAAATGGGTGTCGGCGATCTCCGAGATCGAGCGGATCTTCTCCAGGTCGACGTCGGTTAGGATCGGCTGGCGCACTTCGAGACGCTTGTTGCCGGCCACGCCCTGCAGGTCGAACAGGTTCGGCCTCGGTCCGATGATCGAGACCAGGCTCATGACCAGTTCCTCGCGGATCGGATCGATCGGCGGATTGGTCACCTGCGCGAAGTTCTGCTTGAAGTAGGTGAAGAGCGGCTTCGGCTTGTCCGACAGCGCCGAGATCGGCGTGTCGTTGCCCATCGAGCCGTTGGCCTCTTCGCCGGTGGAGGCCATCGGCGTCATCAGGATGTTGATGTCTTCCTGGGTGTAGCCGAACGCCTGCTGGCGATCGAGCAGCGGCAGGTTGGAGCGCATGCCCTTGGTCGGGGCGTCCGGCAGTTCTTCCAGCACGATCTGGGTGCGGTCGAGCCATTCGCGATACGGATGCATGCGCGCCAGCTGTGCCTTGATCTCGTCGTCGGGAATGAGCCGGCCCTGTTCGAGGTCGACCAGCAGCATCTTGCCGGGCTGCAGCCGCCACTTGGTGACGATCTCGTTCTCGGGGATTTTCAGCACGCCCATTTCGGAGGCCATGACGATGCGGTCGTCGCTGGTCACGAGATAGCGCGCCGGGCGCAGGCCGTTGCGGTCGAGCGTGGCGCCGATCTGGCGGCCGTCGGTGAAGGCGATCGCGGCCGGGCCGTCCCACGGCTCCATGATCGCGGCATGGTATTCGTAGAACGAGCGGCGCTGCTCATCCATCAGGGGATTGCCGGCCCAGGCTTCCGGAATCATCATCATGACGGCGTGCGGCAGCGAGTAGCCGCCCTGCACCAGGAATTCGAGGCCGTTGTCGAAGCAGGCGGTGTCGGACTGGCCTTCGTAGGAGATCGGCCACAGCCGGCTGATGTCCTTGCCGTACAGTTCGGAATGCACCGAGGCCTGCCGCGCCGCCATCCAGTTGACGTTGCCGCGCAGCGTATTGATCTCGCCATTATGCGCGATCATCCGGTACGGATGCGCCAGCGACCAGGTCGGGAAGGTGTTGGTCGAAAAACGCTGATGGACCAGCGCCAGCGCGCTCTCGAAATCGGCCTCGGCCAGATCGGGATAGTATTTGCCGAACTGATCGGCGAGGAACATGCCCTTGTAGACGATGGTGCGGCAGGACCACGACGCCGGGTAATAGCCGGCGAGGCCGCGGTCGCGGCGCAGATAGATCGCCTGCGAAATCGACTTGCGCAGGATGTAGAGCCGGCGTTCGAAGTCATCCTCGCTCTTGATATGCGCGCCGCGGCCGATGAACACCTGCATGTTGGCAGGCTCGGTCGGCTTGACGGTTTCGCCGAGCGAGGAATTGTCGGTCGGCACGTCGCGCCAGCCGAGCAGCGTCAATTGTTCGGCCTTGATCTGGTCGGCGATGATGCTCTGGATGATATTGCGCCAGGCCTTTTCCCTCGGCATGAATAGCGCGCCGACGGCGTAGTCGCCGGGCTTCGGCAGCGTGAAGCCGAGCGCCTTCGCCTTGCGGGCGAAGAAGGCGTGCGGAATCTGCACCAGGATGCCGGCGCCGTCGCCCGCACGCGGATCGGCGCCAACCGCGCCGCGGTGCTCGAGATTGCAGAGAATGCTGATCGCGTCGGAGACGATCTGATGCGACTTCTTGCCCTTGATGTTGGCGATGAAGCCGACGCCGCAGGAATCCTTCTCCAGCGACAGGTCATAAAGGCCTTCGGCGGGCGGGCGCCAGGTATGCTCCCGAGGATGCTCACGAGCGGGTTCAAACGGTTTCGAGGCCGGGTCCGCCGACAGCGCATCCGTCACGATGTTTTCGCACTCGAACTCCGACCCGCTCATGTTCGTCCTCTTGCTGCGCCCGGTTTGGCGGGAAGGCGCCGAACGGCGGCGCTGCTGAAAGATCGCCGCCGGGCTGGTTGCCGTCGCGGGCCGGGTTTGAAGCCGCTGGTATCGCTCGCTTCAAATCTGCCGTTCGACCATTTTCAGCTTGAGTTCGGCGATTCGCCGTGCTCGCGCCAGCGCTTGGCTAGCATGTATTCTTCCCGGCGCTCCAACGTCGGGAACCGCCGGATCTCCTCGAGATAATGGGTGAGGCCGGGTTCGGCCGTAAGGATCGGCAGAGCCGCGTTGCGGGCCATGACCGAGCCCTCCAACTAGTTTCGAAACAAAATTATCTGCATCCGATCGGTTGTCAAGTTAATTTCGAAACGCTATTATAAAGTCGAAGAGGTAAAATATGTCAGCGCGCGAAACGGCAGAGCTCCTGCTGCAGGTGGGACGGCTCGTCCAAGCTGAGGGCTATGACGGCGAACTCAGTCCGGCCCAATGGATGGCGCTCCGCTTCTTCGCCCGTGCCAACCCGTTCTCGCGGACCCCGTCGGCGTTCGCGGAATTTCAAGCGACAACCCGCGGCACCGCGACACAAACCATTAAGGCGCTTGAAGCGGGTGGGTACTTGGTCCGACAGCGATTTAAGACGGACGGGCGAAGCGTAAGTCTGCGACTGACGAGCAAGGGCAAAAAAGCGCTTGCACGCGATCCGTTCGAAGTTCTGGTGCGCGCCGTGGATTCGCTCGACGCGACAGCGCGAACTGCGATGCGTCGCGCCCTGCACCAAGTGCTGTCCACTCTAGCTGCGAGTGATGCGCGTCGGCGGATCGGTGTTTGCCAGGACTGCACGCACTTCGGCAGAAAGATGTCCGGCAAGCTGCCGAGCACGGGCCCCTCGGCCACTGAATGCCTGCTCCTCGGTGTTCCGATTCAGCGAGGACATAGGTCTTCTGTGCGTCCATTTTCAACCAGTGAACGAGCACCGCGAGGACGAACATGAATGAGGTCGCCACTGCGATCTGCTGAAAGGACGCTTAATTGACCTTCGTCGTCAACGAGAGCTGTATTCGCTGCAAAATCATGGACTGCGTCGACGTGTGCCCCGTGGACTGCTTCTACGAGGGCAAGAACATGCTCGTCATCCACCCGGACGAATGCATCGATTGCGGGGTCTGCGTGCCGGAATGCCCGGTCGACGCGATCAAGCCTGACACCGAGCCGTGGCTTGAGACATGGCTGTCGCTGAATGCGGAATACGCGAAAATCTGGCTAAATATTACGGTCAAAAAAGCGCCCCCACCCGACTCGAAGGGGTGGGAGGGGAGGCCGGACAAACTCCAATACTTCTCACCAAATCCCGGCGCGGGTGATTGAGGCGGACAGCGCCCGTGCCGTATGGGTGCCGGACCCGAGAGCGGTCCAACTGATCCAACCGGGCGCAGCTGCGGCCGTGATCACAGTCTCTTCAATTGGTTCGCGGAGACCGCAACACGTTCCAGCAGAGCTGCAAACCATATGAGGAGAGGGATCATGTACAACGATTCTATGTTCAATGCGTTCGCTCGGTCCTACGAGACTCGAAACGAAACCGATATGTCGATGGCGGAATATCTGGAATCGTGTCGGGGCGTTCCGATGCGATATGCCAATGCGGCCGAGCGGCTGTTAGCCGCGATCGGTGAGCCTCAAATGATTGATACGGCCAAGGACGCCCGCCTTGGCCGTATCTTTTTGAACCGGACCATGCGGGCCTATCCGGCCTTCGCCGGGTTTTACGGCATGGAAGAAACCATCGAGCGCATCGTCGGGTTCTTCCGGCATGCGGCGCAGGGTCTGGAAGAGCGCAAGCAGATTCTCTATCTCCTCGGGCCGGTGGGAGGCGGAAAATCGTCGCTTGCGGAGCGGCTGAAATCATTGACGGAAGTCAATCCAATCTATGTTTTGAAGGCCGGCGACGAACTAAGTCCGGTGTTTGAGAGTCCGCTCAACCTGTTCGATCCCGAGGCCTTGGGACCGATGATCGAGGAAAAATACGGCATTCCGCGTCGGCGCTTGAACGGACTGATGAGTCCCTGGTGCTACAAACGGCTCGAAACTTTCGGTGGCGATATTTCACGGTTCCGCGTCGCCAAGATCCAGCCCTCGCGTTTGCGCCAGATCGCGATCGCGAAAACCGAGCCCGGCGACGAGAACAATCAGGATATCTCCTCACTGGTCGGCAAGGTCGACATTCGCAAGCTGGAAATCTTCGCGCAGAATGATCCCGACGCCTATAGCTATTCCGGCGGCTTGAACCGCGCCAACCAGGGCATCCTCGAATTCGTCGAGATGTTCAAGGCGCCGATCAAGATGCTGCACCCGCTGCTGACGGCGACCCAGGAGAGCAACTATATCGGCACCGAGAATATCGGCGCGATTCCCTTTACCGGTGTCGTGCTCGCGCATTCGAACGAGTTCGAATGGCAAAGCTTCAAGGCCAACAAGAATAACGAAGCCTTCATCGATCGCATCTGCGTCATCAAGGTGCCCTACTGCCTGCGGGTGACCGAGGAGCAGAAAATCTATCAGAAGCTCATTCAGGGATCGGAGCTGGCGGCGGCGCCGTGCGCGCCCGCGACCCTGGAGACGCTGGCGCGCTTCTCGGTGATGTCGCGGCTGCGCAAGCACGAGAATTCGACGCTGTTTGCGAAAATGCGCGTTTATGACGGTGAAAGCCTCAAGGAATCCGATCCGAAGGCGCGCAGCGTCCAGGAATACAAGGATGCCGCCGGCGTCGACGAAGGCATGGACGGTGTTTCGACGCGCTTCGCATTCAAGGTCCTGGCTGCGACGTATAATCACGACACCGCGGAACTTGGCGCAGACGCGGTTCACCTGATGTATGCGCTGGAGCAGTCGATCCGCCGCGAGCAGCTTCCCGAGGAAGTCGAAAAACGCTACCTCGAATTCATCAAGGCCGAACTGGTGCCGCGCTATGCCGAATTCATCGGTCACGAGATTCAGAAGGCCTATCTCGAATCCTATTCAGATTACGGTCAGAACCTGTTCGATCGCTATGTCGACTATGCCGATGCCTGGATCGAGGATCAGGACTTCAAGGACCCCGATACCGGCCAGTTGCTCAATCGCGAGCTTCTCAACCAGGAACTGACCAAGATCGAGAAGCCCGCGGGCATCGCCAACCCCAAGGACTTCCGCAACGAGGTCGTCAAATTTTCGCTGCGGTCGCGGGCTCAGAATAGCGGCAAGAACCCGTCCTGGACCAGCTATGAAAAGATCCGCGAAGTCATCGAAAAACGGATATTCTCGCAGGTCGAAGACCTGCTTCCGGTGATCTCGTTCGGCACGAAAAAGGACGGCGATACCGAAAAGAAGCACGGCGAGTTTGTCGCGCGGATGACGGCACGCGGCTATACCGAGCGTCAGGTTCGCCGGCTGGTCGAATGGTATATGCGGGTGAAGCAAGCCGGCTGAGGTGGATGCAACGTGGTTATGCACATCATTGACAGGCGCCTGAATCCGGGCAGCAAGAGCCTGGAAAACCGCCAGCGGTTTTTGCGGCGTGCCAAGTCGTTGGTTCAGGGCGCGGTCAAGAAATCCTCGCAAGGCCGCGACATCAAGGATGTCCTGGAGGGCGGCGAGGTCAGCATCCCGCTCGATGGGATGAATGAGCCGCGGTTTCGCCGCGAAGGCGGCACGCGCGACATGGTGCTCCCCGGCAACAAGAAGTTCGTCGAAGGCGACATGCTTCCGCGTTCGGGGCAAGGCAGCGGGAAAGCGTCCGCGCCGGGCGAAGGCGACGGCGAGGATGCGTTCCGGTTCGTTCTGAGCCGCGATGAATTCGTCGATCTGTTCCTGGACGATCTCGAATTGCCGGATCTCGCCAAACGCAAGCTCGCCGAGGCGGAAAGCGAAGGACTTCGCCGGGCCGGCTATTCGACCTCCGGCTCGCCCGCGAATATTTCGGTGAGCCGCACGGTTCGGCTCGCTTTGGCCCGGCGGGTCGCGTTGCGGCGGCCGCGGCCGGAGACGATCGCTCAACTGGAGGCCGAACTTGCAGATTGCGACGAGGCGCGCCGCATCGAACTGATGGCCGAGATCGACGCATTGAAGGCAAAGCTTCGCCGGATTCCGTTCATCGATCCGATCGACATCCGATTTCGCCGCTTCGAAACCATGCCCAAGCCGGTGGCCCAGGCCGTGATGTTCTGTCTGATGGACGTCTCCGGCTCGATGTCCGAGCACATGAAGGATCTGGCCAAGCGCTTCTACATGCTGCTGTACGTGTTTCTGACGCGGCGCTATCGGCACGTCGAGATCGTGTTCATTCGCCACACCGATCGGGCCGAAGAGGTCGACGAGGATGCGTTCTTTCACGGTCCGGCGTCCGGCGGCACCTTGGTGTCGAGTGCGCTGCAGGCGATGCACGAGATCGTCAGGTCGCGGTTTCGTCCCGCGGACTGGAACATCTATGCCGCCCAGGCCTCCGACGGAGATAATTCCAGTTCGGATGCAGCTGCCGTGGGCCGGCTGCTGACCGAGATGATACTTCCGGTCAGCCAGTTCTTTGCCTATCTGGAAGTCGGCGAGGCCGGTGGCAGCACGTTCGATATGTCCGATTCATCGCTTTGGGCGCTGTATCAGCGTTTGCGCGCCGACGGCGCGCCGCTGTCGATGCGCAAGGTCAGCGAGCGCAGTGAAATCTTTCCGGTATTTCACGACCTGTTTCACCGTCGCCGCAAACAGGAGAAAACCGCGCCATGACCGCGGCAGCCGAACACCTTTTTGAAGGGGTGGACTGGGACTTCCCAAAGTTGCAGCGCATTCACGATGCCTGCGAGGAGATTGCACGAACTGAACTGGGCCTCGACACCTACCCCAACCAGATCGAGGTCATCACCGCGGAGCAGATGCTGGATGCCTACTCGTCGGTCGGCGTGCCGCTGTTCTACAAGCATTGGTCGTTCGGCAGGCATTTCGCACGTCACGAGGCGTTCTATCGCGGGCCTCCTGTTGGCAGCGTGCATCGGTGTCGCTGCCATCGCTTGGCAGTCGTCCTACGGCGATGCGGCCAAAGAGATTATCGCGAGGTGGGCGCCGCAGCTCGTTGTGACTTCATCGCCGCCGCTCGAAAACCCGGGGCTACCCGCGCAGCCGAGCCCACCTACCGTTCTGGCGGCCGCGGCGAAGACAGCACCTCCACAACCGGTACCTCTGGCTCAGACCGCACCGGAAGACGTCGCGCCGACCGCCGCCGCCCTGTCGCCCGAGTTGACGCAGTTGCTCCAGTCGATGGCGCGCGATCTCGCAACCGTGGGGCAAGGAATCGAGCGGCTCAGGGCCAGCCAGGAACAAATGGCCCGCGTCATTGCCAAGGCTTCCGAGCAGAGCCTACGGCCCAAGATATCAGCGGCTCCGCCACGGCCGACAGCCACCCCGACGCGCAAGCCGATGCCGACGCCCTGACGATCCTGGCGTTGGCCATCTCAACGCCCTGGCCTTCACGGCCGCCGACCCGAACGCTTCGTTTGGTCCGCGCTGACGGTAACGCGCTTCACGATGATCTGAGACTCGTCACAGAGCCTTTAGTGCTAGCTTATGTCGAGGCAAGCTCTCCGTCTTGTGCGGTCCAAGAGCATGTTAGACAAAGCTAAAAAAGCTGCGCATCTTTACCGAGTGCGGCCCGCTGATTGCGCTAGCAATCGCGACGGGGATGGTGCTCGGCATTGTCGGACCCAGCTCTGCGCAGTTCTTCAATCTCGGCGGAGTTCAGCAGCGGCCGCAGCCACAACGCGGTGGACGTGTGTGTACCGACAACTTAAACGCGGGCGTAGCGGTGATGAAGTCCGCCCAGGATGGCGCGTGAACTGATCACACCGGTTCGCTGAACCGGGCGAGAAGGCGTGGGAGAAGGCGAAGGGGAAATGACAGGAACGCCACGACGGCCTTGGACGCCCGAACGGGATAAAGAGCTCCGAGAGCTCGTCTTCAGTGCGAGCAGCGCTGAGACCATTGCCAAGGCTCTAAACCGGACCACTTTTGCGGTACGTCGCGGGGCAAGCACACTGAGGCTTCGATTGAGAAAGATTGCCAGGCGTCGCAGCTGATTTGATCCTAGGCGGCAGAGCTGGGGTTGAAGGCGAAGTGGAAATAGCCGAGAGCGCGATTTGTCTCGCTATTGCCGCCCACGAGCGCAGCCTTTGCCGTGGGGCACCTCGATAGGAGGTTGGTCGTGAACGGTAATATATTCAACAGCAAAGGCGTCCATGTCGGCGTGGTCACGGGCGACGCGGTCTTCGGCCTCAAAGGTCAAAAGCTTTACGATCTTAAGGGTTCGAACATTTACAAGTTGAATGGCGACCTAGTTGGTCATTTGTCGGATGCGCGCGGCAAGGAGAAGCGTTTGGACAAAACGACCGACAAGCTGTTCCCGGAAGGTTAGGCGCGGTCCGCTGATTTGCGACGATTGCCGAGCCCTCATGGGCGGCTTTCGCGGGCCCTGCGGAAGTGTCACGGCGGGATGGTGACTGGCAGGGAGCTCCGGCACGCTAGCGTTGACGGGCACAAGTGGCGCCGCGATGGCAAAGCAGATGCACCGCGGCATAGCAGCGGGACCGGAACCGCGCCGTCCGGTTGAAGATAGTGGTGGCAAAGTCGCGAAATCAGGGGCTGGGGCTAAAGGCGAAGACCTCACCATAGGTGTGTGTGCCGAAAATTAGATTCTGCAATATTGATAGTGAGGGCCGCCAAGGACAGGTCGTGAGACGACGGCGCCGAGGCGCTCAACCGCGCGATCGAGAGGGGCGTCCGTTCAGAGATCGATGGGTCCTCGACACATTATAATAGGCGGCATATCCGCGTAGGATCCGGCGCAGGTGCGCTTCGCCAAACACGATCATGTGGTCGAGACATTCGCGGCGGATCGAGCCGATGAGTCTATCAACGCAAGCATTTTGCCAGGGCGATCGGGGTGCGATCGGATGGTCCCGAATGCCCATTGCACGGATCCGCTGCAAGAAGGCTGGACCATACGAGGTGTCTCGATCCCGAATGAGATATCGCGGCGCGTGGTCCCACGGGAACGCCTCGGTGACTTGGCGCGAGATCCACTCCGCGGTTGGGTTTGCCGTCACGCCAAACGACACCCAAAGCCGTCGTCCGTGGCGCACAATGACCAGACAATACAGAATTTCGAATGCGATCGTCGGCAGGACAAAGAGGTCGATCGCCGCGATGTCGTCGGCGTGATTGCTGAGAAACGTCCGCCAGCCCTGAGACGGTGGTCGCGAGTGGCGGCACATGTACCGAGCGACCGTCGACTGGGCGACCTCGAAGCCGAGCTTGAGCAACTCACCATGAATACGCGGCGCGCCCCAAAGTGTGTTCGCACGGCTCATCTCGCCAATGAGTGTGCGCAGCTCAGCCGAGACCTTCGGTCTGCCAACACGGTTGCGGGATCGCCAGCGCCAATACGCCCGAAACCCAGCACGGTGCCAGCGAATGATGGTCTCCGGCCTGACGATCGCAACCACCTCAAGGACGGACGGAAACCAGCGATAGCGCCAAACAAATAGAAAACGATCCGTATTGTTGAGGTGCGGTCGCTTCGGTGTTCGCCGGCGAAGCACATTGACCTGTTGCCGCAGGACCAGGTTTTCCGCTTCCAGCGTTGCTCTCGCCTTGAAGCGCGAAGCCAGGATACCGAGAATCAGCTTGAACAGATCGGTCATCAGGATGCGAGCTTACGCCGTCCGCTTGCTGCGTCTACGCCGAATCGAATTTTCGGTACACACAGGTGCCGACCGGAAGGGCGGGAGACCTGTTAGTCGTCATCAGCGATCCGATTTCTGAGCCGATCATCGTGGTCGCGGACCATGGCTTCCAGTTCCTCGACCTTCTGCCATAGCTCGCGCAACAACTCTTCGTCGTCGCTGACCTTATCGAGATGCAGGGCCAGAGCCTTGACGACCACGGCATTCATGGGACGGTCTTGCTCTAAGATTGCACGCACAATGACACCCGCCGGGCCTGCGCTCGGCGGGTTTTGCTTTAGGTTACGCCATTTCTATAGGGCAGAAGCAGGCGTGCTACGGTTTGAGTGCTCCTCGGGAGTGGGCGTCGCGTGTCCGGGCTGATGTGTGACCGGCAGCTGCAATACAGTCGCCCTCTGGCCGCTCTTGAGATGTGTCACGAGAACGATGTTTCCGTCTGGCAATTCGAGCGCGTCATGATGTCGGAAGGCACTGTGCTGATCTATCTTGCGAAATCGAGCGACTCTGAAGTTGGTGGTCTTCGTCCAAATCCAGCTTTGATCGAGTTTCACGTCTTGATCAAAAGCCAATTCGGTCCCCGGGAGCAGGCAAACCGCCACGTTCCGTTTCCCTTCCGCCGCAAAGCCGCAGGTCCCTCCTGAAAATGACGTTGTGATAAGCATCTCGCCAACCTTTGCGGGACGAGACGCGACAGCGTGCAGACTATAGTCACACATCGGATTTGCCTCCTCGCTTGAGATAGGTCACCCGCGCCCGCGCAGAGGCGCAAGCCACTATCAGAGTGGTAAGAAGCACAAACTCTACGTCCGCCTCGGCGGTTTAACCACTAAAAGATTTCGAGGCCCGCCTAAGCGGCAAACGCGCCGCGCCCGACCAATGGCTTTCGCCATGTGGATACCGACGTTACGCTGATCAACACGACCGCGCTCCGGATAACTCGACCGCGGCGTTTGTTTCGCTTTGCCACTCCACGAGCCATTCAGGGATCCGCGCCGCGGCTCGGGTTCCAGGTTTCCCGGTCCAGGCCGCGATAATCTGCCCTTCCTCTGAGAACATGAATACACCGTCCATGCCCTTCGCGCGGCGCAGGGTATCAAGCGCGTGGACTGGGGTTTGCGCAATCGGCCCCCCGACGTTGAAGGATGTGTTCACTGCAACCTCGACGCCGATTCGCCTTCCAAGCGCCTTCAAATAGGCGTGCGTTACGGCATCGGTATGCTCGCGCACGATCTGCAGCCGCGCAGTTCCATCGACGTGAACGACGGCGGGAACTTGGGCGCGCGCTTGAGGCTTGGCTCTCGCGGTCAGGACCATGTAGTTATAGGCATTGTATTCATCGTCCGAGGCGCCCTCGGACAAGTCAAACAAAGCCTTTGCCGCCGAAAGCGTCGCCATAGGCGCGAGCGGCCGGATCGCTTCGCGATATTTGACGCGCTCGTTAAGCAGTTCGCGCGTGCGCGGGTTGCAGGGGTTGGCAAAGATCGATCTGTGACCCAGCGCCCGCGGCCCCGTCTCTGCCGGTCCCTGGAAGATCGCAATAATCCCGTCTCTCGCGGTGATGAACGCCATGAGGTCGGCGATGGCCTCTATTCCGGATCTGTGCGACGCATCGCCGACGCCAATCCAGGCCACATCAGCGGCACCCTCCAGAACGACGAGGATATCGGACATGCGGGGCGCGCGGCCGCAATAGAAAGCGTGCTGGAGGGACGGCCCGAGACCCACCCCGGCGGCGGCGGCGAATGCGTAAGCTGCTCCTACCGTTACCCCGGCGTCGTTCGGCACAGGTGGCGTCCATAAATGAAGCCGCGTCGATCGCTTGAGGACGCGGCTATAGTAGCCTGCGTCGAAATGCTCCAGCACGCGCATGTTCCCAGCTGCGTTGAGCGCCGCGCCTCCGGTCAGCACCAGCCGGTCGCTGCCGCTCATGCGGATCAGACCGTCAATGATGTGGACGAGACCATCCTCGAAAACCATCTGGGTGGCCGCCGCCTTGTCGAGCCTTTCTTGCGTATTCGGCCGGTGATGGATGTCTTCGACACGCAGGACCGCATCGGGGTTCCACATCTCCTCAGGCGCGATGGGCGGCCCCAGGATCTCGGTGAGATGCTGGGTATAGGGCTGACGAAGCATGCGCCGGGGCCAATTCGCAAGCGACCGGTTGAGATACACGTCGCCATCCGCCCGAAGATCGAAGATGCTTCGCAGCTGCCGATAGAAAGTGTTGGTCGAACGGTCCGTGTCGCCATAGGCCGCGGCGCCCATGTAACGGCCTTCGCTGCTGAGCGCTGTCCAGCCGCCCTGCGTCGAGCTGATGATGCCGTAAAACATTCCGAGCGAGTCGAATATGCTGGCGTTGCTCCGGATTTGCCGAACGACGCCGTTCTCGCCGAGATAGAGCGTGGTCGAGGCGAAGTCGCCCGAACCATCGACAACTACGATCATCGTCTTTTGCCGCTCTCTCGCGAAAGGCGAGGCCAAATATGAGAACCATGCGTGATTGTCGTGGTGCGGCATGCCAATGATTGGCACGCTGCAATCGAGGCCGAAAAGCTGACCCAACCGGGCTGGGGCTTTAAATCCCTCCTTCAATTGGTCGCGGTCGAAGGCCGGGGCGTGATCCTGGAACGCCAGGTGCAGGCTTGCGGGAAAATCCTCCAGAACGGACCGAAGCCCCGCGGCCATAAGCAGAGAGTAATCGTAGGTCGCGAGACAAGCGACGATCCGCTCGGGGCCAATGCCCAAACCCCTCATGATTTCATTCAGCGCTTCGAGCGATGCGCGAGGATAAGCGTTGGTATGCTTTCGGCCCGAGAAGCGCTCTTCCTCATTGTTGCAGATGATCCGGGGACCGCCAGCAGGAGTCACCTCGACGAGCGCAACTCCAGTGTTGTGGAATCCGCCGATGCTTATGCCAACGAGATAGGCCGTTTCGCCGCGCGCGCAGTCTTGCGACCAAGTCCCGCGACCGCTCGGCGGCGAATTGGCTGTTCGGACGATGAATGTCTTTATGCCGGAAGAACCGCTCTGCAAGCGGTAGGGCGGCCCTGAACCCCGCTGCCGCAAGCCGCGGGTGGAGTGGCGTGAAGCGCCCGGCTCGACTTGCATTTCGCACGACAAAGCTCCTGGGCAGACGTGAAGCCGCCTCGCCCGAGAACGGGCCTCAGGCGCCACTCATGACCGGCCTCCATATTTGGAATGTCAGCATCTTGCACTCTTCGAAAGTCTCATTGCGCTTGATCAACCGGCGCGACTGAAAGCAGAGAGCGTGCTTTCTGTTAATGTCTGGTGCGTACTGCATCTCGCCGCCTCCAAACGACCAATCCCCACGCGCGTTGTCAGCCAGAGTGATCCAGACATCTTGCTTCCGAATCCCAAGCTTGACGTTTAGACCCTCCACAATTCTGCGATAAAATGCCTTCTTCACATCCGTGGTCCGAGCCTGCGACCCCAAACACCTGGATGAAAAGGATTTTCGGCGTGTAGTCGATGCCAAGATATCCATCCTTCGGATATACCAGTTCACCGTCGGAATGTGGGGTGAAAATCTGAAATTTATCGTGCTCCGGCACGTTCGCAATTTCGATCATTGCGGTATAGACGACGTCGCTCACGATCTGGCGCTGTCCTGGCGAATAGCTCTTGCTGAGATTGATTCTGACGAGGGGCATTTCTTACCTGTCGTTGTCGGAAACTCAATCCGGCTAGCAAGTGAAGTCGAATTGGGCGATGCTCTTGGTTGATGAGAGATGTTTGCAGCCTGATCTGGTTGGCGCTGATCGGACTGTTCCGGTCGCGAGCGTCGCTGCAAGCAGAGATCTTGACGCTTCGTCACCAACTCAACGTGCTGCGACGTAAATCGCCGCAACGACTAACCTTCAGCAGCATCGACCGTCTGGTATTTGCCGGGTTGTATCGGTTGGCACCCGGCGTGCTGGACGCTTTTGAAGATCGTCAGGCCGGAGACCGTGATCCGTTGGCATCGTGCCGGCTTCCGAGCGTATTGGCGCTGGAAATCAAGACCGCGCGGTGGCCGCCCAAAGACCCCGTTGGAAGTCCGTCAGCTCATTCGCGAGATGAGTCTCGCCAACCCATTATGCCATCCGTTGGAAGCTGGTCGAACGCCTGCGGCGGATATCGGTGCCCGTCCGGCGCGGTAATCGCAATGTCACGACAGCCGTCTTCAGCTAGTTCTGCGGCCTTTTTCAGGGCCGCTGCGGCTGTTTCGCGCCGAAGCGTGATGCGGCCCGAAGTGTCCGTTCCTGTGATCAAAAACCGCATGTGCGACCCGATAGCAGGTCACTAACCGACCGTCAGTTCAAGCCCGTCACGAAAACGGACGGTGAAAGGCGAGGGCGCAAGCACAGATTAGGTAAGTGCGAAAGCGACCAAGCCAGAGCAAAGCAGGACAAGACCGGCAACGGTCACAGCGAGGAAACTGTAAGAAGCGAATTCTTCACGCATGGTACACCACCTATCGCTCGGGAATGCTGGTTACCGTCTCGACTTTCGCGCGCCCCTGCTCGAACAGAACGACTGTCACGCCGCACAGTCAAAAGGATTTCAAGCGGTTCCGAAAATCGGAATCTGACTGATGCTTTAGAGCAACAGCAACCCCGGTCTGCAATGGTACGTGGGTAAATGGCTACACGCTTGGGGAGTGAAGTGAATGAACAAGCTCATTGAAATCCGAAATCAGGAAATGATGTGCTGACGTAACCGTAACGTTATGCTGCTGCACCTACCACGCAGAGTTCGGGGATCACTTCCGCCGACACGGCATGTCCGCTATTGGGGGCAGGGCAAGTTCGGAAAACATTTGCTCTTACTGAGTTTCGCATTTTCAAGCAGCGGGTCTTCGACCACGGTACGGTTGGCCCGGTCATTTCCAATTGCCTTCAGTGGTCACATGGGCCCGCCCATCAATCAAAAGCAGGTCGTTGTTGCTCCCTTCCTCGTGCAGGAAACAGGCCACCTCGCTACAGGTCATTCAGGGTGACGATCACTGCCTGCCCTGGTTCGTGGCCCTTGTCGTACTTGGCGCTCGCCGCAGCTTCAACCTCCCCGCGGTACTGGTCGAACAGATCCGCAGGCTCGTCGAGATGTGTGTGATCGCGGGAAGCCATGTACTCCAATGTATCGTCGGTAACCTGGACCGGAACCACGGTCTCTCCGTCCATCATCGGAAAGCTGAAACTGCCCATATCGGAAATAACCCGAGCGTTCGTGCTGGGAGTCAAAGGCATGAAATAATTCCTGTTAAATTTAGAAAAACCTGTTGCGGCGCAGCGGCAAGTTACATTCCTCATGTGGGATAAATGGTCGTTTCGTGCAAGGGGTGTCGGCATGAGCCTCACATACGCAATTGCAGACCTTCACGGCCGTTTTGATTTGCTGACGGTGGCATTTGACGCGATCGTCAAGCATGCCGCCGAGCGGTCCTTCAAGATCATCACGCTCGGCGATTACGTCGACCGTGGCCCGCAGAGCCGCCAGATCATCGATCATCTGATGGCGGCCCAGGAAATGGGGGTCTCGCTGATCTGCCTCAAGGGCAACCACGAAGACATGATGGTCGAGACGCTTAGGAAACCACTGCACCCGAATTGGTGGATTGACAACGGTGGGGGCCAGACGCTGATTTCCTACGGTCACGAGCGATCCGGCAACTATACTCCCGAGGTTGTTCCGGAAGACCATATCGTCTGGTTGGAAAATCTCCCGCTGATGCATATCGACGTCCACCGGATTTTCGTTCACGCCGGCGTCGATCGATCTAAGCCACTCGATCAGCAAGACAACCAGGTCTTACTTTGGAAACTCTACGACGGGAATGATGAGGGCGGTCATAGTCGCCGCCACGTCGTGCATGGCCACCATCAGTTTGAAGATGGACCAATCAAACACCCTGGCCGAACCGGTCTCGATACCTTCGCTTGGTACACAGGCCGGTTAGTTGTCGGCTTATTTGATGACGAAATGGCTGGCGGGCCTATCGATTGCATCGAAGTGATCGGCCCCCGCGCATCGCTTGGTGGAGAGGCGGCGTGATGGCCAAAACTTCAATCGTCGACGAGATCGAACATCACCCGCAATTCTGTCTCGATCTCAGCGACCCGCTTGGCGCAATCAGGATGGGCAATTCTATCGGACGGTTTGGTGATCGCCATCCAGCCCCAGCGTTGGGATTCAACGCTCGCGATCGCTATTTTCATTTCCGGCGGACATTCAACGAAGGCCTTCATGCGTTCGTGGAAAATGCCTTCGAGAGCCGCGTTCGAAATCGATATTCTTGTCATGGCCGCACCCGAATATCTGGATATCGTATCACGGGGCCGCTGGCCGCAGTCCTCCCGTGTGTGTACCGAAAACCTTATCCGAGTTGATGACGTGATGGAATCGCCTAAGCTGGCGGAATGATCGGGCTGTTCTGTTTCGCTCTGGCCGTCCTGGCCTCGCCATTCAAGTCGAAGATCAGGCTTGAGGCTGAGAATGCCACGCTCCGACATCAACTGGTGGTCTTGCGACGTAAGGTGAAGGGCCGCGCTCATCTCACGAACAACGATCGCTGGTTCCTGGTCCAGATGTATCGATGGTTTCCGTTGATCCTGGAGGTCGTCACGATCGTCCGGCCCGAAACGCTGGTACATTGGCGTCGGGCCGGCTTTCGTCGCTTTTGGCGTTGGAAATCGAACTCGCGGGGAGGGCGCCCGCGAATCGAAATAGAATTGCGGGCACTGATCAGGCAGATCAGCACGGAGAACCAGCTTTGGGGTGCGCCACGCATTCACGGCGAACTGCTCAAGCTTGGGTTTAGTGTCGCTCAATCAACCGTCGCCAAGTACATGGTCAAGCGACGCGGACCTCCAAGTCAGGGATGGCGGACCTTTCTGCGAACCCACGCTCCAGACATTGCCGCCATGGACCTGTTCGTGGTCCCGACCATTGGCTTCAAACTGCTGTACGGCTTCGTGATTGTACGGATTGACCGTAGAGAGCTGATCTGGATCAACGTCACAACCAACCCTACGGCGGAATGGATCGCACGCCAGATCACCGAGGCTTTTCCTTGGGACGGGGCTCCGGGTTACATGATCCGTGATCGCGATCGGATCTATGGCGCCGTCGTCACACGCCGATTGCGCGCCATGGGCATTCGAGACAAACCGATTGCACCGGCCTCACCTTGGCAGAATGGCTTTGCCGAACGGCTGATCGGATCGATCCGGCGTGAATGTCTGGACCACATCATTGTACTGGGCGAGGTGCATCTGCGCCGCATTCTGAAAAACTATGCGGCCTATTACAACGGCGTTAGAACGCATCGGTCGTTGAACAAGGATGCGCCTGTCTCTCGTCTGGTCCAGCGATCCGGCGTCATAAGTTCGCACGCCATCTTGGGCGGACTTCATCACCACTACGTTCGGATTTAGGTTTTCGGTACACACAGGTGGCGACGATCCCGGAAACAGGAATTGGAACAGGGGTCGAGATTTCGGCCGGGATATATGTAGTTAATAACTTGGGGACCGACCCGTTTGTCGCGGTCGAGTATGACTTTGAGACAACAGGGCCCGTCTCCGCCGTTCCTGAACCTTCAACTTGGGCGATGATGCTTCTCGGCTTCGCGGGCATCGGCTTCATGGCCTATCGTCGGACGTCAAAGCCAGCATTGATGGCTGTCTGATCCACGATAATCGGATTTGAATTTGAGAAGCCGCCTCCGGGCGGCTTTTTCATTGGACCGCATCAGTTGGGCGACTTCCGATATTGACCCATAAGAGACGTCGGCTTGCTTCGCTCAGTTTGGCGCAGGGCGGATGTGGATAGCAATTGCCAGAAGAAGCACTTCCACGCGGTTCCGAGGGAAGCGATCGAAACAATCAGTTTCGACTACCTAGGGCAGGGCTTGGGAAGAAGTCGTTCGGTTGGGCTTCAACGCTTTTGGGGACCCACGGCTAGACTTCGGCGTTTGCAGGAAATGAGCGAACGCCTTCAGCGTTGCCTCGGAAACGTGATGCTCAATCCCTTCGGCGTCGGCCTCGGCAATCTCGGTCGGGACGCCTAGCGCAACAAGAAGATCCACGACGATCCGGTGACGGGCTCGCGTCCTTTCGGCCAGCGCTTGACCCGTGTCCGTGAGAAACACGCCGCGATAGGGCAGTCCCTTGGCCAACCCCTCACGCTTCAACCGAGAGATCGTGTTGATAGCGGTTGCATGGGAGACACCCAGACGGCGGGCAATATCGGTGGGCCGCGCCTCGCCACCAGTGGCCAGCAGATCTGCAATGAGTTCCACGTAGTCTTCGAGCAACGCTCTCGATTGCGCTGAACGAGTCTTCCCAAATCGACGCGCCTGGGTGAGTTCAGGTGGAAGCTCGGTAGTATTCCGCTTATCCCTGGCGTTTCGCGACATCGCCCCTCCCGAACCCTTTCACGATTGAAACGCACCTTGCGCTGAACCAACGCCATTTTCAATCTTCAATACGAACTTGTCGCCTTACCTACATTGTGTACATTGACATTCTAGGAGGCGTCGCTATCTTCAAATGTAGCCTCGACTACAAACTGGCGTAGGTGCTTGATGCCCCCGGCGACCTCCGAAGTTCTGCCGAAAAAAGAGACATTGACCGAACGGACCGTCTCCGCGGCTCGTCAACTCTTGTCGAGCCGACGCGGAGGGGTGCGGAGCTATCTGGCATTCGTTGGTCCGGCCGTGATTGTTTCAATCGCCTACATGGACCCCGGTAATTTCGCGACGAATATCCAGGCGGGGGCGAAGTACGGCTATGGACTGCTTTGGGTGGTGTTGCTCGCCAATTTGATTGCGATGCTGTTCCAGGCGCTCTCCGCCAAGCTCGGTATCGTCACCGGGCGGAACCTGGCGGAAATGTGCCGCGAGCAATTTCCCCAGCCGATTGTCTGGGCGATGTGGGGGATTAGCGAGGTTGCCGCCATGGCGACCGATCTGGCCGAATTTCTCGGCGGCGCCATCGGGCTTTCCCTGTTGTTCCAGATGCCGCTGCTTGCAGGGATGGTCGTCACGGCGGTTGTTACCTATGGCATCTTGATGTTCGAGAGCTCCGGGTTCCGGCCCATAGAGCTGATCATCGGTAGTTTGGTTGGCATTATCGGGCTTTGCTACCTCATCGAGATGTTCATCGCTCCCGTTGATTGGAGCGCGGCGGCGTTACATACGGTACTGCCGCAGCTGGCCGATGGTGACGCGCTGCTACTCGCCGTCGGTATCATCGGCGCAACCGTCATGCCACACGCCATCTATCTACATTCAAGCCTGACGCAGGCGCGCACACCGGTGTACGACGACAGCGAGCGACGCAAAGTGCTGCGCTTCTCAAATCAAGAAGTCGTCATCGCACTGATTGTCGCCGGCCTGGTCAATATGGCGATGGTGATGATGGCATCGAGCGCTTTCCATGCCGGACACAGCGACGTCGCGGAGATCGAAACCGCCTATCACACGTTGGCACCGTTGTTGGGCATCGGTGCAGCTGGTGTGTTTTTGGTCTCCCTCATTGCATCGGGAATTTCGAGCTCGGCGGTCGGAACAATGGCCGGCCAAATGATCATGCAGGGATTCATCAGGTTCCGGATCCCGATTCTAATTCGGCGACTGGTAACGATGATACCAGCTTTCATTGTCGTCGCTCTTGGCGTGAATGCGACAAATGCGCTGGTCATCAGCCAGGTTGTGCTCAGTATCGCCCTGCCACTCCCGATGATCGCGCTCCTGACGTTCACTCGACGTGCCGACATCATGGGTCAATTCGTCAATAGCCGACTGACCACTATTGCAGCGATTGTTGCGACAGCGACGGTGTTACTGCTCAATGCAATTCTAATCCTGCAAACACTCGGTGTGCCATTTCCGGGGTTGCCGGCGTCATGAGCAAGCGTTACGCCGCGAGTAGGTTTCATCGGGATGCTTCATGGCCGGGCGGTCTTCCGGACTTCCTGCGCAGGGTTGGGCTGTGTTCAACCAGGCAGCGGATCACCGTCGCAAGGCTGCTGCTCAGGGACGCGAACCGGCGCGTCACTGCTGAGATACTCTACGACGAAGCGCGTGAAGCAGGGTGCCCGGTCTCCAGGGCCGCCGTTTGCAGAGCGCTGCGCCAATTTGAACAAGCTGGATTGCTGCGACGAGTTACGAGCAATCAGTCGAAGAAGTCTTGGTTTGTCGTTGCGAATGCCTCCGTCGGCCTGAACTAAATTCGGGGAGACGGAATGGACATCGCAATTCGGCAAGAACCAGGACCCTGCCGCACAGTTGCGAATGCGACGCATTTGAAAAAAGTGACGGGCAGTCGGGGACGCAAAACTTGGGGATTCCTTGATTGGTCTCACGCCTTACTCAAAGGCATTTCGCGAGTAACTGCGCTTGGTCTGTGGGTAGCGTCCGCGTTTAGCACCTTCGTGCGGGCTGCCGACTTACCCGGCCAGTTGCCGTTGCGAGCGCTGCCCTCAGTCGCAGCTTCTTTTGATTGGACGGGGGCCTACTTCGGCGGCCACGTCGGATACAGCCGAGGACACGGACGTAACACGCTGTCCGATCCAGACCCGACCGCTGCCGGTAGCTCGTTCGGCAGCCTGTTTGGCGGTTTGCAGTTCGGCTACAACTATCTGCTGCCTTCGCGGCTGCTTGTCGGAATTGAAGGAGATATCTCGTTCCCGAATTATCTCGATGACGGCATCGTCGCGTCTCGGACAACTCCATTCAGCGCTGTTACTGAAAAGCTCGACTTCGTCTCGACGGTGCGCGGCCGGGCTGGTTATGCCTTCGACCATTGGCTTTTCTACGCAACCGGCGGATTCGCCTGGTCGCAAGCACGGTTCCTTGAAGACGCTAACTTGACCGGCAATGAGGACAACGTCTTGCGGATGCGCACCGGCTGGGCTCTGGGGGCCGGCGCTGAACTTGCCATCGCGCCGGGCTGGACTGCGAGACTGGAATATCTCTACGACCGCCTGGGAAAAGCCGGCGGTACGTTCCCATCGGGCACCGGTTATAAATCGACCACGGTAGATCTTAATAGTGTCAGGGTTGGACTCGACCGGAAGCTTGATTGGACAGGCGCAGCTGCGAACGGCGGCAACTCCGGTGACTCCTGGGCGCTTGACCCCAATAGCTGGAATGTCCATGGGCAACTGACCTATGTCGAGCAGGGCTATCCCGCTTTCCGGTCGCCCTATCAGGGCACGAACAGCCTTTCGGGTTCAAATCAGATTCAGAATACGACCAGCGCCACCGCGTTCGTTGGCTATCGCCCGTGGGACGGCACCGAGATTTATGTCGATCCGGAACTGATGCAGGGTTTTGGTCTCAATAACACGGTGGGTGTCGCCGGCTTTCCAAATGGGGAAGCACAAAAATCCGACTTCCCGATCCCGCGTATAGACATCGCGCGGGTGTTCGTGCGGCAGACCTTCGGGCTCGGCGGCGAGCAGGAAGCCGTCGAGGATGGCCCGAACCAGCTCGCGGGAAAGCAGGATATCTCCCGGATCACCGTCACCGCCGGTCGGTTCGCCGTTCTCGATATCTTCGATGGCAACAGCTATTCGCATGATCCGCGTGTCGATTTCCTCAACTGGAATATGTATTGCTGCGGGTCCTACGACGTCACCATGGACAAGATAGGCTACACGTGGGGCGCCGCTGTGGAACTGAACCAGAAGAACTGGGCGATCCGTGGCGGCTATTTCCTGGTGCCGGCCGTCTCCAACGTCAACAGTTTTGACACTCAGATCCCCGAGCACGGCGAATATATCGGCGAACTGGAATTGCGGTATTCGCTGTTCGCAGAGCCAGGCAAATTGCGTCTGATGGGATGGGCGAACATCGCCAACATGGGGAGCTATGCGGCCGCCCTTGCGATGCCGGTCACCACCCCGAACTATCCCGACATTACGCTGACGCGGCAAGTGCGCACAAATTACGGCTTCGTCGTCAATGTGGAGCAGGCGATCACCAGCGATCTAGGCGTGTTCTCGCGTGCGAGCTGGAGTCCCGGTCTGGTCGAAATCATCGGCTGGACCGATTGCGATGAAAGCCTCTCGTTCGGCACGGTGTTAAAGGGCAATGCGTGGGGACGGCCGGACGACAAGATCGGCGTGGCAGGGGTGGTCGAAGGTCTTTCGCCGATAGCCCGCGCCTACTTCGCCGCTGGCGGCCTGGGGATTCTGATCGGCGATGGCCAGCTCAATTATCGCCCCGAGCAGATTCTTGAAGCCTACTATGCCTACAGCCTCAACAAATGGGCGACGCTCACCTTCGACTATCAGTTCATTGACAATCCCGGATACAACGCAGACCGCGGTCCGGTTTCGGTCTTTTCCGGACGCTTGCACGCACAGTTTTGAGCGCGATGCGCGCGGCGTCTGCCTTAGGGCGTCATTGGCACCTTTGTGGTTGTGTCGGTCGGCGATAGATATGACAATGAAGGAGTCGAAGCTTGGGCGGTTCGAAGATGCTGCACGTCAATAAAGTGGCGGAGTGTTGCGAGGACGAGTGCTGCACACCACCTCCGTTGATCCTGTCCTCAAAGCCGACAGTTGACCGCCACCCGCTTGTTCGGGAGGCATTCCGGCTCGAATGGATCACGATCGGCTGGATGGTTATCGAAGCCGTTGTGGCGATCGGTTCGGGCATTGTGTCCGGTAGCCTCGTTCTGCTTGCCTTTGGGCTGGACAGTGTCATCGAGTTGATTTCCGCCGGCATGCTCGTGTGGCGTCTATCGGTTGAGCTTCGCCATGGCCATGTGTTTTCTGAGAATGCTGAGCGGATTGCAGGCCGAGTTGGCGGGGCGCTGCTCTTTGCGCTGGCAGCCTATGTGGTCGCAGCGGCAGGTTGGAACCTTTGGACGCAGGACCATGGGGAGTTCTCGGCGCCAGGGCTTATTGTCACTCTGCTTGCAATTCCGATCATGCGGTATCTCGCGACGAGCAAGATTGATCTAGCTAACCAGCTGGGAAGCCGTGCGCTGAGAACCGATGCGGTGGAATCTATTACGTGTGGCTGGTTGTCGGTGGTCGCAGTCGTGAGCCTTGGTGCGCAGGCGATTTTTGGAGCTTGGTGGGTCGACAGTGCCGGATCGCTCGCGATCCTTTGGCTTCTGATCAAGGAAGGTCGCGAAGCGTGGCAAGGCGAGTGCTCTGATTGCAAATAGACCTTCAACAGGGAATGGCTCCACCAACTGGCTCCTTGTCCGGTATTAGACCGGCCGTCGCATTAGCTGCTAGACAGATTGCTGCCGTAACAGCCGGGCGGCGGCGAGCGCCCGCTATCGGTCGGCGTGAGCCATATACTCGCCCTCAGGCGAATGACCGTTCCTGACCCAATTGAGACGTTGGGTCATGCGGCCCGCGCGGGCGACTGGTCCGGCCGGATTTTTGCCGCGCAGGGCAAAGCGTGTGACGCCCAGCTCCCGGTCGACGGCCAGGAGCGCCGTTCGAAAAGGGGCGCTTCGTGGCATGATCGGCCCCGCGGGGGTATTTTTTGCATTTTGCAGGATGATTGAGGAGACTGCCATGCGAACGCTGATCGTCTCGGCTGTCTTCAGCATCCTTGGCATGGTTGCGGCATCCCAAGCACAAGAGATTGGCGATGTTCAACAGTGTCACGCCGTGCGCGCCGGCCAAACCCAATCTCCTCTCGCCACTGCCCCCAGCTTCGAGGAGATCGCTTACATCCCAGGGATGACCGCAGCGGCCCTCGCGTTCTGGCTCACGGCCCAATCACATCCGACCATGCCGAACCTCATCCTCTCGCCGCAACAGGTTCGCAATGTGTCGGCCTACCTTCTGAGCCTCCGGGACTAGCCCCAGATGCATCGGGGCGGCGTGGATCTATACCCGTAGCGGCGGTGTCTGGATCCAGCACGGCAGCAAGCGATCGACCCCAAGACGACGATCGCGGCTGTCTGGCAATGTCCGTAGTTGGCGTGCGCCGTGCAAAGGCGGCGCTTTCCAGTGGGTGCAAATCCCACCCGGCAATCGCTCAAGCCGGAAGCAATCGGAGCAGTCATGGAGGTAACGAAGTGGCTGAAGCCTTCGATTAGCGTGTCACGAAAACAAGACCGGTCATTTCGCTATCGGACTGCCATGTACGTTCATGGCACTTTTGGGACTTGGCGCAGTGTCCGACTTGAGTTCGTTAACTGCTCCAAAGCAGACGTTGTTTTCGCCGGGTCTTGCTCCCCAGGAGTCTCCAAAAAGCTCGGGGACCTGAAACGGGCCTTTGGGCGTCCGAATCCATCGGGAAGGGCCAACAACCCGAGATCAGGCGCGAGTTTTATCCGTGCCTTTTCTGAACCATTCCCAAGGTCAATTAAACTAACCCGGCCTCGGTAACCGTGCCGCTTATCCGTGATCTTTCGAGCCTCAATGAACATTACCGACAGCACGGCTATCCGCGCTGCCGATGTTGCTTCTGACGATCAAGCGGCACCTACACATCCTGCGACATGCGAAACATCATTGGCAGATTCCACTGAGGGCTGAAAAAAGCCCGCGATGCGACCGAACGGCAATGATTAGGGGTTTCTCGCGTCCTATTTTGAATTCGTAGACTGCAATTTCATAAAGGAGCCGCGAGCCAACGTAGCCAAGGGTCACGAACGCGTTTTCCTGCGAACCCTTTTGAGCAACTTCCCAACGATTTGCAACCGACAACGCGTCGCCGACAGCATTGCCGGTTTCTTTGTCGATCGATACTTGGCGTTTAAAAGGTGCACTCGGCGCGGGCCGAACAAGTCCCTCGTCATTTACCCGCACCCATTCCTTAATTTCACACGAATAGACCTCGGCCACGGCTCCAGTCGGGCACACAGCAAGGGCCGCCATAATGGCTGCAAATGTGGTGTTGAGTTTCAATCAAATCACTTTCCGAACTGGCTTGTTACTCTCCCTTAGCGGCACAAGAATCCATTATCGCAAGCATCGCAGTGGCAAGGTTACCGTCGTGAGTACTCCCGTGCAATAATCAGCACTCGCGTTGGACACGCATTGAAAAATTGTACCACGTGAACGACCACAAAAGTGCTAACCGGGGTTGGGGTTGCGGTTTTTTCCTCGGGTCAGCTATCGCTCAGACGCCGTCAACAGCGACTAGGGGGCGAACATGTACGAAGTTCTGATATTGCTGGTTCTGGTAAATTTAGGCTTCACCAGCTACATCTGGCGAACGGTCAGGCGCGGCCCTAAGCGGAAATTTCTAGGTAAGCTGCTAAACGGCAAGCCCATCACGCCCAATCATACACCGTCTTCGTTACGAAACGGCATCGAGCTACAAATCACCGACGAGGATCGACGGTTCTTCTCCGATTTCGAGATGTTTGCCGACGCTCTAAACCACAGGTTCGAGCCAAACGAGCCATGGCGGTTGCAAGAACGACCTGACGCTGAACTCACAGGCCGCGAGGAACCAGAGTACGGTCGTCGCTACGAGATTTTCTATAACGAATATAGCGTTGGAAACCTGCAGATTTTTGCGAGCCAGCACTACGGCCCCGCTGATCCACAGGTCGGAACCGAAATCGAGTTGCAGTACGCTCGATTGCTGCCGTTTGGCGAAATCAACAGGCTCATTTCTGCTATCGCTAACTTCACGGCATCAGGGAATGCAGAAGAAGCTCAGCGGGTAAAAAATACAATTCATGAAACGATGCTCAATGAGCTTTGGCAGCATGAGTTCGACCCCGACCTAGATAGCCGGAATAGCGGCGGATCAATCGAGCTTCGGTTTGATGGATCGGCGGCGGCTTTTTTGAGGACTTCAACAAACCGGAAAGCCCGCTCGATCTGACAGGACATCCAAGCCAACTCCGCTCCAAAACCGACATCGTCGCTCTCGGCCTTGGAATCTAAAAGCTCGATGATCATCGCGGACATTGCGATATCAATCAGGGGGCGCTTTGCGGGCGCTAGCCATGTATCGGAAATCGACGGGACGCCGCGATCAGTTATCCATCGACCTTGGGACCGAGGCGATGCCCGGAATCGGAACCGGGCACAAAACGCCGTGCTTCGGTTATGCGTGCGCCGCCCTGGTCGGCAGTTTTGTGGGCAGCACCTTCGCGAGCCGGGCCGAGGCATAGCCGAACAGGGCTCCGATCACCATTGAGACAATGAGCAAGACCAGCGGGTTGGCGAACGAAGGCGAGACCAGGTTCTGCAATGGGCCGGTGGCCGGCGCTGCGGATGGCTGGTGCAGCGAGTACGCCACAAGCGCAGCGTAACCGTAGACGTTGGCCGGTACCACGGACAGCAGATCGATCGAGGCGACGATGACCAGGAAGAAAACAGTGACGCCGACGACGATCGCTGGCCAGACCGCTCCCAAACCAGGGACCGGGACGTTGACGATGATCAACAGAGCGACCCATGCGACCAGCGCACCATAGGCATTGCCGACGATCGTCTTAACGAGCGCATTGTTGTTGGCGCCGCTGTGGAAGAAGCACCCCCAGCCAATGAAGCCCGCCCACACGAGGACGAAACCGCTCAAGGGCCCGAGCGCGAGAAATGCCCAAATGCCTCCGAGAACGGCGATACTCAAAGCGAGAGCAATCACCTGTGTCATGACATACCTCCCATGTGATGCTTTGTGGTGGAGCGGTGCTGCGGATGCCGTGCATCGTCGCTGTTCGTTCGCTCCAAGCTCAAATATAGCACAATTCCGATGAGTCGTTCGGGAGATACTGTAAATCGGCCTCCAATCGTGACCTTGGGAGTCGGCGGCGCGGGTCGCTGATTTACACCAGTTTCTGCTGATATGGACTCTCCGAGGACCACATCGCGACCACGCCGCACGACGTCGCCCGGTTCCGGATCGCCGCCCTCAGTCTGGACGACTACGCCGCCGGGCTCGCCTACATGGCCGGGCTCGCTCATGACGCTGGGCAATCAGCCTACCATCTGTTCAAGAATTACCCGCAGTCCCCGACCTGAAGAAAGTGACCGCCAACGCCTCCGGCTTCGTCGCGCTGACGCAAGAAGGCATGGCCGGGATTTCGCATGACCTGCCGGCGGCCGAAGCTGCTGCTGCAGGTGTGCTTCCGTGCTCCTCAGCTTTTGTTGTGCGCTGCGATATCTGATGGACAACTGGCAATTGCAGCACAGTCGCTCGCTGGCCTTCGGTGAGCAGCGTCACCAGGACATTGCTTCCATCGGGAAATTCGATCGCGTCGTGGTGGCGATGCGGCACATTTGGTTCGACCACACCAAACTTGGCAACGCGGTAGCTGGTTGTTCTCGTCCAGATCCATCCCCGGTCGTACTTAACGTCTTGCTCGAAGGCTAACTCGGTTCCGGGAAGCAGGCAGACCGCCACCCCGGGTTCGCCTTCTGCAGCAAAGCCACGGGTCGGGGTCCTGGGGAACGTTGTGGTGATGAGCGTCTCTCCAACTTTGGCGGGACGCGATGCCATGGCATGCAGACTATAGTCACACATCAGCTTTGCTCCTCTTTCGAGATAGCGCACCCGCACCCGCGGTGGCGCGGGTGTCTATCAGTGTGGTCCAGTGGTGAATTTCACCCAGCTAGTGGGCAATTCTACAGCGCACCTCATTTCAAGGAATTTACGAAATCCACCGGTTCACGCCGGCGCGCCTTACCTCGGTGGGTGCAAATCGTCTTGAAACCAGCGTCCAAGACCCTTGGACTTCATAGGGTCTTCATACGCGGCCAGGGTCTTATGCACGCGATTGCAGATAGCGCATTTAAACGTATGCAAGTCGACGCCCGGGCGTGCCAGCGCAATACTGACGAGCATCATCGGGGCCTTGCACCTCGGACAAGCGGGGCGCTCAATTGCAACGAAGGGAATGACGGACGACAGGCGCTGAGACTGGGGCATGATGCTTCCCTCGAATAGGCGGGAGCGCAACACTCTCTGTCACCGGTAATGCCTAGGAGGCGGAGCGGTGATTGTCTGAGTATGCGCCTCCAGGGACCTCAAACGCGAGTTAATTCGCGGATATTTGGAAAGAAGGTAGGCACCAGCCCATACTCCGGGCCCGCCGGCTCACCCCGGCGGGTTTTGCTTGCCTTCCAAATCGGCATGAGGCTGTCTTTAGGTCCAATCGGATATGGGAGGCCACCAAGGTGGCAACCGGAACGGTGAAGTGGTTCAACGCGACAAAGGGCTATGGATTCATTCAGCCCGATAACGGCAGCAAGGATGTGTTCGTGCACATCTCCGCGGTCGAAAAAGCTGGGCTCAGCACACTCAATGAGGGTGCAAAGGTGAGCTATGAGGAAGTGCCCACCCAGGGGAAGACTTCGGCGGAGAATTTGAGGGTCGGGTGACTTCGGAAGGGCATGGCGAAGCCCGCCGGTTCACGCCGGGGGGCGCGCGGTTCGCTGCGCCGGGTATCTGTAGTCCCAATTGCGCGTCGCACTGAGGCTTTGGAACCTTTGAAGGCATTGTATGCCGAGATATCCGCCACTGGCGGATGATTCATGGGGCTTCGCACCCAAACGCCGGCAGTGGATCAATTTGATTGTGGCGGCGGGTTTCCACTTGTTTCGGAGTGCCGTAGGCGCATATTCCAAGAATGGCGACAATTGTCCGATGCAATTGCGGCGCTGAGTACAAACGCACTGAAGCAAACTTCTTAGTACCGCACACCGGCCACGCATCCTGTAAAGTCTGCGGGGCCACGCTAAAGTCTTGGTTGGAAAGCACCCACGTTGCCACATTCGAACTGGTCAAACGTCCAGACGGAAAGCCCGGTAGTGGGTCAGTTTGATTGTGGCAGGATGACTGGCTTGAACGGCAGCGCCGGAGGCGCATATTTGGAAAATGAACCCCGATTTGTCTGCGCCATTGACCCACGAAGAATTCGTCTCGTTGCGGGACTGCGCTAAGGGTTTGATGCACCGGACAATCCCAGCCGAACACAAAGACCGACTGATCCAACTAGGGTACATACAGGAATTGTCGGGCGGACTTCGACTAACGAACGCTGGCAGGCTGAGGATTGCGGAAGGCAAATGACCGACAAGCACCCCAAACGCCCTGGGGACCTTAAGGGCCCCTTGTGGCGTTTGCGCCATAATACCGCGCAGATGGCTTGCGCGACATCCCCGCTGGACGTTCCACTTCATCCCAACCTCGGCGTCCTGGCTCAAAGCCGTGGAAGGCTTCTTCGCCAAGCTCACAGGGCGCCGCCTCAAGCGCGGCGTCTTCGGCTCCCTCGTCGATCTCCAGGCCGCTATCAATCGCTTCCTTGAAAATCGGCGTTAAAAAGATCGCTAAGGCGTTGAAGCGAATACCAGGTGCGACGGGTGTGAAAGCTGCGAAGCTTGGCGTGTCGCTCGATACGCGAGGCCACTTGCTAAGTAATCGCGACCTTTGGCTTCAGTTACAGCCTGCCACATTTGAATTGAACGGCTTTCTTTTTAATTTGCCGGAACGAACTACTGTGTGTTCGGTTGTCATATGTTTCCGGGCCTTGTGCGTCTGGCTCAGGAGTGTTTGAAGCGGGATCCGCCCGCGGGTGATCTCTACGTTTTTAGGGGCTGCCGCGGTGGCCTGATCAAGGTCATTTGGCATGATGGCCACGGCGCGTGCCTGTTGAGGCACTTGAGTTCTCTTCAAAGGCTTCGGGCCAGGCTTTTCAAGAAGCGGAAGTTTTCGCGGAAAATCAGAAAATCAGTTTTCCGCCTCGAAGTAATTCGGCGATCTTGAGCTGGATCAAGGCCGGGAGGCCAAGGTGGCCTTCGATATTTTTTCTAACCTGCGATGGAGGGAACAGATGAGTCTTCCGAGATTGTGGACCAAGAGCCAAGAGCTGACACCGGACGCGTTCCGAGCCATGCGGCGCGAAATGGCAAACGCGTTTCGTGCTTTCGATCAGAATTCGTCTTCTCCCGACATTGGGGCTGGCGCGCCGGCAATTAGTGTGGCGGAGACAAACGATGCCCTCGAAGTGACAGCCGAACTCCCCGGCGTGGACGAGAAAGATATCAAGGTCAGCCTGGACGACAACCAGCTGATCATTTCCGGTGAGAAAAAGGCGGAGAGCACGAAAGATGAAAAGTACTGGCATGTCGAGGAGCGGAGCTACGGCTCATTCTACCGATCGATGTTCCTGCCTTTCGAGCCGGAGGACGGAGCCGTCGACGCTCATTTCGACAAGGGTGTGCTGCATCTCACGATCAAGAAGCCCGCTAAGGCCATAAAGACCACCAAGACAATCAATGTCAAGACGGGCGCTGCACCGAGCAAGGCCGCTTAATCCTGAACGATCGCTGCAAGAACGCCCGGAGACCGGAATTGATTAGCCCAGTTCCATTCTCCGGATTTTGTCGTTCGCCTATTTTTGATGCAGTGATGGAATGAGATTTCAATTCGGTTTAATAGTTGTCATTGTCGGAAACTCAATCCGGCTAGCAAGTGAAGTCGAATCGGGTGATGCTCTTGGTTCATGAGAGATGCTTTTAGCCTGATTTGGTTGGCGCTGATCGGATTGTTCCGGTCGCGAGCGCGCTGCAAGTAGAGATCTTGACGCTTCGTCATCAACTTAACGTGCCGCGACGTAAATCGCCGCAGCGACTGACCTTCAGCAGCACCGACCGTCTGGTATTTGCCGGGTTGTATCGGCTGGCACCAGGCGTGCTGGCCGCTTTGAAGATCGTCAGGCCGGAGACCGTGATCCATTGGCATCGTGCCGGCTTCCGAGCGTATTGGCGCTGGAAATCAAGACCGCGCAGTGGCCGTCCAAAGACCCCGCTGGAAATCCGCCAGCTCATTCGCAAGATCAGTCTCGCCAACCCATTATGGGGCGCACCACGGATTCATGGCGAGCTTCTCAAGCTCGGCATCGATGTCGGACAAACCACCGTTGCAAAGTATATTGCGAGGGGAAGGCGACCGCCGTCCCAAGGGTGGAAGACGTTCCTTCATAATCACGCCGACGGCATCGCGTCGATGGACCTATTCGTAGTCCCGACAATCTCATTCCGACTGCTCTATGGGTTGCTGATACTGCAGCACGATCGCCGCCAAATCCTGTGGCTGGGAGTGACCGCGCACCCAACGGCTGAATGGATTTCGCACCAGCTCACCAAGGCCTAGCGGACGAACGCGATCGGCGCATACGTCGCCTCACCAAGGGGCGCTGGAGTTTCGAGAGAATAGAGTCGATCTGCCGAAGGAGAAAGGGAAATGACCGGCCCTCGTCCGTAGCGACGTGGAAATATTGCCGGATCCGTGCCATATTGTCGGTGTGGCTCAGTCCCCGCAACCTTATGACCTTGTAACCCGGCCCTGCACGATCCACGCGGGTCGCTTCCGCTGGGACATTAGACAGAACGGAAGACCTGTTCAATCTTCCATGGAATCGTTCGCCGGCGAGCAGGAAGCTCACATGGAGGGTCGCATTGAGCTCGAAAAATTAATGCAAGTATCGAGGTTGAATCGGTGACTGCAAAGCAGAGAGCCATCCGTCGTCTGGTTGGGCTCGGGCTGAAGGCTAGAAAATGACTGCGTGATGCCGAGGATACGTTGGACGCCAGAAGAGGACGAGCGGCTTCTCGATCTGATCGTCGCCGGTAAGTCGTGGACGCTAATCAGCGGCATGCTCAAGCGCAGCATGAAGTCCGTCAAACTTCACGCGAAGACGCTCCGACTAGTTGGCGGAAAAAAAGGACGAAGACTGAAGGAATGAGGACGGCGAGACTGCAAGAGCTGTGAAGAAATGGGGCTAACGCCGATTTACGGTCGGCAGGCCGAGGGCTGAAGGCGAAGGGAAAATGACAGGGACGCCACGACGGCCTTGGACGCCCGAGCGGGATAAAGAGCTCCGAGAGCTCGTCTTCAGTGCGAGCAGCGCAGAGACTATTGCCAAGGCTCTAAACCGGACCACTTTTGCGGTACGTCGCAGGGCAAGCACACTGAGGCTTCCATTGAGAAAGATTGCCAGGCGTCGCAGCTGATTTGATCCGTAGCGGCAGAGCTGGGGCTAAAGGCGAAGGGGAATGAACCTCTAGGCGTCTGCAACCATCGCAGGAGTGGGCCCGGGAGACCCGCAATTGGATAGCGAAGCCGTAAAGGAAATGGAGATGATCAGCGTGGCCGAGCGTAAGGCTTCGCAATATGCTCCGTCTCCTGCTGTCGATCCGACAATGGGTGGCAGCTGCGGCGCCTTCTTTGCCGTAGGCGTCATAATGATATTCTCTGCGGTCGCCGGTTTCGAAGTGGGCGGCATCCCGATCATCGTGACCGTAGCGATCTTTTTCATCTTGCCTGTTTTGTATCTTAATTCTCAACAAAAGCGATACCGCAAAGCGATTCGACCGGACTCGAATTGCTTACGAGGATAAGGTGAATGACGCTTATTTTTGGGGGACGATGTATGCGATGATTGCTAAGCCCTCAGGGCGGCTTTCGCGCGCCGCTGGTTCTGCTTAAATTGCGGTAAGATGCACGCCGGGCAGCGGTTGCCGTCCTTGAACGGAGCTGGGCTATTTGAACGAGAGTTCCATGGCTGACAGGTCCAAAGACACGTGGTACGTCTCTTTTGAACCTAGAAAGCTGCCTGGAAAGCGGGGTCATTCCAGAGCGACCGAAAGATTTTCGAATGAGTTCGAAGCCAAGAAATTCGCGAAAGCGAAATTGGCCGATACAAAAAATGTCAGCGCTGGCACGCTCAATCCTCATCTTCCTAAACGGACGATAGCTTCAACGCAGATAGTTCAATGGCTCTTAGAATTGGATGATCCGGACGCGCCGGCGTAGCCAGCCGCCGGCCTCACCTCTCATCGTCCGGATGTTACGCTAGGATTCTAGCAGCCGGCAATTGCCCCCAAGCGGCGTACAGGCGGAGCGACCACCTAGTTCGCCGCTCGCGGCAACAGATAACGGATCGTCAAGCCTGTGCCTGCCCTTCTCGACAAGCAACACATCACCGGGTGTTCGCTCGGATTCCATGACGTCCTCAGCGATATGGTGTTGGGGTTCGGGAAATCCGCCGAGGGCGACATGCAGTTCGAGCGCGTTCATCACGACATGCTTGTAGCCGCCCGAGGCGGCGCCGTTTAGCTGCGCTTGTAGCTCTTGCCTAAAACGATCGGCTGAAACCGCACAGCAAAAGCATCTTCAGTCTATCGATGGGTGGTCAATGTCGCCGATGTCAAGGTAATGGAGTAGACCAACCCAATCGCATTCGACGCGCTTGCATGAGCACGGAGGAAGAACCGCTCGGGAGCGAATTCGCCGACTAACAAGGCCGCAAAACAAATGAATCCGGCCAAAGCCGCGCGCGCCCACATGGCGCGCTCTAATTCAGCCTAACTCCCTTCGGCTTCCAGTGGCGTTTGCGCCATAATACCGCATCGCCGTACTTTTCATCTAGCTGGAGATTTGGGTAGTATCGCAGTTTGAAAATAACCCTAATAGACGGGCGGCCCGCGCCGCTTCCGCAAGCTATTGTATGTTTGGCGCAAAGCAGGAACGCGGTGTGCAGCTTCAATCCACGCTCACTTGCCCCAAATGCAGCTATCAGGCTGTCGAGACGATGCCGACCGATGCCTGCCAGTTCTTCTATGACTGCAAGGGCTGTGGCGAACGGCTCAAAGCCCCTCGCGGGCGATTGCTGCGTGTTCTGCTCTTACGGCTCAGTGCCGTGCCCACCGATACAGAGCAACTTGCGTTGCTGCGGGCCAAAGGTTGATTAAATGCCCAGAGGTTTGGCCGGGGCAGACCTGTTCGCGTAGCCGGACATCGCAATTTGATAGCAGCGGTTGTCGTGGCAATATAAAACCAACGATCAGGCGGGTACCCCGGTACGGTCGGGGGCCCTCAGCGCGGTCTCCGGGGCCTTACTTTTTTGTGGCCGGGACGATATTGTCTAAGTCGAATTGATTTTTCAGTTTTCTGTTTGTTGGTAGGAGTTTGCGTATGCCCAGAACGGGCTCGACGCCGACCACCGTGCCCTACGGTGCAGATCAAACCGTCTACCTCGTAGTTGACCGCTTCGGCGGGCTAGGCGGCGTGTATGGCGAAACCGAACTCGAGCGGTCCTTGAAGCCGACCAAAAAGTCGAAGGTCCGATGAAAGAAACCACCCAATCCAAAATCACCGCATCCGTTGCGATCGCAAAGGCAATGGCCCAAAAAGCTCTAGCTCCAAATCCAAACCCGCAGTGGACTGAGTACGAAATGCGGTCAATCGACGAGTGGATCGCACGTCAGGGCGTGAAACTGGATCGTCCCGAGGCCATCCGCCGCCTGGTCGAGCTGGGCCTTAAAGTATGAGCAATCGTAGCGCATGGCTCGCGGTGGTGGTTCTCGGCTCTATTTTCGCAACAAACGCGAGTGCCCAATCGCAAATCGATAAGTTGCGCGGTTGCCTCACCATAGAAGACGCATCGAAAGAGCGGCTCGATTGCTACGACGGTGTCGTGCCGCCAGTTCCGAAACCAAAACCGCCAACTGCAAAGGTCGTCGCCGACTGCAAATTCCTGAAAGAAGAGGATGAGCGGTTGGGCTGTTTCAATCGATTTTTGACGAAGCCGGCGCAGCCAGCTGCTGTTCCGAAAGGCGCGCCGAAGGTTCAACCGTCAAAGTGAGCAGGCCGGTCGAGATCGGGCTGAAGGCGAAGAAGTGACGTACCAGCTACCCCGCATTATTGGGATCATTTTCTTTGTCGGCTTGACAACGATCATACTGTTGGATCGCGGAAGACCGTAACCGTCGCTTATCGTGACTGCACTGGATAAAGCGAAATGACCGCCAATGTCCTGCTCACAATCTTCACGATTGAAATCGGTGACACGCCGACACTCGCGTTCGAGGCTCATCACCTGCGCGAGGCGCATGAGCTTTGCCACGAGCAATGGCTGAAGGACGACCTGGCAGAGGCCAAGTCCGACGGTGTTCCGTTGTGGGATGGGAAGACCAAACTACGGGCGCGGATTGCACTACCCGACGAGCGGGTTGTGTTTGCCGAGGCTAAGAATAACGGTGGGCAGTCTGACGAGTTGATGCTGGTCTATCTTGTCGAATTGGACGGCGGAGCCACCGACGAGGAGCTTGTCGATCCCGGTGCCTTTCCGCCGGCCCGAACCTGATTTGCTGATTTGACAATTCTCCACTGGGGGGAGCTCTGTGCGTTTGCGCGGGCGCCAGCCATTGGCAGTCTGGAGAGTGCGATGCATAAGAGTACGACCTTCGAACACGGCGACAAGGTCTACGAAGTTCGCGCGATCCCGACGTTAAACGGCTGGAAAGTTCGCATTTTCGTCGAGGGCATCCCGGCAAATGGCTTTACTTATTCGGTCGACTCCGAAGTCTACCAAGACGCCGCTCTCGACGGAGTGCCAGAAGATTTGGTAGCCGGGCTGATGGAAACAGCGGAGCGCGATTTTCGGCGCGGGCTTGCGCAGAAATTGGTGACCTCCGAAAAGGCGACCGACGAAGATATCGCGGCGGAAAATCGATAAATTGCCTGTCGGTGATCTCAGCGTCCGGATGCGAAACGATCGTCATGAACCAAACGGCGCTGAAAAACAGCGACCAGAACGTATCCCGGTAGATCCAGAACATCGCAGCTATTACCGCCCAGTGCTCGGTCATCAGTGATGTCGGTTCCGTGTGTACATGCCGCCGCCAATACCCCGGTGTAGCAGCGGGGCGTAATTTTCGCTCAACCCGCCCAGCCATTTCAGCCTTCTCCGATATGGGAGTGCCGTTTCGAGACAGGCTCTAAGGGACGATCACCCCTGTTGCGCCGGCCGTCCCGCGGGTGTTTGCTTTTTCCATGCAGGCGGAGCAGTCAATCGTCGTTGATCCGAAAAGTCCTGGCGGCATCAACTCGTCGCACGGCCTGATCCTGTTCGACGGCGTATGCGTCCTATGCTCGCGCGGCTGCCGCTTCGTGAGCAAACGTGATCGCTGCGGCTATTTTCGCTTCGTTCCGATCCAATTGGCCGAGGGACGTCCGCTCGCTGAGCAGCTCGGCATCGATCCTGATCACCCGGGTTCCTTTGCCTTCTTGGCGAGCGGCGAGGCCTATGTAAAATCCGAAGCCGTGCTGCGCATTGCGCGCGAGCTTCCGCGCTGGCAGTAGACATGGATCTTCCAATTCATCCCACGTGTAATCCGCGACGCGATCTATGATTTGGTCGCGCGCAACCGCTATCGTTGGTTTGGCAGTCGTGACGCTTGCATCCTGCCGAATACGGATCGTTCGTGGCCATCGTGAACCGCCCCGACACTGCGCGACGATGGCGCCTGGCGCTGGTTGGCTGCGGCCGGCATGACGAAGGAAGCGGCATTACTGCAATTCAAACTCAGTCCCTGTCACCGTAAGCACAATCTGCCGGATCAGCTTCGTGTGCGCCCAAGCTCGGATCGAAGCGGAATAGCGTAGAGCAATAAGGGCAGACGATCTCACTGACATCGCCCATCTTGAGGTAGATGTGTGGGTGATCTTGCGGTGGTTTATCCCCAATGCATTTGAACTCGCGGCAGCCAATGCGCACGATCGGCACCCCGACTTCATTATGAAACTTCGGATAACTTTCCATCTGCAGCGCGCGGCTTAAGCGCCCGATCGATGATGCAAAGTGCCGTGCGTGGATCGTCGAGCGAGGCCTTGAGGAGCACCCGGTGAGCGGCGCCCCTCTCGCGTCGTTCGGTTGCCGTAAAACGTGCCCCTGGCGACACGTCCATCGTTAGTTTCTCCCACCACGGGAGAGGGCTGGAAGCTAACGCACCTGCAGAGGCGCCGGGGTCGCCATCGCCGCGACGCGGTGCTTCACTGCGTTCTGCACCTTCTCGAAGGCGCTCACCTCGATCTGGCGCACGCGCTCGCGCGAGACGCCGAATTCCTCGGCCAGCTCCACGAGCGCGATCGGTTCCTCGGCGAGCCGGCGCGTCTCGAAGATACGCAGCTCGCGCTTGTTCAGTACAGTGAGCGCATCGGACAGCGTCTTGCGGCGGTTATCGAACTCCTCGCTCGCGGCGAGCGTCGTCTCCTGGTCCGGGGATTCGTCCACCAGCCGGTCTTGCCACTCGCCGGAATCGCCGTCCTCGCGGATCGCGGCGTTGAGCGAGGCGTCGCCGCCGAGCCGCCGGTTCATGTGAATCACGTCCGTTTCGGTGACGCCGATCCGCCGGGCGATGATCTTCACCTGGTCCAGCCGCATATCGCCATCGTCGAGGATGGAGATTTTGTTCTGGGTCTTGCGGAGGTTGAAGAACAGCTTCTTCTGGTCGGCCGTGGTGCCCATCTTCACCAGCGACCACGAGCGCAGGATGTATTCCTGGATCGCCGCCTTGATCCACCACACGGCGTAGGTGGCGAACCGGAAGCCCTTCTCCGGCTCGAAGCGCTCGGACGCCTGCATCAGGCCGACATTGCCCTCGGAGATCGCCTCGGAGATCGGCAGGCCGTAGCCGCGATAGTCCCTGGCGATCCTGGTCACGAGCCGCAGATGGCTGGTGACCAGCTTGTGCGCCGCGTCGCGATCGCCGTGCTCACGCCAGCGCTTGGCTAGCATGTATTCTTCCTGGCGCTCCAACATCGGGAACCGCCGGATCTCCTCGAGATAATGGGTGAGGCCGGGTTCGGCCGTAAGGATCGGCAGGGCCGCGTTGCGGGCCATGACCAAGCCCCCCAACTAGTTTCGAAACAAAATTATCTGCATCCGATCGATTGTCAAGTTAATTTCGAAACGCTATTATAAAGTCGAAGAGGTAAAATATGTCAGCGCGCGAAACGGCAGAGCTCCTGCTGCAGGTGGGACGGCTCGTCCAAGCCGAGGGCTATGACGGCGAACTCAGTCCGGCCCAATGGATGGCGCTCCGCTTCTTCGCCCGTGCCAACCCGTTCTCGCGGACCCCGTCGGCGTTCGCGGAATTTCAAGCGACAACCCGCGGCACCGCGACACAAACCATTAAGGCGCTCGAAGCGGGTGGGTACTTGGTCCGACAGCCATTCAAGACGGACGGGCGAAGCGTAAGTCTACGACTGACGAGCAAGGGCAAAAAAGCGCTTGCACGCGATCCGTTCGAAGTTTTGGTGCGCGCCGTGGACTTGCTCGACGTGCCAGAGCGAACTGCGATGCGTCGCGCGCTGCACCAAGTGCTGTCCACTCTAGCTACGAGTGATGCGCGTCGGCAGATCGGTGTTTGCCCGGACTGCACGCATTTCGGTAGAGAGATGTGCGGCAACCTGCCGAGCACGGGCCCCTCGGCCGCTGAATGCCTGCTCTTGGGTGTTCCGATTCAGCCGGAGGACGTAGGTCTTCTGTGCGTCCATTTTCAACCAATGAACGAGCGCCGCGAGGACGGGCGGACACCATGAATGGGTTCACCACTGCGATCTGCTGAAAGGACGTTTAATTGACCTTCGTAGTCAACGACAGCTGTATTCGCTGCAAAATCATGGACTGCGTCGACGTGTGCCCCGTGGACTGCTTCTACGAGGGCGAGAACATGCTCGTCATCCACCCGGACGAATGCATTGATTGCGGGGTCTGCGTGCCGGAATGCCCGGTCGACGCGATCAAGCCTGACACCGAGCCCGGGCTTGAGAAATGGCTGTCGCTGAATGCGGAATACGCGAAAATCTGGCCAAATATTACGGTCAAAAAAGCGCCCCCGCCCGACTCCAAGGAGTGGGAGGGGAAGCCGGACAAACTCCAATACTTCTCGCCAAATCCCGGCGCGGGTGATTGAGGCGGACAGCCCCTGCGCCGCAACATTCACCTTCGCAGTTTGCGAGCCTTATGCGGGCGAAGGTTGACACGAGGGGCAAGCAACATGACCGAAGCTCTTGTTAGCAAAACCTGTACTCCCTGTCGCGGGGGAATACCTCCACTCACGCGCGAGCAAGCTGAGCTCTTTCACGCACAGGCCCCAGACTGGCAACTGGCGGACGAAGCTCACCGCATCGAGCGGAGCTTCCGGTTTCGCAATTTCCGCGAGGCGCTGACCTTTGTTCAGGAGATTGGTGAACTCGCGGAAGCCGAAGGCCATCATCCGAATATCAGCTTCGGTTGGGGCAATGCGACGGTCTCTCTGCAGACCAAGAAGATCAAGGGACTGCATGAGAACGACTTCATCATGGCCACCAAGATTGACCGCATATTCGCTCGCACGGCCACGGCGTGAACGAGTTCTGGTTGTCCTGCAACTTGCGCCACTTTTTCGGTGCCGAGCGCGCTCTTCGACGAGCAGCAAACTGATGCAGCGATGCGATAGCCTTTGGAGCCCTGCTGCGATTGGGGTCAAAGCAACCTGCACTTCCGCCTTTGGCACAAACCTGCCGTGCCAATGCATCGACAGAGGTCTGCTGTTGAGGGCTAAACGGACTCGGCGCCGAAGTTGCCTGAGGTCAGTTCATGACCGAGGCCGCGAGCAGGTGACGAGATCCGTATGCCCGAAGCCCTTGGAGTAGTCGAGTACGGAAATGACCGTCGGCGTTACGCGGAACAGGCGGATCTCGTCCGGGCTCGGCATCTTCACCGCCAAAGGAGGCGCCTCAGGGTACTTCCGCGGGAGCATGCGCAAGACCTTGCCCGCTTCGGCCCCACCGCATGCGCGTGCGCTGCCATCGATAGGCCGGTGATCGTCATCAGATCCGCGGTGTCGTGATCGATCGTTAGCGAAATCCGCTTATCTCGCGCCAGAGTTTTTGCCTTCTGAATGTCCAGGCCGCAGAGAAAATAGAGAGTCAGACCTTCGTTCACGTAGCGGACGGTCGTTGCCTGCGGCCAGCCATCCGGCCGCAGCGTCGCAACCGGGTGTTGGTCCAACAGCGCCAGAATTTTCCTTCTGATTACTCTTCCATGAGTTGTCTCTAGGATCCCGAACAGGGCAAAGTGCGCTGGGCATTGTAGTGCCGTTCGGCTTTGAGGGGTGTCAAACACGACGTCCGGCAAATGAACCCGCGGCGTCAATGTCTGCCTCAGGTCAAACTCGGCTGTTGGCTCGCGCTAGATGAATGACCGCTCTTACCTCGGAAGCCGACATACGATTCCAATCACGCCGTGTCGCAATCGCGCCGGAAGTAGCCATCCGATCATTGGCATCCGAGCGGCTGAAATCGACCCGTTCCGGAAGCTCGACGAGCGAGCGCGCGATCCGCACTCATGACCTTGAGCAGACATTCGCGAGCCCGTTTCGGGCGCCCGTTCACAGAGGTTCCAGGGAACCGGCGTTCGTGACCCATCTGGGCGTGTAGCGCCCCATAACACTTCCGCCCGATCTCGCGCTTGCTGGATGGTGGGCTTCGCCATACCTATGGCGAGCGACGCGAAGGAGGGGTGCCCTGACATCGATGCCGGGCTGGTCTGCCGACGCGGAGTGGGGCCTCGTGCCGAGATCATGAGGAGGTCAGGCCATGGAGATCGAACGCACTACATTCGGCACCATCACGATTGACGGAAAGACCTATGAACACGACGTGATCATTCGTCTGTCCGGCGAAGTGGCAAGGCGGAAGAAAAAGTTGTCGAAGAAGTACTACGGCACCTCGCATGTCCTCTCGAAGGACGAAGCGAAGTTCGTCTTTGAGAACGGATGCGAGCAGCTAATTCTTGGCTCGGGCCAGATGGGCAATGTGAATCTATCGCCGGAAGCTGAGGCGTATTTTGCGAAAAAGGGCTGCACGGTCCTGTTGCAGCCGACCCCCAAGGCAATTCGTACGTTCAACAACTCGCATGCGAAGAAGATCGGCCTTTTTCACGTTACCTGCTGAATCGAGCCGGCCGCGACTGCGCTGCGGCGGATAAGCAAAGGCCCGAGATCGCATTGAGAATATCGATTGGTCGCACGCTCGTGCGTGCGGACCGGGCGGCGGAAACCATCATCGTCTGGGTCCGCAGGAGGTCCTGACCGCGTTGAGCCGAATGTCCGCACTGGCGTGAGCAGAGCGGACCTGCCGAGAGTCGCCTTCGAGTCAATCTGCGACCAACCAGTATGTCCGCGACTGGTCCGCTTACCAATAGCTAACATTACACTCGACTGTCGCGACTGTGGCGGCGCGACCTTTTTCTTCTTCTCGGCAGACGCGCTTGTCGCCGCGACCAAGGCAACGCTAAGAAATGCTGCAATTCGAACGCCGAGCGGAATCATGATCGTAGCTCCCCGCTCGCCCGCCAGCCTCAGCGTGCGACCACAGAATCGTTCGTCTTCTTTGATGGTCATTGCGACTTTGCGGTGCGCTGTGACGGGTGCCACCAGAGCTTGCGCTTAAGCGGTTTCAGTATTTCTCTTCTTCGAGCGTCAGTGGTTTCCAGTGCGTCGGCGGCTCTGGACTGATTACGCGGTTTTCGATGCCCGGGATGCGCGTGTTGGCAGACCAAGACTGACTGCCCTTGTGCCAAAATCCTTCCACATCGCTAGACCAGCGGTCATTGTGCAGCAGAACGAACACCCCGTCTCTAGGTGCGGTACTGATGTCCCGCCATTCGCTCATTGTGCGGGTCCTTCGCTTGATTCCGTTTAGTTAATGCCTCAAGGCACGGCTTCAAGTCTATCGCGCTCCTTACTTGTGAGCAGTGCCGGCGGCGCAGTCGAATGCCCCACCTCATAAGGTTTGCGACAAGGACAGGACGTTGTTCCTTCACTCCGCCACATCGACCACGCAGCCCTCGAGCGGCAAGGCGACCCGGCGCCAGACATCTGTAAGCGCCTCGGCCAGTTGATCGATCAAAACATCATCATGATAGGGCGTCGCTGTAATGCGCAGCCGCTCGGTTCCCCTCGGCACCGAAGACGAGCGCCGCCTCCTTGCCATGAAGGTCGGCGAGCTCGCGCTCAAGCTCCACGAGAGGATGATTCGTGTCGGAAATATTGCGCGTCCCACCGGCGCCCGTCCCCATCCTTGTCGCGATCTCGACCATTGCGCCAATCACTTTCGGATGTTGGCCCATGCCCAGGTAATCGTTGGAGCACCAGATCACGACGTCGCGCGGGCCTTGCGGTGAATGCCAGATCGCGCGGGAAATCGGCCTGCGATCCGCTCAAGGTCGGCGAACACAGGCGCCCGATCGCGTCTGCGAAAAACTGGTCATAGTTCATGAGCCGGTCTCCGGAATCCGTGCGGTATCCAATAGTCCCCGCAACGACCATTTATTACAACTCGCTATCTCGTCATCTGGCTCGTAACACCCCATGGCTTCCTCCTTCGCGAGGTTGCGCCATGAGTTCGCGCAATGCGTCGGCGATGCGATCGCCTGAGGTATCGGCGTCGAAAGCGCGGACGAATTTGCCTCCTGGGTCCATGACGTAGAGGTAGGTGCTGTGGTCGATGACATAGTCCTCCGGGCCCGGTCCTGTCTTACGGCGGGCCGAGTATGCCCCGTATTCCTGAGTCACCGCATCGATCTGCTGCGGATTTCCGGTGAGCCCGACGATCCGCGGATCGAACGATTGGGTGTATTGTTCCAGCACTTCGCGCGTGTCGCGCTGCGGGTCGACCGTGATGAAGAGCGGCTTTAGCTTGGCGGCGTCGGCACCGAGCTTCTCGAGTACAGTGGCGATTTCGTTCAGCGTCATCGGGCAGGTATTGGGGCAGAAGGTGTACCCGAAGTAAACCAGCAGCCATTTGCCGCGAAATGTCTGGTCGGTCACCGTCGTGCCGTCGGGTGCTATGAGCGTGAATGGGCCGCCGATTGTTACGGGCGACGTGGCTGCCCACGACAGTTGGCTCATAATCAGGGCCATGGCGAAGACGATATTGGAGAGGGCCTGCAGACCAAGAACCGATTGGCGAATGAGTCCATGCCGGTGATTCATATAGCGCATATAGTACACCTCCGGAATGGCCGCCAAAACGCTTTGAGATCAAAAGCCCGCTGCGGGCGGCCGTGCTAACTCGGCATCACGGTCTGGCATTGTCTCGGCCCACTCTCGCTATTCCTGGCCAGTCCGAGGTTCCATTATCCGGCACCCTGCGCCACGGCCTGAAGCCCGGATCTTGCCCATCTGCGGTGTGGAATGCGAACTGGCGGCGTCCACCGCCGAGAGCGGCCCGCCTTGCGGCGTACCTTCGTCCGCGGGCCGACCAGCCAATTTTCGATTTCCCTTATCGCCCAGTTTGTGGTTAAACCTCTGTTGGGTTCCCCTGCGGAAGTTCGCAAGAGGGGGATAGCCATGAAACGCCTCACATTGACTGCTGAGTTCTCCGCGATCGTGCTCGCATGGACGATCGCCGTGCCTGCGTGCGCCTACGAAGCGGGCGCGGTTGCGGGCGGCGGAACGATCGACGGCAAGGTCGTCTTTAACGACGCGGTGCCGACGCGGAAGATCATCCCGAACAAGGATGTCGAGGTGTGTGGCGGCATCCGCGAGGAGCCGCTGATCGAGGTTGGGCCCGACAAGGGCGTCCAGAACGCGGTCGTGTACCTGGTCGAGGTGGCCAAGGGAAAAGCATGGCCGGCAGCTGGTAAGACGCCCGAACTCGACAATCGCAAATGCCGTTTCGAGCCTGAGGTTCAGGTGATCCGCGCGGGTCCCCTGGACGTCGTCAACGACGACCCGGTGCTGCACAACACCCACGGCTATTACGGGAAGCGCACCGCCTTCAACATGGCGTTGCCGAACCAGGGGCAGCGAATTCCCACGGAACTGACGCGGCCTGGGACCGTGCGCATCGACTGCGACGCACACGGCTGGATGGAAGGGTGGATCTACGTGGTGGACAATCCCTATTACGCAATCACCGCCGCCGACGGCAAGTTTACTATTACTGATGTCCCGCCCGGCAACTATAGCCTGGTGGCGATCCACTCATTTACCGGGCCCCTTCAGCAGTCGGTAACTGTCGCAGCGGACAAGCCGACGAATTTGACCATCGAATTGAAGAAGCAATAGGCGACTTGGCCGAGCCAGCAGGTCGCATTCTTAACGTCCGACAAATTTGCGAGGTCCAAGAAAGCGAGTCCGGATAGATCCACAAAAGCAAGCGATCCATCGAGAGGAGATACCCCATGTCAGTGCTTGACCGTGAACGACGTGAGATGGTCGCGGTGCTGCAACGGCCCGGGGTTCGTCCCGACCCCTCGTTCCGGATTACTCGGCGCACTTTCATCCACAGATCGTGTTTAACCGGGGCGGCTGCAGTCGGTCAGACTTTCGCATGGTGGCCGCTGCTTAACACCATCGATGTCGCTTACGCTGCCGAGCAACCCTTCAAGTTTGCGTGGGTTTCCGACACCCACCTCTATCCGAAATCTGTCAACACCCGCTTCGTCGAGAAGGTGCAGCGTGCTGCGAGGGAAGTCCAGGCCATGAACCCGCCGGCCGACTTCATGATCTTTGGCGGCGATCTGGCCCAACTCGGCAGAGCCAACGAGCTCGAGCTCGGGGTTGAGATCCTGAACGAAGTGAAGGTTCGAAAAGTTTTTATCCCGGGCGAGCACGACTGGTACTACGATATGGGCGCGAAGTGGAAGCAGCTCTTCGACAAGCCCAACTGGACCTTCGATCACAAGGGTGTGCGCTTTATCGGGCTCGATACGGTCACCCGTGGTCCGGACTATTGGACAGTGCGGAAGATGACCCCCGAAGAGCGCATGGACCACATGGCAACCCTCGACGGCAGCGTCGCCGGACCGTGGGCCGGTGTGGGCCGTGACCAGCTCGACTGGGTGCAGAAGACACTTGCCGACTGGGATAAGGCCAGGCCGGTCGTCATCTTCAGCCATAATCCGCTCTACGAGTACTACCCGCCTTGGAACTTCTGGGTGCGTGACTGGCGCGAAGTCAATGAGGTGCTCAAGCCTTATACCAACGTCACCAATATCCATGGTCACGTCCATCAGGTGCTCTATAACGAGATCGGGACCATGCGCTCGATCGGCATGCTGGCGACCTCCTGGCCTTGGCCTTATGCCCCGGAGGGTGTGCCCAAGCTCACCAAGCCGATGATCCGCGCCGACCCCGGCGATTTCTACGACGGCGTCGGTCGGAGCGAGATCAGCATGAACAATGATCGGATCGAGAACGAGTACATCATGTGGGGCCGTAAGCAGGTCTTCGTTCAGTCGGCGCCGGACTCCTCGCTGAGTCAGCCTGAGATCCTGCGGCCGCGGGTCGCCGACCAGATCGGGCCGTACTAGGGAGGATGGCCATGACAACCAGAACGACATTCCTGTTCGCTCTTTGCATCGCTTCGCTCGTTGGCCTGCTGGCCGCGATTGCGGTTCTCGTCGGCCCTGCCAATGCGAATAAGGACCCGGTAACACCCCAACAGTTGCAAGCTTACGAGGAAGCCTTCATGGAGCAGGTCAAAAAGGGCGACCTCTTGTTCCACGGCGATGCCGCGACCGCGAAACAGATGAACGTGATACTCTCCAACACGGGAATGGCCTGCGCGATGTGCCATCCCTTTGCCTCCGACACGCATCCGCAGGCGTTCCCGAAGTTTCAGGTGAGCATGAACAAGTTCGCGACGCTTCGCGACATGATCAACTGGTGTATCGAGAAACCCAACCAGGGCGAGAAGATCGATTCTGACTCGGACGCGATGAAGGCCCTGGAAGCATACATCTACTGGTCGAACACCGGTTCGGTGTTAGTCCCGGGCAAGTATTAGTTCTGTTCCTGTGCGACACGGAGCGACAGGTCCGGTACCGCTTACGCTGACGGGCCGTTCGAGGCCCGCCCGCGCGATGATCCTCGATGGATTAGAGGTTCCATCGATTTCAGCAGTGGTGCTTGAGGCTGCGTCGACGGCGGAGAGGGCGTGCAATGGCAGAAGCGTTGCATGGCAGGTTTACCGGCATCGACCTGGATCAACTGGTCGATCGGCGGGTGGTGCTGACGTGGCTTTATTGGGGGATGTTCTGGCTCATAGTCACCCCCTCGGTCGGCGTAGCGCTGTCCGGCCTCTTCAATTATCCCGATTACCTCGGCACTAATAATGTAGGGCTGACGTTCGGCCGCCTCCGACCGGTCCACGTCAACGGCGTCATCTTCGGTGCGTTTTCGACCCTGTTCATCGGCGAATGCTATTATCTGGTGCCGCGCTTGTGCGGGGTCCGGGTGGTCCGCGGAGAATGGGGCGTAGCGCTGGCGTGGGTGTGGAGTCTCGCCCTCTTGGCCGGGCTCATCTCGCTGCCTTTCGGCTACAATCACGGGCTCGAAGCTGGCGAGCTCCCGCTGTTTGCCGAAATTCCTCTCTTCATCGTAATAGCGGCGGCAACAGCACAATTCATTGCGACCATCGCGCAGCGCCTCGAGCCAGCGCTCTACGTTGCGCTCTGGTACCTCATCGCCGCCTTCATATGGACGACGATGAACCTCGTACTGGGTAGCGTGATCCTGCCTTACACGATTTCAGGCATCAACAGCGCGGCCTTCCACGGTCTCTACATCCACTACATCGTCGGCCTGTGGATCACGCCGGCCGGTTACGTGCTCATCTACTATTTCCTCCCGGTCAGTGTGCGCAATCCGCTCTACGCGCATAAGCTCTCGCTGGTCGGCTTCTGGTCCCTTGCCCTGTTCTACCCCTTCGTCGGCATCCATCATTATCTCTACAGCCCAATCGCCGACTGGTCCCAGACGCTTGCGATCGTCACCTCCATGTTGCTCATCATCCCAGTATGGACCGTGCTGGTGAACTTCTTCGGCACCGTGAAGGGCCGGTGGGACGGCTTCGGAAGCAATCTGCCGGCGAAGTTCCTGATCATGGGCTCGATCATGTACCTGCTGGGCTGTTTCCAGGGCTCGGTCGAGGCGCTGCGCTCCATCCAGCAGCCGACCCATTTCTCGGACTTCGTCATTTCGCATTCGCACCTCACGGTGTTCGGGACATTCGTCGTCTGGGCGATGGGGGGTCTGATTTATGTTTGGCCGCGGCTATGGGGACGCGAGCTGTGGTCGTTCACGCTCGGCAACTGGTCGTTCTGGTTGATCACCGTCGGCATTTCCACCATGGGCCTGGTGCTGACGGCCGCCGGTCTCCAGCAAGGCTTCGAGTGGATGAATGGTACCGAGTGGGTCGACACCGTCGTGCGGATGAAGGCCTATTGGCTAGTGCGGACTCTCTCGGGCGTCAGCATGGATACAGGGATGTCCCTGCTTGTCATCAATCTGATGATGACCGCGCTCGCCCAGCCGGGTGAGGCGAGGGAACCGCTTCCGAGACCCGGGTTGGCCCCGGTTCGCGCCGGAGGGTCGGCCGAATGAACGCGCGTTTTGTCGCCCTGGTGGCTGGTGTCTTCTTCTTCTTTCTCGCCGTCGTCACTCAAGGCATTCTACCCTTCATCGAACCGTCAGCGCGCACCAACCGGGTAACCGCGGTCGTCCGGACCGATTTGGGCCAGCTCAAATGGATGGTGACCGAGGCCACAGATTATACGCCGCTGCAGGAGCTCGGCCGCCGCGAGTATCTTCTCGAGGGTTGCTGGTATTGCCATTCCCAGTATGTGCGGCCGGTGACCGGCGAGACGCGTCGCTGGGGCCCGGTGAGCGAGGCCGGCGAGTACGCCTACGACGTGCCGCACCTGTTCGGCACCCGGCGCATCGGACCGGATTTGACGCGGGTCGGACTTAAATACAGCAACGAGTGGCATCTCGCCCACTTCTGGAATCCGCGGCAGCTCTCCCCGGATTCGATCATGTCGCCCTATCGGGGACTGTTCGACACGCCCGACGACCCGATCAAGATTGTCGATGACGGGGCCGGGAATCGCACGCTCGACAAAACGCCAGTTACCCAAAGGCTGTTCGACTTCGCAAGCAAGGAGCGCGTTACCCTCACTCCAGACGCCGACGGGCTTCTGTTCGTTTCCATGCAGGCGCGCGGCAAGTTCCCGGTCATCCTGACACCAAACAAGGAGTACACTGGCGAGACGGTCCGGATTGCTGCCGAGACGAACGAACTCGAAGGTCTGATTGCCTATGTCCAGAAGCTCGGTATGAACCGTGGCAAGTGGCGCGACATGTTCGAGCCGCAGGAGCTCGAAGTCACTGACGCCACCCTACCGCGCTCGAACGAATGGATCGCCTACGGCAAGGAGGTCTACGAGCGGCGGTGCATCGGCTGCCACGGGGCCAAAGGCGACGGCAACGGGCCGGCCGCGACCTTCCTCTTCAATCAGCGCCCGCGAAACTTCACTTTGGGCGTGTTCAAGTTCAGGTTGACCCAAAAGCCAGTCCCGACCGATGGCGACCTGCTGCGGACGATCACCCGCGGGGTGCGCGGCACCGCGATGCCGGCTTGGTATGAGCTGCCCTTGACGGATCGTCTCGCCGTCATCCAGTACATCAAGTATGAGCTGGCAGTAGACCGCTCAGATCCCGCGAAGCCTTATGCTTATTTCGCCGAGGAGCCGCCTGGCGCCCCTCTGTACATCGGACAGCCGCCGCCACCGTCTCAGCAGATTGTCATTCGCGGCAAGGAGGTGTGGCAGAATGCCAAGTGCTGGGAGTGCCACGGCAACACCGGCAAGGGCGACGGCGAGAAGGCTCCTGGGCTGAAGGACGATTTCGGATTCCCGAGCCGGCCCGCGGATCTCACCAGCGGCCAGTTCAAATCAGGTCCGGCGGTAGCGGACATCTTCAGGACCATGAGCACCGGGCTCAGCGGCACGCCCATGCCCTCCTACAGGGATTCGTTGCCGGAGCAGGATCGCTGGGCTCTCGCCTACTATGTCGTCTCGCTGTCCTCTTTCAAGGACCCGCTCACCGGAGAGCCGCTGCAGATCTCCGCAGGAGACCGGACGGCGCTCAACGATCCCAAGCTGGAGGCTAGCTCCCCGGACAACGCCTATGTTCCGGGCGAGGGCACGACACATCGCGCCGCGGCATCCGGCGCGACGCTGGCTGCCACCGTCCCGAAAGAAGAGTAAGTCATGACGGACTTCGAGGTCATGGGACCCTACGCGATCGCCCTGCTGATGAGCATCGGTGCACTGTGCGCCTTCGTGTGGGGCGTCCTGTCTGGCGCCTTGAGCGGTGCAGATGACGCGGCAATCAAATTCTATCGTACGGAGGTGGAAAATGACGCAGCCGGAGACCACACCGAGCAAGCCAGCGAGTGACAGCTCGGCCCACGAGATGGAGGAGTACGCGGGTGGCTACATCAAGGCAAGGGTCGGGCATATCCCGATTTGGCTGTTGGTCGTCTACGCGGTGCTTTTCATCTGGGCGCTCTACTACGTTGTCACCTATTGGGGTGGGCTTGGGCCGGGGCGGTTCGGCTGACGGTGGCGATCGCGAACGGAGATGGCGATGCGACAAACAGAGAGGGCGCCGGGGATGCTGATCGTTAAGATCATTTTTGCGATCGCGGCCTTGAATCTGATCTTTTTGTTGTCTGAGCTCACCATGAACGTGGTCCGGGTTTACTTCGGCTGAACAGGAGAGAGCATGCCACCAAGCGCGGTTTTCTCATTCGCTAATGCAAGCCCGGAGCAAGCCATCGCCTTCGTCGGCTTCTCGCTATTTACAATCGGCTTCTTCGTCTGGGTCGCTTACCTGGTGCGAAAGAAGTAGCGATAACGGAGCAGCACCACCCGACGCAGTGAGCTCGGGTGGTTTGGCAGGAATTCTGCCGTGGCTTACTATCTTATGCTCTTCGCCGCGGGCTTTGCCGGCAGCTTTCATTGCATCGGCATGTGCGGCGGCTTTGCCTGCGCGCTCGGCCGCGACCCGCATGGGCACGGTGCGACCGTCCTGCGCCACCTGCTCTACAACACAGGCCGATTGACGACCTATTGCTTTCTGGGCGGGCTCGCGGGCGCGCTGGGCCAGGCGATATGCACGCCGCAGGGAATGACGGTCTCGCTCGTAGGCGGTCCCCTCGATGCCGCGCAGCGAATTCTCGCGATTGTCGCGGGGCTGCTCATGATCGGCATGGCGCTGCAGTTCTTCGGCCTGCTGCAGGGCTTTCATCGCCTTGCGAGCGGCTTCGGCAGCAGCACGTTTGCCATGTCCCTGCGCAGCCTGCTTACGGCACGCGGCCGCGCTGCGCCGCTGGCCTTTGGGGTGTTCAACGGCTTCCTGCCGTGTCCCCTGGTCTATGCCTTCGTCGTCGAGGCGGCGAGCGCGGCCGGAGCGCTTCCCGGCTTTCTCACCATGGCGTCGTTTGGATTGGGGACCTTCCCCGCCATGTTGATGATGGGCGGTGTTGGCCAGGTTCTTGCGCCGGCGTGGCGGCAACGTGGCGTGTGGTTGGCTGGCAGCTGCATTCTGCTCCTCGGCCTGATCACCCTCGGCCGTGGCATCCTGCCGATCGCCGCGCATATTGCACATGGTTGGCCGGGAGGACATCCCGCATGACAGACGATCGCTTGTGCCGCCATTGCTTGCTGACCATCGGGCCGCGTGCGATGCGGCGCACTGTGAACGGTGAGAATTGTGCGTTCTGCTGCTACGGCTGCTGTATCGCTTTTCAGGTGAGGAGCGGGAAGAGTGAAGAGTGGGAGGCGGCCTGGCTCTTGATCCGCCTCGGCGTGGGCGGCTTTCTCTCCATGAACATCATGTTGTTCAGCCTCCTGCTGTATACCGGTGCCTTCACAGGTGTCGATGCGAGGCTGCTTCCTTGGGTTCACCTCCTGCTCTGGATCTTCGCGACGCCAGCTTTAGTCATTCTCGGCGGACCATTCCTTCGCGAGACCTGGCTCGATGGCGTTCAGGGGCGCTTGAGGTCCTCGGCGCTCATCGTTGTCGGCGTCGGGGCCGCCTACATTTATTCGGCTTTTGCCGTCATCGAGCGCGGCACGCATGTCTACTTCGATACGGCCACCATGGTGTTGATGCTGTTCACCGTAGGCCGCTATCTGGAGGCGGCTGGCCGCGCCAGGGCGGCGCGCGACCTCGAACCTCTTTTGGCGGCGGAAAGCGAGTGCGCCACCGTGGTCAATGGCGGGGCCGAGACCCGCCGCCCGGTGCGGGAGGTGGACGCCCGCATGCTGGTTCGGGTGCGGCCGGGGGAGCGCATTCCGGTCGACGGCGTGGTGACCGAGGGGGAATCCCACACCGATGAAGCCGTGATCACCGGAGAAAGCCGGCAAGTTGCAAAAAGCGTCGGTTCGCCCGTGATCGCCGGCAGCATCAATCTCGATGGTCCGCTCCTGATCCAATGCAGCGGGTCGGGAACCGCAACCCGCTGGGCACAGATTTGCCGATCAGTTCGGGACGCGCTGGTCCGGCGAAGTCCGACCCAGCGCATTGCCGACCGCGTGGTCGGCGCCTCCGTGCCTCTCGTTCTGGCCCTCGGCGGGCTGACGATGCTCTATTGGGCACAATGGCTGCCTCTCGAGCGGGCATTGCTGTTTGGTCTTGCGGTGCTGGTGGTTGCTTGTCCTTGCGCGGTGGGACTCGCCGCGCCGCTCGCGACCTCGCTCGGCATCGGCCGGTTGGCACGCTGCGGCTGCCTGGTCCGCGACCCCGGCGTGCTCGAGGCACTCGCGCGCACGCGGCTGCTCGCCTTCGACAAAACCGGCACGCTCACGTCAGGTAGAGCACATGTCGTTAGGATCGAGAGCGATGGCACCGGGAGTGACGAGGTGCTCGCACGCGCTGCGGGGCTGGAGCGCTATTCCGAACATGGCCTGGCCCGCGCCATGACCATAGCGGCCGCGAGGCGCGGCCTCGAGCCGGTGGTTACAGGTGACATCCGGATCCTGCCTGGCCGCGGCATCCGAGGGAATGCAGACGGGAAAGCTGTGGCGGCCGGGAACGGAGCGCTAATGAGCGAACTGGGCTGGTCAGTCGCTCCGGCTCTGAGCGATCATGGGCGGTCGCTGGAAGCCGATGGTTATTCTGTGATCTATATCGGTTGGGGCGAGCAGGTGCGGGCCGCGCTGGCGCTCGATGATTCGGTTCTTCCCGAGGCGCGGTCGACGGTCGAAGCACTTCGCAGCCGCGGGTTGCACGTGCAGTTGCTGAGCGGAGACCTCGCACATGCGACGCAGCGGGTTGCCGTCGCGGCCGGAATCCAGGATGCACAATCTGGCTTATCCCCTGAAGCCAAGCGGGCTGCCCTGCGTCAACTGCGCCAAAGGTACAACGTGGTCGCGATGGTCGGCGACGGCCTCAATGACGGGCCGGTGCTCGCCGACGCGGATATCGGTATCGCCGTCGGTTCCGCGACCGACCTCGCCCGCGAAACTGCCGCGTTGGTCTTGCCGCGGGATGGGTTGTGGATGCTGCCATGGGTCGTCGATGTGGCCCGCGCGGCTCGTATGACGATCCTCACCAACCTGCTATGGGCGTTTGGATACAACCTGATTGCGCTGACCCTTGCCGCGCTCGGCCTTCTGCAGCCAGTGCTTGCGGCGGCGGTGATGGCCGGCTCAAGCGTTCTGGTGGTGCTGAATTCACTCCGCCTGGAACGGATGCCCGATCCTGTCCGCACGCGGTTATCTGGAGGACAGCCAAGCGGCGAAGCGCAATCTGCGCCCGATACTTTTTCAATGATGACTGAGGCGGCGATCGAGCAGGGCTGAACGACGTCTTCAGCCGAAGACGTCGTAGGTGAATGCGGTGTACCAACCGTCTGCCTCACGCACCGCTTTGCGGCGTGTCTCGGCATTTTCACCGACCTTGCTGATGAAGATGTCGTTGATCCTGATCGTCTCTGGCTCAGCCCTGTAGCTGATGACGCTGGACACCGCATCGTCGGACGCAAGAAAAGTGAAGCATGTATTGAACAAGTGAGGCGCAAATCGCTCGGATCCGGTGAGTGCCGCCAGGATTGCGAAGGCGCAGACCTTGGCCTGGCTATTTGACGCAAAGGCCGATTTCGCCATATTGCCGGCGTTGGCCGCATCGCCGATGACGTGGATTCCGGGTTGCAGCTTCGATTCGAATGTCATCGGATCGATCGGACACCAGCCCGACTGGTCCGCGAGGCCTGACTCCTGCGCCAGCTGGCCGGCCTCTTGTGCCGGGATGACATTGGCGACATCGGCCTTGAACGTCTCCCCGGCCGTTTTGACTAATCGACCTTTCACGTCGACCGCCTGGATCCCGCCGGTGAACTGCGCTGGCAGCCACTCGATCATTCCCGGATAGTGGCGGTCCCAACCATCTTGGAACACGTCCTGCTCAAAGAAACTGTCCTTCGCATCGAGGATCAGGATTTTCCCCCGCGGCTTGTACTGCTTGAAGTAGTAGGCAATCAGGGAAGCGCGCTCGTAGGGGCCCGGCGGGCAGCGGAACGGGTCCGGGGGGGCGACGAGCACGAACACGCCGCCATCCTCCATGCTTTCGAGTTGCTGTCGCAGAAGCTTGGTTTGTGGCCCGGCGGTCCAGGCGTGCGGCATGGACTGCGTCGCGGTCTCGTCGTAGCCCTCGATGGTGCCGTATTTGAAGGCAATGCCCGGGGCAAGGACGACGCGGTCGTAAGGCAGCTTCGCCCCGCCGTTTAGCGCCACGGTCTTCCCCACCGGATCGATCGCTGTCACGGAGTCATGGACGACGTTGACGCCGTATCTTTGCGCAAGTGTCTCATAGCCATGCGTGAGCGATTCCAACGATCGGAGCCCTGCGAGATAGAGGTTGCTGAAAAAGCAGGTCGTGTAGCGCCGCTTCGGTTCAATCAGCGTGACCTCAATCATTGTCGCATTCGCGGCCAAATATTTGGCCACCGTCGCCCCCCCGACACCCCCGCCGATTACGACGACTCGCGCAGTGACTTGGCTTCCTGCCACCCGCGGGACGAGCGCCTCGAGGCAAGTCGCTGCGGCGAAGTAGCCGAATTTGCGTCGCGTCCAGCATTTCATGGCCGCTTGGTCTCCATACGCAGCGTCGAGAGATAGTGCGCTAGGGTCGCGATCTCCTCGTTGCTGAGCGAAAGGCTCATCACGCGCATGATCTGGCTCGGGCGCTCGCCCAACTTGAAGGCCTGCATCGCGCTAGTAAACGTCCCTTCGTCGAGCCCGATGATCGACGGAATACCCTTGTCACGGCCGTCGAGGCGATGGCAAGACGCGCATGTCGCGGCGAGCTGAGCGCCTCGATTATTGTCTGCCACTGCGCTACGGTCGGTGACGAAAATAACCAAGCTTGCGGAAATCGAAAGCGCAATGATCTGGCGTATTTTGGACGCACTTTCGTCCCGGCGGCATCTTGCGGTCACGCGGCATGCCTCCCGGCGCCAAGAGCCTGGCGCACGTCAATTGCGGCCCCCATCATCAACCGACCATCAGGTGGTGTGCCAACGAATAAACGCCGCCGCCGTCCTCTTCCCAGACGAACTCGAGCCGACCGCTCTCTGTCGCGCGCAGGTAGAACTCAATATAGGGGTTGGCCGCCACGGCCTCGTGCAGATCGACGCTGAACACGATGACGTCGTTGTAACGGCAAACAAACTTGTTGATGATCTTGCGCGGGATCACGTTGCCTTGGTCATCACGACGCAGCCCCGTTTCCATCTGATGGCTGATCAGGGTTTTGATCTGAAATATTTCGCCTTTTGCTGCAGCGCTTGGTACTTGCACGCGTGGTGTCGGGGTGGACATTATTGCGTCCCTCCGGAATGTCAGGTGCAGCCGTTGGTAGCTACTTCGACCCAAGTTTTGGTCATCAGGAGTGCGCCGTCGTTCATTTCCGCCACCGCCAGGACATATTGCGGTTCAGCGAGGCGGATCCGTGTCGACACGCGAGGTTCACTGCGCTGCGGGACGAAGTGGAAGGTGGCGACCTCGATGAGCGGGTTTCGCGGCGCCAGCACACGTGCATACCTCACGTGATCGGTTTCAGTCATTGGGGTGTCGACCTCAAGAGAGAGCGGCACCGTAAAGCCATTTGGGAAGACCCGCGGCATCGCAAGGTGAAGGCGGTCCGATTCGGTTGGAATCTTTCCAGTCAGCTGCTTGATCAGCTTAACCGCATCATCGCTCACATTTGCGTTCAGCGGTGAGACGAGGGTGGGGCCAGCAAATCCAGCACCCCCCGCAACGGCAGCGGTCAACAAGGCGCGACGCGTAAAGCCGACCCTCTTGGTTTCCTCCATCGCGCCAACCTCCTGGCGCCGGCAAGGACCGGCGAAAGCCCCGGCGAACCCCGCTTTTATTTCTCCATACACTAGCTCACCTTGGCGCGTCGTCACAAGGTGAAGGTTATGGCGAACTCCCCGGAGTGGCCTTTGAGCTCTCAGCGGCTCAGAAGTCGATGTCGCCCCCGTGTGGTGGGTGGGGGTGGCCTGCCGCAGGTGCGTCCTTCCTCGGCCGTTCGGCAACCATGGCCTCGGTGGCTATCAGCAATCCCGCGATCGAGGCCGCATCCTGCAGCGCAGCGCGCACGACCTTGGTCGGATCGATGATGCCCTTCGCTACGAGGTCGCCATATTCACCGGTCTGGGCGTCGAAGCCGTAGGCGTAGTTGTCCTTGCCCACGATCTTACCGACCACGAGCGAACCGTCCTCGCCGGAGTTGATCGCGATCTGGCGTGCCGGCCACTGGACCGCCCTCTTGACAATCTCTATGCCGTGTCTCTGGTCCGCGTTTTCGTTCTTGAGCTTGTCGAGAACCTTGGCCGCGCGCAGCAGCGCCACGCCGCCGCCCGGTAGAATGCCTTCCTCGACGGCAGCGCGAGTTGCGTGCATCGCGTCTTCGACACGGTCCTTCCGTTCGTTCACCTCCAGTTCGGTCGCGCCGCCAACCCGGATCACGGCCACACCACCGGCGAGCTTTGCCAGCCGCTCCTGAAGCTTCTCGCGATCGTAGTCGGAGGTCGTCTCCTCGATCTGCGCCTTGATTTGATTAATGCGGGCCTCGATGTCCGCCTTCTTGCCCGCGCCGTTCACGATCGTAGTGTTCTCCTTATCAACTATGACCTTCTTGGCACGCCCGAGCATGTTGATCGTCACGCTCTTGAGCTTTATGCCGAGGTCGGACGACACCAGGGTACCGCCGGTAAGGACCGCGATGTCTTCGAGCATTGCCTTGCGCCGATCGCCGAAACCGGGAGCCTTGACGGCCGCGACCTTGAGGCCGCCGCGCAGCTTGTTGACGACGAGGGTCGCAAGCGCCTCACCTTCGACGTCCTCGGCAATGATGAGCAACGGCTTGCCGGCTTGCGCCACGGACTCGAGGAGCGGCAGTAGCTCCTGTAGCGCCGACAGCTTCATTTCGTAAATCAACAGGTACGCATCCTCCATCTCGACCTGCATCTTCTCGGCATTGGTGACGAAATAGGGCGAGATGTAGCCACGATCGAACTGCATGCCCTCGACCACCTCAAGTTCGGTCTCAAGCGATTTTGCCGCTTCGACGGTGACTAAACCCCCTTTCCCGACCTTCTTCATGGCATTTGCGATGAACCGGCCGATCTCGGAGTCTCCGTTGGCCGAAATGGTGCCGACTTGCGCGATCTCCTCGTTCAGCGTCACCGTCTTCGAGTTCTTCTGAAGGTCCCGCACGACTGCCTCGACCCCTATGTCGACGCCACGTTTCAAGTCCATCGGGTTCATTCCGGCGGCGACTGCCGTGGCCCCTTCCTTGAAGATGGCGTGGGCCAGCACAGTGGCTGTCGTCGTCCCGTCACCCGCTTGGTAGGACATTTTGGTTGCGACCTCGCGCACCATCTGCGCGCCCATATTCTCGAACTTGTCCTCGAGCTCGATCTCCTTGGCGACGGTCACGCCGTCCTTGGTGATACGCGGCGCGCCGAAGGACTTGTCGAGCACGACGTTGCGGCCCTTCGGCCCCAGCGTCACGCGCACAGCATTTGCGAGAATGTCGATGCCACGCAGCATCTTGTCGCGGGCCTCGACAGAAAATTTGATGTCCTTGGCTGACATGGATGCTTCTCCCACGTGTCCAGTCGGCGGAAACTCGTCCGCGTAGCGACATCTTGATGAAGGGGGCTCGGTGCCCAGGCCTTATCGCTGCACCTCGTCGTAGCGATAGGGCCGCGCGGAACACTATTCCTCGTCCTTCAATCCGTGAAAAGCATAATGTAGACTGCAATAAGGGAGAGGACCAGCCCGAGTGGCGGCACGACCGCGCTCGTCGCGTAATGCGTCGACTAATTCACAGGCGTTCCGGGCGGCTGTGTGTGCCGAAAACCCTATCCGGGGTTGTTGAGCGAAGAATCGGCCAAGTTGGCGCGATGATCGCGTTTATCTGTTTTGTTCTGGCCGTGCTGGCCTCGCCGTTCAAGTCGAAGAGCAGGTTTGAGGTGGAGAATGCGGTGCTCCGACATCAGCTGATCGTGTTGCGAGCAGGGCGAGGGGTCGAGCTCAGCCTACCAACAACGATCGCTGGTTCCTCGTCCAGATGTATCGATGGTTTCCATCGATCCTGAAGGCCGTTACGATTGTTCAACTGAAACGCTGGTGCGGTGGCATCGGGCCGGCTTTCGTCGCTATCGGCGGTGGAGATCGAACTCGCGGGGAGGGCGCCCGAAGATAGAATTGCGCGTGCTGATCCGGCAGATGAGCACGGAGAACCAGTTTTTGGGGTGGGCCACGTATCCACGGCGAACCTTTGCCGATGGCCCTCGCGTACCGGCGGCACTATGGGAGCTGACACCGGCGAGCCGTAAGTCATATGACTAAGCCTATCACTTAGGCTGTGACCAAGGGTGTGACTTAGGTTCCGGCGCCGGTAGAGCAGCTTGGGCGACGGCGGCTGGGGCTCGGCTTTGAACTTCGCGGAATAAAGAACGTAAGGTCTCCGGTCGTTGCGGTCTGAGAGACGACGACAATTTAGCTGCCCGGACCGTTGCGCTTCAGCGCCTCGCGCTCACGCAGATAGTCGTCGGTTGTGCGGACCGTCTGGCTCTGCGCGCCATAAGGTTCAAAGCCTTCTTCCGCGACGAACGCGACCCGGCAATCGTCGCACATCTTGATGACGTCGAGCCGCCGGGCGGAGCCGGTATACATCCAGTGCTTGCTTTCGAGCTTCGCCACCACGCGATCGATCGTGCTCTTCACGCCGAACGGCTTGCCGCAGCGGATGCAGCAGAACGGCTGTTCCTCCTTGAGGACGCGGGCCGGGGCCCTGGCGGCACCGAAGTCGAGCTGAGGTTTTAATGTTATGACATTCTCCGGACAGGTCGCCTGGCATAGACCGCATTGCACGCAGGCATCTTCGACGAATCGCAGCACCGGCCGTTCGGGGTCGTCGCGCAATGCGCCGGTCGGACATGCTGAAACGCAAGACAGACATAGCGTGCAGCCGCTGACGTCGACTTCGACGCTTCCAAATGGTGCTCCTTGGGGAAGGGCGACGACGTCGACCGGGGCCGGCGCGGCGCGATGCAGTTCGCTCAGCGCAAAACGCAGCACGCTTCGTTTCCCTCCCAGCGGGCGGAAACTCGCGGGACGCGGCGCAGGCGGCATCGCGGGGATTGTGCGTAATGCCTCCAGCAGAAGATCCGGATCGTCTGTTTCGATGATCGCAACCCGGCCGGCGCCGAAGCCGAGCCCGGTGAGGATCGGATCAGCCAGCGCAATCGTTCGCAGCAATCCGGAAATGTCATGCCGCGGTCGCGCCCGAAGCAGGAACCGCATAGCGGATGCACCATAGGCGAAAGTAGCGGCAACGCTCTCCAGTCCGACTTGCGTGATCTCGTTGACCGCAAACGGCAGCACATGCGCCGGCAGTCCGTCACCAAACCGCGCCAGTGCGTCGATCAACGGGGCGCCATGCGGATCGTCGTGCACCAGTACAACGGCCTGCTCGCCGCCGGCTGCGCGATAGGCAATCAGCAGGGCGCGCAGCTTGCGCATCATCGCATCTTCGGAGGGCAAGGCGTAAGATGCTGCCCCGGTAGGACAGGCAGCAGCGCATTGCCCGCAGCCCGCGCAAACGTTCGCGTCGATGGCCACGTGATCGCCGGCAGGGGTGATGGCGGACGTAGGACAAAGATCGAGCATAGCGAGGCGTCGTAGCTGACGTAACGGGGTTTTTCAAAGGTGCCGGTAAGATCCCGCGCCTTGAGAACCGCCTGCAGCATGGCGGCGGGGTTTCCGGGATCGGCCCGCAGATAGCCGTCGCGGAGATCCGCTGAGGGGAAAAACGCCGTTCCGCCAGTCAGATCAAGAATGATATCGCAGTTCGATCGCGCATTGTTCCGCGATGGCCCAAACATCAATGCCCCGCGTGAGGACGGCGCAGGCTGCGCGAAATCATCGACCATGACCTCGAACGCGCCGAGATGGCCTCTGGCGTTCCTGACCTTTCCTTTCGCCACAGGAAAATCGCCTATCCGCGGCGGCGTGATCGCGGCCGGCGGTTCAATCAAGACGGTGACGTCGAGATGGTCCTTGAGCAGGCTGCCGGCTTCGACAGCCGTTTCGTCGCGGCCGCAGATCAGAATGACGCCGCCGCTTTCCAGCTCGACGCGAGGCGCGGGCGGCACAGGTTCCGCCGCCGCCGCAAGCAGCGCGGCCATTTTCGGCCCTGCGCGGGGAGCTTCGCTGGACCATCCGGCCGACTCCCGAATATTGACAAACTCGATCGGATTTGCGCGCCCACTTTCCACGGCCACGTCAGAAAAGCGCGGCGCCTCCTGCGTGCATCCGACCGTGAGCGGGGTGTCTTCGGCTGCGATCGTCCGAAAGCGATCGATCTCGGCGCGGCATAGTTGGGTCGCGGCCGTCGTTCCGCAGCGGCAGCCACGGCGCACTGCATCGGCGTCAAGTGGCATCGTGTCGTCGCACGAGCAGATCAGGAGCTGTCTTGTAAGATCAGCCATCTTTTAACCGGACCTGTCTTCCAGCTGCGTCTGGCAACCCCCTGGAAATGTATATATAATGCCTACATTGAAAAGTGCGCGATGCTGGAGTGGCGAGCCAAATCCGTCGTTCCCGGCGCCGGTTCTTTTGCGAACTGGAAATGCCTCTGTCGTTGAGCGGCTGAACAGCGCTATCCGATCGCGGGAGGACCCAGTGAAGCTGTTGCGAACGATCTGTCTCGACGCGTCGGATTCGTTTGTTTTCGAAAAGCCGGCGGAGCCTGGCGAGTGGGCCGTATCGGGTGCTTTCGCATTTGCTCATTGCGATCTGGCGAGCTTGCAGGGCAAAGCGCGCACCGCATTCCGGGCAGGCTTTCTGGGACTGAGTTCGCTTGGCCGTTCGACGCTGGTGCAGATCGTCGAAGCAAATGAACGAGATCGACGGCACGCTGTCGACATGCTTGCAGCACAACTGGTCGCGCATTTCGGTGCGCCCGACCTCGCGGCCGCTCGGGAGGCCGCCGAAGAAGAAATAGGTTTTGCGGCGTCGCTCTGCGATCATTCGCCAGGCGTGCTCGTCGCCGTTACCCGAAGCCACGAGAACGGAATGATCCGCGAGGTATTTTGTACGCTGCGTCCACGCAACGGGGCCGCGCATGCAAGCGCTTTCGAGTTTCTGGAAGTGGTTGGCGACGATGATGTGTCGGTCGAGCACTTCGATCTCACAGGGTCTCGGAATGGAGCGGGTCGGTGAGTGCGCCGCGGGACTTTTGGCCCTCCTGCGGTCGCCATCTGCTTGATCGCGACGCCAGCAATAAGTTGCTGGTCACCGACGAATTCCTGAAAGCCTATCTGGCACGACCGGAATTTGTGCCGCCAGCGGGAGCATGCGCCGCGGAACGAGACCTGCACCGTTCATTGCTGCGCGATCCTGTGCCTGTCGTAAGTTAAATCCGGGCATGTTGGTGATGCAGTCCGCCCAGGGTTGGGCGACAAAGAATGTGCCCGGCGCGATCGACGGCGCGAGAGACCGGTGCATCTTTCTCCAGGGATAGATGCGTGCGGGCCCCATTGGAATATTTTATGTACGACAACAATAGGTGACCGAGGTGGCGCTCGCTGAACACAACGACGTGGTCAAGGCATTCCCTGCGTATCGAGCCGATCAGCATATCCATTTTGCCAAGGGGAGCGCGGCGACGTCGGTCGATCGCGAATGCCCATTGATCGAAGCCTTCGGATGAAGACCTCACCGTAGGCACCGTCCCGGTCACGAATGAGATAGCGGGGAGCTTGTTCCCAGCCGCAGGCTTCCGTGATCTGATTTGCGATCCATTCTGCGGTTGGATGCGCTGTGACGCCAAACCACAAAATCTGTCGTCGACCATGCCCCACAATCAACAAGCCGTAGAGCAGCCGAAACGAGATTGTCGGGACGACGAACAAATCCATCGCCGCGATGCCGTCGGCATGATTGTTGAGAAATGTTTTCCAACCTTGGGACGGCGGCCTTCTACGCTTGGCCATATACTTGGCTACGCTCGTCTGACCGATATCGATACCGAGCTTGAGGAGCTCTCCATGGATCCGCGGCGCTCCCCACAGAGGATTAGCAATGCTCATCGCGCGGATAAGCTTGCGGATCTCAGGCGCTACAGTTGGTCGGCCACCACGGCGCCGCGACTTCCACCGCCAGTACGATCTGAACCCGGCGCGGTGCCATTTAATCACGGTCTCCGGCTTCGCGATCGCCAAGGCGCCCAGCACCTTCGGAACCAAACGATACAAGCCGGTGAATATCAGACGGTCCAGCATCCCGAACGTCGGCCGTTTCGGCGATTGCCGCCGCAACACGTTAAGCTGATGACGCAAAATCGTGTTTTCAGCCTCAAGCGAGACCCGCGACCGGAGCGCTCCGACCAACGCCAACCAAATTAGGCTACAGACCTCTCGCATAAGGCAGGAGCATCGCCCGATTCGATATCAGTTGCCAGCAAGATTGAGTTTCCGGCAGGGACAGATCTGACGACGTCTGCTCCTGAGGGTAGAACGGACTTGCCGAGGAAGCAGGGTCACTTCCGTTTTTGACCCAGGCTGTGTGAAAACGTGCAGGCGCAGAGAACGCGCAGAATTGTTTTCTCTCTTCTCTTCTTCCGACGGTGACTGGCAGTTCGACGTCGGAGTTTTTACACAGCCTTAACCCATTTGCGACAGCGACGACCCTGATTGCTCGCCGGCCTCAAGGTTACTTGCGGAATAGCAGCCGTGGTGGAGGGTTGATTGTATACGTGCTGTTCAGAACCAAGGGAGATTCAAAATGGGCAAAGCGCTTCTCTTTGCACTCGCCGCCCTGACAATGACGGCCACGATTTCACTCGCGCAGAACTCGCCGACGAAGATAGGCAATTCACAAAAGGGCAAGGTCCTTGTCGACGACAAGGGCATGACGCTCTATGTCTTCGACAAAGACTCTGCAGGCAAATCAGCTTGCAACGGCCCTTGCGCTGGAAACTGGCCGCCCTTGATGGCAACAACCTCATCGTCGGCGGTGGGCGATTACACGATCATCACCCGTGACGATGGATCGAAACAGTGGGCCTACAAAGGACGACCACTCTACACTTGGCACAATGACAAAGCTCCCGGGGATATCTCCGGTGACGGCTTCCTCAACGGCGCGTGGTACATCGCCAAGCCGTAGCTTACTACATTTTCATCCCCGAGTGATCGGGCATCTTCTTCATATCCATCTTTCCGCCCGTGCCGGGCGCGCCGGCCGCCCCTTGCACGCCTACGCTCTCAACATCGAATGAGACCGCCACGTTGCCCGCCTTTTCGAACTCAAGCGTGACCGGCAGCTTGTCGCCCTGCTTCAGCGGGCTCTTCAAATCCATCAGCATCATGTGGTAACCGCCGGGTGCGAGCTTGATGGTCTTGCCGGGCTCGATCACAAGTCCGTTCTCGAGCGGACGCATTTTCATCACGCCCTTGCTCATGGCCATCTCGTGAATCTCGACCTTCCCGACGACGTCGGCCGAGCCGCCGATCAGGCGATCCGGCGTGCTGCCCTTGTTCTCGATGGTGAGGTAACCCGCGCCGGCCTTCGCCCCTTTCGGCGTGGCGCGGCTCCAGGCTTGGGTGATGACGAGGTCACCCGCCTTGATCTCGTCTGCGATCACAACGGATGATCCGGAGCAGACGACTGCGAGCACCAGAAGAGCCTGTTTCAGCGTTTCCATGGCATTCAGCTCCCTTAAAGGTCGCCCATACCGTTCGGCTTCCCGTTGCGTTCCGCCCGTCGGATCATTTGGTCCAAAGTCTGAGCGGAAGGCTCCCGCCACGACCACAATCCATGAAGCCGTGGTACAACTCGGAAAGAACGCCCTTGTAAGCACACTTGCTTCCGTCGAAGTCCAGCGTAGCGGTGATGCTAGACGACAATTTGGCGAGTTCGAACCGGATTTCGCCAACAGTCTCCTTCGGACCATCGCGCGTACAGAGGCCAACGTGCCTCACCGTCAATGGACCTGAGAATTCCTTTTTCCCGTTCAAATCCTGCTCGGAAACGCTGCCACTGAGCTCGTACTCACCGGCGTAGCCCGTCGTGCCATGGATTTGCAGTGGCTCTGCGCGCGCCGGCACTGCAAGAATGCTCAATGTCAGGAGCAAGCCGATCGGTCGCATGCAAGCCTCCCCTCGGAATCCGGCACACGTCGATTTCAAACGTCAAGATGGCCCTTATGCGACAGATCGTGGCAGAGGCCAGCTAGTCAGTTTAGATATTTTACATCACATTGGCGAAATGAGAGAGCCCCTTGTTGACCCTGAGCGACCTGTTGCACCGCAACAGGACCTCGGTCGCGAACAGGGCATAGCGGAAGTTGGCGAACAGCCGAGTGTTGCGGAGGGCGACGCTCGTACCAGTCATTCGGAAGCGTTCTTAAGAGTTGGCCATAGATTTGGTCGCCCTACCGTGAACCAGCCGCAGACGGCGCGATCAGAACATGGTAACGTCTCCCACTGCATTGGTATGCCCCCCAAATGGGGAGGGTCACACGCCTTTAGTTCGTTTCCAAGCCGCGACAGGCAAGTGGGGCGGGCAAGGAGCCAAGCCGTGGGTGTGATCGTTCTGTTCATGGCCGGACTTGCGCTATATGCCGGATGGTGGCTGTCACACCAGCGGCTGATGGCAAAGCCCTGGCTCGAGGAGGGCGTGATCGGCGAGTTTCCGGGCGGCGACAGATTATCGGCGCCGCCGGCGACGATCGGCCTCGGCTTCTTTCTCGTGGTTGCCGGCTCACTGTTCGCGCTCCTCATGAGCGCTTACGTAGTGCGCATGCAACTGCTGGACTGGCGGCCTCTGCCGGTCCTCCCGCTGCTCTGGTTCAATACCGGCGTGCTGGTCCTGAGCAGCGTCATCCTGCAATGGGCGCAGGCCGCGGCACGTCGCGGCGACTACGACGGCACGGTCACAGGAGTGCTCTGCGCCGGCGTTTCCGCAGTCGTTTTCCTGATCGGCCAATTGCTGGCGTGGCGGCAATTGATAGCGGCCGGTTATGTGGTGGCCGCCAATCCGGCCAACTCATTCTTCTATTTGGTGACGACGATTCATGGATTGCATTTGCTCGGCGGTCTCGTGGCGCTCGGCCGGACCATCGCCAAACTGTGGCGCGGCGCCGACTTGCCGAAATTGCGCCTGAGCGTGGAATTGTGCGCCCTGTACTGGCACTTCCTGCTCCTGGTCTGGCTGATGCTTCTGGGGCTTCTGACCGGTTGGACAGTCGCCTTCCTCGATTTCTGTGGTCATTTGATTCCGAATTGAATCCGCACACGCCGCCTTTCAGATTTTTTCCGCGCGCGATTTTTCGCGATTTTCGACGCCATCGCCAGCCGCCGCCAGTTTCTGAATAACAGAATAGAACTTTCTTTGATAGAAAGATCGGTCGATATCTTTTTTCGGTATGGGAGCGCTGTCATTTGCACGGCGGCAATACCGGCGTGGAATAGGGAACATTGCGGATTGTCCTCGCCTGACATGATCGCCGCGTGACTTTTGCTTGGGCGCGGCAATCTCTCATTTACTCCTCGGTGCGGCAATCTCCGCCCCGTCATCTTGCGTTAGGTGGTCCGAACACCAATTTTTCTGTCATGAATGCTCCATCAGTCCTGGTTTCAGGCGCAGGAATTGCCGGCCCAACGCTTGTCTTTTGGCTAAAAGCAGCAGGATTCGAACCGACTCTGGTTGAACACGCGCCCGCGCTGCGAACGGGTGGCTACGTCATCGATTTCTGGGGGCTTGGTTATGACGTTGCTCAGCACATGGGCCTTGTGAGCGAAATCAACCGTATTGGCTATCACGTTCGCGAAATGCGGATCGTCAACGCTAGGGGCGAGCGGATTGCCGGTCTTGGAACGAATGTCTTGCGTGAGCTGACTGGCGGACGATTTGTCACACTCGGCCGCAGCAATCTATCGCGGTTGTTGTTCGAGAAGATCAAAAACGACACGGAAGTCATTTTTGGCGATGAGGTTGTTGGCCTGCAACAGCAGCCAGATTGTGTGCAGGTTGAGTTCAAACATGGCAAACAACGCCTGTTCGATCTGGTCATTGGTGCGGACGGCCTGCATTCAAACATTCGCCGGCTTGTGTTCGGGTCACAGGATCGTTTTGAGAGGCAGCTTGGCTACATTGTTGCCGCGTTTGAGGTCAGCGGATATCGCCCGTGCGATGACAATGTCTACGTGATGTATTGCGAGCCGCGGCGAATGCTTGGGCGGTTTGCTTTAAATGGCGATCGGACGTTGTTTTTGTTTGTTTTTGCGAGCGGCACCGACGCGCGATCGGAAATACTTCACCTGGCGGTACAAAAAGCGATTCTGCGCACGAGCTTTGGCGACCTGCCGTGGGAAACTCCGCGCATTCTTGCTGAGCTAGACCGCACGGAAGATCTTTATTTCGACAGGGTCAGCCAGATCAAGCTGCCGACTTGGTCGCAAGGTCGCGTTGCCCTCGCAGGGGATGCAGCATTCTGCGTGTCGCTAATGGCCGGCCAAGGTGGGGCCCTTGCAATGACCGCCGCCTACGTCTTGGCCGGCGAGCTTGCCAAGACGGGCCAGCGGCACGAAGAGGCATTTCGCAACTATGAAGGAATTTTGCGGACATTTATCGAATCTAAGCAACAGGTTGCCGCGCGGCTTGCATCCGCATTTGTGCCAAAGACCCACTGGGGACTGTACCTACGCAATCAGCTGGTTAAGGCGGCCGCAATCCCTGGAGTGGCACGGGTGTCTTTCGGCAGCGATATCATCGACGCGCTCCAGCTTCCTGACTACCGATGGTCTGCATTTGGTAGCCCGCTGCTGCGCGATACTCCGGCGCGCGGCTGAGCACTCTAAGAGGCACGTAAGCGCACTGCCGGATCGCACCGCTGTCCCTGTCGGAAACCTCATCTGGCTGGCGAAAGACCGAGAATCGGGCGATGCTGTTGTGCCATGAGGGATCTTTGCAGGCTTATTGGTTGGATGGTCGTCGATCTGATCCGCTCGCGAGCAGCGCTTGAGGCAGAGATTTGGACGTTGCGGCAGCAAATCAATGTTTTTCGGAGGACTGCTCCAAAGAAACTCTCCTTCAGCGCCATCGACCGATTGATATTCGTTGGTCTGTATCGATTGTTTCCTAACGCGCGCGATGCGTTGGCGATTGTGAAGCCGGACACCATTGTCCGCTGGCACCGCGCCGGATTCAGATCGTACTGGCGCTGGAAGTCGCGACCTCGTGGCGGTCGACCAACGGTGCCGCTGGAAGTACGCCGGCTGATCCGAGAGATGAGCATCGTAAACCCACTGTGGGGAGCGCCGCGGATCCATGGAGAGCTCCTCAAGCTCGGTATCGATATCGGTCAGACGAGCGTAGCCAAGTATATGGCCAAGCGTAGAAGGCCGCCGTCCCAAGGTTGGAAAACATTTCTCAACAATCATGCCGACGGCATCGCGGCGATGGATTTGTTCGTCGTCCCGACAATCTCGTTTCGGCTGCTCTACGGCTTGTTGATTGTGGGGCATGGTCGACGACAGATTTTGTGGTTTGGCGTTACATCGCATCCGACCGCGGAATGGATCGCAAATCAGATCACGGAAGCATGCGGCTGGGAACAAGCCCCCCGCTATCTTCGAGACGTCGGCTTTCGAAGCTGAACCAACACGAGAGGAGTATTGCAATCTCCGAAGGCGATCTTACCGGCGGATCGGTGTTGGTAACGGCGGCGTGAATATTGCCATACGGGGCGGGCAGCAGTCTTGCTAGAGATGCTTGACGGGCGAGGCCGAACTTGGTGTTCGATTTCTAATTCGACCGATCGGGAACCGCTAGGGCTTGGTTGCGAGTACTCGCGCACGCATATGGTTTGAGGTAGGACCATCCCAACGAGGAGCGAGACCAATGTTGCATAGAGCCGCCTTAGCGCTGCTGGTGGTGACCGTCGTTAGCTCAGTAGAGACAACGAGTGCTTGGGCGCGCAGCGGGGGAGGTGGAGACTATCCCGCGTTCGGGAACTATCCCGCATTCGGGTACCCCTACGCGTTCAACGAACGCGACTGTCATCTCGTTCAGCGACGTGTGCTGACACGCCATGGATGGCGTTTTCGCCCAGTTCGGATCTGCGACTAGGCGCCTACCGGGCATGCATTTCGGAGAAAGTCATGTCTGTGGGCGGGCAGTTTCGTCCATGCTCAAGGCGGGTTCCGTTGCGCCTCGATGCTTAATCTGCTGCCGGCGTTTGTGGAATCCTTTTTGCGCGATCCGGTCATCTACCTGCCGCCGATGACCCGTTGTGACGGTTGATTGCGAGCCAACGGCTGATGCCATTGTCAAACACGAGCCGGCTTACCTGACCAGCCGACGTGGAGTTGGTCGAACCGCACGCTCCTGCTCGCACCCATGTTGAGGAAAAAGAGCCTTCAAAGGTGGCGTCGCTGGGCGCGTTGTTGCGAGACCACAGCAGTGCGCCGGCTCCGTCGGCGTGACAGCTACGTTGTTACTGCGGACCATGCACCGCAGGGTATTCAACACGACGCTCGCCGCCGCATCGGTCGTGAGCTTCTTGCGCCGACAGCACGCGCCCAGCAGACGTCGATCAGCCGTCCGCGCATCGGGTGCACGAATGGTAAGTTTCCGTCGGGCGCAGGGTGGTACCGCGTGCATGGTAACGACCGTTTATAGATCAGGTCATTAGTCGCCCAGCACCCCGTATAAAGGCCATCTCGATCCAAAGCAGTATGCTGACAATCAGTCCCGCCACGAGGCGCTCGAAGGGAAGGCATCCCGCCCGGCCCGCGCGGTGCGCTGGTGCGGGGGAGGACGGTGCCCCCCCCCCCCGCATGATGGGCCGTTGCTTCCGACATTCGGCCTGTCCCGTAGTTGCGGTGGCCGCCGTCGGTTGAGGCTGGAAACGACCGTTACCGTGGCGACGGACCCGAGATTGAGATCGCTTGCATAGGCATTACCACAATGACCGACGGCCAATCAAAAGCCACACTCGCAATTCCTCATCGCTTGGAGCCCCATGCTCGCCTCGACTTTGAATATCCCCGGTGATATTGGGTCATTTAGGGGGCGCCAATGCGGCGACGTTTGCGGAAACTCCTTCCGGTCCTCCTGACCGCGCTGATGGTTCAGATTTTGGCGCCGGTGGCGGCCTGCTGGGCTGCCTTCGTTGCTGCCTCAGACCCACTTAGCTCTGTTGAAATCTGCCACAGCGGTCCGGCTTCCATCCCCGGGAATTCCGATCAGGGCGGCGGCGCGCTCCATGACGGCGTCTGTTTCATTTGCTGCGTGTCGCACGCGAGCGCGTCCCTCGAGCCACCGCCGGTCGCAACGTTTGTGAGCCCGTATCGCGAGGTCGGACGGGTGGTTTGGGGCCACCACGAGCTCCGCTTCTTCACTCCACGCACCGGTTCGAACTCTCAAGCCCGCGCTCCTCCGCGGACGATCTGACGCGCCTTCTCACCCACATCGTCAGTTTGTCATGCCCTGGATTTGAGTCATCCGGACTCGATCGGCATTTTGCGGAGCTTTCGCCATGCGCAAGAATTACAAATCTGATCCCGTCAGGGAAACAATCGCTACCTACAACCAACCAACTTCTCCATTCCTCGCCGCATCAATGCGGTGGGCCGGCCGCGTCGCGGCTATCGCAACCCTGCTGGCCTGCGCCTCGACAACGTCCTTCGCCGCGGACATGGCCATAAAGGCCGCGCAGCCGGCCGCCTATCAGTGGTCGGGCTGCTATGTCGGCGCCAATGTCGGCGGCGGAGCGAGTGGCTCGAACTTCGGCACGGCGGTCGATCCGGGAACGCATCTTCTTGATCCCGATCCGGCAGTGGTGGCTGCCAACGGGTCCGGCTCTCACGGCGGCGATGGCCTGCTCGCGGGCGGCCAAGTCGGCTGCAATTTCCAGAGCGGCCTGCTGGTGGCTGGCCTCGAAGGCGACTTCGACTACTTCCACAGCAATCCATTCTTCTTCAACAGCACCGCGACCCTGAGCGATGGCGCGCCATTCACGGTCATGCATTCCGTGACGACTAATTACCTGGCGACCATTCGCCCGCGCATCGGTATCGCCGCCGATCGCAATCTCGCCTACCTGACCGGAGGCGTCGCGTTCACGCACGTGAGTTACCTGGAGACCTATGGCGACGGCGAGGCTCCTCCCGGCGCTGGAACCGCCGCCGCCTCGAAATCGCTGGTGGGATGGGTGGCAGGCGCAGGCTGGGAGTACGCGCTGGCCGATCATTGGACGTTCCGCGCCGAATATCTCTATGCGGGCTTCTCCAAGGTCAATGCGGTGGGCGCGATCACCGACGCGGGCGGCGGCGCCAACACGCTGCACGGCTCCAGCGACCTGACCATCCAGGCCATTCGCGCCGGCGTGAACTACAAGTTCTGACCGCGCCTTCAGGCCGTCCTCCAATTCATTCGCCGGACAGGAACGCACCACGCCCGGCCGTCCCGAAACACAGAGATCAGGTGTGACACCATGTCGAAAACATCCATAGCTACAGAATTTCTAAGCCGGAACCGCAAGATCGCGGCGGCCTTCGCAACATCACTGGCCACCGTCTTTCTTTCGCTTGGGTCCCTTGTCGGCTTTACGACGACCGACGCGCTTGCCTGCGCCTGCGGCTGCAGCGTGTTCGACGTCAGCGGCTTGGACATGATGCCTCAGGAGCAGGAAAGTGGCGGCCGCATCTTCTTCGAATATTGGAGTCAGGACCAGAAGCAGAACTATGTCGGCAGCTCCAAGGCGCCGGCCGGTCTCAACAAGGACAAGGACCTCAACACCCAGTGGTACAATGTCGGCCTGAGTTATAACTTCAACCGTGACTGGGGCATCATGATCAGGGTGCCCATGATGGCCAACCGGTCGTTGACGACCGAGACCGACTTCCTGTTCCCGGGCCAGATCCAGACCTTCAATTCGAAGAGCTTCGGTGATCTGGAGATCATGGGTATCTATACCGGCTTTTTTCCTGACATGTCGACCGGCCTGATCTTCGGTCTCAAGCTGCCCACCGGCACGTACACTGCGCCTGGGATGGATCGCGACAACCAGATTGGAACGGGAAGCACCGATCTGATCCTCGGGGCCTTCCACCGCGGTTTGTTGAGCGCGGACAATGCCTGGCAGTATTTCTCGCAGTTCGTCTGGCGCCAGCCGTTCGCGTACCACCAGGCGCCCGATCCTCAGGGCTTTTTCGACGGCAACCTTGGAGTCGTCCAGACCTATCATCCGGGCATGCAGATCGATGGCGCCATCGGCATCGTCTACAACAATTGGTACAATGTGCTCGGCTTTGACAAGATCACCCCGCTCGCCCAGGTGATCGTTTCCCACCGGGAGAGCGACAGTGGCACCGGCGCCGATCCGCTGAACTCCGGCTTTGACCGCGTGATGGTGTCGCCGGGCATCGAGTTCACCAAGGTGCTCGACGAGGCTAACAAATACGTCGTCAAGATCTATGCCGACGTCGAGATCCCGGTCTACTACCGGGCGAGCGCTGCAAACAACGCGGGGACGGAGGGGCAGCTGGTCGCGCCGTATCTGCTGAAGGTTACCTCAAGCTTCAATTTCTAATTATCCGCACACACGCCGCCGCGGGTCGCCCAGGCAGCTTCGGTAGGCGTGATGATGAACGAATGGAGATAGGAACATGAAAAAAGTCCTGATCGTGACGCTCGGCTTGATGGCCGTTGCTTCTGCGCCCGCGCGTGCGGCTGACCTACCTGCGAAGGTTTATTCAAAGGCCCCGGCAGCGCCCGCGGCCATTTACGACTGGAGCGGCTTCTTCGTTGGGTTCAATGCCGGTGGCGGCTCGAACAACAACTGCTGGACCAACTCGTTTGCCGGAGGCGCACCAACGGTCCCGAGCGTATTGGAAGGCTGCATCGATACGACCGGCGCCTTGCTCGGCGGCCAGATCGGTTACCGTTGGCAGGCGTCGAACTGGGTGCTCGGCGTTGAGGCGCAGGGCGACTGGGCCAACCTGGACGGATCGACCGCAAGCCTCTTTCTGACCGCGCCTCAGGTCACCAATCAAAGCAAGATAAATGCCCTTGGTCTCTTCACCGGCCAGGTCGGCTACGCCTTTAACAATGTTCTCTGGTTCGTTAAGGGCGGTGCAGCAGTGACCAGCAATAAGTATAACGGCATCGACACTGCGTCGGGCACCATACTTGATCAGGCGAGTGAAACCCGCTGGGGTGGGACGGTTGGGACTGGTTTCGAAATCGGCTTCGCGCCGAATTGGTCCGTGGGCGCCGAGTTCAACTACCTGTTCATGGGTACAAAGACCGTCAATCTCAACGCGGTTCCGGCCGGCGGCCTGTCGCGCACCGACAGTATCCAGGAGAATGTTTTTACGGGCCTCTTGCGCGTGAATTACCGCTTCGGGGGGCCGGTGGTCGCGAGGTATTGATTGAGTCTTTTGCTCTCAAAGGTCAAAGCTTGGAGGCCGGCGCCGTTATGACGACCTAGCCAGCAGGCTTGTGATGCGAGGACAAGGGAATATGATCGTTGGCCGTAAGATGCGGCTCGGGTTCGGCATGGCGAACCCGGGCTGGCGCCAGTTATTTACTGCTTGCCTGCTGGCGGCGTCGACAGTCTTCGGCTCCGCCAGGGCCGCGCCGTCGATCAACGACGCGGCACCGACCCTTGTTCTGACCGAACTGGGAGGGCAGACCTTCGACCTTTCGAAATTGCGCGGCAAGGTTGTCCTGGTGAATTACTGGGCGACGTGGTGCGCGCCCTGCAAGAAGGAGATGCCGACGCTAAATTCCTTTTATCGGCGTTATCACGAGCAGGGTCTGGAAATCATCGGGATCAGCGCCGATCATCCCGAGGATTTTGCCAAAATGCGGAAGATGAGCAGCACGCTCGCTTACCCGACGTCGACGCTGGACAAGATTTCGCAAGACGGTTTCGGCGCGCCCGAGGGGTTTCCTCTGACTTATGTGATCGATCGCAACGGCATAGTACGAGACAAGTTCATCGATGTGCGCGAGCAGCTGCTGCAAGATGTAGTGCAGCCGTTGCTGCAGCATTGACAGTTCGCGGATCGGTGCAGGCAAGGAGTTTTGGGTGAAACGCGTTGCTGGGACAACATCATTGCTGTGGCTATGGCTGGGCTGCTCCGCGGTTTTCGGCCAGGCGGTGCAGTCCGGCGCTTTCGTCGCCGACCCCGAGAATGGCTGCAAGGTCTGGAACCCTCATCCGGAAGCCGGAGAGACGGTGCGTTGGTTGGGGAGCTGCGTCGGTGGGCTCGCCCAGGGGAAAGGCAAGCTTGAATGGGCGCGGAACGGCGTGCCGTCCGAGAGGGATGAAGGCGAATGGAACGTGGGCCGCCAAACGGGGCAGGGTGTCCAGCAGTGGTCAGGTGGCCGTTACGATGGTCAACTGCTCAATGGCGAGCCGAACGGGCATGGCGCAATGACACTACAAAGCTCTCGCTACGAGGGCGAGTTCCGTAATGGGACGCCGAATGGTGAGGGAGCCGTTACCAATTATCAGGGGGTATTCAAAGGGAAATGGAGAGACGGATGTTTGACGGAGGGGAAACGGACATTAGCCTTTTCCGTAGCGTCTTCGACCTGTCAATGAGGCAACCGTCCAACGTGAGAGAAATAGGAGCTTTTCGATGAAAAATCCGATCTCGCCAGTCATTGCGGCCGCAACCGTCGCATTCCTGTTCAGCATTCCAGCGGTCGGCGCGGCTTCTCCTCAGAAGGAAAAGGGGAAGGTCTGCCGGACGGAGCAGCAATGCCACTGGGAGAATTTCAAGAAGATATGCGTTTACGTGAAGGTATGTCGCTGATCCCTCGCTATCGGGATCGTGCAGTCAAGTTCGTGCACAGAGAGGCTAATATCATGAACAAGCTGAAACGGATTCTTCTCGCACTGGCCGTCGTGTGCGTCGGCTCATCGCCTGCGCGCGCCGAGGAGGTCAAAGCCGGCGACCTAGTGATCACCCAGGCTTGGAGCCGCGCCACGCCGAAGGGCGCAAAGACCGGCGGCGCCTATCTTACCATCGAGAACAAGGGCTCCGCGCCGGATCAACTCATCGGCGGTTCGGCTGATGTCGCCGACAAAGTCCAGGTCCACGAAATGACCATGAAGAATGGCGTGATGACGATGCGTCCGCTCGACCAAGGCCTGACGATCGAGCCCGGCAAGACCGTAAAGCTTGCGCCGGGCGGATATCATCTGATGCTTCTAGATCTCAAGAGCCCGCTCAAACGGGGCGACAAGGTGCCGATCACGCTGGAGTTCGAGAAGGCCGGCAAGGTGCAGGTGTCCCTTGACGTCGAGGGCGTGGGCGCGCAGGGGCCGACTGCCTCTCGCAGCTCTGGCAGCAAGAAGGGTATGAAAGGTATGTCGCCCGGGATGAAGATGTGAGAATTTGGGTTAAGGGCGATACCCGTAAGGCGGCAAAGCGTTCGTCTTCGGTTGTCGCCGAGTTGCCGCGAGGATTGAACGATATTTGAAATGTCGTTGACTTCCGCTGTTGTGCACTTTTCGGACCTGATGCGATGCCTGACTTGGGTCCGTAATGCGCTTCAAAGCGGAAGTTGGCGAGAGCAAACAAGGATCGGCATCACGCAGCCGCTTGATTTTCCTTATCGGCTCCCCGTTCCTGGTGCTGGGGCGCTGGCCGACCGATTTTACGTCGACCTATCAGATGCTGCTGGTTGCCAAGATTGCCTTTGTCGCCGGCATGACCGGACTAGCCCTCATGAACCGCTATATCTTCGTGCCGCGCACGCTTACCCAACCTGACCGCGCGATAATCCAGATTCGTAACGGCACCTACGCCGAACTGGCGCTGGGAGCCGGCGTTCTCGCGCTCGTCGCCTTCCTGGGCATCCTCGATCCGGTTTGATCGAGGAATTCCCGTTCGCTGTCGCCGCGGACATTGTGTAAATCACTCGTCCCTGAGACTGCCGGAATGCCCAATATTGTTTCAATTGGCTGGGGCGCAAACACGGATTGTTTTGGCCAGGTTGCGGCGTCGAGGCGTGGCCGGGCCAGCCTGTCATAGCGCGCAGCGACCGAGTATGGTCCGTGTTCATCGACCGTCGGGCGCGCGATGAGGAATTCGAGCGCAGCGTTTCTGGATCAAGGCTTCGCCATGTGCCACACGCCATTGTTGAAGCCGTCGCCGTTGGTCTCACCGGGCGCATTATCCTTTTTGAAAGTGTAGAGCGGCTTGCCCTTATAGGCCCACATCATCTTGCCGTCGTCGCGCCTGACGACCGTCCAGTCCCCAGCAGGTTTGGCGCCGGCGTTAGCCATCAAAGGCGGCCAGTTGTCCGCACAGGGGCCGTTGCACATCGATTTTCCACCAGCATCCTTGTCGAATGTGTAGAGGGTCACGCCCTTGCCATCCACCAACGCTTGGCCTTTTGCGGTGTCGGCCGTTTTTGCGGGCGCCATTTGTGCGAGTGCCAGCGAGCTTGTGCAGATAATGGCGGCTGCCGCGATGGCGGCGAATGTTTTGGATATCATGGCAGAATTCCTTCCCCCCTTTGGTTTCTCATACGCGAGTGTCAGCAATCTAAAACTCCCGCCACTCGGATCTATTCCCGGAGGGGGTCCTCTGGTGCGGGAAAATTTTCCGAGTGTGCGCATGTACCGATGCGATGCCGCAAGTAATCTCGACAACGGGTGGCGCGAATGGTAGGACGCCAAAAGGCGTTTTGGGGAAAATCATGCGACGGCGGCTGGAAGCCTTTATTCCAATCGTACTGCTCTCGATCTTGGTGCAATTATTTGCACCGATCGCCGCATTTCGCGTGGTCGCCTACGCCGTAACCGATCCCCTGTATATGGCGTCGATCTGCACGGATATGGTGTCCTCCCGGGATGCGCAGACGGCTCCGGCCAAGACCCAGCATGCTCACGGAGATTGCTGCGCGTTTTGTGGGGTCGGCCACGGCGGCTCAATTACCATCGATCCGCCTTCGCTCGCTTTTGTAAGTCTGCAGCGCCTATACCAGCGAGTATCATGGCTGGAAGCCGCAGAACCGATGCCGACGGTTCGGGTCGGATCGAACACCCAAGCCCGCGCGCCACCGCAGGCGGCCTGACACAATTCCAATATTCCGACCCGTCAGGTCGTCCTTTTTCCCCGGATTGAGTCCGTTGCGACTTGATTCGTTTTTGCGGAGCATTCAGCCGTGCGCGAGATATTCAACAATCCCATCAGGGATACAATTAACAATTCCTGCCGCCGTCCCAGCCACGCTTGGCGTAGCGTAAGCCCTAGGCTTGTGCTTGCCGGCATCGCGCTGTCTACGTCGGTCTTCACTGGCGCCGCAACAGCTGCAGACATGCCGCTGAAGGCAGCGCCGGCCGCTGCCGCCTTCAGTTGGACCGGCTGCTATGTCGGCGTAAACGGGGGCGGCGCTGCCAGCGGCAGCAGTTTCACCAGCGTCGTCGATCCAGGGACGCATCTGGTCGATCCTGCCGATTTGGCCACAGCCAGCGGATTTGGCACCGGATCGGCCAACGACCTTGGTTTCATCGGGGGTGGGCAAGCCGGCTGCAACTTGCAGACCGGCTCGTTCGTTGTCGGCATTGAAGGCGACTGGGATTACTTTGGCAGTAAACCCACATTCAACAATCCGAACGGAACGCTGACCACCGGCGACACGGTTTCAATCACCCAATCTCTAAAGACCAGCAGTCTGGCGACTGTCCGTCCGCGTCTTGGCATCGTTTCGGATCGCACTCTCATCTACGCAACCGGCGGCGCCGCTTTCGCAAAGGTCAGTTACACACAGACCTATGAAGATAGCCTCAATAATGCGGTCGGAGCTGCCACAGGCTCAACAACCCTGGTGGGATGGACGGTCGGCGCCGGGTGGGAATGGGCGTGGACCGACCATGTGACGGTCAAAACCGAATACCTCTTCGCCAAGTTTCCGACCACGAACGCGCTTGGCGGAATTCTCGATACAGCCGGTGGTGCCAATGTTCTCCACGGCTCCACCGATCTGACCATTCAGACGGCCCGTCTCGGCCTGAACTACAGGTTCTGACGATGGCTCACCCGATCAAAGCGGTTTCAGCCGTCAATTGTCTAGCCGAGATCATTCGTTCGATCTTCATCAGCCTCGATCAATCGCAAATGCACGCGCGACACCAAGCTGCGGCGACGATTTGCGCAAACCCTATTGGAGTTACCATGCCACTCAGCACCAACATCAATTATTTGCCGACGATCCATATGCCGCCAGGGCGTCGAATCTCAGGGTTTCGCAGGTTCGTCGCGATTCTCTTTATGGTGTTGGCGCCCATTATCGTCTTCGTTCCGTCGACAGCCAATGCCTGTGCATGCGGCTGCAGCGTCTTCGATGTCGGCGGCGGCCTTCTGCCCCAGGAGGACGATCACGGCGGTCGTATCTTCACCGAATGGTGGCATTCGGACCAAAACCAGAATTGGATCGGCAACTCAAAGGGATCCGCCGCGGCCAATCTTGACAAGCAGGTGGTGACGAATTGGTACACCGCCGGCATCGAGTACATGTTCAATCGCGAATGGGGGATGATGGTGAGGGTGCCATATGTCAATCGCGACTTTACCACCGACACCGGCGCCCCTCCCGGCGGCATGGGGATTCAAACCTTCAATTCCATGAGTGTCGGCGACGTGGAGGTGACGGGTATGTACACGGGATTTTCAAAGGACATGTCGACCGGCATCATGTTCGGCCTCAAATTGCCGAGCGGCACCTACACGGCGCCTGGACTGGACCGCGACACTCAGATCGGGACGGGAAGTACTGACCTTATCCTCGGGGCATACCACCGTGGCTTGATTACCGGCGACAATGCCTGGCAGTATTTTACCCAGGTAAGATGGCAGCAACCTTTCCTTTATAGCGCTGCCTACAATCCCGACAGCGGCTTTATGGAAATCTACAAACCCGGATATCAAATCGACGGGGCCGCCGGCATCATCTATAACAACTTTTACAACGTCCTGGGCTTCGACAAGATCGCGCCACTGGTGCAGATTATCGCATCGTACCGCCAGCGCGACAGCGGCTCAGCCGCCGATATGCTCAACAGCGGCTTCGACCGGTTGATGTTCTCACCGGGGATCGAGTTCACCAAGGTGCTGGACGAGGTCAATAAACGCGTTCTCAAGTTTTATGTCGATGTCGAAGTGCCCATCTACTATCGAACGAACGCGGCTATCAATGACAACGGAAGTGAAGGACAGCTGATATCGCCTTACCTGATTAGGACGGTGGCCAGCTACAACTTCTGATCTCGGCGGCTCGGTGCCCTCGCGAACAGCGGCACCGAGCCACCGACGGTCTCATGTCGGCAAGCGCCCGGCTAAATGTGCCGGCGAAAATTTCCGCAGAAAACGCAGGGTCTGTTCATGCGCTTTGCAGGTTTGATTACCATCCCGCTTTCGGGCTTCTTCATGATGGTCGTTGGATGCAGCTCCGCTCTGGCTGGGCCTTCGATCGATACCCCAGCACCGTCATTGATCGTCACCCAACTGGACGGTCAAACGTTTGATCTCGCCAAATTGCACGGCAAGGTCGTTCTGGTGAATTATTGGGCGACCTGGTGTGCGCCATGCAAAAAGGAAATGCCGATCATTAACAGCTTTTATCAACGTCATCGCGGTGATGGCCTCGAGGTAATCGGTATCAGCGCAGATCGGTCGCAGGATTTTGCGAAAATGCGCAAGATGAGCAGCTCGCTGGCGTATCCAACTGCGACCATGAACCAGATTACCGATAACGGATTTGGTCCGCCCGAGGGTTTCCCTTTGACCTACGTGGTCGATGGAAGCGGAGTTATCCGAGATAAATTCATCGATGTTCGCGAGCAACTTCTACGCGACGTCGTGCTGCCCTTGTTGCCGCATTGAAGGGGCATGGGATATGAACCTTGTAAGGCGTTCGCGAGTGATGTGTACACGGGTCAGGAAAGTTTTGTTCGCTTCGGCGCTGCGGCTGAGCTGTTCGGCCGCCCACGCCCAACCTCAGGCCGGCGACTTCGTCGTCGACGCGAAGAGTGGATGTAAAGTGTGGAATCCGCATCCGCAATCTAATGAGACCGTGAACTGGTCGGGTGGTTGCGTCAACGGGCTGGCTCAGGGCCGTGGAAGTTTGCAGTGGCTCAATAACAACAAACCTTACGAGAAAGACCAGGGGGAGTGGAACGAAGGCCGGCAGTCTGGTCGCGGTACGCAAGACTGGTCGACGGGTCGCTGTGACGGAGAACTCGTGAATGGCGAGCCGCAGGGGCAAGGCGTGTTGACGCTGCAGAGCGCTCGTTACGTGGGTGAATTCCGTAATGGAAAACCTAATGGAGCCGGGACCGTCACAAATCTCGCGGGCGTCTTCAAAGGGAATTGGAAGGACGGTTGCCTGAGCGGCGATAAGCGAGAGATCGCCTTCGCCGTCCCCTCGTCGACCTGTCGGTAAACGAAGGCACCAAGCGAAAACAGAGGAGATCGACAGATGAAATATTTTGTGCCGCTTGCCATTTCGGTGCTTGTCCTCGGCGTGAGCTCAAGTTCCGCGACGACTTCAGCGGCGGCTCAGGGAGGCAAAGGAAAGACCTGCCGAATGGAACAGCAATGTCATTGGGAAAATTTCAAAAAGATCTGTGTCTACGTGAAGGTGTGTCGATGACTGCTTCTGTCCAGACGCAATGAACATTGACAACGCAAATGGAAGCCAACTATGAAACAAATCGCACGCACTCTCGCATACGCCGCTCTCCTCTCAGCCTTCCTTGCCGCGCCTGCGCGCGCCGAGGAGGTCAAAGCCGGCGACCTAGTGATCACCCAGGCTTGGAGCCGCGCCACGCCAGGCGGCGCGAAAACCGGCGGCGGATATCTGACCATCGAGAACAAGGGCTCCGCTCCGGACCGGCTGATCGGCGGCTCGGCTGATGTCGGCGGCAAGGTCGAGGTTCACGAGATGGCCATGAATAACGGCGTGATGACGATGCGTCCGCTCGACAAGGGCCTGACGATCGATCCCGGCAAGACCGTAAAGCTTGCGCCTGGCGGAATTCATCTGATGCTGCTCGATCTCAAGGGCCCGTTCAAGCGGGGCGACAAGGTGCCTGTGTGTACCGAAAACCGTATCTGAGTTGATGACCTGATGGAATCGCCTAAGCTGGCGGAATGATCGGGCTGCTTTGCTTTGTTCTGGCCGTGCTGGCCTCGCCGTTCAAGTCGAAGAGCAGGCTTGAGGCGGAGAATGCGGTGCTCCGACATCAGCTGATCGTCTTGCAGCGCAGGGTTCGGGGTCGAGCTCAGGCTACCAACAACGACCGCTGGTTCCTAGTCCAGATGTATCGATGGTTTCCATCGATCTTGAAGGTCGTAACGATTGTCCAGCCTGAGACGCTGGTGAGTTGGCACCGGGCGGGCTTTCGCTGCTACTGGCGGTGGAAATCACGGCGACGGGGAGGGCGCCCGCAAATCGAAGCGGACTTGCGCGCGCTGATCCGGCGAATGAGCGTCGAGAACCCGCTTTGGGGGTCGCCACGCATTCACGGCGAATTGCTCAAGCTCGGCTTTGCCGTCGCTCAATCAAGCGTCGCCAAATACATGGTGAAGCGGCGCGGGCCGCCAAGCCAGGGGTGGCGAACCTTCCTGCACAACCATGCCCCAGATATTGCCGCGATGGACCTGTTTGTTGTCCCGACCATTGGCTTCGACCTGCTCTATGTCCTCATCATCGTGCGGCTCGATTGCAGAGGCCTCGTCTGGATCAACGTCACGACAAACCCCACCGCTGAATGGATAGCGCGCCAGCTAACCGAGGCATTTCCTTGGGACGAAGCTCCGCACTACCTCATCCGCGATCGGGATCAAATCTATGGCGCTATTGTCACGCGCCGGTTACGAGCCATGGGCATCCGGGACAAGCCTACTGCACCAGCCTCGCCTTGGCAGAACGGCTTTGCCGAACGGTTGATCGGATCGATCCGGCGCGAGTGTGTTGACCATTTCATCGTTTTGGGCGAGGCGCATCTGCGCCGAATCTTGCGATCCTATGCTCGCTATTACAACGACATTCGAACACATCGGTCACTAGATAAAGATGCGCCAGTCTCTCGCCCGGTTCAGCGGACCGGAGTCATCACCTCAAATCCGATCCTTGGCGGACTTCATCGCCACTACGTCCGGGTTTAGCTTTTCGGTACACACAGGCATCTTCGGGGTCTTTCCTCCGCATCGCATGGTGCCACCGAAGGTGCGGGCGTTTCTGGATTTTGCCCAGAAACGGTTTGGCAAGCCGCCGTACTGGGATCCTGATTGGACCGAGCCCCGGCAAAAGACCTCGCGCGACGTCACCGAAGACATCACCGAATAAGACGGCTCAGAGAGAGAGCGTCTGACGGCGCGTTGCGCGCCCCGCACCAATCATTCCCGACACAGGGCATACAGCGCAGCCGATTGCTGAACTACTTCAACCTTAAGCCTGACGGCGATATCTGCTTTAGGATCTTATGGAGAAGCGCAATGTCGAAACTTGGAATTGTACGGGCTGCGGCCCTGTCACTCGCGTTAGCAGTTGCTACCCCGGCCTTCGCCGCGGAACTCCACGGCGTCCACGGTGGCGAACTGATGGACGTCGGCGGGTTCCACAAAGCTCAAACAAGCATCGGCTCGTTCGTACCGAGCAACGCTGCTGCGGCCCATTGCGCCCAGCGTTGGGCGTACTACGACCGGGCGTCCGGAAAGTACATGGGCGACGATGGTCAGTGGCGTCCCTGCGTATAAAACCAAAAGGAGCGGCTCAAGCCGCTCTTTTTTGTGCTCGACACTTTCCATGCTCGACAATCGGCCGGAGTAATTGAGAACTCCAGGCTTCACGTCCTTCGGGCGGCTTTTGTTTTGGCCGCCTGTATTGGATGGGGCTTGAACGAGTTTGAGACGAAACGATCGCCGTTGTGGACTTCTGGTTGTGGAAGCGAAGTGGCGACAGGCTGTGATGGTGTCTGCTTATCGGCGTAGCCCGGAAGTGACCGGCGCGCGGTCAGAATGTCGGCGCTAAACCGCCAAGTCGGGAAAGTGACTCACTTTCAGACGTGAGTTTCAAGCCCGCTCCTGCCCGCCGTTCGAACGCGACGACACGGCCGCCACGTGTTGATCACTTCTGCGCAGCACTCGGCGATTTACCGGGTACGATTGTTGCGGTATATGTAAGCCCGGCGCAACTTCGGGACCGATGGTATTCGGGAGGGGGCGGTATGAAAAAAATTGGTGTTTTCGCATCGATGATTTTCGGGCTCGCTGGCGCGGTGTACGCGACGGATGCTTCGGCCGACGACATCATGGCAACGAAGGCTGTGCCCGCCGCGACCACCACGGCTTCGCTGCCACCATCGACCTGTAGCAGCCTTGAGGACTTTATCGTCACGGCCTGCCCATTGACCTGGAATGGCATCACACTCTACGGCACGATCGACTTGGGCGTGACATGGCTGAGCCATGGCGCGCCCTTCAATGGGACATCCGCCGTCGGGGCAGCTTATCTCGTCCAGAAGTACAGCAATCGCCCGCAGTGGAGTCTCGCGCCGAACGGTTTGAGCAATTCAGACATCGGCATCAAGGGGAAGGAACCGCTCGCTCCCGGGTGGGATTTCGTCTTCGATCTGCAGGCCGGGTTCGATCCTTACTTCCTGCATCTCTCCAACGGACCGCACTCGGTGGCCCAGAACGCCGGCATACCGCTCACCAGCCAGGACGCGGGCGCCAACTCGAGCCGGGCCGGGCAATTCTACAATTCCGTGGGCTATTTGGGCGTCAGTTCACCCTATGGCACCTTGACCGTTTTCCGGCAAAACTCGCTGACCCTGGATGCTGTTTTTGCCTACGATCCGATGAGCGCTTCGTACGCTTTCTCGCCGATCGGCTGGCAGGGAATTACCTGCGGCGTGGGCAATACCGAGGACTGCCGATTTAGCACGTCCGTGAAGTACCGTGTCGACATCAACCAGTTCAGGGTTGCGGCGCTCTGGCAATTCGGCGGCTACGAGCTGAACAACGCCGCGACCGGTGCCTACCAGCTCCAAGTCGGCGGGGACATTACCAATCTGGCTGGCGGCACGCTATCGCTCGACGCAATTGGCAGCTACGTCCAGAACGCCGTCTCGGTAGCCCTTGCCGGCAACACGCTGCCGGCGGTGCTGCCGCAGGTTCTCACCGCCACGCTCTCCAATAATTCGAGCGTGATGCTGGTTGGCAAATACAGCAACGGGCCGCTCAAACTGTTTGCAGGATACGAATTCATTCAATATGCGCCGCCCAGCAATCCTTTTGCCCCCGGAACTGGTTTTAGCGATATCGCGGGAGACTTCGTCTGCGCCGCCTGCGCTGCGATCAACAACACGAACATCAACAACACGGCTTTCAGCGCCGGCGACAAGTTATTCCATGTGGTCTGGACCGGAGTGAAATACTCCATCACTGACAATCTGGATCTGATCGGCGCTTATTATCATTACGACCAGCCCGCCTTTGGCGCACCCGTCAACTGCACCAACTCCTCGGCGTTCGCAAACTGCCCTGGGACGTTCGACGCCGTTTCTTTCGTCGCCGATTGGCAGTTTGCCAAGAAGTTTGATGCCTACGCCGGCATCATGTTCTCGCAGGTCAATGGCGGACTGGCGAACGGCTACCTCAGTCGCAACACGATCGATCCCACGGTTGGCCTTCGCTTCCGCTTCTGAGAACACCGCGGGCACGGATAAGTCATTCCCCGACTTGCCGTCTCGCCCCCGTCGAAGCGGAGGTTATTGCTTTCAACCGGTTAGCCGGCCAAACGCCTGACGAGAAGCGGCGGCCTCGCGACGTGGAGTTCGGCTCCTATCCTGCCCCGCCGCCCATTACCCACGCCCATTACCCAATTGTGGGTGCCACAAACCGAACTAGCGAGATCATCGCACCAACCTATCCGATGACCGCAAGGACTCCTGGCGGCAGCTTTTGGCCCGCGACAAGGTGATCGAACGAAGCAGCATTGCTGCGGTGCATGAGTCCGGTTGTGTTGAGGGTTTCTGTGTTGAGGGTTTCGGATGCCGGCCAGCGACATCGGCGCGACATACACCAGTGGCCGGCGTCCGAAAGCCGCCAAGGAAAGAACCCGCGGGGGATGGGGCGCGGAGAATGCCGCGCACTGCGCTATGGGGATTTGGCTGATGCGGAAGGTGTGAGCGCGGGAGCGCCGTGTCCTTTGAGGCGGTTTGTTACTTGGCAGGCAGGCAGCGATAGCTCGGGTTGATGATTGAGACTGTTATTGAGTGTGTCGGTTGCAGGGATGCTGAGTTGTTGGGACTGCATCTGCGCGAGCATGGTCGGCGCCGGTCTGCAACCGACGCTGGGCAAGGTTGTCAGTGCATCGTTTCAGCACATCGATCGTGATCATGACGTATCGATCCTGACGGCGATGATTGGACCGGTCGGCCGATGATGCGGTGTCGAGCCGCGCTTGAAGGTCTCGATGATGTTCATGCGACCGCCGCAACACGGGCACGGCTGGGTCGCCTGGTCGGTTGCCGGGGTACTATCGGGAGGCTGCGGCTGGTGCGCGGTTTGCACAGGTGCCACCGCATCGATCAGCTCACGGATCCGCTCGATGGTCTCGGTCTTGGCGCCGCGGGCCAGCAGACCGCAGTGCCTGATCCGGTGGAATCCGTTAGGCAGGACATGCATCAGGAACCGCCTGATGAACTCGTCCGGCTTGAGCGTCATGGTCTTGTAGCGGCCGGGTCCCTCGATCCGGTAGTCCTTGTAGCTGAACGTGACGCCGGTCGCGTCGGCGGCGATGAGGCGGCTGTTGGAGATCGCGACGCGGTGGGTATAGCGGGACAGATAGGCCAGCACCTGCTCCGGCCCGGCGAACGGCCGCTTGCTATAGACGAACCACTTGGTCCGATGCAGCGGCGCGAGATAGGCCTTGAACGCGGCCTTGCCGGCGAGGTGGGCGTGGTCGCCGAAGAACTGCAGGCGGCCGGCGTCGTGTGCGGCGAGCAGCATCTCCAGCATCAGGTGGCGGAACAGCCGCGACAGCACCTTCACCGGCAAGAGATAGTTTGGACGGCAGCCGATCCAGCGCGTGCCGTCGAGCGATATCCCACCACCCGGCACGATCATGTGGACGTGTGGATGATGGGTCATCGCGGAGCCCCAGGTGTGGAGCACCGAGGTGAAGCCGATCTTTTCGGTGATGCACAACCGGCGCCGCCCCCGAATGTCCAATAAAATCTTGCCACCACGCTGACGGTGTTGATTGCTTCTTTGATTTGGGACGGCTTGTATGTTGTGGCGATTGGCAAAATTAATTTGCCAGCTCGGCGAGGCTGCGCATCGCCACACTTTGACTATGTCTCGAGGAGCGTGCCGAGCGCCTCGGGCCACCGTTTCTCAAAGTCGACGTCGCGTTGCAGTCCGCGCTCCAACAGAGCTCGGATCCGCTGCTGCGTTTCAGGCCATGTCAGCGCGCTCCCAAAGGAGGTGATGCCGTCGAGGAGCCGGTCGGCGGACGGCAGCGAGACCTGGTTGACGAGATTCTTCGCGGCGGCGATGGCACGCCGATCAAAGGAGGCGATCCGGCGCGCGAGTGCGTCGACGAAGCCGTCCAGCTCCGCGTCGTGTAGTGCCCGGTTGACGTATCCGTATCGTTCCGCTGTGACGCCATCGAAGTCGTTCGCACCGAGAATGATTTCGAGAGCGCGGCCGCGGCCGACCAGATGTGGAAGGCGTTCCGTGCCACCGCCGCCGGGATGCACTCCCACCCCGACTTCGGGTTGGCCCAGTCGCGTATTCTCGCGTGATGCGAAGCGCATGTCGCAGGCGAGGACGAACTCGCTGCTCGCGCCCCGGACGCAGCCTCGGATCTTCGCAATGCTGACCACCGGGGACTTGGTGAGACGCACGAACGTATCCATCAGGATAGGGAGGCCGGAAGGCCCGACAGCTGTAGTGATGTTCCCCGTCTTGCCGGTCAAATCAAAGTGGGCGAGGTAAAAGTCAGGATTCGCGCTCTCGAATACGACGACACGCAGGCTCTGCCTGGTGTCCATCCGAACGAGCAGATCCTGGAGGCCTTCGAAAATGGTCGCGTCCACGATGTTGAAAGGCGGATAATCGAATACAACCCTCCAGTACGCAGGCGTTTCCTCGATGACCCGCACGGTCGCCGCTGGATTCGTTTTAGCCATGGTTCACCTCCTTAGACCTCGATAGAGCGGGACGGCGAGGTGATCTTCTTCTCTTCATAGGAACGCATGCGCGCGAGTGCAGGCTCGCTGATGCATAATTTCAAGAAGAGATTTCGTTCAAGCGCCAGTCCCTGCGCCAGCGGCGTCTCGGTGGCGTTGCGGACGAGACGCTTGATGTAGGCGAGCGATTCCGGCGCATGCGACGACAAGCGCCGCGCAATCTCCATCGCGCGATCGAGAGCCTTGCCGCTGACGGTTTCGTGTACCAGGCCTTTCCTTTCGGCCTCACGTGGATTGAGTGGTTGACCCATGAGGATGTGAATGAGCGCGGCTGGCGTCCCGATGATGCGCGGCAGCCTTTGCGTGCCGCCGGCGCCGGGAAGGAGACCAAGCTCTGCCTCGGGAAATCCGATCAGGTAGTCACCATCCTCAGCGATACGAAGATCGCAAGAGAGCGCGAACTCGAAGGCACCGGCTAGGGCTGTGCCGGAAATGGCGGCGATCACCGGCTTTGGCATGCTCTCGCACAGCGCCATGGCTTTATCGAAGAATCCCCCATTGTAAGTGGCGTTCTCGGGCCACTGGCGACCGGAAGCGCGCAGGGACTCTGCGATTTGGATGAGCGCAGGGATACTAAAATGACGATTGAAATAACCGGGTGCGCCGCCAGTCACGATGACAACGCGAACGTTGAGATCGCCCGCGAATCCGTCCAAGGCCTCGGTGAGCGCGTCGCCCATCTCCTCATCGAAATAGATGCGCCTTGCGCTGCCCAGGGTGATGACCGCAATTCCATCGGCTACTCTTGTCGTCAGAATATCGGCGTTCATCGGGTCTTCCCTCGGTCAAATGCGCTGACGTCACCTGTTCACCAGGATGGTCAGTCGCGCGTGGCGAACAAGCTCGGAGAGACCTTTCCCTCCAGGCGATTTTCGAGCTCGGCCGAGAACAGCAGAACCATGTGAAGCGGCCGGTGATTGATCTGTATGCTTTGGATCAGGCCCGCTTCATTGCGCGTCACGATCGTGGTGCCGCCGACAGATTTGCCGAAGGCTTTGCCTTCCCACTCGAGGTATGTCTTCGGTCCATCGACGGTTTCATGCGTGAAAGGCAGTGTGTCGTACAGGCCTCCGGCCGTGGCCGCGAAAACCGCCGCAACGGCTTCGACGCCAACGCACGGCCCGCTCATAACGGAGGTGTGCAGCACTGGGTTCGCAACGAAGGCGGCAGCGAATTCCGGCATTCCATTTTTTCGGACAATAGCAATCCAGTCTTCGCCTGGTTTGCGCGCTGAGGGGTCCACCGGCATCGGCCTTCCTTCCATCAGGGGCGAAGCGCGTCAGGCGGACTTCAGTCCTACAAAAATCGAGACGACGCGAAGGCGGCGCGTACCGTCCGAGCGTCCACGTGGTGGCAATGCGGCCCCAATCGACCAGGGTGACAGTATTCGCTGACTTCGCTAAGATGCGTCCGCTCCCTCGGAAGTTTCAATTGCCGGAAGCGTCAAAGTTTTGACCGGGAGGGACAATGCGATGTCTGCAAGCACTGCACACGAAATTGCCATCGTGCATTATCCTGGCGCGCAGGTGGCCTGTATCCTGGGCCTTACCGATTTGTTCAGCGTCGCTTCCACGATTGCGCTCGATCAACCGCGATCTGGCCAAAGCCCGCTTCGCGTGACGCACTGGAAACCGATCCATTGCGGCGCCGCGAATCTTTCATGCGTCTATGATAGCGCACCGCGCGGCAGCCCCAAGCCGCGGACGCTGATCATCCCGCCGACCATGGTGAACCTTCCAGATCCTGACGTCCCCGCCGGCGTGGTGTCCTGGGTCTGTAATCGCCATGCCGCCGGCGCCACGTTGGTTTCTCTGTGCTCGGGTGCGTTTATCCTTGCCGAAACGGGCCTCGTCGACGGCCTTTCAGTTGCCACACATCAGATTTGCGCAGAGGTGCTGGCGAAGCGTTTTCCGCAAATCGTCGTCGATACGAATCGGCGCATCATTGATCATGGCGACATCATCACGGCGGGCGGATTTCTGTCATGGGTCGATCTTGGCCTGTTTCTCGTTGACAGGATTCTCGGCCCGGCCATGAGGGCGGAGACCGCACGATTTGTTCTTTCCGACCCGGCCGCGGGTGAGGCGCGCTATTTTGCTGGCTTTGCTCCTCCTCAGACGCACGGAGATAGAGCCGTGTTGAAGGCTCAGGAGTGGGTGCACATGAGGGACGGACGAGGCGTCTCCCTTGCGGCCATGGCGACGGCTGCGGGACTGCAACGGCGCACGCTGCTGCGGCGGTTCGCGAGTGCAACGGCCATGAGCCCGATCGAGTATTGTCGGGCTGTTCGCATTGCGCGAGCGCGCGAGCTCCTGGAGGGCGGGGACACTTCGCAGAAGCAGATCGCCCAATCGCTCGGCTATAAGGATGTGGCCTCATTTGCACGTGTATTTCGCAAGGCCGTAGGCTCGGCGCCGGGAGCCTACCGCAAAAGGTTTGGCCGCAAAGGCATCTCGCCAGCCGATTTCGCAGCGAAGGACGGCTCACGTCAGAAGAAGCGCATATTCGAGGGTGGCCTTCAGACGGGCTGAACGAGGCACCGTCACTCGCCGACCGATCTGTCGACCCTATTGAGCGATGTCCGTTGTTGGGGCCAAAGCGGAAAACATAGGCTCGAAGCCAGTATTTCGCCTTTTGACCCATCTGCGACATCGCGCCGACCGGTCCGGGTCGTGGCCAATGACTAATTTCCCCCTCCACAAGGTGTTATAGTCCTGCCGGTAGCCCGTGCTTGGCTTGGGACACATGAAGCGGCCTAACTTGCTCGGCCGTGCGGCAGCGTGACCACCGAGCGCCTGCCGCCGCAATGAGGTGCCTAAAATGAGGTGCTAGCGAAGATGTTAACCTCCGGAGCAAAGACACATCGGGTGTGCGCCACATCCCTCGCGGCACTATTGCTCCTATCATATATTTTCGCGGTAGTTGCTGCGCGGGCCGTTGAGGAAGACACTGGCGTCGGTCCACCGCCCGCGCTGGCGCCGGGGCAGGCACCGCCTCTGCCCAAGCCGGGCCCGTTAGCCGAGCCCCGTTTATCAACTCAGGTCGGCTTCCCCACGGTTTTGACCAACTATGTTATCTCGCCGTCCACGCTCAGACCTGCCAGAGTCGCATTGGGTCAGAAGCTGTTCTTCGAGCCTCGGCTCGCTGGCGACGGCACGGTCGCCTGCGCCACCTGCCACGATCCGGCGCGGGCCTTCACCGACGGCAGGCCCGTGTCAGTCGGCATCCATGGCCGCGTCGGCCAACGCAACGCCCCAACCGTGTTGAATGCGCTCTACAACAAGACGCAATTCTGGGACGGCCGGGTCAATACGCTCGAGCAGCAGGCTGCGCTGCCGATCACAAATTCGTTCGAGATGGGCTCGGCCAGTATCGGCGATGCGGTGTCCAGGATCGCCGGCGACAAGGACTATCAGAACTCAATTCATGCAGGCCTTCGGCCGGGACGTGAACGAGCAGGATATGCTGAGCGCTATTGCAGCCTACGAACGGACGCTGGCTTCCTTCGATTCTCCCTTCGATCATTTCATCGCCGGAGACGCCAATGCCATCAGCGACTCGGCCAAGCGCGGTTGGGAATTGTTCAATGGTAAGGCTCGTTGCAACCTCTGCCACGCTTTGACGGACAATCAACGGGATACAACCCTCTTCATGGATAACGATTTTCACAACATTGGCATCGGTATCCTCCGGCATCACGTAGCCCCCTTGGCGCAGCAGGCAGAGCGCGAGCTGGCGCAAGGACGTCTCGAGGCTATCGACACCGCATCGATCACGAGCGAGATGTCGGTCCTCGGGCGCTTCCTCGTGACGAGAAAGCAGAGTGATATCGCGTCGTTCAAGACGCCGGGCCTGCGAAATGTTCTCGTGACCGGGCCCTACTTCCATGATGGGTCGATGCAAACACTGTGGGACGTCATGGATCATTACAATAAGGGTGATGGAATCACGAACCCCTGGCTCGACAAGGACATGCAGCCGTTGGCGCTGAATGAGCCGGAGATCGATGACGTGGTAGCGTTTCTTGCCTCACTGACAAGCCCGCAACACAAGGTAATCGGTGACCAGGAATATGCACGGCAACTCGCTCTATCCAAAGTGAGCCGCCCTCAGCGGGATACGGCGCGGGCTTTCGGCCCGAAGCCGAAGCAGCCTGAGCCGCCCCCGTTCTAAATGCATTCGGCTGGATTACAGTGACCCTTGCGCGACGGGGCTAAGCCACCGCGCAAGAGCCCTCTCATGTGCAGATGCTATGAGTGGAGTGAGCTGCGCTCAATCTGTTGCGCTTTGCTGGATACCTCGGTGAGCCGTCTTGAATGCGAGATCGCATAGGAGGAGGAGCGGAAGCTCAGGATCGGATCATTGGTTGGCTCGACACCATCGGCCATCAGCATGGGATCGAAATTGATGGTGTAGGCTCCCGATTCCTGATCCGGCGACGAGGAGATCAGCGTCAACGTGCCTGCCCTGATTTCGCGCCTGCCTGACGGCCAGAGAATTGTGGGATCGTCTTCCGGATCGCCGGGTTCGCCGATCGTCACAATCATGTGCCAATGAATGGGGCCTTCCTTCAAGCGCTCTCGAAAGGCACCATCGAGAAAATCATGCGGCTTCTGCGCCAATTGTGCGTCCGTCACCGTCTTCTCACCGTCTTCCGGCATGAAGCGCCAGCGCACGTTCGTTGGCCGTGCATTTTGGTCGATGAAGCGGAAGGTATGTATCCCGTAGAAAGCGGAATTGGCGTAGCTCGCAGGAGGATTGTTGGTCTCCAGGAAATGAAACTGCGCGGCTTGGTCGGGATGCTGTTTCATGAAGGCAGCCAACTTGCCGGGATCGGCTTTGCCTGTGTGCGCGTCCTTGGCGAGCGCCAGGAACTTGTCGAGAAAGGTGGACGGCGTCCTTGCGAAGAACATCGGGGTGTGAATCATCGTCATATGATGCAAGGCTCCGCCCTTGAGCCGAAATTCCAGCCCCATCCCACGCGGGCTGCGCTCGGAATCGGATGCGGACGGATCGCCCCCGGCGGTCGAGAACCTGGCGATCACCTCGATCCTGTCCCCCGCAAACAGCCCCGACCGCGAGAGCTCTGCAGCCTCCTTGGTCCCGACGAAGTAGCCGACGGCACCTAATCCCTTCGTGTGATTTCGTCTTTTGCCTTCGTGCCGACCATAGGCTCCCTCCAGCGCGTCGTTCACGGCCACAGCAACAAGCTCTTCTCCTCCCTCACTCGCGACCGGCAAGGGGGCCTCGCCGGCACTTGCTTGACTCGGTCGGACAGCATTTACGGCAGCTCCAAGAGAAACCCCGCCGACGCCGGCGAGTAAGCTTCTACGCGAGGTTAACATTGTTCATGACTCCATGGTGTGTGATCGAGATTGGCTTGTGCATTGCTCTCACCGCTCAGCAGGTATGCAGCTTCCGGCGGCGGCCCATTAAATTATCGGTTAAGTTCGACTGCTGCGCTTCGACCCCCGCGCCAAGCGCGTTTTCGTTCACGCAGGTGCGATGTGCCGCTGGCTCCTTCGGCGGGCTGGTCTGGATTGCCAAAGGAACCAGCCTTCCCTGCCGACGCAGTCATAGCGGCGCTCAAGGCCGACGCCGCCAACACATCTTGTCTCGGGAACATGGTCGCATCCCTTCAACGTTGACTGGGAGTCGCCAAAGCAGCTTGCCTGTTTTTCTTGAAATGCGAGGCCGCCATCGGCCTCGGTCTGGCCACTCGCCGCCGGTCGCGCAGCAGGCCAACAAGCTGCCGACCGTTGCGGTGCTGGGCGATCTTGCTTCGGTCTGGAACCCGTGGACTGGTGCTTTCGCGGACCGAATGGGTGAACTCGGCTCGATCGCGGGTCGCAATATTGCGATCGAGTATCGCTGGTCGGAAGGACGCCAAGCGCCGGTCGCCGAGATTGCGTTCGTGCGGCAAAAGTCGACGTAATTGTCACGTATGGAGGCGCCGTTACCGTACTGAAGCAGGCAACAGCTTCCATCCCTATCGTCTGCAATCACGGTTGATCCGGTTGGCATCGGCCTCGTCGCGAGCCTCTCGCACCCTGGGGGCAACGTCACCGGACTGTCGATCCAAACGACAGACCTCGCTGGCAAGCGGCTCGAACTTTTCCGTCAACTGGTCCCCGATCTCCGTCGCTTAGCTATCATTTTTGATAAGGACTATCCGGCAGCTGTGCTGGCGAGCCGAGAGGCTCAGGCGGCGGCTCGCACGTTTGGTCTTGAAGTCGCGCGACATGAGATAAGGCGAGCGGGAGATATCGCAGCCGTTTTCGATCTTCTCAAAGGCCAAGCGGATGCACTTTATGTTGTCGAAAACGCTCTCACTTCCGCAAACAGCACGCAATTCACCACGCTCGCGCTCGCTGCGCACTGCCGATGATGTTCAACATCGGTAATGCTGTGCAAGTCGGGGCTCTGATATCTTACGGACCAAATTTCCCAGCTTTGTTCCGGCGCGCGGCCGATTTCGTCGACAAAATTCTACGTGGGGCGAAGCCCGGCGATCTGCCGGTCGAGCAGCCAACCAAATTTGATCTCCTCGTCAACGGCAAGACCGCCAGGGCGCTTGGTCTCGTCATTCCAGATAAAATCGCCGCGCAGCTAATGGCAATAGCGATCAACATTCGAGCCGACAATGCCTCCGCGAGTGAGGTCGAACGACTGTGGGGATGCTGAGGCATGGTCTGCAGTTGAAAGCGTCGCTAAAAATGCGGCCAATGAAAAGTTACCCATGCTCCACAAGGACGTCCTTCCGCCAAAATGGCTTGGTGAACATCCCGTGCTCTGCGTGGCTGGACGCAGTCTCATCGACGAGGCTGCCGCGATCATGCTCGCCCAGCTTTCGACGGCGCATGGACTATCAGCGCGCGTAGAACCTGCGGAAGCGCTTACTACAAGGAAGGTCTTCCACCTGGATACCACCGATGTTGCAATAGTCTGCCTGGTCTACCTCGACGCCAGTGGACCCGCGCATATGCGTTACGCCGTTCGTCGCCTGAGGCGAAAGTTACCGACTGCAACCATTATTCTGGGCTGTTGGCTCAAGGAGATCGACCCAGCTGCTTTGGAGTCGTTGCGGGAAGGCGCGAAAGCCGACCTCGTTGCCTCCAGCGTGGGTGACGCGGTCAGGCTGTGTATCGAGACGGCGGGACTGAAGGATCAAGAAACTCTCATGGAGAAAACGTCTCCAACGGCAGCTGCGTGAAAATTTGATGGAGCGTTCGAGTTACTCGCGCTGATTGTCGTGGGCGGGCTTACGCGGACCCGTTCAGAAAGCTGGGAAATCGCCGCGATGTGCAAGCGTTGTTGCATGCGGCCCGACATTTTAGTCTTGGCTGACTGCTCGCCTCGATCGCCGGCCGCACCGATCAGTCCTTGGCTTGCGACGGGCAGTCAACACGTTGGCGGCTCCTCGCTGGGTGCGGCCGCCGGCGCGGCGCCTTGACTGCGGCTATACTGTCATTCGGCCTGCAATATTGACCCCCGACCGAACAGTTCCAGGCTCGAAGGGTCGGTCCAGTGCGCATCTTCAAAGATCATCAGCACCGGATTTTGGCGCGTCAACCTTTCGAGTTGCAAGATGAGCGCTTCCAACGTTTTTTGCCTGCGCTGCTGCGGCGTTAGCTCGAGGGTGGGATAACGACCATCATTCGGGAGCGACAGCATTTCCGCGATAAGTGCGGCACCCTCGAGCGAGGTCGAGGTTTGTGCGAGCACGGCATCGAGCTTGTCGAGTCTTGTTTGTGGCGTGTCGCCGTGCGCCAATCCGGCGGCACGCTCCATCTGACCGATGACGGGATGAAGCGGGCTGTCCGTGTGCTGCGGCGAGCAGAAATAGCGCAAGCGCGTGTGTGGTTCGCCCGTGAGGCGCTCCAGCAGCGCGGCGGTGAGCCGCGATTTTCCGATGCCGGCCTCGCCGGAAATCAGCACCACCTGGCCTTCACCGGTCTTCGACTTGGCCCAGCGACGATCCAGCAGCTCGGATTCTTCCTCCCGCCCAACGGGGACTGTCAGGCCAGTTGCATGCATCGCCTCGAAGCGACTCTCCACGGCACTCGGCCGCTGCGCCGCCCAGGCCCGCGCCGGGCCGACGATGCCCTTGAGGTCTTGAGGGCCGAGGTCCTCGAGCTCGAACAGATCGCCGAGAAGCCTTCTCGTGCTGTCGGCGATGACAACCATGTTAGGCTTGGCAATCCCCTGCAGGCGCGCTGCGAGGTTTAGTGTCTCGCCCACAATGCCACGCTCCTGAGCCTCTCCTGATCCGATCAGGTCGCCGACCACCACCAGCCCAGTCGCAATACCGACCCGGGTTTGCAGTGAAACGGGCGCCTTGAGCGCGGTCACTGCCGCAACCAGCTCCAGGCCCGCACGCACCGCTTGTTCGGCGTCGTCTTCGTGGGCCCGTGGATAGCCAAAATATACCAGCACGCCGTCACCCATGTATTTTGCAACGAACCCATCCAAACGGCGCACGGTCGCGGTGACGCATCCTTGGTAGGCCGAAATGACCTCGCGCAAGTCCTCAGGGTCCATGCGGGCGGAGAGTGCCGTCGAACCAACGAGGTCGGAGAACATCACCGTGACCTGGCGGCGCTCGGCGAAATCCAGCGGGCGTGGCGCGGCAGGTGCGGCGACCGCAGCCGCGGCATTGGTGGCTGCGGGCATCCTCGCGATGGGCGGCGCACATTCCAACAGCATGTATGTCGCCGCGCCCGACCGCGTGGGCGTGGAGCGCGACCAGCCCTTTCTGGGATGCAGCCTGATCGTCAGCCATACGGGGTTCCCGCTCGCGGGTCCTGCGAGCAAAACTGAAGAGGAAATCTACGCCGAACTGAACCTGTCGGATGCCCGCCGGAAGCGCGTGCTGAACAACTTCAATCAGCCTCTGCGCGACCGCCGCATCGATCTTTACGATGAGATGCTCGGGGAGAGCATAAAGCGCGGGTGGTACTGATTGGTCCTCCGAGCTAGCTTGCGCCACAAAGCCCGGCAACGCAGATTTGGGCCAAATTATTAGACCCTCGAGATGAAAATAGAAAGTTTTGCGGCATGGCGATGGGATCCGGAGAGCCTGCCGCCGAGCAGGAACAATCACTGCCTGAGCAGCGGGGGCGGACTGCTCGGCGGCTTGCGAATGTGGGCCTCCTGCTCGAAGCTATAAGCCAGCTCGATCAAGCGCCCCTCGCTCCAGGGCTTTCCCAGAATATCCATTCCGACCGGCACGCCCAGCTGGGCTGTGGCGGTCGGCGGCGAGAAACCAGCTGGTACGGTGATGGCCGGAAACCCAGTAACTGAGGCGAGAATACCGTTGCGGTCGGCTTGATTAAGTTCGGTCAACGGCACGGCCAGCCGCTTCTGGAGTGGATAGACCAGCGCGTCGAGTTTGTGCTCGGCGAAAACCGAAATAAGTAGCTGCCTTGTGCGCTGGTTTCGAAGCAGCCGTTCCTTGTAGTCCGGCTCATCCAAGCCGTTCGCGAAGCTTTCCGCGCTGGACAGGAATTTCTCCAGCGAAGGCTTGTGAAACTTGCCGGACGCGATGATCTCGGCGAGTGACTTTGCTGGGGCATTGGGGATAGCAGCGAGATAGGCGTTCAACAGCGTCTTGAACTCATGCTTCTGGACGTCATTGTCGGCATTGAGCTTGCTGGCATCCAGAGCAGGCGCGTCAATCTCGATTAACTCGGCTCCCGCTCTCTTCAAAGTAACCATTGCCGTGGCGATCACGCTGTTCACCTCCTGGTGCTCGGGACCGCTCCCGAGCAGTGTCTTGAGGAGCCCAATGCGGGCGCCGCGCAAGCTATCCGGTTTGAGGAATTGGACATAGCTGGTTGGTGTGTTGCCGAAGCTCCATGCCGTCGAGGGATCGTTCTGATCGTACCCAGCCATGGCCTCCAGAAGCCGCGCTGCGTCCGAAACTGTGCGCGTGATTGGCCCGATCGCGTCCTGGGTTTCAGAGACCGGCATGATCCCGGCACGGCTCAAAAGACCCTTGGTCGGACGAATACCGACCAGGGCATTGGCCGAAGCTGGCGACCGGATCGAGTTCACCGTGTCGCTGCCGGTGCCCGCGAGTGCCAGGTTTGCGGCCACCGCCGTAGCCGTTCCGCCGCTCGAGCCTCCGGGCGTTCGCGTCAGGTCATAAGGATTAAGCGTCTGACGACCGAGTGAGCTCACTGTCGTGCCTGATAGCGCGAATTCGTGCATGTTGGACTTGCCGAGGATAATCGCGCCAGCCTTACGCAGCTTGGCGACCACGAAGGCATCCGCCGGTGGCTGCATTCCGGCAAGCGACGCCGAGCCACCTGTGGTCGGCAGATCGGCGGTGTTGTAGTTGTCCTTGAGCACCAGCGGCACACAATGCAGCGGTCCTACGGGCGCTCCAGTCGCTCGTTCGGCGTCGAGCCGGTCCGCCTCTGCAAGAGCCTTCGGATTCAGCGTCAGAATCGAATTGAACGCTGGACCTTTGTGATCGTATGCGGCAATCCTATCGAGATAGGCTTGGACGATCTGGCGGCCCGTCCTGGCATTGGTCTGCAGCGCCTGCTGAATGCCGGAGACGGTCGTTTCCTCGATTACAAAGTCTTGAGCTGCGGCCTCGGATGCGATCAACACGGCTGTCTCTCCAATCATGCCTACTGCGAATTTCTTCACCACTGATCCCCCTAGCGGCTGGACCCTGCCGCAACCATACCGACGATGGATATAGTGAGGGGGTCATTAGATCACTCCCACGGAGTTGGCCCGGATTTTGTTGCGGTTGGTAGAGCGAAATCCGGTCGACTTCGGGACAGACACAAGATTGGTACACAGGGCCTCATCGGGCGAACAAGAAGTGCCTGATTTTATTGGTTTTCTGTGAGCGGTGTTGCAATCCATCCCTCTTCGCCAGAGCCCCGTAACTACCTGGGCTCATTGCGATATTAGAAAGAGCTATCGGCGGCCTCTCCGACTGGGACAGAACCCTGGTACAGAAAGCCCGTCGCTATGCCGCAACCTCATGTCGTCAGACGAGGGTCTCAATTCGATTTCCGGATTGCAGTCCCGCTGGCTCTAACAAAACTGGTGGGCAGGCGCGAAATCAAAGCCTCGCTTCGAACTTCCGACGCAATGTCACCCGGTATTCGTGCGCGCCTGCATCAAATCGGTTGTCGGATGAAGCTCGGTACATCGTAAGCCCTTCTCCACCGTGGTGGCTTGCCAACGACGATCCAACTGAGCCATCGTTCCGAATTGGGTTCGGGGAAGAGAGCTGTCCGCAAATGGTGCTCTCGGCGACGGAACAGATGATGCGACGATCCGCATGAAACCGCAGCTGGAACCATCAAGCCGGGAAGTTCTCGCGGGCCTTGTTGAGCGCGTCACATACCACAACGACGGGAATGGCTACTGCGTTTTGCGGATCAAGGCGCGCGGCCACCACGAACTGGTCACCGTAGTCGGGCACGCTGCGGTGATCTCCGCTGGCGAGTGGATTACCGCATCGGGCGAATGGGTCAATGACCGCACCCATGGCCAACAGTACAGGGCGAGGTTCTTAAAAACCTCGGAACCGACATCACTCGACGGCATCGAGAAATACCTCGGCTCCGGGATGATCCGCGGCATCGGGCCAGTCTATGCCAAGAAGCTGGTGCGCGCCTTCGGTGAGAAGGTGTTCGATACCATCGAGGCGGAGCCCGAACGCCTGCGCGAGGTAACGGGCATCGGCCCGGTACGGGCCAACCGGATCACAGCCGCCTGGGTCGAACAGAAGATCGTCCGCGAAATCATGGTCTTCCTGCACAGCAATGGCGTCGGCACAGCGCGGGCGGCGCGCATCTATAAGACCTATGGCGCGGACGCCGTACAGGTCATGACCGAGAACCCCTACCGCCTCGCGCGTGACATTCGCGGCATCGGCTTCAAGACTGCCGACGCGATCGCGATGAAACTCGGCATCGAGAAGACCGCGATGATCCGGGTTCGGGCCGGAATCTCCTATGCGCTGACCGAGGCGATGGACGAAGGGCACTGCGGTTTGCCGACGGATGAACTGGTGCCGCTTGCCGAGAACCTGCTTGAGGTCCCGATGGAACTAGTGCGCATCGCGCTTGATCTCGAACGGACAGAAGGTACGGTCATCGCGGACAGTGTCGGCGAAACGTCCTGCGTATTTCTGGCAGGCCTGCATCGGGGCGGAGCGCTCGATTGCCGAGCGGCTGATCCGGCTTGCGAATAGCACACTGCCCTGGCCCTGGATCAATCCAGACAAGGCACTGCCTTGGGTCCAGGAACGGATCGGGCTTACCCTTGCTGAAAGCCAGGCGGCTGCGATCCGGCTCGCATTGATGTCCAAAGCGTTGGTCATGACCGGCGGTCCTGGTGTCGGCAAGACCACCATCGTCAAAGGTATTCTCCGCATTCTCGCAGCAAAGGGGGTAAGGCTCCTGCTATGCGCGCCGACCGGCCGCGCCGCCAAGCGCATGACCGAGGCGACCGGTTTTGAGGCCAGGACGATCCACCGGCTGCTGGAGGTTGACCCCAAGGGGGGCGGCTTCAAGCGCGGCGAAGACAATCCGCTCGACTGCGACCTGCTTGTTGTCGACGAAGCCTCAATGGTAGACGTCATGCTGATGCAGTCACTCATCAAGGCAGTGCCAGACAAGTCTGCCCTTTTGATCGTCGGCGACATCGACCAGCTTCCTTCGGTTGGGCCAGGTCAAGTGCTGGCCGACGTCATCTCATCCGGTGCTGTGCCGGTGGTGCGTCTCACCGAGGTGTTCCGGCAGGCCGCGCAAAGCCGCATCATCATCAGCGCACATCGCATCAATCACGGGGTCATCCCCGATCTCAGCCTGCCCGGCACGGATAGCGATTTCTACTTCGTGCAAGCGGACGATCCAGAGACCGCCGTACAGCGCATCATCGAGTTGGTGAAGACACGGATCCCCAATCGCTTCGGCCTCGACCCAATTCGGGACATTCAGGTTCTGTGTCCAATGAACCGGGGCGGCGTCGGTGCGCGCTCGCTAAACATCGAACTGCAGACGGCTCTGAACCCTGCCGGCGAGCGCAAGGTCGAGCGCTTCGGTTGGACGTTCGCGCCCGGCGACAAAGTGATGCAGATCGAAAACGATTACGACAAGGAGATCTATAACGGCGACATCGGCTATATCGACGATATTAGTTCCGAAGACAGCGAACTCACCGCAAGCTTCGACGGCCGCACGGTCATTTATGGGTTTGGTGAGCTCGACACACTGGTGCCGGCCTACGCAGCAACCATCCATAAGAGCCAGGGTTCGGAATACCCCGCCGTTGTGATCCCGGTGATGACGCAGCATTATACCATGCTGCAGCGAAACCTGCTCTATACCGGCGTCACCCGGGGCAAGAAGCTGGTCGTGCTGGTCGGTCAGAAGAAGGCCGTCGCCATCGCGGTTCGCAACGTTTCGGGGCGAAGGCGGTGGTCGAAATTGAACGAGTGGCTGGCATCAAGAACACTGTCGACGCCGATAAGATGAGGGCCGACTATGAATGTACGCAAAGCGCATAATATTTGGATCGAACAGTGCGAAGCGGCTCAAACGATCAAGGCTCAATTCGGGGTCACGGCGGCCTTCGACTACCTTGTCGGTGAGAAGTTGATGAGCTTTGCCAGTGCTGCCTCCAGACATCCCGATTTCGCTCGGGAACTGCCGCGGTTTGTTTCCGAGGTGAGACGCATGTTCACGCCGGATGAGATTGGCGCACAGTTGGCGCAAATCGAGCGTTCGCAAAACGAAAGGAACGTTGATGTTTTGGAGGAGGATGATCTTCTCCGTGAGGGGCCGGACGCAGTCGCGGAGTGCGTTCAGCAGTTCATGCTGGTCAAGGAATTGCTGACCGCGCCCATGCTCGGTACTTCGTGACAGAATGGCGAATTACTTCTCGATGTGGCGCGCGGCTCACCCCCAAAATCGCGGACATTTCCGGTGGAATCGTAAGGTCTCACCGTCATGATGACGCTGGAACCCGTTCTTACCCCGCATGGTTTGCTGACGCTGCGACAAACGGCGCAAGCTCCTGCGTCGGGGCCCGATCAGGGCTCGCGGCTGGAGAAAGCATTTTTACGGGGCTCAGGGCACGGATTGTTGTGGCTCGGCGCCGACGAAGTCGCGACGGTTCTCCCACCGGTGTTGTCGTATTGGCGAGAGCTTGGAATGCGCTACATGACTGCACTGTGCGCTCTTCCTAGTGTTGGAGACGGCCCGACCAAGCCGCCTGTGCCGATCCCCGTCGATGGCGAGTTGGACACGATGGCAGCGGCCGTTCCGCCTATGACCGGCGCGGAATACCTGACGACGTCTGTCCTGGCCAATCTTTGGCGAGGTATGGATGCGGCCTTTGATGCCGAGTTGGTGCAAGCCAAGCTCTCCGTGCAGGAGTTCCTCAAGAGCCGTCATCCCGCATGGAATTTGGTTGGGCGCGTTCATTTCAACCTCGCGGAGAACCGGAAGGACGAAGAAACCCCGTTCGCGTTTCTTGCGACCTACACGACCCGACTCTCGGCTGAGGCAAAGGCCCAGCATCTGCCGCTCGGCAAAGCCTTGCAGGAGTATTCCGGTGCGAGGAACCGCCAACGCCTGCTCTCGCTGCTGATGCCCGTCCAGCGCGCCGCCGAGAGTAGCCCTTGGTTGAAGACGATGGTCAATGCCGGCGATATCTTTCACCCGCTGCGCTGGAGCGCACAACAGGCTCTGCAATTCCTGAAGGATGTTCCCGCGCTCGAAAGCGCCGGGGTGGTCGTGCGAATGCCAGCGAGTTGGCGCATGAACCACCCCGCACGCCCGCAAGTGAAAGCAATGGTCGGGGGCAATGCGCCATCACAGCTGGGGATGGACGCGCTGCTCGACTTCCGAATGGAGGTGACGCTCGAGGGCGAAAGCCTCTCGAAGGCCGAGATCAAGCAACTCCTGGCGCATTCCGATGGATTGGCCTTAATCCGTGGCAAGTGGGTCGAGGTCGATCATGAACGACTGAATCGCACACTCGAGCAATTTGAGGCCATCGAGCGCCGCGCCGCCGCCGATGGTCTTTCGTTCGGTGAGGCGATGCGAATGCTGGCTGGGGCTGGCATTGCCGGAGATAAAACTGCCGCACCAGCCGACATCGATTGGAGCCAGACCGTTGCCGGCCCCTGGCTGGCGGAGACGCTGGCGACCTTGCGCCATCCCGATTGGCTCATGCGGGTCGACCCCGGTCAATATTTTCAGGGTACTTTGCGACCCTATCAGCAGTCGGGTGTGCAATGGCTCTATCTGCTAACGGAGCTCAAGCTTGGGGCTTGCCTTGCCGACGATATGGGGCTCGGAAAAACCATCCAGGTGTTGTCGCTGCTGCTGGTGATCAAGAATGAGGACAGGGGAAATCGGAAACCTTGCCTGCTCGTAGCCCCCGCCTCGTTGTTAGCCAATTGGGCCGCGGAGATTGCCCGATTTGCGCCAAGCCTGAAAACAGTCGTGGTCCATCCATCGGCTGCGCCGTCCGAGAAATTGAACACATACAGTGCGGACAAATTCGCAGACGTCGATCTCGTAATCACGAGCTACGGCTTTCTAACGCGTACGCATTGGCTAGAAACTACATCATGGCGGTTTGTGGTGCTCGATGAAGCACAGGCAATCAAGAACCCGGCTGCTAAGCAGACAAAATCGGTCAAGAGGCTCAAGGCAGAAATGCGCATTGCGCTGACCGGTACGCCCATCGAGAATCGGCTCGGTGACCTATGGTCGATCTTCGACTTCATCAATCCTGGCCTGTTGGGATCGTCGAAGGAATTTTCGGCATTCGTCAAGCGCCTCGCCGACCGGCCACATAACCCTTACGGTCCGCTCCGCGACCTGGTGCGCCCCTATATCCTGCGACGGCTGAAGACCGATAAGAGCATCATTGCCGACCTGCCCGACAAGACCGAGGTGAAAACCTTCTGCCCCTTGAGTCGCAAGCAGGCGGCGCTTTATCAGCAAGCAGTGGCAGAACTGGCCGGCCATCTCGCCGAGGTCGATGGGATAAAACGGAGAGGCATCGTTCTAGCTTTTCTCATGCGTTTGAAGCAAATCTGTAACCATCCATCGCAGTGGCTCGGCGACGGCGCGTGGAATGAGGAGGATAGCGGTAAGCTTGGGCGTCTGCGCGACATCGCGGAAGTGGTTGCCGCCCGGCAGGAGAAGGCACTTGTCTTCACCCAATTCAAGGAGACAACGGCGCCACTAGTGGCGTTCCTGGGCTCCGTGTTCGGAAAGCCTGGCCTCGTCCTGCATGGCGAGACAGAGGTTAAGAAGCGCAAGGACCTGGTGCGCCAATTTCAGGAAGACGAAGACGTTCCGTTCTTCGTGCTCTCGGTCAAAGCAGGCGGCACCGGGCTCAATCTCACAGCGGCCTCGCATGTCATTCATTTCGACAGGTGGTGGAATCCGGCTGTCGAAAACCAAGCCACCGACCGTGCCTTCCGGATCGGACAGACCAAGAGTGTGCTTGTGCACAAGTTCGTTTGTCGCGGCACCGTGGAGGAAAAGATCGACCATATGATCGAGTCGAAGAAACAATTGGCTGGGGATTTTCTCAGCGGCGGAGCTGATATCCTGTTGACTGAGATGAAGGATGAGGAGTTGCTTAAACTCGTGAGTCTCGATTTGGGTGCGGCGATGAAGGAAGGGGATGAATGAGCTACTACGAGTGGCACGCTTACGTGTCGGTAGCTGAGAAGCGGCGGCAGGCAGAACGCAAGTTGGCCAAGCTCAAGAAGCAGGGACGATCCGTTGCGCCCGTGAGGATCGAGGGCCGCATAATTACCAAGAGCTTCTGGGGCAAATCTTGGTGCGTCAACCTTGAACGATACAGCGACTATGAGAACCGCTTGCCGCGCGGCCGGACCTATGTCCGAAACGGCTCCGTTATCGACCTGCAAATTGCCAAGGGCGAGATCTCGGCAATGGTCGCCGGGTCTGAGCTCTACCAAATCAAGATTGCCATTGCACCGGTGACGCGGGCACGCTGGAAATCCATCTGTCGGGACTGCGCCGGGACCGTCGATTCGCTAGTTGAGCTCCTGCAGGGCCGCTTGGCGAAAGGCGTGATGGACCGGGTCTGTCGAGAGGGTGACGGCCTGTTTCCGTCGCCGACGGAAATCAAGCTGTCCTGCAGCTGTCCAGATTGGGCAGACATGTGCAAGCACGTTGCGGCAGCACTGTATGGTGTCGGCGCCAGGCTAGATGAAAAGCCTCAGCTTCTTTTTGTGCTGCGTGATGTGGATGAAAATGAAATGCTCGCCAGCGCTGGACAGGATTCTCCGCTAACAAGGGCGGCACCAGGCGCGGCGAAGGTGCTTGATGAAAGCGATGTCGCTGCTCTATTCGGGCTGGAGATGGCTGAAACTCCCCATACCCCAAATCCTGCCTTCACAGTCCCAAAGCGCCACCAACAGTCCAAGGCGCAAAAAGGGAGCAAGATGCCTGCCAGGAAAACGAAGCCAGCAACGAAAACCGATACCTCACATCGTGCGACTCGGGCCAATTCGGGAACGAAAAAGACAACCCGAGTAAGTGCCAGAAAACCGTGCACCCGGCGGCGACCATAGTATTCCGCATGACGGTATCGGGCCCCATGGCACGGAACGGACGTACCAACCCCGTTGACGAATCTCGGCTATCGGGGTTTGAGTGGAAATGCTGCGAACATGTGAGCGAGGATCCAGAATTGGCGTTGAGCTAACCAGCCACTCTCGGATTATATAGTAATTTCAATAACATAAGAGTTCGCAGTTTTGTTCTGAATGGCGCACCATTTAAGGAATAGATTCGCGAACGCCAAATTCATTCACCCGCTTTTGCGGCCTCTTCAGCGCGCTCCGAAGAGCGAGAACGACAGGCGGCACCGGCCGCTTACCGAGTTGAGTATGGCGAGCACGAAGAAATCAGCCAGGCCCAACCCATCGCGCAAACGGTTAGCGCAAAGAGCGATCTTATTTGTGGGGCTGGTCGGCTAAACCGATGAATGCTGGCACGATCCATGAGGCTACTCCGGAGCTTCACGATTGGCCGGAGGAACGACGAATACGTTCCATTCCGTCGCAGCCATGGCAGATCCGCGAAAGAATCGTCGCGTTGTGATCACCATCCCCTCCCCACCTGCTGAATTCTGTTTCATCCAGGCGTCGCACGCCTGCTGATTCCAACCGCCGACTTCGCAGATGCCGATGAAACCATATCGCTTCGCCTCGTCGAGCGACGTAAGCCCAGATGACCAGATTTCATTCGGCGTCAGCGGCATCGGGTGATCGGGGCTGTAGAATGTCATCGGCTCGCCGACATCGGTGGGGCCGGCGACCACCTTCCAACGCGAATGGAAGCGCCGATGCCACAGCTCCGTCAGCTCACGCGCGAGCTGCGAATGTGAGCCATAGGTGAACTGGCCGGTCGCATTGCGCAGCAGCGTGATGGGAACGATCTGCGGCGCAGCGACCAGCACAACTAGCGAAATCACCAGCCAGGTCACAACGACTCGCACTAGCGCGGCCCGGCGCAGGCGCAATTGAGGAATCGCCACGACTGCCAGGGGCGTCAGGAAGAACAGCGAGATGCCCCAGTCAGTCTTGAGGTAAATCGAGAATACTAGCGCCCCGATCAGCGGACCGACGGCGACGATGCCTTGAACGATCCAGATATTCCGTGCCTGGTGCATCCGCACGTCTGTGTTGGCATCGCGCGACCATGTTCGTGTGACGAAGGCGCGCGGATCGCGCTGCAGCAACATCCACGCGTGCGGGCTCCACGCCAACGCCACGGCGGCGACCACCAACGGCAGCGCGAGCAAAGCAATGTTATGGCCGATATAGACCAGTACCAATTCCAGGCTCTGAGTGTTATTTGATATCGAATAGGTATCGCCGGGATACCTGAGCGGCGAGAAATTCACCTGCTTCAGCCAGATGAAATGAGGCACCATGGCAACCACCGATGTCGCGATCGCGACCCATGGCGCTGGCGAGCGCAGGAACAACATCCGCGCCGGATGGATCAGTGCCGCGAGGCCGATCGCGCCGATCATCGTCAGCACCCAGTATTTCGTCATCAGCGCCAACGCGCCAGCGAGGCCCAGCCAGACGCCCGAACGAACCGTGCGTCTCTCGAACGCGTCCATATAGGCAAGGACCACCAGCGGCAACGTGACCAGTTGCAGCAGATCCGGATTGTACTTGAAGCCCTTCAAATTGAAGATCGGGTAGATCGCGAGCATCGCCACTACAAGGAAGGCGCGGCGGCGATCGACCACACGTAGCGCGATCGCCCAGCAGATCATCATGCCCACGCCGACCGTCACCATCGCCAGCGCGTAGGTCGACCAGTCCGTGATCGGGAACATCATGAACCAGATGCCGGCGACCCATCCCGACAGCGGGGGATGCTTACCGTAGCCAAGCAGGAATTTCTGGCCCCAGGCAAAGGCCTCGGCGACGTCGAAGTGCACGTCCTGCGCCGCCCGTAACCGTATCAAGATTACGGTCCAAAGCACCACGTGGAGGACGACGAAACCCGCCACCAGCCACGGGCTTAATTTCTCGTCGCCAGCCCAGGCGACGAGGCGCGCGGCGCCGCGGCGGCCGATCGAGCGGATGCGCGAACGCGCGCCTGCGGCCAGGGAAACAGCTTCAGTCATAGCCATGGCGCGGCGCTTTCGGCATAACTTGAAGATTCGCTTTTTTTAAAGAGAGATTCAACGAGGCGTTGGCGTCCTTGAGAGCGTTGCCGTTCGCCTTATTGGTCAATGCCGTCCAATCGATGATCCGCCAGTTAACGTCGAGCTTGGGAGCGCGATTACATATGCATATAATTGCGGCCAGCCAGACCTGCGGCCATAGATAGGCCATGATGATTCCACAATTCAGAAATCCTGGAGAAACGATCGTCTGTCAGAAGAGCGCCCTCGATCCTCGCGACTGTCCGAGGATCGAGGCGCCCAGTGGGGACGACAAGGGCGTGTGGGGAAGTTAACTTTGTAGGTGGTCCTGCCGATGGGTCCACCTCAGCACTCATCTCGGACATAGGGCAGCACGATTAGAGGAGGAAGATTAGTGAGAATTCTCCTTCTTGGCGGCGACGGTTTTTGCGGCTGGCCCACGGCATTGCACCTTTCGGCGCGAGACCACGAAGTGGCAATCGTCGATAATTTGTCACGTCGCAACATCGACAACGAGCTGGCGACATCGTCGCTCACGCCAATCCGTCCGATCGGAGAACGTTTTCGGGCCTGGAATGAGATAACCGGCAAGGTTACTTCCTTTTACAATTTCGACGTCGCCGAGAATTATCATCGCCTTTTGACGCTCATCGCTGAGTGGCGGCCGGACGCTATAGTGCATTTCGCCGAACAACGCGCGGCGCCCTATTCAATGAAGTCATCGTATCACAAGCGTTACACGGTCAACAACAATCTCAATGCCACCAACAATCTGCTCGCCGCCATCGTCGAATCCGGCGTGGACAGCCACATCGTTCATCTCGGTACAATGGGGGTTTACGGCTATGGCGCGGCCGGGATGAAAATTCCGGAAGGCTATTTGCCGATTAAGCTGGAAGAGGACGGCAAAGTCATTCATCGGGAGATTCTATATCCGGCCGATCCTGGCAGCATCTATCATCTGACCAAGACCCAAGATCAATTGTTGTTCGCGTTCTACAACAAAACCGACGAGGTTCGCGTCACCGACCTGCACCAAGGCATCGTCTGGGGCACGCAAACTGAAGAAACGTCACTCGATGAGCGGCTCATCAATCGCTTCGATTATGATGGTGATTATGGAACAGTCCTCAATCGTTTTCTCGTGCAGGCAGCCATCGGTCATCCGCTGACCGTTCATGGCACCGGCGGTCAAACGCGTGCGTTCATCAACATTCAGGATACCGTTCGTTGTATCGAGCTTGCGATTATGAACCCGCCTCAAAAGGGCGAACGTGTGCGCATCTTCAACCAGATGACCGAGACCTTCAGGCTCATCGATCTGGCGGAAATGATTTCCGGATTGACCGGGGTGCCGATTTCGCATCTGCCCAATCCGCGCAAAGAAGCCGACACTAACGACCTGTACGTCGAAAACCGTAGTCTTATCGGCCTCGGCCTCGAGCCGATCATGCTCAACAGTAGCTTGCTCGGGGAGATCAGGGAAATCGCCCAGAAGTACGCAAGCAATTGCGACCGCTCAAAGATTCCTTGTACCTCGAAGTGGTGATTACGATTGCTACGCAGGACCCCGACAAATGCTCATTCGAGATGTACTAGCATGCGCGTACTTGTAACGGGCGGAGCCGGCTTCATAGGCGCTAATCTCGTACGGCATTTGTCGGCAAACAGCGCCTACGACGTCGGCGTGCTTGACAACCTGTCCGCCGGGCAGCGGCGCCCCATCTTTCCGCGCGGGGTACGGTTCACTTGCGGCGATTTCACCGACAAAGCCACGATGAAAGAATGTCTGCAAGGCGTCGATACCGTAGCACATCTTGCGGCTCTATCCGGTGTCATCGATTCGGTTGAAGATCCGTGTCCCAGTTTCGAAGTCAATGTTGCTGGTTCATTCCAACTGCTCGAATTGGCCCGCGCCGCAAATGTTCGTCGCATCATCAATGCCTCGACCGGTGGCGCCCTGCTTGGCGAAGTAGCGCCGCCGATCTCGGAAGACACGGCACCTTGTCCACACTCTCCCTACGGCGCCTCCAAGCTTGCTGTGGAGGGTTATTGCTCGGCCTTTGCCGGTGCCTATGGACTTTCATGCGTGACGTTGCGCTTTTCAAACATCTACGGTCCGCGCTCGGCGCACAAAAAGAGCGTGGTCGCCGCCTTTATCAAAAGCATTATTCGCGAGGAGCCGCTCGTCGTCTACGGCGACGGCACCCAGCAGCGCGATTACCTTTACGTCGGCGATCTGGTGCACGGCATCGAAGCGGCGCTTAAGCGGCGGCTCACCGGCGTTTACCAGCTCGGCAGCGGACGACCGACAACGCTCCACACGTTGGTCGCAACGCTCAAGAAGGCTTCCGGCCGCGATTTTCGGGTTCGTTACGAGGCAGGCCGCAGCGGAGAAGTTCACTCGACTTGGTGCAATATCGCCAAAGCGGCGCGCGAATTCGATTACAATGCTCCAACGGACCTTGAAGCTGGTTTGCGGACAACGTGGAGCTGGTATCTGGAGAACCGCGACATCTGGGTGCGGCAGCAGGCTTTGTCCGCTTCGGATTGACGGCAGCCGATTGGATCGTGAGAGCAGACATGTTGAAAAAAGTGTCATCAGCCGCCGGGGAACTGCCGTTATCGATCGTAATCCCGGTTTTCAATGAGCAATCTATTTTGATGGCGAACGCCGAGGCGCTAGCTAACTATCTCGATAACATGCTCGGCTCGGACAACTGGCTTTACATCTTTGTCGATAACGGCAGCACCGACGAAACCCCGGCCTTGCTCAGGCATATTGTCGAGCGTTGGCCGCTGTCTCGCGTGATCAATCTTGAGAAACCGAACTATGGTGCTGCGCTCAAGGCAGGCCTGCGCGCGACCACAACCAAATGGGTCTACATGCTCGACATCGAGCAGTGGGACCTTCCGTTCATGACCTGGGCTTGGAATAATCGTCACCAATATGACCTCTTCATTGCCTCCAAGCGCGCCGACCCGACGCTCAATTTTCAGCGGCCGTACCGCAGGTTCCTGAGCGCCGGCCTGAACGCCGCCCTGCAGGTGTTGTTTCGCTACAGCGGGACGGACACCCACGGGCCGAAGCTGCTCGATCGCGAGTCGCTAAATGCGATTATCGCGACTTGCGAACTCGATCGCGGCCAGTTCGATACCGAACTGGTCCTACGCGCCATGCGCAACAGCAAGCGACTGGTTGAGGTTCCCATGGAGTACAGGGAATCTCGGCCGCATCGCAATTTGATGATCAAGAAGATTTATTGGAATCTAGTCGCATTGCGCCGGTTGCAGCATGTTATGCGCGACGTGCCGTTCGAGGGTACGGTCCGATACTACCGCTTCGCGCGTGAGGATGTCCTGGCGCAACATCAGTTCGCCCGACGAGAGTCCGACCTTGTTTAAAGCAGCGCAACTGCGCTCTCGGCTTTGCGCGCTACCGCGGACCTTTTGGCCAACAAACGGCGTTGCCTCGGTTTTCGATTTTGCCGTGAGCTCGAACCGGCGGGCAGTTTTTATGCTGGTCATTGCCTCGCTGGTCGCTTTCCTGCCCGGCGTATTCCAGATTCCGCCGATCGATCGCGACGAGCCGCATTTTGCCCAAAAAGCCAAGCAGATGATCGAAACGGGCGACTATGTTGATACCCGCTTCCAAGGCGAGGCGCATTACACCAAGCCAGTCGGCATGTACTGGCTGCAGGCGGCCACGGTGAAGACGGCTGAAGCGTTCGGCGTTCCGGATGCGCGTCTCACCATCTGGCTTTACCGGCTGCCGTCGCTCTTCGGCGCCGTCGGCGCTGTGTTGGCGACCTATTGGTGCGCGCTCGCCTTTGTCGACCGGCGCGGCGCGACGCTGGCCGCTTTGATGATGGTGGGCTCGGTCCTGCTCGGCGCCGAAGCCCGGCTCGCCAGAGCCGATGCCATGCTGCTTTTTACAGTAGTCACCGCGATGTCGGTGCTGGCGCGCGCGTATTTGTTCTCGCGCGACGACAAGATCCCGCGACCTGGATGGGCGCTGCTTACGGCATTTTGGACCGCACTCGCGGCCGGAATTCTGGTAAAGGGGCTCGTGATTGTCATGATCGTTGGCCTCACGGTGGCGACACTCTCGATCATCGATCGCTCCGTACGCTGGGTTCAAGCGCTTCGCCCGCTTTACGGTGTCGTCTGGCTTGTCGTTCTCGCCTTACCGTGGTTCATCGCGATCTACGCTCGCACAGGTAGTGCCTTCCTCCTGGATTCCGTGGTCCACGACACTCTGGGCAAGATAGCGAATTCCCAGGAGAGTCACGGCGGGCCGCCGGGATACTATGTCGTCCTGTTTTTGGCGACCTTCTTTCCTGCCTGCATTCTGGCGGGATTGGCGGCACCAGCGGTATGGGCTAAGCGGCGAGAGGTAGCCATTCGCTTCCTCTTGGCATGGCTGGTGCCCTCATGGCTGGTGTTTGAATTGTCCGTGACCAAACTGCCGCATTACGTGATGCCATTGTATCCAGCCATCGCCATCCTCACCGCCGGAGTGGTCGAGGCGAAGGCGCTGTCCCGGTGGCGCTGGCTCAAACTTAACACCATTTGGTGGTTCGTCGTCCCGATTCTCCTCAGCATCACCGCGGTTGCAGGCGCGATCGTGATTAACCGCGACCTCGTCCTTCCCGCTTGGCCGTTCTTCGCCGCTGCGATCCTCTGCGGTTTCTTGGCTTGGCAATTGTATGATGACGACGGTGCCGAGCGAGCGCTTATGCGCGCTACGGCGGCAATGGTGCTGATAAGCATCGGCGTTTATTCGATGATCCTGCCGACGCTTGGCCCGCTGTTCCCGAGTGTGGCGCTCGCTCGCGTGCAGCTTGAGTCCGGTTGCTCGCATCTGGTCGCCGCCAGCGCCGGGTACGACGAGCCGAGCCTCGTCTTTCTCGCCGGCACCGAAACCCGTTTCACCGATGCATCAGGAGCAGCAGACTTCCTGCGCGACGGCGGCTGCCGTTTTGCCTTCATCGAAACGCACCAGGAAAGCGCTTTTGCGGAGCGCGCAGAAGCGATTGGGCTACGCTATGAACGCGGACCGCGTGTCGAGGCACTCAACTTCACCAAGGGCCGGCCAATCACCATCGCCATTTTCCGCTCGGCAGGCGAACCGTGACCGCACTCGATTGAGAAAAATTAGGTTGTAACTTCAATAATATAAGAGTTCGTAGTTTTATTCGGGATGGCGCGCCAGTAAAATCAGGCAGTTAGCCGGCATCGGCCCGCCAACGACTTAAGTCGGGTAAGCTTAGGGTAAGCACGTCAGGTTTTCTTTCGCCGCGGCAACAATGGTTGCCATTCAACACCATCGACTTCGCCCTTCGCCCAAATCGCGGTGAGCGATTGAGCCGGCACGTTGACCGGCGACGCAAGTAGCATGGATCTATTGCCGTACCCAAAGCTTCACGACCAGTTTCTTCGTCGATCAGGCTGCGGATGGGCCGCGCGGGGACTGCTGGGTGGGTCTCAGACCGAACTTGCGGAGGCTGCAGGCCGGTCGTTGCCAACCATCAAGCGTCTAGAACGCGAGAGCGACGATGGCCCGGCCGTGTCCGAAGATGTTCGGGATGCAGTCCGCGCTGCTCTGGAGAAGGCCGGCGTCGAGTTCATCCCAGAGAATGGTGGGGGCGCAGGGGGTAAGAATGAAGAAGCGGAAGCGCTGATTTTTTTATTCAGAAGTACCCCCCACCCCTTTTGGGGGCCCCAGCCTTCCTACTTGCGAGCAACAAAAGGGCGCTTCCTGAGGCTGGATAAATCGAGCGGAGTTACCCATCCCATAAAAGAGGGAATTGTTTTGCCCCCAAATTCACGATTCGCCTGTATTTGAAGGGTGGAAAAATCATCGTGAAAATCGAAATAAATCGAATTTTCGGGTTGGCGTTAGCTATGGCCAGTCTGTCCGCTATTCCTGTCCGCGCGGATGACTTGGTCGGGCAAGCCAGCGTGATCGATGGCGACAGATCGACGGCCCCCGCATCAGACCTTGGGGATCGACGAGCCCGAGAGCACTCAGCTCTGCCGAAACGACGACAGCAATCTTTACCAGTGTGGATGTACTGCGGCGACGGCGCTTGCCGGACTGTCAATCGGATGGTCGCTGGTTCGATTCCAGCCCGGTCAGCCAGCAATCAATGACATTCTTGATTTGCCGCTGTGCTCTGCAATTGCTTGTGTCTGCACCGTGTCTACAAATCGATTGCGAGGGCGCCCATGAGGCCACCGATATTCCCGCCGCCATCCGGTGGTTCGGATGCACAGCAATATCTTCATCGTGCACGCCAGTTCAGGGAGGCAGCAGTACGCCTGCCCGATTCTCGGAACGGCGAACAAAACTGGCCCAAGTATGCGCTGCTGACACATGCTATCGAGCTGGCGCTAAAGGGCTTCGCCTTTCATTCGGCTGGAGGCAAGACCAACCGCAACGAACCAAAACAGCATGATCTTGTTGGCTGGTATGAGATTGCCGTCGCGTTCGGGCTTGAGAATGACGTCGGCATCGCTGCAAACATCGGCTTCCTGAACGAGCTTCACCGGACCCACTTCATGCGGTATCCGACGTGGACCGCCGGATCAGTCCCAAATCCGGAAGCGATTGCTGATCATACCGTGGACCATCTGCTGTTCGCGATAACTCAGGTCGTGAACCCTCGTTAAATTAGGGTGTGGGCCAGGGCCGCTTGACATCTCGGACGAGGATCCGCCGCAAGGGCGCGTGCATCAAATAGATCGGGCCTTCTTTGAAGTTGAGAGTTGGGTAGCCGACAAGTAGGCTATTAAAGTGCGCAGGCCCTTAAGAAATTTCAGCTGGAGGAGGCAAAGCATGCCCTTAAGCGATTCAATAAAAGGCGCGATTGTTGGCGCCGGTCTCACATTCGGCATCGCCATTTTGCACTACTACTACATCGACAAGCCCACCATGGATACGGCGGACAAGGCGACCGCTGATGCAGAGGCGGCGCGCAAACGCGCTGAGGCACGGGCGGCACAGCAAGCCGATCAGCTCGCCGCGCTGCAAAAGCGTTCCGAAGAGATAAAAACTCAATTCCAACAGGCCAAAGGCCAATTTATCAGCCATGTGACGGACGCAGTAAATGACGGCGTGGCGCCTGTGCCCGGTGCGGAGCCGAATAGACCTGTTCCCCCAAACGTCGTTACCCGAACAACACTCGCGAGGGCGCGTTCGTCGATGATCTTGCGTGAAACGGCCAAAACCGAGGGACGTCGATTTGCGCGATCTTGCCTCAGGTTTGCGCCAGCGTAGACGAATGGATTTCGCTCCATGGACGTCCGGAGGCGCAATGACGGGACACAATCTTCAAACACGGATCGTCAAGCTTGAGACCAAGACGTCTCGGCCGGACGAAATATTGGTGGTGTGGCGGAAGCGGGACTGTGACGTTGCAGAGGCGTTGAAGGGAGCGGTGTTCGCGAAGGGCGACAGAGTAATTTGTGCTGAATGGTTTGAGGACGGCCCGCCACCGGCGCCACGCTGGTACGGGGGCCGCCTGCGTTCAGCAATGGACCCGTCCGATTATGAGCATATTGAGCGCACGATTGAACGTGTAGCGGCAAGCTCGGCGACCCTGCAAAGTAAGCCGGGGTTCGCGCCATTCCCCAGTTTCAAGGAAATGACGGACGCGGAGTTGATCCATGCCGTTCTGGGAGTGGATACGTGATAGACGCCTCCTATCGTCAGCTTCTCGGAGACCCCGACCAAACAGCCGACCCACTACGGGTTTAAAGCAAACTGTATGGGGCACCCGATGTCTCTGAGATTGTTTTGCGCAATCTCCTCAAGTAACCGCAGCTTTGTCGGCCACTTGTCGCCTAGCCGTCGCATCACGGTCTGCACCTGCGCCTGATCCACTGGCGAGTTGTCGATCAGGCGAAGCTACCCCGACCTTGTTTGTGACAAGGTTGAGTGACTGATGGAGAACGTCGAAGCACCGGGGCTCGACGGCGTCAATTCTGATGGCGGAAAGCCATGGACCGAAGAAACCATCGGCGGTGTAGCGGTTGCGATGCGAATTCAATTTCAGGAGCGCTGGTCGAAAATCGAGGGGCCCCCACCTGGTTTGTGCTGCCGTCTGAAAAGCGCAAGCCTCACGCACCGAACGCAGCCGCGCCAGCTGTGGGCGCAACACCATGTAATCGCGCCGGGTGTTCCGAAAACAGATTACGAACGGCGCAATTTGATGTTACAATCTCTGATACCCGCTGGGCAAGTGATCACTGTCGTAACGCCAATTGGAGGCGCAGCCTCCCGCAGCTTTCGCTCTTGGTCGGATGTTTCAGTTATGCAATGCGTGCAATGTCAGCATGAAGCGCCTCCGGACGCCGAGTTCTGTCCGGACTGCGGCGCGAAGATTGAACTGATCTGCTCCTATTGTGGGACAGGTAACGCAATCTCACACAGTTTCTGCAAAAGATGTGGACGCCGCTTGGATGCTGGCAAAAGCACGGCCACGAAGTTTTCGTCACCCGAGACATATACGCCGAAGTACCTGGCCGAAAAGATTCTAAAGAGCCTGAATTCGAAAGAATTCCTGGAGGCCGAGCGTAAGCATGTAACTGTGCTGTTTGCTGACATCAAAGGTTCGCTTGAGCTTCTCGCTGACCGAGATCCCGAAGATGCTAGGAAATTGCTCGACGCAGTGCTTGAGCGCATGATCGATACTGTTCATCAGTACGAAGGAACTGTTAGCCATTTTATGGGTGACGGGATAATGGCGCTGTTTGGTGCGCCGGTAGCACACGAAGATCACGCTATCCGCGCCTGTTATGCGGCGCTTCGGATGCAGGAGAGCATAGAGAAATACTCGGAGGATATGCGGCGGACGGAAGGATTTCAGGTCCAAGTCAGAATTGGGGTAAATTCCGGACACGTGATAATGCGTGCGATTAGAAGCGACCTGAGTTTTGATTACACAGCGGTTGGCCAGACTGTACATTTGGCGGCCCGTATGGAGCAGATTGCTACGCCGGGCTCCGTTTTAATTACAGCAGATGTTGTTCAACTCGTCGATGGCTATATCGAAAGCAAGTCAATTGGAGCTGTGCCGATCAAAGGCTTACGAAGGCCGATTGAAGTGTATGAGCTCGTTGGAGTTGGGCCAGTACGCTCGCGATTGCAGGCTGCAGCAGCACGGGGTCTGACCCGGTTTGTTGGTCGCGGTTCTGAAATGGAGATGCTACAGGGTGCTCTAGACTACATAATCGCGGGTCATGGACAAGTTGTAGCAGTAGTGGGCGAAGCCGGGCTCGGCAAGTCACGCCTTCTCTATGAGTTTACGCATTCTCATTGTGCGCAGGATTGTCTGGTTCTCGCCTCGAATACGGTATCTTACGCGCGTGCCACGCCGTACGCGCCTATCGTCAATTTTTTGAAGGATTATTTTGAAATTGATTCCCGCGACGACGCCCGAACAGTGAGAGAGACGGTAACGGGTAAGTTAGTTATGTCCGATCAGTTGCTGGAAGAAACAGTTTCTCCCATACTTGACCTCCTAGACGCACTCCCCGAAGACCACCAGTTGCTATCCCTGGATCCAATTCAGCGACGGCACCAGATTGTTCAAATCTTCGAGCGACTCATGCTCGACGAGAGCCGGATACGACCGCTCATTTTGGTGTTTGAGGATCTTCACTGGTACAACTCGCTATCGCTTGAGTTACTTGACAGCTTTGTGGAGTCCCTTGTGGACGAGCGCATACTGCTCTTGGTCAGTTACCGTTCTGAGTATCAGGATGACTGGGGTGCACGGGGCCATTATCGCCAGATGCGGCTAAGACCGCTACCCCATGAAGGAATCGAACAGCTCTCGCGCTACCTATTGGGGACTGAGCCTACACTTTTCTCTGTGAAGCGGCTCCTTATGGACCGCGCTGAAGGGAACCCATTTTTCCTCGAAGAGATCGTGCGAACACTGGTCGAAACAGGAGTGCTCAGCGGCCAACGCGGTGCGTTCCGAGTAGCAGAGCCAGTGTCGAGCATTCAAGTCCCACCGCTGGTTCAGACGGTTATTGCTTCCCGCATCGATCGACTATCCCCGGAGCAGAAGCGTCTTCTGCAAGAGGCGGCAGTTGTCGGTAAAGATGTGCCGTTTGCGTTACTCGGAATGATTAGCAAGCTCGCTGAGCAGGAGCTTCGGAGCTGCCTCGCCGAGCTCCAGGTCGCCGAGTTTCTGTACGAGGTGAAGCTCTTTCCCGATCTCGAGTATACCTTCAAACATGCGCTTACGCACGAGGTCGCCTATGAAGGTCTTACGAAAAAACGTCGATCTGAGATCCATGCACTTGTAGTCAGGTCGATTGAAAGCCTCCATGCGGACCGGCTTTCCGAACAAGCGGAGCGCCTCGCTCACCATGCGTTTTTAGGTGAGGTATGGCCAAAGGCATTTGCCTATCTTAGAAAAGCAGGAACCAAAGCCGTTGAACGACGTGCAAGCCGGGAGGCGGTGGTCCTGTTCCAGCAAGCAATCGAGGCACTGAACCATCTTCCGGACGATCGTCAGTGGCTAGAACGAGCGATCGATATTCGATTCGACATCCGCAATGCGCTTCAGCCCCTAGGGGATATCAGTCAAATTCTTGAGTATCTCGGCGAAGCGGAAGCCTTGGCGCGGCGACTTGGTGATGAAGTTCGCCTCGGATGGGTTTCTGCGTATCTCACAGAACATTTCCGAATGCTAGGAAAGCCCGAATCGGCTTCAACGATGGGAGAGCGGGCTTTGGCCATTGGCCAATCCATCGGGGATCTGCGCATGCAAGTTGTTACAAAGCTTCCCATGGGCTTGCTCTACCACGCGTTGGGTCAGTACAGGCGTGCTACAGCGTTCTTTCAGTGGAACATAGATCGACTTCGCGGAGAATTGGCGCGCGAACGTTTTGAGCTGTTCGGGCTTCCGTCTGTCTTCTCCCGCGTTTTCCTGGCCTATTGCTTGGCCGAGCTAGGCGAGTTTTCTAGCGCAACTCTAATCGTTGAAGAAGCTGACCGGATCGCGAATGCAGCGGATCACACCTTCAGTCGGGTCTATGCCCACCTTGGGACCGGTTATCTCTACCTTCGGAAGGGCGATCTTTCACGGTCCATCACTGTGCTCGAGCGTGCCTTGACTCTTGGGCAGTTGTCCCAAATTCCGGTCGCCTTCGCATACGGTGCATCATACCTTGGCTATGCGCTAACGCTGGCTGGTCGGGTGGACGAGGGCATTCCATTGCTTGAGCAAGCTACCGCAGAAACGATAGCTACCCGGTTTGTCGCCCGCCACTCTCTCAGCATGGCGTATCTGGGGGAGGCTTACCTCCTGGCTGGCCGAGCCGCCGACGCTGTCGCCGCGGCTACGCGTTCTCTCAGGCTAGCGCAGGATCACCACGAGCGCGGACACGAGGCCTACGCGCTACGTCTCCTTGGGGAAGTGAGCCGGCAAGATAATCCTGCTAGCGCCGAGGCACACTACCGCAGCGCGCTGCTCATAGCGCGGGAGCTTGGAATGCGTCCGCTTGAGGCGCACTGCCATTGGGGCCTAGCCAAGCTTTATGATGGTCAGGAGCATGCAGGTGCAGCCAAAGCCCTCTTTCAAGATATGAAAATGACAAGCTGGCTAAGCCAAATGGGTGCTGAGAAGGGGGCGCAGCCCCTATCGCTTATGGGAAAGTTAACTTAAGCTCCGGGATTGCCTGACTAATGGATAGCTGGAGGCTTTTTGTGGGAGGCTCTAATGGCAGTGAAGGACTATGATGCATTTATAACTACTGTGACTCAACTTCGTTTAAACCCTCCGTACCAGACGGCTGAAGCGATACGACGGAGAATTGGGTCTAAAGCAATGGTCGGTGCGGGGCCTGACGCAGTGGATCAGGCAGCCGTTCTACTCTTGATCGGAACATGGGAAAGAATTGCCATATTGGCGAGCGGTCTTAGCCCATCGCAGCTAGCTCGGTTTTTCAGGTGCACTCCGGTGAAGTTAATGTTGGATGCACTGCAGCCTGCGATCGATGCGCTTGGAGGAGCCGAGAAATTCGCACCAGAGTTCGCCAAATTGAGCGGTAAATATGGCAGCTGGTTGAAGCACGATGATGCCAAGGAGTTTAGATCAGTTGAGCGACAGACTGTGTGTGCAATGTTTGGGTAAACTGCAATCAGCAGAAGGAAGTCGTCGCGGGCCGGTCGATGCGAAACATATCGCTGGCAGAGATGCTTTTGGGGTCTTTTATCGACCTTAAACCTCGCGCAAGAGCACCGCTTTATGCTCGGGGCCTGGAGCAGTATTGGATCGCTTTTGCTGACATTCATGCTCCGAGATTTGCTCTCCAACGAACTCTGCCAGCGGGCTTTCGTGCGCAGTTTCTTCGGGAGGTAGGTCTCACGGAGTATCTGGTAGCGGACCCACGCGAGCTTGCGGCGAGGCTTAGGAATGCACGATGGAGCGCAATCTGCGATGCCCTTGATGCGTGGCCCGAGCTTACGAGCAAACAGCAATGCCGCCTCATTATGCTGCTCCATGCCCTCGGTTTTTACGAATTGATTGCGAGCCGCATTCAGCGGCTTGAAACAAAAATCAAAATGGATTCTGATAGAGCCGAGTTAGCATTCCGGGCGGCGTCGGCGCGCTATGCCTTGGGTCTGCCGGGCCGGATCGCTGAGTATGACACCGCGGACATGTCGGAATTCGAGATGGTCCTTGAGTTGGCGCCATCCGATGACACGGTCTCGTTTAACGCCGCAGTTAAAGTGTTTGTCCACAAAGCGAAAGTCGGTGCGCCCTTGAGCGAGCTTATGGCTTGGCAAGACCGCTCCGAGCAGGTGCTCAAGGCTGTAATAGCGAAAAGCAACAAGTTCACGCGTGATCTTTTGCTAAGCCGGTTCTACCGAGCAGCTGCTTTTGTTCCCCAGCGCCAGGGCAATCGTGATGAAGTGGTCCGTATCATGGACCGTTCGGAGCATCATGCACTGGCCATGACGGCCGCTAGCGATGCCGAAGTGCTACTCTATCTTGAGAATCTGCACCCGGTCCTGGAAAGCCGCACAAAAGAGGCCCTATGGCTAGGAGACTTGAACCTCGCATTGGCGCGCGCACTTCGGGTTATCGAGCTTGATCCCTATGATGCCAAGGGATGGTGCGAAGTCGGACAAGTGCGACTGAAACGCAAGGAGTATTTGGATGCAGCACAGGCCTATGCCGGTGCGGCTCTGCTCGGCCCTCCTGCGAGTGCAATTGGACGTTATATGGCTGGCCTCTGTTTTCGGAATCTCGGTCAGCCGTTGCTTGCCGCTTTTTTTAACAAAGCGGCAATAGAACTCGATCCGCTAGCGATCTCGCCGCATGATGAAATTCAATGTCTCCCGGACGATCTGGTCCTACTAGCCCTGAAGGAATGGAGCCTTAGATCATTCAACTCGTGAACTATGTCATTCTGGCTTAGGCATGCTAGCTATACACGATGAGCCAGCAGCGGGCCCCTTAACGAAGGCTCTTTGCACGGAGGTAAGTGAATGAAGCTGTACTACGTTCCTGGTTCGAGTTCGCTCTCCTCGCACATTGTCCTTCTTGAGTCGGGCCTCCCCTTCGAAAAGGTAAGGGTGGATGAAGCCACGAAGATCACCGAAGAGGACGGAGATTACAGAACCATCAATCCACTAGGCTATGTGCCTTCATTGCAGCTCCGTGATGGTACTGTCCTGACGGAAGCACCCGCGATCTTGCAATTCATCGCCGATAAGGTGCCCGCCAAGAATCTTGCCCCGCCCAATACCACTGTTGAGCGCACCAAGTTGCAGTCGTGGTTGAACTTTCTGTCAAGTGAGCTGCACAAGGGAAGTTTTTCTCCCCTTTTCTATGCAGCAATGCCAGATCAAGCCAAGACGATCTTTCGTGACCGTCTTGCGGCTCGGTTTGCTTATCTCGATATTTATCTCGCGAAGCACGAATACCTGATGGGAGACAATTTCTCTGTGGCCGACGCACACCTGTTCGTATTGTCGAATTGGGCAAGCTGGGTCAGCTTCGAGCTCGCCCCCTATTCGAACGTGCTAACGCATCGGGGACAGGTCGGCGCACGGGCGGCTGTGCAGTCCGCAATGAACGCCGAAGGGCTCATTCCATGGCCTTGTCGTCCACCGTGAAGGTGTTCGGCCACGAACAGCTGTCCGCCCCGGGAAGTGTCGTCGCTTCAGGGGATCTCTTTGATACCCACTATCCGTCGGATGCCGCTTTGCGTTCTTCGGCAGCTTTTCGAACGAGGCGTAGTAGTCCCGGCGCCACGGGATGAACTCCCGCATCACCTTGTTGTTGATGTCTTCGACGGCTAATTGTCCAACGTATTCCCGCCAGAACTTTGAAAATTCTTCTGATCTGCCGCAGCATTCCAGCTGAGGTCTTGCCATGCGCATGGTCCCGCTCACGAAAGCGGATAGCCTAGCCCCAACGGAGTAACCTCGGAATTTGTCCATCATAAATTATAAAGTGATTTCAATAACATACGAGTTCGTAGTTTTGTTCTGAATGGCGCGCCAGAGCTACGGCCTCAATCCAGCGCGACCCCAACGTTTTCACACTCTGCATTGCGGGGCCGTCGTCGCTGCGTGACTAAGTTTAAATCCTGTCCTCGCAACCGAAATCACCCGCGCCGCGACGACCGCTAACGCCCGAGACGATCTCTTGCGTCAATCTGTTGCGGGGAGGCGCAACACCCTATCACTGCGGAATGGGGCTCAAAACACGAACGGCATCTCTTCCGAGGCGCCGTCGCTTATTTCGTAAGCATCCGGTGAGCAACGCGGAGACGATGCCTACCGCCGGCCAAGGCCCATTACAAAAGCCGACTTGCTATAAGGGATGCAATAGCCCGTCGGCTTCGATGGTCTTCAACGCCTCGACCAGCGACAGGTCGCGATGGAGGCAGAACCAAGTTCCCGTGTGTCGATGCCATTGGAGATCGAAGCGGTCGCGGCTTATCCAGTCCAAGCGAGTGAACGGAGCGTCGAATTCTTCGCCCAAGGTCTCCGGCTGACCGGATCGATAGCGCTGGACGAACCGATAGCGGTTTCCATGCCATTTGCCGAGGATATCGACTGGGTAGTTGAACTGAGTGGGGTTGATTGTCGGCAAGAATTTCGGCTTCAACACCTCGTCGATAAACCGCTGACATGCGACCGTGATGACGGTCTTTTCGGGATCCGACAAGCCCACGGGTCGACCTCTCGCTGTCAAGCTGCGACCTTTTTGGGATCGGTTGTCTTGCGCCAATTCCAGGGCAGCAGTTCGTCGAGACTTTGAACGGGATGCTCGGCGATGCGCGCCAGAACGTCGGCGAGCCAGGCTTGCGGATCGACGTCGTTCATCTTGGCTGTGACGATCAGGCTGTACATGACCGCGGCACGCTCGCCGCCACGATCCGAGCCGCAGAACAACCACGACTTTCGCCCCAAAGCGATGCCGCGCACGCCACGCTCGGCGGCGTTGTTCGACAGGCAGATGCGGCCGTCATCGAGGAAGCGCGTGAACGCGGTCCAGCGCTTGAGCATGTAGTCCATGGCCTTGGCGACGTCGTTGCCACGCGAGAGCTTGGCGCGCTGCTCACGCATCCAGGCCTCCAGATCGGCGACCAGCGGCGCGCTGAGTTCCTGGCGGACGGCCTTGCGCCGTTCGGCGCTCTGTCCGTTGATCGCCCGCTCGATCTCGAACAGCGCATCGATCCGGCGGACCGCTTCCAGCGCCAGCGGCGAGATCACTGCCGGCTTCTTGCCCTGAGCCTTGCGACGTGCGTTCTCGGCCAGATCCGCCATCACGAAGAACGGCCGCCGGGCATGGACCCAGCAGGCTGCTTCCAGGATCGGTCCCGGCGTGCGGCCGGGCTCGTAAAGCTTGCCATAGCCGCTATAGGCGTCGGCCTGGAAGATTCCGCTGTAGTTGGCCAGATGCGCCTGGGGATGCTCGCCGGCCCGGTCACGCGAGTAATAGAACACAGCCCCCGGCGGCGCCTGCCCTCCAAACGGCTTGTCGTCGCGCACGTAAACCCATATTCGGCCGGTGTCGGTCTTGCCTTTGGCCAGCACCGGGACCGTGGTGTCGTCCCCATGCAATCGCTCGGCGCTCAGCACGTAGGCCTCGAGGCGCTTGAACAACGGCGTCAGCGCCGCCGTGCAGCCGCCGACCTGGTCGGCCAAGGTCGACAGACTGATCGGCACGCCCTCCTTGGCATAGCGCTCCGCTTGCCGGTTGAGCGGCTGATGCTGGCCAAACTTCTCGAACAGCACCATCGCCAGCAAGCTTGGCCCCGCCCAGCCGCGGGCGATCACATGGAACGGCGCCGGGGCCTGGCTGATCTTCTCGCAATCACGGCAGGTGAACTTCTCGCGGACGTGCTGGATCACCTTCCAGGATTTCGGGATCACCTCCAGCGTCTCGGTGATATCCTCGCCGAGCTTGGACAGCCGCGCGCCGCCGCAGCAGGCGCAGGCCGTCGGTCCCGGCACGATCACGCGTTCGCGGGGCAGATGTTCCGGGAACGGTTTGCGTGATGGCCGCTTGCGCGTGAACGACGCCACCTTCGTGGTTCTGGCTGCGGCCATTTCGGCAGCGAGTTCGTCTTCCGTCGCCGAGCTCTCCAGTTCCTCCAGCGTAAGCTCGAGCTGATCCAACAGCCGCGCGGTACGCTCCGAGCGAGGGCCATAGCGGTCGCGGTTGAGTTTCTCGATCTGCAGCTTCAGGTGAGCGATCAGTGCCTGGTCGTCGGACTGCTGGGCCCGAACGATTGCGACCTCGGCGCGAGCCGCGACCAACGCCGCTTTCAGCGCGTCAATGTCGTCTGGCGAAGCTTCAGGACCGGCGTTCATGCTCCCGATGGAATCATAAAATCAGCGATTTGAGGCGACTTTTTTCTGCACCTCAGAACATTTTTTAAGCCTATCCCGCGCTCTGTGGCCGCCACGTGTGTTGCGGATTACGCCAGTCGATCGCCTCCAGCGAGGGGGTACAAAGATGCCCCCAAGGCTAACGATGACGTAGCCTCGGCGGAGGTCGAAGTAGTGGATGCCGCGCATCCACTTAGTGGTAAGCGATTCCGGCTGGTCTCGATCGAACGATCAACGTGCCCTGAGTCTTGCGCGCGGGTAGAATGGCGATTCGGTCTCACGCTGCTCCTGCCCCTGCACGTCACGAATCTCGGGCCGCGTAGGGAGCGGCCCACCACGCAAACCAGGCTCAGCATCGAAGCGCTGGAAGAACTGGTTGCGACGGCCGAAGGAAGCGAGGGCACATGCCCATCGAGCCTCGGGACGTCTGGCGCAATCTGCCGGCCGCAGTCCGCCGTGCGATCGTCGATGATCTCGCCGCGGTCTTGCGGGAGGTGAAGCATGAAATCAGAGCTTATCAAGCCGAACCATCTCGATCGCAAAGCGGTAGTGTATGTTCGTCAGTCGTCGCCGCAGCAGGTGATCAACAATCAAGAGAGCCTACGACTACAATATGCACTGCGCCAGCGTGCTCGCGAACTCGGGTGGCATGAGGCCGACATCGATGTGATCGATGCCGATCTCGGTTTGAGCGGTGCAGCCGCGTCGCATCGGCAAGGGTTCAAAGATCTGGTCGCGCGCGTCGCACTGGGAGAAGTCGGCCTCATTCTGTCGATCGAGGTCACGCGGTTAGCGCGCAACTGCTCGGATTGGTACCCGCTGCTCGACGTATGCGGTCATCGCAGCTGTTTGATCGCCGATCGTGACGGCATCTACGATCCTGGGACACCGAACGGCCGCCTCCTGCTTGGCCTGAAAGGTACGATCTCGGAGCTCGAATTGCACACCATTCGTGGGCGGCTGACGGCGGGCTTGTTGGCCAAAGCGGAACGTGGCGAGTTGGAAGTGCAACTTCCGACTGGCTTCGTCCGCGATCCTTCCGGTGTCGTCACCCAGGATCCAAATTGTGAGGTGCAGGAACGCATCGCACTGCTCTTCGAGAGCTTTTTGTCCGCCCGGACCGCGGCCAAGGTGATGCGGACTTTTCTTGCGCGAGGCATCGCACTCCCGCGCCGGGATCGCGATGGCGAGGTATGCTGGAGGCGTCCGACGGTTGCGGCCATCACCACCATGCTGAAGAATCCAGCCTATGCTGGCGCTTTTGTCTACGGCCGGACGTGCCAAAAACTGTCGAAGCTTCCGGGAACTCGACCGGTCAAGTCGCCGCGTCCGGGCATGGACTGGAGGATCGTGGTGAAGGACAAATATCCGGCTTACATAAGTTGGGAGACGTTTGAGAAGATCACAGCCATGTTGCGCGACAACCGTGCCGAATACCTGCGCACCAAGAGTCGCGGCATCCCGCGTGACGGCGCGGCATTGCTGCACGGGATTACCTGGTGCGGTGAGTGCGGCCACAAGATGGTAGTGCGCTACAAGGGCGGCAGCCAATACGTTTGCAATCACCTACATCAGCAGCATGGCGTTCCGGTGTGCCAATGTCTGCGGGCGGCGCCGATCGACACGCAGGTTGCCATTGCGTTCCTCGAAGCGGTTGCTCCGGCGGAGATCGATGCCTTGTCGCGCGCTCGCAAGGCACAGCGCCAGGCTGACGAAGCGCTGCGGTGTGCGGAGGAGCAGCAGGTTCAACGGCTGCGCTATCAAGCTACACTGGCCGAGCGTCAGTTCAACCGCGTCGATCCGGACAACAGGTTAGTCGCCAGCGAGCTTGAACGGCGATGGGAAACTGCGCTCAGTGAGCTGCGTCGCGCTGAAGACGCGTTAGCGCGACGGGCTCTCCCTGTGCCTCACCAATCCGTGGGCGTCGATCCCCATCTGCGTGCGAAGGTGGTGGCACTCGGTGAGCGGCTCCCTGCGATCTGGGCGGACCCAGCAACCCGTCGAGAACACCGCAAGGCGCTACTGCGTTGCCTCATCGAAAAGGTGGTCATGCGTCGTAGTGCGCGCGACAAGGCTGAGGTGCGCATTGTGTGGCGGGGTGGGGCGACGACCGAGTTGATCGTCATGATGCCGGTCAACAGCCTGGCCGCGTTGCCGCGTTATGCTGAAATGGAACGGCGCATCTGCAAATTGGCTGCCAAAGGCCATTATGACGACCAGATCGTTCAGATTTTGGCAGACGAGGGACATCGTTCACCGTGGCGCGGTACTGCGGTCCTGCCGAGTACAGTTCGAGGTATCCGGCTTCGGCATGGCATCAAGGCGGTGCATAGACAAACCCGATGGCCTCCCGTCAAAGGCTGCCTGACGGTGACGCAACTGGCCGAGCAACTCAATATCCCAACGAAATGGATCTATACGCAGCTCCGGCGGGGGGCCATTCGGACCATTCATGAACCCTCCGGTCGTTATCTCTTTCCAGATACCGACCATGCCATGCTTGCCATCCGCCAGCTGCGTGAACGTCACATCAAAACCGTCGATCTCACGGGAGGGTCATCATGAAAACCAGGGGTATCAATAAAGGTGACCGAGGAGATAGGATAGTTGCGCAACGCTGATCGTGACAACGCCGTCCGCCAGCGATGGCCACAGAAAGCGGCCGCGCTCCAACCGCTTCGTGAACAGACACGCGCCCTGGCCGTCATGCCAAATGATCTTGATCAGGTCGCCGCGGCGGCCCCTAAAAACGTAGAGATCACCAGCGTGCGGATCCCGCTTCAAACTCTCCTGCACCAGACGCGCAAGGCTCGGGAACCCGCGGCGCATATCGGTATGGCCGGTCGCAAGCCACACCCGCACATTGCCCGGTATGGCAATCATCGGCGTTCAAGCACGTCGAGGACCCGCGCCAGCGCTTCCGGGTCAACGTGTGCATCCACCCGGATGCGTCGCCGGTTGCCAAGATCGATCTCGATCAGTCCGTTTCGGGCGGCCGGTAACTGCCGCATCCGTCGGTCATCTTCGGACGGAGGCTTCGAATTTTCCTCGCCCGTTTCTACCGCCGCGGCAATCTGCACCGGTGCAAAACATGGCCCGACCCGCTCGGCCGTCCGTGCCTGTCGGCGCCAGGTGAACACCACGCTCGCCGCAACGCCATTGCGGCGCGCAACCTCCGTCACCTTCGCCCCTGGCGCCAACGTCTCCTCGACGATCCGCGCCTTGTCATCCTGCGACCAGCGCCGCCGCCGCTCCAACCCGTCCAAAACCTCGACCCGCATCGCCTGATGACCTTAAAGCTAGACTTAAGGTCACACGCTTCGCGAAATAACACGCGTCAGACAAGACGGCGCTCGTCGGATGCGTACCTTATTTCCGAATTGATCGCGTTGATCACCAAGGGAATGTCACATGCGACGAAGCTCACGATGAAGAAGCCTCTCGTCGGTCGCTGGAATACGAATCGTGGGTGAGGCATCACATGCACAGCCACTTGCCTCAAATATCGAGACGATTTCGTAGAATAATCAACTGCGTAATCTGATCGTCTCGAAGCGAGAAGTAGAACGCCAATACCAGCGGGTCCGGAAGACCTCTTTTGTCAAAATTTCCGTCGACGTTAGCAGTAACGACTAAATTCCCGTGATGCTCGATCACCGTCGTCACCTCCATCGACAGACGTTCACCTATGATATCCCGTTCCGCCCATTCCCTGATCTCCGCCTTGCCCCGGTAGTCGCGCAGTTGATCGTTGACCAAAGCATTCTCTGCGAAAACCGATAGCATCCGGTCGAGGTCGAAGCTGTTAGTTGCCTCGATATAGGCCACGACGGCTGGTGAAAGTGCGGCCAGCAGGTTCTGTGATTGGGAGGGGGTCGGCATCGACGGAGACATTGGGGCCAGATCTCAGGGAAGCGCCTGCTATCAATTATGGCCGGCACTCTGCGGGATTTCACGTTGCATCCTGAAAAAGAAAGATGGCTCATGTAAAGAAGTGAAAAGTCGGCCCGAACGGGGCGCACGCAGTAAAGAGCCGCATGCCGAAGGCGCGCGGGCATAGCTCCTATGCCAGTTCTTCGATGAGTTGGCGTGCGACAGTTAGGTCGGCTGTATCAAACCCTTCCGTAAAGCGCTTGTATACGGGTAAAAGGGCGCGGCGCGCTTGGTCGCGCTGGCCGCGTTCGGAAAGCAAGCTCGCCGAGGTGCATGCTGAGCGTAGCTCCAAAGCGAGCGCTCCCTGTTCGCGCGCGACCGCAAGCGACTCCTCTAGGCAGTCCATTGCCTCAGTAAAATCTGGCTGCGGCATCGATATTAATATTCGTGTTCTTATACGCAACAGTTCCGCCAAATAGAATTTGGCGCCAGAATTCTTCGCGAGCGCAACGGCGCCGTTGATTGTGAGAAGAGCCTCGTCGAAGTCTCCTGTCTTGTGCAGACCAACTGCCAAAACTCCAATGAAGCGCGTTACGTTGAGATTGTACTGTTCCGCACGCAGAATGCCCAACGCTTCCTTCATCAATTCGATACCGGCTCCCACCTTATGCTGGGCGATGGCAAGCTCCCCTCGCAAGGCGATACCATCGGCATGATACTGGGCCAACGAGTATCGCGCAGCATGCGCAATCAGTTGCTCGATGAGATCGTGGGCTCTGGTAAATTCTCCGGTCCAGAGGCTTATCATCGCCGCATGGACTAACGAGATACACGTCGAGACGGCGTAATGTTGACTTGCTGCCGCATCGATTGCCGATTGGGCCATGACCCGTGCGCGTTGGGAGAACCCTCGCAACCACAAAATGGTGGCAAGGCCGCAGAGATAACCGACGCGCTGGCCGCCACCCAAGAAATCGACGCCGGGGGTTCCGAGTTCAACCTGAAGCGTCATGACCCGCTCAAAATGGAGCTGCGCAGCCGCCTGGTCCCCCAGTAAATGATGGCCAACGCCAGCCATCCATTCCAGCGTGACCATAGCTCCGGGATCCTTGGTAATCCGGACAATGGCGGCGGTTCGTTCCATAACGGCCATTGCCCCCGGGAAATCGCCAAGTCGTATTAGGTACAGGTTAAGGTCAGCGAGGAGCCGGAGTTGGCGCTCACGGTCCTCGAACGCTTCGGCCAGGTCAAGTGCGCGCTCGAGGGCAACCCGAGCTCGATCGCCGTGGCCTTTGGAGAACATCGACGATAATTCAAGCGCTTCAAGGAGAAGCATTTCCTGCTTGGTGCCACGCTTCGCGTCACTGAGAGCGCCTAAAGCACGTTCACACCAATTTCGATATTCCTCAAGCAGCGACAGTCCAATGAACAGGGGGGCCGCCCAGGTGGCGAGGTCGATGCCGACTTCAGGATCGCCTCGGTTGCCGAACGCCCATGCAAGCGCTGCCCGCACATTGCCGATGTGTAGGGCATAGGCTGAAAGGCTATGCTCGCCCGGTGTCGATTGCATAACCTCGTTTCGTTCGAGGAATTCGGAGTAACTGATGGCGTGTTGCCGAGAGATGCGATCCGCTTCGCCGGATTTGGTAAGTTTATTTACAGCGTAGATTTGGGTCATACTAAGTAGACGATAATATATCGTCCCATCTATCTCTTCTGAAGAGACTAACGACTTCTCCACCAGGCTCTCAATCGCGTCGACAACTTCGACATCCCCTGCATTGGGCTCACGTGCGACGGAGCAGGCCCCTCGGAGCGTGAAGTCTCCGAGGAACACTGATAGCCTCCGGAGCACTGTTTTCTCTCGCTCAGAAAGTAAGTTGTAGCTCCAATCAAGCATGGCGTTCAGGGTCTGATGCCGCGGCAACGACGTGCGGCGGCCTTGCCAGAGCAGCTTGAAACGGTTGTTCAGGAGTTCTTCTGTCCCTCGAATTCCATGTGAGCCGACACGGCTCGCGGCAAGCTCCACGGCGAGTGCAATTCCATCGAGCCGCCGGCAGAGCTTCGCTACCTTCGGCGCATCGGCGTCGGTCAACTCAGGGCCATAACCACTCGCCGCAGCGCGCTCCATGAAGAGCTGCGCAGCCGGATACTTGAGCGCTTCCGCCGCAGTTAGATTGTTGTCTTCGGGGGGGCAATCGAGCGCGCGCAGCAGATGGACATGTTCGCCATCGGCCCGGAGCGCTTCGCGGCTGGTTGTCAGAATATGCGCCTGCGACGCTTCCCGCACCACCCGTTCAGCGAGTGCCGCCACGGCCTCGATCACATGCTCGCAATTGTCCAGCACCAGGAGAAGCTTCCGGTCGCCGATAAATTTCAGAAGGCTGAGTAGTACATCCTGAGCCTGGACCATGAACCCCAGCGCCGACGCAACGGTTGACGGCACGAGATCGGCATCGGTCAGGGCCGCTAGATCCACAAAGACAACCGCGCCGTTGAAGCCACCCAACAGCTCATGGGCAACCGAGATAGCGACAGTGGTTTTTCCTATGCCCCCCGATCCGACGATGCTGACAAACCGGGAAATCGTCAACTGAGCCGATAAGAGACGGACGGTGTCATCCCGGCCTATCATACGAGCCAACCTGGCCGGCAACCTATGAAGCCGATGGGAGAAGATGGCCTGGTCCGACGGCGACGGGGGCTGTTGTATGGAGTGTATCGTCGACGCGACAAACGAATAGCCTCGGCCCGGGACGTTTACGATGTAGCGGGCCCCTTCGTGTCCATCGCCGAGCGCCTTCCGAAGGGCGGCGAGATGAACGCGGAGATTAGCGTCCTCTACCGTCACATTCGGCCAGATGAGTGAGATAAGCTCTCTTTGGCCAACGACCTCTCCAGCTCGCTCAACAAGCGCGATGAGAAGATCCAAGGCACGACCACCAATTCTAACTGGCTCTCCGTCCCTCTTGAGCAGTCGCTCAGCACAATTGAGATGGAATGGACCAAAAGAAACAATCCCACCTGACGTTGAACTGTTGCTATCATTCATAGAGTACCTGTCCAATTCCGTTCAAATCTTCAGGAACGGATTACATATTGTTGGTGTGCTTCGCCGTCTTTGGCAAACCTTTCCTGCGGGAAGTGATAGGCGCTTCCGGGCCCCCTCGCCCCACTGTCGCGATATGCCAAATCGTAGCTCAGTCGGTCGCAACACGATATCGTCGGTAGGACAATTGTGCACTTCCGGTTTGAGGGCATAAGCGCTCCAAATAGCTAAGCGCCCCGAGGCATGGTGCGGCCATTTCTGCAGGTTGGCGGCGGCACTGACCGCCGCCCCTTCACGGTGACGACAATTTCCGTATCATCGCGCTGGAATGTCCAGTCGACACGACTACCTCGCTGGGCAACTCACTGAGCACGGTGCCCTGTTCGCGCTCAACTCTTTACAGCTTTTTACAATGAATAACTCCCCAGTTGGCGAGACGTGCGCCCATGGTGGGTCGGTCGGACTTCAGCTTGCCCCGGAAATTAGTCCATGGTCCAAAGCGCCATGCGCGTTGCCGTCTCACGTCGGCGGCTTCTTGCGTCAACCGCTGTTGCGGCGCTGACCGGCTTCGCTCCGCCCGCTGTGAGCCGTATCTATCGAGGCGGAGGTTTACCCTGGGAGCCGGACGACACGTCGCCGCCGATCGCCGTACGGCCGGGCCCGTGGCTCTATTTTACCGCCGATGAAGCCGTTGCGGTGGAGGCGATTGTGGACCGATTGATCCCACCCGACGAGGCGGGGCCGGGCGGCAAAGAGGCTGGCTGCGCTGTCTTCATCGACCGCCAGCTCGCCGGCGCATTTGGCGACTCAAGGCGGCTCTACATGCATCCGCCATTTGCGATGGGCACCCCGTCGCAAGGCCTACAGTCGCCCATCGTGCCGAAGAAGCGTTACCGCCTGTCGCTTGCCGCGCTCGACGTGTATTGCAAGGCAAGGTTCGCGGGTATGGTGTTTGCGGCACTTTCGGCTATCCAGCAAGACCAAATTCTCTACGGCCTCGAGAACGACGAGATCGCGCTGCAGGGCGGCAGCGGCAAGGCCTTCTTCGAGGCGATCCTGGCCAACACGATCGAAGGTTTTTTCGCCGATCCCATCTACGGTGGCAATCGCGACATGGCGGGCTGGAGGCTCGTCGGCTTTCCGGGCGCCCGCTACGATTATCGCGACCACGTCGCCAAGCACAATCAGCCCTACCCGCTGCCGCCGGTCTCGATCCTCGGGCGCAGCGATTGGTCGGTTCCGGACTGAGAAGCCGAGGTTAACATATGGCAACGAAGCTTCCCGCAAAGGACGTCGTAATCATCGGGCTTGGCTGGACTGGCGCTATCCTCGCGAACGAGCTCGCCGACCACGGGCTCGACGTCGTGGCGATCGAGCGCGGCCCGTGGCGCGACACGGCCACCTCCTTCAACATCGGTTACGCGCCCGACGAGCTGCGCTACGGGGTCAGGCTCGATCTCTTTCAGCAGACCGCACAGAGCACACTCACGTTCCGCAATAACGACCAGGAGACGGCACTGCCGATCCGGCAATGGGGGTCGTTCCAGCCGGGCAACGGCGTCGGCGGCGCCGGCGTCCACTGGGGCGGCCAAACCTGGCGTCATCTGCCGAGCGATTTTCGTATCCGCAGTCATCTCTCCGAACGCTATGGTGCAAGCTTCGTCCCAGAGGAGCTTTCGATCGGGGACTGGGGTGTCACCTACGACGAAATGGAGCCGTTCTACGACCGGTTCGAGTATCTTGCCGGCATCTCCGGCAAAGCCGGCAATCTGAACGGCCTGATCCAGCTGGGCGGCAACCCCTTCGAGGGGCCGCGCCAGCGAGATTATCCCCTGCCGCCAATGCAGATGACCTACGCGCCGACGCTGTTCGCCGAAGCCGCGCACGCGGCCGGCTATCATCCGTTCCCATCGCCTTCCGCAAATCTTTCTGCCGACTACACGAATCCCCTTGGCATTCGCATGGGACAGTGCACGTTCTGCGGGTTCTGCGTGCGGTTCGGCTGCGCCAACTATTCGAAGGCCAGCCCGCAGACCACAATTCTGCCGGTGCTCATGCGCAAATCCAATTTCGAGGCGCGCACCGAGTGCGAAGTGCTCAAGATCAACCTCGATCGTTCTGGCAAGCGGGCGGCCAGCGTGGTTTATGTTGATAGCTCTGGCACCGAATGGGAGCAGCCGGCCGAACTCGTCCTCGTCTGTGCGTTCACCCTCAGTAATGTGCACCTAATGCTGATCTCGGGCATCGGCCCCCCGTATGATCCAAGGCTCCGCGAGGGAACCGTCGGCCGCAACTACGCCTACCAGACCTACTCCTCAGTCCAGCTGTTCTTCGACGACAAGATATTCAACCCTTTCATCGCGGCCGGGGCGCTCGGGCAGAGCCTGGACGATTTCAATGGCGATAACTTCGATCACGCCGGCCTCGATTTCGTCGGCGGCGCTGGAATCACCTGCCAGCCTACCAACGGACGCCCGCTCGCTTTTCGGCCGGTGCCGCCCGGTACGCCGCGCTGGGGCCTACGGTGGAAGCAGGAAACGAAGAGGAATTACCTGAGAAGCTTTGGATTCACGTCGCAAGGATCGAGCTACGCGACCCATGCCAACTATCTCGACCTTGATCCGACCTATACGGATCGGTTCGGCAGGCCACTCCTACGCATGACCTTTGATTTTCCGAACAATGACATCGTCATGTCGAACTACGTCACCAACAAGATGGAGCTCATCGCCAAGGCAATGAAGCCTCGACAATATGTCGTCAACCGGCGCACCAAACCCTACAGCGTAGTGCCAGATCAGAGTGTGCATAATACCGGCGGTGCGATCATGGGCAGTGACCCGAAGACCAGTGCCGTGAACAGATATCTCCAAAGCTGGGACGTCCCGAATGTATTCGTCGTCGGCGCTTCCGCCTTTCCACAAAATCCTGGCTACAATCCGACCGGCACGGTCGGCGCGCTCGCTTTCCTCGCCGCTGACGCAATCATATCCAAATATCTGAGGTCGCCTGGTCCGTTGGTGCCGATGTGACGCGCACCATCGTCTGCATATTCAAATTCGCCGCGCTTGCCGGTCTCTTGTTCGCCGCAGATACTGCTCGAGCTGGCGACCCGCAATCCTTCGACGCGATAGAGCGTGGAAGATATCTGGCTACAGCCGCTGATTGCGCGGCGTGCCACACTAGACCTGGAGGAAGGCCGTTCGCGGGTGGCATCGCGTTACAGACGCCTTTCGGCACTCTCGTTGCGTCAAATATCACACCGGACCCTGAAGCTGGAATCGGCGCTTGGACCGACGACGAGTTTGTATCGGCGCTGCGTGAAGGGCGCGGTCGTCACGGCACGTACCTGTACCCGGCAATGCCCTATCCGGCCTATGCAAAAATGACGCGCGAGGACGCGCTTGCCATTCGCGCCTATCTCCGAACAATCGATCCGGCGCCCGACAAGATCAACTCCAATCGGCTGCCGTTTCCGTTCAGAATCCGATACACACTGATGATATGGAATGCGATCAATTTCAAATCCGGCCAACTGATGCCGGATCGCTCCAGATCCGCCCAATGGAATCGGGGACGCTACCTAGTCGATGCGCTCGGCCATTGCGGCACCTGCCATACACCAAAGAACATCATGGGCGCCGAAAAGGATTCCGCCTACCTGCTGGGCGACACGTTGCAAGGCTGGTATGTCCCTAATATCACCGCCGATACCCGCAAGGGCATTGGCGGCTGGTCCGTAAAAGACATCGTCGCCTATCTCGAGACGGGGGCAAATCGCTATACGCTTACATCGGGTGAGATGGGCGAAGAGGTAGTGCATTCGTCATCGCACTTGACTGACGCCGATCTGGAGGCAATCGCAGCCTATCTGTTAAGCCTCAAGCCCGTCGCCGAGCGGAACCAACAACCTCTTGACGCCCGCGACGCCCGCATGCTGGCCGGTCAAGCTATTTACAAAGACAACTGCGCCGGCTGTCATAACGATGCTGGAGCGGGTGCATCAGGCCTCTTTCCCCGCCTCGCCGGCAGTGCAGCTGTGCAGTCGGATGTTCCGACGACCTTAATCCGCTCCGTGCTATTTGGATCCAAAGCGACGGCGACGGCCGGTGCGCCGACCGGACCGGCAATGCCGAGCTTCGCTTGGCGTCTCAACGACGTAGAGACGGCCGCCGTTATCACCTACATTCGCAACGCTTGGGGAAACGCAGCAACTCCAGCGTGGTCTCAACAGGTCCGGCTCGTCAGAGGTAGCGGTCGTATCCCGTAAATCGTCTTCAGAACACGGGCCAACCAATGTTGTTCTCTTGCTCGCGGCGAGAATCCCGGGATCAATGCGGTCCTGACGCAACTGTTTGATTGTGCTCGCTAGCAAGTCGGCGCTAATGGCGCTGACGACCGGTTGTGCCGTCCTTCGGCCTTAGGCCTCTCGCTGAATGCTCCAGCTGCGCTTCCGACGTTGGCGGCGGCCTATGTCGCGGCGACCAACAGCTTCGATCTCGAGCGGCTGTTCGCTACATTCTGCGTGAAACTCCGGCCGCCCAAAGCCGAAACCGCGCTCGCGCGGCGATACGAGGCAGTGGTTCAGTGCGAAGAAGTCGGCTCTGGGCCTTTACAGATACTTGCAACTCTAAACTCGCTCCCTCGGGAAGATCGCGCGATGCTCGTCCACGCAACTAGCCCCGTGACGAGCAGTCGCGAACAGCTCGAAGGCGACCCGGCACGCCTGAACGCACCGATGGAAAGGTCGAGAGCCGTAGGAGTGCCGGTGCGATGGCGATGGCTCGACGCCAATCATCCAGAACAGCCACCCTGGATCGGCAAGGCGGAGAGAGGAGGAGCAATGCGTTGGCAGGCAAACTCGACGGCAAAATCGCGATTGTAACCGGCGGCAGCGCTGGCATCGGTCTCGCGACCGCGAAGCGCTTCGTCGTGGAAGGGGCGCAGGTGTTCATTACCGGGCGGCGCCGGCATGAACTGGACAAGGCTGTTGCCGACATCGGCTTCAACGTGACTGCGATTCAAGCAGACACAACCAACCTTTCTGACATCGAGGAAATTTGCGAGGTGGTGCGGGCTAAAGCCGAGCATATCGATGTCTTGTTTGCCAATGCCGGCTTTTATGAGCTCTGCGCGTTTGGCGAGATCACTGAAGAGCATTTCGACAGGACGTTCAACACGAACGTACGTGGCCTGCTGTTTACAGTGCAAAAGGCGCTGCCGCTGCTTTCCCGGGGATCATCAGTGATCCTTACAAGTTCAATTGCATCGGCAAGAGGAATCCCATCCATGTCTGTCTATGAAGCGACGAAGGCGGCGGTACGCGCATTTGCTCGCGGCTGGATCCTCGATCTCAAAAGCCGCGACATTCGCACTAACGTGCTGAGCCCTGGCCACATTCAAACGCCCGGCCTCTCCAACCTGATGGACGAGGCCAAGAAATCATCTCTCATCCACCGCATCCCATTGAACCGTCTAGGAGAGCCCGACGATGTCGCTTCGGCGGCCCTTTTCCTTGCCTCCAGCGACAGCGAGTACGTCACGGGGATCGAACTCTTCGTCGATGGCGGCGTGGGCCAGTACTGACCGATGATCGTGGGCCACAACCTCACCGTACTTCCCGCGCTGAGACGAGGAGAGCGCAAATGTTGCAGCCGCCACATTCCGACATACAGATCCTGGGGACTGGCCAGAGTGGCAAGTGCTGGCGTGGCGTCTGGTCCACTCGCGGAAAAGGGTCGCCGCTCGAGAGCGCTGATGGGCGGCAGTTCGTGCCCGGCCGCCCCCTGTCTACCGAGCAAGGATGAGATATGGAGCGCCGATCGCGCATTCGGACAGGAAGGCCGGGTCCTTCTGCACGACAACTGGCCCTGTCCGAACGGACATGGCGACGATCCGACGGCACCAGCAAGGCATGATCAACCGTGAGACATCCGCTCACGTGGGAGCGCATTGGCGCCGTGGATGTGGCGCGAGGGAGGACGCAATGAGTGACACAAGCAACGGCGGAGACTTACGCGACGGCACCGTGGAGGTGACACTGACCATCAATAGCCGCGCCTGCAAGTTGGCCGTCGAACCTCGCATGACCCTTCTTGACGCGCTGCGTGAAGAGTTGGCGTTGACCGGCACGAAGAAGGGTTGCGATCGTGGCGAGTGCGGCGCGTGCACGGTCCACATCGAAGGCCGCCGCACTTTGTCCTGCATGACCTTGGCGGCGATGCAAGACGGCAAGCGAATCACGACTATCGAAGGAATAGAGCGCGACGACACGCTCCATCCGCTGCAGGCGGCGTTCATCGAGCACGACGCTTTCCAATGCGGCTTTTGTACATCCGGGCAAATCATGTCAGGCGTTGCGATGATCGACGAAGCGAACGCGGGCTGGCCCAGCGCCGCAACCGCGGATGTCGCGCGGCCATTCACTCTCACGGACCTGTCGGACGCGGAGATCCGAGAGCGGATGAGCGGCAATCTCTGCCGGTGTGCCTGCTATCCCAACATTGTGGATGCTATCACCGACGCGGTGGGGAGGAGATGAACGATGCACCCCTTTTCGCTTTCGAGGACCGATGATCTTGGGAAGGCTATCACGGTTCACGCGACGGACGGACAAGTCGCTTTCATTGCCGGAGGCACCGATCTTCTCGGGCTGATGAAGGACCGGGCGGCGATCCCTGAGCGCTTGCTGGATATCAATGGACTACCTGATTTGGCAGCGATCGAAGTGTTACCAGACGGCGGCTTGCACATCGGTGCGCTGGCCCGCATGAGCGAGGTGGCAGCGGACATAGAGGTGCGCCGGCGCTTTCCAGTGATCGCCGAGAGCGTTCTGTTCGCCGCGTCTGGCCAACTCCGCAACATGGCGTCAATCGGCGGCAACCTGATGCAGCGTACGCGCTGCGCGTATTTCCGCGATGACGACGCTCCCCCGTGCAACAAGCGGAGTCCAGGCTCGGGATGCTCGGCGCGTCATGGTCTCAACCGCAACCACGCAATCTTCGGCTGGTCAGATGCTTGTATCGCGACCCATCCTTCGGACCTCGCGGTGGCGCTTGCGGCGCTCGACGCGATCGTTCACGTTCGGGGATTGGCGGGGGAACGGGCGATATCGTTTGCGGATTTCCATCGCCTGCCCGACAACACGCCGGAACGCGACACCGTGCTTGGCGGCGGCGACCTCATCGTCGCGGTCGAAGTGCCTGCACGGGTCGAAGGCCAGTCTTCGCACTATCTGAAGGTCCGCGACCGGGAATCCTACGAATTCGCTCTTGTCTCCGTGGCCGCCGCGGTCGCGCTCGACGGCAAGTACATCCGTTCGGCGCGGCTCGCCATGGGCGGGGTTGCGCACAAGCCCTGGCGCCTCGCGGCGGCTGAAACGGCGCTGCGAGGCGCGCCCCTGGACGAGGCCGACGCGCTCAGCGCGGCGATCGCTCAATCCTTCGCCGATGCGCGCCCTCTCGCGCATAACGGGTTCAAGGTCGAACTGGCCAAGCGCGCCGTCTTGCGAGCGCTGCAGATAGCGGGAGGATGCAAATGAACACAGTCGGAGGGCCGATTTCGCGCGTCGATGGACGGTTGAAGGTGACAGGCGGGGCCACCTATACGGCGGACACGTCGCTCGCGGATGCGGCGCACGCTGCTATAGTTCATAGCACCATCGCCAACGGCCGGACAGTGTCGATCGATACCGGGATCGCCGAAAAGGCGCCAGGCGTGTTGGCGGTTTTCACGCATCGCAACATGCCGCGCATGAATCCAACACCGAAGCCATGGAGCCATCTTCATCCGCACGGCCAGGGCTACCTTCCCCTGCAAGACGACAAAATTCACTATGCCGGCCAGCCGATCGCCCTGGTCGTCGCAAAGACCCGGGATCAGGCCTTGCACGCCGCGACGCTGGTCGCCGTCCAGTACCAGGCCGAACGGGCGGTCTTCTTCAACCGGGAGACAGCGAGAGGGGCGGTAGATCCGCCACAATTCCTGTGGCCAGTCGCCTCGTCCGTCGGCGACGCCGAGAAGGGCATTCGCGAGGGTGTCGTCAGTATCGCGCAGACCTACACGACGTCGGATCGTCACCACAATCAGATGGAGCCGCACGCGACGGTGGCGGCCTGGGATGTGGGCGGCAGGCTGACGCTCTATGAGACGACCCAGCACATCTTCGGCGCCAGGGAGTTGGTTTCGATCGTGCTTGGCGTGCCGATCGAGAAGATCACTGTCATATCCCATTTCCTGGGCGGCGGCTTCGGCGGCAAGGCCTATGTCTGGCCGCACACGCTGCTGACAGCAGTCGCCGCCAGGGCGCTGAGCCGGCCCGTCCGCATCCAGCTGACGCGCGCGCAGATGTATTCGATGGTCGGCCACCAACCGGCGACGATCCAGACGATCGAACTGGCCGCGGACAGAGACGGCAAGCTCACCGGCATTCGCCACGAGAGCACGTCGCCGACTCCCGTTTTCGACAGTTACATCGAATACGCGGCAATGGCGTCTCGGCACTTATGGGCGGCCGGCGCGGGAATCACGACAAACCACAAGGTCGTCCATGTGAACCGCAACACGCCAACCGCGATGCGCTCGCCGCATGAGGCTCTCGGTCACTTCGCGCTTGAGAGCGCCATGGATGAACTGGCCTACGCCGCTGGCGTAGATCCGGTTCAGTTGCGTTTCCTCAACGACTCGGAAACCGACCCGCTCAGCGGCCGTCCATTCTCCACACGCGCGATTCGCAAATGTCTCGTGGACGGAGGGGCACGTTTCGGCTGGGACAAGCGGACGCCCGCACCGCGCTCGATGCGCGACGGCCGCTACCTCATCGGCCAGGGGATGGCAGGAGCAATCTACACGCATTGGCGCTGGCCGGCCCATGCAAGGGTTACGCTCAAGAGTGACGGTTCGGCGCTCCTCGAAGCCGGGATGCACGAACTCGGCACTGGCACCTATACCGTGATGCGGCAGGTCGCGGCCGACGCTCTCGGCCTTCGACCGGAGAAGGTGACGGTGCTGCTGGGCGACACAAGACTGCCCGCATCCCATGCAGCCATCGGCTCGGCGACGATGGCCAATGCTGGCGCTTCGGTGATGCTGGCGGCCAAAGCCGCTCGCAACAAGATGATTGAGTTGGCGCTCATCGGCCGGGAAGCCCCATTTGCCGGCTCAGTTCCCGCTGAACTCGTCGTCAATGATGGCGCCCTTTCGCTGGTGCACAAAACGCACAAGAACGTAAGCATCACCTTCGCCGAGTTGCTCGCGCGCAATGGGATCAGCGAACTCGTCTCGGACGGTAATTACGATCCGGTCGAGGAAGCGAGTGGACCGAAAGCGGTATTCAGCTTCGCGGCCGTCTTTGCCGAGGTGCGCGTCGACCCGGATCTTGGGCTCATACGTCTCAACCGCTTCGTAGGAGCTTATGACGCTGGTCGGATTATCAATCCGAAGACCGCGCGAAGCCAAGCCATCGGCGGCATCATCTGGGGCGTGGGACAAGCGCTGCTCGAGCAATCGGAGATGGATCCGACGACGGGTCGTTATCTTAGCCGGAACTACTCCGGCTATTTGGTGCCGACCAATGCCGACATTCCAAACCTCGATGTCATGTTCGTGGGCGAGTTCGACGAGGAGGCAAGCCCGTTGGGGGCTAAAGGCCTGGGCGAGCTAACCGCCGTGTCAGTCGCCCCCGCCATTGCCAATGCGGTGTACCACGCCACAGGCAAACGCGTGCGCGACCTGCCGATTACCGTCGAAAAGATTCTTTGATACGACAGCAAGCCGACGGAAGAAGTCACTGCGATGGTCGCGTTCTATCTCGTACTCGCTGTATTCGCTGGTGGGATGCTCCCTTTGCAGGCGGCCACAAACGCCCGGCTGGCGAATTCGCTTGGCGGACCCGTCTGGGCCGCCGCCTTGTCGGGCCTCGTCCTGACCATTGTTCTAACTATCGTCGCCAGCGCGGCGAGCCGCGGAGGCCCGCGCCTCGATGGTCTGGGCGCGCTCCCGTGGTGGGCGTGGATTGGCGGCTTTTGCGGAGCCGTCCTGCTCTCGGTTTCAACAGCCCTGACGCCCCGGCTTGGTGCCGAACAGATGATCGCGCTGGTGATGACCGGACAGGTGTTGGGCTCGATCGCGCTCGACAATTTCGGCCTCGTCGGCCTCGCGCGGCAACCCCTGGACCTCAAACACGCAATCGCCGGAGGATTGCTAATAATAGGAGCAGCTCTGATGCGGTGAAGCGTCGAGAGGGTTCTCCCTTTGTGTTCTTCGGACCTTTGGGAGCACCGACGCAATCTCAAGGCTGAGCTCGTGTTTGAACTGCCACTCGTGTGTAAGCCGAACGGCCGGAGCGCTTACGATAGCCCGCGGGTGCTGTACTTAATTTCTCTCAAGGTAGGAGTCAGTAATGCGTCTATCACTTATTCCCACCGCAGAGTTGGGCCATAACCAGCGCCCACTCTATGACGACATGCGGAAAGGTATTGAGGCCAACTTCAAGGGTTTTATCGCAATCAACGAAGCAGGTCAGCTGATTGGCCCTTGGAATCCGTGGATCCATTTTGCGAAGTTCGGCGGACCCGTCTGGGAGTTGGTCAAGGCTCTCTCCGCGGCGCCGGCGCTGCCGAAATCGGTACGCGAAGTTGCGATCCTCGTCACTGGCGCGCACTTCCGTTCTGCATACGAGATATACGCTCACGTTCTCGTCGCGGAGCTGGGTGGCATATCCGATGATAAGATCGCGACAATTATTGCAGGTCAACGCCCCGGAGATCTAACCCGCGTAGAGGCCATGGCCTACGATGTCGCATCGGCGCTGGTGTCGGGAGGGGTGCTGCCCGCCCTGACCTATAAACAAGCGATCGAGCTATTTGGCAAAGAAGGAACGGCCGAACTCATCTACCTCGTCGGTCTCTATTGCATGGTATCCGTGACACTAAACGGCTTTGATGTCCCGATTCCCGACGAGGGCACTGCCTAGCTTGTTATACCCGAGGTTCAATCTGATATAATCATCGCTTCCTGATAACTATCGCCCCAGGCCGGATGCCGAGGTCCAGTTGCTGTGGGCCGGGACGTTATCAAGAATTTGCTGAATTTAACTGTCGCAGGTCGGCCGACTGAGAAAAGCTAGCGCCACTCTAGGAGTGAGGTAGCCGCCCGACATCATTTCAACTCCCGTCTCCCCGACGAGACCGTTCCGATAATGCATGTCATCTGTGCCAAGCACCAGAGTGGATCGAAAGATGCGCCCTCGAAGCAAGCCCTAACGGCTCCCTGATTATTCCAAAAGAGGTTGCGTGATGCCGGTCAATCCGTCTGACGAGGAAAACATATGGTGAGGGCAGGATGAATCTGGAGCCTTCAGGTGGGGACGTGCAGACGGCGTCGTCCGACCGTCGAATCAACTCAAGCAAGATCGCCTACCAGCTGCCGCAGCCGATGGGCGTTGTTCCCGATACGCTGATCGCCGGCGCGCTCGCGCTCGATGGCGATGAGCGGGAATGGGTGCCGCAAGCGCAGGGGGTATGGTTCAAGCCGCTGCTGCTGAATGTCAGCCACGGCTACTACATCAACATCCTGCAGGTGCGCGCCTCGGGCGTGCTGTCGCGCCACCGCCATCACGGTCCGGTCCACGCCTTCACGCTGCGCGGCACGTGGCGCTATCTGGAGCACGACTGGGTGGCGTCGGCCGGCGACTACGCGTTCGAGCCGGCTGGAGAGACACATACGCTCGTCGTCCCGGACGATGCTGCGGGAATGACGACGCTGTTCCACGTCAGTGGCGGCTACACCTACATCGACCCTTATGGGGTCGCGCTGGGCTATGAGGACGTGTTCACCAAACTCGAGGCGGCGAGCCGACATTACGAGTTGGTCGGCTTCGGAAAAGACTACGTCAGGAGGCTGGTCCGATGACCAGGCGAGCGACGGTCGACGTCGACGGCATCCGGATCAGCTATCTGACGGCGGGCGAGGTGGGTCCGTTTGCGCTGCTGCTCCACGGCACCTATTGGAGTCGCGTCTGGCAGCCCGTGCTCGACGATATCGCCGCTGCCGGCTTGCATCCGGTTGCCGTCGACTTTCCGGGTTTCGGGGGTTCCGGGGGCGAACTCACGGTCGCTGAGGCTTCGATCCCCCGGTTGGCCGCCTGGCTGGTGCGCTTCCTCGACGCGATGGGCAACAAAGGGCCGGTGATGGTCGCCGGGCACGATATCGGCGGGGGTGTCGCGCAGTATCTCCTGAGCAACCGGCTGCTCGACGTTCCACGCCTGGCGCTGGTGAACGCCGTTACGTACAACTCGTGGCCGGTGCCCGGGATTGCACGCTTCCGCGATCCCGCGGTGGTCGCCGCGACTTCGGCTCAGGACGTTCTGGCTGCGCGGCGACAATCCGTGATCAAGGCGCTCGCCCGCCCAGCGAGCGAAGCCGAAATTGCCGAGTATCTCGAGCCGTGGACAGATCCCCGCGTCGCGCGATCCTGGTTGGCGCTCGCCGGGGCAGCCGATAGTCGCTACACGCTCGAACTGCTTCCCGGGCTGCGCCAGTCGACGACGCCGAAGCTGCTGGTCTGGGGCGAGGACGACCCATTTCAGACGGTCGATTATGCCGAGCGCTTCGTGGCCGAAATCCCGGGAACCAGGCTCGTGCGAATCCCGGCAGCCGGCCATATCCCGATGGAGAACGCCCCCGCAGCCGTTGCCCATGCGCTCGCCGATTTCTTCACCGAGCATTGAGGGCTGGATGAATCGCTCCCTGTCCAACTGGCCCGGCCCTGGCGAAAGCGGCTCAATCTGGGCGTCAGCTTTTCACTGCAACCGGGCAGCTTGGTCGGAAACACGCTTTCATCAGCCAAACATCAGAGGAGAACTTCATGCAAACGCTTCAAGCGGACTACTTTTCCGCATACCGCCATTTGAAACTGTCACGTGATGACAAAGGCGTGCTGGCAGCTGAGTTCCATAGCGACGGCGGCCCGTTCATCATGACCGCGCAATCACACACGGAGTTTGTCGATGCCTTTCACAGAATTGGACAAGACCGAGCGAACAAGATTGTCATCATTACGGGCGCGGGCGGGAACTTCATCGGGGACGTAGAATGGCCATCGTTCGGAGATGTCGCCGATCCGGGCGTCTGGAGCAGAATTCACGACGAAGGCGTCCAGGTTTTAGAGAACATTGCGAACATCCGCGTTCCGGTGATCGCGGCCGTCGAGGGACGCGCCCATATCCACTCGGACTACGCCCTCCTCGCGAATGTCATCGTGGCAGCTGAAGGTGCGACGTTCCAGGACGTCGGTCATTTTGCTGTCGGCGTTACACCGGGTGACGGGATTTTTACAACCTGGAGCTATCGAGCCGGGCCAGGTCGAGCCGAGGCGTTCCTGCTCAATCCACAGCCGCTGCCGGCGCGCACCGCCTACGAATGGGGAGTCGTGGCAGAGGTCGTGCCGAACGGCGAGGCAATAACACGCGCTCGGGAACTGGCTGACTTGTACCTGAAGGCTCCCGAAGTGACGCGTCGGAACACGCGCATTCATTTCATTCAACCGTTGAAAGAGCGCATCGTGCGCGAAGTAGGGTACGGATTATCTCTCGAAGGAGCGTCATCCGCCGACTTGGTGAGATCAGGGCAATCGAAGAGCTAGGCCTCGAAGCTTACTCCAGGGCTCTAATCAGCTCTTTGGATCTCGGAACTTCCGGGTCTCGGCAACCGCAGCTCAGCGCCAAGCCGAACTCGAAAGACCATGAAGCGCGGGAAATAACAAAAGCATTAGTGCTTTACTGTTGGGTCTATGGGCACATTGAGACGATGGCCAGCCGACGGCCCGTCGAGAAAGGTGAGCTGTGATGCCGTTACTGGTGACGAGTGCCTCCGGCATCAATGGAGAGCCACCCCCACCCTGTGTGTCAAGCTGCCTCGGCAGCGTTTGTTGCGGCGATTGCGACCGCGGTTGGCGGCGGTGACAGGGATGAAATGCTGAGAGCAGCGCAGGCGGCCATGCCGGAGCCCGATGCCGAAGCCGTGCAGGCGTGTCTTGCACGCGCACGGCTTGGTCAGGGCCCAGGTGAATTTGTGGATCAGCAGGGCTGGGTGTTGATCGCGTTTCAGAATGCATTTCGTCACCTTGCGACCGGGACGCCAATCAAGGATGCGCTGATCGAGACGGTCAGCAAAGGGGGCGACACAGACACCAACGCTGCGATCTGCGGAGCGCTGCTTGGTGCTGCGCAGGGGCGGGCGGCGATCCCCGTACGCTGGTGCATGGCAGTACTTGGCTTGTCGCCCGTTCGGTGAGAGCGCCCGCCAGCCGCGACCTGCACGTTACTGGCCAGACGATGCTCCTTTGCTGGCGGAGGCACTACTGGCGGGGTCCCGCAGCCGCCCAGCCCGGTTCTGACGGTCCCGCGGGGACGCGCAAGCGGCTCCCGGGGGCCGTTTGGGAGCCATTGGTTACTGGCTTCACGCCGAGGGGTTGGAGGGTGTGTGCTGGATTGTTCATCGCGCACTGCGATGTTGCCGCGTGGGATTTGTTGTTGCCTTACGGCGATGTCGTGATGACGTTGTCCATTGTGTTGAGGATCAAGCGGACGCTGGACTCCGACGAGATCGACAAGATCATCGCGGACCTGCAGGCGCCGAAAGCGCAGGCGATTGAACATCGTCGGCGCGCTGACTGGCGCAAGCGGGAGCTGGCGGCCGCCAGTTTTCAGCCGGAATGTCTTCACCCGGATGCCGCATCGCCGTCTCACCTTGCACCAGATCGGTTGGAGTAATCGGTGACAGCTTGGATCGGATGGCGCGGCGGATGTACCCGGCCTGATGATCTTAAAGGGCCCCGGTCTGCTCAATGACCGGGGCCATTTCTATATACTGCTATCGGGAAGCGCTCGCGATCATCGGGGAGAACAAGCCTGTCCTGCTCGCGCTCGCTCAGGCCCTGATTGATCATCCGAGCGCCCCCTCAACGCCGCCGAGATCGACGCGGTGATCTCGCAGACGTTGGCACGAGAAGCGCTGGCAGCCGAGCAAGCCCGCCGCGCCGCATGGCAGCGCACCGTCGAAAACGCCGCGAGCTTCGGTGACCCACTCGGTTGCAACACATGGGAATCGGGTGCACCACATCAACCTAGCTGGTCTTTTCAGCGGCAGTCCAATTGTGGGCCTCAAGAACTGTTAAACTTGCCTGCAAGAAGGCAAGGTAATTCAACTGGCAAGCTAAAAAACCAAGATCGAATAGTTTAAGCGCAGCTTCCCATGAGCTTTCTCTCGGCACGGATCTCGCTCGCGCACCCCCATGAACAACCAAAGGTCGGAAGCTGCGGCCGTACTGCCGCTGTTTTGCCCTCGGTCGGACGCCGTTCGAGCAATGGATCAATCGTAGGCGAGGCTTTGACATATCAATTCCCAGATTTGTGGTCGACCAGACGGCGATCGTTAAGCAAGCGGGTTTGACAATGCAGATATTTCGGCCCCGGCATGGGCGTATGAGTTGGGCTGGGTGGCTCACCTGGGAGAGGCGGTGTTCACCAAGTGAGCCCCTTAGAATTGTGAAAGCCGCGCGCGGCGACTTCCGAACCGGCTCACCATTCAGTAGGTGCAGGAGTACGACCATCCGTATGGCGTGTAATACGGGCAATCAAGGCCGTAGTAGCCGTCACCGTAGTAACGTCTTCCATAGCCATAGCCATAATGTTTTCCATAGCCATAGTGACCTCGGCCATAGCCAGAGCCATAGTGACCTCCGCCAAAACTTCCCATGTGAGTTCCACCGAAGCCACCCATGTGACCTCCGCCGAAACTACCCATGTGACCTCCTCCGCCAAAGCCGCCGCCCCCGTGTCCACCACCACCGCCACCACCGCCGCCGCCTGCCTGTGCAGCACCCGTCGCGAGCAGAGACCCGGCAACCAAGGCCGTTGCCAATAACATCGTTGTTCTTCGTGCAGTCATGAATGTTCCTTTCGAGGGGCAGAGCCGTCAGTGATCATCGAGCTGCTCGCCCCGGCCTGATATAGTCGCCCGGCTCCGACTGGCTAAATGGGAAGTTCCGAACGCAGTAATCGGAGCAGCCGATGGTACTGGCATCAGCACAGAAAAGGACGATGCCGATCAGCGCGCTGGTAGTGCTTCTCCCGCGCGAAGCTCATCAAAGCCGGCTGTATTGAGCCATGTCCGCTTTCAGGGTGCCGGAAAACATTTGCTCCACTGAGTTCTTCTCAGTTTGCCCCAGTTCGTACTTGGCCTTTCAGCAATGCGTGCCGACAATAACCGACGCGAATGTACCAGCGCTTGCTGGGCCTCTGACTCCTTAAAATTCAATTTAGTGGTATCGGCTGATTGCTAACCTACATGAGCCGCACGCCTAACGCCGGTGTTTCCGCTTTAGGTTCATGTGGAGAAGCGCAATGTCTAAACTTCGTATTGTAGGGGCTACGGCCCTGTCACTCGCATTAGCAGTTGCAACCCCGGCCTTCGCCGCGGGGCTCGGCGGCGGTGGCGGTGGGATGCATATCGGCGGCATCGGTGGTGGCGGTGGGATGCATGTTGGCGGCATCGGCGGTGGCGGGGGCATGCATGTTGGCGGCATCGGCGGTGGCGGGGGGATGCATATCGGCGGCATCGGCGGTGGCGGGGGGATGCATATCGGCGGCATCGGCGGTGGCGGTGGCATGCATATCGGCGGCTTCGGCGGTGGCGGTGGGATGCATATCGGCGGCGTCGGCAGTGGCGGTGCGATGCATGTCGGCGGTGCTCAAGCAAGCATCGGCGATGGCGGTGGGATGCACGTCGGCGGTACTCAAGCAAGCATTCGCGATGGCCGAGTTGGTTCAGTGAGCGGCGGAAATTCCGCTGGGCGCGTCGGCGGACAGTTTGCGCATCAGGGCGGACATCACGGCGATCACGACCGGCACCACGGGTTTGGCCGGGGAGTCGGATTTGCTGGCGGATTAGCGGCCGGTAGCGCGCTGGGTTATGGCTACGGTGGCTACTACGACCCCTATGATTATGACGACGGCTACGTTTACAACGACCCCGGTTACGACGGGTATTCCGGCTACAACGGGTACTCCGGCTACGACGGTGACCCCGGCTACGTGGTATCGAGCGGCGGCGATCCTTCCTATTGCGCCCAGCGCTACCATTCCTACGACCCGGCATCCGGGACGTATCTCGGCTACGATGGTCTGCGGCATCCTTGCTCATAAAAGCAAAAGTAGAGCGGCTCAAACCGAGCCGCTCTACTTCTATTTCTATGCTCGAAACTTTCCATGCTCGACACTCGGCCCGGAGTGGGTTGAGAGCCTCCCTACTCATTCTTCGGGCGGCTTTTCTTTTGGCCGCCTCAGTTGGCGGCCTCTTTCATGAGAGCCTTGACGACCGGCCACGCGGCGCATGGTCTTCCCCGCCTGTCAGATGATCTTCGATGTTATCGGCGATCTCCTCGCAGACCGACGCCAACGCAAGCAGTTCGGTTTTAACGAAAGGATCATCGGCCTGCTCGACAAGTTTCCGATACTTGGCTGCTTGATCCTGTAGATAGTTAAGCCAATCATGGATACCGAACACAGTACCGTTGAGCTTGGAGTGGTGACACATAGTGGAGCTTTCACTAGAAGGCCGCGTGAAGCTGATGTAGGTTCGCCATCTGCCGACACGGGCAGAGCCATCAGCGATTACCGAATTTTTCGCCCCGGCCTCATATGGCGACGCGGCTCCCAATCACTAATGGGAAATTTCGAAGGCAGTAATCGGAGCAGCCGATGGCACTGGCATCAGCCCAGAAAAGGACGCTGCTCCGATACCGATGACCATCTTTTAACTTGCCAGCAGGGATTTCTCGGCATTTTCTGCGCCGCATGGAAAAGCGAGATCGCCAAAAACCGACCTCTCCACGCTGCATAAAATGCGGCGAACAACCCCAGTTTACCGCGAGCATGCTTGACCCGCCGACCGGACGGACATTTCACATGTTCGAATGCAAGTGCGGCAATAGAACTTGGATTTCTGAGAAGATGTAAGGCCGCCCAGCCCGGCCTCTTTCATCTGCCTTAGCAAGGGTGCACGCCTCCCAGCGTGGTCTTACCCCCGCCCGTCAGATGATCTTCGATGTTATCGGCGACCTCATCACAAACGAACGCCAACTCAAGCGAGTTTTTTTTCAGGACAGGATCGTCCGTCTGCTCGGCAAGTTTCCGATATGTGGCCGCTTGGCCCCGTAGACATTCAGACCAATAATGCATGCCGAACACAGTACCGTTGAGCTTGGAGTGGTGACAATCCGCAGTGGAGCTTTCAGTAGAACGCCGAAGCGTGAAGCTGATGTAGGTTCGCAATCTGCCGACACCACTAAATTGAGTTTCAGAAGCCGACTGTTTTGAATGGCGAGTGGCCTAATTCGGCCAGTACCCGATAGCGAGCGCCTCAAAAGAACGGCCCCAGCGCGGGCTGTGCGCTGAGGCCGTATTATTCTGGATGCCTTAGGGCGGCTATGGCACCCGTTGCCACTACATAAGGACAAGTCGTCAAAAGAAGAGCACCAACGGGGCGAAATTTTACTTTTCCACTGAACCCACAGGGCCGCGTCGCGTGAGGCCGATAGTTTTGTGTGTCCCGCCTGCGGAAATACCTTGGAGGTATTCAGCGAGGCTAATCCTCCTATTTCATCCGTGTCGCGCCGAAGAGATTTAACGCCGCCTCAGTTGGCGGCCTCCTAAATCTCGTGCCTATAGAAATGCGAGCGCCAGCACGACAAGCCTTCCCACAATAACCAAGCGTCACAGCTCCGGCTGGCTTAATGGCGAACTCGACTCAAAGGGCGCGGCTTGATCCAACGACGTATGGCGAAAGTTTAATTTAGTTGTCCGATATTTGAACATCGCACGTCTCTCGCGCGGACGGTTAGTGCGCTATACAACGCATAGGGCAGGTCAACTCAAACGGACCAAGACGATGACCGATAACGTGACTTTAGTTTCGAACATCTTGCAGCCAGCAGCTGCCTTCAAGGCCTTCGCGCCGATGGGCATCAAGTTCTGGAAGAACCAAGAAACCGCGCTCGCAGGCTTGAGGGAATTTGCGGATGGTTGGTTTGCCCGACGTCATCAGGGCATGCAAGCGGCGCTTGAAGCGGCCAAACATATATGCGATGCCCAGACGCCCTCCGATGTACTCAGGGAATATCAAAACTGGCTCACGCGAGAGGCGGAATTGATTGCTGAGGACGGGAAGGCTTATCAGCAAGAAGTGCTGGCGGCGGGAGCTCACCTGATCGCACGATCGGAAGCGCAACAGACCGACTAGCGTTGGACCGGCTAACGCCCCTTTTCATAAAAGCGGACCGCCCCGCGCGGGCGGTTCCAGCTCAGGTGAGCCGCAACAAAAGCTGGCGGTTTGGCCCAGCGTAACTGGCGACAAAATCGCGAATATGGTCAGGAACGGGAGTGCCTTCGATATCGCAGCGGGTTTGAATTTCGGTCGCGACTACCGACGAGACGTCATCCGACCAATGGTCAAGTGTATTGAAGGCAACAACGCGAACCGGGTCGTTGAACTGGCCCGATATCACTGATGATAGTTTCTAAGTCAGTTCGCTCGACTTCGGTTTCGCGGTAGACGTTGCCATTTGTGCCAAAGCCATCCACGACGATGTAGGCGGTCTGATCGGTTCCATAGGGCACGATGGTAGGAGTCCAGCCTGATCTTGACATACGTACCTCCAAACGCAACAGAACCAGGACTCAAGCACGGTGCCGCGAATTCGTTCCGCCGTAACCATCTAACCGCTCACTCGATTGCCTGTCACCCGGCCCTTGCCGCCGCATTTCGCACAGCGAGCCGCAAATATCCGCCGCCCCGGTTTCACCGGCTGCTTCACAGGGGGAAAACCAGTTCCGCGACACGCCGGGCAGTGTTGTTCTGCGGACTTCGTGATCGGCTTTTTCATCGGCCCCCCTTTGTTGGTCCGCGCTACTGCAACCGATCACATGGCGGATACGGCGACGGCTCTTCGTATATTTCCATCTCAGCGTCGTGGACGTGCGCCAGCAGTTGGTCGAGGTCGCGCATGTCGAACCATTCTCCGCAGCCCGGGCACTTCATGAAATGATCGGCCTCGGTTTCGGCGACGCCGTCAGGATCGAAGCCGGTGTAGCGCGGGATCATGGTCCTCCCGAATGCCTTTGAAAACCGGATGGCGCAGCTTAGGCTGACTTCATTCATACGCCTCGGCGGTTCGAAGCTTCATTACTCCCAACCAATATGCCCAATAGCGCCAGCTCGATATGCTGGACGTGAAGTAATCAGGCGGCGATCCTCCGGTCAGCTCGTAATAATAGTGGCCATGACGCATGCCGTATTTCTTAAGCATTTGAACGTAAGGGATGTCGTCTGAGCAGGTCCAATTATCCTCGTCCACGATCGAGCACTTCTTAGGGATGATGCTAACATTTTCGAAATATTTTCCAGAGTTCCTAGAGACGGTGATCTGAACCCTTTGGGTGGTCGGATTGACGATTATTTCCAATTCCGAGCCCACAACCCTTTCGGCTGCGCATTTTTTGTCGCCGGTCAGCGGTATCGTACCACAATCAATTTCAACACTTTCCATTCTGCACTGAACGCGGGCGTGGCTGACGCGCCGAGAAGGAACGTCACGGCAAATATCAAGAGCCTTCTTTGCAAGCTCACGATCGATGCCGATCTTCGGGAAGCGCGCGTCCCGACGATATCATAGCGCTTTCGGGTGAGCGCTCGCTGTCCCTGTCGGAAACCTAATTCGGCTGGCAAGTGAAGCCGAATCGCGCAATGTTTCTGTCTTATGAGAGAAGCTTGCAGCCTGATCTGGTCGGCGCTGGTATTATTGTTCCGATCGCGGGCCTCGTTGGCAGCCGAGATCCTGGTTCTTCGGCATCAGATTAACATACTGAGACGGCATTCGCCCAAGAGGCAGACGTTCAGCGCCATGGACCGCTTGATCTTTGCCGGGGTGTATCGATTGGCGCCAACAGTCCTAAACGCTCTGGCGGTTTTGAAGCCAGATACCGTTATAAAGTGGCACCGCGCCGGGTTCAGATCGTACTGGCGCTGGAGGTCACGAGGTCGTGGTGGCCGACCAACCTTACCGACAGAGATACGCAAGCTTATCCGCGAGATGAGCATCGCCAACCCGCTGTGGGGAGCGCCGCGGATCCACGGAGAGCTGCTTAAGCTCGGCATCGATATCGGCCAGACGAGCGTGGCCAAGTATATGGTGAAGAGACGAGGGCCACCGTCGCAAGGCTGGAAGACGTTTCTTCATAACCATGCCGACGCCATCGCGGCGATGGATTTGTTCGTCGTGCCGACGATCTCGTTTCGCCTGCTCTATGGATTGCTGATCATGGGGCACGGCCGACGACAAATTTTGTGGTTTGGCGTCACAGCTAACCCCACTGCAGAATGGATCGCAAATCAGGTCACGGAAGCATGCGGTTGGGAACAGGCTCCCCGCTACCTGATCCGTGACCGGGATGGGGCCTATGGTGAGGTCTTCATCCGAAGACTTCGATCAATGGGCATTCGTGACCGGCCGACATCGCCGCGCTCCCCATGGCAAAACGGATATGCCGAACGGCTGATCGGTTCGATCCGACGCGAGTGCCTTGACCACGTTGTTGTGTTCGGCGAGCGACACCTCCGTCATGTACTGCTGTCGTACATGAAATATCACAACGAGATAAGGACGCATTTATCTTTGGAGAAGGATGCGCCGGTCTCGCGCGCCGTCAAACTGGCCGGGACCATTCTTTGCCGTCCGGTCCTGGGCGGGCTGCACCACCAATATGTTCGGATTTGATTTACGACAGGCACAGCGATCCGGACGGGCACCAATGGACCTGGTGTGCCTTGAAATCGACCGACATCGACGGCCGAATCGCCCTGTTGAGTGGTACACAGCGGTGGTCACAAACCGAAACCGGGTTTTCGGGAATGCCTTGTTTTACTGGATTTCTGCAACTACGAGCCGGGGAACGGGGGATTCCCTCCCTCTCCGCCACCTTAAAATGGCTTCGAGAAAGTCCCGTAAATTAAGGCCTTTCTGTACGACCGGAGTTGCCGGTGTAGCCCTTGGGTGTAGCCCCAAGGGTAGCCCTTATCTGCCACGGCGAGGGGCCCAGTGGCAACACTTCTCCTCTAGATCGTCGGGCCCGGGTTCAAGCAGCCCGCAAAGCGCCATTTTGGCGCAGTCACACTGTGCGATGTTTCTGAAAGGCAGTTCTTGGCGCGAAGCGGACATTGGTCAAAGCACTGAGGTCAGCTCAGTGCCAAATTCGGAAATGCCGTGCCGGATCGGCTTGGTCCTCTTCAACCTCAGAAACTGACGTAGGCCTCGGACCCAAGGCTCGCAGCGAGCAGCGAAGCCGGATGGACGATGAACCTGGTACGCTGCGTGACGGCTGCGCGCAGATGTCTTGATTATAGGGAAATACGTCGTATCAGCCACGGACCGAGAACCTTATGTTTTTCATCGAGCGCGTTGGCATTCCGCCAACTCCAGCCGAGGAGAAACAAGATGACTGTGAATAAGCGTCCAAGAGTGACCCCTCCACCGTTAGGTAGATCAATAGCTTAGCGCGCCGATCGGCGTCGGGACCCCGCGCACCGAACCGCCGGGGAAATCGCGCTTAACTTGCCGAAGCCAGAGGTGGCGAAAGCGCAGGCGTATTTCAAGCGTTCGCTTGAGATCGCGCGCAAGCTGCTGGTCGCGTCCGGCTCACGAACCATGATCGCAGGTTCTTGATCCAGCTTATCGCTGGTGCCTATCCAGGATAGGAGGCCGCGATCATTCGACCGCCCTGGCCCGCAATTTCTGCGCATAGACGTTGATGACGAGCGCAGCGAGCAGAATGAGACCGCGGATTAGTATCTTCAGGAAACTGTCGATGTTGACGTGGTCGAGCCCATTGTTGAGCACGCCGAGCACGAACAGGCCGACGATGGTATTGCCGATGCCGCCACGGCCGCCGAAAAGGCTGGTGCCGCCGACAACGACAGCGGCGATCGAATTGAGCAGATAGGTGTCGAACTCGTTCTGCTGCGCGCTGCCGAAATGAGCGACGCCCAACATGCCACCGATGCCCGCGCAAATCGCCGAGATGACCATGACGCTGCCGAGGATCAGATTGACATTGAGCCCGGAATTTTCTGCCGCCTCGCGATTGCCGCCGACCATGTAAACGTAGCGGCCAAAGCGTGTATAGGTCAGCACCAGATGGCCGCCCAGCAGCATCAATGCGGCAACGATCACGATCCAGGGAACGCCGCCCACCGACGATGATCCGAGCGTTGCAACAAGGTCGGGCACCCTGTAGGCAATCTGCCCGCGCACCAGTAGCGCCGATATACCGGCTGCTATCTGCATCATCGCCAGCGTCATGATAAAGGAGGGGATCCCGATGATCGTGAGCCCGAGCGCGTTGATGAGACCGAGCATCGCGCAAAACGCCAGCGCCAGCCCGATCGCAGCCCACCCGGGCATTGGCACGTTGGCTATGTTCACATAGGATTCCTGCGCGGTGAAATAGGCGACCGCAATGCCGGTTACGTTGGCGATGCTCGCGATCGACAGATCGATCTCAGCGCAGAGGATCACGAAGGTTAGGCCGACGGCGATGATGCCCGTGACCGAAACCTGGGTTAGGATGTTGCCGAAATTGTCGATCGTCGCAAATGAAGGGCTCGCAACCGCGAAGAAGCCGCTGAGGCAGATCAGCGTCAGGAAGGGCGCAATATTGCGCATTTGCGAGCGAAACCATGCAGCAATACTGCGCGGCGGCTTCCGATCCGCCGCGGAGACTGTCACATTGTCACCGGCCACCATACGTGTCTCCTCACGCCGCTTCCAAGAGACGGTCCTTGCTGATCTGTTCGTTGCTGAATTCGCGCACTACCGCGCCGCGCTTCAGCACAATGACGCGATCGGAAAGCGAGAGAACCGTTTCGGGCTCGGTCGAGAGGACGATGATCGCTAGTCCCCGCGCGCGCAGACCGCGAATAATGTGGATTACGTCGTTCTTGGCCCCGACATCCATGCCGCGCGTCGGTTCGCACAGCACCAGGACACGCGGAGGGTAGCTGAGCCACTTCGCAAGCGCGACTTTCTGTTGATTTCCCCCTGACAGCATCCCGAGGTCGAGTTCGACGGCCGCAGGCCTGATCTGCAATTGCTCGACCTGCCTGGTGGCGATCGTGCGCTCCCGGGACGGCTTGAGAAACAGCGACGAGATACGATCGAGGATGCTGATCGAGATATTTTTGTAGACCGGCTCCTGGTGGAACAGCATGGCGCGGCGGCTCTCGGGAACGAAGGCTATCCCCGCGCGCCGTGCATCGGCCGTGCTGCCAAAGGCTTTTTGACCGCCCGTCACGCCAAGCGCGCCACTGTCGGGCCTGAGCTTGCCGAAGAGAATCCGCGCCAGTTCGAGTTGGCCGCACCCCATGAAGCCGTAGATGCCAAGGACTTCGCCGGAGCGGACCTCAAACGAGACATCCTGGAGCCTACGGGCGAACGACAGCCGGGTCGCGGTCAGAACCACGGGCCGATCGCTGGGCGGCGGTAGCATGACATCATGCGTGTAGGTTTCCTCGAGCGCTTCGCGCCCCTTGCCGATCATCGCTTCGATCAAGGCGGCCTTGCTGGTCGCGGTTGGCCGCGCCTCGGCGACCTTCCTGCCGTTGCGGAACACTGTCACCGTGTCCGAAATGCGCAGGATGTCTTCAATGAAATGCGAAATGAAGACGATGCCGGTGCCTTCGTCGCGCAACCGTTGCAAGGTCACGAACAGACGCTCCACCTCCGGCGGCGAGAGCGCGGAGGTCGGCTCATCGAGGATGATGATGCGGGCGCCAGAGAACAGAACGCGGGCGATTTCGATGAGCTGCTGCAGGCCGATCGGCAGGTCGCCGAGCCGCGAAAGCGGATCGATGTCGATGCCGAATCTTTTTAGTTGCTCGCCCGCTTCGCGCGCCATGCGCCGCCACTGCACCAGACCGAAGCGATTGCTCGGCTGGGCGCCGAGAAACACGTTTTCGGCCACCGACAGGTCGGGCGCGACGCTAAGCTCTTGGTGGACCATGGCAATGCCGGCCGCACGCGCGTCGCGCGCCGATCGAAAGCGGATTTCCCTCCCATCCAGCACGAAACGGCCGGAGAAATCGGCATGCACGCCGGCGATAATCTTCATCAGCGTGCTCTTCCCCGCGCCGTTTTCGCCGACGAGACCATGGATCTCGCCGGCGGACAGCGCGAAGTCGACTCCACGGAGCGCCTCGACGCCGCCGAAGGACTTCGTGATCCGTTGCAGTTCGAGAACGGGTGACCGGCGTTGCGGCATATCGGCTCAGATCAGGAAATGGTCCTCCATCCACTGCATCCCTGCCGCGTTGGCTTTCGTTACCACCGGACCATCGGTGACGACACTCTTCGGGATACCCTGTCCGCTCTTCTCTCCTGCGGTCACGGCGGCGACGCCAGCGACGATGGCTCCGCCGTGAATGCGGCAGGAAGGATTGCGGACGGTTGCGAACATGCGGCCCTCGCTCACCGCCTGGATCGCTGGCGGCATGGCGTCTACCCCGCCGATGAGGATGTTGGTGCGGTTGTGCGCCTTCATGATGTTGTAGGCGGCAAGCGCCATGTCATCATTGTGGAAGAAGGCGGCGTCGATCTGCGGATATTTGGTGAGATAGGTTTCCCATAGCCGCGCCGTCTTCGATACGTCCCAATCCGCCGGCTGGGTATCGAGCACCTCTATGTCGGGGAACTGCTTGACAACGGCGTTAAAACCCTTTGCGCGGCCTTGTGCGCCGGTATGACCGAGCGCGCCTTGTGTCATGATGACCTTGCCCTTGCCACCGAGGGCGTTGACGAGCGCCTGCGTCACCGAGGCGCCCATGAATTCATTGTCGGGTGCGAGAAACGAATGAACCTTGATCTGCTCGAGTGGCGCGATCAGGGTATCCATGTCGATGACCGGTGTGCCGGCATCGATCATTTTCTGCACAGGTTGGGTCAGCGTGCCGATACCGAACGCCTGGATGGCGACGAAGTCCCATTTCTGCGATGCCATATTGTCGATGGCGGCGCGCTGCTTGACGGCGTCGAGCTGGCCGTCGAACCAGGTGACCTCGACGTTGAACAGCTTGCCCCACCATTCGGCCGCTTGCTTGCCCTGGGCGCACCAGGTCGCCTGCAGGCCTGCGTTGGAGAATGCGGCCTTCAGCGGCTTTTCCGAGCGTCCCATTTCCGCTGAGAGCGCTGGGCTCACGCCCAATCTACCGAGCAAGGCCGCCGCCGCACCTGCGGTCGCCGCCACCTGAAGAACATCACGCCTGGTCGTTGAGGATTTGTCGGTCCCGAACATTCGCTTGCTCCCTCGTTATCTTTGCCGTTTTGCCCGCGGCGATTGCACGCGCCACGGAAGGAAGCAGTTTCTCACAATCGGCGCGATTGCGCCACATGCGACCCCAGCCGCTTGAAGTGGAACAATCTCGGTCTGGCAAGCGACTACGTCAAGATGCATGGTGTCACTTATGGCCACACTTCGTTCAGAGCGCATTCAGAAGAGAGGCCGTAAGAGAGATATTGTTCGTTATCCGGAGCCTAAGGTTTAGACCATTGTCTTCGGCGAGCCGGTCTCTTGTGCAATGCACCTAGAAACAGATCGAAACCGGTTTCCTCCTCCCTCCCGCGAGATGTTTCACAGAATTCGTTGGGTTCTGTCCTCCGTGATTATCAGTCGGACTGATAAGCAAACATACGAAACGGGGTCAGTTCGCGACTGATAAGTTTGGCAAAAAGCTATCCAGTCATTGGCTCGCCAGGAAATACGAGAAGGCTTATCAGTTATTGAATGACCACCTTTGGCGCAAAGCCGACGTTCGCGCTTCATCTTAGCATCGGAAACGGAATCGCGTTCGGCAGCACGATTCGAGCAGTCGGCCATGTCGATCTGGCTGTCCGTTATCCAATCGTGGAGGTTGACGGGAAAGTAGTATTGAAGGACCGTCAGGTACTTGTTTGAGCGGTCCAGCGCCCTCACAATCCTGCAAAAAACCGCAAGGGGATAATCAAAAATGCCGTATGCGACAACGGATGATGGCGTACGCCTTTACTACGAGGAGACCGGCAAGGGACGACCACTAATTCTGGTACATGAGTTTGCCGGGGATCTGCGGAGTTTTGAACCGCAGCTACGTCATTTCGGGAAACGATACCGTGTGATCGCATTCAATGCGCGCGGTTTTCCCCCGTCCGATGTTCCGGAGGGCCCGGCGTCTTATTCGCAGGCTCGCGCGGCGGATGACATCCTGTCCGTACTCGACCACATCGCCGAAAAGAAAGCTCATATTGTAGGGCTTTCTATGGGAGGTTTTGCGACGCTCCACTTCGGCCTTCGTCATCACGATCGGGCGCAGTCCTTGTGCGTTGGCGGATGTGGATATGGAGCAGAGCTGGAAACGCGGGAGACCTTCCGCTCCGAGGCCGACACTATAGCCAATTTTATTAGGTCATCCGGAATGCGGGCCTTTTCCGAGCGGTATGCCTACGGACCAACGCGGGTGCAATTCGAAAATAAGGATCCACGTGGTTTTGCCGAATTCAAGCAGATCCTGTCGGAGCATTCAGCCGTCGGTTCGGCGAACACTCAGACGGGTGTTCAGAAGGAGCGGCCGTCGCTCTATTCTCTGGTTGAGGAAATGAAGAAAATGACGGTACCCACACTTGTCATTTCGGGCGATGAAGATTGGCCGTGTTTGCTTCCCGGCATTCTAATGAAACAATCGATACCTTCCGCGGCGCTTTCGATTATTCCAAATGCAGGTCATGCGATCAACATCGAGGAGCCGGACGAATATAACCGGATCGTCGGGGAATTTCTTTCGCAGGTGGACAGCGGCCGCTGGCCGATGCGAGATCCCCGAGCCATCAGCAAGTCTATCACGGGTATAAAGCCTTAGCCGAATGATTGCCGGGCTGCCGAAGGCCATGCTCGAACAAGATGGCGCTAGATTCTGCGTCAATCCAGCTGAACCGGGATCTAGCGGCATGATCGCTGCCCTGTCCTTACAGCAATGCGGGAAGCTCCCTCGCAATCCGCTCATAGATGCCAACTGCCTCCTGGAGCTCCCTGATGCTGATGCTCTCCGCGGGCTTGTGAGCAACGTCGATACTACCGGGACCTAGGATCAACGACGGCGCCATGCGGCTGTACTCGGAGGCTTCGGTCCCTATCCCCATGACGCGAGCCTTGCGGCCGATGGTTCTCTCCATGGCGCGCACGAGAGGCGCATCAGCTGGAAGCTCGGGCGGTGGCGCTTCCGGCCGCACCTCGATGTCGAGCCCGTGAGCGCCCGCGGCACGCCGGATTTCCTCTACGACCGGACGCGGGTCGATCGATTTCGAGTACCGGAACTTGATGCGGCAGGTGGCGAGACCGACAGTCACGTTGGGAAACGCGCCGTAATTGTCGATGACGAAGTTGAGATCGCAAAACGGCGGATCATACTGGGTGTCATGAAGCGGGACGTCGCGCCTCAGGCGAAGGTGCAGGTCGCGGATATCCGCGAGAAAGGGCACCAGCTGCAGGTTGGCATTCAAGCCTCGCCCGGTCGAGGAATGGGCCTGGCGCCCATGGGAATGTACCACGAATTGGACGTCGACGCGGTGGCCGCGCACGACATCGAGGCTTGTTGGCTCGCAGACAATGAAACAGTTGGGCGTACCGTCACGCAGCAGCCGACTTTTCGCGACCACCTCGCGGACGCCCTGTTTGGTCACTTCTTCATCGGCCGTGAGCACGATTTTCGGGGATCCATTCGCCGAGCTGCCGAAAGAAAGGCAGCGATGGGCCCTTTCATGTCGGCCGCACCAAGCCCGGTCAGCCGGTCTTGCGCGATCGTGGCTCGAAATGGGTCCGTGTCCCAGCCGGTAGCCGAGACCGTATCGACATGCCCGGCAAAGGCGAGGGGTGAGTGCTTTCGGGATCAGCGGCGACGATGTTTGTCTTAGCGATGCCTTCGCGATCAACGTAGTCGATGCGCTCGATGTTCCAGTGTTCGAGTTGCGATTGCATGAAATTCGCAAGCGGGACATTGGAGACCGAGCTTTGCGAATCAATCGCAATCATCTCGCATAGCAAGTCGACGACTGTCTGCATCCGATACAACTCCCCCGATGGCCAATATCATGCGATTAAGTGGCCGCCCGTTTCCTTTGGCTAGAGTAAATTACCGACACTTGCGCGCAACACGCAATAAGAGCGATTGTTCTCGATTCCGCAACCCGTCGAGGCCGGTTAAGCCAGACGTGCATCGACACAATGTTCAAAAACCGGTGGACGCTTTAAGGAGCCACCCGAAAGGAAGCACGACCCGAGGCGTTCAAACCCTTGTTTCGACATCGCAGGATCGCGCGCCCATAGGCCAGCATCGAGATAGCGCTGCAGAGAACGAACGAGTAGTTCCTGCTGCACATGCGAAAAAAAAGAGGCGACGACCTCAGCGAGCTCTTTTCCGCTGTGGGCGTAGAGCCACTGTTGCATTTTTGCAAGCGCGTGCGTCATTGCGACAAATGCGTCACGGTGTACCGCGACTTTGCTCCGAGTTGCGATAAAGGCAGTGTAGACGGTTGGTCCCCGTGAACTGGCTGCATACAGTATTTCGCCGGCTCGATCCATTTCGGCCTGTGAGGCAAACGGCTCGAACGCTTGCATCACATCAAGCCGCCCCTCGCGCAGCGAGGCGTAATTATCTGGCATTGTTCGATCAGAAGTTTTTGTGATCATTGCAGGGTTAATATCGGCTTCGCGCAAATCGTGCTGTAGGCACATCCAAGGTGTCGGTACCTCCGAGACAGCAGCGAAACGCAGGTGCGCAAGGTCCGAAAGCTTAAATCGCTTGAAATTGCCAATTAGAAAAAACGGGTCCCGCGATACAACCTCGCCAAAGCAGACCAGGGGGCTCTGATCGTCCCGATCGTGCGCCGTCATTACGCGCATCGGGCCGCCCCAGGCCAGATCAATCGTGCCATTTGTAAGATGCGCAATTGCATCGCCCGGTGCGTCGCTAGAAACCAATTCGACATCGACGCCCTCGTTCGCGTAGAAGCCGAGCCTGTGAGCGGCGTAATACGGCGCATAGAAGATTGCCCGGAAGTTCTCCATGAGTCTGATCTTCACGTCGGTCTCCAAAAACAGTGGTCGTGAGGGAGTTTTCACTGGCGAAAAATCTTTTTGGCCTTCGAGGCACAATAGGCGCGGCCTCATTAGCCTGTAGGCGACATGCGTCCAGTGCCGCCATTTCGAATCTATTCCAAGGCTAAGCCGGAGGACTTAATCGGCCCGGCCCACTTGGCGATTTCGTCGATGACGAACTGCGCGAGATAGGTAGATGATCGCCGCTCGTCAGCGACGAGATCAATGCCGTTTTCCTTGAAGCGTCTTTGCACCGTCGGATCGTTCATGGCCGCGACAGTGGCGTCGTGCAAGGTTTGAACAATAAATGCGGGCGTGTCCCTGGGCAGGAAGAGGGCGCTCCAGTTGGATGCCTCGAAATCAGTCAATCCCTGCTCATGCGCCGACGCCAGATTTGGCAAGCTCGGCGAGCGCCCATGGCTGAGTATGGCAATCGGCTTGATCGCTCCGCTTTCAATTTGAGGAATCGCGGCCGGTGTATCGATGCACAGATAGTCAACTCGCTGGGCTACCAGATCCTGCATCGCCGGCGCGCCGCCACGATATGGGACATGGGTGACATCGACGCCGATTCGCGCGTTGATCAATGCGCAGCCGAGATGGGTTGCGGGGCCTGCGCCTGCCGAAGCAAATTGCATCGTCTTCTGGTTGGTCTTCGCGTAGGCAATGAATTCCCGCAAATTGTTTACAGGCAAGTCCTTGCGCGCCACCATCACCAGCGACAGATCTGCGATTAGCACGACCGGAGTGAAATCAGTTATCGAATTGTAAAATGGAGTCTTATAGAGCGTTTGGCTGACGGCCTGCGTGCCGACGTTGCCGGGCACGAACTGATATCCGTCTGGCACCGACTTGGCGACCCGGGCGGCGCCAATCATGCCGCCGGCCCCGCCGACGTTCTCGATAATCACCTGCTGCTGCAAGGCGTCGCTCAAAGCAGATTGCAGAATGCGCGCAACCGCGTCCATCGGTCCACCAGTCGCAAACGGCACCACCATTGTTAGTGGCCGGCTCGGCCAAGTCTCGGCTTTGATCGGGGTAGCGAAGAATGCAAGCAGGGCAATCAGGACAAGCCGACGCATTCATGGCTCCCGTGGTGTAAGCTCGCAACTTTGTGTGGATTAATTGATTGAGATATCGGTCTCAAGTGCGATCTTGCCGTATCTGGAGATTTCGCCTTGGATAAATTTCACGTAGTCGTCGTTGCGCAGTGGCGTGCTGATAATCCCAAACAATTGCAGCTTATCCTGAAACGTCGGGTCAGCGTTGATTTTCGCGAGCTCAGTGCTCAAGCGGTCGACCACATCTTTGGGAAGGCCGGCTGGTCCTGACAATCCAAACCACAAGCCGCCAAGAACGGTCGGGTAGCCTGCTTCTGCCATCGTTGGGACGTCAGGCAACATCGGCAAACGGGCGGTGCTCATCGCCGCCAGCGGTCGGATCGTGCCGGCCTGAATGTTGGAAAGTTGCGACGGAAGTCCGTCGAGGATAACGTGAATCTGGCCCGAGACGAGGTCGAGCATGGCCGGAGCCGTGCCTTTGTAAGGCACGTGGACCATACGAACTTTCGACGCTGTCTTGAACATCTCGCCCCAGAATTGGCCCGGAGCGCCGACTCCCGACGATCCATAATTCAATTGGTCTGGATTGCGCTTGGCGTAATCGACAAGTTCGAACGAGGGACTTCGGCGGAAGCGCGGCATTGATGCTCAGGACTGCCGGAGCGGTCGCAATTAGCCCAAAGTGTGTGAAATCCTTGATCGGGTCGTAGGGCAGGGCCTTGAACGCAGCCGGCGCGGTAGCGTGAGTCGTGCTCGATGTGAGCAGAAGGGTGTAACCGTCAGGCGCGGCGCGAGCGACAGCCATGGCTGCGATGGTGCCCGAGGCGCCGCCGCGATTGTCCACGATGACCCTTTCTCCGAGCGCATTGGACAATCGTTCCGCAACAAGTCTTCCTACGAAGTCGCCCGCGCCACCGACAGGTACGGGAACAATCAATGTCAGGTAACGTGTGGGATAAGGCGCTGCGAGCGCGAGGTTGGACGTCGCAAGCAGTGTGATGATCCACGCCAACAGAACCGTCAGAATTCTCACATCAGATCTCCTTCTCATTTAGTAGCCAAACTCATTTAGTAGCCAAACCTTAGCTTATCAGTTGTTGAATGGCGGCGTTTGGCGCAAAGCGGGCCTTCGCCCTACGTTCAGGTCACTCCCCCGCACGCGAGCGCCGCGATCGTGTCCGACGATCTCGAATTTCGAGAATCCGAGCTTGCCCATCATTTCCGCAATTTCGTTCGCCATCGCCCGCTTCGGAATATGAATAGTGATCGTCGGCGGAAACGGGACTTCCGAGCGCTCCGAAGTCCTGGGTCTACCTGATGCGCTTCAGCAGACGCTCGGCTCGCGTGAGATGCGGCCGGTCGAGCATCTCCCCTTTAAGATTGATGACGCCGGCAGACGGAGCGGCCGCGAACGCATCGACAACGGCGCGCGCCGCCGCGCTGGCCGCTTCGGTCGGAGAAAAGACGTCGTTGATGATGGGAACCTGAGCCGGATGTATCGCCGTCTTTCCCGTGAAGCCGTCCCTGCGGGCTTCCTCGCATTCGCGGCGTAAACCCTCGAGATCACCAAAGGCCGGAAAAACCGCGTCGATCGGATCGACGCCCGCTGCGACGGCTTCGAACAGGCAGAGAGAACGAACGAGCCGAAATGGCTCGGTATAATGTGCCTTGCCGCTCCGGTTGGTCTCCGAGCCGACGTCGGCGGAGAGATCTTCCGCTCCCCAGGTCAGGGCGTTTCGATTTGCGCGAATATATGAACATATAGTGAACATCGCAAACCCTCAAGCTACTGAAGAGGATGCTTTTGGCTGTAACTGGGCTCTGATTGCGCTTGCCCGTGCGTGGCTTTGCCACCACAAACATCTCGATCGCCGCAATGTCGGTCAGATGGTTGTGCAGGAAGCTACGCCAGGTCGGGGTGGGGATTTTGGGCCGGCATGTATCTCCCAACCGTGGCCTAGCTGACCTCGATGCCGAGTTTGAGCAGCTCAGCTAAGTGTATTTGAGCAATCGACCGTGGTTCGAGCTGCCGTCAGCTCGCACATTGCATCCAGGGGTATGAAACGGCGGTCTTCGCAGAAGTCATCTGGGGAGCCCAGTGCGGGGTGCGTCAGGAAAGCTGGAATGGCCAAGCTCACCAACATAGCTGTGTAGATCGCGACAGACGTAGTTTCTGGGCTGGATTCCAACTACCGTCCGTGGCGCGAATCAACATACAGGGGACAAAATGGCGGTGCAGATGACAAAGTCGCAGTTGATCGAGAAGATCGCTGCCAACAACGAATTAGCAAAAAAGGACGTTAAGGGGGTTCTGGAGACGCTGGCGACCGTCGGCTATAAGGAACTGAAGAAAACTGGTGTCTTCCTGGTTCCTGGGTTTGCCAAGTTCGTCGTCATAAAGAAGCCCGCCACCAAGGCACGCGCAGGTACAAACCCTTTCAACGGCGAGCCGATGATGTTCAAAGCCAAACCGGCTCGAAAAATCGTCAGAGCACGCCCGGTCAAGGCAGCAAAAGACGCGGTATGAATTTCAAAGGCCCCTTCTGGGGCCTTTGCGTTTCAGGGTAGTTCTATGTCTCGACGCGAGAAGAGGCCGAACGCTTAATCCCTACGACGGAGCGCAAGGCCGTTATTTTCCTTAGCCAGATCTCCTGCAGAGAGAATTTCGTGGGAATCTTCAGGGTCTCGGTCAAACTGGACGGCCTTCGCCCGCGTTCCACAATTGCTCCAGGCCTTCGCGATAGGTCGGGTAGGCGAGTTCGACGCCTAGGTCGCGTTTCAGACGTGCGTTGGAGATTTTATTGTTCGTGGCGTAGAAACTTCGCGCCATCGGCGTCATTTTCGCGGTGGCGAACTCTTCGGTGGCCGGCGGTTTAATGCCCATCAGCGAAGCTGCGTAAGCGATGACGTCCTGCGGCGGTGCCGGCTCGTCGTCGCAGACGTTCCACGTGCCACCCTTGTGGTGATCGATCGCCGCCATCGCGGCCTGCGCCGCGTCGTCGACATGGATGCGGTTGAAGACCTGACCAGGTTTGACAATCCGGCGAGCATTGCCGTCGCGTAGCCGCGCCAGCGCGTTCCGTCTCGGACCGTAGATGCCAGCAAGGCGAAGGACCGCGAGCCTGTCGCCGACTACGTCCTTCCATCGTCGTTCGGCAGTGACCCGTGCATGGGCCCGATCGACCTGCGGCGAGACCGCGGTGTCCTCGTCGATCCACGCCCCGCCGTGATCGCCATATACGCCGACGGTAGATAGATAAACGACCTGTCGCGCGGTGCTGGCCTCGATCTGCTGGCCGAACGCGGACAATACGGGATCCTCGGACCGCCCCGGCGGCACGGAGACAAGGAGGACGTCGGCTTCCTTGATGCGCGAGGCGATCTCTGAATGCTCGACCGCGTCGAATAGGTACGCATCGAGCTTCTGTCGCTGAAGCTCGTCGCGCTTCTCGGCGTGGCGGACGGTGCCGGAAATCCTCTCGAATTCGTCGGCATAGATGTCGACGAGCCGCAGCGCCGTAAATCCGAATCCGAAGGCGAAAAGCTTCATCCAGTCATCCGATTGATAGCACCCGGATGCAACGCCATCGTGCAGAGGTAATCAACCATTAAAGATTGAGATTGCCTAAGCCGGGATGTTCGTCCGGTCGGCTGGTCCCGATGTTCCAATTAAAGAGCCGCGCGTTTTCATGGATCGAAAGATCATTGATGCTCGCAGGCGCCCACCATAATGGAGGAATTGGCAAATATTCCGAACTTCTAGGCATTTCCGATGGAGGAGGTTGAAAAGATAGCTTAAATCCGGTTGCAGCAAATCACCGCTGAAGCTCGCCATTTCATATGTGGGCCTTCACGCTTGCGTTTGCATTCAGATTGGAGAAGCCGCTAGGAACTCCCATTGTTCTCGAGCGTTCTGCAACGTATCCATCGCAGCTTTCGGCTTGCAACCCATCTTCGCGATGCTTTGCCGCGCTCTATCGTGCAAAGGGAAGGGGCGGAACAGATTCATTGTCAGCAATGTCGTTCCGGCCAAATTACGAACCGCAAATGAATCGAGCCGGACAAGAAAGTCAAAGCCGTAAGGCTGCGTGCTGCCCGACCGGCGCCCTGTATCTAAGACGTCGTGGCCGCCCTCCTGCTGGCCGCCACCCTGCCTCTGTGACTGTGACTGAAGGCCCGCGGGGAATGGCACGAAGGGTTGCATAGCCAAGATTTGTGACAGCTCGGAACACAAGCCGTCGACCTTCGCCTTGAGGCCGTGATTGAACATATCGCCGACCATCGTCATGCCACCCGGCATCCACTGCCCGGCACCACCCAGTTCCCGATGGTCAAACTGCGCCATCGTGCCTTTGCTGTTCAGGAGGGCCTGCAACAACGTCATCACCGCGTCGGCACTGACTCCGTAATGCTGAGCCAGATCGTTTATTCTCTGCAAGCCTTGGTCGGTTAGGCGGGGCAAGGGAGTTGTTCCTTAGCGGCGGGAAGATATGACCAGCCGCGCATAGTAGAAACCGAGTCCTTTATCAGTGGGCGGTCTCAACCGGTCGACGCAACACTTTATCTTAAAGAAGAGATGGAGTGTGGTTTGATGGGTCACAGATTTCATAGAGGGTTTACTGCGGCAGAGAAAACGGAGTTATGGGATCGCTGGAAGCGCGGAGAATCGCTGAAGGCGATTGGACGAGCTTTTGGCAAGCCGTCCTCGTCGATCTATTTTTTGGTGGCTCCCCATGGTGGGATTCGTCCTGCCGAGCGGCGTCGCTCGAGGCTGGCATTGACGCTGTCAGAGCGCGAGGTGATTTCCAGAGGCGTTACGGCACATCGATCGGCAAGATCGATCGCTAAGTTGCTTGGCCGCTCACCCTCGACGGTGAGCCGTGAAATGAACCGCAATGGCGGCTATGATCGCTACCGAGCGGTGCTTGCGGACGAGAATGCCTGGGCGCGAGCTCGTCGTCCAAAATGTTGTAAATTGGCGAACAGTCCGCGGCTACGGCGAGCAGTGGCGGGGAAGCTCAGATTGGATTGGTCGCCCGAGCAGATAGCCGGTTGGCTGAAAAGAACGCATCCTGAAGACGAGTGTAATCAGGTGTCACACGAGACGATCTACCGCAGCTTATTTGTACAAACACGTGGCGTGCTCAAGAAAGAGCTGCTTAGTCATCTTCGATCGAAGCGCTCGATGCGTCGCTCCCAGCCGGTTGATCCGAATGGCGATAGACGGGGGCATATCAAGGATATCGTCTCAATCCGTCAGCGACCGGCGGCGGTTGAAGATCGGGCGGTGCCTGGCCATTGGGAAGGCGATCTGTTATCTGGGCCGAACAACAGCTATATCGCGACCTTGGTCGAGCGTCATACGCGTTACCTGATGTTGGCCAAGGTGGCCGGTAAGGACACCCGGACGGTAGTCACGGCGCTCATCAAGCAGGCGAAGAAGCTACCAAAGGAATTGTATAAGTCCCTGACCTGGGACCGGGGAAAGGAACTTACGGATCATCGCCGCTTTACGTTGGCGACCAAAATCGACGTATATTTTTGCGATCCGCAAAGCCCGTGGCAGCGCGGGTCGAACGAAAACACCAATGGTCTGCTGAGACAGTACTTTCCTAATGGCACCGACTTGTCGGTACATTCGCAAGCCTATCTGAATAAAGTGGCTCGCCAGCTAAACGAACGGCCACGTGAGACCTTGCAATTTGAAACCCCAGCAGAGAGATTTAGCGCCTGTGTTGCGTCGACCGGTTGAGCCGGCAGTGCAAGAACGGACATGACGCGGTCTCTGCGCCATGTGGCAGTTTGACCCAACTGAGACATGGGCCCCGGAGCACGTCGTGAAGACGAAGCCGCGCGCCATGTGTCAGAGTGCCTTCCTCATTCACTGGAGGTGCGGCATGACGAGCACGGCGGCGATGGAGGCTGGATCTGCGTCAGTCGAACGGCTGCTGGCGGCTGCAGCGGCGACCACGGAAAAGGCGCGCTATTGCTGGGCGATGACGGTCGCCGAGGACGGCAGCGTCAACGCGCGGCCGATGGGTCCGCAAAAATCGCCGGCGAGCGAAGATCCCTTCGGCATCCTATTCCTCACCCGCCGCGGTTCCCGCAAGGCGCTGGAGATCGGCCGTACCGGCCGGCTGAGTGTGGTCTATCAACATGACGCCGATGACAGCTATGTCACCCTGATCGGGCGCGATGTCGTCATCGCCGACCGGGCGCTGCTGCGAGCGCGCTGGCAGCCGGCCTGGAACCAATTCTTTCCCGCCGGCGCCGATGACGAGACCTCCATCTTCGTCCAGCTCGAGGCCGACCGCATCGAACTCTGGGTGCGCGGCGTGACGCCGGAGCCGTTCGGGACGCGCGGCGCCATAATGGAGCGTGGTCCAGGGCAGCCTTGGCGCCTGGTCCAAGGCTGACGACCTCTTAGTCGTCCGTCCGAAAACATATTAAATCGTCGCCGGCGATTCAGACATTCCGATCGACTTGTTGCCGCCGATGATCGTCCTTGACGATCCCGCAAATCCCTTCTTCGCTCATCTTTTCGATCCGCAAGATCCCGAACGATCTCTTGGATCTGGAGCGCGCTTTCTCGGCGCGCAGATCGCGGTGACGAATGAGCCTGTTTCGGATGAGATTGAAGCGATTTTGCCGTGGTTAGCCGATCCAGCGATCCCGCAAATGCTTAATCGTCCGGGAGAATCCGTATCTTCGAGAGAATCCCGGACATCCACTCTATGAGGCTTATTTCTATAGAGGGGCTGGCCGCCGCTGTTTGCATTCGTGCTGCCGACTTCCGTTGTTGGGAGAAACGAGAAGCGAAATGCTCGGCGTGAGCCTGTCAGCCAAGCGGTCACATTGGCACGGGCCGGAAAGGCAAGCTCGACTTTCGGACAAGTCACATCTTGACCGTATTCGCGAAGAGCGTGTCGCCCCACTCATACAAGGGCCGCATGAAGTCAGATTGGGTGTGGATTGCTCGACCTTTGCGATCGCGCCATTTTCGTCCGTAGGTATCGAACGGAAAGTGTCGCATGTAGTATTCGCAGGTCTCTTCCCAATGGTCGACCGACAACGACTTACCATAGTGTTGGCAATAGAGACCGGTCCCCAGGCGTTCTACGCCGCCTGGCTCTCGCGCATGGTGCTTCGCGAAGATGACCTCCAACCGGTTTCGCCACAACATCAGAATGTCTCGCCGTTCCGGGCCGAAGAAACGACGAACCAAATGGCTAAATCCGTCGCCCAAACGAGCGATGCCGTGCTGAAAAGGATGCTCAAGCGATTGATCAAGATCGGTCGCCTGACAGTGATCGAGGCCGACGGATCGGTTTTGACCTGTGGAGAGCCGGGGGGCGCTCTGCCCGAGGTGGTCGTGAAACTGACCAACCGCTTCACGTCGCTGAAGCTGGCATTGCGACCGGATTTGTACCTTGGCGAGGCCTACCTGGCGGGCGAACTCGTCATCAAGCGTGGCAGCCTCTGGGACCTTCTCGATCTTTGTGGACGCAATCTTGAAAGACGGCCCCGACGCGGCTCTGGCCTGATACCTCGTCTCGGCAAAGCTGCCGCACGCCAGTTGCAACAATTCAATCCGGTCCGACTCTCGCGAAGGAACGTTGCGCACCATTACGATCTCTCGCACGAACTCTACCGAACCTTTCTCGACTCCGATCTTCAATATTCCTGCGCGTACTTCCCGGCCAATGATTCTTCGCTGGACGATGCGCTACTCGCGAAGAAGCAGCATATAATTTCAAAGCTTCTTCTAGAACCGGGCCATCGCGTGCTTGATATCGGGTGCGGCTGGGGCGGACTCGCGCTCTCGCTCGCGCAGGCCTAACATGTTTTTGTCCATGGCATCACGCTATCGCAGGAGCAGTTGGCCGTCGCGCGTCAGCGGGCGAAAGATGCTGGCCTCGAAAACCGGGTAACATTCGAGCTAACGGATTACAGGAACATCGTGGGCAAGTTCGATCGCATCGTTTCTGTCGCATGTTTGAACATGTTGGAACGCCGCATTATCGGACTTTTTTCGAAAAGGCTTCGGATCTTTTGTTCGATGACGGGATCGCCTTGATCCATTCGATCGGACGAATGTCAGGTCCCGATATTACCAGTGCCTGGATCCGGAAATATATCTTTCCGGGAGGATACATTCCCGCGATTTCGCAGGTCTCCCCAGCGATCGAACACGCAGGACTTTGGTTGACGGATTTGGAAATATTGCCGTTGCATTACGCAAAGACCCTCCGCGCATGGCGCGAGAGATTTCTCGCTCACGTCGACCAAGTAGGTGAAATGTATGATGAACGTTTCTGCCGAATGTGGGAATTCTACCTTGCGATAAGCGAGATGAGCTTCCGTTACGGCGGGATGATGGTTTTGCAGGCACAGCTTGCGGCAAAGATCGACACCGTACCGATCACACGTGACTATTTGTTCGAACAAGAGCGCCGCCGCGCTGAACTAGCGGCCGCCGAGTGAACCGGCACGATTAGACGAGAGCGATCGGCTCAAAAAGATTTACGGACCCATGAAATTAAAATTGATGGCGTCCGTTTCATTCATGAGCCCGACCAAATGCAGTTCAGTTCGGTGCAGATCAATCTCCAGGATCGTCAAAAGAAGCGCCAGCACGACCGTCGTGAAGACGAGTGAGGAGGAGGTCTGGGCTGGGACACTCTGATCGTGCGGCGAGACTTGATCGCGGAACGACCGGCAAATCGAGATGAAGTGCTCATGCGCTTTGGATCGTATTTGCATCTCGTTGTCCTTCTGACGAAGGAAGTGCACGATAGGTGCCGGCCGGCGAACGCCGACCGGATCGCGACCAACGCGCGGTTAATCGAAGCCGTGGACCTTAGAAGCATCCCGGTGCACAAATTCGAGGGATACTCGCTTCGACAAGCCGGCAGCCGAAGATGCACCCATGACGTCGGATTTCAGTTCACCCTCTCCGGAAGCGCGCTACTCCGCGCTTTGCGCGGATTTTCTGCACCGCGGCGAGGCTAGTCCGTCAGAGAAGAAGGGGTTCGCGCTCGTCATCAACCTCAAGACGACGAAATCGCTCGGCCTCGAAGTCCCCGCGTCCCTTCTCGCCCGCGCTGACGAGGTGATTGAATAAGGCTTGTCACTTCCGGTTTTGGCACGTTTCGGACATCGCGGCGGTTTTCGTCGATGTCCGTTGTTCGGGCTAGAGCAGACATCGAGCCGATGGCCGGACGCTTCCGAGTTTGACCCACTTCGGACTTCGAGCCTGATAGGCATTTCGGCTCGACTGTCTGCCATTTCTCACTCGCGGCCCGGTCGGAAGTGCTAAGGTCAAGGAATTGCGCAAGGCGTTGCCCTTATGGGGGACACATGCGACGGCGGAAATTCATCAAACTGATGGGTGGCGCGGCGGTGGCATGGCCGCTCGCGGCGCGAGCGCGACAGCCGACAACGCAGGTGATCGGATTCCTCGGCAGCGAATTGCCAGAGCTGTCCGTGAGCCGGTTGAATGCGTTCCGCGAGAGCCTGAGCGAAACCGGCTTTGTCGAGGGCCGGAATATCGAGATCGAATATCGATGGGCGGAAGGGCAAAACGATCGGTTGCCGGGGTTGGCGGCCGATCTGGTTGGTCATCAGGTGAAAGCGATTGCCGCCGGCGGCTCTCCTGCGGCCCTGGCGGCAAAGGCGGCCACCGCGACGATTCCAGTTGTGTTCGTCACGGGCGGAGACCCGGTCGCGGGTGGCCTTGTTGCCAGCCTCAAACAGCCAGGTGGCAACCTCACCGGCGTGACTTCGCTGGCGGTGGAAGCGGGGCCAAAGCAACTGGAGTTGCTGCATGAACTGGTCCCCACAGCGACCGATCTGTTCCTGCTTGTGAACCCGACCAATCCCACGCTCGCGGAACCCCTAACCAAAGATTTGCAAGCGGCGGCCGAGACTCTCAAGCTGCGGCTCCGGGTCCTGCAGGCCAGCACCGAAAGCGATCTTGAGACGGCGTTTGCATTGATACGCCAGACGCGAGCAGCTGGGCTTGTAATCGGCAATGATGCGTTCTTCAATACGCGGACTGAACAACTCGGCGAGCTGGCGCTGCATTACGCGGCGCCGACGGTCTTCCAGTTTCGCGAATTCGCGGCAGCGGGCGGGCTGGCGAGTTATGGTGGCAACGTTACGGAGTGGTATGGGCTGGCCGGGCTCTATGTCAGCCGTATACTCAAGGGCGAGAAGCCTACCGAACTGCCGGTGCAGCAGTTCACGAGACTACAGCTGATCATCAATCTCAAGACCGCCAAGGCGCTTGGGATCACGGTGCCCCTGTCGCTGCTCGGCCGCGCCGACGAGATCATAGAGTGAAGCGGCCTGATGTCTGAGTTTGGCACCCTTCGGACATGCCGTTGCGGTCAGAGGAGGTCCGTCGGGGGTAAAGCCGACCCTACGATTGCGACCTCTAACTTCCGAGTTTCACCCAGAGCGACGGTACGTCAATTTTCATGGCCGACTTGAGGGTCGGCGGTCTCCCAGGCTTCGGTCAACTGTGTTTCTGAGGGTGCCGTGAGGTGCCACTTGTCGAGCGCTGGAAGAGCAGTCCCTCAGCTTCATCAGCGCGTCGGTGACCGTCTGGCCCAATTGCCCAATCGCTTCGTCGGTGAGGATCGATCTCGCGCTTCCGAGCCGGTCGACGCTGACATTCAGGACGGTCAGCGCCTCCTTCAGTTGCGTGATCTCGGATTGAAGGGCTGGGTATTCTCCTGCCTTAATCTCCCGAAGCTCGTTGCCAAGCGCGCGGACTTCCGCCGTCAGGTTTCGGAGATTCGCCAGCACGTCTTTCGACGGCAGATCGACTTTCGACAATACAGCCTCAGTCATCGTTGCGACGACGTTTTCGGCAAAATGGTCGATGCGCGCAATTGCGACCAGCGCAACAATCGCGGCGACGATAACCAGGATCGCTGTCGCATTGATCAGCGCCAGCAGCAACTGCCCAGGAAGCCTCCACAATCGCGCGGAAATCCCATTGCGATCAGGCTCGGCCATTTTTACCTCCTGTAGTGCCCCGCTCTTGCCTCCCGCATCGTCCGGCGCGGTGGTGGCGGCGACCACACCGACGCGCCGCCTGCGCTTACCTGCGCGCTTCTAGCGGCCACGTTGTTGTCGCACCGCCAAGATTCGTAACGAATTCCCGCCGCCGCATAGACCAAACCTCAAGTGGTACGGGACGGCGTTTCAAAGTTCAGCGCGGGAATCCTATCAGACTTCCCTGCAAAAGGATGCGAATGCCAGGCGGTCCAACCGTCCGAGGCATGGGGGTGATGACCGCTCCTGGCACGAAAGCGACATGCCGGTCGTCCCGGGCTACATCCGATCTTGGGGGCATAGCGGACTTCCGATCTGCGCGCCCGGACTTCGTGAGTTTGACCCTTGGCGGACACCGGGTTGCGCTAAATGACCGGTAAGTGAAGCCCCCTGAACTCTTACAATGTGCTAATTTAAGCCGGCACGATCCACTGTCTTCAGCCCGGAACCGTTGCACCATGACCGATTATCATAATCCGGCATGGACCAAGGAAAGCCGCTTCCGCGGTAGCCTCGACGATGTGATTATCATCCCACTTGTTGTTGTCGCGTTCGCCGCCAAGAAAATCCTGCGTTTCATCCTTTCGATCCTGATGCGGCTGCTCGACTACGCCTTCCCTTTGGCAGTGCAGATCGTCTGGCTTCCGCTCTTCGCGGCCAGGGTTCTTGGCAATGTCATCGTTACTGCCATAAGCGTCGCGTTGCGTCTTGTTCCCCTTTCCGAGACGAATCGTCGGCGCTGGAGCATATCGATCCGCCGGAACTGGTCGTGGCTTCGGCGGAAGATTAGCTATCAGGCGTTCGAACGAGCTGTGCATACCGCCTTTGAGAGCGGCATGGCATTCGTATTCCGGAAATGCCGGCATCTCACGCCGAACAGCGCACTGCTCGTGATCCTGGGCGCGGTACTTTGGCTCCCGATCTCTTTCGGGGCAGCAACGGCGATGCACGCGATATTGTTTGCGAAGGTCACGTCCTGGCCGGCGTGGATGCAACTCTTGCATCCGCTGGCAACGGTCATCGCGAAGAGCAAGCTCTTGGTGCTGCCGGTGTACCCGGCAGCCTGGCCACAGGCCAAAAGACACCCTTTCGTTCAGCTCGTATTCAAGGGCTATGAAACCCTCAAGCGCATGCATGTGATCAAAAAGGTCGGCTTTCGCTATCGGCAGGCAGAGATCGCCGGCATCGCAGTGGTTGAGAGGCTCGAGCGTACCGTCGGCTTCGCATCGGCGGTGAGGTGGCTGCGCAACGCGCACGTTGCCGAACAGTTCGGCGTCGAGAAGCCCACTCAGAAATTGCAATCGTTCTTCTCGCGATGGTCAATCAAGTTCTCGGCCGAATACTACGAAGCGAAAGAACAGCAAGCCTCAGATGTCCTATCGTTAAGCAGCAGCGGGCTGCGAACGCTGAGGTGATCGTCAATCTAAAAACCGTTCCGATACTTCTGCTGCTCGGCTGCGCCGGGACGGACTGCGGTTACCCAACGTCCGCTGTTGGCACTAAACGGACATGACGCCGCAGCCCCCGCATGTCCGTTGTTGAGGGATGAACGGACTAAGCTCAGACGTGACCCAACTTCCGTTTTTGACCCAGGCTGTGTGAAAACTCCGACGTCGAACTTGCGCGTAGAAAGTTTGTCTCGATTGCGTTCAATAAGGGAAGAGGCGATCTACCAGTCACCGTCGGAAGAAGAAAAGAGAGAAGACAATTCTGCGAGTTCTCCGCGCGTGCACGTTTTCACACAGCCTTGTATGAGGAGACATCCGAAGGTCGCGAACCGCCTCACCCAAGATTCAGAAGGATCTCGCCAGTTTCCTAATTTGTCCAACGCGAACTGCCGATAAATCGGTCGCGCTACGGGATTTTAAGGAGTACGGTTTCTTACATCACCGCCCGGCCCTTGGCTTCTATCGGTGACCGAGAGAGGTCGGCTCCCGCCCCACCCGCATAGGGAGTGGCGCCATGCAGCGCCGCCGTTTCACGAACACATTGACCTTTCCTGATCGGCTGGCGAAGGAAGCCGGGCGACTCCGAGAGGAAGCAGAGACCAAGCCTCCGGGGCAAGAACGAGACACGCTCCGAAAAAAAGCGCGTCAGGCAGATACGGCAGCCAGAATAGGAATACCATAAAGATCCGAATTGGAGGCGTCTATGAACCAAGTACAAGTCGAGCGGAAAAGCTATCAGATGCCGCCGCAGGATGGGTTTACCGTCGCATATTTTCTCACCGTCGCCGACATCGAAAGATCGGCTCGATTTTACGAAACGGTCTTCGGGGGTCGCATTCTGAGCAGAGGTCCGCCGGGGTACATCCAGATCGCGAATATGTGGCTCATTGTCAACGTCGGGGGCGGTCCGACACCAGACAAACCATCGGTAACGCTCAGCGTCCCCGCCGATCCCGATTTAGTCAGCAGCTTTATGAATATCCGCGTTGCAGATATTCAAGCGTGTTATGAACTTTGGCGAAGTCGAGGAGCCAACTTTATCACAGAGCCAAAGGAACAGTACGGCGAGACGTGTTGCTACATTCGCGATCCTGATGGCTATATTATAGAAGTTGGGCAAAGCAAGCCGGGCTTCGCTTACGGCTAAACGGCACGACACATGAAAACATCTGTAGTGACCGCGCACGCGGTCCGGCACGGATGAAATATCAGGATACGCCGGATACCAAGCCGGTCCTGGTCAGGTGGCCGGCATCGTCGAAGCGCAAAGGCACTTAACCGTGCGAGACATGCTTGACGGAATTGGAGGAACATTGCCCGCGATCGCGGCGATGCGCTTTGCGCTTGGGTCGTTCTTCGTCTTGTCCGGATTTCATAAGCTTACGAATAGGGAAAGACGTAAGACATTTGTAGAGACGCTTAGGGTCCTTAACATCCCGCACGTTGGCATATTGCAATGGTTTGTTCCCGGAGTTGAATTTTTTGGCGGCCTAGGCGTCGCAGTCGGATTTCTCACGCCGCTGGCAGCCCTTGGCCTTCTGGTGATTTGTGCGGTAGCCCTCTTTACGAACTCTCCAACGGTAGTTGCGAGCTACAAGCCGATTGATCGGGCAGATCGTGTCGACGATTGGCTTTACCAGCCGGAAGTGATGTACGCGTTGATGCTGCTTTATTTTATTGCGGCCGGTGCTGGCCCGGTTTCCATCGATCAGCTTCTGAAGCTCTGGATTGGCTAAGTGAGAGATCCAATGCAGCTTCTGGCGAACTGAGAAATACGATATCCAAATTGGAGGTCACCTATGACCCAAGTACAAGTCGAGCAAAAAAGCTATCAGATGCCGCCGCAGGATGGGTTTACCGTCGCGCACTTTCTCACCGTCGCCGACGTCGAGCGATCGCTACGATTTTACGAAACGGTCTTCGGAGGTCGCATTCTGAGCAGAGGCGACAGCAGCGGCGCGCCGGGGTACATCCAGATCGCGAACACGTGGCTCCTTGTTAACCCCGGGGGCGGTCCGACACCCGACAAACCATCTGTAACGCTCAGCGTCCCCGCCGATCCCGATTTAGTCAGCAGCTTTATGAATATCCGCGTTGCAGATATTCAAGCGTGTTATGAACTTTGGCGAAGTCGAGGAGCCGAGTTCATCACGGAGCCGAAGCCCAAATACGGCGAGACGCGATGCTACATTCGCGATCCTGATGGCTATATTATAGAAGTTGGGCAAAGCAATCCGGGCGTTGCTTACGGCTAAAACCGACGAGCTGATCGAATAACCTCGCGACCTCCGCTTGGCCCTTAGCAGCGTTTGGGGGATCTGGCGCACGGGTCGCGACTGCCGCTTTGACCCAATCCGGACTTCGACTGCCAGACTGAACGTTCCATTCATTCGGATGCAACCATTGGGCTCCCATGTGAGTTGAACGCGCTTGCGGGTTTGCCTGAGAAATTTCTCCCCTAGTCACGCAAGGAGGCACGATGACCACAAGCTTTCAAGCCGATATTCGCCCGCTTTTTACTGAGCGAGACATTCAGGGGATGATAAAGGGGTTCAACCTGGCGAGCTATGATGAAGTCAAAGCTCACGCAGCTGCTATTTATGACCGCATTCGTGGAATTGGTGGCGCCGTAATGCCGCCGCCGCCGCCAAGGGGCGAAGGCCCATGGCCGCAATCCCGCATTGATCTGTTCGCTAAATGGGTGGCCGACGGCTGTCCGCCTTAAAGGCCCAGCAACGATGGCCGTTGTTGGTGGCAAACTTCGCGTATGTCGCCTGATGGCACTTTTCCGACATGCCGGGCGGTCTGATGATGTCCGTTCATCGGGGTAGAGCGGACTCTTCGCGAATGGCTCTCCACTTCCGAGTTTGACCCAACTGCGACATGGACCTCAGCCAAAAACGGGTATTGTCATTCGGTCTGTCTAGTGATGCAAACGGAGAAGCTGCCATGATCCTGTTTGTCACCGGCCCGGACTACCGGCTCCCGTTCGAGACGTTTGTGCTCGAGGGGTTCACGATGAACCACGTCCACCGCGATCGTCAGAACTTCAAATGGACTGAGAATCTCAGCCGTTCCGCAGTTGTCCCCGCCAACAATGACAACGAGCATGATTCAGGCTCGGTTTTAGGAGCTTAAATCACGCCTCAGGTGACACCCATCAACAACGAACCGGGCATTTCCGAGATTACCCTGCCGGACACGCGGCGGACATGCCAAAATCGACCAAAATAATCCTAAGCAGTCGTCGCGAATGGTCATCGCGAAAGGCCCCAATTACCAAAAGTCACACCTGGCTTGGCGGGTGTTGCGTCCTTTTCGACCTTGAACGCGAACGTTAGTCCGGCACGGATCTCGTTCACGGCGCGTCCGTTGACCAGCGCGTGGCGAAACGCAGCATCAAAGCTGAGCTTGTCGTTCACCTGCCAGATAGCCCCAGCCAGAGCTGAATATGTCTGCTGTTGGTGGATGACACTGTCGGAATAGAATTCAAAAACCGGTCGGACCTTCCACTGGTTCGGTCCCTCGATGATGGCATCGAAGAAGAGCTCGCCATGCTGGTCGGGTGTGAGGTTCGTCGCTGTATTCAGGTGGATAGTTCCCCATTCCCACCGTTGCGACACGATGCCGGTCCAGCTGAATCCTACACCTGAGCCGCCGGCCGGCGGCAGCAGCGGGCCGAATTCTGTGGCAACACTCGGTCCCTGCTTTCCCTGGAGAACGCCGGGCACCAATACGTATTTCAAGAACGCACCATTGGAGACGCTGAGTGGACCAGCCGCCTCGGGCAGCACCTGTGCCGTACCTTGCAGGACCAGCTCCCATCTATCCGCAAAGCCATAGTTAAAGACGTGTGTGTACCGAAAACCTTATCCGAGTTGATGAGGTAATGGAATCGCCTAAGCTGGCGGAATGATCAGGCTGTTCTGTTTCGTTCTGGCCGTCGTGGCCTCGCCATTCAAGTCGAAGGTTCGGCTTGAAGCCGAGAACGCGGTGCTTCGACATCAGTTGATCGTCTTGAGGCGCAGGCTGCATGGCCGCGTCCGGCTCACGAACCATGATCGCTGGTTCCTTATCCAGCTGTATCGCTGGTTTCCATCAATCCTGCAGGTTCTCACAATCATCCGGCCCGAGACGCTCGTGCGTTGGCATAGGGCCGGCTTTCGCTGCTACTGGGGTTGGAAGTCGCGCCCATTGGGAGGGCGACCGCAGATCGACACGGAGCTGCGCGCGTTGGTCCGGCGGATGAGCGTCGAGAATCCGCTTTGGGGCGCGCCACGCATCCACGGCGAACTGCTCAAGCTCGGGTTTGAGGTCGCTCAATCAAGTGTCGCCAAGTACATGATCAAACGGCGGGGGCCACCCAGCCAGGGATGGCGAACTTTCTTGCGTAACCACGCGCCAGACATTGCCGCCATGGACCTGTTCGTTGTTCCAACTATCGGTTTCGACCTGCTCTATGCCTTCATTATCGTGCGGCTCGATCGCAGAGGCCTCGTCTGGATTAACGTCACAGCAAATCCGACCGCGGAATGGGTTGCACGTCAAATAACGGAGGCATTTCCTTGGGATGAGGCCCCGCGCTACCTGATCCGCGATCACGACCGGATCTATGGCAGCGTCGTCACGCGCCGATTGCGCGCCATGGGTATTCGGGACAAGCCTACCGCACCAGCCTCGCCTTGGCAGAATGGCTTTGCCGAACGGCTGATCGGATCGATCCGGCGTGAATGTGTGGACCACATCATTGTCCTCGGCGAGATGCATCTGCGCCGAATCTTGCGATCCTATGCTTGCTATTACAACGACATTCGAACACATCGGTCACTGGATAAAGATGCGCCAGTCTCTCGCCCGGTTCAGCGGACCGGAGTCATCACCTCAAATCCGATCCTTGGCGGACTTTATCGTCACTACGTCCGAGTTTAAGTTTTCGGTACACACAGGATGAACTACTCCACTGCCTGCTACCCGAGGCGGCAGCCGAAGAGATCCGCAATATTGGCACGGTAATTCCGCGCCGCTATGAGGGCGTTGCAGTGCTATTCTGCGACGTTGTCAATTTCACGTCGTACTGCGACAAGCACGAGCCCGAAGAAGTGGTCTCGCGGCTTGACGCCCTGTTCATCGCGTTCGAACGGGTAGCCGCCGCTCATGGCATGGAAAAGATAAAGACCATCGGCGATGCCTTCATGGCAGCAGCGGGGTTGCTCAGGCAAGCAGACGACCCGCTGGAGTTAGCGGTGCTTTGCGGTCTCCAGATGGCTGCGACATCCATCGACGCTCAGCTCGGCTGGGCGGTACGCGTTGGTGTCCATGTCGGTCCGGTTGTGGCCGGCATTGTCGGCCAGGAGCGCTACCAGTTCGACATTTGGGGCGACACCGTCAACATCGCCGCTCGCATGGCCAGCAAGGCGATGCCGGGGAGCGTAGCGGTGACCGACGACATATGGGCGCGGATCAAGGATCGCTTCGAAAGTGAGTCACTTGGGGAGCTTGAGATCAAGGGCAAGGGCACTATCCCGGTCGTTGCTGTGCGGCGGGAAAAAGCCGGGATCATGATAACAGGCGAAAACGCCGTCTAACGTTATGTGCATGGTGACGAAAGATGCAGGCCGGCTTCCGCCTTTGACGTGCGCCGTGACAAGGCGGCGCTTTCCAGTGGGTGCGAACCCCACCCGGCAATCGCTCCAGCCGGAAGCAATCGGAGCAGTCATGGAGGCAACGAAGTGGCTGAAGCCTTCGATTAGCGTGTCACGAATTGGTGACAGCGCGAGTGTGCAGGCCGTAACGCGAGTGAACGCTGAGCAATCCTCGAAAAGGACAATGCGCAGGCCGACCCGACAACCCTTTCGGGGAAGGCTGATACGGCTGGGTGAAGCAGAGCGAAGAGTACGCCCAGCCGCTGCGCCGGGGTAGTGGCGACAGCATGTACACAAGGAAAGCGTACGCAACACGGGAAGCCCCATGGCGTGGTCAGCAATGACCAACCGGAAGCCCGCGAGGGACAGGCTGGGCGCCTTGGGGTGGCGGAGAGGTTCGTAGTACCGCTGAAGCCGGGTAACGCCGGTGGAGGGAAGGGACCTCAGTTCAAGACAGACGCAATACGTAGGGAAGGACCTTGGAGATTGGGAAACCTATCAACTCCGATAAATGGTCAGAAACTGCAGAAGGCGTTGCACGCGAAAGCGTGAGCTCTTGTCCGAGAGCCGGATGCGGGATATCTGCATGTCCGGTTCGATGAGCGGGATGTGGAAACGGAGCCATGGCTGAACCACTAAGGCACCGCCAGACGAAAGAGGCGGCAACAGATATGTTCTACCTAACGCCACCGCGCCACATCTCGACTTATATGAGGGCGCCGCTGTCAAGGAATATTTCGGTGGTTTAGCGATCTTGATAGCTCCTGGTTACGGATTTAGGCGCGCGGTCAAGTCCCGCAGCCGCGAAGCGGTGCGCCGAAGGCGCAGGACTTGAGGGTGCGCCTAAATCCGTAACATCATCGAAGAGATTGCCAAATATTTGTACTTTGTCGCTCCTCATTTGTTTGAGCTTCGTTCTGATCCAAGGCGAGCCCTTTGCGTGCGTGCGGCGCTCGCCGCACCAACTTATATCCGGCCGGGTACAACCCGTCCCAAGGTCCCTCATGCGCGTTGCGAGGGCGCGGGCTCCAAGGGGGATGGGACCATTCTCTACCGCGGCGTCTTTCAGCCATGTCGAGATCCGGCCACACATCCACCTTGGATTCATAAGCTCCTTTTATCGGTGTTTGATCTTCGTTTGTCACCCTTTGAGGATGGCACCTCGCGGCACTAGGCCAGTTTCAAGATAACGCCAAAGCGCCACCAGCAGCTTGCGTGCCAACGCCACGATGGCGATGCGGCGGATGCGGCCCTTCGTGGTACCGACACGCGCCCGGAACCAGACGCTCAAATCGCTGTCGGGCTGATAGCGCAACCACAGCCAGGCGAGTTCGATCCCGGTGGTTCGCCCCTTGCGGTTGCCGGCCTTGCTGATCCCTTGATCATGGGCCACGTTTCCGCTCTGAAACGGGCTCGGCGCGTAGCCGACATAACTCGCGAGTTGGCGGCGATTGTTGAAGTCACGATGGAATATCTCGCCAACCAGCACCGCGGCAAACTCCGGGCCGATCGCCTTGAGCTGATGGAGATTTTGGATTTTCTTGGCGTTGACATGCGTTGATGCTTCATCCTCAACAATCGCGTCGCGCTCCGCCTCAAGAGTGGCGATCATCTCGACCACCAGCTCCAGCCGTTGCAATTCTCGCTTGATCTCAGATTGTAGCCGGGGCGGAAGTGAGATGCCTTGTACTGTGCGTAACTGCTCCAGGCGCGCCATCGCTTGCGGGCGCAACGGCTGGTAATCGTAGATGCCATGAAGTGCGCAAAGCCCTTTAATGCGGTTGACGTGTTGAACGCGTTCAGAGACCAAACGGTCACGCTCACGATGCAGCCGCCGCGCGTCTTCTTCGGCAACGCTGGGCACCCGCACCACGCTCCACACCTTCGGCTCCCCGCGTAGATAAGCCATTAGCGATCGCAACAACCGCTCAGCGTCGATCCGATCTGTCTTTACTCGTCGCGCCCGCCGGTCCACCTGCAGGCTTGCCGGATCAATAACATAATTGCGTATGCCATGCGCTTCGAGTAGCCGGTGTAACCAGAAACCGTCATAACCGGCCTCGTAGCACGAGAGCACATCCACCGCCCGACCCGTCTCTCGGCTGACACGTGCTCGCACCTCCTCGATCAAATCGAGTAGACCTTTCCAATCGCATCCACTCAAGATGCGGCGGCTGATCTTCGCGGAAAGCGGCGTAATGAATCCAATAACCCAGCTCTGCTTGCTCAATTCGATTGCAAACAGACACCGCGCCATCTCAACATGCAGTGCGGCGGGTAGGTTGCTTACTGTGCGGACCGTCATCAGGCTCTCCTATGCCTTGGTGGTGGGGGTTACACCGAAACGGTATCACCCAGCCCGCCGCGCCTGCATAGGATCTCTACCAAACTCGGAAGTGGAGAGCCATTCGCGGAGAGTCAGCTCTACCCCGATGAACGGACATCATCAGACCGCGCCGACTGGTCCGTTTCGTGCCAAAACCGGAAATGAAAGTCTCACAAGCGAAGCGCCAAAGGTAAGGTGTGCTGATTGATTGATCTGTTGGATCGCGCAACGGTCCTCGGCTCAGCCTCGTTATAATGGAGACGAGCATATGAGTCAGACATTGAGGTTCTTTTATCTCGTAGCACTTATAGGTCTTGTGTCTGCAGGTTCTGCATTCGCGGCCGAGCTGCCAAAGGAAGGCAGCTACGACTACACTTCCTGCTGGTCCGGCGTTAACAACGTGATCACGTTCTCTAAGAGCCACACCGCATCTAGTTATGAAATGACGGGTACTATCCGCAGCAATCCTCCCGACGGCATGTTTGACAAGAACAGTTTCCGCTGCGTGGGGATGAACGCCTCGCTTGGCGGGTAGTCACTGGGTCCACCGTATGCGAGGCAATAGATGTGGACGGCGATAAACGCCTGTCAAATTTTTCGCTCGCGAGTGATGGAAGTCTCACCCGAGAAATTGTTGGAGGCACCGGAAAATACGAGGGCATGACGATGACCGGCACAGTCCACCCCTTAGGTCCGTTTCCGGTGATCAAAGCCGGAACGTTTCAGGACTGCAATCGTCAGACCGGCACCTACAAGCTGAAGTAAGCCGCGCCTGCGATGCCGGGGGCAGCATGTCCGCTAATGGGATGGTCCGGCCGTGCTCCTGCCCCGCCAGCAAGCGAAGCTGGCAAGGGGCGCCAAAGACAAGGAGCACGCCATGTCTCAGAAGTCCAATACTGTGATCGCCGTGATCGGCATCGATATCGGCAAGAACTCGTTCCACCTCGTGGGCCACGATGCGCGCGGCGCCATCGTGCTGCGGCAAAAGTGGTCGCGTGGCCAAGTGGAAGCGCGGCTCGCCAATATACCGCCTTGCCTGATCGGCATGGAAGCCTGCGTCGGCGCACATCACCTGAGCCGCAAACTTGCATCGCTTGGTAAAGGCATCGTCGGCTCCATCAGCCAGCGGGCTTTAGGCATAGCATGATTTTCACAATGATAGTGCCGTACGGTCGTGACGCCCGCTGAGGGTCATTCGGGTCGGTTTGGCGATGTCCCCGTCACTTCCGGTTTAGCCCTGAAAACCGACATTCATCGGAAGGGTCGGCATGTCTCAAAGGTGCCATGAACCGACATCGTCAATCGTGTTGCTTGCGTTGCGGATCGTCCGCTGCATCGACAAAAATCGTGCTGGATGGGCCCTCGAATTGCAATTGTACGATAGCTTCTTCGTCCAAGGTCCACACGAAATGCGCTTGACCCGCAGGTACGATGGCGAATGTGCCGACCTTTCCGATTTCAGGATTTGACATATCGAATTTTTCGCCTTCGCCGTAGTAAACCTTGCCGCTCAGGATTGTCGTATATTCAGCATATGGGTGCCTGTGCGGAGGTGTTTGTCGATTTGGTGGGAATTTAAAACGCAAAACCACTGTCCCGGCTTTGGTGGGATCGCCGTGTAGTACCGCCGCCTTTCCTCCCGCTACGAGGGGAACGTCGAACCATTTCAATTGGTCTTCGTGAACCGAATATGAATTGACTGTTGTAGGGGATGAATTGTCCGTCATGAAATTTCTACCCAAATGATCAAGAAAACACGCTGACACTATCATACAGACTAACGCGGCACGGAAACGGATAATTGTCCGTGCGGGTCAAAAGCGTAATTTTGACCGTGCGCCAACGACGTCTGGTGTACCCCGATCAACAGACATGGTCAGGGTCGGCCGGCATGTCTCAAACGTGTCAATACCGGAAGTAGCCTGTTCATAGAGCTGCGCAGGTTTTGACATCAGTGCCTGCCAAGAAACGCGAGGACAGCCTCATCATATGCAACAGGGTTTTCGGCGGGCACGGTATGTGAACTTCCGGCGATAACGATCCTCTCACAGTTAGGCAAGCAAACCTCCAACTGATCAATGATCTTGAAAAAGAATTTTGGGCTCTGTTCGCCATTTGACAGCAATACTGGGGCAGGGATGGCTTTAGCCATATCGCAAGTGAAAGCAGCCCTCGGACGCTTGGTAGTCGCGTCGGCAAGGTATGACGCGGCGTTGTCCGAGTTCATTTTTTTATCGGCAGCGGAACGACGATCATAAGCTCCCGGTCCACCAACGCCATCTACGAAACGCGGAATGCCGTTCTTCGTGTCACCAGCCTTGAGTGCTTCGCGCGCTGGCGCAAGGTTATTAGCAAACTCTTTCAATATCTCCGCGCCATTCGTTGTCCCGATCAATATGCCTGCGGCAGGTGGTTCGTTGAGCGCGAGGCCAACGACCATTTCAGGGTGCAAGGCAGCAAAGAAAAGTGCCGCGTGTGCGCCCGATGAATGCGCCACGATCCGCACCTTTGATAGGCCAAGAGCGCGCACGAAGGCAGCAAGGTCCTCGCCGTGCGCATCGGCGGCCCCATCCGGCATACCATCCGGACTAACCTCGTTCGGATAGTTGTTGCGGCGGCTGTAAGCTATCGCGCGATAACGATCAGCGAACTTTGGAAGATGCTCGGTCCACATTCGGTAGTCTTGGAGGCCGCCGTGAACAAAGATCACCGGCTCGCCTTCGCCGAGTTCAACGTAGGCAAGCTCAGTGCCGTTGGCGGAAATCCGCTTAATTTCATCGGCCATTGTCATGGTGTTCATGGCTCCGCTAATGATTAGAGCGCCGACGGTTGCCAGCGCCAAATCGCGCGGCGTCATGCCAGTTGTCATGTCCGCCTCCGGTGAGAACAAAATGAAGTGACGCTTGCTGAAAGAACCTATTCGGCTTCCTTATCCTGTTTCAAGTCGATTTCGTCCGTTAAGGGTCAATCGCGTCAGATTGGCCGCGTGCCGGTCACTTCCGGTCTACCCCGAACAACGGACATCATCAGAACCAGTCGGCATGTCTCAAACGTGCCAACAACCGACATCGGCATTTTAATCGCTGCTATCCAAGGTTCACACCGGATTTTGCTTTCCATTTCCACGGAGGGCTTGGGTCAATTCCCGGACATCCTTTAGCCCTTCGAGACCATCGACGAGTGACATGACGCGCTCGGCGCCGGCCTTGCCAACCACGGGGACCGCGAAGTTTATGAACTTGCGTTCGAGCGACGACCGCGAAAGCGGGCGTTCCGCGTCGCCTTCGGGAACTTCCACGGTCTCGCGCAAGGTCTGACCATCTGCGAATACAATCTCGACGCTTGCGCCACGCCCCTTGGGGAGTTTGGCAATAAGTGCCTCTCCGGGCTTCACCGACGTCTTTTCCACCAGCGCCATCACGTCCCGAGACCGCCAGCGGTCTTTCTCGAATTGAGCCACCGTCACATCGCCGTCGAGAAGCGCCATGGCAAGGCAGACCGGAAGGCTGTGATCGGCGGTACCCTTTGTCTGCGGCTTGAACTTCGCGGGGTCCGCGACGCGCTCGATTATGCCGGGATAGGTCTCCACCGTGATCGCCCGGACAATCTGTGCGCGATCCCTGACCTTCGCAGAAAGCGATGCGCCGGCCTCTGCCACGGCCTGCAATTCGATTTGAATGGGAAAACGTTTGAAGGCCACCCGGGGCAGCCGGTACCGTTCAAGCTCGAGGTCAACGGCAAACCCTTCCTTGACGGGCTTCATTTTCGAAGCCAGCCATTCCAGCGTCCCAGACGGGCCGGTAAAACCCTGCGCGGCGAGCCGTGTTGCGAAAACGCCGTCAGCGGCAGTGGCGGCAAGTCCCATGGCTTTCATCATGCTGATCGCGCCACTATTGACGACAAAGCTTGTGAAGCCACGGGCGCCGGAAATTCCGACCGCGTTGGCGATGGCTTCCTTCGGAAGTCCCCAGACCTTGCCCGCAATCAGAGGGATACCGTAGGCGGCCGCACACAAGGGATGGAAACCACGCTCGATGAAGGAGATCGCGTCATTGACGCGCATGCTGGCCTCATAGCCGGCGACCATCGCCTCGATGAGATCACGGCCGCTTCGTCCATTCTCCTCGCAAAGTGCAATTGCCGTCGGAAGCACCTCGCTCGGATGAAGTGGCTCGGTGCCGATATAGGTATCGTTAAGGTCGAGGGAGCGGACGAGGACGCCGTTGACGAACAGTGCGCCTTCTACGGTAGCGGGTCGCGGATAGCCGATCACGGTGGCTGTATTGCCGTCTCCAAAGGTCTTGCGAATTGTCGTCTCTGCTATATTTGCGGGCTCGCTTCCTACCGAACCGAATGCGCATCCGAGCGTGTCAAGAAGCACCCGCTTGGCCGCTGCGATAACTTCCGCAGGCAAGCCTTCATACTTGATGGAAAGTGCAAATTCGGCGAATTTCTGCTCAGGGGTAGCTTTCTGCCGATCTCCCTCGCCAGCGGCAAGGGCTGAACCGATGAAACGATAACCGTCGGACCGAACGTTTCCCAGAAAGAGGCTTGCGGAAACGCCAACTGCAGTTCGCGCCAGAAAGTCGCGACGTTTCATCAATGCCTCCATTATGAATTTTGCTGCAACAATAGCGATAAGGATGCGCGGGTAAGAACCAAAAATCGATAACGAAGCAGCGGCTTTAGTGAATAAGGGCGGCGGAAACGCGAAACCAAAAGCGCTCATCCATGCCCTTGGCAATCTCCAGTATGAGCAAGAGCTATGGCTTTAGGAAGCTCAATATGTCTGCTCCGGGTCAAACTCAGACCTCGAGGCGTATCCGAGCTAGGTCCGGTCTTCCCCCAACAACAGACATCGCCGAACTGGTCCGGTTGGTCCGGTTGGTGCCAACAAGAGACTCATGCACCGCAGCAATTTAACAGTCTATTCGATCACCTCGTCGGCTCGGGCGAGCAGCGTTGGTGGGATGTCGATGCCCAGCTGTTTCGCCACCTTGAGATTGATTACCAACTCGAACTTGGTGGGCTGCACAACCGGAAGCTCTGACGGCTTCTCGCCCTTAAGGATGCGCCCGACATAGACACCTGCTTGCCGCCATGTGTCCGATAGGTCGGGACCGTAGCTGACAAGGCCACCAACAACGGCGTCCACCCGACCGTTGCAGAACGCTGGAATCCCGTAGCGGTAAGCCATTGTGATATGCAGGCCTCGACCGTTAAGGCCAAACAAGGGATCGGTGCTGGGGAGAAACGCGCCCACCTTCAACCGGCTCATCGTTGCGAATGCCTCGTCGAACTCGTTCTCGTTAGTGGCATTTACAACATGAAGGGCCAATCCCAGGGCCTGAGCAGCCACTTTTGCTTCGTCGATCTGGACTTCCGCGAGGGTGCCTTTCGGGTTCACAAGCAGCGCAACATTTGAGACTTGAGGCAGTATCTCCCGCAGCAGGCCCATCCGCTTTGACGTGAGTGCCGTTCCGATGAAGGTTGCGCCGGTGACATTCCCTCCGGGCCGGTTCAAGCTTGCAACAAGGCCATCGCGGACTGGATCGCCGCCATATGCAAAGACAATCGGTATCGTCGTCGTGGCTGCCTTCGCTGCGCGCGCCGGGACCGGCGATCCGGTCGCGAAAATGACCGAAACTTGGCTCTTTGCGAGCTCCTCCGCAAGTGCCGGTAAACGGTCGAACTGGCCCTCTGCTGAACGATAAATGACGGTTAGGTTGCGGCCTTCGACGAAGCCGCCCTCCTCGAGACCCGCACGAAAGGGCTTGATTGCCCAATCGGCCATTTCACTTGAGCTGAGCAAACCCAGCGTCGGCCGCTGCTGTGCCTGTGCCACGGCTGGCCATGCCGCCGACAAGCTGATCAGTGCGATGAATTCGCGCCGCTTCATTACCAATCCCGTCCCCGATGTTCTCGACATGAGCGTAGGCAATTTTCGACGCAGGTCCAAGCGGTCGATTTGGGTAAAACTGAGAAGAACTTAATGTGAGCAGATGTCTTCCGGGTTGCCCCTGGAAGCGGACATTGCCCAATGCAGTCGGCATGTCTCGAAGGTGCCAATAGCGGAAGTGACGTCGCCTCATTCGATCACGTCGTCGGCGCGGCCGAGCAGTGACTGCGGCACGGCGATGTTGAGTGCCTTGGCGGTCTTGAGATTGATGATCAGTTCGAATTTGGTGGGATTCTGGACGGGCAGGTCCATCGGCTTCGCGCCCTTGAGGATGCGATCGACGTACTCCGCCGCTTGGCGGAGCTGCTCGGAGCGATCGGCACCATAGGTCATCAGGCCGCCTGATTCCGCGTAAGGGCGATCATCATAGATCGCGGGACGCCGTAGCGGGCCGAGAGCGCAATGATCTTGTCGCGGTTTGTCCGGTTGAAGGGGTCCGGCATCACCAGGAGGCTGCCGCCTGGATTGCGTGCCTGTGCAGCAATAACGCCTTCGATCGCATCCGGCGCATGAACTGCTGTGGGACTCACCTGGACGGCAAGGGACGATGCGGCGGTTTGAATGGAAGGCATGAAGAATTTGTTCTGCGGCGCCGTCCCTGAGCTGTAAAGAACCGCCACATGCACGGTGCGTGGAGCGATCTCCTTCAACAGTCCCATCCATTTGCCGCCCACCACGGGATCGTTGGATGTGAAGCCCGTGATGTTGCCGCCCGGATGCGCGAAGGTCGCGGCGAAGCCGCTGCCGATCGGATCAGTTACGAACGTGAACACGATCGGAATGGTCGACGTCGCTTGGGCAAGCGCACTGACCGCGGCCGTGGTTTGCCCGAGAATTATGTCAGGTCGCAAATTGACCAGCTCTTTCGCGAACGCTCCGATCCTGGCCTCACTGCCGTTGCCCCAGCGAATTTCAATCCGCAGACTGCTGCCTTAGATCCACCCCAACCTGGCGAGCTCCCTCCGGAACGTCGTGATCAGGGATTGCGCGGCAGGATCGTTTTCCGCAAAACCCATCAGCAGCCCGATCACCCGCCCCCTCTCTGGCTGCTGCGCGCGCGCCGCAACCGGCCAGGCGGCCGCGGCGCCGCCGACAAGCGTGATGAACGCGCGTCGCTTCATTGCTTGCCCCGTCCCCCAATGATCCGGCCAGACCGTAATCAAATTTCGGCACAAGTCCAAGCGGCCGCGCGCCGGTCACCTCCGGTCTTCCCCTATGAACAGACATCGGCTGCATTGGTTGGGATGTCTCAAAGGGTAGAGAGTTGAGGATGGGCGCGGTAGCTTGGGCCATTCGGCAACGCTCCGTTTCCCATCCCACCGGGTCGCCGGAGACGGTCGCCCGCCCCCGGCTCCCACAGAACGTGGCGTGCGGATTTCCCGCACCACGCTCTTCGGCAGTTGGTTCACAGCTTTCCCCTTGGTGCAAAAGCGCCGATTTGACTTTCGGCTGGTTCACCTCTCCGTTCAGACAAAAGGGTTGAGATTGGCCTCGCCGGCCGTTGCTACCTGACGGGCTCTCTGATCCACTGAATTTGCGAGAGCCTCTTCTCGTGAAGCTGTCTGGGGGCCAAATGTGCAACCTGATCGGACACGCCGTTCGACAAGCGCTTACGCGTCGCGGCTTCATCGCGGGAAGCGCCGTTGGAGCGAGCCTTATCTCGCCTATGATGTGCTCCGCAGTCGCAGGCAACGGCAGCCTGGACTCACGAATTCAGCTGGCACAATCGTCAGGAGACGCCGCGAGTTCGAGGACCAGACTCCTTTTGTTGGGCACTGCAGGCGGTCCCACTTGGTGGCCCAATTCGGACCAGTGCGGCATCTCGTCGGCCGTAGCTGTTGGAGACGCTTATTATCTCGTGGACTGCGGCGAGGGGGTCGGGAAACGCCTTCAGCAAGTGGTATCGCCAACGGACAACCGTACCGTTATGAGCGCCAGCTTGAGAGCGCTGTTCCTGACCCACCTCCATTCCGATCATACAATCGATTATGCAAACCTGTTGCTGTTCGGATTGTTCACCGGGCTCGACCGCCCATCCTCACCCCTCAAGGTGTTTGGTCCGGGTCGGCGAGGCCAAATGGAGCCGACCTTTTCACTGCCCGGCTCTCCAACCCCCACTGTTGCAACCATTAATCCCGATAATCCGACGCCCGGTACCAAGGATATGACGGGCTACCTCTATCAGGCTTTCGCGACAGATTTGAATGACCGAATGCGCGACAACGGTAAACGGAGCCTCGAGCAATTGGTCGAGGTGCACGACATCGAGATCCCGGCAATTGCCGGCTTCAAATCGCCCAATGAAACCCCTTCTCCCCCGATGGAGCCGTTCAAACTCTTCGAGGACGATCGCGTGCGTGTTTCCGCAACATTGGTGGATCATGCTCCAGTCTGGCCTGCATTCGCCTACCGCTTCGACACTGACGACGGGTCTATCGTGTTCTCCGGCGATACTGGGCGGAACGAGAATTTAATTAAACTTGCCAAAGGCGCAGACGTTCTTGTTCACGAAGTCATTGTGACAAGTTGGGTCAATCGCCTGTTTCCAACGCCGCGTTCAGTCGCAGATGAAGGTCTGATGAAACATCTGCTAAACGCCCATACGTCGGTTGAAGACGTTGGAGGAATAGCTGAAGCTGCAGGTGTCAAAAAACTTGTCCTCAGCCACATTGTCCCCGGCAATGCTACGCGAGAACAACTGCTACCTGCAGGCAAGGGCTTCTCTGGCGAACTCGTGATTGGCCGAGACCTCATGCAGATCGGCGTCGGCCAGGCGGCGGCGTCACCTCGAAAGGGTTGAAATCGGAAAGTTCAATTCCCTTCTGTCGACGAGTCGTCGAACCAGTTTTTCCAGTGGCCCGAAGGAAAATGCCGATCTGCACAGTCGGTGGATGGCTTAGGTCAAACGGACGTGGGTCGGGCTTGCGCGGCACGCCGGTTCTGCCCTCAGCAGCTGCCTCGCCGGGCTGCCGCGGCATGTCCGTTTGGGGCAGTCAAAATCGGAAACACTCGCCCCGAGCACATATAGTCTGCTTTGCACCCAATAGCGGACTAAGTCGGATATTGCCTCACTTCCGAAAAGTGCCAGGAACGGAAGTCCCAAGGCGAGTACGAGTTATCCGCGAAGTTGTATTGCTGCACGTACCAGTTCAGCATTGTCCGTAGCCACAGCACCATTTGGCAGGTGAACTCCGTCCTCAAATCCAATCCTGGTCGAGAGATTGAGGCGCCAAGCCTCGCGTACGCAGACCCAAACGCTGCCGGCTTCGCCATGCAAGAGGACAGGCAAAGCGCACTTTGCTCTATCAAGTATCGAGAGGATTAGATGCGCCTCTCTCAATGCCTCTTCACCATCGCGGCAAGTCATTTCTACCAGAATCGAAATCTATCCCGGCAACAAATCTCTCAGCGTCTTGGCTGTTCCAAAGTCCTGCTTCAACGCCTACACCATCAGTAACCAGGATGTCGATTACCTCGGGCGCGTCCGCTTCGCCCAAGTTAACGGAGGCATAGTCGGGTTTCTCCGTCCAGTCCCGAATGTGACGATGCCGCCGCCGCCCTCCCGGCATGATCCAAGTACCGGTCCCTAATCCAATCGGCATTCCAGGGACGGCGCGTCGGATCGCCTGGATGGTCTTGGCAACAGCAGACGGCTCCAGTGTCTCGGCGCCGTCCTCTGCACGAACGTGAACGTGAAGCTCCTCGGCGCCAGCCGCTCGGACGGCAACGGCGTCGCATGCCAGCTCCGATGCTGACATCGGCACTCCGTGATGCGCAGATTTTAATAATCCACCGTTCAGGCAGGCTTGTAGCATCGGCGTTCTCGGGGCCACAAAATCATTCTATTTGCTCCGTCTTATAGCGTCTCCACGTCAATGACGATGGCAGCAACGGGTCAATCGCGTCGTTTCGACCGTGGTTCGGCCACTTCCGGTCTGCCCTTATGAACGGACATAGTCAGACCGCCCAGGCAAGTCGGAAAGGTGCCAAAACCGGTCATTCGGTAAATCCAGTAAGACGAAGGCCCTCGAATGCGAACGGCACGATGTAAGTTCTTAGCCGGTGGCGTGATGGTGGGATTTTTAGGTTTTGTTTAGTTGTCTCTATGTGTTAGTTACACGGCCCCATCAAATAAGGACCGAACAAGTTGAAAGTTACGAAGCCAAAGAAAAACGGCAAAGCAGTGCGTCGCGAATGGACGAAGACTGACGTCAAGGAACTCAAGGCACATTCGAAGGCGAGAACACCGGTCACCAAAATATCTAAAGAGACAAAGCGCACGATTGGAGCGCTGCGCCAGAAGGCGCTACATCTCGGGATTGGACTCGGGCATCAGCGGTAACGCTAAGCACGGCGCGGCAGAGCTGAGAAAGACGAAAACTGCCGCGCGGCAATTTAAGTTATCCCCTCGCCATGTGGACAGCATCTTTGCGGCTCAACCGAGTCAATGTTTCAGTTGGGTCAAAGGCGTCACGTTGAACGTGCCTCGGTCACTTCCGGTCTATCCCGATAAGCAGACGTTCTCAGTGGCCCTCGGCATGTCTCAAAGGTGCAATACCCGGACAGTTAGACGGTGGCCGCGGAGGGCTGCCCTCGTTAGTCCGAGGGCCATTCGATTGCGCCGCAATTTTTGCGGTGCGCCATCATGCAGTTCTATGCGCGTGAGTTGTCGGCCAGCTTGGTCATGAGCAGATATTCGCAGAGACGGCGATCAACACCGCACCACGGCTTTTGATAGAACACCGGGATGTAATGATGTTTGGGACCCTCTGCCATGGCGACCGTGTACCATGGAAGAGAACGATTTGGACCGTTCCCCCAGCCCACAAACAACTAGCGAGGCACAATTTCCTTGGAGACTGCGATCCACTGGGCGAGCAGCGCCTCGAATATCTGCGCGGCGTCCTTCTTGTAGCAAATCTGGGCTGCCTCAAAGCATTGAATTATATCGAAGAGCGCATTTTGGATGAGAAGTATCGCTGGCCAGTGAGGTTGCGTCGCGAGCATGACGTGACCATTGGGAGCCTTTTGAAGTCCTACCAATTCGATGCTGAAGCGATCGTAGTGCGCGACGGAACTGAATTGCGAATAGATCGCTTCATGGAGTGTGCGAGATCCTTTGCAAGAAGTGTATCTGCGATGGGCGGTAGCGCATCGCGCTTCTTCGCCATCGATCTCAGATCGAGAGAGCCCCAGGCGTCGAGAGCGGCTCGATCCTCCTTGGTAAGTTGCTCGGTCGCCCAAGCGGGTAGCGGACCTACCGTCTCGATACGTCGGTCTCTCGTGGCGGAGTCCATATTCCGGACGATCGAGTTCATTTTTGCGAACATAGCCCGCTCGTATTTCGCGAATTCGCTCTTGTTGGGTTTCGCACCAGCCATGAGAAGCGAATGGTCTGCTCATAACGGTCCCGTAGTAGAGACAGCGCCGCGTGAGTAAGCGCCCAGCTGGCGTTGAGGCGTATGGCTGTGCTGGTGATCTCGGCGATGTAGAGCATTCGGACGATGAGGAATTCGCGGCTTGCCTGCCCTGCGTGTTGGTATCCGGCGACAAGATTGTGGTAGGTGAGCCAAACGCGCTCCGTCAGCTCGCAACTCGCCGATAAGGGAGTGTCCGTGCAATATGGGCCAAGGTGTTTAAGGACTTTCGGTGGCTTTTCCATGCGCGAAACTACCACAGCATGTGCCTCATGCCCAAGATGATCGCTTCTTTTCGCGTGGCACAAACCCTTATTCAAGGTCTACTATCATCGCACTGTGATCCGTCAGCCCCATCAAGCGCGGTTCGTGATTGATTTCGCATCTAAAAGTTGGAAAGCAATTGACGAACGCTTGGTTTCCGAATGCATGATCAATACGAAATCCATTCTTGGCAGAGCGCCAAGTCCACTCACGCCGCACGCCGTGTCGGAAACGCCATAGGTCAGTAAGACCGGCTTGGTCACAAAGCCCAATGAACTGATCAGCGCAATGAAAGCGCGTTCCTTTCCCTTCAATGTCCAAATCATTCCGTCCGGTGTTGAAATCGCCGATCATTAGGAGTGGCAAATGTGTTGTTTTCAGCGTCACTTCCGTACACCGGTCAAAGAACAGCGACTAGCCATCCGCTGCGGAAAGTAGCATCCAACGATGGTAAGCCGTCGAAATAGTGAGAGCTAGTTCGCAGGTTTGAATCTGTCATCATCGATCAAAAGGGCGGCCCCTTTGGGTGGCTGGCTGTGATCGATCTGATATTTAAAGTCCATGGTCGGGGCGTAGACCTGTCGCTGCGCGAATACGGCGATCGTTCCATTGGACGCTGCCACCTCCTCCTCGGTAAGGTCGGCTTCACCATTCTCAAGCTCATATGCCCCGATGACTGCAAGGCTCGGGGAAACAGGGAACAGGATCTCACTCCCTTTATGCTTGAGGCCAGGCCCCCGATTTCCGCGGGCGGGGTTTGGTTCTGACCAGAAGAGGCACACCGGATGGTCGCTAGTGATGAAGCCGGGCGAGCCTTCGGGCGCTTTTGCGAGTACCCATCTGCGTTCAAAAAGGAGCGGCAGAATGTGGTCGAAGGTCTCCATTTCGGTGCGGATGTTCTCCACGTTCGGCACCTCGATCTTGTAGTGGTCGGGATTGTAATCCTTCTTCACCGTGTCGTAATCGGTATCCACATCCGCCGGCATGAAGCCCGCTTCCTTCGCCTTTTTCACCTGCAAGTCCCACATCTTCGGACTCGACAGTGCAACATCGAGGACCACTCTAGCGATGCGCTCGCGAAAGCCCCGGAAGCGTTCCCGTAGTCACCCGACCAGTTGCGATCAGGCTTTGTTGCGGGAATACGGACCTCTCAAAGCCGCTGCGGAATCGGCAGCCGTAGATGCCGGACCGCCGTTAATCACCTTTCGGCTTGGCTCGCTCGGTTAACACATTGGTCATTTCTTTGCGGGCATTTTCGCGCTTCCATTTATCAGGGAGGCACCATGTCTGACGTCACTATTCCCGGCGGCAAAATTCGCGCGTTCGTCGAACGGATCGAAAATCTGGACACCGAAATGCTCGAGTTGAGCGAGCAAAAAAAGGAAGTGTTTGCGGAAGCCAAAGGCGAAGGATTCGACGTCAAGATCCTCAAAGAGATCATCAAGCTTCGGAAGCAGGACCAGGAAGAGCGCGACGAGCGCGAGAGCATGCTCGATCTCTACATGCGGGCGATGGAGCAGGCCGGACCGGAGAAGGTCGCCAAGGCCGCATGATGAAATAGGCCGGGTCGACGACACATTCTCACATCAGTGGTTGACGTAGATCGCGAGCTCTCGCGATCTACGCTCTGACGGAAAATCGGCTGAGTGCCGTCAAGCTCTGCAACCGCGGCGCCACTTCGGAGAGATAGATCTCCGTCTTGAGAAACGCGATTTCGTCTTCCAGCTGGTCTTCCCCCACGTCGATGTACCACGATCGTGGCCGGCCATCGCTTCCGTCGCACCATCGGTAGCCGCGCCGCTTGAGAACGTCCTTGAGGTCGAACGGCGACTGCTCCGCCCAGACCCGCATCGTCTTTTTGCGGGCTCGCTCGAGCAGGACGGCAAGCGCCGGCGCACTAACCGTCGGCAGTTCGAACGCCAAGATCTCGAGCACTGCATGGCAGTCGTCGACCGCCCTGTGAGCCTGATGGAAGAAGCCGGCACCGTTCAGGAGATAGCCCAGGCGCGAGCCCTCGAAGCCGTGCTTTCGCCATTCGATCTCGGTTGCCGAGCAGCCCCAAGCCTTGCGCTCGAATACAGGCCAGTAGCGCTCGGCGAATTTCCGGTCGAAGCCCGCGTGGTGTGCGATGACGATCACTGCATCGGCCACGAAAGCCGATCCCGGCGCTGTGGCCCTTGGTCCAAAGCGCTGTAAGCAGCGCAACGTCGGAGGCGTTCCACTCCATGGGAGATGGTTTATACACCAAACACAAAGGACTACAAAAGGGTTGGCAGCACCGAGTTTCAAGCTGACCAAGCAGCGCTTTTTTAGATTGCCCTCTTCCGGAATTGGACTAGCCTGCTGAACGCAGTTTTTTGGAGGGCGCGCGCGTGAACTCCACCCTTAAAATTCAGACCCCAGAAGCAATAACCCTGATCGAAAAAATCAAGGCCGAACTCAAAAAGCGTGCGGAGTTAAAGGCCAAACGAATGTTGCTGAAAGTGCCCAAACGGCGGGCGAAACGTTGAGGGCTAGTCGATCAGCTCATCGGTATCGCCGGTCACTTTGAAAAGCGTCCTCAGCAACCGCCATAGCTCGCGGTGCCCAGCGGTTTGGCCGCCTTGCTTGAGGTAAATCCGCAATATCCATTGTGGCGGTTTGCATCTCAATCGTGCCGTCAACGTTCCTCCAGCTTTGGAAAACTGGACTACTAGCCGCCCCGAATGACCAGCAACCACCTTATCCGAAGGCCGGATGCCGCCGATCTCCGTCGCGAGGCTTTTTTTCTTGCTGGCCTCTGGCAACGGGTATTCAATGAACCCCGAAGCCCCACGCGCTTCCAATCAAAACACTGGCATAATCACAACATCAGGGAGGCCTGAAATGGCTGCTATCCAATCCCGACTGGTTGTTTTTTTGGCCACCGTGGCCGTGCTCATCGCAACCAGCAGCGGCGCGCTCGCGCAAAAGATATACGACGTCGGCGCGACCGATACCGAAATCAAGATCGGCAATATCATGCCCTACAGCGGACCGGCGTCCTCCTACGGCGTGATCGGCAAGACCGAAGATGCCTACTTCAGGAAGATCAATGCCGAAGGCGGCATCAACGGCCGCAAGCAATTTCATCAGCTATGACGACGGCTACAGCCCACCGAAAACGGTCGAGCAGGCGCGCAAGCTGGTTGAAAGCGACGAGGTCCTGTTGATCTTCAATTCGCTGGGTACGCCGCCGAACTCGGCGATCCAGAAATACATGAATACCAAGAAGGTGCCGCAGCTGTTCGTCGCCACCGGCGCGACCAAGTGGAATGACCCCAAGAACTTTCCCTGGACCATGGGCTGGCAGCCCAGTTACCAGAGCGAAACGCAAATTTATGCGAAGTATATCCTAAAGGAAAAGCCCAACGCCAAGATCGCCGTTCTTTATCAGAACGACGATTACGGCAAGGACTATCTCAAGGGTTTGAAAGACGGTCTCGGCGCCAACGCCGCCTCAATGATTGTTGCCGAGGAGAGCTACGAGACTACTGAACCAACCATCGATAGTCATATCGTCAAGCTCAAAGCGAGCGGTGCCGATGTGTTCGTCAACATTTCAATTCCGAAGTTCGCGGCTCAGGCGATCAAGAAGAATGCCGAAATCGAATGGAAGCCGCTTCACTTTCTGAATAGTGTGTCGAGCTCGATCGGCGCCACGATCAAGCCGGCCGGGTTCGCCGCCGCGCAGGACATTATCTCATCGGCCTATGTCAAGGATCCGACGGACCCGCAGTGGAAAGACGATGCAGGAATGAAGACCTTCAACGCTTTCCTCGACAAATACTATCCCGAAGCAAACCGGAACGACGCGTTCGTGGTCTACGGCTACAGTGTTGCGCAGACCATGGTGCACGTGCTGAAACAGTGCGGCGACAACCTTACCCGTGAAAACGTCATGAAACAGGCAGCCAGCATCAAAGGCCTGGAACTGGGCGGCTTGCTGCCCGGCATGACGACCAAGACAAGCGCGACCGACTTTGCTCCTATCGAGCAACTCCGGCTGCAAAAGCTCCAGGGCGACACCTGGCATCTGTTTGGGGACATCATCAGCGCCGAGGTGGGTGGCTAGGGCGGCCCTCCGACTTGCTTGCGGATGATTTTCTCGCGGCGGGACCGGCAGCGTCACGCTCGCGATCTTGGTCGTGCTCGATAGGTGGGCTCTTCGGCACCACGCCATTTGCGTTTGAAACTTCGCGTCGTTGCCGGCTCATGCCAAGCGGCTCGTGGAATGCTTGAGACCGCGCGCCTGTGTGTACCGAAAACCTTATCCGTGTTGATGGTGCGATGGAATCGACTAAACTGGCGGGATGATCGGGCTCTTGTGTTTCGTCCAGGCCACGCTGGCCTTGCCATTCAAGTCGAAGATGCGGCTTGAGGCTGAGAATGTTGATTGTCTTGAAGCGTAGGCTGCGTGGCCGCGCCCGGCTCACAAACAATGATCACTGGTTCCTTGTCCAGCTCTATCGCTGGTTTCCTTCGATCCTGCAGGTTGTCACGATCGTCCGGCCCGAGACCCTCGTGCGTTGGCACAGGGCCGGTTTTCGCTGCTACTGGCGTTGGAAGTCGCGCCCCCTGGGTGGACGACCGCAGATCGAGACAGAGCTGCGAGTATTGATCCGGCGGATGAACGTCGAAAATCCGCTTTGGGGTGCGCCACGCATCCACGGCGAACTGCTCAAACTAGGGTTTCAGGTCGCGCAATCGAGCGTCGCCAAATACATGGACAAGCGACGCCGGCCACCCAGCCAGGGATGGCGAACCTTCTTGCGTAACCACAGGCCGGACATTGCCGCCATGGACCTGTTCGTTGTTCCAACGATCGGTTTCGACCTGCTCTATGCTTTCGTCATCGTCCGTCTCGACCGCGGGGACCTCGTCTGGATCAACGTCACAGTAAACCCGACGGCGGAATGGGTTGCTCGTCAAATAACCGAGGCATTTCCTTGGAATGAGGCTCCACGTTACCTCATCCGCGATCGGGATCGGATTTATGGCAGCGATGTCACGCGCCGATTGCGCTCCATGGGAATTAGGGACAGGCCTGTGGCGCCGGCTTCACCATGGCAGAATGGCTTCGCCGAACGGCTGATCGGGTCGATCCGCCGCGAGTGCCTGGATCATATTGTGGTTTTTGGCGAGGCGCATCTACGCCGGATCCTGCGATCTTATGCACACTATTGTAACGACATCAGAACGCATCGGTCATTGGACAAAGACGCGCCGGCTTCTCGCCCGGTTCAGCGCACCGGAAGCATCAGTTAGGGCCACGCATTCCGGACCTACGACTGGAAAAAGCCGCGGCGTTGCTCGACAAGACTGTCGAGCTTCACACGCGATACTTGGTGGACTTCACCATCACTACGTCCGGGTTTAAGTTTTCGGTACACACAGGTATGGATCTAAAGCAAATAAGCTATTTTAGGTGGGCTATGAGCTGGCCGACTGACCAACCGGAACCATCCGGTTGCCCCACTCTGCGCTGTCGCTTGATCTGATTCAGGAAGCTCGAAAATGGCCATAAACAAAGCCCACAACGAATTTCGTGCGCTCGATATGTCTAGCGGATGGGACACCCCGGCAGGCTGTCCCGAGGGCATCCAGCAGAAGATCCTGTCGGGCGCGCTCGATGAAACCAACAACCGCGGCAGCCGTACCCGCATCCTGTGCTTCGCGCCAGGCGTTTACACCGGTGCGCCGTTCGTCCATGAATACCGGGAAGAGATGTTTCTGTTTTCCAGCGATCTGACGGTTGGTAACGACGACAAGGGGCAACGGCGGCGAATCCTTCAAGCCGAATACCTGTGCATGCCGGTCGCCCGGCGCGTTTCATGGCCCGCTCAAGTCGGAAACCGGCCGCCTGTTGATGGATATCCATTATTTTGATCCCGCATGAGCCCACCCCGCAGCGCCTGATCGTCGGAATCACCGGGGCATCCGGCGTCATCTATGGCGTGCGGCTGCTGCGGCTGCTGCAGCCGACCGCCATCGAGACTCATCTGGTGATGAGCAAGTCGGCGAAGGTCGCGCTGACGCAGGAACTCGACATCAAGGTATCCGACGTGGCCGAACTGGCCGACGTGGTGCATCAGGTGGACAACATCGGTGCGACGATTTCCAGCGGATCGTTCAAGACGTTGGGCATGGTGATCGCGCCGTGCTCGATGCGCAGCCTGTCGGAAATCGCGACCGGCGTCACGTCCTCGCTGGTCACCCGCGCCGCCGACGTGGTGTTGAAAGAGCGCCGCCGGCTGGTGCTGATGGTGCGCGAGGCGCCGCTGCATCTCGGCCATCTCCGCTCCATGGCCGAGGCCACCGAAATCGGCGCCATCATCTACCCGCCGGTGCCGGCCTTCTACGCGCGCCCGCAGACCATCGAGCAGATGGTCGATCACACGCTTGGTCGCGTGCTCGACCTGTTCGATATCGAGACCGATGCGGTTCGACGCTGGAAAGGTTTGAGCCCGGCCACGGTCAAGGATCTGCCGTGAGTGGCGCGTCGCCGGCAGCACTCGAGATGGCGCAATGACAGATTCCAGTCGTCCCCTGAATGAGCAGAACTGGACGTTTGCGCTACAGATTTATGCCAAGCCTGGCATTACCGACGCGTGCCTCCGGCTGCAGGCCGAGGCCGGTGTCGATGTCATGATGTTGCTGACCGCGTTGTTCGCCGCCGTCCGATGCGGTATTCTTCTCTCGCCATCGGATATTAAAGACATGGATGACACGTGCCGGTCGTGGCGCGAGCAGATCGTGCTGCCACTGCAGCGCGCTGCGCGTGACGCTGAAATCTCGGCCGTCGCCTCCGTCGATCCCAGCCACTGAGAAATTGCGAACACTGATCAAGGCAAGTGAATTGTTCGCCGAGCGGCTGCAGAACGATGTGTTGGCGGCGTGGTTGCAGCAAAAAGCGCCAACGTCGCGCGCAGTGACAGATTATCAATTGCGAAGGCTGCTCCGTAGCATTGTTGTGGCGGCCTCAAATGGTCGTGACTACGGACAAGTTGCTGATACCTGGTCAGCGGTGGAATGCATTGTCGAGGCCGCTACTGGTATGTGAAAGCTGCCGTTAGGCGTTGACATTTTGCTCAAGCCTGCCTATCCAGAGGGGCTTGACTACCTTTGTTGCATAGCTAGTGTACTTTAATATCTTTGATGCGTGAAAGGCCGCCTCGGTTGGTTCACTCCAGCCTCTGTCGCAAGCTCGAGGAATGAAGAGTATATTGCAGCCTCAGATTCTCGATACGCGCTTTCGCTCCGCGCTTGAACGTCTTGCTCAGAGCGATCGGGTGCTGACGTACGAGAAGTCCGCAGATCCACATCTGGAAATAGCGGCAATCCTGAAGAAGCTGGATGGCAAGCAGGCGCTGCTGTTTCCTTCGGTCAAGGGGACAAAAATCCCGGTCATTGGCAATTTGCTTAGTTCCAAGGAAAACTGCGAAGCCGCATTCGGCCTGGATTTTAACGGTATCCGCGGGCTGGTTCAGCGTGCGATGGGCGGCCCGCTGCCGCCGGAAATCGTGAAAGACGCACCTGTACAAGAAGTCGTGTTGAGAACCGGCTTCGACGTCACCAAGCTATTTCCGGCCCTCTTTCACGCGCCGAACGATGCCGGCCGATACATCACTGCCGGCATCGTCGTCGTGAAGGATCCCGTGACGGGGATTTACAACGCCTCCTATCACCGGCTGCAGATCCTCGGGCCGGATCGTGTGGCGATCAAGCTCGATTTTGGGCGTCATCTTCGGATCGCGTTTGAGCGGGCGAAGGCGCAGGGTAAGCCGTTGCCGGTGGCGGTCTGTATCGGCACAGATCTGGCCCTGCATTTTACCGCAGCTACGATGGGCTCGCAGATGCCCGAAAGCGCGGACGAACTCGCTGTTGCTGGCGGCCTGGCCGGCAGGCCGCTCGCCGTCGTCAAGGCCGTTTCGCAGAACCTGTTGGTGCCGTCGGAGGGCGAATTCGTTCTTGAAGGTGAAATTCTGGTCGATGACGTCGCGCCCGAGGGGCCATTCGGCGAGTTCATCGGCTTCGCCGCACCGGCGGCGGATGCGCCCGTCCTGAGGATCACTGCGATCACGCATCGCCTGCGCCCGATCTATCATGTCATCAACGGCTTCGGTCGCGAGACCATCATCCTGCGCAAATATGTGCTGGAAGCCAGTCTGCTGAAGGTGTTGCAGTCGGCGATCCCAATCGTCACCGATGTCGAGATGACGTCGGGCGGGCTGCATCGTTTTCACGCCGTGATCCAGATAAAGAAGCAACCCGATCGATGTCGAATACGCCGTGGCGACGCGTATGGAAGCCTCATCCGATCTTATTCTGATACCCGGCGCGCGCGGTCACGAATACGTCCGGGTCAGCAAGGAAGGCATCCGCACCAAACTCGGCATCGACGCCACGGTGCCGTTTGAGGACCAGGACAAATTTCGCCGCGTCGAATTCGCGTCGACGTCCGTAGATATCGATGCATTTACGTCAGGGGAGTCGATCGCGACGCGCGCGCTGGGTCTGGTCGGAACGAACCTCGCCTAATTGCGCGGAATAAGCCGGCTCTGATATTTGGCGCAAACACGCGGGTTCACACACAGGAATTCCTAAAATGAAAATGCTCCGGAAAATGTCTTTCTGTGCGGCCGCGTTCGTCACCCTGACGGTGGCTCCTGCGCTCGCAGCCGACCAGGCGGTCAAGATCGGCATGATCCTGACGTTGTCCGGGCCCTCGGCATCGCTGGGAGAGAATATCGACCGGGGTGCGCAGCTTTATGTCGAGCATCATGAATCGGAGTTGCCGCCCGGCATTAAGGTCGAGATTATCAAGCGGGACGATACTGGTGCGAACCCGGACGTTGCAAAGCGGTTGGCTCAGGAACTGATTGTCCGTGATCATGTGCAGTTTCTCGGGGGCATTGTGTTTACGCCAAACGCCGCGGCTATAGCGCCATTGGCGACACAGTCGAAGACGCCCTTCATCCTGATGAACGCATCGACGTCCAACCTCACCAGGCTTTCACCTTACATAGCGCGTGTTTCCTACACGCAATGGCAGACCGCACACACCTTGGGCCAATGGGCGGCGCGAAACGGATTCAAGAAGGTTTTTATCGCAGTGAGCGATTATGCGGCCGGCGTAGACTCGGAAAAAGCCTTCGAAGCCGGCTTCGCGGGAGACGGCCGGCAGATTATCGGCCGCATCCGCATGCCTCAGACCACGCCGGACTACGTGCCGTACATGCAAAGCATCAAGGATGCGAAGCCGGACGCGCTGTTTATGTTCACCAACTCTGGCCGGATTACGACTGCCGCGGTCAAGGGATTCGCCGAAGCGGGCCTGACCCAGGCGGGGATTACTTTGCTTGGTCCCGGAGATATTGCGAGCGACGAAGAACTCGACAACATGGGGGACGCGGCACTCGGCACCACCACTGCGGCGATCTACTCGGCGAACGATTCCCGTCCGGAAAACGTTGCGTTCGTCAAGCTTTGGAAGAAGGCGTATGGCGACGACTCGATTCCAAGCTTCATGGCGGTTTGCGGCTGGGATGGAATGGCGGCGGTGTTCTCCGCGATCAAGGCACAGAACGGCGTCGTCACCGGCGACGGTTCGATGCAGGCGCTGAAGACCTGGACTAATCCGTCCAGTCCCCGTGGGCCGATTGCAATCGATCCTGAGACGCGGGACGTGGTGATGGACGTGTACATCAACAAGGTACAGAAGGTTGGTAACAAATTGGTCAATGTCACCATGGAGACCATTCACAACGTCAAGGATCAATGGAAGATTCTAAATCCGCAGTAAAAAGCGAGGATGTGAAGCCGGGCCGGAAGTGACCAACGTCCTCAACATCATTGTCAGCATTGTCTTCCATGGATTAGCCTATGCGATGGTGCTGTATGTCATCTCGGTAGGCCTTTCGCTGACGATGGGCATGCTTAATTTCGTCAATCTGGCTCATGGCGTTTTCGCCATGGCCGGCGGCTACGCGGCTCTCTGGCTTATGAAAATGGAGGGCGTGCCATTCGGCCTGGCGCTTGTTCTGTCGGCGCTGTTGATTGCACTGGTCAGCGTCGTCCTGGAGCGCCTGCTGTACCGCAGGCTGTATGGCGCGGGCGAACTCGATCAAACATTGATGACCATCGGGCTCATTTTCATGGCCACTGCCGCAGCCCATTTTGCTTTCGGGCCGCTGCCACAGCGAGTCGACCTGCCGCCGGCCATCACAGGTCATTTCTTTGTCGCGGGGAGGGATTTCCCGACCTACCGGGCGTTTCTGATCGTTGTGGGCTGCCTGATTTTTGCGGCGCTGTGGCTCGGTATTGAACGGACATTGGTTGGTGCGCGCATCAGGGCGGCGGTCGACAATCGTTCGATGGCGCAATGCATTGGCATCAATACCAACGCCCTGTTCACGATGGTGTTCGCGCTCGGCAGTGGCGTCGCGGCATTGGGTGGCGGGCTCGGTGCCGACATTGTCGCCATCGCTCCGGGTTATGCGATGGAGCACCTGATCTACTTCCTGATCGTCGTTTCGATGGGCGGGCTCGGCTCGATCACCGGCGCCTTCGTTGCCGCGCTGATTCTGGGCATTGGCGATACCGCGTGCAAAATTCTGATGCCGGAGGCCGGCGCGTTCTTTGTCTACGTCGCAGTATTTATCGTCCTGTTGTTCCGTCCGGCGGGACTGTTCGGGAGGACTACATGAGTGTCGGCGAATTGCAGCAGGCGCGGGCCCGCAGGTTCAGTCTCCTGGAGCTTCTGCCGTGGCTGACCGTCTGCGCCGCCTATGTGTTGGTGCCGGAACTTCTGCCACTCGGCACGCAAATTTTGATCATGATCCTGTTTGCGCTCTCTCTTGACCTTCTGCTGGGATATACCGGTATCGTCACGTTGGGGCATGCGGCGTATTTCGGCGTGGGTGCCTATACGTCTGGACTGCTCGCCATTGCGGGCTGGAACGGGCCGTTTACCGGGCTGGCCGGGGGTGCGGCCGGCGCCGCATTCGTGGGTCTTGTCATGGGCTCCATCATTTTGCGGACGAAAGGATTGGCCCTGCTGATGCTCGGTATGGCCGTGACGCTGATCTTCTACGAACTGGCCAATCATTTTGCCGGCTGGACCGGGGGCGCGGACGGCCTGCAGGGCATTACCGTGAAGCCAATTTTCGGACTGTTTGAATTCGACATGTACGGCCAAGTCGGCTTTGCCTATGCCGGTCTTGTTTTGTTTGTTTGCCTGCTTTTCGTTCGTCACATGGTCCGCTCGCCGTTTGGTCGATCGCTCGTGGGCATCCGCGAAAATGCGGCGCGGATGACCGCCATCGGTGTGCCCGTCCAGCGGAGGAAGCTCATTGTATTCGCAATCGCCGCTGGAATCGCGGGACTGGCTGGAGCACTCTCCGCGCAAACCAATCAGTTTGTCGGTCTGAACGTCTTAAGCTTCGAATTGTCCGGCACCGTTCTCATCGTACTGGTTCTTGGGGGGGCAGGGCGCCTCTATGGTGCGTTCCTGGGCGCGCCTATCTATTTCGCCGCGCAGGACATCCTCGCCAAGGGCGATCCAGTGTTCTGGCTGTTCTGGCTGGGGCTCATCCTGGTCATCGTCGCAACATTTGCGCGCGGCGGCCTGCTTGGTCTGTATGACACTCTGGCACGACGTTTTCACGCGAACAAAACCTTATCGATAGACCGGGCTGGTGCGTGATGGCTCTGGAGCAGTCCCACGCCGCGATCGAGGCGACCAACCTTCGAAAGAAGTTCGGCGAAATAGAAGTCGCCAACGACATCAATTTTCGCCTCGAGAGCGGGGCCCGTCATGCTTTGATCGGCCCGAACGGGGCGGGAAAGACAACGTTCGTCAATCTTCTGACAGGGCAAATCAAGCCGTCAAGCGGCACCATCCATATGAACGGCAGGGACATCACGTCGTTGTCGACAGACCGGCGGGTTCGGATCGGACTGGCGAGAACCTTCCAAATCAATGCCTTGCTGCGCGGGCTGACGGTTCTTGAAAATGTTCAACTGGCCGTGCTGGAGCAGCGCAGGTTGGGCGCCTCGGCCTTCTTCGGAAAGAAGGCCCAGATCGAGGCCGCAGACGCAGCGTTCGATTTACTCAAGCAAATGAATCTCTCCGCCGACGCCGGCCGGATCATTTCCGACCTTCCCTATGGCCGTCAGCGCCTTGTCGAGGTGGCTATCGGACTGGCCTTGAAGCCCTCGGTGTTGCTTCTCGATGAGCCCGCGGCCGGCGTGACCCCTGCGGACTCACACCATATGTTCGACCTCATCGAAGCTCTTCCAAAATCAATTGCCGTTCTCATCGTCGAACACGACATAAAACTGGTATTCCGTTTCGCAAAGATCATCACCGTGCTGGTGCAAGGCAAGGTCCTTCTGAACGGAACGCCTGATGAAATCTCGCGCGATCCACAAGTGCGCGATATCTATCTGGGGCGTCGGCACCATGCTTGATCCAATTGCGCCAAACGAACCCCTGCTGGTTTGCCACCGGCTGTCTGCCGGTTGGGGACCGACCCAGGTTCTTGATGAGGTGTCGCTCACGATCCGCGCCGGCGAAACGCTCATCGTGCTCGGTCGAAACGGCGTTGGAAAGTCGACGCTGCTTTCTACGATCATCGGGCGGTCCGACTATAAATCTGGATCGATCATGATGCAGGGCCGCCGGATAGAGGCGCAGCCAAGCCATATCCGATGCCTTGCTGGAATCGGTTTTGTGCCTCAGGAGCGGGAGATATTTCCATCGCTTTCCGTCGAGGAAAATCTTTTGATCGCCTCCCGGCCGGGCAAGTGGGGCCTCGAAAGCATTTATAATTTGTTTCCACGCCTGAAAGAACGAAGGGCAAACGGCGGAAATCAGTTGTCGGGCGGCGAACAGCAAATGCTGAGCATTGGACGCGCCCTGATTGGAAACCCGCAGCTTCTTCTGCTCGACGAGCCGCTTGAAGGTTTGGCACCGGTCATCGTTGATTATATTGTTGATGTCATCAACAAAATCCAGTTGGAGGATGACCTGTCGATCGTGATCGTCGAACAGCATGTCGATATTGCGTTGCAATTTTCCGACCGCGTCATCGTTATGGATCGAGGGAAAATCGTGTACGAGAATTTTGCGAAGAATTCCAAGCCGGACAGGTCAGCAATTGAAAGTTTCATCGAAGTGCGGGCTTGATTTAAAAAATGCTTTTCCAGACAAGTCGCCGTTGTAATTCGGGGCGCAAGGCGACCGCTCCCCCTTAGTGATGCCGCGGCTAGGTGATGCGGTGAGCTTATTCGCTGCGTGGCAAGGCGCCTGGGCCTGCTTGATGTTGACCGTCCTCGCGTTTCCAACCGACCTTCCAGTCGTCCATCTCGCGCAGTCGCCGCAGGTCATCTTCGCATAACCGTGCCACAGAGTTCATCGATGTGGAATCGGTCGCTCAATTTTTAGGGTTGAAATAGCTTCGTATAGTAGCTATTGATACTGCTACTTTGGGCCGCATTCATGGATCGATATCTCGCAGCAGAAGAGAAGCCGTCTCATGACCAATTCAGGGTCGCCGCAGTCCCACTCGGTGAAAAACGGCGCGGAGCACATCGAAAGTGTTCGCGACGGTCGCGCGGTCTATTTGAATGGAAAACTTGTCCACGACGTTTCCATGCATCCGGCCTATCGGAACGCGGTGGCGTCGGCGGGCGCGCTCTATGACTATCAGTCAAGGCCCGAGAACGTCGAACGCATGACCTTCGACATTGGCGGCGGGACCCGTGTCAATCGCTGCTGGCAGTTGCCCCACAGCTACGCCGAACTGGTCGAGCGCCGCAAGGCCCTCGTCGAATGGGCCGAGGTCTCATGCGGATTTCTGGGGCGCTCCCCGGATCACGTGGCTTCTTCCATGTCCGGCATGATGATGGGCATCGAGGTCTTCGACAATTACGACGAGAAGCGCGGCCGCGCCTTTCGCGACTGGTACGATCACGCGCGGCAGAACGATCTGTTTCTGACCTATGTTATCAACAACGTACAGGGCGACCGGTCCAAGGCGTTCGGCGATCAAGGCAAGAATGCGGAAGATATGGTTGCGCGCATCGTCGATGAGGACGCTTCCGGAATAACGATTCGCGGCGCCAAGCTGTTCGCCACCAGCGCGATTATGGCGAACGAAATCTTCGTCGGCTCCGGTCAGCCGCTGAGGCCGGGCGAGGAACATCTGGCCTTCTCGTGCGCGCTGCCGATGGGTACCAAGGGCATCAATCTGCTGTCGCGCAAGTCTTTCGAGGCAAGCGCGGTCAGCGAATACGACAATCCGTTGTCGTCCCGTTTCGATGAAAACGACGCGCTGGTTTTCTTCGATGACGTCAAGGTTCCCTGGGAGCGCGTCTTCGTGCTGCGGAACACTGACATGTGCCGCGCACAACTTCATGACACGCCGGCCCACGTCTACCAGAATTATCAGGCGCAGATCCGGCTGTCGGTGAAGTTGCGGTTCCTTGTCGGTCTCGCAAGAGGCATCGCACGGACCATCGGCACCATCAATTTTCCGCCGGTCGTCGACGCCCTGGGCAAGCTGGCGTCGCAGGCGTCCCTGATCGAAGGTATGGTGCTCGGCATGGAAGCCGGCGGCGCCATGCGGGGCGAATATTTTCTGCCCAACAAGCAACTGCTCTATGCGGCGCAGGTTCAGTCACAGGAGATGTATCCGGTCGTTATCAGTACGATCAGGGAGTTGGCGGGCGGAGCTCTCATGATGCTGCCGTCTTCTGCAGCCGATTTCGACAATCCGGAGATTGCCCGCATGATTTCGCTGACGCAGATGTCTCCGGTCATGAGTGGTCAGGACCGCGTCAAGCTGCTGAAATTGACCTGGGACGCGGTCGGCTCGGAGTTCGCTTCCCGCCACCTGCAATACGAAATGTTTTACGCCGGTGCCCAGTTCGTGACTCGAGGTCACAGCTATCGCACCTATGATTGGGATCGTGCAACGGAGATGGCGACGCAGATCATGAACAGCTACGATTTGGAGGATTCGAAGCAAAGTGCGGGAAACGCTGCTTGATGACGATGATCCATTCCGATCCACGCCTTCGATGAGTTGATGCGCTGGATCAGCTCGCGACCAATCTATGCCTGCTTTCCAAGAGGTCCTCTATGAAACTCGATATCCGCCGCCTGCTGTCGTTTTGCGATCACAAGGAAGTCGAGGCTGGCCATCGGCATGCGCTGCCGTTGCGTCGCGTCGCGTCGGTCGCGGTGGTGGGCAACTCCTACGCCGGAGGTTATGCCGAGGACTTGAGTGAGGCGATCGAGGCCAGCGCCGAGGTCGGTCGGGTGCTGGCGGAGCTTGCGGTCGAATTATTAGGTCCGTACAAAATCGAGAGTTACGGCAAGGGCGGCGTCGTCGGCCTCGGCGGCGAGCTGGAGCATGCGAATGCCATGCTGACGACGATCTTCGCCGCACCGCTGCGCGAAGCGGTTGGAGGCGCCGAAGCCTGGATTCCTTCATTCACGAAGCTTGCGGCACCGGGCTGTACGATCGATGTTCCGCTCGCACACAAGGATGCCCTCTACGTCAGGTCACACTATGATGGTGTGTCGATTACGTTGCCATCGGATGCGCCCGCAGCCGACGAAGTCGCGCTCATCGTCTGCCTGGCCAACCGGGGGCGGCTCAACGCGCGGGTCGGTGGCCTCGCGGCGAAGGACATCGTCGGCAAGGATGGGCTGCGGTAGGAGGAGGACGGTTTGCGCACGGCTATTGTCAACATTGGCGTCATCGTCACGGGCGATCTGAAATCGCCGGTCGGTCAAGGCGACAGCATTCTGCTTGATAACGGCGTGATCGCCGAGATCGGCACGTTGTCATCCGACACGGTCGCTGCGTGCGATGTGGTGGTGGACGCGGCCGGCGCGACGGCCATTCCCGGTCTGATCGACAGTCATGTCCACATTACTTTCGGGGATTACACGCCGCGGCAGCGCGCCGTCGGATATCTCGAGAGCTATCTGCATGGTGGCACCACGACCGCTATCACGGCGTCCGAGGTTCACGTGGCCGGCCGGCCGAAGGATCCATCGGGTGTCAAGGCGCTTGCCCTCGCTGCGCGCGCCTGCTTCCTCGACTATCGGCCGGGGGGCATGCGCGTCCACGCCGGTTCGGTCATCCTCGAGCCTGGACTGACCGAGGCGGACCTCGAGGATCTGGTCGCGCAGGGATTGTGGCTGGCAAAGGCGGGCTTCGGCGCGTTCGATACGCCGTTCGAGTATGCTCCTTTGATGCATGCCGCACGCCGGCTCGGTATGATCACCACCATGCATACCGGCGGGTCGTCGATTCCCGGTTCGTCCGGAATATGGGCCGAGCACGTGCTGGCTTCCAATCCGAGCGTGTCGTTCCATGTCAATGGCGGTCCGGTCGCGATGCCCGAGCCTGGCTTCGCGCGGCTTGTCAATGAAAGCGACATCGCGCTGCAGCTTTGCACGGCGGGGAATTTGCGAACGGCATTGCTGACCGCGAAACTGCTGGATGACGCGGGTCAGCCGGAGCGATTGCTGATCGCGACCGATACGCCTACCGGGAGCGGGATCATGCCACTGGGGATGTTGTACACCGTCAGCCATCTCGCGAGCCTGGGCGGCATGCCGCCGGAACAGGCGATCGCGGCTGCGACCGGAAATAACGCCAGGGTTTACCGGCTCAACTCGGGAATAATCGGGGTCGGCAAGGATGCCGATGTTGTGCTGATCGACGCCTGCGCCGGCGGTTCGCAACCCGATGCATTGTCTGCCTTGCGCAATGGTGACGTTCCCGCGGTGGCGGCCATGTTTACAGATGGCGTCCCGCGATTTGTCGGTCGCAGCCGCAATACGCCGGCATCGATACGAAACGTTCGGGTCGCCCACTGTGCGTTGCAGCGTGATTTTTCGGGAGCGGCTCACTAATCGCCTCACGAGCATTGTAAGCTCGGGTCGAACCCGCCAAGGTGCTGTGAAATTCTTCTTGTGATGGAAATGCAATGGAACGGAAACGCAACGTGGCCTCGACGTCGGTCAAGCCGGCTGCGCTCAAAGCGCCAAGGCGGGCGGCGCTGACGATTGGCAGGCCGGAGCTTCTGGTGGAGGGCTCCGATCAGAAGTTTCGAGGCCTTGTCCATAATCTATTCGGATTTCTCGCCCGTCATTCCGCCATTCGCGAAGGTCACGGCGCGGTCATCGGCCTCGCCGGTATTGAATATACGATGCTGATTTCGATCGGGCATCTCGCCGCGGAAGGCGACGTCAGCGTCAAGGATGTCGCCGATCATCTCCATCTCAGTGGCGCCTTCACCACCGTCATCACCAATAAGCTTTTGAGCAAGGGGCTGATCGAGAAAGCCGCCCACCCCGTGGACAGGCGCCGCCTATGCCTGACTGTGACAGCGCGCGGCAGGGATATGCTCGATCGCCTCGCTCCGATTCAGACACAGGTCAACGACGTCGAGTTCGGCTGCCTCACCGCCAGGGAATTTGCGCTGCTGGCCGATATGGTCGAGCGGCTGGTCAAGTCGAGCGAGCAGGCGATGGCGCTGCAACGATATTTGTCGGATTTAAACGTGCGGCCGAGCGTCGCGGAATTTGGGGGCCGGCATAGGACGCCTCGAAAGACCAAGCTATCGTGACCGGCTGTGGTCTGGCGCTCGGCGCCCGGCGGCGGCCCAACAATTGGGCGGCGCAGGCGCTTTTTGCAGCAAGGCAAGCCGTCGCATCCAGCAGGAAGGCATCAGGACATGTCGCTCCGAAGTCAAATAGCTTCCGTTAGAACCTTTAATTGAAAGCTGTTTATAATTTATTTGTCATTCGGCGTATTTTGGGGAATCATCCGTCATGGCAGGAGAAGTGGCATAGCTCGTACAAACACTGGCGGACCAAAGAGCCACGCATGGTGCGTCTGTTCCAAATCGAGGAGTGTACTCAATGATATCGACGGGCGCCAAACTTGGCGGACTTTTCGCCGCGGTCATTATTCAGATTTCATCCGCCGCGATTGGTCCGGCCGAGGCACAGAGTCTCGCCGGTCGCGAAATCGCAATTGGTGCGATCGTCCCGAGCAGCGGACCGTTCGCGGAATGGGGGCGCACCAATACCGTGACGCTCAAGATGCTGGAACAGCAGGTCAACAAGGCCGGCGGCGTGAATGGCGCCAAGCTTAAACTCATCATCCTGGACGACGCAACCAAGCCGGCCCAGGCCGCAAGTTCGCTGCGCAAACTGGCGGACGACGAGAAGGTCCTCGCCATCGCCGGCCCGCTGACGAGCAGTGCGGCGGAGGTGACGTTCCCCGTCGCCAACGAGATGAAGGTCGTTGCGATGTCGCAGGCGTCTTCAAAGCCCGGCGTTGCCAAGGCAAACCGGCCGTGGGCGTTCCGCAATACCATAGATGAGGGGATTCTCGCGAAATCGACCGTGCCCTATTTCAAGAAGACGTTCGATATCAAGTCGGTCGCGATTATCTTCGACGCAAAGGACGCCACGGCCGCCACCGTGGGTACCAAGATCATGCCGCCGCTGATGAAGGAAAACGGCATTACGATCGTCAACGAGAACGATCCGCTTTCTTTCAACACGGGCGATCTGGACGTCAGCGCCCAAGTGACCAAAATGAAGTCACTCAATCCGGATGGCGTGGTGCTGAGCGCGGATTACAGCCAGGCCGTGACGGTGCTTCGTGAGATGAAGCGGCAGGGATTCATCAAGCCGGTCGTGGGTGGAACCCAGCTGATCTCGTCGGCCATTCTCAAAGCCGCTCCGGAGTTGCCGATCGTCGCGCCCGCTACGTTCTTTGCTTCGATGCAGGGCGATCGGGCGCCCGCGTTCGTCGCCGAGCTCCAGCCGCTGTTGCGCAAGGAATCCGGCCTGCCGGCGGAAATCGAGCCGAGCATGTACGATGCCAACATTTACGAGACCGTCAGCATGTATGTGGATGCGGCAAAGAACGCCGGCGTGACGGGCAAGCCCGAGGACGTGGAAGCCGATCGCGTCAAGATTCGCGATTACCTCGTCAAGCTTCGGGATTTCCAGGGACTGGGTGGCCCGATCAGCTTCAACGACGATGGTGACGCCATCAAATCGTTCTACGTGTTGCAGGGACAGAATGGCGCATGGCAGACAAAGGTCCACGGCTGCAGTTCGGTGCCTGGCCATCCGGCCTGCTGATCCGATAGACCGTCGATTCCCCAAATCCACGATACACGGGGCTATTACTTGCTCCGCGTACGAAATAGCCGAATACATTCGCATAAAGGGTCATGAGCGCGAGACGCTCATGACCTCTCGTCGCGTGTTCCCGGTAATAGCGGTGCAAGGTTTATGTTTCTGCAGCAGCTTGTGAATGGTGTGACATTGGGGGCGGTTTATACGCTGCTGGCGTTGTCATTCTCGATCGTGATGGGAATTCTCGGAATTCTCAATTTGGCGATCGCCGAGTTGTTCATGATTGGAGGCTATTTGGGTTTTGCGGTCATTGCCGCGCATTTGCCGTTACCGCTGGCGGTCGCCGCCGGCATGGCGGGAGCGGCGCTGATATCCGTAGTGATCGAGAAGGTCGGTTATGAACCGCTGCGCGATGCGCCCGTGGTGACGCCGATGCTGAGCACGCTCGGATTCTCCATCATTCTCCAGAATATCGCCACCAACGTCTGGGGATCGGATCCGCTGCAGCTGCCGGACGAATTTCTGGGAGGCCGCATCACTTTAGGCCCTGTCAGCGTCGGAGAGATCCAGCTTGTCGTCATTGGTGCCACCACGGCGCTGGTTGCGATCATCGCCTACATCGTGCAGTGGACCTCGATCGGCCGCGCATTGCGTGCCGTCGCCGAAAATCGCGACGTCGCCCGGCTGCTCGGCGTCTCCGGAAGCCGCATCACGCTGATTGCGTTCATAATGTCGGGTGCGCTGGCCGGCGCTGCCGGCGTGCTGATCGCACTGCATTACGCGGCGATCACGCCCTATGTCGGCGTCGAGATAGGATTGAAGGCCATCGCCGTCATGGTGATTGGCGGAACCAGCCGGATCTGGGGTGCCTTGATCGCCGGGCCGCTGATCGGCATCGCGGAAGTGATGACTGTCGCCTATGGCGGGTCGCAGATCCGCGACTTCGTGGTCTATGGCTTCATGATCCTGATATTGCTGTTTCGCCCACAGGGATTGCTGGGCGGCAGCGGCGCTGAGCAGGGGCAGCGCGTGTGATGTCGACCTATTACGCGAGTTCTTTGGCGGATGTGGGCATCCTCACCCTGGGCGCGCTCAGCGTCTACATCATCCTTGCCACCGGCCAGTTGTCGCTGGGCAATGCGGGTTTCATGGCGATCGGCGCCTATCTGACATCCTATCTGACGGTCAGGGGTGGCATTGCGCTGACCCCTGCGCTTTTGATCGCCGCCGTCACGTCGGGACTGATCGGCGTATTGATCGGCTTTCCCGCGCTGCGCCTGAAAGGGCTATTTCTCGCCATGGCCACGCTTGGTTTCGGGGAAATGACGCGCAGCCTGTTCCTCAATCTGGGCGCGACCGGCGGCGCGGAAGGATTCCATGGCATGGCGCACGTGTCGGTCTCTTACATCTGGATCTGGACGGGACTGATCCTGCTCCTGGTCTGGCTGGTGGAGTCGTCCCGGCTCTGGCTTGAAATGCGGGCCATCTCCGACGACGAGACTGCCGCGAACCTGATCGGCATCAACACGACGATGGCGAAGGTGGGCGCATTCGGGCTGAGCGCCGCGGTCGCGGCGATATCGGGTGGGCTTTTCGCTCATCATCACGTTTATATCGAACCCGGGAATTTCGGCTTCGAACGATCGATCGATTTCGTTCTGGCTGTGATTCTTGGCGGATCCACGATCGGCGCGGGCTCGCTGGTCGGAGCGTCGCTTCTGGTTCTGTTGCCGGAGCAGCTTCGCGCGCTTGCCGACTGGCGGCTCGCTGCATTCGGCGCTCTGCTGATTGTCGTGCTGCTGGTCCGGCGCCAGGGCATTCTCGATCGAAACCTGTTTAGGCGCATGACGTTCCGAAGGCGTGCGGCATGAACAAGCCATTGCTGCATTTGAGCAACGTCACCAAATCCTTTGGTGGAATCACGGCTCTGTCCGGGCTCTCCTGCGAAGTGTCGCAAGGGCGGATCGTCGGTGTCATCGGCCCCAACGGCGCGGGCAAGACGACGCTCTTCAACGTCATCACCGGCGCTTACCGCGCTGACGGCGGGGAGGTATATTTCGACAATTCGCCGATTACGCGGTGGCGCCCTTACCGCATTGCCCGGGCGGGCGTCGTGCGTACGTTCCAGAACATCAGGTTGTTCGCCAGCATGACGGTGTGGCAGCACCTGCTGGTCGCGCAGCCGGCGCAGGGCTCATTGCTGCGTCGGGCACTGCCGACGCGTTGGGCTGATCGCGCTGCCGTTGAGCGTGCGGAGGAAGTCCTCGCGTTTTTCGGGCTCGAAAGCGTGCGTGACCAGCGCGCGCGCTCGCTGTCTTACGGAACCCAGAGGAAAGTCGAGATGGCACGGGCATTGACGGCTGGACCGAAGGTCTTGCTGCTCGATGAGCCGGTGGCGGGAATGAATCACGATGAGGCGGAAGAAATCCGTCACTTGATGTTGCGCTTGCGCGATGGCGGCCTGACCATACTCCTGATCGAGCACGACATGAGCTTTGTCATGAACCTGTGTGATTATCTCTACGTGCTCGATTTCGGTGTTTTGATCGCCCAGGGACTTCCGGACGAGGTGCGGGCGAACCCGGTCGTCATGGACGCTTATCTCGGGGCGGACACATGATGCTGTCGGTCCGCGGCCTCAGGGTTCACTACGGTTCTGTAGCCGCGGTCCGGGGGATCGATCTCGACGTGAATGCAGGCGAAATCGTCGCGCTACTGGGCGCCAACGGGGCCGGCAAGACAACCACCGCACGCGCGATCGCGGGACTGCTGCCTTATCAGGGCGAGATTCGTTTCGAGGATCGCCTGTTGAAGCCCAACGCCGCCGAACGAAACCTGAGGGCCGGCATCTCCCTGGTGCCGGAGGGGCGGGGCATTCTCGCCCGCATGACGGTCGACGAGAACCTGCTGATGGGCATCTACTGCCGTCCGGACAAGAAAGATGCGATGTCGGACGTCAAGCGGATGTTGGCCCGGTTCCCGATTCTGGAGCAGCGGCGCCATCGGCTGGCGAGTCTTCTCAGCGGTGGCGAGCAGCAATTACTGGCGATTGCGAGGGCGTGCCTTTCCAAACCCCGGCTGCTGTTACTGGACGAGCCTTCGTTGGGACTGGCGCCAAAAATGACCGAGCACGTTTTTGGCATGATCGGAGAACTCCGCGCGCAAGGCTTGACGATCATGTTGATTGAGCAGAAGGCCCGGCAAACGCTCAAATTCGCCGACCGGGCCTATCTGCTCGAGACAGGTCGCATGGTGACATCCGGGACGGCGAGCGAGCTTGCGCGAGATTCCATCGTCTATGAGACGTTCCTCGGTGCCGGCGCGAGCGACGGCAGCCATTCGAAAGCGTGAACCCTTGGAACATTGTTCTTCCGGCGGGCGTCACCGCGGAGGCACCGCGCCGGCGAGCTATTTTGCCTGCCGCGCTGCCGCGATCGGCGTGGTATATTCCAGCAATCGAATGGCCTGATCCGCGGTTTCTACCAGCTCGGACATCAGTCTGCGGATCTTGCTGAAATCCTTCGCGGACAGGCAGCTGAACAGCAAGTCGTTGGCTGGCTGTTGTACCGGCGCCAGCTCGTTGAACAGCGCCCGTGCCTTCGGCGTAACGCCGAGGACAACCCGCCGCCGGTCTTCGGAATCGATGTCTTTCTCGACCAGGCCGGCCGCGACCAGCTTGTTGATCTCGATGGTGATGAAAGCGCCGCTGAAATGCAAATGGTCGGCCACGAGGTTGACGCCGGGCTGTGTGTACCGAAAACCGTATCTGAGTTGATGACCTGATGGAATCGCCTAAGCTGGCGGAATGATCGGGCTGCTTTGTTTTGTTCTGGCCGTGCTGGCCTCGCCGTTCAAGTCGAAGAGCAGGCTTGAGGCGGAGAATGCGGTGCTCCGACATCAGCTGATCGTCTTGCAGCGCAGGGTTCGGGGTCGAGCTCAGGCTACCAACAACGACCGCTGGTTCCTCGTCGAGATGTATCGATGGTTTCCATCGATCTTGAAGGTCGTAACGATTGTCCAGCCTGAGACGCTGGTGAGTTGGCACCGGGCGGGCTTTCGCTGCTACTGGCGGTGGAAATCACGGCGACGGGGAGGGCGCCCGCAAATCGAAGCGGACTTGCGCGCGCTGATCCGGCGAATGAGCGTCGAGAACCCGCTTTGGGGGTCGCCACGCATTCACGGCGAATTGCTCAAGCTCGGCTTTGCCGTCGCTCAATCAAGCGTCGCCAAATACATGGTGAAGCGGCGCGGGCCGCCAAGCCAGGGGTGGCGAACCTTCCTGCACAACCATGCCCCAGATATTGCCGCGATGGACCTGTTTGTTGTCCCGACCATTGGCTTCGACCTGCTCTATGTCCTCATCATCGTGCGGCTCGATCGCAGAGGCCTCGTCTGGATCAACGTCACGACAAACCCCACCGCTGAATGGATAGCGCGCCAGCTAACCGAGGCATTTCCTTGGGACGAAGCTCCGCACTACCTCATCCGCGATCGGGATCAAATCTATGGCGCTATTGTCACGCGCCGATTACGAGCCATGGGCATCCGGGACAAGCCTACTGCACCAGCCTCGCCTTCGCAGAACGGCTTTGCCGAACGGTTGATCGGATCGATCCGGCGCGAGTGTGTTGACCATTTCATCGTTTTGGGCGAGGCGCATCTGCGCCGAATCTTGCGATCCTATGCTCGCTATTACAACGACATTCGAACACATCGGTCACTAGATAAAGATGCGCCAGTCTCTCGCCCGGTTCAGCGGACCGGAGTCATCACCTCAAATCCGATCCTTGGCGGACTTCATCGCCACTACGTCCGGGTTTAGCTTTTCGGTACACACAGCCCGCTATTGATCGTCGTCGTGCCGCTATAGGTGTTGGTGCCGCCCAGGGTTTCCGTTCCGGCCAAGATCGTGAGCCCGCCGGTGCCGCCGATCGCGCCGGCGAAGGTGCCGCCCCCGTTCGATAGCGTCAGCGTGTTGGCGCCGAGCGAGACCGTGCCGTTGCCGGACAGGCTGACAATCGAGGTGCCGCCAGTCAGCGCGGAAATATCGAATGTGCCGTTGTCGGCAACGCCGCTCGACGCGGCAATCGAGCCGGTGCCCAACAGCGCCAGTGTCGCCCCGGAATTGATCGTGGTCGCTCCGGTATACGTGTTCGTATTGGTGAAGGTCACGACGCCGGTATTGGCGCCCCCGGTATTGGCAATCGTTAGCCCTCCGGTCGTGCCATTGCCGTTGGTGATGGCGCCGGTCCAGGTGAGGCTGTTGCCGTTGGCGTCAATGGTGCCTCCGGTCGAATTGAGGGCGATGCCGTTATTAAAACTCAGATTGTTGGCGCCGGCTTTGAGAACGCCGCCATCCAGCGTCAGCGCTCCCGTGCCGATCGAAGACGACGTGCCCGGGGCGGAATTGGTGACCACCACGGTCGTCCCGGACCCCGAAATCGTGGTGCCGAGCGAATAGGTGTTTTGCCCGGACAGCGTCAGCACGCCGCCGCCGTTGACGACGACGTCGCCGGGCGTGGGTCCCGTGGCGTCGCTGATGGTGCCGGAGATCGTCTGCGGCGTTCCGGGAGTGGTCACAAAGGTGGGATCGCCCGCCACCGTGATGTTGTTGGCGATATTGACGGTGGTGCCGCTGACAAAGGACAGCGCGGTGCCGTTCGCCATCGAGAGTGTGCCTGAGCCGAGCGCCGAACTATTGCCGACGACCAGCGTGCCGCCGGTGAGGGTGGTACCGCCGGTGTAGGTGTTCGCTCCGGTCAGGATCGTTGTGCCCGTGCCTAGTTGCGTGAGCGCGCCGGTCCCGTTAATCGCGCCGGCGAAAGTCACGGTGTCGGAACGGTCGAACGCCAGCACGCCGTTGTCTGCGACATTGCCGGTGATTGAGCCCGTCGTGCCGCCGTTGCTGATCTGCAGCGTCCCGGAGCTGATCGTGGTCCCGCCGCTGTAGTTGTTCGTTCCGGTCAGTATCAGCGTTCCGTTGCCTGTCTTTATTAGGCCACCCGTCCCGGCAACAGCGCCGGTGACCTCGGTCACCGCAGACGCATTGTCGATCTCGAATGTTGTTGTAGCGTTGAGCTGAAGATTTGGCAGGCTGCCGGTCAGGCCACTTGAGTCGCCCTGGTTCAAGAAAGTCGGGTTTGTCCCATCGAAGACGATTGTTCCATTCGTTACGTTCCAAGTGCCCGCGTTGGTCCCCGAAAATTGCAACTGATTCACTGTAAAAGTTCCGCCGCCGAGGTTGACGCTGTTCGTTCCGGAACCCGGGTTCACAAGTTGAGCCGTGACTGTTGTGCCATTTGGGACACCGTTTGGCGTCCACCCTGTCGTATCGGTCCAATTCCCGCTGACCGTACGAGTGAAAACCGTCGTAGTCGTCGCGGACGATAGATCAATAATAAGATTGTCACCCAGGGCGGGCGCGTCATTGCTGACATCGACCCAGAGTTCCGTCGGCGACACCAGATAAAGTCCAAGGTGGGTGCCTGTGGAATTGGGCAGAAAATCCGAGGCGCTCGCTGCGTCTACTGTAGCGCCGGTGAGGTTGACCCCGCTGGAGAAGATAAACTCGAATCCGTCGTATCCACATGATCCCGAAATTGGACAAAAAGGAGTACCGGCAGGGGCATTATTAGAGATCGTGATCGTGTTGGCGCCGACACTGACCGTCGTCTCAGTAAGAGCATCCTCCAGAAAGTTTACCGGTATGGTTGGGAGCGGCGAATTCGTCGCGCCTGAGCCAGACTGGTAATCTAGCAGACTACAAAACTGCGTCGTGCAGTCTGGCGTACTAGGCGGGAGCGGAGTTTGCGAAGGCAGCCAACTGTAAGCAGCAACAGTGTCCGCCATCGCTGGTTGGGTGAAATAGGCCAAGCTGATGATCGCGACAAGAACTGGTCCGCGATCATTGCGCCACCCTCCCACGCGATGCACTATTTTAGAAGCCACTCAGATGTCCACCGACGGCTAGAGAGCGAAGCTTCATGGCCCGCTTGCGCCGCAACCCCAAATGCGGCGACAGAGTCGTCAAGGGACACCGAAACGGGCCGGATTCTGCCAATTGCGGAGGAATCCAGCACACCTGCATTGAGCATCTCAAGCAGCCGGGGGGCAAGTCGCAGTTCGGATTCCAGTACAGTTTAACAGCGAATCTTGCGTCCATGTTGCTGTATCGTCACAGGGGACCGCCGCAAGCACCCGTCAGCCCTGGCGCAAAAGCCGACAATTCGCCATCAACCGCTTTGGGGCGAGGCCTGCGGTCTTTGCGGCCTCGCAGGTCTTGCGGCCAAGCGCCGAAGCGGCAATGCCGGCCGAACTGTGGGCGAAGCCGTGCCGATATCCGCGGCTGCCCCCGGGTTGACGCCGGAAAAATTGCGTGTTCCCCGATCTCTCCTGCCCCTCGAGTAGACGTCATTGACCAATGATCCGCTGTACCGCGAAAATTTTGACTTTTGCATCGAGCGCTTAGTGACGGCGCAGGGCGCCGCGCGCGAGTTTCATAATGCTCGCATTGAGGGCGGCTTCGATGTATTCGTAGAACGAAGCCGTAACGAGCGAATTGCTCGGTTCGAGGCAGTGAGCAAGGACAGCTCGCTGTTTGAAGTTCGCGTCCTGAAATGGTTGAGGCCCGGCGAAGCTACCAAGACGACAACAGAGCGACCGGCCCTCTCGATTGGCATGGTCGATCCCCACAGTTGGTACAACGAAGGCGGCGACTGGTATTACGACTGGACCAAGGTCGTCCCGGTCGAAACCGAGACCACCATCCCGGTGGGACAGCGCTTCGCAAAAATGCCGAAGAAATCGCAGCGCGACTTGCTTGGGCTTGTCTGTGACAAGATGATCGAACGGCAGGCTTGGGATGAGATTGCAGTGCTGCTGACGAACTATCTCGAAGGCGACGCGCCGCTGGTCCTGAAGCTCTTGGGAGGCCAGCGGTGATAAGCGAGAAGTACCACGATGGCCGGATCACTTTAACCAGAGAGGAGACTAAACGCGCGTCACATCACCCTGACCTGCCGCTGATCTACGTGCAACCGTCAGGGCCTTGATCGTGACCATCGAGTTCTTGGAAGCCGAGATGGAGCGGCAAGAATCCCATGGCTTTCGGCGCGGGGTGAAGCACGGCCGGTTCAACACCTATTCAGGCTAATCACATGCCGGACATCGACTTCATAGGCGGCGAGACCGAACGCATGCGAACCCAGGTTCACCGCCAGCGCGGAGAGATCAGGCAGCTCCAACGCGCCGGGATACCGACCAGCTCTGCGGAAGCTCTGCTCGACCGGATGCTCACCAAGATCAATGAGCTTTGCGCCGAACGTGATCGGCTCAAAACCTCGTTGCCTCATCCTAAAAAAGGAAAGTTCTGGGAGGCCGGCGATGGTAGCTCAACCGACGAGATGGTTCTGCGATGAACCTAGCCTGTCACCGTTTCTCACAGCTTTAGAGGATGTCCGTCGCAAAGCGACGCGGGAGGGGTGGTGTCGTGCCCATGTCGAGGCGATCCTAGTGAGCGCGCGGCTCTGGTTAGCGCTGATGGCCTAAACCAATGCCCAGCATGCGAGCTTTCTGCCTCAACGAACCCTCGGACCTCTTCATCAATTTCAAAAGTTTGGCGACAGGCGTGCGGGCTTTAGAATGGGCCTTGAGCAGCTTCACATCGTCCTTCGTATACTCTTTGCGCTTGCTCGTCGTCTTCTTCGCCACTTCATGTTCTCCAGAATGGTTGTAAGGTCGCGTAGTAGCACGCCGAACGCGCTGGTCAAGCGAACGGATGTAAAGAAGATGTTCGGTGACGATCAAGCACGCGGTTATTGCGTTGGCTATCTATCGCGCGGGGATCGACAAGATCATCGCGGACCTGCAGGCTCGCAAGGGATTGGCCATCGAACACGTGCGCGCAAGCGGTGGCAGCAGGTCATTGAGAACGGCGCTGCCTTTAGTCATAGCTGATGGCTGGAAGGCGCAGTACCCGGGTAGCTCGTCACGCATCTCAAGCGTACCCTCACTTCCACGGAGACCGACGTGGTGATCTCGCAGACGTGTGCGAGCGAAGCGATGGCCGCCGAGCGCGCCCGCTGCGCCGGATGGCTACACAACGCCGAAAATGCCGCCAGCTTCGCCTCATCATGACGAACTGAGCAGCGCCGCCATTTCCGATGTTGGGGCCAAGAGGACATGGTCCATTTGGGCGGGCAAGTCGCAGTTTGACCCAACTGCGACACCCGCGCGATCTATAATTCCGCCGAGGCCGGTACAAGAAAGGCCCCGGACGATGCCGGGGCCTAAAGTTTGCCGGAGATAGGGAATTAGATCAGTACCTCCCGGTGTAGGGGCCACCCCAGTTGAAGCGGTAGTTGATGCGCGCAGTGACGATATCAATGTCCTGACGGATCGAGTCGGTACGGAATGGGTTGCCGACCGGGATGCCAGCCAAAACGCCTGCCGATGTGGTGGCGACGTTGTGGTTACCCATGAAAAGGTGATCGTACTCGAACGCAACCGACCAATTCGGTGCGAATCCGACTTCGACGCCCGTTCCGACGGTACCACCCCAGCGTGTTTGATTCGCCGCATCGAACAGCGCGCCTGTGGCGGTCACCGTACCTCGGAATTTGTCCTCGGTTACGGCCCCGCCGCCCTTCACATACCAAAGGACGTTGTTCCAGGCATAGCCGACTTGGCCGGTGAACAGGCCGAACGCTTCGGTCTTGGAATTGTTAGTCCAGGCGGGAATGAAAGAGCTGACATTGGATCCCGTCAAATCAGCCCAGTCGCCCTGCGCTTCCAGACCCCACACCCAACCGGCGGTCTCCCAACGGTATCCAATCTGACCGCCAGCCACTCCGCCGTTCGCTTCGTGACAACCTTCACTGGCGAAGCCGACAGGTCCACGGAAGTTCGTGACATTCCAGCAGTTGCGGCTAAAACCGCCGCCGCCGTTGCCGCCGATGTAGAAGCCGCTCCAATCGTAGATAGGAACCGGCGGGGGTGGTGGCGGCGCCTTGGTGTAAGGGGCAATATCAGCGGCCGACGCGGGAGCCGCTATGCCCAATGCTGCTAAGCCAACTGTGGCCAACAAAAATTTCTTCATCGCTTTTCCCCATTTCCGTCGCCTCTTGATCTACCTGAAGCGATAGATGCACTCGCGACTGCCGATAATGTTGTAGAGCTGCGCTTGATTTGAAATTCCACCTGAATGCTACGCGATTTGACGCAGATAATCTGTGCCTTAAATGCAACTGACGTTTTTTAATAAGACCGAATTTTTAATAAGACCGAAAAATGGCCGGCGGCGCTCGCCTACCAAGCGGTTTTCTAACTCAGTTGACAGCTAATATTTAATTTATTAGATGCGGTAATCCCTATGAGCCATTGCTCCATGCCAATCATCGCGATTGTCTGTTGCCGCTCTGTCGTGTTGCGTGGGTATTTAATTGGGTTTTGCTTGGAGAAACGAAGCAAATGAGCCGAATTGCTGAAATTCGTAATCAGGAAATGATGTACCGAGAACGTGCTTTGCTTGAGACGGATCGTAAAGAATTCTGGCTAGCAAAGGCCGACGAATGGGCGCAGCGGGCGGTTGATGAGATTGCTCTTCAATTCAGGGAAAGCAATGGGGTGAGCTTCACTGCTGTTTAAACTCATAAGTCGGCCGGGGGCTGTTGTGGTATCTTTCCCGATTGCAAGAGCGATAGAACGGCCCGCATGTAAGCACTGCGGGAGTCGCACGAAGCTGGCGCTTGTTTCGCCGAAAGACGAGTGCTTCGAAACACACCTATTCCAGTGCCCAAGCTGCCATCACGTTTTTTTCAAGCATGTTGCCGCACAGCCTATAAGCGCAAATTAGGTAAATCTACAGAATACAAGACCCTTAACCGGGCGGTACACGCTCACCGCATTTCACCGAGCGGTCCCGGCCCGAGGCGCGGCTCCGTACATGCTCGAAACCGATCACCATATCCATTTCGAAGCTCCTGCAATTCTTCGAAAATGGCCCTCGGTCAAAAATGAGCGTGCCAGCGCCGCTGATGGCGGCCGTCCCTATTTGATAGTCGATAGCACGCTGGACGATTGCATCCGACAATTCATGGCAAAGCCCCTGAACCAACGTCACCTCTACGAGATACACACGGCTCCGCAAGGGGCATTAGGCTCGGAGGGGCTGCGATGTTCGACGTGTATTTGAACTGGAAGGGCGATCTGCTAGTGGTCCCGAGGGGCTTGCCGATCCCTAACAGTGAGACAGGAAGGTGGCGCAAGAAGAAGACGAAGGTTGCTGCCGTCAGCGACGAAATTAGGTTGGCCATTCAGAGACACGGATACTATAGGCGCAAGCTCGGTGAACCAGTATCCACCTACAACCGGATGGCAGCACGAAGCAAAACTGATCCCAGGACCGCATCTGCTCTATTGCTTCTTTTACGATGCGCCAAACACGGTCGTCGAGCCGATCCATCCCAAGGTGATGCCGGTGATCCTGATGACTGACGAGGAGCGTGATGTATGGATGCGCGCGCCGTGGGATGAGGTGAATGCAGATCGGTGCTCATGCGCTGTTGCCGGTTGTCTGCGACACGCTGTTTCTTGGTAGGCTGTTGTATTTGGGGGACTCCATGCCTGCTTCGCAGCGATATGCGAAGCCCTTATGCGCCCCTTACCTTGTAATTAAATCACAATTGAATTGCAATTAAATGTTATTGACTCTCCGGATCTCTTTTAACAAAATTGTTGTTGCCAACCCCGCCGACGGCCCCATCTCGAGATAGTCAGATGAAGCATCCGTCAGATACGGTCGTTTCACCGATCAGAAAGCACGCCACAGATGCGCTCCGGCGAGCGCGCAAGCTACAAGTCGGTCCCCATCGAAATGATCTAAGGCAGCTGGCCATCGGCCTTCGCTGGCTTGAAAAGCAGGGTCCGAGCGCAATGGTGCGAGACCATGCGAGTGACCAACAGACAATGAAAGAATTTCAAAACTAGACCGTTGCATTTGAGGAGCAACTCCCAGATGGCTCAAGAGAAGGATGTCCAGCGACCCGAACTCGACTTAGATGCCGAAGCCCGAGCGGCCTTAGAAGAGGCCCGCGCGATGCCGCATGGTCCCGAGCGAGCCCAGGCAATGAAAAAAGCTGGCAATCTCCGAAATGCGGCTGACTTGCTTGGCACACCTTATTCGAAGCGCGGAAGGCCCGCAAAAACTTAGGGGATTGTTTGTCGCGCCACGCGGTGCCAGTGAGATAACGGCCCCAGTCCGCGAAAGCGGTCGATGACGAGGTACACGGTCTGGTCTGCCCCGTAGGGCACGATCCTCGGCGTCCAGCCGATGCTCGGCATGCGCAACTCCCGACACAACAGGGCACCGGGAAGTTAAGCACGAAACTGGCAATGGTTCCTGCACAAAAGAAAGCCCCGTATCGCTGCGGGGCCTATAGGGCTGCCTTCGGTGGGTCTATACTCGTGCCAAGCTGTTTCGAGGAGGAGTCGCTCATGATCGACGCTCTCTTTTGGTACACTGGTCTTGTGGTGTGGAGTCTGATTGTATTCGGCTGCATATCGACGTTCGCGGTCGAAGTCCATGATCGGTCAGTTCTAAGACGCGGACGTCATCTAGATTGGCGATAAAGTTTGGTGCCTTCGGCAGTTATGCTGCTGGTCTATCTTCTTTGTCAGCTCCTCGCATGACAACCCTCAGCACGTCGTCCGGCAACGGCCCCTGCAACGCCTTCTCTTCATCCCACGGTGCGCGCATCCAAACGTCGTGGTCTCCGTCGGTCGTCAGGATCACCGGCATTGCCTTGGGGTGTATCGGCTCGACGATCGCGTTCGGCGCCGTTGTCAGGAAACCGTAGACGAGGTGAGGGCCGGGGAGGGGCTTCGACTTGGTGCCGCGGTCGCCTCTGTACTCTGTCCAGATCCCGGTGAAAGCGAACAGCGGGCGGTCCTCGTTGAGCGCGAACCACACCACGTCCTTTTTGCCGGTCGCGGGGTTCGGCTCCGGCCCGTATTCGGAGAAGCTGGATGCCGGGACCAGGCATCGGCTTTCCGGCTTCAGCCAACCCCGCCAGTGCGGCGAAGCGGTGTTGCGGATATTGGTCACTGGCGCCCCGCCGAATTTTGGCGGTGGCGGCATTCCCCATCGCATCATGATCAGCTCGCGCTCGCCACCGGCGTTACGAACGACCGGCGCTGGATAGTCGGGGAATACGCCCGGCATGGGCGGCAGGTTGCCGACGTAACGGTTCATGACCCGAAACAAGGCGATGATCGCGGCCTGATTTGTCGTGATGCTATATAAGTTGCACACAGCCCGTACCTGTAGGGTCGCCCCGCCGCATCAGGGCTGAGGGCGATTGCACGCTGATCACGACCGAAACAACGCGAAATAAATCACATACAGCCAGCCCAATATGCCGTGAATGATTGCCCAAAGAATCGAATGGTTGGCAGTATAGGATATTGCGATGGCAAGAGCCGAGCCAAAGCCTACGCCGTATTTTGCTCCCTCGACACGAACCCCGTAGTATCGATTTCCGTTCATGTTCGGCCACCTCAGTTGGCGTTTGACTGGCCTATTGTCTCACAGGTTGAAATCCGTGCAATATGCCCGTTGGGGAATCCGCCAGCAGTAAGGGATGTGAGAAGCCAAGACCATGGCAAGGAAAAACACACTGAGCGTTATCAGCAACGGCAAAAAGAAACCAAACGACGGCCTCAAAAATCCACGGTCGAGCGGCAAGTACGACATTGAACTCGGCAAGCGCATTCGGCTGCGCCGGGTCGAGATTGATATCTCGCAATCGGGGCTTGCCGACAGGCTCGGCGTCACCTTCCAACAGGTGCAGAAATACGAGAAAGGCGTCAACCGGGTTGGCGCTTCTCGCTTGCAGCAGATCGCCACGGCGCTCGATGTCCCTGTGACGTTTTTCCTTGACGATGACGGTCTGGGAAAACGCGCGAGCGATGGCAAGCGCGAGGTCGAGAGCTTGCTGTTTGTGGACAGCGCTTTCAGCCTGCGGCTATTGCGGGCCTATGCCTCGATGAAAAACCAAACAGTGCAACGCCGGTTTGTGTCGCTGATAGAAAGCATCGCAGCCAACGAATGATTCGGCAGCTTGCTCCGGGCCGGGCGTCAGCCCATCGCGGCCTGCCATTCATCCGCATCGTGTTCCGCCTTGGGCAGCTTGGCGATGTAGAGCGCGGCGTCGCGGAGCGTGACCAGCGGCTTGCCCTTCGGCAGCTCTATCGGATCGAAAAACTTTGGATGCCACGACACGGGGGGGTTCTAAATGTGCATCAGCTCGCGGGCAATTGCCGCCGCGCTCGCCGGAGTCAGCGGATCGGATTGGCTCTCAAGCCTTTCTGAAACGCGGGCAACGATGTCATTCTCGGCGTCGCGGATCGTCGCCTCGATCACAGCGGGGCGACTTTGCAATGTCAGCTTTTGGAGCTGTGCCCGCTGCCGGACGGCACGTTGCGGATCGTGGTGCGCGGAGACAAGGAAAACCCGGCCGGCGAAGTGATCGAATAGCGATCGCATTTTGCTGCGCGAATAAGTCCCTTGTCGGCACTTTTCGGACGTCCGCCGCTCCTCGATCTGCGTCTGCTCTCGCAGCGATCGCGGACGTCCCGCGCGCGCAACATTCCATAACTATGGATCGGCGAAAATCATCTAGATTCATTGCGTGTGAGAGCGAAGGTTTGGCTCACGTTTGACTCTTCCCGCCGTCACTTTCGGCTGACCGAAGCCGCGAGACGTCTTTCGGAGCCAAACTACGTTGTTTCAAGCGCCGCCAATACCTTTGGCGGTGACATCGGCAGACTGTAGAAGCGTTTGCCGAGCGCGTTGTGGACGGCGTTGGCGACTGCGGCCATTACCGGTACGAGCGGGACTTCGCCGACGCCCTTCACGCCTTGCGGATGCTTCGGGTTCGGCACTTCGACCATTACTGTGTCGAGCATCGGCAGGTCCGAGCATACGGGCATGCGATAGTCGAGGAAGCCCGGGTTGTCGACCTTGCCTTCCCTATTGTAAATGTACTCCTCGTTCAGCGCCCAACCGATCCCCTGCGCAACGCCGCCCTGCATCTGGCCCTCCACATAGCTCGGATGCACAGCTCGGCCGACGTCCTGCACGGCGGTGTAGCGGATGACGCGTACAATCCCTAGATCGACATCCACCTCCACGTCGCAGATGTGCGTGCCGAAGCCGCCCTCCGCGCCTTCCGTGTTGAGTTGCACGCCAGCACCGATCGGCCCGCCCATCCGCGGGGCCTTGGCTGCTAGCTCGGCAAGGGTCAGCGGTTCAAACTGGCCGGCGTTGGGGCTGACCGGGTGCGCCGCGCCATTTTCCCATTTGACCGCGTCCGGGTCGATCTCCCAAATCTTCGCCGCTCGTTCGCGCAGCGTGGTGATGATCTTGTCCGTCGATTGCGTCACCACCATCGCTGACGCAAACAGCACGCGGCTGCCTCCGGTCAGGTTCGAGAAGCCGATCGTCGCGGTGTCGCCGATCAGCACCGACACGCGCCGGTAATCGATACCGAGAAGCTCGGCGCAGATGTTGGCGATCGCCGCGCGTGAGCCGCCGATATCCGGATGGCCGGTTGTGACAACGACGTTGCCGTCCTCGGTGATGTTGACCTGCGCACTCGATTCGCCGCCGGCGTTGAACCAGAAGCCAGAGGCGACGCCGCGGCCTTGCAGCTTACCGAGCGGTGCCTTGTAGTGCGGATGTGCCATCGCCGCTTCAAGCGTCTCGATGTAACCGATGCGCGGGAAAACCGGACCGTGCGCTGCCTTGGTCCCTTGCTTTGCGGCATTCTTCAACCGCAGTTCCAACGGATCCATCTTTAGTTCGGAGGCCAGTTCATCAAGCACGCACTCCACCGCATACGCGCCGATCGGCGCGCCTGGCGCACGATAGGCCGCAACCTTCGAGCGGTTGGAGAGGACGTCCAACCCCACCGAAAGAACGTTCGGAATATCGTAAGGCGAAAAGCTGCACCCGACCGCACCACGAATCGGGGAGCCCGGGAGAGCGCCCGCCTGCAGATAGAAGGTGCCTTGCGCGGCGACGATTTTGCCGTCCCTGGTCGCGCCGATCTTGACCGTGCTTTTCGAGCCTGAGGTCGGCCCTGTCGCACGCATCACCTCTTCGCGGGTCATCACCATCTTCACCGGGCGGCCGGATTTCTTTGCGAGCAGGGTCGCGAGCGGCTCGAGATAGACGATAGTCTTGCCGCCGAAGCCGCCGCCGATCTCCGCCGGAATGGCACGGATGTCGCTCTGCGGAATCCCCGTCAGGTGCGCCGTCATGGCGCGCACCATGAACTGGCCCTGGCTTGAACTCCAGATCGTCGTCTTGTTGTCGGCACCGACGCTGACGAGGCAGGCGTGAGGCTCGATATAGCCCTGATGCACCGGACGAGTCGTGAAGGTGCGCTCGATGACGACCTCTGCCGCGGCGAACCCTTGCCCGATGTCACCCTTCTTGACCTCGATTCTACCGGCGATATTGGACGGCTTGTCCTCGAACTTCATGAAGTCGTGGAGTATCGGCGCGTCGGGCTTGATTGCATCCTCGATCTCGATCGACCATGGCAGGACCTCGTAATTCACTTCGATCAGCGCACAGGCTTGTGCCGCGATCGCCTCGGTCGTGGCGGCGACGGCCGCGACGGGGTGGCCTGGAAACAGCGCCTTCTCGCGCGCCATCACGTTGCGGCACATCCAGCGCATGTCCTGGATGCCCAGTATGACCGACTTGTCGACGGGGAAATCGACGATGTCGCGCGCGGTGACCACCGCCTTGACCCCCGGTAGCGCCTTGGCCTTCGAGGTGTCGATCGACTTGATGCGGGCGTGCGGATGTGGGCTGCGTAGTACCTTGCCCCAGATCATGCCGGGCATCGTGGTGTCGGCGGCAAAGGCCGCGCGGCCGGTGACCTTGTCGACCCCGTCGGGGCGAATGGTGCGCTGGCCGATCCACTTGTTGTTGGTGATGACGTTCATTGCACTGCCTCCCGCATATCAGCGGCGGTCTCAAGAACCGCGCGAACAATCTTGTCGTAACCGGTGCACCGGCAGAGATTACCGGCAAGCCAGAAGCGAACCTCTTCCTCGCTCGGCCGCGGATTCTTCTGCAGCAGGGCTTCCGAGGCGACCAACATGCCCGATGTGCAGATGCCGCACTGCAGCGCCGCCATTTCGAGAAACTTCTGCTGCAGCGGATGCAGCCTGTCGCCCTGGGCCATGCCTTCGATGGTGCGGACCTGACGGCCTTCGGCTTCGGCGGCAAGCATCAGGCAGGAGCAGACAAGGCGATCATCCAGGGTGATGCTGCACGCGCCGCAATCGCCGGACGCGCAGCCTTCCTTCGATCCGGTCAGGCCGAGTGGCCCGCGTAACGCATCGAGCATGGTTTCGTACGGCTCGCACAGAAACTCCGCCGGTTCACCATTGATCGTGGTGGAAACATGCAGTTTGGCCATTGCCTCAATTCCCTACAGCGCGCTTGGCGGCGATAGCAACCGTGCGCTTCAGCAGCACGCCGGCTACCTTGGTGCGGTATGCAATAGTGCCGCGCTTGTCGTCGATCGGACGGCAGGCGGCGCGACAGGCATCCGCTGCGGCATCTAAGGAGGCGGTATCGAGACGGGTGCCCGTTAGTCTTTTGGCAGCTGCCTCGACCAGCAGCACGGTCGGCGCCACCGCACCGAGACCAACCCTGGCGGCGGTGCACATTCCGTCATGGAGCGCGAGACTGACCCCGCACCCGACAACGGCGATGTCCATTTCGGTGCGTGGAATCATGCGGAGATAGGCATCGCCAGAACCAGGTGGCCGCGGTGGAAAGGTGAAGCTGACGAGAATCTCTCCGGGCGCCAGACGAGTTTGTCCGGGTCCCGCCGGCACCTCTTCGACCGCCATCTGTCGGCGCCCGTTCGGTCCCTGCACCGTCGCGATGGCACCCGCTGCAATCATGGCAGGTACGCTGTCCCCTGCCGGAGAGCCGTTGCACAGATTGCCGCCCGCCGAGGCGCGCCCCTGCACCTGGGTGGAACCAATCAGGTTGATCGCTTCAAGGACGCCGGGCCAGACCTTGCCGAAGCGCGCGTGCTCGGCCAAAACCGCGCCCGGGACGGCGGCGCCGACCCGGAAGCCGCCATCAGCCGTTTCCTCGATGCTCGCAATCTCGGCAATTTTCTTGATGTCGATGATAAGACCCGGCCGGACGGCGCCAGAGCGCATTTGGACCAGGAGATCGGTGCCGCCTGCCATGATGCGCGCAGCGCTTCCGGCCGCAGCAAATGCGCCAATCGCTTCATCGAGCGTGCGCGGGGCAAAGTATCGGGTATCCGTCATGCTCTTGCCATCGTTTCCCTTATCTCCTCGCCCCTTGCTGTGGTGGCTCACCTTTATGAGGCCTTCAGACTTGGAAGCCTACACGGGCGAAAGCGATTGGAATAGCCTCTGCGCTGCCGTGCAAGTGATGGGCACCGATGCGCCGAGAGAGCTTGCGTTGCGGAGCGGCCCTCAGACGATCGTTTGCAGAACCGCGTCGAAGCCGAGAACTTCTGCGTATGTACTAGCCCGCGGATGGCCGCCCGGTGCTGTTGCCTGTTTGACCGTTTCAGCCATCGCTCGGTTTGATCGGAGCTTTTGGGCGGCTGACGCTCTGCTGAAAGGAGCTTCTGAACCCTAGGAGGCCGCTCGGACCCTTGGCTACGTGGAGATGGTTCGATCCCAGTCCTGGGCGGACTTTACCACCACTACGCCCGAGCTTAAGTTTTCGGTACACACAGCGGCATTTTCGGCCTCAAGCCGGGTCTTCGACTTGAATGGCGAGGTCAAGGCGGCCAAACCGAAACACAAAAGCCAGATCTTCCGCCAGCTTAGGCGATTCCATCACGTCATCAACCCGGATAGCGTTTTCGGTACACACAGGTCCATCGCGGCAATCCCATCAGGGGTTACGAAGGAACGTCCTCCATCCCTGCGAGCGAGGAACCCTCCTCCGCACCATATATTTGGCCACGCTGGTCTGGCCGACATCGATCCCAAGCTTGAGAAGCTCGCCATGGAACCTCGGGGCTCCCCACAACGGATTGCGACGCTCATCTGGCGGATAAGCTGGCGTATTTCTACCGTCACGATCCGGTCGTCCGCAGCGGTGCTTCGATTTCCATCGCCAATACGATCCAAATCCCGCACGGTGCCAACGGATTACGGTCTCGGGTCGGACGATTGCAAGGGCGCCATACAACTTGGGAAACCGTCGGCAGGCGCCTCCCAATATCAACCTGTCAATCGAAACAAACCGAAGTCTCTTGGGATTGGCGCGTCGCAGCACATTGATTTGCTGCCTTAGCAACAAAATCTCTGCCTCAAGCGCAACTTGCGACCGCAACAGGTCGCTGGCAATCCCAAAGATCAATCGACACAAATCTAGCATCGGGTACCGGCATCGCGCGATTCTCAGTCAACTGCCACGATTGAATTTACGACAGGGACAGTCGCCGACCTGCATCGCTTCAACACTCGGCTCAGCCATAAATTTACATCAGCTTTCGGATCCATTCCTTACGTGGAATTTTCAGATTGCCGCAGCATCCACAACCCGCGCCATGGCCGGTGCTTGCCGAGAACCGGTTCGCACTGGCCGTGCCGTCGCGCACAGCCCCTGGGGAACGCGTCGAAATTGCTGGAGCGCTCAAGGAAGCGCGTGGTGCCTCGACGTTGCAACTGGGACAGATCGCTGGCCGCTCATAGTCCGCCATCGGTCGGAAATCGGAAAAGCTGCCACAGCTAGAACAATCATACTCGTATTTAGGCATTCTGGTTCTCCCGTTCGGCGAACGAGCGCCGATTTCGAAAATGGTTCGCGGGCCGCAACCGAGAGCGGCCAGCGGATCCTTTGCTCGTTAGCTACGGGCGCCTGAGAAAACACGCTTTTGGAGACTGGCGTGGACGCCCCAGTTTCCGTCGACAACCTGAGTAATACCGAAATCGACCGCGACGGCCATTACCGAGAGCGCTTCGTCTTCGCTCATCTTCTGCGTATGCATCAAGAATCCCCGCATCTTACGAAAAGCGTCGCGCATCGCCAGATCGACGGAGGACTTCTTGTATATCTCATGCTGAGCATCGGCCCCAAGGTCGGTCAGGTAGTTCGGATAGCTGAACCCATGGACAACCCATTCATCCTTGGTCTCGAGCAGGGGCCAATTGAGGCGTGACAGCAACGATCCATCCGCGATGTCGGTCTGCTTGTGCAGAATGAACTGGAAGAGTCCCGTCCAGGAGGATTCGATCGCGGTGCCGTTTAGTTCGCCATCACCCATGGCCGCATGGGTGTCGCCAACCGAAAAATAGGCGCCATCGACCGACACTGGATAATAGAGCGTCGCTCCTTTACCGAAGCGCCAATCGTCGACATTGCCCCCGATGTAATCGGGCGGAATGGAACTGACGAAGTCGGCTTCCTTCTGCGTCAGGCCGAGGCAGCCGAAATGCGGGCGAAGTGGAACTCGCACGTTCGTGAGAATGCCGTGCTTTGGATTCCATTTTTCGGGATCGACCACAAGGCCTGGGTAATCATAAATTTTATGCTCGATACCGTTCGGGTCAGTGAATGGTCCCCAACGGTAGCTGTAGAGGGGGGCCGCCCAGTCGGTGCCGCCATCAGCCTCAAGCTCATAGATTGTGACGACCTCGCGCGGCTTCGGGTCTTCGATCAGGTCGTGGTACTGAAAGCCCCAGTTCGCGGAGATGTTCGTACCGAATGTCTTGCCCTTGTACTTGGGATTAGCGCAGGGGCGGGGGTACATGTCCAGAACCCGAACTTCAAGGATGTCGCCTTCCTTGGCGCTGCGAATAGCGATCGGGCCGGTCATGATGTGCACGCCTTCGCCGCCGCCTGCGCCATTGGGTGCATTCATCGGGCCAGCACCGCGGCGGTCGACGTTTTTCTGATCCTTGGTCCAGTGAAAAACGCTCTCGGCGCCTGGGTCTCCGTTGACCATTCTTTCAGGGTCGTCACCAGCTTGGTGGGTCAAACATTCGATCGTGGCGAAATCCCCAGAGTCGATTTCAAGCAACGGCTTCAGCGTTTTGCTGAAATATCCCCAGTGTACCGTCTTATCGGATGCCGGCACGTACCAATGGTTGGCCTTTCCCGGCGTGGCAGCCATGCCCGTGAGCGGAACCTGGCGCGGCGTTAGCTCCTGGGCTTCCGCGCGGGACACAAATGGTGAAGCGACACTTCCCACAGCCACTGCGCCAGCCGCGAGGGTCGTGGCCTTAAGAAAATTGCGGCGGCTCTCTTCCACGCCGTTTGAAGCGGAAGACGTCTCTTCGTCTCCTTGCCGTTTCTCGGTCATGTGTTCCTCCCTGTGAGAATTGCCGCCATTTTTGGCTGGCATTTCAGATCGTGACCCACCACATGCCAATGTCAAGCCGCGAAGGACTCAGCGCGGACTTGGATGATCTCTCATTACTGCTCCGCTGGCCTTTTCAACGTTCCCGATGGCCACTCCAGACAGGTCGCTTCTGTGGAGATCTCCGCCATTATCGTTCCGCTGAGCCTGTCGGAAATCAAACACGCATATACAGATGATGGAGTCCGCCAAGAATGGCGTAGGCAAAATGCGACCAACGGAATGTACTGTTCGCGGCGACGGCGCGTCCTTGTTGACTGAAAGGTGCGTGCGAGCCGTCGCCCGGTTCAGCGGGCCGGCGTGATCAGTTCACGGGCTATCCTGGGCGGACTTCATCACCATTACGCCCGTGTTTAAGTTTTCGGTACACGCAGGCGCAACGAACGTCGGCGATAGTATTAGAGCTAAGGTACGCGCGTCACGACGTTCGCTGTGACTGCGGATCAGCAGAAATCACGGCAAAATTGGCTACTCACGGAGGGCTTATCTTGCCCTCCGGAAATCATGGATCGCTCACCCGGTGTAGCGGTGTCTTACGACACCGCATCCCTGGCATGGGCGACCGAAGCCTGCTCGGCGTGATGGTGATGGGCGCCGAAGCGCGCGGTCAGCCACGCATAGACTGGACCCAGTGCGTTCATCAGGATGGTCGCAGCAAGCGCAACCAGCGGGTCGCCCGGAACCGGACCGAAATTCCCGAACAATGTCGCGAAATACGAGGCGAAGCCGAAAAACATGCCCGGCACGAAGCCGAGTGCCGGAATGCGTCCGAGCGACATCATGGTGGCGTTCAGGCTGAACAGGATGATGCATTGCGCAGCGACAAAGGCATTTCCGCTCAGGTGCTGTCCGGCCACGTTGAAGCACAGCACGATGAGGCAGGCGAAAATCGCGCCGACCGGCATCGTCAGCCAGATCTTTTTCAGCACCTCCGGCTTTGGGCCGCCGGCGGCGAACGTGCCGGCCCATGAAACGAAGATCGCCCATGGCGGCAGGTGTGATGGCGTGAAGACGGTGGTGGCAGCGAGCAGGGATGCTACAATTTCGGCAGGTAATTTTTTCATGGCGTTTCCTTTGTTGGCAATGTCTGAAGGCGGCTGGTCTTGCGCCAGCTATTTTTCACGAATGGGCGTGGCCACACCCGCGGCAAATCCGGCTTTCGTATTTGGTGATGACGGTGATGCGTCCGCGTTTGAGCACCCAGGAACGCGGCGGAATATCGAGCAGCGCATCCGCGACCACTTGGGTGTCGAGGATCATCAAGTCGGCCTGCTTGCCGACGGCGAGGCCATATTTGTCCGACAGGCCGACAGCGCGGGCCGCGTTGCTCGTGCTCATCTTGAGAATGTCGGCCTGGTGTTCCGGGGTGCCGAATTGAATGAGGTGCGCAAGAAGATTACCGATCTGGAGCGGGTCGCCCTTGCCGAACGGCGTGAAAGCATTGCGGATATTGTTCGACGAATAGGCGACGTTCACACCGGCTGCGTGCAATGCGCGCACCGGCGTCAGCCCGCGGCGCGGATTGATCTCATCGCGACGTCCCCCGAGATAGGTATCGGTCGCGGGCAGGGTGATAATATGAATGTCGGCCTCGCGCAGCAGGTCGATGATCGGTTTCAAGGTATCCGGGGTTAGCGAGCCGAGGCTGGTGACGTGGCCGAGTGCGACGCGGCCGCGATAGCCGGTCTCGATGGTCTTGCGCGCGATATACTCTGTCGCGGCGAAACGGCGATCCTGGGCGTCGTCGGCGAAGTCGACATGCATGTCGACGTCGAGATTGTGTTTCTGGGCGAGATCGAAAACCTTGTCGATGTGGCTGCGGGTGTCGTCCCAGTTCAACTCATTGTAGGGGCAGCCTCCGACGACGTCGGCGCCCATTGCCAGCGCCTGTTCCATCAACTCCTGGACGCCCGAGGTTTTCAACCAGCCTTCCTGGGGAAAAGCCACGATCTGCAGGTCGAGAAGATCGCGGTATTCATCCTTCAGCAGCAGCGCCGTTTCGACGCCGATCAGGCCCTGGATCGGATCGACGTCGGGGTGTGCGCGAACGAAGACGGTGCCGCTTTTCACCGCCATATCCAGCACCTGTCGCGAACGATCGAGAACGTCCTTCTTTTCCTGCTTGGATTTCAGGATGCCGGTGAGGCGAATGGCTTCCTCGAGGGTCCCGAAGCGCGGCGGAAGCCGGCGATGAAGGAAGGCCTTTTCGAGATGGAGATGCGGCTCGATGAAGCCCGGAAGCGCGACCCGTCCCTCGGCGTCGATCTCCTGATCGGCCTGTTGCTCGATCGCTTCCTCGATCGCCACGATCCGGCCATCGGCGATGCCGATGTCCATCAGCGGCTGTTCGTCGCTGATCCGGGTCCGGCGGATGATCATGTCCATGGCAATTGTTCCTCCCTCTTAGCGGGCGCGGACCCGGTTAGGTTTCCACAACCGTCAATATCCTATATTCTTCGTGCGTCAATCAACGCTGATGCGTCTCAAATGGGAGCTGCGGCTGAACATGCATGCGATGAAAGCGATCGCCATCATAGTGGTCCTGCTCCTGGTCGTGGTGAACGCTCTTGAATTGCTGCCGGCAGCGAGCGCATTCAGAATGTATCTATCGGGTGGGGCGGTGGCGCTGAGCCTTGTCGCGCTGATAGCGATCCTGGTCGGGCGCGGCCCGTCACGGGATAACCGAAGTGCTGGCGCTGAGGCGGCCCGACCGATGCCTGTTACGACTCGCGCAAACCAGGCGGACGCCGAGATCGTCAGCTTTTTGGCGATGCTGCAGGCAAGGGGCCGGCTGGTCGACTTCCTGATGGACGACATCAACGCGCATGATGACGCACAGGTTGGGGCAGCCGCGCGCGTGGTCCATGCCGGATGCAAGACCGCCCTGCTGGAGCACTTCCGAATCTCCCCCGTGCGCGCAGAGAGCGAGGGGTCGACTGTGGAGGTCGCCGCTGGCTATTCGCCGGACGAGTACCGACTGCTGGGCAAGATCAGCGGCCCGGCGCCGTTCTCGGGAGTGCTTGTCCACCACGGCTGGAAAACGGATGCGGTGAATCTACCGCGCGTTTTGCGGAGCTCGACCGATCGACTTCCGGCAATCGCTCCGGCGGAGGTGGAACTGAGATAAGCGGGCTGGCAGCGGCCGGCTGCCGGACGTCCGAGTCGGATCACGTACAACCGGTGCTTTCCAACACGCGCGGCTATTGACGCGAATTGACAGCACAACAACCAGGACAACCCTCCCCATGAGCGCTCGTTTCAGTCTTGCTATCGACCTCGGCACCAGCAACAGCGCAATCGCGATCGCCGATCTCGAGAGTGGTGAGACCAGGATTATCGAAATCGCGCAGACCCTAGGACCAAATCAGATCGGCGAGATGCCGACACTTCCGTCCGCCATTTATATTCCGCACTCCGAGGAGTTCCCGGAGAGTTCGTTTCCTCTGCCCTGGAACGATGCTGGGGAGCGCGCGATCATTGGCCAGTTCGCGCGCGAGCGGGGGGCGCTCGTGCCTGATCGCCTCGCGACCTCCGCCAAATCCTGGCTGTCCAACCCGCATATCGACCCGAAGCAGCGGATCCTGCCCTGGCGATCCGACATCGCGGAAGAGAAGCTCTCGCCATTCGAATGCTCACGCCTTTACCTTCAACATCTCAGGGACGCGTTCCTGCATACCGAACGGGCGCAGGGGCGGGATTGGGACCTCTCGGAAGGCGAGATCGTTGTAACCGTTCCTGCCTCGTTCGATGAGGTCGCAAGAAGCCTCACCGCCGAGGCCGCCAAGGCTGCGGGGCTTGAGGACGTCATATTGCTGGAGGAGCCGCAGGCTGCATTCTACGCCTGGCTGGCGCAGACGGGCAGAGAATGGCGAAACCTGATTGCTGATGGCGATATCGTGTTGGTCTGCGATGTCGGTGGCGGGACAGCCGATTTCAGCTTGATTGCGGTCACAGATGTCGAAGGCCGCCTGGAACTTGAGCGTGTCAGCGTCGGCGAGCACATTCTGCTAGGTGGCGACAATATGGATTTGGCGCTCGCATATGCGCTGCACGCCAAGCTTGAGGCCGCGGGCAAACGGCTGGACTCCTGGCAGTTCCTGGCGCTTGTGCATGCCGCCTCCAAAGCCAAGATCGTCCTGTTTGATGATGGCGGGCTGGCGCAGGCGCCAATCGCGGTCCCCTCGCGCGGCTCCAGCCTGCTTGCCAAGACTGTCTCAACAACTCTCGATCGCGAGACGCTGGAGCAAGTTGTTATCGACGGTTTTTTCGCCAGAACCAGCGTTGACGACCTGCCGCGCGAGAGCCGTACGGCAGGGCTGCAGGAATTTGGTCTGCCCTATGCTTCCGATCCGGTCGTCAGCAAGCATATCGCCCGGTTTCTCGCTCAGAGCCTGCAGAACGTGAAGGCAAGCGAAAAGCTTGCCGCTCTGGTGGGAGCATCGGCTGGCACGCAGGTGCTGATGCCGACCGCGGTCTTGTTCAATGGGGGCGTTTTCAAGGCCGCGCCAATCCGTGCCCGGGTGCTTGATCTGCTGGCGTCCTGGAATGGGGGCCAGCCAGTCCGCGAATTGCAGGGTTTCGAACCAGACCTCGCCGTCGCACGCGGCGGCGCGATCTACGGACGTCACCGCGCCACTGGCAAGGGCATGCGCATCAAGGCCGGCGCGGCGCGCTCCTATTACATCGGCCTGGAAGCGTCGATGCCCGCCATTCCGGGCTACAAGCCGCCGCTGAAGGCATTGTGTGTTGTCCCGCAGGGGATGCAGGAAGGCACGGAACTGCTGATCGAAGGACGCGAGTTCGGCCTTGTCACCGGCGGCACGGCGGAGTTTCGGTTTTTCTCCTCCTCGGTACGAAGCGGCGATACGCCGGGACAGATCCTCCCTGACGCCGAGCGTGACCTTGATGACGCTGGCCTGCTCGAAGTCGCGATCCCGGCACTGGACGTCCCGGTGGGGCAGGTGGTGCCTGTCCGCGTCAGCCCCGTCGTCACCGAACTTGGCATCCTTGAGCTTTGGATGAGGCATACGAACTCCGATCGCCGGTGGAAGGTTGAGTTCCAGGTCCGCACGGAATAGGGGCCGGACCGCATCTGGAGGTAATTCTTGACGAAAGACCGCGCCCGCTTCGCCATTGGTATTGATCTCGGCACGACCAACTCCGCACTCGCATTCGCGCCACTGGTCGGCGAGGGGACGCCCGAGGTCCTTCTCGTCCCGCAATGGGAAGGCCTGGCGAGCTTGACCGAGAAGCCAACCCTACCTTCTTTCCTGTACCTGCCAGAGGAAGCGGTCGCAGCACACTTGCGCGGTGAGGAGGTCGCAGCCGGGCAATGGATCGTCGGCCTTTTTGCACGCATGAAGGCAAGCGAAGCGCCCGGACGGGTCGCCCATTCCGCGAAGTCGTGGCTTTGCCATCACGCCGCCGACCGGTCGGCACCCTTTCTGCCATGGGGATCGACGGTTCTGGCAGGTGAGCAGAAAATCTCACCGGTACGCGCCTCGGCACTGATTCTGAACTATCTGCGGGGGATCTGGAACAGCCGGTTTGCCCAGGCCGGGTTTGCGTTCGATGATCAGGACATCACGGTTACCGTCCCGGCTTCCTTCGATGCGGCGGCGCAGCGGCTGACGATTACCGCCGCCGAGGAAGCGGGCTTCCCCGGCGATGTGCGACTGCTCGAAGAGCCGCAGGCTGCGTTCTATTGCTGGCTGGAAAGCCACGACCCAGCGCGCGAATTATGGCAGCGGCCAGACAACGGCGATGCCGGGCCGCGACACGTGTTGGTCATCGATATCGGCGGCGGCACCTCGGATTTCAGCATTTTTGAAGTTCGCCTGAACGAGCAAACGCCGGACCCTGACATCAGGCGTGTCGCGGTGAGCGAGCATACGCTGCTCGGCGGCGACAATGTCGACCTTGCCGTCGCCCATTTCCTGGAGCCGCGGCTTGCCGGGGCGGGCGGCCAGCTTTCCGGCCCGCAATGGGATCAACTCGTCGCCGCCTGCCGTCATCTGAAAGAGCACGCGCTGGCCGCTACGGGGCCGCCGGATGAGCGGTTCGTTGTTGCACTGGCCGGTCGCGGGTCGGGGATGGTCGGCAGCTCGCAGACGGCGACGGTGATGCGGGCGGAAATCGAGAGCCTATTGCTGGACGGATTTTTTCCCTCCTGCGACGCGGCGGCGCGGCCGTACCGGACGCACGCGGCACTGAGGGAATGGGGGCTTCCTTATCCTCCCGACAGCGCGATAACCCGACACCTTGCCGAATTCCTCAACGATCGCCCGCGCATTGATGCCGTCCTGTTCAACGGCGGATCCATCCGACCGCCGCTCCTGCGCCAAAGACTCCGCGAGCAGATCGGAGGCTGGCAGGACGGCTTCGTACCGCAGGTTCTGGAGAACGAGGAGCCGGATCTGGCGGTGGCGCGCGGAGCAGCGCGATTTGGTGCCCTTCTCCACCACCGTTCGGGTCGCATCGCCGCTGGGGCCGCCGCTGCGATCTTTCTCGAAGTGGAGGGGATACGGGCAACGGATCGCCAGACTGTGCGTGCGCCCCTCGTATGCGTTCTTCCTCAGGGTGCAGCGCCGTCGCAGCTTTTTGAGATCGCTGATCTTGGGCTTAAGCTCCGCACCGATCAGCTGGTGCGCTTCCAGGCTTATTCCTCAACCCGGAAGAGCATCAGCCGGGCCGGAGACATCGTTTCCTGGTCCGAAGGCGAATTTCACCCGTTGCCCCCGCTCCAGACCATCGTCAGGACGGATGAGCTATCCGGTCCGGAAGCGGGCGGGATGTTGCCCGTCGGTCTGACGGCGCGGATGAACGCACTGGGGCAGCTCCACATCTCGTGCGTCAGCGCCGACCCCGCCGTCCAGCAGTCCTGGCCGCTGGAATTCAACATGCGCGAGCACGTCCAAGGCGTCGCGGGCGCGCCCGGTGCGGAGCGGGCGCGGGAAGCAAACGCTCCGATTGAACCGAACGCTTCAGCGGACGCGCTGGAAACGGCACGCAGGCAGATCGGGATCGTGTTCACCCAGCCTGCCAATAACAGCAAGAAGAACAAGATTACTGCTGCCACGATCCTCAAGGGTGTGGAGCGCATCCTCGCCTCTGCCAGAAGCGAATGGAACGGGCCCCTGCTGCGCGCCCTTTGGCCTGCGCTCGAGGAGCGGCGGGACGACCGACGACGTTCGGCGGACCACGAAGAGGCATGGCTCATCATGGCTGGATTCCTGCTGCGCCCGGGCTTCGGCGTTGTCCGGGACGACCTTCGTATCGATGCCCTGTGGCGGGTGCACGATGGCGGCCCGTGTTTTCCCGGTCGGCGCATCAAGAGCCAGGAATACATCCTCTGGCGCCGGGTGGCGGGCGGGCTCACGCGCGAACGCCAGACCAGGCTTATGGCCGGAGAGATCGACAGGATCCGCAGCGGCAGGGCGCCCGACGAACTCGTGCGCCTGGCTGGATCCCTGGAACTGATCCACCACGACACCAAGGCGGAACTGGTGCGTTGCTTCTGCGACACCGCGGTGACGCTAGCACGGGCCAAGCGGCACTGCGCTCCTTATCTTGCGGCGCTCGGGCTCCTGCTCAACCGAACTCCGCTCTACGCAGGGCCGGAGACCGTCGTCTCGCCCGATCTCGTCGAGCACGCGTATCAGGCTTTCCAGCGCTTCGATTGGACTACGCCGGAGTTCCTCGACCTGCAGATTCTGTTCCTCCGGGCCGCGCGCGTCGTCGACGATCGGAGGCTGGACCTACCCATGCCTTTGCGCGGCCTGATTGCCAGCAAGCTGGAGAAATCCGGCGTCCCTGCGCTGCAGACCGCAAAAATCAAAGGGTTCGTTCCGATCGGACGATCCGACCGGGCCAGTCTATACGACAAGTCACTCCCTCCCGGTCTGATCCTGATCGAATAGACATGCGCGCGCGTAGAAAGTTTGTCTCGATTGCGTTGAATAAGAAAAGAAGCGATCTGCCAGTCACCGTCGGAAGAGGAAAAGAGAGAAAACAATTCTGCGCGTTCTCTGCGCGTGCACGTTTCCACACAGCCTGGCTCAAAAGGCGAAATACTCGCTAGGAGCAGATGTTTTCTGCTTTGCCTCCAACAACGGACATCGCTCAACACCGCCGCCATGTCGGAAAAGTGCCATGAACGGACTCATGCGCCGCAGCAAACGGCATCTCTATTCGATCACCTTGTCGGCGCGTCCAAGCAGTGAGGGGCGGCACGGCGAGACCGAGCGCTTGGTGGTCTTGAGGTTGACGATAAGCTCGGACCTCGTCGGCGCGCCTGCACCCATCTCGGTTTGCCTTACGAAAGGCACCGACTACAGGCTCCAGATAGGAAAGGTTCCACGTCGGAGGTACAGCAATGATCCGCGCCACGGTACTCCGTGCGCTTGTGCTGACGGCAGCTTTTGCCGCGGGGTTGACGCCGGTCACGTGCCTTGGCGAAAACAGCAATCGGTTGCCGACCAAGGCAACAAAGGAGCTACCGCCCGAGCTGCTCTCGCTGCTCCGACAAAAAAGGATGCCAAAATATTCACCCATCCTTGTGCGCCTTTTCAAGGAAGAGGCGGAGCTCGAAGTCTGGAAACGGGACACCACCGGCCGTTTCCAGATCCTCAAGATCTATCCGATCTGTCGGTGGTCCGGCGATCTTGGGCCGAAGTTGCTGGAGGGCGACCGTCAGGCTCCAGAGGGGTTCTATACAATTACACCCGAGTTGATGAATCCCAACTCCAACTTCTATCTTGCGATCAACGTCGGCTACCCCAACAGCTTCGACAAAGCGAACAACCGCGACGGCAGCTTGCTCATGATCCACGGCGACTGCTCGTCGAGCGGTTGCTATGCCATGACCGACGAACAGATAAGCGAGATCTATTCGCTGGCGCGCAACTCATTCCTCGGCGGCCGGCCGTCATTCCAGGTCCAGGCCTATCCGTTCCGCTTGACGCCGGCGAATCTGGCGCGGCATCGAAATAGTCCGAACTTGGCCTTCTGGAAAATGCTCAAGATCGGCAACGATCGCGTCGAGACGACGCATCTCGAACCTAAGGTGGATGTGTGCAATCGCCTCTACGTACTCGATGCGCAACCTCCCCCAAATTCGCCGAATCCTCTTGTGTTCAATCCCACCGATAAATGCCCCGCCTTTGTCGTGAATCCGAAAATCGCGCGGCGGGCGCTGGAGAAACAACGCACCGACGAGCTCGAATACGCGCAATTGGTTGAAGACAACGTGCCAGCCGCCCCAATCTACAGCGGACTGGACGGCGGAATGAATAAGGCTTTCCTCGCACAGTTTCCGGGCAGAGTGACGCTTGCGAAAGTGCTGCCGTATGCATCTTACCTGCCGCAACTGCCACCGATCCCCTGGGTCGACAACGATGGTTCGTTGTCGAGTAAATGGTTTGGCACCTTGTTCTCTAAACCGATTGTGTGCGATCTGGCTCGTACCAGCTTCCCATCGAGCGTCCTGGTAGGACACCGGTGCTAAACCGCTGGGTCTTCAGGGGTGAACCGATTGGAGCGTGTGAGCGCATCAGGAGAGCTATAAATGACCGCCTTTTACATCGGCCAACACGAGATCGACGACGATGCGGCTTTCGCCGACTACCTCAAGCAGACTATGCCGTTTATCGAAAAGCACGGCGGACGTTATCTCACCAAAGCTGGCACACATGAAATGCTCGAAGGCCAGCGACCGAGCCGCGTCGTCGTTGTCGAATTTCCGAGCAAACAGGCGATCAAGGATTGGTACAACGATCCCGGCTACCGGCCCCTGGTCGCCAAACGGCATGCGGCGGCGCGCAGCATCATGATCGCGGTGGAGGGCCAGTGAAGCTCTATGTCCGGCTCGGGTCATTCGCGTCACTTTTGACCGCGCGCGGCTCACTTCCGGTCTTCCCCGATTAACGGACATCTTCAGAACCGGTCGGCATGTCTCAAACGTGCCCATTAGCGGACCACCGTCCGTTAGATAAATACAAGTCAAGCGAGCTCATCGAGCAGCCCCTTGGCCTGTTTCAGGTCGGGCGTTTGGAGGCCCTCGCTAAACCAACCATAAACAGATGCGAGCAGCTCGCCGGCCTTGTTGCGCTCGCCTCGATCGTACCAGAGCCGCGCGAGACTCGTCGCGGCCCGCAGTTCCCAAGACTTTGCTTGTTGCTCTCTTGCTGCCGCAAGCGCACGTGAGAAATGTATTTCTGCTTTATTGACCTCCGGCTCGGGAGCCAACAATGCGATATCCCCGGCCGTGCGATGGATGTCGGATTCACACCACGTCTCGCCGGTCGTTTCAATCGCCTTGGAAGCTTCGTTGACGTGCCGCCACGCATCGTCGAACTGGCCGAGTTCGGCGCATGCTCTCGCCATATGGGAAACGTACCATGGAATAAACACGACCGAGCCGCACGATTGCCAGGCAGCAATGCCCGCGGGGATCATGGTTATCGCATCGGACGGTTTGCCGGTCAGCGCCTGTATGCAGCCCCGGTGCATCATGCCGCCTGTCCCTGTCGGAAACTAATCCGGCTGGCAAGTGAGGCCGAATCGCGCAATGCTTCTGGCTTATGAGAGAAGCTTGCAACCTGGTCTGGTCGGTGCTGGTGCTATTGTTCCAGTCGCGGGCCTCGTTGGGAGCTGAGATCGTGGTCCTTCGTCATCAGCTTAACATCCAGCGACGGCACCTGCCAAAGAGACTGACTTTCAGTGCCATGATACGCCTGATCTTTGTTGGGCTGTCTCGTTTGGCGCCAAGTACCCTCAAGGCGCTGACGATTGTGAAGCCGGAGACCGTCGTCCGTTGGCATCGTGCCGGGTTCAGATCGTACTGGCGCTGGAAATCACGACCTCGTTCCGGCCGACCGACGGTTGCGGTCGAAATACGACGGCTGATCCGCGAGATGAGCATTGCCAATCTGCTGGGGGGGAGCGCCTCGGATCCATGGCGAGTTGCTCAAGCTCGGCATCGAGATCGGCCAGACCAGCGTCGCCAAATACATGGTCATGCGAAGACACCCGCCGTCCCAAGGGTGGAGAACCTTTATCCGCAATCACGCTGATGGGATCGCTGCGATGGATATGTTCGTCGTGCCGACAATCTCGTTTCGCCTGCTCTATGGATTGCTGATCATGGGGCACGGTCGGCGACATATTCTGTGGTTTGGCGTCACAGCGCATCCAACGGCAGAATGGATTGCAAATCAGGTCACGGAAGCATGCGGGTGGGAACAGGCTCCTTGCTATCTCATCCGTGACCGGGATGGGGCCTATGGTGAGGTCTTTATCCGCAGACTCCGATCGATAGGCATTCGCGACCGGCCAACATCGCCGCGTTCCCCGTGGCAGAACGCATATGCCGAAAGGCTGATCGGTTCGATCCGACGGGAATGCGTTGACCACGTCATTGTATTCAGCGAACGCCACCTCCGTCACCTGCTGCTGTCGTACATGAAATATTACAACCGCGCATCAGAACACCCATCTGTCTATGTTGTTGAAGAGAAGAGACTTTGCTGATTGGGGTGCGATCCCGTGGGGTATCTTGGGTTCTGTGGCGCTCGTTCGACGATAGATTGAGCAGCAGTTGTTATCAGCGAGGCGCGGGCGAAGATCCACGGGCCGTCCGATAGCGGATGGAAGGCTTCGATCTCGCCGGCTTCAGCGGCCAGGCGGAGCGTCTTGGGCGCGATCTTCAGGAGCTTTGCGGCGTTGCCAAGGTTGAGCCAGGGTTCGATCCCGTCATCGGCGGGCTTGAACACCGGGATGTGGTGATAGGAGCGTAGCGATGTGACGCGCTCGCGGGTCCAGCGATTGCCGTTGCCCGTCTTGAGGCCGTTGCGGTTGAGGAGGCCGGCAATCAGATCGTCGCTGGCGATCAGCACCAGTTGACGCACGGCTTGGATGATATCAGCAGAAGCGCTGTTGCGCTGTCCGCGCCGACGCTTGGGCAAGCGCAGCTCGCTGTGGGCGCCACCCACCCAGTGGACGATGAGAACGATCTCGGACGCCACCTCGTCGATATCGGCCACGACCTCATGGACGAGGGTGCGTACAATGCGCTTCTTGAGGCGAGCATCCGTCGTCGGCGCATCCCAGACCGTTTTGAGGTTCGAGGCGAGAACGCCGAGCGAAGCCGGATCAGCAATGGGTGCAGCCGTCGCCGCATCATGCTTGGCGATCTTGCCCTCGACCTCCGCCGCGTGAGCGAGCGCCCTGTTCCAGCGCGCTTCAAGTTCACTCGCCACCAGCCGGTTCGCGGGGTCGGCGGCATTGTATTGCCGGAAAGCCCGCTCTGCGGCATAGCGCGCCGCTTCCAGATCGCGACTGAGAGCATTGCGCACCTGATCCTGTCGTTCTTCGGCTTCCTTGGCAGCAGCGGTTGCCGCGGCGATCGCGCCTGGGCCGACAACGCCAAGCAGTGCTTCCTCGATTGCATCATCGACGCGTAGTCCTCCGAAGGCGATGCAGAGAGGGCCGCCATTGTCCATCCAGGCGCGGCTGCAGCTGTAGCGCGGGATATGGTGCTTCATGCCTGAGTACCGGACTGTGAGCTTGCGGCCACAGCGCTTGCACCGGATCAGACCGGCCAGCAGCGTGTCTCCATGCTTGGGCGCGCCGTGATGTCGACCAGTGGCAACGTTGCTGCTGACCATTGCGCGGATCGCCTCGAACCTCTCCCAGCTCACATACCCGTCGTGGGTATTGGGCTTCAACGTCAACCATTCGTTCCGCCTCTTGCGGCGGATCTTCCCGCTCACGCCCTCGGCGGTGTATCCCGCCGCCACAGCCGTCTTACCATAGGCATAGGCGCCGCCGTAGACCGGGTTCTCAATGATCCGGTGGATGGTGGAGTAACTCGGTCGCCGCCAGGCCGTGTCGCCGTTGGACTGCTTCACCGGCAGATCGAGGTTGTACTCGTGGAGCCAGCAGAGCGCCTGTCGGGCACTGCCCAGCTCCTCGACCTTGTCGAACACCAGCTTGATCGCTTCCTGGACACGCTGATCCGGATCTTTCTCATAACGGTCGCCGGCCTTGACGAAGCCGACCGGCGCCGCCACAACCAACTCGCCCCGGCGCGCCTTCTCGTAGCGGGCCGAGAGCGAGCGCTGGCGCAACAAATCCAGCTCGTACTCGTTGAGGCTCCCCTTGAGCCCGAGCAGCAGGCGGTCGTTGCCGTGCCGTGGCGCATAGATGGTCTCCTGATCGACCAGAACGGTGTCGACCACGCGGCACATCTCGATGAGTTGCTGCCAATCCCGGCTGTTGCGAGCGAAGCGCGAGACCTCGCGGGCGCAAACTGCACCAACCTTACCGAGGCAAACCTCCGCTACCATCCGCTCAAAGCCAGCGCGTTGTACCCCGCCGGCGGCTGAACGACCGAGATCATCATCGATCACTTCGATCTCTGACCAGCCGAGCGCCATCAGCCGGTCCCGCATGGCGTATTGTAATGCGCTGCTCTCACGATTGTGCAACACTTGATGGGCTGAGGACTGGCGCACGTAAAGAATCGCCTTGCGCTGCAAATGATGAGGCCTGACCTTGTCAGAGATCATGATCAACCTCCTTCGCGCGCGGCGTCGCTGTCGTCGCAGCATGGTCGAGGATCAACCGCGTCATCAGGCTCGTGAGCGCTGCCCGCGCTTCCGCCGGCAGCTCCGGCCATGCGGGCGTGCCGGTGGCGTCGTTTGACAGGCCGCTCCCGAACAGATCTATCTGATGCTGCGGGCGCGATCGTCAATTGTGTCGGTATCCTTTCCCTGAGTTTCTCGTCACGCGTGGCATGGGTCTCTCCCCGATTCTGGTGGTGAGAGGCTCCGGATGCGCCAGAAAGCAGGACGACTGATGGCGTTTGATTCTTCAACGCCAGATCGAGCAGCGCGGAGAGCGCCGCAAGTGCCTCGATGCTGACATACGGTTGAGCTGCCAAAAGCCTGGACTCGGGGCATGCCGTCTGGTCGAACATCCAGGCCGGCACTTCAAGCCCCCGATCTGCTTGCGACGCTTCCAGCGTGCAGCGGAAGACGACAAAACGATCCTTGTCGGCTGCCCCATGAACGCAAACTCGGCGACCAAACCAAGGATGATGCCGATAAAGAACCTCGCGAAGAACGGTCCTGTGGGCGTTCTCAAACCTCGTTGTATAACGAGATGCGAACGCATCTATCCATGGAGACGGATGCGCCAGTACCGCGCGCTGTTGAGAGGGCAGGGTACATCAATTGTCGACCTGTACTGGGCGGGTTGCATCATCAATATGTCCGGATTTGATTTACGACAGGCACAGCGGTTCGCCGCAGAACGTTTATCTGCTGTCGCAACATCCAAATTTCTGCCTCAAGCGCTGCCCGCGACCGAAGCAGATCGACGACCATCCAAACCATGAGCCTGACAAGATCTCTCATCCCGCAACAGCATCGCCCGATTCTCAATCAACTGCTAGTACCGTTCCGCAGAGATTATGACTCCTTGACGGGATAGGCTTTGCGGAGCTTTTCGCGAGCCTTCTCGATGGTGAACATCCACTGGATCCGGGCGGCTTCGGCGTTTCGCCGCTTTTCCCAGGCAGCGACCTCGGTGAGGATCGTTTCCTTGTCGTCGATGCGGCGGTGCAGGCATTGGCTGCGCAGGCGCCGATTTCGATTTCCACCATATTCAGCCAGCTGGCATGTTTCGGCGTGTGGTGGAACTGAAGCCGCTTCAGCACCCGGCGAGCCTCCGGTGCGGGGAAGGCGTCGTAAAGCGCTCCGGCTGAATGGGTGGAGAGGTTGTCCATCACCACCCGGATGATCTGGGCGTCGGGATAGTCGATGTCGACCAGCTCGCGCATGCACTCGGCGAAGTCTTGTTTGGTGCGCCGGTCGGTGACCTTCACCCGGCGCCAGGGGCGGTGAGCGTCGAGGAAGACGAACAGATTGACGGTGCCGTTGCGGCGATATTCGCAGTCGTAGCGCTCGAGTTGGCCCGGCTTGGCGGGAATGGGCTCACGCACCTCACCGATGAGTTGGGTCGGGCTCTCGTCGAAGCAGACCACAGGTCTTTGGGGATCGGGCGCCTCGGCATAGAGGTCGAGCACATCCTCCATGCGGGCGACGTATTCCCCGTCGACCTTGGGGATGCACCACATGTCTTTGCGCCAGGGCTTCAGATGGTTCTCCGCCAGCCGTCGACGGACGGTCTCAGAAGATAGCTCTTCATGGTCGGTGAGCCGGACCATCTCATCGGCCAGGAGTTCGAGGGTCCAGCGAGCCCGTCCCGGTGGCGGCTTTGAGCAGGCGGTCGCCACCAAAAGCGCCTCCTCCTTGCGCGATAGTTTGCGCTCAACGCCGGGGCGCGGCTCCTCGGTGAGCGCTCCCTCCAGGTTGGCTTCCACAAAGCGGCGCCGGGTCCGGTAAATCGTCGATCCCGAGACCTTCAAGGTTGCGGCGATCACCTCGTCGCTCACGCCGTCGTTCGCGGCCAATAGGATCTGCGCGCGTTTTATTTTGCGCGTCGCGTGGCACCCACCCCTCAACAGCGCGTCAAGTTGATCCCGTTCCGATTGGCTAAGGTCCACACAAAACTTTATATTCAACTGCACCTCCTTTAGCGTCGAGGCGCAGATGAATCGGAAATGAATCAATCACTTGACGAAAGCACAGCGGCGGCGGGACCCCGCTTTACGCAGACCCAAGGCCAATACCTGGCCTTCATCTACGCCTATAGCCGGATATTCAAACGGCCTCCGGCCGAAGCCGACATGCGTCGCCATTTCGACGTCACCGCTCCGTCCGTCCACCAGATGGTGATGACTTTGGAAAAAGCCGGCCTCATTTCCCGCACGCCCGGAGCCGCCCGAAGCATCCAACTTCTGGTTCCTCCGGAAGCGCTTCCGACTCTGCGCTAAAACAGCCCGTCATAATCTCTGTGGAACGGTACTAGTCAGATTGAGTTTGCGACAGGGACAACGGGCCCGAGCTCAGCCCTCCGTTGCGCCGGTAATTCGGGTCGGTATAGGGGTTGCCTGGCCCCTTGTTCTGGCAATTGGCATATGGATAAAAGAACGCGCAATAAGCGGGCTCGGACATCACCTGCTGCGCTGGAGCAGGTGTGAAGCTTAACGCGGTCAGGACTGCCGCCGCGCCGAGTTGCTTGGGGATGGACATTGTGCTTCTCCCACAAGGGAAGATGTGCCGGACGCGCAGAGAATAACACCCGAAACGCTGGACCCATCCGCTCAGCGCGATCACTCCACCGTGAGCGTTACCCGCAAGTCTCCAGAACTTCGCATCGTGAGATCGGTGCGCAAGCTCGTGGACGACGACGTATTGGAGCACCCTTTTATCCGCCGTGCTTAACTCTCTGACTGATTATCTGGTGCGCCGTCTCGTCCGCCCGGATCAGGACGGCCTTGTGGTCATCAAAGTACAGCACTATGTCCGGATTAACGAGTGTTGCCTCATCCAACTGAGCGATCCGAAGATCGGGCAACAGGCGACTTAACCCAAGGCGCGCAAGCGAAGCTTCGGTTGCCTCGTCGAACTCTATGGCATGATCGTGGGCGATCGTCTTTTGGATCCTTTTGTCCTTGCGAAAGACGAAGCTGCCGTCGAGGTAAATCCACGCATCGCCCTTGTCGTAGTCACCGCCTAACACTTCGAACTTAGCCACCGACCCCTCCCCGAAAGAAGGGGCGACCTTGGGAAAAAAATGTTGCGATCGGCTTAACTGCTACCATCAAAAGCATAATCATGTCGTTTCGGAATTTTCCCGCGCTCGCGCCTAGAGGGCTGGAAAACTGGTGGCGTATTTTACTCGTTGAAAGACGACGAGGGTGCGTTCGCGTCTTGGCACGTTGTCGCTCATCGAAGCGGTTGGCCGATTTTTAAACCTGTTCGGCACCAACAGTCCGGAAGCTCGGCCTGACCGTCTCGCTTGGCGCGTCAGAATTGTTGTTCTGGATTTTCCGCTTCATTATCGCCGAAGCCTTGAAGACCACCACTCGGCGCGGAGGAATTGGCGCTTCGACGCCTGTTTTCGGGTTTCGCCCGATGCGTTGGCCCTTCTCCCGCACCGTGAAGGACCCAAACGATGACAGCTTCACTGTTTCGCATCGTGCAATGGCGTCTACCATCTCTTTCAAAACAAGATCAACCAAGGCAGACAATTCCGTGCGCGTTAATCCGATTTTCGTCCCGTAGACCGCATCAGATAGTTCGACGCGAGTGATCGTCTTTCGACTAGGCATTGGTACCCGAATATTTTTGGAAGATGCCAGAGTAACTCAAACCGGAAACAACGATCTCGTCTTAGAGCAAAAGTCTTGTCTTTGTCGACCGACCCTTTCGGCTCGCCCAAAGGTCGAGTTGCAAAGCGAACGTCGGCAGCGCCAATTTAAGACTCGGTTCGTGTGCCGTGACCATAGTAAACGTCTCGTGCGATGCATCTGTTCGGGTTGCCTTAAATTGTAGACAATGTCCGCTGATGGTGATCCAACACTCGATGCGTCTGCGTGGGGTCAAAACTCGCTCAGTTGTCGATGAGCGTGAGCAGAGCCACGCTGAAATGTCGGTTCGTGGCACGAAACGGACCAAACGGGCCGGTCTGACGACGTCCGTTGTTCGGGGTACACCGGACTCTCCGCGAATGGCTCTCCACATCCGAGTTTGATGACCCAGCCCGGACCCTGCGTGTGTGTCGCATTACCGAGATGACCACGCCCTGTTCGGGGCCGAACTCAACGTGTCGCTCGATACCGTCGCACAGTTGAAGCCGATCTCTCGTGCCGCTATGATCCGGTCCAGTTTTCAGGAGGGTTGTCGTCGCGCCTGTCCCGGGGAGACTGTCATGCTTCATGTCACCACGAGCGCTCTGAAATACTGTCTTGCTCTGGGCAGTTGCGCCGTTGCCGCGCTTTGTACTCTGTACGTCTCGAGGCCCACGGCGCAGAGCAGTGCCTCCCCGATCTACGGCGTCACAATTCCGGCCGGATACCGCGATTGGAAATTGATCGCCGTGAACCAGCTAGTGACAGACAAGGTCGACCAGTTGCGCGCTCAACTCGGCAATGAGATAGCGATCAAGGCCTTTAAGGAAGGGACAATCCCCTTCCCGGACGGTACAATCATTGCCGCGCTACATTGGAATCGCGTTCCGTCGGAAGGCAACAACAAAATCCTGGTCGGTGCATTCCCCGGCGCTCAATCTTTCGTCGTCGGGTCCGCCGCAAATGTTCAGTTTATGGTCAAGGACTCAAAAAAGTACGCCGCAACGGGTGGCTGGGGGTTCGGTGACTTTAAGGATGGCGAGCCTGGCGACGAGGCACTGCACAAAACCTGCTTCGGTTGTCACGAGCCTGCTAAAGCTCACGACTTCGTTTTTGCTCACTACGCACCTCGGCCCTGAACTAAAGTACGCTACTCGAGTTGTGGCAGACGTCGAGTAGGCCTGTTGCTGCAGCGCATGAGTCAGGGTTTGGCCCGTATCGACCAACCACGCCGTTTGTCTCCGAGTCGGCTACCAGGGGGAAGACCGGAAACTTGCAGCAATCAAGACCGTCGGTTTTGACCCGAAGCCGTCATTTGCCCGCCTACGCAGTTCATATCGACGCGGTGAGAATTACATTGTTCAGTCGTCCTTGAAAAATGCTGCCGTTGTGACGGGGACGAAACGACCATTCCGATTTGAACTCGCTCAAGCTGCGGTTCAGGCCGGCGTGAATTCAGCGGCATGCAGCTTGACGAAGTCGTACATGCTGATCGGCTTCTGGCCTGTGAGCTTGAACAAGTCGTCGGTCATACGGTCGTAACGGCCCTGCTTGTTCAGCTCCGTCATCACGGAGAGGTGCTTGACGACGTGCGCCGGCACGCCCGCCTGCAGTAGCTTTTCGCTCCAGCCGGGGAGTGGCACGTCGCGATAGCGGATCGTCCGACCAAGCGCCTCCGAAAACACGCGCGCGTAGTGCTCCAGATCGGCCGATTCAAAGCCGGTCAGATTGTAGATCTGGCCGATGTGCGGCGTGGGATCGTCGAGGATCACGGATACGGCGCGCGCCACGTCCACAGCCGAGATCGGCGAGGTTTTGCCGCCGCCCATCGGCAGCGCTAGTTCGTCGGCGTCCCGCACGCCCGGGGCAGCGAAAAGCCGGAAGAACCCGTCGAGGAAGACCGTGGGCCGCACGGTGACGACCGGGAGGCCCGACCAGGACAAAGCCTGTTCCGCCAGCCAGTGCAGCTTGTGCTGCGGGCTGTCGGTGCTCTCGGTGATGCTCATCTGCGTAACGGTCATCTGAGACATGTTCACGAAGGCTTCAACGCCGTGGTGACGCGCCACGGCGGCGGTGTTGACCGTGGCCGTCAGGTAATCGGCCGAAACCGACATGCCGAAATAGACACGCGCGCAACCTTCGATCGCGCGGTGCATCGCGGTGAGGTCGGTCAGGTCGCCTTGCATGACCTCGGCGCCGAGCTGGCGCAGGGCTCCGGCGCGTTCATCCTCTCGGCGCACCAAAGCTCGCACCTTGTACCCCTTGGCGAGCAACATTTCAGTGACATTGCGGCCGATGGAACCGACAGCGCCAGCCGCGCCGGTCACCAGGATGGGGTTAGCGTGTGACGATTGAGTAGTCATTTCATCGCCTCTGATGAGTTCGATTGCGGGACGATCGCACACCCGAGGGCGTAGACGCTCAGCGCAGTAAGCGTGCTTACCGTCGCACCGGACGTTGGAAGGAAAAGTTCGAAGACGAGCGCAGCGGCGTGGGCGAAGGATATTTGCAGGAATTGACCGAGTCCAGACTTTGCGCGACGTGCCCGTGGCGTGATCTGCAGTTCTAATAGCGCCATTCTTTGCAACGCTGCGGGGTCTCGCTCCCCATCCTTGGCAGATTGATCGTGCGACCCCACTCATAATGCTTTCCATAGGAGCAGTGAATGGCGGCTTACTTGATGTCGAGCACACCATCACCGATGCTGCAAAATTTGAGGAATACGGGACCAACGTTGGGCCGATGATAGCCAAGCACGGCGGACGTTACCTGACAAAGGCGGGAGCCAATGCGTTCAAGACATTCTCGATTTCATCGCCGAACAACTTGAAGCCGCAATCGCGATCAACCGAAGAGATTTCGTAGCATTGAGGGCGTCCGTCCTATTCCACTAGCTTAACACATCGCGGCGTTTAAGCCGTGGTTGGGCGACTGCTTTCACAAGGGAAAGGACCTTCCAAAAAAAGGGCAACTTCTTTCGGTAGACCTTTAACGACGCCCGCCGGTCACGTAGCCCCGTACCCTCGTTCTAAGACCGTGTAAGGAGGCCGCAATGAGAAATGGTGCATTGGGATCAATCACAGGCCGCGATGAATTCATCATCGCAGAGGCACTGGCCACAGCTTTAGTGGCACTGGAACAACTGCCGCCCCTGCGGCAACCGACGCGCAATATTGCGGATATGAAGATGTTGCTGAACAGCCTCTATCCGCCGTCAGACATTTCGATTCATCTTACAACGGCCAGATGGCGCTTCTTGCCAAATCTTCGCCCCCTTGGTGCGCGAGAAATTTAAGAGAGCATATCGCGGGGCCGATGTGCACGGCTTGGAAACATAAAGAACTACCCGCGCTGGGAAGGACCCCGACATGACCCCAGATCAATTTCGGCAGCTTGCCGGCTATAATCGCTGGGCCAACGCCCGCCTGTATGCAGCCACGCTTGCGTTATCTGATCAGGCGTACCGTCTCCACATAGGCGTCTTCTTCGGTAGCCTGCACGGTACACTCAACCATTTGCTGCTGACCGACCGCCTCTGGCTGAAAAGGCTGACCGGTGAAGGCGACCATCCAAACCGGCTTGATGCAATTTTATACGAAGACCGGGCCGGACTAACCCGGGCACGGGTCGCCGAAGATATCCGGCTAATTGCAGTGGTCGAGAAGTACGACGAAGCGGCGCTGGCCAATCTCCACAGCTACAAGACGACATCCGGGATGCCGCAGTCACAGGTCCTTTCAGATATTTTGCTGCATTTGTTCAATCACCAGACCCATCATCGCGGTCAGGCACACGCCTGCCTATCGATATTGACCGGCGGCGAACCACCATCACTCGACTTGCTGGTTTTTCAACGGGGTGGCACCGCGCCGGATCTCCAAGCCCTGATCTAATTTCAGCCCAGTGCGACCTATTCCCGGAGAACAGAGAGACTAAACCATCGACTCTACCGTGTGGCGGCTGCTATCATCTATGGTCGTCGTCAGTCGGATGGGCTTTGTGATGAATGAGTGGACGAAGCAGCGCGACTTGTTAATCGAAGAGACATTGGCATTTGTTCAAGGAGTCGCCGTCAATACATCTAGGATACCCACGGTACAGCAGGCGGTCGAAGCGAAAGAACCCGCAACACCCGTGCAAAAGCCTGTGATAGCCAAAGATCTTGAGCCGAAAGACAAGCTTGAAATCGAACGCACGTTCATTCAGAGGCGAGTTGCGAATTTCAAGGCGCATCAAGAACGATTTGAGCGGGAGCGAGAAGAGTATTTTGCGACGACCATGGCAAAGGCCCGCGCCACCCAATGGATCGCGCCGAAGCCGTAAGCGCGTTCCGTTACGCCAACTGTGTTGGCTTAGGCGGATGCGCCGTTCGTGGATGACGGTCGTGAAGGAATATCGCCAAACGGTTTCGAATTGTGGGATCGGTGGGAACTGCTGTTTCGAAAAGTAGTTCCTGCACATCTCGGGGCAGATCAGGCCAAAGCTTAAGGGCTGCATGACCTAACAATCGTTCGAACTCACTGGCCGTGTCGTTCATATCCCGCCCTCCAGCGCATTGTGCGCTGCCAAGATTCAATTCGTCTTGGATGGCGGGAGTTGGGCATCCCAAAGGGCTATCCAGTCAAATCGACAGCCTCAACATCGTAGGGTTCGGTGGCTTTCGGCAACCTAACAAGCCGCTGACCATCCTGGCATGGCCATTGCTGCCTCTTTTTGTTGAATAGGTGCATCCGAGGATTGAGATCGAAGTCAAAGAGAAACTAGCCGCTCCGACCGGCTATACTCTATAACATTTAGCGTTGATGTCCGAGGCCGATACCCAGCACCTTTGCCTTTTGGCGCAAAGCCCCTTCAGTCCGCTTTGTCAGCTTGGCAATTTTGGAAACCGGCGTTTTTGCTTTTGAGTGAGCGCGCAGTTCCTTTTCTTCAGTCTTTGTGTACGGACGCATGACGCGCTTCTTCACTTTCTTAGCCACAATATGCTCCTGTTGAGAAGGCGCCCTTCTAACATATTTCTTTCAAGTAGCAATTTGCTATTCGCGACCGGTCGCTCGCAGCCGATCCGCATTCCAAGTCCGCATTCGCCCGAAAGCCGACCTGATTTCAATGCCGTAGCCAGTCGCACATGGTGCTCGACCTCTTCAACCCAAGAGTATAGTCATCTTCTTTTACCGGCGTAAGTAACAGTGGCGGTTCTGTTTGACAGAAAAACGGGAGTAACGGGTCATGGGTGACCGAGAAAATATCCTAAGTGCGCTCCGCGAGAAGCCGCTTAAAGTTTACGAGATCATGAGACGCGCCAATGTCATGAATGAGGAATCTTGCCAATCGCTCCTGTTAAAAATGCGAGGCGAAGGTTCGGTGAAGTTCGATATTCACAAAGGGCGATGGCTCATCGGATAGCCGTGGTCAATTCTGTCTGTGGGCAGACAGGAAGGCTTCATGCGCCCATGCTGAACTCTTGAAACCGGGCTTGGCCGCGGTGAACGGCATCATGTACGATTCGTGGCGCATACCTGGCGTCGCTCGCTTCCGAGATCCGGCCGTGGCCGCTGCGACGACGGGGACGATGTTCTCGCCGCGCGTGGCGTGTTCGCCGTGAAGGCGCTCGGACGTCCGGGCGAAGCTGAGATTGGGGAATATCTCGATCCGTGGACCGACCCCAGGGTCGCTCGATCCTGGCTGACGCTCGCGGGCGCGGCGGAAAACCGCTATACTCAGGAGATGCTGCCGGGCCCTGGTCCAATCCAGGAGGCCGAAGCTCTTGGTGTGGGGCGAGGATGCCCCATTTCAGACGGTCGACTATGCCGAACGCTACGCGCGGGAGATCCCGGAAACAGTGCTGGTTCGGATCAAGTCGGCCGGCCACATTCCGATGAAGAATGACCCATTAGCGGGAGCTGGAGCTCTGGCCAAGTTCTTTGTCGCCGAACGCTAACGGAGGGTACCGATGAACGTTGCAATCCTCGACGACTACCAGAACGTCGCGCTGCGGCTCGCCGACTGGTCGGGCGTCCGGCGTCACGCCGAGATCACCGTGTTCAACGACCACGTTGCCGACACCTCGGCAGTGCTCGAGCGTTTGCGGCCGTTCGACGCGGTATGCGTCATGCGCGAACGCACGCCGCTCAGTAGGGAGATACTGCAGCAGCTACCGAACCTCAAGCTAATAGCTTCGACAGGACCCCGAAACGCATCTATCGAGACCCAGACCGCGGCCGATCTCGGCATCGCGGTCACCGCGACGGGCTACGATTCCACTCCGACCATCGAGTTCACTTGGTCGCTGATCCTAGCGAGCATGCGGTGCATCGACCGGGAGGCCGCCTCGCTGAGGGTCGGCGGATGGCAGAGGGACCTCGGTTCAAACCTGCGAGGCAAAAGCCTTGGGGTCGTCGGGCTGGGCAATATCGGAAGAGAGGTCGCGCGCATCGGTCTCGCCTTCGGGATGAAGGTGATCGCCTGGAGCCAGAACCTGACCGAGGCGAAGGCGAGCGCTACCGGCGCCACTCTCGTAGACAAGCAGACACTGTTCCGCGAGGCGGATGTTGTCACGGTCCATCTCGTCCTGAGCGGCCGTACCAGAGGCCTGATCGGGGCACCCGAGTTCGGCCTGATGAAGCCGAACGCCAGGTTCGTGAATACATCACGGGGTCCAATCGTCGATGAGGCGGCCCTGATCGAGGCGCTGCAGGCGCGCAGGATCGCAGGCGCAGCGGTCGATGTATTCGACGTGGAGCCGTTGCCTCCCGATCACCCCTTCCGGAAGCTGGACAACGTCCTCGCGACGCCTCACATCGGCTACGTCACCGAGGACCTCTATCGCACTTTCTATACAGATGCTGCGGTCAATATTGCCACTTGGCTCGAAGCCAACTCGGCGGTCTCCTAGCTGTCCCTATCGCAAACTCAATCTGACTAGCAGTTGATCGAGAATCGGGCGATGCTGTTACGGGATGAGAGATCTTGTCAGGCTCATTGTTTGGATGGTCGCAGATCTGTTTCGGTCGCGGGCAGCGCTCGAGGCTGAAATTTGGGCGTTGCGGCAGCAGATAAACGTTCTGCGGCGAACCGCTCCTAAGAAGCAAACCTTCAGCTCGATCGACCGATTGATTTTTGTTTGCCTCTGTCGGCTTCGCCCTGGCGTTCGCGATTGTTAAGCCGGAGACCGTTGTGTGTACCGAGAACCTTATCCGAGTTGATGCCGTGATGGAATCGCCTAAGCTGGCCGAATGATCGGGCTACTCTGTTTCGTTCTGGCTGTCCTGGCCTCGCCATTCAAGTCGAAGTTACGGCTTGAAGCTGAGAACGCGGTGCTTCGACATCAGTTGAATGTCTTGAGGCGTAGGCTGCATGGTCGCGTCCGGCTCACGAACCGTGATCGCTGGTTCTTTATCCAGCTGTATCGCTGGTTTCCATCAATCCTGCAGGTTCTCACAATCATCCGGCCCGAGACGCTCGTGCGTTGGCATCGGGCCGGCTTTCGCTGCTACTGGCGTTGGAAGTCGCGCCCACAAGGAGGGCGACCGCAGATCGACACGGAGCTGCGCGCATTGATCCGGCGGATGAGCGTCGAAAATCCGCTTTGGGGCGCGCCACGCATTCACGGCGAACTGCTCAAGCTCGGGTTTGAAGTCGCGCAGTCGAGCGTCGCCAAGTACATGGTCAAACGGCGGGCGCCACCCAGCCAGGGATGGCGGACCTTCTTGCATAATCACGCCCCAGACATTGCCGCCATGGACTTGTTCGTTGTTCCAACTATCGGTTTCGACCTGCTCTATGCCTTCGTCATTGTCCGGCTCGACCGCAGAAACCTCGTCTGGATCAACGTCACGACAAATCCCACGGCCGAATGGGTTGCACGTCAAATAACGGAGGCGTTTCCTTGGGATGAGGCTCCGCACTACCTCATCCGCGATCGCGACCGGATCTATGGCAGCATCGTCACGCGCCGATTGCGCGCCATGGGCATCCGGGACAAGCCTACCGCAGCAGCTTCGCCCTGGCAGAACGGCTTTGCCGAACGGCTGATCGGATCGATCCGGCGTGAGTGTTTGGACCACATCATTGTCTTGGGCGAGGTGCATTTGCGTCGGGTCCTGAAATTCTACGCCGACTATTACAACCGCGCATTAGAACACCCATCTGTCTATGTTGTTGAAGAGAAGAGACTTTGCTGATTGGGATGCGATCCCGCGGGGTATCTTGGGTTCTGTCGCGCTCGTTCGGCGATAGATTGAGCGGCAGTTGTTTTCAGTGAGGCGAGGGCGAAGATCCACGGGCCGTCCGATAGCGGATGGAAGGCTTCGATCTCGCGGGCTTGAGCAGCCAGGCGGAGCGTCTTTGGCGCGATCTTCAGGAGCTTGGCGGCGTTGCCAAGGTTGAGCCAGGGTTCGATCCCGTCATCGGCGGGCTTGAATACCGGGATGTGGTGATAGAAGCGTAGCGATGCGACGCGCTCGCGGGTCCAGCGATTGCCGTTGCCCGTCTTGAGGCCGTTGCGGTTGAGTAGGCCGGCAATCAGATCGTCGCTGGCGATCAGCACCAGTTGACGCACGGCTTGGATAATATCAGCAGAAGTGCTGTTGCGCTGTCCGCGCCGACGCTTGGGCAAGCGCAGCTCGCTATGAGCGCCACCCACCCAGTGGACGATGAGAACGATCTCGGACGCCGCGTCGTCAATATCGGCCACGATCTCATGGACGAGGGTGCGTACAATGCGCTTCTTGAGGCGAGCATCCGTCGTCGGCGCATCCCAGACCGTTTTGAGGTTCGAGGCGAGAACGCCGAGCGAAGCCGGATCAGCAATGGGTGCAGCCGTCGCCGCATCATGCTTGGCGATCTTGCCCTCGACCTCCGCCGCGTGAGCGAGCGCCCTGTTCCAGCGCGCTTCAAGTTCACTCGCCACCAGCCGGTTCGCGGGGTCGGCGGCATTGTATTGCCGGAAAGCCCGCTCTGCGGCATAGCGCGCCGCTTCCAGATCGCGACTGAGAGCATCGCGCACCTGATCCCGTCGTTCTTCGGCTTCCTTGGCAGCAGCGGTTGCCGCGGCGATCGCGCCTGGGCCGACAACGCCAAGCAGTGCTTCCTCGATTGCATCATCGACGCGTAGTCCTCCGAAGGCGATGCAGAGAGGGCCGCCATTGTCCATCCAGGCGCGGCTGCAGCTGTAGCGCGGGATATGGTGCTTCATGCCTGTGTACCGGACTGTGAGCTTGCGGCCGCAGCGCTTGCACCGGATCAGACCGGCCAGCAGCGTGTCTCCATGCTTGGGCGCGCCGTGATGTCGACCAGTGGCAACGTTGCTGCTGACCATTGCGCGGATCGCCTCGAACCTCTCCCAGCTCACATACCCATCGTGGGTATTGGGCTTCAACATCAACCATTCGTTCCGCCTCTTGCGGCGGATCTTCCCGCTCACGCCCTCGGCGGTGTATCCCGCCGCCACAGCCGTCTTACCATAGGCATAGGCGCCGCCGTAGACCGGGTTCTCAATGATCCGGTGGATGGTGGAGTAACTCGGTCGCCGCCAGGCCGTGTCGCCGTCGGACTGCTTCACCGGAAGATCGAGATTGTACTCGTGGAGCCAGCAGAGCGCCTGTCGCGCGCTGCCCAGTTCTTCGACCTTGTCGAACACCAGCTTGATCGCGTCCTGGACACGCCGATCCGGATCTTTCTCATAACGGTCGCCGGCCTTCACGAAGCCGACGGGCGCCGCCACAACCAATTCCCCCCGGCGCGCCTTCTCGTAGCGGGCCGAGAGCGAGCGCTGTCGCAACAGATCCAGCTCGTACTCGTTGAGGCTGCCCTTGAGCCCGAGCAGCAGGCGGTCGTTGCCGTTTCTCGGCACATAGATGGTCTCCTGATCGACCAGAACGGTATCGACCACGCGGCACATCTCAATGAGTTGCTGCCAATCCCGGCTGTTGCGAGCGAAGCGTGAGACCTCGCGGGCGCAAACTGCACCAACCTTACCGAGGCAAACCTCTGCTACCATTCGCTCGAAGCCAGCGCGTTGTACGCCGCCGGCGGCTGAGCGACCGAGATCATCATCGATCACTTCAATCTCTGACCACCCAAGCGCCGTGATCCGGTCCCGCATGGCATATTGCAACGCGCTACTCTCGCGATTGTGGAGCACCTGATGGACGGAGGATTGACGCACGTAAAGGATCGCCTTGCGCTCCAAGTGATGAGGCCTGACCTTGTCAGAGATCATGACTGACCTCCTTGGCGCGCGGCGTCGCTGTCGTCGCAGTATGATCGAGGATCAACTGTGTCATCAGGCTCATGAGGCTCGCCCGCGCTTGCGCTGGCAGCTCTGACCATGCGGGCGCGCCCATAACGCCGTTCGATAGGCCGCTCACGAACAGATCCATCTGCTGCTGTGGCCGTGGTTGTCAATTCTGTCGGTATCCGTTTCCTGGCATCGCCATCTGCCGCGACATGGCTCTCTCCCTGATTCTGGTCGTGAGAGGCTCTAGATGCGCCAGAAAGCAGGACGGCCGATGGCGTTTGATCCTTCAACACCAGATCGAGAAGTGCGGAGAGCGTCGAAAGTGCGTCGATGCTAACAAACGGCTGAGCTACCAAAAGCTGGGGGGCCGGACATGCCGTCCGGTCGAACATCCATGCTGGCACCTCAAGCCACCGATCTGCTTGCGATCCATCCACCGTACAGCGAAAAACAACGCAGCCAGCCTTGTCGGCTGCCCCATGAACGCAAACTCTGCGACCAAACCAAGGATGATGCCGATAAAGAACCTCGCGAAGAACGGTCCTGTGGGCGTTCTCAAACCTCGTTGTATAATGGCGTCAGAACGCATCGATCCTTGAACAAGGATGCGCCGGTCACTCGCCAAATTCAGCGAATCGGAAGCATCAGTTCACGCGCCATCCTTGGCGGGCTTCACCACCACTACGCCCGAGCTTAAGTTTTCGCTACACACACGGCCGCGGAAATTAAAAACTCTTCCCGACGGCATCGACGAAGCTGGAGAAATTGGTGTAGTTGACGGGGCGAACCGTGGCGGGATCAGCGTGATTGCGGAGAAATGTCCTCTGGGACGGCGGATCTCCTCGCCTGACCATAGTCAGATGAGTTTGCGACAGCGACAGCCAAACCAAGTTGTTTCAAGCGCCGCCAATACCTTTGGCGGTGACATCGGCAGACTGTAGAAGCGTTTGCCGAGCGCGTTGTGGACGGCGTTGGCGACTGCGGCCATTACCGGTACGAGCGGGACTTCGCCGACGCCCTTCACGCCTTGCGGATGCTTCGGGTTCGGCACTTCGACCATTACTGTGTCGAGCATCGGCAGGTCCGAGCATACGGGCATGCGATAGTCGAGGAAGCCCGGGTTGTCGACCTTGCCTTCCCTATCGTAAATGTACTCCTCGTTCAGCGCCCAACCGATCCCCTGCGCAACGCCGCCCTGCATCTGGCCCTCCACATAGCTCGGATGCACAGCTCGGCCGACGTCCTGCACGGCGGTGTAGCGGATGACGCGTACAATCCCTAGATCGACATCCACCTCCACGTCGCAGATGTGCGTGCCGAAGCCGCCCTCCGCGCCTTCCGTGTTGAGTTGCACGCCGGCACCGATCGGCCCGCCCATCCGCGGGGCCTTGGCTGCCAGTTCGGCAAGGGTCAGCGGTTCAAACTGGCCGGCGTTGGGGCTGACCGGGTGCGCCGCGCCATTTTCCCATTTGACCGCGTCCGGGTCGATCTCCCAAATCTTCGCCGCTCGTTCGCGCAGCGTGGTGATGATCTTGTCCGTCGATTGCGTTACCACCATCGCTGACGCAAACAGCACGCGGCTGCCTCCGGTCAGGTTCGAGAAGCCGATCGTCGCGGTGTCGCCGATCAGCACCGACACGCGCCGGTAATCGATACCGAGAAGCTCGGCGCAGATGTTGGCGATCGCCGCGCGCGAGCCGCCGATATCCGGATGGCCGGTTGTGACAACGACGTTGCCGTCCTCGGTGATGTTGACCTGCGCACTCGATTCGCCGCCGGCGTTGAACCAGAAGCCAGAGGCGACGCCGCGGCCTTGCAGCTTACCGAGCGGTGCCTTGTAGTGCGGATGTGCCATCGCCGCTTCAAGCGTCTCGATGTAACCGATGCGCGGGAAAACCGGACCGTGCGCTGCCTTGGTCCCTTGCTTCGCGGCATTCTTCAACCGCAGTTCCAACGGATCCATCTTTAGTTCGGAGGCCAGTTCATCAAGCACGCACTCCACCGCATACGCGCCAATCGGCGCGCCTGGCGCACGATAGGCCGCAACCTTCGAGCGGTTGGAGAGGACGTCGAACCCCACCGAAAGAACGTTCGGAATATCGTAAGGCGAAAAGCTGCACCCGACCGCACCGCGAATCGGGGAGCCCGGGAGAGCGCCCGCCTGCAGATAGAAGGTGCCTTGCGCGGCGACGATTGTGCCGTCCCTGGTCGCGCCGATCTTGACCGTGCTTTTCGAGCCTGAGGTCGGCCCTGTCGCACGCATCACCTCTTCGCGGGTCATCACCATCTTCACCGGACGGCCGGATTTCTTTGCGAGCAGGGTCGCGAGCGGCTCGAGATAGACGATAGTCTTGCCGCCGAAGCCGCCGCCGATCTCCGCCGGAATGGCACGGATGTCGCTCTGCGGAATCCCCGTCAGGTGCGCCGTCATGGCGCGCACCATGAACTGGCCCTGGCTTGAACTCCAGATCGTCGTCTTGTTGTCGGCACCGACGCTGACGAGGCAGGCGTGAGGCTCGATATAGCCCTGATGCACCGGACGAGTGGTGAAGGTGCGCTCGATGACGACCTCTGCCGCGGCGAACCCTTGCCCGATGTCGCCCTTCTTGACCTCGAATTCTACCGCCGATATTGGACGGCTTGTCCTCGAACTTCATGAAGTCGTGGAGTATCGGCGCGTCGGGCTTGATTGCATCCTCGATCTCGATCGACCATGGCAGGACCTCGTAGTTCACTTCGATCAGCGCACAGGCTTGTGCCGCGATCGCCTCGGTCGTGGCGGCGACGGCCGCGACGGGGTGGCCTGGAAACAGCGCCTTCTCGCGCGCCATCACGTTGCGGCACATCCAGCGCATGTCCTGGATGCCCAGTATGACCGACTTGTCGACGGGGAAATCGACGATGTCGCGCGCGGTGACCACCGCCTTGACCCCCGGTAGCGCCTTGGCCTTCGAGGTGTCGATCGACTTGATGCGGGCGTGCGGATGTGGGCTGCGTAGTACCTTGCCCCAGATCATGCCGGGCATCGTGGTGTCGGCGGCAAAGGCCGCGCGGCCGGTGACCTTGTCGACCCCGTCGGGGCGAATGGTGCGCTGGCCGATCCACTTGTTGTTGGTGATGACGTTCATTGCACTGCCTCCCGCATATCAGCGGCGGTCTCAAGAACCGCGCGAACAATCTTGTCGTAACCGGTGCACCGGCAGAGATTGCCGGCAAGCCAGAAGCGAACCTCTTCCTCGCTCGGCCGCGGATTCTTCTGCAGCAGGGCTTCCGAGGCGACCAACATGCCCGATGTGCAGATGCCGCACTGCAGCGCCGCCATTTCGAGAAACTTCTGCTGCAGCGGATGCAGCCTGTCGCCCTGGGCCATGCCTTCGATGGTGCGGACCTGACGGCCTTCGGCTTCGGCGGCAAGCATCAGGCAGGAGCAGACAAGGCGATCATCCAGGGTGATGCTGCACGCGCCGCAATCGCCGGACGCGCAGCCTTCCTTCGATCCGGTCAGGCCGAGTGGCCCGCGTAACGCATCGAGCATGGTTTCGTACGGCTCGCACAGAAACTCCGCCGGTTCACCATTGATCGTGGTGGAAACATGCAGTTTGGCCATTGCCTCAATTCCCTACAGCGCGCTTGGCGGCGATAGCAACCGTGCGCTTCAGCAGCACGCCGGTTACCTTGGTGCGGTAAGCAATAGTGCCGCGCTTGTCGTCGATCGGACGGCAGGCGGCGCGACAGGCATCCGCTGCGGCATCTAAGGACGCGGTATCGAGACGGGTGCCCGTTAGTCTTTTGGCAGCTGCCTCGACCAGCAGCACGGTCGGCGCCACCGCACCGAGAGCAACCCTGGCGGCGGTGCACATTCCGTCATGGAGCGCGAGACTGACCCCGCACCCGACAACGGCGATGTCCATTTCGGTGCGTGGAATCATGCGGAGATAGGCATCGCCAGAACCAGGTGGCCGCGGTGGAAAGGTGAAGCTGACGAGAATCTCTCCGGGCGCCAGACGAGTTTGTCCGGGTCCCGCCGGCACCTCTTCGACCGCCATCTGTCGGCGCCCGTTCGGTCCCTGCACCGTCGCGATGGCACCCGCTGCAATCATGGCAGGTACGCTGTCCCCTGCCGGAGAGCCGTTGCACAGATTGCCGCCCGCCGAGGCGCGCCCCTGCACCTGGGTGGAACCAATCAGGTTGATCGCTTCAAGGACGCCGGGCCAGACCTTGCCGAAGCGCGCGTGCTCGGCCAAAACCGCGCCCGGGACGGCGGCGCCGACCCGGAAGCCGCCATCAGCCGTTTCCTCGATGCTCGCAATCTCGGCAATTTTCTTGATGTCGATGATAAGACCCGGCCGGACGGCGCCAGAGCGCATTTGGACCAGGAGATCGGTGCCGCCTGCCATGATGCGCGCAGCGCTTCCGGCCGCAGCAAATGCGCCAATCGCTTCATCGAGCGTGCGCGGGGCAAAGTATCGGGTATCCGTCATGCTCTTGCCATCGTTTCCCTTATCTCGTCGCCTCTTGCTGTGGTGGCTCACCTTTATGAGGCCTTCAGACTTGCAAGCCTACACGGGCGAAAGCGATTGGAATAGCCTCTGCGCTCCCGTGCAAGTGATGGGCACCGATGCGCCGAGAGAGCTTGCGTTGCGGAGCGGCCCTCAGACGATCGTTTGCAGAACCGCGTCGAAGCCGAGAACTTCTGCGTATGTACTAGCCCGCGGATGGCCGCCCGGTGCTGTTGCCTGTTGGGCCGTTTCAGCCATCGCTCGGTTTGATCGGAGCTTTTGGGCGGCTGACGCTGCTGAAAGGAGCTTCTGAACCCTAGGAGGCCGCTCGGACCCCATAGACTACTCTTGGCTACGTGAAGAAGGTTCGATCCCAGACCTGGGCGGACTTTACCACCACTACGCCCGAGCTTAGGTTTTCGGTACACACAGCGGCATTTTCGGCCTCAAGCCGGATCTTCGACTTGAATGGCGAGGTCAAGGCGGCCAAACCGAAACACAAAAGCCAGATCATTCCGCCAGCTTAGGCGATTCCATCACGTCTTCAACCCGGATAGCGTTTTCGGTACTCACAGCCCGCGCTCGTCCAACGTTCGACGGCCGGCCGTTCCGGTTCGAGACTGGACGCTGAGATGCACCAACTGCGGACACATCCATGAGGCGCAAGTTCAGTCCGATCCGATGAAGTCCGAAGCGAACGGATGGGTATCGACCGGACCGCTTACACCGAGCACGATGGGATCGAAACCTTGAGACCAAGCCATCCCCGCGATGCTGAGAAAACTTGCCGTCACAATTGCATCAAGCCACCAAACGGCCGCCATCCTTGGCTGGCGGCCCGCGTCGTTTGACCAGTACGAACCTTCTTGCGCAACCACGCGCCGGACACTGCCGCCATGGACTTATTCGTTGTTCCAACTATCGGTTTCGACCTGCTCTATGCCGTTCGTCATTGTTCGGCTCGACCGCAGAGACCTCGTCTGGATCAACGTCACAGCAAGCCCGACGGCGGAATGACCCAACGAAAATCCACGCAACTGCCGCCAAATCGAATTTACTAAACACCACAGGATCGTTGGCGTCGCTCAATTCTGGCAGCATGCCTGTCCATTTGCGGTTGCACTGCAGTGACAACTTTGCCTAGCGAAAAAAGTCTAGGCGTTCATTGACTCGAAATATGTTTAGTGAAAGTCTAGCACTTAACAATAACACTAAACATCATTCCCGCGGCCTTCATGGGCCGGATTTGAATCTGCGTGCTACGAAGGGCGAAGCGTAATTAGCAGGGCAAGCAGGCAATCGCCTGCAACAACAGGGAGGTTGTAATGATCCAAACAATGCGTGCATTGGGCGCGGCTGCGGTTGTTGTCGCCTCGTGTCTCGGTGGTCAGGTGAATGCCCAGACCAAGCAATTGACGTTGTGTTGGGCGGCGTGGGATCCGGCCAACGCGTTGGTCGAGCTTTCGAAGGACTTCACCACCAAAACCGGAATTCAGATGAAATACGAGTTCGTCCCGTGGACGAGCTACGCTGATCGCTTCCTCAACGAGCTCAATTCAAAGGGCAAGCTCTGCGACGTCATTATCGGCGACAGCCAATGGATCGGCGGCGCCGCCGAGAACGGCCACTACGTCAAGCTCAACGATTTCTTCGCCAAAGAAAAAATCTCGATGGACGACTTCATGCCGGCCACCGTGGTCGGCTACTCCGAATGGCCCAAGAATACCCCCAACTATTGGGCGCTGCCGGCCATGGGCGATGCGATCGGCTGGACCTATCGCAAGGACTGGTTCGCCCGGCCGGAAATCCAGGCCGAGTTCAAGAAGAAGTACGGCCGCGATCTCGCCCCGCCCGAAACCTATGATCAACTCAAGGAGGTCGCCGAGTTCTTTCAGGGCAGGGAGATCGACGGCAAGAAGGTCTACGGGGCCTATATCTATACCGAGCGCGGCTCCGAAGGCATCACGATGGGCGTAACCAACGTGCTCTACGATTGGGGATTCCAGTACGAGAATCCGAAGAAGCCGTACCAGATGGAGGGCTTCGTCAATTCGCCCGACGCGGTGAAGGGGCTAGAGTTCTACAAGTCGCTCTACAAGTGCTGCACCGCGCCCGGCATGAGCAACGCCTACATGTCGGAGGGCCTCGACGCCTTCAAGTCCGGACAGGTTGCGATGCAGATGAACTTCTTTGCGTTCTTCCCAGGGCTCTACAAGGACCCCAATGTCGGTGGCGACAAGATCGGTTTCTTCGTCAATCCGAAGCAAAAGTATCACTTTACCCAGCTCGGAGGGCAAGGGATCTCGGTTGTCTCCTACTCCGAGCACAGGGATGACGCGCTCGCCTACATCAAATGGTTCGCGCAGCCCGACGTTCAGGAAAAGTGGTGGGCGCTTGGCGGTTATTCCTGCCACAAGGCGGTGCTCAATGATCCGAGTTTCCCGAAGAGCGCACCGTTTGCCGCCGATTTCCTGAAGTCCATGGATATCGTCAAGGACTTCTGGGCGGAGCCCTCCTATGCGGAGCTCCTGCTCGATATGCAGAAGCGAGTCCATGACTACGTCGTGGCCGACAAGGGAACTGCGCGGGAAGCGCTCGATCTTCTGGTGAAGGATTGGCAAAAGGTGTTCAAGGAAGACGGCAAGATCTAGCCTGATAGACAGCGAACGTCTCCCGGTCCTTTTGGATCGGGAGACCGCCTCCCTGAGTGTGTCCCGACCGTGAACGACAGGGTTCAAATGAGCGCTCTCGCCGAGCAGTCCGTTGCCCGGACGCCACGCCGACTGGCGGTGCGATTCCGCGGGATGTCCGACAGAGCCATTGCATGGCTGTTCATTGCGCCGACGGTGCTGCTTCTGCTGGCGATCAACATCTTCCCGCTGCTGTGGACCATCCAGCTCTCATTTACCAACTATCGCGCCAATCGCCCCAACGCACCAATCAGGTATCTCGGTCTCGACAATTACCGCGATGTCCTGACCGACCCCGAGGTGTGGCACGCCATGCAGGCCACTGCGCATTTCGTGCTGTGGTCGATCGCACTTGAACTGGTGCTCGGCTTCGGCCTGGCGCTCCTGATCAACCGTCGATTTCGTGGTCACAGTTTCTGGACCACCATCATTCTGCTGCCGATGATGCTTTCACCGGCGGTGGTCGGCAACTTCTGGACCTTTCTGCTGCAACCGCAGATCGGTTTGTTCAACAGCGCGATCGCACTCCTGACCGGCGTGGACCCGAGCTCGTTTCAAATGATCGGCGACGTGCGGCTGGCCCCCTGGTCTATCATCATGGTCGATACCTGGATGTGGACGCCCTATGTCATGCTGATCTGTCTCGCGGGGTTGCGTTCGATTCCCGATTACATCTATGAGGCGGCCGAGGTCGATCGCGCATCGCCCTGGCGGCAATTCTGGTCGATCACGCTGCCGATGGTGATGCCGTTTCTGATGCTCGCGATCCTGTTTCGCGCCATCGAAAACTTCAAGATGTTCGACATGGTCAATCTGCTCACCTCGGGTGGCCCAGGGTCGACCACGGAGGTTGCCTCGATCACCTTGAAGCGCGAGGCGTTCGAGAAATGGCGCACCGGCTATTCGTCGGCGCTGGCGATCATTCTCTTCGTCACTGTCTTTGGTGTCGCCAATATCTATGTGAAAGCCCTCAACCGGGTGAAACAGCGATGAGCATGCCCTCCAGCGCGCACTCCGTGGCCGAGCCGTCGCAATGGTCGAAGAGGATCGCGTCGTTGATTGTCGCCACCTACGCGATCGTGACCATTCTGCCGTTGCTCTGGATATTTCTCACGGGATTCAAGACACCCCCTGATTCGATCGCCTATCCGCCGAAGATTCTGTTCGAGCCTTCGGTCGAGGGATACGTCAACCTGTTCACGACGCGCTCGCGGCAGACGCCGGAATTCCTGGCCAGCCTGCCCCCGCCGCAGACCTGGTACGAGCGTCTGGTGCGTTCCCGCAATATGGTGATCGGAGGACCCTCGAAGGTGGTGCCGCGCTTTGTGAACTCGATGGTGATCGGCTTCGGCTCGACCTTTCTTGCCGTGTGCTTCGGCACCATCGCGGCCTACGCGTTCTCGCGCTTCCGCGTGCCGCTCGCCGACGATCTGTTGTTCTTCATCCTGTCGACGCGGATGATGCCCCCGATCGCGGTTGCGATCCCGATCTATCTGATGTTCCGGAACCTCGGGCTCACCGACACCAAGCTCGGGATGATCCTGCTCTACACCGCGGTGAATGTCTCTCTGGCGGTATGGCTGTTGAAGGGATTCATGGATGAGATTCCGCGCGAATACGAAGAGGCCGCGATGGTCGACGGCTACACGCGCCTGCAGGCATTTTTCAAGGTGGTGCTTCCGCAGGCGACAACCGGCATCGCGGCGACCGCGATCTTCTGTCTGATCTTCGCCTGGAACGAATATGCCTTCGCGGTTCTGCTCACCAGCGGCGACGCGCAAACGATGCCGCCTTTCATTCCCTTCATCATCGGCGAGGGTGGACAGGACTGGCCCGCGGTCGCCGCCGCGACCACGCTGTTTTTCATCCCGATCCTGTGCTTCACCATTCTCTTGCGCCGCCATCTCTTGCGCGGCATCACCTTCGGGGCGGTGCGCAAATGACGGAAAAAATCGCGCGCCCCGTACCGGGATGGCCGCGTTGGCTCCGCCGCGGCCCCTGCGAAACGATAGCGATGGCACTGATCGGCCTTGGAGTCGTGATGCTGATGCAGCCGCTCTCGCTAATCCTCTACAGCTACTCCTTCGTCACGATCCTGGCCGGGACGCTGGGGTTTGTGATCGTCAGTCATTTTCCGGATTGAGCGGCTATGGCACAGATCAAGGTCGAGAGCGTCGCCAAGACATTCGGAACGTTTGCCGCCGTCAAAGGCGTCGACTTCACGGTCGATCACGGCTCGTTCCTCGTCATTCTCGGACCCTCCGGCTGCGGCAAGACGACGACATTGCGCATGATCGCAGGACTGGAACTGCCGAGCTCCGGTCGCATTCTGCTCGATGGCGAGGACGTCACCGCCTTGCCGGCTTCGGCGCGGGACATTTCATTCGTGTTTCAGTTATTCGCACTCTATCCGCACATGAATGTGCGCCAGAATATCGGCTTTCCCCTGCGATGTCAGAATTATCCGCGCGCCGAAATCAGGCGAAGTGTTGAGGAAACGGCGAAACTGTTGAGGATCGATCATCTGCTGGAGCGCCGGATCGGCGGGCTGTCCGGCGGCGACCGGCAGCGCGTTGCGCTTGGCCGCGCCATCGTGCGCCGGCCCAAGGCGTTTCTCATGGACGAGCCGCTCGGCGCACTCGACTCGGAGTTTCGCAGGTTGATGTGCGGCGAGCTGCGCGAGCTGCACGACCGCATCGACGCGACCACGATCTACATCACCCACGACCAGCTTGAGGCGATGGCGATGGCGGACCGTATCGTCATCATAAATCAGGGCCGGGTCGAGCAGATCGGCGCGCCTCAGGAGATCTACGATCGGCCCAACACGATGTTCGTGGCCGACTTTATCGGTGCGCCGCCGATGAGCTTTCTCGGCGTCCAGACCTCGCTGCGGCGTGGCGATCGCAGCATCAGGATCGACGCCGCCGCCGTCGAAATGCCGGAGTTGTTCGAAGATCGTGCCGAGGGCAAGTTCGCGCTTGGGGTACGGCCCGAGAATGTGTCGTTCACAGATAGCTCGCCGCTGCGAGGCCGCGTGATTGGCGCCGAATATCTCGGCACCACGCAAATCGTCACCGTGGACACGGCCCACGGCCGGGTGAAGGCGCGATTGCCGTCAGGCCAGGTGGTCCGGGTCGGCGAGCAGGTGGGTCTCGCGTTGCGGCCGGACAGGCTCTCTCTGTTCGACGCCATCAGCGGGCAGGCGCTGTCTTCCGCGCTTCACACGGGAGGCGTCCGTGGCTGAGGTCGCGCTCGTGGATGTCAGCAAGAGCTTCGGTGCCGTCGAGGCGGTCCGTGGTCTTTCGCTCTCCATCGCGGACGGCGAATTTGTCGTGCTGCTTGGTCCGACGGGTGCGGGAAAGACCACGACGCTGCGCTTGATCGCCGGTCTGGAGCGCCCCGACCGGGGCAATGTGGTGATCCAGCGGCGCGACGTCACGGACGAAATGCCGGCCGAACGCGATGTGGCGTTTGTGTTTCAGCAATATTCACTTTATCCCCATCTGACGGTCTACGACAATCTGGCCTTTCCATTGCGTTCTCCGGCGCGGCGCATGAGCGAGCAAGCCATACGCCGCCGGATCCAACAGGTGGCGGAACTGCTTCACATCGAAGGCAAGCTTGATAATCGGGCTACCGCTCTTTCTGGCGGCGAGATGCAGCGGGTTGCCATCGGCCGCGCGCTGGTCCGCGAACCTGCCGTCTATCTGATGGACGAGCCGCTTTCTTCGCTCGACGCAAAACTTCGTGCGGAATTGCGCCTCGAGCTCAAGCGCATCCAGCGCGAGCTGGGAACGACGATCATCTATGTGACGCACGACCAGATCGAGGCCATGACGATGGCGGACCGGATCGGCGTGATGAACGAGGGGGAGATGATCCAGCTTGGCACCCCGCGGGAGATCTACGAGCAGCCCAACAGCGCCTATGTGGCGAGCCGGCTCGGCACCCCCATCATCAACCTCATTCCAGCCGAGCTTCTGGGCGGCGATACGGTGCCGCCGAACGCGCGAACCGTGGGCTTGCGGACCGAGCATATCAGGATCTCCTCGGCGGATCGTCACGGCCCCCACGCCCGCGTCCACTGGGTGGAACACCTCGGCGATCAGAACCACGTTCATCTCAAGCTCGCCGACCATTCGCTGGTGACGCTGGCCGACCCGGCCCAGCCGCTCAAGGCAGGCGACGAAGTTTCGCTCGAATTTGCCGAACCGCTTTATTTCGACCAGGCCGGCGACCGGGTCGGCGCCGACGGATTGCGGGGGCATGCATGATGATCGACCGCCAGGCTCGCAAGCTTCTATTTGAGACTGTCGCGCAGCGCGTCATCGCGAGCGCCGATGAACTTACCGATCTCGACCGCGCCATCGGAGACGGCGATCACGGGACCAACATGCGCCGTGGCTTCAAAGCCGTGCTGGCCGCGGTTGATGAACTCTCCGCCAAGAATCTTGGCGAGTCTCTGAAGGGCGTGGGCACGACCCTAGTCATGAAGGTCGGCGGCGCGTCCGGCCCGCTTTACGGGACATTATTCATGTCGTTCGGCAAGTCGCTGAACGATGAAGTGAGCCGCGAGCAGGCGGCCGACGCCTTCGCTGCCGCGGTCGACGCGGTCAAGGCGCGGGGAAAGTCCGATGTCGGTCAAAAGACTATGCTCGACGTTCTGTTTCCCGTGCTCGAAGTCCTGCGCGAAGGTGGAGACGGGTTGCCGCTACGCCTGAAGGAGACAGCAAGGGCAGCGGCGGAAAAAACCATCCCGATGCGGGCGATCCGCGGGCGGGCATCATTTCTGGGCGAGCGCAGCGTCGGTCACATGGATCCCGGCGCACGATCGTCCGCGTTGATCGTCGACGCGGTCGCAGACGTCATGGAAGGACTAGAATGAGCGAAAATGTTGGAATCGTCATTGTCTCTCACTCAGCCGACGTCGCCCGCGGCACCGCGCTCATGGTTGAGCAGATGGTCGGCCGCGAAGTCCCGCTCGGCTGGTGCGGCGGAGACCCGGGTGGCGGATTGGGCACCAGCGTCGAAGCGATCATGAAAGCGATTAATCAGGCGTGGTCGGAGCGCGGCGTTGCCATTTTGGTTGACCTTGGCGGCGCGGAAACCAACAGCGAGATGGCGATAGAAATGTTGCCCGAGGAGCGCCGCGGCCGCGTCGTCGTTTGCAACGCCCCTGTTGTCGAAGGGGCCGTGATGGCCGCGACCGAAGCAGCGTCCGGCGCAACGCTTGAGGCCGTGCGTCGCACCGCCGAAGAATTGACGCCGGTCTGATGCGGGGCGAATGCGATGAATAAGCATCAAGCATCAGTGCTAATGCGACATGAGGTGGGCTTACATGCCCGGCCCTCGGTCAAGCTGACCAAGCTTGCGAAAGCCTTTGAATCCCGGATCGATCTTGGTTTGTCGCCCGACGGCCCTTGGGTCGACGCCAAGAGCATTGTCAAGGTCATGGCGACAAAAGCGCCGAAGGATTCGACGATTTATTTTCGGGCTGAGGGAGCCGATGCGAAGGTGGCGCTGGAAGCGCTGGTGACGCTGGTCGACGGAGATTTTCAGGATGTACGATAAGTCGCATCGCGTGGTGCGTCGCGTCCAGGGGCGGTCCGCCGCCCCCGGGATTGCGTTGGGTCCGCTCCTGCGCTTGGCTCCGGCGAAACACGATGCCCGCCAGCATCGATCCGTGGCCGAGGAACACCAGGCCCTTGTCGACGCGCTCGCAGCGTCGCAAGAGGCGCTCCGCTTGCTCGCGCGCGAAGCAGGAGATGCTGATGCGGAAGCCATTCTCGCTTTTCAGATGGCCCTGCTCGAGGACGACAATCTAACGGCGCCAGCATTCACGTTGATCGCGCAGGGCGAGGTCGCTAGTCGGGCGTGGAGCGCCGCGATTGATCCAGAGATCGCCTCCTATGAGGAGGCCAGTGATCCTTATTTCCGCGCGCGGGCGTCCGACTTGCGCGACCTTCGCGATCGCGTGCTGCGGTATCTGGCAGGTGAATCCGAACAGATCGTGCCATCAGGAGTGATCGTTGCGGCAGACGACATGCCGCCGTCGACGTTTCTGGCCACCGATTGGCGAGACGGCGGGGTGGTATTGCGCCGGGGCAGTCCCTCGAGCCACGTCGCCATTCTCGCGAGGTCGCGGGGCGTACCAATGATCGTGGGGGTGGATGTCGATCATCTAGGGGATGGCAGGGACGTGCTGCTCGATGGCGACGCGGGGACTTCTCATTATTGATCCCGACGCCGAGATGCGGGCGCTCTTTTATGAGCGCCGTGCCGAACAGTCCGCGGTTCGGCAGGCCGGTGCTTCGTTGCGGGGCCCTGCATTTACCGCGAGCGGCGAACGGGTTCGGGTCATGATCAATGTCACCGGCCTTGCCGAACTCAGCAGGCTCAATCCTGCAGAGGTCGACGGGATTGGCCTGATGCGAACCGAGTTTCTGTTTCAGGGCCGTGAAAATCTCCCGACCGAGGAAGAGCAATATCAGATCTACAGGCGCATGCTCGAATGGGCTGCCGGCAAGCCGGTGACCATCCGCACGCTTGACGCCGGCGGCGATAAGCCGATCACGGGGTTGACGCAAGCCGGCGACATCAACCCATTCCTCGGCGTGCGTGGTGTGCGGTTGTCATTGCGGAATTTAGACGTATTCCGTGCGCAGTTGCGGGCGCTGGCCCGTGCTGCGGTAGCCGGAAATCTCAAGGTGATGATTCCTATGGTCACGGTGCCGGAGGAGCTTGACCGCTGCCGCGCGCTGCTCGAAGAGGCCCGTGAGGAGCTGCGGCGCGAGGGGCAAGTCGCGCAGATGCCGCCGCTGGGTATGATGGTCGAGGTGCCGGCGGCGGCACTCGCCATTGAGGATTTCAATGCAGATTTCTTCTCCATCGGCAGCAACGATCTGATCCAGTATGTTGCGGCCGCGAGTCGGGACGAACCGCAACTCGCCGATCTTGCCCGTCCCTCCCGTGCGGTGTTCAACCTGATCGGGCATGTCGTGAAATTTGCCGATAGCTCGGGGCGCGAAACCAGCCTGTGCGGCGATCTTGCGGGCGATCCCGAACAGGTCGCGGCGCTTCTCGACCTGGGCCTGCGCACCTTTTCGGTGGCGCCCGGCGCGCTCGGGCCGGTGAGGGCTGCAATCGCCCGTTACTCCGGCGTCACCGCATGAGCACGCAAGCAACGCCGGAAAACGCTCAAGGCTTGATCGCGGCCTACAAGGCCATCCTTCGCGATGTGCTGGATCGGCGTCCCTCCGGCATGCGCCAGCGCCTGGCCGAAGCCCTCGGCAAGAACCGCAGTTTCATCACGCAGATTGCCAACCCGGCCTATCAGACGCCGATCCCGGCCCAGCACGTTCACGCCATCATTCAGGTCTGTCATTTCTCGGTGCAGGAGCGGGGCAAGTTTCTCGACGCCTATCACCGCGCGCATCCGCGCCGGCTGCTTCTGCTCAAGGAGCGGGAGCGGAGCCGGCGACTGCTGCTGATGCTGCCTGATCTTGGCTCGGAACAAAAGAACCACAAGCTGGACTCGCTGCTCAGTGAGTTCGCGGAGAAAGTTGCAAGGCTGATCGAGGAAAGCTGACGCCGAAGCAACGAGACACGAGGAGGGCGCCATGAAGAAACTGATCAACGCCGTCGAGGACGTGGTGAGCGAAAGTCTTGCCGGATTCTGCGCAGCGCATTCCGACATCGTGCGCCTGGGCGAGTCTGCGCCGTTCGTGCAACGCCGGCATTGCAAGCCCGGCAAGGTGGCCCTGGTGTCGGGCGGCGGCTCCGGACACGAGCCGCTTCACGCGGGCTTCGTCGGGCACGGTATGCTGGATGCCGCCTGTCCCGGTCAGGTTTTTACGTCACCGACCCCCGATCTCATTCTCGCCGCCGCCGAGGCCGCCGACACCGGCCGTGGCGTGTTGTTCATTGTCAAGAATTACGAGGGCGACGTCATGAACTTCGACATGGCGCGCGAGATGGCGGGAAAATCGGTGGCGACCGTGATTACCGATGACGACGTGGCGGTGGAAAAATCGACCTTTTCGACCGGGCGGCGCGGCGTTGCCGGCACGCTGATCGTGGAGAAAATTTTAGGTGCGGCCGCCGAAGAGGGACGCAACCTCGCCGTCCTGAAGGCCCTGGGCGATCGCGTCAACGCGGCGACGCGCTCGATCGGGATCGCATTGACGAGCTGCACGGTTCCCGCGGCCGGCAAACCGACCTTCGACCTCGCCGAGGACGAGATGGAGGTCGGTGTTGGCATCCATGGAGAGCCGGGACGCCGTCGCGTCAAACTCAGGCCGGCTGCCGAGATCGCGGCAGAAATGGTCAACGCCATCACCGCCGATCTGGGCGCGCGAGCGCGCGGTGAAGTTATTCTATTGGTCAACGGCTTCGGGGCAACGCCGCTTTCGGAGCTTTATCTGATGTACGATGCTGTACGCAGGCTGTTCGAATCGGCCGGCAGCGTTGTTGCACGGTCCCTCGTAGGCAATTTTGTTACGTCGCTCGATATGGCAGGTTGCTCAGTGACGGTAACGGTCCTTGACGAGGAGATGAAACGTCTCTGGGACGCGCCCGTTTGCACATCGGCTTTGCGCTGGGGAATGTAGTACTCGAACGGCGGGCCGGCGCGAGGCCCCGATTTAGAGCAGGGCGGATTTCAAAGCGCGTAATGTTGGATTTGGAACGGAAGCCTCCTCCGCTGTGTGTACCGAAAACCTTATCCGAGTTGATGACGCCCTGGAATCGCCTAAGCTGGCGGAATGATCGGACTCTTCTATTTCGCTCTGGCCGCCCCGGCCTCGCCATTCAAATCGAAGCTGCGGCTTGAAGCTGAGAACGCGGTACTTCGACATCAATTGATTGTCTTGAGGCGCAGGCGGCATGGTCGCGTCCGGCCTACGAACCATGATCGCTGGTTCCTGATCCAGGTGTATCGCTGGTTTCCATCAATCCTGCAGGTTCTCACAATCATCCGGCCCGAGACGCTCGTGCGGTGGCACAGGGCCGGTTTTCGCTGCTACTGGCGTTGGAAGTCGCGCCCATTGGGAGGGCGACCGCAGATCGACACGGAGCTGCGCGCGTTGATCCGGCGGATGAGCGTCGAAAATCCACTTTGGGGCGCGCGACGCATTCACGGCGAACTGCTCAAGCTTGGGTTTGAGGTCGCGCAGTCCGGCGTCGCCAAGTACATGGTCAAACGGCGGGGGCCGCCCAGCCAGGAATGGCGAACCTTCTTGCGCAATCACGCGCCGGACATTGCCGCCATGGACCTTTTCGTTGTTCCAACTATCGGTTTCGACCTGCTCCATGCCTTCGTCATCGTCCGGCTCGGCCGCAGAAACCTCGTCTGGACCAGCGTCACAGCAAATCCCACGGCCGAATGGGTTGCACGTCAAATAACGGAAGCATTTCCTTGGGATGGGACTCCGCGTTACATGATCCGAGACCGCGATCGGATCTATGGCAGCGTCGTCACGCGCCGATTGCGCGCAATGGGCATCCGGGACAAGCCTATCGCACCAGCGTCGCCCTGGCAGAATGCTTTTGCCGAACGGCTGATCGGATCGATCCGGCGTGAATGTGTGGACCACGTCATTGTCCTGGGCGAGGCACATTTGCGCCGAATTCTGAAATCTTACGCCCACTACCACAACGGCGTCAGAACGCATCGGTTTTTGAACAGGATGCACCGGTCTCTCGCTCGGTACAGCGCACCGGTGTCATTCGTTCACGCGCACTCCTTGGCGGACTTCACTACCACTACGCCCGAGCTTAAGTTTTCGGTAC
>CAVXIL010000003.1:0-2762856 GCA_963761895.1 uncultured Alphaproteobacteria bacterium
CAGGTCCGCCCGACCTGACATCAACTCGACACAACAGGTGATGTAACGTTGCTTGAGAGCTGCCAGCCGGACGCGCCGATTCAAAGGCGGCGTTGGGCGCCGTCGGCAGGCGAGCGTTCGGGAAATCAACCCTGATCTGTTTGTGGGTACTTCCGGTATCCGCATTCTGCTCGGATTGCACGCGATCAGCGACGCGCAAGTCGTAAACAGCCAAGTCATAAACAGGGAGGAGAAACCATGTCACGTATGACACTCGTATTTTCCGGCGCCTTATTGGCCTCGGCCTTTTCGACGCAAGTCTTCGCTGCAGAGGTTAAGTTCGATCAGCAGACCTGCTATACGGGGCCAAGCCACCTCATTCAACACGCTGACGGAATATTGTCTGGGTCGTACGCCGTTATCGGCACGTCGCCTGGCACGGAAGGTACCCCGTTTCGGATGATGTCAGGGCGCTGCCTCGGGGCATTTTCGAGTATCAGCGGCGAGCACGACGAAAACGGCAGCTGCGAGTTCGTGGACGCGGCCGGCGACAAGTTCTTTGGCGTGTATGCCCGGAAGGGAGATCCTGCCAAGGCCGAAGGGACGTGGCGTGTCGTTCACGGCACGGGCAAGTTCGCCGACATGAGCGGAGGAGGGAAATGGATGCCCATAGGCACCTTCCCGGCCAGCGGCATGCCAAACATGTTTAACGGCTGCAATCACGAGTGGGGGTCCTATAACATGAAATAATTTGCAGACTGCATCGTATCGGCTCGGGCCGATGGAAGGGGCTCGTGCGGCTTTGTACCAACCGCTCAGTAACGCTTGCGCATGTCGGTGTCGGGTCAATCGCGTCACTTTGACCGCGCGCCGCTCACTTCCGGTCTTCCCCGATTAGCAGACGTTCTCAGGATCATTCGGCATGTCTCAAAAGTGCCAGAAGCAGCCGTGAGCAGATGCAGCTAAACAGCAGTCCTGTTCGATCACCTCGTCGGCGCGCGCGAGCAGCGTCGGCCGCACGTCCCCTTTGCAGTTTTGAGCCTGATCACAAGCACGCATTTTTTGGGGGCCCGATACGTCCCGAATTGACAATTGGTTTCGATGCCCGTTTCAGAGCGAGCTAGAACATTGTTCCACCTGAGCCCGGGCCTGGCCGTCAGCCGTTTACTTCGAGAACGATTTTTCCCCGCTTATGCGGTGCGCCGGCGAGCATCTCGTGAGCGGTGCGCACATCGCTTAACGGCAGAAGGGCGCCTACTTGCGGGCTCAGCTGTCCACTGCAAAACAATCTGGAAATGCCGTTCAGCCGTTCCGTAGTCACCTCAGCGTAGAAGAATACCGAGCGCACGTCGGGTCGCTCAAGCATAGGATCAGTGGACACGACAGAAACAAGAAACCCACCGGTTTTCAAGATGCTGTGGAACCGTTCCCGCGTTCCTCCTCCAACTGTGTCAAGTATCAGATCAACAGGACGCACGGCATTCTCGGATTCGCCTGCTTGATAATTTACGACCGTTTGGCTGCCAAGAGCTTTGACGTACTCGATGTCCTTCGAGCCGACGACACCAATTACCTGCAGGCCTGCGTTCACCGCGAGCTGAACCGCATACGCACCGACATTTCCAGCGGCTCCGAGAATCATCACAGCCTGATTGGGTTTCGCGTTCCCATACTCAAAGAGCATCTGCCAGGCGGTGACCGCAATCACGGGAGCTGACGCTGATTCCACATGGCTTAAGCGCGAAGGCCTCAGCGCCACCATGTTGGCATGGGCGACAGCATATTGTGCGTTTGCCCCGCAAAACTGCTGGTTCGTGACACCATAGATCTCATCGCCTTTCTTGAATTCACTAACGCCCGGTCCTACCTCTTCTATCACTCCTGATAAGTCGGAGCCGAGCGTAAGCGGTGGGGGCGGACTTACTTTGCTTTTGCCCTCGCGAATGAGCGCGTCCCATGGTCCTACTCCCGAGGCGGCGACTCTGATCAGAAGTTCTCCTGCCGCTGGGGCCGGACGAGGCACGTCCTCAACGACAACTACGTCTGGTGCGCCAAAGCGATGGATTCTGGCCGCTTTCATGTTTGAGCCCCGATCAATCGTGCAGGGAGATCCGTCGCACTCGTTCGGACTGCTGCGGCGCACGCGATTGACGACCCGGTCGCCGTGCCGCAGAGCCTGGCGATGAATTCTCGCCGTCGAATCAGTTTGTGATGCTCCCGTGGGACGCGTGTCCATGCAATAGAGGGACGATATCACGCTTTGGCGAAGGACGAACTACGCTTTTGCCCTGCGAAAGTCTTGAAATGCCAATGTCTCAGATGGGTCAATCGCGTCACTTTGACCGCGTGCCGCTCACTTCCGGTCTTCCCCGATTAGCAGACATTCTCGGGGTCATTCGGCATGTCTCAAAAGTGCCAAAGGCGGACCTTTTCTGAGAATGCAGAGCGTGTACGTTGCGGTTCCGACAAGATGGAGTTGCGGGTGGAACAGTCTCCCTATAAAGGCGCAGCGCTTGCTGGAACAATTGACCTTGGCGACTTAACAGTTAACCGATTGGGCTTCGGTGCAATGCGTCTATGCGGAGATTCAGCTTGGGGAAGACCAAGGGATCGAGGGCACGCCAATCGGGTTCTGCATCGAGTGGTTGAGCTCGGCGTGAATTTTATCGACACCGCGGATAGTTACGGCCCTGAGACGAATGAGTCATTGATCTCGGAGGCGTTGTATCCCTACCCTCCGGGTTTGGTCATTGCCACGAAAGGTGGCTTGGTGCGACCAACCCGCCGATCTTGGGTCCAAGACGGCCGTCCCGACCATTTGCGGCGCGCAATTGAAGGCAGCTTACGGCGCTTGCGGCTCGAGCGCATCGACTTGTATCAATTCCATGCGCCTGATCCCAATGTGCCATTCATTGAGTCGGTTGGAGCACTGGCTGATTTACAGCGCTTAGGCAAAATTCGCCATATCGGCATTTCGAACGTCACGGTTGCGCAGCTCGAGGTGGCGCGCTCCATCACACCAATCGTGTCGGTTCAGAACACGTACAATCTGCGAGACCGAACCAGCGAAGACGTACTCGCCGCGTGCGAGCGTCTTGGAATTGCTTTTCTGCCCTGGTATCCCCTCGGCGGCAAACGCGGCCTAAGGGCACTCAAGATAAAGCAAGTCGCCTCGCGTCGCGGTCTCACGCACGCAGCCTTATCCCTTGCGTGGCTGCTCGCTAAATCACCTGTTATGCTGCCAATCCCGGGCACTCGATCCATCGATCACCTAGAGGATAATGTGCTTGCGGCCGCCCTCAAGCTTGCGCCGGAAGACTGCGATGATCTCGACGTGGTTTCTGATCATTCAGGCGGTATGATCGTTCACGCCTCTTAGCTGCTCGCGATAATCTGTCCAGCATTCGTTTTCGGAAAGCTCTACGCCTCCGGTCGCCTCAAGTCGTGCTGCCTGTTCGATAATGCGAGCGGCTAGGACACGTTTTTCGCCGGCCTGCTTCGGCGCGGCACGGAGTGCCCTTGGTGTGAAATCTATTGTTGTGAGCTTATCAACCGCAAGCATCAGGAGGCGCCCAAGCAGGATCATCCCCAGCGAACCGATCCAGTTTGTCGCAAGAATTCGGTAGCGCGGACGAGCCACGTTCGCGAACTTGTCGTCAAGCAGCAAGCTCTCGCGCGGCCAGGAAGCCGCCATCATTCCAGCCAGCCATTCGCCAGCTCGGACCGAACCGTCGCCACGCGCGCCAAGCTTCGCCTTGGGCATGCGGATTTCGGTCGGCTCACCCTGGCCTTCCATGAACAAAATACCAATCGAGGCAATCGCCGAGAGCGAATTCAGGTCGTCGCAGCCAGCCGGCCGGAATGCGGCTGGTCGAAATCCGTTTCCGGATAGTGCGGCGCGGCCTTGCCTGATGCGAGCCAGGTATCAGCAACGACCTTGAGCTTGTTCGCTTCGCGGGCCAGTTCCGCGGCGTGTTCGTATTTATGAACCGTATAGTAGCGTTCATGCTCGCGATGGTAAGTCGCGATGTTGTCGAGAGCCGCAACGTGGGACAAGGTTGCAGTCCCCCCGGTTTCACCAGCGTTCCGGCGTTGCGCGGCTGCTGGGTCCGGCAGTACCAGGCTGTGCCCGCCGAGGGGAGCCATTCGGCCCAGGGCCTGCGTCAGGTTTTCGGAAGCAAGTTCACGAAGCACAGACCGAATCCGATCTGCGGAGCGCGGCATCCTTTCCGCATCTGCAAGGACTCGCGCTGCTGGTCGCAAACATGCGGAGGCTGGGAGCGCCGCAACGGCTTTCTTGATCTCACCCCAGGTTGACGACGGTTTGAGGAGGCTGTCACCATAATCAGCCAACCCGTCCGCCGCTCCGCTGCACCAGTTCACCAGCTCAAGCGCTAAATCGCTTGCCTTGAGTGTGTTTGTCGCACGTAGCGCGGATACTGCATTGTTGAGGGATATGCTCTGGAAATCGGCTGTCACGGTTAGCGCTCCATCAGGTGCCGAGGAGGAGTTCAATCCAATTGCCACGCGCCAGGGACACCTATGTCGCATGCAAGGCCCGCGTCGGCGCGCGCCATAGCCCCCGCAGGATGTCAGAGTAACTGTTAAAACTCGACATCTGGAAGACGTCCGGGTCGGTTAAATAAAATCTTTCTGGCCGCCGACTTCCGAAACGGGTCAAACTCAGAAGTGGAGAGCCATTCGCGGAGAGTCCGCTCTACCCCGGCACCCGATGAACGGACATCGTCAGACCGAACCGACTGGTCCGTTTCGTGCCAAGAACGGAAGTCGCCGTAGCTGGACAAGCTCGGCGCCTAAACCCTAGACTGCGGATGATCGGCAAGCAGCCGACGGCATCAGGGGAGGTCGACATGGCGCAGACGCGAGGCATTCTACTGGCATCTTTCCTGCTGGGCCTTTGCGTCGGCACAAATCCTGCGGCGGCTGAGAAGAAATACGACCCCGGCGCCACCGACAACGAGATCAAGATCGGCAACATCATGCCTTACAGCGGGCCGCTGTCGGCCTACGCTCTGATAGGCCGGACGGAGGCTGCTTTTTTTACCAAGATCAACGCCGAGGGCGGCATCAACGGAAGAAAGATCAAATTTATTACCTACGACGACGCCTTCAGCCCGCCAAAGACTGTGGAACAGGCACGCAAACTAGTGGAGAGCGATGAAGTACTGCTCATCTTCCAGAGCCTCGGTACACCGACCAACAATGCCATTCGTCCATACATGAATATGAAGAAGGTGCCGCAGCTCTTCGTCGCCACCGGCGCCACCCAGTTCGGCGAACCGAAGAGCTTTCCGTGGACTATGGGCTGGCAGCCGACCTATCAGACCGAGGGGCGGATCTATGCAAAATACATCATGCAGAACCTGCCGCAGGGCAAGATCGGCATTCTCTACCAGAACGACGATTCGGGTCGCGACTATGTCAAGGGACTCAAAGACGGCCTTGGCGCCGAGGCGGCGAAGCGCATGATTGTGGCAGAACTCCCCTACGATCCCTCGGAGCCGACTGTCAACTCGCAGATTGTTACGCTTAGAACCATGGGCGCAGACATTTTTTTCAACGAGAGCTCCCCGAAATTCGCCGCACAGGCGATCAGGAAGGCGGCTGAGATCGGGTGGAAGCCGGTTCAGTTCCTCGCCAGCATTTCGAACTCGGTGGGCTCCGTGCTCAAGCCCGCCGGACTTGAGAACGCCAAGGGTATTCTGTCCACCAACTATTTAAAGGACCCCACCGATCCAACTTGGAAGGAAGATCCCGCGATCAAGGAATGGGCCGCTTTTATGGATAAGTATTTCCCCGAAGGAGATAAGACGAGCACGTTCAGTGTCTACGGCTATTTGACAGCGCAAACCATGGTTCAGGTGCTCAAGCAATGCGGCGACGAACTCACCCGCGAGAACGTCATGAGACAGGCCGCTAACCTCAAGGACTTCGAACCTGGCTTGTTGTTGCCGGGCATCAAGATCAACACAAGCCCGACCGACTATTTCCCGGTCGAGCAGATGCAGATGTCGCGATTCAACGGTGAACACGGTGAACTGTTCGGATCCGTGATCGCCGGAGAGATTGGGACTCAATAGCCGTCACAGTGAGTCTGGATAGGGAGGCCCGCTGAGGTCCGTTCCGGGGTGACCCCCTTGTGTGTACCGAAAACGTTATCCGTGTTGATGACGCCCCCGAATCACCTAAGCTGGCGGAATGATCGGGCTCCTGTGTTTCGTCGTGGCGGTCCTGGCCTCACCATTCAAGTCGAAGATGCGGCTTGAGGCTGAGAATGCCACGCTCCGACATCAACTGGTGGTCTTGCGGCGTAAGCTGAAGGGCCGGACTCGTCTCACGAACAACGACCGCTGGTTCTTCGTTCAGCTCTATTGTTGGTTTCCGTCGATCCTTTCGGTTCTCATGATTATTCGACCCGAAACGCTGGTACATTGGCATCGGGCCGGCTTTCGCCGCTATTGGCGTTGGAAATCATGTCGACGGGAAGGGCGACCGCCGATCGAGGCGGAATTGCGCGCGCTGATCCGGCAGATGAGCAGGGAGAATTTGCTTTGGGGTGCGCCGCGCATCCACGGCGAACTGCTCAAGCTCGGGTTTGAACTGGCTCAATCAAGCGTCGCCAAGTACATGGTGAAGCACCGAGGACCACCAGGCCAGGGGTGGCGGACCTTTCTGCGAAACCATGCGCCGGACATTGCCGCCATGGATTTGTTCGTTGTCCCGACAATTGGCTTCAGAATGCTCTACGGCTTCGTGATTGTACGGCTCGATCGCATAGATCTCGTTTGGATTAACGTCACAACCAACCCGACGGCGGAGTGGATTGCACGTCAGATAACCGAAGCTTTTCCTTGGGACATGGCTCCGCGCTATATGATCCGAGATCGGGATCGAATCTATGGCATTGTCGTCACGCGCCGATTGCGTGCCATGGGCATCCGGGACAAGCCCACTGCACCAGCCTCACCCTGGCAGAATGGCTTTGCCGAACGGCTGATCGGATCGATCCGGCGTGATTGTTTGGATCACGTCATCGTTTTGGGCGAGGCGCATCTCCGCCGGATCTTGAAATCTTACGCTCATTACTACAACCGCGCATTAGAACACCCATCTGTCTATGTTGTTGAAGAGAAGAGACTTTGCTGATTGGGATGCGATCCCGCGGGGTATCTTGGGTTCTGTCGCGCTCGTTCGGCGATAGATTGAGCGGCAGTTGTTTTCAGTGAGGCGCGGGCGAAGATCCACGGGCCGTCCGATAGCGGATGGAAGGCTTCGATCTCGCGGGCTTGAGCAGCCAGGCGGAGCGTCTTTGGCGCGATCTTCAGGAGCTTGGCGGCGTTGCCAAGGTTGAGCCAGGGTTCGATCCCGTCATCGGCGGGCTTGAATACCGGGATGTGGTGATAGAAGCGTAGCGATGCGACGCGCTCGCGGGTCCAGCGATTGCCGTTGCCCGTCTTGAGGCCGTTGCGGTTGAGTAGGCCGGCAATCAGATCGTCGCTGGCGATCAGCACCAGTTGACGCACGGCTTGGATAATATCAGCAGAAGTGCTGTTGCGCTGTCCGCGCCGACGCTTGGGCAAGCGCAGCTCGCTATGAGCGCCACCCACCCAGTGGACGATGAGAACGATCTCGGACGCCGCGTCGTCAATATCGGCCACGATCTCATGGACGAGGGTGCGTACAATGCGCTTCTTGAGGCGAGCATCCGTCGTCGGCGCATCCCAGACCGTTTTGAGGTTCGAGGCGAGAACGCCGAGCGAAGCCGGATCAGCAATGGGTGCAGCCGTCGCCGCATCATGCTTGGCGATCTTGCCCTCGACCTCCGCCGCGTGAGCGAGCGCCCTGTTCCAGCGCGCTTCAAGTTCACTCGCCACCAGCCGGTTCGCGGGGTCGGCGGCATTGTATTGCCGGAAAGCCCGCTCTGCGGCATAGCGCGCCGCTTCCAGATCGCGACTGAGAGCATCGCGCACCTGATCCCGTCGTTCTTCGGCTTCCTTGGCAGCAGCGGTTGCCGCGGCGATCGCGCCTGGGCCGACAACGCCAAGCAGTGCTTCCTCGATTGCATCATCGACGCGTAGTCCTCCGAAGGCGATGCAGAGAGGGCCGCCATTGTCCATCCAGGCGCGGCTGCAGCTGTAGCGCGGGATATGGTGCTTCATGCCTGTGTACCGGACTGTGAGCTTGCGGCCGCAGCGCTTGCACCGGATCAGACCGGCCAGCAGCGTGTCTCCATGCTTGGGCGCGCCGTGATGTCGACCAGTGGCAACGTTGCTGCTGACCATTGCGCGGATCGCCTCGAACCTCTCCCAGCTCACATACCCATCGTGGGTATTGGGCTTCAACATCAACCATTCGTTCCGCCTCTTGCGGCGGATCTTCCCGCTCACGCCCTCGGCGGTGTATCCCGCCGCCACAGCCGTCTTACCATAGGCATAGGCGCCGCCGTAGACCGGGTTCTCAATGATCCGGTGGATGGTGGAGTAACTCGGTCGCCGCCAGGCCGTGTCGCCGTTGGACTGCTTCACCGGCAGATCGAGGTTGTACTCGTGGAGCCAGCAGAGCGCCTGTCGGGCACTGCCCAGTTCCTCGACTTTGTCGAACACCAGCTTGATCGCTTCCTGGACACGCTGATCCGGATCTTTCTCATAACGGTCGCTGGCCTTCACGAAGCCGACGGGCGCCGCCACAACCAACTCGCCCCGGCGCGCCTTCTCGTAGCGCGCCGAAAGCGAGCGCTGGCGCAACAAATCCAGCTCGTACTCGTTGAGGCTCCCCTTGAGCCCGAGCAGCAGGCGGTCGTTGCCGTGCCGTGGCGCATATATGGTCTCATGATCGACCAGAACGGTGTCGACCACGCGGCACATCTCGATGAGTTGCTGCCAATCCCGGCTGTTGCGAGCGAAGCGCGAGACCTCGCGGGCGCAAACTGCACCAACCTTACCGAGGCAAACCTCCGCTACCATCCGCTCAAAGCCAGCGCGTTGTACCCCGCCGGCGGCTGAACGACCGAGATCATCATCGATCACTTCGATCTCTGACCAGCCGAGCGCCATCAGCCGGTCCCGCATGGCGTATTGTAATGCGCTGCTCTCACGATTGTGCAACACTTGATGGGCTGAGGACTGGCGCACGTAAAGAATCGCCTTGCGCTGCAAATGATGAGGCCTGACCTTGTCAGAGATCATGATCAACCTCCTTCGCGCGCGGCGTCGCTGTCGTCGCAGCATGGTCGAGGATCAACCGCGTCATCAGGCTCGTGAGCGCTGCCCGCGCTTCCGCCGGCAGCTCCGGCCATGCGGGCGTGCCGGTGGCGTCGTTTGACAGGCCGCTCCCGAACAGATCTATCTGATGCTGCGGGCGCGATCGTCGATTGTGTCGGTATCCTTTCCCTGAGTTTCTCGTCACGCGTGGCATGGGTCTCTCCCCGATTCTGGTGGTGAGAGGCTCCGGATGCGCCAGAAAGCAGGACGACTGATGGCGTTTGATTCTTCAACGCCAGATCGAGCAGCGCGGAGAGCGCCGCAAGTGCCTCGATGCTGACATACGGTTGAGCTGCCAAAAGCCTGGACTCGGGGCATGCCGTCTGGTCGAACATCCAGGCCGGCACTTCAAGCCCCCGATCTGCTTGCGACGCTTCCAGCGTGCAGCGGAAGACGACAAAACGATCCTTGTCGACGGCACCATGAATGCAAACTCGGCGACCAAACCAAGGATGATGCCGATAAAGAACCTCGCGAAGAACGGTCCTGTGGGCGTTCTCAAACCTAGTTGTACAACGGCGTCAGAACTCATCGATCCCTTAACAAGGATGCACCGGTCTCTCGCTCGGTAGAGCGCGCCGGTGTCATCAGTTCAAGCGCCATCCTGGGCGGACTTCATCACCACTATCGTCGGATTTAGGTTTTCGGTACACACAGCAGACGATCGGCAGGCCCCGACCAAATATGAGTTGATCATAAATACAAAAACTACAAAGGGACTGGGGCCTCACCATCCCACCAACACTTCTCGCGCGCGCCGACGAGGTGATCGAATAGCAGCGCTGATGTCGCCTATTGGCACCGAACGGACATGACGCCGCAGCGCCCGCATGTCCGTTGTTGAGGGATGAACGGACTAAGCTCAGACGTGACCCAACTTCCGTTTTTGACCACACATAGCGGCGCTTATGACGGGGGCGCCGTTAGTTTGGCGCCCCACAAGATCGTTGGGTTCGGAATGGTCTACTTATAATAACCGACGCCGCAACCCAGATCGCCGGCCTTTGTTACGAAGCTCTCTTTCGGCACTGGCTTTGGGTCGGCCCCCGGCTTTGAAAACGTGTAGCTGACCTCAGTGAATTGGCCCTCAGGCTTCTGCCCCCCCGCGTAGAGTTCCGGGCCATACGCCTTGCCGGTGCTATCCTTCAGGTTCCGTGCGTCCGAGCCAAGCAGTTGCTTCGCATTAGGGTTGCCGAGGGCAACGATCTTGCCGTCTGAGTTATTAAAGCAAAAGACGTAGAGGTCGCGATCCAGGAATCCACCTTCCCCTTTGTTGAACATATCGAGCGCTTTGGTCTTGTCTGCTTTCACAGCGGCAACCGCCTTCACGAGCATAGCCTTGGCTTGGTCGGCCGTGCCGAACTGGGCTGGCTGCTGTGCGAAAGCCGCTGACGAGAGCGTAAGAACTGCGACCGACGCCGCAGCCATCATGAATGTACGCATCATGGATTTCCTCCCTGAACAGCGCGTGCCGGCGAAATGCGCCGGTAGTGCTGATGACATCTACAAAACGGATGCCGGTTGATCTTCAGAATACTCGCCCGCCGACGGCAGAAACGTTGTCGCTGAAAACAGGACTTCGGCACATCCTGCCGTTTCAAGTCGCGCGTCCTGTTAAGCTGATTTGGGCGGCGGACTCGCGTCGTTGTGGCCCTTCACATCCGAGTATGGAACCTACGCCCGATACCAAGCACGGTCTATATAAAATTGACCACTATTCGCGTTGGGCGCTCTATCTCTAAGCGCGCTTGAAAGTCGGTTCCTGGGCACTTTTCGGACATTGGTGGTCACGCTGATGATGTCTGTTCTTGAGGGTAAAGCGGACGGCCCAGTTGCGCGCCCGGACTTCCGAATTTGACCCTAATCAGACATTGGCCAGAGTGAAGCGGTCGCCGCCAGCCGCATCAAGCAGCAACGTTTGCTGTATTGCCCCGCCGCTATTCTTACTCGTTCCCAGACGGCCTAATCTTGCCGAGACGGGTCAGCCGCCATCGGCCAGCGGGTTTCCGCGTAGATTGTCGATTAAGATGTAAACGCTGATCAGGAAAACCCAAGACGGAAATACCGCGACACTCCAGCTAATGAAAAAGCTCCCGATCAGAAGTATCACCGCTAGTAACAGTCCGAGAAAAGCAATCCAGCGCGGAGCAATGCCGGTGCGGATCACAACGGTTGACGTCGAAATCATGAACACAGCAGCCATCTTAATCGCGTACACGTTCATGATTATGTATGAAACCGCACGTGCGAAGCGAAAGGTGGCCGAACTAATCAGTTCATTGGGCTCGGAAACAGAGGCGACTAACATAACCGCGCCTATTACGGCGGCGGCGGCGAACAACATCGCCAGAAATAACAAAGCGCTCCCGAAGAACACGCTGGCGAAAAAGCGGTCCTCAAGCTGGCCGAGCCGATCTCGCAGCACGCCGATAAACCATATGAAGGCGACACCGGCAAACGGCACCAAGTTCAACGCAACTGTGATCGCTCTCGTGTCGGTGGCAAGCCAGGCGCCAGGCTCGAGCGGATCTGCCGGTATGGAACTCCGTAGTAGCCACAGGATCAATAACAGGAGCAGCGAAAAGGCGATCCCTGCGATGGCCGCGGCCTTCGGAGTTTTCAGCTGTGCATGAGTGAGAACGCTATTCTCGGGCATTGCCACCGATCCTTATTTTTCTCCATCGCTATCACCCAAGCGAGGCTCGCGGTGCCTTGCATTGCTTCATCTTTCCGGAGTCCCCACAAGCCCTGCGGATCCTGCAACGCCATTAAAAGTAGGGAGTGGCTCAACCTGATCTATAAGATCGCCGGAGGCCTGAGTTGCCGGACCGACAATGTCTGTTCCTGGCACTTAACGGACATAACCGGCCGTGCTGATGATGTCGGCTGGCCGGGGCAAAGCGGACATCGCGCTGTGTCCGGGAAAAGCAGTTCCATCAGATCGTTCTCGCTGCGGATTGCGGCTTCCCGGCGGTGTTCTATCACCTGGTCGGTATTCTTTGGTGCGGCATGACGCCGGGTACATGCTGGTTCGTGATCGAGACACGGGCTGGGCGATGTTCTGGCGTTGGGAATTGACGCGCGAACAGATTGGCGGCGGTGCGGAAATAACGCACCGGCGGGTCGTTTCTGAGTTGGCGCGGGGCTACGGGGTTGCCGCTCGACAAACGAGTCAAACTCCGCTAAGGTTGAAACTGCATCAAGAGAAGGGCTGACGCCCTCGCCAACCTGCCAAACCGGGCAAGGTGGTCTTCCCGAAAGGGAGATGCGGCCAGCTTCGGCAACGAAACGGTCGCGCGATTGTCAGCCCTCCTCGGATCAAACCGATGGAGGGATTTTTTATGTCGAAAGAGCCGAAGCAAAAGGGGCGATTTACCTATCACGGCTTCGTTCCAGTTACGGACCCGCGATACAACAGCGGCTGGAATTATTTAAGCGGCAAGAACTTGAGGCCCAAGCCTCCGGAGCGCGAGCCGGTCTCCGCCGCCCCAGATGCGGCTCCGGTCGCTCCGAACGTGGGGAAGGATTGAAATGGGCACGGTTACTCACAAAAATCGCCCGCCAATCATCAAGCAAGAACCCAAGCAAATGCCCGATCTTATCGACGACGAGACCCGGCGCGAGGCCGCGTTCAAGCGAATGAGCGAGATGTTTCCTGTCAACAGGGGTCTCTGGCCCATCTATTCGCTGATGGCCAACGCGCACCGCTACGCCATCGACTATATCGAGCAAGCCCCGGTGATCGTGCTTGCTGCCACCCGTGGCAGGGCACATCCCCTATGGAGCGAGCGCGCCTTCGTCCAGGAGCAGTTCAGCAGCATGTGTGAGAGCGGAGCCCAACTCCGCGACGTGATGCGTGCGTATGGCCTGCCCGTGCCGCTGCGGCTGCTCGACGCTCGGGTGCTAACTTCAACGCGGGCGACGGTCATCAGGCGGCTCGCGCTGATGAACCCATCGACGCTCGCTCAGATCATCCCGGCGACGCGGCAGAAGCAGAATGCCTGGTTGCAAGCCCTCGACAATTGGTGTGGCGGGATGGCGTCCCACTCGGAGGACAATAACAATCGGTGCCTGTTTTTCGAATGGGCGGCAACCAACTACCCCGGCGTCACCTGCGGCGAAGCCAACAGTGTGCGGCACATGGTAGACTTTGTGTGCGCTCACGCCGATACGTTCAACCCGTTCTGGACTCGCGAGCGCGCCCGAGCCGAACAGCAGAAGTGGCACGATGACTTGGCCATGGCCGAAATGGTTGAGTGTACCGGAGTGCCGCTCGATACTGTGATCGAGTACATGGCACTACCGCTTCTCTGGGAGTGCGGCGGCCTCCGCTTCGTCGCGCTGCAGACTGGAAAGGCGCTGCACGAGGAGGGCGCTGCCATGCACCATTGCGTCGCGTCCTACTGGCAGAACGTGGTCAATGGTGGGTCGCGCATCTACTCGCTTCTTGAGAACGGCAGCCGTGTCGCGACGCTGGAACTCACTGGTCGGCTGACACAATACAGAGGGACTAACGACACTTTGATGGCCTCTGCGGCGGATATCGGACAACGCAGCCGCTATCAGGTCCACCAGTTGGTCGGGGCACGCAACTCGCGCCCGGCACCTGAAGTTGCGAAGGTAGTCGGCACCTTCGTGGAGGAGATCAACAGCGTCCGGCCATGATCGACGACACCGGCAGAGACGGCGCGGTTGCCGCACGACCGAACCGCTACTATGGGACGGCGCGTCGAGCTCGCGCGGCCTACGAGCAGGCTGCGGCGCAGCGGCAAGCTGAAATCGAAGAGGCGCGCCAAAGATGCCGCTCACGCGAACTAATGATGGCTGGGGCTGCGATGATGTCATCGACTTCGCCTTATGCAGGTGTTGGTATTGGGCAGGGGGTCAATAATGGAACGGCGTTTGCACAACAAAACGGGTGCTAACATGAGACTGTCACTTGTTACGCTGGCACTGCTCGCGTCATCCGCTTCGCCTCCGCGATGTACCAGGGCCGCTGGTGAATGACTGACACTGCAATCGCCGCCGACAAGGTCGCGGCATATCGGGCCACGCAATATCGCATCGGCGGCCCCGAGCCTTTCACGCTCAGAATCGGGACAAAATCCGACGCGCTCCTGCAGCTCTACAGGAAGACCGGGCAGACCTGCAGCGTGTTCATCACCGCGTTCAATCCGTTCGGGCAGGCCCAGAGCGCCGAGGCCAACGAGGCCGCGCATTCCCGGCTGGGCGAGCATTTGCGAGCATTGAGCCGCCACGTCATCGAGGGCACTGGCTATCCCTCCGGCGATTGGCCCCACGAGCTGAGCTACTTCGCGCTCGGCATCAGCGAGGGCGCAGCCCGCGATCTGGGCCACCGGTTCGATCAGGATGCCGTGGTCTGGGCAGGCGCGGATGCCGTTCCGAGGTTGCTGCTGCTTCGGTGAAGCGCGGACACCATTTGCGTAGCGCAAGAAGTTTGGCTTGGTGCCCGAACAGGTTGGCGAAGCGGCTTTCCTGATACCACCACGGCCTGGCTCGAACGATCAGTTCGCTGTAGTGCAGCAGCCTGGCTTCGCGCCTGTTCAAAGGCGCGGGCCATTTCTTCGTCGGGCATGCAGCCGATGCGCTGGGCACCTATGGTGACGTTGTCGTGGAGACCCAGCGTTTCGTGAGACCACTTCCAAAATCCTCTACTCCCCTTGGGAGTAGGGCCTTCCCATTGTCCGCGCTGGACCGCAGCCAACGCCCGGCCCAGCTTCCACCGCGCCGCCATCCTGGTCTCGTTGATCGGCCGCATGTCCTCGACGCCGTAGACCCCGCCGTCGTGCATGTACTGCTCGAAGGAAACTCGGCAAAGAGACGGTTCTTTCTCTGGGAGAGAACTGCCTGTTCAGCCGGTCCTGTCGAACGCACGCGCCGTTGCGACGCGGAGCCCGCACGTCGCGCGGCGTCATCTCCATGGTGTTCGGCAGCGTCGGAGCAGCCAGCGCATGGGCGGGGCTCCCTGGTGTTCGGCGGGGCGCTCTTGCCCAGTTTTCCAGAACGTGTAGCCTCCAGTTGGCTCAACATGGGGGTGTCGGATGCGTATTGTTCTTGCGGTTGTTTTCGTCTTGGCCGCCGCCTCAAGCGGCAACGCTCAGAATTGCTACGGCTCGGGAAACACAATGACCTGTGACAACGGTGTGTCGTCCTACACGTCGGGCAATACGACCACTTACAGCGATGGCACCAGCGCCTATCGATCAGGAAATACAACCACCTTTAGTGACGGGATGTCGGCCTATAGTTCGGGCAATACGACGACCTATAGCGACGGAACGAGTTCCTACACCTCTGGCAACACCACTGCGTTTAGTGATGGGCGAAGCTGCTACAGGTCCGGCAATTCACTGACGTGTAACTGACAATGCTTGTGATCCAAACCGGCAACGCAAAGCACTTCCGAAAGTATGCCAAGTTTATGGCTGTTGTCCTGTTCTTGACCGGATCGTTCGGAGCGTTGTTGACGCTGCACTGGTACGTCCCACCACCGGAAAAGTAAGGCAGCTTCGGCTGGCGGCAACTTTTTGATCTCGCCATGTCGAAACACCCGAAGCAGACAGCAGAGCCATCGACCGCGCCGACCCGACTGACGCCGCAGGAGATCGACGCTTTGCGGCAGAGCGTTCACCGGATGGACGCGGAAATGCGGGCGATCCTGGCCCAGAAAAAGCAGGCGGTGGCGAAGTAGGTGTTCACCCCGGTGCGGATCGTTGCGACGCCGGTGATCGCGGAGCCGGTCAGCGCCGCCTGATCGAAAGGTCCGCTGTTGGGAACAGCGGACATCGGTCATTTGCAGCTTGATGGCTGCTTTTGACCCCCATTAGCGGACTCCACGGATACCGATAGCTCGCTTTGGCGGCTCGCGCTTATCCTTGGCAATGCAAAAAGGCCCCGGGGCCGATCCGGGTCGGTCGGCGCTGGCTAAAACGTCAAATTGGAGATTTTGGCGGCGTTAGTTCATTTGCTTTCGATAATTGCGGTGACACGGTCGAAAATTTCTCGTGCGGTACCAACAACATTTCCGCCCGCTCATTCGTCAAACGCCCTTGCATAGAAATTTCTGGATGCCTGTTCGTCACGCACAACGGTTACTGTGTCGGCGGCTTTATTGTACCGCAACGCCCTTTCTTCAAGACCTAGGTTTTCCAAGGTTACAAACCGGTCTTCTAACTCATCTGATTTCCGTGCCGCTTCACTCATTGTTCAACCTACGCTGTTCAACCTGTTCAACCTCCTCCCTCGTTACGAATATGACTTCGATTTGCGGCAACAGAGCGACATAATTTTTACGGAGCCGCCCATGAAAGGCCGCAAACCAAACATTACCGCCCCACACGGTGCACTAGACAAGGCACCACCGGCACCGGCTTGGTTGCCGAAGTTCGCCAAGACCGAATGGGCACGTGTCGTACCTGCACTCGTAGAGGCTCGCAGCCTCGCGCAGCACGAACTATCGACCGTGGAATCTTACTGCCTCGCCATTGCTCGCATCCGTGAGTGCGAAGCCTTTATTCAAAAAGAAGCTGCTTTAGCAGCACCGGCACTCGCCGTCTTGTCGCGCCTGCGTCGCTCACGCCGCTTCAGCCATTCGATGATACGCCGTTGCATGGGCGACGCTCGCGCGGCCTTGACGTAGGTCAAAGCCGCCAAGCACTCCGGTGACAATCTCGCGACCATGCGCTTTGTCGGTGACTGAGAGGTTGCACTCCCGCCTGATCCAAGGAGCGTCACATGCTTCAATCTCATTTCCCTGAGTTGTCTCTTACTGTGATCGAGCGACCTCGCTGCCCCCAGTGCCAGATTCGCATGATGCTGGTCCGTGTCGAGCCCAGCTTGGCTGGTCCCGATTTGGGGACATTTGCATGTCCTAAGTGCGGACTGGCTTACAAGGCTCTGGCAGAAGACCCAATGAATTTGTGGCCGACTTCCACACTGGAAAACGGACGCTCCGGGGCGCATATTCGCAGGATGGCACGAGAACGCTATATCGCGAGATGCATTCAACACCGGCATGTCGTCCGGATTGGCGCGGACGGCACGGAGACCGTTATGGAAATAACGGACTCAGAGGAAGCCGCCAAGGCCGAAGCCGCCAAACTCGACCGCGAAGCGGAGCGAACCTGTCGGGCCGAACAAAATTAGCCTCGCAACAGTCGGGACGAATGACAAGCGTACCGGCTGCCCCCGATCTCGCGATGCTGATGATCGTACTCTCGCCAAGACAGCGATGCTGTCCCACATTTAGTTCACCGCGTCCGTGAATTTAATTGCATTGAGTTTGGAACCGCACATAGTCGGGTTCCGGCGGCGCGCGCCGCCTTCGCTCACGGCCCATGGAGGTCGCAATGGAGCGCTTCGTCAACACAGCAAACATCGACCACTATCGACGGCTCATATCCGAGTCCAGGCTTGATCCATCGAGCGACCAGCAACGGCACAAAATGCTGCTCACGTTGCTTGCCGAGGAAATAGCCAAGGACAGGAAGCCAACAGACCGTGTCGCAGTTTCTTACGAGGTGATAGACGGGTGCCTTGTCCCAAAGGATGAGCGACCGTAGGCGTTTGATCTACCCGGTATCCATTCCCTCGATCAATAGACCGCTGCATCGGCGGCGCTCGCGCGCCTCGCAAACCAGGGCGGCTCCGAGGTTGATCTACGCAACATCGGTTCGGCGGTTGTCGGAAATTATGCATACTCTGAGTATCAACCTGAGAACGAACGGAGCAAAAAATCAACAAGGGAGAACGCCATGACAAGTGCCGCGCAAGCATTTCTGTTCACCGCAGAACTATTCGCTCTCTCGTTTCTTGCGATCTTTTTGATTTGGCTCGCTGACAGGCTGTGGTCTGGTTTTTTAGGGAAGCGTTAGCGCAAACTCGGGGATGGGGCTACTGCGGCATGTCGCAGGCCGCCACGGGAATAACGTGGCGTTTCCGATCCAGACTTTGATGCCGTCGACCGTGATGCTGCTTGGGCAGAGATGACGAAAGTCTGCGGCGATCTGATCGGCGGCGCTGCGCGCGATCTAAAACAAAACGCCGAGTGGCAGGTCGAACTCTTGGAGCAGTCCAAAGAGCCGGTGTTTAGAATCCGCCTTGTAGCGGAGACGTTGGACTAGACCGCCTCAGTTGGCGGCCTCTTTTTCCAAGCAAAACGGCCTCAGTGGGGGGGCATCTGAGGCCGCTTGAGACCTCCCGCCGGGCATTGGGGCAAAATGTAGACCGGTCGGTGGCTTGGCATTCGGAGATAGCATCGCCGAATGCTAAGGAACCAAGAAGCCCCAAGATGAATGGTTCCGTCCTCATTTAAAATATTAAATGTCGTAGTTAGGATAGCACCCGGCGGGGGTACTGGCCTGTTTTAACCCCTAGTGGCCTATTTTGAATTTGGCAGTGGCCTGTTTTGATTTTGCTCTACCCACCGCTGATCTACGTCAGGGAAATTAATCCGCGTGAACATAGCGAGAAAGGCCGCCTCAGTTGAGGCCATGTAGCGGGTTGCCCAATGCAAACCAAATCGCCATTGCGAAGAAAATAACGATAAAATCACGATCAAGACGTAGGGCATCGATGCGCGCATTCGCTAACGAATGCCGCAAGCATCTGTGTTACTCAAGGGGCGGTATTGGCCCCTTTCCATCGCATCCCTAAGCGATTGGTCCCTTTTGGTTTTGGGGAGTGGCCATGGACAATGCACAACACTGCCGAGATCAGGCGAAAGAATGTATTCGCCTGATGAAATCAACGCAGAGCAAGGCTCAAGCCGAGGTTCTAAGAAATATCTCTTCTAGCTGGTCAAGACTTGCTGGGCAGATCGACCGATACAACGCGCTCGTGCGGGAAGAGGGCCGCATAGTCCGGTAGTAAGGCCGCCTCAGTTGGCGGCCTCTTTCATGTCAGGCTCGGCATCGCGTAGCGTGTCCCATCATCCCCTCGACGCCTGGGGCGCCGCGTTGCTCGGTTCATCTGCCATACGGACAAGAACGGCCTCGAAGGCCAGGCCCGGCGCTTGTTTGGCAGTTCCGGTGCATGATGCCGTCGTCGGGGTGGATTTCCCGGTCAGCGTCAAATTGACGTCATCGATGCCGATACCGAAAACGGATGGTTGCCCCGGCGTGTGCCGCTCCGTGGCAATGAGAGCTGTGAATTTATCTCCGTCTACAACGTATGACCCGGTGTAGGCGAGCCCGCTGTCTCCGCCGGTCACTTTCCCGTCGTTAAGCTCAATAACGCCGGTTCCTTCTCCCTGCATCATGCGGCGTCCTTCTTCCTGCCGGGTTCTGAACCAAGCAGAATAACGTCCATTTCGAAGCATGTGCCCACCTTAAGTCGTGTGCGGGTTTTCGCGACGTGGTAGCATCCATCGGTTGGCGGATGGTTTACCCTGGGCTTTGCTTTTAACTCTAATGCAACGGGCCTTGCGGCCCCGGATTCTCGCATATTTCAATCTCCACGTCGTGAACGTGCGCCAGCATTTGGGCTAGATCGCGCATGCGAGCAACGCTCCGCAGACCGGGGCATTTGTTGTGATGATCGGCCTCGGTTCGATCTCGCGGCCCACCGGGCTCAAGAGCACATCGACCTGGAGCTTAGGAAGCGGCACGGCCTAAGGGAACAGCCCGTGCCGTGCACCCGCCTTGCGGAGCGCGCCCGAACGCGCACTGACTGTTGACCACATTGCGTTGGGCTCTATTATTTGGCGCACACTGGGGGGCCGCGCGATGCCAAAAACTAGCAAGGCGGTCACGCGCGTCGAACTGTACGAGGCGGTCTATCAGAAGGTAGGACTGTCCCGAACGGAATCATCCGCTTTTGTTGAACTGGTCTTAAAAGAGATCACCGACTGCCTGGAGAAGGGCGAGACGGTGAAGCTGTCTTCGTTCGGATCATTCATGGTGCGCAAAAAGAGTCAGCGTGTCGGCCGCAATCCCAAGACCGGCATCGAGGTGCCGATTTCTCCACGACGTGTGGTGGTGTTCAAGCCCTCGGCTATCATGAAACAGCAGATCAACAGCCAGCCACCCGGTAGCGGCGCGGTCGCTGGCGCGGAAACCCGGTCGTCCTTGGCGGGCGGCTGAAACTGCAGCGCGGGGTCAGGCACAGGCGGCGATTGCGAAGCGCGGTCGGCCGACAAAGTAGCCGCCTCGTTTGGCAATAGAATACCGCCTTTACTTCACCCTGCCACACGGCTGCGGTGCCGACGTTGGGTCGACTTCGTTGCCGCCGACATGCCGAACGCCAACCGGCTCACCGTCCGTATCATGGTCATCGTGGCAAAAGACGAAGGGCTCAGGATCAGCGCCCGCTCGAAGGCGGGGCTCGCCGCCGCCAAGGCGCGGTACGAGGCTGGCCTGATCGTGGTGTGACGCCATCGGCAAGGATGAGCCATTGGTCGTCGAGAACACCGTGACGCCAGACGCACCGAGCTTCGGGATCGGAAACGAGCCGGTCGAAGTCATCGACGGTGTAGTGAGCGTACAGGTGGAGGACGAGTTCCGCATCTTGCAACCGCGATCACGGAGCGGTTTTGCATGGGCGCTGATGGCGTGCTGGAGCCGTTGACCTCGGGGCTCCACCCAGCCGGTCGTGCAGATCGTGACGCATGCAGGCATCTGCAAGGTGAAGCGGTATGGCTTCAGCATATCTTTGAATGCCGTGCCGAGATCGCTATCCATGAGCGACCCCGCTCATCGAGCGCGCATCATGTGCCTTCCGGTTCCTGCCGAGCAACTTGGCATATTGTGATCGTATCGTTTCGTAGCATTCACATGCGCCTTCATGCAGGCCGTCAACATTTAGAATTTGAATTTTGCCACGTGAATACTTGATCAATCCGGCCTGCTGTAGGGCATGCGCATCAAATGTGACGCTTGTCCGCCGAACACCTAACATTTCTGCCAAAAACTCCTGGGTGAATGCCAGGTGATCGCCGCCGGACAAATCCCGCGCTCGCAAAAGCCATCTACAGAGCCGCGACCGCACGTCGTGAGCCGCCATGCAGGCGGTTGATTGCTGAGCTTGCGCGTAAACCGCTTGCTCATGGCGGAAAAGCAAACTTAGCAGCCGTTCACTTTGCATCGCAACACCTTTAAAGGCGGATGCATCGCAGACAAAAGCATCGCCTGGAAGCTGCACGATTGCTTGGGTGAAGGCGAGCTTGCTATCCATCGCGGCGGCGACGCCCACAATGCTGTCTTTACCGACCATTGCGCCTTCGACCATTTCGCCCGTGGAAAGACCCACCACCAACGACACCACCGCGCTGGTCGGGAAATAGACCGAATCGATAACATCCCCGACATCGAAGAAAATCCTCCTCGATTCGAGGTGAACGCTTTTCAGATGTGGCCGGAGTGCGGAGGCGTCGCTGGCGGACAGTGACGCAAAAATCGCATTGGAATTCGGCATGGCCTCACTCCCCTAAACAGGCGGGAGTGCTACCGAACTCTCTGTTACCGACGCCCAGAAAACAGTCGGCAATGAACGTCTTATACACGCTATTGCGCGGCCGTTCTGTCCGGCAGGCGTCATAGTAACAGCATCGTCGGCCGCCTCAGTTGGCACTCTCCCTTTCCGCGCTGGGCCTTTCTGCAAACTCGATCTCACTGGCATCGTGGATATGTTCGGCGACTTCGCCGAGATCGCGCATGTCGAACCACCGGCCGGAGCCGGGCATTTCATGCGATGTTCGCAGATCGCCTTGCGGTCCCGTCACCATATATGGTCATCTAATACCGCCGAATAGTCCCGGTGTTATGATGGTGAGGGCGACTTCCTCGACCGTGTCGACGCGGGCGTCGGCGATGATGGTGACAAGCGCCATATCCAACGAACCGGCTGCTGCCAGTTTGCAGAGCCGAACTCGCGCCTTATGGGCATGGCAGCCCATCGAGCTCAAGAGCGGATCGATCTGGAGGTTAGAAGGCTGCGAGACCTGACGGAGGCGGTCGTCTGCCGAGAAGGCGGCGCTTCTTCATGGGTGCGCGAACATCTCCAGAGCGCCGCCGTCGACCTCAAGGCTTTCAGGCGGGATGGTGACTTCTCGACGTGATCACTGCCGCCATTGCTGCGTCAGTGAACCCCTGGAGCGTGCGTTCACCGCTGGTGGCATACTTGAGTAGTTTCGCAGCGATACGCTTGCGCGCGTTATGCTTGGCTAATTCTCCCGGAAAGCGGTCACAAGCTCTATCCAAGGCTACTTCCATATTTGCGATTGTTCGGTCGTCGTAGTGATCTGTGATCATGGTTGGAGGTCCTCTCTGTCGCCCTCCACCTACGAGGTAGGTCTGATTGCCGATGCAGACGGCTCGGACTTCTCCTGCTTGTGGCGTCGCTGGCGTAACGAACTCCCGGAGGGCCGCGCCGAAGACAATTAACGGATAGGGCGAATTGTCGCCAGAGTCCGTCCGGTATCCGACTGAGCGGAAAATATAGGCCGCGCTCATTCTTCCGGCTTGCTGTCAAACCGCCGCTCGCGCTGTGCCGATCACCATCATTGAACGCGATGGCGTTTGCAGGCTGCAGCAACGTCTTCCGCAGCCCGCGCCACGATCTTCATGGCATCGTTGGGCAGGGCCTGCAGCGCCTTTGCCTGGTCCTACTGGGAGCGCGCAGACGTCGCGGTCCCCACCGTGGTCAGGTTCACCGGCACCCTTGATGGTTGTTGTCCAAGACAAACCCGCCGGGGTGAACCGGCGGGTCGTAAGGCGGACGAGCCTCAGCGCGCCTGCGATCCTGTAGCAGCGGGGCTGCTGCCGGTGCCGGTGGTTGAAGCTGGAGCCTTGACGATCTCGGCAACCGCTTGGCTGTCCGGATCCGCTGCGTTCGCTCGCTCTGGATGCAACCTTCGCTCCAAGCGCCATAGCCCGGACCGAGCCAACGGGTCGCACGAATGCGCGCTGCGTTCGCTCTATCCGGGCCACGGACTCCACACATGAATAAGCAACAGCGACGGAACAGCGGCTCGTCGGCTGCATTGGGGGTTAAAGGAGACTCCCATGTTTCTCGATAACAAGCCGTATGCGATCATGGTCATCGCCGCCTTCGTTGGCTTCGCGATCCTGCTGATGTTCTGGGCATTGTATGGAACCAACGGACCGAGCAGCCTGGACGCGACGAAGAAGGCGCCGCAAACCGTCGGCAGCACGGCGCCAGCCGCCGATAGCAAGAACCGCTAACGCGTGTTGCGGTCGGGTCGAATCATGACCGCCTATGATGGCCACATAGTTCGAGACGTGACTCGAAGTGCAGCCAATGCAATCGGCGGTTATGGCGAAACTCGTGATGCCCGGGCCTGTCCCGGGCATCACGTCCTGGCGGGCGTTGCAATAGAAAGACGTGGATGGCCGCGACAAGCCCGGCCATGATGAAAGAGCGCAGCGCGCGGCCCGATGACTGCTCCGGCGTAATCCGCCACTGCTCAGCGGTTATCCCGCCGCCACTCTTCCGTTGCGAGCCGCATGGCTTCGGTGCGGTCGCAGCCGCTCCGATCCATCCAGCGCCTGATCAGGCCCTTTTTGCCTTGCGCGCTGGTCATCGCGAAGACGCGCGCAAAATCCTGCTCAATTTGCGATCGCCGCGTATTGGCAATTTGCCGCTGCGGCGGCGTTCTCTGCTGCGCCAGAAAATAGGCGACGCCGACGATGCACAGCAGAAGCACCAGGCCTGCAATGATCTGTGCCGTATCCATGTTGGCCACTCCGTTTGCTGATCGAGCAGTGTCCCTCCCGCCTCGGGCATTTGCATTGACGAATGACAGGGAAATTGCCGTGCCGACTGATATCGATGATGGGCGCGCGGCTTTGCGAACCGGATCGATATCGGCGCAACGCCTTTCGCGGGACCCTGCCTCTCGGAAGGCACGTCTGCCAGACCGGAGACGCATCTTGGCAATAGCGAGCTACGAGGTTGTCGGCTCCGGAGGCGCCTGGCGCGTCAAACTCGACGGTGAACCCGTAGGCACTTACCCAAGCAAGGAAGCCGCCTTCGAGGCAGCCGTTGCGGCGGCGATACCGGCAGTTCGGGACGGCTACGAGGTTCAGATTTCAGTACCGGGAAGGCGTATCGAACCCTGACGGGCGCCGATACAGATCCGCACCATCGTCGTCCCGCAGCGCACCGCTCGGTGGCTAATCTGCCCCGCGCACTTCTTCCAGCGGCGGCCACAGCGCGCGGATGTCCTCCGGCAGCACCGCCATCACATCGCGAATCTCACCGGCGGAGACATGTTTCTCCAGCGTCCGGAGCACTGCGCGCGCCGCATTCGCCACGTCGATTGGTTCTTTCAGCGCCAGACGCTCGTTGATCCTTTCGAGGAACTCCTCGCGCGAGCGTATCTTTTCCGGTTTTCCGGCGGGACGCCACGCCTCGTAATAGATGCCTCGGACCAGCATCGGGAGCTGGTCACCGAGGTGCGCTGTCTCCTCGATGGTCAGACGATCGCGCAGGGAGTGCAGCACCGCGCGCAGCACCTGATAGGTGCCGTGCCTGTCGAGCTCCAAGGTCTTGGCGATTTCCTTGAGCCACGTGTTTGTCTTGTGAACCGTTTCGTCGAACACTTCGAGGCCGGTCAAGCTCACATTTCCAACCTTTCGGATTGGATTGATCGAGTGCAGGGGAGCACGGACGCGCCGCAGTCCCTGCATGTTGGTGGGAGAGTATGGGCCCGGAGATCCGCTGGCCGCCTTGATTGCCGTCAATTCTCCTCCATTCGCTCGCCGGCGGTCACAGCATGGGCATTGGGGCGGGTTCCGCGGCTATAGCACAACGATCATCTCTTGAGGTTTTGGGCGCCAAAGGCGAACTTGCCCCAGCCTCGCGGTCCAGCCTAAAAGAGCCGCGATCGCGAGCGGGCGAGGGAAGAGGCCGCCCGGCAGAAAGCGCGCGAACATCGGCAGCAGGCCGTCGACAAGGCGCAATCGGCGTTGGACAAGGCTGAACGGGAGCATGCGGAGAGAGCCGGAGCCATCCAGGCCGAGGCGGACGCTATCGAGAAGAGAGCGCAAGCCGAAAATGCCCGCTGGAAAAAGGAGAAGAAGCGGTTGGATGCGGCGCTGCAGCGCGCGCGGGGCTAGAGCCCCTAGGTGCTGACGCTGCCGCTCAAAGCTGACCGGCGATCAGGTCATATTCGGAGCGAATCCCCTCCTTGCCATAGAGTCGCTCGAGGCGGCGCACCGTAAAATGACCACGGGCGACATCCTGGAAATGCTCGATGAACGCGTAGTTCACCGCTGCGCCGCCGAGGGCGCCGACGAGGGGAAGGGCTTGCGCGGCAACCTTCTGCGTGACCACCAATCCGAAGCGTGCAGCGACCTGGGTGACGAACTTCAGCAGGATGGGCGCACCCTCCTTGAGGACGCCGCGTTCGGCGACGAACCGGGCGGCTTCCGTCACCGTCTTCGCAAGCATGCCTCGAACGGCGAAGTATCCGCTCTCCGATGCGTCGGCCGATCCGGCCCGCCCGCCCAGTGCGAAGACCTCGACGCAGGCGAGGGCGGTCTCCGGATCGGACAGGTCCTCGCCCTCGCTGCGTGCGATGTCCGCGATCGAGCGCAGCATGATGGTAGTCGAAACCGGCAGTTCGACCGGAAGCGCGGCCAGTCCGAACGTTCCTCCCGCAGCGCCCGATGCCGTCGCGAGCGCCCGGTGCAGAAATTGCGAATTTGTCCGGGGTGAAGACCGGAGCGTGCGCAATGCTACCTTGAGCGCCGCTTCGAGCGCCTTCGAGGTGGCGGAAGCGATGGCTTTGGAAGCGAAAGAGGGAAGCGCGTAACCTATAAGTTCGACGGGCTTGCCGACGAGGTTGGTGAGCCGGCCGGCGAGGCTGGGATGCTCAAGCGACTTGACGGCCCCGCGCAGAGCTTCGCGGTCCTCGATGGTGATTTCTGAGGCTTCTTGCAACGACAATTTTCATCCGGTTCGTTTGGTCTGAAAGAACAAGTAAGCTGCGGCCGAGTTCCCTGTCTCCGGAGTGCAATCACGATAGGCGTCGGCTCGTTGCCAGAATCTCCAAAGTCGCATGGTCCTTCCCGTCTGGATAGAACGCGGCGATGGCTTCCGCAAAGATTTCCTGCTTCGAGACGGCGTCGAACAGCGTCATGCACGACCGGAATTTCATATCATCCGGAGAGCCAAGAATATCGGTTACGGGCTTTTCGCTTGCAGCCATGACGAGGCGCGTGCATTCGACCAAGCGAGGCCCGAGCAAGTCATGCTCCAGGTAAGCGACGGCCTCAGCGTGCGAGCCGATCGCGAAGCGTTGAGCCATCGCGCTGAAGCCGAGACCGGCGATCTGCGGAAAGATGAACCACATCCAGTGTGTCTGTTTTCGTCCGCGCGACAGTTCCTCGACGACCTGCCGGTAGATCGAGGCTTGCGCGTCCACGAAGCGCTGGAGGTCGAACGAATCGCTCACGGAGCTACTCCTTCCACAGCCTTCGGAACAGGCTTGTCGGCCGTGCCGGACTCACCGTAACCAGATGCACACGCTGCCGCCAATCACTATGGATTCCGAATGCCCGGCCGAACGATCGAAATGCCTAAATCCGGTTTTGCCCTCGAAATCGATGGACGACTGAAGGCCGAGTTCAGCACCAAAGAAGGTGCAGAGCACGGCGCGATCGAATTGAAGCGTCGTTTTCCGATGCTTCAGATCCGCATCTACGACGCCGGCACCCAGTCAAGACACGATTTGCCCGGTTAGCGGCTGACGTTCACGGGCCCGGAAGGGGCCGACGCCGCCGGCCGCGACCGCCCGACGTCAGGATCTCCGATGTCATAGAGCGGCAACCTCCGCCAGCGTCTGGTGCGCGGCGCGCACCAGACGCCTCGGCGTTGATGTCGAATTTCTTGTAGACGTCGGCGATCTTGCCGGAGGCGCCGAAGTCTTGCATGCCGACGAAGCGGCCTTCGAGGCCGATATAGCGCTCCCACCCAAGTTCGACCGCCGCTTCCACCGCGACGCGCGCACGGTTCGTGCCGAGAACCTCCTTTTTGTAAGCGGCGTCCTGGTCCTCGAACAGCAGGCGGGACGGCATGGAGACAACCGCCGTCGGAATGCCTTGCTTTTGGAGAACGTGCCGCGCCTGGACCGCGAGTTGCAACTCAGAGCCGGTGCCCAAGATGGTCAGCTTGCGATCGCCGCCCTCGGCCTCATGAAGTACATGGCCACCCCTGGCCGATTTGTTCTCGTTGCCGGGTTCGTGACGCAGCAGCGGCATCGGCTGACGGGACAGGGTGATGAGGGCCGCCTGGCGCGGCGCATCTAAGATCAGTTCCCAGCACTCGGCGGTCTCGACTGGATCGCCCGGGCGACAGACCGCGAGGTGCGGGATGGCTCGAGAGCCGCAAGCCGCTCGACCGGCTGATGAGTTGGGCCGTCTTCGCCAAGGCCGATCAAGTCATGCGTCATGACGAATATCTTCCGGATCTGCATCAGGGCCGCGATCCGGATGGCTGGGCGGCAGTAATCCGAGAAGCACAGGAAGGTGTCACCGTGCGGGATCAAGCCGCCGTGCGGCGCGATGCCATTCATGGCAGCGGCCATCTGGACAAGGAACCAGCGATCATGGTTCGTCAGCCGGACGCGACCATGCAGCGCGCGCCTCAAGACAACCAGCTGATGTCGAAGCACTGCGTTCTCAGCCTCAAGCCGCACCTTCGACTTGAATGGCGAGGCCAGGACGGCCGGGACGAAACGGAACAGTCCGATCATTCCGCCAGCTTAGGCGATTCCACCACGTCAACAACTCGGATAAGGTTTTCGGTACAGACAACTATGGTAGGCCATGGCGCAGTCGGCGGTGTTCCGATTCTAAGCGCAACAGGCCGAGATTCCCTGTTTGAGATCGTACACTCGTTTAGCACGAAGTCGACTTGGGAAAAGATATCGGGAACCTGTAGCCCGGAGCGCTGAAAGCCAAGCTTCAACGGAACTCCTCGACTGCTCCGTGATCTCGAACTGGACTGGTCGACCTGTCTTCTTTTGGACAATTGTTGCTCGATGCCGCAATCTGCTCCCAAGCAGATGTCGTCTAATCGCAGTTTGACGAGGTCGCAGGCGCGAAGCTTGCTGTCGATTGCTAGGTTCAAGAGTGCAAGGTCCCGCCTTGATCTCGCGATTTCTAGCCGATCTCGAATGGACCAGACGTGCTCGAGAGGGCCCATGAGCAATCCTTTGTTCCAAGATCGTTGGCATCGGTCGACAGGACGTCTGGGCATAAGCAATCCTCCGCCGTCCCGCCCTCCACGTCGCTCTATCGCGAGCGTATAATTTATACCGACTGAGCAGTTTGTCTCTCCCAAGAAAGTACTCGCGACCGACCGCTTCTGGCGCAAAGCAGACACTCATGCGAAAAATAGTCCATTTGAGCTCGTGGCGGATAAAGAACCGGAACGACCAGTTGTCGGATTTGGCCTTATCCAGCCAGAAATCCTCCATCAACGGCTACGACGGTGCCGGTGGCGTAGCTTGACGCCGGCATACAAAGGAATACGACAGCGCCGGCGACGTCGTTGGGCTGGCCCCAGCGCTTGAATGCGGTGCGGTCTGCGATGCGTTGATAATGCGCCTGGTCCTGTCTTCCGGCCTCATTGATGCTGGTTTCGATATAGCCCGGCGCGACCGCGTTGACGCGAATGCCGTCAAGCGCCCAGGACATCGCCAGCGCCTTGGTCAGCATCACGACGCCGCCCTTGCTGGCGCAATAAGCGGGGATGCGGGGCAGCGCTAAAGTCGCGTTCATCGAGGCGATATTGACGATCGCTCCTTTGGTTTGCGCCAGCGCGGGCCGAAACGCCATGCAGGTCCGGAACGTGCCCGTCAGGTTCACGTCGAGCACCTTCATGAATGTGGCGATTTCATATTCCTTGTCGCGCGCGAGGATGCCAGCGCAGTTGATCAGCGCGTCGACGCGTTGGTGGCCTTTCGCGAACGCCTCGACGGCCGCATCATTGGTGACATCGAGCGGGCAAGCGCTGAGGCCCACGCGCGGGCGGAGTTGCGAGCGTGCGATCGCGGCATCGTCGACAGCCGTTGCGGTGACGGTTGCCCCCAGATCGCAAAACAGATTCGAGATCGCAGCTCCGATGTCGCCGGCGCCGCCGATCACGACAGCATGAAAACCAGGAGGCAAGGAAAACACGGTCATTGAAAACTCGCTCCTTGGGTGAGTTGCGTCACGCGCGCGGCGGCGCGGTCGATTCCCGGACGATCAGGGAATAATCGACTTCGTGATGCATGATGGTCTGTTCGCCCGCAAGATGCCGGACAAGGTACTCGCCGGCGCGCTGCCAGGTCGCGCCGGTCGGGACCTGGATCGTCGTGAGGCTCGGCCGCAAGTGGCGGCTCCAGTCGAGGTCGTCGAAGCCGACGACCGAGAGATCTCGCGGGATGATATAGCCGCTGCGCTCGGCCTCGAGCAGCACGCCGTAGGCGATCACGTCGTTGCCGCAGACCAGCGCGCTCGGCCGTTCCGGCAGGCTCAAAAGATAGCGCGCCGCTTCGCGTGCGTCGTCGAGCGTGTAGGGCACCTCGACGTGCCATTGCGGCGGCAGTTCGATGCCGTTTTCGGACAGCGCGCGGCGAAAGCCGTCGACGCGCGCGCTGGCGCGATCGTTGTTCCGCTGCAGCGCCGAGACGATCCCGATCCTGCGGTGACCGAGCTCGACCACATGCATCGCCGCACGATAGGCCGCGGCTTCATTGTTCGCGCCGACACAAGGGTAGGGACGATCCGGTCGATAAACTCCGACATTGATGAAAGGAATCGTGTTGTCGGCGAGCAGCTTTCGTAAGCCGTCGTGATGGCAGTCGCCGCGCAGCACGAGACCGTCGACGCCGCGGCTGATGAGGTTACGCGCCTGCTCCTCTTCCACATCGAGGTCGTAGCCGCTGGTGGTCAGGAGCAGCATGTAGCCGACCGACGACAGATATTTCTGCAGCGCCGCGATGCCGCGCGCAAACATCGTGTTGTCGATGGTCGGGATAATGGCGCCGAGCGTGCGGGTGCGCCGCGACGACAGGGCGCGTGCGGAAGCGTGCGGAATATAGCTGACCGATTGTACGGCTTCGGCGATGCGCATGCGCAGTTCGGCGCTGACGGAGTCGGGACTGTTGAGCGCGCGAGACACCGAAGCGGTCGAGACGCCGGCGCGCGCCGCGACGGCGCGGATGCCTTGTTTCGACGACCTCCCGGCTAACGTCTCCAAGTTCGTCCCCCGGCGACATTGATGTAACGTTACATATGGATGATGGAGGCAATTCGTCAGATTGTCCAGATCGACTGTGCCGATTTGCTGGAGATTTTCGTAAGCTGAGACACGGGGTGGCTGGCTTGACAGGGCTAGTTGGTCGCATACTATGTAACCGTTTACATGATCTGGCCGAACCAGACGCCGTGGACGCAGCAGGGAGAAACGCATGTCTGGAAACACCTTTGCGACGCGGGTCGCGGTTACCATCATCGCGCTGGGGGCGGTCACGACGGCGGCGCGTGCTGCCGATTTCGACTGGAAGAAATTCCAGGGCAAGACGGTCACCTTCCTCGCCAACAACAACCCGGTGTCGCAGGCGCTTCTGACCTACAAGGACGATTTCGAAAAGCTGACCGGGATTACGCTCAAGGTCGATGGCTACCAGGAGCAGCAGATGCGCCAGCGGCTGGTCACCGTGATGAACGCGCGCAGCGACGAGGTCGACGTGTTCATGACGTTGCCGTCGCGCGAGGGCGAGCAGTTCGCGGCGGCCGGCTGGTACGGCGATCTCTCGGCGATGGCGAAGAATGAAGCGTCGAAAGATTACGACTTTGCCGGCCTGAGCCAGGCGCTGCTCAAGGCTGGAACTTTTAGTGGCAAGCTGACCAGCATGCCCATGAACATCGAAGGGCCGATTCTTTATTACCGCACCGACATCCTCAAGAAATGCGGGGTCGAGAAGCCGGCGACCATCAAGGACGTCGAAACCGCGGCGCAAAAGATCAAGGTGTGCGACCCCAGCATCACGCCATTCGTGTCGCGCGGCCTGAAGCCTGCCGTCGCCTACACCTTCAGCAACATGCTGCACAATATCGGCGGCAGCTACATGGCCGACGGCAAGTCGAACCTTTGCTCGGCGAAGGGCAAGGAGGCGCTGGACACCTATAGCCGCCTGCTGCGCGACTACGGGCCGCCGGGAGTGGTCAATTACAGCTTCCAGCAGATATCGGCGCTCTATCGAACCGGCCGCGCCGCGATGTCGTTCGAATCATCAAACGAATTGCGGACCGTGATGGAAGGTGGCGAGCGGCTGAAGGACACCGGCCTGGCGCCATTCCCCGCCGGCGAAGCCGGACAAGTGCCGACCGCGATTGGCTGGGGTATGGCGGTGTCCGCCTACAGCAAGCAGCCCGATGCGGCCTGGTACTTCGTACAATGGGCGACCAGCCCGCAGATTCAGAAGCGGATGGCGGTGCAGGGGATCGCGCCGCCGCGTCCGGCGGTCGCCAACGATCCGGAATACCGCAAGTGGATCGACGAACAACCGGTACGCCAGCAATGGCAGGCTGCGCTCGACGTGCTCGCTACCAAGGGATCGTCGGAGGTCGGCTATCCCATCGTCGCCAATCCGGAATCTCGCGACTTCATCGGCCAGGCCGTGCAGGATTTGATCCTCAAGCAGAAGACCGTGGACCAGGCCTGCGCCGACGCAGACAAGGGCCTCGACGCGCTCATTGCGCAGAAGTAGTCGGAGCGGTTGTCGCCGGGATCCCGGACGGCGACTGATCTTTCTGCGGGCATCATCGCACGGACCGTATCGCAATGGCCTATGCCGCGAATGCAGTAACACCAGACCGGCAGCGCGCCGAACTCGCCGCGCTGTCGGCACCTGCGGTTCTGTTCACGTTGGCGATGATCGTGTTTCCCGTCGTTTACACCGTCTGGCTCGGCTTTCATGCGTTTTCCTCGACCGGACGACAGTCGTTTGTCGGGCTCGGCAATTATGCAAAGCTCGTTTCCGACAACGAGTTCTGGCACGGGCTGTGGGTGACGCTTGCGCTCTACGTCCTGTCGCTGATCCTGCAGCTTGTCCTGGGGGTCTGGCTGGCGCTGCTATTGTTTCACGCCAAACGGCTGCCGGGGATCGTCCTCTCGCTGTTCATCTCGCCGTTCATGATGCCGCCGGTCGTCGCCGGCCTGATGTGGCTCGTGATCCTCGATCCCTCGATCGGTGCGGCCAATTACATCTTGACGCGCCTGGGATTGCCGCCATCGGACTGGCTGGCGTCGCCGACCTGGGTGATTCCGACCGTGGCGCTGATCGACACTTGGCAATGGGCGCCCTATGTGGCGCTGATCGTGCTGGGAGGGCTGCAGTCGCTGCCGCCGAGTGTTTACGAGGCAGCCCAAGTCGACGGCGCTTCGCCGTTCAAGACGTTCCGGCGCATCACGCTGCCGCTGTTGCTGCCGACCATCGTCACGGCGACGATTCTGCGCAGCGTCGACCTGTTGCGGTTTTTTGACATCATCTACATCACCACGCAGGGCGGGCCCGGCAACGCCTCCAACACGCTCAACATCTATGGCTTCCGCGTCGGCTTCGAGTTCTTCAACATCGGATACGCCAGCGCCTTGATGCTGACGCTGACCGCGATCGTGTTCGGCGCGGTGCTCGCCTTTAACCGCCTGCGCGGCGCGGTGGCGTGGTGAAGCGATGAATAATACTCCCCTGAGCGAGTCCTGGATACATAGACTCAATACCGCCCAACTGGTGCTGGCCGGAATCTTCATCATGACGCCCACGGTCTGGATGGTGCTGTCCTCGTTCAAGCCGTCGTTCGAGGTCACCGCCTATCCGCCGACGCTGCTGTTTTCGCCGACGCTCGAAAACTACGCCCAGTTGATGAAGACGACACCGTTCTTTTCCTACACCGTCAACAGCCTGGTCGTGACGCTCGGATCGGCAGGGCTCGGGCTGTTGTTCGGAATTCCCGCGGCGTTTGCGGTTTCATGGACGCGCATTTCCTGGCCGGCGGTCCTCGCCCTGGCGGCGCGGATGGCGCCTGGCACGCTATTCCTGCTGCCGTGGTACGTGATGTTCCGGCAGGTCGGGATGATCGGCTCCTATACGGCGCTGATCCTCAGCCATGCCGTGATTACGCTGCCGATCGTAATCTGGGTGCTGCTGCCCTCGTTCGACAACATTCCGCGCAGCGTGTTCGAGGCGGCGCAGGTTGACGGCTGCAGCATCACGCGGATCCTCTGGAAGATCGCGCTGCCGCTGGTCGGGTCCGGCATCGCGGTCGCCGCCATCCTGTCGTTTGTGTTCTCGTGGAATTACTTTTTGTTCGCGCTGGTGCTGTCGAACGGCGATACCAAGACTTTGATCGCGGCGGCCTTCAACTTCGTCGGCGAAGGATCGACCGAATGGGGCGCGCTGATGGCAGCCGCAACGCTGATCGCGCTACCGCCGCTGATCCTCGCCTCAATCGTGCAGCGCTGGCTGGTATCGGGACTGACGCTCGGCGCGGTGAAAGGTTAATCGCAGACATGACAGCTATCGATCGAACCAACGCCACGATGCAAGCGGCCGTATTTCATGGTCACGAACACATTACGATCGAGCGCGTCAGGATTCCCGATGTCGGGGAAGGCGAGGTGTTGGTGCGGGTCTTGCGCACGGCGCTGTGCGGTTCGGATTTCAAGCTGTGGCACAAGGGCTCGGAATTCACGGCGGGCCACGAGATTTTCGGCGTCGTCGAGCAGCCCGGCCACCGCATGCACGGCCGGCGCTGCGCGGTCTATATCCCCGTGCATTGCGACGGCTGCGCCGCCTGCCGCCGCGGCGACACCCAAATGTGCCTGGAAATCTCCAGCCTGATCGGCTGGAACCGGCCTGGCGGCTACGCGGAATACCTGCCGGTGCCGGAGAATTGCCTGCTGCCGGTGCCTGATGACATCGAAGACAGCCTGGCACCGCTGCTGTTGGATACGATCGGCACCTCGGCGCATGCGGTTCGTTTCGTCCGTCGGGTGGTGCCGCCGGAGGAAGCCGGACCCGTCCTCGTCACCGGCGCCGGACCGGTCGGGCTCGGCGTCATTCTCGCGCTCCGGGAAGCCGGCTACCGCGATATTCACGTTTCCGATCCCAATGTCCGGCGGCTCAGAATCGCGCAGGCGTTTGGCGCGCAACCACACCCCGTACGCGACACCGGCAAGCGTTTTGCGTTGATCATGGAATGCTCCGGCGCCCACGCCGCGCGCAATCTCGGCATCGAAACCGTGCTGCCGCGCGGCGCGCTGGTGCTGATCGGCGAAAACGCCGCCCCCTGGACCATCGAGGAAGGCAAGGTCTTCCGCCGCAAGGATTTCTTCATGGTTCGCACCTTCTATTTTCCGATCGGCGATTTCGAGCCGAATATCGCGCTGCTGCGCCGCTACAAGGATGAGTACCGCGTCCTGGTCGACGGTGAGTTCGGACTGCGCGACCTTCCGAGGAATTTTGCGCGGTTTGCGGAAGGCAACCTGATCAAGCCGGTGCTGGCCCCGGAAAAGCGCTGATGGCTGCCATTTCAATCCGCAATCTGGTCAAGCGCTACGGCAGTCTCACGGTCGTTCCCGATCTCAGCCTCGAGATCGCCGATCATGAGTTCGTGGTGTTCGTCGGGCCGTCGGGCTGCGGCAAATCGACCTTGCTGCGGATCATCGCGGGGCTGGAGCCGATCACCAGCGGCGATCTCTTCATCGGCGACAAGCGCGTCAACGGCGTGCCGGCCTCGCAACGCGACATCGCCATGGTTTTCCAGGATTACGCGCTTTACCCGCATATGCGCGTCTACGACAATATGGCGTTCGCGCTCGAATTGCGCGGCATGCCGAAGGCGGAGATCGACTCCCGGGTCAGGCAGGCGGCTTCGCTATTGCACATCGAGGCCTATCTGGATCGCAAGCCGAAGGAACTCTCCGGCGGCCAGCGCCAGCGCGTCGCCATGGGCCGGGCCATCGTGCGAAATCCGCAAGTGTTTCTGTTCGACGAACCATTGTCCAACCTCGACGCGAAACTGCGCGCGCAGGTAAGGGCGGAGATCAAGTCGCTGTCGCAACAGCTCAGGACGACCATGGTGTTTGTGACCCACGACCAGATCGAAGCCATGACCATGGCCGACAGGATCGTCGTCCTGCAAAACGGGATCGTGCAGCAATACGACACGCCCGAGGTGGTTTACGAACGGCCGGCGAACCAGTTCGTCGCGGGCTTTATTGGCTCCCCGGCGATGAATTTCTTCTCCGTCGAATTGCGCGATGACGCCGCGATGTTCTCCAACGACGGCACGCCTGCGCCGCTCGATGCCGCGGTCCGCGCGAGATTGAAAGCCGCGGCCGGGAAAGGCGTGTTCGGCGTGCGGCCCGAGCACTTCCAGGTCGTTGCCGCCGAAGCTTCCGGCATCCCCGTTCAGATCAAGCTGGTTGAGCCGCTCGGCTCGGATACCTTGATTCATTTAGAAATCGCGGGCACAGGCGCGATTGCGCGTGTCGATCCCTCGCTCAAGCCGAAACTGGGCGAACGGCTGTTTCTGAAGCCACAGACCGACAAAGTCCATTTGTTTGATGCCGCAACCGGCGAGGCATTGCCATGAGCGGGCGCGGAGTGCCGAGGGTGCATCAGCATGAAACGGCGACCGCCGACCTGACAGCGCGCGCGGGCCGGACGCGCGTGATCTGCCTCGGTCTCCCCGCGCTCGATCAGATCTGGCGCGTGTCCCGGCTTTTCTCCGGCGGAAGCCAGAAGATCAAGAGTGTGGATTACGCGACCATGGGCGGCGGAATGGCGGCGACCGCCGCGGTGACCGTCGCCCGGCTCGGCGGTATCGCTTCGTTCTGGGGGCGTGGTGGTGAGGATGCGGCCGGCCGCGACATGCGTCAGGCGCTTTCGAAACAAGGCGTTGATGTGAGCCAGTTTCGCCTGTTTCCGGACGGCCAATCGTCGGTGTCGGGCGTTTTGGTTGATTCTGTCGGCGAGCGGCAGATCGTCAATTTCCGCGGAAAATTCCCGGAGAAGGCCGACTGGCTGCCGCTGGGCGAAGTCGCGACGGCGTCGGTGGTGCTTGCCGATCCGCGCTGGCTGGCGGGTGCGGTTGCGCTGTTCAAGGCGGCGCGCGCTGAGGCCGTTCCGACGGTTCTCGATGCCGATGTCGCCGATGCCGAAGTGTTCGAGACGCTGCTTCCGTTGACTGATCATGCCGTATTTTCGGAGCCCGCGCTTCGTGGCTTCGCCGGTTCGGCCGATGACGATGCCTTGGCCAAGATAGCGAACTACGGCTGCGCCGTGGCTGCGGTCACGCGCGGCGCCCATGGCGTCACATGGCTTGCGAATGACGTTGTCCATCGCCAGCCGGCCTCTGCGGTCGACGCCGTCGATACCACCGGCGCCGGTGACGTCTTTCACGGCGCCTATGCGCTTGCCATTGGCGCCCGCCTTGCGGCTGACGATGCCATGTCGTTCGCATCGGCCGCGGCGGCGCTCAAATGCACCCGGCCGGGTGGGCGCGCTGGAATTCCAACGCTTGAAGACTGTCTTGCATTTCAAAGGAACGGCCAATGAAAACGATCGGGAAAACACGTGGCCTGGCGCGACTGGCGGATACGGAGGGCCATTTCCGTATGGTAGCGCTTGACCAGCGGCCGCCGATGTTCGAGGCGATCGCGCAGGCGAAGAAGATAGCCAAGGATCAGGTCACCTATGCCGACGTCGCGGCAGCCAAGCGGCTCCTGGTCGAGGCGCTGGCGCCGCATTGCAGCTCGATGCTGTTCGATCCGAATTTTGCCGTGCCGGCCGCAATCGACCTTCTGCCCGCCCATTGCGGGCTGATCATGACCCTGGAAGAGCATCGGGTCGAGGAGACGCGCGGCGGCCGCAAGTCGCGCGCGATCGACAATTGGAGCGTAGCAAAGATCCGCGCCATGGGCGGCGACGCCGTCAAGGTGCTGGCGTGGTACCGGCCGGACGCCGACGCCGCGATCAACGCGCACCAACAGAACTTCGTGCGCGAAATCGGCGAGGAATGCGCCCGCAACGACATTCCCTATGTGCTCGAACTTCTGGTCTATCCGTTCCTCGGCAGCGCCAATCACACCGCCGACTATGTTGAATCCCCCAGCAAGTTGCCGGCACTGGTGATCGAGAGTGTGCGCGAATTCGCCAGGTCCGAATATGGCGTCGATCTCTTGAAGCTCGAGAGCCCGCTTGCGGCCAACGGCCTGCCACGCCGCGACGGCAGTGCCGCGGCCAAGGCCGCGCAGCAGGAATTCGACGCCATCGGCGAGATTTGCAGCGCCCACGACATTCCCTGGGTCTTGCTGTCGGGTGGCGCTGCGCATGACAAGTTCGAGCGCGTCCTCGAATACGCCTATGCCGCGGGGGCCGGCGGTTTCCTGGCGGGCCGCACCATCTGGCTGGACGCGGTGCGAGATCACTTTCCGGATCTGGCGGCGGTTTCGTCGGCATTGAAGAAGGACAGCGTCGCGATCCTGAACAGCCTTAGCAGGCTGACGAAAGAGCGGGCGCATTCGTGGCAGCCGAGCTTTCCGAAATTCGATCACGTGCAGCGCGAAGGCGATTTCGCCCGGACCTATTAACCGGGCCGAGCGAACCGCGCGGAGTCAGGGGCGCAAGATGACCTTGGCGGCGGCGGTCGATCGGGCGTCGATGCTGGCGAATGCCCCAGGCTGAGACCGGTAAATCAGACTGGCATAATCGCTCCGTGCGAATAGCGGGGGCGAACTCAAAGCCACTCGCGCGCCTGACCGGATGCCGCCGTTTGGCGGCCTCATTGTTTCATAGCCGCCCCGCTCCTAGCGATAGGGCTTTAGCAGATGCGGATCACCCGCTCACAACCTCATCGTCCCTCGGCTTTCCATGCCTGAGCTTGCAGGCTTGCCCAAAAGGGCCGCGGCGGGGCCCTTCACGTAAATGAGTAGAAAACTATCTCGTTTTCGACCGGCAAGGAGATCGTAAAACCTTGTCTGCTGAGGCGCGGGCAGGGTGGTCGTTAAGGGGCATCCGCTCATCGGGCGTTTCGTATGCATGTACGAGGCGTTCGTTTCGGACAACTGGTGCGACGTGCGAACCACGACGTATCAGGTGCTTCTCAATTTGATGTGGAATGAAAGGACTGCCTTCTGCCTGAACTAACCAACCGGCGACCGTAGATTTAGCGCTCGCCAATAAGATCGCCCGAATGGTCTGGGCTATGATGGTCAAAGGCGAGCGATACAAGGAACCCGTCGAGGATTCCTTTGTGAAACCAACGCGAGTCGGCGCCTGAACTTCATCAAAAGTGAATGCCGAGGTCCGCGATCTGGCCGCGCCGGGTGGCCATTGCCATTTCGAAGCTGTCGGCAATTCGCCGGACGGCCGCCGCCGCAGGCGGGCATGCCACTATCCCAAGAGTCAGTCATCAATCTTAGGCTGAATATCAGAGGAACCAATGTCATCGCTGAGCATTGGCCAAGACCATGGCAGTGAAAAAGGCGACGTCATGCACCTGTCCACTCAGGGTCTTCTAATTATCATCATTGTCGGAATCGTCGCCGGTTGGTTGGCAGGTCGGGTGATGGATGGCGGTGGTTTTGGATTGATAGGCGATTTGCTCGTCGGTCTTGTCGGCGCATTTATCGGTGACTGGCTACTGCCACGACTTGGTATTCACCTCGGGGCGGGAATTGTGGCTCTTATTTTAAACGCTTTTATTGGGGCTGTCGTCCTTTTGCTGGTCCTGAGATTGGTTGGCGGCGGTTGGGGCCGCAGACGCCGCTGGGGCTGACGACCGCAAAAGGTTTTCTCGCGTTGTCGATCGCATGCTTGTAAGCGCGACTTCGTGCTGGTCTCGGGCAATCGATTATGACCCGCCGTCCCAAGCTGGCGATCGCGAATATCGCGCTACCGGGGGCGACGCCGAACGGTTCAAAGTGACCGGCCGGAAGTTCCTGACGTTTCTCCTCGAAGGAGCGCTGCTGGCAGCATGACACCCAAACTGGTTGTTCCACAAACTCTCGAGGAAGCGGCTTCGCTGGTCGGCGCGGTTGCTTTGGCTATTCTTGCCGTGATTATCGTGACCGCGCTTTACCTTGGTAGAGAGATCTTTGTACCAGTCGCTCTGGCAATTCTCCTGAGTTTCGTCTTGGCCTCGCCCGTGAGCGCGCTGCAACGCGTACGAGTACCGCGTGGAATTGCGGTTGTTGGCGTAGTGCTTTTCGCATTCGCGATTATTTTCGCGTTGGGTAGTCTTATTGCCACGCAACTAAACCGGCTTGCTGGTGATCTTCCCCGTTATCAAACGACCATTCAGTCAAAGATTCAGTCGGTTCGGGGAATCAGCGGCGGGAGCTCCACGCTCGAGCGCGCGGCAGGGATGTTGCAGGATCTTGGAAAGGAACTCGACAAACCTAAAGGGGCCATGCCGGAGCAGGCGGTCCCTCCCTCCCTGACCAGCCCCCTCGGACCGCGAGCAATGACGCCGGTTCCGGTCCAAGTCCTTCAACCGGACCCGGGAGCGTTAGAAAGCTTGAGGTCGCTCATCGCTCCGCTGGTTTCACCACTTGCGACAACAGGCATAATCGTCATCTTCGTAATTTTTATTTTGATCCAGCGCGAGGATCTGCGAAACCGGCTTATCCGTCTCGCCGGCTCCCATGACCTGCAGCGGACGACGGCGGCATTAGACGATGCGGCCGGCAGGCTGAGCCGTTTGTTTCTCAATCAGCTTCTGATCAACACAGCCTTCGGGATACTCATTGGACTGGGGCTATGGCTGATCGGGATTCCGAGCGCAGTTCTCTGGGGCATCCTGGCAACCGTACTAAGATTTGTGCCTTACATTGGCTCGGTCATCGCGGCGGCGTTCCCGCTCGCGCTGGCGGTGGCAGTCGACCCGGGTTGGACGATGCTGGCTTGGACTGCAGCCCTATTCTTCGTCGTCGAACCTGTGATCGGTCAGATGGTCGAACCGTTGGTCTATGGGCGCAGCACTGGCCTGTCGCCGGTTGCGGTTGTAGTTTCGGCTACGTTCTGGACGGCTCTGTGGGGGCCGATCGGGCTGGTGCTCGCGACGCCCTTGACCGTTTGCTTGGTTGTCCTCGGACGTCACGTCGAGCGTCTCGCTTTTCTAGATGTAATGTTTGGCGATCGGCCGGCACTTTCACCTCCTGAAATATTTTACCAGCGAATGCTGGCCGGCGATCCGACGGAAGCGGCTGAAAAAGCGGAGGAGTTCCTCAAGGAACGTTCGCTTTCCTCCTACTATGATGACGTGGCAATCAAAGGGTTGCATCTTGCGCAGGCTGATCTTGACCGTGATGCGCTTAGTCAATCCCGCCTGATCAGGATCCGCGATACCGTTTTGGAATTCGCCAACGACCTTGCTGATCAGAATGATCATGAACCGACAGGTGCGCAGTCAACCGCTGACGCAGAAGCCGCAGCCGCGGTCGAAGCCGCGGCTGAAGAACCAGTCTATGCCGATTTACCGGTAATGCAGAAGGACGAGCTTCCCGCCGAATGGCAGGGCGACCACCCGATTCTGTGCATTGCCGGCCGAACGGCGCTGGATGAAGCCGCGGCAATCATGTTTGCCCAACTATGTAACGTGCATGGACTCAGCGCGCTTGTTGAAGGGCCGGAAGCGCTGTCAACAAGCAACATATTTCGATTGGAAACCGAAGGCGTGGCCCTCGTTTGCCTTTCATACCTAAAAGCGGCAAATCCTGCGCAAATCCGCTATGCAGTCCGTCGAATTCGCCGCAAGCTACCGCGGTCGCATATTATGGTTGGCCTGTGGAAAGGGGAAGAAAGCTCTGACCAAGTTGAGGTCTTAAAGGAAGGTGTTAAAGCCGACATATTTGCGTCAACACTACGGGAGGCGACTTGCATTTGCATTGAATTGGTTAGTCCAAAACCGGAAACGCTTCTGAATGGGCTCAATGCCCATCCAGGCACGAGGACGATCGCGAATTAGATCCGATGAACACCGTAAGTTTAACAGATCAAAATCGTGATCATAATTGTCCTGGAGCCAATTCCTCGACCCACTCGAACGAGCTGCCGCCAATGCCTTGGCACAGTTCAAACCTGGCGATTGCGCCAACTTTTCCGCTCACGCAGGATATAGCTTGGGTTAAGAGGAGCCTGCTCTAGTCCGAAATAGAGTGAGCACAAGGAATGGATAGCTCACCGAGCAAGAACCCAAGGTAGTAAGTCCATTTGTCCCGGTATGAATCCACAACGTCTGCCTTTTGTGCGTCCGCGTTACTTTTCTCGAAGGGCCGCTGTTGGCGCAAAGCGGCCGGTCGCGCGTGAGAACCCCTCGAGAACGTCAACAGATATGGTCGCGTGCGTAATCGTCGTGGTCATCGGCAGTTGCCATACCGACGCAAGCAACGGCCGCCCCATTTTGAGCAATGAACTGTCAGTCGCAGATGTTCAACCCAGCTTCATCAGGCCGCTGAACTGGCGGGCCGTCCCGATTTGCCCGTCTCGTCCTGCGAGAAAACGCCGAAGTCGGCGGCAGCCGCCATGATGCGGGACAGCGACGCCAGTGCGCGGTCGCGGTCGTCTTCCAGCAACTTCCGGTGGCTGGTGATTGCGGCAGCAACATCGCGGCGGACGATGGCATCGAGCGTGGAGCGCATCAGATCGGCGGCTTCGCGGCGGATTTCCCGGGTCTGATAATCGAGGGGTGCCTTCCAGATCGTCCTCCACACCGTCTGGTTGGCGAGATCAACGAGTTGCTCGGCGAGCAACTCGTTGCCGGAGCCGTTCGCCACGGTCCGCACGGCGCGGGTCGTCACGCGCGCGAATGCGACCGGGTCGCCGTCATCAACCATCGCGTCGAGTTCCGCGCAGCGCCGCGCAAACGTGTCGATGTAACTTTCGACCGGCGCCGTCGCCATGGTGCGAACCGCGAGTAGCGACAGCGCCATGCGAACGTCGAACAGGTCGGCGACCGACTTCAGCGACAGCGGCCGCACGTAAGCGCCGCGGCGCGGGTTGAAATCGACCAGGCGCCGGCGTTCGAGAATGCGGATGGCTTCCCGGATCGGACCGCGGCTGACGCCGAAGCACTGCGCCAGCTCGATTTCGGTCAGCCGCTCGCCGGGTTTGCGGCGGCCGGCGACGATCTCGGCGCCTAATTCTTCGGCGACCTGTTCAGGAAGCGTGCGGGGCGCGAACTTCCGTTCGAACTCGTCATCGTCTTGGGTGTGTGTACCGAGAACCTTATCCGAGTTGATGCCGTGATGGAATCGCCTAAGCTGGCCGAATGATCGGGCTACTCTGTTTCGTTCTGGCTGTCCTGGCCTCGCCATTCAAGTCGAAGTTACGGCTTGAAGCTGAGAACGCGGTGCTTCGACATCAGTTGAATGTCTTGAGGCGTAGGCTGCATGGTCGCGTCCGGCTCACGAACCGTGATCGCTGGTTCTTTATCCAGCTGTATCGCTGGTTTCCATCAATCCTGCAGGTTCTCACAATCATCCGGCCCGAGACGCTCGTGCGTTGGCACAGGGCCGGCTTTCGCTGCTACTGGCGTTCGAAGTCGCGCCCCCTGGGTGGACGACCGCCGATCGAAACGAAGCTGCGCGCGCTGATCCGGCAGATGAGCGTCGAAAATCCGCTTTGGGGCGCGCCGCGCATTCACGGCGAACTGCTCAAGCTCGGGTTTGAGGTCGCGCAGTCGAGCGTCGCCAAGTACATGGTCAAACGGCGGGGGCCGCCCAGCCAGGGATGGCGAACCTTCTTGCATAATCACGCCCCAGACATTGCCGCCATGGACTTGTTCGTTGTTCCAACTATCGGTTTCGACCTGCTCTATGCCTTCGTCATTGTCCGGCTCGACCGCAGAAACCTCGTCTGGATCAACGTCACGACAAATCCCACGGCCGAATGGGTTGCACGTCAAATAACGGAGGCGTTTCCTTGGGATGAGGCTCCGCACTACCTCATCCGCGATCGCGACCGGATCTATGGCAGCATCGTCACGCGCCGATTGCGCGCCATGGGCATCCGGGACAAGCCTACCGCAGCAGCTTCGCCCTGGCAGAACGGCTTTGCCGAACGGCTGATCGGATCGATCCGGCGTGAGTGTTTGGACCACATCATTGTCTTGGGCGAGGTGCATTTGCGTCGGGTCCTGAAATTCTACGCCGACTATTATAATGGCGTCAGAACGCATCGATCCTTGAACAAGGATGCGCCGGTCACTCGCCAAATTCAGCGAATCGGAAGCATCAGTTCACGCGCCATCCTTGGCGGGCTTCACCACCACTACGCCCGAGCTTAAGTTTTCGCTACACACAGGCAACGCGTGGATCAACGTCACAACCAGCCCGACAGCAGAGTGGGTTGCACGTCAGATAACCGAAGCCTTTCCTTGGGACGGGGCTCCCGGTTACATGATCCGAGACCGCGATTGGAGCTACGGAGCCGTTGTCACGCGCCGATTGCGCGCCATGGGCATCCGGGACAAGCCTACCGCACCAGCCTCGCCCTGGCAGAACGGCTTTGCCGAACGGCTGATCGGGTCGATCCGGCGTGAGTGTTTGGATCACGGTACATGCCGTTGGTCGCATTTTGCCTAAGCCATTTCTTGGCGGACTTCATCACCTGTATGTGCGTGTTTGATTTCCGACAGGCACAGGCCCTTGTGGCTGCCGAGATTGTCCGTGATGATAATATCGCCGGGCTTGAGCGTCGGCACGAGGAACTGCTCACATAGGCTTTGAAGCTTTCGCTGTTGATCGGTCCATCAAGGACGCAAGGCGCGTCGATCCGGTCATGCCGCAAGGAATATGAGCGTTTGCCAGCAATGACAACAGGGCAAATATTGCTCTTACTTGGGTCCGGTGGCCTGTCATCCCGTTGCAAATCCTGAGGGTATACCGTTGTTGTCCGAAGACGATTTTGAAAGCAGTCTCGACACCGTTTGCGAGGCGGCGGCCGGATCAATTGAGGGGGTCTTCGGTCCCGCTTCACTGACCTGGCGGGTCGACCGCGAGGCGGCTGTCTTCCTTGGCGCCGGCCGCGCCTTGTTGCTTCAGTTGGCGCATCCCTGGGTCGCCGCTGCCATCGCCGAGCATTCCCGGACCTTTGCTGATCCGATCGGCCGGTTCCACCAAACGTTCAACACTGTTTTCACGATGGTGTTTGGCACGCGCGATCAGGCGCTGGCTGCGGCCCGGCGACTGCATCGGCGTCATGCCGCGGTGACAGGAATGTTGCCGTGGACGGCTGGCCGCTTCTCCGCGGGCTCTCAATACCGCGCCAACGAGGTCTCGGCGCTACGGTGGGTGCACGCCACGCTCGCAGAGACTGCCGTGTTAACACATCATCTCGTCTTGCCTGCGCTGACGGATAGCGAGCGTGAGAAATACTGGGTCGAGGCCCGTCTGTTCGCGGCGTTATTCGGCATTTGGCCAGCCGATTTACCATCAAGCTGGACGGCGTTCACTGCCTACAATGAGGCGATGCTGCGGTCGGATATGCTCACTGTCAGCCCTGCCGCCCGCAAAATTGCTGAGCAAATCTTCTCGGGGGGCGCGACAAAATTGCGTGCGCCGAAGTGGTATCTAGCGCTGACGGCCCACTTGCTGCCAGAGCGGCTACGCGGAGAATTCGGATTGGTCTTCGGCGAACGTGAACAGCGTAGCATGAGCTTGGCGCTCGCGCTGATTCGACGGCTCTATCCTCGGCTTCCAATGCGTATACGAGCGGTGGGCCCTTATCAGGAGGCCCTGGCGCGCTTGCAAGGCGAGAGGCAGCCCGACTTGGCAGTGCGTTGGCTCAATAGACTTTGGATCGGTCGGCCGATGATGGAATAATGATGCCGCGGAAGTGGGCCTGTGCCTGTCATAAACAACTCCGGGCATATTGGTGATGTGATGCATTCCGCCCAGGATTGGGCAAAGAATGTGCGCGCTGCACATAACCGTCTCGGAGCCACAGGCGCTTGAGGGTGACCGTCCGCGCTGAACGCGCGAGAGCCGCCGGGTGTCCCCAGCGGTTCACGCGTTGCGTAGCGATGTGGTGCGACGCGCAGCGTCGCGGGGTGGAACGTTGCGATGCGCCGAGGCGCGTCGCGTTGCCTACCGTCATGTCGATAAGTCCTACGCATCTCATCAACTACGGTAAAACATGGCGTGGTCGCGAGGCGCCTTCAAGACAGCGCTGCTGTCGTATCGTCATTATGTTCGTGAGCGATAGCATCAGGTCGCCATCATTACCGTCGCTGCCAACGATCATGCCGCGTCCCGCAAAACCGTCCTCGCCAACGCCAGCCCACTCGACGCGCATACGCATCGCAAAAGAGGAGGTCAAAGTTAGCGAGGCGAAGATCGATGATCGGCCGTCCGCCGACGAAATCCACAATAGAACTCTCCTGGATGTTGGCGCGATGCTGTCGGCAACGATGCCTCGCGCAGGGTCGCGATGAGAAGTGCGGAGCTAGTGTCTTCTTTGGTCACACGCGCTTTATTCAAGAGGGCGGCCTCCGTTACTCGGCACCTCTTGGTTTTTCCGCCATACTCCACAAAGAAATCGACGTAGCCGCGACGAGCCGCAGCCGTCATGAGAGTGACCCTCCGCCATTTGCGGTCTTAACGGGACGTGGTTTGTTGGGTTCCGCGCAGGCGAGGGCGGCATGAACACTTCAGGGATTGAGATCCTCAGTGGTCAAGATAATGCCGAGCAGAGAAACATATCCGCTCTGCAACTTCGCGACCGCAATGCGCTCAATTTCGGTTTGGTGCTTTTCAAAGATTGCGATGACCTGTTCGTGGCTCGTATCTTGTTTGCGAACGCGCTCTTTGTTCGTAAGGGCAATATCAGAAACGCGGCACTTTTGCGTTTTGCCGCCGTATTCCACAACGAAATGGACACAATCGCCGATAACGACAGCCATCGGATTGATCCCCGGACACCTGCAAGCCTTAAGAGATGGTGGCTTGCCATGCCCCGCACAAGCGAGTGCGGCACAATGGCTGAAACCTTCCTCAATGGCGGCTGGCATTTCGTCGGCGCCGACGCCTGTCCCTGTCGGAAACCTAATCCGGCTGGCAAGTGAGGCCGAATCGCGCAATGTTTCTGGCTTATGAGAGAAGCTTGCAGCCTCGTCTGGTCGGTGCTGGTCCTATTGTTCCAGTCGCGCGCCTCGTTGGGAGCTGAGATCGTGGTCCTTCGTCATCGGCTTAACATCCAGCGACGGCACCTGCCAAAGAGACTGACTTTCAGTGCCATGAATCGCCTGATCTTTGTTGGGCTGTCTCGTTTGGCGCCAAGTACCCTCAATGCGCTGACGATTGTGAAGCCGGAGACTGTCGTCCGTTGGCATTGTGCCGGATTCAGATGTACTGACGCTGGAAATCACGACCTCGTTCCGGCCGACCGACGGTTGCGGTCGAAATACGACGGCTGATCCGCGAGATGAGCATTGCCAATCCGCTGTGGGGAGCGCCTCGGATCCATGGCGAGTTGCTCAAGCTCGGCATCGAGATCGGCCAGACCAGCGTCGCCAAATACATGGTCAGGCGAAGACACCCGCCGTCCCAAGGGTGGAGAACCTTTATCCGCGATCGCGCTGATGGGATCGCCGCGATGGATATGTTCGTCGTGCCGACAATCTCGTTTCGCCTGCTCTATGGATTGCTGATCATGGGGCACGGTCGGCGACATATTCTGTGGTTTGGCGTCACAGCGCATCCAACGGCAGAATGGATCGCAAATCAGGTCACGGAAGCATTCGGATGGGAACAGGCTCCTTGCTATCTCATTCGTGACCGAGACGGGGCCTATGGTGAGGTCTTTATTCGCAAACTCCGATCGATAGGCATTCGCGACCGGCCAACATCGCCGCGTTCCCCGTGGCAGAACGCATATGCCGAAAGGCTGATCGGTTCGATCCGACGGGAATGCGTTGACCACGTCATTGTATTCAGCGAACGCCACCTCCGTCACTTGCTGCTCTGTTACATGAAATATTACAATGGGACCCGCAGGCATCTATCCCTGGAGAAAGATGCACCGGTCTCACGCGCCGTCGATCGCGCCGGGCATATTCTTTGTCGCCCCATCTTAGGCGGACTCCACCACCGATACTCCCGGATTTAATTTACGACAGGCCCACAATGGTCGGATTTAAGTTTTCGGTACAGACAGGGGGCCGTGATTCCGGGAAAAAACGCTTTCCGTCCTCTGGCAGACGGAAACTGCCCTTTGGCCTTGCAGCAATAAGCGTCAGTCCATGATCCGTTGGATCGAAAACATGATCGATCGCGACGGCCCTCCAACTGGGCCATTTCCGCGGAAATTAAGCAGCGTTCGAAGACGAAGCCCCTAAGTGTCAAGATTGGAAAGGCCATTGCAATGAATAGTTCATCCATGCGGATCGCGCCGACATCCAACGAAGTCGGATATGCGGATCGAAAGTCAGTTGGATATCACGGGGCAGAATGAATGGAGTGTCTATAACGTTGCTGGATACAAACCCATCAAGATCGAGTTGTCCCACGTGCCGGTCACCGGGAAAATTCCAGACGATCTGATTGGCGTTTACCTACGCCGGTACGAACACGCAGTTTGCCAAGACGCATGGCCTATCGCCATCATTTGCCGTGTTCGCAAAATCAAGTCGCTTCGACGAGCATTCTAGCGCACGATTGCAGAATAGGAAGAAACCGCTTGCTCAATTCGACCGCCCGGACACGTGCCGATGATGCGCTGACGCTCACCGCCGCAACGATTTCACCGTTTGAGCCTGCCACCGGCACTGCCAAGGCCCGGATTCCCAGCTCCAGCTCTTCGTCGCTGATTGCATAACCCTTTTCGCGCACTGAGCAGATTTCCGCGACGATATCAGTGGGTTTCGTCAGTGTGCGCGGCGTTCGGGCCGGCAACGACTTGCGGCCGATACGTTCGAGGATGTCTTTGCCGGCGAACTGGCTGAGCAGCACGCGCCCGGTTGCCGAGCAATAGGCCGGCAGATGTGCTCCGATGCGAACGCCGGTCGAGACGATGTGTTCCGCCTCGGCGCGGGCAATGAATAGCGTGGTATCGTTTTCCAGCACCGCGAGCGAGATGGATTCCTTCAGTTCGTCGCGGGCGCGTGCCAGCAACGGTTGCGCAAGTCGCGCCAGCCGGTCACGCATGGTCGTCATGCCGCCCAGCTTGCGCAGTCGCTCCAGCGGTTTGAATTCGCGACCGTAGCGTTCCACATAACCAAGCTCGTTGAGCGTCAGCAGGCACCGTCGGGCGGCAGCGCGTGTTGCGCCCGATGCTCGCGCCGCATCGGCGACGCTCATGACGTCATGGATCCCGAACGCCTCGATGATCGCAAGACCTTTGGCGAGACCGCCCATGCCTTCGTGCCGCCCCTCCGGTGCCGGCTCGGCACTCGTCTCGCTACCCGGGTCGTCGTTGGTCGTCTGTTCCATGGGGTGCCTTGACTCGTTTTCAGAAGGAGTCCATTCTGTTCGCAAGCAAGATATTTGTTCGTTATTCGAACAACTTTATCACGTGGTTGTCAACGTGAAATCAAGCAGGGAACTGGCGTCCGTATGTTCGAACCGCAAACGATCTCGACACAACATCAGCGGCAAGGGGATGGGCAGAGGGACGCGCAAGCATGGCCCGCCGAAGGACTGACGCGGGTGCCTTACCGGGTGTTCCAGACCGAAGAGTCCTATAAGGGGGAGCAGCGGCACATCTTCCACGGCCCGAGCTGGCACTATCTGGCGCTCGAGGTGGAGATTCCGCAGCCCGGCGATTTCCGCACCACCAAGGTCGGCGACACTCCGGTGATCGTGACGCGCGACGCCGACGGCGAGGTCTACGCCTTCGAGAACCGCTGCGCCCATCGTGGAGCGCTGATCTGCCTGGACACCCAAGGTAAGGGTAAAAAGGATTTCAGCTGCGTCTACCACGCCTGGACCTACGACCGGCAAGGCAACCTCACCGGGGTGGCGTTCAAGGACGGCGTGAAGGGCAAGGGCGGCATGCCCGACACCTTCCGTATGCAGGACCACGGTCCCCGCAAGCTGCGGATTGCGCTGCTGCACGGCCTGATCTTCGGCTCGTTCTCCGAAGAGGTGCCGCCGATCGAAGACTATCTCGGCGAGGAAATCTCGTCGCGGATCGAGCGCGTGCTCAGCGGCCGAACGCCTGTCGTGCTGGGACGCTTCACCCAGGTGCTGCCAAACAACTGGAAACTTTACATGGAGAACGTCAAGGATAGCTATCATGCCAGCATCCTGCATCTGTTCTTCACGACCTTCGAATTGAACAAGCTATCGCAGAAGGGCGCGATCATCGTCGACGAGAGCGGCGGACATCATGTCAGCTATTCGGCGATCGATCGCGAAGCCCAGAAGGATCTGGAATATTCCAAGCAGCAACTTCGTTCTGAGAGCGAATACAAGCTGGCCGATCCATCTCTGCTGCAAGGGTTCGACGAGTATCACGATGGTGTCACGCTGCAGATCCTGTCGGTGTTTCCAACTTTCGTGCTGCAGCAGATCCAGAATGCGATCGCGGTCCGCCAGATCGTGCCGCGCGGGATCGGCAAGACCGACCTGAACTGGACGTATCTCGGCTTCGCCGACGACACCCGCGAGCAGCGCCTGACCCGCATCAAGCAGGGCAATCTGGTCGGACCGGCCGGCTACATTTCCATGGAGGACGGATGCGTCGGCGGTTTCGTCCAGCGCGGCATCGCTGGCGCCTCCGAGCGGGAAGCCGTGCTCGAAATGGGTGGCAGTGAGGCTCAAAGCAGCGAAAGCCGTGTCACGGAAGCGTCGGTTCGTGGCTTCTGGAAGGCCTATCGTAGCAATATGGGTTTGTGAGAGCAGGGCGGACCAGGCATGAGTGACGTCTATCAAAAGATCGCCCGCGCCCAGGCCGAGTATGCGCGATGCATCGACGATGACCGGCTTGAGGAGTGGCCCACCCACTTTCATGGGGCCTGCGTCTACAAGATTACCACTGCGGCCAATTACCGTGACGGCCTGGAGGCCGGAATCGTGTTCGCGAACTCGCGCGGCATGCTGACCGATCGGGTGTCGGCGTTGCGCGAAGCCAATATCTACGAGCGCCAATCCTATCGCCATATCATCGGGCAGCCCTCGATCCTGTCCGAAGACGCAGGCGAAGTACGCAGCGAGACGCCTTTCCTGGTCGCGCGCATCTTGCAGGACGGCGATACCGATATTTTTGCCACCGGCCGCTATCTCGACCTCTACAAGCTCGAGGGCGGCGAGGTGAAGCTGAACGAGCGGACGGTGGTGTGCGACAGCTCGCGCATCGACACGCTGCTGGCGCTGCCGCTGTGATGAAGCCGACCATCGCATTGACCATTGGCGATCCCAATGGCATTGGCCCCGAAATCGCGGTCAAGGCCGCGGCAAAGCTCGCTCGGGAGGGCGGGCCAGGAATCGTGCTGGTAGGCGATCAGTTCGTCGTCCGGCACTATGCGGAGCTCTGCGCCAAAGACTTTGTGGTTCGCCCGTTCGACGGCGCGCCTGCTGAGTCCGGGTGTTTGCGGTTGTTGGCCGTCGAGGCGCTGCCGAGGGACGCGTTCAGTCCGGGGACGCCGCTGGCGGCGGGCGGCCGCGCCACAGTCGACTATGTCGCCGCCGCCATGCGTTTCATGAACGATGGACATGCCGCTGCAATCGTCGCGTGCCCGCATTCCGAAACCAACGTCAACGCCGCCGGGATTCGGTTTTCAGGTTATCCGAGCCTGCTGGCGCACCTCAAAAACGTGCCCGAGGACGAGGTCTTCCTGATGCTGGTCGGCGGCGGGCTGCGCATCGTTCACGTTACTTTGCACGAACGGTTACACGCTGCGCTGGGCCGGATCACGCCCGAATTGGTGGAGCGTGCAACACGGACTGCGGACGCGGCCTTGCGGAGGCTGAATATCATGCAGCCACGCATCGGACTGTTCGGAATCAACCCTCATGCGGGAGAGGGCGGACTGTTCGGGAGTGACGACGAGGAAATCACCGTCCCCGCGGTGCAGCGGTTGCAAGCCTCGGGCCTGAACGTCGAGGGTCCTCTCGGCGCCGACCTGATGCTGGGGCGGCGCGACTTCGATGCCTTTGTCGCGATGTATCACGACCAGGGCCACATCCCCGTCAAGCTGCTGGCGGGCAGGAATTCGGCCGCGATGTCGATCGGATCGGGGCTGATGTTCGCCAGCGTCGGCCATGGCAGCGCGTTCGACATCGCCGGTCGCGGTGTCGCGGAGCCGGAGGCGGTGTTGCGGTCGATCCAGTTGCTGGGCGGCGCCTCGCACTTCGAGGATGCGGCGGCCTCATGACATTCAAAATCTCGGTTGACGGCGGCGACATCGCGTTCGCCTGCGAAATGGGTGAAACGGTTCTCGACGCCGCCGAACGCGCAGGCTATTCGCTGCCGTATTCGTGCAGGAAGGGTGTTTGCTCCAGCTGCGAGGGCCGACTTTGCGACGGCATCGTCAGCGTCGGCGCCAAGCAGTTCGCTTCCCCGAAAGCCGATATTTTGCTCTGCCAAGCAAGGCCGCTGTCGGATCTTCTGATTCGTCCAAAGCGTATCGAACGGCATGATCCGGTCGCGCGCAAGACGATAACGGCGAGTGTCTACCGCGTCACGCGGCTGGTCGATGACGTTGCTATCCTGCAGCTACGCTTTCCCGCCAGCATCCGCGCTAAGTTCAAGGCCGGTCAGTATCTCCGCATCGCTATGCCGGACGGGGATACGCGTAACTTCTCAATGGCGAATCCGCCACACAAGAGCGACGGTGCGCAGTTGCACATCCGCCGCGTGCCGGGCGGACGTTTCTCCGAAGGCGTGCTCGCCACCCTGCAGCCAGGCGACAAACTCGATGTCGAGCTGCCTTACGGTGATTTCTATCTGCGAACCGACTCCGCCAAGCCGATCGTCTGCCTTGCGACAGGTACCGGCTTTGCGCCGCTCAAGTCGATGATCGAGGACCTGATCAAGCGCGGCAACAAACGCCCGGTGCATTTGTACTGGGGCGGTCGTCGCACGCAGGACTTGTATCTCGCCGACCTCGCGATGAAGTGGGCGGCGCGGACGGCATGGTTTGCGTTCACGCCAGTGGTGTCCGAGCCTGATGCCGGTTGGCAGGGCGCGACCGGACTGGTCCACCACGCGGTGCTGAAAGACCAAAGCGATCTTTCCGGCGCGCAGGTCTATGCCTGCGGCAATCCCCTCATGATCCGCAACGCGCGGCGCGATTTCGCGCGATCCGCCGGTCTCCCTGTCGACCAGTTTTTCGCCGATCCCTTTGTTCCGTCGGGAACCGTTCCGGCGGTCGTCCTAGCCTGATCCGCCAGATCTTCAGCCGCCAAATCTTCGAGCGTCAAGTCCTCAGCCACTACGCATTCAAACATAAGAAAAAAATCCGGGATGGAAGCTATGAGCACCGAGGTAACTGCGACCCAGGATGTGTTTGACGTACCGGCGTTCATCAATTCGCGTCACGTTGGCGCCGTGCAGTACGGAATCATCATTCTTTGCGGACTGGTGATGTTCCTCGACGGGTTCGACACCCAGGCTATCAGCTATATGGCGCCGCTCATTGCGAAGGAGTGGGGACTGTCGCGGGAGGTGCTGGGGCCGATCTTCTCGTCGGCGCTGACGGGACTGATGGTGGGTTATCTGGTGCTGTCGCCGCTATCCGATCGGTTCGGACATCGGCGTCTTATCATCATCAGTACTGTAACGTTTGCGTTTCTGACCCTGGCCACTGTGCTGGCGGCCAGCGTCACTCAACTGATTGCCCTGCGATTCGTGACTGGCATTGCGCTCGGCGCGACAATTCCGAGCGCGGTGGCGCTGACCACCGAATACAGCCCAAAGCGCCTGCGGGCGACATTCGTGCTCGCTATCTATTGCGGTTTCTCGCTCGGCTTTGTCGCGGCCGGCGCACTGGCCGCCTGGATCATCCCGCTGCACGGCTGGCGTTCGCTGCTATGGATTGGCGCGATTGCCCCATTCACGCTCGCCGTCTTCGTGTTCATCCTCCTGCCCGAGTCGCTCGATTTTTTGATCCGCGCCGGGGCCAAACCCGAGAGCATTTGGCGGGTGATCCGCAGCGTCGACAATACGCTTCCGGATCGCGGACCTCGCGTGGTTACGACCGAAGTTGAAGAGAAGCGAAGCGCGGTTGGGAGCCTGTTTCAATCCGAGAGAACGCTCGGAACGCTGGTGCTCTGGCTGGTGTTCGGCCTTAACCTAGCGGAGTTTTACGCTCTGCAGAGTTGGCTGCCCACCATTCTGGCGAATCTGGGTCATTCGCTGAGCACGGTCGCGCTCGCCACTTCGCTTACGACGATCGGCGGCATCGTTGCGGCTTTTGTCATCGGTCCAGCAATGGACAGGTTTGGTCCCTACGAGTCCCTTGCGACGGTCTATTTTGCGGGCGTGGGATTCGTCGGGCTCCTCGGTCAGGCCGTTTCCGCGCCTTCCTGGGTGCTGCTCATCGCAGCTTTTTGTGCCGGGTTCTGCATCAGCGGTGGTCAGAAGAGTGTCATTGCGTTGGCCGCCATTTTCTACCCGGCGCCAATCCGCTCGACTGGGGTGGGCTGGGCTCTCGGTATCGGCAGGTTAGGTGGCATTGGCGGCCCGCTTCTTGTCGGAGCGCTGCTGGCCTACCAGCTCAGTATCGTAAATCTATTTTATGCAGCCGCCGTCCCAATGCTGCTGTCTGGAGTATTGGTCGTGCTCCTCGGCAAAAAGTACGGCACAATTTCATAGCGTAGCCCTGTGTGTGCCGAAAATTAGATTCTGCAATATTGATGGTGAAGGCCGCCAAGGACAGGTCGTGAGACGACGGCGCCGAGGCGCTCAATCGCGCGATGGAGAGGGGCGTCCTTGTTCAGAGATCGATGGGTCCTCGACACATTATAATGGGCGGCATATCCGCGTAGGGTCCGGCGCAGGTGCGCTTCGCCAAACACGATCATGTGGTCGAGACATTCGCGGCGGATCGAGCCGATGAGTCTCTCAACGCAAGCATTTTGCCAGGGCGATCGGGGTGCGATCGGATGGTCCCGAATGCCCATTGCACGGATCCGCTGCAAGAAGACTGGACCATACGAGGTGTCTCGATCCCGAATGAGATATCGCGGCGCGTGGTCCTACGGGAACGCCTCGGTGACCTGGCGCGAGATCCACTCCGCGGTTGGGTTTGCCGTCACGCCAAACGACACCCAAAGCCGTCGTCCGTGGCGCACAATGACAAGACAATACAGAATTTCGAATGCGATCGTCGGCAGGACAAAGAGGTCGATCGCCGCGATGCCGTCGACGTGATTGCTGAGAAACGTCCGCCAGCCCTGAGACGGTGGCCGCGAGTGCCGGCACATGTACCGAGCGACCGTCGACTGGGCGACCTCGAAGCCGAGCTTGAGCAACTCACCATGAATACGCGGCGCGCCCCAAAGCGTGTTCGCACGGCTCATCTCGCCAATGAGCGTGCGCAGCTCAGCCGAGACCTTCGGTCTGCCAACACGGTTGCGGGATCGCCAGCGCCAATACGTCCGAAACCCGGCACGGTGCCAGCGAATGATGGTCTCCGGCCTGACGATCGCAACCACCTCAAGGACGGACGGAAACCAGCGATAGAGCCAAACAAATAGAAAACGATCCGTATTGTTGAGGTGCGGTCGCTTCGGCGTTCGCCGGCGAAGCACATTGACCTGTTGCCGCAGGACTAGGTTTTCCGCTTCCAGCGTTGCTCTCGCCTTGAAGCGCGAAGCCAGGATACCGAGAACCAGCCTGAGCAGATCGGTCATCGGATGCGAGTTTACGCCGTCCGCTTGCTGCGTCTACGCCGAATCGAATTTTCGGTACACACACGGCACGCCGCGGGCGAGCTGCGCGGCAATCGTCTGTGGCCCCGTTCCTTGCGACGCACCCGATCCGGTCGCGACCTTGATGCCGCTCGTCCGCTCGAATTCCGGCAACAATTCCTCGTACGCGCCGTTGAATCCACCGGATATCAGAACGTTCACCCGTGCCACGAGCTATTCCTGACTTAGCGACTTAGCGGCGTTTTCACGCGTGTTATTTCGGTTTGTTATTTGAGCATCTGGCCGACATCCAGCGCCTCGTCCGCCGGCCCACTATTGAACGCAGTTTCCCAAACAGCGATCTTGCCGCCGCGCATGGTCCAAACTTCTACTCCAAATCCCTTCATGTGCCGTCCTGTCGCGGAGTCTTCCCATTCTCCATCCCAGATGTTTGTCATTGTGTCATTCATGAGAGTCCGAAACTGTTTCTTCAGGCGATAGCCCTTCTGCTTGGCGCTTCGCGCCATAAAGAATGCACGAAGTGCCTCGCGCCCCCTGAATTCAGGAACGATGCCAAACCGCACAACACAGTCTTCGGTGAATCCATCAACGAGCACATCTACGTTCCACGGCATGAACAATGACTCAACGTAAGCTACAAAAGATCGGCACTCCTCGATTGTGCGAGGATTGCGATCGTCGTGTGCCAAGGGTATTGTTGTCACCTCATCCTCCTAAAGCCGGCCGCTCGCAGGCACCCCAAGACCGAGACTGGAGAATGTAGCGGCGAAGTTGGTAATCTGGAAGGGGGTGAGGAACAGTCAGGTGTGGCTGAAGCAGCCCAACCTGGACCTTCCATGCGAAGCGCGATGTCTCGGATGGAGTCAAAAAGCAGAAGTTCCAATATTTCGTGCGGCGAACCGGGTTGGAGAACGCCATCACAGTCCGCTGCAAGTTCGGCCTGTATTTCGGAGAAATTGATTCGACTTTCGTGGGCGACCATTACTTCGCTGCGAGCAGCCGTGCTTGAGCCGCGGTTAAGTCCGCCCCCAATGGATTTTGGCGCCATCAATTGCGGCGGCGTGCGCTTGATTCGCCTCCTTCTTTGTCGTTCACTCGCTTCAGACAGATTTTAAAAGACGTTCGGTGCGTCGTTTCGGCCAAGGGAGGAATTTATGTACGCCATGGAGCGGCGCGTCTTTCTCAAAGGCGCGAGCATGGGCCTGCTCGCATTTACGGTTGAAGGCATCGACATTCTGATGACGCCGAGCGAGGCGCGCGCACGCGCGGTGCCGTTTCGTCTGCTCAATGGCGAGGAAGCCGAGACCCTCGAAGCGCTAGGTGAGGCGTTGGTGCCGGGAGCGCGCGAGGCCGGCATCGCGCATTTCATCGACCAGCAGGTCTCGGTCCCGCCCGGCGAGGCGCTCCTTGAAGCCCGCATCGTCAACGTCAGACCGCCCTTTGTAGACTTCTATCGCGCTGCGATTGGCGGCGTCGACAAGGCGAGCACGACTCGCAGCGGCAAACGGTTCGCCGCTCTTTCGGCCCTCGAGCAGCACGATTTCATCGATCAGCTCCGGCAGAACAAGATCGACGGCTGGCAAGCTCCGCCGGCCGGGCTGGTTTATTTCGTGTTGCGGAGCGACGCCGTCGATGTCGTCTACGGCACCATGGAGGGATACGAGAGTCTCGGCGTCCGGTGTGTGCCGAAAATTAGATTCTGCAATATTGATGGTGAAGGCCGTCGAGGACAGGTCGTGAGACGACGGCGCCGAGGCGCTCAATCGCGCGATGGAGAGGGGCGTCCTTGTTCAGAGATCGATGGGTCCTCGACACATTATAATAGGCGGCATATCCGCGTAGGATCCGGCGCAGGTGCGCTTCGCCAAACACGATCATGTGGTCGAGACATTCGCGGCGGATCGAGCCGATGAGTTTCTCAACGTAAGCATTTTGCCAGGGCGATCGGGGTGCGATCGGATGGTCCCGAATGCCCATTGCACGGATCCGCTGCAAGAAGACTGGACCATACGAGGTGTCTCGATCCCGAATGAGATATCGCGGCGCGTGGTCCCACGGGAACGCCTCGGTGACCTGGCGCGAGATCCACTCCGCGGTTGGGTTTGCCGTCACGCCAAACGACACCCAAAGTCGTCGTCCGTGGCGCACAATGACAAGACAATACAGAATTTCGAATGCGATCGTCGGCAGGACAAAGAGGTCGATCGCCGTGACGCCGTCGGACGGAAACCAGCGATAGAGCCAAACAAATAGAAAACGATCCGTATTGTTGAGGTGCGGTCGCTTCGGCGTTCGCCGGCGAAGCACATTGACCTGTTGCCGCAGGACTAGGTTTTCCGCTTCCAGCGTTGCTCTCGCCTTGAAGCGCGAAGCCAGGATACCGAGAACCAGCCTGAACAGATCGGTCATCAGGATGCGAGCTTACGCCGTCCGCTTGCTGCGTCTACGCCGAATCGAATTTTCGGTACGCACAGGCGTTACTAATTTTCTACATCGTTCGCATCGCGTTCTTACGACTGTAACAGAGCGCGGGCAGGTTTCGGCATCGCCGAAACGCAGCAAGCGTTGCCGCTGGCGAAGCAATGGAGAGTTCTAGATGAATGTTGCAAGATCAAGTGTTTTCAACAGGCTGCCAATCTTTCAATCAAGTTTGGCGGTCACACTTTTCGTGTCGGGCGTTCTGGGTACCACGGGCGCTGTTGCCGAAGACAATGGCGTTGAATTCAAGCCGGGAAATTTGCTGGTCAGCCGCTCAGTCTACGATAACAATCCGGCGAATGTCGTCGTGGGGATGGCGCTGCCGCCCAACTGCGTTGCTCCCAATTGCGTGACCGCCACGACCGACGGCTCCTATCCGAATGTCTGGAATAACGAGTCCGCCGACGCAAGTTTCGGCATCACCGCGAAGATCGTGCTGGATCAACTCAAGCCGTCTGGCGAACTGGTCAACTCGCTCGAGGTGCCCAACAGCCTGGATCGCGGTACTCCGCCGACCAAAGATCAAGTGGTCACCAGCTTTTCGTCCAAATCGGAGATTGCGCTCAATCTGTCGACCGATGGCCGGGTGGTGACGTTTATGGGATACCTCGCGCCCGTCAATGCGATCGATGTCTCGAATTCCAACACGCCCGCGGTGCTCGATCCCACCAATCCCGTCCCTGAGACTTATTATCGCGTGGTCGCGGCGGTCGACCAGCATGGACGGTTTAGCTTCACAAAAACCAACGCTTATAGCGGCAACAACGGGCGCGCTGCGATCCTGAACGACAAGGACGGGGCGAACGCTATCTACACCGTCGGCAATGCCGGCAATGGGGGAAATCCTCAGCCAAACGGAATCATTATTGGCGCGGGGGCGCAGATCCTGACCGCGGAACACAAGGCGCTGGTCGCACAGGACCCCGGCCTGCCGACGCCGGTCGGCAGCTTCAGCATCTCGCAACTCGCGCTGAAGGCGGACAAGGTCGGCAAAGACACTAACTTCCGGGGTCTCACGATCTTCAACAAGCTTGTCTATACCACCAAGGGCAGCGGCAGCAACGGCATCAACACGGTCTACTTCATCGATACGACCGGGTTCGATACGACCGGCAAACCGCTGGCGTGCCCGAACGGCGTCGGCCTGCCGGGTGCCACCGCCAGCCTGCCTTCTGCGCCGACATTTTATGACGCAACGAAGCTGCAGACCAACGGCGTCGCCCCCTACAACATGTGCATCCTGAAAGGCTTTCCGACGACGCTGGCAAAAACATCAACTTCGTTCCCGTTCGGTGTCTGGTTCGCCGATGCCAAGACGCTCTACGTTTCCGACGAAGGCGATGGCACCACCACTTTGGACCCGGTTTCGGGCAAGTACACGGCCGCCGCTGCGCAGGCCGCGGCGGGACTGCAGAAATGGGTGTTCGACAGCAGCCTCGGCACGTGGAAACTTGCCTACGTGCTGCAGGCTGGACTGGACCTCGGCGTGCCTTATACGGTGAAAGGGTATCCCACCGGCAAAAACCCCGCGACCGGCCTTCCGTGGTCGCCCGCAAGTGATGGCCTTCGGAACATCATGGGGCGCGTCAATCGCGATGGTACCGCGACGATCTGGGCGATCACCTCGACCGTCAGCGGAAACACCGACACGGGTGCCGATCCGAACCGGCTCGTCATGGTCACCGATAAATTGGCCGCGACCAGCCTCCCCGCAGGCGAACGCTTCACCGCGATTCAAACGGCGCGCTATGGCGAAGTCCTCCGTGGCGTTTCGTTTACGCCAGGAACCGATCTCGATGACGTCGCCGACGATCACGGTCGACACGACGACGATCGCCAGCAACACGCCGACGCCCACTGACAATCAACGGGCTCGTACAGTAAATGGTCAGCCGGCACAAATAGTGCCGGCTGACGCTTGATGTCGATCGCTGCCGCCGCACCGCCGCATCATTGAGCTTGGCCGAAAAAGGAGCCGGCCAGATCAGTCGCGATGATGCCGGGACTCCCACGAACCACGCTCCGCGCGCAGCGACGGTTCGAAGCCGACCGGGATCCAGCACCGAACGAGCCGCTGCCCCTCGATGATTTCATCTGTCGATAGTTTCGACGCAATAGCGTCGCGAAACCTCGCATAGGTGTCCCGCTCATGCCCGTGCGCGCGCGCCGTGGCGAGGTCGAGCCATTTGTACGCGAGGGTAAAATCCAGCGGAACGCCGTGACCCTTGTCGTACATCAATCCGAGCATTGCCTGCGCGAAGGGATCTCCCTGAGCCGCGCCCTGAGCGTAGAAGTCGACGGCCGTATCGTAGGCCTGCGGTACGCCGAAGCCGTTTTCATACAGGAAGCCGAGCAGGCCGAGCGCCCTGGCGTTGCCACGCTGCGCGAAAGGCGACAGTTCGTGGACCGCGCGAATGTAGTCGCCACGTGAATAGGCCGCATTGCCGCGCGTCAGCGCGTCGGCCTGCGCCATCGACGTTGCACCGATGCCGATCGACAGCACGAGCGGTAGAGCCGAAAGGCAGCGCTGCAAGCTGGCAACCGTACCGCGGCAGCGCGCGACGAGGAGACGTGGAATCAGCATTGCGGCGTTAATGGACACTGGTGGTCTTTGCCTGATTTGTCGCGGTCGTGGCGATGTCTCCACGCAGTTTCGATCGAAGCTCCTCGGCGACGATATGCGCATCTGAGCCATTCCGGATGATCTGCGGCCGGATGAAGATGATCAATTCGGTGCGCGCCGTGGAATTGTCCTGATGCCCGAATGCGTCGCCAAGACCGGGAATCTGATCGAAGAGCGGAAGTCCGTTGCGATTGCCGTTTTGCTGCTCGCTGATCAAGCCGGCCAGCAGCACCGTTTGACCGGTCGCCACCGAGATCGAACTCTTGACCTTGCGTTCAGATACCGTCGGCGTCAGGCTCGTCGCGGCGGTGGTGGTCGACGAGACGTTGCTGATTTCCTGCTCGATGTCGAGCCGGACATCGCCGTTGACGCTGATGCGCGGAGACACCCGCAAGATAATGCCGGTGTTGCGATAGTCGATGGTATTGACGACCGTGTTGCTCGTTGACAGCACCGTGGCGCTCCCGGTGGATACCGGCACGGCGTCGCCAACCTGCAGCGTGGCTACCTGGTTGTTGATGACGACGAGAGACGGATTGGACAGCACCTTGACCGACGTGACCGTGTGAAGCGCGTCGAGAATGACGCTCGGCTGTGCCGCGGAGCCGAGCAGGAAGTTGAAACCGGGAAATGCTTGATTGATGAAGGATCCCGCGATGGACGTAATTCCCGTGGTCGGATCGGTGGTGGTCGGCGCCGCTGTCGCCTGGGTGCTCATGATGGATCCGAGATGGCGGCTCGTCAGGTAGGTCTGAACGCCGTAGCTCAGGTCGTTATTGAGCGTTACCTCGGCAATCGTCGCATCAATCGCGACCTGAAGCTGCGGTTGATCGAGTTGCAGGAGGGTGGCCTCGATGATCCGATAGTTCGCCTGATCTGCATAGATCAGCAGCACATTGTTGACGGTGTCAGGCGTGATCCGTACGTCCTGCAGTAGGGGCTGGCCGTTGCCGGAGCCCGAACCGCGCCCGCTGTCGAGTGCGCCGGTTCCGCCCCCGTTCGACCCGGTTCCGCCGCCGCTCGCGCCAGTTCTGCTACCGTTTGTGCCTGCCGCTTGCGTGCCGAAGCCCGTCGTGGAACCCGATCCGGATCCCAAGCCGCCAGGGGAGCCGAAGCCGTTCGTAGTCGATGACGCATTACCATTCGCCGACAAACGGTCGGCGCTGGACGTTGCCGAACTGCCGGATCCCGGTGCGAGCTGGTTGTCGGGACTGTCCAGCAGGCCGGATGATGAGCCGCCGATGAACATGTCGGTAAGCACCTTGGCGATCTGGCGGGCTTCGCCGTATTTTACGTGGTAGACGTGAACGCTGGTTCTTTCGGTGTCGGCACGATCAAGACGCTTGATCCAGGTTGCCGCCGTGCGCAGCATCTCGGGTCTCTTGCTGACCACCATGATGGCGTTGAGACGAGCGACCAACTGAAACTTGATGACGTTCTGGCTGAGGCCGTTTTCGCCGGAATCGACGATTTTTTCCATCTCGGCGATAATCGGGGCCGGCGGTCCGCTCGAAATCGGAAAAATGCCGACCGACTGACCGCGCATCCAGTCGACATCGAAGCTGAGCGCGGTGTCAACGGCAGCGCGGCGTTCAGCGCCGCTGCCCTGAATCAGCAGGAGGTTGCGCGACACATCGGCGCGAACCGCGCCCGCTTTGGTGGCAAAACTGTCCATCAGCTTCAACAGCGTTTGCGCCGACACGTATTGCAGCGGCACGACGGATACGCCGAAGCCGGGTTCGGGGTTGGCGCCCGCCGCATCGACGCGCCCTGCGCCGACCGCGTCGCCGAGCGGTGTCAGGCGATAGCCGGCGGTGTCGCGGACGAGCACAACGCCGCTCAATCGCAAGGCACCTTCCAGCACGAAAATGATGTCGGATTTGGCGACCGGCCGGACCGAGACCAGGCTGACGGTGCCTTGCACCCGCGGATCAATCGTGTAGCCGACGCCGAGGATATCGCCGAGCACGACCTTGGCGACGGTAGCGAGCGGGGCGTTCTCAAAATTGAGATCGAAGCTGTTGCCGCTGGACGTCGGTTGCGGCCGCTCATCGGAAAGAGCAGTCACTTCCGTACCTTGGTACATCATCGGGCGGCTGCTGCCGTCGCTCTGTCCGGAGGCCGTCGTGGCGGCATTCACCGGCTGCTGCTGACGCGGCAGGAGGTCCAGCGAACGCACCTTGTCCATCACGTCGAGCTGGGCGCCATCGGTCGAGCCGTTGGTTGCCGAGTTACACGAGGCCAACAGAGCCGTCGACATTACTATAAAGGCAGCGCAAGCGCTGCGGCCGATCGCTGGGTACCGGCCCAGCTTGCCGTCGCGTACCATAATCCCCGCCATTCCGACTGTAGGTTTCGGCTCGCAGATCGTACGTGACGATCCGTTCGCACGGCGGGGATACTTAGCGGTGGTTCATGACAGAAATAATTGTTGGCGCCGGTCAACGGTCAATCATTTCATTGCGTTGATTTCAGAACACACCGCGGTGCCGTTGTCGGTGGATATCGTTGCTGAATTTGGTTTGAGCGGCTTGTGCGTCGCGCGCTTCGTACAGGTGTCATACTTCGGATCGATAAGTGCGGTCGACGGCTGGCGACGAAACGTGTTGCGCCGATCGACCATCAAAAAACGCGCGAGCGGAAAGACGAATGGCCAGCGACTTGTCCTTGCAGTTCGTGGAATATCTGCGTCAAGGCAAACACTTGACGAGTGTGGACGGACGCGATGGTGCGGTAGGGCAGGTCGTATCCGATCGCCGTCGTGTCAATCTGTGGGAGCTTACTGATTTATCGGCCGCCGAGTTCGCAGATGAAGCAGCTCGTTTCTATGGTCTCGAGCGCGTCACGCTGCAGGATATGATGTCGGCGGCGCCGCTGGTGGCGTCGTTCTCGCAACGCTTTCTGCGCGAGATGCTGGTTTTCCCCTATCAATCTTCCAACGGCCGCGCCATGGTCGCGGTTGCGGATCCGACCGATGTTGCGGTGCAGCGCGCCGTGCAAATCGTATTGGGCGCCGGCGTCGTGATCAGGATCGCGACATCGGAGGATCTTGCGGTTGTTCTGAACCAGCGTCTGGGCGAAGACGACGTCGATCCGGCCGCGGAGCTGGCGGCGCAGCCGCGAGAAGACGACATCGAGAGCCTGCGGGATCTCGCCAGTGGCGCACCGGTGGTACGTGCAGTCAATGATCTGCTTGAAAAAGCGGTGGAACTGCGCGCAAGCGACATTCACATCGAGCCGTTCCCCGCCGGGCTTGTGGTCCGCATGCGCATCGACGGCCTGCTGCGGCCGGTGGTGGCGCCGGCCGGTGTGCTGCCGCGGGCCTTGATTTCGCGCATCAAGATCGTCGCTAACCTCAACATCGCGGAGCGCCGTTTGCCACAGGACGGCGCCGCACGGTTGCGGGCAGGGCGTGCCGACGTCGACATCCGCGTCGCGATCATGCCAACGCAGCACGGCGAATCCGCCGTTATCCGCATCCTGCCGAAGGATCGCGGGCTACTCGTTGTCGAAAAGCTGGGATTTTCGTCGTCCGAGGATGCCACGCTGCGGCGTTTGCTGAAGCTGCCTCACGGCATGATCGTCATCACCGGCCCGACCGGCAGCGGCAAGACCACGACACTTGCGACCATACTGTCGATCCTGAATGAACCGGTCCGAAAAATCCTGACGATCGAGGATCCGGTCGAATACGAAATCCCGGGCGTCAATCAATCGCAGGTCAAGCCGGCGATCGGGCTGACATTCGCGGCCGCGCTGCGGTCGTTCGTGCGTCAGGATCCCGACGTCATCATGATCGGTGAAGTGCGTGATTCCGAGACTGCGCATGTGGCTGTCCATGCCGCACTCACAGGTCATCTGGTGCTGACGACGTTACATACAGAAACCGCGGCGGCGGCGGTGCCCCGTCTGCTCGATCTCGGCGTCGAAGGTTACCTGCTGCGATCGGTGCTGCGCGCCGTGATCGCGCAGCGGCTGGTTCGCCAACTGTGCGAGCGCTGCAAATCACCGCGGGCGCTCAGCGATGCCGATTTTGCCGAAGATCCCCGGCTCGCGGCGCTCGGCTTCCGGACCGGAGAAGTGATTCAGGAGCCGTGCGGCTGCGAACGCTGCGGCGGCACGGGCTATCGTGGCCGGCTCGGCGTCTTCGAGCTTCTGGAACTGACCAACGGTATCCGCGATCTGATCTCGGACAAGACGGACGGGCTGAAGATCGACGAGATGGCGATACACGGTGGAATGACGACGATGCTCAATGACGGTATCGCGAAATGCCGCGCGGGTCTCACTTCGCCAGCCGAAATTCTCCGTGTCACAACCGTGCGGTGAACGCGTGCCGACTTATCGCTACCGAGCCCTGACGCAGAACGGCGAAATCGTGAACGGGACGCTCTCGGCGCCGACATCGGCCGAAGTCGCGCGCCGGATCGAATATTTGCGGCTCTTGCCGATCGAGACTGTCGAAGACAAGCGCGCCGCTTCCAGTTCCGGTGGCTTCGGTCTGTTCGGCCGGCCGAGCGCCGCCGAAATTACGACCTTCACCAGGGATATGGCGCTGCTGCTGAAGGCGGGCGCACGTCTCGACGACGCGCTCGAACTGCTGGCGACAGACGCCGACGTCGGACGGATGCGTCCGGTGGTCGGCAAGCTCCGCGCGGCGCTGCTCAGCGGCGAGAGCCTGGCGGATGCGGTGGCGGATCATCCGACGCTGTTTCCCCCGATGTATGGCGCGCTGGTGCGCGTCGGCGAGGTATCGGGCACGCTCGATCAGGTGCTCGACATGCTGGGGGCAGAACGGGCGCGGTCCGAACTGATGCGCCGCAAGCTGACGGACGCGATGCAATACCCGGCCTTTGTGCTGGTCGCAGCCGCCGGGGTCATGCTGTTCTTCATCTTGTTCGTGCTGCCGCAGTTTTCGACGGTGCTACAGGACTTCGGCGCCAAGTCGGATACGACGCTCGGTGCGTTCATCAAGCTGTCGGACTTTCTGCGGGCGAATGCCACCGCCGCAATGCTTGCGGCGGCGGCGGCGGTGGCGGGGGTCTGGTGGCTGCTCCGCCGGCCCGGCACAGGCGCGGCAATCATGACCGCAGTTTCACACGTGCCCGGTATCGGCGGGATCTTCCAGTTTTACCGCACCAGTCTGTTTTGCCGCAATCTGGGCGTGCTACTCGGGAGCGGTGTCAACCTCACGGCCACCTTGCGCATCCTGGTTGACATCATGGCGGTGACCGGAAACGAAGCAACTTGGACTGCGGCCGCCGATCGCGTCCGTCATGGAGGCAAGCTGTCCGATGCCCTGTCCGGGGCAACGAGCCTGCCGCCGATGGCGGTTCGCATGCTGCGTCTGGGAGAGGAAACCGGGCAACTGCCGGCCTTGGCCGGCCGGGTTGCCGAATTCTATGAAGCAAAATTGCAGCGCAGCCTTGATCGCGTGGTGGGCATCGTCGGGCCGCTTGCCATCGTCGCCATCAGCACGGTTGTCGGCGGGCTGATCGTGTCGGTCATGACCGCGCTGCTGTCGGTCACGCAACTCGTCGGCTAGATCAAAGGTTGGTTCATTATGATATCGCTCAAGAGCGTCGACGGAATTTTCGTCAGGCGATCAGAAGACCGGTCTGTCCGGCGCAAATGCGAGCCTGATGCGGGCCAACAGGGCTTCACGCTGGTTGAGATGCTGGTGGTGATCACCATCATCGGGCTCATCATGGGCCTGATCGGTCCGCGCGTTCTCAACTATCTCAGCGAATCCAAGGTCAAGGCGGCCAAAATTCAGCTGCAGAGCTTTGCGAGCGCGCTCGACCTGTTCTATCTCGACGCCGGCCGGTTTCCCTCCACGGCAGAAGGACTGACGGCTCTGGTCCGCCAGACGCCGGGCGTTGCCGCCTGGAACGGACCCTATCTGAAGGGCGGCAACGTTCCCAACGATCCGTGGAACAACAGCTACGTGTATCGTTCGCCCGGAGAGCGTGGCCCGTATGACATCATATCCTACGGATCCGACGGTCAGGAAGGCGGCAGCGGGGTTGCCGCCGACATTTCGCTCGAAAACAACACCGCGAAAAATGAGTGACGTCGCCGAGCGCGGTTTTACTCTGCTCGAGATCGTGTGCGTGCTGGCCATCATCGCGCTGCTGGCGGCCGTGCTGTTGCCGTTCATTCCGCAGCAGACGTCGCGATCGCGCCTGCAGGCCTATGCGCTGCAGGCCGCGACGCTGCTGAAAGCGGATCGCAATGCGGCGATCCGCGACCGGACCAATGTTGCCACCGTGGTCGATGCGCAGGCGCGCGCTATTCGTTCCGGGGCGTCGCGGGCAGTGATCCGGATTCCCGACGATGTACGTTTCGATGCGTTGCTGCCGCAAACCTGCCGGCAGCGGACAGCGTTGTCGACCATCGATTTTTTCGCCAACGGCACCTCATGCGGGGGCACCATCGCGCTGACTCGCCTTGATGCAGGCTTTGAAATTCGTGTCAACTGGCTGACAGGAAGGATCGAGATTGTTCCCCGGGACACCAGCATCAACTGATCGCGACGCCGGTTTCACGATCATCGAAGTACTGATCGCGCTTGCGATCGTCGCTGTCTCCATCGTCGCGATTGGTTCGCTGATGGCAACCAATGTGCGCGGGGTGCGGTCGCTGGAGCAGCATGTCGCCCTGACGCAGACGGCACGCACCGTCATGACCGCCGGCCTTCCGCCGCGAGCCGAGCTTCGTCCCGGCACCTTGTCGGGACAGACTGACAACTATCGCTGGACCGTAGAAGTCATGCCGCTTGGCGGCGACTGGACGGTGCCGAACGCCGACATCCCCTGGGTCCCCGAACTCGTGAGGGTGCGCGTCAAATCTCCCTCCGGCGCGTTGTCCGATATTCGCACCGTTCGCCTGATGCAGAAGCCCTCCAAATGATTGGCACGATGACTCAGCAGCGCGCAGGCGAACGTGGCTTCACGTTGATCGAGGCCATTGTCGCGCTGGCGTTGATGGGGCTGGTGCTCTCGGCGCTCGCCAGCATCACTGCGCAGTGGCTGCCGAACTGGAATCGCGGTCTCGGCCGTATCCAGCGCAGCGAGGTGATCGGCATCGCGCTGCAGCGGATCGGGGCCGATCTCGCCGCGGCCGAATATGTTCCGGCCAATCGCGATTCGCGCCGTCCCCTGTTCGAGGGATCGGAGCTATCGGTGGTGTTCGTGCGCACGGCGCTGGGCCCGAACGCCGGCGCTGGACTTGACGTCGTGCACCTGGGCGAGACGACCGAGCGCCGCGAATTCGTGACGGTACGTTCGCGGACGCGATTTACGCCGCTGCCATCCGCGTCGTCGCTGTCGGAAGAATTGCATTTCGGCGATCCGGTGGTGCTGCTGCGGGCGCCGTTCCGGCTGTCGTTCGCCTATGCCGGTCCGGATCGGGTCTGGAAAAACACGTGGCGGGGGGCCGACAAGCTGCCAGCCATGATCAGGCTGACAATTTGTGATGCGAGTACCGAGCGCGTCCTGTCGATCTCGACAATAACGCCGGTTCACGTCCAGGCGCCGAGCGGCTGCGTGCGGCCTGACGGTGGTTGCGACGACAAGGACAAGCAGGACGTTCCACCCGATGCAGCGGCGGATCCGCAAGCCGGAATTGCGGGGCAGGGAGGAACGCTATGACAAGGGGTCGCGCCGACTTGCCGTCTGGGGAGCGAGGCTTCGTGATCGTTGCCGTGCTCTGGATTATCATGGCCTTGTCGGCGCTGGCGGTGATCTTTTCGCTGTATCTGTCTGCCTCGGCGCAGGCGCTGGCGCTCAACGATACCGCGCTGCAGACCGAAGCGCTGGTGTCCGCGAGCCTCGAACTCACCGCCTATCAGCTGACGCTGGCGGGCGACAAGGCGCGACCCTCGCGCGGATCGTTTCACTTCCGGATGGATGATGCCGACGTTCTCGTCACCTTCACCTCCGAAGCTGCCCGCATCGATCTCAATTTCGCTCCCAAGGAAGTCCTGGCCGGTCTGTTCGCGGGGCTGGGCGCTACTCGAGCCGCCGCCACGGAAGACGCAGACCGGATCGTCGGATGGCGCACCCGTCCTGTGCCCGGTAGCACCAATGACGAGGAAGCGCTCTACGCCGCGGCGGGGCTGAACTATGGGCCGCGGCAGTCGCTGTTTACGAATGTGAATGAACTCGCGCTCGTGGCTGGCCTGCCTCCAGCGTTGGTGGATCGCGCGCTGCCGTTCGTGACGGTGTTCAACGGATCGGCTGGCGTCGATGCCACGATCGCAGCCCCCGAGGTGATCGCTGCATTGCCCGGCAAGCCGTCGGACAATCCCGGCGGCGGGTCCGGCGAGCGATTTGCGCTGTCGAGTGATGCGTCTAGCGACGCCTCCGCTCCGGCGTCCGACGGCGCGATGAAGGCAAAAAGCTCGTCCTACCGGATCGAGGCCACGATCAATTTCAGCAACGGCCGCCGTACTGCGTCGGAAGTGGCGATCGCGCTCGGCGACAAGGCTGAACCATACCGCGTGCTGTCCTGGCAGGATGACGTGGAGCCCAGCCGCGGCGTGCGGAAACCCAGGGGCGTATAATGGGCATAATCTCCGAGTTCCAGCAGCTGTTCGGCGAATGGATTGCGGCCGTGACCGGCGCCGCCGATGCGGCTGCTGGCCAATTCATCCGCTCGCGGCGGATACTGCTCGAGGAAGGTGACGACGACGTGTTCACGGCCAGGACAATCGCGGCGAAAAAGGCCCCGGCGCTGCCCGACCTGGTCTTTCGCCTCGATAGCGGCAGGCCGCAGCCGCCATTGCCGGCGGACTGGAAGGCGGCGTTTCGCGGCAGCCGTGTCGAAGCGCAACTGCAATCCGGTCATGTCATGACGTGTCTGCTCGACTTCCCGAGCAAGGCCGGTGATTTTCTTGACGGCATGATCCGGGCGCAGATCGATCGTCTGACGCCCTGGACCGCCAATGACGCGGTGTTCGGCTGGAGCCCGCCGACGCCCGCGGTGAACGACCGGATCGATGTGATCTTCGCCGCGACATCCAAGCTGAAGGTGCAGCCTCTGCTTCAGTATGCACAAGCGCTGGATGCGGCCTCTGTTGCTATATATGCCACGGCTTCGCTGGGTGACGGAGCATCCGCCCGGATCAAGCTGCTCGACCAGCCGTGGCGAAGCGCAATCGGGACGACGAGGATACCGCGCCTTCTGCGTGCCATTCTGCTCTCCACCGGCGTTGCCGCTGCGGCGTCGCTGTTGATCTCTGCCTATCTCGGGAGTTCCCTCCAGTCGCAACAGGGCGAGTTGCAGCGGCAGCTTTCGCAGCGCCGCGCCGCGTTGCGCCTCGATCCGAATTCCGCCGGATCGGGTCTTGGTCTGCTGGCGAAGCGCAAGCAGGCGACCCCGTCCAGCGTCGTGGTGCTGGAGGCCATCTCCCGCGTGTTGCCCGACACCACTTATGTAACGGAGCTGCGGATCGAAGGCGACAAGATCCAGGTTGTGGGCATGACGCAGGATGCGCCATCCCTCATCAGCCTGATGGAGCAGTCTCCGCAATTCACCCGCGCCACCTTCTTCGCGCCGACTACGCGCGCGGCGAACGAGCCGGGCGAGCGTTTCCATATCGAAGCCCATATCACAGCCTATTTCGGATCCGGCACGTGAGCGCCTATGCTGCATCGAGAAAAGCCATCACCACGTCGCCCATGGTGGCGACAGCGGTCTACGTCGGTCTGGTGAGTGCGCTGCTGTTCGTCACGGTGACGTCGATCGCTGATGTCCTCGACCAGCGGAGCCAGGTTGCGGCGTCATCGGCCATGCTGGAGCAGCTTGAGGGGCGCAGACCCGCCGCCGCTGGCGGCTCGTCCGGTAACGTGACGATGCCGTCGGGCTCGGCCTATCTCGAGGGTGCGACCGTGACCGTCGCGGGCGCAACGCTGCTGCAGCGCGTGTCCGAAGCGGTGGCGAAATTCGGCGGCAACGTGCTGTCGACCCAGCTCGACCTGCAAGGCGCGCCGTCAAAGACCGGGTTTCTGAGCATGATTGCCAGCTGCGAGATCGAGCAGCCTCAATTGCAGCAATTACTCTACGACCTTGAAGCCGGGATGCCTTTCCTGTTCATCGATCAGCTCGTGGTCCAGACTCCCATCGCAGCGTCGGGCCCGGGAAGCGGGAAGTTGCGAATCCTGCTGACGGTGTCGGGGCAATGGCGAGGTGCCAAATGAGGCGCGGCTTTACGATCGGTCTCACTTTTCTGGCGTTGTCGGTCCATAATGTCGCGTCGGCCGCAGCTGTGTCCAGCGATGCGCTGGATGCCGACCTCGGCGACGAGGCACGGCCCAACGGGCCGCCGGCGGTATCTTCCACTCCGGCCGAGCCGGTTACGGCCGTGCGCGTCGTCGCGCCGCCGGGCGCGCCGGCGCGGACGCCAAGCGCCAACCCATTATGGGCCGTGCCGCTCAGTCAATTCTCGGTCACGCGCGACCGTCCAATTTTTTCGCCCTCCCGCCGTCCGCCGCCGGCTGCGATCGCCGCCGAACCAGTGCTCGCCAAGTCGCCGCCGCGAAAAAAGGAGGTCGAGCCTCCCCAGCTTTCTCTGGTCGGCACCATCGCCAGCGACGACGAAGGATTCGGGATTTTCCTTGACCAGTCGACGAAAGCCGCGCTGCGGCTGAAACTCGGCGAGAATCATCAGGGCTGGAAACTACGCGAGATCCGGGGCGGTGAGGTGACCATGGAGAATGGTGAGCACGAAGCCGTGCTGGGATTGCCGCAGCCGGGCGGCGGCCGGCCGACCAGCGAGGTCCATCCGCTTCCAGTGAGCGCGATCGAGAGGCCGGTGGCTTCGCGGCGATGATCTGTCCTTTTCGTTGATCCGGCGCGAGCGTTAGAGCGCGCCGAGGAATTGCTGCGAGACGAATGTCAGTAGCAGGCCGATGGCCAGAAAGGGTCCGAACGGCAAGGATGTCTGCCGTGTCATGTCTCGCCCGGCCAGTTGCAGGCCGCCGGCTGCGACGAGCGCCGTCAGCGTGGCGATCAGCAACAGCGTAGGCATCCCGGCGATACCAATCCATGGTCCCGCAGCGGCAAGGAACTTGACGTCCCCGAGGCCAAGACCCTGGATTTTTCGCAGCACGAAATACAATCGTCGCAGCAGCCAGAAGATTAGTCCGATGGCTGCGCCTTCACACGCGGCTTCGATGCCGGCCGCGCTGCCGCCGGCAATGACGGCTTTCACCAGCCCGAGGGCGGCGATGGACAGGTTCAAGCCGTCCGGAATGATGCCGCGACGAATATCGATCAGCGCCAGCGCGCCGCATAGCAGGCAAAGCGCTGCGAAGAAGCCCAAAAGACGCAGCGTTTCGGTGTCTATGATCATGCGAGCCTTGCCAGAGAACGACGAATGAGTCGGTACGAGACGGCCGGAGCTACGGCCATATCGGCCTTATGACAAGGAATATGCACGGTCCTTGAAGAAACTATTTTTGTCGCGAACAGGCAACGCAAATTGCTGCGCAATTTTTTTCGGCCGATTTACTTCCGCAGCAAATCGTTTTTATTCCATAAAAAGCGCAACGCGAAACGATCCCGTCACAAAACGGCAAACAGAATTTACAATATTGCACGCCGGTAGCTGCCATGTTTTGCGACGGTCGCGGGCTTGTCGTCGCCGGGAATTTTTTGTGACGATGATCCATGTGAGAGTAGCGGTGTGTCTTGCGATGCTGGGATTTGGCATGCGCACGGCGAGCGCCGCACCGCTTGATGTCGCGGCGGAGGATTATCGGCCCTACATGATTGACGGCATCGGCCAGGCACTGGCGGCTGCCCGTGAATTGCGTGAGCGCGCCGCTGCCGGGGATTTGAAGGGCGCGAAGAAGGCCTGGATTTCCGCCCGCTCCGGATGGGAGCGTTCGGAAGTGTTCACGGCGGGCTTTGTTCCCGAACTCGACGCCCAGATCGATGCGTGGCCGAATGCCGACAGCGGCTTCCATGCCATCGAGGCCAAGCTGTTTGGCGCCGGTCTTACTGATGTCGATGGCGATGCCAAAGCGCTTGTCGGGCATCTGGACAGCCTTCACGACAGGCTTCGCGACATACCGCTCACGCCGCAGGGCATCTTGGACGGCACCGTGCGGCTGGCCTATGAGGTCGGCGAGAGTAAAGCTGACGGTGGTGAATCGCGCATCAGCGGCACTTCGCTCGACGACATGCGCAATAACGTCGCGGGCATCGATTTCGCCTACCATACGATTTTCGCGCCCGCGCTCAGGACCGCCGACGCCGGGCTCGCCAGCGCGGAACTGGTGATCACGCTGCAGGGGGCGTCCGACAAATTGGGATTGCGGCGCTCGACGCTGGAGGCCGCATCGCAATGATCCTCCGCCGCTCATTCATCGCTGCTCTGGTGCCCGGACTTCTGGTCGCGGGCTTTTACGGGCGCGTCATGGCTTTTCCGGTCGACGGCGATCAGACGACATTGCCCGCAAAAACCGAACTCAACGAAGACGCGCTCGACAAGCCGCGCGAAGTATTCCGGTCTGACATCGCCGGCGGTAAGTCGTACTTGGTCAATCTCGGCAATTTGGCCTTCAGTTCGCCGGGAATTCTCGGCGGGGTGGCCCGGCAGGCCGGCTTGAGCTGCGGTACCTGCCATGTCAACGGCGCGGGAAACGCCAAGTTCTTCATGCCAAAGATGTCGACGCGCCCGGGTAATTTCGACACCACCGGTCCGCTGTTCAATCCGAAGGCGGACAATTTTGTGCTCGATCCCGTGAGGATCCCGAGCCTGCGCGGTGCACGCTATCTTGCGCCCTATGGCCAGGACGGCCGCATGGCGTCGCTGCGGGATTTCGTCCGCAATGTCGTCGTCAATGAGTTTGCCGGGCCCGAACCGGCGCCGGTTATCCTCGACGCGATCGTCGCCTACATTCAGGACATCGACTTCCTGAACAATCCGAGTCTCGGTCCCGGCGGGCGATTGATCGGAAAGATCAGCGAATCGGAGCGTCGCGGCCAGGCGTTGTTCATGAAGCCGTTCCCGCACGATCCGAATCTGAGTTGCGCCGGCTGTCATGTTCCCTCGGGCGCCTTCGTCGACCATCAGCAACATGACGTCGGCTCCGGCGGTCTTTTCAAGACGCCGACGCTGCGCAACGCGGATTTCAACGCGCCGTATTTCCACGATGGCCGCTTCGACAGCTATGATCAGGTGGTGGCGCATTTCGATCGCGTATTCGATCTCGGCCTCTCTGCACAGGATCGGCAGGATCTCGTGGCCTACCTCGCCGCCGTGGGCGACGGTGCGCAACCTTATGAGCGCGAAGGCGCGGGGGCATCGATGAAGGAAATCAACGATTTCACCACCGTCCTCGCGACGGCGATTCCGGCAGGCGACAAGGATATCGTCGCGCTGGCGGTCGACACCATCGGCAATGAATTGCGAGAATTGACCGAAGATTATCCCGACCGGAAGAACACCAGCGTGTCGGGCGGCGAGCAGCAGCGTGTCTTGGCGCGCACGGCTCTTAAGGAACTCGTTCTCACCTTGCGACGGGTCGATATGGCCGTCGCGAACGGCCGGACCACCGACGCGGCGGCGGACTACAGGAATTATCGTTATCTGATGGCCGCCGCGGTGCCCGCGCTGCTGGCCAGCGCCGAACCGTGGTCGCTGTTCAATCCCGCGGTGCATGATTCGCATTACGCGGCGCTACGGCAGGTGATGCAGTCGAGGCATATGTCGCACTGAGGTCCACGAGGCTGTTCGGCTCCGATCGATCAGGACTTGGCGCTATTCTTTTGCTCGACGCGGTTTCGTCGTGCGAACCGGCGTCCAGACGCATCAAATGCGTCGCTCGAAATGCTGGAGCAGATCACGATCCAATTCAATCTGGGCTCATGATCCGGAGCGTCGCGGCAGCAGAAAGATCGCGTTGCCGCCTGAGAAAATCATGTCGCCGCAAAGAATTGACCGCTGTCGGATCAACGAGGTTCGACCTTGCGGGATCATGCCTGTGTTCGCAGGTCCAATGCTGACGCGCACGTTGCCAGTGTTCACGAGACAAATGAGCGCAAATGAAAGAGTAGTCCGCTTTACAAAAATTATTTTCAGTCGCGCCAGCAAGTTCTTCAGCGAAATAATGTTGGAGTCTTCTGAATTTATTTGCGCGCGTTCACAACATCGATATGCCTGCGTCATGTTGACCCACTAAGTAGTGCTACGCTAACTCAACCTCTGGGGTCGATAATGAAACCGACGTTCAATTTGAGAAGAAGATGGCGGGTCACCACCGCGCTGTGTATCGTGTCCACGATGGCAGTCGGGACCGCGAGCTATGCTGCCACGAACTGGGGCCGAAGCAGCTGGGATTTGCGTTCGCATTCCGACCGCTCCCATGGCGGCAGCGGTGAGAACAATAATGGCAACAACAACCACGGTGATGACGGCAAGAACCAGAACACGGCCAAGACCGCTTCGCCGATCAAGCACGTCATTATCCTGATCGGTGAAAACCGCGGCCTCGATCACACCTTCGGTGTCTACAAGCCGAAGGGCAGGGGTGAGACCATCTCCAACCTGCTGTCGAAGGGCATTGTCAACGAAGACGGCACACCGGGCCCGAACTTCGCTCAGGCGCAGCAGTACTCGGTCGCCGCGCAGCCGTCCTACTACATCGGCGCTCCGGCCATCGCCAAGTAGCCTTACAACGCGACCAACGCGATGCCGCAGCCCAACACCAACGGCACCCCGACCGCGCAGAGCGACACCGGCGCTCCGTTCAAGACGATCGCCGAAGCGAGCGTCGAGAAGGACATAAACCCGGCAGACATCGACATCCTGACGACCGGCGCCAGCGGCTTGCCGACCGGCGTTCAAGACGCCCGCGTTCCCGGGGCCGGTACCCTGACGGGACCGTTCCCGCTGCAGGGCCCCCAGCTCACCGACGACGACTACACCGGCGACACAACGCACCGCTTCTACCAGGATTGGCAGCAAGAGGATTGCAGCGTCGCCAACGCGACCAAGACCAACACTTCGGGCTGTCTGGCAGACCTGTTCCCGTTCGTGATGGCGACCTACTCGTCGAGCAACAAGAGCATGGGCAACTCGATGGGCTTCTACAATGCGGAGCAGGAGCAGGCTCCGATCCTGAAGCAGCTGGCTGATCGCTTCACCTTAGGCGACAACTTCCATCAGTCGTTCCATGGTGGCACCGGCGCCAACCACTTCATGCTTGGCACCGGCGACGCAGCCTTCTGGACCGATGGCAAGGGCAACCCGACCACGCCGCCCGCGAGCATGATCGCGAACCCGAATCCGGTCTCGGGCACTGTCAACGCGTACACGGCCGACAATAACTTCAGCGCCTGCGCTGACGTATCCCAGCCCGGCGTCCAGCCGATCGTGAACTACCTGGAGAACCTGCCCTACGCGGCAGAGCCGAACTGTCAGCCCAACCACTACTACATGCTCGACAACACCAACCCCGGCTACCTGCCGAACGGTGCGCTGTCGGGCGCTGGCAACATCCCGCCATCGCCGGTCAGGACCATCGGCGATGCCTTGATCGAAAAGAACATTACGTGGGCCTACTACGGTGGCTCGTATAATGACGCCGTGGCTCTATCGAATGATGCGGTTGCGGCGAATCCGACCAGCCCAAACCTCGGCGCTGCCGCGCTTGCCGATCCGGTTCACGCTCTCGGCGTCGCCTATTGTCAGATCTGCAATCTGTTCCAGTATGCGACCTCGATCATGGCCGACCCGACTGTCCGCACGGCGCATATCAAGGATACTGCTGATCTGATCACGGCGATCCAGAACAACACCCTGCCTTCGGTGTCGTTCGGCAAGCCGGATGGTCTGCTCGATGGTCATCCGCAGACCTCAAAGGTCGACCTGTTCGAAGCCTACGTGCTCAACGTTCTCAGTGCGCTCGACGCCAATCCGGAGCTGAAGGCGGAGACGGCCGTGTTCGTCACCTGGGACGAAGCTGGCGGTTACTGGGACTCGGGCTTCATCCAGTCGCTCGATTTCTTCGGCGACGGACCGCGCGCGCCGATGTTGATCCTCTCGCCGTATTCGACCGGCGGCAAGGTCTATCACAACTACAGCGATCATGTATCGTTGCTGAAGTTCATCGAGCGTAACTGGAACCTGAAGCCGCTCACGAACCGCAGCCGCGACAACTTCCCCAACCCGACGTTCTCGAAGAACGCTCCGTACGTGCCGACCAACAGCCCGGCGCTTGCTGACCTGTTCGACGCGTTCGACTTCAGCCACGCGGTCACTCAGCCCTACACCGAGTGATCCACGGGCGATCGGGATGCGATCGTGATCCAACCTAACCGAGGTGGCGACGATCGGGCTTAATGGCCCGGTCGTTGCCGCCTTTAGTCCGCCGGCCCACATGGCGGGTTTGCCTTCTCGGGTGTTGATGATGGGCAAAGGCCCCCTGATTGTTTTGCCATCCAACCGGCTGTGGTTGAGTGTGCTTGCTCTCGCCGCCTTTTTGGTCTGCGGCTGTGCTGCGGCGCCCGCGCAGCAGTTTTCCGCCGATCTTGCCATCGCGCGGGACGGTGGTGCAGCGGCGCCCGCAGGCAAGGTGCACGTCTTCAGTGAAAAGGTGCGAATTGAAACGCCGGAATTCGCCGGCGGCTTTTTCCTGATCGACGGAGCGAAGTCAGCCGCTTTTTTCGTGCGGCCGGCCGCTGGGATATTTATGGACGCCCGTCAATCGAGCCGCCTCACCCGGATATTGGTGCAGGTCGATCCGGGCGATCCATGCCGGCAGTGGCAGGCCATGGCGAGCGTGGCTGGCGTCGCGGATCAGGGTGACTGGCATTGCGAGCGCGTCGGGGAGGAGACGATCGACGGGCACGGCGCCATCGTCTACCGGGCCGTTTCAGCTTCCGGCCCGGAACTCTTCGGCTGGATCGACCCGGTGCGCAAATTTCCGCTGCGGATCAAGACCGAGGACGGTGCGGTGATTACCGCCCGGAACGTTCGGGACGAACCGCAACCCGCGCAATGGTTCGAGATTCCCCCAGGTCTCCGGAAATTCGATCCCCAAGCCCTCATCCATCAAATCAAGCAAAGCGACGTGTGGGTCGCCCATGAAAACAATTCGCAGCGTCCACATCCCTAGATTCCAACGTTCTCGTCAATAATGTCCCCGAGCGCGAGCGACCGCAATACGCTTGCGAGCTTATGACCGCGCCACTGCCGAACGCGGCAGTGTTGCTGGGGCGCGGCGACGGTAGTGAAAACTCAGACTTGGTTATCTCGCGCCGTTATGACTTTGCCCTCTCTGCAAAGCAGATCGATGGTGTCCGACATCCTGCGAACCCCCGCTTCAACGTGTGAGACATAGATCATCCCGGTGGGAATAAAAAATGAAATGGGCTTTCAGCGAAATCCGACCTACTGACTTCAATCCGACACAGGCCCGTCATTTGCCGCTGGTTATAAACCGTCGCGTTAACCCATCTTTTTTTCGAGGAACACGATGAGAAAGAATCTGCTTTCCACTGTTGCGTTGTTTGCCGTCGCGGCTGCTGTTGCCGGCAGCGGTCCGGTTGCCGCTGACGATTCACATGGCAACGGCCCGGACTTCGGTCAGCACGGCAATGACGGCCATGACGGTCACCCGCAGGACGAGACGCGGACCGCGACCCCGATCAAGCATCTCGTGGTGATCTTCGGCGAGAACAGGTCGTTCGATCATTACTTCGCCACCTACCCGACTGCGACCAATCCGCCCGGCGAGCCGGTCTTCAAGGCGGCCCGGAACACGCCGCAGGTGAACAACCTCGAGCATGACTATCTGCTCACCAACAATCCCAACTATACGAACCCCGCCAACGGCAGCAACATTGCCAACCCGTTCCGCATCGATCGCTCGCAGGCGAACACGGCTGGTCAGAACCATTCCTATACGCCCGAGCAACAGGCCTATGACAACGGCAGGGCCGACCTCTTCCCGAAGTATACGGGCAACGGCACCTCGGGCGACGCCGGCGCCTTCGGCACCCCGGCCATGGTGATGGGCTATTTCGACGGCAACACGGTCACCGGCTTGTGGAACTACGCCCAGCATTACGCGATGAGCGACAATGCCTATACCGACACTTATGGTCCATCGACCCCTGGCGCGCTCCACGTGGTCTCCGGTCAGACCAACGGCGCGAAGATCATCTTGCCTGCCGGTTCGACCGGCACGGGCTCCACGCTTAGCGACGGCGCAGGCGGCTACACGCAGATCGGCGATACCGATCCCGCTTATGACGTGTGCTCGAGCACGTCGAGCACGGTCCTGATGACAGGCAAGAACATCGGTGACCTGCTCAACGCGGCCCATCTCACCTGGGGTTCGTTCATGGGCGGCTTCAACCTGCAAACCGTCAACGCCAACGGCACCACCAACTGCCAGCGCAGCACCTATTCAGCCATCGTAGGCACCAAACCCGACTACACTCAGCACCACGCCTGGTTCCAGTACTACACGTCGACTGCCAATCCGAAGCACCTCCGGCCGAGCTCGATCCAGGCGATCGGCTACAGCACGACGCCGGATGGCGAAGCGGCTGACCCCGCCAATCATGCCTATGACCTGAACGACTTCTACGCGGGGGTGAAGGCCGGCAATTATCCGTCGGTTTCCTACATCAAGATGCCGGCCTATCAGGACGGTCACCCGGGCAATTCCGATCCGCTTGATGAGCAGGACGGCGTGGTCTCTCTGATCAACTTCCTGCAGCAGCAGCCTGATTGGAAGAACACCGCCGTGATCATCACGTATGACGACTCGGACGGCTGGTACGACCACGCCTATGCCACGCCCACGAGCGCGTCTTACAATGCCACCGCCGATCAGCTGAACGGAAGCGGCACGTGCGGCACGGGCCCCACCACCCAGCGCCAGCCCGACGGCCTCAACGGCACCCCCGTGAACGGGCGTTGCGGTCCGGGCACGCGCATCCCGTTCCTCGTGATCTCGCCCTACGCCAAGCAGAACTATGTCAGCCACGAGCGGATCTCGCAGGCCTCCGTGGTGCGCTTCATTGAAGACAACTGGCTGAAGGGCGAGCGTCTCGGCGGCGGTTCCTTCGATGCCACCGCCGGTTCGATCGAGGACATGTTCGACTTCCATCAGGGCGATCGCGACGACAAGTTCTTGCTCGATCCGTCGACGGGCACCGTGACTGCGAACAACCAGGGGCACTGAGCGATCAAGCATGCACAGAAGCACACTCTTGTGGCTTCTCGGCGCCGGCCTCTGGGCCGGCGCCGTCTTCGCGGCTGAACCGCAAGGTTTGCCCGGCGAAAACCCACATCCAATCCATCTCGTCCGCCGCCCGGTCGCGCCCTTTTCCGCCATGGCGCTGCTTGGCCGGCAAATATTCTACGACCCGAGCCTGTCGTCGTCGGGCAAGCTGTCCTGTGCCTCGTGTCACAGTCCGGACCACGCCTACGGCCCGCCCAACGACGGGCCGGTTATGCTCGGCGGCTCTACGCTGACCCGGCAGGGCGCGCGTGCCGTCCCCTCGCTGACTTATCTGGATCGGCAGCCGGGATTCAGCATCGGCCCGGATGATCCGCAAGCCGAGAACGTCAATCTGGCGGAGCTGGCCGCGCTCGCCCAGAACTCGACCCGCGTGCAGAAGACCGCGACGCAGACTTCGCAGAGCGCGGCGAACCTCGTTCCGCAGGGCGGCCTGTTCTGGGACGGTCGCGCTGACACACTGCAGATACAGGCGTCTGTTCCTTTGCTCGACCCGCGCGAGATGGACGGTGGCGGCATCGAAAGAGCGGTCGAGAAACTGCGTCACGCGCCGTATGCCGAGAGCTTCACGGGGCTGTTCGGCGAGAACATTTTCCAAAACCCGCAGATGCTGCTGTCCGAGGCGATGTTCGCCGTCGCACGCTATCAGATCGAGGAGTCGGACTTTCACCCCTATACGAGCAAGTTCGATTATTGGCTGGAGGGCAAGGCCCGCCTCACCGACAGCGAAATGCGCGGCTATCGTTTGTTCAATGACCCGGAGAAAGCCAATTGCGGCGGCTGCCATATTTCGCAGCCGAGTCTCGATGGATTGCCGCCGCTCTTTACCGATCATCAGTATGAAGCCTTGGGTGCGCCGCGCAATGCTGCACTCGCGGACAACAAGGACATCAAGTATTTCGATCTCGGGGTTTGCGGACCCATTCGCACCAACATCGCCGACCAGACGCAATATTGCGGCATGTTCCTGACGCCGACCTTGCGTAACACCGCCAGGCGCCACGCGTTCTTCCACAACGGGGTATTCCAGACGCTGCAGCAGGTGCTCGATTTCTACAATTTCCGCGACACCAACCCGGAGAAGATCTATCCGCGTGCGGCGGACGGGACAGTCCAGAAATTCAATGACATTCCGGTGCAGTATCAGGCTAATGTCGATGTGAGCGATCCGCCTTTCAACCGGCATCTCGGCGAAACGCCAGCAATGACGGCACAGGACGAAGCCGACATCATTGCATTCCTGAAGACCCTGAACGACGGATACAAGCCAGTGAAGTGAAGCGCGACGACGCTGCCCGGCAGTGCGCGGCGCTCGTGCGCAACGGCTCGCTCGCTCCAATCTTGGGGCCTCCAATGACTGTTGGCGTACAGGGTGCCCAAGCGAAAGCCCGCGTTTTTAGCGGCCTGTGCTCGCCCGGTTCATAAGATTGTGTCTGCGCGCAAGCCTGTCCCTGTCGGAAACTAATCCGGCTGGCAAGTGAGGCCGAATCGCGCAATGCTTCTGGCTTATGAGAGAAGCTTGCAACCTGGTCTGGTCGGTGCTGGTCCTATTGTTCCAGTCGGGGGCCTCGTTAGGAGCTGAGATCGTGGTCCTTCGTCATCAGCTTAACATCCAGCGACGGCACCTGCCAAAGAGACTGACTTTCAGTGCCATGGATCGCCTGATCTTTGTTGGGCTGTCTCGTTTGGCGCCAAGTACCCTCAATGCGCTGACGATTGTGAAGCCGGAGACTGTCGTCCGTTGGCATCGTGCCGGGTTCAGATCGTACTGGCGCTGGAAATCACGACCTCGTTCCGGCCGACCGACGGTTGCGGTCGAAATACGACGGCTTATCCGCGAGATGAGCATTGCCAATCCTCTGTGGGGAGCGCCGCGGATCCATGGAGAACTCCTCAAGCTCGGCATCGATATCGGACAGACCAGCGTGGCCAAGTACATGGCCAAGCGAAGAGACCCGCCATCCCAAGGCTGGAGGACGTTCCTTCGCAATCATGCCGACGGCATCGCCGCGATGGATCTGTTCGTCGTACCGACAATCTCATTTCGTCTGCTCTACGGCTTGTTGATTGTCGGGCATGGTCGACGGCAGATTTTATGGTTTGGCGTCACAGCCCATCCGACCGCAGATCGGATCGCAAATCAGATCACAGAAGCCTGCGGCTGGGAACAAGCTCCCCGCTATCTCATTCGTGACCGGGACGGGGCCTATGGTGAGGTCTTCATCCGAAGGCTTCGGTCAATGGGCATTTGCGATCGACCGACGTCGCCGCGCTCCCCTTGGCAAAATGGATATGCTGAAAGGCTGATCGGCTCGATCCGCAGGGAATGCCTTGACCACGTTGTTGTGTTCAGCGAGCGCCACCTCCGTCACTTACTGCTCTGTTACATGAAATATTACAATGGGACCCGCACGCATCTATCCCTGGAGAAAGATGCACCGGTCTCACGCGCCGTCGATCGCGCCGGGCACATTCTTTGTCACCCAATCTTAGGCGGACTCCACCACCGATACGCCCGGATCTAATTTACGACAGGCACAGCACCACAGACGCGACCTATCGTCCGCCGAACCTCGCCGCGTGGGCGGGGGCTGAGGTAATTTTAGGTCTCCCAAATAGCACGATTGAACGCATGACGACCGTCTTGCTCAGTACCAAAGAGCGAGCCGATCACGGTGAGTTGAAAATCGTCGAAGCGTTGCGAAACGACGAGCGTTCGAACGATGAAAAATTGCAAATCCTGCTCGCAAAATGAGCAGAACCAGTATCGTTGATATGCCGTCCTTTTTGACCGAGCTTGTGCATCATCGGCCCTTGGGATAATTTTACAGAGCCCGTTAACTGTAAATCAGCCGCCTCACGGCTTCGAAGGTTCGAGTCCTTCCTCTCCTACCATTTTGAAAACGCTAATGAATTTGCCAAATTCCTGAGCGTCACAACTGGGTCATAAAACGACGGAAGTCGTGCGCGACGAGGACGCTCGGGGAGAACCGAATTCGTCGCTGTTCTGATGGTCACCGGAATCGAGTGTGAACGTTTTTCTTGACGCTTGCGGCCAAGGCGCCAGGCCTGAACGTCCGGCAACGGCTGCTCGCCCGCGCCGACCCACTCTTGCCTCCGCTGGGGCTGGCGTGCAAAATTGTCGCTGAATTGCCGGAAGTCGAGGTCATGTGTCTCAACAACGCAGAGGACAGGGCCTTACGCGTGGACCTCACGCGTTCAATGTCTGCTGTAATGAATTACAAGGATTGAATTTAGCGGATCGCCTAGCGCCATCATTTGGATTTGAGAAATGAACGAAGCAGGCTCAAAAAATCCACTCGTCTCACTAGCCATTCCTGTTTACAACGGAGAAGCATATCTCTTCGATGCTATTACGTCTTGCCTCGCCCAAGACTATGATAATTTCGAGCTTATCATTTCAGATAACGCCTCTACGGACGGCACCGAGCGGATTTGCCGCGAATTCGCTACGAAAGACGCTCGGGTAAAATATTTCCGCAATGGAAAGAACCTGGGTGCTGGCCGCAATTACAACCTGGCATTCCATCACAGCTCCGGAAAGTACATGAAGTGGTGTGCGGCGGACGATCGCATCAGTCCGAATTTTGTCAGTGCTTGTGTCGCTGTTCTGGAGAAAAATCGTGACGTCATATTAGCCTATGGGACGACAATCAGTATCGATACCGCCGGTCGCGAAATCCCTCTGGTTGGGAGGGGCCGCAAGGCGCAGGATCCAAATGACGGACCGGCCAAGCGTTTCCTCAAAGATCTAAACGACCGTGGAACAAATTTTGAGTGCTTCGGACTTTTCAGGCGAGAGATACTTCAAAAGTCGACTTTGCATCGCTCGTATTACGGTTCCGACCTTACGCTGATGAGTGAACTGACCTTGCTCGGAAGGTTTGCGCACGTGCCGGAGGCGATCTTCTACAATCGCGAGCATCCGGCGCGTTCGATGAATCTCAAAGACAAGAAGGTGCTGTTGGCCTGGCAGGATCCGGAAGCCGCTACTAAGCACCAGCCTCGCCGGGAGAATTGGGAACGTTGGAAGCATTTGCTGGAAATTGCATTCCGACATCGGCAGACGACGCCCGCCTTGGCCGTCCTCGCCGTGATCGTCATTTGGACCACGGCCAGGGCTCGCGACAGGATAGCGGTTACGCTTCGCCAAATGACATCGGGGCTATTCAAAGGCCACGCTGTCAACAGAGAAGTGTAGTGAGACGAACGTGAGGGGCGTTTGTGAGACTTGCCAGAATGCTCCAAGAGTGCGGTCTTAGAGTCACAAAATCGGGCCGATGCCCGTCCATGTTGATGGCAACTTCTGTTGTTCACCCCACGTCAGTTCACCTTGCTTACGCTCAGGTGGCGCTTCCTGGAATCGGTAAGGCACGAGGGAACATAATTTTTGGCATCAACGAGCCCTTTCCCCTAGGGCTACCACCGCAGACAGAAAATGGGATGATCGGTCAGCGAAGCGTCTTTTCCCGAAAGTCCGCTCAGAACTCGTCGTATTTGCCGTCTGCGCGGATGTAAAAAGTTAGACCAGCCCGACAGAGGACAAGACATCCTTGAATATCGTCTCGCTCTGGGGGCGACAGGACTCGTCGCTCAAGATCGCTTCTCAAAAGGTTCCAATTCGTCCGACGCGGAAATCGTCGGCTGGAAAACCAACGACGAATGGCTCGCGCTGCATCGATGTGCTGACAAAGCAAGCTTCAACCTTAAAAAAGCGAGTGCCTGCTCGCCGTGCGTTACCTAGGCTCGAGTCATAAGCTTTTTTGCCTTTTCAAGGGGGCTCAAATGCAAGAGCAATCACGGAATGTATATTCCGAAATGTGGTCAGAACTGCATCGAACAAATCGCGCGGCGTCATCGAAGCTGCTGAACGTTGACAAAGAGATAGGGTTTAAGGAGGCACATAACCATTTCTCGTCGTTGCAGCCACCGGATTTGCTAAAGCTGCAGAACTTGAGCTGGCGTGACAGGGAGCGCCTTATTCGGCAGGGGATATCGCCAGTTTTTTTAAGAAGCAACTTTGGAAAATCATTCGGAGTACACTATCTCGATAAGCGAGCGTTTCAGATATGGGCTGTCAAACATAAATCCGTTCGTGCCGTGTGCCCATTTACCGGGCGCATACTTTCGTCCGGCCACTCGTTGCTTGCAAATATAAACACCATTTTCTACCGCTTCGTAAGCGAGCAGATATTCTACGTTATTGTTAGCGGAATTGGTTCGGGCTTTAAGAAGAATGCGATCTATTTTCCTCATGATGAATTGATTGTCACATTAGGAGATCCATGGGGGTTTCAGCAGGAGGAGGTGGCCGAATTAAAGGCCCGCATGGTAAGTAATTTTGGGCTTTGCCGCAGCTATTGCTATGCAGGTCCGAATCCGATGGCTCCGGTTGCCGTCTGTTTGGGTTTTTATCATTTTGGCCACCACGTATGGAACGAATTGTCCGGCATACAACGGCTCGTCAGCCATCGGTCGTTGAAGCGTGTTGACCGGTTTATTGTGATGCGCGAGCCGCTGGGACCACTGGAGCACATATTTCCCGAGATCCAAGCAAAAACGATCGATAGAAAAGCGACAGCCGACGAGATTTTCAGGGAAATCCTCGAGAAGCGATATTTGGCTATCCGAGTTGGAGCCAATTTCATTCCGCGCGTTGTGCTTGAGCGGGTCAATAGGGTAGCGAAAGCTCATTTGTCGGCAGATACTCGACGGGAAATTAGTGCGGCTAAACAGCAGCACCGGCCGTTGCTCTGGATAGGTATCCGAGTTGGAAATCGTATGTGGGCAGATCAGGCTGAAGGCATAGCGTGCCTGATATCGGGATTAATCAACGGTTATCCTCAACTCGGTGTGGTTTTCGACGGCTTTTCAATCCCCGCCGATCGTAGTGAAGCATCAGAAAAAGCCGAATATGCCTCGATTATCGACGAGGAGAATGCTGTAGTTGACGCGGTGAGGAGAAAGCTCGGCGATCGCAATATTCAGATCGTCATCTTCAACATTATTGGCCGCACGATCTTCGACGCGATCGAATGGGCCCACGCCATTGACGTCTATATCAGTCCGTTTGGTACCATACAGCACAAGGTTGGGTGGTTTGCTAACAAGCGGGGCATTATTCATAGCAATTTGAACCTGCTCGGCACCGACTTCATTTGGACCTCGATCGAAGACGCAAAGACTCCCAATTATGTCAGGGCATCAAGTGTCGTCGACGTTCCATCAGGTCTAACAGGAGAAACCATCTATAAGAGTACCAATGATCGGCGCGAAATAGGGACTGGCGCCGTAGCAGCGGACCGAAAGGTTGCAAGGAATCCGGAGTTCAATAACTACACCCTTGAAGGCAACGCTTTGCTCGAGGATGTACTGGCACTTCTTGAATCGCCGGCGGAGAAAGCAACGGCGAATATTGCCATGAAGCGCAAACTTATCGAGCGCAAACTCAGGCACTTTCTTCAAAAAGCGGTGCCGAAATTCGACGTCAGGGGGCTCTAGTACCCACTATCCGAAGTAACTGAGTCGTATTTGCACTATCGTGCGGCGTTGCCGCGTGATTCAAGATGGCATGATAAGCGATGCCATGAAAGTCCGGCTGCGGCCGGGAGATCGTGCGGTTCTTGAGGCGCGCTTGCGCGCCGGCAGCACCGAACAGCGGCAGCTGTTGCGGATACGGATCGTGTTGGAGGCGGCCGACGGGCACGCGACACGGGAGATCGCCCGCGATCTGGAGACGACGCCGACCACGGTCAGCTTATGGCGTATCCGTTACGCGCGCGAAGGCCTTGATGGGCTGGAGGATCGGCTGCGACCCGGCACCCCGCCGATCTACGGCGAGGCGACCGACCAGCGCATTCGCAAGGTTCTCGACCAGCCGCCACCTAAGGGTTTTGCACGCTGGAACGGGCCATTGATCGCGCGGTCGTTGGGCGACGTCAATGTGCAGTATATTTGGCGATCGCTGCGCAAGCAGAAGATCGATCTGGCCGGACGCAAAAGCTGGTGCGAGAGCAACGACCCGGATTTTGCGGCAAAGGCCGCCGATGTGGTCGGCCTCTATCTGGCGCCGCCGAAGAACGCGATTGTCCTGTGCGTCGATGAGAAACCGTCGATCCAGGCACTGGAACGGGCGCAGGGTTACCTGAAACTGCCGAACGGACGCGCCCTGACCGGGCAAAGCCACGACTACAAGCGGCATGGCACGACAACCCTGTTTGCCGCTTTTGAGGTTGCCACCGGCAAGGTCCGGGCCGCACACAAGAAACGCCGTCGCCGCAAGGAATTTCTCGACTTCATGGATGACGTCGTCGCCGCCTATCCAAAGGCACGGCTCAAGGTCATCCTCGACAATCTGAATACGCACCAGAAAAACGACGAATGGCTGAAACGCCACCCGCTTGTAACTTTCCACTTTACGCCGACACGCGCCTCGTGGCTCAATCAGGTCGAGGGCTGGTTTTCCATTTTGCAGGGCCAGTCGCTGACCGGCGCATCGTTCACCTCCGTCGAGCAACTCAAGCAGCACATTAATGCTTTTATCAAAGCCTACAACAAAGACGCGGAGCCGTTCGTCTGGACAAAATCCAAAGTCCACCAGCGCCGCGTCAAGGGACGCCGTCTTAGTGACTTATGATTCCGGGTACTAGCAGGCCTGCTGAAAAATTAGTCTGGCGGAGCGTCGTTCTGGAGCCGCAATTGAAACGGAGAGATTGTTATCGGCGTGGCGGGCTGAAAGAGGCTTCCAACGTCAAACGAAAGAACCAGATTTTCGACCTCCCGAAAATTCACATCAGGTGAACCCCATTGGGCTGAGCGCGACGATCTCCGGCCTGAGACCCGTCTCCTTCAGGCTCAACTCGATTTCGCGGACATAGATTGGATTCATCACGATCACCAAATCCGCTGGCTGATTAATGAGCGCTTTCGGGGCGATCACGGGATGCCCCGTCCCCGGCATGAACTTCCCTTGCTTGAAGGGATTGACATCCACCACAGCCGTTATCTCTTCGGTCAGTCCGAGCGTGGTCAGAAAGGACACGCCCTTCGATCCCCCGCCCCACAACACAATCCGCTGTCCGTATTTCCACGCCGAGCGAACGCGTTTTCGCCAACCGTCCTGAACCTGCCGCACTCGCTCCGGAAAGTTCGCTGCGAGGCATTGCAACTCTGCGAGGTCCTGCTCCAGCGCAAGGCGAGGCGGGGAATGTCGGGACACCGGGTTGGCATATTGAATGATGTACTGATCATCGTAGGCGAGGCGAAGGTCGGTTACGTCAAAGCCCTCCTGGCGAAACAGCCTGGCATGCGCTCCCGGGCTGAAATACGAGCAGTGCTCGTAGTAGATGTCCCAGAAAGCGCCTTCGGCAAGCACGCGCTTGGCGTCGGGGGTCTCAAAGAACACGGCGGTGTCGTCGCGCTCACCGATCATCCTGCGGATCGAGCCAACAAAGCTTCGAACTGGTGCGATGTGCTCGAGCGTGTGACGACAAACGATGACATCGGCCTCGAGGTGCTCGTACTTTTCCGAAAAAAGGTCGGTGATGAAGCGAACCTTGTCGCTCGGCGTCGAGCGTCCTTCGTCGGCCCTGTAGCCGGGATCGATGCCGAGCCCCGTAGCACCGCCCGCATCACAAAGCTCCCGGAGGAATTCGCCTTTGCCGCAACCGATCTCAATGACATGCTTGCCGGCTATCGCGCACTTCTCGGCGGCTTCGCGGGCCAGCTGTCTGGCAAACGCATTGAAAATGCCGGAGAAGTGTTGGGATTCCTCGAAGTTGGTCGAGTACCCCATCACAGCTTCATCGAAGATGTGGTTGAACACGAAGCCGCAGGAGTCGCAGCAGGCGAGCTCCAAGTCTCTCCGAGACAAAGCACGCGCCGCTTCGGCTGTATCCAGGAGAATGCAGCTATGAATCGGAATCGACGGTACGCGGTATAGTATCCGCGTAACTGTAGCAGAACATGAGGGGCAAACGCTGCGAGTGAGCGCGCCCGAAGGACTGCTTGAGGTTGCCAACTATGATCCAGAGATCGAAGTAAGGCCGGTTTCGCTCGCAGGGCTGTCGGGCTTAAACACGAGAACGGCACCTTCCGGGATCTCGCCGCTGTCGTACCGCGCCACGAATTGGTCAGGCATCGCGGCATCGTCAGAACCGCGACGAAAGTCGCGCAGGCTCGTTCCCGTTGCGCGGGTGTCCACGTTAGGGGCGCTTCGACCATTCTCCAGATCAGTGAGATCGACCGTACGGAAGTCAATGCTAAATCGCGTCAACCCTGACGTATTTGGCACAGTCGAATGCATCTGCGCGCCAGAAAACAGGATTAAGCCTCCCGCCGGACAAACAATCCGGATCTGATCCTCGATGTCCATTGGTTCTCGTGGACCGGGTTGCTTCCGGGTATCGGCCTTGACGTGCTTCACAGCTTCCTTTCGGCCGACCGCGTTGTATTGATAATAGTTGAATTGCTCCGATCCGTTGCTAACCGGCTTCGTCCAGTAATTGGGATGAAACGCCATGCCTGACTCCGGCGAAAACTCGTAAATCGGCAACCACCAGTTCAGCTGGGCCATCGGGGCAGACCACCACGTATCCCGGTGCGGCGGAAAGGCGTAGCCAACTCCCGCAGTCAGGTATTTGTCGCTGGTCGCGCCACGCAGCCGGGGCACGTCCACATGTACCGTATTCAGATCGCCGCCGAGCTCTGCAACCACGTCGCGTAGGAGTGCGGCAGTCTTTGGATGGTGAATGAAATGTGGTTTGAGAGGTCCAAAAATCTCGACGAACCTTTCAACGGACAACTCGAATTGCGCGGTCCGGGGGGGAAGCGGGGCAAAGGCTGCTTCAATGAGTTCGCGAGCAAAATCGACAAGCGCGAGGGTCGATTGCCGCGGCGAAAAAACGAAAATATCCCCCGCGAATATCTTGCCCCGTCGCTCCGCATCAGTCATTTTCGAGTCGAAATAAACTGCGGTCATGATTTTCATCCGGAGTTGGCATTATCCGAAAGCGCAAAACATATCAGATCCCGGCTTGCGTGGAAATAGGGTCAAATTCCCCACGTGCCGTCGCGCAGCTTCGCGCCACCCTCGGATCTCAAGTAGGCCCTGATCCAGGAAGGCTCCTTCGCGTGTCGTTCAAGCCTGGGAAATTTCCAAATTGCGGTCCAGCGCTGACGCCATCTCCACGATCTCCTGGTAATAGACAGGATTCATTACGATAACCGAGCTGATGCGGCGTCCGACCAATTCCGCCGGTGGAACAATCGGGGTGCCTGTCCCTGGCGCATAACGACCTTGTTTGTGCGGATTGAGATCGATCACCGCATTCATCGCGCTTGCGCCGGGGACCATGTTCAAGAAGTTGACGCCCTTGGACCCGGCGCCCCATACCGCCGTCGACAAGGGTCCGCGGTCAGCGACGTAATCCTGCCAGCAACTAATTTTTGAATGATAGATATTGTCAAAATCTCCTGCCAGTTTCTCAAGCGGCAGCACATCAGACGAGAATGCCCGAGTTCGCGGTTTGCCCATCCTTGCCTCAATATAAAGAAATTGTTCACCGAACGTTGTCCCCGCATTCACGACCTCGAATCCCGCGATATTGAGCGCCGTACGGAACGAGGGTGGCGTGAAATAAGAAACATGCTCGTAAATCAGATCCCAGATTCCCAGCTCGCGCAGGGTGTAAAGAGCGTTTGGCACTTCAAAGTAGAAAACCGTGTCTGGACGAACACTGTGATGCGTATTCAAAGCCCGTAGAAAGGAAATCGGCTCGGCCATGTGCTCGAGCACGTGTCGGCATGCCACAAGGTCCGGAGCTTCGCCCGCATAGGTTTCGTCGAACCAGTTTTTGACGAAGCGGACCCCGGTAATATCTTGTGATCGCTGCTCGAAGCTCTTGTCAAAGCCGACGCCTCTGGCGCCGCTCAAAGAGCACACACACCTGAGGAAGCCGCCTTTACCACAGCCCACATCAATGATCAGCTTTCCGGCGAGATCGTAGCTTGCGTTCAGCCGTCGTGCCAGTTCATCCTCGAACGACACGAACCTCGGTGAGAAATCCAGGGAGGAATCGTAGCTCTGCGTATAGCGAACCTTGCGCTCATCGAAGGCCGCATTGAAAAAGTGTCCGCAGTCACGACACAAGCAACCATCGAAGCGACCGGTCTCCGATCTCCTCGCAGATGCTGCATCCGCGTGGAGTTCATTACACAGCACCGGCAACCTGTCGATCAGGACAGAGCTCAATAAATTGCCGCTATTACACACCGGACACTTCATGCAGATTACTCGCAGTCGGCCGTGTTTCGCCTCCTGCCATCGTGGGGCACGTAACGGCAATCTTCAATTGACCGTAAGCGTGGCGCCGGTGCGCCGGATCGCAAGGCTGTTTTCATATGACCGTTGGCCAGGGAATAGGAATGATGAACTTTCCACCGCGCGCGCGGTACTCCCGTTGCTGATCGAGAATTTCGTGCGCGAAGTTCCAGGCAAGCAGCAGGACGTAATCAGGCTGGACCTCTAGAAGCGCCTCGGTCGGGCGGATCGGAAGCTGTTGTCCGGGCATATACTTGCCTTGCTTGTGGACGTTGCGATCGACCACAAAATCAACGAGATTCCGGTCAATCCCGACGGTGTTAAGCAAGGTCGCCCCTTTGGCCGCCGCCGCATACGCTGCGATAGATGCTCCTTGCGATTTCAAACTGCGCAGCAGCCTGGAAAGTTCCCGCTTCAGGGTGTCAACTCGTGCGGAAAAATCGCGGAAGTATCCGATCCTATCGAGCCCCCGTGCCTTCTCATGCGCAAGCTGCGTCTTCACGCTTGCATCAACGCGCTCCTCTGGCTCGACGTACAGGCGAAGCGAGCCGCCGTAAATCGCAAGATGCTTGATCTCGTTGAGATAGAGACCATGACGGCGAAACAGTCTATTGAGCGCAGTGACCGAGAAATAGCAGAGATGCTCGTGGTAAATCGTATCAAATTCGCAATGCTCGATCAGCGGCTCGATGTAGGGCGCTTCGATCACAGCCACGCCATCGTCCTTTAGAATGCGGCGGATCGCAGCGACAAAACCGTTGGTGTCTGCGACGTGGGCGAGCACATTGTTGGCATGGATAACATCCGCGCGTATGCCTTCCGACCCCAAGGTCTCGGCGAGTTCGCGGGAGAAGAAAGCGCAGCGCGTCGGCACGCCAAGCTTCTCGGCCGCTTGGGCTGGACCTTCCGCCGGATCTATGCCGAGCACCGGAATTCCAGCTTCGACATAGTTTTTCAGCAAATAACCGTCGTTACTTGCTAGTTCTATGATGAAGCTGCCGGGTCCAAGCTCGCGCCGCGCAATGAGTTCGAGCACGTTCTCGCGCGAATGCTTGAGCAGCGCGGGAGAGAAGGACGAGAAATAGGGATAGGCGTCGGCGAAGAGAATCTCCGGGTTCGCCGTCTCAGTGATCTGCACCAGACTGCACTCGTGGCAGAAGGCAACCTGGAGAGGAAACGTGAGCTCTCTCTTGCCGAGATCGGCCTCTGTCAGAAGGCGATCGGCGAGCGGTGTCTCGCCGAGATCAAGGAACGTCTCCAGCCGCGCGCTGCCGCAAGACCGGCAAGCCACCTCTCTTACTGAATTCGCCATCTTGCTCGCAACTATTCAAATCAAAACGGAACGGGTATTCAAATCAAAACGGAACGGGCGAGAGCCGGAACACGGCGAAGCTCGTCATCGATCTCTCCGTCGCGTATCAATTTCTGGATGTGGGCGATACGCCTGAAGCGCTCGCCTTCAAAATCGTCGAGCGTAAGGCCTGTCCTGCAATACGCGTCGTAGAGCTGCTCGACGCCGCGTCGCGCAGTCCACTGCGGTTTGAACGCGTGGAGGCGCCGGGCAATGTAATTGCAATCGACACGGTAGCATCGCAAATCGGGGCCGGCGTCGGGCGCAAATTCGATCTTGCTGTTCGGAACAATCTGTTTCACCAGCTCCGCGATCTCGCGAATCTGATAATTTTCGGTGGTCACGCCGACGTTGAATGCCTGATTGTGAATGCGATCGCGATCCGCTTCGAGGACGGCAATATAGGCAGAGGCGATATCCTCCACGTGAACGATGGGACGCCAGGGCGAGCCGTCGCTCTTGAGATAAACCTGGCCTGTCGTAAAAGCCCAAGCCGTCAAATTGTTGACGACCAGGTCAAATCGAATTCGCGGCGACAACCCATAGGCCGTGGATGCCCGCAGAAATGTCGGGCTAAACGAGTCGTCGGCCATTGGAGCGACGATCTGCTCCACTTCGGCCTTCGACTTTCCGTAGGCCGTCACCGGATTGAACGCTGCACTCTCATCGAGAAAGTCGGAGCCGGACGCTCCATAACTGCTACACGAGGAGGCAAAAAGAAATCGGGATACGCCGGCCCTTTTGGCCAGTTGGGCGAGATTCACCGACGCCTTGAAATTCAGGTCCTCCGTGAGACTGGGGCGATAATCTCCAAGCGGATCGTTGGATAATCCGGCCAGATGGATGATGGCATCGAAGCCCGCGACGTCGTCGACCTCCGCGTCACGAATGTCCTTCTCGATGGTCGGCACCGCGGCAAGCTCGCCCGCAAAGTTGCACGACCGGTAGAGGTCACTATCCATTCCCACCACGGAGTGATTGCGTTCCAGCAGCCTGAGGGCCAGGACCGCTCCGATGTAGCCGCGATTTCCTGTCAGCAAAACCTTCATTGATCCTGGTCCTTCCAGAGTTTCCAGGGCGGGTTGCCGCTCTCCCACAACCGCTGCAGAACCGCTTTTTCACGAAGCGTGTCCATGCATTGCCAGAACGATTCATGGCGGAATGCCATTAATTGCCCGTCGGCTGCGAGCCGCTGCATGGGCGCGTATTCGAACATGACCTCATCGCCGTCGATGTAGTCCATCACACCCGGCTCCAGCACAAAGAAGGCACCGTTAATCCAGCCTTCCGCAGCCTGCGATTTCTCGTTGAACTCGACAACGCGATGACCGTCGAACTCAATATGTCCATAACGCGCGGGAGGGCGGACCGCAGTCATCGTGGCGAGCTTGCCGTGTGAACGGTGAAAGGCAAGAAGCCTGTTCAGGTCGACGTCGGAGACACCGTCACCCCACGTCAGCATAAAAGTATTGTTGCCCATCCATTTCGTTAATCGCTTGATGCGGCCGCCGGTCCCCGTCCTGATCCCGGTATCGACGAGGTCGACCGTCCAGTCGGGGATGGAGCTCCCATGCCGCTTGATTTCTCCCGTCGCCATGTTGACGGTCATGCTGCCATTGAAGCTGTTGTATTCTGCAAACCAGCGCTTGATGTGGTCACCCTTATAGCCAAGGGCGACCGCAAATTCGCGGTGACCGTAGGTATGATAATACATCATGATATGCCACAAAATCGGCATCCCGCCGATTTCAACCATCGGTTTAGGCCGAATTTCAGTCTCTTCAGCAAGGCGGGTTCCGAATCCGCCGGCCAGTATTCCGACCTTCATACGTTCCTCCGCACAAAATCGGCATTGGCCCGTCGCAAGCGCAAAATGTGTTAACAGGCCCGGCTCAAAATAAGGCAATGTCCCGAAAATAGAGGTTCTCTAGCTAAAGTTGATAAAACTCACGGCGGTCGCAGCCGCCAGATGATACCCGGTGGATCGTTCGAATCTGCCCTCGGCTGACCCCGGACTGCGGTTCATCCCTGCCTACATTTCCTTTCTTCATGGTCGACCCAACAGTGGGGCGGATCCGAACGCTTCAGAGCTTCGTGGTGGACTAGACTTGAAACGCTGGGCTCCCGGAGCCCGGCAATCAACGGAAGACCCTCTCAGAAAGAGCTTCAACTCTCAAAGGTAGATCGGTGTCGCGCCAGCTTATTCCAAGTTTCGGTGGTGAGAGCGGCAACCTTCGACTCAATTCCCTCCGGACATCCCGAAATTGCCCACAGCAAAAACATCGACGCGATGTAGGTCACCGCTCCAGCCATGACGACAGACGCGAGTCCAAGCGCTATGTCCGAAAGCGTGTAGAGATTCATTAGCCACTTGTCGGACGATCGAATTACCAATGCCATGATAGATGCACACGCAACAGGTCGCCACGGCGCCAGCAGTTGTTTCGATACAGGCGTCCCGATCAGTTCTTGCACAGCCATCATGGAGCAGAACGACATAAAAAGGGCGGTCGCCAATCGCACCGATATGACTCCGTCGATGCGATAGTAATATGCCCCTACTACCATAAGGGGCAATTTGAAGCAAACCTCAATTAGCGCAAGTCTGGCGAATGTTTTGATTTTATGGAGCGAAATGACCAGAGCTGGCAGTGGCCCGACAAACAATGACGGGACCATCGCGACGGATAACCACTCCAATATTGGAGCTGCGTCCAGCCACCGCTGACCTAAAACGACCCTGACAATCGGAGCCGAGAGCATGCTCATCCCGATCGAGATCGGCAAGGCAACTGAGACGATCGTGATCGCGCTCTTCCGGTAGGCTGCTCTCATTCTCTCCGCGTCATTGCGCACCAACGCGAAAGCTACGACCAGAGGTCCTGTAACCTGGTTTACAATGATCTGCGACGGCATAAACGATAAATTCGATGCCATCGAAAACTGCCCGAGGTCCACTCGGCTGATAAGCTTTCCCAACAGCAATTGATCCATCTGCCAGTTGAAAGACGTGATAGCCTGCGTCGCCGTCGACCAACGAAGATAATTGGAGAAGTCTCGCCATTTGCTGACAGTGAGGGTCGGCAAATAAGGGGCAACAAAATATGTCATCGCCACCACGGTGACCGGATTTGCAATCATCCCGGCAGCAATTGCCCAATAGCTTCTGCTCCACCAGGCGGAAACCACCGATACCAGCAAGGCGACAAGTTTGCCCGAGATCTCCAAGAAAAAGTGCGGACGGTAATCGAGTTTCAGTGCATATTCCACGAAGAGTGGGCTGCCCATTCCGCGCGTTGCCGTCGCGACTGAAAGGGCGCAGAGAAGCCAACCCACCCGTTGATCGTTGTAGATGATGGAGAGAGGAATGGACAAGACAACGAGGACCGCGACGAGTATCCCCGCTCTTATTAGCTGAAGCGTGAACGCGGTGTCGTAGTGCTCATTAAGTCGCCTTGGCATCGATGTGAGAGCCAAGCCCACGGGCAATTCCATGATCGCCTCGGCAATCAGCATGACCGACATCGCGATAGCGACGAGCCCGAAATCGGCGGGAGATAAAAGCCGTCCCAGTGCGACCAGTGTCACCAAATCAATGCCGCGCGTGACTAACCTGGATACGATGAGAAGCCCGGCGCCAAGCGTCGCGCGAGTTCCCAATTTTTGCGACGAGGGTGCGATTGAGCTGGTCATTCGTACCGGAAAGTGAGAGAGATCAAAGCTGTATCGGCTAAATCTCGGGCTCGATCGCCTTGCGACACTCGTGGTCCGGGCGTCCTTTGTATAGCTCGGAGGGAACGATAGTCCAATTCGCCGGCTACGTGAAGCTTGTTATGATTGTCGAATCATTCGGGAGAGATGTCATTGCGCCTGAGGTCTTGCGCTGACCATTACGGTGGGCAGCGCTTCTTTCCGGACTGGGCCTACGACCGGGAATTAATTTGGCTTGTGGTATCGAGTCCCTCTCCCGCTACCACTCTATTCCCTTTTTGGAACGTGACGGGAACGCCGCAAGGCATTCGATTGCACGGTGTTCGGTAACGCGTTCCAGCCGCGCAGCCGTCATATTAGGCGCCGCGTTGCGGAACTGCGATCAGGCGCAGGAAACTCATCACGCATCCGACCGCGGCGAATCCCGCACCAAGCACCAGTGCGACCGTGGCCCCTTCACGACCGGCGAGTCCAAAGCAGAGTGCCGCAAGCGCCGAGCCGGTCGTCTGCCCCATCAGGCGCGCGGTCGCCACCATGCCGCTCGCGCCTCCGCTGCGACCGGCAGGGGCGCTGGACATCAAAGCCTTCATGTTCGGCGCCTGGAAAAAGCCGAACCCGCATCCGCAGATGACCATGCGCCAAACGATGCCGACGACGTGGGGGCTCGCCGGAAGCATCGCCAACAGCGCCATCCCGACACCGAGCAGTGCGAGACCGAAGCCGCCGAGAATGCCCGCCGGGTAGCGATCGGACAGACGTCCGGCGATCGGCGCCATAATGGCGACCACCAGAGGCCATGGGGTCATGAAAAAGCCGGTCTCGACCTGCGAGCGGCCAAGAATGTCCTCGAAGTAAAACGGCAGGGAGACGAACGCCAGGCCCTGCACCGCAAAGCTGCAGATCGAGGTGGCCGCGGACAGCGCGAAAAGCGGCCGGCGAAACAGGTCGATCGGCAGCACCGGCGCCGGATGATCCGCCTGTCTGCGGATCAAAACCCAGCCGGCCAGCACGGCGCAGGCAAGCTCGATCATTACGAGTCCGGGCCGCGCATGGTGGGTCGCGCTTCCGATCCCCAGAATGAAAAGCCCAAGACAGATCGCAGCCAGCAACGCGCCAAGAAAATCGAACGCATGCGTCGCCCGCGGGGTACGCGGCAACGTCTTCAGGCCGATCAGAATCGCAACCACGCCGAAGGGAATGTTGACGGCAAACAGCCAGCTCCACGGCCCGACCGCGAGAATGCCGGAGGCGATCGTCGGGCCGAGCGTGAATGCGGTTGCGACCACCAGCGCGTTGTGACCGAAACCGCGGCCCAGCAGGCGCCCGGGGTAGACGAAACGAACCAGCGCCGTGTTCACGCTCATGATGCCGCTGGCGCCCAGGCCCTGCAGCACGCGCGCCGTTAGCAGGCTGGGCAACGACCAGGCGCATGCGCAGGCCAGCGACGCCAGCGTGAACAGCAAAAGACCGCCGAGATAGATGCGGCGATGGCCGACGATCTCGCCAAGTGCGGCGAGCGGCAACAGTGTCGCCACCAAAACAATCTGATAGACGTTCACCACCCAGATGGCATCGGCCGGGCTGACATGAAGATCGGTCGCAATAGTGGGCAGGGCGATGTTGGCGATCGCCGTATCGAGCGACGCCATCGCGAGTGCGGTGAAAATCGCGGCGGCGGCCCATCCTCGGCGGTCAGCCGGCAGACCGTCGGCCGCAACCAGCCCGTCCGCCGAAATTGCTTCCGTCGACATTCAAAAAGATCTCCAGTTACCGGCGATTTTCCAGTTACCGGGGATGTAGTACGGATTCCAGCCGGCCAGCAGGCGGCCCCCTGCATGCCGCGTATGCGATCCGTTTGAGCGTTTTTGCGTTCAAGCGGCAGGTTCGGTGCGGAGGGTGATCCTAGCGTGATGCGGTAAAACTACGGTAGGGTGGATCTGACAGGCCGCTTGGTCGTCCGACGCCGATACAACATCTGAGGCCATGGAGAGAATATGACGCTTGCGACGCATCACGACGAAAGGTCATCAGCCGTTTCGTCGAATCATGGAAATACCTGGAGGTTGGCGGAGGCCTCGGCGCTCTACGAAATGCCGTTCAACGACCTGCTGTTCAGAGCCCAGACCATCCATCGCGAAAACTTCGACCCCAACCGGGTTCAGTTCAGCCGTCTCTTGAGTATCAAGACCGGCGGCTGTCCGGAAGATTGCGGCTACTGCAGCCAGTCCGTGCACCACGAGTCGGGCCTGACCGCATCCAAGCTCATGGAAGTCGAGCGCGTTGTCGCGGAAGCCCGCAAAGCTCGTGACGCCGGTGCGACCCGCTATTGCATGGGGGCTGCCTGGCGAAACCCCAAGCCTCGCGATATGGAGGCGGTTGTCGCGATGGTGAAGGGCGTCAAGGCGCTGGGAATGGAAACCTGCATGACGCTCGGCATGCTAGATCGCGCGCAGTCCGAGCAACTGAGTGAGGCGGGCCTCGATTACTACAACCACAACATCGATACGTCGGAGCGCTACTACCGCGAGATCATCACCACCCGGAACTTTGCCGATCGTCTTGAGACCCTCGAGCATGTTCGTGCGTCCGGCATGAAGGTCTGCTGCGGCGGCATTGTGGGAATGGGCGAGCAGGCGATTGACCGCATCGAGATGCTGACGGTTCTCGCCAATCTTCCGGAGCCTCCCGAAAGTGTTCCCATCAACATGCTGATCCCGATCGCCGGCACGCCGCTTGCGAACGCAACGCCGATCGAACCGATCGATTTCGTGCGCACTATCGCGCTTGCCAGAATCATGATGCCGAAATCATACGTCCGCCTGTCCGCGGGCCGCACGGCGATGAGCGATGAAATGCAGGCGCTGTGCTTCTTTGCCGGCGCCAACTCCATCTTCGTTGGGGATGTCCTGTTGACGGCGGGCAATCCGGGAAACGACAAGGACATGGGTCTGTTTCGCAGGCTGGGCTTGCAGCCTGAGGAGCAATAGGCTTGCGGTCGTCATATCGTTGCCTCAACGAATCCAGAAATCCGCTTGCCAAGAAAATTGAAAAATGAACAGTCAAGCTCGATCTCGCGCGGCAACGAACCCGACATCCGAAATCACCGAATTCGACTATGTCATCGTCGGCGCGGGATCGGCCGGATGCGTGCTGGCAAACCGTCTAAGCGCGGACGGAAAAACCTCGGTGCTGTTGCTCGAGGCCGGCCCGAAGGACTCTAATATCTGGATCCACGTGCCGCTCGGCTATGGCCGGCTGTTCAAGGACAAAACCGTCAACTGGATGTACCAGACCGAACCCGAACCGGGACTGGACGGGCGAAGCGTGTTTCAGCCGCGCGGCAAGGTGCTGGGCGGGTCGAGTTCGATCAATGGCCTGCTGTACGTTCGGGGCCAGCACGAGGATTACGATCGCTGGCGCCAGCACGGCAACAGCGGATGGGGCTTTGACGACGTCCTGCCGTATTTCAAGAAGGCCGAGGACCAGCAGCGCGGCGCCGACGATTTCCACGGCGCCGGCGGTCCGCTGCCGGTTTCCGATTTGATCCACGCCGATCCGTTGTCCGCCGCCTTCATCGCGGCTGCCGCGGAGACCGGCATACCCTTGAATCCCGACTTCAACGGCGCGGCGCAGGAGGGCGCGGGATTCTTCCAGACCACGACGCGGCGGGGAAGACGCGCCAGCACCGCGGTGGCATATCTTCGTCCCGCCAGGGACCGCAGCAATCTGCATGTCGAGACTTCCGCGCTGGCGCAGCGCGTGGTGTTTAGGGGACGTCGGGCTGACGCCGTGGAATACCGCAAGGCCGGGAGCCTGCGAACGGCGCGGGCGCGAAAGGAAATACTGATTGCAAGCGGGGCCTATAACTCGCCGCAATTACTGCAACTGTCCGGTGTCGGTCCCGCGGAACTGCTCCGAAAGCACGGCATCGACGTCGTGCTGGATGCGCCAGGGGTCGGGCACGATCTACAGGATCACCTGCAAGTCAGGGTGGTCATGCGTTGCGCCAAACCCATCACGCTCAACGACATCGTCAACCACCCGGTCCGGCGGATTTGGGCCGGCGCGCGCTACGCGGCCTTTCGCCAGGGGCCGCTGACCATCGCCGCAGGCACGTCAGGGGCGTTCTTCAAAACCAATCCGCGGCTGGCGACGCCGGATATCCAGATCCATTTTCTGCCGTTCTCAACCGACAAGATGGGAGAAAAGCTGCATTCGTTCTCCGGATTCTCGGCGTCGGTCTGTCAATTGCGCCCCGAGAGCCGTGGCTCGCTTCGCATCAGGAGTGCCGATCCCGCGGCGCCGCCGGAAATACGCATGAATTATCTTTCGACCGAGGTCGACCGCACCGCCAACGTCGAAGGCTTGAAGATATTGCGAAAGATCCTGCAGGCGCCGGCGCTTCGCTCCTATGTGGTCGAGGAGGTCGACCCCGGCGCAAAGGTTTCCAGTGACGAGGCGCTGCTGAATTATTGCCGCGCGCGGGGCAGCACGATCTATCATCCGACATCGACCTGCCGAATGGGACGCGATTCCCTTGCGGTCGTCGATCAGCGGCTGCGGGTTCGCGGGCTGGAAGGCCTGCGCGTGGTCGACGCCTCGGTCATGCCGGATCTGGTGTCGGGCAACACCAACGCGGCGATCATCATGATCGCTGAAAAAGCCTCGGATATGATTTTAGAGGATCGGTAGCCGCCTCGGGCAACAGGGAACGCCGGCATGGTTTGCATTCGGCATTGGCGGGTTTATCTTCCTGCCTGAAATGGTCCGCGATTCCTGTGCGGCCTCGAATGGAGCGTGACCGGTGGCAGTTCAGATACGGATCGGCACGCGCAAGAGCGTCATGGCGCTGGCCCAGACCGAGGAGATTGCCCGCCGCCTGATCGCGGTCGCTCCGGGCATCGATGTCGAGATCGTGAAGTTTGAAACCACGGGCGACCAGGATCAGGTCGGCAAGCTGTTAAAGCATGGCGGCAAAGGTGGCGCATTCGTCGCCGAAATCCGCAATGCCGTCCGTTCCGGTGAATTGCACGCCGCGATGCATTCGCTGAAGGACATGCCGGGTAATGAAGACACCCCGGGTCTCGTGATCGGCGCGACCTTGCCGCGCGATCCGCCCGGCGACGTGCTGGTGCTGCGATCGGGGATTTCGATCGACGATCTCAGGCGATCGCGCGGCAAGGGATTCAAGATCGGCACCAATGCGGTGCGGCGCGCGGCCTATGCGCGCCGCCTGTTTCCGGAAGTGGACGTGATTCACTACCGTGGCGCCGCCGATACCCGCGTGCGCAAGCTCGACAGGCTGGAAATGCAGCGACTTCCCGATGGCGACGAGGTGGGTCCGGCGGACGCGCTGATCATGGCACGCGCAGGGCTGGAGCGTGTCGGCCTGGCAAGCCGGATCGCCTATGAATTTTCAATCCAGGAAATGCTGCCGGCGGTGGGGCAGGGGATTGTCGCGGTGGAGTGCGCGATCGGCGACTGGCAGACGCGGAGCATTCTCTCAGGCATCGACGACCCCATCGCTCACAGATGCGCCGATGCCGAGCGCGAGGTGCTGTGGGTCCTCAACGGCCATTGCAATTCGCCCATCGCGGGATTTTCGACCATCGACGACGAGCAGATGACGCTGACCTCCTCGGTGCTCGACGAGGCCGGCGGCCTGTTCATCGAGGTAACGCGCTCCGGGCTCGCCGATCGCCCGCGCGAACTCGGCCGCGCGGTCGGACTCGAACTTTTGCACAAGGGTGCGGCCGGAATCATCGAGCGCAGCCGGCCGGAGTGATCGAGCGGCGCCGGTTGCGCAATGCCGTCGTCATCATCCGCGAAAGCGGATGATCCCCTACGCGGTGGCGTTTCGAATCCAGCACAGGCCAGCGATCACGGATACTCGCTTTCGCGGTGTGACGGCCTCCTATCCCTTATATCCCCGCACCCGCTTCAGCATCTGCTCGACATGCGCGATCGGGGTTTCCGGCTGGATGCCATGGCCGAGGTTGAAGATCAGCCGTCCCCCGGCGTAATCCGCGAGCACGTCGTCGATCGCCTGATCGAGCGCAGCACCCCCGGCGATCAGCGCCAGCGGGTCGAGATTGCCTTGAATGGCGACGCGGTTCTGCACCCGCTCGTGGATTAGTGACGGCTCGGCGGCCCAGTCGATGCTGACGGCGTCGACGCCGGTGGCGTCGACGTAGGCCGGCAGCAACGCGCCAGCGCCCCGGGGAAAGCCAATGATCTTGGCGTCCGGCACTTGTTTGCGGACGCCCTCGACGATGCGCCGGGTCGGCTCGATCGACCAGCGCTGAAATTCGCGCGGCGGCAATACGCCGGCCCAAGTGTCGAAAATCTGCAGCACGTCGGCGCCGGCCGCAAGCTGCCCCAGCAGGTATTGAATCGAGTTTTCCACCAGCGCGTCGATGATTGTCGCAAACGCGTCCGCGTGGCGATAGGCCATCATCCGCGCCGGCGCCTGATCCGGCGTTCCCTGTCCGGCCACCATGTAAGTCGCAACCGTCCATGGCGCGCCGCAGAAACCGATCAGCGCAACCTTCGGATCGAGTTCGCGGCGCACGCGGCGCAGCGCTTCATAGACCGGCTCGAGTTTGGCGAAGTCGGCCCGCTGCGCCAGCGTTTCGACTTTCTCCGGCATATCCAGCGGATCGAGCCGGGGGCCTTCACCGGCCTCGAAGCGCACCTCACGGCCGAGCGCATAGGGAATGACGAGTATGTCCGAGAAGATGATCGCGGCATCGAAGTTGAAACGGCGGATCGGCTGCAGCGTGACTTCGGCCGCGAACTCCGGCGTGAAACAAAGATCGAGAAAACCGCCGGCCCTGGCGCGCAATTCACGATATTCCGGCAGATAACGGCCCGCCTGCCGCATCATCCAGATCGGCGGTATGGCCTGCCTGCGGCCGGAAAGCACTTCAAGCAGGGGTTTTTCAACGGGGTCGATCTGGGTCAAGCGCTGGGTCCGCGGGCTGATCGGGGCAGGATGCTGCCCTGATACACCCCGGATACGGGCTAGGCCAAGCTGCGATCATCGCTGAGACCGGCAAACATCGGAAGTCGCGGGCTGGCGGCTCAAGATATCTCGGGCAAAAAGGCCGGGAGGGGCTAGCGTCCCGGCAATCTCATCCTTTCTGCGGCGCGACCGGAATGATAGCGGTGATAGCTCGCGGGAAATCGCTGATCATCGGGTCGTCTCGTCAATCGGACCTTGGACGCCAGTCCTCCGGCCTGGCGATTGGGCCCAGCGGTCGCTCCAAATCAGAAATCCCAAACGGGCTGGGGTCGGAATTCATCTTCGGAGCGCCGCACTCCATCTCAACATCTCAACGACGAAGATACAACCTGTGCAAACCCATCGTCGGCATAGTCGAGCTGAAGTTGTAGCACCTGTCTGTGCGATATTGATCATCTGGATAGAAATCCCCCGCCGGGTGTGCCCGTTTCCGGGCATTGGCGAAGACCGCTTCCTGAGCGCCGGTAAGGCTCCAATAGAGCAGTTTGGCAGCGTTCCGCGCCGCCGGTTGGGGGAACGTCCGGATTGCGGACGCGTTACCCCTGCGAGGGAGACGCAACATGGCTGAGAAATTCAATCCGGCGGCACACGACAAACATGCCGCCAACCCCCGCGACGCTGCTTTGGCCAATCTGGACACCCATGCGAAACTCGAGGCCGGCCTGATCGACAGCTTTCCGGCATCCGATCCCGTCAGTGCGACGCAGCCATCGCCGTCAAAGCCGCGCCGCGAAGGGGAAGGCGTCTCGCTTTGGGACAGGGTCTTGGCTGTGTTTCGTTAGATCTGCAGAGGTTGGTTTTTGCGGAACCGGCGGCGCTGCGGCTGAAGGAGTTCAAATGAACCGGCAATTCGACCACGCCGCGAACGATTCACCGCGAAGCGGAAGTTCGAAGCGGGTTACTCCAGCGGTATGGGCGGTAATCGTTGCAGTCCTCATCGTCATCGCGATCTGGTTCGCGATCAAGTTGTGAACGGTGCGCTCGGAAAATTCCCGCTGGAATTCTGGTTGCGGATGCGGAGCGATCCTCGGTTCCGCCACTAATAGTGGGGTGGAGGTTCGTTCGTCGCGCCGGGCGCCGCTGCCTCGGCCTCCCGCAGCCGTTCGCTCAGGGTTGCGATCTGACGCGTCAGCACGTCGATCTGCTGCCACTGCGCGGTAATGGTCTCATTCAGCGTCTCGATGGTCACGTCCTGAAACGTCAGCCGGGTTTCGAGCATGTCAATACGATGGCTCAGCGTCTTCACGTCACTCATCGGAATTCTGTTCCATTCGGCGTTCGTGCAATCCGTGGCCGAGCGCGACGCGGTCGTCGAACACAAAGCATTCGCCGCGCCAGCGGCTCTCCGCTTCCGGAACCCCTTCCAGGTATTTGAGAATTCCGCCCTTAAGGTGATAGACCTGCTCAAAACCGTGTGAAAGCAGATAGGCGCTGGCCTTTTCGCAGCGAATTCCGCCGGTGCAGAACATCGCGACTTTCCGATGTTTGGCGGGATCGAGATGGCGCGCAGCAAAATCCTTGAACTGCCCAAAGCGTTCGATCCCGGGATCGAGCGCGCCGGGGAATGTGCCCATCGCGACCTCGAATGCGTTGCGGGCGTCGATCACCAGCGTGTCTGGAGCAGCGATCAGCGCGTTCCAGTCGGCGGGGTCGACATAAACGCCGACCTGCCGCGTCGGATCAGTGGCGGGATCGCCGAGGGTAACGATCTCCTTTTTCAACCGGACCTTGAGACGCTGAAACGGCATCGCCGAGGCCTGCGAGAATTTCAGCTCGAGCTTGTCTAGCCGGCCGCCGAACAGATCGCCGTGTCGCAATTCTTCAACCAGTGCGGCAATGGCGTCCACGCCGCCCGCGAGCGTGCCGTTGACCCCTTCATGGGCCAGCAGCACGCTGCCCTTCAGCTCCAGACCGGCGCAAATCGCGCGCAGTGGCTCGCGCAACTCCCGGAAATCCCGCAATGCGGCGAATTGGTAGAAAGCGGCGACCTTGTACGTCATCGCGGTGGTTTATCAGGAGGGTGGCGGAGGGGGAAGGCTGTGCGCGATCAACAGATATAACGTTTATAACATCGTCCCTGTGAAAGCAGGCACCCATACACTACGTTCCCGCGGTTAACTAACGGATGCAGCTAATTGCCTTCTACAACAAACATCGGTGGCTATGGGTCCCGGCGTTCGCCGGGACGACGATGATGGGGCCGTTGTGCACTACAAGCATTGCCCATCGCGGCCTGAATATGCCATGTAAACGCGCGCCCGAAGAACAACGACAAACGACAGAAGTGAGCAACTTGGCATGAGGAATTTCCATCTCGCCGGCCGGTCGACGGTCCACGCCCAGAACGCGATGGTAGCGACGTCGCACCCTCTTGCCGCGCTGACGGCGATCGAGGTGCTGCGTTCCGGCGGCACCGCCGCCGACGCCGCGGTGGCGGCGTGTGCGCTGCTGGGGGTGATCGAACCGCAATCCACCGGCATCGGCGGTGATTGCTTCGCGCTGATTCAGCCCAGGGGCGAGGGCAAGATCGTCTCCTATAACGGCTCGGGCCGCGCCCCGATGGCCGCAAAGCCTGAATGGTATCTCGAGCGCAACATGCATGCGATCCCGCTGACGTCGGCGCACGCCGTCAGCATTCCCGGCGCGATCGACGCCTGGGCGACCATCCTGCGCGATCATGGCAAGCTTGGGCTCGATACTTTGCTGCAACCGGCGATCAGGGCCGCGGAAGAGGGCTATATCGTTGCGCCGCGCATCGCGTTCGATTGGAAGAACGGTTTCGACAAACTGAAGAAAGGCACCAACACCGAGCGTTATCTGCTGCCGCACGGCAAGCCAGCGGTTGCCGGCGACGTGATCAGGCAGCCCGAGCTCGGCCAGACGCTGCGGGCGATCGCGAAGGGCGGCCGCGACGCGTTTTACACGGGCGCCCTCGCTGAGGACATGGTGGAGACGTTGCGCGGGATCGGCGGCCTCCACACGCTGGACGATTTCGCCGCGCACACCACCGAGACCACGGTGCCGATCGGCACCATGTACAAAGGCCTGGATGTCTGGCAGTGCCCCCCAAACGGCCCGGGCATCACCATGCTGGTGATGCTCAACATCCTGTCGCGTTTCGACCTCACGAAATTCGCCCCCCTGAGCGTGGAGCGGTTTCATCTCGAAGCCGAAGCGGCGCGGATCGCCTACATGATGCGTGAGCAGTACATCGGCGATCCCGCCCAGGCCGACGTCGACGTGGTCAGGATTTTGACCAGGGAATTCGCCGACGAATACGGCAGCAAGATCAGGATGGACCGGCTGCTGGACCTGCCGAAAGTGTCGCCGCCGATGAATCCATCGACGGTCTACATCACCGTGGTGGACAAGGATCGCAACGTCTGTTCATTCATCAATTCGATCGCGCATTCCTTCGGTTCGGCGATCGTTACCAACAAGACCGGAATCCTGCTGCAAAATCGTGCTGCCGGTTTCCGCATTCAACCCGGCCATCCCAATTGCATCGCGCCGGGCAAGCGGCCGCTGCACACCATCATTCCGTCGCTCGTCACCAAGGCGGGCCGGGCGCTGATGCCATTCGGCGTGATGGGCGGGCAGTATCAGCCTGTCGGGCAGGTCCATGTGCTGACCAACATGGTCGACTACGGGTGCGACGTGCAGGAAGCCATCGATATGCCGCGCGGCCTGCATTATGAAAACGTCTATCAGCTCGAGGATGGCGTGCCCGCCGATATCGTCGAGGGCCTGAAGAAGCTCGGGCATCAGACCACCAGCGTGGTGCCGCCGCTCGGCGGCGGACAGGCGATCTGGATCGACTGGGACAAGGGCACGCTGTCAGGCGGTTCCGATCCGCGCAAGGACGGCTGCGCGCTGGGCTACTGAGTCGGTTCGCGCGCACTGGAACTCGCGCCATCGACGGTTCGGCCCACGCGGTCACGCCGCATCCAGGAACAGGCTTCGCTTGGGGGCATTGACCCCCAAGGAGAAGCGCAATGCCCATTTTTCATTTTGATATTGCCGACGGCGTGCGACTGGAGGATCCGGTCGGGCTGGATTGCAAAAACGAGAACGATGCGAAGAAAACCGCCGATCTGATCGCGCGGCAAATTGCCGTCGACATTCCTGCCGACCGCGAGGACCGCGCCGTGTTGGTGGTCGACGAGACCGGTTCCGAGATCTACAAGGCGCCGGTCAAGCCCTGACGCACCCTTGTCGCGCCTGCGGCATCCATTTAACCCCGTTCCATCAGCGAAATTTTTATCGCCAGTATCAGTTCCGCGCCCGTCGGGTGTCGGATTGGCGAAGTAGCCTCGCGGACTGCGACGTAGCTTCGCGGACAGCGATGCGTCGCAGGACCCGCGCTGGCCCAGTCGGTCGGCGAGAAAACCGGCGTCAATTCGACTCGGCGCTGGCCAAGACTCAAATATCCCGACCTGAGAGCTGCCTGAAATTTCCGCATCAGGATCAGGCTTTTAGCAGGAACGAACACCGCGTCTCCGGCTTATTCCGCCATCATTTGTTTCACAATCCCCAATCAGAACGCTCCGGGAGCTGCCACGTGCAAATTCGTGCCGGTTACGACATCGCCTTTCAATGCTTCCAGGAGACCCCAATGGTCCTGATGCTCAGTATTGAGCCGGCGCGGGAAAAGGAACTGTTGAGCGAACACCAAATTCAGTTCTCGCCGGACATTCCGTCGCGCAACTACATCGACATGTTCGGCAACACCTGCACCAGAATTGTTGCCCCGGCCGGCCTGATCGAAATGCGCAACGACTTTCTGATATCGGACAGCGGTCTGCCGGACGACGTGGCGCCTGACGCGCGGCAGCTTGCAGTCGATGAATTGCCGGATGACGTGCTGATCTACCTTTTAGGCAGTCGGTATTGCGACACGGAGAAACTTTCCAATCTCGCCTGGTCGCTGTTCGGCAGCGTGACACCGGGATGGCAGCGCGTGCAGGCGATCGTCGATTACGCCCATGACCGGATCTGCTTCGGTTACCAGCACGCCCGCTGCGACCGGACCGCCTCCGAAGGCCATGAGGAGCGCATCGGCGTCTGCCGCGACTTCGCCCACCTCGCGGTGGCGCTGTGCCGCTGCATGAATATTCCGGCGCGCTACTGCACTGGCTATCTCGGCGATATCGGCGTCCCCGTCGATCCGGCGCCGATGGATTTTTCCGCCTGGTTCGAGGTCTATCTGGATGGCCGGTGGTTCACCTTCGATGCGCGTCACAACCATCCGCGGATCGGCCGCATCGTGATGGCGCGCGGCCGCGATGCGGCCGACGTCGCGATATCGACCAATTTCGGCGTGGTCCAGCTGGTGAGGTTTTCCGTCATTACCGACGAGGTGATGCGGACGCCAGCTAGCGTGTCCAGGGCGGCGTGATTCTCCGCCTCTCCTATTTGCATGGGCTCAACGTTGCGCTAGACAGGTTCCCGATTCCAAAGGGAAGGTGCCCAACATGCGACGTCTCCAGCGTGCAAGAATCTTGATAGCAGCGGCGATTGCGATGGCGATCGTTGGGGTGTCATTGGCCGGCGTACCGACCATAGCAGCGGCCCAGACCGCAGGGAAAACCATGACCACAGCTTCAGGTTTGCAGATTATCGACACGACCGTCGGCACCGGTGCGACGCCGAAGCCCGGCCAGATTTGTGTCATGCATTACACCGGCTGGCTCTATGAAGACGGCAAGAAGGGCAAGAAATTCAACTCTTCGGTCGACCGCAACGAGCCGTTCGAGTTTCCGATCGGACAGCACAAGGTGATCGCCGGCTGGGACGAAGGCGTCGCCAGCATGAAGGTCGGCGGCAAGCGCACGCTCATCATTCCGCCTGCGCTGGGCTATGGCGCCCGCGGCGCCGCTGGCGTCATTCCGCCGAACGCCACGCTGATGTTCGACGTCGAATTGCTTGGCGTGAAATAGGCGGCCCACGGGATTGCGAAACGCGGTTTCCGCAGCGTTCGCCGCCGGGTAGTCCGAAGAGAGGCGCATCGTGCACATCTCCATCCTCGACGACTATTTCGACACGGTGCGCACCCTCGAATGCTTCGGCAAGCTTGCCGGGCATGACGTCACGATCTGGAACGATCATGTGCAGGACGTCGACACGCTGGCGGAGCGATTGCGCGATACCGAAGTGCTGGTGCTGATCCGCGAGCGCACGCAAATCCGTGAGCCGCTGCTGGAGCGATTGCAGAAGCTGAAGTTGATCAGCCAGCGCAGCGTCTATCCCCATATCGATATCGGCGCCTGCACCCGGCTCGGCATCGTCGTCTCGTCCAGCCAGCACGCGGGATCGCCGTCTTATGCCACCGCCGAATTCACCTGGGGACTGGTGCTGGCGGCGATGCGCGCCATACCGCAGCAGATGGCCTCGCTGAAGGCGGGCCACTGGCAGATGGGGGTCGGCCACACGCTGCGCGGCAAGACGCTCGGGATCTACGGCTATGGCCGGATCGGCGCTGTCGTTGCCGGATACGGCAGGGCGTTCGGCATGAAGGTCGTGGTGTGGGCGCGCGAGAAGGCATTGGCGCAGGCGCGCTCCGACGGTTACGAGACCGCCGACAGCAAGGCGGCGTTTTTCGAGCAGTGCGACGTGCTGTCGCTGCACATGCGCCTGGTCGAGGCGACGCGCGGCATTGTCACCGCAAGCGATCTGGCGCGCATGAAGCCATCGGCGCTGTTGGTCAACACCAGCCGCGCGCCATTGATCGAACCGAACGCCCTGGTGAATGCGCTGCGCGCCGGACGACCCGGCATGGCGGCGGTGGACGTCTACGAGAAGGAGCCGCTGCGCGACACCAGCGATCCGCTGTTGACGATGGACAACGTGGTCTGCACGCCGCATATCGGTTACGTCTCGCGCGACGAATATGAAATCCAGTTCGCCGATATTTTCGACCAGATTCTCGCCTACGCCGCGGGCGCGCCGACCAATGTCGTTAATCCGGAAGCGATCAGCAAGCGGGGCTGAGGCCGTTTCATTTTCGTCATGGCCGGGCTTGTCCCGGCCATCCACGTCCCTCTTTTTCTTTTGCTGAGGAGGAAAGGCGTGGATGCCCGGCACAAGGCCGGGCATGACGATGAGCACAGGCGGCGCGAGCGTAAAAAAGGACCGGCCCCGAGGGACCGATCTTTCTGTTCAAGATCGAATTAGATTCGATCAGAGATTCTTGTTTGCCGCATCGGCCGCCTTGTTGACGGCGTCCTTGGTGGCTTCCTTGGCGTCGCCCACGGCCTTCTGGCCCTTGCCTTTGACTTCCTGAATCACGCCCTCGCCCTGCAGGCGGTCGGAACCCACGGCCTCGCCAACGCCCTGCTTGGCCTTGCCGATGGCTTCGTTGGTCGTGCCTTTAACCTTGTCTGTCGTTGCACCCACGGGAACTCTCCTTTGCTGTTGAGCTTCATCAAGGGCAAAGTCCCTGATGCAGCAAAAGTTCCTGATCGGGGCTGGTTTGCGATCACGGTTTTCTGTAGCGTTCGCAGCGAAATATTTCCGAAAGCAGCACGATGACAGGCCCCCACGATCATACCCATTCCGACCACTCACACGATCATGACGACACGCAGCGCTGGAAGCACGATGGCGTTCGCGTCATTCCCGGCGATCAGCTCGATCCCAACGTCCCGTCAACTCCCGGAATGGACCGCAAGGCCGCGATCAATTTCGCCCGCGTCGGCGCGCAGAAACTATGGGCGGGCACCGTGACCATCAAGCCCGACGCCAAGACCGGCGCGCATCATCACGGCCACCTCGAGAGCATCATCTACGTGGTCAAGGGCAAGGCGCGGATGCGCTGGGGCGAGCATCTGCAATTCACCGCAGAAGCCAACCCCGGCGACTTCATTTTTATTCCGCCCTATGTGCCGCACCAGGAGATCAACGCCAGCCGCGACGAGGTTCTGGAATGCGTGCTGGTTCGCAGCGACGGCCAGGCGGTGGCAATCAATCTCGACATCGAGCCGGTGGAAAAGCCGGAAACGGTGTTGTGGATCGACCCGGTGCACCGCGATCCGGCGGAAGGGAAGTAGATCTGGCTTCGTGTCCCGGACGCGGTGCAGCGCTCTCGCGCTGCTCCGCAGAGCCGGGACCCATTCTTGATCAAACAAGATGGACCCCGGATCAGCAGCGCACCGCTACGCGCTGCGCTGCTGATCCGGGGAATGCGCGCGGGCCCTAACAGCCTACGCAAACACGCTGTGATCGATCGGTCCGTTCGGCACCACATAGCCGTAGCGCGTGTTCGACGGCTCAGGTCCCGCCTTCTCGTATTCCGCCTTCATCATCGCGAAGCGGTCGCCCTTGACGTCGAGCATCGCGCGCTTGGGCTGGATGTTGTAGAGTCGCGCGTTGTTGTCGCCGAAGATCGCGGTCTTGACCGGGCCGTCGGCGGCGCCGAGCGGGGCGAAGCCGAATTTCTTTTGCATCACTTCGGGAATCTCCAGCCGGCGCAGGCCTTCGATCTGCCATTGCGGCGCGCCGGTCCACAGTGCGTCCGTGCCCCAGCAGACGTGATCGACGCCGAGGCCCTTGATCAGCGTACCCATCAGCGCCGCGCAGACATTCGGTTCGGCCACCAGCGTGGTTGCGAATAGTTGGCCGACGTCGCCATAGACATTGCTAACGCCGTACTGCGCCGGGATGTCGGCCAAATCACTGGTCCAGGAAATCCGCCCGGTGCGCTCGAACTCGGCCAGCGCCTGCTTCGGATCGCCGCCGACGTGCCGATAGGCGGAGTGATAGATGATAAAATTGAGCTGCGGCCAGTCCTTGGCCGCCTGACCGACGTCGGCGACGTCGGCGAAGCCGCGCAGGTTGGGAAACTGCTTCTCGATGCCGGGGGGAAACAGTCCCTTGTGAACGCAGACATTCTTGATGCCGGCCTTCACCATTTTCTCATAGCCCTTATAGGTGACCTTCTCGTCGTCCATCCGCCAGGGATAGCGGCTGATGTCCTTGTGGGTATTGTCGCCGACGGTATAGCCCTTGCAGGATTCCGGGTTGAGCGCGAGGCCGGCGTCGAGATTGTCAAGCCAGCCGGGCTGCCCCGGCGTGAAGATCATATGCGAGAACAGCCGCCGCGAGCCGGCTTCGTCGTTGACCTTCTTGCGCGCGTCGGCCATCTGCTGGTTGGTCAGGAACCAGTCCTGCTCGATGTCGGAAGGCGCCGACGAGATCAGCGCGATCTTGGTGTCGCTATCGAGAAACATCTCTTTCTTGTAGTTGTTGAATTTCAGATCCTCGATGGTCTGCTCGTGGTCGTTCAATTCCTTGTTCCAGCCGGCCTTGCCGACCGCCCTGCGCATGTCGACGAAGGTGGTGATGCGGGTGTCGTCGCGCAGAAAATGCGTATGCATGTCCATGATGAATTGGTCCTTCAGCGCATTGGCGCGCTCTTGGGCCATCGCGGGCGTGGCGGCTTCCGCCGGCGTCGCGTCGAACAGCGCTCCGTAGACTTCGTTCATCGCCACGAAAGAGGCCGCCATGCCGGCGGCGGTCTGGAAGAACCGGCGGCGGTCGAGGCCCTGTTTGCCGCCGAGGTCGTCGGCCATCGCCAGCAGCCGTGCCTCGACCTCGCGTTGCCGCTCATTCTGCGGGTCGGGATAGAATTCGTCGGATGCCACGATCTGGGTCGGGATCGGCGTCTGGTACGCACACAATTCAGACGGCATCAGCGCGGCAAGTTCTGCTTCGGTCAGTTGGCTGCTCACGGTTTTTACTCCCTGGTTCGGCTGCCGGATTATTCCGGTCGTTTTTTGGCAGGAAAGAGTAACCCTATTGCGGCAGGCGGGCTATATGTCCGGCCTCTGATATTCAAAAATTCGTGCGGTGCGTTTTGTTTCTACCGAAGCGTTTGCGCTCTCTACTTGTCATGGCCGGGCTTGTCCCGGCCATCCACGTCTTTCCTTGCAATTGAGATTGAGCACAAGACGTGCTGCCCGGCACGAGGCCGGGCATGACGGCTACAGACTTCCGCTGCTTTCGAATGCTGCCCTGGTCTGCTACGCTTGGCACTGCGGGCACCGGACCAAAGCTCTCGGGCCGACAAGGAGAGAAACATGGCGAAACCAAATCATCCATTGGCGCGGCGCGCGGTCATCAAGGGCGCGGGGCTCGGTCTTATGGCCGGGACTATCGGTGCCGCGTTGCCCGTCTCGGGCACCGTTGCGGCAACCGCGGATGGCGGCGAGATCTGGAGCAGCGAATACTGGGCAAAGAAAGGCGACGTTCCGCTGTGGATGTTTCGCAAGCGGCTCGGCGCGCCGAAAGCCGGCGAACCTTCACGGCCGGTGCTGTTCTTCGTGCATGGCTCCTCGGTCACGTCGCGGACGTTCGATCTCAACGTGCCCGGCCACGGCGAATATTCTGTCATGAATGAATTCGCTCGCTATGGCTTCGACTGCTGGACCATGGACCATGAAAATTACGGCAAGTCCGGGCGTACCTCCGGCAATTCCGACATCGCCAGCGGCGTCGAAGACCTGAAGGCGGCGGTTGAAGTCGTGACCAAGGAAACCGGCCGGCAGAAACTGCATTTCCTCGGCAAGTCTTCCGGTGCACTGCGCGCCGGCGCCTATGCCATGGTGGCGCCGGAGCGCGCCGACCGGCTGGTGCTGGCCGCGTTCACCTACAAGGGCGAGGGCTCGCCGACGCTGACAAAGCGCGCCGAGCAGTTGGCTTATTACCGCACCCACAACATGCGCAAGCGCGATCGCGACATGATCCGTTCGATCGCCACCCGTGACAAGCCCGGCACCAGCGACCCCGCCGCGGTCGAGGCACTGGCGGATGCCGAGATGCAATTCGGCGACCAGGTTCCGACCGGCACTTATCTGGACATGACCGCCAATCTGCCGCTGGTGCATCCCGACAAGGTGGTTTCGCCGGTGCTGCTGGTGCGCGGCGAATATGACGGGATCGCCACCGTCGCCGATATTGAGCAGTTCTTCAATTTGCTGCCCAACGGCGATCGCCAGTTTGTCATCCTGCCGGGAGCCGCGCATTCGGTGACGCTCGCCACCAACCGGCAATTGTTCTGGCATGTGGCACGAGCGTTCCTGACCATGCCGACTCCGATCGCGACTTAATGTCATTCCGGGGCGTCGCGAAGCGACGAGCCCGGAATCTCGAGATTCCGGGTTCGACGCTGGCGCGCCGCCCCGGAATGACGGGGTTCGGAAAAAGAATCTCGCATAGAAACCGCATCGATGTCGGGTCAGCCCCCCGGCGTTCGTCCTTGGATAGATTGAAGCAAAAACCTGAGGAACCCGCCCATGTCCAAAATCTCCCCCTGCCTGTGGTTCGACGGCGAGGCCGAAGACGCCGCGAAATTCTATGTTTCGCTGCTGCCGGATTCCAGGATCGAAAAGGTGCAAAAGAACACCGTCGACAGCCCCGCCGGAAAGGCAGGCACGGTGCTGGTGGTGGAGTTCACGCTGGCCGGCCAGCGTTTCATGGCGCTGAACGGCGGCACGCGGTTCGAATACACCCCGGCGGTTTCCTTCAAGATCGACTGCGCGGATCAGGCCGAGGTCGATCGGCTCTGGGACAAGCTGTCCGCCGATGGCGGGTCGGTCCAGCGCTGCGGCTGGCTCAGGGATCGCTACGGCTTGTCGTGGCAGATCGTACCATCGGTACTGCCAGAATTGCTGGGAGGCCCCGACCGCGCCGGCGCACAGCGGGCGATGGCCGCGATGATGCAAATGATAAAACTCGACATCGCCGGGCTGAAGAACGCCTATGAGGGCAAGTCGGCGGCGTGAACGGAAAACTCGGCGAGCCTGCGATGCGGCTGCGGAAAATTCCTAGTAGTTCGCCCGCAATCCGACGCCGCCATGAATGGTGTTGCCGACCGGCTGCGGACCCAGCGTTCCGTCGACGAAGAGGTCGGCGACCCAGCCGTTGGTGATGCGGAAGCCAAGCCGCCCGCCATATTCGAACCAGCTCTGGTTGCCGATGGTCGGCACCACCATGCCGTCGCCGGTCACGGTGGCGACGATGCCGGAACGGGTCGCAAAGGACTGCACGAACCCGCCATTGACGTTGCCCTCGACGCTGCCGCCGAACAGGTGTGTCCACTGTCCGCCGACCTTGACCAGATTGGTTTTATCGGTGCCGCTGGCGATCGAGGCGTCGAACGGATTGAACGCCACGGAGGGATCGGTGTAGCCGTTCACCCGCTGCCACAACTGCCAGACTTCGGCCGAGGCCGCGATCTCGTCGCGCGGCGAAAGCCGGCTGACCCAGCCAGCCCGGCCATAGACCCCGTAGTTGGCGCTATTGGTTTCGCTATCAAGCGTCACTCCGCCGAGGCTCGTCAGATAGCTGCGGGTGTAGCGCACCTTCTCGAACGGCGTAAGGATAGCGCCAATGTCGAAGAACGGCCGCGACGATCCCCAGTCGACGAAATCGTAGCGCAGCGCGAACGCCCCGATCGGCGCGCTGGTGACGCTGTATCCGCCTTCGCTGTATTGGGTATAGGCGATCCCGGCCAGCAGCGACAGGTTCGGCGTGAGTTCCTTGCGGCCGTGAATGCCGGCCGAAAACGACCCAGCCGAGCCGAACGCGCTGATGCAGTCGCTGCAATTGACCTGTTCGTTGACGCCCAGCAGCACCGTGCCGAGCACCCGGTTGGTGATCATCTGGTTGAATCGCTGATTTGCCAGATTGCCGATCGAGGCCGCGCTGGAGCCCGCGCCGGTCGGCGTGGGAGTTGGTGTCGGACTGGGCGAAGGCGAGGGGCTCGGAGTTGGCGTGGGAGTTGGCGTCTGCGCGGATGCCGGAACGGTTTGTGCCCCGATCAGCACCAGCGAAATTGCCGCCGTGAGCGCGGCCGACACGACACAACTACGAGCGAATCTTGCCATCGTCAGCGGCCGCACAGCATGCCGGTGGGATCGCTGCCGTCATCGACCGGCGGCGTTACCGTGGGTGTGGCGTCCGCAAATTGCGTGACGGTGCACAACCCTGCCGCCGCGCCGCAGGTCGACGCAAAGGTCCAGGGCGGATTGTTGGTCTTCTGAATCGTGACCCTGCCGCCGGTCGATGTGATCACCGCGGTATCGCCGGGCTGCGTCAGCTCGATGCACTGAAAACCGAGGGTGCAGACCCGCGAGGCGCCTTCCTGCAGCACCACCGTCGTCTTGCTCCGCAGCGACAAAATATCGAGGATGGTGCCGCGTACGCCGATCGTCGCCAGCGGCGTGGTGATCCTGTAGGCGGTCTTTTCGGAATGTCCGGTGACGAAGCGAAACGCGCCAGATGTCAGCCTGATCGCAATATCGCGGTAGCTGTGTTCGTCGTCGAAAACGGTGCGGTCGAGCTTGATCGTCGCATTGGGGCCGAGCGACAGATTGGTGCTGTCGGCCATCACCAGCCGCGCCGCGCTGGCAAGGCCGGTGCGCACGATTTCGTCGCGCAGCACGCCGTCGCCGACCTTGATCTGGCTGGTCGCCGATCCCATGACGCGGACGACTTCGTTCTGGACAACTGCCGCTTCGCCGACCCGGGCTTGCGCGTGAGCGGGGTCTGCCGCAATCCCTGCCGCCAGGCAAAGCACGGGAATACAAAGAACGCCCCAACGCCAATTCATTTCAATACCGATCGATTATCCCGTGATCGTACCGGATCGCGCGCGTCCGCGTGTTGTATATTTATCACAAGCCGACCCCTACCTGTCCGCTGGTTAGTGTCCGCGAAGTCCAGATGCGTTCATCGCAATGGACTCAAAACGCGCGCGCGCCCAAACTTAATTCGTCGCAACGCGGTCCCTTCGTGAACCCTGTGTTTAAATCCCCTTCTGTCCCCAACAGTTCGATCGCGCGGAATAGTGTCGTCGCCGTCATTATATTCTTCGTAGCCCACTTCGCGCTTCTGGTTGGTGTGACGACGCCGGACAAAGTTGTTTTCGACGAAGTTCACTATGTGCCGGGCCGCCCGCCAAATGCTTGAACCGGTGTTGCCGACACCGATGCTCAACCCGATGCATCCGCCCCTGGCAAAGCAGTTGATGGCCTTGTCGATCCGCACGTTCGGCGACGGGCCGCTGGGCTGGCGTTATCCGAGCGTATTGTTCGGAGCGCTTGCGGTCGTTGCGATGTATCTCTGCGGGCTGGCGCTGTTCGCGGGCCAGGGTCCCGCGGTGGCATCGGCCTTGCTCGCCTTTTTCAACCAGATGCTGTTCGTGCAGTCGCGGATCGCGATGCTGGATGTTTCCGCGCTCGCATTCGGCCTGCTGGCGATCGCAGCCTTCATGAACGGCTTCCGCAAAGCCAGGCCGCATCTCTGGTTCGCTTTCGCCGGTCTCGGCTTCGGTCTCTCGATCGCCTGCAAATGGAGCGGATTGTTCCCGCTCGCCACCTGCATCGTCATCGTCATCGTGATCCGCCTGATGCAAGGCTGGCGCACGCTGTTTGCCGACGGCAACGATGACGACTGGTACCGGCCCGGCCTGTGGCCGGATTTCAGGTATACTTACTTCGCCGCCTGCTTCCTGCTGGTTCCGGCGATCGTCTATCTCGCGACCTTCGTTCCGCTCTATGGATTGTCGGTGCCCGACATCCTGGAGGCACAACGCCGGATCTTTGGCGACAACACCACGACCGCGATCGCGGGCCACACCTATATGAGCGCCTAGCCGTCCTGGCCGTTTCTGGTACGGCCGGTATGGTATTTGTTCGACAAGATCGGCGACGACCGCATCGCCGCCGTCGTGTTCCTCGGCAATCCGCTGGTGCTGTGGCCGGCGCTGCCGGCGCTCGCGGTTTGCCTGGCGCGACTGGATCGTGACGCGGCGCGCCGATGCCTTCCTGATCCTGTCGTTTTATTTCGGACCGTATCTCGCGTGGGCGGTGCTGCCGCGGACGCTCGGATTCCTGTATTATTATTTGCCGTCCGCCACGGTCGCCAGCCTGGCGCTGGTGTACGTCCTGCGGCGCGGCAACAGCCCGCGCTGGGTGCTATGGGCCTTCGTCGCGCTCGCGTTTGCGGGCTTTGCCGCGATGTTGCCGATCTCGGCCGCGTTCGTGGGAACGTCGATGGAGACCTTCAACCGGCTGATGATTTTTCAGAACTGGATTTGAGGAGATCGCTGGCCGCGTCTCCTCCAGTCAACCTGGCTTGGTCGACGCTACCGTCAGAAATTGAAATTCCAGGGTATCAACATCCGCCTGCCGCCCGCGGCTGACGGGCAGCGTCGCAGCGATCACTTCGACGCTGTCTTGCTGTCCATGTTGACGACCTGGACGCGGCGGTTGATCGGGTCCATCGGGGCATTCGGATCCTTCGGCTTGCTTTTGCCGTAGCCGACGGTGACGAGATTGGTGCCGTTGATGCCGTATTTCTCGGTGAGGTAGCGCTTGATCGTATCGCCGCGGCGCTCGGAGAGGTCCTGGTTGAAACCTTCGCTGCCGATCGCGTCGGTGTGACCCGCGACCACGAAGGTCGAACCCCGCAGGCTGGCGTTCGAAAGCGCCTTGCCGAGTTCCTGCACCGTGGGCATCGAGGTCTTGCTGATCTCGGCCGAATTGTAGTCGAACTGAATATCGAGATCGATGTTCGGCTTGGTCGACGCGATCTTCGCGATTTCCTCGCGCTCACCGGTCGAAAGCGACCGGGTCTTGCGGTTGCGCAACGTATCGACGAACTGGATCTCCCTGGCCTTGTCGGCCGGATCGGCCTGCGGTCCGACCGACAGCCCGCGCGTCAGCGGCTTCGGCTGCAGCGCGTGCAGGATTTGATCGGCCGAGACGTTGTTGTCGCCGGCGAGCGCCAGGCCCGCCGTCATCGACAGCGCGGCTCCGAGCGTGATCGCCGCCGTTGTGGAAATTTTGAAAAAGCTGGTCATGGTCTTGATCCTCGCTGTTACGCCTTTGGGGGCGTTGATGGGCAGAGGATAGGACGGGCCAGGGGCCTTGAATGTGAGTTAGGTCACGAAGGGATTACTCACCCCATCGGTGGAACTTGCTGAGGGCACCTGAAGTTGGCGTTCTGTCAAAAACGAGGGTTCGACCATGTTGATGCGTGTAATTGCAGCCCTGATGCTCGCCGGTAGCCTCTCAATCGTCAGCGCGGCCAACGCCGCAGACGGATGCGGTCGCGGTTGCCACGCAACCGTGTCCGGTGCCTGTGTCATCGATGGCTGGACGACCGGGGCGTTTCCCAACGAATGTCCGGTAGAGGAACGTTTATTCGACCTTGCCCGGCCATCACGGCATCCGGCCGGGAGGCACCACCGGCGGGTTGCCAGCCGCGCGGAAAAAGCGGCTGCCCCGCCTGAGTGACTCACGTCACAGTCCGCACCGGGGAACCGGATCATATTGCCCCCATTAGATCGGCGAAGGGTCGGTGCAGGCCGGCCTTGCCGAGATGAAATCCGCCGGTCGAGGCGCCGAACACGCCGGTTGTCACTACCGGCCTGGTCTCGGAAGTCGAACTCGAGTTCTGGCGCTCGATCAAGGACTCCAACAAGCCGGAAGAACTCAACGCCTATCTCAACAATTATCCGAACGGGACCTTCAAGTCGCTTGCGCTGACCCAAATCGCCTCGCGGCGGCGATCCGGTCGCAAAGCCGTCGCGGCAGCGCCGATGTGTGGACAATAAATCGGCCAGATGCGAGCTTAAGAATGTCGCTCGCGAACAAAAACCAAAAAAGTGAAACTTCCGGCCTTGTTCTCATCACCGAAAAGACAAAGCGAATATCAGGGCTACCGCGGGACCCTGCCCGATCGTTCGGCATATCCGATGCCCATCCTGGTCGGCGCAGCCATGATCGCGGGGGCTATTTTGTTGTCCACGCTGATCACGGCTGTCGGCACGAGGTTCGTGGGCATCGACAGTCCGACCGAGGAAAGCATGTGGCTGGTCGATCGGCTTACCGGCAGCGTCTATAAATGCCAGGCCGCCGCGGAGCGCGGCAAAGCATCCTGCGAGGCTGAACTCGCAACCGGGAGCATCGGGGATCAGCAGAAGCACTGAGCGGGGCCCGGTCCTGGAAGCGCTCCGATCGAGAGGTCGTGGGCGTTCCGGGCTTCCGCTTTGAGCTTACCGGTCCACTCGCCTGTAGGGTCCAAGCCGAACGAAGAGGGCGAACGCTGCCGGATTTACCAGGTGGCGCATTTTCCGAAATCTGTGGCGCGCGACATCGGCGAATCCCGCTACATTGCCGCCAGCATGCCCCGCACCAATACACTCCATCCCCTGACAACAGCCCAGGGCCGCCACGTCTGGCTGCGCGCCCAGCGGCTCGACACTTCCGAGCCGTTCGGTGAGGGACCGCAGGCGACGGCTGCCGCGGTGGAGCATCTCGGCTATGTGCAGATCGACACCATCAACGTCATCGAACGCTCACACCACCACATTCTCCGGACCCGGATCCCGAACTACCGGCGCGCCGACCTGCGGCAGGCCCAGAGCGTCGACAAGAGCGTGTTCGAATACTGGACTCATGCCTTGTCCTATGTGCCGGCGAAGGACCTGCGCTTCTTCATGCCCGCGATGAAACTCCACCGGCGCGAGGGGCACAAATGGCTCTCCTCGGTTACTCCAGCGGATTTACGCAAGGTCATGCGGCTGATTCGGCGCGACGGCGCGCTGACCATCCGCGACATCGACGACGACGTGCTGGTCGACAAGCAGCATCTGTGGGCGAGCCGCAAGCCGTCGAAGCGGGCGCTGCAACTGGCGTTCTACCAGGGCCTGCTGACGATCTCCGAGCGCAACGGCATGCTCAAGACCTATGAGTTGATGGCCCGGCATTTCGGCTGGGACACGCCGCCCAATCAACCGCCCAAACCCGCCTCCGCGCGCGAGGTCAATTCCTATCTGCTCGACCGCGCCCTGCGCGCGCAGGGGCTCGTGAGTTTGGATTCGATCTGCCACCTCGACGCGCCGAGCAAGGCGGCGATCCGGCGACTGATCGAGCCCAGGGTGCGCGCCGGGGAACTTGTGCCGGTCGCGCTCGAAGGCGCGGGCAAGCAGGAGCATTGGGCGCGGCCGGAGACGATGGAGAGCGCCGGCGGCGCCGCTTCCGAACTGGTCCACATCCTCTCCCCGTTCGATCCCCTGATCATTCAACGCAAGCGCACCCGTCTGTTCTTCGACTACGACCATCGCTTCGAAGCGTATGTCCCGAAGGAGAAGCGGGTGTTCGGCTATTTCGCGCTGCCGGTTCTGGCGGGAGAGGACATCGTCGCCGCGCTCGATCTCAAGACCGATCGCAAAAGCCGAAAATTGCTGCTGCAGAAATGGAGTTGGGTCGGGGTTGGTGCGCGGAGGGGCGCGCGCAAGGATTTGAAGCGCCGTATCGAGGAGGAGCTCCATCGGTTCGAGCGGTTTCAACTGGCGGAGTGACGGGAACCAGCCGGCTTCGCCTCAGTTAGCCCGGGATAATCAATCCCTGGAGGGCGTCATGGACAACGACAAATCGATCCTGGAAAAGATAGCCGATACCGTGAAAGACATTGCGACGCTTGCGAGTGATGCTGCCAGCCATGCCCTGCAGGCCGAAGAGCCACCGCTGAAGGCTGGCGAGCAGCCGGCGGTGGCGTACATGCCGCTGGCTGGCGATGCTCTCGTTTCCGATCCCATGATGATGGTGCCGCCGATCGCGGTTGCTCCCGCCTCGCGACGAAAACGCGCAGCCCCGAAGCGGGCGACGAAGAAGGCGAGCAAGAAGGCCGCAAAAAAGGCGGCCAAAAAATCTGCCAGCAAGGCAGCCAGGAAATCCGTGGCGAAGAAATCCGTGGCCAAGAAATCCGCCACGAAGAAAACAAGGAAGGCCGCCAAAAAGACCGCGAAGAAAGCCAGCAAGAAATCGGCGAAAAAGGTGGCCAAGAAAGCCCGCAGAGGAAAGCGCGGCTAATTCATCGCCCGTCGTTTTTCGATACCCGAAACTTCAGCTCCTCCACCTTCGACAACAGAAATTTCAGCAGCGGCGAGGTGTTGGCCTCGTTGTAGCCGAGCACGAGGTCGACCATCGGCGGCGCGCCCTGGATCGGCCGGCTGACGATGGTTTTCGGCAGCAGGTTTTTCGCATAGAGCGGCATCAGGCAGATGCTGCCGGTGGAGGCCACCAGCGAAATCGCCATCGCGATATTCTCGGCCTGGTGATCGGGCTTCAGCGCAATACCGGTACGCTTGGCATATTCGCCAATGACGGCGTGCAGCGTGGGTGCGCGGATCGCTGACACGCCGATGAATGTCTCGCCGGCGATATCCTGCGGGCGGATCGAATTTCGCGCTGCCAGCGCGTGATCGCGCGGCATCACTACGATCAATGGATCCTTTCGCAACGGCTTGAATTTCAGGCCGGGCGCCTGCTTCTCCGGGCGCAAAAAAGCCAGATCGATCTTGCCGCGCATTAGACCCGCGGCGAGATCGGGCAAATCCTGGCTGTGGATGACGACTTCGGTCGCCGGTAGTTCAGCGTGCAACATTTCCATCACCGCCGGCAGCCAGTCCATCTCATAGCCGGTCAAAAAGCCGATCGCGAACGACGCTCTCGCCGGTTGCGCCGCCCGCCGCGCCGCCTCGCCGGCGGCCTCGACCTGCAGCAGCGCCACCCGCGCGTGATCGAGAAACACGCGCCCCGCTGCGGTCAGTTCGATGCCGCGGGGCCCGCGGATCAGGAGTTGAACGCCAAGCTCCAGTTCGAGGTCGTGAATCTGCCGGCTCAGCGAGGGCTGCGCGGTATGCAGCCGCTTCTGCGCCGCCACTGTCAGGCTGCCCTCTTCGGCCACGGCAACGAAGTAGCGCAGGTGTCGGAGCTCCACGGGTAGCTATCCCTCAAAAGTATGGCTTCCAGCTTACAAAGTCTTTCTCCGGCGCGCCAGTACGACCTACATCCTCAACAATGGCAGTCAATAAGTGTCAGCGAGAGCACACATCCGCTCAGAACTGAAACTTCCGGGAAGGCCCAACAGGCATACCGGGCCGCCTTTTTGAAGGAGAAATCACATGAGCAATCCCGTTGTCCTGATCACCGGCGCGCTGACCGGCATCGGTCGCGCTACCGCGCTCGCCTTCGCGAACGAAGGCGCCCGCGTCGTCGTCTCCGGCCGCCGCGATGACGCCGGCCACGCGCTGGTCAGCGAGCTTCGCGCCGCCGGCGCGGAAGCCGAATTCATTCGCGCCGACGTCCGCCGCGAGAACGACGTACAGAACCTGGTCGACAAGACCGTGGCCCGGTTCGGCCGCCTCGACGTCGCCGTTAACAATGCCGGCACCGAAGGCACGCCCGGCCCGGTCACCGAACAGACGGCGGAGAGCTATGCCGCCACCTTCGACACCAACGTGCTCGGCGTGCTCCTGAGCTTGAAGCATGAGCTGCGCGTGATGCAGGCGCAGGGCGCCGGCAGCATCGTCAACCTGTCCTCGACGATGGGCCATCGCGGCGCACGCGGCGCCTCACTCTATACCGCAAGCAAGCACGCGGTCGAAGGACTGACCAGGTCCGCGGCGCTGGAAGCGGCCTCGTTCGGCGTCCGCGTCAACGCCGTCGCGCCGGGCCCGATCGATACCGCGATGCTGGATCGCTTCACCGGCAGTGCTGACCGCAAGGCGGGCCTGGTCGCCGGCGTGCCGCTGAAGCGTACGGGCCGGCCGGAAGAGATCGCCGATGCCATCCTGTTCCTGGCCTCCGGCAGAGCCTCGTTCGTCACCGGCCAGATCATCGACGCCAACGGCGGCAAGACCGCTTCCTGAGACTTCTTCCCGAGGCTTCGAAAAGCGCTTCGCCGAATTCCTCACACCCGAACCGGACAAAGAACATGACGGACCTCACCAGCAGAACCGCACTCGTCACCGGCGCATCGCGCGGCATCGGCCGCGCCACCGCTCGCGCGCTCGCCGCCGCCGGCGCTCGCGTTATCGTTCACTACGGCAACGCGGCCAGGGAGGCCGAATCGCTGGTTGCCGAAATCCGCGCCTCCGGCGGAAAGGCCGACGCCATCGGCGCCGACCTCGGCGCGCCCGACGGCGCCCACAAGTTCGCGGTGCAAGTCCGCAAGATCGCCGGCGAACGGCTCGACATTCTCGTTGCCAATGCCGGCATCGCAACGGCGGCCAGTATCGAGGACCAGACCGTCGAGGAATTTGATCGCATGTTCGCTGTCAACGTCCGCGCACCGTTCTTCCTGGTGCAGCAATTGTTGCCGCTGCTCGGCGAAGGTTCCAGCGTGGTGCTGCTGTCGTCGCTGGCGGCGCGCGCTTCCGTGGGTCTGTTGCCGGCCTATGCCGCGACCAAGGGCGCGATCGATACGCTGGTGAAACATTTCGCGGCGCTGCTGGGGCCGCGCGGCATCCGCGTCAACGCGGTGGCGCCCGGCGTGATCGACACCGAGATGTCGAAGTTCGCAAGGACCGACGAGGGCCGCCAGTTCACGCTTTCGATGCAGGCGCTGCAGCGCATCGGTCACGCCGACGATGTCGCCGACGTCGTCGCCTTCCTCGCCTCCGATGCCGCGCGCTGGCTGACCGGCGATACCGTCCAGGTTGGCGGCGGCTCGAAACTCTGATTTATCGGGAGGTTAAAATGAAACTCTATCAATCGAACGCCTCGCCCAATTCCCGCCGGGTCAGGATCTTTTTAGCGGAGAAAAGCATTTCGATGCTGCTGGTGCCCGTCGATCTCGGCGCCAAAGAACAATTCTCCGATGCTTACGCCGCGATCAATCCGCGCCGCGTGGTTCCGACTTTGGTGCTCGACGATGGCACCGCGATCGGCGAAGTGCCGGCGATCCTGCGCTATCTCGAGGAAGTCCATCCCGAGCCGCGGCTGCTCGGCGTCACACCGAAGACCAAGGCAGTGGTCGCGATGTGGGAGCGGCGCGCCGAGATGGAAGGATTTGCATCCGCGATGGAGGCGGTGCGCAACGCCGTTCCTGGTCTCAAGAGCCGCGCCGTTGCCGGACCGCATGACTACGAACAGATTCCGGCGCTGGTCGAGCGCAGCCGGCTGCGCGTGCGGAATTTCTACGCCGACTTCGATGCCCGGCTCGCCGATGTGCCCTTCGTGGCCGGCGATCAATTTTCGGTCGCCGACATTACCGCCATCGTCACCGTCGATTTTGCGGCCAAAGCCGCCGGTCTGCCGGTGCCGCAGCAGCATGTCGCTCTGAAGCGCTGGTACAATTCCGTCTCAGCCCGTCCCAGCATGGCGGCGTAGCCGACCGAATCCCGACATCGCAAAGCGATCGAGCGGCATTGCCACGACAATTCCGACGCCGTAGGCGAGCATGTCCCACGGCGAAAAGAGGCGGCCGAGCAGCAGCGCGCCCGCCATTGTCAGCCACAAGCGAAAGGCAAAGACAGGCGCGGGCGATCAGCATCCCGCCGGCTCGTCGGCGATGGGGATCGTCAGTTCGAAGGCCGTTCCCTGGTCGGAGTCGATGAGGCGGATCGCGCCGCTATGGGCGTCCAGCATGGCGCGAACGATCGCGAGCCCCATTCCGGTCCCGCCGCTGTCGCGGCGGGTCGTGAAGAAAGAGTCGAAGATCTGCGCCCGATTGTTGGACGAGACTCCTTCGCCGTTGTCGATGACGTTCACGCGCAGCAGATTTCCCAGTCGCTTGGCGGATAGTTCAAGCGTCGAACTCTTGTGACGCATGGCGTTGTCGGCGAGATTGGAAAAGATGATGGCGGCATTTTCCTCCGATATGCGCATCGGCGTCTCGAGGTCGCCATTTGCTCGAATATCGAGCGAGGCGAAGGCCGAGCGCAGACCGGCAATCGTGCCGTTCAGGGTCGCGGCACCGAGCGCAACCGGATTTTCCGCGCGGGCGAGGTCGCGCAAGCGGCCGGAGATTTTCGCGAGCCGATCGGCGTCCGCGACGATGTTGTCGAGGAACTTACGCCTGTCTTCGTCGTCCATGACCGGCGCGTCGACGTCGTCGCGCAGCAGTTCGGCGGCACCCTGGATCGACGTCAACGGCGATTTAAGTTCATGCGACACGTGGGTGGCGAAGGTCGAGATGAAGCTGGAGCGCGTGTTCAGGCGCCTCGCCATGTCGAGGAAGCTCTGCGACAGGCGGGCGAATTCGCTGGTGCCGTGGCGCTTGAGCGGACGCAGGGCGTCGCGGTCACCCTTGCCGATCAGGTTGGTGCGCTCGATCAGTTCCCGCATCGGCTCGGTGATGGTGCGATGAAACAGGAACCCGATCAGCAGCGTCGGCACGATCATGGAAAGTATCGCGAGGACGACCTTTCCGCGCTGCTCATATAGGTACTTGAAGACGTTGCTGGGCGTGCGCGAAGCATAGATGACCCCCGCGACCTGGCCGCGCACGATCACCGGCATCGCCGTGAAGACGCGTACGCCGGTTCCTCGGCTGGTGGAATAGAGCGGCGGCGCGTCATGCTTGGAAATGCGCGCGCGCAGGGCGCCGCGGAAGTGTCCCTGCAGCGCCTCGGAAACCTCCTCGAGATGCGCCAGCGACAGCCCGACTTCCTCGCGGCCGGCGATAACGACGCCGTTCGGATCGAGCAGCCGAAACCCCGCCAGCGTCACGTTCTGGGTTGCGATCAGATCCGGCATCATGCGCGCGCCGAGTGCGGTGAAGGCCGGATCGGCCGGCGCCGTCGGCGTCCGGGCTTCCGGCCGCGGCGGCAAAACGTCGTCGTTTTCAAGTTCCAGCCGCGGCCAGATCGGCTGGTACGGTTCGGCGGGAGATGTTTGCGCGACGGGCGGAATCCGAGTGCCGAGGGCGACGCCTTGCGGAACTCCGGTTTCGACTTCGCGGCGAAAGATGGCGCCGAGCGCGGCGCTCTGCGCGATCAACTCGGCCTCGGTCTGCTGGATCAGCTGGGTCTGGTAGATCTTGAGAAAAAACAGGCTGAACAGCGGGATCGAAAGCACGCTGGTCAGAACGACAAAAACGATCAGGCTGAGGCTTGGCCGCCACTTCCGTCGCGGGCCGGGCGCCGCTCTGGGGACGTCGATCAACGCGATGCCCCACAGCGTCCCAGTTTGAAACCGACGCCATGGACGGTTTCGATCACGGACTCGCAGCCGGCCGCGGCCATCTTGGCGCGGATGTTCCTGACATGGCTGTCGATGGTGCGGTCGGCGACATGGATGTTGCCGGCATAGGCGGCGTCGAGGATCAATTCGCGGGTGAACACGAACCCCGGCCGCGCCAGCAGCGTGCGCAGGATCGAGAACTCCAGGGCGGTCAGCGAAACCGGCGTATCCAGGAAGTTCGCAGTGCGGGCGTCCAGATCGATGGCGAGCCCGCCATGGCTCATGGCCTTGGCAGGGGCCGGCGCTGGCGTGCTTCGCGTCCGCCGCAGGATCGCATTGACCCGCGCCACCAGTTCGCGCGGACTGAACGGTTTCGTGACGTAGTCGTCGCCGCCGATTTCGAGCCCGAGCACGCGATCGATCTCTTCGTCGCGGGCCGACAGGAACAGGATCGGCGTATCCGAGGTCTTCCTGATCTGCCGGCAGACTTCGAGGCCGTCCATCTCCGGCATGCCGATGTCGAGCACGATGAGTTCGTGGAGGTTGCGGTCGAACTGGCGCAGCGCCTCCTTGCCGTCCTGGGCGATCGAAATCGTCATCCCGGTTTTTTCGAACGCGAAGCGCACGACATCGCGGATATGCGGGTCATCGTCAACCACGAGAATGGAATGAGCCATGTTCGCGCTAGCCTTTGCCGCTATCCGCAGAATTCGGCGGTATCGTGGGATTGTTAGCCAAATATCGTTCCAGATGCCATGCCCGAAAACTCCAGGCTCGCCCAAATTTCACGTCGATGGGCAAACCAATAAACAGCCACTTGGTCAGCAGCGATGCTGGCGGCGGCGGATATTCAGAACGCGGGAGCAATTTCAAGATCGAATACGGACGCGATCGGCATGGTTTTATTTCCCTGAGGTGATGAGGGTGAGGTGCCGGGGTTTGGACGTGGACTTGGACTTCGGCGCGTTGCGCTTCGGCAAGGCGACCACGGAGGAGGGAATAGGCGGCGTTTCCAGCCACCAGCCGTCGTTGAGCAGCCGCCGCGGCAGCCGCGATCGCCGGAATTGAACAATGATGATTTTCCCCATGGCCGGACGATGCGCCGCCGATTGGCGGCGCGTTTGTTCGATATGTTCAGAATTTGCGGAATTTTGTGCAGAATTTGCGCAGACGGCGAGCGCGAAAGGCAAGGCGGCGGGATTTCCGGCCTCGCACCAATCGCCCTGCTCGACGGCGATGCTAAGAACCCGCCACGTTGCCGACACCAAAAACAAGACCCTGGGAAACAAACTCATGAGCTAGTACCCGGAATCATAAGTCACTAAGACGGCGTCCCTTGACGCGGCGCTGGTGGACTTTGGATTTTGTCCAGACGAACGGCTCCGCGTCTTTGTTGTAGGCTTTGATAAAAGCATTAATGTGCTGCTTGAGTTGCTCGACGGAGGTGAACGATGCGCCGGTCAGCGACTGGCCCTGCAAAATGGAAAACCAGCCCTCGACCTGATTGAGCCACGAGGCGCGTGTCGGCGTAAAGTGGAAAGTTACAAGCGGGTGGCGTTTCAGCCATTCGTCGTTTTTCTGGTGCGTATTCAGATTGTCGAGGATGACCTTGAGCCGTGCCTTTGGATAGGCGGCGACGACGTCATCCATGAAGTCGAGAAATTCCTTGCGGCGACGGCGTTTCTTGTGTGCGGCCCGGACCTTGCCGGTGGCAACCTCAAAAGCGGCAAACAGGGTTGTCGTGCCATGCCGCTTGTAGTCGTGGCTTTGCCCGGTCAGGGCGCGTCCGTTCGGCAGTTTCAGGTAACCCTGCGCCCGTTCCAGTGCCTGGATCGACGGTTTCTCATCGACGCACAGGACAATCGCGTTCTTCGGCGGCGCCAGATAGAGGCCGACCACATCGGCGGCCTTTGCCGCAAAATCCGGGTCGTTGCTCTCGCACCAGCTTTTGCGTCCGGCCAGATCGATCTTCTGCTTGCGCAGCGATCGCCAAATATACTGCACATCGACGTCGCCCAACGACCGCGCGATCAATGGCCCGTTCCAGCGTGCAAAACCCTTAGGTGGCGGCTGGTCGAGAACCTTGCGAATGCGCTGGTCGGTCGCCTCGCCGTAGATCGGCGGGGTGCCGGGTCGCAGCCGATCCTCCAGCCCATCAAGGCCTTCGCGCGCGTAACGGATACGCCATAAGCTGACCGTGGTCGGCGTCGTCTCCAGATCGCGGGCGATCTCCCGTGTCGCGTGCCCGTCGGCCGCCTCCAACACGATCCGTATCCGCAACAGCTGCCGCTGTTCGGTGCTGCCGGCGCGCAAGCGCGCCTCACGAACCGCACGATCTCCCGGCCGCAGCCGGACTTTCATGGCATCGCTTATCATGCCATCTTAAATCACGCGGCAACGCCGCACGATAGTGCAAATATGACTCAGTTACTTCGGATAGTGGGTACTAGTCCGCCACCATCCTCGCCTCTGCCACCGGCGCCAAGAGCGAACTCGAGACCTCTACGATCCGCGCGATCTCGTGGCGCCTCATTCCATTTCTGGTGCTGGCGTATTTCTTTTCCTATCTCGACCGCGTCAATCTCGGCTTCGCCGCGCTGACCATGAACGCCGAACTGAAATTCTCGCCGATCGTTTTCTCGCGACGCATCTGCCGGCGAAGTGACGGGCGCCGTTAGCTAGCCCGTCACTCCGGGGCGTGCGTAGCGCGAACCTCAGATGCGCAATTGCGCATCGGGGAATCTCGAGATTCCCCGATGTGCAATTGCACATCTGAGGTCTGGTCCCTACGGACCATCCCGGAATGACGGTGTTGATTGGAGGCGCGCGAACCGACGGCACATTGCCTGGGGGAGGGGAAGTCCCGTGTCTGGGCAGTCGAGCTATTACTGAGTACGTCATCTCAACGTTTCCAGGTACTTGCCTCCTTCCGTACAAGAACGATTGCGAAACTTGTAGTCCAATAGCTGCGAAACCAAGCAAGCTCTCCACCAATTCTTGCGAAAAGCATTCTCATGGCCCACTTCCACGGGAGCGGACGGCGGCGGCGCGGGCGGGCGGCAGTACAAAGGGCGGTATGAAACCAGAAAGCCCGACTCGTCCAAGGGCCGCCGTGAGAGATTGCTGGAATGCACAAGTGGCGGTGTATGGAGACAGATGGGATAGAAAAGACGGGTACTGCTAAAGTGCTGTATGGTGATCGACCCTCAAATATCTGGTGCTCAGCGACAACGGCGCCTGGCACGCGGCAACGAGAAGTGCGGCGAAGGTCCCCGTCATAGGGAGAGACCACCTTCAGTGGGTCTTTTTCCTCCCCGATGTCGCGTCGAATGATCCTGACTACCGACCAGGAGGCGCGACGTCTGGATGCGAACGCCATGGGGATGAGGCGAGGTGTTGCGATCGCGGTTCTATTCGACGAGCAGGCGCTGTTCGATTAAAGCCCGATCAGGCGGGCGGATTGCTTCCTGCAAAATGGCCTACGTCGATAAGTCCGCACAGGCCAAGTTCCTTCTGGACCGCTGCTACAACCGCCAGCACGGCGCTGCGTTGGTGGCGATGCGACAGCGCGGATTGATTGTCGTCGCTGGCGGTATGAAAACAGTCGTTTCGCCGGCCCGATAGTGTGAAGCCTTATCAGAATCGCTTCGGCGACGAGCTCCGAACCGATGATAGGCGCCTAGAACGAGTTACCGCAGCTCGCGGCGGCTCGTTTTTGCTGCGCGCCGTCAGTCTCTCACCCATCTCAATTCGGCGGAACTTCCGGTCGATAATCTCCAATGCAGCGTCGCGATACCAGATTCTAATTCGACGAGTGCTAGTAACGACCGCAGTGCTATCCGTCAGTTCTGCCGAAATGCGGTTTCGCGCGATGCCATAAATGTGTTCAAGTTCGAGGAGGTTGACGTACTCTGCCCGGAACGCCGCGACTGCGGTGAGCTGAAGCATTCTGCCTTTCTTCGGATGTCGTACGGACGGCAGGTGACCGCTGCGGATGGCCTCGCGAAAGTAAGACTCCGTCCAAAATGGGTATCGACACGCATCCGCCACTCTCATATATCCTTCGGGAACGCGTGGAAACTGTGTGACGAGATCGTCACGATGCACCAGAAAACGACGCAAGCCGCGGTGCTCGCCGCCCTTGTCGATCAACCTCAATCCACCATTCAGCGTGCGTTCGATTATATCTACAACATTAGAAGTGCTTACGGAGAGGCGGCAGTGACCCAATTCTATTGTTGGGCTGCCGTCATCGTCAGCATGGGTTGCGATCTTCGCGAGCTTGTCGACGAGATCGTTCATTGAACTGACCTTGCACCATGTTGTACCGCGGTGCGTGAGCGTCTCAATGTAGCCCGCCTGAACCAAAGATCTGATTGCGGACCTTTGAGTGCGCAGAAACTTCGCGGAATTCTCAGTTGAGAGGAGATTGTACTTTGTCTTGAAGGCAGGCTTCGGGGTGAATGTATCGCGATGCTTAGCGTGGGCTAACATGTCATCGCGCTCCACGAAGTACTTACGCTTGGCGGATAAAGTCGAACTTTTTATCAGTATGAGGTTCTCCCTTCGCGCCTGCTTAACCTTGAAAGGTGACAATCCCAATTCACGAGTTGCTTGCCGCAGAGTTGTCCAGCGCGACGGCTTACCTGTAAGGGTGAGCCGAGCGTTCATTGCCTGAGGAACGTGGCTCTCGATGTAGTTCGCCAATTCGTCTTTCAAAATATCCAGGATGGAATCAGAAATGCCGGATTTTCCTCCCTTTAAGTTTCTTAGCAGGAAGGGGAACTCTTGCTCGAGATCCCACCCGATGCGTGCTTCTTTAGTCGTACAAAGGTGCAGGCAGGTGAGCTGGTGAAGATATTGATGGTAGCCACCCGGCCAAGCAGTAAGTACCCCCTCAGCAATTTTCAGGCTTGCGCAGGCGGCGCGTTCTTGAGAAAGGTCATTTTTGTCGCGGAGTAGTGGCGTACCCAAGAAAGTGATTAAGCGAACAAGATCACTTAGCGAAATATTACTTAAGCTCCCTGGGAGGTCAGAAAAACTCACACCTCTGCGTCCTAAGGCGACGTCGCCCAATAGGCCGAGCATCTTTATGACTTCTCTTGGAGCCGGATCACTCACACATCTGCGCAAATCTTCGGTGCAGGCCTTGTTGCCGCAGTGGGTCACGGCGCGCTGAGCTCTAACAAGGGGATTGAAGCAGAATGGGCATGTCTGAATTAATCTACAAAAATGCTGGGGGCAGTGCTGCCAAATCTTCAAGTTCCACACCGACTTCAAGACGGTCCTCTCGGCGAGACACGCCGGGCATACTTTAGGTCGCGTGTCGAGGTATTGAGGCCCCAATCCCAGCTCGCCGCCATGATAAGAGCATGTTCCTTTGGCTGTGCTATATTTCTCGAAATCACTATATGAAGCCTCGACCAGGTGCGCAAAGCGATTAAGGAGAAAATGTGGAAATGGTGCTGATGCATCGCGTCTTGCCAAAGATATGATTGCCTTTGCACGTCCGTAGCCGTTGGCATCAGCTAGACGCAGCATCCAACCATATAGCGACTCATCAGCTTGGGGGATGGACCGGGCAACAAGCCGATCAGATCGAATCAAGATTGAACGTTGCGGACCACTGTCCTGCTCGAACTGCGTCATCCTTCCAATTTCCTTGACAGCAAGGTTGACCTGATCTCGGGAAAGTTGTCGTGCTCCTGATCGTTGATATTCCGCACGCAGGATCTTTACGGGCGGGACGATTCCCGTTTGCGAGAGAATGTTATTGGCAAGGCGAGTGATTCGCTGCGCTGAGCGCTCAGTCTCATCTCAATTCGCTGTCGTTGGCGATTTTCGTGTTCGGACCGAACGCGAGGGTGGCGAGGTATTCGTCGACCTCGATACCGTTTTGGCGCTTTTTTCGAACAGCAGCATTTTTCCCGTCGCGATGGCCAGTCGAGTTCCATCGCAGGCAGGGGGGCGCCCTTCTGGACATAACGATCCGCTGAACCTCTAACAAACCGGCAATGCGCCAAATCGTCGAAATTCCGCGACCGCTATCTGCTTCAATGACAGGCATGAGTCCTGATTGTATTAGAATTTTGTTGAGCGCGCGGGTGCTCTTCTTCAGTCGTTTTGCGAGAACCCCAGACGATACGTAGTTGTATTTAAACTCTCGGATGGAACTGGAGAGAATGCCGCAGCGTGCCGGATGACCTAATCGCCCCTCTTTCGACGATGCAAGGCAGCCGGCCCGGACGAGGAGAGGTATCATTCGCGGACTCAGCGACAACTGTCGGGCGGCCCGATTAACGCCGAAAACCTGCGATGTGCAGTCACGGCGGCTTGAAAGCTCGCCAACAACTTGACCATACGCGATTGTCGCCAAATGGTTCCGAATGTCATCGAAGATGCCTTCGAACTGCTCGCCGTCGAAGACGCTTCGGACCCTACTGAGTGCATGATTCAATCTTAACTGCGTTTGGTGCTGTTGGGATCCCGCTGCGCCTATTCCATTGATTGGTTGTTCAATCGATCCGGGCCAGTCCAAAAGCACCCCGATGCCACGTTCGACAATCTCAGCGGCTTGAACCAGCGTGGGCTTTGAAATTGCCGAAGCTTGCCCGTGCGAAGTCTCCAACGAATTAATACCGAACAACCACACGACCCGGCAAAGCGCGTTCAGGGTGCGTATAGGCGTGGGAAACAAATCGAGACCAACATTACCGGATTCGAGGATTGTCTCTAGCCGTCGCGAAAATTCCAGGAGCGACACGGGGGCGTCTTCTGTGCGCTGGATCGTTAGATCCGATCCACAAGTGCAGGCGGTTAGCGCCTTGCGACCCCACGTCAATCGTCGCCCGCAGACGGAGCAATGATCCAGCAGGTAGCATCCATGGCGGCAGCACGTGATTACGACACGTAAGTCCCACACTAGCCGTGCGAAACCACTTTCTTTCAGACAGATCGGGCAGATCTTGGGGTGGGCAAGATTTATGTCGACCGGCGAGATCGTGGCGTTCTGGTAGCGAACTCGGCGCTCGATCGACGACCAATGGGACCTGGCATGCAAATCATCAACATCGACAAGCCCATCAAACAACTCTGCAAGATTGTGCAATGCGCTGGTCCGACTTACGAAGGTGGGTGGAAGACGCGCCAATTGAAGCAAAGGAGCTATCCCAGAGTAGCCATTGGCCTCCGCAATTCTCAAGACGAAGCCTCGCAAGCTTTCGCCTGTTCGCGGCGTGCCGCGCACCACCAGCCTTGGGGCGGGAATGCGGCTCATGACTTTGACAGCGCCGCTTCGAGGTGTCGCTTTCGATCCGATTTGCGCTGACCCCTGCGCCGTTTTCGTGCCTTCGCTGTAAGATAGTTGTCGCTCTGAATGGGTGGCGGAAGACGGCCATCCCATTCTGACGAGAATGGATTGATTAGGCCTTCGTTCTTTGTTCGAAAGGCTTTCTTGAATGCAGCACTAAGCAATTCGAGATCTATAATTGGAGGTGTGTCGGTGATTGTCGTTGTGCCTGTGCGATTGCGGCGCATGAGAATAAGCATCGCGGTTCCGAGGAGCTTGTCCTTCAGATGACCGGAAGTTCCTCTCGCCGCGTAGTAAAATGGTTTAGCGCCAGTGTCGCTCTCGATATCGAGCTCCGGTGCGAACGGCACAGGAGATTCGTTGCGGATACCGAGCAGAAGCCCCTTAAAATTATCGCGGCCGGAAAGATCTTTGTCGTCGTCGTTTCCCCATGCGTACGGCGGCATTTCAATTCCCACAAGCCAACGCCGATTAAATTGACTGTCTTGATCAAAGAGATCGGTAATGTGTGGCAGGCCAAAGAGGAAAAACGCGGCTCTGCCTTTGTTGTGGCGTTCCTTGATCCAGTCGACGAACTCTTCCGATGTGAGCACGCCGGTACGATCCAGGACGCGCTGAGCTTCGTCAAAAAGGACGCCTTTTGTTCCGCAGTAAGACAGATAAAGGTCAATCCGGCTCGCGCGGTCGGCCGCCGATCCTTTATTCCAACGAGGGTCGCCCAACTCCTTCAGCATTTCGCCTGCAATTTCTTTAGTGGAAATTTTCTCCGGTATGGTAACGCATAGAAGTGGCACATAATCGCATGTGAGTTCGGAGCCATCGGGCCGCACAATTTTCCGTGCGTTCGGTACTGGCTGATAGAGATCCCTCAGTTTCCTAAAGAGGGTGCTTTTCCCGACGCCCGACGGACCAACAACAGGAAGGCAGGGCGGTGGAGCAACGCCGTCGGGTTCATGGGCATCGAGATAGAATTGTATCTCGTTGAGCGCTTCTTCGAATACGGGATGCTGGACAAAGATCGCATGCATCCTTTCTCGAAGGCTTGGCTGCGGCTTGTGATTGCCTGGCATTGTTGTCTTCCCAGTATAATCTTTACCGTTTTTGGCCGAGGGTGAGATCTGATTTGAACTGCGGGATCGGTCGTTCCTTTAGAGCGGAGGATGCCGTTGCCTGCGAGATGACAATGGGTTGGGCAGGACCTGGCGCGTACCCTGTCGGAGTCGATAGCGGATTGAGTGGCAGATCAGGCGCTGCGCCGGGAGGGGCGATCAGCCGCCCGTCAGCTTGCAAATTCCGGAAAATGTATGGTGTACCAATTCCCATCGCGCGTGCCATTTTGCTCTGAAGTGAAATACCCAGCGCGTCCGAAAGCGCCGACCGGGTCAGATGCTGTAGGTCGGCATGCGCCTCGATCCAACCTTCCAAATCATCGCGACCTGCAAGGCGATTACTATGGCGTCGGAAAAGCTTATGACAGTGAAGATCCAGGCCGGTTGCGTAGCTTTCCTGTCGCGCTTTAGCGGGGATCCATAATTTTTCCTGCTTATCCCAGACTTGGATCGACAGTAGATTAAGGGGGTTGACCTTGACGCGCACCTTCAGGGTCGCGCCGTGCGTATGCCTCAGGACGTCGAGGCCGTCAGAATAGTAATACAGCCCTTCGTATATCACGCCGCGGTGATCGAGCGTCCAAGTTCCCTCCCGCACGATACCGAACAGGAAGTCGAGATCTCTGCTCTGATCCAAGAATGCCGGTTTAATGATGCGAGTCCCTTCAAGCCAGCGGTCGTTGCGGCTCATCTTCATCCCGCTGCGGGGAGCTAACGGGTGATAGATCGTGAGAAGCCAATGATGCCAAAGCCAAAGTAAGTGGCGGAATCCGATTACAGCGTTTTTTGCGGGATCATAGTCTTTTTGGTCGACCTTATACTCTCTTGGAAGCACGTAGCCTGGCATCTCCTGCAAGAAAGTCCTATTGGCGATTTCAAAGGCACCCTCTACTAAACCTTTAACCCAAGGTGAACGACTGGGCGTAAAATCATACGCGATGTCCAGTTCGAGAGTTATCGCGGCGATACTCTTTGCATGCGCTTGGAGCGAATTGTCGAATGTAGAATGCCGGCCAATACCACCCTGGATGTATGGCTGGTCAATGTCTGGGTATTCCTGCTGAACGTAGGCTTTCATCGAGCAGGCATGTCGAGTTGCTGCTCCAATGACCAGGTCGCCGGGAGGCTCAAACCCCATATAGAAACCGGTGATCGCGGTTGAGTACTCGTCTACGTACCATGCAAGATACGGGCGGCCCAAAGGGATCCCCCGTTCTTCGTCGAGAACATAGAAGGGAAGCAGGGTTTCATCAAACTGGAGACAGGACAGCGCCGCTTCGACGGGAGTCTCTTCGCCCGGGCGACGATACATAGCCCGGGTTCTGGAAAGGCCGTACCTCGCGATATCTCGATTGTAAGCAGGGAAGGTATTGTATGTTGTGTAGAAGGATGCGCGGCTAGGCATCTCGAGTTCAGGATTTTTGAGCCGAAGAAGGTTAAGGCCATCAAGAACTCGGCTCATTATCTCTAGCATGGTAACGAGCGGTTTGTTTCCCTTCTTCTTTCGATACTTTGCTTCCTCGAGCAGTTGACCCATGACGTCTTTCATGAGCTTCTTGACCGATGGGTCTATTTGGTTACGGTTACCCCGCCTGCCGAAGTCGCCTTCCAGATTCCTCGGATCGCTTCCGTCCCCATACAGCCCGCACCACCGATAATAGGTTGAGACGCTGCAGGACCATTCTTCTCCGTAAATCCTGAAGCCTATTGTGCGTGCGGCTTCGGAGCAAATGTGCTCCAAGACGGTGACGGGGCGCTCGCGGCCGTCCCGTTCCACATAATGGTGAATTTGATGGGTACACCCAGACGTGGCGAGCCTGCCCACTTCATCGATAAGACCTCGCCTAAACATATATCTCTTACGCTGAACATCAGGCAGGTCCGCAACTAGCGGTACTCTCTTGGTTGCTTGCTTTCGTTGCGCGTCTTCAACCTGCACAAAGACCAAAGTCTTTGTGATGTCATAAAAGTAATTGAGTTTAGATTGCGTTTCATATTCAATGACGTTGTTTTCATTGCGCATTGCCCAATGCGGGATTTCATCGATCGAGCATTCATGCGCCAGAGTAAGGAGCCGTCCTTCAATCCGGACAAGGGCTCCTGGTTGGAAGGTTGACGTCCTCATTGGCCGTAGACCTTGCTGCCGGCTGGAAATCGAAGTCCGGCCCCGCGACGTACGATGGTCTCGCCGGAAATCGGATGGCTGAGATCGACGGCCAAGAAGCCCCTGCGTACCAACGCAAGTACCGTGGACATTTCCAACGAGTAGATCGTGGTGAGCTGTGAGATGGTTTTTAGCTTCCCCGCGTCGATGGCTTTGACGATTGCGATCCTATCGGAGTCGCCTGGGATGGGGGCCATTCGATTCTCCCAGACTGCCTTGACATTTAACCATCGTACAGGCTCGCGGATGTGCCGCTCGGTTACAACACGAAAGCTGATGCCCAAGGATGTCAAAGCATGACCTATCTCGCGCCAGCGAGCTTCGTTGTCAGGTGATGACGCGTCCGCTTCATATTTAACTTCACGCCATTCGAGGCCATCGCGGGTTTGTAGGAGGGCAACGCCCTTATGCCGGGTCTCCCGTCCGGACAGGATGTAGGTGAGCCAAGCTGGCTGCTCGACGAACTTCGGCACGCACGGGTCCAACTCGCAGTCCAGCAGGTGGTCAAATTCAAGGTCTGAATTCGCCCTCATCTGCCTTGCCATTTTCATGCTTGGCAGTCGACTTTGCCTCCCTTGTGCTGAACTGCGGCGAGAGCGGCCAATCTGGCGTAGCTCGGCGTCGTGAAAAGCGAAGTCGCATGCGGGATGGCGTAAGCCAATGGCGACACCCGGCAACGGTGTAGCGCCGGACGGTACTGGCCAATAGCGCTGTCTAGCTAATGGCGCCGGTGTGGGAAGCGGCGCGGGAGGAAATCGGTGGCTGAGGCGAGTAAACAACGCTCGCGTGGCTTCTTCATACGAAGGCTCGGTGCCCGGCGTAATTCGGACTGGTGTCGTGTCTTTGGTCGCGTTTTGGTTCGGCGCTCTCATTTGTATGCTCTCGGCCACTCTTTATCGTCCACTCCTTCGCGGCGCATCCGAAAGCTTACAAACGTCCTGTCAGGAGCGACAATGAAGCCCAGATAAAGAGGGGTTCCGTCTCCAACGATGATATCTAAGCGAGTGCTGTCGAAGACAAACTGGCCTTCGGAGGGTGTATTTGCATCGGCCATCGAAGTACCTCCTTTCCTGCCGAGCGTGCTGGTGCATCGCGCGGCGGTTCTTCGCCCTCTGTAGCCGGTACCGGTTCGGTCGCGTCGTCATCTCCTTCGCAAATAGGGCGAGGACTTGGCGCAACGCCTGCTCCAGAGCGCGTACATGCGCCCGAACCCAGATAGAGAAGTTTTCTTCAGCGGCGCGTCTTCTTGCCTGACTGGGGCGACCGCGCGACGCCTGATTGCTTCCGGTGACAATTGCCGTGCTCAGCGGATTCGCTGGACCGATCAGCTTTCTCAATCATTCCGGCAGATGAATGCGGCGCTTGAGATTTGCATTCCGCGCTGTAATTGTTGCTCGCGTATCCATTTATTATTTGGGCATTAACCGCGGCCCGGAACTCCGCAATGGTTAGACAGGCAAAACGCGCGAATGCCTGCTCTACGCGCGGCTTGATCCATCCGTGTGGTGCGTCACAACTACGATTGCTGGACATATCCTTACGCTCCCTTTCGATGATCAGGCCGACCGCGCTTCGACGGTGTAATCGGACACGTCGGCCAAATTGCTCATGTTGCAGACGGCGGCGTTGATTGCTCTGCCGAGCATCGGCAAGCATTCACGGCAAAAGCGGTTCCTCGGCTTTCTCGAATGTCTGGACGGCTGGCACCTAGGCCAGTCGGTATCACCCGCGCGTTGCCATGCGTTCCCTCCCGAAGCAGGAGTCCTAGAAAGGCGTGCCGGTCGATCGGTCACAGCTAAAGTTTACGCCCAGGGTGCTCCCGAAGCATACCAATCTATGGATGAAAAAAAGGGAAAAAGTAGTGTATACTCAAAGACTTACGAGTCCTTGAGTGTGGGCATTTCAATCCTTTGAAAATGAATCCTCGAAGATCAAGAGCGATCTTCTTGCGGATGGGGCGCGTGACCAAGGATTCGATTTGCCGCGTCAGGTTGACAAGCCTGCTATTGACCGACGCTTGCCCGCAGGAAGGGGCAGCGACGCGCCTTTATCTGAATCCTTGAAAATTGGAAAAATCGGGGCGAACTCGGTTTGATCTTGAGCGCGGATGCACGGGCAGCGTAGCCGTTCACGCCGGCCGCTCGACATTCGTTACCTTCCGGACTGAAGACCGGAGGTTGCAAGCAGACGTCCTCCCGGATCTGCTTAGCCGAGACCTTGATGCCCCGGCCGCTATTCTGGCGACGAACGCATCCTGCGCAATCCTTGTCTGTAAGGTTCAACTGGGGCAGAGACGAGGCCTTGGAAGTTCCGGCGCAGTCCCGAGACGTCGAGCATCCCAACACTTTATCGAAGGGTAGATCGTTGACGGTACAGTCTGCCGACGTCCTTCCTATCGTGGCTGGAAGCTCTTGGGGGGCATTGAGCCGCAGCAGTGTAGTCGCATCTTCGAGAGTGTCGATCGGCGTTCAGAAATTGCATGCCGAATAACAGCCAACCCTCTGGCGTAGCCAGGCCACTCCGCGTTCGAGCCGCGTGATTAGATCGCCGGCATAGTTCAAAACGTCGAAGTGGGGCTGTTCCGACCCGCTCGGGGGGTCCCAGCCACACAACAGCGCCTCCGGGCAGATATCGGAGAAGAGTCACGCTTTCATAATTGATCCTCGAACCCCAGCGAGCGCGGATCGACCTCGACGAACCGATCGTGCAGCCTATCATAGCGTCGGCATGCAAGGCCATGGATGTCATCACCGACGAATGCTCGAACGATGTGGAGGTCCTCCATTCCGTGAGGGACCGGCACCGGAACACCTCGGGCGTGGTCCGGGCAGGCGGTGAAAAGGCAGCTTCCGCTACTGAAAAGATGCCCTTTAGCTCCGCAAATTGCGCAACTGCAGCTTGCGCGCGCCTCAGCCAACTCGATTGCTTGCTCGATCGCGTGTTCTACGCCCTTCGAAAGACTGGCTTCGGCCTTCCAGTAGATCATCAAACGACCGTGTCGTGCCAGGATCTGTGTGAAGTATATCGGGTATCCCTCGGCGGCGGCTGATACCCGCTCTACCAACTTGGTTACGATGTCGCACCACCCGTGACCGCAACTCGGAAAGCCCGGCGCAAAGGTAACGCCCCGAAACGTCCGGACGAACAGCTCCGGATGGAGATCGACAAGGTGCTGTTGCCAGGTCTTCGTCAACGTGCCCCCCTGTTCGACGGATGTGGCGCCGAATGGACTGGCCGGGCATGACTATCGGTCCTTCTGGCTACCCTTGCTTCCGCGTCAAGCCGTCGCGAGAAATCAACGGCGAGTACGCCCTCCCAAGCGAGAGCGCATACGGCTTTCATCGGGTTCGGCAGCCCGGCGATTCCTCCCAGTTCCCGGATTGTAAGGGGACCGCGCTTTGTCAACGCGCGATCGATTGCGGTTCTGGCGGAAACATCGACCGGGTGGCTCCGATGCTTCCAAATGAAGAGGCAGTTTCCTGCCCGAGGCTCCTCATTTACATGCGTTCGGTCCACCTCGATCAGCCCGATGCAGTTTTCCTGGAGCGCGATGAGAAGCAGACCCTCTTCATCGAGATCGCGCGGTGGCCTCTCATCGATGAGATCGTACGCGAAGCGCCCGTCCTCGCGGTCTGCAATCAGCATCTCCACCTTGACGCGGCGTCGCAAGGCAGAAAGCGAATCTACGTACTTAATCGACCTGACGAGGGGGTCGAGCGAAAGCTGGAGGGCGAGATTGTTGAAACAGCGAGAGCGCTTGGGAATGGCCGAAGAAGACCTGGGCGTCCGGAAATCGTCTGCTTCAGGTGGAGATCCCCGTTTGCGTGAGGGACGTGCCACTGCCGTCGCTATCCGAGTTGCGCCGATGTTTGTCGGACCCAATAACCGAGCGGACGACGACCTCTTTTCGGTCATGAACGCTCTCCCCTCATTGTCTGACGGCGGCGCGGTTTCTGCTGGTTTCGCGGCGTTCAAGTCGTGGCATGGACCGTACAGCACATTAGCGCGAATAGTCAATAGCTAGATATCTAGCTATCTGACTGACTCTTGCCTGTGGATGGAGTGGAATTGATCGAAGCCTGGTCTTCTTGTAGTGGGCGGTCCGATGTTAAGTTGGATTCAGATAGGTGGCTATCTGCGATCCCGAGGAGACTTCGAGTGGTGAAACCAAGGGAAGAAGCGTCCGCCCCGCGCACCCGGAGCGACGGCCGCCGTCAGTTGCTACTGTACTTGGACCCGGAACTCATTAAGGAGTTAAAACGGGCGGCTCTCGACGAAGATCGGGCCGCGTACGAGATCGCGGAGGAGGCCGTCCGGGAATGGCTCAGAACTCGGAAGCGCAAAAAGTGATCTTGATCAGTCAAGCTCTTGCAGCGCCTCTGGACCTAGGCCGCGTGGGGCGAGTAAGCACCCGCAAGGGCATCATTCATCCAGCCTAGACTAGATCCCCGATCGAAAGAACCCGGTGGTCGGCCAAGGCCCTATCGATCGCGACTCTGACCGAGGCATCGACAGGGTAGGTGCGGTACCGCCGCACACGCGAGCAATTGCCGGACACCGGTTCCCGATTGATCTCGCTGCGGTCGATCTCAATCAGCCCGATGCCGGCTTGGTCATCCTGCTGATAAACATGCCAGGTGCGGCGGTCGCAGTCATATCCGTAGAGCAGGGTACGATCGCAGAAACCAACCAGCGGGCCGATCATCTTCTTCGGCTCCTGCATCGTGCGTAGGGCTTCGTATTCTTGCTCGGCTCCGATCGCGGTGATGAAGTGGACGCGATGCTCCTCGCACCACAGCCAGGCTTCAGGATAGGGGATTGTCGGACTCCGACCGTGGTGGTGTTGGGCATACAGCCGACGAGCGGCGCAGACCGAGATCAGCCGTTCCTAAGCGAAACCGGCTACCGCAGCTTTATGGGCTTAGGTGGCGACCTTATCCCCGGCCTGACACCGGAGGCCTTCGCCATCGAGGCCTGCGCCCATCATGTCCGCAAGGCGTTCAAGGGCAGGCTTGTGCCGATCAGACCTCCATAGGTGTTTGCGCGTATAAGTGCATACACATTGGACAGGGGCTTTCCAGCCCCTGTCTCTCACGACGCGCCCCAGGGTGATTACCCTGCCCCGCGACCCCGCCGCGACCCGTCCCCACAAGATGCTAGGGTCTGAACTCAATCAGCTCGGCTGCGCAACGGCTGCTTCCGACCCTTCTCGCGCCTTCGGAAGGTCCGCTTGCCGGGGCAGTCTGAGCGGCCTTCAATGACCGAACCTGGCTGCGGAAACTGCCTGTCGGCTTCGAGACGCTGGCCACGGATAAGCCGACGTTCCCGTTGAGGCAGCTGCCGACCAACCATGCAGGCTGAACCGGCGCAACGATAAGCAGGCCAATTTCGGTATCTCGCGTATGACTGCTACTCACCATCCAGTTCCGTCAGAATAATATGGCCTTTTTTAACTCCCTAGTAGACGACCATTTCCTGCGGCGGCCTAACGATGCCAACGCCGATCAGGAACATTCTGAAAAATAGATGGTTACCCGGAGAAGATCCATTGCAATCAGACGTATGCGCCACACGAAGTGAGTAATGGGCATCCACTGAGGTACTGATCGCGGTACCCGTATCAAATTCTTTAGCAACTACTGGCGCAGGATTTGTAGCCGCCCATTGGCACAACTCATCAAGGATGTTCACCGAGGTTCCGTCGCTGCCATCTAAGAAAAGCTGGACCCTGTGGGTGAGACTGCCGTCTCCTGACTGCCAGCGGGGTCCAGGCGCCTCTCCCATTTCAGTCGGGCTGAACCAGCAACTCGGGTCGTAGGGTCCCATATCGAATATACCGTAAACCCTCAGCTTAATCCTTTCGCCAGACGCTGGTGCTCTGAAAAGCAATGCGGTGGTGACCTGCTCAACGTGGTCGCCTGGGGTCGGACCCGGAGGCAAACTGCCGAAATCGATATTCATGGAAACACTCTCCCTTGGGGCGGCTTTCCAATGAAGAACACATGTGCTGTCATAGGCGTGGTTGCTTTGATCCCAGCCCATAAAGGGACAAAGTATCGAACCTTCATCTCGCCGGGTATCTCTCCACTGTGCGACCCACAGCGCGCTACCTCCCCCTTGCTGAGCCCTGGCGTAACCTCCAGCGGTGCGCTTCGGGAACTGAGCGCGGATCGCGTGATCCATGTTCGCGAAGCTCATCACCGACGCTGTTGTTGCTGACCGGAAACTTGCGTATTCGAGGGTCTCAACGTCATACTCACCGCTGTACTCCATTGAGCCCGGCTGTATCAGAGCACCCGAAGGATAGTGACCAAGGTCAAGCTGTCGACGGGCCCAGACGCTGTCCATGTGCTCTCTCGTTCCGTCCGTGCGGACCCGAACGATCTGAACCTGTTGTGATGGATCGAGAGGCTCGAAGCTTGGTATGCCGCCATCATCTTTCTTCCACATGATCACGCGCGCGCCTGTATCGTTGTCTACTCGTGTCATGTGAACACCGGTCATCAAAGGCCCGCCGTCAATGCGCAGTGTCTGCGAGTCCGGAGAGTATTCAAGTGCAATATCAGGCTTACAGAAATATCGTGCAAAGGTCCCGCTGCAGGCGTCTCTAAGCGACATACCTTTCAGCTGGTTGTTAAGCGCCGAGGTCAATACGTCCGCTCGCAGGAGCAGACTGCTGGCTCGATTATGGAGGAGCGAGCCCGAAAACATTTCAAGCTGGCTGAGGACGAGCCTTTCAACGGAGCCAATAAACGCTTGGCATTCGGGCTCGAGCATTTCCTGAAGTTGCTGACTGGCTCTCTGGAGAGCATTGCGACGGGCCTCGTCGTCGGTCGCGCTTTGCCCTATAGCCGCAGCCAACATGACAGCGCCCTTGATCTGAGCAGAGACCACCTGCATAAAATATCCTTCCAGAACCAGATAGTACTTGGATATGTTTTCGTCCTGATCTCCTTTTGAGCACATTTTCTTGATCAACAAGTCCGTCCACTTACCTAGAAGCGACTTACTGGTTCCGAATTGAATACCGCTGGTGCCGCGCATAAGCGTCGCCATATGGGCATGCACTTCATTGTCGATCCGGCGCATAAGCCTAGGAGCCCGTCCAGATAGGCGTTCGGGCATTTGTTGAGGTTAGCCGGCTGAGGCTGCGTTTGCGAGGGTGAACAGCTTCAGGAGATTGTGGGTTGTGCAGATCATGGCCCATTCGGCGCGCACTTTATCTACGCCCCGCAACAGGAACTGGCGGAAGCCGCGAGCCTGTTTGATCTGTCCGAACACCGGTTCGACCACTTGCTTTCTCAATCGGTAGGGTGTTTCGAAGCCGCCGTCGTCGATCTTCTTCCGCATCCGTTGGGTCAGCGGTCCACCGATTTTTCCGTTCGCAGCTGTCGGGTGCTTGGCGCGTCCGGGCGCGACATAGCCGTCAACGCCGTGTGCTTCGAGCGCTTCGAGATTGGATTCGCTGCAGTAGCCGGAGTCCGCCGAGGCCTGATCCGGCTTGCGGCCGAGATTGTTCTTGATGGCCTCGATCAGGGGCACCAACTGGCCCTGATCGTTGCCGCACTGCGTCAGTTCGTGCGCGACAATGATCTGGGCGCCTGCGTCGACGGCGGCCTGTGCATTGTAGGCCTGAACGAAGCCATCCTTCGACTTCATGATGCGGCTTTCCGGATCGGTGAAGTTGCGTTGCGACTTGGGATCAGGTTGGTCCGATGGCGGCGCCGCCGGTTTGCCCGGCTTCTTGCGGCCTTCAGCTTGGCGCTGCTGTTCCTTTTCGGCCTCGATGCGACGCTCTTCCGCCGCCGCCAGCCTGGCGTCGGCTTCCAGCGCCGCCATCGCCTGCTGGATTTTCGCCAGTCGTTTCTGCTTGTCGCCGGCCCAATCCGGCATCTCGTCGCCGCGCTTGTCTCGGCCGAAAGTCTCGTCCTCTTCGGAATCCGCCGCCTCGGCGGCCGCCAGCATGCGAGCGACCTCGGCTTTCAATTCCGCCTCGCGTTTCTTCATGCGCTCATAACTCATCGCTTTATGTTTCGACGCGTTCGCTTTGATCTTCGTGCCATCAAGCGCGACATGGCCGAGTTTGACCAGCCCTGCCGTCTCGCACAACCTCAGAACCTGCAGGAACAGCGCGCCGAGCGCCTTCAAATGCCGCTTGCGGAAGTCGCTGATCGTGCGAAAATCCGGCGGATCGAGCGCCACAATCATCACAAAATCGTTCCGTTCGCGGCAGGCCTTCGCGATCCGCCGCGACGAATACAGCCCACTCGCATAGCCGTGCAGCAGAAGCGCCACCATCATCCGCGGGTCAAACGGCGGCTGCCCAAGACCACTCACATAGCTGCCCGTGATCTCCCGCAGATCAAGGCTCTCCCGCACCAGCTCAACGATAAACCGCGAGACATGGCCTTTCGGCACGAAGTCCTGCACATTCGGCGGCAGCAGCAGTGTCTGATCGATATTCCACGGACGAAAATACTTGCTCATAGCTCAAGCTTGAATCAGACTCGCTCAAAATTGAACAGCGACTATTCGGACAGGCTCCTAGCCGCTGCATTCCCTACCGGACCACGCGCTTGTGCAGCCTCCAGCATGCCAACAAGTGTCTCAGGACTGTCGGTGACATCAGTTCCAACTTCCCCGAACATCGTCTCAATCGCCCTCGCCGCGTCTGCACACTGCTGTTCCGCGATCTGCGTTTCGATCTCCTGTGTGTCGACCTGCAGCTCAGACTGCAGCGCAGAAACGCTCTCCTGAATTTGGAGGACGGACTGATGAAGGGTGTTTAGCTGGGTGACAATGTCATCAAGCTTGCGGTTTATTTCTACATCGGGGTTAGATCCCGGGGCGACGAGGGACATGATTTCGCTGAACACCGCGCTTCCGCCCCCGCCCACTATGCCGCCGGCAAACTTCTCGCCAACCCATACCGCAATGCTTGCCATTGTTCCCTCCCCAGGGGGGCTAATGCTGAACTGTCGCCAGCGCGGATGCCAATAAGCCATAATGACCAAAATTATTGTCGAGAATCAACCACAGATCTCCAATACCAACGACCCTCAAGAATGGCACATGCAGACCCATTCGTGCCGATTGATTGAGATAATGACGCTGAGGTGTGCAATGAGCTAATTACAGATCTCGCGGGCACCTTCGGCGATGTCATTGCAAGTTTCGAACACGCGGTTCGAGAGTCAGTCGGCGCGCAGATACTGCCAGACGTTATCGACCGAGTTCAACTCGGGCGCGCGTGGCGGCAAGCAGATACCTGATGATCAATGTGAGTGTATCGATTGTGGTACCATGGGGGCTCAGGAAGATCTCCGAGCATCAACGAGCTGCGGCTCAATCCCGTATAACCAGCACTTTTTAGCCATATCTCGCGTTCCGCTGCCTCCAGGGAAGCCGATCGCATGCTCCGGCCGGCCTTCTCTGAGCATGCGTTCGTTCCTGACCGCGCCGGCAGCCGCATCGTAGGGCTTGCCGGCGCGGTTGTGCTTCACCACGGCGCCAGGCCTTGTGATGTTGCCCCAGTCAGCCGGGTAGGGCTCGACCGCGACTCTGCGATCCTTGGCCCATTCCCGGGCCAGGGAGTTGGCTCCTGACGCCTCGCCCTCAATGATGCAGCTGATCATGGAGCGCGCATCCAGCGCGTCCAGAACGCGCTACAGCCATCTTCTGTCGCGGAAGTTTCGGCCGCCGAAAACTAATACCCGCATTTTAGTTCATTGCCTTCGGACCCATGGCGAGGGAGTGAATCCTGGCCTTGAGCGTCTCGTCGTTCTCGTCGGTCTGGCGCTCCGTGAGGTAGCACTTCGCGACGTAGTCGAGGAGTTCTCCGGTTACGGGATCTAGCTGGCCCTGGATGACCTCGGGGCGCAATTGACCCCTGACGTGCGATGCCGGGAATGTGCGCTCCATCCGCGAGAGTCCGGGGTTGGTGCAGATCACCTTCACCTCACCAGCATCCATAGCCTCAACGACCTTGAAGTAGACGCCGGTCGCTGTCTTCATTCCATTCAGCTTGGTCAGCGCCATACCAGCGATGCGGCCGAGGAGTTCCTTGTTGTCTTGTTCCATTACTTCACCTTGGCAGCCTTGCTTAGCCAGCTCAGCTGCTCTCCAATTTTCAGTCCATCCATCGGGATGCCAATTTCGTCAAAACGTGTCCACAGGAATTGCATCAGGCCAGACCGATAGATCTGTCCTGCAAGGATCAGGAGTCTCCCGCCGTGGACTCCATTTTGTTCCATCTGGTCGATGACCCTCAGCGCCCAACCTCGACGACCGGCCGCGGTCATCTGGTTGAGCGTCAGCTCATATGGCGCGATGATTGTGTCCGGGGGCACGAGGCCGTGCTTGGCTGAGAGAAGGATGAGATACGATGGACAGCGATATTGAAGTTCTGAAGCGTATCTACGATCGATTCAACAAGAGAGACATCGACGGTGTGCTTGCCGTGCTCGCTAATGATGTGGCGTGGGCGAACGGCATGGACGGCGGCCACGTTCATGGCCGCGAGGCCGTTAGGGATTACTGGACACGACAGTGGACGATGGTCAGTCCGCACGTCGAGCCCGTGAGTTTCACCGAAGCTGCGGATAGTTCGATTGTCGTTGAGGTTAAACAGGTAATCCGCGATCTCGAAGGTAAACCTCTGCCGGATCAAACGCACGGTCTGAAGGACAAGACGGTCGGGCACGTCTTTCGCTTGCAGGAAGGTAAGGTCATTCGGTTCGACATCCGGGATGACCTTTAAGCGCCTACCTGTTTCAGAAATGGGCTCGGCGATTTACGGAAGTCGCCAGCCTCTTAGTGCAAAATTCAAGAATTTCGCGACGGTGCGCGGTTTGACGTAATGGGGCTTAGCCACCGTCAGGTTCTAATTTGAGAAGCCGCCTACGGGCGGCTTTTTCTTCCGAGCGACCTGCACGTTCGATGTCGCATGTTGGCACTTTTCGGACATGGGGCAAGGTCCGACTTGAGTCCGCTAAGCGTACCAAAGCGGACGTCTTTTACTCTAGCTCTATGAAGTCTCGCCCTAGTTCAAATCGCGGGTGGCTATCGAAAATCCCGTGTCTTCACCTTGATGCTGTCGATGTGGAGGTCCGGCACGTAGATGTCCCGCGGCTTCGGAGGAAGGCTACGCGGATCGATGCCCGGGCTCCCGTGGTGGAATTCATCGCCGCGCCCATGTGGCAGCGGGAATCTCGCGTCACGATCGCCAACGCCGGCAAGCTCGGCGGACAGATCGGTCAAATGGTTTGCGACGAGATGGACGACTTCGCCCTCGCGCTGGATGCGGCCCTGCACAGCGATCATGCCGGCGGCGAGAATGATGCGGCGCTGGCGTTCATAGAGCGATGGCCAGATCACCAAGTTGGCGACGCCGGTCTCGTCCTCAATCGTAATGAACATGACGCCCTTGGCGGATCCCGGCTTCTGACGCACCAGCACCAGGCCGGCGGTGGTCAGCCACTTTCCGTCGCGGGCGTTCATTGCGTCGACGCAGGTCACGATGCGGCGGCTCGCCAGGTCGTCCCGCAGGAAGCTCGCCGGGTGCTGCCGCAGCGTGAGGCCGACATGGCGGTAGTCCTCGACCACTTCGCCGCCGGGGGTCATCGGCCGCAGCGACACCGCCGGCTCGCGGACTTCCTCGATGGTCCAGGCTTCCCGCTGCGCGGCGGCCGCGAACAACTCCAACGGTTCGTCGCGCAGCGCCTTCAGCGCCCACAAGGCCTCACGGCGTGCCAGCCCTAAAGATTCATTCATGGCGTCGGCCTCGGCCAGTTGGACAAGCGAAGCGACCGGGACATCCGCCCGCCGCCAGAGATCGTCGGCGGACACGAACGGTTGGTCGGCGCGGGCGGCAACGATCTCGGCGCCGTCCGTGTTGGACAGGCCTCGCACCAGTCTGAAGCCCAGGCGGACCGCGAACCTATCGTCGTCGACCAATTCCAGCGTGCAATCCCACCGCGATGCGTTGATGCACACCGGTCTGACCTCGACGCCATGATCCCGCGCATCGCGCACGATCTGCGCCGGCGCGTAAAACCCCATCGGTTGCGCGTTCAGTAGCGAGGCGCAGAACACCTCCGGATGCCAGCACTTCATCCAGGAGGAGGCGTAGGCGATCAGCGCGAATGACGCCGCGTGACTCTCCGGAAAGCCGTAGCTGCCGAAGCCCTCCAACTGGCTGAAGGTCTTCTCGGCGAAATCCCGTTCGTAGCCACGCTCGATCATGCCGTTGACGAGCTTGTCTTTGAATTTCGAGACGCCGCCGGTGAACTTGAACGTCGCCATGGCGCGGCGAAGCTGGTCGGCTTCGCCGGGCGTAAAGCCGGCGCACTCGATCGCGACCCGCATGGCCTGTTCCTGGAATAGCGGTACCCCAAGCGTCTTGCCGAGAACCTTTTCTAATTCGGGCTTCGGGAATACGACCGGCTCCTTGCCTTCACGGCGGCGCAGATACGGATGGACCATGTCGCCCTGGATTGGACCCGGGCGGACGATGGCGACCTCGATGACGAGATCGTAGAACGTCCGCGGCTTCATACGCGGCAGCATCGCCATCTGCGCGCGGCTCTCGATCTGGAACGCGCCGAGCGTGTCGGCCTTGCGGATCATGGCGTAGGTGCGCGGGTCTTCCGAGGGGATGGTCGCGAGATCCAGTTCAATGCCTTTTGCCTCGGCCAAGAAATTGAACGCGCGCTTCATGCAGGTGAGCATGCCGAGCGCGAGGCAGTCGACCTTCATGAATTTCAAGGCGTCGATATCGTCCTTGTCCCACTCGATGACCTGGCGGTCGGGCATGGCGGCCGGTTCGATTGGCACCAGTTCGTCAAGGCGATTGTGGGTCAGCACGAAGCCGCCGGGGTGCTGCGACAGATGCCGCGGCGTCCCAATCAGTTCACGGGCGAGAACGATCGCGAGCTTGAGGCGGCGGTCCTCGAGGTTGAGGTTGAGCTCTTCGGCATGCTTGGCTTCGACGCCTTCTTCCGACCAGCCCCAGACCTGCGACGACAACAGCTTGATCAGGTCTTCGGTCAAGCCAAGCGCCTTGCCTACGTCGCGCAGCGCGCCCTTGGCCCTGTAGCGGATGACGGTCGAGCAGAGTGCCGCGTGGTTGCGGCCGTAGGTCTCGAACACCCACTGCATCACGATCTCGCGGCGTTCATGCTCGAAATCGACGTCGATGTCCGGCGGCTCACGGCGTTCCTCGGAGACAAAGCGCTCGAACAGGAGGTCGTTGCGCTCCGGATCGATCGAGGTGATGCCGAGCACGTAACAAACGGCGGAGTTCGCGGCGGACCCGCGCCCCTGGCAGAGGATGTCTTTTGACCGCGCGAAGCGAACGATGGAATTTACCGTCAGGAAGTAGGGTGCGTATTGCAGGCGTTCGATCAGCCGAAGTTCGTGTTCGAGCTTGGGCCGAACGTCATCGGGTAGCCCTTCCGGGTAACGTTCAGCCGCGCCTTCCCAGGTCAGTTTTTCCAGCGCCTGCTGCGGCGTCAGGCCGGGCAGGGTGCGCTCTTCCGGGTACTGGTAGGCCAGCTCGTCCATGCTGAAGGTGCAGCGATTGGCGATCTCGACCGTTCGCGCCACCGCTTCCGGATAGCGCGAGAACAGCCGCGCCATCTCGTCGGCAGGCTTGAGATAGCGATCGGCGTGCCGCTCGCGACGGAAGCCGGCCTCGTCGATCGTGACATTGTGCCGGATGCAGGTGACGACGTCCTGAAGGATGCGCCGCGCCGGTTCGTGAAACAGCACGTCGTTGGTGACGACGGTCGCCACCCGGAAACGCTGCGCCATGTTGTTCAGTTCATGAATACGCATCTGATCGTTCGGGCGCCGACGCAGCGTCAATGCCATGTAGGCGCGGTCACCGAACGTGTCCCGCAGGCGGCGGAGCCGCAGCGCACAAGCGTCGTCGGCCGTATCCGGAACGAGCACCGCGATCAGTCCTTCCGACCAGTCGACGACATCATCCCAGTTCAAAATGCATTTCGCCTTGCCGCCGCGCTTCTTGCCGATGGACAGCAGACGGCAAAGCCGGGAGTAGGCCGGCCGGTCGGTCGGATAGACCAGCACGGACATCCCGTCGACGAGGTCGAGCCGGCATCCGACGATCAGGCGGACGCCGGTGACTTTGGCGGCTTCATGGGCTCGCACGATCCCAGCGAGGCTATTGCGGTCGGCGATGGCCAGCGCTTCGATCCCAAGCAACGCAGCGTGCGCGAACAACTCTTCGCAGGATGACGCGCCCCGCAGGAACGAAAAGTGCGACGTGACCTGGAGCTCGGCATATCCGCTCATCCAAAGATTCCGTGCAGAAACCACTTGTGGGATCCGGTCCCGGCATGCTCACCGTCACCAGCGCGGAAGATCCAGAAACGTTCGCCGGCATCGTCCTCGACCTGGAAGTAGTCCCGAACCGCGATCAGCTCCGCATCGCGCTTCCACCATTCGCCGAACACGCGCTCCGGTCCGTCGGCTCTCCTGACGCGCCGCCGGGAGCCTCTCCAGGTGAAACTCACCGGCGGATGGTCCGGAAGCAGGGCTACGGTCTCGATGGCCTCAGGCGGGGCCAGGAGCCGGGCAGGGCGGGGCCAATGGGTCGGCCATCCGTCTCCTGTGGTGGGAGCCGCGGCGGCAACCCGCTGCACGGACCGTTCCGGAACATCGCTCGCCACCGGTGCGAAACGGTAGAGCCGGCTTTCGCCGACCCGGTTGGACAGGATGTCGATTAGCCCGGAAACGTCCGCCTCCGGCTCATCGACCAGCGACGAGATCATTTGTTTGGTCGCGAACGGCTCGGCGGCGGTCGCGGCCAGCCGCATGATCTCGATGCCGAAGCCGGGATCGACCTTCTCGATCTTGTCGCAGAGCAGCCGGGTCAAGCGCTTCACGTCACGAACCGGCTGGGCCGTCCCGACCCGGATCGCTTGGACGCGGTTATCGACCAGCCCGAACAGCAGATCGAGGCGCCGAGCTCCAAGACCTCGGGATTCCAGTTCCGCACAGAGCTTGACGGTCAGTTTGGCAACGTAGCGCGCAATGGTCTCCGGAGCTCCGATCGGTTCGGCAAAAAGCTGCTGAGCTTCGACGGTGTCTGGAGTCCGGACTGGTTCGATGGGCTCGCCAGTCTGGCCGGTCGCCTGGTCGAGGCGGCGTCCGAGTTCAGGTCCGAACCGCAGTGTCAGCGGCGCGCGGGGCGTGGCCAGCAGGTCTGCGATCCGTTCGAAGCCCAGCTTGCGCAGGTCATCGACCGTGTCGGCGGAAAGCCGCAGCGCCGCGATCGGCAGCGGCCTGATGCGCTCCCCGCTTTCGTGCGCCGGAACAACAAACGCGGGCCGCGCGGCAAAACGGGCGAGGGCATGCGCAGCGCCCCAGGTGTCCGCCATCGCGGCGCGCGCCATTATGCCGACCGTCTCCAGGCGCGAGATCACGTCGGCGAGCATTGCGTCCTCGCCGCCGTGTAGATGACTGGCGCCGGTCGCATCGATGACGAGGCCGTCCGGTTCGTCGGCGGCCACGATTGGCGAATAGCGCAGCGCCCAGACGGCGAGACGCTCGAGCGCTTCGCCGTCGGCAACCGGATCAGCGTGATGGATGCCAAGCTCTTTAACCAGCGCCTGCGCTTTGGTGGCTGGCATGCCGACGCGCAAGCCTGCTTGAATTGCGGCAGCGTTGGCGGCCGTAACCTCGCGCCGCCGTCCGGTCTGGCCGACCAGCACCAGCGGCGTCGCCGCATCAGGCGCGGACGCGGCCATCTTGCGCCGCAGCCGATCGGTCGGCCAATTCGGCAGGTAGAGCGAGACGACCCTGGACATCACACGCATCCACTACAAAGTCCGCGCTTTCGCCGGCGCGGCATCGGATCAACTCGAGCAACCATCGGGCGCGACCGACGCCGGGCACAGGAAGCGGCGTCGAAGGCAACGTCGAAACTCGCCATCTCGTCGCGGACGCGGTTGGTTGTCCGAAATCCGCGGCCTCCGTCTGCCGCCGCCAACGACGCACTGCGATCGCGATCGAACCCGAGGCTTCGGCTGCGAGCGACAGCCTGCGCGACGACGTCATCGAAAGCCGGGCGACCTCTGCGACGACGGCACCGAGCCCACCGTGACGAACGCCTTCCTCGAAACACGCCAGCACTGATTTCTCGTCGCAGGCGTCGACGTAGATGACGCGGTCGGCTGCGAGACCGACTTGGGCCAGAGCAGGTGCGAACAGATCCTGCCGAGTGATGCACCAGAGGACCTTGCCTTTGGTCCGCGCCGCGATGCCGGCAGCGAACAAAGCGGCCGCCGCGCCGTCAATGGCGGCGTTGCCACCTCCCGCCACTTCGTGCAGCGCCCCGAGCGCCAGCCCGCCACCGGGAAGTCGGCTGTCGATAGCCGCCACACCGAACGGAAGGACTGCCCGGGCGCGCAGCGGCACGCCCTCAAGGCGTTAAATCTGCTCGCGAAGCCGCAGAACGGCCGGTGGCTGGATCGATGCGCTCATGTCCTTCAAGCGTTTTCAGAGCGGATTGTTCTTGATTTGTTCGTATCCTCGGATAAGAGTCAATCAGCCGGTTCGGTTCCAAAGCGACGACTTCCCGCCAGAGATTGCGGAAGTCGTTGTGACCGCGAGAGGAATCACTGAGTCTGATTTTTTCACGCAAGGACCATCGACCCCGTGCAACCGGCAGCCGCCTACCTCGACAGTCTCAATCCAGAACAGCGCCGGGCCGTCGAGCACGGCGCAACGGGACCCGGGCCCTTTGCGCCCTTGCTGGTGATTGCCGGCGCCGGATCCGGCAAGACCAACACGCTGGCCCATCGGGTGGCCCACCTGATCGTCAAGGGCGCCGATCCGCGGCGCATACTGCTCATGACGTTCTCGCGCCGCGCCGCCTCGGAAATGACGAAGCGGGTCGAGCGCATTGCGCGCAAGGTGATGGGCAACAACGCCGGCGTCATGACCGATGCCCTTGCCTGGTCCGGCACATTCCACGGTATCGGCGCCCGTCTGTTGCGCGAGTATTCAGATCGGATCGGGCTCGATCCCCAGTTCACGATTCACGACCGCGAAGACTCCGCTGATCTGATGAACCTGATCCGGCACGAAAAGGGATTCTCGAAGACCGAAAGCCGTTTTCCGACCAAGGGTACATGCGTTTCAATCTATTCCCGGTGCGTCAACGCCGAGACCGCGATCGAGCAGGTGCTTGACGCCTCCTTTCCGTGGTGCTCCGGCTGGGCGGCCGAGCTGAAGGATTTGTTCGCGGCCTACGTCGAGGCCAAGCAGAAGCAGAACGTGCTCGATTACGACGACCTGCTGCTGTACTGGGCGCAGACCGTGAGCGACCCGGCGCTGGCCGACGATATCGGCGGTCGGTTCGATCACGTGCTGGTCGACGAATATCAGGACACCAACCGGTTGCAGTCGTCGATCCTGCTGGCGCTGAAGCCCGGGGGCCACGGTCTCACCGTGGTCGGCGACGACGCGCAGTCAATCTACTCGTTTCGTGCAGCGACGGTGCGCAACATCCTCGACTTCCCGACGCAGTTCTCGCCGCCGGCCAGCATCATCACGCTCGACCGCAACTACCGCTCGACGCAAACGATCCTCGCCGCGGCCAACGGCGTCATCGGCCTGGCCAAGGAGCGCTTCACCAAGAACCTCTGGACCGAACGGGCAGCGGGTTCGAAGCCCCAGCTTGTCACGGTGCGCGACGAAGCCGACCAGGCCCGCTGCATCGTCGAGCGCATTCTCGAGAACCGTGAATCCGGCATTCTCCTTAAAGAGCAGGCGGTGCTGTTCCGGACGTCGAGCCACAGCGGACCACTGGAGGTCGAATTGACTCGGCGCAATATTCCATTCGTCAAGTTCGGCGGCCTGAAGTTTCTTGATGCCGCACACATCAAGGACATGCTGGCGCTGCTTCGGTTCGTCGAGAACCCGCGTGACCGCGTCGCTGGGTTCCGGCTTTTGCATCTGTTGCCCGGCATCGGTCCCGCGTCGGCGCAGCGCGTACTCGATCATATGGCGGAAGCCGCAGATCCCATTGCGGCGCTCTGCAGTCTCCCTTCGCCGCCGCGATCCGGTGACGACTGGAAGACCTTCGTCCAGGCCGTCGGCGACTTGCGATACTCGGAGTGGCCGTCCGACCTGGAACGGGCGCGGCTATGGTACGAACCGCATCTCGATCGCATCCATGAGGACGCCGAAACCCGCCGCGGCGACCTGATCCAGCTTGAGCAGATTGCCAGCGGTTATCCGTCCCGCGAGCGCTTCCTGACCGAACTCACACTCGATCCCCCGGACGCCACCAGCGACCAGGCCGGTGTCCCGCTGCTCGACGAGGACTACCTGATCTTGTCCACGATCCATTCCGCCAAGGGGCAGGAATGGAAATCGGTCTTCGTGCTGAACGTCGTCGATGGCTGCATGCCGTCGGACCTCGGCGTCGGCACCAGTGCCGAGATCGAGGAAGAGCGCCGACTGCTCTACGTTGCAATGACGCGGGCTAAGGACGATCTGCATCTGGTCGTGCCGCAGCGCTTCTTCACTCATGGCCAGCATTCGCAGGGCGACCGCCACGTCTATGCCTCACTGACACGGTTTATTCCAGACCGGCTGCTCGGCCTGTTCGAGAAGACTATTTGGCCGCTTGCGGTGGCCGGGGCGGCTCCACGTGCCGCGAGCCAGGGTCCGCGCATTGACGTCGGCGCCCGCATGCGCGGGATGTGGCGTTAGGAGTTTTTTCGGGTGTGCAATCTCTACTCAATGACCACGAACGTCGAAGCGATCCGGCGATTGTTCCAGGTCGATCGGGCGAATGACCGGGCAGGTAACCTGGCATCGATGCCCGGCATCTATCCGGACTATCCGGCACCGATCGTGCGCAATGGAGCCGACGGTCGCGAGCTCGCGATGGCACGTTGGGGTATGCCGTCGTCGTCAAAGGCGTTGATGGACGCCACCAAAAAACGGGCCGAAAAGTTGCAGGCCAAGGGCAAGCCGGTCGACTTCAACGAATTGCTCCGGATGGAGCCCGACGGCGGGACGACCAACATCCGCAACGTGAAGAGCAAGCATTGGACGCGCTGGCTGGGAGCCGAGAACCGCTGCGTGGTGCCGTTCAACTCCTTCAGCGAGTTCAACAAGGTCGAGGGCGGCGACATCTGGTTCGCGCTCGACGAGAGCCGTCCCCTCGCATGCTTCGCCGGCATCTGGACCAACTGGACGTCGGTCCGCAAGGTCAAGGAAGGCGAGACCACCAATGACATCTTTGCATTCCTGACGACGGAGCCGAGCGCCGAGGTCGGCGCCATCCACCCCAAGGCGATGCCGGTGATCCTGACGACACCGGAAGAAGTGGGAACCTGGATGACGGCCCCCGCGGATGAGGCACTGAAGCTTCAGCGGCCACTACCGGACGGCGCGCTCAGGATCGTCGCGCGGGGCGTCAAGGAAGACTCCGCCGTGCCCGTTACTATCGAATGAGAGGCTATAGTCCTTGCCCCAACCAAATTCGCGAAGGCCCGATTTTCTACCGGTGATCACACTTCTAGCGATCGCTGGTCTGACCTTCATCGCGATCTGGGTGTTCCCTTATGTGTAGGAATACGTTGAGCGCCAGAATTGCGTTGCGGCGGGGCAGGTCAACTGCGGGTGACTACTCTCGGCCCTTCAGGGCCGAGAGTAGTCACTTGTCAAGACTCGCATTCAGCCGTTTGTATGCTGCCGCGACAGAGACGGTTACTCACCCATGGTGCGATGAACGAAGGCCGCCAACGCAAGATAATCCACGTCGATATGGACGCCTTCTACGCGTCGGTCGAACAACGGGACAATCCGGATCTCCTCGGCAAGCCGGTCGCCGTCGGCGGATCCCGCGAGCGCGGCGTCGTGGCGGCGGCCAGCTATGAGGCCCGCAAGTTCGGCATCCGCTCCGCCATGCCGTCGGTGACGGCCAGGCGGCAGTGCCGGGATTTGGTCTTCGTGAAGCCGCGCTTCGAGGTCTATAAGGCCATCTCGCAGCAGATCCGCGAGATCTTCGCCGAGCACACGCCGATCATCGAGCCTCTGTCTCTGGACGAAGCCTACCTCGACGTCACGGAGAACCTGCAGGGGATTCCGCTGGCGCGCGACGTCGCGCTCGCGATCCGCGCCAAGATCAAGCAGGAGACCGGGCTGAACGCCTCCGCCGGCATCTCCTACAACAAGTTTCTGGCGAAGCTCGCCTCCGACCATCGCAAGCCAAACGGCCAGTACGTCATCACACCCGAGATGGGGCCGGCATTCGTCGAAACACTGCCCGTCGGAAAATTCCACGGCATCGGACCGGCGACGAGCGCGAAGATGAACTCGCTCGGCCTCTACACCGGCCTCGACATGCGCAAGCAGACGCTCGACTTCATGCAAGCCAACTTCGGCAAGGCAGGCGCGTACTACTACTGGATCTCCAGAGGCGTAGACGACCGCGAGGTCCGCGCAAACCGAATCCGAAAATCGGTCGGCGCCGAGAATACGTTCTCGACCGATCTCACTGAATTCGACGCCATGGCCGCTGAACTGCAGCCGTTGATAGACAAGATCTGGCAGCATTGCGAAGACAAGGGGTCGCGGGGCCGTACGGTCACCCTGAAAGTAAAGTTCAACGACTTCGAGATCATCACCCGCGGCAGGTCCGTACCCGCCCCGGTTCCGAGCCGCAGCGACCTCGAGCGATTAGCGATCGCACTGCTGCAGAACGAGATGCCCCTTGCCAAGCCGGTGCGGCTCCTGGGGGTCTCGCTCTCATCGCTGCAAGGTGATGACCACGAAGAGCCGCAACTCGGCCTGCCGATTTGAGGTTCAGTTCAGTACGATTAGCATCTCAAGAACTGGCGGAGCTTGATCTTTAGGGGATGAGGAGTGGAGCGCTAGGGCTTCTCCGGACCTTTCGAACACGCTTTTGCGACACCGGGATCACGTTGTTCCCTGATCTTCGCGACCGGAAGCCGCCAGCGGTACTTGATCGCCATGACGCGGAGCGAGAAGCATGAAACAAGCGCCACACCCGTTACCAGAGCGACGGGTAGCTGCAACATGTGCCCGACCACCACGATGGCCGCGGCCGCCAGCGCCGCGACGGCATATAGTTCTGCGCGAAGCACCGTCGGAATCTCGGCCAGCAGCACGTCGCGGGCCATGCCGCCGCCGATCCCGGTCACCATGCCGAGCATGATCGCCATGACCGGGTTCAGTCCGTGCGCCAGCGCCTTTGACGCCCCGGTGACCGCGAAGAGCGCGAGACCCGCTGCGTCGAAAAGAAGGACTGAGTTCGAGATGCTCACGATCAAGGACGAGAAGCAGAAGGTGATGATGCCGGCGAAGAGCGACACGCCGAGATAGCGCCAATCGGCCACCGCGCCGGGAGGAACGACGCCGATTAGGAGATCCCGGGTGATACCTCCCGAATTGGCCGCCGCGAACGACAGCACCAGAACGCCGAACAGATCGAGCTCACGCTTGACGCCGGCCAAAGCCCCGCTGAGCGCGAAGACAAAGGTGCCCGTCAGATCAAGCGCAAGCGGAAGCTTTTCCATGATACCGCTTTCCGGCGTTATGCCGGCAACCAGGCGCGGGTCGCGACGACCAGTGTTTCTACGCCGGTTTGCAACGTGGGGTGAAGAACGGGTGCAAATTTCGGGCTGTGGTTCACCGGAACCTCATTGAGCTTGTTTGCCGCTTTTGCCTTTGCGTAAACCTCCGGATCGGTGCCGCCGACGAACCAGAAAACCGAGGGTACGTGCCATTCGGTCCCGAACGATCCGAAGTCCTCGCTGGCAGGGGCAGGCCCCGTTTCCCGGACGCGCTCGGCGCCAAAATGCCCTCGGAACACGTCAACTAAACGCTTGCTGGCCTCCCGGTCGTTCACGTTGAGGGGATAACGGTCCAGCGTCGTGATCTCCGGTTTGCGGAGAGCGCCGGAAGCCTCTGCCTCGGCATTGACGATCCGCTCGATCGCAGCCAAGACGCGCGTCCTTACGCCAGCGTCGAACGTCCGCACGTTCAGTTTGATGATGGCCTCGTCCGGAATGACGTTTTCCTTCGTCCCGGCCTGCAGCACGCCCACGGTCACAACGGCGGACTCCGCGGCGGCGATCTCGCGCGAAACGATGGTCTGCAGCCGCAGCACGGTCGCGGCCGCCATCACCACCGGATCGATGCTCGCCTGCGGCATCGATCCGTGCGCGCCACGACCGAACAGGCGTACCTGCAAGCTGTCCGCCGCCGAAGTGATGGCTCCTGCACGCCCCGCTACCGTGCCCGACGGCCCCACCATGACATGCTGGCCAAGGACTACATCCGGTTTCGGGAAGCGCTTGAACAACCCGTCGTCGATCATGGCCTGCGCGCCTTCCGCCGTCTCCTCGCCAGGCTGAAAGACCGCCATTATGGTCCCGCGCCACGTCGTTTTTGCCCCGGCGAGCAATTTGGCGGCGCCGACGAGCCACGTCACGTGCATGTCGTGGCCGCACATATGCCCAACCGGGACGATGTTTCCGTCAGCATCCTTCGCGGTGATCTTGCTGGCATAGGGAAGCCCTGTCGCTTCCTCGACGGGCAACGCGTCCATATCGGCGCGCAACATGACGGTCGGCCCCTCGCCGTTCCTGAGCAGGCCGACCACACCGGTTTTGCCCACTCCTGTCGTGACATCGTAGCCGGCCGCCCGGAGGCGGTCCGCCGCCAGGCCCGCCGTGCGAGTCTCCTGCATCGAGAGTTCGGGGTGCGAATGCACATCCTTGTAGAGGTCGGCCAGATCGGGAAGCAACGCGTCAAGGTTGCGTAATGCCGGATCGGAAGAGTTCGCCGCATTCGTATTCATGGGCCTCTCCATCGCAGGATTGATGCAAGGAAGCCTTTCTCTTTTCTTCATGCGGCGCAAGCAAATAGCCGAATAACGGTGATCAAACCGGCGTTTTGAACGCAGGGGGCGTCGCCCGACAGGGCAGCTTACCGGATTGAAAGGGGCTACTACCGCGCAAGCGTTCAGACGCCGGAAAATGCCCAAACGTTTATGGTAGCCGCACCCTCACGCAGCTTTTTTATCGGCACGTAGTCCGGAGAGTTCCAGAAGGCGTGGATGGCGTCCATGGTGGGAAATTCGAACATGACCACCGAACGCGTATCGTGCTCGCCTTCGAACACCTCTACCTTGGCGCCCCTCGCGGCGATTTTTCCGCCAAACTCGGCGATAAAGGGAACGACCGCTTCGCGATATTTCTGATATCGGGGTTCGTCGGTGATGGTCGCTTGGACGATGAAATATGCAGTCATGATCAACCCTCTTTCCGTTGTCAGAAAAAAAATCGCAGCCTCACTGGCGAAGTTAATGGATTGCACCACCGAGAGGCTACCACTGAATCCGGTTCTGTCTTGACGACGACGGGAGCCAGATTTCGCTCTGCGAAATCTGTCCGCGGTTACAGGAAGAGCAATTGGGCTCCCGCGGCGAGCAGAATGGCAGCCAGAACGAAGCGAGTTGCCATTTGCGAGAACCATCGCAATCCTATCGCCGTGCCCACGACCGCGCCGCCCAGCGCGCCTGCGGCGTAAAGCACGAAGTGAGAAGCCGGAAGTTGCCCGGCGAAGAGGACACCGACCAGACCGACCGCGGAGTTAGCCAGGATGAACGGTGCCGATAGCGCGGCGGTCTGCTTCGGAGACGCCCACCTCAGCGCGATGAGCGTCGGCGCCAAGAAGACGCCGCCGCCGACGCCGGTGAGGCCCGAGATCAGTCCGACGACCGCTCCGGCACCCACGGCACCCCACAGCGGGGTCTCGCGATCCGGAGCGGCGGCAACATGCCGACGCAAGATCGTCGCGGCGCCGGCGAGGACCAGCACGACGCCGGTCGTGGCCTTATAGACGCGCTCATCCAGGACGATGAATCCCCCCGCGAGCGCCGTCGGCAGCGACGAAAGCAGAAGCGGCCGCAGCTTTTTCCAATCGACGATTTTCTCGCGGCTGAATACCCACGTCGAGTAGGCGGCCGCCACGATGTTGAGCGCCAGCGCCGTCGGGCGCATCTCCGCCACCGGAAAGGCGGCGAACGCCATCAACGCCAGAAACGCCGTCCCGCCCGCCTGGCCGACCGTCGCGTACAGCAGCGAGATGATGCCGAAGAAAACAGTGAGCACGAAAGGATGCCTTGCGCGGGTAGGAGGAACGACGATGGCGCATTCCGTCGGCCTCGGCAACGCCGCTCCATCGCCCCCTGACTGACGCTCGCCATTCGATATGCTGCCCTGTTAGTCCGGCAGCCGTAGGGGACGGGCGCAGATCGTACCGCGCGTCCAGCCAACCGACTTCGAGACTGCGGATGGATGTCGAGGAGTGGAGCTATGCGCCTTCTCCGGCGTCGCATTCGTCCAGGATCGCAAAGCGACAAGGATTGTCAGGCATGCGCCGGAGAGCGCCGACGCTGATCTTTCCAGGAACCAAAATTCGGCGACCTAGTATCCGGAATATAGCTGAGTGATACGGCGGTCTTTGAAGCGGCGTTGACGGACCTTTTTCTTGGTCCAAACGAAGGGCTCAGCTGTGACGTTATATGCTCTGATGTAGGCATCGATATGCAGCTCAAGCTGTTTCAGGGTCGTGAAGGAAGCGCCGCTGAGTGACTGTCCCTGCAAGATCGAGAACCATACCTCGACTTGGTTGAGCCATGACGCGCTTGTCGGCGTGAAATGAAATTTCACATTGGGATGTGCCTCGAGCCAATCCTCGTTCTTCTTGTGGGTGTTGAGGTTGTCGAGGATGACGTGAAGCTGGCGGTTCGGAAAGGCCGCGGTGACGCCGTTCATGAAGTCGAGAAACTCGGCACGGCGATGGCGTTTCGAATGCGTCGCGATGATCTTTCCGGTGGCGACTTCCAGCGCCGCAAACAGCGTGGTCGTGCCGTGCCGCTTGTAGTCGTGGCTCTGGCCGGTCAGAGCCCGGCCGTTGGGTAACTTCAGATAGCCCTGCGCTCGCTCCAAAGCCTGGATCGACGGCTTTTCGTCCACGCATAGTACAATGGCCTTCTCGGGCGGGGCGACATAGAGGCCAACCACATCGGCGGCTTTGGCCGTAAAATGCGGGTCGTTGCTCTCGCACCAGGACTTGCGAGCCGCGAGATCAATCTTGTGGCTGCGCAGGAACCGCCAGACATATTGGACGTCAACATCGCCAAGTTCCCCGGCCAGCAGGGGCCCGGTCCAGCGCGCGAACCCGGTAGGCGGCGGTTTATCGAGCAACTTCAGAATCCGTTTGTCGGTCGACTTCGTATAGATCGGCTGCTTGCCCGGCCGCGGTTTGCTTCGCAGTCCTTCAAGACCAAGGTCGGCAAAGCGATGCCGCCAAAGGCTGACAATCCGCGGCTGGACCCCAACTTCCTTGGCGATCGATCGGGTGCTACGTCCGGCCGCCGCCAAAAGAACAATCCGTGCCCGCTTCAAATCGCGCTGCAATGTCACCGGGGAGCGGCAACACGCTTCAAGCACCTTGCGATCTTTCCTCGAAAGGTGGACTTCTCTTGCTTCGGGTATCATCCCGATGTTGAATCATGACTCACGTTCCAAGGAAAGTCGGTACTAGGCAACCGGGAAGCTGGGACTGTTGAGTTTCAATAACCTGGTTATTGCCCGCGGAGTGCTTGAACCGCGCCCGTTCGCACAAATGTGGGCGTCGCGATCAAGATCGGAAAGCACCCTAACAGAATTGGGATGAATGCCGCGCCGGCGTCGCCCGCCCAGTCCCATGCGACGCCGGAAACGAATGAGACCAGCATCGCGAAACCGTAGCCGATCGCGAGGGCCGCTGCCGACGTGAGCGCCACTTCGTTCGGGTCGTCGCAAAGCAGCGGGGCGAGCGCCAGCCCCAACGACAGCGCGGCTCCGCATGAAAATCCAACCAGTCCCGCCCAGAACACGGTCCAGGTGCTCGCGGAGGTCATGATTGCGACGACGCAGATGCAGAACAGCGCTCCCAACGTTAAGAACGGCCATCGCTTTCCTTGCAGTCTGTCGGCAGTCAGCAATAAGAGAAAAGATGCCGGGACCTGTCCAGCGTTGAGCGCCGTCAGAGCTTCGCCGATGAGTTCTTCGTGGCCGCTCGCGTTCAGGTACGCGGGCAGAAACCCGTTGAGGCAGAAATAGGTACTTGTGACGCTTCCCAACGTCAGACCGATGCGCCAATTGAGGCGATTATTCCATTGTGGAAGCCAACTTCCGGTAGGCCTTGCTGCGACGTTGCTCGCAGACTTGGGAGCGAACGCCGCCACTGCAACTGCAGTCGCGATCAACGGAAGCGCCCATACGCCGAGCGCCACCCGCCAGTTTCCGGCAAAGAACGGCAGGATCAGCGACAGCATGGTCGCGACCGGGATGATCTCGCCCATGATCAGACCGTTGGTGTAGACGGCGGTTCCGAATGCCGATCTCCGTGGCATCCACTCGCGCACCGCCGCCGCCATCGACGGCTGCATGATGGCGATGCCGACGCTCATGAGCACGCTCGTCAAATAGAGTTGCCACGCGTCCCAGGCGCCGGTCCGGAGCAACGTTCCGGCCGCCGCGACAGCAAGTCCACCCAGCAGCGCGCCGCGTACACCCAGCCGGGCGACGACGATCGAGCCGGGGGCCGCGAAGATCGCGAAGACCACGACCGGGATGCCGGACAGCAGTCCGATCTCGGTGCCCGACAGATTCAAATCCCGCTGGATCATCGCGATCACGGGCGGCACCGCCAGCACGGTGAGGCGGAGACAAGCCCCGCAGGTCCACAACAGCGGCAAGGACGTACGCGACGAGATGGATGCTTCCACTAAAGGGCCCGCGCGAAATTGACGAAGAACTCGTCCGCCATCTTCTTTGCCGTCCCGTTGATCAGCCGTTGCCCCAACTGCGCCAGCTTACCGCCGATCTGGGCGTCGACGTGATAGCTCAACAGCGTGCCTCCCTCGCGTTCGACCAGATCGACCCTGGCGCCGCCTTTCGCGAAGCCCGCGACGCCACCCTCGCCTTCCCCCGAGATCTTGTAGCCGTTCGGCGGATCGAGATCGCTCAGGGTGACCTTGCCGCGGAATCGGGCGGACACCGGACCCACTTTCATCCTGGCGACGGCACGGAAGCCCTGATCGTCGCTCCTCTCCAATTCCTCGCAGCCCGGAATGCACGCCTTCAGCACCTCGGGATCGTTCAGCTTTTCCCAAACCTTTTGCCTGGGCGCGGCAAGCTCGATCTCTCCGGTCATCGTCATCGCCATGGCACTCTCCGAACTTGCGGGAACATGTCCCGATCGTCAATTGCGGACCGGCGCAAACACGCGAGCCATATAGGTGGAGACGTCGTCCGATATGTCTTCGCGGGAAGCGTCGGCGACGCCGGCCAGCGTTTTTGCCAACGCTTTCTTGAACTCGATCTGCATCGAGCGGGCGATCTGGATCCGCTGCGCCTGCGGAGACCCCGCCCCATGCATGGACTCGGTCAGATAATCGACGGCGTTCCTGCCGAGCGTCATGTTTTCGACCAGCCGCAGGATCCGGATCCTGTCCTCGGTCGAGACCTCGGGACGTCCCTTGAGATATTTTTCGATCAGAGGGCCGATCGTTTCATGCCGCAGTTCGCGCTCGGACGGGAGGGTGACCATCAAGCCGCCCGCCAGATCCTGAGCCAGCCGGCTGATTTCGTAGGGAAAGCGCGTGACGTGATGCTTGCAGACATTGGCGAGCATTTCGTCCGGCAGGTAGGCTCCGGACTTCATGGCGATTCCCTGGTGGCTGGCGGCGACCCCGGTCCCGTAGATCGTCTCGTTGAGGTGGGTCATCTCCACCAGCTTGTCGCGGACGTGCGAGACGCGCTCGACGCCGTTGTAGTCCGCGATGGTCGCCGCTGCGCCGATCAGGACGTCGCCGACGCCTGTCTTGCAGACGTAGCTGCGACGATGATAGCAAGTGAACCGTTCGACCAGGGTGGAAGCGAATTCGAACTGTCCGTCGAGGAAGACAAGCTCATTCGGAATGAACACTTGCTCGAACACGATCATTGCTTCCTGGCCCGAGAACTGCGCGTTGCCGGCGTCGATGTCGCCCTCCTCGGCGCTGCGGGTGTCGCAGGATTGCCGGCCGTAGATGTAAGTGATGCCCTCGGCATCCACCGGGATCGCACCGACGATGGCGTAGTCCTTGTCGGCGGCCTCCAGCCTCATGGTCGGCATCACGATCAGCCAGTGCGAATTCAGGCAGCCGGTCTGGTGCGCCTTGGCGCCGCTGACATAGACGCCTTCGGGCGTACGACGCACGACATGGAGGAAGAGGTCCGGATCGGCCTGCTGCGACGGTGACCTGCCGCGATCGCCCTTCACGTCGGTCATCGCACCGCCGATGACCAGGTTTGCGCTCTGCATGCGCACCAGGAACTGCTTGAACCGTGCGTGGTAGTCGGTCCGGTACTTCTGGTCCAGATCGTAGGTCACCGAGTGCAGGGAATTGAGCGCATCCATGCCGACGCAGCGCTGAAAGCAGGTGCCCGTCAATTGTCCGAGGCGGCGCTGCATCTTGTTCTGCATGACAAGGTCGCCGGGGCTCGCGGAGATGTGGAGGAAGCGATTCACGCGACCACCGGTGAGGGGCGAGACGGCGGAAGCCAGTTCTGGATCCTCGTTGGCGAGATCGTAGGTCTTCGCGACCGCGTTGATCGAAGGCCTGATGATGGGATGGTCCACCGGCTCCTCGACGGTCTCGCCCATCAGATAGACCTTCAGCCTGCGACCCCTGAGGCTCTCGATGTACTCGGCGCCGGACCCGATCGGTTTCCGGGACCGCGCCGCACTTGCGGCGACGACTTCCTGATCCATCTCAATGCCTCCATCGGTCGGACCCGCGATGCGAGCGCATGCAGGCCCCGTGATTTCGAACTGCTTCAGCCCTTCTTGACCAGCGGGCAGGCGCTGTCCTTGAGCGGACGAAATGCCTGATCGCCGGGGATCACTTCGCGAAGCTTGTAGAAGTCCCAATCACCTTTTGACTCGGACGGCTTCTTGACTTCGTAGACGTACATGTCGTGGACCATGCGCCCATCTTCGCGGATCCTGCCGTTCTTGGCGAAGAAATCGTTGATCGGCATCTCGCGCATCTTACTCATGACGGCCTGTGCTTCGTCCGTGCCGGCAGCCTGGACCGCTTGCAGGTAATGCATGGTCGAGGAATAGTCGCCGGCGTCGCCCATGTGCGGCATCCGCTTCATGCGCTCGAAGAACCGCTTCGACCACGCGCGCGTCTCGTCGTCGCGATCCCAGTAGAAGGCGTTCGTCAGCACCAACCCCTGCGCCGCGTCGAGGCCGAGGCTCTTGACGTCAGTGATCCAGACGAGAAGCCCCGCGAGTGTCTGTCCACCCTTCTGGATTCCGAACTCCTGAGCCGACTTGATCGAGTTTACCAGCACATTGCCGGAACCAGCCAGCGCCACGACCTGCGCTTTCGACGATTGCGCCTGCAGGAGGAAGGAGGACTGGTCGAACGTATCGGGCGGATAGCGGGTCGATCCGACGACCTCACCACCCATTGCCTTCACGACCGCCGAGGTGTCGGCTTCGAGTGCGTGCCCGAACGCGTAGTCCGCCGTCAGGAAGTACCACGACTTCTTGCCCTCCTTGGCCAGTGCAGTTCCCGTTCCGCGCGCGAGAGCATAGGTGTCGTAGGCGTAATGAACGCTGTTCGGCGTGCACGCGTCCCCGGTCAGACGAGAGGACCCTGAGCCGTTGATGATGGCGACGCGGTTCTTTTCCTTCGCGAGCCCGGAGACCGTGAGCGCAATCGAGGAATTAATGAGGTTTCCGATCATGTCGACATGGTCCACATCGAACCATTTACGCGCCAGAGCGGAGGCGGTGTCGGGCTTGTTCTGGTGGTCGGCGACGACGACTTCGATCGGCTTTCCGAGAACCCTACCGCCGAAATCCTCAACGGCCATCTTGATCGCCGTCACGGCGCCTTCGCCAGATTCGTGCGAGAATTGTCCGGACATGTCCGTGAGCACACCGATCTTCACGACGTCATCCGAGATAGCCGCGTTCTGGGCGCCGGCGCTGCTGTTGACGATCAGGATCACCGCCGTCGCGATCAGTATGCGTCCAATTTTCAGCTTCATGAGACTCCTCCCCAGGGGTTCGTAGGCTGCGATTTGTGCTTTTTAACTAGCATAACTAGACTTATGTCACATGCGTAACTAGACTGATTTTTCCAGCGAGTCAATCGCGCTGGTGTGCTAGAGGTGCGAAACTTTCGAGGTGCCCCACCGTCGCGGCGGCATGCAGAAATGGACGTCCGGAAATGCCCGTCGCCGCCAAGATTTAAGCAACTAATGCCTCGGCCAAGCCGAGGTCATCGGCAACCGCGGCCCGGACGACACTCGGGCGAACCGAACGGAATTGTTCTGTCGCCCGCACATTGGACATCGTCTCCGATGCATGGGCGTTTCTGATCATTCGTGAAGCATTCTTCGGGACGCAGACGTTCGAAGCGTTCCGCTCGGCGCTCGGCATCCCGCGGGCGACGCTGACCGATCGGCTGAAGAAGCTGACCCAGCTCGCCATCTTCCGCCAAGTCGCGCCCGGATCCTCCCAGCGCAAGGAGTACCGGCTGACGAAGATGGGATTCGACCTCTATCCGAGCTTCATCGCTCTCATGCAGTTCGGAGACCGGTGGCTCTCCAAAGGGAAGCCGCCGCCGCTGACGTTGATCCACGCGACATGCAATTCCGACAGCCATCCCGTAGTCACGTGTTCCCATTGCGGCGAAGGCGTCGGCGCGCGGGACGCGAAGTACCGCGACGGCCCCGGCGCCGGGCGTTGTCCAGCCAAGCCGGGCCGCAACACCAGAAGGCCTTCCGACGGCAGCCGGTTCGTCCTCGGACGCCCGAGTTCGGTGTCGCGGGCCCTGGAGATCATCGGCGACAAATGGAGCTTCATGGTCGTCCGCGAGGGTTTCTTCGGCAACCGTCGCTACGATAGGATCCTGACCGAGCTCGCGATCGCGCCCAACATCCTCACCGATCGGCTCAACCGTCTGGTCGCCAGCGGCGTCTTCTACCGAAGGCAGTACCAGAGCTCGCCGGACCGGTACGAATATCTTCTCACCGATATGGGAAGGGACCTCTACGGGCCCTTCATCGCGATGCTGCGATGGGGAGACCGTTGGCTCTCCAAGGGCAAGCCTCCGCTCATCCTCACCCATCTCAAGTGTGGACACGACTTCCAGCCTTCGGTCGACTGCGACCGCTGCAAAAAGCCGATCGTCGCGGCAGACATGCGGTATCGGCTCGCGTACGATCCCAAATCGTTCGGCGCCTTAGGCCCGCGGTCGGTCGACTGAGCGGACCCAGTCCTGTCAAGCCCGGCCCAACGCTTCGACGAGTTTGAAGCGCATGATCTTCCCGGAGCCCGTCCTCGGAATTTCGCCGACGAGATGGGTCGCCTCGGGAATCTTGTAGGCCGACAGATGAGACCGACAGTGATCCATCAGCGAAGGAACGTCCAACCCGTCCTCCTTCGCCACGACGAAGAGACAAGGCACCTCTCCCAACGTCGCGTGCTTCAGGCCGACCACTGCGCAATCCTTGACCTGAGGATGCCGGACTACGACCTCCTCGATCTCGGCCGGCGCGATGTTCTGACCGCCACGGATGATCAGTTCCTTGATCCGTCCCGTGATGGTCAAGTAGCCCGACGGGTCCGACTTCGCGAGATCGCCGGTGTGGTACCAGCCCTTGCGGAGCGCGGAGGCGGTCTCCGCCGGCTTGTTGTGGTAGCCCCGCATCAGGTTGGGACCGCGGACGATCAGTTCGCCCTCTTCGCCGATCGGGACGTCCTCGATCGACGACGGATCTACGACGCGCACCGCGAGGCCGGGCACGGGCAGCCCGCAGGACCCCATCGGCCGGGCTCCGTGCAACCAGTTCATCGTCACCATGGTCGATGTCTCGGTGATGCCGTATCCATCGAGCAGTCGCGTCTTGAAGCGATCCTCGAACGCTTTATTGAGAGACGCCGGCAGGATCGCGCCGGCCGAGATGCAGAGGCGTATCGCGCCGAGACGTTCGACGCCGGTCTCCTGGGCGCGAAGCAGAAGATAGTGGAACATCGTGGGCACGCCGGGCATCACCGAATACTTCCCTGTCTGCATCAGGTCGAGCGCCTGCTGCGGCGAGAACTTCTCCATGATGTGCTCGCTCGCACCGACGGCGAGCACGCCGAGCACGGACAGATTCAAGCCGTAGGAGTGGAAGAGAGGCAGCGGCGAGAGCACGACATCCTTCTCGGTCAGTTCCGCGATCGGCGCCCAGCACGACGCGGCAATCCACAGCATACCGCGCAGCGACAGCAGCACGCCCTTCGCCCGCCCGGTCGTTCCGGAGGTGTAGATGATGAAGGACGAACGATCGATGTCGTCGGGATCGGACGGCGATGCGGGAGCGTCGGACGCCAGCGTCTCAAGCGCGACGCCTGCCTGTTCCGCATCCGGCCCCGCGAAGATTGACGTTGGTGAGATGGCAGCATCGCGGCAGATCCTGTTGATGAGGTCCCTCCTGGCGACAGCCGTGACTACGAATCCACAGCCGGCGTCCGAGAGTCGATAGCTAATCTCACCTTCCGCCGCGTCGTAGCTGATGGGAACCACGACCGCGCCCGCGCGCAGCGCCGCGAAGCATGCTTCGATCCAATCCACGCCGTTCGGCAGGTAGATCGCAATCTTGTCGCCATCCCGCACCCCGGTCTTCGTCAGCTTGGCCGCGATCGAAGTGGTCCGTTCGGCGAGGTCGGCGTAGGTAACCGAGCGCAACGAATCCCAATACGCTACCTGGTCCGGGCGTTGTCTCGCGTGACGCTCGAGAAGTGTCGCGACAGGCGCGATCAGATCGACGTTAAGCATGGCTCCCTCCCTAGACCATACTGTATCCGCCGTTGACGCTGATCACCTGGCCGGTGATCCAGCTTCCGGCATCGGATGCGAGCAGGGTGACTAGCGGTGCGACGTCGGATGGCAATCCGAGCCGGCGGATGGCGTAGGCCTTGACCAGCTTCTCGCGGTTCGCGTCGACCCACGTCTTGTCATGCGCAGTCTCGATGAGGCCGAGCGAGATCGAGTTGGCGGTAACGCCCGAACGACCCCACTCGCGCGCCAGCGACTTCATCAGCGCGATCGTACCCGCGCGAGCAGCGGCCCCGAGCGCTAATCCAGATTCGCCGACCCTGGACGAGTCTCCCATAATCGAGATGATCCGTCCCCGGCCCGACGCCTCGAGCAGCGGGCCGGCGCTGTGGGAGCAATTCAGCGCGCCGTAGAGGCAGGTATCGATCTGCTTCTTCCAGTCCTCGGGCGTGCTCTCGCTGAAACGCTGGCGGAAAACCAGGCCGGCGTTGTTGATCAGGATGTCAAGTCCTCCGAAATCGCTCTTGATATCCGCGACCATCTTCTTGACGATGCCAGCGTCCGCAATGTCGGCCTGATAGGCTTTCGCTTTACCGCCGGCCTTTTCGATCTCGGCGACGACGCCCTCGGCCTCGGCCTTGGAACTGTGGTAGTTGACCGCAACGGACGCTCCGCGCTCCGCCAACATCTTCGAGATCGCCGCGCCGACGTCGCGGCCGCCTCCGGTCACCAGCGCGACACGTCCTTTGAGATCAGTCATCTGCTTTTCCTTTTGATTTGAGTTTCGCGTTCTTGATGAGCTTGAAGATACGTTCCGGTGTCATCGGAAGGATCGAGACGTCAATGTCGAAGGGCGACAACGCGTCGGCGATCGCGTTGGCGATAGCGGCCGGTGCTCCGATGGTGCCGCCTTCGCCCATTCCGCGGAAACCGCCCGCCACCGCGGACTCGCTTTCGATGTGGACGACGTCCATCAGTGGAACTTCCGACGCCGATGGAATCATGTAGTCGACGAGGCTCGCGCTCAGAAGCTGGGCGTCCTCGTCGTAGATCAGTTCCTCGAACAGCGCCGCGCCGATGCCTTGCGCCACGCCACCGTGCACCTGGCCATCGACGATCATGGGGTTGATGATACGGCCGCAGTCCTCGGCGACAATGAATTTGAGAATCTTCACGAAGCACGTGACCGGATCCACTTCGACCGCGACAAGGTGTGTGGCCGCCGCGGTCGTGCCGTTGATCGGGTCGTAGGTAAAGGTCGCGGTCAGTTCCTCGCGCGCGGCCACCGGCAGAGTCTTCATGTCCGAATAGACGGCCTTGGCGATCTGCTTGAACGACACCGTGCGGTCCGTGCCAAGCACAACCGCCTTGCCTTCGAATACCTCGATATCGTCCGCGTTGGCTTCTAATAGATGTGAGGCGACGCGCTTGATCTTATCCTGCAGGATTTTCGAGGCATGCTTCGCGGCGCCCCCACCGAGAACCGCGCTGCGGCTCGCGTAGGTTCCGGTCGACATCGGGACCTCGTCGCTATCGCCCTGGATGACACGTACATCCTCGAAGCGCGCGCCCAGATCGTCGGCGACGATCTGGGCGAGCGTGGTCTCCAGTCCCTGACCGTGGGAAGCGACGCCGAAAGCCGCGGTGATTCCTCCCGTCGAGTCGATCGTGATCTTGGCGGTTTCGGAGCCGGTGTTGATCGGCATGCCCGGCGCCACCGCGATCCGCGAGCCAATGCCGGTCAGTTCGGCATACGAAGCGACGCCGATGCCGAACAGCCGCCCCTCCTTGCGCGCCTCGGCTTGCTCCTTCCGGAGCCGGTCGTAGCCGGCCGCCTCGGCGGCGGCATCGAGACACTCGATGAAGCCGGTCTTGTCCCAGATGATGCCGGAAGCGATCCGGTACGGAAACTCCTCGGCCCGGACTAGATTGCGGCGCCTGATCTCGAGCGGATCGATACCGAGCGCCTTGGCTCCCATATCCATCAGACGCTCAGCGACGAACGTCGAGATCGGTCGGCCGACGCCGCGGTAAGGACCGGTTGGTGGCTTGCATGTCGCGACGCAGCGCACCGCTCCACGGTAAGATCCGATCTTGTACGGTCCCGGAAGAAAGCTGACAACCTGAACGGGCTCCAACCCGCAGGTCCAGGGATAGATTGAGAAGGCGCCCACGTCTCCGATCACGTCCGCTTGCAGCGAAGTCGCGACGCCGTTCACGTCGAAGCCCATCTCAGCATCGACGATCTCGGCAAAGGCCTGGCTGCTGCTGCTGATGTCTTCCAGACGATCCGCCGTCCACTTGATCGACCGACGGAGCTTGCGCGCGGCGATACAGATCAGAAGCTCCTCTGGATAGAGCGATCCTTTAGATCCGAAACTTCCGCCGACATCCGGCGCTACGACGCGCAGGCGATTGCCCGGCAGGTCGAGCGACTCGGAGATGGCATCACGAACAATGCCTGGAACGTTCGACGAAGTGTATAGAGTAATTGCCTCGCGGCGCTTTTCGTACTCCGCGGTGTAGCTTCGCGGCTCCATGGCGAGCGGCGCCTTGCGCGTCATTTCGAAACGCCCGCCCACCTTGACCGCCGCCGCTTCAAGGTCGGCGACGACGTCGCCCTTCTTGAACTCGCGCGCGAGCAGCACGTTAGTGCCAACTTCTTCGTGCAGAAGCGGCGCGTCGTCGGCCAAGGCCAGCTCCGCGCGCGAGATCGCTCCGAGCGGTTCGTATTCGACTTCGATCAGTTCGAGCGCGTCCTCGGCGAGGTACCGCGAGGTTGCGACGACGGCTACGACGGCCTCGCCGACGTAGCGGACCTTCTTGTTGGCGAGAGGCAGGATCGGCGTGGCGTAATAGTTGGGCATCCGAGAGAACGGGATTACTGGTTTGAAATCGTCGGCAATGTCTTTTGCCGTGAGGACGGCGACCACGCCCGGCGCCTCCTGCGCCCCGGCGGCGTCAATCTGCACGATCCGCGCGTGCGGCTGGACGCTGCGCAGGAATGCAAGATGGAGCGGCCGATCGGGCTTCCGGTCGGACGCGTATTCCCCGTTGCCGGTCAGAAGACGCGGGTCTTCCGTACGCCTAATCGGTTGACCGACATTCCGCGGTCTCAGGACATCGGAGGTATTTGCGCGCCGATCGCTATTCATAGCCCTCGGGTCCTTTCCGCAGACTCTGCCACTGCATGTCGTCGTGGCCGCAGACGACCGTGGCGCCCCCTTTCTCGATCCGACGGACCTCCTCGAAGGTCTTCAGTTGTTGATCGACGTTCCACGTGTTGCGCGGGGCGGTGTCGGCATCAAGGTTCTGCCGCAAACTTACCGAGTCCGACGCAAGCAGAAACTGGCCGTCGCGATCGAGAGCGACGAGTGCGCCGAGCGTTCCCGGCGTGTGGCCGGGCAGCGGCACCAGCACTACGCTGGAATCGCCGAACAGATCTCTCTCTCCTCTCACGGCTTCGATCGGCTGCCCGCAGTCCCAATCGGTCTTCAAATAGCCCGCCGCTTCGGCGCTCGGTGCGTTCGCAGCTTCGATCTCCTTCGCGTGCGCCAGGATGGTTGCCTTGCGGAAGAACTGGTTGCAGCCGCAATGGTCTGGGTGGAGGTGCGAGTTCACGACGATGTCGATGTCGTCGGGGGAAAGGCCTACGCACGCCAGGCTCGGCAACAAGGTCTCGTCAGCAGTCATCACCGGCTTCATGACCTTGGCGAGAGGTCCCCACCGCTCTTCGGCGTTAACGACCACGGAAGGATGACAGCCGGTATCGAATAAAATATTTCCCTGTTGGTGCCGGATCAATGCGCTACTAACTGGAAGATCGATAGTCTCACTGCGGTCGGCTCCCGGCAGATAGATGCTCTTCTTCATCCGGAGGCGTCCGGCGGGCAGGAAGTTCAGTTTCATGACGCTTTCTCCGTGCGCTTGGCTGCTGCGCTTCTGATCGCCGCGACGATGTTCTGATATCCGGTGCAGCGGCAGAGATTCCCCGAGAGCCCCTCCCGGATATCTTCGTCGGTCGCGAGCGGGTACTTGGCCAACAGATCCTCGCCCGTGATCAGCATGCCGGGCGTGCAGAAGCCGCACTGCAGCCCGTGCTGCTCGCGGAACTGTGCCTGCAGTTCGTTGAGTTTTTCCGGTGATCCAAGTCCTTCGACCGTGACGATCTCTGCGCCATTGGTCTGCACGGCCAGCATCAGACAGGATCGCGCGCTGTCGCCGTTCACCAGAACCGTGCAGGCGCCGCACACACCGTGCTCGCATCCGACGTGCGTCCCGGTAAGCCCGAGCCGGTCACGCAGAAAGTCAGAAAGGAGCATACGCGGTTCGACGTCGGGGACGTCGTACTTCTCACCGTTCACGTTCACGGATACTTTCATCATTGGATTAGACCTTCATCGCCAACGCCGTCCCCAACGCACGCTTCGCCAACTGCGCGAGCAGATGCTTCCGATATTCGGCTGAGGCATGGAGGTCATCGTTCGGAGAAACCAGGGAGACGACGATCTCCGAGAAACGATCGGATGTCCTTTCGTCGAGCTCCATCGCGACGAGCTCCTCCTCCGCTTCCCTCAGCCGCCGCGGCGTGTCGGCGACACCCATTACGGCGACACGCGCCGCTTCGAGCCCGGACGTTCCGCGGCGGACGGAGACGGCGATGCTCGCGAGCGCGAAGTCGCCGAAACGGCGCGCGACCTCCTCGAACGCCCAGCCATCCTGCTTCAGGATCGGAAACTCGACTTCCACCACGATCTCTTCGGGCTCCAGACAGTTAGTCAGAGCGTCGACGAAGAATTCTTCCGGAAAGATCGTCCTGCGGCCTGACGGCCCCTGGACCGAGATTCCAGCTTCATAGAATGTCGCCAGCATCGGGAGCTCGGCGGCGGGATCCGCATGAGACAGACTTCCGCCAATTGTGCCACGATTCCGGATCGCCAAGTGAGCGACGTGGCGCATCGCAGCCGACATCACGGGCAACTTCGAGGCGATCACCGGCGAGTGCTCGAGGTCGCGATGGCGCGTCAGCGCACCAACGGCGATACGGTCGCCCCGGTCCTCGATGTACGACAATCCCTCGATGCCATTAAGATCGACGAGCACGGCGGGACGGGCCATACGGAAGTTCAGCAGCGGCAGCAGGCTCTGACCGCCGGCCAACACCTTGCCCTCACCGTTGGAGGCGACGAGCGCCTCGACAGCGGCATCCACCGTGGACGGAGAAACGTAGTCGAATTGAGCAGGCTTCATGGGCAGCCCTCTAATGCTAATGACTTTCCGGACCTACGCACCACGAAACTGCGGAGACCGCTTCTCCGCGAACGCGCGTCGGCCCTCCTTGAAGTCCTCGCTGTCGGAGGCCTCGTCGATGAGCCGCTGCGCAGCAGCCAAATCGAGCGCGCCGGCACCCATAGAAAGTCCGTTCAACATGTGCTTGGCGCCGGCGATCGACAGCGGCGCGTTGGCTGAAAGCCGCTGTAGGAACCTCTCGGCTGCGAGGCCCGGGTCTTCGTGCAGTTCGTCTATCAGGCCCATCAGCGCGGCCTGCTCGGAGGAGTAGCGGTCCGCCGAGTAGAGAATCCGTTTCGCGTTCGAAACCCCAGTGAGCGCCAGCAGGCGCTGCACGCTTTGCAGGCCATACACGATCGACAGCTTTGCCGCGGGTATGCCGACCATCGCGCTGCGGTCGCCGAAGCGGAAATCGCACGCCAGGGCAAGATGACAACCGCCTCCGAGGCAATAGCCGGATATCGCGGCCACGACGGGTTTTCTAAGCGCGGCGATCGCTCCCGAACAGGCGTCGACCGCGACTTCGTAGGCTGCGCTCTGGTGCCTGTCGTCCCTGATCTTCTCGAATTCGGAGATATCGGCGCCGACCGAGAAGTCCGTGCCCGCCCCTCTGAGAATGACGCCCCGAACGTCCCGATCGTCATCGAAGCGCGCGAATATCTCGGCCAGTTCTCGCCACATCGCGAGCGTCACGGCATTCTTCACGGAGGGCCGGTTCAGAATGACGTGGACGATAACGTCGCGTCGCTCGATGCGAATTTCCTCCGACACGTGACCTCTCTGGCGCTCAGCCGACCAATCCCAGGAACTTTTCCCGACGACCAGTCGGCGCCCCTTGTCACTTGCATAAGTAGACTAATCTGTCGGGCCGCGTCAAGGCGCAAAAGATCTTTCGACGTAGGTTTCGGTTAAGAGGATGATCCATAGGCCGGGATCGGCGGAAGGCAGCATCCGCCGGCCCGCGCGATCCCTTCTAAAACGGGTCGTCGGTGGCCCGTGCACGTCGCTGTTATCCCAAATAATCCTGACGCGAGCGAGCGAGCGCCGTTCGTCGCAAATGGTTCATGGAGCAGAAATGGCGTTCTATTACGCGGTCGGTACGCGTCAAGCCACATCGGCCCATGCGGCGGCTACAATGTCTACCCCGCGGAGGTGGAAGCGGTTATCGATGACATGCCCTCCGTGCGCGAGACGGCGGTGGTCGGCGCGCCCCATCCCGACTTCGGCGAATGCGTGGTTGCATTCGTCATTCCCGCCGACGAAAGTCATCCGCCCCACGCAGCCGAAGTCATCCAGCGCGTCAAGAATTGCCTCGCCAACTATAAGGTTCCAAAACAAGTCATCATCGTGGAAGCACTGCCGCGCAACGCCATGGGCAAGGTGTTGAAGAATGAACTCCGAGCCTCGCTCGTCAAAACGTCCTAGATGACAGTCTAACTTTGGTCTGGCGCTAAAAAGATTTAATCTCGTCGGCGCAAAACGCCTGCGGTGGAGCGAACATGAGAGCGGTGCTTGTCAGCAACTACACTTCCGTCGAGTCCCTCAGTTTGCAGGATGTGGCGAGCCCTGCGCTTGCGCAAGGTCGTGTGCGCATCCGGGTGAAGGCCGTTGGAATCGGCTTCGTCGACGCGTTGAAGATCGCGGGCCAGTATCAAACCAAGGATGCGCTCCCGTTCGTGCCTGGTATGGAGTTCTCCGGGATCGTCGACCAAGTGGGCGAGGACGTGACACAGCCCAAAGTAGGGGATCGCGTCTTCGGAGCCGCGACGCGAGGTGCCCTGGCCGAAGAGATTTCCGTTGCCGCGGGTGATTTATCAAAAATTCCCGATCATGTGTCGTTCGTCCAGGCGGCGGCCGTTCCGATTAATTATCTGACCGCGGCCTACGGCCTGATCGAATTGGCCGCACTCCGTGCCGGACAGAACCTTCTTATCTTGGGTGCCGCGGGGGGCACGGGCACTGCCGCCATAAAAATTGGCAGAATGATCGGCGCGCACGTGATTGCAGGTGCAGCATCCGAAGAGAAGCGCGCGTTCGTCCGCGCTCAAGGCGCAGATCAGGCCATTGACTATACGGCTCAGGAATGGAGAAAGACCCTAGCAGCGATGACGGGCGGCAGACCAATGGACGTGGTCTTTGACGCCGTAGGTGGTGACATCTCACCCATAGCCTTCCGTACCCTGGGATGGCGAGGGCAACACCTGGTCGTCGGCTTCGCCGCCGGGAAAATTCCCGCGTTGCCTTTCAATATCGCGCTGCTCAAGGGTGCGGCTCTGGTTGGCGTGGACAGCGCGCAGATCCGCAAGCGAGAGCCAAACATCTACGATCGTCTCACGACCGATATCGCCGGTTGGCTCGAAACGGGGGCGATCGAACCGCCCCCCACGATGGTATTTTCGTTTGAGCGGTTTCTCGACGCCTTCGAAGCCATTAGTTCGCGACAGGCCGTCGGGAAGGTCGTGGTAGAAATGAATTCATGAGGTTTTTGCCTGAAGTTTCCTCGAAGCGTGTCCATCGGGGCATCACATCGGCAGATCGAGTTGCGGCTCGTCCTGCTCGTCGTCCTGAAGCGCGGACAATGATAGTCCAAGAAGCCGGACCGGCCTCGGAACCGGCATCTCGTTCTCAAGCAAAGCAACCGATAGGCGTTCGAGGTCGCCGCGGCTCGAGACCGCGACGGGAACGGACCTGCTGCGTGTGATGATCTCGAAATCGTTGAACTTCAACTTCAGCGTCCCGACCCCGCGAACCCTTTTCCTCGCAGTGCGGCCAGACCTTGTCGATCAGCGGCTGCCATTCGGCGACCATGGCGTCGAATTCGGTGAGGTCGCTGGAGAACGTCTTCTCGGCGCCGACCGACTTCCGGATCCGGTCTGCGCGGACCTCGCGATCGTCGACGCCTCTATAGTACGTGCCGGCCTTGCCGAAGTTGGGTTTTATGCCCCAGCGCGTTCCTAATTCGCCCCAGTGCAGGACGACTTTTCGGTGCAGCCGAGAGGTTCATGAGCAAGACCCGATGACCGTTATTGATGGCACCTTTCGGATATGAGTGACCAGGCTGACGATGTCCGTTCACCGGGGCAAAGCGGGCGTTGCGATTGCGCGTGTCGAGGTCCGAGTCTGACCCTTCTCGGACGTCGGCGGCTAATTTTGCTGTGATGCAAAACACATCGCTCAATTCAGAGACATGGTAGGGTGTGGTCGCCTGCTTAAGGGGGCGACCATGAAGCGACGCGAGTTCATCACGCTTCTCGGTGGCACGGCGGCGACGTGGCCGCTCGCCGCGAGCGCGCAGCCTGCCATGCCGGTGATCGGCTTCCTCAGCAGTACACCGGCTGCGGCGTTCGGAAACCGTCTGCGGGCGTTCGGCAAGGGGCTGAAAGAGGAAGGATATATCGAGGGCCGGAACGTGGCTATCGAATATCGCTGGGCGCAGGACCAAGACGATCGACTGCCAGCGCTCGCGGCCGAATTGGTTCACCGTCAGGTGACCGTGATTGTGGCGGGCGGTAGTCCTTCGTCACTGGCGGCAAAGGCGGCGACTGCCACAATTCCGATCGTGTTCGAGACAGCCACTGACCCGGTCACGCTCGGCCTTGTAGCAAGTTTAAATCGGCCCGGCGGAAACTTGACGGGCGTGACCAATTTGAACGTCGAGGTAGGGCAAAAGCGGCTGGAGCTGCTGCGCGAAATACTGCCTGCGGCAACCATCATTGCCGTCCTTGTCAATCCTTCCGCTCCGGCTATTACCGAGCAATTCATGCGCACCGTTCAGGCGGCGGCTCCTGCCCTCGGAATGCAGCTCCATGTTCTGCAGGCGAGCACCGATCACGACTTGGATACGGCCTTTGCAGCCATAGGCCAATTGCGAGCCGACGCGCTCGTCATTGGCCCCTATCTATTCTTCAATTCGCGTAAGGAACAGCTTGGCGCACTGTCGCTCCGCCACGCGGTGCCCGCGATCTTCATTTATCGCGAGTTCGTCGCGGCAGGCGGCCTGATGAGCTACGGAGCCAACGAAGCGGAAAGTTATCATCTGGTCGGCATCTACACCGGAAAAATTCTCAAAGGAGCGAGCCCGGGTGATCTGCCGGTCCAAAGGTCAACCAAGGTAGAGCTGATAATCAACCTCAAAACTGCTAAAGCACTCGGCATCGCCGTTCCGCTCGCGCTAAGCGGTCGAGCCGACGAACTGATCGAGTAGAAATGCAATTTGTTGCGCTGCATGGGTCCGTTCATGGCACCAAACGGACATGCCGACCCTATTAAGCGATGTCCGTTGTTGGGGCCAAAGCGGAAGACATCTGCTCGCAACGAGTATTTCGCCTTTTGACCCAACCCGGACATTGGCCGAGGAGCTCCCTGGTTAAGCTAGTCCAGGCAGAATTCAACGACTTGCGTGGATGAGATTCGGCTTGATTCGGTGAAGTTTGACCAAGTTGACCGGAAGCAAAATAATATGAAGAACAAGCACGGGGTAGATGTGTGCGCACAAGCCGTAGAGAATGAAGAGGATGTTGCTTAAGAGCGCGAGAGTTCTAAGTGCCACGATCGTCGTCATGCAAAAGCTAGCAAGGACGGTGAACGCTGCCGAGAAGCCGATGAAATTGATCCAGGACACTCCTTCACTCCCGCATTCGGCCTTGGTGTGGACGTCGTATGGTGGCCGTTGAAGCGATCGAGGGGTTGGCCGGCACCCCGCGCTTATCCGAGCCTCCATTGCGGTCGCAAACCAATCCGATCCCGGACGCAAGAGATGTCCACCTTGGGCCAGGAGTTGGAGGGTGGTTCCAGGTTGGCCGGGTCATGCGGCTCGCACCTCGGGCGTTGCAGTCACGGCCTTCACACGCGCCGTCTCCTCGGGCGTGAGCGCGTCCTCGTTGATCGCGTTGAAAGAACGCGCCGCCGCCATGGCGCGGGTCGGCGCGTCCGGTTCGGCATCAGGGCCGATCAGGCGGAACGAGACCGGCGACAAAGGGCCGAACCATAATGCGCGTTCGAGCGCCGGCCATGCCGCGGGACGCGGCTCAACACCCGCATGGGTAGCAAAGAGCGTCGCCAGGGCGTGCATGGGAATATCGCGCGGACCACTTCGTCGTGCTCTTGCCGTCGAAACGCCCTCTTGCATCGCTTCGATGGACGGCATCGGCCGCAGCCCCGCCCACAGATAAGCAAGCCAACGCGCCTGCAATTCGAGCACCGGGAAATAGGGGCCGACCAGTGGATAAAGGCCGATGAAACCGAGACCATTCAGATCGGGATGCAGCGTGTGGTCGTGCAGGTCGACGTGGCTGCCGTCAAGACCGAGGGTCGCCGCGATCGTCTCGCTGACGAACGGCAGCGTGAGCTTGAAACCGGTGCCGAGAATGATCGCATCGAAGGCGTCGCTGGATCGGTCGGCAAAGCGTACGGTTTGGCCGTCGATCGCTTCGAGCCATGGCCGCGGTCGGATTCGTCCTTCCGCCACCAATGCCAGATAATTCTGCGACTGGGTCAAGCCGGCGGCGAAGACGTTGTCGTCTGGCTTCGGAGCGCCAAATTGCTCGGGGCTTCCGCAGCTCTTTAGGACCATTTGTCTCATCCCCGCCGCGATCGCCTCCGGCGGCAGCACCCTTTCGGCCTGCGCGGCAAAACGCGTGAAAGCAACGTGATCCGTCGGCACCCCGGCAAGGAGCTTTTGCAGGACGTAACGTTGGCGACGCATGGCGACGCAAACCTTCGCGCCCGATGCCGCCAATTCGCTCGCGATTTCGAGCGCGCTGATCGAACAGCCGGCAACGAGCACCGATTGCCCGCGATAAGGCTCGGCCCCTCGATATTGCGAGCTATGGATGGCGCCGCCGCGGCCAGTAAAGCCACTCAGCCCTGCAATTGCCGGCAAGTCGGGTGCCGTGCAGCAGCCTGTCGCGACCACGACGCGCGAAAAGAGTTCCGATACAGTGCTCTCGCCGCGTCGCGAGCGGACGATCCAGCCCGCCCCGGCATCCTGATCCAACCCTTCGACACGGGTCGACAGACTGAGGTGGGGCGTGAGGCCGCCCTTCTCGGCATATTGCTGCAAATAGGCCAGCATATCGACCTGGCTCGGATAGACACTGGTGCCTGCAGGATGATCGAGATCGCTGAAGGCCGTCAGTACCCGGCTTGTATTGGTGCGCATGCCCGGCCAGACGGCGCTCAAAGGCGAGCCCGCATTCCATTGCCCGCCTACCACCGCCGCAGCCTCGAAGACGACCGGATCGAAGCCTTGCTTTTTGAGGAAGCGGGCCGCGACAAGGCCGGCCGGGCCGCCGCCGATAACGGCGACGGTTCGTTCAGGCATATGGGTCGGATCGAGAGAAGCATTCATGGTGCGAGTCCTCCGCATGGTCGGCCGGAACTCTACGCTTCTCTGGATCGCGGCTTTCCTAAATGATTACTAAGCGCCTGGCCCTTTTACTAAATAATAGCTAACCGCTAGAGTAGTCTTATGCCGGGAACAGACCGCAACCCGATCGACGCTGCGCTGGCTACTTTCCTGGAAAGCCCGGTGATGATTATCGTTGGGAGCTGCGACGATGGCTTGCTACCGCAAGTTGCCCGGGCAGCCGGCTCTGTCGTTGATCGTGCCAAAGGTCGAGTCGACCTCATCGTCTCGGGCTGGCAATGGCCGCAGACCATCGCCAATGTCGCGCGCAACGGGCAACTCGCCGTCACCTTCGCGCGGCCCGCCGACTATGTCTCCTACCAGCTCAAAGGTCGCGCTGCGATCATTCCAGCTTCCACCGCCCATCGACAGCGCGCGCAGCACTACATCGAGGTGATGATCGAGACGTTCGCGGGGCTCGGCCTCGATCGGGCGGTCGCGGCGTCCTGGCTCGTCGACCTGGAGCCGCAGGTCTTGCGCCTCGCGGTCGAGACGATTTTCGTGCAGACGCCGGGCGAGAAGGCCGGAAGTATCCTCGAGCCGTCTCGATGACAATCCGCCTGCGTGACCTCCAAGCCTGCTTCGAAGGCGTCATTCCTTCGATCATCGCGACGGCTTCGCAAGATGGCGTTCCTAACATCTCTTACCTATCGCATGTAGCGCTTGTCGATGACGAGCACGTAGCGCTCTCGGACCAATTCTTCTCGAAGACCGCCGCCAATATCCGCGCCAACAACAACGCCGCCGCCATGCTGGTTGATCCGCGTGATGGCAGCCAATACCGGCTGTCCGTGATCTTTGAGCGCTCGCTCGACAGCGGCGCCCTGTTCGAAATCATGGCGGCTGAACTCCGCGCCAGCAGCGCACAACTCGGGATGGCTGACGTGATGCGCCTACGCGGCGTGGACATTTATCGCGTTGTCTCCGTGGAGGCCATTCCGTCGCCGGGCGCGGCAGTCGCAACCTCGTCGCCGGCGGCGAGCCCTTATCTCGTCGCGGCGGCGACGCTCTGCGGCCGCATTTCCGAAGCGCGCGAGATCGACGCGATCGTCGACGCGTTGCTGGATGGACTACGCGACAGCTTCGGCTGCTCCAACTCCGTGCTGCTTGTGAAATATCCCGCCGGTGAACGTCTGGTGACCGTCGGTAGTCGCGGCTATTCGTGGACCGGCATCGGCTCGGAAGTGACGATTGGCGAAGCGATTATCGGAACGGTAGCCGCCGAGCGCCGTACCATACGTATCAGCGACATGAGCCGCATTCGCCGGTTCGGCGACGCCATACGCGCATCGGCGGTTGACGAAAACCGGACGCGCACGATCGCCTTGCCGAGTTTAGCCGACGCCATGAGCCAGATGGCGCTTCCTATGATCGCGGGAGGCGCCTTGCGCGGAGTGCTTTTTCTCGAAAGCAAGGAGCGTCTCGCTTTCCCGAAGGACCTCGAAACGGCTCTCTCGATCCTGGCAAGCAACGCGGCGGCGGTCCTTACGCTTGCCGACAATACCAGTGGCAGCGAGCAATCGCTGGTCACGTCCCAAGGCAACGGCGCCTTGGCGGGACGACCATTTAGCGTTGTTCACCACCTTTTTGACGACAGCGTGTTCATTGACGGCGAATACTTGATCAAAGGCGTTTCGGGTCGGCTCCTGGTTCATCTACTGGGGCTGCATCTGCAAGAGGGTCGTGCGGACTTTACCAATCGTGAGATGCGGCTCTCCGACGAACTGCGATTGCCCGATTTCAAGGACAATCTGGAAACCCGCCTGCTCCTGCTCCGACGGCGGCTGGACGAGAAGGCTGCTCCAATCCGGCTACTGAGAACGGGTCGCGGAAAGCTCAGGCTGGAAATTGCCGGACCCGCGCTTCTCGAGTTGCGGTAAGGAGCAGGATTGGGGGAACGGCCGTTGTTGGCACCTTTGAGACATGCCGGAGCGGCCTGGCGATGTCCGTTCGCGGGGGTAAAGCAGACATCCCAAGTGGACCGCTCGACTTCCGAATCTGACCCATACCGGAAATCGCACCTAGTCGCGGACGAAACAGCCAGGCCCGTATTTCATTTTAGTGCGTTGAATTAGCTTGAGTTATTCACATATTACGAATCTTCCTCGCTGCGGCTTGGCCCTCAAAAGGAAGCGGTCAAGAGGTTGTGCCGGGGCGGGGAAACGCTATTGTCGCTACCGAGGCGCAGCGTTGCGCTTCGCCGATCGCCGCTGTCCGCGGCGATTTCCGCGGCCCAGCGCAAGTCCGCAAGTGATCAGGTTTCCGGGACGTTCATGCCTCAGAAGGTTCGTATCGCGCTTGACGCCATGGGCGGCGATGTCGGCCCATCGGTCGTCATTCCCGGCGCCGCGATTTCATTGAGCCGGCGCCCGGACACTGAATTCCTGTTGTTCGGCGACCGCGCGCTTATCGACGCAGAACTGGCAAAACAGCCGGCGATGAAGGCGGCTTCGCGCGTCATTCATACCGATGTCGCCGTCAGCATGCACGACAAACCCAGCCAGGCATTGCGCCGTGGCCGCAACACCTCGTCGATGTGGCTGGCGATCGAAGCCGTCAAGAAAGGCGAGGCCGATGTTGCGGTGTCTGCCGGCAACACCGGGGCACTGATGGCGATGGCACGGTTCTGCCTGCGCACGCTGCCCGGCGTCGATAGCCCGGCCATCGCAGCGGTATGGCCGACGGTGCGGGGCGATTCCGTCGTGCTCGACCTTGGCGCCACCATCGGCGGCGATGCGCAGCATCTGGTGACGCTGGCCGTGCTGGGCAGCGCCATGGCGAGCGTGTTGTTCGATCTCGAACGGCCGACCGTCGGACTGCTCAATATCGGGGTCGAGGAAATCAAGGGTCGCGAGGAAATTCGCGAGGCCGCGGAATTGCTGCGTGCGATGAATTTGCCCCAGCTGGAATATATCGGTTTCGTCGAGGGCGACGGCATCGGCAAGGGGGCCGCCGACGTGATCGTCGCTGAGGGGTTCAGCGGCAATATCGCTTTGAAGGCCACCGAGGGCGCTGCACGCCAGATTATTGACTTTCTCCGCGCGGCGCTCTCGCGCACCTGGCGTTCCAAGATCGGTTATCTCTTTGCGAGGAATGCGTTCAAGTCGCTGCGCGACAAGCTCGATCCTAACAAGTCCAACGGCGGGGTGTTCCTCGGATTGAACGGCATCGTGGTCAAGAGCCATGGCGGGACTGACGCCGAGGGCTTTGCCTATGCGGTCGATGTTGGCTATGAGATGGTCCGCGACGATGTCCTCACCAAGATCAATCAAATGCTCAAACGTGACGGCAGCGAGATCGGGGACGAATGTCTCCTACCGGTGCACGAATCGGACCAGCAGCGATGTCCGCAGTTCGGTCGCTGACGGGTAGACCGGACATGGCGCGGACAGCCCACGGGTCTGTAGACAGATCATCCATCTGAGTGCCGCAGCCTCGCTGACCGACGGCTTGGACAGGCAAATACTCAACGACCGATCAAACATCAGAAGGTATTAAGTTGACCGCCCATGTTGACACCGCATCGATTCGGGCGATCACCGGCAACGATCGCGTATACTTCATGCGGGTCGACGGCAACAAATTGATGGCGAAGTCACCCGGTGTCACTGTGCCGATGACTGGCGCAAAAAGTATCGTTGAATTTGAGCTGGTAAAGGCCGACTAAGGGCGCGGGCACAGAATGTCGCCTTCTGGCACAAAGCGGACTTCGCAGCCCTGGTGCCTGATGTCCGCTGTTGAGGTTAGGGCGGACGAGGGTGCGGGGCGCTTCGACTCCAGCTTTTGACCCTTAACGGAAGTCCTAAGGTGTTTCACAAGCCGGCATGATGATGGAAGGCATTTCGATACGCGTAAGAACGCGGGGCGCTATCTACGCATACCTTAACGCCTCGACAGGATCGAGGCGCGCCGCTCGCCACGAAGGATAGAGTGTCGCCAGAAGCGAGAGCGTCAACGCCATCACCACGACGGCAAACGTTTCGCTGACATCCATCTCTGCCGGCAACTTCGAAAGGAAATAAAGTTCGGGAGAAAACAACTCCGTGCGCGTCATCCACGACAGGAATTGGCGGATCGATTCGATGTTGAGGCAAATCAGCGTGCCCACGACGAACCCTACCAACGTCCCTACTACGCCGATCGCCGCTCCCGTGATCAGGAATATCCGCATGATCGACCCCTGCGAGGCACCCATCGTACGCAGGATTGCGATATCGCTGCCCTTATCCTTCACCAGCATGGTCAGGCCGGAAATGATGTTTAGCGCAGCAACCAATACAATCAGCGTCAGAATCAGAAACATGACGTTCCGTTCTACCTCGAGTGCATTGAAGAACGTCGAATTGCGCTGTCGCCAGTCGACGATAGATATCGGACGCCCCACGGACTCTATCGCCGCCTTACGGAATTCATCGATCCGATCTGGATTGCTTGTATAGACTTCGATCCCGGTCACATCCCCAGAACGATTGAAGAACGCCTGCGCTTCCGATAATGGCATGAAGACAATGATCGAGTCGTATTCCGACATTTCCATCTCAAAGACCGCAGAAACTTTGTACGCCTTGATCCGCGGCGTCGTTCCCATCACAGTCACTGCACCGCGTTGCGCCAAGAGCGTTACGCTGTCACCCGCGTGCACCGAGAGCTGGTCGGCGAGCCTTCGACCGATTGCTACGCCTTGGCCGCTGTCGAAACCCTCGAGCGTGCCCTGCTTGATGTTTTTAGCGATCGAGGTGACGTTGTTGAGGTCATCGGAGCGAATGCCGCGAACCATAATGCCGGCAGCATTGAACGGAGATGAAGCCAGTGCCATGCCATCGACGATCGGCACGACTACGCTGATGCCCTTCACTTGGTCGAGGCGGTCAACCACATCCTTCCAGTCGGTCAACGGCAATTCGAGCGGCTGAACCAGCATATGACCATTTACACCGAGAATCTTGCCGAGCAGATCATTGCGGAAGCCGTTCATCACGGCCATCACGATGATAAGCGTCGCTACTCCGAGCATGATTCCAAGGAAGGAGAAGCCTGCAATGACCGATATGAACCCTTCCTTGCGCCGCGCCCTCAAATATCGAAACGATAGCAGCCATTCGAACGGCGCGAAGGCGGATGCGCGCCATGCGGCGCTTCGCTCTCAGATTTGCATAGCCCGGGGAGATTGAGAACTTTTAAAATTGCACCGCCGACAAGAAAATCGAATAAGTCGGTTGACTTCGGGTTGTGGCACCAAACGGACATGCCGACCCTATTGAGCGATGTCCGTTGTTGGGGCCAAAGCGGAAGACATCTGCTCGCAACGAGTATTTCGCCTTTTGACCCAGGCTGTGTGAAAACTCTTCCCATGCCATGATCCCCCACTAAATCGGCGGGGGATTTGATGCCAGGCTTTGTGGCGGGACTGGATCGCGGGCAGGCGACATTGCTGCCAGAATGCCTTGAGGATTGGGTCGACGAGAGCAATCCTGTTCGGGCGGTCGATGTGTTCGTCGATGCGCTGGAACTCCGCGACCTCGGGTTTGACGGCGTCGATCCGGCAGCGACCGGTCGGCCTGCGTATCATCCTTCGGCGATGCTCAAGCTTTACATCTACGGCTACCTGAACCGGGTCCAATCGAGCCGGCGGCTGGAGCGTGAGGCTGGCCGCAATCTCGAAGTGATGTGGCTGACCGGGCGGCTCGTTCCGGATCACAAAACCATCGCCGACTTCCGCAAGGACAATGGCCCCGCGATTAAGAAGGTTTGCGCGCGATTCGTCGCCTTGTGCCGAAAGATCGGGCTGCTGGCGAAGGCCAGCGTTGCCATCGACGGCAGCAAGTTCAAGGCCGTGAACAGTCGTGACAACAACTTCACGCAGGGCAAGATCCAACGCCGCCAGAAGCAGATCGAAGAGAGCGTGGCGCGCTACATGAGCCAACTCGATACCGCCGACCGCCAGACTGCCGCAGGAGAAGAGCCGTCGGAAACGGTGCTGCTGACCAAGACACGGCTTAAGGAAAAGCTGGCGAAGCTCGACGAAGAAGTGAAACGGCTGGCCGCGATTGAAAAGACATTGCTCGCCTCGCCCGATAAGCAGATATCGCTGACCGATCCCGATTGCCGCTCGATGGCAACGAGCGGGCGTGGCTCAGGCATGGTTGCCTATAACGTGCAAAGTGCGGTCGACATTACGAACCATCTGATCGTCGCGCATGAGGTCACCAACGTCGGCTCCGATAGATCGCAACTGGCGACGATGGCGCAGGCGGCGAAAGCCGCGCTGCGCAGCGATAACTTGGAAGTCGTTGCGGATCGGGGCTATTTTAAAGGGGAGGAAGTCCTGGCCTGCGAACAGGCCGGCGTCGCAGTCACGCTGCCCAAGCCCCAAACCTCGGGCGCCAAGTCGGCAGGCCGTTTCGGGAAACCTGATTTTGTTTATTTGGCCAAGGACGATGTCTATCGCTGCCCGGCCGGCGAGACGCTGGCGCACCACTTCACCGCTGATGAAGATGGCCAGAAAATACTGATTTACTTGACGAAGGCGTGCCGCACATGCCCGCTCAAGGATCGGTGCACAACGGCCAACGAGCGCCGCATCAAACGCTGGAAACACGAACACGTCGTCGAAGCCGCGCAGACGCGGCTCGATCAGAACCCGCAAGCCATGCGTGTGCGCCGCGAAACCGTCGAGCATCCGTTCGCCACGCTGAAGATGCGGATGGGGGCGACGCACTTTCTGATGAAGACGCTGCTGAAGGTGGCGACTGAGATGGCGCTGCACGTGCTCGCCTACAACCTCACGCGCGTGATGAATATCGTCGGTATCAAACCGTTCCTCGCGGCGATCCGGGCGTGAGGGGTGTTGTGTTGTGCGCGCTTTGTGACCGTTCATCTCGCTCAGCGCGGCCCTCAGGTTGACTCCAGGCTCGATACAGCAAAAACAAGCTCAGACGGCCGCGTCGAGGCCCATCGCGCCCGGTTGCGTGGGAAACGAAAAACGTTTCCACACGGCCTGGACCCAATGCGGACATCGAGCGTGACGACTATTGCGAGTGTTGCCATAAGCCTATCGCAAAGGTAGATTTCGTTCACGCTCAAGTGTGACTTGGGAGGCAGTATGAGAAGACGCGAGTTTCTCAGGCTTGCAGGCGGTACGGCGGTCGCCTGGCCGTTGGCGGCGCGGGCCACGGCAGGACCTGATCGCAACATAGATGGCGTACCGCTTCCCTCGGACGCTAGTGTAGCCTCTGTGCCGCCATCCGCAACGGATTTGCAGCGGCGTTGGGCCGGCGTATGGGTCGGCGCCTGGAATGGTAGCCTCAAGCATATTTTGCTGGTCGAACGCATCGGCGAGGATGGCGTGGGCGGCATTGTTTTTGCGGAGGCTGACAATCCAAACGCTCGGGAAAAGGCGAAGTGGCGGCGATTTGATGCGGTGGTGTCTGGACGCACCCTTACGGTTACTGTGAGGGTGCCGCTGTACGCCGCTGTGACGGTGCCGCTGTTCACCGCAACATACGACATGGATGACGACGGGCAGCTGAACGCCGTCTTCAAAAGCAGCGACAGGATCGCCCGTGCGGCGATGAGCCGAACGGACTTGGCTTCTCTGACTAAACTCGATGCGGTCGTTCCCTGGTCCCGTGGTACTTCCGAATTGCTCCAAACGGATTTGCACGAAGATGGCAATCCGATCAGCTTGGAGACGGTCATTTTCAGACCTTCCGGATCGGGGCCGTTTCCTCTCGCGGTGTTCAATCATGGCTCCTCAACCGGCAGACATCCAACACCCGAACTTGTCAAGCAGACGTGGACCTCGCTCGAAGTTGCCGATTTTCTCAACAAACGAGGTTGGCTCGTGGCCTTTCCACAGCGTCGGGGTCGCGGAAAATCCGATGGGTTCTGTGACGAAGAATTCGGCCGAAACGGCCAGTCCAAGTGCAATACCGATACGGCGCTGCACGATGTGGATCGCGCATTGACCGATGTCGATGCGGCCATTGCCATCCTTCGCCGCCGGCAGGACGTTGCTCCCGGTCCTGTTCTGATCGGCGGACACTCACGCGGCGGCGTGCTGTCGATCGCCTATGCAGGAATGCACCCCGAACAAACACTGGGTGTCATCAATTTCGTGGGAGGGTGGAGTGGCGATGGGTGTGCCGTCTACGAAGAGATTAATCAAAAACTCTTTGTGCGCGGCGTACGCTACAATCGGCCGACGATCTGGCTCTACGGCCAGGGAGACCACTTTTATTCGATGGCCCACAGCAGAAAAAATTTCGCGGCCTTCGAGAATGGCGGCGGCCACGGCAAATTCTATGAGTTCGATATGCCCCGCGACGTGGGCCACAACGTCATTCACTATCCCGATCTGTGGGCAAGTCCGGTCGGCGAGTATCTCGATTTACTTTCCGGCTGACACCGGACCTGAACGCAACCGCGACGGCTTGACCCCGTCGTGGCGACGAGAATCGGATATTCCGCTATTGGCACGAAACGGACATGGCCGGCCTGGTCGGCGATGTCCGGTCTCGGGGGGTAGAAAGGAAGTCGGATTTCGGGGCCGTCAGGTCCGAGTTTGACCCGGAACGGACATTGGCATCTACAGGTGCGCAAAGCGGACAAGGAATTTATCTAATAGACCCACTGATGCCAGCGCGTACGAAACCAATCAAGCAATGAGCTGGCACTAATAGCTTGAGAGTGGTTGAGCCATTTGAAGGCCGGATGGTCGCCCGGCATCAGTTGGCCGATCACGTCTGGCATGATCGCCATCCCGTGATCGCCGTTGGTGAAGACAACGATGGCGGACCGATCCATCAGTGAACCTACCACGAACGCTTTGAACCCCTCGTTGTTGCCCCAATGGAAGATAGAGCCCACATCGGGTTCAAGCCCCCAGCCCAGACCCCACGCGACGTGCTGATCGGCGTCCTGTGCATCCGTTGTGAGGCATTCGATGCAGTGCTGTCGAAGCCTGACATGCGGATCAAACCATTGTTTGGCGGTGCCGGGGTTGAGACGCGCACCGGATAAAACCGCTTGCATGAAGCGAGCGTAGTCCAAGAAGGAGCCGCTTACGCCAGAACGCCGATGGCGCTGCCGAACGCATCTTGTCCTCCGGGACGGACTCATCGTAGTCAGAAGCAAAGACGTGAGATCGCTAGGTTGGGATATCAAATGGCTGCCCACACAATCGAACTGCCGAAGACCGGATTCGCTCTCGAAATCGACGGTCGTCTGAAGGCCGAGTTTTCCACGAAAGCGGGCGCGGAACAGGGCGCGGTGGAATTGAAGCGCCGATTTCCCATGCTTCAGATACGCATCTACGATGCCTCATTGAAGACGAGGGACGACGTCGCGGCGCGGTAACGAGGGTTGGCCCAAGACAAAAAACTCCTGTTCAACGCAACAGCCGGGTGCTGGCCGAAATAGGCCGCTCGCCATTTCAAAGGGGCGTGAGAATGTTCCGAAAAAAGCGGCGGGAGAAAATACTGCGTGAGCATGAGGCACGGCAGACGCAGGAGCGATTCGAGCGGAACGAGCGTGCTGGCAAAGAAATTTACGCCCGCATGGCTGAGCTGAAGAATGTACCGCGCGAGAACCTGCCGGACGCGGTTTTTATGCTCTCTATGGCGGCAAAACACCAGAGCGAGCAGATTCGGCAGTCGATCAAGGACCGTACGCGCTACGACTTTGATTTTGACACATTTACGGACGGCGATCTTGCGACCTACCTCGCGGAGGACGCGGGATATGCGCTCCGAGATCACGTCACCAACCCGCAGACATTCTTCGAGGCCATGTCTGAGCAATTGCCTGACGTGCACTTCACAATCCAGCAACAGGACGCCGTTTCAATGATGGCCGCGATGATCCGGGAGCAGCGGCTGGAAGGAATCCTTGAAGGCTTGCGGCTTGCCGGCTTATTGAACGAAGCGCCGAAGCGCGGTCGTACCAGCCCGCAGACGGACGGGGTGGGTTAGGGCCTCAGTTCGAGGTCGACTGTTGGCGGCTGCGGTCTTGCATCAATGTATCCGGCCTCTGATTGGATCAGTTTTGCTCCGGACCATCATGGATTTCAGCGCGCGTACGACCTCCTTAACGGACAGGCCTCGACGGGCCATCCGGGTCACCAGTGTTCGCATGCGCCGGGAAGACCGAACCTCCAGCTCGTCTCATCCTCGCAGACCTCGGCTGGAAACTGTTGATAGGGTTACGTCATCGCTTGCTCCTCATATCACGCAGTTCCTTTGTTCGAGCCGCCAAGGGCCGTTCCTTCGTCCCGGCCCGCAGAGCGTCGATCGCGTCGCGCGCAGAGGCGGTCAGGGCCGGCCGTCGCGCTTGGCTTGCGGCTGGCTCCGGCGTTGCCAGGCCGCGCCTTTGACCGCGTCGAGCACGGCGCGAGGATCACGCGGGTAGCACGCGCGCAAGGTATTCGCGGTAGCACTCCCTAAGACTGTCTGTTTCGGGCAATGCATCGCATCGTTCGCCGAGTCCACGGACTGCCACGGCCATGCCCAGAAGGCCGGATACATAATCGCCGTCGCGCATGGGAAGGTCTACCTCAACGCGCTGCAAATCTTCAAGCTAGCCGTGAGCCTGGGCGGCATCGAGCCTCTTGCCAGCTTGCCCGCAAGCATGACGCACTACGGTGTTCCGGCCGACATCCGTCAAAAAATAGGGATTCTCGACTCTACGATCCGGCTGTCTATCGGCATCGAGCACCCATCCGACCTGATCGCAGATCTCGCGCAGGCTTTGAGCGCGGCGTAGCCATACGCCTTGGGTGAAATCACCTTCGTACCTGCACGGCAGCGGTCTTCTTCGTCCCAGTGTAGTCGAGCCACCGCTTGTTGAACTAATAAGCTAGGCCGTCTGCGTCGGTCATCCAGGCGAGCTGACTCATGTTATCGGCAAGGACGCGGAGTTCAGCTTCGCATTCCGCAAGGTCCGGAAGGTTGATGCCCGCGGACATACGCGGTGGCTGTTCTGGCAGGTCGCGGGCCTTGGCCCGATGGCGGGCCAGTTGATCTTCTTCTCCTAAAGCCAGAGGCGCGAAAAGATCGATTGAGAATCCTGTCCGACATCGGGAGCAGGGCAGAGGGATCCCTCTTTGTCGCCGGCCATTCCGGGAGTCCGCGCCGCGAAGACCGCGCCCACGCCGGGTGTCTCGGTCCGCAGGGCGCCGCGCGTCGCCTGGACGTGTTCGTTAGCCATCCACTCGGATGGATTCAGAATGCGGTCGGCGATGATGTCCGCAGCATGCAGACGCGCGAGCCAGGAGGAAATGGTGTCGGTCGCGAAGACCTTGCGCAGTTCGGCCGCGAGCTCTTCGGCGCAGTCGGCCCGGAGCGCGAAATTGGCGAACCTCGGCTCCTTCGCGAGATCCTCTCGCGACAGTACCGAACAAAGCCGAACGTACTGCGCTTCAGTGACCAGCGTGACCATCAGCCAGCCGTCGCTCGTTTTGTAGCTGCCGGCGGGGACATTGAGCAGGCGCGGAGTGCCGCCCTCCAGTGCATATTCGGCGAACTTGTGGCCAAGCAAAGCAGCCGTCGACTGCGACAGGTTGACGTCAATGCGACGGCCCTTGCCGACGGTGGCGCGCGCGAACAGCGCCGTCGAGACGGCCTGAAATCCGTAAAGTCCGGTACAAACGTCGGAGAGAGTTGCGCCGACGCGGTGGGGAATGCCGTCTACGCCGACGTTCACCGAAACGAGACCGGAAAACGCTTGGGCGACCGAGTTGGAGCAGGGGCGCTGCGTGTAGGGGCCCTCCTGTCCAAATCCGCTGATCGATAAATAGATCAGTCGCGGGTTCTCACAACTCAAGGTTTCGTATCCCAGCCCGAACCGGTCCATGACCCCGGGCCGGAATCCTTCGATGACGACGTCCGCTTGCGCCGCCAGCTTTCTTGCGGTCTCGATCGCCTCCGGCTGCTTCAGGTTCAGCGCGAGGCTGCGCTTGCCGCGGTTGTACACGGCCGACAAGGCAGACTGGCTGCCGTAGCTGGTACCGAGCCGACGCGACCAATCGCCTTCCGGTGGTTCGACCTTGATGACGTCGGCACCGTTGGCGGCGAGGAGATATCCGGCGTAGGGGGATGCCACGCCCTGGCCGAAGTCGAGAACGCGCAATCCTCGGAAAGGGGCTTCGTGGCTTGGTTGAAGAATCTCGGTCATGTACGTTGCTCCGGTACCAACACGACTTTCCCGATAACCTTTCGGCTATTGACGCTGCGAAGGGCGTCCGCGAATTGCGGCAGCGGTAGCGAGCGATCGACTGGCGCGCGCAGCTTGCCGGCCTCATAAAGCCCGAACAATTCTTCGAAAAGGACGCGGACGCGCTGGCGCAAGGCGGCGTCCGCTTTGGTCTTTCCCCACGCCATGTAGAATCCCCAGTAGAGACCTATCACCGTCAGGTTTTTCACCAGGACGATATTCGCAGGGATCTCGGGAATGCGGCCGGAAGCGAAGCCGATCGGCAGAAGACGGCCAAGCGGTGCGATGCACCGCAAGGATTTGTCGAAGACGTCGCCACCGACGGGGTCGAAGACGACGTCTGCGCCGCGACCTCCCGTGAGTTCCAGTACCCGTTCGCGGAAGCCGCCTTTCCTGTAGTCGATGGCGTGATCGGCACCGTGCTTCTCGACCGCTGCGACCTTGCGGTCGCCGCCCGCCGTCGCAATGACGGTGGCGCCCATGGCACGGCCGATCTCCACGGCCGCCAGTCCGCTCGCGCCGGCCGCGCCATGGACCAGCAGGCTCTCGCCGGGTTGGAGGTTGGCGCGCCACTTCAAGCCGGCGTAGGCGGTAGCGTATATGGTCGGAAAGAGGGTCGCGCCCTCGAAGCTCAAGGAGTTGGGGATTCGGAAGACGTTGGTCGCATCGACGATCGCCTCTTCGGCGAACCCACCGGAGGGCAATCCGGCGCACACACGGTCCCCGATCTTGAGCGTGGTGGTTACGTCGGGCGCGATCTCGCTGACGATGCCTGCTATCTCGGTGCCCGGCACGAATGGGATGCTAGGCCGATTTTGATGTTTGCCGGCGATGAACAACAGGTTTGCGAAGCTGACGCCTGCCGCGTTCACCGCGATCCGAATCGTACCTGCGTCAATAGCGGGCGGGGCGGTCTCTTCGTAGACGAGAGCTTCGATACCGCCGAACCGACGGCCGACTACGGCGCGCATCGTTCAAGCCTTTCCGACCATGCCGTGGCGGCCGGCTCCCGAAGCGAATTCGCTCGCGCCGGCCTGGGCCTCCTTCCGACGGGCTTCAATTGACAAACTGGCCTCCAAGGAGATCGCTTCCTTCTCGGATAGGTTCCACTGCCGGATAGTGGACATCCGATCGGATCGCATGGCGATCTGAGGAAATGCCGCGATCTGCCGCGCCAGTTCGATCGCGGCGGGAAGGGCTTGTCCCGTCGGAACGAGTTGGTCCGCCAAGCCCATGGCGACTGCTTCTGCACCCGAAACCTTTCGTGCCGTCAGAAGCATGTCGAGCGCGCGTCCCGCTCCGACGACCCGTGGCAACCGAACGGTGGTCCCGTCGCTCATGGGAACACCCCAGCGCCGCGAAAGTACCGCGAAGGTCGCGGTCTCTTCGGCGACCCGCAAGTCACAACGAAGGGCGATCCCTAGGCCGCCGGCGCAGGCATAGCCCGCGACGGCGGCGATGACCGGCTTGGAAATGATGTCGTGGCACGGACCGTCGGGATCGCCGGCCCAGGGCTTGTATTCATGACCAGCGGCGAGTTCTTTCAAATCGGCGCCTGCGCAGAAGTGACCGCCCGCGCCAGTGAGCACCGCGACCGACTGGCCGGGATCACCGTCGAACGAGCGAAGCGCCCGGGTGAGAAGTGCTGCGGTCTCGTTGTCGAGAGCGTTGCGCACCTCCGGACGGTTAATCGTGATGATGGTTACGGCACCATCGGTCTCGACGGTCAGTTTGGAGTGGCCCATGACGGCTACCTCGGCTTCAATTGGATTTCAGCAAGGGGCAATCGCTCTCCTGCGCGGGCCTCCATGCCTTGTCGCCTGGAATCGTCGCGACAATCTTCCAATAGTCCCATGGACCCTTGGATTCTTCCGGCTTCTTGACCTCGGTCACGTACAGGTCGCGCAGCAGGCGTCCGTCCGCCCGGATCTTGGCGCCGTGCGTGAACGCGTCTTCGACCGGCAATTCGCGCATCTTTTCCGCAACCTTCGTGCCGTCGTCGGTGTTTGCGGCCGCGACCGCCTTCAGATAGTGCACGACCGAACTATACACGCCGGCCTGAACGATCGACGGCGGCCGACCCATTCTGTCCCAGAAGCGTTTGGCGAACGCGCGGCTGCCATCGTCGAGGTCGTGATAATAGGTCGTAGAGGAGATCAGGCCCTGTCCATCCTTGAGGCCCATGGCGTGGACGTCGTTGATGAACATCAGAAAAGTGACGACCTGCGTGTTGGGGCCAATCACGTTGTATTCGTGTGCCTGCTTGATGGCGTTGCTGGTGTCGCTTCCGGCGGTAGCCAGCGCGAGCACCTTGGCGCCGGACCCCTGCGCCTGAAGTAGATAGGATGAGAAGTCGGGGGTGTCGAGCGGCGCGCGTACGCCACCCAGGATCTTGCCCCCGCCGGCCACGATCCGCTTGGTCGCTTCGCTCTCCATAGACTTTCCGAACGCATAGTCGGCGGTGATAAAGAACCATGTATCTCCTCCGCGCTTGAGCACGCCTTCCGGAGGCGCCGCGGCGAGCGCGTAGGTGTCGTACATCCAGTGGAAGCTGTAGGGTGAGCAGCTTTTTCCCGTTATTTCGGCGGTCGCAGGGCCGGACAACAGGATGATCTTCTTGCGGTCGCGCGACACGTTCTGCATAGCCAGAGCAGCCGCGGAGGATCCGCCGTCGGCGATGACGTCGACACCTTGCGCGTCGTACTCCTGTCGGGCGAGATTGGAAGCGATATCCGGCTTATTTGCGTGGTCGCCGGAAATAACCTCGATCTTCGCACCGGCGACCTTGCCGCCGAAGTCTTCCGCCGCGAGCTCCGCGGCGACGACCGATCCTTTGCCGCCGGCGTCCGCGTAGATTCCGGTCATGTCGTTCAGGACGCCGATCCGGATCACATTGTCGGATATCTGAGCGAAGGCCGATGATGACATGAGAACGGCGAAGATACCGGCTCCGACAGCATAGGTTATGGAGCTATTTTTCATTGTTTCCTCCTTGGTTTTTTGCCTCGACTATCGTTCCGTCCTGCAGGAGACGATTGATCTTGGATTCCGAATAACCGTGTTCGGCGAGTACCTCCCTGGTGTGCTCGCCGAGCCGGGGCGGGGCGGGAAGCCTTGTCCCGGCGGCCGCGGTGCCTGGCAATAGAGGGAGCGGGAGACCTTCGAATGCGCCGCCCTCCAGCGTGGCCTCCAATCCGAGTCCGCGGACATGCGGATCATCTAAGAAGGACCGGTAATCCTGAACAGGACCGCACAAGACGTCGTATTTTTCGAACGAATTGATCCAGTGCGCGCATTTTTCGGTGAGAAGTATTCTCGCGACTTCCGAGGTGATCTCCTCGGCATGGCTCAATCGTCCCGCCTCCGTGGCGAACCTGGGATCGGTTATCCAGTCGGTCTTCCCGACGGCCCGGCAGATGCCTTGGAACATGGCGGTGGAGACGCACGACAGGTTGATGTGCCCATCGGAGGTCGAGAACGTCCCGATCGGAACGCTCAGCGGAACGTTCGGTTGACCACGCCGGCGCAGCGCGTCGTCCACGATCGGCATGGCTTGAAATGCCGCTGCGACCTCGACGAGCGAAATCTTGATGTGTCGTCCGCCGCGCCCGGACAGGCGACGATAGAGCGCGGCCCCGACCAGTTGGGCGGCGTACACACCGGCGGCTGTATCAATCGCCAGCATTCCGATCCGGCGTGGCGTACCGTGAGCGTCCCGGTTCATTATCATCATGCCGGTAAAGCCTTGGATGACGGTGTCGGTTGCTGGACGATTTTCATAGGGGCCTGCACCAAATCCGAGGATCGACACGTAGATCAGATCCGGATTCGCGGGGCGCAGTTGATGGTCGGCAATCTGCAAGCGCTCGACGACGCCGGGTCGAAAGTTCTGGATGACGATGTCGACGGATCTAGCGAGATCGGCGAGGACCTCGCGGCCTTTCGGCCTGCTTCCGTCGATGCAAACAGCACGCTTGCCGAGGTTGGGAACGAGACTGAAAGCGGTATGGCCCTCGATGGATCCGCCGATCGTGCGCGCCCAATCTCCGGATGGAGGCTCGACCTTCACGACCGACGCGCCCCCGCGGGCAAGAATCGCCCCGCAATAGGGACCGGCAAATCCCTGGCTCACATCGAGCACGCGAATGCCTGCATAATCATCCGTCATCGGCGGCCTTCGCTTCAAGATACTGAGTAGTATGTTGCATCCTACCGAGTAGTATGTTTGGATGTCAACGGCTCTGGCCCGGGAAGGTTCTATGACCAAGCTTGGCAAGATCGAAAGTGGTGAACCGCTGGCCGATCGACGGGTAGAGATTCTCGACGCGGCCGCTCGCGCCTTCATGCGCCAAGGCTTCGCGGCGACGTCCCTTGATCGCGTCAGCGACGAGATCGGTTCGACGAAGGGAGCGATCTACTACTATTACAGAAGCAAATCTGAGCTCTTCTTCGCCGTGCATCGCCGCGGCATGGAACTCACGCATACAGCCATCAAGCCGTCGTTTGATGTGTCGCGCCCGGCGCGAGAGCGTCTGCATGGCATGGCGGTCGCCCACACGCTGCTGGTCATCGAGCACCTGGCGTATCTGCGCGTGATTGCACAGGGCCTTGAGATGCATCTTTTGGAACGGACGAACGCGAGCGAAAGGGCCGAGCTTGCGGAAGTTGCCGCCTTACGCGAGGCGAATGAAAATCTCTACATCCGCGTCATCAAGGACGGCGTGACGTCCGGAGAATTCCGCAACGTAGATCCGAAGCTTGCGGCAAAGCCGCTGCTCGGAGCGCTTAACTGGACGTCGCGGTGGTATCAACCGCGCGATGGCGAGACGCTGTCCAACAAAAGGAGATTGGCGCTATCCATCGCGGATTTCGTTACCGCAGGACTGGAGTCGAAGAATTGAACGAGAGCAACGTTGCGGCGACCGCCGACGTCGCAGCCTACCGCGCCATCGAACTGATCTATCATTCCTACCTGACCGGCCTCATTCTCATGGTGTCGTCGCGCGCCGGCCCGCAACGCGCCGCCGAGATTGTCTTCAGGACATTCCGCCGCCAACAATTGGCCCGTTTCCTTCCTGGATTGAAGAAGCTCGGTCTGGATGGTCTGCCGCACGCGGTCGCCTGCGCGCAGTATCACTACCTGTCAAACCAGGTCGGGGGGGTCAAAGTCGAATATGTCTATGAGAACGACCGGAAGGCCTGGGTACGTTATCCGCCGCCGCGGTGGATCTGGTCCGGAACGGCAATTTGCGGCATTCCCTCCGAAGTGTCGCGGGCGATGCTGCAGGGATGGCACGCCAACAACGGCGTCGTCCTCCGCAATCCGAGGCTGGGCTTCGTCTGCACCGGGCAGACCGTCGACGGACAGCCCGGGCTCGAGGGATATTACAAGGAATGGGACCACGACCTCGCTCCGGAAGAGCGGCTCCAGTTCTCGCCCGGCGAACGTTGCCCGGCTTTCGATCCGAGTCGCGCGCCCAGACTTCCCGAACATACTTGGCCGGAGGAGCGGCTTCTTAAGGTGCTCCGCAACTATTCAATGGAGTACATCACCTCCATCGTCCCGGAGACGATCGCCGCACTCGGCCCGGAGGAGGGCGGCCATCTCGCGGGCGCTGCGGCCAGACTGATCGGCATGCACACGTTCGACGAAGTCGCTTCTCTTCTCGGCGGCATCGAGCCGGGTGCAGCCGGATTTGCGGCGGCTTTCCAGCGACTTGCGGCGGGGCAAGGCGACGATGCCGTGTTGCAGGTCAATGGATCCGCAGCCCACGTCCGGCAAAGTTCTTGGCGCTTGATGGCGGAACGCGAAGCCCTTTCGCCGGCTGTGTTCGATGCCTGGAACGAGCTTTGGGTCGGGGCCGCTCTCGCCCACGATCGCTTCGTGCGGGTCGAAGTGACGGAGCGCCGCGACCGCGGCGATGCCTCTTGGTGTTGGCGGTTCGGATGATAGTCCCTTTGCGGGCGGAATCGTAAACGAGCCAACAACCTAACCCGCGGGCTCAAGCCAGAATGTGATGCGATGTCTGAACTGATCCTACATCACTACGATTTTTCGAACTACTCGGAAAAGGTCCGGGTCGGACTCGGCTTCAAGTCGCTCGAATGGGCAAGCGTGACGGTCCCTCCCGTTCTGCCCAAACCGGATCTGACCGTGCTCACCGGCGGCTATCGGCGGGCCCCCGTGCTGCAGATCGGCGCGGACATCTACTGTGATACCCGACTGATCCTGAACGAACTCGACAGGAGATATCCGGAACCATCCTGGTTTCCTGCGGGATATGGCGGTTTGGCGAACGCCGTGGCGGCCTGGGCCGAAGGGCCGTTGTTCCGAGCGATCATGCTGTACGCCTGGGGTACCAATCACGACCTGATGCCCAGAGAGCTGTTCGAAGATCGAGCCAGGATGCGGGGACTGCCTACGCCGAGCGTCAAATCGGTGGAGCGGGCGGCCGCACGAAGCGCTCCACTCGTCCGGGCGCAGCTGCCTTTCGTCGAAGACATGTTGCGTGATGACCGACCTTGGCTGTGCGGGGACCGACTTACAATAGCGGACCTGGCGGTCTTTCACGCCATGTGGTTTCTCACGGATCGAAGCGCGAGACTGGCGCATGAGCTCGATCGTTTCGAATCGATCAAGCGTTGGCTGTCGCGGATGCGAGAGCTCGGTCACGGCCGCGACCGACCGATGACGGCCGAAGAGGCGATCAAAGTCGCAAGATCATCCTCGCCGGCGCAGCTTCGCGCAGCCGTTCGACAGGTCGAGGATCCCGAAATCGGTAGCATGGTGGAGATTCGTGCGGCCGACTACGCGCAGGACCCGATCGTCGGGAGGCTAAAGTTCGCCGGCCACGACGAACTCGCCATCTCGACGCGCCATGAACGCGTTGGGGATGTCATGATCCATTTTCCGCGCATTGGGTTCGAGATGAGATCGAAACGCGCCTGAACCCTGCCGACGATACCCGGCAGGCGTGGTTCGCTTTCGATGCGCTGTTCAAGCAGCGCGTCGGCCGCGGCCACGAAATCGTCCTTCGTCTCCTCTCCCAACATCCGATCCGCCCTTATGCACGGGCGAATCCGACACACCTTCGAAAAACAGCCGACCTGGCGGTCGGTCCGAACGTATTGTCGCACCATCACGAAGCGAAATAGTCGAATTTCCGATTTGAATTGGACGGCGATGCCCCGCAGGTCGATCAATCGGTGATCGGAATATCCGGCCCCCAGAAGGCCGCGCAGGGGAGGTTCAGAATGGCGCGATCCGCCCAACTTGTCGACGTCAACGCGGGGGCACGCCTCGACAGGCTGCCGATCTGCAGTTTCCACTGGCGGATATTGGCTCTGATCGGCGCAGGCATGTTCCTCGACGCGTTCGACATCTATCTGGCCGGCGGCGTCTTGGGGGCAGTGCTCAAGGAAGGCTGGTCCACGCTCGACCTCAACGCCGCCTTCGTCTCCTCGACATTTCTCGGCATGACGATCGGAGCTTGGCTCTCCGGCATTCTCGGCGATCGTTTCGGTCGCCGCTTCTCCTACCAGGTGAACCTCGCGATGTTCGGCTTGGCGTCGATTGCCGCTGCTTTCGCGCCCAGCATGTACGTCCTGATCGGTCTACGCTTCATCATTGGCATCGGCCTCGGTGCGGAGATTGTCGTCGGATATCGCGCTCGTTGAAGAACGGCGCTTTGCGCGCAATGAAGGCATCCAGCATGGGCCGCGGAACGCAAAAGTCTGCAGCGGCGGCATTTGCGATGCGCTCTTCGTCGGCAACTCCGATGCCGACTCCAGCTTTTTCGCCCTCTAACTCAGAGTCCAGCATAGCGCCGCCTAAACCATGCCGCTTGTCCACATGCTCAAGTTCATGCCGAAGCACAAAATAAAAATTGTCTATCCGATCAAAGCGCATCGAGAGGGCAACGACCGGCGAAACATCATTGAGCCAAAAACATACGCCATCGATTTTTGCGGACGGCAGCGATTCGACGATAAGAAAACGAATTCCACTCTCTGCAAGGATGCGCGGAACCTTCCTTGCCTCTTCCGGAGCAGAAAGAAGGTTTTTGATTTTTGCGATGGCGACTTGAGTAGATGTGGGGGAGTATTTCGCAACCAGCATTTCGCTCGCAATTTTCTTAACCCTATACAACCAAGCCAGTTGGGCTGGAGTTGCCGAAGTGTTCACTTCGGTTTTTTTGGCGGCATGAGGCAGGATTTCGATATCCTCAATCCGGTTGACCCCAAAGAATCGCATTAGTTCGGTCTGAAGCGCAGGGTCCCTGACATCCTTGGCGTTGATCCATCCGCGCTTGATCATATCCGCTACCGGCAACCCTCCAATGAGATGGGCGCGCATGGCGCGAGCATGATCGGGGCGAACCGAAATGCGCGCTTTAGCCAAGTCGTATGACTGCTGAATTTCCAGGAAGCGTTCAGCCGGCACCTCGAACACCTCTTCCAAGGTGATAGCCAGCTCGGCGTCGATAGCTCGCTTGCCGGTCACGATCCGGGAACGTAAGACAAAACTGACCAGGAGCGTTGGTTGAGGGAGCCAAAAACTAAAAAGCCCGGCCTATGCCGGGCTTTTAGTCAGGGTATTTTCAGCTTTTTAGCCGACATCCTCATCGCCGAGTATTCTGTACATTGCGATCTCCCTTTTGAGCCCTGGTAGTGTAATTCAGATTCCAGTTATGCCTATCAAAAGTCCAGTTAACAACGGTTTACGAAGGCGAAAGTAGTCGAAATTCAAAAATCTTTTCGCCAGGGCTAATGCCGTGAACGGGCGAAAAGGTCACGGGCTGCCCGTAAAGCATCGATTTCGGTCCGCCCTTATCTCCATCGATATGCAGGCGGGGGCTGCTGGCATCGCATTTGCTAATAACTCTCATGTTAAAAAGCTCAACGATTCTACGGGGATGCATGGTTTGGGGAACGTCTATCGCCATCCAGAGCCAATACTCGAAAATGAGCTTGGTTTTACCGGCTTTTGGCATTTTTAGCCGAAGTTCCGTTTTGAATCCCGTCGCATCAATGGGCAATTGCTGAGTGATGGTCTCGGAGTCATCGATGGTAATCGACGTTACCCTACCCAGTTCTGTTGGGCCATTTGTCTTGAATTCGTCTGGCGTTACATTTACTGGCAAAGTTTCATCATAGGCAACGTCGCGAAGTAGATTTCGGTATAGGTAAACTGTTCTTACCCTTACCTTATATGCCTTGTGATTATCGTCATAGGTCTCAATCGTTATTGTGCGATCGGCCTCTTCTACATAGGCGGAGAGGCGGGAAAGGGTGTTTCTATTATAGGTCAGAACGCAGTGTGGCAGGTTTCCCGAGCCAAATAGAATTCTAATTCGGTCGTCGAAATTGCCCTCCCCAGGATCTTCAAGTGTAGCAAAGGTGACGATCAGACCAACAACAGTAAAAAACAACAGTTCGCCAGACCAAGCTACTACAACCTCAATAATCAAGTCTTTTAGATCTTTGAGCTCATAATGAACTATATAGTAAAAAAAGTAGAACGTTGCTAGCCAGACAGGTATTAAGAAGATTCCAACCCAAAAAAGTCGCTTCTTTATCCAAGACAAGCCCCCATACCATGTAACTAGTTCTGCTATCTTTGCGCGCGCCGCCGCTAACATGGTTCATGCCCCAAAAGGGCATTACAACCTAAGGCCGCGACGAAAGCAATTTGCCTGTTCGCTGCAAGTCAACCCCTAAGCATAAAAGTTCAGATTTCAAACTGAGACACTACCAGAATTTCTGTCGGAGAACGCGCAGCGGGACCATGGTAAGGAAATGGGGGAATGGCGCGGCAACCGCTTCAAGACCGAGTACCTGCCGTTGGTGCGCCCCTTTTCGGCGGTGCCTGATTTGCTTCGACGCGTTCGCGATGCCGGCCTCCGCGTCGCCATCGGTTCGTCGGCCAAGAAGGACGAACTGGATAAGTATCTCGAGATCGCAGGCGTCGCCGACCTGGTCGACGTGAAGACGTCTTCCGAAGACGCCGAGGAATCCAAGCCGGCACCGGATATCTTCGAGATAGTTCTCAAGAAACTCGGGATAGAAGGCCGCGACGCCGTGGCGATAGGGGATTCCCCCTACGATGCGGAAGCTGCCGGCAAGGCGAAGATCGCGACCATCGGCGTGCTCTGTGGCGGATTCACGGAGGCTTTGCTGCGGGACGCTGGTTGCGTCGAAATTTATCCTGGCCCGGCCGCGCTGTTCGCTCGGTTTGAGCACTCGCTGCTTGGGCGGTAAGACGACGCATGGCGAGGAAGCTGAAGACCTACCAGACGTCCCTTGGCTTCTTCGAGCAGGCGATCGCCGCGCCGTCGATGAAGGCCGCCCTGGAAGCGTGGGGCGCGGACAGCAATCTCTTCCACCAGGGCGTGGCGAAGGAAAGCCACGACCCCGACATCATCGCCGCGACCATGACGAAGCCGGGTATCGTTCTCAAGCGCCCCATCGGATCCGACGGCACTTTCGGCGAGAACGCCGAACTGCCGAAGAACCTCGACCAGGATGAACGGAAGAAGGCCGCCCACAAGCCATCAGTCAAGGCGAAGTCTCTTGCCCAGCCTGACAAAGCGGCGGACCGCAAGGCGGCTCAAGCGTACGAACGGGAGCGCCAGCGTCGCGAGCGCCAGGAGGCCAAGGAGGAGGCGGCCCGGCAGAAGGAGCGGGCACGCAGGCGGGAAGCCATCGATAAGGCGCAAGCCGCTTTGGACACCGCGGAGGAGGAGCACACGCAACGCGTGACCGCGCTGCGTGCCCAGATCGAGGCCATCGAGAAGAAGGTCCAAACCGAGGATGCGAATTGGGACGAGGAAGCGAAGCGGTTGAAGGCGGCCCTGCGGCGCGCGCGGGACTGAAGGTTTTGGCGCCGAGACTCGACGAATGTTCGGTCTAGACAGCCGTTAGGCCGCCGTCGACCGGAAGGTCGATGCCGGCGACGTAGCTGCTTTGGTCCGAGGCGAGGAACAGGGCTGCGGAAGCGATCTCGTCGGGACGCGCCAGGCGCGCCAGAGGCGTCATCGCCGTGATCTGCTTTCTGGCTTCGGCGGCGCCCTCCTTGGACGGGAACTGGTCGTCGAACATCGGCGTGTCGACCGGGCCCGGGCTCAGCACGTTGGTCCTGATCTTCCGATCCTTGAGTTCGTTGGTCCACGTCCGGGCGAACGACCGGAGCGCTGCCTTGGTGGCGCTGTAGGTGCTGCGGCCAGGAAAGCCTTTGTTCTTCCCGGCGGAGGCCACAAGGATGATGGAGGCTCCATCATTCAAGTGGGGCAGAGCCTTTTGAACAGTGAAATAAGTGCCGCGGGCGTTGGCGTTGAAGGTCTTGTCGAAATGCTCGGGCGTCGCGCCGGCGGTCATCGTTTTTTCGACGAAGGCCGCGCTCGCAACAATCACGTCGATCTTACCCTTCTTCGCGACGGTAGAGGCGGTCGAGGTCATCGAGCTTTGAGATGTCGGTCTTTACGCCGGTGACGTCCGAGCCGATCTCTACGACGGCCTCGTCGAGCTCGGCTTGGCGGCGACCGGCGATGAATACATAGGCGCCCTCTTCAACAAACCTTTTGGCGGTCGCGAGGCCGATGCCGCTGCTGCCTCCTGTGATGACGGCGATCTTGTTTTTCAATAAAGACATTTTGTTTCTTTCCGGGGCCGTCAATGTTCGAGCCCAGCGGCGCTACCGGTGTGAGCATCGACAGGCGCCGTATCGCGGCTTTGGCGCAGTTCCTTTAGTTGTCCCACCTCCCGTTCCAAGCGTTCGATGCGATCGAGAGTGTAGTCAAAGCTGGAGTAATCCATCGCTTCTATCCAGGCGAAGACGGCCGCGAGCGCGCGACGAAGTTTCCCCTGCTCTGGGACCAGATGGTTCGCTGTGTCTGTCATTGGCCCCTCAGATCAAATTGCGATGCATTTCGCGTGCTGCTTTCAGAGCTGCGACCAACCGCCGTCGACGGGAAGTTCGGCGCCGGTCGTGAAGGTCGCGTCGAACGCGAAGAAGAGGACGGCCTTGGCGATTTCCTCCGACGTCCCCCAGCGCTTCATGGGAACCATGCCCTTCATCTGCTCCTTGATCTGGGCGATCGCGTCTTTGTCGAGGGACATCTTGCTCAAGATCGGCGTTTCGGTGGGACCGGGCGACACCGCGTTGACGCGAATCTCCAGAGGTACAAGCTCAGCGGCGAGCACCCGAGCGAAGGATCGCAGCGCAGCCTTGGCGGCTCCGTATGTGGCGTTGCCAGGCATTCCCTTGACGTTCGCGATCGAGGTCGTGAGGACGACAGAGCCTCCCCGGTTGATCAGCGGCGCGAGCTTCTGCACCGCGAAAAACGGCCCCTTGGCGTTCAGGTTGAACATCTCGTCGTAGCCGGCCTCGGTCACGCTCTCCAGAGGTGCGCGGATGCTGAACCCGGCGTTGACGAAAAGCAGGTCGAAGGTGTCGAATTCGGCCTTCACCCGAGTGGCGAGGGCGTCGATGTCCGTCAACGAGCGCGCGTCGCTCGACACCACGATGGCGTCATTCCCCAGCTCTTGCTGCGCGGAGTCCAGGCCGGCCTGCGAGCGACCCGTTACCAGAACGCGCGCACCCCCATCGAGGAGCATCTTCGCCGTCGCGAGCCCCATGCCGCTGGTGCCGCCGATGATCACCGCCCGCTTCGCTTCGTACCGTGCCATGCGTATTCTCCTTGCGACGTCTGGGTCGCTTTGCCGATTTTGAACTGTTTGATTTAATATTAGACGCTATGGCCGCGGTCAAGGAAGTTTTGAACTAATTATTCCCAAATTCCGAGGCCCGTGGACGACCACGGAGCTCCGCAATCGTCTGCTAATTTTTGGTCGCCGCGACCACTTCGCCGCGACCTGCGCTCCTTCAGGACACCGCGCTCAAGGATGCTGGGCTAGACAAGTCGATACCGGAGACCTTGACGACGGCCTGCCACGCGGCTTCCTGGCTGGCGCGATCGTGGAGGTGTGGGTGGCGCTGCGCCTCAATTGGGCCCGAGAACTTCCCTTGAGCCGAGGCGAAGAATTGCCCTGAGACGTCGGTTCCGAACTCCGACGCCTGGAGGTACCGACGGGCCGCGGTCTCCGGCGTCTGATTCATGCCGGGAATGAGGTTCACGATTGGGATAAACAGATACTTCAACAACGGGCCAGCGTTTCGCACCACCTTGGTGTCGGTCGCCCCACCGGGCGAGACAGCGTACACGGCCATGCCGGAGGGTAGCCGGCGCGCCAGCGCCGCGACCCACCAAGCGATAATGAGCTTCGCGTCGGCATACGCATTGTTGGGCACGTACTTCACGTTCGGCCCGTTGCGAATCAGGGCTTCCACAGCGGCGGTTCGGTCACCCTGGTGGTATTTGGCCGCGAAGGCAGGCACGTCGGTGTACTTGAACATGGGGACGCCCCCTCGGGCTGGCTCCGCACCGGCGATAACAATCCGCGCGTTGGGGCTCAGCAGGTTGGCGCGAAGCAAGCCGACAGTCAGTTGATGATGGCCGATCAGCGGGGCCTGAGAAGCCTCGACGCCCGCCGCAGTGATCACGCGCGCCTTGGTAGGGACCAGCCCGGCATTAAGCAGTAGGAAGTCGATCGGCCGACCTCGCTTGACCAGCGCGGCAAGCGTGGACCGAACGCTGGACGGCGTGTCCAGCTCCAGCTCCAGCGGCGTGAAGACCTGTCTTTTGGTCTCGACCGCGAGCTGAGCGGCCGTTTCCTTGGCCCGAGCCACGCTGCGTCCGGTGATGATGATCTCGCCCCAGCCCTCTTCGGCAAGAGAGCGGGCTGCAGCATATCCGAGCCCGGAGGTGGCGCCGGTGACGAGAGCGATCGAATGTTCCATGGGCGTCTCCGTGGTAAAGGTAAGGTCGAAGGTGTCCGTCGATGAGGGGCCACCTTGTTAATTTTGAACTGTTCGGTTATATTTGTCGTAAAGGCCGCGGTCAAGGAGTTTAAAACTAAATGTTTCAAAATACTGAGAGGCCCCGTGGACGCCCACGTAGCTTCGACGAGAGCGACGCGCTGGAAAAGGCGACCCGGGTGTTCCGGTCGAAAGGCTACGACGGAGCGACGATCGACGATCTCGTCGAAGGCATGGGCGTGGGACGGCCAAGTCTATATTCCGTCTTCGGGGATAAGCGGACGTTGTTCTTGCGTGCCCTTCGGGCGTACGCAGAGACAAAGGGCGCTCGCGCTGCGAAGGCGCTCTTCTCGCCGCCGACTCTTCGCAACTCGCTCGCCGGCTTCCTGAGGCACGCCGTAGAAACTGCGACCGAGGAAGGATCCGCCCCAGGATGTCTTCTTGTCTGCGTCGCGCCCCTTGTAGACGACGCTGAGGTCAGGCAGTTCCTGAAGGACGCCGTCGCTGGCGGCGTGGCGCTAGTGAAACGCCGATTCTGCGACGCGATCAGCGCGGGAGAAGTACCGTCTGACTTTCCCGTAGCCGTGCGCGCGAGCCAGGTCCTCGACCTGTCGCGCGGTCTGACCATGCGTGCGCAGATGGGCACGCCGCGCAAGACGCTCCTCAAAGACGCCGAGGAAGCGGCCGACTTGGTGCTCCTGCCGCGAGGTGGAAATCCGGAACGTTGATGCCGATGGCGAAAAGGTCGGAGCGAGCAACTTGCGCCGGCGCCGCCACTCGGTTCACATGGTCAAGGCCCCGCGGACATTAAGTCCGCTTCGAAGACGCGGGAAATCGATCGCGGACAAACTATCTCCAGAGCAAGACTACGAACTGCAACGACAGCGCCGCGAGCGCGCCGAGGCGAAGGAAGCGGCGGCTAGGCAAAAGCAGCGCGAACGCGGGTAGCAGGCCATCGCGAAGGCGCAGGCTGCCTTGGACGAGGCCGAGCGACGCAATCCGGGACGAGGCTAAGGCCATCGAGAAGAAGTCGAAAGCCGAAGATGCTCGCTGTGAGCACAAGAAAGGGCGGCTCGCCAAAGCTCTCCGGCGAGCCCGGGATTAACCCCTCCGAAAATTTTTCCGCTCTCCTCTTGAAACCAAAACCCGTTTTGCTAATTTTTTTGTCGCCACCTTCGCGGTGGTACCCGCGGTGCCTTTTGGGCCACGGGATTGAGACGGGCACCGGTCGTGTCCGGTGCCTCATACCCATCTTGCTCTTTGGAGGATTTGGCTATGCGCACTTACGACTTCTCTCCCCTGTTCCGATCGACCATCGGTTTCGATCGCCTGTTCGACCTCGCCGAGACGGCCCAGCGGGCCACGGAGGAAGGTTACCCACCCTACAACATCGAACGATTGGCCGACGACCGCTACCAGATCACGCTGGCGGTTGCGGGCTTCTCGCCGGACGAGATCTCGATCACGGCCGAGCAGAACGTGGTTTCGATCGAAGGCGGCAAGACCGAAAAAACCGAGCGCGAGTTCCTCTATCGGGGGATCTCTACCCGGCATTTCAAGCGGCAGTTTAACCTGGCGGACTATGTGCAGGTCAAGGGCGCGAGCTTCGACAACGGCTTGCTCAAGATCGAACTGGTCCGGGAAATTCCCGAGGCCATGAAGCCGCGACGGATCGCCATCAACGGCGCATCGACTGCCGACAACGTCCATCAGATCGAGGCCAAGGCGGCCTGAATCATCCACTTCAGGAAGCGTGCCGCGCGTCGCCCGACGCGCGGCACCGGCCATCGTCTAGGAAATGGAGGACAACATGCGGCAGACGACCGCTTTCGACGACAACGTTTTCGACATCAACGCGCTGCTGCATCCCGGCACGGTCTTCGATCATCCGAAGGACGTCGTAGCGGATCCCGCGCTGTCGGTTTCGGAGAAACGAGCCATACTGGCATCCTGGGCATCGGATGCATCGGCCATCGCTTCGTGTCCCGCGTTGCGGGCACCTGCCGGCCTCAAGGCGCCCGTCACCATCGACGAGATATTGGAGGCCCTCTGCGAACTCGATGGGGGTCCGCGCCATCCGCCTGGCGGAAAGCCGAACCGCCTGTGTTCGACTTCCAGAGCCCTAGCCGCTTAGGTAGGGAGGGACACCACCGTCAGGATTGACAGGCCTCAAGCTGGCGCGGCCAGGCTCCCGAGGACCTCCGCGATCCCTGCGGCGGAGTAGGGCTTGGGGATGAACAATCCGCCTTCCGGAAGGTCGCCCTCGCCGATGGCCACGCGTTCCGATGTGGCGACGAGCTTGATCGGGGGCCATCTGTCGCGGACGAACCGTGCAAGCTTGAGGCCGTCCATCGATCCCGGCATCTGGATGTCGGTGAAGACGATGTGGATATCGGCTCTGGCTTCGAGGATGGCGATCGCCTCGTCGGCGTTGCCGGCTTCGACGACGTCGTAGCCCGCATCGGCGACCATTTCCGCCGCGCTGATCCGCAGCAGCAACTCGTCTTCCACGATGAGAACGACCGGCCGCCCGACTGCTGAAGCCATCCAAAACCCCTTCCTTTACGGTAGCTTAAGTAAGCTGGGGACGCATCGTTCCGCCGGCCGAAAATGGGCCCCCGCAGGATGGTCCGGACCCGAAATCCCTGCCATCGCCGCGGCATCGTGCTACGTTTTCCGCACGCCGGTGCCGCAACCTCGACTGCCTCAAGGATTTTCATGCCAGCTCCATCCGGGCAGGAGTCGATAACGGCCCCTGCCGTGGCGACCGACCTCACAAGGCAAGAGCTTCCCTACCGCCTGCGGCAACAGTCCTTGTTGGGCGAGTTCGGCCGTTTGGCGTTGCAGACCCGCGACATCGGACAAATCCTGCAGCGCGCGACCGAGCTCTGCGCCCAAGGCCTCGAAACCCCCTTCGCCAAAGTCCTGGAGTATCTGCCAGACGACAAACGGCTGCTGGTAAGTGCCGGCGTCGGATGGGAATCGGAGGTTATCGGCCAGGTGTCGCTTGGCGTCGATCTGGAATCCCCCGCCGGCTACGCGTTCCAAACCGGGCAGGTGGTGATTTCCAACCATCTGCCGGAGGAAACCCGGTTTCGGACGCCGAAGCTCCTGTCGGATCATGGGATCCGGCGCGCGATCAACGTTCTGATCGCGCGCGGAGGCGAAGATCATCTGCCCTTCGGCGTGCTGGAGGTCGATAGTCCCGAACCCGGCCAATTCGACCTTGCCGATGCGAACTTCCTGGCCGGCTTCGCCGGGCTGCTCGGCATCGCCATCGAGCGCCAGCATGCCGATGCCGATCTCCGTCAGGCTCTCGAGCATCAGGCCATGCTGACGCGAGAGATGAGCCACCGCGTCAAGAACAGCCTGGCGTCCGTCGTGGGGCTGCTCCGTGTACAGAGCCGCAGCGCGCCGTCCGAGGAAGTTCGGGATGCCCTCAAGGATGCAGCTTCTCGCATCACCACGATCGCCCAGGTCCATGACCATCTGTGGCGCAGCACCAGGATCGGATACGTCGATATCGCAGATTTCGCCGGCGAACTTTGCCGGAAGCTGCAGGAGACGATTTCTCACACGGTTCGCTGCACCTTCGCCCATCTGATGATCTCGGCCGACAAGGCGATCCCGCTCGGGCTTTTGATCAACGAGCTTGTGACGAACTCCGCCAAGCATGCCTACCCCGACGGCGCAGGCGAAATCGAGGTGTCGGGCGAGCGGCGCGGCGACGACCTGCATGTGGAGGTGTCGGATCGGGGAGTAGGCCTTCCGAAGGATTTCGATATCGACCAGCCCCGGGCGAGCCTGGGCTTCAAGGTGATCAAGAGCCTCCTCGCTCAACTCGATGGGCGCATCGACGTGGCCTCCAACACGCCAAAGGGCGTGACCGTCCAGCTTGATGTGCCATTGGAGCAGAGCACCACCTGACGCGCGCTACGCCGCAATGACCTATGTCGATCGTCGTTGGTCGACGAGCGCTGCGGCCTGGTTCACTTTTCCCCGGTCCCGCCTGTCCTCGGGGGCGAGCTCCATGACCGCCTGAGGTCCGCGGGCAACGTCAGCGGACTCTCAAGGGGTTTCTCGGCCCAGTGCCAGAATCGGTCGTAGGCATCCATCACATGTCCTCCCGCAGTCCCTTGTAGAACGGGTGCCGCACCTTTCCTTCCGCCGACTTGGCGCGGTATTCGATTTCGGCCAGAAGCTTCGGTTCGACCCAGATGCCCTTGTGGGCGATCCGCTTGGCATAAGGCTGCGTCTTGCGGATCAGCGGCTTCAGCCGCTTCTGCAGGTCTGCCGCCGACACCTTGTCGAAACCGTGATCCACTTTGCCGGCGTAGATCAGATCGTTTCCCTTGCGGCGGCCGAGATAGATGCCGTCCCATTTGCCCTCGTCGAGCGCGAAGCCGGCGATGGCCAGCGTCTCGCGCTGCGCGCAGGTCTTCTTGACCCAGTCGTTGCTGCGTCCAGACGGGTAGGGCCCTTCGCGCACCTTGGATACGACGCCTTCCAGGCCGAGCTTGCAGGCGTGTGCGAACATCTCCTGGCCCTCGATCTCGAAGCTTTCGCTGAACTGGATGTCGGTGCCGGTGATGATCTTCTTCAGTTCGGACTTGCGCCGGTGGAGCGGCAGCTTCCGGAGATCACGGCCGTTGAGGTATAGGAGGTCGAACGCCACTAGGACGATGCTGGTGGACTTGCCCTTGAGCTCGTTCTGCAGCACCGAGAAATCGGTGGTACCGTCGGCGGCGGGTACGACGATCTCGCCGTCGAGGACCGCCGATGCGGCCTTGATGTGCCAGGCGTCGTGACTGACTTTCTTGAAGCGGTTCGTCCAATCATGACCGCGGCGGGTGAAGATCCGGACGGCCTCGTTGGCCAGGTGGACCTGGACGCGGTAGCCATCGAACTTGATTTCGTGGATCCAGCGGGATCCGGACGGCACCTTTGCGACCGCGGATGCCAGGGCCGGTTCGATGAAGCCGGGCAAGGGTGCCTTGACCCCGATGGCCTCCGGTTTTCTACGCTGAAACGCCACTCTCGAAGCTCCGACGCGATACTGTGATTCAAACTGACACAGGTAAAATCGTTCCGGAACCGCTGAATCCTTTGCTGCGTTGCTGCAGCACCAGCCAACAGGAGGATCAGATGGCGGCAGCAAAGAAGAAAACGGCGCGCGGGCGCAAGCAGGACCTGGCCCGGGTGGCCGGCGGGCAGGACTACGAAGTGAGCTACGAATCCAAGAAGACCGGACGGTCGGCCGCGGCCGTGAAGAAGGCCGTCAAGAAGGTCGGCAACCGCCGCAAGCGGGTCGAGAAGCGGCTCGGCAGCCGAAGCAGGGATTGAGAGAGGAACATAGGTTCGGTCCGCTCGTTTCCGAGTCTACCTTTAGGAAACGTGGACTTGCGAGCATGAAGCCTTATCCCGCGAAGTACATCTTCATCTGCTTCGTGCTCGCATGTGCCGCAAGCTCCGCGACCGCCGCCAAAATGAACGCGGCGGCGGTCAACTCCGCCGAACCCTCGAAGCAAACCCTGTCGAACGAGAAGCCGACGCCGGCGGGGGTCAGGCTGCAGGTCCTGCTCGACCGGGCGCACTTCTCACCCGGCGAGATCGACGGCAAGTTTGGAGAGAACGCGAAGAAGGCGCTGCGCGCCTACGAAGAGGCGCAGCACCTGCCGACCTCCGACGACGTCACCCCCGAGGTCTGGAGCAAGCTCGCGGCGGACGACCGGCCGGTGATCGCGAACTACACCGTCGACGAGAAGGATGTCGCGGGGCCGTTCCTCCACAAGCTGCCCGCCAAGATGGAAGACATGAAGGACATCCCAAAGCTGGCTTATACCAGCCCCCGGGAGGGCCTCGCCGAAAAGTTCCACATGAGCGAGGATCTGCTGGCGGCATTAAATCCGGGCGAGCGGTTCGACCGCGCCGGAGACTCCATCGCCGTGGTCGATACTGGCAGCGACGAAAATCCCGAGAAGGCTGACCGGGTCGAGGTGGACAAGGACCGGCAAACCGTCAAGCTGTTCGACCAGTCGAATACGCTGATCGGCTTCTATCCCGCGACCGTCGGCAGCGAAGAGAAGCCGTCACCCTCTGGCACCTTGAAAGTGACCGAGATCGACCGCAATCCGACCTATCGCTACAATCCGGCCTACCATTTCAAGGGCGTCCATGCCCGCAAGCCGTTCACCATCCGGCCGGGGCCGAACAATCCGGTCGGTACCGTCTGGATCAACCTCTCCGGAGACGGCTACGGCATCCATGGCACGCCTTCCCCGGGGAAAGTCTCCAAGTCGGAGTCTCACGGCTGCGTCCGCCTCACGAATTGGGATGCCGAGCGCGTCGCCGAACGCGTGTCCAAAGGCACGCCGGTCGCATTCGTCGATGATTGAGAAAGCCCTTAGGCGCTCAGGGCGGACACTCCGGGCAGGTGTCGCCGATGGAATCCAGAACTTCCGCGATCCCAACTGCCGCCGCCTGCGGCGACACTCCCGTCGGCGGTTCTCGTCGGGCGACATCGAAGGCACGCTCGCGAGCGTGCGGATCGGCGCGGTCCTGCATCCAGCCATGTTCTTCGCACTCGCGGATTGCGCCGGCTTCCTTCAACACCGAAATGGCCCATCCGCGCAGCGTGCGGATCGCGGGCCGCCGCTCCTTTGTCATCAGCATCGAATTGGCTCCTTCGACGGGACGAATCCTTTGGCCCCACCATCCGTTCCGGCTGCTAGCACAGGGGAGGGATTTAAAATTGCCGACGCTGGAGGTTTTCCACGTGTTCCGCCTGCCTGTGCAAAACACTAGGCTGCCAGCGCAACCACTTTGACGCGGGTCTGTTCCGTTTCCGATGACGTCCGCCTATCGAGAAAGATCATCATGGCCTCGAGCGCCGGAATCCTGCTGTACCGGTGGATCGGTCCCAGGCTGGAAGTTCTGCTGGTTCATCCCGGCGGGCCTTTCTGGCGCAACAAGGATGAGGGCGCCTGGTCGATTCCGAAAGGCGAAATGGACGAGGGCGAGGATCCAGCCGAGGCGGCGTTACGGGAATTCATGGAAGAACTCGGCAGCGCTCCCGCGGAGCCACTTCGTCCGCTAGGGGAGATCCGTCAGCGCGGGGGCAAACGCGTTCACGCCTTCACTGTCGAGGGCGACATCAATGTCGGCGCTATCGCCAGCAATACGTTCGATATGGAGTGGCCTCCGAAAAGCGGGCGTCTGCAGACCTTTCCAGAAATCGACCGCGCGGAATGGTTCGATCTGCGTCTCGCGAACGAGAAAATCCTCGCCAGTCAACGACCTCTTCTTGATCGGCTCGCGGACCTTGTCGGATAACGGAGGAAAATTCCCGACGCCGCACAGCGCTACGCGCGGCCGGCCGAAACCCTTTACCCGCGCCTGCCGGCGCCGATTACTTCCATTTGCTCTTTAATCTCAGTCATATGATTTCCTCTGATGGGAAACACATAACTCGCCAAGATCGGTTCCGTTCAGCTTGGTATCTCTATCCGGCCTAGAGGTCGATCAATCCGCCGTCGACGAACAGTTCGGCACCGGTTGTGTAGGTCGCATCTGCGGCAAGGTAGAGGGCTGCGGCGGCGACTTCGGCTGGGGTGCCGGTGCGTCCGAGCGGAATGCGGGTCTTGGCCCCCTCGATGAAGTTGTCCTTCTGAGCCGGTGTGAGGCCGCCTTTGTCGAGGATCGGGGTGATGATCGGACCGGGGCTGATGGTGTTGACCCGAATGCCGCGCGGCGTCAGCTCCTTGGCGATGGTGCGTCCGAACGAACGCAGCGCCGCTTTGGTCGATCCGTAGATCGAGCTCCCCGCGAGGCCGCCATTGGCGCCGGCCACCGAAGCGGTCAGGATGATAGCGCCGCCGTCCGGGATGGCCGGGATGGCGTGCTTGACCAGGAAGAAGGCGCCCTTGACGTTGATGTTGAAATGGCTGTCGTAAAAGGCCTCGTCGACCTGCGCGATCGGCGCGAACTTGGCGATGCCGGCGTTGACGAACAGGACGTCAATGCGGCCGTGTTTGGCCTTGACCTGGTCGACCAGGGCCTTGGTTGCGGCCACGTCACCGGCGTCGGAAAGCAGCACCTCGATCCCGGGCAGCACCGACTTGGCGGCTTCCACGGAGCGCTCGCTGGAGCCGGTAACGACCACCGTAGCGCCTTCGGATTGAAACAGTTTAGCGGTCTCCGCACCGATGCCGCTGGTGCCTCCGCTAATGAGAGCGATCTTGCCGTCGAGCTTGGCCATGAAGGATTTCCTAACTAGAGTTGGTTGTTGAACCCCGACAGATGGGGATCCTCATGGCGCGAGCAATGGAGCTGACGATCAACATTGGCCGAGCATTGGCTAGCTCCGGCCACACCTGTGCCTGCCTCCCAAACACCTTCCCAGGCGCTGCCACAGCCTCCTACGGCGTCGAAAAACGGGTCAGGCGAGGGGGTTTTCCTCAGGAATAGAATTCCGAACGCCGGTGCGGGCGGCGGGGCCGCCGCATCCGCCAGCTGGCAACTTTCGGCAGGTCGGTGACTCTGACCAGCCCGTCCTGCTTGTAAACGAGAGGGTTTGGTTGCTGCTCTGAGCCTGCGCGACGCCAGAAAATTGGTGAGATGCGTGCCGTGCCGTATGATAAGTTCTGGCGCTTTTCAGGGGTGGTGCGAGAATAAGTGCTCCGGGAGATAGCGCGGTGAATATGACGGGATTTCCGACCTTGGAAGACACGCAGGAGCGGCTGCCTGTCGACACGTCGACGGTCGATCTTGATCGGGTCGCCCGCGGAAACAGCGTCAAGAATGCCATCGCCATCACCGAGATGGAGGGCGGTCAGCCGTCCGCTTATTGCCGCGAGCAGCTTGCCTTGTTCGAAGCCGGTGAGATCTCGGTGACCGAAATGTGCGACCGGGTGGTCAGCTACGCGAGCCGTTGACGTGTCCGACCCTTACCTCATCCCCGGTACGGACACTCTCCGCAATAGATTCAAAATCCTGGATGAACGAACTTGAGCGGCGCATCAACGACGAACCCGCATGGATCAACAAGGACGGCCAAACGAACCTCAGCTTGTCTACAGGCGAGATCCCGAGACGGGACGGCCGGTGGAAGGGCTTCTGCGTTGGGGCCTGATCCCGCACTTCTGCGATAAACGGCCCGATTTCGCGCCGATCCACGCGCGCGCGGAAACCGTCGCCGAGAATGAGTGGTTCAGCGACGCCTACCACAAGCGCCGCTGCGTCGTGCCGATGAACAGCTTTTTTCAGAAGAATTCGAGGGGAAGGCGTTACGCGATTTCCCGGCGTGACGGCGGGCCCTTCGGTGTGGCCGGCATCTGGGAAAACTGGCGCAATCCCCTGACGGACAGGTGGGAGCGCACGTTCGCGGTCATCACCGTTCCGGCCAACGCGCTTATCGCGCCGATCCACGACCGCATGCTCGCCATATTGCCGAACGAACAGTTTCCACGCTGGCTGAGCAACGAATCGGATCCGCGCGACCTGCTGGTGCCGTTCCCAGCAGACCAACTTACGGTTTCGCTGCAGCGGTCGAGACGCTAGCTAGTTTCTGTCGCGAAACGCCTGTTTTTGTGTCGAGGCATACCATTTCCCCAATAAAACCGGGGTGAACTGACGTCGGATGCCGGCATTTTCCGGGGCAATTGGGCGCCGATTTTCTTCGCTATGTTATTAAGCGCCCGTTGGGGCGGGTTCGATTGCAAGATGGGCTGGCGGATATCTTTCCGCCGTAAACGAACTTGGGGGATGTTGTCAGGCAGCTTTTCGTCTGCGCGATGGTCGTTCGGCCAACAGAGCTGCGATCTTCATCAGGTTGTTAGCGAGCACGGCGGCTGCGACCCACAGCTCAAAGCGCTCGCGACCTTCGGCGAGACAACGCTTCATGCCACGGCCGCGGAACAACACCGAGATGCGCCCCTCGATGCCCGCGCGAAAGCGCTGGCCGTCCTTGAACTCCCGGGTCTTCTCATAGGCTTCGCGCTCGGGAGCTTTGATGCCGCCCCGTTGTGGGATGCAGATCACCTTGACGCCTTCCTGCTTGCACGACATCACGTTCTTCTCGCTGAAGAAGCCACGATCCGATCCGTATAATTCGGGGACGTCGCCGAAGGTCTGTCTGTGGCGTTCCAGCGAGATGACCACATGCTGTTCGTCGACGGGATTGCGGTCCAGCACTTCATACTGCGTAATCAGGCCGCGCGCGCTTTCGGCGAGGAAGACCTTGTGGCCGAACTCGATCGGCGTCTGCACCTTGCCGCGCTTGATCAGGTCCGTGTGGGGCTCAAAGATCGAATAGAGCTTCTCGGCAGTCGGAACTTGCTCGCCATCGAGCACACGTCGGCGCGACTGATCGACCACACGGGCCCCCAGATCACAAAAGTGCTCAATCTCCTTGCGCGTCTCGGCGATTGCCAGTTCGCTGATCGTATCTGTGCCACGCGCTTTGCAGGTCTGCCGGAGCGCGGTTCGAGCGCTTTCGATAACCTCCTCGGCGATGCCGATGAGTTCGCGATATCTCCCGGTCTGCTGCTGCTGGCGCTGCCTCGAGGTCATCCGCTGAATCTCTTGCATCCGACGCCGCGCCGATCGCGTCCGATCCCGAAAACCCTTGATACGCCGGCGTCCCAGCGCCGCGGCAAGGCGGCCGATCAGGCGCGTCACGACGCGAACAACATCCCACAACAGCGTGTTGTCGGTCGGATGGTGAATGTCGGTCTGCACCACCGTGGTGTCGACACGCAGCTTCTGGCCGTCCTCCAGACCGAGCCCGACGGCCACCCGCACCACCAGATCATTGATCGCTTTGAGCGTCGCGGGCGTCAGCCGATTGAAGCCGCGGTTGAATGCGTCATGTCGAGGCACAGGCAGACAATAGAAGTCGGTGAACTGGCGCAGTGTGCATCCGTCGGCAATCCGCTCGCGCAATTCGCGATAGTTCCAGTTCTTGACGCGCATTAGAACCAGCGAGCGCAACACCTGTTGTGGCGTCAGGCCGTTGCGACCGGTCTCGGCCTTCTTCAAACCCCGCGTCAGATCACGGCGGACCTGCTCGATCATATCCTTCTGGTCGTCCAGAAAATCGGAAATGGTCTGCAGCACCGGCTCAAGACACAGGCCCTGACGTACCAGCTCAAAATCGGCAAAACTGACTTGCCGCTCCGCTGTCCGGGACACGCTCAGCCCTCATCGCTCTTCTTGGCCTCGGCGCGATCTCGCTTCAACGCTTTGATGTATCGCGGTGCCGCCTGGTGCAGCAGATCCTGCAGAGTGCGCCCGTTGTCCAGGCTGCGTTGAACCTCCGGCACAAGCTCTTCCGGCACGTAGACGGCAACGCGACGCTCGTTCGCGCGACCGTAGAGCACATAACTTTGATGCTGTTCGCCAGACTGGCACGCCGGGCAATTCTTGCGGATGCACCGGCTACGACGCAGGCTCAGCGAACCCAGAAGCGCAGGCCAAAGATTTGTCGATTCGCTTCGCAGCCACCGCGCGACATCCGAAGGCGATTCCGAAATCAACATGCTTCATATGAAGTATGTGATACTATGCACATGTACGTCGCAAGAAAAATGTGCTCGAAAATCGCGAGATAACCCTCATTTTAAAGGGCGAAATGTCTTTCGCGACAGAAACTAGCTAGTTTCTGTCGCGAAACGCCTGTTTTTGTGTCGAGGCATACCATTTCCCCAATAAAACCGGGGTGAACTGACGTCGGATGCCGGCATTTTCCGGGGCAATTGGGCGCCGATTTTCTTCGCTATGTTATTAAGCGCCCGTTGGGGCGGGTTCGATTGCAAGATGGGCTGGCGGATATCTTTCCGCCGTAAACGAACTTGGGGGATGTTGTCAGGCAGCTTTTCGTCTGCGCGATGGTCGTTCGGCCAACAGAGCTGCGATCTTCATCAGGTTGTTAGCGAGCACGGCGGCTGCGACCCACAGCTCAAAGCGCTCGCGACCTTCGGCGAGACAACGCTTCATGCCACGGCCGCGGAACAACACCGAGATGCGCCCCTCGATGCCCGCGCGAAAGCGCTGGCCGTCCTTGAACTCCCGGGTCTTCTCATAGGCTTCGCGCTCGGGAGCTTTGATGCCGCCCCGTTGTGGGATGCAGATCACCTTGACGCCTTCCTGCTTGCACGACATCACGTTCTTCTCGCTGAAGAAGCCACGATCCGATCCGTATAATTCGGGGACGTCGCCGAAGGTCTGTCTGTGGCGTTCCAGCGAGATGACCACATGCTGTTCGTCGACGGGATTGCGGTCCAGCACTTCATACTGCGTAATCAGGCCGCGCGCGCTTTCGGCGAGGAAGACCTTGTGGCCGAACTCGATCGGCGTCTGCACCTTGCCGCGCTTGATCAGGTCCGTGTGGGGCTCAAAGATCGAATAGAGCTTCTCGGCAGTCGGAACTTGCTCGCCATCGAGCACACGTCGGCGCGACTGATCGACCACACGGGCCCCCAGATCACAAAAGTGCTCAATCTCCTTGCGCGTCTCGGCGATTGCCAGTTCGCTGATCGTATCTGTGCCACGCGCTTTGCAGGTCTGCCGGAGCGCGGTTCGAGCGCTTTCGATAACCTCCTCGGCGATGCCGATGAGTTCGCGATATCTCCCGGTCTGCTGCTGCTGGCGCTGCCTCGAGGTCATCCGCTGAATCTCTTGCATCCGACGCCGCGCCGATCGCGTCCGATCCCGAAAACCCTTGATACGCCGGCGTCCCAGCGCCGCGGCAAGGCGGCCGATCAGGCGCGTCACGACGCGAACAACATCCCACAACAGCGTGTTGTCGGTCGGATGGTGAATGTCGGTCTGCACCACCGTGGTGTCGACACGCAGCTTCTGGCCGTCCTCCAGACCGAGCCCGACGGCCACCCGCACCACCAGATCATTGATCGCTTTGAGCGTCGCGGGCGTCAGCCGATTGAAGCCGCGGTTGAATGCGTCATGTCGAGGCACAGGCAGACAATAGAAGTCGGTGAACTGGCGCAGTGTGCATCCGTCGGCAATCCGCTCGCGCAATTCGCGATAGTTCCAGTTCTTGACGCGCATTAGAACCAGCGAGCGCAACACCTGTTGTGGCGTCAGGCCGTTGCGACCGGTCTCGGCCTTCTTCAAACCCCGCGTCAGATCACGGCGGACCTGCTCGATCATATCCTTCTGGTCGTCCAGAAAATCGGAAATGGTCTGCAGCACCGGCTCAAGACACAGGCCCTGACGTACCAGCTCAAAATCGGCAAAACTGACTTGCCGCTCCGCTGTCCGGGACACGCTCAGCCCTCATCGCTCTTCTTGGCCTCGGCGCGATCTCGCTTCAACGCTTTGATGTATCGCGGTGCCGCCTGGTGCAGCAGATCCTGCAGAGTGCGCCCGTTGTCCAGGCTGCGTTGAACCTCCGGCACAAGCTCTTCCGGCACGTAGACGGCAACGCGACGCTCGTTCGCGCGACCGTAGAGCACATAACTTTGATGCTGTTCGCCAGACTGGCACGCCGGGCAATTCTTGCGGATGCACCGGCTACGACGCAGGCTCAGCGAACCCAGAAGCGCAGGCCAAAGATTTGTCGATTCGCTTCGCAGCCACCGCGCGACATCCGAAGGCGATTCCGAATCAACATGCTTCATATGAAGTATGTGATACTATGCACATGTACGTCGCAAGAAAAATGTGCTCGAAAATCGCGAGATAACCCTCATTTTAAAGGGCGAAATGTCTTTCGCGACAGAAACTAGCTAGTTTGAAGACTTAAACCCCACAAGGTAGAGCCGGAAGCCGGCCTGGCAAAGTTCGCTGGATGTCAGACACCGTCGCATCCACCGCTCCTGAACGCTTCGTGATTGCGGAAGATCTATCGCAGAGCAACGTACCAAAACCAGATAGCGAGGTAGGCCATGGTGAAACCGTTCCCATCGAAGACCCATATCGGCAACCACATGCTGCATCCCGAAACCCTTATTCTGAACTACGGGTACGATCCTCAACTATCGGAAGGAGCCGTCAAACCACCCGTCTTCCTGACTTCAACCTTCGTGTTCAGGACCGCCGAGGACGGACAGGACTTCTTCGATTTCGTGTCGGGTCGGCGCGAGCCTCCTGAGGGGATGGGCGCAGGTCTGGTTTATTCGCGGTTCAATCACCCCAATAGTGAGATCGTCGAGGACAGGCTCTCTGTTTACGAACGTACCGAGAAATGCACGTTGTTCTCGTCCGGAATGTCGGCGATTGCGACCACGATCCTCGCCTTCGTCTGTGAATAGGCGTCCAAGAGTGACCCCTTTCAGACTTTGTAAATCAACAGCTTAGCGTGCCGATCGGCGTCGGGACCCCGCGCCGATTTACAGTTCAGATTGCGCAAGCGCAATCTACATCCCGCGAAAATAGACGTCCTGCGCCAACGCCAAGTTGCTTGCGTTGGCAGGCGCACCATTGGCGGCGAGTAGATTTTGCAGAATTCCATGCCGGGTGGGGATGAGGTCATTGATGCGTAGCATCGCCAAATGATCTTGGACCGCGGCAATATCAGCCGCGGTCATGCCTTCCGCCCGCATTTGTGTCTCGTCGGTCGGGCGAACGACCGCGTTGGATCCTTGCGTATGGAGCAAGCGATAGGCCCAAGCGGTGCGGCGATCGTCGCGCTCGGCTTGGGCTGCGTCGAAGGTCGCGAACGATTTCGCGGCAGCGGACAGGCGCTTCAATTGCGCTGCCGCCTTTTTGCGCTTGGGCGCCTCTTGGGCGTCCATCGCTGGTCTTGAGGCGAGTCAGGTGGGCGAGTTGACGCTCCACGTATGCGCCTTGATGCGCAGGGCGGCGCCTTCCTTCTCGGCGACGAGCAGGAAGTTGCCGCTGATGTCCATCGTCTCCTTCGCGTCGGGCACGTTGATATTGCCGGACCAGGTACCCTGCTCCCAAACCACGTCTCCCTCGGTCGAGCAGCTTCCTCCGTCGTGAATCTCGAGGTGGTTCCAGATCTTCATCGCGCCCTCGGCCCATGTCTCGATGCCCGTGCGTCCGGTCACGCTCGGTTGTCCGGCGGGAATGAGAACGGCATCTTCGGAAAACAAGGCCGCCCAGCGACGGGGGTCATGGCCGTTGACGGTCTCGACAAACTTGGAGTTCAAGTCGGAAAATTGTTGGGAAATACTCATAGTGGCCTCCATGAGATGAGATAAGATTTTGAGCCGATTAGGGACGCGCGGAGACTGCTTCCGGAGTCGCTGAGCCCTGGATCGAGGCCTTGTCGAAGGCGGCCAGTATCTGATCGAAGCGGCCGGCGACGACGTCGCGCACCTCCGGATGGGTCAGGATGTAGAGATCGTTGCTCCTGATGCCAGCGAGCACGCGGTCGGCCACGAAGGCGGGATCCAGTCCGGCCTCGACGAGGGCGGCCATCTGCGGGTTAGCGGGCGCGTCGTCGGCGGCGCCGAAGCGGGCCGGCCGGTTCCTGGCGCTGGTCGCGATGCGCGTGCGCACGAAGGCGGTGCACAGCACGCTGACCCCGATGTCAGTGCCGGCGAGCTCGGCGGCGAGGGTTTCCGTCAGCGAGATCACGGCGGCCTTGGTGGCGTTGTAGGGCGCAATTCCAGCCGGTCCCGCCAGACCGGCTATGGACGCGGTGTTGACGACGTGTCCGCCCTCGCCGTGCGCCTTGATGTGCGGCAGGAACGCCTGGATGCCGTGGACGGCGCCCATGAAATTGACGCCGATCAGCCAATCCCAGTCCGTTTCCGTGATGGCCTCGACGGGTCCACCGATCCCGACGCCGGCGTTGTTGCAGACGACGTGGACCTTGCCGAAGGAAGCGAAGGTCTCCTCGGCGGCGCGGACGACTGAGGCGCGGTCCGAGACGTCGCAGGCGACCGCCCGCGCGTCGGCGCCTGAATCCTGCAGGTCGCGCAAGGCAGCGTCGAGCGCGCCCTGCTCGATGTCCGCGAGCATTACCTTCGCTCCCTCCACGGCGAGGGCGCGGGCCAAGGCGAGGCCGACGCCGCTGGCCGCGCCGGTCACGAAGGCGGTTCTTCCGTCGAAACTTCCGATCATCTTCCTTCCTCCCTTCTTTGGCCGGCGGTTCGTCGGACAATCAGGCGGACCACCACCACCATCCACTCATCATGATCCGGTTGCGCAGCTCCGCCGTGCGCGGGGCGCGCGGCGGAAGCGTCTTGACCAGCGCCATCGCCCGCTTTAGATGCGCGGTCGCCTCGACGTTGTTGGTGGCCGCGGTGGCGCGAACGGACGCCGCGATGTAGAGCTCGGCCGCCTTATCGGACTGGCCCGCCTCGGCGCAGTGCCGGGCGAGCGTCTCCGGCTGGCACGCCGGGACCTCCGGGAAGTCGGATTCGAGCGTCGCGGCGATGCGCGCATGCAGCCGCTGCCGCTTCTCGCGCAGCATGGTGCCGTAGGCGGCGTCCTGCACTAGCGCATGCTTGAACGTGTATTCGGCGTCGGGCGGGGCGCCGCGCCGGAAAATCAGTTCGGCGCTCTCGAGCCGCTCCAGGGAGTGCTCCAGCAGCGGCGGCGGAAGCTCCGCGACGGCGGCGATCAGCTCATAGGAGAATTGGCGGCCGAGCGCCGCGCCGAGCTGCGCGAGATCGCGCGTTTCCGGCATCCGGTCGAGGCGGGCGAGCAGCGAGGCCAGCAGCGTCTCTGGGATCGCGGTCCGTCCGACCAAGGCGGTCGCGAGATAGGCGTTGTTGCCGGCCTTTCTGACCAGTCCGCTCTCGAGGACGGTCTTGGTCAGCTCCTCGACGAACAGCGGAACGCCGTCGGTGCGGTCCAGGATCTGGCCGGCGATCTCCTTCGGCAGAACCCGACCGCCCGTGAGGTGGGAAATGATGGCCGCGCATTGGTCGGGCGGCAGCCTGCCGAGACCGATAAGATCCACATGGGGGCGGTCGCGCCAGGGCGGCGCGAATTCCGGGCGGAACGTTACGACGAGAAGAACCCGCAGGGCCGCGAGCCGGTCGATGAGGAGGTCGAGCAGGGCGCGCGTGGTCGGATCGCTCCAGTGCACGTCCTCGAATATCATCAGCACGGGCCTTCGCGCGGCCAGGCCCTCGATCAGCGTCAGCGGTGCTTCGAGCGTTCTCGCCTTGCGCATCGGCGGCGGCAGGTCGATGACCGGATGGCGGTCTCCCGGTGGGATGCCTAGGAGGTCGGCCAGCAGCGGCAGGGCCTCGCCCGGGCTGTCGGTCGCCTGCGCGATCACGAACTCCAGCCTGGCGAGGCGCACGGCGTCGGAGTCGGCGCGGCGGATTCCGGCGGCGTGGTTCAATTGCGCGATCAGCGGGTGAAGCGCGCTGTCCTGATGATGCGGGGAGCAGAAATAGCGCAGGCGCGCATGTGGCTCCTGGGAGGAGCGCTCCAGAAGGACCTGCGTCATGCGCGACTTGCCGACCCCGGCTTCTCCCGATAGCAGCACGACGTGTCCCTCTCCCGCCCTCGCCTGCTCCCAGCGGCGCAGGAGCAGCGCGGTCTCGTTGTCGCGTCCGACGAGCGGCGTGCCAGCGGCGCGTAGCGCCTCGAAACGGCTTTCGGCCGCGTCGCTCCCCAGCGCCTGCCAGGCCCGCACCTCTCGGTCGAAGCCCTTGAGCGCGACCGTGCCGAGGTCGCGGTATTCGAACAGTCCGCCCGTCAGGTCGCGCGTGCCGGATGCGATGACGACGGCTCCGGGTGCGGCCAGAGCCTGCAGCCTGGCCGCAAGGTTGGGGGTTTCTCCGACGACCGCCTGCTCCTTCGCCGCGCCGGTTCCGAGCAGGTCGCCGACGACCACAAGGCCGGTGGCGATCCCGACCCGGACGCCCAGCGGCGCGCCGGCGGGGGTGTCGAGGAGGGGCACGGCCTCGACGAGGGCGAGGCCCGCGCGCACCGCCCGTTCGGCGTCGTGCTCGCTCGCCAGCGGATAACCGAAATAGGCCAGCACGCCGTCGCCCATGTATTTGGCGACGAAGCCTCCCTCGCGCTCGATGGTCTCCGCGCAGCACCGGTGGTAGGCGGCGACGACGGCGCGCAGGTCCTCGATGTCCAGCCTAGTCGACAGCGCGGTCGATCCGACAAGGTCGCAGAACATGATGGACAGATGGCGGCGCTGGGCGTCGTCGCGCGGCGCCGGTGCCGTCGCCATCGGACGGGCGCCCGACGCCACCGGCAGTTCGGCAATGTTCGCCAGCAGCTTGCGCCGGTGACCGAGCGAGACGCCCAGCTCCTTCAGGTCGCGATCGGTGAGATGGCCGAGCACCGAGACGTCAATGTCATTTTCGGCGAACCGCGTCGCGTATTCGGGCATCCCGACGGTCGTTAGCCATTCGGCAATCGAAGCTGGTTGGGACATCTAGACCCCGCCCACGCGTGCCCGGTTAGCGCGCCACTTTAGCAAAACCGTCAAAAATAGCTAGTTGTCCGCCGGACGGTGCGCCCCCCAACTGGCGGACGTGTATTTCTTGCTGATGTGGTCCGCGCAGCCAAGCTCTGCCCGATGAATGCTCGTCCCATCCAAAAACTCGATCGGCGTTTCATCTTGACTTTCGGCTTACGTTGAGGCCACGACGACTGCTTGTAGCCGCCGCCGATATCGGCATGGGCACCCGCAAACCACACCTGCTCGATTGTTACCCTGGCGACTTTACGCCCACATTCTGGACCGGCGTCTTCCCCCGTGACATCTGCCGCGGCAGTCAACGTGCTTGGAAGGTTCGCTTCGGCACTGACGGCGATACCGACGACATGGCGCCCGGCCGAAATCTTGTGCGCCACCTCGTCGTTTCCGACGATCGCTTTGTCGCGAAGTTTGACACTGCCGTCGCGCCCAAAAGTTGCCCAGCGTTGGGACAGCGCAACTTCGAAATATTCCGCGACTGGTTTGACCCAGGCGCTGCTCGGTACTTCGACGACGATGACGAGAGGCTTACTACTGTGCAAGCGTCGCCGGATAGCCCGTGTCGTCGCGGCGTCGATCGCGGCAGTGACGATAGCCAGGCGCGCATCGTGGTCGCGAACTGCCCTCGTTTCATTCTGTTCGCCGTCGTCAGTCAGGGCGTCGTCTGCCGTAGCGGGCTCTGGACCAAGCCTCTCGTTCGCAAACAACTCAAGCTGCGTTTGCTCGGTCGTTCCGGCGAAAGCGAAGTCAACGAGCATGCGAGTGTGCGCGTCGAAGGCGAGCTTCGGCGTAAAATGCCGTACATAACGATCGAATTCTCGGTTGTTTGTCATGCCCTGGCCCTCGCAATGGTCTGCGGGCGAGCGGCCGGCTGACGAGGTCGAGTTCGATCAGATCGGAGCAAGCGAGGGCCATGATGGCCGGATTGGGATCTCGATCGCTACGCACCGCGGAGAGCAGACGCGACAAGCTCATCGGTCCGTCGTCGGCCAGGGTCTGAAGAACGCGCATGCGGACGGTTATGCCGACCGGGTGCATCCGGTAGGACCAGACCAAGCGGCTGTTGGCGAACCTCGGCTCGCGCTTGATGTCGGCGGCGGTCAACGTGAGCGGCGTCAGGTCGAGCTCGGCGAGCGCAATCAGCGCCATGCCTTCTATCTCAACGTCGCGAACCGGCCGCGCAGGCACTACGTCCAGATAGAACAGGCGGTCATCGCGGACGATGACGATGGCATTCAAATCTATCTGTGTCGCGGCGACCCGCGCTTGCGCAAGAAACTCGATCGCGCGAACCGCCGGATCGAGCGACGCTTGAATGAGCGCATCTCGAACCAGCGGACATGCCGCCGGGATTGCAACGTTGGTTTTTGCAGAGACAAATAGGTTGCTGGCTGTGGCGTGGGCAGTCCGAGAAACGCGCATGACTGAGGTTGACCTGAATTCGAAGGAAGGGAGGGGTTTGCCGCTTCGATCAAAATCGTGGTTTCGTCGGTGTTCCCCTTACGCGTATGTCGCACTCTTCAGGTATCGGCAGTCAGATCTCGATGACGAAGGTCGGGTCGAAATCCGGGTTGTCCCAGGTCAGTTCCTTGGGCGGCCAAGGGCCGTAACCCTTTGCATTCGTGATCAGGCGGGCGTTGCCGATCATTTCGTCGCGGGTGTCATGCGTATGGCCGTAGATCCATGCGTCCACGCCTATGGCCAGCAGATCGCTGGCGTCAGAAGCGTATGCGGCAGAGGTAATTTCCTCGTCGAAAGCGGGCCGAATTGCAGAGGGGTGCGGGGCCATATGGGTCACGACCACGCGGCGCCCAGTCTTGGGCTTGCGCAATTCGTTCGCAATGAATTCCCGCGATTGGCGGTGGCGCTGCAACGTGTGTGACGGGCGCAGGCGATAAACGTAACGGCCGACGCGGATCTTGCGGTAGTCGTTCATGAATTCCGCAGCCGCGATCATCGCGCGGCCGGGGTCGCCGAACAGATTGAAGTCGGTCCAGAAAGAGGCACCGATGAAGGTCACGTCGCCGATCTGCACGGTGTCATTCTGCAGGATGTGCACGTTGGTGCCGGAGGCGAGCGCGCGTGCCTTCTCGACGGTGCGGTCGATGTCGCAGCCGTAAAATTCGTGGTTGCCGGCGATATAAACCACCGGATGATCGGTCACGCGCTCAAGAATCCAGGCGACGCCGCGCTCCATCCTCGGAATGAGATCGCCGGCAATGACGAGCACGTCGTAATCCGGCCGATTGCCAGCAGCGGGCAGATCCCAGCCGCGGGTCAGCTCGATGTGCAAGTCTGCCTGAATCCAAAGGCGCAAAGTCTCAATCCTCAGTCATAGGTTTCATCGATGCCGCGCAGAGTCAAGACCGAAAGGGTCAGCCCAACGCGCCCAGTAAAATCCATCCTTGATGTCTTCCTTCGCGATCGCCGTTACACGCTCTCCGGCGGATCGGGGGGCGCAATGAGAGCTAGCACTATGCGCTCAGCCACTTCGAACTCCTGTTCCGTCAGCGTCCGCGCAGACGGGTTTGCGCCGACATCAGCTTCCTCGAATAGTTGATTGGTCCAGTCAGATGAAAAGCTGGTCTCTGTGTGCCATTTGAAGTTGCCGTCGTGCATGAATTGCGATCTGACAATTGTCGTGAAGACGCCGCTTTCGGCGATGCGGCAGTAGGACGTGCGCTCCTCGCCGAAGTGATCGAACAGGTCGAGTTCCATCCAATATTTCGGCAGCGTGATCTCAAGCGGTTGGGCAACGCGGATGACGTTGGGGAGGACATTCAGGGTACGGGTCGCCATCACACGCCCTCCGGCGGCGGTCATCATGCACGCCCTCCCATGCACCACCGCTCTGTCTTCTGCATGCCAGCCCGGCGGATAATGTCGTCGGGCGTGAACCCGTCGTTCTCGATGCCGCTTTCTTGGGAGACGCCGAACCAGCACAGGTCAGCCACGTTGTGGGTCGACGCTGACGCGATGATCATGCAACGGCGCCCTTTGTGGACTAGCATTCCGGTCCACCGGGTGCCATACCGCGGCGCGCCGTCGCGCAGGCAACGGATTAGAAATCTCAGATACTCCTCGTCAACGGCGACCGACCCCGTGGCCACCGCCGGCAACGCTGCAGCGGCCACCGTGGCGGCGGCTCCAATCAGTGTCTGGCGGCGGGTAAAGGTCATATGCCGTGCCTCACAGAATTCAGGTGTCGGCGTTGGCTAACTTGGTCAGGGCGACGATCAGCGGGTCATCATCGGACAATTCCTCGATGCTCAATGCGAACTGGACGTTGTCGGAGCCGCATTTCGGACATTCATGCTTGCCCGAATAAATAAAGGTGCCTTCAGAGGCACAGTCGCGGCAGCAGAAACGCGCCATCGGTGCTACTCCTCATCCTTGAGGTTGAGCGTGGACGGGTCGACTTCCTCGAAGGTGTCAGTCGCGCGGATGTACCGTCGCGCGCGGACGACGCCTTTGCCATCAACGAGCCGGCGCGTGATGTGAACGTTCTCCAAACCGGGACGCTCGCGAACCGGGTTTCCCTTGCCGTGCTCGTCGCAGGCGGTCAGGTACCAGCCGCCGCTCTTGAACAACCGGCCAGGCGCGCCGCATTGTTCGCAGGTGCAGGCGGAGCGGGCCTCCGCAAGCTTGATGGCTTCCTCGACAGCCGCATCCATGGCGTCGGTGAATCCCGGGCCCGGCCACGTGTACAGCCGCAGTGTGCCGAATTTTTCCTTGATCCGCGTGATCCGCAGGCTATCGGGCGCCGCAGAAATAGCAGCCGCGATGCGCTCGACGGCCCGCTGCACCAGTTCCTGCCAGCCGTCGCCGACGGACGGGAAACCAGGCGCCACGACGCGTCCGTCGAATTCCTGGTTGAACAGCTGCGGATAGCGGGCAACCAGATTGGCCTGCCAGGTGGGAGTGGTCGGGCTTCCGGACATTACGAACTCCACGCAACAAGGCTTCAATGTTCTTATTATGTTCCTATTTCGAATAGCCGTCAACCCGATTCCATCAATATATCAGATATAGCTAGCTATACAGTTTGCCTTTCCACAGAAACCAGAAAAAATTCGTGATCAGAAAGACGGGGAAACAGCTCTTGGCATCTGCGGATTGCGCTTGCCGCGGGATTCAACGCATGGGACGGTTTTTCACGACAATGCCGAACCTGGGCGGACGTGACCTGATGAAAAAGACGGAAAAGCCGAAACCAAAGGGGCGCAAGCCGGCCGAGGGAGACCGGCGCCAATTTCTGACGACGATGGACCCCGAAGTGATCAAGGGCGTCAAGTTGGCCGCGATCGAAGATGACACCACGGCTTCCGTCGTCTTGGAAACGGCCGCGAGAGAATGGCTGGAGCGGCGAGGCTGGAAGACGAAGAAGACCTGACGGCAATCTTGCTATCGATTGAGCAGGTTTTGGAATTCTAAAAGGGTGCAGGGGCGAGAAATGCATATTCGGGCGAGCGACCAGGCGAGGTTTACACGCATCCTCCATGAATATGCGGGGGCACGACGGCCCGCCAAAAGCGAGGTCGAATAGCGATGTCTACGCAAACTGTCCGTCAAGCCTGTAAAATCAGCGACCTTGTGGAACGCGACGATCTGGTTGACCAGATTGCCAATCTGGAAGACCTGAACGACGCCTCGAGGCTGGATGCTGGCGAATTCTTTCGCCGGAACCATTTCACCGAGGGACTTCACCGTCTGCTCTACACCGGCTTTGAGCGACTATCGGGCCGATCGGACACCGGCGCCTTTTACCTGTCCCAGTCGATGGGTGGCGGCAAGACCCACAGCTTGATCGCGTTTGGACTTTTGGCGCGCGACGCTGCTTTGCGCCAACGCATCGTGCCAAAGCTTGCCGAGAAGGCTTCATTCGGGGCAGCGAAAATCGTCGTCTTCAACGGCCATCAGAACCCGAAGCACTTCCTGTGGGGACATATTGCGGAGCAGCTTGGACGCGCTGAAAAGATGTCCCGGTTCTGGCGGGATGGTGCTGACGCCCCCGGCATCGACGATTGGGTCGCCACGATCGGCACGGATCCCGTCCTGATCCTGCTGGACGAGCTTCCGAGCTACCTTCAAATGGCTTCCGGCCGTACCGTCGGCAAGTCCACGCTTGCGGACGTCACGATTGGTGCCCTCGAACGTCTATTCAACGCGTTGCCGAAACTTCCCAATGCATGCGTGGTCGTCACCAACCTGAAGGACGATATCTACGCCCAGGGCTCCGGCAAGCTGCGCACGCTGATCGACGACCTCACCAAGCAATACGACAAGTTCGCCACGGCGATCACGCCCGTGCAGCAGAATTCGGCCGAGGTCTTTCAAATCATCCGCAAAAAACTCTTCGATACACTCCCTTCAGACGATGTCGTGGAGGAGTTGGCGCAGTCATATGTCGACATACTGAATTCGGCCAAGAAGATCGAACTCGATCGCTTCAATTCCGGAAACCTTCATTTCTCGCGTGCGCGAAACCTACCCGTTTCATCCTTCAATTCGTGATATCGCTGCGCGGTTCAAGGAGAATGCTGGCTACCAGCAAACGCGTGCACTCATCCGCATCCTGCGCCTCGCTGTGCGTAACGCGATGAGCTCGAGCGACAACATCTTTCTAATCGGTCTTCAGCACCTCGATTTCAACGACATCGGGACGTTGGAAGAAGTGCGGAAGATCAATCCGCATTTCACAAACGCCATCTCGAAGGATGTCGCCGATCAGGGCAATGCGCTTGCTGAACGCATCGATGCGAAGATCGAACCGCCGGCCTCGACGGCCCAGGCAGTTGCGAAGCTTATTCTGATGTCGTCGCTGTCGCTGGCCAAGGACCCGCTGAGGGGCCTTCGCGAAAACGAGATCGTGGAGTACGTCATCGATCCCTTGGTGAAGGTGTCGGAGATCAAGAACTCGATCAACGAACTGAGCGGACAGGGCTGGTATCTGTTCAGAGGCCCGGACGAGCGCATTTACTTCGGGCAGACCGCGAACGTGACCGCCGAGATCAACGATACCGCTGCCAGTCTTGCCGAGGAAGTTGTCGATGCGGAACTGCGCGAGAAGCTGAAGTTGGTCTTCGCGGCCAAGACTGGTCAGCTTTACGACGCCGACATGGCCATCCTGCCGTCCCTGGATGAAATCGCGACGCCTGACGACAAGGTGCGCCTGGTTATTCTGGAGAGGCCGTCTCACGATTTGCCGCCAGCGTTCGTCAATTGGTGGACCAATCACTGCGAGCGGCCGAACCAGATACTTGTCCTGTCCGTCGACAACAACGCGATCGGAACGCTCCGGGCGACCGCCAGGCAAATGAAGGCAATTTCAATCGTCGAAAAGGCGGTCCTGCAAAGGACCGGGAAAGACTCCACGCAGTTTCGGGAAGTTGAGACCATCATTTCGCGTTCAGCCAACCAATTTACCTCCGCGGTGCGCGACTCCTTCAAGACCGTCGTATTTCCGGTTGCCAAGGGGCATCGTGCCGCCGACCTGAAAATGGAATTCAAGGACAACAATTACGACGGCGAACAGCAAATCATCACGGTGCTGACCGAGCGCGGCAAATTCATTCCTGCCGCTGAAATCGACGGCAAGATCGATACTCTGCGCTCATACGCCGAAGACGACCTGTTCGATGCCGATGCAGTTCCGCTTATCGAATTGAAGCGGAAGGCTGGTGCGAGAACAAGTTGGTATTGGCTTCCTTCCGGAGGGTTGGATCATCTCGTCAAGACCTGCGTCGCCCGCAAGCTTTGGAAGCAGGAAAGCGGTCTGGTCTACAAGACATTCGAGCGCATGACCTCAGTCAGCGCTCGCCTCGAAATGGCCGGCGACGCACACGCCCGCGGTACGTACATCTTGAGCGTTTCGTCAGAAGACGCGGATGTTATCTACGTCTCAGAAACGGGAACACCCGATCCGGACCGCTCAGAAAAGATGTCTGGTCGTCAATATGAGACTGGTGCTGATGCCGTATGGTTCCTTGCCGTTGATTCCACCGGCAAAGCCGCGACCGGGCCCGCATACCCATGGCAAGCGCCGATCGACATAAAACCAGTGCTGACCTCAGCCTCATCCGGCGTCAAGCTGAACGTTTCGGTTATGCCGCGGTCCGCCAAGGTACTTGCCACCTTCGACGGGAATCCTCCCAGGGAAGGAAAGGAAATCGGCGAAGAAACCAAGGTGCCGGCCGGCACAGAAATGATCCGATTGGTCGGCAAGGTTGGCGACCGGTATGGGCAGGATTTGTCCATCATCGTTCAGCGCCCCAAGAGTGGCGGCGGCGGCGGCGGGGAACCGCCGAACCTGAAACCCGAGCTTCAGGATAACCTGCCGGTTTTCATGAATTACATGATGGAGTCCAAGTCGACGCCGCAGGCATATGAGATGATTGAGGCGATGAAGGCGGCGAACGGTGCACTGGTCAAAGGCGGCCGGATCGAGGTCACAGGCATGTCGGAACAGGATTTCCTGGCTGCCACTTTCGGTGACTCCATTGCTATGGACTCCGAAACAATCGAGTCGCTGGTGAAGACCATGACCGGTAAGGCCGGAACGCTGGATCCAACCGTGGCTCTGCAGGTCAATACCATCCGGTTCGGCACCGGCCGGGATTTCAAGAACTTCGTCGACCGCTTTGCGATCGATTTCGACAAGGTCGATTGGTCTCAGGGCGCAGACGTCTAGGACCGAAGCGTAGAACGTTGGTGTAAGGAGAATTACATGTCGGGCTTCGATTGCGAAGACCACTACTTGGAGCACTGCTACCTGGTGCAGATCCCGAAGACCGTCAACGGCACGGTGATGATCTTCGAAGTGTTCGGAGAGCGTGTTCCGGCGACAGTAGCTGTGCTCGAGCCTGAAGTCGTGCTTAGGGCGGAGGTCCCAAAGTCGAAGTGGGATATGATTTCTGATGAGCTCCGCGTCGAATTCAACCGACGTCTCAAGACGGAACGGAAGAAATCAGGCCGTTGGTCAGTGGGAAACAATGGGGTTCAGCGGCTTTTGGGCAAGGAGTTGCTCGTCCTGGTATGGGCGGTTGAACATGGTGACGTTACTGAGGAACGTGTCGGCGTCGCAGTGCGGAATTGGCTTGGATTAAAGCCGGAGGAGCGCTGGTGGTTGTACACGATGACCGCCGCTTCTACTGGACTGGCCCACCAGGTAGGCGTCGGTTGGCGCGACGCGCTCCGGAGCGCGCTCTGCTTCGGCACCAACAAAGATACCTTTAACCTGGGCGTCATGATGGGACGCGGCCGGTTGCCCGCCCGCAAGAACGAGGGTTACAAGGAAAAGCCGACACCCGGCCGAGCAAGGATGGAGTTCGATGCGCTCCGTGCAATTGGGCTGAAAGATCGCGAAGCGTTCGCGTGAGGGAATATCCATGAACCAGCACGCCAAGCCCGACGACATCGGGGCGCTGTCCCTGAAGGACGCTCCGGCGTTTATCGAACATCAGTTTCCGGTGAACCGTGTATCGATCGAGGTGCATAAGGAACGGAAGGCGATTCACGGTCAGATTCTGACGTCGCTGGGCTCCTATTGGAAAGGACGGAAGCCGCTTCTCCTGGCACGCGCGGCGATACTCGGCTGCTTGCTTCCAGCAACCAAGGCACCCGTCCAGGACCTTCGAATCTTCCTGCTGTTGATGGGCATGGATGATCGCAGCATCGCGAAACGCATGAAGGCGATCAAGCCGGCAAACATCGATCCAACCTGGCCCCGATACGCGGAGTTGATCGCAGAAGGGCCGAAGCCTGCGTGGCGTGAAGACGTCTCCAAAGAAGACCGCCAGGCACTCATCCGCGAATGGTTTGCAGCACTACCGTTCGGCAAGCGGCTTTCATTCAGCCTCCGTCCAGATGAATGCAAAGAAGATCTGTATGACGGCATTTGGGCGGAGGTGAACGCTCATCTCGGGACATCTGCGAATTCGCTTTCTAGTTTGGTCCAGCAGCTTGGAATTATGCGTTTTGGCCATACGCCGCGCGTCGCCGACGTGTTTGCTGGTGGCGGATCTATTCCGTTCGAGGCGGCGCGCATCGGATGCGATGCTGTCGCAACGGACCTCAATCCCATTGCTTGCATGTTGACGTGGGGCGCATTCAACATGGTGGGCGCCGACGAGAGTGCTCGAGCGACGCTGATTGCTGCCCAACAGCGGCTAGTTGAGGCCGTTAAAGCGGAAATCGACGAGCTTGGAGTCGAGCGTGACGCCGAAGGACGAAACGCGAAAGCCTATCTTTATTGCATCGAAGTAACTTGCCCAAAAACGGGTTTCAGGGTGCCTCTCGCACCGTCGTGGATCATATCGAAGAACCTGCGCACGGTGGCGAAGCTTATACCGCGCCTTAAGGAAAAGCGTTATGACATTGAGATCGTAGCTGACGTCTCGGACGAGGAGCTTGAGGCGGCAGAGAAGGCCGGCACGCTGGTCAATGACCGTGTTGTACATCCCCAAAATCCCGATCGAGAGGGGATAGCGCTCAGCGTCATTCGAGGTGACCGCAAAGGCGTTGATGGCGAGAGTGTCAACCTTCTGCGGAAGTGGGATAAGGCAGATATCACGCCTCGCGATACGGATATTTTCGGTGAGCGCCTATATTGTATCCAATGGCTCAGTGAGAAGCCCACTAGCGAGAACGAGGTCGCCGACGAAGATTTGGAAGATGACGCCGAGGACGGCGCTTCATCGTTTTTCGCGGCCCCTACGCCTCGCGATCTCGCGGCAGAATCCAAGGTGACGGCGTTGGTGCGGAAACGACTGTCGGAATGGCAGGCACAAGGATTTGTTCCGGACATGCTCATCTCGCCGGGAGCGAATACGTCGCAGCCTATCTGGGAGCGTGGCTGGACGTATTGGCACCACCTTTTCGTTCCCCGGCATCTCCTGTTCGGCGCGCTAGCATTGAAGCAAATCAATTCCGAAAACGACCCGCTGGTGAAGGGGTCGTTGCTGGTAGGCTTTTGTCGTTCGCTGAACTACATGTCGCGTCTGACGCAGTGGATGGTTCGAACTCCGACGCCGAAGAAGCCGGCGGACGTCGTGAACCATGTGTTCTACAATCAGGCGCTCAACACATTTTACAATTTCGGATGCCGAGCTTCGGGTGGCCTGTTTCCGTCATTAAAAAAGGTCTTTCCGCAGATTGAACTAGCCGGTCACGGCAGTGTTGCTACGCGAGAAGCGAACGCGATCGATGGTAGCAATGACATCTATGTCACGGATCCGCCGTATGCTGATGCGGTCAATTATCATGAGATCACCGAATATTTTATCGCATGGGCACGGTCGCTTGGTAGGCAGGTGTTCCCCGATTTTATTTGGGATTCGCGCCGCAGTATTGCGATCAAGGGAATGGATGAAAAGTTCCGATCGGAAATGGTCGCCGCCTACAAGGCAATGTCAGATCACATGCCTGACAACGGGATCCAGGTGGTCATGTTCACCCACCAAGATGCCGGCGTCTGGGCTGATCTTGCAGCGATCATGTGGGCAGCCGGGCTTCGCGTCACTGCGGCGTGGAACGTGATCACCGAAACCGAAAGCTCCACGAAGAAAGGCAATTACGTTCAAGGCACGATCCTGCTGGTGGTTAGGAAACGCCTGGAAAAACACAACGGTCGGCGGATGGATATTGAGGGCGAAATCGAGGAAGAGGTAAAGGCTCAGCTCCGTTCGCTCAACGCCATTGATGACGAGTGGCGCGCCGAGCGCCTCTACACAGATGGCGACCTGCAATTGGCGGCCTACGCTGCTGCGCTCCGTGTCATCACTTCGTATGAAACAATTGATCGGCAGGACGTGGGGGCGGATGTGTTCCGCAAACTGGCCAAAGGCGAAAAGACGGTTATCAAGGATCTGATCGAATACGCCGCTTCAGTAGCGAACAATATGCTGGTACCCGAAGGATTCCCCACCTCGCTTTGGCGAGATCTTGATCCGTCCTCGCGTTTCTACGTCAGGATGCTCGACATGGAGCACAAGGGCGCCACGAAGTTTGCCGACTTCGAGAATTTCGCGAAGACGTTCGCCCTTTCTTCTTACCAAGACCTGATGGGCGCCACCCAGGCGAACAAGGCTTCTTTGGCTGGCGCTGCACGTCTTAAGGGGACGATGCTGGACAGCGGCGGTTTCGGTGGTACGCCGCTGCGCCGTGTTCTTTTCGCTGTGTTCAAGACGATGCAGAATGACGACCCCAAGCTCGGGCTCGCGTTCCTTAAGACCGAGTTCGGGCAGGATTATTGGGCGCTGCGGCTAACGCTCGCGGATATAGCCGAATATCTCTCGGGTAAAACCAAGCGGACTCGTCCGGACGAAAGCGCCGCCGCCCATCTTGTAGCAGAGACCCTTCGCGTGGACAGGCTGTAGTTCATGACTGTGCAGCGCTTCTCCTCTCGTCGAGCGCCGTTGCATGAAATGCTTTCTGAGCGTCTCAAGCGGGCAAAGAAGTACGATCGTATCGCCGGGTATTTCAGGTCTTCGCTTCTCGATGTCGTAGGAGAAGAACTCTCCGGCGTCGACGGGATTCGCGTTGTCTGTAATGGGGAGTTGGACCCTGCCGACATTGCAACAGCGAAAGTCGCGAAGGCTGCGAAAGAGGGCAACGACGCCGTCGCCAAGACCCTGGTGTCCCTCTGGCAAGGCACAGAAGATTCGATAGACGTCCTGCTGAAGCGTGAGCGGTATAGCCGGCTTTATGACCTACTGATGTCCGGAAGGATGAGGGTAAGAATCCTGCCCCGCGGAGGAGCCGTATTCGTCCACGGAAAGGCCGGCGTTATCGAATTTCGAGAAGGCGGGACCACCGCGTTCGTCGGAAGCATGAACGACAGCGTGGCTGGGCTGAGGGATTCATATGAAATCCTATGGGAAGATGAGGATCCTACGGCGACCGAATGGGTGAAGGAGGAATTCGAGTATTTCTGGAACCATCCTAACGCCATTGACCTGCCGGAAGCCGTCGTCAAGCACGTTGGTGCAATAGCAAAGCGAACCGAATACCGGTCCATTGAAGAGGCAAGAGAAGCCGAGTCCGGCGCGGTAGCGCCAGCCGCCGTTTTGGCCGATCGACCGGTCTACAAGGGTGGACAGATTCTTCGCGCCTGGCAGAAGCGGTTTGTACAGACCTGCGTGGACGATTGGAAAATTTATCACAAGGCCCGCTTCATCATCGCCGACGATGTGGGCCTGGGTAAGACGCTGTCGATGGCCGCCGCGGCAGTGGTGCTGTCTATACTGTCAGACAGGCCGGTTTTGATACTCGCGCCGGCGACCTTGACCTGGCAATGGCAGGACGAAATTTGGGATATGTTGGGCGTGCCATCTGCCGTTTGGTCGTCGACCGACAAGCAGTGGATCGACCACAAGGGCTTCCCGCTGACCCAGAAGGGAGATCGGGACCAGGTGGCGCGTTGTCCGATGCGGATTGGCATCGTATCGACGGGCTTGATCACCAATGGCGACGACGAGGGCGAGCGCGGAATGCTGGCACGCAAGTCGTTCGGTGTGCTGATCCTCGACGAAGGCCACAAGGCACGGGCTACCCGCCGCGGTGAAAGCCTGGAACCGGAAGCCTACAACGAGCTAATGAAGTTCATGCGGAAGGTCGCGGCCGCTTCTGACAGCGTCATCGTTGGCACCGCTACTCCAATCCAGCTTCGGGCTGTCGAACTTTGGGACCTGGTCAGTATGATTGCCCAGGGAGCAGGGCATGTGCTGGGGCTAAGTCCATCTCCCTGGGCGCAACCGGATTCGATCGAATACCTCACGGGCCGGCGTTCATGGCCGACCGAACCCGATGCACAGTGGGAGCTCCTCAAGAACCCGTTGCCCCTGCCGGCTGAGCACGGGGTTTTCCGCGAGTTACGGAGCGCGCGGCGCATTGCACCGGCAGAGATAAGGGGTCCTCGCTTCGAAAGCCTGCCAGCCAGTCTTCGTAGCACCATCACCCGAAATTTCCGGGACCTCGTCGAACGGTCAAATCCTATCTTTCGACGTGTCGTCAGGCGCTCACGCAGGATGCTTGAGGATAGTGGTCTTCTCAAGCGCATTGTCGTCGCGATTCATCCGTCACAAGCGGACGAACTGCCTCCGGATCTTTTCGCGGGGCAGGGACTTTCGATGGGGTTCGCGTTCGAACAGGCCTACGCGAAGGCTCTGGAATTTTGCGAGGTGTACGCTGCGGCCAGGCCGAAGGCGGGCTTCATGAAGACCATCTTGCTCAGGCGCATAGGATCATCAGTTCAGGCAGGATTGAATACGGCGGCCGCCCTTTTGAAATCGAGCGAGCCAGCCGTTCTTGACGCCGATACCAACGACGACCTGTTCCGGGAAGATCGTGCGAAAATTCCATTAACGCCGTTGGAGAGGTCCCTTCTGGAGGACGTCCGAAGAAACCTTGAAGCAGTCAAGCAAGGTGAAGGATCGGACCCAAAGATCTTGGTTATCCTGCACTACCTGAAGAATTTGGGATGGCTGGAAAGTCATGGGTCCATAATATTTAGCCAATATTTCGACACTGCGGAATGGGTTGCGCTCGCGTTGACAGCCGCGTTTCCAAAGGAACCGATCGGGCTATACGCCGGCCATGGAAATTCGTTCGTCTACAAAGGAGGCGAGCGGGTGTTTGCCGAACGCGAACTGCTGAAGCAAAAAGTCAAGGACGAGGAAATACGATTGCTTGTCGCTACCGACGCCGCATGCGAGGGTCTGAACCTGCAGCGACTTGGCAGCCAGATGAATGTCGATATGCCATGGAATCCATCTAGGCTCGAGCAACGAAAGGGTCGCATTCAGCGTATTGGACAACTACGCGATACAATCCACGTTGTTAATATGCGCTATGCCGGAACGGTGGAGGATGACGTCTATACGGTCCTGTCCGAGCGGTTCAGCGATATCTTCGCTGTGCTGGGACAATTGCCGGATTCGTTTGAGGACGCTTGGGTCGACGCCGTGCTCAAGGACCGGGAGTCCGTCCGCTATTTCCCGCAGCGGGTTGAAATGATCAGCTCTCCCATGGAAAAGCGCTACTGGAATGATGTTGCCGACGACACCGGGTTGGACTGGGAATTTACCGAAAAAGTCCTCTCGTCACACGATATCGAGGCCCATATGCGCCACGGCTGGTGAAAAGATTGATGGCATACGTGTTTCGCATTGCCGGTCCGAATTAGAATGGAAGCGGATAAATTGCCGTCAGACCTCGTCTCAGCGTATCGGGCAACGCGGTACGTGGTATTTGGCGGAAAACGAACTGTACCAGTTCGAGTAGGATGCCATTCGTTGTTCGTTGACCAACTATTGGCCAGCAAGAAAGCAGAGAGCGGTAGCTTCATTACGGCATGGAATCCATTCAGTAGGAATCAGAGTGCCGGTATCAACGCTTGTCGGAATCGCGAACTGACGAACTACATTAAAACCCGCGGTTTCACGTTTGTCGGGGGAGAAGGTCGCGGGGAAAGTGGAGACTGGGCGCCCGAGTTTAGTATTTTTGCGTTCGGGATGTCGCGCACGCAGGCCGCCTCAATCGGTCGGCGTTTCCGTCAAAATGCTATCGTCTACGTTCTGGTGGGTCGTCCAGCGGAATTAGTCATGCTGCGTTGGCTGGGATAATCCGCGAGACCGGCCTGACCTGTCCGTGCATCAAACGCCGTTGAGATCCTGCCAACATGCGTGTGATTATGCCTGTGGAAGCGTCCGAGTGGGTGGGGGCGAGTGGGAGAGGCGGAGACGCAACCGTCGCTCTTAAGCAATTGGCGTCATGTTCATTAACCTGGCATCGTGACCAAGGTCGCAATAGAACGAGGCGCGACCAGCAATCAGGAAAATCAGAGCATCGTGTTGGCGTTTACGCATGAGTTCCCGCCCACGTGTTTCGGTCAATAATCGACGGCCTAGGATGATCTTCAGGATGTGTGTGCCATTCGCCCACAAAGTTGATTGTTCCGGCACTTGACCGCCACGCTGCGTCCGCAGCACGGTGATGCCCCGGATCCCGACGCACGAAACCAAACCTGGTGCGGAAATCCTTGCGCATCGGTGTCGTGCACTGAAGTACCTCAATATGAGGGCCGCGATACGACCCCAGCAATATGCCGCCTGCCTCCCGATCGGCTTCAGGAGGTTCGGTAAACTGCAGTATCCGCTGCGTGACTACATCCGGCAGCGTCACAAGGCGGGCGCCGGTAAGGAAGATCATTGGGCGGAATCGCCGCATGCCGGGCAATTGGCCACGCGTTTCGGATTGCTGTCTTTAAGTTGGACCGCGCGATGGTGGTCAAGCGTCATTGACCGCCACTTATGATCCTTACTTCCGTTGACCCAATCCAGAGCCACGTCGCAGGCAAGACTTGCCGCCGCCGCCGCACGCGAGACCGGAAACGGAATGAAGTGAGCGTCGCCGCACGCGAGATTGCGACCGGTCTGAAGCGCGGTCTCGCCTCTCAGCAGGCGGAAGCGCGGCGTGCCCGCCAGATCAGATTTCAAACACTTGAAGCAGGCAAGCTCTGCATCCCCTGACATGAAGGCGACTGCGGCGGCGCCATTTCCTTCAAGCCAGGCAAACAGCATCGGAGGAAAGTCTGGCCGTTTGTTGACAGCAAATTCGTTTATCGCAATCGACAACAACTCTTCTCCGGTGGCATCGATGACCAAGTCGTATCTCGCCAAAGATCCCATTTCGTCGAGAATCGATCTGGAAATGCTCGTTATAACCAGGTGGGGAAGCTGCTGTTTCAGAAAATCGGCGCATGCTTCGGCCTTGTTGCGGTCCAGATAGGGAGCTCCGAGCAAATGTCGACCGAGGTTGGCTCCTTTTAAAGTGTCGTTATCAGCCAGGGTCAGTCGACCCCCGGCAGCGCCGGCACCGCTTTGGGCAAGATGTTGCGCGAGAAAGCCGCCGATGGTCCCGCAGCCAATAAGCAAGACCTTTTTCCCAGCCAAGCTATTCATGGAGCCTAAATTCCTCGAAAAGACGTAGCCCTCGTCGACTGGCACTCCGACGTGACCAGAGATTTTCACGGCGCCCTGTATGTGTTGCAGGGTCTTAGCCAGATTAGCCCGCCGGTTCTTTAACAGTTCGGGCGTCCGGTACGGCTTTCCAATTTCCGCTGACACGAAGAAACGCCCATTCGGCGCCGAAAGGCATATCCATTGCGCATGTCCTTTGGATCGAGCGAACGTCTCTTCAAGTTTTCCAACCGCGTCAGGAGCAGCTTTCTTGAGCCACGCGTTCAGCTCAGCCAGGTTCTTGGGCGGCCAAGGTTGCTTTGGATCGAAGGAAAGCGCCGGCACGCGGGTCACCAGACATGATGCTCCCTCAGGATCGGGGTCCCGGGCGTCATTCCGTCTGTGAAGAGACAGGAAGCTGGAGTTACCGTTCGACACCAAGACTTTTTCGCCGTCGGAACTCTTGTCAAACTTAAGAAGCTGAATGTTCGCGTCGCCCTCAAAATCCGGCGGCAGATCTATCAGGACGCTACCATCCGCCCAGTATGCTCCAAACTCTCCAACGAGATCTTCATCAAGCCGGCCGCGTATGGCGTCCCTCAAGACTTTATCGGCCTGTTCCAGGCACTGAATGATGGTCTGGGAGGGCTTGTAGCGATCAAGGACAATTCCTTTTCCGTCCAGATAGCAAAACGTGCCGTCTGACCGCAGGATATGCGGTATCTGGCCCCGCGATCCTGCTTCCGGATCAAGGAGCTTGATCACCGGGGGCGAAACGAAATCAAGATCATACACCGAAACAACAACGGGAATTTTCAGTCCCGTTTCGTCCAGCAAGCCTTTGTAGTGATACCCAGACCGCGTGTGGTCTTGTGCGAAGCGGCGCTGTCGGAAGGCATCGTGAATGCCCCGAATAAAGTTGGCGCGCCTATCAGCCACTGGTGGATTTGCCGACAACAGGAGCAGCCGCAATTCGTGCGGGGTGAGATCGCACCTCGGCGTGAGCTGCCTTGGTCACATCGACCAAATTGGTGAGATCGGGGATTCTGTCTCCAAAAAGGCCAACGAGCTGCCTGATGGCCTCTTTCGGGTCGAAGCATTTGTCGGTGATCTCGGTCAGTACCGCATCGAGCTCATATGCCTTTGCAACAGCGACGCATCGATCGCTGTCGCTCAGCCGACTGCAAATCTTTTCGTCCGGGTCGGTGGGATTGCAGACCGGGCCGGCCAGCAATCGGGGAAGCCTCTCGGCGACCCGCAACAACGCCAAGTCATCGCGGGCGGGGACGTTCGGACGCCCCAAATCCTCGAAAGCCTCCCACGCACAAACCATCAGCAGAATCGACGAGACGCCATCCAGGTCGGGTTGATGGTGGTCTCGCCATGCCTTCAGGTAACGGCAAACCCGGCGCAGCCCTTCGCCATGCAACTCCACCGCGCCAACGAACCAGTCGTAAATCTTCCGGGGATCCGATACCTTCCAACCTTCCTCACGATGAGCCAGCAGAACACAGCCCGACGGCAACGCCTCCCAGCGATCGATTAAATCTGCGCGCAGAGTCGAAAGCACCGTCGAAGGTTCGAGATCGAGCCTCTTTCAGCAGCAAGAATTCTGCGTCGGGAATAGCGTACAATGGCACGTCAATGTGAGCGTCGTTCGAAATGATAAGACGTGCGCAGGTCGGCTTCCTGGCGAATTTCCATTTCTCGGTCCTTGCCAGCTCCTGCAAGGCGCGGTCAACGACCGTAAAGAACGCTGCTGCGGCAAGAGATGGCTTTACACCCTGAACAAATGTCATCGGAAGGTAGGCGCCGTAATCGAGATCCTTCTGCTGGGGCGGCGTCCAAGCAGGCTCGTTAAGGGTTCTGTACGCGTAACTTCCTTGAGTGAAAAACCGCGGCTGCACCACGACACCGAGCTCGGCTCTGCTTGTCTTCGCAAACTCGGTCCTGAGGCACTGACGAACCTTGTCCCGCGCGAGCCTCAATTCCGAGCGGCCGCCATCAGTCAGTTGAAGGTTCTTCAGGAACGAAGGCGTATCGCCCGAGGAATGGAGCAGCTTCGCGACGTTGGCCATTAAATCATCTCCTCTTGAAGCGAGGAGGATTTGATCTTGGGGATTGCCCAAGTCGCACAACCACGCGGTTAACGTATTCTACCCTGAGTCGTTAAAAGATTGCAGAACATAAACTGAACGCCAATATGGGGAGCAAGTTCCAGCTTCGCAACCAGCGAGCGTTATGGGGCTGTGGGGTGGGAGATTTATTATGTCTTTTCAGATACTTGCGTTGAGCGGAGGCGGCTATCGAGGCTTGTTTACGATCGAAGTCTTGGTCCGGCTGGAGCAACAGGCGCAGCGCCCCATCGCTGACTGTTTTGACCTCATTACCGGAACGTCTATCGGGGGCGTAATCGCCATCGGACTCGCCCTTGGCAAAAGCCCGGAATCGATCAAGAAAATGTTCCTCGATCACGGCGAGGATATTTTCACTCGAGGGGAGCCACCACGCGGCCGCTTGGCCAAATGGAATGCTTTCTGGCACCAATGGTGGCACCCCAAGTACGATGGCACCGTACTTCGGGACACATTTGAGGGCATCCTTGGCAAAGACACCCAACTCGGTGATGCGCGCACGCGGTTATTGATTCCTTCGGTCAACATGACGAAGGGCAGCGTTCAAATGTTCAAGACCGCCCATCACCCAGGTTTTTTGAACGACTACAAGCTTTCAGCGGTGGATATCGCGATGGCTACGTCGGCGGCTCCGCTTTATTTTCCCATGGCCAAGATCGGAAACAGCGACTTTGTTGACGGCGGCATTGTCGCCAATGCACCTGACATGTGCGCCGTGCACGAAGCAGTCAAGTTTCTGGATCAGGACATCAAAGACATCAACGTTCTCAGCATCGGCACCACGACCAGCCAGTTCTCGTTGCCGAGCTCACTCGGCCGAAATTTGGGACGGAAGCATTGGCTGGAGAACGGCAGACTTGCCTCCACCGTAATGTCTTCGCAGCAACAACTCGTCGATTTCATGCTGACGCATCAGTTAGGCGATCGCTACGTCAGATTTGACAAGCAACCTTCGCCCGAACAGATTTCTGATCTCGGCCTGGATCTTGCGACCAAAAATCGGCGGCAAACGCTTCTTGGGATGGCGGACGGTTGTTACCAGGCTCTCAGCAACAATTCGCGTGTCCTGGAAATGCTGAAACATCAGCCGCCAAAGCCGATTTTTCATCACTGACATATTTCTCGGGGAGGCGTCCTTAGTAGCAGCAAGAGACCTGTTGATATTCCGCGCCCTAAAAGAAGCCTTTCCTGCCGTCGTCCCCTTCATCTCCCACGAACGCGTAGACTTTCGCGTATGATTCGACGTCCGAGGGAGGCGGATCGTTCTCGATAACAATAAACTGCGCCACGTCCGTCTTCTCCTTCAGGTAAGCGAAGAAATGTTCTTTCACGCCACTTGCCTTTATCGTCTTCTCGTCCTCGGAAAGCGCGCCATGTCGAGATTTTAGTGGCTCTCGATAGCTCAGCAAAGGACTGTCCAACACCAGAAGCCCGGGATGCGGCAGTTGTTTCTGTCGACAATAAATCAGCAAGCCGATCTTGAACGCAGCGTTCATCAGGGCGCGAACGCCCTTGCCATTTGACCGCCAACTCTTGCCGTTAATTAGAATGTCGTGAGTAGCGTCGTCGAAAGCCACGGTTGGGTTCCCGGGAAATTGCCAAGCGTGCAGCACCGATTGGACGGCCGTCGCAAGTTCATGCCCTATTACACCACCGACACCAACGCTAATCGACGTTTTCGGACTGGAAATCGGCTTGAATGCGCCGAGATCTAGTTTTCGCTTCTTGAAATCGTCGACGCGCTTCGACAGCGCGATGCCGACCCGAACACGATCTCGCGCGCGAGCAAACTCTTCATAAGCAGATCGGCTGGTCACTTCGAGCGGACGGGCTGTCGCGATCTCTCCTTCTTTGGATTGTAGGTCCCCCGCCATACGCTCAGCTCGGCGAGCCAATCCTTCCTGTTCGGCTCTCAGTGAGGCGGTTGCCTTCAAAAGATCAGAACGTTCCAAAACAATCTTAGCTATTTCAGCGCGGACTGCTCTTTGCGCCGTCTGTACTTCGTCCAGGCCATGCGTACGACGTTGGTGGTCAGGTGCCGCTCCACAAAGGGGACAAGGACGCTGAGAACCAGCCATAAGGGCGGCCCCGCCTTCCTCCAACGAGGAAAGGCGCTCAACGTCGCTGTCATATATGCCGCGCAACACTTCGAAACGCTCCAGCGATATCGCGATTTCAGTCTGCCGCTCTTGTGCGCCTGAAATTGCGTCCACCAAGGATCGACGGTCAAGACGAAGGCGGTCGAGACTGTCCTGACGCTGACTGAGCGTTGCCTGGAGTTCGCCTATTGAGGCCTCTACGTTCGAAAGCTGGTCTTCAAGGTCCGTGGCGTTCGGATAGTCACGCTGCAACTCCTGCTCCGCAGCCGTGAGCATTTCATCGACCATCTCGATTTTGCCGGTGTTGACTGACTTTTGAGCTTTTGAGTTTGGTGTCGAAATGACCGCGGAATCATCGATGCCGGTGGTGATAAATTTGAGAACATTCTTGTCCAACGTTTCGCTGTTGTAGTCGGAGATCCGAATGGGACTCCACTCGGCCATCATGTCGGTCTCTTCGGTGAAGAGGTAGGGCGCAAAAAGCCTGAACGAGAAGGCCGCTTTGTCGCCGTTCAGCGTCCGGGCAATTTTTTTGCCTGCAATTCCGAGCTCCGACAGCAAAAAAGCTGAAAGGTTTTCCTTGGCCTTGTGTTCGGGCGAGAGCGCTCGGGCAGGCTCCTCGATCGTTCCGGGCTCGACCCACCGGTCATAGACGCCGAAGCTGCCGCCCATAACCGCGCGCGTTAGGGTGCTTTGGCCGCTGGTCGGAAGAGTCAGATGGAGCCACGCCTTGTCGTAGCCCTGACGCTCCTTGATGTCGGGAAGCTTTTTTGCCCCCGCTCCGGTCATGAAATCGAGCGCCTTTACCGTGAAGGATTTCCCGGTGTTTGATGCGCCCCAGATTACGTTCACCCCGTCGACGAACAAAAGCTCGGCAACCGGGACCTTTGGGCCCGTGAATGCCAGGCGCCGTACGATAAAGCGGGCCGCTTCCGACATGATCATCCCTGAAGCGAATTGCCGCCGACCGGGCTGAACGCGTCGGTCCAATCTCCAATGCGATCGCGAACAAAACCCTTGAAAGCGACCTTGCTATTCACCCTGACCTGAGCGGCGACCCAATCGGCGCACTCCTTCAGCCTTTCGGAATAGCGGGTTTCCAGAAGCTCGATGTAGCCGGCCGCTTCGTCGGATGCCCTGTACAACACGCCCTCGTCCGTTATCTCTTGGTCGACAAGATGACAGCGGCGCATCATCTCGAGGCTTCTTTCGATCAGGCGGCGTCTCACCTGGAGCTCGCCCTTCCGATGGGGCAGCGCCGGATGCAGAACTCGGCGGACCTCCAAGGTCTGCCGTATGGACTACGACGTGATCGAAGAGGACCATTTCGGCCAGGTCGACGGACACCGGACGCAGTTTTTCCAACACGACAACGGCCCTTATTCCCGCTTCGAGGGGGGAATTGAACAGTTCGCCGAAATTCTCCCCTACGGAATCCATTTCATTCGCCCTTCGTTGGCCAAGTCGTGACACATTCCCTGTTTGACCGGGACACGGACGACACGTCCGATCAAACCCGCTGGAAGCGTCGAGGCATGACGCATGACGGCGTCCACGCGCTCAAGTCGATTGGTGTGAGTCTGCCGATGCAAGTCGATCACGCCATGATAAACGTCCTCCCTGAAAGCAGCTAACGCTTCCTTTGGCGTGCTGTCCCGATGGAAGCGCTGGAAGAACTGGGCGTCGAAAAATCTGGTGCGCTGATCCCTAAAGTGCTCGCCATGATGAGCATCGGACAGGATTTCATCTGCGGTCTGGAAGTCGACCCCGGAAGCTTCGCCATAGACGCGCCTTAACTGGTCCACATATTCAAGCTCCTCGGCTTGGATGGCGTCTGGAGCCACTCCCCGCGGGGCCTCATCAGGAACCAACCCGAGGACTTTGACCAAGGCCGGCCGGGCGGCCGGGTCTTTGACGATCTGAGTGGTCGAGAGGTGGTCCACATGGGAGAAATCGTAGTCTTCGATAAGAGCCTTCAGTTCAGCACTGAGTGGCACCTTTGCCAATCTGGTGATGCCGTCCGCACAGTATTTGTCCCAAGTATCGATGAGGGCTGATCGGAGGGTCGACGGGTTATGGATCAGCGTGAGGAGGGGCCCGACAAGGCCCCTAGGTGAAACAAAGACGATCTTCATGGGCAGCGTCCTGTAGGCACCCTCCGAGTGGTGATAGAAGACCTTGCCCAGTTCGAGAAGCGCCTCGGGGAGCCCTAGTTTGACACCCCTCGTCTTTCGTTTGCATTGATAGAGATGCCATGGACCCTCATGTTTCAAGGCCGTGAGAAAACCGATGACATCCCGTCCCTTATCGTTGGCTCCGCCGACACGTTCAACGCTGAGGTACTGTGATGATTTCTGAGTGGCCCAGAGGTCAACAAACTCCTCGAGTTGGTCGTCATCCAACTCCCGTAGGCGCACCGCGAGGCTAGTCATCCATTTCTCCGGGGTTTGCCGCGTTGAACGAGTATCAGGGCGCGGCGCGACGTTTGGTTGAGATGACTTAAGTCGAACAAGCCATGTCGAGCAACTGTACTTTCGATCACCGGTTTCGCAGGGTTGCTTGTCACCATTTCCACCTAACCGCGGCAAAAAAACCGGCTCGAATTTTTCAAACCGCGACGCTCATAAGAACCGGAACGGCACGGAATTATCCCGTGATATCAGATGGATAACAAAATCGAGTCATTCTTAAAGGTGCGGATCGAGTCGTTCTTAAACGGTGATCGAGTCGTTCTTCCGTAGTCCGCACAAGGGAGCGCCCTGGCGCGGTCCCGCAGGAACTCGAAACCTGCAACCAGACCATTATGAGCGGCGGGCTCTAACCATTGAACGACACCCTGGGCCGAACGCTTCGGTAACGGGTCCCCGCCCTGGAAATTATCGCAGCATTTGGCGACACTTTCTCAGTTATTGTTGGACTGTCCAGTGTCCATCCGCTGGACACCCGCAGGCATCCTGCTCACGAAATCATGATTGCTGACGAATGTTGACAATCGTCATTGAATAATCAACAGTTTCCTAGGTTTAACCGAGGGCAGCTGTCATGTGGGATAAATCAATTTTGTCGAGCTATTCCAGGCTCTTAGTCGGTGCATTGCTGGCGTTTCTGGTGATCGCGTTGGCCGGTTGCAACGATACGGTCGCCGAGAAAGCCATCCCGTCGCGCCCGGTGCTGGTGGCAACGGTGCATTACGAGCCGGAATCGCCGGAGCGCAGTTTTGTCGGCACCATTCGCCCCCGGATCGAAACCGACATGGGCTTCCGCGTCCCCGGCAAGGTTGCAAAGCGGCTTGTCGAAGTCGGCCAGACCGTCGACGTCGGCCAGCCGCTCGCCACCCTCGACGAAGTCGATCTGAAACTGCAGGCCGAGCAGGCCGAGGCCGAATTGCGCGCCGCCACCGGTGTGCTGGCGCAGGCCGCCGCCGCCGAGCAGCGCGCCAGGGATCTGCGTGCCAAGGGCTGGGCCACCGATGCACAGCTCGATCAGGCCAAGGCTGCCGGCGACGAGGCGCGTGCACGGCTCAATCGCGCCCAGCGCTCGGTCGAACTCACCAACAACTCGCTGTCTTACGCGACCTTGGCCGCCGATACCCGCGGCGTCGTCACCGCGACCCTGATCGATGCCGGGCAGGTGGTGGCGTCCGGTCAGACCGCGATCCGCGTCGCGCGCTTTGCGGAAAAGGAAGCCGTGGTCGCCATCCCCGAAACCTTGCTGGGACGCGCCAAGGACGGCGTTGCCACCGTGAGCCTGTGGTCCGAGCCGAACCGGAAATATGCCGCAAAACTGCGCGAGGTCGCGCCGTCGGCCGATCCGGCGACCCGCACCTATCTGGCAAAATTTTCACTGCCCGACGCCGGCGAAAGCGTCTCGCTCGGCATGACCGCGACGCTGACGCTGGCCGACCCCGCCACGACGCGGGTGGCCCGGCTGCCATTGTCGGCGCTGTTTTCCGAGGGCGGCGATCCCTCGCTCTATATCGTCGATGACACGGGCGATGTGGCGCTGAAACCGGTCACCGTGAAGTCCTACGAGAGCAACTGCGTCGTCATATCGGGTGGCGTCGATGAGGGCGCGAAAGTGGTCACGCTCGGTGTGCAAAAACTCGATCCGGCCCAGAAGGTCAGGGTCGTCTCGTCATTGTCGTTTTAGCCCCGTCATTGCGAGAAGCGCAGCGACGAAGCAATCCACACTTTCTTTGCCGCCACGATGGATTGCTTCCAATGGATTGCTTCGCTTCGCTCGCAATGACGGCCACAATTTATATTCACACGGCTCTGGAATTCGGAGAGTTCCGATGAAACATTTCAATCTTTCAGCCTGGGCGGTCAGCCATCCCGCGCTTATTCTGTTCCTGATCGTTGCGCTCGGCGCCGCCGGCTTCTTCTCCTATGAAAAACTCGGCCGCGCCGAAGACCCCTTCTTCACCGTCAAGGTGGTGAACGTCTCGGCGATCTGGCCGGGCGCAACAGCGGCCGAGATGCAGACCCAGATCGCCGATCCCATCGAGAAGAAGCTGCAGGAGCTGCCGTATTTCGAAAAGGTGCAGACCTATTCGAAGCCGGCGTTCACGGCGATGCAGGTCACGTTCAAGGATTCGACGCCGCCCAAGGAGGTGCCGTATTTGTTTTACCTGCTGCGCAAGAAGCTCGCCGACGTGCAGGGCGAGCTGCCGTCCGGTCTGCTCGGCCCGGTCGTCAACGACGAATTCTCTGATGTCGATTCCATCCTCTACATGATGACCGGCGATGGCGCCGACTATGCGCAATTGAAAAAGGCCGCCGAAGGCATGCGGCAGCGGCTGTTGAAGGTACCGGGAGTGACAAAAGTCGATCTCTACGGCACCCAGGACGAGCGGATCTTCGTCGAATTCTCGCATGCCAAGCTGGCGACGCTCGGAATCACGCCGCAGGCTCTGTTCGACTCGCTCGCCAAGCAGAACAATGTGGTGCCGGCCGGCACGGTGGAAACCTCCTCGCAACGCGTGCCGCTGCGCGTCACCGGCGCGCTCGATGGCGTCAAGGCGGTCGCCGAGACGCCGGTCGAAAGTAACGGCCGGGTGTTTCGCCTCGGCGATATCGCCACCGTCACCCACGGCTTCGTCGATCCGCCGACCTTTATGGTGCGCCAGCAAGGCAAGCCCGCGCTCGGCATCGGCGTGGTCACCGCCAAGGGCGCCAACATCCTCGAACTCGGCAAGGACGTTGCCAACGCCACCGCCGAGTTCATGAGGGCGGTGCCGCAGGGCATCAATGTCGACCAGATCGCGGATCAGCCCAAGGTGGTCGAGCGCGCCGTCAGTGAATTCGTGCACTCGTTCGTCGAGGCGCTGGCGATCGTGCTGTTCGTCAGCTTTGTCGCGCTGGGCTGGCGCACCGGCATCGTGGTGGCGCTGTCGGTGCCGCTGGTGCTGGCGATAGTGTTTATCGTCATGAACGCGATGTCGCTCGACCTGCACCGGATCACGCTCGGCGCGTTGATCATCGCGCTCGGCCTGTTGGTTGACGACGCCATCATCGCGGTCGAGATGATGGTGGTGAAGATGGAGCAGGGCTGGGACCGCGTCCGCGCGGCGTCCTTTGCCTGGGAATCCACCGCGTTTCCGATGCTGACCGGTACGTTGGTCACCGCGGCCGGTTTCCTCCCGATCGGCTTTGCCAATTCCGCGGTCGGCGAATATGCCGGCGGCATCTTCTGGATCGTGGCGATCGCGCTGGTGGCGTCCTGGTTCGTCGCGGTGATCTTCACGCCCTATATCGGCGTCAAGCTGTTGCCGAACATCACGGTCAGCCACAACCACGATCCGCACGCGGTGTATGAGACGCGCGTGTACCGTATTCTCCGCGGCATGATCCAGTGGTGCGTCGAGCACCGCATCAAGGTGGTGCTGGCAACCATCGGTATCTTCGCGCTCGCGATCGTTGGCTTCGGCCACGTGCAGCAGCAGTTCTTCCCGCTGTCCGAGCGGCCCGAGCTGTTCCTGCAACTGCGGCTGCCCGAAGGCACCGCCTTCGGCGTCACCCAGCAGTCCGTGAAGAAGGCCGAAGCGCTGTTGAAGGATGACCAGGACATCGCGACCTATACGTCCTATGTCGGCCAGGGTTCGCCGCGGTTCTGGCTCGGGCTCAACCCGCAATTGCCGAACGAAGCCTTTGCCGAGATCGTCATCGTCGCCCGGGACGTCGAGGCGCGCGAGCGGATCAAGGCGCGGCTGGAGAAGGCGGTCGACGACGGGGCACTGACCGAAGCGCGGGTGCGGGTCGATCGTTTTAATTTTGGCCCGCCGGTCGGCTTTCCCGTGCAATTCCGCGTGATCGGTCCCGACCCCGAGAAGGTACGAGACATCGCCTACCGGGTGCGCGACGTGGTCAAGCAGAACGACAAGATCAAGGATCCCCAGCTCGACTGGAACGAGCAATCGCCCTACCTGAAGCTGGTGGTCGACCAGGACCGCGCCCGTGCGCTCGGCCTGACCCCGCAGGACGTTTCGCAGGCGCTGAGCATGCTGATCTCGGGCGCGCCGGTGACGACCATCCGCGATGGCGTCGAGAAGGTCGGCGTGATCGCCCGCGCGGTGCCGTCAGAACGGCTCGATCTCGGCCATGTCGGCGATCTCACCGTTACCTCGCGCAACGGGGTCGCGGTGCCGCTAACACAGATCGCCAAAATCGAATATTCCCACGAGGAGCCGATCCTGTGGCGGCGCAACCGCGACATGGCGATCACGGTGCGCGGCGACGTCGTCGACGGCGTGCAGGCGCCCGATGTCACGAATCAGGTCTGGCCCAAATTGCAGGAGATCCGCGACAGCCTCGAGCCGGCCTACCGGATCGAGATGGGCGGTGCGATCGAGGAATCCGCCAAGGGCAACGCCTCGATCTTCGTGCTGTTTCCGTTGATGGTCATCGTCATGCTGACCTTGCTGATGATCCAGCTGCAGAGTTTTTCGCGCCTGCTGCTGGTGTTCCTGACGGCGCCGCTGGGGATCATCGGCGCATCGCTCGGACTGAACCTCGCCAACCAGCCGTTCGGCTTCGTGGCGCTGCTCGGATTGATCGCGTTGGCCGGCATGATCATGCGCAATGCGGTGATCCTGGTCGACCAGATCGAGACCGACGTGGCTCACGGCCTGACCCGCAAGGAGGCCATCGTCGAGGCCACCGTCCGGCGCGCCCGCCCGGTGGTGCTGACGGCGCTCGCCGCGATCCTGGCGATGATCCCGCTGTCGCGTTCGGCGTTCTGGGGGCCGATGGCGATCACCATCATGGGAGGCCTGTTTGTTGCAACCTTCCTGACCTTGCTGTACCTGCCGGGGCTCTACGCCCTCTGGTTCCGCAACAGCCTTGAAGAAAGCAGCCGCAGCGAACAGATTGGTCTTGCGCCGCAGCATCAGGACGAACTCCAACCCGCATTTCCGCTTGCCGCGGCCGCGGAATAATTGAAGATTGAGTACCGACATGGCGTTGATTTCCGAACATACCGAGCCCGATACCCGCGAGCGGATTCTCGTGGTGGCGGAGCGTTTGTTTCGCGAAATCGGCTATCAAAAGACCACTGTCGCCGACATCGCCAAGGTGCTGCGCATGAGCCCGGCGAACGTCTACCGCTTTTTCGATTCGAAAAAGGCGATCCACGAGGGCGTCGCGCGTACCCTGATGGGCGGCGTCGAGGAAGCGGCAGAGGCCATCGCGACCGGGCGCGGACCGGCGGCGCAACGCCTGCGCGAGCTGATGACCGCGATCCACCGCATGAACTGCGAACGCTATATCGGCGATTCCAAGCTGCACGAGATGGTCGAAGTCGCGATGGAGGAGAGCTGGGAAGTCTGCGTTGCCCACATGGAGCGGATCACCCAGACCATCGGCGCTGTCATCGCCGAGGGCGTCGCCTCGGGCGAATTCGAAGCCCCCGACGTGCCGCTGGCGGCGATGTGTTCCTGCACCGCGATGATGCGGTTTTTCCATCCGCAGATGATCGCGCAATGCGCCAACAAGCCGGGCCCCTCGCTCGACCACATGATCGATTTTGTCCTGGCCGGCCTTGCCTCGCGCGGCAAGCCGGCGAAACGTTGAGAAGCTGAGAGTTCTAATAAGGAAGATGCCGTGACCGACAAAGATCTGCACTATTACGAGCCGGTCAACGGCCACGGCCTCAGGCACGATCCGTTCAACGCCATCGTCGCGCCGCGTCCGATCGGCTGGATCTCGTCGCGCGACGCCAGGGGCAACGTCAATCTCGCGCCCTACAGCTTTTTCAACGGGTTTTGTTATACGCCTCCCATCATCGGCTTTTCCTCGACTTCCTGGAAGGACAGCGTCGCCAATATCCAGGAGACCGGCGAATTCGTCTGGAATCTCGCCACCATGGATCTGGCAAAGCAGATGAACGCCACCGCGGCGCATGTCCCCCACGAGGTCAGCGAGTTCGCGATCGCAGGGTTGACGGCGGCCCCCAGCAGGCTCGTCAACGTGCCCCGGGTCGCGGAAAGCCCGGTCTCGTTCGAATGCAAACTGTCCCAGATCATTCAGCTGCAGGGTGCCGACGGCAAAAAGGCGCAGGCCTGGCTCACGCTCGGCGAGGTCGTCGCCGTCCACATCGACAAGGCCATGATCAAGGACGGCGTCTACCAGACCGCGCTGGCGCGACCCATCGTGCGCGCCGGCCGCAAGGGTGATTATTTCGAGATTCGGCCGGAGGCCATGTTCGAGATGGTGCGGCCGGATTGACCATGTTGCTGTAAGTTGCGGTGCGGCAATCGGGTTGTTCGGAACCGATGCTGCACTTTGCCGTTATCGGGCATCCAGCATCCGGATCAATTTCGCCTTACCCTGAACGCGAAGTGACAAGTGATTCGCATGCTTTCCTGCTAAATTGAGTCGCCATTCTGCGAGCGCGGGACTCGGCCGCGCCGCCATCCCGACCACGAGGACATCGCCATGAGCTCCCAGTCCTTTCGCCGCGATATCATCACCAAGCCGATCTTCGCCTGGGCGCGGGGCGTCTTGCCGGCCATGTCGGACACCGAGCGCGAGGCGCTGGAGGCCGGCGATGTCTGGTGGGACGCCGATCTGTTCACCGGCAATCCCGACTGGTCGAAACTGCTCGCCAACGCGCCGGCGACCCTGACGGCGGAGGAGCAGGCGTTCCTCAACGGTCCGGTCGATGAGCTCTGCGCCATGCTCGACGACTGGAAGATCAACTGGGAATGGCGCGACCTGCCGCCCGAGGCCTGGGACTTCATCAAGCGCGAAAAATTCTTCGGCATGATCATTCCGAAAGAGTATGGCGGGCTCGGCTTTACCCCCTACGCACATTCCGAAGTGGTGCGCAAGATTTCGTCGCGCTCGCTGGCCGCCGCCGTGACCGTGATGGTGCCGAACTCGCTCGGCCCCGGCGAACTCTTGATGCGCTTCGGCACCAGGGATCAGCAGCAGCAATGGCTGCCGCGGCTTGCCGACGGACGCGAGATTCCCTGCTTCGGATTGACCAGCCCGGAAGCCGGCTCCGATGCCGCGTCGATGATCGACAGCGGCATCATCTGCAAGGGTAGTTTCGAGGGCCGCGACGTGCTGGGGCTGCGCCTCAACTGGCACAAGCGTTACATCACGCTCGGCCCGGTCGCGACGCTGCTGGGCCTCGCCTTCAAGGCCTATGACCCGGATCATCTGGTCGGATCGAAGGACGAACTCGGCATCACCGTGGCCTTGATCCCGACGCATCTGCCCGGCGTCGAAATCGGCCATCGCCACCTGCCGTCGATGCAGGTGTTTCAGAACGGCCCGAACTGGGGCCGCGATGTGTTTATCCCGATGGACTACATCATCGGCGGGCAGGAGCGTCTCGGACAGGGCTGGAAAATGCTGATGACGGCGCTGGCCGCCGGGCGCGGCATTTCGCTGCCGTCATTGTCAGCGGCGGGCGCGGCCTATGCCGCCCGCACCACCGGCGCCTATGCGCGGATCCGCGAGCAGTTCAACGTGCCGATCGGGAAATTCGAGGGCATCGAGGAGCCGCTGGCCCGCATCGCCGGCACCGCCTATCTGCTCGACGCGGCGCGGCGGCTGACCTGTGCTGCGCTCAATCAGGGCCACCATCCCGCCGTGATCTCCGGCATCATGAAGCTGCACGCCACCGAGCGGATGCGGATCGCGATCGACGATGCGATGGACATCCATGGCGGCAAGGCCGTGATCGACGGTCCGCAGAATTACATGGGCAATCTTTATCGCTCGGTGCCGGTCGGCATCACGGTTGAGGGCGCCAATATCCTGACCCGCAACCTGATCGTATTCGGGCAGGGCGCGATCCGCGCACATCCTTATCTGCTGCAAGAGATGAACGCGCTTGGCGAGGAAGACCAAGCCAAGGGGCTCGACGCCTTCGACAGAACTTTCTGGAAACATATCGGTCACAGCGTGGCCACCATGTTCCGGGCCTGGGGCCGAAGCTGGAGCGGTGGGATGTTCGCGCCGGCGCCGGACGCCGGGGCCGCGACCGGATTCTATCGCCAGCTGTCGCGCTATTCGTCGGCGTTCGCGCTGTGCGCCGACATGGCGCTGCTGACGCTGGGCGGCGCGTTGAAGCGCAAGGAAATGCTGTCGGCACGGTTCGGCGATATCCTGTCGGAACTGTATCTGCTTTCGGCCGCGCTGAAACGCTGGCAGGACGAGGGCCGCCAGCAGGCCGATTTCGTCGCGCTCGAATGGTGCATGGCGAGCGGCTTCCGCACCATCGAAAACCGCTTCGCGGAAATCCTGGCGAACTTGCCGAATCGGTTTGTCGCCGTCGTCCTGAAATTCCTGGTCCAGCCGTTTGGCGCGCGCGTGCTCGGTCCCTCGGACCTGGTCATCCATCAATGCGCGCAGCTCGTGCTGGAGCCATCGGCGGCGCGGGATCGGTTGACGCCGGACCTGTCGCATGTCGATGATGACAGAGGCGTGGCCCGGCTGGAGAAAGCGTTCCTTCTGGTCACCGGCGCCGAGGAGATCGCCAAAAAGATGCGCGCCGCCCACCTTCACGACTGGAAGCAAGCCGTGAAGAACGGCGTCATCACGCAGGCCGAGGGCGAACAGCTTGCCGCGGCGCAGGAGGCGGTCGCCAAAGTAATCGAGGTCGACGACTTCGCGCCGGAGGCGCTGTCGCCGATCTACAAGAAGCCCGCCGACGTGCATCAGTTCTTCCAGGCGCTCGGTGAGCAGCGGGCGGCGAGCTGATGGCGCGGCCGGTCTATATTATCGACGGCAGCCGCACGCCGTTCCTGAAAGCGCGCAGCGGACCCGGTCCGTTCACCCCGGTCGATCTCGCCGTGCAATGCGGCCGGCCGCTGCTGGCCCGCCAGCCATTCGCGCCATCAGCCTTCGATCAGGTGATCCTCGGCTGCGTCAACGTCATTGCCGACGAGATGAATCCGGCCCGGGTCGCAGCCCTTCGGCTCGGCATGGGCGAGGCCATGGTGGCGTTTACGGTGCAGATCAATTGCGGCTCCGGCATGCAGTCGATCGACACCGGGTACCGCTATATCCGCGAGGGCGTCTCGGATTTGATCCTGGCCGGCGGCTCGGAAGCCCTGAGCTACGCGCCTTTGGTGTGGCCGCAGCAGGGCGTGCGCTGGTTCGCAGGGTTGGCCGGTGCCAAGGGAATCCTCGCCAAGTTGGCTGCCATTGCCAAAGCGCGCCCGGCCTATTTCAAGCCGATCATCGGCCTGGAGCGCGGGCTGACCGACCCGATCACCGAACTCAACATGGGACAGACCGCCGAAGTGGTCGGCCATCTCTTCGGCATCACCCGCGCGCAGTCGGACTTCTACGCCGCTGAAAGCCACAAGCGGCTTGCCAACGCGCAGGCCCAGGGTTTTCTCAAGGGCGAAGTCGAAACCGCGTTCGCGCGCGACGGCAAATTCTACGATCACGATGATGGCGTGCGGCCGGATTCCTCGCCGGAAACGCTTTCGAAACTCAAGCCGGTGTTCGAGCGGCCTTGGGGCCAGGTCACCGCCGGCAACTCATCGCAGATCACCGACGGCGCGTCGTGGACCATCCTCGCCTCCGAAGACGCGGTCGCCAAACACGGCCTGAAGCCTAAAGCCGTGATCGTTGACAGCCAATGGTCGGCGCTTGATCCGTCTATCATGGGCCTCGGCCCCGTGCTGTCGGCGACCGCGCTCTTGAAGCGCAACAAATTGTCGCTCGGCGATATTGAGACCTGGGAGTTGAACGAAGCGTTCGCGACGCAGGTGCTGGGCTGCCTCGCCGCATGGAACGATGACAAATTCTGTCGCGAGATTTTGGGATTAGAGGGCGCCGCGGGACCGATCGACCACGCCAAACTCAATGTCGACGGCGGCGCGATCAGCCTCGGCCATCCCGTCGGCTGCAGCGGCAACCGCATCGTGCTGCATCTCGTCAATGCGATGAAGCGGCTCGGCACCAAGCGCGGCATCGCCACCGAATGCATCGGCGGCGGGCAGGGCGGCGCTATGTTGATCGAGACGGTATAGGGAACGTCATGGACAGCAAAATCATGGACGTTCTCGCTGATCGCGTGCTTGAACTCGGGCCGAAGCCGGAGGCCAGCGGACCCTATCGCGATTTCAAGCTGACCCGCGATTCCGACGGCATTGCCTGGCTGCTGTTCGATCGCGATGGCGCCAGCGCCAATACGCTGTCGGCCGATGTTATCGAAGAATTCGACACCGTTCTGGCGGCGCTGGAAAGTCAGCGGCCGGCGGGACTTGTCATACGTTCCGCGAAAAAATCCGGTTTCATCGCCGGCGCCGATGTCAACGAATTTCGCGGCGCGACCGATCCCAGTGCAGTCGAAACCGCAATCGGCCGGGCCCATGCGGTGATCAACCGAACTCGAAGCCTTGAAAATCCCGACCGTTGCGGTGATTCACGGCTTCTGCCTCGGCGGCGGCCTCGAAGTCGCGCTGGCCTGTCAGTCGCGGATTGCGATCGACGGCGCCCGCTTTGGTTTTCCGGAAGTGCTGCTCGGCCTGCACCCCGGTCTCGGCGGCACCGCGCGCTTCACGCGTCTCGTCAATCCGATGCAAGCGATGACGCTGATGCTGACCGGCAAGACCATCGACGCGCGCCGGGCAAAATCGCTCGAGCTGGTCGATGCGGTGACGCAGGAGCGGCATGTCCGCAATGCCGCCAAGGACGCGGTGTTCGGCCATCTGAAACGCGCCCGGCCCGGTCTTGTGAACGCGATCCTGAACTTCACGCCGGTACGAGGCTTTCTCGCCTCGCGGATGCGCGCCGAAGCCGCGAAGGCCGCACCGCATGAGCATTATCCCGCGCCCTATGCGCTGATCGATCTCTGGGAAAAGCACGGCGGCGACAAGGCCGCGATGCTGGCGGCGGAAAAGACCTCGTTCGCCAATCTGATGGTGACGCCGACGGCGCAAAACCTGATCCGGGTGTTCTTCCTGCGCGAGCAGATGAAGAAGCTCGCTGGCGGCGGCAACACGGTCGCGCATGTTCACGTCATCGGCGCCGGCGCGATGGGCGGCGATATCGCGGCATGGTGCGCCAACGAGGGAATGCGGGTCACTCTCGCCGACATGAAGCCGGAGCCGATTGCCGGTGCAATCAAGCGCGCCGCTGACCTGTTCGGCAAAATCATTCGCAAGCGCACCGATATCCGCGATGCGCTGGATCGGCTGATGCCCGATCTCGACGGTGAGGGCGTGCGCGGCGCCGACCTGATCATCGAGGCGGTGCCGGAGAAACTCGAACTGAAGCAGAAGGTCTATGCCGGGCTCGAGCCGAAAATGAAGCCGGGCGCGATTCTCGCCACCAACACCTCGAGCATTCCGCTGCAGGATTTGTGCGCGACGCTGCAAAAGCCGGAGCGGCTGGTTGGGCTGCATTTCTTCAATCCGGTGTCGCGGCTGCAACTGGTCGAGGTCGTCAGCCATGATGGGACCGATCCGCAACTGCTGAAGCAGGCGCTGGCCTTTGTCGGCGCCATCGATCGGTTGCCGCTGCCGGTCAAGAGTTCGCCGGGCTTTCTCGTCAACCGCGCGCTGACGCCTTACATGCTCGAAGCGATGCTGATGCTGGACGAGAGGATCGACAAGGTCACCATTGACGCCGCCGCGGAGAAATTCGGCATGCCGATGGGGCCGATCGAGCTCGCCGATCAGGTCGGCCTCGATATTTGTCTTGCGGTCGGCGACATGCTGCGCTCGAAATTCGGCGATTCCCTGCCGCCGACGCCGGCCTGGCTTCGCGACAAGGTGGCCGCCGGCGAACTCGGCCGCAAGACCGGCAAGGGCTTTTATGTCTGGAAGGACGGCAAGGCCGACAAGACGTCCAGCGCATCCTCCACGGCGCAGCCAACGGCTGAAATGATCGACCGGCTGATCCTGCCGATGTCGAACGTCTGCGTCGCCTGCCTGCGCGAGGGCATCGTCGACAATGCCGAGGTGGTCGATGGCGCCATGATCTTCGGCACCGGCTATGCGCCGTTCCGCGGCGGCCCGCTGAATTATGCGCGGGCCCGCGGGCCGGAGAATGTCGTGTCGGCGCTGCGCGCGCTGGCCACGAAGTTTGGCGGCCGGTTTGCGCCCGATGCCGGCTAGGATAGTTTCAAATAGCGCGATTTTCAGATTCAATTCGACGGGGCTTCACCAATGACCGACACCCAGGCCGTTCACGCCCCGTTGAATACAGAATTGGAGCCTTATGGCGAACTCTGTATCCGTACCCTGGCGATGCCGGCCGACACCAACCAAAACGGCGATATTTTCGGCGGCTGGCTGCTCAGCCAGATGGACCTCGGCGGCGGCGTGTTCGCCTCCAAGAAAGCGAAATCGCGCACGGTCACGGTCGCGATCGAGGCGATGAATTTCCGCAAGCCGGTGTTCGTCGGCGATCTGATTTCCGTACACGCCAATCTGGTCCGGGTCGGCAAGACCTCGATCACGGTCCACCTCGAGGCCTGGGTGCTGCGCCGCAAGGAAATGCAGTCGATCCTGGTGACCGACGGCAATTTTACCTACGTCTCGATCGACGACCAAGGTCATCCGCAGGCCATCCAGCCGGGCGAACCGGCGATTTCGGCTTAAGTCGTCATGGCCGGGCTTGTCCCGGCCATCCACGTCTTTGTCTCCGTGAACGGCAAGTAGGACCTGGATCACCGGGACAAGTGTTCAGCCCGGAGAGACAGACGGGTGATGACGGTGGATTTGTTGGAAGGCTGTGGTCATTCTGCGGAACTTTCTTCCGCCTGCACTGTTGTCCGCGCGCCCTGACGAACCGGGGCGCGGAATTGGAAAATGTCGGACACTTACATCATCGAAGTCCATTCGCAGGCGGCCGGAATCGTCGTCCGCAATCCGGACGGCTATCGTTTTTTCGCAGCCTCGCACCGCTTCAATCCGATGGAAGGCCAGCTGTTTCGCAACGCCCGCGAGGCCGAGCGGGCGGCGGTGCGGCTTGCAAATGGCGACCTGCCGCAGGTCGCGTAAGAAGCCCACCCATTCCGTCAGGGCGCGGCCCGAAGCGACGATGCGTGCCCGCTCGACCTGGCAATACACCTGGACAGCCGATTTAGCCTCGCTATAGGCTGACTGCGGGACTGCTGGGGGGTGTGGGGATGAGCCGGTATTTTTTCCACGTCGTCGGTAACGGCGACGTTGAATTCGTGGATGAGGACGGCGAACGCTTCGACGCGCAGCAAGATGCGGCCGCCTACGCAGAAAAAATTGCTGCCGAACTTGCCCAAGACGGCGACGACTATCGGGGTTCTTCAGTCTCCGTCTCCGATGAAGACGGCAATGAACTCATGCAGGTAAAAGTCAAACCGAAAAATAACTCCTGAGTTTGCGGCGCGCTTCGCGGTCGGCGCGGGACGGGCGCTCACATCGTCGAAGGCCGCTCCTGGGCGGCAGGAATTATCGCGCGCAATGACGGCTGCCGTGGCGCGGACCGCTTTAACCGTAACCCGACGTTCGCCCCTGGGGCGCCGCCAAGACCGATCTGCCGCGTTGACCGGATGCCGGAACGGCCGCACCATGGGCTGCGCTTTTGCCCATGGGTGCCGCCGTGACCGGACTGACGCATCGCCAATCCGAAATCCTCAATATCGCCCGCGCCTTTGGCCGGGTCATGGTGGAGGATCTCGCCCGGCGCTTCGAGGTCTCGGCGCAGACCATTCGCAAGGACCTGAACGATCTCTGCGATCACCGCTCGCTGACCCGAATTCATGGCGGTGCCATCATTGCCTCCGGGGTCGAGAATCTCGCCTATGAGGCGCGCCGCTTCGTCGCCGCCGAGGAGAAGAAGGCCATCGGCGCGGCCGCGGCGCAGCTCATTCCGAACGGCTGCTCGCTGTTCATCAATATCGGCACCACCACGGAAGAAGTCGCGAGCGCGCTGACCTCGCACGAGGACCTGCTGGTCATCACCAACAATCTCAATGTCGCGATGCTGCTTTACAGACACCCGCGCATCGAGGTGATCGTGGCCGGCGGCGCGGTGCGCCGCGCCGACGGTGCGGTGATCGGCTCGACAGCGATCAGCCTGATCGGTCAGTTCAAGGTCGACTACGCCATCATCGGCGCTTCCGCGATCGACGAAGACGGCGCGCTCCTGGATTTCGATTATCGCGAGGTGCAGGCGGCGCAAGCCATCATCGCTAACGCGCGCAGCGTGATGCTGGTCGCCGATTCGACCAAATTGCGGCGCAGCGCCCCGGTCCGCATCGCCCATATCAGCCAGATCCAGACCTTCGTGACCGACGCCGCCCTGCCGGCGAGGCTTGCCAACATCTGCCACACCCGTGGCATCGAGGTGATCGAGGCGATGCCCAAGGCTTCAGCCGATATTGACGGGCCGGGCGCCGAGCCTTCCTCGACTGTCACCCGCCTGCGCTAGAGAGCAATTGAACGCGGGCTTCCCATCGAAGCTCGTCATGCATCCACGTCTTGGCCGCATCTGAGCAAGCAAGACGTGGATGGCCGGGACAAGCCCGCCATGACGGGAAAATGCCGGATTTGAGAAATGCAGGCCGATTCAAAAGCCACCGTGCTCCGGTTCCCTTTTTCGCTTGCTTTCACATTTGGTTGTGATTTATTCGAAACCGAAAGCGAAATCGCCAAAGTGAACAGGCGAACGCCCGGGGGAAGCGTCTTTTGGATCGGATTTTCGACCTCGCTATCGTCGGTGGCGGTGTCAATGGCTGTGGCATCGCGCGCGATGCGGCGGGCCGGGGCAATTCCGTTTTCCTTTGTGAAATGAACGACTTGGCTAGCGGGACGTCGTCCTGGTCGACCAAGCTCGTGCACGGCGGCCTGCGTTATCTCGAATATTACGAGTTTCGGCTGGTGCGCGAGGCGCTGATCGAGCGCGAAATCCTCTGGCAGATTGCCCCGCACATCATCCGCCCCTTGCGATTCGTGCTGCCGCACCATGACGGGCTGCGCCCGGCCTGGCTGCTGCGGCTGGGCCTGTTCCTCTACGACCATATCGGCGGCCGAAACCTGTTGCCGCCGACCCGCTCGGTCGACCTGACCCGGGACGAGGTCGGACAGCCCCTGATCCCCGGCCGTTACACAAGGGGTTTTGAATATTCCGACTGTTTTGTGGATGACGCCCGCCTGGTAGTCCTCACCGCGCGCGATGCGGCCGACCGCGGCGCCGAAATCCGCACCCGGTCACGCGCAGTCGAGATCCGGCAGGAGAATCGAATTTGGCATGTCACGGTCGAAAACACCGCGACCGGCACGCGCGACACGATTCAGGCCCGTGTGCTGATCAACGCCGGCGGACCCTGGGTCGAGCAGGTGCTGGCGTCGGGCGCCGGTGTCAACGCCAGGGCAAAAGTGCGGCTGGTGCAGGGCTCCCACATCGTGGTGCCAAAGCTCTACGCGCACGACCGCGCCTACATGTTTCAGAACAGCGATGGCCGCATCGTTTTCGTCATTCCCTACCAGGACGATTTCACGCTGATCGGCACCACCGATCGCGATTACGACGGCGACCCCGCCAAGGTCAAAGCCTCGAGCGAAGAGATAAAATACCTCTGCGATTCCGTCAGCGAATATCTGGCGAAACCGGTCAGGCCCGAAGACGTGGTCTGGACCTACGCCGGCGTTCGCCCGCTGTATGACGACGGCGCCAGCGAAGCCAAGGCGGCCACCCGCGATTACGTGTTCGAACTCGACACGCCCGGCGGCGCGCCGCTGCTGTCGATCTATGGCGGCAAGATCACCACCTATCGGAGGCTGGCCGAAGAAGCGCTGGAGCGCCTGACTCCCTATTTGCGCAGCGCCAAGGCGCGCGAAGGCTGGACCGCAAAGTCGCCGCTGCCCGGCGGCGATCTCGACGTCTCGGCGATCGCGGCGCTATCGGCGGAACTGGTGCGCAGCTATCAGTTTCTCTCGTCCGCCCATGCCAACCGGTTGGCGCACGCCTACGGCACCCGCGCCAGCAAGCTGCTCGGCAATGCGAAATCGATGGATGATCTCGGCCAGTCGTTCGGCGCCACCTTGACGGAGCGCGAGGTCAGGTACCTGATGTCATCGGAGTGGGCCTGCACGGCCGAAGACATCGTATGGCGGCGATCCAAGCTTGGATTGCGGCTGTCGCCTGCGGAGGTTGCTGCCATCGACGACTGGATTGCCGCCCACCGGGTCCCGCTTGATAGTCCCTTGCTTGAAGCGGGAGGGCGGGCATGACCGTTGCGCTCGAACACGTCATGCGCTCGGTTGATGGCATCCCGACCATTCGCGATGTTTCGCTGACGCTCGAGCGCGGCACTTTGAGCGTGCTGCTGGGCCCGACGCTATCAGGCAAGACCTCGATCATGCGGCTGCTCGCCGGTCTCGACAAGCCGGCCACCGGCCGCGTTCTGGTCGACGGCAAGGATGTCACCGGCTTCGACGTGCGGCAGCGTTCGGTGGCGATGGTCTACCAGCAGTTCATCAATTATCCCTCGCTCACGGTTTATGAAAACATCGCCTCGCCGCTGCGGGTGCAGCGCAAGCCGCGCGCGGAAATCGAAAAGCGTGTGCAGGAGGCGGCAAGGCTCTTGAAACTGGAGCCGTATCTGAACCGCACGCCGCTGCAATTGTCGGGCGGCCAGCAGCAGCGCACCGCGATCGCGCGCGCGCTGGTGAAGGGCGCCGATCTGGTGTTGCTGGACGAGCCGCTCGCCAACCTGGACTACAAGCTGCGCGAGGAATTGCGCACCGAACTGCCGCGCATCTTCGAGGCGTCGGGGGCGATCTTCGTCTACGCCACCACCGAGCCTTCGGAAGCGCTGCTGCTCGGCGGCCGCACCGTCTGCATGTGGGAAGGCGAGGTCCTGCAGGCCGGCGACACTTCCAAAGTTTATCGCCATCCCGACACCCTGCGCGTCGCCCAGGTATTTTCCGATCCGCCGCTGAACATCGTCGGCATCGAAAAGACCAACGGATCGGTGCAGTACGCCGGTGGCGTCCGGGCGCCGGCGTCAGGCCTTTACGCTGGCCTCGGCGATGGCCCCTACCGGGTCGGCTTCCGCGCCCATCAGCTCGAGGTCGCCAGCGGCATTGCCGGCCGCCACGCCTTTCATGCCACCGTGACCGTGACCGAAATCACCGGTTCGGAAAGTTTCGTGCATCTCAACCGCGATGCTTCCAACTGGGTCGCGGTGCTGCAGGGTGTGCACGAATATGAACCCGGGCACGTGCTGGACGCGGTGCTCGATCCCGACAATGTCTTTGTGTTCGACGCGGCCGGCCGTCTGGTCGCCGCGCCCGGCGCGATGTGAGGGAGATGCCGCATGGCCCGCATTGACCTCGTCGATCTCGCGCACTCCTACGGCGGCAACGCCGCCGACTCCGATTCGTTTGCGCTCAAACCCGTTACGATGACCTGGCGGCAGGGCGGGGCCTATGCACTGCTGGGGCCATCGGGTTGCGGCAAGACCACGCTGCTCAATCTGATCTCGGGCATCGTCGCGCCGTCGCGCGGCACAATCCTGTTCGACGGCATCGACATCACACCGCTGTCAACCCAAAAGCGCAATATCGCGCAGGTATTCCAGTTTCCGGTGATCTACGACACCATGACGGTCGGACAAAATCTGGCATTCCCGCTGAAAAATCGCGGCGTGCCCAAGAACGAGATCGACGCGCGGGTCGCGGAGATCGCGCGCCTGCTCGACCTCACGCCCTACCTTTCGCGCAAGGCGCAGCGGCTGACCGCCGACGCCAAGCAGAAAATCTCGCTGGGCAGGGGACTGGTCCGGTCCGATGTCGCCGCCGTGCTGTTCGACGAGCCGCTGACGGTGATTGATCCCGAGCTGAAATGGCAATTGCGCTCGAAGCTCAAGGCGCTGCACCGCGATCTCGATTTGACGATGATCTATGTCACCCATGACCAGACCGAGGCGCTGACGTTTGCCGATACCGTTGTGGTGATGCATGACGGCCGCGTGGTGCAGAGTGGCACGCCGGCGGAACTGTTCGACAAGCCGGCGCATACGTTCGTCGGTTATTTCATCGGCTCGCCCGGCATGAACATCGTGCCCGCCGAGGTCAGGGGCCGCGAGGCGCGGATCGACGGCCACACCATCGCGCTCAAGCGCAGTTACGACAGTTTGCCTTCGGGCGCCAAAATCGAGATCGGCGTGCGGCCGGAATTCGTCGACGTCGCGCCGCCGGCGCCGGGCCTGCTCTCGGCCAACATCGAGCGGATCGATGACCTCGGCCGCGTCCGCTTCGCGCGGGTTCGAATCGGCGACGCCAAATTCGCGGCCCGGGTGCCGGCGGGATTTTCAATACCCGGCAACGGTGCCGGATTGGTGTTCGATCCCTCGCATGTTCACGTCTACGCCGACAGTCTTCTGGTCGAGGGAACGGCGTAATGGACAAGACCGTCAACCAAAAGGCCTGGTTCCTGGTGCTGCCGGTGTTCCTGGTGGTGGCGTTCTCGGCCATCCTGCCGTTGATGACGGTGGTGAACTATTCGATGCAGGACACCTTCGGCAACAACCAGTTCTTCTGGAACGGTGTCGGCTGGTTCAAGGAATTGCTCGATCCGTCGACCGATCTCGGCGGCCGCTTCTTTGCCTCGCTGTGGCGCAACCTGTTTTTCTCGGCCGTGATTCTTGCCATCGAAGTCCCGCTCGGCATCGTGATCGCGCTATCGATGCCGCGCGAGGGCTGGCGGGTCGCGGCCTGCCTGGTGATCCTGGCCTTGCCGCTGCTGATTCCGTGGAACGTGGTCGGAACGATCTGGCAGATTTTCGGGCGGCCCGACATCGGCCTGCTGGGTTATGTGCTCAACGGCATCGGGCTGAACTACAACTACGTCTCCAACGAATTCGATGCCTGGGCCACCGTCATCGTGATGGACGTCTGGCACTGGACCAGCTTGGTCGCGCTGTTGTGCTATGCCGGACTGAAATCGATACCCGACGCCTATTATCAGGCGGCGCAGATCGACGGCGCCTCGCGCTGGGCGGTATTCACCGCGATCCAGTTGCCGAAGATGAACCGCGTGCTGCTGATCGCGGTGCTGCTGCGCTTCATGGACAGTTTCATGATCTATACCGAGCCGTTCGTGGTGACCGGCGGCGGTCCGGGCAACTCGACGACATTTATCTCCATTGAACTCGTCAAGATCGCGCTCGGCCAGTTCGACCTCGGCAAGGCCGCCGCGTTGTCGCTGGTCTACAACCTCATCATCATCATCGTCTGCTGGATATTCTACACCGTGATGACCAACGCCGGCGCCGAGCGGCGGCCCGACGACAAGGGAGTCGCGTGATGCATTCGATTCCCGGCCGCCGCGTCATCCTCTCGCTGTTTTTGATTTTCCTGCTGCTGCCGATCTACTGGCTGGTCAACATGAGCTTCAAGACCAATGAGGAGATCGTCTCGACCATGACGCTGTGGCCGCATGCGCCGACCATCGCCAACTACATGCGCATCTTCACCGACGAGAGCTGGTATTCCGGCTACATCAATTCGCTGAAATACGTGGTCATCAACACCGTGATCTCGATTTCGGTCGCCCTGCCGGCGGCCTATGCGTTTTCGCGCTATCGCTTCCTCGGCGACAAGCATCTGTTTTTCTGGCTGTTGTCGAACCGTATGGCGCCGGCGGCGGTCTATGCGCTGCCGTTCTTCAATCTCTATTCGGCGATCGATCTGTTCGATACGCCGTGGGCGGTCGCGCTCGCGCACTGCATCTTCAACGTGCCGCTAGCGGTGTGGATCCTGGAAGGATTCGTGTCCGGCGTGCCGCGCGAGATCGACGAGACGGCGTTTCTCGACGGTTATTCGTTCCCGCGGTTCTTCCTCAAGATCCTGGTGCCATTGATCGCCAGCGGCATCGGCGTCGCCGCGTTCTTCTGCTTCATGTTTTCCTGGGTCGAACTGCTGCTGGCGCGCACGCTGACCTCAGTCAACGCCAAGCCGATCGCGGCGGTGATGACCCGCACGGTCTCCGCGGCCGGAATGGACTGGGGATTGCTGGCCGCGGCCGGCGTGCTGACCATCATCCCCGGCGCGCTGGTGATCTGGTTTGTCCGCAACTACATCGCGCGCGGCTTCGCGCTCGGCAGGGTGTGAGGGGAGCAGCCATGGAAAGCATCGCATGGATGGCCTGGACGCTGCCGACCGCGATTTTTTTCGTGCTGCTGTCCACGACCCTGGCGGTCATGACCTGGCTTGCGGTGGCTTATCCGGAAGCCGAGCGCGTCGGGATCCTGCGCATTCCGACCACGCGTGGCGACCGCGTGTTCATTTCGCTGATCATGGCCGCCGTGATCCATCTGTTGTGGATCGGGTTCGTCGGCACCGACACCATTGCCACGCTTCCGGTCGGGGAAGGAATTGAATTGTCGAGCCTGTGGCTCGCTACCGTGATTTCGCTTGTTTCGGCCGTCGCGATCTTTCGCACCGTCTGACCCAAGCGAAAAAGAGCAGATCCGGGATCAACCCGGGCCTGGATATTGTTTGTCGCTGCAACGGAGGAATCACCATGCGACACTTAACGAGAAGCAAAGGTCCTTTGACCGGGACCCGTGTTTTGATGATGACAAGTGCGCTCGCCCTGATGGCGGCGTCGACTGCGATCACCGCGCCTGCGTTTGCGGATGAAGCTGCTGCCAAGAAATGGATCGACTCGGAGTTTCAGCCTTCGACGTTGTCCAAGGAAGACCAGATGAAGGAAATGCAGTGGTTCATCAAGGCCGCTGAACCCTACAAGGGGATGGAGATCAACGCCGTCTCCGAAACGCTGACGGTGCATGAGTATGAATCGAAGACGCTGGCCAAGGCGTTCGAGGAAATCACCGGGATCAAGGTCAAGCACGACATCATCCAGGAAGGCGATGTGGTCGAGAAGATCCAGACCCAGATGCAATCCGGCAAGAACGTGTACGACGCCTGGATCAACGACTCGGACTTTATCGGAACCCATTTCCGTTACGGCCAGGCTGTCGATCTGACGGACTGGATGGCCGGCGAGGGCAAGGACGTCACCAATCCCGGGCTCGACGTCAATGACTTCATCGGCAAGTCGTTCACCACGGCGCCGAACGGCCACCTCTACCAGTTGCCGGACCAGCAGTTCGCGAACCTCTATTGGTTCCGCTACGACTGGTTCTCCAATCCCGACTACAAGGCCAAGTTCAAGGCCAAATACGGCTACGACCTCGGCGTTCCCGTGAACTGGTCGGCCTATGAGGACATCGCTGATTTCTTCACCAACGACATCAAGGAAATCAACGGCGTCAGGATCTATGGCCACATGGACTACGGCAAGAAGGATCCGTCGCTGGGATGGCGTTTCACCGACGCCTGGTTGTCGATGGCAGGCAACGGCGACAAGGGCATCCCGAACGGACTTCCGGTCGACGAATGGGGCATCCGGATGGAAGGCTGCCGCCCCGTCGGCTCGTCGGTCGAGCGTGGCGGCGACGTCAACGGTCCGGCGGCGGTCTATTCGATCGTCAAGTACCTCGACTGGATGAAGAAATATGCCCCGCCGCAGGCGCAAGGCATGACCTTCTCCGAATCCGGTCCGGTACCGGCGCAAGGCAATATCGCCCAGCAGATCTTCTGGTACACCGCATTCACCGCCGACATGGTGAAGCCCGGTCTCCCAGTCATGAATGCGGACGGTACGCCGAAGTGGCGGATGGCTCCTTCGCCGCATGGTGCTTACTGGAAGGACGGCATGAAACTCGGCTACCAGGACGTCGGTTCGGTGACGTTGCTGAAGTCGACCCCGATCGATCGCCGCAAGGCGGCCTGGCTCTATCAGCAGTTCATCGTCTCCAAGACGGTTTCCTTGAAGAAGAGCCATGTCGGTCTCACCTTCATTCGTGAGTCCGACATTTGGGACAAGTCGTTCACCGAGCGCGCGCCGAAGCTCGGCGGGCTGATCGAGTTCTATCGCTCGCCGGCGCGCGTGCAGTGGACCCCGACCGGCAACAACGTGCCGGATTACCCGAAGCTTGCGCAATTGTGGTGGCAGAACATCGGCGATGCGTCGTCCGGTGCGAAGACGCCGCAGGCAGCGATGGACTCGCTGGCAGCCGCCCAGGACTCGGTGATGGAACGTCTGGAGAAATCCGGCGTCCAGGGCGCGTGCGGGCCGAAGCTCAACAAGAAGGAGACGGCCGAGTACTGGTTCGCGAAGTCCGCCAAGGACGGCAACATCGCGCCCCAGCGCAAGCTGGCGAACGAGAAGCCGAAGGGCGAAACCGTCGACTACGACACGCTGATCAAGTCGTGGCCGGCCTCGCCCCCGAAGCGCGCTTCGAACTGAGGGACGCCAACATCGTCATGGCCGGGCATCAGCGCGAAGCGCGTCTTCGCCCAAATGACCCGGCCATCCACGACTTCTTCTTTCACGAAGCAAGACGTGGATGCCCGGCACAAGGCCGGGCATGACGAAGAAGAAATGAGGCCGGGAGCGATCCCAGCCTTTTTTCCGTTATACTTCCGTCATCGTCCGCGAAGGCAGACGATCCAGTACGCCGCGCCGTCTCGATTTGATCGCTGGCGGGGGCGATTGCTGGATGCCCGCTTTCGCGGGCGTGACAGCACAGGAGCCTCGCCATGCGCATGATCTTCCGTTGCGATCCGGCATTGTCCGATCATCTGCCGCGGCCCATTCCGGCGCGCGGGGCGCTGCCGGACTGGCTCCGCGCCATGCCGGCGAAAGCGCATTCCGACATCCACGGGCGCGACATTCGTACCGTGAAGCAGTGCCCGCCCTTTATCGATGCGATGGCGTACGGCGTGATGATCCTGCTGCCCTGCGACGTCAGCGTCGCCGGCGGTTCCTTTTCGTGGGCCTGGGACATCCCCGAACCATCGACATCGGGACATCCCCGCGCTCCCCTGAGCTTTCATGTCGCGGCGCAATTCCCGGATGCGCCCTTTGCGAAAGACGGCCAGGCCGCGATCAAATTCAACAGTTTCTGGACCATCGAGCTTGAGCCGGAATGGTCGCTGTTTGCCACCCATCCCATTAATCGCGACGACCTGCCGTTTCGCCTGATCTCGGGGCTGGTCGATGCCGATCGGTTTCACGACGGCGGCATCAATTTCCCGGCGATCTGGACCCGGCCGGATTTTTCCGGCGTGCTGCCGAAGGGCACGCCGGTGGCGCAGGTTTTCGCGGTGCCACGCGCCGCACCAAAACTCGAATTTGAATGTTTCGATGAGAGTGCAAAAAGCCGCCTATGAGACGACGGTGGCCGAGGTGCTCGCCAGCCCCGGCGTCTACCGCAAGCGTTTTCGCGCGCGAAGGGGGCGAGCATGATCCCGAAAAGTGGATACCGGTTTTCGGAATAGGAACCGGCGCGGGGGTTGTCATTCCGGGATGGTGCGTAAGCACCAGACCACAGATGTGCAATTGCACATCGGGGAATCTCGAGGTTCCGGGTTCGCGCTATCGCGCGCCCCGGAATGACGGCGGCTCCTCAAACAAAAACCTTATCCACCCAGTGAGCGGCGCAAGCTTGCCTCATCGAGCCACAACCGGCCGTGCGGCGCCGACGTCAGCGCCATCGCGATGGTGCCGAAGGTTTGCGGGCGCAGCCGATAGGCCTGCGCGTAGGCGCGCATCGCGCCATCCATATCGCCTGATTCCTGCAGCTCGGTGCCGAGATTGAGTGCGGCTTCGGCGTAATCGGGCTTTATTTCGAGCGCCCTGCGGTAGGCGGTGGCGGCGCCGTCGCGGTCGCGCAGATCCTGGCGGACGAGGCCGAGATCGAACCAGACCGATGCGGGAGCCTCGCCGCGCACGGCGCGTTCCAGCAAGTTCGCGGCCGACGCTTGGTCGCCATCCTCCCATGCCAGCCGTCCCAGCCGCGCCGCGGCCTCGATATTCCCGGGCACGACTTCCAGAATGGCCCGCCATGCTTCGCGCGCCTGGGGCTTGAGACCGGCCTGGTCGAGCGCCCGGGCTTTTTCCAGAAAGACCTCGCGCTGCGGCGCGATCGCGATCGCCCGATCGAGATGCGACAGTGCGCCAACGAAATCCTTCGCAACGCGGGCGATGCGGGCCGCGAGCAGATGCGCGGCGGCACTGCCGGGGCGTTTTGCAAGGCTGCTCTCGACGTGGCTGCGGGCCGATTCGGTCTCGCCTTTGGAAAACAGCACGGCGGCGAGGAGATGATGGAGCATGGGATCGCCGGGCTGGCGGCTCAACCCTTGCTCGCAGAGCTGGCGCGCCTGGTCGGGCCGGCCGGAATTAAAGGCCGCCGTGGCACGACGAACGATCTCCTCGGCGGTGGACTTGTTCATGGCAGGCACATTATACGCGTTATTGCGAGCCAACGAGTAGTGCCAATGCCGTCATTCCGGGGGGCGAACCCGGAATCCGGAAATTGTCGGCGCGAGATTCCGGGTTCGCGCTGTCGCGCGTCCCGGAATGACGTCGTGGGGTGGGACGCCCGCCGTTACTGCGCCGCGTCCAGTGCTTCGCCCAGCACGGGATAATCCGTGTAGCCCTTGGCGCCGCCGCCGTAGAACGTCGCCTTGTCGGGCGCGTTGAGCGGCGCGCCGCGCTTGAGCCGTTCGACCAGATCGGGATTGGCGATGAACGGCTTTCCGAATGCGATCAGGTCGGCCGCGTTGGCTGCGAGCACCTTGGTCGCAAGTTCGAAATCATAGCCGTTGTTGGCGATGTAGGCGCCCTTGAAGCGCTTGCGCAAACTGCCGTAGTCGAACGGCGCGACGTCGCGCGGGCCGCCGGTCGCACCCTCGATGACGTGGATGTAGACCAGCTTCAGTGCATTGAGATGATCGACGATGTAATCGAACAGCGGCTGCGGGTTGGAGTCGGAGACGTCGTTGGCCGGCGTCACCGGCGAAATGCGGATGCCGGTCTTCTCGGGGCCCGCTTCTGCCGCGACCACCCTGGATACTTCGAGCATCAGCCTGGCGCGGTTCTCGATCGATCCGCCGTAGGCGTCGCTGCGCTTGTTGGTGCCGTCCTTGGCGAACTGATCCAGCAGATAGCCGTTGGCGCCATGGATCTCGACGCCGTCGAACCCTGCAGCGAGCGCGTTCGCAGCGCCACGTTTAAAACTCTCGATGATGCCGGGGATTTCTTCCAGCGCCAGCGCGCGCGGCTCGGAGATATCGGTAAAGGTGCCGCCGACAAAGGTCTTGCCTTTGGCGCGGATCGCCGAGGGTGCTACCGGCGCGCCGTCATTGGGCTGCAGCGAGGTGTGCGAAATGCGCCCGACATGCCAGAGCTGGATGAAGATGCGTCCGCCCTTCTCGTGCACGCGGTCGGTGACCTTGCGCCAGCCGGCGACCTGTTCCTTGGAGTAGATCCCGGGGGTGTCCTGATAACCCTGGCCCTGCTGCGAAACCTGGCTCGCCTCGGTCACCAGCAGGCCGGCGGAGGCGCGCTGCCCGTAATACTCGATCGCCAGAGGGGCGGGCACCAGGCCTGCGACCGCGCGGTTGCGGGTGAGGGGCGCCATCACAAGGCGGTTAGGCAGTGTGATCGGGCCAAGCTTGTAGGGCTCGAAGAGTTTGGTCGGCGTGCTCATGTGTTGATTCCGTAGAAATTGCGGGTAGGGATGATTTGTGCATTGCGGTGGCTGGCGGCAAGCCGCCAGCTATCAGGATTTCGCAGCCTAGCCACGCATGATGCCGCCGAGATGGCCGCCGTCGGGAAAGGGCTGTGGGCAGGTATTGGCGCAGGATGATTCGTTCGAAATCAGAAACACCGCAGCATAGGTAACCTTCCGGCGGCGCCCTGACAGCGGAAAGGTTCTATCTTCGTTGTCACCGTCATTCCGGGATGGTCCGAAGGACCAGACCCGGAATCTCGAGATTCCCCGATGCGCAATTGCGCATCTGAGGTTCGCGCTCCGCGCGCCCCGGAATGACAACAATATTCCGTCATTGCAACTCCTTCTCGCAACGACGAGACGCAATCAATTCACTCCCAGAAAATCCCGTTTGCCGATTTCCACGCCGTTGTGTCGCAGGATGCCGTGGGCGGTGGCGGCGTGGAAGTAGAAATTCGGGAAGGCGAAGTTGTTGAGGAATTGCTGGCCCTTCAGCGTCAGGGTATTGGTCGGGCCGATCGGAAAGGTAACCTCGCGGGCATCGGCGCCCTCGAACTGTTCGGGCTTAAACGCCTTGACATAGTCGGCGGTTTTGGCGAGCCGCTGCTTCAGCTCCTCGAAGGTCTTTTCGGTGTCGGGCGTGGACGGCACCTCGCTATGCGTCAGCCGCGCGCAGCTTTTTCCGGCGAAATCGCACACCAGCTGGATCTGTTTGCTGAACGGCAGCATGTCCGGATAGAGCCGCGCGCCGAGCAAGACTTCGGGCGCGATATTCTTCGCCTTGCAGTGCGCCTCGGCCTTGGTGAGAATTCCCGGCAGGCTGCCGAGGATTTGCAGGAACGCCGGAACGGAAGCGTCGTAGAAGGACATGGGATGTTCTTTCTGTTGGTGCTGTCATTCCGGGGCATCGCGCAGCGATGAATCCGGAATCTCGAGATTCCGGGCTCGCTCGCGTTGCTCGCGCCCCGGAATAACGGGAATATCAGTTTCATTCCGTCATTGCGAGTCAACGGGTCGCGCGAATGCGCGTCCGATGACAGGCTCCGCGAAGCAATCGGAAATCTGTGCGCTACCGCACCACCGACGCGCCCGGCGCAAGCGTTTGCGCGCGTGGGCCGCCGCGCATCCGCGCCAGCAATTCGGCGGTGGGCCAGGAATCGGCGGGCAGGCCGTATTTGATCTGCATCGCTTTCACCGCGCTGCGGCTTTGCTGACCCATGACGCCGTCGACCTTGCCGACATTGAAGCCCGCGCGCACCAGCAATTGCTGCAACTCGCGCAGTTCGGCGAACGGCAGTTGCGCGACCGGCGCGGAAGGACGATGCATCGGCGGCGCGCCGGCGATGCGGGTAGCAAGATAGCCGGCGGTGGTCGAATAGATCAGCGAGTTGTTCCACTCGGTATAGGCGGCGAAATTGGGATAGGCCAGAAAGGCCGGTCCGCTACGGCCCATCGGCAGCAGCAGCGACGAGGGCAGATTGTCGTTCGGCAACGGCCGGCCGTCTGCGTAGGTGACGCCGAGCTGCGCCCATTTCGAACGCGGCAGCTGGATCGTCAGGTCGGCCTGGTCCCACGGAACGGTTTGCGGCACGCGCACTTCCTGCAGCCAGGGTTCGCCGCGCCGCCATTTCAATCCGTTGGCGATGTAATTCGCGGTCGAGCCGATCACGTCGGCCGGGCTGTCCAGGAGGTCGCGGCGTCCGTCGCCGTCGTAGTCGACGGCGTAGTTGAAATAATGCGTCGGCAAAAATTGCGTCTGCCCCAACTCGCCGGCCCACGAGCCGACCATCTCCGTTGGCGTGAGGTCACCGCGGTCGATGATTTTCAGCGCGGCGATGGTTTCGTTCGCAAACATTTCCGAGCGCCGGCAGTCATAGGCCAGCGACACCAGCGAGCGCAGCGTCGGCAGATTGCCCATGTTGGCGCCGAAATCGCTTTCCAGCCCCCAGAACGCAGCGATGACGGCCGGCGGCACGCCGTATTCCTTCTCGGCCCGCGCGAACGCCGCGGCATAGGTTTTGATCTTGGCCTGGCCCTGCTGCATCCGGTAAGTCGCGGCCATGCGGCCGGCGAACTCGGTGAACACCTGCCCGAACACGCGCTGGCCGCGATCGCGATTGACGATGCCCTGGTCGTAGACCAGATACGGCGATGCTTCCGCGATCGTGCGCTGCGATACCCCGGCTGAAACGGCCTGCGTTTTCAGGTCAGCGAGGAAGCGGTCGAAAGACATGCCGCCGTGACAGGAGGCGCCTTTCTGGGCCAATGCCTGCGGCGCTACGAACAGGATCGCCAATAAAATGGCGCCAGGAAAAAATCGCGTCGTTGAAAAATTTCGCATGCGGTTACCGGTCAGGTTTGACGAACAGGCGGTGCTTCTTTCTTGCCCCCCCCTGAATGGTGAGGGTCGATGGGCGAGCGGCGGATCGAAGAAAACCCCCACCCCGCCGCTCTACCGGGCGACGCTTCACGTCGCCGGGTCGCGTCGACCCTGGGAGTGAGCTTGGTCTCGACCCTGCAGGGATGGTGAATGCAATCTTACAACTCGCGCGCATTGCCGGAAGCGAACGAGGCCACGCGGTGGGTGTTCTCGTCAAGCAGCAATGTGCACGCATGGGGGCTAAAGCAGGGCAGGTGGATTTGCGGACGTGTTTTGAACGATAACATTCCGTTCACCATGAGGGCAAATCCCTCAATTCCTTTTTGCCAAACTTCCTCGGCCGGCAAGGTTTGCTTACACCTTTACCGCTTAGTCATGCGTGCGTGAGGCCGTCGCCGCATGCAGCCCAAGCCTTGCGGCGCAGATGTAGTTAGTGAAGCGTATGTACACCGCCCGCATTATTGTCCTGATCATCGCGCTCAGTGCCGGGGGCGTTGCCGCATATCTGGCGAGCGGGTCCGACAACAAGCCTGCTCCGACCGCGCCGGTTGCCCAACTGCAAACCGTGGACGTGCTGGTCGCGAAGTCCGACATCGGCCTTGGCCAGACCGTGACGCCTGAAAATCTGCAGTGGCAGACCTGGCCGGCCGCGACCTCAAGCAACGGTTTCATTCGCCGCAACGAACGCCCCGATGCAACGACCCAGATCGCCGGTTCGATCGCGCGTACACCGTTCATCGCCGGCGAGCCGATCCGGGAAGCGAAGCTGGTCAGGGCCAATGGCTCCGGCTTCATGGCGGCGATCCTGCCGACCGGCATGCGCGCCGTTTCCACCGAAATCTCGCCGGAGACCGGCGCCGGCGGCTTCATTCTGCCGAACGACCGGGTCGACGTCATTCTTTCCAAGCGCGAGAAGAACCCGGACCACGCCGGCCCATCCGATGTCGTCAACTCGGAAATCATCCTGAGCAACGTTCGCGTGCTCGCGATCGATCAGGCACCGAAGGAAAAAGACGGCCAGAATTCGGTGATCGGCAAGACCGTAACCCTCGAACTGAAACCCGAGCAGTCGGAGACGCTCGCCCGCGCGCGCCAGAGCGGCACGCTGTCGCTGGCGCTGCGCAGTATCGCCGATATCAACATGGTCGAAAACAGAACCGACGACGAGGGTCCCAAGCGCGGCGACAGCATCAGTGTGGTTCGCTACGGCGCCTCGAGCCCGACCACGACACAGAAGTGACCATGAGGACGTACGACATGAAATGCAGGGGAAATCAGCTGGCGATGCGAACCTTTCTGGTCCGCGCCCTGTCGTTTTCGGCGATCGCGGCGTTGACGCTCAATCCGGCCTTGACTCCGGTGGTGGCGAGCGAAGCCGCGGTGCCGGTCGCCGCCGGCGCACATATGAAGGCACGCTTTCTTGCGCTCGGCATCGGCAAATCCGTGATCATCGACCTGCCGCGCGACGTCAAGGATGTGCTGGTTGCCGATCCGAAGATCGCCAACGCCGTCATCCGCTCACCGCAGCGCGCCTACATTATCGGCGAGCTGGTCGGTCAGACCAACGTCGTGTTCTTCGACTCCGATGGCCAGCAAATCGCCGCCTACGACATCGCGGTCAAGCGCGATCTCAACGGTGTGCGCGCCGCGTTGAAGCAAGCGCTGCCCAACGCGAGAATCGATATCGAAGGCGTTGCCGACGGCGTCATGCTGACCGGCTCGGTATCGAGTCCGGTCGAGGCGCAGCAAGCGGGGGACATCGCCGCGCGGCTGGTGGGCGGGGCCGACAAGGTTGTCAACTCGATCGCGGTCCGGGGCCGCGATCAGGTGATGTTGAAGGTGACTGTCGCGGAAGTGCGGCGGGACATCATCAAACAGATGGGCGTCGATCTCAGCGCCAGCATGAATTATGGCACCGCGGTTGTAAACTTCAACAACAGCAATCCGTTCACCGCGAATGGCGCGCCGCTTGTCGCCAGCAACGGCACCGCCGTTTCGGCCCTGACCAGCGCTGGTCTGCCCTCGGTTACCGCGACCATGCGCGCGATGGAAAGCGCCGGCGTGGCGCGGACACTGGCCGAGCCCAACCTGACGGCGATTTCGGGCGAGTCCGCGACGTTCATCGCAGGCGGCGAATTTCCGATTCCGGCTGGTTATTCCTGCGATCCCACCACGCATGTCTGTACCACCCAGATCACCTACAAGAAGTTCGGCATTTCGCTCGACTTCACGCCGGTCGTGCTGTCCGAGGGACGGATCTCCTTGCGGGTGATGACCGAGGTGTCCGAGTTGTCGACCGACAATGCGATCACGGTGTCACAGGCGCTCACCTCCACCACGACGAATTCCATCACCATCCCGTCGATCAGGACCCGCCGCGCGGAAACCACGCTGGAAATACCATCGGGCGGATCCATGGCGATGGCCGGACTGATCCAGCAACAGACCAAGCAGGCCATCAACGGAATGCCCGGTATCGACCAAGTGCCCATTCTTGGAGGGCTCTTCAGGAGCCAGGACTTTGTCAATAACGAAACCGAATTAATGGTTCTGGTGACGCCCTATATCGTTCGGGCGGTTGCCCAGAAAGACCTGTCGCGTCCCGATGACGGGTTTGCGCCCGCGTCGGATGCCCAATCGACTCTGCTGGCCCAGGTCAATCGGATTTACGGCATTTCCGGTCGCGTCGAACCGATTGGCAACTACCAGGGCAATTTTGGCTTCATCATTGACTGAGACGAAGCTGCCCGGCCAATGCGGGACGAGGAGAGAACGATGACAAGCAGAACACCGGATCGGCATCGAACCCTGCGCCTGCTGAGTGCGCTCGTGGGCCTTTCCGTCGTGCTGGGGGCTTGCACGCACACCGACGACGGGCTGACGGCGAGCGTTCCGGACGATTACCGCCTGCGTCATCCGATCGCGATCCAGGAAGCTGACCGCTCCGTCGTGATTTTCGTCGGTCATGAACGCGGCGGCCTGTCCGCGTCGCAGCGCGCCGACGTCATGGGACTGGCACAGACATGGGTTCGCGAAGGTACCGGTGCGATTGTGGCCGAAGTGCCGGTCAATACCCCGAACGCACAGGCCGCGGCGAGTTCATTCCGGGAAATTCAGGCGGTGCTTGCGGCAGGCGGCGTGCCTCGACGCGGAATTACGCTGCGTCACTACCATCCGGACGACCCCCGAAATTTCGCGACGATCACGCTGAGTTACCCGAGAATTGCCGCGGTTGCCGGACCCTGCGGCCTGTGGCCGGAGGATCTCGGACCCTCGATCAAGGACCCGAGCTATTTCGAAAACAAGGATTACTACAACTTTGGTTGCGCTTACCAGCGCAACATGGCGGCGATGATCGACAATCCGTCGGACCTCGTGCAGCCGCGATCCGAATCTCCCGCCTATACGGCGCGGCGCTCGGAGGCCTTCGAGAAATATCGCAAAGGCAACCAGACCACGACTACCTATTCCGACACCGACAAGGCCAAACTCAGCGACACAGGCAAATGATGAGGAACGCCCGTCGAAATCCCGAAGAGCAGCCGGACATCACCCCGCCGCACGCAGACGATTACATCGCTCCGGCGCCTCGGGTGTCGGTGCAGGCCTTTTGCGAGACGGTGGAAACCGCGGCTGCCGTGCGGTCGGCGGGCGAAGACCGCCGCCTCGGCAAGGCCCATCTCACCGTCCAGATGGGCGGCGTGGCCGCGGCCATCGAGGTCTACCGCACGGTGCCTACGCCGAACGTGATCATCCTGGAAACCGAAGACCGCAGCGATATCCTGGTGGGCCTCGATCAGCTCGCAACCGTGTGCGATGCCGGAACCCGCGTCGTCGTGATCGGCCGTGTCAACGATGTCGCGCCTTATCGCGAACTGGTGCGTCGCGGCGTCAACGACTACGTCATTGGGCCGGTCGATACCCTTGATGTGGTGCGCTCGATCTGCAGCCTGTTCTCGGCATCGGAGGCAGTCACCGTCGGCCGGATCGTCGCAGTCGTCGGCGCAAAAGGCGGCGTCGGCGCATCCACCGTCGCGCACAACGTCGCCTGGGCCATCGCCCGCGATCTCGCGCTGGATTCCGTCGTGATCGATCTCGACCTCGCGTTCGGCACCGCCGGTCTCGACTACAACAAGGATCCATTGCAGGGAATCGCCAATGCGGTGTTCTCGCCCGATCGGCCCGATACCGCTTTCATGGACCGATTGCTGTCGAAATGCACCGATCACCTCAGCCTGCTGGCGGCGCCGGCGACGCTCGAGCGGGTCTACGACTTCGGCGAGCAAGCCTTCGACGCGATCTTCGATACGTTACGCATGACAACGCCGTGCATCGTGCTCGACGTTCCACACCAATGGTCCGGATGGACCAAGCGCGCCCTGGTCGGCGCGGACGATATTCTGATCGTCGCCGAGCCGGACCTCGCCAACCTGCGCAATGCCAAGAACCTGTTGAATATGCTGAAAGCGTCGCGTCCGAACGACCGGACGCCGCTGTATTGTCTCAATCAGGTAGGCATGCCGAAGCGCCCGGAAATCAACGCGCGCGGCTTCGCCAAGACAATCGAGAGCCCGCCGATCGCTTCCATTCCATTCGATTCGCGAATGTTCGGCACGGCTGCCAATAACGGCCAGATGATCGCGGAAATCGCCGCGCGCCACCGCGCCACCAAGATGTTTCTGGAGATTGCGCAACGGGTGACCGGCCGCGGCGAGACCAAAAAGCCGCGGCGCTCGTTGTTGTCGCCAATCATCGAGAAGTTGCGGGCAAAGTAAGCCCCGCGCGCAGGGGCCGCGGCGTTTCGCAAGGCGCAGGGATCGCGGCCGATGGAGCCGATGCCCTTCGCTGAGGGTCGATCAGCGCGCGACGGCTGCCACCGGTATGCCTTCCGGGCCGCTATGGGCATCATCCTTCCGGGACAACAATCGCTTGAGATAAGCGACATTCGCCGCCGCTTCCTCGGGCGGCCGGCCGGCCTTCACGATGCTTTCAGCCTCGGCGAAACGGCCCCGCAGGCCGACCACAAACGCCAGGTTCTGCCGTACGCGCGGATCCGTATCCGCGCCCTTGTACGCGCGGCGCAACGTCTCCTCCGCTTTGGGCAGATCTTTTGAAAGCAGGTACGAAAGGCCGAGATTGGACAGCACGGTGGGATCTTCGGGCGCGATTTTCAGCGCGCTCGCGTAGTACTGCCGTGCTTCCTCGTATCGGCCCAGTTCATCGAGCACAGCTCCCTGGGCCGAGAGGATCCGCCAATCGGGATCTTCGGGGGTATGGGCGTTGCCGAGAACGTCGAATGCCTGCTGAAAATTGCCATTGTCCGCCAGCGCCCGCCCGTAACCGGCAAGAAGCGCCTTGTCGCTGGGGTGAGCGATCGTGGCCTGTTCGAGCACCGCGACGGCCTGGGACCGCTGCCCGGCGGCCCGGAGCGCCTTTCCGTATTGTAACGCCGCGTCGGGATCCTTGGGATTGGCGCGATAGCGATCGCGATCAAGATCCAGTTCGCCCCGGGGGTCGGCGGCACGGCTGGCTTCGGTTTTCTCGCCCAGCGACCCCGTGATGTCAGACATGCCCGCGCTGCAGCTGCAAAGCCCCAACACCAAGATCGCGGACGATGCCGTGGATGCCAGAAGTCTCGCGAAACGATAGTGGGGCAACTGCGCAAACATGAACTTCAACCTGGGGTTGGCGACTGGACCCCAGATAGCCACGGTAACCCTAAGTTCCGGTTAAACAGGCGGCGTGCTTCGGTTGCGGTCCTCGTTTGCCGGTCGCCCTCGCCGGCCGGCTCGACGTTTTGAGCGGGCCGTTCGATCTAATCGACGAATTCAGCGCCGAATTCGCAACCGATCCGCCATGCCAGCCGGCATCGGCGCTGGTCGCCTGTTGAGAAGGTGATGGTGAACTCAGCGGGAATGTCCGGATATTCGGCGACTACCTTCGCGCCGCCCCTCGAGACGTCCGTGATCACGCAGTCGCGCGGCAACAAGCCGGTCCCGAATTGGATCTTCGCGCCCCGTCTGCACTCACGACGCTCGCTTTTACGTCGATTTATCAGCATGTCGATCCTTCGCTTTGCTCGAGACGGTTCATCCGGCGTGCAGTTGCTTTAGAGAAGAATTGTTGGAATACGCCTAGCGGAACCCCTCGCAATGTAACGATTGTTTTTGAATTCTTTTTACCGAGTTGCCTGGACGATATCTCGAACAGCCGCGAATGGCTGCCAATGCCGGAACAGAAATCCCGCAGTGCCGGAATTCGCCGACGGATAAACCGATAAATCGATAAAGAGACGGCGTATCCGGTCGGCGCGCTGAAACCGCGCCTACGCCGACCGCTTTGAGCCGGACTCGACCAGGGTCAATTTGCCGAAGGGCACGCCGGCTTTCAGAAGGCCTTCACGATAATGTGCGATGTCGGCCGGCGCTTTCCAGCGGAAATTTCGCAGATGCCGCTCGACGGTCAGGCCCGGAAAGTTGCCGAGCAAAACCTCGGCCGCCCTGGCCGCTTCCTCGGTTCGCCCCGATTGCGCCAGCGCCGCGGCGCGCACAGCGAGCACCTGAAGGTGATTGGGGTTCAGGTACAGGGCTTCGCGCGCCCAGGACAGCGACGCATCATATTGTCCCAGCAAATAGTGGCTGAACGCGTTCAATGCCCCCCATTTATACCGGGGATCGCTGTTGCCGCGCTGCACGGCGATTGAAAACAGTTCGATGGCCTGCCGGTGCTCGCCGATCACCATGTGGCATATTCCGAGCACGCCGCGGGCACCCATGTCGTACGGGTTCAACTTGACCGCCCTGTTGGCGGCGGCCATTGCCGCCTCGTACTGCCCCTCCATCGCATGCACATAGGACAAAATCGCAAATGCGAATGACGAACGCGGATCGAGCCGGACACTGCTTTCGGCGAGATTCATCGCCTCGCTCCACAGGTCGCGCGTACTCCTGATCCAGCCATACTGCACGCCCTGCACCAGGACGGTGGCGAGATAGGCGCGGGCGATGGCAAGCGCCGGATCGAGCGCGATGGCCTCCCGGAAAAAGCCGATCGAGGTTTCGAAATCTGCTTTGGTGTGCCGGTAATAGTGGGAAAGCCCCCTGAGAAACCGATCCCACGCGGTCAAATCGGTGGTGGACGATGAGCGGGTCGGGGCCGACGCCTCCGCGCGAAATATCTCCGGCGCCAGTGCTGCGGACAGATGCGTGGTGATTTCGTCCTGCATCGCGAACAGGTCGCCCATGTCCCGGTCATATCGGCCGGTCCACAATTGCTCGCCGCTCTCCGGAGCGATCAGCTCGGCGGTGACGCGAATCTTGCTTCCGGCACGCCGCACCGAACCCTGGATCAGGTAGGTGGCGTCGATCTCGCGCGCAATCAGGCGGGTGCTGAGATTCTTGCCCTTGAACGAGAACGTCGAATTCCGGCTCAGCACCCGATAGAAGGATTGCAGGGAAAGCGCGTGGATCAAATCCTCGGTCAGCCCGTCGGAAAAATATTCGTCGGTGCTGTCGCTGAGATTGGCGAACGGAAGCACGCCGACGATGGCCGTTCGATATTGAGCCGGCAGGTCCGACGTGTTCCTGGGCTCCCGGCCGTTTCTGTCGGCCCCGCCTGGCTCCCAGGTCCAGACATTGATCGGCTCTTCGATGTTCTTCAGGCGGTGAAGGCCGGCATCGACAAGGACGGCGCTGAGATGCTTGCTGGCCTCATGGTAGGCCTTGGCGGAAATGGCGACTCCGCCGGGAGCGGCAACCGCTTCAAGGCGAACGGCGACGTTGACGCCGTCCCCGAACACTTCGTCCTCGTCGGCGATCACATCTCCCATGTGGACGCCGAGACGGAATTGCATGACGCGATCGGCGGGGAGGTGGCCGTTCCGTTCCGCCATCAGCGCCTGCACCTCGATCGCGGCCTCGATGCCGCCGACGATGCTTGGAAACTCCAGCAGGAAACCGTCGCCGGTGTTTTTGACGACCCGGCCGCCATGATTGAGAATGATCGGGTAGATCGCGCTTCGATGCGCCTTGAACGCAGCGTGGGTACCTGCCTCATCACCGCCCATCATGCGCGAGTAACCGACGACGTCAGCGCAGACGATAGCGGCCAGCCGTCTTTCCATTCTCCTGCGTTCCCATGTTTTCGAACCGGCAGATACCACGGTACGTGGTCGGCCGGCCGAATCCAATGGTTTATAGACGCACTGTCCCCATGGAACCAGATCACGCAATCTACCTGGGATTGCCGGCGGCCTCGATGATGCGCGCAACGGGAGAATTCGAGGTTGCCCGCGCGCTGGCACCGGCAGCGGACATTCACCCCGCCGGCTTCGGCTGGGTCTCGATCGAGGGCAGCGGCTCGCCCTCGATCTTGGCCTCGAACGAGCGCAGCCGCTGATAGATCGAGATCAGTTCGACGATCGTGCTCCAGGCGTTGACCAGGTACTGGAACGAGGTGCGGACCTGCGAGAACGCGTTCAGGATCTGGTTCATCGCACCCAGCGTGATCTTGCCGGCGACGATGGTCGGCGCCAGCAGGATGTAGGGAAACACGGTGTCGGTCTGCAGATAGACGATGCGGCCGATATTGAAGTACATGAAGTTCAGATAGAGCCTGAAGTAGTTCCTGCGAACGTCGGCGAACAATTCACCGAGTGTCGGCGGATCGGCGCGGGCCGTATCGTCCTCGCCGAGCACGAGTTCCTTGCGATAGGCCGCTTCGACCCGCTGGTTGAAGAACTCGATGGCGGGCAGGCGGATGCCGATCAGCGCCAGCGCGCCGGTTCCGAGCAGCGACCAGATCACCGCGGCGAACACCAGCGGGTAGGGGATCGAGCCGATCAGGGGCAACTCCGTGATGTTGCCGGACAGCTTCACCAGCACCGGCAGGAAGGCCAGCAGCGTCAGCAGCGCGCTGATGAGGTTGACGCCGAGACTTTCCATGGTGGTCGCAAACCGCATGGTGTCTTCCTGCACGCGCTGCGAGGCGCCCTCGATAGTGCGCAGCCGCGGCCAGTTGGCGATGTAGAAGTCGTTCATCGCCGTCCGCCAGCGGAAGATGTAATGGCTGACGAAAAACCGCGTCAGCACGCCGACCACAACCGCGATCAGGGCGATCCCGGCGAAGGTCGACAATTCGCTGTAGAACTGCTCGATGGTGACCGACGCCGATTTCGACAGCGCGGCCTGCACCAGGTTGTAGAACGGCCCGTACCAGCTGTTGATGGCGACGCTGACCTCGACCTGAAAGTAGGAGGTGAACAGGATCAGCGCGGAACCGATGATCGACCACGGCGCCCAGGGATGCGGCGAATAGACCATCCAGGCGGCCGCGAAGATCGCGACGCAAAGCGCGAAATAGAGGTCGAACCAGAGCTCTCGTGGCGACCAGAACATCGCCACGCCGACCACCGGCGGCGCCGACGAGCCCAAGAGATTATCGGCGAAGCCATACCAGAACGCCATCGCCACCGCCGCCCAGGCGATCGCGGAGAGGAAGAACAGCTTGGGCCGGGGGAAAAATGAAACGAACATGCGGGGGTCCACTCTGGTCGGGGGGCGGGCTTTGCGGGTTGCTTTACGGCACACCGGTGTATGGGGCGACGGACCTGAACACCATAGGGCGTGGCGACAAGGCGATCCGCTGCCAGCCCGGGGACGCCGACGGCCCTGTACTTCGCTCGCGGGAATTGGGATGCTTTGGCGCCATCAGGGGGCGCTACCCGTGAAACTCATTCGCCGTCACTTCCTTGAACTCGCCGGGATCGCCGTGACGGCCCTTGCCTTGCCGCGACGCGCGGCGGCGGCCGGTTATCCGGCGCGGCCGGTGCACATCATTGCCGGCTTTTCCGCCGGCGGCGGCGTCGACATATCGGCGCGTCTGATCGGTCAATGGCTTGGCGCACGGCTCGGCCAGTCCTTCATCGTCGAGAACCGCCCGGGCGCCGGCGGCAATATCGGCACCGAGGCGGTCGTGCATGCGGCCCCCGACGGCTACACGCTCTTGCTTTCCACCGTCCCCAACGCGGTCAACGCCACGCTCTATGACAATCTGAAGTTCAATTTCATCCGCGACATCGCGCCGGTCGCCGGCATCATCCGCGTGCCCATGGTCATCCTGCTGCATCCGTCGGTTCCGGCCAGGACGGTCCCCGAACTGATCGCCTATGCCAAGGCCAGTCCTGCGAAGGTCAACATGGCCTCGGCGGGCTTCGGCAGCGCGCCGCACATGGCCGGCGAACTGTTCAACGTCATGGCCGGCGTCAGCATGGCGCACGTGCCTTATCGCGGCCAGGCCCCGGCGCTGACCGATCTGCTCGGCGGCCAGGTGCAGCTCTTGTTCGCGACCACGCCCGGGACCTCGGACTATATCGCCACCGGCAAACTGCGCGCGCTGGCGGTGACCACCGCGTCGCGGATCGCGATGTACCCGGAGCTGCCGACGATCGCGGATTCCGTGCCGGGTTACGAAGCCAGCCAGTGGTACGGCCTGAGCGCGCCGAACAACACGCCCGCCGATGTCGTCGCCACGCTCAACCGGGAGATCAACGCCGCGTTCGCCGACCCCGGAATGAAGCAGCGCTTCGCCGACATCGGCGGCGAGCCGCTGGCGGGCTCGCCCGACGCGTTCGGGAGGCTGATCGCGGAAGAGACCGAAAAGTGGGCCAGGGTGGTGAAGTCGACAGGCATGAAACCGGAGTAAACCCATGACCGATTCCGAAAAAGCCGCAACAGTCATCGAAGCCCTCAAGGCGGCCGAACGCGAGCCGGCGCAGACGGCGTTGCCGATCCTGAACGGGCTCGTGGGACTGGTGCAGGGCGACGGCAACCAGCCGCTGGAAGTCGAGGAGGCGAGGTCCGGCGCCTTCATGGCGATCTGCGAAGTCGGCAAGGCGCTGCACCGCGGCCAGCCCGCCGATCGCCTGTGGGCGTCGGCGATCGCGGCGGCGGAAAAGTGGAAGGTGCTGGCGGGGTGAGGGTGACGTGATCGCTGCGAAATAAGCGCGTAGCCCGGATGAGCCAACGGGTCGGCGCGAAGCGCCGCCCGATGACAGGCTCCGCGACATCCGGGCTTTTCATTTTGCGGCGATCCCCGCACCTCACAAGCGCTGCTTTTTCGCCGGCCATTGTTTCCTGTCCAGCTGCTCCTGCTGATCTGCCAAAGTCCGCCACGCTGCTTCCATCCTCAGGAAGGTAAGCTTCGTGTCCTCGTCTTCGCAGCGCCCGGCAAGGAAGGCACAGTCCTCAGCGTTATCATGGAAAATATCAACCAAACTCATACGCGCTAAATGGCGAGGGTTTACCTTGCTTGAAGGGGTTGTTCCATGAAATGTTCGTAAGCCAAAAGGGCGGATCCATCCAAACCGGCGCTTACGATGCAAGAAGCTCCTTCAGCTTCGCATCGATAAAATCGACGTCCTTCGGATTGGTGCCGGGCCCGCCGGCGAAGTGGCCCCAGACAGAGGGAACGGGGACAAATTTGGCGTTCGGCATGTGCGCCACCTCGAACTCGCTGTCCTCAGGCGGAAAATACAAGTCGGTCTGGCCAGGCATGACATAGGCCTTCGCCTTGATGGCGTGGAGAGCCGCCTTGAAGTCACCGTTGTAAAGTTCGTTGTCGGCGATGTCGCCGTTCTGCCAGGTCCAGAGCATGGTCAGCAGATTGTTCGGGTCCTTCGGCAGGAAGAACCCTTCCCAGAACGCCACCAGAAAATCTTCCAGCGAGGAATAGCCCAGCGCCTCGATATCCAGCCTCTGGCGGTAGAACGCCTGCGAAAAACCCCAGCCGGCATAGACCCGCGCCGCCGCGCGCAAGCCGCGTTGCGGCTTCTCGGTGTACCAGCCGTCCTTCCACGCCGCATCGGCGGTGAGCGCGGCCTTGACACCCTCCAGGAAAACGAAATTGTGACGCGAGCATTTCGCCGACCCGCAGAATGGCGCGATCAGGTCCATCATGCCGGGATAGAGCGCGCCCCAGTGGAAAGTCTGCAGTGCGCCCATCGACCATCCCGTCACCAGCCGGATATGCCCGATGCCGAATTTCTCGGTGACCAGACGGTGCTGCGCGCGCACGTTGTCGCAGGCTGTCACCTGCGGAAAACGCGGGCCATTATAGGGTTCCGGCGTGTTGCTCGGCGACGATGACAGGCCATTGCCGAGCATGTTCGGGATAATGATGAAGTATTTCTTCGGATCGAGCGCGCGGCCGTCGCCGACCAGCCACTCGTTGTCATAGTGCTGGCCCGAATACCAGGTGGGATATACGATGACGTTGTCCTTGCCCGGAGCGAGCGTGCCGAAGGTTTTGTAAGCCAGCTTGCAGTCCCGCAACGTCGCGCCGCGCTGCAGCCTGACGTCGCCCAGATCGTGGATTTCGTAGTCGAGACTCATGGCGAATTCCCTTCTTTCTGGTTCATGCCGGAAAAGCGGCACCTTGATCTTCCTCCGAAAAACCAGGGTTACTGCTTTTAGCTCCATCTCGATCGGGCGGATGTAGCCGATGGCCGAGTGGCGACGGGTTCGATGATGGAAGCCCTCGATAGAGGCAAAAATATTACGTGAGGCCTCCATGCGCGTTGAATAGTGCCGGCGATGGACGAACTCGAGGGCGGACTGGCGAAGCGTCATCCGCCGTTCGCCGATGAAGAGGCGGGTTGCGCCTTCGGCTAACCCGCGCCGCCGGGATCGATGCGGTGATCGCGGAGACGCTGGAACCCAAAGCGAGAGCTGCCGGGCAGGCGCTCCGCGCCGGCTGGCCGCGCACCGTCGAAACCGCCGCGAACTTCACTGCGTTCCATGGCGCAGTCGCGCGGCAAGGCGTATGCTTCAATGGAGCGCGGGAGTCCTGCTGCTCCTCCCGCCCCATGGCGAACGCACCTGATGCGCGGTCGCGGCGGTTGCGATCCCCTGAAGCAGCTGTTGGCAAAGGGAGGACATTGAAATGCGCAAGATCATTGCAACTGCAGCGTTTGCAGCCATCGCATTCACGGCATTACCGGCATCCGCCCAACGGGATGACCCGTACGATCATCCCTACTGCCTGCAATACGGCGAACTCGGCCTGCCCGGGTTGTGTTATTTCACAAGCTACCGGCAGTGCCAGGCCTCGGCCTCCGGGACAGGTTCGTATTGCGGCACCAACCCGCGATTTGCGTATGGATGGCAACAGCCCTACGCGCGACGCCCGTATCGTGAGTGGTGATCGTTCCGGCATTTTTGCGAAGTGCCGACCGGCTTCGAGATTGTCAGCTTATCGGGGGTAGATCGGGAGTCCGTAGGATGGGTTGAGCCCTTTGCGAAACCCATCAGAATTAAAACGGCAATTGATGGGTATCGCTTCGCTCCACCCATCCTACGGGCTAACCCACCCTGCGGGCTGTCACTCCACCCGATGCAGCGCGCAGAGCTTGTTGCCGTCGGGATCGCGCAGATAGGCGATATAGAGCTTGACCCCAGCGCCTTCGCGAACGCCCGGCGGGTCTTCGCAGGTCTTGCCGCCATGGGCGATGCCGGCCGCGTGAAACGCGTCGGCCGCCTCGGTCGAGTCTGCGGCAAAACCGATGGTGCCGCCATTCGCCGGCGTCGCCGGCTTGCCGTCGATCGGTTTCGAGACCGAGAACGTACCGGTCTTGGTTCGGTAGAAAACGCGATGGCGGTCGACCCGCCCGGGCGGCACGCCGAGCGTGCCCAGCAACGCGTCGTAGAACGCCTTGGCCTTTTCCAGGTCGTTGGTCCCGATCATGACATGCGAAAACATCCAGCACTTCCTTTTCCCTGACGCCGAACGACCAAAGCCGCTCCGCGCATGATTTTTTTGCGAAATGAACGTAACAGCGCCGGAGGGAATGCGGAAGCGTCACCATCCGGTATTTCGATGGACCGACATCTGCTTTGGCCTCGGGAATCGGGGCAGCGCGCAAGGATGGGTTGAGCTCGTTGCGAAACCGATCGGAATTAAAACGGCGATTGATGGGTATCGCTTCGCTCGACCTATCCTGTGCGCTGCATCGCGGCCAGCCCGCCGACCGCCTGCGGGCGTCGGCGATCGAGGCCGCGGAAAGGTGCAGGGTGTTGGCGGGTTAAGGGGGTCGGTGAAAGGGGAACGCTAAATCACGAACACAAACGAACGTGGCGCGTCCGAAGAGAGGACCTGCCTATTAACAGAAACCCGCATATTCATTGAATAACTTGAACGCCTGCCGCGTCTATTGATGCCACCTATGTTTCCCACCGCCAACGGCAATTACTAGGGGGCATCCGGGCGCCAGCCCTTTCCCTTGTCGAAAACCAAGCTAAGAGCTGATAGCGTCCGGTGTCAACGCAACTAGGGGGATACATGTCAATTCGACCACCAGAGACGCCATCTTCCGGCCTTGGCGCAATGCTGACGCAAGACCGATTTCACGTCCCCAATCACCAGCGCGACTACTCATGGACGCCTGGAGAAATTAATCAGCTATTCGATGACGTACAAGACGGCATCGCGCGAGAGGCCGATCAATACTTTCTTGGGCTGATGGTCTGCATCTCCGGAGAAGAAAACACGCTTACGCTCCTAGACGGGCAGCAGCGCCTTGCGACGGCGATTATCTTTTTCTCTGCGGTTCGCGCGTGGCTCAAGCAAGTCGAGGAATACTCAGAAGACGCACAGCAAATTCGTGATGACTACATCGGAAGGCGTGAACTGGGAGAGAAGGTTGTCACGCCTAAGATCAATCTGAACTCAACCAACAATCCGCTCTTTCAGCAGTACGTCGTTAGCGACGCCCCCCTAAGCGACGTTGAGAAGCACCTTAAAACGCTAAAGAAACATGATCGAAATTTCAATTTACTAAATTCGATTATCGTTTGCAGTAACAGAGTGCGAGCAATCGCCGACAAGGCGCCTAACACTAATGCCGCAGCAAAGGCGCTCATCGAAATAGTCAAATACATGCATGAAAACGTCCAGATCGTTCAATTCATTGTGCAAGACGACGCAAGCGCGTACACTATTTTCGAAACGCTGAACGACCGCGGTCTCGATCTAACTACAATCGATTTGGTTAAGAATCATCTGTTCGGGCGCATCTCCAGTAACGACACACCCCACATCAAAGAACTTGAGGATCGCTGGGCACAAATGATGTTCACGCTTGCCAACGTGAAGGCTAATGATTTTTTGAAGGTCTTTTGGACGTCGCGCCACGGACGAACACAAAAAGATAACTTGTTTCAGAATTTAAAGAAAAGTCATCGAACGACTAAGTCGGCAATAGATTTGTCAACCGACTTGGTTCAAGCAGCCGAAAATTACGCCGCACTCGAATCTCCTGATGATGTTGTTTGGAACGGCTATTCCGCAGTCGCAAAAGAAACAATCGGAGCGTTGAAAATTATCGGAAGCGCACAAACCCATCCGATAATCTTGGCTGCACTCAACAAATTTACGGCCACGGAGTTTGAACGCCTATTGCGCCTATTAGAGGTAATTATTGTTCGTTATCAACTCATCGGCGGCGAACGAACGGGGCGACTTGAGATACAGTGCGCAAAAACAGCAAAAGAAATCTTTGACGGCGACGTAAAGACAGCTGCGCAGGCAAAGGAATCGTTGAAGGACATTTATGTGTCAGACGCGGATTTTCAGCAGGCCTTTCGAACAAAGGAGGAGCGATCAAGCCCTAAAGCTCATTATTTGTTGCGGAAGCTCGAGATTGAGGAAAGGCGCATCGCATCATCGGACGGCCCGCGTGTTACTGACCCTGGTATCGGATTAACGATAGAGCACATTCTGCCCAAAAACCCCGGACTCGAATGGGATGACGTCATCAGCAATGATGGTGAGGTAATGGAAGATTGCGTTTATCGGCTCGGCAATCTCTGTCTGCTTGGCAAGCTCAACAAAGAAATCGGCCGCAAATCATTTTCGAAGAAAAAAACCGAATACGGAAAAACCGATGTACTCACTACTCAGAGCCTAACGAACTTTACGAAGTGGACTCGGCAACAGATTGATCAAAGGCAGGCCGCGATGGCAAAGAGAGCTGCGGCGATTTGGCGATTCTGACTGATGAAGCTCACACCAAGGCGATTTAGGTAGTTAGGAGAAACAGATTCGGATAGTCACTGCCCGCTCCTGACGTCCTCGCAGCCGAAATCGCAGATGTATGGAGACAGCCTTCGACGAAGCCATGCAAAACGGAATCGCAGCGATTCCAAACCGGTCATTGTCCAAATTCTAAGCGCTCGATTTGCTCTTATGCAAGCGAACGTTTAGGAGCGCCTTCGATCGCGAGTGAGGGCAAGAGGCATGGCATACCCGCATGAGCGCAGCGACATCCGCGAGCTTCTATTTTTCTGATCTCAGCGTATCGCTGCGCTCACGCGGGCTTCTGCTGCCGATATCGCCGCAGCCTAAAGGTCCCGCTCACCCGGACCCGCTCACCCCATCTTCCCCATCACATACGGCTTCAGCATCGCATAAATCATGCTGTGGGTCGGTGTCGGGATGCCGAATTGGCGGCCGAGGTCGGCGACCTTGCCGCTGAGCCAGGGCACTTCCAGCCGGTTGCCGCGGTCGAGATCGAGCGCCATCGAGGCCTTCATGGCGGGCGGCGTGTGGCCAGTGAAATCGAGAATTTTGTCGAGCGCGTCGGCGGGCAGGGCGACGCCCTTGGCGCGGCCGACGTCGATCACTTCCTGCCAGGCGGCGCGGAAAATCGGCCGCAGGTCGGGATCGTCGCGCAGCTTTCCGATCGGCTGGCGGGCCAGCGCCATGATGCCGGCGTTGCTGGCGAGCAGGATGAACTTCATCCAGAGGTCGGTGAGGATCTGCTCGCTCAGGGTCGCGTCAAAGCCGGCTTTGAGGCACAGCGCGAGAAAATCCTCGGCGCGACGGCTGCGTCGGCCGTCGAGTTCGCCAAAAATCATGCGCATGAAGGTGCCGACCTGCGTGATCACGCCGGGCGCGGTGATCGAGGCCGAGATCTGCGCCACGCCGCCCATCACGGCGTTCTTGCCGAGGATCGGGATCAGCCGCTCGGCCGCGTCGATGCCGTTCTGCAACGGGATCACGGCGGTCTCAGTGCCGATCAGCGGTCTTATTCGCTCGCCCGCGCTTTCGACGTCCCACAGCTTGACGCAGAACAGCACGATATCGACCTGGCCGATTGCGGCGGGATCGTCGGTGGAGCGGGTCGGCGTCAAATGAACGTCGCCGCGGGGGCCGTTGACCTTCAAGCCGGCACTCTTCATGGCAGCGAGATGCGCGCCGCGCGCGAGGAAGGCGACGTCGGCGCCCGCCTGCGCCAGCGCTGCACCAAATCCGCCGCCGACTCCGCCGGCGCCGATAACCGCGATCCGCATCAAATTCTCTCCTTGAAACTCGTCATGGCCGGCCTTGTGCCGGGCATCCACGTCTTTGCCGTACCTTAGGCAAAGAAGGCGTGGATGGCCGGGACGAAGCCCGGCCATGACGAAACTGGATTATTTTCCGGTGGTTGGAAAGAGGAGGCCGAAAATATTGGCTGTAATTCCGGTGCAAAGATTTTCCCGTTCGTAGTTGCGCCAACAAAATCTATAATCGTTGCCGGCACGCCCAAAGGAGGCGTCCCGCCACAGGAGGCTGATGCCGATGCCTTCGGCTCCGAATGCGAAACTGCGCACGCGGATCGCCTTCCTGTGCCTGTTCGTGGCCTTTGTCGGGCTTTCGATCGGGGCCTATTACGTCGGCGATCTCGGCAGGTTTCTGCCCGGCACGGCCGCGCGTGAAACTCATTCGGCATTGCAGGGCACCGGCAATCCCGGGCGAATCGCCGCCGCGCCCGGGCAGCATCCCGCCAATCCGTTTCAGCAGCTGCTGGCCATGGCGACCAGGGTGGCCGATGACACCGAAATGGCCAGCGAAAAACTGTCCAGCGAAGTCGAGCAGCCGGCGATCCCGGGGGATATCAATCTGGGCACGGCGAGCCGGGCTGAACTCGAGGCGCTTCGCCACAATCTGAAAACGGCGGAAGCCAATGCCACCACCTTCATGCCGCGCTACGCCGCGCTGCTCAAGACCGAGCGCGACACCGTCGAAAGCGACGCGCGCGCGCTGCATGTGGAGAAAGAGAGCCTCGGCAGGCTTCTGGACCATCTCGATCGGCGGCAGGCGGAAATGACGGCTTTGATGGCCAGGCTGATGTCGGCGCGCGCCGAGTTCTACGGCGCCTACGAAAACTATGTCGCGGTGCTGGCCGGGGAGTTCGGCAACTACAAGGTGGTGGACGGTCAATTCATCTTCCCGTTTCAGCGCAGCGTCGACCGTTACAATGTCGCGGGCCATGCCATGACGGTCGCGGGGAGAAGCGTCGCCGAACTAGAACAGGAACGACAAAATCTCAAGCAGTCGCAGCAGGCGGCATGGCTGCGGTTCGTCAACGGCCAATGATGGGGCGTTGGCGGGCCGGGCGTGCTGATTTGCCCGACGGGCAAATCAGCGAGCGCTAGCGCTTTTTGCCTGTCCAGCCCCGTTTGCAAAAATATTCTGGTTTTCCGAACACCCAAATCAGATCTATGTCTCTCGCCGTCTCGTCCCACTCAGAGGGGCGGCTCGCGACGTCACGGACGCGGGGCGGGATGCGGTGGACGCGGCGGCGCGCTTGACGGGCGTTGCTTGCAGCGGACGGCGAAGACGTGTGGTCCTGACACCCCGACGCTGGTGTCAAGTTTGCGGAGCGATCCGCGTAACGACGGTGGCAAGAAAGCCGATCACCGGGGAGAGCACGGTATAAGCCGTAAACCATTGCGTGCGGGAATGTCGGGTGTTTTCCGATGGCTCGCTGTGAATACTCGTGTGCATACTTGTTACCCCATGCGCACACGAGGCTGCGGGTGCATCGGGCGCCCGGCATTCCCCACGCCCTCTGTTTTCAGGGCGGATGTTTTTGGCAAACCTCGGACGCATCGCGCCGCGAGATCGCGGAGGTGTGTTTTGCAACACACTCGCTCTACCTGTTTGCAATTTGAATCTGAAATGACCGGTGCCGCAGCTGGGCGCGCTTCACCTCTCCCCTTGTGGGAGAGGCATAGGCCGCGTTCGCGGCCGTTTTTCGAAAAGAACGCCGAAGCTATGCTTCGGCTATGTCGCATCGTCAGATGCGATCCGGGTGAGGGGTTGCGCTCTCACGATAGACCTGAACCCCTCACCCCAACCCTAGAGAGCGAGCTTCGCTCGTCTCGATCCCGCAAGGGGAGAGGGGGCTCACCGCCGATGCCAGGACAATGATGGTTCACTTCAGGTGGGTGGCGGCATCAGTCATCGGTCGCGCCTTTGAGAAAGACAATTCGAACGGCTACAATGAAATGTGCCGGGCCGGGTTATCACGGGAGAAAAAAAATTCATGGTCGAAAAACGTCTAGACAACTCGCGGCGAAAGCTGATGTGCGCCATCGTGGGCGGCGCGTCGGCGGGGCTGCTGTTCCGGATTTCGCGGACCGGGGCCGCGGAAAAAATGACGCCGCAGCAGGCCGAATATCAGGGCACGCCGAACGGCATCTACAGCTGCGGCATGTGCACGCTGTTCGAGGCGCCGAATTCCTGCAAGGTGGTCGAGGGCGAGATCAGCCGCGACGGCTGGTGCAAGGCCTTTGCGATGGCGGATTAGGATTGAGCGCTCAAGCATTGCGATCGGGAATCTGCACGAGCGCGCGATTTATCTGGATTGGAAGCTCGATATTGCGGCAGTGGCAGTGCGCTCCCTCTCCCCTTGCGGGAGAGGGTTGGGGTGAGGGGTTCAGGTCTATCGATGGAGCGTAACCCCTCACCCGGATCGCATCTATCGATGCGACATAGCCGAAGCATAGCTTCGGCGTTTCTTTTCCAAGGACGGCCGCCGGAGGCGGCCTTTGCTCTCCCACAAGGGGAGAGGTGTTACGGAGCCCGCGACTCGCAATGGAAGCGCACAACTCACACCCCTCACAGCTCCCTCGCATTGCTGAACGCGAACGACGATACCCGGCGCGTGTTCTCGTCGAGGATCAGGGTGCGCGTGATCGGCGGCTCGGCGCGCTGGCTGCAGTTTTCGCGTTCGCACAGACGGCAGTTGACGCCGATCGGCGTGCCCTCGGTTTTTTCCAGGTCCATGCCGGTGGCGTAGATCAGTTTCGAGGCATGGCGGATTTCGCACCCCAAACCGATCGCGAAGCGCGGCTGTGGCTGCGGGTGCGGCGCCACCGGCCGGCGCACCATCTGCGCGATCGAGAAGTACCTCGCGCCGTCGGGCAGTTCGATGATCTGCTTGAGCAGCCGGTCCGGCGTGTCGAAGGTCGCGTGCACGTTCCACAGGGGACAGGTGCCGCCGAATTTCGAAAACGGAAAGGTGCCGGAGGAGAATCGCTTGGAGACGTTGCCGGCATTGTCGACGCGCAGCAGGAAGAACGGCACGCCGCGCGCGTTGGGCCGCTGCAGCGTGGTCAGGCGATGGCAGACCTGCTCGAAGCCGCTGTTGAAACGCTGCGCCAGCACGTGGACATCGTAGCTCAGCGCTTCGGCCGCGGCATGGAAGGCCTGGTAGGGCATCATCACGGCGGCCGCGAAGTAATTCGCCAGCGTAATCCGGTAGAGCCGGCGCGGGGTTTCGTCGAGCGGGCCGGCGCGGCCGACGATCGCATCGAAAATTCCGCTGCATTCGGCAAGCCCGGTCTGAAAGCCGAGCTGGAACGTGCGGCCGGGGCCATCGACCAGTTCCGAAATCAGGAGTTGCCGGCGATGGCGGTCGAACCGCCGCAGGGTCTCGCGCATGACGTCGACCGGCATGATCCGGGCGACAACAGAATGCTTTTCGCGCAAACGTGCGCTCAGTGCCGCGAACAGTTCTTCGGAAGCCACGTCCAGTTCGTCGCGCAGGGTTTCCGCCGCCTGTTCGAGTTCGGGGAAGTAATTGCGGTTGGCCTCGATCAGGTCGCGCACGCGCTCGATCGGATTGGCCTCGAAGCGCGTGCCCTCGTCGCGGTCGGCCATTTGGGCTGCGACCAGGGTCTCGCCACGGCGGGCCTCGGTATAGGCGGCGTACAGCCGCTGCAGCGAATGCGTCACGCCCGGGCACAATTCCGCGAGGTCGCGCAACTCCTGCTTCGGCAAATCGATCTGGCGGAACAGCGGATCGGAAAAGATCTCGTTCAGCTCGGCGAAAAACCGGTCCTCGTCGGCGGTGGCGAGGTCGCGCAGATCGAGGTCATAGGTCTCCGCCAGCCGCAGCAGGATCTGCGCCGTCACCGGCCGCTGGTTGCGCTCGATCAGGTTGATGTAGCTCGGCGAAATGCCGAGCCCCTCGGCGATCTGGGTCTGCGACAGCCCCAGTTGCTGACGGATCCGCCGGAACCGGGGGCCGACAAACAATTTCTTGGCGGAATCACCGGCCATTGCAGCCTCCCTCGTTTCCCACCGCCCCCACTGTCATTCCGGGGCGATGCGCAGCATCGAACCCGGAATCCCGAGATTCCGGGGTTCTTCGCTTCGCGAAGCCCCGGAATGACAACATCGATTTATGACAAACATTACAAAGTGACATCTATGACATGTACGTATGTTACATGACATCATCATTAGAAGGCAAGCCATCTATACGAATTGAGAAGTTTAGCGTTTAGCTCTCGATACGTTTCGCAATGCACTGTCACGAATGTCGATTGGAGAATTGAGATGTCGCAGACCTTTGAACAGCTGGTTCCCGCGCCCGCCGGGCGTTTCGATGGCATCAGCCGTCCCTACAGCCCGGCCGAGGTCGAGAGGCTGCGCGGCTCCGTGCCGATCGCCTACACCCTGGCCGAAAAGGGCGCCAATCGGCTCTGGGAATCGCTCAAGCGCGAGCCCTTCGTCAATTCGCTGGGCGCCGTCACCGGCAACCAGGCGATGCAGCAGGCGCGCGCCGGCCTGCCCGCGATCTATCTGTCGGGCTGGCAGGTCGCCGCCGACGCCAATACCGCCGGCGCGATGTATCCCGACCAGAGCCTTTACCCGGCCAATGCCGGCCCCGAATTGTGCCGCCGCATCAACCGCACCTTCCAGCGTGCCGATCAGATCGAGCACTCCGAAGGCGGCGCCAAGATCGACTGGTTCGTGCCCATTGTGGCCGACGCGGAAGCGGGCTTCGGCGGTCCGTTGAACTCGTTCGAGATCATGAAGGCCTATATCGAGGCCGGCGCTGCCGGCGTGCATTTCGAGGACCAGCTCGCGTCCGAGAAGAAGTGTGGCCACATGGGCGGCAAGGTCTTGATCCCGACCGCGGCGCATGAGCGCAACCTGATCGCGGCGCGCCTCGCCGCCGACGTCTGCGGCACGCCGACGTTTGTGCTGGCGCGCACCGATGCGGAAAGCGCCAAGCTGATCACGGCTGACGTGGATGAGCGCGATCGCGAATTCATCACCGGCGAGCGCACCGCGGAAGGTTTTTATCGGCTCAAGCGCGGCACGGGTCTCGCCCATTGCATCAAGCGCGGCATCGCGTTCGCGAAATATGCCGACTTGCTGTGGTGGGAGACCTCGACGCCGAACCTCGAGGAAGCAAAAGAGTTCGCCGAGGCCGTGCACAAGGTCTATCCCGGCAAGATGCTGGCCTATAACTGCTCGCCCTCGTTCAACTGGGAAGCCAATATCGACAAGGCGACCATCGCCAAATTCCAGCGCGAAATCGGCGCGATGGGCTACAAGTTCCAGTTTGTGACGCTGGCGGGCTTCCACTCGCTCAACCACGGCATGTTCGAACTGGCGCGCGGCTACAAGACCGAAGGCATGGCGGCCTACTCCCGCCTGCAGCAGGCCGAGTTCGCGTCCGAGAAGCACGGCTATTCGGCGACGCGCCACCAGCGCGAAGTCGGCACCGGCTATTTCGATCTGGTGTCCACCACCATCACCGGCGGCACCTCATCGACCACCGCGCTGCACGATTCGACCGAAGCCGCGCAGTTCAAGAAGCAGGGTTCGGAAATCCGCGTTCAGGCGGCTGAATAAAGGAGGCGATCATGACGAGCGGCAGTAATTTCTGGGTGATTGGCGGCGAGTTCGGTTCGATGAACTTCCACACGCTGGTGGAAGGCTCGGCCCAGGTTCAGGGCCCGTTCAAGACCCGCGCCGAGGCCGAGGACGCCTGGCGCAGGGTTTCGGAAGAGAACCGACACAAGGCCGGCGTGCGGTTTTCGATCGTCGAGGAGCCCAATCGCGTACCGGCCTGAGGCTTTCTCAGGTCCGACTGACGGCCAGGAAACCGCTAAGAAACGGCCAAGGACGACAGCGGTCCCATCCGGACATCCGGGTGGGGCCGCTTGCGTCTCATCTCCCTCTCCCGCTTGCGGGGCAGGCCGGGCTGGGGATGCCTAACGAGAAGGGGTTGCGCGACGCGAGGATGACGCGGATAAATACTCAACCCGCCGCGCCGATGGCGGCCTATGCTCTCCCGCAAGCGGGAGAGGTGAGAAGCAACCAAAGGCGTAAGCCTTTGGGAACAAACGGCCTTTGCGGACAGCGTGGTTGCTGATAGGTTAAACGCAATCCGAACCCCTCAGACAAAAGGCCGCCAGCTTATGTCAGACGCGCCACATACCGGGAGTCATGCCGCCAGCGAGACGCGTCCGATACGCCTGCGCGATGCGCTTCGGCAGGCGCGGATCGAGGCGGCCGATCGCACCGGCGTGGTCGTCGACCTGCGCGATGCCGAAGTGGCTCGGCTGGAAATTCTCAACGAGGCGCTCGATCCCCTGTTCGCGCAAATACCTGCTCAGGTCGATCTGTTCGATCGCGGTATCAGCCAGGGCGATACGCCGCGGCTGTGGGTCGACGTCGTCGCCCATGTCGTGATGGGACGCGACAAGCGCATCTATCGCTTCGTGCAGGACACCCGTTTCGGCCGCATCGTGATCGCCGAATCCCACGATGCCATCGTTATTGTCGACGCCGTCACCGATTATGTCGCACGCCGCATGATCGAGCGCGAACACGCGCTGGTCGCGACGCCGGCTGCGCCGGAACCGATCATCGTCGAAAAGCCGCGCCGCGGCGGGTTCTGGATCTTCGCGCTTGGCTTCATCATCGGCGCGCTCGCGCTGTTCGGCCTGGCGCTGTTCGCGACGTTACGCAATTTCTAGGCGTGCACAATCGCTCGCCGTCATTCCGGGGCGCGCGAAGCGCGAACCCGGAATCCAGGGATTCCCTTCGACCATCCCGCAATGACGGTAACGGTTACATCAGCGTGGTCCGACGCAATTCCCGCACCCGCATCGTCTCATCGATGCCGCACACGGTCTGCCCGCAACGCCACACCGCGCCGTCGCGCTCGATCGAAAACAGATTATAGGCCGCGGCGGGATAGCGGCCATGCGCGAGCGCCGATGCCGAAGGCACGCCGATCGCAGGTATCGGACCCTGCGGCCCGTCGATCCAGATCGTCGAATGAACATGATCGTGCCCGTGCAGGATCAATTCCACACCGTGTTGCAGCAGGAGCGCGCGCAGTTCGAAGGAATCGGTCAGCCGCTTGGCGCGCGAATCCGAGCGCAAGGGGTGATGGATCAGCAGCACGCGAAACGCCTGTTCGGAAGAAAGTCCCGCCAGCACGCGTTCGAGCGCATCGAGTTGGGGGCGACCGAGCCATCCCGTCGCCATCAGCGGCGGCGTCGGGACCGCCGACGATACGCTGATCAGCGCCAGCGGGCCGCGCCGGCGCAGAGAAGGCAATATGACGCCGCCATCGGGCCCCTCGTCGCCGGCGAGGTAATTTCGCCAGGCTTCTGCAAACCGATGCCGGGTCGCGCGTACATAGGCGTCGTGATTGCCGGGGACGACCGTGACACGATCCGGTGCGCCGACGCTTTCCAGCCATTTCAGCGCCGGCGCGAACTCGGCCTCCAGCGCCAGGTTGACGAGATCGCCGGTGATCGCGATGTGATCCGGGCCTTGCGCCTGCAGGTCCGACACCAGCGCATCAAGCACGTCGCGGCGATGGAATTTCCGGCGATTGCGGATCCAGTTGAGATAGCCGAACGCGCGCTTGCCGGCGAGATCGGCAAGCCGCGGCATGGGCAGCGGCGGAAGATGCGGATCGGACAAATGGGCCAGCGTGAATGCCGCCATCAGTTGCATCCGATCGGGTCGCTCGTGGGACGGCGCCGCTGCACGATCATCTCGTCATATCCCGTGAAATCCTGCAATGTATTGGCAAGCCGGCAGCGGTGACGCAAGGATCAAACGAGATGTCCGGACATCGGGGATTTCAGTGGCGATGAACCTGCAATCCCTGCGAAAGCTCGTCGAGCCGCTGCTGCGGCGGCTGTTTCACCTCTATTGGCGGTTCGCCCGCGGCATGACGCTCGGGGTCCGCGCCGTGGTGCTGGACGGCGACAACCGGGTATTTCTGGTCAAGCACAGCTATGTCTCCGGCTGGCACCTGCCGGGCGGCGGTGTGGAGGTCGGCGAAACCTTCCTCGATGCGCTGCGGCGCGAACTCGTGGAGGAGGGGCGGATTGAACTGCTGAGCGGACCGGCCTTGCATGGTCTGTTCTTCAATAGCCACGCTTCCCGCCGGGACCACGTCGCGGTCTATCTGGTCCGGCATTTCAGCCAGGATCGCCTGCCCGAACCCAATCGCGAGATCGTCGCCTGCGGTTTCTTCGAGGCTGGCGCGCTGCCGGCCGAGACGACCGCAGGGACCCGTCTGCGGATATCGGAAGTGCTCGAAGGCAAGGCGCCGATCACAACCTGGAGTTAGGCCCTTGAGCTTCGCTCCATTTGGCGACAAGCTTGTGGAGCACCGTGCACCGGAACCAAGCGATGCGATATCTGAAGGCTGCCTGCGGCTTCCTTTGCTTTCTGGTGTTGGCCAGCAACGTATGGTCGATGTCGCACTGGAACGAGGCCCGCGGCGTTTACGACGACGTCTGCTATCTCCGGCAGGCGCATCTGTTCCAGAAATTCGGCATTGACGGGTTGGATACAAATATCTCCCGGGACGACGATCATTATCTGTCGGAAAAATTGAAGGCGATAGCTTTCCCGACATGGAGCGATACTACCACGGCTCCCTATCACAACATGATGCCGGCGACAAATAAGCTTGTCATGCAATACCCGCCGGGCACGGGCTTTGTGCTGGCGCTGTTTCCGCAAGGATTTCAGGTCATCCCGCTCTACGCTTTGGCGACCGTCATCATCTTTGGCTTTGCGTCGCTTGGGATTTTTTATGCGCGTTCCACGGCTGCAATTCTGCTGACGACGGCCTTTGGCTGCCTGGCGATCTACCTGATGATCAATCCGACCAAGGCGAGCTATTCGGTGGCGCCGACCATGGTGGTCTGCGCGCTGGCGGGTTTTCTCACCGCCAGGCTCTTCTCCACGGAGCAGCGGCGTCGTCGCCTGCTTTTGACCGGCCTCGTCGGTCTTTTGATTGGCGTGGCCGTCAATTTCAGATTGTCCAATTTGTTTCTCGCGTCCGGATATTTTTTATTGTTCCTCGCTTCGTTTTTATTTTACCGGAGGCTGGAGACATTTCTGCAGGGCGCCGTGTTCGGGGCCGCGTTCTTGGCAGGCATGGCGCCGACCCTGCTTGCGAATGCGATCAACGCGGGCAGTCCTTTCTCGACGACGTACGGCGGTGCCGACACGACGGCCCCGGATTTCAGTTTCGGCGTCATCTGGAGTTACGCCGCGGACCTGCAATTCTCGCTGCTGCTGCTCGCGGGTGCGTGGACCGTTGTGATCCTGCTTTCCAGCACCGGCAACGGCATAAGGCAAACGGCCCTTGTCACGGCTGGAAATCTTCTGGTGAATCTGGCCTTCTTCATGAGCCATCCCGTCTTTACCCCGTATTATACGATCCCGATCGCGATGCTGTCGTTGTGGAGCCTGCTGTTTGCCTCGCTGATGCAGCCGGCGGAAGCAGTGGACGATAATCGCCTTGGACAGGCGGCCAAAGCCTGATCATGCTATGAGCGTTAAGTCGGCGGGCTTGATCGGGCAGGCATTTCACGAATGATACCATCATCGATGCGGGTTGCGGTTCTGGTGCCGTGCTTCAATGAGGAAGCCGCGGTCGCCACCGTCGTCGCCGATTTTCGCAAGGCGCTGCCTACGGCCGAAATCTTCGTCTACGACAATAATTCGTCGGATCGCACCATCGCTGTCGCGCGCGACGCGGGCGCGCAGGTGCGCAGCGAACGCCGCCAGGGCAAGGGCCATGTGGTCCGGCGCATGTTCGCCGACGTCGACGCCGATATCTATGTGCTGGTCGACGGCGACGCGACCTATGACGCCGCCAGCGCGCCGCGCATGATCGATACGCTGCTGTCGGATCATCTCGACATGGTGGTCGGCTTTCGGGTCGATCAGGTTCAGGCCGCCTATCGGCCAGGCCATCGCACCGGCAACTGGATGCTGACCAGCTTCCTCTCCTCGGTGTTCGGCCAGGCTTTCAAGGATATCCTCTCCGGCTATCGGGTGTTTTCGCGGCGCTTCGTCAAATCGTTTCCGGTGCTGTCCGATGGTTTCGAGATCGAAACCGAACTGACGGTCCATGCGCTTGAACTGGCGCTGCCGGTCGCGGAAATCGAGACGCCTTATTACGCCCGGCCGGAGGGGTCGTTCAGCAAGCTCAACACCTGGCGGGACGGCTTTCGGATCCTTGCCACCATCCTGAAACTCTACCGGTCGGAAAAGCCGTTGCGGTTCTTCACGGCCATCGGAATTTTTCTGACACTGGTGTCGGTCGGCCTCGCGATACCCATCATCGTCACCTACCTCGAGGAAGGCATCGTTCCCCGGCTGCCGACCGCGGTTCTGTCCATGGGCCTGATGATTCTGGCAGTGCTGTCGGTGTCATCGGGACTGGTGCTCGATACCGTGACGCGCGGCCGCCGCGAGATGAAGCTGCTGGCCTATTTGTCGCAGCCCCCGATCAACCGGAACTGATACGGCAAGAATTTGCCGAGGCGGGCGATGGACCGCGCCTTCGCCAGATGCTATCCCGCGCGTAACCATGAGCGACCTTTCTCTGACAATACTGCCCGAAACCGCCAACGACGCGCTGCCGATCGAACGCCTGCACGAGCGCACGTTCGGGCCCGGTCGTTTTGTGCTGAGCGCGTACCGGATTCGCGAACACGTCGATCATCTGCTCGATCTGTCGTTCACCGCCCGGATCGGCACGCTGCTGGTAGGCTCGGTACGTCAGTTGCCGATACTGGTCGGCGATACCAAGGCCTTGCTGCTGGGGCCGCTGACGGTCGAGCCGCCGTTTCGCGGCCGCGGCGTCGGCCGCGCGTTGCTCGATCGCGCGTTGAAGGATGCGAGAGCGAAGGGGCATCGCCTCGTGCTGCTGGTCGGCGACGAGGCCTATTACAGCCGCGTCGGCTTCAAGGCGGTTCCGAAGGGACGCGCGAGCATGCCGGGACCCGTGGATTACAGCCGCCTCTTGGTGGCGGAGCTCGTCGACGGCGCGTTTTCAGACGTCTCGGGGGCGATCCGTCCCGACTGGAGCATGGTGCGATCGGGAGCATGATCCTGGCGATCAATCCTATCGAGACATTCGCCTCTCAGAAGCAGGTCACGCGCTCGGCGGCGATGTAGCCCAGCAGCAGTCCCACGCCAAACAGCAACACCATTCCCGCGGCGGCGAACTCGACCCCATGCATCAGCAGCGCACCGCTGCCCCCGCGGCCGGCGGTTATCCGCCGCGCCAGCCCCTTTGCGGAGACCGCAATGATGGCAATGGTTGCGACGGTGATGGCGGTGCCAAGCCCCATCACGAACGTGGCGGCGATGCCGGCCCAGAACAGTCCCTGCGCCAGTGCGAACACCAGAACCAGAATGGCGCCCGAACACGGCCGGATGCCGACGGTTAGAACCGCGCTGAAACCGCGCCGCCACCCACCGGGACCGGCCAGTTGCGAGGGCTCGGGACCATGCGAGTGCCCGCAATGCTCGTCGTGGACATGGCCATGCTCGTGATGCTCCGCATGCTCATGTCCGGACACACGGTCGCGAGCGACAGCGGCATGCGCAGGGCCGCGGTCGTGGTGATGATGTTCGTGGCCGCCATGATCGTGCGAGTGAGGTCCGTGATCATGATGAAATGCGGTCGCGTGCGCCAGGACCGGCGCAATCGTTGGCGCGGATCTGCCGTAAGATGATTGCAGCGCCCGGATGAAGCCGCCGCCCTTGCTCCAGACCAGCCGGACACCGAACGCCGCGATCAGCGTGTAGCTGGCGATCTCGATTGCGCGCTCGGCGCCGCACATGGTCTTGGCGGTGACGTTGAGAAGCCAGGCGCCGATACCGACGATCAGCACCGCGATCAACGATTGCATCAGCGCCGAGACGAACGACAGCACGATGCCGCGCCGCGCGGTCTCTTCATTGGCAACAAGGTATGACGAGATCACGGTCTTGCCGTGGCCGGGGCCGGCGGCGTGGAATATGCCATAGGCGAACGAAATCGCGAGCAGCGTCCAGACCGCGCTGCCGTCGGCCTTGGCGGCGCGAATGGTCGCCGACATCTCGCGATAGAATTCCGATTGCTTGGTCATCAGCCAGCCGACAATACCGCCGATTTGCGCGTCGGGAGCGGCGGGCGGACCGCCGAACGGATTTTGCGCCAGCGCGCTCCGCAGAGCACCATCGACGACAATGGCGACGGCCATGATCGCCAGGCAGTTCAACGCCGTCTGTCGGTTGATTTTCATGCGCGTGATCCTCAGGGACAATCGACATTGATCTTGTTGGCGAACATTGCGCCATAATTGCTGTTGCTTCCGTTCAGAAAGGAGGCCTCGCCAAGTTTCTGGGCGGCGGCGGCTCCGTCGTTCGGCCGCTGGATCGTCGTGGTGCACGCGGCGGGCGCGCCGACGAGGCGGATCGGATTTTGCTTCTGCAGCGCGAAGTCGACGAAATAGGTTGGGTCGAAGATCTCGACGGCGAGCTGTTTGGTCTTGATCGGGGTCTTGAACGGGAGCGTGAAGTGCAGCACCAAGGTTGAATCCCGGTATTCGAGAAAGTAATCGGCCGGCTTTTGAAACGGCTGTTTTTGGCCATTGACCTTGGCGAAGGTGAAGAAGCCGTATTCCTTCAGGGAGTCCATATTGGTCTGCGCCAGCGGCGCCAGTTCTTCGCGGCTATAGGTGCCCTTCTTTTTGGCCGCGATGCCCTGCAATGCGTAGGTCGAGAACATGTCGTCGAACGTCCAGGCGTGCCGGATACCTGTGATCGATCCATCGGCAGCGAAAATCAGTTCGCTCGCCGCGGTGACCCAGACGTGCGGATGGGCCTGCGCCGCGCCCGAGCTCAAGGCGAGCGCCGCTGAAGCCGACAGCAGATGACGCAACAAACGCATCAAGGCGTTCACGTTCACTCCCATCGGCCCAGCGAAGGGCGCTCGTAAGCGGACCTTGACTTGATTGGCTGTCCACCGGTCCCGGAGCGGCCGAGCCTTGCGCCCCTCATATCTTCTTCGAGATGCCAAGGAAGAAGCCGCGGCCCGGGGCGTATTGCGGCGCGAATACGCCGATGCCGGATCCATCCCTGATTTGGTAGATCGAGTCGAACAAGTTGACGACGTCGAAACGAACGGTCATTGGCTTGGGGTCATTCGGCAGCAGGAATTCGCGCTGGATGCCGACATTGACTTGCGTGTAGGACGGCACCGTACCGATGTTGGCGTCCCCGTCGCGCAGACCGCTGCCATAGATTGCGTCGGCGCTAAGCTTGGTTCCGCACCACGATAGCCCATCGGCGCCAAACGTTTCAGCGACGGTCGCAGGCCGGCCGCAGAACTGATAGACGGCTCCCGCCGAGGCCGTGACGAACTGGTTGTGGTCGGTATAGATAAAGTTCGACTGGATGTACTGAAACTGGGTCAGGCCGCCGAGATCCGCGAGTGGCGTCGTATTGTTGAATAGATACTGGTTCGACACCACCTGGCTCGCTCTCTGCTGGGCCACGGCGACGTTGGCATAGGCCTGGAAGTTGCCGCTGTTGTACTTGGCGTGGAATTCGATGCCTTCGTTGTATCCATTAGCATAGTTGAATGCGCTCAGCACGTAGGCCTGGCCGAAGAGGCCGTTGTCGAGGAGGTCCGTCGCGATCTTGTAATAGGCGTCAACTCCGAGTTCCAGACTTGAGCAGTCTTTCGCGCCCGCTGACGCGCATCCGAACGGAATTTTTTGATCGACGCCGGCATCGAAATAGTGCGAGCGCTCTGGCAAGACGGGGTCGTTGGCCTGGCCGGCATTCGGTGCTCCCGTCGTGTTGTTGAACAGGCCGATGTTGGCGGGGGCTGCTTCCACGAGTTCCGGCGGCGTGAAGTAGCGTGCATAGCCGGCATGGAAGGTCGTATTCTCGAAGGGCTTATAGGTAAAACTCAAGCGAGGGCTGAACTGGTTAGCGCTTACGAATTGATACATTTGATCGAAGCGCAAGCCGGCGTTGATCGTGAACTGGTCGGTGACCTTCCACTCGTCCTGAGTATACACTCCCATCAGCACGCCCAATTTCGAGACGTTGTCGGTTATCGTCTCCGGCGCACCGTTGTCCGAGCCGTCGCATACCGTGCAGGGTTCGACCAGCGACGAATTGCCGACGAATGCCTGCTCGGCGCTGACTGAGAAGCCGGCGCGGAGCGTATGGCTCGAATTGAGCTTATAGGAGCCGTCGCCCTGGATGCCATTGGTGTAGGAAGTGCGGGTAATATCCGAGGCGATGCCGTTCAGCAGCAGATCTCCGGTCGGGTCCGGCAAGAAGTGCAGATCGTTGTAGCGGGTGAAATAGGACAATTGCCCGTCGAAACCGTCGACAGATTTCTGCACCGACAGCACGCCAAAGTGAGTAACCTCCCACTGATTTTCGTTGAGCAGCGCTGAATTAAAACTGGTGCTGCCGAACGCGTTGGTGACGGGGGGATTCCCGTTCTGCCCGACCGGTTGACCCGGATTGTTGGGAATCTGAAAGTTGTTGTTCGAAGTGCCGGCGATCAGGCTGACCCGGGTGGTCGGATCGACGAACGCGGACATGTAGGCGAAGCCCCTCTCCTGCTGGGAGAAATCGTGGATCGCGTTGTACGCAGGCGTCGCATTTTCGAGACCCAACGTGTTCTGCAGATAGCGGCCGGTGAAATAGTATTGAACGCCGGCAAAGCAATCCGCAGAAACCGGCGGCGCCTTGACGGAGGTTGGCGCGGTCGTGGTTGCAGGGCAGGTGCTGCCGAATGTGCCGCCATATTCGACGCTCGGCGTAATGGTGCCGTGACTGCCGCCGTACACGCTGGCGGTGCCGCTGTTGTTGAAAAGGTCGTTGCGGGTGGTGATGTCGACGAGGCCAACCGTGCGCAGCCCGAATTCGGCCGGCAAGGCACCGGTGACCAGTGCCATGCTGCCAATGAAACTGGTGTCGAAGATGCTGCCGAAACCGGTGAGCCCGTCGGGCATCATCACCCCGTTGATCCGGAACTGGACGTTGGCGTGATCGTTGCGGACATGCAGCGAGCCGCTGACGGCGGAATCCTGCGAAATCCCGGGGGCCTGCAGCAGCACCTTCTCAACCGACTGGTTGGTGCCTTGCGGCAGATCCTGGATGGTGTCGTGGCTGATGGTGTCGGAGGTCGTGCCGATGGTTGTATACAGATCGCTGCGCTTTTGATCGAAGACGTTGCTTTTTGCGGCAAGCTGTGCGGCTGGCGAGATCGGCGTTGAAGTCGCCGTGGTCGGCGTTGTCCGCGGAGATACGGCGCGCCGCGCGATCGCGCTCGGCTTCGGTTTCTGCCTCGGTGTCCCTGCTACTTGCTTCGGCGCTTCGACCACGATGTTGGGAAGCGCCGTGGTGCCGTTACCCGCGGGTGCTGCGGTTTGCGACATGGCTGTGCCGCCCAGGCCGAGCAGCACAGACGCTGAACCGGAGAGAAGGAGAGTATTTCTTAGAAACTTCATTGTCCCAACCTTGAAAAAGCCGCCGCCAGAATCGTCGTCATCGACAAATTCGGAAAGGCGCCTACCGTCGATATCAGACGGACCGATTTCTAGTTACCCCGATGGACCAGCCACGCATGACGCGGCGATCCCTCAGGAAGCATCAATGGATCGATGTCAGGAGATGGGAGGACCGCGAGGCTGAAAGGCAATGCGAGCGGAGTTCAGGTGGACGAACCCGGCATCGGTAGCCAGATATGAAAATTCCACGGCCTGCGGAATTAGCAGCAGCGGTGGTGTTGCAAACAGGACCGTATTCGCCATGGCGATAACGGCGCAGATCGCGCAACCGTCGTTCGGCTGCTTGCCGGAATCGTGATCGGGAGCCGGCGCCCGCTGATCGGATTGACTAATTGTATTCGAAGGGACGCCGTTGACGTGAGCAGCGTCGGATAACGCCGGGCCGGATTAAATCGCGGGCGCCGCCTGCGCGGCGATCCCGTGGAAATGTCCGAACGAAAACGCAAACTGGAACGCAAGCGCAACAAGTGCGAGCCGCGTGCCAAGCCTGATGTTCGATCGGAACCACTTCATGCCGATAAACGCCCCACGCCGGCGGGCCAAGTTTTCCCGGCCGCCCCGACGTTATAATATAACATCAGGAATTGTCGCGGCGTGTCAACTGCGGTAAATCCGTGCGGCGGCGGAATTCGCAACGTCTGTGTGATTCACGCAACGACCGTTGACGTGAGGTTGCGATCAGCGCCCCTCGCGCAGCCAAGTGGCGGCAAACGCGCCGAGCAGCAGCAGCAAACCGACCAGGCCGGCGAACATGGGCAGCACGCCCACACCTTTGACGACGCTGGCATCGCGCATCTTCACGCCCATCCAGCCGTCGCCGTGAAACACGCTGGACGCACGCACCGGCACGATGCGCGGAAGATCGATGCTCGAGCCATCGACGACGCGCCGGACGTCGCCGCCGGTGGCCTGGGCCAGTGGTTTGAGCGTTTCGGTGGTGGAGGTGACTTCCGAAAACTCCTTCGGGTTGGTCGGGCCGACATTGACCAGCGCTTTCAGCGTGCCATCGGTCGCCTGCCACAGGCCGAGCTCGTTCGCGGGTATCGTCGAGCGCCAGGTTCCCGGCTCGCTTTCGCTCAACGTCAGTTCGCGCGTCGCCCCGGCGGGCGAAGTCACCGTCACCGGCGCGACGCTGTCCGCCATGGTCTGGCGCAGCACCACGAGGTCCTTGCCCTGGACGTGCAGGCGCAAGGCTTCTTCGTCGAGGTCGGGCTGCTTCATCAGCCAATGCGACATTCGCCGCAGCAGGTCGAGATGAGGCCCGCCGCCCTCATAGCCGCGCGCCCACAGCCAGATGTGATCCGACAACAGCAGGGCGACCCGGCCCTCGCCGAACCGCGACAGCAGCAGCAGCGGTTTGCCGTCGGCGCCGGTCATGACCGGAGGAGTGGTCGCGTTGCGCGTCTCGACGTCGCGGAAGAACCGGCTCCAGTGCGGCGGCTCGAAGCTGGATCCTTCCAGTCCGCGCGTCACCGGATGGCGTTTGCCGGCATCGCTCAAATGCGCATAGAACGGCTTCTCGGTGACGCCAACCGGCTCGGCCGGCAGCACCGAATCCAGCGGCGTGCGCCAGATACTCGTGCTCGAAGCGTAATCGGGACCCGCCGACACCAGCACCGCGCCGCCGGCGCGGACGTAGCGCGCGATGTTGTCGAAATACGCGATCGGCAACACGCCCTGGCGCGCGTAGCGGTCGAAGATGATCAACTGGAATTCATTGATCTTCTGCTGAAACAGTTCGCGGGTCGGAAACGCGATCAGCGACAATTCATTGATCGGCGTCCCATCCTGCTTTTCGGGGGGCCGCAGAATCGTGAAATGCACGAGATCGACGCTGGCGTCGGATTTCAAAAGGTTGCGCCAGGTGCGCTCGCCGGAATGCGGCTCTCCCGAGACCAGCAGCACCCGCAATTTGTCGCGTACGCCGTCGATCGCAACAACGGCGCGGTTGTTGACCGGCGTCAGTTCATTTTCGAGCGGAGAAGCCTCGATCTCGACGATGTTCGGCCCCTCGTGCTTGATATCGACGTCGACGTTGACGGTCTGACCGCTCAGCACGGTGCGTTCGTTGATCACCTCGCCGTCGCGGCGCACCACAACCTTGGCGTGATCGCCGCTGACGCCCTGATCGTCGAGCCGGTAGGTGAGGGTCTGGGCTTGTCCGACGATGCCGAAGCGGGGTGCGGCGGTCACCGCGATGCGGCGGTCGCGTTCGTCCTTGCGTCCGGTGATCAGCGCATGTACCGGGGCCTGGAATCCCACCGCGGCGGCGTTCGCGGGAATGTCGTGCACCCGGCCGTCGGTGATCAGGAACGCGCCGGCGACGCGATCGACCGGCACGTCTGACAGCGCCGACGACAGCGCACCGAATAGTTTGGTGCCGTCGGTTTCGCCGTCGGCCTGGCCGGCTTCGACCACGCGTACCTCCAGCCCCTTGATCTTCTTGAGGCTGTCGACCAACGCCTCCCTGGCCTTTTCGGTCTCCTGGGTGCGGTTGCCGAAATTCTGGCTGGGGCTCTTGTCGACCACGACCGCGGCCACCGACGACAGGGGCTCGCGGTCCTCGCGGGTGAATGACGGATTGGCCAGCGCCAGCAGGATCAGCGCCAGCGCCGTTACCCGCACCGCCGCGCCGCGGGCCCGCCCGAGCAGCAGCAACCCGGCGATCACGACGATGGCGGCCGCCGCGAGCCAAAGCACGAGCGAGGGAACGAGCGGCGTAAACGCGATGCCATACTGCATGTTGCGACCCTATTGCCCCAGCCGCTCGATCAGCGCCGGCGCATGCACCTGGTCGGCCTTGTAGTTTCCGGTCAGCGTGTACATCACGATGTTGACGCCGGCACGGAAGGCGAATTCGCGCTGCCGCGGCTCGCCCGGCGTAAGCGGCAGCATCGGCTGGCCGTCGGGGCGGATCGCCCAGGCGCCGGCAAGATCGTTTGACGTGATGATGATCGGCGACACGCCGTCTCCGCCCCGGGCCGGCCGCGACGCGGCCTCATCGTCATCCTCGCGCGGCAACGTCTCGACCCAGGTCTGGCCGGTGTTAAAGCGGCCAGGAAAATCCCGCAGCAGATAGAACGTCTTGGTCAGCACGTGCTCGCGCGGCACCGGTTCAAGCTCGGGAACGTCGAGCGAGGAAAGGATATTGCGCAATGCCAGCATTCCCGGCGTCTGCGATGCGCCGCCATCTCCCGGCGGTGCCTCGATGGCATCGCGGGTATCGAACAGCACGGTGCCGCCCTGCTTCATGTAGGCGTCGATGCGGTTGATGGCGTCCTGCGGCGGCTTCGCGGCACCCGGCACCACCGGCCAGTAGATCAGCGGAAAGAACGCCAGTTCGTCATGCGCGGGATCGACGCCGACGGGATCGCCGGCTTCCAGCGCGGTGCGCTGCGCCAGAAACAAGGTAAGTCCGGACATGCCCGCTTTGACGATGGAATCGACGTCGGCATTGCCGGTGACGACGTAGGCCAGCCGGGTTTGCGAGGTGGCCTTGATGGCGAAATCGTCGCTGCCGTCGGCACGGGATGGGGATGGCGCCCCCAGCATCGTGGCAAACAGGAAGGCGAAGACCAGGGCGGCCGATACCGCGCGCCGCCGCAGCAACGCCGCGAAGCCGGCGCCGAGCAGCGCCACCACGATCGCATCGATCAGGAATAAGGCCAGTGACGACGACAGCAGCATGCCACGCAAGTCCCGCGGTTCGGCGTTGGTGTAACTGGCGCGCCGCGCGCGCAAGCCCGAGGTATCGAGCGGCGCGATACGGTCGGCGGCCGCCAGCGTATTGACCGCGAGCGGACCGTCGGCCGGGCCGTAGAACCCGGGCGGATGATCGGGGGTCGCCCGATCCCGGAAGTCGGCGGGCAGAGGCTTTGCGGTCGAGGGCGGCGGCCCGAACGAACCGAAACCATCCAGAATGTGCAATGGCGCCACCGTTTCCGCAGCGGCTTGGCTGGCGACGCCGGCACCGGGATTGGAGGTATAGCCGGACATGTCGACGATCCGCCGCAGCATCTCGACGAAACTGCCGGACATCGGCAGATCGGACCAGCGCATATCGGCGCTGACGTGAAACAGACTGACCACGCCCTTGCCGCGGCGTTCGCCGGTCACCAGCGGCGTTCCGTCTTCCAGCGAAGCCCAGCTTTTGGTGGCGAGTACCGCGTCCGGCTCGGCGAGCACCTGCCGGTTGACCGTGACGTCCTTTGGCGCGGTCAGACCGGCGAACGGTCCATCGGCCGCGAACGAAGCGAGATGCTGCGGTTTTTCCCAGGTGAGACTGCCGCCGAGACTGCGTCCGCCGCGGCGCAGCTTCACCGGCACCAGGTCGTCGTCGGCTTGCGCCAGACGTGGCCCGGCGAAACGTACCAGCACCCCGCCTTGCTCGATCCAGGCGCTGATGCGCTCGCGAATCTCGGGCGACAGTGTGCCGACATCCGCCAGCACGATCATCGGCAGCTTCTGGTCGAGAAATTGAGTGATCGCCTGTTGCGGCGCGCCGCGATCGCCGAGCCGCACATCGGCGAACGGAGCCAGGGCGCGGGTGAGGTAGAACGTCGACGCCAGCAGCGGCTGCGCGGTATCGCTGCTCGATCCGCTGACGATGCCGATCGCGCGCCGCCGCCATCGCTTGTCGAGCAGTTGTACCGCGCCCGCGGATCGTTCGCCCGATATCTCGAGCCGCGCGATGTCGTTGCGCAATTCGACCGGCAGGTCGAACGCCGCTTCGGCCTCGCGATCCTGCGGCGCAAAGGTGAAGCGGGCCTCGCCGATCGGCGAGCCCTTCAGGTCGAGCGCGCGCACGGTTCCGGCCGCAACGCCGCCGCCATCGGCCCGCAGCACCTTCACGGTCATCTTCGCCGCGGCATTCTCGGCCGCAACCAGGGCAAGCGGAGGTGCGGTGCCACCTTCAAAAATCGTCAAGGCACGATCCCCGATCGTTTTGCTCAGTCCCTCGAGGAATTCCGGTCCGCGCCCGGTATCGACGCCATCCGAGAGCCAGGCGATTTCGCAGTCGCCGGTCGCCTTCAGGAAACGCTGGATCGCGGGCAGGGTTTCAACCCGCTCGATCGAATAAGGCTTTGGCGTGAGCTGGCGCAATGCCACCCGCGCGGTGCCGCCGGTCATCAAGGTGATGTCACGGGTCGGCTCGGACAGCGGCACCAGCGCAACGCCGCGGCGGTCGTTGTCGGCATTCGCGATCAATTCGTCCGCGGCCTTGACCCGGGTATCCCAGCTGGAGGCTGCGCTCCAGCCGTCGTCGAGCAGGATCACCAGCGGCGCGTGAGAGCCGGCAAGACCGGTCTGCGGATTCCAGACCGGCCCGGCGGCCGCCAGAATCAGCAGCGCGGCGGCCAGCAGGCGCAAGGCGGTCAGCCACCATGGCGTACGCGAAGGGGTTTCTTCCTTCGGCGCGATGTCGAACAACAGCCGCGTCGGCGGAAACTCGATGCGCCGCGGCCGCGGCGGCATCACCCGCAATAGCCACCACAGCACCGGCAGGCTCAACAGGCAAAGCAGCAACATCGGTTCGGTGAAAGACAGCGGCAGTCCGGCCATCATGCGACTCGTCCCGCTTTGACCGTCGCGATGCGCGCGCTGCCCTTGCTCACCATCATGCCGCTGTGCAGGAACAGCAGCAGTTCGGCGGCCGAGCGGCTGGTGGTGTGGGTCGAGAACAGCCAGTCGAGCTTGTTGGTTTCGTTGCGAATCTCGTCGCGATGCAGCGCCACGCGGGCGACGTAGTCGCCGGCCCATCTTTCCGCGCGGCCCGCGGTGATGACACCGCCGCCTTCCGGTTCGACAAATTCGATCCGCCCGGAATACGGGAAACTTTCTTCAGCCGGGTCGACGATCTGGACCAGTGCGCCATGCGCACCGGATGCCGACAATCCGGCAAGCATGTTTCTGATTTCAGAGATCGACGACCAGAAATCCGACAGCACCACGATCTCGGCCAGCGCCGACGGCACAAAGGCCGGCGGCAGGCTGAGGCGGGCAGCGTCGTCATGCAGCATCGCCTGTGCCATCTTGTCGACGACGTTACTGCTCGCGGTCGGGTTCATCAGGCCGGGAATACCGACGCGTTCGCCGCCCGCGACCAGGAGTTCCGCGAGCGCGAAGGTCACGATCAATCCGCGTTCCAGCTTGGAATCGCGCGCCTGTCTGGAGGCAAATGCCATCGACGGCGAGCGGTCCGGCCACAGCCACACCGTGTGCGCGGCCTCCCATTCCTGCTCGCGGACATAGAGATGATCGTCGCGCGCCGAGCGCCGCCAGTCGACCCTCTGCGCCGGTTCGCCGGAAACGAAGCGGCGATATTGCCAGAAACTTTCCCCCGCGCCGGCGCGCCGCCGTCCATGCAGGCCGTGAATGACGTTGGCGGCAATGCGGCGGGCTTCAAGCACAAGACGCGGCAGCGATGCGGCGAGCGTTCGGCTTTCGCCATCGGCACGTCGGATTGCTGTGATCTCCCCGCTGGCGTGCTTGGTCTCGATGGCCATCAACCGATCCGCGTCTTCAATTGCCGGATCACGTCGGGAATGGTGCGGCCTTCGGCGCGGGCGGAAAACGTCAGCGCCATGCGGTGCTTGAGCACCGGCTCGGCCAGATCGAGCACATCGTCGATCGAGGGCGCCAGACGGCCGTCGAGCAAGGCGCGGGCGCGAACCGCGAGCATCAATGACTGGCTGGCGCGCGGACCCGGACCCCAGGCGATCAGCTTGCCGGCTTCGCCGCCCTCGGGGCCGGGACGCGCGGAGCGCACCAATGTCAGGATCGCTTCGACGACGGAGTCGCCGACCGGCAGGCGCCGCACCAGGCGCTGTGCGGTGATCAGGATTTCGGCGCTCATGGCTACCTTGGCGAGTGTCTCCTCCGCGCCGGTGGTTTCGAACAGGATGCGGCGCTCGGCGTCGCGATCCGGATAGTCGACGTCGATCTCCATCAGGAAGCGATCGAGTTGCGCCTCCGGCAGAGGGTAAGTGCCTTCCTGCTCCAGCGGATTTTGCGTCGCCAGCACATGGAACGGCTTCGGCAAGTCGTGGCGAGCGCCCGCAACGGTAATGTGCTGCTCCTGCATAGCCTGCAACAACGCCGACTGGGTGCGCGGGCTGGCGCGATTGATTTCGTCGGCCATCAACAGCTGCGCGAACACCGGTCCGGCGATGAAACGGAACGACCGCTTGCCGGTACTGCTCTCGTCCAGCACTTCGGCGCCGAGAATATCCGACGGCATCAGGTCCGGCGTGAACTGGATGCGCTTGGCGTCAAGCCCGAGAGTAACGCCCAGGGTTTCGACCAGCTTGGTCTTGGCAAGGCCGGGCACGCCGATCAGTAGCGCGTGACCGCCGGACAGGATCGTCACCAGGGTATTTTCAACCACCCGGTCCTGACCGAAGATAACGGTGGAGATCGCATCCTTCGCGGCGCGGATTTGACCGGCGACCTGTTCGGCCGAGCGGACGATCACGTCCTCAAGTTTTTCGACACTGTCTGCGCCAGCCATTTAGGTCTCCTTGGTCAACGCTTTACCTGCAACGCCGCCGACGGCGGCGTCATGCCATGAACCCCAAGCTAAACTCATGCAAAGGCCATGTATTCGTTGAATTAAACTATCCCCACAATATCGGCATTTCAGGGTATGAACGGGATCACGATGTGGCGATTTGATCCGGGCAGAACCCGTTAACGTGGCCTGCACCAATCGTGCCAAATCAAGGCGGTCAGAGTCAGGGCAAACCATGGCGAAGCAAGGGCAGACCACCAATCGGGGCCTCGAAGGACTGACTGCCGCCGTCAAGGACGCTGCGAACGCCAATTCCGCCGGAAAGGGGCTGCCCCCGGTGCATTTGTGGAATCCACCGTTCTGCGGCGATATCGACATGCAAATCGCAAGCGATGGCACGTGGTTCTATATGGGAACGCCGATCGGGCGGCCAGCGCTGGTGCGGCTGTTTTCGACGATACTCAAGCGCGAGGACGGCAAGCACTTTCTCGTGACCCCGGTGGAGAAGGTCGGTATCCGCGTCGACGACGCGCCGTTTCTTGCGGTCGAGATGCTCAAGGAAGGCGACAGCCGCGGCCGGCTGCTGCGCTTTCGCACCAATGTCGACGACTGGGTGAATTGCGATTCCGCCCACGGCCTGCGGTTCGAGGCCGCCGCCGACGGAGGCCTCACGCCGTATCTTCATGTCCGCGCCGACCTTTGGGCCAAGGTCACCCGCGCGCTTTACTACGATCTGGTTGACATGGGCGAGGAGCGAGTGGTCGATGGTCGTCCGATGTTCGGGATCGCGTCCTCGGGGGCGTTTTTCGCGATGGCGGATGCGGAGCAGGTGAGGGGAGCGCTTTGAACGAGCCGATGCTGAAGACGGGGGCCGTGGCGATCAGCCCGGTGGAGTTTTTTGAGCGCGCCCGCGCGCGGATGCGCTTTGACGTTCCGCCGGGCCTGCTTGATCCCAAGATCGTCCCGCAAAGCGGCGATCAGGGCACCGATCGCATGCTCGAGATCATCGCGCGCGAACAGCCGGTCCGGCCCGCGGCCGTGCTGATCCCGGTGGTGGACCATGCCGAGCCGACCGTGCTGCTGACGCAGCGCGCGGCGCACCTCAACGATCACGCCGGCCAGATTTCCTTTCCCGGCGGCAAGATCGATCCGACCGACGCCTCGCCGCTCGACGCCGCGCTGCGGGAGGCCGAGGAAGAGGTCGGCCTGACACGGGAGTTCATCGAACCGATCGGCTATCTCGATCTCTACGGGACCAGTTTTGGATTTCGCATCCTGCCGACGGTGGCGCGGGTGAGGCCTGGGTTCAAGCTGCGCATCAACCACGCCGAAGTGGACGATGCGTTCGAGGTTCCGCTGGCGTTCCTGATGAATCCCGTGAACCACCAGTTGCACAGCAAGGAATTTCGCGGGATGGAACGCTCGTACTACGCCATGCCGTTCGCGGAGCGTTATATCTGGGGCGCCACCGCGGGAATTCTGCGGGTGCTGTACGAGCGGATTTATATGGCATGATTCGTCCGGCTTTCACCGAAGTCGGCATTTTCCTGGTCCCATTTGCGGTCTATGCGTTGTTTTTGATCGCGACACGTTCCGGACTGATGATGCAGTCGTCCTGGCCGGTGCATGTCATCGCCAAGCTGGCAATCGGTGCGCTGCTGCTGGTGATCGTCAGTTTTGTCCTGCTCGCGCATTTTTCCGGCGCCTCGCCGAATTCGACCTATACTCCCGCGCACATCGAGAACGGCAAGTTGATTCCGGGAGTTGAAAAATGACTGGTGTGCGCGTGCTCGACGACGCGCCCTGGCTCAAGTCCGGCCCAACCGCCCGCGTGCTCGGATTGCTCAACGGCAGCGGCGAGGAAGCGCGCGTGGTCGGCGGCGCGGTCCGCAACGCGCTCCTGAAGATTCCAACCGGCGATATCGATATCGCGACCACCGCGTTGCCCGCCGAGGTGACCCGCCGCGCCAAGGCGGCCGGCATCAAGAGCGTGCCGACCGGCATCGAGCACGGCACCGTGACGCTCGTCGTCGACGCGCAGCCGTTCGAGATCACGACCTTGCGCGAGGACACCGAGACGTTCGGCCGCAAGGCGAAGGTCGCGTTCGGGCGCGACTGGGTCCATGATGCCGAGCGGCGCGACTTCACCATCAACGGCCTGTCGGTCGACGCCGATGGCGTGGTGCACGATCACGTCGGCGGGTTAGACGATATCCTTGCAAAACGTGTGCGCTTCATCGGCGACCCGAGGCAGCGTATCGGCGAAGACTACTTGCGCATTCTCAGGTTTTTCCGCATGCATGCCGCCTATGGCACCGGTGAGCCCGATCGTGCCGGATACCTCGCCTGCATTGCCGCGCGCGAAGGCCTTGCGACCCTTTCCGCCGAGCGCGTGCGCATGGAAATGCTGAAGCTGATGACCGCGCAAGGCGCGGCCGGCGCAGTCACGGCGATGGCGGAGGGCGGATTGCTGCTGCCGGTTTTCGGCGGAATCGCCTATACGGGACCATTCAAGGCGATGATCGCTGCGGAGCGCCTGCTTGGACTTGAGCCGAATGCGATCCGCCGGCTCGGGGCGCTCGCGGTTGCCGTCACCGAGGACGCCAAGCGGCTCGCTAGCCGCCTGCGTCTCACCAATGCCGAAACCAGGATGCTCGATTCGATGGGCCATCGCTGGTGGCGCCTCGCCGGCATGGACGAGGCGAGGGCGCGGCGGCGGCTCTATCGGCTCGGCGCGGATCGCTACCGCGACCGGCTGATGCTGGCCTGGGCGCGGTCGGGGCAGGACACCGATTCCGCGTCCTGGCGCGAACTCGCCACCCTGCCGGAGCGCTGGAACGCGCCGAGATTTCCGCTCAGGGCCGCCGATTTCATCGCGCGCGGAATTGCCGAAGGCCCGGCGCTCGGCCATGTGCTGGGGCTGGCCGAGGACGCCTGGCTTGCGGCGGGCTTTCCTTTGGATCAAGCCGCGCTTGAAGCCATCGCCGACCAGGCCGTAACACGTTTCAACCGCGACCACCGGCTGTGAATTTTTCAGGCTTTGCCGATATCACCGTAGCTCAACTGCTGCTGGTTGCCGGCGTCGCGCTGTTTGCCGCCGTGGTCGGCGGGCTGGCCGGCTACGGCACCGGTGCGTTGATGCCGCTGGTTCTGGTGCCGCTGATCGGTGCCGAACCGGTGGTGCCGATCATCGCCATCTCTTCGATCTTCTCCAACCTGAGCCGCTTCGTCGCCTATCTGCGTTACACTGACGGACGCCGCGCGCTGATCGTGATTTCGGCCGCCGCATTCACGACCGCGCTCGGCGCTTACGGCTATACGCGGTTGACGAATGCCGGCGCGGCGCTGGTGATCGGCGTCATGCTGATATCAAGCGTTCCGCTGCGCCGTTTGCTCAGACGCCATGACATCAAGATCGGCGATACCGGGCTTGCCGCCGGCGCGGTCGGTTACGGCGCGGTGGTCGGCGGCACCTCGGGCTCGGGGGTGATCCTGCTCTCGCTGTTGATGGCGGTGGGCCTCGAGGGCGCGGCCGTGATCGCCACCGATGCGGTGATCTCGGTCACCACCAGCATTATCAAGATTTCCGTGTTCGGATTGGCTGGGGTCATCACCGCGCAGGTGCTCGCCTTTGCGCTTCTGATCGGCGGGATAGCCCTTCCGGGTACGTTTTTGGCGAGAGCCTTCGTCAAGCGTATGCCGGTGCATGTTCACACCGCGATCCTCGACGTCACCGTGATCGCCGGAGGACTGATGATGATTTCCGCAGCAGCCCGGCAGCTGCTCTGAGGCGGTCATCCGCTCTCGCTCACCGCGGTCCTGATCGGCGTGCATCTGTTGCTGAAAAGCCCGATGGCGTCGCGGACCAGCGGGATGTGGCAGACAAAGCCGACGGGCCGGTACTTAACGCGGATTCTCTCGAGCTGAGACATCGCCAGGCTCATGAAGGCGTCCAACCGGACGACTTCACTGTCGAGTCTGGACTTGGCCCGCTTCATTTCCTCTTTGTCCAGGAATTTGGCTTTTCGCTCCTCGCTGATATCGCTGGTCGATGCCGCCCAGACGCGCGCGGTTTCTATCGTCCTGTGCCCGACCTCGAAGCAGTAGTGCATGGTGAGCACCTGATGCCTTGCACTCAACCAGTTGATCGTCACGGGATGGCTCGCAACGATGTTGCCGTCGTCATCCCTTGCGCAAAGCCGGACAGCGGAGTTCTCTTCGGATTCTTTTAAATCTTCCTTTTCTTTCTTGTCGGCGACTTCCTTCTTCTCGGGGATGCAAACGTCCTGTGTTTCCGGATCCTTGGATGTTTTCGGAGGCTCCCATTTCGCAGCCGGATTGCCGAAATGGGGAAGATTGACGGGACTGTCGCAGTTGAAATTATAGTTTCCCAGCAGCACTTCATTGAGCGGGTCGGCGTTGAGGCGCCGCGCTGTCGCCGGGTCGCGGTTGAGGTCGCTGGCCCAGTCGACGTAAATTTCCGCCTTGCGGGCGAGCACATCCTTGTTCTGCCGCAGCAGATTCCTTGCCTTCAGGTAATCCGGAAAAATGTCGCGGGCATTCTTGGTGCTCATGGCCTTGTTGGCGTCGTCGGACTTGTCGTTGAGCACATCCCTTAAATCGAAATAGATGAGTTGCTGGAGCAATTGCGCTTGGGCAAACGCATTCGAAATCTCCACGAATGTCGCGGTCGCCGCGGCCATGTCGTCCTTGGCCTGGGCGCTGACTTTCTCGTCATAGGCGTTGAGGTATTGGAAATAGCCGCCGAGGAAACCGGTCAGCACCGTCACGACCGTCAACCCCTTGGTGACAGAAAACTCGCTGTCCCAGGTCTTGACCCGTTCCAGCCATTTCGGACTTTTTGAATGCCCGTCCGGCCCCTGCGCCGGACTATCCCCGCCGTCCGCCTGCATTATGACTCCCCACTGGTCGGCCGGCGAAGTCATACGACAATCGTCAATTGTGGTCTATGGCCACTTCACTTCCGGCGGCATTGACGACAGAATCGAATCGACATTGCCCCCGGTCTTCAGCCCGAAGATGGTACCACGGTCGTAGAGCAGATTGAATTCGACGTAACGTCCGCGCCGGATCAGTTGCTCTTCGCGGTCGGCCGTGTTCCACGGCGCCGCAAAATTGCGCCTGACGATTTCGGGATAGGTCTTCAGGAAGGCGCGGCCGACGTCCTGGGTAAAGGCGAGGTCGGCGTTCCAATCGCCGCTGTCGTGCCAGTCGTAGAAAATGCCGCCGATGCCGCGCGGCTCCTTGCGATGCGGAAGATAGAAATATTCGTCGCACCATTTTTTGTATTTTTCGTAAGGCGCGATGGCCGCATGCGCGTCGCAGGCCGCCTGCATCGCGGCGTGAAAGGCAACCGTGTCGGCATCCTGCTGGCTCCGCCGCCGGTCGAGCACCGGCGTCAGATCGGCGCCGCCGCCGAACCAGGCTTTGGTGGTGACGACGAAGCGGGTATTCATGTGCACCGCGGGGATGTTCGGATTGCGCATATGCGCGATCAGCGAAACACCCGACGCCCAGAAGGCGGGATCGTCGGCGGCGCCGGGGATCTGGGCGCGGAATTCGGGCGCGAATTCGCCGTGCACCGTGGAGCAATGCACACCGATCTTCTCGAACAGCCGTCCGCGCATCACCGACATCACGCCGCCGCCGCCGGGCTGGCCGCTATGGTCGGTGCGGTCCCAGGCGGTGCGCGTGAAACGCCCCGCGGGTCCGGGATAGAGCGACGCCAGCGCATCGTCTTCGAGCTTCTCGAAGGCGACGCAAATGTCGTCGCGCAAGGTTTCGAACCAGGCCCGCGCGCGCGCTTTGCGATCCTCGATCACGGACATGTCCATAGGCAATTCCTGACGTCGGCGGATGAAGTGGGTCGGACCATCTTTCCTCGTGATTGCGAGCCAACGGATCGCGCGAATGCGCGCCCGATGACAGGCTCCGCGACCCGGAAATAAGGAAAGATAGATTGCTTCGTTGCTCTCGCAATGACGATCATGCAAAGCTAGCCCTGCGGTCCGTAGTAAGTGCAGCTCTCCCCGCAGCTGTCGCGGTGAACGCTTACCCGCGCGATCCGGCCCGCATGCTGAAGCCGCTCCCAGACGAAGCGCGACAGGTTCTCCAGCGTCGGCGGCCCCAGCGCCTCGACCTTGTTGAGCAGTTTGTGGTCAAGCGTTTTCTGCACCTCCGCCATGCTGCGCTCCAGCAGGCCGAGATCCAGCACCATCCCAGTCGCGGGATCGGGCGTGCCGCGCACAGTGACCTCGGCGCGGAAAGAGTGGCCGTGGATTTCCTCGCTTGCTGCACCCAGCGTCGTTCCCGGCAGCGCATGCGCCGCCTCGAACCGGAACGATTTTGTCAGCTCCCACATTCTAAATTCCCTATCTGATACCAAGGGTCTTGTGAGTCTGCAGGCTGAGCCGCCATTGCGGATGGCTCAGACAATAGTCGACCGCGCGCGCGGTGTTTTCGATCACGTCCGGTCCATCCATCGGCTGGAGCGAGAAGCGTTCGAAGGCGAGATCGACAAAGGCCTCCGGCGCCGCGTCTTCTTGCGGGTAAATCAGCTTGAGTTCGTGACCCCGCCGGATCACCAAGTCTGAGCCTGCTTTTGGACTGACGCAAATCCAGTCCACGCCATCGGGCGGGGCGATCGTGCCATTGGTCTCGACGCCGATCGCAAAGCCACGCGCATGCAGCGCATCGACGAGCGCGGTATCCACCTGCAGCAAGGGTTCGCCGCCGGTCAACACCGTGTAGCGGTGACCCGCCGTCCCGGTCCATTGCGCGGCGATGGTATCCGCAAGCGCCTCGGCCGACGCATAGCGGCCGCCGAGGGTGCCGTCGGTTCCGACAAAATCGGTGTCGCAGAACTTGCAGGTCGCATTCGCGCGATCCTGCTCGCGGCCGCTCCAGAGATTGCAGCCCGCGAAGCGGCAAAACACCGCCGCGCGGCCGGCATGCGCGCCTTCGCCCTGCAAGGTCAGAAAAATCTCCTTGACCGCGTAGCTCACCGGGCCGCCTCCCATGTGTCACTGGTTTGCCGCAGCGCTTCACCCAATGCCATGGCGGCGGCCATCGCGACATTGAGCGAGCGCAAGCCCGGCTTGATCGGGATCACCAGCCGCGCGTCCGCAGCGGTGACGACGTCGTCGGGTACCCCTGCGGATTCGCGCCCGAACAGCAGAATATCGGTCGGGCCGTAGCGATAACCAAGATATGAACTGACGCCCTTGGTTGTGAACAGGACCAGCCGATGGCCGCTATCGTTACGCCATTGCTCGAATTTTGACCACGAGTCGTGACGCATGATGGTCACCTGGTCGAGATAATCCATGCCGGCCCGGCGGAAATGCCGGTCGGATACCGGAAAACCGGCGGGTTCGATGATATGGGCTGCCACGTCAAGGCATGCACAGAGACGAAGAATCGTCCCGGTATTTTGGGGGATGTCGGGCTGGAAAAGCGCAATCTGCATGTGGTGACAGCCCTTCGGCTTCCCATGAAATGTCTGAATAAATCGCCGCTCGCCGCGGAATTAGTGCATTGCACGCTGATGAGCCGATAGCGGGCTTGCGCTCTTCCGGCAAGGGTGCCAATAGAACGATTCTGGACTGCTTGTTCCGCCCGATTGGCTGGGAAAAGTGGTCTTTCTGCCGCCGCGGGGACGCGGGCGCCGGCATCCTCCCTTGCTTCGTGTGTGCGTTGCCTGGGGCGGTTCCACCGGCTGCAGCTGAGAAAGGGTTTGGAATCGTGACGACAGCGTCTTCGGCGGGCTCGACACGCCGTGATTTCCTTTTTGTTGCAACGGGAGCCGCCGCCGCGGTGGGCGGAGTGGCCACCCTCTGGCCGTTCGTTTCCCAAATGAATCCGGACGCCTCAACGATTGCGGCCGGCGCGCCGATCGAAGTCGATCTGACACCGATCGCCTCGGGCCAGGACATCAAGGTATTCTGGCGCGGCAAGCCGATCTACATCATGAACCGCACCAAGAAGCAGGTCGATGAGGCCCGCCAGGTGCCGGTTGCGAGCCTTCCCGATCCGGCGACCGACCAATCCCGGGTCAAGGAGGGACACGACCAGTGGCTCGTCGTGATCGGCATCTGCACCCATCTCGGCTGTATCCCGATCGCCCATGAGGGCAATTACGACGGCTTCTTCTGTCCCTGCCATGGCTCGCAATACGACTCTTCCGGCCGTATTCGCCAGGGACCCGCGCCCGCCAATCTGGCGGTGCCGCCCTATCAATTCGTATCCGATAGCAAAATCCAGATTGGCTGAGCCCCGGATCGATATCCGAGACCTTAAGCCCGTCGCGTCGCTTTTATACTTCCTCAGGATCGCATCATGAGCGGACCATCCGACTACCAGCCGACCAATCCCGCCTTGAAATGGATTGAGCGGCGTCTGCCGATTATGGGTCTCGTCCACTCCTCGTTCGTGGCCTACCCGACGCCCCGCAACCTGAACTACTGGTGGACCTTCGGCGCCATCCTTTCGCTGATGCTCGGGGTGCAAATCCTGACCGGCGTGATCCTGGCGATGCACTACACGCCGAACGCCGACCTGGCCTTCAGGTCGGTCGAGGGCATCGTGCGCGACGTCAACTACGGCTGGCTGCTGCGCAACATGCACGCCAGCGGCGCCTCGATGTTCTTCCTCGCCGTCTACGTCCACATGTTCCGCGGCATGTATTACGGTTCGTACAAGGAGCCGCGCGAAATTCTGTGGATTCTCGGCGTCATCATCTACCTCCTGATGATGGCGACGGGCTTCATGGGCTACGTGCTGCCGTGGGGCCAGATGAGCTTCTGGGGCGCCACCGTCATCACCAACCTGTTCTCCGCCATTCCCTATTTCGGCGAGAGCATCGTGACCCTGCTGTGGGGCGGCTACTCCGTCGGCAACCCGACGCTGAACCGCTTCTTCTCGCTGCACTACCTGCTGCCGTTCGTGATCGCCGGGGTGGTGGTGCTGCACGTCTGGGCGCTGCATGTCGCGGGCCAGAACAATCCGGCCGGGGTCGAACCGAAGACGGAAAAGGATACGGTGCCGTTCACGCCCTACGCGACCATCAAGGATATGTTCGGCGTTTCCTGCTTCCTGATCTTCTTCGCCTGGTTCATCTTCTACATGCCGAACTACCTCGGCGACGCCGACAACTACATTCCGGCCAATCCCGGCGTGACACCGGCGCATATCGTGCCGGAGTGGTACTATCTGCCGTTCTACGCGATCCTGCGCAGCATCCCCAACAAGCTCGCCGGCGTGACCGCGATGTTCTCGGCGATCCTGGTGCTGGCGTTCCTGCCCTGGCTCGATACCGCGAAGACCAGGTCGTCCAGATACCGTCCGCTGGCCAAGCAGTTCTTCTGGATCTTCGTGGTCGTCTGCGTGCTCCTGGGCTATCTCGGCGCGCAGCCGCCTGAAGGCATTTACGTGATCGCCGGCCGCGTGCTGACCTTCTGCTACTTCGCCTATTTCCTGATCCTGTTGCCGCTGTTGAGCCGGATCGAGAAGCCGCGGCCGCTTCCGAACTCGATCGCCGACGACGTGCTGGCGAAAACCGGAAGCAAGTCGGTGCCGATGGTGTCCACGGTGATCGCGCTGATGGTCGCGGGCGCGCTATTCGCCGGAAGCGCGCAGACCGCCCGGGCCGACGAACAGCAAACGCCGCCGTCGCAGAAATGGTCGTTCGCCGGTCCGCTCGGCAAGTTCGACCGCGGCGCGCTGCAGCGCGGGCTTAAGGTCTACAAGGAAGTCTGCTCGAACTGTCACGCTTTGTCATATATCGCGTTCCGCAATCTCGCCGATCCCGGCGGTCCCGGCTATTCGGAAGCGCAGGTGGCGGCGCTTGCTGCCGAATACAAGATCAAGGACGGCCCGAACGACCAGGGCGACATGTTCGAGCGGCCCGGCCGGCCCGCCGATTATTTCCCCTCGCCGTTTCCCAACGAGCAAGCCGCGCGCGCGGCCAATGGCGGCGCGGCACCTCCCGACCTGTCGCTGATCACCAAGGCGCGTTCCTACGAGCGCGGCTTCCCGAAATTCGTGTTCGACTTTTTCACGCAATTTCAGGAGCAGGGCCCGAACTATGTCGATGCCATCCTGCAGGGCTTTGAAGACAAGCCACCGGCGGGCGTGACCATCCCCGATGGCTCCTACTACAACAAATATTTTCCCGGCCACGCCATCAAGATGCCGAAGCCGCTCAGCGACGGCCAGGTCACGTTTGACGACGGGTCGCCGGCAACCGTCGCGCAATACGCCCACGACGTCACGACATTCCTGATGTGGGCCGCGGAGCCGCACATGGAGGCCCGCAAGCGGGTGGGGCTGCAGGTGTTCGTGTTCCTGATCCTGTTCGCGGGACTGATGTATTTCACCAAGAAGAAGGTCTGGGCCAACGCGCACTGATCTTGGCACATATGACGTGAATTTGAAGAAGCCCCTGCGGGGGCTTTTTTGTTGAGTGGGTACATGTCCGGAGGGGGCGCGTTGCGTCACCCCGGGGCACGAACGTCGCATAGCCGATTGCGTTGTGACGGCACAGCGGACAAAATGGCTGCCGACGGTCCACCCCCAAGAAGTCACCCGGAGGAACCATGGGTACCAGCATCTCGTTCAAGCGCCCGGACGGCAAGGACGCCAGTGGCTATCTGATCAATGCGAAGCGCGGCGACGCGCCGGGCGTGGTTGTGATCCAGGAATGGTGGGGGCTTCAGGAGCAGATCAAGGGGCTGTGCGATCGCTTCGCGCTGGCCGGCTTCGACGCGCTGGCGCCCGATCTCTACGGGGGCAAGGTGGTGCCGTATCACGACACCGCCGCCGCCGCGAAGGAAATGAACTCGCTGGATTTCATCGACGCAACCACGCAGACCGTGCGCGGCGCCGTGCAATTTCTCGCCAGGAACGGCGCCAAGGTCGGCCTGACCGGCTTCTGCCTCGGCGGCGCGGTCACCATCATCGGCGCCGCCAGGATTCCGGAACTGACCGCGGGGGTGGTGTTCTACGGCATTCCGCCGGAGCAGGCGGCAAAGCCGGAGGACGTGAAAATTCCGCTGCAGGCGCATTTCGCCAACAAGGACGACTGGTGCACGCCCGAGCTTGTCGGCGGCTTCGAGAAGGCCATGAAGGCCGCCGGCAAGTCGCTCGAACTGTTCCGCTATGACGCCGAACACGCCTTCGTCAACGAGCAGCGGCAATCGGTGCACGACCGCGCGGCCGCCGAACTGGCCTGGGGCCGGGCCACGGAGTTTTTCAAAAAGCATTTGGGGTGAAGTAACTATCCGCCCTCATCCTGAGAGGGCGTGAAGCAATGTGTCTCGTGTCCCGGACGCGGTGCAGCGTTCTTCACGCTGCTCCGCAGAGCCGGGACCCACGGGAACGGGTCCATAATGGACCCCGGATCAGCAGCGCACCGCTCCGCGCTGCGCAGCGTCCGGGGCACGCCAAACCCTCATCCTGAGGAGCGCGCTCTTGCGCGCGTCTCGAAGGATGGCCGCGAGTCCCTGCGTTGCATCCATCCTTCGAGACGCTTGCTTCGCAAGCTCCTCAGGATGAGGTCCGAATCCTCCACGGGCTCTGAGGAGCGGCCACTTGGCCGCGTCTCGAAGGAGGAGAGAGGCGGGCTCTCATGGTTCGAGACGGCGCTGGCGCGCCTCCTCACCATGAGGAGCAGACTTCCTGCTTGCCGTCAGCCACCCTTGCTGACCCCATCCCACCACGGGCACGTTCCCGACAGCAGTTTGTAATTGCCCGACATCACCTGGACCGGCGCGCGCAGGCCGGAAGCCGCGGCGCGCATTCGCATCTCGCGCGCCGCTTCGCGGTCAGCGGGCGGCAGCCAGACCCGTTCATGTCCCCACAGGCTCGGGCCGTCCTTGAGTTCGAAGGGTTGCCAGGTCGGCGGATCGATCTCCCTGCCGCCCCAGCCGCACTCGACCATGAACGACGACGGCGTCTTGGCGTAAAACGACGTCATGAGATCGTTGGTGTGGCGGCCCAGCGTAACGCCAATGCGCTCCTGCTGGCTCAAGGCGACGTCGTAGGCCTGGCCGACATCGTCGAGCGAGAACAGCTCCACCATCAGATGATGCATGCCGTTCTTGCCGGTCTCGATCAGAGCGAGGCTGTGATGCCGTGCATTGATGTGAAAGAAGTAGGCGCGAAACGGCTTTTGCATGTAGTCGCTGAGCCCGAAGCCGAGCACGTCGACATAGAACGGCATCACCGCGTCGATGTTTTCGACCGTCAGCACGGCGTGGCCGAGGCCGAGCGGACCGGTGCGGAAACCCGAAATCGAACGGCCGGGGCAAAACGGCGTCTCGTCGATCTCGGCGCCGTAGAATGCCTCGAGGCGATTGCCCGCGGGATCCCGAAACGAAATCAGGGCGCGAACACGTCTGTTATCGGCTGATGTCTGCGGTTCAGCGACGACATTGACCTGATGCTCTTCCAGCCGGGCCGCTAGTACGTCCAGCGCCGCCGCGTCGCCGACCTCCCAGCCGAAAAAGCGCGTGCCTTCCGGCAGCGAGCGGTCGATGACGATGCGCTGCTTGCGGTCGTCCATCCGGAACGCCAGCAGCGACGGGCTGCGCTCGACCGCCTGCAGGCCGACCAGTCCGGTCCCGAACTGCCGCCAGTCGTCGAGATCGGCCGATCCGAACCCGGCATATCCCAGAGCCTGCAAGGCCATCGCGCGCCTCCGCCTACCGCTGATGCTTTTGGGTAAATCCTACGCATATTTTGCGGATTTCAACACCGAAAGATGCGGTTGGCGGCCAGAGTGTGCCGCAGAGCGCCCGTCGTCAGGGACAACACTGGCTTTTGCCGCTTTCCTGAATCGGCGGACAGGGCACCGAGCCATAGGAGCAGAACACGCAGCAATCGCCGGGCAGCGGCTTGAGCTTCTGTCCGCAACCTCTGCAGACATAAAAGAACTGGCAGGCATCGGTCGGCATTGGCTCGGTCGACTGAAAGCTGCATTGCGGGCAGGTCAGAACGGATTCCAGTTGCATCGCTTCTTCCGCGATTCCAGCTTTGATCAGGTCGGATTCCCGCTACCATAAAAGCTGGTCTGCAATTGGACCGGAAGGGCACGGGCAAGGCTCGGGGTGAAAGATACCAGCCCGTCCCCCCATGCGTCCGCGGCCTTCGTCCCCTTGACGTCCCTGGCGCGCCATGGTGTTTATCCGGCGATGAACACCGCCGTCCGCAAAATCCGTCTTTGGTGGCCCACCTTCTAGAGGTGGCCGGTGCGATTTCATTTCAACCAATCGTCAGAGGCCGTCATCGCAGTGCGACGGCCTTTTCGTTTGTCCTGTGTGGCGTTCCCTCCGCAAGTTTCGTAAGAGGATCACATGAACAGGACCGTATTCTCCTTGCCGGCCCGCAGCGAATATCGCACCCGTGGCGGCCTCGCCGTCACGCGGTCGGTGGAGCAATTCTCCGGCGGCGCCAGCAGGCTCGATGACCTGATCGATCTGCTCGACCGCCGCCGCGGCGTGGTGCTGTCGTCGGGAACCACGGTGCCGGGCCGCTATGAAAGCTTCGACCTCGGCTTTTCCGATCCGCCGCTGCGGCTGGAAACCACAGGACCCTATTTTTCGCTGCAGGCGCTGAACGCCCGCGGCGAGGTATTGATCGCCTTCCTCGGCGACGCGCTTCGCGAGCCCTGCGTCGTCATCACCGAGAAAAGCGCCACCCGGCTCACCGGCCATATCCTGCGCGGCGCGGCCCCAGTCGACGAGGACCAGCGCACCCGCCGCGCCAGCGTGATGTCGCTGGTGCGCGATCTCGTGGCGGCGCTCGGCGCCAACGACGATCCGTTGCTCGGCCTGTTCGGCGCGTTCGCCTATGACCTGGTGTTCCAGATCGAGGACCTCGTGCAGAAGCGCGCCCGCGAACCCGACCAGCGCGACATCGTGCTTTACGTGCCGGATCGCCTGCTGGCCTATGACCGCGCCACCGGGCGCGGCGTGGTGCTGAGCTACGACTTTGCCTGGAACGGTAAATCGTCGGAAGGTCTGCCGCGCGACACCGAGGAAAGCATCTACGCCAGGACGCCGCGGCAGGGATTTGCCGACCACGCACCCGGCGAATATCAGGCCACCGTCGAAACCGCGCGCGCCGCGTTCGCGCGCGGCGATCTGTTCGAGGCGGTGCCGGGGCAACTGTTCGCCGAACCCTGCGAGCGCTCGCCGGCGGAAGTGTTCCAGCGGCTGTGCCGGATCAATCCGTCGCCTTACGGCGCGCTGATGAATCTGGGGGACGGCGAATTCCTGGTGGCGGCGTCGCCGGAGATGTTCGTGCGCTCCGACGGAAGGCGGATCGAGACCTGCCCGATCTCCGGCACCATCGCGCGCGGCGTCGATGCGATCGGCGACGCCGAACAGATCCGGCAATTGCTGAATTCGGAGAAAGACGAATTCGAACTCAACATGTGCACCGACGTCGACCGCAACGACAAGGCGCGGGTGTGCGTGCCCGGAACAATTAAAGTCCTGGCGCGGCGGCAGATCGAGACCTACTCGAAACTGTTTCACACCGTCGATCATGTCGAAGGCATTTTGCGGCCGGGCTTCGACTCGCTCGATGCCTTCCTCACCCACGCCTGGGCGGTGACGGTGACCGGCGCGCCGAAATTGTGGGCGATGCAGTTCGTCGAGGACAACGAGCGCTCGTCGCGGCGCTGGTACGCCGGTGCGATCGGCGCGGTGAATTTCGACGGCAGCATCAACACCGGGTTGACCATCCGTACCATCCGGATGAAGGACGGCCTTGCCGAAGTGCGGGTCGGCGCCACCTGCCTGTTCGATTCCGATCCCGCCGCCGAGGATCGCGAATGCCAGGTCAAGGCGGCGGCGCTGTTCCAGGCGCTGCGCGGCGATCCGCCAAAACCGCTGTCGGCATTCGCGCCGGATGCCACCGGCTCGGGCAAGCAGGTGCTGCTGATCGATCATGACGACAGTTTCGTCCACATGCTGGCGGATTATTTCCGCCAGGTCGGCGCCACCGTGACCGTGGTCAGGCATGTCCATGCATTGGAGATGCTGAAGCAGAGGCGTTGGGATCTGCTGGTGCTGTCGCCCGGTCCGGGACGGCCGGAAGATTTTGCGATTGCCAAAACGATCGAGGCCGCGCTCGGTGACAAGCTGCCGATCTTCGGCGTCTGCCTCGGCGTGCAGGCGATCGGCGAGTATTTCGGTGGCCAACTGGGCCAGCTCCGTCAGCCCGCGCATGGACGGCCGTCGCAGATTCAGGTCCGCGGTGGGCGGCTGATGCAGAATCTGCCCAATGAAATCGTGATCGGCCGTTATCATTCGCTCTATGTCGAGCGCGACAGCATGCCGGAGGTGCTTGCGGTGACGGCGAGCACCGAGGACGGCGTCGCCATGGCGATCGAGCACAAGACCCTGCCGGTCGGCGGCGTGCAGTTTCATCCGGAGTCGCTGATGTCGCTCGGTGGCGAAGTGGGCCTGCGCATCGTCGAGAACGCGTTTCGGCTTGGCGTGACGGGGAATGCGAGTTGAAGGATGCATTACATAGACGTCATTCCGGGGCGCGTCGACGACGCGAACCCGGAATCTCGAGATTCCGGGCTCAATGCTTCGCATTGCCCCGGAATGACGAAGAGATGGAAAAGAGACACCGATGACTTTTGAATATGATCTGAAGGCCACCGTCCGCACCATTCCGGACTACCCGAAGCCCGGAATCCTGTTTCGCGATATCACCACGCTGCTGGGCGATGCGCGCGCCTTCCGCCAGGCGGTCGATGAACTGGTGCATCCCTGGGCGGGCAACAAGATCGACAAGGTCGCGGGCATCGAGGCGCGCGGCTTCATTCTCGGCGGCGCGGTGGCGCATCAGGTCTCCGCCGGCTTTGTGCCGATCCGCAAACGAGGCAAGCTGCCGCATACCACGGTGCGGATCGCCTACTCGCTGGAATACGGCCTCGATGAAATGGAAATGCACGCCGACGCCATTCATCCCGGCGAACGCGTCATCCTGGTCGACGACCTGATCGCGACCGGCGGCACGGCGGAGGGCGCGGTCAAGCTGATGCGCCAGATCGGCGCCAATGTGGTCGCGGCCTGCTTCATCATCGACCTGCCGGACCTCGGCGGCGCGGCAAAATTGCGGGCGATGGATGTGCCGGTGCGAACGCTGATGGCGTTCGACGGGCATTGAGGAAGTAACCACGATAGGTGAGGCGTTCCCCGGACGCAGCGCAGCGCCACAAGCGCGTTCACGCGCGTCTTCGACGCGCTATGGCGGTGCGCTGCTGATCCGGGGTCCATACACCTTGCTGCGGATGGGTCCCGGCTCTGCGGAGCAGCGTGAAGACGCTGCACCGCGTCCGGAACACGAGACCCCTGTCGCTCCCTCACGACCTCTGCAGGATCAAATTCAGCTCGAGCTCGCGGAAACTGAAGTAGTTTTTGCGGATCCATTGATGCAGTTCGGTCGATGTATCCTTCTCGTTGCGCAGATAGGTCGTGAACGAGAACGCCAGCCGGTCGATATAGGTCTTCAGGAACACCGGCAGCGCGGCGATGCGAAGGATCCGGCCATCGGCCATCGCCGGCGGCAGTTCGCCGCGCACCACGTACTCGTTGTCGATGGTAACCAGGGCGGTCGCCGGTATCTGTTGCTGCAGCATGGCGTGGCCGCGCGACGAGACGCGGTCGGTATCGGCGACGAACAGGATGATCGGCGCGACGCCGCGCCGCGCCGCTTCCTTCATGAATCCGATTTCCTCGGACATCTTGAAGAATTCGTCGAAGGCATGAAAGCCGAGATCGATCACCTTGGCGATCCCGTCATTGACGATCAGGCGGTCCATCAGCGACATCTTGCCGAAGGTATCGTCGACCTCGGCCGTCTCGGTGATGCCGGGCAGATATTCGAGCAGCGACGGCTCTTTGAGGTTGATGTCGAATGAAGCGACCGCGCCGTTCTTCAGCAGCAGGAACTCGCTCAACAGCCGCGCGATCAGCGTCTTGCCGACCAGCGGGCGGGGCGAGCAGATGATGTAGACGGGCGTGGTGCGCATCAGGCGCTATATCGGGCGAAATTTGTGCCTAATCCAGCCAAATAACATCCAGCGTGCAATTATTTTTCGCCGCCGCGCGCGCCCGCCAGTTTGCCGGATCCGACCAGGTCGGTCAGCTTGATGCGGTCGAATTCGCTCCAGACGTTGGCGAGCCAGTGCCGGACATAGCCGCGCAGCACGAACGAATAGTTGGCGGCCTCGTCACGGACGCCCTTGTTGGCGACGAACTGGAGGAACGGCACCGAGGCGACCTCGACCTGTTCATAGGCCATTTCGTTGAGTTTGGGGATGGTGAGTTCGGTGGCGTCCTTGATGCGGTGGAAATAGGAATTGTAGGTCGCCTGGTCCCATTCGAAGAAGCTGGTGTTGTTGATGAAGTTTTTCACCAGGAAATATTTCGCGCCCTGCATGAAATTCGCGGTTTCGGCGATTTCGTCCAGCGAGGCGATCGACGGGCCGAGAATGTGGAACACGGCAAAGGTGATCTGTCCCGACTTCGCAGCGTCGAGAAAGCCGATGTCGCGCAACGAGGCCAGCGCCGGCGACAGCAGGCCGGCGCGGACGTCGATCACGGTGACCGAGGGGCCAGATGAATTCAGCGTATCGAAAATCTTCATCTGGTCCGAAGTCGTCGTCATGTCGACGATCTCGGTGATTTCAGGATGAAAGCGCTTCAGGGTGCCGCGCGGCGACTTCGGTATCGAACGCGCGGGTCAGCACACTGTTGGCGCTGAAATAGTCCAGCAAGGTGCGCGCGACGGTGGTCTTGCCGACCCCGCCCTTATCAGCGCCTACCACAATCACGACTGGCTTCGCCATAGACTTCCCTCACGCGCCCGTTTTCCGATCGAGGCGTGATCCTAGAACAAACCAGGCCGTCTGTTGGCGGAAAACCGCCGTCGGCTCGGATCATACCCCCGAATTTTCCGATCGCTGGGAGCAATCGGAACCTCCCGATCCCTGCTTTGGGCGCGAACATGGCAGAAACAAGGGAGAATTCAAATTCATTAGATCGCCGCAGGGCTGATCCTGCTGATGTCATTAACGTGGTGCAGTAGGGGCACAGGGTGCTGTTCCCCGAGTGGCGTGCCAAAAATGCCTGTCATGTCAGCGGAAAGCGGGTGTCCAACATGCCGCAGCGGTTAAATCACCAGCGTTCCCGGCACACTGGATCACCCGCTTTCCCCGCGGGTGCGACACCTGCGATGCCTCAGCGAGGCCCCCACGGGCCGGGAGTATTGCCCCACGGGCCCGGCGAGGCACCGGGCGTTGCGTCGGCCGGATCCCTGGCATCGCTCCATGGACCGGCCGGCGCTGGTGGCCGGGTCTGGCCATCTGCCGGCTGATCGCCCGTATCCGACGGCAGCGCCAACCGTCCGGGGTCGTGTCCGCCGGCGAATTTGACCAGCGCCTGGACCCGGGCATCCACCGAGGGATGGGTCGCGAACAGGTCGGAAAAACCCTCGCGCGGGTTGTCGAGGCACAATTCCATCACCGCCGAGGTGGCGCCGGGCAGTTCGCCGCGGTTCTCGATCTTGCGCAGCGCCGAGATCATGGCGTCCGGGTTTTTGGTCAGTTCGACCGAGCCGGCATCGGCCAGCAGTTCGCGCGACCGCGACAGCGCCAGCCGCACTAGCTGCGACAATAGCCACGCCAGCGCGATCAGCGCGACCGCGATGATAATGACGACGATGGCGCCGCCGCCGGAGCTTTTCCTGTCGCCGTCCGAAGAAGATGAGGATGACGATGAACGTGACCAGGACCCGCCGCGGCCGTAACCGCCATAGCCGCCGTAGTAGCCGAAATTGGTGAACGTCCGGAAGAACAGCTCGGCAAAGAAGCCGACCACGCCGGCGATGATCACCGCGATCACCATCATCTGCACATCGCCGTTGCGGATGTGGGTGAGTTCGTGGCCGAGCACCGCCTCGACCTCCTGGTCGTTGAGCGCATTCAACAGGCCCGTGGTGACGGTAATGGCATATTGCCGCTGGTTGAGCCCGGTGGCGAACGCGTTCAACGCGTCGCTTTCGATGATCTTCAGCTTCGGCATCGGGATGCCGCGCGAGATGCAGAGATTTTCCAGCAGGTTATAGAGCCGGGGCTGCTGCTGCCGCGTCACGTCCTCGCCGCCGGTGACGGCATCGACGATCGATTGATGAAAGAAATAGGCGATCACGATCCACAGCACGGCGGCGCCGGTCGCGTAGGGCAGCGCCGTCACGAGGTCGCGCGCGGCCGCCATCAAATAGTAGTCGACCGGCGCGCCGCCGTTGTTCACCACTTCCGCGATCAGCGCGCCGGCATAAACCATGACGTAGACCAGCACGAACAGTCCGGCCAGCAGCAGCATCGAACGAAATTTGTTCGATGCGATGTGCGTGTAAAGTCCGTACGCGGCCATGATGCGCTGTTCTGTTAGGTTCCGTCATTCCGGGGCGCGCTGAAAGCGCGAACCCGGAATCTCGAGATGTTTGACTCGGATGAGATTCCGGGTTCGATGCTTCGCATCGCCCCGGAGTGACTGGAGTGGGCCGACATCACCTCAGAACTTCACCTGCGGCACCGCCTCGACTTCCGCGCGGGTGGCGCCGAGGTCGAAGAAATCCTTGCGGGTGAAGCCGAACATGCCGGCGAACAGCGCGGCAGGCATCTGCTGGATGCCGGTGTTGTATTCTTGGACCGCATTGTTGAAGAAGCGGCGGCTGGCGGCGATCTTGTTCTCGAGGTCCGACAGCTCGTTTGCCAGTTGCTGGAAGTTGGCGTTGGCCTTGAGGTCCGGATAGGCCTCCGACAGCGCGATCAGCCGGCCGAGCGCGCCGCTCAACTGGTTCTCGGCGGCGGCGACCTGTCCGGGTCCCTGCGCCGACATCGCGGCGTTGCGGGCCTTCACCACGTCGTCGAGCGTGCCGCGCTCGTGCGCGGCGTAGCCCTTCACGGTCTCGAGCAGGTTCGGGACCAGGTCGTGGCGCTGCTTGAGCTGCACGTCGATGTCGGCGAAGGCTTGGCCGACGCGCTGGCTGAGCGCGACCAGCCGGTTATAGGCTGCGAACGCAAAAAGAACGAGAACCACAATAACGCCGAGAACGATCCAGCCGGTCGACATGGCCAACAACTCCTAATGAAACCTCAAATAAGGGCAGGTAACCCTAGACGAAAAAAAGCCCGCGCGGCAGCCGCCACCAGGGTGGGTATCCCCTTGGTCGGGCGCAAGGCGGGATAAGTTCAAGGGCGGTACATGTCCCGGACGCGATGCGGTGCGCAGCACCGCTTCGCAGAAACGGGACCCAGTTCTCGCCTGGAAGATAGATGGGCCCCGGATCAGCAGCGCACCACGCCGTAAGTGCGGCGCGCTGCGCAGCATCCGGGGCACGAATGGCAAGGGCGGTACGTGTCCCGGACGCGATGCGGTGCACAGCACCGCTGCGCAGAAACGGGACCCAGTTCTCGCCTGGAAGATAGATGGGCCCCGGATCAGCAGCGCACCACGCCGCAAGTGCGGCGCGCTGCGCAGCATCCGGGGCACGAACGGCAAGGGCGGTACGTGTCCCGGACGCGATGCGGTGCACAGCACCGCTGCGCAGAACCGGGATCCAGTCCTCGCCTGGAGGATAGATGGACCCCGGATCAGCAGCGCACCACGCCGCAAGTGCGGCGCGCTGCGCAGCATCCGGGGCATGGAGGCTCGCTAACCTTCCACCATCACCGCATGGCCCCAGCGCCAGCGACGGGCGCGCGCATAGTCCGCTTTGGCGCGGCGGGGCGCTTTTGCGATGATGACGCCATCCGGTGTGCAGAGTTTTGCCGATACTTCGACCTTGGTGACGGCAGGCTGCGCCAGCACCCGGGCGGGATGGCGGGCCGCCGGCGCGCGCGTCAGCGCGACATAGCTGAATTTTTCGTCCTCGAAGGGAAGTTCGGCGCCCTTGATTTGCTTGTGCGCGCGCAGGCGCGGCAGCCGCTGTGTGAAATGGCACCAGTCCGGTGCCGTCAGCGGACACTTGCCGTCATGCGGGCAGGGGGCTGCGACATGCGCGCCCGCTGCGATCAGCTGTGCGCGCGCTGCGATGATCCGGGCGTAGCCCGCCGGCGTGCCGGGTTCGACGATCAGCAGCGTGTCGCGGGTTTTCGCCCACATCAGTTCAGTGAGCGCGCTTCGTTCCACCTCGCTTATTTCACCGATCATGTAGCTTGCCACCACAAGGTCGGCCGGCTCGGCACCCGCGAGCGCGGCGCGGGCTTCGCCGCGTTGATATGTCATGCCGCGCAGGCGCGTGCTGCCGCTGCCGAGGTCGAGCGCCAGCGCGCGCAAGGCGTCGTTGGCATCCAGCAGCGTAAAACTTTGCAGCGATGAAAAAGCTTCGGCCGCGGCCCAGCTCGCCGTTCCCGGCCCCGCGCCGACATCGAGCAGGTTTTGGGGCGCGAAGTCCGGCGTGATCTCAGCCAGCGCGTTCAGGCTTGCAATGACAGCGGCATAGGTCGCGGGCATCCGCGCCAGCGCATAGGCCAGCGCATCGGCCTCCGACCTGATCGCGCCGGAGCCGCCGCCATCGCGGTAGGTCCTTGAGATCAGCGCGGCGCGTCCCGCCGCGTCGTTGCGCGACAGGCCCTGCAGCCTGGCGTCGAGGGCGGCTTTAAGTTCGGCCGGAAGGTCGGGAGCGGTCATGTTCTGTTTCTTCCCTTCTCCCCTTGTGGGAGAAGGTGGCAGCCGAAGGCTGCCGGATGAGGGGTTCTATCCGCGATCTCGATTCGCTGAGGCGAACCCCTCACCCGCCCACGATACTTCGTATCGTGGGCACCCTCTCCCACAAGGGGAGAGGGTAAAAACCTCACGCCACGTGCTGGTCGAGGATCTTCACCGCTTCGTCGAGCGCGACCGAGACCAGTTGCGAGACGCCGCGCTCGGCCATGGTGACGCCGAACAGCCGGTTCATCCGCGCCATCGTGATCGGGTTGTGGGTGATGATGATGAAGCGGGTCTCGGTGGTCGAGGTCATCTCGTGCAGCAGGCTGCAGAACCGCTCCACATTGTGGTCGTCGAGCGGGGCGTCGACTTCGTCCAGCACGCAGATCGGCGACGGATTGGTGAGGAACACCGCGAAGATCAGCGACAGCGCCGTCAGCGCCTGCTCGCCGCCTGACAATAGCGACAGCGTCTGCGGCTTCTTGCCGGGCGGCTTGGCGATGATTTCGAGGCCGGCCTCGAGCGGATCGTCGCTCTCGATCAGGTGAAGTGCTGCCTCGCCGCCGCCGAACAATTCCACGAACAGCCGCTTGAAATGGCCGTTGACGATTTCGAACGAGGTCAACAGCCGCTCGCGGGCCTCGCGGTTGAGGCTCTGGATGCCCTGGCGCAGCCGCTTGATGGCTTCCACCAGGTCGTCGCGTTCGGTGGTCAGCGAGGTGTGCTGGGCTTCGACCTCGTGCAACTCTTCCTCGGCGCGCAGATTGACCGCGCCCAGCCGCTCGCGGTCGCGGCGCAGCTTTTCGAGGTTTTCCTCGATTTCGTTAAGCGGCGGCAACTCCGCATCCGGCTTGATTTCGGCGAGGCCCGCCACCGCATGCGGCTCGCATTCCAGCATGTCGTGGATTTCGCGCTCGATGTCGATGAGGCGGCGCCTGGCGCCATCCAGGCGCTCTTCGGCCCGGGCGGTCGCTTCGCGCGCGCTCGACAGCGCCTCCAGCGAGATCTTGGCGGCACGGTCGGTTTCCGCCATCAGGCTTTCGGCGGCGGCCAGCGCATCGGCGGCGACGCGGCGGGCGCTTTCTGCGGACTCGATTTCGCTGATCAGGGCGCGGCGCTTTTCCGCAAATATCGCCGGCGCATTGTCGAGTTCGGCGCGCTCGGCCTTGACCTCGGTGATGCGGGCTTCGATGGTTGATATCTGCGAGGCCGCGCTCTGCCGGCGGCTTTGCCATTCGCCGCGCTCGGCGGTGATCGCCTGCAGGCGGCGATCCGCCAGTTCGGCTTCGCGCGCCAGCGCCTGGGCTTCGGCCCGTACCTGTGCGGCGAGGCGGCGATGGCCGTCGATGTCGGTGCGCACCGCGGCGAGCCGGGTTTCGGTGTCGAGACTTGGCGGCAATTCGGCCAGCGCCGCGGCAGCACTTTCATGCGCGCCCTCGGCCTCGACGCGGTCGGCGTTCAGACGGCTGTGAGCTTCGGTCAGCGCCGACTTCCGCGCGGCGTGGCGGTTGATCTCGCGCTCGGTATTGGCGTGGCGCTCCCGTGCCGCATCGGCCTCACGCTGCGCGGCGCGCCATGCATCGCGCGCGGAGGTCTCGGCTGCGGAGGCGGCCTTGAGCTCGGCCTCGGCGGTTTCCAGGGCCTGACGCTTGGCGCCGGCATCGGAGCGCGCCTGTTCAAGCTCGTGCTCGATATCGACCAGCCGCGCGCGCTCGGCCAGACGCCGCGCCGCGCCGGTTGGCGCGTGGGCCGCGGCGACAAACCCGTCCCAGCGCCAGACGTCGCCTTCCGGCGACACCAGCCGCTGGCCGGTCTTCAGCTGCGATACCAGCTCCGCGCCGCGATCCCTGGCAACGACGCCGATCTGGGCGAGGCGCCGCGCCAGTTCGGACGGCGCATCGACATGCGCGGCAAGGGCTTCGACGCCATCGGGCAACGCCGGATCGCCTTCGGTGACGCCCGAATTGGTCCAGCGCATCGGCGCCGACGGATCGACCGGCGCGTCGAGATCGTCGCCCAGGGCGGCGCCAAGCGCTTTCTCATAGCCCTTGGCGACGGTGACGCCGTCGATGATCGGCGGCCACAGATTCTTGGTCTCGCCGTTGACGAGTTTGGAGATGGTACGCGCTTCGGTCTCGAGCCGCTGCACGCGCTTGTCGGCCTCGTTGAGCGGCGCTCGGGCGGCTTCCAGCCTCGATCGTGCGTCGACGTGGCCGGCTTCGTTGGCCTGGGCGGTTGCTTCGGACTCCGCGAGACTGTGCTGCGCGGTCTCCATGGCCTCGGCCAATGCCGCGAGGTCGCCGAGGCCGCGGGTTTCCTGTTCGAGCTTCTGCTCTTCGCCGGCGACGTTGGCGATCTCCTGATCGAGCCGCGCCAGCCGATCGCGATGGCCGCGCACGCTTCCCTCGAACTGATTGCGCTTGGCGGTGAGGTCGGCGAGGGCCGTGGTCAGTTCGGTGAACAGGCGTTCGGCGGCGGCGAGTGTCGCCTCGGCCTCGGAAACCCGTTCGTCAACGCCGCTGCGTTTTTCAACGCGCGACTTGATTTCTTCCTTCAACTCGCTGTCTTCGGTGTCGAGCCGTTGCAGCGCCACCTCGGCGTCGGAGGTCTGCTGCTGCTCGCGTGCGATATCGGCCGAAAACTGCGTCAGCCGGCGATCGAGTTCGGCGACGCGTTCCCTGGCGCGCTCTTCCTCGCGATCGAGCGTTTCGCGTGCATTGGTGAGCCGCTGCAGGCCGGCCGCGGCACGGGCCTCGGCCTCGCGCAGCGCCGGCAGTTCCGAGGCGCGCACCGCCTGGATACGGGCCGCCTCGGCCTGTTCGCGGGTGCGCTCGGCCATGTCGCGGACGCTGAGGTCGTGGACAGTGGTGGCTTCCGCCACGCCGGCATTGGCCTCCAGCCAGCGCAGATGGAACAGCAGCGCCTCGGCCTTGCGCACCTTGGCCGCGACCTCGCGGTAGCGGATCGCCTGCCGCGCCTGCTTCTTCAACCCGTCGATCTGTCCGGCCAGTTGCCCGATCACATCCTCGACGCGGGTCAGGTTGGTTTCCGCAGCCTTGAGGCGCAATTCGGCCTCGTGGCGGCGGGCATGAAGCCCCGCGACGCCGGCGGCGTCTTCCAGCACGCGGCGGCGCTGTTCCGGTTTGGCCTGAATGATCTCGCCGATCTTGCCCTGGTGAACCAGCGCCGGCGAACGCGCGCCGGTGGCGGCGTCGGCAAACAGGATCTGCACGTCGCGGGCGCGTACGTCGCGGCCGTTGATCCGGTAGACCGAGCCTGCATCGCGTTCGATCCGGCGCGAGATTTCCAGCGTCTCCCGGTCGTTCACGGCCGCCGGCGCAGAGCGATCGGAATTATCGATCGTCATCACCACTTCGGCATGGTTGCGCGAGGGACGGTTGCCGGAGCCGGCGAAGATCACCGCGTCCATGTCGGCGGCGCGCAGCGATTTGTGCGAGGTCTCGCCCATCGCCCAGCGCAACGCCTCGACCAGGTTGGATTTGCCGCAGCCGTTCGGGTCCGACCACGCCGGTGAGACCGGGCTCGATCACGAAGTCGGTGGGTTCAACGAACGACTTGAAACCGTGGAGGCGAAGGCGGGTCAGCTTCATGGGCACGATGCTCTGTTGGCAGGACGCGAATCTCCCTGCCGGGACAATACCATAGAAGGCAATGTCGGTGTGTGGGCGAGTCGCTTTTGGCGCCTCTCATGGCCGCGACAATGGCGAGGCCGGGCCCCAAGGGCAACCGCCGCCGGGGGCTTTTCCCAAGGCTTTTGTAAGGCTTATGCCGGCGCTTCAGGGGAACATTCGAGCAGGGCGCCCGGCCAACGCCGGAACCGAAAATCCATACCGCAACAGTGAAAGCCGGCTATCGGCCAGGCCGCGAAAGCGGCAGACCGAGGACGAATCGATCAGCTCTTCAGCATCGATTTGATCTTCTTGTCGAATTCCTCGAACGAGGTTTCGCCCTTGATCATCTCGCCATTGATGAAGAAGGTCGGCGTCGAGTTCACCTTCAGCACCTCGTTCGCGTATTTCTGATCGGCGGCGATCTTGTCGAGCAGCGCTTGATCCTTGAGGCAATCCTCGACCGCCTGCTGGCTGAGACCGGCCTGCTTACCGATCCGGGTCAGCGTTTCCGTGGTGTTCTTCATCACCCAATCGTCCTGCTGCCGGAACAGCATGTCGACCACCGCGAAATATTTCGCCGAATCGTCCTTGGCGATGCAGCGCGCCAGCATCGAGCCTGCCGCCGCCTTGATGTCGAGCGGAAATTCCCGGAACACATAACGGATCTTGCCGGTGTCGATATATTCCGACTTGATTTTCGGGAACACATCCTTGTTGAAGGCGGCGCAATGCGGGCAGGTCATCGACGCGTATTCGGTGATCGTCACCGAAGCGTTGGCGGGACCGAGCGCCATGTCCGGCAGCGACACCGGTTTGGCGACATCGGCGGCGCTTTGCGCCATCGCGTCCGCGATCAGTCGCAGCGGCGAGAACCCGATCAGAGCGGCAAGCCCGGTCAGCGACAGGGCGGCGGTGAAGGCGCGGCGGGTGATGATCAACGAAAAAACTCCCGGATTGGCGCATTCACGCCCAAAGGACCAATAGAAGAACCAGTTCGCTAGCTTGAAACGACAATCGTGGCAATGGCAGGCCCCGACGGCCGGACGTGGCGGCTGGCTCAATTTCGCTTGATCGAGGCGCCGAGCCGCGCCAGCGCCGCCCGCAATTCCTCGTCTTCGACGGAAGACAGGGTTTCCGCGACCTTCGCCACCGCGCTGGCGTCGGGGGTGCGGGATGCCGGAGGCCGATTCCGGCGCGTCAGCGGGGCCTGCCGCAGCGCCAGCCGCCCGACCGCGCTCCAGCCGAAGAAGCGGTTGACGCGCTGCAGGATGACGTCGGAGGCGTGCTGGATTTCCAGCGCCATCGGGCCCTCCACCCGCAGCACCAGCGTGGCCGGTTCCTGCGGCTGTCCCTGCACCGGCCGCGGCCACTGGATCTTCAGGGGCTCGGAATGGGCGGCGACTTCAGGGCCGGCGATGTCAGCCCAGCGCGTCACCAATTCGCGCGCGGCAAATCCCTGCTTGGCATAAGCGTCGGAAAACACGTCGCTGAGAAGGACGGAAAGCGGCTTGGCGCTGATCGGACCTGGTTTAGCCATGGGATTCTATAACACTTCGCATGGCGCAGGCGGAACTCCCTCAGCCGTCATGGCCGGGCAAAAGCGCGAAGCGCGTCTTCGCGCCAGGTGTCCCGGCCATCCACATCTTGAATCGCTGAAAAAAGAAAGACGTGGATGCCCGCGACAAGCGCGGGCATGACGTGGAGAGATTGGCGCTCCGTCACTACAGTGGCTTTATGAATTCTCGTGCAATCGCCAAGGCAAAGCGTCGCGAAGTTTCTGAGGAAGCCGCCCGCCCGGCGCTGCTGCTGGCCTGGTACGACCGCCATCGCCGCCGGCTGCCGTGGCGGCCGCTGCCGGGCGAACGCGCCGATCCCTATGCCGTCTGGCTGTCGGAAATCATGCTGCAGCAGACCGGCGTCAAAACCGTGGGGCCGTATTTCCTGAAATTCCTGGCGCGCTGGCCCGATGTCGGCGCGCTCGGCCGCGCCTCGCTCGACGACGTGCTGCGGATGTGGGCCGGGCTCGGCTATTATTCGCGCGCGCGCAATCTGCACGCCTGCGCGGTGGCGGTGCGGCGCGATCACGGCGGCATGTTTCCGGATACGGAGGAAGGTTTGCGAACGCTGCCGGGGATCGGGCCTTACACCGCTTCAGCAATCGCCGCGATCGCCTTCGGCCAAAGGACCATGCCGGTCGACGGCAATATCGAGCGGGTGGTGTCACGGCTGTTCGCGGTCGAGGAACCGCTGCCGCAGGCCAAGCCGCTGATTCAACAGTTGGCAACGACGCTGCTCGGCACCGGCGATATAGGTTCTCGCGCCGGGGATAGCGCGCAGGCGCTGATGGATTTGGGTTCCTCGCTGTGCACGCCGAAGAAGCCGGCCTGCGCGCTGTGTCCGCTCAACGATGATTGCGTGGCGCGCGCGCGGGGCGATCAGGAGACCTTTCCGCGCAAAGCGCCGAAGAAAACCGGCGCGCTGCGCCGGGGTGCGGCATTCGTGGTGACGCGCGGCGATGAGCTGTTGGTCCGCAGCCGCCCGGAAAAGGGCCTGCTCGGCGGCATGACCGAAGTGCCGACCTCGCACTGGCTCGACGCCCAGGACGACAAAGCGGCGCTGAAGCAGGCGCCGGCGCTGAAAGGCATTACGCCCTGGCATCGCAAGGCAGGCGTGGTCACGCACGTCTTCACGCATTTCCCGCTTGAACTTGTGGTTTATACCGCCGTCGTTGCTGCGCGATCCCGCGCGCCGGAGGGCATGCGCTGGGTGCCGATCGCGACGCTGAAGGACGAGGCGCTGCCGAATGTCATGCGCAAGGTGATCGCGCATGGGCTGGGGGAATAAAATTACGCGCCTGAAAGCTGTGATGCTGCCGCTGGCGTCGTCACGATCGGCGGCTTGGCGTTCAGCCCTTCGACCTGAAAGCCGGCGACGCGCTTGTAGTTGGCGGCGATGTCTTCCAATTCTTTTTGCGACAGCACGTCGGTGACGACGTCGTAACCATCAGGCGCGCGCTCCTCGACCAGTTGCATGACCTGCTCCGGCCCATTGCGCCGGTTGAGCATGACAAGATCAGTCGTCGCAGGCCGGCGTTCCGCCTCATACGCCACCAGCGCGGCATGGGTCTCGCCGTGCGCCAGGATCTCGCGGGTGAGAACGCGGGCGTCGAGGATCGCCTGCGACGCGCCATTGGAGCCGATCGGATACATCGGATGCGCGGCATCGCCCATCAGCGTGGTCAGCCCGAAGGTCCATTGCGCGACGGGATCGCGGTCGACCAGCGGATATTCGTAGGCGTGCGGACAGTTGCCGATCAGGCCGGGCACGTCGAGCCAGTCGAATTTCCAGTCCTTGAACCACGGCAGAAACTCTTCGAGCCTTGCGGTGCGATTATAGTCTTCCCGGCGCCACTGGTAGGTCGGCGGCATATGCCGCTCGGCAACCCAATTGATCCAAAACTTGCCGTTCGCGTCGGCCTGCTTCGAAATCGGATAGCAGACGAATTTCAGGATTTCGTGGCCGGCCATGATCATGGTGCGGCCGGACAGGAATGCATCCGACGCGGTGATGCCGCGCCAGAGAATGCGACCGTTCCAGAGCGGCGGGCCTTCCTGCGGATAAAGCTTTTCGCGGATCGCGGAGTGGATGCCGTCGGCTGCGACCAGAAGCCGGCCGTCATGGCTGCCGGCCGGCTTGCCGGTCGCCTTGTCGATGAAATCGGCGCGCACGCCTTCGGGGGTCTCGGTCCAGCCGGCAAGATGATGGCTCGTGAGGATGTTCTCCGCGCCCAGCCGTTCGGTCGCGGCGTCGAGCAGGATCTGCTGCAGCGTACCGCGATGGATCGAGAACTGCGGCCATTTGTAGCCGGCCTCGATGCCGCGCGGCTCGCTCCAGATCGGCTTGCCGTGCTTGGAAAAATACGCAAGTTCCCTGGTACGCACGCCTGACGCGTCGAGCCGGTCGAGCAGGCCGAGTTCGATCAGTTCACGCACGGCGTGCGGCAGCACGTTGATGCCGACGCCGAGCGGTTTCAATTCGGACACGCTTTCGAATACTCTGGCGGGAACGCCGATCTGATGCAGGCTGAGCGCCAGCGTCAGCCCGCCGATGCCGCCGCCGGCAATAAGAACGGTCATGATACGCCCCTCGATAACGGGTATGGTGATGGCATGGGAACACGGCCGTGGGCAACTGCGAAAGCCGGTCGTGGCCGGCGTGGCAGGGATGGACGGCGCGAGGGCGTGGCGGTAACCTCCTGGCTCCCAAAGAGGATCAGGAAATGTTCAAGCTCTATTACGCCCCGGGTACCTGCGCGCTCGCGTCCCATATCGCCTTGCAGGAGGCCGGTGCTGCCTACACGACCGAGAAGGTCGATTTCAAAACCAACCAGCAGACCAGCCCCGAATATCTCGCGATCAATCCCAAGGGGCGGGTGCCGTCGCTGGTGACGGATCGCGGCATCCTGACCGAGACGCCCGCAATGCTCGCTTACATCGCGCAGAGTTTTCCGCAGGCGAAACTGGCGCCGCTCGACGACGCCTTCGCCTTCGCGCAGGTGCAGGCCTTCAACAGCTATCTCTGTTCCACCGTGCATGTGGCGCATGCCCATAAAGGGCGCGGCCATCGCTGGGCGACGGACGAAGCTTCTTTCGCGGATATGAAGCGCAAGGTGCCGCAGAGCGTCGGCGCCAGTTTCGCGCTGATCGAACGCAAAATGCTGAAAGGGCCGTGGGTGATGGGAGAGCAGTATACGATCTGCGATCCCTATCTGTTTACGCTGGCGGGCTGGCTGGAGGGCGACAGCGTCGATCTTTCGACCCTGCCGAAGGTGATGGATCACCGCAAGCGCATGTCGGAGCGGCCCGCGGTGCGGGAAGTCCTGGCCGAAGAGCTGATGCCGGCTTGACCCCAGGCGGCGCGTCGCGGTTCGCGCCCGGTTTGCAGCAGGGTCGCGGCGGGTTCGGGCAGGCCTGAGATCGAGGCGGTCGCGGCGCGCCGACGACTGAAACGAAAACGGCGCCCGCAGAGGGCGCCGTTTCACTGTCACGGCCGGATCAGGCCGCCTTGGTCTTGAGGTGGCCGAACATGATATGGCGCGCCTCGTCGTCCATCTCGGCCTTGAAGGCGAACTTGTCCTTCAGCGCGATCGCGCGCGCCGCGGCGGGCCTTGCCGAGACCTCGTCGAGCAGCCGCTTCACGTTGGGATATTTTGTGAAGACGTCATCGCCAAGCACGTAAGGCGCCATCCGCGCCCACCCCCAGAACGCCATGTCCACGATGGTGTAGGTGTCGCCGACCATATTGCGGCTCTTGGCGAGATGGTCGTCGAGAATCTTGTAGTGCCGATGCGCCTCGTATTGATAGCGGTTGTGCGCGTATTCCAGGTCTTTCGGCGCGGCGTGCTTGAAATGCACGGCCTGGCCCGAATACGGGCCGACGCCGCTGGCGACGAACATCAGCCATGACAGCAGCTGCGCGCGGTTTTTCGGCGTGCTGGGAGGCAGGAATTTGCCGGTCTTCTCGGCGAGGTAAAGCAGGATCGCGTTGCTGTCGAACACGAGCACGCCGTCATCGTCGATCGCCGGCACCTTGCCGTTCGGATTGACGGCGAGAAATTCCGGCTTGAACTGGTCGCCCTTGCGGGTATCGACCGGCACCAGTTCGTAAGGCAGGCCGGACTCTTCCAGAAAAAGCGCGACCTTGTTGGGGTTCGGCGCGCCGTTGAAATAAAATTTCAGCATAGGTGTCTCCGGGGATTGGACGGCAAAACAGCAACGCAAAGCGAGACGTCGCGGGTGGCAGCGCTTTTTCTTTTGCTTCGGTTCCCGGGGAAGCGCAACCGAAGACTTCGTGAGGCAGCCACGCGCGGAGGGCTGCGCTGCCGGCGGAATGTCAGGAAAATCCGGCAAAATCGCAAACGAAGGCTTCCACCGGGGTTGGATCATCTCCGGCTCCGGAAAACCGCACATACGTGCCGCCGGGTTCACAAAGACGATTGACACCGAGGACTCGTTCCGCAACGCGCTGCCGTCCCTGATCGATCACAAGCTCCTGCCGCCCGCCGCGAGGTAATCCGACGGCTGTTACGGGTCACGAGCCCCAATACTTGCAGCAAGCAGAATCAACTCGTCGCGAGGGCAATGCTGTCGAAGGCCCTGATGATTATGTCGTTGTGCGATCTCTCTGCGCCACTGTCTTTGTTCAACCACATTTGGTGTCGATTTTTCGATTGTCCCACTCGGCGGAATGAGCCGGGCACATGAAGCGGGTGGTGTCGCGCCCTTCCTGGTACCGGACGAGAGCCGCTCTGTCGCGGCGGCTGATGTATTCGTCGATGGTGAGATGGAGGCCCGAAAGTAGCAACGCACTTGGTTGGAAATCGGAGAGTGGTGGAAAGGCCGCTTCTATTCCGATGCTGCCCACTGAGCTGTTGACTCCGAAGCCACGAAATCCACCAACACGCAGAAAGCCTATGCTCCAAACAGAGCAGTTTGAAGTTCTCGTCGTCGGCAGTGGGACAGGCGGCAAGCTGATCGCATGGCACATGGCTCAGTCAGGACGACGAACGGCCGTCGTGGAGCGGCGGTGGATTGGGGGCGCCTGTCCCAACATTGCCTGCATGCCGAGCAAGAATGAGATTTCGAGCGCGAGGGTTGCGTACCTGACGCGTAACGCCGCGCAGTTCGGGACGACGGCCGGCCCGGTAGCGGTTGACATGAGTGCGGTTCGCAAGCGGAAGCGGGAGATGGTTGAACGCCAGGTTGCGAAGCACCTGCAGCTATACAAGGCAAGCGGTGCGGAATTGATCTTGGGAAACGGGCGTTTCGCGGGGCCGAAAACGCTTGAGGTCACCTTGAATGACGGAGGCACACGCGTGCTATCGGCGGACACGGTATTCCTCAGCCTCGGAACGCACGCGGCCCTTCCAAACGTTTCCGGCCTCGACGCCGCCCGGCCGCTGACGCATGTCGAGGCTCTGGAGCTCGACTATTTGCCGTTGCACCTGCTCGTCATCGGCGCCGGCTATTCCGGCCTCGAATTAGCACAGGCTTTCCGTCGCTTTGGTAGCAACGTGACCGTCATTGAGTCCAGTTCTGAAATTCTGAGTCGGGAGGATCTGGACGTTGCGCAGGAAATGCGGCGGATTCTGAGCGACGAGGGAATTGAAATCGTGGCGGGAGCCGAACTGCTCCAGGTACGTGGGCGATCCGGAGAGAAGGTCAGTCTTGTCGTGCGCACGCATTCCGGCGAACGAACCATAGAGGGCAGCGACATCCTGGCGGCAGCCGGGCGTATTCCCAACACCAGTGGAATCGGACTTAAGGAGGTTGGGATCGAGTTGGACGATCGTGGCTACATTCGCGTCAATGAGCGCCTCGAGACCAGCGTTCCGAATGTCTGGGCGCTGGGGGAATGCGCGGGCAGCCCACAATTCACGCACATATCCGAAGATGATTTTCGCATCGTTCGCGACAATCTCGCTGGAAACGCGCGCAGCACGCGCGATCGAATCGTTCCTTTCTGCATGTTTACAGATCCTCCGCTCGCCCGCGTGGGGCTTAGTGAAGGCGAAGCCGAGCGTCGCGGAATCGCGGCACGCGTTGTGAAGCTGCCGATGGATTCCGTGTTGCGTGCGCAGGCCACCGACGAGAGGCAAGGCTTCATGAAGGCGCTGATCGCCGCGAATGACGATCGCATTCTCGGTTTCGCAATGATAGGCGCCGAGGCGGGGGAAGTTCTGGCTGCGGTGCACACGGCAATGTTGGCCGGTCTTTCGTATTCGAGGCTTGCCGATGCTCCCTTCGCGCACCCGACGATGGCCGAGGGGCTCAGCTCGCTGTTCTCGCAGGTACCGCGTCGCCAACAGAGCATGTCGAAAACGGCCTAGTTGATGTCCTGGTCTCCATCTCGTCGGTTCCGGCTGCTGGGAAGCGCGCTGTGCTTTGGGTGGGCGTGGGCGGAGAGCTCACTGAGGCACAGCCTGACGGGCAAATCACTGCTCGATCGCATTCGCACGTGTCCAGCCCCGTTTGAAAAAAGATTCTGATTTTCCGAAGACCCAAATCAACCTATATCCCCCGCCATCCTGTTCCACTCAGAGGGGCGTTTCGCGAACGTCACGGACGCGGGGCGGGGTGCGGTGGACGCGACGGCGCGCTTGACGGGCGATGCCAACGCGGACGGCGAAGACGTGTGGTCCTGACGCCTCGGTGCTGGCGTCAAGTTGGCGGAGTTTCCGCCAGCGACGGTGTCAACAAGCCGATCACCGGGGAGAGCACGGTATAAGCCGTAAACCATTGCGCGGGGAATGCCGGGTGATTCCGGTGACTCGCCGTGAATACTCGTGTGCATACTTACTACCCCATAGCGCACACGAGGCTGCGGGTGCATCGGGCGTCCGGCATTCCCTGCGCCCTCTGAATGAAGAGGGCGGAACGAGCAGGCCAAACCTCGCGCAAAAACATGCGGCGAGATCGCGAAGCTGTGTCACGCTATTTCGGGTGTCATCACCCGCGAAAGCGGGTGATCAACTATTCCAGAGACGCCAGCGATGAAACCGATAAGCCGCGGCGTACTGGATCCCCGCTGGAGCCTGTCATCCGGCCGGCCAAATGCCGGACCGGGTAGCGGGGATGACGAGGGGCGAAGCTCAGCCCGCTGCCATGCCGGAGCGGATTTCGGCGCGCAGCTCGTCGATCAGCCTGAGGCCCTTCTTGGTCTCGATGTGCCAGAAGGTCCAGCCGTTGCAGGCGCCGGAGCCCTGCGCCACCGCGCCGATGCGGTGGATCGAGCCGACCTTGTCGCCGAGCATGATGGCGCCGTCGGCGCGCACCAGGGCGCCGTGGCGCTTTTTGGAATCGACCAGTCTGGCGCCGGGCAAAATCATGCCGCGCTCGATCAGTTCGGAGAACGCCACTCTTGGCGCGTCGCGCGCGGTCATGAACGGCGCCAGGGTCGCTTCCGGCAGCGGTTCGATCGCGGCGATGCGCGCTTCCGCGGCGGCCGCATAGGTCCGGTCGCGTTCGAAGCCGATGTAGCGGCGGCCGAGACGTTTTGCCACCGCACCCGTGGTGCCGGTGCCGTTGAACGGATCGATCACGAGATCGCCGGGCTTCGACGACGACAGCAGCACCCGCGCCAGCAGGCCCTCGGGTTTCTGGGTCGGATGAACCTTCTTGCCGTCCTCGCCCTTGAGCCGTTCGTCGCCGGTGCAGAGCGGGATCAGCCAGTCGGAACGCGCCTGCACGTCCTCGTTGGCGGCTTTCAGGGCCTCGTAGTTGAAGGTGTAGCCCTTGGCGTTCTCGTCGCGCGCCGCCCAGATCATGGTCTCGTGGGCGTTGGTGAAGCGGCGGCCGCGGAAATTCGGCATCGGGTTGGTCTTGCGCCAGACGATATCGTTCAGCACCCAGAAGCCCAGATCCTGCATGATCGCGCCGACGCGGAAAATGTTGTGGTAGGAGCCGATCACCCACAGCGTCGCCGACGGTTTCATGACGCGGCGGCAGGCCAGGAGCCAGGCGCGGGTGAAATCGTCATAGGCGGCGAAGGATGAAAACTTGTCCCAGTCGTTGTTGACGGCATCGACGTGGGATTCGTCGGGACGCTTGAGATCGCCCTTGAGCTGCAGGTTGTACGGCGGATCTGCGAACACCAGATCGACCGAACCGGCCGGCAGTTTCGACATCTCGGCGACACAATCGCCAACGACGATACGGCTGCTCGGATCGGACTCAAATTTAGTGCGGGGCGCCCTTGCAGACGCCCCGCGACGCGACACAACCATGACTCAAATACTCTGACTCAGGCGACGCTGTCGGCGACGCGGGACTAAACAACCGACTGGCGATACATTGACGTGGCAAAGTAAAAATCGACTTAACCGGGTAATTCTTTCACGCTAGGCAATTTTTGCCGGGCGGGTTATTGATTAACGCGATGGAAATTTTACGTCTGTGCCGCGTTGACTGTCAGCGAAGCCGCTTGCGGCTGGATGTAATGAGGAAAGGCCGCCATGCGTTACGATGATTTCCGCCGCAGCGACGACATCGAGGATCGTCGCGACGACAGCGGCGGCGGAATGGGCGGCGGCGGCGGGTTTGGCCTTCCGATGGGCGGCGGCGGGCTCGGCATCGGCACCATCATCGTGCTCGGCCTCATCGGCTACGCCTTCGGCATCGATCCGCGCATCCTGATCGGCGGCGCGGAAATTCTCAATGGTGGCCGCGGCCAGGCGCCGAGCTATCAGACCGATCGCAGCTCCACGGCCAGGACCGGCGCGCCGACCGACGAGATGGGCAGCATGATCGCGGGCATCCTCGGCGAGATCGACGATCGCTGGAGCGAGATTTTCCAGGCCAGCGGGCAATCCTATACCGGTCCGCGCATCGTGCTGTTTCGCAACGCCACCAATGGCGGCCGCTGCGGCATGGCGCAGTCGGCGATGGGGCCGTTCTATTGCCCGCCGGAAAAGAAGATCTTTCTCGACACCGGATTTTTCCGCGAGGTCGAAACCCGGTTTCACGGCTGTTCCGGCAACGCCTGCAAATTCACCGCGGCCTATATCATCGCCCACGAAGCCGGCCATCACGTGCAGAACCTGCTCGGCATCCTGCCGCGGGTGACGCGGCTGCAGCAGCAGGCCGGCAGCAAGGCGGAATCCAACGCGCTGCAGGTGAAGGTCGAATTGCAGGCCGATTGCCTGTCGGGCGTCTGGGTCAACCGCGAGGAGAAGAAGCGTCCGGGCTTCCTTGAAGCCGGCGACATCGATGCGGCGCTGACGACGGCGTCCGCGATCGGCGACGATACGCTGCAGCGGCAGGCCACCGGCAGGGTGGTGCCGGATTCGTTCACCCACGGCTCCGCCGCGCAACGCAAGCAATGGTTCATGACCGGCTATCAGCAGGGCACGGTGCAGGCCTGCAACACATTCAGCGCGGGGGCGCTGTAATGTCTCGCGCGTCATTCCGCGCGGCGCTGCGAAGCGTCGCAACCCGTCATCTCGCGGTCCGAGCCGGCGAGATTCGAGGATCAGTCTCGCTTCGCGGCTGATCCGGAATGACGGATGAGGAGTTCGCCATGTCCTCCATCGATGAATCGACAGACAATTCGTGCCGCTCAACATCGCGGTGCTGACGATTTCCGACACCCGCTCGCTGGCGGATGACAAATCCGGAACGACGCTGGCGGAGCGGCTCACCGCGGCCGGTCACGTGCTGGCGGCGCGCGAGATCATCGTCGACGACGTCGACGCGATCCGCATCATCGTCAGGCGGTGGATCGCCGATCCGGGCGTCGATGTCGTCATCACCACCGGCGGCACCGGCTTTACCGGCCGCGACGTGACGCCGGAGGCGATCGAACCGCTGTTCGAAAAGCGGATGGACGGCTTTTCGATCGCGTTCCATATGCTGAGCTACGACAAGATCGGCACCTCGACGATCCAGAGCCGCGCCACAGCGGGGGTAGCGGGGGCCACGTTCATCTTCTGCCTGCCGGGATCGCCGGGCGCCTGCCGCGACGGCTGGGACGGCATTCTCGCCGCCCAGCTCGATTACCGCACGCGGCCCTGCAACTTCGTCGAGATCATGCCGCGGCTCGACGAGCATCTGCGGCGCCCGAAAGCAAAGGGCGCTTCGGCTTAACCGCAGGGTCGGTCCGCGCCGGTGCTAAAGCTTGAACTCCCAGGTCTCGCCGATCAGGCTTTGGCCGAAACTGCGGTGCGGCTCGGTCGCGACCAGCACGAATCCGGCTTGCTGGTAAATCTTGCGGGCGGCGACCAGGATGCTTTGGGTCCACAGCGTGATTTTGCGATAGCCGCATGCCCGCGCGAAGGCGATGCATTCGGCGACGAGCCGTTGACCCAGTCCCTGTCCGCGCCCGGCGGGGTCGACCAGCAACAACCGCAGCTTGGCGACATCGTCGCTATGCCTGACCAGGAATACCGAGCCGACCTGGGTGCCATCGAGCTCGGCGATCCAGCAGCGCTCCCGCGAAGCGTCGAACGAGGCCAGAAACCTGGCCGCGATCTCCGCTACCAGGCCTTCGAAGCTGGAATCGAGGCCGTATTCGCCGGCGTAAAGCGAGCCGTGGCTCTGCACCACCCAACCCATGTCGCCCGGACGCGGTTCGCGCAGGATCGCGCGCGGAGCCGGCACCTCCGACGAATCGAGCAGCCGCTCGATCGCGGCCATCGCCGCAACCAGCCGTTCGCGGCCGCCGCGCGGCAGCGTGGCGAGCATGTCGGCGACCTCGTCGTGCGAACTGCGATCGAGCTTCGCGAACGCCTGACGCCCCTTGGCGGTCAGGCTGAGCCGGTATTGCCGCCGGTCCGTGGCCAGCGGCTTGCGGGTGATCAGCCCGGTTTCATCGAAATTCTGGATGATCCGGCTGAGGTAGCCCGGATCGAGACCGAGTTCGATCCCGATCTCCTTCGCGGCCGGATCTGCCCGGTTGGCGAGTTCGTACAATACCCGCGCCTCGCTCAGCGAGAACGGGCTGTCCAGCAGTTGCTGGCCGAGAACGCCGAGCTTGCGGGTGTAGAAGCGGTTGAAGGCGCGCACCGCTGAGATCTGGTGGTCGGAATTGGGTTCGGACATGGCGCGCCTCCGATAGTTGCCATTGTCAAATAATTATTTGACTTTGGCAAGTACCTAGGCAGGCCTCACGCGACGATGATCCGGCTGCGCAGCATGCGTGCGCGAGGAGCGGCCGAGTTGCCGCAGCAGCCTGGCCTCGGAGCGGCGGGCGTCCGGCGCGTAGCCGCCGAGCCGCTCGTAATGATCGCGTGCGATCAGCAGCCCCTGGTCCGCCGATGGCCCCGCAATCATCCGCGCGATGAATTTGAAGCCATCGCGCAGCGGCGTTTCGCGGTAGGGCGAGCGGGCGTAGCGGAAGATGCCGGCGCGGGGACGGCCGCTATTGGAGACGCCCTGGATGAATTGCACGGTTTCATCGATCCAGCCGGAGTCCAGCACCGCGCCGGCATGCAGAAACATCAGCCATGGCGAGCGCGCCTGGCGCGCGCCGGCCGCCAGCGCCGCGGCATGCGATCCCTCGAACGGCAAAAACCGGCAGCCCGCGACGTCGGCCACCCGCTCGATCACGCCGGTGCCGGCCCGGTCGACCAGCAGCACTTCGCGCACCACGCCGGCCGCAGCGCCGGGCACCAGTGCTGCGAGCGTGGCGACGGCGGGCTGTTCGACGCCTTCGGTTGGAATAATGACGCTCAGCATGGATGGCTCGTCAAAGGACGAGAAAAACGCCGCACTGTTATCACCTTGTCACACTCAAATCAGCATTCGGCGTGCAGCTTTTTGTGGCAATGCATCAGCCCGCGCGCCGTCCGACGAAATCATAGCTCCACTCGAGATAGTCAATTCATGTTCTTGATTTGTTCTCAGGGCATGCTATGTACCGGTCATGAGCCGAGCATCCTCTCATGCCCTCAAGCACCCGCCGGTCACGGCGCCCTCCGAACCGGCGGGTGCACCTTCTCCTTTTCCCGAACTGGCGGTCGCCATCGAACGCGAGCGGCGGCGTGGCCGCGGCGCGCAATCCAACGACAGCGGCCGCTTTGAGGCCGAAGCGCGGGTCGCCTTCGACGACGGCTGGCAGAGTCTCGATGAATTGCCGCCGTTCAAGACCACGGTCGCCCTCGACACCGCGCGCAAGGTCATCACCCGCAACGATTCTCCCGATATCGGCTTCGACCGTTCGATCAATCCCTACCGGGGCTGCGAGCATGGCTGCGTCTACTGCTTCGCCCGGCCGACCCACGCCTATCTCGGCCTGTCGCCGGGGCTCGACTTCGAATCGAAACTGTTTGCAAAACCCGACGCGCCGCAGCTTCTGGAAAAGGAACTGGCGGCGCAGGATTACGAGCCGCGCATGATCGCGATCGGCACCAACACCGATCCCTATCAGCCGATCGAGCGCGAGCGGAAGATCATGCGCGGCATTCTCGAAGTGCTGGAACGCGCATCGGCACCCCGTCGGCATCGTCACCAAATCGGCGCTGGTGGCGCGCGACATCGACATTCTGGCGCGGATGGCCAAGCGCAATCTCGCCAAGGTGGCGATTTCGGTCACCACGCTCGATGCGAAACTGGCGCGCACCATGGAGCCGCGGGCCTCGACACCGGCGAAACGACTGGAGGCGCTGCGGCAGCTGTCGGAAGCGGGAATTCCGACCACGGTCATGGTGGCGCCGGTGATCCCAGCGCTGAACGATTCCGAGATCGAGCGCATTCTCGATGCCGCCGCGCATGCCGGCGTCAAGGAAGCGAGCTATGTGCTGCTGCGGCTGCCGCTGGAGGTGCGCGACCTGTTCCGCGAATGGCTGATGGCGAATTATCCCGACCGCTACCGCCACATCTTTACCCTGATCCGCGACATGCGCGGCGGGCGCGACTACGATTCGCAGTGGGGAACGCGGATGAAAGGCACCGGGCCGATGGCCTGGATGATCGGACGCCGGTTCGAGATCGCCTGCGAAAAACTCGGCCTCAACAAAAGACGTTCGAAATTGACGACCGATCATTTCGCGCGGCCCAAACGCAGCGGGCAGCAACTCAGCTTGTTTTAGAAATCTGCGGGCCGTGGCGATGGTTGATGGGCAGCCGCCACAATCCAGCCGCCACAATAAAGACTGTCGTCGCCCGGCTTGACCGGGCGATCGATGGCGGATTCAACCGGTCGTCGCAACACTCGTTGTATGGCTCATTCGCCGAGCTGCTTAAGGACGACATGGGACGACGGGTCTGAATAACGGGCATCATTGAGAGTTCCCGGTTGCGCGGCGGCAAGAGCTTGCGCACGATCCGCGGCATGATTCGAGACAAATCTGGAAAACAGCCCGCCAGGCTCCCCAAGGGCGTGATCGCGGTCGCGCCGCCGAGCTTTCGCCGCGAGCGTGCGCTGATCAAGCGCGGCGTCTGGCCGGTGGCCGGCTGCGACGAGGCCGGACGCGGGCCGCTGGCAGGCCCGGTGGTGGCGGCGGCTGTCGTGCTCGATCCCAGGCGGATCCCTAGGGGTATCGACGATTCCAAGCGACTGACGCCGGAGCGCCGCGAGGAACTGTTCGAGGAAATCTGCGCGACGGCCTCGTTTGCGGTCGCCTTCGCTTCGCCGGCGCGGATCGATCGTGACAATATCCTGCGCGCTTCGCTGTGGGCGCTGGCGCGGGCGGTGCAAGCGCTGCCCGAACTGCCCAGGCATGTGTTCGTCGATGGCCGCGACCGGCTCGATACGCCTTGCGAGTGCGAAGCCGTGATCGGCGGCGACGGGCTGGTCATCTCGATCGCGGCGGCGTCGATCATCGCCAAGGTCTCGCGCGACCGGCTGATGTGCAAGCTGGCGCAGGATTGCCCGGGCTATGGTTTCGAATCCCACAAGGGCTACGGCGTGCCGGAGCATCTCGAGGCGTTGCATCGGCTCGGACCCACGGTGCATCACCGCCGGTTTTTTGCACCGGTTGTAGCAGCGCGGGAAAGACATCAGGCGATCGCGGTGGAAGGTGAAATCGTCGCAACCGAGACACAATTTTCCCTTGAGATCGGTGCCGCGGGCTGACGTAGTTGCTTCAATCGGCTTCGGGCTCTATTACCTCACCATCGACCAGTGCGAAGCGTTGGTCCTCCTGGCGAGAAGCGCAGCTTGTGCGTCTCGAACCACGAGGGCCTCATCCTTCGAGACGCGACCAGGACGTCGCTCCGCGGGGATGAGGGACATTCCTGCCGGTCGGTCAGTTCGTGGCAAAAGCGATCCAGCCGTTTCATGCGTTTCACCTCCCTGATCATCGAACTGATCCGCGCCCGGCCGCGGCTGGTGGTCTGGCTTGTGGTGCTGTTTCAGGCGGCGCTGTGGCTGGTGGTGCCGCTGCTTCTGTACCGAAGCCCGCCCGACGACCTTGCCACGGTGCTCGCCTATGGCAGGGAATACCAGGTGGGAACCGGTCTCGGCCCGCCGCTGGCGTTCTGGATGGCCGATATCGCGTTTCGCGCCGCCGGCAATCACGTGATCGGCGTCTATCTGCTGGCCCAGCTTTGCGCGGTCGCGACATTCTGGACACTCTATATGCTGTCGCGCGCGGTTGTCGGCGGACAGCAGGCGGTGCTCGCGGTGCTGCTGACCATGACGGTCGTGGTATTCAGTTCGCCCGGCGTCGAGTTCGGTCCCCTGGTGCTTGCGCGCCCGCTCTGGGCGCTGCTGCTGCTGCATTCCTGGCAGCTGATCGGCCAGAACCGGCGCAACGCTTGGTTCGCATGGTCGATCGAAGCCGGACTATTGCTGCTGACAACCCCCGCCGCGATCGGCCTGTTGATTTTGGTCATCGGATTTGCGCTCGCGACCGCGCGCGGACGGCGCATGCTGAGGTCGTTCGATCCGCTGTTCGCATTGCTGGTCATTGTCGTGCTGGCGCTGCCGTATCTGATCTGGCTGATTCGCGCCGACACCCTGGCATTGCCGCCATGGCCGGCGATCGCGGAGTTGAGCGGCAGGGCGCTGCACTGGGCCGGACTGCTTGGCGGCCTGCTGTTCGCCATATCCGGGATCGTGCTGCTGGCGGTGCTCAACTCCGGCTGGTTCGCCCGCAAGCCTGAAGACGCGCCGATCATCTATCGGCCGCCGGTCGATCCGCTGGCGCGCGATTTCGTTTATTTCTTCGCGATCGCGCCGGCGCTGGCGGGAAGCCTGATCTCCGGCCTGTTCGATTTGGATCGTGTCGCGGGCGGGGCGGGTGTCGCGTTATTGATGTCGGGACTGGCCGTGATCGTCGCGGCCGGCGATCTGATCGCCCTGCGGCGTCAGCGCGTGCTGCGCACGGTTTGGGCGGCTGCCATCGTCGCGCCCGCGCTCGCGGTCATCGTGACCACGCTTTTTCTGCCCTGGGCCGGCAGCGCCGAGGTGACGACGTCGCTGCCCGCGACCGCGATCGCGCGTTTCTTCGGCGACAGTTTTGAACGGCGCACCAACCAGCCACTGCGGGCGGTGACGGGCGATGCGCAACTCGCAGCGCTGATCTCGCTGGACGCCGGCCGGCCTCATTTGTTTCTCGAGACCGCACCGGAACGGACGCCGTGGCTGACATTGGCGAAATTCAACCAAACCGGCGGTGTCGTGGTCTGGCGCGCATCCGATACGGCCGGCACGCCGCCCGCCGACATCGCGCAACGATTTCCCGGCCTGGTCCCGGAAGTGCCGCGGGCGTTCGAGCGGCTGGTGGTCGGACGACAGCCGCTGCTGCGGATCGGCTGGGGTATCGTGCGGCCGAAGGCGCCGTAACGAGATCTACCAGCTACGTTCCCCGGACGCTGCGCAGCGCGCCGCACTTTGCGGCGTGGTGCGCTGCTGATCCGGGGTCCATCTAGCCAAGTCCGTGGGTCCCGGCTCTGCGGAGCGGCGCGAAGCGCGCCGCGTTCGGGACACGAAGGTGGCTGCGTTCCCCGGATGCTGCGCAGCGCGCCGCGCTTTGCGGCGTGGTGCGCTGCTGATCCGGGGGCCATCGATCCAAGTCCGAATGGGTCCCGGCGCTGCGGAGCAGCGCAAAGAGCGCTGCGCCGCGTCCGGGACACGAGATTCTCAGGATGGGACCTGTTGCTCCAGTGCCTTGGCGATCGAGCGCAAATCCTGCCACGCCATGCGCTTATAGGACGGCGATCGCAGCAAATAGGCCGGATGGAACGTGGCAAGCGCGCGAATCACCCGCGTGCCGGTGTCGTAGTCGAACCAACGCCCACGGGTTTTCATGATGCCCTCGCGCGTCGACAGCAGGGTCTGGGTCGAGGGATTGCCGAGCGTCACCAGTACATCCGGGTTTACCAGCTCGATTTGACGCTGGATGAACGGCAGGCAGATTTGCGTCTCCTGCGGCGTCGGCGTGCGGTTGCCGGGCGGCCGCCATGGAATCACGTTGGCGATGTAGGCGCTGGTGCGGTCCAGCCCGATCGCTCCAATCATCCGGTCGAGCAACTTGCCGGAACGTCCGACGAACGGCAGCCCCTCGAGGTCTTCCTCGCGTCCGGGCGCCTCGCCGACGAACATGATGCGCGCCTGCGGGTTGCCGTCGGCGAACACCAGCCGGGTGGCGGTCGATTTCAGCGCGCAGCCGTCGAATTTTTCCAGCAGTTCGCGCAGCACTTCCAGCGTCGGCGCGGTCCGCGCGGCTTCCCGGGCCGAATGGATCGCTGCCTCCGGCGCCGGCGGCGCTTCGCCTCGCACGGCCGGGATCGCGGCCGGAACGGTCCTGACCGGTCGGGGCAGCGGCGTTTCGCTTGCCACGGGGATGGTCGCAGGATCGGACAGCCGGTTGACCGGCTCATCAGTCAGCGCACAGTCGACCCCGGCCTCCAGATAAAAGGCCAGCAATTGCCGAACGGTCGGGGCGCTGTCAGGCGTCATGGGGGGATATCAGGGGCATCGCACTATTCTAGTGCGGATCGCACTGCAACGAAACGCCCGACTGGGCATTTCCATGGTTGTTCTCGGGCGAAAAATCGGAAACAAACGGCGTGCCGGGCGCGATCAGCAGAAATGGGAGCGATTTTGCGTCCGAGCGCGCTCGAAATTATATCAAGGGCGCATGATCATCATCGCCAAACGCTCACAGTTTGGCGGCATTGGAAACTTTCTCGACCGGGCTGAGATCAGATCATGAGCACCGAAGAATTGCCGCCGCGTGAATCCATGGAATTCGACGTCGTGATCGTCGGCGCCGGGCCCTCCGGGCTGGCCGCGGCGATCCGGCTGAAGCAGCTGAACGCCGATCTCACCATTGTCGTGGTGGAGAAGGGCTCCGAAGTCGGCGCGCATATTTTGTCCGGCGCGGTGATCGATCCGGTGTCGCTCGACAAATTGATTAAGGATTGGCGCGAGGACGCCGATTGCCCGCTGAAGACACAGGTCAAGACGGATAAGTTCTACTGGATGACGGCGGGGTCCGCGATCCCGCTGCCGGCGATCGCGATGCCGCCGCTGATGAACAATCACCACTGCTATATCGGCTCGCTCGGCAATGTGTGCCGCTGGCTGGCGCGCAAGGCCGAGGCGCTCGGTGTCGAGATTTATCCGGGCTTCGCGGCGGTCGAAGTGCTCAGCGATGACAAAGGCGCGGTGCGCGGCATCGCGACCGGCGACATGGGCGTCGCCAAGGATGGCTCGCACAAGTCGTCCTACACGCGCGGCATGGAACTGCTCGGCAAATACACGCTGTTCGCCGAAGGCGCGCGCGGCAGCCTGACCAAGCAGCTGATCGCGAAATTTTCCCTCGACGCGGGCAGCGAACCGCCCAAATTCGGCATCGGGCTGAAGGAGGTCTGGCAGATCGACCCCTCGAAGCACCAGAAAGGCCTGATCCAGCATTCGTTCGGCTGGCCGCTCGACAATTCGACCGGCGGCGGCTCGTTCCTCTATCATTACGACGACAATCTGGTGGCGGTCGGTTTCGTCGTGCATCTCAATTACGACGATCCGTATTTGTCGCCGTTCGACGAATTCCAGCGCTTCAAGACCCATCCCTCGATCCGCCCGCTGTTCGAAGGCGGCAAGCGGCTCGCCTACGGCGCGCGCGCCATCACCGAGGGCGGCTATCAGTCGGTGCCGCGGCTGAGTTTTGCCGGCGGCGCGCTGATCGGCTGCGCGGCCGGTTTTGTCAACGTGCCGCGCATCAAGGGCGTCCATAACGCCATCGGCAGCGGCATGCTCGCGGCCGAACACCTCAACGCGGCGCTCGGCGCGGGCCGCGCCAACGATGAACTGGTCGAATACGAGAATGCGTGGCGCGATTCGGCGGTCGGCAAGGATCTGTACCCGGTCCGCAACGTCAAGCCGCTGTGGTCGAAGTTCGGCACCGTCATCGGCGTGATGCTCGGCGGCATCGACATGTGGTGCAATACGCTCGGGTTCTCGCTGTTCGGAACCCAGTCGCATGCCAAGCCCGACCGCAAGACGCTCGATCCGGCGAAAGCCCATGCGCCGATCGCGCCGGCCAAGCCGGACGGCAAGCTCACCTTCGACCGGCTGTCGTCGGTGTTCCTGTCCAATACCAATCACGAAGAGGACCAGCCGGTTCATCTGAAGGTCGCCGACATGAACCTGCAGAAGACATCCGAGCACGATGTCTATGCCGGACCCTCCAACCGCTATTGCCCGGCCGGCGTCTATGAATGGGTCGAGGAGACGGCCGGGCCGCGTTTCGTCATCAACGCCCAGAACTGCGTTCACTGCAAAACCTGCGACGTGAAGGATCCGAACGGCAACATCACCTGGGTCCCGCCGGAGGGCGGCGGCGGGCCCAATTATGAGGCGATGTGACCACGATTGCGTGAGTTGGTGCCCGCTCCCTGGCGGTTTTGAGCGAAGTGGACACCGGTTGGCGGGAAGAAAACGCGTCAAGGCAAGAAACCAGGGCGCCGTTCCGATTTCGATCGGAAGGGTGCTCCGGTGCGGTCCCGGCCACGATACCGCCACACTGAAAGCGTTTTCAGGCAAGGCTGGCGGGATCGGACCCATCCGGGCCTTTCCCGCCGATCGATTCGCCATCCCGTATCCTTGCGGTTGAACGCCAAACGCGGCATTGTCTCGTCTCTTGATGCCGCCGATCGGGTCCGCATTCGAGATTGATCGTAAAGATCCTGCCGTAAATCCCTGGAGCTAGGCGAACCCTGATGTTTTCCATTCGTTTCAATCGCTGGACGATCGCCGCATTCGCCTTCACCGCGCTGGTCGTGCCCGGCTCGCTTTCGGCGCAGACGCCCGATCATCCGTCCGACAACTCGGCGCAGTTTCCCAACAGCCACGATCTGAAATCGCTGACGACGTCGGGGAGCTATCTGGCCGCCCGCCACGCCAGCGTGGAGCGCGACGCCAGCTTCGGCGGCGGCCTTCTATCGCTCGGCGCTTCGCACCGATCCGAAGAACAACGAGTTGCTGGATCGCGCGTTCATCTCGTCGCTCGCCGATGGCGACATCGACGAGGCGCGTGAAACTTGCCGACCGGATCCTGACACTGGACAAGTCCAACCGCGTCGCGCGGCTGGTGATCGGCGTGCGCGATCTGAAGCTGAAGAAATATGCCGCCGCGCAGCTCAACATCAATCAGTCGATTCGCGGGCCGATCACCGATCTGGTGGCGACGCTGTTGTCGGGCTGGGCCAGCTACGGCGCCGGCGACACCAAGACGGCGGTCGCCAACATCGACAAGCTGACCGGTCCGGAATGGTATCCGATCTTCAAGGACCTGCATTCCGGCATGATCCTCGAACTCGCGGGCAAGGAAAAGGACGCCGGCGTGCGCCTCGAGCGGGCCTACAAGCTCGACGATTCCATGCTGCGGGTGGCCGACGACTATGCGCGCTGGCTGACGCGCAACAAGGACGATGCCGCCGCGACCGCCGATCTATGAGGCATTCGACAAGAAGCTGCCGCGGCATCCGCTGGTGCTGGAAGATCTGCGCGAAACCAGGGCCGGCAAGAAGATGCCGCCGCTGGTCGATTCGCCGCAGACCGGCGCCGCCGAGGCGCTTTACGGCATCGGCGCGACGCTGACCCGCCGCGGCGGCGAGGATCTCGCGCTGGTCTATCTGCAGCTCTCGCTCTATCTCGCCCCCAATCATCCGCTGGCGCTGTTGTCGCTCGCCGATCTCTACGAGTCGGTGAAGAAGCCGGCGATGGCGATCAAGGTCTACGAGCGCATGCCGGCGAGTTCGCCGCTGAAGCGCAATGCGCAGATTCAGCTCGCGACCAATCTCGACGCCGCCGACCGCAGCGAGGAGGCGATCAAGATCCTGAAGGGCGTCACCGCGGAAGATCCCAAGGATGTCGAAGCCATCATGGCGCTCGGCAATATCGAGCGCGGCCGCAAGAAGTTCGCCGACTGCGCCGAGACCTACGCCCAGGGCATCGCGGCGATGCCGGACGCGAACGACAAGGGCAACTGGGTCTATTACTATTACCGCGGCATCTGCGAGGAACGCTCCAAGCAGTGGAACAAGGCGGAAGCCGATATGCGCAAGGCGCTCGATCTGCAGCCCGAGCAGCCCCATGTGCTGAACTATCTCGGCTATTCGTGGATCGATCAGGGCATCAATCTCGACGAAGGCATGAAGATGATCAAGCGCGCCGTCGACCAGCGCCCGGACGACGGCTACATCGTGGATTCGCTCGGCTGGGCCTATTACCGCATCGGCAATTACGACGACGCGGTGAAAAACCTCGAGCGCGCGATCGACCTCAAGCCGGAAGATCCGACCATCAACGACCATCTCGGCGACGCCTATTGGCGCGTCGGCCGCACGCTGGAAGCCAAATTCCAGTGGGCGCATGCCCGCGACCTGAAACCCGAGCCGGAAGACCTGCCGAAGATCGAAGCCAAGATCGAAAACGGGCTCCCCGATGACACCTCCTCGGCGGCTTCCGCGGACAAGAAAAAAGAAGACGGCAAGGGCGGCTGATCGAAAGGATTGCTCGCCGATGCTAGCGCTGACCGAGGACGGGCGGGCCAAGGTCAACCTGACCCTGCGGGTGGTTGGGCGGCGCGTCGACGGCTATCACGACCTCGAAAGCGTGGTGGCGTTCGCCGATTGCGCCGACCGCCTGAGCCTGGCGGCTGGCCCCGAACTCCATCTCACGACCACCGGGCCGCTCGCGCAAGCCTGTGGCGAGACCGCCGACAATCTGGTGTTCAAGGCGGCGCAGTTGCTCGGCGAGCGCGTTGCGGATCTCGCGGCTCGGCGATTTCACCCTCGACAAGGTGCTGCCGGTCGCAGCCGGGATCGGCGGCGGTTCGGCCGACGCCGCCGCGGCGCTGCGGCTATTGGCGCGGGCCAACGGTCTTGCCATCGACGACTTCAGCGCCTGATCGAGGTTGCGCGGTTGACCGGCGCCGACGTTCCGGTTTGCCTCGCCTCGCGCGCCTGCGTGATGACCGGCGTCGGCGAAACGCTGTTGCCGCTCACCTTGCCGAAAATGCCGTGCGTGATGGTCAATCCGCGCATTCCCGTGGCGACCAAGGACGTGTTTCGCGGCGCTGGGCCTGCGCCAGCGGCGAACTGCTGGTCGGCGCCAGCGACGTGATGCAGCGCGCCCGCCTGGCCGGAAGCGGGCGCCTCGCTCGAAGACTGGGTGGAAGTGCTTGCGGCCGGTTCCAACGACCTCGAAGCGCCGGCGACGCGCATTCAGCCTGTGATCGGCGAGGTGATCTCGGCGCTCAGCGCCACCAACGGCGCCTGGCTGGCGCGGATGTCGGGGTCGGGCGCGACCTGCTTTGCGATCTTTGAAAATACCGCCGACGCGGGGCGCGCGGCGCAGAAAATTCAGCTCGACCACCCGCAGTGGTGGGTGCATGCGGGGGTGTTGAGCTAGGCCAGGTCCCTCATGGTGAGGAGGCGCTCTTGCGCCGTCTCGAACCATGAGGCGATAGACCGCGCGCTGCTTGCATCCTTCGAGACGCGCGCCAGGAAGCGCGCTCCTCAGGATGAGGAGGATCAATGCGATCGCGCCAGGCAGAACGCCACCACCTGCTCGAGCGCGGTCTTCATCGGCGGAGGCCGGAAACAGCGCCAGCGCGTCGACCGCCATCGCGCCGTAATGCTGGGCGCGGTTGAGGGTGTCCTCGAGCGCGCGATGCTTGGTCATCAGGCCGATGGCGTGATCGAGATCGCCGTCGCCGATCTCGCCGCGCTCCAGCGCCTTGATCCAGAAGCCGCGCTCGATATCGTTGCCGCGGCGGAACGCCAGCACCACCGGCAGCGTGATCTTGCCCTCGCGGAAATCGTCGCCGATGTTCTTGCCGAGTTTTGCGGCTTTGCCGCCGTAGTCGAGCACGTCGTCGACGAGCTGGAACGCGATGCCGAGATTCATGCCGACCGAGCGGCATGCGGTCTGTTCGGCCTTCGGCCGGTTGGCGATGACCGGGCCGACCTCGCAGGCCGCCGCGAACAGCTCGGCGGTCTTGCCGCGAATGACAGCGAGATATTCGTCCTCGGTGGTGGCGGTATTCTTCGCCGCCGCCAGCTGCATCACCTCGCCCTCGGCAATGGTTGCCGCAGCAGACGATAAAATGTCGAGCGCGCGCAGCGAGCCGACCTCGACCATCATGCGAAACGCCTGCCCGAGCAGGAAGTCGCCGACGAGAACGCTGGCCTCGTTGCCCCACAGCATCCGCGCCGACAGCTTGCCACGGCGCAATTCGCTTTCGTCGACCACGTCGTCATGCAGCAGGGTGGCGGTATGCATGAACTCGACCGAGGCCGCGAGCTTGATATGGCCGTCGCCGGAATAGCCAGTGAGGCTGGCCATCGCCAGCGTCAGCATCGGGCGCAGCCTTTTCCCCCCTGAGGAAATCAGGTGGTTGGCAACCTCGGGGATCATGGTGACTTCCGAGCCGGTCCGCGACAGGATCGTCGCGTTGACGCGCTCCATATCGGCGGCGACAAGCCCGACCAGCTCATCGATCGAAGCGCTTGCTGGGCTCTCGAAGGGAACAATAACCGCCACGCTGGTCTCCACTTTTGCCCAATTCGCTCTATCCTTGGTTATAACAATAGAAAGTGCGAGGGAACGCGGCAAGGGCACGAGCCGTTGACACGCCTTCCCGGCGCTCACGGCAGGTCGGCAAAGGAGAACCCAATTGCGGGAATTGGTCCGGACCAACGACATGGTGCTGGTTTCGGCGGTCGGTGCGCTGCTCGATGGCGCCAATATCCATCATCTGGTGCTGGATCAGAATATGAGCATTATCGAAGGCTCGCTCGGAGTCCTGCCGCGCCGGATTCTGGTCCATGACGACGATAACCGGCAGGCGCGTCAGCTCCTGGCCGATGCCGGCCTCGCCCACGAATTGCGGGCCGATGACTGATTCCGGCGAATTTACCGAGGATGGGTTTCTCGGCGGCCAGTTGCGGCTGCGGCAGCGCAAGTCGGGTCACCGCGCCGGCCACGACGCCATGCTGCTGGCGGCGGCGACGCCGGCGCGTTCAGGCGATCGCGTGGTTGATTTCGGCGCGGGCGTTGGCGCGGCCGGGCTTGCGGTTGCCAGACGTGTGGCCGGAATCGAACTCGTTCTGGTTGAGATCGACCAGGGGCTTGCGGATCTCGCCCGCGGCAACGCCGCCTTGAATGCGATCGCGGCTGAAGTCATCGTGCTGGACGTGATATCCGCTGCTGCGGCCTTTGCAGCCGCGGGCCTGCCACCCGACAGTGTCGACCTCGTCCTGATGAATCCGCCGTTCAACGATCCGGCCCGGCACCGCGCCTCGCCGGACAAGACTCGCGAACTGGCGCACGTGGCTACAATTGCGACGTTTGAAAGCTGGATTCACGCGGGCCGCCGAATTCTGAAATCCGGCGGCGTCCTCAGTTTGATCTGGCGCGCGGACGGCCTCGTCGAGCTCTTGGCGGCGCTCGACCGCGGCTTCGGCAGCCTCGCCATTCTGCCGGTCCATAGCGACGCGGCGACACCGGCGATTCGCGTACTGATTCGCGCTATCAAGGGTGGAAAGGCGCCGACCCGAATGCATGCGGCGTTGCTGCTCAATGATGAGTCAGGAGTGCCTAATAAACAGGTGCAGGAAATTCTCGCCGGGAAGGGGGTATTGCCGCTGGCAATACCCTGACGTCCGCTCAATCGCCATGGCTTTGAGCAGAGCCGGTTATTGCGGAAGTGTTTTGGAGGGTTGTTTCGGCCCCGAAGTGAAATGGATAGCGGTCAAAAGCGTACCGATCAGTGCCATCAGCAGGTAGATCTTCATGTCTTTCTCCGCTGCACCCTTGCAGTCTGTTAAAGACCGCGATGCAAGAGGCGTTCCACCACTTCAATGACAGGTGCGTGATAAGATACGGTTAATTCGGGGTAACAGTATGACGGAACAAATGGATATTCGTGGGCGATGGCCGGGCCTGTTCGACAGGCTGATGGGATTCCTTCCGGCGCGGCTGCGGCGTGGAACCGCGGTGGTGCCCGTGGTCAGGCTGTCAGGCGTGATCGGTGCGGTGACGCCGCTGCGGCCGGGCATGTCGCTTGCCGGCATCGCCAGGACGCTCGAGCGTGCCTTCGCCACCAGGAACGCCAAGGCGATCGCGCTGGTGATCAACTCGCCCGGCGGATCGCCGGTGCAGTCGCGCCAGATCTATTTGCGCATCAGGCAGCTCGCGGCGGAAAAGAAACTGCCGGTGCTGGTATTCGTCGAGGATGTCGCGGCATCCGGCGGCTACATGATCGCCTGCGCGGGCGACGAGATTTTCTGCGATCCGTCCTCGATCCTGGGCTCGATCGGCGTGGTCGGCGGCACCTTCGGATTTCAGGAGCTGATCAAAAGGATCGGCGTCGAACGGCGGCTGTATACGGCGGGCGCGCACAAGGCGATGCTCGATCCGTTCCTGCCCGAAAACCCTGATGACGTCGCGCGCGTCAAGGCGCTCCAGCGCGAGATCCACGCCATCTTCATCGCGCTGGTTAAGCAAAGCCGGGGCGCGCGGTTGAAGGGCGCCGACGATGTGCTGTTCACCGGCGAATATTGGGCAGGAGAAACGTCGGTGTCGCTGGGCCTCGCCGACGCCATCGCCGATCTGCGCTCGACGCTGCGCGCGCGCTACGGCGACAAGGTGCTGACCCCGGTGATCGCGCCTGCGACGGGGTTGTTGTCGGGTCTGCTCGGCCGCAAATCGGCCGGTGCGGGAACCCTGACCTCGCTGGACGGCCTGGCGGGTCTGCCCGATGAGGTAATTTCGGCGCTGGAGACCCGGGCAATTTGGGCCAAATTCGGGTTTTAGGGGCGAAAGACATCTGCGCCATTTGGTCCGGGTTGCAGGCGGGGTCAGCTTGCGCAACAATGTGAAAAGGGGCGCGACGTATGAACGACAAGGATCGACCGATGCCGCCGCTGATCGCATTCGCGGGCGCCCTGGGTGGACTGGCCGTGGTCCGCTGGGCCTACCGGACAGCCGTGAGGGTCAACAGGGAATTGGAAGAGGCTCGCCTCGCGCGGGTCGCCGAAGCCGCCAGATCGAACGAAATTCCGACGCTGCGGCGGGACCCCAGCACCGGCGCCTATCGTCCGGGCTGATCCTCATCCTCCGCGCGCAGGTGCTGGCGGTCGATACGTCGATACACCGTCACTGCCGTAGACCCCCCACCCCCGCCGCAAGCGGGGGGAGGGGAGTAGACCGATTTTCTGTTCGAACGATTCTCGGGCCGCCATGGTTCGAGACGCGCCAACGGGTCCGCGCGAAGCGCGGCCCGATGATAAACTCCGACGCGCTCGTCACCATCAGGAAAAATTAACCCCCAAAAACACTTGCGCCGGCCTCGGGGTGAGGCATCACCCATGAGACCGGCGAGCAAGCTTGGAGGTGGCTTGTATTATCGGACGCCCCCGGTTTTCGTTTTTCACAATCCCATCGAGCAGGATCACGAACTGCGGAGCAGCCGTGTTCGGAAGGCTGGTCGTCTCAGTCTCCGGAATCGGTCTCCCGAAGTTCCACCGGGATAGCGTCCAGTTGCTAACGATCGGCGTCGTAGCGGCGCAAACATTGCCGCCGTGGTTAGCGGAGCGTTACTTTCGGGAGTGCAATTGAGGCCTCCGCCGGCATTTTGACGGCAAATCCGCCCGGCCATCGCCTTGATTCCCCGTCTCCCCGCCGATACGGTCCCGCGCGCTTGTCGCGCCTCCAGCGAAATCAGACGAAATCAGAATCGAACGATGGACTCCCTGCCTCCGCACATGCGCCCGGAACGCTCGTTCCAGGGATTGATCCTGACGCTGCAGCGTTATTGGGCGGACTACGGCTGCGTGATCCTGCAGCCCTACGACATGGAAGTGGGGGCGGGCACCTTTCACCCGGCGACCACGCTGCGCGCGCTCGGCCCGAAACGCTGGAACGCGGCCTATGTGCAGCCGTCGCGGCGGCCGAAGGATGGCCGCTACGGCGAAAATCCCAACCGGCTGCAGCACTATTACCAGTTCCAGGTGATCCTGAAGCCGTCGCCGCCGGACATTCAGGATCTTTATCTGAAATCGCTCGCCGCCATCGGCGTCGATAGCGCGCTGCACGACATCCGTTTTGTCGAGGACGACTGGGAAAGCCCGACGCTCGGCGCCTGGGGATTGGGCTGGGAATGCTGGTGCGACGGCATGGAAGTGTCGCAGTTCACCTACTTCCAGCAGGTCGCGGGCGTCGAATGCGCGCCGGTCGCCGGCGAACTCACCTACGGGCTGGAGCGGCTGGCGATGTATGTGCAGGGCGTCGACCGCGTCTACGATCTCAATTTCAACGGCCGCGAAGGCGCCGAGAAGGTCACCTATGGCGACGTGTTCCTGCAGGCCGAGCAGGAATATTCGCGGCACAATTTCGAATATTCCGACGCCGACATGCTGTTCAAGCAATTCGCCATGGCCGAGGAAGCCTGCAAAAAATATCTCGAAGCCGGCTGGGTGAGCGGCCACAATCAGAAGAAACATCTGATGGCCCTGCCGGCCTACGACCAGTGCATCAAGGCCAGCCACGTCTTCAACCTGCTCGACGCCCGCGGCGTGATCTCGGTGACCGAGCGACAAAGCTACATCATGCGCGTGCGCGAACTGGCCAAGGCCTGCGGCGAGGCCTGGATGCATACCGAAGCGGGCGGGGCGGGGTCTTTACCCTCCCCTTGAGGGGGAGGGTCGCTCGCCCATGCTTGGGCGAGCGGGGTGGGGTGAAGGGGGCCACTAAGCCTTCCGCGATGTCGCACGAAACTACCGCTAGATTAAGAAAGTTCGATTTTGGATTTGAAAATTGCAGCGAGCGCCAACCTGCTCCCCTCCCCCCGCGCGCGAAGCGCGTGGCGGGGTCGAGACGAGCGAAGCTCGCTCTTAGGGGTCGGGGGTGGGGGGTGGATGCCACATCGTACGCAGCGAGCGATCGACCACCGCGTGCCCCCCGCGCGCGCTTTGCGCCGTGATGCGACCGAAGCCGAAAAAAAGCTCTGGCAGCATCTTCGGCAACCGCCGTTCAAGGAGCACCACTTCCGCCGCCAGGCAACGATCGGTCCGTACTTCGCTGACTTTGCCAGCCACCAGCTGAAGATTGTCATCGAGCTCGACGGCGGACAGCACTCCGACAGTACGTCGGATGAGGCACGCACCCGGTATCTCGAAGCAAACGGCTATCGCGTGCTACGGTTCTGGAATAACGAGGTCGTCGAGAACATGCCCGGCGTTCTCGCGGCGATCGATACAGCAGTGAATGCTGATAGACCCCCCACCCCCGACCCCTCCCCGCCGCAAGCGGGGGGAGGGGAGTAGAGCCAATGCCCGATCTTCTCCTCGAATTGTTCTCCGAAGAAATTCCCGCGCGGATGCAGGCGAAGGCGGCGGAGGATCTGCGCCGCATGGTGACCGACAGGCTGGTCGCCGAGGGCCTCGTCTATGAAGGCGCGAAGGCGTTCGTGACGCCGCGGCGGCTGACGCTGACGGTGCACGGCATTCCCGTGCGTCAGTCCGACCTGAAGGAAGAGCGCAAGGGCCCGCGCGTCGGCGGCCCGGAAGCCGCGATCGCGGGCTTTCTGAAAGCCACCGGCCTTGCGTCGCTCGACGAGGCAAAGATCCAGCGCGATCCGAAGAAGGGCGATTTCTACGTCGCGCTGATCGAAAAGCCCGGCCGCGCCACATCAGACGTGCTCGCCGACATGCTGCCGGTCATCATCCGCACGTTCCCCTGGCCGAAATCGATGCGCTGGGGCGAACGCTCGGCGCGGCCGGGCGCGCTGCAATGGGTGCGGCCGCTGCATGCGATCGTCGCTACCTTCGGTCTGGAGACCGAGGAGCCCGACGTCGTGAAATTCGCCGTCGACGGCATCGAAGCCGGCCAGACCACATTCGGCCACCGCTTCATGGCGCCGGTGCCGATTGCCGTGCGCCGGTTCGAGGATTATGAAGCGAAACTGCTGGAAGCGAAGGTCGTGCTCGACCCCGAGCGCCGCAAGGACACCATCGTCACCGACGCAAAAACTCTGGCACAGGCGCAGAACTTCGAACTGGTCGAAGACCAGGGCCTGCTCGACGAAGTTTCGGGACTGGTCGAATGGCCCGTCGTGCTGATGGGATCGTTCGACGAGGAATTTCTGTCGATCCCGGGCGAAGTGATCCGCGCCACCATTCGCAACAATCAAAAATGTTTTGTGGTGCGGCAATCTTCACCTCTCCCCTCCGGGGAGAGGTCGACGGCGCGCGCCAGCGCGACGGCGGGTGAGGGCGCTGCGACCTCTCACGCGATTGAACCCCCTCACCCGGCACTGCGTGCCGACCTCTCCCCAACGGGGAGAGGTGAAGCAGGCAGCGGGGGGAGGGGGGAAGTCCTCACCAACAAGTTCATCCTCACCGCCAACATCGAGGCGTCCGATGGCGGCAAGGCCATCATCGCCGGCAACGAGCGCGTGATCCGCGCGCGGCTGAGCGACGCGAAGTTTTTCTACGAGACCGACCTGAAGACGAAGCTGGAAGACCGCCTGCCGAAATTCGAGAACATCGTGTTTCACGAAAAGCTGGGCACGCAGGGCGAGCGCATCGCGCGGATCGAGCGGCTCGCGGCCGAAATCGCCGCGATCCTGTGGAAGCGGCGCGAGACGTTTCTCCAAGGCAAACTCTTGAACAACAGCGAGTTCAAGGAAGAGCAGGAATACATCAGTAAAGTTCGGCGCGCGGCACAATTGGCCAAGGCTGATCTGTTGACAGAGGTGGTTGGTGAGTTTCCTGAACTGCAAGGCTTGATGGGAAAATATTACGCACTGGCGCAGGGCGAGCATTCGTTTGTCGCCGCGGCCTGCGAAGACCATTACAAGCCGCAGGGCCCGAATGATCGCGTGCCGGCCGATCCGGTATCGGTTGCCGTTGCATTGGCCGACAAGATCGATACGCTAGTTGGCTTTTGGGTGATCGACGAAAAGCCGACGGGATCAAAAGATCCCTATGCGCTACGCCGGGCGGCATTAGGCGTCATTCGAATCGCCATTGAGTGCGGAATCGATCTATATCCTCGATATTTCGTTGAGTTGCATGCGAGAAGATTCCGCCCCGATCTTTCTGACGCTGCTGTTTCGGATATTGGCAACTCGTTCCAAGTGTTCTTCGAAGATCGTCTCACCATTCAGCTTCGCGACCAAGGCGCGCGACACGACCTCGTTGAGGCCGTACTTCGGCTTGGCGGCAACGAAGTGAGCCTTTTAACAATCGTCCGCCGCGTCGAGGCGCTCGGCAAATTCCTCGACACCGACGACGGCAAGAACCTGCTCGCGGGCACCAAGCGCGCCGCGAACATTTTGCGTATCGAGGAGAAGAAGGACGGCAAGGCCTATGACGGCGCGCCGGATGCTGCGCTGTATTCCCTCGGTGAAGAGAAGACTCTCGCGAAGGCGATCGATCAGGTGAAGGCGGAAGCCAGCGCTGCCGTGGCTAAAGAAGATTTCGCCGGCGCAATGACCGCGCTGGCAAAACTGCGGCCGGCGGTCGATGCGTTCTTTGATAAGGTCAAGGTCAACGACGACGACGCCAGCGTGCGCGAAAACCGCCTGAAGCTGCTGAACGAAATCCGCGCCGCCACGCGCGCGGTGGCGGATTTTTCCAGGATACAGGACTGAACACCGTCGTCGTCCCGGCGAACGCCGGGACCCATAACCACCGTCGGCGGCTTCGTAGCAAGACGTCGCAATATCGTCTTTCAACCGCGACGGTACGGCGTGATGGCTCTGCGGAGCAGCGCGAAGAGCGCTGCGCCGCGTTCGGGACACGAAGGTTCTCAGGATGCTGCGTTCCCCGGATGCTGCGCAGCGCGCCGCACTTTGCGGCGTGGTGCGCTGCTGATCCGGGGTCCATCTATCCAAGTCCGAATGGGTCCCGGCTCTGCGGAGCAGCGCAGAGCGCTGCGCCGCGTCCGGGACACGAAGGTTTTCAGGATGCTGCGTTCCCCGGATGCTGCGCAGCGCGCCGCACTTTGCGGCGTGGTGCGCTGCTGATCCGGGGTCCATCTATCCAAGTCCGAATGGGTCCCGGCTCTGCGGAGCAGCGCGAAGAGCGCTGCGCCGCGTCCGGGACACGAAGGTTCTCAGGATGCTGCGTTCCCCGGATGCAGCGCAGCGCGCCGCACTTTGCGGCGTGGTGCGCTGCTGATCCGGGGTCCATCTATCCAAGTCCGAATGGGTCCCGGCGCTGCGGAGCAGCGCGAAGAGCGCTGCGCCGCGTCCGGGACACGAAGGTTCTCAGGATGCTGCGTTCCCCGGATGCAGCGCAGCGCGCCGCACTTTGCGGCGTGGTGCGCTGCTGATCCGGGGTCCATCTATCCAAGTCCGAATGGGTGCCGGCGCTGCGGACCAGTGCGAAGAGCGCTGCGCCGCGTCCGGGACACGAAGGTTCTCAGGATGCTGCGTTCCCCGGATGCTGCGCAGCGCGCCGCACTTTGCGGCGTGGTGCGCTGCTGATCCGGGGTCCATCTATCCAAGTCCGAATGGGTCCCGGCTCTGCGGAGCAGCGCAGAGCGCTGCGCCGCGTCCGGGACACGAAGGTTCTCAGGATGCTGCGTTCCCCGGATGCTGCGCAGCGCGCCGCACTTTGCGGCGTGGTGCGCTGCTGATCCGGGGTCCATCTATCCAAGTCCGAATGGGTCCCGGCGCTGCGGACCAGTGCGAAGAGCGCTGCGCCGCGTCCGGGACACGAAGGTTCTCAGGATGCTGCGTTCCCCGGATGCTGCGCAGCGCGCCGCACTTTGCGGCGTGGTGCGCTGCTGATCCGGGGTCCATCTATCCAGGTCCGAATGGGTCCCGGCGTTCGCCGGGACGACATGTTGAGAGGCTGTCGCTGAGTTGTGGCGCATCGCTGTTGTTCACTGATTTGCCCGACAGGCAATTTTTCAAACAGCGTGTCCAGCCCCCTTTGCAAAAATATTCTGTTTTTCCGAAGACGCAAATCAGTTGTATATCTCCTGCCGTCCCGTCCCACTCAGAGGGGCGGCTCGCGACGTCACGGACGCGGGGCGGGATGCGGTGGACGCGGCGGCGCGCTTGACGGGCGTTGCTTGCAGCGGACGGCGAAGACGTGTGGTCCTGACACCCCGACGCTGGTGTCAAGTTGGCGGAGCGATCCGCGTAACGACGGTGGCAAGAAAGCCGATCACCGGGGAGAGCACGGTATAAGCCGTAAACCATTGCGTGCGGGAATGTCGGGTGTTTTCCGGTGGCTCGCTGTGAATACTCGTGTGCATACTCACTACCAATAGCGCACACGAGGCTGCGGGTGCATCGGGCGCCCGGCATTCCCCACGCCCTCTGATCTCAGAGGGCGGAACGAGCAGGCCAAACCTCGCGCACAACATGCGGCGAGATCGCGAAGCTGTGTCTGGTGATGACTGAGCTGCTGAAATTTGCATCTTTCTCACCGTCTCATGATGACGGAGTGCTTTGTGCAGGGATGTGTGCGTTCACAAAGAAACGGACAAAACAAAAGCCCCGCCCGGCGGGGGAAACCGGGCGAGGCCTTGATGCCCGGTCGCCGTTGCAGCGCCCCGGACAATTCGCTTAGGCTGATTTACTCGACGACCTGAACGATGCGGCGCGAGCGCGGTTCGACCAGCACGGTCCGGCCGTTGACCACGGTGTAGCGATAGGGCGTGACGGCGTAGGTCTGCGGCACGTCGTAAGTGGTGACGCCGGTTTCCGGCAGCACGCCGCCCACCACAACCTGATCCGGGACGGTGTAGTTCGGGACGTGTTCGCGGATGATGTATTCACGGAACGCTGGCCGCTGATCGATGGCGATGCCGCCGGCCTCGTCGGAGACGATCACGGGGCCTCCGCGAACCAGGCCGGTGGTGATTTCGCTCTGCGCCTGCGCCGCGATCGGCGCGCTGATGCCGCCCGCGATCGCTGCAATGGCAAGTATCTTGTTCCGCATGATTAGCTCCTTCGCGATGAAGCACGCCCGCTCGCGCCGGCGCGCAATCCCACCCAATTCATCGCGAGCGGCATCGTTCCCGGGAACACGCGGCTCTGACCGCCGCAATTTTCGGCATTTTTCGCCTGCGCCGGAACCCATACGGGACGATAAGCGTCTCCTATCGTGGAACCACGCAGGGGGATAAAATGCGGGGCTCGATTCGACTTTTCCCACAGCGCTGAAGCGAAGGATTCCAGATGACCCTTACGGTTGCCCACATTTCACCAATCATGTCCGTGATCGCGGGCCTGCTCATTCTGATCATGCCGCGGTTACTCAATCTGGTGGTGGCGATCTTTCTGATTCTCAACGGCCTGATCGGCCTCGGGCTGCTCAGATGGCTTCACATGTAGCGTCAAAACGCGCCTTGTTGCCTTGCGCCGACCTCGCCAAAGTGGTGTAAGGCGCGCAACTTCCCCTCCTCTCGCGGATATTTGCAGTCATGGCCAAAGCCGTAGCGAAGACCAAAAAAACCGCAGTGAAATCAAAGCCATCCGGAGTCGCCGGGGCGAAAGCCGCGCCGGCGGTCAGCGCCCGCAAGGCACTCAAGAAGAGCCCGGCCAAAGCGGCGCCGAAGCCTGCGGGCAAGAGCAAGGTTGTTGCCAAGCCGGCCCCAGGCAAGATCGGGGCGGATGCGGCCAAATCCGGCAAATGGGTGTTCACTTTCGGCGACGGCAAAGCGGAAGGCAAAGCGGGCCTTCGCGATTTGCTGGGCGGCAAAGGCGCCAATCTCGCCGAGATGGCCAATCTCGGGCTGCCGGTGCCTCCCGGCTTCACGATTCCGACGTCGGTCTGCACGTATTTTTATGCGCACGACAAGTCCTATCCTGCGGCATTGAAGGCGCAGGTCGAAAAGGCGCTGGATCATGTCGGCAAGCTGACCGGCAAGGCGTTCGGCGATTCGAAAAATCCGCTGCTGGTTTCGGTGCGCTCCGGCGGTCGCGCCTCGATGCCCGGCATGATGGATACCGTGCTCAATCTCGGTCTCAACGACACGACAGTCGAAGCGCTGGCCGAAATGTCCGGCGATCGCCGTTTCGCCTATGACAGCTATCGCCGTTTCATCACCATGTATTCCGACGTCGTGCTCGGTTTCGAGCATTCGCACTTCGAGGACATCCTGGATACCTTCAAGGACAGCCAGGGCTATACGCTCGACACCGACCTGACCGGCGACGACTGGGTCGATCTAGTCGGCCGCTACAAGGATGCGGTGGCGCGCGAGACCGGCACGGATTTCCCGCAGGATCCGCACGCGCAATTATGGGGCGCGATCGGGGCGGTGTTTTCGTCGTGGATGAACGCGCGCGCGGTGACCTACCGGCGGCTGCACGACATTCCGGAATCCTGGGGCACCGCGGTCAATGTGCAGGCGATGGTGTTCGGCAATATGGGCGAGACCTCGGCGACCGGGGTTGCGTTCACGCGCAATCCCTCGACCGGCGAAAGCAAGCTGTACGGCGAATTCCTGATCAACGCGCAAGGTGAGGACGTGGTGGCGGGGATTCGCACCCCGCAGGACATCACCGAAGACGCGCGCAAGGAATCCGGTTCCGACAAGGCGTCGATGGAAACCGCGATGCCCGAGGCGTTCAAGGAACTGACGCGGATCTACACGCAGCTCGAAAAGCACTACCGCGACATGCAGGACATGGAGTTCACGGTCGAAGAGGGCAAGCTGTGGATGCTGCAGACTCGCAGCGGCAAGCGCACCGCGAAGGCGGCGCTCCGCATCGCCGTCGAACTCGCCAATGAAGGCCTGATCAGCAAGAAAGACGCGGTGTCGCGGATCGATCCGGCGTCGCTCGACCAGTTGCTGCATCCGACCATCGATCCCGCCGCCAAGCGCGATGTCATTGCCACCGGCCTGCCGGCCTCGCCGGGTGCTGCCGCCGGCGAAATCGTGTTCTCTTCCGACGAGGCCGCCAAACTGCAGGCCGATGGCCGCAAGGTCATCCTGGTGCGGATCGAGACCAGTCCCGAAGACATTCACGGCATGCACGCCGCGGAAGGCATCCTGACCACGCGCGGCGGCATGACCTCGCACGCCGCGGTGGTTGCGCGCGGCATGGGCAAGCCCTGCGTCTCCGGCTGCGGCACCATTCGCGTCGATTACGGCCGCGGCACCATGAGCATCGGCACGCGCACCTTCAAGACCGGCGACGTCATCACCATCGACGGCTCGCTGGGCCAGGTGCTGGCCGGGCGGATGCCGATGATCGAGCCGAAATTGTCGGGCGAATTCGGCACGCTGATGGGCTGGGCGGATTCGGTCCGCAAGCTCGGGGTTCGCGTCAACGCCGATACGCCGGACGATGCGCGCACCGCCATCAAGTTCGGCGGCGAGGGCATCGGGCTTTGCCGCACCGAGCACATGTTCTTCGAGGAGACCCGGATCCGCACCGTGCGCGAGATGATTCTGGCCGAGGACGAACAGGCCCGCCGCGCCGCGCTGTCGAAGCTTTTGCCGATGCAGCGCGCCGATTTCGTCGAGCTGTTCGAGATCATGAAGGGCCTGCCGGTGACGATCCGGCTGCTCGATCCGCCGCTTGCACGAGTTCCTGCCGCATACCCAGGCCGAGATCGAGGAAGTCGCGCGCGCGATGAATACCGATCCGCGGCGGCTGGCCGATCGCGCCCGCGATCTCGCCGAATTCAATCCGATGCTCGGCTTCCGCGGCTGCCGCCTCGCCATCGCCTATCCCGAGATCGCCGAGATGCAGTCACGCGCCATCTTCGAAGCCGCGGTCGAGGCGCGAAAAGCGCACCGGCAAGGCGGTCGGGCTCGAGGTGATGGTGCCGCTGATCGCGACCAAGATGGAGTTCGACCTGGTCAAGGCGCGGATCGACGCCACCGCGCAGTCGGTGATGAAGGAGACCGGGACCAAGCTGGCCTATCAGGTCGGCACCATGATCGAGCTGCCGCGCGCATGCCTGATGGCCGGCGATATCGCTAGGACCGCGGAGTTCTTCTCGTTCGGCACCAACGACCTGACCCAGACCACCTACGGCATCAGCCGCGATGACGCCGCCGGTTTTCTCGGCATCTACATCGCCAAGGGAATCCTGGAGATCGATCCGTTCATCTCGGTCGATCGCGACGGCGTCGGCGAACTGGTGAAGATCGGCGTGGCGCGCGGGCGCAAGACCCGCCCCGACCTCAAGGTCGGCATTTGCGGCGAGCATGGCGGCGATCCCGCATCGGTCGCGTTCTGCCACGAGATCGGACTGGATTACGTTTCGTGCTCGCCCTACCGCGTACCGATCGCGCGGCTGGCCGCGGCGCAGGCCGCACTCGGCAAGGCCGTCACCAGCCAGGCGTGAGTTTCTGCTTCGCATCCGACGATCCACAAAGATAGCGTCATGCCCGGACTTGTTCCGGGCATGCACGTCTTGCGGCGGCGCGGGAGAGAAGACGTGGATGGCCGGGACGAGCCCGGCCATGACGAAGCGATCCCGTAATGATGCGCGGGAAAAATTTCGGAACGCTCCGCAAAATTTTTCTTCATCATTTTCGTTGACGCGGATATTTACCACTTTATTCGAGCGCCTGTTTACCAAGCTTTTCAATGTGATCAGCGTAAACCGCAGTGATTTCTTGGCTGTATCGCGCGCGCCACGCCGATTAACTCCCTCGCAACCTAAATTCGATAACACCAAAAAAGATCGAATTGCACGGATGTACTGGGGTTCGATTTTGTGCCTGTAGCGTTGCGTGAGCGTATCGATGTCAGTAGTGCGTAACCGGCCGAAGGGCGTGCGTTTCGCGTCCTTCGGCCTTGGTCTTTGCGTCTTCGCATTGATCCCGACAGAGATCGGATATCAGGATATCGCCTCGCTGCTGGCCCGGCAGCCGGGCGTCGCCGAACGCTGGCAGAAGCGGGTGTTCTCCGCCGCCAGCACCATCCAGGTCGCCACCTACAGCTTCGGCCGTCCGATCGGAACCTCGGTTCCGCATACCGCGACCTATCTTCTGGCCAGCCTCGACAACCAGGGCATCGACATCACGGGTTCGGTGACGCGCAATCCGATCGTGCAGCCGCCGCCGCGCTATCAGGCGTCCGACTTTCCCAGGGTCGATCGCACGCTGAAGGGCGACCGCCTGGTCATCGCGCCGCCCGAGACGGTAGCGCCGGCTGCCGCCACGCCCGGCTAACGAGGATCCGTCGACCTCCAACGCCTCGGTGGCCGGAGCCAAAACCGCCGCCGCGACGCCGCCCGCCGAACCCGCGCCGCTCGATCCCGAACTGCAGGAGGCGCTGAGCGCGCCGCCGCTTGCCGCAATACGATGTTTCGATGTCGCTCGAAGCCCAGCCGCTCGACGATCTGAAAGTCGCGCCCGATGCCGCGGCAATCCCGCTCGAGCCGGCCCCTTCGCATGACGGCTTCTCGGTGAAGACCGCCAGCCTGTATTTCGGCAGTTCCTCGCTCGGCGGCTCGGTGGAGAGCATCGAGCGCTGGCAGCCTGGCGAAGAGCCCTCGATCGTCACGCCGCCTGCGCTCCCCGATCCCGACATGAAAGTGATGGCATCGCTGCCGCCAACCGCGGACGCCAACGGAACTGACAAGGCCGTCGAGAGCGGCGAGAGCATCGCGGCCAAGGGCGAAGTCAATTCCGACAACCAGCGTGCCAAGACCCCGGCCGAGCGCCTCGGCCTGTTCGACGCGAAGGCGCGCGCCAAATCGGAGAAATGCCTCGCCGAGGCGGTCTATTTCGAGGCCCGCGGCGAAGCCGTGCGCGGCCAGATCGCGGTAGCGCAGGTGGTGATGAACCGCGCGTTCTCCGGCTTTTACCCGACCACGGTATGCGGCGTGGTCTACCAGAACAAGAACCACCACCTCGCCTGCCAGTTTACGTTTGCTTGCGATAACGTGGCCGACGTCGTGCGCGAACCCGACATGTGGGACCGCGCCAAAAAAATCTCAAAGGCGATGCTCGACGGCCAGCTCTGGCTGCCGGAAGTCGCCAAGTCGACGCATTACCACGCCTATTGGGTGCACCCGTCCTGGGTCAGCGAAATGAAGAAGACGTACAAATTCGGCGTGCACACCTTCTACCGACCGCGGGCGTGGGGCGACGGCAGCGACGCGCCGAGCTGGGGAACGCCGGCGCAAACCGCGGAAATTTCTGCAGAACTCGCGGAATCCGCGAAGAGCTCGGCAGAGCTGTCACCAACGGCGGTGCGGCGCTAGATTCAGGCATCGATATCCAGCGCGATGTCGAAATTCGGCGCGGAATGCGTCAGCGCGCCGGACGAGGCGTAATCGACGCCTGTCGCGGCGATCTTCGCGATCGAAGCTTGCGTGACGCCGCCGGAAGCTTCCAGCACGACGCGCCCTTTCGCCAGCTTCACCGCTTCGCTCAGCGTGGCGATATCCATGTTGTCCAGCAGCACCACGTCGGCGAGACCGGTGTCGAGCACTTCGCGCAGCTGTGCCAGCGTATCGACCTCGATCTCGACCTTGACAAGATGCCCGATATGCGCCCGCGCCCGCTTCAGCACCGGCGTGATGCCACCGGCGACCGCGATATGGTTGTCCTTGATCAGGATTGCGTCGTCGAGCCCGAAGCGATGATTGAAGCCGCCGCCGCAGCGCACCGCATATTTCTCCAGTGCGCGCAGGCCGGGCGTGGTCTTGCGGGTGCAGCAGATGCGCATCTTAGTGCCGGCGGTATGGCGCACATAGTCGGCGGTGAGGGTGGCGATGCCCGACAGCCGGCCGACAAAATTGAGGGCGGTGCGTTCGCCGGCCAGCACGGCGCGCGCCGGGCCTGAAATCGTCAGCACGTGCACGCCGGCGGCGACGGTCGCGCCGTCGCGAAAGTGAGCCTGGATGCTGAGATCCGGCGACAGCTTTTGAAATACCGCCAGCGCCACCGGCAGCCCGGCGATCACGCCGGCCTGCCGCGCCATCATGATGGCATGAGCGTGGGTCGTCTCCGGGATGGTGGCGTTCGAGGTGATGTCGCCGGCGCGGCCGAGATCTTCATTGAGCGCGCGCTGCACGGCCTCGTCGATGGCAAGCGGCGATAGGAACGCTTCGGGGTTCAACAGTGAGGCTGGTGTTGTCATGTGCTTTTCCTGTCAGGCCATCATCGGATGTGCGGTTGGCATCGGAGCGTGCTCAAGTGACGCCGCGATCTCCCGCGCCGCGACAAGCGTGGTTATGGTGCGATGCGCCAGCGCCGGGTTCTCTGTGGGATAATCGATACGACAATGGGCGCCGCGGCTTTCGCGCCGCGCCCAGGCCGAGGCCGCGACCAGCAGTGCCGTCGTGGCCATGTTGCGCAGCGCGACGTTGGCCGTTTCCCGCTCGATGGCCGCGAACGACCGCACCGCTTCCGCGAGACGCTCGCCATCGCGGATCACGCCGACATGCGAGGTCATCATGGCCCGAAGGTTTTGTTCCGACAGCGCCGGCATGGCGCCATTCCGCTCGCGGACCGAGGTGGGCAGCAAACGGATGGGCTTGGCGATCATGCGGCCGCCGATATCTTCCGCGATGCGCGCGGCAAAGACCACGGCCTCGAGCAGGGAGTTCGACGCCAGCCGGTTGGCGCCATGCGCGCCGGTGGACGCCACTTCGCCGCCGGCCCACAATCCCGTCAGCGACGTTCGGCCGTGATCATCCACGGATATGCCGCCCATGTGATAATGCGCGGCCGGCGCCACCGGGATCGGTTGCGTCGCCGGATCGATGCCGGCGGCGATGCAGCTCGCATAGACGGTCGGAAATTTCTCGGCGAAATGCGCGCCGAGCGCATCTCGCGCGTCGAGATACGCGCCATGGCCGGCGGCGATTTCCGCGAACACGCCACGCGCCACGATGTCGCGTGGCGCCAGTTCCGCCAGCCTGTGCCGCGCCGGCATGAAACGCTCGCCCTTGTCATTGATCAGGGTGGCACCTTCGCCGCGCAACGCTTCGGTCGCCAGCGGCGCCGGATCGCGGCCGACCATGATCGCGGTCGGATGAAACTGCACGAATTCCGGATCGGCGATCACGGCGCCGGCGCGCGCGGCTATGGCGAGCCCAAGCCCGCTGGCTTCGGCCGGATTGGTGGTCACGCCATAGAGGTGGCCGATGCCGCCGGTCGCCAGCACGACCGTGCGCGAGGCCATGGTTACAGGGTTCTCGGCGGCGTCGCCAAACCTGCGCAATTGAAGTCCCACGGCCGCGCCATCCTCGGTCAGCAGCGCTTCGGCGGCGTAGCCTTCGATCACCCGGATCGAGGGCGTCGCGCGGACCGCCTCGATCAGCGCTGACATGATCGCCTTGCCGGCCATGTCGCCGCGCACATGCACGATGCGCCGCGCGGAATGCGCGGCTTCCCGGGAGACCGCGAGCTTGCCTTCGAGGTCGCGATCGAACGGCACGCCATAGTGAAGCAGGTCGTGGATGCGGTCGCCGGCTTCGCGCGCCAGTCCCAGCGCCACTGCCTCATCGACCAGGCCGGCGCCGGCGGCGATCGTATCGGCGGCATGGGCCTCTGCGGTGTCGCCTTCGGCGACCGCGGCCGCGATGCCGCCTTGCGCCCATGCCGTCGAGGCACCCTGGCCAAGTGATGCTGCCGATATCACCGTGACCCGGCGCGGCGCGAGCTTCAGCGCGCAGAACAACCCGGCGAGGCCGCCGCCGACGATGACGACATCGTCGGTGTTGCGGGTGAGGTCATCGTGATCGTGATTCAACATGTTCGCTTCCCCTCGCTGGGCCATCCCCGCGAAAGCGGATCCATACCCACCGGCGCTCGTTGTTCGCCGGGACGACGATGTTAGTTCTTCAGATTGATCATCCGCTCCACCGAGCGCCGCGCCTTCTCGGCGATCAGGGGATCGATGGTGACTTCCTCACGCAGGTAGACCAGGCTATCCAGAATCTTGGGCAACGTGATCCGCTTCATGTGCGGGCACAGATTGCACGGCCGCACCATCTCGACATCGGGCAGTTCGGCCTGGACATTGTCGGCCATCGAGCACTCGGTGATCATCACCACCCGCTTGGGGTGTTTGTTGCGCACCCAGTTGATCATGTGGGCGGTGGATCCAGTGAAATCGGCTTCCGCCAGCACATCGGGCGGGCACTCCGGATGGGCGATGATCTGCACTGACGGATCGGCCTCGCGATAGGCGCGCAGTTCGTCGCCCGTAAAACGCTCGTGCACTTCGCAGGCGCCTTTCCAGGCGATGATCTGCACGCTGGTGTTCGAGGCCACATATTTCGCCAGATATTGGTCCGGCAGGAAGATCACCGTCGGCGCGTTGAGACTCTCGACCACCTGCACCGCGTTGGACGAGGTGCAGCAGATATCGACCTCCGCCTTCACGTCGGCCGACGTATTGACATAGGCCACGACCGGCACACCGGGAAAACGTTCGCGCAATAACCGTACGTCGGCGCCGGTGATGCTCGATGCCAGCGAGCAGCCGGCGCGCGAATCCGGGATCAGAACTGTCTTGTGCGGATTCAGGATCTTCGAGGTCTCGGCCATGAAGTGAACGCCGCATTGAACGATGATATCGGACTTCACCTTGGTGGCTTCGATCGCGAGCTGCAGCGAGTCGCCGCCGATATCAGCGACGCAATGGAAAATTTCCGGCGTCTGGTAATTGTGCGCCAGGATGACCGCGCCGCGCGTCTTCTTCAGCTCGTTGATCGCCTTGACGTAGGGCGCCATGAACGGCCACTCGACCGGCGAGATCACGTTCCTGACCCGCTCATAAAGATGCGCGGTGGCGCGATCGACCTCGGGCGTCCACTCCAGCAATGGCATCGGCAGGGCCCGAGCGCGCTCGGCCGGGCTAACGCGGTTGCGTGGTTGCGCCGTGGGTCGCGGGCCGCGGGGTTTTCCGAAATCTTCGGGACCGTAGATTCCAGCAATCGGCATGGCAGGCTCCCTTGGAAATCCAAATATACTCAATATGAGCATATCAGGGTTCTGTGAAATCCGGCCTCAAGGGCCGGCGGGTTGTTGAGCTGCGGGGCGGCGATGCGAACCAACCCGCAGCTTTGCACAGGGTTCGACCAGAGAATGATCAAGCCTAGGTTTATACTCACTATGAGCATATCAAATGTAACACGCTTGCCCCGGCCTCGCTAGGCTGCGCGAACGGTTAAATCAGCAAAGCTGCCGGTCGCGCTACGCAACGCTGCAATGCGGCGGGAGGTTTAGCCAACATCCCGGTTGGGATTTCCATGCGGATGCATTAATTTCGCCCGGCGCCGATTTGCTGGCGGTTTTCGCGCCGCGCGGCGTTTCTTCCGACCAGCCCTCGAGGAATTTACATGGCCGCGACTGAAGGCGATCCCCGTCCTGTCTCTCCCGCGGCAACCTGGCGTACCCCGCTTGTGATCGTGGTGCGCGGCAGCCTGATCGGGATGCTGACGTTCGGCCCGCGCTCGATCTGGGGGTGGGCGTACCAATTGCCTTGATAGGTTATGTTAGTGGGTACTTGACCGGTCTAAGCAGAAGTCCCGCAGTCGGCAACCTTCTACCAGCCGTGCTCGCCCTGATCGGAGGAGTCAGCGTCTATGTGTTCGGGAGCGAAAACAGGTATCGATTTGTTGTAGGATACTGTTCGACGCTCCTAATCGTCAGTCTCTTCTACGGTACGGAGTCCGGAGGCTATGAACGAGAATGGCATCGCGAAGCAAGATTGAAATCCGTCTTTGAACTCGAACGTCGTCTGCGCATCTATCGTACCAACCGCGATCTACCAGAAAAGGCCGCCGATTGGTTGTTCTTAGGCGAGAGTGGCGGCGGCAAGTAGTCTTTATGCGTTGAGGTGCTAAGGAGGTCTACAAATCTGGAGGGCGTGCTTGGGGACCGAGAAGGACCGCTCCGGGTCAAAAACGGTCCTGACGCCCTTGAATAGGATTTCTGTTTTACCCCCGAGAGCAGACATCGGTCAGGCTACGCTGCCGATTGCGATGTCATCGTCGGTGCAGCGAAGCTCGCTGAGAAGCACCTCCAAGGTGCATTGCGTTGACGACCGGATTATCGAATGGCTGAAGCGCCGTGAGCAACGCGCCCCCGAGGTGCGCAACGCCGTCGAGTTGTCATATACACTAGCGTCGTCATGTCGGATGTTGCTTGATGCAGATCAACGCGGCTTGAGCATTCCATTTTTCGGCGGCGGTTCTTTCGCCTGCTCATCCGCCAGCAACTTCTTGAGTACATCTCGTTCTGCGTCTGTGTGCGGCTCCGCAAGACGCTTCTTGAACAGGGCCAGGTTTTCCTGGTGGATGTACTCTTTCATAGCCGTACCTCCCTGATGGTGCGCAAAGCTTGGAAGGCGCGTCTGCTGCTTCCATTGCAAATCGGCATCCCGCGCACTGACGGGCTGCTGCTGGACAGGCTGAATTTGGGGCATGATGCCCCCCCTTGGATCAGGCGGGAGCACAACACTCTCTGTCACCGGAAACAGCCTAGGGGCGGACGGTGATGAAACGATAATAGATTTCCCTTGTGTCGGGGAGTCTACATAAAAGAGGGTGGAAGTTCCACTTTCACGTATGACGGCTACCCACAGTGTCAGCGGGACGCGGCAAGGGGTCTTTCGGGTTCCCGAACAGATGCCGCGCCACTTACCGCATGTCTCTTGTGGGTCCAAAGGCGAAATACTCGCTGCGAGCAGATGTCTTCCGCTTTGGCCCCAACAACGGACATCGCCTCAATAGGGTCGGCATGTCCGTTTGGTGCCAACAAGCAACATCAGCTCGAAATGAAAGAGGCCGCCAACTGAGGCGGGCTTACTTTTCGTTCCGTGGGTTTTTCAAAAACTCGACGTAGCGATCAATCTGGTTGGCTAGCCAATTCCAGCTAAATGCCAGGTTGGTCAGGAACGTTTTTTCAATCTGACATTCCGCCGCCAAAGCCAATTGACGACATTCGGCGGCCTGTGCTCGGCAACGTTCCGCCTGGAATAGGGGCATAGCGGACCTCCCTGATTGTGCGCAAAGCTACTTTTTGAGGCGGGAAGCGCCGGGCAATCCACCGGCTCCAAGCCATCGACTTTATGGATTCTTCCGAGCTTTCAAATCGTCTTGATGACATGCATCGCCTTTGGGCATCCCTCGCACCCGGGAAACTCAAACACGCAGAACTCATGGTGGCTTAAAGGCGGATCTGCCGCCGTTATTTCGAAGCGGCACCTCAACTTGACAGGCTGAACTTGACTGCGTTGAGTTTCACCTCAAAAATCCTAGCGTCGCTTACTTGAGGGGGCCAGAGGCAATCGGAAGTGAAAACTTGACCAAGATCAAACTTCCGGTTGGTTTTTGGCGAAAACGCGAAGGTCACATTGATTGTTTGCCGAGGCGAAAATGGCGAGGGCGAAAATCCCAACCAACACTAATGGCCCGGCCATTCGCGGCATTGACCCGTGGGCTCCCTCAGGGGGGAAAATGCGTCAGCTTCTCAGCGAAGAAGAACGGGCGCGACTGGCGGTTCTCTCTTCGATTGTCCGACTCAACAAAGGCGAAAAAATCTACTGTGAAGGCCAGCACATTGATGCTGTATTCAACATCATCACGGGAGTCGTGAAGGCATATAAAACGGCTCCCGACGGCAGCGAACACATCACCGCGTTCTTGTTTCCGGGTGATATCTTCGGGCTATCCGAAGAAGAAAAGTACACAAACTCCACCAAGGCGCTTACACCATTGGCCTTGTATCGGTTGCCGGTGCCCTCCTTGCGGAGCCAACTTGCGAAAGACGCCGATCTAGAATTCCTTGTTATCTGCAAGCTTATGCACGAGCTCCGTGAGACACAGCGTCACGCGTTTATTCTTGCTCGGAGAGGGGCTCTCTCTAAACCCAACTTCCTTCTTGCGAAAACTGTAGGGCGTTGAATTTGGTGGCGCTTTCCGGAAAATGGCCCAAGAAATGTAGCCATGTAAATGGCGGAGGTGACTTGCTATTTTGCGCTGATTGTAGCACAGTCGTGCCATGTATATCGAATCGGTCCCCAACCGAAACTCGCCGCCCGCGATCCTGCTGCGCGAGAGCTATCGCGACGCCGACAAGATCAAGAAGCGCACCATCGCCAACCTGTCCGATTGGCCGACCGAGATCGTCGAAGGGCTGCGCACCCTGCTCAAGGGCGGCAAGGTGGCGCCGGCCGATCAGGAAAGCATCATCGTGCGCCGCGCGTTGCCGCACGGCCATGTCGCGGCGGTGCTGGGCACGCTGCGCAACATCGGCCTCGACCGCATGCTGGCGCCGCCGCGCAACCGCTGCCGTGATCTTGTCATCGCCATGATCGTGGCGCGGCTCATTGCTCCGGTCTCCAAGCTGGCCACCGCCCGCATGCTCGATCCGCTCACTGCGTCATCGAGCCTCGGCGAGGTGCTCGGCCTCGGGCCGGTCGACGAGGACGAGCTTTATGTCGCGCTCGACTGGCTTGGCGAGCGCCAGGAGGCGATCGAGAAGGCGCTTGCGCGCAAGCATCTGCACGACGGCACGCTGGTGCTCTACGACGTGTCCTCGAGCTATGTGGAGGGCCGCTGCTGCGAGCTGGCGCGGCTCGGCTACAACCGCGACGGCAAGAAGGGCAAGCTGCAGATCGTCTACGGCCTGTTGTGCGCCGCCGACGGTTGCCCGGTGGCCATCGAGGTGTTCGAGGGCGACACCGGCGATCCGCGCACGCTTGCGGCCCAGATCGACAAGGTCAAGAAGCGCTTCGCGCTCGAGCGTGTGGCGCTGGTCGGCGATCGTGGCATGATCACGCAGGCGCGCCTCGATGCCGAGATCGCCCCGGCCGGGCTCGACTGGATCACGGCGTTGCGCGCGCCGGCCATCAGGACGCTGGTCGAGGCCGGGGCGTTGCAGATGTCGCTGTTCGACCAGCGTGACATGGCAGCGATCACGTTGCCCGACTATCCGGGCGAGCGGCTGATCGTCTGCCGCAATCCCGATCTCGCGCGCGAGCGCAAGCGCAAGCGCGAGGACCTGCTGGCGGCGACCGAAGCCGATCTCGCCGTCATCGCCGCCGCCGTTCGGCGTGCGCGCAATCCACTGCGCGGCGAGGCCGAGATCGCCCTCAAGGTCGGCGCCGTCGTCAACCGCCACAAGGTCGCCAAGCACTTCGAGCTATCCATCGGCGAGGCGAGTTTCTCGTTCCATCGCAAGACCGAGGCGATCACCGCCGAGGCGGCGCTGGACGGCATCTACGTCGTGCGCACCAACCTGCCCAAGAAGCTGCTCGATGACGCGGCAACCGTCGGTGCCTACAAGAGCCTGGCGCGGGTCGAGCGCGCGTTCCGCTCGTTGAAGACCGTCGATATCCATCTGCGTCCGATCTTCCATTGGACGACGCCGCGCGTGCGCGCCCACGTCCTGCTGTGCATGCTCGCCTATCATGTCGAGCACCACATGCGCGCCAGGCTTGCGCCGATGCTGTACGACGAGACCGATCACGAGGCGGCCGCCGCCATGCGCGCTTCCATCGTTGCCAAGGCCGAGCGCTCCGAAGCCGCCAGGCGCAAGCAGACCACCGGCCTCACCGACGACGGCCTGCCGGTGCACAGCTTCCAAAGCCTGCTTGCCGACCTCGCCACCTATGCGAGGATCCAGGCGACCACCGCGCTCAACGACAAATACGTCTTCACGCTCCACACCAGGCCAACTCCGATCCAGCAGCGCGCCTTCGAGCTCCTCGCCCTCAACCCGGATCGTACCCAGTAAAGCGACCCGCGCTCGCGACAAACGGCAGCGAGCTCATTGCCTTATCGATTCGAAAGAAGGAAGTTCGGTCTAAAGTAGCGATGTTCCTTCAGTTATTGGAAAACCTTCAGGCCGCCAGAGGCGAACGCACGGCCGAGATATATTTTCCGATGAAACGGTCGGATGTTGGTGAATACCTTGGAATGTCGCTTGAGGCCGTGAGCAGGGCATTTCGGGTCTTGACCACGCGCGGCATCATCAAGAGTTGGGACCGGCGACATCTAACAATTGTCGACCGAAGCACATTCGACAAGATTGCTGCTAATATCCCAATCATACCTTAGATCGACGACGCGGTGATGACCAGCTTTCCACATTCGTCACTGCAATTTCAGCCCAGCACATCAAAGCATATCGAGCCGCTGCTGGACGAGGGGTCAAAAACGGTCGTGACGCCCTTGAAATAGGATTTCTGTTTTACCCCCGAGAGCAGACATCTGTCAGCTACGCCTGCCGATTGCGATGGTGATGTCATTGCTCCGTTAACACCAAACCCCCGCCGCTAATGTCGCCAACCCTTTTTGTCGAATTCGGTTTTAAAGCCTTTCGGCATCCGAGGTGCCGTATCATCGTCGGCAGCGTTGCGCCTTGGACAGGGGGGCAGACGGACCTAAGCTTCGGGATGATGTACCAAGATCGTGTCCGGTCGGCGGGTTGCTTTCTCAAATGAACCGTTTTGCAATCCGGCATTGATGTACACCTCGAAGACTGTCGTACCGTCGTCCTCATAAGTTCTACCTTCCACGATCTCGCACATGCAATATTCCAGGTCGATTTCCTGGGATTTTTTAGCGAGTACGATGGCGTTGCTTCTTTTCACAGCTATCCACGTCTGGCCTGCGTAGTCATTGTAGCTATTCAGCTTCCAGTTAGCGCAACTTTTGATGCCCATGCCGAAACTCAAGGTCTGAGAGTGGGCCGGGAAAGAAAGCATCGAAACGGTCGCAAGCACAGCCCCAAAGCGCAGCATTACTTCCCCCTGTCCCCTCGATGACAAATGATTCGGCGGGGTTTACTTCTCCCTCCGGCATCCCCACATACTACCAATGACCCAATGGCAACCACCCAAGCGCGAACCGCCAAAGACTAAGGCCCAGCTTCGCGAGATGCTGACCGAAGCCGTGCGCAATACGCAACCAGAGTCGAAACGTCCGCCCAAGGCCAAGAGAGATCGCGGCTAAAGGCAGCCCTACCTCATACCCGAGTGCAAGAACCTCGGCTGGCAGACCTTCCCCCCAAGGCCCCCACCAGCCGGGAGTTCCGACACAAGCGGCCTCGGCACGTCGCCCGCGCTGGGGCCGTTTCATTTTGCCGCCAACTGAGGCGGCCTTTACTTTTCGTTCGGGGGTTTTTCAAAAACTCGGCGTAGCGATCAGTCTGGTTGGCTAGCCAATTCCAGCTAAATGCCAAGTTGGTCAGGATCGTTTTTTCAATCTCACTTTCCGCCGCCAAAGCCAATTGACGACATTCGGCTGCCAGTGCTCGGCAACGTTCGGCTTGGAATAGGGGCATACGGCATTAGGCGCTTGTCCGGCGCTTAACGCGAGTCAATTCCCCATAGCGGGACCCGGGAAGGGTTGCCCGGGTCCCTAGCAAGACCGAAACAGCGTCCCCCCTCAGGACCGCTCGGCAAATGCTACGAGAGATTTTATCGGCCCGGTACCCGACCTTTAATCCAGTAAAACTACGTAGCTGGGGACAACGGGCATAACTTGTCTCGTTAGCAAATTAGGACGGCCCTCTCAGGAAATTAGGACACGTTGTGATGCCATCGCCCCGGAAGGCGCTAGCGCCACGCCTAGGAAGGCCCGGAAGGTCACCTCTAGACCGCTTAAGGAAGGTTCTCCGACGTTGCGGAAAGGTGCTGCCCGGCGTGTTCTACGGCCTAGGGCCTTAGAAGCCTAGCTGGGACGCTTCCGGGTGCCCTACGGCCTTCTAATCAGAGCCCGCCGCTCGATACCCGGTCGATACCCGGTCGAAACCAGAAAGTCGCACGTTTTATTGGTGTTTTCTGGCCTATATTCCGCCGGAATGGCGCGGCATCGCGCTTGGAGCAGGCACCGCCGCCGGTTCGTTCGGGCAATTCCTGTTCGCCCCCTTCGGGGTCGCGCTGATCGACAATTTCGGCTGGCAGTCAGCCCTGACGGTGTTCGCGGCCCTGATGCTGCTGGTGATCCCGTTGTCGCTGGCGCTGGCGACGCCGGCCGTGGCCGCAAGCGACGGACCGGTCATGCAGCAACAGTCGTTCAAGCAGGCGCTGAGTGAAGCCTTCGGCCACCGCTCCTACGTGCTGCTGGTGCTCGGTTTCTTCACCTGCGGGTTTCAGCTCGCCTTCATCACCATGCATCTGCCGGCCTATCTGGTCGATCGCGGCGCACCGGTTCAGACCGGCGGCTGGGTGATTGCCACCATCGGGCTGTTCAACATCATAGGCTCGCTCAGCGTCGGATGGCTGCAGAGCAGGCTCCCGAAGCGCTATATCCTCTCGGTGATTTATTTCGCACGCGCGATGTCGATCGTGGCGTTCATTTCGTTTCCGATCACCACTTTCTCCGCGATCGCGTTCGGCATCGTCACCGGCCTGACCTGGCTGTCGACGGTGCCGCCGACCTCGAGCCTGGTCGCACTGATGTTCGGGACGCGCTGGCTGGCGACGCTGTATGGCTTCGCCTTCTTCAGCCATCAGGTTGGGGGCTTCCTCGGCGTGCTGCTGGGGGGTATCGTGTTCGAAAAATTCGGGTCATACACCCCGATCTGGTGGCTTTCGGTGCTGTTCGGCATGCTGTCGGCGCTGATCAACCTGCCGATCGTCGAAGCGCCGGTGGCGCGGCCGGTTGCGCAGCCGGCATAGCTCATTCAGAGTCTGGAAATTCAAGAAGCATCGGAGAATGCGTTTTGGGAACCTTCAAGGCGATCAGGATCGACAAGGCGGAAAAAGGCACCACTGCCGCGCTCACCCAGTTCGATGAAGCCGAATTGATGGAGGGCGACGTCACCGTGCGGGTCGAATGGTCGGCGCTGAACTACAAGGATGGCCTCGCCGTCACCGGCAAGGCGCCGGTGGTGCGGCGCTTTCCGATGATCGCGGGCATCGACCTCGCCGGGACCGTCGAGCAATCGTCGCATCCGCAGTGGAAGGCCGGTGACAAGGTGATCTCCACCGGCTGGGGCATGGGCGAAACCCATCTCGGCGCCTACGCCGAGAAGGCGCGGGTCAAGGGCGACTGGCTGGTGCGCCTGCCGGAGGGAATGTCGGCGCGGGATGCGATGGCGATCGGCACTGCGGGGTTCACCGCGATGCTCGCGGTACTGGCACTGGAAAAATATGGCCTCACACCCAAGGACGGCCCGATTGTCGTCACCGGCGCCGCCGGCGGCGTCGGCTCGGTCGCCACTGCGGTACTGTCGAAGCTCGGCTATCACGTCATCGCCTCGACCGGCCGCGTGTCGGAGGCCGAATATCTGAAAGGTCTCGGAGCGGCCGAGGTGATCGATCGCAGCGAGTTGTCAGGGCCGGCCAAGCCCCTGGCCAGGGAGCGCTGGGCGGGCGGAATCGACAGCGTCGGGTCCACGACGCTCGCCAACCTTCTGTCGATGACGAAATACCGCGGTGCCATCGCCGCCTGTGGCCTTGCCGCCGGCATGGATCTGCCGTCTTCGGTGGCGCCGTTTATTTTGCGCGGCGTGTGTCTGTTGGGCATCGATTCCGTGATGTGCCCGATTGAGTTGCGCAAGGCCGCCTGGACCCGGCTCGCGAGTGACCTGGATCGGGGGAAACTCACTGAAATTACACATGAAATTGGCCTCGACGGGGTTGTCGACGCCGGTGCCAGGATCCTCGCCGGCCAGGTTCGCGGTCGAATCGTGGTAAAAATTCTCTAACGGCGTTCAGACTTTACCAACCAACCTGCTCCAATGTTGCCACGGTTGGTATGGTAAGCAGCGGGTAAAGAAATATCAGGCGGTTGCCCCTGCTCGGTAAGTCGGAGTTACAGCATGGTTGCGCGTTTCGTGTTGGGGGCCGTCACGGCCGGAGCGGTGATAGCTCCCGCTTTGGCTGGACAGATGAACGCCGATGAGGCCCGCAGGTTCGTATCCGGCAAGGTGTTCGCGTTTACCTGCTTTGATGGCACCCGCGGCGCGGGCCGGGTGCTCGATGACATGGGTGCGGCTGGCGCGGTACAATTTTCCGGCTCCGGTCCCATTCGCCACGTGCGGCTGCCGGGGAATACGCTGCAGGTCCGCGGCCAGGCCGTCTGCGCGTCGATCAAGGGCCTCCCATTCGAGCCGTGCTTCAATCTCGACAAGAAAGATGACCACAACTTCCGTGGATCGGTCTCGGGCATGGGCTTCGCCTACTGCGATTTCCATCATCAGGGCGCGGTACAGATGCTGATGGCGCGGGCGGTGGCCCGGCCGCGTTCGCTGCATGCGCGGGAGCGCACCCCTTCTGTCGAAGTGTCCGTGCGCGTCGAGACCCCGCAGGTCGAGAGCGCCAAAATCGACGCGGTCAAATCCGAGACCAGATCCGAGCCGGCAAAAACCGAAAGTGCTCCCGAATTGCGCCGCTCGACCGACTGATCGGGGCGGCCGGCATCGGCCGGGCGCGGCATACCAACAATTCAATCGAACGGCTGACCGCTACGGATGCCGCTGCGCCACGCCGTAGTGTCGCAATATTTTTTCCGAATTAGCCATGCCGCTATTCGGGCGCTTCCGATCAGGGATCTGAATTCGAGAGGCGTGAGTCTGAAGCCACCTGGTAACGGAGTTAGCCGGGCAGGTCATATCTTCAGCGCCGGCCGCGCACGCGAAGGCCCGGCGCGGGCCGCTCCTGCAATACCTCGCGCCGAAAGCGAAACAGCGCAGCCGGCCTGCCGCCTGTTTGTGTCGACAACACGCCGGTCGGTTCGACCAGAGCGCCGGCTTCCACCAGCCGACGGAAATTCTGCTTGTGCAAATGTCGCCCCGAGATCGCTTCCACGGTCCGTTGCAACTCGGTAAGTGTGAATTCCGGCGATAAAAGTTCAAAAACGACCGGACGGTATTTCAGTTTGGCGCGCAGCCGGGCGATTCCCGTGGCCAGGATTCGGCGGTGGTCGAAGCGCATCGATATGCCGAGTTTCGGAATCGACTTCCGCGCCAGCGCCGCGGGGCGTCCGTCGCGTCGCGCTTCCTCGATCAATCCGGCTTCGTAGAGCAACTCGTAACGGTCGAGCACGCGCTCCTCGTCCCAATGCGCGCCCTCGGTTCCGAAATACAGCCGCACGCGATCCTTGCGGCTGAGTGCGCGCATGGTGCCGGGTTGCTCGCTCTCGGCGGCCCAACGCGAGAGTTCGGGAAAGATATCGCGCTCGATGATCCCGGGCCGCGATTCCCGCCAGTCTTCCCAGGGAAAAAACCGATACCAGGGCTCAAACGTCGCGCCGGGCGCACGCGAGGCATTGTCGGCCGCGCGCGTGAGTGCGAGATAGCCGATCGACGCGACGTGGGTGTCGCCGGCCTCGGTGTGCCGTCCGCGATCGCCGAACGTGTAGAGCTGCTCGACGTAACCCAGCCGCAACCCCGCCTGTTCTTCCACCCAGGCGCGCAGGCCGATCTCGAAGGTACGGTGGGAGACCGCATCGAACGGGCCGAACGGAAGCCCGGCGAGCTTGTCGCTGTCGCTGCCGGAGGCGGTGAGGATCAGCGGCTCGTTGCCTTCGATCGCGACGATCGCCGCGGTCAGCCCGATTTCGATCGGCGTCAGAAGCTTTTCGTTCATCTGGCGCCATTCATGGACATCAGTCGAGATCGACGCGGAACGGCCGGCCTTCGACTGTCATGCTGCCCGGACCCATTTCGTCAAGCGCGCGCAGCATCCGGCCCTCCCGCCGCAGCGCCTTGTCCGCCAGACTGACGATCAACCGGTTCGGCGAGGCGATCGGGGAGGCTGCGCGAATCTGCCGTGCAATGGAAATTTCGTCGCGATGCGGATTGAGCAGGCAGGCGGCGGCGAAGGCGCTCGCGGTCGAACGGCTGATGCCGGCATAGCAGTGCACGACCAGCGGCGCGGCGCGGTCCCAGCCGCGCACGAAGTTCAGGACTTGCTCGATATGCGAATCCGAGGGCGCGACAAAGCCGTCGATCTGCTCGGTGATGTCGTCCATCTGAACTTTCAGATGATTGGCCTCCAGCACCGATTCCGGCCGCTGCACCTGAGCGACGTTGGCCATGACCGTGAGGACGTGACTGGCGCCGGTGGCCTTGACAGTGTCGGGAAGCGCGGCAAGCGAACAGACGTGAATCATGGCGGTCCTTGGGTTGTTTGCATTATATGATGTAGTCGTAAGGCGGGCAAAGGCGCGTTTCGCGCCGTGCCCACTCTCGTTTCCCCAGCCAGCATTGAGTGCTACGCGATCAGCGCTTTGAACCTGGTCAAAAACCGCTTCTCGGCCTTGGCCGCGGTCCAGGGCGTCAGGTAATCCCGCCGCGTCGCCAGGGGCAGACCGGGATCGCGGCCGAACAGGCGTTTTGCCTCGGCTTGCGCAAAGCCGGCCAGTTCCGTTGCCTCCAGATAGGCCGCGCCTTTATCGGCATCCTTGATCTGCTGCTGGATTTCGGGCGCTAGCACCGGCGGCAGGCCGAAGCGGATATGAATCGCCGACAGCAGCCGCTTTTCGACGATCTTGTAGTCCCCGCCGAGCACCGCCTTGAACGGCGAGATCATGTCGCCGATGACATATTCCGGCGCGTCGTGCAGCAATGCTGCGAGCCGGAAGCTGACATCGACGCGCGGCATCTGTTCGCGCATGACAGCCTCGACCAGGAGCGTGTGCTGCGCCACCGAGAAAATATGCGCGCCGCTGGTCTGGCCGTTCCAGCGCGCGACCCGCGCCAGGCCGTGGGCGATATCGGCGATTTCGATATCCAGCGGCGAGGGGTCCAGCAGATCGAGCCGCCGCCCCGACAACATCCGCTGCCAGACGCGGCTCGGCGTTTGCGGTACGGAAATTTTCCTGGCCGTCATTTGACCTTGAGGCGCGGCGCGCGATGTTTTCCGGCGCAGGTTGTCGTGGCAAAAGCAACTTACCAGGTGGTCGTTGACCATGCCGGTGGCCTGCATGAAAGCGTAGACGATGGTCGGACCGACGAATTTGAATCCGCGCCCCGCCAGTTCCTTCGACATCCTGATCGACAGTGGCGTCGAGGCCGGCACGCTGGCGGTGGTCTTGAAGTTATTGATCTTCGGTTTGCCGTCGACGAAGTCCCACAGGAATTTCGAGAACCCGGGGCCGTCTTCCATGATCTTGAGATAGGATTTCGCGCTATGCGACCGCGCCCTCGATCTTGGCGCGGTTGCGGACGATGCCGGCATCGTTCATCAGCGCGTGGATTTTCTTTTCGTTGTAGCGCGCGATCTTCTCTGGCTCGAAATCGTCGAAGGCGCGGCGGAAGTTGTCGCGCTTGCGCAGGATCGTGATCCACGACAGCCCGGCCTGGAAACCGTCGAGCATGAGCTTTTCATACAGCGCGCGGTCGTCATATTCCGGCACGCCCCATTCGGTGTCGTGATAGGCCAGGTAAAACAGGTCTTCGCCGGGCCATGGGCACCGCGTCAGGCCGTCGGCATGCAGGCGCGCTGACCGGCTCATGCCACGGTCTGCTTTGGGGCCATCGAGAGATCGTCCGGCTCGGCGACGCGGAGTGCGAGGCCGCCTGATGTCAGCGGCGTTCCCGCATCCAGCGCGTCGGCGGCACGATCGATCCGGATCAGCGCCAGACCATGGCGGCCGGCCGTCGAGCCCATGGTGCCCACCGGCTTGTCGCCGGCGAGAATCGCTGCGCCCGGTTCCGGTGCCGGGCCGTCAAGAATGACCCGGACGGTTCGGGTGCGCGCGGTGCCGCGATGCTGCATCCGCGACACCACTTCTTGTCCGACGTAACAGCCCTTGTCGAAATCGACGCCGTGCAGCCGGTCCATATTGGTTTCGTGCGGAAACGCGTCGCCATACATGAAGTCGAGGCCGCCGCGCGGAACGCCCGAGGCGATGCGATGCGCCTCATAGGCGGCGCTATCCACCAGGTCAGCGCCGATCAGATCGGCGACTTTTTGCGCGAGCTCCGCCGGCACAAGTATCCGCCAGCCGAGGGCGGCATCGCGCGGATCGGCAAAGGCGAGATCGGGCTTCATGGCGGGATCGCCATCCCACGCCGCGAGCACGCCGAGACTGTCGGACAGATTTTCGACCGCGACCTTGGCGCGCAGTTTGTAGAAACCGAATTTGTCGGCGAGCGTCTGCGCCAGCGCACGCGGGCAATCGATCAGGAAGCCGCCGCCATGGCCGGAGGGTGCTTCGGTGACCAGAAAATCCGCAATGATCTTGCCCTGCGGCGTCAGCAACGCCCCGAACTGGCCGAGACCCGGATGAAGCCGCGCAACGTTGGTGGTGACGAGGCCGTTGAGAAAGTCGCGGGCGTCGTCGCCGCTGACCTTGACCACGCCCCGGTCGGGGAGAAACGCTGCTTTCATACGAAATTCTCTCGAAGTTCTGCCCGGAAGTTCCTGGGGAAACGCCCGCGCCGGATACCACACGGCAACGTAAGACGCTAAGGTGCCGGGAACAAGGCCCGCGCGACGCTCCGTTCCGCGAAGCTGACACCGAGGACCGATGAATCAGCGATTTGATACAATTCTAAAATCCGGCACCGTGGTCAATCAGGACGGCGAGGGCGTGCGCGACATCGCCATCGCCAATGGCCGCATCGCGGCCATCGGCGGACTGGGACAGGCGTCCGCGGCCGAGGTGATCGACTGCAAGGGTCTGCATATCCTGCCGGGCGTGATGGACACGCAAGTGCACTTTCGCGAGCCGGGCCTGACCCACAAGGAGGATATGGAAACCGGTTCGCGCAGCGCCGTGATGGGCGGTGTGACCGCGGTGTTCGAAATGCCGAATACCGATCCCTTAACCGTCACCGAGCAGAGCTTTACCGACAAGGTGAAACGCGGCCGTCACCGCATGCACTGCGATTTCGCGTTCTTCATCGGTGGCACCCGCGACAACGTGCAGGACTTGCCGGAGCTGGAACGCGCGCCCGGCTGCGCCGGGGTCAAGGTGTTCATCGGCTCATCCACCGGCGCGCTGCTGGTCGAGGATGACGAAAGCCTGCGGCGGATTTTCCAGGTGATCCGGCGCCGCGCCGCGTTCCACGCCGAGGACGAGTATCGCCTCAACGAGCGCAAGAATCTGCGGATCGAGGGCGATCCGCGCTCGCATCCGGTATGGCGGGACGAGACCGCGGCGCTGATGGCGACGCAGCGTCTGGTCAAGCTCGCCCATGAAACCGGAAAACGCATCCACGTGCTGCATATCTCGACCAAAGAGGAGATCGAGTTTTTGCGCGATCACAAGGATGTCGCCTCCTGCGAGGCAACGCCGCATCACCTCACGCTGGCCGCGCCCGAATGCTATGAGCGGCTCGGCACCCTGCGCGCAGATGAATCCGCCGGTGCGATCGGCCGATCATCGTGATGGCATCTGGCGCGGCATCGAGCAGGGCATTATCGACGTGCTCGGCTCCGACCACGCACCGCATACGCTGGAGGAAAAGGCAAAGACCTATCCGGCCTCGCCGTCTGGAATGACCGGCGTGCAGACGCTGGTGCCCCTGATGCTCGATCACGTCAACGCCGGGCGATTGTCGCTGGCGCGCTTTGTTGATCTCACCAGCGCCGGCCCGGCGCGGCTGTTCAACATGGCCTGCAAGGGCCGCATCGCGGCCGGCTATGATGCGGACTTCACGGTGGTCGATCTCAAGCGCAGCGAGACCATCACCAACAAATGGATCGCCTCGCGCGGGGGCTGGACGCCCTATGACGGCGTGCGCGTCACCGGCTGGCCGGTGGGCACTTTTGTGCGCGGCAAACGGGTGATGTGGCAGGGCGAGTTGACGACGCCGTCATCAGGCGAGCCGGTGCGGTTTCTGGAAACGCTGAAGGCGTAGGGCGGCGCTCTCAACCGGCAAACTGTCGTCACCCGCCACCGGGTCTCGCCTTCGGCGAGCCCGATGGCAGGCTCCAGCGGGTGATCCAACCCGTAACGGCAGATTAGGACAGTGGCTCTCGGCTAATGTGGATTCTAAAGCCGCGATACCGCTTTCGAATCGCCATCCTCACCGCAATAAAACTGGTCCCCAACCACATTAGCGCGCGGGTTGGAGCCGAAGGCGTAACCCGCCATCTTCGAATTCATAACGGCGGATCATGATCCGCCCTGCTCGTTACAGCTTGCTGACGGTCGCGCGGGTTTTGCCCGGGGAGCCCCGGATAGCCAGGGTCGCAACGGCGTGATACCGCACTCCACCATGGCTGCAATGCATGTGGGATCATGATGACAACGATGAATGGTGCCGTTCCCGTCCGGGCGTTTTTTCGGGAAATCCGTGCGATCCCTGGCACGGTTTCCGGTCGGGTCGTCATTCTGGTAGCGCTTTGCTACTTGCTGAACATGATCGACCGCAACGTCGTCTCGGTCGCGGCGCCTGAGATCCAAAGGGAATTCGGCCTCACCAACACCCAGCTCGGTCTGGCGTTCTCGGTCTTCGGCTTTCCCTATCTCCTGCAGGCGCCGGTCGGCTGGCTGTGCGACAAATGGGGAAGCCGGCTTGGACTGACCATATTCGGCTCGATCTGGTCGCTGGCGACCATCTTCTGCGGCCTGTCGTCGAGCCTTGCCGGCCTGGTCGGCGCGCGTGCCCTGCTCGGGCTGGGCGAAGCCGCCCCGTTCCCGGCCATGACGCGCGTCATCGCCGATTGGACGCCGCCGACGCGCCGCAGCTTCATGCAGGGGCTGACGCACAGTTTCGTCTCGATCGGCACCACCGCGACGCCGCCGCTGGTTGCCTGGCTGATGGGTTATGTGGGCTGGCGCGGCGCCTTCCTGATGCTCGGTGGCATCAGCGCCGTCTGGGTGGTGGTGTGGGCCTGGCGCTTCCGTGACGATCCGCGCACCCACCCCGAGGTGACCAAGGAGGAGCTTGCGCAGCTTGTTTTCACCCGCAAGGTCGAGGCGAAGGCGCCGTGGCGCCGCCTGATCCCGGCGATGCTGCCGCCGACGCTGGTTTACCTGTGCCTGAGTGCAACGTTCTGGACGTTCTGGACCTGGCTGCCGACCTATTTCGCCAAGAGCTATCACCTCGAGCTCAAGAGTTCGGCGATCTTCACCTTCGGGGTGCTGTTCGCCGGAGTTTTCGGCGACATCAGCGGCGGCTGGCTGAGCGACTATCTTTACCGGCGCACCGGCAGTCTGCGGATCGGTCGCAACGCACTCATCGGCACGTCGCTGATCCTCGCCGCCGCTTGTATCGGCCCGGTGTTGTTCATCCGCGAGGTCAATCTGGCCGCGTTGGCGCTGGCGAGCGGATTCTTCTTCATTCGCGCGGCGGTTTCGCCGACCTGGGCGGTCTGCACCGACATCGCGCCGGCCTGGGCGGGTTCGGCCGGCGGCATGCTCAATACCGGCTCCGCCGTTTCGTCGATCTGCGCGCCGCTGGCCTTCGGCTTCATCGCCGACCTCACCGGCAATTATTCGACGCCGTTCAGCGCGTCGCTGTGCCTGCTGCTGGTGGGCGCCGCGATGTGTCTGGTCATGCGGCCGGACCGTCAGGTCCAGGACGCCGCCTGACCGGCAGTCCCCTGGTCGAAACCACGCCTTGAAATCGTCATGGCTGGGCTCGTCCCGGCCATTGACGTTTTGCCGGCTGTCATCGGCCAGGCATTTGATTGTCCGTCGCTTCGCGCCACGGCCGAGCCAACGGTCCGTGCGACGCCTGGCCGGATGACAAATTCCGCGGAGTCCGAGTCCGACAGCGTCGGCGATCGTGAGCACGAAGCTTGCGCACGAATGCCGACCGTTCGCTTGGATTTCGCGTCAACCCGGATTGCGCTTCGCTTATCCGGTCTACAGTGCGCTATGTCCGTTCATAGGGACGGATCGGAAGTCGCAGAAACACGGTCGAAACGACGCGATTGACCCTGAACGGAAATCGGCCAGTTCCCTTCTTGCAGCGCGGAACATGGCCTCTTCACATTTCAAAAGTCATCGGCTCGTTGATCTCCGGGCCGGTGAAGGAGGCCGCCATCGGCCGCCGCACGCCCGGCAGCACCGCGACATCGTAAAGCTCGCTCACCGCGCCCTCGATACGGATCCATTGCACGATGTCGCCGGAGGCCAGGTTGACGATCTGCACGCCGCACCAGCCGTCGGCGTCGCGCTTCTTCATCTCGTCGTCGAGGGCGAGACCCGAGAACGAACCATCGCGCGACAGCGACAGGCCGACCACGGCGTGATTGTTGTGGAACGCCAGCCCGCGCAGGAAGCCCGGACAGAACGCGCGCGGCGTAAAGTCGCCGGTGGCGGGATCGACGGTGCCGAGATGGCCGGTGCCGGAGTTCAGCACCCAGAGCCGGTTGTCGTACCAGCGCGGCGAATGCGGCATCGAGAGTTTCTCGGTGACGATTGCGCCGCTCGCGACGTCGATCACGATGCCGCCCTCGGCGCGCCGCGCCCGCCAGCCGCCGATCACGTCGCTGCGGCTGGTCGCCGTCACCCAGGCCGGCTCGCCGTCCCTGACCGCGAGGCCGTTGAGATGGCAGCGATCCTCGGCCGCCAGCCGGGAGATGAAGGACGGCTTCCAGAGCAGGCGGAAGGCGTGTACCGGCGACAGCAGCGACAGGCACGAATAGGCGGTGTTGACGAAGACGATGCGGCCGTCGCCGAGCACGCTGATGTCGTGGATATCGATCTCGCCCGTGGTGTGCGCGACGCGCGGCACAAAATAGCGGTCGGCGCCGTTCATGGTCTGGCCGGCGGCCAGGATGTTCTCGAAGCGCCAGACCTGGAATGCGGTCGCGAGCACCAGGCGCTGTTGGTCGGCCCACAATCCCATCGCCCTGCCGGTGCCGACCTCGTGGATGGCGAGACCCTGGGCGTCATCGACGCCGACGAGATAGAGCCGCCCGGTCTGGTAGGAGGTGAAGGCGAGGCTGACCCGATTGGCGCGCAGCCAATCCGCCATGCCACGCGAGCAGGTGATGTGTGCCGGCGTCAGTTGCGGCAGCGTGGCTGAAGATGCGGGGCTGGCGGGGGCGTCGCTCAAACGGTTCAGGTCCTTGATCTCTGGCGCGCGCCGTTGTTGCAGCAAACCTCAGGCGGCGTCTCGCTATGTGGCACGATTTGCTATGTGACACGACTTGGAAGCGCGATCCACGGCGTACGACTTTTTAGCAATCATGCTCCGCCTGTGTTTCCTCTGGAAACATCTTGAAACAATCCGCGGTTGATCGCCGCCGCAGCGAGTGTTCGGGCGATTATTCGCGAGTGTTGCCGCACTGCCGCGCCTTTGGGTCTGTTTTGGTGAGATGCGTACTGCCTTGGCAGGCGAGCGGGATAGACGCGCGCGATTCCGTTCGATACCTATGAACAATATCTGAAGGCGGTTCCTTCAGGCTGCTAGGAATTTTCATGACGAACGTCTGGGCTTGCCCAAACGGGGGCCCAGCGGGTCGGCCCAGTTTGCGTTTCCGGAATGCGTTTCTGGGTACGGTCGCGGCCGGCGCGCTGTCGCTGGCATTAGGTGGCCCGGCGCTGGCGGGGCTGGTGCCGGTGCTGCCCGCCGGCTGCACGATCGATAGTACCTTTACGATCGAGACCTGCACCGGCGATCAACACAACGGCGTTGTCGCGTCGCCGCCGTCGGTCACTACGCTGAACGTCAACAATTTGACCACGGCGATTGCGCCCCCGAGCGGGACTGCCGGCATCAGCTTCAGCTCCGCCGGCGCCGTCACCATCAACAGCAATACCGGCGCGTTCGGCATCACCACCGCCAACGCGGACGGGATTTATGCTTCTAACGCCTCCGGCGCCTTGATGGTGACCTCCACCGGCAACGTCAGCACCGCGGGCGGCAACGCCCTTGGGATTGATGCCATGGGCGGCGTGGGCGCTGGTGCGGTGACGGTGACCTCGACCGGCAACATCACGACCGCGGGTACAAACGCGGGTGGGATTTTTGCCAGCGGCGCTGGCGCGGTGACGGTGACATCGACCGGCAATATCACCACCGCGGGTATCGGCTCGACCGGGATTAATGCCTACGCCCCTACTGGTGCGGCGACGGTGACCTCGACCGGCAACATCACGACGACCGGGACTGAATTCGCTAGCGGGATTCTTGCCCACGGCACTGGCGCGGTGACGGTGACCTCGACCGGCAATATCACCACGGTGGGTACCGGCTCGACCGCGATTTTTGCCAACAGCACCGGCATTGGCGCTGCCCCGATCACGGTCACCTCGGCCGGCAATATCACTACGGCGGGCAACAACGCTTTCGGGATTTATGCCCGGGACAATGGCACCGGAGCGGTGACGGTGACCTCGACCGGCAACATCGCGACCGGGGGTACCCACGCGAGCGGGATTTTCGCCGAAGGCGCTGGCTCGACCACGGTGACCTCGACTGGCAACATCACGACCCAGGGCGCCAACTCGTACGGGATAGAAGCCACTGGCACCGGCGCGGTGACGGTGACCTCGAGCGGCAATATCACTACGGGCAACGCGTTCGGGATTCTTGCCAGCACCTCCGGCTCTGGCGCGGTGACGGTGACCTCGACCGGCAACATCAGCACCGCGGGCAGCAACGCGTTCGGGATTGATGCCCAGGGCGGTGGCGCGGTGACGGTGATCTCGACCGGCAATATCACCACGGGCAACGCGTTCGGGATTCTTGCCAGCACCACCGGCTCTGGCGCTGTGACGGCGATCTCGACCGGCAACATCACTACCGCTGGTAACGGCGCGTTCGGGATTGAAGCCTTCGGCAACGCTGGCGCCGCCACGGTGACCTCGATCGGCAACATCACCACCGCCGGTAACGGCGCGTTCGGGATTGAAGCCGTCAACGATGGCGCTGGCGCCGTTACGGTGACCTCGACCGGCAACATCACCACCGCGGGGAGCAGCGCGTACGGGATTTTTGCCCAGAGCACTGGCGGTGGCGCTGTGACGGTGACCTCGACCGGCAATATCACCACGGGCAACGTGTTCGGGATTCTTGCCCACAGCACGGCTGGCGCGGTCGCGGTGAACTCGACCGGCAACATCACCACGTCGGGCAGCCAAGAGGACGGGATTCGGGCAAGTAGCGGCGGCACTGGCGCGGTCGCGGTGACCTCGACCGGCAATATCACCACCGCCGGCGCCACCGCGTACGGGATTTTTGCCCAGGGCGGTGGCTCTATGACGGTGACCTCGACCGGCAATATCACCACGGCGGGCGCCAGCGCGTTCGCGATTTTTGCCCAAGGCGGTGGCGCTGGCGCTGCAACAGTGACTTCGACCGGCAACATCAGCACGGGCAACGCGGGCGCGATTCTTGCCGAGGCCGCTGGCACCGGCGCTACGACGGTGACCTCGACCGGCAACATCACCACCGGGGGCAACGGCGCGTTCGGGATTGCAGCCTCCGCCAACGCTGGCGCCGTTACGGTGACCTCGATCGGCAACATCACCACCGCCGGCAACAGCGCGTTGGGGATTCAAGCCATCAGCGATGCCGCTGGCGCCGTTACGGTGACCTCGACCGGCAATATCACCACCGCGGGCAGCGCCGCACACGGGATTGAAGCCGCCGGCATTGGCGGCGGCGCCATCACGGTGACCTCGACCGGCAACATCTCCGCCACGGGCAGCAGCGCACACGGGATTGAAGCCGGCAGCTTTGGCGGCGGCGCCGTCACGGTGACCTCGACCGGCAACGTCTCCGCCGCGGGCAGCAACGCGATCGGGATTGGGGCCGCGAGCGTTGGCGGCCCGATCGCGGTCACCATCAAATCGGGCACGGTGTCCGGCGGCTCGGGAAGCGGGGCCGGCGTCTTTATCTCCGGCGGCAGCAACAACACGCTGACCAACTTGGGCACGGTGATGGCGCTGTCCGGCCTCGCGATCCGGGGCACCACGGGCAACAACACCGTCAACAATTTCGGCACCGTGATCGGCAATGTGATTCTGGGTAGCGGCACCAACGCTTTCAACAACATGGCGGGCGGGTTTTTCGATGCCGGCGCCACCGTCAATCTCGGCGCGGGCAATACGCTGACCAACGCCGGCACGCTATCGCCGGGTGGCGCGGGGGTGATCCAGACCACGGCGCTGACAGGCAATCTGGTGCAGAGCGCGACCGGGACCCTGCTCACCGACATCAACATCTCCGGCGCCACGTCCGACCGGGTCAATGTATCGGGCACGGCCAATTTCGCCGGCACGGTGCAGGTGCAAGTGCAGAACGCAACACTCGGGCCGTGGCAGCAAACAGTGCTGTCGGCGGCGGGCGGCGCCATCAATAGCGGGCTTTCGCTGCTGGCGAGCCCGGTGCTGCAGGCGCAGCTGGTGTTTCCCAACGCCACCGACGTCGTGGTGAAGAGCGCCGGCATCAACTTCCTGACGCCGGGGTTGAACAACAATCAGACTTCGCTTGCCAATGCCTTCAACGGCGCGGCGCAGACCGCGGGCCTCGGCGGTCCCGTGTCCAATTTCCTGCTCAACGGGGTCACCTCGCTGTCAGGCTATAACCTTGCGCTCAACCAGCTCTCCGGCGAGGCCGCCACCGGCACGCAGCAGACCACCTTCGATGCGATGAACATGTTCATGGAGGTGATGACCGATCCCTTCAACCGCGGCACGACACCGACGTCCGGCGGCGGCGCGAGCGGCTATGCGTCCGAAGGCGATGCCAGCGCCTATGCCTCCGACGGCCGCAAGCGCACCGGCGCCGAGCGCGACGCCTATGCGATGTTCACCAAGGCGCCGCCGGCGGCCTTCGAGCAGCGCTGGAACGTATGGGCAGCGGGTTTTGGCGGCTCACAGACCACCAACGGCAATGCCGCGGTCGGCAGCAACAGCGCGACCAGCGGCATCGCCGGCACGGCGGTCGGCGCCGACTACCTCTTCTCGCCGGACACCATTGCCGGCTTCGCGCTGGCCGGCGGCGGCACCAATTATGTCGTCGGTAACGGTCTCGGCAGCGGCCGGTCTGATCTGTTCCAGGCCGGCGTCTATGCGCGCCACACCATGGGCGCGGCCTATATCGCGGGCGCGCTGGCCTATGGCTGGCAGGACATCACCACCGACCGCACCGTCACACTGGCCGGCTTCGACCAGTTGCAGGCCCGCTTCAACGCCAACGCTTTCTCGGGCCGCGTCGAAGGCGGCTACCGTTTTGTCACGCCCTGGATCGGCGGCATCGGCATCACGCCTTACGCCGCCGCCCAGTTCACCACCTTCGACCTGCCGGCCTACGCCGAACAGGCCCTCATCGGCACCACCAATTTTGCGCTGGCCTATGGCGCCAAGAGCGTCACCGATCCGCGCGGCGAACTCGGCTTCCGCACCGACAAGTCCTTTGCGATGCCGGATGGCGTTCTCACGCTGCGCGGCCGTCTCGCCTGGGCGCATGATTACGACACCGGCCGTTCGATCGGCGCGACATTCCAGACGCTGCCGGGCGCATCGTTCGTCGTCAACGGTGCGGCGCAGGCGTCTGACTCGGTGCTGACCACAGCTTCCATCGAGCGCAAATGGGCCAACAACTGGTCGATCGCCGCGACGTTCGAAGGCGAGTTCTCCAACGTCACCGACAGCTATGCCGGCAAGGGTGTGGTGCGATATACTTGGTGAGCGCGCAAGCGAATTGACTCACTGCACTTACGCTTGTGGGGCACAACCCGGACATGCCGCGGCGGTCCGGCGAGGTCTGTTGTTGGGGTAGAACGGACTTGCCGTTCAAGCGGGTGGACTTCCGAGTTTGAACCCAACGCGGACATCGTGTCGGTAAAGCGGACCCGCGGGAATTTAGATGCTTGGCGGCCCGTAGCTGCCGCAATCCTGCCTTTCCGCCAAGGTCTTTGCCTCGGCGCTTTTTTGCGACACCCGCGACGGTTGCATTTTTGCCACGCTCGGCCGAGAAACTGCCACAAAGGTATTTAGCTCTGGAGCCCCTCACAGAATCCTGACTTAGTGATTACAGCCCCGCAATCCGCGACGCAAAAATTCGGGCGGACCGCAAAGTTTTGCAGCACGCGCACTTTACGGAAGTTTTTTGGGGGCTCGATGCTGTTTTCTCGGATCGATCATTCAAGTTCGGGCCTCCTTCGACATATAGGATGCGATCAACATCCATCGGTTAACGTTCCAATTAGCGCGCGGGTCCGTCGCCGGACTTATCTCGCGACGGCCGCTTGGGTGAGTTGGACACTTGCCGCCGCACTCGCTGTGAGTGCTGGCCCGGCACTGGCAGCAGGCGGCGATGGCGGCGGAAATCCGGGTTCGGCGGCGGTGCGGGAACCACCGGCGGAACCGGTGGCGCTGGCGGCGGTGCGGGCTCCGGCACCGGTGGTACGTCCGGGAATCCAGGAAACAATGCGGCCGGCGGGAGCAACGCTGGCGGCGGCGGCGGCGGTGGTGGCGCGCACGGGTCGACGGGGGCGACGCTGCCGGTGGCGTTTTCGAGCGGCACGTCCGGCGGTCAAGGCGGCAATGGCGACGGTACGGGTAACGGCGGCGGCGGCGGCGCTGGCGGTTACGGCGCCGTCGTGACGGGTTCCGGGGCGCTTGGAACTCTCGGCGTTCAGGTGCAGGCCGGTAGCGGTGGAAATGGCGGCGCCGGGGCGATCGGTGGAAATGGCGGTACCGGCGGTATCGGCCTTGATTTCACCAATGCGGCCGGCGCGACGTTCACCGTCAACGCACACGTGATAGGCGATCCAGGCGGGGCCGGTGGGGCAGCCGGCGGCGTCGCGGGAGCCGATGGCGTCGGCATCCAGGGATCGAATTTCAGCATCACAATGGGGGCGGCCGGAACGGTCACCGCTGGCAACATTAACACCGGCACCGCCATCAATTTCACCGGCGGCACCAACAGCCTGAGCTTCACCAATGCGACGTCAGGCTTGCACGGAGGCATCGCGGTTACCGGCTCGCTGGATTTTGCCCAGGCCGCCGGAAGCACGAGCGTCCAAAGTAACATTACGGGGGGCGCGCTTTCGAAGAGTGGCGCCGGCACCATCACTCTGCAGGGCACCAACTCGGCGGTTACGACCTTCGCCGTCAATGCCGGTACGCTGGTCAACACCGGAAGCCTGACGACGACAGGAGGTCTAACCAACTCCGCCACCTTCACCAACAATGTCACGGTCGTCGGGGCGGTCAACAATTCGGGGACTTTCAGCAACGCTGGCGGTGCCACGGTATCCGGCTTGCTGACCAACACGGGCGGTACGACGACCAACGCGGGCGAGCTCAATGGCGGCGTGGCGGTGTCGGCCGGCACCGTCAGCACCAGCGGCATCGTCGCAGGGGGCGTCACCGTAAGCGGCACCGGCATCTATACGCAGACCGCCGGGGGCACCACCAGCGGCGGCCTCACCAACTCCAGCACCGTCAACGCCAATAGCGGCCAGATCAACGACGGCATCACCAACAGCACCGGCGGCACGTTCACGGTTGGCGGCGCGGTGACCACCAACAACACGTTCGCGAACAATGCGGGTGCGTCGCTGGCGGTCACCAGTTCGTTCACCGGCATCACCACGCTGACCAACGCGGGCACGATCACGATCGGGAACGCCACGCTGGGGACGACCAACCTCAACACCACCGGGACGGTCAATGCAACCGGGGGTTTCGTCAACGGCGCGATCAACAACGGCACGGGCGGCGCGTTCAACGTGACCGTCGGGCTGGTCACCAGCAACAGCACATTCAACAATTTGACCGCGACCTCGAACCTGACGGTCAACGGCGGCGGCTCCTACACGATCACGGGCGCGGTGACCAACAGCGGCACCATCACGGTCGGCGGCACCGGGGCGGGAACGGCGGGAACGCTGTCGGCCAGCGGCATCACTAACAACGCCGGCGCCACCATCACCGTCAATGCCACCGGCAACGTGACCGACACCCTGAACAATTCCGGCACGGTGACCAACAGCGGCACCATCGCCTCGCTGACCAACACCGCCGGCACGTTCGGCAACACTGGGACCGTGACCGGCGCCTCGTCGGTCTCCGGCGGTACGGTCACTAACAGCGGGGCCTTCCAAAGCACGTTGGGCGTGAGCGGCGGCACCTTCACGAACAATACAGGCGGTTCGGTTACAGGAACGACCACGAACACCGGTGGCACCGTGACCAACGCTGGCGGCACATTCGGCGCCGTGATCAACACCACCGGCACCTTCCAGAACAACAGCGGCACCGCCGATGCGGTGTCGAACGCCGCGATGGCAAGCAACGGCGGCACCATCGCTTCGCTGACCAACACGAACGGCACGTTCAGCAACACCGGATCGTGACCGGCGCCTCGTCGGTCTCCGGCGGTACGGTCACCAACAGCAGGTTCTTCCAAAGCACGTTGGGCGTGAGCGGCGGCGCCTTCACGAACAATACAGGCGGTTCGGTTACAGGAACGACCACCAACACCGGTGGCACCGTGACCAACGCTGGCGGCACATTCGGCGCCGTGATCAACACCACCGGAACCTTCCAGAACAACAGCGGGACCGCCGGCGCGGTGTCAAACGCCGGGGTGGGAAGCAACGGCGGCACCATCGCTTCGCTGACCAACACGAACGGCACGTTCAGCAACACCGGGACCGTGAACGGCGCCTCGTCGGTCTCCGGCGGCGCGGTCACCAACAGCGGAGCCTTCCAAAGCACGTTGGCGGTCAGCGGTGGCGCCTTCGCGAACAATGCAGGCGGTACGATTACGGGAACGACCACCAACACCGGTGGCATTGTGACCAACGCCGGCGGTACGTTTGGCGCCGTGACCAATACCACCGGCTTCTTCCAGAACAACAGCGGCACCGCCGGAGCGGTGTCGAACGCCGCAACCGCAACCAACGGCGGCACGATCGCCTCGCTGACCAACACCGCCGGCACGTTCGGCAATACCGGAACGATTACCGGTTTGGCGACGGTCAGTGGCGGCACGCTGAGCGGCACAGGTTCGGTGCAGAGTCTGGCCGTCAATGGCGGTACGTTCGCGCCGGGCAACGGCACGCCGGGCTCATCGATGAATATAACCACCAGCCTGTCGTTTCAATCGGCGGCGATCTTCATGGTGCAGGTCAATCCGACGACGTCTTCTTTTGCCAACGTCACGGGCAACGCCACGCTGGGCGGGGCCACGGTCAACGCCAATTTCGCGGCCGGATCGTATGTCTCGAAGCAATACACCATCGTCCAGGCAACCGGCACCGTCAGCGGGATGTTCAATCCGACGGTCGCCAATACCAACCTGCCGTCCGGCTTCTACACCACGTTGAGCTACGACGCCCATGATGCGTTTCTCAATCTGAATTTCGCGATACCGGGCGGACAGAATGCAAACCAGCAGAACGTCAGCAATGCCCTGACCAATTTCTTCAACCGCACAGGCAGCATTCCGCTGGTGTTCGGCTTGCTGACGCCATCGGGTCTTTCGCAAATTTCGGGCGAGACGGCCACCGGATCGCAGCAGACCACGTTCAATGCGATGAACCAGTTCATGGGTGTCATGACCGATCCTTTCATTGCCGGCCGCGGCGCCCCCGTCAGTGCCGGGGGAGCCCCGAACGCCTACGCATCCGAAGGCGGTGCCAGCGCTTACACCGCCGACGGCCGCAAACGCACCGACGCCGCGCGCGACGCCTACGCGATGTTCACCAAGGCGCCGCTGGCAAAGAGCGACGATCCGCGCTGGAGCGTGTGGGCGGCCGGCTTCGGCGGCTCGCAAAGCACCGATGGTAATACCGCGCTGGGATCGAACAACACCACCAGCAGTATTGCCGGCACCGCGGTGGGCGCCGACTATCGCTTCTCGCCATTTACGATTGCCGGCTTCGCGTTGGCCGGTGGCGGCACCAGTTTCAGCGTCGCCAACGGCGGTAGCGGACGTTCCGACCTGTTCCAGGCCGGCGCCTTCATCCGGCATGATGCGGGCGCTGCCTACATCACCGGTGCGCTGGCCTATGGCTGGCAGGACATCACCACCAACCGCACAGTGACGGTTGCCGGCACCGATATGCTGCACGCCGAGTTCAACGCCAACGCGTTCTCGGGACGCGTCGAAAGCGGCTACCGCTTTGTCGCGCCGTGGGTCGGCGGCATCGGCATTACGCCTTATGCCGCCGCTCAGTTCACAACGTTCGATCTGCCGGCCTATGCCGAAAGCGCCCTCGCCGGCACCAGCACTTTCGCGCTGGCCTATGGCGCCAAGAGCGTCACCGATCCGCGCAGCGAACTCGGCTTCCGCATCGACAAGTCCTTTGCGATGCCGGACGGCGTCCTCACGCTGCGCGGCCGTCTCGCCTGGGCGCATGATTACGACAACGACCGTTCGATCGGCGCGACATTCCAGACGCTGCCGGGCGCATCGTTCGTCGTCAACGGCGCGGCGCAGGCGTCTGACTCGGTGCTGACCACAGCTTCCATCGAGCGCAAATGGACCAACAACTGGTCGATCGCCGCGACGTTCGAAGGCGAATTTTCCGACGTCACCAGCAGCTACGCCGGCAAGGGCGTGGTGCGGTATCAGTGGTAGCTGCGACTTCAGGTTTTGGACCCATAGCGTAAGTCAGCCACCAGCGTTGCCGCGCGGAGATGCTGATGTGGCCTTCCATCAACCAAGGATTTCCCGGCGTTCGCCGGAACGACATGTTGAGAGGCTGGGACATCGCTGTCATCGACTGATTTGCCCGACGGGCTTGATGCGCGAATGGATCGGCCTTTCGGCACAAAACCTTTGGTCGAAAAGCCTCTGTGTGCAAAAACCAATTTCCCGAGCGTGTTCAACGTGATCTGGCTGGTCCAGCGGTCGCGCAAAATATTTCTGCTTTACAATTCTGAAAATCAGAAATATATCCATCGCCATCCTGTTCCACTCAGAGGGGCGTTTCGCGAACGTCACGAACGCGGGGCGGGGGGCGGTGGACGTGGCGGCGCGCTTGACGGGCGATGCCAACGCGGACGGCGAAGACGTGTGGTCCTGACGCCTCGGTGCCGGCGTCAAGTTGGCGAAGTTTTTTCGCAAGCGACGGTGTCAACAAGCCGATCACCGGGGAGCAACTGTATTTTGAAGTAGCCCTGTGATCGGCTGGCCTCAAGGCTGGCGCTGCGCGCCACCGCCTCCGGCGGCTGTCGGCCTTGACCCCATCCGCTCACTGGTCTGTTGGCTTTGCATGCGCTCGGCCGAATGCCGAGCGCGGGCGTGGCGCGCTCGTCAACTCACCGGGTAGCGACTGGCATCCCATTTCTCGCCGCGGGCGATCATGGTGTTGAGAATGACGATCAGCTTGCGCATGCAGGCGACCAGGGCAACCTTTGCCTTTTTGCCCTTGGCGATCAGGCGATGATAGAAGGTCTTGAGCATTGGGTTGTGCCGGGTCGCCGCTCCCAGGGACGCCATGTAGAACAGATTGCGGACCTTGCGGCGTCCCCCCTTGATCTGGCGCTGGCCCTGCCGTTTACCGCTATCATCATCGTAAGGGGCGACGCCGAGCAAGGCGGCGATGGCCTCGTTGCTCACTTCGCCCAATTCCGGCATGGCTGCGATAAGACCAGCAGCCGTCGTGGCGGCAAGGCCCGGCACGCTCTCGATGATCTCGGCGCGCTTGGCAAAATGCGGCGTGGCCTTGACGAGGGCGGCGATCGCCGCCTCGAGCTTGGCAAGCTCGAGGGCTATGGTCTTCAGCAGTCGCGCATGGCTTTTTTGCACCGGTTCCGGCACATCCTGCTCGGCTTTGTTGCTCAGCATGGTTCTTATGTCGAGCAACCCCTGGCGAGCATTGACCATCTGTTGAAGCGTCTCGCGCGCAGCATCGTGGGCTTGGCTTGGCGCCTCGTCGAATATCTCGGCAAACCAGGCGATCGTGTCAGCGTCGATGACATCATTTTTGGCTAGTCGCCCAGCAGACTGGGCGAAGTGGCGCACCCGCTTAGGGTCAACAATACGAACTTCGATAGCCTTCTCGCGGATCGCCCGGGCCCATTCGCGCTCATATCCCCCGCTTGCCTCCATCACGGCTTTGGTCACCTTGTGCTTGCGAAACCAAGAGATCAACTGCCGACGTCCCTCCGCGGTGCTTGGGAACGTTTGCCGTTGAGACAGCGCGCGAATGCTCACATCCGCCTTGTCCTTGGCGATATCAATACCGGCGACAACCAGATCGTTTTGTGCCATCATCCTGCTCCCTTCCTTGCTCGGTTCGGGCTCTAAGCCCATGCAACTGTTCGGGTTGAGGAAGACACCGGATCTGTCCCTCGCTCCCCGTCAGGCTCTAGCGGCCTTTGAGCACCACGGGCTCAGATCCAGCGACGGGCGGTTGGTCAGAACCGCCCGTTCGCACATTCTGGCAGATTTTGCGGACGCAAGAGCACGGTATAAGCCGTAAACCATTGCGTGCGGGAATGTCGGGTGATTTCCGATGGCTCGCTGTGAATACTCGTGTGCATACTTGTTACCCCTAGCGCACACGAGGCTGCGGGTGCATCGGGCGCCCGGCATTCCCCACGCCCTCTGGTTTAAGGGCGTAAAATTCATGCACACCTCGGGCGCATCGCGCCGCGAGATCGCGGAGGTGTGTCGCTAACCCCTCAGCTGTCATCACCCGCGAAAGCGGGTGATCCAGTACGCCGCGGCTTCTCGGTTGATGACTGGCGTCTCTGGAATACTGGGCGCCCGGTCAAGCCGGGCGATGACGGCGGAGCGAAGCCTACTGCTTCGCTATCTGGATCGAAAATTCGCCGTTGCGGACGCGCAGCGGGAGACCTTCGACGAATTTCGCCACCGCGTCTTCGCCGTAGGTTCCGACCAGTTCGGCGAAGGCTGCGAAAAGGCTGGCCTGCGCCAGGCAATCGCCATCGACGCCATCGTGCCGCGCCTCCGCCCAGGCCTCGTTGAGATAGCAGAGCGCGGCCTGCTTCTGCTCGTGATCGGGCACCGGGTCGCGGGCGGTTGTGAAGGACGCTGGATGGCTCATGAAACTCAACAGTCTGTGCGCGGGTCCAGGGCGGAGCGCGTCGAATGTGCGAGGTTTAGCATGCAGCGCTGCGCCGCCTAGACCAGTTCTTTAGGAAAGGTTAACGGCGCTGACGAAGCTGACGAAGATGAATTGGCTGTTCCGAAACCGGGTTTCGCGCCACTCTAATTGGCGTAGCGGGCCGTCAGATCCCGTGAAATCTTCGAGCCTTCCTCGATGTACCGGCGGATCGCAACCGTGGCCGCCGGCGTGCAGGTCCGGTAGGTCTGCTGGAACCCGTTATAGCCGCGGTTGAAGCCCGCGATCATGCGGGTGCGGCGATCGCCCGAAGGGGTTTCGGCATCGATCAGCGCCTGCATTTCATTGCGCCATTTCAGGCCTTCATTGGTGCCGCAAATGCCCCGCAGGTAGTGCAGAGTGCCGAGGATCTCGGCCAACCGCTGCAGGTCGCCGTCGAACGGCGCGGCAGCATCCTCGGCCCGCGCAGGGCCGGAAATACATGCCGAGATCAGGATGAGAGCTGCCAGAAAATGCTTTGACATGAATGGGTCCGGGACGGCCGTGATATGCCTTTTCAATGCGCTGGAAGCAAGGCGCAGGGACGCCGGAATGGGCCAGCTTTCAGGCCCCGATCAGGCTCCGGGCCGCCTGGATGACCTCCTCAAGGCCGCCGGTAAGCTTGAGATCGCCGAGCGCGTCCGGTGCCATCCACCGGAAATCGTCGAGTTCGTCGTTCAGGAGCGGCTCGCCGGAACTCCAGCGCGCGGCGAATGACATGATCAGATAGTGCCCGCTGCCGGCGGCTCCCGGCAGCACCTCGCGCCATCCGGCGAGGCCGACGATCTCGATTTTGAGCGCGGTTTCCTCGTCGACTTCGCGATGCAGCGCCGCAGTGCAGCGATTTCGCCGAATTCGACCCGTCCGCCCGGCAGCGAGTAAAAGCCCTTGGCCGGCGATCGCGCACGCCGCACCAGCAGGATCTTGCCGTCACGAAAGATCACCGCGCTGACGGCAAGCTGCGGGTGCGAGGGCTGCACAGGGGATGCCGCTGACATTAGTGGGTCATGATATAGTCGACGTCGGCCTCGGCGCCGCCATTGATGATCCCGCCGGCCAGCGCCACCAGTGGCTTGACCCAGCCGGTGGCCTGCTCGGCCAGCGTGGCGCGGGTCTTGTCCTGCCGGGCTTCGCGCATGGCTGCGCTGACCGCGGTCAGAATCGAGGTCATCGCGCTGGTGATATTGTCGAATTCGGCGCGGATCTGGGGGGTCGGCGGATTCATAGGCCGAGATCGCGAGGTCGCGCGCCTTGAAATTGGACGCCGTGAAATGCTCGGCATAGGAGAGCGGGTGCCAGTCCAGGAAATCTTCCGCGCATTCCGGCATGTCCGGAATCATCTCGAGCAGCATGATGGCTTCGTTGAAATGATTCAGATAGTCGGTGGCAAGCCCGGTGCGGGGATTGATATTGGCGGCCCGCAACTGGGTGGCGCGCGAATCCTCGGCGCGGCCAGCCTTTCCGGGTGCCGGGCGATCGGGCGATGCGGTTTTGCCAGTCGTTGATGTCATCTGCCGCAGTCTTGATGGTTGGGGTTAAAAGGTGCTGAACGGATGCCTATCTTGGACCACAGAATGTGCGGACGCTTCGTAATCACCTCGCCACCGGCGGCCCTGCGGCTGATCTTTGGCTATATCGAACAGCCCAATTTCCCGCCACGGCATAATGTCGCGCCGACGCAGCCGATACCGGTGGTTATCGTCGAAAATGGCGTCAGGCATTTCCGCCTGATGCGCTGGGGCCTGCTGCCAGCCTGGGTCAAGGACCCCCGTAAATTCACGCCTGCTGATCAATGCGCGTGCGGAAACCGTGCTGGAAAAGCCGGCCTTCAAGAACGCGATGAAGCGGCGGCGCTGCCTGATTCCGGCGGACGGCTATTATGAATGGCAGGGTTCCGAAAAGCGCAAACGGCCTCACTTCATCCATCGCCGCGACGGAAGCCCGATCGGGCTCGCCGGGCTGGCGGAAACCTGGATCGGCCCCAACGGCGAGGAACTCGATACGGTGGCGATCGTCACGGCGCCGGCGAGCGCCGATCTCGCGGTGCTGCATCACCGCGTGCCCGTGACGATCGCGCATGATGATTTCGAGCGCTGGCTCGATTGCCGCGCCGATGACGCGGAAACGGCGATGGCGCTGCTGGCGCCGCCGCAAGAGGGCGAATTCGTCTGGCATGAGGTCTCCACAAGGGTCAACCGCGTTGCCAACGACGACGCGCAATTGGTGCTGCCGATCGCGGCGGAGGAGCGCGAAGCCGATGTGCAAGAAGGTCGCGGCGCGCAAGGTCGCGCCGGTGACGTCGGATGACAGCGGGCAGGGGTCGTTGTTTTGAAATCTCTCTCATCCGTCATGCCTGGCCTTGTGCCGGGCATCCACGTCTTGCTTCCTTGAAGGTGTTAAGGCGTGGAGGGCCGGGGCAAGCCCGGCCATGACGATCTTGCATCTGTTCGAAATCCAACTTTCGAAAATCATTCAGCGCCGCGTATTGCAGCATCAAGCGGCAACGGCGAGCAATTGTTTCAGTTTCAGCACGGCGCTATCCGGCGCCGTGAGCACCGGCCGACCCGACGCCTCGGCGACCAGCGACGCCGCCGGCGCCATGCTGTATTGCGCGAGCGCGATCAGGTCGCAGTCGCGCAGCTCGCGTGACGCTTCCGCGACCAGGCGATCGTGTTCGGCGCGGTCACCGCGATCCAGTGCCGCAAGCGCGCCGGTCGCCAGTTTTGGCACGATATCGACCGAGCGGGGAAATTCCGCCGGCATCGAAGCCAGGGTCGGCGCGAACGTCGAGAGCAAACCGATCCTGCGGCCCCGCGCGGCGGCCTGCTCGATCATCGCTTCACTGGGCTTGAGCACCGGCATCGGCGCGTGTTCGCGCGCCACTGCCTCGATGCAAGGGCCAAAGGCCGAGCAGGTGAACAGGATCGCGTCGGCGCCGGTAGAGGCCGCGTAACGTCCGAGCGACAGGAAACGTGCTGTCATCGCGTCGGTGAGGCGGCCGTCACGCGCCACGTCGGCAGACAGGCTGTCGTCGAGCAAATTCATCAAACTTGCGTCCGGCCAAAGCCGCGCAAACGAGGCCTCGATCGGGACGAGAGAATGTTTCAGGGCGTGGATGAGAGCGATGCGCATTTTTTCAATCTGGCCGCGCGAGAAAAATATTCAGCGCCGCGTATTGCAGCAGCATGATGGTCTTGGCATCCACGATGCGGCCGTCGCCGATCATGGCCAGCGCCTGATCGATCGGCAATTCCAGCACCTCGATGTCTTCGCCCTCGTCGGCGATACCGCCGCCGCTTCCGACCCGCATCCCCGGTTCATATTCCGCGACAAAGAAGTGCAGTTTTTCCGTGACCGAGCCGGGACTCATGAAGGCTTCGAAAATCTTTCGGATGTCGCCGAGCCGGTAACCGGTTTCCTCTTCGGCCTCGGCGCGAATCCGCACTTCGGGAGATGCGTCGTCCAGCAGACCGGCCGCGGCCTCGATCAGGAGATCGTCGTAGCCATTGACGAAAGCCGGATAGCGGAACTGCCGCACCAGCACCACGGTGCGCTGTGCCAGATTGTAGGGCAATAGCGTGGCGGCGTTGCCGCGGTCATAGGTTTCGCGGCGCTGGGTCTGCCACTCGCCATTGCTGCGCCGCCACTCGAAGGTGGTGGTCTTCAGCGTGTAATGATTGTGAGAGAGCACGCGGACGTTCTGGATGCGGATGCGGTCGGAGACGGTCATGTCATGCCTGCTTCTCAGTTACGGCGTCGGTTCTCGTCCGTCGAGCCACTTGGCGAAGACCACGCGCTCCTGGTCGTAATAGCCGAGCGCCTCGTAGAAGGCGTGGACCTTGGCGTTATCTCCCCGGACCATGAGCTGGAGCTTTTCGATGCCGCGCGCGCGGAGCCAATTCTCCGCGGCGTTCATGATCTCGCGACCGTAGCCCTTATGGCGGTGATCGGGATCGACGGTAACGTAATAGACCCAGCCGCGATGGCCGTCGTGGCCGACCAGCACCGACGCGATGAGGAGGCCGTCATTCCGACCCAATAGCACCGTTGCGTTGGTCTCCTTGCGCGCCCGCGCGATATCACCGGCGGGATCGTTCCAGGCGCGCGTCGACCCGCAACGCTGCCACAACGCAATCACGTCGGCGATATCGCCATCATCAATTGCCGTAATCGATAGCGGAGGGGAGGAGACTGTCACGCCACGCCTACAGCACCTTGCCGGGATTCATGATGCCCAGTGGGTCGAGCATCGCCTTGATCGAGCGCATCAGCTCGATCGCGACCTTGTCCTTCACCTCCGGCAGTTCGTCGCGCTTGAGCACGCCGATGCCGTGCTCGGCCGAGATCGACCCGCCCATCCGCAGCACGATTTCGAATACCACCGCATTGACCTCGTGCCACCGGCCCAGGAAATCAGCGGCGTCGCCGCCGATCGGCTGGCTGACGTTGTAGTGGATGTTGCCGTCGCCGAGATGGCCGAACGGCACCGGCCGCGCGCCCGGTATCAACTTCACCACGGCCGCGTTGGCCTGTTCGATGAAATCGGGCACCGCGACCACCGGCACCGAAATATCGTGCTTGATCGAGCCGCCCTCCGGCTTCTGCGCCGCAGACATTTCGTCGCGCAGCTTCCAGAATGCCGTGCGCTGGCTCAGATTCGCCGCGATCACCGCATCGTCAACGATACCCTGCTCGAGACCCTGCGTCAGGATCGATTCCAGCGCGGCGCGGGCGTCGTCGCGTGGCGACGACAGTTCCATCAGCACGTACCAGGGATGCTTGCTTTCAAGGGGATCGCGGATATCGATGCCATGACGGACGCTGAAATCGACGGCGATGTCGGACAGCAGCTCAAAACTGGTCAGCGCGCCGGCGGCCTCGTTCTGCGAGATCGAGAGCAGCTTCAGCGCCTTCGCGGGCGATTGGAGGCCGACGAAGGCGGTTTCCACCGCGCGTGGCTTCGGAAACAGCCGCAAGGTCGCCGCGGTAATGATGCCGAGCGTGCCTTCAGCGCCGATGAAGAGGTTGCGCAGATCGTAGCCGGTATTGTCCTTCTTCAGCTTCGACAATCCATTGAGAATGCGCCCGTCGGCCAGCACCACTTCCAGCCCGAGCGCCATTTCGCGCGCCACCCCGTAGGCCAGCGCCGTGGTGCCGCCGGCATTGGTGGAAAGATTGCCGCCGATGGTGCAGCTTCCTTCGGCGCCGAGCGACAGCGGAAACAGCCGGTCGACCTCGGCAGCGCGCTGCTGCGCGATCTGCAACACCACGCCGGCCTCGCAGGTCATGGTGTTGGAGGCGGTGTCGATGTCGCGGATCTTGTCCATCCGCCGCATCGAGATCACCACCTCGCCATTGTGCGGGGTCTGGCCGCCGACAAGGCCGGTGTTGCCGCCCTGCGGCACCAGCGCGATCCTGTGCTCGGTCGCGAGCCTGCAGATGGCGGATACTTCCGCGGTCGAGCCGGGCCGCAACACCAGCGGCGAGCGGCCGTGAAACAGGTCGCGCTCTTCGGTCAGGTAAGGGGCGATGTCAGCGGCATCGGTGACCGCGTATTTGTCGCCGACGATCTCGCGGAAACGCGCGATCAGTTCGGGCGAAAGCGGCGGCGCTGATGGCTGGAGGACATTCATTTTTGGTCTCTTACGCCTGACTATTCCCGTCCCATTGCGGCGCGGCGCAGCCGGTCGTTGATGGCTTCGCCAAGCCCGTGATCCGGCACCGGCATCACGGCGATGGCGCGCGCGCCCCTTAGGTCGAGCGCGCGAAGATAGCCGAAAAGATTGGCGGCGGCCTCAGTGAGATCGCCTGACGCGGACAAATTCATTACCGCGGTCGCGGCGTCAACCCCCGGCACCGCAGGTGTCCCAAACGCCAGCAGCGCCTCACCGGCCTCGATGTGACCGGCATTGAGCCGCACCGGCGTGCGCGGCGCGTAGTGCGAGGCCAGCATGCCCGGCGCCAACGGCTGGCCGGTAGTCGTTCTCGCGCCTCGTGCGGTGGCCGGACCAGTGCGCGGCCGAGCACGCGTTCGATCTCCTCGCGCGGCAGGCCGCCGGGGCGCAGCAGCATGGGTGCGTCGAAGCATCCGACAATGGTGGATTCGACGCCGACCTCGACCGCGCCGCCATCGACGATCAGGTCGATGCGCCCCGCGAGGTCGCTTTGCACGTGAGCGGCCGAGGTTGGCGAGACATGACCGGACAGATTGGCCGAGGGCGCCACCACCGGACCGCCGAACGCCCGCAGGATGTCCCGCGCCAAGGGGTGGGCAGGCACCCGGATCGCGATGGTATCGAGCCCCGCCGTGGCGAGTTCGGCCACCGTGCAGTCGGCCGTTTTGGGCAACACCAGCGTCAGCGGTCCCGGCCAGAACGCCTCGGCGAGCGCGGTCGCGGTTCGCGTCGAAGCGGCCAATCCGCATTGCCAGCCCCGAGATCCCGGACATGGGCGATCAGAGGGTTGAACGAGGGCCGGCCCTTGGCCTGATAGAGCCGCGCGATCGCGGCGGGGTCGGTGGCGTCGGCGCCGAGCCCATAAACGGTCTCGGTCGGGAACGCGACCAGCCCGCCTTCCGCGAGGCAACGCGCGGCGGCGGCCACGGCGGCCTCGCCGGCGGGCAGAATTGGCGTTTTCAGGCCCACATTCACTGGGTTTGGCTTCCTTAATTCGGCTTCTTGCGGTGAGCGAAACCCAAGGCTATAAGCCGCGTTCTTGTCGGAGTGTGGCTCAGCCCGGTAGAGCACTGCGTTCGGGACGCAGGGGTCGCAGGTTCAAATCCTGCCACTCCGACCAGATTTCATTAGGCTTTTGCCTTTTTTTCCGAGCATCTTCAAGTCTGACCACCGATTCAGCCGCCGAACCCGGTGCTTTGCAGCAAGGGGCATTTGCCGCGTCGTGCAGGAAGTCGGGATGATGGTGTTCGTAAGTTCCCGGCAGAGCCTCGGCAGACACGCCTGGCAGAAAGACATAGGTCCGCATTCTCGCCGCGCGTTTCGCGCGAGTTTTGTCAGAACGTTTCGCCCTCTCCGTAAAGAGGGCGTGGGGAATGCCGGATGCCCGATGCACCCGCAGCCTCGTGTGCGCATGGGGTAGTAAGTATGCACACGAGTATTCACAGCGAGCCACCGGAATCACCCGGCATTCCCGCACGCAATGGTTTACGGCTTATAACGCGCTCTCCCCGGTGACCGGGCTTTCTTGCCACCGTCGCCAGCGGAGTTGCCTCCACCGACTTGACACCAGCATCGGGATGTCAGGACCACACGCCTTCGCCGTCCGCTTCAGCATCATTCGTCCGCACGCTCATCGCGCGCATGATGCCGCCGCGTCCATCGCATCCCGCTCCCAACGTCCGTGACGACCGCGAAGCGCCCCTCTTGTGGGAACAGGACGGCAAAGGATATAGCAGTGATTTGGGTCTTCGGAAAATCAGAATATTTTTGCAAAAGGGGCTGGACAGGGATGAGGTGATTTGCCCGTCAGGCAGAGCCGCGCGGATCGAGAGCGCTTTTGGCCTTTAAACTTGATGTCAACGAGCTGTGAGCTTCGGGGCGCGCAAATCGGTCAGGCCCTGCCGGCAGCAATTTTCCTACCAGTAGGACATGCCGTCCCATGCGCGGTTCAAAAAGGACAAAGTTAAACTTTACGAACGTAAAGTAAAATGGCATAGTCCATACGGTCGGGCGGAGGATACTTGGCTTGTCACCTTCTCGACATCGTCAAACGTCGACCGAAAGCGTCGCGAAAAGCCGGGGTGAAATGATGATCGAGGAAAGGGACATCAGCGTCGCCGTGAGGGATGGCACGCGGCTCGCCGTCGACGTTTACCGCCCGGATGCGCCAGGCAAATACCCCGTGCTGTACGCTTCAGCCCTGCACAACAAGGACATCCAGGGTCCTGACATCGCGGATATCTTACCGCCGCAACCGGCGCACGCGCCGCTTTGGTTCGGCCCCATCGAGGCGGGCGACACACGACGCTTCATCGCCAACGGCTATGTCCATGTGATCGCCCAGCCGAGGGGGTCTGCCAAATCGGAAGGACACTACGGCCATGAGGATACGGACCACTACGATCTGATCGAATGGATCACACAACAGCCCTGGTCAGACGGTAAGGTCGGAATGGTTGGCATCTCCGGCTATGCGGGCGAACAGTGGCGCGCCGCCGCGCAGGGACATCCGGCGCTGAAGGCCATCTTTCCCTACGACGCCTGCAGCGCGTATGGCGGCATGTTCGGATTCCGCGACTTCAATCCCGGCGGGGTCTTGCACACCTTTCCTTATTTGCTCGACGTCTTCAGCACGGTTCATGAGTCGCGTGACCGGCCCGCGGAACTTCCCGCCGCGGACGAAGAACTCTGGCGCCAGGCCATGCGGAACCCGGACTACAAGCAATACATCAACCTCTACAACATTCTTACCCAGAAGGGGCAGCGGACGTTCATCATGTATCTCATGATGACGCATCCCTGGGAGTTCGACGGCACTGTCGAGCGCGCGGAAGAGACCTTCAAGAAAATCAAAATACCATTCTATACCGGCTCAGGAGCCTACGCCTACACTTACAAGCTCCATTGGCTCGGCGCACAGCACTACTTTCAGAATGTCGATGCGCCAAAGAAGCTGCTGTTTACTGGGCCGGCTCACCTGGAGCGGCCATTCAATCAATACCACGACGAGATTATCCGCTGGTACGACCATTGGCTGAAGGGACAGGACACCGGTATCATGGACGAGCCGCCGGTGCGTTACTGGCTTATGGGAGCCAACGAGTGGCGGACCGGAGCGAATTGGCCGCTGTCGGAGACGCAGTGGACCAAATACTATCTCTCCCATTGGGGGACGCTGTCGACCGAGCCACCGCGACCAGCCCCAGAGCTTGGCGCTGCGGCGCGCGAGCCTGATGTCTTCACGCAGATGCCGCTGACGCGGACGACGAAGGTCGAGCGGCTGCGCTACATGACAGATCCCTTGCCGCATGATGTCACCGTCGCAGGCCCAATCACGCTGACGCTCCACGCGGCGATCGATCAGGACGACACCAATTGGATCATCGTGCTCAAGGATGTTGGGCCCGACGTGTCGGTTCGTACAGCGCGCGAGGGCGAACGGGATGTCCCGTCTTCCTTGCCCGAACGTGAACTGACGCGAGGCTGGCTGAAGGCATCATATCGGGCACTCGATGAAAAGCGTTCGAATCCTTGGGAGCCGTTCCACAAGCTCACGCAGGACGCAATCGCTCCGGTCAAACCGGGCGAAGTGGTCGAGTATCGGATACAGATCCTCGCCACGGCGAATCAATTCAAAGCGGGTCATCGGATCTGTGTCGACATCACATCCTTGGATGTGCCCACAGGCACCGGGGCGATGACCAATGTCGAGTACATCCCGTACCACGTCTGCAGCAGCAAGACGGTCACCCACAGGATCTACCGTGACGCGGAACGGCCGTCACATTTGCTGCTGCCGATCATCCCTGAGTTCACCAACCGGCATCCAATCTGACCTCTGCATAAAGGAGCACGTGTTGCAATGACAACGATCCGATTTGAACGAGACGGTGCCATCGGAAATATCGTGTTGGCGAATCCCCCCTTCAACCGGCTCGACCTGCGTTTCGCGGAAGCCTTGCGAGCCGCCGTGCACCAGGCCAGCGAAAGCGACATACGCGTGCTTGTTGTTCGATCGGAGGGGCCGCACTTCAGCTTCGGCGGCGAGGTCCGTGAATGGCCGGGAAAGGATGCCAACTGGTTCAGGACATTCGTCGCTGACGTGAACGCCTCGTACCGCGCCATCGAAATGTTGAAGATTCCGACGGTAGCTGTGGTGAAGGGGATTGCCTTCGGCGGCGGTTTCGAACTAGCGCTGGCTTGCGATTTTCTTGTCGCAGCCGACAATGCGACCCTTCGCTGCGTCGAAGTTACGACAGCGATGCTGCCGATCGCCGGAGCCTTGCAGCGGATCGCTGAGCGCGCCGGTCGGGCTCGCGCATCGCGTCTCGCCATGCTTGGGGAGCCGATTTCCGGGCGCGAAGCTGGTGCGCTTGGAATTGCGACGCATGTGGTGCCTGAGAACGAGCTTTCAGCGACCGCGTCTGCATTGGCCCGACAGCTGGCGACGGGGCCGACCAGATCATACGCAGCGACGCGTACGCTGCTCAAGGCGTGGTCGAGCGGAGGGATCGCCGCCGCGGACCTTATCATGCTCGACGTCGCGATGGAACTCTACAACGGTGCCGATGCGCAGCGCGGCTTTGCGAATGCCGCGGAGGCCTTCAACAAGGACATCGAACCGCCAACGCTCGTCTTTGAGGGAAAATGAGCCGGCCTCGAAAGTTTGCTGGCGGTCGAACATGACTTTGGGCTTGCCGATGAGCGAGAGTTGATTCGAGCACAGGTCGAGGAACTCCGCCGTCAAGGTCAATAGCTCTAGGCGATCGATTACGCGGCAACCTGTGATAAACTCATGAAGAGCCATTCAACACTTCGCGTGGCGTTCGGTTGGGAGCTACGAAGGCCAAATGCCGAAGAAAACGAGGCTGACTACTGGGCGCCGAGAGCGCCCGCGCAAGAGAGCCGAACAACAGCGTTCGATCGAGACGCGAGCCGCAATCCTCAATGCCACGATCGCGGAGTTTGCCGAGCGAGGATTCCAAGGAGCGAGCATTCGCGCTATCGCCGATCGGCTCGGCCTGCAACATCCGCTGATCACCTACCATTATCGCAGCAAGGACATTCTCTGGCGGGCCGCAGCGGAGCATGCCTTCGCACAAATACGGTCCGAGTGGGATATTTTGGCACCCGAAGGATCTGAATTGTCACCGCTGGCACGGCTGCGCCAGGAGTACACGACTCTTTTCCGCTATACCGTTGCGTTTCCTGAATTTCATCGGTTCATGCGCCAAGAAGCCTTGACGAATAATCCGCGGCTGAAATGGGTGGCGGAAACGGTCTTGGCTCCGCTTCTAGCGCGATTGCTGCCTCAGATCATTGAGGCTCAGAAACGAGGTCTCCTGCCTGCAGTCGATCCTATTCTTTTCCACTATATGATGGTCAGCCTTACCGCCGCGCTTTCGGAATTCGGCCCTGAAATGCAAGTTACGAGCGGATTGTCATCCGAGGACACGAAGGTCGTCGAAGCGTATTGGCGTCTGGTTGACGAGACGGTCTTCGGACAGGAGCCGAGGGCCGATCGCGCAAAGGCAAGGACGCGCTGAGGACATTTTAGTTTGCCCGACGGGGCAAGCCGACGATTTTGCAGCGCATTTGGCTTAGGGATGCGCGATTCCGATTTCAGTCCCCGAATACCGAGGGGACCACCGCGGATCGAGGACTTTAGAGGATCAGTAACGGGTTCTGCTCCCCAGTCGTCAACACCTCCGTACCGCGCGCCCGGTCGTGCGCCGCGCAACCCCGAGAGCGCTGCGGGTCGTCGGCCGACCCGCGCTTCAGCCTGCGAGACGATGGTGCTGGACTGCCAGGCTGTCGGCACCGCGTCTGCCGAGAGCCCAACGACCAAGGCGAACAGGATCGCTACGCCACGGATCAGTCGAAAACCGATTTTTGGTCATGTATTCCTCTTTTTGTTGAAGTATCGATCCCGGTGGTGCGGTCGCCGGGACGGCGTGCGGGATCGGGGGCGGCGACAGGCCAAGCCGCCCTGACACGTATTGTTCCGACGTGCCCTTTTATCGGGTTGGAACCCATTAATCCCCTTCGTATTGACTCAGCGGAGGATTTCATGGCCCGCGTCTGGAACACACCCGTTTTCATCCTGGCCACAATGTATTTCGTCGTAGACGGGATGTTTTCTCACGTCACGCAGCCCATAACGGTATGGCTTGCCAACAAAAAGCTTTTCGAGCGAGTGCGACTCTGGGTGATTTCTTTGGGGCCTTATCCATCGCTCGCACTTTTTGCCGTGCCAGTCATCATCCTTGAGCCGGCAAAGCCCTTGGCGGGGTATTTGCTGGGAACCGGTCATTTCTTCGCTGGCGCCGTCACCTTCATCACGGCGGAAGTTTTGAAGCTTACACTCGTCGAGCGGCTGTTTCAGCTTAACCGAGAGAAGCTCCTGTCGATTCCGGCCTTCGCTTGGGGATATCAATATTGGCGTCACATGATGGACGTGATCGAATCGATGGAAGTTTGGAAGGCTTCACGAAGACTGGCGGCCGATGCCGCACGGATGTTTCGGGCCAGATGGATTCAATATAAGCGCGTCCATAGATCCTCTCGATTTCACTATCACCTGTAGCACAATTCACGTGGCCAGGCGGGCGACCTCACTCACTCGGGCAATAATCATAAGTCCCTGTCGATTGCTCACTGCCATATCCCCTCCTGTGTGTGCCGAAAACTCAAACCGGACGTAATGATGGTGAACCCGCAGATCAACCGGCATCGCCGCTAGCAATTCGCGTCGGCCGGATGCAGACTGTGCAGCGAAAAAATGCTGATCGGGGGAAACAATGACTGTTCCTCACCCAGGTGAAGCGGCACACACCAAAGGTTTTCCGATTGCCGCCACACTGGGCGCGCTCGGCGTCGTCTATGGCGACATCGGCACAAGTCCTCTCTATGCGCTGAAGGAAGCGGCCAAGGCGGCCACGCATGGCGGCCCGCTCACCCATGAGGCGATCCTCGGAGTGGTGTCGCTGATCCTGTGGGCGCTGATCCTGATTATTTCAGTCAAATATGCGCTACTTATTTTGCGCGCCGACAACCGCGGCGAAGGCGGGATCGTTGCGTTGCTGGCGCTGCTCTCTGCCAGGAATGCGCGGCCCGGAACATGGCGCGCGCAACTCCTGATCGTCGGCCTCGTTGGTGCGGCGTTGCTTTATGGTGACGGCGCCATCACGCCGGCCATCTCCGTGCTCAGCGCCGTTGAAGGCCTGAAAGTCGATGCGCCGTCGCTGGCGCCTGCTGTGGTGCCACTCACCGTCATCATCCTGATCGGGCTTTTCGTCGTGCAACGGAAAGGCACCGGCTTCATCGGCAATATATTCGGGCCGGTGATGCTCGGTTGGTTTTTTGCGATTGCATTGCTCGGCATCTACGGCATCGTCCGAGCTCCCGATGTGCTCGCCGCCGTGAGCCCGTTTTATGCCTTCAATTTTCTGATCCACCAGGATTTCCACATCAGCTTCGCCATTCTCGGCGCCGCCTTTCTCGCGGTGACCGGCGGCGAAGCCATGTATGCCGATATGGGGCACTTTGGTCAGGTGCCAATCCGGCTTGCATGGTTTGCGGTTGCCCTGCCTGCGCTCGTGCTCAACTACTTCGGACAGGCCGCGCTGCTGATCACTGACGCAAGCGCGCTCGAGAGTCCGTTCTATCAGCTTGCGCCAGACTGGGCGCACTACCCGCTTGTTGCTTTCGCAACCGTCGCAACGGTGATCGCCTCGCAGGCGATTATCTCAGGCGTGTTTTCGCTGACGCAGCAGGCGATCCAGCTCGGCTTCCTGCCGCGCATGCAGATCTGGCACACGACCAGTCACACGATCGGCCAGATTTATGTGCCCGTTGTGAACTGGCTGCTTGCGGTGGCGACGCTGGGCGCCGTGATTGGCTTCGGCACATCCGACGCGCTCGCGGGCGCCTATGGAATCGCGGTGTCATTGCTGATGGCGATCACTACGCTGCTTGCGGCGCTGGTCGCGCTGCAATGGGGCTACCATCCGATCGTCGTCATCCCGGTCAACGGCTTCTTTTTTATCATCGATCTCATCTTCTTTGCGGCGAATTCGACCAAACTGTTTGAGGGCGGCTGGTTTCCGCTTGCGCTCGCGGGCGCGGTTGCATTCCTGATGCTGACCTGGCGAAGCGGCGCCAAGCTTGTCGAAAGGGCCCGTAGCAATTTGCGTCAGCCGGAAGCAGACCTGATCGAGACCGCCACCAGCGGATGCCCGGCGCGACTACCGGGTACCGCCGTGTTTCTTGCCTCCGCGGCCAATGGCGTGCCGCTCGCGCTGACGCAATTCATCCGGCACAATCACGTGATGCATGAGCGTATTATACTCCTCACTGTCCTTATCGAGGAGACGCCGCGTATCGCCGACGAGAATCGGGTGGATGTGATTGAAGTGATCAAGGGTATTACACGCGTCATTCTCCACTTCGGCTTCATGGAAAGCAACATCACGATCGCAGCAGGATTGCAGGCCGCCTGCGATCAAGGAAAAATATGCGGCATCGATCCTGCAAATATCACTTATTATGTTGGCCGCGAGACGATCATCCCGAGTGACGAAGTCGTGGGCATGGCAGTCTGGCGCGAGACTCTCTTCGCATTTCTGCAGCACAACGCCAAAGGCTCCGCAACCTTCTTCGGCGTGCCCGCGAAACAAGTGGTGGAATTTGGCACTGAGATCGAGATTTGAGAGCTTTGGCGATAACGATCGGACAACCGATCGGCGTTCATTGCCAGGCAAAGAAGTTGGCCTTGCTTGATCCCTCGACACGGCAAGCGTCTTCCTGGAACTCTCCCTCGATGACCGAGAAGGAATGAGTAGAAAACCATCCAGCTCTTGGCTGAACAAAAATCAAGGCTAAGCTCTGCGACCGAGTGAGACATTTTTCCGAACTAAAGTGTCCGCCGTAAGCCTTTACTTCGATGCCATCATCACCGCAATATGCGCAGCCTTTCGGCGCGACAAGGCTGTGACGATGTTGCGCTCGGTCAATTCCATCAGTCTGTGCATAGCGCGCCGGGCGCCGTCGGGATTGCGAGCCCACATTTCGTCGAGAATGGCGCGGTGATAGGGTAAGCTCTTGCGCGGCGCACCGGGATTAAGCGTGGATAGCTCGAAAGACATGCGTAGCGCGGCCTCGACGGTTGCACCGAAGGCGACCAGGAAATCATTGCCTGTCGCGGTGAGGATACCGCGGTGGAAGCGAAGGTCCGGTTCGGAATAGGCTTGGCTGTCCATGCCGGCCGCATCCATCTCGCGATAGGCCCTCTCGATCCGGGCAAGGTCGGCATCGGAGCCACGTTCGGCACATAAAGCGCAGGCTTCGGGTTCCACGATCCGGCGTACCTGAAGCAATTGCTTGGCGAAATCCTCGATCGGGCGCAACGCCCAAGTCCATTCCAGCAACTCCGCGTCCAGCATGTTCCAGTTGACGCGTTCGCGAACATGCGTGCCGGCCTTTTGCCTGGCTGCAATCAGGCCCTTGGCTTTGAGGATGGACAACAACTCCCGGATCGAGGTGCGGCTGACATCGAATTGCGAGGCGAGCTCGATTTCGCGAGGCAACGTCGATCCCTCATGCCAGACGCCCGTCACGATCAGTCGCGCGATTTCGCGGGCGACGTGGTTATTGGACGGACCGAAGTCATCTGCTTTCGGCAATTTCCGATCCTCACAAAAAGAATATTGTCTGCTTTATTGCGGTGCGATGTCAAATGATCCCCCAAAATCCGATTGATCGCAGGGTATCCGGCTTTTGACAGCCCATTTTATGTCGGTCATATTATTGAAAATTCGATAGGGAGGACGTCCGAATGAGCAGCAACAAATCGCTCGATCTTGCACCCGTCGTCAGCCGCCGAAAGCTGCTAGAGGTAAGTGCAGCCCTCGGCGCCGCTGCATTTCCGATGCCTGCGATTGCGCAGGCAAAACCCTTTGCAGGCGTGACCCTGCACGGCGCTTCCTTCCAGCATCGCTTCTTCACGCTACTGCAGAACTATATCCCTGAGTTCGAGCAGCAGACGGGCATGAAGGTCGATCTGCAGCTCTCGGCTTTCCCTGTCTACAACCAGCAGGCAAATCTCGAATTGTCGTCCGGCGGCTCGGCCTATGATTTCGTCAACGTGACATTCTTTCTCGCCGCGCGATGGGTGGCGGCCGGGCTTCTCGCCAATCTGGACGAGCTCACCTCTGATCCAAATCTCACGCCCCCGGACTGGAATCCGAAGGACTTCGTCGACGGCGCACAAGTACCTTACCGCGACGCCAAGGGCGCGACCTACGGCTATTCCTGGGAAGGCGGCGCCATGGTGATGGGCTTGTCGCGCATGGATTTGATGGAGAAGAAGGGGCTCAAGATACCGAAGACGTTCGCCGAATTGCAGCAGGTTTGCGCCGAGATCAATGGCACCGACAATGTCAACGGCATCGTCAGCTTCCAGCTTCATCACTGGTGCCTGCCGCCCTACATCCAGGGTTTTGGCGGCAATGTTTTCCGCAATCCGCCAGCCGACATCATGCCGACACTGAATACACCGGAAGCGATCCAGGCGGTCGAATATTATGCGACGCTCCTGAAGAGCGCGCCGCGCGGCGTCCTCACCTACACCGAAGACCAGGCGCGCCAGTCGCTGCTGACGGGGCGCTCCAACATCTTCATTCATTCCAGCTCCTGGATCACGCCGATGCTGCTCTCGGATGAAAGCAAGGTGAAGGACACCGCACGCATCGTCCGGATGCCCGCCGGCCCTGTGCACGATTTTCCAGCTTCGAACAGCCAGGGGCTTGGCATTCCCAAGAACGCCAGGAACAAGAAAGCGGCGTGGGAGTTCATCAAGTGGGCGCTCAGCCCGGAAATCTCGATGCGTTTGGTCAAAGAGCACGGCCACTCGTCGGTGTGCCGCCGGTCCGTGATCGAAAGCGAGACTTATCGCAAGCTGAACACGGTCAACGGCCAGGATCTCGGCGCGCTCTATCTCGAAGTGCTGGAGCTTCCGGCCAAGGGCGAAAATTACATGGCCTATCGCACGGTGAAGGAATTCCCCGTGGTCGGCGATGTCATCAACAGGGCCGTCGAGCAGGTCGTGACGGGACAGCTCACGGGCGCTGCCGCCATGAATGCCGCGCAGGAACAGGCAGTCGCCAATTTGCGCCGTTCCGGAACAGCGCTTTGAGCGAAACGGGAATTGATGCGGAGCGACGAAGTTTTGTGCGCTGGGCGCTGGCGCCAAGTTTGATCGTTCTCTTCGCGATTGCTGCGCTGCCGGCATTTTACTTGCTGGTGACCAGCCTGACGCCGTTTCAACTGGTCAATCCCGGTTCCTCGACCGATTTCACCGCGCCGTTGCGGAATTACCGCCTGCTTCCGGGCGATCCGCGCTTCGTCAATTCGCTGCTCGTGCAGGCGAAGCTGTCCTTCTGGGGCGTGCTGTTTCAGGTGCTGCTGGGCACGCTGCTCGCGCTGCTGCTTCATACGCAGTCGCGCTTTGTCGAATTCGTCCGTACCTTTTTCCTGATTCCAATGGTGCTGCCGCCGATCGTGGTGGCTGTGATCTGGAAATTGATTTACACGCCCGACATCAGCCCGATCTACTACGCCGCAAGCCTGCTCAATATCACGATGCCATCGCTGACCTCCAGCGTCGATTTTGCGCTGACGTCAATCATCATTGCCGACACCTGGGAATGGCTGCCCTTCACCTTCCTGATGGTGCTGGCGGCGCTGCAAACCATTCCCGATGAATATTCCGAGGCTGCGCTGGTCGACGGCGCCAACAAGCTCCAGACATTTTACTACGTCACACTTCCCTTCATCACGCCTATCCTGGTGATCTCTGCGATGTTCCGCCTGATCGACAGCGTCAAAGCGTTTCCGCTTGTCTTCCTGCTGACAGGCGGCGGCCCCGGGAGCGTCACGGAGGTGACCAACTACTATGCCTACTTGCTGGCGTTCGATTTCAACGAGATCGGCTATTCCAGTGCGGTGACGATCGTGATGCTGCTCCTCGTCGTTGCGGTCAGCCTGGGCGTGATGTGGATGGGCCGTCATCGGGAGGTGATAAATTGAGCGGGAATTCCGGTCGCGGGCCCGGGCGGGGAAGGGTCGTCGCGATTGGCGTGACGCTGGTCGTGCTGCTTTCCCCGTTCCTCTGGCTGTTGCAGATGAGCTTCAAGACCAACGACGTGATACTGCAGTTCCCGCCGCTCTTGATCTTCAAGCCGACGCTGGAGAATTATGCCTCGCTTTGGCACAGCGCGTTTTCGGCCTCGTTCGTCAACAGTCTGCTGAGCGCGTCGCTCTCCACCGCGCTCGCACTTCTGCTCGGAGTGCCGGCGGCCTACGCGTTATCGCGATGGGCCGGGCGGGGAAAGCATGCGCTGGGATTTGCCATTCTCGTGACCAGAATGGCGCCGCCCATCGCATTCACCATTCCGTTCTTCCTGTTTTATCGCTGGATCGGCCTGCTCGACACGGTCACCGGACTGGTCCTGGTCTATACCAGCTTCAACCTTCCGCTCGTGATCTGGATGATGCAGCCTTTCTTCGACACGGTGCCACGGTCGCTAGAGGAGGCGGCCTTGGTCGATGGTGCCCGAACCCGTACTGTGTTCCTGCAAATCGTGCTGCCAATGGTTGCGCCGGGTATCGCCGCCACCGCAATCCTTTGTTTCCTCTATGCGTGGAACGATTTCTTCTTCGCGCTGATCCTCACCCGCACCAACGCGCGCACGGCGCCGGTCGCCGTCGTGAATTTTATGAACTATGAAGGGTGGGAGTGGGGCAAGATCGCTGCCGGCGGATCGCTCGTGATGGCGCCGGTCCTGATCTTTTCCCTCGCGGTACGCCGTTATCTGGTGAGCGGGCTGACGGCCGGCGCTGTAAAGGGCTAGACATGCAGCTTCCGACTGGCGCCTCGCGTTTCGTTTTCATCCTCGCCCATCCGACCGGGCACGTCAGCGCGCCGCGTTATTATTCGCCGTATTTCCGGGAAAGCGGGCTCGATTGGCACATGGTGCCGCTTGACATCGCACCGGAGCATCTCGCGGAGACAATAAGGACGCTCGCGAAGTCGCGCAGTGTCGCTGGGTTCAACCTCACCATGCCTCACAAGCCGGCCGGGTTTGCGCTTTGCGATACGGCGGGACCTGCCGCAAAATTTGAAGGGGTTGTCAACACCATCCGGATCGAAGCCGATGGACGGCTGGTCGGAGAATCCTTCGACGGGGGCGGATTTATAAACGCCGCCCGCGAGGCCGGCGTTTTCGATTCCGGCCGCCGCTGCGTCGTCATCGGAGCGGGTGGCGCAGGCCGCGCGATCTGCCATGCGCTTGCCGCAGCCGGCGCAAAAAGCATCGGCATTCTCAACGAAACGCCCGGGCCGGTTGAAGTTTTGGCGTCGAAACTACGTGGCCAGTTTCCCAATCTTGAAATCAGCCTTCAGGAGAGGTTCGACGACGCCGGTCTGCTCGTCAACGCAACGTCGCTGGGACTTAACGCGACAGACGCCATGCCGACTGATCCGGCAAAGCTGCCGAGAGATTGCGCTGTGTTCGACATCATTGCCGGGCGCAGGACCGAGTTCATGGAGGCCTGCGCCGCCCGCGGCCTCCGGGTAGTCGACGGTGTTGCTATGATCAAACACCAGCTTCCGCTCCAAACCGCATTCTGGCGAGGTGAGACATGAACATTGACCACCATAGACTGCGCAATAAGGAGATCGCTGCGACCGTCTTGGCGCATGGTGCTGAATTGTGTTCCTTGACGGACGCTCAAGGATTGGAACTGCTCTGGCAGGCCGGGCCGGAATGGCCGCGCCACGCGCCCTTGCTGTTCCCGATCGTCGGCCGCCTGAAGAACGACGAACTGCATCATCGGGGAAAAGCCTATCCGATGGCACAACACGGTTTTGCGCGCGATCATCGGTTTGACTGGGTATCGCGCGAGCCGACGTCCTGTAAGCTGGTCCTCAACGATAATGCCGAAACGCGCACACGCTATCCCTTTGCGTTTCGGCTGGAGGTCAATTACACGTTGAAAGGCGCCCGACTGGATATAACCCTGGACGTTACCAATACGGGTAACGAGATGCTCCCGGCGTCAATCGGCGCTCATCCGGCGTTTCATTGGCCATTGCTGCCAGGGTTGGACAAGGAAGCTTACAAGCTCATTTTCTCAAACGAAGAGCCTGCACCGGTCCGTCGGCTGAAGGACGGATTGATGCGCCCAACGTCGGAGCCGACACCCATACGCGGCAACACGCTCTCGCTTTCGGAAAAGCTTTTCGATGATGACGCGATTATTCTGGACCAACTTGCAAGTTCAGCCGTTAGCTACGCAGCCGATCACGGTCCATCCATTGACGTTTCTTGGCAGGGATTTCGTGAACTCGGTGTCTGGTCGAAACCCGGCGGCGCTCGGTTTCTCTGCGTCGAACCCTGGCACGGATTTGCAAGTCCGTCGGAATTTGACGGAGAGTTTATCGGCAAGCCTGGGTTGATGCACATCTCTCCCGCGCAAAAGCGATCGGTAAATTACCGCATCCGCATTGGCTAATTTGGGCAGGCACGAACGGCGATTTGCTCCTTTGCGTCCGAAGTTGGCACCTTTGAGACATGCCGACGGGCGCTGAGAATGTCCGGAGTTGGGGGCAGACCGGAAGCGATCCGCCGACGCTCAAAATGACGCTTTTGAGCCGGACAGGACCTCTGCAAGTCGGGTTAAACGCGAATTTACTAGCTCTCCTTTGTCTCGTCCTTACGTTCGGGTCGTTGCGCTCCGGTTGCATGACTTTTGCCGCACGTTCGAGCTGTGCAGCAAAACATGTGGCATCCCGGTTACCGGAGCGACAATGCGGGTGCCGCGCCAGAGCGGCGGCCCCCAACCACTTGCGGCATTTATGGAGAAGCGCAATGTTGAGACTTAGTATTGTAGGGGCGACGGCCCTGTTACTCGCGTTAGCAGTTGGAACCCCAACCTTCGCCGTGGAGCTCCGCGGCGTCGACGGCCACGGTGGCGGTGCGATGCACTTCGGCAACGGCGGGCTCGGCGGTGCTCAAGCAAAGCATCGGCTCCGTGGTATCGAGGAGGCCTCAGCACGCCATTGCGCCGAGCGTTGGGCGTACTACAACCCGGTGTCCGGGAAGTATATGGGCGACGATGGTGAGTGGCATCCTTGCCGATGAAAGCAAAAAAGAGCTGCTCAAGCCGCTCTTTTTTTATGCTCGACGCTTTCCATGCTCGACAAACGGCCTGAGTAGATTTAAAGCTCCAAGCTTCACATCCTTTGGGCGTTTTCTCGCTTGGCCGCCTGGTTGGCGGGCTTTAACGAGCTGAGATGATGCGATGGCCGTTGCGCGCTTCTGCTCATGGCACTTTTCGGGCATGGCTGCGATGGCGGACGACTTCCGCTGTCGGGGGGACAGCGAAAGTCGTCGCTCGAACTCGTTTTCATCATCGAGGGGTTGCTCGCTCCTTGGTCGCAAGTCCGGAAATATTTCGAACGTAGATGATGATTGTCAATGAAGGACCGCTCTTGGCGCAAAGCGGACATTAGCGACTGTCGCCGATTCGCAGAATGAGCATTTATTCGCCTCTGATCTCGCTAGGTGACTTGTTCGTCCAGCGGCGAAATGCGCGGCGGAAATTTGCGGCATCACTGAACCCGAGCGCCAGCGCAATATCTTCGTTCGCCAGCCTTGTCGTGCGCAGGTATTTCAGCGCGATTTGCATTCGCAGTTCATCCAGCAAGCCACGGAAGGAAATCCCTTGTTCCCGCAGCTGACGTCGCAACGAGCGATCGCTCACTTCAAGGAGCTTTGCTACGGCGGCGAGGGTCGGAGGGTTGGTGATATCTCTGAGCAGGAGTGCGCGAATCTCTCCGGCTACTCCAATTCGCGATTTCAGATCGTTGAGCAGGTCGTCGCACAGGGCCACGACCGCTGGGTACGTCGTCTTGTTGCCGAGATTTGCAGATTGGTCGAGCCATGCCGACCGAAAAATGATCTGGTTGGTCCGGCTTGCGAATCTTAGACGACATCCGATCTGGTCCGCGGGCAGGCCAAAATCATGGGCTTCCGGATAAGCTATGCTGATCCGATCTGGAGTGAACGCAGGGCCCATGATATCCCGCATTAGAGATATATGAATGCCGATCTGCATCTCGGTGATGAAGCGGTAGACTTGCGGATCGATTGCGGCGCGCGCATTGGGCTCAATGACCCAGTTCGCGACTCCGTGCTCCTCGGTGAATTCGATTGTTGCCAGCGGCGCCGCGAGCGCGTGATAAAGTTCGGCAAAAGCCATCGCCTTTCGAAAGTCGGGGCAGCAAAGAATGGCGAACCCGTACATGCCGTAAGCGGAGAGGTGGATTGATGTGCCGATGCGGTAAGGCAGGTGCGGGTCGTTTGAGAGCCGAATTGCGTTCTTGCAGGCCGTCATCAATTCCGCGAGCGAAATCCTTGACTTCGGAGAGTGCACCTCGTCCATGGTCAGATTGACGTTTCTCAGTATTTCGCCGGCTGGACAACCCCGGTCGACGAGCACGTCGAATAGCGCGGCAAGTTTGGTCAACTCGTAAACACGCTCACCTAATCCAACGATCGGCCTCTCCTTCGCGCTGTTCGAAATAGAGCGCAAAGCGGAGGATCTCTCGAACTGCTTGGAGTCGCGCAACTGAACCTGCCTTTGAACGCCACACGGTTCGAAGCTTCTGTCACTTGTCGTCGGGACAGGATAACAGTTTTCCCGATCGCCCGTAGGCTCAGGCAGCTGGGAATCCGGCTCCCTTGGGCCGTAAATGCAGCAGTTTTATTCAAGACCTGGCCCCTGATGAGGGGCAGCTTGTCCGGCTCGGACCCGCTGTTCGTCCGTTTCAGACCTTCACAAGGGCCGGGCTGCGCGCGAGGCTTGGGGTTGGTGTCGTGCGGTGCGAGGCGAGGCAGATCAAGCGATCCGCTCACCTAGAATGGCGGACGCCGAAACGGCCGGAGGAAGACAATTCGAGGGAGGCCGCCATGGTGGGAAGGCTGATTTCAGACTACCAAATCAGCTTATCAGTATCCTTTGATTTTCAAGCAATTGTGGCACACGCCGCGCGTGCAAGCGCCGGATCAGGAGGTCGTTTACCGCGATCTGAGGCGCTTCACCTATCTCCAGATCAAGGAGCGGATAGGCCGTCTCGCGTCGGCGCTGAGCAAAGCGGGGGTTGCGCCCGGTGACACCGTGGGCGTCCTCGAATGGGACAGCCACCGGTTTCTCGAAGCTTTCTTCGCGATCCCGATGATGGGCGCCGTGTTGCAGACGGTGAATGTCCGTCTGTCACCCGAACAGATCGCCTACACAATCGATCACGCTGGCGCCTCGACGCTTCTCGTCAACGATGAGTTCGTCGGATTGGTGGAGGGGCTGAAGGCCCAATTGCCGAAGGTCAAGCGACTGATCGTGATGTCGGACCGACCTGTCCCGCAGACTGGCAGCCTGTCCTTCGTCGGCGAATATGAGAGTCTGCTTGCGGTGGCTGCGCCTGATTACGAGTTTCCTGATTTCGACGAGAATACTCAAGCGACCACTTTCTACACGACCGGCACGACCGGACTGCCCAAGGGGGTTTATTACAGCCACCGGCAACTGGTGTTGCACTCGATCTGCGGGTTGGCGCTGTTTGGTATGGCGGGGACGCAGGGCCGCTTCTCGCGTGACGACGTCTACATGCCGATCACACCGATGTTTCACGTCCATGCCTGGGGGTTTCCCTGGTCGGCGACACTCGCCGGGGTCAAGCAGGTCTATCCCGGGCGTTATGAGCCGGCGATGCTGGTCAAGCTGATCAAGAGTGAGGGCGTCACCTTCACCCACGGCGTGCCGACCATTCTGCAGATGTTGCTCGACGCCGCCGCCAAGGCGAATGTCGATCTGGAGGGCCTCAAGATGGTGATTGGCGGTTCGGCCTTGCCGAAGGCGCTGGCCAAGCGGGCGCTGGCTGCGGGCATCGACATCTTCGCGGGCTATGGGATGTCGGAGACGGGCCCGCTTGCCGCAGTGTCCCATGTCCGATCGAAGGACCTCACCGGCGATCCGGACGGGGAGGTCGAGTTCCGCGCCAGGGCCGGCATCGCCGGGCCGCTGGTGGATCTGCGCATCGTCGACCCCGACATGAAGAACGTGCCGCATGACGGCAAATCCGCCGGCGAGATCGTGATACGGGCGCCATGGCTCACCCAGGGTTATTTCAACAATCCCGAAGGCTCGGAGCAACTCTGGGCCGGGGGTTACCTGCACACCAGCGATATCGCCGTGGTCGACGCGAACGGCTCTGTGCACATCACCGACCGTATCAAGGACGTGATCAAGACCGGCGGCGAGTGGGTCTCGTCGCTGCAGATCGAGGATTTGATCTCGCAATGTGCCGGCGTTGCGGAGGCGGCTGTCATCGGCGTCAAGGACGAGAAATGGGGTGAGCGGCCGCTCGCGCTCGTGGTCAAGCGGCCATCGGATGCGAATGGCGTCAGCGACGCCGCCATCAAGGACCATCTCAAAGTGTTCGCCGACAAGGGCGTCATCTCGAAATACGGCATTCCGGAGAAGATCATCTTCATCGACAGCATTCCCAAGACGAGCGTCGGGAAGATCAACAAAAAGGCGCTGCGCGAGCAGTACGGTGACGCGTAGCTGTTCGAACGCAGAGGCGAATGATCGAGGAGGAGAACGTGAGCAACCTCACCTTTGCCGGCTTGGGCGAAAGAGTTGGGCATGAACTCGGACTTTCCGATTGGGTCACGATAGATCAGCCACGGATCGACACGTTTGCTTCCTGCACCGGCGATCGCCAGTGGATTCATGTCGACGTTGAAAGGGCGAAGCGGGAAAGCCCTTTCCGCGCTCCGATCGCGCATGGCTATCTGATGCTGGCGATGGTAGCGCCGCTGGCGATGCAGGTCGGCGTCATCCCGAGTGATGCCGCCGCCGCGCTGAATTACGGGATCGACAAGGTCCGCTTTCTGGCACCGGTGCCGGCTGGCGCGCGCGTGAGGCTGCGCGTCGTGCTCGTCGGGATCGAGCCGAGGGAAGGCGGGCAGGTGGTCATGAAGACCCTGAACACAATGGAAGTCGAGGGCTCGGAAAAGCCAGCGTTGATCGCCGAAACGCTGGCGCTCCTGATTCCCGCATCGGGAGCAAATCGGTAATGAGCACGGAACCTCGCGAACCGATCCCGCTCATGGAAGGGATCTCCGAAGACGCATCCCGAAATACGCTGGCGCTCAATCCACTTGTCGGTATCCGGGGTCAGGATCTGGTCGAGAGCGTCGGCATCCTGTTCAAGGCTATCGTCAACGAGCCGAAGGTCGCTACCGAGCAGTGGCTCTCCTTTCTCGGTGAACTCGGCTCCATCGTCGCCGGTAAGTCGGAGCGTGCGCCGAAGTCGGGCGACAGGCGCTTCTCAGATGCCGCGTGGAAGGAGAGTGCGCTGCACGGCGGGATGCTGAAGGCCTATCTTGCCTGGGGTGACGCAGTCAGCGGCTTCGTCGACAAGACGAGCCTGAGCGACATCGACAAGACGCGGGCGCATCTGGTCACGGAAATCCTGATCGATGCAGTGGCTCCGACCAATTCCATGCTGACCAACCCGGCGGCGGTGCGCAAATTCGTGGATACCGGCGGCCGAAGCCTGTGGTACGGGCTGAAGAACTACTTCAATGATCTGGCCAAAAACGGCGGCATGCCGTCGATGGTGGATGAGAGCGCCTTCAAGGTCGGCGAAACGTTGGCGACCACGCCGGGCGGGGTGGTCTTCCGCAACGAATTACTGGAGTTGATACAGTATACGCCGACGACGCCGAATGTGAGAAAGCGGCCGCTGGTCATCACCCCGCCGCAGATCAACAAATATTACGCGTTGGACTTGTCGCCCGACAAAAGTTTGGTTCGCTTCCTGCTCGACAATGGGATTCAGGTGTTCTGCGTCAGCTGGCGCAATCCCACCGCTGCGCATCGTGAATGGAGGCTCGATACCTATGTCGCAGCGCTTGATGAGGCTGTCGATGTCGCGCGGGACGTGACTGGTAGCGACGATATCTCGATGATGGGGTCGTGTTCCGGAGGCATCACCTCGACGGCTTATTTCGCGACGCTTGGAAGCGCGGGGCAACAGAAGATCAGGAATATGGTACTCGCGGTCTGCCTGCTCGATCCGAACACGGCCGACGAGAGCGCGTTCGGCTGCCTGATGACGCCGGAGACAATGCACGCGGCCAAGGAATTCTCCCGGGTGCGCGGCATGGTCGACGGCCACGAACTGGCGCGGATGTTCGCGTGGATGAGGCCGAACGACTTGATCTGGAACTACTGGGTCAACAACTACCTGCTCGGCAATCAGCCACCGGCCTTCGATATCCTGTACTGGAATGCCGACACGACCCGACTTCCGGCCGGTCTGCATGGCGATTACCTCGATCTCTATTTCACGAACCCGTTCGGCAACGCCGGAAAGCTCACGTTGAACGGCAAGACGATCGACATGAGCAGGATCAAGGCCGACAGTTACGTGATCGCCGGCGCGACCGACCACATCACGCCCTGGAAAGGCGTGCACAAGACGGCGCAGATCATGGGCGAGGGGACGACCTTCGTGCTTTCGAACAGCGGCCATCTCCAGAGCCTCCTCAACCCGCCGACCAATCCGAAGGCCTCCTTCATGATCGGAACAGTCCATCCATCCGGTCCAGACGCATTCGTGACCGTAGCCGAGAAGCGAAAAGGAAGCTGGTGGCTCGATTGGCGAGATTGGCTGCACGCACGGTCAGGCGATGAGGTTGCGGCGCCCGCGTCGCTAGGTAGCGAACGCCATCCCGTCCTTGCTGCAGCTCCGGGGACTTACGTCTTTGACTGACGATCCTGCAGGAGGGAACCGAGTTGCGAGGCCGGAGATCGAGGTGCGGCAAATCGAGATCGACGGGCAGTTGCTCCAGGTTGCCATCAGGCACAACAGCGGCCAGCAGCCGCCGCTGTTGCTGTTCAACGGGATCGGCGCCAACTGGGAGTTGGCGAAGCCCTTCCTCGAAGCACTCACCAGTACGACGGCGATCATCTTTGACGTGCCTGGCATCGGCGGTTCGCCCAGGCCGCTCTTGCCGTATCGCCCATCGACGCTGGCGCGGCTTGGCGCCGCTCTCGTTGCGGAGCTCGACTACACGGAGATCGACGTCGCCGGCGTGTCCTGGGGCGGTGGAATCGCGCAGCAGTTCGCGCATCAATATCCAAAGCTGTGCCGGCGGCTGGTGCTCGCCGCGACCGCACCCGGTTTCACGATGGTGCCGGCAAGCCCCTCTGTGTTGTGGAAAATGGCGACGCCGCGCCGCTACACCGACAAGGACTACATGAACAGGATAGCGGCGGATATCTACGGAGGCGCCTTTCGCCACGACCCATCCTTGATCGGTGGCCATGCGGCCGCGATGCATGGCGCTCGCAACCTGGGCTATCTGTATCAGCTTCTCGCGATGAGCGGCTGGACTAGTCTGCCGTGGCTGTGGTCGCTGCCGCAGCCGACGCTCGTTCTGATGGGCCGCGACGATCCACTGGTCCCTCCGATCAATGGTCAAATTCTAGCGGGCCTGATCCCGAACGCCGAGCTCCGGATGATCGAGGACGGGCACCTGTTCATCGTGACCCGGCCGGCGGAAACCGCCGCTATAATCGAGGCATTTCTGGCTGACGCGAGCAGGCATGTCGAGCCATCATCTCCGCTCTCCCGAATGGCCAATTGGGTCAGAGGTCTCGTTTCGACGTTCGGAGAACGCCGCGATGTCCAAGCGCAGCGAGAAGTGGAGAAATGATGACAAACGACGTTGTACATCGAAGATCGCACGAACGAGGGTCTTGAGGGAATACGCGCCAGAATTGCCGAAGCGAATCGACCTGAACCACGAGGACCTTCGGCGAAAAGACAAGCCAAACTTTCGCAGGAGCCAGCAAACGCAGGCAGGCCTCACCAATCATAGCAGGGAGGAACCGATGGCAACTCAGCAGGCGACATTACCCGGGAAAACGGACTACGCTCCACCTCCAATCGAAGGCGACTTCTACAGGATAGCCGCCGTGCTGACCGAGAGCGAGCGGGCGCTGCTCAAACGTGTTCGCAAGTTCACGGAAGGCGTCGTCGCGCCGGTGATCGAGGATTATTGGAGCCGCGATGAATTTCCCTTCGAGATCGTCCCGAAGATGGCGGAACTCGGTATCGGAGGCGTCGGCTATCAGGGATACGGCGCCGCCGGCGGCAACTGGCTGCTGAACGGCCTTGTCGCGATGGAGTTGGCGCGTGTCGATGCGTCGGTGGCGACGTTCTGGGGCGTGCACACGGGCCTTTCGGCCGGATCGATCTATCTGTGCGGGGACGAGCAGCAGAAGCAACGCTGGCTACCTTCTATGATGCGCTTCGACAAGATCGGCTCGTTTGGTTTGACGGAGCCGCTAGTGGGGTCGGCGACATCAGGTGGAATGATGACGACATGCCGCCGCGAAGGCGACAGCTGGACCCTCAACGGCCAGAAGAAATGGATCGGCAATTCCACGTTCGCCGATATCAACGTGATCTGGGCACGAGAGGAAGGTTCGAACCAGGTCAAGGGCTTCGTTGTGGCAAAGGACAATCCTGGCTTCTCGGTCGAGAAGATCAAGACCAAGATGGCATTGCGGGTCGTGCAGAACGGGTTGATCACCCTGAGCGACTGTCGCGTTCCCGAGGCCGACCGCTTGCAGAACGCCAACTCGTTCAAGGATACCGCCAAGGTTCTCAGGATGACGCGCACCGGCGTGGCGTGGTTCGCCGTAGGCTGCCAGATGGGAGCATACGAGCATGCGCTCCGCTATGCGACGGAGCGGACGCAATTCGGGAGACCTATCGGCGGATTCCAGCTCGTCCAGGATCTGCTGGTGCGCATGCTTGGCAACGTCACATCGACCCAGGCGATGATGCTCCGTCTTGCGCAACTTCAAGACGAAGGCGTGATGCGCGATGAGCATGCGTCGCTCGCGAAAGCGTTCTGCACGGTCAAATGCCGAGAAACCGTCGGCTATGCGCGCGAGTTGCTTGGCGGCAACGGCATCCTGCTCGAGAACCACATCGGACGCTTCGTGGCCGATGCCGAAGCAATCTATTCCTATGAGGGTACAAGGGAGATGAACACGCTGATCGTCGGCAAGTCTATTACGGGATTGAGTGCCTTCGTATGACGCCAGGCATTCACCCGATCCACCGACCGAACCGCCCTTTCTTTGGGACGTCGCCGCGCATCGGGGGCCGCCGGTGATATCTCGCTCTGTCGATCCGGCGAATCGCAATCGCCCCGTTAGGGGTCGCAGGTTCAAATCCTGCCACTCCGACCAAGATTTCATCAGGCTTTTGCTTTTTTTTCCGAGCATCTTCAAGTCTGACCACTGATTTAACCACCGAACCCGGTGCTTCGCAGCAAGGTGTATTCGCCGCGTCGTGCAGGAATTCGGGATGATGGTGTTCGTAAGTTCCCGCGCAGAGCCTCGGCAGACACGCCTGGCAGAAAGACACAGGTCCGCATTCTCGCCGCGCGTTTCGCGCGAGTTTTGTCAGAACGTTTCGCCCTCTTCGATCAGAGGGCGTGGGGAATGCCGGATGCCCGATGCACCCGCAGATGGAGTAACGGGCCTTCCAAGCAAGCCGCGCTAGCTACGGCGCTGTTTGAAGCGCGCGTCGCGCGGCTTGCTTGGAAGCCAGGCGGTCGTCCCTCACACTGATGGTATGACGGAGTTGAGGACAGGCCTCGCTCCAAGCACCAAGGAGAGACGATCATGGATTATTATGCCGGAATCGACGTGTCGTTGGAATACTCGAGTGTGTGCGTGGTCGACGGGAGCGGCAAGATTGTCCGGGAGACCAAAGTGGCAAGCGAGCCGGAAGCGCTGATCAACTGGTTCGGTTCGCTCGGGCTTGGGCTCGCCAGGATCGGACTTGAGGCCGGGCCGTTGTCGCAATGGCTCTATGCGGCCATGAAGCAGACTGGTCTGGCGGTCGAGCTTTGGAGACACGGCACGTGAGCGATGCCTTCAAGGCGATGCCGGTGAAGTCGGACCGCAACGACGCACGCAACATCGCGCAACTGATGCGGCTCGGCTGGTTCCGGCCGGTACACTGCAAGTCGATCACGGCACAGGAGATCCGCGCGATGCTGACGGCACGCAAGCTGGTGCAAAGCAAGCTCCTGGACCTTGAGAACAGCCTGCGCGGGATATTGCGCGGCTTCGGGCTGAAGGTCGGCAAGACAACACGGACCAACTTTGCCGGACGGATCGAAGAGCTGGTGAAGGGGCATCCCAACCTTCAGACGATCATAGAGGCGCTGCTTCGGGCGCGGGCCGTTCTGCTTGCAGAGTTCAATGGTTTTGAGAAGCGCGTGCGGGCAATGTCGCGCCTTCATGAGAAGGCCAGGCTCCTGATGTCAACACCGGCGGTGGGGCCGATCGTCTCGCTCACCTTTGCCTGCGCGATCGATGATCCCTCTCGCTTCACGTCATCGAAGCGGGCGGGCCCGCATTTCGGTTTGACCCCGAAGAAGTATCAGTCCGGCGAGACCGACTACACCGGCCGCATCAGCAAGCACGGTGACGCCTCGGTGCGCGAGGCGCTTTACGAGGCCGCCCACATCATGCTGACAAAGCCGGTCAAGGGTTGCTCGGAACTCAAAAGCTGGGCAATGCGGATCGCCCGGCGCGCTGGCACTAACAAGGCCAAGGTGGCGCTGGCGCGCAAGCTCGCCGTGATCATGCTCCGCATGCTCAAGGATAATGTGCCGTTCAATCCGGCTGCCAAGGCAGCAACGGCCTAAAAACAGGGAGGACGAACCGGTTTTCGGGCGGGCCACCACACCGGCCTCTCCCCGAAGCGAAGTCCCTTCGCCGGGACGAAGGACCAGGCCAGGCCGTCACACGGGTTGTCGACGCATCCAATCATGTGATCACGCTTTCCGCAGATCGGCCGGCCTGTTCCTCTCATGAACCCCATCAGGCGACGGCCCTGCGCCGATCCCGAACAGAAGCAAGTGCCCGGCAAGTGGATAAAGCAAAAAGGGATTGACTAACCCACGCCCGTTACAGAAGATCGGCCGGCCTGTTCCTCTCATGAACCCCATCAGGCGACGGCCCTGCGCCGATCCCGAACAGAAGCAAGTGCCCGGCAAGTGGATAAAGCAAAAAGGGATTGACTAACCCACGCCCGTTACAGAAGCCTCGTGTGCGCATGGGGTAACAAGTATGCACACGAGTATTCACAGCGAGCCACCGGAATCACCCGGCATTCCCGCACGCGATGGTTTACGGCTTATACCGCGCTCTCCCCGGCGACCGGCTTTCTTGCCACCGTCATCAGCGGAGTTACCTCCACCGACTTGACACCAGCATCGGGGTGTCAGGACCACACGTCTTCGCCGTCCGTAAGCTGGCAACGTCGTCCGCGCGCCGCTACGTCCACCGCATCCCGCCCCAACGTCCCGTGACGTTCGCGAAACGCCCCTCTGAGTGGGACGGGACGCGAGAGATATAGATCTGATTTGGGCCTTCTGAAAATCAGAATATTTTTTCGCAAGGGGCTGGACAGGGATTGGGTGATTTGCCCGTCAGGCAGATTATGGGCGTATCTTTTTGCGCCACCGTACTCCTCGGCCACCGGCATCGGCGAATTGTGGATTTGGTTAATGCCATTAAGCAAGATCCAGGTCGGTAGAAAGCCTCCGGCTGCCCCCGATTGTCTCGATTATGCCGCACTTTGGCTCCCATGATGGGGTCGGTTGCGCCGCGGGTTCTTTGGGGATTCTCCGAGGCGTCGAACCGGGGGTAGGATGGCCTACATCGCATTGAAGGCCGGGAAGGTTCCGTTGGGTCGTGGCACCACATCCAGCGCCACGATTCCATTGGCTATTGCGGCTTTCGCATTAGTGTCGGGAGTGGCGGCCTGGATCGGCGATCTCGATCCGGTTGCCTGGGTCGCAAATTCCGCCGCTCCGAAAGACATCGCCGCATCGTTCGATGACCGGTTCTCGGTGGCTTCGGCGTCCGGTTTGTCCACGGCCATCCCGTCGCATTTGCTGGTTCGATCCTTGTCGTCAGAACTGGAGACCAAAGTTCAACAGGCGAAAGGCCGTCTCGCCCAGAAACTGCAATCTCAGGACTGGCGGGTAGCCGCTCTCGAGCAACCGAGCGCCGAGGAAACAGCCACCAGCAAACCGGCTGTCGAGGAGACAACGCCATCGGGCGTCGCTGCCGTTCCCATTCCCAGGTCTCGTCCGGTTGAGGCGAATCTCGAATTACAAGCCGGGTCCCCTGCGGCTCAGCCTCCTGCTACGGCTCAGTCCAACGATCGTACGCTGCTGCAGAAGCTTTCCGATCTGCTTCCGGGGCGTATAACGCTCGCGTCGCTGGCTCCCGATGGCGGGCTGCTCGGCGGGGATCGGCCGAACCTTTCGTCTCTTGGCTACGACAGCCTCACCGCCGTCTATGACATCTCTGCGCGTACCGTTTACATGCCGGATGGATCAAAACTGGAGGCGCATTCAGGATTCGGCAGTCTGATGGACGATCCAGCACACGTGAACGAGCGAATGGTCGGTGCAACCCCGCCAAATGTGTATGAATTGAAACCTCGCGAACAACTGTTTCACGGCGTCCAGGCGCTCCGCATGATCCCGGTCGGTGACAACAGCACGCTCGGGCGGTCCGGATTGCTCGCGCACAGCTATATGCTTGGCCCCAACGGCGATTCCAACGGCTGCGTGTCGATCAAGTACTATGAGAAGTTTCTAAAGGCATTCTCGGACGGCGAGATCAAGCACCTCGTCGTCGTGCCAAGCCTCAGCGATGCGATATCAGCATCGCGGCGGTCAACCTCACAGTCATGACGCGGGTCGTCTGAAGCAATGAACGGTGGCGGAAGCGTTCCGAGCTGGGGCGTGGGCTCAAGACGCAGAACCTTAGGGCGAGTTGGCGTAGGGAGCGGACTCGTTGGCACGCAGCTAAATGCGGATTGATGCGAGCTTGATGAAGGCCAGATAGTTGGCCGCGAGCCTGTCATATCAATTCGCCACACGCCAACGCAGTAGCGAATACGCACCAAAGCGGACGTCCACCGACAACTCTGAATTTATGGGTTCCTCCTTGTCCCACAACCAAGTCATGAGCGAAGTATCAAATTCCGACACGCCGCTGCGGACGACGTTCAAAATCAGCTTGAACGGCGAGACCGTTTCAATTGGCACCGTTGGCCAAGCTTATCGGTTTATAACAAATCTCAGTTCAGTTGAGTGGATGGAGTTCAGATCGCTGCACGCGGATGCCGTAAGCTGTCTTCAGAGCGCGGCCGGGGATGCAATGCTAACTGTGCAGGCGACAAATGCGTTACGCGCGCTGTTTATCCGCGCTAAGCTACTTTGAGCGGCAAGCTGACATGATCGCGCCTCTCATCGGCCTTTTTTTCTGCACTATTCTGGGACAAATGGTTAAAAGTGACACTGTGGGGGGACAGGCGGTGCCGAGGTCCGGAAGCGCGTTGTTACTCGTGGGGCTGCTCGGGTTCGTACTCGGCGGTTGCATGCAATCGACACTCGATCCCTCGTCGGGTGCCAGTTTTACCCAAAGGGACCGGGAGTTGCTGGCCCATCCGCCTTATGCGCAGGCGAGCATTTCAGAGACCTATCGCCGGCACATCGTCGACTATTCGCGCAGGGAGGCGCCGGGCACGATCCTGGTCGATACCGACGAGCGTTACCTCTATTACGTCCTGCCAGGACGCAAGGCGATCCGCTACGGTGTGGCGGTGGGCGAGGAGGCGCAGGCCTGGTCCGGTGTCGCTACGGTTGGCCGGAGGGCTGAGTGGCCTGACTGGATCCCGACGCCGGAGATTCAGGCGCGACTCGGCCCCTACCCGGCACGCGTGCCCGGAGGTCCGGCCAATCCGCTGGGCGCGCGGGCGCTCTATCTCTACGAGCACAACAAGGACACCCTGTACCGCATCCACGGCACCAACCAGCCGGAATATATCGGCCACGCTGTATCATCCGGCTGTATCCGCATGACCAACGAGGATGTCATCGATCTCTTTGATCGGGTGAAGCCGGGCGCGACCGTGGTGGTCCTCGCGCCAGGTCAGAGCGGATGGGTCGGGTCCATGGCAGGGCCCCGCAGCTGATCGCGGCGCTGGGGGCGGCCGCCCTGAGACTCAGGGATAGCGTGCCCTACAGTGGCGTTGGCTGTCATCCGCTTCTGGCGAACCCGCAGGGCCTCCTGCTTCGGGTGTCCTGGGTTGAACCCGCCCGCATCACATGTCTGCTGCGGCAAGGACGCAGTCTGCGGAATGACCGCATTTGGCGCGCAGAGCGCACGTTCGGGATGAAGGCATCCGCGGCACCATACGCAAGCCCTCAGCCAGCATTCAAAGTCGGCCAATCGGCAGAGGCGGCCCCCTTGTAACCGGATAGTTAACAGGCATAGAGTTCGTGGCGCCAATAAAAAACGGAAACGCCATGAAGCATAGCGCCGATCGAATTCTCACGACCCATGTCGGCAGCTTGCCTCGTCCGGCGGAACTCCACGCCATCAGCGTCGCGCGTCGCGAGGGTCAAAAGATCGACGATGCGGCGTTTAACGCCCGCGTGCGCAAGGCGGTAACGGATATCGTCCGCAAGCAGGTCGAACTTGGCATAGACATCGTTGATGACGGCGAGATGAGCAAGCCGAGCTTCATTACCTATATCAACGAGCGCCTTGCCGGGTTTGAGCCCGACAGCACCCACCGGAATCAAAGCCCATGGGCCGGTTCCCGCGAGGTCCGGGAGTTTCCCGAATTCTACGCCCCGCAACTGGCCAACGTGCACACCAGGCACATCCATTATCTCTGCACCGGCCAGGTCAAATATCGCGGCGGACAAGCCCTCAGGACGGATCTCGACAATCTGAAAGCCGCGTTGGAAGATGTCGATGTCGCCGATGCGTTTGTGCCTTCGACATCGGTGTCGAGTATCGAAGACTGGAACCGCAACGCCTTCTACAAGTCCGAGGAGGACTACCTGTTCGCCCTCGCTGAGGCGATCGGGGAGGAATATCGCGCCATCGTCGATGCAGGGTTTGTCCTCCAGGTCGATGATCCCCATCTGGTCACCTATTATGTGTGCCATCCGGACAAGAGCCTGGAAGAGTGCCGCCGGTGGATCGAACTGCGGGTGCATGCGATCAACCACGCCCTGCGAGGCATTCCGAAGGACAGGGTCCGCTTCCACACCTGCTACGGCATCAATTTCGGGCCACGTGTCCACGACATCGAAATCAAGCATATCGTCGATATTCTCGGGCGACTGAATGTCGGGGCATTTTCATTCGAGGCGGCCAACCCGCGGCACGAACACGAGTGGACCTCGTGGCGCGATGCGAACCTGCCCGACGACGTGATCATGATCCCAGGCATGATCACGCAATCGAACGTCATGGTGGAGCATCCGGAGTCGGTCGCGCAACGGCTTGGGCGCTGGATCGATGCTTTCGGCGTCGAGCGCGTGATCGCCGGCACCGATTGCGGCTTTGCCAGTTTTGCCGGCAACGACGAAATACACGAGACCATCGTGTGGGCCAAGTTCGACGCGCTGGTGAAGGGAACGCGAATCGCGTCAAAGGCTGCACGATCAAAACGTCTGACCGCCTGACGCGCTCAGGCCGAACAAGAAAAAACAGCCCAGGGAAATCAATCAATGTCAGCTTCAGATACCAGTAAAAACGCTCGCATCCTTACCACCACGGTCGGCTCCTATCCGGTGCCGGACTGGCTGGTGGCGCTGCCATCCGAGCAAGCGGTGATCGACGCGACGCGCGTCGTGATCGACACACAGGAGCAGGCCGGGATCGATCTGGTGTGCGACGGCGAACTTTACCGGTTCGACGTCAATCATCCCGAGACCAACGGCATGATCGAATATTTCGTGCGACCGATGTCGGGCGTGCGCAACGAGATCGGGTTGGCCGAATGGCTGGCGTTCAAGCAATCGTCGGATCATAAATTCCGCAGCCGTCCGCCCGGCGTGGTTGATGGCGCCATCGGTCCGGGCTCGCTCGATCTGCCGGCCGCATGCACGCGCGCGCGAAAGCTGGCGACGCGGCCGTTGAAGTTCACGCTCACCGGTCCGCACATGCTCGCCAAGATGCTGCTGGACAACCACTACAAGGACAAGGCGGCATTGACCATGGCGATCGCCGATGTGCTGGCAGAACAAGTCAAGCATATCGACGCAGATGTGATCCAGGTCGACGAAGCCAACCTGCCGGGGAGTCCGGAGGAATGGGAGTGGGCGGCGGACGCCATGAACCGGGTGCTCGAGGCCATCCCGACTGTACCTGCGGTGCATCTGTGCTTCGGCAATTACGGCGGCCAGACCATTCAGACGGGCGGCTGGAGCAAGCTCATCGACTATTTGAACAAATTGCATGTGAACCACATCGTCATGGAGAACGCGCATCGCCCGCCCGACGAACTCGCGGTGTTCAAGGAACTGCGGCCTGAGATCGGCTTCGGCCTGGGCGTCGTCGACATCAAGCAGACGGTCGTCGAATTGGCTGAATCCATTGCCCGTGCGATCGAGCACGCCGACAAGATTCTGGGCGTCGGCCGGGTGAAATATATCCATCCCGACTGCGGGTTCTGGATGCTCAAACGTGGCATTGCCGACGGCAAAATCCGCGCGCTGGTGCTCGGCCGCGATCTCTACGAGGGCCGCAACTAGGCCAGGGTTCGCGCACGGTGAAGGCGACCGCGTTGGCGGATTGGGTCCGGGGCCCCGTGCCCAAAATAGTACGGATATGCGTCAGTCATGCGAATTCCGCGCACCCGACGCTGTCCGGCCCCCCATCCTTTTCGGAGGAATTCCGGTCGCCCGATAATTTTGCTCGCGCCGATCTAACCAGATAGTTAAACTCGATGCCAACCCTGTTGCGCCACCAGAAAAGGCCGCAAACAGGGGAGGGCCGAGGAAACCTGAGAGGATTGCGACCGAGATGGCGCGGATTACCGGGGTCGACATCAAACGGTTCGACTATCCGCTGCTTGGAGAATTCAAGTTCTTCAAGTCGGGTTCGCGGCCGTCGATACTGGTCAGGCTGACCGACGAGGACGGCGTGCAAGGCTGGGGCCAATCTGTGCCGATCGAAACCTGGACCTATGAGACGGTCGAAAGCGTCGAATCGACGCTGCGGCATTATCTTGCTCCCGCCATTCTTGGCGCCGATCCGAGCGACCTTGCCGACGTTCATGCGCGCATGGAGCGTGCGATCCGGCCGTCATTTTCGGTCGGTCAGCCGTTGTGCAAGGCAGGTATCGATCTCGCCTGTTACGACCTCTGGGGCAAACAGACCGGCAAATCGGTTAGCGACCTTCTGGGCGGTGCGCGCAAGAGGCAAATCAAGCTCAGCTGGACGATCCAGTCGCCGACGCTTGCCGGCGCCGAAAAGCAATTGGAACAGGGTAGCGCGCTTGGCTACGACAGCTTCAACATCAAGGTCGGCGCTCCGCAGTCGCCGGCTTACGATCTTGAACTCGTGCGCACGGTCGTGACATTCGCGCCTAACGGCTTTCATTGGTGCGACGCCAATACCAATTACGATCTCGACACCGCGTTGACGATGGCTCCGAAGCTCGCCGATCTCGGGCTTAAAGGGCTTGAATTGCCCCTGCCTCCGAATCGGATCCGCGCCTATCAAAAACTCAAGCGCCAGGGTGCGCTGCCCATCCTGATGGATGAAGGCATCATCTCGCCCGTCGAAGTGGCCGAGTTTATTGCGCTGGGAATGTTCGACGGCATCGCCATGAAGGTAGCCCGCTGCGGGGGATTGTGGAATGCAACGCGGATCGCGCAGCTTCTCCGGGAAAGCGGACTGCTGCTGTTTGCTTCAGGGCTCACCGATCCCGAACTATCGATGGCGGCGACCGCGCATTTCTTCGCTTGGGCCGGCCTCGAACTTCCCGCCGCGGTCAACGGCCCGCAATATCTCGCAGACCGGGGTACGATGGACCCGCTATTCCGCCCGCGCGGCGACAGCCTGCATGTTCCGGCAGGGCCGGGGTTGGGAATAGATCTGCCGGATACAGTACTAAAGTCGATGACGAACGTGGCGGAAGCCCGGGCGGCTTTACCGGTTTGAAGCCTCTGATACGTTGAACAAGGCCGCACGATCGAACGATGTCGGCTTGGGAAGGGAACGATGGCTCTGGTGAGTGATTCTGCAAAACCCGATACCGGGGCGGCGAGCGCGGCCGCAACCGGCATTCTCAGGAAACTGACGCCGCTGGCCGGCATCGTGTGCTTCCTGCTGGTGTGGCAGATTTTCGTGGTCGCCTGGGGCGTGCCGGCTTATCTGCTGCCTTCACCCTCGGCCATCGGCCATGCCTTCATCAATCAGTTTCCTCTGCTGCTCAGTAACGGCTGGATCACCGTCTACGAAATGCTAGCGGGCTATGCCTTGGCGGTCGGCATTGCAATTCCGCTGGCGATCGCGATCACGTCATCGCGGCGCTTCAATCAACTCGTGATGCCGACAATGCTGTTCTTCCAGATCATTCCCAAGGTGGCGATCGCGCCATTGTTCCTGGTCTGGTTCGGGGTCGGACCGACGCCGAAAATCCTGGTCGCGTTCCTGATTTCCTTCTTTCCAATCGTAATCGACGCCGCCGTCGGCTTGCGCTCGATGTCGTCGGAAATGACGGATCTCGCGCGCTCGATGGGCGCTACGCGGATGCAGGTGTTCGCGCGGTTCAGGCTGCCGACCAGCCTCCCGTATCTGTTCAGCGGCCTGAAAGTGGCGGCGACATTGGCGATCGCCGGCACGGTGGTCGGCGAATTCGTCGGCGCCGACAAAGGCCTCGGCTATCTGCTGCTCGTGACCAATTCGAACATGGAAGCCGCGCTGATGTTCGCTACCATCGTGGCACTGACCATTATCGGTCTGGTTTTCTATTACCTCGTTGAATTGCTGGAGAGCTTCTTGATCCCGTGGCATGTCACCCATCGGGTGGAGTCGGGCACCATGTAGCCTGAAGCGGGTTCTGATTGAACGTCAAATAGAGCTTCGCCGCGAAGGCGAAGACAAATCGCAGGGAAGAAATCATATCATGAAGCGCAGGGAGATTTTGCTATCGCTGTTGGCGGCAGCCACCATAACGCTGGCCGCGCCGGCCGGCGCTCAGACGCTCGACAAGTTTCCGTTTCGCCTGAACTGGACGCTTTATGGCGAGCACGCGCCGTTCTTCGTGGCGCTGGACAAGGGGTTCTACAAGGACGCCGGCCTCGACGTCGAGATCCTCGAAGGCAGCGGCTCGACGACGGTTGCGCAGCTGACCGCCAACGCCACCAACCCGGTGTCCTATGTCGATGCGGCGACCATGATGCGCGGCGTCAATGCCGGCATGCCGATCAGAGCCGTCGGCGTGACCCTGCAGCAGAGCCCGATGGCGTTCATCTACCGCGCCGACAACCCGCGGCCGAACAAAGTCGCGGAAATCAAGGACAGTCGGATTGCGATCACCGCCGGCGACGCCAGTCTCGCGATCTTCACCGCTTTCATGGGCAAACTCGACATGAAGGTCAGCGACGTGAAGCTGGTCACCGTCGCCAATCCGGCGGCGAAAGAGCAGGCCGTTCTCGGCGGCCAGGCCGATGCCTTGCTCGGCTATTTCATGGATCAGGGTCCGCGCATGCAGCTCAAGAGCGGCGTGAAAATGGGCTGGACCAGGCTCTATGACATGGCCGGTATCTCGACCTTGAGCAGTGCGATCATCGTCAACAATGACTGGGTCAAGGATCCCAAGAATCAGGATCAACTCAGGCGCTTTCTGGCTGCGTCGCAACGCGGATGGGAATATACACGGCAACATCCCGATGAAGCGGCCGAGATCTTTATCAAGCATGCGCGGGCCTTCAACACCGAGATCGCGCTGTTGGAAATCAACGGCACGCTTACGATCACCAACACCAAGCACACCGAGGGCAAGCCGTTGTTCTGGTCGGCCAAGGAAGACTGGCAGGAAAGCCAGGATTTGTTGGAGAAATACGCCGGCCTGACTGCGCAGGCAGATCTGAATAAGTATTATACCAACGAATACCTGGCGCAGCCGCCGTACACGACTGCTAAAAAGTAACCCCGATATCCCGTCTCTCCGCGGCAAGCCGCGGAGAGACTTTTCGTGTCGCGTGACAGTGGAATTCGCAGGCAATGAGCCAACCCTACATCCGGCTGACGAATGTCGGCAAAAAATTCCAGACAAAGACCGGAGAGGTCGAAGCCTGCGGCGACATCAATCTCGATATCAAGCAATCCGAGTTCGTTGCTATCGTAGGACCGAGCGGTTGCGGCAAAACCACCATCCTCAAGATGGTCGCGGGATTGCAGCCGTATACCTCGGGAACCATCACGGTTGCCGGCAAACCCGTCGATCGACCGCAGACCGACGTCGGCATCGTATTTCAGGAAGCCATCATGCTCGACTGGCGCGATGTGCTGTCGAACGTGATGCTTCAGATCGACATTCGCAAGCTGGAACGCGCCAAATATGAGCCGATCGCGCGGGATCTATTGAAGGCAACCGGGCTCGAAGGATTCGAGACCAAGAAGCCCTACGAATTGTCCGGTGGAATGCGCCAGCGTGTGTCGATCTGCCGCGCGCTCGTCCACGGCCCGAGCATGTTGATGATGGACGAGCCGTTCGGCGCGCTCGACGCGCTGACGCGCGAACAGATATCGATGGATATTCAGCGGCTGTGGATGGAAACCCGCAAGACCGCCTTGCATATCACTCACAGCATACCGGAAGCGGTGCTGCTCGCCGACCGGGTCGTGGTGATGGGGCCTCGGCCGGGACGCATCGTCGAGATCATCGACATCGACTTGCCGCGTCCGCGGCGACTGGACCAGCTTCCCGCCCGGTTTCACGAATACTCCACGCGCATTCGCGACATTTTCAAGTCGAAAGGCGTGCTGGCGATGGATTGATGTGCCGCGTAATGAGGATGGCAGCGAGCCTCAAGCCCGATGGCGCTCATGACAGGGCTCAGTGAGCTATCGCGTTGACTCGGCCCGGCTGTTTCTCATATAACTAACTAGATACTTATTAGCTATCGGTTGCTGAAGATGCGGATCTTGAATTCGTCCAACAAGGCAGGTCGGCTGGATCCGGCAGCATGTCCCCCTGGCGATGCGCTGCGCGTTCACGGCGTGGCGGCGTAACGAACATGGCGCCGCGTGTCGTAACGGCCGATGAAGCTGCGGAACTTGTTGCCACCGGCGATACGCTGCTGATCGGCGGCTCTGGCGCCGGCCATTCCGTGCCTGATACGCTGATCGCGGCGATCGCCAAACGCTTTCTCGCCGAAGGCGAGCCGCGCAATCTGACCACGGTGCATCCTGTGGGTCTCGGCGATCGCGCCAACCGCGGTATCGGCCATCTGGCCCATCCCGGTTTGTTGAAGCGCGTGGTCTGCGGCACGCTGGTGGACTCGCCTCCAGTCGAGCGTATGGCCGCCGCCAACGCGATCGAGGCCTATACGCTGCCCCAGGGTTGCCTGTCGCAACTGACACGCGAAATGGCGGCAGGCCGCCCCGGTCTTACCACGCATGTCGGTCTGCACACTTTCGTCGATCCGCGCCTTGGCGGCGGCAGACAGAGCGAAAAGGCGACCGAAGATCTTGTCGAACTGACAACCGTCGGCGGCAAGGAATATCTGTTTTTCAAGTCCTTCCATGTCGACGTCGCGCTGGTGCGCGGTACCAGCGCCGACGAGGACGGTAACATCACGATGGAGCACGAGGCGGTCTTCGGCGAGATGATCTCGATGGCACAGGCTGCCCGCCGTGCCGGCGGCATCGTTATTGCCCAGGTCAAGCGTATGGCGTTGCGCGGCACGCTGCCGCCGAAGCAGGTGAAAATCCCCGGCATGCTGGTCGACCTGATCGTGGTCGACCCCGGGCAGACCCAAACCTTCTTCACCGCGCACGATCCAGCCTATGCCGGCGAGATCAAGGTGCCGCTCGGCAATATCGCTGCGCTGCCGTTTTCGGTTCGCAAGGTCGTGGCGCGCCGTGCCGCCCTTGAGCTCTATAGTGGCGCGATCTGCAATCTAGGTTCCGGGATCTCGACCGGAATTGCATCGCTGGCCGCCGAAGAAAATGCAATCGATGACGTCGTGCTCACCAACGAGCAAGGCCTTATCGGTGGCGTGCCGGCGACCGGCAACGAACCGGGTGCGGGCCGCAACTATCAGGCGATGGTCGACCAGCCCTATCAGTTCGATTTCTACGACGGCGGCGGGCTCGATCTGGCATTTCTTTCGTTCGCCGAAGTCGACGAAGCCTGCAACGTCAACGTCAGCCGCTTCGGCGACAAGATCGTCGGGCCCGGTGGCTTCGTCAATATCAGCCAGAACGCCAAGACCATGATCTTCAGCGGCACTTTCACCGCCGGGGGCCTCGATATCACCTGGACGGACGGGCGGACCCGGATCGGCCGCGAAGGCGCGGAAAAGAAATTCGTCGGCAAGGTGCAGCAGGTGACCTATTCCGGCGCGCTGGCGGCGCAGAACGGTCAGCGGGCGTTCTACATTACCGAGCGGGCGGTGTTTCGGCGCAACGAAGCCGGTCGCCTGGAATTGATCGAGATCGCGCCGGGGATCGATCTCGAACGCGATATCCTTGCGCAGATGCAGTTTCGGCCGGACGTTTCGCCGGCGTTGAAAGAGATGGATTCCCGCATTTTTCGGCCCGAAGCCATGGGACTCGCCGCTATCATTGCCGCCAAGGAGCGCCCGATTCGTTCGCAGCGCCTGAACCGGTTTTTGACAAAGGCGGTGTCGTGATGGCTGTTGCGGTGACCACGAAAACCAAGCGGCCGGCGCCATCGGCGAGGGCAAAAGCGGCCCTTGAGCCGCTGCGGGATGCTGAACGAACCCGGCAGGCGTTGCTTGCCGCCGCGGAAATCGAATTTTCCACCAAAGGGTTTGCCGGCGCGCGCGTCGACGTCATCGCCGACCAGGCCGCGGCCAACAAGCGCATGCTGTACTACTATTTCGGCTCCAAAGAAGAGCTGTATCTCGCTGTGCTGGAACGGGCCTACGGCGCCATGCGCAAGGCGGAACGGGAGCTCAACCTCACCAACCTCGCGCCGCTTGTAGCCATCAAAACACTGGTCGAATTCAAGTTCGATTACTGCGAGCAAAATCAGCAGATCATCGCGCTGCTGGCCGGCGAGAACATGCTTGGGGCCGCCTATCTCAAGCGCTCGCGGCGGCTGCGCGACATGAATTTGTCGTTGGTCGACGTGATCCGCACCGTGCTCGATGCCGGCGTGGCCAAAGGCGAGATCAAGCCCGGGATCGACCCGCTGCATCTGTATATCTCGATGTCCGCCTTGAGCTACTTCTACTTTTCCAATTCGGCGACGCTGTCGGTGGCGTTCGCGCGGTCGCTGGGCAGCCCGGCCGAACGCAGACTTCGGCGCGCACATGCTGTCGATGTCATCATGGCTTATGTGAAGGCGCTCTGAGCACCATCGTGTAGGGCTATCTCTTGTAAGAAGGCAGAGAACATGAAGTTTGGCGACTATCCCAAGGCCGGCTCGCTCGATGGCGTCACGGGCTTTCGCAATTACCTGCAATCCCTCGGGATCGATATGCCGTGCGACGACATCGTCGCTCACGGGCCGAAATCGCCTCTGGCGGCGCCGATTGAAGTCGACGGCATGAAAATCGGACATCGTCTGGCGATCCATCCGATGGAGGGCTGGGATTGCGAGCGCGACGGCAAGCCATCGGAGAATACCAAGAGGCGTTGGCGCCGTTTCGGGCTCAGCGGCGCCAAGCTGATCTGGGGTGGAGAAGCCTGTGCGGTGCGTTTCGACGGTCGCGCCAATCCGAAGCAGCTCACCATGACCGCGGAAAGCCAGAGCGAAATCGCGGCCTTGCGCGACATCGTCATCGCCGCGCACAAGGAAGCGACCGGCAATGACGACGACCTCGTGATAGGGCTGCAGCTCACGCATTCGGGCCGCTTCTGCAAGCCGAACGACAACACCAAATTCGAATCCATCATCGCCTATAATCACCCGCTGCTCGACCGCAAATTCGGTTATCCGCCCGAACGGCCGGTGATCAGCGACGACGAGATCAAGCGGTTGATCGATGACTATATCGTTGCGGCGAAGCGTGCCGAGGCTTGCGGTTACGATTTCGTCGACGTCAAACACTGTCACGGCTATCTCGGACACGAATTCCTCAGCGCCGTCGAGCGGCCCGGCCCCTACGGGGGGAGCCTGGAAAACCGCACGCGATTCATGCGCGAGATTATCGAGGGAATTCGCGCCGAAGCACCGCGACTGAAGATCGGCGTTCGGCTTTCCGCTTTCGATTCCGTGCCGTTCAAGCCCGACCCGGCGCTTTCCGTGCCCGGAGCGCTGGGTCCCGGCGTGCCGGAAAATCACAGCGTACCTTATCCCTACGCTTTCGGCGGCAATGCGGACAATCCGCTCGAATACGATCTCACCGAAACCAAGGCGCTGTTCGAAATCATGCGCAAAATGGGCGTGCGGTTTGTCAATGTGACGGCCGCGAGCCCGTATTACAATCCGCATTTGATCCGGCCGGCATTGTATCCGCCGTCCGACGGCTATCATCCGCCCGAAGATCCGTTCATCGGTGTGATGCGGCAGCTTTCGGTCGTGCGTGAACTCAAGGCTGCCTTTCCGGATTTCTGCCTCATGGGTTCCGGTTATACCTATTTGCAGGAGTTCTTTCCGAACGTGGCGCAAGCCGTCGTCCGCATGGGTTGGGTCGATCTCGTCGGTCTCGGTCGCATGGTGTTAGCTTATCCTGAACTGCCCCTCGACATCCTGCAAGGCAAACCGGTGAACAAGAAGCGCAACTGCCGTACCTTCAGCGACTGTACTACGGCGCCGCGCAATGGCATCGTCTCCGGCTGCTATCCGCTTGACCAGCATTACAAGAAGTCGCCGGAATTCAAGAAGCTCGCGCAGCTGAAAAAAGCTCAGGTGGGATAACCGATGCCGACTGCTTCCGACCGCCGCATCGCGTTGCTGGGCACCGGCATCATGGGATCCCACATGGCGCGGCGGCTGGCGCAGGCCGGTTTTCCCGTCACGGTCTGGAATCGAAGCGCGGACAAGGCCGGCCAGCTCACGCAATTCGGCGTGAAGATTGCCGACAGTCCGTCGTCGGCCTGTGCCGATGCCGATGTAGTTATAGTCATGCTGAGCAATGGTCCTGTGGTGGAGGAGCTCCTGTTTTCGCCAGACCACGCCGGGAAAAGGCCGGCGGAGACGATGGCGGCCGGATCGGTGCTGGTGGTCATGAGCTCGATCCCCGTCGAGACCTGCCAGTCTCAGGCGCCGAGGCTGGCGGCGCGCGGAATCGACTATATCGACGCGCCCGTATCGGGTGGCGAGCCAGGCGCGCGCGACGGCACGCTCGCGATCATGGCCGGTGGCGACGTCCGGGTGGTCGACGGCATTACCGACGTCTTCGCCGCAATGGGGCGCGTCACCCACATCGGTCCGGTTGGCACCGGGCAGATGACCAAGCTCGCCAATCAGATCATTGTCGGCGCCACCATGGTTGCGGTCGCCGAAGCCCTGCATTTCGCCGCCAGGGGCGGCGCGGATCCGGCTGCGGTGCGCAAGGCCCTGATGGGCGGCTTTGCCGATTCCAGGATACTCAATATTCACGGTGAACGCATGGTCGAACGAAATTTCGTGCCGGGCGGACCGGCGGAATACCAGCTCAAGGATCTCCGCACCGCAAAGGCGCTCGCGGCTGCCTCGGGCATGCATTTCACGCTGCTGGATTGTTTGGTCGGCATGTTCGGCGACATGATCGACCGGTTCGGGACCGGTCTCGACGTCGCCGGCATCCTTCAGGAAGTGGAGCGCCGTTCCAGCGACGTACGGGCGGGGAACGTCTCTGCAAAGGTGCCGTCATGACCGGACGCGTCACGCTTAACATCGAAGAAGGCATCGGCCAGATCCTGCTCGACCGTGCCGACAAGATGAATGCCATCACGCCGGAAATGACGCAGGAATTGCAGGTGGTCTGCCGCGCTGTCGACGCAAACCGCGATATCCGCGTCGTGACGATTGCCGGCGCCGGCGAGCGCGCTTTCTCGGCCGGCAGCGATCTGAATACCCTGGTCAACCTGTCGGATGTCATGGCGTTCCGTGACCGCATCGAATACGCGGCCCTGGTGCGCGATATCAAAAAGCCTGTTATCGCGGCGTTGAAGGGCTGGGTTCTGGGCGGCGGTATGGAAATCGCAATCGCGGCCGATATCCGCATATGCGGGCGCAGCGCAAGGATCGGCGGCCCGGAAGTCACGCGCGGCTGGCTTGGCGGCGGCGGCGCGTCGCAGATGTTGCCGCGCCTCGTTGGCGTCGGGCAGACGATGCGGATGCTGCTCACCGGCGATCCCGTCGATGCCGAAACGGCGCTGCGCCTCGGTCTGGTCGAGGAAGTGGTCGATGACGCCGAGGTGACGGCGCGGGTGATGGAGATGGCAAGAAAGATTGCCTCGTTCAGCCCGACCGCGACGCAGGCGATCAAGGCCGCGGTTCGCGCCGCAATGTCGACGCCGCTGGAAGCGGGTCTGCGTTACGAGAACGAACTCCACGTCATCTGCATGTCAGACAAAGGCCGGCTGGAAGGTATCAAGGCGTTCCAGGAAAAACGCGACGCGAAGTTTTAAAACGTGATGAGATGAGGTTAGATCGATCTGCGACGCTGCAGAAAACTTTACCTCTCCCATAGGGAGAGGTCGGCGCGTAGCGCCGGGTGAGGGGTTGCGGTCTATCGGTGGAGCAATGCCCCCCTCACCCGATTTGCTGCGCAAATCGACCTCTCCCCGCTGGGGAGAGGTGAAGGGCACGCCGATTTAACTTAACGCCATCTGGCTCTAGTCCAGGCGGGCCTTTTTATCCGCACGAGTGTTCGACTAAAGAACAAAGTCCAGGCGCAGCGTTCCCAGGGCGCCGAACTCCCCGACATAAGTGCCGGGCTTTGGCGGGATCGGCGTGGTACAGGTGCCGGTAGTGACGATCTGACCGCGCTTCAGGCCACCTGCCGGCAACGGCTGTGCGTTTGCCAATGCGATCATCGCCAGCAGCGGATTGCCGAGAATGCGCGCACTGCTGCCGCGCTCGGCGACGCTACCGTCATGCGTCAGGTTGACAGCCAGATTGTCGAGGTCGAGCCTGCGCCAGTCGCGGACAGGCGCGCCGGCGATGAAGGCGCCATTGCCCATGGAGTCCGCAAGCTTCAACAGGTCCGGGGCATTCGCAGGCCAGCGGCTGTCGGCGATCTCCATCGCCGGAACAACGGCCTCGACCGCCGCCTCGATCTCGCTGCGCGTATAGTCCTGGTCGCGCGGCGGCAGGTCGGCGCCCAACAGAAACGCCACTTCGCATTCGAGCAGGGGGACGACAAATTGCGCGCCCGACAGCACCGACGGCGCCGTATGCACGAAAGGTGAAAGCAGGGCGCCTGCAACGGGGCGGCCGGTCAGATAGCCCCGCTGTTGCTCGATGCTCAGCGCGGTGACCTTCCAGCCCCGGACGGCGTAGCCGGCGCGCGCCGCGAGTTGCGACTGAATCCGGTAAGCCTCGTCAACGCTGGTGATCTTCGCGCGCCATGGGCCGGCTTCGAGCACGCGGGCCTCGGCGCGAGCGCGAGCCAATTCATCGGCCAGGTCCGCGAGTAGCGGCTGGATTCCGTGCTGCGGGAACGTTTGTTTATCGGGCATCCGAGCCGTCGAGCCCAAGGAATTGCATCATCAGATCGAGCTGGCTGTTGAGCATGTGGATACCGAAGTGGATGGCGTGACCACGCTTCTCGGCGTCGATCAGCAACGGCGTCATGTCGGGCTTCATCACGACCTCGGCGACCAGTGCGGAAGGATCGGCGCTGGCGAGATTGAATGAATGGCCATCGTCGGACTTCAGCCCCAGCGACGTTGCATTCACGACGACCGAGTGGCCGCCGGCGTCGGCGGTGCCGACCCGGATGTCGATGCCGGGAAATGCCGCGCCGACGTCGGTGACCAGCTTCTCAGCCTTGGACCTCGTGCGGTTATGGATCGTCAGCGCAGCGGCGCCGGCGTCCGCCAGCGCATAAGCGAGAGCGGTGCCGGCCCCACCGGCCCCGGCCATATAAAATCGCCGGCCTCTGACCTGATGGCCTTGCTTGATCAATCCACTCACGAAACCGCGGCCGTCCAGCAGGGTACCGCTGAAGCTGCCGTCCGGCTCGCGGCGTACCGTGTTGACGACCTTGGTGTGCACGCCCTCGAGGTTGTCGCAAAGCCGGGCCGACTCCGCCTTGTGCGGCGCGGTGACGATGAAGCCGTCAAGGTTGGCGATCGATTTCAGGCCGGCCCAGCCTTTCGGGAGGTCGTCGCGACCGATATGAACCGGCAGGCATACCGCGTCGATATTTCGTGCCAAAAAATAATCGTTGAACGCCATCGGCGTCCGGACGTGGGTGATGGGATCGCCAATGATGGCGTAAAGCCTTGTCGTTCCGGTGATCATGAAGGCCCCTTAACTATCTAGTTACATAACATAGAAAAGCGCCGATGTTGTCAATGTTCGAAGCCGACGTGTGGACAAGCGTCGTGCGCCGCCGCGCCATGTTCTTGTCAGGCCAAGACCACGACACCCCCAACGATTCCCATGAAGAGCGGGCCCTTGGGGGCCTCAAGGTGGACAACAATGCAATCGAGCGTGGGGCTCCAGCCGTCGAAACCGGCCTGAAAATCCGTTACGGTTAAAATGTCGCCGCGCTGTTCGAGCATTCCATGAGAGCTGCATTTCAAAAAATCCGCGACGGTTTGCAACAGCAACTTAACGAACCCTGGGGCTGCAAGCCGGCGCGGCAGTCGAAAATGACGGCCAGTCGGCCGTTTTGCGGATTACAACTCCCGGATTTCCTTTGCATCATCAGCGGGGCTTTGGAGCGCGGGGCACGGCACGCTACCACGCGACTTTCACAGCTCGACGCCGCACAAGCTTTAACGGTCAGCCTTAGGCAGAGCCCAACCCCAATGGCGCGGTTCGACCCGTCGGCTGCTATCGAGCAGTCGCCGTCGCAACAACGCGGCTGGTCGCTGGCGACAATTGCGAACGTAGATTGTCGCGCGACATAATCACCCTGCCTCGGAAAATACGGGCCGACCGTGATTCGAAATACGTCCGCAATTCCCTCGTATAGAAGCCAATTGAAGGCTCCTCGTTGAATTCAAGCGCAATGATACCGCCGGGATTGAGGTAATTCTCTTCGAGGTCGCCGAGGAAGAAATCCCACTCGCCAACTCCCCACAAGTTCTCCGTCTTGTGTCCGTTAAAGCAAATCTGGTGGGCGGTGATGACGTCAAATCGCCGGTTGATAGCCGGCAGGTTTTTATATGCTTCAATCCGAAAGCCGGTCCTGGACAGACCGAAAAGCGAGATCATGTCGCGATAGAATGGATAGTCCGGAAGGTCGATGCCGTGGACGTCGTGGCCAAGGTATTTGCAGCAATACAGGAAGTAGCCGGCGCCACAGCCCAAATCCAGGACCGAGGCGTACGCCGATTTGTCGAGCCCCAATTCGATCGCGCGCATCATTTTCGACCGCAGCCACAGCTGCTTGTCAAAATATTTGTAACTGTCATATCCCTCCGAAGCATGCCTGCCGATTACCTCCTGAAACCTCGCTTGATCGATCGAGGCGTCGGCTTTCGCAGCAAGCGTGCGAGCCCTGAGGAAGTTGGGAATGTCGGAAATCGAATACTGCAGGCGTCCAGAGTTAGCGAATAGCATGGCAACACTCCATCGGGGCTATGCTTGGCCGTAAGTGTGGTTGCGAAAACGAATGCGCTGCAGTGAAAGTGCTCTCACCCTTCATCTGCCTTGAGTTCAGCAAAGTGGCGGCATCTGGAGGCGCTTGGCTGGCATTCGTACGATCCGATTGCTCTGCGAAACCGCAACGCGCGAACGCATGTCTCTTGATGGTCGGGGCGGTTACTGACATTTCATTCCTTCCACGGCCTGAAAGGCTTTGCATCGCCGGGACGAAGGCCGCCGAGGTGGCGCAGAATATCGTCATAGGCATGGTCGCTGACCTTGTATGTGATGATATCGTCGACGGGCTTGCCATCGCTGGTGAGGCGTAGATGCAGCGAGAGGGTGCCGTCGTCCTCCATGGTCGCGGTACCGGTATAGGGCATCGATGGCCTGGCGTCCGATGACCTTAACTCCTGGGCAGAGCAAGCGCCGCTTATGCCCAGCATGACGAGGACGAGGATGTTTTTATGCATGATCTCCGTCCACGGCCGGCGCATCGCAAGCGAAAATGGGCGCGGCCTCATTCGATATCGGAGCGCCGCCATACGCCAATGACCCGTCCCGTGTCTGGATCGTCATCTTCGCGCAAGAGTTCAAACGGCGGCGGCAGGCCGAAGGGCGGAGCGCACAGGTTCAGGTGGCGCACCTGGCCATACCTGATGTCGGCATTTTGTCGTGCATTGGGATAGGTGGTCGCCAACAGATAACGAATGGGGGATCGCCGAAACTGATTGAGGGCGATCCGGACCGCTTCGTCAGGAAAATGGATCATGAGGTCCCGCGCCAGCCATGCGTGGACGTCTGGAAGCGGATCGCGGAGAACATCGAGCTCGAGGAATTCGGTATCCGGATATTTGCCGCGGTTCTCGACGATGAGATCATGAACGATATCGGCCCCGACATATCTGAAGCCGGACGGCCAGTGCACATGTCTCATCCAGTGAAAGTCGCCGCAAGGAGCGTCCAGCAGCGAGTGAATGGAGTGACGGCGAACGAATTCGGGGAGCGCGGCCCTGATCGACACCGTTCGCTTCAGTTCCGCCCCCCAACCGCTGCGGCTCTCGCCGTTGTTCCACCAGTTCATTCTGAAAATATTCGTGAAGACCTGTTTCGGGCTATCGCTGCCAAGGCTGTCCACCGTCATTCGTTCGTTGATGATCGAACGGAGTTTGCGCGGCGTATTATTGCGAATCGATGCATAAAAGCGCGGCGTATGCTTCTTGAGCAACAACGCTGTTTCCGTGACGGCTCTTGAAAGCTGCATGCCGGTCTTCCTGTCTTTATTGGTCAGCGCGCCTGCCCGTTTGTGGAGTGATCAGGACGCCGGGCGTTCTCGAAGGCTTGCGCGATGGCGCCCCACAGCGGTTTTGCCTGCATTCGGTCGTCATATGGCAGAGGGCGGGGAAGCCGCGCCGCCGTCGGGTTTTTGGCTCGGAATATTCCACGATAGAACGAGTAATTGTCGGCCAGCTCCCAGGTGATCAATGCCTTGACAGCCGGATGCCGCAACGTCGTCTCCAGAAACTGTTGGGCTGTCCTGGCAACGGCCGCATCCCGGGCGGTGACGTCGTCTGGAAAGACGTCGTCACAGACATCGAACTCGGTGATGTAGATGTCGACGCCCAGATCGGCCAGCGCGTGCACGAATTCGTCGAATTGAGCCGGGTCGTGTGGATATTGTGGTTGCAGGTGTCCCTGCAGGCCGACGACATCGATCTTCACGCCGGCATTCTTGAGATCGGCGACCAGCTTCAATAGCCCGCGGCGGACGGCGAGCCCGAGTTCGTCGTCGCGTTCGGTCTGCGCCTCGTTCAGCACGAATTTAGTGTTGCGATCGACCGCTGCTGCGCGTTCGAAGGCGCGGCGCACATAATCGGGGCCGAAGGCATCGTACCAGGGGCCAAGCCGGAAGCCACCGGGCGCCTGGTGTCCGGGCCAGAATGGCTCATTGACGACGTCCCATGACTGCAGTTTCCCCGAATATCGCGCGACAACCTCCTCGATATAGGAATCGAAAAAAATCCGTCGTTCGCCGGTGGTCAGGTTTTTTACCCAGTCCGGGTTCCATTCGTTCCAGATCAGGCAGTGTCCACGCATTGCAATCCCGTGCTGATCGCAGAAAGCGAGCAGCCTGTCGGCGCTCTCGAAATGTTTGGGGCCGGGCTGCGGCGCAATCCGTCCGATCTTCAGCGCGACGTCGGTCGTAATGATTTTCGTCTGCGTGATGTAGAGATCGCGATATGCCGGATCGGTATCGATCACCTCCGCCGCTGCTGAGCCGAACAGGAGGCCTTTGCTGGCGGCGATCGTGCTCAGACCCGGTGTGGGCGCCGCGACAGCAACGCGCCCGTTGGTCGCAGTGACGCTGGCAGCAGCCAGTTGCAAAAGGCGACGGCGCGAAACGTCAATCATGCGGTAGCTCTCGTCTTCGTAATCGTAACGGGATCGTTGCGTTGCAATATCGCGATTGTATGGCCATGACTCAGAAAATGCCCTTGATCTTCTGACACGATGTCGATGACGTCGATGATATCTTCACGATGGCCACGATGGACTTGTCTTCGAGCAGTTCCTTTTGCGTCAGGAAGTGCAAAGTAGAGCGGGGATAGGCATCGCAGAATTGAGAGAGCGTCGCTGCAGTCGCCGCGACGCTATCCTGTTTTGGAATCACCGCTATGCCGCCATCTTTCAAGATATAGGCATCCCTGACATTCGCCATGGCGGCGGCCGCCATGCATATCTTGAACAAATCCTCGTACGCCTGCGGCGGAAGCGCGAGGTCGCCGCCAAGGCTGCCAAGCAAGTACTCACGGCTCTTGCCGCAGTTGTCGGCCCGCGCCGTACCGGCGGCAAGTGCGAGAAAAATGGCAATCAGTGCAAATCTCTTCATGACGCATCAGGCCGGATGCGGCGTGGGATCGGATTGGCGCGCCTTAACCGCCACTGCGAGCCCGTCAGAAATATTCTCGACGCTTCGTTTTACGGATCGAGACAGGCCGTAGGTTTCGGCCGCGCAGCGTTCCCATGACAAGGCTGCGGCATGGGCCGAAGCGCCGGCCGCGAGAAGGGATCGTGCATCGGTGTCCTCGGCGAGTTCTGCGATGGCGCGCGCGACAGCCTCTACGGATGGCGGCACGAGCAGCCCCGTTTCGTCGGCAAGAACCGCGTCGGGAACGCCGCCGATCGCGGTCGCCACACTCGGAAGGCCCGCGGCGGCAGCTTCCAGGTAGACAAGCCCGAACCCTTCGACCCGGCCGGAGCCATCCGGCACGCCGCTCAGGCAAAAGAAGTCAGCCGCGCCATAGATGTCGCGAATTTGCTCGTCGGGCAGCGAACCGAGAAAGCGGACATCGCAGTCCGTGGTCGCGGCGAGTCGTCTCAATTCATCCACATAGTCGGGCTCGCCGTCCGGACCGATCACCAGCCAGGTGATGCGCCTGCGCAGTTCTCCCGAAAGGGTGGAAAGGGCAGCAAGCGTGACGAGATGCCCCTTGCGCCGTGTGATCCGGGCAACCGTCACGACAACAAGCCGGTCGGGCGCCAGTCCGTACGCTGCCCGTGTTGCGGCCCGTCCATTCCGCTGACCGAACCAGAATTCCGACACGCCGAGCTGCACGGCATTGATACGCTGGGCGTCGACGGCAAACCGCTCGCGGAACAATTCTCTCGTGTACCCGCTGTTGGCCACGATCTCGGTCCGCGCCCCGAATACGCCCGCGCTTCGAATCGCGAGGCGTTTGAGCGGCGTCTGGGTCTCGTTGATCTCCGTGCCATGGACGGTCATCAGCAGGCGCGCTTGCGTCAGGCGCCGTGAAAGTGCCACCGGGATGAAAAACGGCCAGTCTGCGGCATGGATTACATCGTAGCGTTCTATCCGGACATGGCTTCGCGCGAGCAGGATCTTGGACGGAAGATCGCGCATCGAATGCAGGCCGCCGCGAAAACGTCGGACTTCAAAAGGCAAAGCGCGATCCGCGGTTGCGGTATCCTGAGCGTAATCCGGAGCGATCACCGTGACGTCAGCACCGAGATCGGTAGCGGCGGAGGCGATCTCCCGCGAATAGGTGCCGATTCCGCCGGTGGCGGGGGCGAACTCGCTGGTGAGCAGGAGAATATTCACGGCGTCCCCTCAGTATGCCTGGGAAGCAACGGTCATGCCCCGCGCATTCTGAATTTCCTGGTGGTAGCGGAAGACGCGCGCAAGCTGGCTGCCTGGGGTGAAGTCGGCGATGGCGCCGGCAATTCGCGCCGGGTTCATTGCGCCCGCGTCGATGGCGTCGCGGACATCGACGAACCGTTGCGCGAGCGCCTCTGCCATGTCTTCGGCCGAGCCGGCCCGTGCCACCAGAAATCCGCTGTCGCCATCGTGGATCACCGATTCAAGTTGCGGCAAATGCACGGCGACGACTGGGCGCCCGATCGCCAGCGTCTCAAGCACGACGCGCGGCATACCCTCAAATTCGGAAGTGAGGATGCCCGCATGCGCGTCCGCGAGGGTTGCGGCCATTCCCGCGGCATCCTTGAAGCCGTGACGAATGGTGATGTCTTCGATCGCCGAGAATTCGGCAAAGCGATAGGGATCGCTGGTCCCGATATAGTGAAATTCGATACCGCCCTGCAGCCGTCTGCGCAGGCGGTCGATGGCACGGAACATCAGCGGCGGATCCTTGAATTCGTCGAGCCTTCCGGCAAACACCACCTTGAACGGTGCCGAACTGGCGGGCAGGGGTTGCGGCCGGAATATATCCGTGTTGACCCAGGTCCAGAGCGTATCGATCTTGTGCTTTCGACGCGGATAGGTCTTCTGCAGCCGTTCCGTGATGAAGGGGTTGACGCAAAGGAATTTCGCGCTGGTGGCGACAGCGAATCGTTCGCCGGCGTTGTGAACGAACGAATATTTTCGCAGCAGCGAATCCATCTGCAGTTTCGGTGCTCCCTCGCCGTGCAACATCTGGACAAACGGCAGTCTGAGCAGTGCTGGCAGCCACGAAAACTCGACCCGACGCAGGTCGATCGAACATCGCCGCGAGCGGATCAGCCTTGCGATCAGGCCGAAATGGCGCAATAACGCCACGAAAAACTGACCGGTCAGTGATGTGCGGATACTGCGGGCGGCTTCGCGCGCCTGCCGGTCCGAGTATCGCAGGATCGGTAGAAAATCGAAAGTGCGCCCCCGAAAAGTGAGCCTATGAATCTCGCCAAGCCTGAGATCGCCGCTAGAATCGACGCCGATGAAAAGCAAATCGGTATCGTCAGGATGGAAGGTGATGAAGTCTCGAATGTAGGTCTCCAGACCACCGACCTTCTCGCCACGCGGATCGAACGGATGAATGAGGCAGATCTGGTATTTGGGTTTGACGCGATTCGAATTTCGTGCGCGCAAGGCCAGTGTTACCGTCGAAGTCATGCCGCTTTCCTCATCCGTGCGTTGACAATCTGGGGAATGGTGCGGGCCACCAGCCGCGGGACCACCGCCACGCAACGCGCATAGCGCGGTCCAAGCCGCCGCGGCTCACGTAAGATACGCCACGCCCATTCGAGTCCGGCCTTCTGTGTAATGGAGGGCGCGCGGGTTTGGGTACCGGCAATGAAATCGAGCGCGGCGCCGATGCAGAGCAATCCGGTTCCGTTGAGCCGATCGAGGCAGCGCGCTGCGAACAGTTCCTGACGCGGAGCGCCGAGCGCGAGGAAGCATAGTCTGGCGCCGGAGGCGCGGATGCTGTCGATCGCGAAGTCGGCTTCGCTGGAGTAGGGATCGAAATTGGCCGCCGGAGCATAGTAGCCCGCGACCTGCAGTCCTCGAAATCGTTTGGACAAACGCTCTGCAGTGATGGAGAGCGTTCGATCGTTTGAACCCATCATGAATATGGGAAGTCGTTTTTTTTGTGCTTCCCGGCAGACGGGTTCGACAAGGTCAGCGCCGGTCGTGCGTCTGATCCGAGTGCCCATGAGCCGGCTCAACACGACAATGGGAAAGCCGTCAGCCGTCACAAAGCGAGCCCGACGATAGGCGGCGCGGAAATCGGGCCGCTGTTGCAATTGCACAACATGATCGAGATTGAGCGTGCAGACACTGAAATTATCGCCGTGTTCCGCCGCTGAAACGATCAATGAAACGGCTTCGGGGAGCGAAACAACGTTGATGGTGACACCATCGACGGTGAGATTGCGATGGTGCGGTCTCTGCGTGTCCAACGTGTCGATCTCCTGATGACAATGTGGTCGAGGTACACATGCACAAAACACCGACAGCGGCGTCCGCAGTGGCCACGGGAACTTGGATGCCGAAAGAATTCTTCCTCGACGAGTGATGGTACGAAATCGCATTATTGCGACGCAACCATGGCGATGTCGTCGTGCGGTATGTTGAAGAAGACGGCAACGCATTCGTTGAATTGAGATCTGCCATGCGTGTGCTTGCAGCGAGTCGCGTTCAGAGTTCTGATTGCTGCTGATGCAAATGCAAACGGAGCATCCGAAGCAGCGACGTTGCGTAAACAAGGGCAAGCAAGGCGATGTAGACGGTCGCACCTGCCGTGATATGTGCCGCGAGGGCGACAAGAGACGGAGCCTCCGGAAGATTACCCAGCAGCGCTGCCATCGCAATTGTCGCGAATGCGATCGGGACGAGATGACTGAACGGCAGCGTCAAGCCGAATTTCGAAAAGCCGATCGCAAAACTGACGATCGCAGCAGCTATCGCCGCTACGACCGTTGCGCCCGCGGCCCCGACCAGTCCCCAATATCGAATAAAGACCAGGCTCAGCACGACGGTTACCGTTGCATCGATCGCCGCGACAACGATCATCGGCCGGGTGCGATTGTGCAGCAGGAACGTCTGATCCACGAAATGCGCGCGCAGACTGCGAATTGCGCCTGCGAGGGCCGAGAGTGGAAGCACGGCAAGCGTGACCTGCTGGAACGGGGTAGCGATCAGCAAATGCACGATCTCCACGCGTAGCATGAAGATGCCAGTGATGCTGGGAGCCAGGATTGCGGTCAGCAGCGCGCTGTTGTCTGCGAGTTGGCGCATCGCAAGCTTGCTCCCGCCTTGCTCCATGCTCTTGACCGCGAGTGGAAAGGCGGCAGCAGTCACCAGCATGGCGGAGACCGCCGCGGCGCGCTGGCCGAGACCGTAGCCGACGGCGAACAGCCCGGCCGCGGACACTCCCAGCAGATCGTTGGCGATGAAGCGAGATGCGTTGAGGCCGACCCAGCCGAGTGCGCCCCCGATCACGATCGGAATGCCGTAATGCAGCGCATGATCGACGATCTCGCGATCGAGCGGCCAAAAGCTACGGCCATAGCCGATCTTCGGCAGCACGACCACGGCCGCCGCAAGCTGGGCGACGGCATAACCGGCAAGCGGCCACTCGGCCGATTGACCGAGCAGCTTGATCAAGACCAGCCCGACAACAAATCCAATCGAGGGTCCGACGACCTGCTGGATTGTATAGACCCAGATATGGTGACGAACGCGGGCGCGCTCGCCGATGTAGAGATTGAGCGTGCGCGTGATGACATAGCCGATGGTGGCAATGAGAAGCCCGGTATTGGCGTCGGGCGCGATCACGAAAAAGAGAATGGCGGTGACGAGGATGCTTTGGATCATGATCGAGGCGAGCATCACCGCATTTTCGGTGCGATAGAACCGCAGTGCTTCGCCGCGATCCTGGTATCGTCCGAAAAAGCGCAGCGCGTATTGCGACCACCAGGTGAGAAAGGCGATCTGGAGCAGTTCATGGCTCGCGGTGACCAGCGTGATCACACCCAGCGTGTGTTCGTCGACGACATGGGTCCAGACGATCATCGCAACCAACTGGAACAGCGGTCCGACAATCTGCGCAGGCAAATAGAGCAAGGTATGTCGCAGCAGCATGTGTCAGCCCCCTAGCCAGCGGCACAGGCGCGGAGGGGTGAGAGCCCTGACCGCCAGCAAGGCCACGATGCTGCCCGAAGCGGTCACGGCATATGTGATCGCGAAATCAGCGGCCGGTCCGAACTGCCGCAACTGGGCATGATCGCGCAAGGCCATCACGATAAAGATATGCCAGAGATAGATGAAATAGCTGCCGGAGCCTACGCTTGTGATCAGCGGCAACTGGATGTCGCGCGCCAGAAGCAGGACGCAAAGCAGCGCGGCATAGGCAAAAAAAGCCACCGAGTTGTAGTCGGCGGCGTCGCCAAGATCGAACAGCCGCACCGCCGCGTAGAATATCAGAGCAAGCAGCGTTGCGCCCGATATCAGCGTATGCAGTTCTCGCAGGCTGGAGCGTGTTTTGGAGAGTCCGACCAGCGCCCCCAGCGCCATGAAGGAAAACCAGAACGGAATATCTCGCATCCGGACTTCCTCGACCAGGGAATCCGAAAAGCCCAGCCGAAACAGCAGCGGGTCGAGATAGCTTCCGGCCATCAGGCCAAGCGCGATCGAGAGCAGCAGCAACACAACGAGCCGCCGCTGGGATTGCTCCGTGCCAGTGCCGGAAGCACAAAACACCAGCCATAGCCCAATGGTGCAGCCGACATAGACGAAGACGTAGTAATAGACAAACACGTAGGCGAGAACGAACCTGGCCAAGGTCGTGGTGATGCGATGATCCATCGCCGGATTGTGCAACGCCATATAGATATAGGCCGCGGCGAACGCGATCGCGTAGGGGATCAGGACTGCCTTCAACCGCCTCACAAGCGGGACTTGCCCGGAAAGAACGGTGAGGTATCCGGAGGCAAACAGGAAAATCGGCACGCATGGCCGCAGCACCGCGTCGGCCAGTGTCTCCCATGAGTTGAGAGGCTGTTGCAACGAATGGATGCCGATCACCATGAGGATGGCGAACCCGCGCATGGTGTCTATTCCGGCATCGCGGCCTGACGTGGTCGCCCGCGAATCCAGCTCCGATATCGGCCAAACCAAATCTCTCGCCGCCAATGTCATCCGATGTCGCCCGGCCGAAGTCTCATTAATCAACGCTCAACAAGACGGTTGCGATATGCCGGCCTCGCGGACGCCTGCCGTCCGGCGAGTTCGGCGATCATACCGATCACGGCGTCGCGGTCGGCGGCCGCCAGCGCGTTCCAGCGGTTCAGGTTTTGCGCCGCGAGTTTCACGTAGCGCGATCGCCATTGGTAATCCGACAGTATGGCCGCGATCTTCCCCGCGGCGGCAGCCGGGTTGGCCGGGTCGATAAATATGCCGGAGCCATCAAGCACCTCGTGGAAAATGGCGGCATCCGGAGCGATAATGGGAAGGCCGCCATATTGAGCCTCGAGCAGCGGCAGGCCCAGGCCTTCGTCGTGCGACGTGCAGATGAAGATGTCTGCCTCATCGAGCAATTGCCGGACATGCGCGCTCGGCTGGTAGCCGTGCAGGGTCACGCCGGGAAGGGCCGCGAGTGTCCGCCAGTCATCGCCCCAACCCCGCCGCCCAACGATATCCAGTGTCGCGTCCGGGAAACCCTGGGCGCGCAGCGCGCCGGCTATCCTTGCCGCCGCGACGAAATTCTTTCTTGGCTCCACGGTTCCAAGCGCCACGAGCCGCAGCGGCCGGGTCTCGCGTTCGGCACGCGTTAGCGATTCGAGGCCGAAGACGTTGCGGACTGGCGGCCGATAAAGCGTGATCTCGGCGTCGGGCCGACAATGGGCCGCGAGCTTCTGCCTTGTGTCGCTGGAATTGGCGAGAAAGCGAGGATAGCGATGCAGCGCAAGCCTGAAAGGCGCAGCCATGTAGAGCCGGGCGCGCCGGTTGAGGTCGGCCGGCCGCGACAGCAGGAAAATGTCGTGGATATAGGGAAGCACGCGAGATGCGAACGGCCGCAGCAATGGACTTGGTGGAAAGCCCGGACACAGCAGGATAGACGAGGAGGCCGCGAGCCGCATCGGCAGCCCGAGGGTTTGCGTCGTCACCATCTGGCGGGTGCCCAGTGCGGTGACCGGCACGACGTCGAGCGGCGCTAGCGCCTCGGGCGAAAACAGCTCAAGCGTGATCCGTTCGAGGCCGGTGACGTGACGTCCGAGATGGGTGTGGTCGACATAGATCGCCATGGGTTGTCCCGATCTAGCGGTAGGCTGCAATCGGCCGCCGGCTGCCGCGGGAGTCGAGGCCCGCGGAGGCAGCGATGCGCCGTTCGCGCGGCAGCAGCAGGGTGATCAGAAAAATGAACTGCGCGAGCTGGATGCCCTTCGAGGAAAAACTCACCGAGCTCGCCGCGACAATGACAATCAGGAGGACGATCGCCCAAGCGGCGTTGCTTGCACGCAGAAGGATTTCCGCAAACAGGCCGATCAATCCGATCGTGAGCAGGATAGTATGAATAATGCCGAACTGGACGACGCAGGAGATCCAGAAATCCTCGATGCCGTAGTTGAGGCCATATTGGGTCTGAAGCGCGCTTGCGCGCACCGGGTTCGGGCCCAACACCAGTTCACGCCAGTCGAAGTGCGCCAGCAGGTCGAAGGTCGCATAGCGCGCAAGCGTACTGCCTTTGTCGGATGAAAATCGCAGCAGCATCTTGTCGAAGATGCCAAGGTCGAACGCGGCGAAGATGCCCGCGGCCACGACGAACAGCAGGCAGATTGCGGCGATCGCCGTTGGAAGGGAGGTGCGCCCGCCGCGCAGGATCCGAAATATTTCCGTAGCGACAAAAAAGCCGATCAGCAGCATTACCGTGACCAGCGCGGTGCGGCCGCCGAATACCATCAATGATGCCAGGCAGAACGCAATCAGTGGAAGCCGCACGAGGACCGGCGGACATAGCGCGGGTCGAAGTATGAGGGCAAGGATATAAGCCCCAATGACGCCGGAGGCCGTGAGCGGGTGACCCAGAAGAGCAGAGGAGCGCCACTCTCCCAGCACAATCACGTCACCGAGCGTCAGCGGAATCAGCCGGTGACCGGAGAAATATTCGTAGTAGCCAAGAATGACGTTGATCAGAATCGTAAGGTGGATTGCCCACACCAGTGGTTTTCGCTGCGATGGCGAAAGGCGCCAGATCACGAGGCACAGCAAGACAGGCAGCAAAAAGGTGTCGATGATGAAGGTAAACGGGCGCTCCAGCACCAGCATCTGAACCAGCAGGCAGAGCCAGCAGAACAGGTAGACCAAAACGATCTTCGCACCAGAAAAAATCCGGTTGATCTCACCGATCGGGTCGCTGTTGCGAATGAGCAGCAGGCAGAATGCGAGAAAGGTGAAATAGGTAGCCGGATGAATCTTCTCGTAGAAATTACCACCCGTTGTCAGATAGTGAATTTTCCAGTCGGTCAGCATCGCCGAGGACATCGTGAAGGTGGTTATCACCGCCAGCACCATCAGACTGGCAATGATCATGTCGATCAATGGCATCGTCTCGACGGGCCTGCTGCGGGGAACGTGCGGCGAGCGGAAGCCCGGCGCGGCGGGATAAGCGCCGCGATACGAAGTCCGCGGCGCGCCTGCTCCAGATCCGGCAACGAGGTCTGGCGGTATCACTGCGCCGCCCCGGCGGTTAGTCCGGCGGTGCCGTAAGGTTTGAGATAGGCCGAACTGCTGTAATAGTCGTAGAAACGCAGCCGGCTCAGATCGACGCGGGTCAAGACGGTTCCCAGAATCCGGTCATGAACCGGCGACAGCAGATCCATGGTGTGGGAGAGCACCTCGCCGGGCGTCTGGTCCCAGGCCAATGCCAGAATGATGCGATCGGCGAGTTCGGCCAGCGCGCGGCCATCGACCAGCGGTACCAGCGGAGGGGAATCAATGATGATCAATTCGTAGCGGTGACGAAAATGATCGAGGACATCGACGATCTGCTCGGAGAACATCAATTCGGTGATGAGTTCGGCTTGCTTGACGGTCGTCGACGGCAAGATCGAAAGTCCCGTGCTGTGGTCGATGAGGATAGCCTGCTCCGGGGATGCGCGGTCCATCGCAACGTCCAGCAGGCCGGTGTCGGCGTGCGGGCACAGCGCGTGCGTCAGTTGCGGGTTGCGAAGATCGCCGTCGATCAGAAGGGTCCGGATACCCAGCGTCGCCAGCGACTGCGCGAGATTGACGGCGAGCGTGGTTTTCCCTTCATTTTCGAGCGCGGATGTGACGAGTACCACCTTCACCGGTTGAACGCGCATGGTGCGTTGAAGCGCAAGCCGAATCGAGCGTATCGCCTCCGCGAAAAACGTACCGGGTGCATCGAGCGCGTAGCGCATCAGGGGCGGCTGCAGCGCGGGCGGCAACAGTTTCGCGGCTTTCGGGTCGTAGCGGCCGAGTTCCTCGCGTCCGCGTTTTGCGAGCCTTGCGAGTTCACCCGCGGCGATCAGCGGAACCGCGGCAAGCGCCGGCACGCCGGATAGCTGCTCGGCTTGCTCGAGCGTCTTCACCCGCTGATCCAGATAGTCGATGAGAAATGCGAGGACGAATCCGACGCCCACGCCGAGCGTCAGCGCGAGACCCACGACCAGCCAGGTTTTGGGCCAGGACGGCGCGATCGGTATGCTGGCCTTGGTGACCACGTGAGAGTCCGGCATCTCGAGGCTCTCTTGCGCCGTGGTTTCCTTGTAGCGGGCGAGATAGGATTCATAGAGCGTGCGGTTCGCCTCGGCTTCTCGCTGCAGTTCGCGCAGGCGCACCTGCGCCTGACCTGAGGAGCTTGAAACTCCCTGCAGCTGGTCGAAGCTCTGCTGCAGCGATGCTTCGCGCGATCGCGCGACATCGTAATCGTGCCCCGCGCTTTGCAGGATGCGCTTAATTTCCTCATTGATGAGGCGCTGGGTGTCCCGCAGTTGAGCGTGCACATTGGCGACGAGAGGATGGCGCGGTCCGTATTTGCTCGATAGATCCGCTTCATTCTTCGCGATATCGGCATACTGCGCGCGCAACTTGCTGATGATATCCGACGAAATCGCCGCACTGAACCCGCCCTGGTCGCTGCCGGATTTGCTCAATTGCTGAGCCTGGTCGAACTTGGCGCGCGCCTCGGCGGTCTGGACGCGGGCGGCGATAAGCTGATTGTTGAGGTCGGTGATCTGCTGATCATTGACCGTCACGCCCTGCGACACCGTCAGATTATTGGCGGAGCGAAAATCCTCGACCGCCTTTTCCGACGCGACCACCCGCGACTTCAGCCCGTCGATTTGCCCATTGAGCCAGTTGGCGGCTATACGCGTGTCCTCATACTTGGCGCGGACCTGTTCTTCGAAATAGGCGTCGGCGATGGCATTCGCGATCACCGCGGCCTTTCGCGGCGATTCCGAGCTGACATTGATATCGACAAGGAAAGTGGTGCCCTGACGGGTTACCTTCATCCGCTTCTGCAGGATGTCCACCGACCTGGCCTTGGCGGCGTCTTCCGGGCTCGCACCGGCAACGGGCCCGCTGCTGCTGAACAATCGCTTGATTGGATCGAGCAGGCCCGGTGTCGGCACGAATTCCGGATCGTCGGTCAGCTTCAGCTTTTCCACTACGCGCTGCAGGATGGCAATCGACTGGATCAGCAATGCCTCGCTTTCGATGGTGGCGTCGTCGGTTCCGAAATTCGACATTGACATCGCCGACTGGTTCGATTCGACGGCACTGGCGCGACGCGGATCGACCAGGACCGTGGAGGTCGCCGTATATAATGTCGTTGCGGACAGGATGTAGATCAGCGCCAGTGCGATCAGGCAAAGCGGTGGCGCTGCCACCGTTTTCCAGCGGCGGCGCAGGATTCGCGACATCTCGCGCAGATCCACGGTCGGCAGCGGCGATCTCTCGATCGCAGTTGCGGTCAACTCGTCCGGCTGGGAATGCGGTTGGTCAAAACTGCGCTGTAACATTGATTCCTACCTGGTCTTTGTCGAAGCTGAAGGCGGGAATATCGCTGTTGCGGGAAGTGTATCGATAAAAGAGCGAAATGGCGCCGAAGCGATTAAGTAAATACTTGATACTGGCATCGGTAGTGACGACGTGATCCTCGCGCAGCTGGCCGAAGAACTGGTCGTTTTCGTATCCGCCATCGAGCGACACAATGATATTGCGGCGCAGCTCGTAATCGATTCCGAGTTGTACGGCGTCAGCGAGTACGCCGACGGAACTTGTGTCAGCGGTTTCCGTAACGAGCTGTTCGGCGCTGAAGTGAACATCGAGCAGGCGCGTCGGGCGCCAGGTCAGTTTGGCGCGATAGGAGGGAGCCGCGATGGTGCCGATCGTCGGGTCATCGAACCGCTGCTGCACATAACCGGCGCCGAACTCGCCGCTGATCAGGTTGGTCAGTTGGACCGTGATGCCCGACAGCGCCCGATAGCCCTGCAAATCCAGCGGCTGGCCGGGGAGACCGCGGATATCGCGTTCATTGCCTTCGACCGAGCTGAACCAGCCCAGCGTCTGTGAAAATGCATAGTCGATCCGGCCATGAAGGGAATAAATCTGCCCGTCGCGGCTGCTTTCATCGATGACGGCGCCGTCCTGCGCCCGCGTCGATCCATACTGGTAGGAATCGGTACGAATGCCGATCGACGCTGTCAGCCGATTGAATTCCTTGCGAAGGCTGATATCGCCCGAGAAAAGATCATACGGCGTCGGCTGCACGGCGTTGGATGGTGAACTGAGCGTGCCGACGCCCTCATTCAAATGAGCGATCTGAAAATTGGTCAGAACGGCAAGATCATGGGCGATGTCGAACCAGGCGTTACCCTTGAGGCTGGCGTTGGTCTGATCGAGGCCCGGATTCTGATTATAGACCGTTGACTGCGCGTCCAGCCTGAGATCGATGCCGTGCTGGTCCCACAGCGTATTGGCGCGCAATGAGGGTTCGAACACCGCTGCGATGTCCGAGCGCTTGTTGGTGTTGGAGGAAAACACGTTGCTGTCATAGAAGCCGCCGGAAATCAGCGCCGGGCTGAACATCCATGAACCGGCGCGGATGCCGACCGGCTCGTATCCGGGTTGTTGTCGATCCTTGACCGGCGTGTCCTCGGGTGCGACCTCTTCGCGGCTATCCGGATCTGTCAGGTTCGGCTGTGGGGACGATTCGAATATCCGTTGCGCGTTCCATGGTGGAGCAACTTCCTCAGGGGTCGTCGGGATTACCTGTGCATTAGCCGGTGACGCCAGACCGAGCACAATCGCGGCCGCCGGTGCGGGCGCGATCTTGAGACCGCGTCGGCGAAGCGAGGTTGCCGGCCGAGACGTTCCGCGCCGCTCCTCGTTCGCGTCCAGCCGCGAAAATGCAGATCCACATTCCATCACTTGTCCTTTGTGGGAAACGACCGTCGCAGGTACGGTTAAACCGTGTCGATGATCTATCGCTGCCCAAAAGAACATCGTGAGCCGCTCACGAAGCCGTCAGCCTCGCTGTGGTCCACATCGTCACCAGCAATCACCACAGACTTACGCCCTCGGATCGAAAGACCTCTTCGATGATTGCAACGTGAGTAACGCGAAAAAGTTTTCCGCGTCGCAAAAGAATTCGCACTGCAAAGAGACGACACTATGGCAACACCTCGTCTCTCACGTCGCGTCAATTCAGGCGCGCAACGTTCTCAAATCAGAACAATGTCGAAGCGACGCTAGAAGTAACGCTCGGGAATGCGGATATTGTCGCCGGGAAAAACCAAAATCGGTGCGTCGAGAGCATAGACTTCTTCAGCGCCGGCTCCCGAACGGCGCAGATAGACTTTATTCTCGTTGGCGCGATAGGTGAATCCGCCGGCGCTGGCGACCGCGTCCATCACGGTAAGGCCCAGGCGATAAGGGTATTCGCCACCCTTTTTCACTTCGCCCAGAATATAATAAGGCCTGTAGAGCGCGACCTCGACGTTCACACGGGGATCGCGCACGATTCCCTTCGCCAATGTCGACGCGATCGCCCGCTCCAGCTGTTTCGTTGTCAGGCCCGCGGCTCCGATGTGTCCTGCGAGGGGAATCGAGACCTGGCCATTGCTGTCGATTTCGTATTCTCCGGCGATATCGGGCTCGCCGTAGACCTTCAATCGAATTCTGTCATTGGGGCCAAGCACGTAGGTGGCGGCCGACGACGCGGCCGAAGGAGGTTGCGCCTGTGCCAGGGCATTGGCCGGCAGAGTAGCGACGGCGCCGGATAGCGACAAGATAAAAAGAAATGACAGACCTGCGACGTAGATCAATCGTTGCAGCATAACGGCACCCCACAAAATGCTTGTGACTCGTGCTGATGATAGTCGAGCAAAAGAAGGCAAAAAAATGTGACGGGGATTTCTCAAATATAGTAGTGGCGAGTTCCGTCGGCATCGTCCTGCGTAAATACGTTCACAAAACCAGAATTGTCGTGCCCTCGATGGCGATGCAGGTCAGGGTTCCCGTGCGCCACGCGCCGGTGTCGATGTTGATTCGATTATGCCTGATATCGGGATGCGGCACCGACGTATGGCCGTGAACGACAAGCTTTCCGTGGTCCCGCGCCGAGTTGAGGAACTCGTGGCGGATCCAGAGCAAGTCGTTGAGATCCTGCTGCTCGATCGGAACGGCTGGACGAATCCCGGCATGCACGAACAGGAAATCTCCGCAGCAAAAACCCGTGCGGAGACATTGCAGCAACAGTTCGTGCGCGCGCGGAAAGGCATCCCAAAAACGGCGGTGCAGTTCGGCTTCCATCATCCCCGGGCGCGGCTGAACGCCGTAGGATACAAGGGTTTGCATGCCGCCGACCTGCAGCCAGGGACGGAGACAGGCCGGATCGCGAAGGAAGTCTTCCATCAAGCTCTCGTGGTTGCCACGCAGGCAAACGGCGCGATTTTCGACCAGCCGGACCGCCAGCATATCGATCACGGTCTTCGAATCCGGGCCGCGATCGATGTAATCGCCCAAATAAACTTCAATCGCGTGCGAGATCGGCCTGCGCTGCAGGTCATCATCAATGCGTGCAAGAGTTTCAGCCAGCAGGTCAGCGCGGCCGTGGATATCGCCGATCGCGTAGATGCGAACGTCAGGCGGTGTCGACGCGGCAATGGCTAGCGAATTGGCAGCGGGCGGTGTTCGCATCGTCCGCAGAAGCGATCATGGAACGGCCTCGCGGTCAAATCAAACCGGAACATGGCGCCTCGGCAGGCAAGCACGATTCGTTTTAGAAAAAGATCAGGCCGATCAGTGCAATGATCGCGATCCAGGCGATCGCGTTTGCGATGATAATGCGGTTCCTGAGTTTGCGGTCGGCCGGATCGCGCTGTTCAGGTCCGCACCCGTCGGCACGTTTGGCGACCATCGATGCCTCCCTGGAAAACATTTCCGAGACAAGCGACTCGTTAGCTGCAGCCGTTTCGGCCTTTTGAAGCCTCGCAATCATTTGCGAACCCGTGCTGCGTCGACGTCCGGCAGACTACGAGACGTCATTTAGCTTCAGTGAGCAAGATTGTTCAAAACCATGCGCGTCGGGCAGCATTGCATCATTGTGATGCAGCGCACCTGTTCGAATCCAAAATCGAATCCTATTCGCGCGGGGTTCCCCGAGTTGCGATTATGCATGGCAGCACCGAGACATACGCAGCGCAACATGCGAGTAATCTTTACCTAAGCGCCTGCGGCTAAAAATGATTTTCCGTGTCGCACAAATAGTTCATTACTGCGCTTGCAAGTCCGCGCGCGATGTTTCCGTTTTGCTGCCCCATTTCGTTCAAAGAAATAGGAAAGTTTCAATCAACACAGGTCGCTGCGTTTTAATCAACCCAGGTCGCTGCGTGTTGTAAGCCGGGTGAAGTTTCGGATCTGCGAATGCTTCGGCGGCGGCGGAAGGTTGCTGCCTTCGCCCGAACACGCGGTGTTCCGTTGCCTGACTTTGGCAGGGTTCCAGCAGAAGGCGAGAGCAATAGAGCAATGGTTACTACCATCGCAGTCCGTCAGAATCACGACAATGTCACGCCGCTCCGGAAGGGCAGAAACTTCATTTCGGTGCGACCCGTCGAATGTCCGGGTAGCGGCGCGTATCGGAGTCGGCGTTCACGGCGTGCCGTGCGAAGCGAACCGTCGGCTTCGGTAGGAAAGAGAGTATTCGATATCGTTGTTGCGAGCGCGGCATTGTTGTTCTTCGCGCCCGTCCTCATGGCAGTCGCGATCGCAATCAAGGTCACTTCGCCGGGGCCGGTGCTGTTCTATCAGTACAGATACGGCTACCGGAACCGGTTCTTCAAAATATACAAGTTCCGTTCGATGCGCATGAACGCATCCGATGCTCGCGGTGTGAAGCAGGCGGTGCCAGGCGATTCGAGAATTACGCCCGTCGGAAAAATACTGAGGAAAACGAGCCTCGACGAGATTCCGCAGCTTATCAACGTCATCAAGGGGGACATGTCGCTGGTCGGGCCTCGGCCGCACGTACCGGGGATGCTCGCCGCTGACCTACCGTATGAAGACCTCGTGCCCTATTACTTCCAGCGGCATATCGCGCGGCCTGGAATCACCGGTCTGGCGCAGGTGAGCGGTTGCAGGGGCAGCACCATCGAGCCAAATCGCGCCATCTCGCGGATCGACTACGATCTCGACTACATCGAGAAATGGTCGTTGCGCATGGACATCATGATCATCGCACGTACGATCCGCAGGGAATTCCTGTCGGGCAGCGGATTCTAGGCCGGTTGCGGATCAATCCATCCATGGGAGACACGCGATGATGCAGGCGCACGGCCGTATAGTCCCTGTTCTCCTGTCGGGCGGCACGGGCTCGCGATTGTGGCCGCTGTCCCGGGAAGCCTATCCGAAGCAACTACTGAATCTTCTCGGCGAAAAAACCTTGCTGCAGCAGACGGCGCTGCGGGTTGCGGATCCGTCGCTGTTTGTTGATCCAATGGTAATTGCGAATGCGGAACATCGCTTCGCGATCGGCGAACAGTTGCGCGCGGCCGGCATATCGGACCCGACCATCGTGCTCGAGCCGTTCGGACGAAATACTGCTCCGGCGGTGGCGGTCGCCGCACTTCTTGCCAGCCAAACCGATCCCGACGCCGTGCTTCTCGTGATGCCGGTCGACCATTGGGTGCGGGACCACGCCGCGTTCCGGGCCGCCGTGTCGACCGGTCTGGCGGCCGCGCGGCGCGGGCGATTCGTCCTGTTCGGGCTACGACCTACCGCGGCGGCAACGGGATTTGGTTACATTCGCATGGGCGAGGAATTTGCAGCTGCGCCCGATGTGCGCGACGTCACCGGTTTTGTTGAAAAGCCGGATCCGGTGATGGTGGAGCGCCTGTTGGCCTGCGACGAGCATCTCTGGAACAGCGGAATATTTCTGCTGCCCGCCCGTCTGTTCATAGATGAACTCGCTGATCAGGCGCCGATGGTTCTTGCAGCGTGCCGCAAGGCGCTGGCGGCGGCGACCCGCGATCTCGATTTCCTGCGTCTGGAGCACGCCGCTTTCGAAGCGTGCCCGTCAATATCGATCGACTATGCAATCATGGAGAAAACCGACAAGGCGGTGGTGGTCAAGGCTGCCTTCGACTGGAGCGATATCGGAAGCTGGTCGGCGCTGTGGACGATGGGCGACAAGGACGGCTCCGGGAACGTGACGACCGGCGACGTCGTCCTGGAAGACGCCTCGGGATGCTATGTGCGCGGCGAGGGACCGCTGATCGCGGCGCTCGGCGTCGAGGATCTCATCATTACCGCGACGCCGGATGTCGTTCTGGTGACCACCCGCAGCCGCGATCAGGATGTCGGCAAACTTGTCGAACGGCTCAAGACCGACGGGCACCGTTCGGCGACGCAGACGCTCAGTGTGCACCGGCCGTGGGGCTATTACCAGTCGATCCACGCCGGCGACCGCTTTCAAGTCAAGCGCATCACCGTCAACCCGGGCGCGAAGCTGTCGTTGCAGAAGCACTTCCATCGCGCGGAGCACTGGGTCGTCGTGAATGGAACCGCGATTGTCACGCGCGATGACGAAGAAATCCTGTTACGCGAAAATGAATCGGTATTCGTCCCGTTGGGCTGCATGCATCGCCTTGAAAATCCGGGGAAGGTACCGCTCAATCTGATCGAAGTTCAGTCGGGGGCCTATCTGGGCGAGGACGACATCGTGCGCATGCAGGATATCTATCACCGAGTCTGAGTTACGAACTCACCATCACCTCCTCGAACACCCAATAAAAGAAGGACGGCCGAGATGAGCGCAAGGCAACGAACAAAAGAAATGCTGAAGGAAACGTTTCCATCGATCTGGCTGCACTGGCACCTGATGCATCATCCGAAATCGGCGGATCCGGAGCTGTTATATCTCGACAGGATCGTACCGGCGGGTGCCGTGACTGTCGATGTCGGTGCAAATTGTGGGCTCTACACCCGCAAACTGGCGCGCCTTTCGAGGAAAGTTCATGCGTTCGAGCCTTCCCGCAAGATGGCGGATCTGCTCCGGCGAACCTCAGCATCCAATGTGAGTGTTCATGAGATTGCGTTGTCCGACCAAACCGGCAGCGCAGAATTATTCATTCCGCAGAACGAAAGGGAACCGGTCTACGGCCTCGCTTCGCTCGAACCCAGGCTCGGTTCGTCGAACAAGCAGGTGGTTTCGATCAACGTGCCGACCGCGCGCCTGGATGCGATTGTCCATCAGGACGTTGCCTTCGTAAAAATCGACGTGGAAGGACATGAGTTGAATGTCCTCAACGGCGCGGTCGAACTGCTAGAGCACAGCCAGCCGGTTTTCCTGGTCGAAGCGGAGGATCGGCACCGTGTGCAAGCGACCCGTTCGATTTTCGAATTCTTTGAGAGGCGATCCTATAGGGGATTCTTCCTGAAGCAGGGCGATGCGATCCCGATCGACCAATTCCGTCCCGCGGATTTGCAGGATGCCAGTGCACTTCTTCCCGACGGCGGTCGCAAGAGCGGGCAATCTTACGTCAATAATTTCTTCTTCTTCCCTCAGCATCTGGATGGAGAGTCGATCCTGAACAGCTAGCCAATATCGGACAGACGAGCGCGGCTAGCTGTGACTTAGGGTGCGCTCGCCGAAAAGCCTCGCCGCAACGCTCGCGGGATCGAAGTTGGTCGGGCATGTCGTCGTCCTCGCCTGTAAGCCGGCCCACTGTCGAAGCCCTATTTCATGGGGTTTCGGTGGGTTCGGGAACCAGAGGCGGGGAGTTCCTTTTCGCCCCACCAGTTTCCCGTCCGAAACGAACAGCTCAGCTAAGGCTATCCCGCAAACTTTAGCTGGCTGCCGGCCAACTGCCGTAATCCGCGAAAGCGAAGCCTAAAAAGCGCTCGCGGAGCTGGAGGTATTTTCTCACTTCGACAGCTTATGGATTTCGATGATGCGCGATGAGGTCCCGCGTCGTCCAGTTCGGCTGCCCGTTGGTGCGTTGGGCTTCGCGCGGCAGACCGGCGTGGGTCACGAGCTCGATCAGCCGGATCGGTTGGGAACGCCACGCGTTCGGGTCCCAAAAGCCTTTCAATCACAGATGCTCCCAAACGGCGGTTCGACGACAGAATGCACACCTAGGTATAATCGCCACAACCCCTTTGTCATCCGATCTCCCCTGAAGGTTTCGACTGAAAATACGCAAGTCCAATGGCCGGGATCAGCTGAAGAGACTTATTACGACCTTAGGCTCGATAGTCCGGTCGTAGATTTAAAGATCCGGGAGTGTGCTGATCCACTTGATAGCCCGGTTTCGCTGAACTTTTTGGCAACGGCAGAGGAAGGAATCATGCGTGTTCCTATCTCATATTTCGCTGAAATGCGCTTTGCGGGTGTCGAACGATCGTCAGCAGTGGCTGATGCGCGATTGAGCGTCCGCGACGTTGATGACGGCTGCAAAGCGTCGCTTTCCCGGAAATCCGACCCATGTAGTTAGGAAAAGGATCATGTACAACGATTCTCTGTTCAACGCCTTCGCCCGGTCCTACGAAGCTCGGAGCGAGACCGACATGTCGATGGCGGAATATCTGGAATCGTGTCGAGGCGATCCGATGCGATATGCCAATGCCGCCGAGCGGCTGCTGGCTGCGATCGGTGAACCTCAAATGATCGACACGGCCAGGGATCCCCGCCTTGGCCGTATTTTTTTGAACAGGACCATGCGCGTCTATCCTGCCTTCACCGGGTTTTATGGCATGGAAGAAACCATCGAGCGCATCGTCGGGTTCTTCCGGCATGCGGCGCAAGGCCTGGAAGAGCGCAAGCAGATTCTCTACCTCCTCGGTCCGGTGGGCGGCGGAAAATCGTCGCTCGCGGAACGGCTGAAGTCGTTGATGGAAGTCAATCCAATCTACGTTTTGAAGGCCGGCGACGAGCTCAGTCCGGTGTTCGAGAGTCCGCTCAGCCTGTTCGATCCGGAATCGCTCGGGCCGATGATTGAGGAAAAATACGGCATTCCCTGCCGCCGCCTCAATGGACTGATGAGCCCCTGGTGCTACAAGCGGCTCGAAGCGTTCGGTGGCGACATTTCACGATTCCGCGTCGCCAAAATCCAGCCCTCGCGTTTGCGCCAGATCGCGATCGCGAAAACCGAGCCCGGCGACGAGAACAATCAGGATATCTCCTCACTGGTCGGCAAGGTCGACATTCGCAAGCTCGAGACTTTTGCCCAGAACGACCCCGATGCCTACAGCTATTCCGGCGGCTTGAACCGCGCCAACCAGGGCATTCTCGAATTCGTCGAGATGTTCAAGGCGCCGATCAAGATGCTGCACCCGCTGCTGACGGCGACGCAGGAAGGCAACTATATCGGCACCGAGAATATCGGCGCGATTCCCTTTACCGGTGTCGTGCTCGCGCATTCGAACGAGTCCGAATGGCAAAGCTTCAAGGCCAACAAGAATAACGAAGCCTTCATCGATCGCATCTGCGTCATCAAGGTGCCCTACTGCCTGCGGGTGACCGAGGAGCAGAAAATCTATCAGAAGCTCATTCAGGGATCCGAGCTTGCGGCGGCGCCGTGCGCGCCCGCGACCCTGGAGACGCTGGCGCGCTTCTCGGTGATGTCGCGGCTGCGCAAGCACGAGAATTCGACACTGTTTGCGAAAATGCGCGTCTATGACGGTGAAAGCCTCAAGGAATCCGATCCGAAGGCGCGCAGCGTCCAGGAATACAAGGATGCCGCCGGCGTCGACGAAGGCATGGACGGTGTCTCGACGCGCTTCGCATTCAAGGTCCTGGCTGCGACGTATAATCACGACACCGCGGAACTTGGCGCAGACGCGGTTCACCTGATGTATGCGCTGGAGCAGTCGATCCGCCGCGAGCAGCTTCCCGAGGAAGTCGAAAAACGCTACCTCGAATTCATCAAGGCCGAACTGGTGCCGCGCTATGCCGAATTCATCGGTCACGAGATTCAGAAGGCCTATCTCGAATCCTATTCGGATTATGGTCAGAACCTGTTCGATCGCTATGTCGACTATGCCGATGCCTGGATCGAGGATCAGGACTTCAAGGACCCCGATACCGGCCAGTTGCTCAATCGCGAGCTTCTCAACCAGGAACTGACCAAGATCGAGAAGCCCGCGGGGATCGCCAACCCCAAGGATTTCCGCAACGAGGTCGTCAAATTCTCGCTGCGGTCGCGGGCTCAGAATAGCGGCAAGAACCCGTCCTGGACCAGCTATGAAAAGATCCGCGAAGTCATCGAAAAACGGATATTCTCGCAGGTCGAAGACCTGCTTCCGGTGATCTCGTTCGGCACGAAAAAGGACGGCGATACCGAAAAGAAGCACGGCGAGTTTGTCGCGCGGATGACGGCACGCGGCTATACCGAGCGTCAGGTTCGCCGGCTGGTCGAATGGTATATGCGGGTGAAGCAAGCCGGCTGAGGTGGATGCAACGTGGTTATGCATATCATTGACAGGCGCCTGAATCCGGGCAGCAAGAGCCTGGAAAACCGCCAGCGGTTTTTGCGGCGTGCCAAGTCGTTGGTTCAGGGCGCGGTCAAGAAATCCTCGCAAGGCCGCGACATCAAGGATGTCCTGGAGGGTGGCGAGGTCAGCATCCCGCTCGATGGGATGAATGAGCCGCGGTTTCGCCGCGAAGGCGGCACGCGCGACATGGTGCTCCCCGGCAACAAGAAGTTCGTCGAAGGCGACATGCTTCCGCGTTCGGGGCAAGGCGGCGGGAAAGCGTCCGCGCCGGGCGAAGGCGACGGCGAGGATGCGTTCCGGTTCGTTCTGAGCCGCGATGAATTCGTCGATCTGTTCCTGGACGATCTCGAATTGCCGGATCTGGCCAAACGCAAGCTCGCCGAGGCGGAAAGCGAAGGACTTCGCCGGGCCGGCTATTCGACCTCCGGCTCGCCCGCGAATATTTCGGTGAGCCGCACGGTTCGGCTCGCTTTGGCCCGGCGGGTCGCGTTGCGGCGGCCGCGGCCGGAGACGATCGCGCAACTGGAGGCCGAACTTGCAGATTGCGACGAGGCGCGCCGCATCGAACTGATGGCCGAGATCGACGCATTGAAGGCAAAGCTTCGCCGGATTCCGTTCATCGATCCGATCGACATCCGATTTCGCCGCTTCGAAACCGTGCCGAAGCCGGTGGCCCAGGCCGTGATGTTCTGCCTGATGGACGTCTCCGGCTCGATGTCCGAGCACATGAAGGATCTGGCCAAGCGCTTCTACATGCTGCTGTACGTGTTTCTGACGCGGCGCTATCGGCACGTCGAGATCGTGTTCATTCGCCACACCGATCGGGCCGAAGAGGTCGACGAGGATACTTTCTTTCACGGTCCGGCGTCCGGCGGCACCCTGGTGTCGAGTGCGCTGCAGGCGATGCACGAGATCGTCAGGTCGCGGTTTCGTCCCGCGGACTGGAACATCTATGCCGCGCAGGCCTCCGACGGCGACAACTCCTTTTCCGACGGAGAGGTTGCGGTCCGGTTGCTCACGGAGAATATCCTCCCGGTCAGTCAGTTTTTTGCCTATCTGGAAGTCGGCGAGGCCGGTGGCAGCACGTTCGATATGTCCAATTCATCGCTCTGGTCGCTGTATCAGCGTTTGCGCGCCGATGGAGCGCCGCTCTCGATGCGCAAGGTCAGCGAGCGCAGTGAAATCTTTCCGGTATTTCACGACCTGTTTCACCGTCGCCGCAAACAGGAGAAAACCGCGCCATGACCGCGGCAGCCGAACACCTTTTTCAAGGAGCGGACTGGGACTTCCCAACGTTGCAGCGTATCCACGATGCCTGCGAGGAGATTGCGCGAACTGAACTGGGCCTCGACACCTATCCCAACCAGATCGAGGTCATTACCGCGGAGCAGATGCTGGATGCCTATTCGTCGGTCGGCATGCCGCTGTTCTACAAGCATTGGTCGTTCGGAAAGCATTTTGCCCACCAGGAAGCCTTCTACCGCAAGGGACTGATGGGTCTCGCCTATGAGATCGTGATCAACAGCTCGCCGTGCATTTCCTATCTGATGGAAGAAAACACCGCGACCATGCAGACGCTGGTGATCGCTCACGCGGCGTTCGGCCACAACCATTTCTTCAAGAACAACTATCTGTTCAAGCAATGGACGGATGCCGAGGGAATTCTCAACTATCTCGATTTTGCCAAGGCTTACGTGGCGCAATGCGAGGAGCGGCATGGCGGGCTGGCGGTCGAGCAAACACTGGACGCCGCGCACGCGCTAATGTCGCACGGGATCGATCGTTATCCCGGCAAGAAGAAGCTCGATCTTCGCGCCGAAGAAAAGCGCACCGATGAGCGACGCCGGCATCGGGAGACCGAGTTCAACGATCTATGGCGGACCGTTCCGACCAGGGCGGTCAAGAGCGAGGCCGTGCTCAATGCTGAGCGTCGCCGCAGCTTGCTCGGACTGCCGCAGGAAAATATCCTGTATTTCCTCGAAAAGGCGGCGCCGCGCCTGCAGCCCTGGCAGCGCGAATTGCTCCGGATCGTGCGCCACATCGCGCAGTATTTTTATCCGCAAAGTCAGACCAAGGTCATGAACGAGGGCACTGCGACCTACGTGCATTACCGCATCATGACCGCGCTGCACGATCGAGGCCTTATTTCCGACGGCAATTTTCTCGAATTCCTGCAGTCGCATACCAATGTGGTGTTTCAGCCTGATTTCGACGATCCGCGCTTTTCGGGCTTCAACCCCTATGCGCTCGGCTTCGCGATGATGCAGGACATCGAACGCATCGTTTCAAATCCCGACGACGAGGATCGCGAGTGGTTTCCCGATATCGCCGGAACCGGCGACGTGATGGCGGTGCTGCGCGATGTCTGGGCCAACTATCGCGACGAAAGCTTCATCAGTCAGTTCCTCAGCCCACGCTTGATGCGACACTTCCGCATGTTCCATCTGCACGATGATCCGGAGGAACGCGCCGGTATCAAGGTCGATGCGATCCATGATAATCGGGGCTACCGCCGTATCCGTCGGGAATTGGCCAAGCAGTACGACATCGGCTTCATCGATGCCAACATCGAGGTGGTCGATGTCGACTTGGCCGGCGATCGTCGTCTGATGTTGCGCCATGCTGTCGTCAAGGGCGCCCAACTCGATGAGGCCGACACCCAGCGCGTGCTCCAGCACCTGGCCGATCTCTGGGGCTACGATGTGGTGCTTCGGGAGGTCAATTCGTCGGACGCTGTGGTCGGGGAGCAACTGGCAACCCCACTTGGGATAGCTGTGACGGACTGAAGCGACGGGCCTCGCGGCTTTTGCCAAGTCAGTGGCTCGCGTCTCTGGCATCAGGTTTTGATTTTCCGCAGCGCCGCGGCGCCGAGGGAATTAAGTGCTGTGATCCCCCGGCCTGGGACGAGCCCGGCGGCGATAGAAACGAAGAGGGATTGCGATAAGAGTTACGCCTGCCTTCGGTATCTGAGAAATGAAACTTCCATTTTTCGCCGAGTTGTCTGACTGATTCCGCCGCATTCAGTGCCGACAAGTCGCACCATGAGAACGTTTTTCATCATTTTTGTGTCGGCGCTGATTACCATCGCCTTCGAGGTCTATTCAGATGCCGAGTTGACGAGTGCACAGGTTTCGCGCACTGCCGCTCCGGACCCCGCGACAACGGCCATCATCCATGGGGTCAAACACGGCTAGGCGCGCGCGGTCGGTGAGAGCCTTGGGTATCATCCGGCGGCCCTGGTATCCGTCTGTTTTGGATCCCTTAGACGGACGCGGAACGCTGCTGCTGCGCGCTCCAGATTCACATTACTTGCCACCGAGCCGCCCGAATTCAGTCTTGAAGATTGGCTCACATCCGGATCCAAACGGCAGGGGCGTTGGGATCGAGAATGTCCAGGACGATGTGGTTCGCCCTTTTTTGTTTGATTGGCGTGGGCGCCGCGATTGCGATCAAGGCCGCTACGCCGCCAGCTGAGCACGCGCAGCATCAAGGCAAGATGGAGCCGGCTTTTGCACTGAACGAATTGGCGAAGTCCGACAGGCTGGCGCTGGCCGACACTCCTGAGGAGACCGGGATTATCGTGCCAGCTGCCGGGACGAGGCCTGTAGAAACTCCATCGGTCGTTCCCGAGACCAGGTCTGTGGAAACTCCGTCGGCCAGTCGCGAGACGAGGCCCGAGGAAACTCCGTCGGCCAGTCCCGAGACGACCAGGAAGATTGCGAGCAAGCATTGGCAGGACGCCAATGCCCGGATTGCCCCGGTCGCGCCGTCTCGCAGGCATATGAAGAGCAAAGAATCGAAGAAAACCGTGGGCGAATATCCCGTGAGCGCAAAGGCCGAGGTCTGGCACTGCCGGCAGGACGCCGTGGGCAGTCTTTTAAGGTCTTTGGACCTTTCGCCACGGTGCAATCTGTAAATCGCTCCCGGGGCGCCATTTTAGAGCGCGACACGAATCATTGTATCGTTTCGTGAACGTCGCAAATGGGCGTGTCCGGTGTCGCCATGACTTCCGCGATAACGTTATAAGATACGTCGATAGCGCCGGGCTTTGTCGGATCGACCTTAACGGACTTAACGTGCAACGTCGCACGTACCAACCGACCGTCGCTCAAGGTGATCTCGGTGACGCCGTGACGAACGCTGGAAACCGTCGTTTCGGGACGCCGCCCGATCTGAAATGAAAACGGTCTGGTATATCCTATGCGCATGACATCCACCTTTGTTGCGGCGATTTCGTACCAATTCCGCCGATTACTGATTGGTTCCAGTGATGCGAGCAAATCCTGGGCCCTCGCACCGAACCCGATTTCAAGCGCGCAAAGGCCCGGTGTGGCGACGCGCCGGACCTGATTGCCAGCTGCACCGGATTCGACTCAACTCGCGCCTCTGAGCTTACACGAAGTGTTGCACGTAACATCGTTACCGTTCATGCAGGCTTTACACACATCAACGCACTGACTGAGCTTCCTTGCATCAAACTCAATGTATCGCTGGGCGATGCAAGCACGTTGCTGATCGGTGTACTCGACCTCTTGCGAACACGATGCCAGGCAGATAGCGACTGCCGGCAAAATTATTGCGCTTCCCAGCTGCACGATGTGGTCTCCGTTGCTCGTGATGGCCAGTATAATCTGCCATTGGCCTGAAACCTGGTGTCACACCCTTGCCTCTTTTCCGCGTCGAGTGACAATCCGGGTCGGAAGCGGCAACACGTCAGGTCAAGTCAAAACGTCAGGTCAAATCTCGCTTCTTAATAAAAACGCACTGCCAACGCGATGCGGTCACACCGAATTAATAGCAACTTGCGCGTGCAAGTGGGAGAAGAAATCACGTCCGGAGCGGTAGCCACGAACGATTTAGTCGGCTGCCGTTATCTGGAAAGACGATGCCGCATTTGCCACCCAGCCTAGGGATAACGGTCCTCCTCCTGAACCCGCTCCGGCCGAACCGTTCGCCGGTGCCGAGCAACAGATCAGCGCCGGTATCGGTCCGGTCAGGGCTAACGTGACCGCGCTCGAAGACGTCGGGCTGGAAACGAAATTCCATCAACCCGACTTCTTCCATAGCGCTCCCTGCTTTGCGTCGGAGACTATGAAGTTCAATCTTGGACGCCCAGCCATCGCTGACGAGATGATCGAATGAAGGTCCCGACTTCTGCGCAATGACAGTTATGCCACGGCGAAATGCGAACGTCTGCTTTGCGCCCGGGCAGCGGCCTTGGCGATGACCGTTTCCGTCAATTCAGCGTTTTAGCAGCATCGCTTAACGAGGGCCTGGATCCGAAACTCCGGCGGCCTTACTTGAGCGTGCGGCCGCCTCTCCGTTCTCGGAGGCTCGATGCGCATGATGGCCTGATCCAGGCTGGACCGAGGCCGGATTCCGGAGTCATCGCATCACGAGTTACCGTGACGCCGGTTTCGCGAGAGCTGGTCCGCCCCGTTGCTGCGCCCAAACCGGAAATGCACAAGCTATCGAAGATAAATCCGCAACGAGACCGTAACGCTTATTTATGCAAGCTGTCCCGTGAAATCTGGGTCACGGAAAAATCATGCGTCTTGTTGTCATCGGCGCGCGCTCTCGGCCGCCACCCCTGCGAGCCCTTCCGCATTGCCGCAATCCGGCGACCTCGTTCCGCTCGGATGCTTTGCTCCCGGTGTAACCGGTTATCATTGCACCCCTCTTTCGATCGACCGCTGATATTTTGCCGCGACGGCCAGATTTCCCGATCGTTCGGCAGGTCTCGACGGTGAACTCTCCGGGAGGGGAGTCGCACGTAGAATGAAGCCGACGCCACGGGCGTTGTGAATCATGGGGGCCTCATTCGGCCCGTCGACCTTCCGACGCAGGCGGCCCATATGAACATCGACAAGGTTGGTTTCAGGAACGAATTTATAGTGCCATACCTCTTTCAAGAGAGTTGCCCGCGTCAGAAATTCGTCGCTCCGCTGCATCATGTACTTGAGTAACCGAAACTCGCGCGGCCGCAGATCGATCTGACGGTCGCCACGCCTCGCAGTTCGATCGAGCAGATCTAGCTCCAGCGGTCCCACGCGCAGCACCGTGTCGCTCGACGGAGCTGGCGGTTGGACCAACGGTTCTCCGCTCGATATCAATTCAACCATCGCGAGCGGCTGTTTTGAGCGGTCGTCACGTCGCAAGGAATATCCGCGCATTCGATCAACCATCTTCTCGAGTGTGCTCGAGAGCAGTGAATGAATATCGGCTCCTTTGGAGACAAGATCCGATTGCATTTCCGCCGGTATATCTTTGACGAGGAAACGCACTGAAATGGGCAAGCCGTCGATATCGGCCGCAAGCTCGACCATTTCATTCTGCTGCGCTGGCGGCATCCGCGTGCTTCGATGCTCTCGAAGTCTAGATGAATTCAGCAAATGTATGGAGGCTGATCGCGGCTCCGAAGGCGTTGAATCAATGCCGACGAATGCCGTGTCGATCCGATGGGCGGCGTTACGGCTTGTGTTATGAGCTCTCATCGCAATGTCCTTTCCTTCAGTGCCGACCCGTCTCCGACGGGCGTTCTTTGGCTCGATCAACCCGGACGAGGTGATATTGGCTCTGATCACTTCGAGTTGCATGTGCGGCGCAGCGTTGGCACTCGCCGGGAAATCATGAGGCTAGTACATCAACAGTTTCCGTTCGCTTTTTCCGGTAGCCACCAAATAGATTGATGTGAGGGTGGCCACCACGATGGTTATCCGTCGATTCTGGCCAAAGGCCCGGCTAATTTGGCCGTCGAGGGTTCATGATGCTCTTGCCTGCTTTTCGAGAAGCAGGAACGCGCTTTTGCAGTGATCTGCGTAGCAATTGTGACCACAGTAGGTGAGGTCCGTCCCGATTTCTCGGAGGTAGCCTGCTTTGATCGGCTGATCGCACATCACACAGAGGGTTTTCGGGCGGGGCGTCCTGCCATTCACCAATACGAATTTCATGTTGCGTCTCCCAATGCGAAGCAGAACTCGTTACCGGACGGGTGGTTCTCGTGCAGGAACTGACCCTGCCGCGTGTTGCTCACCGCAACCGCTGTCAGGCGGCCTGGAATCGAGGCAGCCATCTACGGTCGCCTTCCTGGCGGATTTTGAAGCGATCAGCGCACTTCTTTGAACAAAGGGCGGTTCGCCAGGAGTAGTGCCGAACGAGACCAAACTTTCCGTCACAGATCGCGCAGCGTTTCGCTGCGCCGTTGCATTGATACTGAGGACTGTTGCGCATTTGTGCCTCCTGCTGACCTTGCGTGGATACTGCGTGGTGGCCGCCTCCTGCTGGCGCCCGCACCTGAAACGAGCCTTTGGGACCCTGGTGGTCTGTCAGATCCGGCGCGGCCCATGCGGAATTCCGGCCGTCGGGTCTAATGCGGTTGCGCTCGATCGTTTTGGCGGGGGTCGCGGACATCTTCCACCTGCTATCTGCACTTCCAGATTAGCAGCGAGATAAGACGATCGAGGCTGATGACTCAATCGTACGTGGGTAAGCGTACGCTATCGAAAGGAATCGGAGGAGTTATACGGAGGTTTGCGTATTCGTCCTTCAAGTTCTATGCCTTCGGGCGTCGGGGTCGAGTGTCTGCGCAACTCGACGGACTGCTCCGGGCGACCCATCCTTCTGCGCGGTAGCGATGATGCAGGAGTCGCGGTTCCTGTGGGGAAGGGGTGGGCGGCTCCCGCCTGCTGTTCGCCCCTAATAAACGCCGGCGATCTGCCGCGCCGCGCTCGATCGGCCGGTCAATGTCAGAACGGATTCCTGCGAGTTGCGAACGCCGGCGAAGTTACGTGGGATGCGGTAGCTCGCATAGATTGTGGGTAGCCAGCCGAAAATGGCGCGCCATTTGACCTGAGCCCCGTCTTTCATCCAGCGAAGGGCAGAGTCCCGGGTTGATTTGAGCCTTGACGGCCCGGTGATGCAACGGGATGGGACGCGGAGCCCTCGACATAGCGCAGCGTCCCATCCCGTTGCATCTTGGGAGCGCTGAGTGCGGCGTAGATCGACGGTGCGAGATTGCCAACACTGCTGTGTGGTCTGACCGTGTTGTAATCGTCCTTCCAGATTGCCAGGTCATCGCGGGCGTGGGCAAGGGACGAGAACAGCGTTTCGTTGAGGCATTCGTCTCGCAGCCGGCCGTTGAAGCTCTCGACAAAGGCATTTTGTTGCGGCTTTCCGGGCGCGATGTAGTGCCACGCGACGCCGCGTTCCTGTGACCAGCGCAGAATGGTCAGGCTGATGAGTTCGGTACCGTTATCGGAAACGATCATCGCTGGACGACCGCGGCGGGCGATCACGGCATCGAGCTCGCGGGCGACACGCAGGCCGGGCAGCGAGGTATCGTCGACCAGCGCCAGGCATTCGCGCGTGAAATCGTCGACGATCGCCAGGATACGGAACCGCCGGCCATCGGCGAGCGCGTCCGATAAAAAATCCAGGCTCCAGCGCTGGTTTGGGGCTTGCGGCAGTGCCATCGGAGCCCTTGTGCCAACGGCCCGCTTACGACCCGATCGCCGGCGGACCTGAAGCCGTTCCTCGCGGTAAAGACGACGCAGCTTCTTGTGGTTCATGACGATGCCCTCGCGCCTGAGCAGGATTTGGAGCCGGCGATAACCGAACCGCCGGCGAACGGACGCAAGCTCACGCAGTCGGGTTCGTACCGCCATATCGTCGGGGCGCCGGCTGCGATAGCGCATCGATGTGCGATCTGCTCCGAGCGCTGAACACGCCCGCCGTTCGCTGACCCTGTAGGTGACCTGCAGGTGAGCGACGGCCTCTCGCCTGACGGCGGGCGTCACCATTTTTTTGACGCGATATCCTTCAGCATCGCGTTGTCGAGCATTGCCTCGGCCAGCAGCTTCTTCAGTTTGGCATTCTCGTCCTCGAGCGTCTTCAGTCGCCGGCGTCCGAGACTTCGAGGCCGCCATATTTGGCCTTCCATTTGTAGAACGTCGCGCTGCTGATCCCGTGCTTGCGCCAGAGGTCAGCCGTCTTCGCCCCGGCCTCCTGCTCCCGCAAAACCCCGATAATCTGCTCTTCCGTGAACCGACTTGCCTTCATGTCCATCCCCCAGCGGGTGACGGACTCTACCCATTTTTGGAGGAATTTGCGGGGCTCAGGTCACATTGTAGCAGAATTGCCCGCACGAGATTCCCGTGATTGGTCCGATTTTGCGCAGATTTCACCGGAGTTTCGAGGGGCGTCGGCGCGGGGAACCGTGTTCGCCGCCCGCCGTGGGGGCAATCGAATTGCCGGATTTCTTTAAAATGCTCTAATCTTGCTTGCCGAAGACCCGGGACGCTCTGCTCATGACGCGTAACCAGATCACGAATTTCCGAAATTCGGCCGGACAGTGTTCCCCGGCAACATTGCGCTGGCAGTGGTGCTTCGGCGCTTTTTTGGCGGCACGTCGACTTTGCGTGGACCGCAATCGGGTTCTCTGGCGAGAACGCGGACCGGCGGTTCATACCATTCTTCGCCAAAAAATCGAGCGGCACGGGCACCAAACTCTCGATCTGCCGTTCGAGCGTACAAGCTCGTCGTGGACGAAGCGTCCAGCGATTTTGGGTTCGGTCAGACATTTCAGCTTATCCTGTCCGCCTCCAGCGTGGAGGGCGTCGTGACACAACTCGGCAGCTGTCAGCAGCCCGATTTTCTCAGCGGGACGAGCAAGGAGATGATTAAACCTGATCTCACTCAAAGGCCGCCAATACCGTCCACAATTTCTTGCTATGCAATCGCGGTCTTGTCGGTCGCCGTGGCGATAATTGCTACGGAACTTATATCGCGTCTACTGCATGCGGAAGCCATCGCATCGTCGATGCTTTGCGCTGTTATTTTCGCCGCATGGTTTGGCGGTTTTGGCCCGGCGCTGATGGCGATCACACTCGCCCTCCTGGCTTTCCATTATTACCTGATGGGCCCAATTAGTTCGTTTACCTGGAAGCAGAATTTATTCGCCGTGGGTATTTCGGAGGTGCCGCGTCTGATCCTGTTTTGCATTACATCTCTCTTTGTTGCATTCACGATTTCGGCGCAGAGAAAAGCCACAGAAGCTGTCCAGCGTTCCCGCGATGGCCTCAAAGTAGCGATAGAGGATCAAAAGCGGTTTGAAGCCGCGCTGCTGCAAAGCGAAATGTATCTGACCGAAGCGCAGCGATTGAGCCGCACCGGGAGCTTCGGATGGAATGTTTCCAACGGAGAAATCGTCTGGTCGGACGAAACCAACCGTATTTTTCAAATTGACCGAACGACAAAACCGACCCTGGAATTTATTGTCCAACGCACCCATCCGGAAGACCGCGCCGCCGTGCAACGGACCATTGACCGTGCTTCCATCGACGGAAATGACTTCGATCACGAATATCGATTGCTGATGCCGGATGGCACAGTCAAATACCTCCATGCCGTGGCGCGCGGTGCGAGAGATGCGTCTGGCGGTATCGAGTTTGTTGGGGCGGTGATGGATGTAACGGCTGCAAGGGAAGCGGAACGGAAGTTGCGACGCAGCGAAGCCTATTTGGCCGAAAGCCAGCGGCTGAGTCATAGCAGCAGTTGGGCCTGGGATGTGCGCCGTCGGGAGTTCGTGTATCGGTCGGCTGAAGTCTATCCGCTGTTTGGGTTCGATCCGGAAAAGGCCGATGTGCCGATACAAGCGTTCCGGGATCGCATTCTTCCCGAAGACAGGCGCCGGATTATTGAAATGGTGCCCCGGGCCATCCGGGACAAGGTGGACTTCGAAATTGATTTCGGGATAGCTCTTCCTGACGGATCGACAAAGCGCGTACGTTCCGTGGGGCACCCCGTCGTAAGTAGCGACGGTGACGTGATCGAAGTAATCGGTACGCATGTCGACGTCACCGAGCAGTACGCTGCAAGGGAGACGCTGCAAAGGGCTTTTGACGCGATCAAGAAATCAGAAGATCGCCTTCGACTGGTCATCGACACAATCCCGACGCTGGTCTGGCGCGCTGGACCGGACGGGAACCCGGATTTTCTTAGTCAACCAGCCCTCGACTATGCCGGCCTCTCGCAGCACCAGGCCGGGGATGGCTGGCTTCGCGCTTTTCATCCGGACGACATGAGGAGCATGTTGGAAAAGTGGCGCGTAATTCGCGAGTCCGGTATGCGAGGCGAGCTTGAAGCGCGGCTCCGGCGCTTCGATGGTGAATATCGCTGGTTTTTGTTGCACGCCGAGCCACTGTGCGACGAGGTGGGTAACATCACCAAATGGTACGGGTCGGCTACCGACATCGAGGATCGCAAGCGAGCCGAGGAGGCACTTCGCGAGAGCGAGCAGCGTTTTCGCGATTACGCCGAGACGGCTTCCGACTGGCTCTGGGAGACCGGGCCGGACCACCGGATCACCCGCATATCGGACCACCTCAACGCCGTCGGCTTCGGGCCCTCAGGCGTAATCGGCCTTGCTCGCTGGGAGGTTGCAACGGATGTCAGAATCGGAACCAGAAAAATGGCGACTGCATCGGGCGACCCTCGACGCACATCACCCATTTCGCGATTTTGTGTACACCGTAAAGGGGATCCGATCACCGGTATACGTCCGAACGAGCGGCAAGCCGTTTTTCGACGCAAGCGGCAATTTTCTTGGCTATCGAGGCACCGGCACCAATATAACAGCGACGATCCGCGCGGATCACGCCGAACAGGCACTGCGCGAGGCGCAGGCGGAACTCGCACACGTGACGCGTATGACGACACTGGGTGAACTGACAGCCTCCATCGCCCATGAAGTGAACCAGCCGCTCGCCGCCGTGATCGCCAACGCGGAGGCCTGTCTGAGCTGGCTCGACCGCGCAACTCCCGAGCTGGACGCAGCGCGCCGCTCGGTGGAATGGATTATCGATGACGGCAACCGGGCGGGTGAGGTGATCCGGCGTGTCCGGGCACTCGCGAAAAAGGGTGACATCGAGAGGGTGCCGCTCGACGTCAAAGACGTCGTCAGAGAAGCCATCGCGCTGGTACAGCGCGAGCTAATTACTCGCGGGGTAGCGTTGCAAACGGATCTGGCGCCGGATCCAGCCATGATCCTTGGTGATCGGGTTCAACTGCAGCAAGTGGTTATCAACTTGGTGATGAATGGTATTGAAGCAATGCATCCGGTCACGGATCGACCGCGGGAACTGGTGATCCGATCAGGCCGGGACGAGGCACACCGCGTGTTCCTAAGTGTGACGGACCGCGGCGTAGGGATTTCCGCTGATTGTGCGGACCGGCTGTTTAAAGCCTTCTTCACCACCAAGTCCAGCGGCATGGGTATGGGACTCTCGATCTGCCGTTCGATCGTGGAAGCCCACGGGGGACGTCTGTCGGCTTCCCGTAATGAGGGGCCCGGCGCGACGTTTCAATTCGTCCTACCCTCGCATAAGGAGGATGCGTCGTGACCGAGCGCCCCAAATCTTCGCATGTGCCCGCCAGCGCCACGGAGCCTATCGTCTTCGTTGTCGAAGACGACGCGTCAGTGCGCAGAGCGCTCAGCAATCTTTTCGAATCGGTTGGGCTGAAGGTCGAGGTGTTCGGTTCGGCGTCCGAAATGCTGCAGAGCAAGCTTCCGGATGTCGCCAGTTGCCTGGTCCTTGACATCAGGTTGCCAGGATTAAGCGGTCTGGACTTCCAAACCGAACTAGCCAAGGCGAACATTCATATTCCAATCATCTTTATGACTGGCCATGGCGACATTCCGATGACCGTCAGGGCCATGAAGGGGGGAGCAGTCGATTTTCTGACCAAACCGTTTCGTGACCAAGAGATGCTCGACGCTGTGGTGATGGCGATTGAGCGGGATCGGAAGCGACGCCAAGCCGACACGATCGTCGCGAACTTGCAGGGCCAATTTAAGACTCTGACTCCCCGCGAGCGGGAGATTCTGGCTTTGGTATCGTCTGGCCTCATGAACAAACAGGTAGCAGCCGAACTTGGGCTTGCTGAGATTACCGTAAAGATCCATCGGGGGCACATTATGAAGAAGATGGGTGCGAAGTCGGTGGCCGATTTGGTGATAAAGGCCGAAGCGCTCGGAATCCGTCGCGCCAAGCCTGGCGCATAATTGAGGACCATTGGGCAAAGGTACGCGGGCCAGCGCTTTTGTCCGTCTGGCGCTATCTGTTGGAAACAGGCCTGGGGCAGTGGAACTCGACAAAACGACCAACAGCTAGAAGGACCCGATAGCCGCGGATGATATCGGGTACGATCGTTGAGGATTGGGAGAGCCAATTCGATTTTGCCTGGAGATTTTGCCTCGATAAGCACGCTCGTAATTCCATATCGAGTTCATGCGTGCACAAACCTAAGTATTATTTCACTATCTTGATTGGAGGCTCACCTTTGAGTTGGGGAACTGCTAAAGTAAGCATCTTGCCCTCGCGTCAGGAAGGCCCGTATTTTCAATGCATACGGTGATTTCAGTCATTGATGACGATGCCTCCGTGCGCGCCGCGACCAATAATCTTCTCAACTCGCATGGGTATTTGGTGCACACGTTTGAGTCTGCCGAGGACTTCTTGCAGTCGGCGCATCAGAACGATTCTTCGTGTGTTGTTGCCGACGTGCAGATGTCTGGTATGAGCGGTTTGGACCTTCTGGTTCATGTGCGCACTCGCGGCAACGATGTGCCGTTTATTTTTATCACGGCCTACCCCGATGAGAGCGTCCGCGCTCGCGCGCTGAAAGCAGGGGCCATTTGCTTCCTAGCCAAGCCCTTCGCTGGACCGGTGTTGATCGAGTGGGTCGAAAATGCCCTAAATCGACATGGCGGAGCCGGCAACTGAGACGGTAAACGCCGACGCGTTGCCTTGGACGCCGGCTCCGATGTCCTTTCGACTGCCAGGAGCGGGTTCCGTCGCGGCTAAGCCCGCGCAACTCTTCGGCAGGCCAGTTATTTAAAGCGGCGGTCCGTTGGATGCCCGACCAGGGCATGGCCGCGGCGTTGTGGAGCCCGCGTCATACCGATCGGTTGTTGCCGGCCGACGATATGATTGGCTGATCTCTCGATGCCCGTGCGAGATCTATCGGATCCTGCGCGAAATCGTCATCCGTTCCGGTCTGTGCGAAATAAATTCCCCCCAGCGTGACGCAAAGTGTTGGATTGTGGCCGAGAACAGAAGAGCAATTGCTGATCAATGATCCTCTTGATCCGCTTGTCGAAAGCCCCAGACCATACGGCCGTTTCCGTTCGAATTTAAAAAACTAAAAGCGAATTTAATGGCGTCCTCCCTTGTCCCACGACCAACTTACGCTCGCTGCCCTCGTCCCCGGTCGGGAGAATTGCAATGGACATGACGGCGCTTCTCCTGTCGCGACTTCAGTTCGCTTTCACCATCGCGTTCCACATCATTTTCCCGTCGTTCACGATCGGGCTTGCCGCGTGGCTGACCGTCCTCGAAGCGCTGCATCTCAAAACCGGTCGCGCCGTCTATCAGGTGCTTTTTGTATTCTGGCTGAAAATATTCGGTGTGGCATTCGGCCTGGGTGTCGTATCCGGGATCGTGATGGCATTCCAGTTCGGCACGAACTGGAGCGAACTGTCCAAAATGTCCGGGCCGATCCAGGGTCCGCTCCTGATGTACGAGACCTTCACGGCCTTCATGCTCGAGGCCTCGTTCTTCGGCGTGCTGATCTTTGGGCGCAGCCGCGTGCCGCCGTGGTTCTATTTGTTTTCAACCGCGATGGTGGCGCTGGGCACAACGTTCTCGGCGTTCTGGATCATGGTCAATAACAGCTGGATGCAGGTGCCATCAGGTTACGTCATGGAAAATGGCGCCTTCGTTCCAAATGACTGGACCAAGATCATCTTCAACTCGGTGGTGTGGTCGCGATTTCCACACATGTTGCTGGCTGCCTACCTGACCGGTGCCTTTTGCGTTGCCGCGACCGGCGCCTGGTACTTGCTGCGGAGGGAATATCACGCCGAGTCGCGCGTCATGCTGCGCATGGGCCTTGGTCTCGCCGCCGTGCTGATGCCGATCCAGCTCTTCTTCGGGCATCTGAACGGTATCTATGTCAACACCTATCAGCCTTCCAAGATGGCTGCGATCGAGGGACGCTGGAACGACGAGAAACCGGGTTCCGAGGTGCTGTTCGCCTGGCCGGATGTGGAGAACCGGCGCAACCTGTTCGCGATCACACTGCCACCGCCTTTCGGCAGCCTGATCGATTCCGACAGTCTCACCGCGGCGGAAACCGGACTCAACAGCATCCCCCGGGAAAACTGGCCGCCGGTGGCCATCCCGTTCTTCACCTTCCGCATCATGGTCGGATGCGGTCTGGTGATGCTGGGGCTCGCCTGGCTCGGAACCTATCTGAGTTTCAAGCATCGCCTGGCGTATATTCGTCCCCTGCTTTGGCTGATTTTCCTGAGCTTTCCACTCCCCTTCATTTCAATCCTTACCGGCTGGTTCACCGCTGAGGTCGGCCGTCAGCCCTGGGTGGTCTATGGAGTCCTGCGAACCGCGGATGCCATGACGCCGTTCTTGACGACGCGCGCGGCAGCGAGTTCGCTCGTGATCTTTTGTGCGGTCTACGCCTTCATCTTCCTGTTCGGTACGTTTTACATTTATCGGCTCATACGCACAGGTCCTCGTGGACAGCTGTTCGAGATTCCGCATCTTGCCGTTCCGAACCGGCCGATGTCGCTGGCCACCGAAGATCTGATCGAACGCAGCCCCGTCGGCGCCGGAGAATAGCCATGGTCACGTTCTGGGTTTTGCTTTTGGCCATCAGCATTCTGCTCTACGTGTTGCTCGACGGCGTCGATCTCGGCGTCGGCATGCTGTTCGGACTGACGGACAGCGAAGTCAGGCGGAGCGCCATGCTGAGTTCCGTCGCGCCGATCTGGGACGGCAACGAGACCTGGCTCGTTGTCACCGCGGTGATCCTGTGGGGAGCTTTCCCGGTCGTCTATGCGACGTTGCTGTCGGCATTCTATCTTGCCCTCATCATCATGCTGCTTGGCCTGATCTTGCGCGGTGTGGCGTTCGAGTTTCGCTACAAGACGCAGCGGATGCGATGGGTCTGGGATTTGAGCTTTGTCGGCGGATCTCTGATCGCGACTTTTATACAAGGGCTGACGGTCGGCGTCCTGGTGGAAGGGTTGCAGGTTACGAATGGCCAATATTCAGGTGGTATGTTCGGCTGGTTCACGCCGTTTGCGGCGCTATGCGGCATCGGCCTGTGCCTTGGCTACGCCCTTCTCGGTGCCTGCTGGCTGGCCAAGAAATGCGACGGCGAGGTTCGCGATGTAGCCCATCGGCAGATTCCCGTACTCGCGGGCGGGGTACTTGTGTTCCTCGTGGCCGTCTTCGCTTACGCGCTCGCCGAGAACCTTCCAATCCTGCATCGCTGGATCGACCGGCCCTATCTGTTCGTATTCCCGGCGATCGGCGCGGTCGCGGCAACCGTACTCGCGCTCAGCATCCTCCGTCAAAACGACCGTTGGCCGTTCTACATGGTCGCAGTGATCTTCGTGTCGGCGTTCGGCACTCTGGCGCTGTCCTTCTGGCCCTACATCATCCCGGGGGTCATCACCATCAACGAAGCGGCCGCGCCGCATTCCAGTCTGATGTTCATGTTCTGGGGGTGCGGGCTGGTCGTCTTTCCACTGATGCTGCTCTACACAATCATCAGCTACAGCGTGTTCAGAGGCAAGGTCAGCACAACAGCCGGATATGGACACCACTAGCTAGGTTTCAGGCGAAACCGGTGAGTGCCGGAGACGTCGGCGCAGGCATCTCGCCGCTACTATCGCTAATTTCGTCCGTACGCGCGCGATTACGAACGGCTACGGTTCAAGGCAACTACTCGGGTGAGTTGGGTTCGCCCGGTAGAACTGGCGCTCTGCCAGTCGCCAATTCTCCGAAACGAGCCCATCGAGGCAGTGAAAGCCGCGCGCTCGCGACTTCCGGATTGGTCTGCCACTCAGTAGTCGCAGGTGTACGGCCACGTGTATGACGTGTAATACGGGCAACCGAGACCGTAATCGTAGAAGCCGCCGTCAGCGAAACGGCGCCTTCCAAAGTGCGTGTGGCCAGCGTGCGCCATGTGACCTGCGCCAAAGCCACCAACGTGGCCTGCGCCAAGACCTCCGATGCGACCCCCGCCGAAGCCGCCGATGTGGCCTCCGCCAAAGCCGCCAATGTGGCCGCCACCGCCGCCCATATGACCGCCGCCACCACCGTGTCCTCCGCCACCGCCGCCGCGGGCTTGCGCAGCCGTGGCAACAAGGCTGCCGGCAAGCACAGCACTTGCCAAAATCACCATCACTCGTCGTCTCATTGTACTCTCCATTGGGATAGGCGAACGTCCGCCGCTTGTTGGACGTGGGTCCGTCTCAGGAAGGGGAGCCAACGTCGCGATAGAGTGGAGATGGGATTTCTTGCCTGTCGTCTCTACTAAATTCTCGTTCAATCGGACTAATACCCCCGGCGCCCTCGAACCAAAGGTTAGCGCGCACCGGATCAACAATCAGGCCTCAAACGAAGGCAACGGCGACGCTATCCCAGTCCACGCAATCTGGGCCGGATGGCTACCGGGAGTTGGAAGCCGCGCAGTTTGACCCGCGGCCGCCTCGTTCAGGAGGAGGGCACAAGGTGTAACGTGCGATTCATCGAATTTCCAAAATCCAAATTCGTTTTTAGTTGAGAAACCGCGTCAGACCGTGACGTGTACTTCCCGTCGCTCTTGGCTGGATCAACGAGATGACCGGCAAAATTAACAAGGTCAGTTGGAAGATGCTCGATATGCATAGGTGGGGTGTTCGGGGAAGCCGTTCGCAATTCACCGCGCGGCATAACCCGGAACGGAGCAATGCGTGATGGAGCCGGCCCGAATCGTCCATCGTCAGATTTGGCGAGAAGGCAATCCGAGCTTGGGCACTCGTTCGATTCCCGAAGAGACCGCGGTAGCGCTTACATATAACGGCGGGACCTATGCGGTCATGATGACGACGCCGCAGGATCTGGAGGATTTTGCGATCGGCTTTAGCCTGAGCTCTTCTGCTGATGTCGACTCATTATACCAGCCTTCGGAAGGTCTGACTCTGTTTTGAAAAGCTGGCGCCGGCGTGATTTATTTCTGACCGACTGGATTGATTCGGGAGGTCGGCGATGGGCGCGGCGGTCGGTCTACGGGAGGATTTCGGGGCGGATGAGCTGGGTCGGCTCGCGGCGAAGGTGAAGGATGCTGCGCAGGCGCGACGGTTGCTGGCGCTGGCGGCGGTTCGCGACGGGATGAACCGCACCGAAGCGGCGCGGATCGGCGGCATGGACCGGCAGACGCTGCGGGACTGGGCGCACCGCTTCAACCAGTACGGTCCTGACGGTCTGATCGACATCAAGCCGACCGGGCGGCCGTCGAAGCTCTCCGACGAGCAGAAAGAGGCATTGAAGCAGCTTGTCGAGACCGGCCCCGACCCGGAGAAGGATGGGGTCGTACGCTGGCGCTGCGTCGACCTGAAGCGTGTTCTCGGACAGCGCTTCGGTGTCGATCTGTCGGAGGTGAGCCTGGGGCGCGCGCTCAAGAAGCTCGGCTTCTCGCACATCAGCGCCCGGCCGCGCCATCCCGTGCAGGATCCGGAGGCGATCGCGGCATTTAAAAAAACTTTCCCACGCAGGTCGCGGCGATCGTGACCAAACTCGCCCCGGAAACGCCGATTGAGGTCTGGTTCCAGGACGAGATGCGGGTCGGCCAGAAGAACAGCCTCGTCTACCAATGGGCCAAGAAGGGATCACGGCCGCGGCAGCCCAAGGATCAGCGCTACGAGAACGCCTATGTGTTCGGCGCCGTCTGTGCGAGCCGCGACACCGGCGTCGCCCTCATCATGCCGCAAGCCGACACCGAGGCCATGCAGGCGCATCTCGACGCCATCGGCAAGGCCGTCGCGCCCGGCGCGCATGCGCTGCTCATCCTCGACAAGGCCGGATGGCACACGACGCGCAAACTAAAGCCACCTGCCAATGTCACCCTCGTGCCGCTGCCACCCGCCTGTCCGGAGCTCAACGCAGCCGAGAACATCTGGCAGTATCTGCGGCAGACCTATCTCGCCAACCGTGTGTTCGCGTCCTACACCGACATCCTCGACGCCTGCCAAGACGCCTGGCGAAAACTTCTCGCCGAAACCGGGCGCATCACGTCGATCGCGGCCCGCGACTGGGCCATCATCGGTCAGCTCTTCTGAAGGCTGGTATTAGACATCGTGGGTCTCGATGACGGTGTCGAATTGCGGATGTGGCTGAGTAAGCCCGGGGCCATTCGCCTGCGGGAGCGGCAGCGGCGTATCGCGGGACCGACAGGGTGCGGATTGTGCGGCATCGAATCGATCGCGGAAGCGATGCGCCCTGCGGCGGTTGTCCTGCATGGTCGGCAATTCTCCCGGCGGAACATATCATGGCTGCCATGCAAAGCCTGTCATTGTGTCAGAAACTCAACATCGAGACGCGCGCGGTGCATGCAGCGGCGTTTTGGAATGTCACGAACGGCATCGTTGCGTTGCGCGAGGACGTTGGCCGGCATAACGCGCTGGACAAGCTGTCGGGGGCACTGGCGCGTGCTTCGATTGTGGCGAACGAGGGGATCATTCTTCTCACCAGCCGGGTTTCAGTGGAGATGGTGCAGAAAAGCTCTGCGATTGGGGCGTCCGTGATGGTGTCGGTTTCGGCGCCCACCGCGCTGGCTGTTCGCATGGCGGACGCCGCGGGTATCACGCTTGCTGCCATCGCGCGCGCGGACGGCTTTGAAGTGTTCACGCATCCGCGCCGAATTTCGTTTGGAACCGCTGCCAACGCTGCTATCGGTGAGGGCTCTGTTCTCGGTGCATAAGCTTGCGAACGTGGATCTCGTTGGCGCGGGAAGGGCCGGCTGCGCATGCGCGCAACCTCACAATGCAGGATCTTCGTTCATCGGCAGGGTGAACTGAAACGTGGCACCGTGGGGTACGTTGGCCGTGGCCCGCAGCCGGCCACCATGGGCTTCCACGATCGAACGGCAGATCGAGAGTCCCATGCCCATGCCGCCGGATTTGGTGGTGAAGAAGGCGCTGAACAGCCGGTCCGCAGCCTCGGCGGAGATCCCGATGCCGCAATCCGCCACACTGATGAGCGCTTGGCCTGGCTCGTCCTGGCCTGATCGGACCACCAGTTCGCGCGGCCGATCCGTGACCGCTTGCATCGCTTCAATGCCATTCATCACCAGGTTGATGATCACCTGCTGCAGTTGGACCCAATCACCAAGGATCATGGGTAGAGCCGGTGCTAACTCCATTCGCAACAATACCCCATGGCTGATCAACTCACGCCGCACCAACGGGATGGTCTCCCTCACGACGTCATTGACGTCGAGCGGCACCTTCTCAAGGGTGGTCTTGTTCGCGAGCGCCCGGACGCGCCGGATCACCTCGCTTGCCCGATTGCCGTCATTGATAATCCATTCGACTGAGCGGCACGCTGCGTCCACGTCGGGAGTTCCGCGGCGCAGCCAGCTTAGACCGGCCTCGGCGTTGGCGACGACGGCGGCGAGCGGCTGGCTCACTTCATGGGCGATCGAGGCGGTTAACTCGCCCAGCATCGTCACGCGCGTTACGTGTGCGAGTTCCATCTGCGCTTTGCGCAGCTCCTCTTCTGCGTGATCTGCGCGTATATTTGCAGTAATGTCGGTGCCGGTGCCCCGATAGCCGAGAAAATTTCCTTTTGCGCCGAAAATCGGCCTGCCGCTCACTCGGACATATACTGGAGATCCACTCTCGTTAAGGGCGCTATAGACGAAATCGCGAAATGGCTGATGTGTGTCGAGCATCTCCCGATGCAGTCGCCATTTTTCGGGTTCGGATTCTACATCCCTTGCAATTTCCCAGCGAGCCACGCCAATTGTCAGTGAGGGCGCGATACCAACCGCATCAAGGTGCTCCGATATGCGGGTGACCCGGTGATCCGGTCCGGTCTCCCAGAGCCAGTCTGAGGCCGTTTCGGCATAGTCGCGAAAGCGCTCCTCGCTCTCGCGCAACTTCTCTTCTGCCTGCTTGCGGTCGGTCATGTCGATGATAAAGGCAACCCCCTCGTCTCGATTCCACTCGAAAAGCGCGCCGGCGATCAGAATCGGCACGCGGCTGCCGTCTTTGCGGTAATACTCCTTCTCGTAAGGCCTGCAGCTCCCGGTGGCTCTGACCTGAGCCAGCGCATCCTGGTCGGCGGCGACCCACTCGGCGGGCGTCAGCTCCGCCCACCCTATTCGACTCGCGATAAGCTCTTCACGGCTGTAGCCGAGCATGTCGAGAATGGCTTGGTTGGCTTCGATGATCCGGCCCTGAAAATCCCAGATCATGACCCCGATGATATTCGAATCGACCATGCGGCGGATCCTGGCCTCGCGTTCCCGGAGATCGTTGTACAGGCGCGCGTTCTCCAGCGAGATCGCCGCTTGCGACGCCAGCAGTTCCAGCACCGAGGTCCGGGCGGGTGTGAACACGCGCGATGTCAGGTTGTTCTCGAGATAGAGCACCCCGATCAGCTTGGTCTGTTTCACCAGCGGCAGGCAGAGCACCGACCGGGGCCGTCTCTCACAGATGTACTCATCTGCCGAAAACGGATTTGGCGCCGAGGCGTCATCAAGGATCACGTTTTCCTGCGTCCGCGCCACGTAATGCAGCACGGATTCGGGAAGCTCTACCGGTGAGGCGGCCGTCTGGCGCAACGTGACCTCAAACTGGCCGCGGCCGGTCGTCGCTTCCGCGACGATGCGTGGCTTGTCGCCCGGAAACAGCATGAGAAGGCCACGCTGGGCGCCGGCATGCTCAACCGCGATCCGCAGCAGCGTCTCGATAAGCCTGTCGAGGACGATCTCGCCCGACACCGCCTGCGCGGCCTTGAGCACGGTCCTGACATCCAGCTGCTCGACGGGCGCGCCAATGGTCGTGGTGGGAGATGCAGGGACTGGCGTGTCGCGGAGATGCGGATCAAGCTGTTCGAGTTGCCGCACCTTGCCGAACGCGCCCCAGCGAAGATAGCAGCGCCGCGCCTCCCGCAGATACGCGTGGGCGATCGTATCGAAGCCGCGCGCCGCGTGGAACCGCGCGGCCACCTCGTGGGCCAGGCCCTCGTTCTGCACGAAGCCGTGCTCGCGGGCGGAGCGGATGGCCGCTTCGTAGAGGCGCTCGGCATCCAGTTCGCGCTGTTCCAGACGCGCGAGTTCGGCGCCAACCAATGCCGCGCGGTTTGCGAATGTGGCAGGACAGTTGTCTGCCCAGACCGCTATCTGCTTGAGATGCGATGCCAGGGCTTCCAGGTGCTGGAGCCGTTCCTCGGCCGCGGCCATATCGCAATGCGCCGCTCGCGCAAGCGCCGCATAGAAATGGTACTCAGCCAACTCGAATTGTGTCGGCGTCGTCCAAAGCACCGATGCAGCTTTCGATGCAGCCGCAACAGCCGACGCAAAGTCGCCGGCGTAAACGCACGCTTGCAGCTTGCGAATCCAATAATAGGACGCAGCAATGGCCAGCTGGGGTTTGCTCTCCAGGCGTTGCTCGAAGCGGCCCTCGTCGAACTCCGCGCCACCGAAGGACGTGACGGCCGGTTTCAGTCCACGGAGCACACGGATCAGCCTGAGCTGCCCGGTCATGCAGTCGTTGACGAGTCCGAACGACATCTTCCGTACGAATTCGAGTCCATTCCCGGCCTCCCGCTCGGCCTCACCGAGCGGATCTCCGGCCGCGAGAAAATTCGTGACAAGGTCGACGCAGCTATAGGCTACATAAGAAAGATCACCGGTCTCCTGCGCCGCCTCGAAAGCCCGCCGCAGAAGGCCGCGGCTTATCGACAGGTTCTGCGTCCAGTTGACGACGTGGACGGCAAAAACGAGGTAGACACGCGCTTTGAACCGGTCGAGGCCGCGCCTTTCGACCAGATCCAGACCAAGGCTGCCGAAGCGGAACCCTGCCTGGTAGTCTCCGAAGTACATTCCCAGCACGCTGCCCAGCCACGCATAGGCGAGGCATGATCCGTCGCTGTTGCCATGCTCCAGGCTGAGGGCCGCCATCCGACAGACGACGAGGCGGAAGAGATTCTCCTCGGTGAAAAGGGCCGGCGACGTCAGCATCGTGAGCACGTCCATGGTCGCGCGCCGGTCGGGATCAGTCATCAGCGGCAAGTCGACCAGCGACTCGATTGAGTCGGACCCGAGCCGCTGCCGCAGCCGATCATAAGCCTGATGGACGTCCTCCGCTGTCGGGTGCAGCGGCCACCGTCCGTCATCGACCCGCCGCAGATAGTCCAGGCCTACCTCGACCGCGCTGTCGCTATGGTCCAAGGTCGTGTAGAGATTGAGGCGCACGCAGGTGACGGCGGCAGAGTCGACGATGGTCCGCGCGCGGGTTGACAGCAACGAGAGCCGTGCTTCAGCCGACGCCAACTGTCCGGTCAGATACTCGCACTCCGCGCGTTCGAGCCACAGGCTGAACGTTAAATCGTAGTGGCTGTCCCAGTCGCTTTCGTCGAGCAGGGCCATGCCGGCCCCGAGATAGACGCACGCGGACGCATAGGCCATCGACGCCTTGGCCTTTCGCCCGGCGCGCAGTTCGATCGCCGCCACCTGCGCTTTCTCATCCCGGTCGACCAGAAGCGTGGCGCCCCGGTTGAATTGGTTCGCTATATCGAACAGATGCTCGGCCAGCTCGTCCGCCGTCATGCCCGCCAGGAGCACGCGGCCGATGTGCAAGTGGACTTTGGCACGGTGCTCTTCGGGAGTCAGTGTATAAACTGCCTGCTGTATCCGGTCATGCAGGAATTTGTAGGCGCTACCCTGATGGACTACGAGGCCAGCGCTGACGGCTTCCCAGAGTGCCTCGTGCACCGTCCCTTCTTTTCCCCCGTGAACAAGGGTTAGAGTGGCGATCTCGGTGACGTTGCCCAGGCAGGCGAGCTGTTTTAGGGCTTCCTGGGTGGTGGCGGACAACCGCTTGAGCTTGCGGGCCATGAGATCTACGACGTTGTCGGTGTAGCTCTTGGCGCGGATGCGATCGATGTTCCATTGCCAAGCTGACGCGGCTGGGTCGAATGCGAGCAGCCCCTCGTCGGCCAACGCGATAAAAAACTGGATCGCGAAGAATGGATTGCCAGCAGTTTTCTCGTGCACCAGCTGTGCCAGGGGCCTCGCGCGCTCCGGCCCGCAATGCAGGGCATCGGCGATGAGCCGGCTGAGATCATCGAGCCCGAGGGGTGCCAGCACGATCTCACGCACCCTCACATCGGCATCGCGGATCGCTTCCAGCGTTCGCAGAAGCGGGTGCGCCGGGCCGACCTCGTTGTCCCGGTAGGCCCCGACCAGCAGCAGGTGCCGCACCTCTGGATGCGTGGCCAGATGCTTGAGGAGGTCGAGCGTCGCTGCATCCAGCCATTGCAGATCATCGAGGAACAGCGCAAGCGGGTGCTCCTTGCGCGCGAACACCCCAAGGAAGCGCCGGAACACCATTTGGAAACGGCTCTGCGCGTCCTGCGGCGGCAGCTCCGCGACCGGTGGCTGTTTCCCAATCACGAGTTCCAGTTCGGGCACGAGATTGACCATGAGCTGACCATTTGGGCCCAACGCCTCGCTCAGGGAGACCCGCCAGCGACCAAGCTCCGCTTCACTTTGGCTCAGGATCGAGCGGACCAGACCCTGGAAGGCCTGGCCCAGGGTCGCGTACGGGATGTCGCGCTTGTACTGGTCGAACTTGCCGGACGCGAACAGGCCGCGCGGCGGCACCAGCGCCTTATGTAGCTCGCTCACCACTGAGGACTTGCCGATCCCGGAATATCCGGACACCAGCACGAGCTTCAAGGTGCCGTCTGTCACGACCCGGTCGAAGGAAGCGAGCAAAGTGTCGATCTCGCGCTCGCGCCCATACAGTTTCTCGGGAATGAGCAAACGATCTGGCGTATCATGCGCGCCTAGCGCGAACCGGTCGATGCGGCCGCATGATTCCCAGACGGCGAGGCATCTTCGAAGATCAGTCTCGACACCAGCGGCAGTCTGGTAGCGCTCCTCCGCAGTCTTGGCGAGCAGCTTCATCACGATGGCCGACAGCGGCCCCGGGATGCCCCCAATCCGCTCGTCGGGCGGCATGGGTTGCCGCGCGATATGGCAGTGCACCCACTCCATCGGATCGGCGGCGGTGAAGGGCAGCTGCCCCGTCAACATTTCGTAGAAGGTGACACCCAGTGCATAGAGATCGCTGCGCGAGTCCACCGAGCGGTTCATCCTGCCGGTCTGTTCCGGCGCCATATAGGCGAGCGTCCCGGCGATCACCTCCGGTGGCGCCGGGGCTTGATGCTCGCGCGGCAGACGCGAGGCAATGCCGAACCCCGTCAGCCGCACGCCGCCGCTTTCCGGGTCCGCCAGGATATTTGCGGGCTTGATGTCCTTATGGATAAGGCCTCGCTCATGCATCTGACGGAGCGCGCCTGCGAGCGGGATCGCGATGCGCAGGAAATGCGATACCTCCAGTGGCCGGCCAAGCAGTCGATCGGCCGGCGTGCCGCCGGGATCCTCAAGCACCAGCGCCATGCCGCCATTGTAGTGCGTCAGCGCGATAGGTCGTGCCGCCCAGTCGGCGTCAAGTTCCGCTTTCAGCGCATATTCGTGTTCAAGCCGCTCGACGCACCCGAGCGAGGTTTCTTCCGCGGCAACCAGCAGGATCGGCGCCAGGCCGTTGCCGGAACCCCGATAGAGCGAGAGGTCTCCCTCCCGCAGCGGCGAGAATGCGTAGCTTGAGAGCTCCTTCACGAGGGCCTCCTGCCAGGAGGACTACTTTAGTACATTGATTAGGTTATGTTTGCTCCCGCCCGTCAATCCAAAAACCGACGCCAAAAAAAAGCGACCCTATCACGGTCGGTGCCGTACACGGCTGGACGATGACGAGAACCGTGCCTGTTAGTGGGCACAAGGTCCCGATGCAGATCGACCGGCTAGGCTGATCAAATCCACCTAGTACCCACTATCCGAAGTAACTGAGTCATATTTGCACTATCGTGCGGCGTTGCCGCGTGATTCAAGATGGCATGATAAGCGATGCCATGAAAGTCCGGCTGCGGCCGGGAGATCGTGCGGTTCTTGAGGCGCGCTTGCGCGCCGGCAGCACCGAACAGCGGCAGCTGTTGCGGATACGGATCGTGTTGGAGGCGGCCGACGGGCACGCGACACGGGAGATCGCCCGCGATCTGGAGACGACGCCGACCACGGTCAGCTTATGGCGTATCCGTTACGCGCGCGAAGGCCTTGATGGGCTGGAGGATCGGCTGCGACCCGGCACCCCGCCGATCTACGGCGAGGCGACCGACCAGCGCATTCGCAAGGTTCTCGACCAGCCGCCACCTAAGGGTTTTGCACGCTGGAACGGGCCATTGATCGCGCGGTCGTTGGGCGACGTCAATGTGCAGTATATTTGGCGATCGCTGCGCAAGCAGAAGATCGATCTGGCCGGACGCAAAAGCTGGTGCGAGAGCAACGACCCGGATTTTGCGGCAAAGGCCGCCGATGTGGTCGGCCTCTATCTGGCGCCGCCGAAGAACGCGATTGTCCTGTGCGTCGATGAGAAACCGTCGATCCAGGCACTGGAACGGGCGCAGGGTTACCTGAAACTGCCGAACGGACGCGCCCTGACCGGGCAAAGCCACGACTACAAGCGGCATGGCACGACAACCCTGTTTGCCGCTTTTGAGGTTGCCACCGGCAAGGTCCGGGCCGCACACAAGAAACGCCGTCGCCGCAAGGAATTTCTCGACTTCATGGATGACGTCGTCGCCGCCTATCCAAAGGCACGGCTCAAGGTCATCCTCGACAATCTGAATACGCACCAGAAAAACGACGAATGGCTGAAACGCCACCCGCTTGTAACTTTCCACTTTACGCCGACACGCGCCTCGTGGCTCAATCAGGTCGAGGGCTGGTTTTCCATTTTGCAGGGCCAGTCGCTGACCGGCGCATCGTTCACCTCCGTCGAGCAACTCAAGCAGCACATTAATGCTTTTATCAAAGCCTACAACAAAGACGCGGAGCCGTTCGTCTGGACAAAATCCAAAGTCCACCAGCGCCGCGTCAAGGGACGCCGTCTTAGTGACTTATGATTCCGGGTACTAGCGTGGTGGGGTCACTCTTCGGCGCCGAAACACAGCGGTGATTGACGCTGGCGGTTCCGCTTGATTGCCGCGCAGCGTCAATCAGAGCTTGCCAAGCTCGCGGCCAGCGTCAATTATCTCCCAACTCGGCCGCCTCGTCTCATCATGATTGACGCGCCGTTCTCATCCTGATTGTCGCGCCATACACGGGTTCGGGTGAAGCCGGCGGGTCGCTAGACATCGCGCCGGGAGCAGTCACAGAAAGGAATTTCGAGTGAGCTCGAAGAACGTGGTTCTCGTCGCCGGTGTACACGGCGTGTCCGGCAGGGCGGCGGCCACCGCGTGGGCCAACACACGGGACACCAAGGTCTACGGCCTGTCCCGCCGCAACGCCGACCTTCCCGGAGGTGTCGAGGGCATTACGGTCGACCTGCTCGATCGGCAGGATGTCGAGCGCAAGCTCGGTGGGCTCGACGGCGTGACGCATCTCGTCTTCGCGGCCTACATCGAGAAAGCGAGTGCGTCCGAGCGGTCCAGAGTGAACGTGGCGATTTTGAAGCACCTCGTCGAGGTGGTCGAGGCGGCGTCGCCGGCTCTGAGCCACGTGACCTTCTATCAGGGCGGCAAGGCGTATGGCTCCGACCTCGGGCCGTTCAAGACGCCGGCCCGCGAGGACGATCCGCGCCTGATGTCGCCGAACTTCTACTATGATCAGGAGGATTTCCTCCGGCGCCAGCAGGTCGGAAAGTCGTGGCATTGGACGGCTCTGCGCCCCGAGGCGATCATCGGTTACGCCACCGGCAACCCAATGAACCTGGGCGTGGCGATCGCCGTCTATGCGACAATCTCCAAGGAGCTTGGGATTCCACTGCGCTTCCCCGGCTCGCCCGAGGCCTATCGCGCTCTCTATCAGGTCAGTTCCGCAGACCTTCTGGCAGCGGCGACCGTTTGGGCCGGTGTCACTCCGGCTGCGCGCGACGAAATCTTCAATATCACGAACGGCGACCAATTCCGTTGGCAGTACATGTGGCCGCGCATCGCCCGCATGTTCGAAATGGGGATCGCCGAGCCAGTCCCGATGCCACTCTTGTCCTACATGACCGACAAGGCCGACCTGTGGCGTGAGATCGCCACGAAATATGGTCTGCTCGACACACCCTACGAGAAGCTCGTATCGTGGAACTTCGCCGACTTCATCTTCAATAGCGGCTTCGACAATGTGTCGAGCACGATCAAGGCGCGGAAGGCGGGCTTCGCCGAGTGCTTCGACAGCGAGGAGATGTTCCGCGCCTTCTTCGTCTCCCTGCGCGACAGGAAGGTCATCCCTTAACATCAGTCGAGCCGATCTCGCACCGTCATGGCGATGGCGCGAGATTGGCTAACGTCCGCTTCTGTAAGCCGGCTGCGCTATTGCCGGTCCAAGGCCTCTTCCTCGTCGCCCTCGCGATAGTCACGGCCGCCGAAGGCTCGCCGGTCAAGATCCTGATTGCTAGGGACTGCGTGATCCGCGACGCCGTCATCTAATATGCGTCAGACCCACTCTTCGGCGCCGATTCACAATCCTGATTGCAAAAGCCCCCGATGCCGAGCAGACAAATGACGTCGCGGGGTTCGTCGATGAAGATCTCCTCGATGTCATTCAACGTCGGCCGGCTGCCCTCGCCGCAATAAAAGCTTCGACGCCCCCGAGGCAGATGCGGCAAGCGATAGCTGCAAGGCGCACATGCATTTGTTCATGAGGCCTGCATCAAATTTCTCAGACTGGTGCAGTAACCCGCCGGCAGCGCTGCACTACGCAGGTGATGATTTCATAAAATAAAATTTAGTCTCACGAACTACAATTTAATGTCGGCGGCAAGCCATCTGTTTATTTTCGCTGCCGGACACCCAACCAGGACACCCCACTAATGGGCAACAAATGCGTTTTGTTTGGCAACGATGTTTCGGAGCACGCCTATCATTTGAACTACCAGAACCGCCGCGCCGACTAGGAATACCGTCAACCGGGCGAAGATCGCGCAACCGCTTACGGCAGCGAAAGCCGAAACCTTGGGAATTTGATACCTGCACATCGCCGATTGCCGGTGTGAGAAGCGCTGACCATTTGCGCGCCCGAGCACCGCGTGGGTGCGCGTTCGGTTGTTCTATCAAGGGGCAGCATCAGGGAGCGTGCCATGATCCTAGCGAAATCCCGAAAACTTCTGGCCGGAGTGGCCGCGGCCACCGTCATCCTTGCGTTCGGCTTTGCCTACGCGCAGCAAGGACCACGCGGCAAGTCCAGCTATATGCCGGTCGATATCCCCGAGCCGTTCTCGGCGATCTTTGCCAGGCTTTCCGCACAGAAGCCCGATATCACGCGCGAACACATGGCGCTTCTCAACGAGCGGTATGACCTAAGCGATCGGCCGGCGGCCGGCGTCACCATGGATCGCACAAAACCGGTGCAGGAAGGCGTTCGCGTCAAGCTCCCGGCGGGAAAGACGTGGGAGGCTCTTGCGAATATGAGCCCGGAGCAGATTCGCGATCAGAACGCGTTTCCGAAAGGATTCTATCCGCTGCCGCACCCCAAGCAGCAGGAAGGCGGCTTCGTGTTTCCGCACTTCCTGATCGACGAGATCAAACGGCAGGAGGGACGCGATCTCACGCGCTTCGACGTCGAGTACGACATCCCCGATCATTTCCTGCCTGAATTCCCGCCGCCGATGTATCTCAATCAGCGCACCGACCTCGGCGACGTCTCGCAGGGCAAACTGGTGACCATCGAGAACTATTACGAGCTGTTTAACGGCATTCTTCCTCCCAAGCAGCTGGAGGGGCTGCGCCTGCTCCTCACTGCGTTCCCGCAGCAGCAGTTCAATCTGACCGAAGATCGCCGTTCCGAACTGCCGAGCCGCGGCTCGGCGTGCTTCGACTGCCACTCGAACGGCCACACCAATAAGGCCACGCACCTTGCTCCCGATGCCCGGCCGCAGGAATCCCGCCATCGCATCGTCACCCCGACGTTGCGCGGCGTGCAAATCCAGCGGCTGTTCGGCTCGCAGCGCGCGCTCAAGACCATCGAGGACTTCACCCAGTTCGAGCAGGCAGGAGCCTATTTCGACGGTGACCAGGTGATCGCTACCAAGAAGGGTATGAACCCCCTCGATCGGATCATCCAGGTGGATCTGATGGCGGAGTTCCAGGAGGAACTGGGCTTCCCGCCGGCACCGAAGCTTGACGTGTTTGGCAAGCTCGATCCCGCCAAGGCCACGCAAGCCGAACTGCGCGGCCAGGAGATATTCTTCGGCAAGGGCCGATGCGAGTCATGCCACGCCGCGCCCTATTACACCGACAACCTGATGCACGATCTCAAGACCGAGCGTTTCTTCAAGCCGGAGATGATCAACGGCTTGAATGAAGTCGGTGACGGCGCCGTTAAGACCTTCCCGCTGCGCGGCATCAAGGATACGCCGCCCTACTTGCACGACGGGCGTCTGCTGACGCTCGATGATACGGTTGAGTTCTTCAATCTGGTGCTCGGCACGAAACTGACCGGCGAGGAGAAGCACGACCTGGTCGCGTTCCTCCGCACCCTCTGAGCTGCACGCCAGACGTTCGTCCGTTACATTGCGCTGCGCAAGACCCAGCCGCTGTTTTCCAATGCGCGCTCGATCCGCAACGCGCTCGACCGGATGCGGCTGCGCCAGGCCAGCCGTCTCGTCGCAGATCTCGACCGCGTGCTCACCGCCGACGACATCATGTCGCTGGAGGCATCCGATGTGCTGGCCAGCCGGGTGTTCTCGAACAGTACTGGCGGATGAATGACTGCGATGAGCGCGGGATCAGCCCGTAAAATCAATCGTCGTAGCTGTCGATGACCGCGTCGGCGATCGCGCGCTTGGTGATGATCCCGACAATATCGTGCACCCTCGGGCGGGCGACGCCGCGAAAGATGATGGCGGCGCCGGAGCGATGGCGTTTTAATCTGGCAAACACCAGGCTCAGAAGATCGATGTCCCGGCAAACGACAACACGATTTTCGACAAAGCCTTCGACCAGGAGGTGCGGATTGGTTCGGGATTCGCGCCACAGACCCGAGCGCGGCGGAATCAGGCCGACAATTCTACCCTCGCGTTCGACAACGATGGCGCGGGTGTCGTCCTTGTCGTCGGCGACCATCGCTTCCCCCAGCGTCGTACCGGCCTTCACGATGATGAAGCGGCGCTCCATGATGTCCTGGGCCTGCTTGACGAGATAGAGATTGATGTGCCGCTCCTTGGGAATGCGATGGCCCCGATGGCGCAGCTTGACGGTGTAAATCGTCTCGCCGATCAGCGAGCGACGGATGCCGGCCGCCACCGCGACCGCGACGATGACGGGAACGATGATGCCGTAATCGCGCGTCATTTCGAACACCATGACGATGGCGGTCATGACCCCGCCGGTTCCCGCGCCGACCATCGCGGCCATGCCGACGATCGCGGCCGAGGGAATGGTCAAGCCGGCATGAGGAAGAATGAATGCCGCGGCGGCCGCGAAAGCGGCGCCCAGCGTGGCGCCCAGATAGAGCGATGGCGAAAAGATGCCGCCAGAGGCGCCGCAACCGAGACTGATGGTGGTGGCGAGCAGTTTGAGAACAAACAGCAGGACAAGCAGGCCGGCCGCCGTCATTTTCTGGTCGAGGATCGACTGAATGACGCCGTAGCCCACGCCATCCACATAGGGATGACCGTAGAGGTGGGTGAGCGCGACCATCATCAAGCCGATCGCGGCCATGCCAACCATGTTCTGTGTGTAGACATTGCCCGGCAATTTCGGAAAACCGTCCTCCATCACGACGAGCAGACGAATAAAGGCCCACGAGGCCACCCCGCACAGCACGCCGAGCAGGACAAAAGCGATTGCGTCTTCGGCGCCGAGCGCCTGTGCCAGGGAAAACTGGATATTGGCGACGGCGAACGCCGGATTGGGGCCGATCAATATCCTGCCGATGGTGGTCGCGGCGCCGGTCGCGATGACCACGGGAAGAAAGGTGCGGTTCGAGACTTCCGGCAACAGAATTTCCAGCGCGAACAGCACCCCCCCGAGCGGCGTGTTGAAGGTCGCGGCGATGCCTGCGCCCGCGCCCGCCGAGAGTAGGGTGATCTTCTGCCACGTCGACAGCCGGATCGCCTGGGCAAATGCCGATCCCAGCGCCGCACCGATCTGAATGATAGGGCCTTCGCGACCGACGGCGGCGCCGCTGCCTATCGAAAGCGCCGAGGCCAGCGCTTTGACGATAGCAACCTTGCCGCGGATGTTGCCGCGCTTGTAGAACACCGCATCCATGACCTCGGGAACGCCGTGGCCCTTGGCCTCCGGTGCGAAACGCTCCACCAGGAATACGACAATCAGGCCGCCGATAACGGGTGAAAGGAAAACAAGGTTGCCAAACCGGCTCGGCCCTTCGGTGACGTTCGCATCGTACAGGGCGCTGAAAGTGCCGTTGTAAAACACATTGTGGAAGAATCCGATCAGCATGCGCAACGCGACGGCGCCGCAGCCGGTCATCACGCCCACCACCAGAGCGAGGCAGCAAAGGATGAGAAGGTTGACCCTTCTTTCGTCGCCCCGGGATTTCGGGCCACCGGCGCCGACGGGCTTGGGAACATCAGACACAGAGAACGGCGCTAGGAGCATATCGGCATGATCGTATTGCGGGAAAAAGTCACGCCATCGACACGAGAGCGTGCAGCGGAATCAAGGGGCGAACCTGTATTAGCCCTGGATGCGGCTTCGGGCAAATGTTTGCCGGCCGAAAAATGGGTCGTGGAGGCCTCTGCGCAACCGGAATCTGTTGTGAAATGACACGGCATCGGCGCCCGGACCTGGATTTCGTCGGTAAGGGCCTGCTGTCGCGAAAGCTGAGAGGTCCCGCCGGGGGCTTCGGATTTTCGTGGCGGGACCTCTCCCTCCCGGGCCGCCGACAGGGGTGAAAGCGGCCCAGTGCTGTGGAAACATTCTTCAAGCCCGATGGTTCGCGAAGATCAAAAAAATTTCACGCTTTGCGTCGGGACCCGGACAGAAGCACTCCTTGATGTATCGCAGCTGGCTCTCAGCAATGTTGACGGCAAGTCCGCCGCCCGTCTTCTTCGTTCGCCCGAAGGCTCGGGCCAAGGCAATAGCTGAGCTGTGTCGAAGGATGAGGCCGGAAATCGAGCAACGCCGCGAGGTCCATCGCTGGTTGGGGGCGATTGCCAAGGAGAGTTAGGTCGGCCGGCGGCAGATCAGGTCGATCTCGATCAGGGCGTCGTAGGCAAGGCCAGTGACGCCGACGCAGGTGCGGGCCGGCAGGCGATCCGGCGCAAAATAGCTCCGATAGGTCTCATTCATGACCGCGTAATCCTGCTGGAAGCGCGTCAGGTAAATCCGCGCCATCACCACGTGTTCGAAATAAAGGTCGAGCCCGCCCAGCACCAGCCTCAGATTCTCCATCACCGCTCGCGTTTGCGCCTCGATGCCATCGGGCAACTCGCCCGGCGCCTCCGGCGTATCGGGCATCTGTCCGGTGACAAAGACAAAACCATCGGTTTCGACGGCGTGGCTGAACGGCGCCACCGGCCTCGGCCCGCCTGCGATCATGTGGAATTTCAACGGATGCGGCCTCGGCTGGTTACGATCGCGGGACATTTTCAAACAGTCGCTTGCTCAGGATGGCATGCACGCCCCAATTGCCATCCACCACCTGTGTCACGCCAAAGTCGACCGCGGCCGACATCAGCGCGATCGCCTCGTCCTCGCTCAGCCCTTTGATGTTCATCAGGAAGCGGCGCATTTTCCGGAACGCGTCCTTCATCGCGAGATCGAGCGACGACGTCGCGTAGACCTCGCTCTGGCCCTTGGCGCCGAACTCGGCGAGATAGTTCGGGTGGCTGAACCCGGTCAAGACCCAGTCGGTCTCGGTCTCGATCAGCGGATAGGTCAGATCGGCGAAGACCCGGCCGGCCAGATCCGCTTTCTTGTGAAGAATGAGCTGGAATGTTCCGGTCATTGAACATTCGATCGCGGTGCCCCCCAATTCGCCGTCGCCCTGGGTCGCATGGGGATCGCCCACCGACAATAACGCGCCCGGCACCGAAACCGGCAGATAGACCGCCGACCCCTTGCCGAGCCGCCAATTATCGAGATTGCCGCCGAAATAGGACGGCGGAATCGAGTCGACGAAATCCACCTCGCGGGGCGCAACTGCGATCACGCCGAAATGCGGGCGCAGCGGGATGCGAATGCCGTCCAGTACGTTGTGCCTTCGTCTGACGGAGCCTGGCACGACCGGGACGCCGGGATAATCATAGTTGGCGTGCACAACGCCGAACGGATCGGCCTGTGGCTCCCAACGATAGGAATACAGCGCGCGCGCGTACGGCGTCTCGTCGTGATCGCCTTCGCGTCCCGCGAAATGGATCTCGTAGATCGTCACCGCCTCGCGCGGCCTTGGCTCGGCCAGCAACTCGTTGTAGTGATACCCCCACCATGCCGCGACGCTGGAGCCGAACACTTGGCCTTCGAAATCGGGGTTCCGGCTTGCCCGCGGCACGATGTCGAGGATACGGACCTCAAGCACGTCGCCGGGCTGGGCGTCCTTCACCGCCACCGGGCCGGTGCAGATGTGAACGCCGAACCCTTCGCCGGCACCGCGGCCGTACACGGAGGCATCCATCGGTCCGGCGCCACGCCGATCGACATTCTTCGCGGTCCGGGTCCAGCGGAACACGCTTTCGGCGCCGGTGTCGCCTGCGATCATCCGCTCTGGATCGTCCGACGCATGCTGGGTCAGGGTCTCGATCGTGATGGTGTCACCCGAATTGATCTCGATTTGCGGCGCCAGCGACCTCGAGAAATACCCCCAATGCACGCGGGCCGCCTGCACCGATAGGTGATGGTGATGCTGCTTGCCTTCGGCGCTCCCGCAAACGATATCGGTTGGTGCGGGTTCGCTGTTCCTTGCCGCGCTCGCCAGGGGATGGTGGCTGCGCAGCTGCGCCAGCGCCTGCTGCGGCCAGCCGCGCTGGCCGGCCGCGGAGGAGGAGGCCGTGAAGCGTTCGAGTTCCTGCTGGCGAAATTCGCGCGGCGAGAGTCCGAAGCGATGGCGGAACGTCCGGCTGAAATGCGCTGAATCATTGAAGCCGTTGCGATAGGCAATTTCCGAGATCGAATGGTGCGCCTCGGCCGGGTTCGACAATTCCGCCGACGTCCGCTGCAGCCGCCGCTCGCGCAAATAATGCGTAAAACTGCTGCCGGAGCCTTCAAAAATCTTTTGTAAGTAACGCTCGGATATTCCTTCGCTCTCCGCCACCCGCGCCGGCGTGAGATCGGGATCGTCAAGCTTGCGTTCAATGGTTTGGCAAAGCCGGTGAAGGATCGCCGCCTGCGTTGCCGTGCCGCCCGCATCCGTCGTCGGCGCGATGAATGTCGGCAAGAGATCGGCGAAGCTTTGCGCGACAGCGGCCCATTCGATATCGGAAAGCGTCTCGAGATTTCGCGCCGCCGTCTCCAGCGTGCGCGAAAACACCTCGGTAAATCCGCCAGGCGCCAGCACCCGGACCTCGTCGAATACGGGCTTGCCGATCTTGCGGCCATGAAACGCATCCGACGTCACCGACAAAACCAGGGCGCGCATGTCACGCTGGAAGGCCACGCTCCAGTCGCCCTTTCGCGGCAGCAACAGCAGGTGCCCGATAGAGACGATCTGATGGCCCGAGGCAGTCCTGAGCGTGACGCCGTCCTCGATCGGTAACAGCACGATCGGCATGTCGTCTGCGAGACGTGACACCGGCGAAACGGCCTGGGGTCCGGCCGCCAGCCGGGCCAGCACCACGCCCTCGGCAGTACGACGCGATGCCGTCGCATGCCCGGTGTGAACGGCCGAACCCGCCGATGGCTCAAGACCGACCGCACTCAGGACGTCCCGCCACGCCTCGAGCCGGTCGTGCTCGGAATAGGACTCGCTGGTGAACGGGCGGAAGCTCATACGTCGATCCCAAACGCGGGAATCAAAGCAACCTCCGTGCCAGACGCGCGGCGCGAGGCGGCCACCGGATATAATCCCCGGATATCCCTGGGGAATCTGCAACCCCTGATCTTGCTCCCATGTTCCGGGGGGCCATTCCTTACGTTGTCAGTCGCACCTGAAGACGTTCTTCCGGATCGTGCCATGGACGCCCCAATTGGCGTCGACCACCTGGGTCACGCCGAAATCGGCACCCACCGACATCAGCGAAATCGCCTCGTCCTCGCTCAGGCCATGCACCGTCATCAGGAACCGCCGCAGCTTGCGGAACGCGTCGCGCATGGCGCGGTCGAGGCTCGAATGATTGGCGATTTCGGTCTGCGCATCGGCTCCGAGCTCGGCGAGATAATTCGGATAGGTAAAACCGTACATCGACCAGGCGTGGTCGGTCTCCAGCATCGGATGGCTAAGCCCCTCCATTGCGGTGCCGGCGAGATCGCCGTGCTTGTGCAGGATGAACTCGAAGTCGCCGGTCAGAGAGGTCTCGATGGCGGTGCCGCCCAGTTCGCTGTCGCCCTGGGCCGCGTGCGGGTCTCCCACCGAGAAAAAAGCACCGGGTACCGCGACCGGATAATACATCCGCGCCCCCTTGCCGATCCGCCAGTCGTCGATATTGCCGCCGGTATAGCTCGGCGGAATCGAACTGACGAAATCCGATTCCGATGGCGCCAGTCCCATGGTGCCGAAGTGAAGCCGCGCCGGCACCTTCACATGGCCAAGGATATTCTCGCGCTTGCGGATGGTCGCGTGATCGACCCGCACGCCCGGATAATCGATCGTGGCGTGCACGATGCCGTCCGGGTCGGTCTGCGGCGTCCAGATATAATTATAGACGGCTCTCGCAAACGGCTCGCCCGAGGTGTCGAGCTCGAAGATGGTGATGACTTCGCGCGGCTTCGGCTCCTCAATGAGGTCATGATAGTGGAAACCCCAATTCGCCGCGGCGTTGGAGCCGAAGCAGCGGCCGGCGTGGCAGGCGTGACAGCTGGGGCGCGGCCGAATGTCCAGGATGCGGACTTCCAGCACGTCGCCGGGTTCCGCATTCTCGACCGCGATGGGCCCGGTCAGCAGGTGAACGCCGACGCCTTCGCCGGACCCGCGAATGAACGGGCCCTCGGTCGGGCCGGCGCCGCGGCGCACCACCGCCTTGTGCTCGCGGGTCCAGTGGAACACGCTTTCCGCGCCCGGATCGTTGGCAATCATGCGCTCGTAGTCGTCGTTGGCGTGATGCGTCAGCGTCTCGATGGTCGCGCGGTCTCCCGAGCGCAGCGTCAAGGCTGGCGAGACCTTCTTGCTGAAGTATCCCCAGTGAACGGAAGCCGGCGATACCGGTAGCGTAAAATGCTTCATGCAAGTGCCTCTTTGGAACGGATCGTGAGGTGATTGGTCATGCCGTTTGCTCGGGTGTTTTGTCCGCCTCCACCACGCTCAGGAAACGCGCCGTGAGCGGGTGGCGCGGATGGGTGAGGATTTCGTGGGCCGGCCCGTCTTCGATGATCGAACCGCCGGAAAGGAAGGCGACGCGATCGGCGACTTCATCGGCGAAGCGGATCTGATGGGTCGATATAATCATCGTCAGCCCGTCATCGATCGCCAGCCGCCTGATCACCTCCAGCACCTCGTTGACGAGTTCGGGATCGAGCGCGGAAGTCGGCTCGTCCAGCAGCAACACGCTCGGATTGGGCGCCAGCGCCCGGGCGATCGCGACCCGCTGCTGCTGGCCGCCGGAGAGATGGCGCGGCAACGCATCGGCGCGATGGCTCAGCCCGACGCGTTCGAGCAATTCGCCGGCGCGCCGGTCGGCATCGACGCGGGTCATGCCATGCACCCAGCGTAGCGGCCCCGCGAGATTTTCCATCGCCGTCAGATGGCTGAACAGGTTGAACTGCTGAAACACCATGCCGACGCCGACGCTGGCCCGTTCATTGGCGATCGCGCGCGGCGACAAAGGCTTGCCGTCGTCGCGATGCCCGAGCCGGCGGCCGCCGACGCGCACCATGCCGGAATCCCAATTCTCCAGGTGGTTGATGCAGCGCAGCAGCGTGCTCTTGCCCGAACCGCTGGGCCCAAGCAGCGCCACCACCTCTCCGACCCGCACTGTCAGATCGAGCCCGTTGAGCACGGTCTGCGCGCCATAATTCTTGCGCAGCTTGGTCACCTCGACGACGACATTGTTGCGTTCGACCATCGCGGCGTGCTTCGCCCTATCGCTCCTGGAGCTTGCGCGTGGCGGCGTCGGCGGCAGGCCGGCATTGACGGAGGTTTGTTCGGCAAGCCTGAGCTTCGTCGCCAGATCGACGCGGCGCCAGGGCAGGAAGATGGCGAGGCGCCCTTGCGGCGCGGCGCGGTCGAGATCGAGCGCCCGTTCTACGAACAACTGGACGACGCTGACCGCCGACGTCAGCACCAGATAGATCAGGCCGGAGGCGAAGAAGATCGAGAAAAAATCGAATGTGGAAGACGCAAGCTGGGTGCTTCGCAGCGTCAGCTCCTGCACGGATATCACGCTCGCAAGCGACGAATTTTTCAAGGCGCTGACGGTTTCGTTCCCGAACGCCGGAATCATGGTGCGAATCGCCTGCGGCGCGATGATGCGCCGCATCAGCAGTGCGGGCGTCATGCCGAGCGCCTGTCCGGCCAGCAGTTGTCCGCGGTCGACGCCGAGCACGCCGGCGCGAAGCATTTCAGCGATGAACGGCGCTTCGTTGGCGGCCAGCGCAAGACCCGCGGCGCCGACCGCGCTCAATTTGAGCCCGATCTGCGGCAGCGCGTCGTAGGCGAACACCATCTGCAGGATCAGCGGCGTGCCGCGGAAGATTACGGTGTAGCCCCGGGCGAACGCGGCCAGCATTCCAAAACGGCTGAGCTGCATCGCTGCGAGGACCAGACCGAGGATAAGCCCGCCGGCCAACCCGAGGGCGGTCACCACGACGGTGAACCAGATGCCCTGGAGCAGGTACGGCAGGCTGAGGTAATGAACGAACAGCGCCATTATTTGACGGAAAGGATCTGCGGTTCTTCAAAGTTGTTGACGTCGAGATCCCACTTCTTCAGCAGAGCCATGTGGATTCCGGCCTTCTGGACTTCCATCAGCGCGGCTAGCACCGCGTCGCGGAATTCGGGCTTGTCCTTGGGAACGCCGATGCCGACCGAATAGGGAATGGTCACCGCGAGCGCCTTCTCCAGCTTATCGGGATTGGCCTTGACCGCCTGGTCCACGGTGTTGACGTCGTTGACATAGGTGTCGGCGCGGCCGGCGAGGATTGCCTGGATGCAATTGGCGTTATTGTCATAGAGCTGCAGGGTAGGTTCGGGCTTGCCCGCCGCCTTGCATTTCGGAACGAGCGCCTGAACCAGCGGGACTTCAACGAAGCCGGTATTCTCGGCCGCCGCCGCGCCGCACAGCGACAGATTGATACCGTCGAGCTTCTTCGGATTGCCCTTGGCCACCAGAACGCCGTCAAACACTTTCGAATAGGTGATGAAGTCGGCTGCCTTGGCGCGCTCTTCCGTGGCGTAGATATCGGAGATGACAATGTCGGCCTGTCCGCTCGACAACGTCGTCAGCAGCGCTGCGAAAGTCACCGCCTTGTAGGTCAGCGTGAAGCCAAGGCACTCGCCGATCTGCTCGCCGAGATCGATGTCGAAACCGACATATTTGTTCGGGTCCTTCGGATCGATCGCTTCATAGCCGGGAGTATGCGGGTTGATCGCATTGACGAGTTGCTTGCCCTTCAGGCCGGGATATTTGGCCTGTAACGCCTGGCAGCCTGCTGGCGCGGCAGCGCTGGCGGAGGTCGGCGCACAAATGACGGCCAGCAGGAATGCGCCCAGCATCGCATTGCACAATCCGGTGATCGTCACGGATCGCGAACGCCGCGTCCGGGCTTTCGTGGAAAACCGCTTATGCATCTGTTTTCTCCTTCGACGTTGTCATGGCGAAGCCATGTTCCAAATTCGAAAGGAGCCTACGGTCACTTGCCCGGGTAGGGCTTGTCTCGGGGCGCACAAAAAGTTGGATCGACCGGTGCCAGGATTTAGGCAAAGGGTGCGCAAATTATGGGCGAGCGCCGCAGGAAACACGCAGGTGCGGAACAATCGGCTCATCGGCCCGTTAAAGCGCTAGCGGCGCGAATTTGGTTTCACGCCGATATGTTGGGCATGCCCGCCTGAGCACGCCGGTTCCGCGTCGTCAACGCGGTAACCTTGCCGACAACACCAGCTGGAATTGCGCCGTCCGCTCCCTAGATGGGTTGTTATTGCCTTGTTGAGTATTTCAGGAGGGTTCAGGATGGACCTGAAAGACGTTTTCGTCGCCGTGATTTGCACGACGGTTTTGACGTGGGGCGGCCTCGCGGTCGCGGATGAGTACCATCCCGACGACTTTCTCCACCTCGATCCTTCCAGGGCGCTGCTTTCGCCGACGCCGCTTGGCCCCGTCCAGCATTTCGTGCCGGGCCCGCTCGACGCCACCGTCAATCACGGCAGCGGTGGCTCGCAGGCGGCCGCAGAGCCGAACCCCGAACCCAGGAAAGTCCAGACCCAGAAGATCGAGGTCCAGAAAGAGGCCGAGGTCCAGAGAGCTGAGCCCAAGATCTCTGAGCCCAAGACCGTTGAGCCCAAGACCGTTGAACCCAAGACCGTTGAACCCAAGACCGTTGCTCGGAAGACCCGGGTCTTGCACGCCCGCGCCGAAAAGCCTCGCGGCGCGGCTCGTAACAAGCTGGCGCGGCGGCATAGCAATCCGCTTAATGCCCAGGCGTTCGATACGCGGATTCAGGCTTGGCCGTGCAATTCGGGCGGCATCTGCAACTGGAAACGCTAGCCGCGCTGCGGTCTGCGGATTCGGCTTGAGCACCTGACCCGATCTTGATTTGGACTCTGCGCCGCAGACCGACTATCAAGCGGCTGATACGTTGCTCATCTATCCCCCCAACGAAACGTCCGTTCACCGGTTACTCATCCCGGGTTGAAGTCTTTCAGGAGTCATCATGGATTATCTGCAAACCCAGGGCATCAGCCTGCCGCGGCTGGGGCTCGGCACCTATCGCATGCAGGGCGATGTCTGCCGCGCGGCGGTCGAGAGCGCGCTTGGCCTCGGCTACCGGCATATCGACACCGCGGAAATGTACGGCAACGAAGAGGCCATCGGCGCTGCAATTGCCGCATCCCGCGTCGCGCGCAAGGATCTCCATGTCACCACCAAGGTCTGGAATGAAAACCTCGCGCCGGACGCGATCCGCAAGGCGTTCGACACCAGCCTGAAAAAGCTGAGGCTCGATCACGTCGATCTCTATCTGGTGCACTGGCCCGCGAAAACCATGAACCTGCCGGCGATGTTCGAAACCTTGCTCAAGCTCAAACAGGAAGGCCGCACCCGCGCCATCGGGGTTGCCAATTTCAACATCGCGCTGCTGAAGTCCGTGGTCGAGGAGATCAAGGCCCCGATCGCCTGCAACCAGATCGAATATCACGTCATGCTCGACCAGACCCCGGTGCGAAAATATCTCGCGGCGAAATCGATTCCCTTGGTGGCCTACTGCCCGCTGGCGCAGGGCCGGGCGGCTTCGAACGAGACACTGGCCGCGATCGGCCGCAAGCATGGCGCCAGTGCGGCGCAGGTGGCGCTGAAATGGCTGCTCGACCAGGACGGCGTCGCCGCGATCCCGAAGGCGTCGCGGGCCGAGAGCCAGCAGACCAATCTCGACGCGCTCAATGTCGGGCTCGACGACGAGGACATCAAGGCGATCGCGTCACTGCCGAAAGATCAGCGCTGCGTGAATCCCGGTTTTGCGCCGGCGTGGGATTATACCAGCCTTCGGAAGGTCTGATTCTGTTTTGAAAAGCTGGCGCCGGCGTAATTCATTTCTGACCGACTGGATTAATTCGGGAGGTCGGCGATGGGCGCGGCGGTCGGTCTACGGGAGGATTTCGGGGCGGATGAGCTGGGTCGGCTCGCGGCGAAGGTGAAGGATGCTGCGCAGGCGCGACGGTTGCTGGCGCTGGCGGCGGTTCGCGACGGGATGAACCGCACCGAAGCGGCGCGGATCGGCGGCATGGACCGGCAGACGCTGCGGGACTGGGCGCACCGCTTCAACCAGTACGGTCCTGACGGTCTGATCGACATCAAGCCGACCGGGCGGCCGTCGAAGCTCTCCGACGAGCAGAAAGAGGCATTGAAGCAGCTTGTCGAGACCGGCCCCGACCCGGAGAAGGATGGGGTCGTACGCTGGCGCTGCGTCGACCTGAAGCGTGTTCTCGGACAGCGCTTCGGTGTCGATCTGTCGGAGGTGAGCCTGGGGCGCGCGCTCAAGAAGCTCGGCTTCTCGCACATCAGCGCCCGGCCGCGCCATCCCGTGCAGGATCCGGAGGCGATCGCGGCATTTAAAAAAACTTTCCCACGCAGGTCGCGGCGATCGTGACCAAACTCGCCCCGGAAACGCCGATTGAGGTCTGGTTCCAGGACGAGATGCGGGTCGGCCAGAAGAACAGCCTCGTCTACCAATGGGCCAAGAAGGGATCACGGCCGCGGCAGCCCAAGGATCAGCGCTACGAGAACGCCTATGTGTTCGGCGCCGTCTGTGCGAGCCGCGACACCGGCGTCGCCCTCATCATGCCGCAAGCCGACACCGAGGCCATGCAGGCGCATCTCGACGCCATCGGCAAGGCCGTCGCGCCCGGCGCGCATGCGCTGCTCATCCTCGACAAGGCCGGATGGCACACGACGCGCAAACTAAAGCCACCTGCCAATGTCACCCTCGTGCCGCTGCCACCCGCCTGTCCGGAGCTCAACGCAGCCGAGAACATCTGGCAGTATCTGCGGCAGACCTATCTCGCCAACCGTGTGTTCGCGTCCTACACCGACATCCTCGACGCCTGCCAAGACGCCTGGCGAAAACTTCTCGCCGAAACCGGGCGCATCACGTCAATCGCGGCCCGCGACTGGGCCGTCATCGGTCAGCTCTTCTGAAGGCTGGTATTAGGACGTTTTCTGCTTGAGATGAAAGCAGGGTTGCGCGACCGCAGCCTCAAATGCGCTTGGCCATGCCAAAAGAAAAATGACCCCTCGCGGGGCCATTTTCCTGTGTCGGACCTTAACCTTCGTGATGATGCTTGATGATCACGACCTTCTTGTCGTGATGGTGCCAGCCATGATCGCGATGCATATGGTCGCCGTGCTTGACCACGACGGTTTCAGCACTCGCAATCGACGGCGCCGCGATCGCGATGGCACCAATGGCGGCGATAACGTATCCAAGCTTCTTCATGTTTTCCTCCTCGGTTGATGACGAGGATTAAACTTCGTATCGCATGCAACGTTCCCGGAACGGCCGGAGAGAATTCTGAACAGCCGTTCAGAATCAATGCCACGCGACGGCACGTTCAATCCGGATCGCGAACTAGTCGACGATCGCCTGATACACCAGCGCGTTGATCAACTGCCGATAGTGCCAGCGGATCGGGCCGGGCGCGGCCGAGAGATACACCACCGCGAGTTCTTCTTTCGGATCGACCCACCAGTCGGTGCCGCTGGCGCCGGGCCACGAGAACTGGCCGACCGATCCCATCATCCTGACCACGCCGGGTGTGGTACGCACCGCAAGTCCGAGACCGAAGCCGTAATCGGCGCGGGTCGGATCGGCGTTGCCGACGAGATTTTTGATATTCGGGCCCAACTGGTCGGACAGCATGTAGTCGACAGTTTTGCGGCCGAGCAACTGCGCCTCGCCGAATCGGCCGTGGTTCATCAGCATCGTCGCAAAGCGCAGATAGTCCGACGCGGTGGAGGCCGCACATCCGCCGCCGCATTCGAATTTGAGCGGCTGCGTCAGTTCCGGGCTGCGCGCCTGCGGCTTGCCGGTGTCGGGATCGGCCGGCAACGGCTTGGCATAGCGATCTGCCTTGTCCGCCGGAATCGAAAATCCGGTATCGGTCATCCCGAGCGGCGTGAAGAGATTAGCCTGCAGATATTGTCCGAGCGTCTGCCTGGTGACGCTTTCGATGGTGAGGCCCATCACGTCGAGACCGAATCCGTAGTCCCACACGGTGGCAGGCTGGTACAACAGCGGCAGCGACGCCAGTTTGTCGAGGAAGGCCGAACCGTCATAGTCGCGCGCCGCGTCGCCGCTCCCGGCCGGATACATCTTGTGCACCAGCGTAGTGCCGCGGCCGCCGTAGATCAGGCCGGAGGTGTGGCGCAACAAGTCCTGGATCGTGATCGGGCGATTGGCGGGTACGGTCTCGGCGGTCGGCTCGCCGGCGTCGCGCACCGCGACGCGCATTTGTGCGAATTTCGGGAAATACTTGCTGAGGGGATCGTCGATCAGGATCTTGCCCTGCTCGTACAGCATCAGGGCGCCGACCGTCGTCATCGGCTTGGTCATCGAGGCGATGTTGAAGATGGTGTCGGTGGTCATGGCGACCCCGGCCGCCTTGTCGCGCCAGCCGTAGGAATCCAGCATCACCAGTTTGCCATGACGGGCAATGGCGATGACCGCGCCGGGAATGCGGCCCGCCTCGATGTCGGCCTTCAGCGTCGCGCCGATCCGTGCCAGCCGCTCCGGGGAGAGGCCGACCTCTTCAGGCCTGGCGCGGGGCAGGGGGTCTTCGGCGAACGCGGCGGTGGATGCAAGCAAGCAAAGCGCAGTCGCGAGAATTCGAATGGCAGCCATGGACGTCTCCCGTTCGGGCTCTTCGGCCCTTCATTTCGGATCGAGACTAGAGCGGGGCGGTCGCACAGGCCAGCGGCGTTGTTATTCGTTTTGCTGGGCCCTACCTGCATTTATGCAGGGCTGGCGTCGGGTTGCCATTGGCGGTGAATTTGCTGTCCTTGATGCTGTATTGCTCGTCCGGGCCACGGTTGTAGGTCGTTTGCATGGTTCCGTCGGATTGCTTCACAAGTCCATATTCCCGTGTCTGTTTGAAGTTCGGGAAGAAAACGCGCAAATTCAGAACGCCATCGCCGGAAACCTCGGCGCTGACGACCGGGTTTTCATCTTGGGTGTCGCCGAAATCGCGCCGGTGTACGACCTGGTCGCTTGCGGCGAGTTCATAGGCCAGCACCGCGCGTTTGTCCTTGCCGGGAGGACGCGAACAGTCCACCGACCATCGGCCGATCAATCCCCATTTGCGCGCGGTCGCGGCGACGGTTTCCGCGGGGGCCTGCAGCGTCAGCGTAAGCGAAAAAACGACCGCCAGCACCGGACAGATGAAATGCCTGTTCAAGTTCCGCGCTCCGCGTTCGTGAGACGGCGCGAAAGTCTAGCATTTCGGTTTCGGCACGCAATGCGCCCGCGATCGATCGGCGGCTTGCGAGCCGATCCAGACCGTGATCAACGGCGTGCCGTTCGGCCGGCCGTATCAATCGCCGTTTTCGGTGAGGTGAAGTCTCGCCCGTTCCGCCTCCCGCACTTACTTCGCGAAACCTTCGTTCGCCCTGCCGGTCAGGATGCCGACCAGCTTTTCCGGCTGGTCCGGGATCGCATCGCCGCGCCATGCCACATGCTGGTCGGTCCGGACAATAATGAGCTTGCGATCGTAGGGCGTGTGAGAACCGTTGGTATCGACATCGACGATTTCGATCGGAACCCCGCCATCGCGCATCGCCTTCACCAGCGGTGCGACCGCTATGTGCGGATCGAGTCTCAGCAGCGTGTAGCCCGGCCCAAAGGCATCGGTGACCGGGCGGCCGTCCAGTAATTTCGAGAACGGCACCCGGCATCCCGGAATCGTCGAGGGGGTGAAGTCCGCCATCGTGTAGGCGGGCTGCTCGGCGCCGTCGTACACGATGATCGGAGAGCGATCGTAGAAATAGCCGAAGTTGAGGCCGCCGCAGCAGTACTGCTGCACATTCAGATCGTAGGCGGCCTGTCCCACCCGCTGGCGAACCGCATCGCCTTCGGCGCCCGGCTGCTCGATTTCGTCGGGAACGGTGCGGCGCTGGCCCAGCACCTTGCCGGCCATGTCCATGGCGAAACGAGACACCTGCTCGGTGATCGGCAGCCGCTCCGCCTCATAGGCGTCCAATATCGCCGGATCCGCCCATCCCTGCAGCGACGCGGCCAGCAGCCACGCCAGGTTGGTGGCGTCGGCGATACCCGCGTTCATGCCGTACCCGGCATAGGGCATCCACAGATGCGCGGCATCGCCGCAAATGAACGCGCGTCCGCTGCGAAACCGATCGGCGACGAGCCGCCGGCCGACCCAGTCTTCTTTGGTGAGGATTTCGTATTCGAAATCGGGTCCGACGCCGAGGATCGCGCGGATCGACCCATCGCGATCGACCAACTCGAAGGTCTCGTCCTCGCGGTTGAGATGATTGTGAACGAGCCAGTTCTCGCGGCCATCGATGGCAACCACGGTCCCGCAACGCCGCGGATTGAGCGACAGCGTCATCCAGGCCGGCGGTCCCATCAGGTCAAGCAGTTTGGGCGCACGGACATAGGTCGACTGGACGCGCTGGATGATGGGCGTGCCCTGCAGCGTCGCATCGATCGCCTTGCGGACCAAAGAACGCGCGCCGTCGCAGCCGACGATGAAGTCGGCCTCAATCCGAAAGGTCGTGTCGCTATCGAGATCGCGCACGGTGGCGACGATGCCGTCGGCCCGTTCCTCGAAATCCTCGAACGCGGTGCGGTTGAGGATTTTCAGGCCGTCAATGCCGGCAGCATGGGCGAACAGCACCGGCTCCATGTAGATCTGATTGATCCGATGCGGAGGTTCCGCGGTCGGCCAATCGGTATCCGGTCCATCTGTCGAGGTATAACGATCGCGGCGGCATGGAATCGGGATGCGCGACAGTTCGATGCCGGTCGTGGTGGTGCGGTAGGCGCAGTCGTTCGGATAGTCCGCGGGCAGGCCGGCGTTGCGCAGCCCCTGCGCCACACCGAGCCGGCGGAACACCTCCATCGACCGCGACGAAACGTGATTGCATTTGACGTTCGGCGGCTCACCGGCGCTCCTGACTTCGACCGCCACGACGGCAATGCCGCGGCGCGCCAAATCCATCGCCAGAGTAAGACCGACGGGACCGGCGCCGACCACCAGCACGCCTGTGCTGATGGAGTTGCTTGTCGCGGTGGGGTGATCGTGCATAATCGAGGCTCGGGTTCGAGTTCTTGCCGGAATTTGGTGGAAAGAGATTAGATGCTTCAGTCGGTCCGGCAAATAGCGCTTTGTATTCTTGCTTTCCTGCTGAGCCTGCCGCTGCTTGCGCCCGACACAGCACATGCATATCCGGATCAGCCGATCAAGATCATCGTTACCTTTCCGCCCGGCGGCAGCGCCGACATCGTGATCCGCGCGCTGCAGCCGTTGCTTGGCGACGACCTGCACCAGGCCATCGTGATCGAGAACAGGTCGGGCGCCGGCGGCAATATCGGCATGGCGGCGGTGGCGCAGGCCGCTCCCGATGGCTACACGCTCGGCGTCGCCGCGGCCGGCGTGCTCACGGTCAACCCGCATCTCAATCGCGCGGCGATGTCGTTCGATCCGCTGAAGGATCTCGCTCCGATCACATTGCTGGCCCAAATTCCCTTCGTGCTGGTGGCCTCGCAGGAATCAAAGCTCACTTCGGTCGGCGACGTCATCGCCGCGGCCAAGGCCCATCCCGGCGAGTTGTCGATCGGGCATGGCGGCAACGGCACCGCGATGCACCTGACGTCGGCGCTGTTCGCGCAGAAGGCGGATATCCAGCTTCAGCTCATCGCCTATCGCGGCACCGCGCCGGCCGCCGCCGACGTTCTTGCCGGCCATATCCCGCTCGCGGTGCTGGACATCCCGGCGTCCCGGCAATTGATCCGGGACGGCCAGCTGAAAGCGCTTGGCGTATCGGCGGCGAAGCGGGTGGCGTTCCTGCCGGAAGTGCCGCCGCTCTCGGAAGTCGGCATCAGCGGATTTGAATCGGTCGGATGGTTCGGTCTCGTTGCGCCCGCGGGCACGCCGCCCGAGATTATCGAAAGGCTGAACGCCGCGTTCGTGAAGGCCCTGAACGATCCGGCCGTCGCCGAAAAGATCCGGCTGCTCGGAGCCGAACCGGCGCCTTCATCGGCGGCAGCGTTTGCGCAGTTCATCCAGAGCGAAAGCGCAAAGTGGGGAAAGCTGATCGCCGACGCCGGCATCACGGGCGAGTGACGCCGTGACCGCCGGCGGTCATGCCCGCGCGTGCTTCTCCACATTCGCGATTCTCGCGGGCACGCCGAACTCCTTGCGGCACACTTCCGCCAGCACGGCGACGCCTTCGCGGATCTGCTGATGCGACGGACTGGCGAAGCACAGCCGCAACCGGCTGCCGGCATAGGCCTTGTCGGTGGACCATTCCGGCCCCGGATTGATGGCGACGCCGGCGGCAAGTGCGGCCTGGTATAGTTTGAGCGTATCGACATTGTCGGGGAGTTTTACCCACAGGAAGATGCCGCCCCTGGGGTCGTCGAATTCCGCCGAAGTGCCGAATTGCTCGTTGAGCGCTTCCATCAGGGTGTCGAGCTTGGCGCGCAGGCCCCGTGTCAGCTTCGGCACATGCGAGGCGAAATGCGGCGCGCAATATTCCGAAAGCACCATCTGTTCGAGCGCGCCGGAGCCGGCGTCGGTCTTCAGCGACAGCATGCGCGACAATATGTTCCAGGGCGCGACGATGTAGCCGACCCGCAGCGCCGGCGCGACCGACTTGGAAAACGAGCCGATGTGGATGACGTTAGCGGCCTTGCTCATCGCATAAAGCGCCGGCGGGCGCTTGTCCGTCCCAGATCAGGTCGGCGTAGCAGTCATCCTCGAAGATCGGCACGCCGTATTGTTCGGCGAGCTTGAGGAGCTCGACGCGGCGGCTCTCCGGCATGATGGTGCCGGTCGGGTTCTGGACGGTCGGGATGGTGTAGATATATTTCGGCGTGATGCTGCGGCGCTTGAGATCGGCAAGCGCCGCTGCCAGCGCGTCCATCCGCATGCCCCCGTGATCGAGGGGAATGCCGATCACATTGACGCCGAGCCGGGTCAGCCGGTTCAGCGCGCCCTGGTAGGTGTCCTGCTCGATGATCACGGTATCGCCGCGCGCCAAAAGCGTCGCGTTGACGAGATCGAGCGCCTGCAGCGAGCCGGACACGATCAAGATGTCGTCGGCGCCGCAGTCGAGGCCGGCATCGCGCTTGAGTTTTGTGGTCAGAAACTCCCGCAGGGGACGGTAACCCTGCGGACCGCTGGCCAGGCCATAGGTGGCGAGCGTTTGGCCCTCGCGTTTGAGCACGGCGTTGACCGCGTCGATCAGACCCTCGACCGGGACCTGGTCCGGATCGTTGTTGCCGCCGACAAAACTGTATTTCGCCAGGCCCGGTCCACTTCGCCGCCGGCGCGGGCAATCCCGCGGGCAGCAGGGGTGCGAAGTCGAACGGTGCTGAAGTCATGAACGGCGTCTCCCTTGTTCTTTGTTGGTTCCGATCTTATGCAAGTTTACACCGGTTGTCGCTAGCCTCCGCGCCGTTCTGCCCTGCGTATTGAAGCTGGCGCGGGCCCGCGAGTCCGGCTAATGCTCCCGGCACAGCAACGAGACCCCTCCGATGGCCGATCCGATCCAGGAAGTTCTGCAAGCTTTCGCCCATGGCGAACTCGTCGTCGTCACCGATGACGACGACCGCGAAGGCGAGGGCGATCTGATCGTCGCGGCATCGCTGTGCACCGCCGAAAAGATGGCGTTCATCATCCGCCACACCTCGGGCATCGTCTGCGCGCCGATCACCGGCGAAGACGCGCGCCGGCTGCGGCTCGATCCGATGGTGGCGCACAACGAATCCAACCACACCACCGCCTTTACGGTCTCGATCGACTACAAGCCGGACGGCGGCACCGGTATTTCGGCCGACGAACGCGCCTCCTGTTGCCGCGCGCTGGCCAATCCGAATGCCGGCGCCAACGATTTCGCCCGGCCCGGCCACGTGTTTCCGCTGATCGCGCGCGACGGCGGCGTGCTGTTGCGCTCGGGCCATACCGAGGCCGCGGTCGATCTCTGCAAGCTGAGCGGCCTGCCGCCGGTCGGCGTCATCAGCGAGTTGATGAACGACGACGGTACCGTCATGAAGGGCGAGCAGGTGGCGCGGTTCGCAGCCGCCCACAAGCTCAAGCACGTCACCATCGCCGACATGATCGCCTACCGCCAGGCGCGCGAGAAATTGATCGAGCGGGTCTCGACCTTCATCACGGAAAGCCCGATCGGCCCGTTGCAGGGCTATGCCTATCGCTCGCCGTTCGATTCCATCGCGCATGTGGCCTTCGTCTATAACGGCATCGGCGACGGCAAGAACGTGCTGACGCGATTTCACAAGCCCAACATCGTCAGGGACATCTTCACCGGGCCGAAGCGGATGCAGGCCGTGCTCGAACATTTCAGGAAGGCCGGCCGCGGCGTGCTGGTCTATTTGCGCGACGGCGCCGCCGGCGTCCCGGTCACGCCGCTTCCGGAGGAGAAATCCGCCGAAGCCGACCGCAACCGGCAATGGCGCGAGGTCGGCGTCGGCGCGCAGATCCTGCGCGATCTCGGCGTCACCTCGATCCGTCATTTGACGTCGTCGGTGCACGACTACAAGGGACTGTCCGGCTTCGGCATCGAGATCGTCTCCAACGAACACCTTGAGGGATAGGTTACACCGTCCTTCCGGGATGGTCCGAAGGACCAGACCTCAGATGTGCAATTGTACATCGGGGAATCCTTGGATTCCGGGTTCGCGCTTCGCGCGCCCTCAGATGTCCGGTTGCACATCGGGAATGACGGAACCAATCCAATTGCGCTTCCGCTCGTAGCGCTTTAACTTAGTGAATAAATCCGCAAGACATGATGCGAAAGGAATTTTCATGAGCGTGCGCCCTCAGACCAAGGACAAGCCGTCCCCGGTGAATTTCCAGTGGGACGATCCGTTCATGCTCGACGAGCAGCTCACCGAAGACGAGCGCATGATCCGCGACACCGCGCGCGCCTATGCGCAGGACAAACTGCTGCCGCGGGTCACCAAGGCCTATCTGGAAGAAAAGGTCGACCGCGACATCTTCCACGAGATGGGTGAACTCGGCCTGATCGGCATTACGCTGCCGGAAGAATATGGCTGCGCCAATGCGAGCTACGTCGCCTACGGCCTGGTGGCGCGCGAAATCGAGCGCGTCGATTCCGGCTATCGCTCGATGAATTCGGTGCAGTCCTCGCTGGTGATGCACCCGATCTATGCCTATGGCGACGAGAACCAGCGCAAGAAATACCTGCCCAAGCTCGCCACCGGCGAGTGGGTCGGCTGCTTCGGCCTGACCGAGCCCGACGCCGGCTCCGATCCCGGCGGCATGAAGACCCGCGCCGAGAAGACCTCCGACGGCTACCGGCTGACCGGTACCAAGATGTGGATTTCCAATGCGCCGATCGCCGACGTGTTCGTGGTGTGGGCGAAATCGGCCGAGCACAATAACCAGATCCGCGGCTTCATCCTCGAAAAGGGCATGAAGGGTCTCTCGGCGCCGAAGATCGGCGGCAAGCTCTCGCTTGCGTGCGTCGGTGACCGGCGAGGTGGTGATGGAAGGCGTGGAGGTGCCGGAGAGCGCGTTATTGCCCAACGTGTCCGGCCTCAAGGGGCCGTTCGGCTGCCTCAACCGCGCCCGCTACGGCATTTCCTGGGGCGCGATGGGGGCGGCGGAAGACTGCATGCACCGCGCGCGGCAATACACGCTCGACCGCAAGCAGTTCAACCGGCCGCTGGCGGCGACGCAGCTGGTGCAGAAGAAGCTCGCGGACATGCAGACCGACATCGCGCTCGGCCTGCAGGCTAGCTTGCGGGTCGGGCGGCTGATGGACGAAGGCAAGATGGCGCCGGAGATGATCTCCATCGTCAAGCGCAACAATTGCGGCAAGGCGCTCGACATCGCGCGCATGGCCCGCGACATGCACGGCGGCAACGGCATCCAGATCGAATATCACGTGATGCGTCACGCCGCGAACCTGGAAACGGTCAACACCTATGAAGGCACCCCGACGTCCACGCCCTGATCCTCGGCCGCGCCATCACCGGCATTCAGGCGTTTTCGTAAGCTAACACCTCGTCATTCCGGGGCGCGCTCGAAGCCCCGAAGAATTTCCGAGCCGCATCATTCCAACTCGTCGAGATTCCGGGTCTGGCCCTTCGGGCCATCCCGGAATGACGGTGAAATAAAAATCCCATGGCCGACAACGACGACGTCCCGTTCAACCGCAATTTTCCGCTTCTGCCCGGCGTCGTCCAGCAAGTCCGCCCCGGCGTGCGGCGGATTCTCTGCAACAATCCGAGCCCGTTCACCTTCACGGGCACGGTGAGTTACATCGTCGGCAGAGGGCAAGGTCGCGATCATCGATCCCGGCCCCGCCGACGAAGCCCATGCCGCGGCGCTGCTGGACGCCGTGCGCGGCGAAACCGTGACCCATATCCTGGTCACCCATACCCACCGCGACCACTCGCCGAACACCGCGCGGATCAAGGCCGCGACCGGCGCGTCAGTCTATGCCGAGGGCCCGCACCGCGCCTCGCGGCCGCGCTACGAGAGCGAAAAGCACAATCCCGAATCCGGCGCCGACCGCGACTTCACGCCCGACATCGTCGTGCGCGACGGCGACACCATCGAGGGCGCGGGCTGGTCGCTGCAAGCGGTAGCGACGCCGGGTCACACCGCCAACCATCTGGCATTCGCCTGGCCGGAGCGCAAAATATCCTTCGTCGGCGATCACGTGATGGGCTGGTCGACCTCGATCGTGGCGCCGCCGGACGGATCGATGATCGACTACATGGCCTCGCTCGAACGGCTGGCGCAGCGCGAGCGAGGATTTGTATTTCTCGGGCCACGGACCGGAAATCCCGGAAGGACCGCGCTACGTGCGTTTCCTGATCCGGCACCGTCAGGCCCGTGAAGCCTCGATCCTGCATCGTCTGGCCAAGGGGGAAGCCGATATTCCCACCATGGTGCGCGCGATCTATATCGGCATCGACCCGCGGCTGATGGGGGCTGCCGGCTATTCCGTGCTGGCGCATCTGGAGGATTTGGTCGGCCGCGGGATCGTTGCGACCGACGGCGACCCGGTGATCGGCGGGACCTACAGGCTGGCGAATGGCAAGTAGCGAATGGCGAATAGCGAATAGGGAATAGGGAATAGGGAAGAAGGTCGAGCGCGCGCTCAGCTTTTTCCATTCGCTACTCGCCACTCGCCGTTCGCCACCTCACTTCTTCACGACCTTCGCCGGCGCCTTGACCGGCGGCAGCGGCTTTTTCACTGGCTTGAGGCTGGCATTGTCGACGGCGGTGTTGATGTCGTCGATCAGCTTGGTGATGCGCGCGGCGTTGCTGCCGAGATCGCTTTCGAAATAGCGTGACGAGGAGCGAATATCGACCCGCGAATCCTCGCCGTCGGCCGCGACGCGGATCGAGACGTCCTCGCGAAATCCCATGATCGGGGTCCGCGCCACCGCCTCGATGCGGCCGATGCGCACCGGCGGCTGCGGGGCGCGCTCGTCGATCACGAGCCATTTGCGCTTTTTGACCAATTGCAGGGTGACGTCATAGGCCCGCTGTACGGAGACTTCGAGTTCCACCGTGTCGATATCGGGATAGTACTGACGCTGCTGTTCGGCGGAATAAAGCCCGGCATAGACGGCGGAGTTGGCGCCGTCGCCGGTGCGCAGCCGGGCCAGCGCATCGAAGCGCGGCGGATCGATCGGATCGGTGGTGATGTCGTGGATCTGCGGCAGTTTGCGATATTGCACGCCGAGATAGGCCGGATAGGCCAGCACGGCCGCGTCGATCAATAGCGCCAGCAGGATGCGGCTCATGCCGCGCGAGCCGTTGTGCCAGATCGCGACAAAGGCGGCCAGCCCAACCAGGATGGAGAGGCCGGCGCAGGCCAGTGCGCCGAAGAACGTCGCAAGCGCCGGTTTCATTTCGAGGAAGTCGAAGCGGACGATGAGGATCGAGACCAGCACCGCGACCACCGAAAACACCGCCAGGTTGCGCGCCCATGAGGCGAGGCTGGACACGGGCTCCGACTGGTAGGGAGCGGAAAACCTGCGGGCCATCGGTTATAATCTGCCGGGTTGGAACCTGGCCCGGCGACATGCGCAGGGCTGCAAACTGTCCCGTTTGAGACCACGGACCTGCGGCGAATTCAAGGGTGGTGTAGCGGCAGGTTCTCCCGTGGCGTGCCTTCTTCCCTTCTCCCCTTGTGGGAGAAGGTGGCGCGGACGCAGTCCGCGCCGGATGAGTGGTCTTTATCCGCGGAGACAGACCCCTCACCCGTCCGCGATGCTTCCGCATCGCGGCCACCCTCTCCCACAAGGGGAGAGGGGAAGAAAGAACCTACGCCGCCGCAGTCGGGAAACTGTACGCCTTGAACTGGTCGCGCAGCGCGGTCTTGAGGATCTTGCCGGTCGCGGTGTGTGGAATGCCCTCGACGAAGGCGATGTCGTCCGGCATCCACCATTTGGCGATCTTGCCATCCATGAATTTCAGGATGTCCTCGCGCGTGGCGGTCTGGCCGGCCTTGAGCTGGATGATCAGCAGCGGACGCTCGTCCCATTTGGGATGATGGATGCCGATCACGGCGGCTTCCGCGACTGCGGGATGTCCGACCGCGAGATTTTCCAGGTCGATCGACGAGATCCATTCGCCGCCGGATTTGATCACGTCCTTGGAGCGATCGGTGATCCGCATATAGCCGTACTGATCGATGGTGGCGACGTCGCCGGTGTCGAAGAAGCCGTCCTCGTCGAGAATGTTGGCATCGATGCGGAAATAGGCCTTCGATACCGCGGGGCCGGCCACTTTCAGCCGGCCGAAGGTCTTGCCGTCCCACGGCAGCGCCTTGCCGGAATCGTCGGTGATTTTCATCTGGACGCCGAACGGCGGATAGCCCTGGGTCTGCAGGATATCGAGCCGGGCCTCGCCGGTGAGTTCGGCAAACGGGGGCTTCAGCGCGGCAAGGGTGCCGATCGGGCTCATCTCGGTCATGCCCCAGGCGTGGCGCGCCTTGACCCCCATGTCGTAGAACGCCTTGATCATCGAGCGCGGCATCGCCGAGCCGCCGCAGACCACCATTCGCAGGTGCGGCAGTTTCAGGTTGTTGGCGGCGATATGGTTGAGCAGCATCAGCCACACCGTCGGAACCCCGGCGGTATGCGTCACCTTCTCGGTCTCCAGTAGCTCGAACACCGAGGCGCCGTCGAGTTTCGCCCCCGGCAGCACCAGCTTGGTGCCCATCGAGGGGGCCGAGAAAGCGATGCCCCAGCTGTTGGCATGGAACAGCGGCACCACCGGGAGCATTGTATCCGCGGCATTGGCGCCCAGCGAATCGCCGGTGTTGGCCATCAGCGCATGCAGGACGTTGGAGCGATGCGAATACAACACGCCCTTGGGATCGCCGGTGGTGCCGGAGGTGTAACACATCGCGGCCGCGGTATTTTCGTCGAAGGTCTTCCACTTGAAGTCGCCGTCGGCTTCCGCGATCCAGTCTTCATAGGCGATCGCGTTCTTCAGCGTTGTCTGCGGCATGTGCGCCTTGTCGGTCAACACGACGTAGCGTTCCACGCTGGACAATTTGTCGGCGATCTTTTCCAGGATCGGCACAAAGGTGATATCGGTCATCACCACGCGGTCTTGCGCATGGTTGACGATCCAGGCGATCTGTTCGGGAAACAACCGCGGGTTGACGGTGTGGCAGATCGCGCCGATCCCCATGATGCCGTACCAGGCTTCGAGATGGCGCCAGGTATTCCATGCGATGGTGGCGACGCGGTCGCCGAGCTTGATGCCGTCGCGATCGAGGCGTTGTGAGACCTTCAGCGCGCGATCGCGGATTTCGGCGTAATTGGTGCGATGGATGGGGCCTTCGACCGAGCGGGTGACGACTTCCTGCGTTCCATGTACCGCGGCTGCGTGCTCGATAATCCGGTGACAAAGCAAAGGCCAATCTTGCATCAAGCCAAGCATACCAACGTTCCTCCTCATCCTTATTCCCAAAGGAATTGCATGAAGTTTAGCGCGGGGAAAGCGCAGCGCAAATGGCCTTGTGGCACCTTTGGCCGCACCGCAGCGGCAATATTGGTTACCTCCGCAACTGTGCTGGCGACGCTTGGCGTGCAGACCGAACCGGCGGCGGCGAAAAGGCCCGTCCCCTGGGCGCAGGGGCCATGGGGCGACCTGTTCGGCCCGCACCGGCCGAAGCTGCGCCGGTCCGCGCTCGCGGCACCCGTGCCGTTGCCGAAACCGCGTCCGGCGGAGGCGCCCGTGATCGAGCCGGAGAAGCCTGCGGTGGCGAAACAGACGCCGGCGCCGGCCGAGCCTGAGAAGCCGGCCGAACGGGCCGCCAGCCCGCCGCCGCCGCCCTCGGCCTGCCGGCAGGCGCTGACCGAAGAGATCGCCATCGCCCCCAGCATCCCCGATATCAACGGCCCCGGCGGCTGCGGCGGCGAGGATCTGGTGCGGCTGGAGGCGGTGGTGCTGCCGGACAAGCATCGGGTTGCGCTGAAGCCCGCGGCGATCCTCCGCTGCACCATGGCCTCGGCGATCGCGGACTGGATCCGCACCGACATGACCCCTTTGGCGGCGAGCCTTGGCAGCGTCATCAGCGATCTCGACAATTTCGACTCGTTCGAATGCCGCGGCCGCAACCGCGTGGCCGGCGCCCAGCTCTCCGAGCATGGTCGCGCCAACGCGCTCGACGTCCGCGCCCTGAAGTTCGCCGATGGCCAGTCGATCTCGCTCACCGACCGCACGGTGCCGCGCGAAGTTCGCGAGAACGTGCTGCATTCGGTGTGCACGCGATTTACGACGGTGCTGGGACCCGGCTCGGACGGCTACCATGAGGACCATATCCATCTCGACCTGATGGAGCGGCACAACAATTACAAAATCTGCCAGTGGGACGTGTGGGACCCGCTGCCGCGGATTGCGCCGCTGCTGCCGGCCGGGCGGCCGGATGAAGCGCCACCACGCGAAGTCGCCGCCAAGTCCGACGCGGCCAAGCCCGATCCGGCGAAGTTGGATCCAGCCAAGTCAGACGCGGCGAGGTCAGATACTGCCGCGCCAAACGCCGGCGACACCCCGCCGCCAACGAAAAAGCGCCGGCAAAACCGGCGCTTTTGATAGATCGTCGACCGTCGCGAGAAGCGAGGCGGCTACTGGACCGAGTTGCCGCCGCCTTGCAGCGCCATCTGCGAATTGTATGGCGAGTCGCCATGGTGCGGCTCGAGCACCACCACGATGGTTCCCATCTTGACCCGGCTATACAGATCGATCACGTCCTCGTTCGTCAACCGGATGCAGCCGGAAGAGATCGACGCGCCGATATATTCCGGCTGGTTGGTGCCGTGAATCCGGAACAAGGTGTCCTTGCCGCCGGAGTAAAGATACAGCGCGCGCGAACCCATCGGATTGTCCGGCCCCGGCGGCACGAAGGTCGGCACGCCGAGCCGTTCGATTTCGCCCTTGGTCGGATGCCAGGGCGGCCACTCGGTCATGCTGCCGATCTTGGCGATGCCCGACCAGGCCATCGCTTCCTCGCCGACGGTGATGCCGTAACGGATCGCCTTGCCGTCATTGAGCACGTAATAGAGATAGTGATTGTCGGAATCGACCACGATCGAGCCGGGCGCTTCCTTGCGGTGATAGTCGACGATGGCGCGGCGGAAAGGCTCGGGGATGGGAACGTTGGTATATCGGATCTTGGCCAGCAATTCCTTGTCGCGCGGCTTGAAAGCGTTGGTGTTGGTCGCCTCGTAGGTCGTGGCCTCCATACAGCCCGACAGCATCAGGCCGGCGGCCACCACAAGTCCCAGTTTAACTTTCAGCGACGACATTGTGCACTTCCGATCGAAAGCCCCGCGTTTGCGCGCGAATACTGCGCGTCTAACGCCACGATTTCATTAATCGCATTATCGTCTAAATCGGTCATAATTCCAGACCTTAGATGCTGGTGCCGCGCTGCGGCACGCCGGCTGTGTCTTTTTTGCCGCAAATCCTGTGGATTTCAGCTCATTTTTGAGCAGGTGCGGCGCGGCGGCCGAATCAGTGCCACGCTGCCGCCGCCCGGCCGCCACAAATGTGGATCGGCGTTAACGCGTGGTCGTCACGCGCATGCCAGAATCTGGCTAAGTCCTGTTGGTGGGCCGCGCGCCCGGTTCCGGAGTTCCCCATGTTGTCGGTATTCGTCCCTGCCGAAACCTCGCTGAAAAAAGTCGCCAGCGCCGATCTTTCCGCGCTGCCGGAGAGCTCGGTCTGGATCGACCTCGTGAAGCCGACCGCGGCGGAGGACCACGCCGTGGAGCGGCTGGCCGGGATCGCGGTGCCGACCCGGGAGGACATGCAGGAGATCGAGATTTCCAGCCGGCTCTATATCGAGAGCGGCGCCCGCTACATGACGGCCACGCTGATGTGCGCCGCCGACACCGAGAATCCGCGCACCACGGCGGTGACCTTCATTCTCGCCAACCATCGCCTGGTGACGGTGCGCTACGACGCGCCGAAGCCGTTCGTGCTGGTGGAGAACAAGCTGGCGCGCGCCTGCCCATCGGGCATTACCGGCGAAATGGTGCTGATGGAACTGCTGGACGCGGTGATCGACCGCAACGCCGATATTCTGGAGCGCGCCGGCAGCGACATGGACAGCATCAGCCATCATATTTTCGAGCCCGAGGGCGCCGCGCGCACCGGCCACGCCAAGCGCTATTCCGACATCCTGATCGCGATCGGCCGCAAGGGCGATCTCACCTCCAAGGTCCGGGAAAGCCTGGTTTCGATCGGGCGGGTGGTGACCTTCGTCGCCGCCGCGGTCGACGGCGTCAAATGGTCCAAGGATATGCGCGAGCAGCTCAAAACCATGCAGCGCGACGTCACCTCGCTGACCGACCACGCCTCCTATCTCTCCAACAAGATCACTTTCGTGCTGGACGCGATGCTCGGCGTCGTCAATCTCGAGCAGAACAACATCATCAAGCTGTTTTCGGTGATGGCGGTGGTTTTGATGCCGCCGACCCTGATCGCCTCGATCTACGGCATGAATTTCAAGATCATGCCGGAACTGGAATGGCAGCATGGCTATCCGCTGGCGGTGCTGATGATGCTGCTCGCCGCGGTCGGGCCTTACGTGTTTTTCAAATGGAAGAAGTGGCTGTAGCTCTTCAATCTCTCCCGTAAAGCGCAGGACGAGGTTAAGAAACTACGCCTCGCATTGAGTGCAGGGCACCGCATCGGCCGCCTCAATTTCTCTCGTAAAATTTGAGCGTTGCGCTGAACGTTTGAGCGAACCCTTTCTGTCATAACACTGTCTCACGCCGCGAGGGACAGTAATGGTTGAGAAAGTCATAACCCGAGGACGCAACGTCGTCGATTTCGCTCGCTATCAACAGGGCCGCAACGCCGCCGGCAAAGCGTCTGCGATGTCGGCGCGGGCCTGCCGGCATTGCGGCGCGGCGCTGTCGGAGGGCGAGCGCGAAGACGAATGCTCCAGCGCCTTCAACACCGAGGCGCCGCGCCTGTTCGATGCGCCGCGCAAGTTTTATGCGGATTGAGTTCCACGTGTGGCGATTCGATCTCGCGTCATAGGATGGGCAGCAAAGCGGCGACACAAACGCGCTGTCATTGCCGGGCATAGCCGCCCGAAGGACGGCGTCGCTTCCGCTCGCCTATGACCCGGCAATCCATCGATCATTGTAAAAGTCTTGTCGAAGAAGATGGATCACCGGGTCAAGCCCGGTGATGACAGCTCGATTGCGGCTACACGTGCTGGCCGCCGTTGATGTGGATCTCGGCGCCGTTGACGTAGGAACTGGTCTCCGTGCACAGCACGTAGATGATCTTCGCAACTTCGTCCGGCGTTCCGAGCCGGTGCAGCGGGATCTGCTCGGCGACGATCTTCTCGGTGCCCGGAGACAGGATCGAGGTGTCGATCTCGCCCGGTGCGATCGAATTGACGCGAATGCCGACGCGGCCGAAATCCGACGCCATCTCGCGGGTCAGGGAAGCCAGCGCCGCCTTCGAGGTCGCGTAGGCCGCGCCCGCGAATGGATGGACACGCGAGCCCGCGATCGAGGTGACGTTGACCACCGAGCCCTTGGTGGCCTTCAGTTCCTCGATCAGCCCGCGCGCCATCATGATCGGCGCGAAGAAATTGACCCGGAACACATGGCTCCAGGTGTCGATGTCGGTGTCGATCGAGCCAAGCCGTCCACCGCCGGCGGCCTTCGGCGAAATGGCGGCGTTGTTGACCAGCGCATGCAGCGTGCCGCCTTCCAGCCGCTCGCGGATTTCGGAAATCGCCCGCGTGGTGTCGGCGTGGTCGGCGAGGTCGACCTGGATGTGATCCTCGGGGCCGGCGCCCCACGGGCATTCCTCGGGGAAGGGATGCCGCGAGCAGGTGATGACGCGCCAGCCGGCCGAGGAAAAGCGGATCGCGGTGGCATGGCCGATGCCGCGGCTGGCTCCGGTCAGAAGCAGCGTGCGCCGCGGTCCATTGTGGGTCGCATTCGGCATAAACGGTTCTCTCGATCTCCGTCATGCCCGGCCTTGTGCCGGGCATCCACGTTTTCAAAACTGGCCGCGAGTAAAGACGTGGTTGGCTGGGACATTAGCTTGAAGACGCGCTTCGCGCTTTGGTCCGGCCATGACGGTTTACTCTATGGATAAAGCCGCGTCTTCGACCATGGCTGGTCCGGGCCTGCGCGGCGGAACTCGATGCGGTCGTGCAGGCGGAACGGACGGTCGTGCCAGAACTCGAACTGCACGGGCGCGATGCGCCAGCCGCTCCAGCCCGGCGGCCGCGGCACCTCGCCGAGGATGTGCCTGGCGGCGACGGTCGCGATCGCCTGTTCGAAGGCAAAGCGGCTTTCCAGCGGCTGCGATTGCTTGCTGGCCCAGGCGCCGATCTGGGCCTGCTTCGGCCGTGTCGCGAAATAGGCGTCGGCTTCGGCCGCGGTGACCGGCGACACGTTGCCGCGGATGCGGACCTGCCGGCGCAGCGACTTCCAGTGAAACAGTAAAGCCGCCTTAGGATTTGCGGCGAGTTCGCGGCCTTTTTGACTGGCGATATGGCTGTAGAACACAAAACCGTCGGCGTCATAGCCCTTCATCAGCACCATCCGCACGTCGGGCAGGCCATCGGCGTCGACGGTGGCCAGCGACATGGCGTTGGGATCGTTGGGTTCGGCCTTCACGGCTTCGGCGAACCAGTCGCCGAACAGCGCAAACGGCTCCTCGGCCGCGGTGAAATCACCGGATGTTAACGCTGTGGGGTGTTTGATGGAGGTCGTGTCGGTCATTCAGGGAGTTCCGAGTTGCGTTCGCCCGCGGTCCAGAGCGCGCTGCAGCCCCTGTGCAGGCTTGCCCTATATAAGGCATGGGGACGCGTTGGCCTATCGGCGATCAGGCCGGCGGGTGTCGTAATGACATTGATTCTAGTCGGCGTCGGCGTCGGGCGGCTGCAGCATGTCGCACTCTGACGGTGCCTTCGCGAGGGCTACCAACAACGAGGTAACGGGTTCGATCGGCGCGGTCCAGACGAGCGCGCCGGCGCCGACCGAGAGCGATCTTGCCTTTGCCCGCAATGCCGCCTCCGACGTCTTGACCAGGGGCGACAAGGATGCGAGCCAGCCTTGGGAAAATCCCGAGACCGGCGCGCGTGGCTCGGTGACGCCGCTGGCGCAGGCCTATTCCTCGGATGGACGCACCTGCCGGGATTTTCTGGCAAGCTATGTCAACGGCCGGTCGGAAAGCTGGCTGCAGGGCGCCGGCTGCAAGACCGGGCGTGGCCAGTGGGAAATTCATACATTGAAACCGTGGAAACAGGGCTGATCCTGGCCTGCCCGTTGCAAAAATGCCACGAACACCCCAGATGAAACCGGGGTGGGCAGGCCGCCCGAAGTTCAACATCTGATTTTTCTGAAGGAGACGTGACGGATGCGCGACCCCTATGAGGTCTTGGGGGTGCCGCGGGGCGCCAGCGCCACGGCGATCAAGAGCGCCTACCGCAAGCTTGCCAAGAAACATCACCCCGACACCAACAAGAAGGATCCGAAGGCAGCGGCGCGTTTTTCCGAGATCAATTCGGCCAACGAGATCGTCGGCGACGAGGACAAGCGCAAGCAGTTCGATCGCGGCGAAATCGACGCCGAGGGCAAGCCGCGTTTCCAGGGCTTTCCCGGCGGCGACCCGCGCACGCGCGGAGCCTCACCCGGCGGCGGTTTCGAGACCCACACCTTCCGGACCGGCGGCGCCGGTCCCGGGGGCTTGGGCGGCGGCGGTTTTGAGGACATCCTCAACAGCATGTTCGGCGGCGCCGCGGCGCGGGGCGCGCGGCCCGGCGCCGGCAATACCTTCGAATTCGATCCCGGCGGCATCGCGCTCGATCTCGATCTTTCCGTCGCCATGACGGTGTCGCTGGAAGAGGCGGTCAAAGGCGTCGAAAAGCGCGTCCGGCTCCCGACCGGCAAGGAACTCAATGTCAAGATTCCCGCGGGGGTCACCGCCGGTCAGCAGATCCGGCTGAAGGGGCAGGGCGAGACCGCGCCCGGCCATCGCCCCGGCGATCTCCTGATCACGGTCATCATCGCGCCGCACGCCTTCTTCAAGGTCGAAGGCAGCGATCTGCGGGTCGATCTGCCGATCACACTCTATGAAGCCGTGCTCGGCGGCAAAGTCCGCGTGCCGACATTGGGCAACGCGGTCGAGTTGTCGATCCCGAAGAACACGTCGAGCGGCCGGACCTTTCGGCTCAAGGGCAAGGGACTGCCGAAGGCGACCGGCGCGACCGGCGACTTGTTCGTCACCACCCGCATCATGCTGCCGGACGGGAACGACGCCGAACTTGAGGCGTTAATGCAGAAGTGGCGCGCCGGACATCCCTATAATCCGCGCGGCGATCTCGGTTAATCGCCTTCACGCCTGCCCGAAAAAAGTGCAGCCTCGACCGGGGGACCAGCGCGGTACAAACCCCAGCCGAGGCTGCTTGCGTCGATCGGCGGATCGAACGCACCACAACTTCGCGTGAGCACCGGTGCGATATTAGACGCACCGGTGTCCTGATTCCAGATTTTCAATGTCGGAATTGGGACATAGACTATGACATAAATTTATCCGCCGCTTTTCTCGGCTTGGTCGTAGACCAGGCGGGCGATCTGGGCCAGGCGCTCGCGGTCGCTGTCGCCGCTCACCACATAGCCGACGCCGCGATCGGCCCAGAACAGCGCGCCATCATTGTCCTGTTTGGCATACCGCATCTGCGTCGTCTCGGTCGCCGCGCGCGCGGCATAAATCGTGAAGCGTTCACCCGATGCGCTCTCATACATCAGGAATGAGGCCGGTCCGGTCGGACCGGGCAACAGCCGCCCGCCGACGAGCTTCAGCCCGGTCGCGTCCAGTTCCGGGGCACGCACGTTCCAGCCGCAGCGCTTGGTCAGCCATTGCTGCAGATGGGCACGTTCGCTGCCGGGCACCTCGACCGGATGCCGCACTTCGACCACATAGAGCCGGTGCGCATCCAGCGCATCCACCGTGAAATCCTGGAACGTCGACGGCGAGGCGGCGGCACCGCGTGCCATCCAGCCGACGCCGCCGCCGGCGATGAATGCCACCAGGCTCGCCGCGATCGCGCCATAGATCCATTGGCGCGGCTTCTTCACCAGCCGCTCGATCTCAAGCCGCCTCGGCACCGCCTCGTCGGCGACCGCGTCGTAACGCGCATGCAGGGCCTCCGCCATCGTCCGCCATGACTGTACCCGTTCGGCATCATCGTCGTGCGCTGCGAGCCACGCCTCGACATCGCCGCGACGCTCCGCCGGCAGTTCATTGTCGACATAGGCGTGCAGTTCGTCTTCGGTGACGGGAATCTTTGGGTCGGTCATGGTCGTTGTCTCTGTCCAGGCTCAATCGAAAATGGCGTGTCGGCCGGCTGCGATATCGCGCCGCGCGGAGAGAAGGGAAAGCAAAACCATCGTGGCTCTAACGCGTTCATCACATCCGACGAGCCTGCCATCATTTCACCCGCCGCAGCGCGGGGCGTTCGCCTTCGAGCGATGCCTTGACATGGGCGCGCGCGCGGGCGAGCCGCGACATCACGGTGCCGATCGGAACGCTCTGAATGTCGGCGACCTCGCGGTAGCTCAAGCCTTCCAGCATCACCAGCAGCAACACCGCGCGCTGCTCTTCCACCAGCGTTGCCAGCGCGCGGGCGATGTCGCGGCCTTCGGCTTCGGTCCCGCTGGCGTCGGGAGCGTTGTCGAGCAGCGGCATGAATTGCGGCCGCCGCGCCAGCGATCGCCGGCGGTTCTTGTTGAGGTTGGTCAGGATGGTATAGAGCCAGCTCCTGACGTCGCCGCCGATGAACAGCCGTTCCGAACGCAGCGCCCGCACCAGCGTGTCCTGCACCAGATCGTCGGCGATATCGGCATCGCGCGCCAGCGCGCGGGCGTAGCGGCGCAGGGCCGGAATCATGGCTTCGACACTTTGGCGAAACGCGGTCATGAAGCTCAGCCCTGGGGCTCGTCCGGCTGGCGTCCAATGTACCGGGTCACGCGAACGCCTCACCCAACATAACACCGAAATCACGCCACTATTCCGGCTGTTAAGGCTGCACGGCAAACAGCCCGGACCAGGGGCGGATTTGGGCTGTACCGGCCGGGAGCGCTGGTGTACCCCGAGACCCGACCAGGGTCGATTGGAAACCGGATGCCGCAAAATTCAGGTCTGATGCAGGGCAAGCGCGGGGTGATTCTCGGCGTCGCCAACAACCGCTCGATTGCGTGGGGAATCGCCAAGGCCTGCCATGCGGCGGGCGCGGAAATTGCGCTGACCTGGCAGGGCGATGCGCTGAAGAAACGCGTCGAGCCGCTGGCCAGGGAACTCGGCGGTATCCTGCTAGGCCACTGCGACGTCACCGATCCCTCAACCATCGACGCAGCGTTCGATCTGCTGAAGGAGAAATGGGGCAAGATCGACTTCGTGGTGCACGCGATCGCGTTTTCCGACAAGGACCAGCTCGACGGCCGCTATCTCGAAACCACCGCCGACAATTTTTCCAGGACGATGCTGATCAGCTGCTACTCGCTGACCGCGATCGCGCAGCGCGCCGAAAAGCTGTTGACCGGCGGCGGCTCGATCCTGACGCTGACCTATTACGGCGCCGAGAAATGGATGCCGCATTACAACGTGATGGGGGTCGCGAAGGCGGCGCTGGAGGCGAGCGTGCGCTATCTGGCGGCCGATCTCGGCGAAAAGAACATTCGCGTCAACGCGATTTCGGCGGGGCCGATCAAGACGCTCGCGGCGTCGGGCATCGGCGATTTCCGCTATATCCTGAAATGGAACGAATACAACGCGCCGATGCGCCGCACGGTGACGATCGAGGAAGTCGGCGACAGCGCGCTGTATCTGCTGTCGGATCTGTCGCGCGGCGTCACCGGCGAGGTGCATCACGTCGATTCCGGCTATCACGTCGTCGGCATGAAGCGTCCCGACGCGCCGGACATTTCGCTGAGTAACTCGCTGGCGAAGGACTGACGAAGGCCGCGATTATCAATGTTGGTCATGCGCGGACTTGATCCGCGCATCCATCCCTTCAAAAGACTTTTTGAAGATGGATTGCCGGGTCGAGCCCGGCAATGACCCGGAGGGAAAATGCCTGTCATCTACTACATCCGCCACGGCGAGACCGCATGGAATGCCGCGGGACGCTTCCAGGGATCGCAGGATATCCCGCTCAATGACCTCGGCCGTACCCAGGCGGTGGCCGCCGGCGGCATTCTCGCCGATCTGGTAGAGCGCGACGGGCGCGAGGCAGGTTCGCTGGCATTCGTCGCCAGCCCGCTTGGTCGCGCGCGGCTGACGATGGAGCTGGTGCGTGGCACGCTGCAACTGCCGAGCGGCGGTTACGCCGTCGACGATCGGCTGCGCGAGATCGGCTATGGCCGGTGGGAAGGTCTGACGCTGCCCGAGATGGAGCTGCATGACGCGGCAACGTTCGCCGCCCGCAATGAGGACAAATGGGGTGTCGGCGCGCCGGCGGGCGAGAGCTATGCGAACGTCACGTTGCGCGTGCGGGAGTGGTTCGATTCCCTTCTCGTCGACACGGTCGCTGTCGCCCATGGCGGCACCATGCGGGCGCTGATGGTCGCGCTCGGCCTTGCGACGCCGCTCGAGGCTTCCGAGACGCCGATCGGGCAGGGCGTGGTCTATGTTTTCAACGAGGGCGGGATGCAGAAGTATAGTTGAGGGTGAGCTGGAGCGCGGTCTATCGGCACCGTCATGCCCGGGCTTGTCCCGGGCATCCACGTCTTCTTTAACGAACGCGCTGCAAGTAAGGCGTGGATGGCCGGGACAAGCCCGGCCATGACGAACCAGAGGGCATTTGACCCCTCTTCCGAGGCGCGTTACGACACGTCAGTATTGACTTACATTTGTCGACCAAGCGCAGGCAAAAATGTCCTTCAACACCTTCGGCCACATGTTCCGGGTCACGACCTTCGGCGAAAGCCATGGGATCGCGATCGGCTGCGTGGTCGATGGCTGTCCGCCGCTGATCCCGCTGGCCACCGAGGACATCCAGCACGATCTCGATCGCCGCCGTCCCGGACAGTCGCGGTTCACCACGCAGCGCCAGGAAGCCGATGCGGTAAAAATTCTGTCCGGCGTGATGGCGCATCCGGAGACCGGCGTGCAGGTGACGACGGGCACGCCGATCGCGCTTTTGATCGAGAACACCGATCAGCGCTCCAAGGACTATTCCGACATCAAGGACAAGTTTCGCCCGGGCCACGCCGATTTCACCTATGAGGCCAAATACGGCCTGCGCGATTATCGCGGCGGCGGACGCTCCTCCGCGCGGGAAACTGCGACGCGGGTCGCGGCCGGCGCCATCGCGCGCAAGATTCTTCCGAGTGTGACCGTGCGCGGCGCGCTGGTGCAGATGGGGCCGCACAGGATTGATCGCGACAAGTGGGATTGGGAGGAGATCGCAAACAATCCGTTCTTCTGTCCCGACAAGGACAAGGCCGCGTTCTTCGAAGGCTATCTCGACGGGATCAGAAAGAAGGGATCGTCGATCGGCGCGGTGATTGAAGTAACGGCGGAAGGCGTGCCGGCAGGACTGGGCGCGCCGATCTACGCAAAACTCGATGCCGATCTCGCCGCCGCACTGATGAGCATCAACGCGGTCAAGGGCGTCGAGATCGGCGCCGGTTTTGGCGCCGCCGAACTGTCGGGCGAGGAAAACGCCGACGAGATGCGGATGGGCAATCAGGGCGTCAGCTTCCTGTCCAACCACGCCGGCGGCATTTTGGGCGGCATCTCCACCGGCCAGCCGGTGGTCGCGCGGTTTGCGGTGAAACCGACGTCGTCGATTTTATCACCGCGCCGCACCGTCGACCGCAGCGGCGCCGACACCGACATCATGACCAAAGGCCGCCACGACCCCTGTGTGGGCATCCGCGCCGTGCCGGTCGGGGAGGCCATGATGGCCTGCGTGCTCGCGGACCATTTTTTAAGGCACCGCGGGCAGGTGGGGTAGACTCTGGGCGGATTAGCGGTAGCGTAATCCGCCGTTACGCCGCCGAGATGGCGGAACGGTTGCGGGCTGCTGTTTGTAAATTGAATCCGCAACGATTCATTGCGCGCGAACGCACCACACTAACGTCCTCCCTGCGAAAGCAGGGACCCATAACCACCGTCATCAGTTGGAGCAGAAGCTGTTAGCCAGCGTGCCAAAACGCCGGGCCGCGGCGTATGGGTCCCCGCGTGCGCGGGGACGACGTTGAGTTGTGAACCGCCCCGCCTTGACGTATCCAAAACTTGCGCCGCAAATGCACCGGTCATGAACCCGCAAGAGCAGAAGAAAATTTCCGACTGGCTGATCGACGGCGCGAGGTCGGCCGTGGAACCGCGTTTGATGGTGGCGGAATTCTGCGAACGGCTGGTCAGCGCGGGCCTGCCGCTGTGGCGCGTCGGCCTCTTCGTCCGGACCTTGCACCCCGATATTCTCGGCGTCAATTTCATCTGGAAGCCAGACGCCGAGGTCACCTACGGCACTGCGGATTTCGATCTGCTGGATTCGCCCGAATTTCGAAACAGTCCGCTGGCGATCGTGTTCGGCGAGGGCCGGGAGGTCAGGCATCGCATCGACGATCCCGAAAGCAGGCGCTTTCCATTTCTCGACGACATGCGCACCGAGGGCGTCACCGACTATATCGCGCTGCCGCTGCTTTCGACCGATGGCGCGGCTCATGCGTCGAGCTGGACCACCAAAGAGCCGGGCGGGTTCAGCGACGAACAATTGAGCGGTCTGCGATCCCTGATGCCGCCGCTGGCGCGGCTGGTCGAGATCACGAACCAGCGCCGCAGGGCGTCGATTCTACTCGATACCTATGTCGGCAACCGCGCCGGCGAGCGCATTCTGCGCGGCCAGATCAGGCGCGGCCACACCGAGACCATGCATGCGGCGATCTGGCTGTCGGACCTGCGCGGCTTCACCGCGCTGTCCGACCGGCTGCCGGCCGAGACCGTGGTCGATATTCTCAATGTTTATTTCGACTGCCAGGTGCCGGCGATCAGGAACCATGGCGGGGAGGTGCTGAAGTTCATGGGCGACGGGCTGCTCGCGGTTTTTCCGATCGCGGAAGCGGAGGGCGACAACCGCAAGGTCTGCGCCAACGTGCTCGAAGCCGCGCGAGAATCGCGTGCCAGCGTCGACGCCATGAATTATCGAATCGGAGAAACCATCGAGCATTTTCGCTTCGGGGTCGCGCTGCATGTCGGAAAAATTCTCTATGGCAATATCGGCGGCGGCAACCGGCTCGACTTCACCTGCATCGGCCCCGCCGTTAATCTCGCGGCCCGATTGGAAAAGATCGCCGGCCGGCTGCAGTCGCACCATCGTGGCGTCGGAAGGCTTTGCCGGCATCTGCGACGGCGGCTGGAGCAACCTCGGCGAATTTCCGATCGCGGGCTTTTCGAAGGCCGAGCGCGTCTACGGCTTGGCGGATGAAAGGCCGGCCAACTGAAAGCGGCCCGTCTATTCCTCGGGCTCGGTGGTGAACAGGAGCGGATAGCCCTTGGCGCGGCCGGCGTCGGTCGCCCGCGTCGCCTTGGTCTCGGCGACGTCCTTGGTGAAGACCGCGACCACGCAGACGCCGCGCTGGTGCGCTGTTATCATGACCTTGTGGGCCTGGTCCTCGGTCATGCGGAATTCCGCCTTCAGGACGGTGACGACAAATTCGCGCGGCGTGAAATCATCATTGACCAGGATGACCTTGTGCAGGCGCGGCCGTTCGGTCTTGGTCTTGACCTTGGTTCGTGGCTTGGTGACGGCGTCGATCATTCCGGCGGCACCTCCTGACGTGACGGGCCGTGATCACGAAACTTACAACTTCCCGGCCGGTCGCGAAACCCGCAAGTCGCGATGGCTTCATTGCAGCGGCGGCACGGTGCGCAGCCAGGCAATGATATCGGCCAGATCGGCTTGTTTCAGCCCCGCATAGAAGCCGTAGGCCATCGGCGGCCTGAGCTTCCGTCCGTCGCGCCCAATGCCCTCGGTGACGGCGCGGGCGATTTCCTGATCGGTCCAGCCGCCGATGCCGGCGGTCGGATCGGAGGTGATATTGGCGGCGACGCTGCCGGGCGATCCGTCCGGCGCCGGAAAAATCCTGCCGCCGCGGCCGAGGCCGTTCTTGAAATCCGATACGCCGCGCGACCACGCGCTGTGGCACTCCATGCAATGGCCGATGGTGACCAGATACGCTCCGCGACCGACCGGCTCGACAAACATGGTTTTGCTGAATCCGGCCTCGGCGCCGGGATAGGGATCGCGGCGCACCGGGACTTTGTAGACGGGGTCGGCAACCTCGTTCCGGATCGGCTTGATGGTGTGAAGGTAAGCGACGATGGCGTCGAGATCGTCAGGCAGTAACGCCTTGTAGAAATTGGCCGGCATGATAGCCGCCAGTGGCGCGCCAGCGAGGCGGCCATGATCCGGGCGCATTCCCTGCACCAGCGCACGCTTGATCTCGGCATCGCTCCAGCTTCCGATTCCGGTTTCGACGTCCGGCGTGATGTTCGGCGCGGTAGCGATGAAAGCCGGGGTCGTGAATATCATGCCGCCGGAAAACGCCTTCTCGGGAATCGTCTTGCCGTCGGTATCGCGCGGGGTGTGGCAGTTGCCGCAGGCCATGATGGTGTTGACGAGATAGCCGCCCCGCTCGGCCGGCGATTCAGCCATGGCGCCGCCGGAAGTTACCAACAGCACGACGCACGCGACGCCGATACGAAACATGATTCCCCCCTCGCATTGAGCAAGCTGTATTGCACGGGAATCCGATGCCGCAAAATCGTTCGCTTTGGCGTCCGAAGCGGGGACCGCGTGAAATTATGGCAGCCGTTGGGCTAACCCGAATGTGAACGGCAATCCATGTTCCTGCTTTTCGTGACGCAGTTTGCGTGTCACCATCGCATCAGGCGACGGGAGGGCAGCTGATGCGCTGGTGTGTCTCGATCGGGGCGGTGCTCATCGCAGGCGCGATGGCCGCGGGTGGTGGTGCGGGCATGGCCGCGCCGAACTCCGGAAGTCAGGTGCCGGACGCCAGGGACAATGCAGCGGCGGTCGACATCGAACTCATTCTCGCCGTCGATGTCTCCTATTCGATGGATATGGACGAGCTGGCGGTACAGCGCGAAGGTTATGCGCAGGCCATCGTCTCGAAGGAATTTCTGCAGGCGCTGAAGAGCCTTCCGAACGGCAAGATTTCGGTGACCTATTTCGAATGGGCGGCCTCGAACGATCAGAAGATTATCATTCCCTGGCGGGTGATCGACGGCCCGGAAACCGCTGATGCGGTCGCCAGCGAGATCCTGAAAACGCCGATCCGCCGCGCGTCGCGCACCTCGATCTCGGGCGCGATCAATTTCGCGATGCCGCTGTTCGACGAAGATCCCTATCACGGCGCAAGGCGTGTCATCGATATTTCCGGCGACGGCCCCAACAATAACGGCGCGCCCGTCACCGGCGCGCGCGAAGCGGCGCTGGCGAAGGGCATCGTCATCAACGGCCTGCCGATCATGGTGAAGGAGCCGTCCTATTCGACCATGGACATCGACAACCTCGATTTCTATTACGAGGACTGCGTCATCGGCGGCCCCGGTTCCTTCGTGGTGCCGATCAAGGATCGCGACAAGTTCAAGGAGGCGATCCGGAGCAAGCTGCTGCTCGAAGTCGCCGGCCGCACGCCGGAGCGTCGCATCGTCCCGGTGGCCGAAAAGGAGCCGCGCGTCTCCTGCCTGATCGGCGAGAAGATCTGGCAGGACCGCTGGGGCAGGTGAACCTGTCCGACGGCGTCAGACCCGCGCCTCCAATATCAGATTGAACGGTGTTTCGGTGGCGCGGCGGAATTGCGTCAGCCCGGCTTGTTTGGCCACATCGCGAAGCCTCGCCTCGCCGGCCTGGGCGCCGAGCGCCATGCCGACTTCCTGATCGAGCGAAGCGGGCGTGCAGATCACGGTTGAAGCGGCGTAAAAAATGCGCCCGATCGGATTGAGATTGTCCTCCAGGCGATCGTTGGCAAATGGTTCGACCAGCATGCAGGTGCCGTCGGCGGCCATGGTCTCGCGCACATGTTTCATCGCGCCGACCGGATCGCCCATGTCATGCAGGCAGTCGAAGAAGCAAACGAGGTCGTAGTCATCAGCCGGATAGCTCTTGGCCGTTTGGACGTCGAAGTGCACCCGGTCGCCAAGTCCGGCATCCTTTGCCGTCTGGCGCGCGGTCTTGATCGAGCCGGGGTGATAGTCGAATCCAAAGAAGCGGGAGTTCGGAAAGGCCTCCGCCATCAGCCGCGTCGACACGCCATGTCCGCAGCCGACGTCGGCGACCTTGGCGCCGCGTTGGAGTTTGTCGACAACGCCGTCAAGCGCCGGCAGCCATTCCTGCACCAGATGGTGTTTGTAGCCGGTGCGGAAGAAGCGCGCCGTGCCGCAGAACAGGCACTCGCTGCGCCGGTTCCAGCCGACACCCTTGCCGGTCGTGAATGCGTCGGAGATCTTCGGTTCGTCGAGGAACGTCGCCGCCACCAGGTTGCCAACCGCACCCATGAAAAAAGGACTGTCCTCGTCGGCCAGCGCCATAGCCTGCTCGGGCTGCATCGAGAATTTGCCCGAAGCGGCATCGTATTCGACATAGCCTGACGCGGCCTGCGCCGCGAGCCATTCGCGGACATAGCGCTCGCCGGTACCGGTGGCCTGCGCAAGTTCCGAAGAGTTCATGGGTCCTTTCGCGGCGAGCGTCTTGTAGAGGCCGAGCTTGTCGCCGATCAGCATCAGCGATGCATTCATCGCAGTGCCGATGTCGCCTACCATTTTTCCCACAAAGGCATTCAGTTTGTCGGGATTGACGTCCATGATGGCCTCCCTCGAATACCGTTGGGCAGGCGGCCGCCCCGATCAGAGTGGCGACAGACCGCGCCCGTGAGCCCTCCACCTGCGTATGTCACCCGGCGGCAAAGGAGGTTCAACGTTTCAGCACAAACCGCGCCACCAGTTCGATATGCGGGGTGTGGCGGAACTGGTCGACCGGCGTCACGCCTTCGATCCTGTAGCCGCCATCGATCAGTATTCGCGCGTCGCGTGCAAACGTTGCGACATTGCATGACACCGCGACCACCACGGGAATTTTGCTCGCCGCGATTTGCTGGACCTGGGCCTGCGCGCCCTGCCGCGGCGGATCGAACACGATGGCGTCGTAGTCGCGCAGTTCCTGCGGCATCAGCGGACGCCGGAACAGGTCGCGGGCCTCGGCCTTGACCGGCTTCAGGCCGGGCGTCGATGTCGCTGCCTTCTGCAGCGCCGTTACCGCGCCTGCATCATTGTCGAAAGCCGAAATCCGCGCCTTGGCCGCCAGCCGCAGCGCGAACGGTCCGACCCCGCAGAACAGATCCGCGATATGCTTGGCGCGCTTGCAATGCTCCGATACCAGCGCCGCCAGCGTTTGCTCGCCGTCGACGGTGGCCTGCAGGAACGAACCCGGCGGCAAGATGACGCGCGCGGCGCCGATCACAATGGTCGGCGGCGTCCGCATCAGCACCAGCTCGCCATGGCGCGTCAGTCGCGCCAGCCGATGTTGCTCGGCCACCTCGGACAGCGTCGCGATCATGGCCGGCGGCAGCGGCCCCGAGCCACGGACGTCGACGTCGAGGCCGTTGTCGGTCGCCGTGATCTGGATGTCGAGCGGCTTTCCGGTCGATATCAGCGGCTCGGCGATCGCCCATGCCGCATCGAGCGCGCCGCTCAGGCCGGGATCGAGAATGGGGCAGTGATCGACGGGAACGATGTCGTGCGAGTTGGCCGCCGCAAAACCGACCTTCAGCACCTCGTGCGTGCCCAGCCGGGCGTGCAGCGTGATCCGCCGGCGGCCGAGGCCGTGCGCGTCGATCAGCGGATCCACTTCACAGGCGAGCTTCGCCTGCGCCAGCGTCTCGACGACGATATTGCGTTTCCAGGCGCGGTAGCGCTCGTCTTCCCAATGCTGGATCGCGCATCCCCCGCAGATTCCGAAATGCGGGCAAAAGGGCGCGATCCGTTCCGGGCTTGCGATGTCGACCTGCAGCAGGCGGCGGCGGTCGGGATGGTGGCCGGGTACGGGTGCGACTTCGACGGTCTCGCCGCCCAAGCGTATACGGCACATACACGGCCTGCCCGTCGGCAGCCGCGACGCCGTCGCCGAGATGACCGACGTGATCGATGACGAGGCGCTCAACCACGGCGCGCGCCGATGAAAAACTCGATATTGCCGTCGCCGCCCGTGATCGAGGACGGAAACACCTGGATGCCGGTGCATCCGAGCGAGGCCGCGAACGCCGCGATGTCGTCGCAGATTTCCTGGTGCACCATCGCATTGCGGATGATGCCGCGCCTGGAATGTTTTCGCGGCGCCTCGAACTGCGGCTTTATCAATGCCAGCATCTGCATCGGAGCGGCCGCCAGAGACAGCGCCACCGGCAGCACGGCTTTCAGTGAAATGAAACTGACGTCGATGACGACGATGTCCGGCCGCATCGGCAGGCGCTTGCCCTCAAAACTGCGGATATCGGTTTCCTCCATGGAAACGATCCTGGGATGTTCGTGCAGCGATGGATGCAGCTGATCGCGCCCGACATCGATTGAAAACACCAGACTGGCGCCGTTGGCGAGCAACACCTCGGTGAAGCCGCCGGTCGATGCGCCGACATCGAGACAGACGTGACCCTCGATGTCGATGGGATATTGCTCGAGCGCGCCCGCCAGTTTGACGCCGCCGCGCGAGACAAAGGGATGCGCGGGCTGCGCCTGCAGCACGGCGTCGGCGGCAATGGTCTCGGATGGCTTGAGGACCTGTTTGTCATTGGCCGTGACCAGGCCGGCCTCGATCGCGGCCTGCGCGCGCGCCCGGCTCTCGAACAGGCCGCGCTCGACCAGCAGTACGTCCGCGCGCTTGCGGGAAGGGGGCACGCTGTGGCTGCGCCTGGCCAAGTTCAACTCGATGCCTGAGCGCGCGACGCGGCCAGCCGCTCGGCCGCCATGCGCACGCAAGTCTCGAACGCGCCCAGATCATGCCAGATGTCGGCGGGCGCCTGCTGCGGCGTCACCAGCGGGCAGCCGTGCAGATCGAGCGCATGGATCATCATGAGATTGTCGGTCAGTCCGAAATCCTCGACGGTCAGTCCGGACGCATCGACCAGACCTCCATCGCGTGAATGCACGTCGGTGAAGCGACGCATCCGATCGGCATAGGACGTGGGATCGTTGGAATAGCCCAGGCAGAGCTTGCCGCGTCCGGCCATATAGCCGAGTTCGTAGACGGTGCCTGCGTCCGCGCCGGGTCCGCGAAACGGCGTAAGATTGGCGATGACGGCGTCGGCTTCGATCATCATGGCTTGGTTGCCGCGAAATATCCGCAAGGAGGCGTCGCTGGCTGCCGGGTCGATGGCATTGTCCAGCGGATATAGGCCGGTCAGACCGTGTCGCGTACACAGTTCGACCTTGCGCCGCCCGATATCAACCGCATCGGGCAGGAAAACGTCGGGACCGGCCAGGTAAACTTTTGTCATTCCGGGATGCGTCTGCCGAACTCGGTTTACCCGAGTTCGGCAACTGGACTGGCGTCAGGCCAGCTTGACCGTTTCGGACTTGAAATCCTTGCCGAGGGTTTCGAAAACCTTGGCGACGATGCCCTTGGCGTCGAGGCCGGCGCGGGCATACATCGCGTTCGGCAAGTCGTGGTCGAGGAACGTGTCGGGCAGCACCATCGAGCGCATCCGCAGGCCGCCGTCGAGCATGCCGTGTTCGGCCAGCGTCTGCATGACATGGGAGCCGAAACCGCCGATTGCGCCTTCCTCGACGGTGAGCAGGATTTCGTGCTCGCGCGCCAGCTTGAGTACCATGTCGACGTCGAGCGGCTTCATGAAGCGGGCGTCGGCGATGGTGGTGGACAGACCGTGCGCGGCCAGTTCGTCCGCGGCCTTTTCGCATTCGGCAAGACGGGTGCCGAACGACAGCAATGCGATCTTGCTGCCCTCGCGAACGATGCGGCCCTTTCCGATCTCCAGCGGCACGCCGGCTTCGGGCATCTCGATGCCGCGGCCTTCGCCGCGCGGATAGCGAACCGCGCTCGGGCGATCGTTGATCGCGACCTGGGTCGCAACCATGTGCACCAGTTCGGCTTCATCCGACGCCGCCATGATGACGAAATTGGGCAGGCAGCCGAGATAGGCATTGTCGAACGAGCCGGCATGGGTCGCGCCGTCGGCGCCGACCAGACCGGCGCGGTCGATCGCAAAGCGCACCGGCAGGCTCTGGATCGCCACGTCGTGGACGATCTGGTCATAGCCGCGCTGCAGGAAGGTCGAATAGATCGCGCAGAACGGCTTGAAGCCCTCGGTCGCCAGACCCGCCGCGAACGTCACCGCATGCTGCTCGGCGATGCCGACGTCGAAGGTGCGGTCGGGGAAGGCCTTGGCGAAGATGTCGATCCCGGTTCCCGACGGCATCGCCGCGGTGATGCCGACGATCTTCTCGTCCTTCTCGGCCTCCTTGACGAGGCTCTGGCCGAACACGTTCTGGTAGGCCGGCGCGTTCGGCTTGGCCTTGGCCTGGGCGCCGGTGGCGATGTCGAATTTCACCACCGCGTGATATTTGTCGGCGGAGGCTTCCGCCGGGCCGTAGCCCTTGCCCTTTTGGGTGACGACATGCACCAGGATCGGGCCGTCCTTCATGTCGCGGACGTTCTTCAGGACGGGCAGGAGATGGTCGAGATTGTGGCCGTCGATCGGGCCGACATAATAGAAGCCGAGCTCCTCAAACAGCGTGCCGCCGCCGACCATGAAGCCGCGCGAATATTCTTCGACACGGTTGGCGCGGTCAGCCAGCACTTTCGGCAGGCGCTTGTTGATCTGTTTTGCGGCGTCGCGCAGCGAGCGGTAGGTCTTGCCGGAATACAGCCGCGACAGATAGGCCGACATCGCGCCGACCGGTGGCGCGATCGACATGTCATTGTCGTTGAGAATGACGATCAGCCGCGAGTTCATCGCGCCGGCATTGTTCATGGCCTCGTAGGCCATGCCCGCGGACATCGCGCCGTCGCCGATCACGGCAATGACATTATTCTTGCCGCCGCGATAGGTCGCGCGCCACGGCCATGCCGAGGGCGGCCGAGATCGAGGTCGAGGAGTGGGCGGCGCCGAACGGATCGTAATCGCTTTCGGTCCGCTTGGTGAAACCGGACAGCCCGCCGCCGGTGCGCAAGGTACGGATCCGGTCGCGACGGCCGGTCAGGATCTTGTGCGGATAGGCCTGGTGGCCGACGTCCCAGATCAGGCGGTCGCGCGGGGTGTCGAATATGTAGTGCAGGGCCGTCGTCAGTTCGACGACGCCGAGGCCGGCGCCGAAATGCCCGCCGGTCACGGAGACGGCATCGATGGTTTCCTGACGCAGCTCGTCGGCGACTTGCCGGATTTGGTCCACCTTGAGCCGGCGCAGATCGTCCGGGGTGCGGATGGTATCGAGAAGCGGCGTTTTACTAAATACGGTCACGGCGATATTCCAATTTTGCATGTCGGACGATCCGCCCGACGTGAGATGGGTTGCGCGGTATCAGCGCAGCGAAAACCCAGACGCCGGATGCCACCTGAGCAGGCCGAAGCCTGATACATATAAGCCTAGATGCGCGCCGGATCGGTCAGTGTGATATGCATCACTTTGGCGGTTTCACCCTTCTCGGTCATTTTTGTTAGCTATTTGAAGCGCTTACCACCATGGAAAAATTTCGGCAGGCCGCCTTCACCAGCCCATAGCCCTCTAAGCTTTACACCAAAGCCGCAGCCAAAGCCAACCCGCCGGAATGGCCGCCCGCCACCGACGATGGCGGATCGAGGGCCGGACTTAACCGCTGAGGCGGGCCGATGGTTCCATTTCGCCTAATTCAGCGGCATCCGGACGGGGGGCAGTAGCTGTTTCGAGCCTTTTCCAGGCCCATTCGCGGGCTGCGTCGTCACCGGTCGCGATCACCAGCGCCGCCTCGGGACGAGCCATGCGTTCCCTCAACGGGATTGGCCCGCAGACGATCATGAAAAAATCGTAGGCGTGCGGCCGCTCATTGGCCATCACGAACTGGAAATGGACCCGAAAGAACTTCCAGCGGAACAGGTTGTAGTGCTCAGGCTTGATGATTTCGCGGAACCGGACCGGCACGACGGTGGGATTGCGCCTGATGGCGCCGACGTCAATGCCGTGGCCGGTCACCGGGTCGAATGGAAAGAAGTTCATCACATCCTTGCGCGACTGGCAGTCGATCCAGTCGATCGAAGGCTCGATCGCCAGCAGGCGAAGGTGATCGCGGAAATCCTGCGACACCGCATGAAATCCGACGATCGGGAAATTGCCGCCGATCGTGAGCAGGACGATGCGCGGGCCGTGGCGCCCGAGCGCCGGATCGAGCTGGAGCGCGCGGGCCAGGATCTCGGCCCCCAAAAACGATCCCGAACTGTGGCCGACGACGACGATCTCTTCGGCCTCGCTCTCGCGCGCGACATTCGCGAGGTATTGCGCAAAGCGGTCGATGCGCTCGTCCCATTCCGGCCGCTGGCGGTGCGAGAATTCCCAGGTCCAGATCGTGTCCGACAGCAGATACAGCAGATAGGTCAGGTTTTCCGTGTATTTCAGCGCGGTGCCGAACCCCGCGACGAACAGCGCCGCCGCGACCGCAACGCTGAACAGGTTGGGAATGCCGAGCGCTTCCAGGCCTTTTTCGAACGCGAACGCAATGCCCAGGGCGCACAGGGCTTCGATCATCAGCAGAAAATGCGGGTAGGTGATGAAGGTCGCGAACCGCCAATGCGCCTTCCAGAACCGCGCGATAGTGCCGCTGAAGACCAGGCGCCAGTAGATCCACATGGCGTGGAAAACCGTGCCCCAGATCGGCGCGGCAAGGTCGCGCTGGATCAGGTCTTCCCATCGCAGGAAATCGTAGCTGGTGCGGGTCTGCCAGTCGCTCGCCTTGGTCTCGATGGTCCAGGAGGCGGTCTCGCCGTCGGGTGCCGCCTGCGGCCGGGTGATGCTGGCGGTGAGCTGGTACAGCCGGCCGAACTTCCGCAATTCGGTCCTGAACATGCGGTAATACTGCGCGAGGCCGCGCGGATCGTACCCCTGCACGTAGATGATATGGCGGTGCTGAACGCGCACGTAGTGCTGATCCCCAGGCTGACCCGCGGGACTATATCAGCCCGCGTAAGGCGCCAAGAGCTATTTCAGCCCTCGTCGGGGTCGCCCGATGCCGGATTCGCCTAATATTCTCACCTGTTGCCCGGGAGCGACGTGCCGCAGCGTCCGGTTGGCCGTCATTATTGAACGTCCAGTGGCTCGGTACCGGTGACCTGGCCGTTGGCGTCGGTGGTGATCTTGTCGACCCGCGCTTCCGCCTGCCGCAGCAGTTCCTCGCAGCGCCGTTTCAGGGACTCGCCGCGCTCATAGATGGCGACGGATTCCTCCAGCGGCACCTTGCCGTCCTCGAGCCGCTTGACGATCGATTCGAGTTCCTCGATCGCGCGCTCGAAGCTCAGCTTCTTGACGTCAACTTGGGTGTTTTCAGCCATATTGCTTTCCAGATGCGCTGTACGCGGACGCCAGACTCAAGGAATTGTGCGGGCGTATTGTGGCGGGTATTCACGCGCCCATCAACGCGGTGACATGGGCTGCGACCGACTCTTTCAGGCCTTGCAGATCATAGCCGCCCTCGAGCACCGAGACAATTCGCCCCCCGGCGCTGGTATCGGCGACATCCATCAGTTTGCGCGTGACCCAGCCGAAATCCTCCGCTTTGAGATTGAGCGAGGCCAGCGGATCGCGATAATGCGCGTCGAAGCCGGCCGAGACGATGATCAGTTCGGGGCTGAATTTCCGCAGCTGCGGCAGGATCACGTTTTCGAACGCGGCGCGGAACTTGGCGCCGCCGTCCTCCGAGGCCAGCGGCGCGTTGACGATGTTGTCGTGCTCGCCGCGCTCGCCGCTGGCGCCGGTGCCGGGAAACAGCGGCATCTGGTGCGTCGAGCAATACATCACGGTCGGGTCGGCCCAGAAAATATCCTGGGTGCCGTTGCCGTGATGGACGTCGAAATCGACCACCGCGGCGCGGGCGATGCCGTATTTGCGCTGGGCATGACGCGCGGCGATCGCGGCATTGTCGAAAAAGCAGAAGCCCATCGGCTTGCTGATTTCGGCGTGATGGCCCGGAGGGCGCACCGCGACGAACGCATTGTTGTGGGCGCCCGACATAACCGCATCGGTGGCGGCAACCGCGCCGCCGACGCCGCGCATCACCGCCTCCCAGGTGCCCGGTGACATCGAGGTATCGCCGTCGAGATAGATCAGGCCGCTGGACGGCGCGATATGCCGGAGTTCCCCGACGTAATGCTCGTTGTGACAGAGCGTGACCGAATCCAGGCTGCCTTCCGGCGCTTCGCCGCGCACCAGTGTGCCGAAGCGATCTTCCGCGAGCACCTGGTTGACCGCGCGCATCCGGTCAGCACGTTCCGGATGTCCCGGAGGCGTTTCGTGGTCGAGAGAGGCCGGATGGCTAAGAAGAAGCGTCGTCATGCAATTCCCTGGCGCGCCGGGCGCGCTTTTCGAGAAGCGGCTAACTTAAGGGGTCGCCGGCCGCTCGGAAAGAGCCGGGCCGCGCATATGACCTTGCATTTAGTTCATCCGCGCAATGCGGCGGACGGTCACGGGTGCGATCGGGCTGTTGGCCTGGAAATAGCCATACAAGGCATCGACGTCATAGACGCCTACTTGCTGGGCGGTCCCTTGCTTCAGGACGGTGAAGCCGTCGCCGCCGACCGCGAGATAATTGTTCACCGTCACGCGATAGCTGGTCGTGGCATCGATCGGTTGTCCGTTCAGCGACATGCGATCGGCCACCACGCGGTCGCCATACGGCTTGGCGCCGTCCCAAACGTAGTTGAAGCCCTTCGAAACCTGCAGAATCCGCGGCCGCTTCGGATCGAGCCATTGCTGCTCCAGCATATCCTTGATCTGCATTCCCGTCAGCGTGAGCGTGACCAGTTGATTGCGGAACGGCTGGCTGGCGAAGACGTCGGCATAGCTCACCGTCCCGTCCTGCTTCTTCGCAATGTCGGTGCGGATGCCGCCCGGATTGGTGAATGCGATCACCGCGCCGCCATTGGCGCCCGCGCGAGTCGCGGCCAACTGGGCGTCGGCAACGATGTCTCCGAGCGCGCTCTCGCCGGCTTCGTCGGGCGCGCGCGACAGGGTTTCCGTGATCGACCCCGCCGGGCGGTTGGCGATCGGTGCGGCAAATTTGTCGTAGGATTGAAGCAGCGCGGTTTGTTCGGGATCGCTGGCATAGACGCCGGTGCGGACGATGATGTTGTCGGCCTTGGCGCTGATGACGTCGCGGGTTGCGGGATCGAGCTTCAGATCGATCGCGGTGACGATCGTGCCGTATTTGTCGCCTGAGGTGACCAGCCGTCCGTCGATCTGGCAGACATAGGCCTGGTGGGTGTGGCCGCTGATCACGACGTCGACCGCGCGATCGAGTTTCTTGACGATATCGACGATCGGACCGGATATGCCAGGGCATTCATTATAGTCGCCGGTCGGAAAGCCGCCTTCATGGATCAGCACGACGATGGCTTCGACGCCGCGCGCCTTCAGTTCCGGCACCAGCGCATTCACGGTATCGGCCTCGTCCTTGAATTCGAGACCCGCGATCCCCACAGGCGAGACGATGCCGGGCGTGCCCTTCAGGGTCAGGCCGATGAAGGCGACTGGAATGCCTTCGAATTCCCTGATCTCGTAGGGCGGAAAGATGGTCTTGCCGGTGCTCTTGTCGATGGTGGAGGCGGCAAGGTAATGGAATTTCGCGCCGGGGAACGGGTGCGGCCCCTGACATTTGTCGACCGGATGACAGCCGCCGTTCTGCATCCGCAGCAGTTCGTCCTTGCCCTCGTCGAATTCGTGGTTGCCGACCGAGGAAATCTCAAGCCCCATCATCGACAGCGATTCGATGGTGGGCTCGTCGTGAAACATCGCCGACAGAAACGGGCTGGCGCCGATCAAATCTCCGGCGGCGACGAAGATGCTGTTCCTGGCACCCTGGCGCAATTGATTGACCAGCGTCGCCATGTGCTCGGCGCCGCCGGCCGCGACCCTGATCTTTTTGGTCTTGTCGGCGGGATCGTCGATCCTGATGCCGCCCGCCGGCGGCCGCAGGTTGCCGTGGAAATCGTTGATCGCGAGAATCCTCAATTCGACCGGCGCGGTTTGGGCGCGGGCGCGCGGGGTCGGGTCGAGCACAAGCAACAGCAGCGCGGCTGCGAGCACCGGCGAAAGCGAACGTTTCATGAGTTCATTTTCTCGTCATTGCGAGGAGCGAAGCGACGAAGCAATCCATTCTTTCTGTCACTTGCCCGGAAAGTTGGATTGTTTCGCGGAGCCTGTCATCGGGCGCGCATTCGCGCGACCCGTCGGCTCGCAATGACGGCCTTATCGATTCGATGCTTTTCGGTCAACTCTACGCAAGGCGCGCGACAATTTGACGAAGCCGGCGCTCACGCCTTCTTGCGTGAAAAGAATGCCTTGAATGCGGCAACCGCTTCCTTGGAGCGCATGCGTTCGCCGAACAGATGGCTCTCCTGATCGATCCTGCGGGTCAGGTCTTCAGGCGGCAGTTTTAGAAGCTTGCGCGAGATCGCGACCGCCTCCGCCGGCAACGCGCAGATCTCGCGCGCCACCTTGCGGGCCTCGGCTTCGGTGTGGCCGGGTGCCACCACCGCATTGACGAAGCCGGCGACCTGCGCTTCGTCGGCACTGACCGTGCGCCCCATCACCAGCATCGCGAACGCGCGCTGATGTCCCATGGTACGCGGCATCAGCAGGCTGGAGGCGCCTTCCGGCACCAGGCCGAGATGGATGAACGGGGTCGAGAATGTCGCCGTGTTGCTGGCGAGAACATAGTCGCAATGGAACAGCATGGTGGTGCCGATACCGATCGCGATGCCGTCGACCGCCGCGATGATCGGCTTGACGTTGTGCGCCAGCGAATAGAGGAACTTGATGGCATTGGATGCGCGCGGCGTATCGGTGTTCGAGGTGCCGTCCTTCAGAAAATCCTCGAGATCGTTGCCGGCGGTGAACACGCCCGAGCCGCCTGTGATGATGATGCAGCGGACATCCGGGTTGTTCTGCGCGGTATCGATGGCCTCGCTCATGCCGCGATACATCTCCTGCGTGATCGCGTTCTTCTTTTCGGGCCGTCGCAGCTTGATCATGCGCGCCGTGCCTTCGTCGGTGACTATCAAGTGCCCGGTCATGGTGCAGTCCTTCGAGCGGCCAAGGTGCCGCTGGCGAGTCGTGATATCCTATCCTACATGATGTCCCCGGCGCCCTAAACCGGCGACACCGGTTTTCAACGGTGACTCAATGACGCGCGCGAGGATCATGCGATGCAGCTGACGGGGATACATCACCTGACGGCGATTTCCGCGAAACCGCGCGAGAATCTGGCGTTTTATACCGGCCTGCTCGGCATGCGGTTGGTCAAGAAGACCGTCAACCAGGACGACGTCAGCGCCTATCACCTGTTCTACGCCGACGGAAAGGCCAATCCCGGCACCGACCTGACCTTCTTCGATTTTCCGGCAGCTCCCGAGCGGCGCGGATCCAACAGCATTTCCCGCACCGGATTGCGCGTCGCCGGCGAGAAAAGCCTGAGCTACTGGCGCGATCGCCTGAAGCAGGCGGGCGGCCATACCGGCGACATCACCGAAGTCGACGGCCGGCTGACGCTGCCGTTCGAGGACGGCGAGGGCCAGCGGCTGGTGCTGGTCGATGACGGCGGCGCCGGTTCGGCCTCGCCGTGGGAGAGAAGCGCGGTGCCGGTGGAGCACCAGATCCGCGGCCTCGGTCAGATAGTGCTCAACGTGCACGATCTGGCGCGCACCGAGCGGGTTCTGACCGGCGTCATGAACATGCGCCGGGAGCGCGATTACGCCGCCCCGGACGCGCCGGCTCGAATTCACGTATTTGCAATGGGCGAGGGCGGCCCGGCGGCCGAACTGCATGTGATCGAGCAGAAAGACCTGCACGAGGCGCGACAGGGCGCGGGCGGCGTGCACCACGTTGCGTTTCGCACTCCGGACGAAACGCAATATCATCAATGGACGGAGCGGCTGAACCAGCTCGGCATCCGCAACTCCGGCGAGATCGACCGGTTCTATTTTCGCAGTCTGTATTTCCGCGAGCCCAACGGCATCCTGTTCGAGATCGCCACCGATGGCCCCGGCTTCGCTACCGACGAGCCGATGGCCACGCTCGGCGAAAGACTGGCGCTGCCGCCGTTCCTCGAGCCGCGCCGGGCGCAGATCGAGGCGGGACTGAAGCCGCTGGGGTAAATCACATTCTCAATCGTCATCGCCCGCAAAGGAGGCGTGAATAATCTCGGACCTCATCCTGAGAGGGCGTGAAGCAATGTGTCTTGTGTCCCGGACGCGGTGCAGCGTTCTTCACGCTGCTCCGCAGAGCCGGGACCCACGGATACAGGTCCATAGTGGACCCCGGATCAGCAGCGCACCGCTTCGCGCTGCGCAGCGTCCGGGGCACGCCAAACCCTCATCCCTGCGTAACGGCTGCGCCGTTATCGCTGGAGGAGCGCGCTCTTGCGCGCGTCTCGAAGGATGGCCGCGAGTCCCCTGATTGCATCCATCCTTCGAGACGCTTGCGGAGTTTGTCATCGGGCCGCGCTTCGCGCGGACCCGGTCGCAGGCTCATCAGGAGGAGGCCTTGCCAGGCTCGCAGTCGCCGCGCCTTCGATGCTGCGGCGCGACGGGAACAACGAGTTCCCGAAGGCTCCCGCCACAGGCTGCCCCATACTCTCCATCGAACCGCCATGCTTCGGTCAAACCGCAATGAAGGGTGGGGCAGGACGTCGTCGACCTAGGGTAAATCCGCCGGTCGCCCTTATGCGGGTGACATTGGACTGAATATGGAGCGTCCATGCATTCCACGCTGAAGCCGAAAGAAGCCGATGATCCGCACGATGTCCTTGTGGTCGGCTCGGATGTCGTTCCGGTCGCGCCCGCCAATGAGCAGCTATCCAGTGTGCTGCAGGATGCCGCGCGCGTTCTTGCGGATGCGCAGAAGCCCAAAGAATCCGACACGGGATCCGACGTCCCTGCTGGCCCACCGGTTCCACCGGTCCCTCCGGTCGATACAACGTTTCGCCCGGCTGCCGTCGACGATATCCTGGGCCGGCGCTCGCTTGGCCAGCGGGTGATAAGGGCCTTCACGGCGTTGCTGTTGGCGGCCTGCATCGGGGTTGCCGCGCTCGCCTGGCAGTTTGGCGGCGGCCTGACCAAAAAGATTGTCGCGAAGTGGGTGCCGCAACTGGTCCTGACTTCATCGGCGCTGCAGGAGAAGCTGGGACTCTCCGCGCCTCCGGCACCGCCTGCCGATGCGCCGGCCGCGATGGAGGCGGCGACTCCGGAAGTCGCGACTCCGGAAGCCGCAGCGGTGCAAACCGCAGATACGCAAGCCGCGGCCCCCGCCCAGACCGCACCGGAAAGCGCCGCGCCGGCCGCCGCCGCGCCCCCTCCCGAAACCACGCCGTCGCCGCAGTCGATGGCGCGCGATCTTGCAAGCCTGGGGCAGGAGGTCGAGCAACTCAAGGCCAGCATCGACCAACTCAAGGCCGGCCAGCAACAGATGTCCCTCGATATTGCCAAGGCTTCCGGCAAGGCTTCCGAACAGCACCTGCGGCCCCGGATATCGGCGCCAGTGCGGCGACCGGCCGTTGCGCAGGCCCACAGGCCGGTGCCGCCATATCCGCTGCCGCAAGCAGCGGCGGCCCCCGCGTTGCCGCAAGCCGCTGCATCTTATCCAGCCGCTGCGCCTTATTACGCGCCGCGGCAACCTGAACCGCTGCCGGAAGCCACAACTCAGCCGCGGCCAGATCCAGAGCTGTCATCAGTGCCGCGGCCGCCGATGCCCGTGCAGTAGCGGCGGTTGTTTCATAGCGCACAAGGATGGGTGGAGCGAAAGCGTACGCCGAAGCCCAAGAGCGACTGCGTCCGCCGAAGCTCGGGAGAAGGCGGGAAGCGGTACCCGTCAACTGCGGCTTGCGATGATGACGGGTTTCGCGAAGGGCGCAACCCATCCTGCAGGGCTGATTTGCCCGACGGGCAAATCAGCGACGGCTCGCGCTTTTGGCTGTCCAGCCCCTTTTGAAAAAATATTCTGATTTCCAGAAGAACCAAATCACTCGCGCGGGGAAGCCCACGCGAGAATGCTTCCCGAGTAAGCGAAGGCGAGCAAAAGCAGGCCTTAATACTCGTGCAGCTGGCAGATGTCGCCGAGGCTCCGTGCTGCCACAAGATATTTGGGATGATCGCTCTGCTTCGGAAGCCGTGGTGCATCGTCCGCGACCAATCGTGGGTTTACATTCTCGAACGCCAATGCATTCGTAAGGCTGAACACTAACCGATACTCATCTTGCCAAGCGTAGGTATTCAATTTCGAAGTCGCTATGTTCTCAGGTAACGCCCAGCGCGGATTTCCCTCTTCTGTGTCCGCATAGTAATCGACGCGGCGTCCGTAAAACATAGCGCTGGCTGGCAATGCGGCTTTGATCCTCTCGCAAAACGTTTTGATCTCTCGAACTTCGACACAAGCGACCGCCCCGAATTTTTCGCACCGCTCATCGCTCAGAGATTTGCTAGCGCAATACACGAAAATCTCGTCTTGTCGCGCGACCGACTCGAAAGCGTGTCCTGGAAGCGTAAAGGTGGTCCCCTGAGTCAGATTATTGATAATAGGGCCTCCAGTAGGGCGAAACCTCGCAGCGCCTTCATTTTGGTCGCTCCTGACGCTTTCATCCTCATAATCGCGAAAATAGGACAACGAACGAAACAGGACTTGCCCGTCAATAAAGGCATCCGCCCACTTGCGCTCTGAAAAGTATTTGAACAGGCTATGGCGCATCGGTCATCATTCAGAGCTATATCTTCGATCGCGACCACTAATGGCGCTTTGTTGCCGTCATCGGGTCCGTCACGTCAGCAGAGCGATCAGGCGCGATGATACGGGAGTTACGGTGACAGTGCACGTAACTTCCTCCAGCACGCTTTGGCGTTCGCATTTTCTTGCGGCCAGAGTTTTGCATGACGCAATCAAGTGCACCGGCCGTGTCTCTTCCGTAATACCGAAATTGCGGCATGCGTGGTTGCCTCGGGCAACTTCCTGTCGTCGGCGTTCGCGCGAGTTGGAGGCTCTCCTGCGGCACTGATTTGCCCGACGGGCTCCCTCGGCGATTTCGTGTCCAGCCCCTTTTGCAAAAATATTCTGGTTTTCCGAAGACCCAAATCACTTTATATCCCCGCCATCCCGTCCCGATCAGAGGGGCGTTGGCCATCGTCGTGAACGTTGGGGCGGGTTGCGGTGGACGCGGCAGCGTTAGGCATGACACGTGATGGCAGGGCGGACTTCGGTCTGTGAGCGATCGGCGGCAGGCTGACGAACAGCGCTGATGCGGACGGCGAAGTCGTGTGGTCCTGACGCCTCGACGCCGGCGTCAAGTTTGCGGAAGGCGAGTCGGCCCGACCGGGCGCGGATGAACCAGGTTTCCGCAGATGACGGTGACAAGAAAGCCGATCACCGGGGAGAGCGCGGTATAAGCCGTAAACCATTGCGTGCGGGAATGCCGGGTGATTTCCGGTGGCTCGCTGTGAATACTCGTGTGCATACTTGCTACCCATAGCGCACACGAGGCTGCGGGTGCATCGGGCGCCCGGCATTCCCCACGCCCTCTGTTTTCAGGGCGGATGTTATTGGCAAACCTCGGACGCACTGCGCCGCGAGAATGCGGATGTGTGTCTGCACGGCGCGTGAAAATTCCATCGTCGTCCCGGCCTTCGCTTTCGCGCGAACGACGGTAGAGAGGTGGATATAATGCTACGCCAGCAACACCGCGTCGGCGCCGTTTACGGCTTCCGCGCTGTCCATCACCGTCCGCTCGAGCGCACCGGCCTGCACCGTAACATTTTCGGCGAAAAATCGCGCCAGCGTGACGTAACGCTGCGGTTCGCCTTCGCCGGCGTCGCGCGCGGCGAGCGCTTCACCGGCCAGCATGCAGCCGCCGAGTGTCGATCCGAACAGCCGCAGATAAGGCGTCGCGGCGGCCAGCGCGTCGTTCGGCGCCGAGGTGACGCGCTCCAGCAGCCACCGGCTGGCGCGATCGAGCGAGCCGAGCGCGTCGCGCAGTTTCGGGCCGGTGGTGCCGAACGCCGGATCGTTCGAGCCCTCGACCTGGCTGACGATCGCCTTGAGTTCGTCGAGCAAGGCCCACACCGAGGCGCCGCCATTGGCCGCAAGCTTGCGCGTCACCAGATCGATCGACTGGATGCCGTTGGTGCCCTCGTAGATTGCGGTGATGCGGGCATCGCGATAATGCTGCGCGGCGCCGGTCTCCTCGATAAATCCCATGCCGCCGTGGACCTGCACGCCGAGAGAAGTAACTTCGTTGCCGATGTCGGTGGAGAAGGCTTTCGCGATCGGCGTCAGCAGCGCGCCGCGGGCGGCGGCATCGCTGCGTGCCCTGGCATCGGTGGCCCGCACGGACACGTCGAGCGCCACCGCGGTGGCATAGCAGATCGTGCGGGCCGCCGCCGTCAGCGCGCGCATCTGCATCAGCATCCGCTTGACATCGGGATGCAAGATGATGGGGTCCGAACCGTCGCCCTGCTTGCCGATGGCGCGGCCCTGGCGCCGCTCCTGCGCGAACGCCAGCGCCTGCTGATAGGCGCGGTCGGCGATGCCCACGCCCTCAAGCCCGACGCCGAGCCGGGCCTGGTTCATCATCGTGAACATGCAGAGCATGCCCCGGTTTTCCTCGCCGATCAGGTAGCCGATCGCGCCGCCCTTATCGCCCATCGTCATGGTGCAGGTCGGCGAAGCATGCATGCCGAGCTTGTGCTCGACTCCGCTTGGGTAAATGTCGTTGCGTGCTCCGAGCGAGCCGTCGGCGTTGACCAGGAATTTCGGGATCAGAAACAGCGAAATGCCCTTGGTGCCCGCGGGCGCATCGGGCAATCGCGCCAGCACGAAATGCACGATGTTGTCGGTCATGTCGTGATCGCCATAGGTGATGAAGATTTTGGTTCCCTTGATGCGATAGGTGCCATCGCCCGCCGGCTCAGCCTTCGTGCGCAGAGCGCCCACGTCAGATCCGGCCTGGGGCTCGGTGAGCTGCATGGTGCCGGTCCACTCGCCGGACACCAGCTTTTCGAGATAGATTTTCTTGAGCTCGTCACTGCCATGCGCGTCGAGCGCCTCGATCGCGCTCAGCGTCAACAGCGGGCAGAGGCCGAACGCGATGTTCGACGCGCTCCAGATCTCGGTGCAGGCGGCATTGATCGCGAGCGGAAGGCCCTGGCCGCCAAACCCTTCCGGACCCGACACCGCGTTCCACCCGGCCGCCGTCCAGCGCTTGTAGGCATCGGGCCAGCCCGGAGCGGTGGTCACCTTGTCAGCCTCGAGCTTGATGCCGTTTTCGTCGCCGACGCGATTGAGCGGCGCCAGCACGTCGCTGGCGAATTTGCCGGCTTCCTCCAGCACAGCCGCGGTGATGTCGGCGTCGAAATCGCCGTAATGGCCGGCCTTCACGGCAGCTTGCAGGCCGGCGCCATGGTTGAGGGCGAGCAGCATGTCGTTGATCGGCGCGCGGTAGGTCATGGCGGTACCTCGCTCGGGGATTGGCGCTCAGGGCTGCCGTCTTCCCACGAAACCACGGTTCTCTCAACTCTCAGATGGCTGAATTGGGCCGAACGGGAAGGGGGAGACAGCGCATTTTCAGGCGCAGGAGGGACCGGATGGCGTGGAGAAGTGCCTCATTTCGAAGCGATAAAACCCTGGCTTCGATTCGGGGCGAATTCCGCTTCCGGCCTGTTGAAATGGCTCAACTCCCTCTATAGACCGGCGTTGCCAGAGGGAATTCGCGGGCAGGCTGGTCCGCCGCTTTCCGGACAGGTTATTGGGGCGTCGCCAAGTGGTAAGGCAGTGGATTTTGATTCCACCATACGGAGGTTCGAATCCTCCCGCCCCAGCCAGGCATTCCGGCGTTCGGTCAGGCTCCCCGGGAAACGCGAGAATGGGCCGGAAATGACGGCTTTTCGCGCGTTCGCTTTCGTCTCCAGACTCCCAAATCGGTAATCTCAGGGCGCCAATTGGCGAAAATCTCCGGCCATGTCCGCGAATATTCCCGTTTTGCAGAGACTGTCGGCGGAGACTGGGTTCGATCACGACTGCCGCCCGTCGGGGGGGGGGGAGGCCGCTGTCGGATTCGGCGGTCTCCATGGTCGAACGTTATGAAGAGGCCTCCGACCGCATAAAATAGCCGTCGCGGAACCTCACCATGCGTATGTCAATGCGCCGGTTTACCCGCTTTACCAGCGCTTTCAGCAAGGAGTTTGAGAACCACTGCCACGCGCCGGCGGTGTATTTCGTGTTCTATAACTTCTGCCGCGTCCATAAGACGCTTGGCGCAACCCCGACGATGGCGTCGGGGTTGATCGACCGGGTTAATGTCGGACGTGGTGGCGCTGATCGATGCTGCAAATCCGGCCCTGACTGTTCGCGGTCCGACACGAAGCTTGCGGATGCTCCCACAACTTAAGTAAGCAAAATTTGTACAGAACGCGCATTGATCTCAAGCGTAAAATTGTGGTGTCCGCATATCATTTTATTTGGTCAGCGTCGTTATAAAGTTTCTTCGGGACGACGTAATGTGCGCGCTCTCTCATGCCGTTCGAGCAATGGGGAAAAAATGTAACGCTGACATCATCAATCTATGATGTTGGCCCGAACGTTGGCCCCCTTAACCGCTGTCCCTGTCGCAAACTCAATCTGACTAGCAGTTGATCGAGAATCGGGCGATGCTGTTATGGGATGAGAGATCTTGTCAGGCTCATTGTTTGGATGGTCGCAGATCTGTTTCGGTCGCGGGCAGCGCTCGAGGCTGAAATCTGGACGTTGCGGCAGCAGATAAACGTTCTGCGGCGAACCGCTCCTAACAAACAAACCTTCAGCTCGATCGACCGATTGATGTTTGTTTGCCTCTATTGGCTTTTCCCTGGCGTTCGCGATGCGCTGGCGATTGTTAAGCCGGAGACCGTAGTCAAATGGCATCGCGCTGGCTTCCGCTTATACTGGCGATGGAAATCGAAGGCGCGGGGTGGCAGGCCGGCAGTTCCGTTGCAGATACGCCAGCTTATCCGCGAGTTGAGCATTGCCAATCCGCTGTGGGGAGCGCCGCGGATCCATGGAGAACTCCTCAAGCTCGGCATCGATATCGGACAGACCAGCGTGGCCAAGTACATGGCCAAGCGAAGAGACCCGCCATCCCAAGGCTGGAGGACATTCCTCCGCAATCACGCTGAGGGGATCGCTGCGATGGATATGTTCGTCGTGCCGACAATCTCGTTTCGCCTGCTCTATGGATTGCTGATCATGGGGCACGGCCGGCGACATATTTTGTGGTTTGGCGTCACAGCGCATCCAACCGCAGAATGGATCGCAAATCAGGTCACGGAAGCATGCGGCTGGGAACAGGCTCCTCGCTATCTCATTCGTGACCGGGACGGGGCCTATGGTCCAGTCTTTATCCGCAGACTCCGATCGATAGGCATTCGCGACCGACCGACATCGCCGCGTTCCCCGTGGCAAAATGCATATGCTGAAAGGCTGATCGGTTCGATCCGACGGGAATGCCTTGACCACGTTGTTGTGTTCGGCGAGCGACACCTCCGTCACCTACTGCTCTCGTACATGAAATATTACAACCGCGCATTAGAACACCCATCTGTCTATGTTGTTGAAGAGAAGAGACTTTGCTGATTGGGATGCGATCCCGCGGGGTATCTTGGGTTCTGTCGCGCTCGTTCGGCGATAGATTGAGCGGCAGTTGTTTTCAGTGAGGCGAGGGCGAAGATCCACGGGCCGTCCGATAGCGGATGGAAGGCTTCGATCTCGCGGGCTTGAGCAGCCAGGCGGAGCGTCTTTGGCGCGATCTTCAGGAGCTTGGCGGCGTTGCCAAGGTTGAGCCAGGGTTCGATCCCGTCATCGGCGGGCTTGAATACCGGGATGTGGTGATAGAAGCGTAGCGATGCGACGCGCTCGCGGGTCCAGCGATTGCCGTTGCCCGTCTTGAGGCCGTTGCGGTTGAGTAGGCCGGCAATCAGATCGTCGCTGGCGATCAGCACCAGTTGACGCACGGCTTGGATAATATCAGCAGAAGTGCTGTTGCGCTGTCCGCGCCGACGCTTGGGCAAGCGCAGCTCGCTATGAGCGCCACCCACCCAGTGGACGATGAGAACGATCTCGGACGCCGCGTCGTCGATATCGGCCACGATCTCATGGACGAGGGTGCGTACAATGCGCTTCTTGAGGCGAGCATCCGTCGTCGGCGCATCCCAGACCGTTTTGAGGTTCGAGGCGAGAACGCCGAGCGAAGCCGGATCAGCAATGGGTGCAGCCGTCGCCGCATCATGCTTGGCGATCTTGCCCTCGACCTCCGCCGCGTGAGCGAGCGCCCTGTTCCAGCGCGCTTCAAGTTCACTCGCCACCAGCCGGTTCGCGGGGTCGGCGGCATTGTATTGCCGGAAAGCCCGCTCTGCGGCATAGCGCGCCGCTTCCAGATCGCGACTGAGAGCATCGCGCACCTGATCCCGTCGTTCTTCGGCTTCCTTGGCAGCAGCGGTTGCCGCGGCGATCGCGCCTGGGCCGACAACGCCAAGCAGTGCTTCCTCGATTGCATCATCGACGCGTAGTCCTCCGAAGGCGATGCAGAGAGGGCCGCCATTGTCCATCCAGGCGCGGCTGCAGCTGTAGCGCGGGATATGGTGCTTCATGCCTGTGTACCGGACTGTGAGCTTGCGGCCGCAGCGCTTGCACCGGATCAGACCGGCCAGCAGCGTGTCTCCATGCTTGGGCGCGCCGTGATGTCGACCAGTGGCAACGTTGCTGCTGACCATTGCGCGGATCGCCTCGAACCTCTCCCAGCTCACATACCCATCGTGGGTATTGGGCTTCAACATCAACCATTCGTTCCGCCTCTTGCGGCGGATCTTCCCGCTCACGCCCTCGGCGGTGTATCCCGCCGCCACAGCCGTCTTACCATAGGCATAGGCGCCGCCGTAGACCGGGTTCTCAATGATCCGGTGGATGGTGGAGTAACTCGGTCGCCGCCAGGCCGTGTCGCCGTCGGACTGCTTCACCGGAAGATCGAGATTGTACTCGTGGAGCCAGCAGAGCGCCTGTCGCGCGCTGCCCAGTTCTTCGACCTTGTCGAACACCAGCTTGATCGCGTCCTGGACACGCCGATCCGGATCTTTCTCATAACGGTCGCCGGCCTTCACGAAGCCGACGGGCGCCGCCACAACCAATTCCCCCCGGCGCGCCTTCTCGTAGCGGGCCGAGAGCGAGCGCTGTCGCAACAGATCCAGCTCGTACTCGTTGAGGCTGCCCTTGAGCCCGAGCAGCAGGCGGTCGTTGCCGTTTCTCGGCACATAGATGGTCTCCTGATCGACCAGAACGGTATCGACCACGCGGCACATCTCAATGAGTTGCTGCCAATCCCGGCTGTTGCGAGCGAAGCGTGAGACCTCGCGGGCGCAAACTGCACCAACCTTACCGAGGCAAACCTCTGCTACCATTCGCTCGAAGCCAGCGCGTTGTACGCCGCCGGCGGCTGAGCGACCGAGATCATCATCGATCACTTCAATCTCTGACCACCCAAGCGCCGTGATCCGGTCCCGCATGGCATATTGCAACGCGCTACTCTCGCGATTGTGGAGCACCTGATGGACGGAGGATTGACGCACGTAAAGGATCGCCTTGCGCTCCAAGTGATGAGGCCTGACCTTGTCAGAGATCATGACTGACCTCCTTGGCGCGCGGCGTCGCTGTCGTCGCAGTATGATCGAGGATCAACTGTGTCATCAGGCTCATGAGGCTCGCCCGCGCTTGCGCTGGCAGCTCTGACCATGCGGGCGCGCCCATAACGCCGTTCGATAGGCCGCTCACGAACAGATCCATCTGCTGCTGTGGCCGTGGTTGTCGATTCTGTCGGTATCCGTTTCCTGGCATCGCCATCTGCCGCGACATGGCTCTCTCCCTGATTCTGGTCGTGAGAGGCTCTAGATGCGCCAGAAAGCAGGACGGCCGATGGCGTTTGATCCTTCAACACCAGATCGAGAAGTGCGGAGAGCGTCGAAAGTGCGTCGATGCTAACAAACGGCTGAGCTACCAAAAGCTGGGGGGCCGGACATGCCGTCCGGTCGAACATCCATGCTGGCACCTCAAGCCACCGATCTGCTTGCGATCCATCCACCGTACAGCGAAAAACAACGCAGCCAGCCTTGTCGGCTGCCCCATGAACGCAAACTCTGCGACCAAACCAAGGATGATGCCGATAAAGAACCTCGCGAAGAACGGTCCTGTGGGCGTTCTCAAACCTCGTTGTATAACGAGATGCGAACACATCTATCCATGGAGAAGGATGCGCCAGTACCGCGCGCTGTTGAGAGGGCAGGGCACATCAATTGTCGACCTGTACTGGGCGGGTTGCATCATCAATATGTCCGGATTTGATTTACGACAGGCACAAGAAGTGGCCATCCAATCATTGGCATCCGAGCGGCTGAAATCGACCAGTTCCGGAAGTTCGACGAGCGAGCGCGCGATCCGCAGTCATGACCTTGAGCAGACATTTGCGAGCCTCGTTTCGGGCGCCGGCCAACAGACGTGCTAGGGAACCGGCGCTCGTGACCCATTCCGAGGGTGTAGCGCCCACAACACTTCAGCCGGATCTCGCGCTTGCTGGATGGTGGGCTTCGCCATACCTATCCTGGAAAGGGAGCAAGCCCGAGGGAAATGCATTGGACGCGGAGCCTTGGCTGCGTATCGACGGGAATATTTTTGTCGTTGGCAAAGATCAGCAAAATCCTCGAGGGCAATTGTGCGAGGCGAGCAAGGTCGTTTGGTGTGATGCGTTTGTAGGACCGATACGGTGAATTGCTCACAAAGTTTGGCTACCTTGAAGAAGGCTACAGTCTTTAATTTAACGGCGGCGCATCACGGAGGGAGTTGATCCAGGCGTCGATCAAACTCCCTTCGATGGCGCAGCTTGCGGCAGCACAGTCGGCTATTTCATCTATAGGACAGCGACGCTGGCTTGATCAGCATCATCGCTGGTGACACATTCTATGCTATCGGGGATCGTTGGCCCGACACACTGGCAACGCACCGGACGCCTCATTGAGGCCGTGCGTCCTATGGCAAGGCAGGCACGGCTACGTTCGAGCACCGCTCGACGCAGCATACCTCCACGCAAACGCAACGCAACGGCGAGCCGTCGAGGGAAACCTTGGCGGCTTTTGCTTGTGGCCGCGGCTACGCAGCACAGAAACGGCCCCAGCGCGGACTGCGTGCCGAGGCCGCTCGTGTCGGAGCTCCGGCTGGGTGGGCCATGAAGAGGTGAGCCCGACCGAGGGCCAAAGCGCCTTACTTGCCGGCGCCGTGGTGAGGCCGTTTCTCCGACTATCGCTTGCCATAATGATATCTGGCTTCCGTTTGCAGGTGAAGTTGGCTGGAAAATTGACGGTGTGGAAGAAATCTACTGGCAGGGCCGGATGGAGCACTGGGACACTCAAAACGACGTCGATCTGCGCCGTGTTCGGGCCACCTCTCTCAGATAGGGGTAGTGGGTCAGTTTGATTGTGGCAGACGAATCTGGCTTGAACGGCAGCGCCGGAGGCACATATTTGCAAAATGAATCCTGATTTGTCCGCGCCATTGACCCACGAAGAATTCGTCTCGTTGCGGGACTGCGCAAAGGGTTTGATGCACCGGACAGTCCCAGCCGAACACAAAGACCGACTGATCCAACTAGGGTACATACAGGATTGTCGGGCGGACTTCGACTAACGAACGCTGGCAGGCTGAGGATTGCAGAAGGTAAATGACCGACAAGCACCCCAAACGCCCTAGGGACAACACGTCGCCACCACCTAAAAAGCCCCCTAAAATTCGGTAGGTGCCGTCTGCACCATAATACCGGACTTCCGCACTGGAAAACGGACGGTCCGCAGCGCATATTTGCAAGATGGCCCAATTCCGTTTGCTCTCCGCGGGCTGAACAAATGAGCCACCTGTCATTGTCGGAAACTGAATCCGGCTAGCAAGTGAAGTCGAGTTGGGCGATGCTCTTGGTTGATGAGAGATGTTTGCAGTCTGATTTGGTTGGCGCTGATCGGATTGTTCCGGTCGCGAGCGTCGCTGCAAGTAGAGATCTTGACGCTTCGTCATTAACTCCCGCGCCTCAATGACGCACGCAAGATATACGTTCCGAAACGTAATGACTTTGTCGTCAAGACGGGCCTAAAGTGTCTCGGAAAATGCATCTCCCCAGGAGGTGACAATGAAAGACCTTGTGCAGTGCCGCAAGTTAGAGGCTAAGTTTCGCCAGCTTGCAGTGAGCGACCCGACTAAACGTTTCATATGGCTCGCCGAAGCTGAAAAATGCGAACACGAGGCCGAAGCGGAAATCGCCTCTCACTTCGAAGCATGCAATGCTGTGCGAACTACCGGTGCAATTGATCAATAGCGACAAAATCTAGTGCCGCCCCCTGGAGGCACCGCTTTGCGCTACGCCGCAACTTGAAATCACCATACTGCGCCCCTAAGTAATGTGGGATAGCATGCTCACAGTGCTCTTGATCAAGCGGCGAGCCGAGTTGCCGGCGGAGGAACGTTTGGCTGCTAGGCAGACCGTTCTGTCTTGTGCATGCGATTTCGAAAGCAAGCGCCGCTTGAGGTCGCTGATGCGGCCCGCGATCCGCCACAGGGCACAGTGCGCTCACATATCGCCGATACGACTAAGGCAACGCCGCGATAATCCCGATTGGAAACTTAACTCTTACGGGTTGACGCTGAAATAACTGCGCAAGTTCGGTGCCGCATCGCTGTGTTAATCAGTGTGGCCATTTACAACTGCCATATAAGGAGCGAGCCGTGAACGACGGCTCTAAGACAACCATGACTATGAATCAATCCAGATCCGCCGCGCTGTCGCGAAGACGGACGGAGCGCTCACCTCCCGCGGAGGGGCGTTCCAAAAACCCCCAAAGCGTGAGGACGAGCTATGAGCGGTATCTCGCGTTGGCTCGTGCCCAAACTCTAGCCGGCGATCAAGTCGAGGCGGAGAATTCCTACCAACACGCCGAACATTATTTCCGCTCCATGAGCGAGAGCGCGCGGTAACCGAATGATCCGCCCTCGGTTCCTCCGAGTGACTCAAACCAGGCGCCGAAGTTCGAAGCTTCAACCTGGACCACCAACAGCGAGCATCCGTGCATGTGCAATTCGTGCTCGTGATGTATACGCCCAGCTTCCCGCCCGTTCGTTAGTGAAATCGACATTCGGTGGTCTGCGGGGCGACCGGCGGCAAGCCGTTTATATGATGCGCTATTAGCAGAGTCCTGACACGCGGGCAGCGTTATATTGCCAGCGATGGAATAGTTGACGCTGTTCGCGACTGGCGGCGAGCTGCACCTGACTCTTGAGACCTAGGCGCGAGAGGTGAATGCGGCGATGCTGGGTTGGCTAAGGAAAAACGAGGTTCCCGCCTTGGACCGCAACGGTCAACTAAAGTCTCTAGCAAAGCAAAAAGCCGGCGCTAAGAAAATCGCAAAGGCATTGAATCGCGCTCCGGGTGCGACAACGGTAAAAGCGCATATCCATATGTTGGATGTGTCGCTCAGCACGAGGGGGTAACTGAAGGCAAAGGTTGCGATAATTAGCAAGTAGTCTGCCACATTTGAATTGAACGGCTTTCTTTTGATTTGCCGGAACGAAACCACCGTATGCTCGGTTGTCATATGTTTCCGACCATTAAGGACACGTGATGACAAACAGAATGGTTTCAACAGGTATCGTCAGCAGAATCAACCGGGCGATTACTCCGCTAAGTCCGGGCAGAACCCGAATCAGACGCCTGGCCAACAGACGCAAAATCCAAACGAGGGCGGCCAGCAGAGTGGCGGCCAACAAAGAGGTCCCCAACGGGAATGGAAACGAACTGCTCGCTTCGACGAGCAGTTTTGTTTAGCAGAGTTCTTCCGGCTCCCAATCCGCCTTCTTCGACACTTCCCATTCTTAGACGCACGATGCCCTTCGGTCGATGCCCTCAGAGGAGGTAGCTATGGAACATCAATTTTTCACTCGCCAGCAAAACCTTAAGCTCTATCGCAGTCTCGTGGCTGCATCGGAGGCGGCGGCAGCGAAAGCTGACGCGCGGCAGGAGAAGCTTTTAAAGCTACTGGCAGAGGAAGTAGCGAACGAACCGCCGCCCACAAAGAACTAAGGCGCTTGATGCCGGCGTGAGTGGCTTGATCTGTCAACAGATTGTATTCTTGTGCTTGGCGTAAATCGCAGCGCGGTTTGTGGCTTGGGGTCAACGCCTTCGCCGCTTACGACTTGGATAGACCGAACAGCCAGCTTGCATCAAGGGTTCAGATCCTCAGTGGTTACCACGACACCGCGGTCAGAGTGACCCTGCCGCTGCAACTTCGCGAGAGCGAGATGTTCGATCTGGCTCGGTGCCTTACAAAGATAGCGACGAGCTGTGCATAGCCTGCGTCCTTTCTGCTCATACGCTCTCTGTTCAGTAGGGCAGTCTCCGTTACCCGGAACTTTTCGATTTTGCCGCCGTACTCCACAACGAAATGGACGTAATCACCGCCAGCAACAACCATGAGAATGGTCCTCGGACGGGGGTGAGCCTAACATATGGTGGGTTATCCGGCCCCCTACAAGCGAGGGCTGCATGAGCGCATTAATCTGCCAGCGCCCATCTTCCATAGACCGACGCGATAAGCGTTTGGGCAATGGCCAAGCCCGCTCGCGTCGGCATCGGATCAAGCGCGCCATAGGTCCAATTCGGCCCCGGTCCTTTAGGGCACATGCGAATTATCTCGACGCGCTTAATACCTCGCGTGTGCGGATCCATCGCTAGAAGCCGAAGGCACTCGGCCTCAAGTTCGGCTGCGGATTTACGTGGCATCTCTCTATCATGGTTCTCCGGCTTCGGGATATCGACCTCTTGGAGGTGGTGCTGGTACCGCACAAGCTCAAGCGGGACCCGCTCATTCGATCGCCTCGCCGGCGCTGCTCGCCCGCGCAAACGAGGCGATCGAATGAGAAGCAGGTTGCGGCCCAGCGCTCGGTCATCAGTGATGTCGGCAGACAGGCTCTAGGGCGACAACCACCCCTGTTGCGCCGGCCGTCCCGCGGGTGTTTGCTTTTTCCATGCAGGCGGAGCAGTCAATTGTCGTTGACCCAAAAAGTCCTGGCGGCATCAACTCGCCGCACGGCCTGATTCTGTTCGACGGCGTATGCGTCCTATGCTCGCGCGGCTGCCGCTCGTGAGCAAACGTGATCGCCGCGGCTATTTTCGCTTCGTTCCGATCCAGTTGGCCGAGGGACGCCCGCTCGCTGAGCAGCTCGGCATCGATCCTGATCACCCGGAATCCTTTGCCTTCTTGGCGAGCGGCCAGGCCTATGTAAAATCCAAGGCCGTGCTGCGCATTGCGCGCGAGCTTCCGCGTTGGCAGTGGACATGGATCTTCCAATTCATCCCACGGGTGTCCGCGACGCGATCTATGACTTGGTCGCGCGCAACCGCTATCGCTGGTTTCGGCCGTCGTGACGCTTGCATCCTGCCGAATTCGGATCGTTCGTGGCCATCGTGAACCGCCCCGAGACTGCGGGACGATGGCGCCTGACGCGGGTTGGCTGCGGCCGGCATGACGAAGGAAGCAGCGCTACTGCAATTCAACTCAGTCCCTGTCACCGTAAGCACAATCTGCCGGATCAGCTTCGTGCGCGCCCAAGCTCGGATCGAAGCGGAATAGCGTAGAGCAATAGGGGCAGACGATCTCACTGGCATCGCCGATCTCGAGGTAGATGTGTGGGTGATCTTGCGGTGGTTTATCCCCAATGCACTTGAACTCGCGGCAGCCAATGCGCACGATCGGCACCCCGACTTCATTATGAAACTTCGGATAACCTTCCATCTGCAGCGCGCGGCTTAGGCGCCCGATTGATGACGCAAAGTGCCGTGCATGGATCGTCGAGCGAGGGCTCGATCAGCACCCGGCGAGCGGCGCCCCTCTCGCGTCGTTCGGTTGCCGTAAAACGTACCCATAGCGACACGTCCATCGTCAGTTTCTCCCACCACGGGAGAGGGTTGGAAGCTAACGCACTTGCAGAGGCGCCGGGGTCGCCATCGCCGCGATGCGGTGCTTCACCGCGTTCTGCACCTTCTCGAAGGCGCTCACCTCGATCTGGCGCACGCGCTCGCGCGAGACGCCGAATTCCTCGGCCAGCTCCACAAGCGTGATCTGTTCCTCGGCGAGCCGGCGCGTCTCAAAGATGCGCCGCTCGCGCTTGTTGAGCACGGTGAGCGCACTGGACAGCGTCTTGTGGCGGTTATCGAACTCCTCGCTCGCGGCGAGCGTCGTCTCCTGGTCCGGGGATTCGTCCACCAGCCGGTCTTGCCACTCGCCGGAATCGCCGTCCTCGCGGATCGCGGCGTTGAGCGAGGCGTCGCCGCCAAGCCGCCGGTTCATGTAAATCACGTCCGTTTCGGTGACGCCGATCCCCCGGGCGATGATCTTCACCTGGTCCAGCCGCATATCGCCATCGTCGAGGATGGAGATTTTGCTCTGGGCCTTGCGGAGGTTGAAGAACACCTTCTTCTCGTTGGCCGTGGTGCCCATCTTCACCAGCGACCACGAGCGCAGGATGTATTCCTGAATCGCCGCCTTGATCCACCACACGGCGTAGGTGGCGAACCGGAAGCCCTTCTCCGGCTCGAAGCGCTCGACCGCCTGCATCAGGCCGACGTTGCCCTCGGAGATCACCTCGGAGATCGGCAGACCGTAGCCGCGATAGTCCCTGGCGATCTTGATCACGAGCCGCAAATGGCTGGTGACCAGCTTGTGCGCCGGGTCGCGATCGCCGTGCTCACGCCAGCGCTTGGCTAGCATGTATTCTTCCTGGCGCTCCAACATCGGGAACCGCCGGATTTCCTCAAGATAATGGGTGAGGCCGGGTTCGGCCGTAAGGATCGGCAGGGCTGCGTTGCGGGCCATGATCAAGCCCCCCAACTAGTTTCGAAACAAAATTATCTGCATCCGATCGATTGTCAAGTTAATTTCGAAACGCTATTATAAATTCGAAGAGGTAAAATATGTCAGCGCGCGAAACGGCAGAGCTCCTGCTGCAGGTGGGACGGCTCGTCCAAGCTGAGGGCTATGACGGCGAACTCAGTCCGGCCCAATGGATGGCGCTCCGCTTCTTCGCCCGTGCCAACCCGTTCTCGCGGACCCCGTCGGCGTTCGCGGAATTTCAAGCGACAACCCGCGGCACCGCGACACAAACCATTAAGGCGCTTGAAGCGGGTGGGTACTTGGTCCGACAGCGATTTAAGACGGACGGGCGAAGCGTAAGTCTGCGACTGACGAGCAAGGGCAAAAAAGCGCTTGCACGCGATCCGTTCGAAGTTCTGGTGCGCGCCGTGGATTTGCTCGACGCGACAGCGCGAACTGCGATGCGTCGCGCCCTGCACCAAGTGCTGTCCACTCTAGCTACGAGTGATGCGCGTCGGCGCTTCGGTGTTTGCCCGGACTGCACGCACTTCGGCAGAGAGATGGGCGGCAACCTGCCGAGCACGGGCCGCTCGGCCGCTGAATGCCTGCTCCTCGGTGTTCCGCTTCAGCCAGAGGACGTAAGTCTTCTGTGCGTCCATTTTCAACCAATGAACGAACACCGCGAGGACGGACCGACACCATGAATGAGGTCGCCACTGCAATCTGCTGAAAGGACGCTTAATTGACCTTCGTCGTCAACGAGAACTGTATTCGCTGCAAAATCATGGACTGCGTCGACGTGTGCCCCGTGGACTGCTTCTACGAGGGCGAGAACATGCTCGTCATCCACCCGGACGAATGCATTGATTGCGGGGTCTGCGTGCCGGAATGCCCGGTCGACGCGATCAAGCCTGACACCGAGCCGGGGCTTGAGAAATGGCTGTCGCTGAATGCGGAATACGCGAAAATCTGGCCAAATATTACGGTCAAAAAAGCGCCCCCGCCCGACTCCAAGGAGTGGGAGAGGAAGCCGGACAAACTCCAATACTTCTCACCAGATCCCGGCGCGGGTGATTGAGGCGGACAAGGTCAACGTCCGCCCGGTTTTGCGACGTGCCATTGGTAGCAAGCCAACAGCCACTCATTGAGAACCCGGCGAAAGATCATGAGTTTCTTCGAGCGTCTAAAGACAGAAGCATCCGCCGAGTGGCGGGCCTACACCGAGCATCCCTTCACTAACGGGTTGGCGGACGGGTCGCTCGCCGAAGCGGCATTTCGTCACTACCTCGTTCAGGACTACCTATTCCTCATTGAATTTGCTCGCGCCTACGCGCTCTCCATCTACAAGTCGCCCAAGCTCGCTGACATGCGCGAAGCGGCGGCCGGCCTCTCGGCCATTCTCGACGTCGAGATGAACCTGCATGTGAAGCTGTGTGCCGGCTGGGGCCTGTCGCTTAGCGATCTTGAACAAACCCCTCCGGCGGTTGAGATGCTGGCCTATACACGCTACGTGCTCGACGCGGGAATGCGCGGTGATCTGCTGGCACTCAAGGTGGCGCTTGCCCCCTGCGTGATCGGCTACGCAGAAATCGCGACGCGGCTCGCCTCGCGACCCGATGTGCACGCTGCAACGAACCCATATCGCGTTTGGATCGCCGAGTATGCCGGTGCACCATACCAGGAGGTCGCGGCTAAAGCGCGGGCGCACCTGGAGGGTCTCGCCGATCTCTACGCCACGCCGGCCCGCGAGGCAGAGCTGATCGTGATCTTCAAGGAAGCCACCCGGCTCGAGGCCGACTTCTGGGAAATGGGCTGGCGTGCGGGCCAGCGTGTTGAATAGTCACTGACCGCGTACCGTGTCGGAAGGGTTACAGCATCACTATCAACCGCAAAGGCGAAAGCCTCGAAACGGAGTACAGTGTTGTACCTTCACCGGCACAACCGACACCCGCGGACATAATTCAGCAGTTCAAAGAGAAGCCAATCAATCTTGAAGCTCTCTTCACTGGCGATAATCCGTTTGATGAAACCGAGCCAGTCACGCACAACTGCGATGCAGAGGTCAATCCTGACGACGTGCCGTTCTGATCTGCCATTGCTCTTTTTTTAAAGGGGGCAGCGATTAGATGAGAAGATGACCTAGGAGGGAACATGAAAAAACCTCTGATAATGCCTGAGGAGACGCAGCCCCGGAATATCACCCGCGCCGACCTTGTCCTGACCGAGGGATTTGGCCTTGAAGTAGACGGCCGGATGAAGACGGTGTTCCCCACGCTTCAAGCCGCTGAGAAAAAGGCTCGGGCTCTGAAGGCCGAATTTCCGATGCTCCAAATCAAGGTCTATGACGCTGCGGAGAAGACCAGGACGCTCGTCGAGTTGCCACCGGCTAAAGCTATCCCCATCGAAGAAGGAAACTAGGACAGGAGAAATAGGAGACCGCGATGGTTATCCTCGGCGAGGTCTTAGTAGTCGGAGGGAGCGCGCTGGTAGTGTGCAGCGCAATTTTCTGGACCTGGTCCGCCATCAAACAGAAGCTCTTGCGGGGACCGAATGAGGCTTTGGACAAACCGCCGGAAGCCCCGTGATGATGAAAAGCCTGGGCATGGTTCTGATCGGCGCGGCAGCTATCGCATTCCTAGTGCCCAGCTTTGCACGAGGAGGTTGGCCTTCCGACCCCGGAACACGAAGAGATGGCCCGAGAAGGGATCCAGCCGCAGCACGCCCTGGACCAGCATCGCGAGCCCATCGATGCCCTTGCGCATGTCGATATAGCCGAAGGCCAGGTGCACCTTCACGCCCGGAGGAAGCAGCGTCATGGCGCACGCTCCTCGTTGCTCAGCGCCGCATCAGAAGGTGCGTCCGCATCAGTTATCTGCACCGCAACGAACACCGGCGCGGCCGACGGCGTCACTTCCAACGGAATAGAACACGCGCCGCTATCCCGCGCGCCACCTCCGAGAGGTTCGCACCCGCCTGCACGGCCTCCTCAAGGATCTGGGGTTTGTCCGCCTCGTTGAACCTCCGCCGATGACCTTCGCGTGCCGCCGGGGCTTGGGCATAACCGTTGGCGAGCATGCGGGCCCGAATGCCGTCGGTAGAGGTGGCGAGCGCGGCTTTCAGCTTGTCGCCCCAGGTCGCGGCGATGGCGTTGATCAAGACCTTCCGCTCCAATCCGCCGCCGCTGCCGATCGAAGAGGTCGCCGAAGCCAACCAGTTCCTGCAATGGCTGTGCGCCGACAACTCGCGATCCCATGGCGCCGAGCTACCTCGGAGAAGCGCGAATCCGGCCGCATCGCCTCCGAAGTATCTGCCGTTTGTCTGCTTCGCCAAACCTCTGACGACGACCTCGCGCGCGGGTGGGGATTGCATCACCAGTATGTCCGGACTTGATTTACAACAGGCACGGGCCAGCGAGATCGTCTCGCTGGCCCTTTGTCTTTCAAGCCCTTATTTCTCCGAGGGCAGCGGCGGCGCGCTCTCCGGCGAGCGGCGGAAATGCGTCGCCTGCTCGAACGAATAGGCCAGCGACAGCAGCTTCGCCTCGCTCCATGGCTTGCCGAGAATGTCCATGCCAACCGGGACGCCAAGCCGGGCGGTATCGGTCGGCGAGGAGAACCCGGCAGGGACCGTAATCGCCGGGAAGCCGGTCACCGATGCCAGGATGCCGTTGCGGTCGGCCTGGTTGAGTTCGGTGAGAGGTACCACGAGCCGCTTCTGCAAGGGATAGACGACGGCATCGAGGTGGTTGTCGTCCATCATCTTCTCAACAAGGGCGCGGGTCTTGACGTCACGGTCGAGCCGGGCCTTGTAGTCCGCCTCGGACAGGCCGTCCTTGAAGGAGACGGCGGATTTCAGGAAACCCTCGAGGGTCGGGTGGTTGTAGCGCCCGCCCGCATAGATGGCATCCACTGTCTTGGTGGGCGCGTTCGGGATGGTGGCGAGATAGCGGTCCATCACCGCCTTGAACTCGTACTTCTGCACGTCGTTCTGGGCGATGAGCTGGTCCGCGTCCAGCTCCGGCGCATCAATGTCGATGAGCTCGGCGCCAGCCTGTTTCATCGCCGAGAGGGCCCGCTGCATCACCTCGTTGACTTCGCGGTGCTCGGGCTTCGATCCGAACATCACGCGCAGCACGCCGATCCGCTTGTCTTTGAGTGCGTTGGCGTTGAGTGCGGCGGTGTAGTCCGGGTGGGGGTGGCCCGCGGTCTGCGGATCGGCCGGATCGGCTGCCGCCATCGCCTGCAACATGGCGGCGGCGTCGGCGACGTGGCGGGCAAGCGGCCCGATAGCGTCCTGCGTACTGGAGACCGGCATGATGCCGTTGAGGCTGAGCAGCCCGTGGGTTGGCCGCACGCCGACCAGCGCGGCGGCGGAGGAGGGCGAGCGGATGGAGTTGACCGTGTCGGAGCCGGTCCCGGCCATTGCTAGGTTGCTGGCGACTGACGCGGCGGTGCCGCCGCTCGAGCCGCCTGGGGTGCGCGTCAGGTCGTAGGGGTTCAGCGTCTGGCCGCCAAGCGAGCTCACCGTGGTGCCCGAAAGCGCGAACTCGTGCATGTTGGTCTTGGCCAGGACGATGGCGCCCGCCGAGCGCAGCCGGGCGACGACGAAGGCGTCCTTCCCAGGCTGCGCGCCCTCGAGGGACAGCGAGCCGCCGGTGGTTGGCAGGTCGGCGGTATTGTAGTTGTCCTTGAGAACGACGGGCACGCAGTGCAGTGGGCCGAGCTTTCCGCCATGGGCGAAGCTGGTATCGAGGAGGTCGGCCGCGGCCAGCGCACCTCCGTTCAGGGTCAGTATGGCATTGAGCTTCGGTCCCTGCTTGTTGTAGGCCGCGATGCGGTCGAGGTAAGTCTGGACGAGTTGGTGGCAGCTCAGGCGGTGATCGCGGAACGCCCGCTCGATCTCCGGAATCGTCGCCTCCTCAACCTTGAAGTCGGTGGCGAGGACGGGCGTAGCCACGGCTGCAAGGCAAGCGGCCAAGGCAAGAACGTGCTTGTTCATCATGTGTCTTTCGCAGGAAGCGTAACGGCACGACCGGAAAGGGGGGCCGGTGCCACCCGGAGGTGTCTGGATGACGAGTCGTCATATGCAATCGGCGCGTGAACTGCAACAGTTGGATAATTGGTCCGTCAACCCAGAAATCCGGATAGCCTACGTTTCTAAAGGATCCTCGTGCTTTACCGGGTTCTGTGTGGCTTGGCGCATCTTTGCGACGACGGGGGCTCAAGTGCCTCGACAAAGCTCGCCACCTTCATGGATGACGCTGAAGCCGACGTGCTCGCCTTCATGAGCGCGGGATCGAAGTTTGTCGGACATGTCGTCGTCCTCACTTGTAAATTTGTGCTGAGAACAGATCGCGTCCGAACATCAAAGAAACAAGTGTGTGAGAAATGGACGAATGGACGCTTACTCAGAATTCCTGAATTCCCCAATTCCCTGATACCTGCAAAAAAATTCCCTGTTCTTTGAAATATTTTCCCTGTTTATTTGCGTAGGGAATTGCGCCAAAAGTGACTGCGGCGCAGCGGTTTCTTGCTACGAAATCGGTCTAGGGAGCCTCGAAATCGCAAAATTCCCTGTAAAATTCCCTGTTAGCAGGGAATTTGCTTGGAGACGGGTGCGATCAGCACTGCGTCGCCAGCCAGGCAGTCCGGCGCTCGGAGATTTTACCCTCAGAAACGCTAGAAAGACACGCCAATGGGGGGCTTTTGCGATTCAGCGGACGGTCTCCAAACGCCCAATTTGGCCACTTCCGGCGCGAAATAGCCGATAATTTCCGGCGGATATTTGAAATATTCCCGTTTTTGGGAGACGCGACCGGAGACCGGGTTCGATCGGGACTGCGTGGCGGGCGCGGCGATTGCATGTGGCGCCTCCATTTGACGCTAGTTCCGGCCGTTGGCAGCAAGGCGCAGAAACTGCCGCTTCATCGCATTGACCTTGGCGAGATATGCCGCAACGAGATGATCGCCGCAGCGCTCGCCGGCCATCATCTGAAAACCACGATGCACGAAGGCCGAGGCGGGACCTGCGCCGCAGAGATGGATGAATGCGGCGAGATCCTGCTTCTGTTGCCGGCTTGCCGCTGCGTCTGGCGCGCGGGCAAGAACTGCCGCGACATTGCGGTCCAGGTACACGGCCGCGAGCTCGATGGCATGGCTCGGGACCGCGCGGGTATAGAGGCCAGTGAACCCGCAGTCGGTATCTACGACAGCGTTCCCCCGGATACAGTAGCGTGCCGCCTCGGCGTAAGCTGCATCGGTCATCTGGTACATGCCCACAGCGCTCGAGGCGGGCTTGTACACAGCGAAGGGATTCCAGGTGAACCGCCAGCGCCAGTAGGTGCGCGCCACCGGATTGCCGGTGCTTTCGACCTGCGCCAACGCGGCCAGCAGCTCGGGCGTGATCGTGCTGGTGGAATACGTGTGGAAGAGCGGTTCGTACCGCCGCCACGTTTCGATCGGTTCCTTGTCGAGCGCGCCGCCGACGAAAAAGAGCAGCTCGCTCGGCTTGCGGACAACGTGATAGACGAGATTTGTCAGCGAGAATGCCGCGAGGACGAGCGCCGCGAGGCAAACGATCCGAACCGCCCGCGGCGCTGCGGTCAGCGCCCGTCGCACCAAGCGCGCGCCTCGCCAGCGGCTGACGCGGCGGAGCAAGGTGTTCCAGCTTTGCCTGACGCGCGTCTTGCGAGAGCGGGCCTTGGCAGTGCGCGGCGAGGACACGCGGATGTTTGGCCTGTTGTGCGCCGGCATGCGACAGCCGGCCGGCGTGGTGTGATAGGGAGTGGTGTTCAGAGTGGTTCAGCGCCGGACGATGTCGCACACCGACATGGGCATTGTAGGCGCGACGACCGACACCTTCATTCTCTTCGAGAACGGTGTCAGGCGCAACCGGTGAGTGAGCGACTTTCCGCGGTCAAACTGAGCATCAGCGCCTTGCGCGGGTCTTCTCAGGTCACGTCGGTCGAACGCGATTTCCCAATAGTGACTAATTGAACGGGTGTTGCTAACTGTTAGCCCCATTCCGGATTTCTCAGTGAAGGGCGTGACGATGGTCAGCAGTGCGGCATCTCTGTCGGACACATGGAGGGTGGGCGTCCTGTTCTCTCGCACGGGACTGACCACCGTCACCGAGACCGAACATTTTATGGGCACGGCACTTGCGATCCGGGAGATCAATCAGGCCGGGGGGATCCTCGGGCGCGAGCTCGAAGTGGTCGCCTACGATCCGGAATCGGACCCGGCAACCTACCGTCGTCTGGCCGACAGGCTTCTGACCGATGACGGCATTTCCGTGATTTTCGGCTGCAGTTCGTCGGCCGAGCGCAAGGCCATTCTGCCGGCGATCGAACGTCGCAACGGGCTGCTCTGGTACCCGTCGCTCTACGAGGGCTTCGAATATTCGCCCAACGTGATCTACACGGGGGCATCGCCAAACCAGACCAGCTTTCCGCTGGCCGAATATCTCGTCCGTAACCACGGGCGTCGCGTGTTTCTGGTCGGCTCCGACTACATCTATCCGCGCGAGTCGAACCGCATCATGCGCGATCTCATCGATTCCTATGGCGGCAAAATCGTCGACGAAGTCTATGCTCCGATGGCTGCTCCGGAATCGCACCTGCGCGACATCGTGGCGCGGGTGAAGGATCTGGCTCCCGATGTGGTGTTTTCCACGGTGGTCGGACGTTCGGCGCAGACCTTTTACCGGCTCTATCGCAAAGCCGGTCTCGATCCGGCATCGATACCCATCGCCAGCCTCACCATGGCGGAAGGCGAGGTGCGCGAGATCGGTGCGGCGCTGTGCGAGGGGCACATCACGGCGGCGACCTATTTCGGGTCGCTTCAGGGGGCGAGCAACCGGCAATTCACCGACAACTTCCGTCGCACCTTTGGCCCTGACCGGCCGGTCAGTATGTGGAGCGCCGGGGCCTATGCTCAGGTTCACCTGTTTGCGCTCGCCCTGGAGCGAGCCGGAACACTCGACACTCAGCGGCTCGTTGAGGCTGCGCTCGGCCTGTCATTTGAGGCGCCCGAAGGCGCCATCCAGATCGACCCCGACAACAATCATACCTGGCTGACGCCACGCATCGGGCGGGTCCGGAGTGACGGCGGTTTCGATGTGGTCTGGGAAGCGAAGGCTGCGGTGAAGCCCGATCCCTATCTCGCGGTGTCGCCGCTCGGGGGACGATGGATCGGTGAGGAGGCTTACGTCGCATGAAGCCGGGTATCCGCCGTCTCATCGAAGAGTTGTGCGGCGCGCGCGTGCTTGTCGTGCATCCGCGCGACGCGGAAGGTGATGCGCTGCTCGATCAGTTGAAGCGCATCGGTTGTAACGTGCGCGGCATATGGCCGCCGCCAGTGGAATTGCCCAACGACGTCGACACGGTTTTTCATTTGGTGGAGACCGCCGAGACGCCGGCTTTCATCGCATCCGCTTCGGAAGGCGGACCGACCTTCGTGGCGATCGTCGACTATGAGAACCCGACGGTGCTGCGGCGGCTTCTCGACAGCAATGCCCACGGCGTCATCAACAAGCCGATCCGTCCCTTTGGCATCCTGTCCTCGCTGGTGCTGGCCCGCTCGATGCGCGGCTACACCCGCCGTCTGGAGAGCAAGGTGCAGAAGCTCGAAGAGACACTGAAGGCGCGTCGCGATGTCGACAAGGCGGTGAAGATCCTGGTGACGCTGAAAAGAGTTAGCGAAGCCGAGGCCTATGACTTGATCCGCTCGCAGGCAACGCAGAAGCGATTGTCGATGGCAGAGGTGGCCACGACGATCATCGGCGCCCAGGATGTAATGGCCGGATTGGGACTGATCGATGAGCGGTGAGACCGGCGGTCAGGCTGTCTGCACAATCCATCATCATCCGTGCCGATAATTCGGTCCGCCCACATGGTTGACATGACGTCCGCGTTTCTGCTGTAATTCCAATGTAGGCGATGCTCAGCTCATCGGTTGAGATTGTCACGGCGGCCGGTCGGCCGCTTCCACATGTGGCTATGTCGCCCTCGATCGGTGCCTCACGGCGCTGTCGGGGGTTTTTTGTTTTGCGCGCCCGTTTTGTTTTGCGCGCTCGGGGAGTTTTGCACGATGACTTTGCACGCGTCCAACGATCACGCCTCGACCGACAAGGTAGCCGGATCGATCGTCGTCGCCTGCATTCAGATGCAACCGGCTTTCGGAAACGTCGCCGCCAATGTAGCGCACAGCCTGGAGTTGATCGATCAGGCGGCGTCGCGAGGCGCCGACCTCGTCGTGCTGCCGGAGTTGGCCAATACTGGTTACATGTTCGCCTCGCGTGAGGAAGCGTTCGCCCTTGCCGAGCCAATTCCGGGCGGACCTTCGGTCGCGGCCTGGGCAGAGCGTGCGGGCCGACACGGGATGCATATCGTCGCGGGAATCACCGAACGTTCGGGGCCTGATCTCTATAACAGCGCCGTCGTGATCGGTCCCGAAGGCTATATCGGTACGTTCAGGAAAGTGCATCTCTGGAACGAGGAAAACCTGTTCTTCGAGCCAGGCGATCTCGGCTTCCCGGTCTTCCACACGCCGATCGGTCGCATCGGTGTTGCGATCTGCTACGATGGCTGGTTTCCGGAGACCTTTCGGCTCTGCGCGCTGCAGGGGGCCGATATCGTCTGCGTGCCGACCAACTGGGTTCCGATTCCGGGTCAGGCCGAAGGGCGTGAGGCGATGGCCAACATCCTCGCAATGGCCGCGGCCCATAGCAATTCGATCTTCATCGCCTGCGCTGACCGCGTTGGCGTCGAGCGGGGGCAGCCCTTCGAGGGCCAGAGCCTGATCGTCAGTTACACCGGATGGCCTGTCGTCGGGCCTGCCAGCCGGGACGCGGAAGACATCCTCATTGCCGAGGTCGACCTCGGCGAGGCCCGGCGCAAACGCAACTGGAACGCCTTCAACCAAGTTCTGCGCGACCGCCGTGTCGACGTCTATGACGAGATGCTCGGATCCGGCGCCAAGCGCAGTTGGTACTGACCTTTGCCCTACACCCCCGTTTCAATGAACCCTCAGGAGTATCGATCCATGATCCTCAATCATACGCTTTCGACGCTGCTCGCTGCCGCTGCATCCGCAACACTCCTCACTGGTACGGCACTTGCCGCGGATCCTATCAAGATTGGAGTGCCGGTCGGCCTGTCCGGCGCCAACAGCGTGGTCGCACCCTCAGTGGTGCAGTCGGCGCAGCTCGCTGTCGAGGAGATCAACGCCAAGGGCGGCGTGCTCGGCCGTCAACTGGCGCTGGAAGTCGCCGATGACGCGTCCGGCGCCGCTGGCGCGCAGAAGGCATTCGATAGCCTAGTGTTCCAGAAGAAGGTCGATGTGCTCATCTCGATGGAGACGAGTGCTGCGCGCAACGCGGGGCTGCCGATCGTGGCGCGCGGCAAGGTACCCTACATCTATACGTCGTTCTACGAGGGCAAATCCTGCAGCCCGTTCATGTATGTCAACGCCTGGGTGCCGGAACAGCAGGTGCCGCCGATCGTCGACTATTTCACTAAGGAAAAGGGCGCGAAGACCTTCTTCTTGGTCGGCTCGGATTATGCGTTCGGACGCGGCATGCTGGCCTTCACCAAGGCCTATATCGAAAAGACCGGCGGCAAGGTGGTCGGCGAGGAATATTTGCCGATGGACGGCATCGACTGGACGCCGATCATCTCGAAGCTGAAGAGCGCGGCGCCGGATGCGCTGATTACATCGACCGCGGGTGGGGCGCCGAACGTTACTTTGACGAAGCAGCTTCGCGCCGCCGGCGTTGCCCTGCCCTACGGCAATCTCGCGGTCGACGAAGGCACCGCGAAGGCCATGGGCACCGACGCGGAAGGTATCTATCTCTCGGCCTCTTACGTGACCGGGATCGACAGCGCCGCCAACAAGGCCTATCTCGCCGCCATGCAGAAGAAGTTCGGCAGCGACCTGAAGACCCCGAACGATCTCTCGGTGCCGGAATACGAAGCGGTCTACGCCTACAAGGCGGCGGTGGAAAAGGCCGGCAAGACCGACGCGACCGCGGTACTGAAAGCGCTCGCCGAGATCGCAGTCGACGGACCTCGCGGCAAGATCGCGATGGCGCAGCAGCACCACGCGGCGTTGACGATGTATCTCGGTCAGGTGCAGGGTGACGGTGGCGTCAAGGTCATCAAGAGCTTTCCCAATGTCGGTGCCGGAGAGCAGTGCCCGAACCTGAAGCCCTGATGTTTCCGCGCGCGGCGGGAGGCCCCATGGTCCTCCCGCCGCTGCCATCTGGTGCGGCCTCATGATTACGCTCTGCCTCGACATCATCACCACGGCGGCGATCCTTTTCATCGTCGCCGCCGGCCTCTTGATCGTCTTTGGCGTGATGAAGATCGTCAACTTCGCGCACGCCGCCTTCGTCACGGTCGGCGCCTATGCCGCGCTGGTCGCCTCGCGCCTCGGCTTGCCGCCGGTGCTGGCTCCTGTTGTCGCTTTCTTCGTCGGCGGGCTGATCGGGGCGGCGACCGAACGCGTTGTGGTGCGGCGGCTTTATCGCCGGCCGCTGGACGCCATCCTCGCGACCTGGGGACTAGGCATCGTCATCGGCCAGTTGGTGACGCTCGCTTTCGGACGCGAGGTGCAATTCGTGCCGGCGCCGATCTCGGGCACGCTTGAACTGTTCGGCGCCGATTACTCGCTCTATCGTCTGCTCCTGGTTCCGACCGCGCTGGTCATTGCCGCGCTGTTCGCCGGACTTCTCAACGGCACGCGACTTGGTCTGTCGACTCGCGCGGTGATCATGAATGAGACCCTGGCGCAGGGACTTGGCATCGACTGCAGCCGCGTTCGCCTTATCACCTTCGGGACCGGCTGCGGCCTGGCCGCCGTCGCCGGCGCGCTGATCACGCCGCTGACCAGCGTCGATCCCAACATGGGGCTGGCGTGGCTGATCGGCGCCTTCATGCTCGTCATGGTGTCCGGCGGCTCGCTGCTGACGCTCGGCCTGTCCTGTTTCGTGCTCGGCGGATTGCAGGTTCTGGCCAGCACTTTCATCAGTCCGATCCTCGGCGGCCTGACCATCGCGCTGCTCGCAGCCGTAGCACTCCGGCTGCGGCCGGCGGGGTTCGCCCGTGCTTGATTCCGGCGGTGTGAACGAGCGCAAGCCGAAGGCGGCGCGGACCGGTCTTCCGCGGCCGATGCTGCGCATCGCGATTGCCGCGCTGCTGGCGGCGAGCCTGGTGATCGCCGGTCCCTGGGTGCTCGATACCTATACGGTCAATATTCTCATTCGGGCCTTCTTCGTCGCGCTCGCCGCACTGACCGTGGACGTGCTGTGGGGCGTCAGCGGCACGCTGACATTCGGGCAGTCGGCATTTTTCGGCGTCGGTGGCTATGCGCTGGCGATCGTCTTCACCCAATTCGGCTTCGGTCCCGGCGAAGCGCTGCTGGCGCTCGGCGCCGCGGTCGGGGTCGCCGCGATCGTGGCAGCGCTGGTCGGCTGGTTGTCGTTCTATCCCGGTTCGACGCCGCTCTATGCATCGGTGATTTCGCTGGTGCTGCCGATCGTGCTGGTGCAGATCCTGTATTCCGGCGGGACGTTCACCGGATCATCCAGCGGTCTGGTCGGCTTCGAGAGTTTCGACGTCACGCTGGAGAACTGGTTTCGATTGTCCGGGCTGGCGGTGATTTCGGCGCTGGTTATCACCTGGATCATGCTGCGCAGCGACGCCGGACGCGTGCTAGGCGCGATGCGTGACAATGACGAGCGTTGCAGCTATCTCGGCATCGACACCGCGCGGGTCCGCATCGGCCTGCTGATCGTCGCGGCCATCGTCGCTTCGCTCGCCGGGTTCGGCTATGTGGGATTCGGCGCCGTCGCGGCGCCGGAGAATGCCGGCTTCGTGTTCGGCACCCAATTGGTTGTCATGGTGGCGCTCGGGGGCCGCGGCACGTTGGTCGGCGCGGTGATCGGCGCCGTGGTTATCGAGGTCGCCAGCGCGTATTTGTCGAGCAGCTTTCCGTTCGTCTGGGAATTGATCGTCGGCATCGCCTTCGTCGTGGTGATCGTCGTGCTTCCGGGCGGGTTGCTCGGCGGCCTGCGGGATCTCCTCCACGGGATTCACCGGCGAATACGGTCGGCGTCCGCGATCGCCGCTGCCCCTGTCGTTCTCGCGACCCTGGAGCATGCCGGCGTCGCGCCCGATCGCAACGACGTGGTGGTCGATGTCGAAGGTCTCTCCAAACATTTCGGCAGCCTGACGGTGCTGTCCAACATCTCGTTCTCGGCCCGCCAGGGCGAACTCGTCAGCCTGGTCGGGCCGAACGGCGCCGGAAAGACCACGTTGATCCGCTGTCTGGCAGATGGCAGCGAACGCTCGGAAGGCAATGTGCGCATTGCCGGGCGCTCGATCGAGCGTCTGCCGGCAGACCGCATCGTCGGTCTCGGACTTGGACGCAAGTTTCAGGCGGCTTCGGTGTTCGAGACCTTGAGCGTGGCCGACTGTCTGCGCGTTGCCCGCGTCAGGAGCGAGCGGCCCTCCTTCGTCACGTCCTCGCCGGTGCTGTCTTTGCCGGCGGCTGCGCGCGCGGTGGTGGAGAGCTCGGGTCTCGTCGAGCGACTGGGCCAGGAGACGCGGTTTCTCAGCCATGGCCTCAAGCAGGCGCTGGAGCTGGCGATGGTGTTGGCGCTTGAGCCGAAGGTGCTGCTGCTGGATGAGCCGACCGCGGGATTGACGCGGGCCGAGCGGCAGGGCTTTGCCGCCATCCTCACCGAGCTGGTGGTGCGCGATCGGCTGTGCGTGCTGATCATCGAGCACGATCTGGATTTCGTACGTCAAATCTCGTCTCGCATTATCGTCTTGCACCAGGGCCGCATCGCGTTGGACGGTCCCGTGGCCGACGTCGTCGATGCGCCCTTGGTGCGCGAAATCTACACCGGCCGGCCGCCGGCCGATGCCAGCGGGGTCATAGCGTGACCCCCGCCCTCGAATTGACCGGCGTGACCAGCGGCTATGGCAGCTCGCCGGTCGTGCACGGAGTCTCGCTGCAGGTCGCGCCTGGCGAGATTGTGGCGCTGGTCGGCAAGAACGGCATGGGCAAGTCTTCGCTGCTGAAGACGATCCTCGCGTTCCTGCCGGTGTGGGACGGCGCCGTGCGGATCGATGGCCGCGACGTCACCCGCCTCGCTCCGCATCGCAGGCGCGCGCTTGGGCTCGCCTATGCGCCGCAGGAACAGGCGCTGTTCCAGGATCTCAGCGTGCGCGACAATCTGCGGCTCGGCCTTGCCGACGATCGCAGCTTCGAGGCAAGGCTGTCCGATGTCAGCGGCTGGTTTCCGGTACTGACCGCGCGATTGTCCCAGCGCGCCGGCACGCTGTCGGGCGGCGAACAGAAGATGCTGATCGTGGCGCGGGGACTGATCGCCGAGCCGCGGCTGTTCCTGCTCGACGAGGTGACCGAAGGCCTGCAGCCCTCGGTGGTCGACCAACTCGCTGAAGTCCTGGCGAAAACTCGGCGCGACCGCGGCACCGCGATGCTGGTGGTCGAGCAGCATCTATCCTTCGTCCTTGGACTTGCAGATCGCTTTGCAGTGTTCAAGCGGGGCGAGGTGGTTGATACCGGACCGGTCGATGCCTTTTCGGCGGCGCGGATCGACGAACATATGCGCCTTTAGGTACGCCGAGCCATGGTATCTGCTAATCGTCGGCGCCGCGGGACGGAAACATAGAAGATCGGCGTCCGTACTCTAGAGGTGGAAATTCACCAATTGGGTGAAAGCACACATAGCTCAGAGGGCGATCCTGCTGCAGCTGGATCAGCCCGGGAGGCTGTATTGTCATTGACATCGGCTGCCGCACTGCCTTAGCTCTTGCGCCGCCGGGAAGAAATTGGCTTCATATTGCTGCTTTGCAAAATGGCCACAACAGTAAATCGTCAAGCCAATTCCAGGAGGCGTTCGTTGAAACGCATGAATAAGGCGACGAGCGAGCCGTGGCGGGTTGGCGTCTTGTTTTCCCAATCCGGTCACATGTCGGTCATTGAAGAGACCCAGCTTCGCGGAACTCTGTTGGCGATCGACGAGATCAATGGTTCCGGCGGGTTGAACGGCCGCGAACTCATGCCAATCATCTACGACCCGGCTTCGGACAACACCTTGTTCCGGCTCTATGCTAAGAAGCTGATGACCGAGGACGGCGTATCGTCGATCTTCGGATGCTATACGTCCAGCAGCCGCAAGGTGGTGCTGCCGATCGTCGAGCGCCTGAACGGGCTGCTCTGGTACCCGACGTTGTACGAGGGATTCGAATATTCCCCCAACGTCATCTACACGGGCTCCGCCCCGAACCAGAACAGTCTGGCGCTGTGCGAGTATCTGGTCTCCAATCTCGGCCGGCGCTTCTATTTCGTCGGATCGGACTACATCTACCCGCGCGAAACCAATCGGATCATGCGCGAAATGCTGCGCGGCGCGGAGGTGGTAGGCGAGAGCTATGTCTCCTTGCGGGCGCAGCGCAAGGATTTCCTGCCGATTATCCGCGACATCCAGCGCACGCGGCCGGACGTGATCTTTTCCACCGTGGTTGGCGATTCCACGGTCCATCTCTACCAGAGTTACTCCGACGCCGGATTCGATCCGAAGACGCTGCCGATCGCTAGTCTCACCACGACCGAGGCCGAAATCCGCGCCATGGGCTTCGACGTCGGGGAGGGCCACATCACCGCGGCCTCATACTTCCAGAACATCGATAGCGCTTCAAACGCCAGTTTCGTCTCACGCTTCAAGAAGCGCTTCGGCGCCGACGAACCGACCAATATGTGCGTCGAGGCCGCCTATTTCCAGGTGCATTTCTTCGCACGCGCGCTCGCCATGACCAACTCGATGGAGACAAACCTGCTCCGGCCGGTGGTTCTCGGCTCGGAATTCGAGGCGCCGCAGGGCAAGGTCGCCATCAACGCCTCTTGCAGCCATGCCGATCTGTGGTCGTGTATCGGCCGCGCCAACCGCGCCGGCCAGTTTGACATCGTCGCGCGCTCCAAGGCGGCGGTCGCCGCCGATCCGTATCTGACCTGCTCCGGCCGCAACGCGAATTTCCTCTGATCGACCATGAAGCCCGAAAACCTGTAGCCATGAGCAAAGTCGAAGTGCCCGCCAAGCCCGGCTCAGCCAGCCTGGCCGAATTCGAAATCGTCGTTGCGGTAGCACCAGAATCCGGCGCCGACCAACTGGTGCGCGATCTGCAACGCGCACGCGCCAAGGTCCGGCGCCTGTGGCCGATGCCGGACAAGCTGCCGTCCGACGCCGATGTGCTGGTGGTTGAATTCAGTCACCGACTGACCGATCGGTTGCCCTGGGCGCCGGGCGAATCCCGCTCGGCCGTCGTTGTGGTGATCGGGCCGAACCGTGCGCCCGACCCCGCGCGACTGTGCGAGGCGACGCCCGAGGCGGTGATCTACATGCCGGCGCAGACCGAGACCATCGCCGGCGTGGTGGCTTTGGCGCGCAGTCAGTTCGACTACACCAAGCGCTTGCGCGACCGGATTGAGCGGCTGGACGAGAATCTGCGGACGATCCGCAATGTCGAACGCGCCAAGGCTATTCTGATTTCGACGCGCGGTATGAATGATGAGGCTGCCTATAGGTTCCTGCGCAGCCAGGCGATGGACCGTCGCACCACCGTCAACGCCATTGCCGCGGCGATCATTAACTCGTTTGAACTGTTGGGTTAGTTTTTTCGTCTCACCGTCTTGAAGCGGTGGGGCGGCACCATTGCCGTCCATCTTTACATCGGGCGAAAAAGCCCCCGTCTCGGATGATATCCGAACGGGGGCTTTTTGCTGTTCACGCGGGAGGCAACCATGAAACTTACGAGACGCCGATTTCTTCAGACCAGCGCGGCCGGCGGCGCCTTCCTGGCCGGAAGCATGCCGCATATCTGGAGCAAGAATTCCGATCTGGCCTGGGCGGCCAACGGCGAGATCAAGGTCGGCGTGCTGTTTTCGCTGACCGGTACCACCGCGATCATTGAGGAATCGCTGAACAAGGCGACAATCCTGGCGATTGAGGAGATCAATGCCGCCGGCGGCATCAATGGCATGAAGATCGTGCCGGTGATCGAAGACCCGGCTTCCGATCCCGCGACCTTCGCCGAGAAGGCGCGCAAACTGGTCGCCGGCGACAAATGCGTCAGCGTGTTCGGCTCGTACACGTCGGCCAGCCGCAAGGCCGTGCTGCCTGTCGTGGAGAAGCTGAACAATCTCTACTGGTACCCGACCTTGTATGAAGGCCGCGAGTGCTCGAAGAACGTCATCTATACCGGGGCCGTGCCGAACCAGCAGCAGGATGAATTCATCCCGTGGTTGATCAAGAACTTCGGCAAGAAGTTCTCGATGATCGGGTCGAACTACATCTACCCGAAGGAAGAGAACAACTACTGCCGCAAGCTGCTTGAGAAATACGGCGCCGAAGTGGTCAACGAAGAATACGTCCCGCTCGGTCATTCCGAATTCTCCTCGGTCATCAACAAGTTCCGTCAGCAGGAGCCGAACGTCATCTTTTCGACGGTGGTCGGCAATTCCGTGGTGGCGCTGCATCGGCAGTACAAGGCCGCCGGCCTCGATCCTGCGAAGATGCCAATGGCCAGCTTGACCACGTCGGAAAACGAGATCGCCGCCATGGGTGGCGAGGCCGCTGCCGGCCACTTCACCTCGGCGCCGTATTTCGAAGTCCACAAGTCGCCAGAGAACGAGAAGTTCGTCGCCGCCTACAAGAAGCGTTGGGGTGCCGACAAGGTCACCCATTTCGTGTCCGAGGCCTGCTACTTCCAGACCTACATGTTCAAGCAGGCCGTCGAGAAGCTCGGCAAGGGCGACATTACCCCGAATGCCATCCGCGAGGCCGTCAAGGGCGTCGAATTGGTCGCCCCGCAGGGCAGGGTCCGTCTCGAACCCGAAAATCTGCACACCTGGCTGTGGCCGAAGATCGCTCAGGCCAAGTCCAACGGCCAGTTCGAAATCATTGTCCAGTCGAAGGAATGGCTAAAGCCCGATCCCTACGCTGCCTATCCGAACCAGGTCTGCACGGAAAAGGGTCTGGTCGAAAAGAAGTCCTGATCGCCTTTTGTGTATCCGGGCGGCCAGTCAGCCGCCCGGTGCTTCGTGTTAGCGTGGAACTTTTCTTATGCATTTCGTCTTCGAACAGGTCCTGACCGGGCTCAGCATTGGATCAATCCTGCTGCTGGTGGCGCTGGGCCTATCGATCATCTATGGCACGATCGGGGTGATCAACCTTGCTCATGGTGAGTTCATCATGCTCGGTGCTTACGCGGCCTGGGCATTGAAGGCCTATGCCGGGTTGTCCTTGTTGCCGGGTCTGGTGCTGATTTTTCTTGGCGTCGGGCTATTCGGCTGGCTGGTTGAGCGCTTCCTGCTGCGCCGGCTGTACAGGCGACCGCTCGACACCATCCTGGCGACCTGGGGTGTTGGGGTCGTGTTGCAGCAGGCCGTTCGGCTCACCGCCGGTGGCGAATTGCGCTATGTCGAACTGCCGCCGTCGATGGAGAGCAGCGTGTCGATCTTCGGGGTCGAGATCGCCGCCTATCGCATTTTCATCTTCGTGGTCGCCGCGCTGTTGTTCCTGATCAGCTGGTTCATCATGTACCGTACGACTTTCGGACTGAAGCTGCGCGCGGTCGTGCAGGACCGCAACGTCGCGTCCTGCTTCGGCATCAATGCCGACCGGATTTATTCACTGACCTTCGCCTATGGCGCCGGTCTGGCTGGCCTCGCCGGGGCGATCGTCTCACCGTTAAAAAGCGTTTCACCCGAAATGGGCACCGGTTACGTCGTCGACGCATTCATGGTCGTCGTGCTCGGCGGCGTGCAGAGCCTGTTCGGCACGGTGATCAGCGCGTTCGCCCTCGGTGAGGTCACAAACGTGATCGCGTTCCTTCAAAACGACACCATCGCCAAGGCGGCCGTCCTGATCGTGATCATCAGCGTCATCCGCTTCAGGCCCCAGGGCATGTTCGTCGCAAAGGTGCGCGCATGAGCAAGCTTCCTCTGTCTCCTTCGCGCCAACGCGCAACCGGCTTCTGGCAACCGGAACTGATCGCCATCGTCATCCTTATCGCCGCCATGTATCTGATGCCCTATGTGCTGGTCGACGACTACCTGATCAGTAAATACAGCCGCTATCTTGTGTTCGGGTTGCTGGCGCTGGCGCTGTCGTTGTCCTGGGGCTATGGCGGCATCCTCAATCTTGGTCAGGCACTGCCATTCGGTCTCGGCTCGTACTGCATGGCCATGGGTCTCAAGCTCCGAACCATTCCGGTTCAAACTGGCGCCGGCGGCCTGCCGGACTTCATGGTCTGGAACAACGTCCAGCACCTGCCCTGGTTCTGGATGCCATTCTACTCGATGACCTTCGCCATCGTCGCCGGCGTCGCTGTGCCCTCGGCGCTGATGGCCGGGCTCGGTTGGTTCATGTTCCGCGGCCGGGTCACCGGCGTGTTCGTGGCGATCACGACGTTGGCCATGCTGGTCGTCGTCAATCTTCTGATCATCGACCAGCAGCAATACACCGGCGGCTTCAACGGCATCACCGATCTGGCGCAGTTGACCATCGGCGGTATCGTGTTCGACGCTTACAACCGGACCACTTTCTACCTGATCGCCTCGGTCGCCAGTGTCATCCTCGTGTTCGGCTACGTGCTCTCTCGCACCAAATTCGGCCTTATCCTGCAGGCGATCCGTGACCAGGAAGACCGTGTGCAGTATTTCGGCTACGACGTCGCCAGCTACAAGATCAGCGTGATGGCGATCTCGGCGGCGATCGCCGGTATCGCCGGCATGCTCTACACGATCGTGATGGAGTTTGCGTCGCCGACCTTCCTCAACGTTCCCCTCAGCCTGTCGGTAGTGATATGGTGCGCAGTCGGTGGCCGCGGCAGCCTGCCGGGAGCCTTCGTCGGCGCGGTGCTGGTCACCGGCATGCAGGGAGCTCTGTCGGAATCGAAGACCTTCCTCGACACCTGGACGCTGGTGATGGGCATCCTGTTCGTGCTGGTCGTGCTCTTCCTGCCCTCCGGCCTCGCTGGCCTGATCGGCCAGTTGCTGGCGAAAATCCGACCCGGCAATAATCATGGTCCGAACGGAAAAATAGATCTGAAATCCAGCCATCCGAAGGAGATCGCATGAGCACCCATCTCGTCGTGCGCGATCTGACCGTCAGCTTCAATGGCTTCATGGCCGTCAACGGGCTCGACCTGACCATTAACAGGGGCGAACTGCGCTGCCTGATCGGCCCGAATGGCGCCGGCAAGACCACCTGTCTCGATCTGATCTGCGGCAAGGTCAAACCGACCGCCGGCTCGATCGTGTTCGATGGCAAGCATCTTAAATCGCTCGAGGAGTACATGATCGCCCGCTCCGGTGTCGGCCGCAAATTTCAGGTGCCGAGCGTGTTCCGGGAGCTGACCGTGCGCCAGAATCTGGAGGTCGCCCACTGCAAAAGGCCGGGCGTGTGGACCAATCTGATGCGGGGGCCCCAGAACGACGACACGGCCGGACTGGAAGACCTTTGCGTCTTCGTCGATCTCATCGACCAAATCGAGGCGCCGGCCGCCTATTTGTCCCATGGCCAAACCCAGTGGCTGGAGATCGCGTTGCTGATGGCGCAGAACGCCGAGCTGATCCTGATGGACGAGCCGACCGCCGGCATGACCGTCCAGGAAACCCGTAAGACCGCGGAGATCTTCAACCGGCTGAAGGGCCGGCATACGCTGATCGTGGTTGAGCACGACATGGGCTTCGTCAAGGAAATCGGCGATTCGATTTCGGTTATGCATCAGGGGAAGCTACTCGCGGAAGGTAACGTCAGCGACATCGAGAGCAATCCGCTGGTGCGCGAAGCCTATCTTGGCTCGGGGGGCTTCGGTCATGCTTGAGATCAAAAATCTCAGCGCCTTCTATGGCAATAGCCGCGCCTTGCAGAATGTTACGCTGGAGGTTGGTGACGCCGGCTTCCTCAGCGTGCTCGGACGCAACGGCGTTGGCAAGACCACGCTGCTTCGAAGCATCGTCGGGCTGATGGACAAGAACGACGGCAGCATCCGGCTCGACGGCGAGGAAATTGCCGCGACCCCGACCCACGACCGGGTCAGGCACGGCATCGGTTATGTGCCGCAGGGCAGGGGCATCCTGCCGCAATTCACAGTGCGCGAAAATCTGAAACTTGGCACTTTCGCCCGCCGCAATCCCGGCGATGCGGGCGTGCTCGAGGACAAGGTGTTCGACCTGTTTCCGGTGCTGAAGGAATTCTTGAACCGCCGCGGCGGCAATCTGTCCGGCGGCCAACAGCAGCAACTCGCCATTGCCCGCGCGATGCTAACCAACCCGAAGATTGTCCTACTCGACGAACCAACCGAGGGAATTCAGCCCAACCTCGTTGAGCAGATCGAGGACGTGATAGTGCGACTCAACAAGGAGCACGGCATCACGATCATTCTTGTCGAGCAAGACGTGAACTTCGCCCGACGTGCCTCACGATCCTTCGTGATCATTGAAAAAGGCCACGTCGCGGCGTCCGGACCGATCGATACGCTAACCGACGACCTCGTCCACCGTCACATGGCCGTTTGATCGACGGCAATCTCAACCACAACAGGAGGCGACCCCCATGCTTCACGGTGACATTTCCAGCAGCAACGACACAGTCGGCGTAGCCGTCGTTAATTACAAAATGCCACGCATGCACACCAAGGCCGAGGTGCTCGACAACGCCCGCAAAATCGCCGACATGGTGGTGGGCATGAAGACCGGCCTGCCGGGAATGGATCTGGTGATCTTCCCGGAATATTCCACCCACGGCATCATGTACGACTCCAAGGAGATGTACGAGACCGCCTCGTCGATCCCGGGTCCCGAGACCGACATCTTCGCCGAGGCCTGCCGCAAGGCCAAGGTCTGGGGTGTGTTCTCGCTCACCGGCGAGCGGCACGAGGAGCACCCGCACAAGGCACCGTACAACACCCTGATCCTGATGAACGACAAGGGCGAGATTGTGCAGAAATACCGCAAGATCATGCCGTGGGTGCCGATCGAAGGCTGGTATCCCGGCAATTGCACCTATGTCTCCGAAGGCCCGAAGGGCATGAAGGTCAGCCTGATCATCTGCGACGACGGCAACTTTCCGGAAATCTGGCGTGACTGCGCCATGAAGGGCGCCGAGTTGATCGTGCGCTGCCAGGGCTACATGTATCCGGCCAAGGAACAGCAGATCATCATTTCCAAGGCGATGGCCTGGGCCAACAATGTCTATGTCGCGGTCGCCAATGCCGCCGGCTTTGACGGCGTCTATTCCTACTTCGGTCACTCGGCGATCATCGGCTTCGACGGCCGCACCCTGGGCGAGACCGGCGAGGAGGAATACGGCATTCAGTATGCCCAATTGTCGAAGAGCTTGATCCGCGATGCCCGCCGCACCGGCCAGTCGCAGAACCACCTCTACAAACTGGTTCATCGCGGCTATACCGGCATGATCAATTCCGGCGAAAGCGCGCGCGGCGTCGCGGCCTGCCCCTACGATTTCTACAAGAATTGGATCGCCGATCCGGAAGGCACGCGCGAAATGGTCGAGGCGATGACCCGTCCGACCGCGGGCACGGATGAATGCCCGATCGACGGCATTCCGAATGAGAAGTCCCCGGCCCACCGCTGAGGATTGGCTGGCCTGGAACATCGCTTCCCTTTGCCTTTGGCGGACGTGGTCCGGAGCATCGTCGTCTCAGACGATGCTCCGGACCAGCTGGTAGCCAATTCCATGAGAACCCTGCATTCTCCAGATCCGGCTTCGGCCGCGGCATTTTTTTCAGGAACCGCGTGAGCTTATGACCAATCTGGACGACTATCGCATTCGCGAGCAACCCTATTACAAGCCGGTTGGCACGGAGATCGCGCTGTTCGAGGCGGCCCATCAGGTGCGCATGCCGATGATGCTGAAAGGCCCGACCGGCTGCGGCAAGACCCGTTTCATCGAATTCATGGCCTGGCGCCTGAAAAAGCCTCTGGTCACCGTCGCCTGCCACGAGGACATGACCGCCTCCGACCTCGTCGGCCGCTTCCTGCTCGACGCCAATGGCACAGTCTGGCACGATGGACCATTGACCAATGCGGTTCGTTACGGCGCGATCTGCTATCTCGACGAGATTGTCGAGGCGCGCCAGGACACCACTGTCGTTATCCATCCTCTGACGGACGACCGGCGTATCCTGCCGCTGGAGAAGAAGAACGAACTGGTCCGTGCGCATCCGGACTTCCATCTGGTGATCTCATACAACCCCGGCTACCAGAGCGTGCTGAAGGACCTGAAGGAATCGACCAAACAACGTTTTGGCGCGATCGATTTCCACTATCCGGCCGCTGATATCGAGACCGAGATTGTCGCCCACGAGGCCGGCATCGCCACCAGCGCCGCGCGCACCCTGGTCGAGATCGGCATCCGCTCGCGCAACCTGCGCGGCCACGGTCTGGACGAAGGCGCCTCGACGCGCATGCTGATTCACGCCGGACGGCTAGTGGCGAAAGACGTGTCGTTCAACGCGGCCTGCGATGCCGCGTTGGTACTGCCGATCACCGACGATCCGGACATGCGCGAAGCGCTCAAGGACGCCATTGCTGCCTGCATCTAGAGGCGGACACAGCGGGATGATCAATCAAACGCCCTTTGCCGATCTCGTGGAATCCGGATTGGTCGGAGATCCGCGCAACGGTTCGATCTGGCGCGCGCTCAGGCAGGTATTCAGCGGTCATCAACTCGCGGACTGGCGCGCCGATCTGGCACGATTGCACGCGAGCGGCCTCGGGCCCGCCGAGCTTGAGGCCTATATCTGCGCGGCCGGAACCCTCGCGGAGCACCGCGGGCCGCTGGCCGCGCTGGCGCTCGCCCCCTGCATTCTCGATGTCGAGCGGCATGCCGGCCGCGCCGCCGCCGCCGCACTCAGCGAGGCAACCTCGCCGGCGCTGCGCCATCTCGGCAATGAGCGCGATTTTCGCGATTGGCTCGATGCGGTCGCGGAACTGGCCGCGCAAGGGCCTGAATCGGTGATGCCGGTGCTGGCCCGCTCCGACAGTCTGCTCGCCGAACTCGGCGCCCACGGTTTTCGCGCCTGGGTGCTCGGAGGCCTCCGCGCCGGCGGCAGCAATCCCGAGCGCCGGCTGGCGCTGTTCAGCCTGTCCGACCCGCGCGCCTTCGATCTGTTTGAACAGGCGACCGGCGATATCGGGTTCACGGATGTCGAACGCGCGCTGAAGGCCTATCTGATGGCGCTGTTCCGGCAGAAGCCGTTCATCCGCGCCGTCGCCGGCACGCCGGGCGACTCCTTGCAGCGCCGCGCCAGTTTCGATCGTCTGTTCGTGCAGGTGCCGGCGCGCATGCGCGGTGTCGCGGCCAGCTCGGTCAGGACGGTCTATCGGGCGATGCTTGCCCATATCGGCGCGCATCTGGTCCATTCCGGGCCACGCTTCCAAATCCGCGGGCTGAAGCCGATGCAAGTGGCGCTGGTGTCCCTGATCGAGGACGCCCGGGTCGAGCAATTGGCGATGCGCGAGTTGCCCGGGTTGTTTCGGCTATGGGCGCCTTTCCATACCGCCCGCGCCGATGGTGGCGTCACTGCGCCGAGCCTGTTCGCGCGGCTGTCGCGGGCGTTGATCGACCCAAACTATCGCGACGACGATCGGTGGGTGACAAAAGGCGGGCAGATGTTCTTCGCCGCCCGTGAGGCTTTGGCCGATCCAGCTATCAGTCGCGAGATCGGAAATCTGCTGGGCAACGATCTCGGCCAGATGCGCATCCAGTTCAACCCGCGCACCTATCGGGTCGAGCCGCTCTATCGCGACGACAATGCCGGCCTGTGGGACATCGACGACGCGCCGCCGCAGATGAGCGACGAACAGGACGCCATCGTTGAATCCGTGCGTATCGAGCGGACCCAGGACCTTGACGACGGCCATGATCTGCAGCGATCGACTCCGGACGACGATGTCGGCCGGGCGACCGCGCGCGAATTGCGCGCCGACGATGGCATGCCGGTCGGCAAATATCCCGAATATGATTATCTGCTCGGTCGCGAACGCCCGGAATGGGCGACCGTGGTGGAGTATCAGCCGCAACCGGTCGACGCCACACTGCTCGAGCGTCAGGTGCAGGGCTATGGCGACGTATTGAACCGGCTGGAGAATCTGGTTGGCGCCGCGCGGGTCAGCCGTCCGGCCCGGCTGCGTGGCCGCACCGAAGGTGACCGGCTGGATCTCGACGCCACGATCCAGGCGGCGATCGACCGTCGCGCGGGTCTCGCGCCGTCGCCGCGGGTCTATGAAAGCACCGAGCGGCGCAACCGCGACCTGTCGGTGCTGGTGCTGCTCGACATCTCGGAATCGACCAAGGATTTCGTCAAAGGCAGTTCGACCACGATCCTGACCGTTGAGCGGATCGCTACTGCGCTGCTGTCCCAGGCCCTGTCCGACCTTGGCGACGCCTTTGCGGTTGCGGCCTTCTGCTCGAACGGCCGCGACGACGTCCGCCTCTATCCGGTAAAAAATTTCGACCAGCGATACGACCGCCACGCCCGTGCTCGACTCGCGGGCCTGCGCGGCGGTCTATCGACCCGGATCGGCGGCGCGATACGCCACGCTGGCGCGCTGGTGGGGGCGCAGCGGACCCATCGTCGGCTGGTACTGGTGGTCACCGACGGCGAACCGTCCGACATCGACGTCGCTGACCGGCGCTATTTCGTTGAGGATGCGCGCAAGGCGGTGCAGAGCCTCGCGCATAACGCGATCGACGTATTTGGAATCGGGCTCGACGGCGACGGCACGGCCTATCTGGGGCGGATGTTCGGCCGACGGAATTTCGTCGTCATCGACCAGATCGCCCGTCTCCCCGACAAGCTGCCGCTGCTTTACATGCGCCTGACCAGCTGAGCCTGGGCAGGACCATCACGATGCTGATTTCGCGTTTCAGGATGTATCGGGTGACGTCGGCACGGCGCAAGGCTTAGGCAAGACACGCAGGGCAATGTCTCCTTGGGTCAATTGCGTCCTTGCGGGAACGTCCGGTTGTGGCTGCCGCGCAAAGCGGACATTCGGAGAAATGACGATGTCGGCCAAGTGCCACAATCAGCCTAGAGCAGCGCAGGATCGCCGGTTAGCGATCGACCGCACTGCGCTTTTTGGACTTGCCCTCGGTCGCGGAAAGTTCCGACGTGATCCACTCGGCGAAGGCGCGCACCGCGCGGCGCTGTCGGCTGGCGCGCGGAAAGACGAGATAATGGCCCACGTAGCAGACATCGACTGAACGGCCCTCGAGTGGGGCGACCAGTTTGCCGGTCGCGATTTCACGTTCGGCAAGCCTTGTCGATTCGAGGGTCACGCCAAGACCACTCGAAGCCATCGCAATGGCAATGAAGCTGCGGTCGAAACGCATACCGTGGATTGCAGGCGGCTCAAGGCCGTTGGCCGCGAACCATTGGTGCCACTGAACCCGTTTGACTTCCGATCGTATGAGCACCTCGCCGAACAGGTCTTTCGGCTTGCGAATATTCTTTGCGATGTCCGGAGTGCAAAGTGGGGTAACGGTTTCCTCGCCCAGCGGAACTATCTCGTTTCCTTCGCCCCTCGGCTGACCATAGACAACGTCGACATCGAAATCGTCGTTGCTGAATCGGGCATATTCGGTGCTGGCCGCAAGCCGAACCTCCAGTTTAGGCTCGGCGGCGAGAAACTGAGCGAGACGAGGGGCCAGCCATTGTGCTGCGAAACTGGGTGCGCAATGCACCCGAAGCAATTGCGGTCCACGGCCAGCAACTTCCTCCATGCCTCGCCTCAGATTGTCGAACGCGGCGCCGGCATGACACATGAGGTTCTCGCCGGCGGGCGTCAACCGGACCGATCGGGCGTTCCGCTCAAAGAGCGTCGTGCTCATGGTGCTTTCAAGCTTGCGGATCGCGTGGCTGACAGCACTCGGCGTCAGATGGAGTTCGTTTGCAGCATCGCGAAATGAGCCGGTGCGCGCGGCCGCCTCAAAGGCGCGGATCGCCGAGATCGGAACACTGGAGAGCAACATTCGATAAGTGAACCAGATTCATCCATTCAAGACAACTGCGCGTTTGTGGGAGCGCAGGCCACGGCGTAATCGATTTCCCCAACAAGACGGGCTCCAGACAGTGGTGCCTCGGAAAGCAAACCCAATGGGAGGAAGGCATGCTGCTTCGCGGCAAAACAGCTGTTATTTCGGGTGCGGCCTCGCCGCGGGGGATAGGTCTTGCGACCGCCCGGCGGTTCGTAGCGGAAGGCGCCCGTGTCGCAATCCTCGATATCGACGGCGCCGCTGCAGAAAGTGCAGCGCGAAATCTCAATCCTATTTCGGGAGAGCCGCATGTTGGTCTTGCGTGTGACGTGGCCGACCAGGATTCCTGCGTGAAAGCCGTCGAGGCCGTGATCGCAGCCTTCGGTCAAATCGACATTCTTATCAACAATGCCGGCGTCACGCAGCCCGTGAAGCTACTTGATATCACAGCCAGCGATTGGGACCGCATACAGGACGTCAACCTGAAGGGGATTCTCTTTCTTTCACAGGCGGTCATTCCGCATATGCGCCGGCGCAAGACTGGATCCATCGCCTGCATGTCTTCTGTCTCGGCCCAGCGTGGCGGCGGCATTTTTGGCGGTCCTCACTATTCCGCCGCGAAGGCCGGCGTTCTTGGACTCGCAAAGGCGATGGCGCGCGAGTTCGGGTCCGATAGCATCCGTGTCAATTGCGTAACCCCGGGCCTGATCGGCACCGACATCACCGCCGGCAAACTGACCGACGAGATGAAAGCAAAAATACTCGAAGGCATCCCACTCGGCCGCCTCGGCGATGCTGATGACGTGGCGGGTATTTACACTTTCCTGGCTTCGGACCTCTCCGCCTACGTCACCGGAGCCGTCATCGACGTCAATGGCGGCATGCTGATTCACTGATCGCGCCACATGAGGAAGATATCAATGGAAACAATCACGAAGACATTTGCCAACGCCCCTACACTCGCCGAGCGCGCCCACAACATCCGCCGCAATGCGCTCCGCATGGGTGAGGTGCAGGGTCAAGGCTACATCGCGCAGGCTCTCGACATCTCAGACGTGCTTGCGGCGGCGTATTTTCACGCGATGCGCTATCGACCGGACGATCCGACCTGGGAAGGACGGGACCGTTTCCTGCTGTCAAATGGGCACTATGCCATCGCACTCTACGCGGCCTTAATCGAGGCCGGGATCATTCCGGAGGCTGAACTCGAGACCTATGGTTTTGACGAAAGCCGACTGCCGATGTCGGGCATGGGTTCCTACACGCCGGGAATGGAGATGTCGGGCGGGTCGCTCGGCCTGGGTCTGAGCATTGCCGTGGGCATGGGACTTGGATTGAAGCGCAAGGGCTCCACAGCAGGGGTCTACACCCTTTTCTCCGACGGAGAACTCGATGAAGGCTCGGTCTGGGAGGCGATCCAGTCAGCAGCGCACCACAAGCTCGACAACCTGATCGCCATTGTCGACGTCAACAATCAACAGGCAGACGGTCCTTCGACGCAAGTCATGGCATTCGAGCCGCTGGTCGACAAACTGAAGGCGTTCGGCTGGTTCGTACGAAGGGTCGACGGCAACGACCTCGATGCCGTGATCGCGGCTTTCGATGCAGCCAAGGCAGACCCCGAGCCGAGGCCACGCATGATCATCGCCGACACGCTCATGGGCAAGGGCGTTCCCTTCCTGGAACAGCGCGAGAAGAACCATTTCATCCGTGTCGAAGCACATGAATGGCAGCTTGCACTTACAGCACTCGAAGCCGCGAGGCAGTCATGAAATTCGCAACATCGACCCCATCCGGAAAGCCTCGTCTGACCACGTCTGCGATGATCGCATCGATCGCGGCGGATGGGCAAAAGACTAAGCCGGCGCCCTTCGGGCACGCCCTGGTCGAACTTGCGCGCAATCGCTCCGATGTGATCGGCATGACGGCCGATCTCGGCAAATATACCGACCTGCATATTTTCGCGAAGGAGTTTCCTGATCGCTTCTACCAGATGGGCATGGCCGAACAGCTTTTGTTCGGTGCCGCTTCCGGGTTGGCGGCTGAGGGGTTCACGCCATTCGCGACGACTTATGCGGCTTTTGCATCCCGGCGCGCCTACGATTTCATCCACCAGACGATTGCTGAGGAAGACCGCAATGTGAAGATCGTGTGCGCGCTGCCCGGCCTGACGTCTGGCTACGGACCGAGCCACCAGGCGGCGGAGGATCTTGCGCTGTTCCGGGCCATGCCGAACATGACGGTGATCGATCCCTGTGATGCGCTCGAGATCGAACAGATCGTGCCTGCCATCGCTGCCCATCGAGGGCCGGTCTATATGCGCCTCCTTCGCGGTCAGGTACCCGTAGTCCTTGATGAGTACGACTATAAATTCGAGCTTGGAAAGGCGAAGCTGATCCGCGGCGGCAAAGACGTCCTGATCATCTCGTCTGGCATCATGACGATGCGCGCGCTCGAAGCAGTCAAGATCCTTGCAGATGATCGCGTGCAGGCAGCGGTGTTGCATGTCCCCACGATTAAGCCGCTCGACGCAGAAACGATCCTCCGCGAAGCCGGCCAGTCCGGTCGGCTGGTCGTTGTCGCCGAGAACCACAGCGAGATCGGTGGCCTGGGCGAGGCGGTTGCCGCGCTGCTGATGCGCTCGGGCACCCATCCGGCTTTCCGGCAGATTGCTCTGCCCGACGAGTTTCTCGCCGCCGGTGCACTTCCGACATTGCACGATCGTTACGGCCTCTCCACCAGCGCGGTCACGGCGGCAATCAAGAGCTGGCTCTGAATCATCTCATCTCGTTCCTGAACAAGGGTGCATCGGGTCAAGCCGCGAAAGGATACGATATGAAGACCATCGCTTTCGTCGGGCTCGGCGCAATGGGTCGGCCCATGGCTCGGAACCTCATCAAAGCCGGGTTCGCCGTCCAGGGCTATGACGTGAATCCTGCTGGTCTTGAGGACCTCAAGGCCGCCGGCGGCGTGCCAGCCGGCTCCGCCAAAGAGGCCTTCGCAGGTGCCGGCGCAATTTTGTTGATGGTCGTCAATGCCGCCCAGGCCGAGGCAGCACTGTTCTCGAATGGGGCGCTTGAAGCGGCGCCAGTCGAAGCAATCGTTTGCCTCATGGCGACCTGTCCACCGAAGCAGGTCCAGGCCATCGCTGAACGCGTCGCGATCACCGGACGGCGTTTCGTCGATTCTCCGGTGTCCGGCGGCGTCGTCGGCGCTACCGCCGGCAGCCTCACGATCATGGCCGCAGCGCCCAAGGACTTGTTCGAGTCGGTACGGCCCATGCTCGAGGCGATGGGCGGCCGCACCCTGCGCGTCGGGGATAAGCCCGGACAGGGCGCCACCGTGAAGACGGTAAACCAGCTTCTCTGCGGCGTTCATATCGTGGTTGCGGCGGAGGCACTCTCCCTGGCCGAGAAGATCGGGGTCGATACCAAGTCGATGCTCGACATCCTGGTCGGCACATCCGCCGGAAGCTGGATGTTGAAGGACCGTGGTCCCCGCATGCTTGAAGCCGATCCAGAGGTGACGAGCGCGGTCGACATCTTCGTCAAGGATCTCGGCATTGTTCTCGAAGCTGGCCGGGAGACGAAGGCAGCGCTGCCGATGACCGCGCTGGCCTACCAGCTTTTCAATTCGACCTCTGGCCGCGGCGAAGGTCTCGCAGATGACAGCCAGGTTATCCGCGTCTACCGCGCCCTCAATGGGACCACCTAGCAGCCCGCATCAAAACACAAGACAGGAGGAAACGATCATGACGACCCGCTGTAAGCCGACGCGCCGCGCCCTGCTGGCGGGCGCCGCTGCCTTCCCCTTGCTCACGATGCTCAAATGGCCCGCAAGCGCAGCCGAGTTCGAACTCAAATACGCCACTGGGCAGGACCCGAGCCATCCGGTCAACCTCCGTGCCCAGGAAGCGCTGACCCGAATCCGCGAGGCGACCTCGGGCCGCGTCGACATCAAGCTCTTTCCGGCTAACCAGCTCGGCTCCGACACGGACCTACTCACCCAGGTCCGGAACGGCTCGATCGAGTTCTTCAACCTGTCATCGCTCATCCTGGCGACTCTCGTGCCCATCTCGGGGATCACCAGCGTCGGCTTTGCGTTCAAGAACTACGACGAGGTTTGGGGAGCCATGGACGGTCCACTCGGCGACCACGTGCGTTCCGAGATCGCGAAAACGCCGATCTTCACCGTTTCGAAGATATGGGACAACGGCTTCCGCCACGTTACATCATCAACTCGCGAAATCAGGGGTCCAGCAGACCTGAAGGGCTTCAAGCTGCGCGTGCCGCCAGCGCCTGCTCTAACTTCACTCTTCAAGGCATTAGACGCCTCACCCACGCCAATCAACTTCAACGAAGTCTACACCTCGCTTCAGACCAAGGTGGTGGAGGGCCAGGAGAACCCGCTCGCCATCATCGCGACGACACGGCTCTATGAAGTCCAGAAGACCTGCAGTCTGACGGCGCATGTCTGGGACGGCTACTGGGTGCTTGGCAACAAACGTGCTTTCGCCAAGTTGCCGGCCGACTTACAAGCAATCATCACCCGTGAACTCGACAAGTCGGCGGGCGACCAGCGGGCCGATATCGCCAAGCTGAGTGACACTCTGAAGGCGGACCTGAAGGCCAAGGGCATCACGTTCATCGATGTCCAACAAGACGATTTCCGAAAGGCGCTCGCCGGCACAAATTTCTACGCAGAGTGGAAGCAGAAATACGGCTCCACCGCCTGGGACCTCATGGAGAAGGTGTCCGGCAAGCTCGGCTGACCAGACGAACCGCAAGCCTTGGGTTTCAAGCGCGAGCGGGTCCCTTTTAACTGGAGAAGGCAGTTATCGCCCCCAGGCAAGCAACAATGAGCGGGAGGAATAGGCCATGAACATTGTCAGCGAGACAAGCGACATTTTGCATTTGGGTACGGGGGCGGAGCGAGGCAAACCGATTGCGTGGCTCGAGCGGCTTAACGACATCGTCGGCATGTTGGTTGAATTTCCGGCCGCGCTGCTGGTCGCGGCCGAGGTCGTTGTGCTCCTCATGGGCGTGATCTGGCGCTACGTTCTGCAAACCCCCCTTGTCTGGTCAGACGAACTCGCCTCAATTCTCTTCCTCTGGCTCGCGATGCTCGGTTCGATTGTGGCGCTGCGGCGCGGCGAGCATATGCGAATGACGGCCATCGTCGGCAAACTCCCGCCGCATCTGCGCGCCTTCCTCGACCTGATCGCAATCGCGGCCGCGCTCGCCTTCCTGCTTTTCGTTGTGCGCCCGGCCTATGAATTCGCCGAGGACGAGATGTTCGTTACAACCCCATCTCTGGAGATTGCCAATTCCTGGCGGGCCGCAGCGTTGCCGATCGGGATTGCGCTGATGATTCTGGTCGGTTTCCTTCAGATATTCCGCCTCGGCCGCTTCTGGACCAGCATCCTCGCCCTCGGGACAGTGGCCACCGCCGTCGCCATCACCGCGCTGCTGGGGCCCTATCTTCAGGGGCTTGGCAACTGGAACCTGCTCATCTTCTTCGTCCTTGGCGTCGGCTCGATGGTGCTTTTGGGCGTGCCGATCGCTTTCTCATTCGGTCTTGCAACCTTCGCTTATCTCGCACTCACGACCTCGACGCCGACCGTCGTCGTTGTGGGACGCATGGACGAAGGCATGAGCCATCTGATCCTGCTCGCCGTACCGCTCTTCGTGCTCCTTGGCCTGCTGATCGAGATGACGGGGATGGCGCGCGCGATGGTCGGGTTCTTGGCAAGTCTTCTCGGTCATGTCCGCGGCGGGCTCTCCTACGTCCTGATCGGCGCGATGTACCTCGTCTCCGGAATTTCAGGCTCGAAGGCTGCCGACATGGCGGCTATCGCCCCGGTCCTTTTCCCGGAGATGAAGCGGCGCGGCGCGAAGCCGGGCGACCTCGTAGCGCTGCTTTCAGCCACGGGCGCCCAGACTGAGACCATCCCGCCTTCGCTCGTGCTAATCACCATCGGCTCTGTAACGGGCGTCTCGATAGCGGCGCTCTTTACCGGTGGGCTGCTGCCGGGCGTCGTGCTCGGGCTGACTCTCGGGGCACTGGTCTGGTGGCGCTACCGTAATCAGGATCTGTCCGGGGTGCGCCGCGCCTCCGGTCGCGAGATTGGCAAGTCATTCCTGATCTCGCTTCCTGCAATCGCGCTCCCGTTCATCATCCGGGCGGCAGTGATCGAGGGCGTCGCGACCGCGACCGAGGTCTCCACGATCGGCATCGCCTATACCGTTGTGGCCGGCCTGCTGGTTTATCGACAGTTCGACTGGAGGCGCATTTATCCCATGCTGGTGGACACGGCCTCGCTCTCCGGATCCATTCTGCTCATCATCGGGGCTGCAACTGGCATGGCCTGGGCCCTCACCCAATCCGGCTTCTCGAGTCTGCTCGCCAATTCCATGAAAGCCCTGCCCGGCGGCACCCCAACTTTCCTCGCCGTCTCGATCCTCGCCTTCGTCGTGCTCGGCTCTGTCCTCGAGGGAATTCCGGCCATCGTGCTCTTTGGCCCCTTGCTCTTTCCGATCGCGCGACAGGTTGGCGTGCACGAGGTGCATTATGCCATGGTCGTGGTTCTGGCGATGGGCATCGGTCTGTTCGCCCCACCATTCGGTGTAGGTTACTACGCGGCCTGTGCGATCAGCCGCATCAACCCCGATGAAGGAATGAGACCTATTGTCGGCTACATGATCGCGCTTTTCATCGGCACCATTATCGTCGCTGCGGTACCGTGGATAGCAATCGGTTTCTTGTAAAATAGCTTCGGACGAGGAATGTCCGTCATCAGCGGTCGTCGAGCGGGTAATAGCAAGGCCGGTGCCGGCAATGGCATGACGTAGCGAGAAGGCAGCAGATAGATAGTCGGCCCGCATATGAGGAACGAGAAAGGGAGTCTGCCATGACTGACAGCAAAATGGCTGCGCCTTTGGATCCCGCTGTTCTGGCGGAACGATTTCAGACGCTGGCGACCAAGAGCCAGGCTGCCGCACAGGGATTCCTCGTCGACCGACCAGACGTCGCCAATATCGGCATGGGCGATCCGGCCCAGATCGGTCAAGCCTTCTTCGAGTTGACAACCAGGCTCGCGGCCGATCCGCGACCGATCGCGCGCGCGCAGCTCGAGCTTTGGGAGCAGAGCGTCAGCCTGTGGGCGCGGACATTGCGACATCTGCTCGGCGGCGAGCCACCACCGGTGGGCGCACCCGACAAACGCTTCAAACACCCTGAATGGGCCGAGAACGCTATATTTAGCTACATCCGCGACAGTTATCTTCTTTCTGCTCGCGCAATCCTCTCTGCCGTCCGAGGCGTCAAGGGACTTGATGAGGAGACATCCAGGAAGGTTGAATTTTATACGAAGCAATTCGTCAATGCATTGGCGCCCTCGAATTTTGCTGCGACAAACCCTGAAGTGTTATCGAAGACGTTTGAGACCGGCGGCGAGAACCTGCTCAGCGGCCTGACGAATTTGCTTGACGACCTGCAACGCGGAAAGGGCCGCCTCAGCGTTACTATGACGGATATGAATGCGTTCCGGCTCGGCGAAAATATTGCGACGACGCCGGGCAAGGTCGTTTTCCAGAACGAAATGATTCAACTCATCCAGTACACGCCGATGACAGAGCAAGTACGTAAAATGCCTCTGTTGATCATTCCGCCGTGGATCAACAAATTCTACGTCCTCGATCTCCAGCCAAAGAATTCGTTTATCCGCTGGTGTGTCGAACAGGGGCACACGGTCTTCGTCATCTCCTGGATCAACCCGGACGCACGTCTGCGAGACAAGAGCTTCGAGCACTACATGCTTGAGGGTGCCATCGCGGCGATGGCGGCAGTCGAGAAAGCCTCTGGCGAGCGTGCGGTGAATTGCGTCGGATATTGTCTTGGCGGAACGCTGCTCGCATCGACGCTCGCTTATCAGGCGGCGAAAGGCGACGATCGCGTCAGGAGCGCGACCTACTTCGTCACGCTCGTCGACTTCGTGGACTCCGGCGACATGTCGGTCTTCATCGACACCGAGCAACTCGCGGCGCTCGAAGCGCGCATGAACGAGAAGGGCTACCTTGATGCGCGGGACATGGCGACCTCATTCAACATGTTGCGCGCGAATGATCTCATCTGGTCGTTCGTCGTAGGCAACTACCTGCTCGGCAAGGAGCCGGTTCCATTTGATCTTTTGTACTGGAATTCAGATGCGACGCGGATGCCTGCGGCCATGCACTCGTTCTACCTGCGCAATATGTATAAGGAGAACAATCTGGCGAAGCCTGGAGGCATCACTCTCGACGGCACCCCAATCGATCTGCGGAAAATTACAACGCCGTCCTTTATTCTCGGTACAAAGGAAGATCACATCGCACCCTGGAAATCCGCTTATCGGGCAACGCAATTCTATGGTGGTCCGGTTGAGTTTGTGTTGTCAGCGTCAGGCCACATGGCCGGAGTGATTAGTGCACCCAGTTCAAAATATGGCCATTGGACGAATTCGTGGAATCCCGCGACGGCCGACGAATGGTTCAAAACTGCGACCGAGCGCCGGAGTTCATGGTGGCCTCACTGGAACGAGTGGGTAACGACGTTCTCAGGTGGACAAGTCGCGGCCCGGACGCCCGGCGAGGGCTTGTCGGTCATCGAAGACGCTCCGGGATCCTATGTAAGGGTTCGCTCAGACGCATAGGCGGATCAAAGAAACACCGGTCGCGTCCATTTGAAAAACGGACTTCTTGGGAACGTCTGGTTTTGGCGGATATTGTTGCAAAAGTCTTTCCCGGGGTGAAGTACAAAAATTCTAAAGACCGCTGACGCCTGGCGCGCCCGCTCCTGTTAGCAGGGAAATTGCGCGGAGACGGCTGCGATCAGCACTGCGTCGCCAGCTAGGCAGTCTGAGTTTGAGAGAATTTCCTTCTTTGGATGAGAAAGGCGCGCCAAACGCGGGCTTTTCTCGTCGCCGATAGTCTTTGGAGACCGACTTTCGAATTTTTTGGGTGGAGAATTCCCAAAAGTCTCCAGCCGAATCCAAGAAAACTCCCGTTTTCTGAAGACTCGCCCTGGAGACCCTGGAATAAACCCACTGCATGGTAGGAGCGGCAGTGTGATTGCCACCGTAGGGGGCCTTGCGCTGTTCACAGGTGGCGCGGTGATGTGTTGATGGTTGCAGCCGCGCCCTGTATGGCTTTGCATTCTCAACGTCGCAGCAGACGACGTCCGGCTGGGACCAATCAGAACGTCCGGCTCATGCGCCTGAATCAGGTCACAAATCTCAGCGGGGGCGCACTCTACATATTGTCGATCGAACAAAAGGAACCCGCCGTGACAAAATCGCCAGTCGTCATCATTGACCATCATCCAGGCCGCTCGGCCCAAACCATCGGGATTGCGCGAGAACTTGGCACCGATCAGGATCTGATCCATGAGCCGTCGGTTGGCGTGGTCGGCACCAAGGGCGACAGCCAGTGCTACATGGGTGTTGCGGCGAAGGTCGATGCGATCCACGCCAGCCTCAAGAGCCGCATCGGCAAGGGCGCGGGCCAGCTGAAGCTGCGCCTCGTCCAGCCGGAATACACCATCGCGACATCGGACGGCATCCGCAACGGCACCCGCGAGATGCGCTACTCGCTGATCGGGCGTGAAGTTACCCACGATGCGCTCTGCGAACATCTGAGTGCCACCGGGCTCGCCGGCACCATCGCCGTCGTTGCCTGCGACAAGCCGCCGGTCGGCACGTTGGCCGCGTTGCTCGAGCACAATCAACCCGCGATCATCATGTCGGACGGACCGATCCATCCCGGCACTGACCCGAACACCGGCGAGAAACTTGACATCGTCAGCGCCTATCAGGTCGCCGGTAATCCCGACGCCGAATACCGACATCACATCGCCTGCCATGCCTGTCCCGGTTACGGCAGCTGTGGCGGCATGTTCACCTACAACACCATGCAGACCTTCATCGGCGTCGTCGGCATGCAGCCGCTGCACATGGTGGCCCCGCCGTCCGACGATCCCCGCCGCCTCAATGAATTCCCGGACCAGTTGGTCGAGTACCTCGCGCAGATGATGGCGCGGGGCCTGAAACCACGCGACATTGTTGTGCGCGATTCGATCCGCAACGCCGTCATCGTCGCGATGGCGATCGGCGGCTCGACCAACGTCACGCTGCATGCGCCGGAGATCGCGCGCGCCGCCGGGTTCACGGACTTCTGGAAAGAGATCATGACGCCAGTTGAGTTCAACCATCTGTCGCAGCACGTCGTTCCGGTCCTCACTGACGCCCGCCCATATGGCAAATATTCGATGGTCGACATTGACCGGGTTGGCGGTGTGCAGGTGATCGTCCTTGAACTGTTGGAGGCCGGACTGCTCAATGGCGAAGTGATGACCTGCACCGGCGAAACGTTGGCCGAGCAGGTTAAGCGCCTGGGCACCAAGACTGCCGATGGCAAGGTGATCTATTCCGTCGCCAAGCCCTATAAGCCGACCGGTGGCCTGCGCGTTCTCGGCGGCAACCTGTCGCCGGAATTCTCGGCAATCCTGAAGCTTGCTGGTGTCGAAGGCGGGCTGGAAAACAATCTGTTCCGCGGCAAAGCGTGCGTGTTTGAAGGCGAGCAAGACCTACTTGCGGCGCTCGACAAGACACCCGGCCGGTTCCATAACAACGACATGATCATTGTACGATACGAGGGTCCGAGCGGTGCGCCGGGTATGCCGGAGATGCTCGATCCAACCTCGCGCATTACCGCGCTGTGCCGTGAGCGGGGAATCGTGGTGGCGCTGATGACCGACGCGCGGTTCTCTGGCGGATCGGTCGGCCTTGTCATCGGCCATGTCGGCCCTGAAGCTGGCCTTGGCGGACCCATCGCCTTCGTTCAGGACGGTGACGAGATCGTCGCGGATTTAAATAAGAACGAGCTCAACTGCATGGCGCTGGCAGATCCTGCCATTCTCAAGCAGCGTAAGGCGGCCTGGGACAAGGTGGTGGAGGCCAATGGCGGCGTCCATCCGAACTGCGGCGACGCCGACACTCGCCTGTTGCACCGCGCGCGGCTGACCGCCGTTCCTGCTACACGCGGTGCCGGCTTGCACCCAAATCGTGAGGTCTGGGTGCGCCAGCCGCGTGAAGCAACTCGGTCGGGCTTCGTGCCGAAGAACAAGCACCGGCCGGAGACGAAAAACGTCTCTTAGAAAGCCGCCGATCGGCGCGGTGGGCCGGGTTGCCAAGAAGCTCGCGGCCATCTCGTCCGAGAAGATAGTACCCCGAGCGTGGCATCGGGGATGCGGGGGACGTGATAGTGAATAGTCCGTCTTTGGCGGCGGACGTAACGTCGATCCTGTTGGATGTCTGTTATCGGGGAGGGCGGACATGAGCAAACCTGCTGCCACCTACGACAGTGAACCTTGCGGATCTCGAATCTGATGGACGAAGACAACCCGATCGACGAGATTTCACGGATCGAAGCGCAGCTCGAGGAGCTTGCCGAGGTCTCCGAGCGATGCCGAAAGATTATATTGGTTTCCAAGGCGGCAATCGCCGGCGGCGTCGCATTGCCGCTCTTTATGGTGCTCGGCCTATTCGGATCCAATCAGGTCGCCGCCGTCGGATCGATTGCCGTGGTGCTAGGCGGAATCGTGTCGCTCGGATCGAACGTCAGTACGTTGCGACAGACGATGGCCGCCGTGAGCGCCGCCGAAGTGCTGCGTTCAGATCTGATCAGCAGGATCGACCTTCGAGTGGTTGGTGACAGGAGATTATGAAACGGATTTGACGTAGCGTGCGGGGAAGAACATCCCGCATCGGGGCGGGGGCATGCGGCGCAAGCCGATGACTGTTTTTGAGGGGTAAGAACGGACAAGGGCACGTCGCCAGCTGATTGGCCACAAATGACCCAACTCGGGCATCGCACACGGAAAAGGCACGCTATTTTTTGTTGAAGTGGATGATTCCATCCCAGGCATCGGCCGGGGGTTCCAGTACAAACCCGACGACGCGGTCTAGATAAATCCCGGCCAAAACCTCCTCTGGATGGTCATCGGCGAATGTTTCCAGAGCGTCGAGCGCGCGCATGCAGTCGCGGCTGGTACATACCTCGTAGACTTGGTCGCGGTCCTGGGTGAGCTTCGTCATCGCCGCCGTTCGGTTTTGGGGTGCCAGCATTGCGCCTATAAACCCGAGTAGGTCGAAATGGTAGATTATAGCGGTTTACGTTCGTGCAACCGTGCTTTGCTGCTTTCTCAATTGACCCCGTTGCTTAGGTACGGCTGAACTGGCGACGGCGGTACGAGGCAATAACCAGGCAGGTATGTCGCTTCCTCCAATCAATCCACACGCCAATAGCTCTCGCGGCAAGAGGAATTCTACCGCCGGCTAGAGACGAAAAGCGTCGAGCCACTGTGGCGTGTCCTGAGCGATCTCGCGCCAAAGTCGCCCATTGTCCAAAGTAAAGTCCACAAATGAGCCTGGCAAGATATTCGCGAATATGTGTTGCGGTCGACAGACCTCGTCACACCGCAAGAAGCGGAGCGTCGCGTACTCATGCTAATTAACCCTGCTACACGGCCAGAACGTTTCGGACGGTCGGCCCCTGTTAAGTTCCCTGATAGCAGGGAATTTCTATAGTAACGGGTGCGATCAGCACTCCCGTCCCAGCCAGGCATTCAGGCGCTCAGAGAAAGTGTCCTCGACAGGACGCTAGACGACCTGGGCGAACGTTTTTACCGGCCAGGCGAAGGCTCTTGAGGGACGCCCCTCCACAGCAAGAGACATCTCAACTAGGTTGCAACATCCGAGCGGACCGTATTCGGCACCCGACCCATTCTCACTCGCGATATCTCCACACTTACTGAACACTTACTGAGCCTCGGCCCTTGTGCGCTCGACCAGAACGCGCGCGATCGTCCGGAAGGCATCGAATTCCGCGGCCAGATCGCTGATACCCAGCGAGTCTTTGTAGCTGCCGCAGCTTTCGCTCGAAAACATCCACGTGCCGCCGCCGGGGTTCACCTCGAGCAAATAGAGCCGTCCGGTGACTTTCTCACGCACGATGTCGCAGGCCAGCAGCGCGATCTCGGGCATCGCGCGATAGGCATCCGCGGCGAGCTTCAGCAAGTCCGGTTCGCGGGTAGTGAAGGTGATGCGATCCGGCGCCGCCGGCAGGTATTCGTGCTGCTCAAAGACATCCTTTGCCGGATCCAGGTGCAGCGGTTTGGTCGACTGGCGGCAATAGGTGAAGATCGGCTCGCCGAATATCGTGAGTACCCGGCAGGACATCGGGTATCCACAGTCAATAAATTTCTGCGCGAACATCGGCGCCTGCCGCCCCGGGTGCCATTCCGGAAACTCGGCGGGAGCCCGATAGCGCAGCGTTGATGTTCGATACAGCTCAATGCCCTGCCCGAAGGAAGCGAACGAGTAGGATGGCTTCACCAGGACAAAGGGGCCGTAGTCGTCGGCAGACAATCGCGTGTCCGGACCGATGACCTCGAAAGCCGGAATCGGCAGCCCGGCCGTGGCCAGCCGGCGCATTTCGTCAATCTTGGACATCGGCGTGCCTGCATACAGTTTGCCACGAGCAGGCTTGAAACTCAAAAGCCGGATCGGAGAGAAGATCAGCGTTGGCCGCGAGGCAGCGCGCTTGCGCGTGATCGAGGAGGGGATATCGTTTGACGCAATGAATACGGCGATATCCGGCGCTAGAGACTCGACGTGATTCTTGATCATTTCGAAGTCGGCGCGGTCCTGCCATCGATTGCTGTGCACCAGAACGAGGTTCTTTTCCGTAGCGGATGCCATGGCACGATTCTCAGGCCTTCAGCCTCTGTTGCTGGAGCAAGGCTGCGCGCGATTTGATGCGATAGGAGAAGTTGTCCGCTGCGACGGCGGCAGCGCTTGAGAAATATCTCGAAGCCTCGGCGAATAAGCCAAGTCGAAAGGCGGCAACGCCGGCGAGATCATTGGCAAATTCCTCGAAGATGCGCTGATCGAATGCCAGCAGATCGTTGGACCGCGCATTAGTATCGACCGAAAGCAGAACTCTTTGCAATTTGCAGCGCGGTTTCGAATTCACCCGCATCGAGTTTGGCACGAGCCTCCATAAGCCGGAGCGCATGGTCGCCCGGGACTGCCGCGAGCCCTTCAGCGATCAATGCCGACGGGTCCTGCCCGCGCTCCAGATAAGTACGGGCGAGGAATTGGAAAATCATGCTGGCGTTGGCCCGCTGCTTGTCGGAAGGACGTTGCTGCGCGGCCTGCAAACCCTGGCATGCGACCGCTAGAGCTTCGCCAACCCGGCCGATGGCTGCCAGGGATTCGGCAAGATGGTACCAATAGTAAACCCGGTTCGGATCGTCTTCGATGGCCTGCCGCAGAAGAGGAATGTTGCGGGCTGCCTTGTGCGCCTGATCGCCGTCATAACCCAGATGGTCCAGCCCGATCGCCGTCCGCGTGATCGAAAGCTCGTCGCGCTCGGCGATACGATCGATCGCCGGCAGGATGGACTCATGAATCTTGCCGGAAAATCTCAGGCGGATGTCGCGACGGAAAAGCCTTGGCTCCCGGTAGCTGGTATAATTGAGCTTCGGCCTGAACTGCACATATGCCGCGATCGCGTCGGGATCGAGAAATTCGGCAACGGGGCGGTCGCCCGGCGTATGCAAGCGCTCGTCGGCATCGATGTAAAGGATCCAGTCGGCGGTAACTTCCTCAAGCCCCCGATTTCGCGCAGCCGCGAAGTCGTCATTCCATTCGAAATGGAAAACACGAGCGCCGAAAGCCCTGGCGATGGACAGCGTGTCGTCTACCGAACCGGTGTCAACGATGATGACATCGTCGACTTTTCCACGTAGGGAGGAAAGACTACCCGGTAGAAACCGTTCCTCGTCGCGGACGATCATGGCCGCGGCGACAGATATCATCCGACTTACCCGCTCGGAGCATCGATAAACGTATCAGTAGCTATTGCCGGCAAGCGATACCGGCCCGGCCACCCGCATGCCGTCGATCGGAAAGGATATGATCTTGGGCGGTTCATATCGGGAGATTTTTCCCAAACGCTGAACCGTCTTCACCACGGATGCATCAACGCCCGCCATCGTGTCGTCTGAATGCCTTGAAGCGAGGGTCTGGGACATCAGCGTCTCCGCAAATTGCAATACGAGCATTGAGCTATCATAGCATTGCGTTTACCGCATCAATCTGAGGCATGCAAGTTGATGGCCTCAAGGGTCTCGACGACGCAGCCGACGGCACCCTCAAGAGCTCCCAACTCCAGATGAAACAGGCAGGGAGCGGCAACAATGGAGCGCAGCAGCGAAACGTACCGCGCCATGAGGGGCAAGGCCGAGGAGAAAAGCTGCAGAGCGCGGCCAAAGGCTTCGTCTGAACTGATGCGGCGTATCGCGGAAAGCATCGAATCGGCGTTATCGAGAAAGAAGACCGCGTCGACTTTGCCCGTGGCAATACTCCATTCCCGTCCCCATCGCGTCGGATCGACGGCAAAGAACGTTTCCAGACCATCGACCGCAAGTGACGGGGCCCCGTCGAGGAAATGCGCGAGGCAGGAGTGGCGCCACACCAGCGACTGCGGGACCCGCAGGGTCCGCGGATGAGCGACAACTCCCTCCGACCCGATAAAGACTCGCGCGTCCCCCTCGAACGTCCACCCCGATGACAGCAGCCCCAATGCCAGCATGGTTTTTCCGGATTTTCGTCCTCCGGCGAACAGGACGCGTTGGCCGTCGGGCGAAACCAGCAGTGCGGCAGGCAGGCTGACCGCATCGGCTTCATCAGCGCGGGCGCAGTATTCGACAAAGTAATCGAGGTGCTCGGTGACGTAGCGAAGAGTACCTTCCAGGCTGCGTCCAGAAGGCAATCGGGCTCTGAAAAACTCCTGATTAAGTTCGATGTTCACGATCTGCGGCGCAACGGCCGCGCGATCAATCACGGGACGGGCCTCAACATACCGCACAAGCGATGTTTCGGGCTGCCCCGCGATCCGAAATTCGCGCCGGAGGGTTCGGACTAGGATATCCCGCACGTTTCGATCAAACCTTCGAAGAGAAGCGAAGCCAGGCAATCTCGGACCGGACCGACCGGCGTTTGGGGCAGGCTGAACGTCCGTTCGACCACTTCCGCGATTTCGAGCGTGGTCAGAACGCCGGTACAGAGTTCCAGTACGATGGCAGCGGTCGGGTTGAGAAAATGGACGCGGTCTTTGGCCTTGTTATAGACGATGTAGCCATCCACCACTTCGTCTTGATCGAAGCCCCCGGTCTTGCGGTAACGATCGTCTTCTCCAACCATGCAATGCGCTCCTTCCAAGGCTTCTCACCCGCAGCATTCGTGCAACAAGGCCGCAAGTCGTGGGACGACAACGTCGCGCGAATATTGCCGGGTGACGGAACGGTAACCGAGCTTTCCCCGCCGGTCACGCTCGCGGGGATCCGAGAGCGCATCGGCGCAGGCCGCTACGAAGTCCGAAGGACGCTGGCATATCCACCCCCAGGGCTGCCGCGGCGTAAACAGTCCGGCCGCAGCCTGGCGGCTTGCAACCGTGGCCACGCCAAAAGCTGCCGCCTCGAGAACCTTGATGCGTGTGCCGCCACCCGCCTGCATCGGCGCGATCAGCAGACTGGCCCTTCGATAGACTTCGGTGAGATCATCGACAAAGCCAAGGACGCGAATGTCCGGATGCCGAGCCAATGCGCACACAGCCGACGGCGCGTTTGCCCCGGCGATCGTAAGCCGACAACGGCCGAATCCTGTTCTTAGCCGCGGCATGATCGTCCTGGCAAACCACAGGATGCTATCGGCGTTTGGCTCATAGCCCAATGAACCAACAAAGAGAATGCTGCCGTCTTCGATACGGGGCGCACGGCGCGGAATCTGTACCGCATTCGGAACGGTTTCGAACCTCACTTCCGGATGGCGCCTTGCCAGATTTTCACACTCCCGAACACTCGCCGCGAACGCGCGCCGCAATCGGCCTGCCATGGCGGCAATCAATCCGTCGCAGGCGTGTCCCTCCTGGTCGAGCCAGTCCGCGAGAAAACAATTTCCGCTGCGTCGGGCAACCGCCGCCCGGCTGGCAAAGGACGCGCGGTCGTCTTCATCGAGGTCGAGCGTCACGGGCGTTGTTTCAGGCAGGAAGCGAGCAAGGGGTATCATGTAGCTGCGGCCGATATGGACGAGGTCGTAGTGTCGCTCGCCGGCAAGATCCCTGATGTTCTCCGCCACGCGGGCCGTTAACGCATTGGCGATTGACGGCTTCCCGTAGGCCCTGAAGCTTTGAAGGCGTGCCGCGGGATTCGCAACCCGCGACAGCAGCGTATAGTGGGTGTCCGGTCGCCGGTCCCAGCAGACGCGCGACAGGCGCAAGCCAAGAGATTGGAGGAACGGCGTGTTTTCAACGCCGCCTCCGGCGACCGGCACCACCGCAAGATCAACATCGGCCCATCGGGCAAGCGCCTCGGCAAAGACACCCATGCGCATGGCGAGGCCGTTGCCCGTGAGGGCTGGAAGCGTGGGAGCGATGAAAAGCACCCGTGGTCTGGCGATGCGCATCAATTGTCAAGATCGGCGGCTACGGTGTAGCGGCCTGGCATCGGCCAGTTGGCGCGGTCCGCCCTGAAATCGGCGTTTCGGGGTTCGCGCCGTAACTCGCTTGCGATTGCATCGAGCACTTGTTTCTCCACAAACCCGCAGCGCCCGGAAATCGCGGCGAGCGCATCCCCGATGCCGGGTTCAATCGCTGCGACCAGGCTGAGCGCGGCTGAAATTTCGACACGCCGCCTCATCCAGACCGGGTTGGGAAACCCGGCAGCGGACAAGATCTCCTCGGTGAGCGACCGAACATTTTCATTCGCCGGTGCCAGGGATGTGCGCTCTTCCGTCAAATAGACTTCGCCGTCGCCTTTCGCTGCGCGTCCGCTCCATCCGTTCGATTCCTGACGGAGCCGCCAGGAGGGACAAAAGGCATCGCTGATCACGAGTTCGATCGCACTGCCGGCTTCCTCGCAGTACCAATTCATTGTCGTGGCTGCGCGCCCTGCGCCAATTTCGGACTCCGGCAGCAATTCAAGACGCGCGGGTTCTTCACCGGGCCGGCGCAAATGAAAGAGGCGTGCCGCGGCAAGGTCAGCCTCGGCTTCACGTGCGCGGAGGCTGCGCAGTGGCGGCGTAAAGACCAGACCGTTCCATTGCGCGCGCAAGGTCGCCAGTGCAGCCAGGCAGTCCTCTTCGAGTTCAGCTTTCGGCAGCTTTACCTGGGGATCCGCGTAGCGCCACTTGGCACCGGTGCGATGCTGAAAAAGGACCTCGCCCGCCATGTTCCTCTGAAAGAGACAGAACGGCACGTCGCTGAAAGGGCGATGGGGAACGAGCGCGTAGGCTGATTCCGTTAGAAGCAACCCCAGCAGGAACGTATCTTTGTCGCCGTACAGGAGCTGATAGTAGTACGCCGAGTGCTCATTCAGATGCAGTGCCATTTGCAGCCCACGCCAATGTCGGGCCTTGTGAATCAAGAGCTGCCCGGATTCGACGGCAGGACAGGTGCGCGATTTCAGGTCGCAGGCGTCCCAAATCGGATTCGTTTCCAGGATATCCCCGCAATCGGGCCATAGCACCGCGCCGGTTCGGCGATAGTCATCCCATTCAAAGAGTTCGGCTGGATCGCCCAAAGGGACCTGGTCGGCGTCAAGCATCAGAACGTGCTCGAACCGGCACCACATCAGCGCATAAGCCTTCAGCTGCCAACCGTTCTCGACCCGGGCCGGAAGCGCGGTGAGAACCGCTTCGGCATCGACTGTGTCGGCTCCGAGGTCATGAAGCAAAAGCTTCATGCGCGCCGACATTTCACCTCTGCCGAAGTGCCAGACTTCGATGGGCAGCGTGCAGCCATGTGTGACGCGAAGGAGATGCACCAGGACGTAAGCGTTGGTGAAAAAGCTTGGCCCTCCCGCGCAAATCAAGATACCCGTCCCGGAGAAATGGTCCGAGGGATAGGGTTGAAGTCCGCCAAGGCGCTCTTTAAGAAGCCTCTTGTAGTCCTCGCGCGCCGCCTTCATCATCTCAAAATGACCCAAGTATCTGCTAACGGAGGAATGTTGATAGCAGAATCGGCCGCCACACCGTCGCCCGGCGCTACGCCGAATGTCCTTATCCTGACCCCTCTCAAGGATGCGCGGCACCACCTCCACCGCTACGTCGAGAACCTTGAGGCCATCGAATACCCCCGACAATACCTGTCCATAGGGCTGCTGGAAAGCGACAGCCGTGACGATACATGGACAGCCATGGAAGGGCTGCTTCCGAGGTTGCAAGCGAGGTGTCGCCGCGTCACGGTCATCAAGAGGGATTTCAATTTTCGCCTGCCGCCCGGCGTTCCCCGCTGGACGACGGCTTTTCAGCGTGTCCGCCGCTCCGTACTCGCTCGATCCCGCAATCAGCTGCTGTTCAGGTCGCTGCGGGACGAGGATTGGGTACTTTGGCTCGATGTCGACGTCGTTTCCTATCCCAGGGGACTGATCGGCCAACTGCTGGCGTTTAACCTCGACATACTTCACCCGCATTGTGTGCAAACGCCGGGTGGCCCGACATTCGATCGCAACGGCTGGGCCGATCACGGGCGCAAATTGCTTGAAGATTTCCGCGGCGCCAACGAACCGGTCCGCCTGGACGCCGTCGGAGCGACAGTCCTGCTGGTCAAGGCCGACTGCCACCGGGACGGGCTCATCTTTCCGCCGTTTCCTTACGGTCGGCCGAGCGAGCTCATTCGCCCGGCGAACGGATTCTGCGGTACGGGCGAAATCGAGAGCGAGGGTCTGGGTGTGCTTGCCCAGGACATGGGGTATCAATGTTGGGGTTTGCCTGATTTCGAAGTCCTCCATGCGCAGGACTGACCCTTCGGTCCGGGCCTCAGGCAGGCACGACATTTCCAGTTATTGCTGATCGTAGTATTTTTATCACGGTACCCAAAATATTCGAGAAACGATTGAACCTCGCCTTCAAACTTGTTGATCGGCCACCGAAATCGTAGCGTTATCGCCGTCCTATGCATCGATATTGCGCCCGTGGGAAATGTGACGAATTTGACTGTGCCCTGGGCTCGATTTCTTTCGCTCCTGTCCACGAGTTCTGTGGCTGCGCTCATGATCGGCGGCAGCGGAAATCCCGCCCACGCCGGACCCGCACCCACGTCATGTACTGCCGCTGGGTCAGCCGTTTACGACAACCCGGCTTCAACCAGGATTCAGTGTATCGCCGCCGTTGGCCATTCCATCAACGGAAATATCACGAACGAAGGCACGCTCAGCGAGAACGGCCCCCATATTCCTGCCATCTTCCTGAGTTCCGCGACGCTTACGGGATTTGTTAGCAATTCCGGTACCATTAACTCGTTTGTTCAGATCACAAACGGCAGCAGCGTTACCGGTGGCTTCACCAACAGTGGCACGGCTGGGGGCATTCAAGTAAATTTTGGGTCGACCCTGTCGGGCGGCATCTTCAATAGCAGCACCGGAATCTTGTCCGAAAACGGCCCGGTCATTAGTCTCGGCGGGACCGTTTCGGGCGGCATCACCAATGCGGGCCTGATTTCAAGCACTGGCGGCGCGGCCATTGTAATTTCCGGGGCTTTCTCTAGCGGAATCAGTAACAGCGGTACAATCTCGGGTATCGCGGGTATCAACGTTTTCAACTCAACCGGCGTCAGCATATTCGATTCCGGAACCATCACGGGCACTTGGGGAACGGCGATCTCGTTTGGATATGGTACCAACACTTTGACGCTGGGGCCCGGATTCTCGATCAACGGAAATGTGTATGGCTCGGGCGGCGACACGCTGCAGCTCGGTGGTACCGGCAACGGAGCGTTCGACCTCAGCACGATAGGTGATACCCAGCAGTATCAGGGCTTCTCCACCTTCAACGTGACCGGCGGAACCTGGACCGTGAACAATACCTACACGCAGTCCGATCCGTGGACGGTGCAGAGCGGCGGCACGCTGCTGGTGAATGGTGATCTTTCGTCCGCGTCGAGCCTGACGGTGAGCGGCGGTATACTCGGTGGTACCGGTACCGTCGGCAATACCCAGATCAATTCAGGAGGCACCTTTGCGCCCGGTACACCCGGCGTGCCCGGCACGTCGATGACGGTATCCGGCAATCTCGCGTTCCAGTCGGGCGCGCTCTATCTGGTGCAAGTCAATTCGAGTTCATCAACGATGGCCAACGTCGCTGGCACGGCCTCGCTCGCCGGCAACGTACTGGCGGTATTCGCACCCGGCAGCTATGTAACCAGGCAATACGACATCCTGCATTCGGCCGGGCTTGACGGCACGACATTCGCAGCACTTGGCGGTAACGTGCCGGCGGGCTTTTCCGCGAGCCTGAGCTACACGCCGACCGACGTGTTCTTGAACCTGACCGGCACACTCGGCTCGAGCGGCGGGCTGGGCGGTAATCAGCAACACGTCGCCAATGGATTGAACAATTTCTTCAACGGCGGCGGCGCGCTGATACCCAATTTCGTGCCCATTTTCGGACTGAGCGGCGGCAATCTGACGGCTGCGCTTTCGCAATTGTCCGGTGAAGTTGCGACCGACAGCCAGCAGGGTGCGTTCCAGCTCATGAACCAGTTCCTCGGACTCATGGTCGATCCATTTGCCAATGGCCGCGGCGGCGGCCCGGCCGGCGGCGCAACCGGCTTTGCACCGGAGCAGACGTCGAGCTTGCCGCTCGACATCGCGCTCGCCTATGCCTCAGTGCTCAAGGCGCCGCCTGCCAATGCGACCACGCCAACCGATCGGCGCTGGAACGTCTGGGGTCAGGCCTATGGCGGCTACAACACCGCGAGCGGCAATCAGGCACTTGGCACGAACAATATGACGGCGGGCACCTATGGCGTTGCCAGCGGCGTCGACTACCGCGTCACGCCTGACACCGTCGTCGGCTTCGCGCTTGCCGGCGGCGGCACCAATTGGAGCCTCGCGCAGGGGCTTGGGACCGGCAGAAGCGATGCGTTCCAGGCCGGCACCTACGGCACCACGTGGTCCGGACCGGCCTACATCTCGGCCGCGCTCGCCGTTGCCAGTTACGAGATGACGACCAACCGCGTTGCGCTTGGCGATCAGCTCACCGCGAATTTCAACGCGCAAAGCTATGGCGGACGGCTCGAAGGGGGCTATCGCTATGGCATGGCAGGCTACGGCGTCACGCCCTATGCAGCATTGCAGACGCAATGGTTCCACACGCCGAACTACCAGGAAACCGACCTGACCGGCGGCGGCTTTGGCCTCGCTTACAATGGCATGACTGCGAACGACACGAGGAGCGAACTCGGCGCGCGCTTCGATTATCTGCAATTGGTCGATGGCATGCCACTTATGTTGCGCACGCGCGTCGCCTGGGCGCACGACTGGGTCAGCAATCCCTCGCTCACGGCTACCTTCGAGGTACTTCCCGGCGCGAGCTTCATCGTTAACGGCGCCGGAGTGCCAACCAACTCCGCGCTCATCGCCGCCGGCGCAGCGCTGCAGTTGAACAAACACCTGTCATTGGAGGCGAAGTTTGACGGTGAGTTCGCCAACACCTCGCAGATGTACGCCGGCACCGCCACCGTCAGATACGCCTGGTGAGGGTCCGAGCTTACAGATCGGCGACGGCTTGACTGCCTTCCTGATCGTGCCCGCGTCAAAACAACAGGCGTGTTCGGGTGGGTAGTTCCCGAATTCAGGTTCTGGGTACCCGGGCGTGGACGTTTACACTGAGCTGGTACACTTCTGGCAGGAGGTGGTGCATGGTGCGTTCGATCGCGACATCTTGCGCGTCGTAGGAAATGCGTTCCAGCGAAAGCAGAGGGGTTGTCGGCGAGACTGCCAGATGGGCTGCCAAGGCCGCGTCCGGAAGCTCAGTGCTGATATTGAATGACGCACGAAATGGCTCGATGCCAAGCTTCTCCCGTAGAATTTGATAGACGCCATTCTCCGCAGCATCGGCTCTACCGACGCGCTCACCGAGAAAGGCAGGCATCGTGATCTGCAGAAAGCCGTGAGGCGTGCCCGCGGTTTGGTAGATTCGTTCATAAACAAGTACGCTGCTCGATGTGCTGAAGCATTTGGGCACCTGTTTCCCGGTGGCCCATTTGAAATCAACCAGGCTCGCGGATACCGGTTCGCTTGAACTTGCGAACGCATCCATGAACGGGCCGAGGCGATCGATCTCATAGGTGATCCGTGGTTTAGGCCGGGCCAGAAACGTTCCCTTTCCCTGCCTGCGGATCAACAACCCGCGCTCGACCAGCGTTTGAATCGCGCGCCGCACCGTGACACGGCTCAGCCCATAGCTTTGGCAAATCGCCTCCTCCGTCGGAATTTGCTGGCCGGAGGAATAGGTCGACAGGAATTCCGATTTCAGCCGATCGCTGAGCTGCTCGTGCAGAGCGCGCGGGTTCCCGCGCTCGAGCTCGAAGGATTCATGTGTTGAAGGGATTGACTTAATTTCCATAGTCATCTCATATTGTATCTAATACGTCATATAACATCTTTTACTGCCAAGAAAAGCCGGCGTAATCCTGCACGGCAGGGGTCCTGGGGAGGGACGAATGGCTCATCGGGATTTCCGTTGTACGCACCGAGCTAGGATTCGCGATCTTCCGGGCAAGACGAGGGCCAAACTCACCCCTCCCTGGGACAAGCGGCGGCTATTGCTCAGCGGGATAGGCGCCTGCGTAGCGCTTGCGATCGCCAGCGGTCCCATAAAATCCGAGGAGAATTACACGCTGCGCCTGGCGAGCTGGGGAGCTCCGACTGCGGCGCAGGTGGTCGACTTTACTTCGACATTCAAGGATGAGGTTGAGAAGGCGAGCGGCGGACGCATCAATGTCCAAACCTTTCCCGCAGGCTCATTGGTCAATGAGCGCGCGGTGCCGACAGCAATCCAGTCGGGGGTCGTCGACATTTCACTGACGACGATGGGAAGTTGGTCTTCGATCGTGCCCACCGCCGGTGCGCTTAACACGGTATTTTTTCGACCGACCGCCGAAAATTTCGACAAAGTCATCGGCCCGGGCACCGGGCTCTTCAAGGCTCTGGACGACGACATGGCCAGTCATGGCGTCCGGCTGCTGGCCGCGCTGTACAACGGGCCGGTGGTCGTGGTTTCCAAGACGCCGATGAAGTCGCCGGACGATTTCAAAGGCAAGACAGTCCGGGTATTCGACCGTCTCACGGCCGAAATTGTGCAGTCACTGCGCGGCGCGCCTTCGACGATCGAAGTTGCGGATGTTTATCCGGCATTACAACGTGGCACCGTTCAGGCGGCGATCGGCGGACTGGAAGGGGCTATCGGCCTGAAGGAATACGAAGTCGGAAAATATCTTTTGGCCAGCAACGGCGAATTCGGCCTGTTGTTGACCGGCTACGTCATGAACCGGAAGTCGCTCGAGGCGCTTCCGGCGGACTTGCAAAAGATAGTTCTCGATAGTGCCTACAATGCAAGCCGGCACGCCACGCAGGCCATGATCCAGTCTTACGCAAAGGAACTCGATCAGATGCAGGCGCACGGCATGACCGTGACAACGCTCAGCCCGGACACGGTCGAATACAAGCAATTCTCCGATGCGCTGGAGCCGCTGGCCAGGACACAGGAGGAGCGCTTTCCGAAGGAGTTGATCCGCCAGGTGCTCGATGCCCAGCGCTGAGACCGATGAGCAAGCAGGCCGCGCAGGTCTCGCGTCCGGTCTCACGGCCGCAACGCGTTGGATCTGCTACTTCAGCATCTTTCTTATCCTGCTTCTGCCGTTACCCGTGCTTTACGAGGTAATCGCCGATCAGTTCGACCAGCCTCCGGTCTGGGTATTCGAGACCACGGGCTATGTGATCATCATGATTGCCTTCGTGGCATCCGGATACGGCCTGAGCACGGGACACCACTTCCGCGTTGCGTTGCTTTCGGAAAAAATTCCGGCGCTGGCAAAACCGCTTGCGACGCTGTCGGGTGTTCTCGAGGCGCTGTTCGGACTGATCCTGCTGATCGCCGGCGCGATGCAAGCCTACGGAGCGCTCGAGCAGGATTTGCGTTCGGACACGCTGCTGCAGGTGCCGCAATTCTGGCCGATGCTCGCCTTTCCGATCGGCGGGCTTGCAATCCTTTTGCAGGGACTGTCCCACATCATCGTGCCGCGGGTTCGAGGCTTCCGGTCATGAGTTTGGCCGCTGGATCATCCTTCGTCCTGATAACCCTCGTGATGTTCGGGTTAATGGCGCTCGGCATTCCGATCTTTGTTTCGATCGGGCTGGCCGCGTTCGCAGGTCTAGCCATGATCTTCGGCCCGCTGCACGCGATGGTCGATTTCACCTCGTTCCTTTGGCAGAGCCTCAATAATTTCGAGCTCGTAACCATTCCGCTGTTCGTCCTGACCGCGATGCTGGTCGAGGAATCCAAGATCGGCGACGAGCTATTTGCCTGCGCAAAGGCGTGGATCGGCTCGGTACCCAACGGCCTTGGCGTCGCCGTGATCCTGACTTGCGCGATCTTCGCCAGCATTACCGGATCGAGTCCGGTTACCGCCGTCACGGTCGGGCTCATTGCGCTCCCCGCACTCGCCCGTGAAGGATATCCGGACAGCCTGCGCGGCGCGCTGATCGCCGGAGGCGGCACGCTCGGCATTTTGCTGCCGCCCAGCCTGCCGTTGATCATTTACGGCGTCCTTACCCAGACTTCGATCGGAAGTCTGTTCATGGCGACAGTTTTTCCGGGGTTGCTGCTGACGGCGATGTTCTCGGTTTACGTGCTGCTGGTGCATCGTCCCGCGGTTCGTGCCCGGTCGCATTCGATGCAGGAACGGCTGCAGGCGCTCCGGAGCGCATTGCCGATCATCGTTCTTCCCGCGTTCATCATATTGTCGATCTATCTGGGATGGGTCACTCCGACCGAAACCGGCGCCGTCGCGGTGGCGTACGTGCTTGCGCTCGGACTGATCCGAGGCCGGCTGGATGTTTCAAGGATCCTGCGCGCCGGACGCTCCGCAGCGCTGACGACCGCGATGCTGCTGCTGATCTTCGGGACCGGCTCCGTGTTCGCGCGCTACAGCGCCATGCTTCAGCTTCCGCAGCATATCGCGTCCGCGGTGGGCGGAGTGCCGGGCGGACCGTTGATGGTGTTCACCGCGATCGTGGTGACCGATTTGATTCTCGGCACTTTCCTGGAATCCGGTGCCTTGACGATTCTGACCATTCCGATCTTCTTTCCGATCGCGCAGGCTATCGGGCTCGATCCCGTGCAGTTCGGCGTGATGATCGCGGTGAATCAGGAAATCGCCCAGATCCATCCGCCGACGGGTCTCAATCTCGTGACCGTGTCGTCGATATCCGGCATCCCGTTGACGCGGATGATGGTCAGCATCCTGCCGTTCATCGCGATCGAACTGGTCATGATCTATCTTCTCTACTTTTTCCCGCAACTGACGCTGTTCCTGCCTGCCCATATGAGCATGCATTGAAGCGAGCGTCCCGGAGGCTTGTACGATGAAACTGAACGACGAAGAAAAAGCCATGCTGGCGGGCGAATTCGGGCCGCTCAGACAATGGGCCATCGATCATCAAATGAGGGTTGGAAGATATCTCAAGGCTCCGGATTTCGTTTCGGTGATGCAGGCCCACATCATGGCGGATACCGAGTCGCTCGGCGCCGCCGGGGTCGAATGGCTCGAGAACTGGATCAAATTGCCAGCGGAACAGCGCCGGGTGAGAATTCCGACGATCACGGACCCCCGGGGGACCGATTTTGCCGCTGCGAACAAGCTCAAGCACCAGCCATGGATGCTGGATCTGGAGCGGCGCACGATTGCGGCCTTTGAGGCGCTGGGGATCCTGATGACGGATACCTGCATCAATTACCAGACCATCATGCCGCCCGTCCGCGGCGAGCACACGGCTTACGGCGACACTGGCGTCGTGATCTACTCAAACAGCGTTTGCGGCGCGCGCTCGAATTTCGAGGGCGGTCCTTCGGCGCTGAGCGCGGGATTGACCGGCCGCACGCCCCGATACGGATTTCACCTCGACGAATTTCGGCGCGCGACGCTGATCGTAAACGTCAACTGGACGCCGAAGTCGTTGAACGAATGGGGCGCGCTCGGCGCGCTGGTTGGCCGGCTTGCCGGAGATTACTGGCAGGTTCCGGCGATCGTCGGAATCGAACGCAGCCCGACTTCCGACGAGATGAAGCATTTTGGCGCGGCGATGGCGAGCTTCGGATCGGCCGCGCTTTTCCATATCGTGGGTGTAACGCCAGAGGCCACGCATTTGAGCGATGTCGCTAACGCTCCGCAATCGCTACGGAGCTACAATATTGTGGAGGCCGACGTTCGCGCGCTTCAGGCCAGTTATGGCGGCGAGATGGACAAGGTCGACATTGTCGTGTTCTCTGCGCCGCAGCTCAGCCTCGTGGAAATGCGTCAGCTGTCGATCTTGCTCGAGGGGCGGCAAACGACGATTCCGCTGCTCGCCATCACTAGTCCGCAGGTCAAGCCGGACGCCGATCGCATGGGTATCACGGCGAAGATCGAAGCGTCGGGAGCGAGCGTGCTCTCGGGTATGTGCTTCTATCAAAGTTATGCAAGGGAAATGGCGGAGGCGAATGGCTGGAAAAGGTTGGCAACAAACTCGGCCAAATTGACCAACATTCTAGGCGGCTACGGTTATACGCCGGCACTTCTGTCCATGGAAAAATGTGTCGATGTCGCGTGTGCAGGCGGAAGGATAAGCCAATGAGCCAGTCTATTTTTTACGCAAATGCCGGAATGGGGAAGAACGTAACGGGTGTGGCGCTCGTTGCGAAAGACGGCTTCTCCGCGCGCTACGATCTCGATCGCATCCACGGTGTGTTTTCCAGGCCGGAGCACAAACTCGCCGGGCAGAGCTATCAGGACCGGATCTTGATCCTTGACGCGGCGAAAGGCGGTGTTGCGACGGCGTGGATGCTGTACGAAATGGCCGCACGCAGGATCGTCCCCGCCGCGCTTGTGCTCAATGCCGTCAATCCGATCATGGTTCAGGGGACGGCGTTGGCCGGAATGACCCTCGTTTCCGGGTTCGACCAAGACATTACGCAGGCAATCGCAAATGGAGCAAGCGTTGAAATTGAGCCGAACGGCGAGCGTCCGTTTATTCGTGTCGTAGGATAGTCGGTATCAGCCCTGGGTTTCAGGCCATGAACCCATCAAAGCGATGACCGACGTGCTGATCAAGACGTAGCAACCGCAACGCACTTTTTGCGCTTATGTGGCTAACTTAGGCAATGCTGGTGCAGGTCAAACAAATCATCGATCAAGGCGGCTCGAACCGGGCTTTAACAAGATTGCGGGTTCTTCTCCGCAGCAACGAATTCTATCTGATTCCCCTTGCGTTGATGATTGGAATTCTGACCGGCGCCATCGTGACGTTGATGAGCGATGCTGCCCAGATCGCTCATGTTCTTATCTATGGAATTCCGATCGACGTTCGGCTGAGCGCGAATGCCTATGTCAAGCCATGGGTGGCGTTGAGCGCACCGGCAATCGGCGGCCTTGCGCTCGGTATCATGGAGTGGTCTCGGCGACGCTGGAAGATATCGCGTGCGGTGGACCCTATCGAAGCGAACGCTCTGCGCGGAGGTCTCCTGTCGCTGCGGGATAGCGTGGTGGTCAGCAGCCAGACGCTGGTCTCCAATGGCTGCGGCGCATCTGTTGAACTCGAGGCGGGTTATACCCAAATTGGTTCCGGTGCTGCATCGCTGATCGGTCAGTTCCTGCACCTGAGGCGCAACGACGTGCGCCTCATCGTTGGTTGTGGCTCAGCGGGTGCCATTGCCGCGGCTTTCGGTGCCCCGATCACCGGCGCATTCTACGCTTGCGAGCTGATCGTCGGCGTCTATTCGGTTGGTAGCGCGGCGCCTATTCTTGCGGCTTCCCTGGCCGCTGCGATCACCGCGCAGTGGCTCGGGGGAGCGCCTTATTCGCTTGAAGTGCTCCGAGTCGGCACCGTCGGCGTAGAGCAGTATCTTGCGCTCATCGTGCTGGCTCTGATTACCGGCGCGGTCGGCATCGCAGTGATGCGGAGCTCGCCGGTCGTTGAGCGCATTTTCACTCAGCCCTGGATACCGGTCTGGATCAGGCCCGCGCTCGGAGGTCTCTGCGTTGGAGGTATGGCGATCGTAACGCCGCAGGTCCTGGCGGCGGGACACGGGGCGATGCTGCTGGATCTGCATCAAGAGATGGCGATCGGCCTGATCGCCCTGATCATCGCCTTGAAGGTGATTGCCTGTCTGATTTCGTTGGGGTCAGGATTTCGCGGAGGCCTTTTCTTCGCCTCCCTGTTCGTCGGAAGCCTCATCGGAAAGTTTTTTGCGGCCGTCCTGCTGCTGTTGGCTCCGGACTTGGCGGTCGATCCGCAGGTCAGCATGTTGACCGGGATGGCGACGCTTGGCGTGGCCATCGTGGGCGGGCCGCTCACGATGGCGTTCCTTGTGCTTGAGATGACGCGAAGCGTGGACGTTACCGCCGTCGTTTTGGCCGCGTGTATCGTCACCAGTGTCTGTGTACGGTTCATGTTCGGTCATTCGTTCTCGACCTGGCGGCTTCATCTTAGCGGCGAAACCATTCGCAGCGCGAACGATGTCGGATGGCTACGAAATCTCACCGTCGAGCGGATGATGCGAACCGACGTCGGCAAAGTTCCGTCGACCACGACGATTGCCGCGTCCCGTCGCGAGTTCGCGCTGGGCTCCAGTCAAGCGGTGATAGTGATCAACAACTCAGACGCTTATTGCGGATTGGTGCTGCTTCCCGAATTGTTTTCTGGAGAATTGGATGCGATCGCCGATGAGATCCAGGTGGTCGAACTCGCGAAATATACCGATGTGGTGCTGTTGCCAGAAATGAATGTCAAGTCTGCGATGAAAATGTTCGACGATGCGGAGGCTGAGATTCTTGCGGTTATCGAATCAGAGGATAGCCGCAAGGTCGTCGGTTTTCTCAGCGAGTTTTTCGCCCGACGTCAATATGTCGAAGAAATAGACAAAGCGACACGCGGGGTGCTCGGAGCTCTGACATAGGACAGAATCGCTTCGCTATTCCGGACATAGCGTCGAAAGCCCCGGTGGCACTGCGACGTGCACGTATCTTAAGCCCATGCGCGGCGCAAAGCAGCCATTCATACGCAAGCATTGGGACGTCGATAGAGAGCTGCCCGGTCGGTTCTCGCTCGCAGAAAAAAGTCGCTGCGTCGGAATGCAACCTGGCCTAAGTTTAGTAGTCAGCGCCGACCCGTGGTGCTTGTGCATATAGATCGCGCAGTTCGCGTTTGAGAAGCTTTCCGATCGAGCTGCGCGGCAAGCTGTCTATTGTCCTCAGGTCCGACAAACGCTGAGTCTTGCCGAGCCTCGCATTGACCCAGTCCATCAGCGCTGCCGGGTCGATCGTCTCGCCCCGCCGAGCCGCCACGAACGCAACCGGGGTCTCGCCCCACCGGTCGGAGGGGATGCCGACGACGGCCGCTTCAGAGATAGACGGGTGGCGAGCGAGCTCCGCCTCGATGTCCGAAGGATAGACATTGAAGCCGCCGGATATGATGACATCCTTGCTCCGGTCAAGCAGGATAAGGAAGCCGTCGTCGTCGAAACGTCCGATATCTCCGGTTCGGATGAACCGCCGTCCTTCCGTGTCGCGCCACTCGGCTTCTTTCATCTTCTCCGGCAGGTTGTGGTATCCTTGCATCATCATCTCCGATCGGCCGACCACCTCGCCGACCGTGCCCCTTTCGACCTCGCGCCCGTCCTCATCGATAAGGCGAATGTCATTGCCCGGCATCGGCTGGCCGACGGTGTGCAACTTGTGCGGAAACTGATGGGCGATGAGCATCGTTGCGCCGCCACCTTCGGTCAGCCCATACAATTCGATAAGGCCACCCGGCCAGCGCTTGAGAACTTCGGCCTTCAGATCGGTAGGAAAGGGTGCGCTGGTCGAGAGCTTCAGAACGTAGCTCGAAAGGTCATATTGCCCGAAGTCCTCACGCTCCATAATCCGACGATACTGCACGGGAACGAGCATCGCGTGGGTGGCGCGGCGCTCCTGTGAGACGCGAAGGAATTGCCCAGCGTCGAATTTGGGCAGCAGCACTACCGTGCTCCCATGCGCTAGCGTCGGAAGGCAGGCGACGAGAGTCGTGTTCGAATAGAGGGGCGTCGAGACGACCATAACGGCGTTCGGGAAGACGAGCCGTTTGAATTGGCCCCACCGCATGCGATGCGATTGAACGATGCCCTTGGGGGCGCCAGTAGTGCCCGACGAATAGATGATATTGAAAGGTTGTTCGGGGGCAATTGATACATCAATGGCCTTCACGCCTTCTGGGCCTATCCATTTCGAGAAAGGCTCGGCAGTCTCGCTGTCGTCGAGCGCGATGCGCCTGACGTCCTCTTGTTTCCCAGTCTCGGTCAACGCTGTGGCAGTTTCTCGGTCGAGCAAGAAAAATCTAGAGCCGCTGTCCTTGAGCATCATCAAGATGCTCGAAGGCGTCAAGGACGGTGCAAGCGGAGCTACCGCGGCGCCCGCTGCCAGGACGCCGCAGAACGCCGCACCAAACCTGATTGAGTTCCGGGCACAGATTGCGACGGTATCACCATTGCACACTCCGTCACGTTGAAGGGCGAACGCGATGCGGTCCATCAGCGCGGCTAGCGCGCTATAAGTCAACGTCGTCTCACCCTCGACTAGTGCGGGATGGTCCGGCCGTTCAGCGGCGTGGGCACGGATGAGATCCGGCAAGTTGGCGAAATCACTCGCCAGAATCCTTTCTGTGGTGACGATGGTTCCCACGTAAAAACATCCGGAACGTTTCGGCGCTAGACACCTGCCTGTCTTCAGACGATGTCTGGTGGACGCGAAATAGCGCCGGTGGGACTACACCGCGCCGATCAATCCTCGATCGTAATCGTTATCCGTCTACCGGCTGTCGGTCCTAATTCGCCGACGCGCACAGCGCCTGGATGCGTTTTCTTCGGGAGACGAATCTTGCTCCATCCTTTCGGCGCAAGCTGATCCATCATCCTGTAGCGGTCCAAATAAATTGCCAGCTGCTGGACACAATACTTGGCGTCAAAAGTAAAAACGGCGCATGCTGGTATATCCATTTGGTTCGCTCGGTCCGATTGAATAAGATCGGCAATCGTTTCGTCACCAATTTGCGAAAGTGGATCGGATTTGAATAAATCTTGGAACCATGATGAGATCTGAATTCCAGTTACGTCAATCTCAATACCAATTGTGGATCCATCCGTAAGTCGGAGCGCGTTTGCCGGCGTCCATGCCATATCCGGAAATGACACCACGAGAAGCTGATTGAACAACTTCGTGATCGCGGCCCGGAATTGAAACTGTGGTCCACGCTGCGTTATGCCGACGATCGGATAGTTTGCATCGTCCGGGCAAAAGAGCGTCAAAAGATGCGTGACGTCGTGATAGTTTGGGTTGTTTTGACTAATATTGATCGTCTTGAGAAATTCGTTCAACGTTTCCAGATTGCTTGCCATTTCAACCACCTTTGTGAGAGTGGAGCAGCGGGCGCTTCGGCAGCTATAGAATTGTTCACGAGCAAGACACCTAGTATACTAGCGATTGGTCGAGAAATTTGTCAAGGTAAACAAGCTAGTAGTTCTGGCACAGGTCGAGTGCAGATGAGCGAGCTGGACCACAACCGCGGCAGAGAGACCTTCGTTGGTCGGCGGCACGAGCTCGCGGAAATCTGCGTTGCAATCGATGGAGCAACAGCTGGTCGCGGGAGCCTGTTCACGCTCACTGGCGAGCCGGGAGTTGGAAAGAGTCGAACTCGCTCAGGAAGCGGCGTCCCATGCGAGAGCCCAGGGCCAGCGCGTGCTCTGGGGTCGATGCTGGGAGCACGGAGGGGCACCGGCCTACTGGCCTTGGGTGCAGGTCTTGCGTGGCCTGACAAGGGGCGTCGAGCCAGCCCTCCTCTCGAACTTGATGGGTCAAGGGGCCGCAGAGATCGCGCAGATCGTCCCGGAACTGCGGAATCAGATCGACGGCGTGGCGGAATTGCAGAGCGCTTCGCTGGGTCAGCCGGAGAAAGCCCGGTTTCGGCTTTTCGACTATTTGACCGCCTTTCTTGGCAATGTCGCCGAAACGCAGCCTCTGCTGATCTTGCTCGACGACCTACATGCCGCAGATCCGGCGTCCCTGCTGATGCTGCTCGCTTTTTCGAAGCAGGTTCGCGGCATGCGCGCGACGATAATAGGGACCTACCGGGCGCTCGAAATGAAACAGAAGCCTGAGCACGCTGCGCTGATCGCCCAGGCCGAGCGCGAGGGGGCAGCGTTCCCGCTGCTTGGACTCGATGAAGGCCAAATCGGCAAGTTCATCGAAATGGCATGGGGAGTCTCGGCCAGCAGTTTGTTGGTCCGCCGGCTGCACAATATGACCGAAGGCAACCCGTTCTTCCTAAACGAGGTCCTGCGACAGATGGCCGCTGAGGGCCAACTCGCAGGCGACGCATCTAGCGTGCCAAATCGGCTCACAATTCCGCGTGGCGTCATTGAGTTCATCAAGGGCCTCGTCCACCCTTTGGCCGAGGACGCTCGCAATGTACTCGACATAGCGTCGATCATTGGACGCGAATTCGCCATCAACGTCCTGGAAGTCGCAAGCGGGACGCCGCGCGAGGCGCTGACCGAGCTCCTCGATCAGGCAGCTTCGCTTGAACTCATCTATGAGGTCCGCGGCGCGGCCGGACGCTACAGCTTTCGTCACGCCCTCATTCGAGAGGCGCTTTACGGTGCGCTGTCCGTCGCCAAGAGGCGCCACCTGCACCACGTCGTCGCCGAAGCAATTCGCAGTTTAAGTGCTTCAAGCGAACCATATGCCGAGATCGCGTTCCACTACTATCAGAGCGCGTCGGCCGGCGACGTCGGCCCCACCGGCGACGCCAACTCGGCTATCGAGTATTCGAGGCAGGCGGCACGTGTAGCCGAAAAGCAACTGGCCTACGAAGAGGCCGCCAATCATCTGAGCAACGCCCTTGACGCGCTTGCGCTCAAGCGCGCTGGAGATGATTCACTCCTAGCGGAACTGCTTTGCGATCTCGGCGAAGCGCGGGTCAAGACGGCCGATCTGTCCGAGGCGCGCAAGACGTGTCTCAAGGCCGCCGATATCGCGCGGCGCGCCAACAGGCCCGAGCTGTTCGCACGCGCGGTTTTGGCACCAGGCCGCTTCCTCAGCCTTTCCGGGCTCACCGACCACGGCCTCGTTCAGTCGCTTAGAGAAGCGCGGCAGATGCTGGGCGAAATTGACAGCCCGCTGCTGGCGCAGGTTTTGGCGAGGTTGGGCATCGAGCTTTATTGGTCGGAGCGTGAACAGGCCGTCGCGCTCTGTCAACAAGCCGCCGATATGGCGAGACGGCTCGAAGATCCGCATACCTTGGTCGTCGCGCTCTGGGGTCGATGGCTGTCGCTTCGAAACCCGGACAGCCTCATACAGCGGCTCGCCGACACGCGCGAAATGATCGCGATCGCGGAGCGCGCCGGGGAGCGTGATTTCGCGCTCGAAGCGCGCTACTACCGAGTCGCTGACCTTCTCGAAGCCGGCGATATTTCCGGCGCCGACGTCGAGCAGCGCGAATACCTGACCGCTGAAGCGGAGCTGCGCGATCAATTCGGGCGCGGCCTCTTGCTCGAGGGGATGCGCGCGTTGATGGACGGGCGCCTCGACAAGTTGGAGTCTTTGGCGAAGCGAGCCTTAGTGGCGGGCCAGCAGAGCGGCCGCCCCCTCACGCCAAATTCGTTTCTCATCCAGCATGGCATGACTCTCTGGGAAGAAGGCCGTTTTGGTGAACTCGAACCGACGCTTCGGGGCTTCATTGCGCAGAATCCCCTGATCGTCTTCGCGCGATGCGCGCTGCAGCTAAGCCTGCTTCAACTCGTGCGACGGGACGAAGCCCGTATCGAATTCGAGCGCCTGGCCGAGGACGAGTTTGGGCTTGTGCAGCGGGATTGGAACTGGCTTCCGTCCATGTTCGTGTTGGCCGACGTTTGCGCCGACCTCATCGATGCGGAACGGGCGGCAATTCTCTATCGGTTGCTGCTGCCGTATTCGTCGCACAACGCGATGCTCGGTAATGTCTACACCTACGGTTCGGTCGCGTTCGCGCTCGGCAGACTGTCCGTGGTCTTGCGTCAGCTCGACGATGCCGAGGCGCATTTCGAGTTCGCCCTGGCCGCCAATCGAAAAATCGGAGCCGCGGTCTGGCTGGCTCATACACAGTGCGAGCTCGCAAGCATGCTTCTGGATCGCGGCGGAGTGGCCGATTGTGCGAGAGCGCAGGGGCTGATCGCGTCCGCGCGCCAGACAGCCAAGGCACGAGGTCTGGTCCGACTTCGGCGGAAGCTGGGGTTGCTTGACGACGGCCAGAAAGTCGCGACAGTAATCCCTTCAGTGCAAACAACGCCGGGCCTGATCGAGGGAATGGCGGCGGTCGAGGTCCGCCCCTCGTCAGTTGGCGTAATACGTCGGGGCGAATCTGTTGCGATCGAAGCGGTGGTTGATTCAGCGATTTCGCGAGCGCGAGATCTTAGCGCCCAAGTCTCATTTGAGGGGACGGTAACCATCTTGTTTTCGGATATAGTGGATTCGTCTTCACTTTATGAAAAGCTGGGTGACCTCCGGGCTCACGAAGTGATTGGCATCCATAACGAAATCTTTCGCCAGCAGATCGTGGCCCACAGAGGCATTGAAGTGAAAGCGCTTGGCGATAGCTTCATGATCGCGTTCTCGAGCGCCAGGCGCGCCGCTCTGTGCGCGATCGCGACGCAGCGGTCGATCGCGGCTTACTGCGACGGCCATCCTGATCTACCGATCCGGGTCCGGATGGGATTGCACGTCGGTGAGGTGATCAACGAGTTCCTCTGACTATTTCGGAAAGGCTGTGATCCTCGCGGCACGGATAGCCGCGCTTGCCAAGGGTGGCCAGATCCTAGTCTCGTCAACGTTTCACGACCTGACCGTGAACGCAGGAGATTTACGCTTCGTACCGATTGGCGAGGCGCCGATTAAAGGACTCGCAGGCGTTCACCAAATATTTGAGATCGCATGGTAGCAACCGGTGGTGACAAGACAAGCCCACCAATACTAGGCGCAGAGATGGAAGAAGAGCGCTGAAATTACGCGTAATAAATTCTCCTCACTCACGCTCTCTGATCGCTGCCAGCAGCGAACTCATGCACCGCACCATTGCCGTCGAGACACTACCCCGTCGCCGTGCGTATTTCTCGATCTTCGGACGCAGGGAAAAAGACCGCCCAGCGGCGATCTCTCCGAAGTCCGATCGGGTGTCAGATGGTGCGAGAAACTTTCATTTCGCCCTGATGTTGGCTGCTCGCACGACCTTGGCCCATGCCTCGGTTTTTTCGACGACGAACTTCGCGAGGTCGGCAGGCGAGCTTACAAACGGCTCGCCGCCTAAATCGACGATCCGCTCATTGATAGTCGGATCCGCAAGTCCCACATTGATTTCTTTGTTAAGCTTGTCGATAATTTCAGGCGGTGTGCCACAGGGAGCGCCGATGCCAATCCACCCGCTGGCCTCGAAGCCAGGCAGAAATTCGCTCATAGTCGGGACGTTCGGCAGCGCTTGCGCGCGCCTCACAGTGGTAACCGCTAAAGCACGCAGCTTGCCTGCCCTGATATGTTCGATGGATGTAGGCAGGGCATCGAATGCAGCTTGGACCTGACCGCCGAGAAGATCAGTGACCATCGGTGCTGCGCCACGGTAAGGGATGTGGATCATTTCGACGCCGGCCCTGGTCTTGAACAACTCGCCGGTTACGTGTGAGATCGTTCCCGTTCCGTACGAGGCCAACGTGATCTTGCCTGGATTGGCTTCGGCCGATGCGATGAGTTCGGTAACGGACTTTACGGGAACAGTCGGATTGACCTCAAGCACAAGCGGTTGGCGAACGATGCCAGCGACCATCGTTATGTCGCGGACAAAATTGAAACTAAGGTTTTGGTAGACTGCGCCGTTCACGGTATTGTTGGCGGTAGCCGCAAGCAGCGTGTAACCATCCGTAGGCGCACGAACGACCGCTTCGGTCGCAATATTGGTGGCAGCTCCTGGCCGGTTCTCAACAATGAATTGCTGACCCAGACGATCCGAGAGCCATTGAGCCAAGATGTGCGCGGCAATGGTCGCACCGGGAGGAAAGCCGACCAGAATTCGTACCGGCCGCGTCGGATAGTCGGTCGCCGATGCCGTTCGCGTCGTGGCCGGTAACGCAGCAGCAACCGCCGCTGCCAATTGCAAAAACACTCTGCGGGGAAGCTCCATGGACTTCTCCCTGCGCCGTGCGCAACTGGCGCTTGGCGCACTCAACTCAATATGTGACCTCTGAAATTAGGACGCCTGCCGATGGCACCCTCGCTGCGCAATAATCAGGACTTCGGCACGTCCAGTTAGCAGCCTTGAAAGAAATTACACCCATTCACACCATTGCGGAAGTCCGAAAGGTCTTTGGTCGGGTTAGCGCGCCCGACTGAAGCGCTCAAGAGACAGCAGCCAAAATGGAACTGGGTTTCGAGCGGCCCGAGGAATCGCCAAATTCAATTGGCGTGCGAATCTATTTGGAATCCCTGGAGCCCAAGAACAGCTTTCGGCTCGGGCGGACCGAATGGTATAGTTCCCTCCAGCTTGATGTCGCTGGCCTGTGGCACGATGGGCTGGTTGCCGCTCAATACGAGCTCTCCCTCGGTACCAACAATTCTGCGGCGGCTATCGCTAAACGGGATGATCGAACTGGGAAGAAAATCGCCTTGACTAACTGGTCAGTCTCTAGGAGGATTTAGAGAAGCGCGCCCCGATCCGGCGGACCGCGATTTGGGCGGGCCGGCGCGATGGAAGCGCCTTCTGCCGGGAATAACTGCCGCCCAGGAGCGCGCGTTGTGCGACAATAATACCGAACTGCTTATGCGACTGGATCAGAAGATCGATCCCAGGCATTGCGCCCTCGTGGTGATCGATGTGCAGAACGATTTTGCAGCCAGTGGCGGCTTTTTCGACAAGGTCGGGGCTGATCTGAAGCCAATCCAGACCGAACGGGTGCCGGCGCTGCTTCGGTTGATCGCCGCGGCGCGCAAAGCCGGTGTTCTGGTGATCTTCGTTCAAGCCATCTATGACCCCGAATGTCTGTCGGAACCGATGCGCGAACGAAATGCCCGGCTCGGTATGGAAATGCCGCGTTGCCTGACGGGAAGCTGGGGCGCCGACTTCTTTGAAGTCAGGCCCGAAGCCGGGGAGCCCGTCGTGATCAAGCATCGCTACAGTGCGATGACGAACCCGGAGTTCACAGGTATCCTGGAGCAGCGGAAGATCCGCAGTCTGTTGCTGACAGGCATCGCCACCGATACCTGCGTCGAGTCGCTTGGCCGCGACGCCTATTTCATCGATTACTATGTCACGGTCGTGGCTGATTGTTGCGGCGCCGCCAGTGAGCAAGACCATGTCGGCGCGCTCAGGCGATTCAACCGGGACTACGGCCAAGTCGTGGATTCTTCGGAGGTCGCCGCGATCTGGAACGCCGGCTGCGCGGCTGCGGGGCAGCCGGTCTTCACTTCAGTGCCGAATTAGGGACACGCCTTTCTCCGCGTTGATTGATCATGTCCCTCTATCGCAACGTGCTTGCTCCCGCGCTGTTCGCCCTGTCGGCGGACCGCAGTCATCATCTCGGGAACGCAGCGTTACGCTGGCCGTTGCCCTGGCAGGTGCTGTCAGCCGCATGTGGCCTCAAGGTATCTGATCCGCGCCTCGCCACGACCTTTGCCGGCATCGAAATCTCGAGCCCGGTCGGCCTCGCCGCCGGCTTCGACAAGAACGGCGATCTGCTGGATTCATTGTCCAGTCTTGGCTTCGGTTTCATCTGCGTCGGCTCGATCATGCCCGAGCCGCGGTATGGAAATCCGTTTCCGCGACTGGTCCGGTATCGGAACGGGGAGTCGATCGCCAATTCCATGGGCGTGCCGAGCAAGGGCCGCGCTTACGCCGTGGAGCGGCTGAAGCACCGCACGGTCAAGCCGGTGCCGATTGTCGCCAATGTCGGCGGATTCTCGTCGGAGACGATTGCGGCGGGTGTTCTTGAGGTGGGGCCGCATGTGGATGCCGTCGAGATCAGTCTGATGTGCCCAAATGTGCTGAAGCCGGGCGAGACTTTCGATGAAGTCGGCATGCTGCGCGGCATCCTCGACCGCATCGATGGAAACACGGCATCGATCATCGTGCGGGTGCCCAACGATACCACCCAGTCGCATGACCGCTTCGCCGAACTTGTCGAACTGTGTGTTGAGGCCAAGGTAGGCGGCCTGAAGGTCGGTGGCGGACGTCGGCTTGCCGAGCCGCGGCTGGGCACGGGCATTGGGACCTTGCACGGGCGTGCCATCTTCGATACCGCGTTGGCCAATGTGGAGCGTGCGGCCAAATTTGCGCGCGGCCGCATTCGGATCAAAGGCAATGGTGGAATCAGCAGCGCGTCCGATGTTCTGGCGATGCGCCGCGCTGGCGCGACATGCGTTGATCTCTACTCTGCCTTTATCTATCAGGGCTGGACGGTCGCACGCGATATCAACCGCGAACTCGTTGCCGCGCTTGATCGCGATGCCGTCGGGGCTCCGCTTGTTCCGGAGGTTGATAGACCCGAAGCACGGCGGGCATGATCGCAGTCGCCGCCGCTTATCCAATTTCGTTTCGTCCGTCCGGACGCAGTGACAGCCAGGAGACAGAATGATTATCGCCTTGGAAGAACACTATTTCGATCCGGACTGGAACAATGCGTTCGATACCAGGCATCATTCGGTGCGTACGCCGTCTCCACTGGTGAAACGCATGGAAGATCTCGGCGCCCAGCGCATCCGTGAGATGGATGAGGCCGGCATCGATCTTCAGGTCCTGTCGCACGGTCCACCGGGCTCCCAGGGCGTGCGCGAAGACGTCGCCGTCGCATGGACCATGGCTGCCAACGACCGTCTGCACGCAGCGGTTCAGAAGCATCCGACGCGGTTCGCAGGCTTCGCGTCGCTTCCGACCGCGCATCCGCTCGCCGCCGCGGATGAATTGGAACGCGCCGTCAACGAGCTCGGCTTCAAGGGCGGCATGCTGCACAGTCTTACGGAAGGGCCGTTTCTCGACGACAAGCGCTACTGGCCGATTTTTGAACGGGCGGCGGCGCTGGATGTGCCGCTCTACATTCACCCCGCGGATCCCAACCCGGCTGTCATCAAGGCCTATTACGGCGATTACGCGAAAACCCATCCGATGTTCATTCGTGCCGCCTGGGGCTTTACATTCGAGGCCGGGACACAGGCGATGCGGCTAGTGCTCAGCGGTCTGTTCGACGCGCATCCGGACGTAAAGATCATCCTCGGTCACCTCGGCGAGACGATCCCATACACGCTGTCGCGGATTGACGAGGCGCTGTCGCGCGATACGCCGATGAAGAACTTTCGCGAGGTTTTCAGCTCGCATTTCTACGTCACGACGAGCGGTTTCTTCTCAGATCCTGCATTGCTGTGCTGCATCCAGGAGATAGGCATAGACCGCATCATGTTCTCGGTCGACTGGCCCTACGCGTCCAGTACGGCCGGCGTGGAATGGATGCACAAGACCTGGCTGAACGACGCCGACAAGGCCAAGATCTTTGCTGGTAACGCCAAGCGCCTGCTGCGCATCTGAAGCCGGCCACGCCAAGGATGTGTTCTCCGCCGTCATTGGACTAACTGACTGGTTAGCCGTCAACAGTCACGGCCAATTTAGGGGCTTGTCAACGGATGCCGCCATGACCGGTGGTCGGCGGCTTCACCGCAGCACGGCGCGCGATTGCCGCTGAAATTTGCGCCAACGATGTTCGCAAACGAGATGCGCGCATGAGCCTCGCCGAACGGAACGACCGGTGGCAAGGGCATCGGCGTGCGGTCCGCTTCTTCAGTTCAATACGAATTGCGACGGGTTGCCCGATTATTGTTCGTTTGCGCTGACAAAATGTGCTGTTCCTGCAGGTCCGGAGGGACAGACTGGTTAGTTAGCATTGACTTTGATCAATGCGTGGCAATAATCCGTGGCTTGCCACAGTCCATCGGGAGCGGGAATTATGTCTAAAGGTTCACTGACGCGACGCGGCATTCTCCATGCCGGTGCTTCCGTGGCTGCATCGTTGTCGCTTCCCGCGATCGTAAATGCACAATCGCTGAAGTCGCTCCGTCCGGTCAGCTTTCAGGCTGACTGGATCTATGGCGGCCCGAACGCCGGTCTCGCCATCGCCAAGGAAAAGGGATATTTTGCCGACGTCGGTCTGGATATCACTATCAATCAGGGCAAGGGTTCGGGCAGTACCTCCCAGATCGTCGCTTCGAAAGCTGCTCAATTCGGATTTGCCGACGGGTTCGTCGTCGGCAACAGCGTTTCGAAGGGCATGAAGCTGAAGATGGTCGGCGGAATCTTTCGCCGCAATCCCTGCGCTGCGATGGTTCTCGAAGACTCCAATATCAAGACGCCGAGGGATATCGAGGGCAAAACCGTCGGCATTGCGACCGGAACGGCGCAGTTTCAGCAGTGGCCCGCCTTCATGAAGGGGGCCGGTCTCGACCCCAGTAAGGTGCGGCTCATCAATGTCGATGGCGCTGGCGCCGGGCCTGCATTGATTTCCGGCCAGATCGACGTGGTTGGCGGCTTTGCGCAGGGTTACATCCCCGCGATTGAAATTCGTGGAAAGAAAAAGGTTCGTGCATTCTGGTACGCGGACGAGGGTGTGATCGCCATGAGCAATGGTATCATCGTCCACCAGGATCTGCTTTCGGAAACGGAACTTATCCGCGGCGTGGTTCGCGCCAGCCTCAAAGGGTTCCTCTACGGGCGCGCCAATCCGGAGGAATTGACGCAGATCGTGAAGAAATACTCGGAGACCACCGACGTCGCGATCACGCTTCGAGAAGCGCAGCTGTCGTGGAAGACCTGGGTCACGCCCACCACGGCCAACAAGCCGCTCGGCTGGATGGCCGCGGAGGACTGGGCCTCGACGGTGGCGGTGTTGAAGGCCTACGGCGGCGTTGCCACCCCGCTTGAGGCGGCCGAGCTTTACACCAATGAATTCGTGCCGATCGAGGCTGAGTTCGTTCCGCCGCAGAACGCCTGAAGGCAAGGGCGCACGTGTCAATGATCCGCGAACTTCGAGCGCATTCACTGCAGCGCAGCCTTGCGAGCGCTGCGTTTGCATCGAGTTGGATCAACATCAGGTTTTGAAGCTGTCATGCAAGTTAGCTCACCCGCCACGGTCAGTACCGAGTCCGCCTATTTGCAGATTCAGTCGCTGAGCAAGGTATATCCGTCCGACGATGGACCGGTTCGGGCGCTGGACCGGGTTTCGATCGAGCAGCGCAAGGGCGAATTCGTTTCATTGGTCGGTCCGAGCGGCTGCGGCAAGAGCACCTTGATGATGATTGCCGCGGGCCTGACTTCGGCTTCCGACGGCCAGATCCTGGTCGACAACCAGCGCGTCATCAAGGCTCGCACCGATATCGGAATCGTCTTTCAGAACCACGTACTTCTCGACTGGAGAACGGTGCTCGAGAACGTCATGTTGCAGGCAGAAGCTCGTGGGATGGATCTCGCGGCGGCCGAAATTCGCGCGCGGGAGCTGCTGGCAGCGGTTGGCCTCGGCGGCTTCGAGAACAAGTATCCCAAGTCGCTGTCCGGCGGCATGCGCCAGCGCGTTTCGATCTGCCGCGCCCTGCTGCACGATCCCTCGCATCTGCTGATGGATGAGCCGTTTGGCGCGCTCGACGCCTTGACGCGCGACCAGTTGGTGCTCGATCTGCAGGACATCTGCAGCAGGCGCAGCGTGTCGATCCTGTTCGTGACGCACAGCATCGCCGAAGCCGTGTTCCTATCGGACCGGATCATCGTGATGACCCCGCGGCCAGGCAAGATCGACAAGATCATCGATATCGATCTGCCGCGCCCGCGCACGCTCGCGATGCGCGAATCGGAGAAATTTGCGGCCTATAGCCGCGAAATTCTCGAAATCTTTCTCGCCCGAGGCGTTCTGCGGGAGCATTGATGCAGGAGCCTGACATGCCATCTGCCGCGGGACTCGAACGAACGTCGACGCTTTCCATCGAGCAGGTGGAGCGGCGCGTTCAAAGCGAAAGCAGAAGCAAGCGATCCCGCGACAGGCGCGCGGAGATCATCTTTCCGATCCTGGCGACCGGTTTGCTGCTGGTGGCGTGGGAAGTCGCGGCGGATTTCTTCAAGATTCCGACCTACCTGTTTCCGGCCCCGAGCAAGATCGTCGCGGCCTGTATCGACAATGCATCGTTGTTGCTCCGCGAATCCTGGGCGACCTCTGTCGAGATCGTGCTCGGTTACATCCTCAGCATCGTGATCGGGATTCCTCTTGCGCTGGGTATCTTTCATTGGCCCGTCTTCGCGAAATCGGTGTATCCGCTGCTGGTGTCCACCCAGGCGATGCCGAAAGTGGCCATCGCGCCGCTGTTCGTGGTCTGGTTCGGATTCGGCTTGCTGCCCAAGGTACTGATTGCATTCCTGATCGCGTTCTTCCCGATCGTGATCAATACAGTGATGGGACTCAGCGCGATCGAGCAGGAGAAGATCTTTCTGGCGCGCTCGATGGGGCTGTCCGGCTTCGCGACCTTTCGGCTGATCCGCTTCCCTCATGCGCTGCCGTCGATCTTCGCGGGCCTCAAGATTTCCATCACGCTGGCCGTGGTCGGCGCCGTGGTCGGCGAGTTCGTAGGCGGCGATTCGGGTCTGGGCTATCAGTTGATGGTGGCCAATGGGAACATGAACACGCCGCTGCTGTTCGCAGGCGTGCTGGCGCTGACGGTGCTTGGCTTGATCCTGTTCGGTGTGATCGAGATGCTGGAGCGACTCGCCATGCCATACCGGGAGGGCACCAGCGACGTCACCAGGGCCGGATCGATGTGAGCGAAAGGGCCGTACGCGGCGACGCGAGTGATATCTGGCGGTGGCGTTTCCTGATTTGGGGCCATCGCCCCGCACACCAGAAACGAATCCATTTGGCGGGCAGTTCCCGCCGTCCCGATGCTCTGTTGCGAGATGAACAATGTTTACTGCCTCAAGCTTCATCCCCGGTGCATCGGTTGCCGCTGCGTTGCAAACCGAATTCAGGCGTCCGCAGGACGGAACCGTCATTGGCCGCATCGACGAGGCAGGCAAGGCCGGCGTCGATGCTGCGGTGATCTCGGCCGGGGAAGCATTCCGCCGGCACAGGAAAGTGCCGCTCGCCACTCGGGTGGAGTGGTTGAAAGCGGCAGCAAAAGCGGTACGGGCGCATGCAGCCGAACTCGCCGATCTGATCTCGGAGGATGTCGGCAAGCCAATCCGGATGGCGCGGTTTGAAACCAACAGGGGCGCGGAATTCATTGAGGCCTGCGCCGCGGCGGCGCCCCAGCTGAAGGGCGAGGTACTGTCGCTGGATGCAGCGGCCGCCGGTGCCGGCCTTATCGGAATGACGCGGCGCGTGCCGTTTGGTGTCGTTGCCGGCATTACACCGTTCAATGCGCCGGTGAATTTGCTGCTGCAAAAGGTGGCACCTGCGGTCGCGGTCGGCAACGCCATTGTGGTGAAGCCGGCCTTGGCCGGCACGCGGGTGGCGCTGAGGCTCGCCGAACTGTTCCTCTCTGCCGGGTGGCCCCAGGGCCTGTTCAATGTGGTGACCGGCGACAAGGACACCGCGATCGCGCTGGCGTCCCATCGCGACATTGCCGCGATCTCCTTCACCGGGGGGACGGCGGCCGGCAACGACCTGGCGCGCGCCGCAGGCGCCCGCAAGTTTCTTGCCGAACTCGGCTCCAACGCCGCCAACATTGTGCTCGCCGATGCCGACCTTGCCTTGGCGGCCTCACGTATCGCATCCGCCGGCTTCGAGGCCAGCGGCCAGCAATGCATCTCCGCGCAGCGCGTGCTCGTGGATAGCGCCGTTCTCGACGAGTTCCTGCCACGGTTCGTGACTGCTGCGCGCGCGCTGAAGGTCGGTCCGCCATCGGACGCCGCGACCGACATCGGGCCGATGGTGCATGCGGGCGCTGCCGAGCGGGTGATGGCGATGGTTGCCGATGCGGTCGAGCGTGGTGCGAAGCTGGCGCTGACGCCGGAGCGAAGCGGCGCGACCATCTCGCCGGGGATCCTGACCGGGGTGACGCGCGATTCGCGGCTGTGGAACGAAGAGGTGTTCGGTCCGATCGTGCTGGTGACGGCGTTCGACGGCGTTTATCAGGCGATCGAACTGGCCAATGATTCCGATTTCGGTCTGCAGGGGGCGGTATTTACCAGGAGTCTCGCCCATGCCATGCGCTTTGCCGATGACATGGAGGTGGGATCGCTGTGGATCAACGAGGCGAGCCGCTTTCGTCTCGACATGTATCCGTTCGGCGGCGTCAAGCAGAGCGGTATCGGACGCGAAGGCGTCGAATACGCCATGGAAGAACTGTCGCAGGTCAAGTTCATTGGCATCCGTCCCGGCGCGAGTTGAACTCCCGATGACCGCCATCACCCTCTTGAAGGCCAAGATCATGCATCATCGGCGGCCGGTCCGCGAAAAGTCGAACAAGAAGGCTGTACCGGCCAGCGGCGGCAAAGCTGCGACCGGCAGACCGCGCGCCAGCGAGGGGGCGGCCACCAATGGCAGCAAAACGCGACAGCGAATTCTGGATGTAGCGACCCAGGAGTTCTCCACCAAGGGATATGACGGGGCGCGCATCGACGACATCATGCGCCTGAGCAAGGTCAGCAAGAATCTTATCTATCACTACTTCGGCAGCAAGGAGAAGCTGTTCATCGCGGTGCTGGAGCAGGCCTATCAGGGTATGCATCGACATCACATGACATGGCCGCTGGACGTCTCGTCGCCGGTGGATGGAATCCGCAAGCTGGTGCGGTCGACGTTCAAGTACTGGCGGGACTCGCCCGAGTTTATCGGGCTTCTCAACTCGGAGAATTTCCACAAGGGTAAACATCTGCGCAAGTCGAAACTGACGAAGGCCGGCTACGGCGGCCTGATCGGCAATATCGCGAGTTTGCTGGAGCAAGGCGCGAAGTTGGGCGATTTCCGGTCGGGCGTGGATCCGGTCGAGCTTTACATCTCGATCTCGGCGCTCGCCTACCACTATCTGTCGAACCGCTACACGCTGTCCTATCTTCTCGATCGCAAGCTTTCCACCGAGGATGAGATGAAGGCGCGGATCGTGCACATCGAAGATCTGACGCTTGGCTATCTGCAGTTTGGCGCGGCCGGTGGCACGGGCGTTCGCGCCAGGAAGGCTGATGCCAGCCGGCATCCTCGGTTGCATTTCTCGCGCGCGGTGGCTGCGCGCGCGAGAAACAAAAGGTCTACGCCGTGAGGTGGTCGCCACGCCGCTTGAACAGTTCCTCGTCGGAATAGCCCATGGTTTCGGGCTTGCCGCGTCCGATCATGACCTGGAAATAAACCGGCTCCAGGCTGTCGTTCTGATAGCCATGGATAACTCCTGCGGGGCAGGAGATGCATTCCCAGGGGCCGAGCCGGCGGGTGATCCTGCGGCCGTCTTCATCCTCGATGAAGACGTCGAGATGGCCCTGCAGCACGAAGAAGACTTCTTCGACTTCATGCGTGTGCGCGGCATTGCCCTGGCCGGGCGGAACGAACATGATGGACAGCGTGAAATTACCGGCCGGGATTGACGAGGTATCGCCGTGTTTTCCGGAGCCGCCGGCGCCGATGAACCGATGCTGCGCGCGCTTAAAGCCTTCGATCTTCGCATCTTCGAACGCGGCCCAATCCGCCTTGCGGTCCGCAAATCGCGCCACATAGCGGTCCATGATAGTATCGATCGGCACACCCTCAAGTTCCCTGGGGCGCGCGTGTCTCGCCGTAGCCATGTTCAATCTCCTGCGACAATCAAAGACGTGCCGGATCGCATTATCCAACGAGCAAAAATCTATTTTGTGTTGACCATATAGTCAACTGCAATGCCGATGCGCGCGTTGCCATGCATGACGCGACGGGCGTGTTGAACAACGGCGACTACCGAAAGGCGAAGCGCGGACCGGGTCGCCCCGCGGAGCCGGCAACAAGCGCGTCCGGCGAGGCTTCAGTTGACTAGACGGTCAACATAAGACATCTTCCAATCTGGCTTCGAGCTGCAGCAGGTTTCAATCTTTTTTGGGGGCTATATGAAGCCGTCCGCTTTCGAATACAGATCTCCCGCGACATTGGCCGAGGCCGTAAGCCTGCTGCGGTCGGGGAACGGCAATGCGAAGGTCATTTCAGGTGGCCAGAGCCTGATGCCGATGCTGGCCTTCAGACTCGCCGTTCCGGAGTTGCTGGTCGATCTCAAGCATATCCCGGATCTCAATGTTATTCGCATCGGTGACGACGGCGTGCATATCGGCGCAAAGGTTCGTTGGTGCGACATTGCCGGCGACGCACGCCTGGCTGAGGCGCACCCGCTGCTCGCGGAGGCGATCACCCATGTGGCGCACTATCAGATCCGCAACCGCGGCACCATCGGCGGTTCGCTGGCCCATGCCGATCCATCAGCGGAGATGCCGGGCATTGTGCTGACCTGCGATGCGCGGTTGACGATCGTGGGCAGCCACGGCACCCGAATCGAGCAGGCCTCGGCCTTCTTCACCGGGCCATTGCAGACGACCCTGCAGTCCGATGAAATTCTGACCGAGGTCCATCTTCCGGCGTGGCCCGTTGAGCGGCGTTGGGCGTTCAAGGAATTTGCCCGCCGCAAGGGCGACTTCGCCATGGCAGGCGTGGCGCTGTTCTACGATTTGGACCATGACGGCCGTGCCGCGAATGCCCATATCGGCGCAATCGGCGTGTCCGATTGCCCGATCAGGCTCGGTGCCGCCGAAGTGACGCTGAACGGAAACGCGGTCGATGACAAGACGATCGCGGCTGTCGCTGCCGCGGCACGAGCGGAGATCGACCCGCCTTCGGATATTCACGCGCCCGCCGCCTATCGCCGCGCGCTCGTCGGGACACTGCTGGCCCGCGGGCTGACGCAGTCCGTCGGCTAACATTCAGGTAACGCAGATGCAGATCGAATTCGAACTCAACGGCGCAGCCGTCGGTACCAGCGTCGAGGCACGGACCAGTCTGGCGGACTGCCTTCGTGACAATCTCGGCAAGACCGGTACGCATCTCGGCTGCGAACACGGCGTCTGTGGCGCCTGTACGGTGCTGCTGAACGGAGAGGCGGTCCGCGCCTGCCTGATGCTCGCCGTGCAAGCCAATGGCGAAAAGGTCGTGACGGTCGAAGGGCTGTCGGGCGACGACCTGTCGCCGTTGCAAGCCTCGTTCCGCAAGCATCACGCATTACAGTGTGGCTTCTGCACCCCCGGCTTCATCACAACGGCGCATGCGCTGCTGACCAGCGAGCCGGATGCCGACGAAGAACGCATCCGTGACGTGCTATCTGGAAATCTCTGCCGCTGCACCGGCTATGTCCCCATCATCGAGGCGGTTCTTGACGCCCGCAAATTCTACGCGGGTCAAAAGGAAAAGGCATGAAAGTCCGCAATTCCTACATCGGCCAGCCGATCGAGCGTACCGAGGACCTGCGCTTCCTGCGCGGCCGGGGAACCTACGTCGCCGACGTGAACCGGCCAGGCCAGCTCTATGCGGTGATTTTGCGTAGCTCGGTTGCGCACGGCCGGATCAATGCAATCGACATCTCGCGCGCACTGCTGTTGCCCGGCGTCCGTCATGTCGTGACCGGCGCTGATCTGGGCGCCGTCGTGCCCAGGATCCCGCTGCGGCTGCAGCCGCTGCCGCAGCTCGAGCCCTTTCACCAGCCGATGCTGGCCGATGGCAAGGTTCGCTATGTCGGCGAGCCCATCGCTATCGTCCTGGCGGATACGCCAGGCATTGCAGAGGACGCACTCGATCACATCGACCTCGATATCGAGACGCTTCCTGCCATAACCAGCCGCCAGCAGGCCGAAGCGATGCCGGCGGTGCTGTTTGAAGATCATGGATCAAACGCCGCCATCACCTGGAAGGCCTTCAAGGGCGATGCGGATGCCGCTTTTGCTTCCGCCGACTATACCCGTCGCGAAACGTTCAAGGTCCAGCGCCATGCGGCCATGTTCATGGAGCCGCGCGGCTTCGTTGCGGAGTGGAATGCCGAGGCCGGCAAGCTGACGGTATGGGGCGCCGCCAAGACGGCGTGGTACAACCGGAGGGTGCTAGCTGCCGCGCTCGATCTCGAAGTGGAGGCCGTCGATCTGGTCGAGGTCGATGTCGGCGGAGGGTTTGGATCGCGTGGCGAGTTCTATCCCGAGGATTACCTGATCCCGGCCGCGGCCAAGCTGGCCGGCCGCCCGGTGAAATGGACCGAGGATCGTCGCGAGCACATGATGACCGCCAATCACGCGCGGGATATCGAATGTGATGTCGAGATCGCCGTCAGCCGCGACGGCCGTTTTCTGGCGCTGCGCGGTCAGGCCTGGGCGGATATCGGCGCGTACATTCGCACCAACGGTTCGGTCGGTCCGCGCAACGTCGCGCAGTACATGTCGGGGCCCTATACGTTCGAGAACATCGATCTCAAGACCACGATGCTGACCACCAACAAGACGCCGAGCGGGACCTATCGCGGTCCCGGACGCTACGAGACCGATTTCATCCGCGAGCGAATGATCGATCTGGTGGCCGCGGATCTGAAGATCGACCGCGTCGAACTGCGCCGGCGCAATCTCGTTGCGGACAGCCAGATGCCGTATCCGCTGGCCAGCATCACGCCCTATGACAGTTCGACCGAACTCGACAGCGGCGACTATCATGCGGTGTTCGATCTCTGCATGAAGGAATTCGACTGGGCCGAAAAGAGCAAGCTCAGCGGCAAGCTGATCGATGGCTACTATCACGGCTTCGCTGTCGGCAGCTTTATCGAAGGCGGCGCGGCTGGACCGAGCGAGGATGCGCGGCTGGTGCTGGAGACCAATGGTTCGCTTACCGTCTATCTCGGATCGTCCTCGGTGGGGCAGGGCCTGGAAACCATCATGGCCCAGATCGCTGCCGACGCGACCGAGCTTCCTTACGAGAAAATCACCATCAAGCATGGTTCGACCAGCGACGTGAAAAACGGATATGGCGCCTATCACTCGCGCTCGACGGTCATGGGCGGCTCGGCGATACTGCTCGCGGCGGAGAAGCTGAAGGGCAGCATTCGCGAGGCCGCGGCGCTGCGTTTCGGCTGTTCGGCCGGCGGCGTGACGATCGACGGAGAGCAGGTCGCCCATGACGGCAAGACGCTGGATCTGGCGGGATTGTCCGATGTTCCGCTCGAAGTGGAAGCGACCTTCTTCAACAAGAAATATACTTGGGCCTATGGCACGCAGGCGGCGCATGTCGCCGTCGATCCCGGCACCGGCCACGTCAAGGTGATCGATTATCTGTCGGTCGAGGATGTCGGACGAATCATCAATCCGTCGACCTTGCACGGCCAGGCGATCGGCTCGATCGTCCAGGGTCTGGGCGGGGCGTTTCTTGAGCACCTCGTCTATGACGACCAAGGCCAGCTGCTGACCGGCTCATTCGCGGATTACCTGATGCCGACGGCGTCGGATTTCCCCAACATCCGGTCGATCACGCTTGAGCTCAAGCCGTGCCCCAACAATCCGCTGGGCGTGAAGGGCGCGGGCGAGGGCGGTCTGATCCCGGTTGGCGGCATCATGGCCAACGCGATCGCGGATGCGCTATCGCATTTGAACGTGCAGCCGATGGAGTTGCCGCTGTCGCCCGCCCGGATCTGGCAACTGGCGGAGGATGGAGGGGCCATCCAGGCGGTCGCCTGAGCGACCTTCGCAGCGGCCCTCGATCGTCGGTCGGCCGCGGCGATCGGGCATCGCGAAATCCGCGCGCGCCTCCATCGTTGCGTGCCGGCACGGAGATAATCAGCGTGGCACCTCGTAGTAGTGATCCGGTCCGGGTCCGGGAAAAGATACTGAAGCAGGCGACCGAGGAGTTCGCGCGGATCGGTTTTGAGGGCGCGCGCGTGGATCGCATCGCCGAGCGCTGCCGCTTGAGCAAGAACATGCTGTACTACTATTTCAAATCCAAAGAAGGGCTGTTCGTGGCCGCCCTCGAGCGGATGTATCAGGAGCTGCGCGATCGCCAGAAGGACCTTTCTGTCCGCGCCAGCGATCCGGTCGTCGCCATGGAGCAACTGGTTCACCACACGTTCTTCGCGTTCAAGGACAATCCGAGCGCGATCCGGCTGATGAACGAGGAAAACAAGCATCGCGGCAAATATATCCGCAAGTCCGGCCGGATGCGGGACCTCTACAATCCGTTGGTGGAAACCATCCGGTTCATCCTCGATCGAGGGGCGAAGGACGGGATCTTCAGACCGCAGCTCGATCCGAGGATCGTTTACCTGACGCTGTCGTCGCTTTGCTACCACTACCTGTCAAACCAATACACGCTGGAAATCGCGCTCGATCGCGACCTCGGGTCCGACGAGGCGCAAAAACTGTGGCTCGACCACGTCAGCAATCTGGTGCTGCTGTATTGCCTGTCCGAGCCGCGGGTCCGCGAGCGGACCAGGTCGCCGCGCGAGATGATCAACAGCTGACGATCCGCGGGGGCAGCCGTGGCTTTGCGATAAAAACTGCTATCGTGGCGAATTCCTAGCGCGATGTTCCGACTGCGGTCGTGCGTGCAATCCCCGCCAACGTGCTGGAATGCCTGACCGGACCGGACGGCGCTGAGATTACCGCGGCTCAGTTCGCCCAATTCGGCACCACGGCGCATCTTGTGACGGCTGACGTGATGCTGAACCGCCTAAGCCACAACGCCGTTGCTACTTTAGCCTGATCCGATCTTCAGTTGACTGAACGGTCAACTGTGGAATACTTGGTCTGGATCAAATGCTCCATCATATCGGCAAAGATCGGGATCATGACGCAGCTGCGGGTTCGGTTGGAAGCAAGCGGCGAGGGCGGGCGCCATCCCGTGTCGGATCGACCGTCACCGGCGCTGATCCGGATCGCCGGTCTGGGGAAGCGGTTTTCGTCGCGGTCCGGCGAGGTCGTCACGGCTCTTTCGGATGTCAACCTGGACATCCGCGACAACGAGTTCATTTCCGTCGTCGGTCCGAGCGGCTGCGGCAAGACGACGCTGCTGCGCATCCTGGCCGGTCTCGAGAGCGCGTCTTCGGGCACGGTTCATTGCGGCGGAGAGATCGTGACCAAGCCGCGGCCGGACGCAGGCGTCGTGTTCCAGCAGGCGGTGCTGCTGCCATGGAATACCGTCCTCAACAACGTCATGCTGCCGGCGCAGTTGAAGGGCGACGCATCGGCGGCAACGAGAGCGCGCGCCGTACGTCTGCTCGACTTCATGGGGCTGAAGGACTTCGTGCGGAAATATCCGTTCGAATTGTCGGGCGGGATGCAGCAGCGAGTGTCGATCTGCCGTGCCCTGATGCGCGACCCCAAGGTCCTGCTGATGGACGAGCCGTTCGGCGCGCTCGATGCGATGACGCGCGAGTCCATGAATATGGAGCTGATGCGCGTCTGGTCGGAAGAGCGCAAGACGGTGGTCTTCATCACGCACAGCATCCCGGAAGCCGTGCTGCTCGGTGATCGCGTGATCGTCATGTCGCCGCGACCCGGCCGGATTTCGGAAGTGGTGGAGATCGATATCGAACGCCCGCGCAGCCTGAAAACGATGGCCATGCCTCGCTTCGGTGAATTGTGCGATCGCATTCGTACGATCTTCGGCGCTGCAGCTCCGATGGTGTCGTCGCTATGAACGGAATGATTAAAATGCTGGACTCGCATCGGCTGCAATCGGCGCTGCTGGCGATCGTGATCATCGCGATCTGGGAGGGGGCCTGCAGGGCGTTCGGCATATCGTCGCTGATCCTGCCGGCGCCGTCGGCCATCGCCGCGCGACTCTATATGCTCGTCGTGTCCGGAAATATCTGGCCGCATCTGTGGGCGACGGGGGTGGAGATCGTTTCGGGATTTGCGTTCGGCGTAATTGCCGGATTGGTGATCGGTGCCATGGTGTCGCTGATCCCGGTAGTCGAGCGCCTGGTCTATCCTTATCTCGTCGCACTGCAGACGCTTCCGAAGGTCGCGATCGCGCCGCTGTTCATCATCTGGTTCGGCTACGGATTGACGTCGAAGATCGTCATCACGGCGCTGGTCTGCTTCTTTCCGATCCTCGTCAGTGTCGTCGCCGGCTTTCATTCCACCGATCGCGATCAGCTCGATATGATGAAGGCATTCGGCGCCACCAAGTGGCAGACGCTGGTCAGGTTGCGCGTGCCGTCGGCGATGGTGCTTATCTTCGCGGGCCTGGAAATCGCGGCGGTGCTGGCCGTCATCGGTGCGATCGTCGGCGAATTCGTCGGGGCCCAGGTGGGGCTCGGTTATCTGATCGTCGCACTCAATTTCAGCCTCGACGTGCCGGGCGTGTTCGCGGTCCTCATCGTGCTGTCGGCGATCGGCCTGCTAATGCATGGCGCAATGCGATATGCGGCGCGCCGCTATATTTTCTGGATTCGGCGCAATGAAGCGCCGGTGATGGCTTAACCCTTTCAAAGAACAGGAATTCGAATGCGGCGCACCGGGATTGGACGAAAGCTCGCCTTGGCGGCACAGGTCGCGACGCTCATGCTGGGCGGATCGCACGCGGCTCTGGCGCTGGAGAAAGTGCGAATTCTAATTCCGGTCCGCGCCATCGACGAGGCGTTCTCGCCCTTCGTCGTGGCCAAGGAAAAGGGATATTTCGAAGCCGAGGGCTATGACGTTAGCCTGCTGGCAGTTGGCGGCTCGAACGAGGCCGCGCTGCAGGTTTCCGCGGGCAATGCCGAGGTCGGCGCGGCATCTCCCGGCGAAGCGATCATCGGCATCCAGTCGGGCCAACTCAAGATCCGCTATTATTACGATCTGTACTACGCCAACATCTGGTCCGTCGCCGTGCTGCCGGACAGTCCGATCAAGTCACTAGCCGATCTGAAGGACAAGAAACTCGGCGTGCAGTCCATGGGCAGCGCGGGCACCACCTTCGCGAAGGCCTTTGTGAAGGAGGCTGGCCTCGATCCGGCGAAAGACATTTCGTTCCTGCCGATCGGTCTCGGCGCCCAGGCGGTCACCTCGGTTCGCCAGAAACTGGTCGACGGCGTGATCTTCTGGGACGCCGCACTGGCGAAGCTGGCCTTTTCAGGCCTGAAATTGCGGGAGGTGCCGGCGCCGGAGCGGCTGCGGACCTTGCCGGATGTCGGCCTGCTGGCCCGGACGGATACGATCGAAAAAAATCCCGCGATGCTGGTCGGGATCGCGCGTGCAGTTGCGAAGGGCTATGATTTCAGCATGGCCAATCCCGAGGCGGCCGTTCTGATGACCTGGAAGTCGTATCCGGAATCACGTTCCAAAAATCCGGATCCGGCCCAGGCGATCGCAGAGGGCATTGTCGTCAATCAGGGCCGCCTCGCGATCTGGAACAGCGATAAGATCGGCCCCAAACATGGTCTCTTCGTCGAGGGCGACTGGCAAAATCTGTTGCAGTTTCTCAAGGACCAGGGCGCGATGCCGGATACGCCGGCGCTTGACAAGGTCTTGACCAATCAGTTCATCGATCAGATCAACACCTACGATCGCGCCGGGATCATTGCGGACGCGAAAAAGGAAGACATGGCCAGGCTCCGCTAGGACAGCAAATGCGGCTTAGCGCGACCTGGCTCGAAGCGGACCGTCGTTGTCTGGGAAAATTCGGCCGCGGAGGGTTCGCGGAGACCTCCCCATGCAACACATTTGCAGCACGACGGACTTAACCTATTGACATCATTGACCTCAAACGGCCTCCCTAATCCGGAGGCCGCATATTCGAATCATGCCGGGATTGCCAGCTAAGCTTGGCCACAAAATTCACATCCTCGGCGCTTGCCGCAAGACCTCGGCTCTTTTCGCCGCATGGTCCGAACGGCGGCTTCTGACGCAAAGCGGACATTTGGCGAAGCAGCGGTGGCCGAAAAGTGCCAGACTCTGGACATTGCATCGAATTTGGGGCTTTCGTTTCGCCAAGCAACGCGTTCGTTGTTTACGATCCAATGAGTCCTATCCGGTGAAACTTAGGCATTGGGAGACTGCCATGGGGATAAAAAGTTATGCCGCGGCGCCCATGGCAACTCTTGCTCTCGGACTGTTCCTCACGCCGCCGGTTTCCATCGCCATCGATGCGATGATCAACACGGTCGCGTCGCTCGTCTCACCCGCCATCGGCAATCTCAGCTTCACGTCCCCCGCAATGGGGCAAGCGGGCGCCACCACGAAAGAGCAATCGGATGCACTCAATGCGTACAGCAAAGCGGTACGCGATTTTGAGTCGATCCTGGGCCAGCGGCGTGCGCAGATCAATTCGACGCGACCGCTGCCGAACTTGCCGGGACAGGCACTCTATCTTGCACGCATCAGCATGATGAGCGCATACAAAGACCTCACCGATGCCCTTCCCTCCAAGATTGGGCGGCCCAATAAATTCGGAATTCCTCCGGCGTACTTTGACGCCGACAAGGAGCCGCTGATCGACGAGTACAGGGCTCTTTTCGATATCCTGGAGGGGCCACCCGCCAATGCGCAGAAATCAGATACACCATTCAACGACGTTGTCGATCTGGCAACTGTCATTGCGCGAGCCAAGGGACTTGATCCGGCGAACGCCGAAGCAGCAGGCCGTATCAGCTTGGGGCTGTTCTTTGCCGAGACGAATGGCAATCAGAACGTGGGGAATGGACGCTCGAATAAATACAAGGGAAGTTTTCAAACTGGCCCATCCGAAGATCACAACGGCCGAACAAAGTGGGCCGCGATAAAGGCCTCGATAGCAGCCATTGATCCAGCATTGAGCCTGCGCGACGACAAGGAAGAGGCGCGGGCTGGCAATCTGGATCATCGGTTCAACCACTGGACCGCCGTGCGAGACGCCCTCATGAACGAGCACGCAGATCTTTTCCCGCAAGTAGCAGGGATCGTGAAAATACTGCCAGACCCGATTGATCAAATGAAGCTGTTTGAGCTCATCCAGATCGTTCCCAATCCGACCAAGTCCGCACTCAAGTCGGGCAACCTCGTCAGCTATCGAATTTCCGAGCCGAGGATCATGGGATACCTGCGAAACAACAGCATCTTCGCCTTTGGACAGGCTGACAGGGCAAAAACATCTGCAACCTTCCGCGAAATTCTTGATGCGATGTGGCTCTTCAATTCCAAATTTGAACGAGCGCTTTCCAAGTTCGACGAGATCAAGGCGGGGCAAAAGGGTTGAAATCAGCAGATAACCTCATGCTACGGAAGAGTTTTTTGATTACTCCGTCCAAGTCTAACTCGTGATATATTTCCGGTAGCTCATGGTTCAGAATAGCTGGTAATGTCGTCTTATACCGCCATGCCTTCGCCTTCGTGAGGCGCGAACGGAAAATCACTCTGGGGGAAAGCAGGATTGCTGTCGTCAGGGAGAAAATTCGCCAAGGCAGGATTTGCGGCAGGCTTTGCCGTTTGGCCCCGCCGCCGCACCATCATCGCCGCGATGGCCGCTTCGGTGTTTCTGCCGATCGAGGTCAGCGATGCTGGCTGGCTGTCGGATATCTTAAACTCACCAACGCACGGCAAATCGCCAACCCACATCACCTCGCGAAAGCCGGCTACCTTGGCAAAGCGCGCCGCTTCGCCAAAACCCCACACCGCAAAGCTTGCCGCCCTGGGGCCGGCCGTCTTGAAGCCCTCGGCTTCGAAATCGCTCGCACCGAAATGCGATCCCTCGAAATTCCGGGTCGTTCTGGATGTGGGACATACCGCCGACTCAGAAGGCGCGACTAGCGCCCGCAACGTCGCCGAGTTCCTCTTCAATCTGCGTCTTGCGCAGCGTATCGAGGAGAAATTGAAGGCCGGTGGCTTTCCTGAGACCAAGCTGCTTGTGACCAAGGGCAAGGCCAGGCCCAGCCTCGTCAAGCGCGTCGTCGCGGCCAACGAACTGGACGCGGATCTCTTTCTGTCGATCCATCACAACTCCGTGCCCAACTCGTTGCTTGAGAATTGGGAATTCGAGGGCAAGAAAAGTCATTTCAGCGACCGCTTCAGCGGCTATTCCGTCTTCGTCTCCCGCAACAATCCGGACTTCAAGACGAGCCTTGCGTTCGCCGAACTGGTCGGCAAGGAAATGAAGGCCCAGGGCCTGCAATATGCCCAGCAATATACCCAGGCCATCCTGGGTCGGTACCAGCACCCGTTGCTGAACAAGGAGACCGGCGTCTATAGCTACGATCAGCTCAAGGTGCTGAGATCGACCCGGATGCCTGCCGTCCTGCTGGAGGCGGGCTCGATCATCAACCGGCACGAAGAGCTGAAGATGGACTCGCCTGAACGCCGGGACATCATCAGCAACGCTGTCGCGACAGCTGTGAAGGAATTCTGCGATTCCCAACCGGTTTTCCTCGGTCCGCCCTGATGGCGCGGTTCCGGATTTAGCATTGATGCCGGCGACTTTTATTCAGAGGAGGCCTGTGGCGCGAAGGCGGCGGGTGAATCCATTTAGCAGGCTCAGCCGGGCTGGCCTTGTCTTGATAATCATGACGCTGCCAGCTCCGGCTTTGGCGGGCTCTGTGTTGCCCAAGGGTTTCGTTTATTTACGCGGCATAGATCCTACGATCGTTCAAGATATTCGCTATGCGGGATCTCATAACTTTGTAGGCCGACCAATAAGGGGTTACCTCGCCGCCGAGTGTATCCTCAGCGTATCAGCCGCAAATGCCCTTGAAATCGTGCAGAGAATGTTGACCGAGAAAAGCCTCTCGCTCATCGTCTGGGATTGCTATCGGCCGAAGCGGGCTGTCGAGGATTTCTTTCAGTGGAGCAAAGACCCAACTCAGTCCGAAATGAAGGCCGAATTCTATCCACGCACCGATAAGGAAAAGCTGTTCGCTCTTGGGTACCTCGCAAAACGATCGGCTCACTCGCGGGGGAGCACGGTGGACCTGGGAATAGTCCCGGCTGCTTCTTTATCCGCGCCGTCGCCGAATCCCTTGCAGCCCCTTAGGGCATGCACGTCTCCAAAAGGAGAGAGAGTTGAAGATGGAACGATCGATTTTGGCACGGGCTACGACTGTTTGGACGTGCTTGCAAATACATCAAACGCTCTTGCAGGTGGGATAGCGCTACATAACCGTCAAACACTGAAATCCTACATGGAACGAGCAGGCTTTCGTTCCTATGCCAAGGAGTGGTGGCACTTCAAACTTATCAATGAGCCATTTAATCGTGACGAGTTTGACTTTGTGGTCTCGACCTCACCATCCTCAAACGGAAGGCCAGCACGCTAACACCGAGGGTTGGCGGCACGATGGCACTCGCCCGACGTTTGGTCTGGGTCAAAAGCCACAAGTGAGAAAGGTCCGCTTCTGGCGGATAGCGTTGAAAAAGTCGAAAATCGAACCGTACCAAAATCTCGCGAAGTTTGGCCGTCTCGACCGTTGCGACGCTCTCTAGCGCTGATACGAAGGTCGGCGGCTGTTTTTGTACAAAACGATGTGCTCTCCCACGTCGTCGCGCGCAAAACGTATCGACGATCTTCAGGGCTATAACCAGGCAAACTCTGTTAGCAGATCACCTCGCCGGACTTATCGGAGATCCCCGGTAAGAATTTTGGCAGTAACCACGTTCTATAACCAACTGTCAGGAATTGCGGCGTTTGCTCTTGTCACAACGGCGAGAGCTTTTTTATGCCTATCGTACGCTACATAACCTGGGTTGGCACATCGCTTCTTGCGCTACTGTTCGTCGCAAATTGGTTCCTTCCCGAATCCTTGCCAGAGCCGGCGCATGAAGGAATTGAAAGGCCGGTTATTCGGATAGCTTCAGTTCAACAGCCACCCGAACGGATTGTCATTGACACTAGCCAACCGACGATTGTGCCGCCACCAACGCTGTTTGGGGACGCAGAGCCAGACCAGCCATCGCCACATCTGGAATCGTACGCTTCAGCGATCTCGCCGGCGACGGTAGTCAACCTTGAACAAAAAAAGCGGAAGGTCGTTAAACGGCAAGCACCTAAAATAGCGCGCTACCAGCCAGCATTAGCGAACGCTCCTGCCGTGGTGAGTGGCAACTCAGGGATAACAGTCCAGTCTACCAGATTATCCTTTGCGGATATCATCTCTGGGCGGCTAGTAAGAAACCTATTCAATCTAAATTGAAGCCTCGACCAGTTGCCGGTGGTCAGGCCGCGAACAAAGCGAACTACTCACGATCAAGCCAGCAAACGAAGGTACCGGCCTTGGTCTGTCGATGAACCACGACAGCAGGATGATGTCAGGTTTGACTCCGCCGGATTTTTCGACCGCGAGCGGCTCCGAGGTAACATAGCCCTTAAGAGTAGCTACAGCCTTATCGCAGATATCAAAAAGCACATTATCGTCGGCGAAACTGCTAACGTTGTCATTCTGTCACGATGATGCAATGCCGGGCGGCATGATGAGCGGCTGTTCGCCCGCGCCCATCATGAGGCCGTCGTCGCCGGTGAACGCAATCACCGGCCGCTCTGGCGTTTCGAGCGACATCAGCGATGCCGGTTGGAACCGCAAATGTCATGGTTGCAAGCCCGTTTGAAGGACGCCGCCAGGGTACTGGACGGCCCAGAACGCCATCGCCAAAGTCGCGCAACAATCGTATTGTGCGTACAAAAAAGGCGGCTTCGTAGTAAGCTAGGCTGTCCTCAAGGAGACTGGTCAATGAATATAAACGCAAAACCTGCGCGTCGCTTCGCCAACCACGTCAACGGACAGGACCAGGATGGTCGGCAGGGCGAGACATTCGAATCCATAAACCCGACTACCGGTGCCGCCTTTGGCCGCTTTGTCGAATCGAGCCCCGCCGATGTCGATGCTGCAGTGCAAGCCGCACGCGGGGCATTTGATGGCCCCTGGCGAAAGCTGTCGCCAACGCGTCGGGGCCGACTGCTGATGCGTTGGGGCGATCTGATCGCCGAGAACGCGGAAAAGATCGCAACGATCGAGACCGAGCAGAACGGCAAACTGATCGCGGAAATGCGTATCCAGGCGCGCCTCGTGCAGGATTGGCTGTACTATTTCGGCGGTCTAGGAGCCCGTCCAGATAGGCGTTCGGGCAGTTGAGGTTAGCGGGCTGAGGCTGCGTTTGGGAGGGTGAACAGCTTCAGGAGGTTGTGGGTGGTGCAGATCATGGCCCATTCGGCGCGCACTTTCTCTACGCCCCGCAACAGGAACTGGCGGAAGCCGCGAGCCTGTTTGATCTGTCCGAACACCGGTTCCACCACTTGCTTTCTCAATCGGTAGGGTGTTTCGAAGCCGCCGTCGTCGATCTTCTTCCGCATCCGTTGGGTCAGCGGTCCGCCGAGTTTTCCGTTCGCTGCTGTCGGGTGCTTGGCGCGTCCGGGCGCGACATAGCCGTCAACGCCGTGTGCCTCGAGCGCTTCGAGATTGGATTCGCTGCAGTAGCCGGAGTCCGCCGAGGCCTGATCCGGCTTGCGGCCGAGATTGTTTTCGATGGCCTCGATCAGGGGCACCAACTGGCCCTGATCGTTGCCGCACTGCGTCAGGTCGTGCGCGACAATGATCTGGGCGCCTGCGTCGACGGCGGCCTGTGCATTGTAGGCCTGAACGAAGCCATCCTTCGACTTCATGATGCGGCTTTCCGGATCGGTGAAGTTGCGTTGCGACTTGGGATCAGGTTGGTCCGATGGCGGCGCCGCCGGTTTGCCCGGCTTCTTGCGGCCTTCAGCTCGGCGCTGCTGTTCCTTTTCGGCCTCGATGCGACGCTCTTCCGCCGCCGCCAGCCTGGCGTCGGCCTCCAGCGCCGCCATCGCCTGCTGGATTTTCGCCAGCCGTTTCTGCTTGTCGCCGGCCCAATCCGGCATCTCGTCGCCGCGCTTGTCTCGGCCGAAAGTCTCGTCCTCTTCGGAATCCGCCGCCTCGGCGGCCGCCAGCATGCGAGCGACCTCGGCTTTCAATTCCGCCTCGCGTTTCTTCATGCGCTCATAACTCATCGCTTTATGTTTCGACGCGCTCGCTTGGATCTTCGTGCCATCAAGCGCGACATGGCCGAGTTTGACCAGCCCTGCCGTCTCGCACAACTTCAGAACCTGCAGGAACAGCGCGCCGAGCGCCTTCAAATGCCGCTTGCGGAAGTCGCTGATCGTGCGAAAATCCGGCGGATCGAGCGCCACAATCATCACAAAATCGTTCCGTTCGCGGCAGGCCTTCGCGATCCGCCGCGACGAATACAGTCCACTCGCATAGCCGTGCAGCAGAAGCGCCACCATCATCCGCGGGTCAAACGGCGGCTGCCCAAGACCACTTACATAGCTGCCCGTGATCTCCCGCAGATCAAGGCTCTCCCGCACCAGCTCAACGATAAACCGCGAGACATGGCCTTTCGGCACGAAGTCCTGCACATTCGGCGGCAGCAGCAGTGTCTGATCGATATTCCAAGGACGAAAATACTTGCTCATAGCTCAAGCTTGAATCAAACTCGCTCAAAATTGAACAGCGACTATTCGGACAGGCTCCTAGCCGACAAGATCGAGGGGCGGGTGGTTCCGCTCGACCGCACGAGCGTCCTCAACTACACCGTTAACGAGCCGTTCGGCGTCGTCGCCGCCATCATTCCCTGGAATTCGCCGACGTTCCTAACCATCATGACCGTTGCGCCGGCGCTTGCGGCGGGCAACACGGTGGTCATCAAGCCCTCCGAGGTGACCTCGGCGTCTGCTATCGAACTCGCAAGGCTTGCCGAGCAAGCCGGTATTCCGGCGGGCGTAATCAATGTTGTAACCGGCGGACGTGCGGCGGGCGAAGCGCTGGTCGACCACCCGGCGGTCGCCAAGGTGTCATTCACCGGCAGCGATGGCGCCGGGCGAGCGATTGCCGCTCGCGCCGGACAGCGGCTGGTCAGCTGCATGCTCGAACTCGGCGGCAAGAGCGCCAACATCGTGTTCGATGACGCTGACCTTGACCAGGTCGAAGCTGGCGTGCTCGCTGGAATTTTCGCGGCGGCGGGGCAAACATGCATCGCGGGTTCTCGCGCCTACTTCCAAAAGGGGATCTATGACCGCCTCGTTGGTCGGCTCATCGAACGGGCCAACAAGATCAAACTTGGCGATCCCCTGAAGGCAGACACTCAAATGGGACCCGTGGCGACCGCTGCGCAACTGGCCAAAGACGAAAGTATGGTCGCGCGCGCGGTCGAGGATGGCGCCAAAGTCCTGGTCGGCGGGCAGAGACGCCGAGTTCGAGGGGCTGGATAACGGCCTCTTCTATGCGCCGACGATCCTCGGCAATGCCAAGCCCGACGCCTTTATCATGCAGAACGAAGTCTTCGGGCCAGTGCTCTGCGTCACGCCCTTTGAAACCGAAGAGGAGGTCCTTGCATTGGCAAACGGCACGCGGTTCGGTCTGGCCGCCGGCCTTTGGACTGCCGATCTGCGCCGCGCACATCTCATGGCGCGCAGTCTGCAGGCTGGCACCGTCTGGATCAATACCTACCGCGCGATGGCGTTCAATTCCCCGTTCGGCGGATTTAAGAATAGCGGCATAGGGCGGCTGAACGGCGCAGAAGCGATCCAGAGCTTCCTGCAGACCAAGAGCGTCTGGTGCGAACTCAGCCGAGACGTCCAGGATCCGTTCGTTCTCAAGGCCTAGAAACCACGGGAATGCAGGCCTTGCTCCAAAAGCTGCGACTCGCGTTGCCAGGCAACGAGGGAAACTGTCTGCGATAGTTGGCTGTCAATGCCAAGCCCATTGGGAAAAAAAAGGCTCGTGTTATCGCTGCGCTCCGGTTCACCACTCACGGTTTGTGGCCGCAGCGTTCATTGGTTGGAGCTGCGAAAATTTTAACCGAATGGAGTTTCGGGGAGGGGGCGTTAACGTCACGCGCATCGGAAGTGAAATTCCCTGATACCCTAAAAGAACTCCCTGTTTTCGGAAAATGTTTCCCTGTTACTTTGCGCAGGGATTTCGCGAGAAGCCGCTGCATCAGCGCGAGAGTTGATCTTATACAGTTGGCGGTCGCCGAAGTCTGCCGCGTGGGTCTGCTTACGGCGACGACGAATTTCTTTACGAAGCGAACGCGCCGGCTTCACCGGATTCGAGTTCAAAAAAGCGTCGATCAGCGCATCAGGGTTGGATCTGCCAGAAACCCGGAACTGTCGAGATCGGATGCAATCCTTGGGATTCCCGTGCCATGGCGGCGATCGCCGGTTCTGGACGCCTGATAAATGGGACCGCCTGGTAGCGTTCCCATCCGCCCCCAAGTGCCTTGTAGAGGGCCACCAATTGGACGCCTGCCATCCGCTCGGAGACGACGTATTGGGCTTCGAGTTCAAACTGCTGTCGCTCGGCATCCAGGACGTTGAGAAAGTCCGTCAGTCCTCTCTCATAGCGTTCAGACGCAAGCTTGACTGCGTCAATGGCGGCACTACGGGCGCTGGCAAGGTTGTTCAAACGACTCCGTTCGGTGTTGTAACCCGAAATCGCCTGGTCTACTTCCTGCACCGCACCTAGCACATTTGCCTTGTATCGAAGCAATGCTTCGCGAGTTCGATAGTCAGCCACTTCGATATGCGCATCAAGAGTCCCGAAATCGAGGACAGGCCAGTAGAGCGCCGGACCAATCCCGCCGATGAACGTAATTGGTGTTAGTGATGTTCCGGGCGCTGCATGTACGCCGCCTTGGCCGCCTACGGCACTTGTCAGAGCCACGCTCGGAAAAAGATCGGCGATTGCCGAGCCCGTGCGTGCTGTCGCGGCCCCCAGTTCGAATTCCGCGTTCTGGATGTCCGCGCGTCGCTGCAACAGACTGACCGGCAGACCGATCGGAACCCTGGCCGGAAAACGCGGAGCGGGTCCCTCGGTTCTCAGTTCTTTCGCCAACGTCTCCGGATACTGTCCGAGCAAGACAGCGATGAGGTACTCGCTCGACTGAAGCTGGCCCGTGATCCGTGCGAGGCCGGCCTCGAATGCGGCGAGTTGGCGTCGCGCCAGCGTTACATCGAGTTCGTTTGTGAGTCCCTGGTCAAAACGTTTCTGCACGAACTGAAGGCGCTGCCTGGCGGATTCGATGCTCCGGCGGACAACCGCGATCTGTGCCTGAAAACCACGGAATTCGACGTACGCGCGGGCAACATTGGCGATCACCGATACGAGAACAGCGTCGCGGGCCTTCGCCGCAGCCAATGCATCCAGATGCGAGGCCTCGATCTCGCGACGCAACTTCCCAAAAATATCAAGCTCCCACGCCGTGACCAAGCCGCCGGTTTCGTCCACATGTGTAAAGCCGGTGCTGTTGCCCGCGCTATGCAGCGTGTCCGGGACGCGTCCGCGGGTATTGTCGGTGCCGCTTCCATATCCGGCACCCGCCGCCAGGTCGGCCGTCGGAAGAGCAGCGCCAACTGCGACGAGTTCCTGGGCGCGTGCCTGTTGCAGCCGCGCCAGCGCGATGGCGATATCTGGATTGCCCTCGATAGCGCGTCCGACAAGCGAAACAAGTTGCGGATCCCGGAAGGAACGCCACCATTGCTGGAGATCGACGTGTTCCACCACCTCGTTAGTGGTGGGCGTCCCGCGGTTCGGACTGGCGATGTAGCTTTTCGGAAGCCAGGTTTCGTGAAACGTGAAGTCGGGTCCCACCGAGCAGGCCGACAGACCTGCGGCTCCGCAGCAGGCGATCCAGCCTCTAAGCACGCGCTTGGGAAGAGGTGAGTTTGCACTGCCGCCGTCACCACCACAGGGTTCAGACAAATCCGGTTTGGTTGGCTTACGGTGCTTTCGCATCACGAGTTCCCCCGAAAACGCAAACACAATAGAGCTACATACCTACTGCTTTCCTGACAGCGGAAGGCTGATCTCGTTCGCATCAACCTTTACAGAAGCGATTTGACTACCAAGGTTCAATACAACCTTCCACGTTACCTGAGGCTGGATTCAATCTGCATGATATCCCCGTCGCCTAACCCCCATTTGGACGTCGCGAAATCCTACCACGTTTTGGTCAGGGTTGCGGCCTGCGTTTCGGGCGGAACAACAGAGCGACCGCAGTCCCAACTCTGACGGTCACCTCGTTCCACGCGTACATAGACGACCGCGTGCGGCGGACGTAAGTCGCAAACGCTAGTTCGATTCAGCTTCCTTTTCTGACCCGTTCGGCGGCTTGTCTGGAGCGGGACGGCCGGCAATGCGCACGATGTCGCCGGCTCCGAGCGAATTGGGCGGGCTACCGACGACCCGGTCGGACAGCACGAGACCGTCCGTCACTTCAGCCTGGACGCCGAGGTTCCGGCCCAAACTGATCTTCTTGAGCGTGACCTTATCGTCGTCGCCGACCACCGCGACTTCCAGACCATGTTGCCGGAACAATATCGCGCTTCCCGGTATCAGCACGGTGTTCGGATCGCTCGGAAGGTTCAACTGAGCCTCGACATAGGTGCCGGGCTGAAGCAGCCCATCCGGGTTGTCTGCCTGAAGCTCGAGCAGCAGCGTTCGCGACGACGTGTTGACCGAGCGTGAGGTCGTCGTGGCCTTGGCCGTAAAGACCTTGTCCGGATATTGCGGCAGGCGCAGTTCGGCCGTCAGGCCCGGGTGAATGTTGCCGGTCAGCCGCTGGGGCACCTTGACGTAGATGCGCACCTTGTGAATGTCCGCGACGCTGAACAGTTCCCGCGCAGTGCCGTTGCTGCCGGCATTGATGAGCGCGCCGATGTCGGTTTCGCGCGCGGTGACGACGCCGTCGAAGGGGGCGACCACCTGCTTGAAGCCTTGCAGCGATTCCAGCCGGTCAACATCGGCCTGGGCCATTGCCATATCGGCTTTGGCTGCGTTGAGGCGTGCAATGCTGCTCTCATAGTCCGCCTCTTTGGCCTCCTGTTCCTGGATCGATACGACGCCGCGCGGCGAGTTTCGCCAGCGCGCGTAGGTCGTTTTGGCGAATTGGGCTTCGGCCTCGCGAACCTTGACCGCGGCGCTTGCCGCATTAAGCTTGGCCTTGGCGGCTGTCAGCTGGGCGTCGATCTCCGGCGTTTCGATATCGGCCAGCACTTGACCTTTCTTCACCTGAGCGCCGAAGTCGAAGTACCAATCTTTCAGATAGCCGTTCACCCTCGCGTAAATCGGCGCTTCGTACCAGGCATGGATATCGCCGGGCAGGACAACTTGCTGTCCCGGCGCATCTTTCGTGGGATGGACGATGTCGACAGTGGGAATCGCGGCAGCGGCGGTCCATGCAGCGACCGCCTTCTCTTGCGAGTGACGATGCCAGATTCCCTCAACCCCCACCGCAATCACAAGGGCGACGGCGCTTACGCCCAATAACCGTGGCATCTTGCGTGGTTGCCGCTTCGCCGCGATAGAATCTGGAGCCTGGTCTTCATGTTCCGACACATCGGTTCTCCCATTCAGGTGGCAGGTTCCGCCAACGGTTCAGAACCCGGTCTGCCCTCAGACGCGTGACTGCGGCGGCGATGCAGAAGGCTGAACACCGTGGGAACAAAGAACAGCGTGGCCGACGTTGCAATAAGTAGCCCGCCGATCACGGCTCTCCCGAGCGGAGCGTTCTGCTCGCCGCCGTCGCCCATCGCGAGTGCCATGGGCATCATGCCGATGACCATCGCGAGGGCGGTCATCATCACTGGTCGGAGACGGGTAAACCCGGCTTCGAGCGCCGCGGCGGTCGCGTCCAAACCTTCCTCAAGCTTTTCGCGCGCGAAACTGACGAGCAAAACGCTGTTTGCCGTCGCAATGCCCATGCACATCAGGGCCCCCGTCAGAGCAGGGACGGACAACGTCGTCTCGGTGATGAACAGCATCCAGACAATGCCGGCGAGCGCTCCAGGCAATGCCGAGATGATAATGAGCGGATCGAGCCATGACTGGAAATTGACCGCGATCACCAAATAGATCAGCACGATCCCGCCGAGCAGGCCGAGATAGAGCTGGTCATAGGCACTCGTCATCGTCTGGACTTGCCCGCGCAGCGCCACATAGGAGCCGGCCGGGACTTCCTTTTTGGTCTCGCTGATAATGCGGCGGATGTCGGAGGCGACCGCGCCAAGATCTCGTCCTTGCGTGGCGCCATAGATATCGATCACCGGCTGAGCGTCGTAATGCGATACGACTCCCGCACTCGGACCAACGGAAAAGTCGGCCAGCCCGCCGAGATATTGCGGCGTTCCGGATTTGCCGGACGTGAGCGGAACATTGGCGAGATCGGACATGGTGTCGATCCGGTACTGCGGCATCTGCGCCACGATCGGGTAGGATACGCCGTTCTTGGTGTTGAGCCAGAAATTCGGTTTGACCTGACCGCTGCCGGACAGCGTGACCAGAAGGCTGTCGGCGACGTCGCGCTGGCTCAGGCCAACCTCGTCCGCAAGCGTCCGATCGACCGCGACGTTGATTTGCGGATAGCTGAAGGTCTGCTGGATGCGCGGGTCGGCGATCCCCGGCACTTTACGAATTCGGTTGAGGAGATCGCTCGCATAAGTGTAGTTGGCCTCCTGCTTCGTCCCGATCACTTGCAGATCGATCGGCGCTGGCAGGCCGAAATTGAGGATCTGCGCAACGATGTCGGCCGGCAGGAATGAGAAGGTTGTGCCAGGGAATGTCTGCGGCAGCAGGGTCCGCAACCGCTTGACGTAGGCCGGCGTCGGCGTGTGGTTCTTGTGCAGCGAGACGAGAATATCCGCGTCGGACGGACCGATCGTGCCGGTGTTGCTATAGGCGACGTTGATGCCGCTGATGGGCAGTCCGATATTGGTCACGACGCTCGCGAGCTGATCCGGCGGAATCGTCTGGCGAATTTTATGCTCGACCTCGTCGCACAGGCGCGCGGTTTCCTCGATACGCGTTCCGACTTTCGAGCGCACATGGATCAGGATTTGCCCGGCATCGACGGACGGAAAGAAATTCTGCCCGAGAAATGGCACCAGGACGAACGACGACACGGTACAAGCCAGGAATCCCGCGGCAAACAACTTCGGACGCCCGAGAGCGCCCGAGAGAAGTCGGTGGTACCCGTCACGGATTTGCTCAAACCGATGCTCGAATCCGAGCTGGAAATGCTTCAGCGGATTTCGCGATGGAGCGGCCGGACCTCCAGCGTCGTGAGCCAGATGCGGTGCCCGTACCAAGTACTTGGCCAGCGTTGGGACCAGCGTTCGGGACAGCAGGAAAGACCCGATGAGGGCAAAAATGACGGCTTCCGCCAGCGGCCTGAACAGATACCCGGCCACGCCGCCAAGCTGGAACATCGGTGCGAACACGATGCACATGCAGACCAGCGTGACGAAGGCCGGAACGACAATCTGCTGGGCGCCATCCAGGATAGCCGGTTCAAGCGGCTTGCCCTGCTCCAGATGCCAGTCGATGTTCTCGAGCGTGACGGTGCCGTCATCGACCAGGATTCCAACCGCAAGCGCGAGCCCCCCGAGCGTCATCACATTGATCGTTTCGCCCAGCAACGACAGCGCGGTGAGCGAAAACAGAATAGCGAGCGGGATCGATATCATGATGATGATGGTAGAGCGCCAGCTTCCGAGAAACAGCAGGATCATCAGTCCGGTCAACGCCGCCGCAATGGCGCCTTCGCGAACCACGCCGGAGACGGCGGCCCTGATGAAGGGCGACTGATCCCCCACCATTTGGAGGTCGAGCCCGGACGGCATTCCCGCCTCGATCCTGGGCAGCCGCGCCTTGATGCCGGCGATAATGTCCAGCGTTGAAGCCGACCCGGCATTCAGGATCGACATCAGCACGGCCCTCGCGCCATTGACTCGAACGATATTGGTCTGCGGCGGCGCGCCGTCATGCGCATAGGCGACATCGCGGATATGAATGACAGTGCCGTCAACCGTCTTCAGCGGGAGGTCGTTAATGTGATCCAGCAGGGTGGGACTTGCATTGAGATTGACGTTCCACTCGAACTTACCGATTTTCTCGGTCCCAGCCGGAAGAACCAGGTTCTGCGCGGAGATCGCGTTGACGACATCTTCGGCAGATACATTGTGCGATTGCATCGCCTGCTGATCCAGGTCGACCTGCGCCTGGAGAATTTTGCCGCCATAGGGCGAAGGCAGGGCAGCGCCGTTGACAGTTGCGAGCTGCGGGCGAATGAAATTCTGGCCAAGATCGAAGAGCTTGTCCTGGGGAAGTTTCTTGCTCGAGAGCGCCAGATTGAGGATCGGGACGCTCGACGCGTTGTAGCTGAGCACATAGGGTGGAGTGATGCCGGCCGGCAGAAGTTTCAGCACGGTCTGCGAGACAGCCGTCACTTGTGCGAGCGCGGACCCGATGTCGATGCCTTTCTGAAAGAAGATCTTGACGACGCCGTAGCCGCTCAGCGACTGCAACTCGATATGCTGGATGCCGTTGACCTGCGAGGTGAGCTGGCGTTCGTAATAGTAGATGACGCGGTCGGACATGTCCTTCGGCAGCAGCCCGGAATAGGTCCAGACGACGCTGACGACAGGAATATTGATTTTGGGAAATATGTCGGTCGGCGTTCGCAGCGCCGACAACGAACCGAAGATCGCAATGAGAAATGCCAACACGATAAACGTGTAGGGCCGCTTGAGGGCTACCCGAACAATCCACATTTGGAATAGCCCCTCTGGACCGCGGAACGATTGCTCTTTTTGTATGACATATTCTTGAGAGCGAAATTTCCCTGCAACAAGTGCTTCAAAATGGGCAGTCCACCGTCCAACCGACGCCGTGGATCGCATGATGTCGCCTCGGTGGAAGATCTAGGTCGCGGGTCTAGTTGCACCATTAAATAGTGTTTTAGGATTGCTCACATTGTTCTTACTGGTCGTAGGGCCAAGCCCGTTATTCTCGTTTCTAGCCATTTTCGCCAGTCCGCGTTCGGGGGCATTTCCTGCTTGCTGGTTGTGCCGGCGAACTATGGATCGGTACCAAATGGAATCGCCGTCCAACCGGCACGATCGCACGTTGGGCATTGCGCAACGTCGGCACCATCCGCAAAGTTGCTGCGCGAGCGCTTAAAAGTTGTTAGGTCACCATGCTGCACGCGCGGCTCGACCCTGCGGGGAAGTAACGTATGCAGAGCTTTCCCGGAGTCCAAACCGGCGTGAGACAATGGTCCGTTTCGGCGCTGACATCCCTGCTGTGCCCCGGCGCCATTGAGGCGATCGCTCTCGTCGGTCGAGACCGCCAATTTGGAATCCTTAATCGTCGCTCTTCTCGCAGGCCAACGGTCGGCCGGACTATACGTCGGGTCATTCAAGTTGGTTTTGGGATGTCTGTGTTACTTCCCGGAGTCGGTATTAGAGCGAACGTCGCGACACTTCCCATTCGTGCCAGAAGCGGCCATCAGCAGCCTCGCCCGAAGGCGCGCCGTTTGAAGCATAAAGAGATCGTCAACCGAGCGGGCCCCCGCAGCGCGATCTTTCCGCAACACTCGGTCGGATCAGCCGGTAGCCCTCAGATGGTGGTAGGGGAGGCCAGCATGGAGGGATCCAGGGTAAGGTATCGAAGCGCGGCAATCGATACCTGCGCGTCGTGGCCTCGTCGACTTAAGGCGCTTAAATCGCCACCAATGGCGATGATGCCACCAACCGTAGTGATGGCCGCCGCCTCGGCCGCGTGGAGGTTTGGAACCTCATCACGCCCATCCGAGCAAACACGGTTAAATCCGCCGCGATCGCCAGGCGAACTGATGTCTGTAACGCAGAACCGTCGAGTAGCTGTGTCGACGATGCCGCGTTCACGTAGGAGCAGCTTGCCCTCACAATTCCGCCGCCGCGGGCCGCACTAGCGAGGCCCGCGGGTCGATAACCGGAAGTGCTTCAGGATCACATTTGTTAGTACGTCCTGCTCAACTGCTCTCCAGGCTGATTGTTAGACTTCGCCTCGGGACGGCCTGGATTATTCGGGAAGAGCAAACGCGGATTCAATTCGCATCCGCCGATGCCCGATGCTGTCGACTGACATTGCTGATGTGTCGTATAGGCGCAATCGAGGGAGCCTTCCCGCGACATGCACCACGGATACTCGCGAGCGGAAGCAGCGCCAGGGGACAAAGAACCAGCGATACCCAATGAGAGCGCTGCAAGAGACGAAAGTCGCGCCCTCCTGCCGAAGCGATTTGGCGCCTGTAGATTGAATAAGATTCTGGCCCATGTATCTCGCATCGATGGCATTACGTAGTTAAAGAGACGGCTTGCTGTGAGGTGGTGCTGTTTCAACGTTATCACTCCTGGTTTGACCTGCTTGACTCGCAACAGACGGCTACGCGTCAGAACCCATTTGTGCTTCGCGCGTGCGCGTTGCCGTTACTGCTGCCATAGATCCACATGGGCTCGCCGCATTCGCTGGGCCCGTGGTCCGTCACGCAGGCGGCGCTCCAGGGCGGAGTTGCGCTCTCGTGGCCTTCGGTGCTGTATGCGTGCCCTCGAGTGGCGCTCTTTTGGGGGGCTGCTAAGTTGTCGTTGATGTCACGAGTGACAGCACGTGCAATAGCGCGGCCGGATGGTATGTGATCGTCATCGTTCTGTTCCCTCGCGCCGGCGGAGGCGCCCCTAAAATTGCGTTAGGACGCACGTCCGTCTCTGATTGGAAGACTCAGATTGACGTCTGAATATTCCCGAACACGCAAAGAGTGGCATCGAGCCGTTGCTGCCGAGCAAGCCACGAGGGGTGACGTTGCGACCGACGGGTGCTGAACGAAATATTCTGGGTTTTGCGCGCATCGCGACCCGATACGATGGCCGCGCCCCCAACACGGGCACAGCCATCTTCACACAAACAAATCCCGCCGAAAATCGGCGGGATTTGTCAGCTGTCTGAGACGGCCGTTAAGCCGCTTTTTACGTAGAATGCAGTCCTGCATATTGGTGCAATGGCGAATGCCATCATACCGAAAAAAGCACACATACGCTAAATTGTAAGCTCCGGTCGCGGTGGACGCGGTCGATCCAATTCCAGTCCTGTCACATCTTGTGATGCTTAACGCGCGGCTTCGCCAGGATGTGCTTTGCCGGCATCGCCGCATACGAATTGCCGTGTGCCGACGCCATGGCACTGGTCGGCCCGTTATCATGGGATCCGACGCCCAAGCTCTGGTAAAAAGCCTGTGCGCCCGGTTCCTGGACGGCTTGCTGTGCAATTCCAGGCGTTGCGGCCGCCGTTGACAAAATCGCGGCTGTGGCAAGAAGTTTGAATTTGGTCATCTTCCAATCCTTCCAGGTTGCTGACCCCGGTGCGTATCTGCGTGGGCCACCTGATCAAAGGACTCGGGTCTGACTGGCGATATTCCCGAAGACACAAATAATATTCCCGTGGACGAAAATAATTTCCTAAAAAAAGAGCCGCGGATTATGGGCGAACCGCTGCGCGCGCTTCATAATTATCTTCATAAATTATTAAGCCTCGCGGGGGCGAGAAGGACGCCGTGGTTGGAATTGCGCAGGATGGGTCGGTCGGTCCGTGAAGCAGCGCCTTCGGCTTCATATGACGTGATATCGGCTCCGCTCGCTGTGGAGATAAATTTATGAGACCGGGAATTTTCGAAATGGCGCGCGAGTCTTCGCAACATGAGTCCTCAGTCCGGGACCGTAATTTGGTGGACGTCGGCTGGTTCGCCGTTTTTGGGGGGGGGGAGGGCGTTAAAACGACACTTGATATCCGCAGCGACAGTTTGTGCCGTTGCTACGGGGGCTCATACCGGCGACCTTGGCGACATCCAAACTCAGGCAATCTACAAACGGGATGGAAGGCGGCGATTTTCTAACTCGTTATAAGGTTGTAAAGCCCCATCGAGGGTTCGGATCTCCGCCTCCGTCAGTACTAAACTCTCGAGAATTCTGGAATAGACCGCGAATTCTGAGGCGAGGTCCAACTGATGTTGACGCTCTGGCGCCAATCGTCAGGTTGAATTCCCGACGGCCATGGATTGGCCGTGCCAAAGGGATTCTGATCTTTCGGCCAAATGACATTCGGAACCCTTTTGATCGCGTACGTTTTGTGGTGCCGGGTGATGTGCGCGGCCGCCATGGCTGCATTCGCCATCGACGCGACAATCAGAGTCGAGCCAAGCAAGCTAAAAATCGTTTTTCGCATGATCTTTCTCCGTCGATCTCCCTCATTTGTCGTGATGCTGCAAGCACAGGTCACGCTACGAAAACATGGCGACGTTCGAGTCGGGGCGTAAGAGAATAAAAGTAATTTTAGACTCTTTGGCCTGGGCGATGGTCGACGATACACGTCCCCAAAACACTTGCTGAAATTTATTTCTTAGCACCGCGCAGCAAGGACGCTGCTAGCGCAAGCGCGCGCGTGAGCAGATGCAGCGATCCCTGGTTCAATTTTGGCGGTAGTTGCAGAACCATCACAGGATTTGCACGGCATCGTGATTACACGAACATTTGTCGGTTGACCGGCATTCATCTTAAGGGGCTTTCTCATGCGCAAGAAGTATCTGCCCGCGGCTCTGGCCGCTGCGGGATTTCTGGTTTTGCCGTTTGGTGCGGCACACGCCGACGAGGTTTCGAACCTCAAGGCCGAGGCCAAGACACTCCAGCAGCAAAATGATGCGCTCGCCAAGCGCCTCGCTGCCATCGAAAAGCGCCAGAAGGCCATCGAAGCCGGCACCACGCAGCGGTTCATGAACGCGCAAGCGGCCGACCTGCCGATGCCGGTCAAGGCCCGTCCCGCCGCGCCGGTCGACGATGCGCTGTGCTGGAAGCGCGTCTGCCTCTACGGCATCATCGATGGCGGCTTTGGCTGGCAGTCGCATGGTCAGCCGTTCAACGGCGCCTTCCCCACGGGTGCGCAGTATTTAGTGAGCGCGGGCAGCAACCGGTCGCTGTGGACCGCCTCGCCCAACGCCATGTCGCAGTCGACCATCGGCTTGAAGGGTGCGGTCGAAGTACTTCCCGACCTGGATGCCATCTTCAAGGTTGAAACCGGCTTCAATCCGATGGCCGGCCAACTCGCCAACGGCGAAGGATCATTGGTGCAGAACAACGGCATTCCGCTGAATTTACGCTCAGCGAACGGCGATTCGAGCCGCAACGGCCAGGCCCTCAACGGCCAGGCCTATGTCGGTTTGTCGTCTCCGACCTACGGCACCCTGACCATTGGCCGCAACAACTCGCTGACGCTCGATCAGATCCTCGGCTATGACCCGATGGGAGGGTCTTATGCGTTCTCGCCGATCGGGTTCTCGGGCACGTGGGGAGGCGGTGGCTCCACCGAGGTTGGGCGGCTCGACCAGTCGCTCAAATACACCTGGAACCAGGGCCCGGTTCATGCCGGCGTGATCTACCAAGTCGGCAATTACGGCAGCGGCGACGACACTACGTCCTGGGTGCACGACGACCTCCAGGGCGATATCGGCTTCAACTATCTGGGTTTCAGCGCCGATGGCACGGTCGCCAAGATCCGCGGCATGGTGTCGGCGTCGCCTCTAAGCCCCAGCCCGCTGAATATCGGTGCGACTGGACTGGCGGCAACGATCTCCGACAACGTCGAGTGGATGCTTACCGCGAAGTACAAGTGGGACAAGTTCGAGGTGTTGGGCGGCTACGAGAACATCGACTTCGCCAATCCGTCCAATCCCGTGCCGGTGGGCTTCGTCAACAACTACGACTTCACCTTCAGCACGGTGAACAACACCGCTTTCCCGAACGACAAGGTCCTCCAGATGATGTGGATCGGCGGCAAGTGGCAGGCCACCGAGCATCTGACCTTGATCGCGGCTTACTATCATGAAATCCAGAATGCGTTCGGCACGGGCGTTAACGCCGGATGCTCCACGACGATTTCGTCCCAGTGCAGCGGAACGCTCGATGCCGTGTCGTTCGTGGCCGACTACGTCTTCAACAAGCACCTCGACGTGTATGCCGGCGTGGAGTACTCGCAGATGACGAACGGCCTGGCGTCTGGCTCCTTCCAGACCTCGGTCCTCAACTCGGCCGGTGCTGCGATTGCGCCTAATGGCAAGTCGACCGCGTCGAACATCGATCCGACGTTCGGCGTACGCTACTCCTTCTGAGCGCATCGGCGCGGTGATCCAGACACCGCGCCGAACTCATTAACTGTGCCCGGCACTGTTGCCGCAGTGCCGGGATGCAATCCAGGAAGCCCCGTCCCCTCATAGCGGACGGGGCTTTTCCTTGACGCGATGACCGAGGTTGTCCGCTGGTCCCGGTGATGACGCAGAACACGGCAAGATCGCCGTTACCCCATCCATACCGGCGCCCGCCTGACAGCTGCGCAAAAATTTCCGGCCGTCTTGCCGTAAGGGGATGGCGGCAGCACCATCTCTCAATGACCTGAACGTACGCATTTAGGTGCGACCTCTTTAGCTGTCTATTTTATTCCCCGTGATCGGATTACGTTTTGTTAAGTTGAGAGGCTAAATAGATTCCCGCATCAGGACCCCGATGTGGATGGCGCACGCGGCAGCGCGGGGGATGCGCCCAATCTACCCATTTACGAGAGATCACAATTCAGCGACCGAGTTGTTACTCTGTTCGCGATGCCGGATGAGCACTCGCGGGCACGTGGAGCTCTTGTCCCAAACTGATGCGCGTCTGTGCTGCATCTCTGGCTCGATTCTGAGGCCGTTTTTTTGAGGGGTGTCGCGGCGGCCGACGAATCGCACCTTGGGCCCATCTCTGTTCCAATATTGATTTGTACGCCGGCCAAGGAAGTGCTGGATCAGTCGCAACCAAAGTGACGGGGCTGGGAATATCTGAAAAGACAAACGAGTCTCTCTATCAGAAGGAAAGGAGGCGCCCGCACCAATAGATCCAAGAGTTTTGAATTCGCCGGCGACCTTCGGCTGGCTTGACCTCCAAGAAGTGTCTCAGTCATGCCCGGCTGAGACACTATTTTGAATGTCGACCGATGCGTTCGTCCCCCTGACAATCAAAATAATGTGCAGGAGTTCAGGAATTTGAATCACGCCGCTGTGAGGCGCCTGTGAGTGGCTTTGATGGTCTGCGACCGGGTTGAGAGTATTACGGCGCGCCGTACTGCTAATCGGAGCGGGAATAAACATCCCTCAAATCGGAGTCTTACGGTCAACGATGCTAAACGAGTCGAGTTAGCAGGAGCTCTGGGAGTGATGAGCAACGAACTAGCAGGAGCTCTGGGCGAGATGAGCAACGAAACACGGCGCTCATCTGGCAGGTATGATTGGGGTACCCTTGCTGTAGACGCCTTGGAGCTTGCGCGCCTGATGCCTCCTGGTCCGGAACGCAACGAGGCGCTCAAATTGGCAAGTCTACTTCGGTGCGTTGCCGACGCGCACGGGTTGGTCTTTGCAAAGCGAGGCAGACCGCCAAAGTAAGCCGGCGGCGTTTGCCCGGTTGAAGAACGCAACCCTGTGAAGGTAAACGCGCGGCGCTGCCGGGCATACCTCCACTTGCAAGCCATTGTAAGTCGAGATGATCGGATAACGAGAGATCGAAATGCATTCGTGCACGGAAGTTTTGTCGCGAGCCGCGCGCAGCGGTCGCTCGCTCCGAGCGGGCGCACGTTTCAGGATTAAGAGAAGTTCATCTAAATCACTGGACCTTGCGCCCGCGTTTGGAGCTTGCGTCAGGAAGAACGGCGCGTGGTTGAGAGGAGTAAACGCGGTGCAGCTCATCACGTTCGCCGGTCGAACATAGTCCCGACACCGAGTCGAAGTTCGACCACAAACACGCCACGATATTTTCAGTCCGAATCGAAGCCGCACTCCGAACATGTTGCAGCAGCGCAAGACGCAAAGTGTTTTGACGCGCATAAATCTCTGTGCGGTCTCTGCAAAGACCGCTGACTCGCAGAGGATGACCGATGGATAAATAATTGAGATAAGGCGATTTTTCAGGGTACTTGCTGTTCAGAACAATGGGAGCGGCAGTCCATTGAAGCGATAGGCATTCCAGCTATCAGAGCGAACGGTTTGGACTGGTCTATCGTTCGGAGGCTGCATGTCTTCCTTCTTCGCTCGCGCTGGGCATTCGTCCGGTGCGCTACAAAAAAACACAATGGTGAGCAAACCCAGCCCACAGGATGACAATCACGCGCGCTTTTCCAAGCTGGTGTTACCTCATCTCGCGGATGCCTACGCGCTAGCTTACCGGATCACGGGAAGTCACGCCGATGCCGACGACGCTTTGCAGGAAGCCTGCCTGCGTGCGTTCCGTGCTGTCGGCGACGTTGCGGACAATAGCGCGCGCCCATGGGTAATGACGATCATGCGCAACACTGCGTATACGTGGATACGCAAGAACCGTCCGACGGCCGTGTTCGGGGTTGATGATCTCGAAGGTATCGAGGTCGCGCAGACTGAGCCGGCCGCCCCGGATTCCGAGAAGACGGTGATCGCCAAATCCGACATGGAGACGGTTATAGCTGCTTTGCCCGATCCGTTCCGGGAGATGGTAATATTGCGCGATATCCACGGGCTGTCTTACCGCGAGATTTCTGCGCGAACGAAGGTGCCGATCGGTACTGTAATGTCGCGGCTCGCCCGAGCGCGTAGCCGGCTTACCACGATTTTGGCGAATGGTGCGGCATGACGCAACTGATGTCGCTCGAACTCCCGGGCGACTGCCTGGTGCGAGATTACGGCGCGAACTCGTAAATACCGTTCTGAACGGCGTTCCAAAAGCGGCTTTGGAGCTGAAAGCGTGTGGCCTCACTGGAGGATCATTCTGAAACGCGCGGCGTCGACGCTGCCGTTTGTTGCATCCCCGCCTGGTAGTAAATTAAAAATTGGGAGGAAAGTTTTGAAATGCCCGGCCTCGATTTACTGCGGCTGCGTGTAACAGGATCTATGTGCGTCCTCCGATATATGATGAAGCGAAAGCTCATCACTCTGGGCTCCGTATTCTGGGCTCCGTGTGATCTCGGTAGACCTCGCGGATAGTTTGATTGTGATTTGCAGTAACTTCTGCTGAATGAACTATCCACCTGCGGTTCGAAGCTCGTGATCGTTACTCGCGCCGCGCCAAATCCATAGACGTTACTGAGCAGTCATGCAGCAAACTGAGCTACCTCTTCGAAATCTGAAGTTTGGAGTTTTCGAGGCTGATCTTCGAACCGGCGAACTGACAAAGCTTGGCAGGCGCGTCAGACTGCAAGAGCAACCATTTCAATTGCTGGCCATGCTGCTGGAAAAGCCAGGAGTGCTGATAACTCGGGAGGAACTGCACGTTAAACTTTGGCCCGAAACAACGGTGGACTTCGATCACGGCGTCAACAAAGCAATAAGCAAGATCCGTGAAGCATTAGGAGATTCAGCCGAAAATCCCCGCTTCATCGAGACCGTCGCTCGCCGTGGCTACAGGTTTCTCGCCGACGTTACGGTTGCAGTCGGCGAGCAAACGGAAACTGTAACCGCCGATGTCACCGTGCAGGAGGACTTAGGTCCTGTAAGTCTCAGTGACGTCGGCACACCACCTCGGCGCAAGCTGCATTCGTTTACTTGGCGGCTCTTTGGCATGGTGCCTGTGCTTGCTATCTCCCTTTCCTGGATTTTAGTCCCCTGGAAGCAGCCTGCACCCGCAATCCACTCGATCGTGGTGCTGCCCCTGCAAAACCTTTCCAGCGATGTGTCGCAGCAATACTTTGCTGACGGCATGACTGACGAAATAGTGACGAACCTGACGCAGATCAAACGGCTGCGGGTAATCTCATCGGCTTTGTCAATTGGTTACAAAAATCCGCGCCAACCTCTAGGCGAGATCGCGCGAAACCTGCACGTTGACGCTGTTGTCAGAGGAAGCGTGCTGCTTTCGGGCGATCATGTTCGGATCAATGCGCGGCTGACCGAGATGCCCACAGAGAGGGACATCTGGGCTCAAAGCTATGAAGGAGATATTCACGACACGCTTAAGCTTCAAAGTGAAATAGCAGGCGTGATTGCGCAGCAGCTTCGGGGCATTCTGGATCGACAGGAACAAGCGCCGCTCAACCGGGGCGTGGCCGAAGATCCGCACGCTTATCAGGCCTACCTCAAGTGAGGTTATTGGCGTAGCGCAAAAACCGGATTGAAGGCCGAGCATTGTAAGGACGTCAAGGCGCTGGATACGGAGTGCGCCGAAAAAAATGTCTGGCTGTCTTACACCGGCGCTCACTCTGAACAGTGGCCTTGGCGTAGAGCCCCGACGAATTCATCGAATCTGCGTCAGGATAGTTCTTGCGTAAGCCCGCCGCAGGCGTCTCTCTCGAAGGTTTGTAGAGACCTCAATATCAAGGAGTTGGGGAATATCAGGAGCGTCAGCAGAGTCAAAGTCTTAGAAGCGGTTATACGCAACGAGCACTATACGGAGATACGCGATGACTGGATCTATGCGTCAAGCAGCAACTGTGTTGACGGCGATCGTCGTAGCATCTGAGTCTCGCGTGGCGCTTCAGACGCGGCCGGCGTTGTAACCGTCAACGCTGAAAGTTTTCAATGTGGTTCGCAGCATTCGCGCTTAAGCGTCCCTACACAATCGTCGCATCTCTGATTCTCATCTGCCTCATGGGCGTTGGTGCCGCGCTGCGCATGCCCATCGATATTTTTCCGGAAATCGACATTCCTGTCGTTAGCGTCGTCTGGACCTACAGCGGTATGAGCGCGAGGGATATTCGCGATCGCATTTTGACTCTGCATGAGAGACAGCTCGCCTCTCTGGTTGATGACATCAGCCGGATCGAGGCGACCAGTTATGCGGGCGTCGGCGTCGAGAAAGTGTACCTGCACGAAGGCGCCAACGTGACGCGCGCCATCTCGCAACTGGCGAGCAGCGCGCTCGTCGTCCTTAAATATATGCCGCCGAATATAACGCCGCCGCTTGTGTTGCGCTACGGCGCAACGGACGTGCCGATCATACAGCTCAGCCTTTCCAGCAGCTCGCTTCCAAACTCCAAGTTGAACGATCTTGGTCAGAACATCATTCGCCCCGATCTTGCCGTCGTCCATGGTGCGGAAGTTCCCTATCCTTATGGTGGCAAGCCCCGCGTCATTATGGTCGATCTTGATCAGCACGCCCTTGCTTCGCGCGGATTGTCACCCGCGGATGTCGCCACGGCGATTCAGCAACAGAACGTCATCCTTCCCTCCGGCGACGTCAAAATCGGCACCAAAGACTATGCGCTCGCCATGAACAACAGTCCGGACGCGATCGCCGCCATCAACCAATTTCCGGTCAAGCAGGTGACGGGCCAAACCGTATTCGTGCGCGACGTCGCCCATGTTCATGATGGCTTTCAGATCCAAACCAATTCGGTGACAGTCGACGGTCGGCCGGGCGCCTTGATGACGGTGCGTAAAACAGGCGGAGTTTCAACCCTCGCAGTTATCAACGGCGTCAAGCAAGCGTTACCGGATGTTGCGAGGCTTATGCCGCGTGGGGTCAACATCAAGGCGATTTTCGATCAGTCTGTTTTCGTCAAGGCGTCGCTAAACAGCGTGCTGATGGGCGGTTTGATAGCGGCCGGATTGACTGGGTTGATGATTTTGCTGTTTCTCGGCAATTGGCGATTGACGCTCATTATTCTTGCGACAATTCCCATCGCGATCATCACCGCTATTCTCGTGATCTTTATAGGTGGCCAGACCTTGAACACGATGACGCTCGGCGGCTTTGCGCTTGCTGTCGGTATCCTCGTCGACAACAGTACGGTCGTCATTGAGAATATCGAGCGCCACGTCAAAGACGGCGAGTCGCTTCAACACGCCATCATTAATGGGTCCGGAGAAGTTGCGGTTCCCACGGCGCTTTCGACGCTATGCATTTGCATTGTCTTCGTGCCGGTATTCCTTCTGCAGGGCACGGCCAAATATCTGTTCTCTCCCTTGTCGCTGTCCGTCTGCGTGTCGCTGATCGCCAGCCTGGCGCTGTCTTTCACGCTGGTGCCTGTCCTGTTCGCCTTTCTCATGCGTTCTTCGCTTGAGGGTCATGCAGGGCATTCCCCAAAGGCCGCGTCACCACGCTCGCGGTTCAATGTGTTTGGCGCGATTCACCAGGGGTTCGAGAATGGCTTTAACGGCTTGCGCGAAGGCTATCGTAACATCGTCGCCCTTTGCGTCCAGCGGGCGGGCGTTACCAGCGTTTTCTTCCTTCTGTTGATGGCATGCTCGTTGGTTCTTTTTCCGCAACTTGGTAGAGACTTTTTCCCACAAGTGGACGCCGGCCAGATGAGGCTTCACGTTCGCGCGCCGGCCGGCAGCCGCCTTGAGGAGACCCAGCGCTATTTCGCCGAAGTCGAGAACGCGATCTACGAGATTGTCGGTCGAGACCAGGTCAGCGTCATCCTGGACAATATTGGCCTGCCATACAGCGGTATCAATATCGCGTTGAGCGATTCGGCCACCGTCGGTCCGATGGACGGGGAAATTCTGATTTCCTTAAAGGAGAAGCATAGCCCGACGCCTGCTCATGTCGCCGCCTTACGGCATGATCTGCCGAGGCGTTTTCCCGAATTGCAGTTCTTCTTCCAACCCGCAGATATCGTCAATCAAGTGCTGAACTTCGGCCAGCCAGCACCTATTGATGTCAGGATTTCCGGACCAAAGAGCGGCGAGGCCTACGCGCTCGCGCAGAAGATTGCGGGCAGCTTGAACGCCATTCCTGGTGTGGTGGACGCGCATGTGTTTCAGGTTCCTGACGCTCCCGGCTTGACCATCGACGTTGATCGCACACTGGCCGAGCAGGTTGGCGTGAACGACGACGAAATCGCCAAGAATGTCCTGGTAAGCGCAAATTCGAGCGCTCAAACCTCCCCCAACTTCTGGATCGACCCAAAGAACAGCGTGAGCTATCCGCTGGTTGTCCAGATGCCGACCTATCGTGTGAATTCGACGCAGGATTTGGCCGCTGTGCCGATCAGCGCGGGCGGTGGCAAGTCAAACCAAATACTGATGAATGTCGCGCAATTCGGACGCAAGAACGTCCCGCTCGTGGCGTCACAGCTCAACATCCGGCCGGTTTTCGACGTCAATGCAGACGTTCAGGGCCGAGACCTCGCGTCCGCCGCGGACGCGATCGATAAGGTATTGGACGAAGAGCGCTCCGCCTCCACTTCTCCCGCGACCATAACGCTTAGCGGACAGGTCGAAACCATGCGCGAAAGTTTCGACGGGCTGTTCTCTGGCATGGCGATGGCGGTGGTTCTTGTCTACCTCGTTCTCGTCATTAATTTTCAAAGCTGGGTGGATCCACTGATTGTCCTCGCGGCTGTCCCGTTCACATTGGGCGGAGTCATGTGGATGCTGTTTCTGACCCAAACGCACCTGAGCATCCCCGCTTTGATGGGTTCCTTGATGTGTATCGGCCTGACGGCCGCCAACAGCATTCTCGTCGTTACCTTCGCCAATCAGCGAATGGAAGCGGGCGACGACAAGGCGACCGCCGCGATCGTCGCGGGCTACACCCGGCTACGGCCCGTATTGATGACCGCCGCCGCCATGATTCTCGGCATGATCCCGATGGCTTTGGGCGTGGGCGAGGGGGGCGAGCAGAATGCGCCCTTGGCGCGCGCGGTCATTGGCGGACTTTTGTTCGCCACGGCGGCGACCATGATTTTTGTGCCCGTGGTTTATCGAATTCTTCGCCGGGATACCGAGCTATGGTTCAGACAGGAATTGAAATGACGCCTTCGACGAAAGACCTCAACGAAAACGCCTCAGGGTCCGACGAACTCACCCAGGTGACGCGTGTCACGCGTGGGACAGGGGCAAGGATCTTGCGCCTCATCGCTGTAATCGCGATGGTGTTGGGCGTCGGCTTTGTCCTCGTATCTCGCGGGAAAAACGCCGCCGAAGCGCGATTGGCAGATGCTACCAGCAAGGACGCGGCAGAGGCGCCCGCCGTCAATGTGTTTACCGTCGGTCGGTCTCTTGGAAAGGAGTCACTTAAGCTTCCCGGAGAGACCGCCGCCTGGAACGAGACCGCGATCTATGCGCGGGTGAACGGCTATGTCACCAAATGGTTTGTCGATATTGGCGACAACGTGAAAGCGGGCCAGACGCTCGCGATAATCGATACGCCGGAACTTGACGCGGAACTCCTCGCCGCAAAAGCCAAGCTCAACGCTGGCATCGCACAGGTAGCCGTCAAGCAGGCCCGTGCCGATTTTGCCGCCACGACCGATGAGCGTTGGCGCGAATCCCCGAAAGGCGTCGTGTCGGACCAGGAGCGTGAGTCCAAGAAGGCTGGCAGCGCTGAAGCAATCGCCGAGTTGAATGCAGCGCGCGCGCAAGTGATGCTGGAACAAGCGGACATAGATCGTCTTTCGGCGCTCACCCAGTTCAAGGAGGTCAAGGCCCCTTTTGACGGCACCATCGTTCAGCGTCACATCGACATTGGGAATCTTGTAACGGCGGGAAGCGCCGCTAATACGACGTCGCTCTATCAGCTTTCCGAAAACAATCCGACGCGCATCTTCGTCCATGCCCCGCAGAGCGTGGCGGCGCAGCTCATGAGGCCGGGCGCGACCGCTGTGATCACCAGCAGTAGCCAGCCCAATTTGCATATTGAAGGTAAAGTCGCGCGGACCGCGAAAGCGATCGATCCGGGATCACGAACGATTCGGGTAGAAATTGACATCCCGAATTCCGACCGTTCGCTTGTTCCCGGCATGTACGTGCAGGCAGATTTCGAACTTACGGGGGGCGCTTCGATCCAGGTTCCCGCAGCCGCTCTGCTGTATCGATCCAGCGGCCCACAAGTCGCCGTAGTCGACGAAACCGGCGCCGTAGCCTTCAGAGACGTCACGATCGCCAGCGACGATGGCAACGTCGTCGGCATTGATTCCGATCTCGCGGTCGGCGACAAAATCGCCCTCAATCTCAGCAGCCAGATTGCTGCCGGCGAGAAAGTTAAAACAAGCGCAGGCGATACAAAAAGCGCGTCGGTCCAATAAAGAAAATACTGATGTGCCTTCAGCCGCGCCGTCTTACGTTGGTCAGCTCTGCCTTGATTTATGGGATGAAAAATTGGATCCGCGTGGGTCCGCTGGCGATCGTCGCTTTAGCTGGCTGCTCCGTCGGGCCCGATTATCAAACGCCTGCCACGCTCTTGCCAGTCCAGTATCTCCCGCATGCAAGGGAGACAGCGGTGCAATTGACTGCAAGCGCCGACCTTACCCAATGGTGGCGGACCCTGCATGACCGGGAGCTGGATTCGCTTGTTGCTCGCGCTCGCGAATCCAATCTCGATCTCGCAGTTGCTCTGGACAGGCTCCAGGAAGCGCGAACGCTGGTGACCATCGCTGTCAGTCAGGGGCTTCCGGTTGTCGGGGCGACTGGCGGCGGTGGCGTCGGAACAGGATCGGACGAAACCAAGGGCCGGGTGTCGCAGGCGCTGCGGTCGGCGGAGAACGCCCAAAATCTTAACAATATTAACGAAGCGGGTGGCCTCGACGCCAACTGGGAACTTGATCTTATAGGCAAGTTCCGGCGGGAGATCGAGGCCCAGACCGCTGATGCTGAGGCCTTTGAGGACGCACACAACTGGGCGCTCGTGACGGTCGCCGCCGACGTCGCGCAGTCCTATCTCGACATGCGCGCGCAGCAGAGCCAGCTGGTCGTCCTCGGTCAAAATATTGCTGCCGCGCGCGGCAACGTGGATCTCGCGCAAGGGCGCCTTAACCGCGGATTGACCAACGCAATCGACGTAAGCCTGGCGCAGCGTGAATTGGCGACGCTGCAAGCCGATCAGGCACCACTCGCCGCGCAAATCGATGCAAGCCGCCATGTAATTTCGGTCCTGCTGGGCCGTTTTCCCGAGGACCTCGCCGAAGAACTGGCAAAACCCGGTGCTATCCCGGCGCTGCCGACTAAAGTGCCCGTCGGCCAGCCCGTCGACCTGTTGCGACGACGCCCGGATATCCGCGAGGCAGAGCGTCGCCTCGCCGCGGCGAATGCTCGCATTGGCGTGGCGACGGCGGATCTGTTTCCGACCGTGGTCCTCAGCGGGGCGGTTGGCGCTCAAGGCGGCGTACATTCGTCATCTGCCACTCCAATCACATGGATTGGCTCGATTGGCCCGTCGCTCTATTTGCCCTTGCTCGATTTCGGGGCGCTCGATGCGCAAATAGAAATCGCCGACCTGCAAACGCACGAGGCTCTTGTCGCCTACAAGCAGACGATATTGGTGGCGGTCCGGCAAGTGGACGACGCTAGCACTTCCTACCGGGCGCAACTCGAACGCCTCAAAAGCCTTGATCGCGCCCTGGTTGCGGCGCGCGAGGCAACGCAGATCGCCACGCAGCGATACGATCGCGGCCTTACAGATTTTCTGAACGTCCTTGACGCCGAGCGCCAGCAATTCGATCTCGAAGCACGCCATGTCGCAACGCGCCAATTGGCGGCCGACGACCTCGTCGCCCTCTACAAGGCGCTCGGAGGCGGCTGGTCGTTGAATGAACCTATTCCACCGATCCGCACTCCGCTACCCGCCGCGATCGCCGCCGCGAAACTTATGCTGGCACCGGCGCAAGTCCATTGAAGAGATACGATGTCCACGATGAAGGAACTTTCGATGGATGAACAGAAACCGAGCAGGGTCCCTATGAATGAGTCCGCCGAGAATAACTGGTATGGCATTCGACGGTTCCCCTGGGAGATCGCATCGATCAGTGTGCACCTGGAGCAGCTTAGCCACTTCTGGGCCAAGACGCTTGGCATCAGCGGACCACAATGGAGGATGATCCTCGCGCTGGCCGATCTCGACCAGGGCGAGGGCGCAGCGGTCAACGCGGTTTCGAAGAGGCTGCACGTCGATCCGTCGTTCGTCACGACCCAATCGAAACTCCTCGAGAAAAAGGGCTTCATCCGCCGCCAGGCCTCGAGCGAGGACGCCCGGGTCGTCAAGATGTCGCTGACGGACAAGACCTATAAGCATCTGGCAAGCCTGGCTTCGCAGCAGGAGAGCCTGAACGAATTCATCTTCGCGGAATTCAGCGCCGGCGAGATGGACGAACTGAACGGCAAACTCGCGTCGCTCAAAAAGCGCTTGGAGAAAGCCTGTCTTAAAGTCGCGGTCGATTTCTAGGCTTGTCGAATTTCCGGAACGCTTGAACTGCCAGAAAGATTAGCCTTCCGGTTGTCTTGGGGCTGATCAAAACAGTTTCGTGAACAGAAACTCCCGGGCGCTATTTTTGCAACCAACTCATCACCACTAAAGAAAATACTGCTGTCTTTTTCTCTCGGAATTCCGAGTGGCTGTTGAGCACGGTCGCCGCGTCCGACTCGGTGCTTGCTGCCGAAAACGTCTTTTGTGCGGTTTGGATCACCGAGGGTCCGAGCGCTTCAATGCTGCTCCATCGCCTCTATTTCCGTCGGCTCGTGATCGGGTTCGACGTTCCTATTTGGCGAAATGCAAAGCCGATAAATCCGAGCACGACCAAGACAGCTCCACGCTACACATTCGGAAACATAATCTCGGAATCGAGTCGGGTTACAGCATCGTAAGTTGGCCTCGATGAGAAGGTGGGTAGACTGAGTAACGACTGGAAAGTGCATGTATTCAAGAAAACAATTCGCAGCGTTGGAGGCCATGTGCCGTGAGCAGGCTGCGCTTGCCAGAAAAGAAATGGAATACTCACTGATGAAGTACTGGCTGGCGGAAGCAGAGGAATGGAAGCAACTCAGGCAGTCTGCCCCAAAGAGAATCGGGTATCACTCCAGCGACCTGGCAAGATCCAGCAAACAAAGAGCGAAATGACACGCGATGGAAGACGATTGAACATTGAGGCTCTGCGAGACGTGAACTGCTTCGCGACTTCTATGGCGCTAAAGAATATTTTAATTGAATGATGAAACAGAGCTACCATGTTCTTCTTTGTCTAAACGAGAAGGACAAAACCATGAAACTTACGACAATCGCACTGGCAGTTGCATTCGCTCTCCCGAGCTCCTTTGCATTTGCGCGAGGCGGAATCAGCATTGGAAGTCATGTCGATCGCCCCTACACAGGCGTCACGGTCGGCTCGTCACACCGGATCGCGACGAGGCCAAGGAACTTTTCCGGTAATACGCTTGGGCCCATCATGCATGATCCAAGCGGGTCAACACTGACTGGCTCGGCCATCAACCGAGGCGCTTAAGAAAGAAAAGCCCCGCATCTTCGCGGGGCTTCTTTTTACGCACTCTTCTTGGGAAGCGCGGGGTGATGATGATAGCTCTGGCTCTGCCGCTATACCCCCGGGTGGGGCGCCCGCAATTGCGAACGCTCTTCAGTGATTTCAGGTCAACTTAGCCGCCCGCTCGATGGAGCCGCGCGCTCCGCGCAGAATGCTGCGCAGATCGTTCGGCGTCAGGCCATCGGGCGGACGTTCTGGTTCACCCGGAACAGGTTGCCCGGGTCGTATTTCTTTTTGAGCTTGCCGAGACGCTGGTAATTGTCGCCGTAGGTCGCCTTGATACGTGCCTCGCCTTCGTCGTCCATCATGAAGTTTGGGTAGGCGCCCCCGAGGTCGAACGGATGAATAGCCGCCCAATAGTCCTTTGCCCATTGCTTCAAGGCCGGCGCCTGGCCCGGATCGGAGCCGATTCCGGCGATCACCATCGACCAGGTGGCATCGCGGCAGTTCCATGCCGTTTCGCCTTCCGCCTTGCGATGGACCGAGCCATCGATCGGATAGAGATGCATCAAAGAGGCGTCACTAGGTACCTTCGCAGCCTGCTGGATATGGACGTCGATCGCAGCGTCGGGCAGCGTCTTGACGAAGTCGCCCTTCCAGTACCAATGCAGGCCTTTCGGATAAAGTCCGTCGAACATGCCTTGCAGCGCCAAATAAGGGATCGGGCCCGCAAAATCGATGATCGGCTCAGGAAGTGCCGCGCGGACGGCGTTGACGGCCTTTTCGGCGTCAGCTGCCGCCCCGTTGTGCGAGACGAGCAGCACGCAGATCTTTTTGCCCCAATGCTCCCTGGGGAAGGGATCGCCTGACGGAACCGTCTGCAGCCCTAGGAAGGCATAGAACTCGTCCGGCGCACTTGCCTGAAAGTCCCGGTACCATCGCATGATCCCGGCGGCGTCCTTCAACTCCCAGAAAATCGGGCCGGCGTAGACCGTGCTCGCGGGGTGCGCCTCGAAAAGGAAACTGGTGACGACGCCAAAATTACCGCCGCCGCGCAGCCCCCAGAGCAGATCGGGGCTGTCCGTCGTGTTCGCGACAACAAATGTGCCGTCCGCTAGAACCACATCGGCCTCTATCAGATTGTCGATGGTGAGTCCGTGTTGGCGGCTAAGATAACCGTGGCCGCCGCTGAGTGTCAGGCCGGCAACGCCTGTTGTCGAGACGACGCCAAAAGGGATCGCGAGACCGAAGGCATGGGTCGCGTGGTCAACATCGCCGGTCGTGCAACCGGCGCCCACCCGCACGGTCCGGTTCGCCGGATCGACGCGCACGCCCCTCATCATCGACAGGTCAATGACCAGTCCATCATCAACGCTGCCGAATCCGGGTCCGTTATGGCCGCCGCCGCGGATGGCGATCGCCAACCGGTTGTCACGGCCAAAGTTGACGGCGGCAATCACATCCGCCACATCTGCACAGCGTGCGATCAACAGCGGCCGATTGTCGATCATGGCGTTGTAGAGCTTGCGGACTTCATCGTAGTCGGCATGGTCGCGGCCGAGGTGCCGCGGAGACTCTGCGCAAATTTACCGATTTCCTCGCTGTTCATTACACCCTCCCGAAGGCCGGCTGAAGAATTCCGAGTTTCGATCAAAAGCTAATCAGGTCCGTTCCAATGCAGCGCGATCCCGCGATCGGCTAAAATTCCGACCCGCGGCAATCTACTTTCCCGAAGCCTGTTGTTGCCCGAAAAATGCGTATGGTCCAATGTGGTACTTTGACGCGAACGGTCCGAGCCCATTGACCTCGAGGCGTTGACAAAGGGTCAGTTCCGATCGCAACGCACCTGATCTACCGATTTGTGATCTACCGATTTGCAATGTGACGCAGCGACGGTGTTCGCGCCAAGTTTCAGAAGAATGATCGTGGGTCAAGACGCTCGATGCAGACGATTGAGAATTGGCTGAGCCAGCTCGGCCTTGGCAAATATATTGAGGCGTTCGTCCGGAACGACGTCGATTTTCGGGCGCTTCCGCATATCACGGAAGCCGACCTCCAGGCGCTTGGTGTCTCGCTCGGGCACCGCAAAATCATTTTGGCCGCGATCAATGAATTTGCGCAGCATAGTCTCGATAGACTTGCTGTTGCCCCACTTCCCCTCGAGGAGTCAGAACGTCAGATCACCGAAGTCCCTCAGGAGCCGACTGCCGACCGAAGGCTTCTTAGCGTGCTCTTCTGTGACCTAGTGGGCTCGACCGCGCTATCGGCGCGACTTGATCCGGAAGACATGCACGATCTGACCCGCCGCTATCAGGATAGCGTCGCCGGCGCGATCACGCGCTTTGGCGGTTACGTCGCCAAATATCTCGGAGACGGCGTGCTTGCATATTTCGGATGGCCGATGGCTTACGAGGACCATGCCGAGCGTTCGATTCGGGCAGGCCTCGAAGCACTCGCTGCAGTCGAGGCCGTTCAGTCACCGGACGGCGAGCGATTAAAGGCGCGTATCGGCATCGCGTCGGGACACGTGGTCGTCGGCGACATTGCCGGCAGCAGCGCGAACGAACGCGCTTCGATCGCGGGCGACACTCCCAATCTTGCAGCTCGCCTGCAAGGCGCTGCCGCACCTGGCCAGATCGTGGTGGCGGACAGCACGCGCCGCCTCGCCGGCCAGTCCTTCGAAATCCAGAGCCTTGGTTCGCAGGAGCTGAAAGGCTTCAATTCACGTATTGCCCTGTTCGCGGTCCGTGGCGAACGAGAGGTGGAAAGCCGCTTCGACGCCGCGCACCCGAGCGCGCTGTCGAAATTCGTCGGCCGTACCAGCGAAATCGGCATGCTGCTGGAGCGCTGGGAGTTGGCAAAGGGCGGCCAGGGCCAGGCGGTGTTCGTGTCGGGAGAAGCGGGGATCGGGAAATCGCGCCTCGTCGATGCGCTCGAAGAATTGCTGCATGGAAACAAGCACGAGTTGATCCGACTACAGTGTTCGCCCTACCACGTCACGTCGGCCTTCTATCCGATTATCCAGCGTCTAACCCGGTTTGCAGGCTTTTCACCCGCCGACGATCAAACCACGCGCGCCGGAAAATTCAGGTTGATTCTTGAGCGCTACGGGGAAAATCCCTCGGATGTCGGAGCAATATATGCCGAATTGCTCTCGCTCGACGTTGGCGACGCGTTCAAACCGCTCGACCTCTCCGCCCAGCAGCGCAAGGAACTTATCGTCCGGACATTGGCGAACCGATTGCTGCTCGCGGCGAAGGTCGCGCCGGTGCTCTTTGTCGTCGAGGATGCCCACTGGATTGATCCGTCAACCAGTGAAGTCCTGAAAGAGGTTGTGAGCCGCATGCATGGTGCGGCCATACTTGTCGTCGTTACGCACCGGCCGGAATGGACCGCCGGCTGGGCGATCGGACTGGCGCAAGTGACCACCCTTGCCATTGGGCGTCTTACAAAGCAGCAGATACGCGAACTGATTGAATCAATGGTCGACAATGTTCCGGTTCAGCTTGCCGACAGGATTGCAGAGCGAACGGACGGTGTGCCGCTTTTCGTGGAGGAACTGACCCGTTCAATCCTGGAAAGCGGAAAGGCGGCGTCGATAAACGTCGAGATCCCGGATAGCCTGCAGGGCTCCCTCATGGCGCGGCTCGATCGTTTGACGGCAGTAGCCAAGGAGGTAGCTCAAGTCGCCTCTGTGATAGGCCGGGAATTCGATCGTGGCCTTCTTTCGAAAGTTGCCGGTCTCGACGACCGGGCGCTCAACGGAGCGCTGCATCAGCTCATGTCCACCCAGCTAGTCGTAGTCGGCGGCGTGGTGCGTGACGCACTGATTTTCCGTCATGCGCTCATCCAGGATACGGCTTATCAGTCGCTTCTTAGCCGGCGGCGACGGTATTATCATGAAACCATTGCCAGGGCGCTCATCGACGCATATCCCGACCTTGTCGTCACACAGCCCGAGCTTATCGCCCAGCACTATGTCAAGGCGCAGAAAATCGAGCTTGCGTTCCCTTACTGGATGAAAGCCGGCGAACGCGCGCTGGGACGATCAGCCAACTACGAAGCGGTCGATCATTTTCAAAACGCTTTGGCCATGGCAGAGGAGCTGCCGGGACAGGCCCGGCAAAGAGAAGTGCTTGGAGCGAGCCTAAAGCTCGGCGAGGCGCTGGGCGCCGCAGGCCGCATTTCGGACGCCGTGACAAAGTACAGGCTGACCGCACAATTGGCTCGCGAAGCCGGCGATACGGAAGCCTTCATTCGCTCCGCGCTCGGTTTTGATGTCGCCCAGTTCCTTTCGGCCGAGCCGCTCGCCGAATCGATCCAGCTTCTCACGGAGGCGATGGGTAAGATCGACACAAACGACCAAAGGTCTCGGTGCCAAATTCTCTGCCGACTCGCGCGCGCGCATTCGCTCGTTGGCGACAGCGAGAACAGCACGAAATGCCATAGGGAAGGCATCAATCTGGCTCGACGGCTTGGCGACAAGAATTCGCTTTTCGAACTCTCCGTCCTGTCTTTCCTGACTCCGACGACAGTCAAGTCCGTCACGGAGTCACGCGCGCGGACGGCTGGCATAGATGAACTAAAGCGCCTCTCAGCCGACCTCGATGACGATGACGCGCGGGGCCGAGCCCTTTCACTCGACGTCTACGTCTCCACCGAACTGGGCGATCGCGCACGAGCCAATCGGGCGGTTGAGGGTCTGGAAGAACTTGGGACGCTGCGTCAGCGTCTCCACGTACTGTGGCTCGCTCGTATGGCGCAGGCGATGATGGCCATCCTCGATGGAAGGTTCACGGCCGCCGAGGCGCTGGCTGGAGAAGCGCTGCAGCTGGGCAGACGGACGCATGGCACCCACGTCGAGGGCCTCTATGGGATGCAGATGTTCACGATCCGGCGCGAACAGAGCCGCCTTTCGGAGGTCGCCCCGGTCATCAAACATTTCATCGAGGAGAATCCGGACGAAACCACATGGCTGCCAGGTTTTGCACTGGTCGCGGCGGATTTGGGTTATCGTGACGCAGCCCAGCGCAGGTTGAGCGAGCTGGCTCGCAGCGGTTTTGCAATGCCGCTCGATGCGAGACGAAGCGCGTCCCTCTCGTTCGTATCGGAAGTCGCCGTCAGCCTCGGCGATACGGAGGCTGCACAAACGATCTACGACCTGATGCTGGTTTACAAGGACATGACCATCACGGCGGGCGTCGCCACTGTCTGCTTTGGCGCAGCCAGCCGCTATCTGGGAATGTTGTCCGTCGCGCTGGGCAACTTTAGGAAGGCCGCCAGGCACTTCGAGCATGCACTCGAGATGAACGCAGCAAGCGGCTCCCGACCGTGGCTCGCGCATACACAAGCTGAATACGCAAATCTGCTTCTGAAGATCGGTGGCAAAAAGGCGATCGAGAGAGCAATGTCGCTCTCGGAGCAGGCTTGGGCGATTGCGGCCGAACTGGATATGGTCCGCCTGAAGAAGAAATTGCAGCCGACCCTGCATTAGGTTTGGCTCGTGCTTTGCGGTGTCAACACGGTGAGAAGGGAGTCTCCTCATGCCACGCTACGTCGTAGAAAGAGAGTTTGCGGAACAGCTCGACCTCACGAAGGACGGGGTTGAAAAAGTCAATTTGATCAATGATCAGGAAGGGGTGCAGTGGATCTTCTCTTTCCTCAGCGCCGACAAGAAAAAGACCTATTGCCTCTATGAGGCGCCTAATCCTGAAGCTATTCGCGCCGCGGCACGAAGAAACAACATTCCCGCCGATGTGATCATTGAAATCGGCGGGGAAATTGGGCCGAACATGTTCGCTTAGCCATTCGGCGGGCCGCGGGCGTCGGAATCCTCTCGCTCCAGCCAGGCAGTCCGGTGCGCAGAGCAATTGCTCCTGACACTCGCATAAAGGCCCGCCAATGGCGGGCTTTTGCGAATTGCTACCAATCTATCTCCACGCTCCGATTTCCGGCATGCACGACCAATAGCAGGGTTGCTGACGTTCGTGTTAAACGATAGTGGTCCGGATTCACGATGCCGAGCGACAGGCTCGTTATTAAGAAGTTGTGACCTGGTCAGCCAGCTTAAAAATCGCTGAAAACGAATGAGGAAGAGAATGTCGGCTCCAATGCAAGGCGAGATGCAGCCGGCGATTTATCGCTTACGACTTGGCAGCTTCGAAGTTGCAAGCATTCTGGACAGCAAAATCATCCGTGAGGGATTAAGCCCGAGCCACGGCGGCGAAGCGTTATCCGCCGAAGTGCGAGCGCTGGCGCGTGCGAACAGGATTGACCCGCATCGTTACGAGCATCCGTTTATTCCCAGCCTGGTCAATACCGGTAAGGAGCTCGTCCTGTTCGACACCGGCAACGGTGCGTTGCAGCTCGAGCACGAACAGCTTCGAGGTAGGCTCCCGGAGGGGCTTCTGGTCGCGCGGTTGCGCCAGGCGGGCTATGAACCGCAGGACGTAGACGTGGTCGTAATTACGCACGGCCATCCCGACCATATCGGCGGGCTGATGACGGGCGGAAAACCGGTATTTCCCAATGCGCGGTATGTGTTCGGCGCAGCTGAATTCGATTTCTGGAAGCGCGGTAACGTGCGCGATGCACGAAAATTCAATCGCGAGCTATTCATGAAGATTGCAGTGCCGTTTGCCGATCGAGCGAGTTTCATCAAAGCGGGCGACGAGGTCGTGCCCGGGATCCGGGCCGTCGACGCGGCGGGTCATTCGCCGGGAATGATAGCTTACTTGATCGAGAGTGAGGGCAAGCGACTGCTCAACTGGGCCGACACCTGCGGTCATTATGTGGTGTCACTGCAGAGACCGGACATCCATCTCGACGTCGATGACGATAAGGAGATGGCGGCGGCAACCCGCAAGCGCATTCTGGACATGGTTGCGACCGACGAGATCTTCGTCCTTGGTTTTCATATGCCGTTTCCTGGCATCGGTTTTGTGGAGCCGGCGCATGGTGGTTACCGCTGGGTCCCTCATGGCTATCAGCTGAACTTGTGAATCGCTTGCGTCGTTTCTACAGAGGTCGTGTATCGGTAGTCACTTTTGCGCACGATGCGTGCGAAAAAAGGTGCAGTTTCGGTGCCTTTCGCGCAAATATTGTGTTTGCTCTCGGCTAAGGTGTTGGCCTCGGTTCCATCAACGGGAGGGGCGTTGCCCTTCCCAGGCATCCCGTGCGGCGGAAACCATTCGTGAGGCTGAACGTAACGATGTGCCAAAGTCATCCGACGTTTGGCGGAGCCGAAGACGGCTCAAATCGCTGGCAGGGGCGGGGACGACGAAGAAGCTGGGAATGAAAGACTTGGAATAACAAGACATCTTGACGAACGCAGATTCGCTCAAGCCAAAAAAGTAAAATGGGGGGGAGCCGTGACGGATAATACCAAGGTGGATGTCGCCGCCGTTATCAATGACAGTGAAATCAGTCGTTTTCAGTACATAATATTCACATTATGCATTTTGATCATGATGTGCGACGGCTTCGATACGCAGGCGCTCGCCTATGTCGCGCCGAGTATCGCATCTGAGTGGAAACTGTCTCCCGGTATCTTCGGTCCGGTATTCGCGGCGGTGCTGCTGGGGAGCATGGTGGGGGCGTTCGCCTTCGGATATCTGGCGGACAGGTTCGGCCGTAAGCGCACGCTGGTGCTCTGTATGATCTTGTTCGGCGCGCTGAACATCGGCTCCGCCTACGCGACCTCGATCGAATCCTTCACCCTTCTTCGATTTCTCTGCGGCATTGGCCTTGGCGGAGTTATTCCCAACGTGATGGCGCTGGTCTCGGAATATGCGCCGGCTCGAAGGCGCGCGACACTTGTCGCAATTACCTGGTGCGGATTCTCGCTTGGGGCCGTTCTCGGCGGATTGATCAGTGTGCCGCTGATCTCTCATTTCGGCTGGAAGTCGGTATTCGTCTTCGGCGGGATTCTTCCGCTATGCTTGGTCGCCATCGTTGTTTTTGCGCTTCCGGAATCGATCAAATTCCTGATTTTGGCGCGTGGTAAGGGTGTCGAACTGGTAGCCGTCCTCAGGAAGCTCAACCCCGGCCGGCACTTTGACGATAGCAGCACGTTTGTGCTCGACGAACCTCGCGTCGGCAGAGGATCAATATCGGCGCTATTTCGGGACGGCCTCGCCATCGGCAGTGTGTTTCTCTGTCTCGCGTTCTTCATGAGTCTGATGCTCGTCTACCTTTTCATTAACTGGATTCCATTGTTGCTGCGCCAGGCTGGATTGCCTCTTCAGGACGCGATGATGGGAACGATCATCTTTAATCTGTCGGGAATCTTCGGCAGCGTGTTCTGCACGCAGTTCATCGATCGGAAAATCCTGCCGCCTATGTTCGTCCTGATTTTTGCATATTTTGTCGGTGCCGCGGCCGTGTTCGCCATCGGCTTCGCTGGGACCTCCTTCTGGCCGATCATGGGCACGATCTTTCTGGGCGGCTTCTTCATCATAGGTGCTCAGCTCTCGCTCAACGCGCTTATCACCAACTACTATCCGACTGCAATCCGGGGCACCGGGGTCGGCTGGTCGCAAGTGGTCGGGCGAACGGGGTCTCTGCTCGGACCGCTGATGGGCGGGGCATTGGTTTCGCAAGGCATGTCGCCCAGTCAGTTGTTCCAGGTCAGCAGCATCGCGCCGCTTCTTGCCTGTGCATGCTTGCTGGTTTTCATGAAATTCTCGTCCTCGCCAACGATGACCCGGTCCGTCGCGGTGGACGTGACGCCATGATTTCTCGCGCCGAGAACGGGGGAACGCAGACTGACCGGGCCGGCTATATCGTCGCAGGGCCGATCGACGACAATGCGTGATTGCTGGCTTGGCCAGGGAGGCTGGCGTAGACATCCGCCGAGGCTAAAATTCACCTGTCTTCGACGTCGGTGCGGGTGTTACTTTCGAGCAGTACTTGCCCGACAATTATAAGCCCTGCGGAAACCGCCAGCCTGCGCATCTTCTTCCGAGCAGAACCATCGGTCCGGCTTGGTCAAAGGTGCGTAACTGCGGCACCCCTGCGTGTGGTAGATGCCCACCTTGCCGGTCAGACGTGCGCGTACCGCAAATTTCGCCTTGATGGCGCACCCGGGCGGCATGGCGGGTTCGTCCGGAAACAAGGCTGCGCGCAACTCGCGGTCTTTATCGCTTCTACAGGATGCGCCCAACAGAGGGGCCGTGTTTTGCCCGTGCCGAAACGCTTGCGGAGCCACGAAACAGCCCCGCCACAGGCCCAGACTTTTGTTCTTGGCATTGGACTCATCGTCGTTGAAACGACCGTTGGCGGTGGGTTCAACATCCAGCGCATACCCTTGACGTACCAGTAGCTGGTTCAGACTGTCGGTTTCGCCGTCGGCGCTGCAAACTCCAACGTGCCATCGGCTGAACGTTTTGTCCGTTCCGAGATCCTTGCAATGGACCTCCCGGCCGCCGATCAGTTTTGCCAGCTGATCGCGTGCCTCCACGCCGCAAGCCCAGAGATCCGCATGCTCGTCAATGCACATCTGGTCAAACTCAGGAGCATCGATGCCGTCAAGCCGGTAGGTGACGCCGGCGACCTGCAAGCTATCTCCGTCCCTCACGACCGCGTCGGCGGCCCAACCCGAGCCCGCCGATAGAAACGCCAGAACCGCTATCAAGAAACGCATCGATTTCACCCGAGGTCCGCTGCGAAACTACTTGCATCAATAGCGTTTGAGCAAGGGGGCGAAGCCCATCCACTGAGCGACCGGACTGATGCTGACCGAAGGGATTGCGGGACGAGCCTGGGTTACCGAACCCCAAGTTTCCCGAAAAACGCCTTTTCCACCTGGCTAGCGTAGCGTTCCTTGTGCCTCAAGGCGAAGAACGCGCGTTTCGGCAGATCGATCTTGACGTGGTGGAGCGTTTTGGCCGCGACCGAGTGGGCTACGACGAGATTTGAAATCGCAGTTGCCGACTGACCTGCTTCAACGGCGGCGCGAATGGCCTCGTTGGAGGGAAGCTCCAGCGTGATGCGCAACTCGGATAATCGGATGCCGTACTTCCGCAGCGCGGCCTCGAAGATCGATCGCGTTCCGGACCCCGGCTCGCGCAGAACCCAGCCCGTGGTTCGGAAATCATCAGCGGTGATACGCGCATGTGTGGCCCAGCGGTGGTGTTTGCCGACCACGACGACGAGCGTGTCGCCGTCGATCTTGCGTATCGCCAGCGACGGATCGTCGACCTCGCCCTCGACCAGACCTACATCGGCACTTCCTTCATGGACGGCTTGGGCGACCCGCTCGGTGTTGGCAATCATGATGTGAAGATCGATGTCGGGATAGGCCGCCTGAAATTCCTGGACGCGGGGCGGCAGCCAATAGTTTGCCACCGTCTGGCTGGCGGCGATCGTCAACGAGCCACGTTCGAGACCGGCGAGATCGCTGAGAACCTGTGCCGCCGCTTTGGCGCGGCCGACCACGCCGCGGGCTTCGCCGAGAAAATCGCGGCCGATCTGGGTCAGTTGAATGCCGCGGCCGACACGATCGAACAGCTTGATGCCGTAACGCGATTCCAGCGCCGCGATGGCGGCACTGGTCGCCGATTGCGTTAGGTTCAACTCGGTGGCGGCCCGCGTCATGTGCTGTTTTTCCGCAACCGCGATGAAGATGCGAAGCTGTTCCAGCGTCATCGATTGTCATCCCATCAGTTTGATCAGCGTCGGGCTGAAGCCGGTATTGAACAGGCCGGCCGGCGCCCCGAGCTTGGTCGGACGAAAGCCTTTCGCGGTCATTTTCGAATGTCGGTCTCGATGCCCATCGCCGCAAGGGCTACCGACACTCAGCCGGAATCGCGACGAGGCTGTTGGTCCCGACCAGCGCCACGACACCGGGTACGAACCACGGCATCGGCTGGCGTGCGGCCACCGTACCGGAATCGTTCCGCCTGGAGTCGCGCGCCGACAGTGGCCCGAGCACGACCCCCATCGGAGCCGGCAACATGACGCGGGACAGCTTGACGATTGAATGCTTCGTGGTGCTTCGAATTCGCTGGTTGATAAAGGGTCACGAGCAGCCTCCATTGGCAGGTCCACCCCGATGTCAGTCGTCTCAATTAATCAATCCAATGTATGATAGCTGTAAGATCAATCGATTTTGTAATTTAATAAACGAACCCGATCAAGCCCGAAAAGCAGGGCACATCGTGATCGACGAGGCTTTGCCGGCGGCCGAACCAGCTATTATGGTCCTCAGGGAATCCGCAGCCGTTACGGCGCAGTCACAGAGGATCGGCAAGCCATCAATGGGAAATTTAGTGAAGAGCCAACCAAGTGAATTGCGCGTTGCAATTGCCGGACTGGGCTCCATCGGAACGAAAGTAGCGGAGGCGCTCGACCGGGGAATAGACGGACTGACCCTCGCGGCCGTGTCGGTGCAAAACCCTGACAAGCACCAAAGCTGGCTCGGCAATTTGACGAGAGCGCCGGCCGTCTTGCCGATCGAAGCGCTCTGCGATGTCGCCGATATCGTCATCGAGTGCGCACCCAGCAAGCTCCTGAGATCGATCGTTGCTCCCTTCGTAGCAAGCGGGAAAACCGCGATCATTCTGAGCGCAGGCGCGCTTCTCGATAACGAGGACCTGATCGAGCTTGCCAGGCAAAACGGCGGTCAGATCGTGGTGCCGACCGGTGCGCTGATCGGCCTCGACGCCGTGACCGCGGCCGCGGCCGGCACGATCCATTCGGTCCGGATGGTGACGCGAAAGCCGGTCGGGGGACTGGCCGGCGCGCCTTTTATCGTCGAAAACAACATCGACATCGAGCGAATTACCGAACCGCTCAGAGTATTTGACGGCACCGCCCGGGACGCGGCCAGAGGATTTCCGGCCAATCTGAACGTTGCCGTCGCGCTGTCGCTCGCCGGGATCGGTCCCGACCGGACCAAGCTGGAGATTTGGGCCGATCCCACGGTGACGCGCAACATGCATCGGATCGAGGTGGAATCCAACTCTGCCCGCTTTTCGATGTCGATCGAGAATATCCCATCGGAAAATCCGAAGACGGGCCGCATTACCGCGCTATCCGTCATTGCTTACCTTCGCAAGCAGCGTGCGCCGCTTCGCGTCGGGACCTGAACGGTCGTCCCAGAAAAATTCGATCGCCTCGGCGCCCGGTGCGATGACGCAACCGCGTTCGGCGGGGCACGTTGGCGGACTGCTCAGGTATAAAGCAGCAGGCAGCTGATTTCCGTGCTTTTATTCGCGCTTCGGATTTGCCATGCTTCAGAAGGCCGCGACCAGGGTCCATGATGGGAGTTACGAATGTTGTATTCAAAGTTAGCGCGCTTCTCGACGATCGCCGGAGTGGCGATGGTCGCTGTCGTTTGCTGGGGTGCGTCCGGATCATTGGCCGTAGCTGACGACGTCGTGCGCTTCGGCGCGCCGCTGCCGCTGACGGGACCGTTGGCGCCGGAAGGCATCAAGCAGCAACAGGGCTATGACCTCTGGGCTGAGCAGGCCAACAAGGCGGGCGGAATTTCGGTCGGCGGCAAAAAGTACAAGGTCGAGATCGTCTATACCGATTACCAATCCAACACCCCGCGCGCGGTACAGACCACCGAGCAGATGATCACCCAGGACAACGTCAACTTCCTCTTTGGGGCGTTCGGCTCCGGCGCCGCTAAGGCGGCGAGCACGGTCTCGGAAAAATACAAGGTGCCTACGATTGCCGCCGCGGCATCCTCATCGCAGGTCTACGACCAGGGCTATAAATACCTGTTTGGTACATTTACGCCGAACGACACCCTGACGACGCCGTTGACCCAGATGATCAAATCGCAGGCCCCGGATGTGAAAAAGGTTGCGATTTTGGCGCGCAACGATTTGTTTCCGCTGGCGATCGCCCAGGAAATGGAGAAATCGGCCAAGGCGAACGGCTTTGAGGTGGTCTATTTCGAGAAATATGCGATCGGCACGCTCGATCACTCGGCGACCTTGTCGCAAATGAAGTCGCTGGCGCCGCAATGGATATTCGTCACCGGCTACATCAACGATCTCCTGCTGGTGCGCAAGCAGATGGTCGATCAGCAGATGAAGGCGCCCGTGGTGACGATGATTGCCGGACCGGCCTATCAGGATTTCATCGAATCCGCCGGGCAGAGCGCGGAGAACATTACCAGCGCTTCGTGGTGGCACCCCGCTGAAGAGTATGCCGGCAAGGACATTTTCGGGTCGACCAGCAATTTCGTGAAATTGTTCAAGGACAAATACAAGAGCGAGCCGGACTACGGGCAGGCGTCGGCGGCTCTTTGCGGGGCGCTGTTCCAGATCGCGATTGAGCGCGCCGGTTCGCTGGATCGCGAAAAAGTACGCGACGAGTTGGCGAAGATGGACATCGTGACCTTCTTCGGCCCGGTGAAGTTCGGGCCAAATGGCCAGATCAATTCGCTCGAGCCGCCGGTGTTCCAGATTCAGGGCGCCAAGCCGATCGTGCTGTTCCCGCAAGCCATCAAGCAGGGCGAGCTTAAGCTTGGGGTAAACTGACGAAAACCGTCGCGACCACGAGCAGGTGTCGAGCGTGCTGGTAGCCCAGGTCCTGATCAACGCCTTGGTGCTGGGCTGCCTTTACGCGTGTATTGCGATCGGCTTCTCGCTGGTGTGGGGCGTTTTGAACGTTATCAACCTCATCCATGGATCGTTCATCGTTCTCGGCGCCTATCTTGCCTGGGGGATATATCAGTCGCTGGCGATCCCGCCCTGGTACGTGCTGGTCGTTGCGGCGCCGTTGTTTTTCATTCTCGGCTATCTGCTGCAGCGGCTGCTGCTCAATCGCGTCATATCAGCGCCGGTGCTGGTGACGCTGACGCTGACATTCGGGCTCGATCTGATCCTGAACAATGCGATGATCTATTTTTTCAAGGCGGACTATCGGAAGCTCACCCTGAGCCCGCCGATCGGTTCGATCTCGCTGTTCGACGTGGTGGTCCCGGTCGATCGGCTGATTGCCACGGCAGCCGCACTGGCGCTGACCGGGGTGCTTTATCTGGTACTGCGGCGCTCGCGGGTCGGCCGCGCCATCGTTGCCGTCAGGCTTGATCGCGACGCTGCGGTGCTGATGGGCGTCGATGTCAAATCGATCTACGCCATCGCGTTCGGCCTCGGTGCCGCGCTGGCGGGATGCGCCGGTGTGTTGATGGCGCTGATTTTCCCGATCTCGCCGCTGACCTCGTCGACGTTTCTCGGCAAGGCCTTCGTGGTCTGCGTGCTCGGTGGTCTCGGCAGCGTTTCGGGCGCACTGGCCGGCGGCTTGCTGCTGGCGCTGGTCGAGGGCGTCGGTTCGGTTGCCATCGGGCCATCGCACGCGACCACACTTTCCTTTGTGCTGTTGATCGTGTTCCTGATCGTCAGACCGCAGGGGCTGCTCGGCCGGAAGGGTTTCGAATGACCCGGCTCAATCTGGCGCTTGTGCTGCTCATCGGCTGCATCGCGGCGCTGCCATTGTTCGGCGGGCCTTACGCCCTGCGGCTCGGCACCATCGCCTGCATGTACGCCATCCTCGCGCTGTCCTGGAACGTCGTCGGCGGCTTCGCCGGCTATCCGTCGTTCGCGACCGCGGCGTTTTTTGGCTTCGGCGCCTATACGGCCGGCGTGCTCCTCAATGATGGATTGTCGCTGGCGCTGTCGATCCTGGCGACGCTGGCCGCGTCGTTCCTGCTGGCAGGCCTGCTGGGCGTCGTGCTGCTGCGCTTGCGCGGCCATTACTTCGCGATCGCAAGCCTGTCGCTGGTCGAAGTGCTGCGCGAACTCGTCAACAACGCCACGGATCTGACCGGCGGCGGCATGGGCCTGAACATCCCGCTGGCCTCCGGTTCAGGCATTCTGGCAGACGCCACCTTCTTCTTCTATGCGATGTGGGGATTGCTGCTGGCGACCGCGCTGATGGTGATCGCCGTTTCGATGTCGAAGCTGGGCTTCGGACTCGCCTGCATCCGGCAGAACGAAACCGCCTCCGACATGGTCGGCCTGAATTCCACGCTTTATAAGAGCATCGCGTTCGGGCTGTCGGCCTGCTTCGTCGGCGCCGCCGGCGGCCTCTATGCTGCCTGGGTCCATTACATCGATCCCTCCGACGTGTTCGACATCCTCTACTCGGTAAAACCGATCGTGATGGCGCTGATGGGCGGGCTTGGATCGCCGCTCGGCGTGGTCAGCGGCGCCTTTCTTTATCTCGGGCTCGAGGAGGTGGTCTGGCGCAACTACATCCAGATCCACAGCGGCGTGCTCGGCGTGTTGATCGTCATGCTGTTGCTGTTCCTGCCTCGCGGCCTGATTTCGCTGCGTTGGGGCATGTTGTGGCGGAAGGCGAAGCATGTCTGAGATCCTTCGCCTCGACGCCGTGTCCAAGCGGTTTAGCGGTTTGCAGGCGCTGCGCGACGTGACGCTCAGCATCAACAAAGGTGAGGTGCTGGGATTGATCGGCCCGAACGGCGCCGGCAAGACCACGCTGGTCAACACCGTCTGCGGCGTGACGCCTGCGAGCTCCGGCCGCGTCACCTTCATGGGAAAGGACATCACGGCAATCAAGACCTATCAGGCGGCGCGGCTCGGGCTGTCGCGCACATTCCAGATCGTGCAGCCGTTCTCTGAATTTTCCGCGCTCGACAATGTCGCGGCCGCGGCGCTGTTCTCGCAGCGAGGTGAAAGCCTGAAGTCCGCACGCGAGGAAGCTCGCGCGCATCTCGCCTTCGTGGGGCTGGATGCCCAGGCCGGGCAATCGGCGGCGACGCTGACGCTGGCGATGCGCAAGCGACTAGAACTGGCCAAGGCGCTGGCGATGAAGCCGAAGCTGCTGTTCCTTGACGAGGTCAATGCCGGGTTGAACAGCGCCGAGGTGGAACGGGCGACGAAACTCATTCATCAACTGGCGGCAGACGGCATCACCATCGTGATGATAGAACATCTCATGAAGGTCGTGCTCAACGTCTGCACCCGCATCGCCGTGCTGCACAACGGGCAATTGATCGCCGACGGCCAGCCGCGCGATGTCATCAGCAATCCCGCGGTGGTCGAGGCCTACCTCGGGCAGCAATATGCGCAAAGGAATGCTGCCCGTGGCTGAGCCTCTGATCCTCGAATTGCAGGGTCTGCGCACCGGCTACGGCGAGATCCAGGTGCTGTGGGGCATCGACATGGCCCTGCGGCGGGGCGAGATCACCGCGCTGATCGGTTCAAACGGCGCGGGCAAGACCACCTTGATGCGCGCACTGTCGGGCCTCATTCCGATCCAGGGCGGCTTTTATTTTTGCGAGGGAAGGGATCTCACCGGGGACACATCAGCAGACATTCTTGGCCATGGCATCGTCCACGTCCCGGAGGGACGGCGGCTGTTCGGCGCGATGAGTGTCGAAGACAATCTTCTGATGGGGGCCTATTCGAGAAAGGTAAGCCGCGGCGAACTCGGCCGAAACCTCAATTCCGTCTACGCCACATTCCCGAAATTGCGCGAGCGCCGCAATCAGGCGGCTGCGACGCTGTCCGGCGGCGAACAGCAGATGTGTGCCATCGGCCGCGGCCTGATGAGCGCGCCGCGGCTTCTGATGATCGACGAATTGTCGCTTGGGTTATCGCCGCTGCTGGTCGAACAACTGGTCGCGGCGTTGCGGGCGTTGAATGCCCAGGGGATGTCGATCCTGCTGGTTGAGCAGGACGTCACGACCGCGCTCGATCTTTGCCATTCGGCCTACGTCATGGACATGGGCCGCATCGTGCGCTCCGGGCTCGGCCAGGAATTGCTGGCCGATCCCATCATTCGCGACGCGTATCTCGGTGTGCTCCAGGATTAACGCGCGCAAACGCTTCACTGCAAGAAGGAGATTCCTATGATCGAGAGCATCGAGGCTGACAACAGCGGATACCGATTCATACCGGGCGTCAGCCAGTATTCGTGCGGCATTGGTGCGCTTCCCGGCTTCACCATCGAGCGCGTGCGTTTCTCCAACGTGGTTCCGCTCAAGCGGGGCTTTGAAAAGATTGCGGAGATCATCAGGGCTGCCGGCCGGCCGCTGACGGCGTTCGGCGCCTGCGAACTGCGCTCGCCCGCCCCGTTCACCGAAGAAGGTTTTAGGGCCTTCAACGAGGTCTATATCAAGACGTTGATCGAATGGGGGGTGATGAAGAAGGGGGTCAATCCGGTCGCACGAAGCAATGTCTGTCCGAAGCTCGATCCGCCCCCGGAGCCGGGCTTTCACGCCTTCTGCTTTACGACCGCTGCGCCGAACGCGCCGGCGTCGTTCGTCGTTGCCGGCAGCGGCAAATCGGCCGAGGGCAAGGCAAACTATCGCGACTATACGGTTCGTCTTGGCGACACCAGCCCGGAAGCGATGCTGGAGAAGGCGAAATGGGTGCTCGACGAGATGGAGCGGCGCATGAGTGCGTTCGCCGGCGACTGGCGCCAGACCACCGCGGTGCAACTCTACACCATTCGCGACGTGTTTCCGTTTCTGGAGAGCGAACTCGGTAAGCGTGGCGTGCTGCGCCCGGGTCTGACCTGGCACTTCAATCGCCCGCCCGTGGTCGATCTGGAATATGAGATGGATTGCCGTCGTGTCCATGTCGAGCGGGTGATCGAAGTTTGAGCTGTCGTCGTCATAACCCGGCGAGCGAGGCGCTTAACCGGCTGCGATTGCAGCGGGAAATCCACGAAGGGAGAAATCCTGGATTTTTGTGAATAAAGCCCGAGACGACCGAGTCTCCTGTTTAGCGGCGCAATTCGGCGCCGGTTGGAGCCGTTGGGCTCCCGCAGGAGATGTGACATGGGCAAAAAAGTCTTTGAGGATCGTGGACAGGGATTGGGCCGCCGGGAAGTGCTGGAGTGCATGGTCTGGGCCGGTACCGGCGTGTTGTGGGCCGTCAGCGGCGGTGTTCCCCATTCGGTGGGATTGATCGGCGATGCGCTCGCCGCGGAACCCACCGGCTTCACCTTTCTGCAGATGAGCGACAGCCATATCGGCTTCAACAAGGCGGCGAACCCGGATGCGCTGGGCACGCTGCGTGAGGCCGTCGCCAAGGTAAAGGCGATGCCGATCAAGCCGTCCTTCATCATTCACACTGGCGACATTACCCATCTTTCCAAGCCTGCCGAATTCGACAATGCCGACAAGGTGTTCGGTGAGACCGGCGTGCAGGTTCACTATGTGCCGGGCGAACACGATCTTATCGACGAAGAACGCGGCAAGGCCTATCTGGAGCGCTACGGCAAGGGCTCCAAGGGGGCAGGCTGGTACAGCTACGACGATCACGGCATCCACTTCATCGGTCTCGTCAATGTCGTCGATCTCAAGGGCGGCGGTCTCGGCAACCTCGGCGCCGAGCAGCTCGCATGGCTGGAGGCCGACCTGAAGGACAAATCCAGCAGCACGCCGATCGTGGTGTTCGCACATATCCCGCTGCAGGTGATCTACCGGGAGTGGGGTTGGGGTACCGAGGACGGCACGCAGGCGCTTAACCTGCTCAAGCGCTTTGGTTCGGTCACCGTGCTGAACGGACACATTCATCAGCTGGCCCAGAAGGTCGAAGGCAACATGACCTTCCACACCGCTCTGTCGACGGCTTTCCCTCAACCGGCGCCAGGCAGCGCGCCCTCGCCAGGCCCGATGCTTGTGCCCGCCGACAAGCTTCGCACCATGCTGGGGTTGTCCAGCGTCACGGTGGTGCAGGGTAACAAGCCGCTCGCGATCATCGACAAGACGCTGGCCGGCTAAACCTGAGGATTGAATATGCAAAGTCTGATCCGCCATCTCCGCTTCACCGCGGGCCGGCTTGCCATTGGCCGCGCCCTGGTCGTTGCAATCCTCCTGGGGCCGGTCGCCGGTGCGATGCTGGCATTTGCCGCGGTAGCGGCGCAGGATCCCACCAACGTTGTCACCATCGACAACTTCACCTTCTCGCCCAAGGACCTGACGGTCGCCGTGGGAACAACGGTGAAGTGGGTCAATCACGACGACATTCCGCACACTGTGGTCGAGAAGAATACGACATTCCGGTCGAAGGCGCTCGATACCGATGATTCTTATTCCTTTACGTTCACAACCGCCGGCAGCTTCGACTATTTCTGCGGCCTGCATCCGCATATGGTCGGGAAAGTTATCGTCCAGTGACGGCATGACGGTGCTAGCGTGCCAGATACGACACCCTTATCCTTATCGGCACGCCGGTCGAATTTCCGGCGTACCGAACTTGATCCGGCCGTGTTAAGAGAAGGGCCGGAAGGCTCAGATCGTTTTTCTGGCCAGCAGCAGGCGTCGGTCCCGATTGTGCAGAGCAAGGACGAGCGCGCAGTGTTCGATGAAGTCTTTCTGCCGCACATGGCCGAAGCCTATCGTCTTGCGCAATGGCTCACCGGCAATGCCTCCGACGCCGAAGACGTTGTGCAGGACGCCGCGTTGCGCGCGTTTCGCGGCATCAAGAGATTCGGTGCTGTCAACGCTCGCGCGTGGTCCCTGACGATCGTGCGCAACACCGCCTATAGCTGGTTGGCGAAGAACAGACCCAAGGTGGTGGTTTTTACCGACGATCTAACTGTCGCTGAACAACAGGAACTCGAGCATGGCGGCCTGCAAGCGACGAGGATCGAGACACCGGAGGAGATCGCTCTTTTTAAAGCCGATGCCGAAGACGTTCAGCGCGCCATGGCGCAACTGCCGGCGCAGCTTCGCGAGGTGATTGTATTGCGGGAGATCAATCAATTGAATTATCGCGATATCGCTGAGATCACCAATATCCCGATCGGCACGGTAATGTCGCGTCTGTCCCGCGCCAGGCAACTTCTGATCGCTCTTCTCGGAGACCGAAAGTAAATCATGCGTGCATTGATCAGGGAAAACGACGAACTGCAGATGAACGCCTATTGCGACGGCGAGCTCGATCCGGCTTCCGCGATCGCGTTCGAGCGGCGGCTAGCTGATGATGAATCCCTGAAGGCTCGATATAACCGGTTGCTGTCGTTGCGTCGTGCCGTTCGTTCGCTTCCGCAATACGAACTGCCGCCGGGACTGCAGGCCCGCATCAACTCGGCATTGGACGGGGATCGGCCGAGCGAGGCGGGACTTCCGGATGAACCGCGGCGTCTGATTCAGGCGAGGCGTCTGCGTCAACGCAGTTGGTCGTTTCAGGCGCTGGCGGCCGCGGCGGTGTTGGGCGCGGTGATCGCAAGCTCCGTGATGTTGACGATCGAGCGCTACGATCTGCACGAGAATGTTGCCCGCGAGGTCGTCGCAGGCCATATCCGGGGCCTGATGGCGCCGCAGCCCTTCGACGTCGCGTCTTCCGACCGGCATACGGTCAAGCCATGGTTCACATCGCGCCTGCCGGAATCACCGCAGGTGCCGGACCTAACGGCGCAAGGCTTCGTGCTGGTGGGCGGCCGCGTCGATGTGATCGGCCACGATCCGGTGGCAACGATCGTCTACAAGCATGCCGCGCATACCGTCAGCCTGACGACGCTGCCATCAGGTCAATCCGTCTCCGATCAGGCGATCGCGGGCTACAACGTCCTGAGCTGGAGCGACGGCGAGTTCACCTACATTGCGGTTTCGGACTTGCCGAGCGCCGATCTCGCCGCATTCCAGCGTGCATTCGCCGCGGCGTCGCCGGCGCCGGAAGTCAAATAGACCAGCGAGACTTGTCTGGTCCTCGGCCAGGATTTCCTGCACTGATCACCGTCGAGGCCTCTTAAGGGTGGTTACGCCAAGTCGCGCCATCGCCCCTTCCCGGAAAGTCCATATCCCGGCAGGGTCTGGCTCGCGCTGCTGCTCGGAAGAACCCGCTGCGGAGCGCGGACGCAGAGCAACATCGGGGCCACTTTGCACCCAGCATATTATACCGCTCCCTTGGGTTATTGCTCATTAGGAGAGTATATGTTCTTATTGAGAGGGCGGACCGAATGCGATGACCCATCCCGATCTCATCATTTTCGACTGCGACGGCGTGTTGATCGACAGCGAGGTACTGAGTTGCCGTTGCCTTTCGGAGATTTTGGCAGGCTACGGCATCGACCTTGGTCTGGATCAGGCGCTCGAGCTGTTCCTTGGGCGAAGCACGACAGCGGTCCTCGATCACTACGAAGCGCTGGACCGCCCGATTCCGCAGCAGTTCTCGGCCGAACTGAGCGCGGGGGTTCGTGCCGCGTTCCTCTCCGCGCTCTGCCCGATTGAAGGCGTGAGTTCGGTCCTGGAGGGCCTGCAGATCCCGCACTGCGTCGCCTCGTCCAGCGATTTCGACCGGGTATCCTTTTCCCTTTCCCTGACCGGTCTCGCGCCGCATTTCGGCAGTCGGCTCTATACCTCGCAGATGGTGGAACGCGGCAAGCCCGCGCCTGATCTCTTCCTTTACGCAGCCGAAAGGATGCAGGCCGATCCGCGCCGCACGCTCGTGATCGAGGACAGCATCAGTGGCGTACGGGCAGGCAAGGCGGCCGGCATGACGGTTTGGGGATTTGTCGGAGGCAGCCACTATCAATCGCGTGACGGCGAAGCCATCCTCTGTGACGCGGGGGCCGATCGCGTTTTCGGGCGAATGACGGATTTTTGGCCAACGGATCGGTAGAATTTGATGGCAGCATCCGATAACGAGAAATCGCGCCTGGACGAAGCCGCGCGCGCTGGCTGGCTCTATTTCATCGCCGGTCATACCCAGGACGAAATCGCCAGGATGCTCCAGGTTTCGCGTGCCTCGGCCCAGCGTCTGGTTTCCCTGTGCCTCGCCGAGCGCCTGATCACCTTCCGGCTGGAGCACCCGATTGCGGCGTGCATGGAGTTAGCCGCGCGTTTGAAGGACTTGTTTCATCTCGTCTACTGCGAGGTGGTGCCAGCCGATCCCGCCGCGCCGGTTGCGGCCGCCGGAATCGCCGAGCGCGCCGCGAATGTCCTGGAATCGATGTTGCGCACCGAGAAGCCCACGATCGTGGCCTTGGGCACCGGGAGAGCGGTGCGGGCCGCGGTCGAACGCGTCTCGCCGATCGACTGTCCCAATCACCAGATCGTGTCGCTGGTCGGAAATATCTCGGCCGACGGTTCGGCGAGCTCCTTCGATACTGTCGGGCGGCTCGCCGATCGGACCAAGGCGCGCCACTATCCGATGCCGTTGCCGTTTCTGATGTCGACGGCCGGCGAACGCGACCAGATGCTCAAGATTGATCCTATTGCCAGGGTGAGGGCGCTCGCAGCCAGGGCCGACTTGCGGCTTGTCGGGATCGGGCAGATGGATCAGCTCGCACAAGTCCACGTTGATGGCTTCGTCTCGCGCGAGGAACTGCTCGAAATGATGCGGCTGGGCGCCGTCGGCGAACTGACCGGCTGGGCGTTCGACGCCCACGGCCGCATCATCAGCGGCGGGACAAACGATCGCCTGACCAGCATTCCACCACAGGTCCCTGCCGAGGCCCTCACCATCGGAGCCGCCGTCGGCCCTGCCAAGGTTGCGGCGATCAGGGCGGCGCTGACGGGACGCCTGATCAACGGGTTGATCACTGACGAGGCGACGGCAAGCGCGATCCTGAAGCCGTAGCCGAAGTGACCGCGCCTTAAGCCTGAGCGGTCCGCAAGGAACCGGCAGGCGTCGTGCCGTTTTCGGTCTTTCCGCTCGTCCCCAAGCTGGGTCGGTGAGCTCATCTTGTCCTTGACAAGGCTATTTCGCGGTGTGAACATAATTGCAATGCGTGGGCATATGCTCAAACGCAACATAGGGAGGTTACCGTGAAACACGTCCTCGGCGCCCTGCTGGGCGCGGTTACCCTGTTAGGCTCAGCCCCCTCGATTGCACAGACAACGCTGACGATCGCCACCGTGAACAACGGCGACATGATCCGCATGCAGGGGTTGACGAACGAGTTTACCGCCAAGAATCCCGACGTGACCGTGAAATGGGTGACGCTCGAAGAAAACGTCCTGCGCCAGCGCGTCACCACCGATATCGCGACCAAGGGCGGTCAGTTCGACGTGCTGACCATTGGTACGTACGAGGTCCCGATCTGGGCCAAGAAGAACTGGCTCGTTCCGCTCGACAATCTTGGTGCCGACTATGACGCGGCCGATCTGCTTCCCAAGATCCGCGATGCGGTGTCGGTATCGGGCAAGCTGTATGCCGCGCCGTTCTATGGCGAGAGTTCGATGGTCATGTATCGCACCGACCTTTTCCAGAAGGCCGGACTGACGATGCCTGAAAAGCCGACCTGGGATTTCGTGGTCGATGCGGCGAAGAAGCTCACCGACAAGACGGCCGGCGTCTACGGCATCTGTCTGCGGGGCAAGGCGGGCTGGGGCGAAAACATGGCGTTGCTGACGGCAATGTCGAATTCGTTCGGCGCACGCTGGTTCGACGAGAAGTGGCAACCGCAGTTCGACAAACCGGAATGGAAGCGGACCCTGACGACCTATGTCGATGTGATGAAGGCTGCGGGCCCTCCCGGGGCAAGCTCGAACGGTTTCAATGAAAACCTGGCGCTGTTCGACTCCGGCAAATGCGCGATGTGGATCGATGCCACGGTTGCAGCTTCGTTCGTGACCAATCCGAGGGACTCCGAGGTTGCCGGCAAGGTCGGCTTCGCGCTGGCGCCCAATGCGGGATTGGGAAAGAACGCCAACTGGCTCTGGGCGTGGAACCTTGCGATTCCGGCAGGTTCGAAGAAGGTCGCCGCTGCGGAGAAGTTCATCGCCTGGGCCACCAGCAAGGACTACATCAAGCTTGTCGCCGCGAAGGACGGGTGGGCCAACGTGCCGCCGGGCACGCGAACTTCGCTCTATCAGAATCCAGAGTATTTGAAGGTCGCTCCGTTCGCGAAACTGACGCTGGCCTCGATTGACGCCGCCGATCCGAACAAGCCGACCGTGCAGCCGGTGCCTTACGTCGGGGTGCAATACGCTGCGATCCCGGAGTTCCAGGGCATCGGCACCACCGTCGGCCAGCAATTTTCAGCGGCACTATCGGGGTCATCGACCGTCGATGCCGCGCTCGCAGCCGCGCAGTCGGCGACGGAGCGTGAAATGAAGCGCGCCGGCTACATCAAGTAGAGCGATCGCGTCGATCCCTGCGGCGATCTCCTCCCGACCCGCCGCAAACTGGCTGCCGTCTAACGCCGATTCCGACCGGACGGCAGCCCTCGTCGAGTTTCCCCAGATACAGGAGGCGGCGATGGCAACTCAGCAAACGCAGGTTCTCGGACGGGCCCTGCTGACGCCGGCTATCGCATTGTTGTTTGTCTGGATGATCGTCCCGCTGGCGATGACGATCTATTTTTCAACGCTTCATTACAGCCTGTTGGACCCGGACACGGAGAGCTTCGTCGGGCTGGAGAATTTTCGATATTTTCTGACCGATCCCGCCTTTTTGACGTCGCTGCAGAACACGCTGGTGCTGGTCGGTTCGGTCCTGGCGATCACGATCCTTCTGGGCACCCCGCTGGCGCTGCTTCTCGACCAGCCGGTGATCGGGCGCAGCATCGTCCGGTTGATGGTGATAGCGCCGTTTTTCGTGATGCCGACCGTCAGCGCGCTGGTCTGGAAAAATCTGCTGATGCATCCGGTTTCGGGGCTGTTTGCCTGGATCGCGACGTTATTTGGCGCGACGCCGATCGATTGGTTCAACGATGCGCCGTTGCTGGCGGTGATCCTGATCGTCTCCTGGCAATGGCTGCCCTTTGCCACGCTCATCCTGCTCACGGCGCTGCAATCCCAGGACGAGGAGCAGAAGGAAGCAGCCGAGATGGACGGCGCGAGCGCCCTTTCGACGTTCATCTACCTCACGCTGCCGCACCTCGCGCGGCCGATCACGGTGGTCATCTTGATCGAAACGATATTCCTGCTGACCGTGTTCGCCGAGATCTTCGTGACGACCGGCGGCGGCCCGGGCCTGCAGACCACCAATATCGCGTTCCTGATCTACTCGCAGGCACTGATCCAGTTCGACGTCGGAAATGCCTCTGCAGGCGGACTGGTCGCGGTCGTGATCGCCAATATCGTGGCCTTCTTCCTGGTGCGGATCATCGGACGGAATCTGGAGGCGTAGGGGATGGCACGCAAGGTAACTTCAAGACGCGTGCTGGTATCGACCATCGCGGCGTGGTTCTTCGGATTTTTGATTTTCCTGCCGATCCTGTGGATGTTCCTGACGAGCTTCAAGACCGAGCTTGAGGCGTTCGCCATGCCGCCCACGTTCCTGTTTTTCCACTGGACCACCGAGAACTATGCGACGGTGCAGGGCCGCAGCGACTACGTTCATCATGCGCTCAATTCGATCATTGTTGCGGGCGGATCGACGCTGATCGCCATGCTCATCGCTGTGCCGGCGGCCTGGTCGATGGCGTTTGCGCCGACCAAGCGGACAAAGGACATTCTTCTCTGGATGCTCTCGACCAAGATGATGCCGCCCGTCGGCGTGCTTGTTCCGATTTACCTGATTTACCGGGATTTCGGTCTGCTCGACACGCGCGCCGGTCTCATCCTGATCCTGTGCCTCGGCAATTTGCCGATCGTCATCTGGATGCTTTTCACCTATTTCAAGGAAATCCCGAAGGATATCCTCGAGGCGGCGCGGATGGATGGGGCGACCATCGGGCGCGAGCTCGTCTATGTGCTGACGCCGATGGCCATTCCCGGCCTTGCCTCGACGCTTCTTCTCAACCTCATTCTGGCCTGGAACGAGGCTTTTTGGACGCTAAACCTTTCGACGTCGGACGCCGCGCCGCTCACGGTGTTTATCGCGTCCTATTCAAGTCCCGAGGGCCTGTTCTGGGCGAAGCTGTCGGCTGCGTCGACGCTCGCGATTGCCCCGATCATCATACTCGGATGGTTCAGCCAGCGGCAGCTGGTCCGCGGGCTGACGTTCGGCGCCGTCAAGTAGGTCAGGGAAAGGGCTAGATATCATGGGCCAGATCACGCTGCAGAGAGTCCGCAAGTCGTTCGGGCCGGTCAACATCATCAAGGATGCGAATCTGGATATCGAGAACGGTTCCTTCGTTGTTTTCGTGGGGCCTTCGGGTTGCGGCAAGACCACGCTGCTGCGCCTGATCGCCGGACTTGAGGACGTCACCGGCGGCCAAATCCTGATCGACGGCCGCAACGTGGTGGACGTGCCGCCGGCGAAGCGCGGTCTGTCGATGGTGTTCCAGTCATATGCGCTCTATCCGCACATGAGCGTTCGCGGCAACATCGCGTTCGGCCTGAAGATGGCGGGCCTGCCGCGCCCGGAGATCGACCGCAAGGTGGAAGCCGCCGCCGCCACGCTCAACCTCACGCCCTATCTCGATCGAAAACCGCGCGAACTTTCAGGCGGACAGCGACAGCGCGTCGCGATCGGCCGGGCTATCGTGCGCGAGCCGAAGGCATTTCTGTTTGACGAGCCCTTGTCGAATCTCGATGCCGCACTCCGCGTCCAGATGCGTCTGGAAGTCACCAAGCTGCAAAAGCAGCTCGGGACCACGGCGGTCTACGTCACGCACGATCAGGTCGAAGCCATGACGATGGCCGACAAGATCGTGGTGCTCAACGCCGGCCAGATCGAACAATATGGCTCACCGCTCGAATTGTATGAACGGCCGGCTAACCTTTTCGTCGCCGGCTTCATCGGTTCGCCGAAGATGAACTTCGTGTCCGGAGAGGAAGCTGGGCGGCACGGCGCCGCCACCATCGGCATCAGGCCCGAACACCTGAAAATCGGCAAGGACGGAGAAGGCTGGCCCGGGACGGTAGCGGTCGCTGAGCACCTGGGCAGCGACACCTTCCTCTATGTCGACGCCGGGAAGCTCGGAATGCTCACGGCGCGCGGCATCGGAGAGTTCAATCTGAAAGCCGGCGATCACGTGTCGCTTTCGCCGGATCCGGGGCGCCTGCACCGCTTTGACAAGGACGGGGGGATCGTTCGGACGTGAGCGACGGCCAGGCAATCTGCCGATGGTCAACCTGTAAACAGGAAAGCAAGCAGGACAAGAGAGATGTATCTGGAAAAATTCAAGCTTGATGGCCGCACCGCTGTCGTCACGGGCGCCGGGCAGGGAATCGGGTTAGCATGCGCGGAGGCGCTCGCGGAGGCCGGGGCGAAAGTCATCATTGCCGATAGCGATCCGAAAGCAGCCAAGACCGGTTGCGCCAGGCTGAAAGCGGGCGGTTACGCTGCCGAAATCGCCATCATGGACGTGACGGATTCTGCACGCGTCGCCGAGATTGCGGATCAACTCGCGGCACGGCACGGAAAGATCGATATCCTTGTCAATAATGCCGGCATTGCGCGAAGCGAAACACCGGCGGAAAAGGTGACCGATGAACATTGGCTCAACGTCGTTGACGTCAACCTCAATGGCACCTTCTGGTGTTGCCGCGCCTTCGGCAAACACATGCTGGACGCGAAGTCAGGTTCCATCGTTAACATCGGCTCGATGTCGGGCTTCATCGTCAACAAACCGCAGGAGCAATCCTACTACAACGCCTCGAAGGCCGCAGTGCACCACCTCACCAGGTCGCTCGCCGCCGAGTGGGGCGCCCGCGGCGTGCGCGTCAACGCCGTCGCGCCGACCTACATCACCACCCCGCTCAATGCATTCGTCAAGAACAACAAGCAGATGTATGATGCCTGGATCGGCGGGACGCCGATGGCCCGGATGGGGGAGGTCGACGAAGTTGCGTCCGTCGTCCTGTTTCTGGCATCGGATGCCGCAAGCCTGATGACCGGGAGCGTCGTTCTGGTCGATGGAGGTTATACGTGCTGGTAGGCTGGCGCGGATCTTGATCGGAATTGGAATGAGGCAAGCCTTCATTGGTGTCGACGTTGGAACATCGAGCGCGCGCGCCGGCGTGTTCGACGAAAACGGGACCCTGTTGGCGACAGCCAGGCATCCGATCACTGTTTGGCATGAAGCAGGCAGCGTCGTCGAACAGTCGTCGTCCGAAATTTGGGCAGCCTGTGTCGCCTCTGTCCGAACCGCTATCGTGGAGGCAGCAATTCCGCCTTCGGCCGTCAAGGGCCTGGGTTTCGACGCGACTTGCTCGCTCGTGGTGCTCGACGGCGCCGCCAACCCGCTGACAGTCAGTTCGTCGGGCGATGACCGGCGTAATGTCATCGTCTGGATGGACCATCGCGCGCTGGCGGAAGCCCGTCTGGTCAACGATACGCATGACGACGTACTGCGCTATGTCGGCGGCTCGATCTCGCCAGAGATGGAAATTCCCAAGCTTCTTTGGCTGAAGCGGCATCTGCCGTCGACGTACCAATCGGCGGGTCACTTCTTCGATCTCGCCGACTATTTGTCGTTTCGCGCCACCGGATCGACGACACGTTCAATCTGCACGCTTGCTTGCAAATGGAATTTTCTGGCCCACGAACTCCGCTGGAGCGGCAGCTATTTCGAGGGCGTCGGTCTCGGAGATCTCGCCTCGGATAATTACGCGAAAATCGGAAAGGAGATCGTTCCACCCGGGACGCCGCTGGGTGCCGGCCTGACCGAATCTGCCGCGCGCGATTTCGGCCTGCACGAGGGGACGCCAGTCGGCGCGTCGTTGATCGACGCCCATGCCGGGGGCGTTGGTACGATCGGAGGCCGCGAGAAATCAGGTCGGTCGGTCGATGTGTGCCGTCGTCTGGCTTACATCATGGGAACCTCGGCCTGTATCATGGCGACAACATCCGAACCCTGCTTCGTCCCGGGCGTCTGGGGCCCGTACTATTCGGGAATGGTTCCTGGATTCTGGCTCAACGAGGGCGGTCAGTCTGCCGCGGGCGCCGCCATCGATCACCTCATAAGGTCACACCCGGCCTATAGCGAGGCCGTCGGGACGGCGCATGCCGGCGGTATGGAAATTCTGGAATTTCTCGAGCGGCGCATTCTCTCGCGCTCTCAAAGTCCGGGCGAGGCGGCTTTGCTTGCCCGCGACATCCACGTTCTGCCCGAGTTTCTCGGCAACCGTTCGCCGTTCGCCGATCCGGATTCGCGCGCGATCGTCGCAGGAATGGATCTCGACGCCGACATCGGTTCGATGGAGCGGCTGTTCGTGGCGGGACTCTGCGGCCTCGCCTACGGACTTGCCGATGTCGTCGATGCCTTTCGATCGCACGGTGTCGACAGCGACTTGATGGTGATCGGCGGCGGTGCCGGACGGAGTTCGCTTGTCCGCCAGATCATGGCGGATACCACGGGGTTGACCGTCGCGCTTCCAGAAACGCAGGAACCGGTGCTGCTCGGAGCGGCCATGCTGGGCGCCGTCGCGGGCGGATCTTGCGGATCGATCAGCGAGGCAATGACGTCAATGTCGGCGATTGGCTGGTTGAGCGAACCGACGACGTCGGGGATGGCCGACTTTCACCGGTCGAAGCGGCGGGTCCATGGATTGATGCGAAAAATGGACCGGGAAAGTCGCGACGCGATGCGTGGCTCGAGTTAATCGCAGATCCTGGTACGAGTACCCAGAAAATGCTGCTGAGTTGCGGAGACGCCTTGATCGATTTCCTGCCCGTCAAATCCGTGGACGGGCGCGACGCCCTGGTTCCGGTGGTTGGCGGTGCGTGCCTCAATATCGCGGTCGGCATGGCGCGTCTTGGCGGGCCGACAGGGTTCGTGGGTGGCATCTCGACCGATCTGTTCGGTCGCATGATCGTCGACCACGCTCTCGCCTCACAGGTTGAACTTCGCCATGCGACGCGCAGCGATCACCAGACTACGCTGGCGTTCGTGCGTACCGTCGCCGGCGAGCCCCAATACGCGTTCTATGACGAGCAGACTGCGTCGCGAAACTGGACCTATCGGCGCGGTTCCATTCCCTTCGGCGAAATCGAAGCGATCCATGTCGGATCGACGACGCTGGCCAGCGACGACGGCGCGGCCCAGGCGCTTGCCCTGGTCGAGGACGCGCGCGGATCAGTCACCATCTCCTTTGATCCGAATTGCAGGCCCAATCTGGTCAAGCACCGGGCTCGCTACGTCGATCGCATGAATGCGTTTGCCGCGGCCGCCGGGATCGTGCGGATGTCGGATGTCGACTTTGAGTTTCTGTACGGCGGTAGCGATTACCCGGGAAGGGCGAAGTCGCTCATTGAGGCGGGTGCAAGCCTGGTCGTCGTGACGCGCGGAGTTCGAGGCGCACTGGCGTGGCATCGAGAAGCGGGGGCCGTGGAGGTCCAAGCACCGGCGGTACGCGTTGTGGATACCGTCGGGGCTGGCGATAGTTTTCAAGCTGCCCTGCTGTTTGCTTTGCGCGCCATCGGAAGGATCGGACCGGAACCGCTGGCGCGGATGAATTCCGAGGAGCTTGGTCGCACGCTGTCATTTGCATCAAGCTGCGCGGCCTTCACATGCGGGCGCGCCGGTGCCGATCCTCCGCGACAGTCTGACGTCGGCGCTGAATTGTCCCGACTTTTCGCAGAATAGCCCGGCGAAGCGCATCGTAACGCCGAAATGACGTGTGCGGGCGCCAGTTTTGGGGAGATGACCACCGGCCCGAATACGAACAGGTCTGTTCGTGCAGTCGTGCATGGCCGGTATCGCGCACGGCCCGATGCCGGTGTGATAACAATCGAATCCCAATCACAAGGATGCCCACATGAAAGCCTGGCAGCTGGAACGGCTCGGCGGAGAACTCCGCTTCGCTGATGTGCGCGTGCCGGAGCCGCGGCCCGGCAGCGTGCTGGTGAGGATCGAGGCTTCATCTCTGATGTCGTATTTGAAGCCATATGTGGAGGGCAAATTGCCGTTCTATAACCCGCCCCTGGGCCCGTTCACCATCGGGACCAATGGGGTGGGTGTCGTCGAGGCGGTTGGCCGCGATGTCTGGCATCTCAAGCCGGGGCAGCGCGTGGTGTTGTCATCACACTTCGTTGCGCCGGAGAATGTCGACGACCCCGCGCAGATTCTCATCGGCCTGACGGCCGGCGCCGAGACGGTCATGGCGGACTGGCCTGACGGAACCCTCGCTGAATACGCGCTGATGCCTGTCGAAGCCGTTACACCTGTCGAGGGTCTGGATCATATCGAGGCGGCACAGCTTGCGGCCATCGGGCGCTGCATCATCCCGTTCGGCGGTCTGCTTCGCGGCCGGCTCGCCGCGGGTGAGACCTTGGTCGTGAACGGAGCCACGGGCGCCTACGGCACGGCGGCGGTATTGCTCGGGGTCGCCATGGGAGCCGCGCGCGTGATCGCCGCGGGCCGCAATTCGGCGGCGCTGGAGGCGGTGGCCCGCGCAGGCGGCCCGCGGGTTTCGACCGTCACGCTGGCAGGCGATGTGCAAGCTGACGCCGGCGCGCTCCGCTCTGCCTCCAGCGGCGGCGCGCATATCGCGTTCGATATGGTGGGGCAGGCGCGCGATCCCAACTCGACGCTGGCGGCACTTCACAGCCTGCGTCGCGGCGGCAGGCTTGTGCTGATGGGAAGCATGACGACGGAGCTGCCGATTCCCTACACCACCGTGATGATGAACAGTTGGGAGATCCTCGGCCAGTTCATGTATCCGGCCAGCGCGTATCGGCGGCTGCTCGATCTGTTGCGATGCGGGCTGCTCGACATCAAACCTATTCGTCCGCGCGTGTACCCGCTGGCCGCGTTGCCGGAAGCCATGGATGCCGCGGCTGAGGCGGGCAATCTCGAGTATATCGTCATGCGGCCCTAGCGCTTCCTTGCCGGGCTCCACGGCCGAGACGCCTGCGTTTTTCGCAAGCCTGGCAGCCACTTGGCCGGTGACCGCCGTTTCGGGCTCTTGCGGGGGCCGAGCGGGGTCACCATCTGGCATGCGAAGGAATTCCCCCATGTTGAATTTTACCCACGAAACGTTTGATGAGGTCCCCTCATCGCAGACGGCTAAACCAACCGCCACCAACGACGACGCCCTGCTCGACGCCTACTCCAATGCCGTGATCGGCGTGACCGAGCGCGTCGGGCCCGCCGTGGTCCGCGTTGAAACGGGCTCGAAAGTACGGGACGCACGCGAGCGCGGCGGCCTTGGCTCCGGGATCGTCATCTCTCCGGACGGGCTGGTCCTGACCAATAATCACGTGGTTGGGTCGTCGAAGCAGATCAGGCTGCGGGACAATGAGGGCATCGTCACCGACGCGCGGGTACTCGGCGTCGATCCCGATACCGATCTGGCACTGCTGCGTGCCGACGGCGTACGGGATCTGCGCTACGCCTCGCTCGGCAATTCCAGAAGCTTGCGCCGCGGGCAGTTGGTGGTTGCGATCGGCAACCCCCTGGGCTTCGAGTCGACCGTGACGGCGGGCGTGGTGTCGGCGCTCGGCCGCTCGATCCGTTCGGTGAGCGGCCGGACCATCGAAGACGTCATTCAGACCGACGCCGCGCTCAATCCCGGCAATTCCGGCGGGCCGCTGGTGTCCTCTGGCGCCGAGGTGATTGGCATCAACACAGCGATCATCAGCGGCGCACAGGGTATTTGCTTCGCGGTCGCCAGCAACACCGCGCAGTTTGTTTTGTCCGAAATCATCCGGCATGGCTATGTCAGGCGCGCTTATATCGGCGTGTCCGGCCAGACTGCGCCAATCCCGAGACGGCATGCCGTGGTCGCAGGTGTCGAAAACAAGATGGGCGCCCTGCTGGCGCAAATTGAACCGGACGGTCCGGCGGCACGGGCCGGGTTATTGCCCGGCGACGTCGTGATCAAGCTCGACGGCGTTGATGTGAACGGCGTCGACGATCTGATCCGTGTGCTCGATCGCGACCGGATCGATCGCGCGCTTGAGATGGATGTACTGCGCATGGGCCGGTTGCGGGCCATCGACATTCACCCGATCGAACGCAAGCCATCGGCTCGGCAGGGTTCAGCCCCGTAGAGTTGCGGCTTGTGGTCGTGTTTGCGGCCCCGACCGTGCCCTGATGGCCCAAAAAACTGCGAAATCCCTGACAACGCGACCGAAACAGCCGGTTCCAAAACGGTTCCCTTGCGATCACGCTGAAATCACGGTGCCGCGGGCAAGTTCCTGGGCGGCGGGGTTGAGCGAGCATCTTCGACGCATCGGGGGGAAAATGAGCGCGATCATTTACAACTTTGATCGCTCAACTGAGAGTAACTCGGTTGACGAAACCGAAAGACTTTTCTCGGCTTTGGGACGGTACACAATCGCCGAACTTCTCGAATTGCTGTACGTCGGGGAGGAGCCGGGGTTCTTTGAACTGATGCGCGGGCTTTTTGGACTCTCCGATGAGAGCAGGCTGATCCTTCAGAAATTTCTTGCGGCTGCGCCCAGCCAGACAATCACTGTTGCGATCGATCCGGAGGGAAGGTGCGTTCTGACGCAAGGGACTTTCGAACGGGAAAAACCGATCAAGGGGATTGCACATTAGCTCGGCCAACCCCTATAGTTGTGGTGAGGTCTGCCAGCAATTGGAGGTCTTGCCATGTTGGCCAAAACGCCTGACCCACTCGACCTTATGGTGAGCGCCAAAATTCGCATCTTTCGTACCCATTGCGGAATGAGCCAGGGTGACCTCGCCGGGAAAATCGGGGTCGCTTTTCAGCAAGTGCAGAAATACGAGAAGGGAATCAACCGGGTAGGCGCCAGCCGGCTATCGCGGATCGCTTCTGTGCTGGGCATTTCGATCGGCGAACTATTTGAATCCTCCGAGGAAAAATCTGCCGGATCGAAATCGCCTTTTCGACTGCTTGCCGAGCGGGATGCATTGCGGGTCCTCACGGCTTTTGCGCGGACGACCGATCCCCGTGTGCGGCGTGCTATCGCCCGGTTGGTTGAAAGTGTCGCCGACCAACAGCCTCGAGTGAAATCTTCAATCCCGCGTCCCGCCGCCGCCAAACGTCGCGAGCGCCGGCGCCGAATTCAGCCGCGGGCATAGACCCAACGCAACCTATGGCGGACCGCGCCCCCATGCCGCGATGAGGATCACCCGGCCGCACGAATGGCATGCTTTTCCTGCAACAAGGATTCCGAGATGAACTCGCCGATCCAGCTGCAGCGCTCCGCCTCGATGTGCCATGCCATCGCCTCCGTGGAGGACGGCGCGGGATCGGGAACGTCCTTGCGTATCTCTCTGCCATCCAGCCACCCGCGGCTGTGCGAATAGCGGGTTTTGGCGACCAGGCTGATGGTCTCGCGCTGCTGCAGCAACGCGTATCCGTCTGCCGGAAAGAAAGTGCCGGCCAGTTCGATCTGAATAGGCAACTGGCGTACCAGCAAAAAAGTGCTGGCGACGTCCGTCTCCGACACCAGCACGCCAAACAGGCTGTGGATGGGGGCAATGGCGTCAGGTGCCATCAGCCCACCGGGGTCTAAAATCGCGCCAGCGGTCGCGATCGAAAGGTACTCGCCGTCGGGTCCCCAGCGGCAGGCGATCAGCCATTCCCGGCTGTGGCTGCGGATGAGGGTCGGCTTTGCGTAATCCGACCGGGCAATATCGGCAGCCATGGCGACGACAAAGGATCTCGCGAGCATATTTTCCTCCGAGGCAAGAATCCAAACGCCCCCGTTCGCCCGACTGTGTCCGTCCGGCGTGAGGCCACCGTGAACCGCAAGGGCGCGATACCGAAGCCGCTGGCGCGTGTGGCTTCGTTGTTACGGGGTGAACGACCGGCAGACAGCGGTGATCGCCACGCCCGGCCTCTGCTGGAGGCGCCTGGCTAATTTGGCGGTTTATCTGGCGTCAGATGAAGCCGCGTCAATGACGTGCCGAAGCATCGCGCTGGATGCTGCATTTGTCGTCGCGGAAAACCCGGTGCACCGATGATTTCGCGATGGTCATCCGGTAGCACGTATCGCCCGCCGTTCCTGCACCAGTGGCCTGGAGATGAACTCGCCGATCCAATTGCAGCGCTTTGCCTCGATATGCCATGCCATCGCCTCCGCTGAGGACGGCGCCGGGTCGGGAATATCCTTGCGGATCTCTTTGCCATCCAGCCAGCCGCAGCTGTGCGAATAGCGGGTTTTGGAGATCAGGCTGATCGTGTCGCGCTGCTGCAGCAACGCGTAGCCGTCGGCAGGAAAGAAAGTGCCCGCAAGCTCGATCGGACCGGGCAATTGGCGCACCAGCAGAAAAGTGCTGGCGGCTTCCGTTTCGGATTCTGAGACCAGCACGCCGAACAGGCTGTGGATGGGGGCAATCGCATCGGGCGCTGCAAGCCCACGGGGATCCAAAATGGCGCCAGCTGTCGCAATCGACAGGTATTCGCCGTCGGGCCCCCAGCGGCAGGCGATCAGCCATTCACTGCTGCGGCTACGGATGACCGCTGGCTTTGCGTAGTCCGAGCGGGCAATATCGGCTGCCATGGCGACGACAAAGGATTTCGCGAGCATGGGGTTCTCCGGAGCGACGCTGAGTCTCCACGCGCCCGACTGTAGGGAAGCAGGCGTGAGGCCATCGTGAACAGGAGATCGGATGTCGAATTTGTTTGCGCGTGCCGCTTTATTGTTGCTCGGCGACAACTCTGAAAAAACCGATAACCCGGAAGCCCGGCTGCTGCTGGAGTCGCTTGGATATGCGGCAGCCGAATTCAAGGGAGCCGAATCCTGTTCAGAGACGCACCACCGGGCTGCCCTGCTCGAAGCGGCGTCGCGGTTTGTGCGCGTATTCGAGTTGGCTGCGCCCGACGCTCCTGGTTTGGTTTGCTTCGGAGCCGAATTTGATCCTGGCCTTGCCGACCCCTTGCAAGCGGGCAGTCCCATCGTCGGCGTTTCGGGCGTCGGTGTCTCGCTGCAGGAAGCGTTTCAGGGATGTATCGGGGAAGGTATCGAATATCTTTCCCAATTGCAGACCGGAAATGACGAACTCGAGCGGGCTCGTCCTGGCGACCCGACCGCGAAGCTGGGTGCGCAAGGGAGGGATTTCCTTGCCGCTTTCTCGGCGCGCCGCCTGCGCCTCGACGCTGAGCTTTCGTGGCACCGCGCGACGCGGCTGATCGACGGCCAAGAGGTCTTGTTGCCGGCGGATCTGTGTCTGCGGCGGCCACCGGCCCAGCAAGAGGTGAAGCCGTCATTTCCACTGAGCACCGGATCGGCCGCCGGCAGATCCTGGGACGCCGCCGCCTTGCACGGCCTGCTCGAACTGATCGAGCGCGACGCAGCCAGCCTTTGGTGGCAGGGCGGCAACCGCGGCAAATCGATCCCGCCCGGGCATGAGGCCCAGATCATGGCCGCGACCCTGTTGGCGCAGTTGCGGCAAAACGCTTCGGCGCGGCGTAGCTGGTTGCTCGAATCACGACGGATATCGGGGTGCCCTGCGTTGCGGCGGTTTCCTGCCGCGCGGACGGCTTCGGTTTTGCGCTCGGCCTTGCTGCCCGGCCAACACTGAAGGCCGCGGCCCGATCTGCCATTCTGGAAATGTGTCAGATCGAACTCGCCCACGCTGTGGTCGAAGCGAAATGCAGCGAGCGTGGGGAAGCCGCGCTCAACGAGCGGGACCGGATTCATCGACGGCGCGCTACCATGGTCGATGCCGATCGATGTCTGTTGCTGCAGCCGCTGCCGGAGCCTGCCGAACACTTCGCGATCGACACCACCGATCCGAACACGGTGCTGCGGATCATTGTCCGCCGCCTCGGCCAATTCGGCATCGAAACCTTTGGCCTCGACCTGACCCGCCCGCGCTTTGCAATTCCGGTGGCCCGGGTTATCGCGCCCGGCCTCCAGCTTAACCCTTCCGAAATCATTACGTCGCGGTTGGCAGATATGATTGCGCGAACAGGCGGGGGGGTGACCTATACCGACGGCATCGCCTTGATATAGGCTTCCGAAACGGCAACCCGGAATGGAAAATCTTCGGATGCGACAGAGTGCGGTCACTCACCGGTTGGCGGCAAGGGAATCCGAAGCGAACCCCGAAACCGCCGCGCGCCTTTCGATCTCGCTGGTGGGACGCCCCACCATCATGTTTGCAGGCCGCCTGGTCGAACTCCGAACCCAGAAGGCAAGCGCCGTTCTCAGCTATCTCGCCCTTATCGAGGCCAAACACGAAAGCCGCGAGCGGCTTGTCGGCTTGTTGTGGAGCCGTTCGGACGAAGAAAAAGCCCGCGCTTCGCTGCGCCAGGTCGTGCGCGAACTACGCACCGCGTTTGAGGATGCGGGATATGGCGGATTTTCTGCGGGAAGACTCTCGATCCATCTCAGCCCCGAGAAGGTCGAGGTCGATATCGAAAGCATCATCCGGCTGGCGGAAAGCGGCAGCGTCCATCCTCTGCTGCTCAATACCCCAGATCTCGGCGAGCGGATTCTCGAGGGCATGGACGACCTCGATCCGTCATTCCGGATCTGGGTTCTTGCGAAGCGTCAGACCATCAATGACAGGCTGATGCGAAGCCTCGGCGCCGGTTTGGTCGCGAAGGATATCGACGCCGACGTCAGGACCGAAATCGCAACAGCCATCGTCAATCTCGACCCGACCCACGAAGAGGCCTGCTGCCATCTCATGCGCGTGCATGCGGAGCAGGGCGACGTGGCGGGTGCGCTGCGCATCTACAAAGCGCTCTGGGACTTGCTGGATCGCGATTACGGCATGGAGCCGTCGGCGGTGACGGAAGAACTCGTGGCCGGCATCAAGCTCGGCGCTTTCGAACGGCCGGCAGGCCGGTCTGACGTTCGGCTCGAATCCGGCGGACGCGTGGTACGTACAACTCACGGACCGTCTGACCGCCTGATCGTGCCGGCCGCCAGACACTCCGGGGCTGCGGCCAAGATTCTCCTTGTCCTGCAACCTTTTCAAATGCACGGCATCGACAGCGATCATGCCCACCTGGTGCAGGGGTTCAGCCTGCATCTTGCGGCGTGCCTGGTGCGTTTCCGCGAATGGAGCGTCATCGATCGCCCGCCGGCCGCGGCGGCCTTTCCGCCGCCGGATTCGGCGCCGCAATACTGCATCGAAACGACGGCGTATCAGGCGGGTACGGAAATCAACATGGTGATGGTGCTGCGGGACGAAGCGACCGGCATCTACATTTGGAGCGAAAGCCTCCGGCTCAGCCTCCACAACTGGTTCGAGACGCAGCAGCGCATCATCCGCCGGATCGCGACCTCGCTGAATGTGCAGCTATCAGCCGAACGGCTGATGCGGCTTGCCGGCGAACCCGACGTTTCGCTCGATGCCCACGATCGCTGGCTGCGCGGGCAGAGTTTGCATTTCAAATACGATGCGGAGAGCTGGCAGCGCGCGGTCACCATCTTCCGCGATACCATCCGGGAAAATCCCACGTTCTCGCCTTGCTACAGCAGCCTCGTGCAAATGAACAATAACGAGCTTTTTGTTCACCCTGGCTTGTTCCGCGAACTCGGCAAGGCACAGGCAACGCTTGAACTCGCCAAGCGTGCCGTTCAACTGGATCCGGTGGATTCCAGAGCGCATCTGTGCTGCGGCTGGTCTTATGTGATGGCGTTCCGGGAGGCCGAGGCGGCGCCGCACATGGAACTCGCCTGCGAGCTGAACGACAACGACCCGTGGACCTTATTGTCCTCTGCGCACTATTACGCTTTCTGCGGATCGATCGAGCAGGCTCGGCTGCGGGCCGAGCAGTCGCTGGCGCTTTCGCCGGCGCCCCCATATCTCGGATGGGGTTACCATGGCATCATCCGGTTCCTGTGCAGCGATTATGCCGGCGCTGTCGAGGCCATCGATCGCGCGCAGGGTGTTGTAAAGATACTGCCCGCGTGGCGCACGGCGGCGCTGATTCATCTCGGGCAACCGGATAAGGCGCGGGAAGAGGCTCAACGCTACCTCAACGGAATACGTTCGTTTTGGGTTGGATCACTAGCCCCGACCGACGAGGCCGTGGTCCGCTGGACGCTGCAAGCCCATCCGATCAGTGTAAGGGCGCGATGGGAAGCCCTGCGCGACGGATTGCGTGGCGCAGGACTTCCAGTCGAAGGTATTGCCCAGCCGTTCCAATCAGGTAGTTTCAGGAACAGAGGCTAATCGTATAATCGCCGATACGCTCGGCATGCACGCGGAATTTCTCGTTCTCGGGAATCACCGGATCCATGCCGTTGAACAGGCGCTTGTAGAACGGCGGAAGCGGATAAGTTGCGCCGGGCTGGCTCAGCCGTTCCTCCGAATCCGCGATCATCACCTTTGGCGGCAATCGTACCACGATCGTATCCTGTTCCTGTGTCACGAACTTGATCTGCTTGAAGCGATCCGGCACGGTCATGAACACCTGTGCCTTGGCGAGCTGCTCCTTGAATGCTTCGACGGTTTCCGGGATCGGATACTCGTTGTCATCGTCGAGATAGTTTTTGCCGGTCGACCAAGTCTTGACCAGGTTGCCCCAACGCTCATGGTTCGTCACCACCATTCTTTCGATAGTCATCGGTTCAGTCCTCCGGGTTGCGTGAGGCGGAAGGAGTCCGACTCACAGAAATGCGGGTACGGCCTGTCGCAGACCAGCGATCTCGGCGGTAAACTCCGCCAGCTGATCCATGCGTTGAATTTCGGGTACTTCTTCAAAGACATTTGTCGGGTAATATTCAGCGGAAACTTCAGCGAGCGCTTCGGTCAGCGAAGCTGAACTGTTGCCGGCAGGAAGCTCATCGTTCGCGAGGGCGCCGAAGATCACTTCCGACACGATGATCGAACCCAGCGGTCCAAGATGCATGCCCTCCGAGTGCGGCTGCTGCATCGCCTCGAACAAGATGAAGAAGGGCAGCGGGGGATCGTTCGCAAGGGTCTCGATGTCCTCGGTAGTGAGCCCGCCATAGCTCGGTACAGAGGGCAGCCAATTGCGGAGTTCGCGGACCCGGTACGGACGATCGGCGAGCAACCGTGAAATGCCGATGAAATGCGGTCGCCGGACGGCAATCTCGGCAATCAGCGCATCCAGCGACCATAGGCCGGCGAGCGCTGAGCCCAGAAGATCCCGATAGAGCAGGCCGACCCTATTGGTTTGGTCGATAGCGGGAAAGAACTGGTCATTGCCCAGCCCGTCGCTGAGAAACGGGCCGATACGCCGGCTGAAATTGGGCCTCGATCCCTTGATTTCGAAGAAGTGCGACCAGCGCACGATCCATGTCGCATCGAGCGGCATGTTGACGGGGTCGTTCGCCGAGTTCTTTTCCAGAGTGTTGTTCAGATCGTGGGTGGCGAGATCATTGATGACGTATTCGGGCCGCACCATGGCGTGGCCGAACCGGAATGCGCCGTGGGAGAATTCAAGGGGGATTTGCCAGCCGCCATGCTCTCGGATGCCGCGACTTGTCGCTCCGCTGTTGGAAGGTGCAGGCCGATCGATGAAGTCTGGATTCGTACCGGCGTAGGCCGCGTAGATCTCCGGGTGGATCACTCGCCGCATCAAGTCCTTGCGGACGATGTTGCGATAGATCAGAGTCAATGCGTCGCGCGCGCACAGGAACCGTTTGTAGGCGGCGCCCAGGCTGGCATTGGGGCCGGTGGCGGGCTCGCCGCGACGAACGACGTCGACCAGGCCGTTGTGCAGCAGCGCGAACAGCGCGGTCAATTGCGACATGATGGCGTGGTCGTCGTTGCGGGGGTCGGCGATCAGCGCTTCCGTAAGAGCAACGCGCTTTCCCGCAATGCTGCGGTCTATCCCGGTGACGTTTTCCGCCGGGGTCCGCGCGATATCCCGGAACGGGCAGCCGGCCTCCACGCCCTTATCTTTCCAGCGCATCCGGCCAAGCCGCAGCTTGGTGCGTCGCTCGTCGTTCGGCGCGTCGAGCGCATACACGGAAGGAGACCCGACGGGGCCGCTGCCAAACAGCGTTTCGAGCTTGAGGGCGGAGCGGCGGGCATTCGCGGTATCGGCATCAAGGACCCCCGCAACCGAAAGCGGTATGGCGGAGTGGACGAGATCATGGGCTACAAACTGCAGCAGATAAGTGTAGCCCGACGGGATACGGGGATTTTCCCAGCGCTCGATTGACGTATCGCTGTGAGCGGGCCAAGGCAATTCGGCATCCATCCGCCGCGACAATCGGTTCATCAGCCCTCGTACCCTTGGCAGATGCGTCGGCGTCGCCAACGGGTCGACCCCATACACCGTGAACCGCTGTGACGGACGAGGCGAGCCAAGAAAATGTCGGAAGCCGCGAGGCGTTCCACGAGCGGGAACAAGATCATCGGCCGCAATAGTACCCGAAATCCGGAGCGCAGATGCCTCGATCCCCTCATGCACCGCCATTGAAACGTTCTCCGTTCAGGACGTGAGACTGTCGGCGTGGCCGTGAAATTATCGTGATCTGGAGATCGAGCAGCATGGCGTCTGTTGCCAGTGCAGTGTGCGGCAGGGCCAAGTGATCGCCTGACGCCAGGTGTGCCCAAAGGGGCTAACGTCTCGCGCGCACTCGGGAATTGATCCCCGCGCGAATGCCAAGCCGGCACGAAAATAATTCAACTCTTGACGAGGGAAGCGGCAGCGAAACCATCCGGTGGTGAAACTGATTTCCACAAACCTTATCGGTCTGCGCTTGCCGGCGCGGGTGGGGCAGGGCCGCCAAACCATCAGGCGCCCGCGTACTGATTCGGTTACTGAATCCAGCCGCGGCGAAGCGAAACTTGCTCCGGCTATGTGTGGGCCGTGATCCGGCTGTGCCGCGCCCCATAGGCAAAGTAGATCACCAGTCCGATCGCGAGCCAGACCGCCAGCCTGATCCACGTGTCGGCCGGGAGACCGAACATCAGAAATATCGAGGTCGCGGCGCCGGCGGGCGCGACGATCCAGATCGCCGGCGCTTTGAACGGACGACTGAGCTTCGGCTGGGTGATGCGCAACGCCAGGACTCCGATCGATACGACGGCGAATGCAAACAGCGTCCCTATACTGACGAGTTCGCCGACGAGGCCGATCGGCAAGAGTGCTGCGAGAACGGCCACCACTGCGCCCGTCGCGATGGTCGAGACGTAGGGGGTGCGAAGGCGCGGATGTATCTTCGCAGCCATCGGGGGAAGCAAACCGTCATGCGCCATCGCCCGGAAAATCCTCGGCTGCGCCAGCAGCATCACAAGAATGACCGAGGTCAGGCCGAAGATGATTCCGAGCTTTATAAACGGAGAAAGCCAGCCGACGCCGGCCGCATCGATACCAACCGCGATCGGGTCGGGAACGTTCAGCCTGTCGAAGGGCACGATTCCCGTGAGAATAAAACCAACCACGACGTAAAGCACCGTGCAGATCACCAGCGAGCCCAGAATGCCGATCGGCATGTCCCGCTTCGGATTTTTGGCCTCCTGTGCTGCGGTCGAGACGGCATCGAATCCGATATAGGCAAAAAACACCACGGCCGCGCCGCGCAGCAGGCCCGACCAGCCATAAATCCCGACACCTGCGTTGGGCGGGATAAAAGCCCCGGCAGGATTGCCCGGCGCAATCCAGTTCGTTGTGCTGAAAGCGGGTACGGCGCACACGATAAACAGCGCGATCACGATAAGCTTGACCGCCACAATAAAATTGTTGAACCGCGCCGTCTCTCGTATGCCTGCGACCAGCAGTGCTGTGATGACGACAATTATCACTGCCGCCGGGATGTTCAGAACAACGCCGGTCAGCGACCACGCATGCTTGGCGGCGTCGTAGGTAAGCGGAGACGATACATATCGTGCCGGGAGAATCAGACCGAGATCCCTGGTCAGGCTGACGACATATCCTGACCAGCCTATGGCGACCGTGATCGCACCCACGGCGTATTCGAGGATCAGGTCCCAGCCGATAATCCACGCCATCAGCTCACCAAGGGTGGCATAGGCGTAAGTATAGGCGCTGCCGCTGATCGGCACCGTCGACGACATTTCGGCGTAGCACAGTCCGGCAAACGCGCATGCAATCGCGCCGAGGAGAAATGAGAGCGAGACCGCGGGCCCCGCATTTGCTGCGGCAGCGTGTCCGGTCAGGACGAAAATTCCCGCGCCGATGATGCCGCCGACCCCGATTGCGACCAGGTTAAGCGCGGACAATGTTCGCCGCAAAGGCCGCGTTTGTCCGTCCACCTCGTCGCTTTCGGTGGCCTCGTTCAACAGCACCGCAGCGGATTTGCGAGCCCAGATATTTGCCATCGAGGGCTGAGACCTGTGCAGGGAATGATGTCTCGAATTATAGCGTACAAGATGCGCTATAGCGTACAAGACGCGCTTGTCAGCGATGAAGTTTAATCCGGATATGTACCGGAAAGTTCCGAGCTGGATCGAAGTCGACGCGCTTTGGGGTCTGTTTGATGCCGCCGAGGCGGTCCGCTCAGCTTTCGCTCCCCACCACCGGCGTCAATCTCGATTTCGCCATCGGACGGCGGTATGCAACGGCGATCGAACCGCGATTGAAAATCGCAAAACCTTGGGATGTGGGATGACACGAACGCCTGTTCTGGCGGCGGGAGGCATCGTGCTGCGGCAGGAGGAAACTCCGCTGATCGCGGTGGTCCGGCTGCGCAAGCGCAACGAATGGGTGCTTCCCAAGGGCAAGCTCGACGATGGCGAAACGCCGCGCGACGCCGCCGAGCGCGAAGTCATGGAGGAGACCGGGCATGACGTCGCCGTGCACGATTTTCTGGGAACGCTGGTCTATGAGTCCGGCGGACGGTCCAAGGTCGTCCACTACTGGCGAATGGAGGCAAGCGGCGAGCAGGCCTACGAGCTGATGTATGATGTGAGGGCCGTCGATTGGCTGCCGCTCGATGCCGCGGTCGAGCGGCTGTCGCGCGGCTATGAACGCGCTTTTCTCGCCAACGTGGGTCCGCTTGCGGTTGAAGCGGCAGCACGTGCCCGACTCGCGCGACGACCGAAGGCACCGATACCGGTCCCGCCGCAGCGAGATCTGCCGTCTATGCAATTTGTCGAACCAGATTCCAGAGCGCCTAGAACGGCGCCTGAATCGGGTGAAGATACGAGTATAACAGCTCGTATTCCGCGCAGAAATTTGGCGCGGAAGCTGTGGGATTGGCTGCGGCGTGCCACAGCACCAATCGACACGTCCATTTGAACTGCGATTTTAGTGCGCCCCGGCGCCGCTTGCTTTCACCTTGCGGGTGAACGCGACCGCAGTGGCGGCGAGCACCAGTACAAAGCCGATCACTGCAAAGGTATCGCTGAAGCCCATTACCAGCGCCTGGCGCTTCACCGCGTTGCCGAGCGCGATGACGGCCTGCTGATGCGCTGCCGCCGGATCTGGCACGCCGTGGGCCATGAAGAAGTCCGTCATCTGCGCAATCCGGTTGCGCACTTCCTCGCGGCCGAGCGTCACCGACTGGCCGATGATGTTGGAGTGGAACTGCTCGCGCTTGGTGATCACGGTGGCGAGCACCGCGGTGCCGATCGCGCCGCCGAGGTTGCGGAACATGTTGCTGATACCCGACGCCGCCGCGGCGTCCTGCGGAGCAATATCGCCCGTTGTCACCGAGGTCAGCGGGGTCAGCACCATGGCCTGGCCGATGGCACGCACGATGTTCGGAATCCAGAGCTGGTCGCCGGCATAATCGGGCGACATCGCCGTATTCATGAAGCAGCTATAGGCGAAGATCATCAACCCGGTGAAAGCGATGTAGCGGGTATCGAAGCGCTGCATCAGCTTCGGCACCAGCGGAATCAGGACGAGCTGGGGCAGGCCGGTCCACGCCAGCACCGCCCCAATCTGCTCCGCATTGTAGCCCTGCGCCTGACCGAGATAGGCCGGCAGGATGTAGACCGATCCGAACAGCGCAAAGCCGAGCATGGTCATGGCGATGGTGCCGAAGCCGAAGTTGCGGCGGGTCAGCAGCCGCAACCGGATCAGCGGCTTTTCGATCGAAAGCTCGATCCAGGCGAACAGCGACAGGCTCACCAGCGCGACGACCGCGAGGCGCAGGATGAAGGGTGAGGCGAACCAGTCATCCTTGTTGCCCTCCTCGAGCACGGTCTGGAAGGCCGACAGCCCGATCGCCATGGTGGCGATGCCGGCCCAGTCGCCTTCTTTCAAGAGCTTGAGCTGCATCGGCTGGCGCTCGAGCGTCAGATAAAGCGCGGTTACCATCACGATGGTCGGCAGCACGTTGACGAAGAAAATGGTCCGCCAGCCGTAATTTTCGGTGAGATAGCCGCCGATGGTGGGTCCGATCGCCGGGGCGAAAGTGACGGAAAGCGCAAACACGGCGAGCCCGATCGGCTGTTGCGGCTTGGGCAGCTTGGTCAGCACTAACGTGAACGCCATCGGGATCAGCACGCCGCCGGCAAAGCCCTGCAGGCCGCGCATCGCGATCATGGAGGGCAGATCGTGGGTGAAGGCACACGCGACCGAGAACGCCGCGAACAGCGTCGCGCTTGCGAGCATGTAGCGGCGGAACGAGAACACTCGGCTAAGATAGTCGGTGAGCGGAATCACCACGATCTCGCCGATCAGGTATGAGGTCGAGATCCACGATCCGTTGTCGACGCCGGTGCCGATGCCGCCTTCGATATTGAGCAGCGAGGCGTTGGTGATCTGGATGTTGAGGATCGCCATGAACGAGCCGATCATGGCGGCGAGGACGGCGATCCAGGTCGTGACGCTGGCGCGGTTGGGATCGATGGTTGCGCGCCCGGATCCGGCGTAAGAGGAAGGAAGCGTGGGTAGCGCGGCTGACAGAACAGAATTTGACATGGCACTATCCTCCGGAAACCTTGCCTGACAATTTGGATGCGGCAACCGCCCGACGATCGCGGGCTTGCGGCTTCGTCTCGATGGTCGGAATCACCGACATGCCCGGGCGCAGTTCGACCAAGGAGTCATTGTCGCGGTCGAGTGCGATCTTGACCGGTATGCGCTGCACCACCTTGGTGAAGTTGCCGGTGGCGTTGTCCGGCGGCAGCAGCGCGAATTCCTGGCCGCTGGCGGGCGCAATGCTATCGACGCGGCCGTGCACGATGTGGCCGGGGAACATGTCGACGGCGATATCGACCGCCTGTCCCTGGCGCACATCCGTGAGCTGGGTTTCCTTGTAATTCGCGACCACATAGGCGCCGGTGGCGGGTACCACCGACATCAGTTGCGTCCCGGCCTGCACGAACTGGCCGACGCGCAAGCTGCGGTTGCCGACGATGCCGTCGATCGGCGCGACGACGGAGGTGTAACCGAGATTGAGTTCGGCCTGGTTCTGCGCTGCATTTGCCCGCGCCAGCGACGCGGTCGCCTGGGCGATTTCGGCCTTGAGCAGATCGACCTGTTTCAGGGCCGATGCGAGATTGGCGGTGTCGCGCTGGACCGCGGCCTGTGCGCCCGCGATGCGCGATTGCGCCTGCTGTGCGTTCTGCACGCTGCCATAACCGGTGCTGGCCAGATCGGTGTAGCGCTTGTTCTCCTGGGCGGCGAAGGTGACGGTCGCCTTGTCGACGTCGACGGTTGCCCTTGCGGCGTCGATCACTGTCTGTTGAACGCCGAGCTGGGCCTGCTTGCTCGCGATGGCGGCTTGCGCCGCAGCGACGTCGGATCTGGCCTGGTCGAGCGCCACCTGGAAATCGCGCTCGTCGATCCGCGCCAGCACTTCGCCGGCCCTGACCCGTTCATTGTCGCCCACCAGCACCTCCCGCAGATATCCGGAGACTTTTGGGGCGATGGTGGTGTTGTCGGCCTTCACATAGGCGTCGTCGGTCGAAACCAGATATTGGCCGACGGTCCAGTAATCCCAGCCGTACCAGGCCGCGCCGGCAAGCGCCGCCACTGCAACGCCGGTCATTAACGCCTTGCGGAAATTGAACTTTCTCCGAGGCGCGGGAGTGGGAGCTTCACTGGCGCGGCTCTCACCATATGAGCCTGGCAGCAGATCCTCGGCGGCCTGACTGGCTGGAACCGGACGCTCGATCTCGAATGCGGTGGTATGGCGGGTCATGGCGGTCGCTCCCGGTGGCTTATTTAGGAAACTTGATATTTTCCAAAATAGACCCTATATTCGGAGTGTCAATGGAATGACAGGCATCATGTAAAAGCATGGCTGAAATCGACACCACCCAGGCCAAGACCCAGGCCAAGACCCAGGGCAAGCGCTGCCGCGGTCGTCCACAGGTCCGTCCCGACGATGAAACACGCGGGGTCATCTACGAGGCCGCGCGGCATGAATTCGCCGCCAGCGGCTACGCCGCGACCAGCATGGAGACCGTGGCGCGCCACGCCGGGGTCTCCACAAAGACGCTGTATCGCTTGATTCCCAACAAGGCCTCGCTGTTCGAAGGCATGGTGTCCGACCGGCTCGACCGTTTCCTCTCTGTCGTCAACCTCCACGCCGCGGATCACACCGACATCGAACAGGCGCTGTTTGCGGCGCTGATGGCGTGCGCGGACCTTGCGCTCGACAAGGAAGTGATCGCGGTTCAGCGCATGGTGCTGCAGGAGGCCGGCAAGTTCTGCGGTATCGCGGGGACGTTCTACAAGAACGCGATCGAGCGTACCGCCATGGCGCTGGCGGACTGGTTGCGGGTGCAGCAGGCGCGGGATTTGATTGCGCTCGACGACGTCGACGAGGCCGCCGGCATGCTGCTCGGCATGGTTACCTCGGCGCCGCGGCGCGCCGCGATGTTCGGCGGCGTGCCGCTGCCGTCGCGTCCGCAGATCGAAGCGCGGGTGCGCAATTGCGTGGCGCTGTTCTTGCGGGGTTGCCAGGTACAGGCAACGCGCAGCAGCTGACTCAGATCATTTTGGGCCGCTATCAGCGACGCGCAGCTTCCAATGATTGACGATGCGGAATCGGCAATCGGCATTGTCCTGACGGAACAGCGCCATCCTGTCGATCGAGAGCGTGTTCAGACCGAGCGCGGAAAAACGGTTTCGCAGCATCGTCAGCACGGGTTCGCGCCGCTCGGCGCCAAGCCGGCCTGTCAGCGTCATGTGGAAGCGGAATTCTTCGAAGACGTAAGGATACCCCCAGCGATCGAGATATTCGCGCTGCCTCGGCGTCAGCTGTGCTGGATTTCGTCGTTCACGATCATCTGCTGTCAGCGGCGCACGGAACAAATCGAGCGCGCTGACGCAATCCGCGGCAAGCCGCTCCAGTTCGGCCACGGGTTCGCGCGGCACCACCGCGATAAAGCCGCTGATCGAATCGACGACCGGCGCGATGATCGGAATTGTTCGGGACGCGCCGGCGAACAATTCGCAGGCGGTCAGGAGTTCAGCCTCGGTCCTGCCCTGTGCCAATGACAGCGGCGCCTTCAGCGTGGCATGAAAACCGTATTTGCGCGGATCCCGCGTCAGGTCACGCCAGTCCGGCACTGACGGCAAAATCGCGTCCGGGAAGGGCAGGTCCTCGCCGCTGAAGGCGTCATAGCCGAGCAGTTGAGCACCGAAGCGATCCAGATCGCTGCCGGGCGCAGACACGTAATAGATCGCATAACGGGGAAAGGTCGCCATCTCAGCAGAATAGAGCGGCGTCAGGCGGCTGCAACCGCCTTGCCTTGGGCGTGAGACGAATGGATCAGGCGGCTCGCGTCCGTCAGATGAACCAAGCGCCCGGCGGCGATGACGGCGATGATGCGCGGCCGCAGCGGCACATCGTCGTCGACCAGGATGAGATCGGCCCGGCGCCCTTCCGCCAGAATGCCGCGATCGGTGAGACCTGCGGCCCGGGCCGGGGCCGCCGAAATCAAATTCCACGCTTCGGCAAGCGGCAGCACGCCATCGACGACGAGGCGGAACGCGGCCAGCAACGGCGCCGGATAGTAATAGTCGGAGGCCAGCACCGAGCATAAGCCCTTGGCGATCATGTCGGCCGCCTTGGTCCATCCGGTATGGCTGCCGCCGCGCACGACATTGGGCGCGCCGAACACGATGGCATCGCCGGCCGCGGCCGCCTCGCGCGCGGTTTCCTCGTTGACCGGAAATTCAGCGATGCCGACACCTTGCGCGCGAAAATTCTTTCGCGCGGTGGGGCTTTCATCGTCGTGCGAGAGCATCCGTACCCTGGCTGAACGCGCTGTTTCGGCCAGCCGCGCGATCGAGCCTGGGACTTCGGAGCCGCGGGCCACCACGCGCGTGACCAACCGATCGAACTCCTCGCTGGAAAGGCCGCAACGCTCCACCATACGCGCCCGCTTCTGCGGCTTGGCGAGGCCGGCGACCGTGGAATCCATATGGTCGTTGAACGCGAACAGGTCGATGCGTCCGTCGGATAGCCACTGCTTGATCTCGGATTCGGCCTCGAGATTGTAGGTCTCATGGCGCAGGTGGAAGCGGGTGTCGGCGGCGAGTTGCGGCCGCAAGGTCTCGATTGCCTCGAGCAACTGCCTCGCATTGTCGCCGCTGCGAAGGCCGGGCTCCCAGGACCAGGTCGTGGCATGATAGACGGTGGTGATTCCGTTGCCGATCACCTGCCGGTCGCTCTCGACCAGCGCCACGTCGATCGGAAAATCGACGCCGGGGCGGGGCATCATCTGCCGCTCGAACGCGTCGCCGTGCAGATCGACGATCCCCGGCAGCACCAGGAGATCCCGGGCGTCGAGCCCAAATGAGCCGCGCCCGCGGTCCGAATCGATCCCGCTGATCCTGCCTCCGGCGATCTGCAGCGAGGATTCAGAAAATTCTCTGCCGAACAGGGTCCGGCCGCGGTCGATGAAAATGTCGGTCACGATGCTGCACTTCGTTTGGGGTTACGCGGGTGACCGGAACTGGCCGTTGCCTCGTATTTTGCGAGAAAGTCCTCGACAGCGAGTTTTCGAAAATCGGGCAGGGCCCTGCGCAGGGTTTCGTGGTCCCAGTCCCACCACGCAAGCGCCGCCAGCCGGTTGGCAATCTCTTCCGGAAACCGCAGTTTGATCGTCCGCGCCGGATTTCCGGCGACGATGGTGTAGGCCGGCACGTCCTTGGTCACGATGGCGCCGGCCGCGACCACGGCGCCGGTGCCGACGCTGCGGCCCGGCAACACGATCGCGCCATGCCCGATCCAGACGTCATGACCGATGTGAACGCGATGGCCGCGCCGCCATTCGAAAAACTCAGGCTCGTCGCTCTCGCCCGGGAAATAAGCGCTGGCGCGATAGGTGAAGTGCGCCTGCGAGGCCCGCTGCATCGGATGATTTCCGGGGTTGATTCGCGTCATCGCCGCGATCGAGCAGAACCTTCCGATCGTGGCATAGGTGATCTGTGCGTCGTTCACGACGTAGGAATAATCGTCCATCACGACGTCGTGCAGGATAGTTCGCGCGCCGACCTCGCAATAGGCGCCAAGCCTGGCGTCGTGCAGTTTCGCCGACGGATCGACGGTCGGTTCAACTGAGAGTATTTTGCCAGCCATGCGAACTTCCACGGGTGATGCGTAACGATCCAAGGGTGCATCGTCATCGATGCGCTTGATGACAGTATCATGACGGATGGATGACGCCTCACCGAGGTGTGGACCGTGGGTGCCGCGTAACGCGACTGTCACACAACTGTCGAATCCAGACGCTAGCGATGGTCAAGGCTAGGGGTCTGGAGCAATGCATGCTGGTGGTTGAAGGTTTGACGTGCCGTTTCGGCACAAAGGCCGCTGTCGACAATGCATCGTTCTCGATAGCTCCCGGTGGCTTTGTCGGTGTGATCGGCCGCTCCGGCGCCGGCAAGTCGACGCTGCTGCGGATGATCAATCGCCTCGCGGAGCCGAGCTCGGGACGCATTGTTTTCGACGGCGTTGACGTCACCGCGCTGAAGGGTCGCGAGCTGCGGAAGTGGCGCGCCCGTTCGGCCATGATCTTCCAGCAGTTCAATTTGATCGGCCGTCTCGATGTCCTGACTAACGTGCTGATGGGACGTTTGGCGACGGTCTCGCCGGCGAGGGCGTTGCTGAAACTATGGCCGGACGCCGACAAGGCGATCGCATTGGCCGCACTCGAGGAGTTCGATATCGCATCGCTTGCGGTGCAACGCGCGGATCAACTTTCCGGCGGTCAGCAGCAGCGCGTCGCGATCGCTCGCGCATTGGTCCAGGAGCCGGACATTATTCTCGCGGACGAACCGATCGCCTCGCTCGATCCGCACAACACCAAAGTGGTGATGGACTCGCTGCAGCGTATCAACAGGGATTTTGGGATCACGGTGATCTGCAACCTTCATTCCCTCGAACTGGCGCGCGGCTATTGCGATCGCTTGATCGGCATGGCGGCCGGTCAGGTCGTGTTCGACGGGACGCCGGAACAACTGACGGAATTGGAAGCGCAGCGTCTTTATGGCCTCGAATCCGACGCAAGGGCCACCTCGTCGGCAAGACCGAACGCCTTCCCCGTTGAAGGCTCCATTCTGGGCGTACCTGCTATCGCGTAGCCGCCGACTGCCGCGACCCTCGCGCCGACAAGAAACTGCCTCACCCACCCGACAGGAGAAGACATATGCTGAACCGCCGCCATTTTGCATCCGCAGGCGCGATTGCGCTTGCCTTTACCGTGAGCGTTGCTCATGCCGATGACTGGAAATCGAAATACAAGGAACTGACCTTCGCCGTGATACCGGCCGAAAATGCGTCGGGCGTCAACGACCGCTACGCTCCCTTCATGGCCTATCTCTCGAAAGAACTCGGCGTTCCTGTCAAGCTGCGCATTGCCAACGACTATGCCGCGGTGATCGAGGGCCAGCGCGCCGGCAATATTCAGGTGGCCTATTACGGCCCAGCCTCCTATTCGACGGCCTATATGACGGGCGTCAAGATCGAACCCTTCGTCACCACCAGGAATAATGACGGAACGGTCGGCTACTACTCGGTGATCTACGTCAAGGCCAACAGTCCTTACAAGGATATCAAGGATCTCAAGGGCAAGACCATTGGCTTCGTCGATCCGAATTCGACCTCCGGCTACAATGCGCCGCGATTCTTCCTGCACAAGAACGGTATCGATGCTGATGCCTTCTTCAGCAAGTCGATCATCACCGGAAGCCACGAGAACGGCGTGATTGCGCTCGACAAGGGCACGGTCGATTGCGCCGCTGACTGGTGGAATTCGGATACCAACTCGAACCTCACGCGCATGGTCGCGAAAGGAATGGCCAAGAAGGAAGATTTCCGGGTCATCTTCAAGTCCGGACTCCTGGCCGGTTCGCCCTATGCGTACCTCTCCGATCTCCCAAGCGATCTCAAGCAGAGCATCGTAAAGGCCTTTATGGATGCTCCCACCAAGGACAAGGCCGCCTTCGACCGCTTGTCCGACGGCAAGGACAAGGAGTTTGTGCCGGTTACCCACAAGGACTATCAGGACACCGTGGACATGATTCAGTACGTTAACGACATGCGCAAAAAGCGCTCCTGAAGAGCCCGGGGAGCGGCGAGCTTTCGCCGCTCCCCTCTTTTCTGATCCACGCGGGCCGGTCATGACCTCCAGCATCCTGAGCGTACCGCCGGCGCGCCTCGAGGTGCTGCTCGCCGACTACCAGCGCGAAGTCGGACGCCGCCGCCGGCAATCATTGCTGGTGCTGGCGATCCTGGTCATCCTGATAGCTATCGCCGGACGTTTCGGCGAAGTCGATCTCAACTATCTTTTCCAGCACATATCGAACTTCACCAGCTATTTTGGCCGGATTGTTCCCAAGCTCGGCATTGCGCATTTTGATGCTGATGTCGCGGACTGGTACTGGAATTTCACGGGCTGGCTGAAGCTCCTGCTCGATACCGTACTGATCGCCTATCTCGGCACACTGATCGGCGCCAGCGGCGCATTCACAATTGCCTTCTTCGCTGCGGCCAATCTTGCTCCAAGCAATGTGCTGCGATGGAGCATCAAGCGCATTTTCGAATTCTGCCGCACGGTTCCCGACCTGGTATTCGCATTGATGTTTGTGAGCGCCTTCGGCCTCGGACCCCTGGCAGGAATCCTCGCGATCGCAATTCATACCTTCGGGACGCTCGGCAAGCTGTTCACCGAGGCCATCGAAAACATCGATATGAAGCCGGTCGAGGGTGTGCGCAGCACTGGAAGCCGATTTATCGAAATGGTGCGGTTCGGTGCGCTGCCACAGGTCGTGTCGAGTTTCGCGAGCTACACCCTGCTGCGCTTTGAGATCAACGTGCGGTCAGGCTCGGTGGTTGGCATGGTTGGGGCCGGAGGGATCGGTCAGGATCTTTTCGTGGCTATCCGAAAATTCTACTATACCGACGTCAGCGCCATCCTGCTGATGATCATTGTTTCGGTAGCGGTCATCGATCTGGTGACTGAACGGATCCGGCATCGGTTGTCCGGTCAGGATACGGGCCGATGAGCGCGCGGCGCATGACGCTCCTGGACGATGCAAACACGGTGCTGGACCGGCACCGCGATCTTTTCAACGAATCGCCGCTTCGACGCGCGTCCGCGCTTGCTGCGCCGGTGGGAATCGCGGGCGTCGCGATTTTCGCGGTGTGGTGGCTCGCCATTCCGTTTGACCAGATCGGACCGGGGCTGGCGTCGCTCGCAAAGTTCGTCGCGCTGATGTTTCCTCCGTCGGCCGGCGGTCACCTCCATCTGTTGGTCAAGGCGATGGGCGAGACCCTCGCCATCGCGTTCCTCGGAACCCTGATCGCGACCGTCTTTGCATTTCCGGTCAGCTTTCTCGCCGCCAAAAATACGTCGCCGCACCCCCTTATTCGCTTCGCAATCCGTCGCGGCCTGGACACGATCCGCGGTGTCGATGCCCTGATCTGGGCGCTGGTCTTCGTTGGTGTTGTTGGCCTCGGTCCGTTCGCGGGGGTTCTTGCGATCGCAGTTTCCGATACGGGTGCGCTCGGCAAGCTGTTTTCGGAAGCGATCGAATCGACCGAGGAGCGCGCGCGAGAATCCATATTGGCAAGCGGCGGGACGGGCTTGCTGACCGTGCGGTTCGGCCTGCTGCCGCAGGTACTCCCGATCATCGCGGGACAGATACTTTATTACTTCGAATCGAACGTGCGATCGGCGACGATCATCGGGATCGTGGGAGCCGGGGGCATCGGCTTGCAACTGTCCGAGCAGATCAGAACCTATGATTTTGACCAGGTCGCATTCGCGGTGATCATGATCCTGATAACGGTGGCCATCATCGACTGGATCTCGAGCAAGCTGCGCTTCGCGATTATTGGCCGGCGCGCGGTGGTATAAGCGGCGTCAGCTGTTCTCGACCACGAATTCGACGCGTTCGGCGGCAAAGCGCGCCCGGGTGGTCAGCAGCGGTTTGCCATCGCCGTCGACGTCGGTGCTGTCGACCACCAGAATCGGGCGGCCGAGCGCGAGATCGAGCCGCGTAGCGTCGGTGGCGTCGACGATCCCAGCCGTGACGCGGGTCGAAGCCCGGCGATAGTCGCGGATACCGTAATGCGCAAGCACCTTGGTCATCGATCGGACACTCTCGTAAATCCGCCAGGCATCGGGAAAGCGCTCCGCCGCGAGCCAAGTGGTGCCGACGCAGATCGGCGTGCGGTCGGCGAGCCGCAGCGCTTCGATCCGGACCAGCGGCGCGCCGGTTTTGAGGCCAAGCTGTCGCGCCAGTTCGCGCGTCGCGGGCTCTTCGGAGGCGCCGATCAACTGGCCGCGCGGCTCGCGGCCGCCGGCGCCGACGATCTCGGAAAACCGCGTGCGTGAGCGCAAGGGATAGGCGAGGCGCGGCGCTTCCACGTAGGTGCCGCTGCCGCGTTCGGCGCGCACCAGGCCGCGCTCTGCCAGCGTCGCCAGCGCCCGGCGCACGGTGTGGCGGTTGACGCGGTAGGTCTCGGCGATTTCGATCTCGCCGGGCAGCCGTTCGCCCGCGGCAAAGCTGCCGTCGGCGATGCCACGCTCGATCCCGTCGGCGACCTGCCGCCATAGCGCGACGCCCGAAACTGCGTCCTGCAGGGTCATGACGCAGAAAGGCCGGAGAAGGACATCGGAAAAATCATCCTGTTGTCACGAAACAGTCATGGCGTTTCATTATCAAGTTGTCTATTATCATAGACAACTTGATTCCGGCAAGGCCGATATGATCGTGAACGAAAACAGTAAACAGGCGCGGCGCAAGGCGGCCATGGCGGTGCTGGCGCATTCCGATGCGGCCGAGATTGCCAGACATCTCGCCGCCATCGCGTCGCCGCCTTATGAAAATCTGCGCGAGGCGGAAAACGGCCTGGTGATGGTGCGCGGCCGCGTCGGCGGCGATGGCGCGCCGTTCAATCTCGGCGAGGCCACGGTCTCTCGCGCCGCCGTGCGGCTTGCGGGCGGCGAGGTCGGCTTCGGCTACACCCTCGGCCGCGATCGGGAAAAGGCGCAGATGATCGCGCTGTGCGACGCCCTGGTGCAGTCGCATGAATTCGCGGACGCGGTAGAGACAAGAGTGCTGGCGCCGTTGCGCGAGGCCGCAATCTCGGTGCGAAACCGAAAGGCTGCGGAGACCGCGGCGACGCGGGTCGATTTCTATACGCTGGTGCGCGGTGAGGGTTGAGCGATGACGACGGTTGCCGAACTGCCTGCGGGGTTTGCGGACAAGGTGTTGTCGGCGCAGTCGACGTTCCGCTCAGTGATGGATGCGATGGCGCGCCCCGGCAGCGTGCAGCGCATTGTTGCCGCCGCAGGCGCTCCTGCTGCCATGATGAGCGGCGCCGCGGCCATCGCGCTGACGTTGTTCGACCACGATACGCCGGTCTGGCTCGATCCACTGATGTCAGAGACATCGGATGTGACAAAATGGCTCAAATTCCACACCGGCGCGCCGGTGGTTTTGGATTCCTCGATCTGCAGTTTTGCGCTGATCGGCGACGCAAGCGCGCTTCCCGCGCTCGATCGTTTTTCGCTCGGCAGCAATGAATACCCCGACCGTTCAAGCACGCTGATCCTGCAGGTCGAAAGCCTGACGCAAGGCGAAAGTCTCGAGTTGCGGGGTCCCGGCATCGACGGTACGGCGGTCTTGCGGGCCGCGATCCAGCCAGCGGACCTGTTCGAACGGCTTGCCGTCAACGCCGCGCTGTTTCCGCGCGGCATCGATGTCGTGCTGGTCCATGGGGATAGCATTGTCGCGATACCGCGCACCACGCGGTTGGTCGCGAAGGGAGGCTGAACATGTATGTCGCCGTCAAGGGAGGCGAACGCGCCATCGAGAACGCCCATCGGCTGCTGGCGCATGAGCGCCGCGGCGATCGCGGCGTTCCGGAAGTGTCGCTGGATCAGATATCCGGGCAACTCAGCCTCGGGGTGGATCGCGTGATGGCGGAAGGCTCACTGTACGATCGCGAACTCGCAGCACTCGCCATCAAGCAGGCGCGCGGCGACATGATCGAGGCGATCTTTCTGGTCCGGGCGTTCCGCGCCACCTTGCCGCGTTTCGGCGCGACCGAACCGGTCGATACCGGCACGATGCAGGTGCACCGCCGGATTTCCTCGACGTTCAAGGATATTCCAGGCGGCCAGGTGCTCGGGCCCACCTTCGACTACACCCATCGTCTGCTGGACCCGCAACTCGCCGACGGTCTCGTTCCGGAGCCGCCCGCGACATCGGTTGCATCGCCCGCGGCGATGCCACGCGTCACCGACATTCTCGGCCGTGACGGCCTGATCGAGCCATCGCCCACGGCGGACGCCGATTGCCCCGTTGGCGATCTCACGCGTGAGCCGCTCAGCTTCCCCGCCGATCGCGATCTGCGGCTGCAGAACCTGGCGCGCGCCGACGAAGGCTTTCTGCTGGCGCTGGGTTATTCGTCGCAGCGCGGTTATGGCCGCAGCCACCCGTTCGCCGGCGAGATTCGCTTCGGCGAGGTCGAGGTGGAATTTTTTGCCGAAGATGTCGGCTTCGCGGTGCCGCTCGGCGGAATCGCGCTGACCGAATGCCAGATGGTCAATCAGTTCAAGGGCTCGGCGACGGAAGCGCCGTGCTTTACCCGCGGTTACGGTCTGGCGTTCGGGCAAAGCGAGCGCAAGACGATGTCGATGGCGCTGGTGGACCGCGCATTGCGCGCGCGCGAACTAGGCGAAGAAGCTGTCGCGCCTGCGCAGGATGAAGAGTTCGTGATGTCGCATTCCGACAATGTGCAGGCGACCGGCTTCGTCGAACATCTCAAGCTGCCGCATTATGTCGACTTCCAGTCCGAACTCGGTCTGCTGCGCAAGCTGCGCAAGGAATTTTTCGAGGCGGCGGACGCCTCACAGGACATGCAGGAGGCCGCGGAATGAACGCGCCAGCCTACAACTTCGCCTATCTGGACGAGCAGACCAAACGGATGATCCGCCGCGCCATCCTGAAGGCGATCGCGATCCCCGGCTATCAGGTGCCGTTTGCCAGCCGCGAGATGCCGATGCCCTACGGCTGGGGCACCGGCGGCGTGCAGGTCACAGCGGCGATCCTCGGGCCCGATGATGTGCTCAAGGTGATCGACCAGGGCTCCGACGACACCACCAACGCGATCTCGATCCGCAAGTTTTTCGCCAAGACCGCCGGGGTCGCGACCACGACTTCGACGGTGGACGCCACCGTGATCCAGACCCGGCACCGAATTCCCGAAGCAGCGCTGCATGGCGGGCAGGTCTTGGTCTATCAGGTGCCGATCCCGGAGCCGCTGCGTTTTCTCGAGCCACGCGAGACCGAGACGCGGCGCATGCATGCGCTCGGTGAATACGGGCTGATGCACGTCAAACTCTATGAGGACATTGCCCGCTTCGGGCATATCGCGACCTCCTACGCCTATCCGGTGAAGGTCAATGCCCGCTACGTGATGGATCCGTCGCCGACGCCGAAATTCGACAATCCGAAGATGGATGATTGTCCGGCGCTGCAGCTGTTCGGCGCCGGCCGCGAGAAGCGCATCTACGCGATACCGCCCTTCACATCGGTGGTATCGCTGGACTTCGAGGATCATCCGTTCACGCGCTACCGCTTCGATGCGCCGTGCGCGCTGTGCGGCGCGGATGATTCCTACCTTGACGAAATCGTCACCGACGACCAGGGCGGCCGGATGTTCGTCTGTTCCGACACCGATTACTGCGAGACCCGCCAGACCCAGGGTCATCGCGGCAGCGAGAGCGCGGCTCCGCACAAGGAGAGGCCGCATGGCTGAGCATCAACGCGCCGGCGATGGCGATCAACCCCTGCTGGTTGCGGACCGGTTGGGCAAGAACTATGGCCGCTTGATCGCCTGCCGCGACGTGTCCTTTGCGCTCTATTCCGGCGAAGTGCTGGCGATCGTCGGCGAGTCCGGATCGGGCAAAACGACCCTTTTGCAATTGCTGTCGGCGCAGCTCGCGCCGAGCGCGGGGCAGGTGTCGTACCGGATGCGCGATGGGGTGATGCGCGACCTCGCCGCGCTTGGCGAAGCCGAACGACGATTTTTGTTCCGCACCGACTGGGGCTATGTGCACCAGGACCCCGCGCTGGGATTGCGAATGGCGGTGTCGGCCGGCGCCAATGTCGGCGAGCGGCTGATGGCGGTCGGCTGGAATCACTATGGCCGGATCAGAGACACCGCGTCATCCTGGCTGGAGCGGGTCGAGATCGACATCGGACGTATCGACGATGCGCCGCGGACCTATTCGGGCGGGATGCGGCAACGATTGCAGATTGCGCGCAATCTGGTCACCGAGCCACGTCTGGTGTTCATGGATGAGCCGACCGGCGGGCTCGACGTATCGGTGCAGGCGCGGCTGCTCGACCTGATGCGTAACCTTGTGAGCGAGTTGAACCTCGCTGCCATCGTCGTCACCCATGACCTCGCGGTGGCGCGGCTGTTGTCGCATCGTGTCATGGTGATGAAGGGCGGCCGGGTCATCGAGACCGGGCTGACTGACCAGGTGCTCGACGATCCCCGCGAGCCCTATACCCAATTGCTCGTCTCCTCGATTTTGCCGGCATGAGCGCGCTAATGACTGCGATGATCGAAATCACCAACGCGGAAAAGACCTTCACCATGCATCTGCAGGGTGGCGTGCAGCTTCCTGTGGTGCGCGGCGTGTCGTTTCAGGTCAAAGCGGGCGAGTGTGTGGTGCTGGCCGGCCCGTCGGGCGCCGGTAAATCGTCGATCCTGAAAATGATCTTCGGCAATTACCGCTGCGATGGCGGCCGTATCGGCATCCGTCACCAGGGCACACAGATTGATCTTGCGAAGGCCGAACCGCGGCAGATCCTCAGCGTACGCCGCGCCACCATTGGTTATGTCAGCCAGTTCCTGCGCGCGGTGCCGCGGGTCGCGACATCGGACGTGGTGGCCGAACCCTTGATCGCGAACGGAGTGGCGCGGCCGGAGGCGCGCGCTCGCGCCGGCGCATTGCTGCGCCGTCTCAATATCCCGGAGCGTCTGTGGGCGCTGCCGCCTTCGACCTTTTCGGGAGGCGAGCAACAGCGCGTCAACATTGCGCGCGGCTTTATTTCCGACCTGCCGATCCTGCTGCTCGACGAGCCGACCGCGTCGCTGGATGCTGCCAATCGCGCCGTGGTGGTGGATCTGATCGAAGAAAAGAAGCGCGCGGGCGTTGCCATGGTCGCCATCGTCCACGACGATGAGATACGCCACCTGATCGCCGACCGAATCGTCGACGTGACATCGTTTGCGTCAGCGGCATGAAGGAAGACACGTGAGATGACTGCGACCGGATCTGAAACCGTATTTGGCAACGCCAGGATTGTGCTGGCGGATCGGGTAATCGAGCGCGGCTGGATCGCTTTTGCGGATGGGCGCATTGCGGAGTTCGGCGAGGGTAACGCTCCCGGAGGGAGCGAGGACGCCGGCGGCGACCTGATCATGCCGGGCCTGATCGAACTGCACACCGATCATCTCGAGGCGCATTACGTGCCGCGCCCAAAGGTATTCTGGGACCCGATCGCCGCCGTCGTTTCCTATGACGGGCAGTTGGCGACCTCAGGCATCACCACGGTGCTGGATTCGCTGCGGGTCTGGCGCGAGGACGGCGCCGAGGAGGTCGATGGCAGGGCGGGTGTGCTGGCCAAGGCGATCACATCGGCGCGCGATGCCGACCTGCTGCGGGCAGATCATTTCTTGCACCTGCGCTGCGAAATTCCGATGCCTGATGTGGTCGAAGAGGCCAAGGAATTGATCGGGCGGCCGGATGTGCGGCTGATGTCGCTGATGGACCACACGCCGGGGCAACGCCAGTTTCGCGACGAGGGTAAGCTGCGTGACTATTATCGCGGCAAGGGCGCCGGCATGACCGACGCCGAACTCAACACGCTGTTTGAACGGCGCTTTGCCTATCAGAAGGCCTATGCGGCGACCAATATGCGCGCGATCGTGGCGCTGGCGCATCAATACGAAATACCGCTGGCCAGTCACGACGACACCACCGACGAGAATGTCACCGACGCGATCCGGGACCGCGTTTCGGTGGCGGAATTTCCGACCACGATCGAAGCCGCCCGCGGGTTGCATCAGGCCGGCATCGGCATTCTGATGGGGGCGCCGAATGTGGTGCGCGGCGGCTCGCATTCCGGCAACATCGCCGCGGTCGATCTCGCCCGCGAGGGACTGCTGGATATCCTGTCATCCGACTACATTCCTTCCAGCCTGCTGATGGCGGCGCTGCAATTGCCGCAGCGCCTGCCGGGTATCGATCTGGCGTCCGCCATCCGCACCGTCACCAAGACGCCCGCCGAAGCGGTCGGTCTCGCCGACCGCGGCGAAATCGCGGCCGGCAAGCGCGCCGACCTGATTCGCGTGCATGTGGCCCGGGACATTCCGGTGGTGCGAAGCGTCTGGCGCGAAGGACATCGAGTGGCATGACGGACGCGCCGACCGCATCCGATCATCGGTCGGCCACAATCGCGCGCGGCCGGCTGATCCTGGTGATCGGTCCGAGCGGTGCCGGCAAGGACACGCTGATCGGGCTTGCTCGGGACGCCTGCGCCGATGACGACCGGGTCGTTTTTCCCCGTCGCGTGGTGACGCGCGAAGCCTCGGCTTTCGAGGATAACGAGCAGATGAGCCTGGAGGCCTTCCGGCAGGCGCTCGCACGGGGCGATTTCGCCGTGCACTGGGAAGTGCATGGCCATTGCTACGCACTGCCGCGCGCCATCGATGACGATATCAGCGCCGCGCGCACGGTGGTCGCCAATGTATCACGCACCGTGGTTGGCACGATGCGCCGCGCCTACGCCGATGTCGTGGTGGTTTCGATCACGGCGCCGCCTGAAATTCTTGGCCAACGCCTGGCCGCGCGCGCGCGAGGCAGCGACGGCGAACTGGCGGGCAGGCTTCATCGCGCCGTCGACGATGCCGCGCCCGATGTCACCATTGTCAATGTCGGCAGCGCCGAACACCATGCACGCGAATTTGTCCGCGTCATCAAGCCGGAGTGACGGAAGCGCGACGCCGTGCCGGCCGGTGCGGAGATCAGGAGAGCGGCAATGTCGATCATCGCAACGATTGCGGAATTGGAGACGATCTACGGTCATCCAAACGAGGCATCCACCGTCAAGGTCGCGAACAGGGTTACATCGCAATATCGGGTGCTGATCGACAAGTCCCCGTTCGCGGCTCTGGCAACCTGTGCCCCGGAGGGGCTGGATTGTTCGCCCCGCGGCGATTTCCCCGGCTTCGTCCGTGTTCACGATGAGAAGACGCTGATAATGCCCGATCGTCGCGGCAACAACCGCGTCGATTCGCTGCGCAACATCGTGCGCGATCCCCGCGTTGCGCTGCTGTTCCTGATTCCGGGCTCCGGCAGCACGTTGCGCGTCAACGGCCGCGCGCAGGTGTCGGCTGACGCGGATTTACTGGCGTCGTTTCGGATCGACGGCAAGGCGCCGCGCACAGTCATCGTCATGAGCGTGGAGGAGATTTATTTTCAGTGCGCCCGCGCCATCGTCCGGTCCGACCTGTGGAATCCCGACAAGCGGGTCGATCCCAAAAGTCTGCCGACGCCGGGCCAGATTCTCTCGGACATGAGCGAGAACCGCGTCGGCGGCGAGGACTACGACAGAGCGTGGCCGGAAAGGGCGCGGCAGTCGCTGTGGTGAAGCATTGTTACGAACGAGCCGATGCTCAGGCCGCGACGTCCCACAGTCGCGGCGAGCCGCGCAACAACACGCTGCGGCCTTTGGACGTAATCGCCGGGCCATCGTCGCTCATCGCCGCCAGTTGAAGCGCGATGAGTTGCTCGAGAACCGATCGGTTCAGGGCTCGGGAATTCCGTGCCGGCGCGCGCAGCGCCTTTAACCCTTCCCATTGATCGGGCGTAAGATCGTAGTCGAATTCCGCGTTCATGCTGCCTCGAAACGGTTAGGTCTTTCGCGTGTGTCTTACAAAGACAGCGTGAACGGGGTGCGACCATAATGCGTCCGGACTTCGATTTAACGAGACAACCTGTTTCCAGACTGGATCGCCGGTGCCCGAATTGACCGATGCCGGTAACGCGACTGTCACATCAACGTGTCAATGGGGTGTGTCGGCCACCCCGAATTGGGCGGCACCTTAATTGACGCTGCCGAATGGATGAACACCCTGGAAGTCACCGTGCTGCAAAAGACGCCTGGCAGCAGTGCCCGAGTGAAGGGCTTCGGTGTCGCCGTCAGCATCGCCATCGCCGGGATGGCCATATTCGCGCTGACGCATGCTCTCAAGCACGTCGACTACGGCGAAGTGCTGGCGGTCGTTCGCCATACCAGCACGCGGCTGATCGCACTGGCGTCGCTGCTCGTGCTCGCCTCCTACGGCAGTTTGACCCTCTACGATCTGCTGGCGCTTCGCACCATCGGGCGTACCGACGTTCCCTACCGGATCGCCGCTCTCGCGAGTTTCACCAGCTATCCGATCGCGCATGGAATAGGCGCGGTCGCGCTGGTCTCGCCGGTCATCCGCTATCGAATCTATTCGTGCAACGGCCTCGGCGCTGTCGACGTGGCGAATATCTGTTTTCTGACCGGGCTCACATTCTGGCTGGGCAACCTCACGGCACTCGGCCTCAGCCTGCTCAGCGATCCCGGCGCCATCAGCCTGTTCGACTACCTGCCGCGGACGGTCAATAGCCTGGCCGCGGCGCTCCTGCTCGCCATCGTCGCCTTCCTGATCTGGAGCTGGCTTTCACCCAGAAGCATCGGGACCCGGCGTTGGCCGGTCCGGCTTCCATCCGGGCCGATGGTCCTGCTGCAGATCGCGATCGGGGTTTTCGATCTCGGCGCCGCGGCACTTGCGATGTACGTGCTGATTCCGGCCGGGATGAACATCGATATCTTCCGCCTGACCACCGTCTTTATCGCCGCGACATTGCTGGGCTTCGCGAGCCATACGCCGGCAGGACTCGGCGTGTTTGACGCGGCGATCTTGCTCGGATTGGGTGGCGAGGACAAGGAGCCGCTGATTGCGGCGCTGCTGATGTTCCGATTCCTCTACCACTTCCTGCCCTTTGTGATGGCGCTTGGCCTGTTCGGAGCCGTGGAAGCGTGGAGAGGTTTGCGCACCAGGCGCGAGCCGTGAACCGATGCGGCAGCTTACACCGGCGAATTGAGCTTCAGCCCCACCATACCCGCCACGATCAGCGTCAGGCAAAGGATCCGGACCGGATCCGCCGGCTCGCTGTAGACAAGCATTCCGACGATGATACTTCCGACCGCTCCAATTCCGGTCCACACCGCATAGGCCGTGCCGAACGGCAGCGACTTGAGGGCGATGGCCATCAATCCGAAGCTGAGAGGGATCGCGACCAGGGTCGCAGCGGTTGGCCAAAAGCGGGTCAGCCCATCGGAATATTTCAGGCCGAATGCCCAGGCGACCTCGAGCAATCCGGCCGCCAGCAATGGAAGCCATGCGCTCACGGTGTTGCCGGCCCCGGCGTAAACGTCAGCACGGCGCATTGCGCGTAACCGCGGAATGGACGCTCGAACTTCAGGCTGGCGCCGCTGCTGTCAGCCATCGCCGACAGCACGGGCTCGAGATCGTCACGCGGCGTGACGTCGAACATTGCAAGCCACCGCCGCAGCAGCGCGCGGGCAACACCAGGTAATCGTTCCTGATGGCCGAAATCGACGATGTGCAGACGACCGCCGGGTTTGAGGTGGCTCGCGGCTGTCTGGAGGACGCTACGCCAGTCCGGGATCATCGACAGGCTGTAGGAAATCAAAACGTGATCGAAAGCGGGGATGCCGAACAGGGCGGACGGGTCGAACGTCGTTCCGTCGCCATGCGCGACGCGAATCCGTTTGGTCAGGCCGCGGCGCGAAACGGCCGAAATCGCGGTCGTCAGCATTTCGGTCGAAACATCGATGCCAAAAAACCGGGCCTCGGGATGCAGCCTGGCGGCCAACACCAGGTTCCTGCCGGTTCCGCAGCCGATTTCCAGCACACTTGCGCCCGCGGCGGGATTGAGTGTGGCGATCAACTGGTCACGACCGAGCAGATAGTATCGCCGTGTTCCGTCGTAGATGTGGCGTTGCCGGCGATACATCCGGTTCATGCGGCGGGTCGCCTCGGCCCGCCACGTGGTGTCGGCGCCGATATCGGAGGAATATGCTGACATCGCGGTACCCTCATATGCCTGTGTTGCTTATTCCCATCGGATGTTCGCGCGACAGGGGTGTGACAGGCGGGCCATGCCCCGCGAAGGATCGCGAAATATCGGCTGACGATACGACCCCGCACGCTGTCATCGTTCTCGCCCGCTGTCGCAAAACTGCAGCGCGCCCGCGATACCCTTGTCGGATTGCTGATTCGAGGGATGGATGAACACGCAACTTATCGCGGACGCGGTCCGCAACAGCCGAGCCGAGGGCGAAGCGAGCGTTTGGGACCGGCTGTTCGCGTTCTGGTTTCGCCGCCTAGTTTATACCCAGATCTGGGAAGACCCGGAAGCGGACCTTGCGGCGCTCCGGCTGCCGGTTGGATCGACCATCGTCACCATTTCATCCGGCGGCTGCAACGCGCTGTCCTATCTCACCGCGCAACCGGCCCAAGTATATGCGGTGGACCTCAACGAAGCCCACCTGTCGCTGCTCAAACTCAAGCTCGCCGGACTGCGTGCCTGTTCCAACTACGCCGAGTTCTGGCAGTTTTTCGGCCAGGCCGCCTCGCCCTCCAACTCCGACCTCTATCGCGAGCGGCTATGGCTCTTGCTCGACGCCGAGGCGCGCGCATACTGGGACAAGCGCAACCTGATCGGGCGCCCGCGGCACGCTTACTTCACCGACGGCTTCTACCGCCACGGCATGCTCGGCCGCTTCATCGGTCTCGCTCATCTGCTGGCGAAGTTCGCCCGCATCGATCTGGCAGCGTTGCTGACCGGTAAACCCGACGCCCCCGAACGCATTCAGGCGCTGGATCGTCTGCACCGGCTGTTCCATTCGCCGTTGGCTCGCCTGATCACGGGAACCCCGGCGTTGCTGTTCAGCCTGGGTATTCCGCCGCAGCAGCGGGCCCTGCTGGGCGGCGGTGCGCCGCTCAACGAAGTATTGCATGAGCGGTTGTTGCGGCTGATCAACGGTCATCCCAACGAGAACAATTATTTCGCGTGGCAGGCGCTGCATCGCGGCTATCCCGGTCCCGGTGACAGCTGCCTGCCGCCTTATCTGCAGCGCAGTCAGTTCGGGCGCATGCGCGACGGCGCGGGATTGATCATTCCGGTGCATGCCAATCTTCGGTTGTTCCTGGAAAGCCTTCCGGCCCGTGAGGTCGATGCGGTGGTGCTTTTGGACTCGCAGGACTGGATGTCGCCGGAGGAGATCGGCGCGCTTTGGAATGCGATCGACCGCACCGGCACCGACCATGTTCGCGTGATCTTTCGCACCGCGGGCGCGGAATCTCCGCTGGAAAGCGCGGAGCTTGCGCCGCTCCGGCAAATCTGGGTCCGGGATGAGAAGCGTAGTGCGGATGGTTTCGAGCAGGACCGGTCCGGAATTTACGGCGGGTTCCACTGCTACATCAGGCGCTGAGCGGAGCCGGTCGGCTGGTCGTACAACTGGGTTCCTAAGACTTCTGGCGGACTCGCGCCAAAATCGTGATGACACCGTCTTGAAAATCCGCTTTAGATGGTTACGGGTAGGGAGCCTGGAGGCGAAGATGAAGGACCTCGTTCGCTACCGCGCAATGGAATCCCTCTGCCGTCAGAGCGCGGTGTTTCACCCCCTTGAAAGCTGGCGGCTGCTCGCGCAAGCCGAGATGTGGCACCACAAGGCGCTGCAAGAAATCGAGTCCCACTCCCTGGCTTGCGGCAACCCGCCGACGGCCGCGCTCGCTCCAACAGAAACCTCCAACGCGCCTGATCGACGCGAATTGCTCGCGGGCTGAGCCGTCGCGACATCCGTTCGGCCTGGTGTTTGCATCGGCCGAAGAAGAACGGAACCCGGCTTTCCCTGGCGAATTATCGTGGTCAACCGAAAGGAACGGCCATGAAATTCACCACAATCCTACTCGCGGCTACGCTGACGCTCTGCGGCGCCTTCGCGCATGCACAGAGTGGCGTGCCGAGCGGTCGGGGGTCCACGACCGGCGACCCCGCGGCAAGTTCGGCTACCCCCGGCACCGCACCCACCACGGGGAGTTCGATGAAGCCGAGCCGGAGCGGAAGCGGCATGTCCACCTCAGGCGGCAGCGATGCCAATGGCGACCAGGGCAGGGACAAGATGCCCGACAGCAGTCAGGGCGTCAGGCCTCTCAACAGACAGAACAAACCCGACAAGATGTGAGAGAAAGCTCAATCCAACGATTGGCGCAGCTTCAGTGCGTCCGCAGGCGCAGCGCTCTTCTGGTCGTTGTCAAAATAGACGAACACGTCGCAGCCTTGCTTCTTCCAGGACCGGATACGTCTGACCCAACCCGCAAGCGCCTCGGGGCGATAGTGGCCTTTGTAGCGGCCCTGCGGCCCATGCCCCCTGATATAGACGAAATCGGCGGTGCGCTTCCAGGGCGCCGGCGCATCATGATGATCCGACAGGCACAGCGAGATATTCTGTTCGGATAGCAGCCTTAATATGCGCGGTGCATACCAACTCGGGTGGCGAAATTCCAAACTGTAGCGGCGCTTGTTCGAGAGCAACTTGAAGAATGAGGCAAGCCGATCGGCGTCCGCCTCAAAATTCGGCGGCAACTGAAACAGGATTGGTCCGGCTTTGTCGCCTAGCAGCGACAAGCGATCTTCAAGCAGTGCGAGGCTGTTCGCGGAATTTTGCGACAGCCGCTTCCAATGGGTAATGAATTTGGACGCCTTCCAGGCAAAAACAAAGTCATTTCCAGTCTGCTCGCGCCAGCTTCTCACCGCTTCCGGTGTTGGTGTCCGATAGAACACACCATTAAGCTCCGCCGTCGTGAACTGGCTGGCATAATATTGAAGCTGGCTCTTGATAGGCAAACCTTTGGGAAAGAACGGTCCTCGCCAGGAATCGTAATGCCACCCCGACGTGCCGATCAAAACCTTCGCCATGGCGTCACGATTTTTATAACTGCCTGATTGCAGCCGTTACGCTTTGCGGCATCAAGGCTGCCCCGAGCCGCCCGCGGCGCCATAGACCTGACCAGTGGCATAGCTGGCGTCGGCTGCTGCGAGTTGAACATAGATCGAGCCGAGTTCGGCGGGCTGACCCGCGCGGCCGAGCGGTGTCTGACCGCCGAATTTTTCCAGCTTCTCCTGCGTCGCGCCGCCGGAAACCTGCAGCGGTGTCCAGATCGGTCCGGGCGCGACCGCGTTGACGCGGATGCCTTTTGGCGCAAGCTGTTTCGCCAGCGACTTCACGTAGTTCATGGTGGCGGCTTTGGTCTGCGCGTAATCGTACAGGTCGGGCGAGGGGTCGTAGGCCTGCTCCGAGGCGGTTCCGATGATAACCGAGCCGGGCTTCAGATGCGGTAGCGCCGCCTTGATGATCCAGAACGGCGCATAGATGTTGGTCTTCATGGTCGCATCGAAATCTTCCGTCGTGATATCGAGGATGGAGGCGCGGGTCTGTTGCCGGCCGGCGTTGCTGACCACGATATCCAGGCCGCCAAGCCCCTTGACCGCGCGATCGACCAGCTGTTTGCAGAACGCTTCGTCCCTGAGATCGCCGGGGATGGCCACCCCAACTCTTCCTTCGGCCCTGATCAGGTCGATGACTTCTTTCGCATCGGGCTCTTCGCTGGGGAAGTAGGTGATCGCGACATCAGCGCCTTCGCGCGCATAGGCGATGGCGGCCGCGCGGCCCATGCCGGAGTCGCCGCCGGTGATCAGCGCCTTGCGGCCCAAAAGGCGGCCCGAGCCCTTGTAGCTTTTCTCGCCATGGTCGGGCCTCGGATCCATCTTGCTCGCGAGGCCGGGCCATGGCTGCGACTGCTTCTTGTATGGAGGCTTGGGATATTTATCGACTGGGTTTTGCAATTCCTGCTCGCTCATTATTTCATTCCTTGCGCGATCGCGGGCGCCTGTGCTGGTGACCGATATCAACGGCGATCGCGTGGTTTGGGGCAGGCGCAGAACTTTCAATGCTGCGTGATCGCGAAGGCCTAGGTCACGGCAAGTCGCTGGCTATAGCGCGGATCCCGCCACACCTCGTCGCGGATGCACCCGGCGAGGATCTCGGCGGCGTCCCAGACATCCCTGAAGCGGAGATAAAGCGGCGCAAAACCAAAGCGCATGACGTCGGGCGCGCGGAAATCGCCGATCACGCCACGCTCGATCATCACCTGCACGACCGAATAGCCATGCTCGAAAGCAAGCGAGACCTGGCTGCCGCGCAGCGAGCCTTGCCGGGGGGTTACGATGTCGAGACCGGGCAGCAGCGCGGTGATGCGGACCATGAAGAGTTCGGTAAGCGACAGACTTTTTTCTCTCAGCGCCGCCACTTCGACACCCTCCAGCGCGTCGAGGGCCGCATCGACGCCGCGCAGCGAAATGATCGGCGGAGTTCCGCAGAGAAAGCGTTTGATGCCGGCATCGGGTCGGAAATCACGGTCGAAGGCAAAAGGCGCCGCGTGCCCCCACCAGCCCGACAGCGGATGCGTCGCCGCGGCGTGATGGGCCGTTGCAACCGAAACGAAGGCGGGCGATCCCGGACCGCCATTGAGATATTTGTAGGTGCAGCCGACTGCAAAATCGATCGCATGACGGTCGAATTCAATTTCAATCACGCCTGCGGAATGACAGAGATCCCAGACCACCAGCGCGCCGGCCTTGTGAATCCGTTCGGTGATGGCGGCAACGTCGAGCAGCGCGCCGGTGCGATAGTCGACCTGCGACAGCACGACGACCGCGACCCGCTCGTCCAGCAGGGCTTCGACGGATGGGCCGTCCGCGCCCACCAGGCGACGCTGCATCGGCCGGCCGGCGGACTTCATCGCGCCTTCGATGATGTAGAGGTCGGTGGGGAAGGAAGCCGCTTCCGCGATCACTACGTCGCGGGCGGGGCGCAGCGCCATCGCGGCATGCACGGCCTTGTACAGATTGATCGACGTGGTGTCGCAAACAACAGTCTGCCCGGGAGCCGCGCCGATCAGCGCGCCGATGCGGTCGCCGATCCGAAGCGGCATCTCGAACCACCCGGCGGAATTCCAGCTCCTGATCAGGTCCTGTCCCCATTCCTGTTCGATCGTGCGGCGGAGGGTGCTTGCTGCCGCGCGCGGAATCGGTCCCAGCGAATTGCCGTCGAGGTAGATCACGCCGTCGGGAATGACGAAGCGATCGCGCAAGGCGTCGATCGGATCGGTTGCGTCGCGCGCAATGCAGGCGTCGCGCGAGACAGGGGTGGCGGCGGTCATCCAGAACCTCAAAACTCGAATAGGGCGACGCGCAAAGCATAGGACGCCTTCGCGCATTGGCAACATGTGTTGCATCCATGGCGCCAGAGATCGCGATTGACAGCAAAAATCCGTTCTTTTACGTTTAAAACAATCGTTTCTCGGCCAGCCGAGCGAAGCGTTCAAGAGACTGACAGGTTGCGTTCGGTATTTAGCCGAAAGCTCGAAGGGCGGCAGGCAATGAGCTTTCACGAGGGCATGTCTTATTCGGACTATCTTGGGCTCGACCAGATTTTGAATGCGCAGCGTCCGCTCTCGACGGCCCATGACGAGATGCTGTTCATCATCCAGCACCAGACATCCGAACTATGGATGAAGCTTGCCATCCACGAGCTGAGCGCCACCTGCCGGCTGATCGCGGCCGACGATCTGCAGCCGGCGTTCAAGACGCTGTCGCGGGTATCGCGGATTCTTGAACAGCTCAATTCCGCCTGGGACGTGCTGCGCACGATGACTCCCAGCGAATACACCCGGTTTCGCGAATTGCTCGGCAGCTCCTCCGGCCTTCAGTCGTATCAATACCGCCTGATCGAGTTCCTGGCCGGCAACAAGAATGCCGCGATGATGCGCTCTCACACCGACGACAAGCCGGTCCTGCTGCGTCTGGAAGCGGCCCGTCAGGCCCCCAGCATTTACGATCTGACGATCCAGGTTCTGCACCGTCGCGGCCTCAGCATCGACCGTGATGTCATCGAACGGAATGTCTCGGTATCCCATGCCGCCAATGACAGCGTCCGAACCGCATGGCAGTCGGTGTATCGCGATCCCGCCCGTTTCTGGGAGCTCTATGAGCTTGCTGAAAAGCTGGTGGATTTCGAGGATTACTTCCGCCGCTGGCGCTTCAATCATGTGACGACGGTCGAACGGGTCATCGGCTTCAAGCGCGGCACCGGCGGAACGTCGGGCGTTTCCTATTTGCGGAGCATGCTGGACGTGGTGCTGTTTCCCGAGCTTTGGCAGGTCAGGACCGAACTGTAATGGCTCTGATTGATATTTCACCATCGCTGCGCATCGGCATGGGCGTGTTTCCCGGCGACGCCGCTTTCAAGACGGCGCGGACATTCACGCTTGGGCCGGGCTGTCCCGTCAACGTCGCCGAGATCGCGATGTCGACGCATTGCGGGGCTCACGCCGACGCGCCTCTGCACTACGATCCGAACGGCGCCAGTATCGACCAGCTGGATCTTGCCGACTTCATCGGCCCGGCAAGGGTGATCGACGCCCGCGGCCCACATCCGCTTTGCGGTTTCGACGAAATCGCGGCTGCCCTCGATGGTGCTCCACCCCGGCTGCTGTTCAGGCTGACGGACCGGCTCAATCCGATGGTGTGGCCGACGGGATTTCGCGCGCTGGCGCCGGATGCGGTGGAGCGTTTGGCCGCTCAGGGGACACGCCTGATTGGCGTGGATGTTCCCTCGGTCGATCCGGAGACCTCGAAGGACCTTCCGTCGCACATGGTCTGCCGCGCGTATGATCTCCGGATCATCGAAAATCTCGTGCTGGCCGGCGTGGCGCCCGGCGATTATGAGCTGATCGCGCTTCCCTTAAAACTTGCGGGCCTCGACGCCGCACCGGTACGCGCCGTGCTGCGGCGATAACGGTAAGAAGCCGCCAGCGATTGCTGTCGATCAGATCGTGGCAATGCCGGGTTCGAATTTCAACATACTCTCGATCCATTTCGCCACCCGAAGCAGTCGAAGGTCCTGACGATACGGGCCGACGATCTGGACGCCGAGGGGCAGGCCGTTCCTGCCAAATCCGGCCGGAAGCGTCACGGCGGGTACACCGAGCAACGTCCACGGCGCACAATATTCGGCATCGCCGGTATAGCCCAGGCCTTCCGGCGCTTCGCCAAACGCCGGCAGCGTCAGCACGGCGTCGAAGCCGGAGATATCGGTCGAAAAACGCGACCGCAGTTTTTCCTGCAGCGCTTTGGCGGCTAGATACTCGTAAGCAGAACAGGCCTTCCCTGTTTGAACCAGCTCTTTCAACCGGGCGCTGGTGCGATCGGGATAGCGTTCGACGAGGTCGCCGAAAATCAGCGCGCCCTCGCTGGCGAGAATGGTGTTGATGGTGTTCCAGCTGGCATGATCGAGTTCGCTCAGCTCAATCTCTTCCAGAACGGCATCAGCGTCGCGTAGTTTTGCAATTGCCGCATCGAAGACCTTCTGCTGTTCGGGCTCGGCCTTCGACCATTTCTCGAAGCGCACGATCGCAAGGCGCGGGTTTTCCGGCGGATGAACACCCCCTTCAATATCGATCTGAAAGGTGGGCAGGGGCCGGCCATGCGGATCGCTGTCGCTTGAGGCGACGAGCAGCGACAGCGCAAACGCCACATCATCGACCCGCCGGGCGAAGAAGCCGACATGATCGAGCGAGGGACTGAGAGGATGTACGCCCGTGCGGGGGATCGCGCCGAAGCTCGGCTTGAGCCCGACGACGCCATTGAATGCCGCGGGTCTGATCACCGAGCCAAGTGTCTGCGTGCCCAACGCCAGCGGGACAATCCCCGCCGCGACCGCCGCCGCGGAGCCCGATGACGAACCGCCCGGCGTATGCCCGGAATTCCAGGCGTTGACCGTCGGTCCGGGATGACGCCAGGCGAATTCCGTGGACACCGTCTTGCCGAAGATGGTCGCGCCGAGATTGCGCAGCCGCTCAACCACCCAGGCATCGGCGGCGGGGACGTGATCGCGGTAGATCGGCGATCCGTTCGTGGTCGGCATGTCCGATGTCGCGATGATATCCTTGATCGCCACCGGAATGCCCGACAACGGCCCTGGCCGGCGCGCGGTGTTCTGGGGAAGATATTCGAACGCTTTGAGCCGAGGCTCGGTCGCCTTCGCCTGCTCCAGACGGGCTGCCGGGTAGCGATCGGCGAGGGCCCGATCGTCCTTGAACAGCCGCAGAAGCTCAAGGACCCCCGCGTCGGGTTTAGGCGCGGAGCGCGCAGTCGGATTGGTCATGTCGGCAATTCCCAGACAAACAAGTCCAGCAAAAATCGCATAGAACCCGATGACGCGCCAGAGGGATCGCGCGGTTCGCGCTATTTCATCGCGACAGCGGAATCGATGAATTTCCTGACCACGAAAGCCTTGTAGTCAGGTTGAGCCGCCAGATTGCCGAGCGCAATCTGGGTGTCCATGGACACTTTCAGCGCATCGGCGGTGATGTCCACGCTGGGAGGATAGACGCCGTCGGCGAGCATCCGCTTCACGGCGGCTTCCACCACGACGGGATCGAGCGTCGGAAATTCCTTCTTGGCAATTTCGACGGTCTTGGCTTCGTTCTTGGTCATGAAGCGCATCGCCATTTCCATGCCGTTGACCACGCGTTGCGCGGTGTCGGGATCGACGTCGTTGCGCGCGGTGACCGCCGAGAAGGCATAAGCGCCATATAATTTCGGAAATCCGAGAACGACCTTCATGCCCTTGGCGACGGCCTGATCGAGGCCCGGCTCATACATCACGGCGATGTCGGCCTGCCTGGCGACGAACGGCCCGGGTTCGCTGCCGATCGCGACCGGGATCATGTCGACGTCGGTCTTGGCGTCCATGCCGTTTTCCTTCAGCAGCTTGATGAACAGCGACGTGCTGGTGGTCGGCATCAGGCCGGTGACGACCTTCTGGCCCTTCACGTCCTTGATGCCATTGAATTTGAAGTCGGGCGCGGTCGCGATCCATACCGCAGCGCCGTTCACGACATTGGCGATGACGTCGACCGGGGCGCCCTTGGAGGCGGCGATCGCGGTCCATTCCGGTCCGTGGATCGAAAACTGCGCGCTTCCGGAAATCACGGCCGAAAGCGCCACGGTCGGCGCACCGGCGGTCTCCTTGGTGAGATCGAGGCCCTGCTGGGTAAAGAAACCCTCGTCGATCGCCACATAGAGCGGAAGATAGAGCATCGACTGGAACGCCTGCGACAGCGTGACCTTCTTGTTTTCCGCGAGCGCCGGCGTCGCGAGCAGGCTGGCGGTCAGCGCGGTGGCGCCGATGATACGCGCGAGCAACGACATGGGATGTCTCCGTGTGTTCGACATTGAATCTTAAACCTGAACCTGATGCGTGGTGTTCGACTGCTTCCAGGGCAAACTCGTCCGCTCGATAATGTCGATCACGTAATAGAGTACGAACCCCATGATCATCAGCGTGAACAGTCCGACCCAGACCGTGTCGAGATCGTACAGGCTGGACGCGGTGTAGATCAGGTGACCAAGCCCGCGCTGCGATGAAATGAATTCGCCCACGACGGCGCCGACCAGTCCGAATCCGATATTGATTCGGAACGTCGCGATGATCGACGGCAAGGTCGACGGCACCACCGCCTTGAAGAACACCTGGTGCTTGTCCGCGCCCATCGAGATCAGCAGCGATTGCAGGTCGACGTCGGCGTCCTTGGCTGCCTGATAGGCCGCGATCAGCGCGACGATGGCGGTCAGCGACACCGACAATGCGATTTTGGAAACGAGCCCAGTGCCGAACCACAGCACCACGATCGGCGCCAGCGCGATCTTCGGCACGCTGTTGATGGCGACGATGAAGGGCTCGACCAGCCGCGCCACGAACACGGAGTACCACAGCGCCAGTCCCAGCAGGGAACCGAAGATGGTGCCAATGACGAAGCCGAGAATGGCCTCGAACAGGGTGTACCAGGTGTCCGACAGCAGTTCGCCGCTGGCGATCATCTTGAATCCAAGAGAGAAGATTCCAAACGGCGAGCCGACCAGGAAGGCGGAGATCCAGCCGGCGCGCACGCCTGTTTCCCACAGCGCAAAAAACGCGATCACCGCCGCCGCCTGCAGCATCGCGCGGCCGAGCGTGGTGTCGAAGGTGGCGCGGCGGCGCGCACGGCGGGTCTTCCGCTTTGGTATCGGGGCGGAGCCGGGCATCGTCAGGGTCACGCGGTTTTCTCGGTCTGGATGTCAAGCTCGGCGCAGAGCGCGTGGAAGTAACCCGAAAACCTGATATCGCTGCGGGCCGCGATCGGCGAGGCCGCGCGGATATCGATGTCGTGCACGATCTTCACCCGGGCGGGACGTCCGCTGAGCACGACGACGCGCTTCGACAGCGCCACCGCCTCATCGATGTCGTGCGTCACCAGAATGACGGTCTTGTGGTAGGTTTCGACGGCGTCCTTCAGCACGCCCTCGAGATAGAGGCGGGTCTGGTAGTCCAACGCGGAAAACGGCTCGTCGAGCAGCAGGATATCCGGATCCATGATGAGCGTGCGGATCAGCGCCACGCGCTGGCGCATCCCGCCGGACAGTGTTTTCGGATACGCATTTTCGAAGCCGGTCAGGCCGAAGCCTTTGAGATATTCGCGGGCTTTGGCTTCGGCCTCATCGCGGTCCACGCCGCGGGTTTCCAGGCCGAGCAGCACGTTGCCGAGCACGGTGCGCCACGGAAACAGCAGATCCTTCTGCATCATGTAGCCGACGCGGCCGCGCAGGCTTTCGATCTCCTCGCCGCGATACTGCATCGAGCCGGAATCGGGTTCGAGCAGGCCGGCGATGATGTTGAAGATCGTGGTCTTGCCGCAGCCGCTCGGCCCGATGATGCTGACGAAGTCGCGTTCGTTGATGTGGAAGCTGAGGTTCTCGAGCACGCGGACCTCGCCGGCCTTTCCGTGAAAGGACTTGCGGACGTTTCGAACACTCAACTGGACGGGAATTGACTGCATTACTCGGTAACAGGCAACTTACATGCCAAAATGGATGGCAGAAAAATCTTTTTCTATCAGCATGTTAGATTGGTGGGCCAATGCGGCTGTGACGTCGTGCCGCTTGTTTGGGCAGCGTTTCGATCCGTGTGCAGAGATCCCCGGTCGGGAGCGCCGCCTTGTCGTGTCGCCTTGCGGTGAACGCTTTTCCGTTCTGTTGGGAAGATCCAGCGCCGGCGCCAAGCCATGGGCGTCAAGATCTCGGACTGCGGCTATCGCTCCTATCAGACGGCCCAGGACGCGGAAACGATGTGCCGGACAATTTTCTGAACGACCTTTCCAGGAAGACCGAAACAAAGCTTTGAGCGGCGGCCTGCTCCCCGATGCGGCCCCGCCGGCCCCAGGGCCTTATTGGAGCCTCGATTGGGCCCAAACCCTACTTTAGTCGCCTATCGCGGAGGAATTTGTGGTGCAGTTTCCCTTGCTGCATGCCCACGCACCGTTAGAATGGAGCTAAGGCAGTAATAAGCTGTACATCTGGAGAGAAACGATATGACAAAAACATTGCACCCGCCTGTTTCCCGGTCTTTGCGGACCCTTCTCGGGGCGACCGCTCTAGGCCTGTTGGCGGCGGCCGGTCCGGCTTTTGCGGCAGACCCGATCAAGATCGGCGTCATCGCGGAGGCGCAGGCCATCGCCGGGGCGTCGATCCCGCAGGCGGCCCAGATGGCCGCCGATGAAATCAACGCCCAGGGCGGCGTCGACGGACGCAAGATCGAAATCGTCACCTACGACAACCACTCTTCGTCGGCGGATTCGGTTCGCGCGTTCCAGCGCGCGGTCAATGAGGACAAGGTCAATGTCGTTATCGCCAGCTATATCAGCGAAGTCGTGCTGGCGCTGGAACCCTGGGCCTCGCGCCTGAAGACACCCTTCGTTACGCCGGGTGCCGCGTCCAACGAGATCAGCAAGAGCGTCCACAACGACTATGAAAAGAACAAATATACCTTCCACGGCTATCTGACCTCGGCCGCGCTGGCGCTGTCGGTCTGCGACGCCGCCAAGGAATTGCTGGTCGAACAGAAGCACATGAAGACCGCCGTCATCATGAGCGAGGACGCCGCCTGGACCACGCCGCTCGACGTCGGATATGAGGAATGCCTGCCCAAGATCGGGCTGAAGGTGCTCGACCACATCCGCTTCTCGCCTGACACCACCGACTTCACGCCGATCTTCAACAAGATCGAGGGTTCCAAGCCCGACGTGATCATCACCGGCATTTCGCATGTCGGTGTGCAGCCGACCGTGCAGTGGAAGAACCAGCAGGTTCCGATTCCGATGCTGGGAATCAGCTCGCAGGCCACCAACGAAACCTTCGGCAAGGATACCAACAACGCGTCCGACGGCGTACTCTATCAGGGCGTCTCCGGTCCCGACGTCGCGGTAACGCCGAAGTCGATTCCCTTCGCCGAAGGATTCAAGAAGAAGTTCGGCAACTACCCCTCCTATGCCGGCTATACCTCGTATGACGAAGTCTACTACATCGCCGACGCCGTGAAGCGGGGAGGCTCGACCGATGCGGACAAGCTGGTCGCGGCGCTGGAAAAAACCGACTGGGAAGGCACCATCGGCCGCATCCAGTTCTACGGCAAGGACGACCCGTTCACCCATTCGATCAAATACGGCAAGGGTCTGATCACCGGCCTGATGCTGCAGTGGCAGGATGGCAAGCAGGTCAGCGTCTGGCCCAAGGAAGTCGCCAAGGGGACGTTGAAGTTCCCGAGCTTCGTCAAGGTCACATCGAACTGATCATCCAATGACGATGCTCCCGGGTTCGCCCGGGAGCATTTTCACATTTGTAATCTTCTTAGAGAGGCAGCGGTGCTGCGCGGCCATTATAAATGCTTGCGTTTCAGATTCTGATCGACGGCTTTGCCATCAGCGCGTTGTACGCTTTGGGGGCAACCGGCTTCACCCTGATTTTCGGCGTCTCCGGCGTGCTCAATCTCTCGCACGGCGCCATCATGGTGCTGGCGGCGGTGGCGGCATGGGCTGCCGCGAGCGTGCTGCACATGAACACCTATGAGGGCGCGCTGGTCGGCGTCGCGACCGCGCTGGTCGCAGCGCTCGTCACCTATTTCGCTGTGGTGCAGCCGATCCAGAAATCGAGGCGAATCCCCAACGAGGAGAAGGAAATTTTCGTTCTCACCGGCACGCTGCTGTGGGGAATCATGATTCAGGAGCTGATCGCGTATTTCTTTACCAACAACGCCAAGACCGTGCTGCCGATCGTCGAGGGCGTCGTCAACATCTTCGGCGTACGCACCCCGCAAAACGAAATCTTCACCGCGGTCGTCTGCTGCTGGGTGATTGGCCTGCTCTGGCTGATGGTGAACCGCACCCGCACCGGCAAGGCGGTGCTGGCGGCATCGATGAACCCACGCGGCGTCACCCTGCTCGGACTTGAGCTGACCAACATCTATATCGTGGTCTGGGCGATCTACGGCATTCTCGCCGGCATCGCCGGGGTGCTGCTCGGAATGTTTCTCGGCGTCAGTTCCTACAGTGTGGGCCCGCTGACCGCGAGCGCGTTCTCGATCGTGGTGCTGGGCGGTCTCGGCAGCGTGTCCGGCTCGCTGATCGCCGCCTTCGTGGTCGGCTACCTCGAAACCCTCACGGCCTACCTGGTCTCGCCCGCCTACCGGACCATTCCAGCACTGCTGCTTCTGGTCATCGTCATGTATATCCGGCCGCAAGGCCTGCTCGGGAGGCGATGAGCATGGCCGAATTCTTCAAATCGCGGCTCTTTTTCATCTCGCTCGGAGTCGTCATCGTCGCCTCGACGCTGCCGCTCTATGTCTCCGGCTATATTCTCGGCCTGCTCACGGTCGCCTATTATTTCGGCGTGTTTGCGATGTCCTGGGATCTGCTGTTCGGCTTTGCTGGCGAAGTGAATTTCGGTCCGACTTTCCTGATCGGCGTCGGCGCCTACACCGCCGGGATCCTCAACAACGAGTATGGGTGGTCGGTGTATCTGTGCATCTTCCTCGGCGCGATGGCATCGGTGATCGCCGGATTTGTGCTGGCGCTGCCGGCGCTGCGCGTGCGCGGACCCTATTTCGGGCTGACCACGCTGGTCGCGGTGCTGATGCTGCAGAATTTCATCGTGGTGTTCGCCAGCCTCACCGGCGGCGAAATCGGCCTGACCATTCCCGACGTGATCACGATCGACCCCGGCGCCAACTACTGGATCGCGCTCGGGTTCATGACCATCAGCGCCGTCATCCTGTACGGGCTTTCGCAGTCCCCGGTCGGCCTGGTGCTGCAGGCCAGCGGCCAGGACCCTGTGCAGGCTGGCGCGCTCGGCTTCAACATCGTCAAGCATAAGCTCGCTGCCTTCGTGGTCAGCGCATTTTTCTCCGGGCTGTCCGGCGCACTCTTGGTGTTCTACTTCGGCACCGCGTCGGTGGGAACGGTGGTCGATATCGCCGTCGGCGTGCAGGTGATCGTCGCCGCCGTGCTCGGCGGACGACGCACCGTGCTGGGCGCCGCGCTCGGCGCGATCTTCCTGATCGTCGCCGGCGAGTTCCTGCGGCCGACCGGCGAACTGGCGACCTTCATCGTCTCGACCGTCGCGTTGCTGGTGATCCTGTTCTTCCCGAACGGTTTCCTCGGAGCGGCCCTCTCGCATGGGGCTCGGCAATAATGGACGCCACCAACAACAATGCTCCGGTTCTCGAAGTTCGCGGCCTGACCAAACGGTTCGGCGGTCTCACCGCCGTCAAGGACCTCGGCCTCGAACTGCGCGCCGGCGAAATTTTCGGCCTGATCGGCCCGAACGGCTCGGGCAAATCGACCGCGATGAAAACGATCATGGGAATCGAACGCCCGACCGCGGGCGAAGTCATTTTCCTGGGAGAAAATATCGCCGGGCTGCCCGCGCACAAGATCGCGCGCAAGGGCTTTGGCATGGTGTTTCAGCATTCTCGGCCGCTGAACCGGCAGACCGTGCTTGAAAACATCATGGTCGCGCTGTTGCCGGACAGCCTGTTGATGCTGTTTGCGGACAAGGCCCTGACCGAACGGGCGAAGTGGATCGCCAACCGTGTCGGCCTCGGCGCCGTGATGGATCGGCGGCCGCCAACCCTGCCGTTCGCGGATCTGCGGCGGCTCGAACTGGCCAAAGCCATCGCGCGCGATCCCAAGGTGGTGCTGGTCGACGAGCCCTTTGCCGGCCTGACGCTGGGCGAAGTCGGTATGTTCTCCGAACTGATCCGCAGTTTTCGCGATGAGGGCCGTGCCGTTCTGCTGGTGGATCACAACGTCAAGAGCGTCGCGGCGCTGGTCGACCGGGTGCTGGCGATGTATCTCGGCGAGGAAATCGTTACTGGCCGCGCCGACGAGGTGATGCGCAACGAGACGGTGCGCCGGGTCTATCTCGGCGGCGCCATCGAAACGTCGGCGCGCCCCGAGACCAGCTTCAAGGACAAGGTGCCCTTGCTGCAGGTCGAGAACGTCAGCGTGCATTACGGCAAGGCGCAGGCGTTGGTGAACGTCTCGATCCATGTTCACCAGGGCGAATTCGTCTCGGTGGTCGGCCTGAACGGCGCCGGCAAGACCACGCTGTTCAACACCATTTCGGGCTTCCTGCCCTACACCGGCGAAATCGTCCGCGACGGCGAAAAACTGCGTGGCACCAGTCCGGCGCGGATCGCCCGCAGCGGCGTCGTGCAGTGCCCGGAATCACGCGAGCTATTCGGCGAGATGAGCGTGCGCGAGAATCTCGACCTCGGCGGCCAACACCTGACGGACGATGCCAAAGACAAGCAGATGGCCTGGCTGTTCGATCTGTTTCCGATCCTGAAAGAGCGTCAAAACCAGATGGCGCAGACGCTGTCCGGCGGCGAACAGCAGATGCTGGCGATCGGACGGGCGCTGATGATGCAGCCGAAGATCCTGATCCTGGATGAGCCGACATTGGGGCTGGCGCCGGTCATTCTCGAACAATTGTCGAAGGCGCTGGAGAAATTGCGCCAGACCACGCCGATCACGGTTTTGCTGGGCGAGCAAAACGTCACCTTCGCGCTTCCGCACGCCGACCGGGTCTATGTGCTGGAACATGCGCGGATCGTCTGGGAAGGCGACCCCGGCCGTTTTGCCGAGGAAGCCGGCGAGGGCTATCTCTGAAAGCCGGCGGGCGCCGGAATATCAAGATCAAGTTACTGTTCTGAGATCTCGGGCCGTGCCGCGATCCGCGCGCCGGTCATCGTGATAGAACTATCTCCTCACTATTGGCGAAACCGTCTGCTTGTCGAGATACGATGCAAAGCGAGCGGCCAACCGTTAGTCGGCGCAATCTGCTGTCCCTGATCGGGGCGGTTTCCGGCAGCGCGGCGATGTATCACGCCATGACCTCTCTCGGGTTTGCGTCCGACAGCGGGTACAAGGGGCCGATCAGGCTCGACGGCGATCCGAAGGGTGCTTCCGTCCTTGTTCTCGGCGCCGGGTTGGCCGGCATGATGGCCGCACTGGAGTTGCGCAAGGCCGGATACAACGTCCGGATCCTGGAGTTCAACAGCCGGGCCGGGGGCCGCAACTGGACCTTGCGGGGCGGGGATTCCTTCACCGAACTCGGCGGTTTCAAACAGACCTGCGAATTCGAGCAGGGCCTCTACATCAATCCCGGCCCGTGGCGGATTCCCTATCACCATCGCGCGCTGCTCGATTACTGCAGGCGGCTGGGCGTCGCGCTCGAGCCGTTCGTCCAGCTCAATCACAACGCTTTTCTGCACGCGACCAGAGCATTCGGCGGCGTTCCGCAGCGCATTCGCGACATCAAGACCGATTTCCAGGGCCAGATTTCCGAATTGCTGGCCAAGGCAACGCAGCAGGGCAAGCTCGACGACGCCGTGTCGAAGGAGGATCGCGAGATCCTGATGCAGGCGCTGCGGTCGTGGGGCGCGCTGGACGGCAATTACGCCTACAAGGCCAATCTCATTTCCGCTGACTTTCGCGGCTACGCCAAAAATCCGGGCGGTGGCCTTGGTGCCGCGCCGGTCCCGGGCGAGCCGATCGCTCTGTCCGAAATCCTGAACTCGCGGCTCTGGCGCTACCTGCAGAACTTCGCGCTGCACACCTTCCAGACCACCATGTTCCAGCCGGTCGGCGGCATGGACATGATCGGCAAGGCGTTTGCCAGGGAAGTCGGCGACGTCATTCGTTACGATGCCAAGGTGACCCGGATACAGCAGGACGACCATGGCGTCACCGTCACCTATACCGACCTCAAGGCCCCGGCGGCTCCGCAACAGGCCAGGGCCGATTGGTGCGTCTGCACCATACCGCTTTCCATTCTGAGTCAAATTCCGGTCGACGTCGGCGACCGCATGAAGGCGGCCATCGACGCCGTGCCCTACGCGTCAGCCGTCAAGATCGGCCTGCAGTTCAAGCGCCGATTCTGGGAGCAGGACGAGGCGATCTATGGCGGCATCAGCTATACCGACCTGCCGATCCGGCAGATCGCCTATCCCAACACCGGCTTCAACAGCGCCGGCAGCGGCGTGCTGCTGGGCGCCTATGTGTTCGAAGGCGCCAACGCCTACGAATTCACGTCGATGCCGCCGGCCGAACGGGTGGCCCGCGCCGTCGAATTCGGCGCCCGCATTCACCCGCAATACCGCGCCGAATTCGAGAATGGCGTCGCCGTTGCGTGGCATCGCATGCCCTTTACCCTGGGATGCGCGGGCTGGTGGACCGACGAGGCGAGGGCGGAACATTACGATGATCTCTGCCGGATCGATGGCAGGATCGCGCTGGCCGGCGAACACGCGTCCTACATTCCGGCATGGCAGGAGGGCGCCATTCTGTCGTCGCTCGACGCCATCACCCGGCTGCACGAGCGCGTGGTCAAAACGTAGAGTGATCTCTTCAAGGCGCGTGAATTCCGCAGGTGTGGTCCGGATGATGCAGAGAAATTTTGGTCTTCGCATAGCCTTCGCCCTGGCGGTGACAGCGCTGCTCCCGCCACTATTGTCGCCGGCGTCAGCGCAAAACACTGGCCCGTCGGCGTCCGCGCCTCCGCTGAGCACAGGCTTCAGGTTTGTCGAAATGAGCGGCGAGGAGCTGTACGCCAATATTTGTCAGGGCTGCCACATGTCCGACGGCAAGGGTGCGACAGGCGCCGGGACATATCCGTCGCTCGCGGGAGATAAAAATCTCGAAGCCAGCGGGTACCCGGTCGCTATCGTCGTCAACGGACGGCGCGACATGCCGCCGTTCGGGGGCATGATGAGCGACGATCAGGTCGCCGCCGTCGTGAATTATCTGCGGACCCATTTTGGCAATGACTACCGGGACGAGGTGACAGCCGAGGACGTCAGGGTCGTTCACCGATAGAGGAATCCTCACTGAGGCGAAGTGTCTGGTCGGCTACATTGCGTTCCTCGTGGTTCGAGACGCGCGGCGCTGCCGCGCTCCTCACCACGAGGGTCTAGGAAGACCCTCATCCTGAGGAGGCGCGAAGCGCCGTCTCGAAGGATGAGGCTACCGAGCTGTCAGTGGGCCGCTTTGTGTCGAAAATTGGTCGCACGCGCTTCGCGATCTGTTCCGCCGAGTCGTCAGGGGTGCCTTCCGCTGTGACCCTAAGATCGAACCGCACCGGCGGCGCGATCATCCGGTTGGTGTCTTCGAAGCGGTCCCCGGACACCCGATCCACCCAGACAATGAACGCTGAACCTCCCCGAGTGAATGCCGCGCGCACAACCAGCCCATGTGACGCGCATGCTCGATCCTATCGGAGAATTCAGATCGGCATTGATCTCGCGACGGACCTCGTCGGCATTAATTAAAGTGAACTGCGTTAAGTCTGGGAGCGAGGGCGAGTGGCAGTGTTGTCTTCCTGCGCCCGCTAGCCCCACTATCAGGGCCTTGCGATGCATTGCTGCCTCACATCAATTCCGCTTCCGGAAGCTCACGCGCCAGCCGTGCGCGTAACGGCGCGAGCCGTTCCGCATGGTGTCGCCATTTGCCCACCGAAGACGAATAGATCGGACGCCGCACTTGAACAGCGCTTGCGGTCGCAGACGGCGCCGGGCTTTCGTGAAATCGCAAGACCTCGTCGTCCCACGGAAGTCCGACAAAGCTTAAGAGACGTTGGCTTGCTGCCGATTGATCTCTTACGATGTCCTCGTAATTCATTTCCAACAGCACATCCGGCGGCAGTGCCGCCCTCCAATGCCGCGAAAGGCGGCGATAGGCCAGATAGTATTCCGCCAATTCGATCTGGTGATACGAGAACGAGAACTTGCCTCGAAAGTGAGCTTTGTAAATAGCCCAGCACGCGTCCATGGGATGTCGCTGGACCAATATGATCCTGGCCGCCGGCAGCGCCGTGTGAATGAGGCCGCAGTAAAGGTAGTTCTGCAGCGTCTTGTCGATGAAGCGAACATTTTGCGGCACGCGGAACGCCGTCACCGAATCGACATAGCGCCTGCCGAGATCGGCTGGATCGGCCGACGTACCCTTCATGGCGCGGTTCATCTCGGCCGCAAACGCCCCGGTTTCTCCCGCCGAGGTCATCGCGGAGTGGCTGGCTATGATCCGCTCAACCAGCGTCGTGCCGGTGCGCGGCAGCCCGGCGACGAACACCGGGGCGGCGGCGCGATAACCGGGCGGGGCGGCGTCAATCCAGCCGCGGGTGTGCGTGTGGATGATCCGGTCAATCTCCGCGATCTCGGCAGCTCGATCGTGCGTGATCGAGCGGTGCTGCAGGTCGCAGCCGGCATTGACATGGTCGAACGCGCGGTCGTGTTCATCGAGGTCTTCGTATTCCTTGCCGAGCGCGAAGCGTAGCATAACTTCACTGGCCCGTGCCAACTTGCCATCGCGGATCAGCGCTTCCATTTCGTCGATATGATTGCGATCGGCGGTCTGGATGCGCAGGTCCGAGCGCAAATAGTGGGCAAGACCGTAATGGCGATCGAGTGCGATGGCGGCGTCGCAGTGCGCTTCGGCCTCGTCCAGAGCCCCGGTCATTCGCTTGCTCGCTGCGAGATTGAACAGGTACTGCGACACGTCGGGACGGGTGGCGATCGCGCGCAGAAAAAATTCCTTCGCTCTTTGATGTAACCCGAGCAGGCCGAAGATCGCGCCGAGCGCGTCCAGCGTTACGGGGGCGTTGTCGTTAATCTTCGAAGCGGCCTCGGCAGCTTCGAGCGCCTCGCGCGTATCGCCGGAAATGTAAAGGCATTTTGCGCGCAGAACAAGTGCGATTGGATTCTTCGGCATCAATGCGACCGCCCGATTGGCACAAACGGTTGCCGCGTCGGGGCGCCCCCGCTGTAGAGCGGTCTCTGTCAGAAGCGCCCACGCTGATCCTTCGTCCGGCGTGCTTGCGAGCACCTGGGAGCAGATCCGCTCGGCCGTCGCCAGATCTCCGTTGGCAAACGCGCGCCGCGCTTCATTCATGCCCGGTAACTTGGCTCGCTGCGGTGCAGTTGTTTTCAAGTGGTCGCTCCATGAGGAAGGCCGGATGAGCATCCGGCCTTCCATACGCGTGTGAATGGCATCCGTTCCGGGGAAAGGCTGTTGCTTTCGTGGGAACAGCCTTTGTCCATTAATGATTGCCGCTGTCGCCGGCGCCGGACTGATCCCCATTGTTTCGATCTGCGAACGAGAAATTGCCCCAGAGATCGCCGATCGCCGGTCTGTTCTGCGGAACGTAGGGATTATCGCTCGATGTCTGCGGGTTCGGCAGATTGTCGCGGCTCCGGGTCGAAAGCTTGGGAAGATCCCAGTTCCGTTCGATGAATTTCACGATCGAGGCATGATCGGAATATTCATGCGACACATGTCCGCCCTGCGAATATTTGGATACGACCAGCATCGGGATGCGGGTTCCGTCCCCGAAATAGTCGACCGGTTGCACGTAGCCCGAGTCGTAATAGCCGCCACCCTCGTCGGTGGTGACCAGGATGGCGGTGGACTCCCAGAGCTCCTTGTTGGACTGCACCTGTTCGATGATCCGCCGGCTGAAGGATTCGAACAGATCGAGTTTGGACGAGGCAGGGTGGCCGTCGTTGAAGGTGCTCGGCTTCACGAACGACACGGCCGGCAGGTTACCGGAGGCGATGGCGTCATAGAGATCGAGCGTATCCTTCAGGTGCGCATCGCGCGCCGAAGCGTTGGTCATGACGGAAGCGGAATAGAGGAACGGATTGCAGATATTGCAATACAGATACGCGACCGGGTCGAGAGAACCGAAGTTTGCGCCCTCACCGGGGGCGGTCTTGAAGTCGTTCCAGCGCTCGCCGAAATACGCCCACGACACGTTGGCGTGACTGAGCTCATCGCCGATGTGCCGCTGCTTGATGACCGGCGGCAATGTGAACGGACCATTGTTGACCGGATCGGTGGCGCCGCTGCCGATGAAGGAGGGAACATAGTTGTTGAGCAGGTAGTACGCGTGCGCCGCGCAGTTCGGCTGCACGTGCATCGAATTCAGATAATTGACGATGGGGGAGACGCCCGGCTGCGTAAAGTCGGAGCAGTTGGTGTAACTGCCGCCGCCATAACCGTCGTTGCTGTACCAATTGTTGCTGCCCTGAACCGGATTGGGGTTCTCGATCTCATTGACGTAGACGGGCGGATTCGAACCCGGGACCAGAACATGGTCCGGGGTCGCGGGATCGCCATTGGCGTCGGCGTAGTACAGCACGTCGGCATAGCCGAACATCATCTGGTTCGCGAACGTTCCACCCATAACCGGCTGATGGTAGTTGTCGTTGAGCGTGTACTCGCGGGCCAGCTGCGTCAGATAGGGCGCGTCGCCGTTGGCGACGTTGTAGAAGCCCATCGCGATGTTGCCTTCCTTGAGCGGCGTCGGCGTCGGATTGCCATTGCTGCCGGAGGAGACAGTCTCCTCAACCCAGGGGAAGAGGTCAGCCTGACATCCACTCGGATTGTGCCCGGAAGCCTTGGAGACGTCGCAGTCAAGCTGCTGCCACATCTGATAGAAGCGATGGACCGGGCTGCCGCCGTAAGTGGCATAAAGGCTGCTTGTCTGCTCGCCCTGCTGCAGCTTCACCAGCGGATAGGGGCCGTTCGGCAAATTGTTGTAGTCCAGGACGCGGGTATCGGGCGAATTCCCCGGCACGCCGGTCGCTCCGGTCGTCAGCAATGCCAGATCCTGCTTGCGCAGGCCGTAATCGCCCTGTGCCGCCACCGCCAGCGTGGCGAGGCACCCCGGACCATTGAGCGCAGCCTGTTCGACCGAGGTATAGCATGTCTGGGGCGCGTAGGAGGTTCCCGGCGCCTGCAGCTTGTTGGTCGAGTTGTTGTAGGCGGTCTTTTGAGCGGGGTTGATCGAGTAGAAATTGTTGGCCGTCGCCGAGAACTGCGCTGCCTTGGCATAGTTCGGACCGGGCGAGCCATCCTTGTTGATAATGCCCTTGGACAGAAGATTGTCGACGTGCTCGCCGGCGCGCGGCTGATAAGTCGCGAAGACATGGTCGAAAGTTCGGTTTTCGCCCATGATGACGATAAGGTGTTTGATGGGGCTGGCGGTCCTGCCGTCGTTGGTATGGGTTCCCCCCACCGGACTATTTTCGACCGCGTAGGCATTACATTGGACCAGTGACAAGATCGCCGCGGTGATAACTGTGCGATCGCGCAAGCGTTTCGTCGTTTGCCTAAGCATGGTGCCCCCTTTTTAAAATTGCGAAATGCGTTGATGTCGTTCGGCGCGCACCAAGCTAAGCGTCGCATATGTCAGGTGTGCTTCGAGGTAATGTCAGTTCTGTTACGGGATGACGAATCCGGCCAGCGAAAGACTCAATGGTGAGCGTTCCGCGTCGCATGCCGCGGCATGTGGTGCAATTGCGTGATTTCCGAATCGGGTCGATCGCGCCGGTTTGACCCTCTGTCTGCCACTTCTGGTCTGCCCCGATTAACGGACATCATCAGACCGTCCCGGTTGGTTCGGTTCGTGCCAAAGTCAGACATCACCGCTCGTGCCAAATAGGCTATTTTTTTCTTTTCAACGTCATAATTGTTCGCTGGACTGTTTTTCTCTTACGCAGACGCGCTGAACGCAGGGCAAAGAGCGTGGAGAGGAACTGAGATGATCAAACATTCAAGGAGGATCTCCCATGGCTTGGCTCTTCTTACTCGTTGCTGGCCTGTGCGAGATCGCCTGGGCGATCGGCCTCAAATACACGGAAGGATTCTCGCGCCTGCTACCCGTGATCGGCACAGTCGCAGCCATGGCGGCCAGTATTGGGATTCCTCGGCCTGGCCCTTAAGTCGCTGCCGGTCGGTACGGCCTATGCGGTGTGGACGGGCATTGGCACTATCGGCACCACGATGCTCGGTATCTATCTTTTCAATGAGCCCGCGACGCTGCTTAGGCTTGCCTGTATCGAGCGTCACGTCATTTCCATATTCGGCGGAGCGTGTCATCGGGCGCGCATCCCGCCCGGGCCGGAGGCTCTCCTGCAGCACTGATTTGCCCGACGGGCTGGCTTCGCGATTTCCTGTCAAGTCCTTTTTTAAAAAATATTCTGATTTTCCGAAGACCCAAATCAGCTTACAATGATCGCCATCCCGTCCCGATCAGAGGGGCGTTGGCCATCGTCGTGAACGTTGGGGCGGGATGCGGTGGACGCGGCAGCGTCGGGTGTGCGACGGATCGCAGGGCGGGTTTTATTACCTGTGAGCGAACTCCGGCATGCTGACGAACGATGTTGCTCGCGGACAGTGAAGTCGTGTGGTCCTGACGCCTCGACGCCGGCGTCAAGTTTGCGGAAGGCAAGTCGGCCCGACCGGGCGAGGACGAGCCAACTATCCGCAGATGACGGTGACAAGAAAGCCGATCACCGGGGAGAGCGCGGTATAAGCTGTTAAAACCATTGCGTGCGGGAATGCCGGGTGATTTCCGGTGGCTCGCTGTGAATACTCGTGTGCATACTTGTTACCCCATGCGCACACGAGGCTGCGGGTGCATCGGGCGCCCGGCATTCCCCACGCCCTCTGTTCTCAGGGCGGATATTTATTGCAAACCTCGGGCGCACCGCGCCGCGAGATCGCGAAGGTGTGTCGCTAACCCCTCAGCCGTCATCGCCCGCCACCGGGTCTCGCCTTCGGCGAGGCCGATGACAGGCTCCGGCGGGCGATCCGGTACTCCGAGACGCCAATGATTGAATCGATAAGCCGCAGCGTACTGGATACTCCGCTTTCGCGAGTATGACGACCGGTTGTGAAGCGGTGCGAGCGCGCCGCGTCCTCATGCGCGGGGTATGACGACCGCAGAGTGGGACGAGCGGGCCGGCGCCCAACGAATAAGCAAGTGCAAGTCATAAAAGCTGCGCTTAGAGATTAAACCACTGTCGGCGCTTGGTTCAACAATTTGAAAACACGAGAGATTCTCAAACGCGGCAGTGCCCACGCGCATTGTACACAATGGCACGGGCTTTGCTTGGTTCACTCCGGAGAGTTCTCTCGCCTGGGGTGCGGAGGTTATGGCGAACTCAAAACAGCTATCCCGCGGCACGGTCGCCGCGGAGCCCGAGCCGATTGATTTGGACTGGTCGACCACGGCCCTTCTCATCATCGACATGCAGCGCGACTTCATGGAGCCCGGCGGCTTCGGCGAAACACTCGGCAATGATGTCTCGCAGCTGGCGCGCGCGGTGAAGCCGATTGCGGCGGTGCTGGGCGCGGCGCGCGCGCACGGCATGCTCGTGGTGCACACCCGCGAAGGTCATTTGCCGGATCTGTCCGACGCGCCGGCCGCGAAGATCGAGCGCGGCACGCCGTCCTTGCGCATCGGCGATCCCGGTCCGATGGGACGGATCCTGATCCGCGGCGAAGCCGGCCACGACATCATCCCCGCGCTGTATCCGCTCGACAGCGAGGTCGTCATCGACAAGCCCGGCAAGGGCGCGTTCTACGCCACCGAACTCAGCGACGTCCTGCAGCAATATGGCATCGAGAATTTGCTGGTGTGCGGCGTGACCACCGAAGTTTGCGTCAACACCACCGTGCGCGAGGCCAACGACCGCGGCTACCGCTGCGTCGTGCTGGCCGACGGCTGCGCATCCTATTTCCCAGAATTCCACGAGATGGGCCTGAAGATGATCAAGGCCCAGGGTGGCATCTTCGGCTGGGTCAGCGACTCCGCCGCGGTTCTCAAGGCAATGACACCCGCACTGATACCGGAGACTTCAAACATTTAGGAAGCGGAGGATCGCGATGAACACGAACATGACGGGGACCGCCGGAAAGTCCGATTTCAAGCCGGTATTGTGGACGCCAGGCGACTGGAACGCCTTCTTCGGATTCGGCACCAATATCCTCGTCAACATGCTGGTGCTGACAGGCCTGCTGCGTTTCGTGCTGAAGATGCCGGACACGCTGGTATTCGGCCGCATCCTGCCGGCGCTCGGCCTGATGATGTGCCTCTCCACGTTTTACTATGCGTGGTTCGCCTATCGGCTGGCGCAGAAGACCGGCCGCACCGACGTCTGCGCGCTGCCTTCCGGCGTCAGTGTGCCGCACATGTTCATCGTCACCTTCGTGATCATGCTGCCGATCACCATCAAGACCGGCGATCCCATCAAGGGCTGGTCCGCCGGCCTGGTCTGGGTGTTCTTCCAGAGTTTTATTCTGATGATCGGCGGATTCATCGCGCCCTACATCCGTAAAATCACGCCGCGCGCGGCCCTGCTCGGCACGCTCGCCGGCGTCTCCGTGACCTTCATCGCGATGCGGCCGGCGCTGGAAATGTACATGACGCCGCAGATCGGTCTGGTCTGCTTTGCGATCATTCTGCTGAGCTGGTTCGGCGGCGTGAAATATTTCAGGGGCATTCCGGCCGGGCTGGTGGCCATCGCGGCCGGCATGATCATCGCGTGGGGATCGAACCTGTTCGGCCTCGGGCTCGGCGGGTTGAGCATCAAGGGCCTCGGCGACGCATTCGCGAACTTCGGCTTCTCGGTGCCGATCCCCGCGATCGGCCAGGTGTTCTCCGGCTTCGAGTTCCTCGGCGTCATCTTGGTGACGGCGATCCCGTTCGGCATCTACGACCTCGTCGAAGCCATGGACAACGTCGAAAGCGCGGAAGCGGCGGGCGACGAATATCCGACCACGCGTGTGCTGACCGCCGACGGCGTCGTCAGCCTGATCGGCTGCCTGATGGGAAATCCGTTCATCAACGCGGTCTATATCGGCCATCCCGGATGGAAGGCGATGGGCGGGCGGATCGGCTATTCGGCCGCCACCGGGATCATGGTGGTTTTGCTGGCGTGGTTCGGCATCATCTCGGTGCTGCTGGCGCTGGTGCCGGTGGTCGCGATTTCACCGATCCTGCTTTACATCGGCATGCTGATCGGCGCCCAGGCGTTCCAGACCACGCCGATCAAGCACGCGCCTGCCATCGTGCTCGCGCTGACGCCGCATCTGGCGGCGTGGGCCAAGCTGCAGATCGACACCATGCTCGGCTCGACTCTTGATGCCGCTCAGAGCGTCGGGGGCCTTGCCGCCGACAAGGTCGGTGCAGTCAAGGCCGCGGCTATCGCGGCGTTGCCTCAACAGGGCGTGCTGTACCATGGGCTGGAAGTCATGGGCGGCGGTTCGATCCTCGCCGGCCTTGTACTCGGCGCGATCGGCGTCTTCGTGATCGAGCGCGAATTCGTGAAGGCCTCGGCGTTCGCCTTTGCCGGCGCGGTGCTGACCTATTTCGGCTTCATGCACGGCGAGGCAGTGGGCATCGGCGGTGGCCTCGGCGTAACGCCCGGCGTGGCGCTGGCCTACGCAGTCGTGGCCGCCGGTTTCCTGGCGGTGGGCAAGCTCGGCGCCAGCACCGACTCGATCTCGCATCCGGAGATGCCGCTGGCGGCGCCGGCGGAGTGATCAATCGCGCCAACTCACGGGCGCACCGCAGGTGTCCCGATCGGCATGCCCCGCGCGCGGGACATCAAATAAAGCTCAAGGTCGACCAGTTCCGGCGCGCCGTAGTCGTAAGGCTGGGCGCGCGTGCCGATCATGCAGTTGCGCATGCGGCGCTGCAGCGAGCCCAGCGACTGCCACTCCAGCCGGTACAGCGGATAGCCGGTCGGGTGTGCTTGCGTGATCGCGGACCCCGCCAGGTGCTTGTCCCAATTGTCGTCATGGCAATTGCTGCAGCCGAGATTGAGCTGGCCCTGGCGGCGCATGAACAGGTCGCGGCCGCTCGCGACGAACGGTTTGAGTTGCGGGTCGGAGCCGGCGTCGATGGCGACGCCGCGCGACTGCTGCGCAACGTAGGCGGTGAGCGCCAACAGGTCGTGGCTTTCGTAAGCGAGCGGCGTCGCCTGCTGGTGTCGCGCGCGGCACAGATTGATGCGCTGCTCCAGATTGACGGGCCGGCCAAGCTCCATGTCGAAAGCAGGATAGTGCGCCGCCACGCCCTTCATACTGGCGCGGGCGTCATCATGGCAGTCGGCGCAGGCCTTGCCCGTCGCACCGGTTTTGCTCTTCCACAATTTTTCGCCGTCGAGCACCCACAACATGCCGGGATTGGCGGTATCGTCGTTCTGCATCGCCTGGCTATCTGGCGACATGAAGCTGTAACCGGACCGGCGCTCCGCTGGCGGGATTTCAGTAGCGAGGAGGGCAGGGGCGGCGATAGCGGCCGCGACAAGCAGCGCCGCGACGGCTATCGTGGGTGCTGTCCTCACTCGACAACAATTGACGCCGAGGCCGACTCGGCAAAACCTTCGTCACCGACCCAATCGAAATCGAATTTGCCGCTCTCGGTCGCGACGGTGAAGAAGGTGATGAAGGGATTGGCCGCGATCGCCGGAAACAGATCGGCGCGGAAAACCTCGACGCCATTGTAGCGGCAGGTAAAGCTGGTGATGATGTCGCGCGGAACGACTTCGCCGGCCGCGGTACGACGGTAGCCGGTCTCCATGATGTGCGACATCAGCGTCTTGATCTCGATGATCTCGCCGCGCTTGGCCTTGGCTGGGACGTTGATCAGTGCGGACGCCATCAGCTCGCCTCCTCGGTGCAGGCAGCGAGCGTCACGATGACGTCGGCACTGGCGGACCAGAACGAGCCGTCGGACAGCCGCGCGATGGCGACGATCTTCTGGCTGTCGGCGAGGCGAATGCGCGTCGAGATCTGCGCGCGGCCGGCATGCGGACCGAGATAGAAATTGCCGATATTCGGCTGCGGGTTCTTCTCGTTGAAGACGTGGATGCTTTTGACGAAGTCGTCAGATGTCATCGGGCTCGTGACGCTGACGGTCATCGGCACCGTGTTGCCGTTCTCGACCAGCGGGGGAATGTCGAGTTTGAGCTTGCCGGTGTGTACCACGGCCGCGCCGACCACGTTGCGGATGGCGGCGGCGAGCATCGCAGGTGTCGCCTCGGCGGGCCGCAGCGTCACGATCGGGGCAGCGCCGATCACGGCAGCGCCGCTGGCGAGGCCCAGGAACTGGCGGCGTGTGGAATGCTCCGGTTGGTGCATCGCTGTTCTGCTTTCCTATTCACGCAAGCTTGCAAGATACGCCACGATATCCTCGATTTGTTCCGCCGACAGGATCGGCTTGCCGCGCCACGCCGGCCCGACGCGCAGGAGTCCGTCGATCCGATAATAGGACGGCATGATCGTCGCGGGATTGAGGCGCGAGGCATCGACCAGCCGGAGCCGGAGTTGGCCTTCGGACCAGCGGCTGCCGGCACCCGCGAGACTGGGGGCGAGGTCGCCCTGGAATGTTGCCTCCGGAAACGGCCCGCTGTGGCAAAGGATGCAGGTGCTGGTCCGCTCGAGAACGAGCGCGCGGCCTCGCGCGGCATCCCCCGGCGTCCCCGTCAGCGACTCCGCGATCGCATCGCCGGTCACGACATAGCTGCGCAACACCTCCGCGCCGGCGGAGCCGGGTAGGGCGAGTGCCGCCGCCGCGAGCCACGCGGCGGCCATGTGAATAGCTATCCTAGCCAAAGGTTTCCACCGTGATGGTCTTGTACCAGGCTTGCGCGTTGTCGGCTTCGCGCTGGCGAACCTGGCGCGGCGCATCGAGCGGGCTGGCGCCGCCGCCTTCGGTTTCCGCGAACGTGCTGTCCCGGGGCTGATAGACGCCCGACAGCGAGAACGCATAGCCGGGCGCGACCGTGTTGTAGCAGGCGCCGATCAGCCTGGGTGCGGCCGGAGCTACGCCCGAGAGCAGGTTCGCTATCGCCTGCGCGCACGCCTTGGCTTCCGCGTTCGCGGCCGAGGCGGATTTTGGAATGCCGCCGCCGATACAGGCGTCGCCGATAACGTGAACGTCGGGCACGAGCTTTGAGGCGAACGTAACGGGATCGATCGGGCACCAGCCGGTATGATCGGCTGCGCCGGCGAGGTGGGCGATGCCGCCGGCCTGCTGCGGCGGAATGACGTTGGCCACCTGCGCCGTGTAGTTGCCGAAATCGGTGACGATCGTATTGGTCCTGGCATCGACCGATACCACGCGCCCACCCTGCGACAGCGACACCCGCTCGATCATGCCGGGATAAAGCTCCTTCCAGGCGTTCTCGAACAGCCGCTGCTGCGGAAACGCATCCTTGGCGTCGAGAATGAGCACCTTGGAGCGCGGCTTGTTGGCTTTCAGATAATGCGCGATCAGGCTGGCGCGTTCGTAGGGCGCCGGCGGACAGCGCGAGGGGGCCGCGGGCACGGCCAGGACAACCAGGTCACCATCATCCATGGCTTCGATTTGTTTGCGCAACAGCAGGGTCTGTTCGCCGGCCTTCCAGGCATGGGGCATTTTCAGCGAGGCCGCCTCGTCATAGCCGGGCAGGGTGTCGAACCGCAGGTCGATGCCGGGCGCCAGTACCAGGCGGTCATAGCCGAGTGAGGTGCCGTCGGCGAGCGTGACGGTGTGCTTGTGTGCATCGACCTGTGCGGCGGCCTGCGCGATGACACGCACGCCTTCGGTGGCAATGCTGTCATAGCCGAATTGCTGCGCTTCGATTTCGCGCAAGCCCGCGATCACCTCGTTGCTGAACGGACATGCGGTAAAAGTCCCGGCCGGTTCGATCAAGGTTAGCTGCAGCTTCGCATCGATCCGTTTCAGCGCCCGCGCGCAGCCGGCCCCGCCAAAGCCGCCGCCGATCACGACGACGCGCGCGGCGGCCTGCGCGTGCGAAGGACAAGGGAACGTCAGCGATGCCGCCGACGCCGCGGCGAGGCCACGAACGACGTTTCTTCGCGTCATCAGGCGCGGCGCATCCATCAGCACTATCCGTATGGAGCGGCGGCCATTGCAGGCCGCCGCTTGCAGGGTCAGGCGAAGGTGATGTTTTGATCACGCAGCGGCACCGAGCGGATGCGTTTGCCGGTCGCCGCGAAGTAGGCGTTGAGCACGGCGGGCGCAGCAACACAGATCGTCGGCTCGCCGACGCCGCCCCAGAACCCGCCGCTCGGCATCACGATCAATTCCACCTTCGGCATCTCGTTGATGCGCATCGAATTGTAGGTGTCGAAGTTGGTCTGTTCGATGTAGCCGTCCTTGACCGTGCATCCGCCATAGACGAGGCCCGTCAGGCCGAAGACGAACGAGCCGGCGATCTGGCGCTCGATCTGCGCCGGATTGACGGCATAGCCGGGGTCGGTGGCGGCGACGATGCGATGCACCTTGATCTTGTTGCCGTCGGTCACCGAGATTTCGGTCGCGGCGGCGACATAGCTGTTGTAGCTCATACACTGCGCGATGCCGCGAGAGATACCCTTCGGCGCCGGTTTGTCCCAGCCGATTTTCTCGGCCACGGCATTGAGCACGGCAAGGTGTTTGGGATGATTCCCCATCAGCTTGCGCCGGAACGCGAGCGGATCCTGGCCAGCCGCATGCGCCAGTTCGTCCATGAAACATTCGAGATAGAGCGCGGTGTGGTTGATGTTGACGCCGCGCCAGAATCCCGGCGGGACGTGCGGATTGCGCATTGCGTGCTGGATCAGGATATTGGGAATCGAATATCCGATCGCGGCTTCGCCGGTCGCATTGAGGCCGGTGAATGCGCCGGGATCCATGCCGTTGACCAGAGCCGCCGGACGCAGGGCAAACTGGATCGACTGACCCGACAGCCGCAGCTGCAACGCGGTCAAATTATTGTCGGCATCGAGGGCGCCGACCAATCTGCAATGCGTGATCGGATGATAGGTGCCGTGCTGCATGTCTTCTTCGCGCGACCACAACAGCTTGACCGGGGTGCCCGGCATCTGTTTGGCGATGGCCACCGCCTGCCGGACATAGTCGGTCTGGCCCCTGCGGCCGAAGCCGCCGCCGAGCATCTGCTTGTGGACGTCGCATTTGTCGGCCGGAAGACCGGAGACTTCCAGCGTCGCGGCAAAGGCGGCCTCGCCGTTTTGCGTTCCGCACCAGACCTCGCATTTATCGGGCGTGTAGAGCGCCGTGGCATTCAGCGGCTCCATCGCGGCGTGGTTCTGGTAAGGATAATTGTAGACCGCCTCGATCTTTTTGGCGGCGCCGGCGAAGGCGGCCTTGGCGTCGCCGCTCTGGTTGCCGACGAACGCCGGCTGGCTGTCGTCGAGGCCCTCATCGAGCCATTTGGCGATCGACGCACTTGAAACCTTGGCGTTGTCGCCTTCGTCCCAGACGATCGGCAACGCTTCCAGTGCGGTCTTGGCGTGCCACCAGGTGTCGGCGACGACGGCAACGGCATTGTCGCCGACCTTCACCACCTTCTTGACGCCTTTCATGCCAGTGATTTTGGCTTCGTCGTAGCTTTTCAATTTGCCGCCGAACACTGGGCAGGCCTTGATTGCGGCGTTGAGCATGCCCGGCAGCTTGATGTCGATGCCGTAGGTCATCTTGCCGGTGGTCTTGTCTGATGTGTCGAGCCGCTTGACGCCCTTGCCGACCAGCTTCCAGTCCTTCGGATCCTTGAGTTTGACGTCGCTGGGCGGTTGGACTTTGGCGGCGGCTTCGGCCACCTTGCCATAGGTCGTGGTGCGGCCCGACGGCGTATGGGTGATGACGCTGTTGGCGGCAGTGCATTCCGAAGCCGGCACTTTCCAGTCGCTGGCTGCGGCCTGGATCAGCATCATCCGCGCGGTGGCGCCGCCTTTGCGCACATATTCCTGCGAGGTCCGGATGCCGCGGCTGCCGCCGGTCGAGAAATCGCCCCAGACGCGCTTGCGGGCGACGTTCTGCCCCGGAGTCGGGAATTCGGTCGTGACCTTCGACCAGTCGCATTCGAGTTCTTCGGCGACCAGCTGGGCAAGCCCGGTGAGCGTCCCCTGGCCCATTTCCGAGCGCGCAATGCGGATCACGACGGTGTCGTCGGGGCGGATCACCACCCAGGCGTTGACCTCGGGCGCGCCATCGGCGGCGCGCACCGCGGTCGGACCGCCAAAGGGAAGTTCGAGGCCAAGCGCGAGGCCGCCGCCGAGCGCGGCGGCGCCGATGACGAAGGCGCGGCGGTTGAATTGGGGCATATGGTTCATGGCTGCCTCCTCAAGTGTTCGCGGCGGCGTGGATCGCCTCGCGCACCTGCTGGAAGGTGCCGCAGCGGCAGATATTGGTGATGGCGTCGTCGATGTCGGCATCGGTCGGATTCGGCTTCTCCTTGAGCAATGCCGCCACCGCCATGATCATTCCGCTCTGGCAATAGCCGCATTGCGGAACGTCGTTGTCGATCCAGGCCTGCTGCACCTTGTGCAGCGCGCCGCTGGTCGCCAGACCCTCAATGGTGGTGATTTGCTTGCCGGCGGCGTCGCTGACCTGCACGCCGCAGGAGCGCACCGCGTCGCCGTCGATATGCACAGTGCAGGCCCCGCATTGTGCAATGCCGCAACCGTATTTGGTGCCGGTGAGACCGACATTCTCCCGGATCACCCACAGCAGCGGCGTGTCCGGCTCGACGTCGACGTCGAATGTTTTCCCGTTGATTGTGAGGTTTGCCATCGCGATCCCCTGATTGGTCCAATCCATCGATTGAACTGCGCGCGATGCTGTACCGGAAAACTGGAACCGTTCAAATCAAGATTTTGCGTTTGCGAAAGGAAGATATTTGATTTGCCGGTGTTGCATGCGAGGTTCCGGTTTTCTTACCTCGCCCCGCTTGCGGGGAGAGGTCGCGCGCATCTTGCGCGCGGGTGAGGGGGCTATCCGCGAGTCCGAGCCTGTCGAGAGTCCCCCTCACCCGCCGCGCAAAGAGCGCGGCGACCTCTCCACGCAAGCGGGGCGAGGTGAGGGGAAGCGTCGTTCGTTCGACACAGCTTCGCGATCTCGCCGCATGTTGTGCGCGAGGTTTGCCATCATTATCGGCCCTCTGCAATCAGAGGGCGCAGGGAATGCCGGATGCCCGATGCACCCGCAGCCTCGTGTGCGCTAGGGGTAGTAAGTATGCACACGAGTATTCACAGCGAGTCACCGGAATCACCCGGCATTCCCCGCGCAATGGTTTACGGCTTATACCGTGCTCTCCCCGGTGATCGGCTTTCTTGCCACCGTCGCCGGCGGAGTTGCCTCCACCGACTTGACACCAGCGTCGGGGTGTCAGGACCACACGTCTTCGCCGTCCGCCTCAAGTACCCTCGTCAGGAGCACCATCCGCGTCCACCGCCCCCCGCCCCGCGCTGGTGACGTTGCGCAACGCCCCTCTGAGTGGGACTGGATGGCGGTGAATATAGAAGCGATTTGGGTCTTCGGAAAACCAGAATATTTTTGCAAAAAGGGCTGGACAAGCAAGTGACAAGGCCGGTCACTGATTTGCCCGTCAGGCAACAGATCGCAGGACGGGTTGAGCGCTTCGCGAAACCCGTCGCGGTCGTCCGCAACAGGATGGACATCGCTTCGTTTTCTTCAAGGCTGAGATGCCGCCAGCCTCCAACGTGAAGGCCGGCGGCGAAATCCGGATGCGTCAGGCGACGGCCATTTTGGGGCTCACGCTCTTCGCCGCCTTGGCAATGATCGCCGCCACGGCCTCCGGCTTCGAAATATAGATTGCGTGGCTGCCGGCGGCCTCCGCGACATCAGCGCCGGCGCGCGTTGCCATCTGGCGCTGAGCGGCCGGGGGAATCATCTTGTCCTCGGTCGCAACCAAGTACCAGCTTGGCTTGGTCCTCCAGGCAGGCTCGCTGATCGAACCGGAGAGAGCATTGACGCTCCACGGCACCTGAGAGTCGGCCAGGAACGTAGCCTTGGCTTCACTGACGTCGGCTGCGAATGAAGCGCGGAACTTCGCCCTGTCGAGGAACAGGTAGCCGTTCATCGGCGGCAAGATCGGCGGAACCGGAGCGCCGGGAGGGGGATTCTTGATGAGAGTTTCAACAGACTCGCCCTTGTCCGGAGCAAACGCCGTAATGTAGACGAGCCCTGCAACCTTCGGGTCTGTGCCGGCTTCGGTGATGACGGCGCCTCCGTAGGAATGCCCCACCAGGACAACCGGCCCCTGCACCTGAGCGATAGCGAGCCGGGTGGCGGCCACATCGTCGGCCAAAGATGTCGTCGGGTTTTGAACCACGCTGACGTTGTAGCCGTCCTTCTTCAAACTGTTGTAGACGCCTTCCCAACCCGCGCCGTCGACAAAGCCGCCGTGGACGAGGACGATGCTTGGCGGTGATGCGGAAATTTCAGCCATGACGATTCTCCCTTCGAGGTTGCTGTGCGTTCGATGCGCACTTGAATGCGCAGTCTTGTCTTGCCAGATCTTGATATAGCTGATTAGTTCCATTTAATGGCCATACCCCTAACCATTCGGCTAGGCCTCGGATGAAATGGACGGATCGCATCGGTCGCCGCGTCAAGCTGCGCGACCTTCATATTGTGCTCGCGGTCGCGGAGGCGGGCAGCATGAACTCGGGCGGCGGAAGAATTGGCCGTGTCCTATCCCGTCGTGTCCAAGACGATTTCGGAACTGGAGCACACGCTTGGTGTCAGGCTTTTTGACCGCAGCGTCTCGGGGGTCCAGCCGACGCACTACGGTCGAGCGTTGCTTAAATCCGGAGCTGCGGTTTTCGACGAAATGCGGAAGGGCCTCCAGCAAATAGAGTTCATCAAACGGCCGGACGCCGGCGACCTGCGGATTGGTTCGTCCATCGTGGTCGATGCCGGATTACTTCCCGCAATCCTGGAACAGTTCGCGCGGGATTTTCCGCGGGCGGTGCTTCACGTGATGCATGAAGACATCGCGACTCAACAATACGACAATTTGCGCAATCGAGATGTTGAGCTTGTGCTGGGACGCCTTCCAGCGACGATGAACGAACCTGATTTGGTAGCGGAGCCGTTGTTCGATGAGCCGAATGTGGTCGTCGCCGGGTCCGGGAGCGATTGGGCAAAGCGGCGAAACCTGACGTTCGCAGACTTGATCGGAGAGCCCTGGGTATTGGCACAACCGGGTAGCCTAGCGCGATCGCTGCAAGACGAAGTGTTCCGAAACAGCGGCCTTGAAATTCCGCCAGCAACGGTGGTGACGGTGTCGCTCCATCTTTACATGCGCGTGATCGAAACGGGACGTTGGGTTGGTCTCGTTCCCGCCTCCGTCATGCGCTTTGGCGGCCGGCAAATGCAAATCAAGGTTCTGCCGGTCAAAATCCTGTCGCCTCCGGCGCCGGTCGGGTTCATCACGGTCAGGGACCGCACGCTGACTCCGCTGGCGGAGCGTTTTATTGAATGCACCCGCAAAGTCGCCAATTCGGATACCGGTCGCGCGTCGACGCGGCGCCGCTGATGTCTTCCGGACCTCCAGCGCTGTCCGATGTGAGCGCGCAGGTTGGCTTGAGCGCTTCGCGAAACCGATCGAGCCACGACATCATCGTGAAGCAACACGGCGGCACCATCGATGTCGAGACGGAGCCCGGACTTTTCATCGAGTTCAAGATTGTGTTGCCGCGGAGGAACCAAAGATAATCCGCCACACCCGTTTTCACCGGTTAAACATCATCTGATTTTGCTGCAGCGCATGAGTTTCTTGCTGGTACTTTTCGGACCTCCAGCGATGCCCACCTTAAGTCCGTCATCCCGCAACAAAGCGGACATCCACAAGCGCGATGGATTCATGAGCTTCGCGTCCTGGTTCCCCCGCGGGATCGACGGCAACGGCCTTCGATCGGCTTTCTGCTGTTTCCCGCCGCCCGCGCCATCGACCAGGCTTGGACCGCCATCTAAGCGCTGGGATGGCAGCCTCGTTACGCGCCACAGCAAAGACCCGCAATGGATGATCATGCCTGGACTACACAAAGCAGGGGAGTCCGCTCGGAGCGCTAACGTGCTGGCCGTCCGTGTTCGTCTGCCGGAGTCAAACGATCCGATCAATACCCTTCCGGCGGAACGTCATCCGCCATGAGCCACCTCTATCGGGCTCCCCAAAAAGAGCATAAAATCCCATCATAACGCACGGTGCTGCTTGGCCGTGACGCCTCATCGACGGGAGAATCTCGATCGCTTTCAGAGCGTTTTAACGGTCACAGGAGCCAATCTTGGACATTGTTCTGACGTTTCAGTTGGTCGTGGCGATCGTCATCGCGTTGTTCGTCGCATACAACGTCTTTCATTACGTGCTTTTTTCCCTGGTGACTCGGCCGAAGGACGCGAGCAAAATCGGCCACGAGTTGAATCAATTCGAGCAGCGCCAGTTGATCGAGTGGACGCCGCAGCCGAGCGACTTTCTCAAGCACGACGACGAGAAACGTACATACGATGACGTGTTCGGCACGTATCGCGACGAGCAAGCGAACTACAGCACATGCGTTTTCCCCCGCGTCGCATTTTCGCGTCCGTACGAAGCCGAATACGTTCTTCTGAAGCTGGAGGACGGCATGCGGCTGTTGGACCTCGGGTGCGGGTCCGGCGCGGCGGCCTGCTACCTCGCCAGCCGGCGAGATATCGAAATCGTGTGCGTGACCAATTCATCCGTGCAAGCGGACATCTGCCGGCGGAAATTTGCAAAACTGGGCGGGAATGGGCAGGTGATCGTCACCGACTTCGACAGCCTCGATCTCGCGAGTGAAAGTTTTGACGCCATCTATGCGCTGGAATCGATCGGCTACACCAAGAACCTGGACGCCTGGCTGGCGCGCTGCTGGCGGATGCTCAAGCCGGGAGGAAGCCTGTTGATCCGCTCACCGGGGTCGTTGGATCATTGTCGGCACAAGGAGGATTACCTGAGCGTCACCGCCTTCTTCGACAACTGGCGCTACAATTTTGTCGGTGCCAATCTTCTCGTCTACAAGATGCGCCGACTTGGCTTCAACCCGATCCGTTATCGGCGACTGCCATTCTGGGCCTGGGGCCTCACGTGGAACTTCATTCAACACCTGGTGCTGTGGAAGTATCAGTTAAAGATGCGCACATTTGTCGAATTGGAACGGATCATTTGGCGCACTTCGAAGGTATTTGTCTTCGGCAACCCGTACAACACGGTGCTGGCTACCAAGCCCGAGACATCATCTTGCTCCCGGCAGGACCAACGCAAGATCGTTATTATACTATCAGACCGCTCGCGCGAGATTATCCGCCTGTTTAAAGAGCTTCACCGGAAACGTCACGGCGCCGCCCGAGGTCCGGAGACGGCTGCTCGGTAGATGCTCTGCCGGGGACGCAGTCAACGCTATGGATTCATGGATTTTGCCGCCCCGAGTCACTCCGCGGGTCCGGCGGCGGCGGTCGGCAACCGACTTTCCGCTACGTCCCGCCGACCGCGCCGTCGTGAGCGGAGGATGGGTTGAGCGCTTCGCGAAACGCACCGCACGGTCGTTCACAACGTGATGGTGTATCGATTCCGCTCCACTCATCTTACGTGCTGCCAATGCTGTTTTCCGGCTCGCGGCGAGGAGCTTTTCCGAGCCAAGGACATCGCGACGATCACTTCGAGAATTTCCGGCGCTCAAGCGGCGTCATTGCGGCGCGTCTGCAGGCGCTTCGAATTTTGGTCTCAAATTTGCCTCCGACTCAATTCACTCTGGCCGCGGATAAGACGACTGGGGCGCGTTCCTGAACTCGGGGGATTAGCCATGGCAATCGCATATCCGCCGCGTGATAAGCCGCGGCGCCCACCCTCACTTTGGGCTGACGAACCTGCCGACGACGCTCGTTCGCTAGGTGTGGAAGATCCCCTTCCAGCGGATGAGCCGCGACTTTGGGGTGACGAACACACCGACGACGTTCACGCGCTGCTTGAGGAGAATGCCCGGCTTCGGGGGCTTCTGGTTCAGCGGCGCAGCGCCGTGACTTCGCGGGCCCGCGCATCATTTTTTACACCAACTCCGTATGGCAGTGGGAGAATCGACGCGATTCCGAACCATGAGCAAATACGCGAATTTTGTCAGTTCCTCGCTCACGAGTGGCGAGGGAACCGTCATCATTCTTATGCCGTTCCTCCCAGGGGAAAATTGGCGGCGTGGTCCCGAACGGTTGATGGTAGATGGTCGGCAGTTGGTCTGGCGGATGCGGTATCGAAATACGCATGGAGCGGAAAAAGATTTTCCGAGAATAAGGCCGAGCTGGATCAATTCGCTGCCGATCTACAGTCCGCCATTCAACGGGATTCCAATCATGATGTTTGCGCCCTCCTGCGGGCGATCATGCATTGGGGCGGTGCAGACAACAAGTATCGACAGAGGCGGACGTTTGAGTGGATCGAACGAAATGCGGACGAGATTTCTGCCAGGCTTTCGAACGCAGTCGATCTGATCAAAGACGAACAGGCCTCGCTGGATCCGTTTGACGGTGTAAACCTGATCATGAACTCGACGATGGCGAAGATCGTGAGCCTCGCCGACCCCGAACAGAAGCTTGTGATCTACGACGGTCGCGTCGGTGCCGCGCTCGGCTTCTTCGTTGCCAGATTTACGGAAGAGCGAGGAATCCATCAATACGATGTTGCCGATCAATTGCTTTTCGCCGTGGACCGAGAGGCCAAACGGTCCCCCGAGACGAATCGCATTCATTTTCCGGCATTGTTCGGCAAAGCCAGAGATCGCTGCCATGCCTCGATGGTACGATGGGCATCGCAACTGATCTGGCAAGTCGCGAAAGAATGCCAGGCGAGTCCGAGAGAAATCGAAGCTGCCCTGTTTATGTGGGGATATAACGTTGCAGAAGATCCGGAAGATTAGCCGGGTGCGGACAGGCGGTTGAGGGCGCGGCGCGCTCGCACCGCTTCATGCATTCATCAGAATCAAAGCGCGGGTGAGCGCCGCCTTCCCGGCGATGCGGCGGCCGGCGGGCCGCACTGGCGTTCCTGATATCCATGCCTTATAATTTCAGGACAGCTGGCGGTAGCGTGAATGTCCATATTCTCAAGCAGAACAGGTCTCTTACTGGTATTGGCGGCGCTCTGTCTGGACGGGCGAACGGCGCATGCCCAAGCCGCCCCTGTGCCATATTGGACCCCAGGCTGGCCCTTCGGCTTCGGCGGCAATCCAACCTTCGGCCAGAGTTCGAACACTTACGGCAACTTTCCGGGCTTTGACGGCAGTGACATCAGAGGCGGCGGCTTTTCCCCCATGCGCTACAATTTTTCGAACGGCTGGTTTGTCGGCGGCGAAGGCGGCGGCATGGGTTTGAGCATGAACGGCATCAATCAGAATGGAGCGTTCGGCAGTTCGCTTTATTACCAGGGCGTGCAGTTCGGCTACAACTTCCAGAACGTGGGCGGGTCACCTTTCAGAGTCTATGCCGGGTTCGACACCTTGAAATATACTACCGGCATCGGTAGCCCTTTCGCCCCCTTCGACACCACGTCCAGCACGCTACCAGTCTATAGCGCGCATGCGGGCATCGAATTTCAGCCGGTGCCCAATGTCAGCCTGGCATTGGGGTTCGGCTACACCCAGCAGACGGGGCGCATCGACAGCGATATCAATTCGCCCTTGCTGCCGGGCGCTTCTCCGTTTGCCATCAGCGGTCGCCACTGACGCGCGCTTTTCATCCTGTGCGCTGTCGCTAGTCGCCCCATGGGGTGTTCGAGTTTCGGCGATGTTGGCTGGTCAGGGCAGAGCGGACGTCATTTCAGACCGCGCTTAAGTGCGACAGGCGGCGTTGACGATGTCAGCTCATTGTCCGGTACCAGACGGAGTTTAGGAATTTTTGCGGCGTGGTTATGGAACCGCACCTGACAACCAGCGTTTTTGGCGTGGAGGTTGAAATGCAACTCTTCACCCTCAGCATTACCGATCTGACCACCTTCGAGTCCTTCCCTCGCCAGGAGTGGGCTGAGAAGGAAGATCTGTTCGAAATTGGCAGCCGCTTCGCGCGGGCAATGCTTGCCGCAAATCCTGATTTTCGTCACCGAGGCATGTGCGTGGCAATTTACGACGAAGCTGGAATAGCGGTGTCGGTGATGCCACTGGACACCCTGCACTAGAGTCTCCCTTACCTTGCCCCGCTTTGACGGGGCTTCTCTTTGGGGGCTGGGAGCCAAAAACGCATCACGTTGGAGGTACAGCAATGGCGATTTCCAAGTGGGTGCTTTTGTTTCTCGTGGTGTCGATTACAGCAGGCCTGTCGGGCGTCGCTAACCGGTCCAGCGTATCCGCCGACGTTGCGGGAGCACTGTTCGACGCACTCCTTATTATTTTTGTGGTCCTGCTTGTCTTGGGTTTTACTGTCTCTCGACCGGCGTGACCCTTTAATTCCGGCAACGTTATGGGCTGGCGTCAAAGCGAGCGGAGCCGCCAAGGGACGATTGGGTCCGTTAGAACCCCTTCCATCATGCAGGCGCGCAATGATCGCCTCTTGGCACTTTTCGGACCTCCGGCGCCCGACGTGAGTCCGGAACCCCGCTCCAAAGCGGACATCAGTCACCGCGATGGATTCATGGATTTCACGCCCTGATTCACTCCGCGGGTGCGGCGACGGCGGTCGGCAACCGACTTTCTGCTACTTCCCGCCGCCCGCGCCATCGACTAGGCTTGGGCCAATAAAGAATAAAGAAGCCGCTCGCCGGCTGAGGGGAAAGCGCTTTGAACGGACAGGCAGGCCGGCGCACCGAGGTGACGCGCAGCGGCTATGAGGACATTCGTCGGCGCGCGGGGGCCAGCTTGTGGGTCGCGTTGCTGCTGGCGATACTCGGCTTTCTGGTGATCTATCCGGTGCTCACGCTGCTGCTGGGGGCGCTGACCGACACCAATCCGGTGGTCGACGGCTTCAGCCTCCGCCATCTCTCGATCACCAATTTCCTCGCCGTGCTGGTCAATCCCAACGTCGCCGAGGCGCTGTTCAATACGCTGGTCGCCTGCGGCGGCGGCACCCTGATCGCGGTCGCGATCGGGCTGTTGTTTTCCTGGATCGTGGTGCGCACCAACACGCCGTTCAAGGGTTTTATCGCAGCCGCCAGCATCCTGCCGCTGTTCGCGCCGCCGCTGGTCGCGGGCGTGGCATGGACCATCCTCGGCTCGCCCAAAACCGGCCTGATCAACACCCTGTTCAAATGGGCCGGCCTCGACTGGCACGTCAATTTCTATTCGCTGTGGGGACTGGTGTTCGTGTTCGGCATCTATTACGCGCCCTACGTCTACATGTTTACCTCCTCGGCGCTGCGCAACATGGACCCGAGCCTGGAAGAGGCCGCCGAGATTTCCGGCGCCAGCGCGTTCGCGACCGTGTTCTCGGTGACGTTCCCGCTGATCATGCCGGCGATCGTCTCCGGCATGCTGCTGTCCTTCATCGTCATGCTCGGCATCTACGGCATCCCGGCGGTGCTCGGCGCGCCGACCAATATCAGCGTGCTGACAACCTATATCTTCAAGCTCACCAACTGGTCGCCGCCGCTCTACAATACCGCCGCCGCGGTCGCGATCATCCTGATGGTGGTGACCGGCGCGCTGGTGTTTCTGCAACAGAAGGTGCTGAGCGGGCGCAGCTACACCACCGTCGCCGGCAAGGCCTTCCGTCCGCGCAATCTCGATCTCGGGCCCTGGCGCTGGCTCACCTTCGCCCTCGGTGTCGTCTACCTCATTGTCGTGGTGATCCTGCCGAGTCTCGCGCTGATCGTGGCGGCGTTCCGCAAATTCATGTTCATCCGCGACGCCGCCAGCCTGTTCGACATGAAGCAATATTCGCTGATGCACTTCAACAGCATCTTCGACAATCCGCTGACCCTGAACTCGATCTACAATGCTGTCGAGGTCGGCATCATTACCGCCGTGGTCGGCGGCACGCTGGCCTTTGCGATCGGCTATACAATTCACCGCACCCATGTGGCCGGGCGGCGCAGCATCGACCTAGTGTCGACCTTGCCGGTGGCGATTCCGGGGCTGGTGATCGGCGTCGCCTATCTGTGGGCCTGGATCGGGATTCCCGGCGGGCTCTACGGCACCATCTGGATCCTGGCGCTGGCATTCATCGCGCGCTTCATGCCGGATACGGTCAAGGCGCTGTCGACCTCGTTCCTGCAAATTCATCGCGAACTCGAGGAAGCGGCCTGGGTCTGCGGCAGGGGCATGCTCGGCACCATCAGAACCATCGTGCTGCCGCTGGCGCGGCCGGGCGTGATCGCCTCGATGACGCTGTTGTTCGTGCTGGCGATCCGCGAACTCGGCTCGTCGCTGTTTCTCTACACCAGCAACACCATGGTGATGTCGGTGCTGCTGCTCGACTATTACGAGGGCGGCAATATCGGAAAGACCGCCGCATTCAGCCTGGTGCAGACGGTCCTGCTCGGCGTTCTCATCGGCGGCGCCAACTGGCTGTCGAGGGGCGCGGCGCAGCGCAGCGTCGCTCGCACCGGATAATAAACAGAGGGAGGGTTGGCTATGAACAAGAGAATTTCTGGGATCGCTACCAGGTTAGTCGCCATGGCCGGCATCGCCGGTCTCGGCATCGCGCTCAACGGCGCGCCTGCGCGGGCAGAGGAGAATTTCGGCTCGCCCGAATTGATCGCGGCGGCCAAGGCGGAAGGCAAGCTCGTCTTCTACACCGCCAATTTCGCCGAGGTCGAGCAGGAAGTCATCAAGGAATTCAACAAGCGTTTTCCACAGATCAAGGTCGAGATGGTGCGCGCGCCGGGCGGCCAGCTCATCACCCGGGTGCGGACCGAGGCCGCGGCCGGCAAGCTGATCGCCGACATCGTCGATCATTCCGACCGCGCGCTGATGCTGCCGCTCGAAGACCTGTTCCAGGATTATGCGCCGCCGAATGCCGCCGACTACAATCCGGACGCGCTGATCTCGCCGAAATTCTGGCCGCGCGCCACGGTGGTGTGGTCGATCGCCTACAACACCGAACTGGTGAAAAATCCGCCGAAGACCTGGATGGACCTGACCAAGCCCGAATACGACAAGATGACCGGGCAGGTGTTCGCGCAATCCGGCGGCACCACCTGGACCCGCATCATGTTCGAGCGCCAGGTGCTGGGCGAGGGTTACTGGGCGAAGCAGGCCGCGACGCACCCGATCCTGTATCCGTCGGGCGCGCCGATGTCGGACTCGCTGGTGCGCGGCGAGGTGGCGATGGGTCCCATTCTCTACAACGCGGTCTACCCGAAGCAGAAAGAAGGCGCGCCGCTGAAAATCATCTTTCCGCCTGAGGGCGTGCCGGCAAATCCTTACGCGTCGGGAATTCCGAAGACCGCCGCGCATCCCAACGCCGCCAAACTGTTCCTGAACTGGTGCCTGTCGAAAGAGGGCCAGACCTTCATGATCAAGGAGCTCGGCAATCTCACCTCGTTGAAGGTGGCGCCGGTCTACCCCGAAGGCTTCGATCCCAAGATCGTCAAGGTCTGGTATCCGAATTTCGACCAGTATGTGAAGCTGCACGCCGCCTGGGTTGCCGACTGGGACAAGACCTTCGGCTACCGCCAGTGACCGTCGCCGTGAAAGCAAGACCATGACGGCGACGCTCGACGTTACCGACCTGCGCAAGCAGTTTGCGATCGGCCGCCCGGCAATCGACGGCGTCAGCTTTGCCGTGCCGGCCGGCGAAATCGTGGTGCTGCTGGGACCATCGGGCTGCGGCAAGACCACGACGCTGCGCTGCGTCGCCGGGCTCGAGCATCCGACCTCGGGTGACATCAGCATTGCCGGGCGGGTGGTATCGTCGCCCGCGCGCGGCATTCTGGTGCCGCCGCGGCTGCGCGACCTCGGCATGGTGTTCCAGTCCTACGCGGTGTGGCCGCATATGACGGTGCGCCAGAACGTGGTCTATCCGCTAAAACACCGAAAGATCTCGCGCGCCGAGGCCGGCCGCAAGGTCGACGAGGTGCTGGCACTGGTCGGGCTGTCGGAATATGCCGACCGGCCGGTGGTGGCGCTCTCGGGCGGCCAGATGCAGCGCGTCGCGCTGGCGCGAAGCATCGTCTACCGGCCGCAACTGCTGCTGCTGGACGAGCCGCTGTCGAACCTCGATGCCAAGCTGCGGCTGCGGCTGCGCGACGATCTGCGGGTCATCCTCAAGCGGACCGGCATGACCGCGCTTTACGTCACCCACGACCAGGCCGAGGCGGTCGTGCTCGGCGACCGCATCGGCGTGATGCGCGACGGCAAGCTGCTGCAGATCGGCACGCCGGACCAAATCTATAACCGGCCGGCCGATCTGTTCGTCGCCAATTTCACCGGCGCCACCAACGAGATCACCGGCACCCTGGTCGGGCGCAGCGCCGAGTTCGGCGTGGTCGACTTCGGCGACGGCCGGCGCGGGGAGACGGCGCTGCTGCACGCGCTCGATCTCGGCGACAAGGTGCGGATCGCGCTGCGGCCGGAGAATATCGGCATCGGCAGGCAGGACGGGCCCAATATATTTCCCGCGCGCGTGCTCGACCGCCGCTATCAGGGCACGCAGACCGTCTACGATATCGATCTGTTCGGCCGGCGGCTGGAGGTGCTCGAACTCGGCACCGCCGCTCGCCATCAGGTCGGGGTCGAGACCTCGGTCTCGCTGTCGCGGGAAGGTTGCTGGGCATACCGTGATAGCGGACCGTCATCATACGATTAGATTTTCCAATTCCGTGGCTCCATCCTTCGAGACGCCCGCCTGCGGCGGGCTCCTCAGGATGAGGTTAGACCCTCATGGTGAGGAGCGCGGCAACGCCGAGCGTCTCGAACCGTGAAGGCACGGCGCGCAAGCCTTGTGATCCTCGAATTGAAGCCCCCGCTCAACCCCGCAAATAGCGATAGGTCGCGCGGACGTCATGCGGCAGCCAGTCCGCGTAGCGGGGAATGTCGGCATATCCAGGCAATTTCACCTCGCGCACGGCTGCTTCCTCGGAAACGCCGGCCTTGATGGCGGCGTCGACCGCGCTGCGCAGCGCGACCAGCATGTCGCGGAAGCGGCTGACCTCTGCGAGATCGGTCGGCATTCCATGCCCGGGGATGACGATCGAAACGTCCAGCGTGAGAACGCGCGCAAGCCGGTCGATCAGGCCGCTGAGATCGCAGTCGCCGAGCCACGGAAACCGTCCGTAGAACAGGAGATCACCGAGAAACACCACCTTGCTTTTCTCCAGCGAGATGACGATGTCGCCGTCGCAATGCGCCGGGCCCCAATAGTTCAAATGCACGGTGTCGTTGGGCAGATGAAAGGTGAAATGGTCGGCGAAGGTTTCTGTCGGCGGCGCGATCGTCATGGTGTCGTAATCGGGCAGCCCGATGCGCTGCCGAAACCAGGCCTGGCCCGGATCGTTCTCGGGCACGAGGTCGAACAGATTTTGCCCAAACAGCATTTTGATCTTGGTGGCGTAGTCCGAAATGGTCCAGTGCTCGCCGCTCTTCGGCCCGAGATTGGCATGCATGGCTTCGAGCGTCTTATCATGCGCGAGGATCGGCACGTCGGCGAAAACAATGTTGCCGGCGGTGTGGTCGAGATGGCAATGCGTATTGATCAGCATGCGGACCGGCATGCCGGTCCTGGCTTCGACGGCGGCGCGAAACTGGCGTGCCAGCCGGGGATATTGCTGGGCGTCGATAACCAGCAGCCCGTGCGGGGTGTCGATCGCACCGGCATTGGAGTCGCCGCCGGCGCCGATCCAGGCGTAGACGTTTTCGGCGATGGTCAGCAGCTGTGGTTCCATGGATTTCCCCCGGTCGGAGTTCAGCATTTCTGGTTCACCTCTCCCCAGTCGCTTCCATCGCGTCGCGGCTCAATTAATCTCATCTCATCACGCTCTAGTCCACGCTGATGCCGCCGGCCTTGATCGGCACCGCCCATTTGGCGATCTCGCTCTGCACGAATTTGGCGAGATATTCCGGCGTCGTGCGATCCTCGGAAACAAACTGGAGACCGGCGCGTTCCAGTTTCTCGCGTACCGCCGGCGTCTTCATCGCTTCCACCGTCGCATGGTTGAGCTTTTGCACGATCGCGTCGGGCGTTCCCTTCGGCAGGAAAAATGCGTTCCACGTATAGGCGTCGACATCAAAACCCTGCTCGATGGCGGTGGGAACGTCAGGCAGCACCGGCGATCGCGCCTTGGTCAGGATTGCGATCGGTTTCACCGTGCCGGCGTCGATCTGCGGTTTCGCTGTCGTGATGATGTCGCAGAGATAGTCGACGCGGCCGCTGATCAGGTCCTGCATCGCAGGGTTCGCGCCGCGGTAGGGCACGTGGACGACGTCGATCCCGGCGACCATGTTCACCAGCGCGCAGCCGAGGTGAATGGCGGATCCGGTGCCGGCGGAGGCGTATTGCATTTTGGCGCCGTTGGCCCTGGCGTAGGCGACGAATTCCTTCATGTCCTTGACCGGCAGGTCCTTGCGCGCGATCAGCACCAGCGGGGCTTCGACCGCCAGCGCCACCGGTGCGAAATCCGTGGTCGAATTGTACGCGGGCTTCTTGAACAGCGTCTGGTTTTGCGCCTGCGTGCCGACGGTGCCCTGCAGGAAGGTGTAGCCGTCGGGCACGGCCTTGGCGACGCGATCGGCGCCGTTCATGCCGCCGGCGCCGCCGACATTTTCGACGATGACCGGCTGGCCCAGAATCTCACCCATGCGCTGCGCGAACAGCCGCGCCATCACGTCGTTCGGGCCGCCGGCCGCGAACGGGTTGATCATGGTGAGCGGCCGGGTCGGCCATTCCTCGGCTTTGGCGCCGCCCGCGGCCGTGAGCGAGGCCGCGACAAGCAGGACCGCCAATAGTCGTGACATCGTTTTCTCCCAGGTTTTTTATTTTTTCTCTCAGACGAACGAGATCGCTTCGGCCATCTCGAGGATTCGTCGAATTTCGATCAGCGCGCGCTCGAGGTCGGCTTCGGTGGCGGGCGCGCCCAGGCAGAGCCGGACGCCGAGGCTTTCGTTCTCCATTCGCCGCAGCGCGCCGGGAGGCGCCAGCGTGATGCCGGCCTGGGCCGCCTGCGCAATCAGGGCCGCCAGCGTGCGGCCGGCCGGCAACGGCAGCCAGATGTGAAAGCCCGGTACCGTGCTCGCGGCCGGCAGCCATGCTTTCAGGATGCGCCGGACGATCGCGTCGCGGGCCGTGGCCTTGTCGCGCTTGAGTTTGGCCTGGCGGGCAAGACCGCCGTTGTGAATAAGCCGCGCCACCACCTCGGCCATCACAGGCACGGCCATCCAGCCGGTGGCGCGCAACGCATTGATCGAACGATCGCGAAACGCCTCGGGCGCGATCATCGCGGCAATGCGAAGTCCCGGCGCCAGGCATTTTGCGAAGCTCACGATATAGAAGCTGCGCTCGGGAATGAGCCGGGAGACCGGCGAGAGCGGCGGCGACAGCAAATATCCGTAGGCGTCGTCCTCCAATAGATAGGCGTCGTGCCTGCGAACGATCGCGGCGATGGCCTGCCGCCGTTGCAGCGGCATCACCGATCCCGTCGGGGTTTGCAGCGTCGGCATGCAATAGAGAACGCGGGCCCGGGTCTCGGCAAATGCGCGGTCGAGGTTTTCCGGAATCAGCCCGTGCGCGTCGGTTGCGACACCGTGGAGCCGATAGCCCGACTGCGCCGACAACGCGAGCATGCCGGAATAGGTGTAGCTTTCGGTGAGCACCGTATCACTTGATGTCGCGACCATCCCGAGCGCGATCGACAGCGCGTGCTGCCCGCCATGGGTAATGAAGAGGTGATCGGCATCCGCGGTCACGCCGAGCGACGTCAGCCACATGACCATCGCCTCGCGATGCCGGCGCAAGCCCTGGTGCGGCAGATAGCCGAGCAGGTTCGACATCTCGCCGTCGGCGACGATTTCCGCAAGCACCGATGCGATGACGTCGTCTTCGCCGGTGTAGGGCGGGACATTCAGCGCCAGATTGATCGTGGTCTCGGAGGGGCCGAGACTGCGCTGCTCCGGCCGTCGTCTCTGCACGAACGTCCCGCGCCCGACTTCGCCTGATATCAAGCCGCGCTGCTCGGCTTCGGCATAGGCTTTTGAAATCGTCCCGACGCTCAACTCGAGCCGCTGCGCCATGTCGCGCTGGGGCAATAATCGCATGCCGGGCTTGACCCGGCCGGAGGCGATATCGGCTTCGAGCGCGGCAACGAAGGCGAGATAGCGTGGCCCGGAGATCGAAGCGAGCGCGGGTACCCAGTCCGTCATGTCTCGTTATCCGCAAGGCGCGATGGCAAAGCCGCTGATTGGCGGTCCCTAAGTAGTACAATTCAGAAATTGTTGCAATGTTTGACACAGGTTTGAGCGCCGTATCAAATGGGGTCACGATGAGGGAGTGCCTCATTTTATCGCAAGTGACTGTTTATAAAATGTATTTTATCGAGAACGCAATCAACTCATTTGTTTGATTGAACCAACTCAATCGTTCAAAATCCTCTCAATTGCTTCAGTTTGGGTTTGACAATTTCCGCCCCGGGCTTCTATCGTTTCCGGCAAGGCGGCGGGTTCTGGACAAGCTGCCGGCAACAATGGGAGCGCGTATTGATCTATGAAATCCGGGTCTATGAAGCCGCAGAAGGCCGCGCCGAGCCGATGCGCCGCCGGTTTCGCGACCATGTCGTGACCCAATTTTTCCCCCGTCACGGCATCGAGCTGCTCGGCGTCTTCACCGCACCGGTTGAAGACGGCCGCCTGACCTATATGACGCGGTTCGCCGATGAAGACGCGCGCAAGAAAGCCTGGGCGTCATTCGCGGCCGATCCAGAATGGGCGGCGGTGAAAACGGCCAGCGAAACCGAAGGTCCGCTGCTGAAAAACCAGACTGTCTCGGTGCTCTCGCCGGCCGTCGCCGGTCTGCCGCTGGGCTAGCGGCAGCCATGAAACCCGCCCCCTTCGAGTATGTCAGGCCCGCTTCGCTCGCGGAGGCCTGCGCGCTTCTCGCAGGCGACGAGGAGGCGCGCGTGATCGCGGGCGGACAAACCCTGGTGCCGATGCTGGCGATGCGGCTGGCGCGCCCGGCGAAGCTGATCGACATCTTGCGTTTGCCGGAGCTTGCCGGGATTCGCGAGGAAAGCGGCGCCGTGATCGTTGGCGCGACGACGCGGCAAGCCAGCGCCGAACGCGATCCCATGATCCGGGCCTCGGTGCCGATGCTGGCGCAGGTGCTGCCGTGGGTCGGGCATCCGCCGACCCGTAACCGCGGCACCATCGGCGGTTCGATCGCCAATGCCGATCCGTCGGCCGAAATTCCGCTGGTCGCGGTGACGCTCGGCGCCGAGATCATGCTCGCGACCACCGACGGCCCGAAATCGATGCCGTCAGATGATTTCTTCATCGAGCCTATGGTGACCGCGCTGGGCCAGGGCGAGTGCGTCAGCGCGATCCGGTTTCCGGTCTGGCCGCACCGGCGCATCGGCGTGGGCTTCCTTGAAGTCAGCGCGCGGCGCTCGGATTTTGCCTTTGTCGCCGCCGCAGCGCAGGTCGCGCTCGACGGGGAGGGACGTTGCATCGACATTGCGTTAGGCTTGGGCGGCGTCGGCGATCGCCCATTGCGGCTCGACGTGTCCTCTCTCGTCGGTACCGGCCTCGACCCGGCCTCGGCGTCCGACGCAATCAACGCCGCGCTGGCGGATGTCGAAGCGGCAAGCGACCTGCACGCCAGTGCCGCCTATCGGCGTCGCGTCGCCGTCACGCTTTGCAAGCGCGCGGTCGAACAGGCGCGGTTCAATGCCTCTGCCAAATCCGCGGGAGCTGCGCGATGAAGGTCGATCTGCGCATCAACGGCGCCAGCCGTTCCGCCGACGTCGAGCCGCGCAAGACGCTGCTCGATGCGTTGCGCGAGAATTTTCTCCTCAACGGCACCCATGCCGGCTGCGAGCACGGCGTCTGCGGCGCCTGCACGGTGCTGGTCGATGGTGAGCCGGTTCGATCCTGCCTGATGTTCGCGGTGCAGGCGGACGGCTACGAGATCACGACCATCGAAGGTCTCGCGCCCGCGCCGGGCGAACTCAGCGTGATTCAGGACGCGTTCTGCGAAACCCACGGCCTGCAGTGCGGATATTGCACGCCGGGCATGATCCTGGCCGCCGACGCCCTGCTGCGGCACACGCTGACGCCGACGCGCGAGGATATCGTCGAGGCGATCTCGGGCAATATCTGCCGCTGCACCGGTTACGGCCAGATCATCGAGGCGGTCCAGTTTGCCGCCGACCGTTTGCGCAAGGCCAATACGCAGCGCCCGCACCATGATGCGGCACATCATGGGCATGCCGAACAGGATGCACCGGCCGAAGGCGTGCTCGAGGCCGCGGAAGCCGATGAACCCGTCGTGGAGGCGAAATGACCGCTGGTCCTGCCACCCTCCGTTTCGTTTCCACCAACCGCAGGGTTCGCGAGGATCGCCGCTTCGTCGCAGGCCACGGCCAATTCGTGGCCGACGTCGCGCTCGAGGGCATGCTGCATGTGGCGGTCCTGCCGTCGCCGCATCCGGCCGCGCGCATCGTCGCGATCGATGCGTCGGCGGCGCTGGCGATGCCGGGCGTGCATTATGTGCTGACCGGCGATGAACTCGCCGCGGCCACCGATCCGCTGATGAACGGGCTTGATACGCCGCTGGTCCGCCGCCATCCGCTCGCGGTAGGGCAGACACGCTATGCCGGCGAATGGGTCGCGGCCGTCGTCGCCGATACCCGCGCGCTGGCGGAGGACGCCGTCGAAAACGTCCACGTCAGCTATGAGCCGTTGCCTTTCGTGATATCAGCGGAAGAAGCGCTGAAGCCGGACAGTCCTCCGGTCCATCCCGCGCACGGCTCCAACGTGCTGCTCGACCGCACCTTCGTCTGGGGCGAGGTCGAGAAGCATTTCGCCGAAAGCCCGCGCCAGCTCTCGTTCCGCGTCACCTGGGGGCGCAATTCCACCGTCCCGATCGAGACCTTCGGGGTCGCGGCGTCCTGGGATCCGTGGCGCGACATGCTGGACGTGTGGGCGTCGATCCAGATGCCAAAATATCCCGATCAGATCGCGCGCGCGTTGCGGATTCCCGCCAACAATGTGCGGGTGCACCAGGATGTCGACGTCGGCGGCAGCTATGGCGTCAAGCGCGGCATCAAGCAGACCGTGCTGGTGGCGCATCTGGCGCGACGGCTGGGCCGGCCGGTGCGTCTGATCGAGGACCGGCTGGAGAATATGGGCGGCGGCGACGCCCACGGCCCCGATCGCATTTTCGATGTCGAGGTCGCCTTCAACGACGACGGTATAGTCAAGTCGATGAAGATACGCGCGCTCGACAATGCCGGCGCCTATGCCGGCCGTGCGCCGTTTCAACTGGGTAAGCCGATCGGCGCCATCGTCGGGCCGTACCGGATTGAAAGCGTGCAGTACCGCGCGCAGTCGGTCACATCCAACAAGGCGGTGCAGGAAGCGGTACGCGGCTTCGGCCAGGCGCCGACCAATTATGCGATCGAGACCGCGATCGACAAGGTTGCCGCCGCGGTAGGCCTGGAGCGCATCGAGGTGCGCCGCCGCAACTTTATCCGCAAGGACCAGTTCCCTTACCTGATCCCGAGCGGCAGCACCTATGACAGCGGCGACTATCACACCGTCGTCGACAAGGTGTTCGCGCATATCGATTTCGAAGCGATGGAAAAAGAGCGTGACCGGCTGCGCGCTTCCGGCCTTCTGGCCGGCATCGGCATCGCGGCCTGCCTGGAGCCGAGCGGCGGCAACTCGTCGTTCGAACCGCTGCTGAACGAGAAGAACACCACCACCACCTGGATGGATTCCTGCCGCATCAATATCGACGGGCTCGGCTTCGTTACGGTGACCATCCACAATACGTCGTCGGGGCAGGGCCACGAAACCCTCGTCGCCACCGTGATCGGCGAAGTGCTGCAGATCGAGCCCGATCTGATCCGGGTGGTCAGGCCGGATTCGCTGGCATGTCTGCCTTCGAATTCGCCGGTCGGCAGCCGTATGGCGATCATGCTCGGCGGCGCTGCGTTTCATGCTGCGCAAAAGATGAAAACAAAACTGACGCGCATCGGGGCGCATCAACTCGACCTCGGCGAAGACAAGGTGATCTACGCCGGCGGCGGCGTCAGCGATCCCGGCAGCGGCAGGCAGCTCGGCTGGGCCGAAATTACCAACATCGCCCATCGCAATCATCATCTGTTGCCCGAGGGCATGGAGCCGGGGCTGGAGAGCACGCATGTGATGCAGGTGCCGACCGGCGGCAAACTGCCGAAGGACGGCCGCGTGCAGATGTATCCGTGTCACTCCTTCGAGTTTCATGTGGTGCTGATGGCGATCGATCCTGATCTCGGCAAGCCGGAAATCAGGCGCTATGTGATCGGCCACGATTGCGGCACCGTCATCAACCCGCATATCGTCAAGGGCATGACGCTGGGGGGCATCGCGCACGGCCTTGGCGCCGCGTTGCTGGAGGAATTCGTCTACAACGGCGAGGGACAGCTGATTACCCAGAGTTTCATGGATTACCTGCTGCCGTCATCCCACGAGGTGCCTGAGGTGGAGATCGTGCATCACTGCACGCCGTCGCCCTACACTGTGTTTGGCCAGAAGGGCTCCGGCGAAAGCGGTTATCTCGGCGCGCCCGCCGCGATATCGGCAGGGATCAACGACTGTGTCGCGGCGCTCGGCATTTCTTTCAACAAACTTCCGATCCGTATTTCCGCCATTGGCGATGCCATCGCGGAGGCGCAACAAGCCCAATCCCAAAAGACACCCCGAGAGAAATTCAAAGAGCAAGCCAAATGATCATCGACTGCCACGCCCATCTGGTGCCGCCAAGCCTGCTGGACGCGATCCGCACCCAGGCCTCCCACTTTCCCTCGATCCGCCTGATCGAAGACGGGGCGAGTCTCGGCTTCTCCTTTGCCGGCGGCAAGCCGACGCGGCCGGTCTCGAAGCCGCTCAGCGACCTGCCCGCGCGCCTGAAATGGATGGACGAGCAGAAGATCGAGCGCCAGGTGGTTGCCGGCTGGCTCGACATGTTTGCCTATGAGGTGCCGGCGGAAGAGGGTGCGAACTGGTCGCGCTTGATCAACACCCATCTGGCGCAGACCGCGGTGCGCGAGCCGCGGTTCGTGCCGCTGGCCACCGTTCCCCTGCAGGACGGCGCGCGCGCCGCCGAAGTGCTGCGCGAAGCGCATGCCTCAGGTTTCAAGGGCGCGATGATCGGAACGCAGCCGAAGGGCAAGGGCGGCGTGCTCGACGATCCCTCGCTGGCCCCGTTCTGGGAAGCCGCCGACGAACAGGGATCGGTGGTTTTCATCCATCCGGTGTTCGAAAGCGGCGACGACCGCGTGCATGATTACGGCATGGCCAACGCAGTCGGGCGCATCACCGACACGCTGATCGCGATGTCGCGGCTGATCTATGCCGGTCATGTCACCCGCTATGCCAATGCGAAGATCGTCGCCGGCATCGGCGGCGCGGCGCTGCCTTATGTGATCGGTCGCCTGCGCCGGAATTATTCGCTCGACAAGGACAAGCTCGGCGATCCCGACGCGGCGCTCGCCGCGATGTATTACGACACCATCGTCCAGGATCCGCGCGCGCTGCGTTATCTCGCCGACATCGTCGGCGCCGAGCGAATCATGATGGGGTCGGACATGCCGTTTCCGATCGGCGATCTTGCGCCGACGAAAATCGTTGCCGAAACCAAATTCTCGGATACCGAGCGCGCCGCCATCAATGGCGGCCTGGCGCGGCGCCTATTCGGCTTGTGAGGAATTTGCAGATACCAGTCATTTAGCGGTTCGGGAGGATGGCAATGAAGAAAGTGTTGGCAAGTCTTGCATGCGTCGGGGCACTGCTCGCGGCCGGGGCATCCCGGGCGCAAGCCCCGGCGCCGCTTTCCATTGTCGTGTTCGGACCGCCGTCGCTGGGCGCTTTTTTGCCGCCGGTGATCAAGGCGCAGAAATTGGACGAGAAGAACGGTCTCGCCATCAAGTTCGAGGAGCGCACGCCCGACGCCTATACCGCGCAGTTTAACTCCGGCGAATTCCAATTGGGCGGCAGCGCGTCGCTGCTGACTGTCGGCCTCGCCGACACCCGCGGCGTCAAGGTGACATATCTGTTCAACCTGTTCGATTTCTGGGGCGCGGTGGTGACCACGCGGCCGGATGTCAAGACGTTGAAGGATATCGAAGGCAAGGACCTCGCCGCGGCCAAGGGCACCACCAATTATGTGATGTTCGACTGGTTCGCGCGGCAGCTCGGCGCCGACACCGCGAAATTCTCGGTAATCAACACCGCGACCCCTGGCCTGATCGGCTACGCGATGGCCGATCGCGCGGCGGCCGTGCAGCTGTGGGAGCCGGCCTATACGACCTTGTTGTCGAAAAAGCCCGACATGCGGACGATCGATATCGGCATTGCCGACAGCTGGAAGAAATTCACCGGCAGCCGCAACATTCCCTATCTCGGCGTCGCCGCCCACATCGATTGGGTGGAAAAGAACCAGAAACTGATCCCGAAGCTATACGCGACCTACAAGGAAGCCGCCGAATGGGTCGCGGCCCATCCTGACGAGGCGTCGAAATTGATCGCGGCCAAGGGAACGCCCGACGACCAGAAGGCGATCGCGGAACTGGTTCGTGCCAATGACCGGCTTCGCATGAACCTGCAGTGGGCGTCCGACGTGCGCAAGGAGATCAACTCGGTCTACGCGGCGGGCAAGTCCATCGCCTTCCTCCCGTCCGAGCCGTCGGCCGCGACAATCTATCAGGCGCCGGGCCAATGAGCGATACCGCCCCTGAGACCGGATCATCGTCGCTCGCAGCCATGCTGCTCGCGGCGATGAAACGGCTGGGGATGTCGGCGCTGCCTTTCGTCGTCGTCATACTGCTATGGCAATTCGCCTCGCTGTTTTTCCCGCGCTTTCTGTTTCCGTCGCTGATCGACGTATTCTGGCGCTGCCTCCAGATATTCTCGGATGGCGCGATGTTTTCGGATGTGCTGGCGACCGTCCTTCGCATTCTGGCCGGGCTCGCCGGGGCCTTCATTGTCGGCGGCCTGCTGGCGCTGGTGATGGTGCGCTCGCGCGTCGTCGATGATTTTCTGTCGCCGATCCTGACCCTGTTCCAGGGGATTCCCGCGCTGTCCTGGGTGGTGTTCGCGATCATCTGGTTTCATGGCGTCGAGTTTCGCATCTTCTTCATCATGGTGATGACGACGCTGCCGGCGTTCACCTTTCAGGTTATGGGCGCGTTGCGCGCGATGTCGCGGGATCTGATGGAGATGGTGTTCAGCTTCCGTCCCACCCGCCTGAAACTGTTCCGGGTGATGATCGCGCCGGCGATCCTGCCGGACATTCTGACGGCGTGGAAGGTCAATCTCGGCAACGCCTCGCGCGTGGTCGTGGTCGCCGAACTCGTCGGCGCCACCGGCGGCGTGGGCTATCAACTGCTGCAGCAACAGCAACTGTTCGACATGGCCGGCGCGCTGGCCTGGACGCTGCAGCTGGTGTTCTTCGTGCTGATCGTGCAGGGCGTGCTGACACTGATCGAAAAGTCGGCGTTTCGCTACCGCGCGGTGTCGGAGCGCGCGATATGAGGGACATCGTTACGCCGGTTGAGGCCGCCATTCACCTCCAGCAGGTTTCCAAGGTGTTCGGCAAGGCCGGTACCGAGGGCGCGTACCGCGCGGTGGACGGGCTCGATCTCGACGTCCGCCCGGGCCAGATGCTGGCGCTCCTCGGCAAGACCGGCTGCGGCAAGTCGACCATCTTCAACATGATTGCCGGATTGACCGAGCCGACTGGCGGCACGGTGCGGGTCAGCGGGCGCGATCCCTTCGCCGATTTCAATTCGTTCCGCGGCCAAATCGCGATCGTGTTCCAGAACGACCGGCTGCTGCCCTGGCGCACGGCGATCCAGAACGTTGAACTCGGGCTTGAGATGCTCGATGTGCCGGCCGCGGACCGGCGGACGGAGGCGCAGCTATGGCTGACCAAGCTCGGGCTTGGCGGACACGAGCACGATTACCCCCATGCACTGTCCGGCGGCATGCGCCAGCGCGTCTCGATCGCGCGCGCGTTCGCGACCAATGCCAATATCCTGCTCTGCGACGAGCCGTTCTCGGCGCTCGATGAATCCACGGCCGGGCGGCTGCGCGCGGAATTCGTCCGGCTGGTCAAGGAAAACGGCAAGACCGCCGTCTTCATCACCCATTCGATCAGCGAGGCGCTGGAGATCGGCGACCGCATCGTGGTGCTGAGACGGCCTGCCAGGATAGCTTACGATGTCAGCTTCGATGGCGAGACGGGAGCGGAAGAGCGCGAACTCATCCGCAGCCGGATCGGTAAGGTGCTCGAGGCTTGAGCAGCTTATCCACACCCAACACCACCAATCTGATTTTTCCTAAGTGGAGACAACCATGGCCAGGATCAAATTCAGCTTTGCACGCGGCGGTCACTTCACGGCCAAGGTGATGTTGGACAAGGCGCCCAAGACCTGGGAGGCGATCCGAAAGCAGCTGCCGCTCACCATCAAGGCCTATAACGCGCGGTGGACCGGCCGCGAAACCCACACCAAGCTCGATTTGCCGAACAAGCCGCCGCGCGAGAACCAGATCCTCAACGCCGGGCTTGGCGACGTGATCTACGCCTGCGAATGGTCGGACCGCGACGTCACCGGCTTCGAGGCCATCGGGTGTACGGCACCGAGACGGTGCGTGACTGGCGCGGCGAATTCCGCGTCAACCTGTTCGCGCGCGTCGACCAGAGCGAGTGGCCGTTTCTCGAGGAAGTCGGCTTGCGAACCTGGCGCGAGGGTGGCGAGGACTGCACCATTACCGTCGCGGAAGATTGATCCTGGATGCGGTCGCGCACCACACCATGCGTGGTCCCTGCTTCGTCGCTGCGCTCCTCGCAAGGACGATCCAAATCACAGCCACAAAATCTTCTTGCGGTATTCGAGATCGGTCAACAACGGCGCCGCCGGCCCCTGGTGAAATACCGCGCCGCGCTCCAGCGCGAAGACGCGGTCGGCCAGCGCCAGTACCAGATCGAGATTGTGCTCCACGATCACGATGGAAGTGTGCCTTCGCAGCAGGTCGAACACCCCAAACAGTTCGAGTATCACCGCAGGCGCCAGGCCCTCGAACGGCTCATCCAGCAGCAACAGCTTCACATTGCCCGACATCGCGCGCGCCACCGCCACCATCTGCTGCTCGCCGCCGGACAGATAATCCGCCGCGACATCCATGCGCTCCTTCAGGCGCGGAAAATAGTGCAGGATCTGTTCCTCGCTCCACACCACGCCGTGGCTGCCATCGGTCTTGCGCGCGAGCCGCCCGAGCGAGAGATTTTCCCGCACTGTCATGCCGGCGAACAGGCCGCGGCCCTGCGGCACATAGCCGACGCCCATGCGCGCGATATCCGGCGCCGGCAGCCCCGTGATATTGCGCCCCTCATACTCGATGGTGCCGGACGCCAGCGGAACCAGTCCGGCCAGTGTTTTCAATAATGTGGACTTGCCGGCGCCGTTGCGGCCGAGCAGGGCGACGATCTCGCCTTCGCGCACGTCGAGCGTGGCGCCATTGAGGATATGACTCTTGCCGTAGAAGGTATTGACGGCTTCGAACCGCAGGATTTGCGCGGCGCCCTCGCGGGTTTGATCGCTGCGGCTGTGCTCGATCTCGGGAATGCCGCTGCCGGTATAGATCTCCTGGACGCGGCGGTCGGCACGCACGGCGTCCGGCGAGCCCGTCATCAGCACTTCGCCCTGGTTCATCACGGTGACGGCTTGCGAAAAACCGAGCACGCGATCGATGTCGTGCTCGACGATCAGGACGGGGATGTTCGCGGCGACACTCTTGACCAGGTTCGACACCCGCTCGCGTTCGGCCGCGGCGAGGCCGGCCAAGGGCTCATCGAGCAGCAGCACCTGCGGCTTGGAGCCCAGCGCAATGCCCAGATCCACCAGCCGTTGCCCGCCATAGGACAGTTCGCCGCCTTCGATCTCCTCAATGCCTTCGAGGCCGAGGAATTTGATCAGCTCCGCGGTTTCGGCGTGGATATCGGCACAGCTGTCGATGTCGCGCCAGATGTTGAAACGCACAGCGCTTTGCGCCTGCAGCGACAGCCGCAAATTTTCGTAGATAGTGAGGCCGCGGAACAGGTTGGTGATCTGAAAGGAACGTGCGACGCCGTGGTGGCAGATGAGGTGCGAGGGCACGCCTTGAATTTCGCGGCCGTTGAGGCGGATGGTTCCGCCATCGGGTGCGAACAGCCCTGAAACCAGGTTGAACAATGTGGTCTTGCCGGCGCCGTTGGGGCCGATCAAGGCGTGGATCTCGCCGGCGCCGATCTGTAGACTGGCGTTGGAGACGGCGCGAATGCCGCCGAAACTCCTGGAGACGCCCTTCACCTCCAGCACTGTCCCCTTGAGGCTCTCGGGCCGCAGGAACGCCGGCAGCGGCAGCCCCTGGTAGATCCGGCGCTTGCTCATGGCGGCGGCTTCTTCCGGGGCGGGCCACCAGCGCCGGGCGAGCGTTGCCCAGATGCCGACCAGACCGTTCGGCGAGTACATCACGAAGGCGACGAAGATCATGCCGAACCAGAGCAGCCAGTTCGGCGTCCAGATCGAAAACAGTTCGCGAAACAGGATGAAGAACAGCGCGCCCAGCGCCGGTCCCAGTATATTGCGCATGCCGCCGATCACGACCATCGCCAGCATCTCGCCGGAAAAAGGCACCGAAACCGCTTCCGCCGAAACCAGATAGGTCTGGAACGCGAGCAGCGCGCCGGCGAGCCCGGTCACCACGGCCGAGATGACGAAAACCCCGAGCTTGTAGCGCTCGACCGGATAGCCCTGGAACGTGGCGCGCAGCTGATTCTCGCGGATCGCCACCAGCACGTGGCCGAACGGGGAGCGCACTAGCCGAAGCAACGCATAGAGCACGCAGAGCCCGATCAGCGCGACGACGATGTAATAGGCCAGCGCATCGTCCAGGCTGAAGCTTCCGATGCTGCCGCGCTTCAGGCCGCCGAGGCCATCTTCGCCGCCGGTCACTTCGCTCCAGCGGAACGCGATGGTGTAGGTGAGGGCGGCCAGCGCCAGCGTCAGCAGCGAGAAGTAGACGCCGCGGCGGCGCAGGATGACGACGCCTGCGGCCGCGGACAGGACGGCGACCAGCACCATCGACAGCAGCAGCGGCAACCAGATTTCGCCGCCGAACCAGTGCAGCTGGATCAACCCCGCGGCATAGGCGCCAATGCCGAACCAGGCGCCGTGGCCGAACGACACCAATCCGGTATAGCCGACGCAAAGATTGAGTCCCATGGTTGCGATTGCCAGCGTCACCACCACGGTTCCGGTGTTCAAGGAGAGGCCGAGCAGCCGCAAGGCGAACGGCAGCGCGACCAGCGCGAGGCTCGCGAGCAGCAACGGCCGGTATTTCCGGATTGGCGAGGCGGACTTCATTCGAATTTCTCGATCCGCTCGCCAAGCAGCCCGCGCGGCCGCACCAGCAACACCAGGAACATCAGCACATAGACCGATGCCTCGCCCGCGGCGGGGACAAAATGAATAGTGATGCCGCGGACCACGCCGACCAGAAGTGCGGCGATCACCACGCCCCAGAAACTGCCGAGGCCCCCGATCACCACCACGACAAAGGCGATGGTGATGATCTCGGACCCCATCGCCGGATGCACGATCGTGATCGGTGCAAAGAAGGCGCCGCCCATGGCGGCCATGCCGACGCCGAGCATGACGATCGCGGTCATATAGGGCTGCAGCCGGATGCCGAGGGCCGCGACCATGTCCGGCCGCTGGATGCCGGCGCGCACCACGCGGCCGAACGAGGTCTTGTGCAGCAACAGCCAGACCCCGAGCAGCACCGCCGCTACCACTGCCAGCAACATCACGCGGTAGCGCGAAAACAGGAAGTCGCCGACGATGACCGAGCCGCGGAACGCCGGCGGGATCGAAGCCGGCAACGGCGTCGCACCCCAGATGATGCGGATCATCTGCTCGGCGACCATGGCAAGGCCGAAGGTCACCAGCAGGCTCAGGATCGGATCGGCGGTGTAGAACCGGCGCAGGATGTAGCGCTCGAACAGAATGCCCAGCACGGCAACCGCGATCGGCGAGATCACGACGGCGGGGCCGAAGCCGAGATATCTGGTGATTTCGAGGGATAGATAAGCGCCAAGCGCGTAAAATGCGCCATGCGCCAGGTTGACCACGCCGCCGACGCTGAAGATCAGCGACAGCCCGAGCGAGATCAGCAGATAATAGCCTCCGAGCACGAGACCATTCACCACCTGTTCCAGCAAGAACCCGAACTCCATTCTCGCTCCAGGGAGACCTTGATATCAGCCGCGCCGCGATGCGCCGTCATGCGCGCTCACCCGGCGCGCCCGCGATTGGGGGGCCCGGGTGACCGAGGCGCGGTTACAACGAACAGGGGTTTTGTTCTTTGGTCGGATTGAGAATTTCCATCGGCTCGTCCGCCCCGGGCACGGCGGCACCCAGCGTGATGAGGTCCCATTGATCCTTGGCCTGGCCCTTTGGTTTCGGCGAAAACGTATAGGCTTCCTGGATCAGCTGGTGATCCCAGGCCCGGAAATAGGCCTTGCGCGCCTTCAGGATGTCGAACTGCGTTCCCTTTTCGAAATAGGCGATCAGCGTATCGGTGTCGGTTGACTTGGTTTCGTTCATGGCCTGCGCCATCATCTTGAACGCGATGTATTCGATCCAGGCATGGTTCTCCGGCGGCTTGCCGTTCTTCTTGATGAAGTTGGCGACAAAGGTCCTGGAGGCCGGCACGTCGAGGGTGTGATACCAGACCGTCGGCCAGATTCCGGCGAGATTGCCTTCACCCGCGGCCCAGGCGTCCGCCGTATTGAGATTGAAGCCGACGATCGGATAGGGCAGATCGAACTCGGCATATTGCTTGATCAGGGTCGTCACCTGATTGCCGGCCAGATTCGAACAGACCACGTCGGGCTTGGCCTGCCGGATCTTGAGCAGATAGGGGCTGAAGTCGGTGACGTCGGTGGCGATCAATTCGTCGCCGATCAGATTGCCCTGATTGGCTGCGAAGAAACGCTTGGCCGCGGCCAAAAGATCATGGCCGAAAATATAGTCGGCGGTCAGTCCGAAGAACTTCTTGCCCTTCACCATATTGTCGCGCAGCAGCGCCTTGCCGACGGCATTCACCATCACGGTGTTCGGGATATCGGTGTGGAAGGTATATCGGTTGCAGTTCTTGCCGCGCAACGCGTCGGAGCGCGCGCCGGTCTGGATGAACAGCCGCTTGTTGCGGGCGGCCACCTGCATGATGGTCAGCGCGGAGGCCGAATTGGCCTCGCCCATCAGCACCAGCGCGCCGTCCTGCTCGAGCATGCGCTGCGACTTGGTCGCGGCGGTGGCGGGATTGACCGAATCTTCCGACATCACCTCCAGCTGGCGCCCCATGATGCCGCCGGAAGCATTGATTTCCGCCTCGGCCATTCGCATGCCCAGCGTGGCATAGGCGCCAAGCGCGCCGAGAAAACCGGTCAGCGGCGTGAGATGGCCGATCTTGATCTTCTCGGTCTGGCCATAGCTGATCGCTGGAAATCCAATCGCCGAAGCGCCGGCAAAGGCGGCGCTTGCTTTCAACAGGGTACGTCGGTTGTAGCGGATCATCGTTGGTCTCCTCCCAAAGAGCGCTTGGCGATGTCCCCCTTCATTCCGGCGTATACGAGAATGTGAGAGACGTTTTTCTATTGCTGGATCGATATTTTCGGAGGCGCTGACCGCTGTCAACGACAAATGCGCGTCCCGGCTTTATCCTTAGGATTTAGCGGCACCCTTGGCGCCGAATTCAGCCGACAGGCGATGGGCGGCGGCCTGCACGATCTGGGCGCTATTATGCAGCGCCTGGTTGGACAGCCGCCAGATCGGGCCGGAAATACCGAGCGCGCCGATCACCTGGCCGGTAAAATCCGTCACCGGCACCGCGACGCAGCGCACTTCCGGATTGAATTCGCCGTCGTCGAAGGCGATGCCGGTGCGCCTGATCTCGGCGATTTCGCGCGACAGCACGGCGACATCGGTGATCGATTTCCCGGTCGACGGCTTCATGTCGGCGCGTTCAAGAAAACGCTTCAGTTGATCCGGACGCAGCGAGGCGAGGATGATCTTGCCAAGCGCGGTGCAATGCGCCGGCCGTACTACGCCGACGCGGTCGGTCAGCTGAAATGCGCCGGGCCCGCTGGTGCGGGCGATCACCACCACGGCGTCGCCCATGCGCACCGCGAAATGACTGCTCTCGCTGGTTTCCCGCGACAACTCCTCAAGCACAGGTGTCGCGACATTGACCATTTCGATTTCGTCGAGCGCGGAGGCGGCCAGCGCAAACAACGGCCGGCCGACGCGGTAGCGTTTGGAATCCTTTTCCTGACGCAGATAGCCCAGCGACACCATCGTCTTGGCCAGGTGGAAGGTGGTCGAATTATGCAGGCCGACCAGCTTGCTCAGTTCCGCAAGCCCGATGCCTTCGCGGTGCCGCGCGACTTCTTCAAGGATCGCGAAGGCACGGCCAAGCGACTGGACGCCGACGCGCTGCCGGTCGTCGGCGTCGTCGTCGATATCGTGCGGCGCAGACGGTACCAACTTGGCGATGGCCGTCTTGCGCGGGCTGGCCGGCTTCTCGCTGGCCTTTTGCTTGGTACGCGGTCTCACCGGATTAAGCCTCCACGGCGCGGTTGTCGGGTCCACTCTACCACAATATAAATTGACGTATAGCATTATGGGAAATAGGGTGCCGCGCGCCTGGGCAGTGTCGGCGGCCAATGAGTCAGCGCCGATCTCCTGAAAAATGTCGAACAGGTCAGGGAGAGATCCGATGTCGCCGCGCAATGCGCTCAATGGGGCCCAGGTTATCGTCGACTATCTGATCCAGGAAAAAGTACCGCAGGTGTTCGGCCTGTGCGGTCACGGCAATATCCAGTTCATCGACGCGCTGTATGAGCGTTCCGACGAGCTCAAGACCATCTCGGTGCATCACGAGAGCGTCGCCGGCTTCATGGCGGATGTCTATTACCGCGTCTCGGGGCGGCCGACCGCGACCTTCACGTCCTGCGGGCCGGGTTCGGCGAACCTGCCGATCTCGCTCGGCAATGCGTTTCTCAACTCGGTGCCGTTTCTGGCGGTGACCGGTAATGTGCCGACCAGCCAGTTCAACCGCGGCGCGTTCCAGGAATTGTACCGGCATTATCAGGCCGACTTTCCCTCCACCGTGCGCTCCTATTGCAAGAAGGTGTTCCAGCCGACCCGCGGCGAAATGGTGCCGCTCGCGATCCGGCAGGCCTGGAAGACCATGACCACGGGCCGTCCGGGTCCGGTCGTGCTCGACGTTCCCTTCGACGTGTTCCTGGAATCGGCGGCCGAGGAAGCGCCGAACGCGCACGCCTGGAACGGCAATATCTCGAGCCGCTGCGGCGCCGATCCGGAAGGTGTCGTCAAGGCGGTGGATATGCTGCTCGGCGCCGAGCGGCCGGTGATAATCGTCGGCCAGGGCGTACGCTATGGCGGCGCCGCCGAGGAGTTGCTGAAGCTAGCCGAGCGGCTGCAAATTCCGGTGGCGGCGTCGGCCAGCGGCCTTGGCGCCATCGATACCAACCATCCGCTGGCGCTCGGCCTTGTCGCGCGCGCCGGCCATTACCAGGCCAATCACGCGACGCGCCAGGCCGACGTGCTCCTGGCGATGGGCATGCGCTTCGACGATCGCACATCGAGTTCGTGGATCCCGGGCTATTCCTTCACCATTCCGCCCACGAAACTCATTCACGTCGACATCGATCCGGAGGAAATCGGCCGTAACTATCCGGTCGCGCTCGGCCTGATGGCCGATGTGCGCACCTTCCTGCGCCAGATCCACGCCGAACTCGATCGCCGCGCCGATCTCACTAAACGCGCCGACGCCCGCAAGAAATGGCTGGCGCAGATCGACGTCTATCGCAAGGAATGGGACAGGTTCGTCGCCCCCGGCTTTTCCGACGACACCACGCCGATCAATCCGCAGCGCGCCGCGCTCGAGATCGACAAGGCGCTCCCCGAGAATGCGATCCTGGTCAGCGACATCGGCGTGCACCACAATTGGCTGTTGAGTTTCTGCAAGCCGAAGCGGCCGGATTCGCTGATCGGCTCGATGGGCTTCGGCCCGATGGGCTTTGGCGTCGCCGGCGTGATGGGGGCGAAATTCGCAGCCCCCGACCGTCCCTGCGTGTCGGTGTGCGGCGACGGCGCGTTCTTCATGCATGCCAATGTGCTGGGAACGGCGGTCGAATATAATCTGCCGGTGGTCTGGGTGGTCTGGAACAACTACGCCTATGCCTCGATCCGCGGCCTGCAGCGCGGCTACCTCGGAGGCCGTGAACTCGCCACCGACTTCCATGATCCGACGACGGGCGGGCGTTACAATCCGGATTTTGCCGCCATGGCGCGCTCGTGCGGCGTCGAAGGCGTGCGGGTCGATCGCGCAGGCGATCTCGGCGAAGCCATCCGCAAGGGCATCGCCGCCAACAAGCCCTATCTGATTGACGTCAATATCGCCGCCGACATCAATCCTTCTGGCGCCGGTGTTTGGGAACTTCCGGGGCTCGGGCAAAGCAAGCCGGGAATTGGGAAGCGATACGAACCGACCTGATGGTCGATCACGTCTCCAGCAGAAATAAAATCGAGGAAACGTCATGATGCTTGCAGGCAAGAAAGTCGTGGTTGTCGGGGGCTCGTCGGGTATCGGTCTTTCGACCGCCGAACTCGCCAGGCGGGAAGGGGCCACGGTCATCATCGCCTCCCGCAACGCCGATCGCCTGAACGCGGTTGCGGACAAATTGGGCGCGACGGCGATTGTAGCGGATGTCACCAGCGATGAAAGCGTCGCCAGTCTCTTTCGCAGTTGTGGCCCGGTCGATCACGTCGTGGTCACCGCAGCGCAGCTTCGCACCGGGCCTTTCAAGACCGTTGCCATGGAAGACGTGCGCGCCACCATGGAAGGCAAGTTCTGGGGTGCCTGGCGCGTCGCGCGATCGGCGGAGATCCGCCCCGGCGGATCGCTGACGCTGGTCTCGGGTTACCTGAGCATTCGCCCCCGGCCCAACTTCGCCATCGTCGGTGCCGCCAACGGCGCGCTTGAATCGCTGGCGCGCGGCCTCGCGCTCGAACTCGCGCCGGTGCGCGTCAACGCGGTCTCGCCGGGGATCATCGACACGCCGATCCGCGCAGCGATGCCGGAAGAAGCGCGCCGCGACATGCTGGCCAAAACGGCCGCCGCTTTGCCGGTCGGCCGCGTCGGCACCGGCGAAGATATCGCGCGGCAGATTTTGGCTTTCATGACGATCGGGTTTGTGACGGGATCGATCGTCTATATCGACGGGGGCGCGTTGATAACCTGATCGGCGGGCTTGAGCCCTGAGTCCTGAATGACGCAAAATCTTCAGAAGCTGGTAGTGGTCGGGCATGGCGCCGCCGGCCTGGCAGCGGCGCTTTCGGCGGTCGAGCAGGCGCGCAGCCGCGGCTTGCGCCTCGACATCACCTTGCTGGAAAAATCGGGCGAAGCCGAAGCCGGCGGGAATACCCGCTGGAGCCCGTCCTATATGCGGCTGGCCGCGCCCAATCGGCTGGCCCCCGGCTTTGAAGAGGATATGCAGCAGGCGTCGGGTGGGCTAGCCGATCAAGCCTATTTTCGCACGCTCGCCGAGAACGCGGTCCGGACCATTGGATGGCTGCAGAGCCACGGCATCGAATTCGCGATTCCGGTTTACTACCTCAGCGCTGGCCCGCCGCGCATCCAGCCGGTCGGAGGCGGCAGCGCCATCGTCGAAAAGCTTGCCGATGCCGCGAAGCAGGCTGGGGTGAAGGTTCGCTACGAGTCCGCCGCGAGCCGGCTGGTGGTCGAAGATCACCGCGTGGTCGGCGTGGACGTTCAGACCGGTGACGGCGCCGCAACGACGCTCGCCGCCGATGCCGTGATTCTGGCCACCGGCGGATTCCAGGCCAACCCCGCGATGATGCGCGCGCAGTTCGGGCCGGGCGCCGAGACGATAAAACTCATCTCGCCGGGAACGCGTTTCGACAGCGGCGACGGCATCCGCATGGCCGCCGACCTGGGCGCCAGCATTTCCGGCGACTGGAACGGGATGCACATCGAACCGGTCGATCCCCGCAGCACCCACTCCGCGCCGGTCGTGCTGGTGTATCCCTATGGCATCGTCGTCGATCAGGAGGGACGTCGTTTCTTTGACGAAGGCGGTGGCCTCGTGCACGAAACCTGGGAAGTGTTTGCCCGCGAGATTCATTTCGCGAAACCGAAAAGCGTGGCGTACGCGATCCTCGATGTCAGCCTGTTCGATATTCCCGACTACCAGCGCGCGATCCGATCGGACGTGCCGCCATACCAGTCTCAGTCAATCGAAGGGCTTGCGGCGCTGATCGGAGTTTCCGCCCGGAATCTGCGGGAGACGATCGACAGGTTCAATGCCGCCGCGACCGGTGACGCTGCGCGGTTCGACGCGACGCGCTGCGACGGATTGGCGGCGGCTGGTACATTAAGGCCGCCGAAATCGAACTGGGCACGCGCGATCGCCAAGCCGCCGTTTCTCGCCTATCCCCTGGTCGGCGCCATCGCCTATACATTCGGCGGTCTCGCTACCAACGAAAAGGCGGAGGTCCTGGGGGAGCGCGGGCCGATGCCCGGGCTCTACGCGGCAGGAGAAACCACCGGGCATTTTTATGGCACCGCACCGAACGCCGTTGCGATGCTTCGCGCGCTGGTATTTGGACAGATTGCGGGACGAGAGGCTGTTCGATTCCTGCACAACCGGTAACATCGCGTCGGTCTGCGTGGGTACAACCTTGGACAAGGAAAACGACATGGCTTCTGAAGAAAACGGCGCCTTCATCCGCAATATCGCCGAAGTGCCCTGGCGCGAATTCCCCAATCATTTTGGCGGCGCGTTGTCAAAACCTCTGGTGATGCCGGAGACCGCCGATACACGTCACCTCGATTACCGGATTTCGATGTACCAGCCGATGGCCCATGTCGCGAGGCACAAGCACCGGGTTCAGGAGCAGATCTACCATGTGCTCGAAGGCGAGGGGCTGATGGAGATCGCCGGCGTGAACCATGTGGTGCGCAAGCACGATTTTATCTTTTTGCCGCCCGGCGTCGAGCACGCCATCTCCAATTCCGGCCTGGTCGATCTGGTGTTCCTGGTGATCACGTCGCCGCCGTCGGACGACGGCGAAACCATTTGACCTAGTTGCAGTCTTAACCGCGCGGTCCCACGCATGCCGGCTTCAGATGCTTACGATGTGGTCGTGATTGGCGCGGGCGCCGGTGGCATGACGGCTGCCGCGGTCGCCGCCGGCGAGGGCTTGAGCGTTCTGCTGATCGAGAAGACGGAATTCGTCGGAGGCACCACGGCGTGGTCGGGCGGGATGGTCTGGATTCCCGCCAACGCTCACATGAAGCAGGCCGGCATGCCTGACAGCGCCTCCGATGCCGCTGCCTATCTCGCCAGCACCGTTCCCGAAATCGAAAATGCCGGCTTGCGCGAAACCTTTCTGGCGCGTGGTCCAGAGGCGGTCGAATATCTTGAAGCCAACACCGAGGTCCGGCTGCAGCCGGTGAAGACCTATCCCGATTACTATCCGGAACAGCCGGGGGCCACGGCCGGCGGTCGCGTGCTCGAGCCTGTCAGCTTCGACGGCGCCAAACTCGGCGCTAATTTTAAACGGCTGCGTCCGCCGCTGCCGGAATTCACCTTGTTTGGCGGGATGATGGTCAACCGGCTCGACATTCCCCACCTTCGCCAATTCGGACGCTCGTTGCGTTCGACCCTGCGCGCGATCCGTCTTGTGTCGCAATATGCGTTGCAGCGGCTGCGCGCACCCAGAGGAACGGCGCTGCATCTGGGCAATGCGCTGGCGGCGCGGCTCTACGCTTCGCTGCTGGCGCGAAACGTCGAGGTTTTGTTCGGCACCAGTGTCGAACGGCTGTTGGTCGAGGACGATGCCGTCGGCGGCGTGCAAATCAAGGATTCATCCGGCAGCCGGCCCATCGTCGCGCGCAAAGGCCTCGTGCTGGCGACCGGTGGCTTCTCTCACGACGCAAGCCTTCGCGAACGTTACTTTCCAGCCGCCGCGGGATCGGTTTCCGCCGCATCGCCTGCGGGAAGCGGCGATGGCTTGCGGGTCGCTATTGCAGCCGGCGCCAGCATGGGCACGAGCGTTGCGAGCCCGGCCTATTGGGTGCCGGCGTCACGCTTTCAGCGCGCGGATGGCAGCCAGGGAGTTTTCCCGCACACGGTGACCGACCGAGCGAAGCCCGGAATCATCGCCGTGAATTCGGCGGGACAACGCTTCGTCAATGAAGCCCTGTCATACCACGAGTTCGTTCTCGCCATGCTGCGCGACGGCAACGACGCCGCGAGCCGTGCGTTCTATCTGGTCTGCGACCGGCATTTTCTCTGGACCTACGGGCTTGGCCGGATCAAGCCGTTCACCTGGCGCATCAGGCCTTACGTCAGGAGTGGCGAATTGATCGAGGCTCCCAGCATCGATGCGCTCGCCGCGGCAATCAGCGTCGGACCATCGGCGCTCTCCAAAACGGTGAACGACTATAACGCGCATGCGAGAAAGGGGATCGATCCGGCTTTCGGACGCGGCACGTCGATCTATCAGCGTCACCTCGGCGATCCCAACCACTCGCCCAATCCCTGCGTCGCGCCGATCGAGCGGCCGCCGTTTTACGCGCTTCGTATCTATCCGGCGGATTTGGGCACGGCGATCGGTCTCCAAACGGATGGCCACGCGCGGGTTCTGAGCAAGGATGGCACCGCCATCGCGGGCCTTTATGCCTGCGGCAATGACATGGGTTCGATCATGAACGGAAATTATCCGGGGCCGGGCATTACGCTCGGGCCTGCGTTGACATTCGGCTACATCGCCGGCCGGCACCTTGCGCAAACCGGTTCAGAGGTGCACGCCCGGCAGAGGGGACGAGCATGAAAAACCCGGCCGCTGGATTTGCCGTCAACACCTATTCCTATATCTTCCGTGGCAGCGCCGCCGATACCGCGGCGCGGCTCGCGGACCAGGGTTATGGCGGGATTGAATTGATGTTCTTTCCCGGCCATCTCTGGCCAGCCGAACTTGACGCATCAAGTCTACGCGGCCTGCGCCAGCTCTGCGAACGGCGGCTGCGGCTGGTGGCCGTCAATATGCCGAATGTCGACATCAATGTCGCCGCCGCCGCGGAGGAGATGCGGGCCTATACCCTCGATTTGCTGGTGCAACTTGTGCGCTGTGCCGGCGAACTCGGTGCGGGCGGGATCATTGTCGGACCCGGCAAGCCCAATCCGCTGTTTCCGATGCCGCGCGACCGCATGATCTCGTATTTCTACCGTGCGCTCGATACGCTGGCGCCGCTGGCGCGGCAGGTGGGCACCAGGCTTTTCATCGAGAACATGCCGTTTGCCTTCCTGCCGGACGCGGAGTCGCTCATGAAGGTTGTGGATGGTTATGGCGACGACAGCATCCGCGTCATCTACGACGTGGCCAACGCGCACTTCATCGGCGAGGCTCCAACCGATGGATTACGGCGCGTGCGCGACCAACTCAGCCTGGTTCATTTTTCCGACACGACCCGGCAGAGCTACAGGCACGATCCCTTCGGTTGCGGCGATGTTCCGCTCGCGGGCATCGCATCCGCTCTAAAAGAGGTTGGATATGCCGAGTTGCCAATGCTGGAAGTGATTTCGCTCAACCCCGATATCGATATCGCCGACAGTTGCGGGCATCTCCAGCAGGCGGGGATAGGCCGCGATGACTGAACAGGTCGCACTTGTGGTCGGGCCGACCGGAGCGACGGGCGGTCCCATTGCCGCGGCGCTCGCGCGTCGTGGGGGATGGAGCGTCTACGGCATGTCGCGCACGGCGCCATCAGGCGAAGTGCCCTTCACTCATATCGCGGCCGACCTGACCGATCCCACGTCCTGCCGCCGCGCCCTGGGAGCCATCGAACCGGTGACGCATGCCTTTTTCGCGGCACGTGCGCCATTTCGCGAAGGAGGAGTCGAAGACGTCGAGGGCAACGTCGCCATGCTGGCGGCGACGCTCGACGCGCTGGCGACGCGGTCCGAAGCGCTCAAGCACGTTCACCTGCTGGAGGGAATCAAATGGTACGGCATGCATCTCGGTCCGTATCCGACGCCGTCGCGCGAGGACGATGCCCGTCATCTGCCGCCGAATTTTTACTACGACCAGCAAGACCTCTTGAGCGAACGCGCGGCGCGAGCCGGCTGGAGCTGGTCGGCCTCGCGGCCGTCCTATATCTGCGACTTCGCGCCGAACCGCTCCAGAAACCTGATCTCGGTGCTCGGCGCCTACGCGGCGATCTGCCGCGAACTCAACGCGCCCCTGGATTTTCCCGGAACTGCCGCCGGTTACTCCGTGCTGTCCGAACTGTCGGACGCGACCTGTCTCGCGGAAGCAATTATTTTCATCTCCACCCATGGCTCCGGCAAGAACGCGGCGTTCAATGTCACCAACGGCGACAGTTTCCGCTGGTGCCAGGTCTGGCCCTTGCTGGCGCAATGGTTCGGGATTCCCTGCGGCGTGCCGCGCCAGATGAAGCTGGCGACCTGGATGGCCGACAAGGGACCGGTCTGGGACCGGATCGTGGCGCGGCACGGGCTGCAACCGCGATCGCTCGAAAGCCTCGCATCATGGGAGTTCGCCGACTTCGTATTCGAGAAGGAATGGGATCTTCTCACCGATACCGGCAAGTTGAGACGCGCGGGCTTCAACGCCTGTGTCGACACGACAGCCATGATCCGCGACCAGCTGGACCAATATCGCGATGCAAGGCTGCTGCCGCGCTAGGCAGGCTCCGGCGCTGCACCACCCTCGCGTCCGGATCCTGGATGGGATCACTCAGCTCTCGGCACGCACACTCTGCGAGGAATTCGACAGTTCTGGTGCGGCGCTCAGATTATTCGCGCTACGACGGGTATTTTTCGCAGCAGGACGGTCAGCGCCCAGCTGATGGAAAGCGTGCCGGCGAACACGATCGCGAATTTGACGAGGGCCGGGAAGGCTGGATCGTAAACGACGTATTGCAGCCAGATCAGGGGAATGAAGTGCAAGAGGTAAATGCCGTAGGCCTGGGGCTGCATCGCGTCGAGCAGCCGAAAGGAAGATCGGTCAAAGCGCAGGAAAACCGCAGGCACCGTGAACGTCATCGCCGCACTGAAGGTCGCAAAGGCGAGACCATAGGCCGTGTGCCACCAAAGCGGTGGCGATTCGAAATTCGATATCCAATTGTGGTGCGCATAGACCAGAAGCAGGATTACGCCATAGGAGGCAACCGCAAAGGCGAGCCACACGGTCCAGCGCCTTGCCAGCGCCCCATTTTCCGCAAGCAGCCCGGCGCTCAAGCCGGCCGCACCGGCGCCGACGCCGGCCAGGAAATATCCGGCATAGAGCAGAATGCGGGTGGTCTGAATCGGCAGCGGATAATGGCCGGGCACCAGCCAGGTTGAATCGCCGAAGATCAGGCGCATCGGCAGATAGATGACGATCGTGAAGGCCAAGAATGCGGCAAAGGCGGTCATCGGCCGGTCACGCAGGGCTTCAATGAATTGCCCCAGCGCTTCGATCGCCCGGTGTGCCGCGGCCCACAGCAGTGCGGCGATCGCGTCGAGCGCCAGCAACACCCACAGGAACCAAGCCGCCCCCGACGGCCAGGGGCCGATCGTGATCGTGTGCCACCAGAAATGAAGGAAGTTGAAGTCCGTTGTTTCCGCCGTGTGATAGCGCACGAAGCTCGGATAATAGGCGATTGGAATCAGAACGAAGATCGAGACCAGAAACGGCACCCCCAGTCGCCAGGCGCGCCTGCGCAGGTAGATCGCCGGCCCCCATCGCGTCAGGCTGCCGCTCACGAACAGTCCGGAAATGAAAAACATGCAGGCCATGAAGAAGCTGTCATTGAACAGCACGACCAGATCGAAGCCAAGCCACCGCATCCGGTCGCCATGGCCGAAATAGGTGTAGTTGATGACCGCGTGGTGCAGCACCACCAGCAGCGTGATGAAGGTACGCGCGCGGTCGAGCGCGGCGACGCGCACCGGCGTCGCCACGGCCTGATCTCTGGCGTCTGGCTTGTGCAGCATCATTTCTCAAGGGTAGGCGATCTTCTCTCGCGTCGCGATCACATGCATGCGACCTGAGAATCGCGCCCAAAGCGACGCCATCACGAGCAAAGGCGGACAACCGGCATTTCCGGGATGGCCCGTCAACAAGCCCGTGACGGGTTGTCCGGCGTCCCGTTCCCCGGTGCTCAATTTCCGCAGCCTGTCATTTTGCGCAAATGTCCGGATATGCCGGTCTTGTTACACCGTAAAATCCGTAAGGATGGATCGCGCCAGCTTGGAGAACGCGCGCGACTACATCCTGTCGCCAAGGCCGTGGCGGGGGCGGAGGCGTTTTGTCGAACTGTCGTCAAGTTGCGATACGTTCTCTTCCGGCCCACCATGGAGTAACCCACCGCGATGACTACGCAGGACACCGAATTCAATCTCGAACTCAGTCGTCGCAAGCTTCTCGCCGCCGCAGGCATCGGAGGAGGCGTCCTGGTCGCGGCGTCCCTGATCCGGACCGGAGACGCTGAGGCCGCCTCCCCCCAACGCCCGCCGATTGATCCGATTTCGACGCCTCCGGTCGCCGGACTGCATCTGCAGTTCGGCGCGGACGCATCGTCAGAGGTGGTGGTGTCCTGGCACACGCTGCAGCCGGTTCGCAATCCCCGCGTCGTGCTCGGGCGCCTCGATGGCAAGCTCGAGCAAACAGTCGAGGCCAAGCCGACCAGTTACACCGATGCCAAGTCCGGCCAGACCGTCTATGCCTGGCACGCGAAGCTCGATCGGCTGCAGGCCGATTTCACCTATCTGTACGGCGCCATGCACGACGGCGCCGATCCGGAGTTCGCTACGTTCCGCACCTCTCCGCGCGGTCGCGCGCCGTTCACGTTCACCAGCTTCGGCGATCAGGGCACGCCGACCCTCGGCAAGAAATACGCGCCGCCTGCCGGGGTGACGTTGCCGAATCCCCTGTACGTGAACGACAATCTCGGCTCGCCGGCGGCGGGAGACACCACGCTCGGCGTGGAACGGTTGCAGCCTTTGTTTCATCTGTTCAACGGTGATCTCTGCTATGCAAATCTCAGCGAGGACCGGGTGCGGACCTGGTGGGATTTCTGGCATAACAACAGCCGCAGCGCCCGCAACCGTCCGTGGATGCCCTCGCCGGGCAACCACGAGAACGAGCTGGGCAACGGACCGATCGGGTATCAGGCCTATCAGACCTACTTCTCGGTGCCGGAATCGGCTGGCCAGACCGATGTGACGCGCGGGCTTTGGTACGCCTTCACCGCCGGCTCGGTACGCGTGATCAGCATCGCCAACGACGATGTCACCTATCAGGACGGCGGTAACTCTTACGTCCGCGGTTATTCGTCAGGCGCCCAGAAGGCTTGGCTGGAAAAGCAATTGGCCACCGCCCGCAGCGATCATGATGTGGACTGGGTCGTCGTGTGCATGCACCAGGTCGCCATTTCTACCGCCGACCTGTTCAATGGCGCGGATCTCGGGATCCGCGAGGAATGGGTGCCGTTGTTCGACCAATACGGCGTCGACCTCGTGGTGTGCGGGCATGAGCATCATTACGAGCGCTCGCACCCGATCCGCGGCAGGGAATCGAACGCCACCCTGACGCCGGTCCCGGCGGCGACCGCCACCGACGTCATCGACACCACCAAGGGAACGGTGCACATGGTCATCGGCGGCGGCGGGACCTCGGCCCCGTCCAACCAGTTGTTCTTCAACCCGCCGCAATGCCGGGTGATCACCGCCGTCGGTGCACCCGACCCGGTAACCGGCAAGCGTCCGCCGGTTTACGTGAAGGAGCTGGCGCCCTGGTCGGCGGTGCGAAATGCCGCGCATTCCTACGGCTTTGCGGCATTCGCCGTCGATCCCGGGTCGGATCGCGGCGGTACTACCACGATCAAGGTCACCTATTACGACGTGGTGGGACCGGATGGTCGATTGGCCCCGTTCGAAACCTTCACGCTACGCCGCCCCCGCCGCGACTAGTCGTGAACTCATATGCACGCAGCCAAACTCGGATCGATGCGACTTTGCCATCAACCCGAAATGGCCCGTGGCGGAGCCGCCAATGCTCTGAATTTACTTCCGCTTTCGAGGGCACAGCGGACCCCTGCAAGCCGTCCGCCCGGCAGATTAATGAGTTCACGGCCCGGTCTCGACACCCAGCCCCAGGCTTGTATAAATCCGCCGTGCATAGGCGCCGAATTCGTCGGTGGTCTTGATCGGCAGCGTGCGCGGAAACGGCAGTCCGATCGGGAAATATTCCGCCATCCGCGCCGGGCCGGCGGTGAGGACCGCGCAATGCGAGGCGAGGAACACAGCTTCCTGGATGCTGTGGGTCACGAAGATGATGGTCTTGCCGCTCTCGCGCCAGATCCGCAGCATCTCCAGGTTCATCTGTTCGCGCGTCAGCGCATCGAGCGCGCCGAACGGCTCGTCCATCAGGATCAGTTTCGGATCGTGGATAAAGGCGCGGGCGATCGCGGTGCGCTGCTGCATCCCGCCGGACAATTGCTGCGGATACTTGTCCTCATAGCCGGCGAGCCCGACCAGATTGAGGAGATCGCGCGCCCGCTCCCGGGCGGCTTTGATCGGCAGGCCGACGATCTCCGCCGGCAACAGCACATTGTCGAGGATGGTCCGCCATTTCAACAGCAGCGCTTGCTGGAAAACCATGCCGATGTCGCGCGCGGGATCGAACGGCGTTTGCGCATTGCCGATCTGGATACTGCCGCCGTCGGCGTCGTGAAGCCCGGCAAGGATTTTCAGCACGGTGGTCTTGCCGCAGCCGGACGGCCCAACCAGCGAGATCAGCTCGCCCTCCTGCACATCCATGGTGACGTCGGAGACCGCGAGAAATTCTGTACCCTGCGAGCGGTAGACTTTCCGCACGTTGCGCAGCCGGATAAAGGGCTCTTGCGGCTCGCTCATGCGAGCCATCTCTCAAGATTGGAAGTGACGAAATCGTCGTCGCTGAGATCGGCGTGCTCGTTGCAGACGCGGTCGATCTCCTGCAACTGGCCGGGGCTGAGGCCCTCGACGGGATCGAGACACCAGATTCCCTCGAGCAGCCCCTGCCGCCGGAGGACTTCGTGGCAGCCGGCGATGCAGCCGTGAAAATTGTTAGCGACGTCGAAGAACGCGCTGTTGCAGTCGGTGACGCGGGCATCCAGCGCCAGCAGGTCCGCAGGCACCGTGTCCTTGTGGCGCGCGGCACGGCACCTCTCGAATTGCTTGATGGCGCTTGCGGTCCACACCGACCAGTGGCCGAGCAGGCCGCCGCGGAAATAGGCCCTGGTGGTGACGCCGCGATCGCGCAGGTCGAACGGCAGCGTGAGGTCGAGCAGGATATGGTCGTCATTTCCCGTATAGAGCGCGACGCGGTCGAGCGCGCCGGCGGCAGCAACGCCGCGCAACACGTCGAGCGTGCGGTAGCGATTGAACGGCGCGATCTTGATGGCGATGACGTTGTCGATTCCGGCAAAACGCCGCCAGAAATCGGCGCTGAGGACGACGCCGCCGACCGCCGGCTGCAGATAAAATCCGACCAGCGGAATTTCGCGCGCCACCGCTTCGCAATGGGCGATGATCTCGTCTTCGGAGGCCGATTTCATCGCGGCGAGGCTGAGCAGTCCGGCATGATAGCCGATGCCGAGCGCGGTTTGTGCTTCGGAGACGGCCTGTCGCGTCGGGCCGGCGAGGCCTGCGACCAGCGCCAGCGGCCGCGTAGTCCAGTCGGCCGCCGTCTCCGCGGCCAGTTCCAGCACCGGCCGGTACAGGCCGACCTCGCGGATCGCGAATTGCGTGGTGTGGACGCCGACCGCAAGGCCGCCGGCGCCGGCGTCGATGTAATAGCGCGTCAGCGCCCGCTGGTGAATGGGGTCCAGTGCACGGCCGGCGTCGAGCGCCAGCGGGTGCGCCGGGATCACCGTGCCGTCGGCGATCAGGCGCCGCACATCGGATTTCATCTGACTATGATGCATGGCGCCAATTCCTATCCATATTCCGGGCCGGTGACGGCGAACGGCAGTTCCGCGGGCAGGGTGGTGATGCGGCCGAAACGCATGCGCTGAAACGGCCGCTCGATCGCCCAGCCAGATTCCGTCAGGCCCTTGAGAAATTCTTCCTGGGTGGCGACGGCGTCGATCAGCAAGGGACCGGTTTCGGATCGAACGATCGCATCGATCATTGCCAGCGCCCGGTCGGCACGGTCCGCAAACATCGGGCCGACATGCCTGGTCTTTCGGCCATCGCGGACGAGTGCCACCGCATCGCCGTTCGACACCAACCGGGAGCCGGGACGTCCGCCAAGTTCGGCCAGCAAAGCGCTGCGATCGAATCCCATGGCATGACGATCGCGTGCGGTGAGGCGCTCGAGTTCACCGGGCGATAACGGCGCCGGCGCTCCGGCATTCGCCGGCATCGCATTCTCAAGACGCAATCGCCGCAGCTGCAGCGCCGGCGTAAAACCGAGCGGGCCATAAACCCCGGCGCCTGCCGGCGTTGCATCGAGCCAGGTGGTGAGGCCTTGCTTGATCGCGAGATCGAGACAGGTGTCGACCAGTTTGGTCGCGAGACCGCGGCGGCGCCAGTTCGCCGTCACCAGCACCATGCTGATCCAGGCGTTGCCGGAGGTGTAGGGCAACAGCGCTGCGGTGGCGATCAGCTGGCCATTATTGTCGCGCACGCCGAACACGATTCCTTCGGTGAGGAAAAAACGCCAGTCGGCCTCGTTCTGATTCCAGTGGGCCTCCGCCGACAGCGCAAGCCCGGCGAGCGCGTCGTCCGGCCCGAGCTGAACGATGGCACGATGCTCAGTATCGCCCATCGCGCACCTCGTATTTGGTGGGCTTGCCGAGGCTCGGCATCGCGCGCGCCACCCAATCGGCGGTCCAGGCGATCAGTTGCCCGGTATCGACGATCGGAAGGCCGAACAATTTGACCGCCTGCGAGGTGTCGCTGAGCCAGGCCGTCGGCTGTTCGGTGCCGACGAGGATGGGATCGCGGCCGAGCCGCGCACCGAGCTTTGCCGCGAGGTCGCGGACGCTGAGGATTTCGTGGCCGCTGACGTTGATCGGCGAGGTCGGGGTGTCGCAATGCGCGAGGCACCGCAGCGCCTGCGCCGAGGCGTCGCCCTGCCAGATGAAATTGACATGGCCGAGGCTGACGTCGATCGGCTTGCCCGTGAGGATCTTGGTCGCGATGTCGTGCAGCACACCGTAGCGCATGTCGATCGAATAGTTCAGCCGGAACAGCCGACCGGGGGTGGAAAATTTGCGCGAGAAATATTCGAACATCCGCTCGCGTCCGACGCAGGACTGCGCGTATTCGCCGGGCGGATCGGGGGGCAGATCTTCGCGCGCGCCCTTGCCGTCCACCGGCACGAACGGATAGACGCAGCCGGTCGAGAACGCCACGATCCGCGAACCGGAAAACGCCTGGGCGACTAGCGCGGGCACGTGCGCATTCATCGCCCAGGTCAGCGACAGATCGCCCTCGGCGCCGAATTTGCGCCCGGCCATGAAGATAATGTTCGGCGCCTTCGGCAGCGCGTTGATGGCGGCTTCATCGAGCAGGTCGCAGCTCAGCGTTTCGACGCCGCGGGCCTCGAGCCACGCTTTGGCGCCGGGGTCACTGAAGCGGGCGACGCCGATGACGCGGCGGTGGGGCAGGGCAGCCTTGGCAAGGCCGGCCAGCGTCGGACCCATCTTGCCGGCGACGCCGAGGATCATGATGTCGCCATCGACCCTTTCGAGATCATCGATCAGCGCCTGGCTCGGCCGGCAAAGCAGCTCGTCGAGTTCGGCGATATCGGAAATGGTGTCCGGGAGATTGTCGCGCGTCAGCAGCATGTTTCTTCCCTGATGTTTCATTGCAGGCGTACGTCCCTGACCACGAACAGCCGTTCGAGGCCGAGCACGAGGCCGTAAAGTGCCACTCCCAGCAACGTCAAAAGCACGACCGCCATCACCATCGCCGGCGTGTCGAGCGAGGACTGCACCTGAATCATGAGATAGCCGAGCCCGCGCTCGGAGGCGATAAACTCGCCGACGATTGCGCCGGCGACCGCGAGAATAGCGCCGACCTTCATGCCGGAGAACACGTAAGGCAGGGCGCCCGGCAGCTGGATCTTGCGGAACAGGGTCCAGCGCGAACCCCGTAGCGATTTCACCAGGTCCAGGAGATCGGGTTCGACTTCGCTGAGCCCGCGCGCGGTGGTCAGCAGGATCGGAAAGAAGCAGATGCTGAAGGCGATCAGGATGTTCGGGAAGATTCCATAGCTGAACCAGACGATGAACAGCGGGCCGAGCGCCACTTTCGGGATCATGTTGAGCGTGACGAACAGCGGCAGCAACAAAAGACTTAGCAGCGAGGACCAGCAGAACAGCACCGCCAGCGCGACACCGACGAGGGCACCGAGCGCAAAACCACCGAGGATTTCCACCGCCGTCACCGCGAGGTTGGAAAGCCAGGCATATTTCGCCAACGTCAGCGTCGCCAGCGTGGCCAGCGGCGAGGGCAGGATGAATTTCGGCACGTGGAAGGCGTCGACCAGAACCTGCCACAGCACGATCACGGCAAGATGCACGATCAGGATGATCGCAAACGATCTGGCCGGGCGCATTGCGTCTGTCAACACCGTGGGTTCTCCCAGTCGCGCTCCGGGTTCCGGCGGGCGCCTGCCGGCCCAATCTATCGTGGCTCGACCCGGCAATCAACCATTCGGTTGATAAGTGCGGCTGCCCAGATCTTGTCGTCCGAAAAGGACGTTATTCCGAAGATCGTCATGCCCGGCCCTGTGCCGGGCATCCACGGCTTGCCTCCGCATGGGCAAGAAAGACGTGGATGGCCGGGACGTCTAGCGCGAAGACGCGCTTTGCGCTTTAGCCCGGCCATGACGAAAGAGCGCGTGCGCTTTGCGATATGCTACGGCCGCAGCGCCTGCAATACCAGGTCGACCACGTGCTTGCGGCGCGCCCGTTTGGCGGCGGCGCTGGTGAGGTCCTTGCCGAAGATCGCCGACAAGGTCGGCGTGTTCGAAAAGAAGAAGTAGCTCAGCCCCGCGATCGAAATATAGAGGTGCACCGGGTTGATCCCCTTGCGAAAGGTTCCGGCCCGCACACCCTCTTTGAGAATCTTCGAGACCATGCTGACCAGCGGCGAATGCATGTCCTCGATCTTCAGCGAGGCGCGTACATGTCTGGCGCTATTGCGGTTTTCGTCATTGAGCAGGACGATGAAATCGGGATGCCGCGCGAGGTGGTCGAACGAACTCTCGATCAGCTTCTTGATGGCCCGTTCCGGCGGGAGTCCCTCGAGGTTGAGCGTGCGCTCCTGGGCCCGGATTTCCTCGTACACCCATTCGAGCACCGCGAGGTAGAGCGCGTCCTTGTCGCCGAAATAATGATACACGAGTTGTTTGTTGACGCCGGCGCGCGCGGCGATTTCATCGACCCGCGCGCCGGCGAGGCCGCTTTGCGCAAATTCGCGCCGCGCCGCCGTCAGCAGTTTGCTCCGTGTCGCGATGGGGTCGCGCCGCTGCGGCTTTGTCCCGTTCGATCGTCGTTTGGGCATTTCCAACCAGACAGTTGACAATTCGGTCCGTCCCTTGTTGCATTGGTAAACGGAAATGGGGTGCCGCGACAAGGCCGTCAGGCCGGGGCCGGCCGCAAACGACGAGCGCGAACGAGGAGAGTGGGCATGAAAGGTCTTGGAATTGCGGGATTGGTGCTCGCACTGCTGGCGCCGGTCGGTCCCGCCTGCGCCGGCGAGTCCGTCAATCTGATCCTGAACTGGACCCCGACCGCGGACCATTCGCCGTTTTATTACGCCAAGGCGCAGGGCTGGTACGCGAAGGCCGGCATCGATCTCAACATCGAGGTCGGCAAGGGGTCGGGTGTCTCGGCGCTGAAGGTCGGCTCCGGCGGCTCGCCGTTCGGCATCGCCGATCTCGCGACCATGCTGGTGGCGCGCAGCAAGGGCGCCGATGACGTGGCGCTGATGAGCATCTACGCCAACACCGGGCAGACCTTCTATTGGCTGAAGAGCTACGGCATCAACGGCGTCAAGGATTTTCCAGGCCACAAGATCGGCAACCCACCGGGCGATGCGTCGCGGGTGATGTGGCCGGCATTCGCCAAGGCGGCGGGAATCGCGCCTGAACTCGGTGAGCTTCGTGAATGTCGGACCGACGGCCAAGGTCGCGGCGTTGAAAAGCCACACCGTCGATATCATCAGCGACTTCTACAACGAACATGATCTGAAAGTCATCGAATTCGGCAGCGACCTCGGTTTCGTCAACTGGAAGGACATCGGGCTCAATCCCTATGGAAACTCGTTGATCGTCAACGGCGCGTTCCTGGCGAAGAATCCAAAGCTGGCCGAGGATTTCGTGCACATCACCCAGAAGGCCTATGCCGTCTGCGTCGCCGACGTCACGCCCTGCTTGAAAGCGCTGCTCGATCAGGCGTCGGGGCTGGACCGGGAAAATCAGGAACGCCAGTGGGAACGCATCAAGTTCCTGATGACCGACGAGTTCACGACCACCAAGGCGCTGGGCTGGATCGGCGCCGATCGGATGAAAAAGGATTACGATCTGGTGCAGACCTATCTCGGCATGGAGAAGCCGTTTCCCGTGGAAAGCGCGTTCACGACAAAACTGCTGGACACCTCGATCAAGATGGATGCGAGCAAGGTCAAGAAGTGAGATAATTGCTCTTCTCGTCATGCCCGGGCTTTTCCCGGGCATCCACGTCCTTACAGGCCTCGCAAGGAGGACGTGGATGGCCGGGACGAGCCCGGCCATGACGCAAAGGAGTCACTGCGGCGTCATGCCGGATGCTTTCACCACCGTCGTCAGCTTCTCGTAATCCGCCTTCATCAGGCCGGCGAGTTCATTCAGTGACATCGGCTTGCCCGGGATGTCGGCGACCGCCAGCTGGCGCTGCACGTCGGGATTTTGCAGCGCCTTGTTGATCGCCCCGTGGATTTTTCCGACCAGCGCGTCGGGCGTGGCTGACGGCACGTAGACGCCGTACCAGGGGATATAGGACGCTTCGGCGTAGCCGGCTTCCGCGATGGTCGGCACGTCCGGAAGATCGGCGACGCGGTTTTCCGTGAAGACCGCGAGCGGCTTGATGCTGCCGTCCTTGATGTGCGGCAGTGCCAGCGCCAGCGAGACGATCTCGAAATGCATCAGGTTGGTCATCAGGTCGACCAATGCCTGGGGCTGGCCCTTATAGCCGACATTGGTCAGCTGGATGTGGGCGGCCTGAAACAGCTTCTGCGCGGTCAGGTCGATCGACGAGCCGGTGCCGGGGTTGCCGAAATTGAACTGGCCGGGTTTGCCGCGCGCGAGCGCCACGAATTCGGCGAGCGTCTTCGCCGGCATCGCCGGATTCACCACGGCCACGCTCTGATTCCAGACCGCGAGACCGACGCATTTGAAGCTTTGCATCGTGTCCCAGCCGGCGTCCTTGTACAGGGTCGGGTTGACCAGCACTGCCGGCCCCGTGACCAGCCAGGTATAGCCGTCGGGATCGCTTCGGGCGACCGCGGCGGTGCCGATATTGCTGTTGGCGCCGGGCCTTGCTTCGACGACGACCGGCTGCTTCCAGTCGCGGCCGACCTGCTCGGTGACGGCGCGGGCGATGATGTCGACGATGCCGCCGGGGGGATAGGGCACGATGATGTGGATCGGCCGATCCGGATAGTTGCCCTGCGCCTGCGCTCGAGGGGCGCTGCCGAACATGATTGCGGCGACGCCTGTGGCCAGGCCAAAAGCCCGCATTGCTCTCATTCTTCCCTCCCGTCGTCGCAGCATCGTTCGTGCGATGTGCGTTATTTTTGATAGCGGCAATTAGCTCGTACCGTCATTCCGGGATGGTCCGAAGGACCAGACCTCAGATGTGCAATTGCACATCGGGGAATCTCGAGATTCCGGGTTCGACGCTTCGCATCGCCCCGGAATGACGGCCTCAGGACCCTCAATCAGCCTCTCATGCATTGTCAACCAGCGAGCGAATGCTGCGCGCCAGTCCCAAAATCCGCGGTCCGCATTCGCGCTCGATCTGCTCGGCGGAAAAGCGAAACGAGGGGATGCCGCAATTCACCGAAAGGCAGTCGCCCGCAGCGGTGCGATACAGCGGTGCCGCGACGCCGAAGATTTCCCGCCGCCATTCGCCCAGCGAAACCGCGAACCCGCGTTCCCTGCAGAGTTCGATGTCGGGCAGCGTCCGCCTCTCGACGTATTCCAATTCCTCCGGACGCTCGGCTTTCACGGCCTGCACGTAGCGCTGCAGTTCATCCGCGGCCGAGAGCGACAGCAGGGCGCGGCCGACGGCCGTCGTCGCCAGCGTCCCGGTAAAACCGACGTCGGGGACGTGCGGAACGGCGTCGGTGGTGCGCAGCGTCTCGACGTAGATGAAGTCGAGTCCGAACGGCATTGCGATCGATACCGTTCCACCGGCGTAAGCGGCGAAGTCGCGCATCAGCGGGCGCGCCATCTGCCGGACCTTTAGGGCCGACAGCACCGGGTACGCCGCCGCCAGGATGCCAAGGCCGAGTTCGAAGCGTCCCTTGGGGTCGCGCTTGAGATAACCGAGTTGCGCCAGCGTGTGCGTCAAACGCGACACCGTCGGCCGCGACAATCCCGTCTGCAGCGCGAGATCCGCATTCGACAGCGAGCCGCCGCCGTTGCGGAACGCGGCCAGCAGGTCGAGCCCGTGCGCCAGCGTCGTCGCGAACGATGGATCGCTTGGGTCTCCGGCGGCTCTGGACCGCGAAAGCGCCGAAAAAGCCAAGGGCTGGTTTGAGGAGGCCATGCCAAAGATTGGACAGAATAATGATATTTGTCAATATATCGGAACATATTTGCAATTTGTATCGGCATGCGGCTATATGCGGCTCCGCAAGGGACGGCAGGCATGGACTTCAAGCTATCCGTACGATCCGAACAGTGGCGCAAAAAGCTTCAGGGCTTCTTCGACCAGGAAGTGCTGCCGCGCCACCGCGCCTGGGTCGATCACACCGCGACCAGCCGCGAGACCCCACCGTTCATGGCCGAGCTGCAGCGCAAGGCGCGCGCGGCGGGATTGTGGAATCTCGGCCTTCCCGAACTCGCTGATGATGAGCCGGGGACGCGGTTTTCCAATCTCGAATACGCGCCGCTGGCCGAGATCATGGGACGGCTGTTCTGGGCCTCGGAGGCTTTTAATTGTCAGGCACCTGACGTTCCCAACATGATCGCGCTGCAAAACTGCGCCACGTCAGAACAGAAGGCGCGCTGGCTGCGGCCGCTGCTCGAAGCCGAGACCCGTTCGGCCTTCGGGATGACCGAACCCGATGTGGCCTCCTCCGATGCGACCAATATCGCCACGACGATCGTTCGCGATCAGGACGACTACATCATCAACGGGCGCAAATGGTTCATCACCGGCGCCGCCCATCCGCGCTGCAGTTTCCTGATCGTACTCGGCGTGACCGATGCGGATGCGGAGCGCACCCGCCGCCATTCCTGTGTCATTGTGCCGATGGATACGCCCGGCGTCCGCCTGATCCGGCCGCTGCGCTGGATGGGCTGTGAGGATCACACCGCCCCGATCGGCGAACTCGCCTTCGACAATGTCCGTATTCCCCGATCGAACCTGATCGGCGAAGAGGGGCAGGGTTTCAAGGTCGCCCAGGTCCGTCTCGGCCCGGCGCGCATTCATCATTGCATGCGCTCGATCGGGCTGTGCGAGCTTCTGATCGAACTGATGATGGCGCGGTCGGCGGAACGCTCCGCATTCGGGCGCACCATCATGCAATACGATACCGTGCAGCGCTGGATCGCCGAATCCCGGGTCGAACTCGAGCAGGCGCGCCTCCTGGCCTATCGCTGCGCCTGGCGGCTCGACCAGACCGGCCACCATGGCGCCTGGCGCGATGTTTCATTGATCAAGGTCGCCGTCCCCGCCATGCTGCAACGGATCGCCGATCGCGCCATGCAGGTGTTCGGCGCCATGGGCGGCTCGGATGATACGCCCATCCATCAGGCGCTGGCCTGGGGACGCTTGCTTCGGATTGGCGACGGCCCGGACGAGGTTCACCTGCGCCAGATTTTCCGGATGGAGGCGATGCCGTCCTGGGGAATCGCGGATTCGCCGTATCTCGCTGCGCATCCGGAGTGAGTTGAGGGTGTGTACCAAGACGCGGTCAATGGAATGGGACATCCTAAGTTCGTCATGGCCGGGCTTGACCCGGCTATCCACGTCTTTCTTGCTGTGACGCTGTTAAGATGTGGATGCCCGGCACAAGGCCGGGCATGACGAAGATTCGGAAATGCCAAGAGGGAGAACAACATGACCGCAACGTTCGATAGCGAAACACCCAAGGAGGCTTCCCCTTCCGTGATCGCCCAGCAGGCGGCGATGCTGAACGCGCTGCCGTTCTCCGACAGGAGAGATTTCGACGAGGCCTCGCGCGGCTTTCTCGGCACGCTGGAAAATGCAGAGATAGCCAACCCGCAGGGGCGGGTGGTCTGGAGCTTGAAACCCTACGGCTTTCTGTCCGAGGAGAAAGCACCCGCGACCGTCAACCCGAGCCTGTGGCGGCAGTCGCGGCTCAACATGAACCACGGACTGTTCGAAGTGGTGCCCGGCGTCTATCAGGTGCGGGGTCTCGACATCGCCAACATGACGCTGATCGAGGGCGACACGGGCGTGATCGTGGTGGATACGCTAACCTCGATCGAAGGCGCGCGCGCGGCGATGGAGCTCTACTTCCAGCACCGCGGAAAGCGGCCGGTCGACGCCGTCATCTTTACCCACACCCATACCGATCACTATGGCGGCGCACACGGCGTGCTCGACGAGGTCGCGCAGGCCAGCGGCGGGGTGCCGATCATCGCGCCCAATCTGTTCATGGAGCATGCGGTCTCGGAAAACATCATCGCGGGGCCTGCGATGCTGCGGCGCGCGCAATACCAGTTCGGGCCGTTCCTCGCCAAGGGTCCGCGCGGACAGGTCGACAACGGGTTGGGAAAGTCGATGGCGGCGGGCTCGGTCAAGCTGCTGCGTCCCTCGGATCTGATCATGGAAACCGGCGACAAGCGTGTCATCGACGGGCTCGAATTCGAATTCCAGATGGCGCCAAACAGCGAGGCGCCGGCCGAGATGCATTTCTACGTTCCGCGCTACAAGCTTTTGAATCTCGCGGAAAACTGCACGCACAATTTTCACAATCTGCTGCCGTTCCGCGGCGCCGAAGTCCGCGACGCGCTGGCCTGGTCGAAATATCTCGGCGAGGCGCTGCAGATGTGGGGCGGCAAGGCCGACGCGATGTGCGGCCAGCACCACTGGCCGGTGTGGGGAAAAGACCGCATCGACACCATGATCCGCCAGCAGCGCGATCTCTACAAGTTCGCCCACGACCAGACCGTCCGCCTGATGAACCACGGCCTCACCGCGAGCGAAATCGCCGAGACGATCAGACTGCCGGCGAGCCTCGAAGGCGCCTGGCACGGCCGCGGCTATTACGGTCACATCCGGCACAACGTGAAGGCGATCTATCAGAAATATCTAGGCTGGTACGACGCCAACCCGGTCAATCTCGATCCGCTGCCGCCGGTCGAGTCGGGCAGGAAATACGTCGAATACATGGGGGGCGCCGACGCGATCCTCGATCGTGCGCGCAAGGATTTCGCCAAGGGCGAATTTCGCTTCGTGGCGCAAGCCGTCAGCCATCTCGTGTTCGCCGATCCCGATAATCAATCCGCCCGCGCGCTGCTCGCCGATACCTTCGAACAGCTCGGCTATGCCGCCGAGAGCGCGACCTGGCGCAACGCGTATTTGTTCGGCGCGCAGGAGCTGCGGCAGGGCATGCCGAAAGCGGCGCCGCGCCCGCCAATGCCGCGCGAAACCCTGGCCGCGCTGCGCACCGAGCAATTGTGGGACGTGCTCGGCGTGCGGCTCAACGGGCCGAAAGCCGAAGGCAAGCACATCGTGCTGAACTGGGCTTTCACCGACACCAACGAGAGTTTTGTGCTGACGCTGGAGAATTGCGCCCTGACCTACATAGCGGGAGCGCAGACGGAGAAGGCAGATGTCAGTTTCACGCTCGCGCGCGGCACGCTCGACGAGGTGATCGCGAAGCAGACCAGCTTTCCGGAAGCCGTCGCGGCCGGAAAGATAAAATTCACCGGCAATGCGATGCGGCTTGCGGAATTGATGGGGCTGATGGACGAATTCCCGCGCATGTTCGAGATCGTCGAGCCGAAGCGGACGGTGGTGGGTTAGGCGGAGATATCTCAACGTCATTGCGAGCCAACGGGTCGCGCGAATGCGCGCCCGATGACAGGCTCCGCGAAGCAATTCAACCTTCTGCTCGCTGCTGCATGGATTGCTTCGCTGCGCTCGCAATGACGGCCTTGCTCCATTTGAGGCGATTGAATTCCAAATAGGATGGTCGGCGTTTAGAGCGGGCACTCATCACCTCTCCCCTTGCGGGAGAGGTCGGATCGCATCGACAGATGCGATCCGGGTGAGGGGTTATACCAGCCTTCAGAAGAGCTGACCGATGATGGCCCAGTCGCGGGCCGCGATCGACGTGATGCGCCCGGTTTCGGCGAGAAGTTTTCGCCAGGCGTCTTGGCAGGCGTCGAGGATGTCGGTGTAGGACGCGAACACACGGTTGGCGAGATAGGTCTGCCGCAGATACTGCCAGATGTTCTCGGCTGCGTTGAGCTCCGGACAGGCGGGTGGCAGCGGCACGAGGGTGACATTGGCAGGTGGCTTTAGTTTGCGCGTCGTGTGCCATCCGGCCTTGTCGAGGATGAGCAGCGCATGCGCGCCGGGCGCGACGGCCTTGCCGATGGCGTCGAGATGCGCCTGCATGGCCTCGGTGTCGGCTTGCGGCATGATGAGGGCGACGCCGGTGTCGCGGCTCGCACAGACGGCGCCGAACACATAGGCGTTCTCGTAGCGCTGATCCTTGGGCTGCCGCGGCCGTGATCCCTTCTTGGCCCATTGGTAGACGAGGCTGTTCTTCTGGCCGACCCGCATCTCGTCCTGGAACCAGACCTCAATCGGCGTTTCCGGGGCGAGTTTGGTCACGATCGCCGCGACCTGCGTGGGAAAGTTTTTTTAAATGCCGCGATCGCCTCCGGATCCTGCACGGGATGGCGCGGCCGGGCGCTGATGTGCGAGAAGCCGAGCTTCTTGAGCGCGCGCCCCAGGCTCACCTCCGACAGATCGACACCGAAGCGCTGTCCGAGAACACGCTTCAGGTCGACGCAGCGCCAGCGTACGACCCCATCCTTCTCCGGGTCGGGGCCGGTCTCGACAAGCTGCTTCAATGCCTCTTTCTGCTCGTCGGAGAGCTTCGACGGCCGCCCGGTCGGCTTGATGTCGATCAGACCGTCAGGACCGTACTGGTTGAAGCGGTGCGCCCAGTCCCGCAGCGTCTGCCGGTCCATGCCGCCGATCCGCGCCGCCTCGGTGCGGTTCATCCCGTCGCGAACCGCCGCCAGCGCCAGCAACCGTCGCGCCTGCGCAGCATCCTTCACCTTCGCCGCGAGCCGACGCAGCTCATCCGCCCCGAAATCCTCCCGTAGACCGACCGCCGCGCCCATCGCCGACCTCCCGAATCAATCCAGTCGGTCAGAAATGAATCACGCCGGCGCCAGCTTTTCAAAACAGAGTCAGACCTTCCGAAGGCTGGTATTACGGTCCATCGATAGACCTGAACCCCTCACCCCAACCCTCTCCCACAAGGGGAGAGGGGGCTCACCGCCGTTGCTGGAAAACCGGTGTTTCACAGATGGATTGCTTCGTCGCTTCGTTCCTCGCACGGACGACGGAGAGTTGCGCGCATCAAATCCCCAGATACGCCGCCTGCACCTGCTTGTTGTCAGCGAGCTCCGCGCTTGACCCGTGCATGATGACGTTACCGCTTTCCAGCACATAGGCGCGCTGCACCAGTGATAGTGCGCGGCTGACGTTCTGCTCCACCAGCAAAATCGCGGTGCCCATCTTGTGGATCTCGCCGATCTTCTCGAAGGTGACGTCGGTCATGACGGGCGCCAGGCCCAGCGAGGGCTCGTCGAGCATGAGCAGGCGTGGTTTGAGCATCAACCCGCGGCCCACCGCGAGCATTTGCTGTTCGCCGCCGCTCATGGTGCCGGCGAGCTGCTTCTTGCGATCGGCGAGTCTCGGAAAGATGCTGTAAACCAGATCGAGCGTGTGGCTGCGTTCGGCCTTGGCCTTCGGCACGTAGGCGCCGATCTCGAGGTTTTCCTGCACCGTCATTTCAGGAAATACTTGGCGTCCCTCCGGCACGTGGGCAATGCCCAGCTCCGGAATCCGGTGTGGCGGAAGCGAAGCAAGATTGGTGCCGGCGAAGGTGATGGTGCCCGAGGTCAGCTTCACGAGGCCGGAGATCACGCGCAACGTCGTGCTCTTGCCGGCGCCGTTGGCGCCGAGCAGGCCGACGGCTTCGCCTTCGCCGATCTCGATGCTGACATCGGTGATGGCAGGCACCGAACCGTAACTGGCGCTCACTCCGTCTAATTTGAGCACTAGCCTTCTCCCGGTGTCGGCGGGTGCACGTAGGAGCCGAGATAGGCGCGGACCACTTCGGGGTTTTCCACGATCTCCTTCGGGGAGCCCTCGGCAATCTTTTGGCCGTGATCGAGCACCACGATGTGACGCGCCACCGCCATGATGGCGCGCATCACGTGTTCGACGATGACGATGGTCAGCCCGCGCTGGGACAGCTTGCCGACCAGCGCGACCGCCTGATCGATCTCGGAGGGATTAAGCCCGGCCATCACCTCGTCGAGCAGCAGAATACGAGGTTGCGTCGCCAGCGCGCGCGCCATCTCCAGCCGGCGCTGATCGATGGTGGTCAGATCCTTCGCCGCCGTCAGCGCTTTGGCGGTGAGGCCGACGAACTCGATCGCCTCGCGGGCTTTTTCGCGCGCCGCGGCGGTATTCCTGTCGCGCAGGAATGCACCGGTCATGACATTGTCGAGAACGGTCATGCCTCCAAACGGTTTTGCGACCTGGAAGGTGCGCGCCAGACCATGGGCGCAGATGTCGTGGGGCTTCAATCCGACGATCTCGCGGCCGAAGGCCAGCACCGAACCCTGGTCGGGCCGATGAAATCCGGTGATGAGGTGAAAGCTCGTGGTCTTGCCGGCGCCGTTCGGCCCGATCAGTGCGACGGTTTCGTTTTCCTTCACGGTGAAGCTGACGTCCTGCACGGCGCGCAAGCCGCCGAACCGCTTGCTGAGGCCACGTATCTCGAGCGCATCTGCCATGGTGGGTCTCTACGCCCGCGCCGGTTTGCGGCTGACATGGCGCCGCCAGCCGTCGGTCATCACGCCCATCAGCCCGGTCGGCCGCCACAGAATCACGGCCATCAGAATCAGGCTGTAGACGGTGAGCTGCACGCCGCCGATCGAGCCGCCGAGCCAGCTTTGCAGCAGCGTCGACGTCGTTTCCAATAAAATGGTCCCGATCACGGGGCCCCATAACGTCCCGATGCCGCCGACGATCGACACCAGCGCCGCCTCGATCGAGATGTTGAAGGAAAACGCCGTCGCCGGATCGATGAAGTAGATGTACTGGGTATAAAACGTGCCGGCGAGCGCGGTGAGAAACGCGCTGATCAGATAGATGTCGCGCTTGATTTTCGGGGCGTTGACGCCGATCGCTTCGGCGGCGTCTTCATCCTCGCCGATGGCGACGAGGTAATACCCCATCCAGGATCGCTCGATCAGCCAGGTGATCGCAAGCCCAAGCGCGAGCAGGCCGAGTGCGACATAGTAGTATGCCGCCTTGGCGTCGAACTGCATCATTAGCGGCGCGTTGCCGAGGTTCGGAATCGTGGTGCCTTCGGCGCCCCAGGCCAGATCGCGAAATTTCAGGAAGATCAGCATCAGGGCCTGGGCGGTGGCGATCGTGGCGATGGTGAAATAGGGGCCGCGCAGCCGGAAACAGAGCCAGCCGATCGGCAGGCTTGCCCCCATCGCCACCACGCCGCCGGCGATCATCCCGATCCACGGCGAGATGCCGAAATCGATCTGCAGGATCGTCGAGGTGTAGGCGCCAAGCCCGAAATAGGCGGCATGCCCCAGCGACAGTTGCTTGGCGTACCCGCCCATCAGGTTCCAGGCCACGCCGATGAAGGAGAACAGCAGGATCCGGATGAAGATATTGATAGCGAACGAGCTTTTCACGACCAGCGGCAAGGCGATGAGAACCGCGATACCGACGGCAAGCCAAAGCAGACGTATCGGTATCCTGCGCGCCATCATCGCACGCGCCCCCCGCCGAGACCGTTCGGCTTGAACGCCAGCGTCAGCAGCAGCATGGCGAACACGACGATCAATCCGGAATCGGCACCGACATATTGAATCCCCAGCGACTCCGCGATCCCCATCATCAGGCTGGCGACGAGCGCGCCGATCACGTTGCCGAGCGTCCCCAGCACCACGGCGACGAACGCCATCAGCACGAAGACCTGCCCGACAAACGGATAGGCCGAATAAAACGGCATCAGCAGCGATCCCGCGGCGCCCGCCAGCGCCAGCGCGATCCCCAGGGCTACGCAAAAGACCCGATTGGGGTTGATGCCCATCAGCGTCGCGACGTCGCGGTTCTGCGCCGCGGCGCGCATCGCCTTGCCGAGGTCGGTGGTGTGCAGGAAGACCCAGAGCGCGCCGCTCAGCGCCATCGCCACCACAAAGGCGATCAGTTTTGCCACGGGTATATATAGCCCGGCGACATGAAACGCTTCGTCGGAATACGAGGTGTGAACGGTACGGTAGTTCGCGGTAAACAGCATCAGCGCCAAGTTCAGCAGCAACAGTGACATTGCAAAAGTCAGAAAAATCTGCGGCATGTCGTTGGGCCCCAGAACCCTGCGGATCAGGAAATGCTGGACCAGGACGCCGATGACGAACAGGGTCGGCATCGAGACGACAAGCGACACGATGGGATCGATACCGAACTGGGAGGCGAGGAAGTAGCTGATATACATCCCGATCATCACGAATTCGCCCTGGGCGAAATTGACGATCTTGACCACGCCGAAGATCAGCGTCACGCCGATGCTGACGAGCGCATAGATGCCGCCGATGAGCAGGCCGTTGATGACGGCCTGGGCCACTGTCTCCCACATCTGACTTGACCGGCTGTCAGGTTTTCAACAGCGGCGCGCGGGCGTCTTCCTTGGGAAACACGCTGGCCAGATCGCCGTTCTGCCACTGCACGCCGACCGGGCGGCCGTACACGTTCTTGCCGTCAGGTCCGAATTTTACTTTTCCGCCCGGCGCCATCGCCGCGTAACCTGAGGAGACATCGAGCGTCGACAACGCTGCGCGAACCTTTTGCGGATCGGCTGAGCCTGCGCGTTCCAGCGCGTCAGCCAGCATGAACGTCTGCGCGACGAGACCGCCGGCATATTCGAACAGGAACGCGCCGGTGCGCTTCTTGAATTCGACGTTCACCTTCTGGGCGTCGGCGCTCACGTCATGATTCCAGTGCGCCACGCCTTGCAGCCCTTCGGCAAGCGTGCCGACATTCTTGTAGAAGTCAGGCATCACGAAGCCGCCGGAACCGCCATTGATCGAGACATTGAGACCGAATTGCTTGACGGTCCGCACGATCAGAATGAGATCGTTCAAGTAAGAGACCGAGAACAGCGCGTTCGCGCCCGACGATTTGACCTTGTTGATCAGCGGGCTCGCGTCGGTAAACCCGGCCGAATAAGGCTCGAACATGACGATTTCGACACCCTCGGCCGGCGCCAGTTCCTTCAGGCCGTTCGAGGTCGAGGTGCCGAACGCGGTGTTCTCGAAGATCACGGCGACCTTGGGCTTGTCGCTGACGAGCTTTGCCATTTGCAACTGCGCCTGCGCGAACTGCGACGCACGCGCAAACGGCGTAAACGTGTAGGTCCGCCCCTTGTTGAGCTGGTCCGAACTCGAGCCGGTAATCACCGGGACCTTGGCACGTTCGGCCACTTCGCTTGCGATCAGGGTGAGGGCGCTGGCATAACAGCCGTGGATCGCCGACAGTTTGTTTTCGGTAATCAGCCGGTCGGTCTCGGTGCGCGTCACCGTGGTGTCGCTTTGCACGTCGGAAATGATGAGATTGAGCTTGGCGCCGCCGAGCGATTTGATGCCGCCGGCCTCGTTGACCATCTCGACCGCGAGCTTGGCGGCGGCGACGCAGCCGACGCCGATCTGCGCCATGCTGCCGGTGGTGGGGTAAAGCGCGCCGATATTGACGGTATCGGCCGCCCAGCCGCGCATCGGCACCGCACCGAACGCTCCGGCGGCGAGGATGCCGCCGGTCTTGATGAGAAATTCGCGGCGGCCTTGCCGCTTCGACAGAGCCTGAAGAGTCTGAGAAGCCTTACGATCTTTTTTCATGCCGTCCCCCCGTGCGACAGACTTCTGTCCGTTCGCGTGTTATTTGGCCGAATTCAAAATCATAAGACCATGTAATTTGCAAACTTCAAAGCAGAGATCGGTTCAGGTCCGCGCACCAGCGAAGGGCGCGGAGGGTGCGCCGCAACATGAGGCCCAGCAATTCACGGCTGGCATCGCCGCTGCTCACACCACGGAAACCTTGACGCGGCAATCGCGGGCAATCCGGCACCAGCCGGCGTGCGTACAACGCCAGCAGTCGCGCCAAATGGCGCGGCCGCTACAGGCCGGGTGATTGCAATTACTATTCGGCGCTGCTCACCAGCTTGATACGCGGCTCCGCGGCCTCCGTCAGGCTGCGATAGGCGGCGAGATAGTCGAGTGCCATGCGCCGGGCGGTAAAGCGCGCTTCGAATTGCTTTCGGATGGCGTCGCGGTTCAGGTTGGAAAGTCGGCCGACGGCTGCGACGGCGCTGGTTTCGTCTTCGACGACGAAGCCGGTCAGACCTTCATCGATGATCTCGGGGACGGAGCCGCGGTTATACGCAATGACGGGCGTGCCGCACGCCATTGCCTCGATCATGACGAGGCCAAACGGCTCAGGCCAGTCGATGGGAACGAGCAGCCCGATCGCGCCGCTGAGGAATTCCGGTTTTTCGTGATCACCAATTTCGCCGATAAACTCAATGAGAGGGTGATCCATCAGCGGGCGGATGGTTGCATCGTAATAATCCTGGTCGGTCCGATCGATCTTTGCCGCGATCTTGAGCGGAATGCCGCACCGGATCGCAATCTTGATCGCCCCGTCCACCCCTTTTTCCGGCGCGATCCGGCCGAGTACGGCCAGATAACCGGGCGTCACCGGTCGTGGCGTCAGCAGCTTCTCCGGCAGACCGTGATAGATGGTGCGCACCCAGTTGGCTTGCGGTACCGGACGCCGCTGGGCGTTCGAGATCGAAATCACGGGGATGGAAGGGAAGGTGTCAAATACCGGCTGATGCTCGGGCAGATCGAGCCGGCCATGCAAGGTAGTCACATACGGTGTCGGCTGCCGGTCGAACAGGGAGAACGGATAATAGTCGAGATGGAAGTGCAGGAAGTCGAATTCCTCGTCGTCGCATTTCTGCCGGACGCGTTCCAGCATCACCATATGCAGTGCGTTCGGATCCCGGACCGATCCGTCGAGACGCAGCGCCTTCGGCCAGGTCGCGTCCAATTTCGCTGAGGTCTGCGAATCTCCGCTGGCGAACAGCGTGACATCATTTCCCAACGCTACCAATTCCTCGGTCAGCCAGTGTACCACCCGCTCGGTTCCGCCATAAAGTTTGGGGGGAACAGCCTCCGTCAGCGGAGCAACCTGCGCGATGCGCATCTATTCTTCTCCTGTTTGTGGTCGTGGATAACAAAAGCCCCTTCGCCGAGTTGGCACCGGCATGCCGAATTGGGAACGTTTTCGCATCTGCGAAGTTCCCTAGAGCAGCGCACTTCTTCCGCCGCAGCGTACTTCCTCCACAGCAGGGTCTTGTTGATGCCATTACACCCGATCAGGTTGCTGCCGTTGCCTATGCTGCAGGATTGTTGCGCAGAGATGGCAGCGTCGCGGGAACCGGAGAGAAGGGTTCGTCGTTCTCTCGCTTGCGACGTATCCAGATGAGAAATCCCTTCCTCGAACGGGTCAGCTGCCACATGGACAATCTTTCAGGATACGCAAATCGTCCGCTTTCGTTTGTGCTGCGTTACCTCCGTCAGCGCCTGGCGGCGCATATCGTCATTCTGTCCGCCGTCGTTGCGGCGGTTGCCTGTTCGGTAGGCACGCAGTACGGCGTGAAGTATCTGGTCGATGGTCTGTCGGCTGGAGCGGCCCACGCGGGCGGTGTATGGCTGGCGTTCGTTTTCCTCATGTCGCTGATAACAGCCGACAACTTTCTGTGGCGGGTCGCGAGCTGGACCGCGAGCTTCACATTTGTGGCCGTGACCGGCGACCTCCGCCGCGACATCTTCCGTCATTTGACCGGGCATGGGCCGAGCTACTTCTCCGACCGGTTGCCGGGGATGCTGACCAGCCGCATTACCGCCACTTCCAATGCCGTCTTTACGGTCGAGAACATGTTCGTCTGGAATGTGTTGCCGCCCTGCATCGCCACCGTCGCGGCGATCGCCCTGATTGGAACCGTCAGTCTGCCGATGTCAGCGGGCCTGGTCGTCGTCGCCGGCGCCACGGTGGTCGCGATGTTCCGTCTGGCTGCTGCCGGCAAGCCCCTGCACGACGATTTCGCCGACAAGGCCGCCGCCGTCGACGGCGAAATGGTCGATGTCATCAACAATATGCCGCTGGTGCGCGCCTTTTGTGGGCTGAACTTTGAGCACGAGCGGTTCGACGCAACCGTCAACCGGGAACTGACCGCGCGGGGACGCAGTTTGCGTTATCTGGAAAAGCTGCGGCTTACCCACGCGGGCGTCACCGTGGCGCTGACGATCGCGCTATTGGCCTGGGCAATCGTGCTTTGGCAGCGCGGTTCCGCCACCACCGGCGACGTCGTGCTGGTCTGCACTTTGGGCCTCTCCATTTTGAACGCCACGCGCGACCTCGCGGTGGCGCTGGTCGACGTGACCCAGCACGTCGCCCGGTTGACAGAAGCGATTGCCACCCTGCTGTTGCCGCATGAATTGTGCGACCACCCGGAAGCCGAGCCGCTGGTAAAGAGCGGCGCCGCCATCGCCTTCAACAACGTGTCGTTCCACTATCCCGGTGGTCTGAAGGTCTTCGATCGTTTCAGCCTTCGTCTGCAGCCGGGTCAGAGGGTCGGACTGGTGGGACAGTCCGGCGGGGGAAAATCCAGCCTGTTCGTGCTGCTGCAGCGCTTCTACGACGTACAGAATGGCAGCATCACGATCGACGGTCAGGACATCTCCCGGGTCACGCAGCAAAGCCTGCGCGAGGCGATTTCGGTGGTGCCGCAGGACATCTCGCTGTTCCATCGATCGATCATGGAAAACATCCGCTACGGACGGCCAACCGCGACCGATGACGAGGTGCTCCGCGCGGCAATTGCGGCGCGGTGCGATTTTGTCGAGACGTTGCCGGAAGGTCTGGCGACCCAAGTTGGCGATCGCGGCGTCAAGCTGTCGGGTGGCCAACGCCAGCGCATTGCCATTGCGCGGGCGTTCCTGAAGGACGCGCCGATCCTGCTGCTGGATGAGGCCACCGCCGCGCTCGACAGCGAATCCGAGGAAGCCATTCGCGAAGCGCTCGCCCGGCTGATGCGCGGCCGCACTGTGATTGCGATCGCCCACCGTCTGGCGACGCTGCGCAACTTCGACCGGGTGGTGATGCTGAAAGCCGGCAAGATCATCGAGGATGGTCCGCCGGATCGCCTGATGCAGGGCCAAGGTCCCTATCGCGAATTGGTGACCCGGGAAATGAGCCGCCTCGCGACCCACGCTGCATAATCCCTAGTATATAGTTACGGAGCACCGTGTCGATTCACGGAGCGCTTTTTGCAAGCCGGGGAACCAGCCGAGGTCAAATGTCAGCCGAAGTCGTAACCCAAATCACCACGACCCGGGCCATCGAAGTCGTCTCGGAATCGCCCTTCTACATCCCGATGACCGGGCCGGCGGCAAGGCCGCGGCGCTCGCTCAAACACGACGACACCTTCATCGCGTTCGACAGCCATGGCGACATCGGCGCTTCCGCCGGCGGACCGGACGGCCTGTTCAACGCCGATACCCGTTACCTCGCGCGGCTCGAACTTGTGCTCGACGAAGTTCAGCCGCTGCTGCTCGGTTCGAATCTGCGCGACGACAATTCCGCATTGACGGTCGACCTCACCAATCCCGACGTCTATCGCAGCGGCCGAATTGTACTGCAAAAGGACATGCTCCACATCGTCCGCACCATCTTTCTGTGGCGCGGAACCTGTTACCAGCGGATTGGTGTGCAGAACCACGGAGAACGGCCGGCGAGCTTCGATTTGACGCTGCTGTTCGACAACGACTTCGCCGATTTGTTCGAAGTGCGCGGCGAAAGACGGCCGCGGCGCGGTATCGCCTCCAGCAAATTGCTTGGTCCGGGCGGCGTCTTTCTCGAATATAACGGCCTCGACGGCAAATCGCGCTGTACCGCGCTGCATTTCGATCCGCGGCCGACGCGGCTTGCCGTGAACGCCGCGACCTATCATCTCGACCTCGCGCCTCACCAGGTCAGTTCGCTGTTTGTTGCCGCATCCTGCAACAAGCCAGCCGGGTTCAAGCCGGCTCCGTTCTTTCGCGGATTGCTGGCGCATCGCCGCGAGATGCGCCGGTCGACCGCGGGCGCCGCCAGCATCGAAACCTCCAACAATATCCTCAACGAGGTGCTGTGCCAGTCGATGGCCGACCTCAACATGCTGATGACGGATACGCCGCAGGGACGATATCCCTACGCGGGGATTCCCTGGTACTCGACGACGTTCGGCCGCGACGGGATTATTACCGCGCTGCAAATGCTGTGGATCGACCCGCGGGTCGCACGCGGCGTGCTGATGCGGCTTGCATTCTATCAGGCCAAAACCGTCGATCCGCTGGTCGATGCCGAACCGGGAAAAATCCTGCATGAAATGCGCGGCGGCGAAATGGCGTCGCTGCGTGAAGTGCCGTTCGCGCTATATTACGGCAGCGTCGACGCGACGCCGCTGTTCGTGCTGCTGGCCGGTCTCTACGTCGAACGCACCGGCGACGACGAGACGCTGGCCGAGTTGTGGCCTTCGATCGAAGCCGCGATAGGCTGGATCGATGGGGCAGGCGATCCCGACCGCGACGGTTTCGTCGAGTATCGACGTGCGTCGGAGCAGGGCCTTGCCAATCAAGGCTGGAAGGATTCTTACGACGCGATCTTTCACGCCGACGGACGGCTGGCCGAGGGTTACATCGCGCTTGCCGAAGTGCAGGGCTACGTATTTGCCGCCAAGCGGCTGGCGGCGCGTTGCGCGTCGCGGCTCGGGAAAATCGAGAGGGCGCAACAACTCGAGGCCGAAGCCGGGCTTCTCGCCGAGCGCTTTGAAGCGGCGTTCTGGTGCGACGAACTGGAGACCTATGCGCTGGCGCTCGATGGCGAAAAGCAGCCGTGCAAGGTACGAAGCTCCAATGCCGGGCAGTTGCTGTTCACCGGCATCGTGCGCGAAGACCGCGCCCGCATGGTCGCCGCCGATCTGATGCGGCCGCTTTTTTTCACCGGCTGGGGCATCCGCACCGTGGCGCAGGGCGAGGCGCGCTACAATCCGATGTCGTATCACAACGGCTCGATCTGGCCGCACGACAACGCGCTGATCGCGCTCGGACTTGCGCGCTATGGTCTCAAGGATTCGGTCGCGCAGGTATTCAGAGCCTTGTTCGACGCCGCGACGTATATGGATTTGCGCCGGCTTCCCGAACTGTTTTGCGGCTTTCGGCGCGAAAAGGGACGCGGACCGACGCTCTATCCCGTCGCCTGTGCGCCCCAGGCGTGGGCCAGCGCGACCCCCTTTACGCTGCTGGAAGCAGCGCTCGGACTGGAGTTTGATGTTCAGCGCGGCGAGATTCGTCTGCGCAATCCGCGTCTGCCGGCGTTCCTCAACGAGGTGGTCGTGCGTGATCTGCAACTGGGTCCTTCAAGCGTCGATCTTCGGCTCCGTCGTCATGGCGACGATGTGGCGCTGGAAGTTTTGCGCACCCGCGGCCATATCCAGGTGTCCATCGTGCTGTCGCGCTGAGTGCGACAGCGCTTTTGTCGGCGTCGGTAAGAGCCGTGGACGCGCACCAATTCGAACCTGAGCGGCCCATCCCGGTTGGTATGAGAGGCCGTCAGGTTCCACAGCCGGTGGTTTCGGGGGCTCCTCGGACGCTCGCACGCCCGTTCATGCCCCTTCGTTGAAGGATAGGACAGATGCGCGCAAAACCTCTGTTTGCGTTCGTTGCGATAGCTTTTGGAGCTTTCGCAGCGGTTACTTCCCGGGCAGCGGATCAAACTCCGCAAGCGGGCGGTAGCTCGCCGCAGCCAAATACGGCTCCCGCGGTCGCGCCGAAGGAGGCCCCGCCGCCACCCTCCGTCACCATCATCGGGGCAGGGGACGCACACGGCGTGCTCGGCCGCGACGTTCGCAGCCCGACCAACGAGGACATGGGGCATATCGTCGATGTGATCGTCGATCGCACCGGAACTGTGCGCGCGGCGGTGATCGATTTCGGTGGTTTTCTCGGCGTCGGCAGCCGAAAGATCGTCGTCGACTGGAACGCGCTGCATTTCGGCCGCATCGCCGACAAGAGCGACGCCATTACGCTCGAATTGACCAAGGATCAGGTGAAAGCAGCGCCCGAATATAAGGAGGATGCGCCGATCGTGGTGCTCGGCGCCTCTGGCAGCCTGCAGCCATTCAGCCCGTAGAATTTGGAGAAGCAAGCTGTTGGTGCGCTCGTCCAGACCGTCGCCCGATACGATTGACGACCACCGCGGCGGGGCGCCCGGCCGTGGCGGCGATCCAGCGACGTCCTCGGGGCCGGAGGCGCGCAAGCCGCTGACGCCGCCAACGCCGTCACGCGAAAGCCAGCGGGGCCTCGACTGGTTCATCTTTTTTCTCGCGGATGTGCAGACCGGATTCGGACCCTTCATCGCGGTCTATCTGACGACGGAGAAGTGGACCCAGGGCCAGATCGGTCTTGTGCTGTCGATTGGCGGTCTCGTCGGGCTGATCGGGCAAATGCCTGGCGGGGCCATCGTCGACGCCGCCCGCTCCGAACGGCTGGTGGCCGGCCTTGCGGTGGCGACCATCGGCTTCAGCGCGCTGGGCTATGCGGCGTGGCCCATCTTTCCCGTGGTCATAGCGGCCGCGATCCTGCACGCCGCCGCGAGCTGCGTGCTCGGCCCGGCAATCGCCGCCATCAGCCTCGGTCTGGTCGGGCCGCTCGCGATCGGCGAGCGGTTCGGCCGCAACGCCCGCTATGCGTCGCTCGGTAACGGCGTCGCCGCCGCCGTGATGGGCACCTGCGGCTATTTGCTGTCGAGCCGCTCGGTGTTTCTCGTCACCTTCGTTCTGGCCATTCCGACCTTGCTTTCGCTCGCGAGCATCCGCGAGCGCGAAGTCGATGCTGCGCAAGCCCATGGCGCGGTGGCACGCGAGGTGCCCGATGCCAAGGCAACGAGCGTTCTGAATCTGCTGCGCCAGCGCGCCTTGTTGATTTTCGCCTGCAGCGTGTTTCTGCTGCAGCTCGCCAATGCGGCGATGCTTCCGCTGATGGCGGGCATGGTAACGACCCGGTCAAGCCAGTGGGCGCCGGTATTGATTGCTGCGTGCATCATCGTACCGCAAGCCATCGTCGCGCTGATGTCGCCGACGGTCGGACGCAAGGCGCAGCAATGGGGGCGCCGGCCGCTGCTGCTTACGGCCTTTGCCGCGCTGGCTGTTCGCGGCGTATTGTTCGCGACCGTGCATGATCCGTATCTGCTGGTCGCGGTACAGGCGTTCGACGGCATCACCGCGGCGGTTTTCAGCGTCATGGTGCCCTTGATCGTGGCCGACGTCGCGTTCGGGAGCGGCCACTTCAATCTGGCGCAGGGCATCGTCGGCACGGCGACCGGCATCGGCGCTTCACTAAGCACGGTGCTCGCCGGTTATGCCAGCGACAAGTTCGGCAGCAGCGTCGCTTTCAGCGGGCTTGCCGGAGTTGCCGCGGTGGGTCTCGTCATGATCTGGTTTGTGATGCCGGAAACGCGGCGGACGAGGGCCGCGGAATGACGATCCGCGAAGCCACGCTCAGGGCGACACCGTCTTCCGGTACAGCGCGCTGTAGCAGGCCGCGGAAATGTCCCAGCTGAACGATCGCGCCATCGCGCTGCGGCGCATCGAGTTGAGGCGATCTTTCGCCATGAAGGTCGTGAACGCGCGGCGGATGCCGCCGAGAAACGATTCGGTCGAGGGCTGCGAGAACAGGAAACCGGTTTCGCCGTCCTTGATGGTTTCCGCCAGTCCTCCGGTCTGGTGGCCGATCGGCAGCGATCCGAACCTCTGCGCGTACATCTGGCTCAGCCCGCAGGGTTCGAAACGCGACGGCATCAGAGTAAAATCGCTGCCGGCGAAAATCCGCCGGGCCTGTCCGTCGTTGAAACCGATCACGACCCCGATCGCATCCGGCCGGCGGCGATGCGCGTCGACCAGCGCCTGTTCGATTGCAGGTTCGCCGCTGCCGGTCACGATGATCTGCCCTCCGGCCTCGATGATCTCGTCCGCGGCGGACAGCACCAGATCGACGCCCTTCTGGTGAACGAGGCGCGCCACGAGGCCGAAAATCGGACCACGGGACAGCGCCAGGCCGAACTGCTGGCGGACGTAGTCGGCATTGGCGCGCTTGCCTTCCCAGTCCCCGGCGCCAAACGGCTGCGCCAGCTGGGCGCAGACCCGGGGATCCCAGCTTTCGTCGATCCCGTTCAATATTCCCGTCAGCTGCGCGGCGTCGGACCGGCGGCGCAACAGACCCTCGAGTCCGCAGCCGAGCCCCGAGGTCGTGATCTCCCTGGCATAGGTCTCGCTGACCGTGGTCAAATGCGAAGCGTAGACGATGCCGCCCTTGAGGAAGGACAGCTTGTCGTAGAATTCGAGGCCGTCGATATGGAAGGAGTCCTCGGGCGCGCCGATCCGGCGCAGCGACTCCTTCGGGAACAGGCCCTGATAGGCCAGGTTGTGGATGGTCAGAATGGTGGGGATCTTGACCGCGTTCCAGGCGAGGTAGGCCGGGACCAGGGCGGCCTGCCAGTCATTGGCGTGGACCAGGTCCGCTGCCCAATTCTTGTCCAGAGTGCCTGCGGCCAACTGGGCGGCAGCGGAGGCAAATCGGCCGAAGCGCACGTCGTTGTCGGGCCAATCCCGCCCCGACGCATCGCCATAGGGGTTGCCGGGACGGTCGTACAATTGCGGGCAGAGCAGAACGTAGACCGGCAGCCCGTCCCTGGTCGACGCCAGCCCAAGCGAGCAGGCCGGCATTTCCGCCAGTGCCGGGCATTCGCCAACGATTTCAATATGCGTGAATTGTTCGACGACGTCCCGATAGCCGGGGAGGATGATCCTGACGTCGCTCCAGAGCCGCAATGCCCGGGGCAGGGCCGCTGAAACGGCGGCGAGCCCACCCACCCGGACGAAGTCGTCCATTTCAGTCGTAACAAACAAGACTCTCAAAAAAACGTCCTCGGAACAGTAACAGGTTTAAGTATGCAAGAATGAGTTCCAGTTTCTCTGCTGCATCAAATGGAAATCCGGCTGGCTGGTTTCAAGCCGGCACGCGCCAGAAAGCTTCCCTGACCGAGCCGCGCAATTTAGGGTCCCCCCGCGGCCGGCGGTACGGAAGGCCGCGGGGAGTTTTCGGAAATGACGGTAGCGGGAATCGATGAGGGTAATTTGACGAAGAGTTTTCAGGGCCTGCGCGTGCTGGATTTTTCGACCACGATCGCCGGCCCGCATTGCACCCGCATGCTGGCCGACATGGGGGCGGAGGTCATCAAGATCGAGGCGGTCGAAGGCGAGACGATGCGAACCCGTCCGCCGCTTCGCAACAGCTGCAGCACTGTGTTCGGCCAGCTGAATGTCGGCAAGAAAAGTCTCGTGCTCGACCTGAAATCGCCTGACGCGATCGACATCGTCCGCCGGCTTGTCGCCGGCAGCGATATCCTGGTCGAGAATTTTCGCCCGGGGGTGATGCGGAGACTGAAGCTCGACTATGGCTCGCTGCGAGAACTCAACCCGAAACTGATCTATTGCTCGATTTCCGGATACGGCCAGACCGGTCCGTCCGCCGAACTGCCGGCCTACGCGCCGGTCATCCATGCCGCTTCCGGTTACGATATGGCCCACCTGTCGTATCAGCCCGGGCGAACCCGGCCTGACTATTGCGGCATCTATCACGCCGATGTGGTCACGGGTGTCTATGCGTTCGGAGCGATTTCGGCGGCGTTGTATCAGCGTCACGACACCCACAAGGGTCAGCACATCGACGTCTCGATGCTGGAATCGATGCTGAGTCTGACCTTGAACGAATTGCAGTGGTCGCAATTCGAGGTGAGCCTGCCCAAGCGGCCGATGTTCGGGCCGCTCGAAACGGCGGATGGATATGTGATGGTCGCGGTCGCCAGCGAGAAGACGTTCCAGAGCCTGGTCAAGGCAGCCGGTCATCCGGAATTTATCGCCGACCCGCGCTTTGCCAGATATGCCGACCGCCGCGACAACTGGGAAGATCTGATGAACGGGGTCGAGACCTGGTCGCGCCGGCTCACGACCGAACAATGCCTGGTCGAACTGAATGGTCATGGCGTTCCCTGTTCGGCCTATCGCACGGTGGCAGAAGCCCTGCGCGATCCGCAAATCGCCCATCGCGGGGCGCTGTCCGAGGTCAGCGACGGTGGAGGTAGCTTCAAGGTCCTGAACCTGCCGTTCCGCATGTCCGGAACCAACGTGTCCGCGGGAAAGCGGATCGCCACCCTCGGCGAGCACACGCTTGAATTCCTTAGGGAGACCGGCCGCTCGGAAGATGAAATCGCGGCCTTCTCGGGGAAATCGCTGGCCGCGGATCGGGGCTGACCCGGCCGGACAGCCATGCGGGAGCCGTGAACCCGCAGGCCTCGACGCTGCATGGGAAGGCGTGGCAAGGTTGATCCAACAGCAAGAATGATCGACGGGAGAGAAGCGATGAAGAGTTTCAAGGTCACCGATTTCAACGCGCCCTTGCAGGAGGTGGACGAGCCGACTCCGCAACCGTCGGGAACGCAGGTGCTGATCAAGGTCAAGGCCGCCGGCGTCTGCCACAGCGACCTGCACATCTGGGAAGGCGGCTACGATCTCGGCCACGGACGAAAACCGCTGTCGCTCAGGGATCGTGGCGTGTCGCTGCCGCGAACGATGGGGCATGAGACTGTCGGCGAGGTCATTGCGCTCGGGCCAGATGCCAAGGCTGATGCCGGCGATCTCAGGATCGGCGACATCGCGCTGGTCTATCCGTGGCTCGGCTGCGGCAAATGCGAGGTCTGTCTCGCCGGCGAAGAGAACATGTGCTCGAAGCCCGCGTCCCTCGGCGTCTACTGCGACGGCGGCTATGCCGACCACATGACGGTGCCGCATCCGCGCTATCTCCTGAATCTCAGGGGGCTCGATCCCGTCACCGCGGCGCCCTATGCGTGTTCCGGCGTCACCACCTACAGCGCGCTGAAGAAGGTCGAGTTCGAGCTTCGATACGCCAATCGTGATCTTCGGCGCCGGCGGTCTCGGCCTGATGGCGCTGTCGCTGTTGAAGGCGATGGGCGGCAAGGGTGCCATCGTGGTCGATATCGATGCGCGCAAGCGTGAAGCCGCGGAAAAAGCCGGCGCGCTTGCGACCGTTGACGGCAGCGCGCCGGACGCGCTGGAGCAACTCGCCAAAAAGGCCGGAGGACCGATCCGCGCGGTGATCGATCTCGTCGGCAATCCCAAGACCACGCAACTCGGCTTCGACTGCCTGACCAAGGGCGGCAAGCTCGTGATCGTCGGCCTGTTCGGCGGCGGCGCGCCGTGGGCGCTGCCGCTGATTCCGATCAAGGCGATCACGATCCAGGGCAGCTACGTCGGCAACTTGCGGGAGACCGCCGAACTGCTCGATCTCGTGCGCGCCAAGAAGATCGCGCCGATTCCGGTAACGCCGATGCCGCTCGCCAAAGCCAACGAGGCGCTGGTCGACCTGCAGAAGGGCCGGCTGGTCGGCCGCGCCGTGCTGACGCCGTAAAAATGAGTTGATTTCGTCATGGCCGGGCTTGACCCGGCCATCCACGTCTTTGCCGCCGCGAGGAAGCAAGACGTGGATGCCCGGGTCAAGCCCGGGCATGACGAGCTTTATGATCACGCTGCAATTCGAGTTAGCCATCAAGGAAAATCCCATGTCCGCCAACAACGCACTCCACATCGCCGTGCTCTCGGGCGACGGTATCGGCCCCGAGGTGATGGCGCCGGCGCTCGAAGTGCTGCGCAGAATCGAACAAACCACGGACCTGAAATTTCGCTTCACCGAGGCGCCGGCCGGCGCCAACGAGTATCTCGCGACCGGCAAGTCGATGCCCGAAAGCACGGTAAGGCTGTGCGACGAAGCCGACGCGATCCTGCTCGGCGCCTGCGGGCTGCCGTCGGTGCGCTACCCCGATAACACCGAGATCATGCCGCAGGTGGAGCTGCGCTTTCATTTCGACCTCTATGCCGGCGTCCGGCCGGCGCGGCTGATTCCGGGCGTGCCGAGCCCGATCGTCGGCGCCGATGCGCGCGGCATCGACCTCGTCGTCATCAGGGAATCCACCGAAGGCCTGTTCGCGTCGATGGGGAAGGGTGTCGTCACCGACACCGAGGCGCGCGAGACGCTGGTGATCACGCGCAAGACCTCGGAGCGGCTGTTCGAATTCTCCTTCCGTCTCGCCGAGCGCCGCAAGGCGCGGGGAAAGCCGGGTCAGCTTACCTGCGTCGACAAGGCCAATGTGTTCAAGGCGTTTGCGTTCTTCCGCGAGATGTTCGACGAGGCGGCCAAGCGCCACCCCGACGTCAGGACCGACCGGCTCTATGTCGACGCCTGCTCGGCGCTGCTGGTGAAGCGTCCCTGGGATTTCGACGTCATGGTGATGGAGAACATGTTCGGCGATATTCTCTCCGACATGACCGCCGGTCTGATCGGCGGCATGGGCATGGCGCCGTCGGCCGACATCGGCGACCGTCACGCCGTATTCCAGCCATGCCACGGCACCGCGCCCGACATCATGGGGCAGGGCAAGGCCAATCCGACCGGGATGATTCTCTCCGCCGCGATGATGCTGGACTGGCTCGCCGACAAGCACGGAATTGAGCAGGCCGCCGAAGCGGCTGAAAGCATCGAGCGTGCGGTGGACAAGGTCTATGCGGATGGAATCAAGCCCATGGAATTCGGCGGCCGCAACGGCACCGCGGATATCGCCAAGGCGGTGCTGGAGGCGATGTAGGTTCGGATTCAATTTACAAACACCGGCGTCTTGCCTTCACCTCGCCCCGCTTGCGGGGAGAGGTCGGCGCGTAGCGCCGGGTGAGGGGGACTCTCGACGGATTCGGACTTGCGGATAGTCCCCCTCACCCGGAGACTTCGCTGGCGCTTCGTCTCCGACCTCTCCCCGCAAGCGGGGCGAGGTGAAGGGAGCGCCATTCGCTCGGCACAGCTTCGCGATCTCGCCGCATGTTTCGCGCGAGGTTTGCCATCAACGTTCCGCCCTCTTAATCAGAGGGCGCAGGGAATGCCGGGCGCCCGATGCGCCCGCCGCCGCGCGTGCAGGGGTAGTGGTAGAACGCACACGCGTTAGTCAGGTCACACCGGAATCACCCGGCATTCCCCGCGCAATGGTTTACGGCTTATACCGCGCTCTCCCCGGTGATCGGCTTTCTTGCCACCGTCGCCTGCGGAGTTGCCTCCACCGACTTGACACCAGCGTCGGGGTGTCAGGACCACACGTCTTCGCCGTCCGCCTCAAGCACCCTCGTCAGGAGCACCATCCGCGTCCACCGCATCCCGCCCCGCGCTGGTGACGTTGCGCAACGCCCCTCTGAGTGGGACAGGATAGCGGTGAATATAAAAGTGATTTGGGTCTTCGGAAAAACAGAATATTTTTGCGAGGAGGGCTGGACACGCCCAAGTTCGATAGCGCACGTGATTTGCCCGACGGGCATCAAACGACGGCGGCCGCAATTACCATCCAGGTCATTCCGGGGCATCGCGGAGCGATGAACAGGGAATCTCGAGATGATTATCTCTGGATTCCGGGTTCGATGCTTTCGCATCGCCAGGGAATGACGACGACAGGGACTACCGCCCCCTGAACTCCGGCTTCCGCTTTTCCATGAACGCGCGGCGGCCTTCGCGAAAATCTTCGCTATCCATGCAGGCGATGCCGGCCTGCTTGATCGCGTCCATGTCGCGCTCGCCGGGGTCTTTCAGCACCTGCGCGATGGTGATCTTGGCGGCCTGGATCGCCAGCGGCGCGTTGCCGGAAATGGTGCGGGCGATCTCCATGGTTGCGCCCCACAACTCGGTGTCGGGCACCATCCGATCGATCAGGCCGATCCGCACGGCTTCGGCGGAGTCGATCCGCATGCCCGTGTACATCAGGAGCCGCGCCCAGGAGGGCCCAACGAGCGAGACCAGGTTGCGCAATCCGTCATAGCCATAGGCGATGCCGAGCTTGGCGGCGGGAATCCCGAACTGGCTGTGCTCGGCGGCGATGCGGATGTCCGCCGCCATCGCCACCTGCATGCCGCCGCCGAGGCAGAAGCCGTGGATGCAGGCGATGATCGGCTTCGGATAGTTCGCCAGCAAAGCGCGCTGCGTGGCGCTGCGTTTGGAATATTCCTCCGAGGCCTCGGCGTTGTGGCGGGTCTTTTCGAACTGGCTGATATCGGCGCCGGAAACGAAGGCCTTGTCGCCGGCGCCGACCAGGATCACCACGCGCACCTCGGGATCGTCGCGCAATTCGACCAGCGCGTGGCCTAGCCCCTCCCACATGTCGAGCGACATCGCATTGCGCTTGTCGGGATTGTTGAATGTGATGACCCCGACGCCGTCAGCGACGCGTTGCAGGATCTTGCCGTCGGCATGGGATTTGTCTGATTTTGTGGGGACATCGAGCATCGGCGCGGCTTTCAGTGGTTGGAGACTGATCGACATAGATTGGATTGAAGCATTGGTTCGGTGTCGCTGCAATGGCGGCGCGCTCCCTCTCCGCTTGCGCCGCTCTGCTCCCTCTCCCGCGCTTGCGGGGGAGGGTTGGGGTGCCCGCCACGGGAGCCGGCGCTTGCGGAGGCATTCCCCCACCCGCCGCGCTTCGCGCGCCATAGCCGAAGCTCAGCTTCGGCGTGCTTACCTAATGACGGCCGCCGACGGCGGCCTATGCTCCCCCGCAAGGGGGAGAGGTGTACCGAGCCAGCGGCGCCTTACAGCTCATGACTGGAATTCGGAGCAAGCCAACCTCACGACTCCAGAAACGGGCCGAAATTCGCCCGCGCGAAGGCCGGCCGGGCCTGTATCGTCGTCCACCAGTCGGCAACGCGGGGATGTTTCTGGGCGCTCATTTCGTCCGGCGCGATTTCCTCGTCGATCCGCTTGACGAAGGGCACCGCCGCGATATCCGCGATCGAATAGGCCTTGCCCACCAGCCAGCCCGACGGCTTCAGCGCGTCCTCCATGCGGTCCAGCAACAGCGTCACCAGTTTGGCCCGCGCCGCAGCGCGTTCTTCCTCGGTATAGGGTTTTCGCGCGATCCGTAGCCAGGATTCCTGGCGCTCCCTGCTCGGGACCTTCTTGAGCATCTCGGCCAGTTCCTCATCCGACCATTGCTGTGCCGTCTTCTGCAAATGATGCCGCCAGTTGAAGATGATGAGATTGTGGATCAAACCGTCGACGTGCCGGATCCAGTTGCGCATCAGCGCGCGCTCGTAGGGCGTCTCCGGACGCAGCGGCGGATCGGGAAAGCTTTCGTCGAGATATTCGCAGATGGTGCCGCTCTCGTGCAGCGGCCTGCCGTCATGGATCAGCGTCGGGATGACGCCGTTCGGGTTGATCTTGAGATATTCCGGCGAATGATGCTCGAGCTTCGCCATGTCGACGTGATGGCCCTGATAGCTGAGGCCCTTTTCCTCCAGGCACAACCGCACCCGCCGCGAGGCGCTCGAGCGCCAGCCATGGTGAAGGATCATCATGATTTGCTCCCGAACTGAAAACCCAACGCCGGCTCAGATGCCACGCGTGTGGTGCCACTTTTCGGTACCTTCGGGAATAGCCTTGATGATCCCGAACTTGATTGGTGCGGCTTGCTCGATGGCTGCCATGCCCCGATGGAGCCAATATTCTGCGGCGCAGCGAAATGTCGCGACGTGCCATTAGCCGACATTCCCGCGGGGGAGATTGACTCCCTTCTCGCAGGACAACTAACGTAGCCGAAATTGCCCTTTCCTTTGCCCGAGATTGCGTATTTCGACGAGCACGGCGGATATTTACGGGTTCGGACAAATTTTGCGCCCAATGAGACCCCGGACCCGAGAACATATGACCGAATTGATGCCAGCCGGGGGGCACATTGCCGGCGTTGCGAAGAGGGCTTTGTCCCCGCGAGACGCGATACGATGGATCGCGCGCTTCGAGCCCCATGATATCGCCACCGTCATGCTCCTGGCGACGCTCGTGCTCGTCGCGCTGTTGACCTACAAGGACTATGCGATCTCCAACGATGAAGGAGTGCAGCATCACTACGGCGAATTGATCATCGCCTACTATACGAGCGGCTTCCGGGACCAGAGCCTCTTCAGCTTCCAGAACCTTTATCTCTATGGAGGCATGTTCGATATCATTGCCGTCTGCCTCAGTCATCTGATCCCGGTCGATCCCTACGATCTGCGCCATATCTTCTGCGCCCTGATGGGTATCGGCGGGATCGGTGCGGCCGCGGCGACGGCGCGGCTGATCGCGGGTCCGCGCGCGGGCCTGCTCGCCGCTACCAGCCTGACCTTGTGCGGCGCCTGGTATGGCTCAATGTTCAACCATACCAAGGACATTCCCTTTGCCGCCGCGATGATCGGAGCGACGCTGTTTTTGATCCGCATCGCACGTCTCCTGCCGTCGCCTCGCGCCGGCGACATCGCGGCCTTTGGCCTGCTGGCGGGTGCTGCGTGCGGCGAACGGGTGATCGGTTTGCTGCTGGCGATATACGCTGGCTTTGCCATCGTCCTGTACCTGCCCTGGCGAGGCCGCGACGGCACGCGGCTGCGCTTTGCGGTCAAATCGTTGGTATCGATGCTACCAGCGCTGACGCTGGCCTATGTCATCATGATCCTCGCCTGGCCCTGGGCGGCGCTGGCACCGCTCAATCCGATCCGCGGCCTGCTCGCATTCTCCGAGTTCAACTACTCCATCCGGACTGTCCTCGACGGCCAGATCTACGAGATGGCGGACGTGCCGCGGCTTTATGTGCCGATCTACATTGCGATCCGTGTGCCGCTCCTGATGCTGTTCGGTGCAGCGTTGGCGATGATATCCGCCCAATTGCCGGGTCGCGCATCGAATTCCGAGCAGCACAGGGCGATCGCCCTGGTCTCGCTGATGGTCATTTTTCCGCTGGCCTGCCAGGTGATCTGGCACGGCCCGGCCTTCACCGGAATGCGCCATTTCCTGTTTTTGATCCCGGCGCTGGCGGTCCTGGCAGGTATCGGTCTCGACAAGGCTCTTGCGGCGCTCAAGACGCGCGGTCGCATGGCCGCTTCCGGCGGGCTCGCGATCATAACCGCATGCTTCCTCTGGGCCGCCGTGACCCTGATCAGGCTGCACCCCTACGAATACCTGTTTTATAACTCTTTAGTCGGAGGTCTCGAAGGGGCGTCACGGCGCTACGACCTCGACTACTGGTTCAGCAGCATGCCCGAGGCGATCAGTCAGCTGGAGGCCTATCTGCGCCGCACCGCGCCGGGCGATGCGAATTGGTCAACGGAGGTCTATTCTGTCGCCGTGTGCGGCGAGCGCCTGCCGTTCGAGAAGGCGGTCACGCTGCCGCAACTGCATTGGGATTTCATGCCGGAATGGAAACAGTCCCAGTTTTTCATCGCGCCAACCCAACTGAATTGCGACAGGGATCTCGACGGCGAGATCGTCGGCGCTGTCGAACGGCTCGGTGTTACCATCGCCTACGTCAAGGACCGCCGGGCGTTGACCCGGCCCGTGGCAAGGGCGACGAGCGACCACGCTTCGGCCGAGTACAGTCTCAAGTCAGGTCCGGTCGCAAAGTGAAGCCGGGACATTTATCGAGAGCGAGGCACTTATCGAGAGAACGCGCCTGACCTGACGCGGGGTCCCGATCGCCGGCCGTCACAACTTGTGCCCTTTCTGGCGAAGCGCCTGGGTCAAGCTCGTTTTAAGATCCTCAGCCGCCTTGCGACTGGTATCCTCGCCAATCTGCGCACTCTGCTGCAAGATCGCCTGCGACTTTCCGAGGATTTCTGACCCACGGGCTGACGATAGAACGCAGCTATCTGATGAAGCTCGTCCACCGAAAAGCTGTTGGCATAGACCGTGGCGATGCCGTCGACCATCGCATTGTAATAGGGTGTGTATGCATCCGCGATCGTGGGCATCATCGCGTTGTAATCGCGTTCGATTTCCGGTCTGTCCTGTACCAAAGCGGGCTTGAGACCGAGCAGAATGACCGGCAGAAGCGCCTTGTACTGATCGGAAAGCTTCAGCGTGGTGACCAGGTCGCGCGCCGCCGCCATGGCTTCCGGCGACGGTGTCTGCGCCCGTGCCGCGCCGATCGAAAACACAAGCATGCTGCCGGCAATTATCAGACGTTTGATCGGGCGTAAGGACATAGGCTGTCTCCTCCGACGAATGATGACAAAATCCTCAAGAATTGAGATCCATGAACCCGCCGGCTCTCCTCTTCGCGGGACGCTGAAGGCGGGAATCCACTGATTGCGGCAACCGCCATGCCTCAACCGCCATGTCTCAACCGCCATGGCTCGCTTGTCTTGGTATCGCGAACCCTGCTCCGGGCACGGGATCACGCGGTGCCCGGTTTGGTGGCCGCCTCAGGCAGATCGGGGACGCTCGCATCGACGAACAGGCTGGGGACCTTTCCGGCCCGGTCCAGAAGCCACGCGAGCCCGATCATGATCAGGATGCCGCCGACGCTGACGAGCAGTTGCATCCAAAGCGCGCGCGCGCCGCCCTGGGCGTGCTGAACCAGGACCCAATGCGCGCCAAAGGAAAGGAATACCCCGAAGCAAAAAAGCGGCAGCGAATGCTGACCGCACAGCACCATCGGGCGCAGCCATTTGGACGCAAGTATCTCCGATTTGCGCGGAAAATATCGGGAGACCACCAGCGCCAGCGCGAGGAAGTGGGTGAAACGCAGCATATCGAGGTCGGTCTTGTCGATCGGATAGATCGCCTTGATCATCCATTTCGGCACCATGGCATCCAGGAACGGGACGTGCCAGGTCATCACGATCAGGAACGCGAAGGCCATCCACGCCAGCGCCAGGATCAGCGCTGTGCGCGACTGGATAATGACCTGCAGTTGGGTGATGCCTCCAACGCCGCACCATGCCGCGAACACGAACATCAATTGCCAGGCGAACGGATTGAAGTACCAGTGCGTCCCGGGCGGATATGAGGCGAGATTCCAGTCGAAACAGCGCGCCCCGATGTACAGCAGGATCGAGCCAAACAAGGTCCAGTTCGGGCGGCGCAACAGGCACCACAGGATCAGCGGTGAAGCGGCTATCAGCGATATGTAGAGCGGCAGCACGTCGAGGTCGACCGGCTTGTAGCGCAGCGTCAGCGCCTGCCCGATCAGAACGTCCGGGTGCTGGAGAAAATTGTGAACATTGAACTCGTCTTCATACATCGGGTTGTCGAATTTCCTGACCGTGCGCGCGATCTGCGCCGTGAAGAGCAGGAACAGCATGATGTGGGCAACGTACATCTGCCAGACGCGCGTCCACAGCCGCTTGAGGGCAGCGAGAAAATTCCCGGCGCGGATGATCGGACCATAGATGTAGCCGGCCAGATAACCGGAAATGAACACGAAGAACTCTGCGGCATCGCTGAAGCCGTAATTGCGCAGGGTCAGCCAGGCAACGAAGTCGTCCGGAATGTGATCGAGGAAGATCATCCACAGCCCGATGCCGCGGAACAGATCGAGCCGGAGGTCGCGCTCGACGGCATGCGAGAGAGATGCAACATCTTGATTTGCCATACTGCTGGTCCGTTTCATTCGGTTGGCTGTCGAGTCCGTTTATACTGGCCCGGCCTGATGTTACACGTAACACCTCCCGGTCAGGGCAGTGGTGAACACGCTTCGCAAGTCCGAGGCTGGGCGATACGTTGAAATGGTCGCGGTAGAAATATTGCAGTTTCGCAGGGTAGCGAACTGGTCAGCGCAAAATAGAACAGCTCCCCCTGCAGAAATTAACTGGATAAGGCGGCGCCGCAATCATCAGTTTCGGCGCGCGGGCTATAAGACGGATCGAAAAAGTCAGGCCGACTCCTGTATTTTGCAGTGCATCAATTCCTGTTAAGCGAAAATGGGCGTCGCCAACGGGTCGCACGGCTTCGACTATACTGGTTTGCCGGACAACTGAAATGAGCTTTTGCAACCTTCTACGGTTTTGGCGGGATCGGGGCGAAGTTCTCGGCGAAGGCTTGGGACGGCTCCCGGGTCAGACTTCATGGGCCTCCTCCGGCCATTTGGGCGTGGCCGCCGGCGCGTTTGGTTCGCGGACCGGCCTTGTCGACGTAGTGCTTGTACCATGACAACAACCATGCGGCGGCGGACATCATCAGGATGCCGCAGATACCGACCAGGAAATGCAGGCCGAGGCCGGCGGAAGCCTCCGTCAGCACGAAATACCCCGCGAACGCCAGGGCTACGCCGAGGCAGAAAATCTCCAGTGAACGTTGCCCGCACAGGATCATGGGCCACAGCCAGCGCGATTCCAGGCCGGGCCATCCCGCCGGCACGAAACGCAAGGCAACAACCGCCAGCGCCAGGAAGTGCGCGAATCTGAGCACGTCGAGATCGGTCTTGTCGATGGGATACATCCATTGCTCGAGCCAGTGCGGCATCAGGTAACTCAGCTGCGGGAAGGACCAGGTCAGCGTCACGCAGAACGCCGCGAGCAGATAGGCAAGCGAAACCCATAGCGTGACCGGCAAAGACAAAAATCGCGACATCCTCCGGGCGCCCCCCAACGCGCACCAGGCGCCGAACACGAACAGCAATTGCCACGCAAAGGGATTGAAGGACCAGAAACCGTTCGGATAGGCCGTCAGGTGCAGATCGTACCGCCAGGATGCCGTGTAAAGCGCGACCGAAGCTGCGAGCGTGAGATCGGCGCGCCATTTGATCAGCTGCAGAATCAGCGGCAGAAACAGCATCAGCACGATATAGAGCGGCAAGACGTCCATATTCAGCGGGCGATATCTCAGCAGCAGAGCCTGAACCATGGCGCTTCCGGGCTGGTTGAGGAAACTCAGGATTTCCATTTCCTTGGCGTAAAACGGCTTCTCCAGGCCGATGGCAACGTAGGAAACTTCCGCAACGAGGATCGCGAACAGCAGCACGTGCGCGGCATAGATCTGCCAGACCCTTCGCAGGATGCGTGCGGTCGCAATCTCGAAGCCGGACTCGAACATCGCACGGCCGTAAACGAACGCCGCGGTGTAGCCCGAGATAAAAATGAAGATTTCGGCGGCGTCGCTGAATCCGTAACTGCGGATCGTGAACCAGGTCAGGACGTCAGGCGATACGTGATCGATGAAGATCAGCCAGAGCGCCAGGCCGCGAAAAAGATCCAGCCGCAGTTCGCGCACACCGCTCGCAGGAAGCGAAAGGAGAATCGGCGCCGGCAAGGCATGCGCCATTTCGTCCGCTGCGCCCACATGGGATGGCCCGGCAACTCGATCGGAAATCGACGTCATCTCACCTGTCTCGAGAGTTTGCTGCGGTGGCGCTTACCAGGGAAGGTCATTGGGTCGCGCCTTGCGTACACCCTTCGGGCTGGTCCGCCTGCGGACGGTGATTGGTTGGGACGCCTCAGTCTGCTGATTCCGCCAGTATAGGCAGAAAAGCGGTCTCGTGGCCAAGTGGGAAGCGCGGCTTGTCAACATACGGCCTTGCCTGATCGGCATGGAAGCCTGCGTCGGCGCACATCACCTGAGCCGCGGCATGTCTCAAAGGTGTCATGAACGGACTCATGCACCGCGGCCAACGGCATCGTCATACGATCACCTTGTCGGCGCGTCGCATGGACGAGGAGGGCACCTCGATACCAATCGCCTTGGCTGTTTGCAGGCTTTGCGCCGTGCAACCGCTTGACGAATTGTGGGACCAGCACCCCTCGACAGAGCTGAACGATGCGATGGCTGGCGCTGCCATGATGGGCGGTCTGCTCCGACAGAAAATTCTTCGCGACGAAACGGATATTGTCATGCAGCCCAGACATTATTGCGCCGCACAGCGCCCTTTAATTGATAGCGTTGCTGCGATCTATTCTGGTTCCGATGGTGGAACCATTGCCATGAGGTTACCCATTGGAGTCTTCTGTTGCCGATCGTTCGTCTGTGGGATCGAAGAGGTGGACGCGCCGCCTTCGCTGTCCTCGCTGTGCATCATCATTGCGGGATTTGGGCCGTCATCCGTCGTGCTCCGATACCAGTTGCGAGTATAGCGAGACCGGCTTTCCGCTTGTCGACACGCAACCGGTCCTGATCGATTTCGCAACCAGCATTTTTGACCGCGAGATGTACCGCGCCGACCATGGCTCGGCGCTTCAACGGGATGTGACGGGCCGTTCGCTCGGCTCACGGCTTCATCAGTTTACCCTTGGAAACAACCGGATCGCAGCCTCGAATTGTGCAAAGTTCATCGAGCTGCTGATGGAAGGCTCCGAGCGGCCCATCGTCCTGGTGATTGGTGGCGGCACCATCGGCCTCGGTGCGAATGAACTTTACCGTAACAGCTCCATCGAACTGGTCGGCACCGATGTCTACGCCTCACAGCACACCGCCCTGGTGGCCGATGCCCACAAGCTTCCTTTTGAAGACGGGGTGTTCGACGGCGTTTGGGTCCAGGCCGTACTCGAACATGTGCTGGAGCCTGCAACAATCGTTGACGAAATTCATCGGGTGCTTCGGCGCGGGGGGCTGGTTTATGCCGAGACGCCGTTCATGCAGCAGGTGCATGAGCGCGCCTACGATTTCTCGCGCTTTACGCAGAGCGGTCATCGTTGGCTGTTCAAGCGATTTTCCGAAGTCAGCGCCGGACCGATCGGAGGTGCGGGCGTGGCGCTGGTGTGGTCGATCCGGTATTTCTGCCGTGCTCTCGGCGCCGGGAACAAACTGTCAATTCTGATTTCCCTTCCTTTCTTCTGGATCCGGTTTTTAGACGCGTTCTCCCGCGGCCGCGCCGTTGCAGACGCCGCCAGCGGATTTTTCTTTCTTGGGCGCAGATCCGATCAGATGATCGATCCCCACTCAATGACGGAATACTACGACCGGCAAAAATGACGTTGGTGCGGTCGATCGTCAATGAGGTGGACGGCATTTGCAGGGCGAGGACGACGGACCCGGCCGCCGGCCGCCTGGCAGAAGCGGTGACGACAAGCAGACCGTTCGGCGAGGAGTCTGAGTTGGGTCAGAATCGGTGAAAACGATTAGGCCCCTACCATGTACCGCCCGACAAATCGATCGAACACTGATGCCACCTTCATCCGAGTTCTGTAAGTCGTGATCACTAATCAAGGTTGCACTGCCCAATGTCCGTTCAGCCGCCTGCCGAAAAGATCGAGTCCTGAAACTGAATGAGTTCACGACGGAACACCGGATACAGCACGTCATTACCATACCCGCTCAAATGATCTCCATCGTAGAATAGCGGCTTGCCATTCTCGGACGCACTACAGGAAGACGCACTGCAAAGCGTCGGTTCCACGTCCCAGATCATCACGCGCTTAATTGTGCGGGAAAAAGAGCGTTCCAGGTCGAGGACGTTCGCTCGCCTGGCGTCGAATTCGCCTCGACTAGTAACAAAGCCCCTCCTACAGATCGGGTTATTCCGGTTGAACCAGTCTGCACAGCGAAATGGCGGGGACCAGAACACTGGTGTCGGCGCTTCCATGACAACGATGCTGCCACGATTGCTTAATTGTTCGATCAAGGTCCGCGCCTCGTCGGCAGCCTCATCGCTGACCTGAGGCATCGGCGCATTAAATCCTCCCCATTGGTCCCGCAGACGATCAATCCTAAGGCTGGGCAAAAAAACTATTGTCCTCGAATTGGCCCTTGCCAGCAGATTCTTGCGCGTCGCCTCGCCGAACAGAGCGCATTTGCGTTCGAGGCGCCGCATCGGATCGCGAAAGTTCATGAAAGCACAGCCCGGGCTACTATAGATGGCGACCGGCATATCTTGATCATTTGAGAACTGAGCGAGCATTCTTGCATAAGCGGCGGCATGAGAATCGCCCGCGACTAGCATCTGACGCCCACTTGCCGCTTTACAGGCAAACGGCGCATCAGACCTGATTTCGTTGTCATTCAGGAACAACACACAACCGACATTTGCCGGAGGAGCATTGCTCCAACTATCATCGTGTGAGGTGACGCTGAGCGAGATGTGATTTTGAAGCTTGAAAGCCTCTCGTGAGAGGGCAGCAGCCGAAATCGTTGCAAAGCAAAACAACGCCACGACAGCAGCACGGGGGAGTGTCGAAACACGCTTCGAATACCGGACCGGCAGTTCGACCATAAAGTAGGACGCGGTCGCCACAAGGAAAGTCACAAGGAGCGCTGTCAATTGCTCCGACAGCGATTCCAGGCCGGTCGTCCAGCGCATAAGAACATAGACCGGCCAATGCCAGAGATAGAGCGAGTAGGACAGAAGGCCTATAAAGGAGAGCCAGCGCATCGACAGTATCGAAGAAACTGTCGTTCGGTGGTTGCAGTTGACGACCATGAGCAGACCGGCGGTCGCCATAACCGGCGGAATCGCCCAGGGAAACGGAAAATGGGTCTCGTCGCAGAAAACAAACGAAAACGTGAGAAGTACAAGAAAGCAAGCGCCCAGCACGTTGAGAAACACAATGCCAGCCCGATCGAAACGCGGACGCCAAGAGATAGAGGTAAGAGCTAGCAGTAAGCCAATTCCGAGTTCCCAAAATCTGCTGGGAATTTGAAAAAAGCTGAAAACCGGGTGTCGGCTCGTCAGTACGGCAGAAGTCCCAAGCGATAGCAAAGACAGGATAAGCGCACTCCATACGACCGCGCGTTTGTATGCGGGAAAGAGAAGTGCTGCTCCGATGATGAACGGGAAGACAAGATAGAATTGCTCTTCGACACCCAGAGACCATGTATGCGCAAACGGATTAAAGTCCGTCCTCGGGCCAAAATAGTCATCATCGGCAGAGAGAGCAAGTCGGACATTGCTCAGACCAAAAAATGCAAAAAAAGCGGTATTGCGGTTGGATTGGCTAAGCCAAGCATCGGGAACAAACGCGATCGTAGCCATCGAGGCTATCAACAGCATGACAATCAGCGCTGGCATTATTCTTAGAAATCGGCGTGCATAGAAATACAAGACGACTTCTTTGAATGAAACAAAATGACGCCTGATGATCGAATTGGCGACGACGTAACCCGAGATCACGAAGAAGACGTCGACGCCAACAAACCCTCCAAGCAGAAATTCGGATTTTAAATGGTAGGCCATCACGCTCAGGACTGCGAACGCCCTAAGCCCGTCAATGGCTGAAATATAAGAGCCGTGCGCGTCGACGTTGCTGATTTTAATAAATTGGCTGTCACCCGAATTGTCACTGTGCCGATCAAAGGCCATTACACACCCCTGTTTACCAGCGGGATGAGATCATACAGGTGACCGCCGTGGGTACTAACGAACCGAACGATCCAACCGAAATGTGCGCGTTATTGTCGAAGCACTTCAAATAGGCTCGAGACGAGAACCAGGGCCGGCCTTTGCGCAGTAAACCACTGAATGTCGCAGTCCGCCGGGAAATCTTCATCGCAGCAACCCCTTTTTGAGACCTCTCGCAACCGTTGGTAATTTAATCAGCCGCCCGGACCGTTAACAAGCGATAGCTCGAAGAGCTCGCGGACATCGGCGAGGTCTCCTTCGGGTCAAAACGCGTCATTTTACCACGCGCAAGCCACTTCCGGTCTATCCCAAGAACAGACATTTTCTGACTCCGTCGGCACGTCTCAAAGGTGCTAACAGCAGACCCCTGAACGGGTGCCATTTGCGCGCGGCGCTCCATGCTGGGTTGTACCTCGTTTCTTCCTTTTCTTTTTCGGGATGTAGAACGACGTAACCGATCCCACCCGAGCGCCTGCGCCATCGCGAGATGATCCCGGGTGAACCACAACTAAAATGAGACATTGCGGATCAGGCGCCTTTGATGTCCGATATACCCTCGACAGCGGCCCGAAGTCGGACGTCGCCGGATGTCCGAGTTGGATCTAGGCTGTGTGTGGCAAGGAGGCCAAGGCATGCGGATAATGGCTGTAGCGTTCGCTCTCGGAACGGCCCTGGTGCTGTGTAACCTGGGGACGTTTAGTGTCGCAGCCCATGCGCGGGATGCCAAAGTTGTTCGTGAACCACGGACGAGGCTTATCGTCAGGGTGCCCGTGGAAAGGCCTTACTGGGATTCTTATATTGTTCCACGATATCGTTATCGCCCTGAGGACGACCGGGTCGATCCATGCGGCGGGCCCGTAGTGCCGGTAATAAACGTTGGTCCTCAAGAGGAAACGATTCCGTTGTGGCTGGCGAACGATTGGGGTCTTGGCCGTGTGCATGGTCGAGATTGGCCGTGTAAGGGTCAAAACCGGTAATGCACCGATTGAGCAAAAGATTTCAGCTTGTCCCCCACAAGCCGACATCTGCGCCTTTGTGAGCACATCCCTGGAAACCAAAAGGGCCACTGGGCGGCCCTCCCAGGGCTCCGGACGGCCAAAATGCAAACGGGAGGGGGAGGCTGAGGACCGCTTTGGGGTCAAAAAACGGAAGTGACGCTGCTTCCTTGGCAAGTCCGTTCTACCCCAGGAGCAGACGCCGTCAGACCACCCGGGCATACCCGAAAAGCTCAGCATGCGAAGCCTGCGCGAACTGACCGAGCAGCAGCGCGGTCAGGTCATCGTGACCAGCTTGATTCCGGTTCGAATGAGTGACGTGATCGCCGAATACGGGCGGCGCTTTCCCGGCGTCGAGATCCAGCTGCGCGAAGGCTTCCAGGATGACGTCAGGGACGACGTGCGAAGCGGCCTTGCGGATTTCGGGGTCGGCGATATCGGCGATCTGCCCGACTCGCATCTGACGGAAAGCCTTGGCGTTGAGGAACTATGGGTCGTCCTGCGCGATGACCATCCGCTGGCGCGCCTGCGGCAGATCGAGTTCGGTGCGCTCAAGGACGTTGCACTGGTGTCGTACCGGGTCGGTTCGACGACGCGGCGCCTCATCGACGCCGCAGCGACCGCCGCCGGGTTCACGTTACGCCATGTCGTGACGGTTGGTCTGCCCCTCACCCTGATGAACCTCGTGGGCTGTGGCGTCGGCGTCGCGGTCGGCCCCGCTCGCCCCTGGCCCCCAGGGGGCCATCCGAACCTTGTGTCGCGTCCGCTGGTGCGCCCGCGGCTTTCCAGCGAGATCGGCATCATGCGCCTGCGCGACCGCGAGCTGTCGCCAGCTGCCGCCGGTCTACTGGCGCTCGCTCGCGAGCGGCTGCGCATCAACATGCGAGCTGTCCAACGATCGCCATGAACGCGGACGAGTTTGGGCGGACAAACCAATCGGACCACCATGTCCTCTAGCTCCAACACCAGTATCGCCAAGAAAGCTCGCACGAAAGCCGAGGCAGACTTTGCCACCTGGCTCATGATGGCGAAGCTCGGTGGTTTCGACGACCTTCCGCCAAACGCACAGAGCTTTCTAACTAACTATCGAACCCGACTCGAGACGATGAGCGAGGCCGAGTCCACCGCCCTGGCCGTTCGCGAGGTCTACAGCGCTTATTACAGCGAGATGGGAGGCGCGGGCGTAGCGCCGGAACCAAAGGCTCGCACAGTAACGACAGAGGGCAAAGCCGTGCGGCTTCAGGGACGGCCTAAACCTCAGCCCGGACTATCGGCTGCGCGCCATTCGACGAGGCCAATGATCCAAAAATCCCTTCCGGCACTGCTGATTTTCGCGAGCATGGTGGCTCTGATTGTCGCATATAGATTTCTGACGCAGTAACGCCGCCCGCGGATTGTGTGCTGGAACGAGGTGCTGCTCACAGCAACCGTCCAGCTTATGCCGGAAAACGGCAAGAAGCGTGCCCGCCGACGCGCGCGCTGGCGCCCGTTGCGACCATGTTGCGTCCCTGACGGCGCTAAAATCGCTCAGGCCGCAGCAAGGCGAAGATCAAGTAACATAGCAAGCCGGCAGCGACGAGGGCGGCAAGTGAATAATCGAAAACCATTTTCGTTCTCCTCAGAGGCGTTCACAGGCGTACGCATAACCCACCGCCACCAAAAAGAAGCCGAGCCCGAGGACCAGCATGACGACATCCAACATGAGGTGCTCCTTGTCGCGCTTGTTTCCGGGCGCGATGGTTGCGCGTTCCGGGAAGGGAAGATTGCGATGGATCAGGAACAATGAACGTCTGGTCGTAGCTAATTGTAAGCTGCCGCGTTGCACATAAGATTTCGAGATGGGGGATACGGCAACGTTATAGGAAGGTAATAAGTGTCGCGGGAGATTTTGACGTGAGCCATTGCGAGGAGGGATTGTTTGGATCGCGTGGCCTGTGTTACGCGCAACGCCCGCCCACCCGGATAGCTCAGAACGAACCCACCAGGGAGCCGAGCGCGATGACGGCGGCAAGCGCTACGAGGGCGCCGATGATAGCGACCACCACGATATCGCGATAGCTGTCCCGGTGCGTCGATCCGCAGACCGCAAGCAAAGTGACCACCGCGCCATTGTGCGGCAGGCTATCAAGTGTGCCCGAACCGATCACCGCCACGCGATGGAGCAGCTCCGCATTGAGCCCTATCTCCGCTGCGCGCGACATGTACGTCGCCCCGAGCGCGTCGAGCGCGATGGTCAGCCCACCCGACGCCGAGCCGGTAAGTGCTGCGAGCACGTTGGTGGCGACTGCCAGCGATACCAACGGACCGCCACCAATGCCGAGTACTGCGTCGCGTACGACGGCGAAAGCAGGCATCGCCGCCACCACGGCGCCGAAGCCGACCAGGCTCGCCACGCTCATCGCCGGCAGCACCGCAGCGTTGGCGCCGGCATCCATGGTGGCGCGCAGGGCCGGCAGTCGGCGAAAATTGACCGCGATCACGGCGACGATCGCGCAGGCAAGCGCGGTGATCACAGCCCACACGCCACTGACAGCTGCGAGTGACGTCTCGCCCCAGCGAGCTTCAGCGAGAAAGCGCGTGTCGAGTGCCGGCAGGATGAACAACGACATCGCCAGATTGACGGTAATCACCACGATGAGGGGCAGCGCGGCGAGCATGGTCGGAGGCGGCGCGTCGGTCGTCTCGCCGTGCGTGATCTCTGCCGGATCGAACTCGCGCGCGGTGGTGGTGCGTTCACGCAACTTTTCGTCGGTCGCGAGACGTTCGGCCGGCATCGGCGCGCCGTCGCCAAAGCTTTCGCCGTTTCTCTTTGCGATCGCCTCTTCGCGATTGAGCCACCACAGGCCGAAGGCGAGCATGATCAGCGATGCCAGAATACCGAGGCCGGGCGCCGCAAAGGGCGTAGTGCCAAAGAACGGCATCGGGATCGCGTTTTGGATCGACGGCGTGCCGGGCAGCGCCGACATGGTGAAGGTCGAGGTGCCGAGGACAATTGCGGCCGGCATCAGACGCCGCGGGATGCCAGCCGCACGAAACAGCTCCTGTGCCATCGGCGCCAATACGAAGAAGGCGACGAACAAACTGACGCCACCATAGGTGACGATCGCGCCGGCCAGCACCACCGCAAGCACGGCCCGCTGCGGGCCGAGCCGCTGTGTCATAAAGCTCGCGATCGCGGCGACCGAGCCGCTATCCTCCATCAGCTTGCCGAACAGCGCACCAAGCAGAAACAGCGGAAAGAATTGCGCCAGAAAGCCTGCCGCGCTGAGCATGAAGGTCTGGGTCCAGTGGGCGAGCAGCGGCTCGCGGGAGAACATCGCCGCGATCAAAGCGGCGAGCGGCGCAAGCAGCAATACGCTCCAGCCCCTGAAGGCGAACCAGATCAGCAGGCCGAGCCCGATCAGGATTCCGAGAAGCCCTGACACAGTCGTCACCTCAGCATTCCGCGAGCAGGGCGTCGAGATCGGCCGTGGAGCGCTTTCCGATGTCCTCGCCGTGGGCCGTGAGGAATGCGTCGGCGCTCTTGCGCCCCTCTTCCTTCAGCAACGAAACGAACTCCCATTCGGCGTTGAGCTTCGACGACGCACCGAAGTCCGCGAGCGCGTCGCTCATAATCCGGTGCGTGCGCATTCCGGCCCAGCGCGCGCCTTCGCCGTGTCCGGGATCCGCCACTTCGTGCAGCAGCGCGATCATGCGCAATTCTTTCATCAGCGGCGAATTGAAGGAAACCTCGTTCAGCCGGTTGAGGATCTCGTTTGCCGTGCGCGGCCGGTCCGGCCGTTCGCGTGGATTGATCTGCACCAGGATGGTGTCGTGCGCGTCGCTTTCGCGCACCAGCGGCGTCAGGGTCGGATTACCTGCATAGCCACCATCCCAATAGGGATCGCCGTCGATCTCAATCGCCTGGAACATGGTCGGCAGACAAGCCGAGGCAAGCAGGACGTCGGCCGTGATCTCCGCGTTGCGGAAGATGCGGCCGCGGCCGGTACGCACGTTGGTCGCGGTGATGAACAGCTTGATTGGTGCATTGGCGAGTCGGCCGAAATCGAGGCTTTCGGCGAGGATGGAACGCAACGGGTTGAGGCCGAGCGGATTGAGATCATAGGGCGAAAGCACGCGGGCCATCAGGTCCATGACGACATAGGCGGGCGACGTATCGAGTGTCCAGCGGCCCATCATTCGATCGAGCGGCGAGCGCTGCATCGGACTGAATGCCGCAGCACGCGACACGCGCCGCCAATAGGCCTCGAGCGCCGCCCGCGCGCCTTCGGCTCCGCCTTGCATCCATCCGTCCGCCACCAAGGCTGCATTCATCGCGCCCGCCGACGTGCCGGAGATCGCGTCAATCCGCAGCCAGGGCTCCTCGATCAACCGGTCGAGCACGCCCCAGGTGAACGCGCCGTGGGAGCCGCCGCCCTGCAAAGCGATGTCCACCAGAACCGGTTCGCGTGCTGTTTGGCCCATCGTCATCTTCTCTGGCCGCAGATGAAACGACACCTGATTCAGGTTAAACCCACAATGCTGCGTCTTGACCCTTCGTACGATCGACGCAGCAGCGCGAACAGGCTACCGCCCGTCGCCGCGCCCAGGAGGTAGACGACGGCAACCAACACTGCGAGCGGCACGCGGGCATTGAAGCCGAGAAAGGACATCGTGACGATCTCGAAATTCTGCAGTGCAAATATGATCGTCGCCGCCGCGATCAGAATGATGACGGCGAGGTAAATCCAGCGCATGGGCGTCTCCTTAGCGGCGACCAAGAGACCGTGTGGCGCGCAGTCCGCCGACTACGCCTCAACGAACGTGGCGCAGGCCGAAGCCGAGTCCGATCCAGGCTGCGCCGGCCATGATGAGGTCGATGCCAAGGAACACGCCGAGGATATAGAGGCTCGAGACCGGCCAGTGCGCCAAAATCAGCAGGCCGAGCAGCAGCGTGATCGCGCCGGACAGCAGCACCCAGATCCAGGGCGTTTCCCGTTTCATGCTGAAGGCCAGGATGATCCGCATGATGCCCGAGGCCACCAGCGATGCGCCGAGAATGAGGGTGAGCAGCGCGGCGGCGAGCAGTGGATTCTCGAACGTGACGAAGCCCGCGATGATGTAGAGCGCACCGAGCAGGACCCAGAGCAGGAATTTGCCCCAACTCTTGATCTGGAAGGCGCTGAATACTTCGGCAACGCCGGCGATGATCATCATCACGCCGACGACGAGGACGCTCGCGACAGTGGCCAGCACAACGCTGCCAAGCGCGATAAACCCGGCGAGCAGATAGACGACGCCGAGTGCGACGATCCAGCCCGACTTGGCGCGCAGCGGTGCCAATTCAGAACCGGCTTGAGGATTTATAACAGTGTCTGAAGCATGGGTCATGATGGCCTCCGATGAGAAAACCTATCTGACGTTCGTCTGCAAGAGACGAGAGCACGAAGCATATCGAACAAGTGATACCGGTTGCAATCGCTATCTCTTGCCATTTTCGACTTTTAGGTTTTCGATATGGCCTCGCGCCTTGCCGACAATTTTAGTGAACGACCCGGACCGGAGTGGTCGTGTTTCGTAGGGCATCCCTTCTTCTCTTCACGGCTTTATCAGCGTGTCTTCACGGCTTTATCAGCGTGGCCCCGGCGGGCTTGGGTGAGGCAACGGAACGAGTGCCCGCATTCGCCGTTCGAAAATGGCTGCGGATAGTAGGTGGTGTGACGGGTCTCGTGCTTTCCAAGCGGAGCATGTACGATGAACTCAAGAAATTTTCCGAGTACCTCATTCGTCCGGGCGGTGGTCTGGAACTTGCCGCGCGCGTTGTGCGCGCCGCTGCTGTCGGCAGCGCTTCTATTCGGACTTTGCCAGCCGGGCCAGGCGCAATATGAGGCGCTGGAGCTGAGACCCGAGGAGGCCGCTCCCATTTTGCCCGCCGGCGGGGTGACGGTTTTTCAGAACGTCCGCATCTTCGACGGCAAGAATGCGGCGCTGTCGGCGCCTTCCAGCGTGCTCGTCAGGGGCAACATCATCGAGCAGATATCGGCGAACCCTGCTGTCACACAGACTGACGCCGGCGTCCGCGTGATCAACGCCAACGGCCGCGTGCTGATGCCAGGCCTGATCGACGCGCATTGGCATATGTTCATGGCGGCAGTGTCGCCTGCGATCCTCATGACGGCGGATCCCGGCTACCTCAACCTGTTGGCCGCGCGTCAAGCCGAGGCAACGCTGATGCGGGGGTTCACCACCATACGCGACATGGGTGGTCCTGTGTTCGGATTGAAGCGCGCCATCGACGAGGGGGTCACCATTGGTCCGCGCATCTATGCCTCGGGTGCGATGATCTCGCAAACCTCGGGCCATGGAGACCTTCGGTTTCGCTACGAGGTTCCGCGGGCACTGGGAGGGCCGTTGAGCCAGTCCGAGCTCTCGGGCGTGGCAGCCATTGCCGACAGCCCCGATGAGGTACGGCTGCGCACGCGCGAACAACTGAGACAGGGTGCCAGTCAGATCAAGCTGATGGCGGGCGGCGGCGTCAGTTCTCCCCACAATCCGATCGAGTTGACCCAGTTCACCGAACCGGAGCTTCGTGCCGCGGTCGAGGCGGCCGAAAACTGGGGCACCTATGTGGCCGTGCATGCGTATACGCCGGCAGCCATCCGCCAAGCGGTCGCCGCGGGCGTCAAATGCATTGAACACGGCCAACTGATCGACGAGCCCACCGCCAAGTTGCTGGCGGACAAGGGCATCTGGTGGAGCTTGCAGCCGCTGACCTACGATGCGGACGTTTTCGCACGGATGAGCCCGGTGTCGCAAAAGAAAGCGCTGGTCGTGTTCGAGGGAACCGAGAACGCCTACAAGCTCGCAAGGAAGTACAAGGTCAAGACGGCCTGGGGAGCCGATATTCTGGGCGATGCGGGGGCTGCCAGCCGTCAGGGGCAGTATCTCGCCATGATGGTCCGCTGGTATACGCCTGCGGAAGCGCTCAAGATGGCAACCGCCGACAATGGTGAGTTGATGGCGCTGTCCGGGTACATCAATCCCTATCCCGGCAAGCTCGGCGTCGTGGAAGCCGGCGCGCTTGCAGATCTGCTGCTGGTCGATGGCAATCCCCTCGATGACATCAACCTCGTCGCAAATCCCGACAAGAGTTTTGTCGTCATCATGAAGGATGGCAGAATCTACAAGAACACACTGAGTAGGTGAGGTCGCAACAAGAAGCGAGGCGGAGCAGCCGTTGAGTTTACTTCGCGGGTTCCTGTCCAGATCTTTCGGGTGGCTGATCGCAACGATCCGGTTTCTGTGCTGGGCCGCGCTAATCACGTGGACCACCCTTGCCATCTACTATTCGAATTTGCCGTCAGCAGGGCTGCGTCTGGGGTTGGCGGGCGTCTTCGCGGCGTTCGCGGTCTGGGCTCTCTGGCTTTCACGTCAACGGCACATGTCCGTGATCGTGATCGCGCTATTTCTCGGTGTGGCCGCTTGGTGGATCACCATCCGTCCCTCGCACGATCGTCCGTGGCGGCCGGAAGTCGCATTGATGCCGCGGGCGTTCATCGACGGCGACCGCGTGCGCCTCACCGGTGTTCGCAATTTCGATTACCGAACCCGGGACGATTTCACGGTGCGCTACGAGGAGCGCGAGGTGCTGCTGTCGCACTTGACGGCCCTCGATTTCTACGTGTCATACTTTATGGCGGGTCCGGTCGGACACACGTTCCTGAGTTTCATCTTCGACAACGCGCCGCCGCTGAGCATTTCCATCGAAACGCGGCCGGAGGTCGGCGAGAGCTTTGCGCCGATAGCCTCCCTCTTCAAGCAATTCGAGTTGATCTATGTGGTGGGTGACGAGCGTGACCTCGTAGGCGTACGTGCCAACTATCGGCACGAGGCGGTATACCTCTATCGTCTCAACACCTCACCCGACGATGCCCGCCGACTGCTCCTGGTTTACCTGGCGCGGATCAACGAACTCGCCGATCGGCCGGAGTTCTATCACCTATTGACCAACAGCTGCACCATCAACATCGTGCGATACGCCAATGCCACGGGCCGGGTCGGCCGCCTCGACGTCCGGCATCTGCTCAACGGTCTGATCGATGGCTACCTCGATTATTCGGGCCGGATCGACACCACGCTGCCGTTTGAGGAACTGCGGCGTCGTTCGCTGATTGACGAGGCCGCACAGGCGGCCGATAACGCGCCGGATTTCTCGCAGCGCATTCGAGCATCCCTGCCGACGATGCCTCACTGATGGTTTCGACCGCTGTTCTCGTCGACGGCCTTGGCGCGCGGCTATCCAGGCTCCTGTGTGCCAGAATCGGAAGTCGCTCGATCAGCACTGGCCAGAATCCGGGCGAGTCAGATAAAGCAGCATCGTTCGGCTTTGCGAACATTCGCGGTGGCCATCCGCGACCAAGCCATCGCCGCGACGGAGGCTGGGGCCCGGTTCCGAAGCCGTCCCGGCTCAACTGAAGGCGCAGGGAATGACGACCGTCTCACTGACGATATCAGAGGTCTTCGATATCGCCTTGAAATCGTACTATGCAGGAAAGCTCGCCGAGGCCGAGCAAATGTGTCTCAAAATATTGTCGGCCGACCCTGACTCCGCCGTCACCCTGAATCTGCTGGCCGTCATCCATACGTCGCGGGGGAGGAACGACGCGGCGATTGCCTGCTACGATCGCGCGCTGTCGCTGCGGCCGGACTTCATCCAGGCGCTCAGCAATCGCGGCTCGGTGCTGAAACAGATGAAGCGGTACAACGAGGCCCTGGAAAGCTATGAACGTGCGCTGGTCCTTCAGCCGGACCATGTCGAAATTCTCAACAATCATGCAGGCGTCCTGCAGGCGATCGGCCGCCACGACGAGGCGCTGGCCGGCTATGACGGTGTGCTCGCCTTGCGCCCGGACTATCCTGAGGCGCTCAACAATCGTGGCGTAACCCTGCAGGCGATGGGGCGGCATTGCGACGCGCTGACAAGTTACGACGCCGCGCTCACGCTGCGCCCTGATTTCGTCGAGGCGCTGGTTAATCGCGGCATCGCCCAATATGAGTTAAAGCGATTCGGCGATGCGCTCGCAAACTACGATCGCGCCATCTCGCTACGGCCGGAAAATGCCGACGCGCTCAGTAATCGCGGAAACGCACTGGAAAAACTGAGACGCCATGAAGAAGCGCTAGCCAGCTATGACGGTGCGCTCAATCTGCAGCCGAATCACGTCGAAGCGCTCTACAACCGCGGCGCTATTCTGCACAAACTCCGGCGGCTGGATGAAGCGCTGGCGAGTTACGATGGTGCGTTGGCCTTGCGTCCGAATTATCCCGAGGCGCTCGTCGGCCGCGGCGCCGTGCTGCACGATCAAAAGCGGCTCGATGAAGCATTGATGAGCTGCGACCGCGCCATCGCCCTACATCCGGATCATGTCCAGGCTCTCGTCAATCGTGGCGCCACGCTGCATGAGCAGGGGCGATTCGACGAGGCTCTGAGGAGCTTCGAGCGTGCGCTTGCCCTGGAGCCGGATAATGTCGAGGCATTTACCAATCGCGGCGTCGTCTTGCATGACCTCGCGCGATATGACGAGGCGCTGGTGGATCACGAACACGCAATTGTCGTGCGGCCAGGCGATGCCGCCGTGCTCAATAACCGCGGCGTCACCTTGCATAAACTCCGACGGCCAGAGGAAGCACTGGCGAGCTATGATTTTGCACTTGCCTCGCGGCCGGATTGGGCCGAGGCGCTGACTAATCGCGGCGTTACGCTGCATGACCTGAAGCGGTTCGATGAGGCGCGGGCGAGTTACGATCGAGCGATTGCGTTGCGTCCGGACTATGCCGACGCGCATTTTTTCAAGGGCCTGTCGAGCCTCGTTACCGGCGACTTGGAGCGTGGATGGGTCGAATACGAGTGGCGCCGCAAGGCTCCATCCGCGAGAATCACGGCGCGGGACTTTCCGCAGCCGCTCTGGCTTGGGGAGGACGGTATCGCCGGCAAGACGATCCTGTTCCACAGCGAACAGGGATTTGGCGATACCATTCAGTTCTGCCGTTACGTACCGCTGGTCGCGACACGCGACGTGCGCGTCATGATGGAAGTTGAAGAACCGCTCTGCGAGCTTATCGCTGGTCTTGCCGGCACGACGCAGGTTATCGCCAAGGGCAATGCTCTGCCGGACTTCGATTTCCAATGCCCGCTCCCCAGCCTGCCGCTGGCATTCAAGACCCGGCTGGAGACGATTCCCTCAAGTGCTCCGTATCTGCACGTGCCAGCGCAAGCCCTGGAATATTGGGGCGCGCTGCTTGGGACCAAACGCTCCCCGAGGATCGGGCTTGCCTGGGCGGGCAATGCGAAACATGTCAGGGATGGAGAGCGGTCGATGAGGCTGTGCGATCTCCTGCCGCTTTTGGACATCGACGCCACCTTTGTGAGCCTGCAAAAGGAGGTTCGCGCCGGTGACGCGGAGATGCTGGCGAGTTGCGACATGCTCCAGTTCGGTCAAGAACTCGGAGATTTTTCCGATACGGCGGCGCTGATATCGCAGCTCGATCTCGTCATATCCGTTGACACCAGCGTGGCACATCTTGCGGGCGCATTGGGCAAGCCGGTCTGGATTTTATTGACGCATGCGCCGGATTGGCGCTGGCTGCTCGACCGGGATGACAGCCCCTGGTACCCAAGCGCGCGGTTGTTTCGGCAGCACGAGACCCGCGAGTGGGGCAGTTTGACGATGCGAGTTCGCAAAGCGCTGCTCGGATTCACCGGAAACGAGCGATAGAGACTGGACGCGGCAAAGAGCGGAAGTTTCGCCGGCACCTCAAACCCGGGCATTGCTCGATGCAGTCGGCATGTCTCAAAAGTGCCAATTTCGAAAGTAGCGATGCTCATTCGATGACGTCGTCGGCGCGGATCATGATCGTTGGCGGCAACGTGAAGTTCGAGGCCCTGGCCGTCCCGAGATTGATGACGAACTCGAACGTGGTCGGTTGCTCGACCGGGATGTCGGCCGGCTTCGCGCCTTTGAGGATGAGGTCGACAATTTCCGCGCCGCGCCGCCATTGCGCGCCATGGTCGGTGCCGTAGGACATCAGGCCGCCTGCCTTCGCGAACTCCCGGTATCCATAGACAGCGGGCAAACGCAAGCGGGAGGCGACCGCGGCAATCTCGGTCCGCTGACTGAAGGTGAGCGGGTCCTCGAAGATCACCAGGCCGCCGGCTCCTGTGGCCTTGCTGGCCTCGAGCTGCGGTGTGATCTCCTCGGGCGAGCGCACCTCGAAGGCCCGGAGCTTGACCTTCGCGACCTGCGCTGCGGCCTCGAGCTCCTTGTAGGCAAGGGCCGCATACGGCGTGCCCGGATTCAAGACCGCGGCAAACAGCGAGGCGGCAGGAACGATTTCGCACAACAGCTGAAGCCGGTTGCCCTGCAAGCCGGCGGCCAGGTCCGACAATCCCGTGACGTTGCCGCCGGGCCGGGCGAGACTTGCAACGACCCCGGCGCCGACGGGATCGCCGACAGCCATGAATACAACCGGGGTGCCGTCTCCGGCGGCCTTGCCCGCCTTGGCGGCCACCGTGCCAAATCCGGTGACAAGCACATCGGGCTTCATCCCGACGAGGTCGGACGCAAGGCCGGGCAGGAGTTCCGGCCGGCCTTCCGCGGAGCGATAGACGAAGTGCAGGTTCTGTCCGTCGACGTAACCAAGCTGATCGAGACGGCGCAAAAAATTCGGCACGAAGTTGCGATCCTCGCCCGGAAGCAAAGCGAGGTAGGCGATGGTGAATGATTTCGCTTTTTGTGCGCCCGCCCGGCGTGCGATGCCGAGGAGCGCGGCACCGGCCAGTATTTTCATCGACGATCGGCGGTCCGTCATGCGAACCTCTCGCCCCAGTCCATTCAGCTTAAGTGCCGAAGGGACCAACGACAACAAGGTTTCGTCATTCCCCGATGCTTATTGCGCGAGATGCGCCGTCAACGGATGATTGGCGGCTTGGCTGAAGAACGCGGCTTCTTCGGCGGTGGCCTCCAGAAGCGGCTCGTCCTGGTCGTAGATGTCGTTGCGGAACTGAATGTTCTGGTCCTTTGTCATCCAGGCCGTGAGGTAGATCCAGGCCACCGGCACTTTCCTGGGTAGAGCGATGTCCTCGCGCTGGCCGGTGGCGATGGCCGCGTCGATGGCGGCCCGATTCCATTTCGGCATCTCCTCCTGCAGCAGCCAGGCGGCAAGATCGCGCACGTTGTCGACCCGCGAACAGCCGTGCGAGTCGAAACGGTAGTCATCGCTGAACAGATTGCGCTGGTTGGTGTCGTGCATGTAGACCGAATACGGGTTCGGCATGTCGATTTTGACGGCGCCCAGCGCATTCCAGGTCCCGGACTGCTGGCGCACCGTGAAGTTCGGCGTGCGGACGCCGGACCAATCCACCGATCGCGGGTCGATCGGCGCGTCGTGCGCGTCGAGCACGTCCATGTGCATGCGGGCGAGATAGCCGGGGTCCTTGCGCATATGCGCCGAGATTTCGGTCTTCGCGATCGATGACGGCACGGTCCAGGTCGGATTGAGATTGACGCTGGTGATTTCGGCGGTCAGCGTCGGCGACGGTTTCTCGGTCTTGCCGACGATCACGCGATAACGCCGCACCACATGATCGTTCTCGACGGCCTCGGCGAAGGCGGCGGGCAGGTTCACGACCACGTAGCGTTGTCCGAATGCGAAATTCATGTTGTCGAGGCGCTCGAGCGAGGCCTCGAGCTGCTTGATCCGCTTCTGCACGGGAACGTTGAGCGCGGCCAGGGTGCGGGGCGTCACGATGCCGGTCGGCGCGAGGCCATGGCGGGCCTGGAAACGCATCACGCCTTCGGCGACGACGGCGTCATACGGTCCGGACGCCTTGTCGGAGGCCAGATCGCCGCTGATCAGAAGACGCGTGCGCAGCACATCGTCGTAGGGTCCCTGCATGCCAACCGCGAATTTGGCGTCGGCCGGAATCGTCGGCCATCCGCCGCGTACCGCGAGATCCGAGTAACTCAGCGCCGCCTCCTTGATCCGCTGCGCGGTGCCTTCGTCGAAGGTCGGCTCATGCGATAGCGCCAGCGCTGCCGCCGAGCGCAATTCGGGGGTCGATGCAGCGGCCGGCTTGATCGGGGCCGCGTGCGCCGCGGAATTGGCGGCGCCGGCCGGTGCGGCCGTGACCGGCTTGGCCGGGACCGGGACCGGGCCGGAGCCAGCCATATTAGTACTCTCGGCCAACGCCGGTGCGGTCGCGAGCATCGTGGCGATGGCAATGATTGTCATTCTTCGCATGGGTAATGCCCCCTGGAAACGCGGCCGAGACGGCGCTGACGTGGATCAATAAATTCGGCTGCTGCAGCCAAACCAACGGGACCGGACCCGATCCGCAATTCTCGTTTTCGTAAATTTACTCGATGAGCGTTGCGTTCTGATTAAGCTGTTATGGCGGCTGTTGCACTGCCGCAGCCAGGATCGGCTTTCGCCGCCTTTGATATGTCGCAACCGCGGCCCATGTGGTTCGCGAGGGCAGGCGCCGACTCAAAAATAACTGCCCTTGGGAGGACCCATGCTGTTGACCCGCCGCGAGGCGATTTGCGGATTTGGCGGCGGGCTGGCCTTGCTGTCGGGGCCGCGTGCCCTTGCCGAGGCGGCCTATCCCAGCCGAACCGTCAAGATGATCGTGCCCTATCCGGCCGGTGGCACTACCGACTTCCTCGGCCGTCTGGTCGCCGATCAGCTCACGACCGGGCTGGGCGCGACCGTCGTCGTCGAGAACAAGCCGGGAGCCGGCACGACGCTCGGCGCCGAACTGGTGGCAAGGGCCGAGCCCGACGGCTATACGCTGCTGATGGCGACCTCGACAACGCTGGCCATCAACAAGACGCTTTACCGGAAATTGCCCTACGACCCGGTCAGGGATTTTACGCCGATCGCGCTGGTCGCCGGCGTGCCGTTCGCGCTGATCGTCAATCCGACGATACCGGCAAAGACGCTGTCCGAATTCATCGCCTACGCCAAAACCAGGCCGGGGCTGGTCTATGGCTCCGCCGGCAATGGCAGTCCGCAGCATCTCGGCGCCGAAATGCTCAAGGCCGCCGCCGGAATCGATATCCGTCACGTTGCCTACCGTGGCAGCGTGCCGGCGATGCTCGATGTGATCGCGGGACATATTCCCTTCATGGTGGTCGATCTCCAACCGGCGCTGCCGCAGATCCGCGCGGGCAAGGTGAGGGTGCTTGGCGTGACCACGCCCAAGCGGGTCGCCGCGGCCCCCGAGATTCCGACACTTGCCGAATCAGGGCTTCCCGGCTTCGAACTCGTGGCGTGGCAGGGCGTGGTCGCGCCATCCGGCATGCCGCGGCCGATCGTCGATCAATTGGCCGCGCAGATCGGAAAGCTGGTGGCCGATCCGGCTGCGCGCGACAAGCTCACGGCGATTGGGCTGGAGCCCCTGAGCGGGTCGACGCCGGACAGTTTTGCGGCTTATGTGAAGACCGAGGTCGATCGCTGGGCGGCGATTGTCAGGAATTCGGGCGCCGAACTGGAATGACCAAAAGCATGTCCCCGGCAGAGCTTCCCGCACCAAGCGCGATCGATGTCTGAAGTAGCTGAATCTGCTGTGTTGATCGTGGGCGCGGGACCGGTCGGGCTCACGCTCGCGATCGACCTGGCGTGGCGCGGTATCGACGTCACGGTGGTGGAGACGCGCGCCCGCGCCGCGCCCCCGGAGCCGAAATGCAACCACGTCGCCGCCCGCACCATGGAAATCTTCCGGCGGCTCGGCGTGGCCGGCAAGGTGCGCAACGCCGGGTTGCCCGCGGATTATCCACATGACATCAGCTACCGCACGACGTTTACGGGGCAGGAGCTGACCCGGATTCCGATCCCCTGCCGCCGCGATCGCTTCGCGGCCAAGGAGGGGCCGGACTGCAACTGGCCGACGCCGGAGCCGCCGCATCGCATCAACCAGATCTTTCTCGAACCGATCCTGTTCGAGCATGCCGCCGCACAAGCCCGCATTCGCATCGTCAACCGGACCTCGGTCGAAGACGTGGTGGTGGGAGATAGCTACGCCGATGTCGGCCTGCGCGATCTCGACACCGGAACGGTCAGGCGTTTGAGCGCCCGCTATCTCGTCGGCTGCGACGGCGCGCGCTCGGTCGTCCGCAAGGCCATCGGCGCCGAACTGGCCGGCGATGCCATCGTGCAGCGCGTGCAGTCGACCTATATCCGGGCGCCCGACCTGATCGATCGCCAGACTTGCGCGCGCGCCTGGGGCACCGGCGTCATCAATCCCCGCCGCGCCGGCATGGTGTACGCGATCGATGGCCGCGAGCGATGGCTGGTGCATAACTACCTGAGACCCGGCGAGCCCGATTTCGATTCAGTGGATCGCGACGCCTGCATTCGCACCATCCTCGGCGTGGAAACGGCGTTCAAATACGACATCATCTCCAAAGAGGATTGGTACGGACGCCGGCTGATCGCGAACCGGTTTCGCGACCGCTGCGCGTTCATCGCCGGCGATGCGGCGCATATCTGGGTGCCCTATGCCGGTTACGGCATGAACGCCGGAATCGCGGACGCCATGAATCTGTCCTGGCTGCTGGCCGCTCATCTCAATGGCTGGGCGCCGTCGGCCATCCTCGACGCCTATGAGGCGGAGCGCTGGCCGATCACCAGCCAGGTGTCGCGGTTTGCGATGTCGCACGCCGAGGCTGAAATTCGCCGGCGCGGCGCGATACCCGATGAAATCGAGGATGCGGGGCCGCAGGGCGATGTTGCGCGGCAGGAGATCGGGCGTCTCACCTACGAGATCAACGTCCAGCAATATGCCTGCGCCGGTCTCAATTTCGGCACCTACTACGATCGCTCGCCGATCATCGCCTATGACGGGTCGGAGCATCCGGCCTATACGATGGATGAATATACGCCGTCGACCGTTCCGGGCTGCCGCACTCCGCATCTGTGGTGCGAAGACGGTAGCTCGCTCTATGATGCCATGGGGCCGGAATTCACGCTGCTGAGATTCGACGCAGCCGTGAACGTCGCTGCGTTTGAGACAGCGGCTCGTAACCGGGGTGTACCGTTGAAGGTTCTGGATATTGAACGGCCAAGTGCCGCCACTTTCTATGGCAGCGGGCTGGTATTGTCGCGGCCGGACCAACATGTAGCCTGGCGCAGTGACGGCCTGCCGGCCGATCCGCTTGCGCTGATCGATCGCGTTCGCGGTTCAATCGGCGCCTAGGCTTCGTTGGCGGCGATCGATTCCATCAAGGACACCAGCTGACGTTGTACAGTCTGATCCTTGATTTTGCTGTAGGCCCGCAGCAATCTCAGGCTGAACGCGCTGTCGAGAAACAGCAGGCTCTCGACCTCCCGCGCCTTGCCGTCGCCGTCGTAGAAGAAGGTGACGGGCACGTCGAGCGCGGTGGCGATTTGCTGAAGACGGGCCGCGCCGACGCGGTTGACGCCTTTCTCGTATTTTTGCACTTGCTGAAAGCTGACGCCGAGTTTGTCGCCGAGCTCCGCTTGCGAGATTTTCTGCTCAACACGCCGCAGTCGAATCCGCTTGCCCAATTCAATGTCGGGTTTCCCGGCACTTCGTTGCTTCATTTTCTTCGCTGCTGATTTGTTCATTCTGGTTTTACCGTCCTTCCGTCGAAAAACCCATAAACAGATGGGTCAGGGATTCACCCTTATATACTGCTTTGAACTCGCTTGGATGGACGAATTCGTCCTTAAACCACGGGAATTTTGCGGCATTGAACGCTTCTAACAGCCAGTCGATCATGTGCCGCACCCTGGGGATGCGGCTGCTACCGGGATGATAGGACAGCCAAATATCGAATGGCCGGCGTAATTCAATCTCAAGAGGTATTATTTTCCCGCCAAGCGGGCAGGCGTAGGTCGGTAATACGCCAATTCCGGCACCGTTGGCGATGGCCCAGTAGTTGGCGCTGCTCACATTCGTCTTCATCACCAGCAAGTCGCGCTGGGAGTAGCCGGGAAACCAGCTTTCGAACGCCTCCTTGGCGGCGGCCTGGTCGGTGATCTGCATCACGAGCCGGTGCTTGACCAATTCCTCGAGGGTTTTGGGAGCGCCGTAAATCTCGATGTATTTCTCGCTGGCAAACAACATCAAATGCATTCGGCCGAGCCGGACCAGTTTGACGTCGAGCGTGGCCGGCCGGGTCAGATGGATCGCAACGTCGGCCTCATGCCGCGATACGTCGGCGGAGCGCATCGCACAGTGGAGATCGACGAGAATATTCGGGAACGATTGCTGGAATTCGACGAGGCGGGGCGCCAGCCAGAAAGTCCCCAAACCCTCGGTAACGGCCACCCGGACCTCGCCCGAAAGCGTGTTGGCGACGGAATTGCCGGCGCGCAGCAGGTCGAATGAAGCGGCTTCCATCCGCTCGACCGCCGAAACAACCAGCGTGCCTTCGTCGGTCAGGCGGGTGCCATGGGCATCGCGCGTGAACAGCGTGGCGCCGATTTGCCGCTCAAAATCATCGATTCGCCTGCGCACGACGTTGATCGACAGGTCGAGCCGCTCGGCCGCGGACCGGAAGCTGCCGCAACGGACCACTTCCAGAAAAACCCTCGCCGCGTCCCAATCCGTGAGACTGCCGAGAGCAGCCTTACCGCGTTCCTCCTGAGGAACGCCCCTTTCCAGCGCAAGCCGCATACACAGCCCCTTCAACACGCTAAGCTTGGCAGAATATCGCGCAGGCCACAACCATGGCGGTTTCATCTCCATGGATTTTAATGATTATGCTTAGCGTCGAGGCCGGTACGCCGGGAATCAGGGGGATACGGCCGCCGGCCCGTCCCCCGCTAAAAGGAAAACCGCGTGCCTTCAGTTGTCAGCCTCAGGACATTCGCTAATTCATCAAGCGTTCCGATCGTCGTGTTTGTGGACATGCAGCAGGAATATTTGGCGAAGCCGCGCCTGCTCGCGATTTCCGAAATCGATCGCGCGCTGGACAATTGCCGAAAGGTACTGGATCATTCACGCCAGATCGGTTTGCCAGTGGCGTTCATTCGCATGCTTAATGAGTCGGCCTTTTTCAACCGCGCAACGCCGTTCGTCCGCTGGATCGATGGTTTTGAACCGTTTCGCAATGAAATGGTATTCGAACGCTCCAGCCCATCGTGCTACTCGTGCGAGCCCTTCACCGCGCTGGTGAACCAAAGCCGGGGCGGCATCGTGCTTGCCGGATTTGCCGGCGAATCGGCCTGCCTGTCCACGCTGATCGATGCGTTCCACCGCGACCACAAGGTCGCCTATCTGTGCGACGCCTCAGCCAGTCACGCCCTCGACGACATCCCGGCCGACGAAGTCCATCGCGCCGTTTCGAAAATATGCGGACTTTATGGAGAGGTATATGAAACGACGGACTGGATCGCCTCCACTTTGCCTCGCAAGCTCGGTAACGGAAAAAACGCTGGTGGCTAGCCCAGAACAGCGATTGCAGACGGTTCTCGCAACCCTCGAGCAGTGCCGGACGGTTCTCATCGACAGCGGTAACCGGGAGAGCGCGCAATTGTTGTCCGTGGCCGTTCTCGGGCTTCGGATGAAAATCAATCGCATTGGCGATTCGGAATTGAAGGCGTTGTGTGATGAGATGTTGGCGGACGACGACGCGACGCCGCAAAGCTCGCAAGAACCGCAATCGCGGCAAGATCCGCGCCGGCCTCCGCTGCTGAAGCTGGTCAAGTAGCAACGCAGGTCGCGAGCCCGCGGCGCGGCGGCGGTTCCGGCCCCGGGCCGCCGCCGATGCCGGATTGTTGATCGAGAAAATCCCCCCGCCGTCGCCGAGAACGCGCCCCGGGGATGCGCGGCTGGCCGCGCTCCCGACGGCGGCGGGTCCGGCGGTCATTGCGCATTCCCGTGCATCCGTTACATGAGGCCGGATCAAACCCGGCGCTTTCCCGAACTCGGGCTCGCCCGGGCCCGCGAGCCCCATGCGATGGCGATGACTGCATGATTCACGATGTCTCGATCCCGGCGGCGCTGATTGCCGGCCTCGTCAGCTTTCTGTCGCCATGCGTGCTGCCCTTGGTGCCGCCGTATCTGATTTACCTGACCGGCGCGACCATCGAGCATGTCGCCAATGATGAGACGGTATCGTCCTCGAGGCGCGCGGTGATGATATCGGCCGTGATGTTCGTGCTCGGCTTTTCCACCGTGTTCGTGGCGCTCGGCGCCAGCGCTTCCCTGATCGGAGGCCTGATCCGCGCCTGGTCGGCGCAGCTCTCTGTTGTCGCCGGCATCGTCATCATCGTGATGGGCCTGCACTTCCTCGGGCTGACACGGATCGGCTTGCTGATGCGCGAAGGCCGGTTGCCGATTCCAAAGCCGGTGGGCTTGTGGGGCGCCTATGTGATGGGCCTGGCGTTCGCGTTCGGCTGGACCCCCTGCATCGGCCCGATCCTGGCAGCAATCCTGTCGGTCGCCGCCGCCGAGGCGACGGTGACGAAGGGCGCAGGACTGCTCGCGGTCTATTCCGCGGGGCTCGGGATACCGTTTCTGGTCGCGGCTCTGATGGTCGAACAGTTCTCGTCGCTGTTCTCGCGGATGAAGCGGCATCTCGCCAATGTCGAGCGGGCAATGGGCGTGCTGATGATCATCACCGGCATCGGCTTTCTGACCGGCGCCGTATCATCCGTCAGCATCTGGTTGCTGGAGACGTTTCCAAGTCTGCAGAATTTTGGCTAGAATTTATCCCTCGTCCTGGAGCGAACAAGCCACCGTGTAGACCACGCCGCGGGGCAGAAAATCGACTGTGGCCTCGCCGCCGAGCTGATCGCGGGCGCTGCGTTCGATCAGCCGCGATCCAAACCCGCGCTGTACCGGGGCTGTGACGTGAGGGCCGCCGGCCTCGGCCCAGATCATCCGCAGTTTTGGCCCGGCGTTATCGGCGATGATTTCCCAGTCCAGCGCCACGGTGCCGGTGTCGTTCGACAGCGCCCCATACTTCGCCGCGTTGGTCGCGATCTCGTGCACGATCATCGACAGCACGACCGCAAGCCGCGGCGACAGCGGCACCTGCGGCCCGAACATCCGCACCCGCTCCGGGGTGTTGAGCAGGTAAGGCTGCAGGACACGGTTGACCACCTCATGCAGTTCGGAGCCCTGCCACTTCTCCTGGCTCAGCAGATTGTGCGCCTCCGCCAGCGCGCCGAGCCGGCCCTCGAACTTCTCGCGTTCGGTCTTGCTCGCGCTCCGGAAAGTCTGCACCGCGATGGCCTGCAGGATGGCCAGCGTGTTCTTGACGCGGTGATTGAGCTCCTCGATCAGAAGGTTATGCAGCGTCTCGCCGCGGGCGATCGTGGTGGCCATCCGCACCGCGAAGGCAAGCCCGGTCAGCAGCAGGATGCCTCCGATGACGCTGGTGATGGCGAGGTTGCGCCACAAGGGACCTACCAGCGAGCCTTCCGCGATGCCGGCGGCCACGGTCCAGCCGGTGAGCGTGGACCGTGCGAACGTCGTGATCAGCGGCACGCCTTCGAGCGATACCGTCTGCAGGGTCGCTTCGGGCTTGCGGAACATCTCGGCATACAGCGTGGGCGATGCTCGCTTGCCGATGGTGTCCTGCGGATTCGGAGCGCGCGCGAAACTGATGCCGTTGCCGTCGAAGATCGAGATCGTCCAGTCCTGGCTCGGGCGCTGCTTGTCGATGATGGCCTGGAAAATCTCGAGCGGGGGGCTGAAGGAGATGTCGTAAAGCACCTCGCCGCCGCGCAGCACCGGCACCTCGACGGTCACGATCAGTTGCTTCTTTGCCGCGCCGACAAACAGATTGGAGTATTGCGGGCTTTTGGCCGCGAACACCTTCTCGACGATTTCGCGGTTGTTGCGCAGCGGCAGACTGGCGGTGTCCGGCGTGGCCGAGGAAAACAATTGGCGGCCGTCGCGATCCGCCACCAGCACCACGCCATCCCGGCCATATTGGTCGAGAAAGCCCGACGCCATGCGGCGAAAATCGTCGAAGTCGCCGCTCCGCAGCGCGTTGGTCAGTGACAGGACCTGGAGCCCGCCCGTCATGCGCTGCATCTCGGCGTCGAGCACCAGGCGAATGCTGCGCGCGGTCTCGAGAACGCGCTGTGAAGCGTCCTTGCGCTCCTGTTCGTAGTGGTTGAAGACGATGACGGTGGCAAAAATAATCAGCGGCAGCGTGGTTCCTGCGACGAGAAGAGCAAGACGCACTGGCAGTGAGGGTTTCGGCACTCAGTTCCCGCTCGATGCATTTGGCGAAGTTGACGCCATATCGCGGCGAGCATAGGAGAAGCGCCCGACATGCGCCAAGCAATTCGCGCCAGGGAATCTGACCAAGGGAATTTGCCAGCCGATTTGGACCCGCAAGCCGGTTCCAGTCGTGCCGCCCGTGCAGTGCAGAAACGCGCGGTTCCCTAAAGATTGCTGTCGGTAATCCCCGCATAAACCATGGTGCGCAACTCGCGCCGCAGGGGATAGGCGCTCGACGGCAGCACCTGGGTCATGAAAATGGCGATCAGCTCTTCCGCGGGATCGATCCAGAACGATGTCGTGGCAGCACCGCCCCAGGCATATTCGCCGGCGCTGCCCGGAATCAATGTCTGTGCGGGATTCATCGTGACGGAGAAGCCGAGACCGAAGCCGATGCCGTTGTAGGTCGCCTCGGAGAACAGCGATCGCGACATTTCCGGAAGGTCCCGCCCGCCGGGCAGATGATTGGACGTCATCAGCGCCAGCGTCTTCGGACCGATCAGCCTGACGCCGCCGAGTTCGCCGCCATTAAGCAGTGCGCGGCAGAAGGTGAGGTAATCGGCCGCGGTCGAACACAGGCCGCCGCCGCCGGAAATGAACGACGGCGCCGCCAGGAACGGGCTCGTGGTCGGGTCATCCTGCAGCGTCAGGCCGCCCTTGCGGTCGGCCGCATGGAACGTCATGCCGCCCTGCGGGTCGGCCGAGTAACAGGCCGCGAAGCGATCGACCTTGCCGGGCGGCACGAAGAAATCGGTATCTTTCATGTCAAGCGGATCGAGGATGCGTTCCTTCAAAAACTGCTCGAACGGCTTGCCGCTGATCTTGCCGATGAGATAGCCGATCACGTCGGTGGAGACGGAATAATTCCAGGCCTCGCCGGGCGAAAATTCCAGCGGGATTTTGGCAAGCTCGTCGATCATCGATTGCAGCGTTCCCGCCTTCACCACCTCGCCGATTTTCATTTCGCGGTAGGCGGCATCGACGTTGGAGCGCTGCTGGAAACCATAGGTCAGGCCGGAGGTATGCCGCAGCAGATCGACGATCAGCATCGGCCGCGACGGCGGCCGGGTCAGAAACGCCGGCGCCGTGCCGGCCTGGAAAACCCCGAGGTTCTTCCATTCCGGGATGTATTTGTGGACCGGCTCGTCCAGCGCCACGAGGCCTTCCTCGACCAGCATCATGAAGGCCACGCTGGTGATCGGCTTGGTCATCGAGTAGATGCGAAAAATAGTGTCGTCTTTGACAGGCGCCTTGCGCTCGACGTCGGCAAAACCCTGCACCGCGCTGTGCACGATCTTGCCGCGCCGATAGACCAAAAGCTGCGTCCCCGGAAAGCGGCCGGCCTCGATGTAGCGGCGCTTCAGATGCGCCTCGATGCGGTCGAAGGCGGCTTTGGACATCCCGGCGGATTCGGGGGAGGCGGGGGTCGGGGCTAACATCGGGATCTATCTCCGGAGCTTTCGGGCTACGCGTTGATAGCCGAAAAGTATGCCATGTTCCAATCACCACGCGCTTACCCTTGCCGGGTCGGTGGTGTAGGCTGGCGCTCACAATCGCGTAACCCGCAGGGATAACAACCATGCCCCAATTCAACGACACCGAACTGACCTCCGCCGTGATCGGCAGCTTCGAGGAGACCCCGGACCCGCGGGTCAAGTTCCTGATGGAAGAATTGGTGAAGTCGCTGCACGACTATGTCCGCAAGACCGATCTCACCTTCGACGAATGGGGCTACGCGATCGACTTCCTGACCCGCACCGGACAGAAATGTACCGCGAGCCGGCAGGAGTTCATCCTGCTGTCGGACGTGCTCGGGGTATCCATGCTGGTCGACGCCGTGAACCATCGCGAGCGCGAGGGCGCTACCGAGACCACGGTGCTCGGCCCGTTCTATGTCGGCGAACACAAGCCGATGCCGCACGGCGCGGATATTTCGCCTGACCTGGCGGGAGAACGGATGTTCGTGCAGAGCCGCGTCACCGATCTCGGGGGCAAACCGCTGGCCGGCGTTCCGGTGGATGTCTGGCACGCCGACGACGACGGCTATTACAATTCGCAAAGGCCGGACTATGAGACGCACGGTCCGTCGTCGCGGGCGCGGTTCGTCACCGACGCCGACGGCCGGTTTTTCTTTCGCACCATCCTGCCGTGCAGTTATCCGATCCCGACCGACGGCCCGGTCGGCGAGATGATCCTGCAGACGCGGCGTCATCCGATGCGCCCGGCCCACGTGCATTTTCTCGTCGATGCCCCCGGCTATGAGCCGCTGGTCACCCACGTCTTCATCGAGGGCGACAAGTATCTCGATTCCGACGTCGTCTTCGGCGTCAAGGACGACCTGATTTCGAAGATCGAGAAACGCAGCGATGCCGTCATGCCCGACGGCAAACCAGCCGCTGCGCCGTGGCATTTGATGACCTACAATTTTAGGATGAAGCCGGGCCAGGGAACCGCGCCGAAGCCGATGATGGCGGTGAGCGAGGACGCCTGAAAATCCGGTTCGCCTGACTTGCTCATTTGTTGTGCGGCGCACAACAAATGAGCGAATCGCAAATTTTCAGTGCGTATCGCCATCCGCCGAGGACATCAGCTCGAGCCGATAACCTATTATAACATCATCATTTTTCGTATCGCAGCGGCTTGGCACAAAGCTTGAATAGCTTTGCATAGACGCCATTGATGCCGTCCATCGAAACCAATCATTCGATTTGTGACACCGCCAGACCGGGGCCTCCCCGGAGCGCGCATCCATGCCTTCGAGCGCGATCTCCCCGATGACAGCGGCAACGCCCGTTCAGAAAAGGAAATCTTTAAATGAGCCAGCAGAACCCGACCTGGATTTCGGAATGGAAGCCAGAAGATGAGACGTTCTGGAACGCGACGGGCAAAGTCATCGCCCGGCGCAATCTGATCTGGTCGATCGTCGCGGAGCATATCGGATTTTCCGTCTGGCTAATTTGGAGCATCGTTGCGACCAAACTGCCGCAGGCAGGTTTCCACTACACCACCGACCAGTTGTTTCAGCTGGTGGCCATCCCCGGGCTGATCGGCTCGCTGATGCGATTTCCCTACACCTTTGCGGTAACGACTTTCGGCGGACGCAACTGGACCATCTTCAGCGCCTCCGTGCTTTTCATCCCGACCTTCGGCCTTGCCTATTTCGTCAGCGAGCCGAGTACGCCGTTCTGGCTGATGCTGCTGGTGGCTTCCACAGCGGGTCTCGGGGGCGGCAACTTCGCCTCGAGCATGGCCAATATCTCCTTCTTCTATCCCGACCGCATGAAGGGCTGGGCGCTCGGCCTGAACGCGGCCGGCGGCAATATCGGCGTCAGCAGCGTCCAGCTGCTCACGCCCATCCTGATGGGGGTCGGCCTTCTCAATCTCTACCAGGCGACACCGGTTGGGGGCGTCTATCTCCAGAACGCCGGACTGATGTGGGTATTGCCGTTATGCGTCGCGATCTTCGGCGCGATTTTCTTCATGAACAACCTCACGTCGGCCAAGTCCTCGTTCAAGGACCAGCTCGCCATCGTCGGGCGCAAGCACACCTGGATCATGGCCTTCATCTATGTCGGAACGTTCGGTTCCTTCATCGGCTACTCGGCCGCGTTTCCGCTGCTGATCAAGACGCAATTCCCGGCGGTTACCATCGCCATCGCGTTCCTCGGACCGCTGGTGGGCTCACTGTCGCGTCCGCTCGGCGGCCTGCTTGCCGACAAGGTCGGCGGTGCGATCGTGACGTTCTGGAATTTCATCGCGATGGGCGCGGCGACGATCGGCGTGCTGTACTTCGTCGGCGTCAAGGACTTCACCGGCTTCCTGGTGATGTTCCTGATCCTCTTCGTCACGACGGGAATCGGCAACGGCTCGACCTACCGGATGATCCCGTCGATTTTCCGCGAGGAGAATCTGGCAAAGGCCAGGGGCAAGGGCGAAGCCGGCCGGGCAATCGCTTTGAAGGCCGCCAGCATCGAGAGCGGCGCCGCGCTCGGTTTCATCGGCGCGGTCGGCGCCTGCGGCGGCTATTTGATCCCGAGCGGCTTCGGCAAGTCGATCGCCATCACCGGTGGTCCGCAGCTGGCGCTGGAAATCTATCTGGCGTTCTACGCGGTCTGCCTGGCGCTCACCTGGTGGCACTATTTGCGCCGCAGTCCGATGGCCTCGGGCGCGACCAGCCTCGCCGAAGCGCGGGTATGAAGCGCTCCGCGCACTCGTCATCGCCGGGCTTAACCCGGCAATCCATCGAATGCGCGAGACCTTTTAGGATGGATGCGGGTCAAGCCCGCGCATGACGGAAGTAAACGGAGAGCACCATGACACCTGACCAAGTCAAACTCGTGCAAGAAAGCTTCGCCAAGGTCGCGCCGATTTCGGAAACCGCGGCGGTGCTGTTCTACGATCGTCTGTTCGAGATCGCGCCATCGGTAAGGGCGATGTTTCCAACTGACATGACCGAGCAGCGCAAGAAACTGATGGCGATGCTGGCCACTGTGGTCAGCGGGCTCGGCAATCTTGAATCCATCCTGCCGGCCGCGAGCGCGCTGGCGACGCGCCACGTCAGCTACGGTACGAAACCGGAGCACTATCCCGTGGCCGGAGCCGCATTGCTCTGGACCCTGGAAAAGGGACTTGGCGATGCCTGGACATCGGAAGTCGCTGGCGCATGGACGGCGGCTTACGGCACGCTGTCCGGCTTCATGATTTCCGAAGCCTATGGCCGCCCTCAGGCCGCAGAGTAAGGGACACAGAAGGTGAGCGAACCGCTGGTTGTCGTCGGCAACGGAATGGCCGCCGCGCGTCTGGTCGATGAACTGGCGAAAGTCGCGCTGGGGCGCTACGCCATCGCCGTCATCGGCGACGAGCCGCGGCTTGCCTATAATCGTGTGCTGCTGTCGTCGGTGCTGGCGGGCGAGACCGCCTCGCATGATATCGAGCTCAAGCCCGCGGCATGGTGGCGCGACCGCGGCGTTACCTTGAAATATGGCTGCGCCGCCACCGAAATCGATATCGGCCGCCGCGAACTCAAGATCGCCAACGAGGAAAGCATCGCGTTTTCCAGGCTGGTGCTCGCCACCGGCTCGACGCCGCTTCGGCTCAACGTACCCGGCGCCGATCTCGCCGGCGTGCATACCTTTCGCGACAGCCGGGATGTCGATCTGCTCTTGTCGCTCGCGGCGCAGAAAAAGCGCGTCGTCGTGGTCGGCGGCGGATTGCTCGGGCTGGAAGCCGCCTACGGTCTCGCCAAGGCCGGCGCATCGGTGACGCTGCTGCATCTGATGGACCGGCTGATGGAGCGTCAACTCGATCGGCCGGCGGCGGAGTTGTTGAAATCCCTGGTCGAACGCAAGGGCGTCAGGATCTGGCTCGATGCCAATACCGCGCGAATCCACGGTGAGACCCACGTCAGGGGCGTCGAAATGACCGACGGACGGCGGATCGACACCGACGCGGTGATATTCGCAGCCGGCATCCGCCCCAATATCGCGCTGGCGAAGGAGGCCGGCATTCCCGTCAACCGCGGCATCGTGGTTGACGATTGTCTGCAATCCGGCGCGCCGGAGATCTACGCGCTCGGCGAATGCGCCGAGCACCGCGGCATCTGTTACGGTCTGGTCGAACCGGCCTACGAGCAGGCGCGGGTGCTGGCGCGGCATCTGGCTGACGGAGCCGCGACCTATGGCGGCAGCGTCGTTGCGACCAACCTGAAAGTCTCCGGCGCCAGCGTGTTTTCCGCAGGCGATTTCATGGGCGCCGAGGGTAGCGAAACCATCCTGCTCAATGATGTCAGGCGCGGCATCTACAAGAAGCTCGTGATATCGGATGGCCGGCTCACCGGTGCGGTGCTGGTCGGCGATGTCGGGGACGCGCTCTGGTATCTCGAACTGATCCGCAACCGGCAGCCGATCGCAAGAATTCGCAGCGAGATGATGTTCGGCCGCGTGCTCGCGGTTCGATCGGAGGCGGCGTGAACCGATGACCGGATGGTTTGAATGACCGCCGTCGATCCCGCCCTGCGCGCCACGCGCACCACCTGTCCCTATTGCGGCGTCGGCTGCGGCGTGTTGGCGACGCCCGACGGCAACGGTGGTGCCGCGATATCCGGCGATCCCGGGCACCCCGCCAATTTCGGACGGCTGTGCTCGAAAGGCTCGGCGCTCGGCGAAACCGTTGGGCTTGAGAACCGGCTGCTGTATCCGATGATCCGCTGCAGCAAGGGCACCATGGAGCAGGTGGCCTGGACCGATGCGCTCGACCATGTCGCGCACCGGTTTGCCCACATCATCGCGCGCGACGGCCCGGGCGCGGTCGCGTTCTATCTCTCCGGGCAATTGCTGACCGAGGACTATTACGTCGCCAACAAGCTGATGAAGGGATTCATCGGCAGCGCCAATGTCGACACCAATTCGCGGCTGTGCATGGCCTCGTCGGTCGCCGGCCACCGCCGCGCCTTCGGCGCCGACACCGTGCCCGGGTGCTATGAGGATCTCGACGAGGCCGACCTGTTGGTGCTGGTCGGCTCCAATGCGGCCTGGTGTCATCCGGTCCTGTTCCAGCGTATGCTCGCCAACAAGCAGACGCGAGGCGCGCGCATCGTGGTGATCGATCCGCGCCGGACCGATACCGCTGGGGATGCCGACCTGTTCCTGGGATTGAAGCCCGGCACCGACACCGCGCTGTTCTGCGGGCTGTTGGTGCAGCTCGCCGACAGCGGCGCGCTCGATTCCAGCTATGTCGAACGTCACACCAGCGGTTTCGACGACGCGCTGGCGCGGGCGCGGAACATCGCCGGCAGCGTTGCCGCTACCGCGCTGGCGACCGGGCTCTCCGAGCCGGACGTCGCGGCCTTCTTCCAGATGTTTGCGAATACGCCGCGCGTGGTGACGCTGTATTCGCAGGGCGTCAACCAATCGGCGCAGGGCACCGACAAGGTCAATGCCATCATCAATTGCCACCTCGCCACCGGGCGAATCGGAAAACCGGGGGCGTCGCCATTCTCGCTGACCGGACAACCCAATGCGATGGGCGGGCGCGAGGTCGGCGGCCTCGCCAACCAGCTCGCAGCCCACATGGCGTTCACGCCGCCCGACATCGACCGGGTGCGCCGGTTCTGGAAGGCGCCGCGGATCGCGACCCATGAGGGACTGAAGGCGGTCCAGATGTTCGAGGCGATCGGGCGCGGCGAGATCAAGGCCCTGTGGGTGATCGGCACCAACCCGGCGGTATCGTTGCCGGACGCCGACGCCGCGCGCGCCGCGCTCAGGAAACTCGAGCTGTTCGTGATCTCGGAGAATGTCCGCTCCAACGACACCGTCAACGCGGGCGCGCATGTGTTGCTGCCGGCGCAGGCCTGGGGCGAGAAATCCGGAACGGTGACCAATTCGGAACGGCGGATCTCGCGGCAGCACGCGTTCCTTGACCCGCCGGGGGAGGCCAAACCGGACTGGTGGATCGTCAGCGAAGTGGCCAAGCGGCTCGGCTTCGGCGCGGCGTTTGATTTCAAATCGGCGGCGGAGGTGTTCCGCGAACATGCCGCGCTGTCGGCGTTCGAGAACAACGGCAACCGCGATTTCGATATCGGCGCGTTGGCGTCGTTATCGGATGAAGCATTCGATGCGATGGCGCCGGTGTTGTGGCCGATACGGCTGGGCGATGTCGAGCCGCAGCAGCGGTTTTTCGCCGACGGCGGATTTTTTTCAAACGACCGCAGAGCGCGTTTCATCGGGCCGGAAACTCCGGCGCTGCGATCCGAGACGTCGGCCGGGCGGCCGCTACGGCTGAATACCGGCCGCATCCGCGACCAATGGCACACCATGACCCGCAGCGGCATCAGCCCGCGATTGGGCCAGCATCTGCCGGAACCGTTCGTCGAGATTCATCCCGACGATGCCACGCGGTTCGGCGTGACTGAAGGCGGTTTCGCGCGCGTCGTCACCGACTACGGTCAATGCACGCTGAGGGTCGCGGTCAGCGAGCGCCAGCAGCGTGGCATGCTATTCGCGCCGATCCACTGGAGCGAAGCGACGGCGTCCGCCGCGCGCGTCGGCGCGCTGGTGGCGCCGTTCACCGATCCCTACTCCGGCCAGCCCGAGAACAAGGCAACGCCGGCATCGATCGCGCCCTATGAATACGTGTTTCGCGGTTTTGCGCTGTCCCGGGTGCAACTGGAATTGCCTGATCACGTCTGGTGGGCGCGCGTCGCCGTCACCGGCGGTTACGGCTATCTGCTCGCCGACAATGCCGATCTGGCCGGATGGCAATCGTGGCTGCGCTCCGTCGCCGGCGGCGATCTCGCCGAATACCTGGATTTTGGCGCCGGCATTTACCGCGCGGCGTCGTTTTCGGATCAGCGCATCGAAACCTGCCTGTTCGTCGGTCCGGCGCGGGACGCAGGCGACTGGGGTGTGGTGAAGAACCTGTTCGCCGCCGATGCGCTCAGTGACGATCAGCGCCGGATGCTGCTGTCGGGCAAATCCGTTGACGGCGTTGCCAGCGCCGGACCCATTGTCTGCGCCTGTTTCGGGGTCGGCCGCGCCACGATTTGCGACGCCATCGCGGCGGGGGCCCGCTCGGCCGGTGAAATCGGTGCGCGGCTGAAAGCCGGCACCAATTGCGGCTCCTGCATTCCGGAACTGAAACGGCTGATCGCGCAGAGAAACGTCGCCGGCACCGAACAACGTCAATTGGCCCGCGCTGCGAACTGACTACAGCCAATGACAGCGCGCCGAGCGGTCCGGCGCAGACGTCATATCGACGGGGCGGATGTGCTCATTTATGGTGCGGCGGATCTTTCACGGATGAACCGACGCGATGATGTATCTGGACGACCCGCCGCGGCTGATCGGCACGAAAGTATTTTCGGCGATGCCCGATCACTTCAGGCGCAAGGACGTGCGCACTGACTGGGCCGACGCCAACCGGCCGGGTCAGCCGACCGACTGTTTCATCGAGGGACCGTCGTTCGACGCGGACAGCCATCTCTATATCGTCGATATCCCGTTCGGACGCATCTTCAGGATCGCGCCTGACGGGCAATGGTCGCTTGTCCTGGAATATGACGGTTGGCCCAACGGCCTCAAGGTTCACCGAGACGGACGTATTTTTGTCGCCGACTATATGCACGGCATCATGGAGCTCGACGCGAAGGCGGGGCGGATGCTGCCGCTGCTGACAGCGCGCAATTCCGAATCCTTCAAGGGCTGCAACGACCTGCATATCGCCGCGAGCGGCGATATCTATTTCACCGACCAGGGACAGACCGGCCTGCACGATCCCTCCGGGCGGGTCTATCGGCTTTCGGCGGCCGGCCGGCTCGACTGCCTGATCGACAGGGGTGTCAGCCCGAACGGGCTGGTGCTCGATCCCACCGAGAAAGTATTGTTCGTGGCGATGACCCGCGACAACGCGGTCTGGCGCATGCCGCTGATGAAGGACGGCAGCGTGGCAAAAGTCGGCCGCTTCTGTTCGTTGTTCGGCACCAGCGGCCCCGATGGTCTCACCATGGACAAGGCTGGCCGCCTGTTCGTGGCGCATGCCTCGCTCGGCCACGTCTTTGTGTTTGCGCCCAACGGCGAGTTGATCGCGCGCATCAAATCCTGCACTGGGCCGAGCTGCACCAATGTCGCCTTCGGTGGCGAGAAACGCGATCGTCTCTATATTACGGAGTCGGTGACCGGCACCGTGATGGTGGCGGATATCAGTGTTCTTTAATTCGTTATTGCGAGGAGCCTGAGCGACGAAGCAATCCAGTTTCTGTGAGGCGATCTTGAAGCAGCAAAAACTCGGCAACACCGGTCACCAAGTCCCGGTGATCGGCCAGGGCACTTGGTACATCGACCGTGGCGACCGCAAGGCCGCGGTCGCCGCCTTGCAGCGCGGCATCGATCTCGGCATGACCCACATCGACACCGCCGAAATGTACGGCGATGCCGAACTGGTGGTCGCCGAGGCGATCGCCGGGCGGCGCGACGAGATCTTTCTGGTCTCGAAGGTCCTGCCGAGCAACGCCTCGCGGCGCGGCACCGTCACGGCGTGCGAACGTTCATTGCAGCGGCTGAAAACCGACCTGCTCGATTGCTATCTCCTGCACTGGCGCGGATCCTATCCGCTGTCGGAAACGGTCGCTGCCTTCGAAGAACTGGTCGACGCCGGGAAAATCCGCTCTTGGGGTGTCAGCAATTTCGATGCCGACGATCTCGACGAGATGCTTGATGTCGCCGGCGAGGGCAAGATCGCCTGCAACCAGGTGCTCTATCATCTAAAGGAGCGCGCGATCGAGCACGCGGTGATTCCGTGGTGCGAGGCGCACGGCACGGCGGTGGTTGCCTATTCGCCGTTCGGCCACAATGATTTCCCGCAACCGCGCAGCAGGTCCGGCGAAGTGCTGCAGGCCATCGCCAAGTCCCATGGCGCATCGCCGCGCCAGGTCGCGCTGGCTTTCCTGACGCGCCGTCCGTCGGTGTTTGCGATTCCGAAAGCCTCGAGTCAGCAGCACGCCGCCGACAATGCGGCCGCCGGCGAGATTTCGCTTGGCAGTGACGACATTGCGGCGCTCGACAAGGCCTTCCCGCGCGGCGCAAGACCGCGAAGCCTGCCGATGTTGTGAGGTTGCGGGCGCGGCAAGCCGCCGCACGCAATCACGCATATCCGCTGCCTGTTTTCGGGCGTTGCCGATGCGACGCAACTATCGTTTTTTAGGCACCCGCCGATTCGATATTTTAGATTTTGCACCCCGGGTTTGACCGTGACCCCGCCATCCGCCGCAGCCGGGCCGGACAGTGCCCCATTGCCCCTGCCTGAGAAAAAATCAGTCGCACGCACCGCACCCGCGCGCGCCGACCGGCCGTTCCGCGGCATCGCGCTCATTCTTTTGTCGACGGTGTTTCTCGGAACATCCGATGCTACCTCGAAATATCTGTCGTCGACATTGCCGTCGATCGAGATCGCCTGGATCAGGTTTCTGGTATTTGTGCTGATCATGGTGCCCGCCATGCTGCCGGGCACGCCGCTGTATGCCTTGCGCTCGCGGCGCCCCGGCCTGCAGCTGATGCGCGCCATGGCCTTGCTCGCGTCTTCGCTGCTTTTCATCTCCGGTTTGCGGTTTCTACCCATCGCCGAGGCGTCCGCCACCAGTTTCGTCTCGCCGTTGTTCGTTACCGCACTGTCAATTTTCCTTCTCGGCGAGAACGTCGGTTTGCGCCGCTGGGTGGCGACCGCTGTCGGTTTGATCGGCGTGCTGATCATCTTGCGGCCGGGCTCCAGCGCGTTTCATCCGGCCGCGTTTTTCCCGATCGTGTCGGCATTCGCCTGGGCCTGCACCTTGATCATGACGCGCATGATGAGCGGCCGGGAACGCACCGTGACCACCATGACCTGGTCGTCGGTCGCAGGCCTGTGCATCCTGTCGGCACTGGTGCCGCTGGTCTGGGTCGCGCCGAGCTGGCACGATGTTCTCTTTGGAATTCTGATCGGCGTCGCGTCGACCGCGGGACAGTGGATCGTCGTGCTGGCGTTTCGCTATGCGGATGCTTCTGTGCTGGCGCCGTTTTCCTATACGCAACTGTTGTGGGTCTCGATGCTCGGCTTCCTGATCTTCGGCGAAGTGCCCGATGTCTGGACCGTGAGCGGGGCCGCGATCATCGTCGCGAGCGGTCTTTACACCGCGCATCGCGAGCATATCAGGCGCTCGCAGCTGTTGGCGCTGCAGGTCGAGCCGGCGCCCAGCGCGTGAGCCGCTCTCTGAACCGCTGCGGTTGGTTGCGCGCCCAACAATCTGGACTCCGGCGCCGCGTCGGTTCACACCGGCAGCGCGATCGAATATTTCACCTGGCTGAGCGCAAAGCTTGACTCGATCGAGGAAATGCCGTCGAGGCGCGTGAGCTTGTTTTTCAGGAATGCTTCGTAGGATGAGAGATCGGCGGCGACGACGCGCAGCAGATAATCGCGGTTGCCCGTCATCAGGTAGCACTCCAGCACCTCGTCCCATTTCGAGATCGCTTTGGCAAACCGGTTGAGGTCTTCCTCCTTCTGCCGGGCGAGCTTGATCGAGATGAACACGCTGACATGCAGCCCCAGCGATTTCTGGTCGACGGTCGCGATATAGCGCGTGATCACGCCGCGCTCTTCCAATAGCTTGACCCGGCGATGGCAGGGCGAGACCGACAGGCCGACCTTGTCGGCGAGCTCCTGCATGGTGGTGCGGCTGTCGGCTTGCAGCAGGCTGAGGATTTTGCGGTCAATGGCATCAAGCGTGGGCATTGGGATAAACTCTGGCTGAAGGGCTTCGGATTGGTAATTTATCCCAATTTGCGCGGTTATGTCGCGAGAATTTGAGATTTTTCGCGAAACGCGGCGCGCTAACATCGCCCGATCATCATTGTGTTGTGGAGTACCGCCATGCCGATCGAGCCCGCACGCCTTGAAACGTTGTCCGCGCTGGCCCGCAAAGTCCTGTGGCTGTCGTCGTGGACTATCCACCATGCCAACCACATCAGGCCCAATGCCGACGGGCTGAAGGTCGGCGGCCATCAGGCCTCCTCGGCCTCGCTCGCCACCATCATGTCGGCGCTGTATTTCGGGGTGTTGCGGCCCGAGGATCGGGTCGCGGTGAAGCCGCATGCGAGCCCGGTGTTTCACGCCATCCAGTATCTGTTCGGTCGCCAGACCCGCGACAAGCTGGAAAACTTTCGCGGTTTCAAGGGCGCGCAGTCCTATCCGTCGCGCACCAAGGACACTGACGACGTCGATTTCTCCACCGGATCGGTCGGCCTTGGCGTCGCGCAGACTTTGTTTTCCTCGCTGGTGCAGGACTACGTCAAGGCGCATGGCTGGATGAAGGACCGCCCGGAGGGGCGGATGATCGCGCTGGTCGGCGACGCCGAGATGGACGAGGGCAACATCTTCGAGGCGTTGCTGGAGGGCTGGAAGCACGGCCTGCGCAACACCTGGTGGGTGGTCGACTACAACCGGCAGAGCCTCGATGCCGTGGTGCGCGAAGGGCTGTGGGAGAAATTCGAATCCATGTTCCGCAATTTCGGCTGGGACGTGGTGATCGTGAAATACGGCCGGCTGATGCGGTCCGCCTTCGCTGAGCCGGGCGGCGAGGCGCTCAAACGCTGGATCGATGCCTGTCCGAACCAGATGTATGCGGCGCTGTGTTTTCAGGGCGGGGCGGCGTTCCGCAGGCATTTGCGCGACGAGATCGGCGATCAGGGGGCGGTGTCGCAACTGATCGACAAGCGCAGCGACGACGAGTTGCTGGAACTGATGTCCAATCTGGGCGGACACGACATGGCCAGCATGATCGAGGCGTTCGAGTCGATCGATCATGATCGGCCCGTCTGCTTCATCGCCTATACCATCAAGGGCATCGGCCTGCCGTTCCAGGGCCACAAGGACAACCATGCGGGGTTGATGACGGTCACCCAGATGGAGAAATGGCGCGTCGCGCAAAACATCCGGCCGGGGCATGAGTGGGAAAAGTTCGAAGGACTGTCGCAGCAACCCGCGGCGCTGGAGGCGTTTCTCGCGAACTTGCCGTTCAACCGCGACGGCCGGCGCCGGCTGACCGCGCCGGTCATCGACGTGCCGCGAGCAGCTTTCGTTCAAGCCGTCGCCGCAGATGTCGACCCAGCAAGGGTTTGGGCTGGTGCTCAATGAACTCGCGCGCGGCGATACCGAACTAGCGTCGCGCATCGTCACGGCTTCGCCCGATGTCACGGTGTCGACCAATCTCGGCGCCTGGGTCAACCGACGCGGGCTGTTCGCGCGCGCCGAGAAAGCCGATTTGTTCCGAAGCGAGAAGATCCCCTCGACCTTCAATTGGGATTTTTCGCCCAAGGGACAGCACATCGAACTCGGCATCGCCGAGATGAACCTGTTCGTCCTGATGTCGGCGCTGGGTCTATCGCATGCGATCAACGGCGAACGGCTGCTGCCGATCGCCACCCTCTACGATCCCTTCATCGAGCGCGGGCTCGATGCGTTGAACTACGCCTGCTACCAGGACGCGCGCTTCATGGTGGCGGCGACGCCGTCGGGCATTACGCTTTCGCCGGAAGGCGGCGCGCATCAGTCGATCGCGACACCCCTGATCGGTATGGCGCAGGACGGGCTGGTCTCGTTCGAGCCGGCCTTTGTCGATGAACTCGCCGTCATCATGGGCTGGGGTTTTCGGCACATGCAGCGCGAGGCCGGCGAGGGGGGCTCGGTCTACTTGCGACTTGTCGACGCGCACCGTCGAGCAGCCGCAGCGGATCATGACGCCGGACCTGCAGCGGGGCATCACCGACGGCGCCTATTGGCTGCGCAAGCCCGGCGAGAATTGCGAAGCCGTGATCGCCTATACCGGCGCGGTGGCGCCGGAGGCGATCGAGGCGATCGGACTGATCGGCGAAAGCCGCCGGGATGTCGGCCTGCTCGCGATCACCTCGGCGGACCGGCTGCATGGGGGGTGGACGGGGGCGCGAAAACTGCGCCGCGACCGCCGCGGCGTGGCGCATCTCAGCCACATCGAAAAACTGCTGGCGCCGCTGCCGCGCGACTGCGGCATCGTCACCGTGATCGACGGTCATCCGGCCACGCTGGGCTGGCTCGGCAGCGTGCGCGGCCACCGGGTCGAGGCGCTCGGCGTCGAACATTTCGGCCAGACCGGCTCGATCGGCGATCTCTACCGCCACCACGGCATCGACGCCAACGCCATCATCGACGCCGCCGAAAGCCTGACCGCCGGCGCCCCGGTGCGGCATCGCAAGATGGCGGTTTAGTTTCTTCAGCGCAGGCGTAAATGACAATCGCAACCTTGCTTCCTCCCCATCGCCGACCTTATATCCATCATCCGCTGCAGTGCAGCGCACCGTATATGGCGGGTTCATTTTTCCGGACATTCGTGCAAGGATGCGCGCCGAACGTTCCGTTCCCCTCCAATAGCCCCGAAATCAAGAGGTTTACGATGGTCAACCGCATGCAATTCTACATCGACGGCGCCTGGGTCGATCCGGTCGTCAAGAAATCCACGCCCGTCGTCAACCCCGCGACCGAAGAGGCGATGTATGAGGTTGCGCTCGGCTCCAAAGCCGACGTCGACAAGGCGGTGGCTGCCGCCAAGCGCGCCTTCGAGACGTTTTCGCAGACCAGCCGCGAGGAGCGCGTGGCGCTGCTCGGCAGGATCATCGAGGTCTACAAGACCCGCATGAAGGATATCGGCGCCGCCGTCTCCGACGAGATGGGCGCGCCGCTACCGATGGCGGAGAAGCTGCAGGCCGGCGCCGGCCTCGGCCACCTCGCTTCCACGATGGAGGTCCTGAAAAACTATCATTTCGAGGAGCCGGTCGGCTCCGCCATGGTGGTGCGCGAACCCGTCGGCGTCATCGGCATGATCACGCCGTGGAACTGGCCGCTGAACCAGATCGCCTGCAAGGTCGCGCCGGCGCTCGCCGCCGGCTGCACCATGATCCTGAAGCCGAGCGAATTCACGCCGTCGTCGGCGTTGATCTTCGCAGAAATCCTGCATGAAGCCGGCGTGCCCAAGGGCGTGTTCAACCTGATCAACGGCCTCGGTCCTGAAGTCGGCGCCGCCATGAGCGAGCATCCGGACATCGACATGATCTCGTTCACCGGCTCGACCCGCGCCGGCGTCGACGTCGCCAAGCGCGCCGCCCCGACCGTCAAGCGCGTCAGCCAGGAACTAGGCGGCAAGTCGCCGAACGTCATTCTGGATGGCGCCGACCTCACCAAGGCCGTCACCGGCGGCGTGATGCACATGTTCAACAACTCTGGGCAGTCGTGCAATGCGCCGTCGCGGATGATCGTGCCGCTGTCGAAGATGAAGGAAGTCGCCGCCATCGCCAAGGGCGTCGCCGACAAGACCAAGGCCGGCGATCCCCGCGCCGAGGGCACCACCATCGGTCCGGTGGTGTCGCGCATCCAGTGGGACAAGATCCAGACTCTGATCCAGAAGGGCATCGAGGAAGGTGCAACCCTGGTGGCCGGCGGTCCCGGCCTGCCGGAAGGCGTCAACAAGGGCTTCTACGTGCGTCCGACCATTTTCGCGGACGTCACCAACGACATGACGATCGCGCGCGAGGAAATCTTCGGGCCGGTGCTGACGATCCTCGGCGCCAAGGATGAAGCCGACGCGGTGCGGATCGCCAACGACACGCCGTATGGTCTGGCCGGTTACGTCTCCGCCGACACCGTCGAATCCGCCCGCAAGGTCGGCCGCAAGCTGCGCGCCGGCAACGTCAACCTGCAGGGCGTCCCGAACGACCGCACCGCGCCGTTCGGCGGCTACAAGCAGTCCGGCAACGGCCGCGAATGGGGCCAGTACGGCCTGGAAGAATATCTCGAGGTCAAGGCGATCGCCGGCTTCAACGCGGCGTAAGGTTTGCGATGATTGCAGCGCCGGGGCGGATTTAATCCGCTCCGGCGTTTTTGCTTTTTGCGTTCGATGGCAGTTCGTAAGTCGAAGTATCTTCACCCTTCCCTCCAGGGGCGGGTAAGCAAGACATCGCCGCGACGACGAGAAACTATCCCCCCAGCGCGCCCTGCGTGTTTACATAGAGCGCGTAGATCGACTGGCTCGCTGCCATGAACAGCCGGTTGCGTTTCAGGCCGCCGAAGCAGAGGTTGGCGCAGCGTTCGGGCAGCGCGATGCGGCCGATCAGGACGCCGTCGGGGGCGTAGACAACGACGCCATCGAGTTCGGGATCGCCCATGCCCCAGCCGCACCACAGATTGCCGTCAATGTCGGCCCGCATGCCGTCTGGGCGTGCCTTTGCCGGCGTCGACGAACAGGCGCTTGTTGGAAATCTTGTCGCCGCCCGGCGACACGTCGTAGGCGAGAACCTTGCGGGTCGGTTCGCCCCGGGATTCGATGATGTAGAGAATTTTCTCGTCCGGCGAGAAGCAAAGGCCGTTCGGCCCCAGAATGCCTTCGGCGACGATGCTGGCTTTTCCGGTCTTCCCGTCGATCCGATAGACGTTCATGTCGATTTCGGGTTCGGCCTTGTAGCCCTCGTAATTGCCGAGCAGGCCGAAGATCGGATCGGTGAACCAGATCGAGCCGTCGGATTTCACCACGACGTCGTTCGGCGAGTTCAGCCGCTTGCCGTCGAAGGAGTCCATCAGCACCGTGATCGAACCGTCATATTCGGTTCTGACGACGCGGCGGCCGCCATGCTCGCAGGTGATCAGGCGACCCTGGCGGTCGCGGGTATTGCCGTTGGCGAAATTCGACGGCTTTCGAAAAATGCTGACCGCGCCGGTTTCCTCTTCCCATTTGAGGATGCGCTGGTTGGGAATGTCGCTGCACAACAGGTAGCGCCCGTCGCCGAACCACACCGGGCCCTCGGCCCAGCGCAGGCCCGTGGTCAGCCGTTCCACCACCGACAGCTTCAGCCAGTATTTTTCAAAGCGCGGATCGAGGGCGTGGATTGCCGGATCGGGATAATACGTCGCCGGCTGCCAGCCGGCGCGGGGGGATTGATCGGACATTTGTTGTTCTCATTGCTGTTGTGCTTCCTCACCAGTCTTGGTCTGCTATCATCGCCGTCTCGCGGCGGCAAGCATTCGTGTCCCGGACGCGATGCGGTGCGCCGCACCGCTTCGCAGAGCCGGGACCCATTAGTGTGGGCCCCGGCTCCGCAGCGCATCACTTCGTGCTGCGCAGCGTCCGGGAGACGTGAGGCGCGCTTGCCGCACCGCTGCCGCCGCGCCATACTCACGTCAACGCGATGAGAATTGAGGGACGAAATGCCACGCATATTGATGACCGGCGCATCGGGGGGGATCGGCACCAGCCTCCGCAAGCTGCTGCCGGCGGTCTATCCGGATCTGCTGCTGAGCGACCTGAAAGCGCCCGCCGACCTCGGCGCTCACGAAAAATTCAAGGCGGCGGAACTGTCCGATCTCGCCCAGGTCGAGGCGATCTGCGAAGGCGTCGACGGCATCCTGCATTTCGGTGGGTTTTCGGTCGAAGGCCCCTGGGACAACATCCTGCAGTCCAACATCATCGGCTGCTACAATCTGTTCGAGGCGGCGCGCAAACAGGGCGTCAAGCGCATCGTGTTCGCGTCCTCCAACCATGCGGTGGGTTTCTACCCGCGCTATCATCGCATCGGAACCGACGTGACGGCGCGGCCGGACAGCCGCTACGGCGTCAGCAAGGTGTTCGGCGAAGCGGTCGGCTCGCTCTACGCCGACAAGCACGGGCTCGCCGTTACCTGCATCCGGATCGGCAATTTCGGCGACAAGCCGCTGGATCATCGCCGGCTGTCGATCTGGCTGAAACCGGAAGACCTGGTGCAACTGTGCCGGATCGGGCTCGAGCATCCCGCTATCCATTTCGAAATCTTCTACGGCGCGTCGTACAACGAGCGCTCGTGGTGGGATAACCACCGCGCCTACGACCTCGGCTATCGCCCGACCGGCCGCGCCGAGGATTTTCGCGAGCACGCTTTTGCCGAGCAGGCCAAGCTGCCGCCCGATCCGGTCGGCGATTTCTACCAGGGCGGCACCTTCTGCGGCATGGAGTTCGACGGCGACAAGAGCCGGATCTGGAAATAGGCATAAAGTGCGATCCTGCGCTTGAAGTGAAGCTTCGGCATTGCCACAACAAAGGTGCGCTCCCTCTCCCATCGGGAGAGGGCTGGGGTGAGGGGTTACGGTCTATCGAGGGTCCTTAACCCCTCACCCGGCGCTTCGCGCCGACCTCTCCCAAAGGGAGAGGTGAAACTAAGCGCTGGCGCTTTCTACGATCAATTCTAAAGGACACGCGAAATGGCTGACGGACTGCGCAAGGGACTGACGAGTTATGGCGACGCCGGATTTTCGCTGTTTCTGCGCAAGGCCTTCATCAAGGCGATGGGCTATTCCGACGACGCGCTGAACCGCCCCATCGTCGGCATCACCAATACCTACAGCGACTACAATCCCTGCCACGGCAACGTGCCTCAGATCATCGAAGCGGTGAAGCGCGGCGTGATGCTGTCGGGCGCGATGCCGATGGTGTTTCCGACCATCTCGATCGCTGAGAGCTTTTCGCATCCTACCTCGATGTATCTGCGCAACCTGATGGCTATGGACACCGAGGAGATGATCCGGGCGCAGCCGATGGACGCGGTGGTGGTGATCGGCGGCTGCGACAAGACCCTGCCGGCGCAGATCATGGCCGCGGTCAGCGCCGATCTGCCGACCGTGGTTATTCCGGTGGGGCCGATGGTGGTCGGGCATCACAAGGGCGAGGTCTTGGGCGCCTGCACCGATTGCCGAAGGCTGTGGGGAAAATACCGCGCCGGCGAAATCGACGAGGTGGAGATCGAGGCCGTCAACGGCCGGCTCGCACCTTCAGTGGGGACCTGCATGGTGATGGGCACTGCCTCTACCATGGCCTGCATCACCGAGGCGCTCGGCCTGTCGCTGCCGATGAGCGCGACGATCCCCGCGCCGCACGCCGAGCGCTATCGTTCGGCCGAGGCCAGCGGCCGGGTCGCCGCCGCGATGGCGGTGGTGAAGGGCCCGCGACCGAGCGAATTGCTGACGCCGGCGGCATTCAGGAACGCACAGGTAGTGCTGCAGGCGATCGGCGGCTCGACCAACGGCCTCATTCATCTGACCGCAATCGCCAACCGCACCGAACATCGCATCGATCTCGAAGCGTTCGACAAGCTGGGCCGCGAAGTACCCGTGCTGATCGACCTGAAACCGTCGGGCGAGCACTACATGGAACATTTCCATCACGCCGGCGGCGTTCCGAAACTGATGGCGCAGCTCGGCGATCTCCTCGACCTCGATGCCAGGACCATCACCGGCGCGACGTTGCGCGACGTCGTCGCCGGTGCCGAAGAAGTGCCGGGACAGGACGCGATCCGCCCGCGCAACGATCCGATCAAGCCGGAGGGCGCGATGGCGGTGCTGCACGGCAATCTCGCGCCGCGCGGGGCCGTGATCAAGCATTCGGCGGCGAGCCCCAAGCTGCTGCAGCATACCGGCCGCGCCGTGGTGTTCGAACTCCGTCGAAGACATGACGCTGCGGATCGACGATCCCGCGCTCGAAGTGAATGCCGACGACGTGCTGGTGCTGCGCAATGCCGGCCCCAAGGGCGCGCCGGGCATGCCGGAGGCTGGCTATCTGCCGATCCCGAGGAAACTGGCGCGCGGCGGCGTCAAGGACATGGTGCGGATTTCGGATGCGCGGATGAGCGGCACCGCATTCGGCACCATCGTGCTGCACATCACTCCGGAATCCGCCGTCGGCGGTCCGCTGGCGCTGGTCAGGGACGGCGACATGATCCGGCTCGATGTTGCCAAGCGAAGCATCGACCTGTTGGTCGATGCCGCCGAACTGGAAAAGCGCCGCGCGGCGCTGAAGTTGCCGGCGACGCCGGAATGGGCCGCACGAGGCTACGCGCATCTGTTCAACGAGACCATCCTGCAGGCCGACGAAGGCTGCGATTTCGATTTCATGCGGGCGAAGGGGAAGTAGTTGAGCGGTAGCCTCATAGTGAGGAGCGCGTCTTCGCGCGTCTCCTCAGAGCCTGTGAAAGGATTCGGACCTCATCCTGAGGAGCTTGCGAAGCGAGCGTCTCGAAGGATGGATGCAACGTAGGGACTCGCGGCCATCCTCCGAGACGCGGCCAAGTGGCCGCTCCTCAGGATGAGGCCGGAGGACGCTCCGCGGCCGATCACTTCTCGAAACCGGCCAGCGTCCATCTCGCACCTGCGTTGTGCCCTCAACGCCCGATGTTTGATTGACATCGAGACAACCCCGATGGGATGATGAAACAAAATCATCCGGGGGAGACGATGGGCAGCTCGAGCAGAATTCTCGTTGCGATCGCGATCGCATCCGCATTCATGATGACCGCAGGGGCCGGCGCGCAAGAGGCCAAACATTATCGCTTCGCCTACGACCAGCCGAAGACCACCGGCTATGGAATCCTCGGCGATATCTTCGCCGACAAGCTCAAGGCGCTGAGCAAGGGCACCATGCTGATCGAGCAATACCCGGGCGCGCAGCTCGGCCAGGAGCCGCAAGTCCTGCAGCTGGTGAAATCGGGCGACGTGGAATTCTGCATTTCATCCTCCGCCAATGCCGCGACCCTGTCGCCGCAGGCCGGCGTGATGTCGATGCACTTCCTGTTCCGCTCCGAAGCGCACCTGATCAAGGCCATCGCCGACCCCGAAGTGTCCAAGGCGGTCAAGGCGATGATCGCCGACACGGTGCAAGGCGCCCACGTCATCGCGCTATCGACGCTGGGTCTTCGCAACATGTATTCCAAGCGCGAGATCCGAAACGTCGGCGACATAAAGGGCCTCAAGGTGCGGGTGCAGGCGACGCCCACCGAGGACACCATGTTTCCGGCCTATGGCGCGCAGATCGTGCACATGCCGTTCGGCAGCGTCTATACATCGCTGCAGACCGGCGTGGTGGATGTCGCGGAAAACGGCGTCAACGTCTATCTCGCCAACAAGCACTACGAAGTCGCCCCCGTGCTTTCGATGACCGAACACGAGGCCAATAACAGCCTGGTATGGGTGAGCGACAAATTGTGGAATAGCCTGACGCCAGAGCAGCAGGGCTGGGTGCAGGCCGCCGCCGACGAGGTCAATCAGAAACAGCCGGCGAAAGCGATCGAGCTCGAACACCAATCGTTGGAGAAGCTGAAATCGATCGGCGTCAAGGTCGTGACCAACGTCGACAAGTCGGGTTTCACGACCGTCGCCGACCCCTATCTCGACAAGCTCGCCAGGGAACTTGGGCCCCACGCTGAGAAGGTCAAGAACCTGATCCGGGCGATCAATTAGATCTGCAGACACATCCACGAGTTCGTCCCGGCGAACGCCGGGACCCATACGCCGTGCCGTGTCGTTTGGGCACTGAGTCGATACCTTTGTCACCATTAACGCCGCGGATTATGGGTCCCGGCGTTCGCCGGGACGATGAGAGACAGCCGACGACGCGATGGCCCGATGTTCAATTGACAATCCCACAACCCCGATGGGATGATCGACAAAAATCAAAACAGGGGGAAACAGTGAATAAATCAGCAAGAATAATGGGTGGGTTGATCGCGGCGGCCTCGGTCCTGTTTGCGGGCAGCGCAGGCGCACAGGAAGCAAAACATTATCGCTTCGCCCACGATCAGCAGCTCAATTCCGGCTACAGCATCGCCTACGATATCTTTTCCGCCAGGCTCAAGGAATTGAGCAAGGGCACCATGCTGGTCGACCAGTATCCCGGCGCGCAGCTCGGCCAGGAGCCGCAGATTTTGCAGCTGGTCAGGTCCGGCGATATCGATTTTGCGATCGTCTCCTCGGCCAATACCTCAACCATCTCGCCGCAGGCCGGGGTGATGTCGCTGCACTATTTGTTCCGCTCGGAAGAACATGACATCAAGGCGCTCGCCGATCCCAAGGTGTTCGAGGCGATCCGGGACATGATCGACGACACCGCGCAGGGCATTCATGCGATCGCGCTCGGCACCCAGGGCTTTCGGCACATGTACGGCAAGAAGGAGATCCACAAGGTTGAGGATCTCAAGGGATACAAGGTTCGCGTCCAGGCCACCGCGACCGAGGACACCATGTTCGCCGCCTATGGGGCGCAGACCGTTCACATGCCGTTCGGCAGCGTCTACACCTCGCTGCAGACCGGCGTGATGGATTTCGGCGAGAACGCCGTCAACGTCTACCTCATCAACAAGCACTATGAAGTCGCACCGGTCTTGTCGATGACCGAGCATGAAGCCAACAACGCCATCATGTGGATCAGCGACAAACTGTGGCAGAGCCTCAGCGCCGAGCAGAAGCAGTGGGTGATGACCGCGGCGAGGGACGTCAGCCTGCAGGAACCCAAACGTGCGTTCGACCTCGAGCGTTCGGCGGCAGCGAAGCTCGAGAAAATGGGCGTCAAGATCGTCACCGATGTCGACAAGGCCAGCTTTCAGAAGATCGCCGATCCCTATCTCGACAAACTCGCCAAGGATCTCGGTCCGCATGCGGACAAGATCAAGACCTTGATCCGGGCGATCAATTGAAGCGGTGGCTTGGCACGTCTCCACGGGTCGTCCCGGCGAACGCCGGGACCCATGCGGCGCGGCTTATCAGTGGGGCAATCGGTTAACCAGCTTTTGCACACAATGAACGCCGGGGATTATGGGCCCCGCCGTTCACCGGGACGCCATCAGGGACGACGGAGAGCCTGCCGATGACCATCGCCGACAAACTGGTGCTGCAACGGCAGCATCATCTGAAATGGCGGTCGCTGGATTGGCTCGAACTGGTCCTGATGATCATCTGCGGCGTGTTGTGTTTCGGCTTCTCGCTGTCGGTCATGTTCGACATCATCACGCGCACCGTCGGCCATCCCTGGCTGTGGCTGCAGGAAGTCACTTCCACGCTGTTCATCTACGCGATCTTCATCGGCGCCGCGGTTGCCACCCGGCGCAACGATCATCTGTACCTGACCGCGATCTCCGAGGCGTTGCACGGCACCCCGCGGCTGATCGTCGAGATCGTCATCCGGCTCGTGGTTCTCGGCGTGGCGTTCTGCCTGATCTGGTTCGGCTATATCAACTATCTCCGGGGGTTCGGCAGTTTCCGGCTGCCGTCGGGCACGCCGATCGCCTCGCTCTATGCCGCGATTCCGCTGGCTGGCGTGCTGATCGCGCTGTTCACGATCGAGCAACTGATCAACGGCATCCGCAACGGATTTGACCATCCCGAATCGCCGGACGAGGGTCTTCCAATCCCGCCGGTCGATACCAGCATCCGGATGAGGGCCCGGCCGTGAGCGCACCGGTCATTCTGGCGCTGATGTCGTTCTGCTTCCTGTTCTTCGGCTATCTCGGCGTGCCCGTACCGTTCTCGCTGATGGCGGGCGTGTTTGTGGGCGCGCTGCTGACCGACGTTTCGCTGGCGGCGATCGTCCAGAAGATTTTCGATGGCGTGGATTCCGAGGCTCTGCTGGCGATTCCGTTTTTCCTGCTGGTCGGCGAACTCATGAGTTCGGCCAACGTCGTGGTGCGGATCGCGAACTTGTCGCTGTCGCTGGTCGGGCACATCAGGGGCGGGCTGTCGCAGGTCGTCGTGGTCTTCAGCATGTTCTTCTCGGAGATGTCGGGCTCGACCACCGCCGACGTCGCCGTCATGAGCCGGGCGCTGGGCGGTCCGATGAAGCGGGAGGGCTACACGCCCGCCTTCATCGCGGCGATCATTGCATCCGCCTCGACCATCGCCGCCCTGGTGCCGCCGAGCATCACCGCGGTGGTCTATGGCGCGGTCGGCAATGTCTCGATCGCAGGACTGTTCATGGCCGGCGTGGTGCCCGGCTTCATGATCGGCTTCGGGCTGATGATCTATTGCTATTTCTTCGGCCCCTCCGGCATGCGCAAGCCGCGGGCGCCGTTTCGGCAGATCGCCTTCGCGGCCGGAGATGCAGCGTTGCCGCTGATGATTCCGGTGATCCTGCTCGGCGGCATTCTCACCGGCTGGTTCACGCCGACCGAGGCCGGCGTCGTCGCGGTGGTCTATATCATCGCGGTCGTGATCCCCGCGCTCAATCGCGGGCACTTGCGAAAGATTCCCTACGACTTCTGCCTGGCCGGGCTGATCTTCTCGCTGCCGCTGATCACGATCGGCGCCGCCAACGCCTTCGGCTGGATGCTGGCCTATCTGCGCGGCGCCATCGTGATCGCCGACTGGATCACCTCGATCGCCGGCAACGACCCGCATTACATGATGCTGCTGCTGGTGTTGCTGTTCACCGTGGTCGGCGATTTCATCGAGCCGGTGCCGACCATCATCATCTTCATGCCGCTGGTGAATGCGCTGACGCAGGCCGGCAACATCAACGGCGTGCATATGGGCGTGGTGCTGATCGCCACCCTGGCGTTCGGCCTGATCACGCCGCCCTACGGGCTGGTGCTGCTGATGGCCTCGAAATTCGTCGGCGTCAGTTTCGGCAAGGCGCTGCGCGCGGCGCTGCCGATTTATGTGGTGTTCCTCGTGACGATCTGCTTCACAATCTATTTCCCGAAAGTGGTGCTGTGGCTGCCAAAGCATGTGATCCCGGAATCGGTCGGCTGCTTCAAATCGCCGGCCGGGACGGGGTACATTTGCCCGGAGTGAGAGCTGGCGAACGCCTGCCGACGTCGTCCCTGCGAACGCAGGGACCTATACCGCGTTGCCAGTGCGACTTCACACAGATGGTTGTCGCAAGCAGCTGTTTCAACGATTGCAGCCGCGGTGTATGGGTCCCTGCGTTCGTGTTTGGTCCCGGGAGATTGGGTGGATGGAATCGGTGTAGAAAGGGGCATCCATCACATTGAGGAGCGCCTTAGGTCATGGAGCTAGCCCTGCACGCCAATGCGACCACCACCCCAAGGACCCGAGCCTATATTCAGCGCAGCAAGAAGCCCGTGGCGGAACTGGCAGATGAACTCGGGGTCAGCGAGACCACGGTCCGTCGCTGGCGCGGCCGGACCGCGGTCGACGACCATTCGCACCGGCCGAAGAGATTAACGACGAGCCTGTAGGCCATGGAAGAGACGCTGGTCTGCGAACTGCGGACATCGCTGCGGTTGCCGCTGGACGATATCGTCGAGGTGATACGGCGTTGCGTCAACGACAGGCTGTCCCGCAGCGCCATCCATCGCTGCCTCCAGCGCGATGGGATCAGCCAGCGCAAGAAGCCTGATAAGCCCGGCGTCGGCGTCTTTGAACAGGCGACTGTCGGCTTCATTCATATCGATCTGAAGCATCTGCCTGCCTTGGAGAGGCGTAAAAGCTATGTCTTCGTCGCCATCGATCGCGCCACGCGCTATGTCTATGTCGAAATCCATCAACGGCGCGATGCTGAGACTGCGGCGGCCTTCCTCAGGCGGTTCCTGGCCCACTTCCCGTTCCGCGTTCACACCATCCTGACCGACAACGGTTCCGAGTTCACCGACCGCTTTGCCGTCAATATGAAGAACAAGCCGCAGGACCGGCCTTCCGGCAATCACCCCTTCGATCTCGTCTGCACCAACCGCAAGATTGATCACCGCCTGACCAGACCGTATCGGCCGCAAACCAACGGCCTCGTCGAACGCTTCAACCGCCGCATCGCTGAAGCCATCGGCCGGCAACCCAAGCGCGGCAGCGCACGACGCACCTTTCCCTGCCACGCCGTTCGCGACGCCTTCCTCAGCCGTTTTGTTGCCGACTACAATCGAACCCGCCTCAAATGCCTCGGATACCTTGCTCCCCTGGAAGCCCTTGCCAATCTCCCGGGACCAAACACGTTCGCAGGGACGACGAGCTGAGAGATGCTCGCGCTACTTCCCCTTGCTCATAAACTTCTTCACCGCGACGCGGAATTCATCCATCTGCATGGCGTCGATGATTTTCTCTTCTTCGGCGTCGAGTTGCTGCCGGGTCGAGGTGACGGCCGCCTGATAGACCAGTGCTTTGGTGCCGGCGATAGCGGCCGGCGGATTCTGCGCCAGCCTTTCTGCGAATTTTCGCGTGGCCGCCTTCAGTTCTGCCGACGGAACTATTTTTGCGACCAGACCCCAATCATAGGCCTGCTGCGCGGAAAAGCTGTCTTCGCCGAAAAAGATCTGCAGGCTCCGGCGGACGCCGACGGTGCCGACCATGCCGACGGTGCTGCCGCCGTCCGGCGACACGCCGATCTTGGCGTAGGCCGGCGTGAAGCGGGCATCGTCGGCGGCGATGCAGAGGTCGGCGACGAATGCGAGGCCCATACCCGCGCCGGCCGCGGAGCCGTGAACGCTGGAAAGCACGATCTTCGGCATCCGCCGCACCGTCTCGATGAACGCGTGGTAGTGTTTCAGCAGTTCGCCGACCACGAGGGCGATGGTATCGGCTGCCGCCGCAGCGCCGATGGTTTGCAAGTCGCCGCCGGCGGAAAACGCCCGGCCTGCGCCCTCGATCACCAGCACGCGGATATCGTCCGACGCCTCAACCGCCGCGCCAAGCTGTTCCAGCTTTTTCGCAATCGACAGATCAATCGAGTTGAAGGCGCTGGGCCGGTTGAGCGTGATGGTGGCGATCGGCCCGTCGATCGCAAGCAGCGCCGGATCGTCGGGCAGGGAGGCGACAGCAGGTGTCGACATGGAAGGACCCCGTGGCTGGAAGATCTCGGGGCATTTAAATAACAGAAGGCAAGAGGTGACAATCCCCGGCGAAGGCTGCAAAATGCGGCCAGGCGGCGAGGCGGATCACTGCATTGCAACAGCCGGAAACGGAGCGCGCATGGTCATCATGGATACGACAGCCGACCGTCCGGTCTCCGCCATCGATCCGTTTTCGCATGAATTCCTGCGTGATCCCTATCCGCATCACGAAGCGCTGCGCGAGGCCGGCCCGGTGGTGTGGCTCGAGCAATACGGGATATGGACGATGGCCCGGCATCAGGAGGTGCGCGACGCCCTGACCGACTGGCAGACCTATTGCTCTTCGGCCGGCGTCGGCTTGAGCGATTTCCGAAAGGAACCGCCATGGCGTCCGCCGAGCATCGTCCTGGAAGCCGATCCGCCGCTGCACACGCGCACGCGTGCCGTGCTGACGCGAGTTCTCTCGCCTGCGGCGATCAGGATCCTGCGGGACATGTTCGAGCGGGAGGCGGAACTGCTGGTCGCGCGGCTGGTCGAGCAGCGCGAATTCGACGGCGTTGCCGATCTCGCTGAAGCCTATCCGCTAAAGGTATTTCCGGACGCGGTGGGAATTTCCGAGGATGGCCGGGAAAATCTGCTGCCCTATGGCAGCATGGTGTTCAACTCCTTCGGCCCCCGCAACGATCTGTTCGACCGTGCGATGGCCAATGCCGGTCCCGTCCGTGACTGGATCATGTCGAAGTGCAGCCGCGCCGCGCTGGCGCCGGGCGGACTGGGAACGCAGATTTTCGAAGCCGTCGATTCCGGCGAGTTGTCGGAACCCGAAGCGGGGATGCTGGTGCGCTCGTTTCTGTCGGCCGGTATCGATACCACGGTCTACGGGCTCGGCAACGCGCTGTATTGCTTTGCCGGTCATCCGGAGCAATGGTCCATTCTTCGTGAAAACCCGAATTTGATTCGCGGCGCCTTCGAGGAGGTGCTGCGCTTTGAGGCGCCGGTGCAGACATTCTTTCGGACCACGACCAAAACTGTCGACGTCGCCGGCGTGCGATTGGGCGACGGCGAGAAGGTGCTGTTGTTTCTTGCGGCCGCCAACCGCGACCCGCGCCGCTGGGACAAGCCCGATGTTTTCGACGTCAGGCGCCGTGCGACCGGGCATATGACGTTCGGCACCGGCATTCACGGCTGTGTCGGACAGGCGGTGGCGCGGCTCGAAAGCGAGGCCATCTTCGGCGCACTAACGAAACGCGTCGCGTCGTTCGAACTGACGGGCGAGCCGCAGCTGCGGCTGAACAACACGCTGCGCGGGCTCGACACCCTGCCGCTGCGCATTGTGCCGGTCTGACCCATGGCGCAGGGAACAGTTCTGATCGCCGGCGCCGGCCATGCCGGATTCCAGATCGCGGCATCGCTGCGGCAGCATGGCTACGGCGAGCGCGTTTGCCTGATCAACGACGAGGCGCATCTGCCGTATCAGCGGCCGCCTCTGTCCAAGGCCTATCTGAAAGGCGCCGGCGCGCCTGACAGCCTGATGTTCCGGCCCGACAAATTCTACCGCGAGCAGAACATCGAGCTGATCGCCGATCGCGCGGTCTCGATCGATCGCGGCGCGCGCAAACTGCTGCTCGCCTCCGGCGCATCGCTGGAGTATGGGCATTTGGTGCTGGCGGCCGGCGCGCGCAATCGGCTGCTCGACATCCCCAACGCCAACCTCGAAGACGTACGCTATCTGCGGACGCTGGATGAAAGCGAGGCCTTGCGGCAACAACTATCGTCAGGCCAGCGCGTCGTCGTCATCGGTGCGGGTTTCATCGGCCTGGAATTCGCAGCCACCGCCCGGGCCAAGGGCCTGGAGGTGGACGTGGTCGAACTCGGCGCGCGCGTCATGGCGCGCGCCGTGACCGCGGAAATCTCGGAATTTTTTCAGGCTCGCCACACTGCGGCGGGAATTCGCATTCATCTCGGCGTGCAGGCCACCAGTATCGAGAGCGACGGCACCCATGTGACCGGTGTCAGCGTGAGTGACGGCCGCCATATACCGGCCGACCTCGTCGTGGTCGGTGTCGGGGTCTTGCCCAACGTCGAACTCGCCTCCGAAGCCGGCCTGCCTGTCGCGGCGGGGATCATCGTCGACGAGCAATTGCTGACGTCGGATCCCGACATTTCGGCGATCGGCGACTGCGCGCTGTTTGCAAGCCCGCGCTTCGGCGGGTCGCTGCGGCTGGAATCCGTGCAGAACGCCACCGATCACGCGCGCTGCGTGGCGGCGCGGCTGACCGGCGATGCCAGGACCTATGACGGCCAGCCGTGGTTCTGGAGCGACCAGGGCGAGGACAAGCTTCAGATCGCGGGCCTCACCACCGGTTACGATCGCGTGGTGGTGCGCGGCGACCGTGAGCAGCGATCGTTCTCGGCATTTTGCTACAAGGCCGGAAAACTCGTCGGCGTCGAGTTCGATCAATCGCGGCTCGGACCACGTGTTCGGACGGAAAATTCTCGGCCTGAACCGCTCGATCGAACCGGAACAGGCGGCGGATTTGAGCTTCGATCTGAAGGCAGCGCTGGCGTAAGCCGATGTTTTCGTCGTCCCGGCGAACGCCGGGACCCATAAGCCGTGTCCTATCGTTTAGGCAATGGTAGCAGACGCCTTCTGCTAATTACAAACACCGGTGGTTATGGGTCCCGGCGTTCGCCGGGACGACCCGTGGAGAGAGCCTCCACCTCCGCCGCCGTCGGCATCGACGGTGCAGCGCCCATCCGCTGCACGCAGATCGATGCGGCAACGTTGCCGTAAGCAAGCGCATCGCCAATTGATTTTCCGCCGGCAAGCTGGGCCGCGACCGCGCCGACAAAGCAATCGCCGGCGCCGGTGGTATCGACGGCCTTCACCGCACGTCCCGCTATGACGAGCGTTTCGCCGTCCACCAGCGCCAGCGCGCCGCGCTTGCCCAGGGTCACGCAGATGATTTTGACCGGGCCGGTCTGCAATGATCGTGCGGCTGCAATCAACCGCGCGGGATCATCGGTGTCGCGAAGCTCGGTCCTGGCCAGCAGGCCAAGTTCGGTTTCATTGAGAATGAGAATATCGACGAGATCGAGCAATTCGGCGCCGACTTCGATCGCCGGCGCCGGATTGAGGATGGTCGTCGCTTCAGCCGCGCGGGCTCGTTTGAAAAAGGCGTTCACAGCCGGCAAAGGAATCTCGAACTGGCTGACCGCGATATCGCCCCTGGCAAGCGCAGGCGCCTCCACGTCTGCCGGCGTCACCGACGCGTTCGCACCGGGCACGACGACGATGGTGTTATCGGCGCTCGCGACGGTAATGATCGCCGTTCCCGTGTGCACACCGACTGTTTCCCGCACAAACGTCAGGTCTACGCGCTGCGCGGCGAGGAACGTCTTCAACTGATCGCCGAACGCGTCGTTGCCGAGCCGGCCGATCAGCGTCGTCGGCGCGCCTAGTTTCGCCGCCGCGACCGCCTGGTTCGCGCCCTTGCCGCCGGGAAAGTAACCTACCGCGTTGCCGGCGATGGTTTCGCCGATCCTGGGATGCCGGTCGGCCATCGCCACCACATCCATATTGATGCTGCCGGCAACGAAAACGCGGCCCATGCCTTATTCCCTAGGGAGAGCTGATTACGCCCGGACTTCGAACTCTTGCCTGACCGCCTCGATGTCGGGCAGCGCCGGCAATCCGGCCTCGTTGCCGAGGCGCTGGATCTTGTAGGTCGAGGCCGCGCGCGCAAATTCGAAATGGTCGTGCCAGCTTTTGCCTGGATTGGCGAGATAGGAATAGACGTAAGCGCCGTGGAACACGTCGCCGGCACCGTTGGTGTCCAGCACGCGCTCGCGCGGAATCGGAAGCGCGGGAAGCGTGTGGGTTTTGCCGGCCTCGTCATACCAGAGCAGACCGCGCTCTCCCATGGTGACGCCGCCGACCCGGCAGCCGCGGCTCCTGAGATAATCCAGCATCTTCTCGGGCGTCAGGTCCATTTGCTCGCAGAGCCGCTCGGCGACGATGGCGACGTCGATGAATTCCAGCAGTTCATGGGTGTTGGTCCGCAAGCCGCCGCCGTCGAGCGAGGTCAGGATGCCGGCCTCGCGGCACAGCCTGGCATAATGGATCGCGGCATCCGGCTGGTGACCGTCGACATGCAGCGCGCGGCAGCTGCCGAGGTTGAGCAGCGGGAAGGGGTGGATATGTTCGTCGTCGCGGCAGCGCACGATCGCCCGCTTGCCGTCCTTCGGCATAATGAACGACAGCGACGAAGAATGGACCTTGCGCGGATGGATCGAGATTCCGTACTTCGCGCTCATGTCCTGAAACATCCGCCCGAGCCAGTCATTGGCCACGGTGGCGATCAGGTCCGGCACGATGCCGAGCTTGGCGCAGCAGAATGCCGCGGTGACGGCGTTGCCGCCGAACGAAACCGCATAGGCGGACGCGACATGCTTCTCGTCGCCGGTCGGCATGTGGTCGGTAATGAAGGTGACGTCGATATAGGTCTGTCCGATGAAGAGGGCGTGCATAAATGATCCGTCATGCGCTGATGGGTGGTCCCGGCGGCATCCCCACACTAGCACCGGTTAACTGGGGAGATTCGCTAAAATTATTCGCAAACCCGCCACCTTAATTGCTTGAGATAACCCTATGGCGAGACTACGACCGTCCCGGGGCATCGCCAGCGTGGCGCGCCGATCCGATCGCCTGCCGCTGTTCCGAGTTCCTGACAACGAGATAAATATATAAAAGGGGGAGGGGAACGATGACCGTCTATTCCGGTCCGGTGTTCGACATGGCGGTGAACCAGTTCGGTGTCATCGCCAACCATCTGTCGATTCCGATGGACGAGCGCGACCGGCTGCTGTTGCCGAAACGGGCGATCACCGTCTCCTGTCCGATCCATCGCGACGACGGCTCGATTGCGGTGTTCGAGGGCTATCGGGTGCAGCATCACCTGACGCTTGGACCGACCAAAGGGGGCACGCGCTTTGCGCCCAGCGTCGATATCGGCGAGGTGGCGGCGCTGGCGATCTGGATGAGCTGGAAATGCGCGCTGGTCGGCTTGCCCTATGGCGGCGCCAAGGGTGGCGTTCGGGTCGATCTTTCGACGATTTCCAAACGCGAACTGGAGGGACTGTCGCGGCGCTATATGCAGGAGATGATCCCCTTCGTCGGGCCGCACACCGACGTGCTGGCGCCGGACATGGGCACCAACGAGCAGGTGATGGCCTGGTTCATGGACACCTATTCGATGTACCAGGGTCGCACCGTCACCGAGATCGTGACCGGCAAGCCGGTGGCCTCGGGCGGCACCCTGGGCCGGCGCGAAGCCACCGGGCGCGGCGTCGCACATCTCGCCAAGCGGGTGATGAACCAGCTCTCGATCGATCCGAACAATGGCACCGCCGTGGTTCAGGGGTTCGGCAATGTCGGCTCCTATGCTGCCTTCGGTTTGCACGAATTCGGGCTGAAGGTGATCGCGGTGTCCGACCATACCGGCGCGCTTTACGACAAATCCGGCCTCGATATTCCCTTGCTGATGCGGCACGCGGGCCTGCACGGCAGCATCGCCGGGTTTTCCAATGAGCTTGCGTTCGATCCGGCGCAAATCCTCACGCTGCCGTGCGACGTGCTGGTGCCCGCCGCGATGGAACGCGTGATCGACGCCCGCGTCGCGGAAAACCTCAAATGCCGGGTGCTGGCGGAAGGCGCCAACGGACCGACGACGCCGGACGCTGACCTGGTGCTGGAAAAACGCCAGGACGAAATCTTTGTGATCCCGGACATTCTCTGCAATTCCGGCGGCGTCGTGGTCAGCTATTTTGAATGGGTGCAGGACCTGCAGCAGCTGTTCTGGGAGGAAGAGGAAGTGATGCGGCGCGAATATCTCATTCTCGATCGCGCCTTCGACGCGATGGCGATGCGTGCGATGGCCGACAGGATTTCCCATCGCACCGCCGCGATGGCGATCGGGGTGGAGAAGGTCCGCGCCGCGAAAGCCACGCGCGGACTTTTTCCGTGATCACCGGGCTCGACCACGTCGTCGTCCTGCTCCGGGATATCGAGGCCGGGACGATGGCCTACGAAATGCTGGTCGGGTGCGCGCCGTCGTGGCGAAGCGCCAGCGATGGCGCCGACCGCGTGCTGTTCACGCTCGACAATGTGACGCTCGAGCTGATGTCGCCGAGCGGCGATGGCGCGGCCGCTGATCGGATTCGAGCGGTGCTTGCGGAACAAGGCGAGGGGCTCGCGAGCATCTGCTTTCGCACCGCAGACATTACGAAAATGCATCGGCGGCTCGACCGGCTCGCCCTGAAGCCGGAACCGGTTGCGGAGGCCGAAAGCCGCGATACGGCAACAGGCGCCATCCTGTCATGGAGGAGAACCCGTGCGGCCACCGAGGCCACGCGCGGCGTCCGGCTGTTTTTCCTTGAACTGGCGAAGGAACGCCCGCTCTCGGTCCGAACCACGGCTGCATCGGTTACCGCGATGGATCATGTCGTGATCTCGACTTCCGAGCCCGAATGCGCCGCAGCGCTCTACGGCGCGCGGCTTGGGCTCGACATGGCGCTGGACCGTTCGCATCCGGACTGGGGCCGGCTGATGTTCTTCCGCTGCGGTGATCTCATTGTCGAAGTCGTGCACCGGCCAGGCAAGGACACAGATGTGGACAATAGGCATGACAAGCTCTGGGGCCTGAGCTGGCGTGTCGCCAACATCGATGCCACGCGGGCGCGGCTCGTGTCGGCGGGCGTCGATGTGTCGGAGGTGCGCACGGGCCGCAAGCCGGGGACGCGTGTGCTCACCGTACGTAACGGCACTTGCGGCATTCCCACGCTGCTGGTGGAGCGGACGGCGCAGCGGACTGCATTCTGAAAACGCTAGCCTGCATCCACGCCGACGACATCCCTGACATTCTTCACGCCATCGCCCTCCAGCAATTGCGCAAGGCCTTTCGTGATCGTGCGCACGACGCAAGGTCCCCGATAGATCAGCGCCGTCAGCAGTTGCACCAGCGATGCGCCCAGGCGGATTTTGCGGTAGGCATCCTCAGCGGTCGATACTCCGCCGGCGCCGATCAGAACATGGCGCTTGCGATCCATGCGCCGGAAGGTCTCGCGGATACAGTGATCGGCAAGCGCCGCCGCCGGAGGGCCGGATACCGCGCCAGGCATCTGGCGCAGCGCCTGCTCGGCGGTGCGCATTCCCCCGGGCTTGACCGGTGGCAGATTGAACATGAAACCGGCAACGAAATCGCGGCCATCGGCGGCCGCCAGCACGCATTCGATCGCTTCGACGCCGCCGAGCGGTGAAACCTTCAGAAACACCGGCAACCGCAGTCTGGTTTCGCCAAGTGCCGTGAGGCAGGCAGCGAGATGCCCGGGGTCGGCGAAGAAATCGCGGCCGTCCGCCGTGTTCGGGCACGACAGGTTCAGCATCAGATAATCCGCATGCGGCGCCATCGCCTGCGCCGCAGCGACGTATTCGCCGATGATCTGATCCGGATTCAAAGGCGCGGCGCCCGGTCCGCGATTGGTGACCACGAGATTGATGCCGAGCGGCACCGGCAGGCGTGTGCGGGCCAACCGTTCGGCGATCACCCCGGCGCCATCGTTCGGCAGGCCGTAATGCACGACGATGCCGTTATCGGCGGGCAAGCGCCACAGCCGCGGCTTCGGGTTGCCCTCGGATGGATCGATCGAAACCGAACCGAGCTCGATCGAGCCGAAGCCGAGGCCGGCGAGGGCGGCGATCGCCGAGCCGCTCTTGTCGAATCCGGCGGCTAAACCAATTGGAGTCGGGAAGTGCAGGCCGGCCACGTCGGTTGCAAGCCTGTCATCCTCGACGGACATCGCGGTCCGCATCGCCCCCGCGGCCCAGCCGAGGCGTGCGCCTGCCGCTATCGCGAGATGATGCGCGGTCTCGGGATCGAGCCGGAACGCGAGCGGGCGGAAAAGCATGGCGTAGATCGACATCAGGCGACTATAAACACGTGAGCGCGCTCGGCGCTACCGATGCGGCAAGCGGGCGATCCCTGCAAGCCTGCCGCCCCCTCATTTTCAAACCCTGCATTGCGTGCTACATCCGGCCTTCTCCGCTTCGTTTTGCGACCCGCTCATGCGGAACGATCAAGTGACAGGTCACCTGTTTTGGTCAAGGCAAAGCGAATTCTGAAATGGCAGCGCAAGCACTTCTTCACCCAAAGCGCGCTCGATTGAGGTTGACACCATGCCGCTACGTCTGGCCGTGCGCGACATCGCATTTTTTGAACGCCCGGTGCGCTTTGTCCGGCCGTTCCGGTTTGGCGCCGTGGTCATCAATGCCGCGCCGCAGGCGTTCGTGCGCGTCGAGATCGAAGTCGAAGGCAAGGGCATTTCGGTCGGCGCCAGCGCCGAAATGCTGGTGCCGAAATGGTTCGACAAGCGCGCGCATCTATCGCCCGATGAAACCGTTTGGGAATTGCGGCGCTCGCTGACGATCGCGCGCGGGCTCTATTTGGGACATCAGGGCTTCGAGACCGCGTTTGGCCTGCACGCGCGGTGCATCGCGGCGCAGGCCGAGGCTTGCGCCAAAGAAGATATTCCGCCGCTCGCCGCGGCCTATGGGCCTGCCGAAATCGACAAGGCCGTTCTGGATGCGCTGCTGCGCGGGGTCGGGGTGAATTTCTTCGACGGCATGGCCGGCAACATCGCCGGGGTCGATGCGCGCCTGTCGCCCGATTTGCGGGATGACGACATTGCCCAATTTCTGGCGCAGCGTCGGCGGCTCGATCGGGTCGCGATCCGGCATACCGTCGGCCTCGACGATCAGGTCGAGGGCGAAGGCGGCGTCGCCGATAGCGGGGAAAACGCCGGCGCGCGCTATTTCAAGCTGAAGCTCAACGGCGATCCGCTGGCGGATGCCGCCCGTCTGATTCGCATCGGCAGCGAGCTCGCCACGCTGTCGCATGATTACAGCGTCACGCTGGACGCCAACGAGCAATATGCCGACCTCGCAGCCCTCGGCGCGCTGGTCGATCGGCTCGGCCGCGACAGCGCGCTCAAGCCGATTGCGGCAAAGCTGCTCTACATCGAGCAGCCGATGCCGCGCGACATCACGCGGCAATCGCCGCTTGGCGCGCTCGGAGGCCGCGATTTCATCATTGACGAAGCCGACGATTCCTACGATGCGTTTCCCGCGGCACGCACGCTCGGCTATCGCGGCATTTCCTCGAAATCATGCAAAGGCATCTACAAGTCAATCGTCAATGCGACGCGCGCCGCCAAATGGAGCACAGGCGGCGACAAGTTCTTCGTCACCGGCGAGGACCTGACCTGTCAGGCCGGCCTCTGCGTGCAGCAGGATCTGGCGCTGGGCGCCCTGATCGGCGTCACCCATGCCGAACGCAACGGCCATCACTACGTCGATGGGTTTGCCGAAACGCCCGCCGCCGAGGCGCAAGCGTTTCTCGCCGCCCATCCCGATCTCTACACCAGCGATGGAAACAACATCCGGCTGTCGATCCACGATGGCGATCTCCTGACGGGCTCGCTGACAGCGCCGGGTTTCGCCACCGGTGTGCATCCGGAGTGGTCGGCAATGTCGCCGCTTCATCAGGCAAAAACCAAAACACGGCAGGAGCAATCAATATGACGACGAAACGCCTCGGCGTGATCATGAACGATGTCACTGGGCGCGAACGGCGCTGGTTCGGCTTCGCTGCAATCAAGGTGTGAGGAATAGAACCATGAACAAACCGGTTTTGCCTGTCTCGTCGCTGTCGCTGAAATTGCCGAGAGACGATCGGTCGATCGAGTCCTATCGCCTCGCGGCGTCCCGGACATTTCCATCGAAACTCCAGGGCACGCTCAACCGCGTGGCGTTTTCCGCCGCCCATGTGGTGTCCGATCCGCTGGCGCCAGTCGATCCGTGGCTGTCGGCCGCCGTCGACTGGGACAGGACCATCGCCTTTCGCGAGCACGTCTGGGACCTCGGCCTCGGCGTCGCCGAAGCAATGGACACCGCGCAGCGCGGTATGGGGATGGACTGGCCGACCTCGCTGGAATTGATCCAGCGCTCGGTAAAGGCAGCGAAGGCGAGGGGCAATGCGCTGGTATTTTCCGGCGCCGGCACAGATCACCTGGCACCGGAGGATGCAAAGACCATCGACGACGTGATCCGGGCCTATGAGGAGCAGGTCGCGGCGGTTGAAAAGGCCGGCGGCCGCATCATCCTGATGGCGTCGCGCGCGCTGGCCAAAATCGGCCGCAATCCGGATGACTACGCCAAAGTCTACAACCGCGTGCTGTCGCAGGTAGCGGAGCCCGTGATCATCCACTGGCTCGGCGACATGTTCGATCCGGCGCTGGCGAATTATTGGGGCACGTCTGACCTCGACCAGGCGATGGACGCCGCGGTCGGCGTCATCAACACCAACGCCGCCAAAGTCGATGGCGTCAAGGTTTCGCTGCTCGACATGCAGCGCGAGATCGACATGCGCCGCCGGCTCGACAAGAACGTGAAAATGTATACCGGCGATGACTTCAACTATGCCGAACTGATCGCCGGCGACGCGAAGGGTTTTTCCCATGCGCTGCTCGGCATCTTCGATGCCATCGCGCCGGCGGCATCCTACGCGCTGTCGCGGCTCGCTACCGGCGACGAGGCCGGTTTCCACGACGTGTTGGGGCCGACGGTGCCGCTGTCGCGGCATATGTTCAAGGCGCCGACCCGATTCTACAAAACCGGTGTGGTGTTCATGGCGTATCTCAACGGCCATCAGGATCATTTCACCATGATCGGCGGGCAGGAAAGCACGCGCTCGACCCTGCATCTCGCCGAACTGTTTCGGCTTGCCGACAAGGCCGGCTTGCTCGCCGATCCCGAGTTGGCGACGCGGCGCATGAAGACCGTGCTCGCCACGCGTGGCATCGAAGTGTAGTGCGGGATTTTTCTGGTATCGACCCGAGGTGTCGTCGCGTGGCAAAAACGGATATGCGGATTTGCCAATCGCGGGGATTTGGTGACCATTGACGAACCGTCAGACGCCTGGAGCCTATGGAATGACCGACCCATCCACCTACACGCCGCCCAAAGTCTGGAGCTGGAACAAGGAGAGCGGGGGCAAGTTCGCCAGCATCAACCGCCCGATAGCGGGGCCGACGCATGACAAGGAACTGCCGGTTGGCCGTCATCCCCTGCAGCTTTATTCGCTGGCCACGCCGAACGGTGTGAAGGTTACGGTGATGCTGGAAGAGTTGCTGGCGCTCGGTCACAGCGGCGCGGAGTACGATGCGTGGCTGATCCGCATCGACGGCAATCAGTTCGGCAGCGGCTTCGTGGCGGTGAACCCGAATTCCAAGATACCGGCGCTGATGGATCGCAGCGGGCCAGCGCCGATCCGGGTCTTCGAATCCGGCGCCATCCTGATGCATCTCGCCGAGAAGTTCGGGGCGTTGCTGCCCAGCGGCGGCCAGGCACGCGCCGAATGCCTGTCATGGCTGTTCTGGCAGATGGGCAGCGCGCCGTTTCTCGGCGGCGGGTTTGGCCATTTCTACGCCTACGCGCCGACCAAGATCGAATACGCCATCGATCGGTTCGCGATGGAGGTGAAGCGTCAGCTCGATGTGCTCGACCGGCGTCTCGCGGACAACCCGTATCTGGCAGGCGACGTCTATACGATCGCGGACATCGCGGTCTGGCCCTGGTACGGCGGGCTGGCGAAGGGCTTGCTCTACGATGCGGGCGAATTCCTGGCCGTGCAGGAATACAAAAACGTGCGGCGCTGGGCCGACGCCATCGCCGAACGCCCGGCCGTGCAGCGCGGGCGCATGGTCAACCGTACCTGGGGCGAGCTCTCAAGTCAGTTGCACGAACGTCATGACGCCAGCGATTTCGAAACAAGGACGCAGGACAAGCTTGAGGACGGCACCACGACTGGCGGATAATTCCGCCAGTCGTCAAGGCCCTCATTGCATTTCCGCCGGCACGCCGCCGACCATCGCCGAGCCGGTGCCACTGCATCCCTCGGCGCCGTAGCGGATGAACTTCTGGATGCGTTTTCCGGTGTCCACTTCCCCGGTGTAGATATTGCCTTTGCTGTCCAGGCTGACCTGGTGCAGCCAGTGGAAATCGCCGGCCATCCGGCCGGCGCGTCCCAGCCGGCCGAGTTGCTCCAGGTTGCTGCGGTTCAGGATGTAAATGGTCTGGTTGGTGTTGTCTCCGACATAGAGGCAGCTTTGCGCCTTGTCGGTCGAGAAGTTCATCGACACTGCCGTTCCGGGCATCACGGGCTGGGTATAGGTGTGGTCGCTGACCCAGCGCTCCGCCACGAAGCCGCATTTGCCCGCATCGCCATTCGGATTACTGCAGGCCTTGCCGAGCGCGGGATCCTTGCCGTCGAATACCTGGATGCGATCATTGCCGCGGTCGCAGACGTAAATCTTGCCGTCGTCGGCGATCTTCACGCAGTGCACCGGGTTGCGAAAGAACGCTGGCTTCTTCTCTCCCTTTGCCAAAGCTTGCGGCCACGCGCCGGCCACGGCGGCGCCTGCATCGTCGACCGGATTGTTTCCGTAGGCGCCGAAATGGCCGATATAATTGCCGGTGTCGGCATCGACGATCAGGATGCGGCGATTGCCATATCCGTCGGCGACGTAGAGACGATTGGTCTTGGGATCGACCGCGATATCCGCCGGCTGGTACAGCGTCGGCGTGCCGTTTATCCCGCCATCCCTGTTGTTGCTGTCGGGGCCGCCGGGCGTCCCGCCAATCCGCATTTTGAAATTGCCGTTCATGTCGAACTTCAGAAGGAAGCCGTCGCCGCCCGCCTTGTTGGTGGTCCACGGTATTTGTGGGGCGCCGGGCTTGGGAGCGGCGGCGTTGCCGGCGATCCAGACATTGTCTTTCTGGTCGACGTAGATGCCGTGTTCGCTGTTCGGCCAGATGCAGCCGTCCTCGGCCTTGCATTTGCTGCCGAGGAATCCGGGATCCGATGGACCGCCCCAGGCGCGCAGCAGCTTGCCGGCGGCATCGAACTCCAGAACCGAGGGCGCCGCGCGACAGCAGTCGGCCCCGAAGCCGTCGGCCCGGACGAAGCCCAGGCTGTTAATCGGCTGTCCTTTGGCATCGGTCGCGCCCGGCACGGCTTTTTCGAGTCCGGCCTCGTCATCGTTCAGCGTGCGCGGCCGGTTATAGACCCAGACATGGTCGTGGCCGTCAACATAGAGCCCGCCGATCTGCCCGAGCAGCCAGCTATGTGGCAGCGGCTGCGGCCAGGCAGGATCGGAAACGAAGTCCGGCATCTTGCCGGATTTGGACCTGTCGTAGACACCCGTCTGCTTGAGCAGTTGATCCAGGATGCCGCTCTTTTTGAGGCCGCCGGCGTTCTGCGCCATCGCCGGCACGACTACCAAGCCCATCAACAGACAAGATAACAGCGGCGCGATTTTCAATGTGTTTCTCATCCCATGCTCTTTTCTTTTTTTGAAGGAAGAAATCTTCGTTGGATTGTGGCGGCCTGTCAATTCGCCCGCGGCTGGCCGACCGCACACGGCACGCTCAGGAATCCGCGAAAGCGAACGCGCCCGCCGCGCACCGGTGGGCCGCTCAATTCATATTCCGGAAACCGCGCCAGGAATCGCGAGATCGCGATCGCGCCCTCGAGCCGCGCCAGCGCCATGCCGGCGCATTGATGCGCGCCGGTGGCGAACGCGAGATGGCGGTTTGGCATGCGGCCGATGTCGAGGTTTTCCGGATCGGCGAATTGTTGGGGGTCGCGGTTCGCAGCGCCAATGCACAGGGTGACCGGCGTACCCGCGGCCAATGCGATGCCGCCGAGTTCGACGCGCTCGGTCGTCATGCGGTTGCCAAGCTGGTTCGAACTTTCGAACCTCAGGAATTCCTCGATCGCGGTCTTGATCAGATCGGGATGCTCGATCAGCCGTTTTTTCTGCGCTGGGTTTCCTGACAGCGCCACCAGTCCATTTCCGATCAGGTTGGTGGTGGTCTCATGCCCGGCGTTGAGCAGGAAAATGCAATTGTGCAGCAATTCCCTGGATGTCAGGCGCTCGCCATTGTCCTCGCCCTGGATCAGCCGCGTCAGCACGTCGCGCTCAGGGTTGCCGGGTTTGGCGCGGCGGCGCTCGACCAGGATTTCCAGGTAGCCAAGAAAGTCCTGCACCGCCTTGTTGCCGCGCGCAAACGCTTCGGGACCGATCACCGGTTCGAGCGCGCCCAGGATCGCCAGCGACCAGTCGCGCAAGGGCTCGCGCTCTGCCTGCGGCACATCGAGCAGGTTGCCGATCACCTCGATCGGGATCGCTGCTGCAAAATCCCCGATCAGATCAACCTCGCCCTTCGCAGCAATCGTCTCGATCAGCCGATCTACCAGCGCGATCAGGTCGGGCTCCATCCCGGCGATCGCGCGCGGCGACAGCGCGCCCATGATCAGCCGCCGCACCCTTGTATGCGCCGGCGGGTCGTTGAAGACGAGGCTGGTGGTATGGTGTTCGTAGAGCAGCGAATTGCCGTATTTCGGCAAAAACTCCTTTTTCTTGTCGGAACTGAACAGCCTGGTGTTCTTGTAGGCGCTGACCAGATCGTCATAGCGGGTCAAAAAATAGGAGCCATTGGGCATGCGCTTGACCGGCTCATGTTCCCGCAGTGCACGATAGGTCGGGTAGGGGTCGGCATAGAATTCGGCCGTCAATTTCTCAAGGTCGAAACTGGCCGCCAGCTCTCGCGCGTTCGTGTTCATACTGCCATACTCTTCGATGCAGACCGATATGCCGTTTTTGCTCTTTCCGAAACCGCGGCGACCGCTATTGTCCCGCCCCGGAATACAGCCTCGGCCAGCCGACTGGAAATGAAAATGCACGCCCGCACTGAAGCTCCTTCCGAAACGACAGCCTCCTGGCCGGAGGACATCTTTGCGATTTTGCAGCGCTTCGATGTTCGTCAGGTGCCTTACGTGCCGGATGCCGGCCATTCGCAGCTGATCGAGCGCGTGCTGGGCGCGCCCTCGATGCGCGCGGTGCCGTTGACGACCGAAGAGGAAGGCGTGGCGCTTTTGGCCGGCGCCTGGGCCGGCGGCCAGCGCGGCGTGCTGCTGATTCAGTCTAGCGGGGTCGGCAATTGCGTGAACATGCTGTCGCTGACCCAGATTTTCCGCTTGCCGTTCCTGACGCTGGTGACGATGCGCGGCGAATGGGGTGAATTCAATCCCTGGCAGGTGCCGATGGGATCGAGCACCCAGGGCGTATTCGAATTGTCAGGGATCAAGGTGCTGCGGGCCTCGCACCCCGACGAAGTGCGCGAGGTGGTCGAGGCCGCGGCGGGGCAGGCTTACAATGCCTGCACGCCGACTGCCGTTCTGTTGTCGCAGCGGCTGATCGGCGCAAAGGTTTTTACCAAATGAGCAAAACCAATCTTCTCGAACGCCGCAGCGTCGTTTCCAGCCTGCTGGCGGAGCGCAAGGATGCGATTGTGATCGGCGGCCTGGGCGCCTCGACCTACGATATCGCGGCCGCCGGCGATCACGACCGCAACTTCTATCTGTGGGGCGCCATGGGCGGCGCGGTCATGATCGGGCTGGGTTTGGCGCTGGCGCAGCCGAATCTGCCGGTGGTCGTCATCACAGGCGACGGCGAGATGCTGATGGGGATCGGAAGTCTGGCGACCGTTGGCCTGCAAAAACCCAAAAATCTCACCATCGTGGTGCTGGATAACGAGGTTTACGGCGAGACCGGCGGGCAGGCGAGCCATACCGCCGCGACCGTCGACCTGGTCGGCGTCGCCAGGGCTTGCGGGATCTCGGACGCCCGCGCGATCGCGACTATGACCGATATCGAGGCGTTTGCGGCCGGCATGCAGGACATCGCGAGCGGGCCGCGCTTTGCCAGCGTCAAGATCGACAGCGCCAACCTGGAGCGCGTGCTCTCCAGCCGCGACGGCACGTTCATCGTGACCCGCATCCGCGGCGCGCTCGGGTTTGGGCCGATTTAAGCCCGCTCAGGCTAAGTGCACTGCAGCAAATTCTTGACATTTGGTAAGGTGAGTGCTTACTCACGAGCATGAGCACCTTGCGCATGACCAGTGATCTGCGGCGGCAACTCATATTGAGTGCCGCCAAGCGCTGTTTTGCCCGCAACGGCTTTGCTGGAACCACGACCAAAAGCGTCGCGGCGGCCGCCTCCATTTCCGAAGGCCTGCTGTTCAAGCATTTTCCGACCAAATCGGCGCTGTATGCGGAGATCCTCGCCGAAGAGTGCGAGGCGGATCCGGCGCTGCACCGCTTGCTGGGGCTGCAGCCGTCGACGGAAACCCTGGTCGTGCTGATTCGTGAAATGGTCCGTCATTTCCAGCACGTATCCGATCTGCCCGATCAGGAGGAGGCCCAGCGTCTGCGGCTGATGGTCACCAGCCATCTCGACGACGGGGAATTTGCCCGGCTGCTTTACGAAAAGATCGGAAAGTTGATCGGGCCGGTGTTCACGGCATCGCTCGAGCGCGCAGTGGCGGTAGGGGACGCATCGCGGGTCGGGCGCGAGCCGCTGAACCTGTTCTGGTTTGCGCATCATACCGTGCTGATGGCAGCGCTGGCGCGGCTGCCAGCCGTGCCATGCCTGTCCTATGGCAACCCTGCCGACCTCGAACGGCAGGTTTGCGAATTCATTCTCCGCGGAATTGGATTAAACGAAGCCGCACTTGCCTCCCATCTGGATCGCGAACTATCGCCGGATCCGGGGCAGCCGGTAATTGCAGAAGGGGCATGACATGAACATTGTAACCGAACCCAATATCTCGGGCAGGGCAATTTCCGACAAGCCGCGCGCGCGTCCGGTCCGGATGGTGCGCTGGTTCATTATCGTCGGGCTGCTGCTGGCGCTGCTGGTGGGCGCTCTCGTCGGTTTCAATGCATTCCGCAGCCACATGATCGCGCAGTTCTTCGCCAACAACAAGCCGCCGCCGACGACGGTGACTGTTTCCGAGGCCAAATCCGAGGTGATTCCGAACCTGCTGACGGCGGTCGGCGATCTCGCCGCCGTGCATCAGGTCAACGTCACCTCCGATGTCTCTGGGCGCATCACCGACATCATGTTTACCCCGGGCGCGACCGTGAAGGCCGGCACTCCGCTGCTGCAATTGTTCGACGCTCCCGAGCAGGGCGATCTGGCGAGTTTCAAGGCGCAGGCTACCGGCGCGCAGCTGGCGCTGGATCGCGCCAAGCAATTGGCGGCGCGCCAGTTCGGTCCGCAGGCGACGGCCGATGCTGCCCAGGCGACGTTTGACCAGGCCAATGCCGGCATCGCCAAGACCGAGGCGATCATTTCGCAGAAGCTAGTGCGCGCGCCGTTCGATGGCGTGCTCGGCGTCCGCCATGTCGAGGTCGGACAGTTCCTCACCGCCGGCACGCAGATCGTCTCGCTGACGGACCTGTCGATGCTGTATGCGAACTTCACCGTGACGGAAAAGGACAGCGCGGCGCTCAAGGACGGCCAGATCGTCCGCATCCTGGTCGATGCGTACCCCGGCAAGATTTTCGAAGGCAAGATCACGACCATCGAGCCCCAGATCGCCACCGACACCCGCAACATCCGCGTTCAGGCCACGCTCGACAATCCCGATCATATCCTGAAGCCCGGCATGTTCGCGACCACGACCGTTGTGCTTCCCGACAAGCCGGCGGTGGTCACCGTTCCCGAGACCGCTGTCGATTATACGCTTTACGGCAACTCCGTTTTCCTCATCACCGAGAAGAAAGGGGATGACGGCAAGACCGGCCTGACCGCGGTTCGCACCTTCGTCCGGACCGGCAACCGGATCCATGGCCGCGCCGAAATTCTCAGCGGGTTGAAGCCCGGCGATCGCGTGATCGCAGTCGGCCAGCTCAAGTTGCAGTCAGGCGCGGCTGTGGCGATTTCGACCGACCAGCCGCCGCCGATTCCGGCCAATCCCCCGCGTTACTGACGAGCGGAGCACATCGCGATGGTCTGGACCGATATTTTCATCAAGCGACCCGTGCTATCCGTGGTCGTCAGCCTCCTGATTTTGCTGATCGGCTTTCGGGCCGCCACCAGCCTGCCGATCCGGCAGTATCCGAAGCTGTCGAACACGGTGGTCAACATCACCACTGTGTATCCCGGTGCGTCGGCCGATTTGATTCAGGGCTTCATCACGACACCGATCGAGCAGGCCGTCGCCTCCGCCGAAGGCGTCGACTACATGACCTCGTCTTCAGTGCTCGGCACCAGCACCATCCAGGTCTACATCAAGCTGAATTTTGATCCGAACCAGGCGCTGACCGAAGTCCTCGCCAAGGTGAACTCGGTCAAATACCTCATTCCGAAGGAATCCAACGATCCGGTCGTGACCAAGACCACCGGCCAGACCACGGCCGTGATGTATCTCGGCTTCTCCAGCGAAGTGCTGTCGGGATCGGCGATCTCCGACTACCTGACGCGCGTGGTGCAGCCGGTGCTGTCGACCGTCGACGGCGTCGCATCCGCCGACATTCTCGGCGGCCAGACGTTTGCGATGCGGCTGTGGCTCGATCCCGTCCGTATGCAGGGCCGCGGTGTTTCGCCCGGCGATGTGTCGGCCGCTATCGCCGCCAACAATTTCCAGGCCGCCGCCGGTCAGTCCAAAGGCTTCCTGATCGTCTCCAACGTATCGGCCAATACCGACCTGACCAACCTCGATCAGTTCAAGCGCATGATCGTCAAATCCAAGGACGGCGGTTTCGTGCGGATGGAGGATATCGCGACCGTCGAACTCGATGCGCAAAGCACCGACGCCAGCGTCGCCTTCAATGGCGAGCACGCGATCTTCATCGGCGTGCAGGCGACGCCGCAGGGCAATCCGCTGACGCTGGTCAAGGGCGTGCGCGCGCTGTTTCCCGAACTCGAGCGCAACCTGCCGCCATCGATGAAAATGAAGGTGGCGTACGATTCGACCGCATTCATTCAGTCGTCGATCGACGAGGTCGAGAAGACGCTGGGCGAAGCGATCATCATCGTGGTCGTGGTGATCTTCCTGTTCCTGGCGTCGTTCCGTTCGGTGATCATCCCGGTGGTGACCATTCCGCTGTCGCTGATCGGCGTCTGCAGCCTGATGCTGATGATGGGATTCAGCATCAATCTGTTGACCCTGCTAGCGATGGTGCTGGCGATCGGTCTCGTCGTCGACGACGCCATCGTGGTGGTGGAAAACATCCACCGGCATCTGGAGGAGGGAAAACCTCCGGTGCAGGCTGCCATGCAGGGCGCCCGCGAGATCGTCGGACCTGTCATTTCCATGACCATCACGCTGGCCGCAGTGTACGCGCCGATCGGCTTCCTGGGCGGCTTGACCGGCGCGCTGTTTCGCGAATTCGCCTTCACGCTGGCCGGCTCGGTGATCGTTTCCGGCGTGATTGCGCTGACGCTGTCGCCGATGATGTGCTCGGTCTTCCTCAAGAGCGCCGAGGAAGGACGATTTGCTGGGATCGTCAACCGGGTGTTCGGCGCGATAACGCGCGGGTACGGCCGGCAACTCGATCGCTCGCTGGACTATCGCCCGATCACGGCGCTGTTCGCGCTCACTATTCTCGGCCTCGTCGGATTCCTTTACATGCACACCTCGAAGGAGCTGGCGCCCGAGGAAGATCAGGGCATCGTGTTCGCGGTGACGAAGGCGCCGAAATACGCCAACATCGACTACGTCGATTTTTACGGCGAAAAACTCGACAAGGCGTTCGCCAGTTTCCCGGAGACCGATCTGCGCTTCGTGCTCAACGGCATCAACGGCCCGCAAAGCGGGATCGCCGGCATGCTGCTCAAGCCCTGGGACCAGCGCAAGCGATCGTCGATCGCGCTCAAGCCGCTGGTTCAGGCTCAACTGAGCAAGATCGAGGGCGTCAGCGCGTTCGCGTTCAACCTGCCGCCGCTGCCCGGCGGCCCCGGCGGATTGCCGGTCCAGATGGTGATCAATTCGACCAACGGATTTCAGTCGGTCTATGAGCAAATGAACAAACTGAAGGACGCCGCGCGCAAGAGCGGGTTGTTCATCGTCTCCGACAGCGATCTCGATTTCAATCAGCCGGTGGTGCGGGTCAAGATCGACCGCACCAAGGCGAGCGATCTCGGCATCACCATGGCGAACATAGGCAATACGCTCGCGACGCTGCTGGGCGGCAACTACGTCAACCGCTTCAACCTCGAGGGTCGTTCGTATCAGGTCATTCCGCAGGTGCCGCGCGAGCAGCGGCTGTCGCCGGAAGCGCTCGGCGAATATTACGTGCCGACCTCGACCGGCCAGCAGGTGCCACTCTCGACCGTCGTCACGATCGAGACGGCGACCGATCCGAACGCGTTGACCCACTACAACCAGTTGAACTCCGCGACCTTCCAGGCGGTGCCGATGCCCGGCGTGACGGTCGGGCAGGCGGTCGACTTTCTGGAGGGTGAGGCCAAGAAGCTGCCGGCCGGGTTCAGTCACGACTATTTGGCGGACTCCCGGCAATATGTGCAGGAAGGCAACCAGCTCGCGGTAACCTTCGGCTTCGCGCTGATCATCATCTTCCTGGTGCTCGCGGCGCAATTCGAGAGCCTGCGCGATCCCCTGGTGATCATGATCAGTGTGCCGATGGCGATCGTCGGTGCGTTGCTTCCGCTGTTCTTCGGCGCCGCCACCATGAACATCTACACCCAGGTTGGATTGCTGACGCTGGTCGGGCTGATCAGCAAGCACGGCATCCTGATGGTGGAGTTCGCCAACGAATTGCAACTCAGGGAAGGGCTCGACCGGCGCTCGGCGATCGAGATGGCGGCGCGGGTTCGGCTGCGTCCGATCCTGATGACGACGGCCGCGATGGTCACCGGCTTGCTGCCGCTGCTGACGGCGTCGGGTGCCGGTGCCGCAAGCCGGTTCTCGATCGGTCTGGTCGTCGTCTCCGGGATGTCGATCGGAACGCTGTTCACGCTGTTCGTGCTGCCCGCCGTCTACGTTGCGATCGCGACCGATCACAGGGCGGCTGCCGAATCCCCGCGGACCAAGGAAATCGAGGACTTCGATCTCGGTCCGAAGGGGCTCAGGGCGACCTGAGCCAGCGGCCGCCGGACCTTATATGTCGGCGGCGGCCGATCGTAATTGTCGCTTTCGCATCGTCTCGTGATATCCTGTCCGGCAGGCGCCCTTTTGCAGGGCGTCCAAAAAGCAGGGTGCCGCGATGAAGCGACGCGAATTCTTGGCACTTGTTGGCGGTGCGGCGTTGGCTGCGCCGCTGAAGGCATCGGCCCAGACGCCCGGCAGGATCTATCATCTCGGCACCCTCCATCCGGCGGCGCCGACGACTGAGACCAGCCCGTTCGGAAAGATCATCGTCAAGACGCTGGCCGATCGCGGCTACATCCTCGGTCAAAACCTGACCTTCGACGCCCGCGGCGCGATGGGTGACGTCGCAAAACTCCCCGCGTTGCTGCAGGAACTCAAGGCGCGCGACGTCGATGCCATCATCGTCACCGGCTATCCGGCGGCGCTGGCCGCGATGTCGACGGGAATTCCGACGGTAGGCGCTGTCGGTCTCGGCGACCCCGTGGAAACCAGGATGATCCAGAGCTTGGCCCATCCGGGAGGTAACATCACCGGTATTTCCGACGTGGCGACCGCGCTCACCACCAAGCGCCTGTCGCTGTTGAAGGAACTGTCGCCCAAACTGCAAAAAGTGGCGATGCTCTGGAACCAGGATGATCTCGGCATGACGCTGCGCTACCAGGCGTCGGCGAAGGTAGCGCAGGAGATCGGGATCACGGTACAGGCGCTCGGCGTTCGCGAGCCGGACGACTTCAACGAAGCTTTCGCTGTCATGAACAGCGATATGCCTGACGCCATTCTGATGGTCGCTGACGCGCTCACCACGCTCAACCGCAAACGGGTGTTCGAGTTTGCCGCCGCGAGGCGATTGCCGGCGATCTACGAATACGACTTCCTGGTTCGCGACGGCGGCCTGATGTCCTATGGGCCCGACTTGACGGAGTCCTTCGAGCGCGCCTCGGCCCTGGTCGATCGCATCTTCAAGGGCGCCAAGCCCGCCGATCTGCCGTTCGAGCAGCCGACCCGCTATCTGTTCGTGATCAATCTGAAGACCGCCAAGAGCATCAACCTCGATCTCCCGCCGACGCTGCTCGCACTCGCCGACGAAGTGATCGAGTGAGGAGGCGCGCGTTCATCACGCTGCTCGGCGGCGCGGCGGTTGCGGCATCAGGCTCTGCGCGCGCGCAGCAGGATCGTGTCCGGCGTATCGGCGTGCTGATGGGATATGCAGAGGCCGATTCGGATACGCAGGCGCGTATGGCCGCCTTCAGGAATGGCCTCGATCAACTCGGCTGGAAAGACGGCCGAAATATCCAGATCACCTTCCGCTTCGGTGTCGGAGAAATGGATCGGGTTCGAGAGTCCGCGAAACAGCTCATCGACTTGAATCCGGATGTGATCGTTTGCGAAACCACGCCGACGCTGAAAGTGTTGGCGCAGCAGACGGCTACGCTCCCGATCGTTTTTGTTTCGGTCGCTGACCCCGTCAACAATGGCTATGTCGCCGACCTGGCGCATCCGGGCGGCCACATCACCGGCTTTACGAACTTCGAAGCGACAATGGGCGGCAAATGGATCGAGCTTCTCAAAAAGATAGCGCCCTCGACCAGCCGCGTCGGTGTCATTTTCAATCCGGATACCGCGCCCGGCGGTGGCGGCTTTTTCCTCAAATCGGTCGAAGCATCGGCTCCCTCGCTGGCAGCCAAGGTGATTTCATGTCCCGTTCATAGCGACGCCGAGATCGAAAGCGCGGTCGTCGATCTGGGCCATGAGCCGGGAGGCGGCGTCATCGTCATGCTGGACGTGTTCACCGCGGTTCACAGGCCAACGATAATTTCCCAAACCAATTCCAACCGCGTGCCGACGATATTCCCATGGCGGTTCGGCGCCGCCGATGGCGGCCTGATGTCGTATGGGGTCGACGTGGCGGACCTGCACCGGCGCGCGGCAGCCTATGTCGATCGCATCCTGAAGGGCACCAAGCCCGCGGATCTCCCGGTCCAGCAGCCCACCAAGTTCGAGCTGGTGATCAATCTCAAGACCGCAAAAGCGCTGGGCATTGAGGTATCGCCGACGCTGCTGGCGACCGCCGACGAGATCATCGAATGATCCTCCCGCACTGCGGCAAGAGACAAGCCCGCGCGTTCTTGCTAAATTGGGCCGGATGAGTATTTCCCTCCATCCCGACACGCCCCAGGGCCAAACGCTGCCCGCATCGCCCGTGGCGGCGGCAGTGCCGGTGGCGGGTTCATCCGGGACAAAGATTCGCAGCCGGCTGTTCACCAAATACGTGGCCCTATTCGTCGCAGTGGTCGGTGTCGCGCTGTTATCGAACGGGATTTTCGAGGTTTTCTTCTATTATCGCGAGCACAAGGCGGCGCTGATCCGGATCCAGCACGAACAGGCCGAGGCGGCCGCGGCGAAGATTGGCCAGTTCATCAAGGAGATCGAAAGCCAGCTCGGCTGGACCACCCAGTTGCCATGGTCGGCGGGCTCGATCGAGCAGCGCCGATTCGACGCCTTGCGGCTGTTGCGGCAGGTGCCGGCCATCACCGAACTGGCGCAGGTCGATTCGACCGGCAAGGAGCGGCTGCGGGTGTCGCGTCTCGCCATGGACGTGGTCGACAGCGGGCTCGACCTCTCCAAGGATCCGAAATTCACCGAGGCCGTCGCCCACAAGGTCTATTACGGCCCGGTATATTTCCGCCGGGAGTCCGAGCCCTACATGACGCTGTCGCTGGCCGGCACCCGCAAGGATGCCGGCGTCAGCATCGCCGAAGTCAACCTCAAACTGATCTGGGATGTGGTGTCCCAGATCAAGGTCGGCGAGCATGGCCATGCCTATGTCGTCGGTGCGCAGGGCCGCCTGATCGCGCATCCCGACATCAGCCTGGTGCTGCGCAATACCGACATGTCCAAGCTGGCGCAGGTGCAGGCCGCGCAGGCGGGAAACCCTGGCGCCGACCCGGAGGCCTTGCAGGGCGCCAAGAACATCCAGGGACAGGAGGTGCTGACCGCCTCCGCGCCGATCGCCCCGCTCGGCTGGACCATGTTCGTGGAATTGCCGGTGGAGGAGGCTTACGCCTCGTTGTATCTGGCCCTGCAGCGGCTGGCCATCGTGCTCCTGGGCGCGTCGATCTTCGCGGTGCTGGCCGGGATATTCCTGGCCCGGCGCATGGTCGGTCCGATCCAGGTCTTGCGCGCGGGCGCCGAACGCATCGGCAGCGGCGATTTCGCCCAGCGCATATCGATCAAAACCGGCGACGAACTCGAAGGCCTCGCCGACCAGTTCAACGACATGGGCGCGCGGCTGCAGGAATCCTATGCGGATTTGGAAAAGAAGGTCGAGTCGCGGACGGCTGAATTGACCGAATCGCTTGAGCAGCAAACCGCGACCTCGGAGGTGTTGCAGGTCATCAGTTCATCGCCAGGTGAACTAAAACCGGTGTTCCAGAAGATGCTCGAGAATGCCACGCGTGTTTGCGGCGCGAATTTCGGCGTGATGAATCTGTGGGACGGGAACAGTCTCAATAGTGCGGCGGACTACAATGTCCCGCCTGCGTTCACGGCTTCGCGACGGCAGTCCGTGATAAATCCTCATCCGCAGAGCGCTCTCGCCACCGTCGTCCGAACCCATCAGGTTGTACACATCGAGGATGTGCGAAACAGTCCAGCCTATCTTGCCGGCGCTCCGGCCGCTGTCGAGATCGCCGACTTAGCCGGCGCGCGTACCATGGTCATCGTGCCCATGTTAAAGGAAGACGAACTGATCGGCACAATCGCGATCTTTCGTCAGGAGGTGAAGCCATTTACACAAAAGCAGATCGCGCTGGTCGAGAATTTCACGAAGCAAGCCGTCATCGCCATCGAGAACACGCGGCTGCTCAGGGAATTGCGTGAACGTACCGACGATTTGAGCAAATCGCTGCAACAGCAGACCGCGACCGCCGACGTGCTCAAGGTCATTAGCCGCTCGGCATTCGACCTCGATTCGGTGCTCACCACCCTGGTCGCCTCCGCAGCCACGCTGTGCGAAGCGGAGAAGGGCGTGATCTTTCTTCGAGAAGAAGACAAGTACCGCCTGGTATCGAATTATGGTTTCTCGCCCGAGTTCGAGGAGTTCGCAAAGGCCAATCCCTTCCCTGCCGACGGTAGCAGTACGACCATGCGCGCCGCAGAGTCAGGCGGCGCAGTTCAGGTCGTGGACGTGCTCGCCGATGACTCGCGGAGCGAACTCGCGCGCCAATACCAGGTACTCGGCGGTTACCGAACCAACCTCGGCGTGCCGCTGAGGCGCGAGGGCGAGACCATCGGCGTCTTTACCCTGACGAGACAGGTGGTGCGGGCGTTCACACAACGTCAGATCGATCTCGTCGAGACCTTCGCCGACCAGGCCGTCATCGCCATCGAGAACGTGCGTCTGTTTGAACAGGTTCAGGAGCGAACCCAGGAATTGTCGCTTTCGCTCGACGAGTTGCGCACCGCCCAGGACCGCCTGGTGCAGACCGAGAAGCTCGCTTCGCTCGGCCAACTGACCGCCGGCATCGCTCACGAAATCAAGAACCCGCTCAACTTCGTCAATAATTTCTCGGCGCTGTCGGCCGAACTGATCGATGAGCTGAATGATGTGCTGAAGCCAGCCGCGCTCGACGACAAGACGCGCGAGGAGATCGACGAGCTCACCCATATGCTGAAAGGCAATCTCGAAAAGGTGGTACAGCACGGCAAGCGCGCCAATTCGATCGTCAAGAACATGCTGCTGCATTCGCGCGAAGGCTCCGGCGAACACCGGCCCGTCGATATCAACGCCATCGTCGAGGAGAGCCTCAATCTGGCCTATCACGGGGCGCGCGCGGAAAAATCCGGCTTCAACATCACGCTGCAACGCGACCTCGATCCCGCCGCCGGCATGATCGACCTTTATCCGCAAGAAATCACCCGCGTGTTCCTCAACCTGATTGGAAATGGATTTTACGCCGCGACCAAGCGCAAGGAATCCGGCGAGGAGGGTTTCGAGCCGCTACTGACCGCGACCACGAAAAACCTCGGCAACAGGGTCGAAATCCGGATCCGCGACAACGGCACGGGCATCCCGCTGGAAGTGAAGGAGAAGATGTTCAATCCCTTCTTCACCACCAAACCGGCGGGCGAGGGCACCGGACTTGGCCTGTCGATGAGCCACGACATCGTCGTGAAACAACATGGCGGCAAGATCGACGTCGCTACCGAGCCAGGCGCATTTACCGAATTCATCATTACGCTGCCGCGGACGGCGGCCGCCCAGACAAATACTGGAGGCACCTATTGAGCGTTTACATACTCGTCGTCGATGACGAGCCCGATGTTGAAGCCCTGTTCCGTCAACAGTTCCGGCGCGACCTGAAATCCGGCCGCTTCACGATGGAGTTTGCGCCGTCGGCGCCGGCGGCATTGGTTCGGGCCGCTGAGGTCAGGGATCCGTCGCTGATCCTGATCCTGTCCGACATCAACATGCCCGGCATGAGCGGGCTGGAAATGCTGCCGAAGGTGCGCGCGGAGCGGCCCGATGTTCCCGTGATCATGATCACCGCCTATGGCGATACGGAAACACGCCGCAAGGCGATCGAGCGCGGCGCGGTGGGCTTGTTGACCAAGCCGATCGATTTCGCGCTGCTGCGCCACGAGATCGATAGCAGGCTCGGGCAAGCCGCATGACCGCCACCATCCTCGTCGTCGATGACGAACCCGATCTCGAGGCGCTGGTCCTGCAGAAATTCCGCAGGCAGATTCGCGACGGTGCCGTGCAATTCATGTTCGCCCATGACGGCATCGAGGCGCTGCAGTCGATCGAGGACCATCCGCATGTCGACATGGTGGTATCCGACATCAACATGCCCCGCATGGACGGCCTGTCCTTGCTGCAGAAACTGCAGGAGGCCGAGGATAAGAAATCGACCATCATCGTTTCCGCCTATGGCGACATGAGCAACATCCGCACCGCGATGAACCGCGGCGCGTTCGACTTTCTGACCAAGCCGATCGATTTCGGCGATCTCGAAATGACCATCGACAAGACCATCCGCCATGTCGAGATGATGCGCGAGGCGCGCCGCCGCCAGGCCGAAGCCGAGCGCGCGCACGCGTCGCTGTCGCGGTATTTCTCGCCGCAGATCGCCTCCAGGTTGGCCTGCGAGGGCGAAGCCGATGGTATGGCGGTGCATCGCCGCGAGGTCGCGACCATCTTCACCGACATCACCAGTTTTACCTCGCTGGTGGAAACCGCCGCCCCTGAAGTGCTGGGTGCGCTGCTCAACGAATATGTGGGCGGCATGACCGACATCGTCTTCGCGCATGAAGGCACCGTCGCCAAAATCATCGGCGACGCGATCCAGATTCTCTTCAATGCGCCCGGAGACCAGCCGGATTATGCAGCGCGCGCGATCGCCTGCGCACATGATCTCGATGTCTGGGCCGAAGGGTTTCGCGAGCGCTGGAAGTCCAACGGTGTCAATTTCGGCGCCACCCGCATCGGCGTCCATGCCGGCCCGGCGCTGGTCGGCAATTTCGGCGGCAGCCGGTTCTTCGATTACACCGCCTATGGCGACACCATCAACACCGCGGCGCGGCTGGAGGCCGCCAACAAGTTTCTTGGCACGCGCATTTGCGTCAGCGCTGCGGTCGCCGATGCCACCGGTAATTTTCAGGGGCGGCCGGTCGGCGATCTCATGCTGCGCGGCCGCAGCGAGCCACTGCGCGCTTACGAGCCGCTGTCGGCTGAGACGTTCGAGGGGCCGGCGACGACGCAATATTCCGAAGCCTTCGCCAAGCTGGAAGCCGGCGACGCCGCCGCGATGCCGGCCTTCGCAGCACTCGTCGGGCTGCATGCCGACGATGCGCTGGCCGGCTTCCACCTCAGGCGATTGCTCAACGGCGCCAAGGGCGTCCGCATGCAACTCGAATAGCAACCCCACCCAAAGGACAGACGAATGACGACGCGTGATTTTGCGGCCGGCAATTATCAATTCATCCCGGCGCTGTTTCAGTATTCGAGCGGCGCCGCCGCCGATTTAGGTTTTGAGATCGAACGCGTCCGCTTCGATCGCCTGTTGCCGCTCGCCGAGGGTTTTGCGCAGGTTGCAAAATATATCGGGGAAGCCGGGCGGCCGCTGACGTCTTTTTGCGCCTGCGAGCTGCGTTCGCCGGCGGCGTTTACCGAGGACGGATTCCGGGCCTTCAACCAGCATTACGTCAAGACGCTCGCGGAATGGAGCCTGTTCGATGGTACCACCAATCCGGTGGCGCGCAGCAATGTCTGTCCGGAGATCGATCCGCCGGCCGAGCCGTCGTTCTATGCCTTCTGCTTCACGCGCCCCAGCGGCAACAGGTCGCCGTCCTTCGTCATTGCCGGCAGCGCCGAAGCGCGCGGCGGCAGCGGCAGCTATCCCGAGCGCATCGTGCGCTACCGCGACGTCAGCCCGGACGGGGTGAAGGAAAAGGTCCGCGCCACCGTCGGCGCTATGGAAAGCCGGCTTGCCGTGTTCGGGCACGGCTGGAACGACACTACGGAGGCACAGGCCTATTCCATTCGCGATTTTCATCCTGTTATCGTGGACGAACTGGTTCGCCGCGGCGCCATGCGGTCGGGCCTGACCTGGCACTACGCGCGGCCCCCGGTGATCGATCTCGAATACGAGATGGATTGCCGCCGCGTGATGCGGGAGACGGTGATTTAGAGCACCGCTGACGCCACGAAGAAGGTGAGCTCCCTCTCCCCTTGTGGGAGAGGGTTGGGGTGAGGGGTTCAGGTCTATCGATAGACCGTAACCCCTCACCCGGATCGCATCTGACGATGCGATCCGACCTCTCCCACAAGGGGAGAGGTGAAAAGTCTCGCTCAAACGCATCAGTGATCGTATCGCCTACCGCTCCCTCGGATCGAGCGCGTCGCGCAGGGCATCGCCGACCAGGTTGAACGACAGCACCACCAGGAAAATCGCAAGCCCGGGCCACAGCGCCATCCAGGGCGCGTTGGTCAGGAAGCGTTGCGCGGCATTCAGCATGCTGCCCCAGGACGGCGCGGGTGGTTGCTGGCCCAGCCCCAGGAACGATAGCGCCGCCTCGGCGATGATCGCCGCCGCGATCGACAAGGTCGCCTGCACCAGTAGCGCCGGCATGATATTGGGCAGAATGTGGAACAGCGCGATCCGCCAGCGCGGATTGCCCATGGCGCGCGCGGCCTCGACATAGTCCTCGACCTTGACGCTCATGACCTGGCCGCGGGTCAGCCGCACGAAGATCGGCGTCGTGGTGACGCCGATGGCGATCATGGCGTTGCCGAGGCTTGGGCCCAGAAACGCCGCCAGCGCGATGGCGAGAATCAGGAACGGGCAGGCCAGCATGGCGTCGGTGATCCGGCTGATCAGCGCGTCGATGAAGCCGCCGCGATAGCCCGACAGCAGTCCGAAGGGAACGCCGACCAAAAGCGCTATTCCGACCGAAATCGCGCCGGCAATCAGCGAAGCGCGGGCGCCATAGATCACACGGCTGAGGATGTCGCGGCCGAGGTCGTCGGTGCCGAACCAGTGCAGCGCCGAGGGCGGCTTGCGCACCAGCGTCCAGCTGGTCGCGATCGGATCATAGGGCGCGATCAAAGGCGCAAACACCGCGAGCAGGATGAAGGTCGCGATTACGACAAGGCCGACCACCGCGCCCTTGCGCTGGATCAGCCGGCGCAGCGCGCGCCGCGCCGGGCTTTCCAGCTCGTCCGGGGCGTCGATGGCAATCGCGCCGAGTGCGGCATCGGTCATGCGGCTCACGTCCTCAGCCTGGGATTGACGAGGATATAGGCGATATCGGCGATCAGGTTCAGCGTGATGTAGATGGTCGCGGTCACCAGCACGACGCCTTGCACCACGGCATAATCGCGATTGAACACGGCGTCGACGATCAGCTTGCCGAAGCCCGGAATCGAAAAAATCTGCTCGGTCAGCACCGCGCCCGACAGCAAGGTGCCGAGTTCCAGCGCGCCGAGCGTAATGACCGGCGTCAGCGCATTGCGCAGGGCATGCTTGAGAATGACCGCGCGTTCGGAAAGTCCCTTGGCGCGGGCGGTGCGGACGTAGTCGCTTTCGAGTACCTGCAGCATGGCGCTGCGGGTATGCCGCATCAGGATCGCCGCAATGGCGTTGCCCAGCACGAAGGCGGGCATGATGGTGGAGGCGAGGCTGGCGCGCCAGTTTTCGGACAGCGGCACGTAGCCCGACGCCGGCAGCCAGCCGAGCTCGATCGAGAACAGAAAGATCAGCATGATCCCGAGCCAGAAATTCGGCGTCGAGATCCCCCACAGCGCGAACAGGTTGGCGCCGTAGTCCCACGCCGTGCCCTTCTTCACCGCCGAGACGATGCCGGCGGGAATGCCGATCAGGAAGGCGATCACGATCGCCATCGACGCCAGTTGCATCGTCACCGGCAATTTTTGTTCGATCAGCTCGCGCACCGGCACCTTGATGCGCAGCAACTCGCCGAAGTCGCCGGACACCACGCCCTTGACCCAGTAGAAATATTGGATCGGTATCGGCCGATCGAGCCGGTATTGCTGGCGGATCTGCGCGATCACATTGGGATCGCGTTCCTCGCCGGCCATCACCATGGCCGGATCGCCGGGCAACAGATGCTGCAGCGAAAAGATCAGGATCGACACAAAGAACAGCGTCGGGATCAGCTGCAGGATGCGCCTGGCAAGGAAGCTCAGCATGGGGCAATTCGTGTCCCGGGCGCAGCGCGGCGTGGAACGCTGCGCTGCAGAACCGGGATCCATTTTGGACGGATGGGTCCCGGATCAGCGGTGCACCGCTGGCACGCTGCACCGCGTCCGGGACACGAGACCATCACCGACATCATCCTCACTTCAGCGTCAACCCGACCACGCGCACCAGCCCGTCCGGCATCTGCTTGTAGCCTTCCAGTCTCGTGGTATGCGCGATCAGGAGCTTGCGGTGAAAGATGTAGAGGATCGGCTCTTCATCGAGCGCGAGCTTGGTCAGCTTCTCGTAGATCTTCTTCCGCTGCGCCTGATCGGTGACCAGTCGGGCGTCGTCGAGCGCCTTGTCGGCATCGGGGTTGGACCACGCGCTGTAATTCTGCGGCGCGCCGGTCTTCAGGAAGATATAGGAATTGCCATCCGGATCGATGCGCCCGCTCCATGCCAGCATGAAGGCCTGGTATTCTCCGGCTTCGGCCTGCTTCAGCGATGTCGCGAATTCGGTGACCCTGATCTTCATGTCGAAGCCGGCTTCCGCCGCCATCGACTGGATCACCTGCGCCACGGCTTCGGTTTCGGCGCCCTTCGGCACCATGAAATCGACGCTCACCGGCTTGGCGACGCCTGCTTCCTTCAACAGCGCCTTGGCTTTGGCGACGTCGCGCGGGCGCACCGGGAAAGCTTGCTGGTAATAGGGATGATCGGGATTGACCCACTGGTTGCCCGGTTTGAACTCGCCGTTGAACACGACCTGATTGATGGCGTCGCGATCGATCGACAGGTCGAGCGCCTGGCGTACCTTGGCGGACTGGCTGAGCGCGCCCTTGGTCTTGTCGTTGCCGATGTTCAGCGTCACGCCCTGGTAGCCGAGCTCGATCGCGGTCGACAGTTTGAGTTTCGGGTCGGCCTGCACCGCCTTGATGTCGGTCGCCAGCAGCCGTTCGATCAGATCGAGTCCGCCGGATTTCAAATTGGCGAGGCGCACGGTTGCGTCCACCAGCGGGAGATACACGATACGGTCGATATGGACGTTGTCCTTGTTCCAATAGTCGGCGAATTTCTCGAACACGATGCGGTCCTGCTGCACGCGTTCGACAAATTTATAAGGGCCGGCGCAGACCGGGTGCAGTCCGAACTTGTCGCCTTCCTCCCTGGCAGCCTTCGGGGAGACCATCATTCCGGCGCGATCGGTAAGCTGGGCGATCAGCGGCGAGTACGGCTCCTTCAGTACCAGCTTGATGGTCAGGGGATCGACGACGTCGACATGATCGAGCGCGGCCAGTTCCGGCTTGCGGAACGATCCCGGCATCGTGAGGTGGCGGTCGAGCGAGAATTTCGCGGCCTCGGCATTGAACGGCTCGCCGTCCTGGAATTTGACGCCGGGCCGCAGCTTGATCGTGACCTCCTTGCCGTCGGCCGAAGTCTCGTGCGACAGCGCAAGCTGCGGCACGATATTGAGCTTTTCGTCAATATCGAACAGCTTGTCGCAGAACGACGCGAATACGATGCGGCCGACATAGGTGCGCCCGAGCGTCGGATCGAGAATATCCGGATCTTCGGCAAGGCCGATGCGCAGCGTGGTGTGGGCTTGAACCGCCGCCCCCAGCGACATCAGGATCGCCGCCGCAATAGCCGCCAAACGCAGGATTTTCATTGGACTGGTCCCCATATCTACGAGTTCACACCACTGGCGGCATCGCCCCGACTATATCAACTCCGGAAGAAGCGGCTACTTCCGCCGTCCCGCTGAAGGCCGCCACCAACCGCTCCAGCGACGGAGAAAATGCGCCGCTGGCAGGAACGATGGCGTCGGTCGGCGGCAGTTCCGCCGTGCGATGACAGGCGGTCAAGTGTCCGGCAGCGTCCGCGAGCAGTTGCGGCGGTTCGGTGCGGCAGCGCTCGATCACATAGGGGCAGCGGGTGTGAAAGCGGCAGCCCGAGGGCGGGTTGAGCGCGCTCGGCATCTCTCCCTGCAACAGCAAGCGGCCGCGCTTGGCCCGCGGCCGGGGCACCGGGATCGCCGACAGCAGCGCGCGGCTATAGGGGTGACGGGGCGAGGCGAACAGCGCTTGCGTATCCGCGGTCTCGACGATGACGCCGAGATTCATCACCGCGACGCGGTCGGCGATGTGTTTCACGACCGCCAGATCATGCGAGACGAAGATGTAGGCCAGCCCGAGCCGGTCCTGCAGGTCGCGCAGCAAATTGAGGATTTGCGAACGGATGGACACGTCCAGCGCCGATACCGGCTCGTCGCAGATGACGAGTTTCGGTTCGACCGCCAGCGCGCGCGCAATCGCAATGCGCTGGCGCTGGCCGCCGGAAAATTCATGCGGGTAGCGGCGAGCGAAGCGCGGCTCCAGCCCGACCAGGCGCAACAATTCCTCGACCCGTTCGCGACGGCGCGCCGGCGGCACCAGGTCATGCAGCGCCAGCGGTTCGGTCAGGATCTGGCTGACGGTCATGCGCGGATTGAGCGACGCGTAGGGGTCCTGGAAGATGATCTGCGCGTCGCGGCGGAACGCGCGCAACGCATTGGCGTCCAAGGCCAGGAGATCGCGGCCCTCGAAGCTGATTTGGCCCGAGTCCGGCTCGATCAGCCGCAACACCAGCCGGCTTACGGTGGATTTGCCGCAACCGGATTCGCCAACCAGCGCCAGCGTCTTGCCGGCATCGACGCTGAAGCTGACGCCATCGACCGCTTTCACGAACGCGGTCGGCCGCCCGAACACGCTGCGGTCGGCGACGAAATGTTTGACCAGGTTCTCGACCTCGAGCAGGGCGGTCATGCGGTCCCCCCCAAATATGCCAGCTAACGTGTCCCGGGCGCAGCGCAGCGTGCAACGATGCGCTGCAGAACCGGGTCCCAGCTTGCGGAGCAATCGACCCCGGTTCAGCGGTGCAACACCGCGCTGCGCTTGTGCTGCACCGCGCCCGGGGAGCGATCTCCGATCGCAGGGCCATCACGACACCAGCCTTTCCAGCGGCGCCTTGATGCAGCGCGACCAGTGGCCTGGGCTAACGGCCAGCATCGGCGGCGGCGCGGCGACGCAGGGCTCGCTGACGAAGGGACAGCGCGCGGCGAAGCGGCAGCCAAGCGGCGGCTTCGTCATGTTCGGGACCATGCCCTCGATGGTGGCCAGATGCGACGTGCGGCGGTCGAGCCGCGGGATCGAGCCGAGCAGGCCGACGGTGTAGGGGTGCTGCGGGGATGCGAACAGTTCATCGACGGTCGCGCGTTCGACGATCTCGCCGGCATACATCACCGCGACCTCGTCGCAGACCTCGGCGACCACGCCGAGATCGTGGGTGATGAGAATGATCGCGGCCCCGCTCGCCGCCTTCAACTCGCGCATCAAGTCGAGGATCTGCGCCTGCAGGGTAACGTCGAGCGCGGTGGTGGGCTCATCGGCGATCAGCAGCATCGGATCGCAGGCGAGCGCGATGGCGATCATGACGCGCTGGCGCATGCCCCCTGATAGCTTGTGCGGATATTCGTCGATGCGCTGCTCCGGCGAGGGGATATGGACGCGGCGCAGCAGTTCGATCGCGCGCTCGCGCGCCACACGCCGCGATCCGCCGCGATGGCGCAGGATGGTCTCGATGATCTGGTCGCCGATCGTAAAACTCGGATTGAGCGACGTCATCGGCTCCTGGAAGATCATTGCCAGCCGGTTGCCGCGCAGGTCGCGCAGGGTCTGGTCGGGTACTTCAAGGAGATCGAAGCCGTCGAACCGGATCGAGCCGGTGACATCGGCGGAATGTTTCGACAACAGGCCCATGATGGCGAGCGAGGTCACGCTCTTGCCGCATCCGGATTCGCCGACCAGCCCCAGCGTCGCGCCATTGGCCACGCTGAGGTCGACGCTATCGACCGCGTGGGTGGTGCGGCCGTCGTCGCCGTGGAAGGTGACCCGCAAATCCCTGATTTCGATCAGCGGGACGTCTGTCATTTCCGACCCGCAATCGCCGCTTCGACGGTGGCGTCGATGGTTGCGCGGTCGGTGACGCCAGCCGCATTCTTTCGACTGGGCAGGAATTGGCGGAAATGCACCCAGCGTTCGCGGCTTACCCGTTCGAGGCGCTCAAGTTCGGCAAGCGGATCAGCATGGTCGTCGACCCGCAGGTCGAGATCGGACCATTCCTCCTCGCCATAGATCAAAAGCGCCGCCGATTGCTTGCCGCGCTTGTCGCCACCCGCGGCTTCGCCGGATCGCATCGCCGCGATCAGGCGTTGCGCGAACGGCAGTCTTTCGTTGGCGACGTAGGCCGCCGCGGTGTCGTCGAGCACCCGGGCGCCCGCCAGCATGTTGCCGGCGATGGAAAACCCGTTGCCTTCGACATGCCCGCACCAGTCGACGCATTCGCTGCCGGTGTGGGAAGCGATGCGGCCACCGGCATCCATGATGTGAAGCTGCCGGCTCTCGCGGCCGCTATCGGCGGCGATCAGGGTCTTGACGATGTCGTCCGGCGAACGTCCTTCGCGCAGCAGCTTCAGGCCATCGATGCCGTAATATGGATTGGTCAGCGCCTGGGTCGCGATGCCGCCGATCCCGGCGGCTATATAGGGCACGCGCGCGCCGACCGCGAAGAATCGTGTCGCAACCGCGATACCGAACTGGCCGGTTGAGGGGTCTCGGGCGATGATCGACCATGTCATCTCTGCTCTTTCAAGCCATCTCAGCCCTTATCGTCCGGCCGCGTAGCCCTGCATGCCCCGGGGATTGGCGGCGGCGCGGCGCCGGCGGCCGATCTTCGAGGCGGCGGTGAGGCGTCCCTCCGACCAGTCGGGGCCGGTCTCCACGATGTGACCGCGCTTCGTCAGGGTATCGACGGTCGCCTTCGGCACGCGGTTCTCGACCACCAGCACGCCGGGCCGCGCGGTGCGCGGCCAGAACGAGATCGGGAAATGCTCCGAATGCCACGCCGGTGCGTCGATCGCTTCCTGCAGGTTCATCCTGGCATGCACGTGCCGCAGGAAGAATTGCGTGGTCCATTGATCCTGCTGGTCGCCGCCGGGCGAGCCCCATGCCAGATACGGCTCGCCGTCGCGCAACGCAATGGTCGGGCTGAGCGTGGTACGCGGACGCTTGCCCGGCGCCAGCGCCGCGGGGTGATTTTCCTCGAGCCAGAACATCTGCGCGCGGCTGCCGAGGCAGAAGCCGAGTTCCGGGATCACCGGGGAGGATTGCAGCCAGCCGCCGGATGGCGTCGCCGAGATCATGTTGCCGGCCTGGTCGATGATGTCGAAATGCACGGTGTCGCCGCGCACCTCGCCGAAGCGGCCGACCGTAGGCTCGCCGGCGCCCATGGCACCGACCGCCTCGCGATTGCCCTCCTGGCGGCGCAGTTTGACGACCGACCCAAAACCTTCGACCGAGCCGGGGACGAAATCGAGCGAGGCCTTTTCCGAAATCAGCTTGCGGCGCTCGTCATTGTAGGCATCCGACAACAGCGTCGCGATCGGAATTTCGGAGAACTTCGGATCGCCATAGAATTTCTCGCGATCGGCAAAGGCGAGCTTGGCGCATTCGATCTGCAAATGAATGAACTCCGGCCCCGCGGGATCGAGCCCGTCGAGTTCAAAACCCTTCAATAGCGCGAGCTGCTGCAGCATCACCGGCCCTTGGCTCCAGACGCCGGGCTTGCAGACGGTATAGCGGCCATAGTCGTAGGTCAGCGGCGCCTCGACCCCGGGCTGCCAGCGCGCCATGTCGTCGGCGCGGAGCACGCCCCTGTGCGGCGAGCCGCTGACGTCCATGACTTCCTGGGTGCGGCAGAATTTGTCGATCGCCTCGGCGACGAACCCGTGCGACCAGGCTTTCCGCGCCCGTTCGATCTGCGCGACGCGGTCGGCACCGGCGCTTTCGGCTTCGTTCAGGATGCGGGTATAGGTTTCCGCAAGCACCTTGTTGGTGAAGAGCGTGCCGGGTTTGGGCACCTCATTGTTGGGAAGATAAACCGCGGCCGAGGTCGGCCAATACTTCCGGAACAGTTGCTCGACGGTGGCAATGGTCGCGGAGGCGCGCTCGACCAGCGGGTAGCCGTCCCGGGCATAGGCGATGGCCGGCTCGAGCACGTCGCGCAGCCGCAGCGTGCCGTAATCGCGCAGCAACAGCATCCAGGACTCGAAGGTGCCGGGGACGCAGGCCGCCAGCAGCCCGGTGCCGGGCACCATTTCCAGGCCCTCACCGCGGTAATGCGCGATGGTGGCCCCCGCCGGAGCCGGGCCCTGGCCGCAAATCACCTCGGTGCGGCCGCGCTTCATGTCGTGGACGATGATCGGCACGTCGCCGCCGGGACCGTTCAGATGCGGCTCGACCACCTGCAGCGTAAACGCCGTGGCGACGCCGGCGTCGAACGCATTGCCGCCCTTCTCCAGGGTGGCCATCCCGACCGCTGACGCGATCCAGTGGGTGGACGTTACGACGCCGAAAGTGCCCTCGATCTCAGGCCGGGTGGTGAACGGATCGGGATTGATTTTGCTCATTGGAATCCATGGTTGCGCTGCGTGGCGGGCGCACTTGACCACAGCCGGGGCGGCCTGCCAACCGGCACCAGGCGCGGCCTTGTTCCCATCCCTGTGGTCATGCGGGGGCCGTGGCGTCGGCAGGATGATTAACGGCATGGCAGGCGACGCCGCCGATCAGCGCGGGGGCTTGTTGGCGGCACAGATCGAACGCCAGCGGGCAGCGCGGATTGAAGGCGCAGCCGGGCGGCGGATCGATCGGATTGGGGATTTCGCCCTTGACCGGAATCCGCTGGCGGCCCGACATCGCCAGATCGGGCACCGCCCCCAGCAGCATCTTGGTGTAGGGCATTCGCGGATGGCTGAACAACTCGCGCCCTTCCGCGATCTCGACGATGCGGCCGAGATACATCACGCCGATCCGGCTCGCCATGTGCCGGACCACGGCGAGGTTGTGGCTGATGAAGAGATAGGTGAGGCCGAACTTGTCCTGCAAGTCGCGCATCAGGTTGAGGATCTGCGCCTGCACGGAGACATCGAGCGCCGAGGTCGGCTCATCGCAGACGATGAACTCGGCTTCGGACGCCAGCGCCCGGGCGATCGCGATTCGTTGCCGCTGCCCGCCGGAAAATTCGTGCGGATATTTCCAGCCGTCGTCGGCATGCAGGCCGACCAGAGCCAGCAGTTCGCCGACGCGCGCCTGGATATTGCGCTCGCCCTCGATCAGGTCGAAGGCGCGGATCGGTTCGGCGACGATCGCGTCGACCCGGAACCGCGGGTTGAGGCTGGCATAGGGGTCCTGGAAGATCATCTGGATGCGACGGCGCAGCCGCTGGCGCGCCTGCAATTGTCCGGCGGCACTCATCGAGACGCCATCAATAATGACTTCGCCCGAAGTCGGCGGCAGCAGTCCGACCACCATCCGGGCGACGGTGGTCTTGCCGGAACCGGATTCGCCGACCAGCGCAAAGGTCTCTCCCTTGGCGATGTCGAAGGTCACGCCGTCGACCGCCTTGAGAAATTCGAGGTGGCCGCCTTCGAGCATCCGGTTCAGCCACGGCTTCGAGACATCGAATACGCGACGCAGATTTTTGACGTCGACAAAGGGTGCGGATGTCATGCCGCGGTTTCCTTTGCAGCGGCATCGTAGAGATGGCAGGCGACGGCCTGGGTGCCACGCCTGATCGGCTCCGGCCGTTCGACCCGGCAGCGGTCGAACGCGAAGGCGCAGCGCGGGTTGAACGAGCAACCGGGCGGAATCGCGGAAAGCCGCGGCATCGAGCCGGGAATCTGAACCAGCCGCTTGGCGTCGCCCGCGAGCGTCGGGATCGCGCCCATCAGGCCCCTGGCATAGGGATGCAGCGGATTTTGCACGACATCCTGCACCGGCCCGATCTCGGCGATACGGCCGGCATACATCACCGCGACGCGATCCGAAGTTTCGGCGATCACGCCCATGTCGTGGGTCACCAGCATGACGGCGGTGCCATGATCGCGCCCGAGCCGTTTGATCAATGAGATGATCTGGGCCTGCACGGAAACATCGAGCGCGGTGGTGGGCTCGTCGGCGATGATCAGTTCAGGTTCGGCGCAGATCGCCAGCGCGATCACGACGCGCTGGCGCATGCCGCCGGAAAATTCGTGGGGATAGGCATCGATGCGTTTTTCGGGCGCGGGAATGCCGACCTCAGCCAAGAGATCGATGGCGCGCTTGCGCGCGGCAGCTTCGGAGAGATTGGTGTGGGTTCTGATGGTCTCGACCAGCTGGTCGCCGATCCGGTACAACGGATTGAGGCTGGTGAGCGGGTCCTGAAAGATCATCCCGATCCGTTTTCCCCGGATCCGCCGCAGTTCCTCCTGCGGCAGATCGTCGATCCGCATGCCCGACAGATGGATCTCGCCGCCGGCAATACGGCCGGGCGGATCGATCAGGCCGATCACCGCAAGCCCGGTGACGGACTTTCCGGCACCGGATTCGCCGACCACGCCCAGCACCTCCCCCTTGGCGATATCGAAGGAAATTCCGTCGATGGCGCGGAGAACGCCGCGGCGGGTGACGAACTCCACCTGAAGATTGCGCAAGGAGAGAACGGGTTCGGTCATACGATCAGATATCTGGTAAGGGCGGTGCTTCTCATCGGAGCTTTGGGTTGAGGGCGTCGCGCAGCCAGTCGCCGAGCAAGTTGATGGAGAGGATCAGCGCCGCCAGCGCAAAGCCCGGGAAGGCGACGATCCACCACTCGCCGGAAAACAGATAATTGTTGCCGATCCGGATCAGGGTGCCGAGCGATGGCATGGTGTCGGGCATGCCGGAGCCGAGAAACGACAGCGTCGCCTCGGTGATGACAGCAAGCGCGAGATTGATGGTCGCGATCACCAGGATCGGCCCCATCGCGTTGGGCAGCACATGCCGCCACATGATCACCGGCGCGGGCAGACCGATCAGCTGCGCCGCCGCCACGTAATCCCTGTTTTTCTCCACCATGACCGAGCCGCGCACGGTACGGGCATATTGCACCCAAAAACTCAGTCCGATCGCAACCACCAGCACCGCCAGCGTACTCATGGCGTCGAGCCGATTGCCGAACACCGACTTGGCGACGCCGTTGATCAACAGCGCGATCAGGATGGCGGGGAAGCTCAACTGCACATCGGCGATGCGCATGATCAGGCCGTCGACGGCGCCGCCGACATAGCCGGCAATCAGTCCGAGCACGATGCCCAGCGCGCCCGAGAACACCACGCCGAGAACGCCGACGGTCAACGAAATGCGCAAGCCGTAGAGGATTGCCGAAAACACGTCGCGGCCCTGTTCGTCGGTGCCGAGCAGGAACGGGCTCTGGCCGTCGGCGATCCACAGCGGAGGAATCCGCGAATTCATCAGTTGCAGCTGCGCCGGATCGAACGGGTTCTGCACGGCCAGAAGCGGCGCGAAGATCGCGAGCAGGAAGAACAGCATGGTCACGGCGGCCGCCACCATGGTGAGACGGGAACGGCGAAACGAATACAGCACGTCGCTCTCGAGCGCGCGCGCGAACCAGCTCGCCGGCCGAAAGCGCCCGCGCGGCGCGTTCGGTTCGGCTTTGTGCGGGACCACGGCATCGGACATGCGGGATATCGCCTCAGGCCGGACGGCGGATGGTGGAGCGCAGGCGCGGGTCGACGACGGTGTAGAGAATATCGACCACCAGATTGATGGTGACGAAGATCAGGGACACCATCAGCAGGTAGGCTGCCATGATCGGAATATCGACGTTTTGCACGGCTTGCACGAACAGCAGTCCCATCCCCGGCCATTGGAATACGGTTTCGGTGATGATCGCGAATGCAATAACCGAGCCAAATTGCAGCCCGGCGACGGTGATGACGGGAACCAGGGTGTTCTTGAGCGCGTGGCCGAAGTGGATCGCGCGCGTGGTCAATCCGCGCGCCCGCGCAAAGCGGATATAGTCGGTGCGCAGCACCTCCAGCATCTCGGCCCGCACCAGCCGCATGATCAAGGTCATCTGGAACAGGCCGAGCGTGATCGAGGGCAAGATGAGCGCTTTAAGGCCGGAAACCGTGAGCAGCCCGGTGGTCCACCAGCCGATCCGTACCACGTCGCCGCGGCCGAACGACGGCAGCCAGCCCAGCGTCACCGCGAACAGATAGATCAGCAGGATGCCGATCAGGAAGGTCGGCAGCGAGATTCCGATCAGCGATACCGCCTGGAAGATTTTCGCCAGCAGCGTGTCGCGCTTCAGCGCCGAATAAACCCCCATCAGGATGCCAAACACCATCGCAAGGATGGTGGCGCAGGTGGCCAGTTCCAGCGTCGCCGGCATCCGCTCCTTGAGCAGGCTCGCGACCGGCTGGCGGAACTGGTAGGAGACCCCGAACTTGAACTGCATCGCGTTGCCGAAATAGCGCGCGAACTGCACCGGAACGGGATCGTCGAGGCCGAGAGATTTGCGGATCTCGGCGCGCTCGGCGGCCGAGGTGTCGAGCGCGACGATCTGGTTGACCGGATCGCCCGCGAAGCGGAACATCGAAAACGAGATGATCCCGACCGCAATCATGACGCCAATGGCCTGGATGGCCCGGCGAAGAGTGAAAGCGAGCATGTGATCCTTTCACTTCTTTTCAGGATGTGGCGCGCGTCGTCGCGAACCCCGAAACCAAAGGTCCCGGGAGCGTGAAGCCACCGGGACCTTGTGTTTCCAAGTTTACTATTCCTGTTTGGTCGCCCAATAGAGCAGGACCTGGTTGTCGGCACGCTGGGTCAATTTCACCTTTTTCGACACGCCCCAGGCCAGCGCCTGCTGGTGCAGCGGGATATAGGCCTAATCCTTGTTGGCGATTTCGAACGCATCCTTGATCAGCAGATCGCGTTTGGCGGTGTCGGTCTCGAGCAGCACCTTGTCGGCGATGGCGTCGAATTTCTTGTTGCAGTAGCCGCCGAGATTGGCTTCGCCGCGGGAGGACTTCGGATCGTCGCGGCAGCCCATGATGTCGTTGAGAACGTTCTGGGAATCGAGCGAGGCCGGCGTCCAGCCGAGCATGTAGAATGAGGTCTGGAACCCGCCGGGCTTCAGTACCTTGGCGAAATACTGCGCCTTGGGTTGCGCCAGCAGGTTAATCTTGACGCCGATCCGGGCCAGCATGCCGACCACTGCCTGGCAGATCGCGGCATCGTTGACGTAGCGGTCGTTGGGGCAGTCCATCGTGACTTCGAAGCCGTCGGGATAGCCGGCTGCCGTGAGCAGCTTCTTGGCGCCGTCCGGATCGAATTTCGGCCGCGTGAAATCCTTTGAAAGCGAGAAGAGCTGAGGTGCGACCATCAGCGCCGACGGCGTCGAGAGGCCGCGCATCACGCGGGTCTTGATCAGATCGACGTCGATCGCCTTGTAGAACGCCTCGCGGACGCGGATATCCTTGAATGGATTCTTGCCCTTGACGTTCGAATACAGCAACTCGTCGCGGACCTGGTCCATGCCGAGAAAGATGGTGCGCAATTCCGGTCCGGTGAGAACGGTGGCGTTCCCGCTCGCATTCACCCGCGCGATATCCTGGATCGGAACCGGCTCGATGACGTCAACCTCACCCGACAACAAGGCGGCAACCCGCGTCGCATCGGAGCCTATCGGCGTGAAGATGATTTCCTTGAGATTGTGTTCGGGCTTGCGCCACCAATTCGGGTTAGCCTTGAACACGGTTTTGACGCCGGGCTGATGGCTCTCGATGAAGAAAGGGCCGGTGCCATTTTCGTGGAGCGAGGCATAACTCGGCGTGGTTGCCGAGGCCGGCGTCGGCGCGACGGCGTTGTTCGCCTCGCACCACTTCTTGTCCATGATGTACCAGCCATCCCACTGCGAAATGAGAATGGGGTTCGGTGAGGACAGCACCACATCTACCGTGTAGTCGTCGATTTTGACAAACTTGGCGTCGGTCGGAATAACCGTCGTGAAGTTGGAGCCCTTGGCGCGCACACGGTCGGCTGAAAAGATCACGTCGTCGGCGGTAAAGGGATCGCCGTTGTGGAATTTGACGTTCTTGCGCAGGTGGAAGCGCCAGCGGGTGGGTTCCGGCGTTTCCCAGCTTTCCGCCAGTGCGGGAATGGTCTTCAAATCCTTGTCGCGGGTGACCAGACCTTCATAGATATGCGCGTGATGGGCGATGGTGGTGGTTTCCTTGAGCGTATAGGGATCGAGCGATTTGAGATCGCCCTGGTTGGCGTAACGCAGGGTCTGGGCTGATGCCGGCAACATCGCAAAAGCGACGATTGAAGCGGTGGCCGCTGCGAGCAAGGTTTGACGTACCGACATTTGTTCACGTTCTCCGCTGTGGCGCGCTGTTCAGGTTGCACTATCGGCAGTTATCACCGATCCATGTTGCCAGAGTTTGGCCGCCGCGCAAGCGCGATCTGCTGAAGGCCCAGCCGGTTTGCGCCACGATGCCGCAATAGCTAGGTTCAGTGTGGCAGCGGGCGCACGCGCGTCACATTCAACTTTCGGAGTGCCGGGATGGCGGAACTGAAGGCCGATGTTCTCGTATTGGGCGCCGGCATGGTCGGCGTCAGCGCGGCCTTGCACCTGCAGCAGCGGGGGCGGGACGTCATCCTGGTCGACAAGCACGAACTCGCCGGCGAAGAGACCAGTTTCGGCAACGGCGGACTGATCGAAACCGCCTCGGTTTTCCCCTATATGTTTCCGCGCGATTTCGCGGTGATCTTTCAATACGCGATCAACAGCGCGCCGCAGGTGCGCTACCAATTCTCCGACCTGCCGGTTTTTCTGCCATGGCTGGTGCGCTATTTCCTGGCCTCCTCGCCGGACCGGGCGCTGCACAGCGCGATGGCCGAATTGCCCTTGATCCGGCGCAGCCTGATCGAGCATGAGGCACTGATCGCGGAAGCCGAGGTGCCGGACTTGCTGCGGCGGACCGGCTGGATCAAGCTGTTTCGCTCTGATGCAACGCTTAAAAACGCGGTGCGCGATTTCGAGCGCGCAAAGCATTATGGCGTCGCGGGCGAAGTCCTCGACAGTAAGGCGATCGCGGCGCGCGAGCCCAATCTGACCGGAGAGTTCGCCGGCGCGGTGTATTTTCCGGCGCCCGGATTCGTTCCCGACCCGGGCGCACTCGCAAAGGCCTATGCCGCGCTGTTCCAGCGCAAGGGCGGGCGCTTTGTCGTCGGCGATGCGCGAACGCTCGAACAGGTCGCCGGCGGATGGCGGGTCGCGGCGGCCACCGGCGCGGCGGTCGCGCGCGAGGTCGTGGTGGCGCTGGGACCGTGGTCCGATCTGGTGTTTCGTCCGCTCGGCTATTCGATCCCGCTCGCCGTCAAGCGCGGCTACCACCTGCATCTGGCGCCGCGCGGAAATGCCGTGCTCCATCATCCCGTTCTCGATTCGGATCTCGGCTATCTGCTGGCGCCGATGAGCCGCGGCATTCGTCTCACCACCGGCGTCGAGTTTGCCCGCCGCGATGCGCTGCCGACGCCGATCCAGCTTCAGCGGGCGCTGCCGCGGGCGCACGCCTTGTTTCCGCTGGGAGATCCGGTCGACGCCAAACCCTGGATGGGCGCGCGGCCGTGTTTGCCGGATATGCTGCCGGTGATCGGGAAGGCGCCGCGCCATGCCGGGCTGTGGTTCGATTTCGGACACCAGCACCACGGCCTGACGCTGGGCCCCGCGACCGGCCGGCTGCTGGCGGAGATGATGACCGGCGAGACGCCGTTCGCCGATCCCAGGCCGTTTGCGGCCGAGCGTTTCGGTTGACCCTATCGGCCGAATAATGGCTCGAGCCACAGGCTGGTCCGGTCTTGCGTCCTGCCACCGGTCGTGGCGATACTGTGAGAAGTGGTTGGACATGCCATCAGGAGCGGACATGAAGGTAAACGTCGAAATAGATTGCACGCCGCTGGAAGCCCGGCAGTTTTTCGGACTTCCGGATGTGCAGCCGATGCAGTTGGCGGTGATGGAAAGGCTCCAGCAGCAGATGATCACCAATATCGAAAAGGTTTCTCCGGAAGCACTGATGCAGAGCTGGTTCACCTTCGACCCGAAAATCGCCGAGCGGTTTCAGGACATATTTGTGTCCATGGCGGGCCTCGGCGGTACCCGCGTCAGCGACAAGAAAAAGTGACGCCGGTTGAACCGCCAGCGGATCGGCTTAGGCCGCCGGGCCTCGGCCTGCTGCTGGCCGAGGCAAGAGGGATATTCGAATTCAACGCCAGCGTTTTGTTCTCGCCGCTGTTGATGCGCGCGCCAAGGGGCGACGGTCATCCGGTGCTGACCTTGCCCGGGTTCCTCGCCAGCGATATGTCGATGGCGCCGATGCGGCGATACCTGAAGGAGCTTGGCTACGACAGCTACGCGTGGAAAATGGGCCGCAACATCGGCGGCGTTTCGCGCCTGCGGGCGGCGCTGCGCGACCGGCTCGCCGAGATTCACGGCGCGACCGGCCGCAAGGTCAGTGTCGTCGGCTGGAGCCTGGGCGGCGTCTATGCGCGCGATCTGGCGCTGCAGGCGCCGGAAATGGTGCGGTGTGTCGTGACGCTGGGAAGCCCTTTTGCCAACGACGTCAGGGCGACCAACGCCACGCGGCTTTACGAGGCGCTGTCGGGCGAAGCGGTCGAAGACAATTCCGAGCTTCGAAGCGCGCTCGCGGGCGACCTGCCGGTTCCGGCCACGTCGATCTATTCACGCACCGACGGCATCGTGAACTGGCGGACCTGCCTGTTGCGTCCCTCCGATACCGCTGAAAATATCGAGGTTCACTTTGCCAGTCATGTCGGGCTAGGCGTCAACCCCGCCGCCTTGTGGGCGGTCGCGGATCGTCTGGCCCAAGGCGAGGGGCAGTTCAGCCAATTTGACCGGTGGGGGCCGTTTGCCATTGCATATGCACCTGCGGAAAATGCACAATCCTGAGGTCCTGAGCCTCAGGACCGTCTGACGCCAGAAGCGCCACCAAGGCGCCGGGTGATCTGTACCGGGAGGGAAGTATGAGTGACGCCAAGAAGCTGTCCTCGATGGACGCGTCGTTTCTGTACCTGGAAACACCGGAAATGCCGATGCATGTCGGCAGCATGGCGATCTTCCGGCTCCCTGAGGATCACAAGGGCGACTTCTTCGAGGACTTCAAGGCGATGATCGCCTCGCGGCTGCATGTGGCACCGATCCTGAAAGCGCGGCTGGAAAAGGCGCCGCTCGACATCGATCACCCGTCCTGGGTCGAGGACGACCAGTTCGACATCGACCGCCATATCTTCCGCGGCAGCCTTCCGGCTCCGCACGACCGCGCCACGCTGGAGCGCATCGTCGGCTGGATGCATGCCAAGCTACTCAATCGCGCCCGTCCGCTGTGGGAGTTCTACGTCTTCGAGGGCATGAAGGACAACGAGATCGGGCTGTATTCCAAGATGCATCACGCCTGCATCGACGGCGGCGCGGGTGCGGCGCTGACCAACATGATCTACGACGTGACGCCGGTGCCAAGGCAGATCGAGCCGCCGACGGCGCAGGCCAAGGTCGGGCAGGAGCCGCGCGACATCGCCGCCAATCTGCTCGATTCGTATCAGCAGATATGGCGCCAGCCCTTCGATGCCGCGGCGGCCGCCAAGGGCATCGACCTGCCGCGCTCGGGCAAAAGCGATCTCGGATCGATCCTGTTCGACAACGCCATGTTCCAGATCGAAGCTGCGGTGAAGTTTGTCGGCAGCATGCCCGCAATGCTCAAAAGCGTCTCCGATGTGGTCGGAAAGATCTCCGACCCGAAGTCGCGCGACAGCATCGCCAGCATGATGTCGCCGCCGACCATCCTGAACAAATCGATTTCATCGGAGCGCAGCTTTGCCGGGGTGTCGATTCCGCTGTCGCAGGCCAAGGCGCTGGCCAAGCAGGCCGGCGGCAAGCTCAACGACGTGGTGCTGGCGGTCTCATCCGGCGTGGTCCGGCGCTACCTGCTGGAGAAGGGCGCGCTGCCGGCCAAATCGCTGACGGCCGCGGTGCCGATCTCGCTGCGCGAAGAGGGCAATACCGACGCCAACAACCAGGTGTTCGGCATGATCTGTTCGATCGCCACCAACATCGAGGATCCCAAGGCGCGGCTGGAGGCGATCATCGCGCAGTCCACCAAGTCCAAGGAGATGTCGCACCCGCTGCGGGCGTTGATGCCGCAGGTCTCCAACATTTCGATGCTTGGCGCGCCGATCATGGTGCAAATCCTGGCGCTGCTCTACAGCCGCTCGAGCTTGTCGGACGTGCTGCCGCCGGCGGCGAATATCACGGTCTCCAACGTGCCGGGGCCGCGCCAAACGCTGTATGCCGCCGGGGCGGAATTGCTGCACATCTTCCCGGTGTCGATTTCGACCCACGGGATCGCGCTCAACATCACCGTGCAGAGCTATCGCGATCAACTGGATTTCGGATTCATCGCCGGCGCCAACATCATTCCCCATGTCCAGGTTCTCTGCGACATGCTGCCGGGGGAATTCGCCGCGCTCGAAGCCACGTTCGCGCCGCCGGCCGATCTGAAAAGCGCGGCAAGCTAGCGCCGGAGACCGACCATGATAGAAATGCCGCCGCTGCAATTCGCCCAGACCAATGGCATTCGCATGGGCTTCTACGAAGCCGGTCCGAAGGCGGACACGCCGCCGGTCATTCTCTGCCACGGCTGGCCCGAGATCGCGTTTTCGTGGCGGCACCAGATCAAGGCGCTGGCGGCCGCCGGCATCAGGGTGATTGCGCCGGATCAGCGCGGCTACGGCGCGACCGACCGGCCGGAGCCGGTCGAGGCTTACGACATCAAGCATCTGACCGGCGATCTCGTCGGGCTGCTCGATCATCTCAAGATCGACAAGGCCATCTTCGTCGGCCACGACTGGGGCGGCTTTATCGTCTGGCAGATGCCGCTGCGGCATATCGATCGCGTCGCCGGCGTGGTCGGGGTCAACACGCCCCACACCAACCGTGCGCCGGCGGACCCGATCGAGCTGTTACGCAAGCGCTTCGGCGAGCACATGTATATCGTGCAGTTTCAGGACCCCGCGCGCGGCGCCGACAAGATCTTCAACAGCCGGGTCGAGCAGACATTTGACGCCTTCATGCGCAAGCCCGTTCCGCGCGCCGAGACCGCGCCGGCGGAGCCGCCGACCGCCGGTGTCGGGGCTTCGTCGCGGCTCAACCTCGCGTTCCCGCAAATGATTGCCGGCTATGACGCCAAACACGATCCACGCACGCCGATCCTGTCTCCGGAGGAAAAGCAGGTCTTCGTCGACACCTTTACAAAAACCGGCTTCACCGGCGGCATCAACTGGTACCGCAACATGTCGCGCAACTGGCAGCGCTCGGCCGACATCGACCATACCGTGCGGGTGCCGTCGCTGATGATCATGGCCGAGAACGATCACGTGCTGCCGCCGTCGGCGGCCGACGGCATGGAAAACATCATCCCCGACCTCGAAAAATACCTGGTGCGCGGCAGCGGCCACTGGACGCAGCAGGAAAAGCCTGAAGAGGTCAGCGCCAAGCTGATCGAATGGCGCAGAAGGCGGTTCGGGTGAGGACGTAGGGAAGTTACGCATCGTCATTGCGAGCGAGATGACTTGAGCCGTCATTCCGGGGCGATGCCAACGGGTCGCGCGAAGCGCGGCCCGATGACAGGCTCCGCATCGAACCCGGAATCTCGAGATTCCAGGTCTGGTCCTTCGGACCACCCCGGAATGACGGTTTCAAAAACAGGACCAGGCAGGGGACCACCAATCAATGGCGTCGACCAACAGACTGAGCCCGATCCCGCGTCCACCCACCAAACCGGTGGTCGGCAACATGCTGTCGCTGGATTCCACCGCCCCGGTACAAAATCTGGCGCGGCTGGCCAAGGAGCTGGGGCCGATCTTCTGGCTCGACATGATGGGCGCGCCGCTTGTCATCGTCTCCGGCCATGACCTCGTCGAAGAGCTCAGCGACGAGAAACGCTTCGACAAGGCGGTGCGCGGGCCGTTGCGCCGGGTGCGCGCGGTCGCCGGCGACGGCCTGTTCACCGCCGACACCAATGAGCCGAACTGGAGCAAGGCGCACAACATCCTGCTGCAGCCGTTCGGTAACCGCGCCATGCAGTCCTATCATCCGAGCATGGTCGATATCGCCGACCAGCTGGTCAAGAAATGGGAACGGCTGAACGGCGACGAGGAGATCGATGTCGTCCATGACATGACCGCGCTGACGCTCGACACCATCGGATTGTGCGGGTTCGACTACCGCTTCAATTCGTTCTACCGGCGCGATTACCACCCATTCGTGGAGTCGCTGGTGCGCTCGCTCGAAACCATCATGATGATCCGCGGCCTGCCGATGGAAAATTGGTGGATGCAGAAGCGCCGGCGCGATCTCGCCGCCGACGTCGCCTTCATGAACAAGATGGTCGATGAGATCGTCGCCGAACGCCGCAAGAATGCGGAAGCCGCCGAGGACAAGAAGGACATGCTCGGCGCCATGATGACTGGCGTCGATCGCGCCACCGGCGAGCAGCTCGACGACGTCAACATCCGCTACCAGATCAATACGTTTTTGATCGCGGGGCACGAAACCACCAGCGGCCTGTTGTCGTGCGCGCTCTATGCGCTGTTGAAGCATCCCGATGTTCTAAGGAAGGCCTATGAGGAGGTCGACCGGGTGGTTGGGCCCGATATCGAGGCCAAGCCGACCTATCAGCAGGTGACGCAACTCACCTACATCACCCAGATTTTGAAGGAAGCCCTGCGGCTGTGGCCACCCGCGCCGGCCTACGGCATCTCGCCGCTCAGCGATGAGACCATCGGCGGCAAATACAAGCTGAAGAAGAACACCTTCATCACGGTGCTGGTGCTGGCGCTGCATCGCGATCCGAGCGTGTGGGGACCCAATCCCGACGCGTTCGACCCCGAGAACTTTTCGCGCGAGGCCGAGGCGGCGCGTCCCGTCAATGCCTGGAAGCCGTTCGGCAACGGTCAGCGCGCCTGCATCGGCCGCGGTTTTGCGATGCATGAGGCGGCGCTCGCCATCGGCATGATCCTGCAGCGCTTCAAGCTGATCGACGTCAACCGCTACCAGATGGTGCTGAAGGAAACCCTGACCATCAAGCCGGACGGATTCAAGATCAAGGTACGGCCGCGCACCGAGAAGGATCGCGGTGCCTATGCCGGGCGGACTACGGCCGCAGCGGCGGTCTCGACGTCAGCGCCGGCGCCGCGCGCTCGAACACGGCCGGGGCACAACACACCGTTGCTGGTGCTGTACGGATCGAATCTCGGCACGGCCGAGGAACTCGCGACCCGCGTCGCCGATCTCGCCGAAGTCAATGGCTTTTCCACCAAACTGGCGCCACTCGATGATTTCGTCGGCAAGCTGCCGGAGCAGGGCGGCGTCCTGATCTTTTGCGCGTCGTATAACGGCGCGCCGCCCGACAACGCCACGCAATTCATCAAATGGCTCGGCAGCGAGCTGCCGAAGGATGCGTTTGCCAAAGTGCGCTACGCGGTGTTCGGCTGCGGCAACAGCGACTGGCTCGCGACCTACCAGTCGATCCCGCGCTTCATCGACGAACGATTGACGGCGCATGGCGCCAGCAATGCCTATGAGCGCGGCGAGGGCGACGCCCGCGACGACCTCGACGGCCAGTTCGAGGCCTGGTTCGCCAAGCTGCGGCCGCTGGCGGTGAAGCAATTCGGCATCGATTCGAATTTCGATCGCAGCGCCGATGACGAGCCGCTTTACCGGATCGAGCCGGTGGCGCCATCAGCGGTCAATGCCATCGCCGCACTCGGCGGCGTGGCGCCGATGAAGGTGCTGGTCAACACCGAGTTGCAAAACAAGGTCGGCGCCAATGCCTCCGATCGGTCGACCCGGCACATCGAGGTGCAGCTGCCTCCCGGCACGAGCCATCGGGTCGGCGATCATCTCAGCGTGGTGCCGCGCAACGATCCGGCGCTGGTGGACGCCGTGGCGCGGCGCTTCGGATTTCTCCCCGCGGATCAGATCCGGCTGCAGGTCGCCGAAGGCCGCCGCGCGCAATTGCCGGTCGGCGACGCGGTCTCGGTCGGGCGGCTGTTGACCGACTTTGTCGAACTGCAGCAGGTTGCGACCCGCAAGCAGATCCAGATCATGTCGGAACATACGCGCTGTCCGGTGACCAAACCGAAACTGCTGGCCTATGTCGGCGACGATGCCGCCGCCACCGAGCGCTATCGCTCGGACATCCTCGGCAAGCGCAAATCGGTGTTTGATCTTTTGGAGGAGCACCCGGCCTGCGAATTGCCGTTCCATGCCTATTTGGAAATGCTGTCGCTGCTGGCGCCGCGCTATTATTCGATCTCGTCGTCGCCTTCGGTCGATCCCTCGCGCTGCAGCGTCACCGCCGCCGTGGTCGAAGGCCCCGCGAGTTCGGGGCGCGGACTCTACAAGGGCATCTGTTCGAACTACCTTGCCAGCCGCCGCGCAGGCGAAACCATCCACGCGACCGTGCGCGAGACCAAGGCCGGCTTCCGCCTGCCCGACGACGCTTCGGTGCCGATCATCATGATCGGGCCCGGCACGGGGCTGGCGCCATTCCGCGGCTTCCTGCAGCAGCGCGCCGCGCTGAAAGCGAAAGGCGCAACCCTCGGTCCGGCGCTGCTGTTTTTCGGCTGCCGTCATCCCGACCAGGATTATCTCTACGCCGATGAGTTGAAGGCCTTCGCCGCTGACGGCATCGCCGAACTGCACACCGCGTTCTCGCGCGCCGAGGGTCCGAAGACCTATGTGCAGCATCTGGTCGCCGCACAGAAGGAACGCGTCTGGAGCCTGATCGAAAACGGCGCGATCGTTTATGTCTGCGGCGATGGCGGCAAGATGGAGCCCGACGTCAAGGCCGCCCTGGTGGCGATCTATCGCGAACGCAGCGGCGCGGATGCCGCTGCGGGGATGCGCTGGATCGATGACCTCGGCACCAAAAATCGCTACGTGCTCGATGTCTGGGCGGGCGGGTAAGGCGGATTTTCAATGCGTCGTCCCGGGAATACCTCGCGGCTTGTTGGGAAGGAATGGCCTGATGGCAGCCCTTTCAAAGTCCGTGAGTAAAGTCCGTGAGTTCAAACGCGTTGATGTCCGCAAACCAAACCCGACATTTGGCCTAGCGGACCGCAGCGCAACATGCTCTGATGATTCAGGTTGAACGAATCATTTCGGAAATTTGGTTGAATTTTGCGCCTGGAATTTAAACGCTAATAAATTCACATGTTCATTAGTGAAGGAGAAATTCGTGTCAATTATTCGCCGTGTCCTACAGGGTGGGATGATCGCCGCCGCTATTACGTTCTGCATAGTCACATTCGCCAGCGCCACAGATGCTAAATCAATAAGCGTTTTTGCCGTTGGCGCTAGCAACACAAACGGCAAGGGCGTGGGCTCCGATCAGGCTTGGCCCGCCGTACTTGAACGAATGTTGCGGGCGAAAGGCTATGACGCGACCGTCACCGTCAGCGCCGTCAATGGTGATACCAGTGCAGGTGTGTTGAGCCGGGCCAATTCCATACCGGCAGGAACGCAAGTCGTCGTGTTCGACACCGGCGGTGACAACGATCATCTCCGTGGCATTTCTGACGCTCAGATCAATGCAAACAGGGCGCAAATCATCGGCGTCGCGCGGGCGCACGGAGCCACGGCCATTCAAGCCGCCTATAGGAAGATTATCGGCCCACAACGCAGTGGTGGAGCAGGATATCAGGCGGATGAAATACACCTAACGGCAAGCTCGCATGCGAGGGTTGCCGCTTATTTGTTGCCGCAGGTGATAGCGGCTGCAAAGAGAAGTCATTAGTAGTCCCACTTCGTTGCCCCATTGTCTGCACATGACGCAGTTCCAGCGTACGGTGGAGCAACGCTAATTTCAAAATGCCCACGTCGTCACCGGATTTCGGCTACGCCCTCCGGCGCGAAGACGACAAATGCGAAGTGACACGATATCCGTTGTACTTCCGCTCTTTCGGGATAAGCGGAAGTGACGCGGACAGCCCAATTCGGTCGAGGTTGACCCGAAGCGGAATTCGGCGGGATCTGGAAAACGCTTCCTGCCCCTGTCAAAACGACCACTCAAGCGGTTACGATGACGGTTCCTAATTGAAGGGGGCAGCATGCGACGGCGCGAGTTCATTGGCCTCATAACCGGCGCGGCAGCTTGGCCGCTTACAGCACTCGCGCAGCAGAGACCTCGCTATCCCACCATTGCCTTCGTTACCACGGCGGCTTCCAGGGACGACGTCGAAATGCGGGGCCGCGTCCGGGCGTTTGAGTCGGCCTGGCCGGAGTTAGGCTGGGTCGAGGGACGCAACATCCATGTCGACTATCGGTGGGGAGAACCTTCCCAAATGCGCGCCGTGGTGGCGGAACTGGTGGCCTCGGCACCGGATGTCATCGTCGCCAACGGAACCTCGGTCCTCAACGCGGTACGGCAGGCGACGAATTCGATCCCGGTGGTCTTTACCGGAATTTCCGATCCCGAAGGCATCGGCATCGTCGTCAATCTTGCCCGACCGGGCGGCAACATGACCGGTCTTGCAAATTTCGAACCTTCGATGGGCGGAAAATGGCTGCAGACGCTCAAGGAAATCGCGCCCGGTCTGACCCGTGTCGGTGTCCTCCGCGAAGCGGAGACGCAGGTGAGAATTCTGCAAAACATCAAGGACTACGCCGCTTCGAACGGCATGGAAGCGGTCGATTGCCCGGTGCGCGATGACCCCGGAATTCGCGCGGCGATCAACTCTTTGGCCGGTCAGCGGGCCACCGGCTTGATCGTGCTCCCCGATCCGGTCTTCTCCACTTATCGTGCCCTGATCTTTGAACTGGTCGCAAATCAGCATCACCCCGCGATCTATCCGTTTCCGAATTTCGCCAAGGACGGCGGGCTGTTGAGTTACGGAATCAACATCTCCGATCAGATACGGCGATCGGCCTTCTATGTCGATCGGATCTTGAAAGGAACGCGTCCTGGCGATCTGCCGGTACAGGCGCCGACCAAATTCGAGTTGGTCATCAATCTGAAGACCGCCAAGGCGCTGGGCCTGGATGTCCCCCCGACGCTGCTCGCGCGTGCCGACGCGGTGATCGAATGAAGCTGGCAATTACTGCGCTGCATGAGTCTCCTCATGCGGCATGATTCGATGCTCTCCATGCTGCCGCCGCCCGGCATCATTGTAAGCCGCTGGGCGAGGTATTGATGAAGCTGTTGCCCGAAGGGTTGTAGACACTGTTAGCTCCTGCAGCCGCGCTACCGGCGTTGTTGCTCGTGCTTGTGCCGGAAGGCGCGGCAGTGACACGGCAGGGCGAGGATTTGGTATCACAGCTTTTCTCACGACTGGCCGAGCCACCCTTGGCAAGCGCCGCTGTGCCGGCAAGCGCCAGCGCTGTCGTCAATCCAATTGTTGCTAATTTCATTACCGTTCTCCTCTCGTGTTGCAGACAAAGAAAAGCGGAAAAGCGGCCACTCGGCCGGGTATTCCCACCCATGTCATCACAATTTTTTCAGTTCAGGTGATCGTCGAATTTGCATTAGAACCCTGGTGTGAATGCTGCCGATCGCAACAAAGACCTTGTGCTGAAACACAGTCTCGACGATGAACGGCAAGGGGACCCCGTCAATCCAATTCAACGATCACGCACCTGCGTTGGGGCTTTGTTTGGCAGCCGGGTATAGTGGAAGCGGGTTGGGCCTGACGATTCAGCGCCGGTTCATGCTGCTCCACCCGCCGCCAGGCCGGGCGCTTCGACGTATCGTCGCTAGCGTTAAGCGGTGCGATCTTCAAATTCGGGGCTCTAGCTGATGAGTGCTATCGTTTGAGTGCTATCGTTCGGTTAGCTCTTGCGCGTCCGTACACCTTCGTCGTCATGGCGATCTTGATCGCGATTTTTGGCGTGCGCTCGGCGATTGGCACGCCGACCGATATTTTTCCGAATATCAACATCCCGGTCATCTCCGTCATATGGAGCTATACCGGCTTGCCGCCGGACGACATGGCGAACCGCATCGTCTCGATCTACGAACGGTCGCTATCATCGACCGTCAATGACATCGAGCATATCGAGTCGCAGTCGCTTTCCGGCTACGGAATCGTTAAGGTCTTCTTCCAGCCGACAGTGAACATCAGCGCCGCCGAGGCGCAGGTCACATCCATATCTCAAACCGTCTTGAAGCAACTTCCTAACGGCGTCACCCCGCCGTTCTTGCTGGTTTACGACGCTTCAAGCGTTCCGATCATCCAGCTCGCGTTGTCGAGCGACACCCTCTCCCAGACGGCGCTCAACGATCTTGCCGTGAATTTCATCAGACCCGCGCTCGCGACGATCCCAGGCGCCCAGTTGCCAAACGCCTACGGCGGCGCCGCCCGGCAGGTGCAGATCGACCTCGACCAGAACGCGCTGCGCGCCCACAGCCTCTCGGCGACCGACATCGGCGCCGCCCTCGCCCGGCAGAACCTGATCACGCCGGTCGGCACCGAAAAGATCGGTTCCTACGAATACACGATCGACCTCAACGATTCTCCAAAAGCCGTTGAAGATTTCGATAATCTGCCGATTAAAGTGGTCAACGGCGCGGTGGTCTTCATGCGCGACGTCGCCCACGTCCACAACGGGTCGCCGCCGCAGACCAATGTCGTGCAGTCGGATGGCCGCAAGGGCATACTGATGTCGGTGCTGAAAATCGGCTCCGCCTCGACCCTCGACATCATCGCCGGGGTAAAAGCGCGCTTGCCGGCCATTCAGGCCACGCTTCCCGAGGGGGTCAATCTCAAATATGTCGCCGATCAGTCGGGCTTCGTCAAATCCTCCGTCGCTGCCGTCGTTCGCGAAGGACTTATTGCGGCCGCGCTGACGGGCTTCATGATCCTGGTCTTTCTCGGCAGCTGGCGCTCGACCCTCATCATCACCGTTTCGATACCGCTGGCGGTGCTCAGCTCGCTGATCGTGCTTTCGGCGCTTGGCCAGACGATCAATGTGATGACGCTCGGCGGTTTGGCGCTCGCGGTCGGTATTCTGGTCGACGATGCGACGGTCACCATCGAAAACATCAATCGCCACATGGAGGAGCAGGGCGAAGACATCCTGACGGCCATCACCCACGGCGCGCAGGAAATCATGGCCCCGGCGACGATCGCGCTGTTTTGCATCTGCATCGCTTTCGTACCGCTGCTCTCGCTTGGCGGAGTCGCCGGCTATCTGTTCCGACCGTTGGCGATGGCGGTCGTGTTCGCGATGATCGCCTCTTACATTCTGACCTATACGCTGGTGCCGACGATGGCGCATTTTCTCCTGCGCAACCAGCACCACCATTCGTCTGCTTCGGAAGAAGGCGGACCGTCGCCCAAAGGCTTTTTCGCCCGCTTCCAGCATGGGTTCGAACATTATTTCGAACGACTGCGGCAAGGCTATCTGGGCTTGCTGGAATTGGCGCTGCAGCATCGTTTCTGGTTCGCCGGCGGCTTCCTCTGCGTAGCCTTGGCGTCTCTCGGCCTCGCTCCGTTCCTTGGACAGGATTTCTTCCCCTCGATCGATGCCGGAACGATCAGAATTCACATGCGCGCACCAACCGGAACGAGAATCGAGGAAACGACGCGCCTGACCGATCAGGTCGAACAGAAAATCCGCGCGCTGATGCCGCCCGGTCGGATAGCGAGCATCGTCGACAATATCGGTTTGCCGAACAGCGGCATCAATATTTCATATGGAAGTTCCGGCACGATCGGCGTCTTCGATGCCGACATATCGGTCAGCTTGAATGAAGGGGAGACTGCCACGGACGTCTATGTGAAGACTCTGCGCGAGAAGCTGCCGGCGGCTTTTCCTGGCACAACTTTCTCGTTTCTTCCCGCTGATATCGTCACCCAGATCCTCAATTTTGGCTCGCCGGCGCCCCTCGATGTTCAGATCGCCGGCGCCGACGTCAACGCCAGCCGCGCCTTCGCGAACAAGCTGCTTGCGAAGATCCGCAACGTCGCCGGCGTTGCGGATCCCCGCATCCAGGAGCAATTCCAGAACCCCGCGCTGAAAGTCGATTTTAATCGCGAACTCGCCGGCGTCGTCGGGTTGACGGAAAGCGATGCCGCTGCGGCCATTCAGGCGACGCTGTCGGGCAGCACGCAGACGGCGCCGACCTACTGGCTGAACCCGGCAAATGGCGTGTCCTATCCGGTTTCCGTCCAAACGCCGCAATATGGCATCGACACGCTGGGAGAACTCAAGAACCTGCCGTTGACCGCCGCTCAGTCCACCCAACTGCTGGGAGGCCTCGCAACCTTCTCGCCCGAGCCACGCGACGCGGTCGTTTCACACTACGATATCAGGCCTGTCGTCAACATCTATGCGACGGCGCAGGGCCGGGATCTTGGCAGCGTCGCCGCCGATGTGCAGAAAATCGTCGACGATTCCCGCGCAGAGCTGCCCAAAGGCTCGACCGTCACGATCCGGGGGCAGGCGGGCACCATGACGGATGCTTACAGGCAGTTGTTTATCGGCCTGGCCATGTCGATCCTGCTGATCTATCTGCTGATCGTCGTCAATTTCCAGTCCTGGATCGATCCTTTCGTCATCATCATGGCGCTTCCGGCGGCTCTGGCCGGCATCGTCTGGATACTGTTCCTCACCTTTACGACCCTGTCCGTGCCCGCTCTCACCGGCGCGATCATGTGCATGGGCGTCGCCACGGCCAACAGCATTCTGGTCGTCAGCTTCGCGCGCGAGCGGCTCTCGGAAGGCAAAGACGCGCTGACCGCCGCGCTGGAAGCGGGCGTCACGCGATTCAGGCCCGTGATCATGACGGCCTTGGCCATGATTATCGGCATGGCGCCGATGGCGATCGAACCCGGACAGAACTCGCCTCTCGGCCGCGCAGTCATCGGTGGCCTGCTTTTTGCTACGTTCGCGACGCTAGTGTTCGTGCCGGTGTTGTTTAGCATCGCCCATGGACGCCAGCCTCGTCCCGCCGAGGCCGTCGATCCGCCTTCGGCCGCCCCTTCCCACGCCTAACCTGGAGCACTCATGTCTTCCGAATTGTCCGCCCGCCGCCCCGCCAGGCCGCGCCGGATCCTGTTTTTGCTGGGCTTCGTTGCGGTCTGCGCGATCGCTCTGGCCGCGTTCGGTATCCTCGATCGCGCCAGGGGCAAGCAGGAGGTCAAAGCCTGGACCGACGAGCAGGCGATTCCAACCGTGCGTCTTGTTCAAGTTGAACCCGGTCCGCCAGAACAGTCGTTGCTTCTGCCGGGAAACGTCAGCGCCTTCAATATCAGTTCGCTGTTCGCCCGCGCCAGCGGCTACGTGACTGCCTGGCATAGCGATATCGGCGCGCATTTGAAGAAGGGCGACGTGCTTGTGACGATCTCGGCGCCCGATCTCGATCAGCAACTCGAACAGGCGAAGGCGCAGCTCGTCCAGTTGCAGGCCGCCGTCGAACAGGCGCAGGCGAACGCCGATCTCGGCCAGGTGACCAACGGGCGGACGGCGCGGCTCGTCGCGCAGGGGTGGTCGACCCTGGAACAGGGTGACACCGATCGCTTGACGGCGGCCTCGCGGAACGCGGCGTTGGCGATCGCCAAGGCGAACGTGACGGCCCAGGCGGCTGCGGTCAACAGGCTCCAGCAGCTGTCCGGATTCGAAGAGATCAAGGCGCCCTTCGACGGCGTCGTCACGGCACGCAACGTCAATGTCGGCGATCTCCTCAACGCCGGCGGTACGACGGGGAGGGCCCTCTACCAGGTCGCCGACATCCATCGCATGCGCATTTTTGTGAATGTCCCGCAAGCGTTCCTTGGCGACCTCAAGCCTGGCGTCAAGGCGACGCTGCATCTGCCCGGGCAGCAGGAGACTTTCGAGGCGGAGCTGGTGTCGACCTCGAATGCGCTGGAGGAAACCTCCCGCACCGCCCTGATCGAGCTGCAGGCGAACAATCCCGACGGGAAACTGTGGCCCGGCGCCTTCGCGGAGGTCCAGTTCCACATTCCCTCCGACCCCGGCACGTTGCGCATTCCGTCCACGGCGTTGATTTTCGGCGCACATGGAATGCGGGTAGCCGCAGTCGACGCCAACAACAAGGTCGTTCTAAAACCCGTGCGGCTGGGCCGCAATCTCGGCAACCTCGTCGAGATTCAATCCGGTCTGTCCTTGACCGATCGGCTGATCGACAGTCCGCAAGAATCGATAGAAGCGGGCGCTGTTGTCCGTATCGCTGGCTCAGACGTGAAAAGACCAAAGCTCGCCGCCGCAGAATGAGCCGCCCGTCGCATCTACGACGTGCGGTAATGACCATTCGCGAGTGCCGATCAGGATCGGGTTTCCGGCTACGACCCTAAGTCTCCAGCGGGAGATGACGCAACCCCGGGTCACTGCCCCCACCGTAGCACAGGACAATTAATTGTCGCCGTATTGTGCGACCAGCGACGCGATCACGCCTCATTTTCGTTCAGGTCCGGCATTTTTCAGGTTTCACGAATAAAGGTCGCCTTCTCCGGGTCAGGTGGGTAGGGAGGATCGGACCATGCCTGAGGACCACGACTGGAAAGAACGTCGAGATCGGGTAGAGCGCTACCGAATTCTGGCACAAGAGACTACGGACCCAATTGCGGCTCGTTTGCTCCACGATATCGTTCTGGACTTGGAAGCCGAGTTGGAGGGATCTTTGCAAGGTGCCGGCCTTGATGCTGCATGAACGTCGAGCACCCCTAACTCCGGGTGCTCTATCTGGAGGCAGACGGCCCAGGCGAGGGGCCGTCCCGATGCCGGCCGGGACGTCAGGTGCACGGCGCGGCGTTCGACCGCAGTGGTGGCGCTCGAGCCGGACGATTGTTCCGTCGATCGCTTTGGTCGCACCGGCGCGAGCGTGCGGTGCGACGGCCGCGCTTTCGCTGTACCTCTAATGTGGGCATGCTGCATCTGATCGCAGCGGGTCAAGTCTGCTGACCTTCCAAAGCAGACGCCTGCCAACCCAAATCAATTCCGAGCGCATTGAGTGATGTCCTCGTACTGATCTTGGAGTAGCGATCGACACAAGTCAGGTAACGGGGATGTTATGGAAGTTTGCTCGTCACGCGTTTCGTCTTCGATCTTTTGCCGTATTCCTGTGCAGCATAGTTTACGTCAAGACTGAACGCGGGAGCAGCCCGGCATTCTGAGTAGCGCGGCGGGCTCCAGGTTGAATTCGACCTTGAGCCAGCGCAGCTTGTTGAACGAAGCGCTCGCCGGAAGTTCGTGCCGTCTTCCGATGACTTCTCAACACAAACTCTGACAGGAGAACGCAATGGCACGGCTGCCCATGATTGCTGCAGCAGTTCTAGCGATTGCTGCATCTGCCCCAGTGATTTGTACGACAACAAGCTCGGCATCAGCTCAGGGATGGCGTGACCGAGATAACGACATGGACCGCGATCTCCTCAGGGACAGGATACGGACCCGGCAGGATTTGCGGGATCTCATCGTCGACCTTATGCAAGACCGGCGAGACATGCGGGGGCGCTTCCGCGAGCGGATCGGCGAGCGCATCGCCGAGCGGCGCGGTGGCGACGAGGAGGGAGACTGCCGAAACCGGGATGAAGACGAGGATGGTGGAGGCTGGCGCGAGCGCATGCGCGAGCGGATCGGCGAGCGCATCGCCGAGCGGCGCGGTGGTGGCGAGGAGGGAGAGTGCTATTTCCTCACCCGGAGCTTGCGGGCCCAGGATGGGGATTTGCTCGTCATCGTTCGCCGGCGCGTGTGTCGCGACTGAGCATGGTCCCGAAACGGCCTGCTCTGATTTGATCGCGCTTGGCGTCGGTGTTCGAAAAACATCATGCTCCTGCAATGAGCCAGAGCGGGATGACGATCCGACGAAAGTCATCACGCTCTTGGGTAATGCAACTCAACTTGCTCAAAAGTGGAGACCTCCGATGAACAGGGCCTTTGTCATCACGGCGGTGCTTATGCTTAGCCCGTTCCCCGCCTTAAGCCAGAACGCCCCCGGCGGCGACGGGCATGACTCTTCCTACTCCCGAAAGGATCGTGATCTGGAGGATATCCTCCGCGATATCGGCGACCGCGGTCGCGAGGGGTCGCGCCGCGGCGGCGCCGCCTTCTTCTTGCGCAACGGCGACGCGACCGTGGCCGTGCGCTGCGACCCGCAGGACTCCATGAAATCATGCGTCGATTCCACTCTCACCTTGTTGGACCGGGCCCGATCGATGCAGCCGTCAGGCGCCGCGCCGGGCGGCACGCCCGGGGGGCAGCCTCCGTCCCGATGACGGTCTGGACAGTGTGGCTGGGTCTGCCGGCGGCTCGGTCGCTGTAGCCTTGGATTCCCAAGCGGCATCGCCTTGTTCTGATCGGCGACGTCGGCGAGGGCCACTGGCCGCGTGGGCGTCGCCATCCGATGAACGTCAGTCAATCGCCTTAGCGGCCGCTTGGCCCAGCGCGGGAGGGATGGCAGCCGGCCTGCGGCACCGGCAGTCCGTTCTTGACCCCGACTCGGACATTGGCTCCGGCCAGGGTGGCTTCCCGTGGTCAAGGTGAACTTGGCCTATTTCGAGAATCCGATTTTCTTAAATTCCGCGCGTTGGCGGCCCCACCATGCGGGTCTAATCGGCTGCGTCATGTTCCTCCCATGCCTTAACTCTTGCCTCGCTCCGCAGTCGCCGGGCAAGGCATTTCTCTCGTCGCTGCTGCAGACTGTTTGTTGGAAAATAGAAAAGCTCCGGCAATCGTCGCCCCGCTTTTGACAAAAGAAAAATGCAAAAACAACTGTCTGTGAAGTCAGCTCCATGTCGATTTCTGATAACGTGACGCCGTTGGCTATAAAGGCCCGCCTGCACAACAACCAAAAACTGAATAGAAGCAGGAGGCGTGAGCAAAGCAAACTGTCGAACAGATCGTGCAATGAAGTCTGTCAGCCTTCCTGACACGATGAGCGCGTGCGGGAAGTCGAAGCGGTTGATGCGGGCGAATGGAAGCCTGTTCCGCTTGCACCGAACCAGACATCAGTAGCTTAAGAAGAGCGAGAAACGATCATGATCAAGTTGAAGATTAATGGCCAGGAACAAAACTGGGATGGCGACCCAGATCTTCCGCTACTTTGGTTTCTCCGTGATGAGGTGGGCCTGACCGGCACCAAATATGGCTGCGGCCAGGCGTTGTGCGGTGCGTGTACCGTCATGGTCGACAAGGAGGCTACGCGCTCCTGCATCACCTCGGTGTCCGACGTGGTCGGCCGCGAGGTTACCACCATCGAAGGCCTTCACCCGACCGGCGATCATCCGGTTCAGAAGGCTTGGCGACAACTCAACGTCCCGCAATGCGGTTATTGCCAGGTCGGCCAAATCATGCAGGCGGCCGCGTTGCTGATACAAAATCCAAAACCGTCGCACGATCAGATAGTTGAAGCGATGTCCGGCAACATCTGCCGCTGCGGCTGTTACCAGCGCATCGAAAACGCAGTGCATCTCGCATCGACGGGGGTGTGACCATGACAATCAATACGAACCCCAAAAAGCTTCGTGGCTTTGAACAGTTCATCAAGGTCAAGGTCGAGAACGTTTCGCGTCGCAGCATCCTGAAGGGCCTCGGCATCGCCGGAGGCTTTGTGCTCGCCGCTCCCGTGATGTCACGCCCCGCTTTTGCCGCGTACCAGACCGGCGCGAGCAAGATGCCGCACGGCACCGTCGTCGACCCCCGTGTTTTCGTGTCGATCGCACCGGATGGCATAGTTACGATCGTCGCACACCGTGCCGAGATGGGGACAGGCGTCAGAACCAGCCTGCCATTGATCGTAGCCGAGGAGATGGAAGCCGACTGGTCGCGCGTCCGCGTCCAGCAGGCCCATGGCGACGAAGTCAGATACGGCAACCAGGATACCGACGGATCGCGCAGCACACGGCACTATCTGATCCCGATGCGCCAGATCGGCGCCTCGGCTCGCACGATGCTTGAAGCCGCCGCGGCGAAACGCTGGGGCGTACCGGCCAGCGAAGTGAAGGCTGCCAATCACGAAGTGGTCCACAATGCGAGTGGACGCCGCATCGGATTCGGCGATTTGGCTGCCGATGCAGCGAACGAGCCGGTGCCGACTATCGAAGACCTGAAGCTGAAGGACCCGAAGGATTTTCGCTATCTCGGCAAAGGCGAGATCAGCATCGTCGACCTGCGCGACATCACCACCGGCACGGCGCATTACGGCTCCGACACGCGCCTGCCCGGCATGAAGTACGCCGTCATCGCGCGGCCTCCGGTCACCGGCGGCAAGCTCGCGTCGTTCGACGCAGCAGAGACCATGAAGGTTTCCGGCGTCGAAAAGGTCATGGAAGTGAAGGGATGGCCGTGGCCCTCCAAGTTCCAGCCGCTCGGCGGGGTCGCCGTGATTGCTCGCAACACCGGTGCTGCAATCAAGGGCCGCGATGCGCTGAAGGTTGTCTGGGACGACGGACCTAACGGCAAATACAACTCGGTCGCCTATCGGGCCGAACTCGAGGAAGCCGCGCGCAAGCCGGGGCTGATCGTGCGCAAGGAGGGCGACGTCGATGCCGCCTTGAAGGGGGCCGACAAGGTGATCGTGGGTGAATATTACCTGCCGCACCTTGCCCATGTCGCCATGGAGACGCCTGTCGCGGTCGCCGACGTCAAAGGCGACAAGGCCGAGATATGGGCGCCTGTGCAAAGTGCGGGTGGAACCCGCGAAGACGCCGCGAAGACGCTCGGCATTCCCGAGGAGAACGTGACCGTCAACGTCACGCTGCTCGGCGGCGGATTCGGGCGAAAGTCGAAGTGCGATTTCGCGCTGGAAGCCGCCCTGCTCTCGAAGGAGCTTGGCGCGCCGGTCAAGGTGCAGTGGACGCGGGACGACGATATTCGTCACGGTTTCCTGCACACGGCTTCCGTGGAACGCATCGAGGCCGGACTCGACAAGAACGGCAAGGTAATCGCGTGGCGTCATCGCAGCGTCGCACCGAGCATCGCATCGACATTTGCGGCGGGTACGGTGCACCAGGCACCTTTCGAACTCGGCATGGGACTTGTCGACGTGCCGTTCGAGATCGCCAATATCCAGTGCGAGAACCCGGAAGCGGCCGCACACACCCGCATCGGCTGGTTCCGCTCAGTGTCGAATATCCCGCACGCCTTCGCCGTGCAGTCCATGGTTGGCGAGCTCGCGCACACCACCAACCGCGATCAGAAGGAAATGTTGTTGGAGCTCATCGGCTCTCCGCGGATCGTTGACCTGTCTTCCGTGAAGGATCTCTGGAACTATGGCGAGCCCTACTCCAGCTATCCGATAGACACAGCGCGGCTGCGGCGTGCCGTCGAGCTGGTCGCTGAGAAGGGCGAATGGGGACGGTCGGTGCCCAAAGGCCATGGGCTCGGGATTGCCGTCCACCGCAGTTTTGTCAGCTATATCGCGACCGTCGTCGAGGTGGCCGTGGACGACAAGGGCAAGTTCACGGTGCCTCGGGTCGACACCGCGATCGACTGCGGGACATACGTGAACCCCGAGCAAATCCGGTCCCAGATCGAGGGCGTCGCGATCATGGGAATGAGCCTTGCCAAATATGGCGAGATCACCTTCAAGGACGGCAAGGTACAGCAGGGCAACTATGACGACTTCCAGGTGATCCGAATTGACGAGGCTCCCCGTGTGACCAACGTCTACATCGTGCCTCCTGGCCCCGACACGCCGCCAAGCGGCGTCGGCGAGCCCGGCGTGCCGCCCTTCGCCCCGGCATTGGCTAACGCCATCTTTGCCGCGACCGGCAAGCGTATCCGGGTGCTGCCAATCGGCAAGCAACTGGAGACGTAGAGGCATTGCTCGCAGAGACCGTTTCATCGACCCGACGGTGAAACGGTCGCTCAAGCAAAAGAATGCGGCGGATAAAGCATAGGGAGATATAAAACATAGGGAGATAGCGTCCATGACCAGAAAGCAATGGCTTTTATCGAGCGTTGTCGCGCTCACAACCTTTGTCTCAACCGTGGTCGTCGCCGGTCCGATCGAGAATTACAGTCCGGTAACATCGGCTCGGCTGGAAAATCCAGAACCGGGGAACTGGCTGATGACGCGCGGCAACTACAAGGGATGGAGCTACAGTTCGCTTGATCAAATCAACGCCAGCAATGTGAAGTCGCTGGTACCAGTGTGGAGCTTCTCCACTGGTGTGGATTCTGGTCACGAAGCACCGCCGATCGTGAACAACGGAGTGATGTTCATCTCGACGCCGTACATCCAGGTGATCGCGCTGGATGCGGCCACGGGGGATATGCTTTGGCGCTACAAGCCCAAGTTTCCCGAAGGGTTCAGCGCCCTGCACAACACCAACCGTGGCGTGGCGCTGTACGGCGACAAGGTATACCTGGCCGGGCTTGATGCCGTGCTGGTCGCGCTCGACGCCAAGACCGGCAAGGTCGTTTGGAACGCGAAGGTCGAGGATTGGAAGACCGGCTACTACATGACCATGGCGCCCCTGGTGGTAAAGGACAAGATTCTGGTTGGCGTCGCGGGCGGCGAGTTCGGCGTGCGCGGCTTCGTCCAGGCATTCGACGCCGAGTCCGGCAAGCCTGTATGGAAGACCTACACGATTCCGGCACCCGGCGAGCCGGGAAGCGACAGCTGGCAGAAGCCCGACACCTGGAAGACCGGCGGTGCCTCCACTTGGATGACCGGCAACTATGATGCCGAGTCCAACACGGTCTATTGGGGGACGGGCAACGCCTCCCCATGGTTCGGCGATCAGCGGCCGGGCGACAACCTGTACACCTCCTCCACGGTCGCGCTCGATGGCGATACCGGCAAGATGAAGGGCTATTTCCAGTACCAACAGAACAAGTCGTGGGACTGGGACGAGATGAATGCGCCGATGCTGGTGGACTTCCAGAAGGACGGCGCCACCACCAAGGGCCTGCTGAAGCCGGCGCGCAACGGCTACCTATACTGGCTCAAGCGCAATCCGGACGGCGGGATCTCCTACATCAACGCCCAGGCCTACGTGCCGCAGAACGTCTTCAAGAGCATCGATCCGAAGACGGGGCGGCCTGAGGTCGACATGGCCCACAAGCCGGCCACCGGCAAGGCGGCCCAGTTCTGCCCCGGCCTGTGGGGCGGCAAGGACTGGCCGTTCGAGGCCTATAACCCGAAGACCGGAATGGTCTACATTCCGTCCAACGAGAACCACTGCAACAACCTGGAAGGCAAGGTCGAGGAGCGCGTTCCCGGACAGTGGTGGACGGGTGTTGCCATCCCGGATCTCCACTTCTCGGTCGACGCCAAGGCGAGCTTCTACGGCGAACTCCAGGCGTACGACGTCGACAGCGGCAAGCGGGTTTGGCGCAACCTGTATCCGGCCTCGATGATGTGGGGCTCGATGCTCACCACCGGCGGCGGCCTGCTCTTCACGGGCGGCACCAACGACCGTGAGTTCCGCGCCTACGATGCCAAGACCGGCGAGCAGCTTTGGCACTTCAAGACCAACTCCGGGATCATCGCACCGCCTTCGACCTACGAGGTCAACGGCGTGCAGTACGTGGCGGTGGAGTCCGGCTACGAAGTCGACGCGGCCTTCCAGCAGGGGCTGATGAGCCAGCTGGTAGGTTGGCAGAAGGATGTGCCGCAGGGCGGCGTCGTCTGGGTCTTCGCCGTCTCCAAGTGAGTCCATCCTCATTCGCAGACCGGGCCGCCAGCAATGGCGGCCGAGTCTCCCGGCCGGCGGGTTTCGTTGTCTTGCCAAGCAACCTCAGCCGTTAGGATTCTAACGATGCAACATGTTCGAGCAGGATCGGTGCTGATCCGCTTCTGCGCCTTTGCACTGGCCGCCGCGCTGGCGACCTCTCCGGCCTCACCGGGGTTCGAACAGGCGCAGGCTGATAAATCGCCCGCCTACGTGGTCGAGGTCACCGACGTGTCCGCCAAGGTCGGCGAGCCGGCGGTGCTGCACGCCACGTTGCGCGTTCGCGACGGCTACCGCGTTCTCGAGGGTTACAACAATCGCGTGATCGAGCTCTCGTCGTTTGACGATGGGGTGGCGTTCGAGCGTCGCGTGGTACGGGGCACCATTCAGGAGGGCGGGCTCGACTTCGCGATCGGCGTGCGGGCCACTAAGCCGGGGAGACACCCGATCAACGGCTACTTCAGGGTCGGCTACATCCATGGCACCGAAGAGTTCGCAATGATTTCGCTGCGCCTTATCGCTAACGTCAATGGCACCGAGTAATGGAAGGAGCGAGCCACATGCCGTTCGATGACCGGCTGCACTATCGCTGCTATAAGCGTCGGACAATCCTCGGGCTGACGCTCGCGCCACTGTTGGCCGGTTCCGTGCGCGCGGCCGAGGAGGGCGAGGCTGCCAAACCGCCGGCGCCGGACGATCGCTTTGTGTTTCTGACCGGTCCGAATAAGGGACAGGTGGTTCGGGCCGAGGACCTTGCGCTCGGCGGTCCGCAGGTGCAGGCCTTTCCGATGGCTCCGGACGGCGCGGTGCGCAGCGACAACCGCCTCAATCTGGTGATCCTGGCGAGGTTCGACCCCGCCGCACTGACCGACGAGACGCGGGCGCGCGCCGCAGACGGCGTCGTTGCCTATTCGGCGATCTGCACGCACCAGGGCTGCCCGGTGAACATGTGGTCGAAGGAGCGCAACGGGTTCGTCTGCTCCTGCCACGCCTCCATCTTCGACCCCAGAAACGCCGCCGAGGTGATCGATGGGCCGGCTCCGCGTCCGCTTGCGGCGCTCGGGCTGAAGCTCAAGGACGGCGTCGTGACGGTTGCTTCGACCTTTTCGGGTCACGTCGGCGTCACGCAGCGCTGATCCGCGACCGAAATCGCAACTCGCGGGCAGCGGGGGCAAAGTTTTCACCGGTTGTGGAGAACCTTCGTTTCGCCGTCCAAGGCGAAGCCCTAATTCAGCGCCAGTTCCGGGCTAACTTCGTCACGAACGCGCCGAACGAAAAGCCAAATCATGAATCTAAAGTGTCCCGGTTCGACGCACGAAGGGGGGACACCAAATGCGCCGCGAAAGCAGACCGACCAACGGAGACGCCGAGACGATAGCCTACACGTTCCATTTTCAACTGGCGAACAAGGGCGGAAGACAAGCTTGCAGCGTCAAGGTGCAGGCACCCAACCTTCACGACGCCACGAAATTCTTCTGGCAAAACTGGCCGATGATCGAGTCCATGGCTCGAGACGATTTAGTCAGCAGATCTGGCGACGACGGGACAATCAAACTGGCGGCGCCTTGACAATAGGGTCCCGCTTAGGGGCTTGGCTTTCCGCGACGAATTTCCGCTGCTGAAGAAACCAGCCGACATGAACATTTCATAACATCTGATGTGCAACAATTGGACCCTCATCCCCTTGGTAAGAAGCCCAAGGAGGAAGCTGCATGTTCGAAATGAGAAGGCGGGAGTTCATCGCGCTGCTCGGCAGCGCGGCGGCTGTGCGGCCGCTCGCGGCCCACGCGCAGCAGCCGCAGATGCCGACCGTCGGCGCATTGGTCATTGGCAATATCAACCCGGAACAGTTTTGGCGGGAGTTTCGGCAGGGGCTGCGCGATCTGGGGTATGTCGAGGGGCAAAACATTCGATTTGAGTTTCGATCGGCTGAAGGACACCTCGACCGGCTTCCCGAATTGGCCGCCGAGTTGGTCCGTCTCAAAGTCGATATAATCGTCACGTGGTTCACACCCGCCGCTCTGGCGGCAAAGCAAGCGACGCTCGAAATCCCGATCGTCATGGCCGAGACCGGAGATCCCGTTGGTACCGGGCTGGTCGCGAGCCTTCCTCGACCGGGCGGAAATGTCACCGGGATAGCCTCCGCGACCGCCGAACTAGCCGGCAAAAGTGTGCAACTGATCCGCGATATGCTGCCGCGGGCGCGCCGCGTGACCGCTCTGGCCAATGCAACCGATCCCTTCTCCAAACCTTTCCTCGAACAGATAAGGCTCGGCGGCGAAGCCACCGGAACTACAATCAACCCTGTCAGGATCAGCAGCAGCGAGGAGCTCGAGACCGCCTTCGCATTGATGGAGAAAGACCGGCCCGATGCCGTCATCGTTCAACCCAGCCTGCCGAGCAGACGCGCTGCCGAGCTGGCGCTGAAGCATCGTGTACCGGCGGTTTCGGTGCCGCGGTGGTTCGCCGAGGATGAAGGCGGGTTGATGTCCTACTCCGCGAGATATGTCGACCTTTTTCGCAAGGCTGCCGTGTACGTCGACAAAATTCTGAAAGGCGCCCAACCGGCCGACCTGCCGGTCGAACAGCCAACCCATTTCGAATTGGTCATCAATATGAAGACTGCCAAGGCGCTCGGAATTGACGTGCCACCGACGCTGCTCGCCCGCGCCGACGTGGTGATCGAATAGAGATGCTGTTTGCGGCGCCGCATCGGTCCGGATGTGGCACGTTTGAGATATGCCGACTGATGCTGCCGATGTCTGTTCTGAGGCCAAGACCGGAAGTGGTCGGCGCATCGGCAAACTGACGCGATTGACCCGAACCGGTCATTGTGTTGGCACTAAAACTCGAAGGGTCTCGGGACCCTCACTCCTTTCGTAGGCACTTGAAGTGGTGTAATCTGGAAAGATCTGCTCCTGAAAACGGGCCGGGCCGAAGTTCCCGTTTGGACGAACGGGCAGCGATCATGCCGTCGGCAGGCATCGCACTTTCAAATCAACCGACGTTCTTTTTGTTGCCGGTTCCGTGCTCGTTCGCGCGCCAGTCCGCGAATTCGAGTCCGTCGCAGATATCGATGTGGCTCTCTGGTTCTCTCTTGGCTCTGAGGAGGAAGACATGGGTGCATTGAAAACAGGCGTCGCCGCCACAGTATCGCTATTCGCAATCTGGCTCCGGCCAACGCTGAGCATCAGCAGGTGTCGGACGCCGAGTACACCATCCAAGCCTTGTCAGCCGCGCCTGAAGCTGTCGCAAAGGGAGCAGCAGTCGTTCGGGTGGAACACGATGGAACCCTGCGTACCCTTCGCGAAGGAAATAACGGATTCACATGCATGATTATGGCCACAGATAAAATGTGCAACGATCAAAACAGCATGGAGTTCATCGATGCCGTGATGCACCACACGCCGCCGCCAAACAAGGTGGGCATCTCGTTTATGCTTGCGGGTGATGACGGTGCCAGCAATACCGACCCCTATGCTACCGGTAAGACTGCCGACAATCACTGGGTTGTCACTGGGCCTCACATCATGGTCTTCGGTCCTCCCAGCAGGGAGTTGGGGTATCCAGAGGCCGCGGATCCTGATCCAACCAGGCCATACATGATGTGGACGAATACGCCGTACGAGCACGCCATGGTCCCGATCGGTCCGCCCGGGGCAACGATAGCGGGATCCAAAACGGGAATGACCACGGGGACTGGCAAGTAGCAGCACGCGAAGCAGTTCGCGGTGACTGCTTGGGCCTTGACCGTCGCGCCCGAGCGGAGGTCTGCGCGCCCGGACCGCCCGACGCATTGCGGTCATTCGCTGGACGCCGTATTTCGCTCAACGGCTGATCGGTCGAATCCACTCGTTGCCCTCAAGCGGTCGACGAAATCGTGGACCGATTGGAGACCGCACGATCATGAAGATCTTGCTGCCGCTCATGCTTTCCATGGTTGCCGTCGCGCGGGAAGCGACCGCAGGACGCGGAATGCGGCCGCGAACGCGCCGCCATGGTCGAAACCATCCGGGCCTACGCCCGGTCCGACGCCAGTGTTTTGGGACAGCAGGGCCTGTCGGAGAGGGTCCTTGAGGCCATGGGGCAAACGAAACGCCATCTGTTCATCCCTGAGCGATCTTGCTTCATCGCATACGCGGACAGGCCGATTCCGATCGGCCTTGGCCAGACCATATCGCAGCCGTTCATCGCGGCCTTGATGACGCAGTTGGCCGAGGTCGCGCCCGATGATGTTGTGCTCGAAGTCGGTACGGGTTCGGGCTACCAGGCCGCCATCCTTGCGCAGCTTGCGCGAAAGGTCTGCACCATCGAGATTATCCCGGCATTGGCCGAGGCCGCCGCGAAAACACTCAGAGAGCTCGGGTATGACAACGTGAGCGTCAGGCTTGGCGACGGCTATGGTGGCTGGCCCGAATGCGGTCCTTTTGACGCCATCGTCGTGACCGCCGCGCTCGGGCAGCCACCGCCGCCGCTGATTGAACAGCTTAAAGTGGGTGGCCGGCTCGTCATGCCGGTGGGGTCCGCTTACAGCACTCAGCAGCTCACGGTCGTCGAAAAAATCGCCACTGACAAGACGACGACGCGCGCCGTCGCACTCGTGCGCTTTGTGCCCTTTACGCGTTCACACAATTAAAGCCGGTAACGGTCCCGTTCTTGAGGAGCAGGAATGGGGGGGCGCCAAGGCGGCTGGAGCCTTGCGGGAATGCAGGTTTGGAACGGCAGCAATTGGCACTTTTCGGACCTGAGGGCAGCGCTCGGTGAGGTCTGTTCGTCGGGATGAAGCGGACATTGTCCGGGATCTCGCCGAGGTCCGAAAATGTTGAGGGTTTCGGATGCCGGCCAGCGACATCGGCGCGACATACACCAGTGGCCGGCGTCCGAAAGCCGCCAAGGAAAGAACCCGCGGGGGATGGGGCGCGGAGAATGCCGCGCACTGCGCTATGGGGATTTGGCTGATGCGGAAGGTGTGAGCGCGGGAGCGCCGTGTCCTTTGAGGCGGTTTGTTACTTGGCAGGCAGGCAGCGATAGCTCGGGTTGATGATTGAGACTGTTATTGAGTGTGTCGGTTGCAGGGATGCTGAGTTGTTGGGACGGCGCATCTGCGCGAGCGTGGTCGGCGCCGGTCTGCAACCGACGCTGGGCAAGGTTGTCAGTGCATCGTTTCAGCACATCGATCGTGATCATGACGTATCGATCCTGACGGCGATGATTGGACCGGTCGGCCGATGATGCGGTGTCGAGCCGCGCTTGAAGGTCTCGATGATGTTCATGCGACCGCCGCAACACGGGCACGGCTGGGTCGCCTGGTCGGTTGCCGGGGTACTATCGGGAGGCTGCGGCTGGTGCGCGGTTTGCACAGGTGCCACCGCAGCGATCAGCTCACGGATCCGCTCGATGGTCTCGGTCTTGGCGCCGCGGGCCAGCAGACCGCAGTGCCTGATCCGGTGGAATCCGTTAGGCAGGACATGCATCAGGAACCGCCTGATGAACTCGTCCGGCTTGAGCGTCATGGTCTTGTAGCGGCCGGGTCCCTCGATCCGGTAGTCCTTGTAGCTGAACGTGACGCCGGTCGCGTCGGCGGCGATGAGGCGGCTGTTGGAGATCGCGACGCGGTGGGTATAGCGGGACAGATAGGCCAGCACCTGCTCCGGCCCGGCGAACGGCCGCTTGCTATAGACGAACCACTTGGTCCGATGCAGCGGCGCGAGATAGGCCTTGAACGCGGCCTTGCCGGCGAGGTGGGCGTGGTCGCCGAAGAACTGCAGGCGGCCGGCGTCGTGTGCGGCGAGCAGCATCTCCAGCATCAGGTGGCGGAACAGCCGCGACAGCACCTTCACCGGCAAGAGATAGTTTGGACGGCAGCCGATCCAGCGCGTGCCGTCGAGCGATATCCCACCACCCGGCACGATCATGTGGACGTGTGGATGATGGGTCATCGCGGAGCCCCAGGTGTGGAGCACCGAGGTGAAGCCGATCTTGACGCCGAGGCGCTTTGGATCGGCCGCAATCGTGCGCATTGTCTGCGAGGAAGCCTTGAACAAGAGATCGTAGACGACGGCCTTGTTGTGGTAGGCGATGGTCCCGATCCGCCCTGGCAATGTGAACACGACGTGGAAGTAAGGAACGTTCAGCAGTTCTGACTTGCGCTGCTTCATCCATGCCAGCGCCTGCGAGCCCTGGCACTTGGGGCAATGCCTGTTACGGCAGCTGTTATAGGCGATCTGCGTGTGCAAGCAGTCCTCGCAGCGCATGACATGGCCGCCGAGAGCCGCCGTGCGGCAGCTCTCGATCGCCGACATCACCTTCAACTGGCCGAGACTGACATGACCGGCATTGGCTTGCCGCCATGCCGAGCCATGGGCGCGGAAGATATCCGCGATCTCCAGGACGGGACGAGCCATGATCGCCGTGGCTTATGCCGGCGGCTTGTTCTTCGATGTCAGCGGCGTGAGCCGATCCAACGGGCTCATGACCGCGCGGATCACGTTGGTGGCTACCTGCGCGTAGAGCGCGGTCGTATCGAGCCTGGCATGTCCGAGCAAAACCTGGATCAAACGCACATCGGTTTTCTCTTCGAGCAGGTGGGTGGCAAAGCTGTGGCGCAATGTGTGAGGCGTCACTCGCTTCTTGATCGCCGCCCTATCGGCAGCGGCATGAACGACGCGATTGAATTGCCGCGTCGTCAGCGGCAGCAGCGGATCACGGCCCGGGAACAGCCAGACCGCGGGCCGGGCGATGCGATACCAATCGCGCAGTAATACCAGCCTTCAGAAGAGCTGACCGATGATGGCCCAGTCGCGGGCCGCGATCGACGTGATGCGCCCGGTTTCGGCGAGAAGTTTTCGCCAGGCGTCTTGGCAGGCGTCGAGGATGTCGGTGTAGGACGCGAACACACGGTTGGCGAGATAGGTCTGCCGCAGATACTGCCAGATGTTCTCGGCTGCGTTGAGCTCCGGACAGGCGGGTGGCAGCGGCACGAGGGTGACATTGGCAGGTGGCTTTAGTTTGCGCGTCGTGTGCCATCCGGCCTTGTCGAGGATGAGCAGCGCATGCGCGCCGGGCGCGACGGCCTTGCCGATGGCGTCGAGATGCGCCTGCATGGCCTCGGTGTCGGCTTGCGGCATGATGAGGGCGACGCCGGTGTCGCGGCTCGCACAGACGGCGCCGAACACATAGGCGTTCTCGTAGCGCTGATCCTTGGGCTGCCGCGGCCGTGATCCCTTCTTGGCCCATTGGTAGACGAGGCTGTTCTTCTGGCCGACCCGCATCTCGTCCTGGAACCAGACCTCAATCGGCGTTTCCGGGGCGAGTTTGGTCACGATCGCCGCGACCTGCGTGGGAAAGTTTTTTTAAATGCCGCGATCGCCTCCGGATCCTGCACGGGATGGCGCGGCCGGGCGCTGATGTGCGAGAAGCCGAGCTTCTTGAGCGCGCGCCCCAGGCTCACCTCCGACAGATCGACACCGAAGCGCTGTCCGAGAACACGCTTCAGGTCGACGCAGCGCCAGCGTACGACCCCATCCTTCTCCGGGTCGGGGCCGGTCTCGACAAGCTGCTTCAATGCCTCTTTCTGCTCGTCGGAGAGCTTCGACGGCCGCCCGGTCGGCTTGATGTCGATCAGACCGTCAGGACCGTACTGGTTGAAGCGGTGCGCCCAGTCCCGCAGCGTCTGCCGGTCCATGCCGCCGATCCGCGCCGCCTCGGTGCGGTTCATCCCGTCGCGAACCGCCGCCAGCGCCAGCAACCGTCGCGCCTGCGCAGCATCCTTCACCTTCGCCGCGAGCCGACGCAGCTCATCCGCCCCGAAATCCTCCCGTAGACCGACCGCCGCGCCCATCGCCGACCTCCCGAATCAATCCAGTCGGTCAGAAATGAATCACGCCGGCGCCAGCTTTTCAAAACAGAGTCAGACCTTCCGAAGGCTGGTATAACTCCAACAGCCGCGGGGAAAGCATTGCAAAGCGATCCTTGCGCCCCTTGCCCTGCTCGATGCGCAGCAGCATGCGCTCGGAATCGATGTCCGACACCTTTAGCGCCACGACTTCGGAGACCCGCAGTCCGGCGCCATAGGCGGCGCTCAGCGCGGCCTTGTACTTCGGCCCGGGGGCCGCCTCCAGCAGCCGTGCGATCTCCTCCAGGCTCAACACCACCGGGATCCCGCGCGGCTCCCGCACGAACGTGAGGTGCCTTGCCATCTCGGGGCGGTCGAGCGTCACGGTGAAGAAGAAACGCAGCGCTGCAACCGAGCCATTGATGCCCGGCGCACGCACGCCGGCCTGCGTCTGATGCAGCTGGAAAAGGCGAAGATCCTCAGGCGCGGCCGTATCCGGCGCGCGGCCGAGAAAGGCTGTAAATGTCCTGACGTGCCGGATATAGTCGTTGTGCGTCTTCTCGACGAAGTTGCGCACCGTCATGTCTTCGATCATGCGCCGGCGCAGCGGGCTGATGGGCTTCTCACTCATCGGGGTGCTCCTGTCTTGAGGTGGAGGTTGGTAGACCCCTCGATTCTCAAGACAGGACGTCCGGCTTGTCATCGTCTCCCGCTTACTTCGTCACTCCATCGGTGCCACTGGCTCCGCTCCGCGCGCAGCGCGCTCCCGCAAAGCGGGTTCGTTCTTTGTCCGGAACCGGACATCAGACTCTCTTTTTTCGCCACGGTGGAATGGAAGCGGGATAGAAGATGTCTGTGGCGCAGGATCAATGTTGCGCTGCGATCTAACAACCAAAAAAGGGAGGTTAAAAATGTTGAATGCTAAATTCCTATTCGGCCTCGCTTTGCTTATTCCGCTTCTTGGCCTCGCGATGCCAGCGGAAGCACAGAAGAGAGACGTTAATGCGATACGTGCTGAATGTTTCCGGAAGGCGAACGAAGCTGCCGCGAATGCCGGGGTTGGCGCGGCTGCCGGGAACACTGCTGATCGGAATGCGATGGGTTATTCTGCCTACCGCGCTTGCGCGCAGAAGAACGGCATTCGACCCTAAGGAAAGGGACGCTCTCTATAAGGGAGATCAGCTACCGGAACATACATCACGGAGACCGCCTTCGGGCGGTCTTTTTGTTTTCGGGACTGATCGCTCCACTGATGCAGGGGCGGGGTGCGGTGGACGCGACGGCGTGCTTGACGGGTGATGCCAACGCGGACGGCGAAGACTGGCCGTGCGGCACGTGTGCGCTAAATTTGGCGAGGGCGCCACGGAGAGCAGGGTGCTCGGACCTTCTACGTGCTCGCCAATGGCATAAATAGTGGCCCAAAGGCCGATGCAATGCCGAGACACGACGGCAATACACGGGAAGTTATTGTGAACTTCACACGGTCAGCCCGGCGAGATTCATCACCAGTCTGAAAAGGCCCGCGACAACGCCCAGCGCCAGGACACTGGCCGCCCAAATCAGAACAAGCCAGCCGACCCTCCGAAGCCACGTCTGTGCGCCGGCGGATGGGTGCGCAGTCATCAGTGATACCCCTCGCCGACTCTCACCTTTCCGCGGAATACGTAATAGGACATTGCGGTGTAGGCGAGGATGAAGGGGATGACAAAAAGCGCACCGACCAGCGTGAAGCCCATGCTTTCCGGCGGACCGGCCGCGTCCCTGATCGATACGGCCGGCGGAATGATGTTCGGCCACAGGCTGATCGCCAAACCAGTATAGCCCAGGAACAGCAGCAGGAGCGCGAGCAGGAACGGTGATGCGTTCGTCTCGTTCCGAAGCACGCGCATCATGACCCAGGTCGTCGCGACGACAAGCACGGGCACCGGCGAGAAGATGATGATGTTGGGAAATGAAAACCACCGTGTCGCGATGCTCGGATGCGTCAGCGGGGTCCACACGCTCACGATGGCGATCGCCGCGACAAGGACGAGCGTCACAGTAGGCGCCAGCGCTTTGAGTCGGTGCTGCAGTTCGCCTTCGGTCTTCATGATGAGCCAGGTGCAGCCGAGCAGGGCATAGGCCACGATGAGGCCGACGCCTGTGAAGAGACTGAATGGACTCAGCCAGTCAAGACTGCCGCCGGCGTAGGAGGCCCCAGTGACCTTGAAGCCGTTGATGAAGGCGCCCACCGCGACGCCTTGCGAGAACGTCGCGATGTAGGAGCCCCAGGCGAAGGCCTTGTCCCAGAACGGCCTGTGCGCCTCGTCCGCCTTGAAGCGGAACTCGAAAGCGACGCCGCGCCAGATCAGGCCCGCCAACATCAAGAAGATTGGGATATAGAGCGCGCTCAGCAGCACGGAATAAGCAAGCGGAAATGCCGCCATCAGCGTGGCTCCTCCCAGCACCAGCCAGGTCTCGTTGCCATCCCAGACCGGCGCGACCGTGTTCACCAGGGTGTCGCGATCGCCCCGGTCGCGGATGAACGGGAAGAGGATGCCGATTCCGAGGTCGAAACCATCCATCACCACATACATCATCAGCGTGAAGCCGATGATCACGGCCCAGATGACGGGAAGATCGATGCCCATCGCCGCTATCTCCTCTTGCTGCCCGGCCACTCGATCGCCGGATCGATGGGATCGGGAACCGCGGACAGAGGACGTGTCGGACGTCCGGTTTGTGGGCTCGGCTCCGGCGAATGCTCGTCGTAGGGCTGCGGGCCTTTCGCTGCCAGCTTGAGCATGTAGCTGATCCCGGTTCCGAAGACGGCCACATACATGACGATGAACACGGTCAGCGTTACCGAAAGTTCGAGCGCAGAGTGGTTCGATACCGCGTCCTTCGTCCGCATCACGCCATAGACCACCCAGGGCTGGCGCCCGATCTCCGTGGTCAGCCATCCGGCCACGATCGCGATCAGGCCGGCGGGGCCCATCAGCACCGCGAAACGCAGAAAGATCTTCGACTGATACAACTGATTGGACCAGCGTGCCCAGGCGCCCCAAAGTCCGAGCAGCAGCATAAGGAAGCCCAGCCCAGCCATGATCCGAAAGGTCCAGAAAACGATCGTCGAGTTCGGACGGTCCTGGGGCGCGAAGTCCTTCAAGCCACGGATCTGGCTGTTCCAGCTATGGGTGAGAACCAGGCTGCCCAGATGAGGAATCTGCACCGCATAACGCGTCGTCTCGGCGTTCATATCGGGTACGCCGAAGAGGATAAGCGGCACGCTCTCACCGGGCTGGTTCTCCCAATGTCCTTCGACCGCGGCGATTTTTGCAGGCTGATATTTAAGGTCCATGAGGCCGTGTTGGTCACCGATGACAATCTGTATAGGCGCAACGATAAGCACCATCCACATGGCCATCGAGAACATCGTGCGCACGGCCGGCGTGTCGTGTCGTTTGAGCAGGTGCCACGCCCCGGTTGCCCCGACGAACAGCGCCACGGCGAGATAGGCCGCTACCGTCATGTGCGCGAGGCGGTACGGGAAGGAGGGATTGAAGATCACCTTCAGCCAATCGACGGGCACGACACGGCCATTGACTATTTCGAAGCCTTGCGGTGTCTGCATCCAGCTATTGGAGGCCAGAATCCAAAACGCCGAAATGAGCGTTCCGATCGCTACCATGATGGTGGCGAAGAAATGCAGGCCTGGCCCAACCCTGTTCCATCCGAACAGCGCCACGCCCAGGAATCCGGCTTCAAGGAAGAAGGCGGTCAGCACCTCGTAGCTGAGCAACGGCCCTGTGATGGTTCCTGCGAAGGCCGAATACTGGCTCCAGTTGGTGCCGAACTGGTAGGCCATGACGATGCCTGAAACGACGCCCATGGCGAAGTTGACGGCGAAAATGTGCGACCAGAAATGATAGAGGTCGCGATAGGTGGTGTCTTTCTTCCACAGCCACAGGCCTTCCAGTACCACGAGATAGCTCGCAAGGCCGATGGTGGTCGCCGGGAAGATGATGTGGGATGACATCGTGAATGCGAATTGGATCCGAGCGAGGTCGAGTGCGGTCAGGCCGAACATGAATCCTCTCTTTCAGTCTCTCCGGCAGCTTCATCTGGGCTCCGTGTTGCTTCGAAGACGAGCGGCGCTGCTCGGACGGAGGCCGCGCTGACGATCGGTTTGCTGCCTGCGGCGGTGACGCTGGTTTGTCTCCGGACTCCGATGCGCGCGTGAGCAAATTCGGGCTGCCAATCAGTATTGCCTCGCCTTCGATATTTTCCTTCTAAATTCGAGTTTAATTTTCTGACGGATGCACCGGCTCGTGAACGACGTTGATTCACAGTCGGCGCGGCGCCGCACCGCCACCGGCCCTGAACTTCGCTGGCCTTTGCGGTACAGGGCGGCTTGGAGGCGAAGCCGTAACCCGCCACTTCTATCCAAGAGCGCGTCATGCGAAACAATCGCCGCGATGATGAACGGAAGCCGGTGATTTGCCCGACGTGTCAGATTTTTCTCTTCCGTCGAACCGGCGGACGACCCCGCGTAAAAAAACACGCGCCCGACGGGCTAGATTTGGTGTGGTCGGGGGCTGTCCAGCCCCATTTGCAAAAATATTCTGATTTTCAGAAAATGCAAATCAGTCTATATCGATCGCCATCCTGTTCCACTCAGAGGGGCGTTTCGCGAACGTCACGGACGCGGGGCGGGGTGCGGTGGACGTGGCGGCGCGCTTGACGGGCGATGCCAACGCGGACGGCGAAGACGTGTGGTCCTGACACCCCGACGCTGGTGTCAAGTCGGTGGAGGCAACTCCGCCGGCGACGGTGGCAAGAAAGCCGATCACCGGGGAGAGCGCGGTATAAGCCGTAAACCATTGCGCGGGGAATGCCGGATGATTCCGGTGACTCGCTGTGAATACTCGTGTGCATACTTACTACCCCATAGCGCACACGAGGCTGCGGGTGCATCGGGCGCCCGGCATTCCCTGCGCCCTCTGATTGGAGAGGGCCGATGATGACGGCAAACCTCGCGCGTTGCACGCGGCGAGATCGCGAAGCCGTGTTTATAGATCCCGGCGAACGGGGCGAGGGAGCGGTCATCGCGGACGCTGGTGGCCGTCATTGCCGGGCTTGGCAATCCATCCACTCGCGAGATTTTTTTCAAGAGATGGATACGCGGGTCAAGCGCGCGTACGACGACCGAATTTGTTGAGCCGCGTGCGCCGGGACCATGCAAGATTTAATTCGCCGGGACGACGAAATGTTTTTCCTTGCGCTACCTTTTCGGCAGCCGCTCGAAGGCCGGCATTCCCTCGGGGATCTGATGGAACGGCTGCCTGTCGATGGTGTAGATCGCCATCTGCGGGCCGCCGAACAGCGTGGGATCGTCGAGCGTGCCGACTTTCAGGACCACTGCGGGCAAACCCGGCGGCCGCGTCATCAGATGGGTGCCGCATTCAGCGCAGAATTCCCGGGTCACGGCGCGTTCCAGATCGCTGCGGGTAAACTGCTTCGGCGATCCCTTGGTGTAAGCGAGCCCGTCGATCGGCATCAGAACAAACAGGTTCGGAGAGCCGCCCGAGATATATTGACATTCGCGGCAATGGCATTGTGCCTTCATCATCGGCTCGCCCTCGGCCACATAACGCACTTCGCCGCAATAGCACCCGCCTTCCAGTTTCATGACACTCTCCCGTTGTTGTTTTGGTTCAAACTAATGCATCGCTTTCGCCGATGCCGCATGGGCATGCTTGTCGATCGCATCGATCACTTGCGGCCACATCGGGATCGGCAGCGCGTGGCCCATGCCTTCGATCATCAACAGTTTCGCGCCGGGAATCGAGGCCGCGGTGTCCTTGCCGCCTTCGGGGCGCACCAAGGGATCGACGGTGCCGTGAATCACCAGCGACGGCGCCGTGACCGAGGCCAGCCGCTGCTTGCGGCTGCCCGAGGCGAGGATCGCCCGAAGCTGGCGTCCGACGCCGGCCGGATTGAGACCGCGCTCAAAGGTGCGCTCGGCGCGGGCGCGGTCGAGCGCTTCGTCTTCCGGAAAACTGCCGACGCGGAGCACCTTCCAGGTCTGCGCGAAACGGGCAAAGTATTCTTCCTTGGTGGCGGGGGGCGGGGCCATCAGCACGGCGGTGGCTTCGCGGGTCGGCGACGGCACTTTCGGATTGCCCGTGGTCGACATGATCGAGGTCAGCGAGCGCACCCGCTGCGGAAACGAGATCGCGATTTCCTGAGCGATCATGCCGCCCATCGACGCGCCCACAATGTGGGCCGATTTGATGCCAAGCGCATCCATCAGGCCGATCACGTCCTTCGCCATGTCGCTCAGTTTGTAGGGCGCAGCGATCGGGATCTTCAGGAATCGCAGCTTGAGCAATTCAAGCGGGGTCAGGCGCTTGCCGCCGGTCAGCTTGCTGGACTTGCCGATGTCGCGATTGTCGAAGCGGATGACGCGAAACCCGCGCGCCGCGAGCTGCCGGCAGAAATCGTCGTCCCAATGGATCATCTGAGCGCCCAGCCCCATGATCATCAGCATCGGCTCGGCATCGGTGTCACCGAAAATCTCGTAACAGAGGTCGATGCCGTTGGCGCGGGCGATCCGTTCCGGCTGGTGGGCTGATGCATTCACCTTGGCTGTTCCCTGAAGATGGTATTGCGATGCGGAGTCTATGCCACGATTTTTCGCGCCGCAGAAGGCTTTCCCGCCTCGCAAAATCGGCCAGGCGATGTTGACCGGCTTGGCGCAACAGTATGGTATGGCCAAAACAGACGGCTTCATCGTCGATCCGGAGGGCGCCCATGGCAGACAAGAGCAACGATCCGGCCGCGATGTGGCAGAACATGATCGGCGAGATGGAGAAGGGATTCAACGCCTTCGCCAATCAGGCGATGGCGTCGCCGGAAGTCAGCAAGGTCGTCAATCAGGTCGGCGGGATCAGCGCGGGTGCGCAGAAGCAGCTCGGCGATCTCATGGAAAAATATCTCGTCGGCATGAACCTGCCGAGCCGGGCGCAGATGGTGAGCATGGCCGAGCGGCTGCAGTCGATCGAAGGGCAGCTGAACGAAATCAAGGCGCTGCTGCATCAGCTCCATCATAATTCAACCGCGGCTGACGGCGGACCTCCGGCTACGCCGAAGCCGCCGCGCACCAGACGTCCGCCGCCTGCGGGCGGAGAGCAAAAATGAGCGCCGATGCGGGCCTCGACCTGGCGTCGATCCCGGAGCGAATCCAGTCCGAGGTGCAGCGCGCGATCCAGCGCAGCATCAAGGGCGTCGAATATATCGCCTCATCGGGCCCGTCGCTGGGCTCGACGCCAAAGGACTTCCTGCACGTCCGCGGCACCATGAACCTGTATCACTACCGGCCGATGTCGGATGAGATCTACCGGGTGCCGATCCTGATCGTGATGGCGACCACCAACCGCGGCTACATCCTCGATCTGGTGCCCGGCCAGAGCTTCATCGAGTTTCTCTTGAAGCGCGGCTACGACGTCTACATGCTGGACTGGACCGCGCCGCGGCCGGAAGAGAAAAGCTTGCGGATGGAGGACTACGTCCTCGACTTCATCCCGGATTGCGTCCGCCATGTGCAGCGCGATTCCGGCGAAACCGACGTCACTGTCATCGGCTATTGTTTCGGCGGCGTGCTGTCGCTGCTCTACGGCTCGATCTTCGCCGGCGGGCCGATGAAAAACCTGATCTGCTTTACCACGCCGGTCGATTTCCGCGAGATGAAGCTATTCCAGAATTTCTCCGACCGGCGCTATTTCGACGTCGACCGCCTGATCGACAGCGTCGGCAACGTTCCGCCCGAAATGATTCTTTCGTCATTCGAGATGTTGCGGCCGGCCTCGCGCGCCGCGAGCCAGGTGGCGCTGTGGGAAAACATCTGGAACGACGAATACGTCAAGTCGTACCGCATGTTCGACCGCTGGGCCACCGACACGCTGCCGCTGGCCGGCGAGTATTTCCGCACCATCACCAAGGACCTGATGTGGGACAACAAGCTCTACAACGGCGTGATGTCGGTCGGCGGGCGGCCTGCGGATATATCCAAGATCACGGCGCCGATCCTGCATGCCGTCGCCGAGCACGATCACATCGTTCCCTATGATGCCGCCAAGCCGCTGATTCAAAAGATCGGCTCGACCGACAAGGAAGAGGTGATGCTGAAAGGCGGCCATGTCAGCCTTGTCGCCGGCGCCAACGCCGTCAAGCGGCTGTGGCCGAAACTCGAATTCATGGCTGGGTGAGAGATCGATATGAGCAGCACTGACACACGCAGCTATCCGCTCCACGTCGCCACCGAGTTGGGCGAGGTCGAACTTCGGATGATGGGGCCGGCCGACGAGGCGGCGGTGCTCGCATTCGCGCAACAGCTTCCGGTGCACGATCTGTTGTTCCTGCCGCGCAACATCAGCGAGCCCAAGGTTCTCGCCGCCTGGGTCAAGGATATCGAGCGGGGTTCGATCACGAGCCTGCTGGCGGTGAAATCGGGCAGGGTGGTCGGATGCGGAACGATCGTGCGCGATCCCTTGTCGTGGTCGCCGCATGTCGGTGAAATCCGCAACGTCGTCTCGCCGGACGTGCGCGGCCGGGGGGTGGGCCGGGCGCTGTCGCAGGAAACCTTTGCCCTCGCCTTGAGCATGGGACTGGAAAAACTGCTCGCTCAGATGACGGTCGATCAGACCGGCGCGATCGCGATTTTCGAAGGCCTCGGATTCAAGGCCGAAGCGCTGCTGCGCGACCACGTCAGGGATAAGGCCGGCAAAAAGCACGATATCGTCGTGCTCGGGCACAATGTGGCGCAGGTCCGGGCCCAGATGGAAGCCTACGGTTTGCCCGGGGCCGTGCAGCCCTGAGCCGGCGCACTGGGGTCAGTCAGTCACGAATTCGTGATATCGCGCTGCAACATTGATGTTGCGATGCACCATTAACTATGGCATAACTCCTTTGCCCCGGGCCAATCCGGACGGGGTGAGCCCATAGCTCAAATCTGAGGATGGAGAAACCCAATGACCACCGAGACCAATTCCGTAGTTGATACCGTCAAGGAAGTTTTCGCGCCCGTCACCGACGCGCTGAAGAACCTCCAGAATCTGGAAGTTCCCGAGGCCGCCCGTGAGTTCGTGAAGAAGAGTGCCTCTACCGCCAAGGAGCGCGCTGCCGACCTGCACGCCGGTTCGGAGAAGGTGACCGCCGCGATCGAAACCGCCGTTGCCGGTTCCGTCACCGAGGCCGCCAAGATCAGCCGCAACATCCAGCAGGCGATCTATCAGGACGCCGAAGCCCTCTTCGCAGGCATCGACAGGCTGGCTTCCGCCAAGTCGCTCAACGAAGCGGTGCAGATCCATTCCGATATGGTCCGCGCGCGCGGCGAAGTGTTCATGTCGCGGGCGAAGTCCACCACCGAATATCTCGGCAAGCTCGTCGCCGACGGTGCGAAGAACGCCCAGGACAACTTCTCCAAGGTCTACACCAGGACCGCCTGATAGCGATCTACTGACAGTCAATCCTTCCAGGGCCCGCTTCGAGCGGGCCTTCTTTTTGAGAGAAAACGTCGACCGGGGCATTGGCGCGCAACTGCTCTCCGCCGTTATTCCGGACGACGCGAAGCGGCGATCCGGAATCTCGAGATTCCGGGTTCGTGCTTTGCAGGCCCCGGAATGACGGCGATGGGCACGTCGCGCTATGCTTGAAACAGATCAACGCCGCTGAAAGCCGCCATGCCTGTCCCCCGCACATTCTCGTTCGACGCGCCCGGCGACGCCGCGCGCGGGGCCGAACTGCGCCGGGTCAAGGCGTTGGCGACGCTGGTGCTGGCGGGCACCCTGGCGCTGTTCGTGGTGGCGAAGCTGTTGCTGCCCGTGCATCCCATCTTCGGCTTTGTCGCGGCATTCGCGGAAGCCGCGACCATCGGCGGCCTCGCCGACTGGTACGCCGTGGTGGCGCTGTTCCGCAGGCCTTTGGGATTGCCGATCCCGCACACCGCGATCATCCAGAGCAATCAGCACCGCATCGCCGACAAGCTCGGCGAATTCATCGAGGTGCATTTTCTCGAAGCGGCACCCGTGGAAGCCAAGCTGCGCCAGATCGACTTCGCTTCCTTCATTGCCGACTGGCTGCGCGACCGCAAGCGCAGCACCGATCTCGCCCGCTTCACGCTGCGCCTGTTGCCGGAGGCGGTCACGGCGACGGAGAGTTCGGGCCTGATGAATTTCATCACCCGCCGGATCACCAGCCAGTTGCAGGCCATCAATCTCGCGCCGCTCGCCGCGGGCACGCTGCGCGCCTTCGTAGAGGAGCGCCGGCATCAGGGGCTGCTCGACGACATCCTGCGCGCGGTTCATGAAACACTGACGAGAGCGGAAACCATGGCCATGATCCGCGAGAAGATCCGCGCTGAGCTGCCGACGCTGCTAAAACTCTATCGCGCCGACAAATTCCTGGTGAACAAGATCATCGCCTCCGCGACCACGTTCTTCGAAGAGGTCCGCAACGATCCGAAGCATCCGTTCCGCGGCGAGTTCGATCGCATGGTCTTGTCGTTCGTGGACCGGCTCGGCAGCGACCCCAGCTATGCTGGCCGCATCGACGGATTGAAGCGCGACCTGCTGGCGCGTCCCGAACTCGCCGATCTCGCGCGAAACGCCTGGGCGAACGCGCGGTCGTTCATCGAACGCAGTGCCAGCGGTGAGAGCCAGGTGCTGCAGCATCATCTGGCCGGAATGTTCGTGGCAGCCGGCGAGGCGCTCGCCGGCGATTCCGAGTTGCGGGCCGAGATCAATCAGGGCCTCGTTGCCGTGCTCCGGAGTTTCATCGCCGACCAGAAGAGCGGCGTCTCCAGCTTCATCTCCGATCAGGTCAAGGCCTGGGACATGGCGCAATTGCTTTCACTGATCGAAATCAACATCGGCCGGGATCTGCAGTATATCCGCTTCAACGGCTCGCTGATCGGCGGCCTGGCTGGCTTGGGGCTTTACACGGCCGAATTCGTGCTGCGGTGGCTGTGACTTTTACATCACTCGGCTTCATTAAGTACGCGGACCTATTGTCCGATCCGATGCCAGCCGCTTGAATAAGGGAATCAGCGCTCTCACTTGATCAAGAGCTGGTTGCGTTGCGGAACGGTTGCCCGGGTTTGGCGTCTTTAAATTGATCCATTCGGCGGCCCGTTCGAGGCCGGCCCTGAAGAGGAAACACCATGTCCGCCACCGCCGAGACGCTGCGCCCGCCGTCCAGAACCCTGATGTTTCTGGAGGGACGGGCCCTCCACGAATTTGGCGCGTTTCTTGGCGCCCTGCCGCTGCTCAGCCTGGCGCCGAAGGGCGACGGCCACCCGGTGCTGGTATTGCCCGGGCTGGTCGCATCGGACACCTCAACGCGGCCGCTGCGCCATTTCCTGAAGAACCGTGGCTACGCCGTCAGCGGTTGGCGCCAGGGCCGCAATCTCGGCCTGCGCGAAGGCGTGCAGCACGCGATGGTCGATCTGGTGCACGAATTGAACGATGCGCACGGGCGCAAGATCAGCCTGGTCGGATGGAGCCTCGGCGGTCTCTACGCGCGCCAACTGGCGAAAATGATGCCGGATCGCGTGCGCTCGGTGATCACGCTCGGCAGTCCGTTTGCCGGCGATCCCAAGGCGACCAACGCTTGGCGCATCTATGAAATGGCGAGCGGCCGCCGCGCCGACGCAGAAGACGGCCGGTTCGGCGGGTCGCTGGCGGAAACGCCCCCGGTGCCGACCACTGCGATCTTCAGCCGTACCGACGGCATCTGCGCCTGGCAGGGCTGCATGGAAAAGCCGTCCGCCCGGTCCGAGAATATAGAGGTCGAAAGCAGCCATTGCGGCATGGGCCATCATCCCGCCGTGGTCTACGCCGTGGCCGATCGTCTGGCGCAGCCGGAAGGCGAATGGGCACCGTTCGACCGCAGCGGCTGGCGCAGCATCGTCTATCCCGATCCGAGCAGGTAAGCGCCCGCCCTAAGTTGGTTTCTTGGCTTCATCCTTCAAGACGCATCGCTTTGCGATGCTCCTCAGGGTGAGGTCCTCTGGACCCTCATGGTGAGGAGGCGCCCTTGCGCCGTCTCGAACCATGAGGCCCCCGACGTTGTCGCAAATTGCAAAAACGCGCTATGCGTGGCGGATGGCGCCGCATCCGCTTGCCCGCATCATCGATCAGCTCAAGCGCGAGCCCTCGCGCACCGGCTCCATCGTCATCACCCTGTTCGGCGACGCGATCGTGCCGCGCGGCGGTTCGGTCTGGCTCGGCACGCTGCTGGAATTCTTTGGGACCATCGACATCGACAGCGGCGTGGTGCGCACGGCGATGTCGCGGCTGGCCACCGACGGCTGGCTCGAACGCAACAAGGTCGGCCGCAACAGTTTCTACCGGCTGGTGAAGAAGGGACGACAAACCTTTGATGTCGCGACAAAACATATCTACGATCCGCAGCCGTCCGACTGGACCGGACGCTTTGAACTTTTGCTGATCGGCAACAGTGAGGATCGCGACGTCTCGCGTGAGGCGCTGAAAAATGCCGGCTTCGGCAGCCCGCTGCCGGGGGTCTGGATCGCGCCTTCGGGCGTCCCTGTTCCCGAGGAAGCCGCGCGAGCGATCCGTCTGGAAGTGTCGGCCGAGGATGACAGCGGCCGGCGCCTGCTCAGCGAAAGCTGGCCGCTCGATCGCACCGCGGACGCCTACCTGAAGTTCATGAAAACGTTTGAGCCGTTGCGGGGCTGGATCGGCCGGCGCGAGCCGCTTTCCGATGCCGACGCCTTCACCGCACGGATTTTGCTGATCCACTATTACCGTCGCGTGGTGCTGCGCGATCCGCTGTTGCCGACGGCGTTGCTGCCGGTGGACTGGCCGGGCAGGGCGGCCCGCGCGCTCTGCGGCGAGATTTATCGCCGGCTGCTTCCCGCGTCCGAACAATGGCTTGATCGCAATGCCACCAACGAGAATGGGCCATTGCCTCCGGCCGGCGAGGAACTGGCGCGCCGGTTCGATGCGATTATGTTACAAAAATAGCTTTAGTTTTGTATTTTCTGTTATATGTTGAGTGCAGTCTCCGTGGAGATCGCCATGTACACACAAGCGCTCAACACCTCCGAAGCCGAAGACCGCAATATTGAAGACGCCAGCCGTGCCGCGCAGTTTCAAGCCCGCATCGACGCCGACGATCGCATCGAGCCGAACGATTGGATGCCCGCGGCCTATCGCAAGACGCTGACGCGGCAGATTTCGCAGCACGCGCATTCCGAAATCGTCGGCATGCTGCCGGAAGGCAATTGGATCACCCGCGCACCGTCGCTGCGCCGCAAGGCGGCACTGCTGGCGAAAGTGCAGGACGAATGCGGTCACGGGCTTTATCTCTATGCCGCGGCCGAAACGCTCGGCACCTCGCGCGAGGAGCTGGTCGACCTGATGCTGGCGGGCAAGGCGAAATATTCCTCGATCTTCAATTACCCGACGCTGACCTGGGCGGACATCGGGGCGATCGGCTGGCTGGTCGATGGCGCTGCGATCATGAACCAGATTCCGCTGTGCCGCTGTTCCTATGGTCCCTATGCGCGCGCCATGATCCGGGTCTGCAAGGAGGAATCCTTTCACCAGCGCCAGGGTTTCGAGATCATGCTGACGCTGGCGCGCGGCTCGGAAGAGCAGAAGGCGATGGCGCAGAGCGCGCTCGATCGCTGGTGGTGGCCGGTGCTGATGATGTTCGGGCCGCCGGACAAGGCGAGCCAGCACAGCGACACCTCGACCAAATGGAAGATCAAACGTTTCTCCAATGACGAGCTGCGCCAAAAATTCGTCGATGCGACGGTCCCGCAGGCGCGGTATCTCGGTCTCACCATTCCCGACCCCGGCATGAAGCAGAACGCGGCGGGAAACTGGGAATACAGCGCGATCGACTGGAACGAGTTCAATCAGGTGCTGGCCGGCAACGGACCATGCAACCGCGAGCGTTTGGCGGCGCGGCGCAAGGCGCACGACGAAGGCGCATGGGTACGCGAGGCGGCGCAGGCCTATGCCGAAAAACGTAAGCGCCGCAAGGCTGCGGCGTAGGCCGCGCTAAAAATTCAGGGAGGTCATGATGACCACGCCAAACACTCCGCTGTGGGAAGTCTTCATTCGCAGCCGCAACGGACTTGCCCACAAGCACGTCGGCTCATTGCATGCGAGCGACGCCACACTGGCGCTGCAAGCCGCGCGCGACATCTACACCCGCCGCGGCGAGGGCCTGTCGATCTGGGTGGTCCCGTCGAGCGCGATCACGGCGTCCGATCCGTCCGACAAGGGCATGATGTTCGAGCCGGCGGAATCCAAGATCTATCGCCATCCGACGTTCTATGATGTGCCCGACGAAGTCGGGCACATGTGATCCTCTTTGGCGAGGCGGCGCGCAAGAAATACTGACCTCATCCTGAGGAGCTTGCCACCGGGTCCGCGCGAAGCGCGGCCCGATGATAAACTCCGCAAGCGTCTCGAAGGATGGGGGCAAGGCATGGGCTCGCGGCCATCCTTCGAGACGCGCGCTGGCGCGCGTTCCTCAGGATGAGGTCGGAGAGCGAAGCAATAGATTGGATAATGATGGCAACCGGGTCGATCCAGGTCTCAGAAACGCCGCTGGTGCTGTACGCGCTGCGCCGGGCCGATGACGCGCTGATCCTCGGGCATCGGCTGTCGGAATGGTGCGGCCACGCGCCAATGCTGGAAGAGGACATGGCGCTCGCCAATATGGGCCTCGATCTGCTCGGACAGGCGCGCGAACTCTACGCTTACGCGGCGAAGGTCGAAGGCAAGGGCAACGACGAAGACAAATTCGCGTATCTGCGCGACGTCAGGCAGTACCGCAACCTGCTGCTGCTGGAGCAGCCGAACGGCGATTTCGCGCGCACCATGGTGCGGCAGTTCTTTTACGCCGGCTTCGCCGACCTCTATTGGCGCGCGATGATGCAATCGAGCGATACGACGCTGGCGGCGATCGCGGCGAAATCCGAAAAGGAAAGCGCCTATCATCTCAGGCATTCGTCGGAATGGATGGTCCGGCTCGGCGACGGCACCGGGGAAAGCCATCGCCGCGCGCAACTAGCGATCGACGATCTCTGGGCCTTTACCGGCGAGATGTTTTGTAGCGACGACGGCGAGCGCGACTTGGTCGATGCCGGCATCGCCGTCGACCCCGCGACCTTGCATGCACCATGGCTCAAGACGGTTTCCGATGTCGTGGGCGAAGCGACGCTCGTTCTGCCCAAGAGCGACTGGATGCAGCAGGGCGGCCGTGACGGCCGGCACAGCGAGCATCTCGGGCACCTGCTCAGCGAGCTGCAATCGATGCAACGGACCTTTCCGGGGGCCACATGGTGACCGCTGTGCTCAACGACGATGCCGAGTTGCGGCAACGCGCCTGGGATGCCGCGGCAGGCGTGGTCGATCCCGAGATACCGGTATTGACCATCGCCGATCTCGGCGTGCTGCGCGATGTCGCGGTTAAAGACGGCCGCGTCGAGGTCGCGATTACCCCGACCTATTCCGGTTGTCCCGCGATGAACATGATCGGGCTGGAAATCGAGCTGGCGCTGGAACGCGAGGGCTTTCGCAATTCAAAAATACGTACCGTGCTGTCGCCGGCCTGGACCACCGACTGGATGAGCGACGACGGCCGCCGCAAGCTCAGGGAGTATGGCATCGCGCCGCCGCAAGCCGCTGGCTCCCGCCGCGCATTGTTCGGTGTGCAGCAGGTGGCGTGCCCGCAATGCGGCTCTGAAGATACCGAGGTGCTCTCCGAGTTCGGTTCGACCTCCTGCAAGGCGCTGTGGCGATGCAAAAGCTGCCGTGAACCATTCGACTATTTCAAGTGTCACTGACCATGTCCGCTTCGATTCCCCGCTTTCACCGCCTGGCCGTGAACGATCTGCGCCGCGAATCCGCCGACGCGGTGTCGCTGACCTTTGCGATTCCCCAAGATCTCGCTGACGACTACTATTTTGCCCCGGGTCAGTATCTGACCTTGCGCACGACGATGGACGGCGAGGAAGTGCGCCGTTCCTATTCGATCTGCTCCGGTCCTGACGATGGCGAATTGCGTATCGCGGTGAAAAAAGTCGATGGCGGCGCGTTCTCGAGCTGGGCCGCCGATGAACTGAAAAAGGGCGACGAGATCGACGTGATGACGCCAACCGGCCGCTTCGGCATTGCGCATGCGCCCGATGAGGCGCGGGTCCATGTCGGCTTCGCCGCCGGCTCCGGGATCACGCCGATCCTTTCGATCGTGAAGGGTGTGCTGGTGCGCGAACCCAACAGCCGGTTCTTTCTGTTTTACGGCAATCGTTCGACCGGCGGCATGCTGTTTCGCGAGGCACTGGAAGAGCTGAAAGACCGCTTCATGCAGCGGCTTTCGATCTTCCACGTGATCTCAGGCGAAGAGCAGGACATCCCGATCCTGCACGGCCGGCTCGACGGCGAGAAGGTGAGGGTGCTGCTGCGCTCGCTGGTCCCGGCTGATAGCGTCGATCATGTCTTCATCTGCGGCCCCACCGGCATGAGCGAGGACTTGGAGGCGACCTGCCGGGATATCGGCATCGCCGCTGACCGCATTCATGTAGAGCGGTTTGTGTCCGGACTCGGCGGCAAACCGCGCGCCAAAGCGGTCGTACCGGTCACCGCGCCGTCGAAAGCGTTCGCCGCGCTGATCATCGACGGCAAGCGCCGCGAGGTGCCGGTCGCCGAGGGCGAGGCCATTCTCGACGCTGCGTTACGCGCCGGCATGGACTTGCCCTTCGCCTGCAAGGGCGGCATGTGCTCGACCTGCCGCGCCAAGCTGGTCGAGGGCGAGGCGCAGATGGAAGTGAATTATTCGCTGGAGCCGTGGGAGCTCAAGGCGGGATTCATCCTCACCTGCCAGGCGCGGCCGGTCTCGGAGCGCGTCGTGGTGGATTACGATCACGTGTAGAGTGTCAGGAACCGGTCATTCCGGGGCGCGCGTCAGCGCGAACCCGGAATCTCGAGCCAATCACCCGAGATTGCGGGTTCAGCCCTGCGGGCTGCCCCGGAATGACTCAATCAAATTCACTCCCTCGACCGCTTGTCGAACACACGCTTCGCCTTGCCGAGCGAGCGCTCCAGCGTTTCCGGTGCGACGGCCTTGATGCGGGCGGTGATGCCGATGGTGTTCTTGATATGGGCGGTCACGCGCTCGGTATGTTCGACCAGCCCGCTGCCGTCCCAGCTTTCGGGACGCGCTTCCGCCAGCACCGTCATCTCGTCCATCCGTCCCTCGCGCGTCAGTTCGATGATGAAGTGGCCGCCGCACCAGTTGGTGGCGAGCAGCACTTCCTCGATCTGGGTCGGGAACACGTTGACGCCGCGCAGGATGATCATGTCATCGGAACGCCCGGTGACCTTCTCCATCCGCCGCATGCCCGGCCGCGCCGTGCCCGGCAACAACCGTGTCAGGTCGCGGGTACGGTAGCGGATGATCGGAAACGCCTCCTTGGTCAGCGAAGTGAAGACAAGCTCGCCCTTTTCGCCGTCGGGCAGTACCGCGCCGGTCTCGGGATCGATCACCTCGGGGTAGAAATGATCCTCCCAGACATGCAGGCCGTCCTTGGTTTCCACGCATTCCTGCGCGACGCCGGGGCCGATCACTTCGGACAGGCCGTAAATGTCGGTCGCGTCCATGTCGAACGCAGCCTCGATCTCGGCGCGCATTGCATTGGTCCAGGGTTCGGCGCCGAAGATTCCGAATTTCAGGGACGATTGGCGTGGGTCCAACCGTTGCCTTTTGAATTCATCGAGGATGGCCAGCATGTAGCTGGGCGTCACCGTGATGATGTCGGGCTTGAAATCGTTGATCAGCTGCACCTGCCGTTCGGTCATCCCGCCGGAGACCGGCACCACGGTGCAGCCGAGCCGCTCCGCGCCGTAATGCGCACCCAAGCCGCCGGTGAACAGGCCATAGCCATAGGCATTGTGCATGATCATGCCGGTGCGGCCGCCGGCGGCGCGGATCGAGCGCGCCATCACGCCGGACCACATCTCGATATCGGCTTTGGTATATCCGACCACGATCGGTTTGCCGGTGGTGCCGGAGGAGGCATGGACACGGACCAGTTTCTCGCGCGGTACCGCGAACATGTTGAACGGGTAGTTGTCGCGCAGATCGGTCTTCACGGTGAACGGAAAATGCGCAAGGTCCGACAGTTGGCGGAAATCTTTCGGGTGCACACCGGCCTTGTCGAAGGCTTTTTTGTAATGCGCGACATTGTCGTAAGCATGCGCCAGCGTCCAGGCGAGGCGTTTTGTTTGCAGCGCCAGGACTTCGTCGCGCGACGCCTGTTCGGCCGCGTCCATCTCGGCGCGATAGCTGCTTTTGCCGGATTGAAGGTTGGTCGAAGCCATCGCAGGTTTCCCCTGAATCAATGTTTCATTCCGGCTCGGCATCAGCTGCTGGCACCCATGCGCCGCCGATGGTGCGGGAATGGCCGCGCAATTCGGCGATCGCGGTATCATCGACGGTGACGCGCACGTCGTAAATCCCGGAACGTCCGGTGCGCGAGATTTCTCGCGCGGTGGCGACCAGCCGGTCGCCGAGCCTGCCCGGCCGGACGAACGAGATATTGCACTGCGCCGCGACGGTGCGCTCATTATGGGAGTTGCAGGCAAAGGCGAACGCCGAATCCGCCAGCAGGAAAATAAAGCCGCCATGGGCGATCCGCTGGCCGTTCACCATGTGCGGCTGGACCGTCATGGTCAGGACGGCCTCGCCGGCCTTGACCCGCACGATCTCCATGCCGAGACCCTGGCTGGCATCGTCTTCCTTCCACATCGCATCCGCGCAGGCGCGCGCGAGATCGTCGGATGAAAGTGCGGCCTTGACCTTCACCGCGGTCTCCCCGCCGGTATCGGTCGCCGCCTGTCGATCAGGATCGGATACAAATGCTTCTCCCGTCGCGCCGGACTTGTTGGAACAAGCCTCTTGTACTGTACGTTCAGTCGGCTAGTCATGCGGCGAAGCGGCCACGGTGTCAACGATCCCCCTGGCGCCAGATCGTGTTGGAAAATCGCCACGAAATATCGAGAACGTCCATGATGTCATCGGTCCCCAAAAATCCGGATGGTTCACCCCTGACCGTGGAGGCGCGCTGCGTGCGCCTGCTTGCGAAGGGCGCCGATGTGGCATCGCTGGCGCCGGTGGTCGAGCAGCGTACGCTGTCGCGGGCCGCCAACGAGGTGTTGATCGACGTCAAGGCGGCGGCGGTCAATCCGTCCGATGTGAAGGCGGCGACCGGCCTGATGCCCTACGCGGTGTTTCCGCGCACGCCGGGGCGCGACTACGCCGGCATCGTGATCGACGGCCCGGCCGGTTCGATCGGGCGTGAGGTGTTCGGTTCGTCCGGCGACCTCGGGATCCGCCGTGACGGCACCCACGCCACGCATCTTGCCGTCGAAGCCGATGCCGTGGTGGAGAAGCCGAAAAACCTGTCGTGGGAGGAGGCCGCCGGGATCGGCGTTCCCTTCGTCACGGCGATTGAAGGCTTTCGTCGGGCCGGCATGCCAAAGCAAGACGAGATCGTGCTGGTGATGGGCGTCAACGGCAAGGTCGGACAGGCGGCGGTGCAGATAGCAAGCTGGCATGGCGCGCGCGTGATCGGCGTGGTGCGCAAGAACGAGCCGTACGAAGGCCATGCCAACGGCAAGGTCGACGTCATCGTCTCATCGACGACCGACGTCGCCACACGTGTCCGCGAGTTCACCAATGGCGGGGGCGCCGACATCGTGTTCAACACGGTCGGCGATCCCTATTTTCAGGCCGCGACCAAATCGCTGGCGGTGCGGGGGCGTCAGATCCTGATCGCCGCCATCAACAGGGTCGTGCAGTTCGACATCCTGGAATTCTATCGCGGCCAGCACGCCTATGTTGGCATCGATACGCTTGGCCTGTCGTCGATCGCGACCAGCGCGGTGCTCCGGGAACTCGTTCCCGGCTTCGCCAGCGGACATCTCAAGCCGTTCCCGATCAGGCCGTCCGCGATCTATTCGCTGGAAAATGCCAAGGCGGCCTTTGTCGCAGTCGCCGGTTCATCGCGCGATCGGGTGATCCTGCGGCCAGCGTAGCAAGCTCCCCGAGACCCTTTGCAGGCCCGGTTCTCGTATCCTATCTTGTCGCGAGCGACGAAACGTCAGGGAATCATCCGTGCTGTCCGGTGCCAACATTGTTGTCTTTGCTGGCCTGCTGATCGGTCTCGCCTATGGCGCGGTCGGGCTGCTGAGCGGGTTTTGCCTGATGAGCAGTCTGCGCGGCTGGTGGGCGAAAGGCGACAGCCGGCTGGTCCGGACCTATGCGCTGGCGCTCGGCGTGGCGATCGCGGCGTCGCAGCTTCTGGCGGCGAGGGGCGTCGTCGATCTCGGCAAATCGATCTATCTGCAGCCGTCGTTTTCGGCGCCGCTGATGTTCGCCGGCGGATTATTGTTCGGCTACGGCATGGTGCTGTCGAACGGCTGTGGCTCGCGCGCGCTGGTGCTGCTCGGCCGTGGCAATTTGCGCTCATTTGTCGTGGTAATCGTGCTCGGGATCGTCGCGGAGATGACCCTGAAAGGCCTGATCGCGCCGGGACGGATCGCCCTGCTGCAGCTGTCGCAGACTTCGCCGAAGATCACTTCCGTGCCGGGGCTGTTGTCGGCGCTAGGCGTCAACGACACCTACACGCGGATGCTTGCGGCCTCCCTGATATCGGGAGCGCTGATCATCTTTGCGTTCGCGCATGCGCCGTTCCAGCGTTCCTGGGGGCAGATCGCGGCGGGGGTCGCGGTCGGCCTGCTGGTGACCGCGGGCTGGTTCGTGACCGGCTATCTCGGCGCGGACGATTTCAATCCGACGCAGGTGGCGTCGCTGACCTTCATCGCCCCGATCGCCGATACGCTGCAATACGCCATGCTGTCGACCGGGCTGACACTGAATTTCGGTATCGCCGTTGTCGCCGGCGTCTTCGCCGGAAGCCTGGTCACGGCGCTGGTCACGCGTCGCTTCCACTGGGAGGGTTACACCTCGCCGCGCCACATGCTGCGTTCGGCCAGCGGCGCGGCGCTGATGGGCGCGGGTGGCGCGACGGCCTATGGCTGCTCGGTCGGGCAGGGCCTGACCGGACTGTCGACGTTGGCGCTGGCATCGTTCGTCGCGGTCGCCGGAATTTTGCTGGGGTCCGCGGCGGGCCTGCGCGGCGTGCTCCGCGTCGAGCCATTGGTTTCGGCGCAGGACGTAAGATCAGACCCTTTGACCTGAGGTCGCCAGCCGCATCACGTCGAGATATCCGGGTCGTACTTCCATCCGCTTGCTCAGCCCTTTGTCGATGAGCAGCCGGTGCGCTTCCGGCAGCCGGTAGCACGGCAGATACATGAACAGGTGATGCTCGGCGTGGTAATTCACCCAATAGGGCGCGATCAACAGCCGCTCGATCGGATTGGCGCGGGTAGTGCGGGCGTGGCTGAACGGATCTTCGCCGGTAGAGGTACAGGCGTGTTCGGCGATGTTGCGGATGCGCGTCACCAGCGGCAGCCAGCTGGCCATCGCCACCACCCAGACGCCCCAGTACCAGATGCCGGCGCCCGCCAGCCAGAACAGGCCGAACATCATCGCGTTCAGCGCGAGGAACCGCGCCATCTTGTCGGCGCCACTCGAAACAAAACTCTCGTGTGACACCGTCTCGTCGGCATCGCCGCGCCGAAACAGCGACAGGAACGGCGGCAACCGCTGCTTCACAAAGGTCTGGCCGGTGAGATCGCGGATCGCCTTGCGATAAAAACTCTCTTTGGTGATCGGAAATGGCGCCGAGAGTGACAGATCGGGGTCCTCGGGCTGCTGGGTGAATTTGTGATGCTGCAAATGGTAGGAGCGGTAACTGGCGAGGTCGGCGCCGACGGGGACCGCGCACAGCCATTGTCCGATCCATTCATTGACCGCCCGGTTGGCGTGCAGGCCGCCATGCGCGGCTTCGTGCATCAAGATGGCAAGCCCAAGCTGCCGCGTGCCGACGACCATCACCGCGATCAGCCAGGTCAGTGGATTCGGCCACAGCGTCACCAGCGCGATGGCCGCAGCGATCGTGCCCCAGGCGTGAACCACCAGCCACATCCCGCGCAGCGAGCTGCGCGACGTCAGCCGGCTCCATTCCGCAGGCGTGAAAACGGTTCTGGGGTCGACGCGTGCCACGACCGGCATAGGCGGCTCCTTTAGCGCATTTTCCAATTCCGTGGTCTCATCCTTCGAGACGCGCGCAAATGCGCGCTCCTCAGGATGAGGTCTCGGCCCTCATGGTGAGGAGCGCGGCAACGCCGCGCGTCTCGAACCATGAAGCCATGGGATGCTCTGCCATGATACGCCCGCCTGTCTGATCGTCAATCGGCCGCGCGGGTGACGATACGGATCTCCGAGGTCAGGGTGCGGTGCACCGGGCATTTGTCGGCGATTTCTATCAGTCGCTTGCGCTGTTCGGTGTCGAGTGCACCTTCCATGCCGATGACCAGGTCGATCTGGTCGAGCATACCGGCTTTAGTTTCGCATTCGGCGCAATCTTCGGCATGGATCTTGTTGTGCTTGAGCGTCACGGTCACGCGCTCTAACGGCAGCGCCTTGCGTTCGGCGTACAGCCGCATGGTCATCGATGTGCAGGCACCGAGGCCGGCCAGCACGTAGTCATAGGGGCCGGGTCCGGTGTCGTCGCCGCCGGCGGCGACGGGCTCATCGGCCAGCATGCGGTGCGGGCCTAGCGAAATTGCCTGCTGGAATTTGCCGTTGCGGGTTTCGCGAACCACGACGTTGCGCGACGCTTTGCCGGGATCGGCATCTTGTCCAGGTGCGACGGAATCGACGTAGCGCGTGGCCCAGGCGGCGATGACATCGGCGACATAGGCGGCGTCCTGCTTGGCGGTCAGCAGATGATCCGCACCGGCCAGCGACACGAAACTCTTGGGATGCCTGGCCGCGACGAAGATGCGGGTGGCATTGTCGATGCTGACGGTATCGTCATCAGGCGCATGCATGATCAGCAACGCCCTGTGAAGCCCGGTCACATGCGCCATCAGATTCTGTTCGGCGATGTCGTCGAGGAATTCGCGTTTGATCTGGAACGGCCGGCCGGCGAGCGAGACTTCGACCTCGCCCTGTGTGCGGATGTCCGCGATGCGATCTTTGAACAGACCGGTGACATGGGCCGGATCGGACGGTGCGGCGATGGTGGCGACGGCCCTGGCATCCGGAATTTGCCCGGCGGCGGCCAGGATGGCCGCGCCGCCGAGGCTATGGCCGATCAGGATCGCCGGCGCTGTGCGGGTTTCGCGCAGATGGTCGGCGGCCCGAACCAGATCGGCGACGTTCGAGGAGAAGGTCGAGTTGGCGAAATCGCCCTCGCTGGAGCCGAGACCCGTAAAATCGAATCGCAGCACCGCGATACCCTTCGCTGCCAGCGCCACCGCGATCCGCTTGGCCGCCAGCACGTCCTTGCCGCAGGTGAAGCAATGGGCGAACAGCGCGTAGGCCAGCGGCTCCCATTCCGGCAGTTCCAGCGATGCCGCGAGTTGCTGGCCTTCCGCGCCGGGGAATTGGAAACGTTCGGTTGGCATGGTCGGCCTCCACGAGGATGATTTCCACTTCTCCCATCGGGAGAGGTGTCGAGGAACACGAGCGTCCAGATCAGTCGCCGGAATAGCGCTGTTCCTGCCACGGATCGCCGCGGTTGTGATAGCCGCGGACTTCCCAGTAGCCCGGCGCATCCTCGGCGAGAAATTCGATGCGCTGCAGCCACTTTGCGCTCTTCCAGAAATACAGATGCGGGACCACCAGCCGCACCGGGCCGCCGTGTTCCGGCTCCAGCGGCGCGCCGGACCAGCTGTGGGCAAGCAGCGCATCTTCGGCGGCAAAATCCTCCAGCGCGAGGTTAGTGGTATAGCCGTCGTGGGAATGCAGCACCACGTGGCGCGCCTCATCGCGCGGCTGGCATGCCATCAAAAGATCGCGGGTCGCCAGCCCCTCCCACTGGTTGTCGTAGCGCGACCAGGTGGTCACGCAATGGATATCAGAGGCGAACTTTGCCTGCGGCTGCGCGGTGAACTGCGCAAAATCCCAGAAGATCGGATGCTCGACCGCGCCGTAGACGTCCAGCCGCCAGCGTTCACGCGAAATCTTCGGCGTCAGGCCGAGATCGAGGGTCGGCCAGTCCCGGGTCAGATGCTGTCCCGGCGGCAGGCGCTGCTCCTCAGGCCGCGAAGTCTTTCCGGTGAGGAAGCGGCCCTCGCGCGCCCAGCGCTGCTTGCTGCGCGTCAGTTTTGAAACCGGAGGCTCGTCGGTGTCGTCGGCCATCGCATGCCTTCGCTATTCGTGCAGGAACTCATTCGTGCCGGTGCATCGCCAATTCATGCTTGGTGTCGCGCATGGTCGTGTAGATGATTAGCGAGAGGCAGATGATGCCGCTGAGATAATAGTAGAACCAGTCCTCGTGACCGAGACTTTTGAAATACAGCGCGATCGCGGGCGCGGTGCCGCCAAACACGGATACGGTAATGGCGTAGGGAAGGCCGACCCCGAGCGCGCGGACATTGGTGGGAAACAATTCGGCCTTTACGATGGCGTTGATCGAGGTATAGCCAGCGACAAAGATCCAGGCCGCGCAAATCAGCAGGAACGCCATCAAGGGCGACCTGGTCACCTTCAGCGTGGTCAGGATCGGAATCGTCGCCAGCGTGCCGGCGACGCCGAAAAAGATCAGCAGCGGCTTGCGGCCGATGCGGTCGGACAGCGCGCCGTAAATTGGCTGTAGCACCGTCGCGAAAATCAGCGACCCGAAGATCACGAGCGTGGTCTGGTCTTCGGTGAGGCCGACCGACAGTTTGACGAAGGTCTGCATGTAGGTGGTGAAAGTATAGAACGCCGCGGTGCCGCCGGCGGTGAGGCCGACGACGAGAAGTAGTTCACGCGGATATTTCAGCAGGCCGCGGATCGAGCCGGTCGGCTTGGCGATCTTGCGGGCTTCGACGAAGGCGTCGGTTTCCTGCAACTGGCGCCGCATCACGGCGGCGAAAATCGCAAGCCCCGCGCCGATCACGAAGGGAATCCGCCAGCCCCAGTCTTTTAACTCCTGCGGGGTTAGAAACGCCTTTTGTAGCAGCAACAGCACGATTATCGCGGTGAGCTGGCCGCCGATCAAGGTGACGTATTGAAAACTCGAATAGAAGCCGCGATTTTTGGCGTCGGCGACCTCGCTCAGATAAGTCGCGCTCGCGCCGTATTCGCCGCCGAGGCTTAATCCTTCGACGACGCGCGCCAGCGCCAGTATCGCCGGCGCGGCGAACCCGATCGAGGCGTAGGTCGGCGTTACCGCGATCATCAGCGAGCCGAAGCACATGCAGACCACCGACAGCGTCAGCGACAGCCGCCGACCGTAGCGGTCCGCGATATAACCGAACAGCCAGCCGCCGAGCGGCCGCATCAGGAAGGTCGCGGCGAACAGCACAGCGGCGTTGAGCTGCTGCACCACGGGATCGCTCTGCGGGAAGAATGCCGGGGCGAAGTACAGCGCGAACGCCGTATAGGCGTAGAAATCGTACCATTCGACGAGATTGCCGACCGAGCCGATCAGGATCGCCCTGATCCGGCGTTCCATGTCGGCGAGATCGATATGCTCGTCAGCCGTCTCTTTCAGGACTTGATCTGTCACTCCACTCGTCTCCAACCTCAGCCCGCTTTTCCGAACAGCACCGGAAGCTGGCGCGGTCCGCGCACGGTGCCTTCCGACCAGGTCACCCGGCCGGCCGGGTCCAGTCTGAAATCCGGAATGCGCTTCAGCCATTCCTCGATTGCCACCGTCATTTCCATGCGCGCGAGGTTGGAGCCGACGCAGCGGTGGATCCCGAGGCCAAACGCGGCATGGCGATTCTCCTTGCGGTCGATCACGACCTTGTCGGCATCGGGAAACATCGCGGGATCGCGGTTGGCGGCGGGAAACGACAGCAGCACCATATTGCCGGGCTTGACCGGGCAACCGCTGATCACCGTCTCCTTCATCACCTCGCGCGCCATCGTGACCGGCGCATAGGCGCGCAGCAATTCCTCGATCGCCGATGGCATCAGTTCAGGCTCCGCGATCAGGCGGTCGCGATCTCCAGGCGTTTTCGCCAGATGCCACAGCGAGGCGCCGATCGCGCTCCAGGTGGTGTCGATGCCGGCGATCAGGAGCAATCGCAGCGAGCCCAGCACATGGCCGTCGGACAGCGGCTGGCCATCCTTGTCTTTGGCCCTCATCAGCGTCGAGATCAGGTCGTCGGTGGGGTTCTGTTTGCGCTGCTCGATCTGGCCGGCGAAATATCCGGTCATCTCCTGAACCGCGCGCATCATGGTGTCGTCGTCCTTGATGCCGAGTTCGAGGATTTCGTGGATCCATTTGATGAAGATATCGCTGTCTTGTTCGGGGATGCCGAGCATGTGGGCGATGGCGCGGACCGGGATATGCTTGGTGTAGCGCGCGGCGGCGTCGCATTTTCCGTCCGCAATGAACTCGTCGATCAGCTCGTTGCAGATGGCGCGAACCCGCGGCTCCAGCCGCTTCATGGCGTCGGGCGTGAACGGCGGCAGCAGCAATTGCTTGGCCGGCTTGTGCTCCGGCGGATCGGAGGTGATCGGCGGCGCCACCCCCGTTTGCTCCGGCCGGACGTCGCGCACGATGACGCGGCGCGAGGAAAAATGCTCGGTATCGTACGCGACCTGCTTTACCGCCTCGTAGGTGGTCGGCAAATAGCAGCCGAGAAAGCGCTTGGTGTGAACCACAGGAGATTCTTGCCGCAATTCGTCCCAGATCGGAAACGGATTTTCGGTCCAGCGCGGATCGGTATGGTCGAAATCGTGAACCCAGTCGGTGACGGGGGCATGATTGGTCATCAGCGCAATTTCCTTTTGCTTTGGTTCGCTCAGGGCCGGCGGATTCGCGAAGGTGATGCGGGGCTCACTCTTCAATCACGTCGATCGCCATTTCCGGACAATTGGCCTGGGCGAGCCACGCCTTGTCCTCCAGTCCCGAAGGCACGGTGCCATCGCCGATTTCGTGCGCATTGCCATATTCGTCGAGCTCGAACAGTTCCGGCGCCAGCGATTTGCAGCGGGCATGTCCCTGACACTTATCCTGGTCGACATGTATTTTCAGTTTTCCGGTCATAGATGTGCTCCTCCTATCGCGCGTATCGCTCGCGCATTGCTGTTTTCCCGGCGATTATAGCGGCGCAGGCCTGATCCGCCAGCACGCAAAATCGCCGCTCTGCCGAAGCCAATGGGCCTCACCCCCAGGGGCGCGCCTCCGCGCGCGTCTCGAAGGATGACTTGATCGGGCCTTGTGGTTCGAGACGGGGCACCGGACAGCGCAAATGCGCTGCCGGGACAGCGCCTCCCACCATGAGGAGCTGCTAAGGCGCCGGCCTCGGATCGATCGGGGTGGTGCCGCGCAGACCGAGGATGTCCTCAAGCGCCTTCGCTCCGGCGAGCAGCTGTGCCTCGCCGCGCGGCGCCGCCACCATTTGCAGCCCGACCGGCAGGCCTGACGCGGTGAACCCGCACGGCAGCGACAGCGCCGGGCAACAGGCCAGCGTGATTGCATAGACGATGGCGAGCCACTCGACGTAATTGCCGAATTTCTTTTCCGCGCATTCGGCGACATAACGATTTTCGATCGGAAACGGCGCCACGATGGTCGCCGGCGTCAGCAAGAGATCGTAGGTCTTGAAGAACTCGACCGTGCGCGCCGTCATCTCGACGCGCTGCGCTTCCGCGCGCGCGATCTGTTCGACGGTCAGCTTCAGCCCTTCCTCGATATTCCAGATCACTTCAGGTTTGAGCAGGTCGCGCTTGGTGCGCAACAGCGCAGCCTTGGTCATCGCAAAATCGAACGCACGCAGCACGTGAAAGCACTCATGAGCCTCGCGCAGATCGGGATGCGCTTCCTCGACAATGACGCCGGCCTCGGCGAAACGCGAAGCCGCCTTTCGCGTGATGGCGGCGACCTCGGGATCGACAGGGGTAATGCCGAGATCGGGCGAGTAGGCGATGCGCGTCGCCTTGTTGCCGGAGCGCGCGGCGGACAGGAACGATGTCGGCAGCAACGGCAGCGACAGCGGATCGGCCGGATGCTCGCCGCTCATGGCATCGAGCAACAGTGCGAGATCCTCGACATTGCGGGCCATCGGGCCGTGGACGGTGAGATTTCGGTCGATTGTCGCCGATGGCGTGTGCGCGACGCGCCCGATGCTCGGGCGCATGCCGACGATGCCGCAGAAGCTCGCGGGGTTTCGCAGCGAGCCGCCCATGTCGGTGCCATGGGCGAGCCACGCCGTGCCGGTGGCGAGCGCCACCGCAGCACCGCCGGAGGAACCGGCGGCGGAGCGCGACAGGTCCCAGGGGTTGAGCGTCGCGCCGAACACCTCGTTGAAGGTGTTGGCGCCGGCACCGAATTCCGGCGTGTTCGATTTGGCGTAGACCACCCCGCCGCACTTTTCGAGATGTTCGACCACGAGATCGGAACGTTCCGAAATAGCGTCCTTGAAGATTGGCGAACCCTGCGTCATGCGCACGCCCTCGACATTGACCAGGTCCTTGATCGGGATCGGCATGCCCGCGAGCAGGCCTCGGTCGCCGATCGGCTTTTTCATCAGGGTCTTTGCATGGTTGCGGGCGCGATCGAAGCACCGTGTCGGCAAGGCGTTCACCTTTCCGTCAACCTCGGCGATCCGCCGCTCCAGCACGTCGAGCAGGTCAAGCGGGGTGACTTCGCCCGTGTTGAGTTTATCGACGATGGCGCAAGCCGTTGCCCGCACCAGTTCCTGATCAGACGCCACGTATGTTTCCCTCTTCGTTCCGCTTCTCGGCAGCAGCCAGTCCTGTAAAACATTTTCCGGCAAAGTGGAAACGCGCGCGAGCGCACCCGCGACTGGAGATTTGAGTATGACCACGCCGTTCGATGCGCCTGACTGGCGCGCCCTAAGCCAGCAAGATCGCGACCTCGGCCTCAACAATGGCGTCGCCGTGGCCGAAAGCGCCGACATCGTCGCCGGCTGGGAGCGGCGCTCCCTTGAGTTGCGCGCGCGGTATTCCGGACATCTCGACCTCGGATACGGCCCGCGCGAGCGCAACCGGATCGACTTCCTCAAGGCAGCCGACAAGGCGCCGACACTGGTGTTCATTCACGGCGGCTACTGGCAGACACGGGCCAAGGAAGTCTTCACGGTCATGGCCGAAGGTCCGCTGGCGCACGGCATCAACGTCGCTTTGATCGGCTATACGCTGGCGCCGGAGGCGAAGCTGGACGAGATCGTCGCCGAAATCCACGCCGGGATCGACTTTCTGGCCGAGCAACTGCCCGCGCTGGGCGGCGACGCGGGCCGGATCGTGGTGTCCGGCTGGTCGGCCGGCGGACATCTGACCGTGATGGCGCTGACGAACGCGCATGTCAAAGCGGGAATGGGGATCAGCGGCATCTACGATCTCGAGCCGATCCGCGCCAGCTACCTCAACGTCAAGCTCGGGCTCGATGAGGCAATGTCTCATCGCAATTCGCCTGCCGTGCAGGCCGGCGGCACGATGAAGCCGCTGTCGCTGGTTGTCGGCGGCGCGGAATTGCCGTTGCTGCGCAAGCAGACCGCGGATTTCGCCTGCCACCGCGCCAAATACGGATTGCCGGTGACTTATGAGGAAATTCCCGGCGCCAACCATTTTACGATCATGAACGAGTTGGCCTCGCCGAGCGGACGGATCACGACGCTGACCCGGCAGCTGTTGGAACGGACGGCGAATTGACCTTATCCTGAGAGGGCGTGAAGCAATGTGTCTCGTGTCCCGCACGCGGAGCAGCGTTCTTCACGCTGCTCCGCAGAGCCGGGACCCACGGATATGGGTCCGTAATGGACCCCGGATCAGCAGCGCACCGCTTCGCGCTGCGCAGCGTCCGGGGCACGCCAAACCCTCATCCTGAGAAGCGGCCACTTGGCCCCGTCTCGAAGGACGACGAAACAGGTGCTGTAGCCATCCTTCCAGACGTCGCGCAAAAGCGCGGCTCCTCAGGATGAGGGTGGATATACCGTCGCGCCGTTATCCCCAGCCCGCGCTGATGCCGCCATCCACCGTGTAAATCACCCCCGAAGTGTAGCCCGAACGGTCCGAGGCAAGGAACGCCATCAGGTCGCCGATCTCGCGGGCGTGCGCGGGGCGGCCGAGCGGCAAGCCCTTCTGAAACTCCTTGTAGCGATTTTCGTCGCCGAACTGGTTTTTTGCGCGGGTCTTCAAGAGCGTGACGTGGCGATCGGTGCCGACGGGGCCGGGGTTGATGCCGACCACGCGGATGTTGTCGGCAAGGCTCTTGCCGCCGAGCGCGCGGGTAAACGCCATCAGCGCGGCATTGCCGGCGCTGCCGCAGATGTAATTGGCGTCGAACTTTTCGCCGGCGGCGCCAATGTCGTTGACGATCACGCCATGGCCCCGCGATTTCATCTGCGCATATACAGCGCGGGTCAGGTTGATATAGCCGAACACCTTCAGCTCCCAGGCGTGCCGCCAGGCCGCTTCGTCGATCTTGTCGATCGAGCCGCCGGGAATATCGCCGGCATTGTTGACGAGGATATCGATATCGGAGGCGTCCTTTGCCAGCCTGGCAATGTCCTCGGGCTTGCGCAGGTCGACGACCTCTACGGCGGCGTCGATCTGATGCGCCGACCGCAGCCGCTCGGCGAGGGCCTTCAATTGATCGCCGCTGCGCGCGGCAAGCCTGAGATGGCAGCCTTCTTCGGCAAAGGCCTCGGCGGCCGCCGCGCCGATGCCCTTTGAGGCGCCCGTGATCAGGACGCGCTTGCCGCGCAGATGAAGATCCATGGGATTGCCTTCTCGATGGGAGTCGTCTGATGGGTGTCGTCGGGTGACTTCAATTGTTAGGCTTTGACCATTGAGGCGGTCAACATTGCACTGCAGCGTTGCGCCGTGGCGAAGTTTGGTCCATTGCAATCCCTTCCAATCAACGGCGTTACCGGCGCGGCAAGACCTGAAGGAACTATCGATGAGCAACGAGAAAAAGCAATATCGGATCGCGGTTATTCCCGGCGACGGTATCGGCAAGGAAGTGGTGCCGGAGGGCTTGCGCGTGCTGGAGGCGGCGGCGAAAAAGCACGGCGTCAGCGTGCATTTCGACCATTTCGATTTCGCCTCCTGGGACTATTACGAAAAGCACGGCGAGATGATGCCGGAGGACTGGAAGGCGAAAATCGGCAAGCACGACGCGATCTATTTCGGCGCGGTCGGCTGGCCCGCCAAAATCCCCGATCACATTTCGTTGTGGGGATCGCTGATCAAATTCCGCAGGGAGTTCGACCAGTACGTCAATCTTCGCCCGGTGCGGCTGATGCCGGGGGTGCCGTCGCCGCTGGCCAACCGGAAGCCCGGCGATATCGATTTCTGGGTGGTGCGCGAAAACACCGAAGGCGAATATTCATCCGTCGGCGGACGGATGTTTCCGGATACCGAGCGCGAATTCGTCACCCAGCAGACGGTCATGTCCAGGATCGGCGTCGACCGCATCCTGAAGTTCGCGTTTGACCTCGCGCAATCGCGGCCGAAGAAGCACCTGACCTCGGCGACCAAATCCAACGGCATTTCTATCACCATGCCGTATTGGGACGAACGCGTGGAGGCGATGGCGAAAAGCTATCCCAAGGTGAAGTGGGACAAGTACCACATCGATATTCTCACCGCGAACTTTGTCCTCCATCCCGATTGGTTCGACGTCGTCGTGGGGTCCAACCTGTTCGGCGACATTTTGTCCGATCTCGGCCCGGCCTGCACCGGCACCATAGGCATTGCGCCGTCCGGCAACATCAATCCTCCGGGGCTTTTTCCCTCGGTGTTTGAGCCGGTGCACGGCTCGGCACCTGACATCGCGGGGCAGGGCATCGCCAACCCGATCGGCATGATCTGGTCCGGCGCGATGATGCTGGAACATCTCGGAGAAAAGGCAGCGGCGGCTTCCATCGTCGCGGCGATCGAACGCACGCTCGGCGAACGCACGCTGCGCACGCGGGATCTCGGCGGCAATGCCGACACGACGGCTTGCGGCAAGGCGGTAGCGGAGATGGTGGAGTAATGGCTGTCGTCCCGGCCTTGAGCCGGGACCCATAGGCCGCGGCCTATCGATTAAAAATGGCTGTTCGCCGACTTTGTCTAATCACGAACGCCAGTGGTTATGGGTCCCGGCTCAAGGCCGGGACGACGGAGGAGTTTCCCCCGCAATCCGCCGGCAATGCTCCCACGCCGCGGCAATCAAATTCTCGCTAGCCTCCGGCGTGCGGAACGCGGAATGCGCCGACAGCGTGACATTCGAAAGCTTCGTCAGCGGATGATCCACCGGCAACGGCTCGACGTTGAAGACGTCGAGCCCGGCATGCCGGATATGGCCCGACTTCAGCGCCTCGATCATCGCGGCTTCGTCGACCATCGCGCCGCGCGCGGTGTTGACGAGGATCACGCCCGGCTGCATCGCCGCGATATGCTTTGCCGTGAGAAAACCGCGGGTTTCGTCGTTCAACAACAGATGCAATGACACCACGTCGCTTTGCGCCAGCAGCGTGTCGATGTCGACGAAATCGACGCCGGCAAATTTCTTCGGCGACCGGTTCCAGGCGATCACGCGCATGCCGCTGCCGAGCGCGATGCGCGCGACTTCGGCGGCGATGCCGCCGAATCCGATCAGGCCCAGCGTCTTGCCGGTGAGCTGCATGCCGTCCTCGCGCAGCCAGTTGCCGGCGCGCATCTCGCGGTCCATCGCGGCGATGCCGCGCGCCGCCGCCCACATCAGCGCGATCGCGCATTCGGCCACCGCGGTGTCGCCATAGCCCTTGATCAGATGAACCTCGATGCCGAGTTCGGCGAGTTCTTCCGGATTCATGTAGCTGCGCGCGCCGGTGCCGAGAAACACAACGTGCTTCAGGCCGGAACATTTCCGCGCGACCTCCGTCGGCAACGGCGTGTGATCGATGATGACGATCTCGGCGCCATCGAGCAGGCCCGGCATCTGGTCCGCAGTGATGTCGGCGTCGCGGTTGATGCGCACCGGCGGATCGCCCGATTTATGCAGGCGTTCGAAGATATCCGCCAGCGATCCGTTGGCGTCGACAAAAACTCCACGCACTGCCATCTCCGTCGTTTGTCAGGATGCGACGCCGGCGAGCGCCAGCACGGTATGCATCAGCACGTTGGCCCCCGCCGTGCAATCGGCCTGCGTCGCGTCCTCGAGTTCGTTGTGGCTGACGCCGTCCTTGCAGGGGACGAACACCATTGCCGCCGGCATGATGGTGTTGAGATTGCAGGCGTCGTGGCCTGCGCCTGAGGTAATGCGGCGATGGGAATAGCCGAGCGCCTTGGCGGCGTTCTCCACCGCATCGACCAGTTTTGCGTCAAAATGGGTCGGCGGCTTGCGCCAGACCAGATCGAGCGCGATGTCGACCTTGCGCCGCGCCGCGATCTCTGCGGCCGCCGCGCGCAGCTCCTTGTCGAGCGCGTCCATGATCCCGGCATCGGCGCTGCGGCAATCCACGGTAAAGGCGACTTCGCCGGGAATGACGTTGCGCGAGGGACTTTTGATGACGGCTTCGCCGATGGTGCCGACCGCTTTGGGGCCGTGCTTTCCGGCGATGCTCTCCATCGCCAGCACGATCTCCGACAACGTCGCCAGCGCGTCGCGGCGCAGCGGCATCGGCGTCGAGCCGGCATGGCTCTCGAACCCGGTGATCCTGCCGTCGTACCACAACACGCCCTGGCCGGAATCCACCACACCGATGGTCTTGCCTTCCGCTTCGAGGATCGGGCCCTGCTCGATGTGCAGTTCGACAAAGCTGGTGAACTTCTGCGTGCCGACCGGGCTCGCGCCGCGATAGCCGATATCATCCAATGCCTCGGCCACACTGACGCCTTCGGCGTCCCGGCGCGACAGAATGTCGTCGGTGGTGAAATCGCCGACATAGGCTGCCGACGCCATCATTGCCGGCGCGAAGCGCGAGCCTTCCTCGTTGGTCCAGTTGACGATGCAGATTGGCATTTCCGTTTCGATCCCGGCGTCGTTGAGGGTGCGGACCACCTCGAGCGCCGCCAGCGTGCCGAGCACGCCGTCGAACTTGCCGCCGGTCGGCTGGGTGTCGAGATGCGAGCCAAGGCCGACCGGCGGCTTCGACATGTCACGGCCCTTGCGCAGGGCGAACATCGAACCGAGCGTATCGACATGCACCTCGAGCCCCGCGGCCTCGCACGCGTTGCGGAACCAGTCGCGCACCTGCTTGTCCTCACGACCGAGCGTCAGCCGCCTCACCCCGCCTTTCGCGGTGGCGCCGAATTTCGCGGTCTCATGTATCGTGTCCCAGAGACGGGCGGAATCGACTTGCAGATTGGAGGCGGGCTGGTTCATGCGGCTGTTCCGTGGCGTCTGGATACGGCAGTTGCTTTTCAATGACGCGGCAGCGGCGGCGCGTCAACTGAGGGCGTTCGACTGCGCGATCTGGCCGGCGAGATCGGCGACGAGTTCGACCGCGACCGTATCGGGGGAAGCCAGCCAGCTTGCTGCAAACGTCAGCGGCGAGATTTTGAGATCGGTCGAGAGCAGTTGCAACCGGCCGTCCGCCAGTTCGTTTTCGACGATCGCGGTGGGGATGACCGCAATACCGAGCCCCTCGATCGCCATGTGGATGACGGTTGCAAGCGAGGCACTGGCGTGCAGCCGGATCGGCGGCAGATCGGGCCGGTTGAACAGCGCGCGCACGACCTCATAGGGCTGGGTCTTGCGCGGGAAGGTGATGATCGGAAATTTCGCGAGATCATGCACCTCCAGCGGACCATGGCCGAGACCGAGTGACGGGCTGGCGAGAAAGCCGATCGGGTAGTCGCACAGCACGCGATTGCGCACGCTGGAGGCGCACAGTGGGCCGAGCATGAAGGCGAGTTCGATTTCCTGCGCCAGCAGCCTCGCGGTCAGGTTCGGCGTGATGTCGACTTCGATCTCCAGCGACAGATTGGGGTAGGCGGTATTGACGCTCTTGATCAATTGCGACAGCCAGGTGTGCACGATGGTCTCGGCGACCCCGAGCCGCAACACTCCGCGCATTGCCGAGCGGTCGCTCACTTCAGCCATCATCTCCGAGCGCAGGCCCATCAGTTTTTCCGCATAGACCATCAACTGCCGGCCGCTCGGGGTCGGCAATGCCACGCGGTGGTCGCGGTTCAACAGCTTCACGCCCAATTCGCGTTCGAGCTGCGCGATCCGCTGCGAGATCGCCGGCTGGGTGGTATTGAGTTTCTCGCCCGCGGCGCGGAAGCTGCCCAGGGTCACGACCCACAGGAAGGTCTCGATCGATTTGAAGTCCACCATCGGCGGGAGCTCCGATCGATAAAACTAATTTATCGACCGTGATCAAAAAGGAAGATTAGACTTTATAGTAGGCGTGGGTTTCACTGTTGTCGAGATAATAGGCAGGGCGATCTGATGACCGTTTTAGCGGCAGAGCAGCACTTCCGCGGCGATGAGACCGCACTTCCGAGCCTGCAGGCCCGCCTGGCGTGTCGCGCCGGCATGGCCACCACCACCGCCGGCGTCGCCAACGGCTTTGTCCAGGGCAATCTGGCGATCCTGCCGGAAAAGCTTGCGGCCTCGTTCCACCGCTTCTGTCAGTTCAATCCAAAACCGTGCCCCATCATCGGCATGTCCGATGTCGGAGATCCCCGCATTCCCTCGCTCGGCATCGATCTGGACATCCGCACCGACCTGCCGCGCTACCGGGTCTGGCGCGACGGCGAGGTGGCCGGCGAGCCGACCGATATCATGGCGCATTGGCGCGACGATCTGGTCGCGTTCGTGCTCGGCTGCTCGTTTTCGTTCGAGGAAGCGCTGATGGCGGACGACCTGCCGATCCGCCACATCGAGCGCAACGTTCGCGTGCCGATGTACCGCACCAATATTGCATGCAGCCCGTCGGGGCCGTTCGCCGGCCCGATGGTGGTGTCGATGCGGCCGTTCAAACCTAAGGACGCGATCCGCGCGGTGCAGATCACTTCGCGTTTTCCTTCCGTGCATGGCGCGCCGGTTCATCTCGGCCATCCGCATTCGATCGGGATTTCCGATATCGCAAAACCCGATTACGGCGACGCGGTGCCGGTGGAAGCCGACGAGATTCCCGTGTTCTGGGCGTGCGGCGTGACCCCGCAGGCAGTGATCGCGGCGGCCAAGCTGCCGTTTGCGATCACGCACGCGCCCGGATTGATGCTGGTGACCGATCTCCGCAACAAGCAACTGGCCGTGCTTTAAAGGGCAGCTTCTGCCGTTCTTTGAGGCTTTACCGCCTTGTTAAATCGTTTCATCGATGAGCCGCCGATCAACAGAGGACCCCGTGATGACCATCACACGCCGCAATGTATTGCTTGGAGCCACGGCCGCCGCCGCGCTGTTGCCGGTCGCGGCGCGCGCGCAAACACCCGAAGTGAAGATCGGCATCATCTATCCGTTTTCCGGCGCCAGCGCGCAGATCGGCGTCGATGCACAAAAGGCATTTGAGACCGCCGCCGAGATCATCAACAACAAGTACGATTTCGATCTGCCGCTGGCGCGGACCGAGGGTTTGCCTGGGCTCGGTGGTGCCAAGATCCGTCTTGTGTTCGCCGATCACCAGGCCGATCCGCAGAAAGGCCGCGCCGAAGCCGAGCGCCTCATTACGCAGGAAAAAGTCTGCGCCATCATCGGCACCTATCAGAGCGCGGTCGCGGTCACCGCCAGCCAGATCTGCGAGCGCTACCAGATCCCGTTCATCTCGGCCGACAACTCCTCGCCGAGCCTGCATCGCCGCGGCCTCAAATTCTATTTCCGCGCCGCCCCGCATGACGAGATGTTCTCGGCCGCGATGTTCGACTTCTTCGATGCCATGAAGAAAAAGGGCACCAGGATCGATACCCTGTCCCTGTTCCACGAGGACACCATCTTCGGCACGGACTCCGGTAATGCGCAGCTCAAGCTCGCGGGCGATCGCGGCTACAAGGTGCTGGCCGATATCAAATACCGCGCCAATTCGCCGTCGCTGTCGGCCGAAGTGCAGCAGCTCAAGGCCGCCAATGCCGACGTGCTGATGCCGTCGAGCTACACCACCGACGGCATCCTGCTGGTGAAGACCATGGCCGAACTCGGCTACAAGCCGAACGCCATCGTCGCGCAGGACGCCGGCTTCTCCGAAAAAGCGCTGTACGACGCGGTCGGCGACAAGCTCGAAGGCGTGATCTCGCGGGGCAGCTTCTCGCTCGATCTGGCCGCCAAGCGGCCGATGGTCGGCAAGATCAACGCCATGTTCAAGGAAAAGTCGGGCAAGGACTTCAACGACTTCTCGTCGCGCCAGTTCATGGGCCTGATCGTGATGGCGGACGCCATCAATCGCGCCAAGTCCACTGACGGCGACAAGATCAGGGAAGCGCTGGTGGCCACCGACATGCCGGGCGAGACCACCATCATGCCGTGGAAGCGCGTCAAGTTCGACGAAATGGGCCAGAACAACGACGCCGATCCGGTGCTGCTGCAATATACCGGCGGCAAGTTCGTCACCATCTTCCCGCCGCAGGCCGCGGTCGCCGAAGCCACCTGGCCGATGAAGTAAGTCATCGCTTTCTATAAGGCCCACGACAAGCACAGTGTCGTCCCTGCGAACGCAGGGACCCATACGCCGAGGAGTATCGTTTTCATCGTGGCCTCACGTCCTTCTTTCAAACGCGATACCGGCGGTTATGGGTCCCTGCGTTCGCAGGGACGACGTGCGATGGGAGCATTGCTTTGACCGCCGCAACCATCATCCAGTCTCTCGCCAGCGGCCTGTTGATGGGGCTGCTCTACGGCCTGATCGCCGTCGGGCTGTCGCTGATCTTCGGCCTGATGGACGTGGTGAACTTTGCCCACGGCGAATTCCTGATGATCGCGATGTATGCGACCTTCTTTCTGTTCGCGTTCTTTGCCATCGATCCCCTGCTGGCTGCACCCCTGGTCGCGGCGGCGCTGTTCGTGTTCGGCGCGGTGGTCTATCTCTTGATCGTGCGCTTTGCGGTCCGCGCCAAAGCCAATGCCGGCATGGTGCAGATCTTTTCGACCTTCGGGCTCGCCATCGTGATGCGCGGACTGGCGCAGTTCTTCTTCACGCCGGACTATCGCAGCGTCACCCATTCGTGGCTCGGTGGCAAAACCATCTCGATATCCGGCATCTTCCTGCCGGTGCCGCAACTGGTGGGCGCACTGGTGTCGATCGCGGCCTTCATCGCGCTGTACTTTTTCATCAACCGCACCGATTTCGGCCGCGCTCTGGAAGCGACCCGCGAGGACGCCGGCGCGGTGGCGCTGGTCGGCATCGACAAGAACAAGGTGTTCGCGCTGGGCTGGGGCCTCGGGGCTGCGCTGGTGGGCCTGGCCGGCGCCGTGATGGCGATGTTCTTCTACATCTATCCCGACGTCGGCGCGTCGTTTGCGCTGATCGCCTATGTCACGGTGGCGCTCGGCGGCTTCGGCAGCGTGTTCGGCGCCTTTGCCGGCGGTATCATCGTCGGCCTGGTCGAAGCTTCCACGGCGCTGATCCTGCCGCCTTCCCTGAAATCGGTCGGCATCTACGCGGTCTATCTGCTGGTGGTCTTCATCCGGCCGCGCGGCCTGTTCGGCTCGATCTGATGGATACGACCTTCGCCCAGCGCCGCCGCCGCGATCTGATCGTCGCGGTGTGCCTTGCGGGGATCGCCGCGCTGGTGCCGCTGTTCGTGAAGGACGTCTACGTCCAGAACATCATGGTGCTGACCCTGATGTACGCGGCGTTGTCGCAGAGCTGGAACATCCTCTCGGGCTATTGCGGGCAGATTTCGCTCGGCCACGCGCTGTATTTCGGGCTTGGCGCTTATACGACGGCGCTTCTGTTCACCAAATTCGGCGTGCTCCCGTGGTTCGGCATGATCGGCGGCGGGCTGATATCGGCACTGATTGCGATGGCGCTCGGCTATCCCTGTTTCCGCCTGCGCGGCCATTATTTTGTCATCGCCACCATCGTCATTGCCGAGATCGCGCTGCTGTTGTTCCAGAACTGGGATTGGGCCGGCGCCGCCCTCGGCATCGACATCCCAGTACGTCGCGACAGCTGGCTCTATTTTCAGTTCACGCGCAGCAAGCTGCCCTATTTCTATTTCGCGCTCGCGCTGACCTGCGTCGCCTGGCTGGTGACCTGGTGGCTGGAAGATTCCAAATGGGGTTATTGGTGGCGCGCGGTGAAGGACAATCCGGACGCCGCCGAAAGCCTCGGCGTGGTCGTGTTCAATTCCAAGATGGGGGCGGCGGCGGTCTCGGCATTCCTTACCGCGGTCGGCGGCGCCTTCTATGCCCAGTTCGTATCCTATATCGATCCCGAAAGCGTCATGGGCTTCCAGTTCTCGCTGCTGATGGCGCTGCCCGCGGTGCTCGGCGGCATCGGGACACTGTGGGGCCCGGTGCTCGGCGCCGTCATCCTGATCCCGCTCACCGAACTGACGCGCTCCTTCATCGGCGGTTCCGGCCGCGGCGTCGACCTGATCGTCTACGGCACGCTGATCGTGCTGATCTCGCTGGCGCGCCCCGAGGGCCTGGTCGGACTGTTCTCGCCGCGGCGCAAGGGAGCGGTGCGATGACCGCCTTGCTGGAAACCCGCGGCGTCTGGCAGCGCTTCGGCGGCCTGATCGCCAACAGCGATATCTCGATTTCGGTCGGCCGCGGCGAGATCGTCGGATTGATCGGCCCCAACGGCGCCGGCAAGTCGACGCTGTTCAACCTGATCGCGGGCGTGCTGCCGCCGACCCAAGGCTCGATCTGGCTCGACGGTGAGGACGTCACCGCGCTGCCGGCGGCGCAGCGCTGCCAGCGCGGCATCGCGCGCACTTTCCAGGTCGTGAAAAGCTTCGAGACCATGACGGTCATCGACAACGTCATCGTCGGCGCGCTGATCCGCACCACCATCATGCGCGAGGCGCGCCGCAAGGCCTGGGAGGTGCTGGAATTCGCCGGCCTTGCCGGCCGCGCCAATGTATCGGCAGGCGAGTTGATTCCGTCGGAGAAGCGCCGGCTCGAGGTCGCCCGGGCGCTGGCGACCGAGCCGAAACTGCTGCTGCTCGATGAAGTGCTGACCGGCCTGACGCCGATCGAGGCGCAGACCGGCGTTGAACTGGTGCGAAAAGTGCGCGCCACCGGCGTCACCGTATTGATGGTCGAGCATGTCATGGAAATCGTGATGCCGCTGGTCGACCGCGCCATCGTGCTCGATCTCGGCAAGGTACTGATCGAGGGCAAGCCGACCGACATCGTGCGCGATCCGAAAGTCATCAGCGCCTACCTCGGGGATCGTCATGCTGTCGGTGCATGAAGTCACCACCGCCTATCAGGGATTGGTGGCGATCTCGGCGGTCAGCATCGAGGTCGCCAAAGGCGAGATCGTCTGCGTCGCCGGCGCCAACGGCGCCGGCAAATCGACGCTGCTGAAATCCATCGCCGGCGCCGAGCGTCCGCGCTCCGGCACCGTGACCTTCGACGGTGCGCGCATCGACGGCCTGGCGCAGCACGTGATCACCGCGCGCGGCATCGCCTATGTGCCGGAAAACCGCCGCCTATTCCCGCGGCTGTCGGTGCGCGACAACCTGCGGCTCGGCAGTTACATGTATCGCAGCGAGGTCAATCGCGACGAGCCGCTGGCGCTGGTGTTCAAATTGTTTCCGCGCCTGTCGGAGCGTCTGGAACAGCGCGCCGAAACACTGAGCGGCGGCGAGCAGCAGATGCTGGCGATCGGCCGCGCGCTGATGACGCGGCCGCGACTGTTGATGCTGGACGAGCCGTCGCAGGGCATCATGCCCAAACTGGTCGACGAAATCTTTCAGGCGGTGAAGCGCATCCGCGACGCGGGGATGACCGTATTGATTGTCGAGCAGCGCATCGCCGAATGCCTTGATATCGCCGACCGCGCCTACATCTTGCAGACCGGCCGCCTCCTGATGCAGGGCACCGCAGCCGAGATCATGGGCAATCCCGGCGTCCGCAAGGCGTATCTGGGGCTGTGAGCGTCACGTATCTCCGCACATACCGTCCTCATCCTGAGGAGCCCGCACTTGCGGGCGTCTCGAAGGATGGAAGCGCGCGCGGTGCCATCATTCGAGACGCCGCTTCGCGGCTCCTCAGAGGCTGATGTCTTGAGCTCCCCTCCCCACCACTTCGCGGGGGGAGGGGAGAAGATGACCCTCATGGTGAAGAGTGCGTCTTGAAAAAAGCCGGCTTCATATCCTTCGAGACGCATCGCTTTCGCGATGCTCCTCAGGATGAGGTCGGCGTGTGCGGCGAATGCTCCGGCAGCGCCAGCCCGAACGTCTTCGATAAATCCGCCACCTGCGCCGGCGTCAAATACCGCGGGTTCAGCCCGCGCAGCAGCAGATAGAGTTTTGCGGTTTCTTCCAGTTCCTCGATCGCAAATACTGCCGCTTCCAGCGACTCCCCGGCGACCACCGGGCCGTGATTGGCCAGCAGCACCGAAGCATATTTGCCGGCGAGACCCTTGATCGCGTCGGCCACATCAGGATCGCCCGGCCGATAATACGGCACCAGCGCGGTGGCGCCGCACTTCATGAGGTAATAGGCGGTCATCGGCGGTAACGCCGCGCGCGGATCGATCTCCGGCAGCATCGACAGCGCCACCGAATGGGTCGAGTGCAGGTGCACCACCGCGCGCGCCGCGTGGCGCGTCTGGTACAGCGCGTTATGCAACGGCACTTCCTTGGTGGGCGCATCGCCGGAAACGAGCTTTCCGTCAGCGCCGAGCCGTGACAGCCGCGCCGGATCGAGTGAGCCAAGCGAGGCATTGGTCGGCGTCACCATATAGCCGCCGTCGTCCAGCCTCACGCTGATGTTACCTGATGAACCCGGCGTCAGCCCGCGCTCGAACAGCGAGCGGCCGAGGCGGCAGATTTCCTCGCGTATCCCGGTTTCGGTCATATCCGTATCCTGGCAGCATCCTCGTTGCCGCCTTGTCTCACGCTTTGGCAGCGCGGCCAAGCCGTGATACCCAGAGGCAAAGCCGCATGCGAACTGCGGCTATGAGGAACCCCCAAAGGAATTGCCGCATGCCTGAATCCGTCACCGCAAAACCGCGCATCGCCGTCGTCGGGCTGGGCTCGATGGGGTTTGGCATGGCGACCTCGCTGCGGCGGGCCGGTTTTGACGTTACCGGCTGCGATGTCTCCGATGAGGCCGTGGCGCGGTTCGCCGCCGACGGCGGGGCCGGCGCGAAAACGCCGGCGGAGGCCGCGAAGTCTGCCGACATCGTGGTCAGCGTGGTCGTCAACGCCGCCCAAACCGAGACCATTCTGTTCGGGGCCAACGGCGTCGCAGAAACACTGGCAAAAGACGCGGTGTTCGTCTCCTCCGCCACCATGGACCCGGATGTGGCGCGGCGGCTGGCAAAGCAATTGGAAGCGACCGGCCGGCATTACCTCGATGCGCCGATCTCCGGCGGCGCCCAGCGCGCGGCGCAGGGCGAACTCACCATTCTCGCATCAGGCAGTCCTGCGGCCTTCGCCAAGGCCAGGCCCGCGCTCGACGCGATGGCGGCAAAACTCTACGAACTCGGCGACGCTGCCGGGCAGGGCGCTGCGTTCAAGATGATCAACCAGCTCTTGGCCGGCGTGCATATCGCGGCGGCGTCGGAGGCGATCACCTTCGCCGCCAAGCAGGGGCTCGATATCCGCAAGGTCTATGAAGTCATCACTGCGTCGGCCGGCAATTCCTGGATGTTCGAAAACCGCATGCCGCACGTGCTCGAGGGTGATTACTCCCCGCGCAGCGCGGTGGAAATTTTTGTGAAAGACCTCGGCATCATCCAGGACATGGCGCGCACGGCGAAATTTCCGGTGCCGGTGGCATCCGCCGCGCTGCAGATGTTCCTGATGACCGCGGCGTCCGGCATGGGCCGCGACGACGACGCCTCGGTGGCGCGGATGTATGCCCGCGTCACCGGCACGGCTTTGCCGGGCGAGCCGAAATAGCAGTGAACCAACAAGAGGACATCAGATGCCCCGTTTCGCCGCCAATCTCACCATGATGTTCAACGAAGTGCCGTTCCTCGACCGCTTTGATGCGGCGGCGCGGGCCGGGTTTACCGCCGTTGAATTCCTGTTTCCCTACGATCATCCGGCCGAAGAGGTCGGCAAGCGGCTCAAGGCCGCCGGCCTGACGCAGGCGCTGTTCAACCTGCCGCCGGGCAATTGGGAAGCCGGCGAAAAAGGCTTTGCGGCGCTGCCGGATCGGTTTGCCGATCTGCAGCAGAGCCTGATCACCGCGCTTCCTTACGCGCAGGCGACCGGCGTCAAGCGTGTGCATCTGATGGCGGGGATCGCCGACCGCGGCGATCGCAAAGCGGTGGAGGCGTTTTATAAATCGGTGGCGTGGGCGGCGGAATTTTTCGGCCCCCACGGGCTCGACGTGGTGATAGAGCCGATCAACCCGCGCAACGTGCCCGGCTACTTCCTCAACGATTTTAACTTCGCCCGCGACCTGATCCAGGAATTGAAAATTCCGAACCTGAAGCTGCAGTTCGATATCTATCACTGCCAGATCATCCATGGCGACGTCACCATGCGGCTGCGCGAGATGATGCCGATCGTCGGTCACGTGCAGATCGCCAGCGTCCCCTCGCGCAACGAACCCGACGGCGAAGAACTGAACTATCCGTTCCTGTTCGATGAACTCGACCGGCTCGGCTATGGCGGTTTCGTCGGCTGCGAATACAACCCGCGGGCCAGGACCACCGATGGCCTCGGCTGGTTCAGGCCCTATGCCGGAGTGAAACCGTGACGCGGGCCGGAAAGTTATCTCTTGGCTGCATCGCCGACGATTACACCGGCGCCTCCGATCTCGCCAACACGCTGACCCGCTGCGGGTTGCGCACGGTGCAAACCATCGGCGTTCCCGCCGACGATCTCGATCTGCCCGACGTCGATGCGGTGGTGGTGTCGCTGAAAAGCCGGTCGATCGAGGCCGGCCTTGCGGTGTCGCGCTCGCGATCGGCGGAAAAATGGTTGCGCGGACGGGGCGCCCGGCACGTGCTGTTCAAGATCTGCTCGACCTTCAATTCCACCGACGCCGGCAATATCGGCCCGGTCATGGACGCGCTGCGCGCCGATTCCGGCGAGACAATCGTGCTGGTGACGCCGGCGTTTCCGGAGACCGGCCGCACGGTGTATCAGGGCAATCTGTTCGTAGGCTCGGTGCCGCTGAACGAAAGCCCGCTGAAAGATCATCCGCTCAATCCGATGCACGATTCCAATCTGGTCCGGGTGCTGGCGCGGCAAAGCCGGACCAAAGTCGGTCTCGTCGCTCTCGCCGACATCGCGCGCGGCGCGGACGCCGTCCGCGCGCGTCTTGCCGATCTCTCCGGCAAAGGTATTGGCGCTGTGATCGCGGACGCGGTTTTCGAGCGCGATCTGGAAACCATCGGCGCCGTCGCGCTGGATCATCGCGTCTCCGTCGGCGCATCCGGTCTCGGGCTCGGTCTGGCCCATGCGCTGGTCGCCTCACACCCCGGCAAACCGAATGCGCCGGACGCGATCTCCGGCTCGCCGGTCGCCGGACCGGCAGCGTGCCTGGCGGGCAGCTGTTCACAGGCGACGCTGCAGCAGATCGCCAACGCCGAAGCTGTCATGCCGGTGCTGCATCTCGATCCCGACCAGGCCGTCGCTGGCACGGGTGAAGCCCGCCGCGCGCTGGCCTGGGCTCGGGAACGGCTCAAGGAGGGCCCGGTCCTGATCGCCAGCAGTTCGACGCCGGACGAGGTCGCCGCCTTGCAGGCGCGCCACGGCCGCGATGCCGCGGGCCATGCGATCGAGCAGGCGATGGCCGACATCGCCGAAGCATTGGTTCAATCAGGTGTGCGGCGGCTGGTGGTCGCCGGCGGCGAAACCTCCGGCGCGGTGGTGGACCGCTTGCGGATTCCCGGCTTTCTGGTGGGCGCGGAGATCGCCGCCGGCGTGCCGGTGCTGCGTGCGGTCGGCGCCAGCGACGGCGAGATGCTGCTGGCGCTGAAATCAGGCAATTTCGGCGGCCCGAATTTTTTCTCCGACGCGCTGAAGCTGATGCGCTGAGCGGCCGCACCGCCCCGATCTGTGTCGCACGCGGTCATCTGCGATCGCCCTGCCTAGAACTCGACAACATGCCGGCACCAGCCAGGACCACCACCACGATCCAGGGCGGCATCTTCCACACGGTAAGGAGGAGGAAGCCCGCGAGCGCGAGTGCAAAATCGCGCGGCGTCAGGACCGCGCTGGTCCAGACCGGGTGGTAAAGGGCCGCACCGAGAATACCGACCACGGCGGCATTGGTGCCCCGCATGGCCGCCTGAGCGGCGGGGCGTGTCCGCATCGCATCCCAGAACGGCAGCATGCCATAGACAAGCAGCATGCCCGGAAGGAACAGCGCGACGAGAGCAATGACGGCGCCAGCCACGCCGTTTGGCGGAGACCCATCACCGCCCCAAGATAGGCGGCGAAGGTAAAGAGCGGTCCCGGCACCGCCTGCGCCATTCCATAACCTGCCAGGAACGCCTCGGTGCTGACCCATCCCGGCGTAACAACCTGGGCCTGAAGCAGCGGCAGCACGACATGGCCGCCGCCAAACACGAGCGCGCCCGACCGGTAGAACGCGTTGAACAGAGCGAGAACCTGAGAGCCGGACGCGCTGGCGACGAACGGAGGGATCAAGAGGAGCGCGGCAAAGAGAGCGAGCGCGATGACGCCTGCTCGCGGGGTGACCGGAAAATTCAGATCCCCGGAATGCGGCGCGACTTCCCCCCGGCAGAGCCAAAGGCCCGCGCACGCGCCGAGCGCGATTGCTGCGATCTGCCCGAACGATCCGGCGAAAAAAACAACGATCGCAATCGCGGCAAGCGCGATGCCGGCGCGGGTGCGATCGGGTGTGAGGGTTCGCGACATGCCCCAGATGGCCTGTGCGACGACAGCAACAGCGACAAGCTTGAGGCCATGCAGGAAACCTTCGGCAACCGGCCCCGTGAACGCGGCTGCGCCCATCGCAAAGGCGAACAGGATCACGGCCGAGGGCATGGTGAAGGCCAACCACGCCGCGAGGCCACCCAAAAGGCCGTTGCCGCGAAGAATGCCGAGGGAAAAGCCGACCTGGCTGGAGGCCGGCCCCGGAAGAAACTGACAGAGCGCGACCAGGTCCGCATAGGCTGTGTCGTCGAGCCATTTGCGACGCACCACCAACTCATCCCGGAAGTATCCGAGATGAGCGATCGGACCGCCAAAGGAGGACAGGCCGAGCTTCAGGAATGTCTTGAAGACCTCGCCGACGCGACCTTCGGAAGCGTCGCCGCTCGCAGGTCGTTGAACTTCATTGTCCAAATTCATTCGATTGGGCTCAAATATCGATAAACGATATCGGGAACCGATACTGCAGCCAAGCGTTTCCGGCCATCGTGCAACCGCGAGGAGATGATAGTGGCCTCGGTATCCGGTGAAATGCCCCGTTTGTGACATCGTTCGATCTGGACTATCGGATTTCGATGGTGCAACTCGGTGGCCGGTCGATTTGGTCGTTGCGACGGAGCGTTCTCATGACAATTGATCGGCGCAGGTTGCTGCAAGCTGGGGGAATCACGGCGCTCTCGGCAGCGCTCCCCAAACGGGTCGAGGCTCAATCTTCCGGCAGCCCGCGCGTTTCGCCGGAAGGCGCGGCGGATCATGCGATCCGGATTGGCAACGGGCTCGTTGAACTGGCACCGGATCGCATCATTTCCACCACGACCTACAACGGGCAGTTTCCGGGACCGCTTCTCCGGTTCAAGGAAGGCCAGAAGGTCGTTGTCGATATCCACAATGATACCGATACGCCGGAGCAACTGCACTGGCACGGGCAGACCGTACCGGTGGATGTGGATGGAGCGTTCGAGGAGGGGACACCGTTCATTCCGGCCCATGGTATGCGCCGCATAAGTTTTACGCCCGGGCCGGCTGGATTGCGATTCTATCACACGCACCTCACGCCCGGCGCCGATCTGTCCGGCGGGCAATATGGCGGACAAGTAGGCCCGGTCTACATCGAGCCGAAACAGGAACCGGGCCGCTACGATCGCGAAGTGTTTCTGATGCTCAAGGAATTCCAGCCCGCCCTCAGTCGCGGCGGCGATATGGCGATGGATTTTCTTGCGCCGGCAACGCGGGTCAAGGCGCTCGAGGAGTCCGGAGAATCCGCGATGCGCGCTTCGCTGGCCAGGGGAATGCCGCACGGTTTCGAGGTCGGGTACAGCCTGTTCTCGATCAACGGCCGGATGCTGGGCCATGGCGATCCCATTCGCGTCAAGGCGGGCGAGCGTGTGCTGTTTCATATCGTTAACGGCAGTGCGACCGAAATCCGCAGCCTCGCTTTGCCGGGACACAGCTTCGAGGTTATCGCGTTGGACGGCAATCCCGTCCCGACACCGACACACGTACCCGTCCTGTGGCTGGGAACCGCCGAACGTGTATCGGCGATGGTCGAGATGAATCATCCCGGAGTTTGGGTCATGGGCGACCTTGCGGACGACGACCGCACAAGGGGGATGGGCATCGTGATTGAGTATGCCGGCAAAACGGGACAGCCAAAATGGACCAGGCCGGCTCCGTTTAAATGGGACTACACGCGTTTCGGACGGTCCGGCCCTGACGGGCAGGCACCGGATGAAACCATCGATATGACTTTCACCAAGAACAACGCGGCCACTCAAGGCTTCAACGAATGGCGCATCAATGATGTCGCGTTCTCGATGGACAAAATGGAGCCGATGTTTCACCTGCGTCAGGGCAGGCGCTATCGGCTGCGCATGAGCAATGCCAGCGACGACATCCACCCCGTGCATCTGCACCGTCACAGCTTCGAACTGACTCGGATAGCTGGAAAAACCACAGCCGGGATCATGAAGGATGTCGTCATGCTCGGCGGATACCAGCAAGTGGAAGTTGACTTTGTGGCGGACAATCCCGGTTTGACCCTGTTCCATTGCCACCAACAGCTGCACATGGACTTCGGCTTCATGGCGCTATTCGATTACGTCTAGATCATCACTTAATCACCAAGCTGTTGGCGGTGCGTTGGGTCTGCCGGGTGCAAAGCTGCGACTGCGCTTTCCAGCACGGCGAGGGCGTCGCTGGTGCCGTCGGCATCACCCTTCTCGAAATCCATGCCATCCTGGCCCATCGTATTGGTAATGTGGGCGAGACAGAGAAGGGGCACGCCAACGGATCGCGCGAAGGTGTAGAGCGCGGCCGCCTCCATCTCGACCCCGAGAATCCCTTTCCTTCGGGCAGCCTCAATCGCTTCGGCCGTCTCGCGAAACGGCGCGTCGGTCGTCCAGGTGGCGCCGACGACCACGCGTGGTCCGCCTTTCGCGATGGCCTTCGCCGCGGTTTCGACAAGGCCGGGATCGGCCTCGGCGAATTCGGCAGGAGGTGCGTAATGGTAGCTGGTCCCTTCGTCGCGCAACGCTCGATCGATAATTACGAAATAGGGTGGCGGTCCGGAAGCTACGATCTGACCAGCCGAAGTAAGGCTGACGAGCAGCCGACAGCCGCTCGCGAACAATTGTTCCGCCACGAGGACGGCAAACGAAGCACCAACGACCCGTCCGACAATCCCCACCTCCTGCCCGGCAAGCGCGAACGTATCCAATTCGGTGTGGTAACACGGCCAACCTGCAAAGGGTGTCGTTTTCCCCGTCTTGCGCAGCATACGCACGAGATCGCCGTCGGGATCAAGCACGCACACCCGCGGCGCTTGGACGGCCGGGATGTTTTTTTGGCGCCTCGCCTCGCGCAGCAGCGCCGAAGGTATAAAGATGGAAGGTGACGACGCATTCTTGTTGTCTAGTATGGGAGGTGTAACCATCTTTATCGGACCTTGCAGCATTGTGAGCGAAGGAGACATTCATGAGTGATGTCGGCAGGAGCACCCATTGGGAGAACGTTTATACGACCAAGAGCGAAAAAGAAGTCAGTTGGTTTCAGGAAAATCCAGCGCCGTCCCTCGAGCTGATAGCATTGACAGGCGTCTCCGCCCGTGCGGCGATCATCGATATCGGCGGCGGTGCGTCCCGCCTCGTGGACGCCCTTGTCGAGCGTCAAACGGGGCAAATTACGATTCTGGACCTTTCCAAAACGGCTCTCGATGCCGCGAAAGCGCGTCTGGGCGACAAGGCCGCAAATGTCCGGTGGGAGATTGCCGATGTCACTAAATGGGACCCGACCCAAGCCTATGAACTGTGGCACGACCGTGCGGCGTTTCATTTCTTGACCAGTCCGGCCGATCAATCCGCCTATGTCGACCGGCTGAAAAAAGCCGTCGCGTCCGGCGGCTATGTCATCATCGGCACCTTTGCTTTGGACGGCCCGGAGCGATGCAGCGGATTGCCGATTGTGCGGCATGATGCAGCCTCGCTATCCGAAATTCTGGGAACCGATTTCAAGTTGATCGACGCGCGACGACATGACCACGCCACCCCGTGGGGTGCCCTGCAGCGATTTCAGTTCAGCACATTTCGCCGGAAGTAACGCTCAAGGGTCTCGGGAGCGTTCGTGCCGGATTTGCCGAAGGCTTGCGGAGACCAAGTTTAACGCCAATGCTGGATACCTGCGCTTCCTGAACTCGGTAAGGGCTGCCAGACCCGCGGCTCCGAGCCGCCTGTTGGGCCGGCGAAATCGGATGTCAGCCGACAGGGTCGCGGGCGTTGGCTTTTTTTCGCAGTTCGGGTAAATCAGCGCCACGAATTGGCCCCCTGGCTGGCCAATTTCTGTCTGTTTGGGGAATGCCCGTTTTATGATCGCATTGGTCCGTATTGCGCTGAGCCGGCCGTATACTTTCGTCGTGCTCGCGCTGCTGCTGTTGATTATCGGACCGCTCGCGACGCTGCGCACGCCGACCGACATTTTCCCGGATATCCGGATCCCCGTCATCGGCGTGGTCTGGCAATATACCGGCTTGCCGCCGGACCAGATGTCGGGACGAATCACCACGCCGTTCGAGCGGTCGCTGACGACCACGGTCAACGACATCGAACACATCGTCGCGAACTCCTATAATGGCGTCGGCATCGTCAAGATTTTCTTTCAGCCGAACGTCGATATCCGCACCGCCAACGCCCAGGTTACCGCGATTTCGCAGACCCTGCTGAAGCAATTGCCGCCCGGTTCGACGCCGCCGCTGATCCTCAATTACAGTGCATCGACGGTGCCGATCATCCAGGTCGCGCTGTCGGGCGAGGGCTTGACCGAGCAGAATCTCGCCGACATCGGCATCAACCAGCTGCGGACGCCGCTGGTCACGGTGCCCGGCGCGGCGATTCCGTATCCGTTCGGCGGCAAGCAGCGCCAGGTCCAGATCGATCTCAATTCGTCGGCGCTGCAGGCCCGCGGGCTGTCGGGGCAGGACGTCGCCAATGCCCTGGCCGCACAAAATCTGATCACGCCGGTCGGCACGGAGAAGATCGGCAGCTTCGAATATACCATCCAGCTCAACAACTCGCCGCTCAAGATGGAAGAGCTGGGCGACCTGCCGATCAAGACCGTGAACGGCGCGATGGTCTACATCCGCGACGTCGCCAGCGTTCGCGACGGCAATCCGCCGCAGACCAATATCGTTCACGTCAACGGCAACCGCTCGGTTCTGATGATGGTGCTGAAGGCCGGCGCGATCTCGACGCTGGATATCATCGCCGGCATCAAGCAGAAGGTGATCGACGTCAAGGATCAGCTGCCCGATGCGCTGAAGATCGGATTCATCGGCGACCAGTCGCTGTTCGTCCGCGGCGCCATCACCGGCGTTGCCAATGAAGGCGTCATCGCGGCGCTTTTGACCAGCGTGATGATCCTGCTGTTCCTGGGAAGCTGGCGCTCGACCGTCATCATCGCCGTCTCGATTCCGCTCGCCGTGCTCGGCGCCATCATCATGCTGTCGGCGATCGGCGAGACCCTCAACATCATGACGCTCGGCGGCCTGGCGCTCGCGGTCGGCATTCTCGTCGACGACGCCACGGTGACGATCGAGAACATCAATTACCATCTCGAACAGGGCAAGCCGGTCGAGCAATCGATCCTGGACGGCGCCAACCAGATCGTGACGCCGGCGTTCGTCTCGCTGCTGTGCATCTGCATCGTGTTCGTGCCGATGTTCTTCCTGACCGGGGTGGCGCGCTTCCTGTTCGTGCCGATGGCCGAAGCGGTGATGTTCGCGATGGTCTGGTCGTTCATCCTGTCGCGCACGCTGGTGCCGACGATGGCGAAATATCTGCTGCAGCCTCACGTGCATCATGCCGAAGGCGAGGGCCCGCCGCCGTCGCGCAACCCTCTGATCCGATTCCAGCGCGCCTTCGAGGCGCGGTTCGAGCGCATTCGCAGCGGTTATCGCGATCTGTTGTCGATGGCGCTGCGGACGACGGCCGATTTTCGTCGTCGGATTTCTCGCTTTCGTCGCCGTCTCGTTCCTGCTGGTGCCGTTTCTCGGCCGGAATTTCTTTCCCTCGGTCGACGCCGGCTCGATCCTGATGCATGTCCGCACCCAGGTCGGCACCCGTGTCGAGGAAAGCGCCAACCAGTTCGCCGACGTGCAGAAGGCGATCCGCAAGATCATTCCGCCAGACCAAATCGACACCGTCGCCGACAACATCGGCATGCCGATCAGCGGCATCAACATGACCTACAACAATACCGGCGTGATCGGCCCGCAGGACGGCGATATCCAGATCAAGCTGAAGGAGGATCACCGGCCGACCGCCGAATACGTCCAGGCGCTGCGCGAACAGCTGCCGCGGTTGTTTCCCGGCATAACTTTTGCTTTTCTGCCGGCCGATATCGTCAGCCAGATCCTGAACTTCGGCGCGCCGGCGCCGATCGATCTGCAGGTCCGGGGCGCGGATGTGAACGCGAATTTCGCCTACGCCAACAAGCTGCTGAGCCGGATTCGCCGGATCCCCGGCATTGCCGACGCGCGGATCCAGCAGTCGCCCAACAATCCCGACCTTCAACATCGATGTCGATCGCACCCGCGCGCAATATGTCGGGCTGACCGAGCGCGATGTCACCAACAGTCTCGTGGTCAATCTGGCCGGCAGTGCCCAGGTCGCGCCGACCTATTATCTCAATCCGGATAACGGCGTGTCGTATTCGATCGTGATGCAGACGCCGCAATACCAGATCGATTCGCTCAGCGCGCTGCAGACGCTGCCGATCACGGCGGTGGGCGTGCCGCAATCGCCAATTCTCGGCGGCATCGCCAATATCACGCGGACGACGTCCAGTGCCGTGGTGTCGCAGTACGATATTCAATCGCTGGTGCAGATTTACGCGACCCCGCAGGGCCGCGATCTCGGCGCGGTGGCCGCCGACGTCAGGGCGCTGATCGCCGATACCGCCAAGGACGTGCCGAAAGGCTCTTCGGTGGTCCTTGCTCGGCCAGGTGCAGACCATGAACAGCGCGTTTTCCGGGCTGCTGTTCGGGCTGCTTGCCGCGGTCGTGCTGATCTATCTCCTGATCGTGGTGAACTTCCAGTCGTGGTCCGATCCGTTCGTGATCATCACCGCGCTGCCGGCAGCGCTCGCCGGCATCGTCTGGATGCTGTTCACGACGCAGACCACGCTTTCGGTGCCGGCGCTGACCGGCGCGATCATGTGCATGGGTGTCGCCACCGCCAACAGCGTGCTGGTGATCAGCTTTGCCCGCGAGCGTTACGAAGAGCTCGGCGATCCCGTCGCAGCCGCGATCGAAGCCGGCTTCGTGCGCTTCCGCCCGGTTTTGATGACCGCGCTGGCGATGATCATCGGCATGACGCCGATGGCGCTGGGGCTCGGCGAAGGCGGCGAGCAGAACGCACCGCTGGGGCGTGCCGTGATCGGGGGGCTGATATTCGCGACGACGGCTACCCTGATGTTTGTTCCCGTGGTTTTTAGTATGGTACACAAGAAGCAAGGCGCCAAAGCCGCCGCCTCACCGGAGACTTCGCATGCCCACTGAACACAACTCGCCGGTCTCGCGCCGGAAGTTGGGCATTTTCGGGCTTGTGGCGGGCATCGTCGCGGTCATGGTGGTCGTCACCGGGATCCGGGCGCGCGAGGATTCCAGCGCGAAGCTGCGCGAATGGACCGACAATCAGGCGATTCCGACGGTCGCGGTGGTGCTGCCCGACGCCAAGGTGCTGCAACGCCACCATCGATCTGCCGGGCCGGCTCGAGGCCTATTACCGCGCGCCGATCTTCGCCCGCGTCAGCGGCTATCTGAAGAGCTGGAGCGCCGACATCGGCGCCAAGGTCAAGGCCGGGCAGGTGATCGCCGAAATCGAGGCGCCGGACCTCGACCAGCAATTGCTGCAGGCGCGCGCCGATCTCGCCAGCCAGGAGGCCAGCGCGAAGCTGTCTGAAGCCACGCTTGAACCGCCGCAAAACGCTGATCGCCTCGAACTTCGTCTCGATGCAGGAGATCGACGAACGCTCCGCCGACCTCTCCAACAAGAAGGCGGCGGTCAATTCCAGCCAGGCCAATGTCGAGCGGCTGGAGGCGCTGGCCGGCTACAAGAAGATCACCGTGCCGTTCGACGGCGTGGTCACCGCCCGCAACACCGACGTCGGCGCCCTGATCAACGCCGGCGGCGGCTAGCGGGCCGCCGATGTTCGTGATCTCCGACATCAAGAAGCTGCGGGTCTATGTCAACGTTCCCCAGAATTACGTGCCCGCGATCAAGATCGGCGCCAAGGCGGTGATCTACGATGCCGGAATATCCGAACCCGGACCTTCGCCGCGACGGTCGAGGCGTCCTCGCAATCGGTCGATGTCGCCTCCGGCACGACGCGGATGCAGCTGGCGCTCGACAATGCCGGCGGCGAGTTGATGCCGGGCGGCTACGCCAATGTGCGCATGAGCCTGCAGCGCGACACCGTGCCGCTGCATATTCCGGCCAGCGCCCTGATCTTCAACCAGAGCGGCCTGCGCGTCGCGACCGTCGGTTCCGACGACAAGGTGCTGTTCAAGACCGTGACCATCGCCCGCGATCTCGGCCGCGATATCGAACTGGCCTCGGGCATATCCGCTGATGATCGCGTCATCGTCGCGCCGCCCGATGGCATCGCCGACGGCGATCAGGTCCGCGTCGCCGGCAGCCAAACCGGGCAAGACCGAGAAGGTTTCGGAGAAGCAGGACGTCAAGGGGTAGGGCGAGCGCGAGCGTCTTTCGCTGCTGACGACCCGCCACTCCAGCACGCCATCGGCCGCCGTAACGATCTCGCCTGACGATCCCACCGGGCTCCGGTCCGGATCCAGCAGATGCGCCAGCGTCGCGCCGTCGCGCGCGGGCACCCGCGCCAGTGCGCGGGCATCGTCGGAGGTCCGCAGCATCACCACGCCGTGCTCGACCTCGCCACCGCGGCCATAGATCACGGTAAAACTCTCGACCGAGCCCCTGCCGCTGGCCTCGGTGACGAACTCCGGCACCGCGCCGCGCTGCCGGTCGGCCTCGGCCTGCACGCTGGTGTCCTGCGCCAGCGGCGTCTTGCGGCGTCTGCCGCGACAGTACCAGCGCATGATGCTTGGTGACAAAACCGCCCTGGCCGTAGAGCAAGCCGAGCTTTGCGCCATTGCGCAGCTTGCGCACCATCGCGCAGGCCGCATGCGTCATGTAGGTGTTGAGCGGCGCGCCGAAGAACGTCAGCCCGCCGGTCACCGTCGGCTGCACGTCGGCGCCGAGGCCCAGCGTCCGCCGCGCCATTTTCGGCACGCAGGGAAAGCAGCTGTAGAGCTCGATGGCGTCGAACGCGCTGCCGTCGCCGCCGGCAAGCTCCGTCGCCGCCTTGCAGTACGGCGTTCTGGGCGTGGCTTTCGAAAAACTGGTCGCGGGTCAGGTAATCGCGCGGCTCTTCCGCCGAGGCGCCGCCATGGATGTGGATCAGGCGATCCTCGGCGAATGCCGGCGGCGCGCGCTTTGGCAAGGCTGGTCATCAGGATCGCGCCGCCCATGTTGACGGTCGGATTGGCGACCATCAGCTTGGTATAGGGCCACGCGATCAGCCGGTTGTCCGGCGTCGGCGTCGTGATTTCCTCCGGGGAGAAGCGCCGCTTCAGCCAGGCATTCGGATTTTCCGAGGCGACATTGGAATAGGTCGACCACAGCTTGCCTGATTCCGCCATCGCCTCGCGCGGGGTCTGGCCCCAATGCGCCGAGCTTGCGGCTTCGTAGAACGGATAGACCGTCACCGGCCTGAACACGCCGAGCTTGCACCGCCATCGGCTTCTGGAACGCGGCGCCGCGTTTTGGCTCCTGGCACATCATGCGCGAACGGCGTCCATGGCAGCGTGACGCCGGCGCGTTCGGCCTTGGTCGCGGTCGATTGCGCTTCGGCGCCGCAGACCGCAGCGACGCTGCATTCGCCGCGCGCAATGCGTTGCGCCGCCTCGTGCAGATAGCGGATCGGGCTTTCGCCGCCGACCGGACCGTAATAGGCGTGCTTGGGCTTGATGCCGAGACGGTCGGCAAGCTGTTTTTCCGGATCGCGATAGCGCCAGCTCAGGAAATTGACGATGTCGAGCGAGCCGATCTCGCCGAGCAATCTTGCGCCGCTGTCGTCTTCGGCGCGCTTGAGCGCTTCTTCCAGCAACGCGAGCGGCTCGAGGCCGGCGGCGATCTCCTTCGGTCGATCGGTGATTTCGCCGATGCCGACGATGACGGGAATGCGGTCGTCGGGGAGGGGGGCGGGTGAATTTGTCATCTGCTTTTTTTCACTTTCTCAACAAGGCGGACCTCATCCAGAGGAGCGGCCTCTTGGCCGCGTCTCGAAGGATGGGCATAACGCATCAACTCGCTGCCATCCTTCGAGACGCGCGCGAGGCGCGCTCCTCAGGATGAGGTCTGAGATAGTCGCAAGCTTTTGCCGTAAGGATTAGCCTATTCCTCCACCAGCGCGTTCATGTGCTCCACCGCCTCGATGAAATCTTCCTTGAATTCCTGCACCACCGCGCCTGCGGATTTCACGCTGTCGATCAGGCCGACGCCCTGGCCGACGAAATAGCTGACGAGGTCGCGCGCCTGCACGTTGCCCGATGCCGCCGAGCGATCGATCGAGTTGAAGGCGTCGCGGCTGATGATGCTCTGCAGCGGCATCGGCAGCGCGCCGGGGCTGTCCGGTCCGCGATCCCAGGCATCGGTCCAGACCGAGCGCAACTGCCGCGCCGGCTTTCCGGTGCGGCCCCTGGAACGGATGGCGTCGCGCGAGGAGGCCGCGATCATCTTTTCGCGGAAGATTTCCGAGGTCTCGGATTCGACGGTGGCCAGCCACACCGAGCCGGTCCAGACGCCGGCGGCGCCCATCGCCATGCAGGCCGCCATCTGGCGTCCGGTCATGATGCCGCCCGCGGCCAGCACCGGCACGTCGCGGATCTGCTTGATCGCCTTGATCACCTCGGGCACCAGCACCATGGTCGAGACCTCGCCGCAATGGCCGCCGGCCTCGGTGCCCTGCACCACCAGGATATCAACGCCGGCCGCGACCTGACGCAGCGCGTGCTCCTTGGCGCCGACCAGGGCGGCGACCGGCACGCCGTGCTTCTTGCCCATCTCGATCATCGCCTTCGGCGGCACGCCGAGCGCGTTCGCGATCAGGCGGATCGGGTGCCGGAACGACACATCGAGAACTTCCAGCGCGCGCTCGCGCGTCGAACGGCTGCGGCTGATTGTCGGCGACCTCGGTCGTCGTCAGCTCGACGCCGTATTTCTTCAGCAGATTGCGGGTGAAGGCGCGATGCTCGGGCGAGATACGCGCTTCGAGGCTTTTCCAGGTGACGTCCTTCTCGCCCGCTGTGGAAATGTTCTCGGGGATCAAGCACGTCGAGCCCGTAGGGCTTGCCGTCGACGTGATCGTCGATCCATTTCAGTTCCTGCTCGATCGATTCAGGCGAATGCGCGGTGGCGCCGAGCACGCCGAAACCGCCGGCGCGGCTGACCGCGGCGACCACATCGCGGCAATGGCTGAAGGCCAGCAAGCGGAAATTCTATTCCCAGCATGTCGCAAACAGGCGATTTCATGGTTGTGGTCACTCCCCGCGGCAGCTTTTGGTGCTGCTCGTTGCTGTCTGATGGTGAACTTTCGCCGCGACGCTAGCGCATGATGGGTGCGCATGCCAAGCCGGACCTCATCCTGAGGAGGGGTCCAAAGGACCGCGTCTCGAAGGATGGCGCCCTCGTCCGTCGGGACGCGCGCAAGAGCGCGCTCCTCAGGATGAGGGCTTGGCGTGCCCCGGACGCTGCGCAGCGCCATAAGCGCGTTTACGCGCGTCTTCGACGCGCTATGGCGGTGCGCTGCTGATCCGGGGTCCACTATGTACGTATCCGTGGGTCCCGGCTCTGCGGAGCAGCGTGAAGAACGCTGCACCGCGTCCGGGACACGAGACACATTGCTTCACGCCCTCTCTGGATGAAGGCGAAATAGTTTCGCGCTGGAGTCTGTAAAATGGCATCCAGCACGGCATTTTTGTCTCTTGCGCTTTCGCGCGGCGGGTAGAATGTTGCTTTCAATTCAAAGAAATCCGAGGGAGTTCGAATGTTCGCTTCGTCATCCATCTCCGGCAAAAGCCACGCCGCGGACACCGCGACCCGCGACGTCGTCGTGGTCGGCGCGGGCTTTGCCGGACATGTACATGCTGCACCGGCTGCGCGGGCTGGGACTGTCGGTCCGGGTCTTTGAGCAGGGCGGCGATGTCGGCGGCACCTGGTACTGGAACCGGTATCCCGGCGCCCGATGCGACGTCGAGAGCATGCAGTATTCCTATTCGTTCTCCGACGAACTGCAGCAGGAATGGGACTGGAGCGAGCGCTACGCGCCGCAGCCGGAAATTCTGAAGTACGCCAACCACGTCGCCGACCGCTTCAATCTGCGCCCCGATATTCAGTTCAATACCCGGGTCGATCGCGCAAGTTTCGACGAAGCCGACAATTCGTGGCAGGTGACCACCTCCGACGGCAAGGCCGTGACCGCGAAATACGTCGTTCTCGCCACCGGCTGCCTGTCGAATGCGCGGATGCCCGATATCAAGGGTCTCTCCGATTTCAAGGGCAAGGTCTACCACACCGGCCACTGGCCGCATGAGCCGGTCGACTTCACCGGCCAGCGCGTCGGCGTGATCGGCACCGGCTCATCGGCGATCCAGTCGGTTCCTGTGATCGCCGAACAGGCCGGCCATCTCACGGTGTTTCAGCGCACCGCGAATTTTTCCATTCCCGCGCGCAACGCCGCGCTGACGGTCGAAGAACGGGAAGCATTCCGTGCAAAGTATCCGGAGATCAGGCGCTTTGCGCGTGAAGAAGCGCGCAACGGCATCTATACCGAGATGCCTGATCGCGGTGCGCTCGACGACGGCGACAACGAGCGTCGCTCAAAATACGAATCGCGCTGGAGCCGCGGCGGGCTGACCTTCATGTCGGTCTACAACAATCTCGCGCTCGACAAGGCGGCCAACGATACCGCCGCCGATTTCGTCCGCGAAAAGATCGCGGAGATCGTCAGCGATCCCAAGACGGCGAAGCTGCTGCAGCCCAACAACCACCCGATCGGATCGAAACGCATTTGCGTCGATACCGATTATTTCGCGACCTTCAATCGCCCAAACGTGACGCTGGTCGATATCAGGTCCAGTCCGATCGAGGAAATCCTGCCGAACGGCGTGCGCACCGGCGCCGGGGATTACGAGGTCGATGCGCTGGTACTGGCGACCGGCTTCGACGCCATGACCGGTTCGGTGGCCAGGATCGACATCGTCGGCCGCCAGGGCCAGACGCTGAACCAGAAATGGGCCGAAGGCCCCAAAACCTATCTCGGCCTGATGAGCGCGGGCTTTCCCAACCTCTTCATCATCACCGGCCCCGGCAGCCCGTCGGTGCTCAGCAACATGATCGTCTCGATCGAGCAGCACGTCGACTGGATCGCCGACTGCATCGCCGCGATGCGCGACCGCGGCCTCGATACCATGGAGGCGAAGCAGGACGCCGAGGACAAGTGGGTGGCGCATGTCAACGAGGTCGCCCACGGCACGCTCTATCCGCAGGCCAATTCCTGGTACATGGGCGCCAACATCCCGGGCAAGCCGCAAATCTTCATGCCCTATATCGGCGGCGTCGGAGTCTATCGCCAGATCTGCAACGACGTCGCGGCCAAGGGCTATGAGGGATTTGCGATGACGCCGGCAGAACTGCCGCAGAAGATGGCGGCGTCTTCCTGAAAGTCATGTGGCGTCAATTTTAGCTCGTCATGCCCGGCCTTGCGCCGGGCATCCACGCCTTACTTTCCTTTGCCGTCGCAAGACGTGGATGGCCGGGACAAGCCCGGCCATGACGGGAAAGAGAACGGCCGCGTAGCCGCCCAACAGTCCGGGTGATTTGCCCGACGGGCAAATCAGTAAAAAGCCTGTCCAGCCCTCTTTGAAAAAATATTCTGGTTTTCCGAAGACCCAAATCACCTCTATATCGGTGTTGTCCCGTCCCACAAGAGGGGCGCTCGCGCGATCGTCACGAACGCGGGGCGGGATGCGGTGGACGCAGCAGCGTCAGGCATGACACGTGATGGCAGGGCGGGCTTTGGCCTGTGAGCGATCGGCGGCAGGCTGACGAACGGCGCTGATGCGGACGGCGAAGTCGTGTGGTCCTGTTGTCCACCGCCAAAATGGCAGAAAAAGTGTAGGCTTTTCGGGACCTTAGAAAAGCGAAGGGGCCTGCGCTCAAGGCACAGGCCCCTAATAGGCCCCGGCTCAGATCATATTAAAGGCTGAGCCGGTCCGGACCCAGCTTAGCCGATCCTAAAGCAAGGTTCAGTCGGGGGTTGACCAACGGATGCGCCCTGGAATGCGGTGTCGGCTTTCGCCAACTGCGGACGTGCCGTCGCACACGTCCGGGGCAGCTATGGGCCAGAAGCAGAAGTCGGGACGTCAGCTTTGCTTGGCTTGCATCATCCCCATGCTGGCAATCCAATCAGGGATTCGGCGCTGGCAGCAGCGCCTGAAGACCCTCGGTCAATCGCCCGGTGTACCTCTGGCAGCGGACGTCCCGTCACCGATAAGTACAATTTTATGCATTGAGAGCACAACACACTTACCGCCCCCGTGAACTTGGCAGTAATCGATTTGTGGAAGGGTGGCCGCATTGCGAGAGCCCAGAAGATGTTGCCAAAGCTAAGATTTATTGATCCGACTTTGCCGAACAGTGTAGCTCAACGACTTGAGCTGATGCTCTACACTGAGCCGGTGTCTCATGCCGTATACGTGATCGGTCTCGGCGTAGTGGCGATCGCGGTCTGGCTGCGGACAGGCGACGTTCCACTGACGTCAGTTGCAATAGCTCTCTTCCTTCTGAGCATGTTACGGATCGGCTTCGTCAAACTATACAGGTCGGCTCCGTTATATCTGCCAGTTTTGCTGGCCTTCGGAATCGTCTTCGCGTCGCTGCTTGCTTTTCTTGTAATCCGGGCATTCTCAGTGGATGACCCTATCGTCATAGCGTCGGCCGTTCTTTCAGCGTCGGCATATTTGTCGGGCCTGACCGTCAGAGCTGCCGCAGTGCCCTTGCTCGCGATCACCCACGCCTCAGTGCTCTTCGCGCCCCTTCTCTTGGCTGCCGCCGTGGTTCATGGGCCGGAATACTGGGCGGTTGCAATTATGTTGACGTGCCATTGGATCGGATCACTTTACCTGATCCACATAATACATGGCCGCATCCGCTCCCAGCTACTCGCGGAAGAACGTATCACGCGCGCGGCGCTTACGGACGCTTTGACAGGACTGGCAAATCGCGCTGCATTCGACGACGCACTAGCTGAGCGCGTGGCATCTGCGCCTGCGATCATTGCAATGATTGATCTCGACCGCTTTAAACCGGTCAATGACACATACGGCCATGACACCGGAGACGAATTGTTGAAATCCGTGGCAACCCGGATCGTGACCGAACTTGACAATCGCCACCTTGTAGCTCGGCTCGGCGGCGACGAATTCGCCATTCTGTTCGACACGACACTCGGCACCGCAGACGCGACCCGCGCTGCCGAGGGTATTGTACGTGTGCTCCAAGCTCCGTTCGTAATCGCCAGCACTAACATCACGATAGGCGCAAGTATTGGTATGGCTGCCGCGCTTGATGGAGATAACGCGCGAGCTCTCAAGCGACGCGCGGACGACCGTCTCTACAACGCTAAGCGCGGGGGCCGCGGACGTGTTTCGCCTGAGATTGCGGCTGCTGCCGCAGCATAACTCGCTCCTCGTCCCCCCCAGTCAAGCGCTTGCGCCGCTCTGAGCGCATCGCCGCCCAGGAAGCACGTGCCCAGGCTCGGAAAATAAGATCATGCAAAAGTCGTGGATCGTTCTAGTCGCTCTTTGCCTGTCGACCGGAGGTTCGTTCGCAGATTCAACGCGCACGACTGGCCAAGATCAGTGCAAGCAGTTCGGTCAGCCTCGGCTTTGCGGCGAGCCCGCGCTGGAATTGCCGTCGCCGGTCGTTGCGTACGTTCGCCGTGTGGCCGACGATTGTACGCAGTTGGGCGGCAAACCGGTCTCCGGACCCAAGATCGAACATGGTCGACTTGCGGAAGGACCCGAATTCTGGGCCATCGACGACGCGACCCTCGCATGCGAGAGGGCCTGGAGCGTGTTCGCGAATCCTCACGGCTGGGACATCGCCATCTTCGTCGCCCCACCGGATGGACAGGCAAGGCAGTTCACCGTGAGCGCCGGCTTCGGACTGGCTATCGAAGGGGACGAGAAATCCGCGAAGGTGTGGGCCTCCGTCAGTGGAATAAATTGCGGCCAAAAGGCAGTTCAAACCACGGCCGAGGTCATCGGCTGCGAACGCGCGCTCGTGTGGAACGAAAAGGCGCAGAAGTTGAACTTCGCTCCATTGTCTCAGGCCCGCCCTCCCGCTGGGTCCGGGCAAGAAGCCGCAGCTCCGGCGGTCCCTTCCAGTCTGCCGAGATCGACAGACGCGGCGCCGCCATCTTCCTATCAGCCGGCGATGCACAATGGCTCCGAGATGCAGCTCAGCACATGGGAAGACGGTACCGTCGAGATTGCCTACTCAATCCCACGCGCCGGGTTGTCGGTCGCGAAAGGGACGGTGCTATTTCGTGGAGTTGCCAAGGGTACGCAGTATTCGGGCACGGCCTACACTTTCAAGCTGGGCTGTCCTCCCGCGCCGTACCCCGTGGCAGGCGTGAGGAACGACAAGAAGGAAATCCTCGTGTTGACCGGATCCGCTCCGAACAGAGACGCACTTTCGTGTGATGTCGCCGCGACCTCAAGGCAGTCGAAGAACGCCACCTTGGTCTTCAACGTTCACATCGACGGCGACGAATAGACGTCTTCGGGTCAAACCCGGACTTCCTCCTTGGGCGCGCCGCACGTCCGCTTCCGCCGAGTGCAGACATTGGTCCGGGAGGGTCGTCCGTTGGTCAAGCTGCGCAATCCTGCGTTAGCCCCTCTGGCCAGCTTTGGCCCTCCGCTCGGCTTTCTTGCGGCGGCTCTCGGCGGGCAGGCTTTGCTGCCACAGCAGGATCGAGTCCTCGTACCAGACCCGCTTGTTCGGCGTGATGTAATTGCCGCCCGGAAACTCGCCGTTCTTGATCATGCGCTTCAGCGTCGACTTGCCGACCGGCACCAGCTCCAGCACCTGCTCCATTGTGAGCATGCGCCGCGCTCCCTGTTTTACGTCGTCCATCTCCAGCACCATGGCGCTCCTTTCCTTGCGCTCTCCAGCGGATTCAAAAATGCCCCAGGCGACCAAAATTCGCGAGATTCATCAGCTGCTGCAGCTCGCTGGCTGCGCGCTTCAGCTCGTCGGGATCATGGTTCGCGGCGATCCCGAGTACCGTCGCGAGGACCGCGAACACGACCATGACCTGAACGGCGACTGGCTCGCTGCGCAGCTGATCCATGATCTCCTCGTGCAGCTCGTTGACCACCTTGTGCTCGTTCTCGCTCATCCGCATTGCCGCCTCCTTTGATGATGATGGGGTACAGGCGTTCCGTCGTATGCTTCACGCAGTCGATCAGATCGACGTAGGCGACATCGGGCCGGTGCAGCGCGATGTCCAAATCCAGCCCGAGCGCGTGGCCGCCGCGATACCACAGGTGCAGGATCAGCTCGCCGTGGCGAACCTGCTTGTGCTGCGCGTTGGCGTATATCCGAAGCTCGTGCGTGCGCCCGCCGCTCACGGCACCAGCTCCATCGCCTTATTGTACATCTGACTCAGCTCGGCGATGGCCTCGGGGCCGTCGCGCTCGGCCATGTCGCGCAGGATCGGCATCCCGCTGTCTATCGACGCCATGATCTCCTCGCGCGTGGCCTTGCGGGCCTCGGCGAAGAACTCGACGCGCACCGGATCGCCGACGTTGAACAGCACGCCGCCCATGGCCTTGAACGGCTTATAATTGTGCGTGACCCAGAGCAGCGTGCAGCCTGGATTCCGCTTCAGCATGATGCCTGCGGGGTCAAGGTGCTCGGGCATGTCCTTCTCGTTGCGGCGCATGCGCGGCTGCGACAGGAATGGACAAGCCATCGCAGCATATTTCGCGCAATCGTAATGACTGGGCGGCTCGGCGCTGACTTTATTGACGGCACACATCGGCCCGATCACGAACACCATGTTCTTGCCGAGCGGCTCGCCGCACAGCCAGCAGCGCCGATGGCGAACGCAGATCGCCAGCTTCTCGCCGTCAAAGCCGCGAAACTCTGGCTTGCCGTCCACGTAGGGCACGAAGTACGGCACCGGATAACCTTCGTCGTTGATCGGCAGGTGCCTCATCCGGTCAGGCAGCTCCAGATGCCGGATGCGCTGGTTGAGTTCCCGCATCAGCTGCCTCCACCGTTCGCGCTCTCACGGTCCAGCGCCCGCAGCAGGTCGATGATCTGGTTGAAGGCCAGCTTGCCGATGCCCTCCAGCTGGCGCAGCCGGTTCGGCCCCGCCGCCTTCAGCTGTTCGACGGTGGTGATGCCCGCATTCTCTAGCAGCACCAGCACGCGGGTCGGCAGCTCCAGCTCGCCGCGCTGATCCAGTGCGTCGGCTTTCCACCATGCGCCGCTGGCGTTGGCGCGCTCGGCGAGCGCTGACAATGGCGTAGCGGTGGTGGTGTTCTGCTCGCTCATAATTTCCTCCATTTCAGTGATCCACATTTGCCTTTGCCTCACTCCTTGCCGGGAGCAGCCCGAGCCGCTTCATGTCGTCTTGCGCTCGCATCGCCAGCGTGTCGTTGAATACCGGCTCGTTCGACGCATAGGCGTGAGCCGCCATCAGCGCGACGAGGTAGACGCTAAGGTGCCGCGCCCCGGCGCCGAACCCATGCTCGGACTCCATCACCTGCGCGCTTAAATCCAGCGTGGTGCAAACGGCCTGAAGCGACAGCGCGAGATAATGGTCCTGTGGCGCAAGATCGATCACGCGCGTTAAGGCCCTTGCAACGTCATCGTTAAGCTTCCGTTGCAGATCGCGTGCAATATGATCCTTCAGGCTGGTCATGGAGTGGCTCCTGCTGGCAACAGGCCGAGCTGATCGGCGCGTTCGGAAATGGTGCGACCATCGTGGGTGAGCATGAAGGGAAGGAAGACGGCATCGAACGACAGCATGCCGGTCTCGACCGCCATCAGCTGCCCCTTGACCCAGTCACGTAGGATGGAATTTATCGCGAGTTGCCCCTGCGCCAGGGCCTTGTCGCGGTGCTGCTGCTCGCTGCGCTTGCGGTAGTTGTTAAATGGATGTTCCTTTAGATACAGCGCGGCCCAGCCCTTGGCGCTGGCGCGCAGCCGCATCTGGCGACCGCGATGCTCAAACTGCAGCAGCACTTCATGCTCGGCATAATTGTCCATGAATCCGATGTGCTCGCAGCCGAAGCGCCGCAGCAGCTTGGTGATATCATCGCGGGCTGCAACACCAGAGGTCGCCGCCGCATAAGGAGTGTTCTTCGCCATCACTCACCGCCAAAGAGCCGTCGCCGATCCGCCAGGCGCAGCTGTTGCTCTTTTTCCAGCTTCTTTTCGATCTCGCCGAAGTCGAGCGAGCGCATCAACTCCTCGACCGGCGCGAGGCTTTCCAGAAACAGCTTCGCATCGGGCGACAGCAGGCCCATGCCGACCACCTGCGTGCGCAGGTCGAGCGCCTGCTTCTCGATTCTGGTGATCGCGGCTTTGGTCATCGCATCGATGGAAGTTTTCGCCACGCGGCGCAGCTCGGTGCGACGCTGCGCCAGCATGTTCTCGCCGCGCCCCTGCCAGCTGGCGCTGATCGACGGCGCGAATGCATGCGGGATTCCCAGCTCCTTGCACCGCTTGGCGATGGTGGTTTGGCTCTCCTGCACGACGCGCTGTGCTTCCCGCGTTGCCTTCTGCCAGACCTCGTCCTGATCGAAGGTGTAGACCGTCGCCATCTGCCTCTCGAAATCCGCCATGCAGGCTGCTGCCTGCTCCTCAGCGTGCGCCCGCAGCACCTTGGTGCGATCCTTGATGATCATCGAGAGATCGTGGGTCTCGTTGCGGCTCAGCTTGCGCGGCGCTTCTTTGCTCATTTAATCCGTTCCCTCGCAAGGTTTGGCTTGTCCTTGTCGAGGTGCGCCTTGCAGATGCGGCGCACCAGCTCCGTCAACCTGATCTTGTTCAGCTTCGCCAGCAGCTGCAGCTGTTCGTAATCGTGGTCATCGAACGCGGTGTTGATCTTGCGTCTCATGGCGGCGGTCCAGCTTGAGAAGCATCCGCAGCACGTCGATGATGGCGTCGATCTGATCCTCGTTCTCGACCATGCTGCCGATCTGCGCGGCCAGCAGATTGATCAGCACCGTCATGCGGTCGTCGGCCTTGAGCGGCCACAGCAGCGCCGAGGTCGCGTCAAAGGCGACGCGCTCGCCGAAACTCAAGCCACGCCACTGCTCCAAGCTGACGGTGTGGAATGTAGCCATGCGACCGCCTCCTTCACTTCTGCGCCAACAACCGCTTCGCGTTGGCGGTCTTGGCCTTGGTAACGCCCGTCGTCGCCAAGGCCTTCAGCGTCTCGCGCACCTGCAGCAGATGGCGCGCGTCCTTGATCTCGATGATCGCCACCAAGCGCGGGTTGTTCTCGCGCGCCAGTCGTTCGAGGCAGTGCCAGACGCCCAGCTTTTTCATGCGCGCCGGTCCTCGGCCAGCCTGTCGAGTTCAGCGCTCAGCCGCTCGTTGACGCCATCGCCGCGCTTGGCTTCGGCCAGGGCCGCGCTGCCCAGCAGATAAAGCGCGGTGATGTCGGCCTTGACCTTGGCGGCGCGCTCCAGCACGAGCTGCTCGACCTTCTTGGAGTTTTCCCGCGCGTGCTCCAACTCGCCGACCCAGTCGGTAGCGACCTGATCGATGCCCCTGATCATCAGGTCGTGCGCCTTCTGATCGAACGGCAGCGCCGAGGGCGGCAGCAATTCCTGCACTTGTATCGAGGGGTGCTCGCGGGCCGCGATCCGTTGGATGTCGCGCACCGCCATCTGCTCCAGTTCGTCCAGATCGTTGATAGCTTGGTGAGAAACGCCGTTCGTCTCAGTCATCATTCGTCTCCGCGTTGCGTCTTTTTCGAACTTCGATCCTTCGGCTCGCCGCCCTCGCAGGGCTGGGGCGCGATGTTTTGGACGGCGAGCCTCTGGATCAACTGCAACCGGCGCGAATACGGGGTTCACGCGGGCTGCAGCGATAGCATTCCCGCCAAGCGATCCCTCTCGGCGGCATCGGTAATTCGTGCGAGCAGTTTGGTCTGGATCACTTCCTTTGCCTCGTCCCAGAACTCATGCAGCTCGTGATCCTTCATGTTCCGGCGCGACATCGAGTTGACCGCAACCACTGGCGTGCCGAGCAGATCACCGAGCAGCTGGAAATTTCCGGTAGCGACCAGCAGCTCGGCGCGCACGCGCTCTGGCGTGGTGTGCAGCGCCTTCGCCAGATCGTTGATCGTGGCCATGACGCGGCGGTGCTCGATCATGTCCCGATCATGCAGCGCCTCGATCTCGATCACCTGCGTGGTGATCGGTTCGCCGCTGGTCTGGCTCTGATGAAATTCCCGCGCTGCAGCGTCGAACGGTTCAAGGCCAACAGGCGTTAACACCCACCTCATTTTGTCAGCTCCTCATGGTTGGCTTCGGTGTTTTTCTCGAACAGGCGGAACAGCTGCGGCTTGGTGTCCTTCAGCTTCAGCAGCAATTCCTGATTCAGCAGCCGCCATTCGTCCCACTCGGCGATGCTCTTGCAGTGGTTCAGGTATCGCTGCATCGGCTCCACGAAGTCGGCCCACGTTTGGCCCTCATGCATTTCGAGCTGGAACGGATCGACGTGATCAACGACCTCGCCCGTGTGCGGGTCGATCAGCTCGTCCACGCTGCGCGGCACGGGAGCTGGCCGATAGGGCTGGCGCGGCGCGTTGCCATCATTGTCGTCGTCGACCGCCAGATTCCACATCGCAATCAGGCAGTATCGCTTACCGTAGGTCATGCCGCTGCCGACCATATGCATCGGCGTCATCGCATCGCCGCCGCGCAGGCCCTTGATCTCGCGCGGGACATCGATCTGATAGCGGCGGATATGGCCGTCGCGGTGGGTCAGGAAGCCAACGATGCGCCGCATCGTCGGGTCGTAGCTTTGTTCTTCGGTGAAGGTCACCGCAAATCCATGCGCCGTGTAGACCGGCCTGACCGCCCGGTCGAGCTGCGCATAGGTGGCGTATTTTGATCGCGTCTGCGGGTTGGTCGCATCGGCGCTGACCGGCAGCATCTCTGCTTGCGCGGCGACGAAGTCGGCATTGAACCGCTTTTCGGCCTCGCGCATCTGGATGTTGTCGATCAGGTCGTAGAGCGGCTGGATCGTCGAGGGATCAGTCTTGTTCTGCAGCGCGCGGTCGAGCGTGGCCATTGCGTCGGAGAGAACAGGGCCGGTGTTGGCAGGCAGGTGCGAGTTCATGCGGCTCTCCGGGTGATGGCAAGGGTGCCCTTGCGGTTGCGGGTGATCTGGAATCCGCCAGCGAAGACCTTGCCGACATCGTCGGGGACTAGATCGCGGGCGGCCTTGCCGACTTCGTCATGGACCTGCGCTGCAGCGGTGGTGCTGTCATATTCCTGCAGATACAGCAGCAACTCGCCGGACCAGTTGGTGGGCTCGGCGATGATGTCGAGCGTGCGCCACTTTTCCCTCGGCACGACAGGCGGCATCGGGAATGGCGGTGTCAACGTGCGCAGGCAGTTCAGGAAGACGCCCGCGCGCTTCATCAGCTCGGCGGCATAGTCGGCGTCGTACTCATGCTCGAAATCGATGGGCTCGTTGGTGCCTTGCGCAACCACCAGCACGGCCTTGCTGGCCCCGGTGCAGAGCCGCTGCAGCATGGTCTGCGGATAGTATGCGGGGAGATATTCTTCTCTATGGCGCAGCGGCGCGAGAAATTTCACTTCGATGATGGCGTCATCCGCAGCACGATATCCGTCCAGCTTGGCGCAAACGTCGGCGATCTCGGGATGGTAGACCACTTCGCCGCGCCGCGTGATAGGGCTACTCTGCTCCTCAAGCCAGTCGAGGATGAGCCGCTCCATGTGGGAGCCCGCGCGCATCGCCCAGTTTGGCGTATCGGGTTGATCGAGACCGGCCCTGATGCGGTAGTGCTTATTCCACGCCGCCTCGCTGCCCTGCATCACCACATTGGCGCTGGTGCCGGTGAACCGTCCGATCTGATAGTCGAACTCTTCTGGCATAGGGACGCCTTCCCGCAACACTGCAGGTCGTAACGCGAAGTGTTAAGCCATATGGCTTCCGTGTGATCGCGCCGCAGGCGTTTGACCTGCACTATTGATGTAAGTTTTTGTCCTCCCACTTGCTGCGGCGTCCCGTATCCACGACAGCAAGGTTCAGCGCAGTGCAATTTCGCGCAGAAATTTTTTTACCGTCAAGAGGCCGTTACGAATTTTTTCTCCGCACGCGGCTGTCACTTTTCGCATACAGAAAATTTAATGTTCGGCAATTTGAGCTGATGTGGACCGCGCTGAATTTATTTGGATCGAAATTGTCGCCCACGCTGGGTCAGATAAGTCCAACTCGCTTGTTTGACTGAAATATATTTTGAAGAGCAGCATGACGCCATCATGTCTCGGCGTCTCAAACCTCTCTGGACCTTCAACGAAGTGACCGACGCGCTCGACGGCCCTGTTGCTGTCGGTCGCATCACTGGTCAGAGCGGCGCGGCTGTCTGCAACTGGCGTCGATATCGAGGGCGTTTCCCGAGCAAATATTATTTTGTGATGCGCGCGGCACTCGCGGATCGCGGCTACTTCGCACCGATTTCTCTCTGGGGCTTCTACGGCACAAACGAAAACATCAACGATCAGGCCGCTTGATGAAGCGCGGAGGGAGCCGCCATGCGCCAGCCTTCATTGTTCAAGGGCAAGAGGCAACGAGGCATCGCACCGCCGCCGCCGCTGGAATTTCAAACCCACGCCACGCTCGCTGACATCTGCAAGCGCTGGATTCATCCGCACTGGAAATTCACCCACCTGCCGCTCGGCGAGGAGCGCGACCACCACATCAATGCGAGGAGCGGCAAGCGATATTCGCCGACCGGCCAGCGCCTACAACGCATGGGCGTCAATCCAGGCTGGCCCGACTTTGTTTTTTGCGGCCCCAACGCGCAGGTGTTCTGGCTGGAGCTGAAGCGATTCAGGACAGGCCGATTGTCGGAAGATCAGAGCCAGGTGCTCGCGCATCTCGTCGCCTGTGGCTTCGCCGTTCTCGTCACCACCTCGCTCGATGATGCCGTCGCCACGCTGAAGCAAGCCGGAATCCTGCGCTCAAATTTCGAGGTGCAGTGATGACCAGCACCGCGCTCCAGTGGAGGACCGCATGACCCGCCGCGTCCTGCCGCAGCGCCGTCGTTCCGAGACGTTCGAGATCGACTATGGCGGCCTGAACCGCAGCCACACCATCACGCTCGGCTTCTATGACGACGGCGCGCTCGGCGAGGTCTTCATCAACGGCGGCAAGAGCGGCGAGCTGGTCGAGGCGATTGCCCGCGACGGTGCGGTGCTGCTGTCGCTCGCGCTGCAGTACGGGGCCGAGATGAAAAATATCAGGAGCGCGATCACGCGCGACGAGCAAGGCGCACCGTCCTCGATCATCGGCGCGGTGGTCGATCAGCTGACGGAGGCAGCGCATGACGCCTCATGAGCAATTCGATCTGTTCGAATCTACGCACGCGCGAGCAAGTGATCCGGCGACCTCGCATGAAGCGGCGGCGACGATCAACATCACGGCGCAGGCGTTGCGCATTCTACGCAGCTATCACAATGGCACCGCGTTACTGGATTACGACGCCTATTGCCTAGCAGGATTCCCGCCCAATGCGCGCGACGGACAGCGTTGTTCAGATTTGCGCCACGCAGGATTTATTGAACGCACTGGCGAACGCGCCGAGACGCCATCAGGCAAATCGGGCTATCTGTGTCGCATCACATCTGCCGGTCGGCATTTTTTGGTGCGCGCATGATCACCGCGACCGACAAGATGCAATGCGCCGAGCGTGAGCTGAAATATCGCCAGCGCATTTACGAGCGGCTGGTCGAGCGCGGCAAGATGACGAAGCGCCAGTGCGACCGCGAGCTGGAGCTGATGCAAGCCATTGCCGACGACTACCGAAAACTGGCCGCGCAGGAAGCGCTGCTCTGACCGCTTGGTACAACGAGAACGATGCCTATGCCCGCCTTGGAGCTGGCCCATGACAGCTGAACAGCTCGCCCAGGCGCTCGGTGCCGTGCGATCCGGCAGGCAATGGAAGTGCCGCTGCGTGGCGCACGAGGATCGCTCGCCGAGCATGATCATCTTCGACGGACGCGACAGCGTGCAGGTCCGCTGCATGGCGGGCTGCGAACCTGCCGACATAATTTATGTGCTTCGCTCGCGCGGCTTATGGGCCGGCTTGGATCAATTTGAGCCTGCTAGAGCCGCAAAACCCATTTCACATGAAACAGTTGTGGCTGATCGGCGCGAGCAGCAGATGCGGCTGTTGGCGCGCTGCGTGTTCGACGAAGCGGTGCCGCTGAAGGGCACGCTGGCCGAAAAATATTTCGACAGCCGCGATCTCTGGAGCGTGGCGCGCGAGATCGAGGATATTCGCTTTCATCCGCGGTGCCCGCGCGAGAAGAGCGAACAGCCTGCGGTCGTGGTGGCGATGCGCTCGATAGCATCGAACGCGATCACCGCCGTGCAGCGCATCTTCCTCACGAGGCAAGGCCGCAAGGACGGCAAGGGCATGATGCTCGGCACCGCTTCGGGCGCAGCGATGAAGCTGCAGCCGAAGATTGGCAGGACTCTGCACATTGGCGAAGGGCTGGAGACCGCGCTCGGCGTCATTGCGCAAGATCATGGGCCGACATGGGCGCTGGGCTCAACGTCCCTGATCCAGACCTTTCCGGTGCTCGATGACATCGCAGAGCTGGTGATCTTTGCCGACCACGATCCGCTGAAGCAGATCGGCAGCGTTTGGTGCCGTGCTGGTGAGCGGGCCGCCCTGATCTGCGGGCAGAGGTGGCGTGCAGCTGGCAAGCACGTCAATGTTTTCAAGGCAAGGTGCGAGGGCAAGGATCAAGCCGATGTCTGGAGTGATCGCTGTGCCCGACTATGAGGATGAGGACAACGTGCGAGTGCCGATCCCAGATGAGCCGATCATCGTGCCGTTCGATGATGCACGCAGGAAGCGCGGTCGCGCCGAGGAAGGCGAGCAGCAGCAGCGCGCCGTCATCATCGCTGCGCCTTACGTCTGGATCGAGCCGCAAAATATTCCGCTGCGTGACTGGCTCTATGGGCGGCTGCTGGTGCGGCGATTCCTCACCGTGACCATCGCGCCAGGCGGCGTCGGCAAGTCATCCCTGATCGCTGGCGAGGCATTGGCCATGGCGTCAGGCCGCGATCTGCTCGGCGTGCTGCCAGTGCGCAGGCTGAAAGTCTGGCTGTGGAATTTGGAGGACCCGCAGGAGGAGACCACGCGCAAGATGCAGGCAGCAGCAAAGCACTATCACCTGACGGCGGATGACATTGGTGATCGCCTGTTCGTCAACAGCGGGCGCGACCATTCACTTGTGATCGCAAAGGAGAACCGGGGCGGCACCATCGTGCTGCGGCCTGTGATCGACAATCTGGTGCAGCAGATCAGGGAGCACGGCATCGACGTGCTTGATGTCGATCCCTTCGTCAGCTGCCATGAGGTTTTCGAGAACGATAATTCAGCCATCGACATGATCGCCAAGGAGTGGAGCCGCGTAGCAGAGCTGGCGAACTGCGCGATCCATCTCGTGCATCACACGCGCAAGGCACCAGCTGGCACTGAGGTGACGACCGAGAGCAGCCGCGGAGCCAAGGCGCTCACCGATGCGGCGCGCGTGGCGCGGGCACTCAACCAGATGACCGAGGAGGAAGGCGCGAAGGCTGGCGTCGAGAATCATCGGCTGTTCTTTCGCGCGTTCAACGACAAGGCCAATCTCGCGCCACCTGTCACGGTCTCGGACTGGTTCAGGCTGGCCAGCGTGTGGCTGGAGAACGGACCTGGAGGTGGTGACAGCGTCGGCGTCGTCACGCGATGGGAATGGCCAGACCCGCTGGCTGGTGTGACTGGCAGCGATTTTGAGAAGGTTGCTGTCGTGATCCGTGGCGGGACATGGCGCAAGGATGTGCGCGCTGGTGACTGGGTCGGTAAAGCAGTCGCGCGGGCGCTGGGGCTGGATGTCGAGGACAAAAGGGACAAGGCCAAGATCGGCGGCCTGCTGAAGGTGTGGCTGTCGGCAGGCAGTTTGATCGTGGTGGAACGGACGGATGAGCAACGCAGACCGAGGGAATTTGTGGAGGTAGCCGATGACGATTGAGACCCGCTCCAGTGAGCAAAATCATGACTGGAGCAAACTGGAGCGAAGTGGAGCGCCGACAGTCCCTGCTCCACTTCCACTTCCCTACGGGAAGAGGAAGTGGAGTGGAGCAGGTTCCACTGTCGGCACCGCAACTGGAGCAGAGCGGAGCAAGTGCTCGCCGCTAGAATTGTTGGACGATGTTCCCGCAACTTGGAATGGACCGCATGTCGGTCTCCGACTCTGCGAGGCGATGGTGACGCTGAAGGAGCTGCCGATGGGTGGCAGCACCGGCAGCTCGTGCTGGCCGAGCTATTGCTACGAGTGGGAGGACCTGCTCGCCCAGCAGGCGCAGGGCGAGCTGGAGCGGACCCAGCAGCAGCAGAACCGCATCCGCCTGCTGCCGTCCTTGCGCGCGGTCACCGAAATGGAGCTGGCGATTTGCTGGCCCGCCGAATACCTGGGCCGGCTTCCCGATCTGCTGCGCGCCGTCAACGCGGTGGCGCTCGCCCATTCGCTCGACCGCGATGCCGGCTGGGTCGCGGTGAAGCGTGGCGGCTATGGCGATACCTGGCGGCAGCGCCACGACGCCGGCTGCTCGATCATCGCGCAAGGCCTACGCGCTTGCCGGACGCCGGTGTTCTAGGCGCTACTCATAAATCGAGCTTGATCGATGTCTGCTATGCCCCGATAGCGACCAAATTCCGCATCACACCGAATTGACGCTATGTGCCACTTGCGGACTCATGCACCGCAGCAAACACGACCCTTTACTCGATCACCTCGTCGGCGCGGGCGAGCAATGTGGGCGGCACACTGAGGTGAAGCACCTTTGCGGTTTGGAGGTTAAGGCACATTTCATAGCGATCAGGCTGCTGGACTGGAAGGTCTGCTGGCGCAGTGCCGTGAGCGATTTTGTCGACGTAGTCCGCTGCCTGTTTGGCGATCCAAACTCGATCTGGGCCGAGACTGATTAATCCTCCTGCAATTACGGTCTCTCTGAAAGGGTGGCAGGATGGCAATTGATATGTTAGTGCGAGCTCGCCAATCCGCCTGCTCAGCACTGACGTCAAATTTCCCGCTACGGAAAGGAGACCGTCCGCCCGATTACTCTGCATTACCTCGAATGTTGCTGCCAAATCATCAGCCGATTTGATCGGCAATGGAAGCAGCGTCAAGCCAAGCAGCGGTGCTGCCTTCTGGATTGAAGATATGGCGAAACCCATATTCAGGTCGCCTGCAGGCCCCAGGACCGCTACGCGGCTTAAATTTGGTGCAATCTCCTTTAAAATTTGCAAGCGCTTAGCGTAAGTCTCGGTCGCGGCTTCAAACGTAATCCCAGTCATGTTGCCACCGGGATGAGCAAGGCTCTCGACCAATCCCATTTCGACCGGCGCGGCGACGGACACAAAAACCACCGGCAACGATGAAGCGAGTTTTCTTGCTGCTACAGCACCAAGAGTACCCCAGACGACCAGTAGATCGATATTCGGAAGCAATTCTTTGATCGCGTCTTCTGTCTCTACTTGCTGAGGCAGGACAAAGCGGTTGATTATACGGATATCAGTGCCAATCGTGTGACCCAGATCGGTTAGCCGGTGTTCAAGCGCTGATGCCGAAGGACCGATCTGATCTGGGCTGCCACTGCGAACTTGACCGATTCGCCACAATTTCGCAGATCCCTGCGCTTTCACGACGCGCGAGAATAGTGGCGATGCGCCTACAAGCGTGATGAAATCGCGCCGATTCATTCGATCACCTCAGGCTTAGGCGCATATTACCACGCGGGGCGTGAGAGAGCATTCCAGTGCATTGCAGCAAAAATTATCGTCGGAGGGCAGAGATGGGTCATTCGCGACCGGGTCGAGCCAGCAGTAATTCCGGCCATGTCCGCTATGCTGCCGAAAGCGGAAGTAAATTCAGGACATTAGCGACTCCGCTGCGTGCGATTGCGCGGCAAAGCGATGATGGAGCTACGATCGGATGTGTCGCTTCAAGGTCTGCGACGGCTTCTCGCCGAACAGCTTTTGGTACTCGCCAGCGAATTTGCCGAGTTCGAGAAAGCCATGCTCGATTGCAACGGCCTTGATCATCACATCAGGGCGGCCCTCCGACAGCGCAGCATGCACGTCACCGAGCCGCTTGCGGCGCAGGAAGGTGATCGGTGGAATGCCCAGCACATCCATGAATGCGCGATGCAGCCTTCGTCGGTGCACGCCGAACACCTCGCTCAGTTCGGAGATGTGGATAGGCCGGTTGCCTGCTTCGACGAGATAGCGCTCCACCTCATGCACCAGCTGCACCCTCGACTGTTGCCGCAATTGCGGTCCTCGATATCTGATACCGTTGAGCACAGGCGCGGTCAGCAGCTGCAGAATGTTGCGCTTGTAAAAATCAGCGGCGTCATCCGACAATGTCGTGTCGCGGAGTGCCGCCAGCAGCGTCGAGACATCTGCAGCAGCGATGGCCGAGTTGGTCCCCGTCAGCAGCGAAGCTGGCTCACGCCATACTGCCGCATCCTGCGCACCGGGCTGGCTGCCGATAAACGCGAGCAATTCATCCGGCTCAACGAAGATCGACGTATAGGCGTTGGCGCTGGAATAGCTCGAAAAGTGTTCTTGACCGGGAGCGAGGAGAACGATGTCGCCGGGTGCCACTTCGAAATGCTGCATCCTTGCGGGCTTGGCAAAGAAGCTAAACATCCATCTGTGTGTACTCAGTACGCCGCGCCCGCGCAGAGCGCGCGAGAAGTTGCCCGACGAGATTCCGACCGAGCCGACCGCCAGGTGCATCAGCGCGCCGATCATCCTGCCGTGCGCAAGCTGCACAACTTCAGATGGTCCATCCAGCGCCGCATCATGCAGTGCCTCGAAATCCGAAAATTCGGTCTTACGGACCAGAACAATTCCATTCATGGCAGAATTATTAAGTGGCGATTTTGGGAAAATTTGAGATGCGCAAGCCGCGACCAGTGTCACAATTTGCACATTGCTCCAGATAAAAATCCTTTTCTAAAATCGAGCTGGTCCCGGCTGACTTCGTCTAATTCTGAAAAATCAAATGTCCATTTTGGACAGATAGGGGCCGAGCACAGCGAAGCCCTCCAACAAAATAAGATCGAACTTGTCTCGGTGGGGCACGCCCTTCGCGCGGGCCGGTTCAAGATAATACTTGCCATTGATGCGTTGGATCAGGCCGTGCGCGAGCAGCGCATCGAGCCTGCGCAGGACCGTCGAGTGCGGCATCTGGACCAGCCGCTCAATCTCGATTGCGGTCATCGGATGCCCTTCGGAATGGCCGAGCATCACGGCCACGGCAACAAGGGCCAGCTTGGGATCATGTTCTTCGCTTGGCGTCTGATCGAGCGGAAAAACCGTGGTATGGAAAGCCAAGGTCAGCTTGATGAACATGCGCGCGAGGGCGCTGCGCTCTGCTGGGAGCGCGATGGGAATCGGCAGGGCCGCTGGCAAGGGTTGTCCTTTGTGGGCATTGGGCAATCTCAGCGAGTGACCAAAAGGGCCAAAAAAAAGCGGGCGGCAACTAACAAGTTGTTGCGCAGCGGCGTGTCAGAAATCGCATATTTTTGATGGCGGGCAACGATGGCACTGAAGCTGCCCAGAGGCGCGGAGCGCGAATATCTGGCGATCTACGGCATCGTCGCGGTCTACGTCGCCGCGCTGCCCGCAGGCCCCACGCGCGTCGGAATATCGCACGATCTGCTGCACAGCTTGCTCGGACTTCGCCGCCGCTGGATGGGCACAGTCATCACCTGCGCTTACTGGGTGAAGGACGAAACTGAAGCGCGGCTGATCATGCGCGAAGTCGACAACAGCCTCGCCCACGGCAACGAGGGATTGCTTGTAGCCAATGCCAAGGATGCGCAGCGCAAGGTCGAGAACGTCGCCGCGCACATGGGCATCGCGCTCACCGAGCACGATGTGGTGCTCGCGCGGGCGCGGTCGGCGGTCGCCTACATCGAACAGCGGATCGCGCAGGCGCAAGCGGCGGGCGAGCTATCTTGGTTCAATTCGGCCTATCGCGCATGGCGGCTCGAAGCCAAGCAGTTCGGGCGCGGAATGTCCTATGCCGAGGCCCGAGCCCGCCTGCGCAAAAATTTATTTCGACAGATTCTGACCAGCGAGGGCCAGACCGGCTCAATTCAGATCTTCCCTCCGCTGCCGGGAATTGATTTTCCAGTTTTAGGGTGATCTCTTCACGCGCGCAGGTGCGGCTAGAGCTGTGACCCGCTTAACCGGCTTCATTGAACGAGGCCGGTTTTTTGTTGGAGCACGCCCATGACGGCCAAGCAGCTCGCCGAGCAGGTGGTCGAGAATCTGCGCGGCACGCCGTTCGTGCTGGCGCTGCTGATCATCAACATCGTCGTGCTGGCTGGCTTCGCCTTCACGCTGCAGGAGGTCGGCAACGCCATCGAGCGCAGGGACGCCATCGTCAAGGCGTGCGTGGAGAGGGTCCGATGAAGCGCTGGCCGATCATTCGACATCTGCGCTGGCTGATCTGGTCGTGGCGCGTCGAGCAGCACTACGCGATGTGGCAGCAGCTCGGCTCGCTGCCGGTCCACCGGGATCGGGACGATGCTGTGCTCGATGAAATTTGGCGCGGCGAGCGATAGACAGAAAAAAGGCCCCGGATTGCTCCGAGGCCGTTGTGTTTCTAAGTTTGGGTAGGTTATGCCGCCAAGATTTGCTCGGTGCGCTCCTTGGCCGCGCGCTCCATGTCGACCCAAATGCCGCCATGCCTTACGACGTGGCCATCGGTGTTGAGCGCGACCGCGTCGTTGCCGAACACCTCGGCCACTTCGGCATCGCTGTAGCGATGGACATCGGTGGTGCCATCGCTGGCGGTGAACATCAGGTAGCGCATCAGGCTTAAGCCTCGATCCGATAGCTGGTGACGCCGTCAACGCGGGAGTGCTTGACGTTCTCGATCCGGCAGATCGCCGCGCGCAGCGTGTGCGGCAGCCAACCCAGCGCCTTGCAAAGGTCGGTGTTGGTCGCGCCCTTCGTCAGCATCGCCAGCAGCATCGCCTTCTTGGTGCCTTCCCGCGCCGCGCCGGTCTTGGCAGCGGGCTTCGCCTTCGCAGCGGGCTTCGCGGCCTTGGCCTTTGCGGCCTTGATCGCCTTGGCCTTGATCGTCTTGGCCTTGGCAGCGATGATCCGCTTCGCAGCGGGCTTCTTCGACTTGGTAGCCATTTCGTATTCTCCTGTGTGCTATGGCGCGCCAATCGCGCCTGCACTGACCCGAGCCCGGAAGCCGAAGCGCCGAGCAGGAGTCGATAGAAGAATGCGAAAGGGCTTTAGCGGCTGATCGCCACGCCGCTGGACCAATGGTTCAGCGCCTTGATCCAAGCGTCGTATTGGAGCTGCGTGGCCTTGCCCGAAAGCAGCGCGCTGTCGGCACGGTTCATCAGGCGGGAAACAACACGCTCCAGCCTGTCCTCGCTCGGCTTGTCATAGAAACAAGGGAAGATCGGCAAGGGCAGGCCGTAAGGCGACTCAAGCATCAGGTACTCCGTTGTTGCGGCGCAGGCGGAATTGCCGCTGCCGTCGCCGACACACATCGCTCTGGTGCCTTGGAACAGCCAGTGCATTCGGAGCCATGAAATTGCGAAGAGCAGCGCGTGTGAGCGATGCTGTTGCTCGCGCGCAGGTAGACGATTATTCCCTATTCGCGCAGGTGCTTGGAACCGGCCCATGAGGCCCTGCCTGGATCAGCAACATCGTTGCTTCTGGTAATCCGAAGGTTCCTATGCAGCTGCATAGATCAGCGCCCAAACAGCCCGGAACCCATTGAGATGGCGGTAGAATATCCTTCCAAGGGCCGGGGGGGCGGGTTCCAAAAGATGGTTCCCTTAATTCCGCAGCGCGGGCGGCGGTCCAATTTTAGCGCCCGATCATCGCGAAAAACGACCAGAAAAAGAATTTTCTCCGGCCAAATAACTGAATGTTTTCAATGGTATGTGCGGAAAACCGGCCAAAACGGAACTTCACTTAGCGGGTTCCGACCCCTGCTAAGTGGGTTCCGGTTTTCAGCAAAAATAGGGCCGCTTCGGGGAGCATTTTCGGCCTCGGGAATGACATTCTACGGCGAAAACAGCAGCACTTTCAAAACGATACGCGAAAGGTTCCAAATGGCCACAAAGGCGCTAGGAGGCCCAACGGGCGGCCTTGGGCCGATCCCGGCGCTTTGGCCCGCCGATAGCGTGGAACGCCGCCCGGTGGCCGCCTTGGCCCCGAACGCGCGTAACGCCCGGACGCATTCCGAGGCCCAGATCGGGCAGATCGTGGCCTCGATCCGCGAATGGGGTTGGACCGTCCCGGTGCTGATCGATGAGGCCGGGTCAATCATCGCTGGGCACGGGAGAGTGCTGGCTGCGCAGCGGATGGGCCTCGTTGAGGTGCCGACGATGGTAGCTCGCGGTTGGACCGAGGCGCAGAAGCGCGCGTACTTGATCGCCGATAACAAGCTGACCGAAAACGGCGGCTGGGACGACGCGATGCTGCGCGTCGAATTGCAGGACCTGCAGGCGATGGGCTTCGACACGCTGCTCACCGGCTTCGATGAGCGCGAGATCAAGGCGATGGGCACGGTCGGCAACACCGACCCGGAAGAAGTGCCCACGCCGCCCGATCCCGCCGCCGCGATCAGCAAGGCTGGGGACGTGTGGCTCTGCGGGGATCACCGCATCGCCTGCGGCGATTCCACCGATTCCAAAACCGTCCAGGCGGCGCTCGGCGGCGCAAAGCCGCTGCTGATGGTGACCGACCCGCCCTATGGCGTCGAATACGATCCGGCGTGGCGAGCGGATGCAAACAAATGGAAGGGTGCCACCGTCAAACTCGGCTGCAAGGCGGTGGGCCGCGTCAGCAACGATGATCTGGCCGACTGGCTGGAAGCGTGGAAGCTGTTTCCGGGCGATGTTGCCTATGCGTGGCATGGCGGCCTGCACAGCGTCGAGCAGGCCACGAGTTTGGAGCGCGCGGGATTCGTCATCCGAAGCCAGATCGTCTGGAACAAGGGACGGCTGGTGATCAGCCGGGGCGACTATCACTGGCAGCACGAGGCGTGCTGGTACGCGGTGCGCAAGGGTAAGACCGGCCATTGGAATGGCAGCCGCACCGAGTTCGACCGTGTGGGACATTCCGAAGCCGCAAGCCTCGGAGACCGGCCACGGCACGCAGAAGCCGGTCGAGTGCATGAAGCGCCCGATTGAAAACAATTCGCTGGCGGGCGAGCCGATCTACGACCCGTTCCTCGGCTCGGGCACCACGATGATCGCCGCCGAGATGACGGGCCGCCTGTGCCGCGCCATCGAGCTGTACCCGCCTTATGTCGATGTCGCGGTGACGCGCTGGCAGAACTTTACCGGCAAGACTGCAACGCTGGAAGCAACGGGCGCTGCGTTTGGGCAGCCGCCGCAGGACTTCCCGAAATCGGTTGAACGCAAGGAGATCGCATGAAAGCCGGTCAACGACCAATCCCGACGCATCTCAAACTGTTGCGCGGCAATCCAGGCAAGCAACGGCTGCACGACGAACCGCAGCCCGAGCAGCTGCCCGACGTGCCCGAGCCGCCGCCCTTCATCACCGGCTATGCCGCGGATGAGTGGTGGATCACCGGCACCGAGCTGCATCGGCTGGGCCTCCTGACCAAAGTCGATATTCCCGCGCTCGCCTGCTATTGCCACGCCTTCGGGCAATGGCGCATGGCCGCCGAGTCGCTGGCGAAGATGCAGGCCAACGATCCGATCATGAACGGCATGATCATCAAGACCAAGTACGGCGATGCGGCGATAAATCCGCTGGTCTCCATCGTGCGCAAGCACGCGGGCGACGTGGTGCGCTACGCCGCCGAGTTCGGTCTCACGCCTGCCGCGCGCAGCCGCATCAGCTCGGGCATCCACGGCGACAATTCGCAGAGCAAGTTTGCCGGACTCATCGCCGGTTAGACGCACTTCCGAAGGCAGGCGTCGAGCCACAGCCGTCATAAAATTCATCGAGAAACTGACCGTGCCCAGCGGGCGCGGGATGGGTAAGCCGTTCAAGCTGGAGCCGTTCCAGAAGCTGTTCATTCGCGCAATCTATGAACCGCATCTCGGCCCGCGCCGTGCCGTGCGGCGCGCGATCCTTTCGATGGCGCGCAAGAACGGCAAGACCGCGCTGATCGCCGCCATCGTGCTTGCGCATCTGGTCGGCCCCGAGGCCATCGTCCACGGCGAAATATATTCCGCCGCCAATGATCGCGACCAGGCCGCCATCGTCTACAAGTTCGCGCGCCAGATGGTTGAGCTGGACCCCGAGCTGATGGAAATGATCGAGCTGGTGCCCTCGACCAAGACCATGATCGCGCGGCGCACCGGCTCGGTCTATCGCGCGATCAGCGCCGAGGCAGGCACCAAGCACGGCTATTTGCCGAGCCTCGTGGTCTACGACGAGCTGGCGCAGGCGAAGAACCGCGATCTCTACGACGTGCTCGATACCTCGTTCGGCGCGCGGGACGAGCCGCTCTTTATCGTGATCTCGACGCAGAGCAACGATCCGGAGCACATCATGTCGAAGCTGATCGACGATGGGCTTTCCGGCATCGATCCCGCCATCGTCTGCCACCTCTATGCCGCCGACGAGGACAGCGAGCTGGCCAACGAAACGCAATGGCACAAGGCGAATCCCGCGCTTGGCAAGTTCCGCGACTACGAGGACCTCGCCACCTCGATCCGCAAGGCGATCAGGATGCCCGCCGAGGAGCCGAAGGTCCGCAACCTGTTTCTGAACCAGCGCGTCTCGCCGGTTTCCTCGCTGATCTCAAGAGCCGAGTGGATGGCCTGCGCCGGGGAAGCGTCACTGCAGCAGGGCGACGAAGTCTATCTGGCGCTGGACCTGTCGAGCGTGGCCGATCTTACCGCGCTGCTGATCGGCTCGGTCGCCGATCCCTGCCGCATCGAGCCGCATTTCTGGAAGCCGCGCGATTATCTCACCGAGCATGCCAGCCGCGACTTCGGCTCGGGATCGCATCGCTATCGCGAGTGGGCCGAGGCTGGCCACCTTAGACTCAGCCCCGGCAAATCGATCAACCCTGAAGCGGTGGCGCTGTTCATCGCCGAGATGACGCAGCGCTACAAGGTCAAGGGCATGGCCTACGACCGCTGGCGCATCAACGACATCCTGCGCGAGTTCGACCGCATCGGCCTGCAGGCTTACGAGGATAAGGAAGGCGACAAGGGCGGCGACGGCCTGCGGCTGGTGCCGTGGGGCCAAGGCTACAAGGATATGGGGCCAGCCATCGATGCGCTGGAGCTGGCGGTGATCGAGCGCCAGCTGATCCACCCGAACAATCCGGTGCTGAACTGGAACATGGCGAACGCGGTCGCGACCATGGACCCAGCGGGCAACCGCAAGCTGGACAAGGACAAGGCGCGTTTCCGCATCGACGGCGCGGTCGCTCTGTCCATGCTGCTCGGCCTGCGCTCGCGGGATCGCACCGTCAAACCCGTCGACATCGAGGCGCTGATCGGATGATGCGCGAGGCATGGGGCCATTTCTACGGCACGGCGTTCTGGCAGCGCCGCCGCAAGCTGCAGCTGCTCGCGCATCCGCTGTGCAAGTTCTGCGCCGACGACGGCATCGTCACCCGCGCCAACCATGTCGATCACGTCGAGCCGCACAAGGGCGACTGGAATCTATTCTGCCTGGGCGCGCTGCAGAGCCTGTGCGCCAGCTGCCACAACTCACGCAAGCAGCAGATGGAAGCGCGCGGCCACGACATCATGGTCGATGACGATGGCTGGCCGACCGATCCGAGACACCCCGCCAACAGGCATCGCTGAAAGAGGAGATCGCAAAAATGCCGCTCGCTATTCTGGACGGCCCAACCATCGCCGCTGGCGAGTCGCTGTCGGACGGGATCGACTGCTCGTCCGGTGACATCGTTCGCATCACTGTTCCGCAAGAGTTCACGCCAGCGAACCTGACGTTTCAGGTCTCCACCGATGGCGTTTTCTACAACGACCTGTTCACCAGCAAGGGCGAGGAGATCACCGTTGTCGCTCGCCCGAGCACCGGCATCGTCATCCACGACGTATGGGCGCAGTCGATCAACTTCCTCAAATTCAGGTCAGGCTCGCGCGATCATCCGGTGGAGCAGCGAGAGGACTGCAAATTCGCCATCGCCATCGAGACCGCCGATGCGCCAGCAGCGGCATCATCGAGCAAACGCAAAGAGTGATGGCTTGCCAATTCTGCAATGGCGCTGCGCGCATGGTGAAGCGCCAGCTGTCGCGCTGGCGTGCGCTCGCACCGTCGAGATCGCGCCGCCCGATGACAGCGTCGATAGCAACCTCGTCCATATCACCGGCAGAGGCAGCATCGCCTCCTTCGGCGAAGGCCCGCCGATCATCAAGCGGGTGATGTTCGAGCCGGGGATCACGCTCGAACATTCCGCGAAGCTGCAGCTGCTCTGCTGCACCAGCCGCCAGATCACCGTGCCCGCCATCGGGCTGTATGCATGCGACGGGCGCGGCCACTGGAACGAAGTGCATTTTACCGAGACCGGCGCGCGTGAGCTGTCGCGCCGGCTGGACCGTATCGAGCAGCGGCTCGCCGAGATCGAGCGCCACCTCGAACCCTGATCACCGAAACCATCGATACCAACCCACCCTGCACCCTGCGGGAGGAGCAGCCATGCTCGTGAAGCTGAAGAACGCGGACATCACGCGCCAGGACATCGAGCCCGATGATGACGAGTCCTATGAGGACTTCATGGATCGCTGCTCCGACGAGATCGGCGACGAGGATGTCTGTCAGATCATCTGGGACGAGCGCGCCGCCGAAGGCATCCGGCACCGCACGCATGCCGCCAAGGTCAACGGGCTGGAGTTCGTGCTGTCCGACGAGACGCCGGATCGCATGGACGACATCATCATGTCGGACGGCTGGGACCTTGCCAATTTCAAGAAAAACCCCATCGCGCTGTTCGGTCACCAGAGCAGCTTCCCGGTCGGCAAATGGGCAAACCTGCGCGTCGTGGACAAGCAGCTGCGCGGCCATCTGGAGCTGGCACCGGAAGGCACCTCCGAGCGCATCGATGAGATCAGGCGGCTGGTCGACGCCGACATCCTGCGAGCGGTGTCGGTCGGCTTCCGGCCCAAGGAAAGCAAGCCACGCGCGGAGACCGACTTCGGCGTGTTCTTCACCAAGAGCGAGCTGGTCGAATGCAGCCTCGTCTCGGTGCCCGCGAATCCGAACGCACTCGCGGTCGCAAAGTCTCTGAAAATTTCACCCGCAACTCTCGATCTGGTCTTCGCCGGGAAAGGCAAAGGGGACTGGATCGCGCGGCGCGGGATCACCGGCGGGCAAGCCGAAACATCATCGCAGTTACGAAAGGGCACGACGATGTCGTTTGCTCAAAGGATCACTGCTGCCGAGCAGCGGCTCAATGCGCTGCGCGATCAGCTCAAGGAACACTACGACAAGGTCGATGACACCAATGTCAGCGACGATCAGCTGCAGACCGCCAACGACCTGAACCAGAAAATTGCGCAGGAAGAGCGCGGGCTGCTGGCGTTGCGCGATGCCGAGCGCAATCTCGGCGCAACCTCCGACGACAGCGGCAATCGCTCGCTTGTCGTCTCGACGCATCAGAACGGCGGCGGCAGCGCCGCCCAGGCGGTAGAGCGGCAATTCACCACCGCCGGTCGGCCCTTCGGCATGCCCTCGAAAAAGATCACGCCGATGGACCTGCTGGTGCGAACCGGCGTCGTGCAGCTGATGGCGCACAAGCTGCGCCAGCCGATCATGCAGACGATGCGTGAAATCTACGGCGAGGAGGAAGCCACCAAGACGGTGATCGAATGGGCGGTTCGCGCCGCCACCGCGCCAGCCATGTCTAACGTCACCGGATGGGCAGCGGAGCTCGTGCAGCAGATCGTGACCGACTTCATGGCCACGCTGTACCCGAAATCGGTGTTCCCGAGGCTCTCTGGCCTCGGCCTGTCGCTGTCGTTCGGTCGCAACGGCAAGATCATCATTCCGACCCGCGCAACGACGCCGACCATCGCTGGCTCGTTCGTCGGCGAAGGTCTGCCGATCCCCGTTCGTCAAGGCCTGTTCACTTCGCAGACCCTGACGCCGAAGAAGATGGCGGTCATCACCACCTGGACCCGCGAGATCGATGAGCACAGCATCCCCGCCATTGAAGGGCTGCTGCGCAATGCGGTGCAGGAAGACACCGCGATCTCGCTCGACAGCGTGCTGCTCGACACCAACCCTGCGACCGTGGTGCGGCCTGCAGGCATCCTGAACGGCGTCGCCTCGCTGCCGCCGACCGCTGGCGGTGGCTTCAACGCGCTGACCGGCGACATCAAGCAGCTCTCTGGTGCATTGCTGACTGGCACCAAGGGCAACGTGCGTGCACCGGCTTGGCTGATGAACCCGCAGCAGGTCAACAGCGCAGGCTTGGTGATGGCACCGGGAGCGGGCGTCTTCCCGTTCCGCGAAGAGATCAGCCAAGGCAGGCTGGGCGGCTGGCCGATCATCGACTCGGGCACGGTGCCGCTCGGCACGGTGGTCGCCATCGATGCGGCGGACTTCGTCGCGGTTGGCGGCGATGCGCCGCGGTTCGAGATCAGCGATCAGGCCACGCTGCACTTCGATGACACCGCGCCCGCCGACATCGGCACGGCTGGCACCCCGAACGTCGTGGCCGCTCCGGTCAAGTCGATGTGGCAGACCGACAGCCTCGCGCTGCGGCTGATCCTGCCGATCAACTGGACCGTGCGGCGCGCGGGCGTTGTCGCGTGGACCGCTGGTGTCACTTGGTAACGGCGCGTCACTCAACAGGAGGATCACATGACAGACCACAGAAACGAGCAGAGCGAGGCGACCAAAAAGCGCCTCGCCGACGAGGCCTCGGCCCGCGAGAAGAAGCAGGCCGAGCAACGTGACGCGCTCGGCGGGGTGAAGCCGACGCCGACGCAGATGGAAAACGATCTGACCGCATCGGGCGAGCACGTCACCGAGCACGCGGACGACGGATCGGGGCCTGATCCGAACGCGCCGCCCGCAGCGGGGCCAGCCAGCACTCGGCAATCGCAGCCGTCAACGTCCTCGCGTAGCAGCTATTCGACGCGGGCTGCATCGCCGTCGCAGTCTTCATGAACGAGACCGCCACCAAGCCGCGCTATCGCGTCAAGGCAGGCCGAGCCTATCCGCTTGAACTCAGAGCGGAGGGCGAGCCGCGAACGGGACCATGGTTTCTTCCCGTAAGCGGCGGCTGGTTGCCCGCCGATGTCGGCGACAGCATGAACTGGTGGCAGAACGGCTACAGTGTTTTCGGACCATCGTCACAGTCGGCAATGGTCGAGGCCTGCGTCTCGGCCTATGCGCAGACGGTGGCGATGTGCCCCGGAGATCACTGGCGGCTGAACAATAAAGGCGGGCGAGAGCGGGTCAAGAACTCGGCCCTCTCCCGCATCCTCAGACATCCGAACGACTACCAGTCGATCAGCGACTTCATGCTGAACGCAACGCGCTCGCTCTACCTGGAGGGCAATGCCTACGCGCTGGCGCTGCGCAATGATCGGTTTGAGATCGATGAGCTGCATCTGATGGACCCGCTGCTGTCCTATCCACGGCTCGCGGCCACTGGAGATATTTTCTATCAGCTCTACGGCAACCAAGTGATCGAGAAGCGGCTCGGTGGCGAAGCGCTGATCGTCCCGCGGCGCGATGTCCTGCACATCCGGCTTCATACCGTTCGGCATCGTTTCCCGACACCGCTGGTCGGCGAGTCGCCGGTCGTCGCGGCCTATGCCGACATCGGCGTCAATTCGGCCATCGCGCAGCAGCAGCTGAAATTCTACCTGAACGAGGCGCGGCCATCGGCGGTGCTTTCGACCGATCTGACGCTCGACAAGGATCAGGTGCAGGCGCTGCGTGACCGCTGGAATGAACAGGCCAAGGGCCTGCATCAGGGCGGCACGCCGATTCTCACCGCAGGCCTGAAGGTGCAGCCTTGGGCGACGGGCGGCAAGGATGCTGCCACCGCCGAGGTGATGAAATTGTCGAACGAGCATATCGCGCTCGCCTTCCGCATCCCGCTGCAGATTTTCGGTATCGGCGGTACGACCTACTCCTCGACCGAGCTGCTGATGCAAAGCTGGATCGCCTCGGGTCTCGGCTTTGCGCTCAACCACATCGAGGAAGCCATCGGCCTTTTGTTCATGCTGAAGGGCCAGCCCGACGAATATTGCGAGTTCGACACCGCCGCGCTGCTGCGCTCGGCGATGAAGGATCGGGTCGAGGCACTGGCGCGCGGCGTTCAGGGCGGCATCTACGCGCCCAATGAGGCCCGTCAAAGCGAGGGCCTCGACAAGGTCGAGTTCGGCGACGAGCCGCGCGTGCAGCAGCAAGTCGTGCCGTTGAGTGCGGCGGGCAAGATTCCCGCAGCGCCTGGTCCGAACGCGCCGCCTGCCGCGCCGCCTGCCGGTCAAGCGCCGCCGCCGCCTGCCAAGAAAGGCAATCGCGATGACATCGCACGAGAGGTCCGAAACCTATTTGCCAGCGCCGACCGGATCGGACGCCGAAGAACTACTGCTTGAGGCATGGCGCGAGGCGCTCGGCGAGGCGCTCGACACCGAGCGGCGGCAATGGCAGCGCCAGCGCGAGCTGATCGAGGCGCAGGCCGCAGCCATCACTGCAAGGCTGGAAGCTGAAGTAATGCGGCTGCGCGGCGAGGCCCTGCGGCACATCGCCGAACAGCTTTCGATGGATTGGCTGTCTCGGCTGGTGAGGGACGGCATCGACGGCAAGGATGGTGCAGATGGACGACCCGGAGATCAGGGACCTGCCGGTGATCGCGGCGAACGAGGCCCCGCTGGAGCTGCAGGCGAGCGCGGTGAGGCAGGGCCACAAGGCGAGCGCGGCGAGCCGGGCGAACGCGGGCTGCAAGGCGTCCCCGGCGAACACGGACTTGCCGGTGATCGCGGCGAACGAGGCCCCGCTGGAGCTGCAGGCGAGCGCGGTGAGGCAGGGCCACAAGGCGAGCGCGGCGAGCCGGGCGAACGCGGGCTGCAAGGCGTCCCCGGCGAACACGGACCTGCCGGTGCTGCTGGTGAACGCGGAGCGGACGGACTTCGTGGTGCTGATGGTGCCAAAGGTGATCGCGGAGAAATTGGCGAGCGCGGAGAGCGCGGCGAACAGGGATTGCAGGGCGAGCGGGGCGAACAAGGTGAACGAGGAGATCATGGCGAAAAAGGCGAAAAAGGCGAAGCAGGCCCGCAAGGCGAAAAAGGTGAGCAGGGCGAGCAAGGCCCGCGCGGCGATCAAGGTGTCCCCGGTGAAAAGGGTGCGCAGGGTGACCGTGGCGAAAACGGTAAGGAGGGCACGCCGGGGCGGCTGAGCGCTGCGCGTGCATTCGTTGACGGTTCTGTCCATTACGACGGCGATGTCGTCCTCCACATGGGCAGCACCTATCAGGCGCGCTGCGATACAGCACGCCCGCCGCCGCATGAGGACTGGGCCTGCATCGCCGCCAAGGGCCGCGATGCTCCCATGCCGGTGATCAGCGGCACCTATCGCGAGGGCGAGAGCTATTCGTACCTCAACATCGTGGCGCTGGGCGGCTCCAGCTTCATCGCGCGCACCGATGATCCGGGGCCGTGTCCAGGCGAAGGCTGGCAGCTGATCGCAAGCGCGGGCAAACCCGGCAGGCCGGGGCCGCTGGGTCCGCGCGGCGAAGCCGGTTTGCGCGGCGAGCGCGGTCCAGCGGGAGAACCCGCGCCGACCATTCTCGGCTGGAAGATCGACCGCGAGGCTTATGCAGCCACGCCGATCATGTCGGACAACAGCAATGTCGAGCCACTGCAGCTGCGGCCCCTGTTCGAGCAATTCCACACCGAGGCGCACTGATGGCTGACATCTGGGTGAAAGTGCTGACGCCTGCCGACAGCTACGCGCTGGTGACGTTGGAAGAAGTCAAGGACATGCTCGGCCTGTCCGAGAGCGACACCAGCGAAGACGAGCAGCTCAATATGTGGATCGACCAGTATTCCGATGTGGTCGCGACCATGTGCAACCGCGTCTTCGCCTATGAGGAGGTGCAGGAGACGTGGCGCGGCGACAGCATGCCGTTCGATTGTCCCCGGCTGTTCCTGACGCATTACCCGGTTGTCGATACAGACATCGTCTCGGTGGAGTCGCCTCGGGGCAGCCTCATCGATCCCTCGCTCTACGAAGTTGAAAACAAATCCGGCAAGCTGCGCATCGACGGCGCTTGGTCCGAGCCGGTCACCGTGACCTACAGCGGCGGCTATAAGCTGCCTGATGACGCGCCTGACGCGCTGAAGGCGGCGGTCGGCGTTTTGATCCAGGCCGCGCGCCTCCAGATGCGGCTCAATGCCACCAGCGGCATCCGCTCGATCTCGCACCGCGAAAGCCGGGTGCAGTTCTTCGACATGCAACAAATGACCGGCACGAAAGGCACAGGGCCTATCGCGGGCGCTTCCGACACCGTCAATGCGCTGCTCTACAAGTACATGCGCTTTTATGTTTGAGGTGAAGATCGACGGCCTCGATCAGCTGCTGAAGAAGTTCGACACCTTCGGCAAACAGATCGAGGAGCTGCAGCAGGCTGTGCCCCAGCAGTTGGTGGACTGGCAGCGCGACGACATGCATCGCACATTTCCGAATCTGAAGGTGGACACCAGCGGGAACGAGACAGCCGCCAGCACCGAGATTTGGCCGCGTTCGCGTCTGCCTTCCAAAGACACCCACCGGCCTCGTCAGGGACCGAAGCAGCATAGTCCAGCCCGCGTTATGCCGAAGCAGCACGCCCTGCTGCGATCCACGCGACCGATCCTGCGCGATGAGCTGCTGCAGAAGCTGCAGGACCGCATGACTGCGCTGACGACGGAGGCGATGAAATGGCCGTGAACCTCGACGTCCTGTTGCAGAGCCCGACCTTCGACTTCTGGGCTGTGCCGGTGACGTTCACGCCGCTGGCCTCGCAGCCTGGACAACCGGCCTATCCGGGGCGCGGCATCCTCAACACCTACAGCATCGATGTCGCCGGGATCGACGGCTCGCTCTATGCAGATCAGCGCACCATCCTCGATATCCGCGAGACCGAGTTCGGTGTGCTGCCGCAGCAGAATGATCACGTCACCATCCCGCTGGACTGCAACAACGTGCCGAAGGGCGAATATCAGATCATCAATGCGGCCAGCGATGGCGGCGGCCAGACCATGCTGACGATCCGCAAGTACGAAACATTTGATTGATGGGCATCACCGACACGCAGTCCTATTCGCTGGTGATCCGCGATGCGTTCTTCGATGCCGTGAGTTCAGATCCATTTTTCGCCGACTATACCTGCCGCAAGACCAAGATGCTGGCGGTGCAGTCGCAGCTGCTGCCCTATCTCGGCGTCTACGTCATCGACGAGACCATGCTGCCGGATGGCGATGCCAACGCGGGCGATGTCCGCTTCAGCCACACGCTGCGCATCGGCTTCTCGGCGATGGTGGCGAACAACGATCAGGTCGTCGCCGAGCAGAGCGCCGACGCCGCGATCTGGCGCGTCATGAATACAATCTGGCCCGATCAGCAAATCATGAATGTGCTGGTGAGCAGCCTGCCGGATAACACCATCATCGAAAGCATCACGCGCGGCGCGCGGCGTCCCGTGTACGGGGCCACGAACCTCGCCAACGAAACGCCGATAGTCGAGATGCAATACGACGTGTCGGTTTTCTATCGCACCATGTGGCCGCCGATCATCACCGACGATCTCGACATGATCGATGTCGTCACTGGCGTCAAACCCGGCGACACCCAGGCCGCGATGGACAATCGCCAGCAGGTGCATGTCCGGCACCTCTTCAACGAACTTCGCAAGGCAATGGTAAGGGAGCCACGACGATGAGAGTGACCAGCAAGGCGGCGCTGCGCGGAAAGCGCCAGCGCGAGCGCGTGCAGCAACTGGCCGACGCGGCACCCAAGGGCGTCCGGGTCATGCCCGCCAAGGAAGAGTATCGCACCGTGCTGAAGCATCCGCACGGCAGCGCCTTTCCGGCGAGCGGCGGCGCGGAGTGGCCGGATGACCGCTTCACCAAGCGCAGGCTCGCCGATGGCTCGGTGATCCGCGAGGCCGACGCGCGGAAGGCAAAACACGATGAGGGGCCGCGCCCGAAACATCACGAGAAGGAAACGAGCAACGCCGCCTGACCGGGCGGCGTTTTCATTTTGAGAGGAGGCATCGATGCCGATCAGCTTTGCGAACATTCCTGCCAACATCAAGGTGCCGCTCTACTGGGTCGAAGTCGACCCGTCAATGGCGGGCCTGCCGACGATCAACCTGCGGGCGCTGCTGGTCGGCGTGAAGATCGCCGCAGGCGAGCAACCAGCCGACATCCCGATTCCCATCGGCAGCCAGGCGCAGGCGGATCAGGCGTTCGGCGAGGGCTCCGAGCTGGCACGGATGTTCAAGGCGTTCTTTGCCAACAACTTCGCCAACGAAGTATGGGGCCTGCCGGTGGACGAGCCGACCGGCGCTGCGGCTGCAGCCGGCACCATCGGCATCACGGCGGTGCCGACAGCGGCTGGCACCATCCATCTCTACATCGCGGGCGACCATGTGCCGGTCAACATCTCGACCACCGACACGACGGCAACCATCGCCACCGCCATCGCCGCCGCGATCAACGCCGATGTGACGCTGCCCGTGACCGCAACGGTCAGCGCGGTCGGCGGTTCGGACGTGGACCTGACTTCGACCTTCAAGAGCGTCAGCGCCAACGACATCAATGTGTCGCTGAACTACTACGGGAGCCGGGGCGGCGAGCAGACGCCGGTCGGCCTCGGCATCACGCTGCCCGCCAGCGGATTCCTGACGGGCGGCGTCGGCACGCCCGACTTCACCAACGCGATCCTCAACATGGGCGAGGAGCCGTTCGAGTACGTCGCAATGCCGTACACCGACAGCGACTCGCTGTTCGCGTGGGATCAGGAGTTCGGCTTCACCGATCAGGGCCGCTGGGGCTGGCAGCGTGAGCTGTTCGGTCATGTCTTCTCGGCCAAGCGCGGCACCTACGCCGACCTGTTGCTGTTCGGTGACCAGTACAACAGCGGCGTCGAGTTGATCATGGCGTTCGAGGTGGCGAGCCCGTCCCCGTCCTTCGAGTGGGTGGCGGCCTATACCGCGAAGGCGCAGCGCGCCCTGATCAACGATCCGGCGCGACCGCTGCAGGCGCTGACGCTGAACCAGATCAAGGCCGCGCCGATCCATCAGCGCTTCGACTTCGTGGAGCTGAACTCGCTGGCCTCGAACGGGCTGGCAATCCAGAAGATCGGCGGCGACAACCAGCCAATGATCGCGCGGGAGCAGACCACCTATCAGGTCAACATCTACGGCCAGCCCGATGATGCCTATGAGCTGGTGACGACGCTGGCGACCTTGGCCAAGCTGCTGCGCAATCAGAAAGCTGCCATCACCTCAAAATTCCCGCGCCACAAGCTGGCGGATGACGGCACCAAGTTCGGTCCCGGTCAGGCCATCGTCACTCCCGGCATCATCAAGGCCGAGCTGGTCTCGGAATATCAGCAGGATATGTACAACGGGCTGGTCGAGAACCTCGCGGCGTTCAAGCAGCATCTGATTGTCGAGCGCGACCCCAACGATCCCGACCGCTGCAACGTGCTGTACCCGCCTGACCTGATCAACCAGCTGCGCATCTTCGCGGTGCTGGCGCAGTTCAGGCTGCAATACGACCGGGGCATTGACACCCAGATCATCGGACAGGCGCAGCCGCCGTTCAACGCGGCCTCGGGCGCGTAACCCTCCCACCACACCATCAGCAAAAACAGGAGTGATCAATGGCCCAGAGAATTGCGGGCATCGCCTTCCTGACCGTGGACGGCGATCAAATGGCGCTGCGCGGCAACTTCACCGTAAGCCCGTCGCCTGTCGAGCGCACCATGATCGCAGGACAGGACGGCGTGCATGGCTATCAGGAGCTGCCGCGCGTGCCCTACATCGAAGGCGACCTTTCAACAGTCCCCGGCCTTTCGCTGGAGACGTTGCTGACCGAAACCGATGTCACGGTGGTCGCACAGCTCGCCAACAATATGCAGTACGTGCTGACCAGCGCGACCTGCAAGGGCGGCTTTGAGAACAACACCCGAGACGGTCAGGTCCGCGTGCGTTGGGAAGGCCTGACCTGTGAGGAGATGAGCCTGTGAACGTCAATCCGAAACGCCAAGGCTTCATTGACGACAGCAAGCCGACGCTGGAGCACGAACAACCGGCACCGGCAGCGCCTGCAGGCACCAAGCGCGCGGCCCCGCCGCCCGAGATCGAGCCGTCACCGGCAGAGCTGCCGCCGCTCGAACAGGACGACGAATGGCCGATCATCGTCGTGCTGAAAAAACCGATCCGCAACAATCGCGGCGAGGAAATCAAGGAGTTGTCGCTGCGCGAGCCGCGCGCCGGCGACATCAACCGCTATGGCAATCCGGTGCGCTTCAACAAAGACGGCGACATCGTCCACGACGAGCGCAAGATGACGTACATGATCGCCGCACTGACGGGCATCCTGCCGCCGTTCATCGAGGAGATGCACCCGCGCGACTGGAACACCGCCGCCTATAAGTTAACCCGTTTTTTTCTTCCCGATCCAGCGGTCTGGTAGGCAGCGAGCAGGACATCATCATCGACTGCTATCGACTGGCGCGCTGGTATCACGTCAGCCCGGAAGTATTTTTGTCGATGACGATACGCGAGGTCGGGCTGCATGTGCTGCGGACATGGGAATGTCGGCAGGCGGAAAAAGCAGCACAAAGCGATGACGAATAATGGCCACTGAACAGGAAGAGCTGCGCTTAACCGTCACGCTGGCCGACAACGCATCGGCTGGGCTGGAAAAGCTGCAGGCGCAGATCAAGGAACTCGGAGGCGGCGGCGCAGGCGGCAACAAGCACGTCGAAAAACTGAACGAAGGGACCAAGGCGCTCACCGAAACCGTCATGAAGATGACCGGCAGCTTCGGCGAGGCGTTCAAGAGTCTCGGCATGCTGCGGCTCGGCTTCATCGGCGGCGTGGCTGGCCTCGCGGCGTTCGGTTACGAGATGGCGAAGCAGATCAAAGACCTTGGCGAGTATACCGACAAGCTGCGCGGCCTCGGGCAGCTCGGAAAAGACATCGGCATCGATCCGGGCGCGATCAAAAACATCTCCGAGCAGTTGAAGGTGTTCGGCGTTTCAGCGGAGCAGTCAGAAGCGAGCCTCACTAAATTCGCAGCGCGAATGGCCGAGCTGCAGCGTGATCCCCGAGTCAGGTTGGGCATCCTGCAGCAGACCGCCACCGATCCTCGCGCCCGGGCGGACATGAACGCGAGGATTGACGCGCTCAACAGGGCCGTGACCATCGAGGACAAGCTGAACATCGCGCGGCAGATGTTTGAGAACATTCGCCAGAATGCCTTGAAGCGCGGCGAGAGTGAGGAGCGGGCCGCCGACGAGGCTCGTCAAGGCATGCTCAAGTTCGGCTACGATACTGAGCTGTCCCGTGCTGGCGTGCTGAAAAACCGTACCGCCGAGGAACTGGCCGCCGACAAACAGCGCTTCGAAAACGCCACGGCGTATTCAAACCTGCTCGGCAAAATCGGAGGGCAATGGGAACACATCATCGAACTTATAAAAGACCCGCTGTTCTCCAAGGACAGCCTGCTGGTCAAGTCGCTGGAGAGATTCAGCCAAGCGCTGACGGCAGTTCAGTCGGCAATCGAAGCAGAAAACAAGAGGAGCGAAGAGCATCCATCGGCACAGCCAAAAGGGCTACAGCGATTTAACCCGTTCGCCTACGGCGAGCGCTTCAAGCAGCTGCAGGACGAATATGGAAAGGCGACCGGACGGACACCGGGGACGTTCAAGGAGCGCTGGGACGCGCTGCCGCAGAAGCTGGATGAGCAAAAGAAAAGCCTCGAAGAGAACACTGAGCAGACCAAGAAACTGAGCGAGCTGATTCAGTTGCAGACCAACGTCCAGCTGGCCAGCATGCAGGGCGGTGCTGGTGCCGGCGGCGGCGGAATCATGAATGCCGCGTACACGACTGGCGGCGGCTTCGGCGGTGGTGGCTTCGGCGGTCGCGGCACGACGCCGCGCGGATTCGGCGGCGGCGGATATCGCGATCTCGGCACGACCTACGGCGGCGGCGCTCCGAACGGCAGTCATGTCGGCGCAGGCGCTGGAGCTGGCGCAGGCGAAACGCCTGCAGGGCCGCCAGGCGGCGGCGACGCCAGCCTGAGCGGCAATGCCTTCCTCGCTTCGCAGCGGGCGCGGCTCAAGAAGGAGATGGACGACGACCCCGAACTGAAGCGGCGGTTCGCTGCCATCATCGAAAAAGAGAACCCGACCGCAGGAAAACAAGTTGCCGAGAGCGCGATGAACCGCGCCGCGATGACAGGCCGCTCGATGGCGAGCATCCTTGGTGGTGGGGCGAGGAGTTTCTATGGCCCAGTGCGGCATGGACTGATCGAGCCAACGATGCGGAGCATGTCGGCCAAGACGCTGGCCGAACGCTATAGGCAGATCGACGCGGGTTTGGCTGGCGGAAATCTTGTTCGGGGCGCTACCGATCAGGGCAGCAGGGGCGATCCGAACTTCGAGGCAGGCGGTCAAGCCGTCCCCGATGTCCACGGCGAACGGTTCGGCGACTGGGGCGGCTTCAAGGGTGTCGCGGCGTCGCGGCGATGGCGCTTGGAACAGCAGGCCCAAGTGGCGAAGTCCGCTGCTGATGTTGCGGCCCAACCGCCTCGGACGCCGGGATGGCCACAGCGCGGCAACCTGACCGAGGAAGCGCTGCTGGCGCACGCGCGGCGAAGCCTAGACGCCGATCAGAACGGGGCGACCAAGGTCGAGGGCAACGCCAAGATCAGGGTCGATGTCAACGCGCCGAAGGGCACCAACGTCGGTGCCGAAGCCAGCGGCCTGTTCAGCACCATCGAGACCTATCGTCAGACGCAGATGGCCGCCGCGCAGCGCGGGCCACCGAGATGGGGGCCGACGCAATGACCAACATCTTCGATCTGCCAGCGGTGTGGCGCGCGAGGATGATGCCAGCCGCCTTCAACGGGGCGCGCTTCCACTGCGAGAGCAATGCGCGCGAGAGCGGGCGCAGGATTGTCGAGCATCAGTTTCCGAAAAAAGATTATCCCTATGCCGAGGACATGGGCCGCGCTGCGCGTGAGTTCACCGTGCGCGCCTATTGCATCGTGTTTCCATTCGACACTGGCGACGGCTTGCGGACGCTCGACTACACCATCGTGCGAGATGCGCTGGTCGCACAGCTTGAGGCCGAAGGCCCCGGCACATTGCAATTGCCGACGCAGCCAGCGCAGCAGGTCATCTGTCCGCGCTACCGGGTCAACGAGGAGGAGCGGTTCGGCGGTTACTGCACCATCGACATGACCTTTCAAGAATATGGCCTCGACCCGTCGCTCGCGGCACCGGGCGTTGCGACAGCGACCGCCGTTTCCGACAGCGCGGCAGGTGTCGAGGGTCAGGTGCAGCAGTCGCTCACGCCGCCATCCAGTGCGGTGATCAGCACATGAAACGCGCCGACGCCACCGAAGCCGCTCCGATTGTGGATCGGATGCTCGCTAACCTGATCGGGACGGTGCCAGCGAAGGGCCGCGCCGGCTCGGATGCGCGCACCGCCATTAGCGACACCCGCGCCAATGCGTTCAAGCTGTGCATCGATGACGCGCTGGGGCTACCGCTCGGTCAGTGCTTCACTCTGGCGCGGCAGGCTGGCGCGACACTGCAACAGATCGACGTGGTGCGCGTCATGCTCGAACAGGAAGCGCCGACGACGCTCGGCGGCATGTTGGTACAGAACGCAGGCATCCGGCTTTGCCTCGCCACCGAAGCGCGCATCATTGCGGGCATGACGTTCGTCAGCCGTCAGGACGTAGATGCGATCAGGCAGCAGATGTACCAGCCGTTTTTCGATGCGCAGGAGATCGCCGCTGACGATATGGATCAAGCGACGTTTCAGGCGCTGATCCGGCTTAACGGTGCAATGGTCAACCACCTGGTCGCGACCGCGCGCCCGCTGCCGCGCATGCTGAACTTCCAGTTCTTCGAGCCGCTGCCGTCGCTGGTGATCGCGTACAAACTCTATGACGACGCCTCGCGCTGCGACGAGCTGGTAGAGGAGAACAAGGTCGTGCATCCCGCGTTCTGCCCCCCGACCGGCAAAGCGCTGTCGGCCTGATCGACAAATGCCGAAACCGCAAGAGATCGCCGTCCTTGAGGTCAACGGCCAGCAGTTCGATGACTGGGAATCGGTTTGGGTGCAGCTGCGGGCGAACGATCCCTTTGCGTATTTCCGCTTCACCGCCGCCGAGCGCGATCCGATCTTCGGTGTCGCGAACACCTTCCCGTCGTGGACGAAGCTGCAGTTCAAGCCGGGAGACAGATGCACCATCACGCTGGGGGGCCAGCTCGCCGTTACCGGCATCATCGAGGTGCGGCAGGTCGCCTATGACGCGCACCAGCACGGCGTGATGTTGATCGGAAAAACCGACACCGCAGCGCCTGCCAAATCAAGCGTCAATACCAAGACGGGCAACTTCGACGGCAAGCATATCCAGCAGATCGCGCAGGAAGTGATCACGCCCTACGGTGTCGGCCTGAAGGTGATCGGCCAGCTCGACCTGACTCCGTTCAAGCAAATGCAGAACGAGAAGGGCGAACTGATCTGGGACTTCCTCGAGCGCATCGCGCGGTTTCGCGGCGTCATCATGGGGTCCGACGAGCAGGGCAATTTTCTGCTGATCGGTGATCACAGCTACCAAAAGACCGCCGACCTGATCGAAGGCGTCAACATCAAGAGCTGCCAGTGCACCATCTCGCACGAGCAGACCTATATGCAGCTCGACGCGCACGGGCAGCAGGCCGCGAGCGACGACACCTCTGGCCCAGCCGCCAGCGAGCTGACTGCCACGGCGCAGGGCAAGGTACCGTATCCCTTTAGCAAGCTGATCACGCCGTCCGAGCAGCCGGTCACGCAGCCAGAGCTGCAGAAGCGCGCCGACACTGAGAAAAAATGGAGCGACGGCACCGAGATACAAGCCAACGTCACGGTGCAAGGCTGGCTGCGCGGCGGCACCGCGCTATGGAAACCGCTTGATGAGGTCTTCGTCAAATCGCCGATGGCGATGCTGAACGACCAGCTGAAGATTCGCACCGCGACTTTTACGCAAGATAACCAGAACGGCACCCAGACCCTGCTCGATCTCGTGATCCCCGGACTGCTCAACGGAAGTCTCAATCTGGATACGTCGGGAGCCTGACATGCATCGCGCCACACCGCTCAATTCATCCATGCGTGGCTACTGCGGCGGCGGCGCACGAAGCTGCGTCGATCAGGTCGATGACGGCAAGCTGATGCAGGAGATGGCCGGAAACTTCATGGCGAACGAGACCCGCAGCGGGGTCGAAGCGCCGCAAAACTATGGCTTCACCAGCGTGGTGTTCGATGCCGAGAAGGGACAGGACGGAAAGGTACAGGCCTGCGCCGAGACCTTCATCGGCTTCATGGGCAGCAACCGATCATTGCCGGTCACCGGCAACATGGATGATCGACGGCATCGCCTCTACAAGCTGCAGAAGGGCGACACCGCCATGTTCCGCGGTCGCGGCGACAAGCAGCAATTCCACATGACGCAGGACGGCGGATTCTGGACCGCGCCGCAGGACAAGACCGTGCGCATGCAGCTCGTCCAGCAGGACAGCGAGAGCAACGCGACGGTGCAGCAGGGTGGCGGATCGAGCGGCTCGGGCGGCGGCGCAGCGCCCGCACTGCGCGATGCAGGCAGCAGTGGCAACGGCAGCAGCTCGGGGCAGCAGAGCGGCCAGCAACAGCGCGGGCAGCAAGCGCTGTACCAGGAGGGCCAGAAGTCGCCGCTGTTCGTTGAAGTCACCAAAGCCAAGACCCGAATGTCGGGTGTGACCGCGCACATGGCGCTCGATGACGGCAACACCTACGTCCACTGCAACACCGACAAGAACGTCTATCTCGGCGCGGAAGCTGGCAAAGGATCGTTTGACTTTGTGGTGACGCTCTCGGGGCCATGCGTCAACACCAAGGGCAAGATCGGCTAGGCGATGCCGACCTACAGCGTCCCCGACATCCGGCTGGTCCAGAACACCCAGTTTCCGAAATACTCCGTCACGCTCGACTGGTCGCTGCTGCCGAATGGCACGCTGGATGACACGCAAGCGCTGGCGACGGCGGTCTGCGTGGCGCTCGGCACCAACGCACTGGCAGGCCCGCAGGACGAGCTGCCTGATCCCGACAGCAACGAGCGCTGCGGCTGGTGGGGCGACCTCGACGCCGAGCTGATCTGGAACGGCTGGCCCATCGGATCGAAGCTGTGGCTGCTGCGCCGGTCGAAGATCGCCCCGGCATCGGCGCAGCAAGGTTCGACCTTGATGATGGTCGAGAATTACATTCGCGATGCGATCCAGCCGTTCGTTGATCACAAAATCTGCTCCAGCTTTGCGATCTGGACCACGCGCGTGGACACCCAGCGCATAGATGCGCTGCTGCGCATCTATCGCGGGCCGCTGCCGCCGATTGAGCTGGAATATCAAGTGCTGTGGGACAGCTTGGGTCCGTAGGAAAATCGAATGCCTTGGTCAACGCCAACGCTGCGAGACGTGCGCTCGCTGGTGCGCGATGCCGTGAATGCATCGCTGCCTGGAGCCGATGCCAGTGTGCCGAACAGTGTGCTGCGCGTGCTGTCGGACAATCAGGGTGCGCTCTGCCATCTGACGCTGCAATATGTTGACTGGCTGTCGCTGCAGCTGCTGCCCGACACCGCCGAGACCGAGTGGCTGGACCGGCACGGCAACATCTGGCTGGTCAACGCGGATGGCTCGACGGGCCGCAAGATGGCCACGCTGGCGAGCGGCACCGCCAGCTTCTTCGGGCTCATCGACGGCACCGTGATCCCGGCCAACACGCAGCTGCAGAGCGGCGTCGGCATGCCGGTCGGCTCGGACTCTCCCAACCAAGTGGTGACTTTCGAGACGCTGGCGGACATCACCACGTCGATTGCCGCGCCGGTCACCGGCAATATCCGCGCGCTCGATCCCGGCTCGTTTGGCAACCTGCCCGATGGGTCGGGGCTGATGATCAACCCGCCGATCCCCGGCGCCTCCAGCACCGTGACCGTGGTCCATCTGACTGGCGGCACCGATACCGAGACCGATGCGCAGCTGCGTGCCCGCATCCTGCAGCGTATCCAGAACCCGCCGATGGGCGGCTCGACAGCCGACTATGTCGCCTGGGCGCTCGCGGTCCCCGGCGTGACGCGGGCATGGGCCGCGCCCGAGCAGGGCATCGGCACCATGACGGTGCGCTTCCTGATGGATGATCTGCGCGCTTCCGATGACGGCTGGCCGACCCCTGAAGATGTGCAGACCGTGGCCGACTACATCGACACCAAGCGGCCTGTCACGGTCAAGGATTGCTACGTGCTCGCGCCAATCAAGCAGTTCATCGACATCACCATCGCCAACCTCGTGCCCGACACCACCGAGGCGCAGGCCGAGATCGAGGCGAGCCTGCAGGCCATGCTGTTCCAGATCGCGGCGCCGGGACAGACGATCTTTGCGGCGTGGGTCTCCTACGCGATCATGAACGCGCCGAGCGTGCAGTCGTTCAATCTGGTCACCACCGCGGATTACGTGATGCCGTCGCTCGGGCACATGGCGGTGCTCGATACGATTCTTTACGAATAGCAGTGAGCACACCTCGCAAGCAGCGTGTCCAGAAGCAGCGTCAGTACGACCGCAAATACTATCGGAAGCACCGGAAAAAACGGCTGGCGAACTCGGCTCGTTGGAAGGAGCAGAATCCGGCGCTGGTTAAGGAATATTCGAACTCGTAAAGACCGGCGAGCAGTTCGAGCAGCAGCGCGGCGTCGGTATCAGGCAAAAGAACGCGGCTGGGCCGAGTGCACCGATTATCCGCCGCCTCCGACTGACAGCAAATGCGCAATCTGCCATCGAGAGATGCCGCTGTGTCTCGATCATGATCACGAGACAGGAAAGTTTCGCGGCTACATCTGCCGCGATTGCAACATGGGTCTGGGAAAACTTGGGGACACAGCTGAGATGATCCGGCGCGTGTTGACCTATTTGGAGCGCGGCGATGTCTGATCGGCACATTCGCAGGTCAGGCTCGGACTATACCGACGCCTTCCTGTCGATGCTGCCGCAGGGTCAGGCGTGGCCGAAACACGCACCCGGCAGCGTGCTGGTGCAGGGCATCACCGGGCTGTGCGACTACTGGGGATTCGTGGATGGCCGCGCCGCCGATCTCTTGGAGATCGAGAGCGATCCGCGCTCCACGGTGGAGCTGCTGCCCGACTGGGAGCGCAACTGGGGCCTGCCCGATCCCTGCTATGCCGAGCCGCAGACCATAGGCCAGCGCCAGCTCGCGCTGGTCATGCGCATGACAATGCAGGGCGCGCAGAGCCGGGAGTTCTTCATCGCGGTTGCGGCGCAGATCGGTTACTCGATCACGATCACCGAGTATCGCACCTTCGTCGTCGGCATCGACCGCTGCGGGGATAATCGCGTCTACGGCGACGGCTCCGATCCCATGTACGACGAGTGGGGCCATCCGATCCTCGATCCGAACGGCGAGAGCGTCGCGCTCGGCGAGCTGTCCGAGTGGCCGTGCTACGGCCTCGGCCCGCCAGAGAACCGCTTCTATTGGACCGTGCATGTGCATGAGGCCTCGCTGACGTGGTTTCGCGTCACCAAGGGGCAGACCGGCGTCGATCCGCATCTGCGCATCGGTCTCGCGTCCGATCTGGAGTGCCTGCTCAACCGCTGGAAGCCAGCGCACACCGAAATCATCTTCGACTATTCCGGCCTCGGCAATCCCGGCGATCCGATGGCCGGCACGCCCTAAAGCACCCACTCAAATCCCCGTTTCGTTTTTTGGTCTGACACTCGGCGGCCCGCATTGGCCGCCTTGGAGAGGAATCGCGTCGATGAAGTACAACCAACCATACGGCGTCAGCGACCCGAACGCGCCGTACATCAACGGCAACCCATCGACCGGTACGATGGGCTCGATCCCGCCAGCGGCGTCGATTGAATATCCGCAGCGCGAGATCGTGGCGATGATCGCGGATGCCGGGATCAACCCCGATAATGCGGACCTCGCGCAGCTCGCCAAGGCGATCCAGTCCTGCTTCATCAACTACGTTCCCGACACCGGCACGGTGAACGCGCTCAACGTCACCATGGCACCCGCGCCAGCCTACCGCGACGGTCTGGTGATCCGCGTCAAGGTCTCGGTCAACAATACCGGACCTTCCACCATCAACGTCAACGCGCAGGGCGCGAAGCTGATCCGGCGCAAGGGCGATACCGATCTGTTGGCGAACGACCTGTCTGCAGGCGGCATTGCAAACTTGGTCTACAATTCGACGCTCGGTGCAGGGGCTGGTGCATTCGAGCTGCAGGGCGTCGGTTACGGCGGCACTTCCAGTGCGCCACCTTCCGGTCCTTCCGGCTCTCTGACTGCGAACAAAGACCTTTACGTCGATGCAAACATCGGCAACGACGCCAATGACGGCACCGCAGCCGATGCCGCGCATGCGCTTAGGACCATGCAGCGCGCGGTCGATATCGCCTTCGGTTATAGCCCCAGCCAGTACGCGATCACAATCCACGCCGCAGCAGGCGACTACAACGGCACCTGCCAGACCCCGACATGGGGCGGCCCGCATCTCTATGTGATCGGCACCGCAGGCGCTGCGAACTGTAGATTGCACACCGGTAACGGCTACGGCTTCTTGTGCCAAGGGCCGGGAAACTGGATGGATGTCACCGGCTTCACAGCAGACAATACAGTCCCGAACTATGGTCAAGCGCTCTTCCTGTGCGGCACGGGCTCGTACATGCATTGCCACGGCAATGCGTCCGGTAATTGCGGCAACGGCTGCTTCCAAGTGCAGGGTTCTGGCTTCATGCTGGTCGGCAATCACACCTTCAATGGCAACACCTTCAATCCGTTCTACGTCAACGTCCAAGGCTATATGTTCCTCGATCAGTCGGCATCGTTCGTCATCTCGACGCCGATCACGGTCTCGCAGTGGGCCAATGTCGGCGACCTTGGCATCCTGGTCGCGCCATCGCCGCCAGCGACCTTTACCAATCCCGCCTACGTCAGCGGCAAGAAGTACTCCGTCGCACTGAACGGCGTGATCGACGCGCAGTCGCTGGGCATCAACTACTTCCCCGGCAACGTCGCAGGTACCCAATCAAGCGGAGGGCAATACAATCCATGAATGAAATGATCTCAAGGATGATCAGCGACCTGCAGACGCGCAAGCCGCTCGACATGACCGATCACTACTGGGTTGTCGGCGGCGCGACCGATCAGGTCTATTCGAGCAAGAGCAACACCTATGTGCCGCTCGATGATCCGGCCTATGTCGCGTGGCTCAGCAACGGAATGCAGCCGACGCCTATCGCGGTCGAGGCCGAGATCTGGCCATGCCAGTTCGGCTTTCGAGAGTCGTGGCTGTTCGACGGCACCAGGTTCGCGCAGCCAGCGGTTGGCGCGTGGACCAAGACGCAGCTGCACGCTTATCAGGTGATGGCGCGCTACGACACCGAGCAAGGCGGTATGACGCTATCGACCGGGATGCCGATCAAGACCGACGACCGTTCGCAGGCGAAGATCAACGGTGCGGTGCTTGCCGCAGCGAAGAATGCTGCCTTCACCACGGAATGGCACGCGGCAGACGGCAGCTTCCATCATATGACGAGCGCCGATGTGCTCGCGATGAGCGGCGAGCTGCAGGCGCACATCGATAATTGCTTTGCGACATCGTCCACCGTGGCCAGCGGCATCGATGCCGGGACCACCACCACGCTCGACCAGATCGACGCAGCGTTCGCCGCTGTGGCTGCGGCAGCGCGGAAATAGGCGCAGGGACCGATGGCCATCGTCAACATCACGGTCGAGAACGACGCCGACTTCTATCGCGCGTTTTCGTATCAGACGGTGTCGGGCGTGCCGATTGACATCACCGGGGCCGCGTTGGAGATGATGCTGCGCTGGAATGCGGCGGATGACACGGCAGTGCTGCGCCTCGGCACTGATACCGGAGACTTCGTGCTGACCGATCCGGTCCATGGCATCTTCACGCTGCTGATCAGCCAGCCAACGCTGCAGCAGCTTGCGCTCGGCACATATGATCACTCCAACATCATGACGCGCGGCGGCGGCAAGACGAAAATCTGGTCAGGCCAGATCACCATCAACGCAGGCCCGACGCGATGAGCGGCATCGATGTCACCACCGACAGTCCGGTCAGTTTCAGCAACCCCGGCCATCCCGTCGTGGTGCTGGCATCCGACGATATTGAAACGATAGTCGTCAACGAACAGGGACCGCCAGGACCACCGGGGCAGCAAGGACAGATGGGCCTCGAAGGTCCGCAGGGTCTTCCCGGTAACACCGTGCTGTACGGCACCGCCGATCCAGTGCCAGCCATTGGCGTTGACGGCAATTTCTACATCAACACCACCACGCACGTTCTGTTCGGCCCCAAAGCTGGAGGTGTGTGGCCAGCAGGCACGTCGCTGATCGGGCCACAAGGACCGCAAGGCATTCAGGGGCCTCAAGGCATTCAAGGCATCCAAGGCCAGCAGGGCATTCAGGGCATCCCCGGCAACACTGTGCTGTACGGTGCGGGTGCGCCAGCATCAGGCACAGGTGTCGATGGCAATTTCTACATCGATACCACGGCGCACTTCATCTACGGCCCGAAGGCTGCAGGCGCATGGCCTGCTGGGACTTCCCTGATCGGCCCGCAGGGGCCGCAGGGCATCCAGGGCATCCAAGGCATTCAAGGTCCGACAGGTCCGGTGCCGGAAGCGCCGACCGATGGACAAGTCTACGGGCGCAGCATGTCGGCGTGGATGCCGGTCGCGATCCCTGCCGGAACGGTGATGCTGTTCTATCAGGCAGCGGCACCGACCGGCTGGACCAAGCTGACGACGCAGAACGACAAGGCGCTGCGCGTCGTCTCTGGCAATGGCGGCGTGGCGGGCGGCACCAATCCGTTCTCGACCGTGATGGCGCAGACGGTCGTCGGCAATCATACGCTGACGCTGGGAGAGACCCCGGCTGGCATTACTAGCTCGGGCACCAACACCGTCACTGTCTATCCAAACGCCAGTTCCGCCTACGCTCTGGAGGGTTTCTCCGGGAGCAACTATGGGCCATCGCCAGTCGCGCAGACTTCGGGCAGTCCCTACTATATTTATGTGTCTGGCAACCAAAACCCTACCGGGATTACCTATCACCAAGGCAGCAACAACATCAGCGCCGCCTCCAACAACACGAGCGGCGGCGCGCACAATCATCCGATCACGATGGCGATCCAGTACATCGACGTGATCCTCGCGAGCAAAAATTGATGGCAAACGTTCCGCACGCGGATGAAGGCGGCATCTGCCCGCTGCACCAAAAGGACATGAGCGAGGTCTGCCACAAATGCCCGTGGTGGACGCGCATCATCGGAAAGAACCCGCAGAGCGAGGAGATGATCGACGACTGGCGCTGCGCGGTCGCGTTACTCCCGATGCTGCTGGTCGAGAACGCACAGATGCAGCGGCAGGCAGGCGCGGCGGTCGAGACGCTGCGCAACGATCTGGTCGCGGGCGTCGTGCAGGCAGTAAGCCACGCCGCCGATAATGCAGGGAGACTGATCGATGCGCGCAACAATCGTCGTTGAGGATGACATCGTGGTGATCGACGGCAAGGCGCGGACGGTTGACTGCTCGCCACTGATCAAGGACGGAACGCATGCCGTGCAGTGGTATGATGTGTTTGGCGAAGTGGAGTTCAGGAATGAGTTCGATGCCGAAGCCAAGGTCATGACGCGCAAGCCGAACGAGACCATCACCGACTTCTCGCCCTACGAAAGCTATGTCGAGCAATGGCGGATCGAGAACGCGAAACAGGAATTGATCGAAGCCGCGCAGCAGAAGGCGATGGAGGACGAGCGCATAAATGCGCTGCGGCTACAGGCAGAGCTTGAGTGGAAGCGCGCGGAGTGGCTGGAAAAGTTGCCGCTGCTGCCGCTGCCGCCGCCTCAGTAAATTGTTTTTGATAATCTCCCGAGACTGGCCCCGCTTCGGCGGGGCTTTTTTTGTGGTGCGAAAGAATATGCGGATTGTGTCACCAACTAACTGCGCGCTGCGAAAGAGCATGCAGTTTGTGACACGAACTAACTACGCGCTGCAAAAAAATGCCTGACTCCGTGTAGAGGCAGGCGAAGTTGATCACTAAAATAATGGGGCAGCGCGTGACAACTCATCCCCATCGTCGAAATTATAACGCGGTAAATGCTGTTGCTACACAACCGCCACGATTTGAGCGAAGCTAACGCCACCTTGGTCCGGATCGTTGTCGTCAAGGCAACGAGAACCGGGCCTTGGCAACCAAGAAAAAGTGCTGTGTGACGAAGGCGAGGATAATCACATGCGGCAACTCAAGCCGGCTATCTGCTCGGCCCCTTCTCCAAAAATCGCACATCGCTGACACCCTATGTAAAGGACATGCGATGCCTAAAACATTTCCTATCAAGATCGAAGTCGAAGAGATTGCGCTCGGCACCGTGCTGCGCCAACTCAACGAAATGCCTGGAATAGCTAAGCTGCATCTCGACCTTGGCCATGGCGGCCAAGGCGCGGGCGCAAAGCAGCTGGAGCAACACGCGGCGGCCAACCGCAACGGCGGCAACCATGAACAGGCTGTCGTCAAGCTCCTGTTGCACGGCCCGACGCACATCAGCGAAATTGCCGCAGCAGTCGGCGGCAAGAAGACGCGCGCCTATGGAGTGATGACATCGCTGCGCAAGCAGGGCCTCACCGAGTCGGCGACCGGGCATGGCATGCATCAGCTCACTGCCAAGGCGATGGCGCAACTCGGCGGCGCAATGCCTGCGTTGCCTGCGCCCGAGGTCAAGCACGGTCCCGGTGGCCGTGCTTCACCCGGCTCCGGCAATATCGTGCTGCGCGCCGCGCTCGACGCCGGCCCGGTAGCGCCCACCGATCTGCGCAAGCATCTCGGCAGCAAGGGCATGTCGCGAAAGAGCGTCTCGGGCGTGATCGACCGCGCCAAGAAGAACGGGCTCATCAAAAGGAATGGCAGCGGCTACGAGCTGACCGCCAAGGGACAGAAGATCGAGATGGGAGTGGCGGCTAATGGCTAGAGGCTTTTTGAGGGTCTACCGGACATACAACTACGTCGACAAGAATCCAGTCATCGATAAGGTGCGCACGCTGATACAGGACGAGGGCTTGTTCAAGGAGCTGAAGATCGTCCACGAGATATCCGGCGTCTCGACCTCTACGCTCGACAACTGGTTCAACGGCACCACGCGCAGCCCGCAGCATGCGACCATCGCAGCGGTGATCACATCGCTCGGCTACGAGGAAACGTTCCACAAGAAGAAGGACATCGACATCGAACGCGAACGCAAGCTCGGCGCTGAGTGGCTGGAGAAGCAGGAACGCAAATCGAAATCCAAACCCAAGAAGCGGACCAACGGGCACGCGAGGAGAAAGTAAGATGCCAGCACGCAAACAACAGACCATGCGCCAGCGTTCGACGACGCCGTTCGACACCATCATCGGCACCCGAGTGCGGGCGCGCCGGATGGAGATGCACGTCAGCCAGAGCGAGCTTGGCGACAAGCTTGGCGTCAGCTTCCAGCAGGTCCAGAAATACGAGAAAGGCGTCAACCGGATCGGCGCTGGACGCCTGCAGCAGATCGCCACCGCGCTCGAAACCGACGTCACGTTTTTCATGGGCGATCTGGTCGGCAGCAAAAAGCCGCCGACGGTGTCGAAGCTCGCCGGCTTCCTGGCAACAAAGGATGGCCTCGAAATCAACGAGGCGATGCTGCGGCTCGATCAGCCGCACCGCCGCGCCGTGATCGCCCTGGCGCGCACGCTGGGCACCGCTTACGGAGCCGAGGCATGAGTGAAAAAGAGTTGCGTAGAATGTTCGACCGGGCCTCGCAGTTTTGCGAGGCTCACTTCGCCACGCGCGGCGAGATCGCGCCGATGTGGCACGCGGTGACGTCCGAGGGCGAGACCATCATCGAGCCGCATCCGATACTGCTCGGCAAGGACATTGCAATGGTGCTGATCCGCGCCTTCTTCGATGCCAAGGACGTGGTGCGCTACGTCTACATCGGCGAGGCGTGGACGCTGCGCGAGCTGATCGAGTCGGAGGAAGTCGAAGCGATCATGCGCGACGGCATCGAAAGCCATCCCGACCGCGTCGAGGTCGTCCAGCTGCAAGGCGAGGACGACGAGTGCGGCCAGATCATGGGCCAGCGCAGGATCATAAGGCCCGAGAGCGGACGGCCCTATCTCGGGCCGCTGGAGATGATCGCCGACCTGCCTTCGATCCCCGACGGCGCGCGGCTGAGTCAATCCGAAGGCCGCATGGTCGGCGTGCTGCCAGCGCGAGGGGCGCGGCAATGATCATGGTCGTTCACGCTCCACCGATTGACTATCCGCTCTAACATCGTCCAAACCATGAGCACATGAACGTTCCCTTCTTAGAACGAATGTCTTCCAGGCCCGCCGCAGCCCTGCGTTGATATCCTTGTTGCGCAGGCGCGGTGTACCGGCTCAATACATATCGGTACTCGGTTTCGGCGATCTCAATGCAGCCTGACTTCGTTGCCCGGTCTGCTACTTCGAGTTTGACTTCGGCGCTTTTATCGAACGCGTCTTGCATAGTGGCACCAAGTCGGCTTGAACGTCTATCTCGCTCATTGTCTTTGATGTACGCCTGATAGCCGGCCGCACCTTTTTGAGCAAACAAGACCAAAGTTTCTGCGGTGGTCTGTGCATTTCGCCAACTTTCCGATTTGCAATTTGTAGTGTCCAGCCCGGAAAGAGATTGAAGTATTTGCCCCGCAAATTCATCGTACAAAGGCGGAATTAGAAACGCACAATTGCTCGCATCATTTATGCAATCAATTTCGGTCAGTGTCTTGATATCGGGCCTCAGTGTTTTCTTCTGGAAGCTGTCGCTATTGCCTACCCTTTCACTTATTTCTAAACCGAATGCTTGCGCACCCAATGTCAGTGTGGTTATCCCGACGCATATTCTTGCTATCAGTTTATCCATCGCAATCCTCCCCATGCCCAACAACTGCATACCATGGCTTCAACCGGGGCGTCACGCAATCGATGGCGACAAGTGGCAGAAGCCCTGACAGGCCCCGCGACCAACCGCGTCTAGAGGCTCTTCCCAGGGAGGAACTATACCGGCATGTCAGCTCGCACTTTTTGCAGCCTTGGGAAGGCGCCGACGCTGTCGAGGCTCGCCAGCTTCATAGCGACAAAGGAAGGCGTCAATATCAACGAAGCGATGCTGCGGCTCGATCAACCTTGGGGACATTGAACAGGAAAGAGGGCAAGCCTGCGGGATTATTCGCATCCCGCAGCGCGCAATAATCAAAACGTGGAAATTGTAGTTATTTTATCTTACCGCCGCGCGGCTCAATGTGCCGCATCACTGAAGCCCCAAGCTCTTGAGTTTGCTTAGTCGTCACCTTGTTGGGAGTTCGTGTCGCAACGCTGGCGATATGCTTGATCTTGGGTGCCGTGATGGGGTGAACGGTAACGGTCTTGGACGGCGGCTTGGACGGTGTCTTTGCCATTATAATTCTCCATTAGGTTGAGCGAATCGGCGGTATTATACTAGGTCGCGATTGCAACCGGGAGTCCTTGTTGGATGCATTGCGCAAAACTGGAGGCAGCAATGGTTGGCTATTTTCTGGCGAAAGACGATTTTTTGGAGCAGATGGAGGCTGAGCAGCGGAAGCTTGAGGAAGCCGCAACTTTGCTTGGGATTCCGTCCGACTCACCTTACCGCGAGCGAGAGCGCGAACTTGGCGCGCGTATCCGCGAGCACCGGGAGATGATGCGTGCCTAGAGGTCCTAAAGACCAAGCTGAGGCCGCCGCTCCTTTTGGGTGTGCCAATCGGGACTTAGAGGCGGCACGCCTCCGTAATTCATCATTCGTAGAAGGGTTCCGCGCCCCAAAGGCCTAGGCAAAAAAGTTCAGATTTCAAACTGAGACACTACCGACTTTTGGATGTGTCCAATTAACCGCGCCTTAGTGGCGCGCCTAAGATGGCCGCGTCCGGCTCCGGTATGAGCCAATCTGACTATTGTGTCCTGCCGCCAAAGTAGCCATTATGGCTTTTTACCTAAAGTAGCAACATGCAATCCATATCAGCAAAGAGTGCGGAAATCTTAAAATCTGCCCGGCCAACGCTACCCCTGCGATAGAAGACCCGCTAAAGGTCAGATGGGGCGGCGGCAATGACAACCAAAAATCAAAATCCTGAACAGATCGCGCGTGACCAAATCGACTTCAAACTGGTCGAAGCGGGATGGTGTGTTCAGAATAAGGATGCTCTGGATTTTAGCGCCGGACAAGGCGTCGCCGTCCGCGAATACCAGACGGACGCAGGCCCCGCCGACTACGTGTTGTTTGTAGACAGGCGTGCTGTCGGTGTCATCGAAGCCAAGCCCAAGGATTGGGGCCACAAGATCACGACTGTTGAAGAGCAATCAGCCGGGTATGCTGCCGCAAAGCTCAAGTGGCTCAGCAACAATGAACCGTTGCCCTACATCTATGAGAGCACGGGGATTATCACCCGTTTCACAGATGGCCGGGACCCTCGCCCGCGCTCTCGCGAAGTCTTTACGTTCCACCGCCCTGAAACTATGGCCGATTGGCTGTCCAAGCCCAAGTCACTCCGTGCGCGGCTGCACGATATCCCGGCACTGAATCATTCGGGCTTGCGCGACTGCCAAATCTCAGCAGTAGAGAAGCTGGAAAAGTCATTCCGGGAAGACCGACCGCGCGCGCTTGTACAAATGGCAACAGGCTCCGGTAAAACCTTCACTGCTATCACCTCTGCGTATCGGCTCCTTAAGTACGCCGATGCAAAGCGTATCTTGTTCCTCGTGGATACAAAAAATCTAGGCGAGCAGGCAGAACAGGAGTTCATGTCCTACCTGCCCAATGACGACAACAGGAAATTCACTGAACTCTACAATGTTCAGCGCCTCAAATCTCCCTTCGTCGCGGGCAGCAGCCAGGTCTGCATCAGCACAATCCAGAGGATGTTTTCTATCCTCAAGGACGAGCCGCTTGATGAAGCAGCTGAGGAGGACAACCCGGCTGAGCGGCTAGTGCGCCCCAAAGACGCGGTGCCAGTCGTCTATAACAAGAAAATTCCCCCTGAGTTCTTCGACTTCATCGTCATCGATGAATGTCACCGCTCGATCTATAATCTTTGGCGGCAGGTTCTCGAATATTTCGATGCCTACCTGATCGGCCTGACCGCCACGCCCGATAGCCGCACATACGGCTTCTTCCACAAAAATGTTGTCAGCGAATATGGCCACGAGCGAGCCGTGGCCGATGGCGTCAACGTCGGGAACGAGATCTACGCTATCGAAACCGAGTTGACCAAGAGAGGCGCAAAGATCAAGGCACAGCAGCAGGTTGAAAAACGCGAGCGCATTACGCGGCAGAAGCGCTGGGAACTGCAGGATCAGGATGAGGTTTACTCAGCCACGCAACTCGACCGAGCCGTTGTAAACCCGGATCAAATACGTACCGTCATCCGTACGTTCCACGACAAACTCCCCGAAATCTTTCCAGGACGCGAGGAAATTCCGAAAACCCTCATTTTCGCCAAGACTGACAGTCACGCCGACGACATCATTCAGATCGTCCGCGAGGAATTCGCGCAGGGCAATGACTTTTGCAAGAAGATCACCTATCAGGCTGCCGAGGACCCAAAATCCGTCCTCGCGCAGTTCCGCAACAACTACAATCCGCGCATTGCAGTGACGGTTGATATGATCGCCACTGGCACCGACGTAAAGCCGCTTGAATGCTTGCTCTTCATGCGTGACGTGAAGAGCCGCAATTACTTCGAGCAGATGAAGGGGCGCGGCACGCGTACCCTGGATGCCGACAGCCTGAAGAAGGTCACGCCATCGGCGACAACCGCCAAGACTCACTACGTTATCGTCAATGCTGTGGGCGTAACGAAATCACTCAAGACCGCTAGCCAACCGCTTATAACAAAACCTACAGTTCCGTTGAAGGACCTCGCGACTGGCGTTATGATGGGCGCACGCGATGAGGATACCGTCAGCTCCCTAGCTGGACGTCTTGCGCGACTCAACAACGAACTCGACGAGAAGGATCAGGGTCGTATCAAAGACGCTGCCGGAGGCTCGACGCTGGCAGAGATCGTGCGTGGATTGTTCGATGCAATCGATGCAGATCGGATCGAAGAAGCAGCCATGATAACGGCCGCTGGCGCGGCGCCGACTGATGCGCAGCGCGATCAAGCCCGCGATAAGCTCGTGGGGCAAGCTGCCAACATATTCAACGGCCCTCTTATCAATCTTCTCGACGGTATTCGCCGCGAGAAAGAACAGACCATCGATCACGAAAACCTAGACACGCTCTTGAGCGCGGATTGGAGTGGTGATGCAAAGGCGAATGCCGAAGCTTTGGCGAAGGATTTTGCGTCCTATCTAGAAGAACACTCTGACCAGATAGAGGCGCTCACGATTTTTTACAGCCAACCCGCGCGTCGATCAGAAGTTACATATGCGATGATTAAAGCAGTAATTGATGCGCTCAAGGCAGATCGGCCAAAGCTTGCACCTCTTCGAGTATGGCGCGCCTATGCGCTGCTCGACGAATACAAGGGGAGCGACCCGGCGAACGAGCTGACAGCACTAGTTGCTCTCATCCGCCGCGTCTGCGGCATCGACGAAAAAGTTGCGCCCTATGCAGACACCGTACGTCGGAACTTCCAGAGCTGGATTCTGAAGCGACACAGTGGAGCGGGCGAAAAGTTCACCGAGGATCAGATGGACTGGCTCCGCATGATCCGCGATCACATTACGACATCGATCCACATCGAGCGTGACGATCTCGATATGTCTCCATTTAACGCGAGGGGTGGACTCGGGAAAATGCACCAGCTCTTCGGCGAACGCATGGATGACGTCATCACTGAACTCAATAAGGCACTGGCGGCATGAGCGACACCCTGCCAACCAACTGGGAACAATGGCAACTAGCTGATGTAGGTGAGTGGTTCGGGGGTGGCACGCCGTCGTCCTCCAACGCACAGTTCTGGGATGGTGACATCCCATGGGTCTCGCCCAAGGACATGAAGGTTGCGAGCATCACTTCCACGCAGGATCGAATTACTGTCGCTGCTGTGCAGAATTCTGCTGTGAAATTGATATCCGCAGAGTCCGTTCTTTTTGTAACCCGGTCTGGAATCCTCGCTCATTCGTTTCCTGTCGCTACGACGAAGGTTCAAGTCACCGTCAATCAGGACTTGAAGGCAATAACACCTGTCGAAGTGGTCGATCATAACTACCTGGCTTGGCTACTTCGAGCCCTCGAGCGGCAGATACTAACTACGTGCTCAAAGCATGGCACTACGGTCCACAGCATCGAAATTCCAACGCTCAAAGACCTCCGCGTGCCGATCCCTCCGCCGGCCGAACAGCGTCGCATCGTTGCCAAGATCGAGGTACTGTTCTCCGAGCTCGACAAGGGCGTCGAGAGCCTGATCACTGTGCGCGAACAACTTAAGGCTTACAGGCAGGCTGTTCTCAAGCATGCCTTCTCGGGAAAGCTCACCGCGCAATGGCGTCATGGAAATAATGATAAAGTTGAAAGCGCTCGCCTCTTGATCGCGCGTATCAAGAAGGAGAGAGAACTCCACTATCAGGCGAAGATTTCCATATGGAATACGGCGCCCAATAAGAATGGCGGGAGGCCGCGTCCGCCGAAAACGTTAGTGCCTCTCGGCAGCCAGGAGCGTGATGAATTGCCAGCATTGCCCGATAGCTGGATTTGGGAAAAGCTCGGTTGGATGACTTGCGGCGTTGAGTATGGAACCGCGGCTAAATCATCAAAGTCCGGCTCGGTTCCGGTTTTGCGAATGGGCAACATTCAGAACGCTAAGTTCGATTGGTCCGATCTTGTATATTCGTCCGACGAAGATGAAATTCTTAAATACGCTCTGAAGGCGGGCGACGTTCTCTTCAACCGGACAAACAGCCCAGAGTTGGTAGGAAAGACTGCGATCTATCGCGGCGAGCGGCCAGCCCTATTCGCGGGTTATCTGATACGAGTCAATCAAATCGCATCATTTGTAGACAGTCAGTACCTGAACCTATTTCTAAACTCACACATCGCCCGGCAACAAGGCAATCGCGTGAAGACAGACGGTGTAAATCAATCGAATATAAATGGCGAAAGGCTTTCTAACTACCCCTTTCCGTACTGCTCGCTCGCGGAGCAACGCGAAATCGTGAAACTTCTTGAGGAAAAGCTGTCGATCATCGATCAATTAGAAGACGATGTTGAGCAGGAAACAAAAAAAAGCGAAGCTCTTCGGCAGAGCATGCTGAGGAAAGCATTCTCGGGCCAGCTCGTGGCGCAAGACCCGAGTGATGAACCGGCGTCGGTCCTGTTGGACCGTTTCCGGGCTCAGAGTGAAGACGGCGGCGGTGGCCGGAAGAAGCACAACAAGAACGGCAAGAAGGAGGCCGCATGACCAGCGCACCTATCGTTTCGAAAGTCTGGAGCTTCTGTAACACGCTGCGCGATGATGGTGTCAGCTATGGGGATTACTTGGAGCAGCTCACTTACCTGATCTTCCTCAAGATGGCAGATGAGTACGCCAAGCCGCCGTACAAGCGCGACGTCGGCATACCGGAAAAGTACACCTGGCCGATCCTCAAGGCAAAGCGTGGAGCGGATCTGGAGGGCCACTACATTGAATTGCTACGCGAGCTTGGTAAGCGCAAGGACGTGCTCGGGCAGATTTTCACGAAGTCGCAGAACAAGATTCAAGACCCCGCCAAGCTCTACCGTCTCATCGACATGATTGATGAAGTGCAGTGGCTTACCATGGGAGCAGATGTCAAAGGTGACATTTACGAAGGCCTGCTAGAGAAGAACGCCGAGGATACCAAGTCGGGCGCAGGACAGTATTTCACGCCGCGTGCTCTGATCCGCGCAATGGTGGAATGTGTCCGACCTGAGCCAGGCAAGACCATTGCTGACCCTGCTTGCGGTACAGGCGGCTTCTTTCTTGCTTGCTATGACTTCCTGACGAACCCCGAGAATTATGAGCTCGACAAGGCGCAAAAAGCGCGGCTGAAACATAAGACATTCTACGGCAACGAAATCGTCGCCAACACGCGCCGCCTCTGCCTAATGAATATGTTTCTCCACAATATTGGCGAAATAGATGGCGACGTACTGATTTCGCCGAACGATGCTTTGGTGGCCGCAAGCGGGCAGAGCTTTGACTACGTGCTGGCCAATCCGCCGTTCGGCAAGAAAAGCTCGATGAGCTTCACCAACGATGAAGGCGAGGAGGAAACGGACGACCTTACCTATAATCGCCAAGATTTTTGGGCGACGACTTCAAACAAGCAGCTGAATTTCGTGCAGCATATTCGCTCGATGCTCAAGACGACCGGTCGCGCCGCCGTGGTTGTGCCAGACAACGTGCTTTTCGAAGGCGGTGCGGGAGAGACAGTACGTCAGAATCTGCTGAAGACTTCTGAGCTGCACACCATTTTACGTTTACCGACAGGTATTTTTTACGCAAACGGCGTTAAGGCAAACGTGCTCTTCTTCGATAACCATGAAGCTAGCAAGGCTCCTTGGACGAAAACGGTTTGGTATTACGATTACCGGACTAACATTCATCACACTCTCAAGAGAAAGCCGCTGCGTTTCGAAGATCTCGCCGACTTTATCAATTGCTATAATCCAGCAAACCGGCACAAGCGCAAGGCTACTTGGCACCCCGACAAGACCCCGGAAGGGCGTTGGCGCAAGTTTACTTACGAAGAGCTGATCGCTCGGGACAAGACCAGCCTCGATGTGTTTTGGCTAAAAGACAAAAGCCTCACCGACTTGGACAACCTGCCAGAACCGGATGAACTCGCAGAGGATATAATCGAAAATCTTGAAGCTGGCCTAACGAACTTCCGTCAGGTGTTAGCAACCTTGAGCAAGGTTGCTTGACGGAGATATCCGTTTTGTAACGCACTCTCGGCAAGTCGAAGCACGACAGAATCGTGCGCCGATGGCAATCGGGAGTATTTCTAGAATAGGCCGCAGTCGATTGGTGGTAGTAGAAAGTCCGGTAACGTTCCTTAGAGGCAGACTGCAATGGAAAATACCGAAGATGCCGTAACGCTAGGTCCAATAGAAGTCTCGCATCCTCACTTAGAAGCCTTCACGGATTTTTTGAAGGAGTTCAACAAGGAGACGGAGAGGGGCTCAGCGCTTTCTGCAACAGCGTTTATCGATAGTCTGCTCGAACGGACACTGATTGCCTTTCTCATTCCAAACGATAGCGGGAGGGCGTTAACCAGCGGCTTCAACGCACCATTGGGTACATTCGCTTCACGGATAGTCGCATGTCACGCAATGGGTCTGATTCCAGAAGCTGAATTCAAGGAATGCCGGATACTCCGGAAGGTACGGAACGAATTCGCTCATAAGGTCAAAATGTCCTTTGACGATCCGAAGGTGCGGGGTCTCTGTTCTGGACTGAGTGAGTACGGCCGATGGGATGATGGCATGCCAGTCCTGCCGAGAGTTAAATTCACCATGTCAGCGGTAGCTATAATCGTAAACCTGACAAACCGACCTCACTACGTAGGCCAGAAAGCGCTTAAGTACGAAAATTGGCACAGATAGCTGCGCCCAACGATCTCCACGACACCCTCCGACGAATTGGTCATGCGAACGCGTCCTTTACCCGATTTAACGCTGAATGGGTGCGGTTCTTGACCTTGATCCAGTTTGGCGATCGGCCGGCGCGATAGGTGCTGTCGCGGCGCTTCGAAACGATGCCCTCCAGGCCGAAGCTGCAGGCGGCGCGAAAGAGGTCCGGGCCGATATCGCCCTGTTCGAAGTCGCTGACAAAGATGCCTTCCGGCCGGCGCGCAAGTAGCCGGGCGAGGTTGGTCTTGCGCAGGCTTAGCGGCAACCTGCGCAGGTCGTCGCCCTCGAGGGCGAGAATGTCGAACGCGTAAAGCTGCACCTCACCATCATGCCGGCGCGAATGCAGCCCGTTAAAATCAGAGATGCCGTCGACGCCCAGCAGCACCGCCTCGCCATCGATAACGAACGATTTGGCGCGGTTGCGCAGCGCGGCCTCAACGATCAGCGGGTAACGATGGGTCCAGTCGTGGCCGTTGCGGGTGAACAGCCGCGCATCATCGCCCTCGCGCTGGACGATCAGGCGATAGCCATCGTGTTTGATTTCATGCAGCCAGTCTTTCCCGGCGGGAACCTTGGTTCCACGCGTCGGGATGCACGGCTCGAAAGCTGTTTTCCGCATGGAATTTAGATAGGTGCGGAGGGCCGGATTGGGAGTCCTCAGACCAGCCGCAACGCCAGCTGCCGGCCGCCGCGCGGTTCTCATGGCGCTCAACGAAGTCCTGAATGGTCGATGGGACGTCCTGCAGCTGCAGATCGCAGCGCCGGCTTGCGTGAACTTCACGTAAGTGCCGGATCGATGGATATCCAGCCATCCGCGATCGATCGCCGTCTGTAACCCTGCGACATATTCGTCGGCGCTGCCGCCGGACTGTAAGAACGGCCAGTTGATCTTTTCGATATGGATGCGGCCGTCCTGGATGGCTTCGACCGAGTTGGCGATCTCGATCAGCTTGCGGGCGGCTTTTTCCGGGTCGGCATAGGGGCGTTCGGCGGCGAACTTCATGCCGCAGCCTTGTCTTCCTTGTCGGCCCCCCGCGCCACGATCATCAACCGGTCATCCGGCAGCGGCCGATGCAAAGCCTTCGCCTCATCCCACGGCGCTCTTATCCACACTTCGCGCTCTTCGTCTGTGGTGAGGATCACGGGCATCGCTTTGGGGTGGATCGGCTCGACCACCGCGTTCGGCGAGGTGGTCAAAAACCCATATACAAGGTGAGGGCCGGCGACGGGCTTAGACTTCGTGCCGCGGTCGCCTTTGAACTCCGTCCAGATGCCGGCAAACGCCGCGAGCGGTCGATCGTCATTGAGCGCGAACCAAACCACGTCTTTCTTTTTGGTCTCCGGGTTCGGCTCCGGCGCGTATTCCGCGAAGCTGTTGAATGGCACCAAGCACCTGTTCTCTGGCTTGAGCCAAGCCCGCCAGTGCGGTGATGACGTGTTCCTGATGTTGGTGACGGGAAACCCGCCAGCGCGCGGTGGCGGCGGCATGCCCCAGCGCATCATTGTCAGCTCGCGCTCGGTGCCCGCGTTGCGCACGACCGGGGCGGGATAGTCGGGAAAGACGCCCGGCATCGGCGGCAGGTTGCCGCCGTACCTGTTGACGACACGGAAGAGGGCGATGATGGCGGCTTGGTTCGTGGTGATACTGTATAAATTATGCCGATGTCGGCATAATCTCTATTATGCCGACTTCCAGATTATGCCGACCAGTGTCGGAGAACGAGCTTTCGTGGCGCTAACTGCCGCTATAACGTCGGCATAATCCGATCGAGCTGGTACATTTCGGACAGGTGAGAGCGGTTGCCGGTTCCTGTTGGCGCGAAGTAAAACGGTGGGATAAGGCGAGATCGGACCGAAAGCGGGCCGCCCCCCTCATAAGGGCTCGGGCGGAGAAGGAGACCATACGCTGTGAGATCAATCGGATTATGCCGACTCCGACGCAGCGATCGCCGCCGCCAGAGCCCGTTCTGAGCCAATGGTCGGCATAATCTGGAAGTCGGCATAATGAAGAGCGTTTTTAGCTCAGCGGCGCGGCCACGGCGGCGCGGTTGAACACAAGTGTGCGACCCGCGCTGGTGGGCTAAAAACGTGTTGGACTAAACCGCCGGGCACGGCAGCGCCACAGCTATGGGGGTTGTAACGCGGCCAAGAGTTGCAAGGGACCGCAAACGCGGTCGCGAATGGTGAGCACAGGAGACTTGAGCGGACGCGATGACGCATCGGGGGTACTGATCACGAGCAAAGAGCAACAGAATTGCCTTGGAAATGCGATGTGAAGCCCCACGGGGCGAAATTGTCCCGTTCGCGAGATCGCGCAGGGTTGGCCGAGACATGATGGTGAGTAGCCGTTGACGATCATGAAGTGTCCATGATTGGCGCACGATTGGCGGCGCATTCGAAAGTTTCGATGACCACCATGGTGCCAGAGCGACACAGCGGGCATGTCTTCAGGGAAACGCCCGTGAGTACCTCATATCGATCTCTGTAATCCATGCTGACTTTGCGGGTGGCCCTTGGCGGCGACATTTGCACGAGCTGCCGGCACAGAGCGAGCTTCTCTGCGCGGTAGCGATTGGCCAGGAAGCCGAAATACCGAATACGTTGAAACCCGTCGGGAAGTACGTGAAGCAGGAATCGACGGATGAATTCGTCAGCGCCAAGCGTCATCGTCTTTTGACGGTGGCCATTGCGATAATCTTTCCAGCGAAACTGAACCTTGCCGTCGTCAATATCGAGGAGGCGATTGTTGGAGATGGCGATGCGGTGCGTGTATCGTGCGACGTACTTGAGGACTTGTTCAGGTCCGGCGAAGGGGCGCTTCGCGTAAACCACCCAATCCTTCTTCTGGATAGGCGCGATGTGACGCAAGAAGGCGTCGCGCGTCCGAAGGGATTCCAGCGAGGAAAAGAACTGCAAGTCTCCGGCGTCGAAGGCCTTCCGGAGATAATCGAGAAACAGTCGACGAAACAGACGCGCCAACACGAGAACGGGCAAAAAGAACTTGCGCCGGCTGGAAATCCATCGTGTGCCATCCGGAGAAATGCCTCCACCCGGAACCACGCAATGCAGATGCGGATGGTGAAAAAGAGCCTGACCCCAAGTATGAAGCACCGCGAAGAATCCGATTTGAGCGCCCAAATGCTTGGGATCAGCTGCGATGGTGCGCAACGTCTCGCTGGCGGCCCGGAACAGAATGCCGTAGACGATCTCCTTGTTTTGAAGGGCAATAGCTGCAATGGACTGCGGTATGGTGAAGACCACATGAAAATACTGGGTGTCGAGAAGTTCTGATCGACGGTCGTCCAACCACAGGGCACGAGCCAGTGATTGGCATTTTGGGCAGTGGCGATCACGACAACTATTGTAGCAGATGCGCTGGTGGTCACAGTGATCGCAGCGCTCGACATGACCACCAAGTGCCGCAGTTCGACACAATTCGATCGCGCTCATGACGCGACGCTGTGCAATGCATAGCGAGGCGCCATGGCTCTCACGATAGGCTGCACCGTAGCGGCGGAATATGTCCGCCACTTCCGGCCCCGAGCGGGCCATTGGTCTGAAACTCAGAAGTGTTTTGGCGGCGCCGGCTGTGGTTCGGCTGGAACTGGATGCGGCAAGAGGTCCAGAGGGCTGGACGTCGCGCAGACCTTGTTGGTCGCGATGCGCAGGTACTTGGCCGTGGTGGCGATGCTGCGATGACCGAGGAGGAGCTGAATGGTCCGCAAGTCGGTACCTGATTCGAGGAGATGTACAGCGAATGCGTGCCGAAGCGAATGTGGGGTGACGGGTTTAGAGAGACCGGACAACCGATGCGCCTTTTGGCAGGCTGCTTCTACGGCCTCCTTCGTGATTGGCCGATCATCGTGAATGCCAGGGAACAGCCACTCCTTCGGGCGAACGGCGATCCAGTAGCTGCGCAGGATCTCCAGCAGCATGGGCGACAGCATCACGTACCGATCTTTGCGACCTTTACCCTGCTCGACGCGAACAACCATACGGGCACTATCGATGGCGGCGGCCTTCAGCCGGACGGTCTCCGAAATGCGCAAGCCTGCCGCGTAGCAGGTGGTCAGGATCACCCGATGTTTGTTGCAATCCACGCAGCTGAGGAAATGCACAACTTCTTCAGGGCTCAGGACGACGGGTAGCTTCTGCGGCTTTTTTGGAAGCGGGATGTCTTCTCCAAAGGTCCAGTCCTTCTTGAGCGTAATCCTGTAAAGGAACCGAAGCGCCGCGACAGCCGTATGGATTGAATTGGGGGCCAGCCTCTTCTCGTTCGTGAGGTAGATTTGATAAGTCCGGATGTGCTCGGGGGTCAGCGCATCCGGCGACATACGGAAGTAACGCGCAAACAGCGAAACCTGTTGGAGATACGATGCCTGTGTATGCGGCGACAAATTCCGCACCTGCATGTCCTCAGTCATCCGTTGTCGAAGAACCGTCATGGGAAGCTCCTTTGCGATATGAAAGCGCTGCAAGCAGCGCCTCCAGCGTCTCGCAATCGAACTTCGTCGGGAATGCAGGAAGATCAGATGGTGGCACCGAAGCTTGCCACGGGTCGCCTACCGCGAAGCGGTGATGCGCCGGAGAGGGGCGGACTGCCTTGTATTAGCGAGGAAGCGGCGTAGCGCCCGTGAGGTCATCGCCATTGGATCGGGTCAACCAGCAATGGGAGGAAGGCGGGTTGTGCGACGGATAGCGAATATGGCTCTGTTGAGCCATATTCGCTATCATCGCTGATCGTCGGCTCTCTGATTCGCCCGTTAAAGATGGACGACGCTATGCTCGACAATCCGGAGAAGACCACCCGGCTGCTCGCCGCACTCAAGGCAGCCGCGCCATTTGGCGTTGAACTGGCACCATCGTTGATCGAATATCTGCAAGCCCAGAATGTTGCCGATGCTGATCGGATGCACCACGTCGTCTGGGATTTGTCATACGCCGGTGACGAGGGCGGCATCATCTGCCATTTGTCTCGCTCGGAAGAAACAGGCAGAGCGCTTGTCGTCTCCCTCACACATGTGCGCGTGCAGCGCTCGATGCCACTTGCAGCGGCCGTTCTGGATTATCAGAAGCACCGAGTGAAGAAGCTCAAGAAGCAGGGCCGGAGGTAGCATAGAAATGGCGCACGCGATTATCCGAGGAAAGAATGGTCGCCGATATGAAGTGGAGTTTGACGACGCGCCGGTACGCGTCGAAGTTCATGCCAGTGAGGAGACCGTCGAGATTTTTGTGGAGGCAGATTTTGAAACGCACCCGGAAGAACGGCGACGTTTTGCGATAATCAACATCCCCCGCCACCTGTTCAGCGAGGCCACGGGTCGGACGGCGCGACGCACAGCGAAGGATCGTTAATGCCGCTGCCGCGCATTCTGTGCCGCTTCCTTCTTCAGGCCGCCGCCATCGCTGCCTACCGCGGAGCGGTTTAGTCCAATATAAGTTGCACATATATCCCCCGTCCCGCCTGCTCGGCATCGTTCTTGCATTTTGATTACTCAGGCCAATCCAAGGCAAGACCATTGCGCACGAGCCAATCCCCGAGGTCTGTACCAGCCACCCGGCACGTGGCAACCAACGCGCAATCATGGCTTATAGCTTCCCTTGCGCCACTGTGCCCAGTTCCTGCCCTTGCCCTTCTCAGATGGATGCATGCGCTCGCCACCGAACTCCTTCATGAACAGGTCAGCATCTTCCTGTTTCCTGAACCGAAACACTTGGTACCACTCCTTGTGCCACACGACGGAATGGCCAAACCTTGAGATAGCAAGACCATTCACGCGGCAAAACTCCCGCAACTTCTCATAGTTTACGCCAGTGCATTTTTCCTCGATGAGCACGACCCAATGGGAAAAACTGCCCTCGTCGGCTCGCTCCATCCGCGTCTGACGATGCGACATCACCGGCTTCCTTCGGGGATTGACTCCTTGCGAACAAAATAGGAACATTTGTCCCAGACGGTCAATGCGGAAATGGTTATGCACCCTCGTCCACAGCCTGAACCGATGGGTGCCGACGAGCTTGAGGCAGCGGTCGATAAGCAATCGCGACATGTGGCGGTGATCTGAGATCGACCATTCGCGGTTTGATCGTCGCGGAACAATTATCTGGAGACCAAAGTCTGCGATCTCATGCAGGCTGTTTCACATGCCTATGTGCGAGGCCGATTTCAAACCTATACCGGCTGGGAGAGGATGATGGCCGAAGTGACCTATTACGTGGCGCTGCCGTTCGTCGTCAGCGACGACGGCGTGGCCGCCGGGGAGCCGACCGAATGCTTCAATCCTACGGCGGCTGCAATGCGGGCTGAGGCGCTTTCCCGCAAGGAAGGTCACGTCGGGGCTGTGGCCTTTAGCCGTACTGGTGACCCCGCTACGGGCGATTTCAGCGATGCCAAGATAATCATGAAGTTCGGCGACGTGCCGGATGATTTAGGCGCGGCGTAAAGTGCGCGGCGCAAACGGTTGGCACTTATAGTCGGATCAGGTTGTGTATGTGTCGCGACACGACCAAACGTGTGCTAATGCTCTCAGATTCTCCTTCGGAGCTGGGATTTCGATGCCAACTGCCTACCACATGGTCCATTATCGGAAGTACGCGTCTCAAGCTAACAGCCCCGACACTTTGGAGACCCTTTGTCGTAAGGCCCTAGGAAATTCTGATGCGACTGGGGCTACCCTTTGGCAGAGAGTTGGTGATCGATTTTACGACGTTCCCGATGTGGCAAGTCGGAAAATTTTACTTAACAAGGTCGCCGATCTGGCAAGCGCAGTTTTCGGCGAGATGTGTTTGGTTCAAAATGACGGTCTCCAAGCTCTCTTAGAATTAACCGCCGCAAACGAGAGGCTTTCGAACCTGACGACAGCGGAGATATTTAAGCTCCGAGACAGCACCGCGCCGAACAACTCTCAGTTTATCCGCGGCATGGTGTATTGGCTTTGTATTGGAAACCACGTGTTTTTTGTCAAAACGCAATCGATGACGGCGGAGTACTTGAGACAGTACGTCGAATGGCTGTTAAAGGTAAGCTCGACCATTCTGCCTTCTTCAGCACCGGTAAAATTGCAGGCAGATTTTGATCGATCACAGGTTGGTGGCGATATCGGAGAAATCCAAAGCCTACGAGTGAGCGGCAACGCCGTTTCAATGGCATTTAAGGAGGCGTCGAACGAAGCCCCGGCGACCTCGATCTCGAAGAAGGTTCAAAGAACGGCCCGCCGAATTGCAGATCGACTGGTCGAATTTGAGCAGGCGATCCCCTTGGTCGAAGTACTTTTTGGGAAAGCGAAGGCGGACTCGCTGGTTGATAGTCTTGGACCCAATGAATATTTGGCAGTTGACGCTTCTGTTAAAGTTCGTGGCAAGCGCACAGTTGAATCCCAAGATCGAATGCAGCAATTGGCAGGGGAATTGGCTGACATGACTGACGGCAAAGTACAGGTCGAGGGACGTGACGGAAAGGTGTCTGACGACGACGCAATCCTGCGCACACGGATGCCGTTTGATCTGCCCCATGAAGGGAGTAATTTTCTTGACTTTGAAAATGTGTCCGACCAACTGCAAGTAGTCTATACACGCTTCGTCGCCGACGGGAAGATTTCCGAGTGATCAGACTTATCACCATTGGCGCAATGTTCTCGCTAGGATTCGTGTTCTGGCGATGGATGACTATCGGTACGCTGGTGGACATACTCCAACCGTTGATCGTGGCGCTGTCAATTATGGCAGCGGCGTTGTTGGTTCGCCTTAATAGAGGCATGCCAACGCTGGACTGGAAGAGCTTAGAGACCACAGAGCGTAAACTCCTTACGTCGAAAATTGTCGAATTGACTCGCGAGTATATGATCGTCCTTGCTTTACAGGTGGGAACGTTGGCCATTCTATTGGTGCTGGTGGTGAACAAAACATCCAGCTTCGATATCGTTCCGTATGGGCCGAGAGGCGTGTTAGCGGGACTTGGTGCAGTGTTAGGACTCTGCATTTGCCGCATGGGCTACATCGTCTGGCGAGACTCCGACATTGTGAAGCTTCAAAAAAAGCTGATTGACGACAGCGCTGATCGCGAAGCGATTGAAAAATCGTCGGCGGAGGCGCTGTCTAAAGTTGCATCCATCCGGGCTTCGGGATTGCGCGATTCTGGGAGGCCCGAACGGACTTCTTGGCCTGAAAATGGGAATCGGTAATCAAGGCATGCTCACCAATCACAGCGCGGTAATCCCAATTTCCAGGCGGCCTATTTACGCAAATCACGGCTGGTCGCCCTACCGAAAGAGATATGACCGCTGGCATGACGGTCCGCACGTTCAACCCGCCGTTTTCGAATAGCTCTCCCACTTGACGTGCTATCACTTCTTCCTTTTGTAACGCTGATGAGATGACTTATGTTTGGGCCACCGGCGCTCTGTCTTCTCATCGAGACGCGGAAACTCATCGCGCGAATGCTTTTGTCTAATAAGCCTGTCTTGCCTCAGAACGTCGTAGTGCTCCTTCGCTTCCAAAGCGCTGGCAACCAGCTCGTCGCTCCAGTCGTCGACGCGCATGGCAAACAGGTCTTCCGACCCGCCCTTGCGGCCAGTCTGCGACGAGTGTGCGTCCATCCCGATAGCGACCACCGTGTTGAGATGCCGGTTTTCATGGAGTACCACAAGGCAATAGGCCTCAAGCATGCTCGCTCTCGTTTCGCGATACTGCTCGTAGCCTCGCTTTAGGCCACCGCTAGCCTCAAGGTCTACCGGGTAGGCGAGGACCATGATGACGTAAGCCAGCTTCGGGTCGGCGCTGGCCTGAGTCGGAAATATGACCCTAGCGTATCGATCCCGTTTCAGCTCCATGGCTGTCCTAAGTGCGCCATCGACGGCCTCACCCAGCATTCGGCGGGAGAAGCGGTTCTCCATCGCCATGAACCGCAGCCCTTGCTCCGCTGTTGCGACCGTCGCTTGCGCACCACGAACCATCACGCTGGTGCCCGCCAAAAGGTTCTCGGTGAACACGTTGATGAGCCTGTCCCAAACCTGCGATATGTCGTCTGCCAGCGTCCTAGCGAAGTAGGCTTCCGAGCGGACGTAGGCTGACCATTCGCCTTGTACGGTCATCATGCCGTAGTTCTCGGTCCCTCGTTTGCGCGGTGGCTCGAAATTGTAATTGCCGCCGGACCGGATGCCCGTGTTGAGGTAGTTGGCCAGCAGCTCTTCCTCGCCATGGCCAAGGAACAGCTTGTCGCTCCGCAGGTACTCAGCCCGCTTGCTTAGATACCGTGTGAAGTCGGATATTGTATTCAGGTGTTCAAGGATGCGCCTGATGCCTACATCATCGAAGACATGGATGAACATGCCTCCGGGGTTCACGTCCCCGATACAGAACGGCATGAAGCCGGACACAGAGAAGTCAACGGCATCCTGCCCTTTCAACGAAGGCTGGATCATGAACGAGCCGCTGTCGTCGTTTGTCGCGTCCTGAATTGCCCCGTACGCCCCTGTCGCGACAACAACGCCATGCACGCATCTGGTCTCAAGCGGTGGCAGCTCGATGGGAAGCCTCTGGGTGCAGGCTGGGTCGGTGAATATCTTGTCCGTGTAGCGTGCCATCCAGTTATTGGCGCCGTTGATCTGAACGACGGCCCCTTCGATGGCCTTCCGGTAAAACCGCGGCCATGCCACCTCTACGGGCTTGTCGCTCTGATACTTGATGTGCTTGTCGCTGAAGATGATAACGTCATGGCCGCAGACGACGAGAAGATCGCATAGCTCCTTGCCGTCTCCTTTGCCGTTCTGCTTCTTGTCGTAGAATAGGTTCGGGTAGGACCACAAATTCAGGAAGGCCTGCTCGCCAAGATCGGCAAGGAGCCGCTCGGACGCGGTTGAGCCCCGGCTGCGATGAATTTTTTCCCCAGCCGTTTCGCCCGCGCCGTCGTTGGAATTTGCCAACTTAACCTTTGGAATTTGTATACTTGCGCACCGGGGCGTATATTGCCTTAAGGTTGCAACCGGTCAAGACTGATAGTCTGCTTGGCTGTGCATCAACAAAGACCCGCCCATCATCGGAGCCGACACCGAATACATGCTCGAAGGAAAGCGAGACCGCTCCTGTCGGTTACACAGGTTCGGCTTTACCTGAGCTGGCTCAAGCATCCGGTGGAAAAAGGCGCTTGCAGTGCTGCAGGCGGCCTGCTGGTCGGCTATGCCTGTCTCCATGACCGACGACGCTGACAAAATTGCCTTGAGCAATGCCCTCGATGCCGATGATCGCGCTCTCGCGATCCACGAAGCAGGCCACGCTGTCGTCGCGCGTGCGCTCGGTGCAGAGGTCGTGTTCGTTGAGATCGACCTAGCGACCGGTAACGGTGGGTCACGGAGCAGCGTCTTCGCCGACAACATCAAGAACCTCGCGGTCTCCGTCGCAGGTCGTAAGGCCGAACACGCTTTTGCCGCGCTTGCGCTGAGGTCAACGAGAACTGAGGAAAGGTCAAGGCACGACCTCCAACAGATGGAGAACCTGTTGTCGCGCTTCCCCGAGGCCGAGCGCTGCGCAGCACGCGCGGCAAGCTACAGGCTGGCAGCCGAGAACCTGACAGCAAATGCGGATGTTGTGCACAGGATCGTGGACGAGCTGCTGGCGCGGGAGCACATCGAAGGCGAGGAGCTGGCTGTGCTGCTCGCAGGAGTTGGCCCAGCTTAGAAGCGGGCCGCGCGGCCTTGGCTTCAGCTCGAAAAGGCGGGGGATAGCCGCACCGGCCGGTTGCTCATCGTCTGCATCACCTCTTCAATGCGACATGTCAAAAGAGCCGAACCACCACTACATTCCGATCTTCTACTTGGAGCAATGGACCGACCCGAAAAGTCGGCAGCTCGTCGAATATTGCCGTAGATATAAAGGCGTCATTGCAAGGCCGACGTTCCCCGCAGGGACCGGCTACGTGCCCGGCTTATATAAGCTGCCCGGTGCTTCACGAGGCGACGAGTACATCATTGAAACGAAGCTAATGTCTTCTATCGACAATTGGGCCGCGAGAGCGCTCCAGCGGATGATGGTGGATGGCGAACCTCCGGGACAGCTGGATTCGCCGGAGGCTCTCGGTTGGTGTCAGTTCTTGTATTCGCTGATCGTTCGTAACCCAGAGCATCTGGTCCGCATCAAAGAAAAGCTGAGCACCTTGGACGCTGGTGAAATTCTGGAAAACGTTCGCAACGAGTATCCGAATAGACGAAGCCCAGGCGACCCGGAAAGTTTCGACGACTTCAAAGCTGCGTTCGTAAAGAACCCCATTGAAGTGCCTGCCGTTCGTGTCTTGCGGGAGCTGGTAAGGAGCAAGCGCGTCGTTCGACTGTTGGCCTCGTTCAAGTGGCAGACCGCAACGGTCAATGTGGCCAAATATCCGCTGCTAACCTCGGACCGTCCTATCATCATGACCAATGGACTTGTCCAGCCTGATGCGCACATCATCCTGCCGATCTCTCCGCGGCGTCTTTTCATTGCCACGAAGAACGATGAAACGTTCCAATTGCTTCGCGAATTGAATCCGAATGAACTTGCCCAAGCGGTGAACAATCAGGTTTCCCAACAAGCGCACAAATTCGTCTTTGGCTGCGACGAAAGTCAACTTCGGTTCGTTGCCAATCGACTCGGGAAACGAGTTTGGTCGAGTCCGTTCGGATAGCGGACACCGACCAGCCTTCCAACGCGCCTGCCGCCATTTGACGCGCTTCACCCGGTCTCACTTGGCCGGAATCCGTGGACAAAAAGGCCCGCCAAGGGTCAACTCAACGGGCCTTCTGTCGCGAACTTTTTTGTATCAGGTCAGGCTGCGAGGCGCTGTTCCATATCGGCGGCTTTCGCTTCCATCGGCGCGCTGACGATGCGCCGTATCTCATCCGCCAGCCGCCGCAGGGCCTCGCGCTTCTCATCGATGCGCTCGTCCTGATCGTAATGCTTGCCGGTCACCGGAGAGACCGCGCCATGCTCGTCGGCCTTGATGGTATGGTCGAGGCAGAGCGAGATGATCGAGCGGGGCACCCCGATGTTGCCCATCAGGCTCGCCGCCGTGCGCCGCAGATCATGCGGCGTGAACGGCTTCAGCCCGAGCAGCTCGCAGAGCCCCATGGTATTGGTGACCATCTTGCCGCCGACCTTCTTCTTGGTGCCGCGCAGCGCGCAAGCCATCGCCTTGCGGTTCAGCGGCTCGGTGCCGAAGCGGCCAGCGAACAGCCATGGATAATTGCCCATGGCTTCCTTGGCGATCTCGACCGCCAGATCGGACAGCGGCTGCTTGATGATGCGGGCCGCCTTGACGCGCTCCTCGGGGATCACGACCAGCGGCTGCCTGATGTTCAGCATCAGCTCATCGCGGTGGATATGCAGCAGCTCGACCGAGCGCAGCATGGTCGTTAGCGTGAACTTGATCGCCAGACATATTTTGCGATCGTTGACGATGTCGGGCCGGTCGAGGCCATGCCAGAGAATCCTGATCTCGTCAGGGCTCAGCTTGCGCTTGCGCGGCTCCTCCTTTTCCAGCTTCGGCAGGTTCACGCAAGGTGATGCGCTGACGTAGTCGCGGCCCACTTCAGCCGCCCAGTTGAACAGGCCAGAGACCGCTTTGCGCATATGGCGGGCGCTGGAGACCGAGCCCTTCTTGCTGGTCTTGCCCTTCTTGATGATCAGCGTGCCCTCAAGGATGTCGGCCTGCAGCTGCGCAATGTCGCGGTTGGTGACCTCGCTTGCGATCTTCCTGCCGAGGCGCGGGCGCACGAAGCGGTTCAGGTGCGATGCCGTGTTCACCCAATCTTTCTTGCGCGGCTTCTTCTTGATGATGACGCCAGTCTCGGTGTGGCGGCGCACCGTGATCTCCTCGCTGATCCACGCAATATACTTGTCGATCATCTCGCCGAGGAGCATGCCCGCCTGCTTGGCCTGCAGCTCGTGCGACAGCCGCGCGGCCTGGGCGATGTCCTCGCCGTTGGCGATTTTGATCTTCAGCTTCGCCGCCACGATGCGCCAATAGGCAACGTCGCGCGCCTCGACGCCTTCCTCGGCCTGCTGATAGACGCCGAGCCGGTGGGTGGCGCGCTTCTTGGTGATCGGGCAGCTGTACTTCAGGGAGAAAGTCGGCGGCGCTGTCGGGCTCAGGCTGACGTACAGGCCAGAGCATTCGGCATCGTAAACCTTGGTACGCTTGGTGACAGCCTTGCGGCATTGCTTGTTGGTGATGTTGGTTTTCGCGGTGGTCATGGTCAGGTCTTTCGGGCTGCGCCCTTTGGTGATGCGGGTGCTGCGCGCTGGGAGCTGGGCTTTGGCCTCGACGGCCTTGGGAAGGGTTCGAGGCTGGGGCCTGGCCCCAGTAGCGGCGGTTGTTCGGTGAGGCCTTCGGCCTTGTTGGAAAATGATAATTCCAAAAAGGCCTATTTTTAAAGGGGTTTAGATCGATCAAGATCAGCCCAAATAGGTCCACCGAGGGCCAGAATAGGGCCGTGTGGTCCTGACGCCTCGACGCCGGCGTCAAGTTGACGGAGGTTTTTCGGCCCAACCGGGTACCGACAAACCGTTAATCCGAAGACGACGGTGGCAAGAAAGCCGATCACCGGGGAGCAACTGTATTTTGAAGTAGCCCTGTGATCGGCTGGCCTCAAGGCTGGCGCTGCGCGCCACCGCCTTCGGCGGCTGTCGGCCTTGACCCCATCCGCTCACCGGTCTGTTGGCTTTGCATGCGCTCGGCCGAATGCCGAGCGCGGGCGTGGCGCGCTCGTCAACTCACCGGGTAGCGACTGGCATCCCATTTCTCGCCGCGGGCGATCATGGTGTTGAGAATGACGATCAGCTTGCGCATGCAGGCGACCAGGGCAACCTTTGCCTTTTTGCCCTTGGCGATCAGGCGATGATAGAAGGTCTTGAGCATTGGGTTGTGCCGGGTCGCCGCTCCCAGGGACGCCATGTAGAACAGATTGCGGACCTTGCGGCGTCCCCCCTTGATCTGGCGCTGGCCCTGCCGTTTACCGCTATCATCATCGTAAGGGGCGACGCCGAGCAAGGCGGCGATGGCCTCGTTGCTCACTTCGCCCAATTCCGGCATGGCTGCGATAAGACCAGCAGCCGTCGTGGCGGCAAGGCCCGGCACGCTCTCGATGATTTCGGCGCGCTTGGCAAAATGCGGCGTGGCCTTGACGAGGGCGGCGATCGCCGCCTCGAGCTTGGCAAGCTCGAGGGCTATGGTCTTCAGCAGTCGCGCATGGCTTTTTTGCACCGGTTCCGGCACATCCTGCTCGGCTTTGTTGCTCAGCATGGTTCTTATGTCGAGCAACCCCTGGCGAGCATTGACCATCTGTTGAAGCGTCTCGCGCGCAGCATCGTGGGCTTGGCTTGGCGCCTCGCCGAATATCTCGGCAAACCAGGCGATCGTGTCAGCGTCGATGACATCATTTTTGGCCAGTCGCCCAGCAGACTGGGCGAAGTGGCGCACCCGCTTAGGGTCAACAATACGAACTTCGATAGCCTTCTCGCGGATCGCCCGGGCCCATTCGCGCTCATATCCCCCGCTTGCCTCCATCACTGCTTTGGTCACCTTGTGCTTGCGAAGCCAAGAGATCAACTGCCGACGTCCCTCCGCGGTGCTTGGGAACGTTTGCCGCTGAGACAGCGTGCGAATGCTGCCATCCGCCTTGTCCTTGGCGATATCAATACCGGCGACAACCAGACCGTTTTGTGCCATCATCCAGCTCCCTTCCTTGCTCGGTTCGGGCTCTAAGCCCATGCAACTGTTCGGGTTGAGGAAGACACCGGATCTGTCCCTCGCTCCCCGTCAGGCTCTAACGGCCTTCGAGCACCACGGGCTCAGATCCAGCGACGGGCGGTTGGTCAGAACCGCCCGTTCGCACATTCTGGCAGATTTTGCGGACGCAAGAGCACGGTATAAGCCGTAAACCATTGCGTGCGGGAATGTCGGGTGATTTCCGGTGGCTCGCTGTGAATACTCGTGTGCATACTTACGACCCCATGCGCACACGAGGCTTCTGTAACGGGCGTGGGTTAGTCAATCCCTTTTTGCTTTATCCACTTGCCGGGCACTTGCTTCTGTTCGGGATCGGCGCAGGGCCGTCGCCTGATGGGGTTCATGAGAGGAACAGGCCGGCCGATCTGCGGAAAGCGTGATCACATGATTGGATGCGTCGACAACCCGTGTGACGGCCTGGCCTGGTCCTTCGTCCCGGCGAAGGGACTTCGCTTCGGGGAGAGGCCGGTGTGGTGGCCCGCCCGAAAACCGGTTCGTCCTCCCTGTTTTTAGGCCGTTGCTGCCTTGGCAGCCGGATTGAACGGCACATTATCCTTGAGCATGCGGAGCATGATCACGGCGAGCTTGCGCGCCAGCGCCACCTTGGCCTTGTTAGTGCCAGCGCGCCGGGCGATCCGCATTGCCCAGCTTTTGAGTTCCGAGCAACCCTTGACCGGCTTTGTCAGCATGATGTGGGCGGCCTCGTAAAGCGCCTCGCGCACCGAGGCGTCACCGTGCTTGCTGATGCGGCCGGTGTAGTCGGTCTCGCCGGACTGATACTTCTTCGGGGTCAAACCGAAATGCGGGCCCGCCCGCTTCGATGACGTGAAGCGAGAGGGATCATCGATCGCGCAGGCAAAGGTGAGCGAGACGATCGGCCCCACCGCCGGTGTTGACATCAGGAGCCTGGCCTTCTCATGAAGGCGCGACATTGCCCGCACGCGCTTCTCAAAACCATTGAACTCTGCAAGCAGAACGGCCCGCGCCCGAAGCCGCGCCTCTATGATCGTCTGAAGGTTGGGATGCCCCTTCACCAGCTCTTCGATCCGTCCGGCAAAGTTGGTCCGTGTTGTCTTGCCGACCTTCAGCCCGAAGCCGCGCAATATCCCGCGCAGGCTGTTCTCAAGGTCCAGGAGCTTGCTTTGCACCAGCTTGCGTGCCGTCAGCATCGCGCGGATCTCCTGTGCCGTGATCGACTTGCAGTGTACCGGCCGGAACCAGCCGAGCCGCATCAGTTGCGCGATGTTGCGTGCGTCGTTGCGGTCCGACTTCACCGGCATCGCCTTGAAGGCATCGCTCACGTGCCGTGTCTCCAAAAGCTCGACCGCCAGACCAGTCTGCTTCATGGCCGCATAGAGCCATTGCGACAACGGCCCGGCCTCAAGTCCGATCCTGGCGAGCCCAAGCCCGAGCGAACCGAACCAGTTGATCAGCGCTTCCGGCTCGCTTGCCACTTTGGTCTCCCGGACAATCTTGCCGCTCCCGTCGACCACGCACACACTCGAGTATTCCAACGACACGTCAATTCCGGCATAATAATCCATGATCGTCTCTCCTTGGTGCTTGGAGCGAGGCCTGTCCTCGACTCCGTCATACCATCAGTGTGAGGGACGACCGCCTGGCTTCCAAGCAAGCCGCGCGACGCGCGCTTCAAACAGCGCCGTAGCTAGCGCGGCTTGCTTGGAAGGCCCGTTACTCCATCTGCGGGTGCATCGGGCGCCCGGCATTCCCCACGCCCTCTGTTTTCAGGGCGGAGATTTATTTGCAAACCTCGGACGCATCGCGCCGCGAGATTGCGAACGTATGTTTGCATTCGCCGTCATTAGCAATGACGGCCGGGGACGATGGTCATCCGGCGCATTCGCGCGACCCGGCTCGCAATGACGGGATGGGCGCGCTTGCTCCTCGATCAAAACGCCGTGTACCCGCCATCGATCACAAAACAATCGGCGGTATGATAGGACGACGCCTTGCTCATCAGGTATACGGCGATGCCGCCGAAATCGGCGGGCTCGCCGAACCGCCGCATCGGAATCCGCGGCATCACATTGGCGACGAATTTTTCGTTGGCCATGATGCCGGCCGTCATGTCGCTCTTGATCCAGCCCGGCAGGATCGCGTTGGCGGTGACGCCCTGGCGCGCCAGTTCGACCGCGAGCGCGCGGCACCAGCGCGTTGATGGCGGCCTTGGTCGCGGCGTAATGCTCGTTCCGCGCGGTGCCGAACAGCGAGGCAAGGCTCGAGGTCGCGACCAGACGGCCGAAGGCGTCGCCGGAGGTGGCGCGTTCGGTCATGTGGCGCGCCGCTGCCTGGAACACGTGGAACACGCCGTCGAGATTGGTGGCGAACATCTGTGCGCCACTGTTCTTCGGTGCGGTCGATGAAGGCGTGCCGTCCGCCGCCGCCGATGCCGGCATTGGCAAAGCAGCCGTCGACCCGGCCGAACGCCGCCAGCGTCGCGGCCATCGCCGATTTGACCGAGGCGGGATCGCTGACGTCGCAAATCCGGGTATCGACCTTGCCGGCGCAGCCGGCCATGGTCGCCGCGGCATTTTTGTTCTTGTCGGCGTTGCGGCCCCAGATCGAGACGTTGCATCCGGCAGCGGCCAGCGCCTGCGCAATGCCAAGACCGATGCCGCCATTGCCGCCGGTGATGACGGCCACGCGGCCGGTGAGGTCGAAGATGCTCATGAGCGTTTCCATTGGTTTGGCGCACGCCGGGCCGTGCGTCCGATGCAGGCAGATGTCCTGCACCAACCATGGACAAGGCGGCCCAGAAAATCAAATATGGGTTCGAGATCGAAACCCCTGTATCGCGGAACGAAATAACGCGGACCACACCTCACGAGGAAACCAATGCAGTTCAAGCACGTCACGCTCGACTTCGACGGCCCGGTCGCCATCCTCAAGCTCGACCATCCCGGAAGTGATGAACGCGGTATCGATGGATATGCTCGGCGGTCTCGCCGAGGCGCTCGACGCGATCGACGACAAGAAAACCGAAGTCCGCTGTCTGGTTATCACCGGCGCGGGGCGCGCGTTCTGCACCGGCGCCAATCTGCAGGGCCGCAACAACCAGAAGCCGGGCAAGAGCAACGCCGGCGCGGCGCTGGAAACCGCGTTCCATCCGTTCCTGCGCCGCCTGCGCAACCTGCATTGCCCGATCGTGACTTCGGTCAACGGACCGGCCGCCGGCGCCGGCATGAGCTTTGCGCTGATGGGCGACATGATCCTGTGCGCGCGCTCGGCGTATTTCCTGCAGGCGTTCCGCCGCATCGGCCTGGTGCCGGACTGCGGTTCGACCTGGCTGCTGCCGCGGCTGATCGGCAAGGCGCGCTCGGTCGAGCTGTCGCTGATGGGCGAGCGGCTGCCGGCCGAGAAGGCGCTGGAATGGGGGCTCGTCAATCGCGTCCATGACGACGCGGCCTTGATGGAAGAGACCATGAAGCTCGCGCATGAACTCGCCAACGGCCCGACGGTGGCGCTGTCGCTGATCCGCAAGCTTTACTGGGACAGCCCCGACAATTCGTTCGAGGATCAGCTCAACCTCGAATTCGAATCGCAGCGGATCGGCGGGTGCGGCGGAGGATTTCAAGGAGGGCGTCACCGCATTTCTCGAGAAGCGGCCTGCCAAAGTTCAAGGGCAAATGATCGAAGCAGCAACTCGGGCGTTGCGTCGCCGCCTCATATCCGGGCGCAACCGGCGTAGCCAATGCACGTCAGGCTTTCCGGCGGCGCCAGCCAGGAAACCTGGTCGTTCGATATCGTTCATCCCGGCGGCAATATCGGCGCGATCCTGCGCCGCGCGCCGCAGGGCTACGGCGCTGCGCCGGCGCGCGCGGCCGGTTTGAATGCGGAAGCTATGCTGATGCAGCTTGCCCATGACGCCGGCGTGCCGTCGCCGCGCGTGCTGCATGTGCTGCAGCCGCAGGACGAACTCGGCACCGGCTTCATCATGGAGCGGGTCGAGGGCGAAACCATCCCGCGCAAGATTCTGCGCGATGAACAATTCGCACAGGCGCGTCCGAAACTGGCGCGCCAGCTTGGGGGCGTGCTGGCCGGAATCCACGGACTGGCTTTATCGCAACTGCCCGAGCTTCGCCGCATGACGGCGGCGAAGGAGATTGCCGAGCTCGACCGGGACTACCGCAGTTTCGACTGGCCGCGGCCGGTGTTCGAACTGGCGCTGCGCTGGCTGCGCGACCGCGATCCCGGACCGTCGGAACAGGTAACGCTGGTGCATGGCGATTTCCGCCACGGCAATCTCATCATCGGCCCCGAGGGCGTTGCGCGCGGTGCTGGACTGGGAACTCGCGCATACCGGCGATCCCATGGAGGATCTCGGCTGGATCTGCGTCAATTCGTGGCGTTTTGGCGAGATCGACAAGCCGGTCGGCGGGTTTGGTTCGCGCGAGGAGCTGTTTGCCGGATATGAGGCGGCGGGCCGGCCGCGTCGATCCTGCGCGGGTAACGTTCTGGGAAGTGATGGGCACGCTGCGCTGGGGCGTGATGTGCTGCGGCATGATGCAGCGTTTTCGGACCGGGCCCGAGCATTCCATCGAGCGCGCGATGATCGGCCGCCGTGCGTCGGAAACCGAAATCGATCTGTTGCGGCTGCTGGCGCCGAGAAAGTGAGGGCTCAGATGCAGGACGAACCGACGCCGGAAGAACTGATCAAGCGCGGTTGCGGATTTCCTTCGCAACGATATCGCCCCCGCCGATCAGCGGGCACAACGCGTTCAAGCTGCGGGTCTCGATCAACGCGCTCGATCTGGTGACGCGCCAGCTCAAGCTGGAGCAGGGGAGCGACGCCGCCGAAGCGGCGCGGCTGTCGCAATTGCTGGGTGCGCAGGGCTCGGTCGGCGAACTCAACCGCGTGCTCGCCGAGCGGATCGCCAAAGGCGAGATCGATCTGCAAACGCCCGGGCTCGCCGAGCACTTGTGGCAGACCACGATGGACAAGCTCGCCGTCGATCAGCCGAATTATGCGTCGTACCGGAGGGAGCGGGAGGCTAAGTGATCGCTCAGGCATCGTTCCCCGGATGCTGCGCAACGCGCGCATTTTGCGGCGTGGTGCGCTGCTGATCCGGGGTCGATGTCGCAAGAGACGTGCGGTCCGGCTCTGCGGCGCAGCGCGGAGCGCACTGCACCGCGTCCGGGACACGAGACCTACTTCCCCAGCCATTTCGGCGGGCGCTTTTCCGAAAACGCCTTCGGTCCCTCGATATAATCCTGCGAAGCCACCATGGCTTTCACGGCAGGATATTCGCGCTGTTCGGCGATCGCCTGCTCCAGCGAGACCGCAAGGCCCTTCTGGATCGTCTGCTTGGAAGCGCGGATCGACATCGGGCTAGTTCTTGCAGATGGTCTCGGCCCAGCGCTCCGCCGCCGCCAGCGCTTCGCCTTGCGGCACCACCTCGTTGACAAAGCCGAGCTCAAAACCCTCGCGCGCCGTGACGTGCCGCGCGGTCAGGATCATGCCCATGGCGCGCTTCAGTCCGATCTGCCGCGGCAGCCGGTGCAGGCCCGCCGGCCAGCGCGGCGAGGCCGACGCGCGGTTCGGGCAAGCGCGAATTTCGCATTCTCCGAGGCGATGATGAGGTCGCAGGCGAGCGCAATTTCAAAACCGCCGCCCATGGCGACGCCGTTGACGGCGGCGATGATCGGCTTGTCGCAGTCGAAGCGCGAGGTCAGCCCGGCAAAGCCGCCTTTGTCCCAGCCGCGTTTTCCGCCCGCCGCCTGCCATTTCAGATCGTTGCCGGCGCAGAACGCCTTGTCGCCGGCGCCGGTGACGATCGCGACCCATTGCTCCGGATCGGCGCAAAAATCGTCGAACACCTTGTTGAGCTCGAAATGCGCGTCCGTATGCAGCGCGTTGTAAACTTCGGGCCGCGACAGCGTCACGATCGTGATCGGGCCCTTGCGCGTCACTTTGGAAAATTTCAGGTCCATGTTTGCTCCCGTGGATTGTTTTTCGTTGCTGTCGCGGAATTTTGTTCCGGCCATCATTGAAGCGCGCTCTCGCGCGCATCTCGAAGCCATGCCAAGTAACGCCAAGCTCATCCTGCGCGACGGCGCAAGCGCGCCTCCTCAGCATGAGGTTACTGCGCTTGACTTGGTTTCCGCTTCTCACCTTAATCGATAGAGCCGAACGGTATCACGCGGCCTCACTATAAAGACAAAAACGACAATTGGGAGGATTGCCTTGGATTTTGCATTGCCGGCTGACCTCGTCGCCTATCTCGACGAGCTCGACCAGTTCATCGCGCGCGAGATCAAGCCGATCGAAGAGGCCGACGACAACATCCGTTTCTTCGATCATCGCCGCGAATGGGCGCGCACCGATTTCGACAATGGCGGGCTGCCGCGGCACGAATGGGAAGCGCTGCTGCGCCGAGTGAAGAATCTCGCCGACAGCGCCGGGCATCTGCGCTTCGCCATTCCGAAACGCTACGGCGGCAGGGATGGCTCCAATCTCTGGATGGCCGTGATCCGCGAGCATTTTGCCGCGAAGGGACTGGGCCTGCACAACGATCTGCAGAACGAGCACTCGATCGTCGGCAACCTGCCGCTGGTCACCATGCTCGACCGCTACGGCCGCGACGACCAGAAGGCAATGATCGAGGGCTCGATCACGGGAAAATACCGCATCACCTTTGGCCTGACGGAGCCCGAGCACGGCTCGGATGCGACCCACATGGAAACCCGCGCGGTGCAGGCGACCCGCGATGGCGTCTGCGGGCTGGGTCATTAACGGCGAGAAAATGTGGACCACCGGCATGCATGTCGCGACCCACTGCGCGCTGTTCGCCCGCACCTCAGGCAATGACGGCGATGCCCGCGGCATCACCTGTTTTCTGGTGCCGGCCAAGGCAAAAGGCGTGAAGGTCGAGGAGTACATGTGGACCTTCAATATGCCGACCGATCACCCGCGCGTCAGTTTCACCGACGTGTTCGTGCCCGAGGATGCGCTGTTCGGCGAGGTCGGCCGCGGGCTGTCGCTGGCGCAATGCTTCGTGCATGAGAACCGGATCCGGCAGGCCGCGAGTTCGCTGGGCGCTGCGGTCTATTGCATCGAGGAAAGCGTGAAATACGCCCGCGAACGGAAACCGTTCGGCAAGCGCGCTGGCCGAGAACCAGGCGATCCAGTGGCCGCTGGTCGAACTGGCGACGCAGGCGGAGATGCTGCGGCTGTTGATCCGCAAGACCGCCTGGGAGATGGACAAGCTCACGCAGGCGCAGGTCGAGCACACCCTCTCCGACAAGGTCTCGATGTGCAATTTCTGGGCGAACCGGCTGTGCTGCGAAGCCGCCGACCGCGCCATGCAGGTGCATGGCGGCATGGGCTATTCGCGCCACAAGCCGTTCGAGCACATCTATCGCCACCACCGCCGCTACCGCATCACCGAAGGCAGCGAGGAAATCCAGAAACGCAAGGTCGCGGGATTCCTGTTCGGCTATATGGGGGCGGGGAAGCATTGACGTTGGGTGCGCATGCCTTCGCGGCCGTCATTGCGAGGAGCGCCGCGACGAAGCAATCCAACTTGCACGTTTTCGGATGCCAGATGGATTGCTTCGCTTCGCTCGCAATGACGGATCAATTCACCTGCCGGTCCTTGCCCACCCAATACGGATCGCGCAGATGGCGCCGCAATATCTTGCCGGAGGCGTTGCGCGGCAGGGCTTCGATGAATTCGACCGACTTCGGCGTCTTGAAGCCCGCGATGCGTTCGCGGGTGAAGTCGATGATGTCGGACGGCGTCGCCTTTCGCCCGGCTTCATCACCACGATCGCCTTGACCGCTTCGCCCCATTGCTCATCGGGCACGCCGACCACGGCGACCTCGGCGACATCGGGATGGTCGCAGATCGCGCTTTCGACCTCGGCGGGGTAGATGTTTTCGCCGCCCGAGATGATCATGTCCTTGATGCGGTCGTGGATATAGAGATAGCCGTCCTTGTCGAGGTAGCCGGCATCTCCGGTGCGCAGCCAGCCGTCGCTGTCGAGCGTTTTGGCGGTGGCCTCCGGCAAATTCCAGTAGCCGACCATGTTCGAGCCGGAGCGCGTCGCGATTTCGCCGACTTCGCCCGGCGGCAATCGCTTGCCGTAGGCATCGAGGATCGCAAGCTCCACCCCCGGCAGCGCCTTGCCGGCCGAGCGCATCCGGTCCAGTCCCTCGACATGGTCTTCCGGCGCAAGCGCCACGATGGTGCCGGTGGTCTCGGTCATGCCATACATCTGCACGAAGCCGCAGCCGAACACCTCGATGCATTCCTTCAGGAGCGCGGCGGGAATCGGAGAGGCGCCATAGAGCATGTATTTCAGCCGCGAAAAATCCACCTCGCGCGCGCGCGGCTGCCGTACCACGAACTGCATCGCGGCGGGCACCATGAACAGTTTTGTAATTCCGGATTGCTCGAAGAAATCCAGTATCTTTGTCGGATCGAACTCGCGGGCGATGATGCCCCTGGCGCCGTGATAGAGTCCCAGCATGCCCCAGCCGGAGCCGCCGATGTGGAAGATCGGCATCGCCACCAGCGAGACGTCATCCTCGGTCCATTTGTTCCAGTCGGGCTTCTCGTCCTTGCCGGCCTGCACCAGGTTGAGAAAATTCGCGTGCGACAGCATGGCGCCCTTCGGTTTGCCGGTGGTGCCGGAGGTATAAAGCTGGATCGCGATGTCCCGCGGGGTGATCGTCGACCTTTGGGTCGTCGCCGCGCTGCGCGTCGCGCCACGCCGCATAGTCCAGGCCAGCCCGGCGCGCCGCCTTCGGTGGCGATGAAGGTGCGCACGCCGGGCAGTTGCGACCTGATCTTGCCGACCTGTTCGACGAATTCCGGTCCGACAAACAGCACCGGCGCCTTGCAGTCCTCGACGATGAAGGCGATCTCGGGCCCGGCCAGCCGCCAGTTCACCGGCGCCATCACCACATTGGCCTTGATCGCGCCGAGCAGCAGCTCGAAATAGATGTCGCTGTTCTTGCCGAGATAGGCGATGCGCTCGCCCGCTTTGACGCCGAGCGCCCTCAGCGCATTGGCGACGCGATTGGTCTTGATATCGAGATCGGCGAAGCTGGTCTGGCGTCCCTCGAATTCAAAAGCGATGGCATCGCCGCGGCTCTTCGCCCGCGCGCGCACCATGTCGGCAAGGTTCGCCGGTTCCTGAATGTCGGACATGTTTCCCCCCGTATTTTATTTTCGTTGCACGGACTTTGGCGTTATCTCGCGCCAAAAACAATACAACGAGTTCTATCCTCTCGCCGCCCGGTCCTTTTCGTTCTGCGCCTTGATCAAATCGCGCGCGGCGGTCCAGTCGGCGTCGGACCAGTCGCGCAGCTGATAGAAGTTGCCGCCCATCGCCAGCGCCTGGCCGCCGTCCATCGCGATGGTCTCGCCATTGATCCAGTCGCAGCCGCCGGAGATCAGGAACACCGCGAGGTTCTGCAGTTCTTCCATCTTGCCGACGCGGCCCATCGGGTTGACCGCGATGGTGCGCGCGCCGGCTTCGTCGCCGGGCTTGATGCGCTTGCTCATGCCTTCGGTCGGGATTTCGCCGGGCGCGATGGTGTTGAGCCGGATGCCGTAGCGGCCCCATTCCGCCGCCAGCGACATGGTCATGGCATGGATCGCCGACTTGCTCATCGCCGATGGCACCACATAAGGGCTGCCGTTGCGCACCCAGGTCACGGTGATCGACACCACATTGCCGTGATGCTTGCCTGCGATCCAGCGCCGGCCCACCGCATGCGTGACATAAAACGTGCCGTGCATCACGATATTGGCGACCGCATCGAAGCCGCGCGGGCTCAACTCTTCCGTGCGCGAGATGAAATTGCCGGCGGCGTTGTTGATGAGGTCGGTGAGCGGGCCTTCCCTGAAAATCGCCTCGACCATCTCGTCGACCGCGAGCGCGTTCCGGATGTCGACGCCGTGGCTCGTCACCCGGCCGCCATGGAGGTCCATCAGTTCGGTCGCGGTTTCGTCGCAGACGGCTTTGCGGCGGCCGCAGATGTGGATCTCGGCGCCGAGTTCGAGGAAGCGCGCCGCCATCGATTTGCCGAGTCCGGTGCCGCCGCCGGTGACGAGGATGCGCCGGCCAGCTCAGAAGTTTTTCGCTGAACATGGGATATTTCCGCCTTGGAAAAATGTCTGTTAATTGGTTGATTGACTAAATCCGGCCAACGCCTTTCTGTAAAGCGGCAAACGAAGAAGAACAGGGAGAACCACCATGGAAAAGCGCGTCTCGGTATCGATCTCCGAGGGGGTCGCCGATGTCCGGCTGGTGCGGGCGGACAAGATGAACGCGCTCGATGCCGCGATGTTCGATGCGCTGGTGGCCACCTCCGCCCGTCTCGCCCACGAAAAAGGCGTGCGGGCGGTAGTATTGTCCGGCGAGGGGCGGGCGTTTTGCGCCGGCCTCGACATGGGCCGGTTCGCCGCCATGAAGGAAAGCGGCGGTAATGGGATAGCGGGCGGCGAGAAGCGCGATCTGACGGCGCGCACCCATGGTCTTGCCAATTTCCCGCAACAGGCGGTGTGGGGATGGCGGCAGCTTCCGGTGCCAGTGATCGCCGCGATCCAGGGCGTGGCGTTCGGCGGCGGCTTTCAGCTCGCGCTCGGCGCCGACATGCGCTTCCTCAGCCCCGATGCGCGGATGTCGATCATGGAGATCAAATGGGGGCTGGTGCCGGACATGGCGGGGACGCCGATCCTGGCCAGCCTGGTCCGCGACGATATCCTGCGCGAACTGACCTATACCGGGCGGATTTTCTCGGCGCAGGAAGCACTGAGCTACGGCCTCGCGACGCGGATCTGCGACGACCCGCGCGCCGCCGCGCTTCGAGGTCGCCCGCGAGATCGCAGGCAAAAGTCCCGACGCGATCCGCGCCGCCAAGCGCTTCTGAACAATCTGTCCGCCGATCCCGGCCCGGCGCTGCTGGCCGAATCCGTCGAGCAGATGAAGCTGATGGGCACGCCCAACCAGCTCGAGGCCGTCCGCGCCAACATGGAAAAGCGCGCGCCACGCTTTGTGGATGTTTGATCATACTTTCGGACCTCATCCTGAGAGCTTGTGACCCTATCGTTTTTCAAGCACGAGGTGAGATCGCACAACGGGATTTTGTGACGCTGGCGTGCTCCGGCGGGGATGAGGCGCGATGCATAGGCGTCGGAATCACTTGCCTGCTGGCTTGCGGACGCCTTTCTTGGAGCATTTTTCATGCGGCTGCTTTGAGCAGGCGGTTTCCGGCGAGGATGTTATGAGCCAGCGCGAACCACCGCAGCACCGTCGTGATCTTGCGCAGTCCGCGAACGGTGAACTGGCTCAGACGCCATTGTCGAAAGTGGGCGTTGATGCACTCGTGCATGGAGCGCCGTTTGTAGATTTCCTTGCCCTGCGGGCTGTCCATGCGCTTGCGCCAAGCCGCAACACCGGGGCCATCGTCGGGACGCGGCGCATAACAGTCGGTCTTGTGCTTGCTGTTCACTGGCGGACCATAGATGTCGACCCCGACCGATGCCGCCCACTCGGTATCGTCGTTCTTGTTGAAGCCGCCGTCGACGAGATGGCGGTTCGGCCGCCGGCCGTAGCAGCGCTGAAGCTTATCAAGCATCGGTCGCACCAAGCCGCGGTCCGAGCCCGTCGTATCAGCGTCGACCGCAATGACGATCTGACCGGCCGCCGCGGTGCTGATTTGACAATTATAAGCCGGCCGGAACCCGCCGTCGGCCATCTTCATGTTGCGCGCCTCGGCATCCGTGGTGGAGGCCCGCGGCTCGCGCTGTTTGGCGACTTGGGCTTTGTTGGTCTTGGCGCGCCTGACCCGCTCGGCCTTGAGTTCCTCATGTTTGGCCAGCGCAGCTTCGACGCGCTGTTGCCGCTCCAAGGCGGCGCGTTCGCGCGCCGCCTTGATCCGTCGATTGCTGGCGTCGTGATCGCTGTCTTGCTCTTGCTTGAGTTGTCCGATCAGAGACGTGGCCTTTTCCAACTCCTGCTGCAGGGTCTTCTCGCGTCGGAACGAACTCGCCCCGGCGGCCGCACGCACGCGCAGCCCGTCCTGAGCGACCTCATCCAAATCGATAATTCCGGCCGCCGACAACGCCGCCACATGCTCGATCAGCAGCCGATCCAGCAGATCCGGGTAGGCCCCCCGGAAGTCGGAGAGACCGTGATAGTTCACGCTGACGCCGCCACAAAGCCAGCGATAGGCGTCGTGGCACTCGCACAGCCGATCCAGCGCCCGCGCGCTCCCCACGCCCTCGCTCACAGCATAGAGCCAAAGCGCCAACAGCAATCGAGGGCTCGGCGGCGCCTGTCCGGGCGTGTGTTCACGCGCCTTGATGGCATCCTCAATATCCCTGAGATCGAGTTGCTGCACATAAGCCCAAAAGGCCCGCACCCGATGATCGGCCCCGATCAGGCTGTCCAGGTCCACGGCCCGCAACTCGATCTGGTTGCGAAGCGGCTCGCGCATTCTCGCCTCGCCCACAACCTTGCTCCCGGTCACGACCGGCGTATCCGGCAAATCCTCGAACAGTTCTTGGCCCCCCATCACGGTCTCCGCCAACGAATCCTTACCCAAAGGAATCACCATCTTGGCTTTCATGCAATCAAAAGCGATCCTCACAAAAACGCTCACAGCCTCTGAGGAGCGGCCACTTGGCCGCGTCTCGAAGGATGAGAACATCCAATCCTCATGGTTCGAGACGCGCCAACGGGTCCGCGCGAAGCGCGGCCCGATGATAAACTCCGACGCGCTCCTCACCATGAGGGCTTTCTAACCCGGCGCGAAACCGAAACGAGACAATGATCGACATACAACCGCTTTTCCTCGGCATCATCAGCGGTCAGCGCCGGCGCGACCACACGGAGGTCGCCGACCGTGCCGCGCGCATCGCCGGCGGTTTGCAAAAGCTTGGCGTCGGGCAGGGCGACAGCGTCTGTATCCTGATGCGCAACGATATTGCCTTCATCGAGGCCGCCTATGCCGCGATGCGGCTCGGGGCCTATGCGGTGCCCGTGAACTGGCACTTCAAGCCGGACGAAATCAACTACGTGCTTAAGCGACTCCGGAACGTCGGTTCTGATCGGCCATGCCGACATGCTGCATCAGCTGCGCGAGGCGATACCCGCTGGCGTGACTGTGCTCTGCGCCCCGACGCCGCCGGAAATCCTGGCGAGTTACAAGATCGATCCCGATCATCTCGCCACGCCTGACTTCGCTGTCGGCCTGGAATCCTGGCTCGAACAGCAACGGCCCTATGACGGCCCAGCGCTGCCGCAGCCGCAGAACATGATCTACACCTCAGGCACAACAGGTCATCCCAAGGGGGTGCGGCGCAAGGCGCCGACGCCGCAACAGACCGCCTCCGTGGAACGGATGCGCGCGATGATCTACGGCGTGAGACCCGGCATTCGCGCGCTGCTGCCGGGGCCGCTGTATCATTCCGCGCCGAATTCATTCGGCCTGCGCGCCGGCCGGCTCGGCGGGGCGCTGGTATTGATGCCGCGGTTCGATCCGGAGGAATTTCTGCGGCTGATCGAGGAGCAGAGGATCGATACCATCTTCATGGTGCCGACCATGTTCATCCGGCTGATGAAGCTGCCGGAAGCGGTACGCCAAAAATATGACATGTCCTCGCTGCGCCATATCATCCATGCCGCCGCGCCCTGTCCGGCCGATGTCAAGCGCGCGATGATCGAATGGTGGGGGCCGGTGATCCATGAATTCTACGGCTCCACCGAATCCGGCGCGGTCACCTTTGCCAATTCCGAGGACGCGCTGAAGAAGCCCGGCACCGTCGGCAGGATCTCGCCTGGCGCGGAGTTGCGCTTTGTCGGCGAAGACGGAGAAATCCTGCCGCAGGGCGAGGATTGGCGAGATCTATTCGCGGATCGCGGATAATCCGGACTTCACCTATCACAACAAGCCGGAAAAGCGCGCCGAGATCGAACGCGACGGTTTTATCACTTCGGGCGACGTCGGTTATATCGACCGGGACGGCTATGTCTTCATCTGCGACCGCAAGCGCGACATGGTGATCTCGGGCGGCGTCAACATCTATCCGGCCGAAATCGAAGCCGCGCTGCATGCGGTTCCCGGCGTCCACGACTGCGCGGTATTCGGCATCCCCGACGAGGAATTCGGCGAGGCGCTGATGGCGGTGGTGGAACCGCAGGCAGGGGTGACGCTGGACCCCGTGGCGATCCGGGCGCAGCTCAAGGCCTCGCTCGCCGACTACAAGGTGCCGAAACAGGTCGAAATCCTCGAAAATCTGCCGCGCGAGGATTCCGGCAAGATTTTCAAGCGCCGCCTGCGCGATCCCTATTGGGAGCGGGCGGGGCGGAGGATTTGATGTTGATCCTCATGGTGAGGAGGCGCTCTTGCGCCGTCTCGAACCATGAGAGCCCGCGTTTCTCATCCTTCGAGACGCGGCCGAGAGGCCGCTCCTCCTGCGACAACGGCGAAGCCGTTGCGCGGGGATGAGGCACCAATCTTGATCGCGCCCGCCTTTTTCTTGGTCTTGCGCGAAGCCGCAAAAATTGCGACTCAGGAGAGCCGGGCAGCTTCTGGAGTCATCAGCCATGTCCCCCCAGATCGTGCCTTCCGACCCCGAACTGCGGTCCAATCGCGCCGACGAAGCCCTGGCGCTTGAGGAAGATGCCCGGCTGCGGAATGACATCCGGCTGCTGGGGCGCATCCTCGGCGACACCGTGCGCGATCAGGAAGGCGCCGACGTGTTCGACCTGGTCGAGCGCATCCGGCAGACCTCGATCCGGTTCCACCGCGATGACGACAAGCCGGCGCGGCGCGAACTGGAAATCATCCTCAACAGCATGTCGACCAGCGAGACCGTGCGCATCGTGCGCGCTTTCAGCTATTTCTCGCATCTCGCCAACATCGCCGAGGACCAGAACAACATCCGCCAGATGCGGACGCGCTCCTCCTCCGGCGGAGCGCCGCGCTTCGGGGACGCTGGCGTCGACGCTGTCGCATGCGCGTGCGGCCGGCTTCAGCGCGGCCGATTTGCGGCAAATTCTTTGCGGAGGCGCTGGTCAGTCCGGTTCTGACCGCGCATCCGACCGAAGTCCGCCGCAAGAGCACGATCGACCGCGAAATGGAGATCGCCGCGCTCTTGGACCGGCGCGAGCGCGTCCAGCTGACGCCGGAAGAACTCGAGGCGAGCGACGAGCAATTGCGCCGCGAGGTGCTGACGCTGTGGCAGACCAATCTGCTGCGCCGTACCAAGCTCACCGTGCTCGACGAGGTCGCCAACGGCCTGTCGTTTTACGACTACACCTTCCTGCACGAGGTGCCGCGGCTGCATTGCGCGCTCGAGGACCGGCTAAACGAGGGCGACGGCGTCGCCAGCGAACTGGCATCGTTCCTGAGGATGGGCAGCTGGATCGGCGGCGATCGCGACGGCAACCCCTTCGTCACCGCGGACGTGATGCGCGGCACGCTGAAGCTGCAGTCGAGCCGCGTGCTGCGGTTCTATCTCGAAGAACTGCACGTGCTCGGCTCCGAACTGTCGCTCGCGGCGCATCTAGCCGATGTTTCGGAGGAATTGCGCGCGCTGGCCGCGCGCTCGCCCGATACTTCGCCGCACCGCAAGGGCGAGCCCTATCGCCTCGCGGTATCCGGCATCTACGCCCGGCTCACCGCGACCGCGCTGAAGCTTGACGTGGAGCATTACGAGGCGGCCGGTCGGCGAGGCGGCGCCTTACGCCAATGTCGGGGAATTCAAGGCCGATCTCGATGTTCTCGCACCGCTCGCTGATTTCAAACAATTCGCGGCGTGATCGCGCGCGGACGGCTGCGGCTGTTGCGCCGGGCGGTGGATTGTTTCGGCTTTCATCTGGCCAGCCTCGACATACGGCAAAACTCCGCGGTGCACGAACGCACGGTCGCCGAGCTGATCGATGCGGCGATGCCCGGCATGTCCTATCTGGCGCTGAACGAAGAGGCGCGGGTTGCGCTTCTGACGACCGAGCTGCGCAATTCGCGGCCGCTGACTTCGACGTTCGTGAAATACAGCGACGAGACGGTGGGCGAACTCGCCGTGTTCCACGCGGCGGCCGAGGCGCATGCCAAATTCGGCGCCGACGTCATCCCCCAATGCATCATCTCGATGTGCAAGGGGATGTCCGACATGCTGGAAGTCGCGCTGCTCCTGAAGGAGGCCGGCCTGGTCGATCCCTCCGGCCGCAGTGCGCATCAATATCGTGCCGCTGTTCGAGACCATCGAGGATCTGCAGGCGTCCGCCGGCATCATGGACCGGATGCTGTCGCTGCACGATTATCGCAAGCTGGTGGACAGCCGCGGCGCAGTGCAGGAAGTGATGCTCGGCTATTCCGACAGCAACAAGGACGGCGGCTTCGTCACCTCGGGCTGGGAACTCTACAAGGCCGAGATCGGCCTGGTCGAAGTGTTCGAGCGCCACGGCGTGCGATTGCGGCTGTTTCACGGCCGCGGCGGCTCGGTCGGCCGCGGCGGCGGCCCGAGCTATGACGCCATCATCGCGCAGCCCGGCGGCGCGGTGAACGGCCAGATCCGGATCACCGAGCAGGGCGAAATCATCTCCAGCAAATATTCCAACGCCGAGGTCGGCCGCAACAATCTGGAAATTCTTGCCGCCGCGACGCTGGAAGCGAGCCTGCTGCAGCCCAAGCACAGCGCGCCGTCGGGAGAATATCTGAAGGCGATGGAGCAGTTGTCGGCACTGGCCTTCAAGGCCTATCGCGGGCTGGTCTATGAAACCGAAGGCTTTGCGGATTATTTCTGGGCTTCCACCGTCATCACCGAAATCGCGACGCTGAACATCGGCAGCCGTCCGGCGTCGCGCAAGAAGACCCGCGAGATCGAGGATCTGCGCGCCATTCCCTGGGTGTTCAGCTGGGCGCAATGCCGCCTGATGCTGCCGGGCTGGTACGGTTTTGGCAGCGCGGTCGAGACCTGGGTCGCGGAGCATCCTGACAAGGGCATGCCGTTCCTGAAGGAACTCTATCGCGAATGGCCGTTCTTCCGCACGCTGTTGTCGAACATGGACATGGTGCTGGCCAAGAGCTCGATCGCGATCGCCTCGCGCTATGCCGAACTGGTGCCGGATGTGCGATTGCGCGAAAAAATCTTCGGGCGCATCCGGCGAGGAATGGCACATTTCGATCGAGAGGTTGCTGGAGATCATGGGGCAGGAGCGCCTGTTGCAGGGCAACCCGCTGCTGGAGCGTTCGATCCGCAACCGCTTTCCCTATCTCGATCCGCTGAACCACGTGCAGGTGGAACTCTTGAAGGAGCACCGCGCACAAAATCCTGAGAACAGGTACTGCGCGGCATCCAGCTCACCATCAACGGCATTTCGGCGGGGCTGCGGAATAGCGGGTGAAGGAGGCGAATTGCGAATGGCGAATGGAGGATTGCCACTCGCTATTCACTACTCACCATTCGCTACTCACCATTCGCTATTCGCCACTTCAGCAATTATGCGCGCCCTGGGTCTCCACATAGACCGCATACAGCGACTGGCTGGCCGCCATGAACAGCCGGTTTCGCTTTTTGCCGCCGAAGCAGAGATTGGCACAGGTTTCGGGTAGCTTGATCTGGCCGATACGGTCGCCGTCCGGTGCGAAAATCTGGACGCCGTCATAGCCATCGCCGACCCAGCCGGCGCCGACCCAGATGTTGCCATCGGTGTCGACCCGCATCCCATCAGGAAAACCCGACTTGCCGTCGAGCGTCATGTCGATCAGCGTACGCGGGTTCGACAGTTTGTCGCCGTTGAGATCGTACTGCCAGATGATGTTCTTGGCGTTGGGATAGTGCGTGATGCCGGTGTCGCAGACATAGACCTTCTTGTAGTCGTGGCTGAACGCGATGCCGTTCGGCTTGAACGGTTCGTCGGCCACCTTGGTGACCTGGCCGGTCGGGCGTCGAGACGGTACACCGCCTCTTTCTGGTAGGGCTGATTGGAGCCGGTCTTGGCCTTCTGCCCCTCATAGATGCTGATCGCGCCGTAGCCGGGATCGGTGAACCAGATCGATTTGTCATTGGGGTGCACGACGACATCGTTCGGTCCGTTGAGCTGCTTGCCGTTGGCCTGCTCGGCCAGCACGGTAAGGTCCCCGTTGTGTTCAAACCGGACCAGCCGGGTCCGCTCGCAACCGATTTGCCGGCCTTCGAAATCGAAGGTGTTGCCGTTGGCTTCATTGGACGGCTTGTGGAACTGCTCGGAAATGTGGCCGTCATCGTCGAGATAGCGTAGCTGCCGATTATTGGGAATGTCGCTCCAGACCAGATATTGGCCGGCAGCGTTCCAGGCTGGCCCTTCGGCCCACAGGCAACCCGTATACAGTCGCTTGATGGCGGTGTTGCCAACCTTCGCCTTGAAGCGCTTGGGATCGATCACCACGATATCAGGATCGGGATAGCGTTGCGGTTCGGCGTTGCGGCCGAAGTCGCGGGCCAGCGCGTCGGTCGCGACCAGGCTCGTGGCGGCAAGTGTCGCTGCACCGCGCAAAAGCCTGCGGCGATCGACACCTTCAGTTCCATTTTCGGATTGGCGACCGGTTAAATCGGATGGATTTGTCATGGTTTCCTCCCACGGGTTTTGTTGGAAGGAAATGGTGAGCCCACAATTCGGCATAAAGCGGGCGATGTTCGAAGGAACAATCTTAGATGTAAGTGAGACGCGAACATCCCCCACGTCGTCCCGGCGAACGCCCCCGGCTTTCGCTGGGGCGACTCGGGGAGAGTAGCGTGCGCGGCTAAATCGCATCCCAGTTGAAAACATCCGCCGAGCGGTCGAGCTTGTAGAACGACGACTTCAGCGCCGGCATGCCGTGCTCGGCGATGGTCTGCGGCGTCCAGCCCTCGCCGCGATGGATCGAGCGCAGCGGGCGCGACTGGCTCATCAGGAAAATCTCGTTCATGCGCACCGCAAAAATCTGCCCGGTGACGTCCTTGGCGGCGTCGCTGAGCAGAAAGGCGCACGATCGGCGCGATCTTTTCCGGCCCCATCTGCTGAATTTTGGCCACCCGCGCCTTCTCGGCTTCGGTTTCGGTCGGGATGGTTCCGATCAGCCGGCTCCAGGCGAACGGCGAGACGCAATTGGAGCGCACATTGAAACCGCTCCATGTCGAGCGCGATCGATTTCGACAGTCCGACGATGCCGAGCTTCGCCGCGGCGTAATTGGCCTGGCCGAAATTGCCGACCAGCCCGGAGGTCGAGGTGAAATGCACGAACGCGCCGCTTTCCTGTTCGCGGAACAGCCGCGCCGCGGCGTGCGAGACATAGAACGAACCCATCAGGTGAACCTTGATGACGGACTCGAAGGCGTCGATGCTCATGCGGTGGAAGATCGCGTCGCGCAGGATGCCGGCATTGTTGACGACGCCGTCGAGCTTGCCGAAGCTGTCGACCGCCATCTTGACGATCCTGCTGGCCGGAATCGCTTCGGCGACGGTCTCGAAATTCGCCACCGCCGTGCCGCCGCGCTTCTTGATTTCCTCGACCACTTCTTCGGCCGGCGCGGCACTCGTTCCCGAACCGTCGGCGGCGCCGCCGGGATCGTTGACCACGACCTTGGCGCCTTCAGCCGCGCAAAGCAGCGCGATCTCGCGCCCGATGCCGCGCCCGGCGCCGGTGACGATGATGGATTTGTCCTGGAGTGATTTTGCCGTGCCATGATTATTTCTCCCGTTGCTCTCATGATGATCTCGATGTCGCCGCAGCGGAAGTGCGCTCGCTCTCGCATCGGGAGAGTTCGGGTGAGGGGGTACGGTCTTCGAGGGACCGTAACCCCTCACCCGAGCGCTGCGCGCCGACCTCTCCCGAAAGTGGGACGAGGTGGAGACGGAGTTCGACGGTTGCCTTCAATCTTGCCGATCATCGCTCGTTCGTAAAAATAATCGTGCCTGACGCCGCGAACATGCCGCCGACGCCGTGGCAGACCGAGATCTTCGCACCCGGAACCTGCGCCGGCGCGATGCCGCGCATTTGCCGCACGCTTTCCTGCAGCGCGTACATGCCGTACATGCCCGAATGCATGTAGCTCAGGCCGCCGCCATTGGTGTTGAGCGGCAGCTTGCCGCCGGGACGGGTGTTGCCGTCGGCGATGAATTTTCCGGTCTCTTCGTGCGGCATGAAGCCGAGATCGCCGAGGCCATAGAGCGGCAGATGCGCAAAAGCATCGTAGATCATGAGGTGATCGACGTCCTTGTGCGAGATGCCGGCTTCCTTGAAGGCCAGCGGACCCGCCACCTTGAACGCGCGCGAACTGTCAAAAGTCTGCATCTGGCTGACCATCGGCGTTTCCACGCTCTCGCCGGTGCCGAGGATATAGACCGGCTTGGTCGGAAAATCCCTGGCGCGGTCGGCCGATGTCAGGATCAGTGCGCCGCCGCCGTCGGTGACGAGGCAGCATTGCAGGATGCGGAACGGATAGGCGATCATCCGCGAGTTCAGGACGTCCTCGACCGTGATCGGCGCCTTCATGGTGGCGCGCGGATTCTTCGCAGCCCATTCGCGCTGCACCACCGCGACCATGGCGATCTGCTCATGGGTGATGCCGTGGGTCTTCATGTAGCGCAGCACGGGAATCGGAAACATGCTGGCCGGCGTCGAGACGCCGTAAGGCAACTCGAACTGGCCGTTGAGGCTGTCGGGTCCGATCATGCGCGGGGTGCGGCCGATATTCGACTTGCCGCTTTCGGCATGCGTGATCAGCACCGTTTTGCACAGCCCGGCCTCGATCGCGGCGGCGGCATGGCGGACATGCAGCATGAAGGAACAGCCGCCGACCGAGGTGCCGTCGACCCAGGTCGGGGTGATGCCGAGATAATGCGCGATCTGCTGCGGCGTCTCGACCGCGGTGGCAAAACCGTCGATATCGGACAGCTTCAGGCCGGCATCGGCGATGGCGTTCAGCGCCGCATCCGCGTGCAACTGGATTTGCGATACATTCGGGATCACGCCGAGTTCGGTGGTTTCGGCAGCGCCGACGACGGCAACCTGATTTCTTCGCATGATGCTAGCCCTTCGCCGGACGGAACAAGGGAAGGGTGATCTTGTCGTCGAGCTTCTCGAACGCGACTTCCAGTTTCATGTCGAGTTCGAGCGCCTCCGGCGTCTGCGGACAATCGACGATGTTGCTCATCATGCGCGGACCTTCATCCAGTTCCACCACCGCGATGGCATAAGGCGGCGTGAAGCCGGGTACCGGGCGGTGATGGATGACGTAGCTGTAGAGCTTGGCCTTGCCGCTGGCCTTGAACACGCTGACCTTGCGCGAGGCGCAGGCCGGGCAGAACGGGCGCGGCGGGAAATAGACGTTGGCGCAGGCGTCGCAACGTTGCAGCCGCAGCTCGTTCGCCTGCGTGCCATCCCAGAAATGCTGGGTTTCCGGTGTCGGTTTCGGTCGCGCGCGCGCTGGCTCGGCCATGTCGGTGATTCCTCCCTCGGCGGGGCCAGCTTCGCCCGCCGGCTCCGATCTTGATGCGACATTGGACGGTCCGGCGTCAACGGTCCAGCAGACTCGCCGCATGCCGCGTATTCCGGCACACGCACTATTGGCTGGCCGGGGGCGCTTGTAACCCTGTGACCGCCCGCGCTATTGTCCGCGCGAAACGAAGAAAATCGGGAGGATTTCATGTTGAAGATGACGGGCGCGGTACTGGCCGCAGCTATGACGCTTGCCGCGCCGGCCTTTGCCGCCGATGCGCCGGCGGAAATCAAGATCGGCACGCTCTATGCGTCCTCCGGGCGCTACGCCTCGATTTCGATGCCGGTTTTCAGCGCGCTGAAACTCTGGTCCGAGCAGAAAAACGCCGAGGGCGGCGTCTACGTCAAGGCGTTCGACAAGAAAATTCCCGTCAAACTTGTCGCCTACGACGATCAAAGCAATACCGCCACCGCATCGACGCTCTACAACCAGCTGATCACGCAGGACAAGGTCGATCTCTTGGTCGCTGACTCCGGTTCGGTGCTGACCGCGCCCGCGGTCGCGATCGCGCGCGACCGCAAGATGTTCCTGTTCGACCAGACCGGCACCGGCGCCAGCTTCTTTTCCAAGGACAATCCCTACATCGCGCTGATGGCGGACCCGGTCTCGACCGTCTGGCCGAAGCCCGTGGCGGATTTCATTTCGCACGACGGGCCGGGGCTCGGGATCAAGAAGGTCGCGATTCTCTATTCGACCAACGAATTCACCGGCACCCAGGCCAACGCCTTCCGCAAATTCGTCAAGGATTCCGGCGCGCCGATCGAGATCGTCTACGATCAGGGCATTCCGACCGAAACCACCAATTACACCGTCATCATCAACAACATCAATAATACCAATCCCGATGCGGTGATTCATTTCGGATACGCGCCGAACGACATCGCGTTCTTGCGCAACGTCGCGGATGTCGGCGTCAAATTCAAGATGTTGTTCTGCATCTACGCCGGGCTGGAGACCGAACTGCTGGAGAAGAACGTCGGCGAGAAGGGCCTCGAGCATGTGTTCACCTACGTGCCGCCCTCGGAACTCGACTATCCCGTCAATTTCGGCATGAACATGAAGGATTACAAGGCCGCCTGGGAGAAGAAATATTCCGACGGCAAGATCGAATTCGGCTTCAATGCGGTTGCCGGCTACACCACCGGGCTCGTCATCGAGAAGACGCTTTCGGTGGCGACCAGCCTCGATCAGCTCGAGCTGCGCCGTGCGACCTTCAGCCTGTCCGGCCAACTCAAGACGCTCGACGGAACCTTCGCGCTGGACGAAACGGGCGGCCAGATCGGCGAACTGACGCCGCTCGGGCAGCTCGAGCTCAACGAACACGAACACATCAAGTTCGTCTCGGTCTATCCGCACGAAACCGCCACCGGCAAGCCGGTCTATCCGCGCCCATGAGGCGATCGCGGACCACGAACCGGACGCCGGGGGCGAAGCGCTGATGCTGACTTACGCGCTCGTCGCCGGCGTTCTGTTCGGTCTGTATTTCAGCCTGGTCGGGATCGGCCTCAATCTCGTGTTCGGCGTCATGCGCATCGTCAACCTCGCGCATGGCGACTTCCTGATGCTCGGCGCCTTCGTCGCGTTCGGCGTCGTGACGCTGGCCGGCATCGATCCGTTGTTTGCGGTGCCGCTGGCGTTCGTGATTTTCGTGGCTGTGGGCATGCTGCTCTATTGGGTATTGGTGCCGCGGCTGCAGGGTTCGGTGAACCCGGAGATGCTGTCGATCATCCTGTTCTTCGGGCTGTCGCAGGTGATCGAGGCCGTCACCACGATTTTCTTCGGTACCAGCGAACGCTCGATCCAGAGCCGCGCGCTCGGCACCGTGTTCTCGACCATCAAGGTCAAGCTGTTCGGGGGCAAGCCGGACGCAGCCGGACCGGTGCAGATCTTCGGCCAGGGATTTCCGGCGTCCTGGGTGATCGCGGCCATCACCAGCCTGATCGCGATCGCACTGGTGTATGTTTATTTGTACCGCACCCGGTTGGGCACGCTGACCCGCGCTGTGATGTCGCGGCGCGATGAGGCCTTCGCGACCGGCATCGATGTCGATCGCGTCTCGGCGGCGGCATTCGGCATCGGATTGGGGCTTGCCGCGGTGGCCGGCGTCTTCGCGCCCTTCATGTTCGGATCGGTGACGCCGGCGTTCGGCGCCGACGCGACCGTCACGTCGTTCGCCATCGTAGTGCTGGGATCGCTGGGCAATCCCTTAGGGACCGCGCTCGGCGGCGTGGTCTACGGCGTCTGCTACATGCTGGTGCAGACCTATCTCAGTTCATGGGCCGACCTTCTGCCCTATGTGCTGCTGATCTTCATTCTGCTGCTGCGTCCGAGCGGTCTGCTCGGAAGGCGGGTGCGCGTTGCCTAGCGCCTTCAGACACATGCTGTTCATCGTCGTGCCGCTGATCGCCGTGTTTGCGGTGCTGCCGGGCGTCTACCAAAATCACCTGCTGCTGTTCAATTTCGTGATCTTTCTGATCCTCGCCCAGGGCGTGAACATCATCTACGGCTTCACCGGTTATCTGCCGTTCGGCTATGTCGGCTTCTTCGGCGCCGGCGCCTATGGCTTTGCGATCCTGGTGATGCAATATCAGGCGCCTGCCGCGCTCGCGGTGATTGCCGGCGGACTGGTCGGGGTCGCGCTGGGGCTGTTGCTGACGCCGCTGTTGCGGCTCTCCGGCGCCTATTTCGCTATCGCCAATCTCGCAGCTTCGCTGGCGGTGCTTCACTTCGTCGCCAACCCGGCGCTCGAGAACATCACCCGCGGGCCCTACGGCGTCTCGCTCACCGGCACCTTCAATCCGACGCTGGCCTATACGGCCGCGCTCGTGGTGCTGGCGCTGACTCTCGGCGCGGTCGTGTTCCTGAAAAACTCCGGCTTTGGCCTTGCGCTGCAGGCGGTGCGGGAAGACGCGGTCAGCGCCTCGATGGCCGGGCGTCAACGTGGTGCTGATGCGGGTGATCGCGTGGCTCGCTTCCGCGCTGGTGGCGGGCCTCGCCGGTGGCGTCTATGCCTGGTATGTTTCGGTATTCTATCCCGACAATGTCTTCAGCGGCGATTTCTCGATCTTCGCAATCGTGTTTGCGCTGTTCGGCGGCGTTGCCACGATCACCGGCCCGATCGTCGGCGTCATCATTCTCTACGGCATCTACAATTTGATCGGCTTCACCACGCCGCAATATTTCCAGCTGATCTACGGTCTGTTGATCATGGGGCTGGTGCTGTTTCTCCCCGCGGGCCTGGTCTCGCTGGCAACCCGAAGGGGGTGGCATGTCCCCTGAAGACGCGCCCATTCTCAACGTGACAAAACTGACAAAACGCTTCGGCGGGTTCTACGCGCTCGACGGATTGAGCTTCCATGTCGCGGCAGGCGAAATTCTGGGACTGGTCGGGCCGAACGGCTCCGGCAAGACCACCGCGATCAACGTGATCTCCGGTCTCTATGCCCCTGATGGCGGCGAGGTGGTGCTGGATGGCGGCTCGATATCGGCGGGGTCGCCTCGCACAAGCTGGTGCATCGCGGCATCAACCGCACCTTCCAGGTTCCAAAACCGTTTTTGTCGCTGACGGTGCGGCAGAATATCGAGGTCGCGCTGGCCTATGGGCGTGCCGCGGTGGCGCCGCCAACCATGGCCGCGCTGCTCGACGAATACCGGCTCGCCGAGGTCGCGGACCGCACCGCAGCCGACCTGAACAATGCCCAGCAAAAGATGCTCGATCTGGTCCGCGCGCTCGCCACCCGTCCGCGGCTGCTGCTGCTCGACGAACTCGCCGCCGGACTCAATCCGGCGGAACTCGACTGGATCGCCGAACGCATCAAGGCGCTGGCGCAGACCGGGATGGCGATCATCGTCGTCGAGCATCTGATGGGTTTCATCGAACATATTACCGATCGCGTCATCGTCATGAATGCCGGCAAGGAGATTTTTGAAGGCAAGCTTGCGGTCGCGGTCCAGGTGCCGCAGGTCATCGAGGTGTTTTTGGGAGGCGAGCATGCCGCCTGAAGCCGCGCTGCTGCAGGCCACGGGCGTCGACGCCGGCTACGGCACCATGCAGGTGCTGTGGGGCGTCGATCTCGACGTCCGCGCAGGCGAGACCGTGCTGCTGCTCGGCGCCAACGGCGCCGGCAAGACCACGTTTCTCAAATCGCTGGTCGGCCTGATCGAGGCGCGGCAGGGCACCATCAACCTTGGCGGCGAAGACGTGACGCGGATGCGCTCCAGCGACCGGATGCGGCTCGGCATGACCTACATGTCGGAACTCGCGGTCTTTCCCGATCTGTCGATCGAGGAAAACATCCGGGTCGGCGCGCAGGCGCTCGGCCATGCCGATCCCGGCGCCCGCGTCGAGGAACTCTATGGCCTGTTTCCGGCGTTGCGCGAAAAACGGCGGGCGCCGGCCTCCAGTCTGTCCGGCGGCCAGCGCAAGATGCTCGGCATCGCCAAGGCGCTTGCCGCCGAGCCGCGGCTTCTGGTGATGGATGAACCCTCGGCCGGGCTATCGCCGCTGTTCGTCAAGGAAGTCATCCGCATCCTCAGCGATTTGCGCGGGCGCGGGCTGGCGCTTTTGATCGCCGAGCAGAATATCGGTTTCCTCGAAGTGGCGACGCGCGTATTTGTGCTGGAAGGCGGACGCATCCGCTTTTCCGGCACGGTGGCGGAAATGACCGATAACGAAGCGCTGCGGCGCGCCTATTTCGGGCTGAAGTGATGCGAACGATCAGGATAGGATCAGGCGCCGGCTATTCGGGCGACCGCATCGAGCCCGCGGTCGAACTCGCCGAAAAGGGCGACATCGAGTATCTGGTGTTCGAATGCCTCGGCGAGCGCACCGTGGCGCTGGCGCAGCAGGCGCGCATGAAGGATCCCGACAGCGGCTACGATCCGCTGCTCGAGGAGCGCATGCGCGCGGTGCTGCCGATCTGCGCCGCCAAGGGCATCAGGATCGTCACCAATATGGGCGCGGCCAATCCGGTCGCCGCAGCCCGCAAGACCGCCGAGATCGCAAAATCGTTGGGGCTGTCTTCGCTGAAGATCGCCGCCGTGGTCGGCGACGACGTGCTCGATGCCTGCAAGAACGGCGATCTCAAGATCATGGAATTCGACGGCACCATCAGGCAACTCGGCAACCGGCTGTTGTCGGCCAATGCCTATCTCGGCGCCGAGCCGATGGCGCAGGCGCTGACCGGCGGCGCCGATGTGGTGATCACCGGCCGCGCGTCCGATCCCGCGCTGTTTCTGGCGCCGATGATTCATGCCTTCGGCTGGGCGATGGATGACTGGAATCTGCTGGGGCAGGGCACCGTCGCAGGCCACCTGCTCGAATGCGCGGGGCAAATCACCGGCGGTTACTTCGCCGACCCCGGCTACAAGGATATCTCCGATCTGGCGCGGCTCGGCTTTCCCATCGGCGAAGTCGGCGAGGACGGCAGTCTCGTCATCACCAAGGTCGCGGGCTCCGGCGGCGCGGTGACGGCGCAGACCTGCAAGGAGCAACTGCTCTACGAGGTGCACGATCCCAGGCAATATATTCAGCCCGATGTGGTCGCGGATTTCTCGCAGGTGAGGGTCGAGGAGATCGCCAGGGATCGCGTGCGCGTCAGCGGCGGGCGCGGTACGAAACGCACCGGGACGCTGAAGGTCTCGGTCGGCTATGTCGACAGTTTTATCGGCGAGGGGCAGATTTCCTATGCCGGTCCCGGCGCCCTGGCGCGCGGACGGCTGGCGTTGGAGATCGTTCGCGAGCGGCTGAAACTCACCGGCGTCGCGGCCAGCGAATTGCGGTTCGAGTTGATCGGCGTCGATTCGCTGCACGGCGCTGAAGTCTCCGCGCATGCCAACGAGCCTTACGAGGTGCGCGTTCGCGTCGCCGGCCGCACCGAAAACCTGCGCGAGGCCGTCAGGATCGGCAACGAGGTCGAAACGCTCTATACCAATGGCCCGGCGGCCGGCGGCGGCGCTTTCAAATCGGCCCGCGATGTTGTGGCGGTAGCGTCGGTGTTGCTGCCGCGCGAACTTGCGAAGCCGCAAGTTCGTTTCGTGGGGGCGTGAGGCAATGAAGCTGCGCGAGATCGCCCATTCCCGCACCGGCGACAAGGGCAACACCTCGAATATCTCGGTCATCGCCTATGATGAGAAGCATTATCCGCTGCTGCTTCAGCAGGTCACCAGCGCGCGGGTGAAAGCGCATTTTGCCGGCGTTGTCGAAGGCGACGTGGTCCGCTACGAGCTGCCCAACATATCAGCGCTGAATTTCGTGATGACCGGGGCGCTCGGCGGCGGGGTGACGCGCTCGCTGGCGTTGGACGCGCATGGCAAGTCGCTCAGTTCCGCGCTGCTCGATCTGGAGATCGACGCTGATCCTGATCTATAATCGTAAAATGTATTAAGGTCGTCATGCCCGGGCAAAACTGCGAAGCGCGTGCTAGATGTCCCGGGCATCCACGTCTTTAAGGTCGCAAACAGAAGCAAGACGTGGATGGCTGCGACAAGCCCGGCCATGACGGAGAGAATCGACGATGAAAAACACTCCCACACTTGCTACCTTGGCCGATGATCTCGACAGCGGCCGCACCAGCGCCCGCAAACTGGTCGACCAATGCCTGGCCCGGATCGCCGACGCCTCGGGCGAGGGGGCGCGCGCCTTCATCCATGTCGACGCCGAAGCCGCGATCGAGGCCGCCGAAGCGATGGACCGGCTGCGCGAGGTCAAGGCGGCGCCGTCGCGCTATGCCGGCATTCCCGTCTCGATCAAGGATCTGTTCGACATCAAGGGGCAGGTCACCCGCGCCGGTTCGCGCGCGCTCGACGATTCACCTCCGGCGGAAACCGATGCGTCCGCGGTGGCGCGTCTGCGGCGCGCCGGTTTTGTGGTGATCGGCCGCACCAACATGACCGAATTCGCCTTTTCCGGCATCGGCATCAATCCGCATTACGGCACGCCGAAAGGCGCCTGGCGGCGCAGCGTCGGCCATGTGCCCGGCGGATCGTCGTCGGGTGCCGCGGTATCCGTCGTCGACGGCATGGCGCATGGCGCGCTCGGCACCGATACCGGCGGCTCGTGCCGGATTCCGGCCGCCTTTAACGGCATCGTCGGCTTCAAGCCGACCCAGCGGCGCGTCCCGCTGGACGGTGGCGTGCCGCTGTCGTTCACGCTCGACAGTTTCGGGCCGCTGGCGCGCACGGTCGGGTGCTGCGCGGTGCTCGATGCCGTGCTCGCCGACGAAGCCGGTCGCCCCGCTGCAGCCGCGTCCGATCAAGGGAATGCGACTGGCGGTGCCGACCACGGTCGCGCTCGATGAACTCGAGGATGACGTGGCGCGGACATTCGAGCGCGCGCTGGAAACGCTGTCGCGCCAGGGCGCGCTGATCGAGCGGATCGCGGTGCCGGAATTTCTGGACATCGGCGCCGATGAACACCAAGGGCGGTTTTGCCGCGGCGGAAAGCTATGCCTGGCACCGCTATCTGATCGCCAGCAAGGGCGACGTCTACGACCCCCGCGTCTCCAGCCGGATCATGCGCGGCGAAAGCCATCAGCGCCGCCGATTATATCGACCTGCTGGGTGCGCGGCGGTCACTGATCGCGCGCACCGAAAAACGCCTCGCGCCCTATGACGCGCTGGTGCTGCCGACCACCGCCAATACGCCGCCGCGCATCGCCGATCTCGCCGATGACAAGGCTTTTACCAAAGCGAATCTGCTGTCGCTGCGCAATTGCACGCTGATCAACATGATCGACGGCTGCGCGATCTCGCTGCCCTGCCATCGCGAGGGCGAGGTGCCGGTCGGGCTGATGCTGGCGTCATCGGGCGGATCGGACCGCCGCATCTTCGAACTCGCGGCCGCAATGGAGGGTGTCATCCGTGTTTGATCTGGCATTCACCATCGACACCCAGGCCGCCGACGACGCCGCTGACGCTGCCGATCGATCAGGCCGTGATCGCCGGCTGGACCGGCCGCGATCCGGTGGCGCGCGACAAGCACATCGCCGAACTCGAGGCGATCGGCATCGCGCGGCCGGCGTCGACGCCGATCTATTACCGTGTCTCGGCGCGGCGGCTGACCACGGAAGACAGCATCGAGGTCAGCGGCACCGAATCCAGCGGCGAGGTCGAGTTCGTGCTGATCGGCTGGCAGGGCCGAATCTTCGTCGGCGTCGGCTCCGATCACACCGACCGCAAGGTGGAGGCCTACAGCGTCACGGTCTCCAAGCAGATGTGCGACAAGCCGATCGCGCCGGTGCTGTGGGAACTCGAGGAAGTCGCCGGCCATTGGGACCGGATGATCCTGCGTTCGTTTGCCTGGATCGACGGCGCGCGGGTGCTGTATCAGGAGGGTACGCTCGACGCCATGCTGCCGGTGGCGGAACTGCATTCATCGCGGTTTTGCAGGCAAGGGGCTGCCGGACGGCTGCGCCATGTTCGGCGGCACTTTTGCGGCCAAGGGCGGCATCCGCCCCGCCAGCCGGTTTGAATTCGAGCTTGAGGATCCCGTTCTCAAGCGCACGATCCGCCACGCGCTATGATGTGATCGAGCTGCCGGTGCTGGGGTAACGCGGCTACGACGGCAGTCTGCTCCCTCTCCCGCTTGCGGGGGAGGGCCGGGGGTGGGGGTGCCCCCACCCGCCGCGCTCTACCGAGCGCGATAGCCGAAGCTCCGCTTCGGCGTTCTAATTGAAGGACGGCCGCCGAAGGCGGCCTATGCTCCCCCGCAAGCGGAAGAGGTAAGGTCTCCTCGGAAATCGGGTGGCGCAAGGTGAGGCGATTTGAGAGATTGTCGCCATGAAATCGCAGGCCAAAACCATTATCCGTCCCGCACCTTCCTCGGACTTCGCCGCGCGCGTCGATGCGATCGACTGGACAGAAGCCAGCCGCGACCTCGACGCTCAGGGCTGCGCGGTCCTGAAGGGGTTACTCTCGCCAGATGAGTGCCGTGGGCTCGCCGCTCTCTATCCGGACGACACTCGCTTTCGCAGCCGGGTGGTGATGGGGCGTCACGGCTTCGGGCGCGGCGAGTACAAATATTTTGCCTATCCGCTGCCCGATCTGATCGCCCAATTGCGGCCGGCGCTGTATGCGCAGCTACGTGACGTCGCCAATCGCTGGAACGAGGCGATGGGCATCGATATCCGTTATCCCCAAAACCACGAAGAATTCCTGAAGCGGTGCCATGCGGCCGGTCAGACCCGGCCGACGCCGTTGCTGCTGCAATACGGCGAGGGCGACTACAACTGCCTGCATCAGGATCTCTATGGCGAACACGTGTTTCCGCTGCAGGTTGCGTTCCTGCTGTCGGAACCGGGGCGTGACTTTACCGGCGGCGAATTCGTGCTGACCGAGCAGCGGCCGCGGATGCAGTCGCGGCCCGAAGTGGTGCCGCTCGCGCAGGGCGATGCGGTGGCTTTTGCCGTGCATGTTAGACCAGTGCAGGGGACGCGCGGATTTTATCGCGTTAACCTGCGCCATGGCGTGAGCCGGATCCGCTCCGGCCATCGCCATACCCTGGGCGTGATTTTTCACGATGCGAAGTGAGCGCGAGGATCGTTGACTGCGGATTTGTTTGAAAGCGCTCCCGATGTTCGCCCGTCGCAGCAATCGATGGCGGAAGGCGCCGTGCTGCTGCGCGGATTCGCCAGACCCATCGAAGCCGATCTGCTCGCCGACCTCAGCGATATCGTGGCGCAGTCGCCGTTTCGCCACATGGTGACGCCCGGCGGCCACCAGATGTCGGTGGCGATGACGAACTGCGGCAGCTTGGGCTGGGTCACCGATCGCACCGGCTATCGCTACGATGCCAGCGATCCTGAGGCGTCAAGGCCGTGGCCGGCGACGCCGGCCTCGTTTCGCGAACTTGCCCGACAAGCGGCGGCACAGGCCGGCTTCAGCGGGTTTTCACCGGACGCCTGCCTGGTCAATCGCTACCAGCCCGGCGCCCGCATGTCGCTGCATCAGGACAAGGACGAGCACGATTTCGACGCGCCGATCGTCTCGGTGTCGCTGGGCTTGCCCGCGATTTTCCTGTTCGGCGGCTTGAAGCGCGCCGACAAACCGCAGCGGTTTCGGCTCGAACATGGCGACATCGCGGTGTGGGGCGGGCCGGCGCGACTCAGGTTTCACGGGGTTGCCCCGCTTGCCGAGGGCGAGCATCCGCTAATGGGCCGGCAACGCATCAACCTGACGTTCCGCAAGGCGCGGTGAGGGCTTTCTGCTTCCCTTCTCCCCTTGTGGGAGAAGGTGGCGCGCAAAGCGCGCCGGATGAGGGGTCTCTATCCGCGGAGACAGACCCCTCACCCGTCCGCGACGCTGCGCATCGCGTCCACCCTCTCCCACAAGGGGAGAGGGGAAAGGCAGTTACGGCTTCGCCGGATGAATGAACTCCCACGGGCTGACTTCGGAGTCCCTGGGCACTTCGATATCGATGAGGTACGGACCGCTGTCCGCCAGCGCCTTTTCCAGGGCCGGGCGAAATTCTTGCGGCGATGTCACGCGCGCAGCACCAACGCCGAAGGATTCCGCGAGCTTGACGAAATCCGGATTGACCAGGTCGGATGCCACCACGCGGCCATCGAACCGTTCGCGCTGGTCGCGCCGCACATTGCCGTAGGCATTGTTGTTGAACACCAGCGTGACCACGCCGATGTTGAACTGGACCGCGGTCGCCAGTTCCTGCACCCCGAACATGAAGCCGCCATCGCCTGTGATCGCGACCACCGGCCGGTTCGGATTGGCGACCTTTGCGCCGAGCGCGGTCGGGAAGCCCGAGCCGAGCGTGCCCTGATAGCCGGAGGTAATGAAGGTGCGCGGCTCATAGATCGGAAAGCCGTACCAGGAGGCAAAGCCGACCTGCGACAACTCGTCGGTGACGATGGCATTCGACGGCAGCACCTCGCGCAGAATATTCAGGTAAGCCATCTGCGGCTGGATCTTCTGGATCTGCTCCAGCGCCGCCGCCGAGGCCTCGCGGATCGCGGCGCGACGGCCGCTGGTTTTGCGGTAGCCGGCCTTTCTGACCGCCGCGAGCAGATCACTTGTGCCGGCGCGTGCATCGGCGACCACAGCGGCATCCGGCGCAAGCCGGCGCATTTCCGACGGGTCGATATCGATACGAATGGATTTCAGGCCGTCCGGCTGAAACGGCCATCGGAACGACGAGGCCGGCAATTCCATGCGTGTCCCGATCCCGATCATGAGGTCGGTCTTCGGCCAGAGCTTGTAGGCCGCCGCCATCGTCAATCCCAGGTCATGGGCGTTGCTGACGATGCCACGCCCGCTGCGAAACGCCACCACCGGCGCGTCGATCAGTTCGGCGAGTTCGAGGATTTCATCGCGCGCATGAATGGCGCCGCTGCCGACGAAGATCATCGGCGTCTTGCTGCCGGCGATCAGCGCGGCGGCGGCCTTGACGCGTTCGGGGTCGGGTTGCGGCGCCGGAAACGGATCGAACGGCTTCGACAAGCCGGTTTGCGCGCGCTGCGTGAATACATCCCATGGCATCTCCAGTGCGACGGGCCCGCGCCGCCCCGACAGCATTTCCTGGAACGCGCGCGACACCAGTGCCGGCGCCGCGTCCGGATATTCGATCCGGTCGGCCCATTTCACGAAGGTTCGCAGCGTCGCGAGCTGATCGGGCATCTCGTGCAGATGACCGCGGCCCTTGCCGAGAAACGCCGTCGGCACCTGTCCGGTCAGGCAAAGCACCGGTTCGTTCGATCCGAGTGCCGTCAGCAGAGCCGCTCCGGCATTGAGCACGCCGGGGCCCGGCACCACGCTGAACACGCCGGGCCTGCCCGTGGATCGCGCGTAGCCATAGGCCATGTAGCCGCAGGCCTGCTCGTGGCGCGCGCCGATCACCTTGAGCTGCGCCTGCTGGAACGCGTCGAACAGGCCGTAGATCTGGGCGCCGGGCAGGCCGAACACGGTATCTACGCCGTGCGCGACCAGGCCGCTGACGATGGCTTCGCCGCCGGTAGATGAAGTCATGGTTTCTTCCAATCGCTCGCGAATAATTTCATGGGGTTTCGTCGATCACGCCATTGCGCAGCACGCCGATATTGTCGGCCTCGACCTCGACGACATCGCCGGGTTTGAGATAGCGCGGCGGATCGAACCGCGCACCGGCGCCGGTCGGCGTTCCCGTCACGATGACGTCACCGGGCACCAGCGTCGTAAAGGTCGAGATGTAATTGATCAGGTAACGGAAGCCGAAGATCAGCCGTCCGGTGCGGTCGTCCTGTCGCGTCTCGCCGTTGACCCGCGTCGTCAGCCTGATATCGGCAATCTGCAATTCATCGGTGTAAGGCACCAGCCAGGGACCGAGACTGCCGGTGGAATCGAAATTCTTGCCCTGCGTCACGTTGAATTTCGCGTGCCGCACCCAGTCGCGGATGGTGCCTTCATTGCACAGCGTGACGGCGGCGATGTGATCCAGCGCCGCGCTTTCCCCGATGTGCCGGCCGGCCTTGCCGATGACGAGAACCACTTCGCCCTCGTAGTCGAGCTGCGAGGACGCGCGCGGGCGAACCAGCGGCGTGTTGTGTCCGACAAACGAGCGCGGCGTGCGCATGAACATGCTCGGATATTTCGGCGCGTCCTGACCGTCCTTGTATTCGGCATTGCGGTCGGGATAGTTGACGCCGATGCAGATGATTTTTTCCGGTGCAGGAATCGGCGGCAGCCAGGTGATGGTGTCAAGCGCATGGTCCGGTGAGCGCTTTGCGGCATCCTCGGCAAGTCTTGTCAGTGCGCCGGCGGCGACGGCCTCGCGCAGCGTCGGATAATCCTTGCCGAAGCGCGCGGAGAGATCGACGATGCCGCCCTCGGCGACAGCGCCGTACTTTGTCGATCCTGAGACGGAATAGGTAGCGAGGCGGGGAGGGGTCATCGGGTATCCAATACGATAAGAAATTGATCTCTGCTCGTGAAGCTTCGTCTTCGCCTAGCCGGGCGTCATGCCCCTGGCCTTGATGACGGCGGCAGCCGCAGGCGTGGTCAGAAAGCTGATGAAGGCTTTGGCGGCTTCCGCTTCTTTGGTGTCGGCGGCGACCGCGGCCGCGAAAACCAGCTCCTGCTGCAGTTCCGCGGGGAAGGAACCGGCAAGCTCGACGCCGGGGGCCCTCAATACATTGACCAGAAACACCCCGAGTTCGGCCTCGCCCCTGGCGACGGCCTGGGGGATCTCTGTTGTCGCGGTCTGCACTTTGGTCTTGGCCTTCATCGCCTCGCCGATGCCGAGACGCTCGAAGACACCAGTGACATAGGCGCCGGCCGCGCTCGCCGGGATGTAGGCGATCGATTGCGCCTCCAGCAGCGTCTTTTTCAATGCGGCCGGTGTGCTCACGTCCGGCTTGGGCGCGCCGGCGCGAACGGCGACGCCATACCCGACGCGGGCAATCTCCATCGCCGGCCCCGCCGCAAACCGCGCTTTGGCGGCGCTGTCCTTGAAAACATCGACGGGAACGACACCCAGATCGAACGGCGCGTCCGATGTGGCCTGCTTGATCAGGTTGGGTGTGGAATCAAAGTGAATGACGAGCTTGTGGCCAGTGGCGCGCTCGAATTGAGGGCCGAGTTCGTTCAGCGGACCCGTTATCGAGCCACCTGCCAATATCCTGAGCTCGCCGGCATGAAGGTCAGTCATCGGCGGCATGGTCAGCGCAAGGCTCAGCATCGACGCGGCTGCCGCAAGCGTAAGCCATTTCATGATACCCCCAATTGATCGCAGCGGATGACATTCGAACGCTGCACCCTAATCTGCGATCGTCACATCGGCGACAAACAGCGGTTCACGGATCGCCTGACCCGAAAACGTTGAGCCCTGCTCGAACCAGGACCGCGGCGCCGGCGCGCCCCACAGCGTTTGCCGGCGCGGGTCCCTGAGCGACCAGCGCATCGGCTCGTGGTCGTGATCCCCGGTGAAATAGTCGCTGGTGTAGAGCTCCAGCCGGTGGCCATCGGGATCGCGGATATAGAGGAAGAACGCATTGGAGATGCCGTGGCGTCCGGGGCCGCGTTCGATGTTCTTGAGAAAGCCGCTCGAGGCCATCACGTCGCACAGATGCAGGACGTTCATCGCCGTCGGTACCCAGTACGCAAAATGGTGCAGGCGAGGGCCCTTGCCGTTGGTGATGGCGAAGTCGTGCACGTTGCCCTTGCGGTGCAGCCAGGCCGCCGCGATGCGTCCGTTCGGACCGTCTTCCTCGGCGTATTCGGTCAGCCGGAAACCCAGCCGCGCGTAGAAGTCGACGGTGTCCTGCACCTCGGCCGCGAACACATTGAAATGGTCGAGCCGCTGCGGGTGGCAGCCCTTGTAGAGATCGTAGCGGCGCAACAGATGCGGGCGCTTCTCCATCGAGGCATAGAGTTCGATCCGAAAGCCGCAGGGGTCGGTGAACTGCAGCGTGCGGCCCTGGAACGGCTGTTCCGCAAATGCGTGAGTGATGCCGTTCTCCGAAAAGAACGCCGCCGCCTTGTCGAGATCGTTTTCGTTGCCGACCTTGAAGCCGAGCCGGTTGCAGGCCGCGGTTGCCGCCTTGCGCAGCACCAGCGAGTGATGCTGATGCTCCTCGCTGCCGCGCAGGTAAACCGCGCGCTCGTCGCGATCCTCGACATGCAGCCCGACGCAATTTTCGTAGAACTCGCGGCTGGCCTTCAAGTCCACCACGTCAAGCACGGCGTGGCTGGACCTGACGATGTTGAATGGGGGGTCGAAGATGTGTTGCGGCACGGGCATGTGGTGTTGTCCTAACGACGCGACGAGTTCTTCTTCACCTCTCCCCTTGTGGGAGAGGTCGGATCGCATCGGAGATGCGATCCGGGTGAGGGGTAAAGGTCCATCGATAGACCGTAACCCCTCACCCCAACCCTCTCCCGCAAGGGGAGAGGGGGCGCACCGCCGTTGTTGATGCGGTTCGTGTACATTAGATGCCGGGCTCGATACCGAGCCGTTGAATCCTGTGCGTCCCCTTGGCGAGCGAGACGTGCTTGGTTTCCATGTAGAAGTCGAATGAATAATCGCCGCCGTCGCGGCCGATCCCTGACGATTTCATGCCGCCGAACGGGGTCGGCAGATGGCGGACGTTTTCGGAATTCAGCCAGATCATGCCGGCCTCCAGCGCATCCGCCACGCGTAGCGCGCGGCCCATGTCAGAGGTCCAGACGTAACCGGTGAGGCCATATTGCACAGAATTGGCGATCTCGATGGCCTCGTTTTCGTCCTTGAACGGAATGACCGTCAGGAACGGGCCGAACACCTCCTCCTGCGCGACCCGCATCTTGGCGTGCGCGCCGGTGACCAGCGTCGGCTGCACATAATGGCCGCCGCCGGGTCCGTCATGCGTCCTGCCGCCGACCGCGATGACAGCGCCGTCCTTCCGCGCGACATCGAAATAGGAGCAGACCTTTTCCAGATGGCGCTCGTGGATCAGCGGCCCGATCTCGGTCGCGGGGTCGAGCGGGTGGCCGATCTTCAGCGCCTTGACCCGAGCGGCGAGTTTTTCGACGAATTTGTCGGCGATGCCCTGCTGGATCAAGAGCCGGCTCGATGAGGTGCAGCGCTCACCGTTGAGCGAGTAGATCATGAACACGACGGCGTCGAGCGCGCGATCGAGATCGGCGTCGTCGAACACGATCACCGGGTTCTTGCCGCCAAGTTCGAAATGCAGCCGCTTGAGGCTCGGCGCACCCTGCGCCATGATCGCCGCGCCGGTCGCGCTTTCGCCGACAAACGCAATCGCCTTGATGGCGGGATGCTCGGTCAGGGCCTTGCCGGCTTCCTCGCCGATGCCATGCACGGTGTTGAGGACGCCGTCGGGCACACCGGCCTGCTTGACCAGTTGCGCCAGCAGGTCGGCGGTAACCGGCGACCATTCGGCCGGCTTGTGAACCACCGTGCAGCCGGCGGCGAGCGCGGGGGCGATCTTCCAGGTCGAGAGCATGAACGGCGTATTCCACGGCGTGATTACGCCGACCGGGCCGATCGGCACCCGCGTGGACACGTTCCAGTGCTCGTCGCTGGGAAGGTTCAGGCCGTCGCGGGCGTCGGTACATCGGTCGGCGTAGAAGCGAAAGTTTTCGGCGCCACGGATCGCGGCCTTGGCCATGAAGCGATGGGCCTGGCCGGTGTCGATGCATTCGAGCACGGCAATATCGTCGGCGCGGTCCTCGATGGCATCGGCAACGCGGTGCAGCAGTTTCTTCCGCATCGCCGCCGGCATGTCGCGCCAGGCCTTGAAGGCCTGCGCGGCGACCGTCGCGGCGCGATCGATATCCTCTGCGCTGCCGCGGGCGACCGAGGCCAGCACCGCACCATCGACCGGCGAACTGGTCTCGAAGGTTTCGCCCGAGATCGAGGCCACGACCTTGCCGTCGATGATGTGCCCGATGCCGTCGGCTCTTAGTTTCTTGAGCAGCGGCGCGGCGCGGTCGCGATTGGCCTGAAACACCTCGGATGATTTCGGCGTGACCTTATCCATGCGCGGACTCCGCTTTCGGAATTTCGGCTTTCAGAACCTCGTGGATGTTGTTGCGCTTCCAGCTGGTTTCCTTGTCGTTGATCTGCATGTCGAACGACAGCGCGAACTGGCCTTGCGCAAAGACGGGATCGAGAAGGTCGGAGAGGGCCCGGAAGATATGCTCGCCCGCCTTCTTGCGCGTGACGAGATCGCGCCCCTCGCCAAGCCGCAGCACCATGTCGAGAAAGCCGAAATGCGGCCGGCCGTCGGCGATGGCGTAGTGCTCGCACCTGACGGCGCGGACCCGAATGCCCCCGAGCGGAAAAATCCCGGTTTCCACCGCGGCCTTGCGGACGACTTCGACGACCTTGCCCATGTCGACGCGGTCATCGAGATTGGCGGAATATTCGAGCGTGAAATGCGGCATGTCGAGATTCCTGATTCGTATTACATTGCCGTCGCGACAACGGAGGCGCGCTCCCTCTCCCATAGGGAGAGGGCTGGGGTGAGGGGTTACGGTCTATCGTTAGGCCGTAACCCCTCACCCGGATCGCATCTGTCGATGCGATCCGACCTCTCCCGATGGGAGAGGTGTCTGAACCCACACATTCCGATCCCGTATTCATCTGGCACGTTCTTGTCGTTTGCGGCGCCTCAAGCGAAGTAGCAACTCACCGTCCCATACGGACCATAGTCGGCTTGAATCGTGTCGCCTTTGCTGGTCTCGATCGGGCGAATGAACGATCCCGCCAGCACCACCTGACCCGCTTCAAGCGCAAGTCCGTTCGCCGCGATCTTGTTGGCGAGCCAGGCTACGCTGGTGGCGGGATGATTGAGCACGCCGGCGGCAAGCCCGGTTTCTTCCAATTGACCGTTACGGTAGCACAGCGCGCCGATCCAGCGCAGATCGGCTTCCAGCGGCCGCAACGGGCGGCCGCCGAGCACGATGCCGGCGTTCGCCGCATTGTCGGCGATAGTATCGAAGATCTTTCGCGTCGACTTTGTCAGGGGATCGACCCGCTCGATCCGGGTGTCCAGGATTTCCAGCGCCGGCACCACGAAATCCGTCGCGTTGAGGACGTCGAACAGGGTGCAGTACGGTCCGGCAAGCCGCTGCTTCATGACGAACGCAAGCTCGGCTTCGACCCGCGTGCCGATGAAGCGGTCCGAGGGCACGAGGCCGCCATCAGCAAAGAACATGTCGTCGAGCAGCACCCCGGAATCCGGCTCGTCGATACCAAGCGCACTCTGCATCGCCTTCGATGTCAGGCCGATCTTGTGACCCCTGACGACGCGGCCCTCGGCGAGTTTGATTTCGACCCACGCCTTCTGGATCGCGTAGGCGTCCGCGATGGTGATGCCGGGATGGTCGAGCGACAGCTGCCGGATCTGCTGTTTGCTTTTTTCAGCCTGATGCAGCCTTTCGGCGGCAAGCCGTATGTCGTCTATGGTCAATGCCATGCCCGGTCGAAGCCACGTGCGAGCGAAAAGGAGGGTGCGGAAATATGATTAACATGTTAAATGTATCAGATCAAACCGAATTGCTGTTTGCTGCAACGCAACCAAAACACAGATGGTCGATGGCGGACGATTGACAATGGCGCGCAAGAAACCGGGCAAAACTGTTCATTTGAAGACTGTTCGTTCGAAGGTTCCTCGTTCGAAGGCTCCCCGTTCGAAGGCTCTCCATTCGAAGCCCGCAAGCAAGGCGGGTCCGCGGCGCGTGCCGATGCGCGCATTCTCCCGTTCGCTGCCGATGTCGCTGTTGCGCGCGCGCGAGGCCGTGATGCGGCATTTCCGGCCCTCGCTGCGCCATCACGACCTGACCGAGCAGCAATGGCGGATTTTGCGGGCGCTCGCCTCGATCGACGCGATTGAAGTCACGGAACTGGCGCGGGTTGCGTTTCTGCTCGGCCCAAGCCTGTCCCGGATTCTGCGCGACCTGGAAGCGCGTCATTTGATCGAACGCCGGGCGGTGAAAGCCGATCTGCGCCGCGGCGTCGTCTCGATCTCGGCAAAGGGTCTCAAGCTGATCGAGACCGTCGCGCCGTCATCGGAAGCCATCTACGCCGCCATCACGCAGCGTTATGGCGCGCGCCAGCTCGCCGAGCTGCAGGAGATGCTGCACGCGCTCGAGGGCAGCCTGTCGGAGTTGCAAGTCAGCGGCGACCAGAAGCCGAAACTGCCGAGCAAGCGCAAATTTGCATGATAGCGTGAACCCACCGCATAGCTCGGTAGCTGCCAATTGTTTGAGCAAAGGCGGAACTCCTTAGCAATTTGACTAAGCCGGGCCGCGTGCGCGCAGAAATTGATGCGATATCAATTTACTCTGGCGGCAACACGCCGTAGACACGCGCACGGTTTTTCGCTTGAACGCATAAACTTAAAGAAGGCCAGCGCTGAAGTTGGCCTCACGGGAGGACTGGATGAAGCTTACCAGACGCGACTTCACCGCTGGCTTGGCGGTTGGTATTTCTGCGCCTTATGTGATCGGCAGCGCCAGGGCGCAGGGCGCCACCATCAAAATCGGCATGTGCGCGCCCGTGACCGGCCCGGCCGCCGAATCCGGCGGATACGCCATCAAGGGGGCCAAGCTGGCACTGGAAGCCGTCAACAAGGCCGGCGGGGTTCTCGGCAAACAGGCCGAATTGATCGTCGAAGACGATCAGACCACCAATCCCGGCATCGTGCTGGCATTTTCCAAGCTGGCCTCGCAGCCAGATCTCGTCGGCTTTCTCGGTTCGATCCGCTCGACGCAGGTCCATGCCATGGCGCCGGACGTCCTCAAGCTCGGCAAGCCGGTCATGATCGGCGGCACCGATCCCAACCTGACCCACATGGGCAACCAGTGGTTGTTCCGCTGCCGCCCCAACGACAACTATTCCGGCCGCGTGATCGCCGACTACGGCTTCAAGACGCTCGGCAAGAAGAAGTGGGCCGTGCTGCATTCGACCGACGCGTTCGGCACCGCCGGCGGCAAGGCGCTGACCGAAGCGCTGACCAAGCTCGGTTCAACGCCCGTGCTCGATCAGGGTTATGCCAACCAGAGCCAGGACTTCACGCCCGTCGTGCTGGCGATCAAGCAGTCCGGCGCCGATATCCTCGGTTCGTACTTCACGTTCGAAAACGACCTTGGCATTTTTGCCCGCCAGTTGCGCCAGCTCGGCGTCAACATTCCCTGGGTCGGCTCGCCGTCGATCACCAACATCACCGCGCTGAAACTCGCAGGTCCGGCGCTCTATGGCACTTTCGGCGTCGCCGACTATGCCGAAGACTCCAGCGATGCCTCGAAGGCGTTCGGCAAGGTCTATCGCGATGCCGTCAAGGTCGCGCCGGACAACCAGAGTTCATGGCCTTACGACGCCATCAACGTGCTGTGCGCGGCGATCAACAAGGCCGGCTCGACCGACTCGGGGAAAATTCGCGAGGCGATCCTTGCCACCAAGAAATATCCGGGAGCCGAGGGCGAATATAATTTCGACCAGAACGGCGACGGTCTGCACGGCTACAACATCGTGAAGAACGACAAGGGAAATATCACCTTCGACAAGCATATCGAATTCACCGATTGATCGTGGCTGCCGGCCCCTCGCAAAGGGGCCGGCACGCTTTCGGGAGGTATATCGATATTCGCGGGCACCCTGCATTGCCGGCCCGCGACAATTCCGAAGCACCTGGACTGCCGATCGCTTCTCCTACCGAGCGTTTTCCATGGATATTGCACTCCAATTGCTCTTCACCGGCATCGGCATCGGCGCCGTCTATGCGCTGGTCGCGCTCGGCTTCGTGCTGATCTTCCGCGCCACCAATGTGGTGAATTTCGCGCAGGGCGAATTCTCCATGGTCGCGGCTTACCTGATGGTGGTGTTCGCGGTCGATCTCGGCTGGCCGTACTGGCTCTCGTTCCTGCTGGCGCTGGCCGGAATGGCGCTGCTCGGCGTGGTCTTCAATCTCGGGGTTTATTATCCCCTGCGTCACCGCTCGTTTCTCCCCGTCATCATCGCCACCATCGGCGCATCGATCCTGATGGCGAACTCCGTGCTGGCGATCTACGGCCCGCAGCCCCAGGTGCTGCAGGGCTGGTTCGAGACCCCCGGCATCCAGTTCGGGCCGGTTTATCTCGACAGCCAGTATCTGCTGATCATCGCGGTCACGATCGTGATGGTGATTTTCAATTACTGGTTCTTCGAGCACACCATGCTCGGCAAGAAGCTGCAGGCGACCTCGCAGGACAAGGAGATGGCTTCGCTGCTCGGCATCTCCGTGTCGACGATGATCATGATCACCTTCATCTACTCGGCGGTGCTCGGCGGTCTCGCCGGCATTCTGGTGGCGCCGGTTCTGTTCGTCTCGATCCAGATGGGCTCGACCATCGCGCTGAAAGCCTTCGCCGCCACCATCATCGGCGGATTCGGTGACGTCGCCGGCGCGATCATCGGCGGGCTGGCGCTCGGCATCATCGAGACCTTCGGCGCGGCCTATATTTCGGTGCCCTACAAGGACGGCTTCGCCTTCCTCGTGCTGGTGCTGTTTCTGGTGTTCCGGCCGCAAGGTATCTTCGGCGAACGTGTCGCGGAGAAAGCATGAGCGCCCCCAGCGAGAACATGCCGATGGCGGCGCCCGTCATGCACACAAAACCGCTGTTGCTGCGTCACCTGCCGTATTTTGCCGGCGCGGCGGTTCTCATCGCCCTCGCGGCGATGGTGCCGTTCGACGGCTATATCCACAACGTGCTGATGCAGGCCGTGACATTCGCGATCGCGGTGTTCGGACTTTCCGTCGTGCTGGGGCTGTGCGGCCAGATAAATCTGGCGCAGGCGGCGTTCTTCGGCTTCGGCGCCTATGCGGTCGGCATCGGAACATCGGACTACCACATCAGCTACTGGTTCTGCCTCGCCGGCGGGTGCGTCATGGCGCTATTGGCCGGCGCGTTGCTCGGCATGTCGACGCTGCGGCTCGGCGGCCACTATCTGGCGATGGTGACGATTTCGTTCCAGCAGATCGTCACCCTGGTCATGATCAACACGATCTGGCTCACCCATGGCCCGGACGGCGTGTCGAATATCGGCCGGCCGGCACTGTTTCAATCGGCACAGTCCTATCTGGCGCTCTGCGTCGCCACGCTTGCGCTGGTCGGATATTTCGTCTGGCGTCTGCCGGATACGAAACTGGGCCGCGCGATGCGCGCGGTGCGCGATAATGAACTCGCCGCCGGCGTCAACGGCATCGACGTGTTTCGCACCAAGGTCTCGGCCTTCGCGCTCTCGGCCGTCCTGGGCGGACTGGCGGGCGGACTGTTCGCGGGCGGCTTCGCCTATGTCAGTCCGGATCAATTCTCGTTCGCGGAATCGATCGTGTTCCTGACGATGTCGCTGCTCGGCGGTGTCGCATCGCCGATCGGCTCGGCGATCGGAACCGGATTGCTGATCCTGATCCCGGAATGGCTGCGGTTTCTGAAAAGCATCCCGGGCCTCTATCTCGCGATTTACGGGTTGTCGGTCATCCTGATCATCCGCTTCATGCCCGATGGCATCTGGGGATTTATCACCGTGGCGCTCGATCGCTGGCGCAGCCGGACCAAGGCGCCTCCGGCGGCTGCCCCGCTGCAACTGAAGCCCGCGACCGTCGGGGGCGACACCGTGCTCGAAGTCATCGGCCTTTCCAAATATTTCGGCGGTCTGAAAGCCGTCGACGGCGTCGATATCGCGGTCAAGCGCGGCGGCGTTCACGCGCTGATCGGGCCGAACGGCTCCGGCAAGACCACGACGCTGAACGTTCTCTCCGGCCTCTATAAGGCGACATCCGGCAAGATCCTGCTCGATGGCACCGATATTACCACCATGCCGCCGCATCTGCGCACGGCGGCCGGATTGGGACGGACGTTTCAGAATATCCGCCTGTTCCGGTCGATGACGGCGCTGGAGAACGTGGAAATCGGCGCCGAGCGGCCCGGCAATACGCTGATCGGCAAGGGTGGCGACGACGCGCTGACCGAGCGCGCGATGGAAGCACTGACCTTCGTCGGCTTAGGCAGCCGCGTCAACGAACTGATCTCGAGCTTTTCCTACGGGCATCAGCGGCTGATCGAGATTGCGCGGGCGCTGGCCGCCAATCCGACCTTGCTGCTGCTTGATGAACCAGCGGCCGGCCTCAATTCGACCGAGAAGCTCGAACTGCATGAATTGCTCAAGCGCATCGCCGCCCAGGGCCTGACCATCCTGATTATCGACCATGACATGACGCTGGTGAGCGAAGCCGCCCAGCACATCACCGTGCTCAATTTCGGACGCCGCATCGCGGACGGCAAATCCATGGCGGTGCTGCGCCATCCCGATGTCGTCTCGGCCTATCTGGGAACCGAATAATGCCGCTGCTCGAAATCCGCGATCTGATTGTCCTCTATGGCGAGATCGAAGCCTTGCGCGGCGTCTCGCTTTCCGTCGAGGAAGGGCAGGTGGTCACGCTGCTCGGCGCCAACGGCGCCGGCAAATCGACCACGCTACGGGCGATCTCGGGACTGGCCAGGCCGGCGGCGGGCGAAATCGTGTTCGACGGCAAGTCGATCGCGGGACTGGGGCCTGAAGCCATCGTCCGGCTCGGCATCTCGCACGTGCCCGAAGGCCGGCGGATTTTTCCGGGCCTGACCGTGAAGGAAAACATCATGCTCGGCGCGTCGAACCGGCGCGTCGCGAAATCCGAACTGTCGCGCGAAGCCGACGCCATGTTCGATCTGTTCCCGGACATCAGGCAGTTCTCGAATTCGCTCGGCTGGACCTTATCGGGCGGACAGTTGCAGATGGTCGCGGTGGCGCGCGGGTTGATGGCAAAGCCGCGGCTGTTGCTGCTGGACGAGCCCTCGCTCGGGCTCGCACCGGTCATCGTGCAGGCGGTATTCCGGATTATCTCGCAGATCAGGCAGAACACCACGGTGCTGCTGGTCGAGCAAAACGCCCGGATGGGACTTTCGGTCGCCGATCACGGCTACGTGCTGGAAACCGGCCGTATCGTGCTCGGCGGCAAGCCCGATGAATTGTGGGGCAACGAAGCCATCGCCGCCGCCTATCTCGGCGGTCATGCCAAAGTAAGCGCTTAAGGTAACGCCTGATCATGGTCACGATAAAAGTCCAGAACCTCATCGACTTCGTAGCGGAAGTTTTCGCCCATTCGGACTCTTCGCCGGAAGAAGCCAGGCGCATCGCCACCTACCTGACGACGGCCAATCTCACCGGGCACGACAGCCACGGCGTGATCCGGGTGCCGGTCTATATCAGGTGGAAGAAGATGGGTTCCGTCGTTCCCGATCAGACCGTCGACCTCGTGGTCGATACGCCGTCGCTGGCGGTGGTCGACGGCAAGTTCGGCTATGGGCAGACGGTCACCCCGCAGGCGGTCAGGATCGGCATCGAAAAATGCAAGGCGTCGGGCCTTGCCGCGGTCGCGCTGCGCAATGCCGGACATATCGGCCGCGTCGGCGACTGGGCCGAGATGGCCGCCGCCGAAGGACTGGTTTCGGTGCACTTCGTCAACGCTGCGGGCTCGCTGCTGGTGGCGCCCTATGGCGGCGTGCAAAAGCGGCTGTCGACCGCGCCCTATTGCGTCGGCATTCCCCGGCTGGGACAGGATCCGATCGTGCTCGATTTCGCGACCTCGATCGTCGCCGAAGGCAAGGTGCTGGTTGCAAGCCGCGGCGGCAAGAAATTGCCTGAGGGAGCGCTGATCGATTCCGACGGCAGCTTGAGTGAAGATCCGGCCGTGCTCTACGGGCCTTACAGTGCGGAGGGGCCGCGCGACCACACCAAGGGGACCGGCGCGATCCGCGCCTTCGGCGACCACAAGGGCTCGGGCCTGGCGTTGATCTGCGAGTTGCTCGGCGGCGCCTTGACCGGCACCGGCGCCACCGCGCCGGACCGGCGTTTCGCCAACGGCATGCTGGCGATCTACATTGACCCCAAAGTGGTCGACACCAGCCAGTTCTTCGACGGCGAAATCTCGCGCTATGTCGACTTCATCAGGGCGACCAGGCCGGTGGCCGGCGTCGACGCGGTGCTGATCCCCGGCGATCCCGAGCGGAAAATGCGCGCCGATCGCACCAAAAACGGCGTGCCCTTGCCGGACGACACCTGGGCGGCGATAGTGAATACCGCCCGCGAAGTCGGCGTCAGCGAGGTGAGCATCCAACGAGCGACGGAGTGATTTGCACCGCAGCGAACATGACCTCATCCCTGCGCGAGCGCAATTGCGCTCGTCGCTGGAGGAGCGGCGTCGGAGTTTATCATCGGGCCGCGCAACGCGCGGACCCGTTGGCCGCGTCTCGAAGGATGGGCAACGAACCTCATGGTTCGAGACGGCGCAAGAGCGCCTCCTCACCATGAGGACCCCATCGTCAAACCGATCGACAACAAAAAAGGAAACGCGACCAATGGCAAATAACGTCAAAAAAGTCTGGGCTTCGGGCAAGGCGGTGGTGAACGCCTGGCTTGCGATTCCATCGGGTTTTTCCGCCGAAGTGATCGCGCAATGCGGCTTCGACAGCGTCACCGTCGACATGCAGCACGGCGTGCAGGATTACCAGTCGATGGTGCAATGTTTTCAGGCCATGAACGGACATCCGGTGACGCCGATGGTCCGGGTGCCGTGGAACGAGCCGGGCATCATCGGCAAGGTGCTCGACGGCGGAGCCTATGGCGTGATCTGCCCGATGATCAACACCAAACAGGAAGCCGAGAACCTCGTTCAATACGCCAAATATCCGCCGCGCGGCACGCGCTCGAACGGCCCGATTCGATCAGGCATGTACGGTTCGGCCGGCACCTATCAGCAGACGGCGAACGACGAGATCGTGCTGCTGCCGATGATGGAGACCAGGACCGCGGTCGAAAACATGGAATCGATCCTCGATGTCGAGGGCATCAACGGCGTCTATATCGGTCCCTCCGATCTCGGCTTCTCCTACGGGCTGGTCCCAAAACTCGACCGCGACGAGCCGGAGATTCTCAAGATCTACGAGAAGATCATCAAGGAGTGCGGCAAGCGCGGCCTCTATCCCGGCATCCACTGCTCAGGCGCCGACGGCGCGGTGCGCGCGATCAACATGGGCTTCAAGCTGGTGACGCTGTCGAACGAAAGCGGCCTGATGGCGACCTACGCCAAGATGCAGGTGAACCAGACCCGCAAGGACTCGAGCGGCAAGGCTTGATGCCTCGTGTCCCGGACGCGGTGCAGCGTCTCTTCGACGGTGCACCGCAGCGCCGGGACCCACATGCGGGCGAGCGGTGCATGGGCCCCGGATCAGCAGCGCACCGCTTGCGCGCTGCGCAGCATCCGGGGCACGATACATATCTCGTGTCCCGGACGCGGTGCAGCGTTCTTGACGCTGCTCCGCAGAGCCGGGACCCATAGGCGGGCGAGCGGTGCATGGGCCCCGGATCAGCAGCGCACCGCTTGCGCGCTGCGCAGCATCCGGGGCACGATACATATCTCGTGTCCCGGACGCGGTGCAGCGTCTCTTGACGATGCACCGCAGCGCCGGGACCTACATGCGGCGAGCGGTGCATGGACCCCGGATCAGCAGCGCACCACACCGCAAGCGCGGTGCGTTGCGCAGCATCCGGGGCACGATGCTTCAGAGATTTCAAGGAGACACTCCCATGGCCCCAGCCCCCGTCATTCGCCTGCATCCCGATGATGGCGTGCTGATCGCGCGCTCGAGCCTGCCGCCGGGCATGGTGGTGGCCGACGGCGTGACCACAATCGAGCGCATTCCGGCCGGCCACAAGGTGGCGATCCGCCCCATCGCCCTCGGCGAGTCGATCCGCCGATACGGCCAGATCATCGGCTTTGCGACTGCGCCAATCGCGCCGGGCCAGCACGTCCATACCCAGAATTGCGGCATGGGCGATTTCGCCAAGGATTACGCGTTTGGCGTCGACGTCACGCCGACGCCGAATTTCGATCTGCCGGCGACCTTCGACGGCATCCGCCGTCCCGACGGGCGCGTGGCGACCCGCAACTACATCGGCATCCTCACCTCGGTGAACTGCAGCGCGCATGTCGCCGGCATGGTCGCCGATATCTTCAAGAAGAATCCGTTCACCGGCGATAATCCGCTTGTAGATTTTCCCAACGTCGATGGCGTGGTTGCGTTGACCCACAAGACCGGCTGCGGCATGACGCAGGACGAACCGCTGACGATCCTGCGCCGCACGCTCGGCGGCTACGCGCGGCATGTGAATTTTTCCGCCGTGGTGGTGCTCGGCCTTGGCTGCGAGGTCAACCAGATCGGCGGGCTGATGAAGGAGCAGAAGCTCGCGGGGCGATTACGCGAACTGGAGATCCAGGAGATCGGCGGCACCCGCAAGACCGTGGAGGCCGGCGTCGCCTTCGTGCGCGAGGCGCTGACCGATGCCAACAATGTCAGGCGCGAACCGGTATCGGCCAGCGAGTTGACGGTGGCGCTGCAATGCGGCGGCTCCGACGGCTATTCCGGCGTCTCCGCCAATCCGGCGCTGGGGGCTGCGAGCGATCTCCTGGTGCGGCACGGCGGCACCGTGATCCTGTCGGAGACGCCCGAGACCTATGGCGCCGAACATCTGCTGACGCGCCGCGCGGTCAGCCGCGAGGTCGGCGAAAAGCTGGTGGCGCTGATGCGCTGGTGGGAGGCCTACACCGCGCGCGAAGGCGCGGAGATGAACGCCAATCCCAGTCCCGGCAATAAGGCCGGCGGCCTCACCACCATCCTGGAAAAATCGCTCGGCGCGATGGCCAAGGCCGGCAGCACCAATCTGGTCGATGTCGTCAACTACGCCGAAGCGGTGACAAAAAAGGGTTTTGTGTTCATGGACACGCCGGGCTACGACCCGGTGGCGGCGACCGGGCAGGTGGCCGGCGGCGCCAATCTGGTCTGCTTCACCACCGGGCGCGGCAGCGTGTTCGGCTGCAAGCCCGCGCCCTCGATCAAGCTCGCCACCAACTCGGCGATGTACCGGCGCATGGAAGACGACATGGACGTCAATTGCGGCACCATCCTCGACGGCGAGGAAACCGTGCAGCAATGCGGCCAGCGCATTTTTGAACTGATGCTGAAGACCGCCTCGGGGCAGCCGACCAAGAGCGAAAGCTTCGACTTCGGCGGCGCCGAGTTTGCACCCTGGGTGCTCGGCGCGACGATGTAAGTTTTGTCGCCCCGGCGAACGCCGGGGCCCATACCGCGTGATCTATCGATAAGGCGCGGCAGCAGACGCCTTCGGTCACAACTACGGCCGCGCAGGCGTGCCGTCGAAGGGCGACGAGGACGACCGCGAATTTGCGGCAGATCCTTCAGTTGTATCACTTGTCGCGCACAATCAAAGCCTATATCGTCGCCGTCAACGCGTCGACTTGCTTCGGTAGTAGAGCCAGATGTCCGAGACGGTTACGATTGCATCTCGGGCCGATGATGCGTCTGTCGCCCCCGCTAACACGTTTTGCAGCTATCTCGCCCAACAATTCATTGCAAAGAAGAGCTTCACGGCCGGCACGGTGCCGGAGGCGGAGAGGCTTATCGCAGCGAGCGATATCGTCCTGACGCTGCATAGTGTCGGTACCCCATTCACCATCCTCTGTCTGATCGATCGCGAAGCCTATCCCGGCAAGGGATTCGATTTACCGATGTCGGGGCTGGAGGGCATCGCGGAACAATGTCTGAAATATTCAGAGCAGATCAGTGCTTACAATTCGGGGCGAATGCCCATCGTCATACGCGTGATCGAAATTGGTCCGACATCCGCAGAACAACTGGAACGGCTTAAAACGATCAGACTACCCTTGCTGGCGTCCAAATGCCTGGCATCGGCGCTGGCCGTCGATACGGTTGCCGGCAGCGTCTGGTCGAGCTCGCTCCAAGGTGAGCCGGAATGGGGATTCGTCGAGGCGACGCTACGCCGGCCGAGGCAGTCCGATGCCGAAACAACCCCCCTCGTTGCCGTCGAATTGCCGCCGAAGACGGTTCCTTATCTGACGTTCGGACTGATAGGCCTGCTGGCTCTGATCTTTCTCGCCGAACTCCTGTTCGGGATCAATTCCCCGGCCTTGGGATTCGAACCAAGCATCAAGACGCTCATCGCATTTGGCGGGCTGCAATATCTGCTCACCATCGATCAGGGCCAGTGGTACAGAATATTTTCCGGTCCGCTTTTGCACGCGAACCTGCCACACATCCTGTCCAACGGCGTTGCGCTGCTGCTGGCGGGCTACGCGCTGGAACGCGTGGCCGGGAGGCTATGGTTCGCCGCACTATTCGTCGTCGGGGCGCTGGGCGGCGCCTGCGGGTCGCTGCTGGTAAATCCGCATAACGTGGTAACGGTCGGCGCTTCCGGCGCGATCATGGGATTGTTTGCCGCAATTCTCGTAATCAGCGTCCGATACACCAACAGGCCAGATCGTCTCGGCCTGCAGCGGCGGGCGATCAATGTCCTGATCCCCTCACTGTTGCCGCTGATCAACGCCGCAAATGGCGGCAAAGTCGATTATGCGGCTCATGCTGGCGGCGCTGCCGCTGGCGCAGTTGCCGCATTCGTCCTCCTGAAACTATGGCGAGAAACCGATAGCTTGCCCGGTCTTCGCCAAGTCGCGATCACCATCATTTCCGTGGGACTGCTGGGTGAATTCGCGGCTGGCACGGTAGTCCCCCTGAAATATCGTTCTTGGTCAGCGACAGCCCAGCTTATGCCATCGGGATATCTGCCGAAGACAGATTCTGACATTCAGGAAACCCTTGAAAAATATCCGAACGACCCCCGTTCGCATTTGTATGAAGCCGTCCGTTTGTTCACGAACCATGATTTGGCGGGTGCCGAACGGGAACTGCGCGCCGTGCTGGCCGCGCCGGCTGTCATGAAAGAAATTCTCGCTCCATCCTTAAATCTTTATGTGCAAACCATGCTGGCCTTGGTCCTTTCTGAGGAACATCGCCCGGACGAAGCCAGGCAGGCTGCGGGGATCGTCTGCCAGGACCGCGCCTCCACTTTCTTCGCCAAATTAAATACCGCAGGCCTGTGCACCAATCCGCAGCAATAGGTCTTAGTCTCTCCTCTGCCGTGCTCATCCGATATAAACCGTTGGCATGTCGAAACATCCCACCGCGTCAAATTTTTTCGCTTCCGTCGAACCGGCGGATGACGTCGCGCAAAAAACATGCGCCCGACGGGCTAGATTTGGTGTAGTCGGGGGCTGTCCAGCCCCAATCGCAAAAATATTCTGATTTTCAGAAGACGCAAATCAGTTGTATATCTGTCGCCGTCTCGTCCCGACAACAGGGGCGCTCGCGATCGTCACGAACGCGGGGCGGGATGCGGTGGACGCCGGCGGTGCGACTGACGAGCGCACTGATTTGGCGGACGGCGAAGACGTGTGGTCCTGACGCCCCGATGCTGGTGTCAAGTCGGTGGAGGCAACTCCGCAGGCGACGGTGGCAAGAAAGCCGATCACCGGGGAGAGCACGGTATAAGCCGTAAACCATTGCGTGCGGGAATGTCGGGTGTTTTCCGATGGCTCGCTGTGAATACTCGTGTGCATACTTGTTACCCATAGCGCACACGAGGCTGCGGGTGCATCGGGCGCCCGGCATTCCCCACGCCCTCTGTTTTCAGGGCGGAGAATTCAAGCACCACTCGGGCGCATCGCGCGGCGAGAAGGTAAAGGCATGTTTGCAGAGGATCGGCCCCCGGGACGCCGTCCCGGCGAAAGCTTCGACTTCGGCGGCGCCGAATTCGCGCTCTGGGTACTGGGCGCGACGATGTGAGTTTTGTCGCCCCGGCGAACGCCGGGGGCCCATGATCACGGGCGTTGGTTTTGCGGAAGGTATCAACCATGCTGCCTTAATCGAGAGGACAACGCGGTATGGGTCCCGGCGTTCGCCGGGACGACTGAGAAACCCGCCCCTCCCATAGGCAACCCGTGCCCGTTGTTAGTGCTTGATGTCGGCCGGAACCGGTGTTCTGCTTAAAAAAGCTGCTGGAGTGGACTGCCTGTGTCGATCTTCGTCGCACTACATCACGTCACGCACTACAAATACGACCGTCCGATCGACCTCGGCCCGCAAACCATCCGGCTGCGGCCGGCGCCGCATACCCGCACGCCGATTCTGAGCTATTCGCTCAAGGTGTATGCCCGCAAATCATTTCGTGAACTGGCAGCAGGATCCGCAAGGCAACTGGCTGGCCCGCTTTGTCTTCCCCGAAAAGGCCACCGAGCTGAAGATCGAGGTCGATTTCACGGCGCAGATGACCGTGATCAATCCGTTCGATTTCTTCGTCGAACCTTCCGCCGACAGTTTTCCGTTCGCCTACTCCGCCGATCTCAAGACCGAACTCGCGCCTTATCTGGCGACCGTCGAGCCCGGACCGCTGTTGTCGGCCTACCTCGCAAGCATTCCGCGGGAGGCGCCGAGCACGGTCAATTTTCTGGTCGACCTCAACGCGCAATTGCAGAAGAAGATTCGCTACATCATCCGCATGGAGCCGGGCATCCAGACGCCGGAAGAGACACTGGCTTCCGGCGCGGGATCGTGCCGCGACTCGGCGTGGCTGTTGATTCAGATCCTGCGGCATCTCGGTCTCGCCGCGCGTTTCGTCTCGGGCTATCTCATTCAATTGCGGCCCGACATCGATCCGCTCGAAGGACCGCGCGAGGTCGAGAACGATTTTACGGATTTGCATGCCTGGGCCGAGGTCTATCTGCCGGGGGCGGGCTGGATCGGGTTCGACGTCACCTCGGGCATGCTGACCGGCGAGGGGCATATTCCCGTCGCCGCCACGCCGCATTACCGCACGGCGGCGCCGATCAGCGGCGCGGTCGGCTTTGCCAATGTCGAGTTCGGCTTCGAGATGAGCGTCAAGCGAATCCGCGAGGCGCCGCGAATCACAAAACCGTTCTCTGACGAATCCTGGGCGCGTCTCGACAGGCTCGGCGAGCAGGTCGATGCCGACCTCAGGGACGGCGACGTCCGACTGACGATGGGCGGCGAGCCGACCTTCGTTTCGATCGACGACCTGGAATCGCCGGAATGGAATATCAGCCGCTGTTGGACCGACCAAGCGCGGGCTCGCCGACGATCTCATTCGCAAGCTGCGGACGCGGTTCGCGCCGGGCGGCCTACTGCATTACGGGCAGGGCAAATGGTATCCCGGCGAAAGCCTGCCGCGCTGGGCGTTTGGCCTGTACTGGCGCAAGGACGGCGTGCCGATCTGGAAAAATTCCGATTTGATCGCGAAGATCGAGGGGCCGCACAAGGCCAGGGTCGAAGACGCGGAGCGTCTTCGCGGAAGGGACGGCGGAGAGGCTCGGCGTCGATTCCGAATACATCATGCCGGCGTTCGAAGATCCCGGCCACTGGCTGCAGAAGGAAGCCGCGTTACCGCCGAATGTCGATCCCAGCGATTCCAAATTGGCCGATCCGGAAGAGCGCTCGCGGATGGCGCGGGTATTCGACCAGGGGCTCAACGTCCCCAAGGGATTCGTGCTGCCGATCCAGCGCTGGAACGCGGATGCCGGCAAATCCTCCTCGCGCTGGAAGAGCGAGCGCTGGAAAGTTCGCCGCGGCAATTTGTTTCTGACCCCCGGCGATTCTCCGCTCGGCCTGCGGCTGCCGATCGCGTCGCTGCCGCATATTCCCGCGGAGGAATATCCCTACATCGTCGAGCAGGATCCGATGGAGCCGCGCGCCCCGCTTCCGGTCTATGACGGAACGGCGTCAGCCGAAGCCGCGCCGCATCAGGAGGTGCAGGAGCAGCAGCTCAAAAGCGGCGGCGTGCGCACGGCGATGTCGATCGAAGTCCGCGACGGCGTTCTCTGCGCCTTCATGCCGCCGGTGGAGAAGCTCGAGGATTACCTTGAACTGGTCACGGCGGTGGAGGCGACCGCCGAAGAAATGCAGATGCAGGTGCATATCGAGGGCTATCCGCCGCCGTTCGATCCGCGCGTCGAGGTGATCAAGGTGACGCCCGATCCCGGCGTGATCGAGATCAACATCCAGCCGGCGCAGAACTGGCGCGAAGCCGTCGACATCACCTTCGGCCTTTACGAAGACGCCGCCCAAGTGCGGCTCGGCGCCAACCGCTTCCTGGTCGACGGCCGGCACACCGGCACCGGCGGCGGCAACCATGTGGTGGTCGGCGGCAGCAAGCCTGAGGACTCGCCGTTCCTGCGCCGTCCTGATCTCTTGAAAAGCCTCGTGCTGTACTGGCAGCGGCATCCGTCGCTGTCCTATCTGTTCTCGGGCATGTTCATCGGCCCCACCAGCCAGGCGCCGCGCATCGACGAGGCGCGGCACGACGGCCTCTATGAACTGGAAATCGCGCTGGCCCATGTGCCGCCGGCCGACATCAAGGCCCCGCTGTGGCTGGTCGATCGCCTGTTCCGGCACATTCTGGTCGATATCACCGGCAATACCCACCGCGCCGAAATCTGCATCGACAAACTCTATTCCCCCGACAGCGCCACCGGCCGGCTCGGGCTGGTCGAATTCCGCGCGCTGGAAATGCCGCCCGACCCGCGCATGTCACTGGCGCAGCAATTGCTGATCCGGGCGCTGATCGCGAAGCTCTGGCGCGAGCCGCAACAGGGCAAATTCGTGCGCTGGGGCACGACGCTGCATGATCGCTTCATGCTGCCGCATTTCCTCTGGGAGGATTTTCTGGACGTGCTCTCCGAACTGAAGCAGTCCGGATATGATTTTTCGCCGGATTGGTACGCCGCCCAGCTCGAATTCCGATTTCCAGTGTTCGGCCGGGTCCACCATGGCGGCGTCGCGCTGGAAGTTCGCCAGGCGCTCGAGCCCTGGCACGTGCTCGGCGAGGAGGGCTCCGCCGGCGGCACCGTGCGCTATGTCGATTCATCGGTGGAGCGATTGCAGGTCAAGGCCAATGGCTTTGTCGAAGGCCGCCATGTCGTCACCTGCAATGGCCGGCGGATGCCGATGACGGAAACCGGCCGCTCCGGCGAGGCGGTCGCGGCGGTCCGCTTCAAGGCCTGGCAGCCGGCGTCGGGCCTGCACCCGACCATCCCGGTTCACGCGCCCCTGACATTTGACCTGATTGACACCTGGAACGGCCGTTCGCTGGGCGGCTGCGTCTACCACGTCGCCCATCCCGGCGGACGCAGCTACGAGACCAAGCCGGTCAATTCCTACGAGGCCGAGGCGCGGCGGCTCGCCCGGTTTCAGGATCATGGCCACACGCCCGGCAAGATCGATCCGCCGCGTGAGGAACGCACCATTGAATTCCCCTTGACCCTCGACTTGAGAACGCCGCTCCTGCATTGAGAAGCGGGCCTTAGGCAGGAGAGCAGGGATGGCGGGACACGCCGGCCAGGGAAACGATCGGGCAAGCAGTCAGGGAAGCAAGACCCGTCCGGCCAATCGGCGCGTGGCGCAGTGGGAGCGCGACTATGTTCGACTGCCCGGAATTCCCGATGAGTATATCGGGCAGGATGGCGCGCCGCGCGCGGTCTGGACCCGGTTCTTCGACGCCTTCGCCGCGCTGACGCCCGGCGACATCGAGCGACGTTTCGGAGCCGCCGACCGCCATCTGCGCGAAGCCGGGGTGACCTACCGCGCGCCCGGCGAAAACTCCGAACGGATCTGGCCGCTGAGCCATTTGCCGCTCCTGATCGACGAGGCCGAGTGGCAGCAGTTGACCGCCGGCATCGTGCAACGCGCACAATTGCTGGAACTGGTCATGAGCGACCTCTACGGCGAGGGCAGGTTGGTGGCCGAGGGGGCGATCCCGGCGGCAGCGATTGCCGGCAGCGCCGAATATCTGCGCTCGGTTTGCGGCATCAAGCCGCCGGGCGGCCGCTATCTCAATCTGTATGCCGCCGATGTCGGCCGCGGGCCCGACGGGCGCTGGTGGGTGCTGGGCGACCGGACCCAGGCGCCATCGGGCGCCGGCTACGCGTTGGAAAACCGGCTGGTGCTGTCGCGCGCTTTTGCCACGCTTTACAAATCGATGAATGTGGAGCGGGTCGCGCCGTTCTTCGAGGCGTTCCGCGACTGCACTTCGCGCCAGCGCCGACCGCGACGAGCCGCGCATCGGTTTGCTGACGCCCGGCGCCTTCAGCGAAACCTATTTCGAGCATGCCACGCTGGCGCGCTATCTCGGATTCCTGCTGGTCGAGGGCGACGATCTCGCGGTCAGCGGCGATCGCATTCATATCCGCACCGTCGCCGGCCTGAAGCGGCTCGACGTGCTGCTGCGCCGGGTCGATTCCAATTCGCTCGATCCGCTGGAACTCGATGCCTCCTCGCAGCTCGGCGTGCCCGGCCTGATCGATGTGCTGCGCAAGAACGGCGTCGTCGTCGCCAACATGCCGGGCTCCGGCGTGATGGAGGCGAGGGCGCTGTTGGGCTTCCTGCCCAGCCTGAGCCGGCGTTTCTTCGGCGAAGACCTGAAGATGCCGCATATCGCGACGTGGTGGTGCGGCCAGAAAGCCGCGCGCGAGGAAGTGTTGTCGCGGCTGGACGAAGTCGCCATCGAAGGCGCCTACGGCAGAGGCGTTCCCGGTTTTCCGGGCAACGGGCCGGTACTCGCCAGCGAGTTGTCGAAAAGCGAACGCGAACGGCTCAAGACGGCGATCAACGATCGCGGCATCGATTATGTCGGCCAGGAACTGGTCCGGCTGTCGACGACGCCGGTTTGGGACAAGGGGCGAATCACGCCACGCCCATTCGTGCTGCGGGTTTTCGCGGCCGCGACGCCCGATGGCTGGACCATCATGCCCGGCGGCTTCTGCCGGATCGCCGAGCAGCCCGACGCCCGCGCGGTGTCGATGGGCGATGGCGCGCGGGCCGCGGACGTCTGGGTGGTCTCCGACAAGGCGGTTTCGGCGACGACCTTGCTGCCGGCGGGAGACACGGTGCGGATCAGGCGCATCGCCGGCTGGGTGCCGAGCCGCGCCGCCGACAATCTGTTCTGGCTCGGCCGCTATCTGGAGCGCGCCGAGGCGACGCTGCGGCTGCTGCGGGCGCTCGGGACCCAGCGCGATCCCGGCAAGGGGGCGTCAACCGCGCTCCACTCGGTCGAGCGCATCCAGCGTCTTCTGGTGACGTGGGGCGCGGCGTCGCAGGTGATCGCGGACGCAGCCCGCGAGGATCGCAGCGGAGGCGTTGCAAAGCGAGGACAGGTTCGGTTCGGCCCTGTCGCTGGTGCGTGCGGCGCAGCGAACCGCGACATCGCTGCGCGAACGGCTTTCGCCGGACGCCTGGCAGGTCATTACCGAGATGGCCGAACGCCTGGCGCAGGAGGTCGACGATGACGAGGGCGTCGTCAGCGCCGCCGAACTGACGCTGCAGGAACTCGCGAGCTTCGCAGGGCTCGCGCAGGAAAACATGAACCGCGCCGCCGGCTGGCGCTTTCTCGAAATGGGCCGCCGTGCCGAGCGCGCCATCAACACCGCGCGCTTCGCGCGCCAGTTCGCCTATGACGAGGCCGGCGGCGAGGACCTCGACGTCCTGCTGACGCTGGTGGATTGCCAGATCACCTATCGCTCGCGCTATCTGGTCGGGCTGCTGCTGCCGCCGGTGCGCGATCTCGTGGTTCTCGACCCCTACAATCCCCGCTCGGTCGCGTTTCAGGTTTCTGCCCTGAACGAGCACATCTCGAGCCTGCCGACCCTCAAGGAGAGCGGATTGATCGAGCGTCCGCATCGTCTCGCGGTCGCCCTGCAGGCGATGCTGACGACCGCGGAGGCTGCCGCGCTCGATACCAAGACGCTGTTCGGCGCTCGAGCAGGATTTGCTCAACCTCGCCGACGCCATCGGATCGCATTATTTTCCGCACGGGCCCAATGCCAGCCGGCCTGAAAAGCTGACGGGCCTCGCGTGATCTACGACATCCGCCACGTCACCACCTACGGCTATGAAAGTCCGGTCAGTTTCGCGCGATGCTCGCTGCGGCTGGAGCCCAGGAGCGGCGACGGACAACAATTGGTCTCGCATACCGTCGATATCCGGCCGCGGCCCGCGGACCGCACGGTAACGGCACGATTTTTTCGGCACGCACACCGAGAGCATCCTGATCGAAACGGCGCATCGCAACCTTCGCATCGATTCCCGATCGCGGGTTTCCGTTTCCCGGCGGGCCCCGGGCCGCGCCGCGCCAAGTCCGGCGTGGGAAGACATCCGCGACCTGGCCTTCGAGGCCACCAGTCTCGGTCCCTCGTCGCCGATCGGTTACGTCTTTGCGAGCCCGCTTGGTGCCGGTGCAGCGGCCGGTCTCCGCCTATGCGTCGGCCAGCTTTCCACCTGGATGCGGAATCCTGGCCGGTGCGGTCGATCTGATGCATCGGATTCGCACCGAATTTAAATACGATCCGAAGGCGACGGTGATCTCCACGCCGCTCGAGGAGGTCTTCGAAAAACGCCACGGCGTTTGCCAGGATTTTGCTCATGTGATGATCGCAGGGCTTCGCGGCCTCGGACTGCCGGCGGCCTATGTCAGCGGCTATCTGCGCACCATTCCGCCGCCGGGCAAACCGCGCCTGCAAGGCGCGGACGCGACCCACGCGTGGGTCTCGCTGTGGTGCGGCGTCGAGATCGGCTGGGTCGGCTTCGACCCGACCAACGACATTCTGGTCGAGAACGACCACATCGTGTTGGCGGTGGGACGGGATTTTTCCGATGTCTCGCCGGTCGACGGCATCATCGTCGGATCGCGCAAGCAGAAGCTCGGCGTTGCCGTAGATGTGCTGCTGGTGGAATGACCGGGGATTGCCATCCGCACATGAACTTCCATGACGTCATCATCCTGGGGGCGGGCGCTGCGGGCCTGATGTGCGCGGCCATCGCCGGCCAGCGCGGCCATCGGGTGCTGCTGCTCGAGCAGGCGCGACATCCCGGCGAGAAGATTCGCATTTCCGGCGGCGGGCGATGCAATTTTACCAACCTGCACACCAGTCCGGCCAATTTTCTCTCCGACAATCCGCAGTTTTGCAGATCGGCGCTGAGCGGCTACACCCAGCGCGACTTCATTGCGCTGGTCGAGAGCTACGGCATCGCCTGGCATGAGAAGACGCGAGGGCAATTATTCTGCGACGGCTCGTCGCGGCAGATCGTCGACATGCTGCTGGAAGAGTGCCGCAAAGCCCATGCGCAACTGCGTCTGGGCGGGCGCATCTCCGCGGTATCGAAGTCCGAAAACGGCTTTGTCGTTGTCACCGACCAGGGCGAATTTCGCGGTCGATCCCTGGTGGTCGCGACCGGCGGCCCCTCGATTCCGAAAATGGGATCGAGTGGACTGGGATACAAAATCGCGGAGCAATTCGGCCTCAAGATCGCGACACCGCGGCCGGCGCTGGTACCCTTGACGTTCGATACCGCATTGCTTGCGCAATTCAAGGATCTGTCGGGGGTCTCGGTGGATGCCGTCGTGAGCTGTGGCAAGACTGGTTTCGACGAGGCTCTGCTTTTCACGCATCGCGGCCTTAGCGGTCCGGCGATCCTGCAGATATCTTCGTATTGGCGCGAGGGTAGCGACCTCGTCATCGACCTGGCGCCGGGGATCGATGTCCTGGCCGGTCTGAAGCGACTGCGCAGCGATCATCCCAGGCAGGAAATGGCCACCGTGCTGGCCGACCTCGTACCGAAGCGGCTGGCGCGGATCATTGCGGATGCGATCGGAGGTCGGGCGCGCATCGCCGACTTTTCTGACGCGTATCTGGCAAATGTTGCCGCGGCGGTGAAGCAATGGCGCGTCAGGCCGCAGGGGACCGAGGGCTATCGCACCGCGGAGGTGACGCTGGGCGGGGTCGATACATCCGATCTGTCTTCGAAGACATTCGAATCCCGGTCCGTTCCGGGGCTCTATTTCATCGGCGAAGTCGTCGACGTCACCGGCCATCTCGGCGGCTTCAATTTCCAGTGGGCCTGGTCATCAGGATATGCGGCAGGCCGTCATGTTTAGCGTTTTGAGTTGGGTTTTATTGCGCCGATTCTCGTATTTTTAACCAAGCCTTTATAATTTGTCCGGTCGCAGGTTCGATCAGGCGATCTGGAAAGGCACTCTTTAATCGAGCCGCCTTATGTTCAAATTCGCAAGGAGAGTATTTCAACAAAAAGGGGTTGGACAATGGCTTTTGTAAAACGGGCTTTGTTTTCAAAGACGGAAACCAGCTTATTCAACCAGACGGTACTGTTCAGTGCTGCCGGGCTTTGCATTTCGCTGGCGCTGATTCTCGTTGGTGGACTTCGAATTGACGCCTGGGTCTGACCTGCGTCGCGACGCAGGGCTGAAAACATCCGGCCATTAGCGCTTGTCGGTTTTGGCACGATCTGCCGGAAAAAGATGAGCGCTTCTTCGAAGGGATAGCGCGATGCGCGCTATCCCTGAACGGGCATCAAATCAAAGCGCCGTTCACCCAGCCAAGCTGCATTTCCTGACTGACTTAAGTCCCAGTCCGCACTGCGTGGTCGCCCTGGCGGTCATGCGGGTCGGCGCGCAGGTTGTGAAAGAATTTATCGACCTCGCGCGACAGGGTTTCCGCCGTAGCTGTCAGATCGCTGGACGCCGACAGCACCGATGTCGCGGCGTTGTTGGTCTCGCCGATGGCCTCGCTGAGCGAACCGATGTTGGCGACCAAGGTCTCGTTGCCCTGAGCCGCCGATTGCGCGTTGACCGAGATCTCGCGGGTCGCGGCATCCTGTTGCCCGACGGCGCCGGCGATATTCGATGTGACTTCATTGATGTCGCGCACGGCTTGGCCGATTTCGCGTACGGCATCGACCGCGTTCCGCGTCGAGGACTGGATCATGGCTGACGTTCTGACTTATCTCAGCGGTTGCCTTGGCGGTTTGCCCGGCCAGTGCCTTGACCTCGTGAGCCACCACGGCGAAGCCGCGGCCGGCCTCGCCCGCGCGGGCGGCTTCGATCGTCGCGTTCAGCGCCAAGAGATTGGTTTGCTCGGCGATGGCCTGAATCAGATTGAGCACGCCATCGATACGCTGGGTCGCGGCGGCCAGGCTTTCGATCTCGGTGATCGACTTTTCGGTGCGCAGACCGGCCTGTTCGACGACGCCGGCGGAGTGATGCACCTGGCGACCGATTTCTTCCACGGAAGTCGACAATTCCTCGGCGGCGCTGGCCACGGTGAATACATTGCTGGAAGCCTGCTGGGTTGCGCTGGCGGCGGCGACCGCGCGTCCGCTCGCATCCGATGCCACCTTGGTGATGGACTGTGCCGTAACCCGCATCGCCGACGCATTATCAGTGACGGCGCGCAGCACGCCTCCGATCGCGCCGCGAAACGATTCGACGGACGTTTCGATGTGCCGGGCGCGTTCCTCGCGCGTCCGGGAGTCCAGCAGAGCCTGCGAACTGAGATTGCGGTTGCGATCCATCGCTTCCTGGAAAATCCGTATCGCCCGCGCCAACGCACCGATCTCGTCCGCCCGGTCGATATGCGGAACCTCGACATTTTCGGCGCCCTCGGCGACGCGCTTGATGGTGGCGGTGATGGCCGATAGTGGCCGCGCGACCGAGCGGGAGATGATGAGGACGCCGATGACGACCACGACCAGAGCCAGGCCGCCGAGACCAGTCAGGAGCAGCGCCAGCATGCGGTTGACTTGGCCTTGCCGGGCCATTTCCTTGCCGCGCTCGGCATAGACTCTCGAAAGCGCTTCAAGATCCTTGTTGAGAGCGGAACGCACGGCACGATTGGCGTCGTTGTCGCCCCATTCGCGACCGGCGGCGGCATTGATCTCGATTCCGCGGCGAACCAGTTCCTTGCGGAATTCGACGAACTGCTCGATGCGCTTCTTGAACGTCGCGAACTGCTCGGCGTCGTCAGACCGGACGATCGATTCCCAGCTCTTGACTACGCCAAGGATCTTGTCGTTGAACTTCAGCAGCCCGTCGCCATAGGTTTTCACGGCGGCGGGTTCGGTCGACATATAGATGCCACGGGATTCCATCACGACCGCGTAAACCAGCGAATTGACGCGCTCGACGTTGAGCGCCGCGCGGCTGCCGGTCTCGATGGCTTTCGTGAGTTCGGCGTTCCGGCGGGTGTTGTAGTCGGACAGCGCGGTGATGGCCGCGGTGAGAAGCGCAAACAGCGCGAAGATCGAGTACAGCTTGGCCGCGAGCGAAAACCGGGACGTAACGCCATTGCCGGAAGGTCGATTGGTCGATTTCATCGTTTCGGGCATAGCGGACCTCACCAAGAGGCCGCTAGCTACTGTCGGCCGCCAAAAAAGCATGCAAAAGGTGGGTGTATAAAATGTTAACCTTTGACATAAACTTGAACGTTGCATGAAATTTATATGGTTTTGCCGCCGATATCGGTCAAATCCCTGCAGATTTTGCCCCGAGCCCCGCCGGCGAAGTCCTTGGCCGGGCATTCAGCGGCTCCGCCACCCACGGCGAATAATGGGCTGGTGAGGCACCTCGCTGCGTCGAAGCTTTCAAGCTGATAGTGTTTGCCGTGGTCATTGCGCACGGAAGCGCTGACGGCCCGGAGCCGCCATGGTCTATCGACACACCATCGATGCCACCGCCTATGTCTTCGACGATCTGCGCGATCTGCTCGCCAAGGCCACGCCGCCGCGCTCCGGTGACCGCCTGGCGGGCATCGCGGCCGAGACCGCGGCGCAGATGATCGCGGCGCGGATTGCGCTCGCCGACGTGCCGCTGAAACAATTCCTGCACGAAACCGTCATTCCCTATGAAGACGATGAAATTACCCGCCTGATCGTCGATACCCATGACGCATCGGCCTTTGCGGCGATATCTTCGCTGACCGTGGGCGCGTTCCGCGACTGGCTGCTGTCCGATGCCGCCACGAGCGAGGTTCTCAAACGCGTGTCGCGCGGGGTCACCGCCGGAGATGGCCGCGGCGGTCTCCAAGCTGATGCGCAATCAGGACCTGATCCTGGTCGCGAAAAAATGCCAGGTGACGTCGGCCTTTCGCAACACGATCGGCCTGCGCGGGCGGATGAGCGTACGGCTGCAGCCCAATCATCCCTTCGACGACGCCAAGGGCATCACCGCGTCGATCCTGGACGGCATCCTGCTGGGTTCGGGCGACGCCTGCATCGGCATCAATCCGGCAAGCGACGATCCTTCTGTCATCGGCGGGCTATTGCGGCTGCTCGACGAGATCATCACGCGGCTGCAGGTTCCGACCCAGGCCTGCGTCCTGACCCATGTGACGACCACGCTCGGATTGATCGATCAGGGCGTCCCGGTCGATCTGGTGTTCCAGTCGATTGCCGGCACCGAGGCCGCCAACCGCAGTTTCGGCATCGATCTCGCGCTTCTGAGACAGGCCCATCAGGCCGGACTGTCGCTGCGGCGCGGTACCGTCGGCAGCAATGTCATGTATTTCGAGACCGGGCAGGGCTCGGCGCTGTCGGCCAACGCCCATCACGGCGTCGACCAGCAAACCTGCGAAGCGCGCGCCTACGCGGTCGCCCGCGCCTTCGATCCGCTGCTGGTCAACAGCGTGGTCGGCTTCATCGGCCCGGAATATCTCTATGACGGCAAGGAAATCATCCGTGCAGGGCTGGAGGATCATTTCTGCGGCAAGCTGCTCGGCCTGCCGCTTGGCGTGGACGTCTGCTACACCAACCACGCCGAGGCCGACCAGGACGATATGGACAATCTGTTGACGCTGCTGGCCGCTGCCGGGGTGACCTTCATTATGGGGGTGCCGGGGGCTGACGACGTCATGCTGAACTATCAATCCACCTCGTTCCACGACGCGCTCTATGTCCGCGATCTCTTTGGCCTGAAGCGGGCTCCGGAGTTCGACGACTGGCTGTTTCGCGCCGGGCTTGCCGATGCCGGCTTCCGCCTTGCCGGAAATGCGGGGCTGCTTCCTGATTTTGCGTCGCGACTGCTGGCCTGAACCGACCAAAATCGCCGCCAAAGGCTGGCACGCAACCATTTGGTCGCCCCGACGTTGGAACCGGCCGCCACAATCTTGAAGAATTTATAGCCCAGCTTTGACGAGCGTGCTTAAATTGCGGCGTCGCGGCAGAGGAAGTTTGATGAGAGCTGAGGGCATTGAGACGGTTCGGCGCATTCTATGCGTCTTTCCGCGCTATACGTCGTCGTTCGGTACGTTCGAATACGCCTATCCGCTGACCGACGGCGTTCAGGCCTTCATGCCGCCGCAGGGCCTGCTGCTGATTGCAGCCTATCTGCCCGCGAACTGGCCGGTGCGTTTCATCGACGAGAACATCCGCGCGGCCACGACGGAAGACTTCGAATGGGCGGAAGCCGTGTTCGTCAGCGGCATGCATATCCAGCGCCAGCAGATGAACGATATTTGCCGCCGGGCACACGCGTTCGACCTGGCGGTTGCGATCGGCGGACCCTCGGTCAGCGCCTGCCCGGATTACTATCCTTCGTTCGACTATCTCCATGTCGGCGAACTCGGCGATGCCACCGACGAGCTGCTCGCGCGGCTGGCGCGCGATCCGTCCCGTCCCCCGGAGCAGGTGGTCCTGAAGACGGCCGACCGTGTCGCCATGACCGACTTTCCGATTCCGGCCTATGAGCTCGCCGAGGTCAAAAAATATTTTCTCGGCAGCATCCAGTATTCCAGCGGTTGCCCCTATCAATGCGAATTCTGCGATATCCCGGGACTTTACGGCCGCAATCCGCGTCTCAAGTCGCCGCAACAGATCACCGCCGAGCTCGATAAATTGCTCGAATGCGGGGTGACGGGCTCGGTGTATTTCGTCGACGACAATTTCATCGGCAACAAAAAGGCCGCGCTCGACCTGCTGCCGCATCTGATCGAATGGCAGAAGAAGACCGGTTACGTCATGCGCCTGGCCTGCGAGGCGACGCTCAACATCGCCAAACGGACGGAAATCCTCGAGAAAATGCGCGAGGCTTTTTTCGTCACTATCTTCTGCGGCATCGAAACGCCGGATCCCGACGCGCTGAAGGCGATGCACAAGGACCACAACATGATGGTCCCGATCCTGGAAGGGGTGCATACCATCAACCAATACGGGATGGAGGTGGTCTCCGGCATCATCATGGGGCTGGATACCGACAAGCCGGAGACCGGCGATGCCTTGCTCGCCTTCATCGACGAATCCCGGATTCCGCTGCTGACGATCAATCTGCTGCAGGCGCTTCCGAAGACGCCGCTGTGGGATCGTCTCGAGCGCGAAAACCGGCTGATCGACGATGACAGCCGCGATTCCAATGTCGATTTCCGGCTGCCCTATGACCAGGTCGTCAGTTCGTGGCGCAAATGCATGGAGGTCGCCTACCAGCCGGAAAAACTCTTCGCCCGCTATCAATACCAGGTGCGATTACACCTACGCCAACCGGCTGCGGGTGCCCGTGACCCCGGAGCAGAAAAGCTGGACCAATATCAAGCGCGGGCTGATCATGCTCCGGAATATCTTCTGGAAGGTCGGCGTGCTTGGCGACTACCGGAAAGTGTTCTGGAAATTCGCGCTTGTCGCGGCTGCGGCACGGCGACATCGAAGGGCTGATTTCCTCGGCGCTGGTCGCGCACCATCTGATCATGTTCGCGCGCGCGGCTTCAGTCGGCCAGCAGAACGCCTCGAACTATTCGATCCGGCTGCGCGAAGCATCCGTTCCTGCCGAGTAAGCATCCATGAAAACGCCGGCGCCGCCGTCCCGTTCGCTGAGGGATCTGCGGGAATTCACGCCGGCGCGCGTCGCGCTTGGCCGCGGCGGGCGCGAGCCTGCCGACCAAGGCGCTGCTCGAATTCACGCTGGACCACGCCCGCGCCCGCGACGCCGTTCATGCCGCCTTCGACGTGGCCGCGATGATCTCAGGTCTCGGCGATCTTGGTCTCGAGGCATTGGACGTCTGCAGCTGTGCGCGCAGACCGGAAGGACTATCTCAGGCGTCCCGATCTCGGACGAACGCTCGATCCGGCTTCGCGGCAACTGCTGGCAAGCCAAAGCGGCGGTTCGTGCCGGCTTGCGATCGTCGTCGGCGATGGCCTGTCGCCGGCGGCGGTCAATGCGCACGCCGTCGAACTGGTCCGGAGCCTCATTCCGCAACTGGCCGTCGACGGGATCGAAATCGGCCGCGCCGCGGTCGCATCGGGCGCGCGGGTCGCCCTGGGCGATGAGATCGGCGCCGCTGCTCGGCGCCCGCATGATTGTCATGCTGATCGGCGAGCGGCCGGGCCTGTCGGCGCCCGACAGTCTGGGGGCCTATCTGACCTTCGCCCCGCGAGCCGGCCTTACCGATGCCGAGCGCAATTGCGTCTCCAACATCCATGGCGCGGGGCTGGGCTATGACGAGGCCGCCTTCCGGATCGCATGGCTGGTTCGCGAGGGCCTGGCCCGAGAACGTCACCGGCGTCGGCCTGAAGGATGAAAGCGGCGGTCGAACCACGCCCCGGCACATCACGACAAATTCAAACCGGAACGACAAATCTGGCGACTTGAGGCTTGTGATCGCTGCCTACGCGATCGATTTTGCGCTGCCCGGCCGCGCTTGCGAGACGCGGTGTAGACCTGCTACACCCTCTCGCGGCAAATTTTTCATATGTTTTCAAGGGCTAGCGCCGATCAGACCGAGCTTTGAGGCCTCATTCGCGCCCCGGAACTTAAGCTATACAATTTGAGCCGACGTGAGAACTGGATAGGGCATGCTCGAAAAGAACAGCGACAGTGAGGTCCATGTCGAGAAGATCGAGCGGCCGCCGTCGGCCAGCATCGCCTTCGGGCTGGAGCGGCTGGGGCTGATCGCGGTTCAGGCGCCGATCCTGTCCTGCATCATCCTCGTTGCGCTGATTATCGGCGCGCATCTTCGGCATCGAGCGCATCAAGATCGACAATTCGCTCAGCCAGTTGTTCCGCTCCAATTCCAAGGAATACCAGCAATACGAAGCGGAAACCAAGCGCTTCCCGGCGACGGAATATCGACGTGCTGGTCGTGGTCGAAGGCAAAACGCTGCTGTCGCGCGACAACCTGGAGAAATTGCGCGATCTCGTCACCGACCTGCAACTCGTCGACGGCACGCGCGGGCTGATTTCGCTGTTCTCGGCGCGGCAGGCGCCGGCGCCAGGCAAGCTGCCGGCGGCGCTGTTTCCGTCCGAACTGCCGCAAGGCGCCGACTACGACAAGTTCATCGAGACGGTCAAATCCAACGAGATCATCCGCGGCAAGCTGTTGTCCGAGGACGGCACGCTGGCGCTGATCGTGCTGTCGCTCGAACCCGACGTCGTCGCCAGCAGCAAGCTCGGCAAGACGGTCGGCGAGATCCGCAAGCTGATGGCCGATGACCTCGAGGGCAGCGGGCTTAACGCGGAATTGTCGGGCGTTCCCGTCATGCAGCTCGAAATCCGCAACGCGGTCGAGCGCGACGGGCTGACCTACAACATCCTCGGCATTCTGGCCGGCTGCATCATCGCGATCATCTTCTTCCGCAAGATATCGTTCATGGTGGTCGCCGCCTTCCCGCCGATGATCGCGATCCTGCTCGCGCTCGGCGGCCTCGGCTGGGCCAATTTCAACCTCAATATGTTCTTGAACGTGATGACGCCGCTGATCATGGTGATCAGCTTCTCGGACTCGATGCAGCTGACCTTCGCGGCGCGCGACCGGCTGATCGCGGGCCAGGACAAATACACCGCGTTCAAGAACGCCGTGCTGGTGGTCGGGCCGGCCTGCGTGCTTACCCATGGCACCGCCGGCATATCGTTTATTGCCCTGCAATTTTCGGATTCCGACCTGATCCGCAAATTCGGCGAGGCGGGACTTGCCGCCACCATCATCGCGCTGATCGCGGTGCTCTCGCTGGTGCCGGTGTTCGGCGTGCTGTTCGTCCGCAACGAGAAGGTCTTTGCCGTCAAGTTCCAGAGCGCCGACGCCGGCGTCCAGGCGCTGCGCAACTTCTGCTACTGGATCGCGGTGCGCATGGTCAGCCGTCCCGGGCTGTTCAGCCTGATCGCGGTGGTGTTCGTCGGCGGTCTCGCGGTCGTCTATGCCAATCTTGAGCCGCGCTACCGGCTCGCCGATCAGGTGCCCGACAAGCAGCAGGCGGTGGCGGCCAGCGGGCGCCTCGATGCCAAGCTGACCGGCGCCAATCCGATCGACGTGCTGATCGAATTTCCGAAGGGCGCCTCGCTGTATGCGCCTGAAACGCTGCAGACCATCGCCGAGGTTCACGCGGTGGTCGAGAAACAGGCCGGCGTCGGCAATGTCTGGTCGCTGGAGACGCTGCGCCGCTGGCTCGCGGAAAAGGCCGGAAGTTCCGACGTCGCGACCTTGAAGGAATACGTCAACCTGATTCCGAAGCAGATCTGGTGCGGCGGTTCATTTCCGCCAATCAGGATGCGGTGGTGGTATCGGGCCGGGTTCCCGATCTGGATTCAAGCCAAATCCTTCCCGTCGTCGAAAAGCTGGATCATGCGCTGGACACGGTGCGCAAGGAGCATCCCGGTTACGAGATCGCGGTCACGGGTCTTTCGGCGATCGCCGCGCGCAACAGCGCCAGCATGATCGAGAAGCTCAACCGCGGACTGACCATCGAGTTCGCGCTGGTCGCGATGTTCATCGGACTTGCTTTCCGGTCATGGGTGGTCGGTGTTCGCCTGCATCCTGCCCGGCATTTTCCCGGTGGTGCTTTCGGGCACGGTGCTGTGGTTGCTCGGGCGAGGGGCTGCAATTCGCCAGCGTGGTGGCGCTGACGGTTTCGTTCGGTCTTGGTCTCAGTGCGACGATCCACTTCCTCAACCGGTTGCGGCTGGAGACCACGCCGGGCATCGGTCCGGCGCTGGCGGTCGAGCGCGCGACCGTGCTGGTCGGTCCGGCGCTGATCCTGACCACGGTGGTGCTGGCCTGCGGTCTTGTGGTGACGGTGTTTTCCGACCTGCCGTCGCTGCGCCTGTTCGGCTGGCTCAGCGCATTCGCGATGATCGCGGCCCTGGTCGCGGATCTCTTCATCCTGCGGCCGACGGCAATGTTCCTGATCAATCTGCAGCAGCGGCTTCACGGCAGGGCGGGTCGTACGAAACCGGCGGAGGAAACGGGAGCGAACAGCTAAAGCGTGATGGTTTTAATTTGAATCGGTGTGCCCTTCACCTCTCCCCAGCGGGGAGAGGTCGATTTGCGCAGCAAATCGGGTGAGGGGGTGCTGCACCATCGATAGACCGTAACCCCTCACCCGGCGCTACGCGCCGACCTCTCCCTATGGGAGAGGTAAAAGTTTCCGCTGCGTCCTAGTACCCGGAATCAGAATTGAGTGATACGTCGATCCTCGAACCGAGGTTGGCAACCCTTCTTTTCATTGTATTCGAGGATGAAGGCATCGACTTATCTTCCAAGAAAAGTGGGTACTAGGAGCCTGTCCGAATAGTCGCTGTTCAATTTTGAGCGAGTTTGATTTAAGCTTGAGCTATGAGCAAGTATTTTCGTCCTTGGAATATCGATCAGACACTGCTGCTGCCGCCGAATGTGCAGGACTTCGTGCCGAAAGGCCATGTCTCGCGGTTTATCGTTGAGCTGGTGCGGGAGAGCCTTGATCTGCGGGAGATCACGGGCAGCTATGTGAGTGGTCTTGGGCAGCCGCCGTTTGACCCGCGGATGATGGTGGCGCTTGTGCTGCACGGCTATGCGAGTGGGCTGTATTCGTCGCGGCGGATCGCGAAGGCCTGCCGCGAACGGAACGATTTTGTGATGATTGTGGCGCTCGATCCGCCGGATTTTCGCACGATCAGCGACTTCCGCAAGCGGCATTTGAAGGCGCTCGGCGCGCTGTTCCTGCAGGTTCTGAAGTTGTGCGAGACGGCAGGGCTGGTCAAACTCGGCCATGTCGCGCTTGATGGCACGAAGATCAAAGCGAACGCGTCGAAACATAAAGCGATGAGTTATGAGCGCATGAAGAAACGCGAGGCGGAATTGAAAGCCGAGGTCGCTCGCATGCTGGCGGCCGCCGAGGCGGCGGATTCCGAAGAGGACGAGACTTTCGGCCGAGACAAGCGCGGCGACGAGATGCCGGATTGGGCCGGCGACAAGCAGAAACGACTGGCGAAAATCCAGCAGGCGATGGCGGCGCTGGAGGCCGACGCCAGGCTGGCGGCGGCGGAAGAGCGTCGCATCGAGGCCGAAAAGGAACAGCAGCGCCGAGCTGAAGGCCGCAAGAAGCCGGGCAAACCGGCGGCGCCGCCATCGGACCAACCTGATCCCAAGTCGCAACGCAACTTCACCGATCCGGAAAGCCGCATCATGAAGTCGAAGGATGGCTTCGTTCAGGCCTACAATGCACAGGCCGCCGTCGACGCAGGCGCCCAGATCATTGTCGCGCACGACCTGACGCAGTGCGGCAACGATCAGGGCCAGTTGGTGCCCCTGATCGAGGCCATCGAGAACAATCTCGGCCGCAAGCCGGATCAGGCCTCGGCGGACTCCGGCTACTGCAGCGAATCCAATCTCGAAGCGCTCGAGGCACACGGCGTTGACGGCTATGTCGCGCCCGGACGCGCCAAGCACCCGACAGCAGCGAACGGAAAACTCGGCGGACCGCTGACCCAACGGATGCGGAAGAAGATCGACGACGGCGGCTTCGAAACACCCTACCGATTGAGAAAGCAAGTGGTGGAACCGGTGTTCGGACAGATCAAACAGGCTCGCGGCTTCCGCCAGTTCCTGTTGCGGGGCGTAGAGAAAGTGCGCGCCGAATGGGCCATGATCTGCACCACCCACAACCTCCTGAAGCTGTTCACCCTCCCAAACGCAGCCTCAGCCCGCTAACCTCAACAAATGCCCAAAACGCCCATCTGGACGGGCTCCTAGCTCAATCTAACCTCATCTCATCACGCTTTAGCAGGCGGTCAGCTCTTCACCATCGTGATCGTTCACGCCCCTGATCTCGCCCTTGGAGCTGATCTGCACGGTCTGCCTGTTGCCGGTGGTGCGCAACGTCAGGTTGGCGGCAAATCCCGAGGCTTCGACGAACACCTCGATCTGGCCGCCGCCCGCCGTGCCCTGCAGGTTGCCGAAAATATTGCGGCTGGCTTCGCTCCAGTTGCCGGAAATTCGGTCGCCCTGGCTGGTCACATCGCTGCTCAGGTCGAATTTGTAGCTGTCGCTGGCGCAATGCAGGCTTTGCTTCAGGCCAAGGCCGGTGCCGTTGACCTTGTAGTCGGCCTTGCATCGGATGCGCTCGGTCGATCCGTCGGAGAGCGCAACGGTTCCGTTGCCGGACCATGCTCCGTCAAAACCGGCAAACGGACTGGACTGGGCATGGCCCGCCGACACCGACAACAAGAGCGCGGCGCCGACACCTGCGGCCTTGATCGCCTGTCCAAACAAGATGGAGCCGAATCGCTTCATATCGATTTTCCCATTCAAATTGACGTTTTCATATCAGATTAAGTCTCGCCGCATCGAAGATTTAGTGTCGCCGCAGAGTGTTAGGTTCAAATGACAGACCGGACACTCCGCGCAACGACGCCGACCGATCGACGCTGGCGAACGGCATTTTCGTTCTGCGAAATCAAAAAGCTTCCGATATCGCCAAGTTTCCTCTCCGGGCCTCCAGCGATCGGCCTGGCGTGTGCTGCAACAGTCAATCGCAAAAAACACCGACTATAAAATAATACAGTAATATCAACCGCTTATTTATGTCAATGAGTTGACTCTGCCGGCCCGCCATTCGGGATTGGAGCGCCGCAAATTTGGCCGCATTTACCAGCGCTTTTGGTTTGCTCGTTGCGGCGGTTCGCGGCGTTTGCAATCTGAATAATCTGTCCCGGTCATGCCATGTGCTATTCGGGTTGGAATTCTCTGCCGTCAGAATGAAGGAACACGATGTATAGATTTTTCCTGGCACTTATCCTGTTGTCGCTATCGGTTTCCACCGGTGCGATCGCCCAACAGCAGCGCAGCGGCACGCCCGAAGAGCAGGCGGCCTGTTCACGCGACGTTCAGCGCTACTGCCGCCCGGTGATCGACCAGGGCGACTTCACCGTTCTGGCTTGCCTTCAGCAAAATCGTCCCAAGCTGTCCAAGGCCTGCGAGCTGGTGCTGAAAAACCACGGGCAATAGAGCCGCCCGCGCATCCGACAACGACTGTCATCGGCTTATCCCGGACGCGGCGCCATCTGCGAGAAATCGCAGATGGCATTGGTTTTGGCGACGTATTCCCCTATATGGGGTTTGCGATCGATCCGCATGCGCGGCTGCGCCGAGGCATGCAGAACCACCGTTTCCAGTGAATGTAGCCAGTTTCTCGATGACGAGCGCGAGCGAACTGCGATCCGGCAAGACCCACCGCGACGAGAACTTTCCGGTCGCGTCGTGGATCATTCATCCGCGTCATCGGGCGCTGATCCTCGCATTCTACAATTTCGTCAGAACCGCCGACGATATCGCCGATCATGCGACGCTCGGTGCGGACGAGAAGCTGGCCTATCTCGATCTGCTTGAAGCCGAACTGCTGGGCCAGGGCGACAGCCAGCCCGAGGCGGTCAATCTGCGGCGCGCGCTGGCGGAGCGTTCGATGCCGCCGCGCCATGCGCTCGACGTGCTGATCGCGTTCCGGATGGATGTGACCAAGCTTCGCTACGAGAACTGGGACGAGGTGATCCATTATTGCCGTTATTCGGCGATGCCGGTCGGACGGTTCATGCTCGACGTCCACGGCGAGAGCACGTCGACCTGGGCGGCCTCGGACGCGCTCTGCGCCGGCCTGCAAATCAACAATCACCTTCAGGACTGCGGCAAGGACTACCGGGACCTCAATCGCGTCTATCTTCCGCGCGATGCGCTCGCGGCAGCCGGGGCCTCCGTCGAGGCGCTCGGACTCGCGCGGGCACCGGCGCCGCTGTTGCAATGCCTGCATTCGCTGGCGGCGCGGACCGAGGCGCTGCTCAACGAAAGCAAAACGCTCAGCGCCGAAGTGAAGGATTTCCGGCTCGGGCTCGAGATCTCCGTGATCCAGACTTTTGCCGACAAGATCGTGCGCCTTTTGAAAGCGCGCGATCCCCTGAGCGAGACCGTGCATCTCGCCCGCTCGAACTGATCGCCTACAGCGTCAAGTGGGGTGGCAAGCGAGATGACCCGCCGGGCGGCAGGACGGCGGCCCGTGTCCAAACCGGCGGCCGGCGCATGACGCTTGAGGCGGCGGCATCTAATGCGAGTGACGGGACCACCGCGTCCGGCAGTTCGTTTTACGCGGCGATGCGCATTCTGCCGCGCGATCAGCGCGAGGCGATGTTTCAGATCTACAGCTTTTGCCGGCAGGTCGACGACATCGCCGATTCCGATGGTCCGCGGCCCGAACGGCTGGCCGCGCTTCAGCAATGGCGCGACGATATCGACGCGCTGTATCAGGGCCATCCGCCCGCGCGGCTGCAGGAATACGTCGCGTCGGTTCGAAGATTTGGTCTAAAGCGCGAGGATTTTCTGGCCATCGTCGATGGCATGGAAATGGACGTGCCGCAGGATATCAGGGCGCCGGATCTTGCGACGCTCGATCTGTATTGCGACCGCGTGGCGAGCGCCGTCGGACGCTTGTCGGTGCGGGTGTTCGGTCTCCCCGAAGGACGACGGCATCCTGCTCGCGCATCATCTTGGCCGCGCGCTGCAATTGACCAATATCCTGCGCGATATCGATGAGGACGCCGGTATCGGCCGGCTGTACCTGCCGCTCGAAGGGCTACTGCACGCGGGTATCACCAGTACCGATCCGCTCAAGGTCATCTGCCGATCCGGCGCTGCCGAAAGTATGCGCGCCGCTGGTGGCGCGGGCGCGGGCGCATTTCGAAAAAGCCGACGAAGTCATGCGCCGCAATTCGCGGCGCGTGGTGCGCGCGCCGAGGATCATGTCGAAATATTATCGTGCGATCCTGGAATTGCTGGTCGCCCGAGGGTTCGCGGCCCCGCGCACGCCGGTTCGCCTCAACAAGATGGCCCGCATCGCCATTGTTCTTCGTTACGCACTTGATCTGATGCAAAAAACCGTTCACATCATCGGCGCTGGAATCTCGGGCCTTTCGGCAGCCGTGCGGCTGGCGAATGCGAATTTCAAGGTGCATGTCCACGAGGCCACGCAACAGGCCGGCGGCCGCTGCCGGTCATATTTCGACGCGGCGACCAATCTGACCATCGATAACGGCAATCACCTTCTGCTCTCGGGCAACCGACATGCGCGTGGCTTACGCCAGATCGATCGGCACCGAGGCGGGGCTGGTCGGACCGAAGCGCGCACAATTCCCGTTCGTCGATCTGACGACCGGGCAGCGCTGGCAGCTCGACCTCGGCGATAGCCGGCTTGCCGCTCTGGGTGTTCGATGAGGCACGCCGTGTCCCCGACACCGGCCTGCTCGATTATCTCGCGCTGATGCCTCTGATATGGGCCGCGCCGAGCAAACTGGTCGGCGATACCATCCCCTGCAAGGGGACGCTCTACCGGCGGCTGGTGCAGCCGCTGCTGCTGGCCGCGCTGAACGTCGACCCGCCCGAGGGGTCCGCGGGACTGGCCGGCGCGGTGGTGCGGGAGACCTTGCTGGCGGGCGGACAGGCCTGCCGGCCGCTGATCGCGCGCGAGGGCTTGAGCGCGGTGCTGGTCGAGCCCGCGATCACGCCTGCTGCAGGGCAAGGGCGCCAGCATCCAGTTCGGCCACGAACTGCGCGGGTTCGGCATGTCGGCGACCCGCGTTGGCGAATTGAAGTTCGGCGACGACACCGTCGCCCTTGGGCCTGACGACGCCGTGGTGATGGCGGTGCCGCCGCGTCCGGCTGCGTCGCTGCTGCCGGGCCTGAAAACGCCGTCGAAATTCCGGGCGATCGTCAACGCGCATTTCCGCTTCGATCCGCCCAAGGACATGCCGCCGCTTCTGGGGGTGGTCGGCGGGCTGATCGAATGGCTGTTCGCGTTCCCGCAGCGGCTGTCGATCACCATCAGCAATGGCGACCGGCTGGTGGATATGCCGCGCGAGGAGCTCGCGCAGGCGATCTGGCGGGATATCTGCAAGGCCGCGGGCGTGCAGGGCGACCTGCCGCCCTGGCAAATCGTGCGCGAGCGCCGCGCCACATTCGAGGCGACGCCGGAGCAGAACGCACTGCGGCCGGGCGCCCTCGACGAGCTGGAAAAATCTGTTTCTCGCCGGGCGACTGGACTGATACGGGGTTGCCGGCAACCATCGAAGGATCGGTGCGGTCGGGGAACCGCGCCGCCGATCTGGTTCTCGCCATGCGGCAGGCCTGATCGGAGCTAACACGACCGATGTTCGAGAGATGCAATCGGCGAATACCAGGCAAAGAACAGGCAAGACAAGGCAAAACAGGGGATGTCGAGCCAGATGCATTCCGGCACCAAGTTAGTTGGATTCGAGGACGATGCCGCCCTGGAGGCGAGCATCGCTTCGGCGACGCGCGGCTTGCTCGGCTACCGGCAGGCGGACGGACATTGGGTGTTCGAGCTGGAAGCCGATTGCACCATCCCGGCGGAGTATGTGCTGCTTCGCCACTATCTCGGCGAGCCGGTCGACGCCGTGCTGGAAGCCAAGATCGCCAATTACCTGCGCCGGGTTCAGGGCGCCCATGGCGGCTGGCCGCTGGTGCATGACGGCGATTTCGAAATGAGCGCCAGCGTCAAAGCCTATTTCGCGCTGAAGATGATCGGCGATTCGCCGGACGCGCCGCACATGGTGCGCGCGCGCGAGGCGATCCGCTCGCGCGGCGGCGCCATCCACAGCAACGTTTTCACGCGCTTCATGCTGGCGATGTTCGGGGTGATGACCTGGCGCAGCGTGCCGGTACTGCCGGTCGAGATCATGCTGCTGCCGATGTGGTCGCCGTTTCACATCAACAAGATTTCGTACTGGGCGCGGACCACGATCGTGCCGCTGATGGTGCTGGCGGCGCTGAAGCCGCGCGCGAAAAATGTCAGCGGGGTCGGCATCGACGAGCTGTTCCTGCAGGCGCCGCACTGCGATCGGAATGACGGCCAAGGCGCCGCATCAGAGCTGGGGCTGGTTCTCGCTGTTCCGCGGACTGGACAGCGTATTGCGGATGATCGAGCCGCTGTTTCCGAAGAAACTGCGCGGCGCGCGCGATCGACAGCGCGGTCGCCTTCATCGAGGAACGGCTGAACGGCGAAGACGGTTTGGGCGCGATCTATCCGCCGATGGCCAATACCGTGATGATGTACGAGGTGCTCGGCAAGCCCGCCGATTATCCGCCGCGCGCCCTCACGCGAAAGGGCCTCGACAGGCTTCTGGTGATCGGCGAGCACGAGGCCTATTGCCAGCCCTGCGTCTCGCCGGTGTGGGACACCTCGCTGACCTGTCATGCCCTGCTCGAGGCCGGCGCGAGGAGGCATTGCCGGCGGCCAAACAGGGTCTGGACTGGCTGCTGCCGAAGCAGGTGCTGGACGTCAAGGGCGACTGGGCCGTGAAGCGTCCGCGAAGTTCGCCCCGGCGGCTGGGCCTTCCAGTACAACAACGCCTATTATCCCGACCTCGACGACACCGCCGTCGTGGTCATGGCGATGGACCGGTCGCGGCGCGCGACCCAAAGCCGGGAATACGATGCGGCGATCGCCCGCGGCCGCGAATGGATCGAGGGCATGCAAAGCCGCGACGGCGGCTGGGCCGCCTTCGACGTCAACAATCTCGAATATTACCTCAACAACATTCCGTTCTCCGATCACGGCGCGCTGCTCGATCCGCCGACCGAGGACGTCACCGCCCGCTGCGTCTCGATGCTGGCCCAGCTCGGCGAGACCGTGCAGACCAGCAAGGCGGTCGCCGACGGCGTCGCCTATCTGCGCCGGACCCAGCTTGCCGAGGGATCGTGGTACGGCCGCTGGGGCCTGAACTACATTTACGGAACCTGGTCGGTGCTGTGCGCGCTCAATGCCGCCGGGCGTCGACCATCAGGACCCCGTGATCCGCAAGGCGGCGGACTGGCTGGTGTCGATCCAGAACGCGGACGGCGGCTGGGGCGAGGATGCCACCAGTTACCGACTGGATTATCAGGGGTTCGAGGGAGCCCCCACCACCGCCTCGCAAACGGCATGGGCCTTGCTTGGACTGATGGCGGCGGGCGAGGTCGGGCATCCGGCGGTCGCCGCGGGGCGTGGAGTACCTAATAGGCACACAGACCGAAAAAGGGCTGTGGGACGAGCAGCGCTACACGGCAACAGGCTTTCCTCGGGTGTTTTATCTGCGTTATCATGGCTATTCGAAGTTCTTTCCGCTCTGGGCGTTGGCGCGGTATCGGAACTTGAAGAGCACCAACAGCAGGGTGGTAGGGGTCGGAATGTGAATTTGGGGGCGGGGAACGACGCGTTCGCGGGCAATCCAATTGATCCGCGGCCGGTACTGATCGTGACTGGTCTGGTGCAGGAGGCCCGCATCGCGGCTGGGCCCGGCATGACCGTCATCTGCAGCAGCAGCGATCCGCAGCAATTGCGGGCGCTGCTGACGGTGTTTGACCCATCGACGATCAGAGGCGTCATCAGCTTCGGCGTCGCCGGCGGACTGGATCCCACGCTGAAGTCCGGCGACGTCGTGGTGGCGACCGAAGTGCTGGCGGGCGATACCCGCTGGCTGGCCGGTCTGGCGCTCAATGAAGAGCTGATCGCCAGCGTCGCGCTGGGAAGCCGACGCGTCGTCAGGGGCGGTCTTGCGGGCGTCGAGCAGGTGGTCGCCGCCCAGCCAGGAAGGCCGCGCTGCGCTCGGAGACCGGGGCGGCCGCCGTCGACATGGAGAGCCATATCGCCGCGGCCTACGCCGCCGAGGCGGGCCTTCCATTCGCGGCGCTGCGCGTCATCAGCGATCCCGCCAGCCGCGCGTTGCCGGCGCTGGCGAGTATCCGCGATCAAGCCGAACGGCGAGATCGACCTGCGCAAGGTGCTGCGCGGCGTGGCGCGCAATCCGCATGACGCTGCGCGCGCTGGTCTCGACCGGGATCGATTTCAATCGCGCGCTGCGCAGCCTACGCGGCTGTCGAGGCTTTCTGCTGGGCGGCGAGGGCCTCGTCGCGGCGGATATCTGACAGCCGCTTCTGCACTTCCGCCGAGAAGATGTACTGCGCCGGACGCTGGTGATCGAGATTGATCTCCGGCGCCATCGGGCCCGCTGGTGCGCACGCCGCGCAGCGCCACCCACATCGCCTTCAGCGGATTGGTGAGCGCGGCGTTGGCCGCGGTCGGCTCGTAGCCGCAATGCGCCATGCAGTCGGCGCACTTCTCGTACTTGCCGGTGCCGTAGGTCTCCCAGTCCGTCGTCTCCATCAGCTCCTTGAAGGTCTTGGTGTAGCCTTCGCCGAGCAGATAGCAGGGCTTCTGCCAGCCGAAAATGTTGCGCGCCGGCATCCCCCATGGGGTGCATTCGTAGTTCTGGTTGCCGGCGAGGAAGTCCAGGAACAGGCCGGAATGCATGAAATTCCACTTCTTGCCCTTGCCGAGCGCGAACACGTCGCGGAACAGCTTCTTGGTCTTGGTGCGGTTGAGGAAGTGCTCCTGGTCGGGCGCGCGCTCATAGGCATAGCCCGGCGACATCGACACGCCGACGCCGAGTTCGGTCGTGAAGTCGAGGAATTTGGCGATATCCTCGGCGGCATGGCCATCGAAGATCGTGGCGTTGACGTTGACCGTGAACCCCTTCGCCTTGGCGGCCTTGATCGCCGAGACCGCGCGATCGAACACGCCCTTCTGCGAGACCGCCTTGTCGTGGTGGTCCTTCAGGCCGTCGAGATGCACCGAGAAGAACAGATAGGGCGACGGCTCGAACAGATCGAGCTTCTTTTCCAGCAGCAGCGCGTTGGTGCACAGCGACACGAATTTCTTGCGCGCCACCAGCCCGCGCACGATCTCGCCGATTTCCTTGTGGATCAGCGGCTCGCCGCCGGGGATCGCCACCATCGGCGCGCCGCATTCGTCGGCGGCATCCCAGCATTCCTGCGCCGACATACGGCGATTGAGGATCGCGTCGGGATAGTCGATCTTGCCGCAGCCGACGCAGGCCAGGTTGCAGCGAAACAGCGGCTCCAGCATCAGCACCAGCGGATAACGTTTCCGGCCCAGCAGCTTCTGCTTGATCAGATAGCCGCCGATACGCATTTCCTTGAAGAACGGTATTGCCATTACAGGTTTTCTTTCTCGACCCAAGTAGAGTAGTGGATGATCAGCCCGCCGCCAGTTCTGCGGGAAGCCGGAATTCGATATTTTCTTCCCGGCCCGGCAACACCGACACCGCGACCGGCCCGATCCGTCGCAGGGCCTCGATCACGTCATCGACGAGGACCTCGGGCGCCGAGGCGCCGGCGGTGATGCCGACGGCCTTGGCGTCCTTCAGCCAGTCCGGGTTCAGTTCACTGCCATCGGCAATCAGATAACTCGCCACGCCGACTTCGGTGCCGATTTCGCGAAGCCTGTTAGAGTTGGAACTATTGGTGGCCCCCACCACCAGGATAACGTCCACCAGCTTGCTAAGGTCCCTTACCGCAGATTGGCGGTTCTGTGTCGCATAGCAGATATCCCGGATGTCCGGGCCTTGAATATCTGTAAAACGCTGCTGAAGGGCGGCAATAATGTCCTTGGTATCGTCCACGCTGAGCGTGGTCTGGGTGATATAGGCGACCGGCGTGTCCGCCGGCATCGTCAGGGCCGCCACGTCGTCGACGTTCTGGACCAGCAGCACCGGGCCGGGAACCTGACCCATGGTTCCCTCGACCTCGGGATGCCCGGCATGACCGATCAGGATCAGCGCCCGGCCCTTGGACATGTAGCGTTTGCCCTGATTATGGACCTTGGTGACCAGCGGGCAGGTGGCATTGAGGACCGGCAGGCCGCGGGCCGCGGCTTCCTCCTCCACGCTCCGCGCCACGCCATGGGCGCTGAACACCGTGACGGCGTGCGGCGGTACTTCCGACAGGTCCTCGACGAAGATCGCGCCCTTGTTTTTCAGGCTTTCGACCACGTATTTGTTATGCACGATCTCATGACGCACATAGACCGGCGGGCCATATTTCTCCAGCGCGCGCTCGACGATCTCGATTGCACGCACGACCCCCGCACAAAATCCACGGGGTTGGGCCAGATATACTTCCATGGGACGCCCGTTACGCAAGTTGCACCAAAATCATCTCTGCATCTCCATCCGCCCGGATATCTGCAATATCCGCACCAGACCGGTTCCACGTCCATCCTCGCCTCGACGGGGTGGAGGCGTCAGGCTTTGTGTCAAAAAACGATCGGCTAGAAAAGGCGGATCGCAAACTGTCTACCCACAGGCGAGGGCTGGGAAACGGTAATATAGTACATATCCGACGAAGCGCGCCCGATAAACCCCTTGAAACCTCACTTGTTCGTCACTTTACGGCAGGTCAATCCCGGCTATATCAGCCTCGGCGCAATTTCGGCATGTTTTGCGCCGGTTGTCCGCTGCGCTTGAACCAAAAACCATTCAAAAACACCATTAGATCGGCGGGTGGATCGCGGCAACTCCGCTAGACAGCGGGCGTTTGAGGCGACCCGTTAACAGTTAGAAAGAAAAGATGTGCTGACAAGTATTGTCGTATCGATTGTAAGAGCTTGTACGCGGTTTGCTTCTTTCACTGTGCTGATCGCCTTTGTCCTTGCGGTGGCGGCGGGCTTCTACACAGCGCGGCACTTCTGCCATCAACACCGACATCAATACGCTGATTTCGCCCAATCTGGACTGGCGCAAGCGCGACAATCAGTTCGACCAGGCATTCGACCGCGACCGGACCATCCTTGCGGTGGTCGATGCGCCGACGCCTGAACTCACGAGTTCCGCGAGCGCCGCGCTCGCGCAGAAACTGTCCGGCGACACCAAGACATTTCGAATCGGTGCAGCCGCTCGGGTCCGGCGAATTCTTCGAAAAGAACGGGCTGTTGTTCCTTCCCGTGACCGGAGGTCGGCCGGCTGACCGGCCAGTTCGAATCGGCCGCGCCCCTGATCGAGATCATGGCCGGCGATCCCAGCCTGCGCGGGTTGACCGGCGCACTGGAAACCGGGCTTGCCGGCGTCAAGCGCGGACAGTTCAAGCTCGACAGCACCGAGCGGCCGTTCAACCTGATCTCGCAGACGCGTCGAGGACGTGCTGAACAAGGGCACCGCGACCTTCTCCTGGCAGCGAGTTGACCAGCGACAAGCCTTTGACCGATTCCGATCTCCGCGCCTTCATCGAGTTCAAGCCGATCCTCGATTTCAATGCGCTGGAGCCGGGCAAGGACGCCACCGACGCCATCCGGCAAGCCGCCGCCGATCTCAATCTCGCAGGTCAATATGGCGCGCGGGTCAGGCTGACCGGACCGGTTCCGATCGCCAACGAGGAATTCGCGACCGTTGCAGGACGGCGCCGTCGTCAACGGCATCGGCACCGTGCTGGTGGTGCTGCTCATTCTCTGGATGGCGCTGCATTCGTCGAAGATCATCTTCGCGGTGTTCGTCAATCTTTTTATCGGCCTTTCGATCACCACCGCCCTCGGCCTGATGATGGTGGGTTCGCTGAACCTGCTCTCGATCGCCTTCGCCGTTCTGTTCGTCGGCCTGGGCGTGGACTTCGGCATCCAGTTCAGCGTCCGCTACCGCTCGGAACGCTTCAAGGGCAACGACCTGCGGACCGCGCTGGAGAAGGCCGCCGAACGCTCCGCGGTTCCGCTTTCGCTGGCCGCGATGGCGACCGCGGCGGGATTCCTGTCGTTCCTGCCAACCGACTACAAGGGCATTTCGGAACTCGGCGAGATCGCCGGCGTCGGCATGCTGGTTGCGTTTACCTCCAGCATCACCGTGCTGCCGGCATTGCTGAACCTGCTCAACCCGCCCGGGGAAAAAGAGCCGGTCGGCTATGCGTTCCTGGCGCCGGTCGATCATTTCCTCGAAAAGCACCGCGTGGTCATCATCGTCGGCACGCTTGCTGGTCGCGGTCGCCGGCCTGCCGCTGCTTTATTTCCTCCACTTCGACTTCAATCCGATCAACCTGCGCAAGTCCCAAGGTCGAGTCGATCGCAACCTTCCTCGATTTGCGGCAAGGATCCCGAACACCGGCGCCAACGCCATCAATGTGATGACCAATTCGGAAGCCGACGCGAAGAAGATCGAGGCAGCGTCTTGGAAAAGTGCCGGAAGTCCTCCGCGTCAGGTCGCTGGACAGTTTCGTGCCCGAAGACCAGTCGCGCAAAGCTGAAGCTGATCGCGCAGGGCGCCAAGGTCCTCAATCCCGCGCTCAACCCGGATTCGATCGATGCCGCCGCCGACCGACGCGGAGAATGTCGAGGCCTTGAAGGGATCGGCGGAAAGCCTGCGCAAGGCCGCCGGCGATGCCAAGGGTCCGGGCGCCGTCGCGTCGCGGCGGCTTGCCGACGCGCTGTCGAAGCTCGCCGAATCGGATCAGGCCACGCGCGACAAGGCCCAGGCCGATCTTCGTCGACTCCGTTGAAGGTGGTGCTCGACCAGCTCAAGAACTCGCTGCAGGCCCAGCCGGTCAGCCTGAAAACGCTGCCGCCGGAGCTGGTGAATTCCTGGAAGACCAAGGATGGCCTCGAGCGCGTCGAGGCGCTGCCGCGCGGCGATCCCAACGACAACGAGACGCTGCGCAAGTTCGCCGCGGCGGTGCTGGCCGCCGAGCCGAACGCGATCGGCGGGCCGGTATCGATTCTCAAATCCGGCGATACCGTCGTCAAGGCCTTCATCCAGGCCGGCATCTGCGCGCTGGTCGTGATCAGCCTGCTGCTGTGGCTGACGTTGCGGCGAATCACCGACGTGCTGCTGACGCTGGTGCCGCTCCTGGTGGCGGGCGCGGTGACGCTGGAAATCTGCGTGCTGATCGGGCTGCCGCTCAATTTCGCCAACATCGTCGCGCTGCCGCTGTTGCTCGGCGTCGGCGTCGCATTCAAGATCTACTACGTCACGGCGTGGCGGTCGGGCCGAACCAACCTGCTGCAGACGAGCCTGACGCGCGCGATATTTTTCAGCGCGCTGACGACGGCGACCGCGTTCGGAAGCCTGTGGCTATCGAGTCATCCGGGTACCGTCGAGCATGGGCAAGCTGCTGGCGCTGTCGCTCGTCACCACGCTCGCGGCGGTGTTGTTGTTCCAGCCGGCGCTAATGGGAAAACCGCGCGATGTCGGGGAGTAGGCAGATATCGCCGACCGGATCGGCTGGCTGCGCTGACGTCGCCAACTTTTGACCCGGCGTCTTCGAAGCCGTGTGCGGCGGATCCGGTGGTCTTCGGCGCAGGGGCAGCCGTCGCCGCCCCGCTGGTCCGTGGTAGCGCGCCCGTGGTCTTCGGCGTGCCCTTGGCCATGCTGTTGGCGGGGCTTGAGGGTATCGGGCCGGAGACGCGGGTCCAGGTTTCGCCGCCGCAGAGAAAGCCCAGCACGCAGCCTTGAATCTCGAGCTGGTCGGAACCGATCGGCTTGATCGTCGAACTGTAGGTTTGCCCGTCCTTGGCGTTATAGACTTGGCCTTCCCACTGATCGACGCCGGGCTTCTTCTTCATGTCGATCAGGATCGGCATGCCCAGGGTCGGTCTGTTCTGTTTTGAGACATCGGGATTGTTGCTGTCGCGGCCGCCGGGTTCTTTCTCCCACGCCACCACGCCCCACATCGCTGCCGTTGCATTCGTGCGACACGGATGTTGGCGACGCCGTCCGCCACCCTCCAGTCGCCGGTCGGATCCGCCGCCATGGCCGGCGCAAGACTCTGTCGCCAAAAACAGCCCCGAATATGCTACGCTACGCATGATGTTTCTTGGGCAGTGCAACATGGTTCAAACCTGTGCTTAAGTGGATGATCCCTGTGAGGGCAAAACGCCGCATTGAGCGTTTTCAGTTGACGAAATGGCCATCAACCGAAGTATGTAACTGATGCTATATTCAAATCTAGACGTTTCCGAGATGTTTGTGGACCGGCAGTCGCAGCGCAGTTCCATGCATGCGCGCCACTTAAATGAGCAGCTGGTCCGGGTCCTGAAGACAATCGGCTACGATGTCGGCTTTCAGAAGGGCCAGGGCCAGTATCTGTTCGATCGCGACGGCGTGCGCTACCTCGATCTACTGAGCGGTTTTGGCGTTTTTGCGATTGGCCGGAACCATCCGGCGCTGCGCCAGGCCTTGAAGAGCGTGCTCGACAGCGACCTGCCCAATCTCGTGCAGCTCGACGTTTCGACGCTTGGCCGGCGTGCTGGCCGAGCGCCTGCTGGAATACGTGCCCTATCTGGACAAGGTCTTTTTTGCCAATTCCGGCGCGGAATGTGTCGAAGCCGCGATCAAGTTCGCCCGCGGCGCCACCGGCCGGCCGGGCATCGTGTATTGCGCCCATGCGTTCCACGGATTGTCCTACGGCGCGCTGTCGCTGACCGACGATCCCAATTTCCGCGGCGGTTTCGAGCCGCTGCTGCCCGGCTGCACCTCGATTCCGTTCAACGATCTCGCCGCGCTGGAGCAGGCGCTGTCGTCGCGCCAGGTTGCCGCCTTCATCGTCGAGCCGATCCAGGGCAAGGGCGTCAACATGCCCACGGACGAATTCCTGCCCGGCGCCGCGGCGCTCTGCCGCAAATACGGCACGCTTGCTGATCGCCGACGAAATCCAGACCGGCATCGGCCGCACCGGGCGCTTCCTCGCGGTCGAGCACTGGAATGTCGAACCCGACATGGTGCTGCTCGCCAAGGCGCTTGTCCGGCGGCCATGTTCCGGTCGGCGCGCTGCTCACCCGCAAGAGCATCTTCGACAAGATCTTCAATCAGATGGATCGCGCGGTGGTGCACGGATCGACGTTTGCGAAAAACGATCTGGCGATGGCGGCCGGCATCGCAACGCTCGAAGTGCTCGAATCCGAAAAACTGATCGAGCAGGCCGCCAAGCGCGGCGCCGAACTTCGGCTGGCGCTGACGCGGATGGTGCCCGGCTATGAATTGCTGAAAGAGGTTCGCGGCAAGGGCCTGATGATCGGCGTCGAGTTCGGCCCGCCGAAATCGCTGCGGCTGAAGGCGTCCTGGAACGTGCTGGAAACCGCCAACAAGGGCCTGTTCTGCCAGCTCATCACGGTACCGCTGTTCAAGGACCACAAGATCCTCACGCAAGTCTCCGGCCACGGCAGCCACACCATCAAACTGTTGCCGCCGCTCACCATCACCGAGGAAGACTGCAACTGGATCGAGACCGCGTTCGATTCCGTCATCGCCTCCAGCCACAAGGTCCCCGGCGCGATCTGGTCGCTCGGCAAGACCCTGGTCGACAACGCCGTGCGGAAGTCGGCGTAGGTCGTAACGAGCAAGACTCACTAGGGCGGATTGAAGCCGACACGTCCGCCGTAGCTTCTACGGCGAAGGCGGAAGGCGTAATCCGCCCTGCACTCTATCCACCCAACCCCGAGTCCGCCAGTTCATCCTGCGAGAGCAGGGGCGTTCGCGGGCGCTCCCGGAACAATCGGCGCGCTCGCAACGGCGGGCACGTTGTGGCGCGTATCATAGAACTCGAGCACACGTTTTGCCGTTCGGATCTCGAGCCGCTCGAAGTTTCGGCGCGCGCGATCAAGATCGTTTTTGGACATCCTGCGGTCCGCCGCCGTCATCAGCAGGAGAGCCTTGACCGTCGCCCAGGAGCAGCCGGCGGCTCTTGCGATCACCTGCACCACGCCGGGGTTGTCAGTGAGGATCGCCCGTTCCGTCATTCCGATCGGACAGCCGGCGAGAGCCGACAGGGCCATCGCGGCTTGTTCGAAGTTCTGCGAGCGCGCGGCCGCATGAACGTTGCCTTCGCCGAGTTCATTCCAGTTCTGCAGCCGCTTTACCCTTGATTTTGCTTTGGCGTGATCCGGCGACTTCTTGCGAACCGCCAGATTTATGTCATCGACCACCTCCGTTACCGCGTCCTTCACGTCATCGGTAAATTGCGGGTTGGCTGCCGCGATTTTGGCGCAGACCGCAGCAGAGGCGGTTTCAAGAAGTTTCACGAAGTGATGTCTGGGAATGTCATGCCGCATTCCGACGTTCAGCGCGAGCTGGGTATCATCGCCGGCCCTTGCGACGAGCTCGCGAAAGCTGTCGTCCGAGAAGCGGGCGCCTTCATTTTTCGTCACGGTATGGACGACCTTGGGTTCGCCGCGCGCGATGAGTATTTCGGTGATGGCTTCGCTGATGGCCCGACGATGCGCGATGGCGTGGAGATGACCCTGGCCCTGGGTAGTGGCGTGGACGACGAGATCGGCGTCGCTGAGCGCCGTCGATTGGCTGAGAACCGGTGCGGCCACGGCAATCGCCTCGTCGAAGGCAAATGCCCGCACCAGCGTCGCCGGCGCATTCGGGATAGTGGCGATATGGCGCGCGAGCTTGATCCGGGTTTTCACCTCGATCAGGGCAACGAGTGTCTTGAAGGCCTCGTCGAACAGCTCGACGTGCTGCTTCGAATAACGACCGGACCCGGCGACGAACAGGTCGGTGATGCGGGTGAGGGCCCTCAACTGACGTTTCGTGAGCCCGGATACAGTGGTGTCCTGGATTTCATCAATCAGAGAAGAAAAGAGTGTCATGGCTATCGGCTGTGCTGTGCGAGGGAGGGAATATGACGATCCACATGACGATCTACAGACCCAGGCGTGAAAATGACTTGCTTCCGTTGCCTCGCAAATAATTCAAATTGTTGAGATCCCGAATGCGGTTGCGCGTGCACGGTCGGGCAACCGCGCGGGGTCGGCTGATTTGCCCGACAGGCTGCCTTCCGTAATTCGTGTCCAGCCCCTTCTGCAAAAATATTCTGGTTTTCCGAATACCCAAATCACTTGTATATCCACCGCCGTCCCGTTCCAACAGAGGGGCGTTTCGCGAACGTCACAAACGCGGAGCGGGATGCGGTGGACGCGGGCTGTGCTTCTGACGAGAGCGCGGACTTGCGGACGGCGAAGTCGTGTGGTCCTGACGCCTCGACGCTGGCGTCAAGCTGGCGGAGTTTTTTCGCCAGTGACGGTGTCAACAAGCCGATCACCGGGGAGAGCACGTATAAGCCGTAAACCATTGCGCGGGGAATGTCGGATTGCCTCCGCTGAACCTGTATGCTCGTGTGCGCTTTCCTTTATGCATTTTGCACGCGAGACCGCGGGTGCAGCGCGCACCCGGCATTCCCCGCTCCCTCTGATTGGAGAGGGCGGAACATTGATGGCAAACCTCGCGCGAAACATGCGGCGAGACCGCGAAGCCGTGTCTGCGAGAAGTCGTGTCTGCGAACGGCGCTATTTGAGAGGCGGATCGGCGATGGGTCAGGCGCAACAAAGCTGTCGTGATGCTGTCAGCTTAGTGTCAGCTACTTTGCGTAAATCATCCGGACTTTCATCACCAAACCGGGAGAGAAACATGAGCGACCATGCAGGCGTCGAACACCATCACAAGGCTGCCGAACATCACGAGCATGCCGCCAGGCATCACCGCGAAGCCGCCAAGCACCACGAAGCCGGCGATCACGAAAAGGCCGCCCATCACGCTCACAGCGCCCACGGCCACGCCAGCCATGCCGAACATCACCATGTCGAGGCCAGCCGTCATCACGCCGAACATCACGGCCAGCACTAGGGCCTGTCGTCATTTAGAGGATTTGCAAATCAGCCAAAGCATGATTCATGGGGAGCCTTCATGAAGGAGGCTACGATGGAACGCCATGCATTGCGAGACGACCAATTCGCCCGGATCGAGCATTTGTTGCCGGGCCGTCCCGGCACGGTCGGCCGCAACAGCGAACTGGGCAATCGTCTTTTCGTCGAAGCCGTGATCTGGAAGTTCCGCGTGGGGACGCCGTGGCGCGATTTGCCAGAGCGTTTTGGCGGCTGGTGCAACACCCACAAGCGCTTCTCCCGCTGGGCCGCGAGCGGCGTTTGGGAGAATCTTTTCAAGGCCTTGGCGGACGATCCCGACAATGAGTACGCGATGATCGACGCGACGATAGTGCGAGCCCACCAGCATAGCGCCGGCGCACTCAAAAAAGGGGGTTCGATCAAGCCATCGGCCGCTCGCGCGGCGGGCTCACGACGAAGATCCACATGATCGTCGATGCCCTCGGCAACCCGTTGGCGCTCAGCCTTACGGGCGGCCAAGTCCACGACATCACCCAGGCACAGGCGCTGCTGGCGCTTGTCGAGCCAAAAGCCTTACTTGGCGACAAGGGCTATGACGCCGATCACCTCATTGACAGCCTGGCGGCACGGGCGATCAGCGTGGTCATCCCGCCTAAGTCAAACCGGAAAGTCGCACGAGCCTGCGACTTCGCACTCTATTGCGAGCGCAATCTCGTCGAGCGGTTCTTCTGCATCATCAAGCATTTTCGGGCCATCGCGACCCGCTATGAGAAGACAGCACAAAATTACCTCGCTGGCCTACACTTGGTCTGCGCCCTCGCTTGGCTTAAATGACGACAGGCCCTAATCAATATTCGTAGGCGTGGAACAGCGTTTTGCCGTCCCCGTCAAACGGGACGGCTTTTTTTGCCCTACCTCGAATCCTCGAGAATCATCGAAGCGCCCTTTTCGGCGATCATCGCGGTCGGTGTGTTGGTATTGCCCGAGGTAATCGTCGGCATCACAGAGGCGTCGGCGACGCGAAGCCCGGCAATGCCGTGAAGGCGCAGCCGCTCGTCGACCACGGCCAAGGGATCGCTGGCCGTCCCCATCTTCGCGGTTCCGACGGGGTGAAAGATCGTGGTGCCGATATCGCCGGCGGCTTTCGCCAGCGACGCATCGTCGTCGCCGACCGCGGGGCCGGGCAGGAATTCCTCGGGGTGATAGGGCGCAAGCGCCGGCTGCCGCATCAGCCGCCGGGTGGTGCGGATGGCGTCGGCGGCAACCTCGCGGTCTTCGGCGGTCGACAGGTAATTCGGCGCGATCGCGGGTGCCTCGTCCGGTTCCCGCGAGCGAATCCGCACGGTGCCGCGCGAGGTCGGTTGCAGGTTGCAGGCGCTCACCGTGATCGCGGGAAAACGATGCAGGGGATCGCCGAACTTGTCGAGCGACAGCGGCTGCACGTGGAACTGGATGTTGGCGCGATCGCGATGCGGATCCGACCGCGTGAAGATGCCGAGCTGCGATGGCGCCATGGTCAGTGGCCCGCGGCGGCGGAACGCATAGTCGAGCCCCATCAGGCCACGCCTTGCCAACGAATAATAGGTCTCGTTGAGGGTGCGAACGCCCGCGACCTTGTAGATCGCGCGTTGCTGCAGATGATCCTGCAGATTGCGCCCGACCCCTTGGCGGTCGAGCACGGTCTCGATGCCGAGCGGCGCCAGCCAGTCCGCCGGCCCGATGCCGGAGCGGTGCAGCACCTGCGTCGATCCGATCGAGCCGGCGCACAGGATCACTTCGCCCGCGGTGCGCGCGCCCATCATTTCGCCGCCCTGAATGAAGCGCACTCCGGCGGCGCGACCCTGCTCGAAGACCAGCCGGTCGACCAGCACGTTTTTTTCGAGACGCAGATTGGGACGCTTGAGCACCGGCTTCAGAAAACCCCGCGCCGACGACCAGCGGCGGCCGCGCTTCTGGTTGACGTGGAAATAGCCGACGCCTTCGTTGTCGCCGGTGTTGAAATCCGGAATTCGGGGGATACCCATCTCCTCCGCCGCGTCGCCGACCGCGTCGAGAATGTCCCAGGACAGTCGCGCCGCCTCGATCCGCCAGCCGCCGCCGGCGCCGTGATGCTCGCTGTCGCCGAGAAAATGATCTTCCAGTTTCCGGAATGCCGGCTTGACGTCGTCCCAGCCCCAGCCGGCGAGGCCGAGCTGACGCCAGTGATCGTAGTCGGCGGCCTGTCCGCGCATCGAGATCATGGCGTTGATGGCGGACGAGCCGCCGATCACCTTGCCGCGGGGATAGGCCAGCGAGCGGCCGTTGAGGCCGGGTTCGGGCTCGGTGCGGAACATCCAGTCCGAGCGCGGATTGCCGATCGCGAAGAGATAGCCGACCGGGATGTGAAACCAGATCCAGTTGTCGTTGCCGCCGGCTTCCAGGAGCAGCACGCGGTTCCTGGGATCGGCCGACAGCCGGTTGGCGACGATGCAGCCGGCGGTACCCGCGCCGATCACGATATAGTCGAAATCACCTTCAAGCCGCGTTGCCATCATTGAATTGCTTACCGCCCAGAATCGTTTCGCCGTCATGCCCGGGATTGTCCCGGGCCTCCACGTCTTTTTTCCGGCTTCCAATACCAGATTTGGACGTCGATGGCCGGGACAAGCCGGTCATGACGGTTTTCATGCCATGTTGGGCGGATCGCCGCTTGCGTGCTAGACAGGGCAAACACTCAAACCCCCAGACCGAGACCCCCCATGCCCATCGTCAACCGCGTCGCCGATCTGCAACCCGACATCCAGGCCTGGCGCCGGGATATCCACCAACACCCCGAATTGCTCTACGACGTGCATCGCACTGCGGCATTCGTGGCGGACCGGCTGCGGGAATTCGGCTGCGACGAAGTGGCGACCGGCCTCGGCCGCACCGGCGTGGTCGGCGTCATCAAGGGCCGGAAGCCGGCCGGCGCGGGCGATATCAGGGTGATCGGGCTTCGCGCCGATATGGATGCGCTGCCGATCGAGGAGGACACCAATCTCGCTTACGCCTCGAAGACGCCGGGCAAGATGCACGCCTGCGGCCATGACGGCCACACCGCGATGCTGCTCGGCGCGGCTCGCTATCTCGCGGAGACCCGGAATTTCGCCGGCGACGCGGTGGTGATCTTTCAGCCGGCGGAGGAGGGCGGCGCCGGCGCCGCCGCGATGATCAAGGACGGGCTGATGGACCGCTTTGCCATCGATCAGGTCTACGGCATGCACAATGGCCCGGGAATTCCGCTCGGCTCGTTCGCGATCCGGACCGGTCCGATCATGGCCGCGACTGATGCCATCGACATCCGGATCGAGGGGCTCGGCGGCCACGCGGCGCGCCCGCACAAATGCATCGATTCGGTTCTGGTCGGCGCCCAGCTGATCACGGCGCTGCAGTCGATCGTGTCGCGCAGCGTCGATCCCCTGGAATCGGCTGTCATTTCGATGTGCGAATTCCACGCCGGCAACGCCCGCAATGTGATTCCGCAGACCGCGGAACTGAAGGGCACCGTGCGCACCCTGACAGCGGAAGTGCGGGAACTGATCGAAAAGCGGGTGCGCGAGGTCGTCGCAGGCGTCGCGCAGATGACGGGCGCCCGGATCGACCTGGTCTACGAACGCGGCTATCCCGTGGTGGTCAACCCCGCCGCCCAGACCGAGGTTGCGACCCAGGCGGCCAGGGAAATTGCCGGCGACGCCAACGTGCACGAGATGCCGCCGCTGATGGGCGCGGAGGATTTCGCCTACATGCTGGAGGCGCGCCCGGGCGCGTTCATCTTCTGCGGCAACGGCAACAGCGCCGGGCTGCATCATCCCGCCTACAATTTCAACGACGAGGCGATCGTGTTCGGCACCTCGTACTGGATCAAGCTGGTGGAGAACACGCTGGCGGCGTGAGCCGTTCGTAAAAGGCCCGCGCGAATGTGGCGCGGGCCTTTCGTTTTCTGATGGGAAGACGGACCTACAGCAGTCTGGAGAAGATCAGATACAGGGTGCCCGAGACGATCATCGCCGCCGGCAATGTCAGCACCCAGGCCAGCGCGATGTTGCGGATCGTCGACCATTGCAGCCCGGATCCGCTGGCCGACATGGTACCGGCGATACCGGACGAGAGCACGTGGGTGGTGGAAACCGGCAGCCCGTATCCGTCGGCCGCCGCGATGGTCGCGGCCGCCGTGATTTCGGCGCAGGCGCCTTGGGCGTAGGTCAGATGGGTCTTGCCGATCTTCTCGCCGACGGTGACCACGATGCGTTTCCAGCCGATCATGGTGCCGAGGCCGAGCGCGATGGCGACGGCGATTTTCACCCAGGTCGGGATGAATTTCGTCGCCGCATCGAGCGATCCCTTGTAGCTGTTGAGGATCGCGACCTCGTCGCCGTTGAGGTCGCTTTCCTTGTCCTTCATCAGCAAGCGGATGGCCTCCGAAACCAGGTACATGTCGTTGCGGGTATTGCCGACGGCATCGGCGGGGAACTTGGCCAGCGATCCGTACTGGGTGACCTGGTTGCTGATGTCGCGTACCAGCACCGCCAACGACGGGTAGGTTCCCTCGTTGATCTGGTGTTGCGCGACGTAGTTCGTCACCGCCGGCCGCGGGTTGCCCAAGACGTTATAACCGGCGCCCTTTCGTTCAATGACGTTGCTCGCGGCGGTCGAATTGGCGATGAACTGCTTGATCTGGCTCTCGGGCAAGGCGCGGTTGAGCGCATAGGCGGTGGGTACCGTGCCGATGAGAATGAGCATGATGAGGCCCATACCCTTTTGGCCGTCGTTCGACCCATGGAAGAAGCTGACCAGGGTGCAAGTGAGGATCAGGATGCCGCGGATCCACCACGGCGGCGGCTGGTCGCCCTTCGGCTCGGCGAACAGCGCCGGGGTGGCGTGCTGCAGCACCATCTTGAGGACAAACAGTAAAACCGCCGCCAGCGCGAAACCGAACAGCGGCGACAGCAGCAGCGCCTTGCCAATATTGGCTGCCTGCGACCAGTCCACGCCGGAGGTGCCGTCGCGGCCGCGCAACAGCGCGTTGGTGATGCCGACGCCCATGATCGACCCGATCAGAGTGTGCGAACTGGATGCCGGCAGACCGAAATACCAGGTGCCGACGTTCCAGATGATCGCGGCGATCAGCAGGGCGAACACCATGGCAAAGCCGGCGCTGCTGCCGACCTGGAGGATCAATTCGACCGGCAGCAGCGACACGATGCCGAACGCGACCGCGCCTGATGACAGCAGGACGCCGAACAGATTGAACATGCCCGACCACACCACGGCAATGTGGGCGGGAAGGGAGCGGGTATAGATCACCGTGGCGACGGCATTGGCGGTGTCGTGAAAGCCGTTGACGAACTCGAAGCCGAGCGCAATCAGCAACGCGACGAAGAGCAGGATGTAGGGCAGATAGGAGGTTACCCGCGTGCCGGTGGCGTCGACATCGGCGTAGATGCTGTAGGCGACGAACAGCAGCGCGGCGGCGACCACCCCCATGTAAATGATGCCGGTCAAAGGATTAAAGCCGCCATCGAGGTTCGGTCCGCCCCGGCGGGCGGGCTCGATCGAACCGGGTAACGCTACATCGCTCATGGTAATTCTCCCCTAATCGCAATGCCCCGACTTTGCTCGATGCATGTGACAGGACAGTGAAACGCCTGGGGGCGGAGCCCGGCCCAAGTCTACCCGCTGCATCGCGTCGCTCGAACCGCTTTCCTTTTGAAAGCTCCGGAACATTGACCATGAGATGACGTTGAGACGCGGGGACATCCCGCATTTAAATCTGTCTCACGAAGGGAGCGCGCCATGACCACCAAAGACAAGGACCTCAATGACCTCTTCCTCGATACGCTCAAGGACATCTATTATGCCGAAAAGCAGATCTTGAAGGCGCTGCCCAAGATGGCGAAGGCGGCCAGTTCCGAAAAGCTGCGCGCGGCATTCGAAAAGCACCACGGCGAGACCGAAGGCCAGGTCGAACGCCTCGAACAGATTTTCGAATTGATCGACAAGCCGGCGCGCGCCAAGACCTGCGATGCGATCCAGGGCATCCTCGACGAGGGCAAGGAAATCATGGACGAGTACAAGGGTTCCGAGGCGCTGGATGCCGGCATGCTTGCGGCGGCCCAAGCCGTCGAGCACTACGAAATCTCCCGCTATGGCACGCTGAAGCAATGGGCGCAGCAGCTCGGCATGAAAGACGCCGTCCGACTGCTGGATGCGACCCTGCAGGAGGAGAAGAGGACCGACCAGAGCCTGACCTCGCTCGCGGAAGGCGCGGTGAATCTGGCGGCTGCAGCTTGATTGCCTTTCATGTCCCGGACGCGGTGCAGCGCCTCTTCAGTGCTGCGCAGTTGATCCGGGGCACGCCGTTTAGGCCGCGTGGGCCGATTTCCTCACGAGCGCCGCCGCCATTTTCAGATCATCGACAAAGCGTTGATATTCGCGCGCCTTGGCGTCCGCGTCGGGCAGCCGCAACAGGTAGGACGGATGCACCGTCACCAGCGCCTGGATACCGTCGTCGAGGTCGATCGGGCGGTCGCGGTTCTTGTTGATCGGCGTGATTTTGCCAAACACGCTTTGCGCCGCGGTAGCGCCCATCGCCACCACAAGCACAGGCTTGGTCGAGGCCAGTTCGCGTTCGTACCATTGCCGGCATGCCTTGATCTCGGACGTATTCGGCTTCTGGTGCAGGCGGATTTTTCCGCGAGGTACGAACTTGAAATGTTTGACGGCATTGGTGACGTAGACCTTGTTGCGGTCGATGCCGGCTTCCTCGAGCGCGCGGTCGAGCATTTGCCCGGCCGGACCCACGAACGGTTTGCCGGCAAGGTCTTCCTTGTCGCCGGGCTGCTCGCCGACCAGCATTATCTGCGCATGCTGCGGGCCCTCGCCGAACACGGTCTGGGTCGCGTTTTTCCAGAGAGGACAGGCGTGGCAGCCGGCCGCTTCCTCACGCAGGATTTTGAGGCTGGTGGGGGACGTGGCTGACGCGGTCGTCATGGGGGTTTTCCGCTTCCGTTTGAAAAATCATTACGGTGGGCGAGGCTCAATGCGGGCAGGCTACCTAGGTTCCTTAGATCCCATTGGGATTGCTCACGAAAAACATAAACTCCTGACACGATTGACTCCGCAGGCCATGTTAGCTTTATATTAGAACATATCATGAACAAATGAGCCGGCCGCGGGTTCAATAGAGAACCTGTGATGGTCCAATCTGAGGAGCGGCATGACCGGCGCGCGCATGAACACGCTTGCGACGTTGCGCGGCAGCATCGAGCGCATCGAGGCGCATGGCGATGCGTACACGCCTGACCGGGTGGCGCTCGGGCATGCCGCCGCCGATGCGACATTGCAGGGCGGCCTCGCGGTGGGGGCGATGCACGAGGTGTTCGCCGAAGCAGGCCGGCAAAGTGCCGCGGCGACCGGTTTTGTCGCAGGCCTTGCGGGACGGGCAGGCGCACGGCGGCCGCTGGTGTGGGTGCGTCAGGATTTCACCGAAATTGAATCGGGCGCGCTGTCGATGAGCGGGCTGGCCGAACTCGGTCTCGATCCGCGCCTGCTGGTGACGGTGCGCGCGGCGGATGTGGACACCGCGTTGCGAACCGCCGCCGACGCACTGGCCTGCGATGCGCTTGGTGCCGTGGTGCTGGAAGTCTGGGGCGAAGCGCGCCAGCTCGATCTCGTCGCCAGCCGCAAGCTGACGCTGGCCGCGCAGGCGTCGGGCGTCACCAGCCTAGTGCTGCGGGTGGCGGCCGAGCCACAGCCCTCAACGGCGGAGACCAGATGGATCGTACGCGCGGCGCATTCGCCGCCGGGAGCACTTTGGAGCGCGTGGGGCGCGCCGGTGTTCGACGCGCAACTTGTCCGCAACCGTCATGGCCCGGTCGGGCGGTGGATCATGGAATGGAAATGTGATGAGTGCCTTTTCGAGAAACCGGCGACGTATCCTCAGCCTGTGGCTGCCGCGCCTGCCCATCGACCGTATCAAACGCCAGCTTTGGCAGGACGACGGTTCGCGTGAAGCAAACCATCCCAGCATCGTCGTTGCCAAGCAAAACAACGCGTTGCAGATTTTTGCCCTCGACGACGCGGCCGCGCGTCTCGGCATTGAGGTCGGCCAGCCGCTCGCCAATGCCCGCGCCATCTGCCCGCAATTAAGGGTGTTCGATGCCGATGAGGCGGCCGACGCCAGGGCGCTGAATGCCATTGCCGAATGGTGCGACCGCTTCACGCCGCTGGTGGCGATCGATCCTCCGCACGGCCTGTTTCTCGATATCACCGGCTGCGTCCATTTGTTCGGCGGCGAGGCTGCAATGATGCAGCTGTTGTGCGACGTGCTGACCGCGCAGGGTTTTGCCATCAGCGCCGCCATCGCCGGCACCTCGGTGTGTGCGCGGACGATGACGCGTCGTGTCCATGGCCGCATCGTTGGGGATGGCGAGGAAGCCGATGCGGTCAGGCCGTTGCCGGTGTCGGCGCTTGGCGCCGATGCTGCCGTTGTCACCGGCCTGCGCCGCGCCGGGCTGAAAACCATCGGCGATGTCGCCGTCCGTGCGCGTCATGAAATCACCGCAAGATTCGGTGCTGGTTTCACGACCCTGCTGGAACAGGCGCTGGGGCAAAGCGATGCGCCGATCAGCCCGCGCAAGCCGCTGCCGGATTACATCGTGGAGAAACGTTTCGCCGAGCCGGTGGCGACCGATGGCGTGATCTCGGCGACCTTGTTCAGGCTGGCCGAAATGCTGGTCGCGGCGATGGCGCAGCAGGGCAAGGGCGCGCGGCGGCTGGAAGCCGGTTTCTTCCGCACCGATGGCGCGGTTCGCACTATCATGGTCGATACCGGTCAACCCGTGACCAAAAGCACGGTGATCGATCGCCTGTTTCGCGAGCGGCTCGATGCCTTGAACGATCCGCTCGATCCCGGTTTCGGATTCGATCTCATTCGCCTGAACGCCAGCCGTACTGAAATCGTCGTGCAGCAGCAGCGCGATCTTGATGCCAATGTCCACGACAATGACGAATTGGCCGCATTGATCGACCGCATTGCCGCGCGCATCGGCGGGCGGCGCGTGGTCGTGCATCTGCCGCAGGACACCCACATTCCCGAGCGCGCGGTATTGGCGGCGCCGGCGCAGCATCACCTGGCCGCCGCCGCGCAGGCGGTCTGGCCGGCGCGCGCCGAGGGAGAGCCGCCGCTACGGCCGCTGCGGCTGTTCGAGCGGCCGGAACAGATCAAAGTCATCGCGCAGGTGCCGGATGGGCCGCCCGCCCGGTTCGTCTGGCGCCGCGCCACCCACGCCGTGGTCCGCGCCGAAGGTCCCGAGCGCGTCGCCATGGAATGGTGGCGCGCACAGGGCGAGATGCTGACGCGCGATTATTTTCGCGTCGAGGACGAGGCCGGCTTGCGGTTCTGGCTGTATCGCGATGGACTTTACGACCGCGAGATCGTGCAGCAAGAAGGCAGGGCCGTTCAGCCGAACTGGTTCATGCACGGGTTGTTCGCATGACCACTCCTGCGTATGCCGAGATCGGAATCACGACGAATTTTTCGTTCCTGCGCGGCGGATCGCATCCGCAGGAATACGTGAATCAGGCGAGCGATCTACGCCTTCCCGTCATCGGCATTGCCGATCACAACACGCTGGCTGGCGTGGTGCGGGCTTACAAGGAACTCGATAATCCCAAGGTCAAATACAGGCCGAAGCTTCTGATTGGTGCGCGTCTCGTCTTTATGGACGATACGCCGGACATTCTGGTCTATCCACGCGATCGCGCGGCTTACGGCAGGCTATGCCGGCTGCTCACCCGTGGCAAACGGGGCGATGATACCGAGAAGGGCGAATGTCATCTGAAGCTCGATGACCTCCTGGAGTTCGCCGAAGGGCAGCTTCTCGTCGTGATGCTGCCGCATCGCTTCGAGGTCAGCGCACGCGCTCCAGGTTCTGGATCGATTGCAGCGCAGCCGTGCGGAGGGGGTGTGGCTCGCCGCGAGCCTTTTGTATCGGGGTGACGACAGGCGTCGTCTCGCGCGGCTTCATCATATCGCTGCAACCGCCCGCGTGCCGCTGCTGGCGACCAACGAGGTGCTGTATCACCATCCCGCGCGCCGCCCTCTGCAGGATGTCCTGACCTGCATCCGCGAAAAGACGACCATCGACGCCATTGGCAGGCGGCTTGAAGCCAACGCCGAGCGCTATCTCAAGCCCGCGGATGAAATGGCGCGGTTGTTTGGCGATGTGCCGGAGGCGATCGCCGAAACCATGCGGTTTGCGGGCCGCATCACGTTCTCGCTTGATCAACTCAAATATCAGTATCCCGACGAACCGGTGCCGCCGGGCAAGACCGCGCAGCGTCATCTGGAAGATCTGACCTGGCAGGGTGCGCACAAAAGGTTTCCCGTCCGGATTTCACCCAAGACCAAAAAGGTCTTGCACAAGGAATTGCGCCTGATCAGAAAACTCAAATACGCGCATTATTTTCTCACCGTGCACGATATCGTCCGTTATGCGCGCGAGCAAAACATCCTCTGTCAGGGCAGGGGATCAGCGGCGAACTCGGCGGTATGCTACGTGCTTGATGTTACTTCCGTCGATCCGACCAAGGTCGATCTGCTGTTCGAGCGTTTTATTTCCAAGGAAAGGCTGGAGCCCCCCGACATCGACGTCGATTTCGAACATTCGCGGCGCGAGGAGGTGATGCAATATGTCTACCGAAGATACGGCCGCCATCGCGCCGCAATCATCGCAACCGTCATTCATTACCGGCCGCGCAGCGCGATCCGCGATGTCGGCAAGGCGCTGGGGTTGACGGAAGATGTGACCGCGGCATTGGCCGATACGGTGTGGGGAAGCTGGGGCAAGGGCCTCGACGACATGCAGGTGAAGCAGGCGGGTCTCGATCCCGGCAATTCGATGGTCGAACTGGCCGTCGAACTCGCCGGCGAACTGATCGAGTTTCCGCGGCATCTCTCGCAGCATGTCGGCGGCTATGTGCTGACACAGGACCGGCTCGATACCTACGTGCCGATCGGCAATGCCGCGATGGACGACCGTACCTTCATCGAATGGGACAAGGACGATGTCGATGCGCTGAACATGATGAAGGTCGATGTGCTGGCGCTGGGAATGCTGACCTGCATCCGCAAATGTTTTGACTTGATCGCGGATCACAAGGGCAAGCGCTACGAACTGGCCGATATCAAGTCAGAGGATGACGACGAAGTTTATCAAATGCTGCAGAGAGGCGAGTCGCTCGGTGTATTCCAGGTCGAAAGCCGCGCGCAGATGAACATGCTGCCGCGCCTGAAGCCGCGCACGTTTTATGACTTCGTGATTGAAGTAGCGATCGTGCGGCCCGGTCCGATTCAGGGCGATATGGTGCATCCTTATCTAAAGCGGCGCAAAATGAACCCTGAGGACATAGAATATCCTTATCCAAAGGGAGGAAACAAAAACGAGCTCAAGGAAGTCCTGCACAAAACCCTCGGCGTGCCCCTGTTCCAGGAGCAGGCGATGCGTATCGCCATCGAGGCTGCGGAATTTACCTCCGAGGAAGCCAATGGGCTGCGTCGCGCCATGGCGACATTCCGCAATGTCGGTACCATCGGCAAATTCGAATCCAAGATGGTCGGCAACATGATCCGGCGTGGCTACGATCCGGTGTTTGCAAAAAACTGCTTCGATCAGATCAAGGGATTCGGCAGCTACGGTTTCCCGGAAAGCCATGCCGCGAGTTTTGCCCAACTCGTCTATGTCTCGTCATGGCTGAAGCATTTCCACCCCGATGCGTTCTGCTGTGGTTTGCTCAATTCGCAGCCGATGGGTTTTTATGCGCCGGCTCAGATCGTCGGCGATGCCCGCAAGAACGGCGTCGAGGTGCGCGAGATCGATGTGTCCCACAGTTACGCGCAGAATACGCTAGAGGAACAATGTGGACGGTATCACGCCGTACGACTCGGCTTTCGCCAGATCGACGGGTTCAGGTGGGTCGATCCGGACGAGGAGCGGTTGAAGCAAATTCAAGAGTCATTCCGGGATTCGGAAATGAGACCGCACAGCGACCGCGAAGGGACTGTGCTCCCTCTCCCGCTTGCGGGGGAGGGCTGGGGTGGGGGTGTCTGCACGAGTCACGCTCTTCGTGAGGATAGAGCCCCCACCCGCATCGCATCTTTCGATGCGATGCGACCTAAGAGCGAGTTTCGCTCGTCTCGACCCTCGCAAGCGGGAGAGGTGAGGAACGACTGGGCCGAGCGCATCGTCGCCGCGCGGCAGCGCCGCCCCTTCACCTCGCTGGAAGATTTTGCCCGCGACACCGGCTTGCCCAAGCGCGCGCTGATCCTGCTGGCGGACGCCGATGCGTTTCGCTCTATCGGGCTCGATCGCCGGGCAGCACTTTGGGTAGTGCGGCGGCTGCCCGACGATGTGCCGCTGCCGCTGTTCGAAATTGCCACCGCGCGCGAGCAGCCCGACGAGCATGCGCAGCCTTTGCCGTTCATGCCGCTGCCGGAGCAGGTGGTGGCCGACTATCAGACCATCCGGCTATCGCTGAAGGGCCATCCGATGGAATTCCTGCGGCCGATGTTTTCAAGCGAAGACGTCATCGCCTGCGAAGCGGTGTCCGACGCCAACGACCGGCAACGGGTGCGCTGTGCCGGCGTGGTGCTGGTACGGCAGCGTCCGGGCAGCGCCAAGGGCGTGGTCTTCATGACGCTGGAAGACGAAACCGGCATCGCCAATATCGTGGTGTGGCCGAAGGTGATGGAACGCTTTCGCAAGGAGGTGATGGGCGCGCGGTTGGTGCTGATCGAAGGGTATATTCAGAGCAGCCCCGAAAAGGTCGTGCATCTCGTGGCCGAGCGGGTGTTCGATCGCTCCCGCGATCTGGTGAGCTTGGCCAATGACGCGCTCAGCCGCAAGCATCCCGTGCCCGCAGGCCCCGCGCTGATCGAGCCGCTCAATGACGACCGGCGAGAGCATCCGGAAAATCCCGGACAGAAAATCCGCCATCCCCGCAACGTGCGGATTCTGCCGCGCTCGCGGGATTTTCATTAGGCATGACGCTACTCGGGCGCAGCGCCGACCGGCGGACCGCCGGGTGGCCTGTGCAGGAATGTGATCGATGCATACGCGCCAAGCCATGAACCGATGGCTGCGAAGGCGACATAGACCCAGTTCTCCGTATAGCTGATCACGGCGTAGGAAGAGAGCAGGTACCATACGCTGCTCCACGTCGCGGCAGGCACGCGCTTTCGCGCCACCACGGCCGAGGTGAACATGACATACACTGCGTCCGTCGCTGCAGTCGCAAGCAAAACCCCTCCGGCAGTCAATGGGTCGATGGCGGCCATTGCAACTCCTTCCATGGTAGGGCAGATAACTGAACGTACGAAAGAGTGACGGCCATGCAAACCCCTCGCGAAATTCTCGCCGATCTCTGGACACTGGCTGGCGGCGACGTTGCCGCGCTCGATGCGGTCACGCTGACCGGAGAAGAGCCGCAACTGCCGTCGTCGTTTCGCGTTGCCGCCGCGGCGCAAACCAGCATTGCCGCGGCCGGGCTTGCCGCCGCGCAAGTCTGGAAATTGCGCAGCGGGCAATCGCAGGATGTCGTGGTCGACATGCGTCATGCCGTCGTCGAATGCCGCAGCGAGCGCTACCTGCGCGTCGACGGCAAGCCGCCGCCGCCGGCCTGGGACGCCATCGCCGGGATCTACAAGACCCGCGATCGACGCTTCGTGCGGCTGCACACCAATTTCCCCCATCACCGCGACGCCGTCTGCAACGTCCTGAACTGCAAGCCGGAACGCGAGGATGTGCAGGCCGCGCTGATGCAGTGGGACGGTGAGGCCTTCGAGACCGCGGCTTATGCCGGCGGCTGCGTGGTCGCCATGATGCGTTCACGTGAACAGTGGTCTGATCTGCCGCACGCCAGGGCGTTGGCCGCCCTGCCGCTGATCTCGATCGAAAAAATCGGCGAGGCGGCGCCAAGACCCTGGCCCGCGGGTGATCGCCCGCTTGCGGGCCTGCGCGTGCTCGATCTGTCGCGGGTGATCGCAGGTCCCGTCGCGGGCCGCACGCTGGCCGTGCATGGCGCCGATGTGCTTTTGATCTCGGGGCCCGATCTCTCGTCGATCCCGTGGCTCACCATCGACACCGGCCGCGGCAAGTTGACGAGTTTCGTCGAACTCAAGAGCGAGCAGGGGAAAGGCGTGCTGCGCGATCTCCTCGCGCAGGCGGATATTTTCTCGCAAGGCTATCGCCCGCAGGCGCTGGCGGCGCTCGGTTTCTCGCCGCAGGACGCGGCGCAGATCAGCCCCGGCATCGTCTACGTGTCGCTGTCGGCCTATGGCCATGCCGGGCCGTGGGCGGAACGCCGCGGTTTCGACTCGCTGGTGCAGACCGCGACCGGATTCAATCACGCCGAAGGGCAGGCGGCCGGCGTCGAGGGCCCCAAGGAATTGCCGGCGCAAATGCTCGATCATGCCACCGGCTACTTGATGGCGTTCGGCGCGATGATGGCGAAAGCGCGCCAGTCCCGCGAAGGCGGTAGCTGGCTTGTCCGGGTGTCGCTGGCGCGGCCCGGGCAATGGCTGTGGAATCTCGGCCGCGTGGCCAATGGATTCAAAACCGAAGATTTGAGAGGCGATGCAGTCAGTCCCTTTGTGGAAGAGATGTCCTCGGGCTTCGGCCCGCTACGGGCCGTCAACCATTCAGCCGCGCTATCGAAAACCCCGGCATTCTGGGCGCGCCCCGCGATGCCGCTCGGCAGTCACCCTCCGCAATGGCCGGCGCGGGCTTGAGCGGTCACCATCGCCCGGCCGTCCTGGTGTGCCTCGCCGCATGCGAAACGCGATGGTGCAGGATGCGTCCGAAATCCGCGGCACAGTCGTAGGTGTACACGTTTTGACCCTCAGGACCGCGCTGTGGCTGAAGTTTCCAGCCTCTTCCCGGTCCCAATATGTTGATCTCCTGCGCGACCACCGGGGTCGATGCAAGCGACACCAGAAGGGCTGCGGCGGTCATCAAGATATTCAGTCGAGTCATCACCGTTTCTCCGTAGTGATACGCCTCGCGACCGAGCCCCAAGGCCAAGCCAGCGGGCAAGTCGGAGAAAGTCGTGCCACCTGTCAAAAATTTAAACCAAAAACGCTAAGCCTTTTCGCGTTTTTAGTTTGTTTGAAACATCAAATGGGCACTATTAGCGTACCGATGAGGCAGTCCTTGCCGGAATCATCACCGAAGTGACCGGGGTCCATGCCGTCGGAATTTACCAAGGAATTGCAGTTGCTTACCAGGAAGTGGCTGGCCGTTGGCGCGGTCCTGCTGGCGCTGGCCGGCGCTGCTTTGTACGGATTTTTGCATCTCGGAGGGGTAGGGCACGGGTCGTCCGAGATGTCGAGCCAATCCCGCAAGGGATCGCAACGTTACACCCCGACCCCGGCCGAATGGGCCAGCCTGACCATTGAGCCCGTGACCGAGCGCGTTTTTCGGGCGGAGACCGTGACCGAAGGCAAGATCGCGGTCGATGAGGATCGTTCGACGCCGGTGTTTTCGCCCTATGCCGGCCGGGTCATGAAACTGCTGGTCCGGCCGGGCGACAGCGTCACGCAAGGCCAGCCGCTGTTCGTGGTCGAAGCCGCCGACACGGTGCAGGCGCAGAACGATTTCATCACGGCCATGACCGGGTTGAACAAGGCCAAGTCGGCGCTCGATCTCGCGCAACTGCAGGACAAGCGCGCCAAGGATCTGTTCGAGGGCAAGGCCGTTCCGCTGAAGGACTATCAGCAGAGCCAGGCAACCCTGATCCAGGCGCAGAACGATTTGCGCTCGTCGCAAACCGCGCTGGAGGCGGCGCGCAACAAATTGCGGATTCTCGGCCTGACCGACGACGCCATATCGGCGTTTCAGGAAAAGGGCCGCATCGATCCGAATACCACCATCTTCTCGCCGATCACCGGCACGGTAGTGCAGCGAAAGGTCGGCCCGGGTCAATATGTGAACTCCGGCGCGAGCGAACCGGTCTTTGTGATCGGCGATCTCTCCATCGTCTGGCTCACGGCATTCGTCCGCGAAACCGATGCGTCGAAGGTATCGGCGGGGCAGGAGATCGCCTTCAATGTGCTGGCGCTGCCGGGCCGCCCACTGACGGCGCGCATCGACTATGTTTCCGCGGCGATCGATCCCGCGACCCGCCGGCTTCTGGTCCGCGCCACGATCGATAACAAGGACGGCCTGTTGAAGCCGGAAATGTTCGCCAATGTCACGATCTATTCCGCCGGCGATCACCGGGCCGTCGCCGTGCCGAAGCAGGCCCTGATCTATGAGGGCGACCAGGTCCGCATCTGGGTCGCGCACGAGGACAAGACGATCGAACTCCGCCAGGTCAAGACCGGCCTCACCAACGGCGATCTCGTCGAGGTCGAGGGTAATTTGAAGCCCGGCGAGTTGATCGTGACCAAGGGCAGCCTGTTCATCGACCGCGCGGCTTCCGGCAGCTAGCGCGATGATTCAGACGTTCTCCCTCACATCACGCGTCCTTGACGGGAAATTCAGAGTCAAAACCGCGCGAGCCATCATCGTTTTCGAGTGTCCTCCTCTGAAGTCCGCTAAGGAGGGCAATCCAACGCAAAAGAATCTCCGACCCCGGACACACGTCCCTCCGTCACTTCATTGAAAGCTCCGATCTGAATGGATCGCCTTGTCGCCATTGCCGTCAGCCGCCGCTATTTGATGGTGGGCCTGCTCGCCGTCGTGATGATTGGCGGCCTGATCGCGTTCAAGCAGCTCAATATCGAAGCCTATCCCGATCCGACGCCGCCGATGGTCGACGTCGTGACCCAGAGTCCGGGATTGTCGTCGGAAGAGATCGAACGCTACATCACCATTCCGATCGAGACCCAGGTCTCGGGCATCAAGAACCTGACCACGATCCGGACCATCTCGCTGTACGGATTGTCTGACGTCAAATTACAGTTTTCGTTCGACTACACCTATGACGAAGCGCTGCAGCAGGTGCTGAACCGGCTGTCGCAACTGGCGCCGCTGCCTGGCAACGTGCAGCCGGCGATTTCGCCGCTCAGCGCCATCGGCGAAATCTACCGCTATCGGCTGGCCGGGCCGCCGAATTACAGCGTGCTCGATTTGAAGACGCTGCAGGACTGGGTCTTGCAGCGCCGCTTTCGCGCCGTGCCCGGCGTGATCGACGTCACCGGGTGGGGCGGCAAGACCAAGACCTACGAGATTCAGGTCGATTTCAACAAACTCGTCGCCTACGGCCTGACGCTGCCGCAACTGCTGCAGTCGGTCTCCAATTCCAACATCAATGTCGGCGGCAATACCGTCGACATCGGCTCGCAATCGGCCGTGGTGCGCGGCGTCGGCCTGATCCGTTCCATCGACGACCTTGCCAACACCATGGTGTCGCAAAGCGGCGGCAATCCCGTGCTGGTCAAGGACGTCGCCAATGTCACCATCGGCGAGAAGCCGCGGCTCGGCATCGCCGGTCTCGATCAGGACAACGACATTGTGGAAGGCATCGTGCTGATGCGCCGCGGCGAGCAAAGCTCGCCGACAATTCTGCGCGTCGAACAATTGGTGGCATCGATCAACAACTCCAGCATCCTGCCACCGGGGGTGCGGATCGAGCGAATCTACGACCGCAAGGATCTGATCGACATCACCACCGCGACCGTGCTGCACAACATGGTGGTCGGCATTCTTCTTATCGTGCTGCTGCAATGGATTTTTCTGGGCGACCTGCGCAGCGCGCTGATCGTCGGCGCCACGATTCCGTTTGCGCTGTTTTTCGCCGTGATCATCCTGGTGTTGCGCGGGGAATCCGCCAACCTTTTGTCGGTCGGCGCGATCGACTTCGGATTGATCGTGGACGCCACCGTGATCCTGGTGGAGGCGATCTTCCGCCGGCTGTCGCAAACCACGGCACTCTCGGAAGCCGAACAAAGCCATATCTCAACCGACACCACCATGGGCATGAAAAGCCATGCCATCCTCTCGGCCTCCGCCGATGTGTCGCGATCGATCTTTTTTGCCGCCGCCATCATCATCGCCGCATTCCTGCCGCTGTTCACGCTGAGTGGCGTCGAAGGCAACATCTTCGGGCCGATGGCGCGGACCTATGCGTATGCGCTGGCGGGCGGGTTGCTCGCGACCTTCACGGTGACGCCGGCATTAAGCGCGATCATCCTGCCCTCGCATGTGCAGGAAACCGAAACCCGGATCATGGCGTTCCTGCATCGGCTCTATATTCCAGCGTTGAACTGGGCCGTCGCCAACCGCAAGCTGGTCATGTCGGGCGCCATCGGGCTGGTGGTCATGACCGTTATATGCGGCCGCCTGCTAGGACTTGAATTCCTGCCCAAGCTGGAGGAGGGCAATCTCTGGATCCGCGCGACCTTGCCGCCGACCATCTCGCTCCAGGAAGGCAACGCCTATGTCAACGAGATGCGCAAGTTGATCCGCAGCTTCCCGGAGGTCGAAGCGGTGGTATCGCAGCATGGCCGCCCTGATGATGGGACCGACGCCGCCGGGTTGTTCAACGCGGAATTCTTCGCGCCGCTGAAGCCGGCCAGCGAATGGCCCGACACCCACGACAAGGACGAACTGACGGCTCGAATGCTGGCGAAATTGCAGGATAAATTCCCTGGCGTCGAATTCAATTTCTCGCAGTATCTTCAGGACAACGTTTCCGAAGCCGTATCGGGCGTGAAGGGGGAGAACTCGATCAAATTGTACGGCAACGATCTGCAGGCGCTCACCGACACCGCCAACAAGATCAAGTCCGTGCTTTCCACCGTGCAGGGGATTACCGATCTTGCGGTGTTCACCTCGCTTGGCCAGCCCACCATTCAGATCGATATCGATCGCGCCAAGGCCGCCCGTTACGGGCTGGCGCCGGGAGACATCAACGCCACCATTAAGGTGGCGATCGGCGGCGACTCCGCCGGCGATCTCTATGAGCCCGGCAGCGACCGGCATTTTCCGATTATCGTCCGCCTCGCGCCCGAGTATCGCAAGAGCGCGGAGGCGATCCAGAATTTGCGGATCGGCGCGCCGGGCCCGAACGGCACCATCACGCAGATCCCCCTGAGCGAAGTGGCGTCGATCAACCTGGTCTCGGGCGCAGCCTACATCTACCGGGAGCAGCAGGAGCGCTATTTGCCGATCAAGTTCTCGGTGCGCGAACGCGACCTCGGCGGCGCGGTCCGGGAAGCGCAGGAAAAGGTCGCGGCCCAGGTCAAGCTTCCGCCGGGATCGCGGGTCGAATGGGTCGGCGAGTTCGGCAATCTGCAGGACGCCATCAGGCGGCTGTCGATCGTGGTGCCGATCAGCCTGACGCTGATCGCGGTGCTGTTATGGTTCAATTTCGGCTCGATGGTCGACACGCTGCTCGCCATGAGCGTGATTCCGATGGCGATCTTTGGCGGCGTGCTCGGGCTTCTGATCACCGGGATTCCGTTCAGCGTCTCCGCCGCGATCGGGTTCATCGCGCTGTTCGGCATCGCCGTGATGGATGGCATCATTATCCTGTCGCAATACAATCAGCTGATCGACGAAGGCTTCGACCGGGTGCGGGCGGTGATCCGCACCGGCGAACTGCAACTGCGGCCGGTGCTGATGACCTGCGTGGTTGCGGGCGTCGGGCTGTTGCCGGCGGCGCTGTCCGCGGGGATCGGTTCGCAGGTACAAAAGCCGCTGGCGGTGGTGGTGGTCACCGGCATGATGCTGGCGCCGCTGGTCATTCTGCTGACGCTGCCGGTGCTGATCTTGTTGTTCTCGCGCCGGGCGCGGTAAGCAGCCGCATTTTCCAGCGAAGTGGAAGCCGGTTCGCGTGAAGAAAACGCGTCAAACAAGAGAGCCCCTGATTCAATCAGAACGGACCCCTTGTGGGCATACGCTGTTTCCATTCGGCGGACTGCGCAAGGCTGGCGGCTGGCTGCGCGCCTACCGCCAGGAAACACTTCGGCAAATCGAACAAGCCGCTTGAGTAAGCAGCTCTCAGAACCCATAAAGCCGTGCCGGATTGTCGACCAGAATCGTTTTGCGGATCGCTGCGTCCGGCGCCCATACCGGAAGCTGGTTGAACAGACGGCCGTCGTCGATCTGGAACAAAGGCGTCAGGTCGGTCGGCTTTCCGCCCGGCGGCGCCACCGAATTCGGATGCGGCCAATCGGTGCCCCAGATAATGCGGTCGGAATTGGCCGCGATCAGTGCGCGGGCGAGCGGGACCACGTCGGGATAGTCGGGCGCGAGTTTGGACGCCCGATAGGCGCCGGAAATTTTCACGTAAGCCTTGCCCGATTTTACGAGCGCCAGCAGATCGGCAAAGCCGGGCTGGTCCACACCGAGTTCGGCCTGTGCGCCTCCGAAATGGTCGAACACGACAGGCACCGGGGAAGCTGCGACGAGATCCTTGATTGCGGAGATCATCGAAAGACCGGTGAACAGCTGGACATGCCAGTTGCGGGCCTTCACGCGTTCGACCGCGGCCTGAAAGCGCGGGCGGCCCACCGTGGGATCGTTGACGCCGCCGGTCGCAAGATTGAGCCGGATGCCGCGAATGCCCGCCTGGTTCATGGCGTCAAGATCGGCTTCCGGCGTCTTGTCGTCGATCACGGCGACGCCGCGCGCGGTCGCGCCGCGGGCCTTCATCCCGAACAGCGTCGCCGAATTGTCGGTGCCGTAGACGCTCGGCGTCACGATCACCACGCGCTCGATATGCAGCGCCTTGTGCAGGGCCGTCATCTCTTCGGGCGACGCCGGTTCCGGCGTATAAACTCGCCCGGCGAAGAACGGAAATTTTGCGGGATCGCCGTGAATGTGGGTGTGGCAATCGCAGGCGCCGGCGGGAACATCGAAATTCACCGGCGTCGACGGCTGCGAGGCTTTGGCAACAGCGTTTCGGTTGGACATGAATACTCCGGCCGCGATCGAGGCAAGCAGAATACTGCGTCTGGTGAACATCCGATGTCTCCACTATTCCGCTTTGTTCCGGGCCGCTTGCTCGTCGTCAGCCTGAACTTTTCCATTTCCCTTCGCAAGCCGGATTCGGTGCGCTAGTTGACCTTTGGAATGAACAGCTTCGTATCCCGCGCAATTTCGAATTTGAGGGTTTTGCGGTGCAAGGGCTGGCGAGACCGATGATGCCGGCGATTACAATGTGATCTCAGCAAGTGCTTCATGACGTACTTGCCGAGATCTGCGCCGAGCGTTGCCGCCCTCGACCTTGAACGGGAGGCTATAGGGCGAAGCGTCAGGCGGGAAGGGCCGTGCATCAGGCGCAACGCCGACAAGGCTCAGCCATCGAACGGCGCACCCGGCGAGTCCGGGCAGTGGCTGGGATCCGCCGAGACGAGGCCTACCAGAGTGCACTGTCCGGAGTATCCGGAAGGTCGATCGCTTTGCGTAACGCATCGATATGGGGCATCGGGCCGCCGCCGGGTGCAAGCGCCCAATAGAGAGTGTGACTGAAGACGGGCGATTGCCCCCGCAAATCTTTCAAATCGATGTCGCGTATGCCGGCCCCGAAAATCGGTGCGAGCGGACCGGAAATGATATCGCCTCGAAGAACTGGGCGATGTGTGTCGTAGATGTTGGTCCACCGTACCGCGGCGAAGGGTGCGGCATGATGCAGCGACCATGTCTTCGGCGGCCGTAAAAAATAAGAGAACAGGCCTTGCGGAGGTCCGAGGACCGCGGCTGTGGGTGGTGGCGCGGGGCGGTCGTGGATTTTTCTGTTTTGCTCAGTCTGAATCACCTGGAATTGCGGGCAATTGGTCGGAAATAACCAATCCCCGATCTTGTCACTCAGGTCTTTGGCGTCGCGCGCCAGCAGGAATGACGCGTGCGTGAGGGGCGATCCAAGGGTCACCAGATCCGAAATCAGCCATTCCTCCGTTGGTTCTCGCGGCCGGCCGGTTCCATCTTCGCCGCCGCTCCGCATCGCCAATCGCAGGCTCCGTTGCGCTTCGCGATATGCTTGCATCAGGTCCACACGATTGGCATCGGTCGCGGCGGCGAGCGAATGCGCGGCCGTTTCGACCGCGCGCAATTTCTGGAAGACCGGGTCGTCTTCTTCATGAACCACCAACGCATCGCGGCGGGTGGCCCAAAACAGCGACACGAGATCGTAGGCAATGATGCTGCCGAGGCTGTGGGCGACCATGATGATGCGCTCGTAGGATTTGGTATCGTGGAGATCCTCCAAGAGTTTAAGGCCACGTTCGCGAATGGCGTGACGCATCGCAATGTTGCGTGGGTCGGCGCGGACGTAGCGCGCAACGTCCCCGAGGTAAGGTGAAATGAGGCGTTTCATGATGTAGCCGAACCCGACTGCAGCAATGGCGAAGACGGCATGCCACCAGCCGCCCGGCCACGGCGACAGGGCGAGTGCGGAGACGGTGAGGATGATCGCCGAGGCCGCCCATAGCGCGATCCAAATTCCCATCAGGCCGTTAGGAACCTGGCTCGGCCAGCGCAGGAGCAAGATCTGTATCCAGTCCCAAACCTCCTCAACAGTGGTGCCTTCGGCGAGATCAGCCCAATAGAATTCGAAGAAATCCGCCCGCGGTCCTCTTTCGGTGGAACTCGCTTGCAGCTTGGTCCACCGGGTCGTGATCCGGCGCAATTCCAGCGAGCCCGCCGCGCCATCCGGCATGAACCAGATATCTTCGGCCTTTTCATCCGCAGGTGTCGCAGGCCATTGTGCAGCCTTGTTGGTCACCCAGGCGGCTTCGACGAAGCCGCGCAATGTTTCCATCGGAATTTGCTCACCCATTCCGTGGGTAACCACTATCGCAACCTTCTTTGGCGGACCCGGCATTGCTGTAACCCCGCTCGTCATCGCAAAAATTTCGGATCGAGCAATCTATGGTTGCATCATGAAGGAGTCGACGCTGTTCGACAAGAGCGGAATGATGGCATTGGCTTACTGCTCCGGCAGCGCGCGCGTGTGTTCGGCGAAGGGCGACAGCTCAGCGATCAAGCGCCGCACGGACTTCCGCAACCAGTTCGGGCAACGGCCGGGATCCGTCGAGACGCAGAACGCGGCAGGGCAAGGCGGCTAGCCATGCCTGATGTTTCGCCAAACTGCGGCCTTCGCGATCGCCGTCATCATAACGCGATGCCCATTCGATGAATTCTTCGAACTCCTTGTGCCGCCAGCCGCCGGGCGCCACCGCATCGGTGCCGAAGTGGGTGGCCTCGCGGGCACGCAGGCGTTGCAGGCGAAGCTCCTTTGGCGTTGTCAGGAAGACCACCAGATCGAAGCGCACAACGTTGGGGTCGCCCCAATCCTCGAGCGATCCGCTCAGCACCCAATCCGCGCGCGGCAAGAATACCTCGCGCATCAGCCGGAGACGCTCGGCAATTTCCCGCTTGTCTCGATAGGGTGGTGTCGTCGGTTGCCAGAAATAATCGTCGGTGTCGTGATGCGGAATGGCCAGAGCGTCGGCGAGCGCACGGCCCAGGCTCGTGACGCCGGCGCCCGACGCTCCCATGATGTGAATGCGGCAGCTTTTCATGGCGCCGGTCTGAAGTTCATTGTCCCGAGGGCGTGCGCAGGCCCTGCCAGGCGTCGCGCACCTGATGGTAGTGCACCTCCGGCAGATAATCCGGCGTATTGAGCGCCAGCGTCTTGACGTCGAGCCTGCCGATGGCGCTGAGCAGCGTGTAGGAGGCGATCACCCGGTCGCGTTGCGCGCCGATCAGCCGCGCCTTCGCCGAAACCAGGTCCGCCTCCGAGTTCAACACGTCGACCGTGGTGCGCTGGCCGCCCTGCGCTTCCTTCTGCACGCCCTGCAGCGCCACGGTCGCGGCGCGAACTTCGGACTCCGACGCGGTTACCGCGATCTTGGCGCCCTCATTCGCGACCCAGGCGCCGACGGCCGCGGTACGGGCCTGATTGCGAACCTGATCGAGCACCAGCCGGCTCTGCGCGGTCAGTTCCTTGGCCTGCCTGGTCTGCGACGCCGCGGTGCCGCCGTCGTAGATCGGCGCGGTGACCTGGCCGATTACCGAAGCCTGATCGGTTCGGAAGGTGCTGAGACTGGGATCCGCATCGGAGCTATGGCTGGCGCTCCCCTGCAGGGTGATGGTAGGCAGCAGGCTGCTTTCGGCGACGCGGATCGTGGTCGAGGCGACATCGACGTCGAACCCTGCGGCCATGACCGCCGGATGTTCCTTGTAGGCCAGCGCGATCGCGTCTTCCCGGCTGCGCGGCAAAAACCGGTCGACGGTATCGGCGGATCTCAATTGCCCGGGTGGATTGCCGATCACCTGGGTGTAGGTCGCCTGGCTGATCGCGTAATTGACCTCCGCGGCGTTCAGATCGGCAAGGCCACGGCTGAGCCGCGCTTCCGCCTGCGAGGTATCGGTCGGTGTCACGTCACCGGCATTGAGACGCCTTTGGGTGATGGTGAGGGTTTCGCGCAGGAATGCGACATTGGTGCGCTGCGCTTCGACCAGCGACTGGTTGGCCAGTACATTGCTGTAGGCGGTAACGGCGTCGAGCAGCACGCCCTGGCCGACATTGCGCAGGGCTTCGCGGCCCGACTGCACCTGCAGTTCCGCCACCCGCACGCTGTTGGCGGTCTTGAAGCCGTTGAACAGCGTCTGCGTCACCGTTACCCCGATGGTCCAGGGTTTCAGGTTTGCCGATTGAAAGGTGTTGTCCGGCAGCAGGTCGCGCACCGCCTGCAGCCCGACGCTGAGACTGGCGATGATCTGCGGCCGGTAGCCCGCGAGCGCCTGTGGCACGTTCTCGTCGGTGGCGCGCTGCCGCGCCCGTTCTGCATTGAGCTGCGGATTGGACTGATAGGCCTTGGCCATGGCCTCGGGGAGCGATTCGGCCGAGGCTGGGGTGGCAACAAAACCCAGGGCCGCGGCGCCGGCAAAACCGACGCAAATGGTCACGCCAAGGCAAATGCCCGATCGAAGCACGCGCCTTCCCTCATGGCCAACTTTAGCGGCACGTCCAACCATGTGATCCCGTAGCAACTCCCCGGCCATCCGCCCCCGCCGACGCCTTCGACAGGTTTACCTGTTTAGGGCCGGTGGCCGCCACAGGCAAACCGTCGAGCGCGCAAATCACGCGAATTCAGTGCTTTGCTGTTGCCGGTTCGTCACAGACGAGTATCAGGGGCAAATACGCTATAGCTGCTGGCGGCTGCGTCCGATTCTAGGCCGCGGGCCGTCCCAATTGCGCCCAGGCCTGGACTTGATGCCGAAGCTGTTCACCGACTCCGATGCCATTGTGGAGGATATCATCCGCGATGTCGGGACCGATCTGGTGGTCGGGCTGCCGCTCGGGCTCGGCAAGGCCAACCATATCGTCAATGCGCTCTACGCGCGCGCGGCCGCCGACCGCACCATCAATCTGACCTTCTTTTCCGCGCTGACGCTGGAAAAGCCGAAGCCCGAGAACCTGCTGGAACGGCGCTTCATAGCGCCGGTCATCGACCGGCTGTTCGGCGGCTATCCCGATCTCGCCTATGCCGACGCGCTGCATGCCAATGCGTTGCCGCCCAATATAAGGGTGATTGAGTTTTTCTTTCTGGCGGGAAGATGGCTGCATGTGCCGTTCGCGCAGCAACACTACATTTCCGCGAATTATACCCATGCGTCGTCATATCTGCTGGCGCGCGGGCTCAACGTCGTCACGCAACTGGTGGCAAAGCGCGTCGTCGACGGCGTCGCGCGCTACAGCCTGAGCTGCAACACCGATACCACGCTGGATATCCTGCGCGCCCGGGCCGAAGGCCGAGCGTCGTTCAAACTGATCGGCCAGGTCAACTCCGAACTGCCGTTCATGCCGGGTGAGGGCGATCTGCCAGCGGAGGAGTTCAGCGCGGTGCTGGATAGCCCCGCGACCGAGTTTCCGCTGTTCGCGCCGCCGTCCGAACCGATCACCGACACCAAATACGCCATCGGCCTGCACGCCGCAGGGCTGGTGCGCGATGGCGGCACGCTGCAAATCGGGATCGGACAGATCGGCGACGCGCTGGCGCAGGGGCTGATCGTCCGCCACCGCGACAACGCGCAATTTCACGGTATTGTGGGGCGTCTGGCGCCGGGAACGGCGCCGCTCACGGCGCGGGAGACCGGATCGTTCGAAAAGGGTCTGTACGGTGTCAGCGAAATGCTGACCGAGGCATTTCTCGTCTTGATCGATGCCGGTATTCTCAGGCGCGAAGTCGATGGCGTCGTGCTGCACGGCGCGTTTTTTCTGGGGCCGAAATCATTTTATCGCGCGTTGCGCGAGATGACGGCAAGCCAAATCGCGCGGATCCGGATGATGCCGGTATCCTTTACCAACGAACTCTATGGCGACGAGGATATCAAGCGGCGCGCCCGCATCGACGCCCGCTTCATCAACGACGCGATGATGGCGACCTTGATGGGAGCGGCGATTTCCGACGGCCTCGAAGACGGACAGGTCGTCAGCGGCGTCGGCGGCCAGTACAATTTCGTGGCGCAGGCATTCGCGCTGCGGGGCGCGCGTTCGATTCTCACGATCGAGGCGACCCGGAAGGCCGGCGCCAGAACGCAATCGAACATTCGCTGGAGCTATGGCCACGAGACCATTCCTCGGCATCTGCGCGACGTCATCGTCACCGAATACGGCGTCGCCGATCTCAGGGGAAAGTCCGACGCCGATGTGATCGCGGCGATGCTCGCCGTCGCGGACAGCCGCTTTCAGGCCGAACTGGCGCGGCAGGCCAAGGACGCCGGCAAGCTGCCCAAAAACTTCGAAATTCCGGCCGCGCAACGCGAGAATCTTCCCGAGCGGATTGCCGGCGCACTAAAGCCTGCGCGGGAGGCCGGCCTGCTGCCATCGTTTCCGTTCGGCAGCGATTTTACCGATACCGAGCGGCTGTTGATTCCCGCCTTGCAAATCCTGCAGGAAGCACAGCGGACGCCGCTGCGCCTGCCGGGATTGTTGTGGCAAGGTTTGACGCACACCCCGGATGTGGCCGACCACGAATGCCTGGCGCGGCTCGGCCTCGATCGGCCGGCGACATGGTCGGAACGCGCTTACCGCGCGCTGGTCAGCGCGGCGCTGGCGAGGAGCAGGGCAGGCTAACTCCAGCGTCGTCTAACGATATGAGCCACATCCATCGTGTCCCGGACGCGGTGCAGCGCGCAGCGGTGCACCGCAGAGCCGGGACCCATCGCAATGTCGCAAACATGAGGCCCCAGATCAGCTGCGCACCACTTCGTGCCGCGCAGCATCCGGGGCACGAAACCTACCTGTTCTTGTTCACCGGCTTACGCTTCTCGATGAACGCCGCCATGCCTTCGGAGCGGTCCTCCAGCGCGAAGGTCGAGTGAAACAGATTACGTTCGACGTTGATTCCTTCCGACAAGGGCGTCTCGAACGCGCGGTTGATGGCTTCCTTTGCCATCGCCGCCGCCGGCCGCGACATCGAGGCGATTTTTTCGGCCGCCGCCAGCGCTTCGTCCATCAATTTGTCCGCGGGCACGACGCGGCTGACCAGGCCCGAACGCTCGGCTTCCGCCGCGTCCATCATCCGCCCGGTGAGACAAAGGTCCATCGCCTTGGATTTGCCGACCGCGCGGGTCAGCCGCTGGGTTCCGCCGATGCCGGGGATAGTGCCAAGCGTAATCTCCGGCTGGCCGAATTTTGCGGTGTCGGCGGCGATGATGATGTCGCACATCATCGCCAGCTCGCAGCCGCCGCCGAGCGCATAGCCGCTGACGGCGGCAACGGTCGGTTTGCGGCAGTTGGCGACGCGGTCGCCGCCAACTGCCGTGAAATCGCTGGAGAACATGTCGATGAAGGTTTTCGGCTGCATTTCCTTGATGTCGGCGCCGGCGGCAAAGGCCTTTTCGCCGCCGGTCAGCAGGATGCATCCGATCTTGTCGTCGGCTTCGAGATCGTCGACGGCGGCTGCGATTTCCCTGAATACGCCGAAGGACAGCGCATTGAGCATCTTCGGGCGATTCAGCGTGATGACGCCGACCCCGCCTTTGCTTTCGACGATGATGTGTTCGAACGTGCTCATGATGCACCCCGGCGCCTGATGTGGCGGGCAATGTGCCCGCTGGCGGGGTGGGCTTCAAGTGACGTTTGGGTCCGTGTCCCGCACCGGAGCAGCGCTATCGCGCTGCTCCGGTGAACCGACCCCCCAATTCCGTTGCGCAGCCATCATGCCATGAACATGCGTGCAGCGGACGCCATCGTCAGCAGCGCGCCGAACCCGATGAAGATTTTTCCGATCAGGGAGGCCTGGTCCCAGCTAGAGCTTCCGGTGCTATTTGCCATCACGGGCGCCGCGGGCGCGGCCATCACCGGCGCGGCCGGCGCATTGGCTGCGGCCATTGCCGGGGGCGGCGCGGGTGGCGTGCCGTCGTGCAGCGCACGATCGACGTCGTTGAGCTGATCGGCGGAAACCACCGGGGTCTCCATTGCGGGCGGGGCGTCGGCCAGATTGCCCGGTGCGGTCTGCAGAATATCGTTGGCCCGCGCGGACATCGCCCTGGCGTTGCCGGCCGGCGTGTCGGTGGAGGTCAGTTGTGCGTTGGCGTTGGCGACCGATGGCGGGATCGGGGACGAACTGTCGCCGTCATCGGCCGCGGCGTCGGCGGTTTTCTTGGCGTCAGATGGTTTCAGCGCCACTTTGCTTGACTTGCGATGTGCGTAGCTTTTCGAGTGGTGCGAGCTGTGTTTGATGTATTTGCTGAGCGCAATGGGTGCCCCCGCGGCACTTTCGGATGTCGAACCTGCGGTCGCGTTGTCAGCGCCCGCCGCGGCTTGCGATGGCCCTGCGAAACCCACAAAGAGCCCTGTTGCTAGTATCAAGGCCGAGCGCCCGCTGGCTTTGATGTTCATTGGCAATCTCCCCATTTGCCAGCCCCCGAAGCGCAATGAGACCTCATGCCATGTCCGCAGCGGGGCAGAAAAAGGGAATCTTCGCGCGAGTCCGGGCGAAAGCAGGGCAACAGCGCTGGGCGGGCGAGCGCTGGCCGAGCATTTCGTTCGCGAAATGTTTTGCAATGGCTGCGACGGGTGTTAGCCAGACCGATGGATGTTATGAGCCTGCGCGGGACCGATTTGCAGTCGTTGCGATTCCCGAATCGGGGGCGATGATCGCAATGCTTCCGGAGGCTTTATCACGAGTTCGTGATCGGAGATCTTTGACGTAACAATCTGAAAGATCGACCGAATTACAGTGTGGAGCGCGCGTGCGCGAACGTGAAGACGAATGGACCGGCCTGATGCGGTCGGCCATGTCAGGCGACAGTGCGGCCTATCATCGTCTGCTCAAAGCCGTCACGCCGGTGTTGAGGGCGGCGGCGCGCCGCGGCTTGGCGCGGGCAGGCCAACCGGTCGATCAATCCGAGGATATCGTGCAGGACATTTTGCTGGCGGTGCATCTGAAGCGGCATACTTGGGACGCCAACGCTCCGTTCGCGCCCTGGCTGTTTGCGATCGCCCGCAACAAGCTGATCGATGCGCTGCGCCGTCGCGGCCGGCGGATTTTCGTCAACATCGACGATTTCGCCGAGACTATCTCGAGCGAACCCGCAGCGGAGACCGCGCCTGCCAGCGAGGTCGCGGCCCAGCTGCAATCCTTGCCGGCGCGCCAGCGCGATGTGCTGCAGTCGATCGCGGTCGACAGCGCCTCAATCAAGGAGACGGCGGCGAAATTCGCGATGAGCGAGGGCGCGGTGCGCGTGGCGCTGCATCGGGGGCTCGCCAACCTCACCGCCAAACTACGGGAACAGTGAGAATGGAGACCGATCAGCTCATTCGAACGCTTGCCGCCGATAACGCGCATCGCGCACGGCCAGTCGGGTTCGTGCTGGCGCTCGCATTGCTCGCTGCGGCGCCGGTCTCGGTTGGAATATTCTTCGCGGGGCTGGGCGTCCGTCCCGACGTCATGACAGCGATGCATAATCCGTTTTTCGATCTGAAGTTTGCGGTGACCTTGGCGCTGGCGATCTCGGCGATAGCCGTCAGCCTGCATTTGGCGCGGCCGGAAGCCTCGCTGAATGGCTGGGCATGGCTGTTGTTGATCCCGGCCGGGATTCTCGCCGCCGGGATATCGGGCGAGATGATGATGCCGCAGCGGCTGCCGATGATGACGCGGCTGGTCGGCAGCAACTCGCGGGTCTGCATGATGGCTATTCCGCTGATGTCGCTGCCGCTATTGGCGGCAGCACTGTTCGGCTTGCGCCACGGCGCGCCGGCGCGGCCCGCGGTCGCCGGCGCGATCGCCGGACTGCTTTCGGCGGGGTTGGCGGCGACGCTGTACGCCTCGCACTGCACCGACGATTCGCCACTGTTCGTCGCGACCTGGTACAGCATCGCCACCGCGGCTGTTGCCGCGATCGGCGCGCTGGCGGGATCGAGGGTGCTGCGGTTTTAGCCGCCGGGCGCCGCGCCGTTGAGTGAACCGAACCTCGCCCTGCGAACCTTCGTCGCGCGCCGATGATCGCTATCAGTAGCGCGCAACGACGGGATTGTTGATGTGATAGTTCAGACCCGTGCGGAAGATGTGTTCCTGCACATGGGTTTCGAACTTCCAGTATTGCCCAGGCAAGATATTGGAATCGGACGAATTGCCGAGGTCGACGTAGAGATATTCGGTCTTGGCAGTCCAGTTTTTGCCGAACAGGCCGAACAGCTCGAACGGGCTTTCGATGCCGGCGCCCACGGTCCATCCGGTGCTGGTATGAGAGAATTCCACGTTCGCAGGCGCTGCTACGAGGTTGGTGATATTCGTCCTGACTTCCCCATAGGCCAGACCGCCGGTGGCGTAGAACAGGGATGATCCCAGCGAATATCCGACGCGCCCCCGCGCGGTGCCGAACCACGGCAGCCGTTGCTCGTACGTGACCGACTCGACCGGCGGGGCGGTTGTGCAGATATACTGGCAGGCGTTGTCTTTCTGCGTCGATCCCTGGATGTCGTTCTCGAGGCCGAACACCCAGTTTGCAGCCTGCCAGTTGTAACCGATCTGGATGCCGCCGAGATAACCGGCGGGACTGAGATTGAAGGCCTCGTCAAACACAGCTGCTCCGCCGGGGGTCCCGGACAGTGGAGCCGAACTCTTGTCGATGGCGGTTCCGGAACCGGCGTTGCCGCCGATATAAAGTCCGGTCCAGTTTGCCGTGGGCATTGATGGAGTGCTGGCGTTTCCGCCGGTGCGATAGTTCACCCCGGCGCGGAAGATATGTTCGCGAATATCGGAAGAGATGGACTGGCCGGGCAGAAGGGTGAACGGCAACGCGCCGGATTCAGTCCCGAGGTCGACGTAAAGATATTCGAGCTTGCCGGTCCAGTTGCCGCCGAGCGCGGCTTCGACGCCGCTGCCGAGGGTCCAGCCGGTGCGGGTATCGCTGATGCCCGCGCTGGCGAGGCTGAGGGCGCCCCCGGGTCCCGGAATGGACTCAGTGACTGATGTCTTGACGCCGCCATAGGCGAGACCGCCGGTGACGTAGCCGAGCACGGAGCCGCTGGCGAGCCCGATGCGGCCGCGAACGGTGCCGAACCAGTCGAGCTTCTGGTCAAATCGTGCAAAAACGCCGGGATTGGTCGGCTGGCAATACAGCCCGCAGCTGCGGTTGTCCTCGATGCCTGAGCCTTGGAGATCGGCCTCGACGCCCAGCACCACATTGCTGAACTGCCAATTGTAGCCGATCTGACCGCCGCCGACCGCTCCGGCAGCGCCGAACCGCGACCTTTCCGCGATGGTGACGGCGCCGTCCGGGATCGTCAATTGGCTGAGACTGCGCCCAAGGCCGACGCCGGCGTTCGCACCGAAGTAGAAGCCGGTCCAGTCGTAGACTTGGGCGGCCACCGGCGCCTTATAAAACAGCGCCTTGGCGGGCAGATCCGCCGCTTGCGCGCCGACAACGCTCGCCAGCAATGCGGCAGAGACAACAATCCGTTTCATTCAATCACCCGTTTCATTCGACCGCACAACGCGACGCTTGAGCTCTGACTAATCGGGACCGGCTTCGTCGTCTTGGACCGGGCGAGAATGATCTATGGCTGAACGGCACTCCTGGTTCGAATTGAACGGGTTGTGGCTTTCATGCGACAACTGTCCGCGGATTGTTATTGCAAGAACAGGGGCGAGTTTGACCAGTCGTGACGAAACGATAGCGCTGAGGCTTTCAAGTCGATCTTTTGAGGGACCAGACCGAGAGGAGGCGTTTCACGAGTTGTATGGCCGGGAAATTCTGAAGGTGGACATCGAACCGCTGCAGGACGAACCGATCGAAGTCGAAATCATGTTGCGCGCGTTACCCGGACTAGCTATCGCCACCGCAACAGCGTCGCCCATTCTCTGTTCTCACACCACCATGATGATCGATAACGACGATCCCGTTATCGTCGTCAATCAAAGCGGCTCGGCGACCTACAAGCAGAACGGTCATGAAACGAGTGTAGGTCCCGGTGACGCCATTCTCACGACCAACGGCCTGGCCGGCACCGCGTTTGGCCACACGGCAAGGCGCATTCTCAGTTGGCGCGTCAGTCGCGCGTTGATTGCACCCCTGGTTACAAATTTTGATGAGGCCATCGGCAGGCCGATCGACAAAGGCAACCCGGCACTTCCGTTTTTTTGAGTTACCTCGACGTTTTGAACGACAGGCAACCGCTGGCCGATCCGGGGTTACGCCGGGCTACGGTGACGCATATGCTCGATCTCGGCGCGTTGATGCTGGGTGCGAGGGCGGACGCGGCGGAGGTCGCCAACAAGCGCGGCGTGCTGGCCGCGCGCATGCGGAGCATCAAGGCGCAAATCCTCTTCGAGATCGGCAACCCGGATTTGACCGCGGCCACCGTCGCCACCAAGCACGAAATCTCGACGTCCTACGTCCGTAAGCTCTTTGAAACCGAAGGAACGAGCTTTACCGAGTTTGTCCTCACTCATCGCCTTGCCGCAGCCCATCGAATGCTGACGGACCTGCGATTCATCGATCGTTCGATCAGCCGCATCGCGCATGACGCAGGATTCAATGACATTTCCCACTTCAATCGAAGCTTCCGCCGCGTCTACGGGGCATCGCCCACAGACGTACGGCGAGAGGTGCCGCGTAGTCTTTAGCTTTCATCGGTGGCAGAAATAAACCGTCGGTTTCCGAGGGTTTTCGAGCAATCCGTCAGCGCGTATTCGCAATCTCACGCCGCCGGCGCCGCGATCTGCTGCATGCGATGGAAGCGCAGCACCTGCTGTGCGGTCGAGGGACGCAACCGTTCGTAGGTGTCCTTGCAGGCTTGAAGATCGGTCGGCTCCATGCGCGAGAGATCGTCGCGCATGTTGATGATCGCTTTGACCGTTGACCACGACATTCCCGAAACCTTCGCCAGAATCATGACGCCCTCGGCGCGGGTTTCCAGCATCATATTCTCTGCGACCGACAACGAGACCTTGGCGAGTGCCGCGATCGCTGCGTTGGCTTCGTCGAATTTGCCGGCCTCGGCAAATGCCGCTACCTGAAATTCGTCGAGCCGGCCGTCCTCGTGTAACGACTTGACGAGCGCATGGGCGATCGCGGTTTCCCGGGTGATCGCTGAGGGCGCGGAGCGCGCCAGCCACGTCGCCTCCCGCACCGCGGTCGGCACCTCGCCTGCCTGGTGCGGGTTGGCAGCCTGGAGTCGCTCCCGCACCGTCACTGAGGCCTTCGCGAGCAGTTTCAGATAGAGATGCCGCGGAATCGTCGGACGCATCGCGACGCTGGTCGCTAGATTGTCGTCGCCCTCGGCACGATCGATCAGCCGGGTAAATCCGCGTTCGGAGAATTCGGCGCCGGGATTGTTGACGGTGCTGTGGATCACTTCGTCATTGCCGCGCAACACCAGCACGTCGGTCACTGCCCCGCTCAGCACCCTGCGCGTCGAAATCGCCATCAAATGCGCCTGGCTCTTGTTGCGCGCGGTTTCGATCAATGCGTCGTCGTCAAGCCGCTCCGATCTGGACAGCACCGGGGCTGCGACTTCTATGAGATCGTCGAACGCCAGCGCGCGAATGGTGTGGGGCGGCGCGGTGTCGATCAGCGCGAGACGATTGGCGAGCAATGCCTTGGCGGAGGTCTCGATGTGCTCCATCAGGCACTGGAAGACGTCGTCGAACAATCCGATTTGCTGATCCGAATAATCCACCGCGCCATTGATGAAAAGATCGGTCACGCGGCGCAGGGTTTCGACCCGGCGCGCGACGGTGCCGTGCGCGAGCGTGGTCTGCAGTTCGTCGAGCAGACTTTCGGAAGGGGCGGATTTCGAACTCATGACTCTGATCCTGGAGCGTTCGCGTATTAGGCTGAGGACGGTTTCTCCGTCCTCTGTAACAAAAGTGTTCAGGCACTGGCGATGCGGTTGCGTCCCCGTGCCTTGGCTGCGTAGAGCGCGCTGTCGGCGCGCGCGAGAAATGTGTCCGGGGTTTCATCCGGTTGGAGCGTCGCGACGCCGGCGGAAATCGTCACTCGCATGCCGGGCGAGAACGCGCTCCAGTCAAGCTCGGCGATGATCGCCCGCAGCCGGTCGAGGATGCGCGCGCCGGTGTCATCGGGCGCGTCCGGAAGTATCAGCAGAAATTCCTCGCCGCCGTAACGCCCGAACCGGTCGATGTTGCGGATATTGGCGAACACCGTAATGGCGAACGTTCGGAGCACTTCGTCGCCGGTCGGATGGCCGTAGGCATCATTGATGCGTTTGAACCAGTCGAGATCGATCAGGGCGATCGAGCAGGGGCTGCTGGTGCGACGGGCTCTCCTGATCTCGTCATCCAGCATGCGCATAATGCAGCGGCGGTTGAAGGAACCGGTCAGCTCGTCGAGTTCGGCGAGTTCTTCGATGCGCCTGTAGGCTTCACCAAGCTCGACGCCGCGTCTGTATAATTTCTTCCGCAATGAGTCGCCGTAAAGCCCGACGAATGCGCATTGCCCGATCGTGAGAACGAAACACAACGCTGCCGCCAGGCGTTCCGTGGCCGTAGCGACCGGCAGGCCAATGGGAATCCGGGTAAGCAGGAAAATCGGCGCCACGCCCGCGGCCGTGAGAGTCCAGGCGATGGTAGCCTGACGCGCGGTCATCCGGAGCGCTGCCACTCCGAAAATAAGAAACAGGACGTTCAGGAAGGCGTAGCCAATCTCGGGCGCAGCCAGCAGAAATCCGAGTTGCACCAGGACATGGGCGGCGACCTGAAATACCGTGAGGTAGTGATCTTCGAAACGATCGTTGATGTGGGTTTCGGACAGGACGGCGAAAAGCCCGATCAGGCTAACGCCGGCAACAAAAAAAGCCGATGGGATCAGAATCGTGATCGCCCCGGCATAGGCGTAAATCAGCAGGACGGCCGCGCCGAGCCCGTAACTTGCGATCTGGACTCCATACGTATGTCGGCGATGCGCGACGCGACGCGACATGTCCAACGGTATTCCATTGGCGAGCGCGACCTTGCCGTCAGAGCCCTGACCTTCAAGTAGTGAAGCCGCGCTGATCATGTTCCGCCGTGCTGCAATGCATCTGGCGGAACTTTAGCGAGAAAAGCCTTTAGGTTTGGTATCTTTTGCGGTCGATTTTCAGCCCCGACAAGCCGCCATTGCCGTTGTTTTCGCAGCGGAAATTAGCCGGAACCGGGCCGGGGTGATGCAATGCCGCATTTGCCGGCGGGAGCACAACGGATGGCCACGCGAGTGCTGTTTTGTGAACCAAGCCTTGATAAGGTTGCCAGCCGGTGTCGCCGGGCATAATGAAAGTATTTCCTTATTATGGTACCAATTTCTTGGTCGCGTCCCCTCCCGGCTGTTCGAAGGCTGCTAAAAGTCGACGTTTTGTGCGCCACATCACAGATGCGGGCTGCCTATTGCGATAATCCAAAAAATCTTGCCTTTGCAATCGAACCACCCGCCCACCAAACCCGACCAACCTTGCGAGACGGCCATTGAGTGCGACACAGGCGGCTTCGGACGACGTCCTGATCGCTCGGATCGCTCAGGGCGACCGCCTCGCCATGCAGGTGCTGTACGGACGGCACCATGTGAGGGTGTTTCGCTTCGGGCTTCGGCTCGTGCGGGACGAACAGGTCGCGGAGGACCTCATCAGCGAGGTTTTTCTCGATGTGTGGCGTCAGGCTGGCAAGTTCGAAGGTCGATCCGCCGTTTCCACCTGGCTGCTGGCGATCACGCGATTCAAGGCGTTGTCCGCGCTGCGCCGCAGGAAGGACGTTGAACTGGACGATGAGGCCGCCAATGCGATCGAGGATGGCTCCGACGATCCTGAAGTGGCGGTGCAGAAGAAGGATACCAGTCAAGCGTTGCGCAAGTGCCTGACCGCACTTTCGCCGGAGCATCGGGAGATCGTCGATCTCGTCTACTACCACGAGAAGTCCGTGGAAGAGGTGGCTGAAATCGTCGGCATACCGGAAAACACTGTGAAGACGCGCTTGTTTTATGCGCGCAAGAAATTGGCCGAACTGCTGAGGGCAGCCGGCGTAGAGCGAGGCTGGCCATGATGGCGACGCGCAAAAAAATGCTCGAGCAAGAGCCCGGTGAAATGGAAATGCTGCTGCCGTGGCATGCGACGGGCACGCTGAATGCGCGCGATGCCCGCCGCGTCGACGAAGCGCTCGCCCGCGATCCGGAACTTGCCAGGCAGTACGCCGCGATCCGCGAAGAGTATGCCGAGACCATCGGTCTCAACGAAAGCCTTGGTGCGCCGTCCGTGCGCGCGATGCAAAAGCTGTTCGCGGCGATCGACGCAGAGCCGGCGGGCAAACCATCGGCGTCGCTCAGGTTCTCCGCGCGGATCGCGGAGTTTTTCGCAAAGCTCTCCCCGCGGACGCTGGCTTGGTCGGCGAGCTTGGGCGCGCTGGCGCTATTGTTGCAGGCCGGCGTGATCGGCGCGGAGCTGATGAAGAACGAGGCCGCCACGTACCAAACGGCGTCGCTGAGCACGAATGAACCCATCACGCGCGCCTTGGGGCCGGAAGCGCCGCCGCGCGCGCTGGTGCGGTTTGCACCCGAGGCGCGGGTCGCCGATATCACGGCACTGCTCGACAGCTATCAGGCCTCGATCGTCGACGGCGCCAAGGGTGGCCTGTTTCGGCTGCAATTCGGCAACAAGCCGATGACGAAGGATGAAATTGCCGCCCTGATGAGCAAGCTGCAAAGCGAGAAGATTGTCAGTCTCGCGGTGGCGACGCCTTAAAGCTGCGCGGAGTTTCCCAAAATACCGCATCAACCTGAGGTTTCATGATCCACGATTGTGCCAGTTGGCGGATTAGGATGCGGCTTCCTGCATTGGTGTTGACCGCGGCGGTTTTGCCGCTTGCATCCCTCGGTGGCTCGGCGGTTCAGGCGCAAAGCATCATGCGCTCGCCCAGCATCAACATCGGGTCGCGCATTCCAACCATTAGTCCTGTCAACCCGGATATCGCGGGCAGGGCGGTCATCGGAATCGACCGAATGACACCCAATCTGAGGACGCGTCCGCCCTGCAGCTACGCCTATCGCGACAGCGATGGCGAGTGCTCGGATCGAGCGGTCTCGTCGACCGGTGGCGGCGGTCCGTCGGCCAAAAGCGCGGGCAATGGCCCGCGCCGCAACGTTGCGCAGACGGCAGCCAACCTGCGCACGATCGCAGGGGAAATCGTGGCCGAAATCGACGGCTCGCTGTCCGAGGCGCAGGCCGACGCACTGGCGCGGCGTCACGGCCTTACGCGTCTGGCATCGCAGAATTTTTCGTTGATAGGCGGCACCATCGGCCTGTTCCGCGTCACCGACGGCCGAACGGTAGAAGCCGCGAGCCAAGGGCTCGCCACTGAGGCCGGCGTCGGTTCGGTGCAGCCGAATTTCCGTTATGTGCTGCAGGACCAGAACGCTGCATTGACCGAGGGCGATCCCGCTCAATATGCCAACGCGAAACTTCGATTGCCTGAGGCACATACCCTGGCCCACGGCGCCAATGTCACCGTTGCGGTGATCGATTCCGGAATCGATCTCAAACATCCGGAATTCGCGAACGCGATTGCCGACTCCTTCGATGCGCTCGGCAGCAAGGAAGGTCCACACGCCCACGGCACCGGCGTTGCCGGCGCGATCGTGTCGCACGCGCGGCTGATGGGAAGCGCGCCGGCGGCTAGGATCTTGGCGATTCGGGCTTTCGGCATGGCGCCGAACGGGGCGGAAAGCAACTCCTACGTGATCCTGAAGGGGCTCGACTACTCGGCGTCGCACGGCGCACAGGTCGTCAATATGAGCTTCGCCGGTCCAAAGGACGCCCTGATCGAACGCGGTATCGCCGCTGCCGCCGCCAAGGGCATGGTGATGGTCGGCGCCGCCGGCAATGCCGGTCCGAAATCGCCGCCGCTGTATCCCGCCGCCAACCCGAACGTGATTGCAGTCAGCGCCACCGATGCCCAGGACAAGCTGTTTCCGGCGTCGAACCGCGGCGGGTATATCGCGGTATCGGCGCCAGGGGTCGATATCTTCCTGCCGGCGCCGGACGAAAAATATCAGATGACGTCCGGCACCTCGTTCTCCGCGGCTTACATCAGTGGCCTCGCAGCCCTGGTGCTGGAGCGCAATCCAGCGTTGAGGCCGGATGAAGTGCGCGCGATCTTGATGAGAACTGCCCGCGATCTCGGCTCCCCCGGCCGCGACGATCTGTTCGGCGCCGGCGAAGCGGATGCCTATGCCGCGGTGTTGGCCGTCGCCACCGCACCAGCGATGCCGGTCGCCGCGGTTCCGGATACGGGTGCTGCTGAAAAAGTGTCGGACCGTCAGGAGGTTCCTGCAACCAGGGACGTAAACCAGTCTGCGGCCATGGCGTCCGACAAGCCCGCCGTTGATGCCTCCAATCGTCCTGCCGCGCAGTAATTTTGCATCCAAAAAGTCCTGATAAAAGAGTTAAAAAAACCGCAGTTGGTTTGAACGTGCGGCGCCCTCCCGCGACTAATTCTGTGTGGGAGCGGTTATCCCTCCCCATCGAGGCTGTATTCGGCGCGAGCGCCCATCCACCCCAAGCGCCCATATGGCTTGACCCGTCCGGTTGTCCCCCCGGACGGGTCTCTCGTTTCTGGCGGGTATTTTGGGCGCGTCCGCGCGACAAAATTGGCGATCATGCCAGCGCGCGAAATTTTACGGCGTCCGCAACCCGTCTATGCAAGCCCGCGGCTTGACCGTGGATAACGAAGAAACCCTGTATTTTTGCGGTCGTCCGTCAAAGCCGATGTCGAACAGCATCGTCCGCTGGACAAAATTAAAGTTTTCCACAACATATCTCAGTCACGTCTGATTGATTCGTCCCCGTTGCGTCTGCGTCCGTTTTTCCTCCCTACGGGCTGGTTCATGACACATCGAGTAGACGTGGCACGCGGCCGCGACGTGGTCGCGCGGTGGTGCGCTCTTGCTGAGCAGCGGCTGGATTACCTCACCGAACTGTTCGAGACCGGCCGCTGGCGCCGCTTTCATGGCGAACTGGCCTTTCTCGAGAATATCCAGGAGGCCAAGGCCGCGGTCGAAATCTGGCGCGATCTGGCGGCCCGCGAGGCGTCCCGCAATTCCCCACCCGATGTCACCTGGCCTGGCGACAGCCGACCGGCGCTGCCGCGCGGCGAGACGTTGCGCGATCGGCCTCGCTGGCTGCAGCGGCAGCCTGTGCAGATCGCGGTTCAAGCGCCGAGGCGCGACGTTTCGATTCTCCCGGAGACCAAAATCGTTTGGTCAGATGAAGTGCCTGCCGCGCCGGAGCTCACGGCGCCGGCCATGGATCTGAGCCTGGACAACGGTTCGGAGCTGACGCTCGACATCGCCGTCATGCAGGAGCGCTATCCGCTGCTGCGCAACGCGCTCTGACTCCATTCGTCGCCCCCGCGAACGCGTGCGCAGGGACATTAGCGAACTACCTCCTCACCGCGTTCGTCCCGATCACCACCTGGGCAAAACGTTGCGCGCCATCGGCGGATAAATCCGCCGTCATCGGCTGCGCGTGATCGAGCCCGACCACGGCGCCGCGCGGGGTTTCCGAGATCATGTTGTTATTGACCAGCGCCGTGCCCGCGCCGGGCGCCACCGACACGCCGACACCGACGAAGGCGTTGCGGATGACATTGCCTGATATCACGACGTCGCGGAGGTATTTGCCCCAGCCGGCGATGATCCCGAATGACGGCGCATTCTCGATCACATTGCCGGTGACGGAAGTGTCGGCCTCGACATAGATGCCGATTCCGGCGTCGTCGTCCGGCGCGGTGCCGATCGGCCGCTTCGGCAAGAGATTGCGGATGATGTTGCCCTGCACGACCGCGATGTGGCCTCCCTCGTTGAAATTGCAGACCGAAACGCCCAGAGCCGCGCCGTCCACGGTGTTGTTGGCAATCACCGCGCCCTCGAACGAAAATTCGGAATACAGCGCTACCTCGCGGACCTCGCTGACGCTGTTGCCCGTGATCTGGATGTTGGACGCCGAATTGCCACGCACCGCGGAATAATCGCAGTTGCGGATCCGGTTGCCGCGCACGATGACGTTGCCGGCGCGAAAGGCGTTGATGGCGTTGCCATATTGTCCGGAGCCGCCGGGGCCGGACTTGATATCCTCGATGCGGTTGTCGAGCACCTGAGTGCCGTCATCGCCGATAGCGGTGCGCAGGATTTCGATGCCGTTGTCGCTGGTCCCCTGGATGGTGTTGCGCGACACCAGCAAGCCCTGCGCGTCGAACGACACGATCGCGGTGGCGGCCGTGTTGGTGATGATGTTGCCGCTGACGTCGCCGGAAACGTTCTCGAACCAGATGCCGTTGCCGCCGCTGCCGGTGATTTCGCAATCGGTGACGCGGATGTCGCGCCCCCCGATGCAATGCACGAGGCCGCGCCGCGCCGGCAGCGGAATGCCGCCGCCGTCGAGTGTGAGGTTGGTGAGGCCGACGCTGCCGGCGCCTTCGCCCTGCAGCATCGATGCGCCGCCGTTGAAAACCAGTCTGGTCGCCCCGCGCACCCCGACGAGCTGCGTGCCGTTTTGCAGCCGAAGCATCCCGGTGCGATAGATCCCCGGCGGCAGCGCCAGCGGCACTGACGCGCGTGCGGCGTCGTCGATCGCGCGTTGCAAGGCCCGGGTTTGATCGTCGGGACTGCCGGGCCGCACGCCATATTGCGTGGCATCGCGCCCGAGGCTCGACGTCAGCGGCGCCGCGCGCGCCGCGCCCGGCGACATCACGAGCGCGCCGGCAACGCCGGCGGCGGATGCCCCGATCAGACGGCGGCGAGTGAGGTCCATGATCGCGTCTCCATGCGGATCCGCGTGACGCGTGTCCGCCTTGGTGGAGTAACGCAAAAATGCGGCGGCGCATGCTGAAGGCGAGGGCGCGCGCCGGCGATTGTTGGGGGTAGGGTTAATGGGGATGAGGCGTGGCAACGCGAAATTCTCCGCTGATGTCAGTAGGGTGTTCCGTCTTTTCGGAAATAGCCGGATGCGGCTGCCCGGAGATCGATGTCGGGATAGAACGCTTCGTCGTTCTGCAGATGAGCCGACCCAATTTCGAGAACGCGCGCGGCGTTGCCGGATCGATTTTGCAAATGGTGCCCATCGGGATCCCCGGGGAGAAAGGCGGCGCACTCTCCGGCACGCAGGATTTCCTCGCCGCCTTCGGTCACCAGCACAACTTCTCCCTCCACGACGTACACGAACTCCTCCGCCTCGGTGTGCCAGTGCCGCTGGCTGGACCAGGCGCCCGGAGCCAATTCGAGCAGGTTGATGCCGATCTGCTTGAGTCCCGCCGCGACCGCCAGCCGGCGCCGAATTTTGTCCCGACACGGCGCGGCGAACGGTTCCGGATATCGGGAGCCAGCCGAAATCGGCGCGCTTTGGATATCGATCTTCCTCATCCGGCCCTCCTTTGTTGACCCCGACGCTGGTTCGGAATCGAGCAGTTCACACAATGGTTGAACGCCGCAAAACCGCTCAGGTCGCGGCCTCGCTCTCCCGCATCGCTTGCCTCGTTAATTTCACGATCTCCAGCAGCATGGCTTCGCCGGCATCGACCAGTTGTTCCAGCGTGATACGGTGGGTTTTGCCTTTGGGTTGTGAAGCGGCGTCGCGCGCGATCAAGGGCACATGCACGAACGCGGCAAGGCGGGGACCATCGTCGCGGCGCGTCGCCTCGATCGCGCGCCAGCTCAGGTAGTTGCAGAGGTAGCTTCCGGCATCGCGTGAGCTTCGCGCGTCGATGCCGGTGCCGTCAGCCGCGCCCAGCAGTTTCGCGGTGTGCGGGCCGAACGTCAGGGCGTCGGCGCCACTGACGATCGATCCCTTCCGCGCGCGGTTACGATCGGCATCGGGGAACAGTGTGGTGACGGCATTGCGCGCGCGCGTTTCGATCCGGACATGCGCCGTCCGATCGGCGAGGCCGAACATCAAGAGGGCTTGCGGGCGATGTCGGGCGATCAGTTCGGGGAGTTCCCGATCGACCGTGCTGTAGGTGACATGGAAAATGTGGCCGACCAGTTCGACATCGCCCAGCGCCGGCCGGCGCAGGCGCTGCAGCCGCGCCACCAGCGGCGGCGTCGGATTGTACGGTGCGCCGGGAAACGGGCCGAAGCCGGTGACGAGGATACGAAGTTTGTCGGTCATTTTACCTCAGCATCTCCGCGATCTGCTCCGCCGCGACCGCCGGGGTGATGCGGCCATCGGCCACCTCGGCTTCGGTCTTCTTCACTTTCGCCCGGATCGCCGGATCGGCGCGCAGCCGAGCCATCATCCGCTGCTCCAGCATCGACCACATCCACTTCACCTGCTGCTGCCGCCGCCTTGCCGCGAATTCGCCGCAGGCGTTCATCGCGGTGCGGTGATCGAGGATCTTCTGCCACAGCGTGTCGATGCCTGTCCCCGTCAGGGCCGAATAGGTCACGACCGGCGGATGCCAATGCTCCGAGCGCGGCGTCAGGATATGCAGGGCGCCGCGATATTCGGAAGCCGCCAGATTGGCGCGCTTGACATTGTCGCCGTCGGCCTTGTTGACCGCGATCATGTCGGCGAGTTCAACCAGGCCCTTCTTGATGCCCTGCAGCTCGTCGCCGGCGCCCGGCAGCATCAGCGCGAGGAAAAAATCCGTCATGTCGCAGACCGCGGTTTCGGATTGGCCGATGCCGACGGTTTCCACCAGCACCACGTCGAAGCCGGCGGCCTCGCACAACAGCATCGCCTCGCGGGTTTTCGCCGCGACACCGCCGAGCGTGCCTGATGCCGGCGAGGGCCGGATATAGGCGCTGTCGGAGGCGGCGAGCCGCGCCATCCGGGTCTTGTCGCCGAGGATCGAGCCGCCGGTGCGGGCGGAGGAGGGGTCCACCGCGAGCACCGCGACCTTGTGGCCGCGTTCGATCAGAAACATCCCGAGCACATCGATGGTGGTGGATTTGCCGACCCCGGGCGAGCCGGTGATGCCGACCCGGATCGCCCTGCCGGTATCGGGCAAAAGCGCCTGCACCAGATCGCGCGCCGCGGCCTGATGATCGCCGCGCCGGCTTTCGATCAGCGTGATCGCCCGCGCCAACGCCGCGCGGCCGCCGGCACGGAGGTCTTTTGTCAGCACGTCGATATCGATGGGAGCATTGTTCGGCAGGGTCATGCTTTGGTTTACAACGGCAAAGCGGGACAGGCGAGGGGGAGGGGGTTGCCGACGCGCGATCCGCTGGCTCCTCGCGGTGACGTCAAGGTATGACCCCGCGATCTCGCGGCGCGATACGCCCGAGGTTTGCTAATCTCCGCCCTGAAAACAGAGGGCGTGGGGAATGCCGGGCGCCCGATGCACCCGCAGCCTCGTGTGCGCATGGGGTAACAAGTATGCACACGAGTATTCACAGCGAGCCACCGGAAAACACCCGACATTCCCGCACGCAATGGTTTACGGCTTATACCGCGCTCTTGTGTCCGCAAAATCTGCCAGAATATGCGAACGGGCGGTTCTGACCAACCGCCCGCCGCTGGATCTGAGCCCGTGGTGCTCAAAGGCCGCTAGAGCCTGACGGGGAGCGAGGGACAGATCCGGTGTCTTCCTCAACCCGAACAGTTGCATGGGCTTAGAGCCCGAACCGAGCAAGGAAGGGAGCTGGATGATGGCACAAAACGGTCTGGTTGTCGCCGGTATTGATATCGCCAAGGACAAGGCGGATGGCAGCATTCGCACGCTGTCTCAGCGGCAAACGTTCCCAAGCACCGCGGAGGGACGTCGGCAGTTGATCTCTTGGCTTCGCAAGCACAAGGTGACCAAAGCAGTGATGGAGGCAAGCGGGGGATATGAGCGCGAATGGGCCAGGGCGATCCGCGAGAAGGCTATCGAAGTTCGTATTGTTGACCCTAAGCGGGTGCGCCACTTCGCCCAGTCTGCTGGGCGACTGGCCAAAAATGATGTCATCGACGCTGACACGATCGCCTGGTTTGCCGAGATATTCGGCGAGGCGCCAAGCCAAGCCCACGATGCTGCGCGCGAGACGCTTCAACAGATGGTCAATGCTCGCCAGGGGTTGCTCGACATAAGAACCATGCTGAGCAACAAAGCCGAGCAGGATGTGCCGGAACCGGTGCAAAAAAGCCATGCGCGACTGCTGAAGACCATAGCCCTCGAGCTTGCCAAGCTCGAGGCGGCGATCGCCGCCCTCGTCAAGGCCACGCCGCATTTTGCCAAGCGCGCCGAGATCATCGAGAGCGTGCCGGGCCTTGCCGCCACGACGGCTGCTGGCCTTATCGCAGCCATGCCGGAATTGGGCGAAGTGAGCAACGAGGCCATCGCCGCCTTGCTCGGCGTCGCCCCTTACGATGATGATAGCGGTAAACGGCAGGGCCAGCGCCAGATCAAGGGGGGACGCCGCAAGGTCCGCAATCTGTTCTACATGGCGTCCCTGGGAGCGGCGACCCGGCACAACCCAATGCTCAAGACCTTCTATCATCGCCTGATCGCCAAGGGCAAAAAGGCAAAGGTTGCCCTGGTCGCCTGCATGCGCAAGCTGATCGTCATTCTCAACACCATGATCGCCCGCGGCGAGAAATGGGATGCCAGTCGCTACCCGGTGAGTTGACGAGCGCGCCACGCCCGCGCTCGGCATTCGGCCGAGCGCATGCAAAGCCAACAGACCAGTGAGCGGATGGGGTCAAGGCCGACAGCCGCCGGAGGCGGTGGCGCGCAGCGCCAGCCTTGAGGCCAGCCGATCACAGGGCTACTTCAAAATACAGTTGCTCCCCGGTGATCGGCTTTCTTGCCACCGTCGCCGGCGGAGTTGCCTCCACCGACTTGACACCAGCGTCGGGGTGTCAGGACCACACGTCTTCGCCGTCCGCCAAATCAGTGCGCTCGTCAGTCGCACCGCCGGCGTCCACCGCATCCCGCCCCGCGTTCGTGACGATCGCGAGCGCCCCTCTGTCGGGACGAGACGGCGAGAGACATACAACTGATTTGCGTCTTCTGAAAATCAGAATATATTTCGCTTTGGGGCTGGACAGCCCCCGACTACACCAAATCTAGCCCGTCGGGCGCGGATTTTTTGCGCGACACGCCATCCACCGGTCCGACGGAAGAGAAAAATTTGACCCGTCGGGCAAATCACCGGCAGATTGGAATCGCAAAGGCACGAGCTTCGCTGATTATTTCTTTATCACCAGCGGAAGATTGAGCGCTGGGAACAACGGCGTGCCAATGTCCGCTTTGGGCCCGCTTACGGACTCAAGTCGGACATCGCGCAAGGTCTGAAAAGTGCCAAACTCGGACATCAACTGTCAGCACTTATTGCAAAATCAAAGGCCACCTGGAGGCGGCTTCGCAACTTCAATCTGGTGCTAGTGACTAGTCCGCATGCTGGCTATACAAGCGCGGAACGGCCCGTATCTATAGGGATCGTTTAACCGCCGATGCGAGGAGGATGCATGACCAATGCAAAGGGTCCGATCATATCATTTGCGGACCTGCCATCCATCGAAGCCTATCTGTCTGCACACGAGGGAAGCCAGAGCGGCTTTTGGCTTAAGCTCGCTAAAGCCGGCGCGCCAGAAGCAACCATCACCAAGGCACAAGCCATCGAAGCCGCTTTATGTCACGGATGGATCGATGGTCAGCTTGGGAAGTTTGATGAGCATTACTTTTTAGTGCGAATGACGCCGCGGCGAAGCGCGAGCCGATGGTCCGCAATCAATCGGGATACGGCGGAGCGTCTTATTCGCGAAGCGCGCATGCAACCTGCCGGATTGAGCGAGGTCCAGAAGGCCAAGGCCGATGGTCGCTGGAGCGCGGCGTATCAATCCCAGGGCAAAGCCGAACCTCCGTCCGATTTCCTGGCTGCGCTGGCTGCAAATGCGGAAGCAGAACGGGCGTTTGCGACACTCGACCGTGCCAACAGGTACGCCTTCATCTATCGCGTGAACGATGCCAAGCGCCCCGAAACGCGGAATAAGCGAATTCGCGAGTTTGTAGAAATGCTCGCCCGGGGCGAAACCATTCATCCAACCAAAAGCAAGCGGGCTCCAAGGGCCTGACCGAGCAGCGGAGCAGAGAATAAACGCATTGGGATGGTTGGCGCAGGTCCGCTCGGGGTCATTTTCAGACTTCGAGCCCCGTCCCCAGCCAGGTCCGTTGATCCCTCAACAGCAGACGTGCGGCGACTGCATCGGCATGTCGGTTTCGTGCCAACAACGGAAGTCACGAGCCTAAAAGGAATACCGCACCACGCCCTTGCCGGCGTAGCTGGTGGTGACGCTGGAGAACTCACCCTCGAAGGTGGCGGCGGCAAGAGAAGTCTAAAGATCAACTTTCGCGAGATTTTTGGTGTGGTCCGACTTTCGACCTTTGCAACAGTATCCCCCCGTAAGCGGACATCGTCCGCTGAAAGTGCCTGGCCCGAAACTCGTCATCTGCGTCAGTTCGGGCGACGCGAGCAAATGCTGCTTCAGATTTTTGGCGCATCAAACTCTATATTCAACAAAACTTCCCCGGCGATGATTTCCGGGTCTCCAAGATCAAGGTCATGCAGGCTTTCCCGGACAAACTCCCGTACTTTATCGTTCGCTGCATTGGCGCTTTCCCGGTCCTCAAAGATCATCACAGCAACGCCGACGCCTTCTCCCCCATCCAGTACATGATAAGATTTGAATCCGCGCGATCCCCTTAAGATCTGACCGATGCCGCTTTTGGCGCGGCGGGCGGCATCCGCAACAGAACGAACCTTGGTGAACTTCCGAATGAACATGTACATCAGGCCCTCCATTCGCCTCGGTTCCAGCGCCATGCATCAAAGCATATCGGGCCGCTTCTGAACTAGTACCCGGAATCATAAGTCACTAAGACGGCGTCCCTTGACGCGGCGCTGGTGGACTTTGGATTTTGTCCAGACGAACGGCTCCGCGTCTTTGTTGTAGGCTTTGATAAAAGCATTAATGTGCTGCTTGAGTTGCTCGACGGAGGTGAACGATGCGCCGGTCAGCGACTGGCCCTGCAAAATGGAAAACCAGCCCTCGACCTGATTGAGCCACGAGGCGCGTGTCGGCGTAAAGTGGAAAGTTACAAGCGGGTGGCGTTTCAGCCATTCGTCGTTTTTCTGGTGCGTATTCAGATTGTCGAGGATGACCTTGAGCCGTGCCTTTGGATAGGCGGCGACGACGTCATCCATGAAGTCGAGAAATTCCTTGCGGCGACGGCGTTTCTTGTGTGCGGCCCGGACCTTGCCGGTGGCAACCTCAAAAGCGGCAAACAGGGTTGTCGTGCCATGCCGCTTGTAGTCGTGGCTTTGCCCGGTCAGGGCGCGTCCGTTCGGCAGTTTCAGGTAACCCTGCGCCCGTTCCAGTGCCTGGATCGACGGTTTCTCATCGACGCACAGGACAATCGCGTTCTTCGGCGGCGCCAGATAGAGGCCGACCACATCGGCGGCCTTTGCCGCAAAATCCGGGTCGTTGCTCTCGCACCAGCTTTTGCGTCCGGCCAGATCGATCTTCTGCTTGCGCAGCGATCGCCATATACTGCACATCGACGTCGCCCAACGACCGCGCGATCAATGGCCCGTTCCAGCGTGCAAAACCCTTAGGTGGCGGCTGGTCGAGAACCTTGCGAATGCGCTGGTCGGTCGCCTCGCCGTAGATCGGCGGGGTGCCGGGTCGCAGCCGATCCTCCAGCCCATCAAGGCCTTCGCGCGCGTAACGGATACGCCATAAGCTGACCGTGGTCGGCGTCGTCTCCAGATCGCGGGCGATCTCCCGTGTCGCGTGCCCGTCGGCCGCCTCCAACACGATCCGTATCCGCAACAGCTGCCGCTGTTCGGTGCTGCCGGCGCGCAAGCGCGCCTCAAGAACCGCACGATCTCCCGGCCGCAGCCGGACTTTCATGGCATCGCTTATCATGCCATCTTAAATCACGCGGCAACGCCGCACGATAGTGCAAATGAACTGCAACCACCGGCGCAACCGCATCGCTGCGTAGCTGTCGAGTGCCCGATACGCCTTGCTGACGGTGCCTACTTGAATATGACTCACTTACTTCGGATAGTGGGTACTAGGGCTGATTTCCGCGATGGCTCGATCTTTGAAGAACTCAGTGCGAGCAAATGTCTTTCGGGATTCCCCAGAAAGCGGACATCGCTGAAAGCGGTCGGCTCTTCGCATTTGTGCCATGAACAGAGATGCAGGTCGTTCCTAAACAAACTCTGGAATGCGCCCTGGACCAGGGCATCCAAATGTTTGCACGCGCCCAAGCCTGGCAGATCTCATGAAAGCAATCTGCTTCCCCTTAAAGATGGGATTTCGGCAGAAGCATGTGAATGCCCTTGTTGCCGTCAACAAGTTGCGTCACGCGCAGATTCCCCGCGAGCGAGCACAGCATATAAGCTTCGTTGCGCGTCAGATTGGTGCGTGCGCAGACGTGCTTGACCATCTCCCGTACGGCCTGCCTGGCGGCATCGTCGAGATCTTCGTCGAGTCCGATGGACATCAGATGCGTCGCACTTTCGGCAAAAGGCCAGCTCAATTCCATGTCTTTTCGCACCGTGAGGCGAAACGTGCCGGTAACGCCTGTTTCCAGCGCGGTAATGCACACTTCTCCGTCGCCCTGAACGGCATGTCCGTCGCCCGCAAAGAACAAGGCGCCTTCGTTGAAAACCGGCAGATAGAGCGTGGTGCCTGCGCGAAGTTCCTTGTTGTCCATATTGCCGCCGAAGGCCCGAGGCACCGGCGATCCGCATCGTCCCCAACTGGGAGGAGGAGCGGTAGCGACGATGCCGAAAAAGGGATCGAGTGGAATCTCCGTTCCCCACGGCATGATGCAGACATTGCGTTCGCGATCGATTGTCGGATGGATGGTCTCGTAGTCGGTGAACTCGTCAGGCAGCGTTCCGAGCAGCGGCAATATCGAGACGAAACCCCAATCCTGCCGAATCTTCACGTCGAGGATGTCAATCTGCAACGCGTCACCGGCTTGTGCGCCTCTGACGTAAACAGGCCCGGTGATGAAATGCGGACCTGGTCCGTGAGGCAGCGTCTCAAGCGCCCTCATGTAGTCTTCCGGCACGAGCCGCAGATCGTCCGGCAGGGTTTCTTTTCCGCCGGCCGGGAAACTGTGCAGGGTGACGGTGTCGCCAGAGTTCACTGACAGGACGGCCGGGCTCGCGCTGTCGAGGTATCCCCATACCATATTCTCGAGCGTAGCGGGAATTTCGTGGCGGCGTGCCATTGATCTCTCCGGGAAGCACAGGGAAAACAAATCAGACCGCCAGGTTTGAGGCAAGCCAACGGCGCCGCCGCGGGTTGGCGGCCCTGTTTACGCACGCATTTTTGGCGGCAAGCGATTGTGCTAGGTTGCGGCATGAACAGCGAGAGGTTGAGAGAGATCGCCGCCGTCGGCGATTGAAGCAGTACCAGGACAGCAGTTGCATGAGGGCGATCCGATGAGACAGTCCCGATTCACTGAGAATGAAATTCTTCATCTGCTCCATGAGGCCAGCGCCGGTGTGTCCGTCGCTGAAATTTGCAATACCGCTGGAGTGTCGCTGCGAACTTTCTATCGCTGGCGGAGACGTCTTGGTGGTCTCAACGTTCCGGCGGTCATGCAGATGAAGGATCTGGCAGCAGAGAATCTTCGTTTGCGAAGGCTTGTCAGCAATCTCTTCGAGCGTCTTCGTGTTCCCGTCGATACCGCGCCGCCCGAACCAGGAACGGGCACGAGGGCGCCTCCGGTCCGTGACAAAGCCCGTGAACAGCAACGTGCCATCGGGATCGCGGCGGAAAAGTGCGGCGGCGCTCTCACCGGACGCTTTGCCTCGGTACGGGTCAATCCTTGAGAAGGCGGCGAGTTCTTGCTGAGCCATCGCCGGCCGTGCTGTTTGAATTGGTGCTCTGGTTTATCGTTGCGACCGCAATCGACGCGGGTGCTCCGCATTTCATGACCACCAATTGAAAAAGGTCGCTGATTGTTTGGGCGCGATAATGTCAAAAATGACATTATCGCACGATGGTTGGTGATCGAACAATCATCTCGCCGCTCAAGAGGTCACAAAAATCACAAATTGCATTCACGGCTGCTACCGTTGCGTCGCAGCAGCGACACGGATGAACGGCGTAGCTCGCCTCTGAACATTTGGTGTCACTTCTTTTATCTTGCAGCTTGCTCGCGCAACGGATTACCTTTGCTTCGTCACCGAAAATCAATTTCGCGAGGAGTCCAGAGCCATGATCAATAGGATCCGCCAATCTCTCGCTGGAGACTGCGTCTCACTCAGTCGCCGCGATTTCCTGACGACGTCCGCCGCTGTTGCAAGTGGCCTGGCGATTACGCCGATCATCGGCCTGGACCGAGCGGCAGCTGCGCCGCTCCAGGAAGTGCGCTTCAGCGAGGCCGTCCATAATCTCGGCTACATCAATCTCTACGTCGGTATGCTCGCCGGCATCTTCGAGAAAAACGGCCTCGACATGAAAGTCAGCGCCGCCGGTGGAGACACGCAGACCTTTGCGGCTGTTCTTGGAGGGTCAGCGGATTTTGCGATCGGTGATGCGACGATGGCTCAGATTTCCCGGGAGAACGGTGGTCCAGGTGTTGTGATCGGCACGGTCGTTCAACGTGCTCACTATTTCGGTGTGTCGAAAACGCTCAAGCCAATCACCGACCCCAAAGACTTCAAGGGCTTGAGGATCGTTACTTCGCCCGAACCGAACACGAACTACAGTGTTGCCAAGCGATTGCTGGAGAACGCGGGCCTGAAGGTCGGCGTGGACGCGACCATCGTTCCGGTGAACCCTGGTACCGAAATTGCAGCCATGCTGGCTGGTCAAGCTGATATTGCCATCGCGTATCAGCCAAGCGTCGCCGCCGCCGAAGCGCAAGGCGCCAAGGTGGTGTTCGATTTCTCCAGCTATATCGGACCCTTCTGCAACACTGGAATCATGGTGCTGCCCTCGACGATCCAGAAAAATCCGCAGATGGTGCAGGCGCTCGTCACCTCGTTTGAAGAAGCTTCGCGCAAAACCTACGCCGATCCCGCGTTCGCCAAGCAGGTCGCACGCAAGGAATTTCCGGACCTTCCAGGTGAGGTTGTCGACAAGGCAATCGATGCTGAGCTCAGATATCTCATTCCGGCTCAATCCGTTGTTACCAAACCGGATCAATGGAAGAATCTGATGGATATGCAGGTCTATCTGGGCAATGCGAAGGGCACGATACCATTCGATCAGATTATCGATAACACGTTTGCGGACAAGGCGGTCGCCAGCCTCAAATGACGGGCGAAGCGAACGGCGTGAGTGCTACTCAGCGCGACACTGCCGGAGCAGATGTTGCTCCGGCAGTTCCGCTCGTGGTGCGGCACGTTGCAAAAAGCTATGAAGTTGACGGACGGCTGGTTCCGGTCATCGGCGATCTCAGCATGACGCTCGACACTGGCCAAATCGTCAGCATCGTTGGGCCTTCCGGTTGCGGCAAGACGACGCTTCTGAACACTTTGTGCGGATTGCTGACGCCGGACTCGGGACGTATCAGCTGGTACGGCCAGGAGATCACCGGCCAGCCGCAAAATGTCGGCTACATGCTTCAGAAGGATCTCCTCCTGCCGTGGCGAACGGCGCTCGGCAATGTGATGCTGGGCCTTGAAATCCGCGGCGTGGCGGCCGGCGAGGCTCGGGACAGCAGCCACGCAATGCTCGATCAGCTCGGGCTCCACGGTTTCGCTGACCACTATCCTTCGACGCTCTCGGGCGGCATGCGCCAGCGCGTGGCGTTGGCACGGACATTGGTGAACGAGCCCGCCGTCCTGCTGCTCGATGAACCGTTCGCCTCGCTTGATTTTCAAAACAAGCTGCTGATCGAAAGCGATACGGCGAAGCTAGTTCGCGAGCGCGGCCGGTCGCTTTTGCTGATTACGCACGATATCGAAGAAGCCGTATCCCTTGCGGATCGGGTAATCGTACTGTCCAAACGGCCAACGCGGGTCAAGGCGGTCTATGATATCGCGCTCGGCATCGAACGGACCGACATGATGGCGGCGCGCGATAGCCGCGATTTCAGCAAATACGTTCGGCAAATCTGGGCCGATCTTGACGTCGTTTTGCAATGACTGTGGATGCAGAGAGCGGGATGGACCGCGCAACCCACGTGCCTGCACAAAAGCCCACGCCGCCGGCCATCCGGCGCTGGCGCAGGCTGCGCTCGGCCGCCATCGTTCTCATGACGCAAGGCGCGATCCTCGCCGTGCTGCTCGGTTTGTGGGACCATGTGACGGCGAACAACAAACAGGCAGCCTTCATGTTTGGTTCGCCTTCGGCGATCGCCGGCTTTCTCGGCCAGATGGTGCGCGACGGCAGTCTGTGGCGCGATACTTACGTCACCGGACTCGAAACGTTACTCGGCTTTCTCGTCGGAAATTTCGTCGGTACCGTCATTGGACTTTCGCTCTGGTACTCCAGGTTCGTTTCTCGTGTGGTGGAACCGTTCGTTATCGCGCTCGGCTCAATTCCGATCATCGCCCTGGCGCCGATTATCATCATCTGGTTCGGCACGGGACTGATTTCGAAAGTCGCGATGTCGACGCTGTCGGTCGTGATCGTTGCCCTGGTCACGTCCTACAAGGGCGCGGTCGGGGTCGATACCGACCAGATCAATCTGATGCGGACGCTGGGAGCGTCGAAGTTTCAGATTTTTCTCAAGCTCGTGGTGCCGGCCTCGCTCACCGATATCTTTGCCGGACTGAAGCTTACGGTCGGTTTCGCGCTGATCGGGGCGATCGTCGGCGAATTCATGTCGTCATCCGAGGGCCTCGGCCATGCCATTTTCAGGGCGGGATCGCTGTACATCATTCCAAAGGTATTCGCCGCTTTGGTCGCAACGATCGCGCTGGCGCTGCTTTTGACTTTTGTGGTGGGCAGGATTGAGCGCCTTCTGATGCCGTGGCGCCGTATCCATTAAGCAATCGGGCGGAAACCCAAGATAGGGAGTGAAAATGTCTCAGCGTGTCAGCAAGGTCGACAATATCAAATACGCGCTTTCGGGCAATGACCGGTTCGTCGCCAGCGTCGAGCCGGGTGAAACGTTCGTGGTGGAATGCGCAATTAACGTGAACGACGGCACGATCCGGCATCTCGGTCAGCAATTGACCGAGGCTGACGTCACTCTTCCGTTCGTCAATGGGGCGACCGGACCGATTGAAGTACGCGGGTCGAAAGTCGGTGACATGCTTAAAGTCGAGATCATCAATATGGAACTCGACAATCTCGGCTTTACCGCTTTGTGGCCGGGTATCGGAATGTTTCCCGATTGGGTGCGGAGAAAAGAGTTCGGCAGGCAGACAAGGGTTGTCGAAGTCAAAGATAACCTCGTGCACTGGAACGAACACGTCAAGCTGCCCATAAAACCGATGATCGGAGTCATTGGTGTCGCGCCGGTGCATGGCGCTGTCTTGACAGTCGACAATGGTCCGCATGGCGGCAATCTGGACGTGCAGGAGATTACGACAGGCAATACCGTATTCCTCCGCGTCAACAAGGAGGGAACGCATCTCTTTCTCGGTGATTGCCACGCCATCCAGGGCGACGGCGAATGCAACGGCATGGGTGCCATTGAAATTGCCGCGACGCTGACCGTAAAAGTGTCGATCGAGAAGGCGCCAGCTCGGTTGAATCATCCGCGTATCGAAACATCGACGCATATTTGCACGTTAGGTTGCGCCCGGCCGCTTGAAGACGCCATGCGACTTGCCTTTGAGGAAATGGTCTATTGGCTGGAGGACGATTGGAAGATTCCTGCCGCCGAAGGATACATGCTTCTCGGTCAAATTGCGGAAGCGCGATGCACACAGGTGGTCAATCCAAAATACACCTACATCTGCAAGGTCGATAAAAGCGTAATATCGAGATATTTCGGCTGACGTTGATGGTGCTCCTGGCCATCTGGTTGAATGCAGTGAGCGATGTCCGATACCGCGAATTACGGTATCGGGCAGGCAAGTGCGCCGTTGCGCGCGCGATCGAACGCGACGAGCGGATTTTTCGCTGAAAGTAGCCGCTTGCCGAGCGGCGTACGCCTCCATTCAAAGCGCAGCTACAAAGACCTCGATTGGAAGCGGGTGATCGATCACATAGCTGCCGAAATTTGGATTATGGCCGTCTGGCTGGGTACGGCGGTCTGCTCCGGTCGCGCGCGCCAACAGTGTATAGCGGCCCGGTTGTGCCGGCGTGATCCAGTCGTATTTCCAGCGGCGCCATGCGTGCCGGTTTACCGGGTCGAGGAAATCGCCCTGGACCCACGGTGCGCCGCCGTCCAGGCTGATCCAGATTTCGGCGACATCGGTGTCCCCCGCCCAGGCGGCCCCGAAAATGGTGTAGGGACGATTGGGTTGGAGCCTCTCGTACACACGGGGGCGTGCGATCTGCGACTTCAGTTTCATCTCCGCGAGGGGCCGGCGCACAGGTGTCCCCTCGGAATCATCCCAATAGCCGTAGTCGGACGTCTGCCAGTAGCCCTGAAACGGCTGCGTGGTCGCAACAATGCCGGTCAGCCACTTGACCGACGCCATGCCGTAATGCCCCGGTACGATGGCGCGCAGCGGATATCCGTGATCGGGCGTCAGGTCCTGCCCGTTCATCTGGTAGGCGATCAGCACGTCGGGTTCCATCGCCCGCGCCAGCGGGATGCTGCGGGCGTAAGAGATCGGCCCCGGGGGCTTTGGCTCTTCCTTCGGCACGCCGCGATCAGCACCTTCGAGCACCAGTTCGCACACCTCGTCCGCGACTCCGGCGCGCTCCAGCAGCACGGAAAGGGGAACACCCGTCCATTCGGCGTTGCCGACCGCACCGAGTTCCCATTGTGCGCCCGGCACCGGCGGCACCATGAATACCCGGCTGTTGCCGGCGCATTCCAGCGTGGCGACGCATGTCCGTGAAGGCATGGCGCGGATATCGGCGTAGCTCAGGCTTAGCTCGTTCCGCACGGCGCCGCTGATCGATAGCCGATAGGCGACGGGATCCAGCTCCGGCGTGGGGAAATGACTGCGTATATAAAACAGTTCGGACGGCGTGATGAACTCGTCGAGCTGATCGAATGGCATTTCGAGATTATTCGGGTCTTTTTGCCGGATGATCAGGCCAACGGGACGTATCGCCGTGCCGGACCAGTTCCCAGTTTTCATATCCATCGCAGATTTCTCCTGTTTGGGTTTCGAAGTGGAATCGCGCCGCGAACGTCAAATCCACGCGAGATTGATGCTAAAAATCAGCACGGCAAATCGCGAGCGCCGCCGAAAGCAGCGACTCCGCACGGGACTGCGGGATCTGTATAACCTCATCGCAATCGATCGCGCGGCGCCTGCGCTCAAAGGCGAAGCTGCTTCGTGCGATCATGGCGATTCCAATCGCAACCATTGCCAGTCCGGCATAGCGGGTTGCGACCGCGACGAACGCGCCGGCGTCTTCCGCACGAAGATTGAGTAGGGATCCCCGACCGACCGCATCGACAAAGACGTTCAGCTTGATGATAAAAAATCCAAATGCCGCCACGGCCAGGCCGGTGCGTATCCAGGCAAGAAAGGTTCGCCCGTTCGCCGCGTGGCTTGTGTAGTTGGCGATCATTGAATTTCTCCTTGCGCTGCGAACATCGAGCAGCCGGCGACATTGGCCGTGATCGGTCTGTTTGCTTCACTCCGGTGCGGTGCCTTCCAAATCCCGGATCATGTTAGCAACGTGGGAGTCCTCACTTCAGCTATCCAATTCATTGTTTGTCTCTTTTCAATCGAAGCAATCGATGGATGAGACGACCCCGGTGAATGGCTGTGCCCGGCTGGTTCGGAGCACGACGCGGCGGCCTCATTGTTCGGAGCACCGGATGCGATCACGGGATGGCGTGCCGTATCCTGTTTCCGTGCCGCTGGCCGTGAGGATCAATCCCTCCGGGCGGCTCCTTGACAGTTTCATTGACCTGAATAACCTCAGCTTTTCGCGTTTTCACGTTTTCGCGTTCCCCGCCGCAGGCGCGCAAGTGCCTTGGAACGTTGTCGTTATCGAAGACCGAAATACGCAGAATCCTTAGGTCGTCGTGGAGAAACGGATCCTCGAGATGGTGACTAAAGGGGATTCGCTCGCTGAACTACTTGATAGCCTATGCCGCCTGGTCGAGGCACAAGCCGGCGGCGTCCTGGCGTCCATCTTGTTGGTGGACGGCGATCACTTGCGGCATGGTGGCGCACCTAGCCTTCCAAAAGCCTTTACCGATGCCATCGACGGCACGGTGATCGGACCATCAGAGGGCTCCTGCGGCACAGCCGCATACCGTGGCGAACCGGTGATCGTGGAGGACATCGCGACCGACCCGTTGTGGGCGGACTATCGCGGCCTGGCCTTGCCCCACTCACTGCGCGCCTGCTGGTCCGCACCGGTTTTCTCGTCGCAGGGCAAAGTGATTGCGGCGTTCGCGATGTATTTTCGCGAGCCGCGTCGGCCGACCCGCCGCGATCAGGAGATCATGGACCAGATCACGTACCTGGCTGGTGTCACGATCCAACAGAGCCTGGCACAGGAAAAGCTGTCGCGAAGCGAAGCTTATCTCGCCGAAGCGCAGAAGCTGACCCACACCGGCATTTGGGTTTGGGATGCCCGGACCCAAAGGGCGCTCTACTGCTCCGAGGAAATGTTCCGGATTTTCGGATTGGATCCGCAGCGGGACTTGCCGTCTCGCAAGAATTTTCGACAGCGGGTCCACCCCGAGGATCGCGATTGGGTGGACAAGAGATTTGAGAGATCGATCCGCGAAAGAGTAGATAGCTTCGACGAGTACCGGGTTCTGTTGCCTGACGGAACAGTCAGGCACATCAATTCCTCGGGCCATCCGGTCTTCGATGAAGACGGCGAGCTGATCGAGTTTGTTGGTACGGCCGTAGACGTAACAGAACGCAAGGGCGCCGAGCTCGAGCGCCGACGCCTGGCGTCATTGGTCGAGCAGGCCGCCGACCTGATGGCGATTGCCGACCTCAGCGGAGGGACGCCGCTGTACCTGAACAAGGCCGGGATGAAAATGGTTGGCTTCGACAGCTGGGAAGAAGCGAGGTCGAGGCGCGGAATTCACTACATTTTCCCCGCGGACCGTCAGTTCGTGAATGAGGTGCTTTGGCCGACGGTGCTGGAGAAGGGTTCCTGGTCGGGAGAGATCTGTTTCCGCCATTTCAAGACCGGAGATCCGATCCCGGTGCACTATTCGGCCTTTCGGATCGACGATCCGGAGACCGGGCAGCCAATGAACATCGGCAACGTGTGCCGCGATATCACCGAGCGCAAGCGGGCGGAAGCAAAAGCACGCCAAAACGACCGGCGCTACCGCGAGATGCAGACCGAGCTGGCGCATGCGAACCGCGTAGCGGCCATGGGGCAGCTCACGGCTTCGATCGCCCATGAAGTGAACCAGCCGCTTACCGGCGTCATCACGTACGGCGATGCATGCCTTCGATGGCTTGACGGCGAGGTGCCGCGCATTGACCAGGCACGCAACGCGGTTGAACAGATGATCGGCAGCGCGAGACGCGCGAGCGACGTGATTGCGCGCATCCGCGCGCTGTCCAGGAAGGACGCGCTCGAAACAGCGCAGCTCGACATCAACAAAGCCATCGACGACGTCATCGCGCTGATCCGCGAGGAAATCAACGTTCACGGCGTATCACTGCAACTCGACCTCGGGGCGTCGCTTCCACCTGTCGATGGCGACCGCATCCAGCTGCAACAGGTTATCATGAATCTTCTGATGAACGGCATCCAGGCCACGAGTTGGGTGACAGGCCGTCCTCGCGAACTGCGGATACGAACGCTCGAGCACGGCTCCGATCAGATACTCGTTGCGGTGGAGGATTCCGGCCCCGGAATCGAGTCGGAAAATATCGACCGGGTGTTCAAAGCCTTCTACACGACCAAGCCGGATGGTATCGGCATGGGGCTGTCGATCTGCCGTTCAATCGTGGAAGCCCACGGGGGACGGTTGTGGGCCACGGCAAACGTGCCCCACGGTGCCACGTTTCAGTTCACCCTGGCGGTGAACGCAGATACTGCGTCGTGAGGTTGCGCCCGTAAGCAGTCCGCGCAGCTTGGCGATGATTTCTTCAAGGGTGATGTCTGCAACGTCGCCCATGACTCAATGTTAGCATAAACGCCTGGAAAGCGATCTTATTCCGCCGCCTCGCTATGCCCCAATCTCGCGTTGAGCTTGTGGATCAGCTCTTCGGCGGCGTCGGCGATCACCGTGCCCGGCGGGAAGATCGCTTCGGCGCCTGCCTTGTACAGTGCGTCGTAATCCTGCGGCGGAACCACGCCGCCGATGATGATCATGATGTCGTCGCGGCCCTGCTTCTTCAGCGCTGCCTTCAACTCCGGCACCGCCGTCAGATGCGCCGCCGCCAGCGACGACAGCCCGAGAATATGGACGTCGTTCTCGACCGCCTGCCGCGCCGCCTCGTCGGCGGTTGCAAACAACGGTCCAATATCGACGTCGAAGCCGACATCGGCAAAGGCCGACGCGATCACCTTCTGGCCGCGGTCGTGGCCGTCCTGGCCGATTTTTGCCACCAGGATGCGAGGCCTGCGACCTTCGGCATCCTCGAACGCATCGATCAGCGCCTGCACTTTTTCGACCCGGTTGGACATGGTGGACGCTTCCCGCTTGTAGACGCCGGTGATGGATTTGATTTCGGCGCGGTGCCGCCCGAACACCTTTTCCATCGCATCGGAAATCTCGCCGACCGTGGCTTTGGCGCGCGCGGCATCGATGGCCAAGGCTAACAGGTTGCCGTTGCCTTCGCCGGCACTCCGAGTCAGCGCCGCCAGCGCATCGTCGACGTCCTTCTGGTTGCGTTCTTTCCTGAGCCGCGCCAGCTTGTCGACCTGCAGCCGGCGCACGGTGGAATTCTCCACTTTCAGCACGTCGATCGGCGCCTCGTCGACGGGTTTGTATTTGTTGACGCCGATCACCGCCTGCTTGCCGGCGTCGATCCTGGCTTGCGTCTTGGCGGAGGCTTCCTCGATCCGCAATTTCGGCACGCCGGCCTCGATCGCCTTGGCCATGCCGCCGAGCGCTTCCACCTCCTGGATGTGACCCCAGGCTTTCGCCGCGAGATCGCGGGTGAGCCGCTCGACATAATAGGAGCCCCCCCAGGGATCGATGATCCCTACGGTGCCGCTTTCCTGCTGCAGGAACAGTTGCGTATTGCGCGCGATTCTGGCGGAGAAATCGGTCGGCAGCGCCAGCGCCTCGTCGAGCGCGTTGGTGTGCAGCGATTGGGTATGGCCCTGCGTCGCCGCCATCGCCTCGATGGTGGTGCGCATCACGTTGTTGTAGACGTCCTGCGCGGTCAGCGACCAGCCTGAGGTCTGGCAATGCGTGCGCAAGCTCAGGGAGCGCGGGTCCTTCGGGTTGAACTGCGTCAGCAGCTTGGCCCACAGCAGCCGCGCCGCCCGCATCTTCGCGACCTCCATGAAAAAATTCATGCCGATGGCCCAGAAGAACGACAGCCTTGGGGCGAAGCGGTCGACGTCGAGGCCGGCGGCAAGCCCGGTGCGGAGATATTCGACGCCGTCGGCCAGCGTATAGGCGAGTTCGAGGTCCTGCGTCGCGCCGGCTTCCTGCATGTGATAGCCGGAAATCGAAATCGAGTTGTATTTCGGCATCTTCTGCGAGGTATAGGCAAAGATGTCGGAGATGATCCGCATCGAGGGCGCCGGCGGATAGATGTAGGTGTTGCGCACCATGAACTCTTTCAGAATGTCGTTCTGAATGGTGCCCGAGAGTTTTTCCGGCGGGACGCCCTGTTCCTCGGCCGCCGCCACGAACAGCGCCAGGATCGGCAGCACCGCGCCGTTCATGGTCATCGACACGCTCATCTGGTCGAGCGGAATGCCTGAGAACAGCGTGCGCATGTCGTAGATCGAGTCGATCGCCACCCCGGCCATGCCGACGTCGCCGGTGACGCGCGGATGGTCGGAATCGTAGCCGCGGTGGGTGGCGAGATCGAACGCGACCGAGAGGCCCTTTTGCCCGGCGGCGAGGTTGCGGCGGTAGAACGCGTTGGAATCTTCCGCCGTGGAGAACCCAGCATATTGCCTGATGGTCCAGGGCTGGTTGACATACATGGTGGGGTAGGGGCCGCGCAGATAGGGCGCGATGCCCGGCCATGTCTCCAGGAAATCGATACCCTCGAGATCGGCCTCGCTGTAAGCAGGCTTTACGAGGATGCCCTCAGGCGTGAGCCATGGCTCGCCGCCGCCATCGGGTTCGGCGCGGGCGGTGTTTTCAAATGCGATATTCGCAAAGTTCGGTATCCGGCTCATTCTAGCGGCCTCATTCGTCATGGCCGGACTTGTTCCGGCCATCCACGTCTTGTCTTTTGAACGAGAGAAAGACGTGGATGCCCGGGACCGCAGACAAGTATACGTAGTCTGCGCTGGGCAGACTACTATGCCCGGACATGACGGGTTCGGTGGCGAGGATAACATACCCGGTCATTAGCGTCATACTACTACCCGCCATCAATCATGGTCCGGATGCTGATGGCTGACGATGCCGCCAAGCTTGTCCGCACCGTAATTCTGCAGCGTGGTCTGGCTCGGCATGTTGGCGATCGACACCACCCAGCCGAGCCGGGATTCGGTGCCGAATTGTTGCATCGGGACCACCCGGTCCGGGCGGTCGAAGGCGCCGGTCATGATCTCGATTCTGGGCCCGTCAATGCGGCGAAAGCTGAGCGGCGTGCCGCAATCCCTGCAGAAGTCGCGCTCGGCGATCGAGGAGGAGCGGAACGCTGCCGGCTTGCCCCGGGTCCAGGCGAAATCGCCGCGGTCGATATCGGCCAACGATGCGAACGGCGCGCCGGAGGCCTTCTGGCACATCCGGCAATGGCAGATGCTGACCTTTACCGGCGCCGCCGACACCGCAAAGCGGATGGCGCCGCATTGGCACCCGCCGGTCAGCACAGGTTTGGTCGCCGCGGTCATGTCTGCTCCATCAGCCGCCAGGCTTCCTGCAACGCAGCCAGCGCGTCGCCGCCGGCAAAGACGAAATCGTTAACGCCGGCGGCACGGAGCGCGGCTTCCTGCTCGCCGGGCCGCCCTGCCAGATAGATATGCTTTGCTCCGGCGGCTTGAAGGGCCCTGGCGGCCGCCGCTGCCTGCCCGGCGTAGACTTTGTCGGAGGAGCACAGGCACGCCAATGCAGCGCCGGAAGCCTCGAAGGCGGCGGCCAGCGCCGCAGGATCCTTCACCTCTCCCGCAGGGAGAGGTCGCAACTGCGCCGAAAGCGCGGGAGCGGGCGAGGGGTTACGGTCCAAAGCAAGTGCCCCCTCACCCGACCCCTGCGGGGTCGACCTCTCCCCGGAGGGGAGAGGTGAAGAGGTCGCCTCGCGAAGGGCTGGCAAGAACTCCACCGCCTCGATGCCGCCGGTCTCGAAAAAGCTCTTCGCAAACGTAGCCCGTGCGGTGAAGTCGGCGGGCGTTCCGAGATTGGCGAGAAACACCTTTGGCCGCGCGCCCTTCTCCTCCAGAATTTGATCCGAGCGGTCGCGCAGGCGCTCGAACGGCGCTGCCAGCCGCATCGGCGACAGCGCGTCGAATTTGATCGCGGCTTCGCCTGAGGGCGCGAGCGCCGCCGGTTTCGCATCGAGCACCGCGACGTGCGCTTCATGCAGATTGGGAAATTCGGTGGCACCGGTCAGCACTTCCTTGCGCCTGGCGATGCTGGCTTCGCGCACCGCCCGCGTTGCCGCGACCTTGCGCTGGATCAGGCCCTGCTCAAGGGCAGGGAATACGCCGCCGGCGTTTTCGATTTCCTGGAACAGCGACCACGCGGCTTGGCACAGCGCTTGCGTCAGGGCTTCGATGCCGCCCGAGCCGGCGGCCGGATCGGACACCTTGGCGAGATTGGATTCCTCCAGCAGCACCAGTTGCGTGTTACGCGCCACGCGTCGCGCGAACGGATCCGGCAATCCCAGCGCCAGCGTATGCGGCAGCACGGTGACGGCGTTGGCGCCGCCAAGGCCTGCGGAGAATGTCGCGATGGTCGCGCGCAGCATGTTCACGTAAGGATCGCGCTGCGTCAGCATCCGCCAGGCGGTCTCAGCGGCGATGAAGACGGGTTTCGGCACAAGGCCGCAAGCCTGTTCGATCCGTGCCCACAGCAGTCGCAGCGCGCGGAATTTCGCCATGGTGAGGAACTGATCGGCATCGGCGCTGAGGCGGAACGATAGCGCGGTGCGGGCAACGTCGAGCGCGATATCGCCGGCTTCCAGCATGCGCAGATAGGCGACCGCGATCGCAAGAGCAAACGCAAGTTCCTGTACTTCCGATCCGCCGGCGTCATGAACCGGGCGGCCGTCCGCCAGCACGAACGGACCCTTGAAGCCGCGCCCCATGAGGTCGCCGACCACCTTCGCGAACGGTCGCTCCATGTCGGGCCACGGTGCCGGCGCGGCGCCCCGCACGGCCATGGTGCTGAGCGCCTGATAGTTGAAGCGGATATCGACCTTCGCCGGGTCGATGCCACGGGCCTCGATGAGATCGGCGAGGCTCTCGCCGGCATTCTGGCGTCCCAGCACCGGATTGAGCGCGATCGAGATTCCGGCCTCGAAAAACACGCCGTCAAACAGCCGCGCCAGCGTTTCAGGGGTCGCGTCGGCAACCCCAAAACCCCGCGCGCCCGGCCCGCCGGCAAATTCAAATTCCAGCCCGGTGGCGCCGTTCTCGAGGTCATGCAGCGCCTGCGCATTGGCCTGCGCCGCGTCGGGATGATCGATCCGCTGCACGATCTGCCACGGGGCGGCTGCAGGCCGCCCTGCGACCGCCGCGGCATCGCGCGCCCGCGGATAGATCGGCTCGATCTTCAGGGCATCATAGGTCTTGCCGACCAGCTTTTCGAACGGCGCGCCCTTCAGCACGCCGTCGACCAGCTTGCGCCAGTCGTCATAGGTCGCCGGCGCGAAATCAGCCGATAACCGCAGGTCGTCGGTTGCAGATGTCATTCGGCAGGATGCTCCCAAGAGCCGTTTTTGGTGTTGGCTCCGAAATTGCCACGTACCGGTGGCCAAGCCAAACGGTTGTTTTGGGCGCAGGAGGGCGGTTCTTCGGTCAGCCCGGGTCGGGCAACCGCTCAATTCCCGCAGTGGGCAGCTGCGCCAGCGCGGCCGTAATGCTGCGTCCCGCAATGAGACGATCGGGCACGATTTCCGTCAGCGGCACCAGCACGAAGGCACGCTCGAACAGGCGAGGGTGCGGCAGCGTCAGTTCCGGCTTTTGAATCGAAACGTCGTCATAGGCGATCAGATCGAGATCGAGGGTGCGCGGACCCCAGCGCCGTTCACTGGCGCGGTCGCGGCCGAACTTGGCTTCGATCTTGTGCAGCGTAAACAGCAGCGCGTGGGGATCTAGGCTGGTTTCGATTTCGATGCAGGCGTTGATAAAGCGGGCTTGCTGTTCATCACCCCACGGCGGCGTGGCGTAATCCGATGACCGCGCCACCAGCGCCGCCTGCATCATGCCGCAGATATTGGCGATCGCCTTTTGAAATGTCGCGCGGACGTCGCCGACATTGCCGCCCAGCGCGATCAGGACGTCAGCCATGAGTTGGCGCTTGCCGGGTGCGGGTCAGGATCACACCGACATCCTCGAAAATCGCAGCGATCGGGGCGTGCGGCTTGTGAACGGTGACCTTGATCGCGCTGGTGCGAGGAAACGCCGCGAGGATGGCGTCAGCAACTGCGCCGGCCGCCCGTTCCAGCAATTTATAATTGGCATCCTTGAAGGCCGCCGTCGCCGTCGCGACCACATTGGAATAGGACACGGTATCGGCGAGGCGATCGGTGCGCGAGGATTCCGACAGATCGACCGACAGTTCGAGGTCGATCACGAAGCGCTGCCCGACCTCGGTTTCATGTTCCATGACGCCATGGCGGGCGTGGATAACGACGCCGGTGATGAAGATGGTATCGGTCATCGCCTGTCCCAAATCGCTGCCGCCACGCGCAGCGCCTGTACGGTTTCCGACACATCGTGGGTCCGGATGATCCGCGCGCCGCCTTTTGCCGCCGCTAGATGCGCCGCGATCGAACCGCCCAGACGCTGATCCGGCTCCGACGGCACGATCGAGCTGATAAAGCGCTTACGCGAAGCGCCGACCAGCAGCGGCAGACCGAAGGCGCCGAGTTCATCCAGCCGGGCCAGCGCCGTCAAGCTCTGCTCGGGGGTCTTGCCAAAGCCGATGCCGGGATCGAGCACGATATTTCCACGTGAAACGCCCGCCTTGTCCGCGATCTCGAGCGAACGCGCAAAGAAGGCGGCGATATCCTTCATGATGTCGATGTCGGCATCGACGTTGCAGCGATTGTGCATGATGATGACAGGCGAATGCCGCGCCGCCAACAGCGTGGCCATCTCAGGGTCGCGCTGCAGGCCCCAGACGTCGTTGGCGATCACTGCACCCGCATCGAGCGCCCATGCCACGACCGCCGATTTCATGCTGTCGATCGACACGGGAACGCCGAGCGAAACGACCTCGGCCAGGATTGGCTGCAACCGGCTCAGCTCTTCGTCGGCCGAGATCGGCTGCGCGCCATAGGGCCGGGTTGATTCCGCGCCGATGTCGATGATGTCGGCGCCTTCGGCGATCATGCGGCGAGCCTGGGCCAGCGCGCGCTCCGGTGCAACAAACCGCCCGCCATCGGAAAATGAATCCGGCGTAACGTTCAGGACGCCCATCACGGTCGGGTACGGCCGGGACAAAAGTGCGGGCAATACCGGATGATCTGCCGGGGTGGCCAGCGGGGCGGGTCTGGACGTGGTCGCGATCATGCGGTCGCTTTGCGCGGTCCCTGCATGGGAGTCAAGATGCGGGGCGCGGCGGCCGGTGTGCGCCCGTCCAGCCGCTTCCGAGCGGTCTAATAGGTGATCTTGGGCTGCAGCTTGCGGGCCTGCGCGATCAGTTGCTCGACCGACTTTTCCGAAGGCAGGACGCGGACGAGTTTGCGCTTGGTATTCACTTCCTTCATGTTCTGCGCCAGCCGGGCCGGATTGCGAAGCGCAAGCTCGCGAACCGTGGTGACGCCGGCAGCGCGCACCAAACCGACCTTTGCCTTGCCCATGCCGGGAATCCGCATGTAGTCCGAAACATTGGCCCATTCGAGCAGTTGCTGCTCGCTGATGCCGGTCTTCGCCGCGAGCTCTTTACGCCCCTTGACGGTACGGGCGGCCTCAAGCAACCGATCCGTGGTGCGAATACCCAGCGATTTCAGTTTCGATGCGGAGTAGGCGGTCAAGCCGTCAATATCGGAAATTGGATATGTCATGATACTCAATATGAAAAAGGTGCTTTAAGCGAACTGACGGAGGCCCGGCGTCCCTGCAATGATCTCGCCCATTTGATCCGCTCCGATTTTGTCGCGGCCGAACTTGAAAAGTTCACGGGCAACGTTCTGAATCTCGCCCATGCCCAGACCGAGACCCATCAGTTTGGTGCCGAGCGCCATCAGGCCGCCGCCCATCAATTTACCGAGACCGCCGCCATTGCTGGACGCCGCGATCGCCGCTTCCGCGCCGGGAATTTTGTCGATCAATGCCTGAACTTTGTCGGAGGGGCCCTCTTTGCGAAGAAAACCCAGGATGATGCCGATGGTTTTTTCGGCTACAGCATTGTCGATGCCGGCTTTGACCGCCAGCCTCCCAATCAGTTCGTCCATATTGCCCCGCCTCAACCGGTTGCGTACCGGTTCATTGCTCGTGAATTTATCTTGATCTTCTGCGATGCGAATTACAAGCGATGACCGCGTTTGAAAGTGCGATTCATCCTCGATCGCGCTGCGAGTGTTGCAGCGTTGCAAGAGCGGACGCGGAATTTGCAAGCAAATGGTCGCTACCGGGCATTCGTTCCAACTTCGGCGGGGAACACAATGACCCGGTCGATCTCGTTCGACGCCGGTCTTTCGATCCCCCGGAGGCCGTTGACCGGGTTCAATCGGCTTGCAAGATGCCATATGATGCTGCCGCGCGGTGGCTGAAGCCCCCGGTGCGTGCAAAGAGGCGGTGCTATGGCTGCTCCCGATAACAATTTGGCCGATACCGACGAGAAAATTTTCATCGGAAAGGGTGAAGTGCCAGCCTGGCTGACGCTCGGGCTTGCAAATCGCCATGGCCTCGTCACCGGCGCGACCGGAACTGGAAAGACCGTCTCGCTGCAGGTGATGGCCGAGGGATTTGCGCGTGCGGGCGTTCCGGTGTTCGCGGCCGATATCAAGGGAGACCTCTCGGGTATCTGCGAGATCGGTGAGGCCAAGGATTTTATCGTCAAACGGGCCAGCGACATGGGCCTCCGCTTTCAACCCGACCAGTTTTCGACCGTGTTCTGGGACGTGTTCGGCGAGCAGGGTCATCCGGTGCGCGCCACCGTTTCGGAAATGGGTCCGCTGCTGCTCTCGCGCATGATGGATCTGAACGACGTCGGCGAAGGCGTGCTGAACATCGCGTTCAAGGTGGCCGACGAGCAGGGGCTGCTGCTGCTGGACATGAAGGATCTGCGGGCGATCCTGTCTTTCATTGCAGAACACGCCGCCGAGCTGACCACGGAATATGGAAACGTTTCGAAACAGACCATCGGAACCATCCAGCGTCAGCTCCTGGTGCTGGAAAATCAGGGTGGCGCCAGGTTTTTCGGCGAGCCGGCGCTGGCGCTGAAGGATTTCATGCGCACCGACAGCGCTGGCCGGGGCATGGTCAACATCCTGGTGGCGGACAAACTCATGCAGAGCCCCCGGCTGTATGCGACCTTCCTGCTGTGGATGCTGTCGGAACTGTTTGAAGAGTTGCCGGAGGTCGGCGATCCGCCGAAACCCAAGCTCGTGTTCTTCTTCGATGAAGCGCATTTACTGTTCAACGATGCGCCGAAGGCGCTGCTGGACAAGATCGAACAGGTGGTGCGGCTAATACGCTCGAAGGGCGTCGGGGTTTATTTCGTGACGCAAAACCCGATCGATGTGCCGGACAAGGTGCTCGCCCAATTGGGCAACCGCGTGCAGCACGCGCTGCGGGCCTTCACGCCGCGTGACCAGAAGGCGGTCGCGGCGGCGGCGCAGACGTTCCGGCCCAATCCGAAGCTCGACACTGCCCAGATTATCATGGAATTGGGCAAGGGCGAAGCGTTGGTGTCGTTTCTGGAAGGCAACGGCACGCCGGCGATGGTCGAGCGTGTCATGATAAGGCCGCCGACGGCGCGGATCGGTCCGATCACTGCAGAGGAACGCAAGGCGATCATGGACAAGAGCCCGGTAAAGGGCAAATACGACACCACGATCAATTCCGAATCCGCCTACGAGGTGCTGCAGAAGCGCGTGGCCGGTACCGCGGCGACCGCGGGCGGCGGCGGCATTCTCGGGCAAATCGGCGCGATCGTCGGGACGATTTTCGGCACCAATGTGTCGCGCGGCAGGATGTCGACCGGTCAGGTGATCGCGCGAAGCGTCACACGTTCGGTCACCAACAAGGTGGTCGGCGGGGTGGCCGCCGATCTCGGCAAGTCGGTGGGCGGTTCGATCGGCGGTTCGGTTGGTCGCGCCATCGTGCGCGGCGCGCTCGGCGGATTGCTGCGACGATAAAGTCTTGGAGCGTTAGAGTCCCGGAGCGTTGCGGTCATCTGCCGCGACGTGATCTCCCTCTGATTTTCGGAAAGTTTCGTGTGCTGAGATACCCATCGTGGCGAGCGCCAATCGATATTCTGTTTCTGATCTGCTGTATCGCGCTGACGGCCGATGTGCTCGTTCCCGAGATTTGGGGGAGCGGAAAGACCAAGGACTATCCGCTGTGGTTCTGGGCTGGACAGCAGATCCTGCAGGGCGGGGATCTCTATCCCAGCGATGCCAAGGCCTATTTCAATTTCATCTACCCCCCGCTATCGGCGGTGCTGCTCGCGATACCCAGCTATTTCGGCAAGATACCACTGTATCTCTGCCTGTCGGCTTTCAACGCGGTCGCGTGGTGGATGACGGCTCAATTTTCGAACGCGATGACCGGGTCCGGCAAGATACCCGGCCCGTGGCTGTTCGCGCTGCCGGGCTTCGTCACGGTGTCGTTCGTGTTCGACATGTTCGATCTCGGGCAACCCAACCTCGTGCTGCTGGCGATGATGCTGTACGGGTTCTGGCTGCTGCAGCACGACCGGCCGTGGATGGGCGGAAGCATGTTTGCGCTGGCCACCGCGCTCAAGGTTTTTCCGGTGGCAGTGTTGCCCTATCTGGCGTGGCGAAGGCAGTGGGCGGCACTTGCGGGCATGATTGTCTTCCTCGGGATTTTTCTGTTCGTGGTTCCGGCGCCGGTGCGCGGTTTCCGGCACAACATTTCCGAATTGAAGACCTGGTATCAGGGAATGGTTGGATCGAGTTCGGAGCAGGGGTTCGGACAGCGTGGCGAGCAGAACTGGTCTTGGGTCAATCAATCCATCATCGCCGTGACCCACCGGCTGACGCGCCCGGTCAATTACAACCAGGACAATCCGGCCAAGCCGCCGGCGTACATGAATCTGCTCGATCTCGATTTCAGGACCGCCAATTGGGTCGTGCTCGCGATCTCGCTGGCGATCGGGCTTGGCTTCATCGCGGTGATGCCGGCGCGCTCGCGGACGACACCCCGCTCGAACGCGGAAGAACTCGGGATCCTGTTCTGCCTGATGACGGTGGCGTCGCCGCTGGCCCGGCAGTATTATTTCATGTGGCTGTTCTTTCCGATCACCATCCTGGTCCACCGGGCAGCCTATGATCCACGTCCTGCCGCGCAGATCGGTAGCTGGACGGCGCTGGCGATCGCGGGACTGCTGATGTGCCTGTCATTTCCGGTTTTCCCGAATGACCTGCAAGCCTACGGGAACAATCTTGCTGCCGCGGCGATCATCGCCGGCGCCCTGGTCTGGCACATCCTGCATCCGCCTCCGGAAGGCGCAGTCTGCTCCTTGCCTGCGACGGCCGGCGAGCTAAAACCGGATCTGCAGATCAACCCCCGCAGCTAGCCAAGGGAAAATCGAAAATGTCCAACGCGCCGCAACTTCAGCCGGTCCTCGACCGCATCGATACCGATTTCGACAACAGCCTCGAGCGGCTGTTCGCTCTGCTGCGGATCAAATCGATCTCCGCCGATCCGGCCTTTGCCGCAGATTGCAAGAAGGCCGCCGATCACCTTGCCGGCGACATCGCCACGCTCGGTTTTGCGACCGAGGTGCGGCCGACCGCCGGTCACCCCGCCATCGTCGCCAAAGCCAACGGCAACGGTAAAAACCCGGGGCGGCCGCATGTGCTGTTCTACGGTCACTACGATGTGCAGCCGGTCGATCCGCTCAATCTCTGGCATCGTCCGCCCTTCGACCCGGCCGTGACCACGCATGCCGACGGGCGAAAAATCATCGTCGCGCGCGGCGCGGAAGACGACAAGGGCCAGTTGATGACCTTCGTCGAAGCCTGCCGGGCCTGGAAGTCCGTGACCGGTTCGCTGCCGCTCGACGTCACCATCGTCATCGAGGGCGAGGAAGAAATCGGCTCGAAGAATTTCGTTCCGTTTCTTGAAGCCAACAAGGCCGACCTCAAGGCCGACTTCGCACTGGTGTGCGACACCGGCATGTGGGACCCGAATACCCCGGCGATCACCACGTCGCTGCGCGGGCTGGTTTACGAGGAGGTGCGGATCAAGGCCGCCAATCGCGATCTGCATTCCGGCATCTTCGGCGGTGGCGCGCAAAATCCGATCCGGGTGCTGACCCGCATTCTCGGCGGCATCTTCGACGACGACGGCCACATCACGATCCCCGGCTTTTACGACGGCGTGAAGGATCTGCCGCCCGATATTCTCGCCCAATGGTCGAAGCTCAACCTGACGGCGGATTCCTTCCTCAAGCCGATCGGGCTTTCGGTGCCCGCCGGCGAGAAAGGTCGCCTGCTGATCGAGCAGATCTCCTCGCGCCCGACCTGCGACATCAACGGCATCATCGGGGGCTACACCGGCGAGGGCTCAAAGACGGTGATCCCGGCGGAAGCCTCCGCCAAGGTTTCCTTTCGGCTGGTGGAAGGGCAGGAGCCCGGCAAGATCCGAAAAGCCTTTCGCGACTACGTCACGGCGCGGCTGCCCAAAGACTGCAAGGCCGAGTTCGGCGACCATTCCAGCGCGCCCGCGATCGCGCTCGACTGGAACATGAAGCCGCTCGCCGCCGCCAGGCGCGCGTTGACGGAGGAGTGGGGCAAGGAAGCGGTCCTGATGGGCTCCGGTGCGTCGATTCCGATCGTCGCGGATTTCAAGCGCACCCTGGGTCTCGATAGCGTGCTGGTGGGGTTTGGGCTCGACGACGACAACATCCATTCGCCGAACGAAAAATACGACCTGAAGAGTTTTCACAAGGGCATCCGCTCGTGGGCGCGGATCCTCGCCGCACTGGCCGACGCGCCGCGCTGAACGGGACCGCATAGTTATGTAGGATGGGTAGAGCACAGCGAAACCCATCGCGTCACAGTGTCGGTATGCGAACATGGCCAACAATCGAGCGGGCGAATGACCAACTACCGCCGCAACTTCCTCGCGGGAGGCAGTTTCTTCTTCACCGTCAATCTGGCGGAGCGGCGCCTGCGACTGTTGACAGACCATATCGATGAGCTGCGCAAGGCGTTTCTCGAAACGCGCCAGCATCATCCGATTACGACCGACGCGGTGGTTGTGCTGCCCGATCATCTCCACGCGGTGTGGACGCTTCCGGAAGGCGACAGGGACTTTGCTACGCGCTGGCGGCTGATCAAATCGACGTTCTCGCGCAGCCTTGCAACCGGCGAAACGATTTCAAAGAGCCGCGCCGCCAGAGGCGAGCGTGGTATTTGGCAGCGGCGTGGAGCATACCATTCGCAATGAGGACGATTTCGCGCGCCATGTCGATTACGTCCACATCAATCCGGTCAAACATGGGTTGGTGATGCGGGTGAGGGATTGGCCGTATTCGTCATTTCATCGTCTGGTCGAGCGCGGGGTCTATCCCGAAGATTGGGGAGGCGATGTTGCGGATCGGAGCGGAGATTTTGGCGAACGACACTGAGCGCGCAGCGAGGCGAGGCAGGGTGATGGGTTTCGCCACGCTCTACCCATCCTACGGATACGGCTGAAAATAAAAACGCCGCCCGGAATTGGGCGGCGTTTGGATCGCAAAGTGCAGAGGTCGTTGAGGCGACGCTACACTAAAATCCCAAAATTTCAATTCTTGTAGCTGGGATCGAGGCGGTCGACCTTGCGCAGCAGCGCCGGCCACACCAGCGTCGTGGAGCGTAGCTCCTGCCGGTCCGGGTTCGCGAGCAGGGTGGTGTTCTTGTCCACCACGGCCTGGTCGACGGGATACGCAGTTGGTCCCAGCATGCGGGTGCGTACCTGCATGGTGCAGGCGCGCTCGAGATGGAACATGCGCTCGAAGGCGGACGCGACGGAACGGCCGACCGTCAGCGTGCCGTGATTGCGCAGCAGCATGTGGTTCTTGCTGCCGAGGTCCTTTTGCAGGCGCGGGCGTTCGTCGTGGTCGAGCGCAATGCCTTCATAGTCGTGATAGGCGAGATCGAAGGTGACGAGCTGCGCGGTCTGGTTCAGTGGCAGCAAGCCTTCCTGGCAGCTCGCCACCGCGGTGCCGTCGGGGGTGTGCAGATGGAGCACGCAGCCGGCGTCCTCGCGCGCCTCATGGATCGCCGAATGGATGGTGAAGCCGGCCGGGTTGATGCTGTAGGCGCTCTTGGTCAGCTGGTTGCCGTCGAGATCGACCTTGACCAGGCTGGATGCGGTGATTTCGTCGAACATCAGGCCGTAGGGGTTGATCAGGAAATGATGGTCCGGTCCCGGCACCCGCGCGGAGATGTGGGTGTCGACCAGATCGTCCCAGCCATAATGCGCGATCAGGCGGTAGCACGCGGCAAGATTGACACGCTGATTCCATTCGGCATCCGTCATTCCCGACGGCGCTTCCTTCAGGCGAGCTTCGGCTGGCGACATAACCGGTTTCTCCCGTTGAACGGCTGGTTTTCGTGGCAAGACTACCCCCGCGCATGCGTCGCAACAAGGCGCAGCGCCGGGGTGGCTGTCATGCTGGTTAAGCGAAGGTCGCTCTGGTTAAGCGAAGGCCAAGGTCTTGGGCCTACGGCGCCGGAATGGCCAGCAGGCTGGAAATGCTGCGCCCGCGGATATCGTAGACCCGCGCGAACACCACGTCGTCGCGCTTGATTTCGACCATCACCGGCGCGGTCAGGCCCTTGCAGTAGAACTCGCCGAGCGTCATGGCGAAGTCGGCGGCATGACTGTCCCAGCCGATCGTGAAGTCGGGGCCGAGCGCGACCTGGGCCGGACGCTGCGGACCGCACACCGCGACCTTCCATTTGCGTCCACGCAGCGGAACTTCCTGCCGCTCGATGAGCTCCTCGCGCAGGGCATCGGAGGCCTGCTTGAAGGCGAGGCCCCAGTAATCCAGCATGTACAGATCGTCCGCGGCGCGTACCGTGCCCGCGATACGATTGAAGTGGGTGTACTGGTAGGGATGCAGCCGGATCATCTCGCCAAGCGGCAGCAGCAGGCCGAACGAGAAAATGGCCACGGCGGCCGGCTGCCAGCTGCGGCGATTGTCCTTGAGCCAGTTCATTCCCCACGCGAAGGCGTTGCCTGCGAGCACCGTCATCGGCGGGATCACGAAAATGAAATGTCTGATGCCATTGTAGAGCGCCGGGCGCTTCACCATCGCAATCACCAGCGGCAGCGTTGCCGCCGACGTCAGCATCAACAGGATGGTCTTGCGGCGGGCCGATACGTCGCCGCGCGGCAGCACCACCAGTGTGCCGACGACGCCGGCCATCAAAAGGCCAAGCAGCACCTCGGGAAGCTGCAGCGCAAACAGCGTCGGCAGATATGACCAGGGCATGTCCGGCACCGACACCAGCGCGCCATCGAACATTTCCTTCCATGGCTTCTCGAAGAAGTGCGAGAAGTAGGTCAGGGCGTGGAACGGATTGCCCGGTTCCATGATCGACCAGGGCCAGATCAATCCCATCACGAGGTAGCCGAGGACCAGGCCGGGCAGCAGCACGTAGAGGACATGGGCGAAGCGTTGAGCGGCTTCGCGCGCGCCGTGGCTGTGAAACTCCTCGAGGAACAGCGGCACGAAGCCGACGATCGCGTAGACCAGGGCCAGCCCGCCGAGAATGCGCGAACCGATCGACAGGCCGGCGCCAAGACCGACGATCAGGATGGTCCGCGGCGAAGGCTGCGGATATTCCTCGGCCAGCCGGACCAGGCCCAGCATCAGGATCACCATCGCCACGGCGAACGGCGCATCCTTCGGATTCATGAACATGTGCCCGTAGAAGGTCGGGCACAGCGCCAGCAGCAGCAATGCAGCGAGCCCGGCAAGCGGACCGCCGACGCGTCGCCCAAGCCGCCACGTCACCGCAAGCCCGATCACGCCGACGATGGCGCCGAGCAGCCTGCGGGTTTCAAACAGTTCGAGCGGGATGACCTTGTGCAGCAACGCGGCCGCCATGTCGAAGCCGCCGCCGTACATGTAGAGATTGGCGAAGGACAGCGCGCCGGTATCCTTGAACCCGGAACCGTACATCCGCAGCAGCAGATCGGCATATTCGGCGTGGGTATAGTCGTCCCAGCCTAGTCCATAATCGCGAAATGTAAGGCTTGCGACCAAAGCGACCATGGCCAGCACCAGCAAGGCGAGGTCGTCGCAGGTCCGTTCCACCGAGCGCCGCGCGGGCGTGTCGATCGCCGAAGTCGTGATGGATGACATGGCTATTGGTAACCCGGCGTCCCTTTGGCCCAGCTTCGGCGCTTTTGGGCCTCATTCCCCGGCCATCCCTATAGCGCGGTTCCCTTTCCAAGTAATTCTGAATTGTGGCATAATTTCTTGATGCGGCGCAACAATCGCCGGATTGTCGGGCAAGGTGGTGCTCGTCGGTGCCAGGACAAGTTGCGGGTCGTTCTGCCGCGGGAACCGTCCCCGCAAATGTCCGTTGGCGATGTACACAATATGACGGTATCGTGGCCTAGGGGGCTTGCGCGCATTTCCAGCGCGCTCGGGGGTGAGTTCGATGGCAGCTGTGTTGTTGATCGCCGGGATTGGCTTGTTGCTGGCTGGTCTTCTGGCGATCGGTTTCGGGATCCCGGTCAAGGAATTCAGTTTCGGCAACACCTTGATTCTCACTGGTGCGGTCGTGGCTTGCACCGGGATCATGATGCTTGGTTTCTGGATGGTCGTCCGCGAGCTGAGAAATATCGCGCGGCGGCTCGGTTCCGGTTTTGTCGCGGAATCAGGTGCGGGAACCGGGCTGCGATCGGCGGATCCAGGCGCTGCACTGGGGACCCCGGCTCCGCAGGGCGGCGCTTTCTCGCTGAGGCGCGACCAGCCGGCAGCGGAAAATGCGGGCCTTGTCGAGTCCGCAGGGCATCCAGCATCGCCGCCGCCGTGGCATGAGCAGGCAGCGCCGCGCGACCGCGGGCGTGTCGACGTGCCGGCGGCGCCGGAGCCCGTTGAGGCCGCGCCGGTCGTCAATCCGCGGCGCAACCTGCTGTTTTCCTCGTCATCGCGAAGGGAGCGCGAGCGCGCCGAGGCGCGAACGACCGAACCGTCCGCGCCCGATCTGCGGCCCCCGGCTACCGCGGCGCCGCCGGAGCCAGGCGAAGTGCCGCCGGCGACCTTCGACGACGCCTGGCCGAAATCGGAACGCTCGCCGCCGCCGCAACGGCGAAGCGGCCGGGCGCCGTCGACGTTTGCCGAACCAGCTGCCGGTGCGCCCGCCGCGGATCACAAGCCGTCGGCGGCACGAAACGAAGACCAGCCGCCGGTGACGGTGCTCAAATCGGGCGTCGTCGATGGCATGGCCTATTCCCTGTATTCCGATGGCTCGATCGAGGCCCAAATGCCCGAAGGCATGATGCGGTTCGCATCGATCGATGAACTGCGTGCCCACCTCGATCATCGCCCCTGAGCGATTGTGCTTGCGGCGTACCGCCCTGAAAATAAAGCGGCGTTGTTCTTGTCACTTCAGCAGTAATCCGGTCATATTAGACAAGTAGTGGAAGATTCCAAAAGCGTATTGGCGCTGCGGATACTGTCCGATCCGCGCATATCCTGGCGTGATGGCGACCAGAAGGGTGCAGGCCATGAACGACGCTGCCGGCAAGAGTTTCATCGACCTGACCGCGACGATCGTGTCGGCCTATCTCAGCCATAATCCGACGCCGGCTTCCGAAATTCCGAACCTGATCAGCCAGGTTCATGCGGCGTTGCTGCGGGTCTCCACGGGGCGAATCGAAACGCCCCTGGAACTCGTCAAACCGGCGGTGTCGGTCAAGAAATCGATGACCCCCGACTACCTGGTGTGTCTGGAGGACGGCAAGCGCTTCAAATCGCTGAAGCGCCATCTGCGCACGCAATACAACATGACGCCGGAACAATACCGCGACAAGTGGGGCCTTCCGCAGGACTATCCGATGGTGGCACCGAATTACGCGGCCGCGCGTTCGGCGCTCGCCAAAAAAATGGGACTGGGCCAGCAACGGCGGCGGCGGAAATAGCTCGGCTATTTAATGCCGCCGCTATGCCACCGGCCTTCAGGTGGCGGCGGCAAGCGCCTCGCGGGCGTCGGTGCGAATACGCTCGACCATGGCGCGCAGGCCGTTGGAGCGCTGCGGCGTCAGATGCTCGCGAAATCCGAATTCGTCGAACACCGCGATGGCATCGGTGCCGAGAATTTGCTGTGGCGTGTGGCCGGAATACAGCGTCAGCAGGATCGCGATCAGCCCGCGCACGATGTGGGCGTCGCTGTCGCCGCGATAGGTCAGCAGCGGCGCGTTGCCATCGCTGCGGCCGATCTGCTTTGCCAGCCAAACCTGGCTGGCGCAGCCCTGCACCTTGTTAGCAGCGGAATGCTCGGCCTCCGGCATCGGGTCGAGCGTGCGGCCGAGTTCGATGACATACCGATAACGGTCGTCCCAATCGTCCAGCAGCGCAAAATTATCCCTGATTTCGTCGATCGTCATCGTGTCCCGCGCTCTATCCCGAAGCCATATATAGGACCGCAGGCGATCGAAAGCGATATAACCGGAACCAAAATGAGGACTTAATTCGCCGTCATGGCACGCCACGCCACTCCGCCTGCAGATCATCCGGCGTCAATGTGTCGCGTGGCGCGGCGCCGTCAAGAGAGGTGTCGGCATTCTCCACGTTGCCGATCGAGCCGGTATGGTCGGACGAGCGCTTGTCGGTGATGATCTGGTACAGTTTGCGCGCGCCCTCCTGGGCGCGCTGTCCGATGACGGTCGCGGCTTGGCCGCCGACTTCACACGCGGCCGGCTGGCGTTTGCAGAATTGACTCATGTCCGAGACCGCCGCGGTCGCAGCGGATACGGCTTCTGACGCCCCCAGCTGCGGCAGCTTGTCCGATTCAGGCGTCCTGTCTCTGGGCAATAGCACGAGCACCAGCCCGAGCCAGAATGCCATGCGGAGCAGAAAAAACATCTCGCGACCCCGGCCGTGTCTTTCGTTTTCGTTGCGGATGATCTCGCAATTGGCCCTTGACTAACAGCTGTCGATAAATCGCGAGTGTTTGCATTGAGGTTAAATCGTCGAAAATTTGTGAAAAATCCGACTGATTGGATTCGGTGTAAATTTTCGATTGATGGAGATTTTCCGTAAAAAACGGGATGGCGGCCGCGTCCACCCTTTCGAAACCATGCCGGGCTCGTTCCGGAAACCCGCCGTTCACCATCTGCGCCGAATAGTCCGGTTCGGGCGGTGTGAACACCCCGCGAACACACGGTCTTTGACTGCCGGCCGGCGCGCCTTAGCGTTCGCTTAATTTCGCTCTGACACGGTGGCGCAACGATAAGGGGCGTTCCGGCGCGTCTGTTCGACGAACAAGCCGAAGCGCGGGAGCCGTGACAGTTTTGACCATTATCCGCGATTGCATCGATGCGCTGCTGCATCCGTCAGCGCGATACGACGCCCTGACGCGTGCGCGCCACCGTGCGTTCATGGCGCCGCGGTTGCTCGGAAGTCTCGCGGCACTCGCGGCATTCCCGGTCTATCTTGCGATGCGCGGCGCGCCCACCGCGCTCGAGGTGGCGGCATTCGCGTGGCTTATCGCTCCCATCCTGCTGTCGTGGTTCCTGTCGCGTACCGGCCGCTACGAGGGCGCGCATGTGCTGTCGTCGCTAGCGCTGGCGGGCCTCGTCATGACGGTGGCGATAACCACCGGCGGCATCGAATCCTTTGCCGCGATCTGGCTGGTCGTCGTTCCGCTCGAGGCGGCACTTTCGGCATCGCGCCGCGTGGTCGCGTTCGCATCCGCGCTGGCGCTGGCGTGCATGGCGCTGCTGATCGTCCTCGGATATTTTGACGTGCTGCCGGCGGGCGATGCCAATGCGGTCTCGCGCGGCATATTCATGGGGTTCGGCGTCGCCTCGGCGACGCTCTATGCCGCGGGACTTGCGTTCAGTGCTGAATCGCTGGCGCGCACCAGCGTCTCGCTGCTCTACGTCGAGGAGGATCGCTATCGCCTGCTGGCGCGAAACATGAGCGACGTGATCTCGCGGCATCGCCGCAACGGCGCGGTGCAATTCATTTCGCCCGCGGTCGAGGCCATGCTGGGAACGCAGGTTACGCGGCTGCTCGGCCACGGCTTGTTCGATCGCGTTCACGTCGCCGACCGTCCGGCCTATCTCACCGCGATTTCGGACGCGGCGTGCGGCGGCGAGGCGCGCAGCGTCGAATTTCGTCTCCGGCGAGATCTGCCGCGTGGCGGCGAGCGGGCTTATCATGGTCGGGTCGATTTCATCTGGGTCGAGATGCGTTGCCGGCCGCTCGAGCAGGCGACGCCGAGCGCGACCGCGTCCGAAGCCGAGGTCGTCGCGGTGATGCGCGATGTCACCGACCGCAAAATCCAGGAGCAGGCACTCGACGTGGCGCGCGCCGCCGCCGAGCAGGCCGACGCCTCCAAGACCCGCTTCCTCGCCACCATGAGCCATGAACTGCGCACCCCGCTCAACGCCATCATCGGCTTCTCCGAAATGATCGTTCAGGAAGAAGCCCTGATGCTGGATGCGGCGCGCCGCAAGGAGTATGCCCAGCTGATCAACGATTCCGGCCAGCATTTGCTGTCGGTGGTCAACGGGATCCTCGATATGTCCAAGATGGAAACCGGCAATTTCGAGATCTCGCCGGAGCCGTTCGCGCCGCGCGCGGCGCTCATCCATTGCTGCAACCTGCTGGCTCTGAAGGCCCGGGAAAGCGGTATCGACCTCGTGACCCGCGCGCCGCAGGATTTGCCGGTCATGAACGGCGATCCGCGCGCGTTCAAACAGATCGTGCTGAATCTCGTGTCCAATGCCATCAAGTTCACCGAGCGCGGCGGCACCGTGACGGCTTCCGCCGCGGTCGAGGGATCGCGGCTGCTGCTTCGCGTCACCGACACCGGCGTCGGTATCGCGGCCGACGATCTCAAGCGGGTCGGCGATCCCTTCTTCCAGGCCGGCAAGACCTATCAGCGGCGGCATGAAGGCACCGGCCTCGGGCTGTCGATCGTGAAGAGCCTGGTGGCCTTGCATGCCGGCGAGATGACGGTACAAAGCAGGGTCGATGAGGGAACCGCCGTCACCGTCGCGTTGCCGCTGTCGTTCACGGCGCCGGAGCGAGAGCCGTCCAGCAATATCGCAACGCTCGCGCCGGCGGCGCGATCCGCGGCCCACGACCAGGCTTATCAGGTGAAGAAAAGTGCCTAGATCCATTGCGAAGGATGACGACATGCCGCGACGCCGTCGCGGCGCCGCTGCGGTTGCGGCCGAGGCGCGGGCCGAGCGCGGGCTTGCGATGCGCATTCTGTTGCATAGTCCGAAAGATACGGTTGCGGGCGCGCTGGCGTTCGCGGCGGTCAGCGCCATCATCGCCAATGCGCTCTTTCTGCAGACGGGATCGCATCCGTCGCCGATGTTCGGCTCGGTCGTGGTGATGCCGGCGGCGGGATTGGCGAGCCCCAGCCCATTGCCGCGTCCGCGCCCCGTGGAGGCCACGATCAAACCCGCGGAAGCGCCGGCCGCCGAACCGAAACTCACCGAACCGAAACTTGCGGAGCCAAAACTTGCCGAGCCGAAGAGCGCCGACCCGCTGGGCAATCTGGTCAAGGCGACCAGCGCGCTGCCGGCGGCACCTTCCAGTATCCCGCGGCCGCCGGCGCCGATTCCGGTTTCCTCCCGTCCCGAGACAATTGTCAGTTCGGGCTCGCGACGCGTGGCGGCGGTGCAGCGTGCGCTCACGGAATATGGCTATGGCCAGCTGAAACCGACCGGCACGGTCGGTTCGGACACCCAGGCTGCCATCCAAAAATTCGAGCGCGAGCACAAAGTCCCGGTGACCGGGCAGGTGTCCGATCGTCTGGTCCGCGAACTGACCGCGATGATCGGCCACCCGATCGACTAACCACACGATCGCGCGAGCTTCAACGCGGGAAGCGCAATCCCACCGTTGCGCGCGAAGCCGCGCGCGTTGGTAATCTCGACCGCCGCCATCCCCTTCGGACCGCCCGCAACGTTTCGAGACGGCGCCTGCGCCCCCAATGTGCGGTTTGGCGGCAACGCGCCGATCAATCCCTTTTTGGTGTCGTTTCTTGCCATCATCTCGGGGCTTATGTCCGCGGACGCGATTGCCAGCGTGCAGACTAAGGCGCGCCCGATTTTTGATTCCGGACACGGCAGCGACGATCGGTGCAATGAAAGGCTGTGCCGCGGTCCGAGCAATTGCCGCTGTTCACCCGATCGGGGCAGTCGTCATCGCGGCAGCCAATATGCGAAGTCTATATCGCGGCCGTTTTGTCCGTCTCGCTTCTTTATGTCGTTTTGCCTATCTCGCAGAGGCTGTCGTAAATCCGTTGCCCCGGCACAGTCGCTGCCGGCAGCGACTGACGTGCTGTTTTGGACCCAACATGAGCGCGCGTGCCTCGCGGCAGCGACAGTGCCACGTTCAACACTCAGGAGTCTTGCGCGAGAAGCGTAGCCGGTGGCCGGACTATCTCCGCACCAGCTCCAATAGTCAGACCAGAATGGTGACACCATGAATCTCTATCGTATTACTCCCGCAGGCGACCGGATCATCGAGCCGATCATCGCGCTCGCAGGTTGCTCGAAGCAGCACCGAATCGTGATCGCAGGATCGAGGGCCGTCGAATTGATGCTGGAGCTGCAACGCCGCGGCTATGTCCGCACGGCGGCCACGGCAAACTGCGGCCAACCGGCCGGCCAGTACGACGTCGCGCTGGTCGATTGGCGACGGCGTACGTTCAAGGCGCTTGAGACCGCGCTTGACTGGCTGGTGGGGTTCGTGAGTCCCTCCGGGCTGCTCGTGGTCTGGGTTGATCCCCAAAAGGCGGCGGCCAACGAGATCCTTCGTCACTCGCTGGAAAGGCGCGGCTTTGTCATTGAGGCTGGAACCGTGCATGATTGCGGTTGCGCCTTTTCGGCGCGGCGGCGCGAAACGAGCCCCTTCCGCAAAGCCGCGTAGTTGGCGCCAATCTTCCGCCGCTCCACAGGAGGATGGCCGCCTGTGCCGTCGCCAAACGTGCTAGGCACGGTCCGGACATAATCAGGAGCCGGCAAGGGCCGCATCATGGAAACCAAACCGCCGATTCCGCGGGCGATTCTCGTCAGCGTCCAGATCCCCGGTGTCGACGACATCGCGCATGCCGCTGATCTCGAAGAACTGGGCCGGCTGGTGAAGACGCTCGGTTACGAGGTTGTCGGCACGGTATCGCAGAAGCGCGACGATATCGGCGGCGGGACGGTGCTCGGCAAGGGTCGGCTTGCGGAACTCGCGGCGATGACCGGCGGCACGGGTGTCGTCGGATCGATGGCGATCGCGCGCAAATCGAAGGCCCGCGATCGATTCGAAGACGCCGGCGAAAAGCAGCCGGATGCCCGGGAGACAGAGCCCGATCTGCGGACCAGGGCGGAGATCGTGATCGTCGATCATGACATCTCGCCGAGCCAGGCCCGCAATCTCGAGCGCGCCACCGGCGCGCAGGTACTCGATCGGACCGGGGTGATCGTTGAGATTTTCCATCGCCATGCCCACAGTCGCGAGGCGAAGCTGCAGGTTGAGATGGCGCGGTTGAAATACGTCTCGCCGCGTCTGCGGGAATCGTCGGGCGGCGGGCGGCAGCAGGGGGTCGGCGCGGGCGAGTCCGATCTCGAACTTGATCGCCGAAAGATCCGCGATCGCCTCGCGGAGCTGAAGCAACAGCTGGAGGATGTCGAGCGAGACAACGACCAGCGCCGATCCGCGCGTCGCGATCAGCTGCGGGTCGCGCTGGTCGGCTACACCAACGCCGGAAAGTCGTCGCTGATGCGGGTGCTCACGGGCAGCGAGGCCCTGGTTGAGGACAAGCTGTTCGCTACCCTCGATACCACGGTACGCGCCCTGCAGCCCGACACGAGGCCGCGCGTTCTGGTCTCGGACACGGTCGGCTTTATCAAGAAGCTGCCGCATGATCTTGTCGCCTCGTTCCGATCCACGCTCGCCGAAGCGCTTGAGGCGTCGCTGCTGCTGTTCGTCGTCGACGCGTCCGATCCGACCTATCAATCGCAGCTCGAAGTGAGCCGCGAGGTGCTGCGCGAAATCGGCGCGCAAGCCGTCCCGTCGCGGCTGCTGCTCAACAAGATCGATCGCGTCAGCGAGGCCGATCGCGCCGCTCTGCGCGAAAAACACCCCGACGCGATCCTGCTCTCGGCAAAGTCGCCCGCGGACGTAGCGGCGCTGCGTGAGACCATCATCTCGTTTTTTGAAGCTTCGATGGTGGAGGACGAACTGGTGTTGCCGTATGCGAAGCAGGGGATGCTCAGCGATGTCTACGAGAATGCGCGTGTGCTCTCGGAGGATTACGACGCCACCGGCCGAATCATGAAGGTGCGCGGCCTCCCCGGCGCGATCGCGCGCCTGCGAAGAACCCTCGCTGCTACCTGAATGAAGCCGTAGAGGTAGCGAAGCGGTTTCCTGGCGTCGTCCCCACTTCTCCTGCCGCTTCGGTGCATCGCCCTAGCGTCAATCCATCGGCTCGCCTATCGTGGTTTGATGCGATTGAAATCCAGCATATGGGTGGCGGCCTATTTGCGCCGCTGCCAGACCGAGGGGATATTCGGCGCCGTGCGCCGCCGCGGCGCGGAAGAAGCCGGCGCGGTGTTCGTCAAGGTGGCGCTGCTCGATGGCAATGCCGTGCTCTACGCGCCGGCGCCGCAGACGGTCTATGACGACAGCCGGCCGATCGAGCGCCTGTTCGCCGCGACCTCAACACAGCCGGTGCCGGAAGCCTCGGTGGAAGAGCGTCTGGCGAAGGAAATCCGGTTCGACCCGGATGTCTGGATCGTCGAGACCGAAGACCGGGCAGGGCGGCACTTTCTCGATCTGGCGAAGGCTTAGCGCGTATCGCAAAAGCATGCCCTCGGATTCAATCCGCGGGCGGACACCGGTTTTGCGATTGGAATTCGCGCAATATTCTAACTTCCCGAGCCTTGCGAGCCGGTGCGCGGCATGACGCCGGCGCCTGGCGCTTGCGTCGCCGGGCGGGTTTGGCCGGGCGCGGAGCGCGCGCGATGGCGTTCGTCGTCGTAAAGGGTGGGGCGATATTTGGCACGGGTGACCGCCAGCGTCGAGCCGCGCCACGCGGCCAGCATGATCAGGGCCGATCGTTCGCTCAGCCTGTCGAACAGGCGCGACAGCCGGTAGACGGTGTTCACGGAAGTGCCGAATTCGGGCTTGAGGAACAGCAGTACGCGCTGAAAAACTGCGCTCGGCATGCCCAGTGCCTTGAGCGCGCAGGCCAGCGGTTCGCCGCCGGGATCGTTGACTACCTGGGCGGCAACTCGCGCCGGCAATATCAGGGTTTCGCCGAGTTCAAGCGTGAAGTTTTCGACGTCGGCCGCGAACGCGGCCATCTCCAGCGTTTCGACGGCACGTTTGGTGCGCGCGGCGGGAATTCGCGCCGAAGCTTTCAGCGGGGTGTCGAGCGAGATTTTGCAGGATCAAGGCGCGTTCGCTGCCGCTGGCGCGGAAGAACATGTCGCTGATTTCGGCGGCGTCGGCCGGCTGCATCGACAAATTCGATGCCATCCGCAATTCCGCCTCGCTCAGGGCCCTGGCCGGCGCCGGCGCGGATCGGCTTGCGGAAATCTCGTGAGCGACCGGAACGGGCTGAGCCGGATCGGTGGGTCTCAGCCCGAGCCTTTGCAGGACTTCGCGCGGCGTTCCCGGATAGATCGCAAGCCGGGCACGCACGGCCGCGCGCGTCGCGTCGTCGACCTGATCGATCAGGCGCGAGGCCAGTTCGACGAACTGCCGCTCTTCGTCGCCGCTGTGCGCGTTGGCCTGAACATAGAGGTCGGTCAGCACGCGCAGCAAGGTGGGTCTGATATCGACGCCCTCGCGACGGGACAGCGTCATCAAGCCATCGAAACCCGGAAAAGATGGAGGTCTGGTCATGTCAGGGTTACGCGACTGAGTAATTCTCGCGGCAAATTACGTCAGTTGCTTTAACAGCTCGTTAAGGAAAACAATCTGTGAACGCGGTGGTTGCATTTGACGGCCATTGTGCGCAACGGGGCGCCGTCCGATCGCATCCATCGAGCCGGTTCCGAGAAACGAAATTAAGATGCCGTTAACCACGTCCTGTTCTTAATGATGGCCTGTCGCCGGCCAAATCATGCCTGAGCGGCAACCAGAGAGAGTTGAACATGGGCACCATCATTGAATTTCCGGCGGATGCGGCTTCGCGGCGGCCGGGGTCAACCATGGATGGCGCTTCAGGCGAAGGCACGGGAACCATCCTGATCCTTCCCGTCGTCCGGATCGAGCGCGAACCCGATAAAACCAGCGGTGGCCGCGGACCGGAAGAAGGTACGGCGCCGGGTCGCCGTCGCCGTCGGCGCTGACATCGGACATTTGAAATGCCGGAGACGCGTTTTCCAATCCGGACAAGACGACGGATCCGGTGCCCCTTACCAGTCCTGACGTTGCTTCTCGCAAGCGTGACGCTCGGCGGCTGCAGCGGCGGCGATTTCGGTCGCACCCGCGAGGATTTTCGCAACGACGACATGCATCGCTGGATCGGCGGCGAGGCGACATCGAGCGTCGGCCTGCATGCCTCGCAATTCCAGCTCACTGACAACGAACGGCAGCTTCGCGATCTGGCTTACCCGCTGATCGAGCCGCCGCATTCGCGCCCGGCCTGGAAGAGCGTGTTCGGCGACTACACGTCGCTTGCCTCGCCGTGGCGGCAGAAAGTCGATATTCGATCGTACCGCCTATGGACGCCAGTTGATCGACGAGCCGCACCGCTCGCATTCGTCACGCTATGCGCAGCTGATCGATGACGTGCGCGACGACATCACCCGGTTCGAGCCGTTCTTCGCCACCGCGGTGCGTGTGCTCGACCTCGACAGGAAACGCAACGCCGCCCTGGCGCATATTTCGGAGTTGTCGCCGCGCGAGCGCGCCGACGCCGTCGCCCGCATGGAAGAGAATACCCTGGTCGTGCAGTGGGTGCAGCAGTGCCTGGAGCAGAGGATCTCGTCTTACCACTGGGCGCTGGAGCGGCTGGTGCTGCAGGCGCCGGATAACATGGCGGCGGACGCCGATCGATTGATCGGCGAACTCGCCGCGCAGACGGCTAACCCGCCGGTCGCGGCGCAGCCGGTGATCGGGCGCGCGCTCAGCACGCGCGGCTAGGAACTTGTGACGAACTGATAGGTTCGCTCAGCGCTTCGCTGGCGCCGCCTGCTTCGCCGGGGCATCGGTCTGCACCTTGCAGCTCGATGCGGCGAGCGAGGCCTGCGCCTGCGGCATCAGGCCGGGCTCCGGCGCCAGCGCCTTCATCACGATCAGCCCGGTCGCGGTCGGAGAATCGATGATCAGCCGGTCGGCCGCCGTCACGTCCTCGTCCTCCGGCAAGTCGGCGTGCTGGGCCTCGGTCATGAGATCGAGCTCGATCACCTTGCGTGCCGGCGGAGCGGTCGTTGATGGCGTAATAGGCGACTTCGTTGCGGGTGTAGAACGACACCGAGGTGTAGGCCTGGCTGACGGGAACCGTGAGCTTGATCGGCCCGCCCGACAGATCGTAGCGGCAGATCGCGAGCGCGAACGCCGGATCCATGAACGGCATCGGTTGCGTTGTTGGGATCGGCCAGCGGAAGCGGGGTCACTTCGTTGAGCTTGGTTATCGGCGTCAGACGCGAATAGGCGTCGTTGGTCGCGATCCGCGGCAGCGCCAGCACGCTGACGAGATGCACGATGCCGCCCAGCAGCACGCCCGCGATGATCGTGAACAGCACGCGGATCATGGGCACCCCACGGTCGCAATCGACGGCATCGGCGCGTCGCGCTGCGTCCGCGTCGCCACGCCCACCGGCGTATCGTAGAGCCGCAGCATCAGCGCATAGCGCTCGATGCCGCCGGTCGGGCAGCCAGTTGCCGGCGCGCGATCGCGAGGCCACGCGGATCTCGAACGCGCCGTCCGCGCCGCGGATGATTTCCTGGCTGGTGAAGCCATACCGCTGCAGCGAATTCGCAACCAGATGCCCCTTCTGGTCGTACAGCGTCAACGTCCAGAACCGCGCCGCGGGCGTGACGCCGCTGACGACCACGTCGCAGCGGCCATCGAGCGGCCGCTTGCGGTCATCCGTGGTCGCCGAGAATGCCACGCCGTCGCCGGTGCCGACCGGCAATTCGCCGCTGCGTGCGATGGTGGCGCGCGAATAGGGATCGACATCGGCGGTGCCGGTCTTGGGACGGGCGGTCCAGGCGCCGATCGTGAGCGTGCCGAGATCGGTGCCGCGGGTCGCCGTCATCCACGTCGCGCCGAGGCCGACGACGGTGGCGAGCATCAGCGCCAGCAAGGTGATGAATATCAGCCGCACGGTCAGTTCTTGCGCGGTACGGGCGCAGCCGCGTTGCCCGGTGCTGCCGCCGCAAAGCTCTCCGGGAAGGCAAGCGCGCTGGACGACACCGGCTTGGCCGGCTTGGCAGGCTGCGTCGGATCGGACGAGGTCATGCCGGCGGTCTTGGCGGCGTCGTCGAGCATCTTTTCGACCTGCACCAGAATATCCGCGCCGCGTTTGGTCAGGACTGGCGGCGGTCCCGGCTTGATCTCAGGAGCGTTCGGCGCGCCGTTGGCAGCAACCGCCGCGGGGGCGGCGGGAGTCGGCAATTTCGTGCCCATCCCGACGCCGGCGAGTTCCTTGATCTCGACGCCCTGATGGGCCGCGACCATGATGTCGTGCCAGGTCTGCGCCGGCAGCGAGCCGCCGGTCATGCGGTTGGTCGGCGAATAATCGTCGTTGCCGTACCAGACCGCGCAGGTGAAGTTGCCGGTGTATCCGACGAACCAGGCGTCGCGGTAGGCGTTGGTGGTGCCGGTCTTGCCGGCGGTCGGAATGCCGTCGAGCGCGGCGCGCCGCGCGGTGCCTTCGCTGACGACGTGGCTCATCATGCCCGCCATGTCGGCGGCGACCGATGCCGGAATGGCCTGCACCGGCTTCTTGCCGTCGCGGTCGAAGCGCCAGACCAGATCGCCGGCGCCGGTGCGAACTTCCAGCACCGCGTGCGGCGTCACCGACTTGCCCTTGTTGGGGAAGGTCGCATAGGCCACCGCGTGCTCGAGCACCGTGACTTCGTCGGCGCCGATCGGCAGCGACGGCGTATCCGGCAGCGGCGCCTTGATGCCGAAGCGGCGCGCGACTTCCACGATCTTGGCGCGGCCGGCCTTCGGTCCGCCCTTGCCGCCGAGCGCAATCGACAGCTTCACCGGCACGACGTTGATCGAGCGGGTGATCGCCTGCGTCAGCGTCACCGGGCCGGAATAGGAGTGGCCGTAATTCTGCGGACACCAGTTGCCGATGCAGACCGGACCGTCGACAACGATCGAGCTCGGCTTGAAGCCGTTCAGCAGCGCGGTGGTGTAGACATAAGGCTTGAATGACGAACCGGGCTGCCGGTAGGCGTCGACGGCGCGGTTGAACTGGCTGGCGCCGTAGTCGCGGCCGCCGACCATCGCGCGGACGCCGCCGTCGAGATCGGCGACCACGGTGGCGGCCTGCGTCGCGTGATAGTCGCGGCCGAACTGGCGCAACTGGTTCTCGATGGCCTCTTCCGCGGCCCGCTGCACGTTCATGTCGATCGCGGTGCGGACCACGAAAACCCGCTCGTTGTAGGATTTCGGAAACGTATCGACCAGCTTGCGCATCTCGTCGAACGCCCAGTCGAGATAGTAGTTCGGCGAATTCTCGTCGCGGCGATCGACCGCGGTGGCCGGATTGCGCCGCGCGCCGAACACCTGGCCTTCGGTCATGAAGCCGGCGTCGACCAGATTGTCCAGCACCATGTTGGCGCGTGCACGCGCGGCGGGCAGGTTGATGTGCGGCGCGATATTTGGTCGGGGCCTTGAACAGCCCGGCGAGCATCGCGGCTTCCGCAAGGTTGACGTCGCGCGCCGACTTGTTGAAATAGAAATGCGCGGCGCCGTCGACGCCGAAGGTGCCGCCGCCCATATAGGCGCGATCGAGATAGAGCTTCAGGATTTCGTTCTTGGTGAGCCGCGTCTCCAGCCAGATCGCGAGAAACGCCTCGTTGACCTTGCGCTCGATGGTGCGCTCGTTGCTCAGGAACAGGTTCTTGGCCAGCTGCTGGGTGATCGACGAGCCGCCCTGCCGCACGCCGCCGGCCTGCGCATTGGTCAACAGCGCGCGAAAAGTGCCGGCGACATCGATGCCGAAATGGTCGTAGAAGCGGCGGTCTTCGGTGGCGAGCGTCGCCTTGATCAGATTGTCCGGAAAATCCTCCAGCGGTATGGAATCATTGTGCTTGATGCCGCGGCTGCCGATCGGATTGCCGTAGCGGTCGAGGAACGTCACCGCCAGATCGGATTTCTTCAGCCAGTCCTCGTCGGCGGTTTCGCGGAACGCCGGCACCGCCAGCGCCAGCATCAGGATCAGGCCGCCGAGTCCGATGGTGGCGGCTTCCGACAACGGCTCGATGAAGACCCAGCGTTTCCAGCGGCCGACATAGAAGCGGTCCATGAAGGTGGAAAACCGCTCATAGAGTTCGCGCGCGCCCTTACCGCGTAGAGAACAGCGTCGAATCGATGCGCGCATCGAGATCCAGCATCAAATGCCGGATTTTTTTCTTCCATTGCGGTGGTACGATCTTGCGCACCGGAGCCCTTGGTCAGTTCGAAAGCGCTCAAGCACCCGGCCGGGCACGGTCGAGACGTCTTGCGGGAATGTTACGGCAAACCCAAGGCGCTTTTGCGTCGTTGGGGACTCGCTGTCGTATCTAACCGAGCGGGGGCGATAAACCAATGGTCGGGCTCACGATTTTGAACGGCAGGGCTAACGCTGTCCCGGGCTTTGCAATGCTGCCGAACGACCCCACTTGCACCCCAGGCGCCGCAGCCCCTAGAAGGGCCTGGGCCGCCGCCCGGAAAATGTCAGGAACTCATGACCGTCCGCCCAAGCCGCCCTCGGGACAGGAGGGATTCTTCTGGAAAACCAAGACGTTGGAAGAGATGTCCAACGTCGAATGGGAAAGCCTGTGCGACGGCTGCGCGCGCTGCTGCCTGGAGAAGCTCGAGGACGAGGACACCGGCAAGATCTATTTCACCCACGTTTCCTGCAAATTGCTCGATGCCGGGCTGTGCGCCTGCAAGGATTACAACGAATCGGTCCGAGCAGGTTCCCGACTGCGTCACGGCTGACGCCGGAAAACGTCCGCACCCTGAACTGGCTGCCGCCCAGTTGCGGCTACAGGCTGGTGGCCGAGGGCCGCGATCTCTATTGGTGGCATCCGCTGGTTTCGGGCGATCCCAACACGGTGCATGAAGCCGGCGTCTCGGTGCGCGGGCGGGTGCAGGGAACCGAGAACGAGATCGCCGACGCTGACCTCGAAGATCATATCGTGCAGTGGCCGGCGCTGCTGCCGAAGCGGGCGCGGCTCAAGAAGCGACCGCAAACCTGAACGGTGTTCGCGGCAGTCGATCACGCGATTGCGATGTGACCCTCGCGGGACGCACCCATGCGCCTGACCCGCTGCCCCGACTTCGAATTACCGCCTAGGTTCGAGGCCATAAAGCGATTCCCCGCGACCTCCGGTCGCGCCTTGAATAATAAACATATCTCGGCATGAACAAGTTCGAACGGCAGAGCCATCACCCGGCCGGCGATCAAGCATTGCCCGAAGCTATCGCCGGCGAGTTGTCGCAGATGCCGGGTGAGGTCCTCGATCTCAGCGAGGCTCCGTCGATCGCGCCGTCGCGGGCGCCGCTGACCCCAAGCGAAGTCCGCACCATCCTGATGAGCCTGTTGGTCACGATGTTTCTGGCCGCGCTGGACCAGACCATCGTCGCCACCGCGCTGCCGACCATCGGCCGCCAGTTCCAGGACGTCTCCAATCTGTCATGGGTGATCACCGCCTATCTGCTGGCGTCGACCGCGGTCGCGCCGGTGTTCGGCACACTCAGCCGACATCTACGGCCGCCGCGGCATGATCATCACCGCCCTCGGCCTGTTCATCGCAGGTTCGATTTTGTGCGCGCTGGCGCCGAACATGACGGTCTTGATATTGGCGCGGGGCCTGCAGGGGCTCGGCGGCGGCGGCATCATGCCGATCGTGCAGACTGTGATTTCCGACATGGTGACGCCGCGCGAGCGCGGCCAGTACCAGGCTTATTTCAGCGGCGTATGGATGGCTGCCGGAGTCGGCGGCCCGGTCCTCGGCGGCGTGTTCGCCGAGCATCTGCACTGGTCGATGATCTTCTGGATCAACGTGCCGCTCGGGCTCATATCGCTGGCGCTGCTGCTGCCGAAAATGGGCAAGATCCCGGTCTTTCATCGCAGGCGAAAGGTCGACTGGCTCGGCGGCGTGCTGCTGATGGCATCCGCGGTCGTGATCATGCTGGTGCTGACCTGGGGCGGTAACCGCTTTCTCTGGCTGTCCCCGACCATCATGGCGATGGTCGGTGCGGCCGTTGCATTGACGTTCGCGTTTGTCTGGCATGCCGGCACCGCCAAAGAGCCGTTCCTGCCGCTGTCGCTGATGGGCGGACCAGTCGCGCCCTACGCACTGGCCGGCGGCGGCTGCGCGTTCGGCGCCATGCTGGGGCTGACCGTACATCTGCCGCTGTATTACGAGGTGGTCTACCATCTCAGCGCCAGCGAGGCCGGACTGGCGCTGATACCGCTCGCCGCCATTTCAACCGGCGGCTCCGCGATTGCGGGGCGGGCCATGGCGCGCGCCAAGCACTATAAGCGGGTCGCCATCATCGGGACGTCGTGCTCGGCGTTACTGGGATGCGCGCTGGCGCTGACGACGCTGCCGCTGTGGGGCCTGTTGCTGCTGCTGTCGATATTTGCGCTCGGCCTCGGTACGGTGTTTCCGGTCAGCGTGGTCGCGCTGCAGAATTCGGTGGCGCGCGCCCAGGTCGGCACCATGACCGGCGCGATGAATTTTTTCCGCGCGTTGATGGCCTCCTTCATGGTGGCGGCGTTCAGCGCGATCCTGCTGATGGCGCTGGGCGCGGATATTTCGCTGGGCGGCGAGCATCGCGGCCCCGTGAGTTCGATTCCCGCCGCCGACATGATCGCGGCCTTCCGCTACGTGTTCGCCGCGGCTGCGGCACTGCTAGCCTGCGCGGCGCTGTGCATGATGGTGATGGAAGAGAGGCCGCTGGCCGGCCCGGCCAAGCCGGTCGGGATGGTGGAGTAGGGCGGGTGGCCATCGGCTGCCCACCCGGCGTCATCGCGAACTCTAGCGCAGCGCCAGAAGAAACTGCCTGATATTCTCTTGCATCGCGCGCTCGTTCGCGATCCGCACGCGGTCGGCGCCAAGCGGTGAGTCGGAGAACGTGGCGCGGGCCGTGCTCTTGATCGGATAGGTCGCAGCCGCACCGGCGCCGGAAACCTTGTAAGTCACGTCGGCGGTTACATCCATTTCGAATCCGATCAGCGGCTCATCCAGGTTGATGATCTCGGCATCGACGTAGAATTTTGGCGTGCCGGACCGGGCGAGATAGCCGCTGGCGGCAAGGCTGCTTTCAAGCGCTGCCTTGAGCGGCTCATTTTCGACTCCCATCACCGTCATCGCGTTCATCATCCGACCACCGGTAACCGAACGGACCGCGATCGCATTTCGGTATTTCGGACTGACATTGACAACCGCGCTGTTGTCGACGGTCATCCCCTGCTGCGTCGCGCACGCTGCAAGCCCCGGCGCGATCAACGCCAGGACGATCACAATTCCTCGATGTCGCACCACGCTGCTCCCAGCCGCACACGCCCAGCGGGAGTTTTAACGAGTAGTAAACCGGTAATCAATAGGCGGCCCGACCCGCCTGCGAATGCGCCACGGCTATCCCTGCGCCGCGATTTGATCTAACAGCGGCGCCAGCAAGTCATTGAAATCGACAAGGAGCCCCCATGAGCAAACCCACCATCGAGCAGGCCCGGATGGGCACCGAGGGCATCGCTTTCTGCATCGCGCGGACCCTGATCGAACGCGATCCCTCGCTGAAGGCGCCGATGCGTGCGAACTTGCGCAAGATGTGGGAGCTATTGGAGGAGCGCGAGGACCATGCCGCCGCCGACATGGTGGACACCATGATCAAGGCGCTCAACGATCCCGCGTTCTTCAAACCGTGAGGCCGCGCTTCAACCGGCCTGTTCCAGCCGGGTGTCGATTTCCTCGCGCAGCAGGGTGAAGTCGATCGGCTTGGTCAATAATCCGCTGGCACCGCTTTCGATCGCCTTGCGCTTGGTCTCGGCGTCGCCATAGGCGGTGATCATGATCACCGGGACCTCAGGTCGCATTGCCTTGACCTTCGGCAGCATTTCAAGGCCGGTCATGCCGGGCATGTTGATGTCCGAGAGGATCAGGATCAGCGACTGTTCGATGGTATTGGCGATGCGGACCAAGGCATCCGTCGCTGAAATCGCAAAGTCCATCACGAAACGCTGCGCGCGAAGATCGCGCCGGAATTGCTGGCGGAACAGCGCCTCGACGTCGGGCTCGTCATCAACCACAAGAACCAGAATGCTCACGTCTGACCTCTAATTTTGTTTTGAAATATGACTCGTTCGCGGCAACACGATCCTGAATTCGGTGAACCGGCCGGGCTCGGTTTCGACGTCGATGGTGCCACCGTGTTGTTTCACGATGATGTCATGGCTCATTGAAAGCCCGAGCCCGGTCCCTTCACCCGCCGGCTTTGTCGTAAAGAACGGATTGAACATCTTGTCCTTCACCTCCGCCGGGATGCCGGTGCCGTTGTCGCGAATCCGGATTTCCACCGTGTCACCGAGATTTTTCGTGGTTGCACGAAGGACCGGATCAAAGCCGGTGCCGCCATTCTCCGTCTTGCGTTTGGTTACTGCATAAAATCCATTCGAGATCAAATTCAGGAAGACGCGGGTGATCTCCTGCGGAAACAATTCGATCGTGCCCGCCTTGTCGTCGAAATCCCGCTGCAAGGTGACATTGAACTGCGGCTTTTCGGCGCGTGCGCCGTGGTAGGCGAGATTGAGACTTTCGTCCAGCAGCGCATTGATATCTGCCGGCCGGTGCTCGCCGGAACCCTCCCGCGAATGCAGCAGCATGTTCTTGACGATGGAGTCGGCACGCTTGCCGTGCTGGACAATTTTTTGGAGATTGTCTTTCAGCATCTGTGTCAGTTCTTCGACTTCATTCCGAGTCTTGTCGCCGAGTGCGGCGCATTTGAGCACGTCATTGAGTTCATCGGTCAGTTCCGCCGATAGCGCGGAGAAATTATTGACGAAATTGAGCGGGTTCTTGATCTCATGGGCAATGCCGGCGGTGAGCTGGCCGAGCGAGGCCAGCTTCTCGGTCTGCACCAGCCGATCCTGCGCGGTGCGCAATTCGTCCAGGGACTTCGACAATTCCCGGGTTCGTTCCTGGACTTGCTCGAACAGGCGGGCGTTTTCAACGGCGATCACGGCCTGGTCGGCGAAAGTCTCGACTAGAGCTATTTGCTTATCGGTGAATAGCCGGACTTCGTTGTGGTAAACTAATATAACGCCGAGCAAGTCATCGCCTTTAAGCATCGGTACGCCGAGAACCGTGCGGAACGGCTCGACGTCTTTCGCCCCGTAGGTATGCTCCGGATCGGCCAAGACATCTCGAACCTGGATGGTTCGGCGTTCCAACGCGGCACGCGCGGCGACGCTATGCCGGCCTGGGCGAATCGGATTTCGTTCAAGCCAATCCCTGAGGCGATGGGGAGCATTGAACGCCGCCGCGATCTGTAGCAGCTCGCCATCGAAACGGAAGATAATGGCCCTGTCAGACCCGCAGAGCTTGACCGAACTTTCGGCCACCGTTTCAAACACCGGGTTGAGATCGAATGCCGAGCGGCTGATGACCTCAAGCACTTCGGCGGTCGCGGTCTGCTGTTGCAGTGATTCCGTGAGGTCGCGCGTGCGCGCCTGTACCTCGTCGAACAATCGCATGTTCTCGATCGCGATCACGGCCTGGTCGGCAAAGGTCTTGACGAGTTCGATCTGGCGTTGGTCAAAATCACCGGGCTCGGCTCGCACCAGCACCAGGGCGCCCTCTACCTTGTCGTTCCGCAACAAAGGCACGCCGAGGCTGGAACCAGTCGGTATTTGGAACGAGACTACCGGCACCCTGTATTCGCTGTCGTGCAGAACGTCGGGAATGCACACCACCTCGCCCGAAAGGATAACGCGCCCCGCCGTCGAATGGCGGCCCGGAAATGCGGGATGCTCCGCGAGGAATTGAGCGAATTCCGGACTTGTACCTACCGTGGCCCTGTAAGGAAAGACGTCGCCGTCGCGAACGCAGATCGTGCCGCTCACGGCGCCGCTGAGTTCGATGGCTGAGGAAATCAGGGTGTCGAACACGGTCTGCAGATCGAACGCCGAGCGGCTGATCACCTTGAGCACGTCGGCGGTTGCGGTCTGCTGCTGCAGCGATTCACGCAAGTCTTCCGTGCGCGCCTGCACCTCATCGAACAGGCGGACATTCTCGATCGCGATGACAGCCTGGTCGGCAAAGGTCTGGAGCAGTTGAACGTAATGAGCGGTAAACGAGCCGCGCTCCTTACGGGTGACGCTAATCATGCCGATAGGTGTTCCGTTGCTCATCAGGGGTGTGAACACCATGCTGCGATAACCGCGCAACCGCGCCATCTCTCTGTTCACAGCTGGCACACCCTCAGAACTCGGTATCGGCGAACTGCACGGTTTCACCGCCGCGAACCAGCTCAAAAGGCGAAAACTTGGCGAGGGGCATCGGGAACGAAGCCTGTAGCGCTTCGTCCGCTGCTGGATTCGTCGGTGTGAGCGCCACCAAGTGAAGCACATCGCCGACGAAGCGCACCACGGTGGCCGAAAAGCCGCCGAGCAGCCTTTTGGCGCTGGTGGCAATGGCGTCGAACGCCGGCTGCACGTCCGAGGGCGAACTGGCGATCACCTTCAGGATATCGGCGGTGGCGGTCTGCCGCTCCAGCGCCTCCTTGGTCTCGTTGAACAGCCGGGTATTCTCGATCGCGATCAGGGCCTGGTCGCGGAAGGATTCGGCCAGCGCGATTTCGCTCTCGCCGAAAATTCCGGCCCGTTTTCCGGCGACCCCCAGCAGGCCAACGCATTTGCCCTCGCGCAGCAGCGGCAGGTAGAGCGCCGAGTTGATGCCTAACGTCTCGTGGACCATGCGCTCATATTCGGGCAGTTCGACCGCCGACCAGTCCGGCAAATGCAGGTTCTTCCCGGTGACGATGACGCGCGATGGGAAATTGGCGCCGGTATCGATCGCCACACGCGCAAGATGGGGGACAGTAAGAAGTCCCTCCGGCCCCGCCGTGGCTACAGGCCAGTAGGTGGTGGCGTCGCAATTCAGGATGAACGCCATGTCGCGGCGGAACAGCCGCGTGGCGGTGAGCACGATGGCGTCGAATACCGGCTGCACGTCGGTCGGCGATTGACTGATGACGCGCAGAATCTCGGATGTCGCAGTCTGCCGGGCCAGCGCCTCCCGGGTTTCGTTGAACAGCCGCGCGTTCTCGATGGCGATGACGGCCTGGTCGGCGAAACTTTGCTGGAGCGCGAGTTCTTCAGCGGTGAAAGGCACGGGCCGGTCGCGAAAGACGATGAGAGCGCCGATCGCGCGACCCGCACGCCGCAGCGGCGTGCCGGAAACGACGTGAGCGCCCGCGGCGCGCGCGAGCGGCGGACCGGGCCAATCGGCCATCGCGGCATCGACATTGTCGAGATCAGGAATGTAAATCTGGCGGTTGTCGTGCACGACCGTGCCCGGGAGGTTAGGGCCCCCAATCCGCAGTTGCTCCGCCGAGACATTCGAGCCGATGCGTTTCGAGCCGTCACCGACGCGGATCGTTTTTCCCCATTGGTCGCCTTCGGCGATCATAACCGTGACGCTCGGAGCGCCGAACAGCCGCGCGGTGGTCTCGGCGATCTGCCGCAACGATTGCTCGGCATCGCCTGGCGTGTCGGCGATCGCGCCAAGGATCTCGGCGCTGGCGTTCTGGCGATCCTGCGCGGCGCGTAGCTCAGCTTGCAGCCGGGCATTCTCCCGCTCGAGATTGGCCGCCACGTCCGGGGGAAGCGCGGTCATTTCAAATAAAATCCATTCGGCAGTGCCTGGCAGCCCGCACCCAATTAAAACTACCCGTCCGGCGCACAATTGATCGGCCGGCCGGCAACTCCGATAGAACACTATCTCATTATCCCAACCGGACGCATCTCGGCCAGCGCCATCTTTCGTCGCGGTTAAGCTGAAAACGCGGGCGAACTCAGGTGCCGGGTCGGGAAACCTCGGTCTCCTTTGACGTGATGAATTCCAGCAGCACCGGGATGCCTTCTTTGGTTTTCTGAATGCCGCGCCGGATCGCGGGGATGATGTCTTCAGGCTTCGTCACCCGCTCGCCATAGCCGCCGAAGGCGCGCGCCATGGCAGCATAGTCGCCGGAAATATCGGTCGAGCGGTATTTCTCGGTCGACATCGGCATCACCTTCAACTCGATCGCCATGCTGAAATTGTTCAACAGGATCGACATGATCGGAATGCGCTCGCGCACCGCGGTCTCGAAATCCATGCCGGTAAAGCCGATCGCGGCATCGCCCCAGACGTTGATGCAGAGTTTGTCGGGTTTTGCGAGCTTGGCGCCCATCGCCAGCCCAAGTCCGTAGCCGAGCTGGGTGGTCTTGCCCCAGCCGATATAGGACAGCGGCTCGACCGGCTTCCAGAACGGCGACAACTGATCGCGCGGGCTGCCGGCGTCATGGGTGATGATGGTGTTCTTGATGTCGACAGTGTGCTGCAGGTCCCACAGCACGCGATAGGGGTTCAATGGCGCGTCATTGCTGGTCAGCTTCGGCATCCATTTTGCCAGCCATTCCCGGTGCGACGCGGCAATCTCGGCCGCAACGGCCGTCGCATCGCGATCTGCGGTGACAGCTCTTTTCGATCTCTTCCAGCAGCGCGTCGAGCACCAGCCCGGCGTCGCCGACCAGCCCGATCCTGGCCTCGACATCCTTGTTGAGATGCGCGGGGTCGAGCGTCGAATGGATGATGGTCTTGCCCTTGGGCATGGCGATGCCGAACGAGGTTTCCGTGAACGAGCAGCCGATGCCGAAAATCACGTCGGCCTCGCTGAGGAATTTCGGCACCGCGCGGGGCACGGCAAGACCGCCCGAGCCGAGCGACAGCGGGTGCGTCTCAGGAAACGCCGATTTGCCGCCGAGACTGGTGGTGACGGGGATGGCGAGCCGCTCAGCCAGTCGCCGGAGCTGCGGCCAGGCCTGCGCGTAATGCACGCCCTGGCCGGCATAGATCACCGGCCACTTGGCTGACATCAACAGCGCCGCCGCTTCCTTCACATGGATGGGGTCGGCGCCGTAGCGGGTGCGCAGCACCGGCGTGTAGTTCAGTGGCTCCGGGACTTCCTCGTTCCACATGTCGGCCGGGATCTCCACGATCACCGGCCCGCCGCGGCCGTTCTTCAGTTTCGTGAAGGCGCGGCGGAAGATGTTGCCGACCTCGGCGGCGATGTTGATCGGCTCGGCCGATTTCGCAAACGCCTTCATCGCCTGGCTGGAATTGAAGTTGGGTTCGATATTTGCAAGCCGCCGCGCGTAGCCCATCGGCAGCACCAGCACGGGGACGGATTCGCCGAAACACTGCGCCACCCCGCCCATGGCGTTTTCCGCGCCAGGACCGTGCTGCATGCAGAAGGCGCCGATGCTGCGTCCGGAGGTGACCCGCGAGATCGCGTCGGCCATGTGAAGCCCGATCCGCTCCTGCCGTACCATGATCGGGCGGATGTCGGCGTCGGCGGCGTGTTCAATCAGGTGATTGACCGGATAGCCGCAGAGAATCTCGATCCCCTCGCGCTTCATGATTTCCGCAATGGCGGTGCCGAGTTTCATGCCGTTCCCTCCCAGGACTGGCCGATGTCGGGCTCGGCCTTTGAGGATAGTTGGAACAGGAATCCGTCGATCGGTAAAGCGTGTGTGCTGCCTTGGTTGGGAAGCTCTGGTATCTCGTATCAGCAGCCCTCCACGCACGCAGAGCCCACGCCGGGCGCCGCTTGGTGCAGGATCCGTCGGCGCTGTGGGCGGCCTTCCCGCAAGCCGGGGAATTCGGGGCAGGGAGCCAGAGACAGGCGAAGAAAACTATCTGGCGTCGTCGCCACGGTTCAGCACGGCAGCGCTCAGTCCACGAAGGTAATACTTCAGCAGGCGATCGGATTTCGCGAGCGACTCAACGGCGCGCTGTTCTTCGGTCTTGTCGCTGACGATGCCGATGTAATTTTTCGCAATTCCCGCTTCTGCGCTGGCATTCGGTTCGTTCCGCAGGACGCCAATCTGGCAAACATGCGCCGTTGCCACCGCAGCCCGCAAAGATCGATCCGGGCCTTAACCGGTTGTTCAGCCTGTTCCTCAATGCGCCTGCAACCAGTCCGATTTAGATTGCGCCCGGTGCAGTGGCGCGGGAGAATCCCGGGCGGCGTCGACAGGAGTTTTGAGTGCGGCAGCTGGTTTCAAAATTCCTGACCGATCAAGCCGGGGCCACCGCGATCGAATATTGCCTGATCGCCTGCGGCATCGCGTTCGCGATCATCGCTACGGTTCAGGGCATCGGGCCCCAGCTCAACACCAAATTCACTTCGGTGAATTCGTCGCTGAAATAACGGCAGGTCGGCACCAGGCGCCATTGCTGACCCCAATTACCGGCCCTCTTTATCCCCGTTCAGCGCCCGCATCACCCCGATCCGCGCAAACATCAGCCAGCCGCCGCCGCTCTCGGCGGCATTGATCAGGTTCTCGACTGCAGTCTGCCAGCGCGTTTGGTGCTGCTCGTCTTCCGGCAGCTTCATGATGTAGTCGGCTGCGTGCTGCAGCGTGCTGAGGTTGCCTCCGCGGCGCAAGCGTATCGGCTCATCGAACGGCGTCGACCATGGCATCTCAAGCTGGACGTTGCGCTGATCGTGACGTGGCGTCGCATGTGCGCCGTTTCATCGCGCGCGCCCGCGATGGCTCTCGCACTATCCGGCCTTCTTCGATCGGGCGGTCGCGCGAACCGGTTTCTCCGCCTTCTTCGGCTCCCGCACCTTTGCTACTTCGGGGGCGGCGCGCTTGCCGCTGATCGGCAGCAGCATCTCGCGCTGGCCGGCAGCGGCCTTGCGCGGCTTCTTGCCCTTGGCCTTGGCGGGAGGCGCCGACTGCTTCTCGCTGGCGAGGCTGCGCTTCAGCGCGTCCATCAGATTGATGACGTTGCCGCCTGATTTCGGCGCAGCCTTCGCCGCGGTGGGCAAGCCGCTGCGCTTTTTGTTGATCAGATCGATCAGCGCGGATTCGTAGTGATCCTCGAACGTGCTCGGGCTCGAACGATCCGGATTTTTTCTCGACGATGTGTTTGGCGAGATCCAGCATGTCCTTGGTGACCTTCACGTCCTGGATGCCGTCGAAATATTCCTTCTCGCTGCGCACCTCGTAGGGATAGCGCAGCAGCGTTCCCATCAGGCCCTTGCCGAGCGGCTCCAGCGCGACGATGTGCTCGCGGTTGGTCAGCACCACGCGGCCGATCGCGACCTTGTTCATGCTGCGGATGGTTTCGCGGATCACCGCGAAGGCGTCATGGCCGACCTTGCCGTCGGGCACGAGGTAATAGGGGCGGATCAAATAGCGGCTGTCGATATCCGACTTCGGCACGAATTCGTCGATCTCGATGGTGTGTGTCAACTCCAGCGCGATGTCGTCAAGCTCGTCCTTCGAGACCTCGATATAGGTATCGGTGTCGACCTTGTAGCCCTTCATGATGTCTTCGGCGGCGACTTCCTCGCCGGTGTCGGCGTCGACCTTGGCATATTTGATGCGGTGGCCGGTCTTGCGGTTGATCTGGTTGAAGCTGACCTTTTCGGTATCCGACGTTGCCGGATACAGCGCGACCGGGCAGGTCACGAGCGAAAGGCGCAAAAAGCCTTTCCAGTTGGCGCGGGGGGCCATGGGATACTCCGAAAACGCAACAGGCGACCGGGAAGGATACCACCGGGGAACCTGGTTACAAGCGGATGGGGCAGGGAATCTCGCAACGGCGTTAACCGCGGCAGGGCTGTTTGGTTGCGAGTTGGGGGCAGGGCGCGGCGCCGGCCGGCCCCACCGGAACATCATCTTGGATCATGCGTTGGCATTGACACGTGATGCCGCAGGGATCGACAGGCCCTTTGCGACTATCGAAAGAATCGAGGCACCATGGCAACCAGACGGCATGATCAGATCATCGAAACCCCGACCGAAGCACGCCAGGCCGAGCCCGGGCCGTCGGTGCTCGCCCTGCTCACGGCCTCGACCGGCCTCGCGGTGCTGATCCTCGGCGTCGTCTGGTTCGTGTTCTTTCGCACCTGAGGTGCCCGTGCGGCACCCCGCCGCACAGGCAGGCGCGCGCCCTGGCGCACTGAGGTTCAGCGGGGCGCTGAGGGCGATGTGATATCCAGATCATCGACGCACGGCAGGGCCTATTGGGGCATCCGATTCGGCGTGTTAAGCGTTCGGTTATTGACTGCAGCCTCGGCGCGAGCTTGTGGCCTCACCGGTCAGGGCAGCGCCCAAATATTGGTAAGGCGGTTGTGAAGAAAAAGTAATGATGCGTATTGATTGCTGTTCATTCGGCATTCACGCCGCGGGGCCTCATTTGGTTGGCGGCGATTTTGCCGGGACATTTTGCGGAGACCAGCGTGCGTCTGCTCGTCGTTGAAGACGATCCGGATCTCAACCGCCAGCTGACGACGGCGCTGAGCGATGCCGGCTATGTGGTCGATCGCGCGTTCGACGGCGAGGAGGGGCACTTCCTCGGCGACAGCGAACCCTACGACGCGGTCGTGCTCGATATCGGCCTGCCGAAGATGGACGGCATTTCGGTGCTGGAGTCGTGGCGCCGCAACGGGCGCGCGATGCCGGTCCTGATCCTAACCGCGCGCGACCGCTGGAGCGACAAGGTGCAGGGTTTCGATGCCGGCGCCGACGATTATGTCGCAAAGCCCTTTCATCTCGAGGAAATCCTGGCCCGGATCCGCGCGCTGCTGCGCCGCTCCACCGGGCACGCCCAGTCTGAGCTGACCTGCGGGCCGGTCTCGCTGGATACCCGCACCGGCCGGGTCAGCGTGTCCGGCAATCCGATCAAGATGACCTCGCACGAGTACCGGCTGCTGGCCTATCTCATGCACCATACCGGGCGCGTGGTGTCGCGCACCGAACTGGTCGAGCATCTCTACGACCAGGATTTCGACCGCGACTCCAATACCATCGAAGTGTTCGTCGGCCGCATCCGCAAGAAGCTGGACGTCGACATCATCCAGACCGTGCGCGGGCTTGGCTATCTGCTGACGCCGCCATCGCCAGGCGTTTGATCACCATTCGTTGGTGCCTGATCATGAGTGTTGATCAGGCGCCGATCTTGCGCTTTTGTTCGGACATGGGCTTGTCTGAAAACCGGGATCTATCGATCGGGTCTTCGCGCGAGGGTATGCTTTTCGGGATCACGCTCTGATGCGCGGCAGCTCGCTCGCCACCCGGCTGTTCCTGTCTGCCACCGCATGGGTGGTGGTGATCCTGCTCATCACCGGTATCGTCCTGTCGTCGGTCTACCGCGACGCTACCGAGCGCGCCTTCGATCGCCGTCTCAACCTCTATCTGCGCACCCTGATCGCGGAAGTCGCAACCCCCGACGAGCCGCCCGACCATCAATTCCAGTCGCTGGGCGAACCGCTGTTCGAATTGCCGCTGTCCGGCTGGTACTGGCAGATCACCCGCACCGACTCCGACAAGCCCGATGTGCGCGCGTCGCGCTCGCTGTGGGACAAGAAGCTGCCGAAGCTCGAAGATCAAGGTGCCGACTTGACCGCGGCCGGCATCCGTCTCGGCTATGTCGATGGTCCCGAGGGCCAGAACCTGCGGATGGTGGAACGGCCGATCGATCTCGGCGCCGACGGCAAGTATCTGGTCAGCGTGGCCGGCGACGCCACCGAGATTTTCGACGAGACGCGCAGCTTCGACTATTACCTCGGCGGCACCTTTGCCGCGCTGTCGATCGTGCTGGTGCTGACCACGATCTTCCAGGTCCGCTTCGGCCTCGCGCCGCTGAAGCGCATCTCGGAATTCGATCGCCGATATCCGCTCCGGCCGCGCCGAACGGCTGGAGGGCGAATTTCCGGTCGAGATCGCGCCGCTGGCGCGCGAGACCAACGCGCTGATCGACGCCAACCGCGAAATCGTCGAGCGCGCCCGGACCCATGTCGGCAATCTCGCCCACGCCATCAAGACGCCGCTGTCGGTCATCGTCAACGAGGCGGCAGCGCACGCCGCCGATCCGTTCGCGAACAAGGTTCTCGAGCAGGCCGACGTGATGCGTGACCAGGTCGCGCATCATCTGGAGCGCGCGCGGATCGCCGCGCGTCTCACCATCATCGGCACGGTCACCGAGGTCGCGCCGGCGATCGAGGCGCTGCGCCGCACCATGGAGAAGATCCATCGCGACCGCGGCATCGTCATCGAGGTCAAGGCCGACGCACAGGCGAAGTTTCGCGGCGAGCGGCAGGACCTCGAGGAGATGGCCGGCAACCTCGTCGACAACGCCTGCAAATGGGCGGCCTCGCAGGTCTTCATCGAGGTGACTGGTGGAACGGCCGGTGGCGCCCGGCGCCAGCCCCGATGCTGCGGATCATCGTCGACGACGACGGGCGCGGGCTGTCGGCGGCCGAGCGCGCGCAGGTCGTCGCGCCGCGGCCAGCGGCTGGACGAGTCCAAGCCGGGTTCCGGCCTGGGGTTGTCGATCGTGGTCGATCTTGCGGCGCTCTACGGCGGCAGCCTTTCGCTCGGCAACGCGCCGATCGGGGGCTTGCGGGCGGAACTGCTGCTGCCTGGGATGTGACCCTCCGGTCGCCCCCGGGGTTACCCCGCCGGGAAACTGGTACCGTCCACACCAGTTCCGTTATTCCTAAACGACTTCTTAACGCCGGCGCCTTTATGATGACCAGTGGACGGGTTTTGCCGTCCGCGCCAAACCAACGTGCATACCGGACGCATGAGCCAGACATCGACCGAGCGGCTGAGAGATTATCTCGCGCAGCTTCCGCCGCAGTCGCAGGCGCTGCTGATGCGGGAGTTCGAGCGCGCCATCGAACGCGGCGAGGACACTACAGTCGCCACCTTCGTGCTCGAACAATTGCGCAAGGTCGTGCGCAGCACGGATGAAGAAGCCCGGCCGCGAACCGACGATCCGGCGCGGCTGCTGTTTCGTCCGCTTGAGCCGTTTCTCGTCGAAGGCAATCTCGCGGTACGGCCGGGCCAGATCCGCCGCGCCTCGCTGCTGTCGGTGTGGCAATGGCTGCTCCGCGACGGCGCGCCGGACCAGGCGCGCGAATTCGAAGCGGCGCTGGCCGGGATGCGGGCAGACCGGAACGACATCCGCCCTCGAAGAGGTGGTCCGCAAGTTCCAGTTTGCGGCGGCGGATGCGATCTTGCAAGATCGCCACACCGGTGTTCGGCGGCGAAAAGCAGCGCGCGCTGGCCCGCGTCGGCCCACCGCGATGTGATCGAGGATCTGCTGCCGATCGGATCGGTTTTGCAGGCGCGCGAGGCGCTGGATACCTTCAGCTGGCCGGCTTCCAAGCTACCTGCGGGTATTCGCGGATGCGCAGATCGGATCGGTCAGCGTCTCGCTCAACGTACCCTCCCTGCAGACGCCGCAACTGCTGCCGTTCGCGCTGTCGCTGGTGATGCAGCGGCTGACCGCGCCTTGGCAAATCATCCGCCTCGCCATCAAGATGGCTGCGTCCGACGACGAAATCCGTGTCGCCGCCACGCCCTACGGCATTGCCGTCACCATCGCGCTGCACGATCTGTCGTGCCTGGCGGCCAGCCTGCGGTCGGACATCAAGCGCGGCCATTTTCGAGAACGTCGCCGAGCAACTCAAGACCCTCCATGACGGCGTGCGGGGCTTGCGGACCGAACTCGATCTGCGCAACGATTCCGCGTGGGGCAGGCAACTGGCATCGATCCGGGCCGATATTTCCAACACTTTGCAATCGGAAATCGACAGCGTGCCCGGCCGTGTCCGGCGGATCCTGCGCCAGCGTGCCGACAAGGATATTCCCGCCGGCGCCAAGGTCGACAGCAGCGAGGTCGATGAAACCACCGCATTGATCGATTTCGTCGCGGTGTGCCGAACCTATGCCAGCGAACTTGCGATCAACGAGGTCACGCTGCGGACCTATTCTGACCTGCAACAATATGTCGAGCACTCCACCGAGGCGCTGGTACAATCGCTGCGCGGTGGCGATGCCAGGACGCGAGCCTACCGGCAGATGCAGGTCGCGGCGGCAATCCGTTTCTGTGACGTATTGTTCGGCCACGATTATGCGTCGCTGATGAGCAGGGCGGCTGAAAATGCCGTGACCGGCGAGCGCAAGCCATCGCGCGCCAGTTAAAGAATCGACACAAGCTCCGATTGTAATTTTCAGTTGACGCCATCGGCGCGGGAACGTACCTATTTGGGCATGAATGCAATCATCAACTTTATCGAACTTGAGAATCGCGTCATCTCGGCGACCTATCGAAACCTGATGGTCAAGGCGAAGGTCGTACTCGTCGACAAGACCAGCGGGGAACAGCTGTCCGATCCGGTCACCACGATTGCGTCCCCGGTTCCCAGCGGCTCGCTGAGGATCAGGCTTCCCGAGTTCGTCAAACCCGGGACCTATTTCCTCAAAGCGCTCAACGGGCACGGCGACTATGCCGCGCAAAGTGTCGAGTTTTACGTCAGCTGACACCCGACTTTCTCCGGATTTACAGCTCTTTCGCTCCACGGGCAACTTCGGAAATGTCAATTGCGGGGCTTGCCGCCGGTGGTGTAAAGCGGCGCATCGGCGCCCCGCCTGGGTGCCGTCCGGTCTGGACCTGCTCGATGACGTTGTGGTTTGTGTTCGCGCTGATGACGGTCGCGGCGATCTTTGCCGTGCTCTGGCCGCTGGGCCGTGGCGTACGATCGCAAAACGACGCCAGCGAAGCGGTCGTCTACCGGGATCAACTTTACGAGATCGATCGCGACCTTGCCGCAGGGCTGATCGGCCGTTCCGATGCGGAGGCCGCGCGCGTCGAGATCAGCCGCCGTCTGCTGGCCGCGGCGGACAGTCAGCGCGATCCGCCCACCGTATCGAACATCAGGTTGCGGCGTTGGGCGGCGGTCATAGCGCTGGTCGGACTTCCGGTCGTGGCAGCTGCTTTTTACCTCCCGCTCGGCTCGCCGCAGCTCGGCGATTTTCCGTTGGCACAACGCAGCCGCGCCCCCGACGTCAGCCAGCCACTTGACAATCTGGTGGCGCAGGTTCAGGCGCACCTGGAGAAAAATCCAACCGATGGCCGTGGCTGGAACGTGCTTGCGCCGGTACTGGCGAGACTGGGCCGCTATGATGAAGCCGTCCTGGCCTATCACAATTCGATTACCTATAACGGCGACAGCGCCGAGCGCCGGGCCGATCTCGGCGAAGCCATTGCGGCCGCGGCCGGGGGCGTCATCACATCGGAGGCCAAGGCCGAATTCGAGCGCGCCATCGCGCAGAACGCGGATGAGGTCAAGGCGAGCTATTTCCTCGGCCTTGCCGCCGAGCAGGACGGCCGCGCCGCGGAAGCGGCGTCGATCTGGCGTACGATGCTCGCAAAGGCGCCAGCCGATGCGCCGTGGCGTCCGCTGGTTCAGGCTGCGTTGGCGCGGGTCGGTGGTTCCACCGCTCCGGCGCTGCCGGATGACGCGATGGCCGCGGCGAAAGACATGAATGAGGCCGATCGCGGTGCGATGATCCATGGCATGGTGGACCGTCTCGCTGCCCGATTGAAGCAAAACGGTGACGATGTCGAGGGATGGTTGCGGCTGGTCAGGGCCTATATGGTACTGGGCGATCGCGACAAGGTGAAGAGCGCGCTCGCCGACGCCCGTCAGGCCGTTGCCAAGGACGCCGAGCGGCTGCGACAACTAAATGAGGGCCTGAAAAATCTCGGGCTCGATGGATGAGCATGATGCCAAAAAGGGTTAAGCGGGTTTCGGATAAAGGGCCCGCATGACGCGCAAGCAGCGGCGATTGACGATGATCGGCGGCTCGCTTGCGGTGCTTGCGATCGCGGCGGCGCTGGTGTTGAACGCGTTGCGCGATTCGATCGTGTTTTTTTCGACGCCGGTTATGGTGGCCGAGAAGCATATTCCACCCGGTAAACGTTTTCGGCTCGGCGGCCTTGTGCGAAAAGGGTTCGCTGGTGCGCGGCGACCATCTCGCCGTGAGTTTCAAGGTCTCCGACGGCAGCGCGACATTGCCCGTCACTTACACGGGAATTCTTCCGGATCTGTTTCGCGAAGGGCAGGGCGTGGTCGCGGAAGGCGCGCTCGACGCGTCCGGCGTGTTCAAGGCCGACACCGTGCTCGCCAAGCACGACGAGACCTACATGCCCAAGGATGTCGCGGACGCACTGAAGAAACAGGGGCACTGGAAAGACGATTACGGCTCGAAGCCGGATTATAACGCGAAACCCGTGGGCACCCAGGGAGCGTCACGATGATCGCGGAAGCCGGACATTACGCGCTGGTGCTCGCGCTGGCACTCGCCCTGATCCAGTCGACCATGCCGATCCTTGGCGCGCGCTGGCGCGATCCCGCTTTGATGAATGTCGCGCGCTCGACCGCGCTGGCGCAGTTGCTGTTCGTGGCGGCGTCGTTCGCGGCACTCGTCACCTTGCACGTCACGTCGGATTTTTCCGTCGTCAACGTGTTCGAGAATTCGCATTCGCTGAAACCGATGATCTACAAGATCACCGGCGTATGGGGCAATCATGAAGGCTCGATGCTGTTGTGGGTGTTGATCCTGGCGCTGTTCGGCGGCCTCGTTGCGGCCTTCGGCAACAATCTGCCGCTGTCGCTGCGCGCCCATGTGCTGGCGGTGCAGGCCTGGATCGCCAGCGCGTTCTACCTCTTCATCCTGATCACCTCGAACCCTTTCCTGCGCATCGCCAATCCGCCGATCGAGGGCCGCGACCTCAATCCGGTGCTGCAGGACATCGGGCTCGCGGTGCATCCGCCGATGCTTTATCTCGGCTATGTCGGATTCTCGATTTCGTTCTCCTTTGCCGTCGCCGCCCTGATCGAGGGCCGGATCGATGCGGCATGGGCGCGCTGGGTGCGGCCGTGGACGCTGGTGGCGTGGATATTCCTCACCCTCGGCATCGCGATGGGCTCGTACTGGGCCTATTACGAACTCGGCTGGGGCGGCTGGTGGTTCTGGGATCCGGTCGAGAATGCATCGCTGATGCCGTGGCTGGCCGGCACCGCGCTGCTGCATTCCCTGGTGGTGATGGAAAAGCGCAATGCGCTCAAGGTCTGGACCATCCTGCTTTCGATCCTGGCGTTCTCGCTGTCGCTGCTCGGCACCTTCCTGGTGCGCTCGGGCGTGCTCACCTCGGTGCATGCGTTCGCGACCGATCCCACCCGCGGCGTCTTCATCCTGCTGATCCTCTGCATCTTCATCGGCGGCAGTCTGTCGCTCTACGCCTGGCGGGCCTCGGCGCTGAAGCAGGGCGGCCTGTTCGCGCCGATCTCGCGCGAAGGCGCGCTCGTGCTCAACAACCTGTTCCTCACTACCGCCTGTGCGACGGTGTTCATCGGAACGCTGTATCCGCTGGCGCTGGAAGTCGTGACCGGCGACAAGATTTCGGTCGGCGCGCCATTTTTCAATCTCACCTTCGCGCCGCTGTTCGTTCCGCTGATGATCGCGGTGCCGTTCGGGCCGTTGCTGGCGTGGAAGCGCGGCGATCTTCTGGCCGCCGCGCAACGCCTGACCGCCGCCGGTGTCGCGGCGTTGATCGCGGTCGCGGTGCTGTGGGCGTGGACGCGCGGCGGCAGCGCCCTGGCGCCGCTCGCCATCGGGCTCGCCGTATTCGTCATCGCAGGCGCGTTGAGCGATCTTGCCGAGCGCACCGGCCTGTTCCGCACGCCGTTCGCTACCGCGGTGCGGCGCGCGCGCGGGTTGCCGCGCTCGACTTGGGGAACGGTGTTCGCGCATGCCGGCGTCGGCGTGGCATTGATCGGGATCGTCTGCGAAACCACATGGAACAGCGAGTATATCGGATCGATGAGGCCCGATGACGTCGCAAAGATCGCCGGCTACGCGTTGAAGCTCGACGGCGTGACGCAGCGGCAGGGACCGAATTTTCGCGAGATGGCGGCGCAGTTCACGGTCAGTCTGGATGGCAAGCGGCTCAGCACCATGACGCCTTCGAAGCGCAATTTTACCACGCGGGGATCGACGACGACCGAAGCCGCGCTGCTGACGCGCGGCGCAAGCCAGCTCTATATCTCGCTTGGCGATACCGCCGCCGACGGCGCGATCGCGGTGCGAATCTACCACAAGCCGATGGTATTGCTGATCTGGTTCGGCCCGGTGCTGATGGCGTTGGGCGGCATGCTGTCGCTGTCGGATCGGCGGCTGCGGGTCGGTGCGCCGAAGGCCGCCAGGGTGCTGCGCGGCTTGCAGGCGGCGGAGTGATCAATTGAAGCGAATTCTCGGTTGCGTGTTTGCCTTGGCCATGATCGTGGGAGCGCCGGCTGCTTACGCCGTGCAGCCCGACGAGATCATGTCCGATCCGGCAAAGGAAGCGCGGGCGCGGGATTTGTCGCGCGAACTGCGCTGCATGGTGTGCCAGAACCAGTCGATCGACGATTCCGAAGCGCCGCTGGCGCGGGATTTGCGGCTGCTGGTACGCGAGCGGATAGCGGCCGGCGACAGCGACGCCCAGGTGATCGATTTCCTGGTGGCGCGCTATGGCGAATTCGTGCTGCTGAAGCCCCGCCTCGAACCGCATACCTTGTTGCTGTGGTTGTTGCCGCCATTGGCACTGGCCGGCGGCGGATTGGCGTTATGGGTGCACAGCCGGCGGCGCTCGGGAAGCGGTTCAAAAGAAGATCAGTCGTTGCTGAAACTCAGCGCGGAAGAAGAAGCGCGTTTGGAACAGTTGGATCGCTGCGGAACCGGTGCCGGATAAATCGGCCTAGCCCCATTATCGTTTTCACCCTGCGATAAACTGCCGCATTGGTTCACGGCTTTATTACAAAAGTTTAATTCCGCCGCCAGCGCGCCGTAAGGCGGGAATCCCCATCTTCAGGGTCCGTCAGGTGCTTGCCCGCGGCACCGTTAAATTCAGTCCACCGTTAAATTCAGTCCCTGGAGACCTTTAAATGACCGAACGTCCCACCGATCTTTCGTCACTTCCGTCATCCCAGGCGCCGCGCCGTTCGCTGTTTTCGGCGCGCAAACTTGCACTGATGGCCTCGGTCGTGGCCGGTCTGGGGGTTGCTGTCTACGGCTTCAGCCCGTCGACTGGCCCGGCGAACATCTTCAGCAGCCCCGCCCATGCGCAGGTCAACAATGAAGTCCGCAAAGTCGCGCAACCCGTCGGCTTTGCCGACATCGTCGAGCGCGTGAAACCATCGGTGATTTCGGTCAAGGTCAACATCAACGAGAAGGTCGCCAAGGACGATAGCGGCAGCAACGATGATTCGCCGTTCCAGCCGGGCTCGCCGATGGAGCGCTTCTTCCGCCGCTTCGGCGGGCCGGATGGCTTGCCCCCGGGCATGCGCGGCTTGCCCCACGGGCATGGCGCGGTGACCGGTCAGGGCTCCGGCTTCTTCATTTCCGCCGACGGCTACGCCGTCACCAACAATCACGTGGTCGACGGCGCCGACAAGGTCGAAGTCACGACCGACGACGGCAAGATCTACAAGGCGAAGGTGATCGGCACCGACGCGCGCACCGATCTGGCACTGATCAAGGTCGAGGGCGGCTCCAACTTCCCGTTCGCCAAGCTTTCGGACGGCAAACCCCGGATCGGTGACTGGGTGCTCGCGGTCGGCAATCCGTTCGGCCTCGGGGGCACCGTCACGGCCGGCATCGTCTCGGCCCGCGGCCGCGACATCGGCAACGGCCCCTACGACGATTTCATCCAGATCGACGCGCCCGTGAACAAGGGCAACTCCGGTGGCCCCGCCTTCAACACCGAAGGTGAAGTGATGGGCGTCAACACCGCGATTTATTCGCCGTCCGGCGGCAGCGTCGGCATCGCGTTCTCGATCCCGGCCTCGACCGTGAAGACCGTGATTGCCCAACTGAAGGACAAGGGATCGGTCAGCCGCGGCTGGATCGGCGTCCAGATTCAGCCGGTTACGGCTGACATCGCCGACAGCCTCGGCCTGAAGAAAGCGGAAGGCGCACTGGTTGCGGAACCGCAGGCCAACGGCCCGGCGGCCAAGGCCGGCATCGAATCCGGCGACGTGATCACCGCGGTCAACGGCGAGACGGTCAAGGATGCCCGCGAACTCGCCCGCACCATCGGCGGTCTAGCGCCGGGCAGTGCGGTCAAGCTCGACGTGCTGCATAAGGGCCAGGACAAGGTGGTCAACCTCACGCTCGGCCAGTTGCCGAACACGGTGGAGGCCAAGGCCGACACCGATGACAACGGCGGCAAGGGCAGCGCGAGCCGCGGTACCGATGTGCCGAAGCTCGGTCTGACGCTCGCGCCCGCCAACAGCGTTGCCGGCGCCGGCAAGGACGGTGTCGTGGTGACCGAGGTCGATCCGAACAGTGCGGCGGCAGATCGCGGCTTCAAGGAAGGCGACGTCATTCTCGAAGTCGCGGGAAAGAGCGTCACCAATGCCGGAGACGTGCGCGAAGCAATCAACGCCGCGCGTACCGACAACAAGAATAGCGTTCTGATGCGGGTCAAGAGCGGTGGGTCGTCGCGGTTCGTCGCGGTGCCCCTGGCGAAAGGCTAACGCATCGAGCCCTTACGAGATGGAGGGTGTCGCCGGCATTAGTCGCCCCCGCCGACGGCTCTTTCCGGGGGGCGGGCCAAAAGCCCGCTCCCTTTAGTTACCTTCCGGTGGAATACGCCCCCCTCCGTCGGAAGGTCAAAGGGCGGTGAGGTCCCCCCAGCTTCACCGCCCGCTTTTCCTCTTAATCGAGAGGTGACAGGTCGTCTTGCATAGGGATGCCGACCGCGCCATGGTGACAGAAGGCTGACCCACTTGACCGCAACCGACCCCCAAATGCGCCTTTTGATCATCGAAGACGACCGCGAGTCCGCCGACTATCTGGTGAAGGCGTTCCGCGAAGTCGGTTACGTCGCCGATCTCGCCGGCGATGGCGAGGAAGGGTTGGCGCTGGCCGATAGCGGCGACTACGACGTGCTCGTGGTCGACCGGATGCTGCCGAAACGCGACGGCTTGTCGCTGATCGGCAGCTTGCGCGAGAAGGGAAACCGCACGCCGGTGTTGATTCTCTCGGCGCTCGGACAGGTAGATGACCGCATCAAGGGCTTGCGTGCCGGCGGTGACGATTACCTGCCAAAACCCTATTCATTCGCCGAATTGCTTGCGCGGGTCGAAGTGCTGTCGCGCCGCCATGGCGGCCCGGCCGAGGAAACCACCTATCGGGTCGGCGATCTCGAACTCGATCGTCTTTCGCATCGGGTGGCGCGCGGCAAGGATGAATTGACGCTGCAACCACGCGAGTTTCGGCTGCTGGAATATCTGATGAAGCATGCCGGGCAGGTGGTGACGCGAACCATGCTGTTGGAAAACGTCTGGGACTATCACTTCGATCCGCAGACCAATGTCATCGATGTGCATATTTCGAGGCTACGCTCCAAGATCGACAAGGGATTCGAGCGGCCGCTGCTTCATACCATTCGCGGCGCGGGGTACATGATCCGTGACGGCATTCGCTGAAGCCCGGTAAAAGCAGGGGCTCGCAGATCACGGCTGCATTTATCCTGCCATTTTTCCACCAATCGCTGGCATATCCTGCAGCCACTCTTTCAAGTCATCCCGGAGGATAATGCTCCGCGTCCCGTGCTTTCCGGGACATGCGGGCCACGCTAATTGCTGAGGATGACGCGATGCTGCTGCCGTGCCGGATGGTCGGCGCCGACCAGTGAGTTCGCGTCAGTTGCGATCACGGCCTCCGGCAAGGGCACCGGCTCGAGGGCGGCAAAACGCCTGTAAAGCGCGCCCATGATCGATCCGTAAGCGGCGGCGACAATCATCAGGAGCGACGCCGGCACGAGCGGCACCATTGACGATAGCAGATAAGCGCAAAGTGCGGCCATCAGGCCACCGATCGCGGCATACGCCAATGCGCGATGACGGCGGAGCGCCCGCGCAATGTGATGCATGCAGAGCACGAAGATCGCCGACGGCAAGATGCTCGCAACCAGGAAGGTCAGAAACAGCTGCGCCGGGAGCGCCGCGGCGATGACGGGATTTGAACCGGAACTCATATAGTTCACGAAGCCGGGCAACAGCGACGCCAGGGAGATGGACAGAATCGTCGTCAACACGACCGGCATCATGGCGGCAATCACGACCGCTGCCACTGAAGTGCGAACGCGTGTCGGGCCCTCGAATGCCAGCGACATGGCAAGGCCCTCGTCCGATAATGGCGGAAAGCGCCTCGCCGGAGCAAGGCCCGCAAACTGGCCATAGAGAAAGCCGGCGATCATTCCCGCAATAGTCGGCAGCAGACCGATGGTCAGCAGAATGCCGACGCCGGGCGCGAATAGGCTGTTGCGGATTGCGATCGCATAGCCGGCCGCGGCCATGGCGCCGCCCATCAGCGTATAGGCAATCCGGCTGGAGATAGCGCGTTGCCGCAACATGCAGTGTCCGACAAACAGCAAGGCACCGTCAGCCGCGAGGCGCGTCATGTACAGCATCAGGGCCTGGTCGGGGGGTCGGAAGGTCGTTTGGCTGGTTGGCCTGGGCCGCGAGCAATGCCATGGCCGTCAGCACGGCATGCACCATCGCAACCGGGATCAGCGCAATCAATAATGCGCGGGCGGAATTATTTACGACATACATGCGTGGGCCCTTAAATGGCCGCACGCTACACGCGGGGTGTTACCAACGGCTCAGGACAATGCATCAAATTGTAAAGGCGTTTGGTCACGCCATATCTGCATCAGGTGATGTCCGAGTTCGGTGGCAAGGCGGAAAGCATACACTCACAGTGAGTTCTTCGAGGTGCTCCTGGCCGCTCACTTGAAGGGGATCGCGTACATCAAGCCGCCCTTGCTCCAGGTCGCGTTCAGGCCGCGCTCGAGCTTCAACGGGCTCGCCTGGCCCACATTGCGCTCGAAGATCTCCGCGTAGTTACCGCTCGCCTTTATGGCCTGCACCATCCACTTGTTGTCGAGACCAAGGCGCGATCCGAGGTCTCCAGAGCTGCCGAGCAGACGCTGGATGGCCGGCACATTGCTGGATTTTGCCATTTCGTCCACATTGGCTGAGGTTACGCCGAGTTCCTCTGCCTCGACCAGGCCGTAGTGAAGCCACGCAATAATGTCGGTCCATATCTCGTCACCATTGCGCGTGAACGGTCCGAGCGGCTCCTTGCTGATTGTCTGCGGCAGGACGACGTAATCGGCAGCGTTCGGCGCAGCGGTCGCAACCGCGCCGGCCAGCGCCGAGGCGTCTTGAGTCATAGCGTCGCAGCGACCGCCGAAGAATGCCTGGTACATGGTATCGACGCGATCGAATACCAGCGGCTTCCACTCGATGCCGTTGGCCCGACCGTAGTCGCCGAGCGTCACCTCATGGGTTGTTCCTTGTGCGACGCAGACGGTGGCGCCATTCAATCCCTTGATATCCTTCACGCCGCTATCTCGCCGGACCACAAAGCCCTGGCCGTCATAGAAATTGACCGGTCCCTGTCGCAGGCCGAGGGTTACCCCTCGCAGATAGGTTTGCGTGGAATTTCGGTAGAGCACGTCGATCTCGCCCGACTGCAAGGCGGTGAACCGGTTCTGGGCCGTGAGTGAGACGTAGCGCACCTTGGTGGCGTCGCCGAGAACCCCTGCCGCTAACGCGCGACAGTAATCGACGTCGAGTCCCCTGTAGTCGCCCTGGGAGTCTGGCGCGGAGAATCCGGCAAAGCCGGCACTGACGCCGCACACCAGCGTGCCGCGCTGCTTGACCGTGTCGAGCGTTCCGGCGGCTGCCCCCGAAATCCAGGCAGCAAGCAATCCCATAGCAATGACGATTCTCTTCATTTCTGCTGCTCCTCCTAATGACCAATGGTCTTCAATGCGCCGTCTACGGCAGAGCCGAGCCTGTCGACGATCATGTCGATGTCATCTGGTGTCGCGATGTAGGGCGGTGCGAGCATGACATGGTCGCCGCTGCGGCCATCCATCGTCCCGCCGGCTGGATAACAGGCGAGGCCACCTTCGAACGCGGCGGCCTTGATCCGCTGGTTGAGTTTGAGGCCGGGATCGAAGGGCGCGCGGCTGCCGCGGTCGGCGACCAGTTCGATGGCCTGGAACAGGCCGCGCCCGCGGATATCGCCGACATGCCGGTGATTGCCGAAGCGCTCGGTCAGGCGACGCTCGAGATGGCGGCCGAGATCCGTGACCCGTTCGAGCAGTTTTTCCTCGCTGATGATCCGCTGCACCTCGAGGGCCGCCGCGCAGGCGATCGGGTGGGCGAGATAAGTATGCCCGTGCTGGAAGGATCCCGAACCCCGCCGGATCGTGTCGATGATGTCGGCGCTTGCGAGCATCGCGCCGATCGGCTGGTAGCCGCCGCCAAGTCCCTTGGCGATAGCCTGGATGTCGGGCGCAATGCCCTCCTGTTCCCAGGCGTGAAGCGTGCCGGTGCGGCCCATGCCGCACATCACCTCGTCGAGGATGAGCAGGGCGCCATGGCGGTCGCAGATCTCGCGCACCGCCCTGAAGTAGCCTTCGGGCGGCGGCACGCAGCCGGCGGTAGCTCCGACCACGGGCTCGGCAATGAAAGCGGCCACCGTGTCGGGGCCGAGGCGCCGGAACTCAGCCTCGAGTTCGGCAGCCAGCCGCGCCGTAAACCCGGCTTCGGATTCATCGTCCCGCCTTTCGTGATACGCAAATGCAGGGGTCACATGGCTGAAGGCGGCCGACAGCAAGGGCGCATACGGTTCGCGGCGCCAGGCGTTGCCGCCCGCGGCCAGCGCGCCCAGGGTATTGCCATGGTAGCTCTGCCGGCGGGCGATGAAACGCTGGCGTTGCGGCTGGCCGCTTTCGATGAAATATTGCCACGCCAGCTTGATGCTGGCTTCGATCGCTTCCGATCCGCCGCTGACCAGGTAGGCGTAGCCGAGGCCGCCGGGCTCATCGCCGACGAGCAGATCGGCCAGCGCCTCGGCCGGCTCCGACGAGAAGAAGCCGGTATGGGCATAAGCGAGTTTCGACGCCTGTCTGGAAATAGCCTCGATCACGCGCGGATGTTGATGTCCGAGACAGGAAACGGCGGCGCCGCCGGAACCGTCGAGAATCCGGCGGCCATCCTCGGCAACGAGCCACACGCCTTCGCCACCGACCGCCAGGGGAGGCGTTTCGCGCAGGCTTCGATGCAGCACGCGGCTGTGTCTGGCGCCCATCCCATTCAACCTTTCTCGGCAACGTATTGCGACATCGCCGCGAGGCGAGCTTCGGTTTCCTTGAGGCGGCGTTTCGCGCCCGCGCCGCCGAGCGCAAATGTGACAGCGGCAAGCGACTGCGCGATCGCAATCGCACCGGTCAGGCTCGGAAAGAAACCGGGTGAGGCGGCCGCCTCGAACAGGAGCAGATGATCGGCGCCCTCCGCCATGGGTGCGGCGATCGTGTCAGCGATCGCAATCAGCGCCGCGCCGGAACGATGCGCCGCGCGCGCCGACAGTACGCTTGCGGTCGAATAGGGCGCAAAGCCGACGACGATCACGGCGTCGCCGGCACCAAATGCCCCGAGGTCGAGATCCTCCGGACCCGACCCGCCAACCAGCTGCACCGCTTCGGGCCGAAACAGGCGAAGCTGGTAATTGAGCAGTTCCGCCACGCTGCGGCAGCTTCGAAAGCCGGCGATCCAGATCCGCTGCGCCGTACACAGGGTCTTGGCAGCCGCTGCCACGCTGCCTGAGGAAATGCGGACAAGGCCAGCCGCTTCGGCTTCGAGCTTGTCGGCGACCAGCGAGACATCGGAATCGGGGCCGTGGCGCCGTCCCTTGGTTCGGCCCGAGAACGGAGAGGGCTGCGCGGGCCGGCGCGCCTCGGTAAGGGCGGCGCGGAGTTCATCCCACCCCGAATAACCCAGCGCCTGCGCGAGCCGGGTGAAGGAAGCGGGATCGGCACCCGCCACGGCGGCCAGTTCGCGCATCGAACGCGTGGTGGCGTCGTAATCGTTGGCGGCAACGAAGCGCCCGACTTCCCGCAGCCGCATCGGCAGCGAGGGCAGGGCGTTGCAGAGTTCATTGAGCGGCGAAGGTTTCGGATGCGGCTGAGTCATGAAACATACGTTGCATAAATGTCGATTTTGTGCAACATATGAAACGTGCCGCCCCTGAGCGCATGGCCGAAGATCGCTGCTGACAGAAGGATCCTTGTGCTGTGACGACCGCCACGTCCGGATCCGTTCGCCGCAAGCCGTCGCGCTTCTCGCTGCGCAACGAGCGCGTCGCCGGATATTTCTGGCAGGTCGTGGTGGTGGGTCTTGCGATCGCCGTGATGTTCTGGCTCTGGTCCAACGCGGTTCACAATCTATCGGTGCGCCGCATCTCGACCGGCTTTGCCTTTCTGGGCCGCGAGGCCGGCATGCCGATTGCCGACGCCTGGATCGCCTACAGCCCCCAGAACACCTATCTGCGCGCATTCATCGTCGGCGTCGTCAACACGCTTCGTATTGCAATGATCGGCATTGTGCTCGCGACGGTGCTCGGAACGCTGATCGGCATCGCGCGGCTGTCGTCGAATTGGCTGCTGTCCCGCCTGGCGGCGGTCTATGTCGAAGTGCTGCGTGATATTCCACTGTTGCTCCAGCTTCTGTTCTGGTACGTGCTGATGCAGGGGCTTCCAGCGGCCCGCGCCGCATGGATGCCGATCGGCGGCGTATTTTTGTCGAACCGCGGTCTGATGCTGCCCTCGATACCGATCGAGGCGGGGAATCTCTGGGTGATCGGTACCGCCGCGCTCGGACTGATCGCGTCGTACGCGCTGCACCGGCGATTTGTGGCGCGGCAGCTGCTCGATGGGACGCCGCGTTCACTCTGGCCTTACGCGCTCTTTCTGACGGTCGGACTGCCAGCGCTGGTGTCGTGGGGACTGGGCGTATCCTGGACCATCGCGATGCCCGAGTTGCGTGGCTTCAACTTTGTCGGCGGATTGACGCTGTCGCCGGAGTATTTCGCACTGCTGGTCGCGCTCGTCACCTATACCTCGGCCTTCATCGCCGAGATCGTGCGGAGCGGCATCCAGGCCGTTCCGAGGGGGCAATGGGATGCCGCCATGGCGCTCGGTCTGCGCCGTGGTTTCGTCCTTCAGCACATCGTCATGCCGCAGGCACTTCGCGTCATCATACCGCCGATGACCAGCCAGTATCTGAACCTGACCAAGAATTCGTCGCTGGCCGTCGCGGTCGGTTACCAGGACATCGTGTCGATCGCCAATACGACGCTGAACCAGACCGGCCAGGCCATCGAATCGATCGCGTTGATCATGGGGGTGTTCCTGACGATCAGCCTCGGCATCAGCCTGTTCATGAACTGGTACAATGCGCACATCGCGCTGTCGGAGCGCTGATCGATGACGTCGCTGACGGGTGCGCGCCAAGATACGCTTCCCTCCGGCCGGTCGCGATTGCACAGGACCGGAAGCGGCCGCGCGATCGGTTGGCTGCGCGCCAATCTGTTTCCCTCGATACCCTCGACGGTCATCTCCCTGCTGCTGATCTTCCTGCTCGCGAAGGCGTGCGTGAGCTTCGTGCAGTGGGGCTTCTGGAACGCGATCTGGACGGTTCCCGGCGATCAGACCGGCGCCTGCCGGGCCGTCCGCGGGCTTGGCGCCTGCTGGGCCGTCATCCCCGAAAAGTATCGCTTCATCCTGTTCGGCACCTATCCCTTCGATCAGCAATGGCGCCCCGCGCTTGCGGTGCTGACCTTCATCGCACTCTTCCTCGTATCGAGCCGCCGCAGCTGGTGGCGCAAGAAGCTTGTGCTGGCGTGGGCTACGGCACTCGTCGTGATTGGCCTGCTGATGTGGGGCGGCGTCTTCGGGCTGACTTACGTGTCCCAGGATCGCTGGGGCGGGCTGCCGGTGACGCTGATCCTTGCGACATTCGGGCTGGCCTTCGGTTTTCCGCTCGGGATTGTCGTCGCGCTCGGCCGCCGTTCAAGGCTGCCCGCGATCCGGTCGCTTTGCGTGCTCTATGTCGAACTCATCCGTGGCGTGCCGCTGGTCAGCCTGCTGTTCATGTCGAGCGTCATGTTTCCGCTGTTCTTGCCCGATGGCTTCAACATCGACAAACTGCTGCGGGCGCAGGTTGCCTTCGTGCTCTATGCCGGGGCCTATCTGGCGGAAGTCATTCGCGGCGGCTTGCAAGCGGTTCCCAGCGGTCAGCACGAAGCGGCCGACGCGCTCGGCCTGTCGTATTGGCGGAAGAACGGGCTGGTCATTCTGCCGCAGGCGATCCGGCACGTCATACCGCCATTGGTGAACACGTTCCTCGCGTTCTTCAAGGATACCAGCCTGGTCCTGATCATCGGCATCTTCGACCTGCTGACGACGGCGAAGACCGCGATCGTGGATCCCGCCTGGCAATCGTTCAGCGTCGAGGTCTACCTGTTCGTGGCCCTGATTTATTTTGTCTTCTCCTTTGCCATGTCACGCTACAGCCGGCGCCTCGAAAGGGAGGCCAAATCGACCTGACCGGCGGAGCGGCTGACGGCTATGAACTTGTCAGCATCGACCGCCCCGATCGAATTATCCTCGGCCAAATGGGCCTAGCCGCCGCGCCGACGAAATCCGTCGAGAATGCGTCTGGCCAGCGCGCCATAATCATTGTCAAAATGGTGGCCGCCAGGGACGCGAATGACTTCTGCCTTTCCCGTGAGGAGCGGGCATGCGCTGTCGTCTTCGTTGGCGCCGTAGAAACATTGAACCATCGTCATGTCGATCGGCACGAGCGCTGGCTCGGTTGGCAGCGCGTCCTTGTCAGGGGCCGCGCCAAGCCAGCCGGAGACAGTGATTTCGAAATTGGCCGCTGGGGCGAATCCCAGGAGTGACAGCTGAACGACGCGAACCTTTGCATCAGGCGATAGATGATCATAGGCGAAGGGTAGAACGTCGGCACCGAAGGAATAGCCGATGAGCGCAATCTTGGACGCACCCCAACGTGATGTGTACGTATCGATCACGGCACCGAGGTCGCGAGCCGTCTGCTCTGGCGATTTCTTACTCCAGAAGTAGCGCAAGCTGTCCCAGCCGACGACAGATACGCCGTCTGACTGCAGCTTCTGCGCGATGGCTCTGTCGACATCGCGCCAACCGCCGTCGCCGGAGAGAACGATCGCCAGGAGAGGTCCGCGAGGCTCCGCAGGCAGTTCGACAAGAGGGAGGTTGGCAATACCCGCCGTGGGCGCGATCGGCGCGAGGAACGGGTGCAACAGCGCCCCGAGTGTTTCTGCAGCGCCGCCAGCGGCGTTCGAAACGTTGACTGGCGTTCCAGCTGCCTTCAACGCGGCGATGCGCTGACGCCCGGGAGTATCGCCACTGGCCGGAAACGCAACCATCCAGAAGCCGGGGAGCGACGGCCACGGCCCATAGGCGAATCCGCCCCCCGGCTCCGCCGATGTGGCTGAGCATAGAGCGATGCGGGAGCGCACAGAGATGGTCGGGTCGTAGCTCACCGCACCGGCGATAGTCGCGGCGGGCGCTTGTGCGAGAATGATTGCCGCCAGCGCACCACCCTCGCCGATGCCGGCCACAATCGGCGTCCGATATGAAGTGCTGCCGCGCTCACGCTGGATCTGTCGACTGATCGACTCAATGTCGCCCACCACGTTATGACATGTTTGGCCTGCAAGAGGTTGCAACCGCTGGAGATATGCGGGCAGATCTACGCCCACGACCAATGCGCCGTCGCGCGCGAGTGCTGCGGCGGTATCATCCGTTACCGAGTTCCAGCCGCTAGCATCTGAGAACAAGACGACGAGGCCGCGCATCGCGCCGACAGGATTGATCTGACGCACATCGCCGAGATTTCCAGTTTCAATTGCCCACGCCGGTCGGCAAGGTACGAGTGTTGCGGTGGTAACGATCGCAAAGAGGGCCGCGGCGATGTTGCGAATGCGCCGATTATTTACGGTAGGGCGACGGATGGTAGCCCGCACCCCCCCGCCGATCAGCGCAGCAATATCGATGAGCGCAAGATAGGGGCCGAACCATCCCGAGGCCGCGAGATAGCGCGGTTCCCACGCCGGGTCGAATTTTGCCTTGAAAGTGCGCAGGCCTTGAAAATTGTAGTAACGGCGTCCGAGCGACCGGATCACACGAGCCAAACGATGCCAGCTCGGCGCCAGGCGGTGCGCAGAAAAGCCAGAGAGCGGCAACGTGCCGAGGCTGAATGTGCGGTAGCCTTGTTCGCGAAAATGCTGGATGAGACGAACAAAGAGATACTCCATCGCGACGCGTGATGTCGGGCCGGGCTTGAGTCGCATCAAGCCGAGGGTCACCTCGTCTCTGAGATCAGTCGTCATAACAGTGGCGAATGCTATTGCTTCGCCGTTCTGCCGTAGCAACGCGACCGGCTGCGCGAGCACGAACTCGCGCCGGAAGGCGGCGACCGAAAAGCGCTTCTCACCTCCCGAGGCATGCTTGCTAAGCCAAGCATTCGAGATCTCCCCGATCTCGTCCATGATGGAGGCCACACACTCGGGCGGGATCATCTCGAACTGAAGCTGGTCGCGCTCACCACGCTTCAAGGCATAGCGGAGATCGGCCCGAACGGAGCCTTCGAGGGTAAAGGAGGGCAGGGAAACACGCGCCTCTTCGCCGAGCTTCAGGATTTTGAGGCCGGCGTCGAGATAGAGCGGCAAGCTCGATGCCGGTATCTGATAGAAGGCGGCTCGGCCACCGTGGCTGTCGGCAAGTTCGATGAAACGCCACATGAGGTCCGGCCATTCCGCCGGAGGGCCGACTGGGTCGCCCAGCGCCGCCCAGGTTCGTCCGCGCGTCGCAAACATCAGAAAGGCGAGGCCCGAATCCGAGAAGAGGAAGCGCTTGTCGCCCATGAGCGCGAGCAGGGCGTCGGGGCGCGGCTGTCGGACAGCGATGCGCCTCGCCCGATCGATTTCCTCGGCGTTCGGCGGACCGGGGCGCGCGCCGGTGGGGCGGAGCAGCTGCGAGATACCTACCCCTAAGCCGAGCAACGCGACGCCAAGTACCGCACGCAACGCACGCGGCCCCGCGGCGTCGAATTCGAATTGCCACCATAGCTCACGAGCATATTCAACATTTCGGAACGCAAAGAAGAGAATCCAGACCATAGCTGCAATGACGCAGCCGGTGGCGATAAGCCAGCCCAAAGACATCGGTTGGGAAAGCAGCGATGTCCGGCGCGAGAATTGGCCGCGCGCAGTGACCAGCCCGATCAGAAGGATGGCCAATACGCTGGGCGCGACGACAGCCAGGCCCTTGATCAAAGAAAAGGGGATGCCGAGCAGCGTCATGGACAGAGCGAGCCACCAGGCGCCATCGAGCCGGCGATATAGGCCAGGCGCTGCGAATAACAGGAAGAGACCGGCGACGCTGGTAAGGAAATGAGATATCTCGACCGCCCAGAGCGGAATGGCAATGTAGAGGATTTGAAGCCGATCGACGAAGGCCGGCATGGCGCCCGAAACCACAAGGATCGTGCCGACGGTAAAGGTGGTTGCGGCGAGAAAGAGGGGTGCAAGGTCGCTTGCTGCACGACCGATCCGTTGGCCCGTTGCCGTGCCGAGCGATCTCCGCAGTTCGAAGTTGGTTAGGAGGAGGGTCGAGAGTAACAGTGGGAGCAGGAAGTATATGCCGCGATAGGTCACCAAGGCTGCCGCCACGGCGTCCACTGGCGCGCTGCTTCCAACCGCGTAAAGGATTGCGACTTCGAATACACCAAGACCACCGGGAAGGTGACTCAGCACGCCCAGCGCAAGCGCTGCGCAATAAATAGCGGCAAAGGTGAAAAAGCTAATTCCCACTGAGGGCAGCAGCACCCAAAGCGTGGCCGCGGCGGCGAGCACGTCGATCACCGTGAGCAGAACCTGTATCAGCACCAGCATTGCGCCCGGCGCATCGATGTCGATCGCGCCCCGTCGCCAGGGCGTTCGACGCAGTGCACAAAAGATCAGAAATCCGCTGGCTATGGCCAGAATGATTGCTGCGATCGCACGCAGGGGCTGGGGTGAGACACCGAGCAACCGGCTCACCTCGCTGGCCTGCAGGACCATGCTTAGAGCAGCGATGGTACCGAGCCCGACTCCAAAGGCGATTGAAAGGAACAGGACCACGCGCGCGATTTGGCCCGGCGAGAGCCCTGCTGCTGTATAGAGTCGATAACGTACGGCCCCGCCTGAGAAGGCACCCAGGCCAACAGCGTTTCCGATGGCGAAGCCGCTGAAGGAGGCGAGCAGAATCGTCCTCAACGGCGCATGCGCGCGTGCATAGCGTAATGCGGAGACGTCGTAACCGATAAGGGCGAGATAGCTGAGCGCCGTTGTAGCAAGTGCTGCGGCAAGGCTCGCTGCAGGTGTGGCCCGCAGCGCTTTAACCAACAATTGAAAGTCGATTTCAGCGGCTTCTCTTTCTATGCCTAAAAGCACCATGCCGGCGAGCACCAGTGCGAGAAAAGCGACGAGTAATGGGCGCCGCAGGCCGCCCCTCCAATTCCAGCCATGGACTTCGGCCGGATCGTGATCGATCGGGTAAGGGGTATCTCGGCCATCGCCGGGCTCGAGATTTGGTGGAGCGGCCTTACGCATTGCCGTAGTACCGTGGTGCGCGCACGTCCGTATCGAACGGAACGAACGTTTTCCTCAACGAATTTCCGATCATGGCTCGGGTCAAGTCGGACATAAACTCTCCGCGCGCTGGGACACAGCGTTTCTAAGCTGCTCCATTGGCTAATTTACCGATCTTGTTGGTGGTTTCGCTCCAGTGTCCGTGACCCCTCCCAGATGAGAAGCCCCAGCGCCTTGGAGATCGACTTGTAGCTGCCGTCCGCGCAACGAAGACGTTGTCGCATCGCAACACCTCCGCCACCTCGCGCGGCAGCGGTTACGTGCACTTTGCTCGTCGGACATTCCGCCCGACCAAAATCTCATCCAGTGCACGAATGGTCCGGGTTTGGCATCGGCGGAGGCGTCACCAGCCACAGCGATGCTCCAGGCATCAAGGGTTTCGTTGTCGTTTTACTCCGCGGTTCCATCGCTCGGCTGCCTTAGTTGAGCGCCAACCGCCGGCTTGCGAAAGCCGTCGTCCGCGTCGAAGTCCCACTATCGTCGTCGGCCGATTCAAATCAAAAGCTATGCAATGGTTCCCATTGGCTAAAGCGCGAGTGCGACGAAACTGTGATTGCGCAAAGTAGAGTTCAGCTTGCCGGAAACCGACATAGCAGAACTTGTGCTCTCGCGTGGTGTTGCCATTATCGCACTGACCACGTTGGTTCGTTCGATGTCGATGACGCCACGAGACGCGAAAAATCCGAATATCTGAATCGCTACAAAACCAGGGTTCAAGCCGCTTTTTGCTTTGCACTATTTCCGCCGCCAGCACCGCGAGGCGATATGCGCGCGCCTGGTCCCGCGCCTCGCTCAAGCCGAGCTGGCCATCTCGTCGCCGAGCTTGGCAAACTCCATCGCGGCGCGCTTGCCGTCCGGTGCTGTGAAGCGAAGGCCCAGACCCTTGCACCGCTGTCGCGCACGTGGAGATAGAGGCCACCGCCATCGGCGTGGGCTCCAGCTTTCCTGGTTTTAATTTGGCTGATGTTGAGCGGCACGTTACGGTCTCCCACATACGTGCCGGGTCGGGCCCCCGATGTTTTTGTGGTTTATCACCGTCGCCGATTATTGGGAGAGGTAGAGGCCGTTCAACTACCAGTTTACTACCGGCTCTCGCCCGCGTACAGACGATGGAGAGTGATGCTAGACCACAAGTTATGCAGCTAAGCATATGGGAAATAAGATGACTTCCACCAATCGACGACAGCGGATGACAGCGGGTGATGCGCCCAAAATGGGTACCTGATCCGTGACGGCATTCGGTAAGCTGATCCGGACCACGGCGTTCCGGTTGACGCTGGTCTATCTGTTCTTGTTTGCGCTGTTTGCCGCGTCGCTGCTGGGCTATTTTGCCTGGAACACGCGCCGGCTGATTACCGAGCAGATTACCTCGACGGTGAACGTGGAAACCGGCGAGATCAGCGACATCTTCGGGCGGCGCGGATTGCGCGGACTGGTTCTCACCATCGAGAACCGGGCGTTGCGGCCGGGTGCCAACCTCTACCTCGTGACCACGCCGACCGGGCAGGGCATCGCCGGCAATGTCGGCTCGCTGGCACCGGGTGTGATGGCCACCACCGGCTGGTCCGAAACCGCCTATCGGCGGCTCGACGAACAGGACACCGCCGATCATCGCGCGCTGGTGCGCGTCACCGAACTGAGCAGCGGCTTCCGGCTTTTGGTTGGGCGCGATCTGGAGGAACGCAGGCGGCTGTTCGGCATCATCGCGAAAGCTGCGCAATGGTCGGTGCTGGTCGTGGTCGTGCTCGGCCTTGGCGGCGGCATCTTTGTCGCGCGGCGCGTGTTGCGGCGTATCGATGCCATGACCGGCACCACCCAGCGCATCATGGCCGGAGATCTGAGCGGGCGGCTGCCGGTCGGCCGCAGCGGCGACGAACTCGATCGCCTCGCGGAAAATCTCAACGCCATGCTGGAGCGGATCGAAGCCCTGATGATGGGCTTGAAGGAAGTTTCCGACAACATCGCCCACGATCTGAAGACGCCGCTGACACGGTTGCGCAATCGCGCCGAAGAGGCGTTGGCGAAATCCGGCAGCGACACCGAATACCGCAACGCGCTGGAACGAACCATCGAGGAGTCCGATGGTCTGATCCGAACCTTCAATGCGCTGCTGATGATCGCGCGCGCCGAATCCGGACAGGCGCGCGGCAATATGGACGACTTCGACGCCGCTGAAGTTGCCAATGGCATTCACGAACTCTACGAACCGCTTGCCGAAGACGACGGCATGACCTTGCACGTCAAGACGATGCCGGCACCGCTTCACGGCAACCGTGAATTGATCAGCCAGGCACTGGCGAATCTGGTCGAGAATGCGATCAAATACGGCAAACCCGTCGCGGCCGCGCAGCCGCTCGGTGCCGACGCGGTCGCCGGCACCGCCAGCAGAGAGGTCCTGATCGAGGCGCGGCGCGATGGCGATCAGGTGCTGCTCAGCGTCACCGACCACGGGCCGGGGATTCCGCAGGCCGATCGCAAACATGCGGTGGAACGATTTGTGCGGCTCGAGGCCAGCCGCACCCAGCCCGGTTCCGGTCTTGGATTGAGCCTGGCATCGGCGGTGGCGACGCTGCACGGCGGCGAACTCAGGCTCGGCGATGCTCACCCCGGACTGAGCGCGACCCTGGCGATCCCGGCGCGCGCGGGCGTCAGTGACAGGCTTGCGGCTCAAACGCTGGATGTGCCACAGAAGGTGGCATGATCTCATCCGCGAAGGGCGACGCGGACCAACATCGTCTGGCCGCGCGGTTTGTGGGCGGACCGCATGTGTCCGCTCCCGACAAAGCAGAGCAGCGACTGACAGACTGGCTGACCGATCTTGCATCGGATCGGGTGGCCACGATCGATCGTTTGCTTGCCCGATTTCCCCTCGCCAGGACCATTCTGTCGGGGATCGCAGAAGCCTCTCCCTATCTTTTCGATCTCGTTCGGGCCGACGGCGCCCGCTTGATCCGGCTGTTCGAATGCGAACCGGAGCCGCATCTGACGCAGTTGATTGAAGAAACCTGTCGCGAGGTGTCGGATGCATCAAGCGAAGCCGATGTGATGCAGATGCTCCGCCGCATGAAAGCGGAAGCCGCCCTGCTGATTGCGCTGTGCGACATCGGCGGCGTTTGGTCGGTGATGCGGGTGACCGCGGCGCTGACCGATGTTGCGGTCGCCTCGGTGCAGGCGGCGCTGCGCTATTTGCTGCGGCAGGAAGCCGCGCGGGGGCGGTTGTTGCCGCCGAACCCCGACCGCCCCGAGGACGACAGCGGCCTGGTCGTGCTCGCCATGGGCAAGATGGGCGCCGGCGAACTGAACTACTCCAGCGACATCGACATCATCGTTTTTTTCGATTCCACGGCGCCGACGCTTGCGCCTGATATCGAGCCGCAACCGTTTTTCGTGCGCGTCACCCAGGCGCTGTCGCGGATGCTGCAGCAACGTACCGGCGACGGCTACGTGTTCCGCGTCGATCTGCGGCTGCGGCCCGACCCGGCCTCGACGCAGGTCGCCATCTCGATCGCCTCGGCGCTGCATTATTATGAGCGGGAAGGGCGGACCTGGGAGCGCGCCGCCATGATCAAGGCGCGGCCCTGCGCCGGCGACGCCAGAGCCGGGGAGGCGCTGGTAGCGGAAATCGCGCCGTTCGTCTGGCGCAAGCATCTCGATTTCGCGGCCCTTGCCGATGTCCATGACATGAAGCGCCAGATGCAGACCTTTCGCGGTCAAAGCGAGATCGCGGTCGAGGGCCACAATGTCAAAATCGGCCGCGGCGGCATCCGCGAAATCGAATTCTTCGCCCAGACCCAGCAGTTGATTGCCGGCGGCCGGCATCCCGAATTGCGGGTGCGGCCGACGCTGGAAGCGCTGAATGTGCTGGCGTCGAGCAACTGGATCACCTTCGAGGCGCGCGACGAACTGACCGCGGCCTATGAGTTCTTGCGCCGGGTCGAACACCGGCTGCAGATGGTCGCCGACGAGCAGACCCATACCCTGCCTGACGACGTGGAGGCGGTGGAGCGCTTCGCGCGTTTCTTTGGTTATGACAGCCGCGCGGCTTTCGCCGGCGATCTGCTTGGCCATCTCAATGTCGTGCAGGGGCATTACGGCAAGCTGTTCGAGGGCGATCCGGCCGGCACTGCGCAACTGCCGCCGGCGGATTACAGCGCCGGTCCCGATGCGCCGCGCCTGCTCGAACACCTGGCCACGCTCGGCTTCAAGAACCCGATCACGGTGGCGCAGACCCTGCAGCAATGGATGGCCGGCGACTATCGCGTGTTCAGGGTGCCGTCGACGCGGAGCGCGTTCGTCGAATTCGTTCCGGCGCTGATGGTCGGCCTCGCGCATGCCGAAGATCCCGACAACGCGGTGATGGCCTTCGACCGTTTTCTGCAGGCGCTGCAGCGCGGCGCAAGGTTGATTTCCCTGCTCAGCCAGAATCGCGAGCTGGTCGCCCTGGTTGCGCTGATACTCGGCGCCGCGCCGCGCCTCGCCGACATGCTGGCGCAGCAGCCGCAGATCATGGACGGGTTGATCGATCCGCGCTTCTTCGGCGCGATGCCGGACCAGCGCGAACTCTCCGCGCGCCTTGCCGCGACGCTGGCGGATGCGACCTCCTATGAAGAGTTTCTCGACCGCCTGCGGCTGTTCGGCAAGGAAAGCCTGTTCCTGATCGGCACCCGAATCCTGTCCGGCACGGTTTCCGCCCAGCAAGCCAGCGTCGCCTTCGCCGACGTCGCCGAGGGCATTGTCCATACTGTGCATGGCCTGGTGACCGAACGGTTTGTGGCCCAGCATGGCCGGATCAGGGGGCAGGAGACCGCGATCCTCGCCATGGGCAGGCTCGGCAGCCGCGAGATGACCGCCTCGTCCGATCTCGATCTCATCCTGCTCTACGATTTCGATCCCGAACATCCGGACTCCGACGGCGCGCGGTCGCTGCATGGTGCGCACTATTTCGCTCGCTTTACGCAGCGGCTGATCAGCGCGTTCACGACGCGGACGAATTACGGCGTGCTCTACGACGTCGATATGCGGCTGCGGCCTTCCGGCCGCGCCGGCCCGGTGGCGTCCCACATCACGTCCTTTGCCGAATATCAGGAGCGCGAGGCCTGGACCTGGGAACACATGGCGCTGACCCGCGCCCGGGTGATTTCGGCGTCGCCCGAGTTTCGCGTCAAGATCGAACGCATCATTGGCGAGGCGCTGACACGGCCGAGGAACGCCGCAGGCGTCGCCAACGACGTGGCGGATATGCGCCGCGCGGTTGCGCTGGAGAAGGGTGAGGATGATATCTGGGACCTGAAACATGCCGCGGGCGGCATGGTCGACATCGATTTCATCGCTCAATATCTCCAGCTCGTTCACGCCGCCGACAAGCCCGATATTCTCGATGTCCGCACCTTGCAGGTGCTCGACAATACCGCGCGTCTGGGCCTGCTGCCGCAGTCGGCGGCCGAAGTCCTGCGTCCGGCGACGCGGCTTTATCACGACCTGACGCAAATCCTGCGGCTCTGCGTCAGTGAAAAATTCAAGCCGGAAACCGCCGGAGAAGATCTGTTGCGCGTGATGGCGCGCGCCGGCGACGCCCCGGACTTCTCGTCGCTCGAGGCGCGAGTCAAAGAAACCCAAAGCGAGGTGCGCCGGGTGTTTCGGGCGCTGGTAGGCTAGCGCGGCCAGGGCATTTTCCAGTTCGGCGGCTTCATCCTTCGAGACGCGCGCAATTGCGCGCTCTTCAGGATGAGGTCTGGCAGCCCTCATGGCCTGCCAAACCCTCATGGTGAGGAGCGCGGCAACGCCGCGCGTCTCGAACCACAAGGCCATGGGATGCGCCGTCAGATCGCCGAAGCCTGAATCTGGACCAGCGTCGACTTATAGGACGGCGTTCCGCATTTCGCATCATAGTGCCCGAGAGCCACCAGCACATTCGCCTCGGGATAATACGCAGCGACTGAGCCTTCTGCGATCTTGTACGCGACAGCAGTCAGGCCCCGCATGATGCGCCCGCTTCCGGTTGAATCGTTTCGGGTATCGACGGTGACATCGACGCGATCGCCGTGCTGCAGCCCGCGTTTTGCGAGGTCGCGTTCGTTGACGAAGATCACGTCACGGCGTCCCTTGATTCCCCGGTAGCGGTCATTCAGTCCATACAGCGTCGTATTGTACTGATCGTGGCTCCGGATCGTGGTGAGCGTCAGCGCATTGCCGCCGGGCGGGTCTTCCTCGAGGCCGGGATAGACGATGAAATTGGCTTTCTTGTTTGGTGTCAGCCATACGCGTTCGGACGCTGCGATATACAGGCGGAAACCGCCGGGACGTTTGATGCGATCGTTGAAATCCGCGAATTCGGGAAACACGCTTTCGATGCCGTCGCGGATCTTGCCGTAGTCCGCGATCATCTCGCGCCAGCGCACCTTGGTATTGGGCAGCGTCGCCATCGCCATTTCCGCGATGATCGCCGGTTCGGATTTCAGGTGTTCCGAGGCGGGCTTGAGCCCGCCGCGCGAGGCATGCACCATCGACATCGAATCCTCGACCGTGACCGATTGCTGTCCGCCGGCCTGCATGTCGATTTCGGTGCGTCCCAGGCACGGCAGGATGAAGGACTGTTTGGCGAGCAGCAAATGCGTGCGGTTGAGCTTGGTGGCGATATGGACGGCAAGGTCGAGGCCGCGCATCGCCTCGAAGGTAACCGCCGGGTCCGACATGGCGACCGCAAGGTTGCCGCCGAGACAGACCAGCGCCTTCGAGCGCCGGTCCCTGATGGCCTCGATGGTCTCGATCGCGCCGTGGCCCTTGGCGCGCGGCGGCTCGAAGCCGAAGGTGCGGACGATGCCGTCCAGCAACGCCTCATTCGGACTTTCGGTAATCCCGACGGTCCGGTCGCCCTGGACGTTGGAATGGCCGCGCAGCGGCGAGATGCCGGCGCCCTTGCGTCCGATGTTGCCGCGAAGCAGCAGAAGGTTGACGATTTGCTGCACGTTGCCGGTGCCGTGGCGGTGCTGGGTGATGCCCATGCCATAATTGACGATGACACGGTTGGCCTTGGCGTAGGCGTTGCCGATATCCTGAATGTCGGAGCGCGGCAGGCCTGAGGCCTTTTCGATCGCGTCCCATGAGGTGGCATTGATGTCCGACAGCAGAGCCTCGACGCCGCTGGTGTGGGCGGCAATGAATTCGCGGTCCAGCACGCCGGGGCCACCCTCGGCAAGGCTTTTGGCGTCGAGTTCGACCACGCCTTTCATGATCCCCTTGAGCACCGCTACATCGCCGCCGACCTTCACCAGGTAATATGAGGACGCGATCGGCGTGGAGGCGCGCGTCAACATTTCCACCGGGCTCTGCGGCGCCGTAAAGCGTTCCAGCCCGCGCTCGCGCAGCGGGTTGATCGCGATGATCGGAACCCCGCGTTTGGACGCTTCGCGCAATGTCGACAGCATGCGCGGATGGTTGGTGCCGGGATTGTGGCCGATGCAGAAGATGCAGTCGCTGTAGTCGAAATCCTCCAGCGTCACCGTGCCCTTGCCGACACCGATCGATTCCGGCAGGCCGACGCTGGTCGGCTCGTGACACATGTTCGAGCAATCGGGGAAATTGTTGGTGCCGTATTCCCGCACGAACAACTGATACAGGAAGGCGGCCTCGTTCGACGCTTTGCCGGAAGTGTAAAATTCCGCCATGTTGGGATCGGGCAGGGCGCGTAGCGCGGCCCCGATTTGGGTCATCGCGTCTTGCCATGAAATCGGCAGATACCGATCGGTGGCGCGGTCGTAGACCATGGGATGGGTGAGACGCCCCTCATTCTCGAGGTCGAAATCCTGCCAGTTCCAGAGTTCGCTGACGGTATGGGCGGCGAAGAATTCCGGGGTCGTCCGTTTCCCTGTCGCCTCCCACGATACCGCCTTGGCGCCGTTTTCGCAAAACTCGAACGATGATGTGTGCTTTGGATCGGGCCACGCGCAACCCGGGCAATCGAACCCATGGGGCTGATTCATGGTCAGGAGGCCGTGGGTTTCGTTGACGACGGCCATTTGCCCTCGGAGCGCGTCCGCGACCGCCTTGAGCGCACCCCAGCCGGCGGCAGCCCCCCGGTAGTCTTCAATACCCTTGAGGTCCTGTTTCTTCCGCGTAAGCAGGTCCGATTCCATGCAACACCTGAATTTTGGTCGGTGAAAAGTGACGGGCTGAACAAGACGTAGGGAGCCGACATGCGGCCGGTGATCAACAATTCGCGATGACAGGTCAGGCAGTTTGCGCCGCCACGTTGGCTCCCGCGCGTCTCTGGAATACTGCGCCCCGCTTCCGCGTCGTCGCTTTCGCGGGGGACGACGGTTGGTATTTGCTGACACAGTCCCGCGATCTCGCCGCATGTTTTTGCGCGAGGTTTGGCCTGCTCGTTCCGCCCTCTGCAATCAGAGGGCGCAGGGAATGCCGGATGCCCGATGCACCCGCAGCCTCGTGTGCGCTATGGGTAGTAAGTATGCACGCGAGTATTCACAGCGAGTCACCGGAATCACCCGGCATTCCCCGCGCAATGGTTTACGGCTTATACCGTGCTCTCCCCGGTGATCGGCTTTCTTGCCACCGTCGCTGGCGGAGTTGCCTCCACCGACTTGACACCAGCGTCGGGGTGTCAGGACCACACGTCTTCGCCGTCCGCCTCAAGCACCCTCGTCAGGAGCACCATCCGCGTCCACCGCATCAAGCCCCGCGTCGGTGACGTTGCGCAACGCCCCTCTGAGTGGGACTGGACGGCTGCCGATATACAAGTGATTTGGGTCAGGCGGCAAGCGATATTTCGGAAATTCAGAATTAGACCCGAGCGCCGTTGGTTTGGGCCTGCAAGGCATAAGGTTCAGCGGCGACCTTTACGACGTTGACGATTTCCCCCACCATCTCGTCAAGCTCCGGTTAAACGAAAGCAAAGACAACGACATGCACGACCAGTTCAGCAGCGCCCAGCAGATCCGCAAACCCGCCGTGGTCTCCAAAGGCGGCATCGTCGCCGCGCAATCACGCAAGGCGGCCGAAGTCGGTGCCGAGGTGCTGGCAGCAGGCGGGGACTGCGTCGATGCGGTGGTCGCGACCACCTTCGCGCTGGGGGTGCTGGAGCCCTGGATGAGCGGCCTCGGCGGCGGTGGGGCGATGGTGCTCTACCGCGCACGTGAAAACCGCTACGAGGTAATTGATTACGGCATGCGAGCGCCCGATAGTCTTCGTCCCGAGGACTATCCGCTAACGGAGGACGGTGCAGCCTCTGACCTCTTCCCCTGGCGGCGAGTAAAGGACGACCGCAATCTTCATGGTCCGGGCTCAATCGCCGTCCCAGGCGTGGTCGTGGGAATGGAGGAAGCACACCGCCGCCACGCCAAATTGCCGTGGAGGGAATTGCTCGGCCCGAGCATTGATCTCGCCGGCGCAGGCCTCCTGGTGGACTGGTGGACCACGCTGATGATTTCGAGTTCGGCGGCAGACCTGCGGCGCTATCCCGCGAGCGCGGCCACTTATCTCCAGGACGGCCTGCCCCCGAATGCGCAATGGGGTATCAAGTCCGGCGTGCACCTGCCGCAGGACAGGCTCAGGTCCACGCTTTCATACTTGGCGGCGGAGGGTCCTCGCGATTTCTACGAAGGCGATTTGGCGCGCAGCATTGCGGGCGATGTTCAGTCGGGGGGCGGTGCGCTTTCGTTCGAAGACCTTGCTTCCTTTCGCGCTCATGGACGCGAGCCGCTGGTAATTCCCTATCGCGGCGGCACGGTGTACGCGACACCCGAACTCACCTGCGGGCCGACCCTGGCGCATACCTTGCGCCGGCTTCAGGAGGGGCTGCACCCCGCCCACGGCGGGCCGGACGCATTGGCCTACACCGCCTATGCTCTCGCGCTGCAATCCGCGTACCGGGAACGCCTGCAAGATATGGGCGATGCCGACGGCAGGCGTGCGCTGGGTGCCGAGCATCTGGCGCCGGCCTGCACCACGCATTTTTCGGTGGTGGACCGCGAGGGCAACATGGCGGCGGTAACGCAAACCCTGTTGTCGACGTTCGGCTCCAAGTACGTGCTGCCTCAAAGCGGGGTGACGATGAACAACGGCATAATGTGGTTCGACCCCACGCCGGGCGGGCCCAATTCGTTGGCGGCGGGCAAGCGTTGCCTGACCAATTACACCCCGGTGCTGGCGCAGGATTGTGATGGCCGGCGGCTGGCTCTCGGCGCCTCGGGCGGACGACGCATTCTGCCCGCGGTAACGCAGATGCTGTCCTTTGTGATGGACTACGGTATGGATTTGGACGCGGCGATCCACCAGCCACGCATCGATGCCAGCGAAGGCGCGGTGGTGATCGGCGATGTGCGTCTGCCTGTGCGAGCCCGAGCAGGGCTGCGGGCACGGTTCGATTACGAAGAAGCGCGCGTGCAGACCCTGCCGGGGAAGTTCGCCTGTCCGAGCATAGTGCTCCGCGAAGGCGAGACCAATAGCGGAGCCACCGAAGTGTTCCAGCCGTGGGGCGACGCGGTGGCCCAAGTTTAGGCTGAACAAACGTCGCCTGCAGCATTCCCACTGCGCCTGCGTCCCGAAAACCCTGAACACGAGCCAAAGCCTTTTATTATTTAGCCATCCGCCAGGCGAACAGCACCACGGCGGCCCCGAGTGCCGCCGCAATCACCGACGTTACGATCCCCTCGCCGAGCGCCAGAAGCACCGCGATGTGATAGCCGATCAACGCGCCGGCAATGCCCACCAGTGCGCTTGTGATGATGCCGCGGGTTGATCCGGAGAATTGACGGGCAAGCCATGACGGCCCGGCGAGCCGGTCGAACAGAAAGCCGGCGGCAAAGCCGATTACGAGAACTACAATGAACGTGACAGGGTCTGTGGCGCGCATGCAGGCCGCCTTGAGCATGTTGGAGGAAATGCCTGAGTCAAGGCGTCGAACTACCTGGAACGGTGCGCCTTTACGGGCGGGAAGTCGACCAATATGTGCGCATCAGCGTCCCAAAATTTGCGGGACGTCCAGGCGTCGAGACGCAATATCTCGATCGACAAACATAGTCGTCGTTTCCATGCCGAAATAGTTTGCAGCGGGATCTCTGCGCATGTCCCTTCCTTGCACCTTGAGACATGCCGATAGACTCTGACAATGTCTGCCTCTGACAATGTCTGCGGATCGGGGCAGATCGGGAGCGGTCGCCACATGGATGAAGCGGCGCTTCTGACCCGACGCGGTCCTCGGCTGGTAGCGTCGGACCGTGTCGGGAGGAAGATACCGGGATAGCAATCATTCACTCGGCCAGCGGATGGGCGATCACAGCGGAAGTGCGAGCGGCGAGCCGTTGCCAGACGAGGCCGTGCAAGATCAAGGAGACCGGCACGGCGTAGAGCGGCACCAGAGCCAGAGGATACGCTGTTATCAGGCGGTTGGGCGCGTCGAGAGCGAGCATTTGTGTGGCGCCAGGCGAGGTCAGGAATCCGGTGGTGACGGCGACCACGAGATCGGCGATGCCGAACGCGTTCCACCGCGCGACATTGCGTTGCTGATCCGGCCAGCGCGCTATCGCGTAGCCGAGGATCGGCGCGGCAAGGCCAGTGGCGAAATCGCCGAGACCGGCGGGCAGCGCGAACGCCCCAGGCAGATGGCCGCCGGCCCACAGGACCAGGAATACCGCGCCCAGGACGCGATAGATCTGGATAGCGACAAGCGCCCAGAGCGGCGTCGCCTCGACGATGCGCCGCGCGGTCGGGCTCGCGGCGATCCCGGCGAGCCCGAGGACGACGGGTAGCACGACGGCCACGCCCATCCAGGGTCCGAGGGTGTCAGGCTCGTTGATGAAGACCCCGGCGCGCGCCAGCGTCTCCCCGAGCAACTGCCACGAAACCAGGACGGCCATGGCGACGAGCCAGGTAACGACGCGTTTGGCAGTTGATAGACCGGCGCGGCCGCTCGCCCACCAGATCGCAACGGCGAGCAACGCCGTGGGTACGTAAGAAGCGGAAAGCATGAAGGGTTCAAGTCCTGCGGGAATAGTAGGCATCGGATGCTCCCTGTTGACGGATTGGGTACGCTTGCGCGCACCGGTGCTCCCCGTGGGATCGGCCGAAGCCGCATTGCCCGCGATGAGCAGGGCGGGCGTGATCAGCCCGGATGTCGCACGTGCTCTCACATTGATTTTTATCTTAGTAGTCACTACATTTTTAGAAGTCGATTAGGACTATCAATTAGATAGTTACTATCAAAATCACAGTTACGTGAGGAAGCGGCACCGCTGCCGACGAGACCGCGGCTTCTGCTAAGAAGTCCGCTCTTTCGGCGGGGCGTTTGCCGCATCAGGATAGGCGGAGGGAGACTTATGCGCAGCGCGGTGAAATCGGGTTATGGACAGGATTGCCCCGTGGCCCGCACGCTCGACGTCGTCGGCGAACGCTGGACGTTCCTCATCCTGCGCGACCTGTTGCGCGAGGGCCCATGCAAGTTTCAGGACCTGGAGGCGAGTCTTGCCGGCGTTGGTCCCAACACGCTGTCGGCGCGGCTGAAACGGCTGGAGGCGGCGGGGATCGTCGAACGGCGGTTTTACGAGCAGCATCCGCCGCGCGCCGAATATGTTTTGACCGAGAAGGGGCGGGCACTTGGACCGGTTCTGCTGGCCCTGAAAAAATGGGGCAACATGTACGAGTAGGCGTACCTGTTGCACCCTTTCGGACTCTGGGCAATTCCAGCTTTGAGTCGGTAACGCGCACCAAAGCGGACGTCCACCGACACCTCGGAAGCTATGGGTTCACGCCCCCAATATCGCCATGCCCTAAGGCTGCGTCTGCGCGATCCTGAGTGCTGCGACGGCATCCCGCACCCGCGGATCAAGTCCGAAGCCGCCGGCGTCCAGGTGCGCCAGAATCGCGGTGCGCATCCGCGGATCCCAGAATTTCCGGATGTGTTCGGCGATGCCCGGCACTGCCTTGTCGGGGCGCTGGCTGTCAAAGAATTTGCCGATTTGATTAGCCATGTAGATCAGCCGGTCAGGCGACATGGACGACTCCCCGGGCCGTGACCCCTGATGTGATTCGGTCGGGATGGGTGAAGACCTCGAACCCGTCGGCCCGCGCGATCGCTGCGAGCGTGATGCCGGCGGCATCCGCCATCCGCACCGCCAGCGCGGTCGGCGCGGAGACTGCGACCATCACGGGCGCCCCCATCGCCGCCGTCTTCTGCACCATCTCGACCGACACCCGGCTCGTCAGCAGCACCATGCCCTCGCTTGCGCAAACGTTGTCCTGAGCCACCGCGCCGGCCAGCTTGTCGAGCGCGTTGTGGCGGCCGACATCCTCGCGCAGCGCGACGATGCCGCGCGCCGGCGTCCAGAACGCGGCGGCATGCACCGCGCGGGTTTCGATATTGATCGCTTGCAGCGGCGGGATGCCTTGCATCGCCGCCACGATTTGCTGCGGCGAGAATGACCGGCCCGGCGCGACGATCGCGGCGGGGCGAACCGCTTCGGCGATGGAGTCGATGCCGCATAATCCGCAGCCGGTGGGTCCCGCGATATGCCGGCGCCGCTCGCTCAGCCGATCCGCTTTCGATGGCGCCAGCCACATTCGCAGTTCGATGCCGTCATCGAGCGGCAGAACCTCCAGCGATTCGATATCGTCGGGTGACCGGACGATGCCTTCGCTGAGGCTGAATCCGACGGCGAAATCCCTCAGGTCCAGCGGGGTAGCCATCATCACGGCGTAGGTACCGCCGTTATAGGTCAGCGCGACAGCGGTTTCTTCCGGAATGGTGCGCGCGCCTTCGCTATGGCCGCTGTTGCGCCATACCTTTCGATCAACTGTGCGTGCCGGACCATGCATCCCGTTATTCCGCGGCTTCCACTATTGGCGCAATGCGCCGGCTATGGCGGGCCTGCTCGTCATAGGCTTTCTGCCATTCCGATGGCCCGTTCGATGGCGATATCTGCACCGCCGTGACCTTGTATTCCGGACAATTGGTCGCCCAGTCGGAATAATCGGTCGTGATGACGTTGGCCTGCGTGTCCGGATGATGGAAGGTGGTGTAGACCACGCCCGGCGCGACCCGCTCGGTGATCAGGGCGCGCAGCGTGGTTTCCCCGGCGCGGCTCGCCAGCCTGACCCAGTCGCCGTCGCGCACGCCGCGCTGCTCGGCATCGTGGGGATGGATCTCGAGCCGGTCTTCCTCATGCCAGATGATGTTGTCGGTGCGCCGGGTCTGGGCACCGACATTGTACTGGCTGAGAATGCGCCCGGTCGTCAGCAGCAGCGGGTAGCGCGGGCCGGTGCGCTCATCGGTTGCGATATATTCGGTGACGACGAATTTGCCCTTGCCGCGCACGAAACCGTCGATATGCATCACCGGCGTGCCCAGCGGCATTTCCTCGTTGCAGGGCCACTGCACGGACCCGACTTCGTCAAGCTTGGCATAGGAAACGCCGCTGAAGGTCGGCGTCAGCGCCGCGATCTCATCCATGATGTCTGAGGGGTGGGCGTAATTCATCTCATAACCCATCGCCTTGGCGAGACGGATCGTCACTTCCCAGTCGGCCAACCCGTTGCGCGGCGTCATCACCTTGCGCACCCGCTGGATGCGGCGCTCCGCGTTGGTAAAGGTGCCGTCCTTCTCAAGGAAGGTCGACCCCGGCAGGAACACGTGGGCGTAGTTCGCCGTCTCGTTCAGAAAGAGATCGTGGACGATGACACATTCCATGGCCGACAACGCTGCGACGACATGTTTGGTATTCGGATCGGACTGCAGGATGTCCTCACCTTGGACATAGAGACCCATGAAGCTGCCTTCAATGGCGGCATCGAACATGTTGGGAATTCGCAAGCCCGGTTCCGGGTTGAGCTTGACGTTCCACATCGCCTCGAACAACTCGCGTGTCGCATCGCCGGAGATGTGCCGGTAGCCCGGCAATTCATGCGGAAAGGAACCCATGTCGCAGGCGCCCTGGACATTGTTCTGGCCGCGCAGCGGGTTCACGCCGACCCCGTTTCGCCCGATATTGCCGGTAGCCATCGCCAGATTGGCAATCGCAATCACCGTGGTCGAACCCTGGCTGTGCTCGGTGACGCCGAGGCCGTAATAGATCGCTCCGTTGCCGCCGGTGGCGAACAGCCGCGCCGCGGCGCGCAACTCCTTCGGATCGACGCCGGTCGCGATCGCCGTGGCTTCGGGGCTGTTCTTCGGCAGCGCGACGAAGGTCGCCCAATCCTCGAACTCGCTCCAGTCGCAGCGTTCGCGCACGAAGGCCTCGTCGACCAAGCCCTCGGTGACGATCACGTGCGCCAGTGCGGTGAGCACCGCGACGTTGGTGCCGGGCAACAGCGGCAGATGGTGCTGCGCCTCGACGTGGGCGGAACGCACGATATCGGTGCGCCGGGGATCGATCACGATCAGCCTGGCGCCGGCGCGCAGCCGCTTCTTCATGCGCGAGGCAAACACCGGGTGCGCGTCGGTCGGGTTGGCGCCGATGATCAGGACGACGTCGGTGTGCTCGATCGAATCGAAATCCTGCGTGCCGGCCGAGGTCCCGAACGTGGTGGCAAGGCCGTAGCCGGTCGGCGAATGGCAGACGCGGGCGCAGGTATCGACATTGTTGTTGCCGAAACCGGCGCGGATCAGCTGCTGCACCAGATAGGTTTCTTCGTTGGTACAGCGCGACGAGGTGATGCCGCCGACGGAATCGCGGCCGTATTTGGCCTGGATCTCCTTGAACCGGGCGGCGGCGTAACCGAACGCCTCGTCCCACGACACTTCGCGCCAGGGATCGCTGATCTTTTCGCGGATCATCGGGTTGAGAATGCGCTCCTTGTGGGTGGCATAGCCCCAGGCAAAGCGGCCCTTGACGCAGGAATGGCCGCGGTTGGCCTTGCCGTCCTTGTACGGCACCATGCGCACGACTTCCTCGCCGCGCATTTCCGCCTTGAAGGCGCAGCCGACGCCGCAGTAAGCGCAGGTGGTCACCACGGAGTGCTCGGGCTGGCCGATTTCGATCACGGACTTTTCGGTCAGCGTCGCGGTGGGGCAGGCCTGCACGCAGGCGCCGCAGGACACGCATTCCGAGCCGAGGAAGCTCTCGCTCATCCCAGGCGAGACCCGGCTGTCGAAGCCGCGGCCGGAAATGGTCAGCGCGAAGGTGCCCTGAACTTCCTCGCAGGCGCGCACGCAGCGCGAGCAGACGATGCATTTTGAGGGGTCATAGGTAAAATACGGATTGGATTCATCCTTCGGCATCCAGGCCGCGTTGGCGCTGCCGCTCGACCTGGCGAAGACGTGGTTTTCGCCCTCATAGCCGTAGCGCACATCGCGCAGGCCGACCGCGCCGGCCATGTCCTGCAATTCGCAGTCGCCGTTGGCCGCGCAGGTCAGGCAGTCCAGCGGATGGTCGGAGATGTAGAGTTCCATCACGCCCTTGCGCAGCTTCTTCAGCCGCTCGGTCTGGGTGTGGACCACAAGGCCCGGCATGGCCGGCGTGGTGCAGGAGGCCGGTGTGCCGGCGCGGCCTTCGATCTCGATCAGACAGAGCCGGCAGGAGCCGAAGGGGTCGACCATGTCGGTGGCGCAGAGTTTCGGGATCTGCGTGCCGGCTTCCATCGCCGCGCGCATGATCGAGGTGCCCTCGGGCACCGTGACGCTCTGGCCGTCGATGGTGAGCGTCACCGTCGTCCCGGATTTGGCGCGGGGCGTGCCGAAATCGGCTTCCTGGATCAGCGACATGGCGATCGTCCTTCTATTCCGCGGCCTGCAGGCGCGCGGGTGCGGGGCCGAAATCTTCCCGGAAATGTTTCAGGGCACTCATGACGGGGTAGGGCGTGAAGCCGCCCAGCGCGCAAAGCGAGCCGAACTTCATGGTGTTGCAGAGGTCTTCGATGACGGCGATATTCTCCGGCACGCGCTCGCCGGCGCGGATCTTGTCGATGGTCTCGACGCCGCGGGTCGAACCGATCCGGCAGGGCGTGCACTTGCCGCAGGATTCGACGGCGCAGAATTCCATCGCAAAGCGCGCTTGCCGGGACATGTCGACGCTGTCGTCGAACACCACGATGCCGCCGTGGCCGATCAGGCCGTCGCGGCCTGCGAAGGCTTCATAGTCGAACGGGGTATCGAACAATGCGCGCGGAAAATACGCCCCGAGCGGCCCGCCGACCTGCACCGCGCGAACCGGGCGTCCCGTCAAGGTGCCGCCGCCGATATCATCGACGAGTTCGCCGAGCGTGATGCCGAAGGCGGTCTCGAACAGGCCGCCATGCCTGATGTTGCCCGCGAGCTGAATCGGCATGGTGCCGCGCGAGCGGCCGATGCCGAAATCCGCATAGGCGCTGGCGCCGCCGGCGAGAATGAAGGGGATCGCGGCGAACGACAGCACGTTGTTGATCACGGTCGGCTTGCCGAACAGACCCTTATGCGCCGGCAGCGGCGGCTTGGCGCGGACGATGCCGCGCCGGCCTTCGAGGCTTTCCAGCAGCGAGGTTTCTTCGCCGCAGACATAGGCGCCGGCACCGACGCGGACCTCGAGATCGAAGCTTTGGCCGGAGCCGCAGATGCGCGTGCCGAGATATCCGGCGCGCCTTGCCGCCGATATCGCCGCGTTCATGGCCTCGACGGCGTGGGCATATTCCGAGCGGATGTAGATGTAGCCCTTGGTTGCGCCGACCGCGACGCCCGCGATCGTCATACCCTCGATCACCACGAAAGGATCGCCCTCCATGATCATGCGGTCGGCGAAGGTGCCGCTGTCGCCTTCGTCGGCATTGCAGACGATGTATTTCCGCTCGGCGCTCGCCTGCGCCACGGTCTTCCACTTGATGCCGGTCGGAAACCCGGCGCCGCCGCGGCCGCGCAACCCGGAGGCGGTGACGTCGGCCAGGATCGCCTCTGATGTCAGCGACAGCGCGCGCTCAAGCCCTTTGTAACCGTCATGAGCCCGGCAATCCGCAAGGGAGCGCGGATCGATCACGCCGCAGCGCGCGAAGGTCAGCCGGGTCTGGCGCTTGAGCCATGGAATGTCTTCGGTGAGGCCAAGCCGCAGCGCATGCGGGCCGTCCGATATCATCGCCTCGAGGACCGATGCGGCGTCGGCCTCGGTCACCGGGCCGAATGCGACGCGGCCCTGCGACGTCGCGACCTCGATCATCGGTTCCAGCCAGTACAGGCCGCGCGAGCCGGTCCGGATGATTTCGATGGAAAGGCCGCGCGCCTCGGCGGCTTGCTGCAGGGCAGCCGCCACCTCGTCGGCGCCGACCGCCACCGCACCCGCATCCCGCGAAACGAAAAGGCGCATCGTCATCGCTGCGCCTCCGCCACCAGTGCGTCGATGCGCGCTTCATTGAGCCGCCCGACCAGGCGGCCGTCCAGCATCGCCGACGGCGCCGTCGCGCACAGGCCGAGACAGTAGATCGGCTCCAGTGTCGTCAGCGCGTCGGCGGTCGTGCTGCCGATGGCGATGCCGAGTTTTGCTTCCGCGCGTGCGGCGAGCGCATCGCCGCCGGCGGCCTGGCAGGCTTCGGCGCGGCACAGTTTCAGCACATGCCGGCCTGCGGGTTTGCGGCGGAAATCGTGGTAGAACGTGAACACGCCGTGGACCTCGGCCCGCGACAGATTGAGCGCCGATGCGATCATGGGAATGGCCGGCTCCGGCACATAGCCGAACGCTTCCTGCAGCGCATGCAGGATCACCAGCGTCGGACCTTCAAGATGGGTGTGCCGGGCGATAATCTCGGCGCCGCGTGCAGCATCCCATGGCTCGTAAACTGGTGTCATCCGCGCTCTCTCGCCTGGCGTAAGGTGAAGCGCAGATAGAATTGGAATCGATCCAGAAATCAATAAAGCTGTCTCATGCTGCGATCCGGAAACGCGATCAATACGAGAATGAAATCAAACGATATGAGATGCGAATGAGCTGAGGTGAGCGCGGCGGTGCCCGGGCAGACGCGAGTTTTGGCGTATTTGCCATTCGGGGATCGTGATATTCATTGTCCTGGAATGCAGTCCGCGAGGGTCCGTTTTGATCGACAAGCTTGAACTCCTGCTCGCATTGGCAAAGGAGCGTCACTTCGGACGCGCCGCTGAAGCCTGCGGCGTCACCCAACCGACGATGTCGACCAGCCTCAAGCAGCTTGAGGAAATCCTCGGCGTCATGCTGGTGCAGCGCGGCTCACGGTTTCAGGGTTTTACGCCCGAGGGCGAGCGAACGCTCGACTGGGCGCGGCGCATCGTCGGCGACGCCCGCGCGATGCGCCAGGAGATCAACGGACTGAAGGACAAGCTCTCCGGCGAGATCCGGATCGCGGCGATCCCCACAGTGCTCGGCATGGTGGCGTCGCTGACGACGCCGTTTCGGGCGCGCCATCCGGATGTGCGTTTTCGGGTGGTGTCCTGCACCTCGGCCGATGTGCTCGGGCTCCTGGAAAATCTCGAAGTCGATGCCGGCCTGACCTACATCGAGAACGAACCGATCGGCAAGGTTCGCACCATACCGCTCTACAACGAGAGCTATCGGCTGCTGACCGCGCCCGATGCCATGTTCGGCGACCGCGACCACGTGACCTGGCAGGAAGTCGGCCAGGTGCCGCTGTGCCTGCTGACGCCTGACATGCAGAACCGGCGCATCATCGATCGCGCCCTGCGCTCGGTCGGAGCCGAAGCGACGCCGACCCTGACCTCGAACTCGCTGCTGGTTCTTTATACCCATGTCAAGACCGGGCGCTGGGCCAGCGTGATGCCGGCCAAGCTTGCCGAAACGCTCGGGCTGGCCGATGCCGTCCGCAGCATTCCGATCGTCGATCCCATCGTCAATTACAGCATCGGAATGGTGATCCCGCAGCGCGATCCGATGACGCCCCTGATTGCCACGCTGGTTCAGATCGCGCGCGAGGTCGCGCCGACGCTGGCAACCTGAGCGGCGAATCTTAGAGACTGGTCAGGCGGCAACCAGGATCTTCGCCCTGGCCTTCCGCGCATCGCGCGGCAGCGACACGCAGACGACGGTGCCGGTGCCGAGCTTCGAACGTAGCCGCATCGATCCGCCGTGCAGGCCGGTCAGCGATCGCGCGATCGCCAGCCCAAGCCCCGAGCCGTGGTAGGTCTTGGTGAGCTGGCTCTCGACCTGCTCGAACGGCCGGCCGAGCCGCAGCAGGGAATGCGGCGCGATCCCGATGCCGGTGTCGGCGATCATCAACACGATCGAATCGCTGAGCACCCGGCTGCGGACCACCACCTTGCCGCCGTCGGGCGTGAATTTGACCGCGTTGGACAACAGGTTGACGATGATCTGCTTGATCGCGCGGCGATCCGCCACCACGGGAATGGTGCCCTCGATATCGGCGTCGAGCGACAGGTTCTTGTCGTCGGCGCGGCCGGACACCACGCGGAGCGATTCTGCCAGCGTCTTCGACAGATCGAGCGGCTCCATGTCGAGCTTCATCCGGCCGGCTTCGATCTTCGACATATCCAGGATGTCGTTGATCACTTCGAGCAAATAGTGACCGCTGGTGAGGATGTCGTGGCAATATTCCTGGTATTTCTCCGAACCGAGCGTGCCGAACATGCCGCTTTCCATGATCTCGGAGAATCCGATGATGGCATTGAGCGGCGTGCGCAGCTCGTGGCTCATGTTGGCGAGGAATTTGGATTTGGTCTGGTTGGCTTCCTCGGCGCGGGTTTTCTCTTCGGAATATTTTTCGGCGAGGTCGGCCAGTTCGATGGCTTGGCGTTCGAGCGCGGTCTGCGAACGTTTCAGGTCGATCACGGTGGCGCGCAGGCGCAGGTCGTTTTCGACCAGTTTCTGCTCGTGTTCCTTGATGCGGGTGATGTCGGTGCCGACCGAGACGTAACCGCCGTCCTTAGTGCGGCGTTCGCTGATATGCAGCCAGCTGCCGTCGTCGAGTTGCGCCTCGAAGGTGCGCGCGCCGGGCGACTGGGCGCCGGCCTCGTGCAGCCGGGTGCGGACCTCCGGCATGCTGCCGACCTCGATCACGGTTTCATACGATGTGCCCGGGGTGACCGCCGAATCCGGCAGCCGGTGCAGGCGCTGGAAATGCGAGTTGCAGAGCACCAGGCGGTCGCCGGCGTCCCACAGCACGAAGGCTTCCGGGATGGTCTCGATCGCGTCGCGCAGCCGCAGGTCGGCCTCTACCGTCTTCTCGGCCAGGCTCTTTTGCTCAGTAATGTCGACGGCGATGCCGATCAGATGCAGGCCGGCATCGCTCGCGCCCTGGCTGAGCTCGCAGCGGACTCGCAGCCAGATCCAGTGGCCGTCGGTGTGCTGCATGCGGAAGGTCTGGTCGATGTGGTCGATCTTCGAGGAAATAAGCTGATCGGCGATCGCGAACAGATCGATGTCGTCGGATTTCACCAGCGCGTTGACCTCGCCGAACGTCAAGAGGTCGCTGCGGGTGTCCAGCCCCAGCAACGTGAACATCGACTGCGACCAGAAAATCCTGCCGCGCGACAGGTCCCAGTCCCACAGTCCGCAGCGTCCGCGATTGAGCGCGGTATCGATGCGGCCGCGCACGGCGTCATTGATGAGATCGCCTTCGCGCGCGCGGGTCGATTGCCAGTGGAACGCAAAACCCAGGATCAGCACGACAAAGCCTGTCGTGGCCGAGAGCGTCACCGACAGCGCCGCGTCCGACCGCCAGAGCGAGTCGACCTTTTCCTGGATGACAATGACCTGGCCGGGCAGCGATTTGACGACCTGCTGAACCGCCAGAGCGCGATTGCCATTCGGCAGGGTAATATCGGTCACGGCTTGCTGCCCCGACGCGGTCAGCGGCAGCGCTGCGCTGATGATGTCGAGAATGCTGCTGGTGTCGCCAAGAGCTGCTTCGCTCGGAACCCGGGCGAGAATCCGCTGGTCGGCGCCGATGACGATGACGTGCCGGCCGGCGGCGACGCCCCATGACGGAATGAGGCCGGGCAGCAGCAATTGCAGACGATCGAACGCGGTTGAGCGATTCTCGCGGATTGAAGCGATGTGATCGAGGCGTTCGGCGAGAAGATCGGCGACCGCCGCCAGATCCCGCTCGATCGATGCGCGCTTTTGCCGGTTCTGATCGACCACCTGCACGAAGGCGCCGAGGCAAATGGTGATCAGGAAGGCGATGATCAAAGTGGGCACTGCGCGACGAAGCGCGGGCTCCGCAATCAACAGCCTATGATAGGCCGGTTTCGCGATCGACTGCGCCAATCCCTTGATCGAATCGGATTGGACGCATGCGCCGGTCGCCGCGTGTGCGCGCGCCATGCCTTTAGCCCCTCGGAAGTCTTTTGCACCCTGTCCGGAAGAACCCCAGTCCCTTCCGAATCACAGCGATTTGAATCCAGTTTTGCCGGGCTGTCGAGAGTCAACAATTCGTTAATGCAAATAAATCTTGTCCAACGAAGAATCGGGACTGCAAAACACCCGAAAAAATACCGGCGAAGTGAGTCCGAAACGGGAACGCGCGATGCGCAGGATTTTATTGCGCGTCCGGCGGCTCGGCGTGGCTGATGACGCGCTTGACGGTCGGGAACGCGCGGCGCAACGCGCGTTCGATCTCGTCGACGTTCTCGTGGACCTTGATCACGCTCATCGACGGCGCGGCGCGGCAATGGAAATTAACGATTTCACCGGCGTCGGTGTTACGCACCCGCACGCTGTGGATGTCATGGATCGCGCCGTCGGCGGCGAAGCGCGACAGCGCGATCTTGATGGTCTCGACGCGGTCGGGCGCGGCATCGGCGCCGAGCGGCAATTCCGGTTCCAGCGGCTCGATATGGGTGTCGACCTCGACGTCCTCACCGAACTCGTCGCGGATGTTCCGCTCCAGTTCGTGGGCGATATCGTGGGCCTCGTTAAGCGCCATATCGCCATCGACCTCGAGGTCGATGCTGACGGTGAGCTTGCCGCCGAGATCGTGCACGGTGACGTGGTGGACGGCGACGCCGGCATTGCGGGCGATCACCATGATGCGCTCGCGCACGCTCTCGTTGTCGCGCGCCACCGGCACGGCGGTGAAGGTCAGGTCGGCATCGCCGAGCGCCCGTGTCACCGCATCCTGCGCCTTTCGCTTGATCCCCTCGACGCGGTCGATCGGAAAAGTGCGCGGCACCTGCACGATGGCGTCGATGAAGTGCGTCGCTCCGACCATCCGCACCCGCAGCCGTTCGACACCGATCACGCCGGGGACCGCCCTGATGGCGGCTGTGGCTTTCTCCGACACGCCTTCTGGCGCACGATCGACCAGGGTTTCCACCGTGGAACGCGCCATCCTCAGGCCCAATAGCGCGATCGTCACGGCGACGCCGATGGCGGCGGCGGCATCGCCCCAGGCATAGCCCAGTCCCGAAAGGGCAAGCCCGATGATGACGGCGATCGAGCCCAGCATGTCCGAGGCAAAGTGCAGCGCATCGGCCGCCAAGGCCTGGCTTTTGGTGTCATGCGCCGCGCGATGCAGCGCCCGGGCGCGCCAGAAATTCACCGCGATGTCGACCAGCAGCACGATAAACGGGATTGCGGAGATCGTCGGCGGCGGCGCGCCTTCGCGCAGGCGGCTCCAGGATTCGACCAGAATGCCGCCCGCCAGCACGTAGAGCAGCGCGATCACACCCAGCGCCGACACGCTCTCGAGCTTGCCATGGCCGTAATGATGTTCCTTGTCGGCGGGGCGGTCGGAAACCCGCACCACCATCCAGGTGATGACGGTTGCGACCACGTCGACGGTGGAGTGCAAGGCCTCGGAGATCAGCGCCAGACTGCCGATGGCGATACCGACCACAAATTTGGCCACGGCCATGCTGGCGCTGGCAACGACCGAAATGGCCGCGACGCGGGATTTGATGGTGTGATCGGGGTGATTCATGGGCGGCGGTTTAGCAGCCCGCCATGCGACATCAAAGTGCCGATCGGATACGCAATTGCCAATCGTTTGCAGCGGCGGCTGTTGCGAATTATTCCGACTAAAATAGTGTCCCACATGATCATCAAGTCCGATATGTTGGGCTTTATTGCCCGCCTAGGGGACATTTTTTGAGCGGTGAACGCGTGGAACGGCGGTTGGCGGCGGTACTGGCGGCGGATGTCGCCAGCTACAGCCGTTTGATGGGCCGCGATGAAGAAGGCACGCTGGCGAATCTGAAATCGTTCCGCAAGACACTGGTCGATCCCCAAATCGCCGCGCATCGCGGCCGCATCGTCAAGACCACCGGCGACGGCGTGCTGGTGGAGTTCGCCAGCGCCGTGGGTGCGGCGCGTTGCGCGCTCGAGATCCAGCGCGGCATGGCCGGGCAAAACGCTGATGTGCCGCAGGAGGTCCGGATCGAATTCCGGATCGGCATTCACGTCGGCGACATCATCATCGACGACAACGATATCTTCGGCGACGGCGTCAACATCGCCGCGCGGCTGGAAGGAATCGCGGAGCCGGGCGGGGTCTGCATTTCCGACGATGCGCAACGCCAGATCCGCGGCAAGGTCGATATTGCGTTCGACGACATGGGTCCGCAGACCCTCAAAAACATCGCCGAACCGATGCGGGCGTGGCGAATGCAAATCGATCCGAACTTGCCTTCGACGGCGGCGGCAAAACCGCTAGCCGAGGCTGCGCAACCCCTCGCGCTTCCCGACAAACCCTCGATCGCGGTGCTGCCGTTCCAGAACATGTCAGGCGATCCGGAGCAGGAATATTTTGCTGACGGCATGGTGGAGGACATCATCACGGCGCTGTCGCGCTTCAAGTCGCTGTTCGTGATCGCGCGTAATTCCAGCTTCACCTATAAGGGCCGCGCCGTCGACATCAAACAGGTCGGGCGCGAACTCGGCGTTCGCTATGTGCTGGAAGGAAGCGTCAGGAAAGCGGGAAATCGCGTTCGCATTACCGGTCAGCTGATCGAGGCCACCACAGGCCGGCATCTGTGGGCGGACAAATTCGACGGCGCATTGGAGGACGTGTTCGGCCTTCAGGATCAAATAACCACAAGCGTTGTGGGCTTGATCGCGCCGACACTGGAGCGGGCCGAGATCGAGCGAACAAAACAAAAGCCTACCGACCGACTGGACAGCTATGACTTCTACCTGCGCGGCATGGCGCTGGCAAACAGGGGGAGATCGCTGCCTGAGGCGCGCCAGTTTTTCAAAAAGGCTTTTGAGCTGGACCCGGAATATGGCGCCGCCTACGCGATGGCGGCCTGGACCCTCATGATGCAACAGTCGATCAGCGGCGTGCCTCTATCCGCCGAAATGCGATCCGAAGGCATTCGGCTTGCCCATCAGGCATCGGCGGTCGGAAGCGACGATGCTTTTGCGCTGGCCCGATCCGGGCATGTCCTGACCTATCTCGGGCACGAATATGATCGGGGAGCGTTGCTGGTCGAGCAGGCGGTCGCGCTCAATCCGAATCTCGCCATGGCGTGGCACGCCAGGGGTTGGGTCTCTTTGATGTGCGGCGATGCGGAACGCTCCGTCGAGAGCTTCGAGCGGATGATCCGGTTGAGTCCGCTCGATCCATTGCGGATCGGTGCCTGGAACGGGTCTGCGTTCGCGTTTTTTCATCTGCGCCGCTACGAAGAGGGCTGCGCGGTGGCGATGAAATCAATCCAGTTCGCCGCCAACGCGCATACGCTCGGAGCATTGATCGTGAATTTGGCTGGCGCCGGACGTGAAGTTGAAGCGCGCGAAGCGGTCGCGCAACTCGTCAAATTGCAGCCTGATTTTCGCGCTTCGCATGTCCACGAAGCTTTTCCGATCCGCTCAGCCGACGAGCGCAACCGGATGGCCGCCGCACTTCGCGAAGCGGGCTTGCCGGACTAGCGTGCAGGGCGGGCAAAGCCTCGGTCCCGCGCCCGAAATGAGATGGAAGCCCCAGGAAAAGATCGAGAAGATCATCGGCGGGCTTCGGCTCGCGGGGCTTCCGGAATGACCGTCCGTAATACCAGCCTTCGGAAGGTCTGACTCTGTTTTGAAAAGCTGGCGCCGGCGTGATTCATTTCTGACCGACTGGATTGATTCGGGAGGTCGGCGATGGGCGCGGCGGTCGGTCTACGGGAGGATTTCGGGGCGGATGAGCTGGGTCGGCTCGCGGCGAAGGTGAAGGATGCTGCGCAGGCGCGACGGTTGCTGGCGCTGGCGGCGGTTCGCGACGGGATGAACCGCACCGAGGCGGCGCGGATCGGCGGCATGGACCGGCAGACGCTGCGGGACTGGGCGCACCGCTTCAACCAGTACGGTCCTGACGGTCTGATCGACATCAAGCCGACCGGGCGGCCGTCGAAGCTCTCCGACGAGCAGAAAGAGGCATTGAAGCAGCTTGTTGAGACCGGCCCCGACCCGGAGAAGGATGGGGTCGTACGCTGGCGCTGCGTCGACCTGAAGCGTGTTCTCGGACAGCGCTTCGGTGTCGATCTGTCGGAGGTGAGCCTGGGGCGCGCGCTCAAGAAGCTCGGCTTCTCGCACATCAGCGCCCGGCCGCGCCATCCCGTGCAGGATCCGGAGGCGATCGCGGCATTTAAAAAAACTTTCCCACGCAGGTCGCGGCGATCGTGACCAAACTCGCCCCGGAAACGCCGATTGAGGTCTGGTTCCAGGACGAGATGCGGGTCGGCCAGAAGAACAGCCTCGTCTACCAATGGGCCAAGAAGGGATCACGGCCGCGGCAGCCCAAGGATCAGCGCTACGAGAACGCCTATGTGTTCGGCGCCGTCTGTGCGAGCCGCGACACCGGCGTCGCCCTCATCATGCCGCAAGCCGACACCGAGGCCATGCAGGCGCATCTCGACGCCATCGGCAAGGCCGTCGCGCCCGGCGCGCATGCGCTGCTCATCCTCGACAAGGCCGGATGGCACACGACGCGCAAACTAAATCCACCTGCCAATGTTACCCTCGTGCCGCTGCCACCCGCCTGTCCGGAGCTCAACGCAGCCGAGAACATCTGGCAGTATCTGCGGCAGACCTATCTCGCCAACCGTGTGTTCGCGTCCTACACCGACATCCTCGACGCCTGCCAAGACGCCTGGCGAAAATTTCTCGCCGAAACCGGGCGCATCACGTCGATCGCGGCCCGCGACTGGGCCATCATCGGTCAGCTCTTCTGAAGGCTGGTATAACGTCCCAGGCGTGAGGCTGCATCGTCAGGCTATTGCAGCCGGTCCAGACGAAGCCGCTGACGGTCGTCGGTAAGACGCCACGCCGCCAGATAGGATGCGGCCAGCGCCGATAGTCCGCTGCCGCCCGACAACAGGAACATCAGAAGGATCTGATATTTGACGGCCTCGAGCGGATCGAGCCCTGCGAGAATTTGTCCCGTCATGATACCCGGCAACGTCACGATTCCGGCGGCCGACATTTGATTGATGATGGGCAACAGGCCGCGCCGGATGGCCTCGCGCACCAGCGGCGCGATGGCTTCGCGGTAGCTTTCGCCGAGCGACAGTCGCGCTTCTATGGCTTGCCGCTCGCGGCGGACCGAGCCCAAAAAGCTGTCCAGCGACAGGCTGGCGGAATTCAGAACGCTGCCGAGAATGATGCCCGCCAGCGGGATCGCATAATGTGGATCGAACCAGGGCTGCGGCCGGATCGCCGTGGTCAACGCAAGGATCGACGTAACAAACGTGGCAAAGCCGACGCTGACAAACCCGATGACGGCGTTTGAATGATCCCTGAACCGGCGTTCCGGTCGGGCCGCGACCTCGCGCGCGGCGACCAGCACCATGACGAGAACGAGCAGCAGTGTGGCCGCCGGGTTGTTCAGCGTAAAGATGAAGCGGAGCACATAGCCGACGGCGACAAGCTGGACGACCATTCGTGCCGCGGCGAAGCCGATCTGCCGATGCAGCCGGAGCTTGAGCCAGATTGACAACGCCGCATCGAGAATGATCAGCGAGGCGGCGATGGAGATGTCAAACGGTGTCAGCAGTATCGGGTTCATGTCGTTTGCAGCCGTCCCGCCACCATGCGATAGTGCTGATCGCCCAGGCGTTCGGCCTGGTTTGGATCGTGCGTCACCAGCAGGATGGACGTCCCGGCTGCCTTTCGTTCCCGCAGCAGCGCTTCTACCTTGATGACCGATTCCTCATCCAGGGGGCCCGTCGGTTCGTCCAGAAGCAGGACGGGCGGGGATTGCAGCAAGGCCCTGACAAGCGACAAGCGTTGCTTCTCCCCGGTTGATAGTTGCGCGACCGGTGCGTCCAGGAGGTCGGGCCGAAGTCCAAGGCGGGCCGCCAGGGCTGCGACCTCGCTTCGCCGATTGACGTCGAAATGTTCGATCACCCGGTCCGCCCACCAACCGGATTTGCGGACACGTAGGTCGTCTGTCTTCGCCATTGCGGGGCGGGGATCGAGGTGCGCTCTCTCCCATTCAGCCAGATCTGGCCTTCGTTGGGATCGAGGTCGGCAATCATGCGAAGAAAAAGACTCTTACCGGATCCCGACGGGCCGGAGATGGCGGCGCACGCGCCCGTTCCGAGCTCCAGCTCGAACGGGCCGGCGAACGCAGTGCGGAGGTCTTTTACAAGGAGCGCCGTCGCCATCGAATTCCCTTGTCTTCAGCGGCGAGGACGCCTTGCCGATACTGTTGAGCTTGAACACCTTGTCGATCGACAATTGCGGATGCCTCGCAGCCCGCTACTCCACCTTCTCGATGGCGGCGCCCTCGATCACTCTTTTCCATTTTTCGGTTTCGGCGACGATCATCGCGCCAAAGGCCTCCGGCGTGCCAATCAGGGGATCGCCACCCAATTCGACCAGCCGCTTCTTCATTTCCGGTTCGGCCAGCACCGCATTGATATCCTTGTTCAGCTTTTCGATGATTTCCTTCGGCGTGTCCTTGGGCGCGGCCATGCCGAACAGCGCGCTGGCCTCATAGCCCGGCACGGTTTCGCCGACGGTCGGCGTGTCCGGCAACTGGGAAGACCGTGTCGCAGAGGTCACGGCCAGCACGCGCAAGGTGCCGGCGCGGACGTGCTGGATGATCGAGGGCATGCTGTCGAACATCACCTGGACCTGGCCGCCGAGCAGGTCGTTGATCGCGGGTCCCGAGCCGCGGTAGGGCACGTGCTGCATCCTGGCATCGGTCATGGCCATGAACATCTCGCCGGACAGATGCACCGACGTGCCGTTGCCCGCTGAGGCCATGTTGACCTTACCCGGGTTGGCCTTCACGTAGGCGATGAACTCGGCGACCGTCTTCGCCTCGACTTGCCCATTCACCGTCGTCACGTTCGGCACCCGCATGAACGACGCGACCGGCGCGATATCGCGCGGGAAATTGAAATTCAGTTTGGAATAGAGGGAGGTGTTGATGTAGTTGGCGGGATTGACCAGCAGCACGGTGTAGCCATCGGGTTTGGCATTGATCACCGATTCGGTGGCGATGTTGCCGCCGGCGCCGGGCTTGTTCTCTATCAGGAATTGTTGGCCCAGCCGCTCCGACAGCCGCTGGCCGATCAACCGCGCAATGATGTCGTTGGAACCCCCCGGGGCGAAGCCGACAACCCAGCGTACCGGCCGCGTTGGATAGTCCAACGCCGAAGCGCCGCCGATCGAAGCCATTGCCGAAACACCAATCGCGATCAGCCAAATAGCGGTGCGACGCAGAACCACGCAAGTCTCCCCAACGGACATTCTTGATGCGGTCCGCTCTTGTTGAATGGATAACCGCCCGCGTCATGACGGGCAAAGCCTGACGCGGTCAGCCTACAGCGTCACCACGATCTTGCCGAGGTGCTTGTTGGCTTCCATGTGCTCGAATGCCTTGCCGATATCGTCGAATGAAAACACCTTGTCGATCGGCAATTGCAGTTTTCGCGATTCCACCGCACTCCAGATGTCTTTCCGGACCTCGTCGAAGATCTCGCGGATTTCCTCGATCGAACGGGTACGGAAGGTGACGCCGATATAGTTGATGCGGCGCGCGGCATGAAGGTCGAAATTGAAATCGGCGTGGGTGCCGCCGAGCCGGCCGACATTGACGATGCGGCCCTTGACCCTGGTGGCCGCGAGATTTTGGCTCGCAACCTTGCCCGAGACCTGGTCGACGATCAGGTCGACGCCTTCGCCGCCGGTTGCTTCCAGGACTTGCTTGACCCAGCCGGGATCGCTGGAATCCACCGCCAGATCGGCGCCGAACTCCTTCAGGCGGCCACGGCGTCCCGCATCGGTCGATGAGCCGATCACGAGTTTGGCGCCCTTGAGTTTTGCGATCTGCAGCGCCATCAGGCCGACGCCGGAGCTTGCGCCCTGGATCAGGACGGTCTGGCCCGCCTGCAACGCGCCGTTGGTCACGACCGCATTGTGCATGGTGGCCAGCGCGACGGGGAGGGTGGCCGCTTCCTCGAAGTTCATGTTGGAGGGTGCGCGAAACAGCCGGCCGTGATCGGCCAGGGTATATTCGGCGAATGCGGCGCCGCCGGAGCCCATCACCTTGTCGCCGATCTTGACGCCCTTGGCCTCGGGTCCGAGTTCGGCGATCTCGCCCGCCCACTCCATGCCGAGCACGGTGCCGGCGCCGCCGGCACTGCCATGCGCGTGACCCTTGGTCATGCCGAGGTCGGCGCGGTTGAGGCCGCAGGCGTGCACCTTCACCAGCACCTGCGCGCCCTTGGGCGCGGGTTTTGCCACGTCGGTGATTTCAGCGCCGTTGGCGCCGTAGACATAAGCCTTCATGGGATCATTTCCGGTTGGTTGTTGAAGCGAGGCCGCTTATTCCGCGGCCTGACGCCGCGCGCCCGACATCATGCCTTCGAGCCGGCTTCGAATGATGGCCTCCGCGTCGCGCATGATGCGCGACACCAGTTCGGCGCAGGTGGGAATGTCATGGATCAATCCCTGCACTTGCCCCGCGGACCAGATGCCTTCGTCGGCGTCGCCCGACGCGTAGACCATCTTGCCGCGGGCGCCGGCCACGAGATCGCGAACCTGCTCGAAGGTGGCACCCTCCTTCTCCAAGGCGACGACCTTGGTGCTGACCGCGTTCCTGGCGACGCGCGAGGTGTTGCGCATGGTGCGGAAAATCAATTCGGTCTCGCGTTCGTCGTTGGCGACGATCTTCTCCTTGATCAGCTGATGGATCGGGCTCTCCTTGGTGCACATGAAACGCGTGCCCATGTTGATGCCCTCGGCGCCGAGCGCCAGCGCTGCGACCAGGCCGCGGCCATCGCCGAAGCCGCCCGAGGCGATCATCGGAATTTTCACTTTGTCGGCGGCGACGGGGATCAGGATCAGGCCCGGCGTATCGTCCTCGCCGGGGTGGCCGGCGCACTCAAAACCGTCGATCGAGATCGCGTCGACGCCCATGCGCTCCGCCGACAGCGCGTGGCGAACGCTAGTGCATTTGTGCACGACCACGATGCCGTGCTTTTTGAATTCGGTGACGTGTTCCTGCGGCTTGTTGCCGGCGGTCTCGACGATCTTGATGCCGCTTTCGATGATGGCCTGGCGATACTCCGCGTAGGGCGGCGGCTTGATCGAGGGAAGAATGGTCAGGTTGACGCCGAACGGCTTGTCGGTGAGCGAACGGCAGCGCGCGATCTCTTTTGTCAGATCCTCCGGCGTCGGCTGCGTCAGCGCGGTGATGAAGCCGAGCGCGCCGGCGTTCGCAACGGCTGCGACCAGTTCGGCCCGGCCGACCCACTGCATTCCGCCCTGCACGATCGGGTGTTCGACCCCGACGAGCTCGGTAAACCGTGTTTTTATCATTGCCGACCCCTGATGGTTTGCCCGGCGCGTAGCGCGCGCTCTATCCGTTTCGGATTTTCGCGGGGCAGGATGCCGTCGCGCCCGGCAAATGTCCACCGGGCGTACCGCCGATCAGGGCAACACGATCATGCAAAAACCGGGGTTTTTGCCGGGGCCGTCCGGTGCTCACCATACAGTCCGGCGATTTTCGCGCGCTGGGCGACCAGTGCCAGCACGGCATCCAGCGCCGGCGTCGGAATCCGGGTCAACCGCCCCATTTCCTGAACCACCGTCACCAATGGATCGATCTCCATCGGGCGCCCGTGTTCGAGATCCTGCAGCATCGAGGTCTTGTGGGCACCGACCTTGCGCGCGCCCTCGATCCGCCGCTCGACGTCGACGCGGAACTTGACGCCGAAGGTTTCGGCGATCGCCTGGGTTTCCAGCATGATCGCCTTCGAGAGCGCGCGCGTGGTCGGATCGGAACAGATCACGTCAAGCGTGGCATGGGTCAACGCGCTGATCGGATTGAGGCAGACGTTGCCCCACAGCTTGAGCCAGATTTCGTCGCGGATGCGGTCGAGCACCGGGGCCTGCAAACCCGCCGCCACGAACAGCGCGGAAAGCCGCTCGACGTCCGGACTGATCTCTCCCGACGGCTCGCCCAGCGGAAAGCGGTTGCCGTAGACATGGCGGATCACGCCGGGCGCCTCGATTTCGGTCGCGGGATAGACGATGCATCCGATCGCGCGCTGCGGCGTCAGCTCGCGCCACTGCCGGCCGCCGGGATCGATGCTCTCCAGCGTCGCCCCCTCGTGGCGGCCGCCGTGCCGGTAGAAATACCAATAGGGAATCCCGTTGACCGCGGTGACGATGCGGGTTCGCGGGCCGAGCAGCGGCGCCATCGCCTCGATCGCGCCGGTGATGGAATGCGCCTTCAGGCAGACGATCACGAAATCTTGCGGCCCGAGTTCGGCGGGGTTGTCGGTGCAGCGCGGCCGCACCACGCGTTCTTCGTCATCGATCAGCAATTTCAATCCGTTGGCGCGCATCGCGGCGAGATGGGCGCCGCGCGCGACAAGGCTGACATCGGCGCCGGCGCGCACCAACTGCACTCCGAGATATCCGCCGATCGCGCCGGCGCCGTAGATGCAGATTTTCATGAAATCTCTCGAACGGAATGATGGAAAATTTCAGCGCAGCTCACCTGTCGGCTCTGAGCATCTCAAAGCCGGGGCGATAACAGACAACCGGAAGCTTTTGTCAGGCGGCCGAGTCGGTTCGCGTCGCGGCGATCGCCTCGTCGTCGAACGCGGTCGAGATGTCGCGGATGCTGACCACGCCGATCAGGCTGTAATTGTCGATCACAGGCAGATGGCGGATGTGTTTTTCGTTCATCAGGTGACGGGCGTGTTCGAGCGTATCGGCCGAACTGCAGGACACCAGCTGCTGCACTGAAATCAACTGCGAGACCTTCAGATTGACGCCGGCCGCGCCGTGCTCGGCGATCGCGCGAACCACGTCGCGTTCGGTAAACATGCCGACCGCGGTGTTGCCTTCGGTCCGGACGACGTCCTTGACCACAAGCGCGCTGATATTGCTGGCGCGCATCAGTTGGGCGGCTATGGCGACGGTTTCGTTCATTCGAACCGTTGCAACGCGGGCAGTTTTCTTGCGCAGGATGTCTCCGACTTGCATCGCAACCTCCTTCAGATGAGCCGCAGGGCGTCTTCAATGTCCGTGACAGTGGTATACATTATGCCAATTGTCAATTCAATATACAGGAGTAATTGCGGCGCTCAGCCTGAAAAAAAGGCAGAAATATTGACGTTCTCGCGCCTGGTCGTTCGAACTTGCAATCCGGTTGCGTTCTGATCGAAAATAAAAGAGGCGCACCGCGGTGCGCCTCTTGCTTGTCTCCGAGGAACTGCCCTTTTCACTTCAGACCGGACGCCTAACCAAAGTCTGACCTTGCCTGGGAAATCCTTCCACCCCAGCGCACTGCGATCATTCGGCCAGCTGCCCGACCGCGGTCTTGTTTTCCGATGCACTGATCGAGAGTCGCAACGGCCGCACCACGAACAACGCCATCAACACCACGACAAAGTTCATGATCGCCGCAACGGCGAACACGGCGTGCCAGTTGCCGGTATGGGTCTTCAAGATATTGGCTAGTGGTACAACGAACGCCGACAACCCCTTGGCGGTATAGAGCAGGCTGGTATTGGTCGTCGCGTATTTCGGACCGAACATGTCCGTGCAGGTCGAGGGGAAAAGACTGAAAATCTCACCCCAGGTAAAGAAGATCAGCGCCGCGGAGATCACGAAGGTCCAGGGTGTGGTGCCGGCCATTCCGAGCAGCCAGTAGGCCAGGCCGCCAGCGGTGAAGGCGATCGCCATGGTGTATTCACGTCCGATCTGGTCGGATACCCATCCGAAAAATGGCCGTGCGCCGCCGTTTGCAAGATTGTCGATGATTCCAGCTACGATCAGCGTAGTGCCACCGAAAAGAATCACGGAATTCGCAACACCATAGTCCTTGGCGATCAAGGCGATCTGTGCCGTAACCATCAGGCCGCTTGCAGACACCAATACGAACATGACGTAGAGGAGCCAGAACACTGGAGAAGAAAGCATTTGTCCTGGCGTGCTGCTGGTCCTCGATTGCAGGACCTTGACAGCAGATCCGGCTGGAACCTCGCCCGGCAGCGGCGGGCGGAGGAACCACGCAAGCGCGAAGATGACTACGCCCTGACCGATTGCGAACCAGAAGAAGGTGTCCGCATATCCGACCGAGGCGATCATTTTTTGAATCGGAATCACGGTCACGGCCGCGCCGGCACCAAATCCTGCCGCCGTCAGGCCAACGGCGAGACCCCGACGATCGGGAAACCATTTCACGGCGTTGCCGACGCATGTCGCGTAGATACCCCCGGCTCCAATGCCGGATATAACGGCGCCGAGATAAAGCGCCTCCAGTGACCCGGCCTTGGCGTTGATAAGCCAGCCGAGCGCGACAAATACACCACCGGCCGCGACCATTAGTTTTGGACCGCGCTGACCAAGCGAGTCGACGATCCATCCCTCAAGTGGGGTCAACCAGGTTTCCAGTGCGACGAAAATGGCGAACGCGACCTGGATGCCCGCGACGTCCCAGGAATTCGCCTTCGCCATGGGACCGACGAAATAGGTCCAGCCGTACTGCAGGTTGGCGATCATCGCCATGCAGACGACGCCGATGATGAGTTGCATCCAGCGGAAATACGGGGCTTCTGCCGCAGCTGTTGGTTGTGTGGTGGTGGTCATAGTCCCTCCCGAAGGCACGCTTCTGTTTAAACGACGAGCGTTACCGGTTCGGGGCATTTTGGTATGTGATATGCCAGAGCGCAAGCCATTCTTTTGGCAGGGAGCGGGCCGACACAAGATGTCGCAGTTGCCCCCGGTGAGGCGAGGGGCGGGTCAGATTTCTGAGCAAAAAAATGACCCCGAAAAATCGGGGCCACGGGGTCGGGAGTTCTAGTTGCAGCTCCAACTCGGCCGCGGCGGAGACGTTCCGCTGCAGCGCATCGACAGCTTAAAGACCGGGATGGGGATGCTCGCCGTTGCGGATGGCGATCATGGCGCTCGCCATCAGCAGACGATCGACGGCGGCCATGAAGCGGCCAAACAGGGTGGCGGAAGGCGCAAAGCTGAACGAAGCAGTCTTGGACATCTTGTCCCCTTGTCGCGGTTGAGTGGATCGCTGAGTTCTATTCTGCCACCTGTCTAGGCATGCCAGATGCCAGCAACAATCCATTTGTTTGCCTAGCAGCATATTCCGTGTTGCAACGCGGCATAAGGGCGCCGGTATGGCGTCAGAGAAAAAGGCCGCCGGAAACCGGCGGCCCACAGGTGCAGGGAAGGTGTGGGTGCTTATTCGGCGGCGACCTTCCGCGGCGGATCGAGCGCGCCGGAATCGTGGATCTCCGCGACCTGATGGTCAGTAAAGCCGAGAACCTGGCGCAGGATTTCGTCGGTATGTTCGCCGAGCAGCGGCGAGCGCAGCACTTCGGTGGGACTGTCCGACAGCTTGATCGGATTGCCGACCGACAGGTACTTGCCGCGTTCGGGATGATCGACCTCGACCACGGTGCCGGTGGCGCGCAGCGACTGATCTTCCGCCAATTCCTTCATCGACAGGATCGGACCGCAGGGAATGTCGTCCTTGTTGAGGATTTCCATCGCCTCGAATTTTGTCTTCGTCATCGTCCATTGTTCGATGCGGGCGAAGATTTCGTTCAGGCGCGACAGCCGGGCAGGCGGCTTGGCGTAATCCGGATGGGTCTTCCAGCCGGGCTCGCCGATGATGTCGCAAATCTTCTCCCAGACCGGAGCCTGGGTGATGAAGTAGATGTAGGCATTGGGATCGGTCTCCCAGCCCTTGCACTTCAGGATGCGGCCCGGCTGGCCGCCGCCGGAATCGTTGCCGGCACGCGGCACCGCATCGCCGAAGGGAATCCCTTCACCGAACTGGCTGTACTCCTTGAGCGGACCATGGGCGAGGCGCTGCTGATCGCGCAGTTTGACGCGCGCCAAGTTCAAAACCCCGTCCTGCATCGCGGCGGTGACTTTCTGGCCCTTGCCGGTGACGGTGCGCTGATAGAGCGCGGTGACGATCCCGAGCGCCAGATGCAGCCCGGTGCCGCTGTCGCCGATCTGCGCGCCGGTGACCAGCGGCAGGCCGTCGCGAAAGCCGGTGGTCGATGCCGCGCCGCCGGTGCATTGGGCGACGTTCTCATAGACCTTGCAGTCCTCATAGGGACCGGGGCCGAACCCCTTGATTGAGGCAACGATCATTTTCGGATTGATCGCCTGAATCTTTTCCCAGGGAAAGCCCATGCGGTCGAGCACGCCGGGGCCGAAATTTTCCACCAGTACGTCGCAGCTCTTGATCAGGGCAGTGAGAACTTCCTTGCCCTTCGGGTTCTTGGTGTCGAGCGTGATCGAGCGCTTGTTGTGGTTGAGCATGGTGAAATACAGGCTGTCGACATTCGGCACATCCTGCAATTGACCGCGCGTGATATCGCCGACGCCGGGGCGCTCGACCTTGATCACGTCGGCGCCGAACCATGCCAGCAGCTGCGTGCAGGTCGGTCCTGACTGGACGTGGGTGAAATCGAGAATGCGAACGCCCTTCAGCGCCTTTGTCATGGGTGGTGCTCCATTAGAAACTATGTTGGTCGTCACGCCCACGAAGGCGGGCATCCAGTAATCGCTGCTGGTTCGGTCGGCGTACGGTCTTCATCTCACGATCGTTCTTCGGTCACCGGATTCCCCGCCTAAGCGGGGAATGACGCCCGGGTACTTATTTCTTCTTCAGCATGCTTTGCGGGTTGAGGTTGCCGATGCGGCCGCTCTCGGAGCCCGCCGCCGGGTCGATCACCGCGTTGATGAGGGTCGGCTTGCCCGAGTCCATCGCCGCGTCCACGGCGCGCTTCAACTCGTCGGGCGTCGTCGCATTGACGCCGACGCCGCCGAACGCCTCCATCATCTTGTCGTAGCGCGAGTCCTTGACGAAGACGGTGGTCGCGACATCGGCGCCGCCGGTCGGATTGACGTCGGTGCCGCGATAGATGCCGTTGTTGTTGAAGATGACGACGCAGACCGGCAGGTTGTAGCGGCAGATCGTCTCGACTTCCATGCCGGAGAAGCCAAAGGCGCTGTCGCCTTCGACCGCGAGCACCGGCTTGCCGGTCTCGATGGCGGCTGCGATCGCAAAACCCATGCCGATGCCCATCACGCCCCAGGTGCCGACGTCGAGGCGCTTGCGCGGCTTGTACATGTCGATGACGCCGCGGGCGAGATCGAGCGTGTTGGCGCCTTCGTTGACGAGAATGGCGTCCGGCCGCTCCTTGATTACGTTGCGCAGCGCGCCGAGGGCGCCGTGGTAGTCCATCGGCGACTTGTTGTTCATCAGCCGCGGCGCCATCTTGGCGATGTTTTCTTCTCTCTTGTTATTGACGGTGCCGACCCAGTCGGCCGGCGCCGAAGGCCAGTTGCCGCCCATGCCCTCGAGCAGCGCGGAGACGCAAGAACCGATATCGCCGACCAGCGGAGCCGCGATCTCGACGTTGCTGTCCATCTCCCTGGGCTCGATGTCGATCTGGATGAATTTCTTCGGCGCCTCGCCCCATGTCTTGCCCTTGCCGTGCGACAGCAGCCAGTTGAGGCGGGCGCCGATCAGCATTACGACGTCGGCGTCCTTCAGCACCGTCGAGCGCGCCGCTCCCGCGCATTGCGGGTGGGTGTCGGGCAACAGGCCCTTGGCCATGCTCATCGGCAGGAAGGGAATGCCGCTCTTCTCGACCAGCGCGCGGATATCGTCATCGGCCTGCGCGTAGGCCGCGCCCTTGCCGAGGATGATCAGCGGGCGTTTTGCACCTTTCAACACATCGAGCGCGCGCTTGACCGAAGCGGACGCGGGGATCTGGGCGGGAGCGGGGTCGATGACCTTGACCAGCGACTTGGCACCAGCCGTGGCGTCCATCACCTGAGAGAAAAGTTTGCCCGGCAGATCGAGATAGACGCCGCCCGGGCGGCCCGAAACGGCGGCGCGGATCGCGCGCGCCAGGCCGATGCCGATGTCCGCCGCATGCAGCACGCGGAAGGCCGCCTTGCAGAGCGGCTTAGCGATCGCCAGCTGGTCCATCTCTTCGTAGTCGCCCTGCTGCAGATCGACGATCTCGCGCTCGGACGAGCCCGAGATCAGGATCATCGGAAAGCAGTTGGTGGTGGCATTGGCCAGCGCCGTCAGGCCGTTGAGAAAGCCGGGGGCCGACACCGTGAGGCAGACGCCGGGCTTTTTGGTCAGGAAGCCGGCGATCGCCGCGGCATTGCCGGCGTTCTGCTCATGCCGGAACGAGATGACGCGAATGCCTTCAGCCTGTGCCATACGGCCGAAGTCGGTGATCGGGATGCCGGGCACACCGTAGATCGTGTTGATGCCGTTGAGCTTGAGCGCGTCGATGACGAGATGAAAACCATCCGTCAGATCCTGCTGTGCTTCTTCCGCGGTGGAGGTCTCGGTCTTGGCTGCGGTTTTCAGCATCGGTTAGTCTCCCTGATCGTTTCTTGATGAAGACGACTTCGTCGTCCTCTAAGTCGCCGTCCCCAGTGAACGGCCGTGGTTATTTAGAACAGCTCTTGTTAGAACAGTTCCTGGCCGTGGGCTTCCACATAAGCGGCCAGGCCGAGGGTGTGATCGCGCGCCCGCTTTTCCGCAAGCTCGGTATCGCGTTCCTCGAGCGCTTCGATGATCGCCATGTGCTCGGGCAACGACGTTGCGGTGCGGTCGACGCGTCCGATCGTCAGTTGCCGGTAGCCACGCACGTGCAGCAGGATATCGTTAGTCATATCGACCAGCACCGGCGACTCGCTGAGCGAGATCAGGGCCTGATGGAAAGCAATGTTGGCCTTCGAATATTCCTCGACGTGATCCTGCGGCAGACGGTCCTTGCCGAAATTCCTGAAAAAGTCGCGCAGCGCGGAAATGTCCTTTTTGCGCGCGGTGGTCGTGATCAACCGCGCGGCCATGCTTTCGAGCGCCGCCCAGGCCCGGATCATGTCGACGATTTCGCTCTTGGTGCGGCGTACGACGATAATCCCGCGGCGCGGCACGGTCTTGACGAAACCGTCTTGCTCCAGCATCGCGATCGCCTCGCGGATCGGAGTCCGGCTGACGCCGAGGCGCTCCGACAGCGCCCGTTCGTCAAGCATGACCGGTTCGGGCGTCGCGTAGATGTCCATCTTGAGGATGGCTTCCTTCAAGGCCTCGTAGGCCTTGTTCTTGAAGCTGGTCTCCGGCACAATTCGGACGATTGCAATCTCTGCCTCGGCCATGATGGGCTGCGCCTCATTTGTTGCGTCAGGGGCACGACAAATCTCCCCCTTGGGGGAGACGTCACAATATCGAAATTATTTTTGGCATACCAAATGCCAGAATGTCAAGTTACGCATATTTTCAGTACTTCCATTCGGTGGCGCGCCTTGACAACTTCGTTTCTGGCATACCAAATGCCATAATGCAGCCAAGCCAGGGAACGCGGACCCGCGTTCGCCTTCACCGGGAATGCCGATCGAGTATACGCAGGTAATCGTGGTCCTGGTGGCCGCGCGCGTTGCCGCCGGATTAAAAACAGACGTCAAGGAGGAAAGCTAATGTCGAATTCTAAAGATGCGGTCCGCAAAATACTCGATCTCGTCAAAGCGGACAAACGCACAAGCCTGACGGCGCCGGAAGGCAAACTGGTGTGCGACGCGTACGGCATTCCGGTTCCTAAGGAGGGAGTGGCCAAATCCGCCGCCGAGGCCTCGAAGATCGCGACCGACATGGGCTTTCCGGTGGTCATGAAGATCGTCTCGCCGGATATCCTTCACAAGACCGAAGCCGGCGGCGTGATGGTCGGCGTGACGACCGCCGCCGACGTCGAACAGAACTATGCGACCATTCTGGCCAACGCCAAAAAATACAAATCCGATGCCAAGATCGAGGGCATCCAGGTGCAGCAGATGCTGACCGGCGGCACCGAGGTCATCATCGGCTCCATCACCGATGGATCGTTCGGCAAGCTCGTGGCCTTCGGCCTTGGCGGCGTGCTGGTCGAGATCCTCAAGGACATCACCTTCCGTCTCGCGCCCGCCACCAAGGCTGACGCGTTGTCGATGCTCGACGGCATCCAGGCCCATGACATGCTCAAGGGCGTGCGCGGCGGCGACCCGGTCAGCCGCGACGCGCTGGCCGACATCATCGTCAAGGTATCGCAGCTCGTCAGCGATTTCCCGGAAATCGTCGAACTCGATCTCAACCCGGTATTCGCCACGAAGAAGGACGCGACCGCCGCCGACGTGCGCATCGTCGTCGACTACGATTACAAGCCGCGCCCGGCGCCGCGTCCGACCGAGGAAATCGTCACGGCGATGAACCGCATCATGCAGCCGAAAGCGGTTGCCGTGATCGGCGCGTCCGCCGAGGACGGCAAGATCGGCAACTCCGTGATGAAGAACCTCATCAACGGCGGCTACAAGGGCGATATCTATCCGATCCACCCGAAGGCAGCCGAGATCCTGGGCCACAAGGCCTACAAGAGCGTCAAGGACGTTCCCGGCGTGATCGACACCGCTGTGTTCGCGATTCCGGCAAAATTCGTCGCCGGTGCGCTGGTCGAGTGCGGCGAGAAGAAAATTCCTGGCGCCGTTCTAATTCCTTCCGGCTTTGCCGAAGCGGGCGCGCCTGAGTTGCAGGCCGAGATCGTCGAAATCGGCAACAAGTACAATGTCCGGCTGATGGGGCCTAACATCTACGGCTTCTACTATACGCCCGCCAATCTCTGCGCCACGTTCTGCACCGCCTACGATGTCAAGGGCAGTGCTGCGCTGTCGTCGCAGTCCGGCGGCATCGGCATGGCGATCATCGGCTTCTCGCGTTCCGCCAAGATGGGCGTCTCCGCGATCGTCGGCCTCGGCAACAAGTCCGATATCGATGAGGACGATCTGCTGGCGTTCTTCGAGCAGGACCCGAACACGACGATCATCGCCCAGCATTGCGAAGACCTGAAAGACGGCCGCGCATTCGCCGAAGCCGCCAAGCGCGTCTCCAAGAAGAAGCCGGTAGTGGTGCTCAAGGCGGGCCGCACCTCGGCCGGCGCCAAGGCTGCTTCCTCGCATACCGGTGCGCTCGCCGGCAACGACAAGATCTACGAGGACGTGTTCAAGCAGTCCGGCGTGATCCGCGCCCGCAGCTTGAGGCAATTGCTCGAATTCGCGCGCGGCATTCCGGTATTGCCGACGCCGAAGGGCGAGAACGTGCTGATCATCACCGGCGCCGGTGGCTCGGGCGTGCTGCTTTCGGACTCGGTGGTCGACAACGGTCTGTCGCTGATGGCGATGCCGCCGGACCTCGACGCCGCGTTCCGCAAGTTCATCCCGCCGTTCGGCGCCGCCGGCAACCCGGTCGACATCACCGGCGGCGAGCCGCCGATCACCTATGTCAACACCGTCAAGCTCGGTCTGTCCGACGAGCGCATCCATTCGCTCATCCTCGGCTACTGGCACACCATCGTCACGCCGCCGATGGTGTTCGCCCGTAACATGGTCGAGGTGAAGAAGGAGATGGAGGCCAAGGGCTTCGTGAAGCCGATCGTCGCCTCGCTCGCCGGCGACGTCGAGGTCGAGGAGGCCGCCGAATATCTCTACCAGAACGGCATCCCGGCCTATGCCTATTCGACCGAACTGCCGGTCGAGGTGCTCGGCGCCAAATACAAATGGGCACGCGGCGCGGGCCTGCTGTGAGATTCTGAACTCAACAAGGTTTCCAGAAATGCCGTCCGGTTCTCCGGGCGGCATTTTTCTTGGTGGCCAGTTGTCGGTTTTCTGGAACTGCGTGCGCAGTCGCTGGCACGTTCCCCGTTGGAACCGGATGTGCTCGGAACATCCCTCCGGTCTAACGGTTAGACCGCATTGTCACATTCGTGGGAGGACACGATGAGGAACCGTCTTGCCATTTCGTTGATCACTGCGTCCTCGCTCGTCGCGCCCGGCGCGGCATTTGCTCAATCAACTACGGCGGCCGGGGCGGCCAATGGTGCCGCGACTGGCGGTGCGGTCGCCGGACCGGTCGGTGAGATCGTGGGTGGCACGGTGGGCGCCGCTGTCGGCGCGGGCATTGAAATCCCCAACGCCGTGATCACATCGGTTCAGCGCGAGCGCGTGCCGTCGGTCACGCTGCAGGAGCGGGTGGTTGTGGGTGCGCCGCTGCCCGCGAGCGTCGAGCTTTTTCCGGTGCCGAGCTACAGCGAATATCGCTATGCGGTCGTCAACGACCGTCGGGTGATTGTCGAACCGAGGACGCGCCAGATCATCAAGATCATCGACTAACCAGGCAGTAGGCCTGGTCAAGCAATAATCCTGGAAATTTCATCCTCGCGGGACTTTTTCCCCGCGAGGATTTTTCTGTCAGGTCGCGCTGGCGCTGGATCGGCGCGATCGCTGAATGACCCAATCCATGCCGGCCGCGACGGCGAGGCCCGCACAGGCCGCCAGCGCATCGACCACGAAATCCTCGAATCTGGCGTGTCTTCCCGGGGCCCAGAGCTGCAGGATTTCGAGCATGCCGATCGTCACGACGGAGATCACGGTCGTGAGCAGCCGGTATCGCGTATAGGCAAAGCCAAACGCCAGCCCGACCAGAACGAACGCGAACGCATGCTCGCCGTCCTGACCGAGGTCTGAATGCGGCCGGAATTGGGGCGGTCCCAGCGTCGCGAAGGTCACGGCAGCGGCCAACAGCCAGGCGAATATCCGTAGGAGGGTTGTCATCGAGACGAGATAACACACTTCATCGATCGGATATCCCTTTGACGTGAACTTGACATGCCGTGTAGTTAATGAAGCCTGCTTGAGTTTATAGCGGCTGTCGCGCGCCGAGGCCGACCATGAAGCGCTCCCTGATCTGGACGGGATCCCTACGGGTGGTTCCCACTCCTGGCTTGTCGTCGATGCGAACCCCGATCAGCGTCGGTCCGGAAGCGGACAGGGATTGATCGACCAGACGCTCAAAATCCTCTTCGTCGGCCGCCCAGGCGCTGTTGGACAGACCGCAGCCGGCGGCGATTGCAACGATATCGGAAACCGCGGCGGCGGGGGTCGGCTGTGCGCCGGTGATCTGGTAGACGCCGTTATCCATCACGACCATGGTGAGATTTTTCGGCTTCAGCGTCGCGATGGTCGAAAGACAGCCCATCTGCATCAACAGCGAGCCGTCGCCCTCCAGCGCGAAAACGCGACGCTTGGGCTGGGCCAGGGCGACGCCGAGCGCAATCGGGAAAGCGAGGCCCATGCTGCCCAGCATATAGAAATTCTGCGGGCGATGACCGGCGGCCCACAGGTCGAAATTGGTATTGCCGATGCCGCCGACCACGGCTTCGTCGTTCTTCAGCTTGGCGACCAGCCGCGAGGTGAGATCGAACCGGTTCATCACCTTGGTGTTGCGGGCAGGGGTGTTTGCTGGCTGGTTCATGCGGTCGCTCACTTGTCGAACACTTTGCCGCCGGTCAACAGCGGCGACAGGATCAGCGCCACCGGCGCCTGCGTGGTGATGGCCTGCTTGATCGATCGATCGACGATGAACTCGAACTCGTCGAGCCGGGTCGCGGTGTGATGCTCCATCGCCAGCGAGTCGAGCACCGGCCGCATGGTGCGGCAAACCAGCGACTGCCCGTAATTGAATTCGCCGAGCGTGCCGCGTTCGGACACGAACATGATCAGCGGAATCTGGTAGGGGATCGCCAGCGAGGCCAGCACATTGGCGAGCGTGGCGAAGCCGGAAGTCTGCATCAGCACCGCGCCCCTTCAGGCCGCCCATCCAGGCGCCGGAGACGATCCCGACGGCTTCTTCCTCACGCGCGGTCGGGAAGGTGGTGAAGAACGGATCGGCGTGAATATTCCTGATCAGCGTCGTCAGCACGCGGTCGGGCACATAGGGCACCAGCCGGATGTCGTTGCGCTTGAGCGTTTGCAGCACCACCTCGTGCCAGGCCTTCTCATTAGAAGTCTTCTCCTGGGAAGCCTTCTCGGGAGAAGCCTTCTCGTCCAAGCTCCCGGGCGAGGTTCGTCCCTCGGCAGCCGCCATCGAATTCTCCCTTAACCCCGCGACATCCCTGGTTTGCGACGCGGTCGCGGCCACCTGTCGAGGCGCCGAAACTTGACGCGATCTCCGGGATTGTCAACATGTCCCGGTCGTACCCGTGATCTGCGCCGCGCGGCGGTGGCGAAGGTCTGCCGGCGTGCGATAAAGAAGCAACAAAGAATATCGGGAGGAGACCATGGGCAGCTGGTTCCGGATGGTTGCCGCAGCGGTGGCGGCGTTTGCTGTCAGCGGTATCGCGCAGGCACAGTCGCCATTTCCATCGAAGCCCGTGCATATTTTCGTACCCTATGCCGCCGGCGGTGCGGTGGACATCCTCGCCCGGACGCTCGGCGACGTGGTCTCCCGGCAATGGGATCAATCGGTCGTCATTGAAAACCGCCCCGGTGCGGGCGGCGTGCTCGCATCGCAGGCGCTCGCTGACCTCGGCGCCGGACGGATACACCTTGATCGTGGTCGCGAGCGGCCACCCCACCAATGCGTTCCTGTATGCAAAACTTCCCTACGACACCTTCAAGGATTTCACGCCAATTTCGCTGTTGGCGTCATCTCCCAATATCCTGCTGGTGAAAGCGGATTCCCCGTTCAGGACGGTTGCCGACGTGATTGCGCAGGCGCGCGCCAAACCCGGGAGCCTTTCCTTCGGGCACGCCGGCAACGGAACGTCGACGCATCTGGCCGGAGAACTCTTGAAGAACCTCGCCAGCATCGATCTCAATGCGATTCCCTACAAGGGAGGCTTGCCTGCGATCAACGATCTCCTCGGCGGGCAGATCCCGATGTCGTTCAACAACGGTCCCGAATTGGTCGGGCAGATCGCGGCCGGCACGGTCCGTGCGCTCGCCGTCACCACCGCATCGCGGGCGCCGTTTCTGCCCGACGTCCCTGCGATGGCCGAGACCGTGCCGGGCTATGACACCGAAGTTTGGTGGGGGCTGCTTGGACCCGGCGGCATGCCCCCCGATCTGGTCGCAAAACTCTCGCATGATTTCGTCGCGGCCTTGAACACGGATGCCGTCAAGGAGCGTCTGAGCAAGCTCGGCGCATCGCCGATCGGCAGTTCGCCGCAGCAATTCGATGCCAAGATTCATTCCGACTACGAGAAATGGGGCCCGATCATCAAGGCCGCCGGCATGAAGGCCGAATGAGGCGATGGCACCACCGATGATTCCGGCCTGCCTGCCGCCGCGCGAAGTCAGCCGGCCGAAAGTACCGCCGCCGCCCAACGCCTGCGATACCCACGCCCATGTGTTCGGGCCAGCGACGCGGTTTCCCTATGCTGACGACCGCAGCTACACGCCGCCGGACGCGCCGCTAGAAAAATACTGGGTATGCTCGACAGAATAGGCTTTGCCCGCGGCGTGCTGGTGCAGGGCAGCGCGCATGGCCGCGACAATTCAGCCATGCTCGATGCCTTGGCGCAACGGCCGGACCGCTTGCGCGGTGTCGCGGTGGCCGACGCCGACCTCGCGGCGGCTGCTCTTGCGCGAATGGAATCGCCTCGGGGTTCGCGGGTTACGCTTCAATCATTTTTTCCGCGACGGGCAATTGCATTATCGCGGCGGCGTGCCGCTATCGGTAGCGCAGACGCTCGCGCCTGTGATGGCCGAACTCGGCTGGCATCTTCAACTCTGGATCGACGTGAAGGATTTGCCGGAGACGATTCCGGTTCTGAAATCGCTGGGCCTGCCGGTCGTGATCGACCACATGGGCCGCACCGATGCCCGCGCGGGCACTGGCACGGAAGGTTTCCAGAGCCTGCTGCGCGCGGTTGGCGACGGCTGGTGCTGGGCCAAGCTCTCCGGCGCCCACCGTCTCAGCCACGCCGCGCCTGATTATCCCGACGCGCGGCCGTTTCATGAGGCGCTGGTCGGTGCCAATCCGGAACGGCTGGTGTGGGGCGGCGACTGGCCGCATCCGCGCGTCGAGGGCGAGATGCCCGATGCCGGCCATCTGTTCGAATTGTTTCAACGATGGACGCCGGACCAGACGATGCAGCACAAAATCCTCGTGGCCAATCCGGCAAAACTCTATGGATTTCCGAACTGAAGGTCGCAGCAACAATGTCCGTCAACAACAAGCGCGTGTTCTACGTCAAATATCTGCCGAACGAGATCTATGCCGAGATGCTGCGGGCGCGGCCCGATGTGCGCCTCGACCGGCTCGAGAACGAAAGTGCCGACGAGATCTCGGCGCCGATTCTGGCCGCGGCGCACGCCTATCAAATCGGCGCGGCGCGCGATGAACTCGCGAGCCGCTTCCACGTCGACGAGGACCTGCTGGTCCGCGCGCCGAACCTGCTGATCGTCTCCAGCAACGGCGCCGGCTACGATCCCGTCGACGTCGAGGCCTGCACCGCAGCGGGCGTGCTGGTGGTCAACCAGTCCGGCGGCAATGCCCATTCGGTCGCCGAACACGCGCTGGCCATGCTGCTCACGCTGTCGAAACGCATCCTCGAGGCCGACCGCGCGCTGCGCCGCGAGGCGAATGTGAGCCGCAACGCCCTGATGGGCACCGAGGCGCAAGGCAAGACCATCGGCATCGTCGGGATCGGCAATGTCGGCCGCCGTATCGCCGCCCTCTGCGATGGCCTGCTCGGCATGAAGGTGCTGGCCTATGATCCCTATCTTTCGCAGGCTGAAATCGCGGCGAGGGGCGGCGAAAAAGTCGAACTGGATGAGCTGTTGCGCCGTTCGGATTACGTCTCGATCTCCTGTCCGCTGGCCAAGGATAGCCGCGGCATGATCGGCGCGCGCCAATTCGCGCTGATGCAGCCGCATGCCTATTTCATCACGACGGCGCGGGGATTTATCCACGACGAAGCCGCGCTGGTCGAGGCGCTGCGCAACAAGCAGATCGCCGGCGCCGGTCTCGACGTCTGGGCCAAGGAACCGCCGCCGCCGGACCACCCGTTGCTGCAGTTCGATAACGTGATCGCGAGCCCCCACACGGCGGGAGTCACCACGGAAGCGCGGATGAACATGGGCAGGATTGCCGCCGAGCAGATGCTCGAGGCGCTCGACGGCAAGCGGCCGCCGCGCATCATCAATCCCGAGGTTTGGCCCCGCTACGCCGCGCGCTTCGAGCGCACTTTTGGGTTTGCGCCGGGATAGCGGGCGGTGAACCGGATTCGGCGGAGAAGATTTCAACCGCTATCGATCGGATCCCGGCAATGCGCCCGCTGCTATTTTCGCCATGACCTCGATACGCCTGTCTGGCGCCGCCATTTTCGGTGCAGCGCTTGTTCGTGGAATAGCGCAATGGCTTCTTCACGAAATCGTCTTGTAACCTTCCAACCAACCAAAAACTACATCAGCGTCGCCGCAGCGGCTTGCGCATCGGGCACCACGTCGTGATCATAGAGCCGCTTGCGGAACGCGGCATGCGCGGTGATCTCGGCGTCCCTGACGCCCAAATCGGAATTGGCGGAGTCGTAGCGCAGCCCGCTTTCGCGCGCGCCGCGCTGGACCTGTGCCACGCGCTCGCGACGGAGCCGTTCGTAGGCCAGGAGCGCTGCCGGCGCCGTGGTGCGGTCCGCCCCCGCCAGGATGGTTGCCAGCGCCATGCCGTCCTCGATCGATTGATTGGCGCCCTGTCCGAGGTGCGGCAGCATCGGGTGCGCGGCGTCGCCGAGCAGGCTCAGCCTCTGCTTGGTCCAGACCGGCAGCGGCTCGCGGTCGTACAGCGCCCATCGAAACGTCACCTGGACTTCCGCCAGCAGTTGGTGGATGCGCGGATCCCAGCCCGCAAAGGCTTTGCGAAGCACCTCGGGATCGCCGGGGGCCGACCATGATTCCTTCATCTCCTCGTCGGTCGGCACGAACCCGACATAGTTGATCAGCTTTCCGGCGCGCACGGGAAAGGCCAGGAAGTGTTTTCCCTTGCCAAGCCACATCTGCCAGCGATCGGTCGGCCAATCCGGAACACGGTCCCGGGCAACCAGGCCCCGGTAAGCGACGGAACCTGAAAACACCGGCTGCGAGGAGGCAAAGATATATGGTCGAAGTTCGGAGTGTATGCCGTCGGCCGCGATGACGACATCGGCCTCCGCGGAAGTACCGTTGGCGAACGACACCCGGCAGATGTTTCCGTCCTGCTCGAAACCGGTGCAGCGATGTCCGGCGTGAACCCTGCCGGTGGGCAGTGCCTTGGCCAGCATCTCGACCAGATCGGCGCGGTGCATTCCGAAGGTCGCATTCCAGCCCGAGGAGTCCGTCACCTGGACCGGTGCAATGGGCTCGCCGTCGTGGCGGAAGTAGCGCGAATCGCGGCCGACGCGTGCGCCCCATTTCTCCACCGCCGGTTCAAGTCCGATCCTGCACAGATGCCGCACGCTGTTGGGCGTCAGGAACACGCCGGCCCCGATTTCGCCGATTTCCGGAGCCTGTTCGTAGACGACGACCGGGATTCCCTGCGCGGATAACGCGTTGGCCGCGAACAGTCCGCCGATCCCGCCGCCGACGATCACGATACGAGGACGGGACTTTACCATGGTCAACTCCTGGGGTGAAAAAGGGGAACAGTCTGGCGGGGCATTGTATCCTCACACAGACCGAGGCATTTTGCCATCGCGCGCGGCCGAAGCCGCGCACCTCCGGGAGAATAGCATGCATAGCGCGAACATCCGGTCTTTTGCTTTTGTCGGCCGATTGGCGGCCGCGCTGGGGTTAGTGCTGGCACTGTCCGCACTTCCCGGCAGCCCGGCGCGCGCGCAAAACTATCCTGATCGTCCGGTCAAAATCGTCGTGCCGTTCGCTGCCGGCGGCACCGCGGATGCCGTCCCGCGACTGGTCGCGGACTGGCTGTCGCGCAAATGGGGCCAACCGGTCATCATCGAGAACCGCACCGGCGCCGCCGGCAATATCGGTGCTGAATTCGCATCTCATGCGGTTCCCGACGGCTACACGCTGCTTTCCTCGCCGCCGCCGCCGCTGGTGATCAACCAGAATCTCTATCCCGAGCTTGGTTTCGATCCGGCCAAGTTCGAGCCGATCATCGTGATGGCCCACGTGCCAAATGCGCTGATCGTCAACCCAAAGAAGATCAAGGCATCGAACGTGTCCGAACTGATCGCGTATCTGCGCCAGAATCCCGACACGGTGACGGCCGCCACCCAGGGCAGCGGCACGACCTCGCATCTCACCGCCGAACTGTTCGAACTGATGGCCAAGGTCAAGCTGCGTTTCATTCCTTATCGCGGGTCGGCGCCGGCGCTGCAGGGATTGCTCGCCGGCGACGTCGATCTGATGTTCGACAATCTCGGTGTCTCCCTGCCCCTGGTCGAAGCCGGCAATCTCAGGCTGCTGGCGGTGGCATCAAGCCAGCGGCTGCCATCGCTGCCAGACGCGCCGACCATCGCAGAGACCCTGCCGGGCTTCGAGGCGGTGGCCTGGTATGCCATCGTCGCGCCGCCGAACACGCCGAAAACGATCACCGAGAAGATCAATGCCGACGTCAACGAAGCGCTGCGCCAGCCCGAATTGCAGGGGCGCCTCAGGAAACTGTCAGCGGAGACGTTTGGCGGCTCCGTCGAGAAGACGGGCAAGTACCTGCGCAAGGAGGTCGAGCGTTGGGGGGGCGTGATCAAGGCCGCCGATATCAAGCTCGAGTAACCGGAACTGCCGTTGCCGGCGGAGGGGGCGCGCGATCATGGGATGCTGCCTGTCAGGAAGTGGCTGGCGCATGTACGTTTGATTTCCCTCAAGACGGACGACTTCCGATCAGCTATTGTGAAGCTGCCTTTGCCACGTCGCGGCAGGAGGGTCTTATGTCACGGTTTGTCGTTCGATTCATGAAGGACGTGCTCGGCGAAAACGGCCGAGAAGCGGAGGTCTGCCAGGGCACTCTGGAAGTTGACGCTTCAAACGAGGGCCAGGCGGCGGAACTGGCCAAGAAAAGATTCTGCGAGGCGGGAGAGCTTCACCACTGGTCGCTGCACGCCGACCGTATCCAGATCAGGCAAGCCGATTTTCCGACCTGAAGATCGTCATGCAAATGACCGGTGTACGCCGCCGGTTCACGCGGCGATCGGCTCCTCGACCGGCAAGAACGACAGCCCAAGACTCTCGGCGACCGCCTTGTTCGTGATGCGGCCGCGGTGCACGTTCAGGCCTGCCCGCAGATGGCGGTTCTGCGTCACGGCCTTGAAGCCGTCGCGCGCGATCGCCAGGCCAAACGGCAGTGTCGCGTTGTTGAGGGCCTGGCTCGACGTCAGCGGAACCGCGCCGGGCATATTCGCCACGCAGTAATGGATGATCCCGTCGACCTGATAGGTCGGGTCGGCGTGCGTCGTCGGATGCGAGGTCTCGAAGCAGCCGCCCTGATCGATCGCGACATCGACGATCACCGAACCCTGCCGCATCGACTTCAGCATCGGCCGGGTGACCAGCTTGGGCGCGCTCGCCCCGGGAACCAGAACCGCGCCGATCACGACGTCGGCGGCAAACACCTCCTGTTCAACCGCCTCGATCGTGGAGAAGCGGGTGCGGACTTTTCCCTGGAAAAGTTCGTCGAGTTCGCGCAGCCTTGGAATCGACCGGTCCAGGATCGTGACTTCCGCGCCTAGCCCGACCGCCATCCGCGCCGCGTGGGTGCCGACGACCCCGCCGCCGATCACCACGACCCGCGCGGGAACGACGCCCGGCACGCCGCCGAGCAGAAGACCGCGGCCGCCAGCGCTGCGCTTCAGCGCCGAGCCCGCCGCTTCGATCGCAAGCCGTCCGGCGACCTCACTCATGGGAGCGAGCAGGGGCAGGCCGCCTTTCGCATCCGTGACCGTTTCATAGGCGATCGCGGTGCAGCCTGAGGCCATCAGGCCTCTGGCCTGTTCGGGGTCGGCCGCCAGATGAAGATAGGTGAAGAGTATCTGGCCCTCGCGTAGCTGCGACCATTCGCGGGGCTGGGGCTCCTTGACCTTCACGATCATGTCGGCGGTGGCAAAAATTTCGGCCGCGGTGCCGGCGATAACGGCGCCGGCCTTGCGGTAGGCGTCGTCGGTCGCTCCGATGCCTTCACCAGCCTTGGTCTCGACGACGACGCTGTGGCCGGCGGCGACATATTCTCTCACGGTACCGGGGGTAAGGCCGACGCGATATTCGTGGATTTTGATTTCCTTTGGAACTCCGATGCGCATCGCTGGGCACTCCCTTTTTGAAATTGCGCTCCAACTCTACGACAGATTCAGGTTTGAAACCTTGCGATATCGGTGCTTTGATACGGCGTATTGCTGAAAACCGGCATGATTTTCGACATTCGCGCAGGAATCAAAACCAATGAAACTCGATCATATCGATACGACCATTCTGTCGGAACTCGCCCTCAACGCCCGGGCGAGCCAGGTCGAACTCGCCGAGCGCGTCGGGCTGTCGAGTACGGCGATCGCCCGCCGGCAGAAGGTGCTGGAGGAAGAGGGATTCATCCGCGGCTATCAGGCCGTTCTCGATCTGGCGCGCTTCGGACTTTCCACCACCGTTCTGGTCAGGGTGACCCTTGAAAGTCAGAACGAAGACGCGCTGAAATCGTTCGAGGCCGCCGTCGTCAATTGTCCATCGGTGGTTCGATGTTTCCTGATGTCCGGAAGCGACGACTACATCGTCATCGTCCTGGCGCGCGATATCGAGGACTTCGAACGCATTCACCGAACCGAACTCTCGCGGTTGCCGCGGGTGGCGCGGATTCAATCGAGTTTTGCGATGCGCGAGGTCGTGAACCGCGCTGTGCCGCCGGTGATTTTCGGTTCATCGCGCAGGCGTGTAAAGGCGTAGTGAGTGTGAGCTGCCGTCGCAATGCGCAGACGCGTGAAAGCGCACAAGATCTTCTGTATGATCTTCGCATGACATCAGCAGATGGATCGTGAGGAATGCGCGCGCGAAGCGGATTGAGGTTGGACCATGCTTTCGCAAGACAACATTTCATCGACAACCCGGACCGGCGCGGAGCTGGTCCCCGGCGGGGCCTCCTTTCGGTTCTGGGCGCCGCGCGCCCTCGCGGTGTACCTGAACGGCATCTTTGGCGACCAGGTCTACGATCAACAGACCGAAGACCGCCTTCTGAAAAAAGATGCGTCGGGCTATTGGACCGGCTTTCAGACCGGCGCACAGGACGGCGATAGATACTGTTTCTGGGTGCAGGGCGAAGGATCGAGCGGATACAAGCGCGACCCGTACGCCCGCGAACTCGCGCCGGACGGCTTTCCAGACAGCTTCGGCATCCTGCGTGAGGCGAACAGTTTTCCCTGGCACGACGACGGTTTCGTGACGCCCGATTTTTCGGACATGATCGTCTACCAGCTGCACGTGGGCACCTACGCCATTCGCAACGTCGGGGTCTGTGCGAACTTTCTGGATGTTGCGCGCAAGGTTCCCTATCTCGCCGATCTCGGAATCAACGTCCTGCAGCCGCTTCCGATCGACGAGCAGGAGACCAGTCCCTCCATGGGCTATGGCGGCGCGGATTTGTTTTCACCGGACTTTCCCTATATCGCGGTCGCGGATCTGCCGGACTATCTCGGTGCGATCAACGGCTTGTTGGCCGCAAGGCAACGGACGCCGCTTGGGCTCAAGGATATTTCATCCGGACCGGGACAATTGAAGGCGCTGGTCGACCTCTGCCATGTCTACGGCATCGCGGTGGTCTTCGACGTCGTCTATAACCACGCCGGCGGCTTCGACGTATCCGGGCAATTTGACGATCACTGCCTGTACTACGGGGATCGTGTTCCGAACAAAGGCAATAACAACGACAGCCTCTATTTCACCGATCAGGATCGCGGGACCGGCGGCCTCGCATTCGCGCTGTGGAACGCCGACGTCTCGCAATTTCTGTTCGACAACGCGATGTATTTTCTCCGGGAGTTTCACGCCGACGGGTTTCGCTACGACGAAATCAGCACGCTGCTGTCGACCAGCCAGCGCAGCGGCTGGGAATTCTGCCGCGCGCTGACGACGAAACTGCGGGGGTTCAACGATCGCATCCTGCAGAATGCCGAGTTCTGGCCGGGGGAATTTTCGGACATCCCTTCAACGGCGCTGCCGGTGATCGCTCCTTCAAGCACCGGCGGCCTCGGTTTTGACGTGGTGCAGCACGATTATCTGCGCGGCGTCGTTCGCAGCGCCGTGCAGGCGGCGTCGCGCGGAGCCGACGCCCCGGTCTCCGTATCCGCCATCGCCGCTGCGCTTTATCCGCCCACCTTCGACCACGCGTGGCGGGCCGTGACCTGCATCGAAAACCATGATCTCGTCCTGACGGGCCGCAGCCCGCGTATCCCGGTGCTGGCCGATTCTTCCAATCCCCGCTCGTGGTATGCGCGCAGCCGCAGCCGGGTCGCCACCGCGCTGTTGCTGACGGCGCCGGGCATTCCCCACCTCTTCATGGGCCAGGAATTCCTCGAGCAGATGCCCTGGGACGTTCTGCCGAACGGTCCGAACCTGTTGTCGTGGGGGGCTCTCGGTACCGATCGGGCGATGGGCGATCATCTGCGCTTCACGCGCGACCTGATCCATCTGCGGCGAAACCTGCCGGCGCTGCGAGGCGACAACGTCCACGCATTCTACCAGTCGGATGCCGATCGCGTCCTCGCTTATCACCGCTGGCTCGAGGGCACCGGACAAGACGTCATCGTCGTCGCGTCTTTCGCGGAAAGTACACGGCAGGGGTACAATCTCGGTTTCCCCGCGGCGGGATTTTGGGCGGAAGTGTTCAACAGCGACGTCTACGACCATTGGGTCAATCCATGGGTCGCTGGAAACGGGGGAGGCATCCATGCGGACGGGAAGCCCTTGCACGGCTTCGCAGCCTCCGCCTCGATTGTCATTCCGGCGAATAGCGTTGTGGTTTTTACCCGAGGTCCGGCGAACTAGTGGGATTGAGCGTAGGGCGCGGCATCTATCAGCAGCACACCAAAAAGGAGGACCAGATAGAGCATCGAAAACACGAACAGGCGACGAGCAGGCCGCCTTTCCTTGTCATTGCTCCGACGTACCTGCCATGCGAGAAAAATCATGATCGCTCCAAGCATCGCCGCAGCCGCGCCATAGATGGCCCCGGCGAACCCCAGTGCCCAGGGTATCAGTGAGGTCGGAACCAGAAGAATGCTATAGAGAAGAATCTGGCGCTTTGTTTCGGCCCTGCCGGCTACGACCGGCAACATCGGCACACCGGCGCGAGCATATTCTCCGGCAAGATTGAGCGACAGTGCCCAGAAGTGGGGGGGCGTCCAAAGGAAGATGATCAGGAACAGGACGAGCGGTTCGAGCCCGACATTTCCGGCGGCCGCAACCCAGCCGATCACCGGAGGGAGTGCGCCAGCCGCACCGCCAATGACGATATTTTGCGGTGTTCGGCGTTTGAGCCACATCGTGTAGACCACGACATAGAAGAAAATTGTGAAAGCAAGCAGCGCTGCCGCGGCCATGTTCAGCAAAGTGCCGAGGGCCAGAATGGCGCACATGCCAAGCGTCAGTCCGAAAACCAGTGCTTCCGAGCGCGATACACGGCCGCTCGGGATTGGACGCATGGCGGTACGCGCCATCACCGCATCGATGTCCGCGTCGTACCACATATTGAGCGCACCTGCGGCGCCAGCTCCGGCAGCTATGCAAAGAAGAGCAACGACACCGGTAAAGGGATCGATGCCGCCTGGTGCGACCATGAGACCGACTAATGCGGTAAAGACGACCAGCGACATAACGCGCGGTTTCGTCAGCGCGACATAGTCCCCGATGTTGGCATAGCTTCCGCGAAGGAGAATTGAACGGTTGATTTGCATGAGATTAATACCTCGGCTTGCAAGCGACACGGCGACGTCTTTCAGTCTGATACTCAAAAAGCCATCGGTTGTAGAACACTCTTGTCAGGCAGTTTCCGAAAGGCGGCAGACCGCATTTCGCCGACTGCGCCGCTACTTCACCTTCGCGAGCTTTCCTCCGGCAGGGACAATCCCCGCCCGTTTCTTTCCCGTAGAATCGAACTGTTTGAGGTAGGCGACGATATCGTCAATTTGCTTCGGATCTTTCAAGCCAGGGAAGGTCATTTTGGTACCAGGTATCTTGGCCCGCGGATCCCTAATGTATTCGCGGAAGGTTGCTTCATCCCAGGTGATGCCGGAATTCTTGTTCGCGGCAGAATAGCTGTAGCCTTCGATTATCCCGGCCTTTCGCCCGAACAGGCCGTTGAGCACCGGCCCAACTGCGTTCTTCGCGTTCTCCCCAATTTGGTGACACGCCTTGCATTGGACGAAAATCTTCTCGCCCGAAGCCGCATCCTGGGCATACCCAGGGACGATTGCGACGATTTCAGCCCCGAGCGCAAGAACGAGGCTGCGCATCCGTCGGTAGCTGTTCACGAGCACACCCTGAGTTGACTAGCCCAGCGAGTTGATGATTTCCCGATAAGCTGCTTCGGGAAACGCTTTCAGCGTGCGCGTCCGGATGTTTCCCATCATGCCCAGCTGCAGGCTGAAACGCGCCGCAACAGCGTCGTCCGGAGCTTCGAAGATCGCGACCATGTCATAGTCGCCCATGGTCAGGTAGAAGGATTTGAACTCGCCGCTCATCTCTTTGAGAGCTTTCTTCGCCGCGTCCAGACGACGTGGCGAGTCCTTCGCCTTCAGGATGCCTTGCTCGGTCCAATTCGCAAGCATGACATAGGTGGTCATAGCCGTCCTCCTTCTGGTACGGAGCAATGGAAGCTAAGTCGCTGACGCGAAAAATATGACCCGGAGCAGATGCGTGTAGTCGGATTCGAACACCATGATCGCCACAAATACCAACACCAGCACCGGCGGCAGCAGGATGGCGTAGGCCAAGGCCAGCCGCTCCCAGGCCATGTGCATGAAGACAGCGACGATCAGACCAGCCTTCAACACCATAAACAGCAGGATCAACGACCATCTGAGATAGCCATGGAGGCCAAAGTAGTCGACGAGATAGGAGCAGGTACTGAGAACGAACAACCATGCCCAGACCACGAGATAAAGCTTGATCGGATGCTGCTGGCCCTTTGTGTGCGTGGTTGCTGATGCGGGTACGTCATGCACGTGAGCCTGCAGCGAATGTTGCTGTCCTTCCAAATGTACTGCGACGTTTGTCATGCGGCGACCTCACCAGAGATAAAAAAGGGCAAAGATGAACACCCACACAAGATCGACGAAGTGCCAGTACAGGCCGGTGATTTCAACGATCTCGTAATGCCCTTTCCGGCTCGTGAAAAAGCCGCGCCTTTCGACATCGAAATCTCCCCGCCAAACCTTTCGCGCGATGGCGATCAGGAAAATCACGCCGATCGTCACGTGCGTGCCATGGAAGCCAGTGATCATGAAAAAGCTTGAACCAAACTGCTCCGCGCCCCAGGGGTTACCCCAGGGCCGGACGCCCTCCATGATCAGCTTGGTCCATTCGAAGGCCTGCATTCCGACGAACGTTGCGCCGAATGCCGCTGTGGCCAGCATCAAGGCTGCAGTTTTCACGCGATCGCGGCGATAACCGAAATTGACGGCCATCGCCATCGTCCCGCTGCTGCTGATCAAGATGAAGGTCATGATGGCGATCAGGATGAGCGGGATTTTCTTCTCTCCAATCGTGAGGGCGAAGACTTCGCTGGGGTTCGGCCACGGCACGGTCGTGGACATTCGCGTCGTCATGTACGACAGCAGAAAACAGCTGAAGATGAAGGTGTCGCTGAGGAGGAAGATCCACATCATGGCCTTGCCCCAGGAGACATTCTTGAAAGCGCGCTGATCCGAGGACCAGTCGGCGGCGATGCTTCGCCAGCCTCCAATCCGCGCAGGCGATTCTCTCGGGTTTGTAAGCGCCGTTTCTGCCATCTGGTCCTTGCCCTCCCTAACTCAGCAACTGGCGACAGATGTCGACGAAATTGTCTGTCCAGCCCGTCAGCAGGCCGAGCAGGACCAGCCAGACCAACAGCAGGAAATGCCAATAGATAGCGCAGAGTTCCACGCTGAGGCGCACCTGGGCTACCTCAGAGCCGCGCCACACCTTGGCAGTCGTTCTGCCGAGGGCCACGAGACCGCCCATCAGATGCAGACCGTGCATCGCGGTGATCAGGTAGAAGAACGAATTGGCTGGATTGGACGCCACGAAATACCCCGCGACCCTCAGCTGTTGCCACGCTAGGAGCTGCCCAATCAGGAATGTGACGGCGGATGCTCCGCCTGCGCACACGCCGATAATTACGCCGTCCATGTCGTTCCGGCGCGCGGCCAGGTACGCCCATTGCAGCGCGATACTGCTCGTGATCAGAACGCCCGTGTTGAACCACAGCAGCTTGGGCACCGGCAGCGACCGCCAGTCCACCATGTTCATGCGCATGGAGTAAGCGCTGATGAAGAGTGCGAACAACGAGCCGACGACCGCGAGAAACACGCCCAATCCGATTTTCGCCGGCGGCAGGGACGAAGGGCTCTCCTCGCGCCAATCGGCGATTACTCCTTCCTCCAGCCAGGGTTTGGTTCCCAGCCGTTGCTGCGAGAGCCACCATCCCGCAATCGCCGCTATTCCAGCCATGAACAGGATAATGGCGCTCACGGGTGGGCCCCCTGCGCCGATAATGTGGCCGGCGGTTCATTTTGCGGCACGAAATCCCGAGCGGCGCCGGGTACGCTGTAATCGTAGGCCCAGCGATAGACGATGGGGAGTTCCTTGCCCCAATTGCCATGTCCCGGCGGAGTCTGCGGTGTTTGCCATTCCAGGGACGCGGCTCCCCAGGGATTGGCGCCAGCCTCTTTTCCTTTGAACACGCTCCAGATCAAATTGAACAGGAACACAAGCTGGGCGAAGCCGACAATCAGGGCCGCCACGCTCATGAACGCATTGAGGTCATGGGCGGATGCCGGGACGAAGGCCGTTTCGCCAATTTCGTAATAGCGGCGGGGCATGCCCAGCAGGCCCAGATAGTGCATGGGGAAGAAAATCGCATAGGCCCCGAGGAACGAGACCCAGAAGTGGAATCGTCCAAGCGCCTCATTGAGCATTCGTCCGGTGACTTTCGGATACCAATGATAGATGCCGCCGAACACGGCCATGATCGGCGCAATGCCCATCACCATATGAAAGTGGGCGACAACGAACATCGTGTCAGACAACGGAACGTCCACAACCACGTTGCCGAGAAACAGGCCGGTCAGGCCGCCGTTTACGAAGGTGATGATGAACGCGAGGGCGAACAGCATCGGGATCGTGAGATGAATGTCGCCGCGCCAAAGGGTTAGCACCCAGTTGTAAACCTTGATGGCGGTCGGGATGGCGATGATAAGCGTCGTGGTGGCGAAGAAGAACCCGAAATACGGGTTCATGCCGCTCACATACATGTGGTGCGCCCATACGACGAAGCTGAGGGCGCCGATTGCCACGATAGCCCAAACCATCATGCGATAGCCGAAGATGTTCTTCCGCGCGTGGACGCTGATCAGATCGGAAATGATGCCGAAGGCCGGCAAGGCGACGATGTAGACTTCGGGATGGCCGAAGAACCAGAAAAGGTGCTGGAATAGGATCGGGCTGCCACCTCCATACTTCGTCAGCTGCCCCATCTCGACGAGTGTGGGCATGAAGAAGCTGGTTCCCAGGAGGCGGTCGAGCAGCAGCATCACCGAGGCGACGAACAGCGCCGGGAAGGCCAGCAGCGCCATGACCGTGGCCGTGAAAATGCCCCACACCGTCAAGGGCAAACGCATCAAGGTCATGCCGCGCGTGCGCGCCTGCAGCACCGTCACCACGTAATTCAGCCCGCCCATGGTGAAGCCGATGATGAACAGGATCAGAGAGGCCAGCATGAGAATGATGCCCCAATCCTGCCCGGGGGTGCCGGAGAGAATCGCCTGAGGTGGGTACAGCGTCCAGCCGGCGCCGGTGGGCCCGCCGGGCACGAAAAAGGTCGAGACCAGCACCACGACCGCGAGCAGGTAGACCCAGTAGCTCAGCATGTTGACATAGGGGAAAACCATGTCGCGGGCGCCGACCATCAGCGGGATGAGGTAATTTCCGAAACCTCCCAGAAACAGCGCGGTGAGAAGATAGATCACCATGATCATGCCGTGCATGGTGATAAACTGAAGATATTGGTTCGGATCGATAAACGAAAACGTGCCGGGGAACCCGAGTTGCAGGCGCATCAGCCATGACAGCACCAGCGCAACCATTCCGATGGACAACGCCGTGATCGAGTACTGGATGGCGATAACCTTGGCGTCCTGCGAAAAGACGTACCTCGTCCACCAGCTTTTCGCATGATAGAGCTCGACCTCACCTACTTCGGCCGGCGGGATGCCTGCGACTGTGTCAAACGGGATATCGACCATCGGAATACCCTCCTTGGTCTCCTGGTTCAGCGAAGAGCCCGCCTCACGATACGCAGCGTCTCCTCGTCGGTAGTTTCACTCGCTTCCTGACTTGTAGGCCGCTTTCGCGACGTCGCGCTGCCCCGATAACTCGGCGAATGTCTTCTGCTGCTCCAGCCACGCGTGATATTCTTTCTCTTCCTCTACGATGACCTTGCTCCGCATCTGCGAATGTGCGGCACCACAGAGTTCCGCACAGAGAACATCGAATGTTCCGGTGCGGGTGGGCGTGAACCAGTAATATGTAACCGAGCCCGGTATCATATCCATCTTCGCCCGGAACTCGGGCACATAGAAATCATGGAGGACGTCAATTGAGCGGAGCAACACCTTGACCGGTTTCCCAACCGGCAGGTGTAAATCGTCGTTTTGAATGACGACGTCGTCTTGCCCGCTGGGATCGTCGCGATTCAATCCCATGGGATTGTCGGAACTGATATTGCGGGCATCGGTAGTGCCGAGCCGGCCGTCCTTTCCGGGAAGCCGATAGCTCCACATCCACTGCTGTCCCATGACCTCGACCTCGGTGGCACCGGCGGGAACCGTGACGAACTGGTGCCAGACAACCAGCCCGGGTGCCAACATGGCTGCGACGCCGATTGCAGTCCCGACGCTGAGCCACCATTCGAGCTTCTTGTTTTCGGGATTGTAGGCTGCCCGCCTTCCCTCCTTGTGCTGAAAGCGAAAGACGCAATAGGCCATGAACGCGACGACCGCGAAGAAAACCGCCCCGGTAATCCAGAACGTCAGGGTGATCGTGTCGTCGATGTAGCGCCAGTTTGAGGCGATCGGCGTCCACCACCACGGGCTGAAGAGGTGAAACAGCACCGAGGCGACCGCGACCAGGAGCAGTATGAGCGCTACAGGCATCCCTTATGCATCCTTGCCATTAAAGACAACGGATACGAATTAAAGGGCGGAGCTCACGTCTGTCGCGATGGCGGACTTCATCTTCGCCATCGTCGTGCCTCTTGCCTCGCCCATTCAACCGGTCGCGACGTAAAAGCTTGACATGGACTGCACGTCACGACCGCTCATCTCACAGGAGCTAGGGGCGTTCAGAATTTCAAGATGATCCCCGTCAAGCCTGCCGTCAATAGCTCAATGGGGGGCTAGGTCCCGCCGGGTCTGGCGGGCGTAGTGCACAATCCGACGAGCATCCGCCGGCACCAATCGTGGTGGTGCAATGCAACAAGCGGTGTGTGCAGATGCACAATTCACCAACAGTACGTGCTATTTTGCTTCCATCGCGGTAAGTTCACTGCACCGGTCGCGACAGGTGTCGTCCGGCAAAGCTCCTTCTCGTTGAACTTGGTTTGCCGGGCTCGATCGCGATTTTCGCGCAGGAGGCTGATTGCGCGCGATTTGAGGGCGCGCCGTTTTCCCCCTGCGACCACGAGCAAGGAGACCGGGGCCATGGCCACACAGTATTTCGCAAGACCCAAACTGCAACTGTTCGGCGTCTCCACCACATTTGTCGTTCGCAAAATCGGCCTTTCCGACTTGAGCGACGCGCTGCGCCTGGGCTGGGAAGACTTCAAGGCCATACCAACTCACGCCATTGTGCTGTGCGTGATTTATCCTATTCTCGGTTTTGTTCTGTTCAGACTGGCGCTTGGCCATTCCGTGCTGCCGCTGCTGTTTCCGCTGGCCGCCGGTTTTACGTTGATCGGTCCTTTTGCCGCGCTCGGCCTCTACGAGCTCAGCCGCCGCCGCGAGCGCGGCGAGGAAGCCGCCGCGTGGCACGCTATGCACGTGCTGCGCGCACCGTCTTTCGGCGCCATTCTCGGACTCGGCGCGCTCCTACTCGCCCTGTTTGTGACCTGGATCGCCACCGCCGACGCTATCTACATTGCAACATTCGGCCACGCTCCGGCTGCAAGCATTCCCGATTTCGCAAGGCGCGTGCTGACAACGCCAGAAGGTTGGTCGCTCATCATCATCGGCTGCGGCGTCGGCTTCCTGTTCGCCGTTGTGGCTCTATGCGTCAGTGTTGTGTCGTTTCCTTTGATGCTCGACCGGCATGCATCTGCGATAGACGCGATCCGGACGTCGCTGCGGGCAGTGAAGGAGAACCCGCTTGCGATGGCCGTATGGGGGCTGATTGTTGCGATACTGCTGGTGATCGGTTCGCTACCGTTCTTCGTCGGTCTCGCTGTCGTTCTGCCAGTGCTTGGTCATGCCACCTGGCATCTTTATCGGAAGGTGGTGGAGCCTGACCCGAATCCCCCACAAGAGGAACCCCGCCCATCAATAGGTCATCGCTATGCGGCAGATTTCCCGGCCTCTCTCTTCCCGTGGAGTCATGAGCGCTAGACCAGCCTTGGCGGCCGCAAATGGGAAAACCGGGATCCGCCGCCGATTTCGGGTCTAGTGGAAACGGGGGAGGCATCCATGCGGACGAGAAGCCCTTGCACGCCTTCGCAGCTTCCGCCTCGATTGTCATTCCGGCGAATAGCCTTGTGGTTTTCGTCCGAGGTCAGGCGAACTGGCGCACAGTTCGGTGGCTTCATCCCTAAACGCGCAGCGAGCCGGCATTTCCGCAATCCCCCAAACCGGACAGGCGCAGACACTAGCGGGATACGCTATCCTCTTTGCCGACGCGGATTTCGGACAGCAGTCCCGACAGACGTTCGGCGACGAGCTTCTGGCCAGCCGGCGTCCAGTGGCCGCCGTAGAGGGGGGAATAGGTTTCGGCTCCGTCGAAGGTGACGAAAGGAACCCGCTCGGCGTGCAGATGCTGAATGAGCTTGTCATCGCTTGCTTGAAGACCGACGACCAGTCTGGCCTCGTGGGCTTCGACGAATTCATGCATCTTGCTGACGATCCGCTCCGTCGGATCGGGCACGTATAATTGCGGATGTCGTATTTCCACATAGGCGAATGCGGCCGCGCGGGCGAGCCACAAATGACGCACCAGCCAGTTCTGCTTGATGTATAGCTGGCGTGAGATCGGAACCGGCTGTCCGCGCAACACCAGCGCGCCATCCGCGGCGGTGGCGAAATAGGGTTTCTGGTAACCGTCGTATCGAATGTTGGTGCCGTTATCCAGCCGGTCATTGTCCGTGCAAAATATCAGCACCACCACCGCGGGCTGGATCGTCGCCCATATCCGGCGAAGCAAAAGATATTCCTGGTCCGTGCCGTACCCCGAGACGCCGGCATTTACGATTGTAAAGCCGGAGAGCCGGCCCCTCAGCAGGTCGGTAAAGCGTTCATCGGCTTCGGCGTCGACGCCCCAGACAAACAAATCTCCCACGAACAAAATCGTCGGCCGGGCATCGCGTTCGTACTCGATGTCCCGGAAGCCGAGGCTGTTGTGCTGTGCATGGATCGTTCGCGCATTCGTAACCACGGAGCTTGAGTTGGGTATCGGCGCCCACCCCAATTCCGCGTCGTAGCGGTAGGTCAGCGAACGCTCGCTTGCACCTTCCCGCAATATGCGCAAGTCGACGATGCGAAGTATGATCTCGATCGCTGCCAGCGTCGCAAGCGTTATCAATAATGTTACACAGGTCGACCGCAGCGTCTGGCGAACCCGTTCACGCGTGATAGACTGCTTCATTCCGTACCTGCACAGCGGTGGATCAGTACCAATTATGTGCGTGGCGGGCTCGTCAGTGTTGCGGGAACAATGCCATGGGGGCATTCTTCAAGCAAACTTTTTACTGCGCCAATGAAATTTGAGCGCGCCGGCGCTCCCTGGAATACTGCACGCTATTTGGAGTTCGGGCATGACTGGTGGCACCCCCCGATGGAGGGCGACGCACGCAACTCACGAAGTGTTTTTCCGCGACGAAGAAGTGTCGGCCGGATCCAACCGTTCGTTCGGGCTCGTGATGGCTACCGCGCTGGCGGCGGCGAGTTTGCTGAATGTCTGGCATTCGGGCCGGCTGTGGCCATGGACAGGCGGACTGGCCGTGCTGCTTCTGGCGGTGGCATGGCTTCGGCCCTCGATCCTCGGCCCGCTTAATTCGATATGGCTGCGGCTCGGACTGCTTCTTCACCGGGTGGCCAATCCGATCGTGATGGCGTTGCTGTTCTATGGCACGGTCTTGCCGACCGGCCTTGTCATGCGCTTGAAGGGCAGGGACCTGTTGCGGCTCAAACGAGAACCGGATGCAGTGAGTTACTGGATCGTGCGAGATCCTCCCGGGCCGTCGCCGAAGACCATGAGGGATCAATTCTAGAGGACATCATTTAAAGGACAACACATGGAGTTGGTGGCCGAGCTTTGGCGGTTTATGCGGGTCCGCAAGAAATTCTGGCTATTGCCGATCTTGATCATGATGGTGGTATTTGGCGGACTGGTCGTGCTCACCAAGGGCTCCGTGATCGCGCCTTTCATCTACACGCTTTTCTAGGCAACGCGGTGCGGATCCTCGGCATTTCCGCATTCTATCACGACAGCGCGGCCGCGCTGATCGATCAGGGTCGTATCGTCGCGGCGGCGCAGGAGGAGCGTTTCACCCGCCGCAAGCACGACGCCTCGTTTCCACACAACGCGATTGCCTATTGTCTTGCCGAAGCTGGAGTCAGCGCCGACAGCCTTGACCAGGTCGTGTTCTACGACAAGCCCTTCCTCAAATTCGAGCGATTGCTGGAAACCTATATCGCGATGGCGCCGCGCGGGTTTCGTTCCTTCAAGATGTCAATTCCGCTCTGGCTGCGGGAAAAGCTGTTTCAGAAAAGCCTGCTGCGCGGCGAGCTCGAGAAATTCTGCGGAGATTTCGACAAAAGCCGGCTGTTATTTTGCGAGCATCATTTGAGCCACGCGGCCTCGGCGTTTTATCCGTCACCGTTCGACAGCGCCGCCGTGCTCACCATGGACGGGGTCGGCGAATGGGCCACCACCTCGGCGGCGATGGGCAACGGCAATCGCCTCGAAATATTCCAGGAAATCCATTTTCCGCATTCGCTCGGGCTGCTCTACTCCGCGCTGACCTACTATACCGGCTTCAAGGTCAACTCCGGCGAGTACAAGGTGATGGGGCTCGCCCCTTACGGCGAGCCGAAATACGTCAAACTCATTCTGGACAATCTGATCGATCTCAAGCCGGATGGGTCGTTCCGGCTCGACATGTCCTACTTCGACTATTGCACCGGTTTCACCATGACCAACGATCGCTTTGCCGAATTGTTTGGCGCGCCGGTGCGAAATCCTGATCAATTGCTGACGCCGTTCCACATGGACGTCGCGGCCTCGATCCAGTCGGTGCTTGATGAGGCCGTGCTGCGGCTAGCGCGCAGCCTCGCCAAACAGTCCGGATCGCGAAACCTCTGCCTTGCCGGCGGCGTGGCGCTCAATTGCGTCGCCAATGGAAAGGTCCTGCGGGACGGCAGCTTCGACAACATCTGGATTCAGCCGGCCGCGGGCGACGCCGGTGGCGCGGTCGGAGCCGCGCTTGCGAGCTATCATCTCTTCAAGGACCAACCACGCAAAACCAATGGCGCGGATGCAATGTTCGGCGCGTATCTCGGTCCGAGCTTCCCGCAGGAGGAGATCGAACGGAGAATGACCGCGTCGGGGGCAAGGTTCGCCGTGCTGGACGAAGCGGACATGATCGAGACAACGGCTCAGGCGATCGCCGGGCAAAAAGCGGTCGGCTGGTTTCAGGGCCGCATGGAATTCGGCCCGCGATCGCTCGGCGCGCGCTCGATCCTGGGCGATCCGCGTTCGCCGGCAATGCAGAAGAACCTCAACCTGAAGGTCAAATATCGCGAGAGCTTTCGCCCCTTCGCGCCGGCCGTGTTGCGCGAGGACGCCTCCGAGTGGTTCGACCTTGCTTGCGACAGCCCGTACATGCTGCTTGTCGCCGAGGTCCGGCAAGACAAGCGTCGTCACATGACAGCGGATGAACAGGCGTTGTTCGGAATCGACAAGCTCAACATATCGCGCTCGGAAATTCCGGCCGTGACCCATGTCGATTATTCGGCCCGCATCCAGACCGTACACAGCGACACCAACCCGCTGTTCCACAAATTGCTCAGCCGATTTAAGGCGTTGACCGGCTGTCCGATCCTGGTCAATACCAGCTTCAATGTTCGCGGCGAGCCGATCGTGTGTACACCCGAAGATGCGTTCCGCTGCTTTATGGGCAACGAACTTGACCTGCTCGTCGTCGGCAACTGCGTATTGCAGAAGACTGATCAGGATCCCGGTCTCAGGAGCGACTACAGCCTGTCACTGGATGCCGACTGATCCCGGAACTTGGCCGATGCCTGCGGATTTGCGGCGCTACGCCCAGGCCGGACTGAAGTTGCAAAATCTAATGCGAACCGGGCGTCACGAGGTCGTCGATCCGCACCGGGAAACGGCGCACCCGGATTCCCGTCGCATGCCAGATGGCGTTGGCGATGGCGCCGGCGGAGCCGGTGACGCCGATTTCACCGACGCCCTTGATGCCGAGCGCGTTGACGTGGGGATCGTGCTCCTCGATCATCAGCGCCTCCAGGCTTGGCACGTCGGCGTTAACAGGGACGTGGTAGTCCGCAAGGTTGGGATTGAGCGTCCGGCCGGAGCGTCGGTCCATCAAGGCGTGCTCGTGGAGTGCGAACGACACGCCCCAGATCATGCCCCCGTAGATCTGACTGCGCACCATGCGAGGATTGATCACGCGCCCCGCGGCGAAAGCACCGACGAGGCGGGTGACGCGGACCTGACCGAGATCGGGATCGACCTTGACCTCGGCGAAAACAGCGCCGTGCGCATGCATGGCGTAGACGGATTGCGCCGCCGGGTCGGCGGCGGCCTTGCCGCGGGCCTCGATCTCGCTGAGGCCGGCGCGGCCGAGAATATCGGCGTAGCTGTCGCTGCGGCTTTGGTCGTCGCGGCGGAACAGACGGCCGTTGCGCGCGACTACTCCGGCATTGCCCGCACCGAACAGGGGCGAGCGCTCATCGCCGGTGGCGAGATTCGCAAGTTTGGCGATGACGGCAGCGCCGGCATCGTGGAGGGCCATGCCGGCCGTGGCGGTATGCGCCGAACCGCCGGCAATGCCCGCGTCCGGGAGATCGGAGGTTCCCGCCCTGAACGCGACCTGTTCGATGTCGAGCCCCAGCCCGTCGGCGGCAATCTGGGCGAGCGCGGTCCAGGCGCCCTGGCCCATGTCGTGGGCGCCCGTTTCCATCAGTCCGGATCCGTCGCCGCGCACAACCGCGCGGGCTTCGGCCTGGAACATCAGCGCCGGAAATGTCGCGGTGCCGATTCCCCAGCCGACGAGCAAGCCGGCCTCGTCGCGCAATTGTCGTGGCGCGAGCGGGCGTTTCGACCAGCCGAAGCGCTCGGCACCTTGCGCATAGCACTCGCGCAGGGCTTTCGACGAAAACGGCTTGCCGGAAATCGGCTCGACTTCGGCATAGTTCTTGATGCGGAAGGCGAGAGGATCCATCCCGCAGGCCGATGCCGCCTCGTCGATCGCGCTCTCCAGCGCGATCGATCCGGTGGCCTCGCCGGGCGCGCGCATGAACAGGGGCGTGCCGGTATCGATCCGGACCACCTCGTGCGAGCTGGCGATGGCGGGGCTTGCGTAAAGCGTATGCGAGGCGTCGGCCGCAGGCTCGAAGAAATCGTCGAAGGTGCTCGATGCGATTTTGGCGTGGTGATCGATCGCGGTCAGCCGTCCGTCGCCGTCCATGCCGACGCGAATCCTCTGGCGGGAAGGGGAGCGATGGCCCACGGGGCCGTACATGTGTTCACGGCGCAGCACGAGCTTGACCGGCCGCCCGACCAGTCGAGCCGCCATGATGCCGAGAACCTGCGGTCCCGAGATCAGGCCTTTGGATCCGAAGCCGCCACCGAGGAAGGGGCTGCGAATATGAATTTTCTCCGGGGAGATGCCGAACAATCCCGCGATCCGCCCTTGGGCCATGACGAGTCCCTGGCTCGGCGTATCGATCGACAGCGTGTCACCTTCCCATGCCGCGACGATGGCGTGAGGCTCCATGGCGTTGTGATACTGGGCAGGTGTCTCGTAGGTCGCATCGATCCGCGTCGATGCCGCCGCGAGACCCGCCTTGACATCGCCACGCCGCATTTCCGAGGGGTTGCCGATGCCGACGGCCGGCGGCACGAAACTTTCGGCGGCATCGAGGCCGACGCGGGCCGGCAACAATTCGTACTGTGGCGACAGCAGCGCCGCGCCTTCCGTCGCAGCTTCCAGCGTCTCGGCGATGACCACCGCGATCGGCTGGTTCGCATACCGCACCCCGTCGTTCTGCAACAGATCGAGCCGGAACATGAAGGGGTTGGTCTTGGCGTCCGGATCGTCCGCGAGCGGCGGCTTGTGCGTGGGCGTCATGACATCGACGACGCCGGGGTGGCTCTTGGCAGCCTGTACATCAAGAAAAGTCACGCGACCGCGCGCGATGCTGCTGACCGCCATAACGGCATGGAGCATGCCCGGCGGGTGGTTGTCAGCCGCGTAGCGGGCTTCGCCCTTGACCTTGAGGACCCCGTCGCGGCGGGTCAGTGGCTGCCCGATATTCGAGCCGTGCCGGAGGTGGGCGGGAGCTTGGGTGAGGCGGATATCAGGCGTCATGCAATGCTCCGAACTTCAGACGAGAAAGGGGAGGCCGGCAGGGCCGGGGCGCGCGCCGGTGTTCCCGCCGCGGCGAGCGTCAGGGTGCGCACCAGGATTCGCTTGGTGAGTTCGATCTTGAATTGATTGTCGCCGGAGGGTTTGGCGTCAGCCAGCGCCGCCTCCGCCGCGCGGCGGAAGACGGCAGGGCCGGGATTGCAGCCTGCCAGGATCTTCTCTGCCGAGCGGGCCCGCCATGGCTTGGCGGCGACTCCGCCAAGTGCGAGCCGCGCATCCTGGATCGTGCCGTGTTCGATGCGCAACGCCGCAGCGGCCGACACGATCGCGAAGGCGAAGGAGGTGCGTTCGCGGATTTTCAGATAGCGAGCATGCGCCGCGAACGTGCGGGCCTCGCCCGGCAGCCGCAGCGCGACAATCAGATCACCGGGCTCGAGCACAGTTTCCCGCTCGGGCGAATCGCCGGGCAGCCGATGCAGCGCCTCGAGTGCAACTTCGCGCCGGCCGTTTCTGCCCTCGATCTCCACGACGGCGTCGAGCGCAACCAGCGGCACGCAAAAATCCGACGGATGGGTGGCGATACAGGACTCGCTCCAACCGAGGACGGCATGCAATCGGTTCTCGCCGCCGCGCGCGTCGCAGCCCGCGCCCGGCTCGCGCTTGTTGCAGGCGCTGGCGGTATCGTAGAAATATCCGCATCGCGTTCGCTGCAGCAGATTGCCGCCGACGGTGGCGGCGTTGCGAAGCTGGGCCGATGCGCCGGACAAAAGCGCTTCGGCAATCGCAGGATAGTTGCGCGCAAAATCCGCGTCATGCGCGAGATCGGCGTTGCGAACCAGCGCGCCGATGCGCGTGCCGCCATCGGGCAGATGTTCGATGCGGTCGAGCCCCGGCAGGCGCGAGACGTCGACGAGACGGCCTGGGCCGGTGATTCCGCCCTTCATCAGGTCGAGCAGGTTGGTGCCGGCGGCGAGATAGGCCGCACCTGGTTCGGCCGCGGCGACGACGGCATCGGCGATCGTTGCGGGCCTGACGTAATCGAAGGTCTTCATGCGCTGCGCCTCCGGTCGGCCTCGGCGCGGCCTTTCTGTACGTCGAGCACGGCATCCGTGATCCCGGAATAAGCGCCGCACCGGCACAGGTTTCCGCTCATGCCTTCGCGCACGCGCTCCGGATCGTCGCCGGCTTGCCCTTCCCCGATCAGGCCAATCGCGCTCATGATCTGTCCGGGCGTGCAGAATCCGCACTGCAGGCCGTCATGCGCGATGAACGCGGCCTGGACGGGATGCAGTTGATCGCCGCGAGAAACGCCCTCGATGGTGAGGATGTCGGCGCCATCGTGGCTGAGCGCCAGGGCCATGCACGAATTGATCCGCCGGCCATCGACCAGGACCGTACATGCGCCGCACTGGCCGCGGTCGCATCCTTTTTTGGTTCCTGTCAGGTGCAGGCGCTCCCGCAGGAGATCGAGCAGCGTGACGCGCGGGTCTCCCAATTCGACGTCCCGCCGCACACCGTTAACGGTGAGGCTGATGGAGAAGTTCATGGATGGCTCCGATCAGTGCTATTCCAAAGGTGGGTGGTGACGGGCATATACGGAGGCATCCTCCGTTTTGCAAATGACAAGGACGTTACAAGGATGGCTAACCAGTGAGATGACCGATCAGTTCGCAGAAACCGTTCGGAAGCCCCGGGCCGATGCGGTCCGCAATCGCGAGCGCGTGCTGGAGGCGGCGAAGGCCGTGTTCAGCGCCGGTGGCCCGGACGCGAGTCTTGAGGCTGTGGCCAAACGCGCCGGGGTCGGGATCGGCACGCTATACCGCCACTTTCCGACGCGCGAAGCGTTGTTCGAGGCGGTCTATCGGCGCGAGGTGGAACAGCTCGGCGAGTTGGCGGAACAATTGAAGGGCGAAGCCGCGCCGGTCGACGCCTTGCGCCGGTGGCTGCGTTCCAATGTCGAGTTCGTCGCCACCAAGAAGGGCATGTCGGCGGCGCTGGCGCTTGCCGCTCATGGCTCGTCGGATCTTTCCACCTATTCGTTCGATCGCCTGACCAAAGCCGTCGGCGCCTTGCTGGACCGTGCCGTCGCGGCCGGCGAAATTCGCGCCGACATCAGCCCCGAAGACGTTCTGCGCGCGCTCGTCGGCATGTGCTACCTGCACGACCAGCCCGGCTGGCAGACGAGCGTCCTGCGACTGCTCGATGTTTTCGTCGACGGCCTGTGCGTGCAGAACAACGGACCGGCGCCGTCCCGCGGTGACGCCACCGACAGCGCGAAGGGGAGGGCGCAGCGTAGATCCCGCAAGAGTCGCACGTAATTTTAAAGATGTCGATTGCTTGATAAAAACAGCGCGAACCCACCGGTAGTGACAGATCTTGCATGTCCCTGGATTCTCCGTCGCCCCGATGATGGACTGAACCTCTCGCGGCCATTCGACCGGATGTCTTGTTCGTTCGACCGGCGGTGTCGCGGCCGTCCGCAATCCGCTGTGCGTCATCGTCAACGCGTCATGCGCCTGCGCTGCGTCTGGATCGCAGGAACACGGCACAACGCACCGCAATCCGGTGACCGGCAATCGTCTTCAAATCCGGCCGTCGCCGGAAACAAAGTTGCCGCGCCCGCTGCCTATTTTTCTGTCCGGGTCGCGCTAGGAGTCCTTTGGATGGTGCCTTTGCGGATCAGGCGGTCGATGCGAGGCACTTCAACGTGGTTTGGGTCCTGCTCGATCGCAGCTAGCGGTACCGGTGCCCCCATCTGGCCGATTTGGGAGATTATCTCGACGGACTTTGGAAGCTGCTTGCTCGCATCCGAAATTGAGGACGGGGAGCTGTCGTTTGCCGGTCGTGTCAATGACCCATTGTTCATCCCCCAGATCGCTGCCTGTGTCCGATTTTGGACTCCGATCTTGCGAAGGATCGCCTTGACGTGAACCTTCACCGTTGCCTCGGCGATATCAATCTTCCGCGCTATGCATTTGTTGGAATCGCCCTCGATCAGGCAGCGCAGGATGGATTTCTCCCGCGCGGAAAGCTGCGGTGCGAGCATGTCCTGGGTCGTGACAAGGATCGCCTGGTTCTTTTCTTTGCGCAGCACCCCTTCGCCGAGGCGGTCGCCTTCCTGACCGAGAACGAATGACAGAAATGGTGGCGGGAAAATTGTTTCACCCATCATCACCAGTTCCATGGATTTGATGAATACATCGCACGTCATGACGTCCACGAAATAGCCGTTGGCGCCTGCCCGAAATGCAGAAACCAGTTCCCCCAGCCGATAGTGATCGGCCACGATCGCAATGCGCCCGTCCGGGTACTGGTCTCTCAAAATTTCGATTTGTTCGATGGCGACGTCAAAATCATTGCCGGTATGGACAACGAGAAACATCGGCTGCTGTAGTTGGGGTTTGCCCGGGAGCAAATCATCGGCGCATGATACAGAGGCTAAGATACGAAAATTTGCCGAGTGCAGAATTTTAGCAAGTCCCTCCCTAAGTAAAATCTTTTTTCCAACAAGTATAGTTGCAAAAGATTGCTGCTTACGCATGGTGACCCTCCCAGCAAGGACGCACATAAATACCGGACCGGCCCAATGAACTCGGCCCTCTCAATTTCTAATGTGTCGACGGATTAAGGACTCCTTCCTCCTGCGAAAGCCCCCAATATTTTGGCTTCTTCAGCCGGCGGGCTTTCCTAAAAATTGTCTTGCGGTCAAATCTCAAACCTCACGTGTGCGAGTGTGACGCTTTTTATTAATGTTAGTGTTTTATTTATGTTAGAATTAAATCCACGATAACCCTATATACCGTTGGTTATAGGCGCCGATGCTGACATGTTCGCCCGAGCTTGCGCTCCGATGCAAAAAATCCGCATTCTTTGATCGAGTCACGTGAGTGAATCCACCAAGAGTTGTGAGAGCGCGCACCAAAAAAATGGCCAAACTCTGTGCAAGAAAGGTTCCAGGAAAGACCCTCAAGGGAGGATGTACCGTTCCGTGAAGTACCACTGAAAGAGAGTCGACAAGCGGACAGACCAAAACCCCGACGACCCCGAACGTTGCTTATTATTCCTGCACCGGGCTGGGCGTGACCTCGAAAAGATGGTGACTCCGGGAGAGTTGTAGAAGAAAGTACCGGTGGGCGCTTAGGGTTTGTAGAGTGAGGGAGAGATCGAAGGCGCACGCATGGATTGTATCCGCGTGGTGATCGCAGACCGCCACCCTGTGGTTCTGCAAGGTTTGATCAGACTACTTGAAGCACAGAGTGGCTTCAAAGTTGTGGCGTGTTGCGGTGACGGTACGAACTGCATCGAAGCGATTCGGAATTTGGTGCCGGATATCGCAATCCTGGACATCTCAATGCCTGGCCTGTCCGGGCTCGAGATCCTCTCCATCGCCAACGCCGAGAGTCTTGCCACGCGGCTGGTTTTCTTCGCTGCATCTGTTGATGAGCACGAATTGGTCATGTCGGCCGCGGGCGGTGCCTACGGCGTCATTCTGAAAGACGTCGCGCCCGAGATTCTGGTGCAGTTCCTGCAGCAGATCGCGGCAGGCCAGCGGCTGTTGCCGCGGCTCTCCTCTGAACAAGCCGTACCTCGGGAGCAGGGGAACGTCGCTATCAGGGAGAATGCGCTGGCGGTGCTAACAGACCGCGAGCGCCAGATCATGCGTCTGGTGTCCGAAGGGTTGTCGAACAAGGCAATTGGGCGCCGGCTGAATATTGCCGATGGCACCATCAAAGTGCATCTCCATAACATCTATCAGAAGCTTGAAATCAACAACCGGACCGTCCTCGCAGCGCTGGCCATATCGCAGAATGATCGTCAGAGCGTCGCCCCCGGCGATCAAGTCCCCGGACTCGCGGGGGTTGAGGAACGATCATAACAGAGCGAGGTTCGCCCCAGGTTCGCCTTGCGCCGCGCCCGTTTTACCAACGCCGCTGCCGGCGCGTGCGCGGCGAGGCCTCTTGGGGCATCAGGGTCGCAGGTAGCTCCAGCCTTGCTCCTGCAATTCCATGAGTTGGACCGCTCCGGCTTTGACGACTCTCGCTTGCGAGATGAGAGGGATATCTTTCGCCTCGGCTCTCATCATATTCTCGCGGGTGTTCCCACATGCAGAAAAGGCAAGCTGTGGCATGGTTTCGCTCATGGACTTGATGCGCGCTTTGACGGGAGAGGTGTCGTCTCGCAGCATGTGCAGTCCGGGTCCAAACGCCACCACTTCGATCTCAACCTTTTGGCCGAGATCGCCGTAGTGCTGAGCCACATTGCTCACGTTATTGAGGGCAAGATTCATAACGGCGGGATCATTGACGTCGACCTGCACAACCAACCGATGCGGTTGCTTTTGCTTGGCCGCGCTGCTGATTTTGGCAGGAGGACTGCCTTTGGCAGAAATGCTGACTGAGCTACTCAACGCCAACGCAATGACGGTTGCTCCGGCGAAGATGGAAAATAATCTAATCATGCTTTTCCTTGAGGTACTGAAGGTACGGTCTCAAGTGCTCAAGCGTAGTCATGCATGAGTATGCGGGTCAAGAACGTTCCACCAATTGAGCGTGCGATCTACTTAATCGCTTCGATTGGTACAACTACTCCCTTTTGACTACCTCGATTGCGACATCGACAAACGAACGGTGAAGGCTGTGTCATGTGAAGACCTAACCTGAGTCATCGTGATGGGCTTGAAGGAAATCGAGGCGAAACCCAAGGATGGAAACCCGCTGCCTGGTGAACCAAAATGCCGGTGACATGGCTGCTGGCCATCGGTCAGCGTCTCGCGTTTCGTTTCAAACCGGGCGCGCGATTACTTTTTCCGCAACCTCTTGGCTGCTGCGTTTCAAAACGGTCAAGGTCTTACGCAGTGTCATTGCGCGTGCAGCGGCTACCGCGGAAGTGTGTGTTCTGTGGCTTTGCATCACCCCGGCGCAGGCGCTCGAACAAGGTCAGCAGTGGGACAGGGCTGAAGCCCTTGCCCATCAGGTTAGTTCCGTGCGGGCGGGACTCGACGACGCGTGGGTCGCAGGGGCCAAAGCCGGGCAACCCACCGAAGCCGAGACCAAGCACAAACAGGCGCTTAATCAAGAGCGAGACAGGACAGACGCGCTGGCGTGTGAACTCAATTCCCTCCGGGCAAAACTCGACGCCGCCTGCATGGTAGGTTCTGAGGCGGTGGAAGCCGCCGAGGGGGAAGTCAAGCAGGCGCTCGAACAGGAAAGGCGCAGAGCAGATGCGCTCGCGCGTGAACTTAGTTCCGTCCGGGCGGAACTCGACATCGCGCGGACCGCAGGCCAGGAAGCCGCGCAGACTGCCGCGGCGCAGGCCGAGCAAATGCAGACGCTCAAACGGGAGCGAGACAGGGCAGAGGCCCTTGGGCGCGAACTAGCCTCGATCCGGGCAGAGCTGGATACGGCGCGCGCCGCGGGTCTTGAGGCCGCGCAAACCGCTGAAGCCGCGAAGGTCGGACAGGAGCGGGCGTTCAAGGAGGAACGCGACAAGACCGAGCGGCTTACCCGCGAGCTTGCCTCGGCGCGGAAAGAGGCCGAAGCGCGTTCCGCACTTCTCGCTGCCGCGCACGCCGAGGTGTTGCAGGCGACTGAGAAAAACAAAGCCATCGCAGCCGAGCAGAACCCGGCCCTCGCGAGCGAGCGTGCCGAAACCCTTGCACGCGAACTGACCTCCGTGCGGGCAGAACTCGATACGGCGCGTGCCTCCGGCCTCGAGACCGCGCAAACCGCTGAGGCGGCGAAGGTCGGACAGGAGCGGGCACTCAGGGAGGAACGCGACAAGACCGAGCGGCTTACCCGCGAACTTGCCTCGGCGCGGAAAGAGGCCGAAGCGCGTTCCGCACTTCTCGCTGCCGCGCACGCCGAGGTGTTGCATGTGATGCAGACCAACGATGCCGCTGCAGCTGAGCAGAAACTGGCTCTCGCCAGAGAGTGCTATCGTGCTGATCCCCTTGCGCGAAAGCTTGCCTCCGTCGGGAACGAACTCGAAGCCGCCAAGCGGCAGACCGCCGCCTTGAACGAGCACGCGCTCCTGTTGACCGTTGATAGCTCGCAGCGACGGATGGCCGTGCCTTCCTTCAGGACGGTCGTGGAAGAAACGCCTTCACCGAAGCAGATTTCCGGCGAAGCCGTCGTGCCGATCTCGCAACGGTCGACCGCTTCGGAATTGCCGCGCCCGGAGCCGCAGGCGACCGCGCCTAAAGCCGCCCCGGATTTGGATCGGAAAGTCGCCACGAGGCCAGAGCGATCTACCTCGGAGAGCGCCGCTCCCGGCTCGGGCGCGGACGAACAGAGGCTAATCGCCCGGGCGAACGCGTTGCTGCGGCAGGCCGATATTAGCAGCGCTCGCCCGTTGCTTGAACACGCTCTCGAGCATGGCAGCGCGCAAGCTGCCTTTATGCTGGCCGAGACTTACGACGCGCGCGTGCTGCAATCGTGGCGCGCACGCGGAATCGCCGCTGATCTTGCGAAGGCACGCGAATTGTATGAACGGGCGCAGGCAGGCGGCATCGAAGATGCGAAGGAGCGGATCCGAACCTTGCAATAGGTCGGTGCGTAGCTCTGCCAGCCCAACCAGGACGATGGAGATACTCATGTCGCTGATGAAGTTTTCTATGATGGCATTCGCGGTGCTCGGCCTCCAACTGCCCGCCAATGCTCAATCCCCGCCGACGCGCACGACGGCGACCGCGACTGCGGCGGCGGCCGCGGCGGCAAAGAAGGCCGATACAGCCGCGAAAGAACGCATCAATGCATGGACCGTCGGTCTGGCTGGCGGGTTCATCGAAGGCGCTCCGCTTCGCCTCGCCGCAGAGATCGCCCGCGTCGTGAACGAGGAAGACAAGCTTCACGTCCTCCCGATCGTGACGGGAGGGGCGACCGAAAATATCAACTCATTGCTATATCTCAGGGGTGTTGATGCGGCCATCATCAACACGGATGTTCTCGACGAATACAAGGCTCAGGTGCCGTATATCGAAAAGCGCCTTGTCTACATTCTCAACCTCTTTCCGTCCGAGTTGCACATCTTCGTCCGTCCCGAGATCCGGTCGCTCGAAGACCTCAGGGGCAAAAAAGTTAACTTTAACACGCAAGGCACGGCTGCCGCCTATTCCGGTCCACTGATCTTCAGCCGGTTGAATCTGAATGTCGAAAAGATGTTCATCCCGCACCAGTTGGCGTTGGAGCAAATGAAACGCGGAGAAATCTCGGCCGTCGTGTTTGTGACGTCCAAGCCCGTTGACGCCTTTCTGAAGGGACGCTGGGTAACAGGCTTCAAGTTTCTGCCGGTCGAATACAACGCCAAATTCGAGGACTATTATCTTCCATCGTCGCTCGACGCGACGGACTATCCGAACCTGGTGGAGAAGGGTACACGAATCGCGACGATTGCCGTCCCCACCATCCTTGCGGCCTACAACTGGCCTCAACAGTCCGAGCGATACCGTCGCGTGGCGCGTCTGGTAGATAACCTGTTCAGTCGCCTCGACAGATTGCAGTCCGCCGGCTTCGATCCGAAGTGGAGAGATGTCAACCTGCGCGCCAACGTGCCGAGCCTTGAGCGGTTCCAGCCGGCGCAGGAATGGCTGGATCGCCCGCAAGCCCGAACAGCGGGGCCGGCACAATGAAGCGTATGGGCGCTCTCGCCTTGACCCTGCTCTCAAGCCTAAGCCAAGCCGTTTGCGCTCAATCCGGTCATGCCGTAGATGGCCTGAAGGCATGCTCGCAACTTGAGGACATGGAGCGGTTGAAGTGCGTCGACGAGCTGTTGCGGCAGATGGAAGAAACACCTGATCACGCGCCGCCTCAAGGCCCGAATTGGATCGTCAGCGAGACGACATCGCCGGTGGACTATACGCCGCAGATCGCTGCGCTGACGACGGCGCCTGTGTCGTCGCAAGACGCCCCGTCGTCGTTTGCCATTTATTGTCGTGCCCGTCGCACCGAGCTGATCATTTCCACGACGGGCTCCTGGAAACAGGGCACGGGTAGTGAGGTAAAGGTCGTCTACCGGATCAACGAAGAACCGCCTGTTGAACAGCGCTGGAAGGTCGCGGAGATGGGGCGAAGTCTTGCCTTTCCAGGCGACGTCGTCCGTTTCCTGCGGTCAATGCCGGATGGCGGCCGGATTCTCGTTAAAGTGTACGCCGGTCGCGCTGCGCCATATGAAAACACGTTTCAATTGGTCGGCCTTGATCCCGTACGACGTAAAATCGCGGCGGCATGCAATTGGCCCCAGACCTGATCGACGCGCATATTCGCGCATCCTCATGGTTGGCCGGCTGAGAGCGAACAAGCTCAGCTATCGGCAGGGGTTGGATGCGGACAGCCAGCCCTGCGGATCTCCTCGCAACGGCTTCACAAACCTGATGTCCGCGAAATTGCGCGGCGTTTGGTTGACCTTCCGCGCGGGCCGAGTGCCCTGAACTTCGACATAAGAGGTCGCGGGGCATTTGTCGCGCTTCCAGAAATCCGCGATGACCGGTTCGACTTCCCATTCCATGAACTTCCGCCATTCAGTCGTGCGTTGCCTTCCGGTGAAAGAGTTCGGTTGAGGAGGTGGAAATCGCCACCCGCCTCGGGGAGCTGCTTGGTTGTCGTAGGCGCAGGTTGTCATCGGCCGTTCCCAAATCGGTGGGCCCCCCGGATGTGGGGAGTCGCGTTACTCACTCCGCTCCATGTTCTTTCGTATTCGCTTCAACAGATTAATTAAGAACGCCTTCTCATCAGCGCTGAAATCACTCAGGGCCGCGCCTTGGACAGCGATGGCGTGAGGGATGATTGCGTCAGCGATGGCGTTGCCGTCCGATGTGGGTTCCACGAGGCCCCCGCGAGCATCATCTTCGCTCGGGGATCGCGCGATTAGCCGGCGCTGTTCCAGGCTCGCAAGGTTTCTCGACAAGGTCGGCGGTTCAAGCCTTGTCAAAGAGAGCAGTTCTCGGACCCGCAACGATCCGTGCTTGTGGAGCGCGGCCAAAATGCGCCAGCCCGCGAGAGAGAGATCAAGAGGTGTCAGAGCCGCTGTAAACCGAGGGAGAATAGCGAGCTGAGCTTGATGCAGCAGGTACGGGGCATAGTCCTGAATGTCGTAGCGCTCGCACATGACCTCGAGCAGCCGTAGCCGCCGTCGAGCATGGCGCGATCTCGGGACAGATTGGGTATGGGTCAGCTTGAATATGGCAGCTAGACTGGCTTGATCCAATGCGCCGTAGGCACATAATCGTTGGATAGACCAAATTCTTCCGCCGAAGCTGGCCGACCTTTGAATTTGAGGCGTTGCGGCAAATCGCGACGCACCCAGCCACGTGCCACTCTCTGACGTGGAACGAAAAACCGACGGGACAGTTGTGGGTTAAATTTCATCGACTGCGAGGAACCTCAGATGGCACAATCACCTAAGCATCCCTCTCAAGAGCATCATCATAACGCGGCCGCTCATCACCACGCTGCAGCGCATCATCATCACCAGGCTGAGCATCATCATGCGCGCGGCGAGCATGAGGACGCTAAGCACCACGCGACTGCCGCTCAAGAGCATAGCGAACAAGCTCACAAACATACGACGACAGCGCACTCTCATTCTCACAAATAGAGTCTCTGATGGCGCAAAGCCGTCAAGCAGAGGTTTGACGGCGGCGGTTGTCGTGTCGATATGAAAGCCGGTGGCAGGGCGGTCGGAGGATGGTCTGCCTGGTCGCATTTGGGTGTCATGTCGAATGCCCAGAGTTCCTTGACGTGATGCTCGGGGACCGACCCGTGCTCTCTCCTCCCGAGATATTTGCAGCGGATGTTCGCTGGTGATCCAACTGAAGCCTCCGAGAAGGCCGAGGTCGCCGAAGGGTCAATTCAGCCATCGATGCAGAACCAACGTCTGCGGTAGAACTCCGGGATAGTGCGAAAGCAGACTTCGCTGCTGCGAGCCTGGGCGAAGCGCTTAAAGTATGTATTGAGGCGACGGCTCTAGAAGGTCCTGCGCAGACAACAGATGGTGGACGATTGACCCGACGCGCCTGGCGCCGATTGAAGGAACCATCCGCGCATAAAGCCACCAACCGAAGGCGAGGGCGCAGAGTAGGCCGTCGAAGCTGCTCCGAATTATCGCGCTTGTTTCGGCAGCCCGTTAGCCCGTATTCCTGACCGCTTCGGCAAGCATGGCGTAAAGCTGGCGCTTGGTAAATTCCTTAGGCTGCGTCACTGCCGGCTTGCGCGTGGACGCCACCTTATCCACCGAACGGGCACGAGCGGCCAATAGCACCGGTCTTCGCTTCCGCACCGACACGATTTTTGGGTTAGCAGTCGGTGGCTTGTGACCGCGCTTCAGGCCCAAACGAGTTAGCTTGGCGCAAACCGAATTACGGCTATAGCCGAGACGGCGAGCGATCTGCGCAGCGCTCTGTCCTACGGACCATAGTTTCTTGAGCAGTGCTACGTCTTTCGTATCCCAACTCATGACAGAAGCTTATACACCGACTGCCAACTACAGGCTAGTCGTACCGGTAGACGGGACCGACGTCCGCTTTGCTGCGCGTTACGGACTCAAGTGGGACATCCGAAAAGTGCCAACAAGAGACTCGGCTGCTCGACCGGCAGATCGCCCGGTTTTTCGTTCCGAAGTATCTGGCCCGTCGCACCTGTGGCACCGGTCTGCTATGAAGCGAGACATAGAGCAAGTCAGCGCCGAGGCCCCCATGACCGACCCGATCGACCGCGCCCCCTTCTACCACGACGGCATGCGCGAGCTGCAGGACCGCTACGACGGCCGCCGTGTCGCCGACGGCATCGAGAAGCATCGCCTCCACTTCGAGTTCTGGGAGCAGGACCGCAAGCTCATCGAAGAGGCGCGATTCTTTTTCATCGCGACGAGTTATCGGGACAACGTCGATTGTTCTATGCGTTCGGGCGATCCCGGCTTCGTCAGGATCACCGGGCCCGACACGCTCGAGTACCCCGAGTAGGACGGCAACAACATGTACCGCACACTCGGCAATATTCACCGGAACCCGAACGTCGGGCTGCTGTTCGTCCGCCTCGACGGCAAGACGTCTCGTACGCGCATCCGAGGCGAAGCAACGATCCACGACAGCGCGGAAACGCTTGCCGGGCATCATGGCGCGAAAGTCGTCGTGCGCGTCAAATGCGAGATCTTCCCAAACTGCCCGCGCTACGTTCCAGACCTGATGGGCGCTTCCGTGACTGTACCGGCAAATCCGTTCGTTCCTCGACCCGGGTACGAGCCGCCGCCACCCGAATGGAAAAGCCGGGATTACCTCAAAGACGTGCTCTCGAAGCACGATCCGCATCGGAAACGCGAGGCATAGCGGGCGGCGCCCGCGTGGGTGTGTCGACTGGTCGCCCGCCGGAAGCCGATCCTCCCACAGGAATCTCTGGTTGCGCTAAAGTTAGCTAAGCCGCAGCGACCGCATCCCGCTTCCACGCCGAAAATAAGTGCGTGCCGACCCGGCTTCCCAGCCATTTTTCCAATCCTCGGACGGCTCCGCTATCCGTGGATCACCGCATTGGCCTTCTCGGCGGCGGTGGTCATTGCACTCTTCGCCGATTTCGCTCCGGAGACCACTTCATTGACGCCGATCATGAAGGCGTCCTGGAGGGGTCTCGATTGCGGATGGAAAAGGATCGCCTTGGCGCGGTCGACATCGGCATTTTGCAAGTTGGTCAGCGCCGCCGCGGCGGCTTGCGGGCCGAACGCCTTCTTGAAGCCCTCGCTCGACCAAGCCGAAAGGCGTGTCGTCGCCAGCCCCGTCGCGGCGGTCTGCAACGAGGTCGGCTTGCTTGTCGCCCACAGCAGGAACAAGAAAGCTGCCCGCTTGTTTCGCGATTTGGCGTTGATGCACGCCTGCCAGTGCGACATGAATGGAACGGATGGGCGGCCGTCGACATGGGGGAAGGCGGCGAAGGCTGCCTGCCTCGCAACGCGGCTCCTTGTTGGGTTGGAAATGTCCGTGGCAAGGACGCTGCTGTCGATCGCCATTGCCGTCCTGGCCTGAACGAAGTCGTCGAGCACATTGTACCATTCGTAGCTGCCGACGCCCACCGGCCCGGCCTGGCTGAGCGTCACGGCGATGGGGCAACTGACGGCCTCGATCGCCCATGAGGTCAACCAGCCGATCACCGCGGCGGTCATCAACGCCGAGGCTGCCTTGCGCTGGCTCGGCATCGAACCGCTCAACCTCGAGAAGATTCGCGAGGTTCTCGGCCTTGTCGTCGAGGATGGCACCCGAGCGGGCAATATCATCGGCGGGATCCGGGCCCTCATCAGGAAGGTGCCGCCGCGGCAGACTTGCCTGGATATCAACGAGGCGATCCGCGAGGTGATTGCCCTAACTCATGGAGAAGCGGTAAAGACCGGCGTCTCGGTGCGGACGGATCTGGCGGACGGCTTGCCGCTCATTTACGGCGATCGGGTCCAGCTACAACAGGTGATCATGAACTTGATCATCAACGCTATCGAAGCCATGAGCGGCGGCGCCGAAACGTCCCGCGACCTGCTGATCAGCACTCGGCGAGCCGAGCCGGGCGGCGTGCACGTCGCAGTGCGAGACTCGGGTCCGGGACTGGATCCGGCGAGCAGTGACCACCTCTTCAAGGCATTTTACACGACCAAGTCCGGCTGCATGGGCATGGGGCTGGCGATTTGCCGTTCGATCATCGAGGCACACGAGGGACAACTTTGCGTCACCGCGAATGAACCGCGCGGCGCCGTCTTTCATTTCACGCTGCCTCTGCAACGCGGCGAGACCCTTCCGGCCGGGCGCGCCGCAATGCCGGCGGAATGAGGTTGCAGGTCCGGCACAGAAACGAGAGCCGGTTCTCGACCAGAATAGACGCAAGGTCTTACCCACGATGTCATCGGCGATCAGTTGCGGCAAGCCGGTGCGGCGTGGCGGTCGTCTGTTCTTCGCTTTAGCCGGGCCACCTTTCGCGGTCATCGAGTTGTACTGATTGGAAGCCGTTACCGCTCTCAGGAGGGTGGGAATCGCAGATAGAGTTTGCTTGCCAGACAACGTTCGATTGGAGTTATACTGCAGTATCCAACGTCACACGATCGTCATTTCCCGCGATTCCGCACATTGCTGAAATGGGCTCGGTTCTAAATCGTTGAAAAATTGGCACCTCTGGGCTGCACCGGCCTATCGATAGAATAACATTCTGGATGTCTTTCCGGGGGCGGAGAAGGGTGGAACCGATCGAGTTTTTAGACAAGCTCGTCAAGGGCGTTATCTTAGTTACATACGATTTTCTGAAACTGACCTGCGCCGGATTTACAATTCCCCTTGTTAGACACCGACCGCTGTTCTGGAGAGCAGTCATTTCCCTCGAAGGAAGGATTTCTTCTCTCACCTACCTAGTCGTCTGGTGTCTTCTCGCTACGTCGATCGCTTTTGATTTCGGCCCGACATTAATTGCTGAGGCCACCGGCTTTGAGAAAGGCACAAAACGGACATCGCCATCTTGTCGACGAATGCCTGCTTTCGGCGTTAAAGCGGACGAGAGCAGGGCGCCTTTCGACGTCTGCTTGTGACCCCGAACCGGACGTTGCAGTTCGGTCGCACCATTGATTTCCGTCAAAAGGGGGAAGCATTTTCTGTGAAATGATCGCGAAAACGGCATGAGCACGGAATGGGTCGATGTTGTTTGAGCGCGTCCTGCGGTGGACACTCGTTACCATTGCCGTTGTCGGATTGGCGGCGGGCATTGCAGCCCGCACGACCGATCGACCGGACCTCGCCGATCTCTGTTGGACGCTCGCGACCGCGCCGGTGGTTGTGGGACTGGCGATTTCGATCGTTCGCGATTTTTGGGCCGGCCGGCTCGGAGTTGACGCGATTGCGCTGATTTCGATGAGCGCGGCATTGGCGCTTGGCCAGCCGCTCGCCGGCGCTGTGGTCGCGCTGATGTATTCCGGCGGCAACGTGCTCGAGGAGATCGCCGTTGCACGCGCCGAGCATGATTTGCGTTCGTTAGTTGATCGCGCGCCCCGCGAGGCGCATCGCCGCATCGGTGACCGCATCGAGGAGATTCCGATATCGGATGTTGCCGTTGGCGACCAGCTACTGGTCCGGGCGGGCGAAATCGTTCCGGTCGACGGCGTCGTCACATCGACCGCGGCAACCATCGACAAATCGGCTTTGACGGGCGAGCCGATCCCGGTGGTGAAAGCTTGCGCCGCTGCAGTCCTCTCTGGTTCTTTGAACGCCGGCGAAACGTTTGAATTGGCGGTATCCGCCGCAGCTGGCGAAAGCACCTATGCGGGCATCGTGCGCCTGGTGAGCGCGGCGCAGACCGCAAAAGCGCCGTTCGTGCGCCTCGCCGACCGCTACGCGCTGATTTTCCTTCCCGTGACGCTGATACTCGCCTTCCTTGCCTGGCTGAACTCGGGCGATCTCATCCGCTCTCTCGCCGTGCTGGTGGCGGCAACGCCGTGTCCATTGATCCTGGCCGCACCGGTCGCCTTCATCGCGGGTGTGGCGCAAGCGGCCCGGCGCGGCATCCTGGTCAAGGGCGGCGGACCGTTGGAGGCGCTGGCGCGCGCACACACCGTGTTGTTCGACAAAACTGGTACACTAACGGTTGGCGGCGCCCGGCTACTTTCTGTCGAGGTTGCGCCGGGCGAGAACGCTGACGAGGTATTGATGCTCGGCGCGTCGCTGGAGCAGGCATCGCATCACGTTGTCGCCCACGCCATTGTTGAGGCCGGTACCGAACGGGCATTGAGCCTTAAAGTGCCCGGGCAGGTAAGGGAATCCATGGGCTCGGGGCTGCAAGGTGTGATCGACGGACGGTGGATCGCGGCAGGTTCGCGCGACATGATCTTTCCCGGCGGCCACGTCAGCGAATGGGCATCGCGAGCGATCCGACGCGCTTCTTGGCGCTCGGCGCTCACCGTCTTTGTCGCTGTTGAGGGGCGACCGATCGGCGCGCTGCTGCTCGCCGACGAGCTTCGTGCCGATGCGCCGCGGGCGATCCGGATGATGCGCGAGGCGGGCGTTGCCCGCATGGTCATGGTCACCGGCGACCGTGCCGCCGCCGCGCAGGCGATCGGCGCAGCGCTTGATCTCGACGCGGTGCTGGCCGACCGAGTGCCCTCCGACAAGGTCGATGCCGTGCGTTCCGAGCAGCGGCTGCACCCAACCATTATGGTCGGTGATGGCATCAACGACGCGCCCGCGCTGGCGTCAGCCGATGTCGGCATAGCGCTTGGCGCCCGTGGCGCCAGTGCCTCGTCGGAGGCGGCCGATGTAGTGATCCTCGCCGACCGCCTTGATCGGGTCGGCGAGGCGATCGTGATAGCGCGACGGGCGCGGCGGATCGCGGTCGAAAGCATTATTGTGGGTATGGGACTTTCAATGTTGGCGATGCTGGCCGCAGTGTTTGGTTGGCTGATGCCGGTGCCGGCGGCCATTGTTCAGGAGGTGATCGACGTTGCCGTGATCCTCAATGCGCTCCGCGCCTTGACTCCCGCTTATAGTTACGCCGGAGGGCACATGACCGCCGTGGCCGGACGGGAGCTACATCGCAACCACGTTTCGCTGATCGGCAATCTCGACCGGCTGCGATCGATCACCGATACGCTCGACGACGCCACTCCACAAAGCGGTGCGGCGCTGATAGCGGAGGCCAACAAGGTGGTTCAGGAGAAAGTGGTCGTGCACGAGCGCGACGACGAAGGGAACGTCTATCCGCGACTTGCCAGGATTCTCAGGGAAAGCCACGGCCTTTCCGCCATGAGCCGGGCCCATCGCGAGATACTGCATCTCGCTCGCCTGCTTGCCCGCATCGCCGAGGACCTGCCGTCAGAGAAGGTCGACCGCTATCTCATTCGCGACGCCCAGCGTGTGATCGAGGCGATCGAGACGCTGGTGCGCATGCATACGGCGCAGGAGGAAGACATCTATGAGGCCGTAGGAGAGCGGACAGCAGCGTGATCTGAAACCAGCCCCGGATCTAGCCACGAGCCGAATTCAACGCTGCAAAGCTCTATAGGGACGATACCTGGCGGCTTGTTCAGGGCCGGCACCTTGAAGCGTGGAAACAGGTTCATCTGCTCCGCGAGCACGGGCACCTTGCGCTTTCCGTGGCGCGCGCTGGCGCCGTTCTTGCTTTCGTGACCGACCATAACATAGGCCGGTTTTGTCACAGATCAAATCGGCTGCCGATCTTTTGTGGTTTAGAGAGCTACTTCGTGCTCCCAACAGCGAAAGCAATTTGGTGATAACTCAGCCGGCGCCTGACCTTGCCAAGCCCATCATTCTCGTCGTTGATGACGACGAAGCTGTGCGAGGTTCGCTCAAATACATAATGGAGAGCGAAGGTTTCGAGGTGCGCGCTTTCTCTAACGGCCACGACCTGCTCAGCGAAGCGAGCCTGCCTGTGATTGGGTGCCTGGTCGTTGATTACAACATGCCCGCAATGAATGGACTCGAACTGGTCGGGGCGCTGCGCGGTCGGGGAGTGTCGATCCCCGCTATTCTGATCACAGGAAATCCAGCCAAATATGTGCGCGACCGCGCCGCAGCAATTGCGGTTTTAGTCGTCGAAAAACCGCAGCTAGGAAGCTATCTGCTGGATTGCGTCCGTGAGGCAATTGCTAAGCATGCACAGCTCTTGTCGTAGGGCTTCCTATATTCGCATGTCTTGATATCGTTTCAGCCACCCGTTTCCAATTTTTGCGACCTGCAAGATTTGTTACATTAGTAGCCTCGGAGGTTAAACTCACTTCCACTTTTGGCATTTTGAGACATGCCAAATGACCATGAGAATGTCTGCCAATCGGGGAAGACCAGAAGTGAGCGGCGCACGGTCAAAGTGACGCGATTGACCCATCTCGGACGTGGGCACAGCCGGACATCGGCCCACGATCGTGTTATATCGCCATTCAATTTCTGGCGGCGGATGTCGCGGGCTATTCCCGCCTGATGGCCGCCGATGAAGTCGGAACGCTTACCGCGTTGAAAGCGCATCGGCGCGAAGTCGTCGACCCCGCCATCGGCGCGCATCACGGCCGAATCGTCAAGACCACAGGCGACGCGGCATGCTGGTCGAGTTTGCAAGCGCCGTTGATGCGGTGACCTGCGCGATGACAGTACCGCGTGCGATACTTGACTTGATCCCTCACCACAACGACCGTGCCGACTTCCGGCTGGCGGCGTGGGCGACGGGCGCGAAGGGCGGCAACCGCGCCATCGCACATTGCGGTACGTCAAGGCGGCCGCCAAGCCGGTCCGGTATCGTGCATGATCTAGCAGGAGCCGTACACATGACAATCCCCGCGAAGTCGGTGATGACAACGGATATAGTTACGGTGTCGCCTGAGACCACCGTGGCCGAGACCGCCCGGCGCATGCTGATCCATCACGTCACCGCCGTACCGGTGGTGGACCCCGATAACCGGCCGCTTGGAATGGTCAGCGAAGGCGACGTGATGCGCCATTTCGGCGCGCAGTTTCAAAGTAGGCGAGCGGAATGGCTACGCATGCTGGCGGAAGGCGAGACACTCGCCCCGGAGTTCCTCGCCGAAATCCGCCTCAACCAGCAGCACGTCCACGAGATTATGCACACGGCCATCATCTCCGCTGATGAGGAAGCCTCGCTTGCGGAGTTGGCTGATCTGATGCTGAAACATGGGATCAAGCGCGTCCCTATCCTGCGTGACGGCGCGTTGGTTGGCATCGTCAGCCGCGCCGATGTGGTTCGGGCCGTGGTCGAAAACCTGGACGATTTGCTTGAGCCGACGGACTAGCGCCGGAAGCTGGTCGGCTGGGCAAAAAACTATCTCGGCGAGCCGGAAACGGCGATCGAGCGCTTCGCGCGTGCCATGCGTCTGAGCCCACTTGGTCCGTGGGTGGCAGGAATGCGAGGCGGGACCGCACATGCACATTACCTCCTGCGCCGCTATGACGAGGCGGCGCTACGTATTTCCACTCTCAAAAGACGTGGTGGGCCCTTGGCGGGCCGACGATCTCGCGCGATATGAAGAAGCATTGCGGCAAGCCGGGCTGCCCGAATGACCATCGCAGCCAGACTTGACCGTTTGCGACGAACTGATCGAATGAGCGCGACTTCCGTTGTGGGGCACTATTCGGACATGCCCGGGTGGTCTGACGACGTCTGCTCCCGAGGGTAGAACGGACTTGCCGAGGAAGCAGGGTCACTTCCGTTTTTGACCCGGGCTGTGTGCAAACGTGCACGCGCAGAGAACGCGCAGAATTGTTTTCTCTCTTTTCTTCTTCCGACGGTGACTGGCAGATCGCTTCTTTTCTTATTCAACGCAATCGAGACAAACCTTCTACGCGCAAGTTCGACGTCGGAGTTTTTACACAGCCTGGACCCACAACGGACCTACGCTCGAAGCGCACGAGCTCGGCTGCTTTTCTTGAAGGCGCGGGTTGAGCACTGGGGGCCAAGGATATCATTAGGCCTTCGCGTCTCTTGCCCGCCTCGTGCGCGCCATCAGATCGCGCGCAGGCCGGGTCTTGATCAGCTCATGATCTTCAACTCTTGAACCTCAACGTGTCGATTGGATCCGCGTTTTCGCAGTACTCCACATAATTCGTCGCAGCAGTGCCAGCCGCGAGCTCCTGATGGCACTGACGCTTGTGCGTGCAGAACGAACAGACGCGCTCCATGTCGCGCAATAGGGCAGGCTCCGCACGCCGCAAGGCCGCTTCGTCGATGTCCAGTGCCGTGAGCATGTACGGCAACTCGTTCGCGCTTTGCGACCCCTGCCGCACCAGCCTCTCGAGATCGGCCGGCGTCACGTTGAGCTCGCGCGCAACCCGCTCCAGCTCGCCCGGATCGGCTGCAAACTGCATCATCTCATTCAACTCCCGACGCTGCTTGAGCCAATCACCAAACAGATCGATGATTTTCGTGACAAAAGGATAAGGTTCATGCCGGGCTGTTGTCATCGTATCCTCCATCGCCTGAGATGTAATTCTGGTCAGATGCGGCCACTTCTTGCGGCGCCCACTAGGACGTGCTGTCGCGACCGCATCACTCTCTGTTAGGACGCTGCATCAGCAATGCGCCGATCGTTCCGCCTCGGCCTCCTGTTCCAGTTCCAGGATGTGCCTCCGCACGATCTCGAACTTCCCTTCGACAACCTCACTAAAGAGCGGGTCCGTCCGATCAGTCGATCTCGAGGCAATTTCCGCCCAATCCTGAGGTTGCAGAGCCTCGATCGCGGCTGGAAAGAAATTGCGTTCCTCCATGGCCATATGTCGCCGTTCGTGCTCGATGAAGTCGCGAATGATGTCGTTGACGGTTTGCCGTAGAAGTTCCCGATTAGCTAGGACACTCTCGACCGCTTGCGCGACCCGGCGCAGACGTTCGGAGCCCCTCCGATGATCGGCCGCGAGATCGCCGACATTTGCGGCCGCGGCCGGATCCCGCGTCTTCAGCTTGCCGAATACCAAGTCCTCCAGAGGATGGTGATACTCATCGGGATAGACCCTGAAATAGGCAACGACCGCATGGACAACCTCGTAATCAGGGCGATCTCCGCGAGCGAAGACGCCAAGCTCCCGCTCAAGAACGAGGAGCAACTTTTCGATGTTGCGATGTTCTTGGCGCAAGATTTCAATCACCATTGCGCCCTCCACTAAAATGAATTTACATAATAATCGCCGATGTCGCGCTGTAGCACATTGCGATAGATCAATAAGCCGAGATTCTCTGACGTCCTTCCCGGCCGCGTCCAAGAGTTCTACTGCCACGCCGCACTTTCAAGTCATTCGCATATATAGCTAACACGCGAAAATCCTTTACTTATTGACATATCGCAACACCGCATCCAAGCGGAAAGTCCAACCTGTCAAGAATGCAAAAGGGGCTTCGCTCTTGGGTGGCGAGAAATCATCTCTGCTGATCAATGACCTTATCGCCGGAATAGACGATAACGTTCTGGTGCGCGCGCGCCTGTTGTCGAAAGCCATCACGGCAATTCACGACGACAAGCTTCGGCCTTTCGGAGTAAGCTCGGCCCAGTTCATCCTGCTTGCAGCGATCCGTCAGACAGAACCGGCCACGCGTGCGGAAATCGCGCGCCACCAGCATCTGGACAAATCGACCCTCACCAGAAACCTGAGGACCATACTTTCCGAAGGATGGGTCGAGGAAGTCCGCGAGAACGCCGATGGACGAAGCAGGCCGATCGCGCTGACCGCCGCGGGCAAAGAGCTGTTGATCAAAGCTCAGCCGGCGTGGCTCGTCGCTCAAGCCGAGGCAAATGCGTTACTCGGGAAAGACGGAAATCAATAATTTCCGTTCCGGTTGCCGCGATCGAGCATGAGGATAATGACGCCGCGATCGAGCCTGAGAGTCATCAGGCCTGACGCAAGTAATCGCCTTGCACGAGCCCGCCGACCGGATGCGGAATATTGGCCGGGCTCCGGGCATCTTACCGATTAGTCCAGTTGGCTGACATAGGCCGCAACCGCCTTGATCTGAGCCTCGGTCAGATCGTGGGCGATCGGCCGCATGATCGCCGAGTTGTCCGGCTCGTCCTTCTTCTGACCTCTTTCCTTCTCCCAATTCGTCAGCTTGCGGTAGATGTAATCATGAAGCTGACCCGCAAGCCGCGGAAATGCATCGGCGCCCTTGGCGTCCGGCTGATGACAGGAAGCGCAAGGGGGAACGTTGGCGCTCGGTATGCCTTCTTCGTAGATCTTCTTCCCTTCGGGCACGAGCGCATTGGAAGCGCCACCCAGCGGCTTCGGATTGAGATTCTGAAAATAGGTGGACAAGGCGTTGACCATCGCCGGGTCCAGAACGTGCGCGACGTTGAACATCACGGGGTTGGTTCGCCTGCGATCGATGAACGCCTGGAGTTGATTGGCGAGGTATTCCGGTTGCTGTCCCGCCAGCCGCGGCATGGGAAACGATCCGCGAAATCCCTGACCGTCGAGCCCATGGCATGTCTTGCAGTAATCCGTTTTCGCCTTGAGAACTTGCGGCGCGACCGTGGCTCCCTTGTCCTCTGCGGCGACGGGAACGCTCGCCAGCGTGGCGAGGGCCGTGATCAGCAACACCGATTTGGAGTTCATGCGCCTCACCTTGTCTTGCCAAGAGCCGAGCTGCGACTCTGAGCCGGCAAAGTTTTTTGGATGTGTTGACCCGAGTCAAGCGGAACACGACTTTCCATTATCGCAATGCACATCGTTGCATATGCAACGCTCGTTGCAGAATTGTCTCACCGATCTCGAAAGAATACGCGCGATCGATGATGCTGCTTGGCGACGCGCTCAATCCTTGGCCTTATTGCCCGTGCGACGCACATCGGAGTTTCGTGTTCGTAAAGCGTTGCGAGGGCTGGCCATGCGACGTGATCGTTCCGATCGAAGCTCGCGGAATCTCAGGTTCGCCGTTGCGTTCGCAGAGATCATTCTTCTCGCTGCCTGGCTGACGATTGGCCTTGCGCCGGCAGCGCGGGCCTTGCCGAGTTTCGCGCGGCAGACCGGGCAACCTTGCGGCACCTGCCACACCGATTTTCCCGCGCTTACCCCGTACGGCCGAAGGTTCAAGCTGCTCGGATACACCACCGGCGGCGGTGAATTCCGGACGACCCCATTCTCGTCCCAGGCTGGCCAAGATGCGCGCGACGAATACGAAAAGATGTTCGGCTATGTGAAGGCGCTGCCAGCTCCGGCAACGGACGAGGCCGACAAGGACTATGTCCCGCCGATTTCGATGATGGCCATTGTCGGCTACACCCATACCCAGGCGCCGCTGACTGGCACGGACCCCTATAGTGCGAACAACAACGTCGTGCTCTCGCCGTTCAGCGCGTTCTACGGCGGAGCGATCACCGATAATATCGGCGCTTTCGCGCAGGTCACCTACAACGCGGTACCGCCCGGAGGCTTTGGCGATCCGTTCGGTCACACCTGGACGTGGGACAACACCGACGTCCGCTATGCCAACACTGCCCGCATCGGGCCGCTCGACCTGATCTACGGCATCACGGCCAACAACAATCCGTCCGTTCAGGATGTGTGGAACACCACACCGGCCTGGTCCTTCCCTTACGCCGCTTCGACGATCCTTGGCCCACAGGGCCATCCTACGGCGATCGAGGGCGCATTTGCCGCGCATGTCGGCGGCGTCGGCGCCTACACCTTTATCAATGATCTGCTTTATTTGGAAATCACCTGCTACAAGACGCTCGGCTTCAGCCAGCAGAACGCGCTGGGTACCGATCCGTTCGGTGAGCCCGGTCAGCTCGGCGGCATTGCGCCCTACTGGCGCGTCGCGCTGGAACCGCACTGGGGCAGGAATACGTGGATGATCGGCGCATTCGGAGCGCAGTTCGATGTCCATCCATGGGTCGATACAAGCTTCGCGACCTGGTCGACCGCTGTGTTTCCGCAATCCGACAAACTCACCGATATCGGCTTCGACACCCAATATCAGTATCAGGGCGATAATTACTGGCTGACGTTACGCGGCAGTTATATTCGCGAGTTTCAGCAATTGGACGCGAGCTTTCTCAACACGAGTGCGTCCAATCCGACAGACCTGCTCAACAGCATGAAGCTGCAGGCCTCGTTTGCCTACGGTGCCGACAACAGGGTCGTTTTTACCGGGCAATACTTTAATCAATGGGGCACCGCTGACATGAACCTGTATGGGACCGATCCTGTCACCGGGGTCGCCTCGACCCCGAACACCAACGGCTGGATGGCCGAGATCGCCTACATCCCGTTCGGGGTCAGCAAGATGATCGGCTGGCCGTGGTTCAACGCCCGCATCGGCCTGCAATACACCTATTACAACAAGCTAAACGGCACCACGGTCGGCGCCCACGACAACAACACCCTGTTCCTCCATGCCTGGTTTGCGATGTAGGCGGACACGTCCGCATACGGAGATTGTCTGATGAGAAAACTTCTTTTCGCCCATGCAGCGGCACTCGCAGTAACCCTGGCGGGACCCGCGATCGCGGCGGACCTGCCGATGAAGTCGGAGGCGCCCTATGTAGCGCCGCCGTTCAGCTGGACCAGTTGCTATGTCGGCGGCCATTTCGGCGGTGGTTTTGCCCGCAAGGACATGACCGACCCGGTGCAGCTCGTGCAGGATTCATTTTTGGGCGCCGGCTCAACTATCGGGACCACCACCGCGGGCACGTCGCCGACCGGCGTCGTGATCGGCGGGCAGATCGGTTGCGATTATGAGACCGCTTCCTCCGTGGTGTTTGGTATCGAAGGCTCTGCCTCGGGCTCCACCATGAAAGGCAGCACGTCCACCGGTCTCCCGCTCGGCAATCCCGACATCGGGCTCGTGCAAGCAAACACCGACTTTCTGGCGAGCGTCACCGGGCGGGTCGGCTACGCCTTCGACAACGTCCTGCTTTACGCCAAAGGGGGCGCCGCGCTGGCCGGAGACAAATACAATGTCAGCGGCACATTCACGGGTCTTCCTTATAACTTTCAAGGGCTGGATAATCGCTACGGCTGGATCGCAGGCGGCGGCGTGGATTGGGCGTTCGCACGTCATTGGTCCGTCAACGTCGAATATGATTACTATTCATTCGGGCATGGCGGCATCCTGATGTCCGACTCGATCAACAGCTTCGCAGGTGTCGTGGACGTCAAGCAGACCGTTCAGGTCGTCAAGGTCGGATTGAACTTTCACATCTGGGGCTCCGGTTGGTGATGGTCGGACCCTTTTCACGTGAAGCGGACCCGTCAGGCAACGGGCAAGGAGGCCGGGCGATGAAGGTCATCGGCTTGCGATTGATATTGCAGACAGTGGTCATGGCGGTGGGCTTTTCCGTCAGCGGTCACGCCGAGGACAAGGTCGTTCATGCGAAGGGAGGCCTGGAGGCCAAGCTCGAATATTGCAAAACCTGCCATGGGCTGTCCGGCCAGGGCTATCTCGGATACTTCCCGATGCCGCGCCTTGCCGGCCAGCAGCCCGAATACATCGAGGCTCAGCTGCGGGCCTTCATCGAGCGCAGGCGCACCAATCCGATCATGTTCAACGTCGCGCATGTGCTGAGCCCGTCGATGCTGACGGCGCTGGCCACGCATTTTAGCGGTCTCAATCCCAAACCATTCGGCGGAGCGCCAAGAGGATCATTGGCTGAGGGAAAAAGAATCTTTGAGGAAGGGCTTCCAGAAGCCAACGTTCCCGCTTGCTCCGCCTGTCATGGTACTACGGGCAAGGGCCAAAATGAAATTCCGCGACTGGCGGGTCAGGTCTACGCGTACACTGTAGGCCAGTTGACGGGTTGGAAGACAGAGCGAGGCCAAGGTTCGGCGATCGACACCTCCGCCATCATGGCGCCGACGGCACACAATCTGACGCGGTCACAGGTTGAAGCGGTCGCGGCCTATGTCAGTTATCTGCAGTGAGTGCAGCGATCTCATACCGACATGTCGGTGGGTACATGAAGCGCGAAAGCTTGGGGTCATGAAGCGCATCGGTTTGAAAATAGCGATCATGGCGATCCTCGCCGCTGCCGCCCCCTTATGGGCCGGCGAGAGCCCCGCCGTCCGCAACTGTACCTGGTGTCACGGAACCGGGGCGCAGGGCTATACGGTCGCGCCGCGGCTCGCCGGACAGAGGCCGCAATACATCATGAGCCAAATTCGGAGTTTTCGCGAGCACGCGCGAGACAATCCATTTTCGAAGCAATACATGTGGAACGCGGTCGCAGCTCTCGATCCCCATACGGCACGCGATCTGGCAGATTATTTTGCGACGATCCCGCCGAAAGCCGCCAATGATGGCGACGATACGCTCGCGTCGCGGGGAAGAACGATCTATCTGGAGGGAATCCCGGAAGCCAATATCGTGTCCTGCTATGCCTGTCATGGCCCGAACGCCGAGGGCGTGCGAGATATTCCTCGCCTGGGGGGACTGGCCTATTTCTACCTGAAGGGCCGGCTTGAGCAATGGGGCCAAGGATATCATTCGGGCACGGAGTCTCCGATGCCGATGGTGGCGAGCCATCTCGGCCCGGACGAAATCGAGGCGCTCGCCTCGTATCTGAGTTTTGTCAAATAAAGCTGCGCCGCTGTTCAAGCCGCCGCGATCGGAAGAAGCAGCGAATGGGTTTTTGACCCATTTCGCAGCAGGATGGAGAAATGTGCAGAAATTGACCCAACTGAGACATCGACGATGCACCGCGGTAGAAGGCCGGAAGTGAACGGCCGGCTGTTCAAAACGGCGCTTTTTGACGTACACCGCTAGTTCGACGCGCCAGCCGTTGTAGACAGGACGTATACACTGCGATTGTCGCGATTGTCCGCCTTAGCCGAGAACCAGGAGTTTTAGTTGGCCGGGTTTTGAGCCCAAGCGTTCTGAAGCGATCGGGAAGGTGCTCCCATTTTCAGCGGCAATGGTGCCGAATTGCCTTCACTGCCAGGCACCGGGAAAGCGTACCCAAGGATGGCTTTCAAGGTGAAGCGGTCTGATCCAGCCGTGAAACCATACCCAGCGCCAAGCTCCACGTCGATTTTACTCACCTCAAAATCCGTCACCACAAACAATTGCTGACTTTGTTGTTGGAGCGGCAGAAAGCTGCCGATCCTGCCGAAATCCGAGTAGTATTCGAGACCGATGAAGCGACCATCCCCGAGATTACGCGCAAGCCGAGCGGCCGGTGCGAAATCGGCCTCCCCATTGGATCCGAAGCTTACGTCGACAATCGGATTGACGATAAATTCCCACTCCTTGTTGCGCACGCCGATGATCGGCCGGATTTCGAGTCCCCAGGGCGTCGAAGAGAACCGCGGCAATTCATAGCCAAGCTCGAAATTGATACCATAAAAGAAGTTTCGCTTGGCAGCGTCGGGAACCACAAAGAGGCTGCGGATCTTGGCGCCGTCAGACAGAAATTGACCATCGCCATTGACGGCGAACGGTAGGTAAAAGCCGGCCTCCCACCAGTCCGTTAAGCCATAGGCAAATTCCGGGGTGCCTTGGAGAGCGTGATTTGACGAAAAGCCTCCCTGCACCACGGGCTGGGTTTGTCCGATCGCGGCATAGTTCAGATGCTGCTCATATGTCCATTGCCCGACGGCAGCAATTTCGGCGTTGTAGACTTGTATCTCGTCATGCACCTCATCGGCGCCGAACGCCGTGCCGGTGCTAATGCAGACAGCGATGACGACAGCGGAGGCCAGCACCGTGTACCGCATCGGATGCGAAGCTTTCATCCGTCACTTTCTCCATCCACCGCTTGAATTTTGGGATCCAGCCGCCGGCGGGTTTTTCACCAGTAGTTTTGGTGGCTATCGAGATCATAGCCGCGATCGAACAGCGCGACCATATATGATCGCGCAACGGCCGCGCGCTCCAGCTATTCGATTACCACGAATCAAGCACCGCTCTCTTTCGGGTCGGAACCGCTGCAATACGGCTGGTTTGTCAGGCCCGGTTACAGATACGCCTTCAGCCGCGGGCATGATCAAAGCCTCGCCGTGAATATCGGGCTCCTGGTTGCGCTGCCGCCGCGTCAGCGACATGGGGCAGATGCTATCAGGGCTTCTTCGCATAGACCATGCACCAGCCTTGCGACAGATCAACAGTTCGAGCGAGGAAGTAGCCATGCTCTATTGGTGGTAAAGTTTGGATATCTCAAAATCGTTGGACCAGGGGCGGTGTGTGGAAACTGAGCTTGAGCATAGTCATACAAAAGAAGAAATTCGCGCGCGCCTCGCGCGAGATCCCGGCACAAGCTATCTTCGTGACTGGATTTACGGGGGGATAGACGGAGTTGTTACCACTTTTGCAGTAGTAGGACATTGAGAAACTGTGCCTCCAGCGCGTTGCGGATTTCGGCGACCTTGCCCGCGACGACTGGCGACAGGGTGAAATCCCGATCAACTGCGTCCAGGCGGATGCGAAAGTCGCGGGCCATGCACCTGGCGAGCCGCTCGACGAATTCCGGAAACGCGCTGCGGTCGGCGTACCAGGCGAACATCCGCGTCGCGCGATCGAGCACGGCGTCATACGTGCACTTGGCGCCGATCAGGATGACGTCGTCCCGGTCCTTCGGCCGATCCGCGGCGACCTTGATCAGATAGAGAGTTTCCGTCGACAGAGCGCGTATCTGAACGGGGGGTGCCCTCGATGTCGAGGGTCTCGACCGTCGGGGATTCATCGATGTCCTGGATCGCAAACGCGCCCCAGATCGTGTTCACCGGCGTGGCGTCGATCTTGAAGGTCGGGCCTAACTTTCGGCGAAAAACCTCCTGCACCGTGCTGGCTACGGTGTCGTCGGCCATTCGGCCGACAAGCAGGCCAGACGCCGCGATTTCCGGGCCTGGGACTTCCCCGAACAGATGGCGCTTCAACCGACCGGCTTTGACGACTTCCCTTTGGGACGCAGGCCCTGGGTCGAGAGCTATGCGGAGGGCCTCCGACGCTTCCTGCGGTCAAGCTTCCATGGGCACCTTGGTCTCGATCAGGGTACGGACCATGCTGAGGATCCGACCGTCGGCTTCGGTCGCTTCCCGGGCGGTATGAGATGGCGCTTCTGCGGCAATCACCGAACGAAGACAGGCCTCGCGACGGCTTATAGCAAACCGCCCGGACGGTGGTCGAAGCCTTCAAGCGGACGAACTTTCGGCCGCTCTGCGAAGGTTGGCGGGTAAGGGCTGATTCGGCCCCAGCACTGCTCCACCGAGCCGAGCCGAGCGGACTGACTCAAGTATTGCGCGAATTGCAGAAAGGTCACGGCGACAGCCGGTACGGCCTGACTCGACTTACGCTCGCTGCATGAGCTTTACCCAGACCTTTCCGATGACCCGAGATCGAGCAATGGATCATCGCCCATCACTGCCGACAGTCCACACAGGTAACGGTTTTAACCGTCATAGATATTTCAACACGATAATCCGGATAGCTGAAAAATATAGATGTGTGTGCGTGACTAAGTTTGGTTGGCGGGTACTGCTGATAGGAATTTATACCATCCTTAAGTGTGCAAAGAGCAGGCCCTTTACCTGGTCCATGGTTAGCGCCAGCACGATGGCAGCGGCCAGAATACCTGCGACGATCGAAGGCGCCAGCGGTGCCATCAGGACTCCTCCAAGCGCCAACGTGGCAATGATCAAAATGTCCAGAACGCTTGACGCGATCACCAGCAGACTCGGCCGCGAAGACCACAGACGCCTGCGTTCCCGGACTACATAAAAGACAGCCTGCCCGTTAAAAGCGAGTATCACGAGCGTCATGGTGCGCAATGTATCGATGTCGAGGTGCATCACCAGTGAACCAAAGCTCAACAGGCCGACGCAGAAAAAGAGATCGAAGAGTCCGAGGGCAATGCCGACAATGGTGAGATTATCGATCCGCCAGGAGTTTGGCCTCGGCGAGGGGCGGACGTTGTCGGTGGTCGAAGACATCGCCAGAAAATCGCCAGTGATCATCGAAATGACCATCAGCATCGGTGTCAGGATCGCGTGCTTGGTCAATATCAGGCCGAATCCAAGAAACAGTACCTGCCGGGACTTGTGAACGATGGACCGCAGCGCATAGGTCAGGATGCGTTGGAATGTGATCCGGCCCTCCCGAACCGACGAGACGATCCCGGCGAGCCCGGGCTCGGTCAGAACGATGCCCGCGGCCGACTTGGCGACGTCGGTGGCGGTCGATACCGCGATGCGGATCTGCGCCTGACGCAACGCCGGCGCGTCATTGGCGCCGTCCCCGCACATGCCGACCGTGTGGCCGGCATTCTGAAACGCCTTGACCAGCCGAAACTTGTCTTCGGGAAGTACGCCCGCAAAGACGGAATAATCGTCGGGTCCAACCCGATCGGGAATCTCGCCTGGAAGACATACGGCACCGGTGAGCCCGACCGCGTCAGCGACGAAGGCGGCCGTCGTGGCCGCATCTCCCGTCACCATCACGGTGTGGACCCCAAGGGAGCGCAACTGGTCGATCATGGGCTTTGAATTGCTGCGCGGTGGATCGCTCAGCGCCACGATTCCGGCGACGCGCATGGCTCCTTCGGTTCCGATGGCGACGCCGAGAACGCGGTGGCCGCGCTATTCCAGTTCATGGGCAACCAGTTCCGCTTTCGGCGAGGATTTCGAAATTCCGTGAACGACCGCGAAGGCGCCTTTGACGATGCGCAACGCGCTGCCATCATAGTCGATCGCGCGAGCCTCCGACATCTTGATGGCGGGATCGAACGGCACGAAGTTGGTGATCTTCGGCAGGTTGGTGTCCGTTTTGTGCAAGGCCGCGGCGGCCCGTACCGCGGCGTCGACGGGGTCCTGACCTCCATCGGCGCTGGCAACGGCCGCGAGCGCCAAGACCTGGCCTTCATCGAAGCCGGGCATCGCGTGTACTGCGGCCACGGCCAGTTCGTTGCGCGTCAATGTGCCGGTCTTGTCGATGCACAGGACATCGAGGCTTGCGGCTTCGTCGACCGCAGAGAGACGGGTCGGAAGTACGCCAGCCCGTGTCAAGGCTCGCGCTCCGATGGCGGTTGCGAGTGTGAAGGTTGCCGGCAACGCGACGGGCACCGAGGCGAGAACAGATATCAGCACCAGCGGAACGGCTTCGGACAGGGGCATACCGATTTCGTGGGCGTAGACCATCAGCAACAGGGTGACGGCGCCATTGAAGCCGGCCAGATTGCGCACCACCCGAAATACGGCCTTTTGCTGAGTGCTCACAACGTAGGCGGTGCGAACGAGTTCGGCTGTGCGTCCGAACTTAGTACGCACCCCGGTGGCGAGAACTTCGGCCACGGCTTCGCCGCGCCGGACCAGCGCGCCCGCATAGGTTTCGGCACCTGGCCCGGCTTCGACCGGCAGGGACTCGCCGGTGAGCATGGACTGGTCGAGCAGGATCGACCCCTCGCGCATCCGGACGTCGGCGGCAACCACCGTGCCCAGCGTGAGTTTGACGATATCTCCGGGGACCAGTTCGGCCGCGGGACAAATCCTCCAGACGCCGTCACGCAGAACCGATGCGTTCAGCGCAAGCCGCGATTTCAGCGCCGCAATGGTCGATTGCGCCCGGCTCTCATGAAAGAAACCAATGGCCGTATTGAACAGGAGAAGAACCCCGATGATTGATCCCTCGACGTATTCGCCGAGCGCCAATTGAAGAACGATCGCGATCTCAAGCAGGACCGAAACCGGAGCGAGGAATTTTCCCAGCACCAACCGCAGCGGATGAATGGCTACGTCCGGCGTCGCATTCGGGCCGACTTGGACGAGAATGCGTTGCGCCTCGGCGCTGCTAAGTCCTTTGAACGGCTTTTGCATAGGTTTTGTGTGGGCTCGCGGCGATTTCCAGCGGGAAGATCGGATATCCGTCTAAGTCTGCGACGCCAATACTGTTTGATATCGCTCAATACTTACCAGGCTGACCAGTGCCAACGTTAAATTAGAAACTGCATGAGTTGGCGGAGAAAACCTTGCAACGGCTAATTGAAGATATCGACGAGAAAACGCCGGTAAACGCGGGGGCGGGCGATGATGCCGCGCTCCAACATCAGAATCCTGCCCCTGTTGCCGGTACCGGTCATTTACCGGTCACCGTGCCTCTTGCGCGTACCCGGAACGTGCGGCGGCTGCGGTTCTCGATCGGGCTTGTTGTCGTTCTTTTGGCCGCAGGCGGCGCTGGCTTCTATTGGTGGAAGCACTCTCAGGCGCAGCTGCCTGCCGGTATCAGCTATGGCAATGGCCGGCTGGAGGCCGACGAGATCGATATCGACACCAAGTTTCCGGGCCGGATCGCAGAATTGAATGCCGAGATCGGCGACATGGTCAGCGCGGGGCAGGTGGTCGCGCGTATGGACACCAGGGATCTTCAGGAGTCGCTCAAGAAAGCGCAAGCGCAAGTCAAGCAGGCGCAACGCGCGATCGGGGAGGCCAACGCCAATCTGGAGCAGCAGCGCACGCAACAGACACTAGCCGCGCAGGAGCTGGAGCGTACGCAGGCGTTGCTGAAACAAGGCTATGCGACAAAGGAACTGTTTGATCAGCGGACGCAAACCATGAACGCCGCGAACGCAGGATTGAACGCCGCAACGCAACGGGTCGCGCAAGCCGAACGGGCGCTCGAAGCATCCGAGCACGATGTCGGACTCTACACGGTCAACATCAACGACAACGATCTAGTGGCGCCGCGCGACGGCCGGATTCAATATCGAATCGCCAACATCGGCGAGGTGCTTCCGGCCGGCGGCAAGGTGTTCACGATGCTGGACATCTCGTATGTCTACATGGACATTTACCTTCCGGCCCCGGAAGCCGGCAAGATCGGGTTGGCACTGAAGGCCGGATCCTGCTCGACGCCTACCCGAAAGCGCCGATTCCGGCAAAGGTCTCCTTCCTGGCCAGTCAGGCGCAATTCACGCCGAAGACGGTGGAAACCCAGAGCGAACGCGACAAGCTGATGTTCCGGATCCGCGTGCGGATCGATCCCGATCGTTCGCGCGTTCACGCGCAATCGGTGCGCAGCGGATTGCCCGGGGTTGCCTATCTTCGTGCGGACCCGGCGGTGGCCTGGCCCAAAGATCTGCAAGGCGCGCCATGAACGCGGCGGATCCATCCGTCGCTGTCCTGGAAAACCTCACCCAAAGCTACGGTAAGGTCACGGCACTGGATGGCGTCACCATCAGCATCCCGGCCGATTGCATGGTCGGGTTGATCGGTCCCGACGGGGTAGGGAAATCCACGCTGCTCGCCATTATCGCCGGCGCCCGGCAGAACCAGTCCGGCAGCGCTGTGGTGCTCGGCGGCGACATCTCCGACGCGGGGCACCGCGCGGCGGTCTGCCCACGCATCGCCTACATGCCGCAGGGGCTCGGTAAGAATCTCTATCCCGACCTCAGCGTGCGCGAAAATGTCGACTTCTTCGGCCGCCTGTTCGGACAATCGCGCGCCGAACGCCAATGGCGGATTGCGGAACTGCTTGACAGCACCGGGCTGGCGCCGTTCGTGGACCGGCCGGCAAAGAAGCTGTCGGGCGGCATGCGGCAAAAGCTCGGCTTGTGCTGCGCGCTGATTTACGATCCAGATCTGCTCATTCTCGATGAGCCGACCACCGGCGTCGATCCCTTGTCGCGCCGCCAGTTCTGGGAACTGATCGACCGCATCCGTTCGCGCCGCTCCGGCATGAGCGTGATCGTCGCCACCGCCTATATGGAGGAAGCCGAGCGCTTCGACTGGCTGGCGGCGATGAACGCCGGAAAATTGCTGGCGACCGGATCCCCGGCCGAGCTCAAGGCAAGCACCGGCGCGACCACCATCGAGGACGCTTTCATTGCGCTCTTGCCGGAGCAGCAGCGCAGCGGTCACCACGCGCTTCAGATACCGCCGCGACAAATCTTCGGCGCCGAACCCATCATTGCCGCGCGCGACCTGACCTGTCGTTTCGGCGATTTCGCGGCCGTCGACCGGGTCAATTTCACCATCGAGCGCGGCGAGATTTTCGGCTTTCTCGGCTCCAATGGCTGCGGCAAGACCACGACCATGAAGATGCTGACGGGGCTGTTGCCGCCCACCGCCGGCGAGGCCCTTCTATTCGGAAAGCCTCTCGACGCCAGTGACATGGGGTCGCGCTACCGCGTCGGCTACATGTCGCAGTCGTTCTCGCTCTATACAGAGCTCACGGTGCGACAGAACCTCGATCTGCATGCGCGTATTTTTCATATCCCGGCGCAAAAGGCGGCGGCGCGCATCGCCACGCTGATCGGGCAATTCGGCCTGGAAGATTATCTCGATCAGCGCACTCTGGATCTGCCGCTGGGGATCCGCCAGCGGCTCTCGCTGGCCGTCGCCATCGTCCACGAGCCCGAAATCCTCATCCTGGACGAGCCGACCTCGGGCGTCGATCCGCTGGCGCGGGACCGCTTCTGGGGAGCTTTGATCGATCTGTCGCGCAACCAGGGCGTGACGATTTTCGTCTCGACCCATTTTATGAACGAGGCCGAACGCTGCGACCGGATTGCGCTGATGGATTCCGGCCGCGTGCTGGCCACCGGGACCCCGGTGGAACTGGTCAAGGCCCGCGGCGCGGACACGCTGGAAGACGCTTTCATCAGTTATCTACAGCAGGCAACCGGCGCCCTCACCATCCAGCAACGCGCCGAATCCGGCGCCACCGTTCATCCGGTCCCCTCGCGCACGCAGCAACCTTCCATGTTCAGCCTGCAGCGTCTATTGGCCTATACCATTCGCGAGACCCTGGAACTGCTGCGCGACCCGATTCGGCTCGGCTTCAGCCTGCTCGGCACCACGCTGTTGATGCTGGTGTTCGGATTCGGGGTTTCCACCGACGTCAACAACCTGTCGTTTTCGGTACTTGACCGCGATCAAAGCCCGGAGAGCCGCGCCTATCTGGAAGAACTCAGAGGCTCGAGCTATTTCGTCGAGAAGGCGCCGCTTGCCGATTATGCCGAACTCGATAATCGCCTCAAGAGCGGCGACATTTCAGCCGCGATTGAAATCCCGCCCAGCTTTGGCAACGACATAAAGTCCGGACGTCCGGTCTGGGTCAGTGCCCTGGTCGATGGCGCCATGCCGTTCCGGGCGGAAACCATCCGCGGCTATCTACAGGGCATGCACCAATTGTACCTGACGGATCCGGCGGTGAAGACCACGCAGCCCTCGGCGTCGCCGCCCGCGGATATCGAGGTCAGGTTCAAATACAATCAGGATTTCGACAGTATCTACGCGATGGTGCCTTCAAACATGTCGATGCTGCTGGCGTTGTTTCCGGCGATCCTGATGGCGCTCGCCATCGTGCGGGAGAAGGAACTCGGCTCCATCACCAACCTGTATGTGACGCCGGTGAGCCGGATTGAATTCCTGCTTGGGAAACAGCTGCCTTACATCGCGGTCGCGATGGCCAATTTCACCTTGATGATGATGCTGGCGCTGTTCGTATTCAAGGTTCCGCTGAAGGGCAGCTTTCCCGCCCTGTTCGTGGGTGTGCTGATCTATGTCACGACCACGACCGGCTACGGCATGTTGATTTCGGCGTTCACGAAGACCCAGATTGCCGCTCTATTTGGCACCGCAATCCTGACGGTGCTGCCGGCGACGCAATTTTCCGGCATGATGACGCCGGTGTCCTCTCTGGCCGGAGGCGCCCAGATCATTGGCCGCGGCTTTCCCATGACCTATTACGTGCCGATCAGTGTCGGCACCTTTACCAAGGGACTGGGCTTTGCCGACCTCAGCGGGGACCTCTTGGCGCTGGCCATTTTCGTTCCGATCATGACCCTGCTGAGCGTGCTCTTGCTGCGCAAACAGGAACGATAGGGCCCGCGATGATGCGAAAAGCCGCTAATATATTTTGGCTGGGGGTCAAGGAGGTGCGCAGCTTCTCGCGTGATTTCGTTCTGCTGGGTCTGGTGATTTATGCATTTTCGCTGGCGATCACTCTGCAGGCGCGCAGCAATTCGCAGGAACTGCACAACGCCTCGATTGCAATCGTCGATGAGGATCATTCGGAGCTTTCGCGCCGGATCGCTCATGCGTTCTTCCCGCCGCTGTTTCAGCTGCCGCAGCTGATCGCCGAGCGGGATATCATTCCTGCGATGAACAAGGGACGTTATACCTTCGTGATTGATATCCCGCCGGATTTCGAACGCTATGTGCTGGCCGGACAGCAACCCGGGCTGCAGATCAACGTCGATGCGACCGCGACGGTGCAGGCCGGGCTCGGCTCCGGCTATGCCCAGCAGATCATCACCACCGAGATCGCCGATTTCCTCTCCCATGCCGAGGGGGTGAAGTTATCGGCGGTAAATCTCGATGTGCGCATTGCCTTCAACCCCAACCTGACCACCGCCTGGTTCACCAGCGTAATGGCGGTCCTCAACAACATCACCATGTTGGCCATCATTCTCGCCGGCGCGGCTGTGGTGCGGGAGCGAGAGCACGGCACCATGGATCATCTCCTGGTCATGCCGCTGACGCCGTTCGAGATCGCCCTGTCCAAAGTCTGGGCGAACGGCCTGGTTATCACGGTGGCGGTGGGACTCAGTCTTTATCTGGTGCTGCGCCTGATGCTTGGGGTACCCGTCGCCGGCTCGGTACCGCTGTTTATGATTGGCGTGGTGATCTACCTGTTCTTCGCAACCGCGATTGGAATCTTTCTGGGAACAGTTGCGCGGTCGATGCCACAACTCGGCCTGCTCTACATGTTGGTTTTTCTGCCCATGAACCTGCTCTCGGGCGGCAATACGCCGCTAGAGAGCATGCCTCCCTGGCTCGCCAAGGCCATGCAGATATCGCCATCGACACATTTCGTCGCTTTTGCGCAAGCGATCCTTTATCGTGGCGCCGGAATAGATGTGGTGTGGCCGCAATTCGTTGCGGTTGCCGTCATGGGAGCCTTGTTTTTTGGCCTTGCAATCGTGCGTTTCCGTTCCGTGGTCGCGCGGGCGGTCTAGCGGACGCGACGCGTGCGAATGCCAACGTAGCTGGGAGGGGCCGTCCATACTGTTTTCTCGGATGCAAACGGCTTTGTCGCGCGGACTAAATTGAATTCCCCTTGCGGTTGAAGTTGATCGTGTGCGTTGGATTCATCCGCAACGCACTTTTCCAAGGAGGCCTGCGAGCCACCTTCGGCCCGGCACTCCCGCGCGATATCGAATTTCGGCACGCCGTCCGCGACCGTTGTGAGAGGCAAAGAAGCGAAAATAATGATCGGGAGGTGAGCCAACATATCTATTCTCCGGGCAAAGGCATGGTCAATTTTCTGGACTGAAGGTAATCTTTCATAGGAACTGGGTATATTGATCGGCGTCAACCGGAGTGGCCGCGACGAAACGTTACCCGCAGGCGGACCTTGATCGAGCGCAAAGGACAGGTCGGCCGGAAGCGTTAGCTTTTGTGAGCGTTGGCCGACTAGGCGATGCCAATGCCGGATGATCGGAGTTTCCAATGAAATTGCGCGGATATATGGCTGCGCTGCTGCCGTTTTGCTTGTTGACATCCCTCGCTGTTGCGCAGAGCGGGATACATACACCGACGACTGAGCAATACGTTCCCCGGTTGGGCGATATCATGAACGCGATCCAATTCCGGCATATGAAACTGTGGTTCGCCGGCAAGGGTCTCAATTGGGAGCTCGCCGCTTACGAACTTCGCCAGCTCGAATCCGCTCTGATGGAAGCCGCGACCCTTTATCCGGGTATTCCGGCAACGAACGTGACCAGGATGGCAGGGCCTGCTCAGTTGGTAGCAGATGCGATCGAGGCAAAGGACAGCCGACTGTTTGCGAAAGCCGTTGGCGAGTTCACCAACGGATGCAACGCATGTCACCAGTCGATCGGACGGGGCTTCATCGTCATGCGGGTGCCGACCGAATCGCCCTTCAATAACCAGGTGTTTCCGCCGCAGGCGAAGCCATAGACGGCCGAAGGGTCACTTCCGTCTCTCGCGGCCAAAAAGGAACAAGGAGGTGTTCGGTCATGACGAGTAGCAGGGTCGTGCTCCTCACGTTCGCGCTTTTCGCCACCCTCGCGTCACCGGCGCAGGCCCAGGTGCCTTCGGGCGACCAAGTTGCCGCGGGACGCAAATTCGCCGAAATGGTCTGCGGCGCCTGTCATGTCGTGACGCAGCAACGCGATGAACTTCCGGTTTTGGCGCCGCCCGGACCCAGCTTCGCCGTGCTGGCGCAACGGCCGGCACTGACGGAACAGTCGCTGCGGCAATTTCTCGGCTCGAAATCATAGCAATCTAGGGCCTGCTGAAGCGATGCCAAATCCTCGGCTTGTGGACTATCAGATCGACGAGATTGTCGCATACTTCATGGCGCTAAAGGCCGCAAAATAAACTCAGGTTGTGGCGAACGTTAGGATGTCACGATGGACGCAGTAGACGAAGAACTCGGCGCGGAAGAAATCTGGCAGGAGCCAGTTGGTCGAATTCTTGCACGTCTCGCGACCAGCACTGCTGGTCTTGATGCCTCGGAAGCGCAGTCCCGCTTGAAAACCTTCGGGCCCAACGACGCCGCAATCGTCAAGCGATCGCCGCTCTGGCTCCAGTTTCTTTCCCGATTTCGGAATCCGCTCGTCATCATCCTGCTCGTGGCGAGCGGATTGTCGGCGGCGACCGGCGATGTTGCGAGCTTCCTGATCGTTGTATTAATCGTTACGATCAGCATGACGATCGATTTCGTCCAGGAAGTCCGCGCTCAAAATGCGGTCGAGGCGCTGCGCCGGTCGGTAGCGGTGCAGGCGACGGTACGACGCAACGGCGCCTGTCTGTCGGTGCCGATCGATCGTCTGGTGCCCGGCGACATAGTCGAACTGATCGCCGGCGATCTCGTGCCGGCGGACTCGCGGCTGCTCGAAAGCCGTGATCTTTTCATCAACCAGGCGCTTCTGACCGGTGAGCCGTACCCCGCCGAGAAGCAGGCCGGCGATGCACCATCGGGCGCCGAAAATCCCGCCGGAGCGTCGAACGCTGTCTTCGCCGGCACCTCCGCAATCAGCGGTACCGCAACCATTGTTGTTTGCCGAACCGGCGGGAAGACGGCTCTCGGCCATCTCGCGACCAGCCTGGCGGAAAAGCCGCCGGCCACCGCTTTTGCGGTCGGCATTCGCCGGTTTGGCCTGCTGGTCATGCGCCTCACGATTCTGATGGTGCTCTTTGTGCTGGTGGTAAACATCTCGTTTCACCGGCCGGTGCTGGAGTCGCTGATGTTCGCGCTGGCGCTTGCCGTCGGGCTGACGCCCGAACTGCTGCCGATGATCGTGACCGTTACGCTTGCGCGCTCGGCATTGCAGCTGTCCAAGCGGAAGGTGATCGTGAACGCCTGTCCGCGATCCACGATCTCGGCGCCATGAACGTGCTGTGCACGGACAAGACCGGAACGCTGACTGAAGCCACCATCAAGCTCATGCGCGCCATTGATGGCCGTGGCGCCGAGAGCGCGTCCGTTTATGCCCATGCCTATGTGAACAGCCGGTTCGAGACCGGCATGAAGAGCCCGCTCGATAAAGCAATTCTCGCGGCCCACCCGTTCGACATGGCCGGCTGGAAGAAGATCGACGAAGTGCCATTCGATTTCGAGCGACGGCGTGTCTCGGTCCTGGTTGAGCACGGTGCCGAACGCCGTTTGATCGTCAAGGGTGCGCCGGAGGACCTTCTGCGGCTGTCGGGGCGGTACGAGGACGCGGATGGCAAGGTACTGCCGCTCGACCCTGAGACGCGCCGTTGCTTCGAGGCCACGCTTGATGGACTCGGTGCTCAGGGATTCCGCGCTCTGGGCATCGCCAGCCGTGTGGTCGATGCGAGTCATCGGACCGCCGCAGTCGGTGACGAGAGTGACCTTGTTTTTTCCGGCTTCGCCGTTTTCCTTGATCCACCGAAGGCAAGCGCTGGGGCCACCATCCAGGCCATGACCGCCGCGGGCATTGCCGTGAAGGTGTTGACCGGCGACAACGAACGCGTGACGCGCCACGTCTTTGCCGAGATCGCCGTCCCGGTCACGGGGGGTACTGACTGGCGACGCATTGACATACCTTTCAGACGAGGCGCTGATCGGGCAGTTACCGCGGGTCAACCTGTTCTCCCGCGTCAATCCGCAGCAGAAGCTTCGGATCCTGCTGGCGCTGAAGCGGCTCGGCCATGTCGTAGGCTTCATGGGTGACGGCATCAACGATGCGCCCGCGTTGCACGCTGCCGATGTCGGAATATCGGTCGACGGCGCCGCCGATGTCGCGCGCGCGGCTGCCGACCTGATCCTGCTCGAACACGACCTTTCGGTGGTGCAGGAGGCCGTGATCTGCGGGCGCAGCACGGTTCAGAACGTGTCCAAATACGTCCTTATGGGCTCCAGTTCGAATTTCGGCAACATGTTCAACATGGCCGGTGCCGCGCTGTTCTTGCCGTTTTTGCCAATGCTCCCGATCCAGATTTTACTGAACAACCTTCTCTACGACGTGTCGGAGATTGCGATCCCTTTCGATCGAGTCGATGAAGAGGCGGTCGCCGGGCCAGTGAAATGGGACGTCAAGTTTATCGAGCGATTCATGCTTGTATTTGGGCCGGTCAGCTCTGTTTTCGATTTTCTGACATTCTATGTGCTTTTGTATCTATTCGGCGCCGGCGAATCGTTGTTTCAGACGGGCTGGTTCATCGAGTCGATCACGACCCAGGTCCTGGTGGTCTTCGCCATCCGGACGCGGCGGTCGGTCCTTCGGAGCAGGCCGCATATTTTCCTGGTCGCCATGGCGCTCGGAGTCATCGCGGTCGCAATCGCTCTTCCGCTGCTCTCTATCGGTGGGTGGTTGGGGTTCGTGGTTCCGCCGCCGTTGTTCTTCGCTTTCCTGGTCGGCGCGACATTGGCGTATCTTGCGATCGTGGAAGTCACCAAGCGCGTTTTCTACCGCGTCATGGCTGCACAATCATCTCGTCTTGAGACAATCGCTCACACCAGCGTCCCGAACAAGGCTCCGACGCCTGCGGTGATGCCCATGGCGAGTGCACCCCAGAAAGTAATGCTTATCGCGCCCGGCATTATGTCTGCGCCGCCGGCGCGCGCCGCCAATGCACCCAGCAGTGCGAGGAAGAGCAGCGAGGTTCCAGACACCGAATAAATCATGCCGGGCTCAGGGGCCAATGCAGCGACGAAGAGTGGCATGGCTCCTCCAGCGGCGAAGCTGGCGGCCGACGCAAACGCAGCCTGAATGGGACGAGCTCTAAGATTTTCAGTTATGCCCAATTCGTCGCGGGCGTGCGCGCCTATGGCGTCACGAGCCATGAGCTGGTCGGCAACCTGTTTCGCGAGTTCGGGGTCCACGCCGCGACCGACGTAGATCTCTGCCAGTTCTTCATGCTCGCCCTTGTCGTCCGCCCTGAGTTCTGCATCTCACGTTCGATGTCGGCATGTTCGGTGTCTGCCTGGGAGTGCACTGAAACGTACTCTTCCGCAGCCATCGACATGGCACCTGCGACCAGACCGGCGACCCCAGCGGTCAATACACTATTGCGTATCCCATGCGCGGCCGCGACGCCCTACACCAAGCTTGCTGTGGAAAGGATCCCGTCATTCGCGCCCAGTACTGCCGCGCGTAACCATCCGGCGCTCTGCGCGCGGTGTTGTTCCCTAAGGGGGGCTTTGCTCATTTCGGAGTCAGACTGTTGGTTAGAGGATTGGCGGACTGAGTTAGCATGTTCTCAGACGTCTATCTGGTCTAGCAGGCGCGGGCTGCTGTTCGATAATAGCGATCAGGAGTTCTGTTCTTGCTCGGACACAGCTCCTAGAAAAGAGCAAACCCTTCGTTTCTTCGAATTGTCATCTTTTCTTCGCATGGCCTTCGGTTAGATGATACGTATGCCGGGCAATCATCAAATCCTCGTTCGTAGGAATGACCCAGGCGGATACCTTGCTTGCGGGCGTCGAGATCCTTGCGGCGCCGCTGGCGTTCGCCGCATCGTCCAGTTCGATGCCGAGCCAGGCAGCTTGCTTGCAGGCGCGGCGACGAATTTCAGGGGCGTGTTCGCCGATACCTGCGGTGAAGACGAGCGCGTCCAGTCCGCCGAGGCCGGTCGCCAGTGACCCCAACTCCCGGCTGAACCGGTAGACGAACAATGCGACCGCGTTGGCGGCGAGAGGATCGTCGCTGGCCAAAAGCGTCCGCATGTCGTCGCTGATGCCGGATACGCCGAGCAAGCCGGAGGAATGATAGAGTAGGTCACTCACGGCCTGCGGCGTCATGCCTTTTTCCTGGATCAAATAGAGGATGACACCGGGATCGAGGCTGCCGCACCGGGTCCCCATAACAAGTCCATCGAGCGGAGTAAAACTCATGGTCGTCGCCACGCTTTTTCGCTGGTGCATCGCGCACATGCTGGCTCCGCTGCCGAGATGGGCCACCACGATGCGGCCGTCGGCGACGGGGCCGAGGACATCGGGCAGCACACCGGCGATATACTCGTAGGACAGCCCGTGGAATCCGTAGCGACGGATACCCTCAGCCGTGATCGCGCGGGGCAGCGCGAAAGCTGCGGTGACCTCGGGCTGGGTACGGTGGAAGGCGGTGTCGAAGCAGGCGACCTGGGGCAATTCCGGGTGCAGCTTCGAGATAGCGGCAATGGCCGCCAGATTGTGGGGCTGGTGCAATGGCGCCAGGGGAATGAGACGGTGCAATTCGTCGATAACGGAGGAGTCGATGCGGACCGGGCTGCTGTAGAGCAACCCGCCGTGCACCACGCGATGTCCGGCAGCGACCAAGCGATGGTTCGGGAATTGGCTCTCGACCCAGCTCAGGAGCGTGGCGATTGTGTCCTCATGGGTGGCGCCTTCTGTCAGATACCGATCAGCCAGAGATTTTTCCGAGTTGTCCTTGGCGACGAAATGCACGCGATGCCCGATGCCATCGAACTCGCCATCGCAGATCAGACCCTTTCGGCTCGGCCGTACGTGCCCCTCGAACAGCGAGAATTTGACGCTGGACGAGCCGACGTCGAGAACCAGGATGGCATCGCCCATGATGTGCCCCCAAGTCATCCCTCAGCGGCCGTCGCGCGGAACGGTATCCTCGCCATAGGGCCATTTCCAGCCCTGGATTTCCGGCATGTCCTCGCCGTGCTGACGGACATAGCGCGTATGCTCGATCAAGGCGTCGCGGAATTGCTGCTTCATATGCGCCGCCGCGACGCTGAGCCCGGGCACCCGTTCGATGACCTCGATCGCCAGATGAAAGCGGTCGAGTTCGTTCAGAACCACCATATCGAAGGGCGTGGTCGTCGTACCTTCCTCCTCAAAACCGCGCACGTGCATTCCGGAGTGGTTGGTCCGGTTGTAGGTAAGGCGATGGATCAGATAAGGATAGCCGTGGTAGGCGAAGATCACCGGCTTGTCGCAGGTGAAGATGCCGTCGAAATCGCGGTCGCTGAGGCCATGCGGGTGCTGGTCTTTCGGTTGCAACGTCATCAGGTCAACGACGTTGACGACGCGAATCTTCAGATCGGGAAACGCCTTTCGCAAAAGGTCCACTGCGGCCAGTGTTTCAAGCGTCGGCACGTCGCCGGCGCAGGCCATCACCACGTCAGGTTCGGAGCCTTCGATTTCGGTGCCCGCCCAGGTCCAGATGCCGACGCCGGCATCACAATGCGTCGCGGCCTGCTGCATGGTCAGCCATTGCGGCGAAGGCTGTTTGCCGGCAACGATCACGTTGATGCGGTCGTAGGTCCGCAGGCAATGGTCAGTGATCCAGAGCAGGGTGTTGGCGTCGGGAGGAAAATACACGCGGACGATGTCGGCCTTCTTGTTGACGACGAGATCGACGAAGCCGGGATCCTGATGGCTGAAGCCGTTGTGGTCCTGCCGCCAGACATGGGAGGTCAGCAGATAGTTGAGCGAGGCGATTGGGCGTCGCCAAGGCAGGCCGCGCGAAACCTTCAGCCATTTGGCGTGCTGGTTGAACATCGAATCCACGATGTGGACAAAGGCCTCATAGCAGGAGAAGAATCCGTGCCGCCCGGTGAGCAAGTATCCTTCGAGCCAGCCCTGGCAGAGATGCTCGCTCAGCACCTCCATCACCCGGCCGTCCTGGGCCAGATGGACGTCGTAGGACTCGATACGCTCCATCCAGACCCGGTCGGTAACGTCGAACACCGCGTCGAGCCGGTTCGAGGCGGTCTCGTCCGGCCCCATGATACGGAAATTCCGCGCTTCGGCGTTAAGTGAGACGGCCTCGCGCAGGAATTGCCCCATAATACGGGTCGCTTCGTCCTCAACGCCGCCGGGGTGCGGCACGTCCACGGCATAGTCGTGAAAATCCGGCAATTTCAGTTCGCGCTTCAGCAATCCGCCATTGGCATGCGGATTGGCGCCCATTCGTCGCTCGCCGGCTGGCGCGAGCGCCTGCAGATCTTCACTTAGCCGGCCATTCTCATCGAACAGTTTTTCCGGCTGGTAGCTTCGCATCCAGTGCTCGAGCAATTGCAGATGGTCTGGATTGCCGCGAGCGTTGGCGATCGGCACCTGATGGGCGCGCCAGAAGCCTTCGACTTTCAAGCCGTCGACTTCTTTCGGACCGGTCCAGCCTTTGGGGCTGCGCAGCACGATCATCGGCCATTTCGGGCGCACGCTCGTTGCGCGCCCGTCCCGCGCCGCCAGCTGGATAGCACGGATCTTGTCGAACGCGGTATCAAGCGTCGCCGCCATCAGTAGGTGCATCGCGGCGGGATCGTCTCCTTCGACGAACAGCGGCTCATGGCCATAGCCGAGAAACAGATTTCGCACCTCGTCATCGCCCATCCGGCCGATCACCGTCGGATTGGCGATCTTGTAGCCGTTGAGGTGCAGGATCGGCAGCACGGCGCCGTCATGAGCCGGATTCAGGAACTTGTTGGAATGCCAGGAAGCGGCGAGGGGACCGGTTTCGGCCTCGCCGTCGCCGACCACGCAGGCGCAGATTAGGTCGGGATTGTCGAATGCGGCGCCATAGGCATGCACCAGCGCGTAGCCGAGTTCGCCGCCTTCATTGATCGAACCTGGCGTCTCCGGCGCGGCATGGCTCGGAATCCCGCCGGGAAACGAGAACTGGCGAAACAGCTTGTGCAGGCCGTCGGCATCACGGCCGATATCGGGATAGATTTCGCTGTAGGTGCCCTCAAGATAGGTATTCGCTACCATGCCCGGTCCGCCATGGCCGGGGCCGCAGACGTAGATGATGTTGAGGTCGCGGGCGCGAATCGCGTGATTGAGATGGGCATAGATGAAATTCAGTCCCGGCGTGGTTCCCCAATGCCCGAGCAGGCGTGGTTTGATGTGTTCGGGCCGCAGCGGTTCGCGCAACAGCGCGTTGTCCAGCAGGTATATCTGACCCACCGACAGATAGTTGGCGGCCCGCCAGTACCTGTCCAGCAGATCCAGATCGCGGGCCTTTGGATCGGCTTCGTGTGCACCGTGGATTCGCATGCTGACGTCTCCGGAATAGACATGGGATAACAAAGTGGAGCGCTAATCGATCCGCTATTGCCATGACGGAAAGATGAACCCCGATTGTGTTGAGAGCGTCAGCGGATATCGACGTTGGTGCGCTGATAGCGGAGTGGCTTGAACAGGGCGGATCAGGCCCGACTGAATTGCGAGCTTGCTCGGGTTCATGGGTTTCGGTTGATCCATCGCTGCGTTTCTTCAAAATAGCTGCGGTTGGCGTCCCTTCAGTTTGGCGGCCCAGGTTAGCAGCGTTGCCGCGACGATCATGAAAGCAATTCCGGCGATGCTGACGACGAACTGCATGGGCACCGTGCCGGACATTTTTTCCAGGACGGCGTGGCCGATGAGTGAGAGCAAGATGCTCAAGCAAAAGATCGTCAGCGAATTTTCGCCACAGCGGATTGTTGCGGTCGCCCACAAAGACAATCCGCGCCAGTTGTGCGGCATCAGCCGAACCACCGCCAATGCCAACGCGAGAAAGTGCAGAAGCCGCAGAGCGTCCAAATTGCTCTTGTCGATGGGGTAGATCAGCTTCGACAGCGTCGCCGGCAGCAGCCCCTCGATCGCCTTTACCTGCCAGCTTAACGTCACGATCAGGCTGAATGCGAGGTACAGGATGGCGCAGGCCAGCGCACCGCGCGATCGGACCAAAGCCTGTAATTTCGCTGGATCAGCGCTCGCACACCACATGCCAACCACGAAGAGTACCTGCCATGCCAGTGGATTGAAGTACCATTCGCCGCGCGGCCAACCTTGCAGATTGCTGCCAAAAATCTGTACGTAGATGTAGAGCAGGACTGACGTGGCCAAGGCGACCCAAGTGCTGCACCTAAAGAGACATAGCAGGGCTGGAAAAGCAAGATGCAGGAGCACGAATAGGGGCAGGATGTCAGTGTTGACCGGCTTATACTGCATCAGGCTGGCGTGGATAATCGCCGCACCGGGATGTTCGAAGAATACCGCGGTATTTGTCTCGTCGAGGTAGCGCACGTTGCCGAGGTTTTGGACAAGCACCAGATAGACGATCAGAAGCAGCAGAAAGGCGACGTAGATCTGCCAGCTTCGCCGGACAGCGTGAAGGATCATGGCGAGCCATCCCTGCTCCTTCAATACGCCGCCATAAGCGATCATGCAGGTATAGCCGGAGACGAAGACGAACACCTCGGTCGTGTCGCTGAACCCATAGTTGCGGAGAGTGAGCCAGCTAACGATGTTGTTAGGTACGTGGTCAATGAATACAAACCAAAGGGCCACGCCGCGGCAGGCGTCCAATCGAAGGTCACGGCGAGCGCCGTCGATTTGAAGCCAACGGGATTTGGCTTCGGGCTCGAATTGCATGTTCACGATGCCATCCACCTTCATCCGCGTTCCACGCAGGCAAATAAATCCTGCCGCCTGCGAGCGTAACGCGGAGTTTGCCCCTTTTTGTTTGCTGTCGAACCCATCGGGTATTTCGGCTTAGCCCCGTTCCCTGATGCGCTGCGCCTCGCCGTACTTCAGGGCTCGGTCGAGTGCCTCGCGTACCCTGTTGGTCGGAATGGCAAAGCCGATCCCGATGCTACTCCCCGCCGGACTGGTAATTGCGGTAGCAATTCCAACAAGTTCTCCGCGTAGGTTCACGAGCGGGCCACCTGAGTTACCCGGATTGAGGGACGCGTCGGTTTGAATGAAATCCTGAGAGCCGCTGGGGTGGAGTCCGGAGCGGTGCAAGGCGCTCACGATTCCATGACTGACGGTTGTTCCCATGCCGAAAGGATTACCGACGGCGATAACGTAGTCTCCAACTTCCAGCATATCCGAATCACCCATCGGAAGTGCGATAAGGTCGGCGGCGACTATTCTTATCACCGCAATGTCCGTGTTTGGATCGGCATCGACGCGGGCCCCCTGGAATCGTCGTCCGTCCGAAAGGGTGACCGAGATGTCGTTAGCTTGCTCAATGACATGGGTACTCGTCACGATGAGTCCCTCACGAGCGTCAACTACAACGCCTGCGGCGTTGATCTCGCGATCCGTGGATCGATACGGGGCATCGGGAAACCCCGACTTAGGATCGACAAATATCGGCTCCTGCACCGGAGCGCCTGCCCTGACCGCAATGCTGACCAGGCTTGGAACGACTTTCCTCACCAGCGGCGCGAGTGTCAAAGACGCCGATGTTTCAGCGAGAGCGCCATGCGGTTGAGCCCGGCTTGGCGTCGTGAATATGGGAAGGAGCATCAGCGCGAAGATCAGGCAGACGTTGCGACCGCCGCTCCGGCTCGTCGGCGTCGCAGGACTTCTCCAGGCATTCAAGCAATGCGACAGGGCCTGGATTCCCGTCGATGCCGGCCTCGCAAACACGGTTAGACCTTCCGGACGCGTCAACTGCCGGACATTTCGGTTCATGTGCATCGCTCGTATCCTTCGCATCGTTGCCACTCGCTACTTTTTCATTTCGATAATGAACAGGGCGATGTCTTCGGCGTCCTTGCGGCTTAGCGGCAGGTTCGGCATTGTCGCGTGCGGCAGAAGCAGAAACGAAGCGATCATGTCGGCGTTGATGTTTTCTTTGGCCGCGATTGCCGCGAGTGATGGAATCCCATGGAATTTATTTGAAGCAGACCCGATCGCGTGACACTCCGAACACCAACGTTCTGACAGCCGTCGGCCATTCTCGGCATTCTGCCCAAAAGTCGCATGGATCCCCGCGAAAAGGACAAGCACGACAGAGAGAGAGAATTTCGATATGCGCATGGCTGTTCTGTGAGTGTGCTTAGAGCGGCGCGTCATCTGTCGTTGACGGCTGCTGTTGCAATGAAACAAAATCGCCGCCACCAAAGTCCTCTTCGGGAGGCGGGTAGCTGCAGAGTTCATCATGTACTTGTCTGACGCCGGGTACATTCTCGGCTGCGACAATTGCTGCCTGCCGGCAACGTTCATCGGTTACACTGCCGCTCAGATGCACGATGCCGTTGCGTACAATGACGTTGAAATTGCAGGGCGACCAGTTAGTCCCCTCGACGGCTGCGATGATGGCGTCCCGAATATGATCGTCGTCGGCGGTCGGGTCTGGAATATCGCGGGCGAGAGCAGCGACGGATTGCAGAAGATTGGACTTGGTCACGATTCCGACAAGTTGATCTCCACGCATGACGGGCAGGCGCTTCACGTTGTGCCGCTCGATAATCCGGACAATATCTTCGAGTGGGGTATCTTCTGCAACGGTGACAGCATTCAGTGTTGTGATATCCTTGACCTTGCGGCCCCGTTCACGCACGTATTCGGATGCGGCCTGACCCCTGCCCACCCAAAGCTGTAACCAACGGCCCCGCTTGCGTTGCGTCCCGATCTCCGCACGGCGAATAAAGTCGCCTTCCGAAACGATTCCGACCAGCTTCCCCGCTGTGTCGACCACCGGCAATCCGCTGACGTGATACTGCAGCATTGTCTCAGCAGCCTCAGCGATCGAAGTCTCGGGGCCGACCGTAATCACCTGCCGGGTCATGATTTGATGAGCACGCATCGGGTTGATTCCAGCTCCCGAAATTGGCGGAATGTGTGATTGCTAGGGCAAAAGCCGCGCCATGGCTTGATCGAGATCAACCCAAGATCGTCACGGAGAAATTTCAGTTTCCGCAGCTGTCATGGCGCGATCCCTGCGGAGGCCCGGCCGCGGAGAATTCGCACGCCGGCAGCCGCCCACGTCGGCCGGCAGGCGGGGGCACCGCTGCAGCGCAAGATCAGCGCGAGAGCTGACGTTTGTGTGATTTGCGCTTTATGAGAGCCGGCTGCAGCGCCCGATCGGTCAAGATGATCGCCGACCGGACATGAGCCATCGCCCGGATCAGAAACGCCCACTGCTGCGATGCCCATATCTTCGGGATGTGAATCGTCCGCACGGCACAGCGGCCGGTTATTTCGACTGTTTCTTTTGCTGAATGGATTTCAGGTAATTTACCGCAGCTTCAGCATCGCGTCGCTTAAAGTGAAAGGTCGGCATGTCTGGGTGAATGGTGGTCAGCCCGTCCTGTAATCGTTGTCCCAAGTCATTGTCGTAAAGCTTCTCTCCGAAGGTTCGAAATGGCGGTGCCTCAGTGTGCGGGCTTTGGCCTGTCGCGCCCACAGCATGACACCGTGCACACAGTGTTTCGAGTAGGGTCCTGCCTCGTTGCTGCTCGTGATCGAGGGCATAGCCGCCCGTACTCCACGCCCCCATCATCAAAAGTGCCAGACAAAGTTTATTCATGGCCAGATCCTCTATGCCGCGAAGCAGCAAACTGTCTAGGACTCAGCGGTTTCGTCGGCCCGCTTTCGCGCGACGATGCCGGCGACAATTTGCATGGTGGCTCCGATAGCCCAGCAGAGACAGATCAGGATCGCAGTAATTGGGCGTGCGGTCTCGTCCAGAATAATGCTGGAGACGGACACCACCGCCGCCACCGCGGCGAGGAAAGTGCCGGCCGCGCTGAGCAGTTCCACAGCATCCCAACTGGAACCGAGTCCATGCCGGAGCGGCAAGTGCATTCGGTGATCTGGAGGAACAGGAGGCAGATCGATCCCGAGATAGAAGCCGGCCGCGCCGTAAACCATCATGGCCAGAACGGCAGCAGTCGACCCGATCAGGTCGATGTCAGCCCTTCCCACGTGCGCGGCAACGAACAATCCGCACGCGGCCCCCGTCAAGGCGAGCCCCGTCCGTTCCAGGATGTGCGCCGACCGGCTGATGGTGGAACGGGAATGCCATGGATCGGGGCGCTTGATCATTTGAATTGGGTACCAGACAGAGCCGGAGAGCCGTTGACAAAGGTCAAATCGGATAAGGTGTCCTGACGGGCAGGCAATGCGTCGGCAAACCTCATCCTGGGCTTGCTGGCTTTGACCACGTGCGCCATCTGGGAGTATTCGTCGCCGGCCTTGAGGTGGGCCGCGATTCCAAAGCTGGCTATTCCGATACTGGCCGCCAGCGCAACGACCACGATCTTAAGGTGGGTCGTGCGATCCGCGCTGTAAATCGAATAATTCATCAACGCCTCCTGGTGCTTCTACGGTTCCAGAATTTGGACCACAATCTTTTGGAGAAGCCTATTCAGGCATCCATGCTGCGCAGGCGCTGGCGGTTGCGCAGGACGATCTGGCGTGCGCCGGAAAAGCCGAGCACACCCTGACCATGCAGCTGCGAGAGCGCTCGCGATACGGTTTCCAGGGTCAATCCCAGATAATCGCCGATGTCCCTGCGGCACATCGGGAGCGCCATCATGCCGGTTACGGCTAGGCGACGGTCCATCTCCAGAAGAAAACTGGCGACGCGTTCCATCGCGCTTTTGCGGCCGAGAAGCAGCATATGGTCTTCGGCGTGTCGAAGTTCTCCGGCGGTCATCGACCAAAGGCTGCGGGCCACTTCGACAGTGATGCCGGCCGCCTGCTCCAGGCTCCGCCGCTTAACCAGACGCACGGTCGTGTCAACGATGGCCTCCGCGGTGAGGCGGTGCACCGGCCCTGATTCCAATCCGAACACGTCACCAGGAAGATAAAAAGCGCCAATCTGGCGCCGGCCGTCGGACAGCAGCTTGTAGCTGCGAACCGAGCCGCGAATGACCTGGTAGACATAGTCGGAAGGTTCGTCCTCCCCGTAAATTTCCTCGTCTTTTTTGTAAGAAAATTCCGTCGCCACCAGGCCGGCTTGGCCAGCGATCATATGGAATTGGTCGGGCGCGGGGAGGGCAACTGGGCCGACTTTGCCAGCAATGACGGAAGTGCTGATTGATTGGGTGAGCATGTGCCATCTCCTGACGGGCGGATGGCCAATTCGTAGTTGAGATCGCTGCCGTCCGAAATTCCGCCGCTTATCTTAGGGAACGCACCCTAGGTATTTTACCGGAGGTACTTTCTTTTGCTCTTTAAGCTGGACCGCGGCGCAGCTGGTCTCTCATGAAGTCCAGTGAGCCCGAGGCCAGACAGAGGTAATCGCTTTGCCCACGTCCGTCCTGCACGAGGACACGACTGAATTGGAGGGAACGATAACGTCCCAAGTCAGGATATCGTATTCTCTGCGTACGCGCCGCGAATACATGGATCCGCATCAAGAGCGTGTGGACCGCTTGAAGATTTCGGCCTAGACAGATGAGTTTCATTTATCGAGGGAAACATTTATCCGTGATCGGCGGCCGAGCGGGCTAAGCCGAATCGGAAATGTCGCTTTGCGTAGCTGACTATCTGGGAATCGCTGGGATGGTCGGCGGCTTCAACCGCAACTATTCGACTGCCGACTTGCGGATTGTGTTCGCGAATATATTTGGCGAGTTCGGTTTTCGCACCCGACGGTCCGAGGATCAGGATTTCGCCGGCGTCGCTGATGGCGTCCAACACCTGTTTCAGGAATTCCTCGCTTTCATGGGCATGGCCGCTGCCGATCGAATTGGCCTTGTGATGAATATGCCGCGTCGTCATGTGGGAATGCAGAACCACCTCATCGCGGCCGGAAAGGCCGCGGTGGAAGACCCGGGCCTGCAGGTGGTCGATCCAGACGACCGCGTGAAAATGATGCTGCATGATCTCGATCCGTTCGCAGGTCAAATCGCTCTTTTCAATTTCTCATCTTCAGCGGAGCAGAGGTACGCGCCCGAGTTCGGTTCAACCCAGCAAAGGTGGTCGTGAACCTTCGTCACGCCGGAAACGTTCTCGGCTGCGACAATTGTCGCCTGCCTCGATCGTTCGTCGAAGATGACGCCGCTGAGGTGGACGATGCCGTCGCGTACCGTGACGGTGAGCGCAATTGGCTTCCAATCGTTTTTCTCGATCGCCGCAAAGACGCGGTTGCGGATATGGTCATCGTCGGCAGTCGGATCCGGCACATCGCGAGCAAGGTCTGCGACAGCCTGAAGAAGGTTGGTGCGCGTCACGATGCCGACCAGTTGATCTCCGCGCAGTACAGGAAGGCGTTTGACATGATTGTTTTCCATCGCCTTGACGATCTCTTCGATCGTGGCATCTTCCGTCACGGTAAGGGGCTCCGGTGACATGATTTCGCGGACCTTACGGCCTTGCTCGTGCACAAAATCGGTTGCAGCCCCACCTGGACCAACCAGAATCTTGAGCCACCGGCCACGCTTCAGCTGAGTTCCGATCTCTGCGCGGCGGATAAAATCACCTTCCGAGATGATGCCGACCAGTTTGCCGGCTTCATTGAGAACCGGAAGTCCGCTGATGTGCTGCTGCAGCATTGTATTTGCAGCATCGGCAATTGATGTGTCGGGTTTCACCGAGATGACCTTGCGGGTCATGATCTGATGTGCGCGCATTATTGTGCTCCAAGCGAAGATACTCAAGCGTTAGGCCTCGGTGGCGTTATGCCCTTGATTCAAGTCAAGCGGGTCCACAGCGCAGAAAGACGAAGCCAGCTTAAGCTTGATCCGTATCAACACGTCAATGGGAGCCGGGTATCAGGCTTTAAATTGGAGGTTGCTTGCGGAATGCCATCAGATTGGGAGAAGGCCGGAGATCGACTGACGGAGGGTCCGGAAATTCCGACGCCCGCTCATCCCGACAAACGTCGCGAGGCTTTGCCCCGGCAACAGCGGAAGCCAATCGAGGAAGATCCCGAGGCCGTGGGGCGGGTACAGGCGATCCTCAAAAGCCCGAGCTACCGTCCTGCCGACACCGATACTGCGTTTCTTGCAGAGGATGACCTGCGCGGCGTGCGCTTGCAGATCGATTACCTCAAGCCCGAATTGCTGCTGCGAGAGCATGAAATCGAGCAAGCGATCGTGGTTTTCGGCAGCACGCGAATCTGCGAACCTGCCGCGGCGCTTCGCAAGGTGCAGGAATTACGGGCTCTGCTGGAGGTCGACAAAAGCAACGGCGAACTTCTGCGCCGGCTGGCGGTTGCCGAGCGAATCCAGGCCAAAAGCCGTTACTATGAGGTCGCCCGCGAATTCGGACGTCTTGTGGCGACGGCAAATCAAGGCGCTTGCAAACGCCACACCGCCATTGTGACCGGCGGCGGCCCCGGGATGATGGAGGCGGCCAACCGCGGAGCATTCGACGTCGGAGCTAAGTCCGTCGGCCTGAATATCAGCCTGCCGCATGAGCAATATCCGAACCCCTATGTCACGCCCGAATTATGTTTCAGCTTTCATTATTTCGCTGTGCGCAAGCTTCACTTCCTGCTGCGGGCCAAGGCGCTGGTCGCGTTCCCGGGTGGTTATGGCACGCTGGACGAACTGTTCGAGGTTCTAACCCTCATACAGACGCGAAAAATCAAGCCGATACCAGTGGTGCTGGTGGGCGAGGCCTATTGGCGTCGGGCCGTCGACGTGGATTTCCTCGTCGATGAAGGCGTGATCGATTCTGAGGATCGGGAATTGTTCTGGTTTGCCGAGACGGCCGGGGAAATATGGAACGGTATCTTGCGCTGGCACGACGCGAGCGGCGAGCCTTTGCGCGCGGCGCGGTGATCGACGGCTATACGTCAATCCTGTCGTGCCCCATGCGAATTTGGTCTGAATGAGCGAATACAAGGGAGAGTAACCTGAAAATATCCTTTCACGGAGCGGATCGCAACGTCACCGGCTCCTGTCATTTGGTTGAATGCGCCGGGAAGCGGATCTTGATTGACTGCGGGCTATATCAAGGTAGCCGCGAACTGGATGAGGAGAACGCCGAGCCTTTCGGCTTTGACGCCGCCGGCATCGATTATGTATTGCTGACCCATGCACATCTGGATCATTGCGGACGTCTGCCTCTCTTAACCAAGCGCGGGTTTCGAGGGGAGATCATCACGACATCCGCCTCGCGTGAGTTGACGCGACTAGTCGTGCTGGACGCGGCCTACCTGTTGGAGGAAGATGCGCGCCACCGTGCGCGCAGAGGCGGTCACCGAGGTGGGAACAACGACACGGATAACGTGCTTTACTCGACCCTCGACGCGCTGAACTGCCTCGACAATTTCGGACGGACCGCGACGTATTCCGAGGTTCTTGAAGTCACCCTGGGCGTGAGTGCGACCTTCTTCGACGCTGGCCATATCCTCGGCTCGGCCAGCATCCTTCTGAAACTTTCGGAACAGGGCCGTTCGACCAGCGTGCTGCTTTCCGGCGACCTGGGCAACGGCAGTCATCAACTGCTGCGCGGCCCCGTGACGCCGCCCTGCGCCGAAAATGTCGTAATGGAAACTACGTATGGAGACCGGTTGCATAAGCCATTAGGTCCATCGATCGCGGAACTCTTTGAAGCGATAAGCGAGACCTTCAAGACGAGGAGGAAATGTCATCATTCCGACCTTCGCCGTGGAGCGAGCGCAGGAGTTGCTCTATTTCCTGAGTGACGGCATCAGCAAGGGGCAGCTCGCGAAATCGACGCAAGTGTTCCTCGATTCGCCCATGGCGATTTCGGCCACCGAGATATTCCGGCGTCATCCCGAGTGTTTTAAGCCTGCAACCGCAAAATTATTTCAAGGCGGGCGTGATCCATTTTGCCTGCCAGGGCTGCATTTCACGCGTGAAGCCGCCGAATCCGAAGCGCTGAGTAACATTCATGGCGGCGCTATCATCATGGCCGGATCGGGAATGTGTACCGGCGGCCGCGTGCGCCATCACCTGCAGCACAATCTGGCCCTCGACAAGTCGGCCATCGTGTTCGTTGGCTACGCAGCTATCGGCACTCTCGCGCGACGGATCATCGATGGCGCCAAGCAGGTGAGAATATTCGGCGAAGACGTTCCGGTCAGGGCACGCATTTATACCATCAATGGCTTTTCCGCCCATGCCGACCAGGCCGAATTACTCGCTTGGCAAAAGCAGACCGGCGCAAAACGGACGTTCCTCGTCCACGGCGAACAGGACAGCATGAGCCGGTTCGCGGCGTGTCTCGGTGACACTCACGTCGAAATTCCGGCGCAGAATCAAAGCTTCGAATTGTGAGATCGCGGCGAAAGCAGGACTTGTCAGCCCGTGAATGCCACACATACGCGCGCGCTCCGCGCCGCGTATCGCTTTGATTCGACGAAATCAGCCGGGCGGGGCGCTGGAAACCTCTTCGGAGGTGAGATCTCCGTCCAACTCGTTGAGTCCATGCCCGAGCTTTGCCCGCGCCGTTTCTTCGATCCGTGCCGCGAGCTCCGGCTGCCGGTCCATCAGTCCATGAAGATCAAGGGTATCCAGTACCAATAGCCGCGTCGGCATCAAGGCCGTCACGGTTGCCGACCGTCGCGTGCGGCGCAGCGCCGCGATCTCGCCGAAGAATTGACCCGTACCAAGCCTGATATGCTTGTGCGGCAGTTTTACTTCCACTTCGCCGTCGGCGATCAGATACATCGCGTGGGCGAGTTCGCCGCGGCGAGCAATCACCGTGCCGCTGTCGACCTTCTGCGCGCGCAGCATAGTCATCACCTCCGCGATCTCCATGGCCGTCAAGGTACCGAACAGCGGGATGCGTGCGACAAGACCCCACGTGATGATGAAATCCCTGCGGTGTACCTCATTGGCGAATGCGGTCGCGAAAATACCTACTGGCAGCGCCATCATCAGCAGACCGGCAAAGATCGTTAAGCTCGCCAAAAAGCGTCCCAGCACGGTGACCGGAACAATATCGCCATAACCGATGGTCCCAAGTGTTACGATCGCCCACCACAGCGCATCCGGAATTGTTCCAAACCGCTCGGGTTGCGCTGTGCGCTCGGCGAGGTGCATCAGTGCTGCCGCGATAAGCGCCGTGCCGAGCAAAATGACAAAGCATCCACCCAGCGCGCGGCGGCGAATAGCGCGTGAGCTTGAAGAAGCGCACGAGACGCAAAACGAGCAATACCCTGAAATCGGAAGCAACAAAAACGCTGAGCCAAAACGGCAGAACAGCCACAAGATCGACCAACCCAGAAAAACTCAGCACGAAACGGAGCCGTCCGAAAAATGCGCCGCGCTTCAATAGGGGGTGTTCAACCGCGCACCAGATCCGCGCGGCATACTCCAGCGAAAACACTAGCGTCGCAATCCACTCGATTACGCTGAGCGGCAGGGCATAAGTCCTTGCCATCTCCGGTACGGATTCGATCACGGTTGCGGTGAGCGTGATAACTATCAGCACGATCAGTAGCCGATTCACGGCAAGGCTTGCGCCGCGAGCGCCATCGCCCTGTTCGAGAACGGCGTAGACGCGCCGGCGCAGCCCGGCGATGCGCTTGCTCGACTGCGGTGCGATGGTTCGGACAGGGGTCAATGTGACATCAATGTCGGTACGGTCATGGATTGAAGCATGCCACGCGTGACACCGCCCAGGATACGCTCTTTCAGACGCGAATGGCCGTAGCCACCCATGACGATCAGATCCAGGCCGGTGTCGGCTGCGATAGACAAGATTGTCGGCTGGATATCCGCGCGGTGAGCGCTCATCCGCACGATGTCTGCGGTCAGCTCGTGGCGAGCGAGATGAGCTTCAGGGTTGCGGCGGAAACATCCGCTGGTATTTCCGTCTCATTGATGGTGATGATGGTGATGGTTTGCGCGCGAGCGAGAAACGGTGCGGCGTCGCGAAGGGCGCGTGCGGCCAAGCGGCTTCCATCCCAGGCGATACCGATGTGCTTCGGCTCAAACGGGCCTTTATGCGTGTATGGAATAAAAATGACCGGGCCACCGGATTGAAAGAGCATCTCCTGCGGTACGGTGTTGTCGAACGTGTCGCGGTCGGGTTCTGGCTGCAGCACGACCGTCAGGTCGTAGAGTCGTGCCAACGTGCCTACGGTTGCCGCGATTTCGGCCGGAGCACCTGCAAACGGCTGCAGAGAATAGCTGATGCCTGCGTTCCGCGCTTCGGTTTCGAACACCGCGAGCGCGGCGTTAGCCCGCACCAATGCGCGTTCGTAGTCGATCTCAAACATAGCCGCGACCGCAGCGCCACCATCGATGGGTAAACCCACATGGGTGGGTTGAAAGCCGATCGAAGCCGCATCGAGATGCGCGGCGTGCATTACCGCGAGCGAAATCGCGCTGTCGGCGATCGGACGTATCGACCGTTCCGAGGGAATGTGAACCATGATATTTTTCAACATGACAGCTCTCCATGCTTCAAGGGTGGCCGCCGATGCGGTCCGTGCCGCCGTTAAAGAACAAAAGCGCAGCCATCATTTGATCCATCTCAAACCGGTGCGATCAACCTGCGACTAATTACAAAGTATCTCCTGGGTGCTCGACTTAGGATTGGTTGAAGGATGGAAAGATGGCACGAGTTGCACTGGTCTCGGGCGGAACACGCGGCATCGGTGCTGCCATTTCTGAGGCGCTCCTCAAAGCCGGGTATTGCGTGGCTGCGACCTATGCGGGCAATGATGTCGCCGCAAAAGCCTTCCGGGCGAAAACGGGCGCCGCTGTGTACCGCTGGGACGCCGGCGATTTCGAAGCCTGCGCCGCTGGCATCCGGGAGGTTGAAGCCGCCGTCGGGCCGGTCGATGTCCTGGTAAACAATGCCGGGATCGTCCGAGATAGTGCCTTGCATAAGATGACCAAGGCGCAATGGGAGGCAGTCATAGCCACGGACCTCAACGCGCTCTTCAATATGTGCCGCCCGGTGATTGAAGGCATGCGAACGCGCGAGTTCGGACGCATTATCAACATATCCTCAATCAATGGCCAAAAGGGACAGTTCGGCCAGACCAATTACTCCGCCGCCAAGGCGGGCGATCTTGGCTTCACCCGCGCATTGGCGCTCGAATCGGCCCGTTCGGGCATCACCGTGAACGCCATTTGCCCGGGTTATATCCATACCGAGATGCTGGACGCCGTCGCTCCGGAGGTGATGGCAAAGAGCATTCTTCCTCTCATTCCCGTGGGCCGCCTGGGCGAGCCCGGGGATATCGCGCGCGCTGTAGTGTTTCTCGCGGCCGACGAAGCGAGCTTCATCACCGGTTCGACGCTATCGATCAACGGCGGACAATATATGAGCTAAGCGAGGTGACGAAAGATGACGAGCTTTGACCGCAGAGGAGAGGCCTTCGAAGCGAAATTCGCGCATGATGAGGAGCGTGCATTCAAGGCGCGTGCGCGCGCCTTTGCGGACGCTCGGATTGTGGGCCGCCGGAAAACGCGGCGAGACGGGGGGATGCCGCCGAAGACTACGCGCGAGCCTTGATCGAGGCTGATATCCGAACGCCAGATGCGCCGCGTTCGCTGCGTTGAAGGTTCAGGACGGAAAGTCCGCTTCGAAAATTTGAACGCGATCTGCATGAAGGCGCCAGTCTTTTACGTTCTCGGTCTCGCAGAACCTGAGCTTCGCAACTTCCGCCGCATGCGCTTGATTTGCAGCTTTGACATCGAACGATCTTTGGCAGATTTCCGCTTCACATCCGTTGTCTCCGAGAACATTCTTCAAGAACCGAGCGACGTACTGTGCCATGGCAACCTCCTTATTTGTTTCGCGCGCTCCCATACGGTGATAAAAAGTTTCACGCATCCATGTTGCGCAGGCGCTGGCGGTTGCGAAGGACGATCTGCCGAGCGCCGGAAAACCCGAGTACTCCCTCGCCGTGCAACTGCGAAAGTGCCCTTGAGACCGTTTCCAGCGTAAGCCCCAAATAGTCGCCGATATCCCGGCGGCACATCGGAAGCGCCATCATGCCGGCGATGGCGAGGCGGCGATCCATCTCGAGGAGGAAGCTGGCGACGCGCTCCATCGCGCTCTTGCGCCCGAGCAGCAGCATGTGATCTTCCGCGTGCCGCAAGTCGCCGGCTGTCATCGTCCAAAGCTTCCGTGCGACGTTAACATCGGTTCCCGCAGCCTGGTCGAGGCTGCGGCGTTTGACCAGGCGCACGGTGGTATCCGCGATGGCTTCCGCCGCCAGCCGGTGGTTGCTTCCCGATTCTAATCCGAACACATCGCCTGGCAGATGAAACGCGCCGATCTGTCGCCGACCATCGGAAAGGAGTTTGTACGTCCGGACGGAACCCTGAACGACCTGATAGACATACTCCGCGGGCTCGTCTTCTCCGTAGATCTCTTCGTCTTTCCCGTAGGAGAACTCGGTAGTGACGAGTCCGGCATGACCCGCCAGCAAGCCGAACTGATCGGCTCTCGGGCAGATAGCCGGGCGGATATTGGTGCCGATAACCGATGGGGTGAGCGATTGGGTTTGCATTTGTCGTCTCCTGTGCAGCGGATGGCTAATGCTTACGCTGGACAGTCGAGGCTGGATATTTCGCTCGATATCTTAAGGGGATGTACCTATGTAGTTTACCGGAGGTCGTCGCTGGCACTCAGGGGTGGGCGACCGGACCGGTTTCCCGAATGGCGCCCCGAATGCAGGCGACAAGGCTCTCGTCGATATGGGGCTTCAACAGGACGTTGTACACTCCAGCTACAGCGGCCTTCGCCGGTATATTGTCGTCGGGATAACCCGTAATGAGGATAATTGGCGCGGCGATGTGGCGGCTGCGCAATCGCCTTGCGAGATCGATACCGTCAATATTGGGCATTTTATAGTCGATTACAAAGCAGTCAGCTCCCTTTGAAGCGACCGCATTCAACAGTGCTTGACCATTCCTGAACGTCTCGACATCGAACCCGTCTGTTTCGAGCAAAAATCGCAGCGAGCCGAGGACGCCCGGGTCGTCATCGACGACGTATACGATCGGTTTGGGAGTCGAGGACATCACGAAATCCCGTGCGGCTGCGCGATTGGCTGGTTCATGTATGATAGAAAGCGCATTTCGGGCGGGGTCGTCTTGACTTGGCTCAATCTTTTAGCGCGCCGCCGCGCATCGCCAGCCGCACCAGTTCCGAGAGGCTGGCCGCCTGCATCTTGGTCATCACATTGGCCCGGTAAACCTCGATCGTGCGCGGGCTGATATCGTACTCTCTGGCAATCAGCTTGTTCGAGAGCCCGGCGATGAGGCCGTCCATCACCTGGCGCTCGCGAGGACTGAGGCTTGCTATCCGCGATTGTATCTCGAGCGTGGCCGCTTCGTTCTTGACGCCTGGCTCCGCCCGCTTGAGCGCGGCCTCGATCATTCCGATCAACCGGTCGTCCTCGAACGGCTTTTCAAGGAAATCCATTGCCCCGAGCTTCATCGCCTCCACGGCAAGTGGAACATCGCCATGCCCGGTCATGATGACGACGGGAAACAGGCTGCCGCCCGCCTTCAGACGTTTCAGAAGTTCAATGCCGTCAATACCGGGCATGCGTACATCGGACACAACGCATCCGAAGTCGAGGGTCGAGAGGGCATCGAGAAAATTTTGTGCGGATTCGAACAGCGAAACCCGAAAATCGGCGGCAGCGAGCAGGAATTCGAGCGAGTCGCGCATCGCCTCATCGTCATCGATGACGTAGACCTTTCCCCTATGTGCCATTGGTGAAACTCTCACTTGATGCTGCAGGCAGCGTGAAGCGAAAGGTGGCGCCGCCCAATTCGTTGGCTTCGGCCCACATCCGGCCGCCATGCGCCTCGACGATTGAACGGCTGATGGATAGCCCCACACCCATGCCAGCTTCCTTTGTCGTAAAAAAGGTTTGGAACAGGTTGGATTTGACGTCGTCGTCGAATCCGGAACCGGTATCGGAAACCGTAACTTCGATCATATCGTCTGCCACCTTGGCATTCGATGCGGCGAGCTCCCGTCGCGGCGTCTGCGCCATCGCCTCCAAGGCATTGCGAAACAAGTTTACCAGCACCTGCTGAATCTGGACGCGATCCACCAGCACTAGATCGTGCTTGGGATCCAGGTTGAAACGAAGCTTGACGTCTTGCTCGCGGGCGCCCGTTAGTCCGAGCGCACCGGCCTCTTCAATCAACTTCGAAAGGCTTTCAACACGCTTTTCCGATTCTCCGCGTGAGACAAAGTCGCGCAGGCGGCGGATAATCTGGCCGGCGCGAATAGCCTGTTCAGCGGCGCGATCCAGCGCGCTCTCGATCTTCGATCTGTTGGGGTCGGAGCTTACCGTCAGGAGACGGCGCGAACCCCTCATGTAGTTACTGATGGCAGCGAGAGGCTGATTGAGTTCGTGCGCGAGCGCGGATGCCATTTCTCCCATCGCACTCAAACGTGAAACGTGAACCAGTTCCGATTGTAGCTCCTGGAGTCGGGTCTGCGTCTGTTGATGTTCGGTCAAATCGTGGACAAATCCAGTGAAATAGGGCACGCCGCCGGATTGCATCTCACCGATCGAAAGATGCATCGGGAAGGTAGTCCCATCCTTGCGTTGACCGGTCACGATGCGTCCCACACCGATGATATGTCGCTCGCCAGTGGACAGATAACGCGCCAGATACCCGTCGTGGTTTGAGCGATCCGGATTTGGCATCAGGATGCTCACATTCTGGCCGATTGCCTCGTGTTCGGGATAGCCGAATTGCCGCTCTGCGGCACTACTAAAGAACTGGATGATGCCGTTCCCGTCGATAACAATCATGGAATCGGGGATCGTCTCAAGTATCGAACGGAGGTGGCTTTCCCTCGTTCTGAGGGCCTCTTCGACCTGTTTCTGTTCGTCGATTCCGATCACGAGCCCGCTGAGGTGACGCGGGATTCCTTGCTCATCTTTTACCACACTGCCACGCGCGCGAACCCAGTGGCTCAACCGTTCGGGTCCAACCACCTGATACTGCATATCGAAACTAGAACCAGTCTCGACCGAGTGCTTCACGGCCTGATCGGTTGGTTCGCGGTCTCTCGGATCCAGCAGTGAAAGGAATAGCTCGTAGGTAAGGGGTAGCTCGTTAGGGACGCCAAACAGTTTCCTGGTCGTCTCGGACCAAAGCAACGTGTGCGTAGAAAGGTCGAGGTCCCAGATTCCGATGCCGGCTCCTTCGATGCCCAACCGAAAACGCTCGTCACGAACCGGATCGTCGGACGCTGAATGTGGGGTGGTTGTCACGTTTCTCCTGCGGTGCTGCGTCGCCTGTGGCCGCAATCGCAGGATACCAACATGCTCAATAGCACGCTACCCCTTTTGCCAGCCTTTTGCCGGTTAATGCTGGGGGGATATTGATCGCGTCGAAAATGCCAGCTAGTTCCCTTCAGCGCCAAGCCGAGATGGCTTTCAGCAGCGCTACCGCGTCTGCGCGGTTGAGTTGCTAAAAGTGGGGAGTGAAATTTGCGCCGCGGCAGCAATTCAAGAGGCAACGTATTGTCTCGCAAAAACGGGTGATTCTTCGACTATCAACTCGGCGTCCTTTATAGCTGCCAGCAAGAGCCTGACAGCGAGTAGGTAGAGTTCTACGGCCACTCTCTCTGCCAAACATTGTCAAAAACCCTAACAAAACAGCCTTTTCTACGATCCAAAATTCGTTCTGCCCGTACTCTGGCCCATATTCGAATTGGGCCGAATAAGAGCCTTGGAGGAGCCTTTCGGTAGAGCGCCTCCTCGAGGCGTGGATTTCTTATGGCTCGGCGTCCGACCGTCGCGCGACGATTAAAGAGACGTTGTCCTGGGCTCCGGCACTGAACGCCTTGGCCGCGAGCTTTGGTCCCCGTGAGGATGTTACCGATGATCTTGCACCAGCTGGCCTTCGCTGAAGAGGTAGCAGCTATCGCGAACGTTGAAGGTCAGCAGCGCTGTGGGGGTGAGGACCGCTCCGACCAACGTTGTACCCATGCCAAGCGCTGCTTCGTGGCGTTGCATTAACGCGTACAGATGTCGATTAGCATCCTCAATGGCCTCGGCGCGCGATCCCGGCTTTGTCGATGATCGACTTAGCGAAGCTGGTTGGGGTCCCTGGGGCGCTTGGGAGCCATTTAGATTTGATCCGTATCAATGAAGCGGGAGCGGGGCGTTATAGCCTAACTGAACTGGGGGAATTTCAGGACTCCAGTAAGGGAAGCAGTGCCGCCGAGCGATCATATTCCGCTTGAGCGGCACTGTGCCTTTCGAGCTAAAAATATGCTCTCCCATTCATCTGTTTGCAGGCCCTAATCGATTGCCGCGCAATTCTCCGCCGGAGATGGATGATTTGCTAGAGCCCCAATTCCGAGAGCTTATCAAGCAATCTAACCTTGGGTGGGATGGGTCATAGAGGTAGACAGACGAATTAACCGAATGACAGGGAACGTCAACAATCGCGGTGTTGCCTTGTACAGAGCTATACGAAAGCATCAAGCTACGGAGCTGCGAAATAGGTTTACTTAGGTTTCTTCCCGCGCGGAGACATGAAGGAGCGGCGGTCGCGCCTTCGTTGCTCACGTCTCTTCAGCCATCCGATGATCTCGCCGTCATTCGTCATCGTGATCGGGTCCATCTCTCGTCAAAACGGTTTCGACCCTGTAATCGGCCACATAGGGCACGAGAGCCGTGTCGCCGACCAGCACCAGCTTGCCACGCTTCTCAAGTTCGTTGAGACAAAGATCGGTGACGAACTGCGTCACGGTCATCAGCCTTTCCAGCTGCTTGACAGTCAGGTCCTGGATGTTGCCGCCCGTCATCTTGTCAGCGGCTTTGATTAGTTCTTGCTTGGTCATGGTGTTGACCTTGGTTGTTTTCATATTTCGTTTTCCCTTTGATATTTACATTGTTGTCACCACCGGCTGATCGCAGGCCAGGCGGGATCAAAAACCAATCGACCGGTCCTGTTTGAAGCGTAAGCCATTGTCGAGGACGACCTCCCCACCCGTGGCAACTTTGAAGAGGTCGTCGGGGGTCAATGTTATCCCGAACATTCCCGCGTCGAAGGAATAGCCGGTGTGGACGTGGGCAACGTCCCAGTAGACTTGATTGGGGAAGTTCTGGTTCGGGCAAGGCGCGAAATCGGGTTTGTGTTGTTCTATGCCCTTCTTGTCGACGTCGGTCTGCCGGGCATCTTGCGCGGCGGCAAAGCCGCCGGTCATGAGCGCAAAGCCGATGGCCGCCAAGGCGGCGCTATGGAGTTTCATTGCGCGTTTCCCAAGCTACGCGCAAAAAATAAATTAATCTTGCTTGCGCGCGTCAAAAAGGACTTGATCTAAATCAAACCCAGATATCGCTGAAGCAAGTTGTCTTAGACGAGTAATTTCTGGACAACGCACGAGCAAGGCCACACACGCTTAGGTCTTTGGAGACATGGTCCGGCGAGGACTGTTTGGAATCGGCATGCGAATGATCAATTCGTTGATCTGGCTCATTCTCCATCTCAATAACCGGCTTACTGATCGGATCGCATCCATCGGTTCGGGAGGGAATAATGACGTATGCGACGGTGATGGTCAGTCTGGCGCTTGATCGGTCGAACGACGCCTGTCTGGAAATCGCGAAGCAGTTGGCGAAACGATTCAACGCCTGTGCGATCGGAATAACCGCCGGTGAGTTCAGCCCGCCGCTTTACTTTACGGAGGGCGAACAGGCCCAACAGGTGATCGTCCAGGGCCAGGCCGCGATCAGAAATCGGATTGCCGAGGTTGAAGCGCAGTTCCGCGCGGTGATGCAGAACCACGCGGCGGCCGTGGAATGGCGTTGCGCCGAGGACTTTCCGACCAGATTTATCGTCCAGCAGGCACGGGCGGCTGACATCATCGTTGTCGGAGAGGACAGTAGCGATGCACTTGGGAACCCGTTCATGCAAGCCAGCTCAAGTGATCTTCTCATGCAGGCAGGAAGGCCGCTGCTTGTTGTTCCCGATGCCTGCGACTGGCTCGATTTACGGAGCGTTTTGATCGCCTGGAAAGACACGCCCGAGTGCCGGCGAGCTGTCGCCGATGCCTTGCCGATCCTGCGCGAAGCCAAGGATGTGGTCGTGGTTGAAATCGTTGAGGACGAGGCCGATAGATCGGCGGCATTGTCAGGCGTGGAAGATCTGGTAGCCTGGCTGTTGCGCCATGGCGTGGTCGCCGCCCAACGGGTGCCGGGTGAATGCGGTAACGCCGCAGCGCAACTCGACAGGATCGCGTCGGAGGTCGGTGCTGGTATGGTTGTCGCGGGCGCCTATGGCCATTCGCGATTTCGCGAATGGGTTTTTGGCGGTGTAACGAAACGTCTCCTCACTCCTTCAAGCCGCTGTTCGCTGCTGTCGCGCTGAGGACGGCCGAAATTGACCTTTATCAAAACTATGTCTGCGGAAGCATGGTCTAGTGAAGCTTACGTTCCAACCCATTTAATCGAGCGGATCGCGCTGTGTACAGATTTCTTGAACAGACGGCAGCCGGCTCCATGACGCGGAACGCCAGGACGGTGTCACGTCACGTCACGCTGCGAGAACTCGAAGAGCTATTCGAAAGGGACGACTTCAACGCCTATCCGGTGGAGGAGGAGTCGCGGATCATTGGCCTGGTCTCGAAATTCGATTTTCTAGCCTGCTTCATATTTACGCCGGCTCACATGGTACCGCGCTATGATGACCTGATGGAACGAACCGTTGCCGATATCATGACGTCGGATTTCATCTATGTCCGGGGGGAGACCAGGTTGACGCGAGTCCTTCAACTCATGGTCGATCATCGAATCCGAAGCATGCCGGTAATCGAGGATGATGAACGGCTCGTGGGCATGATCGCGCGCGAAGACGTGATGGGGACGCTGCGGCGCTGCGCCAGAGAAAAAGACTAATCCTGCTGGCGGTTGACAAAGGGAAGGCACCGGGTCGGGCCTCTGCTTCGAGGCGACACGGCGCCGATGCTTGTCAATGGCAGCGCAGGTCCCGGACCAATGGCTCTGCCCCATCCAGTCCAGCCCCGCACGATCGTCTGTCGCGCGACGCCGGCAGATATCCTGGGTCTGCTCAAGCAGTCGGGGAACTCACCCACCGGCGAACACGATTTACATTGGAGTTACGCCGTCGGATGGTCCCCCAACGCCTGGATCATGGCAGTCGATCTAGCTGGCCTTTGCCAAATTCTCGTCTTCCGGGGAGTTCAGATACATTCCGGACATCGTGTCGACCCAGCACAGATGGTCGTGAACTTTCTTTACTCCGGTAACATTCTCGGCGGCGACGATGGCGGCCTTCCGCGAACGCTCCTCAGTTATGACGCCACTCAGGTGAACGATGCCGTCGCGCACCGTGACGCTAAGGCCCAGGGGGCACCAGGCGTTCTTCTCAAGCGTATTGATAATGCGATCGCGAATATGGTCATCGTCGGCGGTCGGATCTGGAATGTCGCGTGCTAGGCTTGCGACGGCCTGCAGCAGATTAGAGCGCGACACGATGCCGACTAGCTGGTCACCGCGCATTACCGGCAGTCGCTTCACACCGTTCTTTTCCATCAATTCGACGATCTCCTCAAGATCCGTGTCTTCATTAATGGTCAGCGGTTCGGGCGTCATGATCTCGGCGATCTTGCGGCCATGCTCGTGAACGAAATCGGTTGCCTCTTTGCCCGCGCCAAGAATGAATTTCATAAACCCGCCGCGCTGGCGCTGTGTGCCGATTTCGCTCCGGCGAATGAAGTCGCCTTCCGAGATAATGCCAACAAGGTGGCCGGTCGAATTGACGACCGGAAGTCCGCTGATGTGTCGCTGCAGCATGATGTTCGCGGCTTCAACGATCGGCGTTTCCGGTGCGACGGTGATAACGGTTCTGGTCATGATCTGATGGGCGCGCATGGCGACCTCCACTGGCTGAAAACAGGAATGTTGGATAGGTTATCCCGACCGCCACACCGCGATTTGACCCAAATCAACTGCCGAAGCGTCACTGGCGAAGTTTTTCTGCTTTGATGCAGCTCAATGTGAGCTTCGAGCCGGGATCGCATCATTTTTGAAAGAACGTAAAAGCTGGAGATGGCCATGCTCGAATTTTATGAACCCGGTGCTGCGATTATCGAGGACTCGGTGGCTCACGCCGTGGCTCGTGCGACCAAGACGAACAGGAACGCCTTGGATTTGATGTTTGGCGCGCAAAAAGTGGCGCTTGAGGAGATCGCATTCGTCGGCAGTGAGATATTCGATCGAACACGAACCGAGATGCATCTCTTCAATGAAATGGCCTCGAAAATGGCCGAGACGCATTCGGTCAAGGATCTAAAGGCGGCATTCGAGGAATGCGGCCAGCATCAGATCGATTTTGTCCGCCGCGACAGTGAGCGGCTGTTCAGGTATGGCGAGCGCATGATCGAAGCCACGTCGAAGCTGTTCAGTAAAACGCCGCACAGCTGATCTGTATTCCGATTGTCCCGTACTTCAAGGCGGATCGTCCGGCCGGAGGATTAAAAGATGAATTTCGTTCAGCCGACCTCGACCTTGCCAAGGGATGACGCGCCGAGGCTGCTCAGCACTGCCCATGCCGCAGGCGATGGCGAAGACCGTGGCAGCGTCGTCCCGAGTGGGCCCCGTGCCACGCCGGCGTCCGAAGCCCGCCAAGGCCCGCAACCCGAGCCTAATCAGTTCGATCGGGCATTCCATGCCATGTTGGCCGGTCTGACCGGCGGCCTGTCGCCGATTGCCCTTTCGCTTGCCTATATCGATTGGGCTTGGCATTTAGCTGGGGCGCCGCAACGGCAAATGGAAATTGCCCAGGACGCCTTGCTAAGTGCGAACAGATTTCTGGAATCTGCACCTCATTGCTTCGCGCCTGATCAAGCGCCGTGGTCCTTGATCAATCCGCAACCGCAGGATCGGCGTTTTACCGAAACCGAGTGGGAACGCCCTCCATTCAATCTACTCGCGCAGGCGTTTTTGCTCAGTGAGCGATGGTGGCACGACGCCACGACCGGTGTGCGCGGCGTAGCGCGACGGAACGAGGCGATTGTCGAATTCTCGGTACGACAGGCGCTCGATATGCTGGCACCGTCCAATTTCGCTGCTACCAATCCGGAGGTCTTACAGAAGACGTTCAGAAGCGGCGGCGTGAATTTTATATTCGGCTGGCAGAATTGGCTCAGCGACTGGACGCGCTCGCTGTCTGCCGGCAAACCGGTCGATCAGAAATTCGTCGTCGGCGAAACGGTCGCCACGTCGCACGGCAAGGTCGTGTTCCGAAACGAACTGATCGAGCTGATCCAGTACTATCCGTCCACCGGCAAGGTGCATCCGGAACCGATCCTGATCGTGCCGGCCTGGATCATGAAATATTACATCCTCGATCTGTCGCCGCAAAATTCGCTGGTTAAATTCCTGACCGACCAGGGCTTCACCGTCTTCATGATTTCCTGGCGAAATCCCGGGGCAGGTGACCGCAATATCGCCTTTGACGATTATCGCAGGCTTGGCGTGGAAGTCGCGGTCGCGACGATCGGTGACATTGTGCCTGGCCGTCAAATTCATGCGCTGGGCTATTGCCTGGGAGGGACATTGTTGTCGATTGCTGCAGCCACGATGGCGCGGGACGAGGACAGCAGCCTGAAATCGATCACCTTGCTTGCGGCGCAGACGGATTTTACCGAAGCGGGCGAGCTGACCTTGTTCATCAATGAGAGCCAGGTCGCCTTTCTCGAGGACATGATGTGGGAACACGGCGTTCTCGATACCACCCAAATGGCGGGCGCGTTCCAGTTGCTGCGCTCGAACGACCTGATCTGGTCGCGGGTAACTCGCGACTATCTGATGGGAGAACAGGCGCCGCCCAGCGACCTGATGGCCTGGAATGCGGACGCGACGCGCTTGCCATATCGGATGCATTCCGAGTATCTGCGCAAGTTGTTTCTCAATAACGATTTGGCGGAAGGGCGCTACGTCGTTGAAGGTAAACCGATCTCGCTATCCGATATTCACGCACCGATGTTTGTGGTCGGGACCCTCAGCGATCACGTGGCGCCCTGGAAATCGACTTACAAGATCAATTATCAGGTTGAAGCTGACGTCACATATCTTCTGACCAGCGGCGGCCATAATGCGGGCATTGTGGCGCCGCCCGACGAGCCAGGTCATTTCTATCAGGTCAGGACGAAAGCGGTAGACATTCCCTATATCGGCCCCGACGAGTGGCTGAAGGCTGCTCCAAAGTTCGAGGGGTCGTGGTGGCCGGAATGGGCGAGATGGCTGACCGCGCAATCCGGCGAGCTGGGTGAACCGCCGCGGATGGGGGCTGGACAAGAGGACGGCCTGGTCTTGCCGGACGCGCCGGGCGACTATGTCCGACTTTGATTCCGGTGGTCCCTGACCCGGAGCGGTTTGAGTGCAGCCAGTTTCCGGTAAGTTGCGGCAGCGCTCCGTAGCAATCGTTTTTCACGCTTCCGGCCGGCAAATTGTAGGGGCGCGTGGACGCGGTCTCGTTGCAGGGTCGCCGCCAGGGATTCGCCGTTTGCATCGTCGTTCAACTGTCCGAGAGCTTTTTGCGCTTGACGCAAATGCTTTAGCTCAGCCCGTTGCCGAGTTCGGTCCTTCCTTTCGAAACAGGTCTTCGAAGAATTCGGTCGAATAGTATAATTTTTTGTTCATCAGATGCAGCCGATGTCGTTTTTTCGCACTCATATCGCGAAATTTGCAGCTCTTTTTCAGAAGTTTTTGCCGCCATCGCATCAATTTTCCGGCGCTATACACCGCGACCGAGGAGACCCGCTCCTTGGAGGCATGCTTTCTCGTATTGGTGGACCAAAGACCGTTCTCGATCCAGCCGGATGCGTTTTTGATCAGCCGCCGATACCTCGCCGAGCGGAGCGCCCGCGCCAGACGTCTATAGGCCTGCGCCCGCTTTGCCTTCCAGGGTCGACAGCCGTGCGGTCGTTGCTGGTGGGCAGCCTCAAGCCGCCCGATCGCGACATCGAGATCTCGCAGCGCCAAGTTCGGTGTGAAGCCACTTCAGTTCGGCCCTGATTTCCCTCTGCTTCGAGTCTGCAACCATCGATGAGAAAAATGAAATGGCTGTGCGCAAGCGAGCGAGCGCAATGCGCATTTGATGCAGCGCCTCAGGATCGCCTCTGCATGTCGCGGCATGATTTGCCGTCAAATCCCCAAGACAGCGGCGCGCCACCACCCGAAAGACCGTGTCGCATGTCATCACCGGGATTGACCGGGGGTACGACCGCGATATCCGCTCGGTGTGAGAAGCGCCCTTACTTTCTGATTTTGGGAATTGCGACATATCCTAAACCGCTTCACAACGCGTGATTCGAATTTGGCTTCGTCTCAGGGTTTGCTCCGGCGTTCCGGAAGCATCGATGACCGCCCAATCGACCCTGCCGATATCGTATTTTTCCTGAAGTCCGGCAATCTCGAGCGTCGCGTCGGATGCATCGCCCTCGCGCCGGCCGACGCGGTTCAGCCTGGTCGCAAGATCGGTCTGAAGAAATAGGCCGACAAACCTGATATTCAGCCGGCGCGGCATTACGGATCGCGGCTCGCTCTGATTCCTGCGCAAATACCGCGTCGACCACGACGGAATGGCCCTGCGAAAGAATTCGCAACGCGTGTTGCACGAGGACGTCGTAGATCTTCTGCGTCATCTCCGGCTGGTATGCCTTCTCGGGCAGCCGATCCGTTTCATTGACCCCGAATTGCTGTTTTCGCAGGACATCCGAGCGCAACACGACGGCTCCAGGCTGTGGCAGGATGCCGGACGCGAGCGCCTGCGCCAGAACCGATTTCCCGGTTCCAGACAGTCCGCCGACAGCCACAAGTATTGGCGCGGTAGGATCGATCAACTGCCGCGCCAGCTCGAAATAGGTTTGTGTCGACGGCATGACACCGGCCCTGCCGTTGGCATTACGATCGCGGCGAGCCAGCAGTACGTTGGCGCGGATCGCTACGCGCAGCGACATCAGCAGCGGCAGCGCCGCGAGCGCATCAAGATTGTCGACGGATGTTGTTTTCAGATATCTGTTGAGAAGGGCATTCGCGGCGGTATTCCGGTCATATCGGATGAAATCCATGATGGGGAAAGCAAGATCATAAAGCACGTCAATGGAGGCGATCGTCGGATCGAACTCTATCGCATCAAACAAGACGGGCTTGCGCTCGATCAGCACGATGTTCGCCAGATGCAGGTCGCCATGGCGACGCCGCACATATCCCTGCCTGCCGCGCTGCATCAGTACTTCCTAGACCCGGGAAAACGATTTGAGAGAGGCGTCCTTGAGGTCCGCGATGTCATTCGCGGAGAAGCAGGCTGCGTCCCGGAATGCCCGATCGTTGCCCGCGATGAAGTCGGGGATTGACGCGATCCAGGGTTCAACCGGCGCCGGCGGTGCGACGGCATGGGAAGCCGCGATCGCGTCGGCGATGGCCTCAACGAGATTGCGGTCAGGCTCGCCGATTTCCGCCAAGTGATCCATGGTCTGATGCTCGTCGAAGCGCGTCATTTCAATCGCGAATTCGGCCGGTGCGCCATCGCCTCCAATACTCAGGGAGCCATCGCCGTTTCGGGTGATGGGAACGACGCGTCGGTGGATTTGTGGCGCGAACCGGCGATTGACGTTGATCTCCGCTTCGCAGGCGGCTTTCCGCTTCTCCAGCGTTGAATAATCCAAGTATGGAAATCGGATGGCGCGTTTGATCTTCAGCGCGCGGTCGCCTTCGAGAAAAACCGATGCCGCATGGGTATCGATCCGATGGACAAGAGGATGCGTGGCCGGATCTGCCAGAAATGCAAAGACGCGCTCCTGCATGCTGGATTCGGCTGACGATGAAGTTGTCATGCGGTAGCTGGCCTAGGGTTGGACCGCGGCACCCAGTATTTGCCCTGTGCGCAGCTTCTGAAGGACCTCGTTGGCCTCACTGAGCGGGAACGCCGTGGTTTGGGTCCGGATTCCGGCCCGGGCACAATCTTGAGGAAATCCAATCCGTCCTGCCGGGTCAGATTGGCAACCGACACGAGTTGCCGTTCTTCCCAGAGAATATCGTAAGGAAAGCTCGGAATATCGCTCATGTGGATTCCGGCGCATGCTACCCTGCCGCCCTTGCGCACCGCGCGGAGTGCCGCCGGTACCAATTCTCCGGCGGGGGCGTAGATGATCGCGGCGTCGAGCGGGGTGTCCGGCCGTTGGTCTGACGCGCCGGCCCACACCGCGCCGAGCCGGCGGGCAAATTCCTGCGCCGGGGTGTCACCGGAGCGCGTGAAAGCATGGACTGAGCGGCCCTGCCAGCGCGCGATCTGGGCGACGATGTGCCCGGCCGCGCCGAAGCCGTAGATGCCAAGCCGTTCGGCATCGCCTGCCATCACCAGCGATCGCCATCCGATCAGGCCAGCGCACAACAGCAGCGCAATCGTAACATCGTCGCCGTCTTCGCCGAGAAGGCATAGCGGGCGTCTGCGATGGTATGCGTAGCGAAGCCGCCGTCCCGCGTATAACCAGTGAAGAGCGGACGATCGCAGAGATTTTCCATACCGTCCCGGCAGAAGCGACAGACATCGCAACTGTGTCCAAGCCAGGGGATTCCGACACGATCACCGATTTGATGCGTTGTGACGTTGCCGCCGACGAGATCGACGCGGCCCACGATTTCATGCCCGGGAACGATTGGATATTTGATGCCGGGAAGCTCCGCATCGACGACATGCAGGTCGGTCCGGCAAACGCCGCAAGCACTCACTTTAACGCGGATTTCTCCATCGCCCGGAACAGGGGTCCGTGCGCTCTTGTATCTGGAGGGGTCTTCCCATGGCGGCCAATACCATCGCGCGCATCTGTTTCTCCGGAACGAATCCACAGGATAACGCATATTCCCGCGGGCGGGATATCTCTTGACCTTCGTCAAAGGCACGACAATGGGATAGTCCGCCGGCCGGCAGAAATTCGCCGTCTTGATGAAGATCAATAGCGAATACGTCTAAGCGCCTATACTTCATTCTGATCATAGGAGGGCGCAGATGGCGATCAGGGATATCTTCTTGCCGCTTGTCGGCGAGCCCGACGCGACGACGATTGCCGCGATCGACAAATGTGTGGCGATAGCCAGCGATCTAGGCGCCCGGATCACGGCAACGGTGGTCGAAGAGGATATTCCGATCCGGCCGATGGTAGTAATCTCGAATGATCTGGACAATACGGCGGCGGCCGAGGCTGTGCGCAGCGTCTCGGATGCTCGTGGCCTGCTGAAGGCGTTCGATGCTGCCGCGGTCAACTTTGGCGTTCGCAACGAGCAAAAGCTCTGCCGGCTCGCCACCTCGGATATTCCCGCTAACTTCGCCGAAAGTGCGCGGCTCAAGGACCTGTCGCTGGTACCGGTCAAGCCGGATGACGACGCGTCGGAAAAGATCGTCGAGGGATTGATATTCAAGTCGGGTAGGCCGATCCTGCTGTGTCCGGAAGAGTTCGCCACCGAGCTTGCGGTTGAATTCGACGATATCGTGATCGCGTGGGATCATACCGCACCGGCTGCAAGAGCGGTGGCCGACGCCTTACCGATGCTTCAGGCGGCTGCGAATGTGCGCATTGTCACCGCGACCGACGAGAAGACGCCTAGGGAACTGGAATCCGGGGCGGCGCTTGTAAGCCATCTCGCGGAGCACGGCATTAAAGCCAAGTTCGAAACGGTGAAAATTGACGGCAGCTCGGTCGGAAAGGTATTCGAGGCCTATGTGATCGCCAATGCGATGGATCTTCTGGTGATGGGCGCCTATCGTCACTCTCGGATGAACGAAATTGTGTGGGGCGGCACCACTAAAACCATCATCGGGCGGCCACCGTGCTGGGTTCTGATGTCGCACTAGCGGATTCGACGGTCGAAATTCAAAAACACCCGGACGGGCGATTGAAAGAATGTCGACCTATCGCTTGAAAAATCTACTGTCACCGCGTTCGGTCGCGCTGGTCGGGGCCAGTCCGCGCCAGGGCTCCGTGGGGCGAGCCATCCTTGCAAATATTCGCAAGGCGAAATTCAAGGGCGACTTCGGAATAGTCAACACGCATTATGCGGAAATCGACGGCGTTGCCACTGTCGGTAGCCTCGGCGAATTGCCCTTTGTACCCGAACTCGTGGTGATAACCGCGCCGGTAGCGGCGGTTGCAGGCCTCGTCGACGAAGCGGGCAAGGTCGGCGCGGCCGGTGCGCTCATTGTCTCCGCTGGGCTCGGTCACGGTCCGGGATCGCTGGCGCAAGCAGCCGAACGCGCCGCGCACAAATACGGCATGCGGCTGATCGGGCCGAATTGTCTGGGCATCATGATGCCCGGGGTTGCCCTGAATGCGAGTTTTTCCGCCCACATGCCGGGCCAAGGAAGTCTGGCGCTGATTTCCCAATCGGGCGCCATTGCGGCGGGTATGGTGGACTGGGCGGCGCAACGGGGGGTAGGGTTTTCGGAAATCGTTTCCATTGGCGACCAACTCGACGTCGATATCGCCGATCTGCTCGATTACTTCGCGCTGGACGGCAAGACGCACGCGATCCTGCTCTACATCGAAGCGATCAAGGACGCCCGCAAGTTCATGTCGGCGGCGCGCGCCGCCGCAAGGATCAAGCCCGTCGTGGTCGTCAAATCCGGCCGCATGTCGCAGGGAGCAAGGGCGGCCGCGACCCACACCGGCGCGCTGGCCGGCTCGGACGCGGTCTATGACGCCGCATTCCGTCGCGCCGGCATCCTGCGGGTGTCGGATCTTCGCGAGTTGTTCGACTGCGCCGAGACGCTGGGGCGCGTCGATCAGCCTTCGGGAAAGCGATTGGCGATCCTGACCAATGGCGGCGGCATCGGTGTCCTTGCGATCGATCGGCTGGTCGAACTCGGCGGTATCCCTGCTGCAATCGAACCAGCCACTCGCGAGAAACTCGATGCTGTCCTGCCGCCAACATGGTCCGGGTCGAATCCCGTGGATATCGATGGGGACGCCAACGCTGCGCGCTATGCGGCGGCGCTCGAGGTGCTGCTGGCCGACACGGATAACGACGCGGTCTTGGTCATAAATGTTCAGACCGCCATCGCTCCGGCTGACGAGATCGTAGCCATGGTGATTGAAATTGTCGGCAAATACCGCCAGCAGTGTCTCGGTCCGGCCAAACCGGTGCTCGCGGTTTGGGTCGGCGCGGATCAGAAAATCATCGACATGCTGAGCGGCGCGGGGATCCCGAACTACGCCACCGAAGACGATGCGGTACGGGGCTTCATCCATCTGGTGCAGCATCGTGAGGTGGTGGCGACTTTGGCGCAGGTTCCACCCGCCATGCCGAGGGAGTTTACCCCGGATACCGCTGCCGCCCGACAGATCGTTGCCGCGGCGCTCGCCGATGGCCGCCAGTGGCTTGACCCGGTTGAGATCGCGCGGCTGTTCGAAGCCTATCACATCCCCATGGTGCAGACGTTTGCGGCTGCTGACGCCGAGCAGGCCGCAGCTCACGCCTCTGCAATATTCGCCCAGGGCGCTACGGTCGTGCTCAAGATCATGTCGCGAGACATCGTTCACAAGTCCGATGTCGGTGGCGTCGTTCTCAATCTGACTAACGTCAATGCCGTGCGTGCGGCAACGGCTGATATCTTCGCGCGGGCGAAAGCGCTGCGCCCGGAGGCGCGGATTTCCGGTGTTATCGTGCAGGCGATGGTGGTTCGGCCCAAGGCGCGTGAGCTCATTCTCGGCATCGCCGACGATCCTACCTTTGGCACCGTCATTGTGTTCGGTCGCGGCGGCACGGCGGTCGAGATCATCAACGACAAGGCGCTGGCGCTTCCGCCGCTCGATCTTCAACTGGCCCGCGACCTGATCGAACGTACCCGCGTTTCGCGGTTGCTGCGCGCCTACCGCGACGTGCCCGCGGTCAAGCAGGACGCCGTTGCGATGGTCCTGGTCAAGCTGGCACAGATGGCGGCTGATGTTCCCCAGATACGCGAACTTGACATCAATCCGTTGCTGGCGGATCAAGCCGGCGTGCAGGCCGTCGATGCGCGCGTCGCCGTCGGGCAGGTGGCACGGAAGTTCGCAGGATCCGGGCCTGCCAACTTCGCCGTGAGGCCATATCCGTCGCAATGGCAGCGGCATCTCCAAGTCAAGAATGGCTGGGGGGTCTTTGTACGCCCGATTCGCCCGGAGGACGAACCGCTGATCCATGAATTACTGCGGCACGTCACCAGCCAGGATCTGCGGCTGCGGTTTTTCGCGCCAATGAAGGAGTTTACCCACGAGTTCATCGCCCGGTTGACGCAGCTCGACTACGCCCGCGCGATGGCCTTTGTCGCATTCGATGAAGCCACCAACGAACTGGTCGGCGTGGTGCGGCTTCACTCGGATTCAATCTACGAGAACGGCGAATACGCGATCCTACTCAGATCCGACCTCAAGGGCAGGGGACTGGGCTGGACATTGATGCAGCTGATCATCGAATACGCGAAATCGGAAGGACTGAAACAAATATCGGGTCAGGTGCTTCAGGAAAATACGGCGATGCTGAAGATGTGCCGGGAACTCGGGTTCGCGGTAAAGTCCGATACGGCCGAACCCACTCTTTGCGGTGTGACGCTGGAATTGGGAAGTATTTGAGGTCAGTAGGAGCCGATCTACCGTTGATCGTGCCATGGCGTCTATCGAATGACCAGGCTTCTAAACTGTTTCAGCAGCCCCAACAGCATTACAAGGCCCATTCCGAATAGGCCGATATTTTGCACCGACGTCAAAATGAAAGCGATTTGAACTTGCCAACCTGATTGCTCGCCGTCCGCGATCGGCACGACGTTGGGGACCATCAGGATGCGAGCGATATACGCGGCCAAGAAGATCAGAGTGAACAACAAGAAGGATTTAAGAAAAATCCGCATTCGACCCTCCATGACTACAGGCGATTTACCGATACGACGCGGTAAGTGTGCATCTTGCCGCTTTCATTGATTGAGACATATTCGCCGGGCACAAAGCGTTCATTCGCGAAGTGGAATCCGACTTCGTCTGGCATTTTCGCGGTTGCGCTGTAATGGAATGCCCAACCGCCGCCTTGGCGGTGAACGAGCTGACCGGGGCGGTCTTCCTGACCCGGGCGCAGCCGGGCTATCCGGCAAGCCTCGCGATGCTCGCACCAGAGCGCCGGGTCGATCCGATCGTTGCCATCGAGCGGTGCGATGATGACATAGGCGACGCCGGTGTCGCCCTCGGGATGGCCTGGTTCGCGCGCGAGCTCGATGCGGATTTGACGAAACTGCGCCGGAAGGGATGTATTCAGGATCGGTTTGGGATGTGTGTTTGGCATGGTGGTGTAGCTCTCTCGGTGGATGAACTTGATCATTTCTGTTCTGTTGCGGTCGCCGCAGCGGGTGCAGGATTTACTGCTGATTGTTTCAGGTTCCTGATAATGACCGTCATCAGCGGTACGATCAGCAAGGGTAGCACGCCATTCAAAGGATGGTGGATCATTCCGGACAGATGCGATTGAAGCGCCCGCGCTTCGAGCTGGAGGGCGTCGATCGATGAATCATGGATTTCGCTGGCGAGCTCGAGATCGCGCCCCGTTGGGTGCCCTGCCGCGATCGCGAACAGGGTGGCAGCAATCACAAAATTGACAGCGCCGAGAATTGCCGCGGCGGAAATGACGTTGCAGAACTGGACCAGCGCGAAATAGGCGGCCAGCTCCAGCATCAGCAGGCCGAACGCCGCAATCAACGCGGCAAACGCTCGCAGCCCGATGCCAACCAGCAGATGCCGCATGCGGATGTCGGCGATGATCCTGTCAGTGCGCCAGAGTACCCGCAGGTGTTTGACGACGTTCTCGGTATTCACCCTAGTGTCTCCTCGACATGAAGCCGACGACGACGCCGAGCGCGAAAGCGGAAGCGAGCGACGTAATTGGACGGTCCGATATGATGTTCCCGACATGCCCCTCCTGCTCACTCAACGTCTCGCCGAGGTCGTTCAGTGCGGTCTTGATCTGATCGGCAAGGGCTTCGGCGCAGTTCTTCGAGTTGTCGAAGATTCCCTCGCTTGTTGTGTTCATCAGTCGCGAGGCGTCGCCCTTGAGCGCCTGCAACTCCTCTCTCAACGCACTTGAGTCGAACATCGGTCTCGCCTCGGTTTCACCATCCAATTAGAATTCTATGCCGGACCGGGGCGGCGCACTTGATTTGCGTCAACTGTCGTCTTGATCGTTGCTCCCGTTGAGGCAGGTCAAGTCGAGAGCCATGACCAGGTTTAGAAACAAAGCATTCTAGTGAAGAGGAATATGGATCTTGACGAATACCCCTCAGCTGACGGCTACGGCATCAGGCGATGTTCTCGAATTGCGTCCGAGCGGATCCTGGACCGCGGCCAATGTCGCTGCGCTAGAGGCCCTCTCCGGCGCGGTGACGCCACAGCTTGATCGTACGAAGACCATGAAGCTGGATGTGGCCGAGGTGCGCGAGCTCGACACGCTCGGGGCCTGGCTGCTCGAAAAGATGTCGCGGCGGGCAACATCCGCGGGCCATCGTGCCGATGTGGTCGGCGTCGCCGACAACTATGCCGGGCTGATCCAGGAGGTGCGCCAGGTCAATCGGCACAATCCAGCGCCGGCGCCGACGCCAAATCCTGTTCTGGTGAAGGTGAGTGATATCGGTCGCTCTGCCATCGATTCGATGGAAGACTTGGCCGTTTTCCTGCAGATGCTGGGCTCGCTTTCGGCGGCCCTTTTTGGCGTGTTGCGCCGGCCGAGATCGCTGCGGGTGACGTCTCTATTCTATCAACTCTATAGGGTCGGCTGGCAGGCAATCCCGATTGTGGTGCTGATTACCTTTCTGATCGGCGCCATCATCGCACAGCAGGGTATTTTCCACTTCCGTAAATTTGGCGCCGATTCCTATGTCGTGGACATGGTCGGGATCCTGGTGCTACGCGAACTTGGCGTGCTGATTGTCGCCATCATGGTCGCCGGCCGCTCCGGCAGTGCCTACACGGCCGAACTGGGCTCCATGAAAATGCGCGAGGAAATCGATGCCCTCTCCACCATGGGTCTTGATCCCGCCGAGGTGCTGATCCTGCCCCGCGTCATCGCCCTGGTCTGTGCGCTGCCGATCCTGACCTTCATCGGATCGATGGCGGCACTCTACGGCGGTGGTTTGGTAGCGTGGTTCTATGGTGGCATGGGACCGGCCATCTTTATTGCGCGGCTGCACGATGCAGTATCGGTAACCAGCTTCGAGGTCGGCATGATCAAGGCGCCGTTCATGGCGCTGGTGATCGGCATCGTCGCCTGCAGCGAGGGCTTGCGGGTGAAAGGCAGTGCGGAGTTGCTCGGCAAACAGACCACGACTTCCGTCGTGAAGTCGATTTTTCTGGTGATCGTGCTCGACGGGTTGTTTGCGATCTTCTTCGCGTCGGTCGGGATGTGACCATGCCGGAAGTGACCCCGCAGTTCGCGATTCGCGTCAAAGAGCTTGTGGTCGGCTTCGGCCGCCACGTCGTGATCGACCACCTGTCGCTGGATGTTCGCAGAGGCGAGATCCTCGGTCTGGTCGGCGCTTCCGGCGGAGGCAAGTCGGTGCTGATGCGGACCATCATCGGTCTCATTCCGCAGCAAAGCGGGGAGATCGAGGTGATGGGGGCTGCGATCGGCGGCAGCCATGATCGGGTTACCCAGAACGCTGCGGGAAGATGGGGCATTCTATTCCAGCAGGGTGCGCTGTTTTCATCGCTCACCGTGCGGCAAAACATCCAGTTTCCCTTGCGCGAGAATCTGGTGATGTCGGACCTACTGATGGACGAGATCGCCACTGCCAAGCTCGAAATGGTCGGGCTGAAGCCAGAAGATGGCGACAAGTTCCCTTCCGAACTGTCGGGAGGCATGACCAAGCGCGTGGCGCTGGCCCGCGCGCTCGCGCTCGATCCCGCGATCGTGTTTCTCGACGAGCCGACCTCGGGGCTGGATCCAATCGCGGCGGGCGATTTCGACGTCCTGATCAAGACATTGCAGAAAACGCTGGGGCTGACGGTGTTCATGGTCACCCATGACCTCGCCAGCCTGAATACCGTCTGCGATCGCGTCGCGGCGTTGGCGGACGGCAAGATCGTCGCCATCGGACCGATGCGCGAACTGCTTCAATCCGAGCATCCCTGGGTGCGGGCCTATTTCCACGGCAAGCGCTCCCAGATGCTGCAACCAAAAGCGAGTTAAGACATGGAAACCCGCGCTCCCTTCGTCGTTGTCGGCGCTTTTGTGCTGGCGGCCATCGCCGCTGTGTTCGGCTTCGTGTACTGGCTTCACAATACCGGCGGGCTCGGTCCCCGCGCGACCTATCACGTCCAGTTCGATGGTTCTGTGCCAGGGCTCTTGGTCGGCGCTGCCGTGCTGTTCAACGGCATCCGCGTCGGTGAGGTGACTGACCTCGGGCTTGCGCCGGACAGCCCGCGCCGCGTCAACGCGACGATCTCGGTGGCCTCGACGACCCCGGTTCGATCCGACACCAAGGTCGGCCTGGAGTTTCAGGGGCTGACGGGCGTTCCGGTGATAGCGCTGGAAGGCGGCATGCTGCTTTCGAATTCCGGCGAGGTGTCCACACTGATTGCTGATCCTGGGGCCGGCGAGGGCATGACGCAAGCTGCCCGGAGCGCGTTGCGGCGTGTCGATTCCGTGTTGGCCGATAATGCGGAGCCGCTGAAGAACACCATCGCAAATTTGGAGGTTTTCTCCGAAGGGCTGGCGCGCAACACCGGAAAGCTCGACAGTATCGTCGCCGGGCTCGAAAAGATGACGGGTGGTGGGACGCCGGAACGGAAAATTACTTACGATCTACGCGCAGCGCAGGGCTTCTCGGCCCCTTCCAGTAAAACCATCAAGGATCAGTTAACGATCCCGGAGCCGACGGCAGTTGCGATGCTCGAGACGCAGCGGATGCTCTTCTCACCAGCGACCGAGATCCCGGGATTTTCTGAATTTCTTTGGGCAGACACGATTCCGAAGCTGTTCCAGGCCAGGTTGATCGAGAGCTTCGAGAACTACGATATCGCTCACGCGCCGCTGCGCTCAGCGGATGTCGGACAGGCGGACTTTCAGCTTCTGATCGACGTCAGGTGTTTCCAAGTTGCGATGGAATCAGGGCCAGAGGCTCAAATCGGATTATCGGCGCGGATTGTCGACAAGGATGGAAAAGTCATCGCGTCGCGTCTGTTCGAAGAAAGCGAGAAATTTGACAAAGTCGAGCCACAAACTGCCGTCACGGCCTTTGACGCGACATTCGGCCGTATTGCGAAGAATATGATCGCCTGGATCACGCAGGCGCTGCCTTGACGGCGGAGCCAGATTTTATTCGAGGGTCTTCAGATAAGACAGCAGGTCGTGAATCTGGTCGGGATCGAGCTGAAACTCCGGCATGGTCGGATGGCCGGTTACGATGCCTTCGGCCAAAGCCTCGCCCAGGGTTTCGACAGGATAGCCCAGATGCAGCGTTCGCAACGGCGGCGCGATCTTGAGTGGGCTTGGGGTGACCCGATCGATGGAGTGGCACCGCGCGCAATTATTTAGTGCAAAGGTCTTGCCGCGCTGCTCGGCAGGCGACATCGCCAGCGCCGGCGTGATCAGCATCAGCATGATGAGGGGTTGGCGCAGAGCTAATCGCAGCATCGCGGACAGACCTCCTGAAATTTGGTCGATAAAATCAAAAGCTAATGCGACGAACTGAGTGATTTCGGTCATCAAGTTCCGCTTCTTTGGAAAAACCTGACACTGAAGCCGGCCTCATCGAACCGTGTTCAAATTTGGGTCGCGACCAATCGCTCGATCAGGGGCGGTGCGAGCGATTTCGAACTGGCCGGGCGGTCTAAGCGAAGACGACCTCCTCGTGGATTCGCGTTTTGCCTTCACTAACTACCTGAATAGACAGCGTGGGTCTGGCAACGGGCTCCAGGCAACGCAAGTCGGCCGCCAGGTATTTTGCGTGCACCACCGCATCCGAGACAGATTTCATATCGCGGCCGACCTCATCACGGATGGCAAGTTTGTCGCGTATGTCGAAATAAAATCGCATCTGACATCTCCTTCCACCAGCAAGGATAAAACGGGCCCCGACTTTCGTTTTGATATTCATCAAGGTCGGTAATCGACAGCGAACCGGCCACGTCGCACGACAAACTCGTGAAGTTTGATCTCGATCAAATCGTCGGCGAAGAAAACGGGGTTGATGCAGCAGGCGCCGCTGTGAAGAGAATCGACCGATGAACCAATCTCAATCGACGAAATGGATGACACACGGAGAAGCGGGCTTGTTCGCCTTTTTCGCGGTGAGCGCGTTTCTGTGCATGATCGCTGCTGCGAAAGCTGTCGACGCGCCGTTTGCCTTTCATGCCTCTCTGAGCTCCGCCGCCAGTGTTGCGGCGGCGTTTTTCATCTTTAATCGATATTTCGATCGACCTTCGTCGCCTCCGCCGCAAGAGATCAATGGCAAGCCCAATTACAATCTGGGTCCTATCAAGTTCGCGGCGGCGATATCAGTATTCTGGGGAATTGCCGGCTTTGCCGTTGGATTGCTGATTGCTTCGCAACTCGCGTGGCCGGCGCTCAATTTCGACCTACCGTGGACCAGCTTCGGACGGCTCCGGCCGCTGCATACATCTGCGGTGGTATTCGCTTTCGGCGGCAACGTGCTGATCGCTACATCGTTCTACGTTGTTCAGAAAACCTGCCGGGTGAGGCTCGCCGGCGATCTGGCTCCATGGTTTGTTGTGCTTGGTTATAATTTCTTCATCGTGATCGCCGGCACTGGCTATCTACTCGGGGTGACACAATCGAAAGAATACGCGGAGCCCGAATGGTACGCCGATTTATGGTTGACGATTGTCTGGGTCACCTATCTCCTGGTGTTTCTGATCACGCTGATCAAGCGCAAAGAGCCGCACATCTACGTTGCCAACTGGTTCTATCTTGCCTTCATTGTCACGATCGCGGTGCTTCACCTTGGAAACAATCCCGCGATTCCGGTCTCGGTATTCGGGTCGAAGTCTTACATTGTCTGGGGCGGCGTGCAGGATGCCATGTTTCAGTGGTGGTATGGACACAATGCGGTCGGGTTCTTCCTGACCGCCGGCTTCCTCGCCATCATGTATTACTTCATTCCAAAGCGTGCCGAGCGGCCAGTCTATTCCTATCGACTTTCGATCATCCACTTCTGGGCGATTATCTTTCTTTATATCTGGGCCGGGCCGCACCACCTGCACTATACGGCGCTGCCAGACTGGGCGCAGACGCTGGGCATGACCTTCTCGATCATGCTGTGGATGCCGTCCTGGGGCGGAATGATCAACGGACTGATGACGCTGTCCGGCGCCTGGGACAAGCTGCGCACTGATCCGGTTCTGCGCATGCTGGTTGTATCGGTCGCATTCTACGGCATGGCCACATTCGAAGGCCCGCTGATGTCGATCAAGGTCGTGAATTCGCTCAGTCACTACACCGACTGGACCATCGGCCACGTTCATTCTGGTGCGTTGGGATGGGTGGGATTTGTCTCATTCGGCGCGCTGTATTGCCTCGTGCCCTGGATATGGAATCGCAAGGAGCTTTACAGCCTGAAGCTCGTGAACTGGCATTTCTGGATCGCGACGATCGGCATTGTTCTCTACATCTCGGCAATGTGGGTCTCTGGAATTCTACAGGGCCTGATGTGGCGCGCTTATACCTCGCTTGGCTTCCTCGAATATTCCTTCATCGAATCCGTCGAGGCGATGCATCCATTCTATATCATCCGTGCCGCGGGCGGTTCCCTGTTCCTGATTGGGGCACTGATTATGGCTTACAATCTTTGGATGACGGTGCGCGTCGGCGAAGCTGAAGAACTCACACCCTTGGCTGCGTCGTCGCCCGTCGCTCTTCAGCCGGCCGAATGAGGAGCATCTGATGTCATTCTGGACACGGCACCAAATCTTCGAAAAGAACTCGATCTTCCTCGTGGTCGGGATTCTCGCGGTTATCGCGATCGGCGGGCTGGTTGAGATCACGCCGTTGTTTTACCTGAAAAGCACGATCGAGGTGGTAGATGGCATGAGGCCCTACACGCCACTTGAGCTGACCGGACGCAACATCTATGTCCGCGAGGGATGCTATCTCTGCCACTCGCAGATGATCCGGCCGCTGCGTGACGAGGTTGAACGTTATGGCCACTACTCCCTCGCGGCCGAAAGCATGTACGACCACCCCTTCCAGTGGGGTTCGAAGCGCACCGGCCCGGATCTTGCCCGCGTCGGCGCCAAATACTCCGACGATTGGCACGTCACGCATCTGACAAATCCGCGCGCGATCGTCCCGCAGTCAGTGATGCCCGGTTATCCGTTCCTGGCGGAGACGGAAGTCGATGCCACGACGATTGCCGATCATTTGCGAACCAGCCGCGCGGTGGGCGTGCCGTATTCCGACGACCAGATTGCGAATGCTGTTGCCGATCTGAAGGCCCAGGCCGATCCGGACAATGACGGGGTCGATGGCTTTACAAAACGCTATCCGAAAGCGGTTGTGCGCAATTTTGACGGCAAGGCCGGCATGCCGACCGAAATGGATGCGCTGATCGCCTATTTGCAGATGCTGGGCACGCTTGTCGATTTCAAACTTTACAATGAAAAGGCAAATCTTCGCTGAGGCAGGACAATGAAAGCGATTCTAACGGTCCAGAATTTTGTATCGGATTTCGTCGTGACGGCCTGGACGCCGATCTTCGTCGGAATTTTTCTGGCGATCGTGACTTACGCTCTTTGGCCTCGCAATCAGGCAGCCTTCGACGAGGCATCGCGATTGCCGTTGCGGGAGGAATGACGAGATCATGACCGATCACAGCGATTTGGACAAAGTCACGGGAACTGCGACGACGGGCCATGAGTGGGACGGCATCAAGGAGTTGAATACGCCGCTGCCGCGTTGGTGGATCATCACATTTTACGCCTGCATCGTCTGGGCGGTTGGATACTGGATCGTCTATCCGGCGTGGCCCCTGGTTTCAGGCTACACCTCCGGCGTGCTGCATTATTCGTCGCGCGCGGATGTTGCCGTCGAACTGGCCAATCTCGAAAAAGTACGCGGCGCGAAGATGGTAACGCTTGGCGCGGCGTCCCTGGCGGATATCGAGAAGGATCCCGCGTTGCTGGCGCTTGCGCGCGCACGCGGCAAGGCGGTGTTTGGCGACAATTGCGCGCCATGCCATGGCAGCGGAGCTGCCGGCGCCAAGGGCTATCCCAACCTGAACGATGACGACTGGCTGTGGGGCGGTACGCTCGACCAGATCAAGCAGACCATTGAATTTGGCGCGCGGTCGGGCCACGCCAAAACACATGAAAGCGCGATGCTGGCTTTTGGCAAGGAAGGCATCTTGAAGAGCGCGGAAATCGTCACCGTTGCGAACTATGTAAGGTCGCTGTCGGGACTGCCGACCAGCCAGGGTTTCGATCCGGTCGCCGGCCGAAAAATCTTTGCCGACAATTGCGTCTCCTGTCACGGCGACGCCGGCAAGGGCAACCAGGAAGTGGGCGCGCCGAACCTAACGGACAAGATCTGGCTCTATGGTTCGGACGAAGCGACAATCATCGAGACCATTACCAACGGACGCTCCGGCGTGATGCCCGCCTGGACGGGCCGTCTGGACCCATCCACGATCAAGGCAATGGCTGTTTATGTTCATTCGCTCGGCGGCGGCCAATAGCTCCCCGCGAGCCAAGCCGCAGGGTTGTCCGACCCCGTTTTGAGGTGGATCAATGGGGCGTCCGGGATTGGGCCTAGGCTCACTTAAAGACGCGAGATGAATTTCGCCCATGAACCAGACCGTGCCTCCGATCGACCTGGAACTAGATGATGGGCCGCTTTATGTTGCCCAGAAGAAAGTCTATCCGCAGAGCGTCCACGGGACCTTTCGGCGCATCAAATGGGGCCTGATGGCGTTCTGCCTCGGCGTCTATTATCTGCTGCCGTTCGTGCGATGGAACCGTGGCTTGGGTGCGCCGAGCCAGGCCGTTCTGGTCGACCTTCCCAACAGCCGGTTCTATTTCTTTTTCATCGAGCTGTGGCCGCAGGAGGTCTATTATTTTACCGGGCTGTTGATTGTCGCCGCCATTACACTCTTTCTGATGAATTCGGTCGGCGGTCGAATCTGGTGCGGATATCTCTGCCCGCAAACCGTGTGGACCGATTTGTTTTATGCCGTCGAGCGTCTGATCGAGGGCGATCGCCGCGAACGCATGAGAAAAGATGCTGCTCGCGGCACCATGAAGCTGCAACGTTTTGCCGAAATCACCCTGAAACATTCGATCTGGCTATTGATCGCGTGGTGGACCGGCGGCGCCTGGGTCCTTTATTTCAACGACGCGCCGACGCTGGTGAAGCAGCTTGTGACGTTCCAGGCACCTATGCTGGCCTATATCTGGATCGGAATATTGACGGCAACGACCTATATGCTTGCCGGCTTCATGCGCGAACAAGTCTGCGTCTATATGTGCCCGTGGCCACGCATCCAGGCAGCGCTTACCGACGAATGGGCGCTCAACGTCACCTATAAATACGACCGGGGTGAAGAGCGTACGTCGCTGAAGAAGGCGAATGAATTGCGCGCGCTCGGCCAACCCGTGGGCGATTGCATCGATTGCTATCAATGCGTCGCAGTATGTCCGACAGGCATCGATATCCGCGATGGCGCGCAGCTCGGCTGCATCCAGTGCGGCCTGTGCATCGATGCCTGCGATACGGTGATGAAGAAGGTCGGCAGGGAAACCCGCCTGATCGGATACGATAACGACATCAATATTCAGCGCAGGCAGGCCGGGAAACCGGAAATCTACCGTGTCGTCCGGCCGCGCACCGTCGTCTATGGCGCCATGATCGCAGGTGTCGGCGCGCTCATGCTGTATGCCCTGCTGACCCGGACGCTTCTCGACGTCAATGTGCTGCACGATCGCAATCCGGTCGCGGTGCGACTGAGCGACGGCTCAATTCGAAATGCCTATACGGTTCGCCTTCTCAACAAGCGAGGCTTCGATCGTGTCGTGGCGATCGACATCGATGGACCGCCAAACGGGACGGTCCACGTTGTCGGCGCCGATTCCGTTACGCCTGACAGGCCCATGATCATACTCGGGCGGGATCAAACCACCGAATTGAGACTGCTCGTGACGGCGCCCACCGAGGACAACCTTGAGAAATCGACCCCGGTGAAATTCAGAATCACCGACATCGGGCTCGGCGAAGTTGCGTCAGCGACCGACAATTTCGTGACTCCATGAGACTGCAGAGGAACCTGATATGAGCAGACCCTTGGCTTCGCCGAAGCCGTTGACCGGACGCAAGGTGCTGTTCATGCTGGTCGCCTTTTTTGGCGTGGTGATCGCCGTCAATGTGATGATGGCAAAACTCGCCATCCAGACATTGCCCGGCACCGAGGTCGATAGTGCGTATAGCGCCAGTCTGGCCTACGAGAATGAGATTGCAGCCGCTCACGATCAGAACGCGCGAAACTGGAAGGTCGACGCGCACATTCAGCGTGGGCCGGATGGCGGCGCCACACTCCAGGTCGAGGCGCGCGACCGCAGCGGTCAACCGATGACCGGTTTGAATTTCCAGGGCCACTTCGAGCGACCTGCCGACAGGCGAGCCGATCAGGCGGTGGCCCTCGCTGAAGTCGCAAGTGGCATCTATCGCGGGAGCGCGCCCCTGATCGGGCCCGGACAATGGGATCTGGTACTCGAAGGCGACGCCGCGGGACAGCGAATGTTCCTGTCGCGGAATCGCGTGCTGTTGAATTAGGAAGGCCGTTTCATGCAGGCGACACGCGACTTTTCACATTATGTGAGAGATCTGGGTTCGGGCCTCTCCCACATCGATCTTGCTGTTGAAGGCGTCAGTTGCGCCGGCTGCATGTCAAAGATCGAGCGTGGGCTGTCAGCGATACCTGACGTCACGCTCGCACGCGTTAACTTGACCGACCGTCGCGTGGCGCTCGAATGGAAGCAGGGCGCACTCGACCCCGCCGGCTTCATCGACCGGCTCGCCGAACTCGGCTACAAGGCCTATCCGTTCGAAACGGTTCGAGCTGAGGCCGCGGAAGCCGATTATTCGCGCTTTCTGCTGCGTTGTCTCGGCGTCGCAGCCTTTGCCACCATGAATGTGATGATGTTGTCGGTTCCTGTCTGGTCTGGCACCGTCGGTGACATGATGCCGGAGCAGCGCGACTTTTTTCACTGGCTGTCAGCACTGATCGCGCTGCCGGCCGCCGCCTACGCCGGCCAGCCATTCTTTCGCTCCGCGTTCCGGGCGTTGCGTACGCGGAATGTCAATATGGATGTTCCGATCAGCATCGGCGTCACGCTCGCGCTCGCAATGTCGGTAGTCGAAACGTTGCGCCACGCCGAGCATACCTACTTTGACGCAGCGATCATGTTGCTGACGTTTTTGCTGGTGGGCCGCTATCTCGACCAAAGCATGCGTTTGAAAACGCGCGCAGTTGCGGGCAATTTGGCGGCGCTCAAGGCTGAGACCGCAACCAAGTTCGTCGGAGCCGACGAAATTTCGGAGGTGCCGGTCGCCGCCATTCGGCCTGGCGATATCGTTCTGCTACGGCCGGGGGACCGTTGCGCAGTCGACGGCACGGTTATCGAAGGACGATCCGAGATCGACCAAAGCCTGATCACGGGGGAAACCCTGTATGCGGCCGCGGAGCATGGCACCGCTGTCTACGCCGGCTCGCTCAATATCTCTGGGACGCTGCGCGTTCGGGTTTCTGCGGCGTCGGAAGGCACGCTGTTGGCGGAAATCACGCGATTGCTTGACAATGCCTTGCAGGCTCGCTCCCGGTATGTCCGCCTCGCAGATCGGGCATCCAGGCTCTATGCGCCGGTGGTGCACGCGACCGCGTTGCTGACGATGCTCGGCTGGGTTCTGATGGGCGCGACCTGGCATGATGCCATCGTCACCGGGATCGCCGTTCTGATCATCACCTGCCCCTGCGCGCTGGGGCTCGCAATTCCCACCGTGCAGACCGTCGCGTCCGGCGCGATGTTTCGGGCTGGAGTCTTACTGAACTCGGGCGACTCCATTGAGCGGCTCGCCGAGGTCGACCGTATCATCTTCGACAAAACCGGCACGCTGACGCTACCGGAACTCGACGTTGTGAATTCCGGCAGTGTTCCCAAAGACGTGCTCGATCTCGCGGGACGGCTGGCGCTTGCAAGTCATCATCCGGCCGCCGCTGCGGTGTCGCGTGCCTCGAACGCCAAATCGCCGCTTGCCGGAATTGTGGAGGAGCCGGGGCAGGGCGTTCGCGGCTTCGTCGACGGGGAAGAGGTCAGATTAGGCAGGCCGTCGTTCTGCAAAGCGGACGAGTTAGCCAATGAGATCGTGAGTCTCGATCCGGGTGTGTCCGCCGTTGCGTTCAGGCGAGGCGGTACGTGTTATGTGTTCGCGGTCCGTCAGCGGGTGCGCCCCGACGCGCAAGCCGTGGTTTCCGCGCTGCAAGCGCGCGGCATCGCGGTCGAGATTCTCTCGGGCGACCGGGAGCCGGCGGTTCTGGCGGCTGCGCGAGCGCTCGGGATCCATGAGTGGCGTGCCGGCGTGACGCCGGCCGACAAGATCGCGCGCATTGAAGATCTGAAAGGCCAAGGCGTCAAGGTGATGATGGTGGGTGACGGGTTGAATGACGCGCCGTCACTGGCTGCGGCCCACGTCTCGATGTCCCCGATAAGTGCTGCGCATCTCAGTCAGGCCACGGCCGATCTGGTTTTCCTTGGCAAGCCGCTTGCCCCGGTAGTCGCCGCAATTGATTTTTCTCGCAAGGCGCTCCAGCTGATGCGACAGAACCTCTGGCTTGCGGTCGGCTACAACCTGCTGGCGGTCCCAATTGCCATCGGCGGAGTTGTAACGCCTCTGATCGCGGCAGCGGCGATGTCTGGCTCCTCGCTGCTGGTCATGCTGAACGCGTTTCGCGCACGTCGTGTCGCGCATGGGAGATCGTGATGGAAGTGCTCGTGATTCTCGTGCCTTTGGCGCTTGGCCTCGGCCTTGTCGGTTTGCTCGGGTTTCTCTGGTCGCTCAAAAGCGGGCAATACGACGATCTCGAAGGCGCCGCCTGGCGCGCCATCGCGGATGACGAACCAGTTCCGGAGAAGCACCCTGAACGTCAGTATTGACCGTGTGACCAAACGTAGAGTCCGACCAAAACGATCACGATCAGCGTCAGGAGCGACGCTGCGAGTTGCGCGCCGTCAATTCGCTTCGATCCTCGCCGAACAGTCAGGCTGGTCAGTAGCATCTTGAGTGCAAATTTTTGCATGATACTCGACTTTGACGTGACCGGCTCGCAGCGCTTCCGGACCTACAGGTATTGTGCATCCGGACACCGCCGTCTTTTTGATCTCGATCAAAAGGAAAACGCGAAGGAAACGCATTCTCGACGCACTGGCGTGGCGGTCGATCGTTAGCTATGGTCCTCAATCCAGATCGGTTTCCCCACCATGCCTGATGGCTCCGCCACCGCCCATATTTATCGTCCGAAAATCGCCACGGTGCTGGTCGATGGATACAATCTCGGCTGCCTTCGCAGGGATATGTTAGCGGCACTTACCGTCGCGATCGTGGCCCTCCCGCTGTCGATGGCGATCGCCGTCGCCTCGGGCGTTTCGCCCGAGCGTGGATTATATGCCACCTTCATTGGCGGCTTTTTAGTATCGGCCTTGGGAGGCAGCCGTTACCAGATCGGCGGTCCCGCCGGCGCATAGCCGCGCGGGGCCCCCAACACGAGCCATGAGGGCGGTAGTCGCACACCCGCGAATGATGTTTGGATTTAACAGCAACTAGGTTTGCTATTGGCGCGAACCGGACCGCCAGCAATTTCCACAGTTGGTCACTACTGTGCGTTTGAGACATGCCGATGGACTCTGAAAAGGTCCGCTTTTGGGGGAAGATCGAAAGTTATCGGCGTAGGGTCAAAGTGACGCGATTGGACCCACGCCCGCGGTATTGAGGCCGACGAGCGCCAGCAGTGATCACGGTGAGTAGCGCGCCCCGCTTGTGCACTCGTTCGCCGGAAGCGAATCACGCACCTTCGGGGTTTTGATTGAGTTGTTTGCGAAAGCCATCCGCGTCGCCGAAGTCGGCGAAGTTCTGATAGTATGGATGAGGTCCAAGCACGCGCCGCGCGTGTTTGATTGGGCACCAATAGACTTCGGTTCTTGCTGCCACTTCGCGAGCGAATGCGATCACGCCGTTCGCGTAGGAGCAATAAGCGCAGTTAATTTTCTCAATGAAGTTGAGGTAAGCAAGGTGATGGCGGTCAAAAACTAGGTAATCGCGACGCCGGACTTTTGGTATCTTGTAAAGAGGAAAGCATATAGCTTGGAATACGCTGACGAAAACATCAAGTAACGCCACTGGAATTAGCAGCGAATAAATTACCGGTGCCGTTAGGACGATAAGCGGATTGGCATGGAAGAAGTAGCGCGATGCCCTTGTCTTGATCGCGCGGTGGATTTCCAACACTTCTTTTTCAAACACGACCCGGCGATTTTCGAAGTGAAAACGCAGGGCCTCTCGCTGTTTGGCCAGTTCAGCCTCAATCTCGGCTTCAACCGACCGCATCTTATCCATCAATACAGCCATTTGCGACATCATCGGCATTCCTTCGGTCCTAAGGCACGTCGCAAGAGGCTCATGGAACGGCAGCCAATGCAAACGGTTTAGGTGTGCGCAACAGTTGCAGCGAGCGACATTGGTGGGGGCGTCAACCCGCCAAACGCCAAAGGTATCAGCGAGTGGATTGAAAGCTATTTTGACGAAGCCCAGCCGGACTGCTTGCACGTTCAATATCTGCTTGTGGCACTTTTGAGACATGCCGACGGGCGCTGAGAATGTCCGCTCGTCGGGGAAGACCGGAAGTCATCACGGCAAGGTCAGAATGACGAGATTGACCGTGCGCCCCGAGGGCGCGAACTATCAGTGAGGGAGGGTCTCACCCGGATAATTGTCGATTGGTCCGGAAGCTGGCAGGCGGCACGGCCGGGTAACTGGCTGGGTCGGAGCCCTGCGACGAAGGCGGCCTTGGGCTGCTGAGCGATCCGATGGGCCGTAACAAAGTGAAGCCCGAGCAGGCCTTGTATGGGGTATGTCAAGAGGTCTTGCCGGCACAACGCATCTTTTCTCCTTCATCGGTTTCTTTGTTCGATCTCAAAGCTCGTTTCTTCGTCCCCACGCGCGCTTTGCTCACGGCGGCGCGCGCAGGGGCCGTCAAGGTTGGCCGTCGCACCAACCTTTCCGCATGCTCCGCCCTGGCCAGGCCATACCTAGACGGCTCCGAGCACGACGGCACGCTTGACGCGATCGGGACGACGATCAGAGGGGAGCTTGCCATGGGGCGCGAATCATCGCGCCGCAACCTTGTATTCGGTAGGTCCATAGAGACCTGACCATGATGCAGTCATGCGCATCGGCGGCGAAGCTCCTCGGCGGCGGACCCATTCTCGAAACCGGTGTTAACACCATGGCCTGCTTCGGGCGACCGCCACCTCGGATCGTCATCGGATGCTGACGAGGTTCTGCTCGTCGGGCTCCGAGAGCTTATCTTGTCTGAGTTCTCCTATCACGCGGCTCGCAACACGAAGCCAGCTGGAACCTCGCCAATTGTTACCAGACGCCACAGAGCAATTAGCAATTTCCGGGCCAGAGCTACGATCATTGTCTTGCGCTTTTTGCCAGCACTTTCAGTCCGTGTACGATACCATTGGGCCAATGCACTATCCTTCTGGAAGAGCAAAAAGCGCCAAGCCAACTGAATCATTCCGCGGCGTACCCGTGCGTTGCCCGCCTTGGCAAGTCCTTTCTCTTGCCGTCTGCTGCCGCTCTCATCTGGCGCGCCGGTGAGACCAGCGTAGCGCGCCACAGCTCGTCGATCCCGCAAACTCCGCGACAGGATCTCATGCACCAGCATGTCCGCCGTTTCGATGCCAACGCCAACAACACGGGCGAGCAGTCGGACCATCGCTTGCGATTTTTCCTGAGGCGCCTGTTCCAAGCGTTGCGCACGCGCCTCCTCAACTTCCTTGATCTGGTCCATGATAAAACGCAGTCGCGCCATGTCTCGACGAAGTTCGAGAAGTGTATTTGCCGGGAGCGGAACCCCCTCCGGCGTGACCAGCGTTGCGAGACGTTCCGGTGCCTTGCGCAACGTCGGCTTGAAGCTTCGAACACCGAAGCGGGCCAGACAACACTTCATCCGGTTTACAATGCGCGTACGCTCACGAACGAGTCCCTCGCGCTCACGGTTCGGGCGCTTCGCATCCTCCTCCGCCAGCGTCGGAATCGCCACCATGTGGCAGTGATCTGGTTCACCACGCAGCCAGCCGATGAAGACGCGTTTGAGCAATCGAGTGTCGAGTTCGATCTGTTTTCGCGCGGCGATGCTCGCGCGATACAGCGACACTCGTCGGGTGGATGACGTAGGTTTCGATGTCGTGCGCCCGTAGCCAGCGCGCCAGCCAAAATCCGTCGCGGCCAGCCTCATACGCGACGGCAATGCGCGTGATAGTGCAGCCCATTTTGGTTGCCTCCGCACGCCAGCGCATCAGTAAACGGAGCAACTCCCCCTCGTTCGGTTCAAGCTTTTTCAGCGGATGGCGCTCTATGCCTGGAACGATGCCGGCGACGAGCCAGCTCGATTGACTCATCTCGATTACCGCAATGATCGCGTTGTCTTGCTCCAGGGAAGTGAGGGACCTGCTTAAGTCGTTGAGTTGTGACATGGGATGCTCCATCGACGTTGCCTTAAGTGACGATGGTAGAGTCTCGCCGCGGTCTGCCCCATAGCATCTCGAAAGTGACAATGCGGATGCCGACCCTCCTGCCATTTGGGGAAGGCAGTATGAGCGGGGAAGCAATCGACGCGCGCACCCGCTCGATGCGCCGGGGTAGGGGGCACGGCACGTCGGAAAGGTGGTTCGGGTAATCGGGGGAGACCCGTCAAGGGCGAGGGTAGCGGCCTCAACGTCGCGAAAGGCGGCGGCCATGGCGGGAGTCGGACGGGGTCGTATGACCGTCGAAGCCGGGTAATGCTGGCTGAGGAAAGGGCCCCGACTTCTGGTGCGCTTTCGAAGATGGCGAGGTCGTGGTGATTGGCGATGAGCCTGCAAACACCATCAATGACAGGCGCCGCCGGAGATTGCTGTGTCGAGGGACGAAGGGGAGTTACTCACCGCGCCGAAGCCGCGTGCGGTTAGTTTGCTCTCCGTGTGCCTCACGGTGAAGCCAGTCGGAGAGCCGGATGCCTTAATCGGGCACGTCCGGTTCGATGAGCGGGGATGGGAAACGGAGCGTTGCCGAATGGCTCAAGCTACCGCGCCCATCCTCGACTTATATGAGGGCGCCGCTGTCAAGGAATATTTCGGTGGTTTAGCGATCTTGATAGCTCCTGGTTACGGATTTAGGCGCGCGGTCAAGTCCCGCAGCCGCGAAGCGGTGCGCCGAAGGCGCAGGACTTGAGGGTGCGCCTAAATCCGTAACATCATCGAAGAGATTGCCAAATATTTGTACTTTGTCGCTCCTCATTTGTTTGAGCTTCGTTCTGATCCAAGGCGAGCCCTTTGCGTGCGTGCGGCGCTCGCCGCACCAACTTATATCCGGCCGGGTACAACCCGTCCCAAGGTCCCTCATGCGCGTTGCGAGGGCGCGGGCTCCAAGGGGGATGGGACCATTCTCTACCGCGGCGTCTTTCAGCCATGTCGAGATCCGGCCACACATCCACCTTGGATTCATAAGCTCCTTTTATCGGTGTTTGATCTTCGTTTGTCACCCTTTGAGGATGGCACCTCGCGGCACTAGGCCAGTTTCAAGATAACGCCAAAGCGCCACCAGCAGCTTGCGTGCCAACGCCACGATGGCGATGCGGCGGATGCGGCCCTTCGTGGTACCGACACGCGCCCGGAACCAGACGCTCAAATCGCTGTCGGGCTGATAGCGCAACCACAGCCAGGCGAGTTCGATCCCGGTGGTTCGCCCCTTGCGGTTGCCGGCCTTGCTGATCCCTTGATCATGGGCCACGTTTCCGCTCTGAAACGGGCTCGGCGCGTAGCCGACATAACTCGCGAGTTGGCGGCGATTGTTGAAGTCACGATGGAATATCTCGCCAACCAGCACCGCGGCAAACTCCGGGCCGATCGCCTTGAGCTGATGGAGATTTTGGATTTTCTTGGCGTTGACATGCGTTGATGCTTCATCCTCAACAATCGCGTCGCGCTCCGCCTCAAGAGTGGCGATCATCTCGACCACCAGCTCCAGCCGTTGCAATTCTCGCTTGATCTCAGATTTTAGCCGGGGCGGAAGTGAGATGCCTTGTACTGTGCGTAACTGCTCCAGGCGCGCCATCGCTTGCGGGCGCAACGGCTGGTAATCGTAGATGCCATGAAGTGCGCAAAGCCCTTTAATGCGGTTGACGTGTTGAACGCGTTCCGAGACCAAACGGTCACGCTCACGATGCAGCCGCCGCGCGTCTTCTTCGGCAACGCTGGGCACCCGCACCACGCTCCACACCTTCGGCTCCCCGCGTAGATAAGCCATTAGCGATCGCAACAACCGCTCAGCGTCGATCCGATCTGTCTTTACTCGTCGCGCCCGCCGGTCCACCTGCAGGCTTGCCGGATCAATAACATAATTGCGTATGCCATGCGCTTCGAGTAGCCGGTGTAACCAGAAACCGTCATAACCGGCCTCGTAGCACGAGAGCACATCCACCGCCCGACCCGTCTCTCGGCTGACACGTGCTCGCACCTCCTCGATCAAATCGAGTAGACCTTTCCAATCGCATCCACTCAAGATGCGGCGGCTGATCTTCGCGGAAAGCGGCGTAATGAATCCAATAACCCAGCTCTGCTTGCTCAATTCGATTGCAAACAGACACCGCGCCATCTCAACATGCAGTGCGGCGGGTAGGTTGCTTACTGTGCGGACCGTCATCAGGCTCTCCTATGCCTTGGTGGTGGGGGTTACACCGAAACGGTATCACCCAGCCCGCCGCGCCTGCATAGGATCTCTACCAACTGCGACATTGGCCGGTCCTCACGACTTCGCACGAAGTCGTTTCTAGCGGGCGCTCCGACCCGGATTTGATTTAGATCAGCTTTGTCGCGAACCAAGCCTGTACAGGTGGCACAAACGCAAGTGCGGAATGTCCTCCTTGAGGCGAGGTAGCATTATGCTTATCAAGACACTCACGTTGCATTCACTTACCTATCTCGTGGGCATTAGTAGTTCACTAGCGGTGCACCAAGTCATTCCCTCGTCGGGTACAGCGGCAGGTTTCCAGTCGGATACCAGCACCAAAGTTGCAATAATTAATCGTCAGATCGTGAATCGGACGGTTAAGAGTGACAGGTTGCCAGTCAATCAAGCAGAGCCTGAGGCTAATGGCAAAGCGCCTGTACAGGTGCCAGCACACATCGCGCCAAATCCGAAATGGAAAACCGATTGTAAGCCGCCCATTGATGTCCTTGGGCGCTGCTTTGCAGACCTTGGAGTGAACCATGGCACCTTTCGGACTTGACCCGGAACGGAAATCGCAGTGTGCGCGAACTGCAATACCGTTCGGGATTAAACTAGCAGCGACCTCTTGCCAAGTGTGACCGGCAGACGCGGCTAACAAAGCTCCGCCTCACGCACTGGCCATCTCAAACATATCGGGAGTAACTCCGTCATGATCATCGCAATATCGCGCCATTCCTGACATAGGTCAAAACCAGCCAAGCACTCAGGTGACAATCTTCGTACGTGGCCACCCGTTTTATCGGTGACGGAGAGTTTTGTTGCAGTCCAGCCTGATCCAAGGGAGTGCATCACATGCCCGAATCTCATTCCCTTGGCATCATCGAGCGGCCTCCGTGCCCCAAGTGTGAGATTCGCATGATGCTGGTCGGTGTCGAGCCCAGCTGTGCGGGTCCCGATTTGAGGACATTTGAATGTCCTAAGTGCGAACTCGCTTACAAGGCGCTGGCGGAGGAATCAGTGAAACCGAGAACAAAGCGGGCTGGCTCAAAAGCCAACTAAGGCCGCCAGAGTAAAGCTGCCTCCGTTAGCTCTAACTCCCCAGTGGATACCGCGCGGCCTGCTAAAAGCCGTTCGATCCGCCACGCCATCGACATCCTTGAACAACAACCCGCAGCATGGGCGCGACGCTATGTCTGTTCCTGGGCACTTTTCGGACACGCCCGGGTGGTCTGATGACGTCTGCTCCTGAGGGTAGAACGGACTTGCCAAGGAAGCAGGGTCACTTCCGTTTTTGACTCACTGCGGACTTCGGCCTGACCGCCATACATCGCAGACCGGTTCTCGTTCGCTACATCAAACGCCGTTTGGCTGCAGCCCAATCCATGCCTTTCGCAGCGCAAAACCATTCTCATGTAGATAAAAACTAAAGGCTTTGGATGCTCCCACTTCCTTGGTCGGCGTAAGTCCCCCGTAATCTTACGGTGCTGGTCTTTATCATGGATCAAATAGACAGCCGAGCTTTCGTGATTTGAAGTGCGGAACAGTCCTGTTTCCGCCGATCAGCGAAAGCGATTTGATGATGACACAACCTGCGCCGGTGCTCGCCAAGCAAGTTATCCTCCTCGTTGATGACGACGAGGCCGTGCGAAATTCCCTCAGAAACTTGATGGAGGGTGAGGGCTTCGTGGTACGCGCCTTTTCCAATGGCCACGAGTTGCTCAACGATGCGAGCCTACCGGCGACTGGGTGTCTGGTCGTTGACTACCACATGCCCGCAATGAACGGACTGGAACTGGTCAGCGCGCTACGCGGTCGTGGAGTTTCGATCCCCGCTATTCTCATCACAGGCAATCTCACCAAATATGTGCGCGACCGAGCGGCGGCAGCTGCAGTTTTGGTCGTCGAGAAACCGGGACTAGGAAGCTATCTGCTGGATTGCGTCCGTGAGGCAGTTGCGAAACATGCACAGTTGTTGTCGTAGGGCTGTTTGCATTGCGGAAGAAGATCAGTCCCTATCCTAAGCGCGAAATCGACGTCAGCGTAGAACTTCGGTTCAACCCATGTGGTCTTTGAACTTCATAAGCGGCTTTGTGAGCTTTGACTTAGCTGCTTGCGGATTTGACTAGAGACGGTGCGAGCCACACAACCGCATCGAGTTGTCGCGAGTAGCGAGAAAATTCTTAGCAGGCCGCCGATGCCTGACACACTTTAGGCTGGCATACCTTCCAGCCGTTTCCCCAGTTCTCTGACCAAGAGCTGAGTTCCTTTGCGCTACATCAAAAGCCCGTTTGCCGGTCGCGCTAGACAAGCGGTGTAACCGAACAACCTGCTTTTCCAAGGCTGTTGAGGTTATGGGGCTCGGGCTCCTAGCCGCTCCGAGCCCCGCTTCGTCCGAGCAGGAGGCTCACATGTCCATAACCAGCTACGCGGATGATCTGGGTTCAGCCGTGCACTATGCGCTAGAAACGACCCATGCCATAGCAGTATGCCCTTTCCACTTGGATCTAACGATCCGCACCGGTGACGACGCGGCTGAAAGCCATGCCTTTGCGCGTGCCAGAAAGCTCGTCAAAAGCGATGGCACGACGTGGGAGGGAGAAGCTCTTCGGAAAGAATTTGGACGCCAACTCCGCAAGGCGGCTGACCGTTATTGCCCTCACTGTGCGCTTTTGGGTGACCCGGAGCTATAAAAGGCCACGGGCTTTTCGGCTCCCGCGAATACTCGGCGAGGCAGCTCGCTGGGACCAAGTACCGGCTTTCTGGTTGTGCGCTTGTGCCCCTTTGGAATTGAGCCGGAGGACGGGTATTCTGCCCGTTGCCGTCCCGGTCGCCGTGCACCACGTCGACCATGTGCTGCGCGTCGACCACAGCGGATGGCCGTTCAAAGCGGAAGTCGCACCCTTTGCGTTCAGTCCGCTTGTGTATCCGGTGACTTTGTTCGGGCTGTTGGACTGCTGCGTCTCTTTTAGCTTAGATGGGCGCTCTTGGCCGGGGCGACCGGCTTCGCGCTCCATGCTCACGGCGCGATCGAAACACCCTGAATGCAAATGCGATGTGGGCCCAGGACATCAGCGCGGATCTCGCCGAACCGGGTGTCCGCAATTTGCTCGACACGCGTTCCGTGCCACTAGGAGTGATCGCCGTCGTCATCTCGATGACGCTCAATCTGCTTGCACTCGCGTCCACCGTCTCGACGCTGGCCGACGGCGTGAAAGCACGAGGGACCGTATTCGAGAACACCCAAGGTGGACGTCCGACTGCAGTTTAAGGGCCGTTAATCACCTTTCGGTTTGGCTTCCCGGGTTAACACATTGGTTATTTCTTTGCGGGCATTTTCGCGCTTCCATTTATCAGGGAGGCACCATGTCTGACGTCACCATTCCCGGCGGCAAGATTTGCGCGTTCGTCGAACGGATCGAAAATCTGGACACCGAACTGCAGGAGTTGAACGAGCAAAAGAAGGAAGTGTTTGCGGAGGCCAAAGGCGAAGGGTTTGACGTGAAGATCCTCAAAGAGATCGTCAGACTTCGAAAGCAGGACGAGGAAGAGCGCGACGAGCGCGAGAGTTTGCTCGATCTCTACATGCGCGCCATGGAGCAGGCCGGACCGGAGAAAGTCGCCAAGGCCGCATGATGAAGTAGGGCGGGTTTGCGACAGCTGACTTGCCCTTCGTCCGCGATAGGTCGGCGGATGACGCCGTCGTTAATCCGCATCGCCTGCGCCCAAGGTAAGGACGCGTGCGTAGGCCACCCCTCCTCCAAATTTGGGTCAGGATGCTTGTCGCTTAGGCCGACTAGGTGATCGGCCTCATCGTTTGTGAGCCACGGTGCCAAAAGCTCAATCTGCCTAGCCGGCTTCTTGCCGGCGAGGATCACATCGCGCCCGCGACTATCGTTGGGGTAGGTGAGGCCGTGCAAGTGCCGGAAGATTTGTTGGAGCTCTCGCAAGCGTAGATGAGCAAGTCGGTTATCAAGCCTCGGCTTCCCATTGGCAGCGCGCTTGCGTTGCCGATAGTGATCCCGATCAATCTCTTCGTGGCGTGCGGCCGTTTGTTCCGGACTGGGCCGGCGGTTTGGCGGCGTGGTGGGTCCATATCACCACCGGCCCTGGGAAGACGTGCGACATCGATGCGACTGCAGATGCGCACGTAGGCCAGTTCTTGGAACGCGCGGCCGAGCCTTCCGCTGAAGAACGCAAACGATGCGTTTCTGCTCTGTCCGTAGCTTGACCGAGTAAGGCGTTGCGCTTATCTCAGCGAGATAACTCTCGACGGGGTTGTCACTTTTTACGGGCCCGTTCGGCGTATCAGCGCCGGCGGGCCCGTTTAGTTTTCCCCTTCATGGTCTTTGGTCTCCTTGATCGGTTGAACACGACGCCGCTGCGAACGGCGCCCACGGGAATTGTCACGCCCGCAGCGCGCGCGAGGCTTGCCCAGCCTGCGGGTCAGGTTAGGGTCACCTCGGTAACAACGGTTTCGGTCGAAGACGCTATTGCCGGTGTGTTTCTCTGGCCGCGTAGGGGTTCTCCGCTATCTTAAGCCATTTCCAGTTCGCGTACTTGTCCCCGGTCTGCCGGAGGCGGGTGTATCGCTTGAGCGACGACCATGAGCGATGACCCGAGACCGCGGCGGCGTGGGGGATGGTCCAACCCATCTCAAAAAGTCAGGAAATGCCGTCGTGGCGCAGGTCGTGAAAGTGAAGGTCATCGATTCCGAGCAACTTGCAGGCCCGCGTGAATGCTGCGGAGATTGCGTCCGCTGAGGCCGGAAAAATCTCAGGCGCGACTTCTGGCATCGATTGGATAATCCGCTCGGCCTCCGGCACCAGGTCGCACCACGTATCGTTGCCGGCCTTCTCGCCGGGGTGCTTCATGTCCCGCACCAAGATCCTCCCGGGCTCTAGATCGACGCGCGCCATGCGACTGATTTCTTCCTGCCGGCGCGTCGAGAAGATCGCGAAAGCGATGATCTTTTGCATTGGGATCGAGCCGGGCCGACGCTTCTTAACCACCCCAAAATGGATCATGAACTTGTCGATCTCGTCCAGGGTCGGGCGCCGGTCGCGCTCGTCGCTCTTTGAGATGATCCCCATTTTGCGCAGGACGTTCAGCGCGTCGTCCATCGCCTGGCGGTCAAGCGGGTATTTCCACATCGGCCTCGCGACGGTGAAAATGGACGACAGATGCGATAGATAGTTTCCTCGCGTTTGCGGGGCGCAATCCAGCGACTTGGCAAAAGCACATATACTTCGGAGTTGACCGCAGAGCACTTCTTCTCCGCGATTTCATAGGTCTTGATGGTCCGCAGAACCTGGGCCTTGGTTTTGCCCATGGCTTTTTCGGATTCGTCAATGTAGCGGTCGATCGCGGCTGACAGAGGCGGGTCGTTCTGAGCGGCCTTGGCCCGCTCAAATCGCTCCGGGGACCGCAAGCTCCTTCTCTCGCTTCTCGATCCACGCCGTCGCCGCCGGGCGGCGGTCAAAGGTCCTGCTCTCACGGAAGGGCTCGCCGTCCTTCATGATGGCAACCTTCGCCAGATATGCCATGGTCCCGTCAGCACGGGGGCGCTTCAAGATGCTGCCCATTTTGGTACAAGGCCTTTCTGTTTGGTACTTTGTACCAAAATAAGCAGAAAATGCCCCCCAAAAGGCAACCCATCCCCCGGAAACGCGCAGCGTTGGGAATAGGCGTAAGTGATTGAGAAAGCAGAAAAAGCATTGGATTCAGGCCGCTTCAGATTCTCTGCAGCCCCGATGATGGACTGGACCGACCGGCATTGCCGCGTGTTCCACCGCCTGATGACGCGGCGCGCCCGGCTTTACACGGAGATGCTGACGACGGGCGCCATCATTCATGGCGATCGTGCGCGGTTGCTCGGCTTCGATGCAAGCGAGCAGCCGGTGGCGCTGCAACTCGGCGGCTCCGATCCCCAGGATCTCGCGACCGCAGCCAAAATCGGCGAGGATTTCGGCTACGACGAGATCAACCTCAATGTCGGTTGCCCGTCGGATCGGGTGAAGGACGGCCGCTTCGGCGCCTGCCTGATGGCGGAGCCGGCGCTGGTCGCCGCCTGCATCGATGCCATGAAGCGCGCGGTCAAAATCCCGGTCACGGTGAAGTGCCGGATCGGCATCGACGATCAGGATCCGGAAATTGCGCTGGATGCGTTGGCGTGCGGCGTGGTCGCCGCCGGCGCCGACGCGCTGATCGTTCATGCGCGCAAGGCCTGGCTCAATGGATTGTCGCCGAAGCAAAACCGCGACATCCCGCCGCTCGACTACGACAGGGTCTACCGGCTGAAGGCCGCGCTGCCGGATGTGCCCATCATCATCAATGGCGGCATCGCAAGCCTCGGCGAGGCCAAGGCGCATCTTCTTCATGTCGACGGCGTGATGCTGGGGCGCGCGGCCTATCAGGAACCATGGCGATTGCTGGCGGCCGATCCCGAGCTGTTCGGCGAGGCAGCGCCGCACGCAGGCATGAAGGACGTGTTCGAGGCCATGGTCCCTTATATTGAAGACCAACTCGCGCAAGGTGTCCGCCTGCATTCGATGACGAGGCATTTCGTCGGCGCGTTTCATGGCGTGCCGGGCGCACGCGCCTTCCGCCGCCACCTCGCCGAGAACGGCGTCAGGCCCGGAGCGGGCGTGAATGTCCTGCGCGATGCGATGGCGCTGGTCGAGGATCGTGCGCCGGCCTCGATGGCGGCGTGAGGCTACGGATAACCGTGCAGCATCAGCCGGTCGGCGTGCACTTCCCAGCTTTCCAGCCGATCCAGAAAGCTCATGCCGAGCAGATTGGTTTTCATCTGTCCGTGCGGCACCACCAGCGCCGGCACCGAACGCTCGACGAGCTTGCCGATGGCCAGGCGATCGAGCGTCAGACGGGCCGCTTTGGTGTGTCCGCCGGCGGTCTCGACGTCGACGTCATATTCGAGCAGCTCCAGCGGCAATCCGGCCGCCTTGGCGGTCTCGTAGGTCAGCACCACCGAGGTCGCGCCGGTGTCGACGACCATCGGAGCGTTGACGCCGTTGATTTTGGCCTGCAGCGCGAATTCGCCGGTCTGCCCGCGTGAGATCTGCACCGCGCGGGCCGGCGTCTCGGCCCTTTTGCGCAGCATCTCCAAGACCGTGTCGCTGGCCCGCGCGATTCGTTCCGGATCGCCGTAGGCGACCACGGCGCCGGCCGTCGCCGCCAGCACGAGGAGAACGAGCAGAACGCGGCTCACAGCGAAGCCCTCGTGCGGATGGTGCGGTGGGTCAGTCCGGTTTTGCGGCAGCCGCCAGTTCCGGCAGTCCGGCTTCCTTCATGCGCACCGGCAACAGCGCCATCACGGCCAGCCGCTCGGCGCGGTTCATCCGGCCCCATCGGGCGATCTCCGGAAGCGTGCGGCCGCAGCCGAAACAAAGGCTGGTTTTGGGATCGATCATACAGACTGCGATGCACGGCGTTTCTATGCTCATGATGGGATAGTGAAACGTATTCGGCGGTTTGCGCAAGCGCGCCGGTTACAGCCCGGTGCCGGCGCTCATGATCGGCTTGTTGCGGGCGCGTCGTTTTTCATCTGTTACAGCGGCAGCGGCTTCCGGTTGCAGCGGCGGAGCTTCTTCGGCCATCGGCGCCAGCGCCGACATCACGCGCTCCGGCGGGAAGGTGACGATGACTTCGGTGCCGATGCGAAGCTTCGATTTCAGCGTGAATGTGCCGCCGTGCATGTCGATCAGGCTTTTTGCAATCGGCAGGCCGAGGCCCGCACCCTGCTCGGCGGATTTGATCGAATTGGAGCCCTGACCGAACGATGCGAGCACGATCGGGATTTCATCCTCCGCAATGCCGGAGCCGGTATCCTTGACGCTGAGATATTGTCCGCCGGACGCGGTCCAGCCGACTTTCAGCCAGATCTCCCCGCCCTGCGGGGTGAACTTGATCGAGTTCGACAACAGATTGAGCACGACCTGGCGTGTGGCGCGCTCATCGCCCCAGACCCTGGGCATGCCGTGCTCGAACACTTCGTGAATGGTGATGCCGCGGCTTGAGGCGCGCAGCTTCAGCAAATGATGGCAGTCGGCGACGACATGCACCAGCGACACCGCCTCTTCGTTGAGCTCATACCTTCCGGCTTCGATCCGCGACAGGTCGAGAATTTCGTTGATCAGGTTAAGCAGATGTACGCCGGAATTGTGAATATCGGCGGAATATTCCTTGTAGACCGGCACCGCGTGAGCGCCGAAGATTTCACTCTTCATCACCTCGGAAAATCCGAGGATCGCGTTCAGCGGCGTGCGCAATTCGTGACTCATCTGCGCCAGAAAACGCGATTTTGCGACGTTGGCCGATTCCGCGCGATGACGCGCTTCGTCCGATATCGATTTCGCCTGCTCGAGTTCGCCGATCAGCGCATCTTTCTCGGCGCGGGCCTCCAGCGTCGCCAGCGTTGTCGAATGCAGGCGATGGGCGAGCAGCGCGAAATAGCCCTCCGCGGCGAGCGCGAGCACCGCGAGGACATAATTGTCGAAGGTGCCGCCCAGCATGAAATTCAGTGCAATCGCCGCGGTGACCGGTGCGGTTGTCGCCAGTGCGGCGATCGGAAGGCTGGCCGCCAGCATGCTCGATACCGCGATCACCAGCAGCATCAGGAACATCATCAGCGTGTTCGAGACCGTATCGAGGCCGGCGGGATGGATCAGGATCGCCGTCCAGCACAGGCCGTAGATCAGATCGAGCAGTACAAATCGCGTCCGCCACCTGCGGGTTGAGGTCAACGAAGCCGGCTCGGCGAGGAACCTGCTGCAATAGCGGATAATGCCGGCATGAATGCAGAGCATGCCGGAGGTCCACGCTGCAGCCGAAGTCGGCTGCATGCAGAGGCCGAACAAAAGGCCGATCGCCACCACCAGTAGCATCACGACATACGATGCCGAGATCCGCGTTTGGGCATACTGCCGGAGCAGTTCGCGATCGAAAGCGGGGCGGGTTCCACTGGTCGACGTTAACCGGTCGCGGGCCTCGCGCACCCGCTGCGCGGCTGCACGGCGGGTGTTGAGCGGCACTGCAATCGGCGTCTCGGCCGGAAGCTGGACAACTTCAGGCTTTTCGGCGGGTTTACTCATCAAACAACACAAATCCTGCCCGCTGATCGCACGGGCTTTTGCATCGTCTATCTCTGGCGCTAAATCATTAAGAGCTGCCTTAAAGGGCTAAAGAATCACGTTAATGGGAGGTTAAATTAACCTCTTTCCACCGGGCTCGAAGGGTGAACGGTCGACCCCTACGGATGCCGCAGTCATGCAGCGAAAGCGATTTCGTTTCGGGGCGCCGATTGAGGTTACAAGAAAGCCCCGGACCTTCGTCCGGGGCTTTTTCCTTCTCGGGACCAGGATCAGTACCTGGTGCTCAGTATTTTGCGATGACGGGACCACCAAAGCGGTAGTTCAGCCGGACCGTTCCCATGTCGACGTCCTGACGGATGTTGTCGCTGCGCGTGACGGCCGTATTCGTTGCCGGGAACGTCACATTGGGGTTGCCCATGAACAGGTGGTCGTATTCGGCGGCTACGGACCAGTTGGGCGCAAAGCTGACTTCAACACCCGTTCCGACCGTACCACCCCAGCGGGTGTCGGTCGCCTGATTAAACGGGACACCGGTTGCGGTGAAGAAGCTCGTGTATTTGTTGTCGGTGACCGCGGCGCCGCCCTTCACGTACAGCAGAACGTTGTTCCAGGCGTAGCCAACCTGACCGGTGAAGAGGCCGATGCCGTCGACCTTGGTCTGGTTGGTGTAGGGAATCAGCGCCGTCAGGCTCGCATTGGATCCCTTCAGGTCGGCCCAATCACCCTGGGCTTCCACGCCGAACATCCAATTGGCGGTCTGCCAGCGATAACCGATCTGGCCGCCGGCCACGCCGCCCGTCGCGTTGTGACAGCCCTCCGAATTCGGCGTAATCGCACCGCCTGCGACGCTGGTGATGGTTAGGCAGTCGTGGCTCGATGCGCCGCCGCCGTTGAGACCCAAATAGAGGCCGCTCCAGTCGTAGACGGGCGCGACGAAAGCGGGTGCTTTGGTGTAAGTCCGCGCAGCGAGATCAGCGGCAGATGCGGTGCCTGTAAATCCGGCAATCGAAAGTAGTCCAGCCCCGACAACGGCAAAACGAAGCATTCCCAGTTCCCAGCTTGATCAAAAAAGCGCCGGCTGCTTGTGGCACGGAATTGGCGGGTGCGACAGGATAACTCGGCTCAGGGTTGTACTTTGCCGGGCATGTGTTGCGGAAATATCGCACCCGTATCGCCATTCTGGAGCAAGCCCGATTGGCCTCCTCGACAATTTCGCACGGCATTCAATGCCCTGTGCCGGACTCGCGACGCACCCCGCATTTTGGAGATGATGGTCTCAAGGCCGAGCGAGAAAGTGTGCTTGGCGCACACTTTCAGCCGGCCTCAACCACTCAGCGCTCCAGCCGCGCCAGCAGGCTGGAGGTGTCCCAGCGCTTGCCGCCCATCTTTTCGACCTCCGCATAGAACGCGTCGACCAGCGCGGTGACGGGAAGGCTGGCGCCGTTGCGGCGGGATTCAGCCAGGCAAATCGAGAGGTCCTTACGCATCCATTCCACCGCAAAGCCGAAGTCGAATTTGCCCTCGTTCATGGTCTTGTAGCGGTTCTCCATCTGCCAGGACTGCGCCGCGCCTTTCGAGATCACCGCGATCACCGCCTCGACGTCGAGGCCCGACTTCTTGGCGAAATGAATTCCCTCCGACAGGCCTTCGACCAGGCCCGCAATGCAGATCTGGTTGACCATCTTGGTCAGTTGGCCCGAGCCTGCGGGGCCGAGCCGCTGGCACATCCGGGCATAGGCCGCGATCACCGGCTCGGCCGCCGCGTAGGCCTCTTCACCGCCGCCGCACATGACCGTCAACACCCCGTTTTCGGCGCCGGCCTGGCCGCCGGATACCGGCGCATCGACGAATTTGAAACCACGCTTGCTCGCCTCGGCGTCGAGCTCGCGCGCGATCTCGGCGGATGCGGTGGTGTGATCGACGAAGGTCGCGCCCTTTTTGACGCCCGCGAAGGCGCCATCGGCGCCAAGGGTGACGGCGCGCAGATCATTGTCGTTGCCGACACAGCACATCACGAAATCCTGGCCTTCGGCCGCGGCTTTCGGGGTTGCCGCGGTGCGCCCGCCGAACTTGTCGGCCCATTCCTTGGCCTTCGCCGCGGTCCGGTTGTACACCGTCACCTCGTGGCCACCTTTTTTCACCAGATGTCCTGCCATGGGAAAACCCATCACGCCGAGACCGAGAAAAGCAACTTTAGCCATGTTTGCAACCTTGGGGTTTCGCCGGCGTTGGATTGGCCGGACCGTGTTCTGAAGAGGGCGGTGGACTAGTTCGGGCTCCGAAGCAGGTTCCGCTGAAGAGGTGGAGGCCGCACAATAAACCCTGCAGCCTGAAGGGCAACGGCTCCCTTGGCGGGCAGGCGGGGTTTCGTGCCGGGATTAAGGCTTCGACGATCGATATTTCAAGGCCGATACGTCGTCCTGCCGCGCGGGTCTGATGCGGCGCAAGAGTGGTATCCTTTCCTGCAGGATCGCTCTATGTGTCGCCGGCAGACCAGGATGCCAGGAGATACGCCGTGAGCGTGACGCAGCAACAGGTTCTCGATGCTCTGGTCAGGGTGAAGTCGCCACGCGGCGTCGCCTTGACCAATGCCAATGTGCTGTCGGCGATCATGGCCAACGACGGCAAGGTGTTCTTCTCGATCAACGTCGATGCCGACGAGGCCCGCGCGTGGGAAAGCGTTCGCGCCGAGGCCGAGGCGGCCGTGCGCGCCATTCCGGGTGTCACCGTCGCCATGATCGCGCTCACAGCTGAACGCAAGGCCGGCGTCGCGGCACCGCCACCGCCGCCGCATCGCCACGCCCACGGCGTGGCGCCGATCTCATCGCACCGGCCGCCGCAGAGTCCGGCATCGCCGATGTCGAAGCAGTCGGAAATTCCCGGCATTGCCGCGGTCATTGCGGTGGCCTCGGGCAAGGGCGGTGTCGGGAAGTCGACGACCGCGCTCAATCTGGCACTGGGCCTTCGCGATCTCGGTTTGCGCGTCGGCCTGCTCGATGCCGATATCTACGGTCCGTCGGTGCCGAGGCTGACCGGCATTCGCGAGAAGCCGCTATTGAACGACAACAAGAAGATGATTCCGATCCAGCGCTTCGGCCTCGCGATCATGTCGATCGGTTTTCTGGTCGAGGAGGACACCGCGATGATCTGGCGCGGGCCGATGGTGATGTCGGCGATCACCCAGATGCTGCGCGATGTCGCGTGGGGCACGCTAGATATTCTCGTGGTCGACATGCCTCCCGGCACCGGCGACGCGCAACTGACGCTGGCGCAGAATGTGCCGCTCAAGGGCGCGGTGATTATTTCGACGCCGCAGGACCTTTCGCTGATCGACGCGCGGCGCGGGCTCGCCATGTTCAAGAAGGTCAATGTTCCCGTGCTCGGCATTGTCGAAAACATGAGCTATTTCCAGTGCCCGCATTGCGGCACGCGATCGGACATCTTCGGTCACGGCGGCGCGCGGCACGAGGCGGAGCGGCTCGGGGTGCCGTTTTTGGGCGAAATTCCGCTGCACATGTCGATTCGCGCCATGTCGGATTCGGGCACGCCGGTGGTGGAGAGTGAACCGGACGGACCGTATGCGGCGATCTATCGCGCCATCGGCGCCAAGGTCCGCGATCAGCTGCAGGGCGTCATCGCCGCGGCCTGAGCCTTCTTCCGTGCCGTATGCGACTTTCGTTTAAACAGTGCTGTCATGCCTTCGTCGCGTTTTCGCGGCCGGACTTACGTGTTAAAGCCCCCCGCCAGAGCGCCTGCGGCCACGCGAAATCGCCACTCCGACAGAACTGCTCCAGGAATATGGGAACGCCCCCTACAAGGAGATGTCTTAATGAAGCGTCGTGATTTTTTGAAAGTTTCCGCGGTAGGTGCCGCCGCCACCGCGGTTGCCTCGCCGGCGATCGCGCAATCCTCGCCCGAGATCAAATGGCGCATGACTTCAAGTTTTCCGAAGTCGCTCGACACCATCTACGGCGGCGCCGTGGAGTTTTCGAAATACGTCGCCGAAATGACCGACAACAAGTTTCAGATTCAGGTGTTCTCCGCCGGTGAAATCGTTCCGGGTCTGCAGGCGCTCGATGCGACCTCCAACGGCACCATCGAGATGAGCCACACCGTCTCGTATTATTACGTCGGCAAGGATCCGACCTTCGCGATCTATGCTTCGGTACCGTTCGGTCTCAATGCCCGCATGCAGAATTCCTGGTGGTATCAGGGCGGCGGCATGGAACTCGGCAACGAGTTCTTCAAGAAATTCGGCGTGATCGGTTTCCCCTGCGGCAACACCGGCACCCAGATGGGCGGCTGGTTTCGCAAGGAGATCAAGACCGTTGCCGATCTCTCCGGACTGAAGTTCCGGATCGGCGGCATCGCGGGGCAGGTCCTGCAAAAGGTCGGCGTGGTGCCGCAGCAGCTTGCCGGCGGCGACATCTACCCGGCGCTGGAAAAGGGCACCATCGACGCGGCCGAATGGGTCGGACCCTATGATGACGAGAAGCTCGGTTTCCAGAAGGTCGCCAAGTATTACTATTACCCCGGCTTCTGGGAGGGCGGGCCGACCGTGCACGCCTTCTGCAATCTCGAGAAGTGGAATTCGCTGCCGAAGAACTACCAGGCCATCATCACCAACGCGACCGCCAATGCCAATACCTGGATGGCGGCGCGCTACGACATGCAGAACCCGTCGGCATTGAAGCGTCTGGTCGCCGGCGGCACGCAGCTTCGTCCCTTCACCAATGAAGTGCTGGAAGCCTGTCTGAAGGCGACCAACGAATTGTGGGGAGAGATTTCCGCGAAAAATCCCGACTTCAAGAAATCCATCGACGCGATGCAGGCCTACCGCTCCGACCAGTATCTGTGGTGGCAGGTTGCCGAATATACCTTCGACAGCTTCATGATCCGCTCGCGCACCCGCGGCTGATCCTCCTTTAAGGTGCAGATAAAGCCTGGTCTCCGTGAGGAGGCCGGGCTTTTTGCGTTGCGGTATCCCCAGTTCCGCATGGAAATTCCAAACCGGATGTTCCATGCTCAAGCCAAGCCTCGACACGAAGGCGGACACACATCGCAACATCCAAGGGGAGGGACGAAATGAAACGACGAGACTTTATCAAGGTCACCGGCATAGGCGTGGCCGGTGCTGCGACCATGGCCGCGCCGGCGATCGCGCAATCGATGCCGGAGCTCAAATGGCGGATGACGACAAGCTGGCCGAAATCGCTCGACACGCTGCATGGCGGCGCCGAGCAGATGGCCAAGGCGGTCGCTGAAGCCACCGACAACAAATTCCAGATCCAGACTTTTGCCGCCGGCGAAATCGTTCCGGGCCTGCAGGTGCTCGACGCCGTGCAGAACGGCACCGTCGAACTCGGTCACACCGCGTCCTACTATTATTTCGGCAAGGACCCGACTTTCACCTTCGGCTCATCGGTGCCGTTCGGGCCCAACATGCGCCTCAACCAGGCCTGGTACATGCTGGGTGGCGGCAAGGAAATCCTCAACGAGTTTTACAAAAGCTACAACGTCACCTCGCTGCTCGCCGGTAACACCGGGTGTCAGATGGGCGGCTGGTTCCGCAAGGAGATCAACACCGTCGACGACCTCAAGGGATTGAAATTCCGCATCGGTGGGTTTGCCGGGCGCGTGATGCAGAAGCTCGGCTGCGTGCCGCAGCAGCTCGCCGGCGGGGATATCTACCCCGCGCTGGAAAAAGGCACCATCGACGCGGCCGAATGGGTCGGTCCCTATGACGACGAGAAGCTCGGACTCTACAAGGTGGCACCGCATTACTATTATCCGGGATGGTGGGAGGGCGGCCCCATGCTGCTCGCCATGGTCAATCTCGAGAAATGGAATGCGCTGCCGAAATATTATCAGAACGTTCTCGAGCAGGCTGGTCACTATGCCAACAACTGGATGATGGCGAAGTACGACGCCGTAAATCCCATGGCGCTGCGCAAACTGCTCGCAGGCGGCACCAAACTGCACGCCTTCTCGCCGCCGATCATGGAAGCTTCCTTCAAGGCGGCCAAGGAATTGCACAGCGAGGTCGCCGCGAGCAATCCGAATTTCAAGAAGGTCTATGACTCCATGACCGCTTTCTCGAACAACGGCTATCAGTGGTTCCAGGTCGCGGAAGTCGGCTACGACAGCTTCATGGCGCGTCATTCGCAGAGTTGATCGCTGTCCGCCTCATGGTTCGAGACGCGCGGCGTAGCCGCGCTCCTCACCATGAAGGTTTGCGCTGGCCTCATCCTGAGGAGCGGCCACTTGGCCGCGTCTCGAAGGATGAAGCCGCTTCTCTGTGAAATGGCTCAATTGAAAAACCCCGGAAGCGGAAGCTTCCGGGTTTTTTTGTCGTCAATCTGAAACGGCTGTTACGGCTTCGCCGGCGGGCCGAAATCCAGCGGCGGCAGATCGATCTGCGGCACCTCGATCTTGATCTTGTTGAGGTCGACGTTCACGGGCTTGTCGAGCAACGCGGTGACCGTGACCGGGAAAGCGATCACCAGCACCACCATGATCACCTGCAGCCCGACCCAGGGCAACGCGCCCCAGTAGATATCCGAGCTCTTGACTTCCTTGGGCGCGACACCGCGCAGATAAAACAGCGCAAAGCCGAACGGCGGATGCATGAACGAGGTCTGCATGTTCACGCACAGCATGACGCCGAACCAGATCAGCGCGTAATCCGCTCCGACCACCGGCGCCAGGATTTTTTGCGCGATCGGCGCAATCATCGGCAGGATGATGAAGGCGATCTCGAAGAAGTCCAGGAAGAACGCCAGGAAGAAGATGAACAGGTTGATGAAGATCAGGAAGCCCCAGACACCGCCGGGCAGGGAGGTCAGCAGATGCTCCAGCCACACGCCGCCCGAAACGCCCAGGAATACCACCGAGAAGCAGGTCGAGCCGATCAGGATGAACACCACCATGGTGGTGATCCGCATCGTGGTCTCGTAGCCCTGCTTGATCAGGTCGCGCAGCACGGGAATGCGGACGGCCTCAAGGCAAATCCACACCACCGCGAAATAGGTGACGGCGAAGGCCAGCTTGAAGACGATCCCTTCGGTCACGAAGATTCCGACAATGGTGCCGATACCGCCGGCGATCACGCCGACGATGAGGACCTTGCGGCCCATCGTGCTGAAATCCTTGCTGTGGATCGCCGCCAGCACGATCGCGCCGACCGCGCCCATGGCACCGGCCTCGGTCGGCGTCGCCAGCCCCATCATCATGGTGCCGAGCACGACAAAGATCAGCACTGCCGACGGGATGATGCCCATCAGGCATTTCTTCCACAGCGGCCAGCCGGTCAGGGTCAATGCGGTCTTCGGCACCGCCGGCACGTGATCCGGCTTGAAGATGCCGAGCAGGAAGGTGTAGCCGGCGAACAGGAAGATCTGGAATACCGACGGTCCCCACGCGCCGAGATACATGTCGCCGACCGATTTGCCGAGCTGGTCGGCCAGCACGATCAGCACCAGCGAGGGCGGCACCAGTTGGGTAATCGTGCCGGACGCCGCCAGCACGCCGGTGATGTAACGGATGTTGTAACCGTAGCGGATCATCACCGGCATCGAGATCAGCGCCATCGCGATGACCTGGGCTGCCACCGTGCCGGTGATGGCGCCGAGGATGAAGCCGACCAGGATCACCGAATAGCCGAGGCCGCCGCGGATCGGTCCGAACAGCTGGCCCATCGAGTTCGAGCATGTCTTCGGCCAGACCGCAGCGCTCGAGGATCGCGCCCATGAAGGTGAAGAAGGGAATCGCGAGCAGGAGTTCGTTGGAAAGAACGCTGCCGAACACCCGGCCCGGAATCGCCTGCAGGAAATTCATGTCGAAGAAGCCGAGATGAATGGCGAGGAATCCGAACGACAGTCCGACGGCCGCGAGCGTGAAGGCCACGGGGAAGCCGATCAGCATCGCCAGAACCAGGCCGCCGAACATCATCGGCGGCATCATCTCCAGCGTAATCATTGGGTCGGCCTCTCGTACTTCGCATCGATCGTCACCTGGCCCTGGAGTGCCGCGATGCGCTTGATGACCTCCGAGACGCCTTGCAACGCCAGCATGACGAAGCCGGACGGGATCACGAACTTGATCGGCCAGCGGATCAGGCCGCCGGCATTACCCGACATTTCCCTGACTGCGTAAGCCTGATGGAAGAACGGCCAGGACAGGTAGGAAAGCAGCAGGCAGGACGGAATCAGGAAGAACAGCGTGCCGATCAGATCGAGCCAGAGCTGGCCGCGCTCGGAGAGAAACAAATAGAAGATCTCGACCCGGACATGCTCGTTGCGCTTGAAGGTGTAGGACGCGCCGAACATCACCAGGATGGCGAACATGTACCACTGCAGCTCGAGCCAGCCATTCGAACTGTAGCCGAACGCATAGCGGATCATGGCGTTGCCGGCGCTCACCAGACAGGCAGCCAGCACCAGGAAATTGCAGATGTAGCCTATCTTCTCGTTGACCTGGTCGATCGCGGCGCTGAGCGCCAGGAATGGACGCATCGTGTTCTCCCGGGCGGTCGCCATCAAAGCACGCCCATCATTTCAACGAGCATCGCTTCACCACCGCGCGCTGAACGCGTGGTGTCATGGCTCTTTTTCAGGAGCGATTGCAACGCTGGTCCTCCCCATTGCGCCTCTGCCGCCTTGACCGCGCACGTCGGGCGCAGCGGCTTATCCAGCCGCGCAGGCATAAAAGCAAGCGCACCATTTCAGCGCGCCGTGGCGCCGTCAATTGGAAAATGGGCAAATTGAGGCGGGTTCAAGCGGTTGCGTGGGCTTGGTAAATCAGGCGCCGCGAATCTCAGCCGCCGGTGACGCTCATATGGCGGCTCACGCTCGGGCGGTTGTGCCTGCGATCGATGATGAAGTCGTGGCCTTTCGGTTTCAGGCCGATGGCGCGGTCGATCGCCGCGCTGAGGAGTTCGTTGTCGGCGGAGGCCCGCAATGGCCGGCGCAGGTCGGAGGCATCCTCGTGGCCGAGGCAGGTATGCAGCGTGCCGGTACAGGTGATGCGCACCCGGTTGCAGGCCTCGCAGAAATTGTGGGTCATCGGCGTGATGAAGCCGAGCTTGCCGCCGGTCTCGCTGACGCGAACGTAGCGCGCCGGGCCGCCGGTGTTATCATCGAGGTCGGTCAACGTGTATTGCTTGGCGAGCCGCGCGCGAAGCAGCGACAGCGGCACGTACTGGTCGATACGTCCTGCACCGATGTCACCCATCGGCATCACCTCGATCAGCGTCAGCGCCATGCCCTTGCCGTGCGCCCATTCCATCAGCGCGGGGATTTCGTCCTCGTTCAGATTCTTCAGCGCGACCGCGTTGATCTTGACGGCGAGGCCGGCCGCGCGCGCGGCCTCGATCCCGGCCAGCACCTTGTCGAGATCGCCCCAGCGGGTGATCGCCCTGAATTTCGCGGGATCGAGCGTGTCCATCGAGACGTTGATCCGGCGCACGCCACAGTCGCGCAATTCGCCGGCGAACCGAGCCAGCTGCGAGCCGTTGGTGGTCAGCGTCAGTTCGTTGAGCGCACCGGTCCCGAGATGGCGCGAGAGCGAGCGCACCAGCGACATCACGTTGCGCCGGACCAGCGGCTCGCCGCCGGTCAGCCGCAGCTTTCGCACGCCCTTGGCGATGAACGCCGTACAAAGCCGATCGAGCTCTTCGAGCGTGAGCAAATCGGCCTTGGGCAGAAACGTCATGTCCTCGGACATGCAATAGAAGCAGCGCAGGTCGCAGCGATCGGTGACCGATACCCGCAAATAGCTGATGGTCCGGCCGAACGGATCGGTCATCGGCCGGGACAGCGATGCGGGGAGACTCAACGGTCCGTTCATTCAATACGCCTTGTCGCTGCGGGGAGCCGTCATGAGCGGACGGCGCGGGTTCCGTAGTCGCAATCTAGGCACGATGCGACCCGCGCACAATCCGCTCCGTCTCTGCTGCAGCGCAAGTGATCAGTGGGCGGGCGGCGCCGGCGCCGGCGGTGGTGCAGCCGCGGGCGCCTGCGCCCCCGGATCGGGGAACGGCGATCCGCCCGCGGCAGCGGGCGCCGCGGCGGTGGCCTTGGGTATTTTCGGTTTTTTCGGCCGCATCATTTTGTGGGCCGCCTTCGGCGGCGGGCCGACCGGCTGAAGTTCCGCGACCACCGGATTGGGATCCATCGAGGTTGTTGCGGGCGTGGTGAGGTCGCCGGGGACGTGGACCACCTGCACCGACACGGTCGCCGGCTGGAACTTGTTCAGGGAGTAGCTGACGGAGAAACCGCTGTCGGGCGCGGGCACGGTGACGGTGCAGGGCGTCTTGCAGCCTGGCCCCAGCGAGGTGCGGGCATCGGCGCCTGGCGGCACCGAATCGATCTGCACCTGCACGGTCGGCGGTGTCGGCTTGAAGTAATCCATGGAAAACGAGGAGCAGCCGGCCAAGCTGGCCCCCGCTGCAACAATCACGATAACACGACGCATGACCCATCCGTCATTCTAGTGCGGCAAACTGCCACAATCCCCGAATCGACCATAGGAGCCTCAAGACGACGGCGCAACCGTGTGGTCCCGGATCGTTAATTGATGGTTAATAACCGGATAAGGCGATCCAAAATAGAATAGCAAAATCAGATTGTTAGGCGGGATCACGCTGCAGCATCAAGCTCTGCACCGCGGCCGGCAGCTCGCGCATGTGACCGACCAGCCGATCCGGCTTGAGATCGGCGATCGGTACCTCGGTATAGCCAAATTCGACGCCGATCACCGGAATGCCCGCGCGGCGGGCGACGCCGATATCCGGGCCGGCATCGCCGACCATGATGGCCTGGGACAGCTGGCCGCCCGCGCGCGCGATCGTCTGCTGCAGGATTGCAGGATCCGGCTTCGAAACCCCGAAGGTGTCGGCGCCGCAAATCGAGGCAAAGCGTGTGCTCAAGCCGAGCTGGTCGAGCAGCCGCTTCGACAGCCATTCCAGCTTGTTGGTGCAGACCGCAAAGCGATATCCGTGGGCTGCGAGATCGTCGAGGGCGCTCTCCAGGCCATCGAACGGGCGGGAGGCGTCGGCGATATGGGCGGCATAGTGATCGATGAAGTCGCCGGTGAGCCGGGTGACGTCTTCATAGCTCGCGGCGCGGCCCTCCAACTCCAGGCCGCGTTCGATCAGGCGGCGGGCGCCGGCGCCGATCATGCTGCGCGCGGACTGCAGCGGCACCGGGGGCAGGCCCTCGCGGTCGAGAACCCAGTTGAGGGCGCTGATCAGGTCGGGCGCGGTGTCCACGAGGGTGCCGTCGAGGTCGAATACAATGATGCGGGCTGAGGTCATCGAAAATCGCTATCGGTCTGCGTGCCATCATGCAAGTAGGGATGAGCGGCATCTGCCGTGACCAAAGAGGCAGCGGGGGAAAGCATGCGCGAACTTGCCGGCAAGACAGCTTTCGTGACGGGCGGGGCCGCCGGCATCGGGTTCGCGCTCGGCCGGGCCTTTGCGGAAGCAGGCATGAACGTGATGCTCGCCGATATCGAGACCGACGCGCTGGCGGCCGCCGTGAAAAGCCTCGACGCGTTCGGGCGGAACGTGCGCAGCGTCATCTGCGACGTCGCCGATCCCGTCAGCGTCGGGCGCGCGGCCGAGGCCTCGTACGCGGCGTTCGGAAAGGTCCATGTGGTCTGCAACAATGCCGGCGTCGCCGCCGCCGGCGGCATCGACAACATCTCGCTCGACAATTGGCGATGGGTGCTCGACGTCAACCTGATGGGCGTCATTCATGGCATCGCTGCCTTCCTGCCGCATATCCGCGGCCACGGCGAAGGCGGGCATTTCGTCAACACCGCCTCGATGGCCGGGATGACCGGCGGGGGCGGGCTCGGCTTCAGCCCTTACACGGCGAGCAAGTTTGCGGTGGTCGGCCTGTCGGAAGGTCTCGCGGCACAGCTCCATCCGTTCGGAATTGGCGTCAGCGTGCTCTGTCCGAGTTTCGTGCGGACCGGCATTGGCGAGAGTGGCCGCAACCGGCCGCAGCGCTATGGCCCGACGCCGACCTTGGATCCGGCCAGCCCGGCCGCCGCCATCGTCGCCGCGATCGCCGAGCAGCTGCAAGCCGGACTCGATCCGGCGGCCGTCGCTGCGCGGGTCCTCGACGCCATCAGGAACGACGAACTTTACGTATTCACCCACCCGAACATGCGCGGAGCGGTCGACGGGCGGTTCGCGGCGATCCAGGCGGCGATGGATAAGGTGACCGGCTGACCCGAACTCGCCGCGTCGCGGTACCGATAGCGCTGTTCCTGACCGGAAAACGACGCTAGATAGGCTCGTGATCTCCCGGGGAGTTGTCGGCACGTGAACATGGACGGACTGAAACGGCAGGCGGCGGCGCGCGCGCTCGAATTCGTGCGCGACGGCATGAAACTCGGCCTCGGCACCGGTTCGACCGCGAAACATTTCGTCGAGCTGCTCGGCGAACGGGTGCGCGCCGGGCTTGATGTCGTGGGCGTGCCGACCTCGGAGGCAACCCGTGCCGATGCCGCGCGGTGCGGCATTCCCCTGACCACACTCGATGACATCGACCGGCTCGATCTGACCGTCGATGGCGCCGACGAGATCGATCCTGCGCTCAATCTCATCAAGGGCGGCGGCGGGGCATTGCTGCGCGAAAAGATCGTGGCCGCGGCGTCTGATCGCATGATCGTGATCGCCGACGACTCCAAATGGGTCGAACGTCTCGGTCGCTTCCCGTTGCCGGTGGAGGTGATCCCGTTCGGCCTGGCGGCGACGCGGCGTGCCATCGGCAAAGCATTTGCCGAATGTGGCGTTTCCGGGCAAATGGTGGTCCGAAAGGGCAAGGACGGCCACGTTTTTGTCACCGATGGTGGCCACTGGATTGTCGATGCCCATCTTGGTCGTATAACCGATGCTCCGCGCCTGGCCGGGTTGCTGAATTCGATACCGGGCGTCGTCGAGCACGGGCTGTTCATTGGTCTTGCCAGCATGGCAATGCTGGCGGGCTCTGGAGGAATTCGCGTTGTTGAACGGCCGTAGGGCCGGAAATCGAGGAGAATTGGAATGAATACCGTCTCAAGAATTTTGTCGGCCGCGGGTCTGGTGCTGGGGCTGGCGCTGGCCGGCATGCCGGCCACGGCGCAAACGCCGTCCGAGGCCAAGCCGGCTTCTCCCGCCGCCATCGCGGCGGCGAAGGAAATTCTGGCGATGAAGAATGCCAGCGCCATGTATGCCAACGCCGTTCCCAACATCGTTCAGCGGACCAAGGACACTCTGTTGCAGAGCAATCTCAACTATCAAAAGGACCTCAACGAGGTCGCCGTGATCGTCGCCCAGAAGCTGGCCGGCCGCGAGAAGGAAATCGGCGAAGGCATGGCGAAGGTTTACGCCGGCGAATTTACCGAGCAGGAGCTGAAAGACCTGGTCGCGTTTTACAAGTCGCCGCTTGGCCAGAAGCTGCTGACGACGGAGCCCAAGGCCATTCAAATGAGCATGGGATACATGAATCAATGGGCGCAGGGTTTCGCCGAAGTGGTCAACGGTGAATTTCGCGCCGAGATGCGCAAGCGCGGCAAGCAAATCTGATCCCGCAACCTGATTTCGACCGGGGCCGAGATGGCTGAGTTCGACGTCGACCTGTTTGTCATCGGAGGCGGTTCGGGCGGGGTGCGCGCCGCCCGGATCGCCGCCGGTCATGGCGCGCGCGTCACCATCGCCGAAGAATACCGGATGGGCGGCACCTGCGTGATCCGCGGCTGCGTGCCGAAAAAGCTGTTCGTGATCGGCTCGCACATCCACCACGAGATCGAGGACGCCGCCGGCTTCGGCTGGACCATCCCGCCCGTGAGCTTCGACTGGAACACGCTGGTCGCCAACAAGGACAAGGAGATCGCCCGGCTCGAGGCCATCTACACCGCCAATGCCGAGAAGGCCGGCGCGCAGGTGCTGAAAACCCGCGCCGTGTTCGAGGACGCCCACACGCTTCGCCTCGCCGACGGCAAGACCGTGACGGCGAAATACGTGCTGATCGCGACCGGCGGCGCGCCCAATCACGGGCCGGCCATTCCCGGCATCGAGCACGCGATTTCGTCCAACGAGGCGTTTCATTTGCCGCAATTGCCCAAGCGCGTGGTGATCCAGGGCGGCGGCTATATCGCGCTGGAGTTCGCCTGCATCTTCGCCGGCTTCGGCAGCGACGTGACCGTGGTCTATCGCGGCGCCAATATCCTGCGCGGGTTTGACGAGGACGTCCGCGCTCATGTCCGCGCCGAGATGGAACGGCAGGGCATCACCATTGTCACCGGCTGCGTCATCAACAAGATCGACAGGCACGGCAAGGAATTCACCACGCATTTGACGGGCGGCTCCAGCCTTGCGTCGGATCTCGTGATGTTCGCGATCGGCCGGCATCCCAACGTCGCCAATCTCGGCCTGGAAAACGCCGGCGTCGCCATCAATCCGAACAATGGCGGCATCGCGGTCGACGGCTGGTCGAAGACCTCGGTGCCATCAATCTACGCCATCGGCGACGTCACCCATCGCATTAATCTGACGCCGGTCGCGATCCGCGAGGGCCATGCCTTCGCCGACACCGTGTTCGGCAAGCGCCCGGTCCAGGTCGATCACACAACCATTCCGACCGCGGTGTTTTCGCAGCCCGAGATCGGCACCATCGGCCTGACCGAGGCCGAGGCCCGCGCGCAATTCAGCCACGTCGATATCTACAAGACCGATTTCCGCCCGATCAAATCGACGATGTCGGGCCGCGACACCCGCATCCTGATGAAGCTCGTGGTCGACGGCACGACCAATCGCGTGGTCGGCTGCCACATCGTCGGCGACACCGCCGCCGAAATCATCCAGGCCGTCGCCATCGCCGTGAAGATGAAGGCGACCAAAGCCGATTTCGACGCCACCTTCGCGCTGCATCCGACCGCCGCGGAAGAGCTGGTGACGATGCGGACGCCGACGGCGAGGTACGTGCGGGAAGCGGCGGCGGAGTAGGGGGGCGGGGGCGAATCCGGTCTGTTTGAAAGAGCGCACGCCAACTGGGTGAACGCGTTTTCTTCGCGCCCAGTCCTTCGGCTGCCATTCAGCTTACACGTGAGCTGCAGACACACGTAAAACTTGCAAACAACCCGATACACCTGCAATCTATGTGCTTCCGACGAAGAGTTCGCGCGTTGCGTGCGTTTCTCGACTGCATTGCCCCGGGGGGAAACAGAGTTGTTGCTGGAGTTAAACCAAGCCTCTTTGCTTGATGCGATCAAGACACAGGACCTGCTAGATTCCGATAGCCAAGCGCTGGTTTACACTCGCGAACAATTGGCGGAGGCCGCGCTGGAGGTCGTTCGGAACGGCTTTGCTGCTTTGGATCTGAGGAAAATCGAAATAAGGGGCAATATCGCCTTATCCGTCCACTCGACGCCGCATCTGGTGGTGCTCCGATGCCTAAATCAAATAGTTAGGCAGGCGATTGGAATTCAGGCTTCAGACAGAGATACAATTGTACGACGTTTGGCCACAATTCTCGCTGAGGGTGTGCCCCATCGGCTCTACAAATTTGATATCAAGAAGTTTTTCGATAGCATTGATGTCTTAGAGCTCTTCCGTCAGCTCTCGAACGAACCGCGCATCCCGCGAAATGCGGTCCTAGTGCTTGAGAATTTTCTTTACGAGTTGTTGGATCGTCGCAAGATCGCTGGTCTCCCACGCGGCATTCAGCTTAGCGCCACTTTATCCGAATACCCGACGCTCATTCCTCCGTTATAGTTTCACTAACGGCTTTCAAGAGCGCACTTTTTACAACTTTCGTCCCGATGAATTGGCCGAGTTGACGATGTGTTGGCGCGATGCGTAAGTGGACCTTAAAGCGCGGAAATATCGATCGTAGTAACACTCGACGAGCCTTGCTGACTGATACCTCGCCCGATGATGTCCCAATAATTTTCTCGAACGACGGGTTTCACGAAAACCTGCGTCGTACCCCTATCTCGTCCGGCTTGAGAAGAATTATAGAAGCCATAGTTCTCGACAGTGGGGAACGATATACGGTGCCGTATCGGTATCGTATTCGGCTCACGAACACTTCAAGTCGCCTAATCAGCTTAGTGCACCCGGCAGCGCAATATCGCGCATGTGTCTTTTACCAGAACTACGGTCATCTAATTCCATATTTTTGTCGGCACGAAGATGTCTCGATGCGGCGTCCAACAAAGATTGGCAGCGCGTATTTTTATTCGAATAAGGCTTCAGATAGGAAAAAATATAAGGGTGCTGCAATTGATCTCCTTCTGCATGACCAAGCGGTAAGAAATCCAGGCTCTTTTTTTGCATATGCAAAGTACGATCGCTTCTACAAATTTTTTAGCTCGTCGGAGTTTGTGGAGCTAGAGAAGAAGTTTTCGGTGCTGCGGCTTACGGACATATCTAAGTGCTTCTCATCTATCTATAGCCATACCATGGCATGGGCCATTAAGGATGTTCAACACGGCAAAGAGAATATCTCGGCAGAAAGAATTGAGGCCGGTCTATTAGATGTGCTAGGTAGAGGGCGAAGGAGCTACCCAAGATAGCTATTTATACAGGGCAACCTGGATAACCACGTAGAAGCGACGAAGTCGTACGTAATTACCCGGCTGCATAGCTTCATACGGGCGGGCGAAGCCCGCACACACTTGATGCGTGAGAGTAGCTCCTTCGCCTTTTCAGCCGCCATCCTTTGCAACGACCAACCGAATTGCGTGAAGGTTGGGTGTCTTGCATGGCCCTTTGGGTACTCGGAAGGACGCCATCGCTAAGATCGCGTGGTCGGCTGCCACATCGTCGGCGACATCGCCGCCGAAATCATCCAGGCCGTCGCCATCGCCGTGAAGATGAAGGCGACCAAAGCCGATTTCGACGCCACCTTCGCGCTGCATCCGACTGCCGCGGAAGAGCTGGTGACGATGCGGACGCCGACGGCGCGGTATGTGAGGGAAGCGGCGGCGGAGTAGTTCTGTCACCTCGCCCCGCTTGCGGGGAGAGGTCGGCGCGAAGCGCCGGGTGAGGGGGCCTCTCCGCGAGTCCAAGCGCTGAATTCAAATCGTAGGGTGGGCAAAGGCGCAACTGCGCCGTGCCCACCATCTTGCTTTGCATCGGAACTCGGATCGGTGGGCAAGCCATCGGGCGCGCATTCGCGCGACCCGTTGGCTTTGTCCACCCTACGTGCTCATTCCGCGGCGCTTGCCGCGCGGCCGAAGAAAGCAACGCGGGTAGCCTCGCTCGATTTGGCAGCGGCGCGGATGCGCAGCAGGTCCTTGCGAGATACCAAGCCGACCAGCTGTGATGACTCGCGTTTCACGATCGGCACGCGGCCGACATCGGCCAGCACCATGCGGTCGGCGAGCTGGGCCACCGTCTCATCCGGATAGCCGACGGTGAGCGAACGATCCGAAGCCCGGTCGAACAAGGTCTCGTCGCCGTGCGGGCTTTCCGCACGCCACCGCAATACGTCGGATCGCCCGACCATGCCGACCACCCAGCCATCGGCATCCCTTAACGGATAGGATTTGTGCCGTTGGGTCTCGCCGGAAAAGAACGAAACCGCCGCGTCGACCGGCAAGGTCGCAGAGAGCGTGTCGATCTCGCGCACCATCACTTCGCCGACGCGCAAGAGCTCGAACGGGTCGATGCCGTATTCCCGGACCACGTGCTGGCCGCGGCGCGCAATCTTCTCGGTCAGGATCGAGCGTTTCAGCAGCAGCACGGTCAACGCATAGGCGGCGCTGGTTGCTATCAGCAGCGGCCCGAGCAGCGCGAAATCTCCGGTCAACTCCACCGCAAACAGGATCGCCGTCAGCGGTGAACGCATGGTGCCGCCCATCATCGCGGCCATGCCGATCAACGCCCACGCGCCGTGGTCGCCCGGCAGGACCTGGCCCTCGAGCCAGCCGGCGCAGCCGCCGAAGATCAGCAGCGGCGCGAGCACGCCGCCGGAGGTTCCGGAGGCCAGCGCCACGATCCAGATGATCGACTTCACCAGCAGGATGGCGACCACGGCCGAGATTACCATGTGGCTGTTGAGCAGGTCGCCGATGATATCGTAGCCGACGCCGAGCGCGCGCGGTTCGATCAGGCCACCCACTCCGACCGCAATGCCTCCGATCGCGGGCCACCACATCCAGTGCAACGGGATCAGGCCGAACAGGTCTTCCATCTTGTACAGCAGGCCGGTGAGCAGGCCGGACTGCAGCCCTGCGACAATCCCGACACCGATAAACGCGAATAGTCCCCACCACGGCAGATCGAGGTGGCCGGCGAAGGGAAACAGCGCACCGGTCCCGAACAGCCATGGCCGCAACGCCGAGGAGAGCGTGCAGGCGGCGATCACCGGGATCAGGCTGCGTGGCTTCCACTCGAACAGCAGCAGTTCGACCGCGAGCAGCACCGCGGCGATCGGCGTGCCGAAGATCGTGGTCATGCCGGCCGCCGCGCCCGCGACCAGCAGGGTCTTGCGTTCCGCGGCGCTGAGGCTGAAGCACTGCGCGAACAGCGAGCCGATCGCGCCGCCGGTCATGATGATCGGGCCTTCGGCGCCGAACGGGCCGCCGGTGCCGATCGAGATCGCGGAAGACAGCGGTTTGAGCACGGCCACTTTCGGCTGCATGCGGCTGCCGCCGATCAGAATCGCCTCGATCGCCTCCGGTATGCCGTGGCCCCGGATCTTCTCGGAGCCAAAGCGGGCCATCAGCCCGATGACGAGACCGCCAAGCGCGGGCGCCAGCACCGTCCACAGGCCCGGTTTCAGGCCGGCAAGCGAAAGACTGCGTGCGCTGAAGGTCTGCAGCCACACCAGATTGGTGGTCAGCGCAATGGCGCGCAGCAGCACCCAGGCCGCCAGGGCGCTGTTACTGCCGACGAACACCGCCATCGCAATCAGCATGAGAACGCGCCGGTCCGTCGTAAAGTCGCCGAGCCGTGGTAAGGAATGGGCAGCAGAACGGGACATCGTGCTCTTTCGCGTGGGGCAGGGGATGGGTTGCGCCATCAGGTTCACCTGAGGGGACCGGCAACGAAGTGTCATTATATCGCGGCACGATATAAATCAACGGAACAAAATGACCAAAAAATCATCGCCAGCTTCGGTCCCGCGCTCCCAAAAGATGGATCAAAAGGATTATGTCGCGCTAGCCGCTTTCAGGCGGTCGCTGCGGATTTTTCTGGCATTCAGCGAGCAGGCGGCGCGCGCGGCAGGCCTGACGCCGCAACAGCATCAGGCGATCCTCGCGATCCGCGGATTCTCGGAAGGTGCCGGCATCGCGGTGGGCGACCTCGCAGCGCATCTGCTCCTCAAGCACCACACCGCGGTCGGCCTGGTCGATCGCCTGGTGCGCGCGAGACTTCGTGGTGCGAAAGCCCGACCCCGAAGATCGCCGCCGCGTTCTGTTGACGCTGGCGCCCAAGGCGACAAAAGCGCTTGAGATCCTGTCGGCGCAGCATTTGATCGAGATGCGCCGCAACGCCCGGGAACTGATCAAGCTGCTGCGCCATGTGCAGGCGAAGCGGTGAGGAGGGGTGCGCAGGGCGGCGAGTTTGATGGAAATGTCCGGTTAACGCCTGATTTGGCGGGCCGAAAATATACCTGATCGATCCGCGAGATCGTCCGGCCGTCGAATGAAGCCAGGACAACTCAGAGCTAAAGTCGAAACCAAGGCAGAGTGAGATAGACGCAAGCGATCATCGAGAGCGCAGGAATTACCCACACCCATCCCGACCGGAAGTGTCGCACCGATCGTCCGGGTAACGACGCGGCAACAAGGCCTACCGTCAGTGCTCCGAGTGCAGCCGTCGCCGCCCATCCGTACCAGTACATCGCAGGAGCCAGAAACCCCATCGCGGCGTCGGCGACGTCTCCTGAGTGATGCGTACCTGCAAGCACGATGCCGAGCGACGGGAAAACAGTGAACAGAGCCAATCCTTTGCGACGGCGACCACGTAGAGAACCGCGAATGTCGGCCCGAACGCAAATGCAAAGCGGCGAAACCAGTCGGATGACGTCATGAGCCGAAACCCATGATGTTGTTGGCGACGTGACCGGTCAGAAAATTCCACCAGACGACGAAGGCAAGGATCGAAGTAAGCGCAGTACGCGTTTGAGCGGGCTCATCGGTATGCGGCCGACGCCAACAAACCAAGTAAGCGGGTAGCAGGGCAAGCCCGATGGCTGCGAAGTGCTCCTTGAGGTCGAAGAAGCCGAGGACATGCCAGTGACCCGCGCGCTCCAACTCGGGCCGCACGTCCACACGGAAATAAAGGTACACGATCCCGCCCAGCAGCGTGGAGGCTGCATATAGAACGACCACGGCGTTAGCGAACGAGGCCGACGGCACGGAACGAAAGCGGCCGAAGAACGAACCGGGTCGGGCGTCCGCCGATGCCCATGCCGCCAAAGTCTGGTGTGTTATCGCGCCAAGCAGGCCCACCGCGACCAAGCCGTGAATGATCAGGAGAATTGTCGCCAGAACCTCACTCCTGCTAATGCCCGCTCCCTGTCACATGAAGAGTTCTTCAGTTCCGAATGGCTCTGCCGACCATGGCCGGAAGCGATTGAGGGTGAACTTCGTCTTTTGGCCGGGTTCGACATCGACGAGGACGTAGTTGTATTCCTCCTGTGGAGGCTGGCCCTTCCAGTAAAGATCGGGCGGATAGTCGGCGGGCAGCTTGATGCTCGTGCGACCGGGAAGGATGGGGTCCTGTTCAGCGCCACCACCGCCCAGCATCAGGTATTTAACCCCATCTACATCGTAGATTTCGCTGGTGTGGACGTGCCCGTTCAACACGACCACCTCCATGTCCTTGGCATACGACGCAATCAACTTGTGTGGATTGTCGGGAGCCGGGATAGGGCCTAGGCCCGAGCGCGCAAAAACGGGATAATGAAAGACGACAAAGGCCTTTCCAATGCCATTGGCCTTGGCCTCGTCCATCCACTTTTGAAGCTGTGTCATTTGCTCGCCGAAAGAACGCCCTCAATCTTCGGATCAGCCCACACTTCATGATTACCCACACTCATGAAAAATCGCCCATCCAGACCGGCTGCACGCATCTCGTCGTCTGGCGCGGGTAGCTTCTTCAACATTGTTTCGTTCACACGCTTCCAGTATGGGCTATCGCTGACGGTTAAGCCTTGATTGCCCCACCAGACGGCGTCGCCGCTATTGACCACGAATTTGGCGCGACCGGATTGAACGTCCTTGACGATTTCACGGGTCACCCATTCGCCGCCCTGAAGCCGGAACATCGTTCGATGCACTCCGGGAAGCAGTTTCAAGTCTTCAACGGATGCCTCGGTGACCCAACCTTTATCCAACGTCAGGGTCATGACTTCCGTCTTCGACGCGAACGGCATGATTACCTTAATCAGCTCTTTGGTGACCGGATCGAAGATCATCTTCACATCCCTCGCCACCACCGCTTCAGCGACCTTTTCCGGCATGACCAACCCGAACATTTCAACGAAGAATTTGTTCAGGTCCGGCTGCCCCTCTTTCAATGGAAGGTACATCATCGGTCGGGTATCGCCGACCGCAGCGAACGAAAAGCCGGCCCCCGTGGAAAGCGGCGCCTGCGCGGTCGCCGTCTGCACATTTGCTACTATCGGCACGGAGCCCGCGGGCAGCGCAGCGAGCGCTCCGAGTACACGGCGACGGCTAGGGCTGTTGGGGTTGGATGATGGCATGATCATTGATCCTCTGATTGAAGAGAGGGAATGAGACGGTGCCGTCGTCGGCTTTGCGTCACGATGCCTGGTGCTTGAGTGCGCGCCTCATCGTTTTGTGAATTTGACCCCGATCACTGGCCGTGAGCTATGCGACTTCGGCATCTAGCAAGGGTAGGCAGCCGAAAAGTTGCTGTATGACAATAAAACGTCCACGTGACTTCTACAACAATTCAATCCCTTGCCCACCGCAACGCTGCCGCCATCTCACCTTTCCTCCTCCGGATGCACCCACCGATACGGCGTGATCTCCCGCGTCTCCGTCAGCTTGATCATGTGCACCGGCGGCGCATGGCGGCCCTTCCTGCAGGATCGGCATTTCAGCGAGGCTTCCAGTTTCCACAGCGGCGTGTCGCGCGGCCGGCGGATGGCGTCGAGCGGCAGGCTCGCGCGAGTCTTGCACCTGTTGCATTCGACCTCCAGCCAGCCGAGGCCGCCGTTGAGGCATTGGCCTGTTGTCGGCGAGGGCTGTGCCGGCCCGCCATAGCCTTCCATGCGGACGGACCAAGCTTCCGCCTCGGCGCGGTCGGCGGCGCGAACGGCTTTTTTGGCCTCTGCCCGCGCGCTTTCCGCGCGGATCTTCGCGCCCCTGATCGCGCTGCCCCAGATCACCTCGCGAGATTTCGTGCTCATGATCGGGCGGTTACAGGCAGGCACTTGGCGGCGCAATGCAACGCCACTGTGATTAGCGGGGAGGAACACGCCGGCCACACCGAGGCCTTGCCCGCCCCGGGCCTCGTCAGTGTGCAATTCGTCCTCGATCGCCACAAATCGGCAGACGGTGAAACATGAGAAAATTTGCAGGAGGCAATTGCTCGAAGGCCTGCAGCGCGAAGGATGACATCCACGCTCCGAGCCCCGCGTCCGAACGCCGGCTTACCCCATCCGGTGCAAAGCGCAGATTTTATTGCCGTCGGGATCGCGTAAATAGGCGATGTAGAGTTTGGCGCCCGCGCCTTCGCGCACGCCCGGCGGGTCTTCGCAAGTCTTTCCGCCATGGGCGATACCGGCCGCGTGAAACGCGTCAGCCTGTTCGGACGAGTTCGCGGTAAAACCGATGGTGCCGCCGTTGGCAGGGGTAGCAGGCTTGCCGTCGATCGGTTTCGACACCGAAAAAACCCCGGTCGGGGTTCGATAGAAAACCCGATGACGGTCTACCCTACCGGGTGGAATACCGAGCGTCCCAAGCAAGGCGTCGTAGAACGACTTGGCCTTTTCCAGATCGTTGGTGCCGATCATGACGTGCGAAAACATGCTGTATTCCTTCCCGATTATTGCGAACGATCGAAGCCGTTCTGCGCGCGACATTGATACGGATTGAACGGTCACGGCGCTAGCCGTTGGGCAAGTCAGCGAGACACAATCCGCCGTTCACGAGGCCTCTGATTCCGCGCGACCGGCCTCGCGACCGGCTTTCGGGCGGCGTCCCGAACACCGAGAAGCTTGACTCTTTGTTCACGTTTTGTACTTATGGTGCCTCTCCCCAACACGGAGGCTCCCATGGATAACCGTCTCAACGAATTACGCCGTAAAATCAGCGCCCTGCGCCGGGGAATGCTCGACGCGGAAGCGTCGATCCGCGACCTCGTCAACAACGACCGGGACTGTACGGAATCCTCGCTCCGGCTGATGGAGATGCGGCAGGAACTGACGGCGCTGGTCAGGGAATGGGCGCTGCTCGGCGGTGGGGAGCGTCTGCCGACCATCCAGGAACGGTTGCGGGAAAACCATCGGGCGGTCCAAAAGCGGAAGGCCCAACCAAAGCCGCAACCAAAGCGAAAGGTCGAGAAGCGCCGCCTCGTTGCGCGGAGGTGAGCGTGGCAGAGCCGCGCAACTGGTACGGCGACAACGGCGAAAATCCGCCCTGGGTCAAGGCCCTGGCGAAGTCCGGCGCCGCGCCTGGAAGCGGCGCTCGGCAACCGCAACTACTTCCTGAACCGGCCCCACAGCATCGGCGGCAGCAGAAGAAGCGATAACATCCCCTGAATTCTGGTAGCGCGTGGCGCGTTTCGGACCTGCCGATCCTTGCGGCGAAGGTCGGCTATCTATGAAGGGCAACGCGGAAGTGACGGGGACATCGTCAAACCGACCGAATGACCCAAATGAGACCTGGACGCGTGGAAGGAGGGGGGTGCTCCACGCTGCCGGGCCGGGCTGGAATATCTAACGCCTTCAGCGCAGCTGATGGTAGCCGGACCGCCCCTGTTGATGTGGATCAAACGCAGGCACTCTGGAATCGGGTGCATTAGCAGATGGTTCATCCAGTCAGGGAGGTTTGACATGAGTGCAATCATCAAGTCGGAAATGATCTCTCGCCGAAAGGCCCTTTCACTGATGGGATTGGCGGCTGCGTTCGGCCTCGCGGCGGCCCCTACGGTACTGACGGTATCCGATGCAGAGGCTCAGACCGCTGGCATGGTGCGGCGTCAGGAGCGGCGCGCAGGACGGCATGAGCGACGTGAGGTGCGGCGTGAAGGACGGCACGAGCGACGTGAGGTGCGGCGCACAGGTACAGCTACAACTACCGGCACAGCTAAGTAATTCCACTGCTCGGCGAAGTCACTAATCGAGCCGTTCGAGAGGGCATCGCCGTGCATTTGTTACTCGAATTATCCCTCACCGTCCGAGGTTAGGTAAACGTCGGATGATCCTAGGGATGCGATCGAATTCGCCATTCGCTCGGCCTTTGACAATTACCCAGAGGAAAACGATCCGGATTGGAGAAGCCCGGATTGGATCAAGCCGAAGGAATGCGCGCAATTGGCTTTGGCCATAATACTCGAATTGCAGGCTAAGGGGTTCCAAATCGTGAAGAAGCGACCTGACTGGTTTGGCCGCCACCGAGATAGCCATGATCAGGAACGGACTTTACTTCTATAGCTCGAAAGCGCGGGACGGCGTTGATGGTGGCGCTGACGGCGTCATGATATTGCGCGACGGGACGATGTTCGGCGGTACCGAGTTCTTTTACTTTGTCGGCACCTACACTTGCTCCAACGGAAAATGGAAAGGTGAATTTACCAATGAAGAACACACCCCGGCTCCCATAATGCGACCTATGGCGGGAAAGGGAACTGTCAGTATCGGATTTAGCGGTACCTATACCGACAAGGATGCCCAATTTGATCTCACGGCACTTGTTGGCAAACGAAGCCTCCAATACTCGGCGACTCTACGGTTGCTGGTGGCGGATTGATTGGGAAGCCACCAAATCCAGACGTTCAAATGCGCCGATAGAGGTCCGATGTCGGTTAGTAGCACATTAGAGACATGCCAACCGATACCGAGATGGTCCGCTTATCGGGGAAGACCGGGCCTGACCGGCGAACTCTCGGTATGACGTGACGACCCGGTCCAACTCCCTAGAGCAAGATGGTTTTAGTTTGAATCGGTGTGCCCTTCACCTCTCCCCAGCGGGGAGAGGTCGATTTGCCAACGGGTCGGCGCGAAGCGCCGCCCGATGGTAAACTCCGCAAATCGGGTGAGGGGGTGCTGCACCAACGATAGACCGTAACCCCTCACCCGGCGCTACGCGCCGACCTCTCCCTATGGGAGAGGTAAACTATGGGAGAGGTAAAGTTTCCGCTGCGTCGCAGCTCAATCTAACCTCATCTCATCACGCTTTAGCTTCGCGTCCGTGGGCGGCGAGCCCACCAACGCGTCGCCGGCTTCGCAACGTTTGGCTGCGACTGGCCCTCCAACTGGCGGAGGCGGTCAATTTGCAATCTGAGGCTGGCTGGTAACTCCTGGTCTTCCCTGAACGACGTCCGCAGTCCTTCGCCAATCTCTCGAGTGATTGCGCGGGTATGCGAGTAGTCGATCATGATGGGGGTTCGCATGCCGGATTCTCCGTTTCCGCGCACAAGCCTCAACATCGACACCGATGTCGATGGCTTCCCGCTTCCCGCCTCTGTGATACGAACCGCGCATTTCAATGCACGGTTAGCGATCCCGGATGGAGGCCGAGACCGTCGCCTTTGGCTATCCTGCGCGAGCGCTTGTTTTTGAACAGCGGGTCCGAATGGAACCTTTGGCTATCCGCGGCATGCGCCGTTGTTGACGGCGGGCGACGGTCTCGCTTACTTAAATCGCGCCGGGGATTTTCGTTCCGCTTGAGTCCGCAGGGCCGAGATATTTCCAGAAACACGGGAACCGCAAGTTCCCTAGGGGCGAGCCACCTGTTCGCTTATTTTTCGCTTATTTCGAAACGGCTGAGCGCAAGCCTTTGCGGGTGACGTTGCTTGATGGCACGAAACGGACCTGACCGGCTGGTCTGGCGATGTCCGTTGATCGGGGTAGATCGAAGTGGCTGGTCGATGGTCAAACCGACGCGATTGACCCCATTAGCGGAAGTGGCGCAGGTCGTATGAGATGAATATGTTCTTGAAGGCCCGCAACCTTCGACAGGCAGGTCGAGAACCCGGAGTGCGTTGCATCGCGAGAAACTCATGGGGTCGCCTCCGGATCGGTCGCCGCGATGATCCAGCGGTTCGCTCACGTGTGCTTTAGGAATTTGGGATCGATCCCTATTGACGGAGGCGTCGCGTCACTCATGAATACCGGCCGGAGTGTGTGTGATTTGAATAGCCACACGTTGTCGTTGTTCAATACACACTCATTGATCAAATCTGCCACCATCATTGGGGGATTTGATTGACGCTTCGATGGATAAGTTAGACCACCATGGAAAATGACCATGCCAAGCACGGTCGCGCAGCGTTCGCTGCTCGACGCTACATATAGATTGGTGATTGTGTGACGCACTGCTTTCACGCCGCTAGTCCATAGATTACCCAGTGCCGTCGCGCCGATTTGACGAGCACGCCACTTATAAAACGCTCGGATCTCTTCACGACCTTCAAACCGGTTGTGACCCACTATCTTCACGCCGTCCGGGGTGAAAAATTCATGGGCATTGCGCCCATCGTTGAAGTCAACGTCGTACCAATATGTCACCTGGAGACGATGAAGAGCGTGCCAGAGGAGGAGTTCGTCGTGAGTATTCATTGGCACTTCAGGCAACTTTTGAAAATTGGTCGCAATTGCGTTATCTGTCATCGAATGGGCCTTTCGATTTGTAACGGCTTGTAACGGAGCCTCACTGCGGTGATTGTGTTTGCATCTTTCCCTGCTGAACCGGCTTCGCTTGTGAGTTCCATTCGAACCGTCTCGCTAAGGCCGTGAAGCAGCCGCTGCCAGCGCGTATGACGTGAGACGGAATTCATGGAACCAGCATTGACTTTCAATCGGGGCTCCGCGGCTGATGCACAGCCGTCCTCATCCGCATGGAAATGCGGATTGCTGCGATTCGTGTCTGTAATGAGATCGGGGATAGCAGCGTGGATTGCCAGAGTTATGTCACGTTCGTGATCAAGGTCGTCGGAACCCTGGGCTTAAGCATTGGCCCAACCATCACGTGGAATGAAATCACACTCAAGAGCACCGATGAGCCGATCACCACGGGAATCGTGCGGAAGCTGGTGGTTGCCCGCGTATTGTTCCGGAATGCTCGACGGCGTTCGTTACCGCCCAGCTGACTTCGATCAATCCGGTGATTTAAAAGCCAGTAAGTAGCATGGCCACGGCAACCCAGGCTGATCTATTTCTCGTAGGCCAATTCCGTTCCTGGCACCTTTTGAGACGTCCCGACCGCGGCTGGGGATGTCTGTTGATCGGGGCGGACCAGAAGTGATCGGTACACCGTCAAAGCGACGCGAATGACCCCATCTCGGACCTCGCGCCCTACGCAGTATGTGGGGTCGGTGCGACGTCAGCCGGAACCGGCGGGTTCATGCGGCGCCGAGCCGCTTTTTTGTCAACATCCTGACATTTTTACTGGTTGTTCTGTTTTCCGGCAGGGGATTTCGCCAACTTATGGAGTCCTCCCCCGATGTGGAAAGCTGTTTTTTCTTTAGCGTGTTTGTTGATTTATTCCGTTCAGGCCGAAGCCCACCCTCGACATTATCGTCATCAGCACGTTCGCTCCGTGGTGTCATTCGTCGCCGACAATCAAAGCGACGAAAGCACGGTCGGCGGTCGCCCGTCGGGATGCCCGCACGCGTTCTGCGGGTGCGAGGCGTCGCTGTGCCGCTTTGGCCGGATCATTCCCCAGTTGAATCTCGCCGCCAATTGGCGCCGTTTCCCGCGCGCGGCCCCGGCGCCGGGCATGGCGGCGGTTCGATCGGGACACGTCATGATTTTGCAAGCGCAGGTCGCTGGCGATATCTGGAACGTGCATGACGGCAATTCCGGCGGTCACGTGACCCGGGAACACTCACTCTCAATTGCCGGCTACACAATCGTTGATCCAGGCTCAGGCTCATGAGCGCAGTCAGGCTTCGCCGTATTCGAATAGCCGTGCGATGCTGACGCGCAGCATGGAGTGGTGCCAACGGGTCGCGCGAACGCACGCCTGCGCACGGCTCAACCCACGTACTGATTTGCCCGACAGGCTGTTTTTCCAAACCGCTGTCCAGCCCCCTTTTGAAAAAATATTCTGGTTTTCCGAAGACCCAAATCACTTGTATATCCACCGCTGTTCCGTCCCACTGGAGGGGCGTATCGCGATCGTCACGAGCGCGGGGCGGAATGCGGTGGACGCGGCAGCGTCAGGCACGACACGTGACGGCAGGGCGGGTCTTAGGAGGCCTGTGAGTTGTCAACGGCGTGCTGACGAACGGCGCTGAGGCGGACGGCAAAATCGTGTGGTCCTGACACCCCGACGCTGGTGTCAAGTCTTGCGGAGGCGAAGTCGGCCCAACCGGGCGCGGACCAGCCATATCCGCAGATGACGGTGGCAAAAAAGCCGATCACCGGGGAGAGCACGAGGATAAACCGTTAAAACCATTGCGTGCGGGAACGCCGGTGATTCCGGTGACCTCGCTGTGAATACTCGTGTGCATACTTGCTACCAATAGCGCACACGAGGCTGCGGGTGCACTGGAGCACCCGGCGCTCCCCACGCCCTCGTTTGGGCGGAAGATTTTTCAACGGCTCGGGCGCATCGCGCGGCGAGATCGTAGACGTGTGGGTTTTCGCTGTTTGAAAATCGAATCCATCGCGCGCAACACACCCCGTGTCGTCCCTGCGGTCCGCAGGGACGACAACAAGGGAAACCTGGGGATGACGAGGAGATGCAAAATCCTACTCCGCCGCCTCGATCCATTCCGCCGCGCCGCGCCACAGCGCGTCGCGATGCTCGGCGCGAAAAAAGCCGAGATGGCCGATTTTGGCGGTGCCGACATCGGCCGGCGCGATGGCCAGGATTTCCGGCTTGATTGCGGTAAATCCCGAACACAGCAATTCGACCGCCGGTCGCGTCGCCCAGGGATCGTCGGCAAGGCAGATCGCGCGCATCGCGCCCCGGTAGTGCGGAAAATTCTGCAATGCCCGAAGTTTGGGATCGTCGAACAGATAGCGCGGGCTCATCACCCAGCGCACCCATTGCTCGAAAACGCCCTTGGGCAGATCCTCACCCAAACCGCTCCAGCCGGGCGCATAGCCCAACAGCCGGGTGAGGGGGACGCCGACGAAATTCAGCATGGCGTAGACGCGGTAGCGTTCCGGCGAGGCCATCAGCTTCCAGGTGCCGGCTTGCGCCGCGATCAGCAGCGCGCGCGAGACCTCGGTGTTGTTGGTCAGAAGGCCCAGCGCCTGGCCGCCAAAGGAATGTCCGACATAGTTGAGCGGCAGGGTTTTGTAGCGCTCGCGCATCCAGGCCACCGCCGCGGTGACGTCGAGCGCGGCCCAATCCGCCATGGTGGCGTTGAAGCCGGCGAGCGATCTCGGCTGGTTATAGCCGACCAGCGATTTCTGCCTGCTATCGCCGGTGCCGCGATAGTCATAAGTCAGGACCGCGCAACCGCGATGCGCGAGATAGCCGGCGAAGCCGCGGTAAATCTTGCGGGGCACGGCGGTGGCCGAATTGATCAGGACGGCATGCCGCTTGGCCCCGCGGGGCAAGAACAGCGTCGCCCCGAGCAAATATCCGTCCGCTGCGGGAAAGGTGATGTCGTCGATGAAAACGTCGTCCAGCCCGGCCCCTGCCACCGCGATTTCCCCCGTGCGCTCGCGAGTGCCCCAGCAAATGCGAATTCGGCTTTTGCCGCAAGGGCTTGTCTCAAGGAGCGGAAATCCAACTGGCGGTCCGGCGGCAGCCTGTGTATAACCCGGCCCTTCGCTGCTGCCGATAAGTAGCGGTTTTTGCTCAGGAGTTAACGTCATGTCCGAGCGCTGGACACCCGACAGCTGGCGCACCAAGCCGGTGCTGCAGATACCCGATTATCCCGATGCCAAGGCATTGGCCGATGTCGAGGCGCAGCTGGCGACGTTTCCGCCGCTGGTTTTTGCAGGTGAGGCCCGTAACCTGAAAAAGGCGCTTGCGCGTGTAGCCGCAGGCGAGGCCTTCCTGCTGCAGGGCGGCGACTGCGCCGAGAGTTTCGCCGAGCATGGCGCCAACAACATCCGGGATTTCTTCCGCGTGCTGCTGCAGATGGCGGTCGTGCTGACCTATGCCGGCGCGCTGCCGGTTGTAAAAGTCGGCCGTATCGCCGGGCAATTTGCCAAGCCGCGCTCCTCGCCGATGGAGAAGCTCGGCGGCGTCGAGCTGCCGAGTTACCGCGGCGATATCGTCAACGATATCGCGTTCACGGCACAGTCGCGCACCCCCGATCCGCAGCGCCAGTTGATGGCATATCGCCAGTCGGCGGCGACGCTGAATCTGCTGCGCGCCTTCGCCACCGGCGGCTTCGCGAATCTCGGTAGCGTGCACCAGTGGATGCTCGGCTTCCTCAAGGATTCCCAGCAGTCGCGCCGTTACAAGGAACTGGCGGACCGCATTTCCGACGCGCTGAATTTCATGCGCGCCTGCGGTCTCGATCTCGAAAGCCACCCCGAGCTGCGCGCCACCGATATCTACACCAGCCACGAGGCGCTGCTGCTCGGCTACGAGCAGGCCTTCACACGGGTCAATTCCACCACCGGCGACTGGTACGCGACGTCGGGCCACATGATCTGGATCGGCGACCGCACCCGCCAGCTCGATCACGGCCATGTCGAATATTTCCGCGGCATCAAGAACCCGATCGGTTTGAAATGCGGTCCCTCGCTGAAGACGGACGAATTGTTGCGGCTGATCGACGTGCTCAATCCGGACAATGAGCCCGGACGCCTGACGCTGATCAACCGTTCCGGTTCGGACAAAATCGGCGATCACCTGCCGCAGATGATCCGCGCCGTGCAGCGCGAAGGCCGCGTGGTGGTCTGGTCCTGCGATCCGATGCATGGCAACACCATCACCTCGACCTCTGGCTACAAGACCCGGCCGTTCGACCGCATCCTGTCGGAGGTGAAGTCGTTCTTCACCATCCACGCGGCGGAGGGCACCCATGCCGGCGGCGTTCATCTCGAAATGACCGGGCAGGACGTGACCGAATGCATCGGCGGCGCGCGCGCCATCACCGACGAGGATCTCAACGACCGCTATCACACGGTCTGCGATCCCCGCCTCAACGCCGAGCAGTCGATCGACATGGCCTTCCTGATCGCCGAATTGCTCAAGCAGGAACGCGGCGGCAAGGTCAGGCCGATGCCGGTCGCGGCGGGACTTTGAGTGCTGCGGTTCTGGCAGGCCACGATCAATACCCGTAACGGGCTTGCCTTCGCCATTCGCTCGGAGCAGGCGGTTCGCGAGGAGCTGGTCGCGCTGGCGCTTTCTCTTCCGCTGGCATGGCTGATCGGCGCGACCACGATGCGCCGGGTCGAACTCGTCGCCGCGGTGGCCCTGGTGCTGGTGATCGAATTGCTCAACACCGCGATCGAGAAGCTCGCCGACCGGCTGACCACCGACCATGATCCGCAGATCGGGCGGGTCAAGGACATGGGCTCCGCCGCCGTCGGCGTCGCGCTGGTCATGGCCGGCCTGTTCTGGCTGTTCGCTATCGCCGAACGCATGGGCGCGATCTGAAGCATGCAATTGCAGTTTGTCCGTACGCAGGGCACCATCGCGTCATGACCAAACCTGCCGCCCAGTTTACGATCACGCTGGCCCAGTTGAACCCGACGGTCGGCGATATCGCGGGTAACGCCGCCAAGGCGCGCGCCGCGCGCGCACGGGCTCTGGCCGACGGCGCCGATCTCGTGGTTTTTTCCGAATTGTTCATCGCGGGCTATCCGCCGGAAGACCTGGTGCTGAAACCGGCATTCCAGGCGGCATGCCGCGCCACGATCGAGGAGCTGGCGCGCGATACCGCCGACGGCGGCCCGGCGGTCCTGATCGGCAGTCCCTGGGTGGAGGACGGCAAGCTCTACAATGCCTGCGCCTTGCTCGACGAAGGCCGGATCGCGGCGCTTCGCTTCAAGGCCAACCTGCCGAACTACGGCGTGTTCGATGAAAAGCGCCTGTTCGCGCGCGGGCCGGCGGCGGGCCCGGTGACGATCCGCGGCATCCGGGTCGGGGTTCCCATCTGCGAGGATATCTGGCTGGAGGAGTCGGAGGATTACGAAAACGTCGTCGAGTGTCTGGCGGAAACCGGCGCCGAGATTCTGATCGTGCCGAACGGCTCGCCTTACGCGCGCGACAAGAACGATCTGCGGCTGTCGATCGCGGTGGCGCGCGTCACCGAAAGCGGGCTGCCGCTGATTTATCTCAACGAGGTCGGCGGACAGGACGAGCTGGTTTTCGACGGCGCCTCGTTCGCGCTCAATGCCGATCTGTCAGTAGCGGCGCAGCTTCCCGCGTTCGAAGACAGCATCACGACGTTGCGCTGGAGCAGGAGCGAGACCGGCTGGCGCTGCGCCGGACCGGTGGCGCCATTGGTCGAGGGCGACCAGGCCGACTACGCGGCCTGCGTGCTGGGACTGCGCGATTACGTCAGGAAAAACGGATTTCCCGGCGTGCTGCTGGGCATATCCGGCGGCATCAACTCGGCGCTGTGCGCGGCGATCGCAGTCGATGCGCTGGGCGCCGAGCGCGTCCGCGGCGTCATGCTGCCGTTCCGTTTCACCGCCCAGGTGTCGCTCGATGACGCCGCCAGGCTCGCGGCCGCGCTCGGCATCCGCTACGACGTGCTGCCGATCGCGCAAGCCGTGAACGGCTTCGAAGAGATTTTGTCGGGCACCTTCGCCGGTCTGCCGCGCGATATCACCGAGGAGAACCTGCAGGCGCGCACCCGCGGCACGCTGCTGATGGCGATCTCCAACAAAACAGGCGCGATGGTCGTGACCACCGGCAACAAGTCGGAAATGTCGGTGGGCTACGCCACGCTCTATGGCGACATGAACGGCGGCTTCAATCCGATCAAGGATATCTACAAGACCGAAGTGTTCCGGCTCTCGGGCCTGCGCAATGCATGGAAGCCGGTGGGCGCGCTCGGCCCGTCGGGCGAAGTCATTCCGGTCAACATCATCACCCGGCCGCCGACCGCGGAATTGCGCGAAAACCAGACCGATCAGGACTCGCTGCCGCCCTACGAGATGCTGGACGCGATCCTCGAGCGCCTGGTTGAGCGCGAAGAGCCGCTGGCGTCGATCATATCAGCCGGCTTCGACCGCGAGGTGGTGACGCGGATCGATCGCCTGCTCAACATCGCCGAATACAAGCGGCGGCAGGCCGCGCCGGGCGTCAAGGTGACGCAGAAGAATTTCGGGCGCGACCGCCGGTATCCCATCACCAACAAGTTTCGCGATACCGGAGAGCCGCCGCAGCAACCCGATGAGACGCTGGTGTCACGCGCCAGCCGCGGATCGGCGGAAGCGTTCGAGGGATAGATCAGCGCGCGGGGATAAAGGTCGGACCCACCGAGCGGATCGGCTTGTTGTTCGGCGTGGCGTCGCCCGGCGCCGCCGCGGTGGTTGCCGGCGCGTCCGGTGGTGCATCGGGCGCGGTGGCTACGGGGCCGGCGGGCGCGGCACCCTTCCTGGCCGGGGCGGCAGCCGTTTTCGCCGGCGCGCGTGACATTTTCTTCGCGCTTTCTTCGGTGACGATGATATCGCCCTGCTGTTCAGCCGCGGCTTTGTCGTCGATGCTTTTCAGCGCGTCGGACCAGGTCTGTCCTGGAGCCTTGCAGGAACACGATGGATTGAACTCCTGACGGTAGCGAAACGCATTTGGCGACGACGAATAGGGCTGACCGCTGATCGACACCGCCGAGTTCATGTCTTCGCCGGGGTTGCGATAGGTGAAGAGGTTGGCGTCCGCCGCCGGGCAGAGCGCCTTGCAGGTCTTTTCATCGTCGGGGAACCGGGCCGGCACGGTGGCGAAAGAGATCGGAAAATAATAACCGTCGCAGCTGCGGACGCAAACCGTGCGGAAGGTGCCGGATTGCGGGCCGACGTCGGTGCCAGGTGCGCCGGGCGCACCTGGCACACCTGGATTGTTGTTGCCGAACAAATTCTGCAGGAAGCTGCCCGGTCCCGGCGCGACATTGGCATATTGCGGTCCGCAATTATTCTGCGCGAGCGCCGTCAGCACCGAGCGGCGCTGATTGTCGCGATCGCCGCCAAAACCGCCGCTGCGCAGCCGCTCGAGGCTGTTGGTGATCTGGTCCAGATTGGCCCGCATCTGCTGAATCTGGTTGTTGACCGGACCGCATTGCGCGGACTGGCCCGAGAACAGCGAGAAAAACCCGGAACTGTCGCAGCCCATCCGCTTGGCCTGCGAGGTGACGCGGTCGAGTTCAGCCTGCTGCTTGGACGCGGCATCCTGGTAGCGGCGGATCTGGTCGTCCTTGGCCGGGTCGCCGCTGCCGCCACCGCGGTCGATGGTCGCCAGCTGCGCTTCCAGCCGCGGGCACATCGGATTGACCGGTGCTCCCTGCTGCTGCTGCGGCGGCGCATCCGGGCTCATCTGTGCCCATGCGTCAACGCTCAGCGTGCTCACGCCAAGGAGCGCAGTAAAGGCCAGGATCCATCGGGAGAAGAAGGGGGTGATCAGCGTTTCCAGCATATCCGGCCGTTAGGACTATTCCGTGCAGGCCGAGAAACCGAATGCGCGGCCAACGCGGCTTCCCATAGCCGCTTCTCAGGGCAGCGTCACGTCGTTTCCGGGGCGCCGGTGTGGCAGCGCCAGCAGGAGCGGCTCAGCGCTGGCAGGTAATCGCAACGTATTCGTTGCAGCCGGCACGGTTGCAGTTACTGCCAGTGGGAACCGAGCCGGTGATTTCGTCCGGGTCGACGCGCCGATAGGACGAAGCCTGGGCGAAATCGTGCGACTGGCAATAGGAGCGGGCGGCATGCGCGCCACATTTTTCGCCCTTGGCGAGGCACTGGTCGACGCCGTAACCGTCGGCCTGGTTGGCGATGATGAAAACACGGCTGTCGGCCGAGGCGGCCGATGCGGCGAAGAGGAAAACACAGGCCAAAAGCGCTGAGATGGATCGCATACTGCACCGGTGAAGGAGGGGACCGCCCGTAATCGTACGGATTGGGATAAACCCAAAACGTTAAGAATGATTAACCTTGGCTTGCTACGGGGCCGTTTCGTGCCCCAAACCGGCTTTTTGAGGACACTTGACGCAATCCCCTCAACTGGCCCATGGTGTTCTCGATGAACGGTCTCCTCGCCATTTGTGGCATTTGCCGCGAGATTATGAGCTAGCGATTCGCTGGCTGAGGCCGTCTTTTCTCACACGAGATCACTGGACGCCCGGCCGCAAGGGACGGGATATCCATGGACTTACGCCTCTACGATACGTTGACCAGGGAAAAGCGCAGCTTTGTGCCGCTCGATCCCGATAACGTGCGCATGTATGTCTGCGGGCCGACGGTCTATGATTTCGCCCATATCGGCAATGCGCGCCCGGTCATCGTGTTCGACGTGCTGTTCCGGCTGCTGCGGCATCGCTACGGCGAGCGTCACGTCACCTATGTCCGCAACATCACCGACGTCGACGACAAGATCAACGATCGCGCGGCGCGGGATTTTCCCGGCTTGCCGCTGAACGAGGCGATCCGCAAGGTTACGGAGAAGACAGCCCGGCAGTTTGAGGCGGACGTGGCGGCGCTGGGCTGCCTGCCGCCGACATTCGAGCCGCGTGCGACCGATTTCGTGCTGCCGCGCGCCGACGGCAAGACGGATATGGTGACGCTGATCAAGCAATTGATCGCGCGCGGCCATGCCTATGAAGCGGGTGGCGAGGTTCTGTTCGATACACAGTCGATGCCGGATTATGGCGCGCTGTCAGGCCGCAAGCTTGACGAGCAACTGCCCGGCGCGCGCGTTGCCGTCGATGCCCACAAGAAAAACCCCGCTGACTTCGTACTGTGGAAGCAATCGTCAGACGACGAGCCAGGCTGGGAAAGTCCGTGGGGCAGGGGACGGCCGGGCTGGCACATCGAATGCTCGGCCATGAGTGCGGCCTATCTCGGCGAGGTCTTCGATATTCATGGCGGCGGTCTTGATCTGATTTTCCCGCATCACGAGAATGAGATCGCGCAGTCGCGTTGCGCCCATGGCACGTCCGCGATGGCGAATTACTGGATGCACAACGGCTTTCTGGAAGTCGAAGGTGACAAGATGTCGAAATCGCTTGGCAACTTCGTGACCATCCATGAATTGCTCAGCGGCTGGCAAGGCTATGGCTGGCCAGGCGAAGCCTTGCGCTTCAACATGCTGCGCACGCACTACCGGCAGCCAATCGACTGGACGCTCGAAGGGCTGGATGAAGTCTCACAAGACCTTGTGGACCTGGTACGAGGGGTTGGTGTCGGTCGAGCCGCTTTCGGATGTTTCTGCGGATGTCATAGCAGCGCTGTCCGATGATCTGAATACGCCGCAGATGATCTCGGCATTGCATGGTCTTCATCGATCCGGCAAGAAGCGTGAATTGCTTACCGCACTTGCCTTTTTGGGATTTTCCGGCGACCGCAACAAGATCGGCCGTGTAGCTGCCGCAGCAGGAACTGCGAGCGGGGTTTCGACGGCGCGAGGCGCCGGCGCAGCTATCGTAGCCGCCGACATCGAAAAGCTTATTGCCGATCGCAAAGAAGCCCGCGCTCGAAAAGATTTCAAGGAATCCGACCGGATCCGCGATGAACTCGCGGCGATGGGTGTCGTCATCAAGGATTCCAAAGAAGGCACCACCTGGGAGATCGCGCGATGAGCCGGCCCGATACGCCTTTTCCCGGACAGTGGCGCTACTACATTGTGATCAAGTGGGCCGTCATCGCGGCGGCCCTCGTGCTGGCGCCAAAACTATTCGGAGCACTGTGAGACGATGGGACAGGCGCTGCCCAAACCTGCTCTGCGGCCGTTTCTCAGCGGAAGACACCCCGGTGCTGGCGGCGATCTTTGCTGCCGCGATCGAGGAACTGACCGGCGACGACTACAGCGAATCCCAGCAGCAGGCCTGGGCCAGCGCCGCCGATGACGAGGAACAATTCGGCAAGCGTCTGGCCGGCCAACTGACGCTGATCGCCACGCTGCGGAATTCACCGGTCGGCTTCGCCTCGCTCAAGGGGGCCGATCAGATCGACATGCTCTATGTGCACCCCAGCGCGGCCGGGCAGGGCGTGGCGTCGATGCTGTGCGAGGCGTTGGAAAAGCTCGCCGGCGGTCGCGGCGCCAAAAATCTCACGGTCGATGCCAGCGACAACGCGGCCGAGTTCTTCTTGAAGCGCGGCTATGTCGCCATGCAGCGCAACACCGTGACCGTCAACGGCGAATGGCTTGCCAACACCACGATGCAGAAGACGCTGGCTAGCGGCACGTCGCCGGGAGTTCCGACATGACTCGCGAACGCCTCTATCTGTTCGACACCACGCTGCGCGACGGCGCGCAGACCAACGGCGTCGATTTCACGCTGCACGACAAGCAACTGATCGCAGAGATGCTCGACGAACTCGGCATCGACTACGTCGAGGGCGGCTATCCCGGCGCCAATCCCACCGATACCGAATTCTTTGCAACCCGAAGCCGAAGCTTGATCATGCCCGTTTTACGGCGTTCGGCATGACCCGGCGTCCGGGCCGTTCGGCCTCCAACGATCCGGGCCTCGCGGCGCTGCTGGAGGCCAAGGCCGACGCCATCTGTTTTGTCGCGAAATCGTCGGCCTATCAGGTCCGCGTCGCTCTGGAGACCACCAACGAGGAAAACCTGGCGTCGATCCGCGACAGCGTGACGGCGGCGAAGCAGGCCGGCCGCGAAGTCATGCTCGACTGCGAGCATTTCTTCGACGGCTATAAGGAAGATGCGGCGTTCGCACTGGCCTGCGCCAAGGCGGCTTACGATTCCGGCGCACGCTGGGTGGTGCTGTGCGACACCAATGGCGGCACCATGCCGCACGAAGTGGAAACCATCGTCGGCGAGGTGGTGAAGCATATTCCCGGCGATCACGTCGGCATCCACGCCCATAATGATACCGAGCAGGCGGTGGCCAATTCGCTGGCCGCGGTACGCGCAGGGGTCCGGCAAATCCAGGGCACGCTGAACGGGCTCGGCGAGCGCTGCGGCAATGCCAATCTGTGCTCGCTGATCCCGACCCTGCGACTCAAGCGCGAATTCTCCGATTGCTTCGACATCGCCGTGTCGCCGGACAAGATGGCGACCTTGATGAAGGTGTCGCGCACGCTCGACGATATGCTCAATCGCGCGCCGAACCGTCACGCGCCCTATGTCGGCGAAAGCGCCTTCGTCACCAAGACCGGCATCCATGCCTCCGCCGTGCTCAAGGATCCCCACACTTATGAGCATGTGCTGCCCGAAACGGTAGGCAATCATCGCAAGGTGCTGGTGTCCGATCAGGCCGGCCGCTCGAACGTCATCGCCGAACTGGAACGGGCCGGCATTCCCTACGAGAAGAACGACCCGAAACTGGTTCGGCTAGTCGAGGAATTGAAAGAGCGCGAAGCGGCCGGCTTCGCCTATGAGTCCGCCAACGCCTCGTTCGACCTGCTGGCGCGGCGCACGCTCGGCCGGGTGCCGGCTTATTTCCGGGTCGAGCAATTCGATGTCAATGTCGAGCAGCGCTACAATGCCAACGGCCAGCGCGTCACGGTGGCGATGGCGGTGGTGAAGGTCGATGTCGACGGCGAGAAACTGATCTCGGCGGCCGAGGGCAACGGCCCGGTCAACGCGCTCGATGTCGCCTTGCGCAAGGATCTCGGCAAATACCAGAAATACATCGAGGGCCTGAAGCTGATCGATTACCGCGTGCGTATCCTCAACGGCGGCACCGAAGCGGTGACGCGCGTCTTGATCGAGAGCGAAGACGAGGAGGGCGAGCGCTGGACCACAATCGGCGTGTCGCCCAACATCATCGACGCCTCGTTCCAGGCGTTGATGGATTCGGTGATCTACAAGCTGGTGAAATCAGGCGCGCCGGCGTGAGAAACCAATCACGTTGGCCGTCATTGCGAGCGAAGCGAAGCAATCCATTCTTTCTTGACGCCGCGAGATGGATTGCTTCGTCGCTTCGCTCCTCGCAATGACGGTGGTGGAGAGAAGCGTCTATGATCGACCACATCTCTGTCGGCGTCAGTGATCTCGAACGATCAGCGCGCTTTTACGAAGCGGCGCTGGCGCCGCTTGGGCTGTCACGCCTGGTAACACGCCCCGCGACGATCGGTTTCGGCAAGAGCTATCCCGAGTTCTGGATCAATTTTCGTGCCGAGATGACCCCGGTCGTCCCTGAAAGCGGCGTCCACATCTGCCTCCGCGCAAAGACGACTGCCGAAGTCGATGCCTTTCACGCGGCGGCGCTGGCGGCTGGCGGAAATTCCGAAAGCCCGCCGTCGCTGCGTCCGCATGATCGCGTGCGCTACTACGCGAGCTTTGTCAGGGATCCCGACGGCAATCGCATCGAGGCGGTCACGTTTCCGGCGGATTCAAACTAGCGGTGCGATGGTCACAGTCGGCGCGCGATCTCCGGCGCCAGTTTCTCTGTGCCTTCAGGCGCGCGGGCTGCGGCGGCGCGCAACCGCGGCAGGATATCCTCGACCCGTTCGGCTTTCAGGATATCGACCGCGAGCGACGGCCGAATGAATGCCGTGGCGCGCATATGCGCGAGCAGCGCCAGCAACGGTTCCCAGAAGCCGTCGATGTTGGCCAGCAGGACCGGCTTGGAGTGGCGGCCAAGCTGCTGCCAGGTCAGTTGCTCCACCAGTTCCTCCAGCGTGCCGATTCCGCCGGGGAGCGCCACGAAGGCGTCGGAACGCTCGAACATCAGCCGCTTGCGCTCGTGCATGTCCGGCGTGACGACGAGTTCCTGAACCCGCTTCAGCACGTTTTCGCGCGAGGTGAGAAAGTCGGGTATGATGCCGGTCACGGTGCCGCCGTGATCGAGCACCGATGTGGCGATCGCGCCCATCAGCCCGATCGAGCCGCCGCCATAGACCAGGCGGAGGCCGTTCAAGGCGAGCGCCTTTCCTAGCGCGATGGCGGCTTCAACGAAGCGGGGATTTGTGCCGGGGCCGGAGCCGCAATAGACACAGACGGTTTTGATCTTGTTCATGCTGGCCATGTGGCACTGCAGCGTAAATGCGTCAACCCTAGCGGATTCGCCAAGGCAATGGAATCTATCCGTAAATCCCGGTAAATCGCTGAAGAATTGCTCGAGGGTGCATGCGGCGCTTAAAGGTTCTATATGACGCGCAGAATGCGGAACCACATTAAAAACACGCGCGACAGCGAGCCGGCGACCCGGTTCGCTCTGGGTACTCCTTGATGGCTCACTCCGATTCGTCTGGGGGGGCCGGCGAAGCGCTGCCTGGCTCGGGCAAATCCATCGAACAGGCGACCCTGATCGGGACGCTGGTGCATCTGTGGCCGTACATCTGGCCCGGCGATCGCGTCGATCTCAAGATGCGCGTGGTCTGGTCGGTGGTGCTGCTGCTGGTCGCCAAGGTGGCGACGCTGGCGGTGCCGTTTACGTTCAAATGGGCGATCGACGCGCTGACCGGCGCCGATAGCGCCCCGGTGCAATCGTCGAACTGGACGCTGTGGCTGATCGCATCGCCCCTGATCATGACTGCAAGCTATGGCGCCTTGCGCGTGCTGATGGCGGTCCTGACCCAGTGGCGCGACGGCATCTTCGCGCGCGTCGCGATGCATGCGGTGCGCAAGCTCGCTTACCGCACCTTCGTCCACATGCACGAACTGTCGCTGCGTTTTCATCTGGAGCGCAAGACCGGAGGGCTGACGCGTGTGCTGGAGCGCGGCCGTCTCGGCATCGAGGTGATCGTGCGGATGGTGATCCTGCAGCTGGTCCCGACCATCGTCGAGGTTTCGCTGCTGACGGCCGTGCTGCTGTGGAAGTTCGACTGGCGCTATGTGCTGGCGACCATGATCACCGTCGTGATCTTCATGTATTACACCTACATCGCGACCGAATGGCGGATCGAGATTCGCCGCAAGATGAACGAATCCGATACCGAGGCGAACACCAAGGCGATCGAACTCGCTGCTGAACTACGAGACCGTCAAATATTTCAGTGCCGAAGAGCGTGAGGCCGCCCGCTACGACCGTTCGATGGAGGGTTACGAGCGCGCCAGCGTGAAGACCTATACCTCGCTCGCGGTGCTCAATACCGGGCAGGCCATCATCTTCACCGCCGGTCTCACCGCGACCATGCTGATGTGCGCGATCGGCGTTCGCAGCGGCAAGAATACGGTCGGTGATTTCGTCATGGTCAACGCCATGATGATCCAGCTTTACCAGCCGCTGAATTTCATGGGCATGGTCTATCGCGAGATCAAGCAGGCGGTGATCGACATCGAGAAGATGTTCGGCGTGCTGGCGCGGAATCCGGAGATCAAGGACCTTCCCGGCGCCACGCCGCTGATCGTGACATCGGGCAATGTGCGCTTCGACGATGTGCGATTTTCCTACGATCCCGAGCGGGCGATCCTCAAGGGTCTCAGTTTCGAGGTGCCTGCCGGCAAGACGGTTGCGATCGTCGGGCCTTCCGGCGCCGGCAAGTCGACCATTTCGCGGCTGCTGTTTCGGCTCTATGACGTCTCCGGCGGCAAGATCCTGATCGACGGTCAGGACATCCGGAACGTCACGCAGGCCTCGCTGCGGGCAGCGATCGGCATGGTGCCGCAGGACACGGTGTTGTTCAACGACACCATCCGTTACAACATCCGTTACGGCCGCTGGGACGCTACCGACGCCGAAGTCGAGCAGGCGGCGCAGCTTGCACAAATCGACGGCTTCATCCGGATGTCGCCGAAGGGTTACGAGACCCAGGTCGGCGAGCGCGGCTTGAAATTATCGGGTGGCGAGAAGCAGCGGGTCGCGATCGCGCGAACAATTCTGAAGGGGCCGCCGATCCTAGTGCTCGACGAGGCGACATCGGCGCTCGACAGCCACACCGAGCATGAAATTCAGGAGGCGCTGGAGCGGATTTCGCGCAACCGCACGTCGCTGGTGATCGCCCACCGGCTGTCCACCATCGTGGGCGCCGACGAAATCATCGTGCTGGATCAGGGCCGCATCGCCGAGCGTGGAACGCATTCGCAGCTTTTGGCAACCGGCGGGCTTTATGCCAGTATGTGGAACCGGCAGCGCGAGGCTCAAGAGGCGCGAGAGAGGCTGGCGCTGATTGCCGACGAGGACGAAACGCCGAACCGGGAGCCGCCGCCGCTCGATGACGCGCTGGCGACTGACGCGCTGGTAACTCCGGCCGCGGCGGAATGATTGCCCATCTCCTCTCCCGCTGCGGGAGAGGGCACAACAGATCAGTGAACCCCCGATGTCCATTGCCCATTCCATCCGCGCGCAAATTCCGCCGATCCACAGGGAAGGCTATCCGTTTATCGGCGGCTTTGCGGTTGCGAGCCTGGTTCTCTTCTGGATCTGGACGCCGCTGGGTTGGATCGGCCTGTTGCTGACGGTCTGGTGCGCGCTGTTTTTCCGCGATCCGGTGCGGGTGACGCCGGTGCGCGAGGGCATCGTGGTGGCGCCGGCCGACGGGCGGATCTCGATGGTGACGCAGGTGTTGCCGCCGGTCGAACTCGGGCTCGGCGACCAACCGCTGCCACGCATTTCGATCTTCATGAGCGTCTTCAACTGCCACGTGAACCGCAGTCCGGTGACTGGGCGAATCGACCGGATCGCGTATCGGCCGGGCACCTTCATCAATGCCGAGCTGGACAAGGCGAGCGAGGACAATGAGCGCAACTCGCTCGTGATCTCGACGCCAGATGGGCGCATCGGGGTGATCCAGATCGCGGGACTGGTGGCGCGGCGGATCGTGTCGTTCGTTCGCGAAGGGCAATCGATCGGCGCCGGCGAGCGCTTCGGATTGATCCGGTTCGGATCCCGTCTCGACGTCTACCTGCCCGAAGGCACCAAATCGCTGGTCGCGGAAGGTCAGACCGCGGTGGCCGGCGAGACCGTTTTGGCCGATTTCAGGCTTGGCGATAATGGCCGGACCTACCGCGCCGATTAACCATTTGAACTGTCGAATCAACCAGCTGAGCACCGCAATGGCGGAGCGGGCTGGAGCTTGCTATATCTATGCGAGCCATGACGCCGATCGATCCGCAACATCCCGAACTTCGCCGCCGCCGGTTTCGCCCGATTCCGGTGCGGATGCTGGTGCCCAACGTCATCACCCTGCTTGCGATTTGCGCGGGATTGACCGCGATCCGGCTCTCGACCGAAGGGCGGATGGAACTGGCGGTGGCGGCGATCGTGTTCGCAGCCGTGCTCGACGGCTTGGACGGCCGGGTCGCCCGCATGATCAAGGGCCAGTCGAAATTCGGGGCGGAACTCGACAGCCTCGCCGATTTCGTCAATTTCGGCGTGGCGCCCGGCCTGATCCTCTATTTCTGGCAGCTGCATGAGCTGAACAATGGCGGCTGGATCGCCGCAATGGTGTTTGCAATCAGCGGCGGCCTGCGGCTGGCGCGTTTCAACGCCACCATGGACGATCCGAATAAGCCCGCCTTTGCCGTGAATTACTTCACCGGCGTTCCGGCGCCGGCCGGCGCGATCACCGTGCTGCTTCCGATCTATCTCGCGTTCCTCGGCCTGCCGAAGCCGCCGGCCATCCTGACCGCGCTATATACGCTGCTGATCGCCTTCCTGATGGTGTCGCGGCTGCCGGTGTTTTCGGGCAAGACCGTGCGCATGCGCGTGCCGCCGGAGATGGTGCTGCCGGTTTTTGTCTCGGTGGTTTTCTTCATCGCGCTCTTGATCGGCTATCCCTGGCATATTCTGTCGGCGGGTTCGGTGCTTTACCTCGCGAGCCTGCCGGCCGGATGGAAATCCTATCGCGACCACGCGCGCAAGGCTGCCGCGGCGGAGCTCACGCCGGCCGGCGTCGCCCCGGCAAATCCTCCGCCGTCGTACCCGCCGGTAGCGTCCGAGCCGGAACACGACGATCGGCCGACGCGGCTGAACTGAGCCGCCGCTCGGCGCGCCGGCAAATGATCCCCGGATATCTGCCATGAGCGGCCGCCAAGTTGGGTTCGGTCCCAATCTCGGGTATACGGCTGACCGTACACGGCCTTCAAAAAGGCCGGTCCCTGAATTCTGGAGAGAACGCCGTGACGGATTCCGAAAAAGCGCCGCTGCCTGCCGCACTTCTGGAAGCGCTGGGGCGCTATGATACGCCCACGATCTGCAATGCGCTGGAAATCGTCGCGCCGGAACGGCGCCTGATCGGCTATACGACCAAGCCGCTGGTATGTCCGTTCCCCGATCTGCCGCCGATGGTCGGCTATGCGCGCACGGTGACGATCCGCTCCGTGCTGCAGTCCGCGCTTCCTGCAGCCGAGCAGTCGAAGCGTCGGATCGCCTATTATGAATACATGGGCACCGGCCACGGCCCGCGCATCACCGTGATCCAGGATATCGATGGCCCGGACGTGGGATATGGCGCGTTCTGGGGCGAGGTGCAGAGTTCGGTGCACAAGGCGCTCGGCTGTCTCGGCGTCATCACCGACGGATCGATCCGCGACATTCCGCAATGGGCGCCCGGTTTCCAGGCCCTGGCCGGCTCGATCGGACCGTCGCACGCCTGGGTGCATGCTGACAGTTTTGGCGGCGAAGTTCGCGTCGCCGGGATGACGGTGCGCTCCGGCGACCTCATTCATGCCGACTGTCACGGCGCGGTGGTCATTCCAACCGATATCGCAGCGAAGGTGCCTGACGCGGCCGAACTATGCGGCCGCCGCGAGACGCCTATTCTTGAGATCGCCCGCAGCCCGTCATTTACGCTTGAAAAGCTGAAAGAGGCGCTGGCGAAATCGGCCGAAATTCACTGACGGATCGAGAGGGGCCATCGCGATGAACATGGACGGCAAGACGGTGTTGGTCACGGGCTCGACCGACGGCGTCGGCCGCTATGTCGCGGCCAAACTCGCCGCCGCCGGCGCCAGGGTCCTGATCCATGGCCGCGACGGCGCGCGGGCAAAAACCCTGGCCGATGAGATACGCGGCGAGGGTTTCCCTGAACCAATCTTCTATCAGGCCGATCTGTCTTCGCTGGCCGGTGCGCGGCAACTCGCCGAAGCGGTGACGGCCGGGCACAAGCGGCTCGACCTTTTCATCAGCAATGCCGGGATCGGATCGCGGTCGCCCGGGTCGGAGCGGCAGACCAGCGCGGATGGCCACGAACTGCGGTTTGCCGTAAATTACCTTTCCGGATTTCTGCTCGCGCACCTGCTGCTTCCCTTGTTGAAGGCAAGCGCGCCGTCGCGCATCGTCAATGTCGCTTCGCTCGGCCAGCATCCGCTCGATTTCGACGATGTGATGCTGACCAGGGACTACAGCGGCTCGCGCGCCTACGCCCAAAGCAAGCTCGCGCAGATCATGTTCACCATCGATCTGGCGCGTCAGCTCGAGGGTACCGGCGTGACCGTGAATGCCCTGCATCCCGCGACTTACATGAACACCACGATGGTGCGTGAAGGCGGCATTACCCCGATCAGCACGGTCGAGCAGGGCGGCGACGCCATTTTGCATCTTGCGGTTGGCGACGATGTGACAGCCAGCAGCGGGCTGTTCTTCAACGGCATGCGGCCGGCGCAGGCCGATCCGCAAGCCTATGACGCAGCCGCCCGCAACCGATTACGCGCGCTCAGCCTCGAACTTGCCGGCCTGCCGCCCGACTGACGAAACTGGCGCGGCAATTCCGTCCAAGCGGCCCAACCACCTGTCCGGCGTTCCTCTCGCCTTCATACGGGGCAAGGCGCGGCGACTATGGTTACCAGATCGTTGCGATGGTGCCGGGACGCCAATCACCGGTCCGTTCGTGGGGTTCGGTTGCCACCTGCGACGAAGTGGGCAGTCCGTTCGCCGCGGTAGCCGCGCAAAGCGGCTTAACCTTTACGCGTCTTTAATGGCGGCCGACATAGGGTTTCCGTTGCGCGACTTGGGATGGGTCGCGCCACCGCCCAGGACGGACGGTCGTTCGCGCACGCGTTGGAGTGTTCCATGGATATCATGACGAGCGTCGGGCTGGCGTGCGGCTTCGGCGTCATCACCCTGATCATGCTGATGGGTGGCAATCTGGAGATGTTCTGGAGCGAACACGCGGTCATCATTATCTTCGGCGGATCGATCGCCGCCACCATGATCCGGTTTCCGCTCAGCGCCATCCTGCACGGTCTGCCGCTGGGAGCCAAATTCGCCTTCACGATGAGCCGGCTGGCGGCGCGCGACCTGGTCGACGAGCTTGCCCGCATCGCGGAAATCGCACGCAAGCAGGGACCGGTCGGGCTGGAAAAGGTCGAGACCGACGAGCCGTTCCTCGCCAAGGGAATCCGCTACGTCGCCGACGGCTACGACCTCGAATTCATCCGCGACAATCTCGAACGCGACCGCGACAACTTCCTGATGCATCTCGATGAAGGCGGCAAGATCTACCGCGCCATCGGCGACTGCGCGCCGGCGTTCGGAATGATCGGAACCCTGATCGGCATGGTGCAGATGTTCGCCAACATGACCGATCCTTCGAAACTCGGCCCGTTCATGGCGACCGCGCTGCTGGCGACGCTGTACGGCGCGCTGGTCGCGAACCTGTTCTGTCTGCCGCTCGCCGACAAGCTGCATGGCAAGCTGCTCGACGAGGAGACCAATCGCACGCTGATCATCGACGGCATCTTGATGATCCGCGATTCCAAGAGCCCGACGCTGGTCCGGGAAATGCTGCTGGCGTATCTGCCGGAAAAACACCGCCACGAGGAAGACGAGCCGGTACCGGCCTGATCGGCGGGTAGCGGCGGTCCGGGAAAGCAGGCGATGGCCAAGAAAAAACGCGGCGATGCGCATGGGGGAGGGCACGGCTGGTTCGTGACCTTTGCCGACCTCATGGGCCTGATGATGAGCTTTTTCGTGATGCTCGTCGCGTTCTCCACCATGGACAACAACAAGCTCAAAATCGTCGCGGGCTCGATGCGCGACGCGTTCGGCGTGCAGACCGAGGCGCGCTATTCCGGAATCATCGAGTCCGATGGCCTGCCGACGCGGGCCAAGTTGAAGAACACCGCGCACATTCCTCCGGAGGAATCATCGGCCAATCCGACCCCGGACGAAAAAGAGCGGAGCCAGACGGAAGGCGCCCGACTGAAAGTCGATCGCGAGTTCGCGCTGGCCTCGGCCTCGTTGCGGCAGGCGTTGCAGGACATGCCGGAACTGACGGAAATCTCGAAACACATCATGTTTGAGGAAACCAGCCAGGGCCTCAATCTGGAAATCGTCGACCAGGACGGCCGGTCGATGTTTGCCGACGGCTCCAAGGTTCCGTACGATCGTACGCGCCGGCTGATTGAGAAACTTGCCATTCCGCTCAAGGAAACGCCGCTGCGAATCTCCATCGTCGGCCACACCGCGGCGGGTTTCGTGCCGACCCAAAGCGACTATGACGCGTTCGATCTGTCGGCCGATCGGGCCAACGCGGTGCGCCAGATCCTCGAGCGGGAAGGACTGCCGCCGGCCCACATTTTCGCGGTGTCCGGAAAGGCCGACGGCCAGCCGCTGTTTCCCGACGATCCCTCGCTGTCGGCGAACCGTCGCGTGACCATCACGCTGATGCGCGAAGATCCGCCGCTGCCGCCCGACCTGAAGCCATAACCCTTCGCACTACTATATTACCCGAACGAAGCCGCTTTGCGGTTCGACATCGCCGGCGGTGCTATAGTTGATCGGTTGACAGGCTATCCGGGAGCGTCGATAGCGACCGGGATCAGATCAGGCGACAGGACGTTTCTCCATCATCATGGCTGTCAGCGTCACATCCACCGAAGCCCAAGAGGCACCGGTCAGCACCGGCTTTTGGGCCCTGACGCTGGGAAGTATTGGCGTGGTGTTCGGCGATATCGGGACCTCGCCGCTGTATGCGTTTCGCGAGGCCGTCGCCGGTGCCGCGCAGGGCCAGCCGATAACCCGGGTCATGGTACTTGGGGTTTTGTCCCTGATCCTGTGGGCGCTCTTTATCGTGGTCACGGCAAAATACGTGCTGCTGCTGCTGCGCGCCGACAATAACGGCGAGGGCGGCACGCTTTCGCTGATGGCGCTCGGGCAACGCGCATTGGGTCGGAGAAGCTGGCCGCTGCTGACGCTCGGCGTCATCGGCGCTTCGATGTTTATCGGCGACTCCATGATCACGCCGGCGATTTCGGTCCTGTCCGCGGTCGAAGGTCTCAAGCTCGCAACGCCGGCGCTCGAGCACTATGTGGTGCCGCTGACGGTTTTCATCCTGGTTGCGCTGTTCTCGATTCAAAGCAGCGGCACGGCGCGCGTTGCCTCGGCGTTCGGGCCGGTGATGGTTGTCTGGTTTGCGACTCTCGGCGTGATGGGCCTCGTTCATATCAGCGACGACCCGTCGGTGCTGGCCGCGATCAACCCCTGGTACGCGGTTCATTTCCTGCTTTCCCATGGCAAGATCGGAATGGTGACACTGGGCGCGGTATTTCTCGCGGTGACCGGCGGCGAGGCGCTCTATGCGGATCTGGGTCACTTCGGACGCAAGCCGATCCAGGCGGGATGGCTTTACTTTGTGTTGCCCTCGCTTCTGATCAACTATTTCGGCCAGGGCGCGCTGGTGCTTTCCAATCCGGCGGCGATCGAAAATTCATTCTACCGGATGGTTCCGGAAATCCTGCTGCTGCCGCTGGTCGCGCTGTCGACCGCGGCGACGGTGATCGCAAGCCAGGCGGTAATTACGGGAGCCTATTCGCTGACCCGTCAGGCGGTGCAGCTCGGCCTGCTGCCGCGCTTCGAGGTCCGCTACACCTCGGAAACCCATGCCGGGCAGATCTATCTGCCGCGCGTGAACAGGCTGTTGCTGATCGGCGTCTTGCTGCTGGTCCTGCTGTTCCGCACCTCGAGCGGACTGGCCTCCGCCTATGGCATCGCGGTCTCCACAACCATGGTCGCCGACGGCATCATGGGCTTCGTGGTGATCTGGAAGCTGTGGAATTGGCGCGCGGCTACCGCCGCGGCGCTGATCGTGCCGTTTGTCGTCGTCGACATGACTTTCTTCAGTGCAAACCTCTTGAAGCTGCTCGAAGGCGCCTGGGTGCCGCTGCTGTTCGGTCTGGCGACGGCGATCATGATCTGGACCTGGCGCCGGGGTGCGGCGATCCTGGTCATCAAAACCCGGCGGATCGAAGTTCCGCTCACGGATCTGATCAAGAGCCTCGAAAAGCGCCCGCCTCACATCGTCAAGGGCACCGCGATCTTTCTGACCAGCGATCCGAGTTTCGTGCCGACGGCGCTGTTGCATAATCTCAAGCACAACAAGGTGCTGCACGAGCACAATGTGATCCTGACCATCGAAACCGCGCAGACACCGCGCGTCGACCCTGCCGAGCGCGTCCGGATGGAAACCATCAGCGACAAATTTGCGACGGTGCGGCTCCGTTTCGGTTTTATGGAATCGCCGAACGTTCCCAAGGCGCTGGTGATCGCGCGCAAGCTCGGCTGGCAGTTCGATATCATGTCGACGTCGTTTTTCGTCTCGCGGCGCTCGCTGAAACCCTCTTCGCAGTCCGGAATGCCGCGCTGGCAGGATCACCTGTTCATCGCCATGAGCCGATCGGCCAATGACGCCACCGACTATTTCCAAATTCCGACCGGACGGGTGGTTGAAGTCGGTACCCAGGTTACTATTTAGCGGTTTTTGGCGGTTTATGCATTTTTGCATGCCGTAGACCCAAAATAGAGCTAGGCTATGCTCCAAGCGCAGGACTATAAGCCGCCTCGCTTTGCTATTTGTGTCAGTGAAGCATTTTGAGGCCTCAGGCTCCCATGACCAGTGATGCTGTAGCTTCCGCCGCGGAAATGCCGGCGGCCAATGGGCATGCCAATGCCCATTCGACCGCCGGCTTCAAGGCGCTCCTGATCGGCAGCATCGGCGTCGTCTACGGCGACATCGGCACCAGTCCGCTGTACGCGCTCCGCGAAGCCGTGATCGCCGCCAGCGGGCCTGCTGCGGGCGGCGTCACGCCGCAGGCGGTACTCGGCGTCGTGTCGCTGATCCTGTGGGCGCTGATCATTGTGGTGACGCTGAAATATGTGCTGATCCTGCTGCGCGCGGATAACCATGGCGAGGGCGGAACGCTGGCGCTGATGGCGCTGGCGCAACGCGCGGTTAGCTACGGTGCCGGCGCCATCGTGCTGCTCGGGATCGTCAGCGGCGCACTGTTTTACGGCGACGCGGTGATCACGCCGGCGCTGTCGGTGCTGTCAGCCATCGAGGGTATCAAACTCGTCACCTCCGCGTTCGATCCGTACGTCGTGCCGCTGACGGTGTTGATCCTGCTGGTGCTGTTCGCCGCTCAGTCACGCGGCACCGCGCGCGTCGCGGCTTTCTTCGGGCCGGTGATGACTATCTGGTTCGGCGTCATCGCGATCGCCGCGATCCCCCCGATCCTGCGACATCCCGAAGTGCTTTATGCGCTAAATCCCGTCCATGCCGTCGCGTTCATGCTTCATCACGGCATCATCGGATTCGTCACGCTCGGCGCGGTATTTCTCGCAGTCACCGGAGCCGAGGCGCTGTACGCCGACCTCGGGCATTTCGGCAAACGGCCGATCCAGACAGCGTGGCTTTTCATCGTGCTGCCGTCGCTAGCGCTGAACTATCTGGGGCAGGGCGCACTGGTCATCGCCAATCCCCGGGCGGTCGAGAACCCCTTCTTCCTGATGTTCCCGGACTGGGCCGTGTTGCCGATGGTCTGTCTCGCCACGGTGGCGACCGTGATTGCGAGCCAGGCGGTGATCACCGGCGCCTATTCGTTGACGCGCCAGGCCATTCAGCTGGGCTTGCTGCCGCGGTTTGAAATTCGCCATACATCGGAATCCCATTCCGGCCAGATTTATATCCCGCGCATCAATATGCTGCTGCTCGTCAGCGTGGTGCTGCTGGTACTGATGTTCCGTTCGTCAAGCGCGCTGGCGTCGGCCTATGGTATTTCCGTGACCGGGACCATGGTGGTGACCGCGATGATGGGTTTTGTCGTCATCTGGCGAGTCTGGAAATGGTCGCCGTTCGCGGCGGCGGCGCTGATTGCGCCGTTTCTGTTTCTCGATCTGACGTTTCTGGCAGCGAACCTGTTGAAAGTGTTCGAAGGCGGCTGGGTGCCGCTTGCGCTGGGATCCTTCGTGATGCTCCTGATGTACACTTGGCGGCGTGGCAGCAGGCTTCTATTCGAGAAATCGCGCAAGCTGGAGTTTCCGCTGGCAGACCTGGTGTCGATGCTGGAAAAGCGGCCGCCGCAGCGGGTTTCCGGCACCGCGGTATTCCTGACCAGCGATCCCGTCAGCGCGCCGACGGCTCTGATGCACAGTCTCAAGCACTACAAGGTGCTGCACGAGAAGAACGTCATTCTTACCATCGAAACCGCGCCGACACCTCGGATCGACCCGGCCGAGCGGGTCAGGTTGGAACAGATCAGCGCGACCTTCACCAGGGTCACGCTGCGGTTCGGTTTCATGGAGTCGCCCAATGTGCCCAAGGCGCTGGCGATCGCGCGCAAGCTGGGCTGGCAGTTCGACATCATGTCGACGTCGTTCTTCCTGTCACGGCGTGCGCTCAAGCCGGCCGCGCATTCCGGCATGCCGCGCTGGCAGGATCATCTTTTCATCGCGCTCAGCCGCACCGCCAACGATGCCACCGACTATTTCCAGATTCCGAGCGGGCGGGTGGTCGAAGTGGGAACGCAGGTTACCGTCTAGGCCGGACGCCTCTCAAACCACCTTGCGGTGCTTGATTTTCGCCGCGCCAGGGGCGAGGTTGGCACCGGCGACAGCCATGGAATATGCGTAAGTCAAAATGCTCTCGGGCATTGTGTAGGAGAAATCGAGTGGCGGATCAGGATCATCGGGTTCACGATTTGACGCCGGAGGAGGTATCCAGGGGGATGGCCGACGGACGCTATCTTCTCGTCGACGTCCGTGAGCCGAACGAGGTTGCCGCGGAAGCCTATCCGGGCGCGGTGGTCGTTTCGCTGTCGAGTTTCGACCCACAGGATATTCCGGATCCGCACGGCAAGCAGGTGGTTTTCGCCTGCCGCTCGGGGAAGCGATCGGTCGCGGCGTCGCTGGCCGCCCAGGCCGCAGGTCTGGCCTACGACAAGCATCTTGCGGGCGGCATGCTGGCCTGGAAGGCTGCGGGATTGCCGACCAAGACCGGCGGCTGACCGTCGATGGCTTCCTGAACAAATGGCTTCCATCAACACGGTCTTTGCGGATCTTCCGGTCACGATCTTCGAGGCGATGTCGCAGCTCGCGCGCGACAACAACGCCATCAATCTCGGCCAGGGTTTCCCGGACGATCCCGGCCCCGAAGACATTCGCCGCGCGGCGGCCGACGCCGTCATGGACGGCTACAATCAGTACCCCTCGATGATGGGCATCCCGGAATTGCGGCAGGCGATCTCGGCCCATTACGGGCGCTGGCATGGCCTCGCGCTCGATCCCCTGACCGAGGTGATGGTGACCTCGGGCGGCACCGAGGCGCTGACGTCAGCCATTCTGGCCGTGGTCGAGCCGGGCGACGAGGTCGTCGTGTTCCAGCCGGTTTACGACTCCTATTTGCCGATCATCCGCCAGGCCGGAGGCATCCCGCGGCTGGTGCGCCTCGAACCGCCGCACTGGCGGCTGACCGAGGAGGTCCTGCGAGGCGTTTTCAAGCACAAGACCAAGGCGGTGCTGTTCAACAATCCGCTCAATCCCGCCGCGGTGGTCTATCCGCGCGAGGATCTCGAACTGCTGGCGCGGTTCTGTCAGGAATTCGATACCATCGCGATCTGCGACGAGGTCTGGGAGCATGTGGTGTTCGATGGCCGCGAACATATTCCGCTGATTACCATTCCGGGAATGCGCGATCGCACCATCAAGGTCGGCTCCGCGGGCAAGATTTTTTCGCTGACCGGCTGGAAGATCGGCTTTGTCTGCGCGGCGCCGCCGCTGTTGCGGGTCGCGGCGAAGGTGCACCAGTTCCTCACCTTCACCACGGCACCCAATCTCCAGGTCGCGGTCGCCTACGGCCTCGGCAAGCCGGCGGATTATTTCCATCGGATGCGCAAGGAGTTGGCGCGCAGCCGCGACCGTCTCACGAAGGGACTGGAGCGCATCGGCTTCCCGGTGCTTCCGTCGCAGGGCACTTATTTCCTCACCGTCGACCTTTCCCCGCTCGGTCTCAACGAAACCGATGAGGCGTTCTGCAGACGCATCGTGACCGATTACAAGGTTGCGGCGATTCCGGTGTCGGCCTTCTACGAAAAGGACGCCGTGACATCCGTCGTGCGTTTTTGTTTTGCCAAGAAGGATGCCACCCTCGACACCGCGCTGGAGCGTCTGTCGGACGCGGTGCACCGCCGCTAACAGGGTGACGATGATGCGGGATTGGTGCTGCACGCAGATCCGGTTTGTTGCCGCGATTGCTGCGATTCTCGCCTTGTCGTTGCCGCCGGCGCAGGCTCAGCAGCGCACCGTCAATTTCTACAACTGGTCGAACTATATCGCGCCGGGGGTGCTCAAGGACTTCAGCAGGGAAACCGGCATCAAGGTGGTCTACGACACCTTCGATGCCAACGAGACGCTAGAGACGCGGTTGCTGGCGGGGAAATCGGGTTACGATGTCGTCGTTCCCACCGCCTATTTCCTGCAGCGCCAGATCCAGGCGAATATTTTCCAGAAGCTCGACAAATCCAGGCTTCCGAACCTTGCCAATGCGTGGCCGGTGGTGACGAAGCAGCTCGCCACTTACGACCCCGGCAATCAGTACGCCGCCAACTACATGTGGGGCACCACGGGCATCGGCTATAACGTCAAGGCGGTACAGAAAATTCTCGGCCCCGACGCCAGGATCGATAGCTGGGACATCGTTTTCAAACCGGAAAACCTCGCCAAATTCAGGGATTGCGGCATTCACATGCTGGATTCCGCCGACGATATTTTTCCCGCCGCGTTGAGCTATCTCGGGCTCGATCCCAATTCGACCAAACAGGCCGACCTCGAAAAGGCCGCCGATCTCGTCGGCAAGATCAGGCCTTATGTTCGCAAGTTTCATTCGTCGGAATATCTGAGCGCGCTGGCCACCGGCGAGATTTGCCTGGTGGTGGGCTGGTCGGGCGACATCATGCAGGCGCGAAGCCGGGCCGCGGAAGCAAAAAACGGCGTCGAGATCGGCTACACCATCCCGAAGGAAGGCGCGCAGATGTTCTTCGACAATCTCGCAATTCCTGCCGATGCGAAGAATGTCGCGGAGGCCTATGAGCTGATCAATTATCTCTATCGGCCCGAGGTTGCGGCGAAGAACTCGGACTTCCTGTCCTATGCCAACGGCAACCTGGCGAGCCAGAAGCTGGTCGACCCGAAAATTTTCAACGACAAGAACATCTACCCGGATGACGCGACGCTGAAGAAGCTGTTCGTGATCACCGCGCGCGATCCGGCCACGCAGCGGATCATCAACCGGCTGTGGACGCGGGTGAAGACCGGACGATAGCGCTCTTCATCGGGGAACATCATGTCCCGGACGCGATGCAGCGTTCTTGACGCTGCTCCGCAGAGCCGGGATCCACAACGTTCCAGGGACCCGGATCAGCGGCGCACCGCTACGCGCCGCGCAGCGTCCGGGGAACGCCGCCTTCGTTTTAATCTACCGCCAGCGGCGGTGCAGCCACAGCCACTGATCCGGATATTCGCGGATCCAGCCCTCGATGACCGACGTGATCGCCTGCATCGTGCCCTGAACGTCGATCTGGCCCGAGGCGTCGCGCACCGGCTTTACCTCTTCGGAGAGCTCGGCGCGAAAGCGGTGACCGGGCAGGCGGATGATCCGGACGCCATGAATCGGACACTCGATCTGCCGCAGCAGCCGCGCCAGCATCGGATTGGCCTTGGTCTTGCGGCCGAAGAACGTGACCTCGACGCCGTTGGTGAAATACTGGTCCACCAGCATGGCGACGTGCTGGCCGTTTTGCAGCGCCTGCGCCAGCTTCAGCGGCGCGTCATGGCTGGCCGGGATCAGCGTTCCCATCTTCACCGCGCGCATCTCCTCGATGATGCGGTTGGCGGAGGCGATGTTCGGCCGCCGGTACAACACGGCGGCGTCCAGCCCGTGCGCCACCGCCGCCAAAGCGGGCAGTTCCCAGTTGCCGAGATGGCTTGCGAAGATCAGTGCCGGCTTGCCGTCGAGCCGCAGTTGCGCAAACAGCTCGTGGGTACGCGGCTGGATTTCGATGCGGCTGTCCTCGGGATGCGCCGGATCGTGCTCCCAGATATGGTCGAGATGGGCGAATTCGGCACCGACGCGGCCGAGATTGTCCCAGACGCCCGCCAGAATGGTCTCGATCTCTTCGGGTGACTTTTCCGGGAAAGCGGCGGTCAGGTTGGCGCGGGCGATCCGCTGTTCGCGTAGCCGCGGTCCGATCAGCCGGGTGATGCGGCCGAACAGGTTGGCGGTCTTGATCGGATCGAAATAGCGGGTGGTGCGCAGCAGTGCGATCGTCAATGCGCCGATCGCGGCTTCGCCGAGCGGCTTGGTCGCGTCGCGAATACGGGCCCGGGTGCGAAGCAGCAGACGGTGCATCAGAAACCAACGACGATTTTGCCGAACACTTGCCGGCTTTCCATACGCTTGAGCGCAACCGCAACATCCTCGATCGGCACCTCGGTGTCGATCACCGGAAGCATGCCGCCCGCCATTTTGTCGAGACTCTCCGCGATATTGCGCATCGTCGCGCCGAACGAGCCGAAGATGCGGTACTGCCGCTGGAATAGTTGCATCAGGTTGAGCGTGGTGGTCGGCCCGGAGGTCGAGCCGCAGGTCACCAGCCGTCCGCCGCGCTTGAGGGTCAGCAGCGAGCCGTTGAACGTATCGGCGCCGACGTGTTCGAACACGACATCGACGCCCTTTTTCCGCGTGATCTTGCGGGTCTCGTGCTCGAAACGATCCTTGCGGTAGTTGATAACGTGGTCGGCGCCGAGCGCTTTGACGCCGTCGATTTTGAAATCGTCGCCGACGGTCGTGATGACCGTGCAGCCGATCGCCTTGGCCATCATGATGGCGACGGTGCCGATGCCCGAGCCCCCGGCATGCACCAGCACGGTTTCGCCGGCCTGCAGTTTCGCATTGTCGAACAGCATGTGCTGCACGGTGGAGAACGCGATCGGCGCGCAGGCGGCATCGCGGTCGCTGACGCCGTCCGGCACCGCAATCACCAGCCGTTCAGGTAGGTTCAGGAACTCGCGCGCAAACCCGTCGACATGGAAGCCCATGATGCCCGCGACGTCCTCGCAAAGATTGTCGCGGCCCTCCCGGCAGGCGCGGCAGACGCCGCAGGTGAGGGCGCCGTACATGACCACCTTCTGTCCCGGCTTGAAGCGTGTGACAGCGTCGCCAACCGCGGCAATTTCGCCGGAAGCTTCGGCGCCGACGATCAGCGGCAGCTTGCGCTTCGCAAACGCCATGCCGCGATAGCCCCAGACATCGATGTGATTGAGCGCCACCGCTTTCACTTCGATCTGCACCTCGCCCGGGCCCGGAGGCGGCGGCGCCGGCAGCTCCGCGATCACCAGCTGACGATCGGCAACGAGGGTGAGCGCACGCATGATGCCGTGTTTCCGGTAAGAAGGATTTCCGATCGCGTGCGTATCGCCGGTTCGTACGATGACGTCAATCGCCGACATTGGGAGGTCGTAAGCGGCTCAGACCGGTTCGCGCGTCAGAATCAGCGAGGCATTCTGGCCGCCGAAGCCGAACGAATTCGACATCACGGCGGTGACGCGGGCGTCGCGGGCCGTGTTCCCTACTACGTCGAACAGGATCGCCGGATCCGGGGTGTCGTAGTTGATCGTCGGCGGAATGCGCTGGTGCTCGAGCGTCAACAGTGAAAACACCGCTTCGACCGCGCCGGCCGCCGAGATGGTATGGCCGACCATCGATTTGTTCGACGACACCGGAATTTTCGTCGCATGCTCGCCGAACACCGCTGATGTCGTCAGGTATTCCATCTTGTCGTTTTCCGGCGTCGCGGTGCCGTGGGCGTTGATGTGGTCGATTTGTTCCGGCGTCATGCCGGCGTCGGCCAGGGTTTTCAGCATGCAGCCGATGATCGGCTTGCCGTCGGGACTCGACCGGGTTCGGTGGAACGAGTTGGTCAGTTCGCCGCAGCCTGCCAGCACCCCCAGGATCGGCGCGCCGCGCGCGGTGGCGGCCTCGTAGCTTTCCAGCACCAGCGCACCGGCGCCTTCCGCCATGACGAAACCGTCGCGGTTCTTCGAGAATGGCTTGGACGCCGCCTGAGGCGGTTCGTTCCGCGTCGACAGCGCGGACAGAAGGGAAAACCGGACCATCGCCTCCGGATTGACCGTACCCTCTGCCCCCACGCACAGGGCAGCGTCAGCCTCGCCGCGGCGGATCGCTTCGACGCCGAGCTGGATCGCGGTTGCGCCGGATGCGCAGGCGGTCGAAAGCGAAATCGGCGAACCCTTGGTGCCGAATTTCTCCGCCAGATGGCCCGCCACCGACCCGAACATGAATCGCCTGTGATACTGGGTGAATCGCGCACCGCCGCTAACGCGCAGGAGGCCGTCGTAATCGAGTTCCGCGTCCCCTCCGACCGCGCGTCCGAGTTCAAACCGCTGCGGCCACTCCACCTCGACTGGTGCGACCGCAAGAAACAGCGGTCCCGGGAAGTCGCCCTTGCTGCCAACGCCGGATTGCTCAAGCGCTTCTTCGGTCGCAAGTTCCGCGAGACGCTCGGTCAGGCCGGTCGAGGAGAACGGCTCGACGGTCAGGAAATCGACGGTGCCCGCCATGGTCGTCTTCAGGCCGTCGATCGGGAAACGCGTGACGGTCCGGATGCCGGATTCCCCGGCGGTCAGCTTCGCCCAGTTATCGGACTTGCCGGCGCCGAGCGAGGTCACGATGCCCATGCCGGTGACGACGACGATCGGCCTTCCGAACTTGTCGCGTGGTGCTGTCATGTTCCCCCCAACCAGTCAGACCGCCATGGTCACTTGATCGCCTCGACCAGCGCCATCCCTTCGCCGCGCCAGTGACCTGCGCCAACGACTACAATCTGGGCAGGCGGCTTGGACATTTCAATCTCCAGGCCGGTGGGATCGTTCGCCGGAAACAAGGCGCCGCGCGAGATCGACAGCGCCGCCAGGCCGAGGCCCAACGGAAACTGGGTTTCCATGGCGTGGCCGAACATAGTGCCGGTCGCCCGCACCGCAAAATCGGGGTGTTCCCCAAGGAAGGATCGTTCCTCTGATGTGGCCGGTTCGGCGCCGGTGGCGCCGGTGATAATGGCGCCGTCCCCCTCGAGCTTGCCGAGCTTCGACCACAAATTTTCCAGCGTCTCCTTGACAGCGCCGGCTTGCTTGCGCTGCGACCGATCGGCGACGACGTTGGTCAGGCGCGCAAATGGCTTTGCGCCGCGGGCTATCGCGTGCGCCTTGGACTCGACGACAAGAAACGCGCCTGCGGAGCCGAGTGCGAAGCCGGCGTTCTCCTGACGCGCCCAGACCGGGGCGAATTTGTGCTTGAGGTTGAAATCGCCGAACTCGTAGAGAACCAGAAGGTCCTTGCGCTCGCCGTTCTGCGAGCCGCCGATCAGCACGATGTCGCTCTGGCCGGCGGAGATACGTGCGAGCGCGATCCTCGCGGCGTCGACGCCGGCAGCTTCCTCGCCCATGAAGGTACGCGAGGTGCCGCAGACCCCGTGGACGATGGCAATATTGCCGGCGAGCAGGTTGGAGAGCTGCGCCAGGAACAGTGTCGGCCGCAGGTCGTTCATCAGCCGCTCGTTGAGAAACCCGGGCGCCGAATTGCCCTTTGCCGCGGCGTTGAGAATGCCGCAGTCCACCGCGAGATCGCGTTCGCCGCCTCCGGCGGCGACGATCATGTCCATCCGCGCCAGGATTTCCTTGTTGCCCTTGATCCCGGCCGATTCCAGCGCCAGCCCGGCGGCATAGGTCCCGATCCGCTGCCAGGCCTCCATCTGGCGCTGGTCGCCCTTTTTGGGGATCTGGGCGTCGAGATTGACCGGCGCCCAGGGATGCACGATGTAGGGCGCGAAACCCTTCTCATCGACGTTGACGCGTCGCGCATTGAGCGCGTCCCAGTTCGCGTCCAGCCCCTCGCCGAGCGAGGTGGCAAGCCCGATGCCGGTGATCCAGACTTCGGCCGAACCCGCGCTCGAGGATTTGGTCTCAGTCATGGGGGATCAGTTCTTGCGGAAATCCGATGCGCTTGGCCATGGCATCCATGAATACGCGCAAATCCGGATGGGGGAAGGGGATATGACGGAACGTGATCGTGGCGTTGCTCCTGAGCTCGCCGCCGACGCTGACCTTGGCGGAGGTAATGGCAAAACCCGAGCCCTCGTGAACGACGCTGGCCTCTATCTTCAGCAGCTCGCCGGGGCTGACAAAACCCCGCATCTTGGCTTCCTTGACCGCGCCCAGGAACGGCATGCGCTCGAACTTCATCAGCGCCAGCAGCAGCCAGCCCGACGTCTGCGCCATCGACTCGATCAGCAGCACGCCCGGCATGATCGGGTAGCCCGGAAAGTGGCCCTCGAAGATGGTATTCTGCTTCGGAACCTCGGCCTCGACCGTGATGGTGCGCTCGCCGAGATTGAGGTCGGCGATGCGGTCAATCAGCTGGAAATATTCGAGCTGCATGGTGCGCGGTTACGCGCCCTTGGCGGCGACCAATTCGTCGATGCGCGCGCTGAGGTTTTTCAGGACAAAATACTGCTCGGTGGTCGCCTTGCCGTCGTTGACTTCCTGGGTCCATTTTTCCAGCGGCAGCTTGATCCCGAACGCCTTGTCGATCGCAAACGCGATGTCGAGAAAATCGAGGCTGTCGATCCCCAGATCGTCGATGGCGTGGCTCTCCGGCGTGATGGTGTCGCGCGGGATGTCGCAGGTTTCAGCGATAATCGTGGCGACCTGATCGAATGTAGAGGACATCACTAAACCTTTGATATATTGGAGATAAATTCCAGAATGGCACGGCAGTCGGGCGCTGCGCCCCGGGAATGCCCCATCCGTCATCCGGAGTCGAGTGCCCGTATATCGGAGCGCCGCCCCGAGTTCAATGGAGGCGGGAAGTGCCCGCCGGACCGGACTTGCCGTCCGACCGGCGGCCTTGGCTTGAAACGGCTAGAAATAGGGGGTCGAAATGCGGGCGCAATCCCGGCGCCCCATCAGCACGCAGTCCTGGGTCTTGCGCAGATCCGCAATGTTCTTGGCGAGCCATAATCCGACGGCCATCAGCGCAACGGTAAAAGCGAAGGCCGCAATGTTGGCCAGCATGCGATGGCGAAAATCGTCCGGTCGCTCCCGGACGCGCTCATAGCGCGACAGGTCATTGGGTTCTTCCCCGGCGTCGTCCTGCGGACCCGGATGGCCCAGCTTTCCCGGCCGACCCGGAGGAGGAGTGCGCGGCCGGAACTGGAGCACGCGATGCTCTTCTTCCGACACTTCCGACGTAATGGGCCGCTGGGTCTTCACGGCTGCCAGCTCCGGGACACCTGATATTGTCTAGCACGCTCGCGACGCGTCTCACAGATAATGTTGACATGGGACGGGTGCGATAATCTATCCCTCGAAAGTTTCATGGAACCTGCTGTAGTCGATTCTAAGCCGGCCATCTTCTGACGTGCCGAGGATGTCGACGTAACGGTGCCCGAAGCGAATGTCGGAATGAACGTAGAACTTTCTTGCGTAGACGGTTTGGGCCGCAACGACATCGTATCCGGACACGACCACGATAAGCGAAACTTCCGAGGCCGCGAGGTCATCGGCCCCGAGCCCGTACAGCGGGCTTGCCTCGTCAATGATATGGTAGAGGGTCCAGCTCAGGGCCAGCGCCGGGTGCTCGTTTCGCGTCAGGGACAATTCGTAGAACCTTCGAAACGACTCGTCCTCCAGACTCACTTCGTCTCTGAGCAACCACAATTTGGCGCTGGCATTGCTGATGATGTTATGACGCTCGTTGACGAAGCGAACCATCAGAGTCGGCCTGCCCTCGTGAGTTGAAATGACCGGGTGGTCGGCGAACAGCAGCCGGGCATTCGGCCGCGAGAACCTGGCAAAGACCAGCCCGGTCATCAGCGCCATCGAAAAGATGCCCGTGAACAGCTCCACCGCGGCGATGAAATGCCCGTAATGGGTCTGCGGATGCATGTCGCCATAGCCCGCGGTCGAAAGTGTCTCGATGCTGAAATAGAGATAGTCGATGTAGGCGCCGCTAGGCACGTTCGAAATCGGCTGGTTTCCGATCCAGTAGAACACGGCGAAAACCGCGTTGAAGACGATAAACACCAGCGCGGCGCCGCCGATGAAAGCCGGCCAGGACGCGGTCATGCAGCGGTGGCTGATGTCCGCCCAGAAATTGAGTCGAAGGCCCTCCGCGATGACTTCGCGACCACCAAGCCGGACCACCTGCGCCTTCGATGTTCGCTCGCTCCGGCTCCTGGCCATCTTCTTCGAATCTCGCAACGCTAATCAGGGCATTTGATCGCCGGCGCCATCATGGCATAATCGCCCCGATTTCAGCGGATTTTTTGGCGATCAGACAGAGGATTTCAAGTGATGGCGAACACGCGCGAACCGATCCTTCAGCCGATTCCGATCACCTCGCTGCGTCCGACACAGATGACGGTCGGAATGCGCGAAGTGAATGAAAAACGCAAGCGCTTGCGGGAGTATTGGGAAACGCACAAGTCGGCAAAAAAGCGCGGCGAGTTTTTGGGCAGACACATGATCCCGGTGGTGCTGGGACCGGACCAACGCCACTATGTCGTCGATCACCACCATCTGGCGCGGGCGCTTCACGAAGAGAAGGTCGAGGAGATTCTGGTGACCGTGATCGGCGATCTCGCCATGGTCGAGCGCGACGCGTTCTGGGGCGTGATGGATAACAAGCGGTGGGTCTATCCGTACGACGCCAAGGGCGAACGCCGGCACTTCAAGGATATTCCGAAATCGATCACCGCCCTCAAGGACGACCCGTTCCGCAGCCTCGCCGGCGAATTACGCCGCGTCGGCGGTTATGCCAAGGATACCACGCCGTTCAGCGAATTCCTGTGGGCGGATTTCCTGCGCCGCCAAATGTCGCGCAAGGGCGTGGAGGACAATTTCGACAAGGCCATCGAGAAAGCGCTGGCGCTGGCGAAAAGCAAGGACGCGGTTTACCTGCCCGGCTGGTGCGGCGCCGCGTCGGACGATTGAGGATTAGCTCCGCCGGGAATCGGCGCGCGGAGCAGGGGCGGGGGATTTTCGCGCCGCCTCGTCCTTGCCGCCGAACATACGATGCAGCCAGCGCTCGAGCCAGCGGCCGACGATCAGAAGCGTGAACGCAATGGCGAGAGCGACGATGACAATCCGCCATTGCCCGATCCCGCAGGCGATGCCGACACAGGCGGCAAGCCAGGTGCAGGCGGCGCTGGTCAGTCCGTGGACCTGGAAATGGTGCTGGGCGCGCACAATCACGCCGGCGCCGAGGAAACCGATGCCAGTGAGGATTCCCTGAACGACCCGGCTGGCTTCGGTCGACATTTTCGCGGGGTCGTCGGCTTGGCCGGCCAATACCACGACCGTTGCCGTGGCCAGGCCAACGATCCCAAGCGTCTTCAAGCCGATCGGCTTGCCCTGAAGATCGCGGTTGAGACCGATCAGGCCGCCCGCGAGTGTGGCGATGCCGAGACGCAGCACGATCTCCGGCCAATCCAGCAATGCGATGACCTCCAGGCGCCACGGGGGTTTCCAACGATAGGCCAAGGCTCCCTTCGCCTCAATCGCCGAATCGCGATTCGGATCCGGGGCCAGCGAGGTTATTTCGGCAAACGCCCCATCATGTAGAACTCGTCGTTCGGGCGCATCGCGGTGACGTTGGCCATCCGGTTCGACAGCGCGAAGAATGCCGAAATCGCGGCGATATCCCAGATGTCGTCGTCGGAAAAACCATGGCTGGCGATCTCGGCAAAATCCGCGTCCGAAATCGTCTCTGCCGCGGTGCTCACCTTCATCGCGAAATCCAGCATCGCGCGCTGCCGTGGCGTGATATCCGCCTTGCGGTAATTGACGGCGATCTGGTCCGCGATCTGCGGATTCTTGGCCCTGATGCGCAGGATCGCGCCATGCGCGATCACGCAATAGTGGCACTGGTTGGCGCTGGAAGTCGCCACCACGATCATCTCGCGCTCGGCCTTGGTCAGGCCGCCATCCTTGTCCATCAGCGCGTCGTGATAGGCAAAGAACGCGCGAAACTCATCGGGGCGCCAGGCCAGCGTCAGAAACACGTTAGGCACGAAGCCGGATTTTTCCTGCACCGCCAGCAGGCGGCTGCGGATGTCGTCGGGCAGGCTGTCGATCGCGGGGATCGGGAAGCGTTTTGTGAGGGGCTCGGTCATGGCGGAGGTTCCGGCATCAGGCCGCGTGGTGCGGGTGGCCGGGAGCATAGTCGATGGCGGCGTCGGCTCCAATCCGTTCTGCGGGCTGCGGCGTCATTTGGAGGGACTTAAGCAATTGCCGGTGGCAATAGCCCATCGCGTTCTTGAGTACGGATCTAGTATTCTCCGCCTGATGCATGTGCCTTCGGATCGGTCCGGTCGTTGTGCTCCTGGCCTGCCTTCTGCAGATAAGCGACGATGTCGCGGCGAGACGGAGCGTCGAGCACGCGCACCGGCATGCGCGCGCCGGGCACGAATTTCTGCGGGTCGGTCAGCCACTGATCGAGATTATCCGTGGACCAGATGAGAGAGGCGTTCTTTAGCGCGGGCGAATAGTGGTATCCGGGAGCCGAGCCGGCCCTTCGGCCGACCACCCCGCCAAGCACGGGCCCGGTCTTGTTGCTGTCCATCGCGTGACATGCCGTGCAGCGTTCGGTGAAGAGCTGCTGGCCATGGACGGGATCCGGCGCGGCATTGGCGAGGAAACGCGAGAGATTCTTGCTTTGTGACGGATCGACCGAGCGAAGAAGCGTATAGCTGAGCGTGATCGTATCGACGTGGAGGTTGTCGGAATCCTTCGCAAAGGCCGGATCGACGAAAAAGACAACGGGCATCTCGACCTTCTGATGCGGGTCAAGGCGCTCTTCATTGAAGCAGAAGCATTGAATTTTATTGAAATAGAGGCCGCTCGTTTCCGGCGTGACGTTGAACGTCGCGTGCGCGACGATCAACTCGTTGCTGAGATTCTCGGCGGTGAAGAATACGAGCTTTTGCTCCCCGAGGTGAACGGTCACCGAGCGCTGCTCCGGTTCGAACCGCCACGGCAAGTCCGGCGCGACGTTGCTGTCGAACGCAACCGTCACAGTCTGATCGGAGGCGGCCGTCGGGTCGGAATACGCCCGCTGCGTCGTCCCTCCATATCCGGTCGCGCCACAGAATGCGCGGTACAGTTCCGGCGCATAGGCCACCAGGCCGGACATCATGCCGAGCACGACGAAGCAGGGCACGAGAACATTCAGATTTTTCCGGTAGCGCGGCTGCATTTCCACTCCTCACCTGGCCGCCCCCCGGCATCTGCGGTGATCTAGACCGATGCGGCGTAGCCGTCCACCGCGCAATGAGAGCGAGCCTTGTGAAAACGATATGCCAACGGGCTTTTCGGTGGTGTTTGACGAGTTTGTGATCTCGTTCTTGTCAGCCGTTACATCCGCAGAGCCGTAGGGCGCAATAGTCTTACTGCGTCATGAGTTTTCGTTGTCTGCTTGGTGCGGCAGCGGCTCCGCAACATGGACATCGTGGTAAGGTTTTGACGAGCGCGCAGATCAAGCGGGCTCGCATGGTCGCGATTGAGTTTGGGATGTGACGTTCAGGCCGCAAGGGTGGATCCTCTGGGTCGATAATCGTTGGGAAGGCGAGATCTTTCGAGCAGCGAGGCGGAACGAGGTCCTGAGGGGGGAATCGTCGCCCGCTCGGCGATCAGGAATCCATACGCTGCGATGCACAGCGTGGCGTGATGGTGGAAGCCGCGCCATCCGCGGCCCTCATAGTGACCCAGCCCGACCTCCTGTTTGAGCTCTTGATAGTCGCGCTCGATGCGCCAGCGCAGCTTGGCAAAATCGGCGAGGGCGCGGAAGCTGGTGTTCACCGGCAATGTCGAGAGCCAATATTTCGTCGGCTCGGCTTCACCCTCGGGCCATTCGATCAGCAGCCACTCCTCCAACACTGATTCTGGAACCAGCTTGTTATGCCCGACACGAACACGCACCCGCGCAAAGCGTGAGGACAACCAATCGGCCGAGCCCTCCCGCCATCTGACCGTGCGCCAGGCCCGCTTGGGCAGACCCAGCATCACCTCCTTGGCCGAGACAAGATCGGGTTCGTCGCGGCGGCCCGTGTTGTTCAGCGGCTTGCCTCTCCCCCTTGGGCCGGCTCCGGATCGCCACATCAACGTGTTCGGTTGAATGCCTACCACATAGGGCACGCCCAAGGCCGTCATGCCCGCGCGCAGCCGCGAGTCGTTGCCGTAGGCCACGTCCATCAATGCGACACCGCGTGGCAGGCCGGCTTTGCACGCCCATCGTATCTGATCGAGCGCGATCGCCGGCTTTGTCTTGAACTCGATCTCCAGTGGCACGCCTGCCTTGTCCCGGCGGGTGACATCCTCGGCCCAGTCCATTGGCAGATACAGCCGATAGGCCACCGGAAGGCTGACGGAGTGATTGGCAATCGACAGTGACACCGTCACCTGACAATTGGCCTGCTTGCCGAGCTGCCCGCAATACTGATGGTGCACCCCGACCGAATGCTTTCCTTGCTTCGGGAACGAAGTGTCGTCGATGATCCAGGCCTCGATCGGCCCGCCCTTCTTCATCGCCGGCAGCACCATCTCGCGCACCTTGGCTAACACCTTCTCGTCTGACCAGGGCGCGATACCGACAAAGTGCAGTAACGACTGGTGTTGCGCGGCCGTCCGCGCCGGAGCCGTCCTCGCCGCCATCGGTTCGACGCTCTTACGCTCGCCAGGCAGCATCAAACCGGTGCAATAATCGCGCAACGGCCCGGCCCGATCCGCGTGACCAATGACGCTCGCAAGCCCTTCCACATACGCCGCAAACCGTGCTTCGCTATCTCCGCCGCGCTTGAGATTCATCTGGCCCTCCACGTGCCAAAATCTGAATCTCTTCAATTATTTGATTCTCTGCCGTTAAGGGCCGCGACCTTCTGACTCAGTAAGAATAGCGGAGCGTATTGCGCCGACTTGACGAAGGCCGGCGGATTACGCCTTCGGCTCCAATCCGCCAATTCAGCGCAATGTCTGGAGTCTATCATCGTGCGCGCATTCGCGCGACTTGTGGCTTTGGCATTTTACGAACGGGGAGGCGGATTACGCTGCGCTAATCCGCCCTACCGAGACTATATCGGCGTGATAGGCGAAGCCGACTGAGCGTCTTCCCCCGGCTGATAACGCAACTGATTTGCCCGTCAGGCTGTTTTGCAACCGGCGTGTCCAGCCCTGTCTGAAAAAATATTCTGGTTTTCCGAAGACCCAAATCACTTTATATCCGTTGCCATCCCGTCCCGATCAGAGGGGCGTTGGCCATCGTCGTGAACGTTGGGGCGGGTTGCGGTGGACGCGGCAGCGTCGGGTGTGCAAGGGATCGCAGGGCGGGTTTCCCGTGAGCGACGACCGGCATGCTGACGAACGATGTTGCTCGCGGACGGCGAAGACGTGTGGTCCTGACGCCTCGACGCCGGCGTCAAGTTTGCAGGAAGGCAAGTCGGCCCGACCGGGCGCGGACGAGCCAGGTTTCCGCAGATGACGGTGACAAGAAAGCCGATCACCGGGGAGAGCGCGGTATAAGCCGTAAACCATTGCGTGCGGGAATGCCGGGTGATTTCCGGTGGCTCGCTGTGAATACTCGTGTGCATACTCACTACCAATAGCGCACACGAGGCTGCGGGTGCATCGGGCGCCCGGCATTCCCCACGCCCTCTGTTTTCAGGGGCGAAACGATCAGCAAACCTCGGACGCATCGCGCCGCGAGAATGCGAAGGTGTGTCTCTAATGCCGGCGGCTTTGCTCTCTCACTCGTCATGCGCGGGCTCGACCCGCGCATCCATCGAAAAAGAATTTCTTGTCTTGGGGCGATGGATTGCCGGGTCAAGCCCGGCAATGACGTGTGGATAGGTCAGCGCCAACCGCCCTCGGTTCAAACCCCTCAGCGCAGCGGCTTCTTCAGCAGCGAAAAGCGGTCGGGATCGAGACCGAGCGACGGCTGCAGCATCGGCGCCTCCACAATGCGCGCGGCGGGGCGTTCATTGAGGGTGGGGTCGTTGGCGACGTCGCGATGCGAGGTGGCCCCGCGCCAGCGCTCCAGCACCGCACTGACGAAATGCATGTCGTGGCCGGCCGCGACCGAGGGCACCGTCGAGATCGTGGCTTCGCTGCGCGGCAATTGATGCGCCGGCACTTCCTTGAAGCGCAGGCGCGTCGGCAGCGCCACGCCCTCGCCGAACGCAAGCACTTCGCGGGTGCCGAGCGAGGGCACGAACGACAGCAGGTTGGCCGCGGCGTCCGAGACCGCCGAGCGCAGCAGCGCCTGGTCGCGATCGTTGGCAAGCCGCATCGCGAACAGCGTGTTGCACTGGGAAATGATGGTGGCGTCGAGTTCGGCGGGCCGCTGGGTGACGAGGCCGAGATAGACGCCGTATTTGCGGCCTTCCTTGGCGATCCGCGACACCGCCTTGCGGGTCGGCCCGAAGCCGATGTTGCGGTCGGCGGAAGCGTAGCGATGCGCCTCTTCGCAGACGAACAGCAATGGCGAGACGCCGTCGCTCCACAGCCCGAAATCGAACGCCATGCGGCACAGCACCGACACCACGGAATCGACGACTTCGGCGGGGAAACCGGCCAGCTGCATGATGGTCATCGGCCGGCCGTTGGCCGGCAGCCGGAACAGGTAGCTGATGACTTCCGCCATGGTGTCGCCGCCGACATTGGCGTTATCGAACATGAAGGTGTAACGCGGATCGTTGCGCACGGTCTCGATGCGCGACATCAGCTTGTGATAGATGATGCGCGACGAGCGGTTCTCGAGCTTGCCCATGCGCTCGTCGATCAGCGAAATCAGGTCGACCAGGCGATAGGGGACCGGAGTGTCCACGGTAAAGCCGACCGCCTTGGGATCGGCCCGCTTCAGCCCGACCCGGTCGGTGTTCTGGTACTGGGTATAGATACCCTTCGCCACCGGAATGACTTCGGCGAGAACGTCGAGTTCCTCGGGGACCCCGGGCCGGCCGCCGAACAGCACATCGACGATTTCTTCGAAATTGAACAGCCAGAACGGCAGCTTCAGGTTACGCGGATTGAGCACCAGCGCGCGGTCGCCGAAACTGCGGCCATACTCGTTGTGAACGTCGAGCAGGAAAATTCGCAAATTCGGCCGCGACTTGAGAATTTCGTTCAGCAGCAGCGACACGCCGCTGGATTTGCCGACGCCGGTCGAGCCAAGCACCGCGAAGTGCTTCGACAGCATCTCCTCGACGTCGACATAGGCGATGACGGACGGATCCTGCTGCAGGGTGCCGACATTGATCTGATCCGACCCGCTCGGCGCATAGACCGTGCGAAGCTCCTGATTGGTGATGAGGTCGACGGCGTCGCCGATGGTCGGATAGTTGGTGACGCCGCGCTGAAATTTGGGCCGATCCGGTACGCCGAGGATTTCGCCGAGCAGATCGACCCCGGCGCTGGCGAAGTAGTTATCGGAAGTCGGCAGGTCCTCGCTCGTCACGTCGGTGATCATGGCGACGATGATGGAATTGGCGCAGCGAATGCTGACGAAGCGGCCGACGGTTGCCCGCGCCGCGGAGAGGCCCATCTGGCTCGCCGCCAGAAGTCCGACCCGGGCGAGGGATCCGCGCACCGAAATCACACGTCCGAAGGATGTCACAGTGGTTGGGCCCGGCAGTTCGTGAAAATTTGTTTCCGGGCCTCACTATGCCGTCCGCGGTTGGAGAAACTGTTAAACCGGTCGGGTTCCGGGTGCGTTAAATCCGCGGCATCTTGGTCAGGATTGCGGATTGATTGGCCGCTCTCGCTCGCCCTCATCGGCCGATTTTGCCGAGAAATCGGGGTTTTTGGCGCCCGTTATTGGCGCCGGGGTCGCGCGCTGCTTAACGCTTGGTTTACCAAAGTGGGAGGAGGGCATTTCGTGTGTGGCCTTTCCAGGAAGCACCCCGGGGCAGGGTGGAGCGCGAAGAAAAGCGCCGGCGAATGCGAAGTGAGGGGCGGCGAGTCCCCGCCTTTGCCTTTGGCGCGTAGTCCACATAGGTTCGACCTCCGGGAAATTTCTGCAAGCTTCAAGGGAATGCCATGGCAAAAACAGGTTTGGTGGTTTCGGCGCATCCGGGAGATTTCGTGTGGCGCGCCGGCGGCGCGATCGCGCTGCACGCCAAGAAAGGGTATCGGGTCAAGATCGTCTGCCTGGCGTTCGGCGAGCGCGGCGAATCGCAATTTGCCTGGAAGCAGCCGGGGATGACGCTCGAGAAGGTCAAGGCTGGCCGCAAGGACGAGGCGGAGCGGGCCGCGGCGGCGCTTGGGGCCGAGATCGAGTTCTTCGATGCCGGCGACTATCCGCTGCGCCTGACGGATGCGCATATGGAGCGGCTGACCGACATCTACCGCGAACTCAACCCGAGCTTTGTGCTGACGCATTCGCTCGAGGATCCCTACAACGTCGATCATCCGGCCGCCGCCGCCTATGCCCAGGAGGCCCGCATCGTCGCGCAGGCGATGGGCCACAAGCCGCAGGCCGATTACAGCTACGCGGCGCCGCCGGTGTTTTTGTTCGAGCCGCATCAGCCGGAGATGTGCAATTTCAAGCCGCAGGTGATCCTCAACATCGACGAGGTCTGGGATATCAAGCGCAAGACCTTCGAGATTTTAGCGGCGCAGAAACACCTGTGGGCCTATTACGAGCGGGTGGCGCTGCAGCGGGGCATGCAGGGCGGGCGCAATTCTGGCAAGGCCATGACCTATGGCGAGGCCTATCAGCGGCTATTCCCGATGGCGATGGAGGAACTGGCATGAAAACGGTCGTTGTCCGCAACATCAACCGCGCCAACGCGGCGGTGGTCAAACGCCTCGGCGCGCTCGGGGTGGCGACGGTGCACGAAGCCTATGGCCGCTTTGGGCTGATGAAGCCCTACCTGCGGCCGGTATGGGCCGGCGCCGAGGCGGCCGGTACCGCCGTCACCGTGCTGGCGCAGCCCGGCGACAACTGGATGATCCATGTCGCGGTCGAGCAGTGCCGGCCGGGCGATATCCTGGTGGTCGGCTGCACCGCCGACAATACCGACGGCATGTTCGGCGATCTGCTCGCGACCTCGCTGAAGGCGCGCGGCGTTACCGGGCTTGTCATCGATGCCGGCTGCCGCGATGTGAAGTCGCTGCGCGAGATGGGCTTTCCGGTGTGGTCGAAGGCAATTTCGGCCAAGGGCACGGTCAAGGCGACGCTGGGCGCGGTCAACGTCCCCGTGGTCTGCGCCGGGATCAATGTTCATCCCGGCGACGCCGTCATTGCCGATGACGACGGCGTCGTGGTCGTCGGCCGCAAGCAGGCGAGCGAAGTCGCCGCCAAGGGCGAGAAGCGCCAGGCCGAGGAGGAGGGCAAGCGCCAACAACTCGCTTCCGGCGTGCTCGGGCTCGACATGTACAAGATGCGCGAGCCGCTGGAAAAGGCCGGTCTGGTCTATGTCGATGATCCGGAGTCCGACTGAAGTGACGATACGCTTGCGCACATTACTTGGCGACCATCCCTGTATTGCCGCGTTGAAAAACGGATCACTCAAGTCAGATCTGGTCGCGTTCGATTTCGCGGAGTATTCGCCGACTAACAAGGGTTTCAAGCCGATGGTCCGCGACGGGGCCTTCGACGTCTCGGAAATGGCGATCGTCACCTATCTGATGGCCAGGAGTTTCGGCAAGCCGATGGTGCTGCTTCCGAACGTGGTGGTGGCGCGGTTTCAGCATGCGCATGCGCTCTATAACGCCAAACTGGGACCGCTGACCCCTGCCGACCTCAACCACAAGCGCGTCGGCATCCGCTCCTTCACCACCACGACCGGTGCCTGGCTGCGCGGCATTCTCGCCAACGATTACGGCGTCGACCTCAACTCGATCAACTGGGTCACCTTCGAAGACGCCCATGTCGCTGAGTTTCGCGACACCACCGCGCGCGCGCCGGCGGGCAAGGAGATCATCCAGATGCTGCTCGACGGCGAACTCGATGCCGTGCTTGGGGAGAAGGCCGATCGTCCCGGGCTGAAGTCGCTGTTTCCGGATGCGGCCAGTGAAGAGAAGTCATGGTTTGCCAAACACGGTGTGCTGCCGATCAACCATATGGTTGTCGTCAGCGAGACGCTGTCGCGCACGCAGCCCGAGGCCGTGCGGGAAGTGTTCAGGCTGCTGCGAGAGAGCGCAACTCTCGCGCCGGCCGGCTCGCCCCGGTTCAGCCCTGAGGAAATGCGCCGCTCGCTGGAAATGATCATCGACTATACGGCGCAGCAGGGGCTGATTCCGCATGCCTGCGCGGTGGATGAACTGTTCGACGATCTGACGCGGACGCTGCGCTAGAGGAGAAACGCCGAATGCCGCCGGAGCCGATTTTCGACCTTGCCCATCTCGGCCATATGGAACTGGCTGACGCCGAACCCCGACGAGAGCCTGAAGTTCTTTGTCGACGTGATGGGCATGACCGTCAGTGGTCGCAAGGGGGAGTCGGTTTACCTGCGCGGCTGGGACGATTACGAGCGCTATTCGCTAAAGCTGACGGCGTCGAACAGCTCAGGGATGGAGCACATGGCGCTGCGGGCGCGAAGCCCGCAGGCGCTCGAACGCCGCGTGACGGCATTGAAGGGATCCGGATTCGAGATCGGCTGGACCGACGGCGATCTCGGCCATGGCCCGGCGTTTCGCTGCCGCGATCCCGATGGCCACATCGTCGAACTCTATTACGAGACCGAATGGTACGAAGCGCCGCCCGAACTGAAGCCCGCGCTGAAAAACCAGGCGCAGCGGTTTCCGGCGCGCGGCATCAATGTCCGCCGCCTCGATCACCTCAATTGCCTGGCGGTGGACATCAAGGCCAACCGTATCTTTTTCGAGACATATCTGGGCTGCCGGCTGACCGAGCAGATCGTGCTCAACGACGGCACTGAAGCCGCGATGTGGATGACGATGTCGAACAAGAGCTACGACTTTGCCTATTCGCACGATCACTCCAACACGCCGGGACGTTTCCATCACGTCACCTACGCACTCGACAGCCGTGAGGACGTGTTGCGCGCCGCCGATATTTTTCTCGAGAACGGCGTCTATATCGAGACCGGGCCGCACAAGCATGCCATCCAGCAGACCTTCTTCCTCTATGTCTACGAACCCGGCGGCAACCGCGTCGAGGTCGCCAACGCCGGCGCCCGTCTCATCCTGGCGCCGGACTGGAAGCCGATCGTCTGGACCGAGGAAGAGCGCAAGAAGGGCCAGGCGTGGGGGCTGAAAACGATCGAGTCGTTTCATACCCATGGCACGCCGGCGGTTGAAGGCGGCTGAGCGTTTCAATGGCTTCCTGAGGAAGCCGCCGCCTGCTATCGTCGCCGGGTTCGAAACCTGTGCGGGACTGCAATAAGCCTCGCATCAAAAACAATGGTCAATTGGGGAGGATATCATCATGAAACGCTGGTCGGCATTTGGCGTCGCATTGCTTGTGGCGGGGTTTGCCGCTTTCTCGTACACGCCTCGGGCGTCCGCCGATGACGGGTGGATCACCCTGTTCGACGGCAAGAACCTCGACAACTTCAACAAGATCGGCGACGCCAATTGGCGGATCGAGGACGGCGCCGCCGTTGCCGACAAGGGCAACGGCTTTCTGGTCACCAAGAACGCCTACACCGATTATCAGCTCAGGGCCGAATTCTGGATCGACAGCGACGCCAACAGCGGCATTTTCATCCGCTGCACCGATCCTGGCAAAGTGACCGGCGCCACCGCCTACGAGGTGAACATCTGGGATGCACGCCCCGACCCGAGCTACGGGACCGGCGCCATCGTCAACGTCGGCAAGGTCGATCCGATGCCGAAATCCGCGGGCAAATGGAACGTCTACGAGATCACGGCGAAGGGTTCGACCTTTACCGTGACGCTCAATGGACAAAAGACCGTCGACGGCGCGCAAGACAGCAAGTTTGCCAGCGGGCGGATCGCCCTGCAGCACGGCCTGGGGCTCAAGGACGACAAGGGCGTCGAGAGCGACAAGGGCGTGGTCAAGTTTCGCAAGGTGGAAATCAAGCCACTGTAGAACGGGTGGTTTGGTTTTTAGCGCGTCCGCCCGTGACACTGCCCGACGGCTGGCTCCGGCATAATCCGCTGGGCTAGCGGGGGCAGCGGAATGCGCTTCGCTATTCCCGAAAGTCGGTGACACGGTAAAGGTGTGCCAGAATATCAAGCCAACTGAAACGAGAGTATAGTCGAACCGACGATTGGTTGCGTCATCGCCGTCTGAGCGGCCCACCTTCGCTCGGCTTCGGCTCTGGGAGCAGGGGTATGCCTAGACATCGCTGGGGTATAGGATAAGGAGTGGCATCCGGTATGGCGTTAGCCAAAGACCGGACCTGCCGTCCAGGAACGTTCGGCCACCACAGCGACGATGAACGCAAAGTCCAGCGAAACTGCTGTTGCTCCCAAGGGCGAACGTCATCGGTTGACGGTCCTTTTCGCCGACTTGGTGGGGTCCACCGTGTTGGGCAGGGAAATGGAGTCGGAGTACTTCTCCGAGCTCCTGGGTAAACTGCGCGCGATCTGGCATCGAGCTGCGGCCAAGCACGGCGGCCGCGTGATCAGAACTCAGGGTGACGGCGTCCTCGCAGTCTTCGGCTACCCACGCTCCGGCGAGGACGACGGTCGGCGTGCCGCAGAGGCCGCCCTCGACATCCACGAATGGGTTGGGCAGGTGCAGCACGACGGCTTGTTGCCGGCCCGTCTGCCGTTGCGAATGCATTCGGGCATCCACGCCGGTACTTTGCTGCTGTCCGAAGGCGATATCGAATGGGGCCGGTTTGATCTGATCGGCGACGTGGTCAACACCGCGGCCCATCTGTCCCAGCATGCCGCTCCCGGCCAGATCCTGGTCACCCTTGATGCCCTTGGACCCAACGCCAACTTCTTTGAACTCGGCGAAGGGCCCCGCGATGCCGGTCCGGAATTCGGGCTTCTCCAGGTGTATGCCGTGCTCGGACGCAGCTCGGCCACTCGGCGTTTCGAAGCCACCGCTCGCCGCGGCCTGACGCCCTTCATCGGCCGCGGCGAAGTCGCGACTTTTCTGACGGATTTCCTGAGTGCTGCATCCCCAGTCGCGCAACGGTGTGTGCTCGTCGTCAGTGGCCCCGGGCTCGGCAAGACGCGGCTGCTAGAGGAAGTGCTACACCGGCATGAAGGTGGCGCCCTCACGCTGCTGCGCGGCAGCTGCGAAAGCTATCTCGGCGCCGAGGTCTTGCAGCCGTTTTTGCAGATTTTACGGGCCTTCTTCGGAATCCAGGCGGATATGCCGGAAGACGAGGCCGCCATGGCCGCTAACACTGCGCTGCAGCCGTGGATTGCTGAACTCGGGCCGCGCGCCAAATCGATCCTTGCACTGGTGTCGGGCGGCATCGAAGCAGGCGGCGGCCGCTTGACCGCCAGCGGCGTGGTCGGCGACCTCCTCGTCTTCTTTACGGCATTATCTGCGAAGACTGACCTGGTGCTGATTATCGACGACTGGCAATGGGCCGACGATGCCAGTCGCCAATTGATGGAGGCGCTGCTGCAATTGAATGCAGGCCCGCGCGTCATCCTGGCCAGCCGGCCGCGCGACGACGGCGCTGAGTGGATTTCCGGCGCGCCCCACCTGTCGCTGGAGCCGTTTCAAGGAACCGAGACCGATCTTGCCGTGCGACGCTGGGTGCCACATGCCGACCCGTTCCTGGTGGCGCGCATCCACGGCTATGCCGGCGGGGTGCCTTTGTTCATTGAGGAACTGTGCCATTCAGTTGCCGCCGGAAATCCGTCGTATTCGCTCGAGGGCCGCGGCACGCACGGGTGGGTGGCCACGCTGGTAGCCTCGCGGCTGGCTCGCTTGCCGCCGGAGCAGGTAGCCGTGGTGCGTGCCGCCGCGGTCATCGGCAACGCGGTGCCGAATTGGTTGCTGGCTTCGGCTTGCGACGGCGCGCCCGATCAGGCCACGATGCGAGCGCTGGCGGACGCGGATTTTCTTTATGCCGCGCCGGCGGCCGGCGGGCTTCGCTTCAAACACGGCATCACCAGGGATGCGGTCTATGAGGCCATCGGCCTGCGCGAACGCCAGGCCTTGCACCAGCGCGTCGAAATCGCGCTGCTGGCGCGGTCCGGACAGACCGATCGCGAAGATACCCTCGAAGCTTTGGCCCACCATTCGCGCGGCGCCGGCCATTGGGAACATGCTGCGCATTATGCCGAGCGCGCCGGCGACAAGGCCATGGCTGCGTTTGCGCTGGATCGCGCGCGTGCGCAATACCAGGTCGCCATGGAAACGCTGGACCGCGTTCCGAATCGCACGCGCGAGCAGTCGCTGCGCTGGTGTCTGCTGGCCAACAAACTGGGCATGGTCAGCATATTCGATCCACTGTCGCTCAGCGACAACGTCACCATCTTCGAACGTGCGGTGGCGCTGGCGCGCTCGCTGGGCGACGCGAATGCGATAACGCGTGGGCATTATTGGCTGGGCTACATGTGCTACGGCTTCGGACGCTTCCGAGAAGGCGAGTACCACGCGCGGCAGGCGTTGACGCTGGCGTGCGAGTCGGCCGACCAGCGCCTGGCGGCTCAGATCGAAGCTTCGCTCGGACAGATACTAGCCGCGACTTGTCAATACGACCAGGCGATCACCCTGTTGGACGCGTCCGTCTCGGCCAAGCAGCAGCGCAGCCGGCCGGGCGGCGGCATCGCCATCGGCTCGGCTTACGCGCTATCATGCAAGGCGAGCGTGCTCGCCGATCGCGGCGAGTTCGATGATGCGAATGTCTGCCTTGGGGAGGCGATGACCTTGCTCGGCAAATCGACCCATCCGGTGGCCAATTCCGTGCGCAACTGGGTGGCAGTCTCCCTGGTTTGGCAAGGGCGCTGGGAAGAAGCAGAGCGCGTCGCTGCCGAGAGCGCGCGAATTGCCGAGAATACGCAGGCCCTGCTGCTGTTGGTGGTTTGTCGCGCGGCGTCCGGCTTTGCACGCTGGGCACGCGGCAACGCTGCCGGTCTGCAGCAACTGCGCGATGCCGTCCAATGGATTGAAGCACGGGGTGGCCAGTTCTACAGCTCGCTTTACTATGGCTGGCTAGTCGAAGCCTGCGCCGCGGAAGGGGACATTGCCGGCGCGCGACGGTTCGCTGCACATGTGCTGCGTCGCGCACGCGAGGGAGAGCGGCTGGGCGAGGCGGCGACATGCCGTGCAATGGCGCGAATCGCAGCCGCTCGCGACGACGACTTCACCACCAGCCAGCGTTGGCTGCGGCGCGCTGAAAACTCCGCAAAGTTGCGTGCTTCGCGCCGCGAGTCCGCATTGAACCAGATCGTGCGCGGAGAGATTCTCTCCCGGCAGGGGCATGCCGAAGCAGCCTGCCGGACGATCGCCGATGCCACCGCGGAGTTGCGTGCGATGGGCATGCACTGGCACGCGTCCCAGGCAACCGCCGGGCTCGAAACGAGCGCATTACTCAGCCGACATTGAGGTCCTTCAGTTGTCTGGCGATCCGCGCTGCCAGCAGATCGAAGCCTTGCTCATTGGGGTGCAACTCGTCGCGCCATAGCAGCTGGTATTTATCAGTATCTCCGAAGTTTTCGGCCAGGGTTCCGGTCAGCTTGACGTAATAGGCGCGGTCCGGATAGGCCGCCGCGACCTTTTTGACCGCGGCGTTGAGCCGGTCGAACAGGAGCTTCATGACCTCCCTCGCCAGGGTTAAATGGCTGGGGTTGTGGATGAGGTCGTAGCCGCGAAGCTCGAAGATGGGCAGCAGCCACGGTCCTGACGTGGCGATGAGGAGTGTATCGCCTCTGCCGTCGGGAATCGGATGATCGTATCCGTGGACAAGGATGGGGACGTCGGTGTTTGCGGCCAGCGTCTTGATGACCGTGTCGTAATAGCTGACCAGCGCGCCGTCAATAAAGCTGGAAACCACTGCTTCATCGAGCGGGCTCTCTGCAACTCCCGGCGGCTTCAACATCCCGTACAATGCCGGCGGAAGGCCGGACACCAGATCGTTGACGCCCCCACCGACAAGGATGGCCTCAATGCCGGGCTCATCGGCGAGATAGTTCCTCACGTCTCTTAGAAAAGACGCCCCGGCCATATTGCCGAACGCCCTGCCGCCGGACACGAATTCAGAAGTACTGCTCGCGTTGTCCTTATAGCCGAACTTGAGAAGCGACTTGACCAGGTTGGGCCTCACGACACCGAAATCGCGCTCCCACTGATCAAAAAGCCAGGAGTCGCCGATCGCCAGCAGCGGCGTGGCCGTCCTGCTCCTCCGCAGTCTGTTTCCGGCCTCGAGCTCAAGGTCATCGGCTTGCGCGGGCGGAATGGTACTTCGCAGCCTCACCTCGAAGTCTTCATCGGGAGGCGGCAACCTGCCATCCAGGGCGAGCGTCAGCGGGGCCGGTCCGGCCCGCAGCGGCAGCGGTGACTCCACCAGAGCGCTGAAGAAACCAAGCATCACGGCGAGGGCCGGGTCAGCTCCGGGACAGGCATGTGTCGGGTGGTCCTTCGCCCTGCGGTTGCCGCCGAAGGCTTGATGAAGGTCCGGGCGGCCCTCCTGCAGGCTTTGTTGCGTGGCGGAGATCGCACCGGCGACAACGATGTCGCCTGGATTGACGGCCACCTGATGCGGTCCTTCACCTATGGTGTGCGCGGCGGTTACGGTTCGCCACAATAGTTCGGGCGCCGTGCGCAACTGCATGGCTGGAATAAAGTCTGCGCCCAGGCGATTGCAAGCATCCAGGAAGTCGGCTGCCTTGGTACCGCCAAGGCGCGCACGCAATGACCACAGAGTGCCCTCGCGCAACCACTCGTTCAAGACCCGCAGAATATTGCCGTTGACGGTAGGAACAAAACCAATCACGGCGCCGACAAGCGTGCGTGCGGCGAAATCGAGATCCTTGCCCGGCTCGGAGTCGAGTATCGCGCGTGCTATCGGCGCCTTGATTTGATCGCCCCGACTGCGCAGGAGCTTGAGCGTCGCGCTTCGCAAAGCAAGACCGTGTGCTTCGCCGATTTCCTTCACCGTCGGACCCGGGCGCGGTTGGAAGAAATAGCGCGAAGGGGCTTGAAAGTGACCCGGGTAGGTCGGCGGCTGGCCCACCTGCCAATCCCAGCGGTAGCCGCTGCGACGGAACAGATTGTCATCGTGCGTAAGCCCGTACCACTCCTCGCAGAAGTCGGCGAGCAGCGAGTCAGCGAGTTCGCGCACGTCCACGGTCAGATCCCAGCTCGACTCTCCGTCGTGCGTTGCGTAGCCGATGGCTTCGTCGACCAGCTTTTGCAGGGCAGCCTTGGTCGATTCCCGTGCTTGTTTGAACGTGGACGGCCGATCGAGCGCCATGATGGCGTCATTGCATGCTGCAGAACCGCGCTCGTAGGCCCCGTCCTGACCGGCATCCAGCCCGAGATAGATTTCGCCGAAAGACTGCTTCATGCGAGGCAGGTAACCACGGACCGACAGGTTGTGCGCTGGATCCAGCAGCACCTGATCGACCATGCTTCGCTCTGCCACCAGGACGGCAAACGGTGTTTGCAACACGCCGCCATGGCGCTCGCGAATCGCCGCCCAGATCGATGCGGTGGTGAAGTTGATGGCGGCATCAGGATCTTCGAGCGCGGTTTTCCAGGCAGTGATGGCTTCGGCCTCGCCGAGGCGGGTTTCGATGTCGCGCAGCCGTGCGATTTCCCTTTCGCCCGCGTCCGCACTCCATATCACAGCCCGCTTGTAGCCCTGCGCCGCGGCTCGCTCCTGCAGGCTTGCAAGCGCCTTCCTGGAGGGCGCGAACAAATAGGTGCCCCACTCCAGGCGCACGAAGGGACGAGGCTCGTCGGTAATCCGATCGGACCCGTCGAGCGGCATACGGATCGTTTGTCCCTCGTGCTCGAAGCGGAAATGGCGGCGCCGGCCGGGTTCGGCCACGCCGAACAGGGGATCGCTCTGGCCCGAATACGACCCCGAGCTGTTTGCGCCGTTCAGCCAGCGTTGCACCAGTTCGAACTGCTCTCCGAGATTGGCGTTGTACGCCATGAAGATCAGCCCGCGCTCCTGATCGAGGCTGTCCCTCAAGGTCTCCGCGTCGGTCGTTCGGCGGAGATGTGGACCGTACGACATGCCCCGGCGAACGAAGCGGGGGGGCCGGCTGCCGGCTTCGGGGTTTCTGATCCGCGGATTCGCGCGCCGGATGTGGGCATGAAACGGACACAGCGCGCCATCCCTGTCCGCGTCGAAATGGAAGTCGTTTGAATCCTTTGAAGGCGGACCGAGGACCTCGGCCAGAGGCTGGCCGGCTTTCGGGTGGCCGCCAGGCCAGCGCCCCATCATCTTGGCCATGAAGTCTTCGCGTGTCAGTGGCTGCCCCGCGGCCGCGGCTTGCGCCTGCGCGGCGTTCAAGGCTTCGTCAAGCGCCTCGATATCCTGCCGAAGCTTGCGCAGTGCCAAAAAGCTGCCGTCGTGGAGAAGTGACGGGATGAAGTCCCGCGCGTCCTCGTGCCCGCCCGAGTTGTCGGACAGGTTCGGGTAGCCGCACACGATTTCGCCGAGATTGACCCGGTTGGAAAAGCGCTTGCCCGCCTTGCTCTCACTTAGTTCGGGGTTGGAAGTGCCATCGACAAAGCCGAAGTGCTCCTCGACGTCACCAGCCGAATTCCGTTGCCGCTTCATCCATTGCAGGGACAGCGGCGTCACGCCGGGATGGCTGGCAACCAGTTTTTGCATCGCGTCCATCAACTGCGCCCTCGACTTTGCCACATGCTCATGCGGGCCGCGCAGCCGAACCTGGACCACCGCATGAACGGCACTGAGGTCGATGCGGGGGGCGGGGTCGTCTTCACTAAGGTCGGGGGCATCCACTCCGAGATGCCAGTTGAGCGCCGGCAGACGCCAGCGATGGGGATGATTGATCCGCAAATCCCCCAGCAGGCCCGCGCGGCGTTCCATACCCTGCACGAACTCGTCGGGAAGAAGGCGCACTTCGTCGTCCGACAAACCGGCGACGCGCAGGCCTTCGACGGTAAAGGAAACATTGGTGGCGATCTGCCCCGGCTCCAGCTCGTGGGCCTCCGACGTGAAGGGCAGGACCTTCAATAACGCTGCCAGCGCCGCCGGCCCTTCGAATCCGAGCAGAAGCAGGCATCCGTGATGCACGTCGGTGTAAGCGCTCACGATCCCACCCTGCACATTGTCAGCGTCCAGCGGCGGCTCCGCGGGGGGAGCCAGCGGCAGTCCGCGCCTCACCTCCGGTAGGGGATAAGGATTCCGCATCACCCAGGCCAGCGCCTCGTCGAAGCGGTTTAGCGTGCGGAGGGTGCCCATCTGGTAGGCGCCGTCTCCGACCATGTCGAGGAATTCCGGGAGCAGTTCTTGCGCCGCGCGATGCAGGACCTCACCGTCCTTGGTGCCGGGCGGATACCAGTCGGCCAACCGGTACAGGCCGACCAGGCTCTTTACGCCCTGACGGAACGGCTGCATCCCCGCGTACTGCTTTTTCATTGGCTCGCCGAATCCGGCGTTGGTGGGGTCGGTGCCGATCCCGCCGGCCTTGCCGAAAATGGACTGCCGCGCGATTTCCTCGGCCGTCGGAATTCTGATCCGCGTGACGCGCAAATCGGCGGCATCGCCAGCTTCGCGGCGGTACACCCGTTCCTGCATGCGCAGGTAGCGGGTATCGTCCACGGTCAGGTCGGGCGTGGCATAGAGAAAGTAGGCCTCGCTCTGTGACCTTTTCAGCCACTTGCCCCATTGTTCGTAACTGTTCTCGTAACCGAGAACGTAATCCTCGGTGTTGCAGAAGACGAGGTCGAGCAGTCGCGACACCTTTTGCCAGATGACGCGCACATAGGATTCCCACGCGCCGTCGAACGTTGCCGTGAGCAGGACATTGTCCTCGGGTTCGAGGACGGCGATGCCGACCGAATGAATGACCCCCACGCGCTCCACGGCGTCGGACAATATGCGGGCCAACTCGTATTCGAAGCCGCCTGCGCGCCCGGCATGCAGCCCGCGCAGCACCAGCTTGACGCGGGTTTTGTAGGTCATGGTGTCCAGAGAAGGAATCAGCCCCTTCTTGATTGGCGCGACGACCCTGAAATCCGAAGTGCCGGCCAGATTGCCCGACTTGATCGTTAAATCGCGACGCATGGGTAGAGTCCCTCCTCAGAACAAGCAGCCGATCATCTGCCGCACTACTTGCATGTCCACAATCTAACTCTGGCTTCTTTTGCCTTTTGATCGTGTGAAGTGGTTCACATTCGTGTCGTCACTTTTCGGTGCGATGAACAGACGTCTCCCAGCCGTTCGGCTGCCAGATATCAGGCAGTCACGATTTTGGCGGGCGCATATTCCCGCCTTATACCCCGAACGGCAAGGCGCCGGGATCGCCTTTCGGTGCAAGCGGTTGCCGGTCGGGGAGAGCCGGCGATCCGATCAGCGATATCGGGATCCGTTTAGCCAGCTAGCGGGCTTTCGCGATATCATCTCATTCATGCGGTGACGGTTGGTTCGCGCGGATATTCCTTGACTGCGTCCATCACGCGTGCCGAGTAGACCAGCGCCGCCCCCGCATTTACCGTGATTGCGACGCCCAGCGCTTCCGCAATCTCCTCCCTGGTTGCGCCGCGGCGAATGGCGGCTTCGGTATGGACCGTGATGCAACCGTCGCAGCGCGCCGTCACGGCGACCGCAAGGGCGATAAGCTCGCGGACTTTCGCGCCGAGCAAGTCGGTCTTCTGGCCCGCCGAACTGAGCCCGATATATCCCTTGACGGTGTCGGGGCTGAGCTGACCGATCTCTTTCACACCGGCAGCCAGTTGTTTGCGATATTCATTCCAATCGAGCATCATTCGAGTGTCCTCCGCGGTAAGCGTTCCGTCGAGAAATCATCGTCAAGATGCAAGCTTGACGACAGGAAACAGATCGTCAGGCGGCGATCCCCTGATACCTGAACTCCATCATCATGCCGGTCATCATATGGTAGAGGTTATGGCAGTGGAACGCCCAACGTCCGGGGTTGTCGGCGTCGAACGCGATCCGGACGCGCCCCGTCATCGGCGCGACCAGCACGGTATCGCGGACGGCTCCCTGGATCGGCCGGCCATCGATGGCGATCACCTGGAACGCGTGGCCGTGCAGATGGATGGGATGCGCCATCATCGTGCGGTTGACCAGATCGATCTCGACGCGTTGCCCCTTGCTCAGCATCAGCGGCATGACCTCGGGCCAGTATTCGCCGTTCATGGACCACGCATAGGGCTTCATCCCGCCGCCGAGCGCGATCGTCCGGACAATGTCCGCGGGGCGGGGCGGCAGCGGCTCCACCGCCGTAAGCCGGGCTTCCAGCGAATTGTCGACGGGCGGCGCGGCTTCGGCCGCATCTGGTATCCGTGAAATCGGTGCGCCTGCCGTAGCAAGGACGATTCCGGTCCGTCGACCCGCGCCTTCCAGCTGGGCAAGAATTGGAAACGCGCCGTCCCCTGGCAGATCGATAAGGATATCGAGGCGCTGGGCCATCGCGATGGGGAAGCGGCTGCCTGCGACGGGATGCACGGGGTGGCCGTCGGTCGCGACCACGCGGCCGACCAGCCCGCCGAGATCGACCCAGAACTGGCTTGAGGACGCGCCATTGATGACGCGGAGCCGGATCCGGCCGCCACGTTCGACGCGCACGACCTCCGGATCGGCGAGTGTTCGATCGTTGGCGAGGAAGGCATCGTAGTGCACGTCGTTCAGATCCATCGGCATGTGGCCTTGCCCCGACATGGCCATGGCCGACATGGCCATTCCCGGCATCGCCGTGCCGGGAGCGCCGGCACCCATGCCGGCCATGCGCTGGGCGGGCGCATTGCTGCCGCTCTCGCGAGGGCCGCTCTCGACCCTTCGCGCCATGGCTTGAACTGTGGCCGCGCTCGTGCCCGTGAGGCCGGCGAGCACCTCGTCCGGCGTTCGGAAGGTGAAGTCATGCAGCATGAGAACGATTTCCTGCCGGTCTTCGCGAAGCTCAGCGACGTCATGGACGATGAGCGGCGCGGTCATCAGGCTCTGCTCCTGCATGTCGTAATGCGAATGCATCCAGTAGGTGCCGGGAATTGGAGCATAGTCATAGGTCTGGACCGCGCCGTTTGTGATCGGCGGGGTTTGCGGCCATGGGAAGCCGTCCTGCGTCCAGGGCGGGAGCTGTCCATGCCAATGGACGAGCGTTCGCGTGCCTGTCTCGTTAGCCAGCTCGACGTGGAACCGGTCGCCGGGGTCGAGGCAAATGCCCGGACGTCCATCAGGGCCGACGAGCCGGAAGACTCGGGCCGGCCGGCCGTTCACTTCGAGCGTGCGGGTTCCGGCGACGAGACGCTTCGGCAACGGGGAAGCGGCGCGCGCCCCCACGGGCAAGATGGGCAGCACCCCGGCGGCGAGCGCGGCGCCAAGAAAGTCGCGGCGGGAGAAGGGCTTGCTGATAGCTATTGGTTGGCTTCGTCGGAGCCGTGATGGATGCGGCAGAATTCCTTCGGTCTGGCGATGCCGAGGCTGGTCCCGATCGATTATCATCGCTATTTCCTCCTGGGGCGGGTGGCTGAATCGGAAATAGGCGAGGGTGGACGCCGGCGGATGGCCGCGCGGATCACGCGTGTGGCCGAGCGGATCAAAGTCGAGGCTAAGCGCATGCTCCAAGCGCAATCGGTCGATACCTTGAGCGGCCTGGCTCCGCTGCTGCGCGTGCGGCCGGAACTGCAGCAGGTATGCCGGTTCGGCGCGCAATGGACCTCCGAGCACGCAGCCGAGTCCGACCGCTGGGCGCCGTTTCACTTCGTGACCCGAGGCGGCTGCCTCGTGGAGCTGAGCGGCGTCGGGAGCACGATCCCGCTTTCGGCGGGCGACGTTGCGGTGCTGCCGCACGGCAACCGCCACGCCGTGCGAGGACTGACGACGCCGGCCGGCGCGCGCGGGCCATTCGGCATCCGTTCCTGTCGCAGTGGCGCCGTCGACCTCAAGTCCAATACGGACGGCGAGCCCGAGACCCAGCTTATATGCGGTCGGCTGCGCTTCGAACTCGCGCGCGACAACCTCGTGCTCGCCGCGTTGCCCGATGCGATAGTGGTTTCCGCCGCCGATGAACCCGGTGCGTCGCGCCTGCGCATGCTGATGTCGGCGATCCAGGAGGAACTCGAAAGTGCACGCGCTGGCGCCGAGGCGATCGCCACCGACCTTGCGAGCGCGCTCTTCGTCATGGTCGTGCGCATCCATCTCGACCGCGAGGGCTCTGACCAAGGATTGCTGGGGTTGCTCGCGCACCGGCAAGTCGGGCGGGCGGTGGCCGCGATGCTGGACGATCCTGCCAGGAACTGGACGCTGGACGAACTCGCCGCACGCGCCAACGCTTCGCGCGCCAGCCTTGTGCGCATGTTTCAGCGCACCGTGCAGCTGGCGCCGCTCGCATTCCTCGGCGAACTAAGGCTCGAGCTTGCACGCCGCAAGCTGCGCGCCACCGTGCTGCCGGTCGCAGCGATAGGAGACGAGGTCGGCTACAGGTCGGAAAGCGCCTTCAGCCGCGCCTTCTATCGCCGCTTCGGCATGCGGCCCGGTGAGGCGCGTGCCGGCGTTTTTCGACCTCGGCGGTGTTGAGAGCCTCTCCAACGGCCGTGAGATCGCGTCGCCGACCGGCCGCGTCCGGATCAGGCCGTTCCGGAGAGCAGGCGACGAGTTCGAGCGCGGCCAGGCCGGCGGGAAAGCGCTTGATCTCAAACGGCCGATTAGAGAAGAGAAGCGGACATGGCGTGGACAACCCGGAAATGTAGCGATTGACCCAACTCGGACATGGCGAGCGATTTCCAGCTCAAAGCTAGAAAGCCAAGTGCCAGACAACAGAGGCGGAGCGATTTACTGTGCCTTTGTTTCTTGTCTCGGGGGCGTCACTGTAGGGAAGACCGGACGATTTACCCGAGTAGGTGAAGACGGTCCGACCGGCGGTCGAACTCGGTCGCGGCGTCGCCGCGCGAGCTGCATCCATTTCCATTGTTGACCGGGATCGGGCTGGTGCTGGGTTATGCCCTGCTCGGCGCAGGATGGCTTGTCCTAAAGAGCGAGGGGACACTGCGCGATTGGGTATACGCGCGAATACCCTGGCTTGTCGGCCGAGTATTCTTCGCGCTGGTCCTTGCGTTCTTTGTATCTCTTACGGTCGACGCAGGGGCGATTGCTCAAAGCAATCTGCGAGACCGTCATTGGGGTCAAGCCGACCTTCGAGTGGATCCGGCTCGCGCAGCGCATACCGGTAATGGTGCGCATCGAGAGGGTTCCAGACAACATCAAACTGCGCGCCGGCACCACGGCCTCGGTGGTGGTCATCACCGGAACGAGCACGGATGGTGACCGAGTGCCACCGGTTCCCCGCGTGTTGCAATGAATGATCAATAAACTGACAAGCCGCAGCTTGGTTGATTTTAATATTTTCTGACGATCGGCTTTGTTGTCGGAGGCGCTCCGGGCGCGGGCGGCGAAATAGAGAAGGTCACCGAAGTATTCCAGCCGGATGGCCGATTTGCTTCCCTGCAGCGGACATTACTCCCGCATCACAAAATGTCCGGAAAGCGCGCAATTTAGTCAGCGAGGCTGACGTGTCATTTTACGCACATTTAACATTTAATTGTGTCTGGCGCTAAAAGAACCAATTATCATCGACGCTCGACAAAACTCCGCGTGGTTGCCTGCGTAACGGATGGCCTGCCGCGGGATTTAACGACGCAATCATTATGCAATCGCAGCAAGTATTCGTCTTCCGTGGGCCGAACCGAGCAGCACAATTGAGCGTCTTGAGCACCGGAAGGATGGTCTCAACGACGTATCGGATGGTGGAGAAACGCGCGCAGTAAGTACAGGAGGACCGTGATGCCTAGCCATCAGGCTTCGCTGCGCAAGACCCATATCGCGACTGAGCGCCCGCCGTTCGAGCGGATCGCATTGGTGCTGCAAGGCGGCGGCGCCCTTGGGGCATATCAGGGCGGCGTTTACCAGGCATTGGCGGAGGCCAATCTGCATCCCGACTGGGTCGCGGGCATTTCGATCGGAGCGATTAATTCGGCGCTTATTGCAGGCAATCCGCCCGAAAAGCGTGTCGAGAGATTGCGCGAATTCTGGGAAACCGTCAGCAACTCTCCGATGGGAATACCCTATTTTCCGCAGGTAAAGCTTGAAGACGAGTTCGCCCACAGCATCGTCAATCAGCTGCGCTCATTCAACACGCTCCGCTTCGGCACGCCCGGCTTCTTCAAACTCCGTCAGCCGCCGCCCTACCTTTATCCGTCGATGAGCCCCGTGGCTATGAGCTACTACGATACTACTCCCCTCAAGGCTACACTCGAACGCTTGGTGGATTTTGACCTGATAAACGCCGGAGCAACTCGCTTCAGCGTCGGCGCTGTGAACATCCGCAGTAGCAACTTCGCCTACTTCGATAACGCCACCGACCAGATTGGCCCCCAACATGTGATGGCCAGCGGCTCTTTACCTTCCGGCTTTCCAGCTACGGAAATCGAGGGACAATTCTACTGGGACGGCGGCCTCGTCTCCAACACGCCGTTGCAATGGGTGCTAGACTACAGCCCGCGGCAAGACACTCTCGTTTTTCAGCTCGACCTGTGGAGCGCGCGCGGCGAACTACCGCGCAACTTGACCGAGGTCGAATTGCGTCAGAAGGAGATCCGCTACTCCAGCCGCACGCGGGCCGCGACCGATCAATTCAAGAAATTGCAGATGGCTCGCCGGACAGCCGCGAAACTGCTCAAGAAGCTACCCAAGGACCTGCTGCAGTCGCCCGAGGCCGAGAGGCTGGCGGAGCTCGCGGATGAGAAAGTCTACAATCTTATACAGCTCATCTACCACGCCGAGAATTATGAAGGTTGCTCCAAAGATTACGAGTTTTCCCGCCGCACGATGGAGGAACACTGGAAGGCGGGCTACACCGATGCGGTTCGCACGCTTCGCCATCCGGAGGTGCTGCAACGCCCAGACGGAGTGGATGGGGTCTTTACCTTCGATCTCGCCACACAAGATCGCGGAGCGGCCGGATGATTTGATCCGACACCTTTTGGAAGCAGTGGGGTTTTGAACGGCAAATGCTTTGGTACGGACATCGGCGAACGAATTCATCCGCGTGTCGGAGCGCACCGGCGGGAGTGCTGCTGCTCCGTTCCCAGAATTGGCAATTCAGGGAGTTGACTGATGAGATTTTGGCTTCGCGTTCTCGTCGGCGCAATCGTTGTCGTCGGCATTGCCATAGGCGGTCTCTCCTATGTTTATTGGGACCAAACGGTTCAGATCGGGTCTACGGCGATAAATTATGTGCGCTATTGGTCGGCTCCCGCCGGGACCCTTGAATCGGAAGTCGCCCCGACCGGAGCGGCGGGGCAGCCATCAGCCTCGTCGGATTCGGCAGCGCCGCAGGCTGCTCCTGGCGGAACTGAGGGAGACTGGCCAAGCTACAACAAGACGCTCACCTCGAACCGTTTCTCGGAGTTAAGTCAGATCAACAGAGCAAACGCTGAGAAGCTCAAAGTTCTCTGCACTTATGATACCAGGCAATATGCCAGCTTCAATTCCGGGCTGTTGGAGGTGAACGGCGCGCTGATCTTCGTGAGCGCGTTCGACATCTTCTCCATCGATCCTTCGACATGCCGCGAGAACTGGCGCACGCATGAGGATTACGTTCCGGCTACGCCCCAGGAGGTCAATCGCGGCGCAGCGTATCTGGACGGCATGCTTTTCCGCGGCACCCAAGACGCCCGTGTCCTCGCCTACGACTTCAAGACGGGCAAACGCATCTGGGAAACCGCGATCGGGGACCCGAAGAAGGGCGAGAGCGCCCCGGCGGCTCCGATCGCCTGGAACGGTTTGGTTTTCATCGGCAACGCAGGGGGCGACATCAAGGGAGTGAAGGGGCGCATGTATGCGCTTGACGCCAAAACCGGCAAGATCGTGTGGGAGTTCTACCTCGTGCCGAAGGCTGAAGGCGATCCGACGCGCGGACTGCTCGGTGCTTCACCCCTCAATGCGTCGACTTGGGGCAACTCGCTGCAAGGCGTGCCGATAACCGGCGGCGCGACCTGGACTTCTTACACCTTGGACCCGGATACCGGCTTGTTGTATGTGCCGGGCGGGAACCCCGCACCCGATTTTGCAACCGACGTGCGTGAAGGGTCGAACCTTTATTCCGGCTCGGTCGTCGTCCTCGACGCGATGACCGGGGCTTACAAGAACCACTTCCAGATCGTGCCGAAAGACTGGCACGATTGGGACGTTTCCGGCGCTCCAGCCATTATCAAGACCGCAGGCGGCAAGAAGGTTCTGTCGGTCGCCCCGAAGGATGGTCACCTTTACGGCTTCGATCTCGACACCAATGCCTTGCTCTACAGGCTGCCGGTCACCCGGATGGAGAACGAGGATGCGCCTTTTGTGGTCGGCGAGCCCGTCCACTTCTGTCCCGGCTCGACTGGCGGCGCCGAGTGGAACGGTCCCGCTTACGATCCCCAGTTGAACCTCGTGTTCATCGGCGAGGTCGAATGGTGCACCACCATTACGCTTATGCCGACCGAGAAAATCGCCGCCGTTCCGCCCGGCAAACCGTGGTCCGGCGAAGCATCGATCAATCCGTTCTACACGTGGGGTAAGTCGGACCCGGCTTTCGACTGGGCAGGTTGGACCTACGCCGTTGACGCCGACACTGGCGCTTGGAGATGGAGAGCAAAGACGAATTATCCCATTCAAAGCGGCATGACGCCGACGGCGGGCGGCATCGTTTTCTTTGGGGACATGGGCGGAAATTTCTACGTGCTTGACACGGCAAACGGGCACAAATTGTGGGGCCAAAAAATCGGCGGCGCGATTGGCGGCGGCGTCGTTACCTATTCAGTCAATGGGACACAAAAGGTCGCCGTTGCAAAAGGTCTCACAGAAATTCTGTGGCCAACCGAAATCACAACAGCCAAGGTATCAATACTTGGATTGGAGTAAAGCATCGCCAACCGCCTCACGGCGGGATGACCGCCGCGCTGTCCAGCCTGCCTTCGCGAAGCTCGTCGAGTGCTTGGACAAGTCCCAGCTCGGAAAGATAAGAGCTCCGCTAACGAGGAGGTGGCTGCGTAGCCGGCTTCCAGTCGCGTGCGAGCTTCTGCGCTTCGTTTATCTGAGCTGGGGTCATCCTCCGCCGCCCGCGCCCGGAGCGCCTCCGACGACAAAGCCCATCATCACAAAATATTAGCATCAACCAAGCTGCGGCTTTCAGTTGTTTAGAAGAGCGATGGCGGACATTGCGCCGACATTGGCGAGATGATCGGATGTCCCTTAATCCGGAGTCAGGTGCGCGAGCAATTGAGTCGCGCGAGTGATCCAGAGTTGTAGATGAGAAATAGATCGCCAGTATAGTGGAAATATTCTCCGACAAACTCCTTCGTCGCAAACTTAAGTTGGATATTGTTGTTGCTGGTAATGTGGGGAGCAAGCATTTTACCGTCACCGGTCGTCATAGACAGCTTGTTCTTCTCGCCCAGGGTTACGTTCAGATCGATTGGTTTTGGTTGAACGGCGGTCGTTTGTTGAAAAACCTGCCCTTTGCAAGAGAACTGTTGTTCTGCTGCACCGCCGGGCCTAACCATCATTGTCAGCAAGATTAGGCTACCCACAGCCAATCGAGTTGCCTGCACCATGACATCTCTCCAATCCGGTACACACGTTCACACCTATCGGTACTGTCGCTCATAGCCACAGATTTGGTCAAGGCGCGCTTCGGTTGGCTATGTCCGCGTTTGGCATTGCCCGTCGGGTTGCGGCAGATTGGCACGACGGGCAATATTCCGCTTCACCGAGCCCCCAAATCAATGGCCTAACTCCAGCCGTCCTGTTCCGACAAGAGGGGCGGTCGTACGTCGTCACGAACGCGGGATGGGATGTGGTGGACGCGACAGCGTCGGCGCAATGGCGGTCGCAGGGCGAGTTGAACCTCGTGAGCGATTTGCAGACGCGCAAGACGAACGACGTTTTAGCGTACGGCAAAACCGTGTGGTCCTGACACCCGTTGCTGGTGCCAAGTCGGCGGTGACAAATTCAACCCGACCGGGTTGAACAGTCGCTGAATCCGCCGACGACGGTGACAAGACGAATTCGTCGCCGGGGAGCAACTGTATTTTGAAGTAGCCCTGTGATCGGCTGGCCTCAAGGCTGGCGCTGCGCGCCACCGCCTCCGGCGGCTGTCGGCCTTGACCCCATCCGCTCACTGGTCTGTTGGCTTTGCATGCGCTCGGCCGAATGCCGAGCGCGGGCGTGGCGCGCTCGTCAACTCACCGGGTAGCGACTGGCATCCCATTTCTCGCCGCGGGCGATCATGGTGTTGAGAATGACGATCAGCTTGCGCATGCAGGCGACCAGGGCAACCTTTGCCTTTTTGCCCTTGGCGATCAGGCGATGATAGAAGGTCTTGAGCATTGGGTTGTGCCGGGTCGCCGCTCCCAGGGACGCCATGTAGAACAGATTGCGGACCTTGCGGCGTCCCCCCTTGATCTGGCGCTGGCCCTGCCGTTTACCGCTATCATCATCGTAAGGGGCGACGCCGAGCAAGGCGGCGATGGCCTCGTTGCTCACTTCGCCCAATTCCGGCATGGCTGCGATAAGACCAGCAGCCGTCGTGGCGGCAAGGCCCGGCACGCTCTCGATGATCTCGGCGCGCTTGGCAAAATGCGGCGTGGCCTTGACGAGGGCGGCGATCGCCGCCTCGAGCTTGGCAAGCTCGAGGGCTATGGTCTTCAGCAGTCGCGCATGGCTTTTTTGCACCGGTTCCGGCACATCCTGCTCGGCCTTGTTGCTCAGCATGGTTCTTATGTCGAGCAACCCCTGGCGAGCATTGACCATCTGTTGAAGCGTCTCGCGCGCAGCATCGTGGGCTTGGCTTGGCGCCTCGTCGAATATCTCGGCAAACCAGGCGATCGTGTCAGCGTCGATGACATCATTTTTGGCCAGTCGCCCAGCAGACTGGGCGAAGTGGCGCACCCGCTTAGGGTCAACAATACGAACTTCGATAGCCTTCTCGCGGATCGCCCTGGCCCATTCGCGCTCATATCCCCCGCTTGCCTCCATCACTGCTTTGGTCACCTTGTGCTTGCGAAGCCAAGAGATCAACTGCCGACGTCCCTCCGCGGTGCTTGGGAACGTTTGCCGCTGAGACAGCGTGCGAATGCTGCCATCCGCCTTGTCCTTGGCGATATCAATACCGGCGACAACCAGACCGTTTTGTGCCATCATCCAGCTCCCTTCCTTGCTCGGTTCGGGCTCTAAGCCCATGCAACTGTTCGGGTTGAGGAAGACACCGGATCTGTCCCTCGCTCCCCGTCAGGCTCTAACGGCCTTCGAGCACCACGGGCTCAGATCCAGCGACGGGCGGTTGGTCAGAACCGCCCGTTCGCACATTCTGGCAGATTTTGCGGACGCAAGAGCACGGCATAAGCCGTAAAGCCGCTACGCAGGGGATGCCCGGGTGCCTCCGCTGAGCCTGTATGCTCGTGCGCGCAACCCCCACTCTCTTTGCGCACGAGACCGCGGGTGCAGCGCGCATCCGGCATTCCCTGCGCCCTCCGGTTTTCGAGGGCGAACCGATCAAGACTCGGACGCATCGCGCCGCGAGACCGCGAAGTCATGTCCCTTATGAAGTACAACGCGTTGATGAATATCTGCTCGGGAGGAAGACCATGAAGTTTCAGCGACTTCTTATCGCTCTCAGTAGAACTCTACCATGATCCAAAATTAGCCGATCGGCCATATGGGTGGCGTTAAGCCATTGTATTACAAAGGAAAAACTGTGGCTGGGGAACTAGGATTCGAACCTAGACGTAATGCAGAGGAAGTATCCTTCGATGATTTCACGGTCGCGATTGAGCGCATCGTCGCCGGAATCGAAAAGAAGAGCAGGGTACTCAGCAAAGAAGAACGACCCAGGGTCGCTTACCATGAAATGGGCCATGCGCTGGTCGCTGCGAGCTTGCCAGGCGTCGATCCCGTACAGAAAGTGTCCGGGGCGTTGGCGCGCTTGGCTACACCATGCAGCGGCCGACCGAGGATCGTTTTCTGCTTTCGGTAAGCGAGCTAAAGAACTGCGGTGCTGATGGGAGGCCGAGCTTCTGAGCGACTGATCTTCGATGGCGACGTCTCGACCGGTGCAGCCGACGACCTCCAGCGGGCGACGGAGATCGCCGTCGAGATGGTCACCAAGTATGGAATGGATGCCAGAGTAGGGCAGCGGACCTATGCCCCCGGCCGGAGACCTTTTTGCCTGCGATGCAGGACACGATCGTTAGTGCCGCGGAAGAGACGGGACGGGAGATCGATCTTGCGGTCAGGGATTTGATTGAGGCGGGCGACGCTTGCGCCCGAGGTATTCTCGAAAAGCGGCGAGGCGATCTCGACGCGGGCGTAGAGCTTCTGATCGCGCATGAAACTGTGACAGCAGCAATTCGCCCCCCTGCGGGTTACCCAGCACCGGACAGATCGCAGCCTAAGAGGCGCAATTACCTTGAATCAGTAGGCAAATATCGGGCTGTCCGCGAGGTGATCGTTGACGGCAATGACTCCCGGAATGCCTGCTGCCGCCACGCGGATCGCTTTCCGCTCCTCATCGGATTGAGCATAACCCCAGAGGTCGACAACTCCGTGCGTTACGGTCACGTTCAAATTATACATGTGCGTCCAGGATTGCTTCTTCAGTTCGTCAAGCAGCTTTTGTCGAATCGTGGAGTCGGGAAGGGTCATTTCGAGCTTTGGCCGCGCGCTGGCGACCACCTGGATCAGATTAGCCCGGCTGACGATGCCAACGAGATTGCCGACCTTGTCGACGATCGGAACACGCTTGATCTGGTGGTCCTCGAGCAATGCGGCAATCGCATGCAATGGCGTTTCCGGGCTAGCAGTTACGACGTCGGAAGTCATAACATCTTCAATTTTTGTCGCATGCGATTTGACGTAATCGGCCGCGATCGGCGCGTCACCGGCGAGGAAATGGACCCACCACGAGTAAGGGCGCTCAGTCCCGGCCTCGGCGCGACGCATCAAATCGCTTTCAGTTACGATGCCGACAAGTTTGCCGACATTGTCAATCACCGGAACCGCACTTATGCGCTTCTCAAGCAAGGTCTTTGCGATTTCACGAACAGTCGCACTTTTCCTTACGGTAATTACCGGAGAAACCATCACGTCTCGCGCTTGCATGATCAATACTCCTTGGTGACGTGTTAACTCCCATTTTGGAGGTTTCGCTCGCTCCAGATTTGATCTGGTCGCGATCGACGGATGCGGCGCTCAGTCGAAAGTGATGATCGCCAAAATCCATCGGAAAATCTCCCATCCGGCCGCGACCAACAAAATACTGAATATCAAAAGACGACCATACCATGACACGGCGGCTGCTTTCCGACGGCCCCGCCGTTTGGAAGCCGCCTCTTTGGTCGTTTGCGGCGATTGTGTTCAATTGCCTCTTTGACCACACGTGAGGGATCAGGCGAAGCTGTCATCATGGTGCCTCTGATCCAAATGACTCAGAAGTCGCCGGAATTCCGTCCAGTCAATCCTGGGTGGTTTCCAAGCCAGCTTGCAAATCCTAGGGCGGCCTGCCGAGCCCTTCCGCGTCTGTTCGCCGAAGCTTGCAGCGTCCGGTCACGGACGCTGCAAAACGGAGACATTCAAGCAATCGTCAGGCGATCCTCGACCGACGCGACGCCTGCTGCGGACCAAGCCGCATTCTCAACGGCACGCCGTTCGTCCCAATTGTCGACTTTGCCTTCGAGAACGACCTTATTGCCGTTCTGAATGGTAACGCGGATGGCGTTTGCTTCTACCTCCGCATGCCGCTTGAGAGCAGACTCGATCTTGCTCTTTACGTTCGCGGAATCGATGTGGGGCCTGATAGCGATCTTGTTTGTCACCCCGCGTACTCCGGAAAGCTTGCGGACGTCATCTTCGGCGGCGGTTTTCTGATAATACCAATCCACGTTTCCGCTCAACGTGACCCAACCGTCCTGAACCAAAACGTCGACGCCGTCGGCAGGAACCAGGACGTCCCAGTTCAGAATGTCGGACGCTCGTTTGGCGATCTGATCGTCCGCCGTCTTGTTCTGATAGGCGTAGCGAACTTCTATATCCTCGGCGATCGCATGCACACCCTTGACGCGACGCACAGCAGCAATCGCAGCGAGCTTTTCCGCGTAGCTGTTGACGTGCCCGGTTAGAGTCACGACGTTGGTGTCAACGGCGACACCGATGTGTTCTCCGCTAAAGCTCGGGTCAAACTCCAATTCGTCGATAATGTCTTGCCGCAGTTGAGAGTCGGTCATGTTTTCCTCCATCACTTAGCTGAAAAGCATTGTTTACCAATGCAACGTTTTGACATTGATCCGGATCAAACATCGAACAGCAAGTGCTACGAAGCATGCGGGCGGGAGATTAGGTTGCGTCATGGGCGATCTGATCGACCCCACTCGAGAGATTGAACGCCGCAGCCGAGACTTTGCCCTGCGGCCGCCGGTTGGCTTGGGTGAGGAACCTGCTTCAAAGCGGAGGGTCCAAAGTCTACGAAATCCAATCAATCCTTGGGGCTTTTCTGGGAACCGTCGCTGCCGCTGTCTTGGGATGCCCTACATGATGGGGGCGACCGGCACGATCGTGCTGGAAAGCTTGAGCGCCGACTTCCCTTCCGGTGTTCCAAGCCATCCCTGCGCAAATCCGATCCAGCAGGTTCCCAATCCGGCGGCGCAAGCCGCCAACATGACGTTCTCGGCCGCCAAGGCGCAATCTTCAACGATCCATGGGCCTGCGGGTGCCGAGATCACGATCAGTGCCGGGGCATGGTAGAATATATCGAATTCCGGATTTTCGAGAACGCTTTGGAAATGGTGCGATGCTAACGCCGCCGCCGAAGTTTTGAGCATATGGGCTTTTGCCTCCCGCGAAATGCGCGCAAGTAGCTCTTTGTCGCGCACGACCGTAAACAGCCATGGCTGCTGATTGACGGCGCTAGGCGCCTGGATGGCGGCATCGATGAGTTGCCGCAACACTTCCTCGTTCACCGGTTGCGAGGTGAATTCGCGCACCGCTCGGCGACTGTAGATGGCCTCTTTGAGATCCATTGCCCTCTCCATTTGTATAGAGAAACTATGACGCCGCCAGTCTTCTCACGCTTGATGTCGATCAAATCGACGGACGCGCAATGGTCCTAAGATTGTTTATTGGGGATTGAGCATGAGTGGATATGCCGTAATTCGAAGAGCGATCGTCGTGGCCGGGATATTGAGCGCAATGGGTTCGGTGGCGGCGGCGCCGCTGGTCCCGGCAACAAGCTCAATGAGGTCGACAGCCGTTGCTGATTCCACGCAAATCCGCCGGCGGGGTCATGGCGGCGGAGGTGCTGGACTGGCTGCGGGGTTGGCGACCGGGTTGGTGGCTTGTTCGCCGCGCCGCGTTATTATGAAGAGCCATACCCCTACTATTATAATGGTTACTACGCTCCAAGATATGTCGGACCGATCGGCTACGGCGCGCCCAGCTGGAAGGCCTATTGCCTTTCACGTTATCGTTCGTTCGATCCCATCAGTGGAATATATTTGGGACGCGACGGCCGACGGCACTATTGTGGTTAGTTCATCGAGAAGTCTGCAGGAGATACTCAACGATAACTGAGATGCAGGAGCCGTCGTCATGGTATCATGGGCATCGAAGCAAAGCTCTTCCGGTGAGTTGAAGCCGTTTGCATTGCTCCGTGAGGAGATGGTTGAGCGAAATATCGCCGCGCGCGGTGTGCGCGACGAACTCGTTCTCAACGCGATGGGCAAGGTGCCGCGCGAGTTGTTCCTGCCGAAGAGCCTTCGGGAATTCGCCTACGAGGATTCGCCGCTCCCGATCGCCGGGGAGCAGACTATTTCCCAACCCTATATCGTCGCCTTCATGGCGGAAGCCCTGATGCTGAAGGGCGGCGAGAAAGTTCTCGAGATCGGCGCCGGCTCCGGCTACGCCGCCGCAGTGCTGTCGGAAATCGCGGCCCACGTGCACACGGTGGAACGTCTCGGCCAGCTCGCGGACAAGGCCGCGGCGACGCTGGCCGATCTCGGCTACGATAATGTTCATGTCCTGCATGGCGACGGCACAAGAGGGTGGCCGGAACATGCTCCATATGACGCTATTGTGGTTGCAGCCGGCGGGCCGCAGGTACCGGAATCCCTGAAGGAACAACTGAAGATCGGGGGCCGGCTGGTGATCCCGGTCGGTGCGGATCCGCGCAGCCAGGAGCTCGTCCGGGTCACGCGCATTTCGACGAACGAATATCGCAGCGAAGATATTGCTGACGTCCGCTTCGTTCCATTGATCGGAGAGGAAGGGTGGGCGACCGCGAAAGATGAGGGCCGCGCCCCCGTGCGTCGGGCGCTGCGGCCGGTTGCTCCGGACGAGGAAACGCTGGTCCGGAATCTCGCCGACGCCGCCGAATCGTTCCCATCGATTGAGGCGGCCGATCTCAACCCGCTGATGGAGCGGATCGGGTCGGCGCGCGTCGTGCTGCTCGGTGAAGCGACCCACGGCACATCCGAATTCTACCGGATGCGCGAGCGGATCACCCGCGACCTCATTGTCAAGAAGGGCTTTCGCTTTGTTGCGATCGAGGCGGACTGGCCGGACGCTGCGCGGGTAGATCACTATGTGCGGCATTTCCAGTATCCACCGTCGGAGTGGACCGCGTTTGCACGATTTCCGACGTGGATGTGGCGAAACACCGAGATGCGGGATTTCGTTAGCTGGCTGCGCAAGCACAATGGCATTATGGAGAAGGGCAAGCGCGTCGCGTTTCACGGCCTTGACCTTTACAGCCTGTATGATTCGATCCGATCGGTTCTGAACTATCTCGACGAGGTGGATCCGGAGTCGGCGAAGGTCGCCCGCGAGCGCTATGGTTGCCTGACGCCGTGGCAACGGGATCCCGCGACCTACGGTCATGCCGCTTTGACCGGATCCTATCCGACCTGCGAATCCGACGTGGTGCATACGCTCACCGATCTCCTGGCGAAACGTCGCGCTTACGCCGAGCACGACGGTGAGCGGTTCCTCGACGCCGAGCAGAATGCGCGCCTGGTGGCGAACGCGGAGCGCTACTATCGGATCATGTATTACGGCTCGCGCGCGTCGTGGAATCTGCGCGACAGTCACATGTTCGAAACCCTGAAAAACCTGCTGGCGTTTCATGGCTCGGACAGCAAGGCCGTCGTGTGGGCGCACAATTCGCATGTCGGGAACGCCGGAGCGACCGAAATGGCGGCCCGTGGCGAGTACAATATCGGTCAACTATGCCGCCAGGAGTTCGGCGACCAGGCGTACCTGATTGGCTTTGGCACCCACAGCGGGACGGTTGCCGCGGCATCCGATTGGGGTGGCCCGATGGAGGTCAAGACCGTCCGCCCGTCGCTTCCCAACAGCTACGAACAGTTGTGTCACACAACGGGCTTGGCGCGTTTCATGCTGGGTCTGCGCGGTCGCGGCGATTTACGCGGTCCGGGGAGCCTCGGCAAAGAACGCCTTGAGCGGGCGATCGGCGTGATCTACCGGCCGGAAACGGAGTTGGCGAGTCACTACTTCCGGGCAAGCTTGCCCCAGCAGTTCGACGAGTATGTCTGGTTCGATGGTACCCATGCTGTGGCTCCGCTCGATACTACCGAACTCAGGGGCCTTCCGGACACTTATCCGTTCGGGGTGTGAACCGGGAGCAGGTTCTCCATTGATTTGGGGCTGTGACATGCAGCTGGAGCGACCGGACTAGATGAATTCGAATCACGAGACAAGCGAGTTAGGACGTCGGCCGCGGCCGGGAGCATCGCCCGAAGCGCCGCGGTCGGCCTCGGCCCTGGAGGCTGTCTTTGGATGGCCGCTTGCGGCAGCGTCGTTGGTGGCGCGGGCGAATGCGCGGCTGTTTGAAGATCTCATGTCGTTGATGCCGGGGAGGCGAAGTGCTACGAGCGATCCATCACTACCCTGGATCACCCCGAACGTGGTCGCTCTGGAACTCCCATCGATGCGACTGCGGGATTTCTCCACCGGAACCGATGGATTCGCGACGCTCATTTGCGCACCTTATGCGCTGCATAATGCAACAATTGCAGATTTCGCTCCGGATCACAGCGTGGTCGAGACGCTGTGCCATGGCGGCCTGTCGCGCGTCTTTGTCACCGACTGGCGATCTGCAACTCCGGAGATGCGGTACTTCACAATTGACACCTATCTTGCGGACCTCAATGTCGCGATTGACCAACTCGGACCGCCGGTCGATCTGATTGGGTTGTGCCAAGGCGGCTGGCTGGCGTTGGTCTATGCGGCGCGCTTTCCAAAAAAGGTGCGGCGGTCGGTCCTTGTCGGCGCACCGATTGACATTGCGGCCGCTGAGTCTCAGCTATCACGTTTTGTCGCAGGTGTTCCGTTCAGCATGTTCGACGAATTTGTGAAGTTGGGAGCGGGTCTTGTAGATGGGGAACGCACGCTTAAGGCTTGGGGTCTCCCAGATGACCCCAATGAAGCGGAGGTGGTTCTTCAAAATCCGCCGGATACGGACCCGGTGCGCAAACGTGAACTGAATGACCGGTTCCAGCAATGGTATGGCGAAACTGTCAATTTACCCGGAGCCTTCTATCTCCAGGTCGTCAAATGGCTGTTTAAGGAAAACCAGATTGCCGAAGGACGTTTCGTCGCCCTTGGGCAACGTGTTGACCTGGTGTTGATTCGCGGACCGATCTTTCTTCTCGCAGCTGGCGATGACGAAATCGTTCCCGCCGATCAGCTGTTCGCGACGGCACGGCTGGTCGGCACTCCAGCCGAGCAGCTGGTGAAGATGACCGAACCATGTGGCCATCTGAGCCTGTTCCTGGGTGCCGAGGTCCTTGACGAGGCATGGCGCAACATAGCCCGTTGGCTTCATCATGATTTGAACGAGCCGCGGAGCGATTCACCGAGAGCGGTTGTGAGGACCTCATGAACAAACTCAGGATACCCCATAACGCGTTTGTATTTGTCGGCGATGGCCGAAAAGCGTTGTTCCTGCGAAATGATGGCGACGAGAGATCTGCAAATCTCAAGACTGAGAAGGTTTTTGAGGAAGAGAATCCAGCCAGTCACGAGCAGGGCTCCGAACGGCCGGGGCACATCAGCAAGGGATTGCAAACAGGCCGACGAAGTGCTGTTGAGCCAACCGATTGGCATGACATCGAGGAGCAACTCTTCGCACGAAAGGTCGCCGCTGCTATGGAGCAGATGATCCGGGCAGGCAAGGTGAAGGCTCTGATCGTCGTTGCTCCGCCGAGGACCCTGGCTGAATTGCGAAACGCATTTCATCCTGATGTGAAGCCATACATTCTTGCCGAGATAAACAAGGATTTGACCAAGCATCCGATCGCTGAAATTGAAAAGCATCTTGCAAGGGATGCCTGATCAGTGGGGCCACAAGGAATTGATTTGAGTCAAGGGATTCCTGCCAAGGCGTGGACGTAATGGCCTTGTTGCCGCACACGGGGAAGCTGCCATGTCCTATGCAACGCTGATGGTCTACCTCAATGCCGACCACGCCTCGAAACAGCTTGTCAGCGTCGCGGCAGGTCTGGCAGACAAATTTTCGGCAAAGCTGATCGGGTTGTCGGCTCTTGCGGTCAGGCCGCCAGTTGCCGCTGAGGGTGTGGTGATCGTCGACAATGCGACGGAGTTTGACATCGCGCAGATGAAGGCGAAACTCAAGGAGGCCGGAGACAAGTTTCGTGCTGCCGCGGGAGAGCGCCGTCAGCCCGAATGGCGATCGTTCCTGGAATTTCCCACGGAGACCCTGATCACCGAAGCGCGCTGTGCCGATTTGATCGTGGTCGAAAGGAACAAGGCTTCGTGGGATATTCATAGGGTTGCCGATAACGGGGCGGCTGTTCTGGGAGTGGGGCGCCCCATCCTGGTGGTGGCTGCGGCAGTGAAATCCCTTGCGGCGGACAACGTCGTGGTCGGATGGAAGGACGCGCGTGAGGCACGGCGGGCGGTTCAGGACGCGCTGCCGTTCCTCCACCAGGCGAAGCGCGTGACGATCGTTGAAATCTGCGCGAAGGATCAAATGGGAACCGGGCGCCAACATGCCGATGACGTTGTGAGCTATTTGGCCCGGCATAGGATTAAGGCCGAAGCTCGCGTCGAAGCGCAGTTGCTTGGAGCAACGGGAGCGGATCAGATCATCGGACTCGCCGTGGACGAAGGGGCTGATCTGCTGGTCACCGGGGCGTACGGCCATAGCCGGCTCAACGAATGGGTCTTTGGCGGCATGACCCGAGATCTGCTGACGTCAAGCCCGATCTGCTGTCTGATGTCTCATTGAGGGATTATTGCGAGGTAAAATGCGATACTCAACTCCTTGGAGTACTTCTGAGCGGAATCGCCTCCGCGCAACAGCCGAAACTCTCCCTCCGAACAGACCGACGAAGCCCCAAACCTGATAGAAAAGGATCAGGTCGATATCGAGCGCGAAATTCCGACAGACGACAGCGATCCGCCGGGATTCAGCATGCCTAGCTTGATGTTTCGATTTCCCATTGGAAGGAATGTCCCGCCACCGTTTTCCATCAATCCCGGTATCTCGCGGCTCTTATAAGACTGCGGGCAACGCGCAGATTATATGGCCATCTCCGGCTCGGCCGGCCGCTCTCGCTTGGTCTCCGGAATTTCGGTCATCGTCGCTTCGGTGAGCAGCAGCACACTGGCGACCGAGACGGCGTTCTCCAATCCGGTACGAACGACCTTCGCAGGATCGACGATGCCGGCCTCGACCAGGTCGACATATTCCTTGCGGGCAGCATCGAAGCCAAAATTGCCTTGACCGCTCATCATCCGTGCAACGACGACACCGCCGTCTACGGCGGAATTCTCCGCGATCTGACGCGCCGGCGCTTCGAGCGCCCGTTTCAAAATCTGAACGCCGGTCCTCTCGTCACCCTCGCAGACAGCTTCCTCGCGGGTGACCGCTTCGATACATCTGAGAAGCGCAAGACCGCCGCCAGGTACGATGCCTTCGGCCACCGCCGCCTTGGTGGAACTGATGGCGTCGTCGAGCGCCTCCTTCTTCGCCTTCATCTCCGCTTCCGTCGGAGCGCCGACGCGGATCACCGCCACGCCGCCGGACAGCTTGGCGAGCCGCTCCTCGAGCTTTTCCCGATCATAGTCGCTGGTGGTCTTTTCGATTTCGCGCCGGATTTGCGCAATCCGGCCGTCGATCCGGGCCCGGTCGCCGCCGCTGCCGATTAGCGTGGTGTTTTCCTTGTCCGCCACCACCCGCGCGGCGCGCCCGAGCTGCTGCAGCGTCACGCTCTCCAGCTTCAATCCCAGTTCTTCGGAGATCACCTGCGCCCCAGTCAATCGCGATGTCTTCCAGCATCGCCTTGCGCCGATCGCCGAAGCCGGGCGCCTTGACCGCGCAGCCCTTGAGAACGCCGCGAAGTTGGTTGACGATCAGGGTCGCAAGCGCTTCACCTTCGACATCCTCAGCCACGATCAACAACGGACGGCCGGACTTGGCGACCTGCTCAAGTATCGGGGTCAGGTCGCGCAGTGCCCCGATCTTGTGGTCGCAAAGCAGCACGAAGGGATCTTCCAGCACGGCCTCCATGCGCTCCGCGTCGGTAACGAAGTAGGGGGATATAAAGCCGCGGTCGAATTTCATGCCCTCGACCACGTCCAGCGTGGTTTCGGTGGTCTTGGATTCCTCGACCGAAATCACGCCTTCGCCCCCGACCTTCTCGATGGCGTCGGCAACGAGAGCGCCGATAGATGGATCATTGTGGGCCGATAAGGTTGCGACCTGGGCCTTCTCCGCTTTCGTCTTGACCGGGCGAGACATGGCACGCAGTGTCTCGATTGCAACGCGTGTGGCCCGGTCTAGTCCGCGCTTGAGATCGATGGCGCTGGCGCCTGCCACGACATTGCGCACGCCGTCGGCAAGGATCGCGTGGGCGAGGATGGTCGCTGTGCTGGTTCCGTCACCGACAACGTCCCCGGTTCTTTCCGCAGCTTGACGAAGAACCTGGGCTCCCAGATTCTCTTCCGGATCCTTGAGATCGAATTCCTTGGCGATGGTCACGCCATCGTTGCAGACGATCGGTGCGCCCCAGCTCTTTTGAATCAGAACTGATTTCGACTTTGGTCCCAACGTGACGCGCACCGCATCCGCAAGCAGCGTTGCTCCGCGCAAGACCTTTTCGCGGGCTGCAGAATGAAAAAGAATTTGCTTGTGGGCCATTTTGCTGCGTCTCCGAGTGCCAAATCGCCACCGTGCCGAAATCCCGCCGCGGCCTCACCGATCACGTGTGATACGGTGAGGCCGGCGTTTCAGTCACTTTGAGGTTACGGGGATCGTTTTCTGCCTCTTCTGCGCTTCCGGGGATTTCGGAAGCGTGACAGTCAGAACGCCACCCTTAAAACTGGCTTTGATCTTATCGGCGTCGACGCTGCCGGGTACCTGCAGCGAGCGGCGGAAAGAGCCATAGCGGCGCTTGGAAACGTAGTGGTCCTTGGCCTTTTCTTCCTGCTTTTCGCCCTTGATTGTCAGGACATTGTCGGAAAGCTGGAGCTCGATATTCTTGACATCGAGACCAGGCAGTTCCGCGGTCACTTCGAGAGCCTTTTCCGTCTCGACAATATCGATGGCCGGCGAGACATTGAAACCGAAATCACGGCGCCAGAACGGCTCGATGTCCAGAAGCGAACGGTAGGATGGTGCCTGCAGGAATCCCGTCTGGAAGTCATGAAACAGCCGATCGACCTGGTTGCGCAACGCTTCGAACGGCTGCCAGTCTGAAGTTTTAGTTGCTGGCGTCCCTTCAGTTTTGATGGGTGGTTTTGTGGCAGCTTCTGACATGAGAAATACTCCTCTGAGGAACAAAAAAACGAATGCCTCGGGCCGCGGACTTCATTGATCTTGATCAAGCAGCTTACGGTTCGAAAAAAGTGTGCCGCTCATTTCACGTCGAAGAAAAATTCGCGATGGCAAGTGCTGCAGGAGTTTTCGGTGAACGTGATTAGATTCACCACAGATTTGCGTTTCGCTAAGGGAAGGTGAGGAGGCGCATGCGGGTTGGGGTAACGGCATCCCATGCGTTTTCAAAAATGGCCTATTGATCGCAACGATGTGACGAGAGGCCGTTTGCTATCGGGCACTCGCGTATCGTTCGTGCCGCCCGATTATTTCATCCGTCCTCCGTGGTATTTCCCTTTGTTAGTTGTGTTCTGTTTAATGTTCGCGGTGTCGCCCTGCTCGTTAGTATTCTGAGTGTGAATCCGTTTCTTCGATGTGTCTCGCGCCATTTCGTCGGTTTGCTTCGGGCCTTTGTTGCTCTGGTTGCCAGGCGGAATTGGCGGCATATGGCCAGTCATGTGAGGCTCCTTTTATAAATCGTCGCTGAGGCGGACGTTCAGTGACTTAATCATAAGGGTCAACGTCACAATCTGCCTTCTAAAAGACTTGCGCCGGGGCGCCTTTGACAAAGATCAGCATTGCTACGCCCGGTGGCCCATCTTGACATGCTCAGAAGCGGCTCCGTTGGCAGAGTTGGCGGGACGTACTCATTTCAGCCGAACTCGCTTCATTGAGGCAGATCAATGAGCGGCACCTGCGAAATCCGATAATTGATCTGTTTCTCAATACGGACGGAAGGAGTTTAGCCATGACTGACAAATCGCTGCAGCAAGCCGTTCTTGACGAACTCGATTGGGAGCCAAGCGTCGATGCGGCACATATCGGTGTGACGGCGAACAATGGCGTCGTCACGCTTACTGGACATGTTCCCTCTTACACGCAGAAATGGGCTGCCGAGCGGGCGGTCGGGCGCGTGACAGGCGTCAAGGCGGTTGCCGAAGAGTTGGAAGTCCGGTTCCCCCTCGAGGGCGGGAATTTCGACGATGATATCGCGAAGCGCGCGGTTCAGAGCCTCGACTGGGATGTCAGTGTTCCGAATAACAGAGTGAAGGTGAAAGTCGAGAAGGGCTGGGTCACTCTCAGCGGTGAAGTCGACTGGCACTTTCAGCGCAGTGCCGCCGAGGCCGATGTCCGCAAGCTTCAGGGCGTCAGGGGAGTCTCGGACGAGATCAAGGTCAAGCCCAGCGTCAACGCCTACGACGTGCGTGAAAAGATCAAGTCCGCATTCGACCGTAATGCACAGCTTGAGGCCGCGAACATCAATGTCACGGCTGACGGCGGCAAAGTCACACTGAGTGGCAAGGTGGACACTTGGCGTGACCGCGATCTGGCGGAGCGTACCGCTTGGTCGGCGCCCGGCGTGACCCAGGTCGAAGACAAATTGATCGTGAGTTGATGCGGTGTTCTTCCCGGTCCCGCCGTAAGGCGGGATCGTCCGGTATTAGGAGCATCGATAGCTCTGAAATCCAGTGAAACGTCAGCAAAAGGAACGACGATGATGACACGACGTCAGATAGCCAATGAAAATATCCTCTGGATAGCCCAGCGCCATGCACGCTGCTGACGTCTCTCTTGTTCGGAGCATTGCGAGTGTCCATCGCGGCCCAGTTCCATCCGCCGGTTTGTGCGGCGATTGCGCTGTTGCCAAGGAAGCTGATCATCGCATCGCCAATCACCTGTCCCTGTTCGCCGGCTTCATCCAGCTGAATGCTGCTGACTTGGTTCGCCAGCCTACGGAACCAACGAACGAAACCGTACAAATCCTTCGGAAATTTCCGCTCTCAGATTGAAGCGGTCGCCCGGCTGCATCGGACATTCCTCGATCGTCGCGGAAGTGATCACGAATGCGGTCAAGTAGGCGCATCCGTCAGGTCAGGCTGGAAAGATCGTGGTCTGTAGCCGCATGGATAGTGTTGGACTATCGTCGTTGAGGTCGTCGACAACGGTCCCGGCCTTCCGGATTCCTTTGACGTGATGACCGATGATGAATTCGATTTCAGCTTGTCAGAGCGATCGGCAAGCAACTGGGCGCTACGATTGAATTCGAGTCGGTGAACCCCGGATTGCGCTTCAAACTCACATTGTCGGTGGCAGTGGCGCAGTTGAGCCAACGGATTCCGGACGCGTGAGCTATGGGCTTGTCAGTTGTAACGGAAACAAACCAAAATGACCCCGCGTAGAGCGCACTGCAATAAGCATGCTCAAAATGCGACGTCAGGCACATCAGGCACAAATCGGGTTCGCCCTTCGAAATCGGTGGCCGGCATCGTGCTGACTGAGTCCGGGCTGGCTGGAAGGCGGGCATGTGTCGGGCTTTGATATGTGTCAATCAGTTCCTGCTGCGGTGGTGACAAGATTATTTAACGCTGGCGTTCATCTTGGAGCACATCATGGTCAAGGATATCCTTCTCAATCTCGAGTGCGATGAGTTTAGGAATGGTGCTCTCGATTATGCCATTTCGATTGCAGAGACGCTCGATGCGCACCTCGCAAGTGTAGCATTCGCCGGTCGAGCGTTCCTTCCAGGCTATCCAATGCTGGATATTCCATCCAGCATTCTCACGGACATATTAGCCGAGAGCGAAAAGGAAGCTCGTAGCGCAATTGCTCGTTTCGAGGCGGCTGCTAAACGCAGTCTTCTTTCTGTCGAGCCGCGGCTGATTACGGAGAGCGAGCTGAGACCGCCCGACATTTTTTCGGCGATGGCGCGCCGGTTCGATCTGAGCGTGATCATGCAATCCGATGATGCCCGCGGCGCGTACAATGACGTTTTGATCGAAGCGGCACTGTTCGGTTCCGGCCGCCCCGTGATTGTCGTTCCCTATATCCAGAAAGACGGGTTGAAGCTCGATCGTATCGTGTGTTGCTGGGATGGGAGTCGTGCCGCTGCCCGTGCCGTCAACGATGCGCTGCCGCTCCTCAAAAAGGCGCAGGTCGTCGAACTGTTTATCGTTGCCAATGAGAAAACCGGAAATGAGCGCGAGACTCGCGGGGTCGACATCGGCAATCACCTCGCCCGCCACGGCGTCAAGGTTGAAGTAAAAATTGCGTCTGCTACGGATATCGGCGTTACCGATGCCATTCTGTCGCACGTTGCAGATTGCTCCGCGAGCATGATCGTGATGGGTGGTTACGGGCATTCGCGTCTGCGCGAATTCGTGCTTGGAGGCGTGACGCGTGGAATACTGTCCACGATGACCGTGCCCGTTTTCATGTCGCATTAGATTTGGTCGAAGAGTTTACGCGATGCTTTCCGGTTTACTTGCCCTAGTCGCCGTACAAGCGTTCGAAGTTGGTTCAGCGGAGACCTTCGGTCTGCCAACACGGTTGCGGGATCGCCAGCGCCGATACGCCCGAAACCCAGCACGGTGCCAGCGAATGATGGTCTCCGGCCTGACGATCGCAACCACCTCAAGGACGGACGGAAACCAGCGATAGAGCCCAACAAATAGGAAACGATCCGTATTGTTGAGGTGCGGTCGCTTCGGCGTTCGCGGGCGAAGCACATTGACCTGTTGCCGCAGGATCAGGTTTTCCGCTTCCAGCGTTGCGCTCGCCTTGCGCGAAGCCAGGATATCGAGAATCAGCCTGAACAGATCGGGCATCAGGATGCGAGCTTACGCCGTCCGCCTGCTGCGTCTACGCCGAATCGAATTTTCGGTACACACAAGGGTACCGGTCCCTTTCCATCCCGTCTCAGAGTTAAGAGGACATGGCGCAGACAGCCCCATTCAGACTTCGGCGATGCGCCATCATAGTGATGCCGCCCGTGCTCGGCCGCCAAGATCAGGCAGTGCATGGTGATCTGCCAATGTTCGCGCTCGGCCTCGGCGGGGGCGGTAGCGCCACGATGAACATGCGCGCGATACAACAACTGTTGCCTCGTCGGACTTTTGTCCGAAAGTGATTTTGTTCCGGATGGCGTAGGTGGCCCGGTCTGACGATTTCCGTTTATCGGGGTACAGCGGACTCTCCGTAAATGACTTTCCACTTCCGAGTTTGACCCAACTGAGACATCGCTCGGCGCGGCCGCGGAACTTGATACCTTCCATCCTACTCGGTCGCCCTGCTAGCTGGGCCAAAAGAAGAGTTGATCCAGATCAACATGACTCGAACGAGTGCGTGTTAACTTACAACCCTTTCACCAGAAGGAGGAGCAAATGAAGCGACTCTCTGAACAACTCGCAGAGTTGTCGGCACGTGCAAAGGGTGCTGAAAATGCCTTTGAAGGCGCAAAAAACGAAGCGCGCGACAAGATCGAAGCGCGCAAGGCCGAGGCGCTTTCTGCTGCAAAGACGGCCGTCGAAAAGGTGAACCAGCAAATCAAGTCCGCTGGAGAGTTTGCCACCAGAAATACGAAAGCCCTGCAAGCGAAAATTACTGCGGACGTGAACGCCTTAAAGGTGCACGTAGGCGAAGCAAAGCATGGTCTAGATGTGAAACTAGCCGAGAAACGGGCCGAGCTCTTGGAGTTGGACGCCGGTTTCGCGATCGATTACGCCATCGCATCGGTTGAACAGGCACGACTGGCCGTTCTCGATGCCATCGACGGCCGCCTCGCCGCCGAGCAGGCAAAGCGCTCATAAGAGCGGGAGTAAACTCGGGGACTGTCCAGCCATGATGGGCAATATCCAGGCCATCGAAGTCCAAATCCCCCACGAAGTTGTCCAATATTGGGGATGGTTCCTGGTATTTGGAATTGGATTGTTGGCGCTGGGTATTGCCGCCGTGGTCAGGTCGGTGTTGGCCACCGTCGCCACGATGTTGTTCTTCGGATGGCTCTTGGTGTTGGCCTCAGGCATTGAGATCGCGCAGGCGGTCTTGGTGGGGCACTGGGCAGGCTTTTTTCATCATTTGCTTGCCGCGATCCTTTTCGGAGTCGTTGGCCTGATGCTCGTCACGAGGCCGGTCATCAGTGCTGAGGCGCTGACGATCTTCATGGCGTTTTTCTTCCTGATCGGCGGCCTGTTTCAATTGATCGCTTCGATTGCAGTTGCCCAGCCAGGCTGGGGCTGGCAGGCGGCGGACGGAATTATTACGTTCATATTGGGATACTTGTTCTTGCGCAGTGGCCGGTCTCAGGTCTCTGGGTGATCGGTCTGTTCGTCGGGATTGATCTAATTTTCTACGGCTGCGCGTGGATCGCGCTTGCCCTTAGCTTGCGCACGATGTGAGGACACGAATCGAATAGCTCAGGCAACCAAATGGCGCGTATGCACTGGTGTTCGGCGTCGCGCTGCTCGTGCTGGCCTTCAGGCCGCGGGCTCGGTTGGAGCGACTTCGGCACGTCCCGAGCGGTCAAACCGTGGCCTGACAGACGGCGGCGCCATCGGTCAGCTTGGGGCAAACCTCTCACTTCCGTTTATGGCACCAAACGGACCAACGCGGCCGGTCTGATAATGTCCGTTGATTGGTGTAGACCGGAAGAAGTTGCCGGGGTGTCAAACCGGCGCTCTTGACCCGAAGCGGTCATTGGTGATTGGGGACGTCGTAGTTCGGCGCCCCCACAAGATCGTTGGGTTCGGAATTGAAAAACGCCATCCACCATCACAACCCCATCCTCGTGGAAAGGAACCTAAAACTTGTGCCCAGGGAGAATAGAATTGTCGGTTTATTTGCCAACTCAATGATGAATTTTTTGCGGCGACTGCTTGAATGCATTGCAGCAGAAGGCGGAAATTCAGACTTGGCTAAAAATGCTTTGGACCATCGCAGATTGGTCTAAGAGCCTTTTATAACACTCACACGACATCCGCTCTAGCTTATGGCGATCCAGTATATGAATCACGCCACGGGAGTAATTAATAACTCCCTGATCATGAAGCGTTTTGCCGACTGCGGTCACCGACGTCCGTCGTACGCCAAGCATTTCTGCCAGAAATTCTTGGGTGAGAGCGACCGTATCGCTGTTTGCTCGGTCTGCTGATTGCAGCAACCATCGGCAAAATCGGGCTTCGACCGAGTGGAGCGCATTGCACGCCGCTATCACGCGTGCTTGTGATAATAACGCTTCATTATATTCGATGCAGAGATTTCGCAGTTGTTCGCTAGTCGCGACCACAGTCCTAAAACGTTGCGAAGCGATCTTGCTTGCAAGCGTCGGCATCTGCACAGCGACGCGAACAAACGACTTATACGGCCTCAGCCCAGCCATTGCGCCGACGACGCCTTCACGGCCTACCGTTGCGGTTTCAATTCCTCTCCCGTCTCGCATTACGGCAAGGAATGACAGCATTCCCGAATGGGCAAAGTAAACGTGGTCGACCTTATCGCCCGGTTCAAAAAGCACTGCACCTGGCGGGAGTGAGACGGTCGCCAGGTGCGGTGCCAACAGATTGTATTGAGCGCGCGGCAAAGCTGACAGAAGTTTGTTGTCCAGGGGACGGGTAGGAATTGACCGCACGCAATAGACCCGTCAATTGCTGGCTGACGCCAATGTGAAGGCGGCGGTTTATATCATACCTATACGTGGTCCGACACCGGACGATTGCGAGGTCCTTACTCAAACAATTCCGCGATAAAACGCAGGCGGTAAATAAGCTTGCCCGCTTCGTCAGTAACCTCCATCTGCCAGCCTTCGCCCGGTTGCAAGTGACCGTCGATTGTACGGATCATTTCACCGCAAGCCATCGTAGCTTCCTCCCATGCGGCTTGGCGATCCAGGAAGTTCAAACCATCGTTATCGACGCCCGCTTCTTCGTTCCTATTCAAATGAAAAAAATAGCGGGGCATCTGGAGGCTCCGACGATGGCGTTCAGATAGGAATTTTCCAACCCCTCACCAGCTTGAACGTTCCGGCCCGATGGAGGCTGCTGCGATGCCAGCAACCGGCGCTCACGCGCCGGTTGCGCGGGATCAAACGGCTGGCCGGGCCGTCTGCTTGGTTGGAGGTAGGCGCGCTGATGGCCCAACTATTTTCGCTATTTATGTCTGGTACCGGACTCGCCTTTCATATTTCGGCGAGTTCCCATGGCTTTATCTCATCGAACGATAGGCATTGACCGGGAGTGTGTCGTGCTCCCGCCGGCGGCATCCATGACCCAACCCACTTTGCTCATTGACTGCCACAACTGCGAGCAACTTCTCGCGAAGATACGTGCGGAATGCGAGCGCGCACAAAAGATGATGATACGTACGAAATGTGAAGACACAAAAAAGATGAAACACCTCTCGGAAGAAGACCCCATGGCGTCCAAAATATGGAGCCGCTGGATCCATGGGGAATTGCAAGCACCAGTCTGAGGGCAATTGGATGCAAAGTTTCATCGAGACCCAGAACATCGCCCACTTTAAGCTTCTGCTGGAGACTGAAACTCATCCGGACAAGCGGAAAATCCTGCTGCGGCTACTGGCGGAGCAAGAAGCGAAGCGCACCGCCCATGCCGGCGCAGAACTGGCGCGCCCGTAAGTCAGACATGTCGAATCCGTCCTCCTCGAGGAAAGACGATTGAGTTTAACGTCAAGATCCCCAGGTGCTCCGATGCGCTGGATGATTGATTGGATAGTTGGAATCGAAGACTCCGTGTTGGACGTAGCCATTGACGGCTTGGTGGCAATATTGGGGGCCTCTTTTCTTACGCTGGTCCTGCACGTCATCATCGGAGGGCTGTAGCTTTTTTGAGCTTCGGTTTTCGACCTTGAGGTTCTGCCGTTCCTCATAGCTCTCACCGACGAGGTGATCGTGCTATTCGCTGCAGTGACTTGTCCTGAGCCCAGGCGGCATGCGACGACGCGAGTTCATTAGGCCTGATCGGCGGAGTGGTAGCAGGGCTGGCCGCTCGCCGCGTATGTGCAACAGGCGGAGATATCACGCCGGGTGAGCTATCTCGTTCTGCTTTCTGGGAGGATGGTCGAGGCGGAACTTTTCCTACCATGTGGAGCAGCATCGCTTGATCTGGCGGCCGGTGGCGCTCTTCTCGGGGACAGTGAGACGAGCGATCCCATCCGCGCCAATCAGCGGCACGAGGGCCTCAAACGGCGTGGTCACGATCACTCGGCCGTCATTTCTAAATGAGAAGCGCTTCTCGGCAACGGCGTGGAAAGTTTGGCGCTCGGTCTCGCCGCGAATCTCTGCGATTTTCTTGGCGCCCCTGACCGGCTCGTGCAGGTCCGAGCATTTGCCGCGAAGCTTGATGTAGGCATTAGTGTCTCCGGTTGTTGTTGCCGGAGGCGGTGCCTTCTCCGGCGGCGGGTTGTGCCGGAGTTTCACTTTTGTCCGGCTAACAGCACCGGATGCTTAAAATACACACGCATAGCTTGGAGGCTACAAGAACCGCCTCCAGGCAAATTTCGAATTTGGTTGGAATTTTTACTCGCGGGCCTTCTTGAGGCTCGTATAGACCTCGCTGCTGGTGATGCCGAAGTGAGCTTCCGCTTCAGCGACAATCAAATCCTTCTTCACGCCAGGTTTCGTGCGCTCCTTGACAAACTCGGCGACGAGCTGTCGCCGATCTTCGGTCAACAACTCCGAGGGCTTCTTCTTCCTTGGGCCTGACCCGGCGGGATAGGAAGCCGGCCGCGAGCCTCTGCTCGCCAGGGCTCGCGCATCCTGCGTTCAGACGTTCTTCCAGCAGTTGCGTGTCGCCCTGGAGGGCGCGCTCCTGACTTTCGATCGCGCGCATAACGGGGCACCAGCGCCCTTCAGCGGTGGGTGATCTTTAAGCCTTCGGGCTGTGCAGCGGCTTATCGCCGGCCTGCTGCTCGGCGATCTCCCGCCCACGCAACATGAAGATGGCCCTCGACTGGTCATTGTTTTTCCTAAAATGTAAGTATATTCAGGGACTTATGCGATGGCTGGGGAACTAGGATTCGAACCTAGACAAACAGAGTCAGAGTCTGTTGTGCTACCGTTACACCATTCCCCAATGTTTTCCTAACAACATCAAATACTTAGGAAAAACTCTTCCAGTTCTTGCGACAGATCAGCCAAATCGCGCCGAAACGTGCGCCGTTCTACCCGCTTGGTCCCGGCCTTGGCAAGCGCGCGGCGATGTTGTTCCTGAGAGAGCGCGATGAAATCGCGACCATCCAGCGGCGGGGTCGGCGCCGGCAGTGAAGGCCAGGCCGGTGATGAGCGTGAATTTCGAGGAGCTGGATTTCCGTCCCACGCCAATGGGCGTGCTCAGCCTGCGGCGGCGGAGGTCACTCACGTCAGGGGTCGACGTCTTCGAGATCAAGCTCGGCGACGAATTCCTGATGTCGAGCGCCTTCACCGTCGCCGAGATCGAACTGGCGCGGCTCGGGCTGGCGGCGCTCGGGGACACGGATCTCGACGTCGTCGTCGGCGGGCTCGGGCTCGGCTACACCGCGCAAGCCGTGCTCGAAAATCCGGGCGTGCGTTCGCTGGTCGTGGTCGATGCGCTGGCCGAGGTGATCGAATGGCATGAACAGGGCCTGCTGCCGCTCGGCAAGCAGCTCACCGGCGATCCGCGCTGCCGCCTGGTCAACGGCGACTTCTTTGCGATGTCGCATTCCGCCGAGGGCTTCGATCCGGACGCGCCGGGCCGCCGCTTCGATGCGGTACTGGTCGATATCGATCACTCGCCGCGAAACCTGCTGCATCCGCGCCATGCCGCGCTCTACGCGCCGGAGGGGCTCGGAAGGCTCGCCTCGCATTTAAATCCCGGCGGCGTCTTTGCACTTTGGTCGAATGACCCGCCGGATGAGGGATTTCAATCCGCGTTGGCCGGCGCCTTCGCGACATCGGATAGCCATGTCGTGACCTTTGACAACTCGTTTGGGGATCACGCTGCGAGCAACACCATCTATATCGGGGTCAAGGCGGCTGATGTGCCCATCCGGAAGGCAACGGTCGAGGCGGCGCCTTCAACCAATTGACGTCTTGCGACGCGCACGCGCGGCGAGCGCGCAACTTGCCCCTGCCAATCCGTCGTGCCATGCTGACTGGCCAAAAATAAGGGAAAGCGGGGCCACGCCTCGCGTACCCCTAGCCGTCAGAAGCATGGCATCGGGTGGCACCTCTCGGAGACTTTTCACATGAGATTTAAGCATATCATCGGGCTGCTTTGCGCCGCCTCGATTTCCGTTTCGCTGGCGGGCCATGCGTCGGCACAGGACAAAACCGTCAAGATCGGCGCGGTATTTCCGTTGAGCGGCAACGCCGCCAGCGCCGGCGTCCATGCCAAGGCCGCGATCGAGACCGCAATGGATATCATCAACAACGCCCATCCCGAGCTCGGCAATTTCCCGCTGGCGAAGAACGCGGGCCTCGCAGGCCTCGGCGGCGCCAAGGTCGAGGTGGTTTTCGCCGACAACCAGGGCAGCCCGGCGACCGGGCAGAACCAGACGCTGCGGCTGATCACCGAAGAGAAGGTGGTGGCGCTGACCGGCGCCTATCAGTCCGGGATCACGCTGACGGCGAGCGCGATTGCCGAAAAATACGGAATTCCCTTCGTCAACGGCGAGTCGGTCGCGGCAAACCTGACCGAGCGCGGCTTCAAATGGTTCTTCCGCGTCACGCCAGTCGCCTCCGACTTCGCCAAGATCTATTACGACTTCCTAAGGGATATGAAGGCCAGCGGCGCGAAGACCGACAACGTCGCGCTGGTTCACGACAATACCGAATACGGCACCTCGGTCTCGAGCGTGATCACCAGCGTGTTCAAGGAGCAGGGCCAGACCATCGCGCTCGATATCGCCTACGCCGTCAACGCCACCGACGTGCAGAGCCAGGTGCTGCAGCTCAAGGAGAAGAAACCCGACGTGGTGATCATGATCGCCTACGCCTCGGACGCGATCCTGTATGCCAAGACCATGCAAGCCCTCGATTACAAGCCGCCGATGATCATCGCCGACGACTCCGGCTATTCCGATCCATCCTTCATCAAGTCGGTCGGCAAGATCTCGCAAGGCGTCTTCAACCGTTCGTCGTGGAACGTCGGCGCTCCGGGCTCGCCGACGGCGCTGATCGCCGAGATGTACAAGAAGAAGAGCGGCGACGAGATGGACGATACCGCCGCGCGCCAGATGCAGGGTTTCTTCGTGCTGTGCGAGGCGATCGACCGCGCCGGCTCGACCGATCCCGCCAAGATCCAGGCGGCGCTGAAGGCGACCGACCTCAAGCCCGACCAGCTGATGATGGGCTACAAAGGCGTCAAGTTCGACGACAAGGGCCAGAACATACTGGCTTCCGGCCTCATCATTCAGCTGCAGGACGGCGAAAACTATGTCGCGGTCTGGCCCAAGGCCAACGCCGAGAAAGCGCCGATCCTGAACTACAAAGGCTGGTGACTTCCAGCGGGGCGGGGCAGGGTCCCGCCCTGATTTATTTGTCGCGAGACCGCCGAGACTTAACCGCAAGACTTAAACCGCCGGCATGTCCACAATTCTCGTTCAGGTGATTGTCGGCGGGCTTCTGCTGGGCGCGGTCTATGCGCTGTTTTCCTCGGGCCTCACGCTGGTCTGGGGCATGATGAACATCGTCAACTTCGCGCATGGCGACTTCGTCATGCTCGGCATGTACGTGGCGTTCGTGGTCTACACGCTGTTCGGCGCCGGCCCCTTGCTGGGCGCGCCGATTGCCGCGCTGGTGCTCGCGACGCTCGGGGTCGTCGTCTATTTCGGACTGATCCGCGACATCATGAAAGGGCCGATGCTGGCGCAGATTCTCGGCACCTTCGGGCTTGCGCTGCTGCTGCGCTACTCGGTGTTCTGGTGGTTCGGCGCCAATTTCCTGTCGCTGCCGGAAAACATCGTCGGCGGCACCTTCGAAGTGTGGGGCTTGCGAATCCAGGCGTCGCGCTTGCTGGCCGGCGGTGTCGCATTGCTGGTGACGCTCGGCCTGCATCTGCTGCTGACGCGCACCTCACTGGGCTCGAAGATGCTGGCGGTCGCCGAGGATTCAACCGCCGCGCAGCTGATGGGGATCCGGCCCGACACCATGCAGGCGATCGCCTGGGCGATCGCCGCCGGCGCGACCGGGCTTGCCGGCGCGCTGATCGCGACCTTCTTCTACATTGTGCCGACCGTCGGCGAGACCCTGGCGATCGTTGCCTTCGTCACGGTGTCGCTCGGCGGCTTCGGCAGCGTGCCGGGCGCGCTGGTGGCGGGACTCCTGATCGGGGTGATCGAATCCCTGTCGGCGTACTGGATCGGCGCTGTCTACAAGGACATGGTGGTGTATTCCCTGTTCCTCGGCTTCCTCTGGTTCCGGCCGCAGGGCCTGATGGGCAAGTCCTGATGGGCAAGACGTGATACGGCGCTGGCTGTGGCCCTCGGTAGTGCTGGCGCTGGCCGTCGGCTATCCCTTGCTGTTCTCGACGCCATTTCAGCAGCGGCTCGGCGCGCTGGTGCTGCTCTATGCGATCGCGGCGTCGGCCTGGAACATCGTCGGCGGCTATGCCGGCCAGGTATCGGTCGGACACGTGGTGTTCTTCGGCTGCGGCGCCTATGCCGCGATGGGCGCGTTCGCGCATTTCGCGCTCTCGCCGCTCGTTGGAATTCCCGTCGGCATCGTCGTCAGCGTGGCCATTGCCGCCGCGATCGGCGTGCCGACGCTGCGGCTGTCGGGCCATTATTTCAGCATGGCCACGATCGCGGTCGCCGAACTGGTACGGCTGATCGTCAGCAACACCGACTATCTCGGCGCCGGGGTCGGACTGAGCGGCCCGACCGTGCCGCGAAATGTGTTCGATCTCTCCTTCATCTCGGCGCTGCCGTACTATTATCTCTTCCTGACGGTTCTTGTGATCACGCTCGGCATCACCTGGTGGATGGCCAACAGCCGGATGGGATTTTACCTCCGCGCCATCAGGGATTCCGAACGCGCGGCGCGCTCGCTCGGCGCGCCCGCCAGCCGCACCAAACTCTATGCCTTCATGCTGAGCGCGGGCCTGACCAGCGTCGCCGGCGCGCTCTATGCGACGATGTTCGGCTTCGTCGATCCGGAATCCGGGCTCGGCATCCTGATCTCGGTGAAGATGCTGATCATGGCGGCGCTGGGCGGCGCCGGGCTGCTATTCGGACCGCTGGTCGGCGCGGCGATCCTGGTGCCGCTGGAGGAAATCTCCAACAACCTGCTCGGCGGCAAGGGCGCCGGCCTGACTTTTGTCCTGTACGGCGCCATCATCGTGCTGATCGCGCGCTTTCAGCCCGGCGGTATTTTGACTCTCATCAACCGGCTGTGGGCCAGGCGCAACAGCAAGATGCCGGACGTCGATGCTGCGAAAGGAGCCACCCATGCTCCTTGAAGCCCGCGACATCACAAAAGCCTTTGGCAGCTTCAAGGCGGTCGATGCTGCCTCGGTGATGCTGGAGCAGGGCGACATCCTCGGCCTGATCGGCCCGAACGGTGCCGGCAAATCGACCTTTTTCAATTGCCTGACCGGCGACCTCCTGTCGACATCGGGCAAGGTGCTGTTCGAAGGCCACGACATCACCCGCCTCGCGCCGGAGGCCCGCGCGCAGCTCGGTCTGGCCCGCACCTTCCAGGTGCCGCAGACCTTCGAGGGCATGTCGGTGCTGGAGAATGTGATGATAGGCGCGTTTCTGCGCACCTCGCATCGCGCTGAGGCCGAGACCAGGGCGCGCGCGATCCTGGAACGCGTCGGCATGAGCAGACTGGCGGACGCGCCGGCGCGCTCGCTGGGCACGCCCGGCCGCAAGCGGCTCGAAATCGCCCGCGCGCTTGCCACCGAGCCCAAGGTTCTCTTGCTCGACGAAGCGATGGCGGGACTCACCCAGCGCGAGGTGCAACTCGCCATCGATCTCGTGCGCGACATCCATCGTTCCGGCATTACCCTTGTGATCGTCGAGCACATCATGGAAGTCATCATGTCGCTGGCGACCCGCGTGGTGGTGTTTCACCAGGGCCGGGAGATCGCGCGCGGCAGCCCGCGCGAGGTCACCGGAAACCCGGCCGTGATCGAAGCCTATCTCGGCAAGCGCGCGGCCAAGGCCGCCGCCGGTCACACGCCGATCGAATTGATGGGCGGACCGGCGACATGACCGCGCCTCTGCTCAAGATCGAACATCTCGAAGTCCGCTACGGCGACCTGATCGGGGTATCCGACGTTTCACTTGAAGTGCCCGAAGGCAGCGTCGTGGCGTTGCTCGGCTCCAACGGCGGCGGCAAGACCACGGTTCTCAACGCCATCGCCGGTCTCATTCCCGTGCATTCGGGATCGATCGAATTTCGCGGCCAGGAGATCGGCGGCGGAAGCGCGTTTTCGATCGTACGCAAGGGCCTCGCTTTGTCGCCGGAAGGCTGGCGGCTGTTCGTGCAGCAAAGCGTCGAGAACAATCTCAGACTGGGCGCGACGCCGCTGCGCGACCGAGCGCGGGTCGCGACATTGCTCGACCGGGTTTACGAAATCTTTCCGAGATTGGCGGAGCGCCGCAGCCAGCGCGCCGGCACCATGTCCGGCGGCGAGCGGCAGATGCTGGCGGTCGGCCGCGCCTTGATGAGCGATCCCAAATTGCTGATGCTGGACGAGCCGTCGCTGGGCCTGGCGCCGGCGGTGGTCGAGTCGATGTACGAGACTTTTGGGCGGCTGCACAAGGAAGGACTGACGATCCTGCTGGCGGAGCAATCCATCGAACTCGCGCTCGAGGTCTCGGACTTTGCCACGGTGCTGCAGGTCGGCAAGAGCGTTTTGTCCGGCCCCGCGGCGGCGCTGGCCGACGATCCGCAGGTGCAACGCGCTTACCTCGGCGCCGGCTGACGCCTGAGGCCCGCTTATTTCTTGCGGCTGCCTGAATTGCGAACCGAAGCCGCGGAGGAAGTTGTCTTCATCTCGGCTTCGAGCAACTGCAACAGGCAGCCGCTCAATCGCACCTCCATCTCGTCATCATGGATAGACAGCGGTCCCGGATCGTTGAGGACGGCGTTGACCAGCGTTCCCAAGACCACCTGAAGGCTGAACGCGATGCCGCGGCTCTTGGCGGCCGCGCGGCCCCGGCCCATGACGTGGAGCAGGGGAGGCGTGGCACGGGCCGTGGCCGTCCGCGCCAGGCCCTTGAATATGCTCCACCGGTCCGGCCGCGTGTCATCGTGCTGGAGCGCAGCGCGCAGGACGCCTTCATGGTTCCGGATCCAGCCGATGATCCCATGCACCAGCAAGCCGCAGCGTTCGGCCAGACCTGCATCCTTCAAGTCCTCCTCGCGCAGCGTCATCCCTGCCAGTCTGCGTTGGCCGTCACGCGCCGCGAGTTCGATCAGCGCGTTGAAGTAGGCCTCCTTGCTTTCGAACCGGCTGTAGAAGGCGCCGACAGTTGCGCCGACATTGGTGCACAGCGCTTCGATCGACAGTTCGGCAAGGCTGCGCGTTCGCAGCATGTCGGCGCCGGCCTGCAGCAGGGCGGCTGTCATTTCGCGACTTCGCTTCTGCCGGGACGGCGTGACCCCGGGAAACTCAAAACGTTCCGATCGCGGCTGCATCCGGTGTTGCACTCCCAGCCAAATAATCATAATCATAATTCGGATTATGGTTTCAGGCAATGCTCGCCTGGATATCGGCGGCCACGGCCGCATAGAAGCGACACGGGCGGATCAACCGCCATCGCGATGACATGGGAGCACATGCATGAGCGCAGGCAGCGATACGCGATTTGGCGGCACCATCGGCAAGACCGCCGCCGGCTCCAGGCCATGGTGGCCGCCGGCGCTCAAGCCGCCCGCCGGCGCGCCCAATATCCTCGTCGTGTTGTTCGACGACGTCGGCTTTTCCGATTTCGGCTGCTACGGATCTCCGATCAGGACGCCCGTCATCGACCGGCTCGCGGCCGAAGGCCTGCGCTACAGCGGTTTCCACACCACCGCGATGTGCTCGACCACGCGTGCGGCGTTGTTGACCGGACGCAACCACCATTCCGTCGGCGTCGGCTGCCTCGCCAATTTCGACAGCGGTTATCCCGGTTATCGCGGCAAGATCGCGCGCGAGGCCGGCACGCTGGCGGAAATGCTCAGGGCCCACGCCTATCGCAATTACATGGTCGGCAAATGGCACGTCACGCCGCTGACCGAAAGCGGCGCGACCGGGCCGTTCGATGGATGGCCGCTGGGCCGCGGCTTCGACCGCTTCTATGGCTTCCTGGATGCCGAGACCGATCAGTACGCGCCGGAGCTGGTGTCCGATAACACCCACATCGATCCGCCCGGGACCTATGCCAGCGGCTATCATCTGACCTCGGATCTGGTCGATCAGTCGATCCGCTTCATCGGTGATCACATCGCCGACCGGCCTGATTTGCCCTGGCTGACCTGGCTCGCCTTTGGCGCCTGCCACGCGCCGCATCAGGCGCCCGCCGATATCATCAAGCGCTACGACGAGATTTTCGCGCACGGCTGGGATGTCGAGCGCGAGCAGCGCCTGGCGCGCCAGAAGGCGCTGGGGATCGTGCCACCGGAAACAAAAATGCCCGCCCGCAATGACGGCGTGAAGGCCTGGGACGAGCACAGCGCCGATGAGAAACGCGTCTTCACGCGCCTGCAATCGGCGTTCGCCGGCATGCTCGATCACGCCGACCGGCACCTGGCGCGGCTGATCGGGTTTCTGGAAACGGCAGGCGTTCGTGACAACACACTGATCCTGGTGCTGTCGGATAACGGCGCCAGCCAGGAGGGCGGGCCGCTGGGTTTCGTCAACGCGATGGGACCGTATAATTTCAGGCCCGAGCCCATTGCGGAAAAGCTGCGGCGGATCGAGGACATCGGCGGCCCGGACTCCCACACCAATTTTCCGCACGGCTGGGCCATGGCTTCGAACACGCCGCTGCGGCGCTACAAGCAGAACACGCACGGCGGCGGCATCCGCGATCCCTTCGTCATTTCATGGCCGAAGCGGGTGGTCGCGAAGGGCGAACTGCGCCATCAGTTCGTTCATGCCAGCGACCTCGTCCCGACGCTGCTCGAACTGGTCGGCGTTGCAGCACCTGCGGCGATCGCAGGCTGCGCCCAGATGCCGATCGAGGGTGAAAGTTTTGCGCGCTCCATCGCCGACGCATCGGCGCCGTCGAAATGTCAGCCGCAATATTTCGAGATGTTCGGCCACCGCGGCCTTTGGCACCAGGGCTGGAAGGCGGTGGCCTATCATCCGCCGGGGACCCCGTTCGAGAACGACAAATGGGAGCTGTTTCATCTCGACCGCGATTTTTCCGAGGTCGACGATCTCGCCGGGAAGGAACCGGAGCGTCTGGCGGAGCTGATAAAACTGTGGTGGAGCGAGGCGGAGAAGCACAACGTATTGCCGCTCGATGACCGGTTCGGCCAGCGCTTTGCCGAGAACGCCGCGCGTTTCCAGGGTGCGCGAAGCCACTTCGTGTTCCACGCCGGCATGGGGCACGTACCGACCGACGTCGCGCCCGACGTTCGCAGCCGCAGCTATACCATCGAAGCGCATGTCGAGATCGGCGAAGCCGGCGCCGAGGGTGTGCTGCTGGCACACGGCGACGCCACGTCAGGCTACAGCCTCTACATCAAGGACGGTCTGCTGGTTCACGATCTCAATATCGGCGGCGGTCATGACATCGTCACTTCCGATCGCAAGGTCTCCCCGGGCGCCCGCCGGCTCGGCGTGCAGGTCAAACGCCTGGTGCGCGAAGCGGCGCCGGCCAAGGGCGCGCGCACCGGGGTCAATTCCTATACGCTGCTGATCGATGGCGAGCCCGCCGGCTCGTTGCAGACCCAGCTTGGATTTCACACGCTGATCTCGTGGTCCGGCCTCGACATCGGACGCGACCGCGGCAGCCCGGTGTCGCATTATGATGCGCCGTTCGAATTCACCGGACGATTGCTGCGGGTAACGGTCGCCATGCATAACGACCAGCAACTCGACGGCGACGGCGTCGGCAACGCCGAAATGGCACGGCAGTGAAAACTCAATCGTGAGGCCGAAGTTTCCTTATCCTGAGGAGCGGCGTCGGAGTTTATCATCGGGCCGCGCTTCGCGCGGACCCGTTGGCCGCGTCTCGAAGGATGGCGGGAGGCGCATTACTCATGGTTCGAGACGGCGCAAGCGCGCCTCCACACCATGAGGAGTGAATTCCGATTATTTTATCTTGTCGTAAGCGGCGGCAAAATCGGCCAGTGGCATGGGAATGGTGATGGTTTCCTTGGCCATGTTCTGGAACGACACTTTCAGCTGCTTTCCCGATTTCAGCTCAGCCAACAGTTCGGGCGCGATCGGCGTGCTGGCGTAGCAGCCTCGCGCCTCGCAGGTCTGAATTGGCAGATCGATGGCCTTGCCGTCGTCGACCTCGAGTTTGGCGCCGACCGGCAGATTTAGCCCGAGCGGCAACTGCACGAGGACCATCGGCGTGTGGGTATCGCTGGGCACGCGAATGTTGACGAGGACAATCAGTTGTCCGGTTTTGCTCAGCAGCGCCGTTTGTTCAATCGCGCATTCGAGCGGGGCATCGCGACTGGCGCTGGTGCAGCGGGCAGACCAGCCGGGCTGGTGCGGGGTGTTTGCCGGCGCGGGCCCGGGCGCGGCCTCGGGTTGAGGCGCTGCCGGTGTCGCCGCCGTTTGCGCCGCGTGCGGCGCCGTTTTGGATCTGGGCGCTTGCTGGGCGTTGCTGAACGCCGGCGACGCGAAAGCCGCGCCGGCCACGAGGATGGCAAGCTTTACGGAAATCTTCATTGATCCGGCTCCGGGGCACGTGCCTCCCCGGATCGGCCGATGCGCGGCGAAAGTCAAGTTATTCGGCGGCTTGCTTGATGGCGCCGTGCTCGCTGGCCGCCAGTTCGTGATCGTCATCGCCGGATCGCCCCCAGCCCGAAAACGCATTCGAGAGCCGGTCGAGATAGAGGTATACCACCGGCGTCGTGAACAGCGTCAGCGCCTGGCTGACGATCAGGCCGCCGACCATGGCGTAGCCGAGCGGCTGGCGGATTTCCGATCCGGTGCCGGTCCCCAGCATCAGCGGCACGCCGCCGAGCATCGCTGCCATCGTCGTCATCATGATCGGGCGAAACCGCAGCAGCGCGGCCTTTCGGATCGATCCCTCCGGCGACAGATGTTCGTCACGCTCGGCCGAGATGGCGAAATCGACCATCATGATGCCGTTCTTCTTGACGATGCCGATCAGCAGGATGATGCCGATCAGGGCGATCAGGCTGAAGTCGTACCCAAACGCCATCAGGATCGCGAGCGCGCCGACGCCGGCGGAGGGCAGCGTGGACAAAATCGTGAGCGGGTGGATGTAGCTCTCGTAGAGAATGCCGAGGATCAGGTACACGACCACCAGCGCCGCCATGATCAGCAGCGGCACGGTGCCGAGCGATTGCTGGAATGCCTGCGCCGTGCCCTGGAAGCTCGAGTTGAGCGTGGCGGGTGCGCCGAGATCGGTCATCGCTTTCGAAACGGACTCGGTCGCCTGGCCGAGCGCTACACCCTGCGCGAGGTTGAAGCTGATCGTAATCGCCGGAAACTGGCCCTGGTGGCTGATCGAGAGCGAACGGACCGGCACGCTGGTCCAGGTCGCGAACGTCGACAACGGCACCTCATCGCCGGTCAGCGGCGATTTGATATAGAGCTTGTTGAGCGAGTCGAGGTTGCCCTGCAGCTCGGGCAGGATTTCCAGGATCACGTGATAGCTGTTGAGCTGGGTGAAATACTGGGTGACCTGGCGCTGGCCGAATGCGTCGTACAGCGTGTCGTCGATCAGTTGCGGCTGGATGCCGTAGCGGGACGCGGTGTCGCGATTGATGTTCAGCTGCAGCGTCGTGCCCTCGCTCTGCTGGTCGGTTGCGACGTCGCGCAGCTCGGGCAGGGTCTGCATCCTGGCCAGGATCTTCGGCGCCCATTCGTTCAGCTCGCCGAGATCGGCATCCTGCAGCGTGAACTCGAACTGGGTCCGGGTCGGCCGGCCGCCGAGACGGACATCCTGCGCGGCCTGCATGAACAGCCGGGCGCCCTCGACCTTGTCGAGCTTGGGACGCAGGCGGGCGATGATCTGCTGGGCGCTTGCGTTGCGCTCACTGCGCGGTTTCAGCGTGATGAACAGGTTGCCGTTATTGCCGGCCCTGCCGCTGCCGCCGATCGCCATCGCCACGCTGGCGACATCGGGGTCGGCCCGCACGATATCGCCGAGGGTCTCTTGCCGCTGCTTCATGGCCGCGAAGGAAATGTCCTGTCCGGCTTCGGAGGTGGCGGTGATCAGGCCGACGTCCTGTTGGGGAAAGAAACCTTTTGGAATAATGACGAACAGATAGACCGACAGTGCCAGCGTCGCAAAGAAAATGGTGAGCGTCGTCAATCGCCAGCGCATCGCAACGTCGAGGCCGCGCTCATAGGCATGCAGCATCGCGTCGAACGCCCGCTCGCTCCATTGATAAAACCGGCCGTGCTTGGTTTCGCCGTGCGCGCGCAGGAAGCGGGATGCCATCATCGGCGTCAGCGTCAGCGACACCACCATCGACACGAAGATCGTCATCGCCAGGGTCACCGCGAATTCGCGGAACAGCCGGCCGATGATGCCGCCCATCAAGAGCAGCGGGATCAGCACTGCAACCAGCGAAATACTGATCGACACGATCGTGAAGCCGATTTCCTGGGCGCCCTTGAACGCGGCGGCAAGCGGCTTCTCGCCTTCCTCGATATAGCGCGTGATGTTTTCCAGCATCACGATGGCGTCGTCGACGACGAAGCCGACGGCGATCGTCAGCGCCATCAATGACAGATTATCCAGGGTGTAGCCGAACACCCACATCAGCGCGCAGGCGCCGAGCAACGCGAGCGGCACGGTCACCGTAGGAATGACCGTCGCCCAGAAACTGCGCAGGAAGATGAAAATGACCATCACGACCAGCGCGATGGTCAGCAGCAGGGTAGACTGAACGTCCGCGACGGCGGCGCGAATGGTCTGGGTGCGGTCGCTGATGACGTCGATCTTGATGGCCGGTGGAATCGCGGCCACCAGCCGCGGCAGCATCGCCTTGATCTTGTCCACGGTGTCGATGACGTTGGCGCCGGGCTGCTTGTAGACCACCAGGAACACGCCGCGCTTGCCGTTGGCCCAGGCCGCCTGTTTGGCGTCTTCCGGTCCGGTGACGGCCTTGCCGATGTCGCGAATCCGCAACGGCCCGCCATTGCGGTAGGCGACGATGACGTCGTTCCAGTCCTTCGAGTCGAGCATCTGATCGTTGGCGTAGATCGTATAGGCGCGGGTGTCGCCGTCGATGTTGCCCTTCGGGCTGTCGACCGTCGTGATCGTAATCACGTTGCGGACATCCTCCAGCGACAGGCCTTTTGCGACCAGTTTCGCCGGATCGACCTGGACACGGATCGACGGTTTTTGCTGGCCGCCGATCGTCACCTGCGCCACGCCGGAAATCTGGCTGATCTGCTGGGCGAGCTGGGCGTCGACCGCATCGCTCACGGTGGTCAGGGGCAACGTGTCCGAGGTCGCCGACAACAGCAGGATCGGCAAATCCGCCGGGTTGACCTTGCGGTAGGTCGGCGGCGAGGGAAGGTTTTTCGGCAACTGGCCGCTGGCGGCGTTGATGGCGCCCTGCACATCGTTGGCGGCGCCGTCGATGCTGCGGTTGAGGTCGAACTGGATCGTGACCGCCGCCGTTCCCAGGTAGCTCGTCGAGGTCATCTGGGCGATGCCGGGAATCTGCGCGAACTGGCGCTCGAGCGGCTGCGCCACCGAGGAGGCCATGGTTTCAGGACTGCCGCCCGGCAGCGTTGCGGTGATCTGGATGGTCGGGAAGTCCACCTGCGGCAGCGGCGCGACCGGCAGCAGCGGATAGGCAACGAGGCCGACGAACAGAATGCCGGCCATCATCAGCGAGGTGCCGATGGGGTAGCGAATGAAAGGTGCGGAAATGCCCTCGCTCATTCCTGCTTGACCTTGGGTTGGGCCGCCGGATCCGAACTCGCCACCGCCGTGCTGACCAGAGTGCCGGGCTGGACCTTGTACTGGCCTGCCGTGATCACCTGTTCTCCCGGCGACAGGCCGGTATCGACCACCGAACGTCCGTCGATCGACTGGCTGACTTTGACCTTGCGCAGTTCAGCCTTGTTGTCCTGATTGACCGCATAGGCATAGAGGCCGTCGGCGCCGTGCTGGATCGCATCGTCAGGAACCACCGTGGCATCTTTCAGGGTTTTCACCAGGAGCCGCGTCGAAACCGACTGGCCCGGCCATAAAGCATGATTCTTGTTGTCGAACACGGCCTTGAGCCGGATGGTGCCGCTGGTGGTGTCGACCTGATTGTTGATAACCGACAGCTTTCCTTCCGCCAGCGGTTTCTTGCCGTCGGTCGTAATCGCGATGACCTTGAGCGGCTGGGACGCTTGCGCCTCAGTTATGTAAGGCAGTTGATCTTCCGGCGCGGTGAAAATCACGGCGATCGGTTCGATCTGGGCAATCGTCACGATCCCGGTCTGGGTAGAGGCATTGACGATGTTGCCGATGTCGACCTGACGCAGGCCGGCGACCCCGGGGATCGGCGACTTGACGGCGGTGTAATCGAGCTGGGTCTGGGAGTTGTAGATGGCGGCATCGTCGGCCGCGATCTGCGCGGTCAATTGGGCGACGGTGGAGCGCTGGGTGTCGGTCTGCTGCTTGGTCGCGAATTCGCCGAGTTGGGTGTAGCGCTGCAGATCCAGATTGGCATTGGCCAGGTTGGCCTGATCCTGAGCCTTTTTGGCCTTGGCCTGATCGAGCGTCGCCTGGTAGGGCCGCGGATCGATTTCGACCAGCAGGTCGCCCTGGTTGACCAGCTGACCCTCCTTGAACGCGATCTTGTCGATCTGGCCGTCGACGCGGGTCCGCACCAGTACGGTGTTGAAGCCCTGGACCGTTCCGAGGCCAGTCAGATAGACAGGGAAGTCGGATTTTTGCACCGGGGCGATGGTGACGCGGACGGCGTTGCGCGCCGCCTTTTGCGCATTATTATTTGCTGCAGTGGACTGATCTGCGCCGTAGAATCGCTGCCAGCCGAAATAGCCCGCCGCACCGACGGCTGCGATCAGTACAATCGAGCTGATTATCCGAGGTTTTTTCATCTGGGCTCATTGGCTCAAGACTAATTACGGTAACTTTAAAACAGTTCCAAGGGCTTGAATATATAGTATGCGTGCACTTAATGTGTAAACACACTATCACTTGAGCTTTTCCTAAACTTTCGGAAAGCTTTGGGACCGCTGCGGCTCATGTCTCTCGATCTAAACGATCTGAAACGCCAGTTGGTTGCGCAACTCGTGGAAAGCTCGCGCCTGTTGCGCAACTATATCGACCACCGCGCCAAGGACCGCGGCACCACGCGCGCGCAGTGGATCGTGCTGTTCCGGTTGCGGGAGCAGGAGGGATTGTCGCAGGTCGATCTGGCCGACGTGCTCGAACTGCAACCGATCTCGCTGGTCCGCCTGCTCGATCGCCTGGTCGAGCACGGTCTTCTCGAACGGCGGCACGATCCCAGGGATCGACGGACCAACCGGCTGTTTCTCACGGCGGCAGGCCGCCAGCTTGTCGATGATCTCGACAGTCTGCGCGACTCCATTGCGACCGATGTGCTGCAGGATTTCCCCGCCGAAGAGATCGAAACCAGTCTCAAGACGCTCCGGGACATCAAGGACCGCATCAAGGGCCTTGCCGAGCCCCCTGGCCACGTCGCGGCCAAGTAAACACGTTCAACCATCTCCTTGCTCGACGTCCGTAAACGCGCAACGCGCTTTCGCGAAGACGTCTGCGCGTATCATCGCCGCACTGATCGCGTACGGCAGACCGCGCAGCAAACCGGCAAGCTGTTTTCGTTATCGAAACTGTGCAGCGTCGGTCGATCGATGTTGCTGCGGCAAGCGCGGAAAGGCCCAATTTATCGGCGTTTCTCCGCATCAATTTAGAATGCTTCAAATCTCATCTTAGAACGATTTCAAACTCGCGATTTAGAATCATTTTGATCTGGACCTATTCAAATATCCCGCTGCCGTAATCGCATTGACCCGAATTTTTCAGCTCGATACCAACGCTCCATTGCTCGTGTGCAGATCAACCGCATCGGCGATTTGAAGGGGCGTGTGGGATGGGGCGGGCGCAAGCGCCGGGATCGTTGCGAACAATCCGGTGCATCTCGAAGGCTGCTCTGTTTTCGGTGCGGGTCGCCGCGCTCGGTGGACTCGCCTGTACGACGGCGGCCGATGCGCAAACGGTCGGAGCGGCGCCATCGTCTCCAGCGGGATCACAACTTCCGCCAATCGAGATCACTTCACCTGAGGCCAAGCGCCGCGCCAATAGCGTGCCGAAGCAGCGCGCCGACCGCGGTGCCCAGAAGCGCCGGTCGCAGGCCGCGCGCCGGCCCGAGCCGCAAGCCGCGCCGAAGGCGGCATTCGGGGTATCGCAGGATGCCCGCACCGGCACGGTCGGCGTTTACGCCAACAGCACCTCGGTCGCCACCAAGACCAACACGCCGCTGGTCGATATTCCGCAGTCGCTGAGTGTGCTGACAAAGGACTTCATCAGGGACCAGGGCTTTCAGGGCCTCACCGACGTCACCCGCTATGTGCCCGGCGTCGCGGTCCACCAGGGTGAGGGCAACCGCGACGAACTGGTCATCCGCGGCGTGGATTCCAGCGCGAACTTCTTCGTCAACGGTTTTCGCGACGACGTGCAGTATTTCCGCGATCTCTACAACGCTCAGAGCGTCGAGGTCCTAAAGGGGCCGTCCGCGCTGACCTTCGGCCGCGGCGCGGGCGGCGGCCTTCTCAACCGCACGCTCAAGGAAGCCGACGGCACCAAGGTTTATAACGCATTGATGCAGACCGGCTCCTGGAACGATCGCCGTTTCGCGCTCGATGCCGGGCAGGCCGTCAATGATAACGTCGCCGTGCGCTTCAACGCCTTCTACGAAGGCACCGATACGTTCCGTGACTTCGGCCGGATCGAGCGCTTCGGCATCAATCCGACCGTCACCCTGAAGCCCGACGACAACACCAAGGTCAAGCTCAGCTACGAATATTTTCACGACGAGCGCACCTCCGATCGCGGCAATCCTTCGCAGGCGCTCGCGGGCGGGGCGACCCGTTTCAATCCCACGACGCCGTTTGCGCCGAACGGAGATCTGTCGGCATTCTTCGGCAGCCCGACCTACAATGTCGCGCGCGCCGATGTGCAGACCGCGATCGCCGTCGTCGAGCACGATTTCAAAAACGGTTTGACGGTCAGGAACGGGACCATCTTTGCCGATTACAAGAAGTTCTACCAGAACGTCTATCCCGCCAATGGGCCGCTGTCGGGCGCGGTCGATCCGACCGACAGCACGTTCAATCTCGGGGCTTACCAGCATTGGACCAACCGCGATAACGCCTTCAACCAGACCGATTTCGTCTACAAGACCAACACCGGCCCGGCGCTTCACACGGTTGGCTTCGGCACCGAATTCGGCCGGGAGGCCGGCGTTGATATCCGCAACACCGGATTCTTTCCGACCTCGGGCGGTGGCCTGTCCAATACGATAGTCGCCAACCCGTTTGCGCCGACCTACTTCGGACCCGTGGTCTTCATCCATCAGTTTCCGGGCGCGTTTTCGCCCGGCATTACCGGCGCCAACTCCAACAGCAACTATCGCCTCTTCGTCGAATCCGCCTACGTTCGCGATACCATTGAAATCACGCGCTGGATCCAGTTGATCGGCGGCGCCCGCTTCGATCGCTTCGACATGTCGGCACTGGATATGAACACGAACATCCAGCGCGGCAGGGTTGACGACGAGATTTCGCCGCAAGCCGCCGTGATCGTCAAGCCGGCCGCCAATCTGTCGATCTATAGCGCCTACAGCGTTTCCTATCTGCCGGCGTCCGGCGATCAGTTCAGTGCGCTGACCGACGGCACTTTGATTCTCCAACCGCAGAAATTCGAGAACTCGGAAGTGGGCGTTAAGTGGAATGTCAATCCAAAGCTGCTGTTTTCGAGCGCGATCTATCAGTTGAACCGTACCAACCAGCCGATCCCCGTCCCGAACGCGCCGACCGGCTCGGGTCTCGCCATTCCAAACGGCGCGACCACGGCGCGTGGCTTTGAGGCGAGCCTTACCGGCTACATCTCGGACGCCTGGCAGTCGTCGCTCGCATATGCCTACACCGACGCGCGAATTGCCAACGATCTGACGGCATCGGGGGTCACCCCGCCGATCGTTGCCGGCAATCGCGTCCAGCTCGTGCCGTACAACCAGTTCGCGTGGTGGAACAAATACCAGATCAACCCGAGGTGGGGCGCCGCCCTTGGCATAATCTATTTCGGCGACTCCTTTGCCACGTCGGACGACACCGTCAGATTGCGGGGTTTCGTTCGTTTCGACGCCGCGCTCTATTTGAAGATCGACGAGACCTGGCGGGCGCAGTTCAACGTCGAGAACATCTTCAACAAGGGATACTGGGCGTCGGCGGACGGCGACAACAACATCTCGCCGGGCCAGGCGCGAACCTTCCGCATCAGCGCGATCGCCAGGTTCTAATGCGTGCAATGGGCAACCCGCCGGGGACGCATGATGGATGAACTGAACGGACGCATGATCGCCTGTCAGATCCTGATCACCGGTCTGATCGCGCGCGTCGCCAACGATTCGCCCGATCCGTTGCGATTTCTCACCGACTTCCGCGATGAAATCAAAGCGGTGGTGAAAGGCGTCAACATCGCGGGAATGGACAATACCGATCGCGTGCGGCTGGTCGCGCAGCAAACCGTCGACGAACTGTTTTCGCTGATGAAGCCGCCGAGCGTCGATTGATCGGCGCGCGCCTCGAGCGAGAGAAATGCCCGATCTATCGGCACTTCCCGGCTTCAATTTAGAATGGTTCAAATAACATTTTGAAACGATTGCAAGCCCCGGATTTAGAATCGATTTGATCTGGACCTATTCAACCATTCCAGCGCCGCAATCGCATTGACCCGAATTTTTTCGCTCGATACCAACGCGCCATCGCTGATGCGCGAATGAACCGCATCGGCAACTCGAAATTCGGTTGGGGGCGCGTGGAATGAATAAGGCAAAGGCACCGAGGTCGCTGCGTTCAAGCGCGGCGATGAACTCGGTCAGCGAAAAGTTCGAAAACTGCTCCGGTCGAAAGGTCTCGGCGGTCGCCGGTATGATGGCGGTCGCCTCGTTTTCCGGCGCCGAAGCGCAGCAATCGAACCTGCCGCCGGTGACGGTCGATGCTCCGGTGGCGCGCCCGCGTCCGGCCGCGACGACACCCACGCCGGATCAGGTCCGGGCGCGCAATGCGCTTCGGCGCGCAGCCCGACGCACCCAACCGGCGCGGACCGCGGCGGTGCCGTTTCCCAACGCCGGCGGCCTGAGCGCCGACCGCGATCCCTACGCGGATGCGGCTGCGCCCTATAAGGTCGATCATCTGCAGGCATCGGGCAAATTCCCCGAGCCGCTGTTGAACACGCCGAAGACCGTGACCGTGCTCAGCAAGGAAGTGCTGGCGGACGAGAATGCCACCTCGCTGAAGCAGGCGGTGCTGAACACCGCCGGCGTGACGCTGGGGACGGGGGAGGGCGGCAACGCCTTCGGCGACCGCTTCTTCGTCCGCGGCTTCGACACCCGCAATGACGTGTTCATCGACGGCGTCCGCGATTCCGGCGTCAGCGTTCGCGAGAATTTCTTCACCGAGCAGATCGAGATCCTGCGCGGGCCCGGCTCGTCGTTTGCCGGCCGCGGCACGACGGGAGGTGCGATCAACATCGTCACCAAGCAGGCGACCACCGAAAAATCATTCTACAACATGGACACGACGTACGCGAGCGACAACACCAAGCGCGTCACGCTCGACGTCAACCAAGTGATCAGCCCGACGTTGGCCGTTCGCGCAGGCGGCCTGTTCCAGGATGCGGGCGTTGAAGGCCGAAGCTTTATCACTGACGATCGCGGTGGCGGCTTTGTGGCTTTGACCTGGAAGCCGGTCGATGCGGTGAAGGTGACCGCGGACTACGTTCACACCGATATCCACGGATTGCCGGACTTTGGCGTGCCGTATCTCCGGACGGGACCCACCAACGCCGCCGGTCAATATACGACCACCGCCGGCGGCCCGGCCCCGGATTTTGGCGTCAATCGCGACAATTTCTACGGCTTCGTCAACCGCGATTTCTTCGAGGTCCATCAGGATATCGCCACGGTCAACACCGAAGTAAAGATCACTCCCGACTTGACCTTTAGCGACAAGGTTCGGGGCTCGGAGTCGTTGCTGAATTACATCGGCACAATTCCGGAGTCCGCCAACCCTGTGGCGAACACGCTGACCGCCAACACGCTGAGCCGCTATCAGCCGACGGACGTCGTCGCCAACCAGAGCGAGTTCACGTACAAGTTCGATACCGGCAACTGGCACCACACCGCGGTCGCTGGCGTCGAGGTCTCGCGCGAAACTTCCAGCATCGATACGTATACCGGCCTGAACTCCGAAGGAACTGCAGGGATTGGCGCGTTCAACAGCAGCGGGGCGCCAACCAATGTGAGCATCACCGATCCGCAATACACATTCGCGCCGTTCTCGACGACGCCCACGCTCACGGGAAAGCCGACGCAAATCGCGATCGACACGACGAGCGGCTACCTGCTCGATTCCGCCAATTACCGCGATTTGGTGATCCTCAATGGCGGCATCCGCTTGGACGACTACGGCATCAAAGCCAGTGGTTACGGCGCATCGAATGGGATCGCGAACACCTTCGGCTCGCAGGCCGCGCAGTTTGATATGCCGAACTTCAATCTGGGCCTCACGCTGAAGCCGCTGCCGATTACCAGCGTCTATGTTGCCTACGCCACGTCGTCTGATCCGGTGGGCTCCGAATTCGACGGCACCAGCGCAGCCTATGGCGGACTTGCGCCGGTCATAAACGGCAACTCGAACCAGATATTTGGGCCGATGAAGAACACCGCGATCGAGGTTGGCAACAAATGGGAGTTGTTTGACCGCCATTTGCTCCTGACCGGCGCGCTGTTCCAGACCAATGTCACCAATGCGCGTGAGTCGGTGAACGTAACCTCAACAGCAAACCAGACGGCAGCTTGCCCCTATAATACGTCGATAGGGGGTACGCAGCCTTGCATCAGCGCCGGCGCGGCCTATCAGATCCGCGGCATTGATCTCGAAGTGACCGGCAAGATCACGGACAAATGGAGCGTGTTCGGCGGCCTCGTGCTGATGAAGTCGGAGGTGACGAAGTCGCTGGTTCCCCCGGCCGACCCCGCCTTGTACACGACAAACGTCGGCCTGCCGCCGGCCAACATCGCCAATCAATCTTTCAGCCTGCTCAGCAAATACCAGATCGACGACCGGTGGGAGGTTGGCGGACAGGCCGTCTATCGTTCCGCGATGTACGGTGGCACCTTGCTTGCCGCAAACCAGGGCACGTCGCTGCCGAGCTTCTGGCGCTTCGATACTTTCGCCGAGGCGAAGATCGACAAGAACTGGACTGCGAAGCTGTTCGTCAACAACATCTTCAACAAGCTCTATTACACCGCGATGTATCAAAGCGCGGCGCCGTTCGTTCTGGAAGCGCCTGGCCGCACCGTGGCGGTGGTGATTTCAGCGAGGTACTGATTGTCGATGCGATGCTGATCTGTGTCCCCGACGTGCTGAGCAAAGATGATGTGGCGGATTTCCGCCGCATCATGGACGGCTGCGCCTGGGAAGACGGCCGCTCGACCGCGGGCGCGCAATCTGCGCTGGTGAAGCGCAACGAGCAATTGCCGCCGGACAGCGAAATTGCGCGCAAGCTCGGCAACCGCGTCGTTTCGGCGCTGACGGCCAATCCGAGATTCATCGCGGCAGCGGTGCCGCTGCAGATCTTTCCGCCGCTGTTCAACCGCTATGCCGCCGCCGACGGTCATCATTTCGGTATCCATGTCGACAACGCGGTGCGCGGCGATCGTTTGACGGGATTGCGCATCCGGACCGATCTGTCGGTCACGCTGTTTCTGTCCGAACCTGAGGAATATGACGGTGGCGAGCTGGTGATCGAAGACAACTACGGTTCCCACGACGTCAAGCTTGGGGCCGGCGACCTCGTACTTTATCCGGCGTCCAGTCTGCACATGGTCACGCCGGTCACGCGGGGCATGCGGGTTGCGTCGTTTTTCTGGCTGCAAAGCATGATCCGGGACGCTCATGCGCGCAGCCTGATTTTTGATCTCGACACCGCTATCCAGGCGTTGGTGGAGCGGCTCGGGCGCGACGACCCTGAAACCGTCAAATTGACCGGTATTTATCACAACCTGATCCGCTGCTGGGCCGAAGTATGAATGCGTCAGGGGGTGGCTGCAATGGACGGAGTGGCCGATCACTTTGTTCCATTGGATCGACGTTCTCGATGAATATCGTTGACCCCTCGGCGCTCCCCATGGTGTTATACTGTAACACCGCGAGTGGTCAGGCAGAGTTCCGGACACTGTGGCCAAGGCGTTTGCTGCCATGAAATGGTTCCGATCAAACATCAGGCCGACGGCACGGCTAGCGGTGGTCGCGCTGGCGATGCAATTTCTGCTGTCGTTCGGACATTTCCACGGCGACAGCGCACAGGCGGCCTCCGCGTTGGCGGATGCGAAGCGATCGGGGCTTCACGAAGTCACCCGGTTGGCGATGCATTCAAACGCACCGCATAAAACCTCGTCACCGTCCGACCATCGGCCCGATGGTCAGCCGGCCAACGATTGCGCGATCTGCGCCGTGATGGCGCTGGCTGGCGCCGTGGTGGTGGCGACACCGCCAGATCTGTCGGCACCGCAGGCGACCGCATTCACCTATTTGACTGCCGCTGCCGATTTCGCCGATTTCAATTCGGTTCGCGTCGCCTTTCAGCCGCGTGGTCCGCCGCTCGCCTGACCCCGATCATTGGATGAATTCCAAGGTACGTCCCAGGGAAACCCGAGGGAAATCCTGAGGGATCGTCGTATGATCGCCACTCACGGCATGGCCCCAATTCGGCCCGCCTCGTGGTTCTATCTCGCCATCTCGCGAAGGCCGCTGCCGACCGGATGCTTGCATAACAATCCAACCCGCTACCAGGCCGAAATATGAATCTGTCACCTTTCCGAGCGACCTATGTCGTGATGGCCGCGCTGTCGATGCTGTCGCTGGTCTCGCCTTCATTCGCGCAACAGAACGCGGCCCCCGCGCCATCGCCGGCTGCCGCATTGTCGCAAGCGCCGGCGAGCCCGGCTCAGGCCGTGTTGCCGGCTCCGGCTACCGCGCCGCCGGCTGTCGCTCCATCCGCTCCGCCGCCCGACGCAACCGCGGCTCCTGTCGATGCCAACAGCAGGTCGCTGAAGTCGGCGACGTCCGGGCTGCGCGAGCTGTCGCCATGGTCGATGTTCCTGTCGGCCGATATCCTGGTCAAGGCGGTCATGATCGGACTGGCCTTCGCCTCGCTGGTAACGTGGACGATCTTCATCGCCAAGATGATCGAGCTGTCGGTGGTCCAGCGCAAACTCCGCACCGCCCTCCGCAAGATCAGCGACTCAAGATCGCTGGCCGAGGCGCAGTTCGCGCTGGGCGCCAAGGAAAGCGTGTTGTCGGCGCTATTGGCCGCGGCGATGCGTGAGGCGCGGCTGTCGGCCGGAATTTCCAGCGACAGCGGCATCAAGGAACGGGCGGGGTCGAGCTTTGCCGAGATCGTGCGCGCCGAAGCCCGCCGGATCAGGCTCGGCATGGGACTGCTCGCCACCATCGGCGCGACGTCGCCGTTCGTCGGGCTGTTCGGTACGGTGTGGGGCATCATGAACAGTTTTATCGGGATCTCGAAATCGCAAACCACCAATCTTGCCGTGGTCGCGCCGGGTATCGCCGAAGCGCTGCTCGCCACTGCCTTCGGCCTGGTCGCGGCGATCCCGGCGGTGATCATCTACAATCATTTCTCTCGGGTGACCAAAGGCTACCTCGAACTGGTCGGCCGGTCGTCGGGCGCGGCGGGGCGGTTGCTGTCGCGCGATCTCGATCGCACCCATGGCGGCGCGCATTCGCGCGCGGCGGAGTAGACCATGGGCGTCTCGATCGCGGATACCGACCTCGACGACGACAATGATTTCGGCGAAGCGCACGAGATCAACGTCACGCCGTTCATCGACGTTATCCTCGTTCTTCTGATCATTTTCATGGTCGCGGCGCCGCTGTCGACCGTCGATCTTCCGATCGATCTGCCGTCATCGACCGCGACCCCGCAGAAGAAGCCGGACAAGCCGACCTATGTCAGCATCAAGCCCGATCTCGCGGTGGCGATCGGAGAAAACCCGGTCAAGCGGGTCGATCTGGTTCGCTCGCTCGATGCGATGGCCGACGCCAGCAAGGACCGTTTCATTTTCCTGCGCGCCGACCGCGTCGTGCCGTATGGCGAACTGATGGCCGTGCTGGAAATCCTGCGTGCCGGGGGCTACACGAAAATCAAGCTGGTGGCACTGGAAGGTGTTCCGGATAGCGCGTTGCCGCCTTCGACGACCGAAAATCCAAAACCGTGAGCCGCGGCGTGATGGAGATGTCCGACCTCGACCTCGAACGAAAGCCCTCCCGGCGGCTGTGGATTCTCGCGGGGCTGGCCGCGCTTGCGCTTCATCTCGGCGGCGGCGCCCTGGCGGTGGCGCATCTGCAGGCCGACGATCCCGATGATCCCTTGGGTGCGCCGGCGATCGAGATCGGGATGGAAATGATGTCGCCGCATCTCGAGGCGACCGATCTGCCGCCGGGGCCGGACACCGATGCTTCCGTTGCGTCGCCCGCGATCGCCGAGCAGAAGGCCGAAGTCAAGCAGACCGAACTGCCGAAGGACGTGCCGACCGAGACCGAGGATCCGGATCGGGTGGTATCGCCGAACGATTCCAACAAGCCCAAGGAAGACGATACCAAGATCGCCACCGTGCAAACCTCGGCCTCGACGGAATCGGTCGCGGCCGAGGCGACCGCGACGCCGAGCACCGAGGCCATTCAGGAAGGGCCGCGATCGGTCGCTCCCGCCCAGGGCACCGGCGAAAGCGCGCAACGCGTGCGGGCGACCTGGCAGAAGGAACTGATCGCACACCTCGACAAGCACAAGCGCTATCCGGCGGAGCGCTCGCAAAAGAGCGCCCAGATTCTGGTCAGCTTCGCGCTGGATCGGATGGGCCATGTTCTCTCGGCCAGCATCGTCAAGGGATCGGGCGACCCGGCCTTCGACCAGGCCGCGCTGGCGATGGTGCGGCGCTCCGATCCGGTGCCCCAGCCGCCGCCGCTGGTCGCCGACGAAGGATTGAATTTTACGCTTCCGGTGATCTTCCGGGTCAAGAACCACGGCTGATTGTGCGGCGGCGATGCCGGAATTAGCCGCAACCGGGCGTTCGCCTCACTGCAGAAAATACCGGATCCCGACATAGACCACGACCAGGCAGGCGAAAATCAGCGCCACCGGAAGCCGGGGTTTGGCGTCCGGGCTACCGGTGGTTTTGGGCCGCGGCGCGGGCGGGCGTTTGAACGCCGTGACGTTATCGCTCACGGGATCGCGCGAACGGGGGATGACATCGGGCGGCAAGCCGGCCCCGCCCATCTCCCCGTAATAGGCCTTGTAAATGAGATGGATGGTGGCCTCGGTCGCCTCGGCCTCCGGCATTTCCTTGAGCAGCGCCCGGTAGCTGGCAAGGAAGTCCTGGGCCTCGGCGGGGAGGGAGGACGTGCCATTCAGCTTGGCCATCATCTTCCAGGTGGCAAAATCCGCGCGGGCCCTGGTGTCGGCGCGTCGCGCGATCAGCATGTCCGCAGCTTTGATCAAGATGGCCTCGGGCCTTTTCGGCGTCTTTTGGGTTGGACTACATGTTGCCGGTTACCACAAGAAGCAACCGGAGCACATAGCCGGTCAATGTTCGCAGTATCACCGAAATAACATCAAGATTTAGACCGAGTTGGGAACCGGCCAGCGGAAGCAGGATCAGGATGCCGATCAGGATCAGCATTCCGTACGGCTCCAGCCGGGCCAGAGGGACGGCCAGCACATTGGGCAGCAGGCCGACCGCGACCCGGCCGCCGTCCAGCGGCGGGATCGGCAGCATATTGAAGATCGCCAGCACGACATTAATGACAAGGGCGTTTTTCAGGTTGTCGGCAATCCATTGCGCAGCACCGGCTGGGACGTAGGGCAGCGCGTGAAATGCCGTCGCCGCGACCAAAGCCAGGATGATATTGGTGGCAGGTCCGGCCAGCGCCACCCAGACCATGTCGATGCGGGGACTGCGAAGGGCGCGAAAGTTCACCGGCACCGGCTTGGCGTAGCCGAACAGGAATGGTGAGTGGGCGAAGAGCAGCAACGCCGGCAACAGCAGGGTCCCGAACGGATCGATATGCTTGAGCGGGTTGAAGGTGACGCGGCCCCGTTCCCAGGCGGTGTTGTCGCCGAAATGGTGCGCCACAAAGCCGTGGGCGGCCTCGTGGAAGGTGATGGCGATGACGAGCGGCAATACCCAAACCGACAGGTCGTAGAGGGTGATATTCACTTGGGATCCTGACCGGTTCGACGGATGGGGTTCACGCTACCATGTATTCATGAACGATCGGCGCGAACAGGCCTCCGCATCAAGGGGGCACCGTACCCGGATATTGCGCCAAGCCGTCCTCAAGCTTCACCCAGGCCATCTTTTCCGCGATCCAGATGTGCTCGGTGGGGGCGAACGCGTTGCGGTCGTCGAAGGCGGCGAGGGCAACGCCGGCCACCGTGCCGTTGGTTCGCCAGGAAAACAGCCGTGTGCCGCAGGTTGTGCAGAAAACCCGGTCGATGGCCTCCGACGAGGCATAGCGGGACGTGTTGCCCGCAACCGTTAGTGCGTTCTGGTTGAACAGCGCGCGGGCAAAGAACGGCGATCCCATCGCCTTCTGGCAGTTGCGGCAATGGCAGATGCGGACATTGATCGGTTCGCCCTCCGCCTTGAACCGTACCGCGCCACACAGGCATCCGCCTTCCCGGGTCATGGCTGTCTCCAATGTCAGCTCTCGATTGAAATGAACTATGGTCTCAGTCCTCATCCTGAGAGGGCGTGAAGCAATGTGTCTCGTGTCCCGGACGCGGTGCAGCGTTCTTCACGCTGCTCCGCAGAGCCGGGACCCACGGATACGATCCATAATGGACCCCGGATCAGCAGCGCACCGCTTCGCGCTGCGCAGCGTCCGGGGCACGCCAAACCCTCATCCTGAAGGAGCGCGTCTTCGCTTCGCTCGCAATGACGGTGTCCCTAATACGTCGCGCGGCCGCCGGAAATGTCGAACACCGCGCCGGTGGAGAACGCGCAATCCTCCGATGCCAGCCACGCCACCATCGCCGCAAGTTCTTCGACCAGGACAAAACGTCCTTTCGGAATCTTCGACAGCATGAAGTCGATATGCTGCTGCGTCATCTGGTCGAAGATCGCGGTGCGGGCCGCCGCGGGCGTCACCGCGTTGACCATGATGTCGTGGCCCGCGAGTTCCTTGCCGAGTGATTTCGTCAGCGCGATCAGGCCTGCCTTCGAGGCCGAATAATGCGCGGCGTTGGGGTTGCCCTCCTTGCCGGCGATCGAGGCGATGTTGATGATGCGGCCGTATCCCTGGCCGATCATCGCCGGCGCGATGGCCTTGCAGCAGATGAAGGGGCCGTCGAGATTGATGCGCAACACCTTGCGCCATTCCTCGAGGTCGGTTTCCCATACCGTTTTGTTGATCCCGGCAATGCCGGCATTGTTGACGAGAATGTCGATCTTGCCCAACGCGGCAAGCGTCGCGTCGCGGGTCTTCTCGACCGCGGCAAGATCGGATACATCGACCTTGAACGCGGTGACGCCGTTGCCGATTTCCTTTGCGGTCTTCTCGGCGAATGGCTGGTCATGATCCCAGATCGCGACGCGCGCACCGGAACTGACAAAACGTTCCGTAATAGCGCGACCAAAGCCCTGCGCGCCGCCGGTGACGACCGCGCAGCGGCCGTTTAGATCGATCTTGTTCATGGAGAGGAATCCTTTCAGTAAGTGATCCTCATGGTGAGGAGCGCGCTCTTGCGCGCGTCTCGAACCATGAGGCCCGTGGCCCATCCTTCGAGACGCCGCTTCGCGGCTCCTCAGGATGAGTAGTCTTTTCGCAGGCCTAAAGCGTCCAGCCGCCGTCGATGATGTGCGCGACGCCGGTGGTGAATGCGCTTTCGTCGCTGGCGAGGTAGACCGCGAGCGAAGCGATTTCCTCCGCCGTGCCGAGCCTTCCCATCGGCTGCCGGCTCACGAACATCTCGCGCCCGCCGGGTCCGGCCGCGGCGGCGCGGTTGAGCATCGACGGCGTCTCGATGGTGCCGGGGCAGATGCAATTGCAGCGAATGCCTTTGGTGATGAAATCGGCGGCCACCGCGCGCGTCAGCGCCGCCACCGCGGCCTTGGTCGCGCCGTAGACGTAGCGGTTGGGCGCGGCCTTGAACACACCGGCGGCGGACGAGATGTTCACGATCGAGCCGCTGCCGGATTCCAGCATGCCCGGCAAAAAGGCCCGCAGCGTCCGGTGCATCGACTTGACGTTGAGGTCGAACGAGAAATCCCAGTCGTCGTCGGAACAGTCGAGCACCGTGCCGTGATGCACGAAGCCGGCCGCGTTGAGCAGGATGTCAACCTTGCCGACGCGCTTGGCCATCGCGGCGACGGCGGCGGTGTCGCGCACATCAAGCTTTGCGACTTCCGACACACCCTCCCTGGCGAGCGCCGCGAGGCCCTTTTCGTCGATGTCGGTTGCAAACACCGTGGCGCCCTCGCGCGCAAAGGCGATTGCCGAGGCGCGGCCGATGCCTGCCGCGCCGGCGGTCACGAATGCGCGTTTGCCCTTGAGGCGGTCTGACATGTCGTTCTCTCCCAATTATCGACAGTTATTTCCGGTCATACGCGGGCTCGACCCGCGTATCCATCTTCTTTGAAGAAGGATGGATTGCCGGGTCAAGCCCGGCAACGACAGCTCAGATTCTCGCTAATGATTATCCCTGGCCACGCCGACCGTGCCGGCGATGTCGTGATAGCGGGTGGCGAACTCCATGCAGGCGCCGGTGGCCTGCTGGCCGACGGTCGAGCGGTACAGTTCCTGCCACGGCGTCTGATTGGCCGGATAGGGGAAGCCGCCCTTGGCTTTCAGTTCGGCGCGCCGCCGCTTCAGTTCCTCATCCGAAATCAGGATGTTGGCGCTGCCTTTATTCAGGTCGATGCGAACCTTGTCGCCGGTCTTGAGGATGGCGAGCCCACCGTCGGCCGCGGCTTCCGGCGTGGCGTTGAGGATCGACGGCGAGCCCGAGGTGCCGGACTGGCGGCCATCGCCGATGCAGGGCAGGGCGAGGATACCGCGTTTGATCAGTGCCGCGGGCGGCTGCATGTTCACCACCTCGGCGCCGCCGGGATAGCCGATCGGACCGGTGCCGCGCACGAACAGGATGCAGTGCTCGTCGATATCGAGCGAGGGATCGTCGATCCGCTTGTGATAATCCTCCGGGCCTTCGAACACGATGGCGCGGCCCTCGAACGCGTTCGGATCGCCGGGAGTGATCAGATAGCGGTCGCGGAATTCGCTGGAGATCACGCTGGTCTTCATGATCGCGGAGTTGAACAGGTTGCCGCGCAAGACGAGGAAACCGGCGTCCTTCACCAGCGGCTTGTCGTAACTCCAGATCACGTCGCCGTCGGGTCTTGGCGCATCGCGGCAGTTTTCGCCCATGGTGTGGCCGTTGACGGTCATGGCGTCTTCATGGATGCGCTGGTGCGCCATCAATTCGCGCACCACGGAAGGCACGCCGCCGGCGCGGTGATATTCCTCGCCGAGATAGAACCCGGCCGGCTGCATGTTCACCAATAGCGGAATCTCGTGGCCGTATTTCTGCCAGTCGTCGATATCGAGTTCCACGCCGATATGGCGGGCCAGCGCATTGATGTGGATGGGCGCGTTGGTCGAGCCGCCGATCGCCGAATTGACGACGATGCAGTTTTCGAACGCCTTTCGGGTCAGGATGTCGGACGGTTTCAGATCCTCCCAGACCATTCCGACGATGCGGGTGCCGGTTTCATAGGCGATCTGGCCGCGCTCGCGGTAGGGGGCGGGGATCGCGGCGCAACCCGGCAGTGACATCCCCAAGGCCTCGGCCAGCGAATTCATGGTGGAGGCGGTGCCCATGGTGTTGCAGTGTCCGATCGACGGCGCCGACGAGGCCACGATATTCATGAACTCCTCGTAGTCGATCTCGCCCGCGGCCAGCCGCTCGCGCGCTTTCCAGACCACGGTGCCGGAGCCCGAGCGTTCGCCATTGTGCCAGCCGTTCAGCATCGGCCCGCCGGACAATACGATCGCCGGCAGATTGACCGTGGCCGCCGCCATCAGGCAGGCGGGCGTGGTCTTGTCGCAGCCCGTGGTCAGAACCACGCCGTCCAGGGGATAGCCGAACAGTATTTCTACCAGGCCGAGATAGGCGAGATTGCGATCGAGGGCGGCGGTCGGGCGTTTGCCGGTTTCCTGGATCGGATGCATCGGAAATTCCATCGCGATGCCGCCGGCGGCACGGATGCCCTCCCGGACCCGATGTGCCAGTTCGAGGTGATGGCGGTTGCACGGCGAAAGGTCGTTGCCGGTCTGCGCGATGCCGATGATCGGCTTGCCGGCCTGCAGTTCGTCCCGGGTCAGGCCGTAGTTGAGATAGCGCTCGAGATAAAGCGCGGTCATCCCGGGGTTGTGAGGGTTGTTGAACCACTCGCTGGAACGGAGTTTGCGCCTGATGACGCCGGTAAGCGGCTTGTTCATTGTTTCTCCCGCACCGCACACACCTTATTATTGTGCGTAATGTTCGTATTGGCGCTGGATGTTTGCATGTCAACCGCCCCTTCGCAACGTTCGCGGGAACGGTAACTGCCTACGACTTTGATCCAACGACATCGCTGAAAAAGTCTGGTAAGACCCCGGTCAAATAAAGGGACAACCGCCGCGTTGAACGCGGGGCTCGCGTGAATAGGGAGGAAATGTATGTCGTCGGTGCAGATTCGCGACGTGCGAAAATCGTTTGGTGGCTTTGAAGTGCTGCACGGCGTGTCGATCCCGATCGAGGACGGCGCCTTCGTCGTCCTGGTCGGCCCCTCCGGCTGCGGCAAATCGACCTTGCTGCGGATGCTGGCCGGGCTCGAAAACATCACTTCCGGGACGATTTCGATCGGAGACCGCGTCGTCAACAACGTCCAGCCCAAAGAGCGCGACATCGCGATGGTGTTCCAGAATTATGCGCTCTATCCGCATATGACGGTCGCCGACAATATGGGATTTTCGCTGAAGCTGCGCGGCGCCAGCGCGGGCGAAATCAGCAAGGGGGTCGCGCGCGCCGCGGAAATCCTCGATTTGACGCCGCTGCTCGATCGTTATCCCCGGCAATTGTCCGGCGGCCAGCGCCAGCGCGTGGCGATGGGACGCGCCATCGTGCGCGATCCGCAGGTGTTCCTGTTCGATGAGCCGCTGTCGAATCTCGACGCCAAGCTGCGCGTGGCAATGCGGACCGAAATCAAGGAACTGCACCAGCGGCTGAAGACCACCACGGTCTACGTCACCCACGACCAGATCGAAGCCATGACCATGGCCGACAAGATCGTGGTGATGCATGACGGCGTCGTGGAACAGATCGGCACGCCGCTGGAACTGTATGACCGGCCGGATAACCAGTTCGTCGCGGGCTTCATCGGCTCGCCGGCGATGAATTTCCTCAAGGGCAAGGTCAAGGTGAACGGCAGCGCCGGCTTCGAGGGCCCGAACGGCGTCAAGCTGCCGCTCAAGTCGGCGCCCGCCAATTCCGATGGCCGGCCCGCCGTGTACGGCGTGCGGCCCGAGCATTTCACCATCGCCGATGACGGCGCCGAAGCCGAGATCGTGGTGGTGGAACCGACGGGATCGGAGACCCAGGTCTTCGCCAAGCTCGGCGGCGAGCAGGTCGTCGCGGTGTTCCGCGAACGCCATCAATTCAATCCGGGCGACAAGGTCCGGCTCAAGCCCGATCCCGCGCTCGTGCATTTGTTCGACGGAACGACGGGCAAGCGACTATAGGTTATCGAAGCAATTGGTCGATGAACGAGCCAATAAAACAGGGAGAATACGGAAGATGACTGACTTTATACCGGATCGGCGGTCTTTGCTCAAAGGCGGCGCCACCATGCTGGCTGCTGCGGCAACCATGTCGAGCGAACAATTGCTGGGCTACGCGAAGGCGTGGGCGCAGACCGCGCAATGGAAGCCGGAAGCAGGGGCCAAGATCAACCTTTTGCGCTGGAAGCGTTTCGTCGAAGCCGAAGACGTCGCCTTCATGAAGATCGTCGATGCCTTCCAGAAGGCAACCGGCGTGACCATCAACGTGTCAAACGAATCCTATGACGATATCCAGCCCAAGGCATCGGTTGCGGCCAACACCGGGCAGGGCCTCGACATGGTCTGGGGTCTCTATTCCCTGCCGTTCCTGTTCCCCAGCAAATGCACCGACATGACCGATGTCGCCGATTACCTCGGCAAGAAGTGCGGTGGCTGGGCTCCATCGGGCGAGGCCTACGGCAAGCTCGGTAGCAAGTGGATCGGTGTTCCCGTGGCTGCCACCGGCGGGCTTGTGAACTATCGCGTCGCGGCGGCCGAAAAGGCCGGCCACAAGGAGTTCCCCAAGGACCTCGGCGGCTTTGCCGATCTGGTGAAGGGCATGAACAAGAACGGCACACCTGCCGGCATGGCGCTCGGCCATGCCTCGGGCGACGCCAATGGCTGGCTGCACTGGGCGATGTGGGCGCATGGCGGCAATTTGATCGACAAGAACAACAAGGTGGTCGTCAACTCACCGGAGACGGCAAAGTCGCTGGAATACGTCAAGGGTCTTTATGACGACTTTATTCCGGGCACCGCGTCCTGGAACGACAGTTCCAACAACAAGGCGTTCCTGGCGGGCCAGCTTCATCTGACGGTCAACGGCATTTCGATCTATGTCACGGCAAAGACAGAAAATCCGCAGATCGCCGCGGATATGAACCACGCCCATCTGCCGGCCGGTGTGGATGGCAAGACCAGAGAACTGCATCTCGGTTTCCCGATCCTGGTCTTCAGCTTCACCAAGTTCCCGCAGGCCTGCAAGGCGTTCACGGCGTTCATGATGGAACCGGCGCAGTTCGATCCCTGGGTCGGATCCGCGCAGGGCTATCTTTCGCCCTTCCTGCTCAGCTACACCAAGAATCCGATCTGGACCGCGGACCCCTTGAACACGCCTTACCGGGACGTGGCGGTGACCGCGCAGACCCCGGCGGGTATCGGCAAGATGGATGAAAATGTGGCTGCCGCGATTGCCGACTTCGTCGTGGTCGACATGTTTGCGAACTACTGCACCGGGCGCGAGGACATAAAGACGGCGATGGCTTCGGCGGAACGTTCCGCCAAGCGCATCTTCCGATAAGCAGGCGAGCCGGCGCGGCCTTCCGCGCCGGCTGGTTTTATTTGGAAATCGAGGCGACGCCCGGCGTAAGACCGTGAACGGCCGGGCGTCGTCTTCTGATTTGGAGTTGGAGCGGAATGACTACCGTCCAGACATTGATGCCTGTACCGGCTGCGGGCGTTGATACGCCGTCTCTTTGGATGCGGCTGCGAACCAACCGTAACTGGATAGCGCTGTGGTTCATGCTGCCCGCGGCGGCGTTCCTGATCCTGTTTCTGGCCTATCCCTTGTTCCTCGGCGTCTGGATGAGCTTTACCGATGAACGTATCGGCCGTACCGGCGTTTTCATCGGCCTCGAGAATTACCAATGGCTGTGGGATGATTCCATCTTCTGGCTCTCGGTGTTCAATACGCTGCTCTATACGATCGTCGCGAGCGCCATCAAATTCGCGGTCGGCCTCTATCTCGCATTGCTGTTGAACCGGCACATGCCGTTCAAGGCGCTGATCCGCTCCGTCGTCCTGATCCCGTTCATCGTGCCGACCGTGCTCTCGGCGATCGCGTTCTGGTGGATCTACGACTCCCAGTTTTCAATTATTTCCTGGTCGCTGATCAGGCTCGGCCTGATCGACCACAACATCGATTTCCTCGGCGATGGCAATTTGGCGCGGGGCAGCGTGATCTTCGCCAATATCTGGCGCGGCGTTCCGTTTGTCGCGATCACGCTGTTGGCGGGCCTGCAGACCGTGTCGCCCTCGCTGTACGAGGCGGCGACGCTGGACGGTGCCACCAACTGGCAACGCTTCCGCTTCATCACCTATCCGCTGCTGACGCCGATCATCGCGGTTGTCATGACCTTCTCGGTATTGTTCACGTTCACGGACTTCCAGCTGGTCTGGGCCCTGACGCGCGGCGGACCGGTGAATGCCACGCATCTGATGGCCACCTTGAGCTATCAGCGCGGCATCATTAGCGGCCGGCTGGGCGAAGGGGCCGCGATTGCGACCGCCATGATTCCGTTCCTGGCGGCCGCTATCGCGATTTCCTGGTTCGGCATGCAGCGCCGGAAATGGCAGCAAGGATCGAGCAATGACTGATTCAGCCCTGCCATCGAAAGCGCCTCTATCCGCGCAAACCGACGACAGCGAAGGCATGAGCTTCCTGGAGTCGCTGCCGCGCCGCGTGGTGACGCTTTACCTGCCGCTGTTCGTGATCCTGGTCGTGCTGTTGTTTCCGTTCTACTGGATGGCGCTGACCTCGATCAAACCGGATGAGCAGCTGATCGATATGGACAAGTTCAACCCGTTCTGGGTGGTCCATCCGACCTTCAAGCATATCAGCAAGCTGTTGTTCGAGACCCAGTATCCGAGATGGCTCTGGAACACGATGTATGTGGCGGTGGGAGCCACCACGCTCTCGATCATCGCCAGCGTGCTGGCGGCCTATGCCATCGTACGCCTGCGATTCAAGGGCGCGGAAGCGGTCGGCGTGCTGATCTTCTTTGCCTATCTGGTGCCGCCGTCGATCCTGTTCATTCCGCTGGCCTCGGTGATCCAGGCCTATGGCCTGTTCGATTCGCCGCTGTCGCTGATCCTGGTTTATCCGACGCTGCTGATTCCGTTCTCGACCTGGCTGCTGATGGGATACTTCAAAACCATTCCTTATGAGCTGGAGGAATGCGCATTGATCGACGGCGCGTCGCGCTGGCAGATCCTCACGCGGATCGTGGTGCCGCTGGCGATTCCCGGCCTGATCTCGGCCTTCATCTTCTCCTTTACGCTGTGCTGGAATGAATTCATCTACGCGCTCACCTTCCTGCAATCGACGCCGAACAAAACTGTTCCGGTGGCGATCGTGAATGAGTTCGTGGACGGCGATATCTACAAGTGGGGATCGCTGATGGCCGGCGCGCTGGTCGGTTCGCTGCCGCTGGTCATCCTTTACGCGTTCTTTGTCGAGCATTACGTATCGGCGATGACCGGTGCCGTGAAAGAGTAGGCGCGAACCTGGTGTATCGCTTCGGATTAAATTAATCGGTTCGAGAATCTGCAATCTCGGACCCTCATCCCCGGGGAGCGCGCACTTGGCGCGCGTCTCGAAGGATGGCAGCTTGCACAGTCCGCGGCATCCTTCGAGACGCATCGCTTCGCGATGCTCCTCAGGATGAGGCAGCAACCAAGAACAAAAAAGGAGTTGGGTCTTGCATATTCTGGTTCTCGGCGCCGCCGGCATGGTCGGGCGCAAATTAACCGATCGGCTGCTGCGCGACGGGCGTCTCGGCAAGACCGATATCACCCGCGTGACGCTGCAGGACGTGGTTGCTCCGGCGGAGCGTCCGAATCCCGGATTTCCGGTCGAGGTCGTGACCTGCGATTTCGCCGTCCCGGGCGCCGCCGAAAAGCTGGTCGCGGACCGCCCCGATGTGATCTTCCATCTGGCGGCGATCGTCTCCGGCGAGGCCGAGCTCGATTTCGACAAGGGCTATCGCATCAATCTCGACGGCACCCGGATGCTGCTCGATGCGATCCGCCTCATTGGCGGCGGCTACAAGCCGCGCGTGGTGTTCACGTCGTCGATCGCGGTGTTCGGCGCGCCGTTTCCGGACGCCATCGGCGACGAGTTCTTTCACACACCGCTGTTGAGCTACGGCACCCAGAAGGCGATCGACGAACTGCTGCTGGCGGATTATTCGCGCCGCGGCTTCATGGACGGCATCGGCATCCGCCTGCCGACCATCTGCATCCGTCCCGGCTTGCCCAACAAGGCGGCATCGGGTTTCTTCTCCAACATCCTGCGCGAACCGCTGGCCGGCAAGGAAGTGGTGCTGCCGGTATCCGAGGATGTCCGCCACTGGCACGCCACGCCGCGTTCGGCGGTCGGTTTCCTCTTGCACGCTGCGACCATCGATAGCGCGGTCGTCGGCCCGCGCCGGAACCTCACCATGCCCGGGCTTTCGGCGACCGTCGGCGAACAGATCGCCGCGCTGAAGCGGGTGGCGGGAGACAAGGTCGCGGCACGGATCAAGCGCGAACCGGATCCGTTCATCATGGGCATCGTCAGCGGCTGGCCCCGCAATTTCGCACCAAAGCGGGCGCTGGAACTCGGCTTCACCACGGCCGAAAAGACCTTCGACGACATCATCCGGATTCACATCGAGGACGAATTGGGTGGTAAGTTCGCCGCCTGATCCGTTTGCCAACGGGGCGCTTCCGTGAAACCAATCGGTTCGGGAATTTACACTCAGCGGCCTCACAGCCACCGGCCTAATCCTGAGGAGCGCGTGAAGCAATGTGTCTCGTGTCCCGGACGCGGTGCAGCGTTCTTTACGCTGCTCCGCAGAGCCGGGACCCACGGATGCGGGTCCATAATGGACCCCGGATCAGCAGCGCACCGCTCCGCGCTGCGCAGCGTCCGGGGCACGCCAAACCCTCATCCTGAGGAGCGCGCACTTCGCGCGCGTCTCGAAGGATGGCGGCTTCCGCAAATGTCATCTGTGGCCATCCTTCGAGACGCATCGGTTTCGCGATGCTCCTCAGGATGAGGGAGCAACGGCGATTTTGATATCATTGGAACTCGGGAAACGCAGTAAGAGACAGAAAGGAGACCAGCCATGACAGCCAGTATCGTCGGATGGGCGCATACGCCGTTCGGCAAGTTCGATACCGAGACCGTCGAAAGCCTCGTGGTCAAGGTCGCGACCGACGCGCTCGCCGACGCCGGCATTTCCGCTGCTGACGTCGACGAGATCGTGCTCGGGCATTTCAACGCCGGCTTCTCGCCGCAGGATTTTACGGCCTCCCTGGTGCTGCAGGCCGATCCGCTATTGCGCTTCAAGCCGGCGACCCGGGTCGAGAATGCCTGCGCCACCGGATCGGCCGCGGTGCATCAGGGCATCCGGGCGATTGCGGCCGGTGCCGCGAAAATCGTGCTCGTGGTCGGCGTCGAGCAGATGACGCGCACCCCCTCGGCCGAGATCGGCAGGAACCTGCTGAAGGCGTCGTATCTGCCTGAGGACGGCGACACCCCCGGCGGCTTCGCCGGCGTGTTCGGCAAGATCGCGCAAGACTATTTCCAGAAATACGGCGACCAGTCCGATGCGCTGGCGATGATCGCCGCCAAGAACCACAAGAACGGCGTCGCCAATCCCTATGCGCAGATGCGCAAGGATTTCGGTTACGAGTTCTGCCGTTCCGAGAGCGAGAAGAATCCGTTCGTGGCTGGGCCCCTGAAGCGCACCGATTGCTCGCTGGTGTCGGACGGCGCCGCAGCACTCGTGCTGATGGATGCCGAAGCCGCGAATTCGATGGGCAAGGCGGTCAACATCCGCGCCACCGCGCATGCCCAGGATTTTCTGCCGATGTCGAAGCGCGACATTTTGCAGTTCGAAGGCTGCACCGTGGCATGGCAGCGCGCGCTGGCGTCGGCCGGCGTGCAGCTTTCCGATCTCTCGTTTGTGGAGACCCACGACTGCTTCACCGTCGCCGAACTGATCGAATACGAGGCGATGGGGCTGACGCCGCGCGGGCAGGGCGCCCGGGCGATCAAGGAAGGCTGGACCCAGAAGGATGGCAAGCTGCCGATCAATCCGTCCGGCGGATTGAAGTCCAAAGGGCACCCGATCGGCGCTACCGGCGTCTCCATGCATGTGATGACGGCGATGCAACTCGTCGGTCAGGCGCCCGAGGGCATGCAGATCAAGAATGCAAAACTCGCGGGCATCTTCAACATGGGCGGTGCGGCGGTCGCGAATTACGTCTCGGTGCTGGAGCCGGCGAAGTAGGAAATTCACCGCGTCGGCCCTGCGAAGGTTTCGCAGGGACGACACCGGTTTACGATGAAACAGCGCTCAATTCGATACGCAGAGTCTGCGCGCGTATCGACTGATTTGCCCGACGGGCTCACTCCGCGATATCCTGTCCAGCCCCTTTTGAAAAATATTCTGATTTTCAGAAGACCCAAATCAGTTGTATGTCTCTTGCCGTCCCGTCCCACTCAGAGGGGCGGCTCGCGACGTCACGGACGCGGGGCGGGATGCGGTGGACGCGGCGGCGCGCTTGACGGGCGTTGCTTGCAGCGGACGGCGAAGACGTGTGGTCCTGTAGTCCAGCACTTTTTTCGTCGGCCAAAGATCGAAGAAAACGCATAAGAACCAACCGCTTATGAGATATGCGCTGAAAAAGAAAGAGGCTCGCCCGAATGAGGCAGGCCCCAATAGGCCCTAGTTTCAAGCTGCGGCACGGGTGCGACTGTCCTTTGCCCCTGCCACGGTTCGGATTGAATTCGTCGTCAGGACGCGCACCACAAGTGACGGCAGGCTGCTTTGCGTCGATGTCCGGTTCTGGGGGAGAACAGACCTGCTGGGCGGACGGTCAGACTTCTCAGTTTGACCCAGAACAGACGTTGGACTTGATAACTCCTTCTCGACCTAGGCAATAATCCGTAAACGCAGGCACGCTAAGGTCGACTCGAATCTTTCGGCATCTTCACCCGGAAGGAGCGGCGTCCATTGAGTGAATTTTCAGAATCGATAAAAGTATTGGCGCACGCGCCACAGGTTCAAGCTTGGTTTCCGTTCGGATTACTCGCAGGGACTCTTTATTGGCCGTTTGGATTGCGGAATCCGCGAACTCTTCTCATCGTGACTTCCATCGTCATTATCCCTCCGGCGATCCTATTTCTTGAATTCGGAAGGGAGGGGTTTAACGTGCTCGTTCTCTTCCTAACGCTAATTTACATAATGACCGGATTCATCGGGTTCTGCTTAGGTTGGATCCCCGGTCTCTTGATCGGATACGTCTTCTTTTCAATTATTCGTAGGCGGCCTACAGAATTGGAAGGGCGCTAGGTGACCCGCTCATTTGAATGAGCATGTCGCCTGTTGGCACCAAACGGACATGCCGCAGTTGTCGCCGAATGTCCGTTGTTGAGGTGCCGGCTCAACCGGTCGACGCAACACAGGCGCTAAATCTCTCTGCTGGGGTTTCAAATTGCAAGGTCTCACGTGGCCGTTCGTTTAGCTGGCGAGCCACTTTATTCAGATAGGCTTGCGAATGTACCGACAAGTCGGTGCCATTAGGAAAGTACTGTCTCAGCAGACCATTGGTGTTTTCGTTCGACCCGCGCTGCCACGGGCTTTGCGGATCGCAAAAATATACGTCGATTTTGGTCGCCAACGTAAAGCGGCGATGATCCGTAAGTTCCTTTCCCCGGTCCCAGGTCAGGGACTTATACAATTCCTTTGGTAGCTTCTTCGCCTGCTTGATGAGCGCCGTGACTACCGTCCGGGTGTCCTTACCGGCCACCTTGGCCAACATCAGGTAACGCGTATGACGCTCGACCAAGGTCGCGATATAGCTGTTGTTCGGCCCAGATAACAGATCGCCTTCCCAATGGCCAGGCACCGCCCGATCTTCAACCGCCGCCGGTCGCTGACGGATTGAGACGATATCCTTGATATGCCCCCGTCTATCGCCATTCGGATCAACCGGCTGGGAGCGACGCATCGAGCGCTTCGATCGAAGATGACTAAGCAGCTCTTTCTTGAGCACGCCACGTGTTTGTACAAATAAGCTGCGGTAGATCGTCTCGTGTGACACCTGATTACACTCGTCTTCAGGATGCGTTCTTTTCAGCCAACCGGCTATCTGCTCGGGCGACCAATCCAATCTGAGCTTCCCCGCCACTGCTCGCCGTAGCCGCGGACTGTTCGCCAATTTACAACATTTTGGACGACGAGCTCGCGCCCAGGCATTCTCGTCCGCAAGCACCGCTCGGTAGCGATCATAGCCGCCATTGCGGTTCATTTCACGGCTCACCGTCGAGGGTGAGCGGCCAAGCAACTTAGCGATCGATCTTGCCGATCGATGTGCCGTAACGCCTCTGGAAATCACCTCGCGCTCTGACAGCGTCAATGCCAGCCTCGAGCGACGCCGCTCGGCAGGACGAATCCCACCATGGGGAGCCACCAAAAAATAGATCGACGAGGACGGCTTGCCAAAAGCTCGTCCAATCGCCTTCAGCGATTCTCCGCGCTTCCAGCGATCCCATAACTCCGTTTTCTCTGCCGCAGTAAACCCTCTATGAAATCTGTGACCCATCAAACCACACTCCATCTCTTCTTTAAGATAAAGTGTTGCGTCGACCGGTTGAGACCGCCAGGGATGAACGGACCAAGCTCAGACGTGGGCCGAGGTCCGAGATTGACCCAACTCGGACTGGAGTGGGTCAAAACTGGCGCGGGGCTGCGGCTATTCCCCTTCTATTGCGCCCGATGTACGCTGCCCCGATGTCCAAAGGCGAAGTTGACAAGTACTTGCTTTCGTTAGAGCAGCCGAAACGTGGCACGCTAGAGGCGCTACGGCGAACGATCCTCGACATCATTCCCGAAGCAGAGCAGTGCATCTCCTACGGAATGCCGGCCTTTAGGGTGCAAGGCAAGGTCATTGCGGGATTTGCAGCCTTCAGGAACCATCTCAGTTACCTGCCTCACAGTGGTTCCGTTGTTCCTGAGCTTGGGGACGCACTTTCCCAATACAAGACTTCGAAAGGAGCCCTCCAGTTCCCAATCGATAGGCCGCTACCCAAGGTACTTGTAAAGAAGCTTATTACGATCAGAAAGAGACAAGCACTCGGCAATTAAAGCTATAGAGACTACCCGCAGGAGATCACGCGCGTCCTGCTCAATATCATATCGAACGGGTTCTACGCCGCGACGAAACGAAAAGCGGAAGCCGGCGAAGGCTTCGAGCCAATGCTTTCTGCGACGACGAGGAACCTCTGAGACAAGGTTGAAATCCGTATTCGGGATAACGGGACGGGCATCCCGGAAGGGGTCAAAGAGAAAACATTCAATCCGTTCTTCACAACCAAGCCTTCGGGCGAAGGCACCGGGCTTGGCCTGTCGATGAGCCACGACATCATCGTAAAACAGCACGGCGGCAGCATCGATGTCGAGACCGAGCCGGGCTGTTCACTGAGTTCAAAATCGTATTGCCTCGGACGAACCAAAGGTAATCCGGCCTCCAGTTCACCGGCTGACCCCGTCAAATTTGCTGCGGTGCATGAGTTCGTTCATGGCACGAAACGGACATGGGTGGTCACGCTGACGATGTCTGTTCTTGAGGGTAAAGCGGACGGCCCAGTTGCGCGCCCAGACTTCCGATTTTGACCCGGACCGGACCTCTCGCCGCATCAGTATGTTTAAAAATTAAGAGTATGGCCGCATAAAGAGTTGATGTATTTGACTTATGCAACCGAGCGCGCGGCGTCCGCCGTGTGGAGGTTAGAACATAATGTTTTGGAATGCTGTTAGTGATTTGAGTGGGAAGGTAGAGACTTGGGCATTCCTTTGGGCTGTGTGCATCGGTGTAGCATCGCCACTCTACCTTGTGATGGTTTCTCGCAACCAGACTTCAAAGTTGGTCCCCTTCCTGCTGATCGAAATTCCGGCTATCGGCTTTTGCTTCGCGCTTTGGCGTATGGACCCGCGCGGGATTGAGGGAGCCGGATATCTTCTCTTGCTAGTCGTTGGTCCCTTGACGGTTGGTTGGACGTCTTGTGGTTTGATCGAAGCAATAGGGTGCATTATCACGCGCCGCAGGCCGCACGACCATAATGAGGGCCGCTAGTGAATTTCCGTTGTTGGCACATCTCGGACATGCCCCGATGTCCGAGTTGAGTTTGCTATGCGCAGTAAAGCGGACATCGCCCGCCAGCCTTACTGAGTACGGGCGCGCCCTTTGCCCCGGCCACGGTTCGGATTGAATTCATCAACCGCGTTCTGCCAAGCGATGATCTCATCCTCGAACCAAACCCTGCGGTTCGGTGTGATGTAAGTCGATTTGGGAAACCGGCCTGCCTTCGACATGCGGTAAAGCGTCGTGCGACCGACCGGGACGATCTCCAACACCTGTTTTTCGCTCAGCATGCGTCGAGGCCGGGATTTTTCCGGTGCCACCTCTTCCGTTTCGGCCTTCGGTTGTCTCGCAGCGATCATCGCAACTTCCCGAGGCGTGCTGTTGCTGCTGGGTGTCGTTGTATGTTGCGGCATGGCCGTCGAAGTTTTGCGCTTCATCCGAAAATATGAAGCAAAACGCCCTGCATCACGCAACCAGTTACCAAACGGATTTTTTTGGCGATGATCGCCAGTTCGGTTCTGCAGACAATTTGGCGTTTGGTATCTGGAGTTACCAAACGGAAACGGTGTCCGCCCTTGCTGACATCAGACGGGAAATGCCTATTGATGTCGTTCGCATCCATTCAGAACAGGAGCGAACTGATGATGTCATCTTCCAAATTGCTTTGTTTTCCCGATCTCCGCAACCATGGGGTTTTGATCGGCCGCCGTCAGCTTGATCGGTTGGAAGCCGCAGGCAAATTTCCGCGTCGAGTGCATATCAGCGACCGCCGTGTTGGCTGGGTGGCCGAGGAGATCGACGCACACATCGCGGCGAAGATCGCGAGCCGTCCGGCTCGCATCGGCGCGAATGCTGAAGACGCTCGCGCCAGCCTGATTGACGCGTAGTTCAACGAAAAAGGGGCCGACCCGCCAAGGTGCCCCTCTTCCAAACTGGAAATCATCAAATGCACGACTCTGATACCTGCGCCGATGGCGCGGCGCAAGCTGATAGCGCAGAAATCCCCGCCTCGGGCTCCGACCCATTCCTCGCCTTCGCAATCGAGCTCGGTTTTGATCGCCACAAGAAGCTCAAGAAGAACGAGCGCCACATCACGGTCGGCCTCGCCGTGTTGGCGCAAATGCGCGCCCACCGCGAGGAGTTGATCAGCGCCCCGGGCGGGGCATGGCTCTATTCCGACGGTGCTTGGCAGCGGCTCGACAAGAAATGGCTCGCCGTGCAGGTCGAGATCGCTTGCATCGGACTCGGCTTCAACAGCAACACCAAGCTCGTCAATGAGACACGCGCATGGCTCTTGCGCCAGCCGGAGCTGTGGCGGGATCGCGCGCCACAGCAGGATTGCAAGCGGTCGGGGGTGCGGTGATGAACGCGCCCCCCAAAATCCCCAAGCCCGACACCGACACGATCAGCGCGTTCCTCTACACGCTGTTCGCGCCGGATTTCGTGCATGCGTTCCCCGATGCATGGATTGAGATCGTCTTCATCCGGCCCGACGGAAAACTGATCTGGAGCTTTCTCTCTGCGCACGATCTCGAGACCGTCGTCGATTGCGTCCTGGAGATGAACGGCGCGGGCTGGAATTGCTACGCCGGTGCCGCCTTACGTCACGGCGAGCAGCCGAAGAAGGGGCGAGCCGGAAAAGAGCACTTCTGCGCTGCCTCTCACTTCTGGGCCGATTGCGATGAGCACGGTTGCTTTGAGCGCGCGGTGGACATCTGCAAGCGCGAGCAGATCAACCCGTCGATGGTGCATACCACCGGTACCGCGCCGCACACCCGCGCCCAGATTTGGATCAAGAGCGCCCAGCCGATTACGGAGCTTGCCGAGCTGGAGACCGCGACTACCGCGCTGCGCGACGCTTTCGGGAGCGACAACGTGCAGAACGCCGACCGCATCATGCGCATCCCGGGGACCGTCAATTTTCCGCCGCCCCATAAGATCAAGAAGGGCTACGGCGTCGAACTGACGACGCTGCAGATTGATCGCGATGCGCCGACCTATTCGGTCAAGGCGTTGTGCGCCTTGCGTCCGGCAAAATCGACACGGACGGACTCCGCCGCCGATGCTGCCAGCACGCGGGGGAAGAGCTACGCCGATGCCGACCCCTTTCAGCGGTTCGCGGACAGCATGGCTGGGGAAATCGGCCGCCTGACCGATGCCGACATTGACGCTCTGCTGGCAAAGCACGCGAACGGTGAGGGCTCAAATTGGCACACTGACATGCTCGCCGTGACCGACGAACTGCTCAAGCGCGGATGCGATACATATACCATCCGCCGCGCGATTGCAGATGCCTGCAAAGGCGGGATCAACGACCGCGACATCGGTCCGTTGATCGACAAGCGCTGGTTTGAACTCCTCGAACAAAAGCAAGAGGCGGAACGTGAGACTGCCTCGGCGAAGCCCCAGACGGCGTCTGCAGGCGTTGCGCTGAAGCTCACCTACTTCGGCGAGTTCGGCGAGAAAACCAAAAAGCGGCCGATCCTGAAGGGCTTCATTAACAAGGCCGAGAACTCGGCCCTGATCGGCCCGCCGAAATCCCTGAAGTCCGGGTTGATGACCGAGATCGCGCTGCACTGCGCTGCGGGCAAGGACTGGCGCGGCCACCCCGCCAGCGAACCTTGCGGCGTCGTGATCTTAGCCCTTGAGCGGGCTGACCTGTACCGGCGTCGCCTTGATGCTTACCGGCTCCGCGACGGGTTGACGGAGAACCTGCCGATTGCGGTTGCGGGAACAGTGATCGACTTGCTCAATCCCAAATGCACCGCCGTGATCGTCGCCACGGTGCGCGAGGCCGAAAAGAAGTTCGGCCGCGCCGTCGGGCTGATCGTGATCGATACCTTTTCGAAGGGTATCGCCGCCAGCGGCGGCGACGAGAACTTAGCCAAGGACCAGAACCGGGTCGCGGCCAACCTGCGCCGCGTACAGGAGGTCATCGACGTGCATATCGCGTGCGTCGGTCACACCGGCAAGGACGAGGCCAAGGGGGCGCGCGGTAGTAATGCGCACCTTGGCGACATCGACCTGATGATCCAGATCAGCGGCGACAAGGTCAAGACCGCCAAGGTTACAGCCGCCAACGATCAGCCTGAGCGGGTGCTGGCCCAGTTCCAAGCCGAGCTGGTCGATGTGGGCGTGGACGACGACGGCGAGGTGGAGACCGTGGCGATTGTCTCCAATGAGGAGGTGTCGAGCGCCGACACTGGCGGGGGGACAGTCAAGCTGTCGGATGCTCAGCAGGCAGCTCTGAATGAGCTGTGGAACTGTATCGCTGACGGCGAAACTGCATCACGTCCGAACGATGTGCACGTTCCGGTTGGCGTCAAAGGTCTCACACTCACCACTTGGCGAACCAGACTCGCTGCGAGGCGGATCATCAATCCCGAAGGCAACCCGCACGAACAGTTCAAACGCATTCATGTGAGACTCGCGAACCTCGGCAAGATCGGAATTTGGGGGGATTTCGTGTGGCCCATCAAATAGTTGGCAAGGCTGCCGTCGCGGGTCTCACAATCTCACAGGCCCTCACATCGTCTCACATCGAGGGACATGTGAGATTGCCTGATCTGGTCTCACAATCTCACTCACATCCGCCTCTCTATAGAGAGGCGGGGGAGTGTGAGACCAAGGCGAGGTCGGTGAAGGATAGGTTTGCGCACCCGCCGCGCGGCAGCCATCGCGCAATAGTCGTGCTGAGTTGGCGCGGCTTGAATGAAGGGTCAGATGGTGGCCGGTCTCAAGGCTCATCGCTCGGGTCCTTCCCGACCGGGGGTCTAGGACGGGTAACGCCGCAGCGCCCGGTATGGGCAGCGACAGAAAATTCTAAGGGCAACAACGACGACAGATGGAGTTCTCCCAAAAATGAAACTGATTTCCGAGTTCGGCGCGGCCGACTGGCTGGAACTCGACCGGCAAACGGTCCGACGCGCGTTACGTCACGTGCCACCGGACGGCTACGAACGGAAACAGCCGCGCTGGCGGATGAAGACCATCATTTCGGCTGTGGATGCGCATCTTGGGCGTAAAAACCCTTCTCGTCTGCTCGATCACTCAAGCCTGCAGGCGCTGTTTGACCAATTCGACAGCGGCTCCAAGAACCTCGACGTGCTGCCTGATCTGAAGGCGCGGCGGCGTGAGGCACATCGCCTGATCGCGGTGCTGGTCGAGCTGGACAAGGCTATGCGCGCCGATGCTCGCGCCCGTCGCGAGGACGAACTGCGGGCTTCCTTGCGTTGCGACCAGCATTTCAGGGTAGCAATGCGTAACTTCGAGGAGCCCTGCGATTGGACCCAAGAGCAGTGTTGGGCGGCGCTGGCCGCCATTATGGTTGATGACGACACGCCGTCACAGAAGCGCGCGAATGTGAAGCAGGTGATCTCGTGACCGATCTCGCCCGCATCACCGATCATCTGCTGCCGCCCGAGATTTCAGAGAAGATGGAGGCCGCCGGGCTTCCGCCGCAGATACCGACCTTGCTCCAGATCATCGAAAATTTTTCGCGCCAGCAGGCCGAGGCTCGCGAGAAGACCGAGCTGGAACGCGCTGCCCAGCAGCGCAGGGTCATGTGGCCTCTAAAAGGTCGAGTGCCGACGCATGTCCCATATGAGACCGCGCGCAAGGCCGCCGAACGCGGCACGTTGGTTGCGACTAAGGTCGGCGGTCGCTGGTTCGTCACTGACGATGACATGCAAAACTGGCTCGCCGCGACCGCGCGCCAACGCCGCTGATCGCCCGCTCGAACCAGTCCAGACTGCGCCTCAAACGGTTCCTGGAGTTCGCCGGGTCCAGCGCTTCTCGAACGGAAGCGCCGCCTCGGCGACGCGCGGGCTTAGCGTTCATGCGAGTGTCGGCGGCACGTGTGTTTTTCGGAGGTTTTTAGCGCGCGACAATTGGCGCGCGACGCCTCACACTGCATCCTGACCAGATTTGGAGTTCTCATCGATGGCGATCTTTTCTAAAGCCGACCCCGCCGAGAAACGGCAGCGCGACCTAGTCTTACTGAGTCAGAAGGTCGCGGCCCTTAACGGCAGAGAATCAAATAATTGAAGAGATTCAGATTTTGGCACGTGGAGGGCCAGATGAATCTCAAGCGCGGCGGAGATAGCGAAGCACGGTTTGCGGCGTATGTGGAAGGGCTTGCGAGCGTCATTGGTCACGCGGATCGGGCCGGGCCGTTGCGCGATTATTGCACCGGTTTGATGCTGCCTGGCGAGCGTAAGAGCGTCGAACCGATGGCGGCGAGGACGGCTCCGGCGCGGACGGCCGCGCAACACCAGTCGTTACTGCACTTTGTCGGTATCGCGCCCTGGTCAGACGAGAAGGTGTTAGCCAAGGTGCGCGAGATGGTGCTGCCGGCGATGAAGAAGGGCGGGTCGATCGAGGCCTGGATCATCGACGACACTTCGTTCCCGAAGCAAGGAAAGCATTCGGTCGGGGTGCACCATCAGTATTGCGGGCAGCTCGGCAAGCAGGCCAATTGTCAGGTGACGGTGTCACTGTCGATTGCCAATCACTCCGTCAGCCTTCCGGTGGCCTATCGGCTGTATCTGCCAATGGACTGGGCCGAGGATGTCACCCGCCGGGACAAGGCAGGCGTGCCACTGGAGATCGAGTTCAAGACAAAGCCGGCGATCGCGCTCGATCAGATACGATGGGCGTGCAAAGCCGGCCTGCCACGCGGTGTCGCATTGATGGACGTGGCCTACGGCAACGACTCGCGGCTGCGCGCGGGCATGACGGCCTTGGGCGTGCCCTATGTGGTAGGCATTCAACCGAACACGTTGATGTGGCGATCCGGAGCCGGCCCAAGGGGGAGAGGCAAGCCGCTGAACAACACGGGCCGCCGCGACGAACCCGATCTTGTCTCGGCCAAGGAGGTGATGCTGGGTCTGCCCAAGCGGGCCTGGCGCACGGTCAGATGGCGGGAGGGCTCGGCCGATTGGTTGTCCTCACGCTTTGCGCGGGTGCGTGTTCGTGTCGGGCATAACAAGCTGGTTCCAGAATCAGTGTTGGAGGAGTGGCTGCTGATCGAATGGCCCGAGGGTGAAGCCGAGCCGACGAAATATTGGCTCTCGACATTGCCGGTGAACACCAGCTTCCGCGCCCTCGCCGATTTTGCCAAGCTGCGCTGGCGCATCGAGCGCGACTATCAAGAGCTCAAACAGGAGGTCGGGCTGGGTCACTATGAGGGCCGCGGATGGCGCGGCTTCCACCATCACGCCACGCTGTGCATCGCAGCGTATGGATTCCTGATCGCCGAGCGGGCGACGATTCCCCCCTCAGGACCTCGTTCCGCCTCGCTGCTCGAAAGACCTCGCCTTCCCAACGATTATCGACCCAGAGGATCCACCCTTGCGGCCTGAACGTCACATCCCAAACTCAATCGCGACCATGCGAGCCCGCTTGATCTGCGCGCTCGTCAAAACCTTACCACGATGTCCATGTTGCGGAGCCGCTGCCGCACCAAGCAGACAACGAAAACTCATGACGCAGTAAGACTAGAAGCCAAGCTCAAGGATAAGCGCGCCAGCCGCGATAATCTGATCGAACGCTGCAAGGCCGCAGAAGCTAACGCGTTCTCGCTTCGCGAGAAGGCGCGCAAGTTGGCGGCCGACGGCGCTGACGATGCGGCGCTGTCGGCCGCTGAGTCCGCGATGCGCCGCGACCAGGACCGCGCTGCGACATTGGGCGACGCGCTCGGCGATGTCGAGACGACCATCGGCAATCTTGAGCGCGAGATCGTACAGATTATTGATCAACGTTGTCGCGCGGAGACAGCGGCGGCTGTCACCGCACTCGCCGACAAATGGGCCACGATGGGCGCGGCCTTCGACGCGGTGGTGGGAGGGCTTGCCGATCTCGCGCGCGAGAGCGCGACAATTATCCCCGACGCGCGCCCCTTGAGAGTTTTTTTGGAGGCCGTCAAGCAGCAGGTGCCGCCCGAGGCGGGCTTGGTCTCCAGTGTGCTGCGGGATCACGCCAAAGCGGTGCTGGCCGGGACCGCACCTGCATCGCTGCCGAAGCCTGAAGCGGAGTGTGTGCAACTCAGCGTGGTTGAGCCGCCGCTGGTCGAGGTCGTCAACACCGCCGATCCAGTTTTGGCCGCCGCTAATTTCCAGCCGCTTGATCGCGGCCCTGACCGCGTCCTGAAGGTTCGCGCATGAAGTCTGCACCTCCTGGCTGGCAGCCTCATCAGATCATGACGCGCGTCGATGGTTGGCTTCTCGATCCAGCGGACGAAGATCGCATCCCGACTGCCGTCGCTGAGCTGATCGCCCAAGCGATGCCGCAGCCCGGCGACGACACCGTCGCTGCTATCCGCAGGCGCATGTACGCCCGTCACAAGAAAGTACTCGGTCATGATTAGAGAAATTCCGGCCGATGAGCGCGACGAGCAGGCCGCGACCTCTCCCGCCGGAACGGTGACCGCTGCCTGCGTCGGAGTTGGCAACGCCGACGACGGCGGCGGTCACGAGCGTGTCGATGAGTACGACACGCTCCTCGCCTCGCTCGGACGCACGGAGGAGGAGGATGAGCGGATCGCGGTTCACGAAGCTGGGCATGCCGTCTGCGCGCGTCTGCTCGGGCACCCGCTCGGCGGCGCGACCGTCGATCCTGATCCGAACGGCAAGTATGGCGGTCTCGTTTGGGGGCCGCGACACAGCGTTGCCTTCGGCAATGACGGCGACGATGTGCCTGAGCTTTGCGACAAGCTGCGCACCTTGATGCCGCAAGACGGCGAGACTCGCAGCGAGGCCGCCGATGTCTACCTGCACGCGCTCAACTGCTGCATCGAACTTGTTGCTGCCTCGGTCGCCGAACGCATGCTTCTCGCAGGCGAGCCTGTGCCGTCCGTCAGCGATGTTGAACATACGATCAAGTATGCTTCGTTGGTCTGTCGGTCGCCGGAGGCCGCCGAGCGTTTTATCCGCCTCTGCGAGGCCATGGCCGATGATTTGCTGCGACCTTACGGTTTTGTTCTCATCGTGCTTGCGGGCGCGTTGCGCATTCGGCGCACCTTGAGCGGCGAGGAGATCGACAACGTCATCGCAACCACGGTCGCGGGATTTGAACTGGCCGCCGAACTCTCGCGGCGTCGAAAGTGGCAGCAGCGCGTAGCGAACGCTGGCCGGTTTAAATCGAAAGCCTTGCAGCGATAACTAACGTCGAGATCATCAATGCGCGCCGCAACTAACCAAATTGAGCTGACAGTTGGTTAGCGGCTAACAAACATGAAGCTAAACGTCAGCGACTAACGTTGATGTTAGTCAACGACAACTAGTCGTTCGTTTTTCAAAAATATTTTAGTGGCCGAGATCAATCGGTTGCATCGAAAACCACCAACCTACATTCGTCGTTACCTATTTACTCCCCCATCGGTTGGTGGACGATTGCGTTGCTCTGAGGCTATTCATTCGATCAGGTTGATCGAGCGGGTTCTCGCACCATCCAGAGCCAAGAGACCGAGCCAAGAACGACGCGCGTCACCACGCGCGGAGTCACGATGACTGACGGCAAGATTTCGTGGGGGTCTCAGAGGTGTTCGGAGGACCATTATTCATTAAGAAGGACGGAACGCGGTGAAGCCAAACCGATCCGAGCGGCGAAAGGCCAAGGCGCAATCGCGAGCGAAGTCAAAGATTACAGCGATCCACGAAGCAGGACACGCGGTCGGACGATATCTGACAGCGGAGATGATGGGCTACAACATTGAAGACGCGATCTCTTGGATCGAAATGCATCTTGAGAAGGTGCCGCTATATGAGAGTAACGACCGTCGCGCAATTCTCTCAGCGTCGGCGACGACGTTCGGTCCGATGTATTCGCGCCCGATGATCGACTTTCTGACATTCTCGCCTCGCAATGACGACAATCCATTCTCGTACGCGGTACTGGAAGCCGACGTGGCTAGATGCATTGAGGCCGGCATCGACGTTATCCCATGGGCTAAGGCGAAAGCGATTATCAGCATGTTCGGCCCCGTCGCTGAAGCGATCTACACCCACCGAGAAATCGCGACGGTCGTGAATAGCTATCAATGCGAAGGCGATGTGAAAGACGCACTGCGGGACTGTATGCTCGCTCGCAAGTCAACCGACGAGGCGACCGAGGATATCGAGATCGCAATCGACATCGCCGCTGACAGGTTAGCTGACCCAAGGATTTGGCAAGCGGTGCTGCGGTTGGCAGATAGTCTGCCAGCGCAAGGACGACTGGAAGGAAAGATGGCGGCTGAGATTATTGGGCGAGTACTCCGATGACCGGAATTCAACCCATCGAGCAACCTGTTCTCGTGAAGGTGCGACGCCAACCTGACGATTGGCGCATCGCGACTTATGACTTAACGAGGGTCTATCGCCTGCGTTGGGACAATGTCGGCGGCGGTGTTCAGCGCGGCTCCGCGATGCACGTATACGGCTACGTCCTCTGCGATGGATTGATCGATGGAGAATTGGCACACTCGTGCCGTCATGGACCGCCGCCTCACGAGATCAAGGTTTGCATCACCAAGAAATACAACGAGTATGGCCGCAGATACTTCAGATCGTCGGTCCAAAACCCAAGCGACAGGGTACGAAAGAGTAAAGCCGATGACATGAGCTGCGCGACCGCGCTGGCAAATTATCAATCTAGCTCGGTCGATCCAGCGGCGGGCCAGGCACAATTTACTAGTTAGAAACCATAGAAAATGATCCGAAAACTTTATTGAAACAACTCGGCCTCCTCTGGGTTCGTTTGTCGGAGCACAACTCATGACAAAGCGCCAGCTCAGAGAACAGGAAGTTCGGATCGCGCATTATCAGCATTTGTCGCGGGAGGTCACTGATCCGCTTGCCGCGTGTTTGCTTCGTGTCATTGTCGAAGAACTTGAAGCCGACCTGCGAAGGGATCGCGACATCGGTCGGGGCTGCTCCGAGTGAGGGTCGCGCCCGGGGGGCACGTCGCTGCCACATTGTCTCCAAGATCGGCGGAATTAATCAGCGACACGTTGATCGGAAGGCGCGGCGGATGTACCCGGCCCGATGATCTTGAATGGCCCTGGCCTGCTCAATGACCGGGGCCATTTCTATATAGCTGAGATGATCCTAGTGAGCGCGCGGCTCTGGGTTAGCGCTGATGACCTAAACCAATGCCCAGCGTGCGAGCCTTCTGCCTCAACGAACCTTCGGACCTCTTCTTACTGCCTCGCCATTGCTCGCATCCGTGAGTGCGAAGAAGCCTTTATTCAAAAAGAAGCTGTTTTAGCAGCACCGGCACTCGCCGTCTTGTCGCGCCTGCGTCGCTCACGCCGCTTCAGCCAATCGATGATCTCGTCGTCAACGCAATGCAGACATCGGCGAGCGCAGCACCGACCTGTTCGGCTTGCCGCCTCACTTCATTCCCGAAAGTTCGTTTCTCGGCCTGTTCCTATGGGCCTGTTGGTACTGGAAGTTCCGCTTTGGCGGGTCTTTTTTGGATCATTGCTCCGGCGCAGCACTCGATAACGACGCAGCCGCCGCTTCGCATTCCATTTTCAATCGAACTAGCGCAGCGATGACTTCATCCGGTAAATCATCCCGCTGTAAGGTTCCTGAGACCATTGCCATAACGCCGATTAGGTCGGTGCCTTTTAGCGTCTTCTCAATTATCGCAGCCTGAAGGGGAAGCGCATCTGGATTTTCCTTTTTCAGTGCCTCGATATGTTCCGCATAGGCGCTCATCGAATCTCGAAGATGATCGGTGATACGATCAATTGTTGAAACAGCCTCTATGTCCATCATATTTACTCCAATGAACCACCTTCCTTGCATTCGAAGTCGAGGAACAGTGGTTGTTCGGTAGAAAGGTATTGTGTCATTGGTACCTCCAAAAAGTCGTCTTCGCGATATCACGAAGACGATTGTTTGTTTAATTTGCAGACCTAGTGGCCTAATTTGAATTTCGCAGTGGCCCAATTGGATTTATGTCGGCTATCGGACGGAATTTATTTTCGCACCCGCTGTCGTCGGGCATCCGTCAGGGGACTTTTGCAGTGGCAGAGTACAGAGCCTACACCGTCGGGCACGACGAGAATTTTATTGGGTTTTACTCGCTAGTCTGCGCTGATGACGCCGAGGCGATAGAGAAGGCCAAGCACCTCGTCAATGGGCGCGACGTCGAGCTTTGGAACGGGTTGCGTTTCGTGATCCGACTGAGCCGCAAACCAGAGTAAGGCCGCCTCAGTTGGCGGCCTCTGTTATGCGCCCCTTACCACCGCATTTCTTGCACGGTGCAGGGTAGACTTTGCGATCCGGCTGCACTGGCTGCGTGACCGTTGGAAATCCAGTACCACCGCATGCCGGACATTTAATCTCAGTCTGCTGCGGAGATGGCTTTTTCATCTTTGATCACTCAGGCCGCCTCAGTTGGCAGCCTCGTCGTCCGCAAAATCCCCAATTGCTCATTGTAGACCTTCCGTGCGCCATTGTCTGTACGATACCGCACATGACAAATTGCGGCGCGAGCGGATTGATCGTACACTGCGCCGCCACGCCAAGGCGGTCAGCCCACTCGACAAGGAAGCGTGGCTTCGAGTCGCCAAGGAATGGATTAAGCTGGCGATGTCAGTTGAGAAACGCCGGAAGTAATGGGCTGTTTCGAGCCCACCAGCAAATCGGGTTGAACGACCGTGAAGGACTATCAAGCCTCAATCGAAAAGCTTCGGAGAGGCCGCGCTAATCCGCGATGTGGCGACCAACTCCACCAAGCGCGAAATGTTCGACCGGCTACATCAGCACCTCACTCTGCTCGCCGACGAAGTTGAGCGAGCCATGAAGTCCGACAAACGGGAGTAAGGCCGCCTCAGTTGGCGGCCTCTTTCAAAGACACTTATTTCGGCCAGTACCCCGTCATCGTGTCTCGCGCTGCCGGGCGCGCCAAAAAAAGTCGACCGCACGGGCAGGCCCTCGATCACAAAAACATAAAGACCCCAATCAGCAAGACTGCTGCAAATGCCCAGAGGCCTAATGTGCAAGCTGTGACGACGCGGACGAGATTACGGAGGTCCTGCGGGATCTCGTGGGATCGATGCGTCATTGCAACCGCTCCCGCAGCAATTGCTGGGGCCGCCCTTTATGGACGGGCGGCATCCCGGCGACCCGGCCACGCATTCAGTCTAAACCCCCAATTCCGGCCCCGTCTGTCCGGCTTGCAACATTGGTGTTGCGCTGTTCACTGGCCTGTTTTGCATTTGCGAGTGGCCTATTTCGGCCAGTACCGGCCGGTTTGAGAACAGAGGTGGCCTAATTTGATTTTGGTGTCGGATGGCGGACAGACAAATTAGTTAATCGGGATTTAATATTTCGAAATTGTCGTATGCGGACTTGGGCAATCCGCCATGGATCAGCAGACCAGCAAACCTGTCTCACTTATCAGACGCCACGCCGCCGATGCGCTCCGCCGCGCACGAAAACTGCCCATCGGACATGCCAGGAATAACTTACGGCAATTGGCGATGGGGCTTCTATGGCTGGAAAGAAAAGGGTTTGTGGCAACAGTGAATGAAGGCAAGCTAGACTTGCGCAAGACGAATGACTTGAGAGAGTAAGGCCGCCTCAGTTGGCGGCCTCTTTCATGAGAGCCTTGACGACGGGCCACGCGGCGCTTGGTCTTCCCCGCCCCTCAGATGATCTTCGATGTTATCGGCGACCTCTTCACAAACGAACGCCAACGCAAGCAGCTCGTGCTTGACGACAGGATCGTCGGCCTCCTCGGCAAGGTTCCGATACAGGGCCGCTTGGCCCCGCACACAGTCAGGCCAATCATGCATGCCGAACACAGTACCGTTGAGCTTGGAGCGGTGACTGTCCATAGCGGAGCTTTCACTAGAACCGCCGAATGCGTGAAGCTGATGTAGGTTTTTATTATCGCTTTTATGTGACGGCCGCCTCAGTTGGCGGCCTCTGTTATGCGCCCCTTACCACCGCATTTCTTGCACGGTGCAGGGTAGATTTTGCGATCCGGCTCCACTGGCTGCGTGACCGTTGGAAATCCGGTACCATCGCATGCCGGACATTTAATCTCAGTCTGTTGCGTGGCCTAATTTGAACATTAAGTTCCACCACGATGACATAGGGCAACCCTGTAGTTTGTAGCGTCCATTTTTTTAGTTAGTTGGAGGTCTCAGATGAGTTCTCTTCGACGTATTGCAGCCGTCACCCACACGACAGATACACTCATTGCTCAGATACGCGAATTGGACCGACTACTTGCTCAGTTACGCGAATTGGACCGACTACGTGCTCAGTTGCGCGAATTGGACCGACTACGCGAGCGGCTCAGGGAAGCACAACTATCGGCCCGCGTATCGCGGCGGACCAACTATCGAATATCGCACCCTTAGAGCGGGCAATCGCAATCATTCAATGACCTCATATCCAAAGACCACGCCTTCCGGGTCGTTCTCCTTGAACCACTCATCGGCGAGTTCCGGGTTTGCGAAAACCTTGAGATGATCGGGATGGCCGACATAGTGGTTGGTATCGACGTAAATCCAGACCATCCTTCTCGATCCGTCTGTCATCACAAATCCTCTCGGATGCCTTTGAAGAACGGGTGGCGTACTTTGCCTTCGGCCGATTTCGCCCGGTATTCGATCTCTGCCAGCAACGCTCGACCAGATGCCGCGATGCGCGATCTTCTCGGCGTAGGGCTGGGACTTTCGGATCAGCGGCCTGAGAGGCCTGCAAGTCCTTTGCCCACGCTGTTGCTCACTCGAACAGCTTTTCAGGTCGGACTGTAAGTCGGATGGCTACATAGGTTGAGCCATCGAAAACTTCGAGAACCTGATCACAGGATACGCAATGAAACTCGCCCTTCCAGCCCTTTCGGGACACCAGCTCAATGCGGCGATAACCGCTGTGGCATTTGGGACAGGTCACCTCAGACTGTCGCATTATCATTTGGTCTCCTTCAATTCCATGGAGATCAAACGGTGACATTCATAGAACCAAGCCGATAGTCATCCCAAGGTGTTAGATGTTCGCTACGCCGCCCGATTTTCCTTGTCGGCACCACGGGCAACGATCTTGAGCGCGTCATCCGGCAGCGGCCGTTGCAGCGCCTTCGCCTCATCCCACGGCGCGCGCATCCAAACGTCGCGCTCCTCATCGGTGGTCAGGATCCTTCGGGTGGATCGGCTCGACAATTCGCGTTGGGCGCGGTCGTCTGGAAAACATAGAGCAGATGGCGGCCTCGACGGGGTTTGCTTCGCGCCGCGAACGTCACGGCGTGAACACAACTTACTCAAAAATGAGATCCTCTTCGAGAACGTAACCCGACATCATCACCATCGGCGGCCCTCTATCAAAGTAAAAGACGCTCCAATAAATTTCCTTGTCATTCAATCCTTGTGTCGCGTAGTCCACTCCAATGGTTTCAGCTCCTTTGGGAAGCACTCCTTCTTTGTCACCGCTTTTGTCGGCTTTCGAATAGATCGCCGTCCCCTCCTTCACCTTTAAGTCGGAATAGGTTGAGTCATCAATGTATTTAGCCATGCGACGGCAGTCTTGTCTCGCGAGCAATATTGAAACCATACTGGACAAAACGTGAGCTGCTCTGTCACCTAATCCTTCCGCCGCCTGCTTCGCCGGATGATGCTGGACGATCCAAGGATCATTTTTATCGTGCCTGTAAACTTGTGGAGTAAGCCTCCAAATATTCCAAAAGGTGGTGTTTTCGATCCCCTCTTTCATCAAATCTGCGTCGATGTTTTTATGATCAAGCACGATGTAATCAAAATGCTCCTTAACATTTTTTTTGATATAATCTTTATCACGGGCATAATATGGAGCTTGGCTCCCAGATAGTATCCCCAGCCCTTTCAAATCTTTCTGAGTGTCATAGGCGCTTTCAAAAGAGACGAAAAAGGCTTTTCGGCATTCCACTAAACATTCTACGTACTCGCCAGCCTTGAAGGCCTTCTCAGCAGCCCGCAAAAGTTGCTTGGGTTCGTCGTCATCGAGCAATGCAACAAGGCTGATGGTCCAGTAATCGACTTGTAAGACTTTCTCGCACATTTGCTCAAGAAACTTGCGTGCATCGGTGACATAGCCATCGACTTCTTTTCTGTTTGGAGGAATGCCTTCGTGTTTCGAGTGAACTCTTACTCGATTTATTTCGAGCAGCCTGCGACGAAAGGGAAGGTCGCCCCCGACGTTGTCGCTCAGTTTGTCCAGATATTGAGGAAATTCCGTCCTGTGAGCCACCGCAATATTTAGGAAATCAAAGGCAGCCAAAAAGAAGATTTCAATGGCGTCTTGCAAAAGGTTTACGGCGGCCGCGTCAGCGGCCTCTTGTTGTTGACGAGCGTTACGTAAGGCCATCTCGAATAAGTGACGAGAGAGCGTCAATCGCTTGATGACAGGTTCGCTTAACATTTGCTGCCCTTGCAATTACTCGACACCGCTGACGCTTTGAGGCAGCGGCTCATCGAGCGAACTATTCTGTGATTACTTCTTTGGGCAGGGCCAAGCATTACTCAGCGCTTGATTGAAAAGACCGATTGCAGATAGCCTAGTAGCAAAACCAATTTCATACCTTCCCTCGGATTTTAGCGTCACCGAGACGCCTGCCTCTGCCTATACGACTCAATCATCGCCGCAGGAACGTCACTCGGATAGCAAAGCGGTGATGCACCGCCCGGTCGGGAATACGCGCTGCGCCCGCCGCACGCGCTGCCATTCCGCGCGGAGTCATCCGGGCAGGCACAGGGCCTGCCACTTGCGTGATACTGATCCCGGCTCGCCTGCACGATGATGGCCGCGATGGCGGCGGCGGTCAGGACGGTCTCGACCTTTCGCTTGGTGTCAGGCGCGGCAGGTTTGTCGGGCAATCCGGCCTTGGTGGAAGGCGTTGGACCGCTGGAAGCGTTTGGGGCTGGGGCTGGTGCGGGTGCCTGCGCTGCCGGGCCGATAAAGGCCACTGGCTGCGCCAACGCGGACGGCGACTTGATGGCCGGGACTGGCGCATGGGTCGCGGGCGCGCTCTGGCGGCCTACCGAATAGGCCCCAAGCGTCGTGATCCCCAAAAGAACTAGAACAGCCCCGCCCCTCATTGCTTCATTCAACCGCAAGCGGGTAGACCGCGCAAGCTGTGTAAGGGCGGGATACAGGGCAGCAGCCAGAGTCACGCTTACCCAAAGGCCCCCGGACCATTTCCCCGCGCGCCCGGTAAACGCACCAGCGGCCAAATGGCGCGTTTCAGCCTGTTTCAAAAGAAAAGCCCGATCCGGGACGGGATCGGGCTGACGGTCAGGCGACCAGACGCAGTTCGGTTTCTGCGGGCTCGCCGATGATCCGCCGCAACTCCGCCGCGACGCCCTCCAGCACCGCGCGCTTTTCCTTCATCCGCTTTGAGTGATTGTAGACCTTGCCGGTGACGGAAGGCACGATCTGCTCCTGCTTCTTGCTCGCCGCATGATCGAGACACTTCGCGATCCACGCATCATCAAAGCCGAGATCACCGGCCAAGGTCGCGGCCGTCCGGCGCAGATCGTGCGGCGTGAACGGTCGTAGACCGAGCAGCGCGCAGATGCCGGGAGTCTTCACCTTGCCCTTGACCTTCGTGCCGCGCAGCGCGGTTGCCATCACCTTGCGGTTCATCGGCTGATCGCCAACTGGGCTTGCAAACACGAATTGCTGCTCGTCGCTGATCAGCGCCTCCTTAATGATGTCCACTGCCAGATCGGAAAGCGGCTGTTGGATTACACGCCGCTTCTTGACCCGTTTCAGCGGCACGTCAAAGCGCGGATTGTCGCCATCGAGATCGAACAGTTCGTTGCGGTTCGCGGCGAGCAACTCGCCGGACCGCAGCATGGTAACCAGTTCGAACTTGAGCGCGAGGCGGGTTTTGCGATCCCAAGGCAGGTCGGTCCGGTCGAGGCCGTGCCAGAAAATCCTGATCTCGTCCTCGGAGAGAACGCGCGTGCGCGGATGCTCCGGGTCGAGCTTGGGCAGGTTGATGCAAGGGCTGGCGGTCACATAGTCGCGGCCAGCTTCCGCCGCCCAGTTGAATAGGCCCGAGGCGGCGCGCCGCATGTGGCGGGCGTTGGCTACCGACGGAACGCCGAGCTTGCCTGCAACGAGATCGTTCGACAGCGTTGCGATGTCGTGCTTGGTGACCTCGCCCGCGAGCTTCTTGCCGAGCCGGGGGCTGATGAAGCGCCGCAGATGGCTGGCAACGTTGCCCCACGTTTCGATCCGGGGCCGCATCTCGCCATCCGGCTTGCGGACCAGCGTTTTCATCCACTCGATCCGCTCCTCGATGACCTCGTCAACAGTCTTGCCCCGCTTCGCCTTCTCGGCCTTGTGCTCGCGGAAAGTCTCAGCCAGCGTGTCGCCGCCCATGCCCTTGAGGCCATAGACCTTGCTGCGGGCATCCTCGACCGTGAAGGTCTCGGGGTTATAGACGCCAAGCCAGCCGGTGCGCTGCTTGCCGGTCGCCGGGTCGGTGAACTTGAAGGAAAAGGTTGCCACGCCAGCCGTGGTGATGCTGACGTAGAGGCCGGTGCATTTGCGGTCGTAGAACTTCACCCGCTTGGCGACCCGCTTCTCGCACATGCGGTCGGTCAGGATGACGCTGCCATTGCGCATGCGCTTGGTGGCGGGCTCGGTGATGATAGTATTCATTGCGGCTCCTAAAGGGTTTGGGACCAGTGGGGCTGGGCTTGCGGAAAAGGGCCCGGCCCTAGATTTGGCGAAACCCGCAGAAACAGCCTGCAGCAGGCTAGTCGAAAAGCGCTTGTTTTAAAGGGTTTTCTTAGCTTCGGCGTGTTTCACCGAATACCAAAATATAGACGTGTGGTCCTGACACCCCGACGCTGGTGTCAAGTTGGCGGACAACCGCTGATGACGGTGGCAAGAAAGCCGATCACCGGGGAGAGCACGGAATAAGCCGTAAACCATTGCGTGCGGGAATGTCGGGTGATTTCCGGTGACTCGCTGTGAATACTCGTGTGCATACTTACTACCAATAGCGCACACGAGGCTTCTGTAACGGGCGTGGGTTAGTCAATCCCTTTTTGCTTTATCCACTTGCCGGGCACTTGCTTCTGTTCGGGATCGGCGCAGGGCCGTCGCCTGATGGGGTTCATGAGAGGAACAGGCCGGCCGATCTGCGGAAAGCGTGATCACATGATTGGATGCGTCGACAACCCGTGTGACGGCCTGGCCTGGTCCTTCGTCCCGGCGAAGGGACTTCGCTTCGGGGAGAGGCCGGTGTGGTGGCCCGCCCGAAAACCGGTTCGTCCTCCCTGTTTTTAGGCCGTTGCTGCCTTGGCAGCCGGATTGAACGGCACATTATCCTTGAGCATGCGGAGCATGATCACGGCGAGCTTGCGCGCCAGCGCCACCTTGGCCTTGTTAGTGCCAGCGCGCCGGGCGATCCGCATTGCCCAGCTTTTGAGTTCCGAGCAACCCTTGACCGGCTTTGTCAGCATGATGTGGGCGGCCTCGTAAAGCGCCTCGCGCACCGAGGCGTCACCGTGCTTGCTGATGCGGCCGGTGTAGTCGGTCTCGCCGGACTGATACTTCTTCGGGGTCAAACCGAAATGCGGGCCCGCCCGCTCCGATGACGTGAAGCGGGAGGGATCATCGATCGCGCAGGCAAAGGTGAGCGAGACGATCGGCCCCACCGCCGGTGTTGACATCAGGAGCCTGGCCTTCTCATGAAGGCGCGACATTGCCCGCACGCGCTTCTCAAAACCATTGAACTCTGCAAGCAGAACGGCCCGCGCCCGAAGCAGCGCCTCTATGATCGTCTGAAGGTTGGGATGCCCCTTCACCAGCTCTTCGATCCGTCCGGCAAAGTTGGTCCGTGTTGTCTTGCCGACCTTCAGCCCGAAGCCGCGCAATATCCCGCGCAGGCTGTTCTCAAGGTCCAGGAGCTTGCTTTGCACCAGCTTGCGTGCCGTCAGCATCGCGCGGATCTCCTGTGCCGTGATCGACTTGCAGTGTACCGGCCGGAACCAGCCGAGCCGCATCAGTTGCGCGATGTTGCGTGCGTCGTTGCGGTCCGACTTCACCGGCATCGCCTTGAAGGCATCGCTCACGTGCCGTGTCTCCAAAAGCTCGACCGCCAGACCAGTCTGCTTCATGGCCGCATAGAGCCATTGCGACAACGGCCCGGCCTCAAGTCCGATCCTGGCGAGCCCAAGCCCGAGCGAACCGAACCAGTTGATCAGCGCTTCCGGCTCGCTTGCCACTTTGGTCTCCCGGACAATCTTGCCGCTCCCGTCGACCACGCACACACTCGAGTATTCCAACGACACGTCAATTCCGGCATAATAATCCATGATCGTCTCTCCTTGGTGCTTGGAGCGAGGCCTGTCCTCGACTCCGTCATACCATCAGTGTGAGGGACGACCGCCTGGCTTCCAAGCAAGCCGCGCGACGCGCGCTTCAAACAGCGCCGTAGCTAGCGCGGCTTGCTTGGAAGGCCCGTTACTCCATCTGCGGGTGCATCGGGCGCCCGGCATTCCCCACGCCCTCTTTTCTTAAGGGCGGAAAATTCATGCACGCCTCGGACGCATCGCGCCGCGAGAATGCGAAACCGCGTGTGGAATTGTCTGTTAGATAATGGGCGGGAATGCGGGTGAAGCATGTCTCGTGTCCCGGACGCGGTGCAGCGTTCTCCCGGCGATGCGAAGCATCGTCCGGCACGTTGCGCCGCAGAGCCGGGACCCAAAGAGGCGAGGTATGGACCCCGGATCAGCAGCGCACCACCATAGCGCGTCGAAAGACGCGCGTGTACGCGCTTATGGTGCTGCGCAGCGTCCGGGGAACGCATCAAGAATTGTCTGTTAGATAATGGGCGCGAATGCGCGTGAAGCATGTTTCGTGTCCCGGACGCGGTGCAGCGTTCTCCCGGCGATGCGAAGCATCGTCCGGTACGCTGCGCCGCAGAGCCGGGGCCCAAAGAGGCAAGGTATGGACCCCGGATCAGCAGCGCACCACCATAGCGCGTCGAAAGACGCGCGTGTACACGCTCATGGTGCTGCGCAGCGTCCGGGGAACGCATCAAGAAGCCCGCGCATACCCCCATACGCCCGCCAACCCTTGATCTTGCCGGCCCGCTGCCGTTACTAGGCCGGAGAAACAAAGGCGATGCGCCACACGCACATCTCGGGAGCGAACAAATCCATGGGACCGCTGGAGGGCGTCAAGGTCATCGACATGACGACCGTGCTGATGGGGCCCTATGCCACCCAGATGCTCGGCGATTACGGCGCCGACGTCATCAAGGTCGAAACGCTTGACGGCGACGTGACGCGGCTGATCGGCCCGACCCGCCATGCCGGCATGGGTCCGGTGTTCCTCAACACCAACCGCAGCAAGCGCTCTATCTGCCTCGATCTGAAAAAGCCGGCCGGGCGCGACGTGGTGCTGCGGCTGATCGCATCGGCGGATGTGCTGGTCTACAACGTGCGGCCGCAGGCGATGGCGCGGCTGCAGCTCGGCTACGACGTGGTCTCGAAAATCAATCCGCGTTTGATCTATGCCGGGGTATTTGGTTTTGGTCAGGACGGACCTTACGCGACAAAACCCGCCTATGACGACCTGATACAGGGCGCGACCGCGCTTCCGGCGCTGATGGCGCAGACCGGCGACGGCGTGCCGCGCTATGTGCCGAATGCGCTGGTCGACCGCATCGTCGGGCTGACTGCCGTCGGCGCGATCTGCGCCAGCCTGGTGCATCGCGACCGCACCGGGCGCGGCCAGCGGGTGGATATCCCGATGTTCGAGACCATGGCGAGTTTTGTCATGGGGGACCATCTGGGCGGTCTGACCTACGAGCCGCCGCTCGACAAGGGCGGCTATGCGCGCCATCTGTCGCGCGACCGCCGGCCATACAAAACCTCCGACGGCTATATCTGCGTGATCGTCTACAACGACAAGCAGTGGGAGAATTTCTTCAAAGCCACCGGCCGCGACGACCTGCGCAACGATCCCAAATTCGCAACGTTTGCCGGGCGCGCCGTCAATATCGACGCTGTTTATGCCGAACTCGCCCGCATCTTCGAGACCCGCACCACCGCCGAATGGACCGAACTGCTCAACAAGGCCGACGTGCCGGTCATGCCGATGCATGATCTCGAGAGCATGTTGCAGGACCCGCATTTGATCGCGACCGATTTCTTTCCGGTCGTGAATCATCCGACCGAAGGTCCGATCCGCAACATGAAGGTGGCGGCCACCTGGTCGGAGACACCGGTGGAGCCGGAGCGCTTGGCGCCTTGCCTCGGCGAGAACGGCGTGGAAATTTTGCAGCAAGCCGGCTTCTCCGCCGACGAAATTGCCGCATTGGTGCGCGATGGCGTCACCAGAGCCGCCGACACGCCACGGGATTGAGACGCATGGATTTTGCGCTGACCGCCAACCAGGAATCGATCCGCGACGCCATAGCAAAAGTCTGCGCGCGGTTCGACGATGCCTATTGGCTGAAGAAGGACAAGGAGGGCGGTTTCCCGGCCGATTTCCACAAGGCGCTGGCCGATGCCGGCTGGCTCGGCATCTGCATTCCCGAGGCCCATGGCGGCTCGGGCCTCGGCATATCAGATGCCGCCATCATGATGCGCACGATCGCGGAATCCGGCGCCGGCATGTCCGGCGCCTCCGCCGTCCACATGAATGTGTTCGGGCTCAATCCGGTTGTGGTGTTCGGCACTGAGGAGCAGTGCCGGCGGATGCTGCCGCCGATCGTCGATGGCACGCAGAAGGCTTGCTTTGCTGTCACCGAACCGAATACCGGGCTGAACACCACGCAACTGAAAACCCGGGCGGTCCGCAGCGGCGACAAATACGTCGTCAACGGCCAGAAGGTCTGGATCTCCACCGCGCAGGTTGCCGAGAAGATTCTGCTGCTGGCACGCACCACGCCGCTGGAAGAGGTGAAAAAACCGACCCACGGCTTGAGCCTGTTCTATACCGATTTCGACCGTAGCCGCATCGCCGTGCACGAGATCGAGAAGATGGGCCGCAAGGCGGTCGACTCCAACGAATTGTTCATTGAGAATTTTGAAATTCCGCTCGAAGATCGCCTCGGCGAGGAAGGTCGCGGTTTCGAATACATTTTGCACGGCATGAACCCGGAGCGAATCCTGATTGCCGCCGAAGCGGTCGGACTCGGCAAGCTCGCGCTATCGCGCGCCGCGGCCTATGCCAAAGAGCGTAACGTGTTCAACCGTCCCATCGGCAAGAACCAGGCGATTCAGCATCCGCTGGCGAAGAACTGGATGGAGTTGGAGGCGGCCTGGCTGATGACGCTGTCGGCCGGCTGGCAATACGATCAGGGCCTGCCGTGCGGCCCGGCGGCGAATGCCGCGAAATACCTCGCCGGCGAGGCGGGCTTTCAGGCCTGTGAGCAGGCCGTCATGACTCACGGCGGTTTTGGCTATGCCAAGGAGTATCACGTCGAGCGTTACCTGCGGGAATCCCTGATCCCGCGCATCGCCCCGATCAGCCCGCAGCTCATTCTCAGTTTTATCGCCGAGAAGGTGCTGGGCCTGCCGAAGTCGTATTGATGGCCAAAATTTCTCAGCCGTCATTCCGGGACGCGCCGCTTGGCGCGGGCCCGGAATCTCGAGATTCCGGGTCTGGTCCTTCGGACCATCCCGGAATGACGAACACAATCGAAGTAGCACTCGCATGAGCTTCATCACCGCAGTCGCACTAACTCCATCGTCGTTCCGGGATGCGCCGCTTGGCGCAGACCCGGAATCCAAGGATTCCCCGATGTGCAATGCACATCTGAGGTTCGCATCGTCGATGCGCCCCGGAATGACGTGGATGGAGTTCGAAATGGTGCGCCCATGAGCTTCATCACCGGCGTCGGTATCACCGCATACGGCAAACACGAAGGCTCTTCCTCGCTCGACCTCATGAGCAAGGCGGCGGAATTCGCGATATCAGATGCCGGGCTGAAACGCGCCGAGATCGACGGCGTCCTCTGCGGCTACTCCACGGTCGCGCCGCACATCATGCTGGCGACCGTGTTCTCCGAGCATTTCGGCATTCGTCCGGCTTACGCGCACGCGGTGCAGGTCGGCGGCGCCACCGGTCTGGCGATGACCATGCTCGCGCATCATCTGGTCGAAGCCGGTGTGGCGAAACATGTGCTGGTGGTGGCAGGCGAGAACCGGCTCACCGGCCAGAGCCGCGACACCTCGATCCTGGCGCTGGCGCAGGTCGGACATCCCGACTACGAAGTGCCGTTGGGGCCGACCATTCCGGCCTATTATGGCCTGGTCGCCTCGCGCTACATGCACGAATACGGCGTGACGCAGGAAGACCTCGCCGAGTTCGCGGTGCTGATGCGGAGCCACGCGCTGACGCATCCCGGCGCGCAGTTTCACGATGCCATCACGGTGGCCGATGTGATGGCCTCGAAGCCGGTGGCGCTGCCCCTGAAACTGCTGGATTGCTGCCCGGTCTCGGACGGCGGCGCGGCGTTCGTCGTCAGCCGCGAGCGTACCGGCGAGACCGGCGTGCGCGTCGCCGGCTGCGCGCAGGCGCATACCCATCAGCATGTCACGGCAGCGCCCGCTTTAAGCGAACTCGGCGCCGAGATCGCGGTCGCGCGGGCGAAGGCCGCATGCGGCATCGATATCTCGGACGTGCGCTACGCCGCGATCTACGACAGTTTTACCATCACGCTCGCAATGCTGCTGGAGGACCTTGGGCTTGCCGGGCGCGGCGAAGCGGCAGCGCGGGTGCGATCGGGGTATTTCAACCGCGACGGCGCGATGCCGCTCAACACCCATGGCGGTCTTCTGAGTTACGGCCATTGCGGCGTCGGCGGCGCGATGGCGCATCTGGTCGAAACCCATCTGCAGATGACGGGGCGCGCCGGAAAACGGCAGGTGCGCGATGCCTCGATCGCGCTGCTGCATGGCGACGGCGGCGTGTTGTCATCCCATGTCAGCATGTTCCTGGAGCGGGTGCGATGAGCGGCAGCGACATGGCGGACTGGACCGCCGGCGAAGAAGCGATCGTCTATCAGTCCTGCGCGACCTGCGGCAGCCTGCAGTATTTCCGCCGCAGCTTCTGCTGCGTATGCGGCGCGCCTGGCCCGGCCGACAAGCGCGCCAGCGGCGAGGGCACCGTTTACGCCACGTCGCTGGTATGCCGCGCCGCCACGCCGGAAACCCGCGCGCACGTTCCCTACAACATCGTTCTCGTCGACACGTCAGAAGGCTTTCGCATGATGGCCCATGGCGACAACGATCTTTCCATCGGCGACAAGGTCACCGCGCGATTTGCGCGGTTCGCCGGCCGCCTCGTTCCCCATTTCGCAAGGACCAAACCATGAGCCGTCTCAAGGCCGCCCTCGATCCGCGTTCCGTCGCCATCATCGGCGCGTCGGAAAATCCCAACAAGGTCGGCGGCCGGCCGGTGCATTACCTCGACAAGTTCGGTTTCAAGGGCAAGATCTTCCCGATCAATCCATCGCGCACCGAGGTGCAGGGTTACACTTGCTACAAGAGCCTCGCGGATTTGCCGGAGGCGCCGGAAATGGTGATCGTCGCGGTCGCTGGCGACAACGCCATCGGCGCGGTGGAGGATTGCGCGGCGCATGGCGTCAAGGTGGCGGTGGTGATGGCGTCCGGCTTCGGCGAGGTCGATGCGGTCGCCGGCAAGGCCAAGGAGCGGCGCATGGTCGAGGCCGCGCACAAGACCGGCATGCGCATCGTCGGGCCGAATTCGCAAGGCCTCGCCAATTTCGGCACCGGCGCGATTGCGAGTTTTTCGACCATGTTCATGGACATGGACCGCGCCGAGGGCCACGTGGCCATGCTGAGCCAGAGCGGTGCACTGTCGACGGTGCCGGTCGGCTTCCTGCGCCAGCGCGGCATCGGCGTTCGCCACACCCATGCCACCGGCAACGATGCGGATATTTCGGTCGGCGAACTCGCGGTGGCCGTCGCCGAGGATCCCGAAGTAAAACTGCTGCTCCTTTATCTCGAGAGCATCCCCGAGAAAAAATATCTGGAAGAACTCGCGGCCGTAGCACTCGATCGCGACCTGCCGGTGATCGCCCTGAAATCCGGCCGCTCCGAAGCCGGCCGCCAGGCCGCGCAATCGCATACCGGCGCGCTCGCCAACGAGGACCGCGTGGTCGATGCATTCTTCGAACATCACTGCATCTGGCGCGCCCCGGATATGCGCGGCCTCGTCGAGGCGGCCGAGCTTTACCTCAAGGGCTGGAAGCCCAGGGGAAGGCGGCTGGTAGCAATCAGCAATTCCGGCGCGGTCTGTGTCTTGACCGCCGACGCCGCGACCGCGGTCGGCATGCCCATGGCAAAGCTTTCACCGGAGACCGACAAAAAGCTGAAGTGCATCCTGCCGAGTTTTGCCACCACCACCAATCCGATCGACCTCACCGCCGCGCTGCTGTCCAACGGCCGGCTGTTCGGCGACATTCTGCCTGTGATCGCGGAAGACCCGGCGGCCGACGCGTTCCTGATCGGCGTTCCCGTCGCCGGTCCCGGCTATGACGTCGAGGCGTTCGCGCGGGACTCCGCGGCCTTCGGCGAGCAGACCGGAAAGCCGCTGGTGATCGCGGCAACGCAGCGCAGCGTCGCCGATCAGTTTTCGTCCGAAGGCCTGTCGGTATTTCCGACCGAGACCGAGGCCGTCTCCGCGCTGCATCAGTTCCTGGCCCATCGCGAACTGATGGCGCGCACGCTGGCGCGCAAGGCGCAACGGGCCGCCAAAGCGCCGGCGACGACTTCGTCCGCCGCGACAACGATGCTCAACGAGGCCGATAGCCTGGCGTTGCTGGCCGCGCGCGGCATTCCCGTGGTGGCGCACCGGCTGTGCCGCTCGCGCGCCGAAGCGATCGCGGCGTTCGAGGCGATTGGCGGGCCGGTCGTGGTCAAGGGATGCTCGGCCGATATCGCGCACAAGTCCGAGCTTGGACTGGTGAAGCTCGGGGTCAGGACCCGCGAGGAAGCCGGCGAGGTCTGGGCGCAGATGGAAGGCATCATCCGCAAGCACGGCGCCCGGTTCGACGGCGTTATCATTGCGGCGATGGCGGGCGGACGGCGCGAAATCATGATCGGCGCGCATCGCGATCCCGTTTTCGGCCCGGTGGTGGCGGTCGGTGACGGCGGAAAATATGTCGAGATTTTTCGCGATACTGCGTTGTTGCTGCCGCCATTCTCGAAAGATGATGTCAGGGAGGTACTTGGAAAACTGCGGATCGCGGCATTATTCGCAGGCGTGCGCGGCGAGCCGCCGATGGATGTCGATGCAATCTGCGACGCCGTCGTTGAAATCGGCGAACTGATGCTGGATCCCGCGGCCAAGGTGATGAGCCTGGATCTCAATCCGGTACTGCTCGACAGCGCCGGCAAGGGCTGCGCGGTGGTGGACGCAGTGGTGTTTCAGGGATGACGCCACCGTGATGACGATGTCACCGCGAGTAAAACATGATGCTGGCGATGACGAGCATTGCCGCCACCGCCAGCATTTGCGCGAGCACTTCCGAGGCCGCCCTTTTGGTGGCTTCCTTCATGCCGTTCTCCCTAGACTTGGGCGCGAGTCATCGTTGCCCGCGAAGGCCGGATGGCTCGACTATTTTTTTCTCGGAACACCCCGCGACGAGTATTCGCTTGATTTGATAATTTGAGTCCCCACTCAGCGAATATCGACTATGCGAAGGTCAAACAGTAATGCGGCGGCAATTTGACTCGCGCGTGACCAGATTTGTGAGCGGCAGCTCTGACGAATTCCAGCCCAACCTGTTGGTGTTCGACGGCGCGGTTGATTTTTGCCAGGCGGCGCAAGCTGTTGATCCCGCGACATCCGCCCGATACTGTTTCGAACGGAACCCGCCGTTCGATAAAAAATAACTCGCGACCGGCATCGCAAAACCGAAGGTGAAGCATGGCCCGCATCGACTATTGCGATACTTCGAAATCCAGCGAACGCACCCGTGAAATCCTGGGCAAGAACCGCAACGCCAATATTTTCCGGATGATGGCGCACTCGCCGAGCTATTTCGAACAATATTGCCGGCTCGGCGGCGCGATCCGCCACAAGGGCGAACTGGATCCGATGGTGCGCGAACTGGCGATCACGCGCACCGGAATTCTCTGCGAGGCGCCTTACGAGGTGGTGGCGCACAAGCGCATCGGCAAGAATGCGGGCGTCACCGACGAACAAAACGCCGCACTCGAGGACTGGAAATCCGCCACCTGCTTCAACGACGTGCAGCGTGCGGCGCTCGCCTTCACCGATGAAATCGTCGCGCTCCGCCGTCCGACCGATGCGACGTTCAACGCCATTGCGGCCAAACTGACGCCGGCGGCGTTGATCGAATTGCAGCTCTCGGTCGGCTTCTACATCATGACGTCCAAGTTCCTGGAAACCTTCGCGATCGATATGCAGCCGGTGACGGAAGTGGTTTGAACAGCCGATCGCATTGTTGGGCGTGGGCTCCAGACACCCGGCGAAAGGGTGCAGCGGTGAGTTCAGGGTCAGTGCTCCCGCGGCAAACGGGGTTTGGGGACCGTGGACCGAAAGAACCGACCTGTGTTCACCGTGTCCGTGGAGAAATCGTCTGGCAGACAGCCGCCATCCGCGCCTGACCGCGCTCGTCGGAATTAGCTGCGACGCGCGTGACAAGATTTCGGCACGCACGATCCACCTCGGCCTTGCTCGGCGAATTCAGGTTGGCAAGGGAATCCAGTACCGATTGAATCACATCGGCGTCGTCGGACAGGACAAGAATAGCGTTCCCGTCGCGGTATTCGGGCGAACCGAGCGCGGGCCGCCATAGCGACAAGTCCTTCGTGACGATGGTGAAGGTAATGAGCCGGTTGAGCCTCCAGTCGTTTTGAAAGTTCTTCCCGGCGATCGTGCCGTTCAAGATCCGCAACTGACCGGCGGGACCAGCTGGGCGGCACGAGTCGTTGCCGGCAACCAGCGTCACCAGCCAATACCTTGGGTCCTGCAGATTTCGGTCGCGTTTGAAGCGGTCGTATTCATCGATCGCGCGGGCCCATGCCGCGGTCAGCGGCGCCGCGTCCGGGGCGCCGGTGGCCAATGCGGCAATCGTTATAGACGCGGCGTCGAGATCAATGGGCCCGAGCGGAATGCTTGCTTCCCCGAGCATGCAACCGGCCGGGCCGCCGAAACTGATCAATCCCAAATAGCCGCTTCGCGCCTTGAGGCCCGCAAGATCGTCGAGGATTCGCTTGCGGGCAGCCTCAAAGAGCGGTGGCTGCATCCGGGTCGAGGTTTCCAGGACGTAGTGATAGACGTGCTCCTGCGGAGCAACCACGTGCATCTTCAAGGGCTCGGCCTTGACGTTGGGCCACTTGCCCATGACCGCGGCCGCGGAGATGTCGACGTCGAAAGGCTCGGGCGGCTTCTTGAGGCGGTCGGGCGCGCGGTACTCCCCGATGCAGCTGTCGGCATCGGCCGGCTTGACCGCCCCCGCGTCGACCGGAAGCCATGTGCATTGCCACGGCGCGGGCGCCTTCGGATCGCGAGCGGAATACACGATTTTGGCGGTTTCACCCAAATACAACGTGGGTTCATCCGGCGACCGAATCTCAACTTTCGGCGTTGCGAAGGGCCGCACCTGGAATTGTCTCGGCTCGCTGGCAGGCGGTTTCCAAAGCCAAAATCCGTGTTCGGGCGTCACGGATATCTCATGCACATCCTTCGACAGGTCCAGCTGGGCGGATGGATCACCTGGCCTGAGGTACCACCGACCGCAATTGTGCTCATCGAGCACAAGCCCATCGAGGTGCCAGCTACACCGGAAGATGTCGTATTCCGCGCCATTGCTGGTCGCGCGGGCCGACGCGAACAGACCTTGGTCGGCGTTGACGACGACAGGTCCGTTGCTGGATCCGCTTCCATCGAGAGTCAACTTGGTCTCATAGACCGGCACAAAGGCGTGGTAGAACTTGGCGAAGGATTCCGGAATTTGGAGCACGGCAATCACACCGCCGGCGACGGCAGCAAGAAAAACAAGGACGATGCCCCAGTTATCCCTGGTCCAGTCCACGAACCGCTGCATGTTACGCTCCATCAAGAACGTGACGCCTGGGCCGGTAGCGGCCGCCAGTCCATAAGGTACAGCATCTTGAAACTGCGAACGCCGCCGGCAGCAACTGACGATAGTATCAAAAGTTGCGCGGGGATGAAATGGTTTTAGAGGCCGTAAATCGCCGGAACCCATAACCGGTCTTGTTCGGGTCTAGTTCTCGGTCAGCAAATTGACCTTGGTATTGGCGACGATCAGGCGGTCGGCGAGCAGTTGCGCGAGGTTGCGCATGATCCGTTCTCCGGTGCGCGGATGCTCCTCGCGAAAGCGCTCAAAGTCGCGCAGTGGCACTTCGAGGGCGGTGGCAGCACCATCGGCAAACACATCGGCGGAGCGGTGGGTTTCCAATAGCGCCATTTCTCCGAACGCCATGCCGGCGGTGAGCGTCGCGAGCCGGATGCCGCCGTGCAGCCTGACGTGCACGACCCCGCTTCTGAGAAAGAACAGCGACACCGCGGGCTCCGCGGCAGCGATGATCCGTTGTCCCGGCTGGTAGGTCCTGATCGTGCCGAGTGAGGCGAGCCGCGCCAATTCCTCCGCCGTCAGTCCCGCCAGCAGCGCCTGCTCGGACAGCTCGGTCACCTCAACGGAGTCGATGGCGCCGCCGTGGCGATAGACGATCTGGTCCTCGGCCCATTCGATGGCGTCGTCGAGCAGATGGTAGTTGCGCAAGTTCGAGGTGCCCTTGACCCACTCGCCCAGAGGCTCCCATTGCGGCGAAGAACGCTTAATGCCGGACAGGATGACCGTGATATTGAACGCCGCCAGTTCGTGGAAACACTCGGCGAGCAGGCGGGCGCCGGCGCGCGTTATCGCAGCGACCCGGCGCAGGTCGAAAATGATGAAATGCGGGCGCGGCCTGGCCGCAAGCCGGCGCGAGATGTAATCGACATTGGAAAATGTCAGCGTACCCACCAGTTCGATGATGCGGACGTCCTGATGATGGGCGGCGAGAATCTTCTGCTCATGCGGACGCCGGCTGCGCCGCGACGCGCTCTTGCCGATGTTGTAGTCGGCGATGATGCTGTTGCGCGCGTCGTCGCTGCGGTTGAGCATGTGCAGGTCGTAATGCAGCGACAGCGCCTCGCAGACCTTGATGCCGCGCACGCTGTTGCCGTGGCCGTCGAGCCGGGGCGAATAGCTGCCGAGTCCGAGCCGCGCCGGCAATGCCGCCAGGATGCCGCCGCCGACACCGCTTTTGGCGGGAATGCCGACGCGATAAATCCATTCGCCGGCGTAGTCGTACATGCCGGAACTGGTCATGACCGACAGCGCCCGCGAGATCGCGTAGGGGGTCATGACCTGCTCGCCGGTCACCGGATTGATGCCGCGATTGGCCAGCGTCGCCGCCATCACGGCAATATCGCGCGCCGTGACCAGGATCGAGCATTGCCGGAAATAGACATCGAGCACCGCACCGACGTCCCCCTTGATGACGGTGTTGTTGCGCAGGAGATAGCCGATGGCGCGGTTGCGGTCGCCGGTCGTGCTTTCGGACGCATACACGGCTTCGTCGACATCGAGCTCGCGCCCGGCAAACCGGCCGAGCGCCTGCCGGATATATTCGAACGCACCGTCGCCCTTGGCCTGATGGATCAGTCCGGAGCAGGCGATCGCGCCGGCATTGACCATCGGATTGAACGGATGGTTGTCGGCATTGAGCCGGATCGAATTGAAGGGATCGCCCGACGGCTCGACGCCGATTTCGCTCTCCACGCGCGCTGCGCCGAGGGTGTCCAGCGCCAGCGCGAACACGAACGGCTTCGAGATCGACTGGATCGTGAAGGGAATCCTGGAGTCGCCGACCTCGTAGACGTGGCCGTCGAGGGTGACCAGGCTGATACCAAAATGATCGGGGTCGGCCTTGCCGAGTTCGGGGATGTAGTCGGCGACATTGCCGCCGTTCTCGGTGGAGAAATCCGCGTGGCAGCTGGTGAGGAACCGCAGCAAAGGCGGTTTCGAGGCCGCCCAGCTTGCTTCATTCTGGAGCGGGGCCGAGCGCGAGCTGTTCATGTGCAGTCCTGCCGTGCGATGCGGTTCGCGCCAGCCGATTTTACGCCGCAACGGCAAACGCCGGAACCCGGCCGGTGGCGTTTTATGCGGCAGGCCGTGCGCAGCAGAAATGCGTCACGTCTCGAGAATAGCGAGGAGCTGTCCCTCCGCAACCACGTCGTCGAGGCTAACCAGGATCGATTTGAGCTTGCCCGCGGCGGGCGAAGCCACCGGAATTTCCATCTTCATGGCTTCGACGAATGCAATGTCGTCGCCATCGCCGACGCTTGCCCCGATTTCAATGGGAAGCGCGCAGACGCGCCCGGCCACCTCGGTTACGATCTTGATGTCTGGCATTTCCGTTCTCCCGGCACCGTTTGACGGACGATTGCCCTCGCGAACGGCTTTTTGTTGTGGCGGCAGATTGCCTGAGGTAGCCTCGTCTGCAAGTGGAATTTTATTCCGTAGTGCGGAATGAATGGACAAAACCCATGGGAAGACGCTCGGAGCGACTCAGCAAAGAGGGAATGCTCGCTAGCGATCGGGCAGGTGAGGGTGACGTTATTCAGGTGGTGTCGCGCGCGTTCGACGTCTTGCGCTGCTTCGAAGGCCATGAGGCGCGCCTCGGCAATCTGGAAATTGCCAATCGCTGCGGTCTGCCGCGATCTACGGTATCGCGCCTGACCCATACGCTGACCCGGATGGGGCAACTGGTCTATCTGCCGCGCGACCAGAAATACCGCATCGGCCCGAGCGCGGTGGCGATGAGCACCTCGATGATGCGGGGGTTGCAATTGCGCAACCTGATCCGGCTGCGGCTGCAGGATGTCGCCGAACAGTTGCCGGGAACCGTCGGCTTCGTGATTCCCGATCGTTTTCATCTCGTCTATCTCGAGTTCGCGCGCGCCGCCAATGCGCTCGGTCTGCACGAGAGCACCGGCAGCCGCATCGCCATGGCGAGCACGGCGGCCGGTCACGCCTATACCGCCGCGCTCGATGCCGACGTCGGGGACGCCTTGCTTGCGGAAATGGAACGCGAGATTCCCGAAGGCGCCAAACTGCTGCGGCCGCGCATCGAGGCCAACCGCCGCTTTTTGCGCGAACACGGCTATGTCGTCGCCTGCGGCCTGTGGAGCCCGCATATCAACGGCCTCGCGGTGCCGTTGTGGTCGCCGCAATACCAGACCTTCGTGGTGGTCACGATCGGTCTTCTGTCCGCGATGTATGACGAGAAGCGGCTGCACAATGAGGTCGCGCCGCGGTTGCTGGAATTGGGCGCCGCGGTCGGCAACATGCTTGAAGGCGTCGACGGAGATCTGTTTAGGGATCGCATGCCCGGCAAGCCGCTTCCGGCACCACCTACGAACAACAATAAAATCATCAGGACGGAGGATACGAATGAACTGGAAGCCGGAACTCGACGACCTCGCCCGGCGCGAAGCATTCGCGCGCGAGATGGGGGGCGTTGACAAGGTCAAGCGGCAGCGTGACCAGGGCCGGCTCACCGTCCGCGAGCGTATCGACGGGCTGGTCGACCAGAAGAGCTTTCACGAGATCGGCGCGATTTCCGGCATCGCCGATTATGACGAGAACGGCGAACTCACCAATCTGACGCCGGCGAACTGCGTGTTCGGCCGCGGCAAGATCGACGGCCGCACCGTGGTGGTGGTCGGCGACGATTTCACCGTGCGCGGCGGCTCCGCCGACGCCTCGATCTCCGCCAAGCCGCTGATGGCCGAGGAGATGGCGCATGATTTTCGCCTGCCCATCATCCGGCTGATCGAAGGCTCCGGCGGCGGCGGCTCCGTGAAGACCATCGAAACCAAGGGCGCGGCCAATCTGCCCGGCGGCATCGGCGGCACCCGCTGGTATTGGTACACGACGGCCAATATGGCGCGCGTGCCTGTGGTGGGCCTGGGCCTCGGCTCGGTCGCTGGCCTCGGCGCGGCGCGGCTTGCGGCAAGCCACTATTCAGTGATGACAAAAAGCTCGGCGATGTTCGTCGCCGGTCCGCCCGTCGTCAAACGCCTGGGCCAGGATCTCACCAAGCAGGAGCTTGGCGGCGCCGACATCCAGACCCGCGCCGGTGGCGTCGATCATGCCGTCGATACCGAAGAGGAAGCTTTTGCCTGCGCCAGGCGGTTCCTGTCCTATTTGCCGTCGTCGGTTTATGAGCTGCCACCAACCGTTCCCTGCGACGACGATCCGGAACGCGCAGAGGAATCCCTGATGAAGGCGGTGCCGCGCAACCGGCGCCAGGTCTACAAGATGCGCCCGATCATCGAGGCCGTCGTCGACAAGGGCTCGTTCTTCGAGATGGCCGCAAATTTCGGCCGCTCGATTATTGCCGGGCTCGCCCGGCTGGAAGGCCGCGCGGTGTTGTTGCTCGCCAGCGATCCCTATCACTATGGCGGGTCGTGGACAGCCGAAGCGTGCCAGAAGGTGGTGCGGTTCGCGGATTTCGCCGAAACCTTCCATCTACCGGTGGTCTATCTAATGGATTGTCCGGGCTTCATGATCGGGCTCGAAGCCGAGAAGGCCGCCACCATCCGCCACGGCGTGCGGGCCATGGCCGCCGTCAACCAGACCACGGTGCCCTGGTGCACCATCATCGTGCGCAATTCCTTCGGTGTCGCCGGCGTCGTGCATCAGCCGGCCGACCGGTTCTCGCTGCGCTATGCCTGGCCATCGGCCTATTGGGGCTCGCTGCCGCTGGAAGGCGGCATCGAGGCGGCCTATCGCGCCGACATCGACGCCGCGGAGGATCCCAAAGCCAAACTAAGGGAGATCGAGGACCGTCTCAACAAATTGCGCTCGCCGTTTCGTTCCGCAGAGCGGTTCTGGGTCGAGGAGATCATCGACCCGCGCAAGACCCGTTCGTTGCTGTGCGAATTCGCGCGGCTGGCCGAGCCGATCCGCACCCCGGGGCCTGCGACCAACATGACGATCAGACCGTAGCAAGAAGCGAGTGGCGAATAGCGAATAGCGAGTACCATTCGCTATTCGCTACTCACCATTCGCCACCTTCACGCCATCACCACCTTCGGAGCCCGCGAAATCGCCAGTGTGATCACCGCTGCGACGATGCACAACGCGCCGGCCACAAAGAACGCCGGCAGATAGCTCGCAAGCTGCGTCCGGGACAGGCCGGCGCCAAAGGCCGCCATGCCGGCGCCCAATTGGTGGCCCGCGAAAATCCATCCGAACACCAGATTGGCGCGCTCCGGCCCGAACCGCTGCGCGGTGAGCCGCACCGTCGGCGGCACGGTGGCGATCCAGTCGAGGCCGTAGAACATCGCAAACAGCGACAGGCCGTAAAACGAGAAATTGGTGAACGGCAGAAACAGCAGCGACAGCCCGCGCAGGCCGTAATACCAGAACAGCAGATAGCGGTTGTCGTAGCGGTCCGACAGCCAGCCCGACATGATGGTGCCGAAGAAATCGAACACGCCCATGGCGGCGAGCAGGCTGGCGGCCTGCACCTGCGGAATGCCGAAGTCGAGGCACATCGGAATCAGGTGTACCTGGACCAGGCCATTGGTCGAGGCGCCGCAGATGAAGAAGGTGGCGAACAGTATCCAGAACGCCCGCGTCTTCGCGGCCTCGCGCAACGTGCCGAGCGCTGCCGCCATGATCGGCGCGGTGTTCGGAGGCGGCAGAGGCAGCGGCTGCGTGCCCTTATCGCCGAAGGGCCGCAAGCCGACGTCGCTGGGCCGGTCGCGCATCACCATCAGCACCGCGAAAGCCGCGATGCCCAGCATCCCGCACATCAGCGCCAGCGCCATCCGCCAGCCCATTCGCTCTGTCAGGCTGGCGAGCAGCGGCAGGAACACCAATTGTCCGGTGGCAGCACTGGCGGTGAGAATTCCGGCCACCAGCCCGCGCCGTGCCGCAAACCAGCGCGCCGCGACGGTGGCGCCCAGCACCAGCGCCGTCATGCCGGTGCCGATGCCGACCACGACGCCCCATAGCAGCATCAGTTGCCAGACCTTTGTCATCAGCAGTGAGGCTGCCAGCGCCGAGACCACGGTCAGCAGGGCCGACAGCGTGACATTGCGCAGGCCGTATCGATTGAGCAGTGCCGCGGCGAACGGAGCCATCAGCCCGAACAAAATGAAGCGGATCGAGAGCGCGGAGGAAATCTCAGCGGTGGTCCAGCCGAACTCCTTTTGCAGCGGCACGATGAACACGCCGGGCGCGCCGACCGCGCCGGCGCTGATCAGCGCGGTGAGAAAGGTCACGCCGACCATCACCCAGCCGTAATGGATATTGCGACGGGCGAGGGCTGCCGACAGCCAATTGGAGATCATGAATGTTCCTTGCCGGAATTCCGGATGACGGTGAGGTGGGACAGTTTAAGTGAGGATTTTTCGTTTTGCTTCGCCAACACGATCTTGCATGATCGCGGTTCGTCCGGAATGCCATATTTCCCTCAATTTAGGACATGGGACGCATTCTCTGTTCTCCCGCCCTTCGGCCCGGCAATTCCATGGCGGATCTATTGAGGTCTGACCCTAGTGCAGGATGCGCTCCACGGCGATGGCAGTAGCTTCGCCACCGCCGATGCACAGCGCGGCGACGCCGCGCTTCAGATTATGTGCTTCCAGCGCATGCAACAGGGTCACGATCAGGCGAGCGCCGGTCGCGCCGATGGGATGGCCGAGCGCGCAGGCGCCGCCGTTGATGTTGAGCTTCTCACGCGGGATTCCGAGATCGCGCTGCGCCGCCATCGCCACCACCGCAAAGGCTTCGTTGACCTCGAACAGGTCGACATCGCCGACGCTCCAGCCGACCTTGTCGAGTAGTTTTCGAATCGCCGGGATCGGCGCGGTGGTGAACCATTGCGGTTCTTGGCTGTGGGTGGCGTGGCCCTTGATCTCGGCCAGGGTCGGCAGGCCGTCGCGGTCGGCGAGCGATCGCTTGGCGAGAATCAGAGCTGCGGCGCCGTCGGCATTCGCCGACGAGGCTGCTGGCGTAATGGTGCCGCCAGCGCGGAAGGCCGGCTTCAGTCCAGGAATTTTCGCAGGATCGACCTTTAGCGGAATCTCGTCATTGCCGATGATGCGTGGACCGGCCTTTTCGGTCACGGTGATCGGCACGATCTCGGCTTTGAACGCGCCGCCTTCCACCGCCTTGCGGGCGCGGGTCAGCGTCTCCATCGCGTAGGCGTCCTGGTCGGCGCGGGTGAACTGATAGGCCTCCGCGGTGGCTTCGCCGAAATCACCCATCGAGCGGCCCGCTTCATAGGCGTCCTCGAGCCCGTCCATCAGCATGTGGTCGATGATCCGGTCATGCCCGGCGCGATAGCCGCCGCGCGCCTTGGCCAGCAGATAGGGCGCATTCGTCATGCTCTCCATGCCGCCGGAGACGACGATCTCGGCGGACCCGGCATTGATGATGTCATGCGCAAGCATGGTGGCCTTCATGCCGGAGCCGCAGACCTTATTGATCGTCGTCGCCCCCGTCGCGTCGGGTAGCCCGGCGCCACGCGCAGCTTGCCGCGCCGGCGCCTGGCCCTGTCCGGCCGGCAACACGCAGCCCATGAAGACTTCGTTGATCCGTTCCGGCGACAGTTTGGCCCGTTCCACGGCGGCGCCGATCACATGGGAACCGAGCTTGTGGGCGCTGAACGGCGAAAGATCGCCCATGAACCGGCCTAATGGCGTGCGGGCGGCGGAAACAATGACGACCGGATCGGAAGCTGTGGCCATGGCTCTGCTCCTCAATACGCTGGGGTGAGCGGTATCATTTACATGATACACATCATATGATGCGCTGCGGAATTTGCAACGGCCGCGGCGGATAAATTGTCGTGAGGGGAGCAGCGTTATCCGTGCAGGAGGCTGCGCCTATTCCAGGCCTTCAAGGGCGGTCTTGACGGCCTTCTTGAAGGCCGTGACGTCGCCAAGTTCATGGCTGAGCACCAGGGCGAGTTGGGTCAGAAACAATGCTTCACGCGGCGCTCCGGCCGAATCGATTGCCGTCGCGAGCGCTTCGTAGGCGGCCTCGAGGTCTTCGAACGACATCGTGCTCATGGCATTCGTCTCCCCAGGCAAATGCTGGCTGTTCGCAGGATTTCGTCGGGAACGATGGCCTTCCAGCGTCCGGCAATATGCAGGTCCGGACGCAGGAGATAGAGCGCACCCGACGCGGCATCGAACAGGCGGGCAATTGCGCCATCGCCGTCGGATATCGCTCCCGGCTCGGACGAAAAGCCCTGGTACTGAATCAACAGCGAAACAAAGCGTTTGTCGAGCTTGCGCAGTTGTTCGAGAAGCGCTGTTTGCTCGACGCTTGGCGAACCATCGCAAAACAGAATCACCGTCATGCCATTCCCGGCGCGATCCAGCAGATGGGTGCCGTCGGCAAGTTTGGCGTTCGGTGCGGCGCTGCCACTGATCGGCCCGGAAGCAAAGTCGGCGTCGCGGCCGGCGTAGGGTGTCAGCGGGCTTTCGGAATAGGTGTATGGCTGCATCTGGCGCGGATTGGCCAGGCCACGTGGAAAGTCGTGCTTCAAACTAAGCGAGAGCGCTGCCTCGCGTGCAAGCCGCCAGCCGCGTGTCGGCGGGGTCATGAATCGGGTGCTTTTCGTGGCGTTGGCGAAGACGTCCAGCGTCGCGCCGCGCCGTTCCGGGGAATAGCTGTCGAGCAGTTGATCGCCGGCCTCGCCATTGAGGACGAGACCGAGCTTCCAGCCGAGGTTATCCGCGTCCGCCAGGCCATTATTGAGCCCGCGCACGCCGAAGATCGGTACGATGTGCGCGGCGTCGCCCACGAAGAACACGCGGCCGTGTCGATAGTCGTCGAGACACAGGGTGTTGGCGGAATAGATGCTCCACCATTCCAGTTCCCACGGTTTCGTGTGGCCGATGTCGGTGAGGATCGCGCCAACGCGCGCGCGGATATTTTCCTCGCGCAGCGCCTCTTGCTCGCTCTCGCCTTCCCGAAGCTGGTAGTCCACGCGCCAGATATGATCCGGCTGCTTGTGGATCAGCACGGTGCCGCCGGGATTGCCGCTCGGTTCGAAAAAGGCGCGACGCTCGGTCGGAAAATCGTGATCCATGCGGATATCCGCAATCACGTATTTGCCTTCGTAGTTTTCGCCCTTGAGCCGCAGACCCAGCATCGAGCGGATCGGCGAGCGTGCGCCATCGGCTGCAAGCACATAGTCGGCGTCGAGGCGATAGTCGCCGGTTGGCGACGAAACGCCGAGCGAAACCCCGTTCGCGCCGCACTCGATGGCGGAAAGTTCGGTCTGCCAGCGCATATCGATCAGATCGCAGGCACTGACGGCGTCATGAAGAAACTGCTCGATATATTGTTGCTGAAGATTGTACATCGGCAGGTATTTTTCGCCCGATGGATGCGGCATCTCGAGCCGGAAGATCTGCTCGTCGCGGTAGTAGCTGCGGCCGAAACGCCAGCCCAGCGCCTTTTCGACGAAGGGCGCGACCGCTCCGATCCGTTCCAGAATATGCATGCTCGGCCGCGCGATGCAGATGGCCCGGCTGCCATCGTTGAACGTGTCCTTGCGCTCGATGAGCACGGACCGGATTCCGTGCCGGGCGAGAACCAAAGCGGCGGTCATGCCGATCGGTCCGGCGCCGACGATCACGACGGGGTGCCGAGCCGCAACGCCTTCAAGTTCGGGGGCCGCTCCCGCCGGGAAGGTCGGGTAGCTGAAATAAAGTGACTCGAGGGGCCCTTTGCCGGCAGGTCTCATGCGTTTTCCATTTCGTCCTGGCCCGATTGCCTTGCCGGGCGCGCATTCCGGCTTTGTTTACGCCAGGCATAAGGTCGGCTGCAGCGCGCTTATCTTTTCCGGTCGATAAAGCCCTGCATCAGCCGCTGCGGCTCGCCGGTGAGGTAGGATTGGCCGAACACGCCGATGCTGAGATTGACGGATTCTGCCAGCGGCAGCTCTTCCCATTGCCGGAGCAGGGCTTTCTGCGCGCGCAGCGCTTCCGGCGCGCATTCCATCAGCGCCGCCAGTGTCTGCTCGACCGCGGCGTCGAGGCCGCCTTGCGGCGCGACCGCGTCGACCAGCCCCCAGGCCAGGGCAGTTGACGCGTCGATAGTCTCGGCGGTCATCAGCAGCCAGCGGGTGCGGCCCCAGCCGATCAGCCGCGGCAGCAGCGCCGCGTGGATCACGCTGGGAATCCCGACCCTGACCTCGGGCATGCCGAATTTGGCGTCGTGGGCGGCAATCCGGAAGTCGCAGCATGCGGCGACTTCGAGGCCGCCGCCGAGGCACCAGCCGGGCATCCGCGCGATCACGGGCGCGGGAAACGCGCGCACCGCCTCGCAGAGATCGCGCAAGCCGGTGATGAATTTTTCGGCGGAGGCCTGGTCGAGCCCGGCCATTTCCCTGATGTCGGCGCCGCCGATCATGCTTTTTTCGCTCTGGCCGGCGATCACAAGCGCGCGAGTCTGCCGTTCTGTCGCAAGCACCTCCAGGCCTTCGCGGACACCGTTGATGACGGCCGATCCGAGGATGTTGAGCGAGCCGGCGTTACAGATCGTCAGGCGGACGACGCCGCGCGGGTCGCGATCGACGCCGCAATGGGGATTGAGCAGGTGCATGGAGGGTCTCGCTATCGGTAAGCTGCGCAGGCCACTTCCCGGGCAACGCGCGGTCTTGTCAAGGGCGGCTGGAGATTGGCCGGCGGCAGGATTTGATGCAGCTGCGAAGCAACCGGCTGGACCCCGCGAAATGAAATAAAAGGGAGCTTTTTACCGCGGCGAATGTTATTATATGACTCTAAACATCCTATGGGACCGCCGATGCGCTATTCGAAGGAACATAAGCTCGAAACCCACGCCCGGATCGTGAAGAAAGCCTCGGTGCGGCTTCGCGAGAAGGGCGCGCACGGCATCGGCGTCGCCGACCTGATGAAGGACGCCGGCCTGACCCATGGCGGGTTCTACGCCCATTTCAATTCGCGGGAAGCGCTGGTCATCGAGGCCTTTGCCTATGCGATGGATCGGGGAACGGAGCGCTGGCGCAAGCTTGCCGAACAGACGCCGCCGGACCAGCGGCTGGCGACCATCGTGGATTCCTATCTGACGCCCCTTCACCGCGACGATCCCGGCCGCGGCTGCGCGATCCCGACGCTGGGAGCTGAAATCGCCCGCGAAAGTCCGAAAACCCGCAAGGCGTTCGCGGCCAAGCTGGAGCAGATGATCGACATGCTCGCTGCGCAGATACCGGATGTTCCGCGCAAGGCCGCGCGCAAACAGGCGACGGCGGCGATCGCGACCATGATGGGAACGCTGGTGATGGCCCGCGTTGCGGGCAGCGGCGATTTTTCCGACGAGATTCTCGGCGCCGGGCGTGACGCCGTGCTCGATCGCGCGACGCCGCCGAAACCCGCGGCGAAGAAATCCGCCCCCAGGAAAGCCGCTGCACCAGCGCGGCACTGACGGGGTCTCGCGGCGATTGCATTCGACATTGGTCCTAGGTGGCTGAAAGTGCTGCCAAGCCCGCATTTTCGGAAATGCGCTGCGCGTGGAAACCCTTTCCAAACGCCGCAAAGACTGCAAGATGCCGCAAAACCGGCCCCGGCCGTAAGCTGTTGGAGGAACCCATGCGCACAATCGGACATTTTATCGGCGGCCGCGAGGTCAAGGGCACCTCGGGACGGTTCGCGGACGTATTCGAGCCGATGACCGGCGATGTTCAGGCCCAGGTGGCGCTGGCCTCCAGGGCGGAACTGCGCGCCGCGGTCGAAAATGCCAGGGCCGCCCAGCCGGAGTGGGGCGCGACCAATCCGCAGCGCCGCGCGCGCGTGATGATGAAGTTCCTCGAACTGGCGCAGCGCGATTACGACAAGCTCGCCGATCTCTTGGCGCGCGAGCACGGCAAGACCGTTCCCGACGCCAAGGGCGACATTCAGCGCGGCCTCGAAGTGGTCGAATTCGCCTGCGGCATTCCGCATCTGATGAAGGGTGAATACACTGAAGGCGCCGGTCCGGGCATCGACATCTACTCGCTGCGCCAACCGCTCGGCGTCGTCGCCGGCATCACGCCGTTCAATTTCCCGGCGATGATCCCGATGTGGAAATTCGCGCCCGCGATCGCCTGCGGCAACGCCTTCATCCTCAAGCCTTCGGAGCGCGATCCCGGCGTGCCGATGGCGCTGGCGGCGCTGATGATCGAAGCGGGGCTGCCGCCGGGCATTCTCAACGTCGTCAACGGCGACAAGGAAGCGGTCGATGCGATCCTCGACGATCCCGATATCCGTGCCGTCGGCTTCGTCGGCTCTTCGCCGATCGCACAATATATCTACGAACGCGCCGCCGCCACCGGCAAGCGCGCGCAATGTTTCGGCGGCGCCAAGAATCACGCCATCGTCATGCCGGACGCCGACATGGACCAGACCGTCGATGCCCTGATCGGCGCCGGCTATGGCTCGGCCGGCGAACGCTGCATGGCGATTTCGGTCGCGGTGCCCGTCGGCAAGACCACCGCGGACCGCCTGATGGAGAAACTGATTCCGCGCGTCGAGTTCGTTAAAGATCGGCACCTCGATCGATCCGTCCGCGGATTACGGCCCGCTGGTGACCAGAGCCGCGCTCGACCGCGTCAGGAATTATGTCGAGATCGGCATCCAGGAAGGTGCCAGGCTCGCGGTCGATGGCCGCGGCTTCAAGATGCAGGGCTATGAGAACGGTTTTTATATGGGCGGGTGCCTGTTCGACGATGTGACAAAAGACATGCGGATCTACAAGGAAGAGATTTTTGGTCCGGTGCTGTCGGTGGTCCGCGCGCACGATTACAACGAGGCGCTGGCGCTGCCGTCCGATCACGATTACGGCAACGGCGTCGCAATCTTTACCCGTGACGGCGACGCTGCGCGCGATTTTGCCGCCAAGGTCAATGTCGGGATGGTCGGCATCAACGTGCCGATCCCGGTGCCGATCGCCTATTATACGTTCGGCGGCTGGAAAAAGTCCGGCTTCGGCGATCTCAACCAGCACGGGCCGGATTCGATCCGCTTCTACACCAAGACCAAGACCGTGACCGCGCGCTGGCCCTCCGGCGTCAAGGAAGGCGCGGAGTTCTCGATTCCGACGATGAATTGACCAGGCGCATGATCGCTGGTGGATCGATACCATGCATTCAATCGGCTCGAGAATCTGTATCCACGGACCTCATCCTGAGGAGCCCGCTCTTGCGCGCGTCTCGAAGGATGGCGGCTTGCGCGGTCGTTGCCTGTGGCCATCCTTCGAGACGCATCGCTACGCGATGCTCCTCAGGATAAGGTTGAGCAACGCTATTGATATGATTCGAACCATGGAATCGCTGTAAAAGGCTGGCGTGGACCGCAAATGCAATTCGCTCTCAACGAGGACCAGATTGCGGTTCGCGACATGGCGCGGGATTTTGCGGCGGAAAAAATCGCGCCGCATGCGATCCGCTGGGACGAGGAGAAGCATTTTCCGGTCGACGTGATGCGCGAGGCGGCCAAGCTCGGCATCGGGGGGGTGTATATCCGCGACGATGTCGGCGGTTCGGCGCTGACCCGGTTCGACGCGGCGCTGATCTTCGAGGCGCTGGCGCAGGGCTGTCCGACGGTGTCGGCGTTCATCTCGATCCACAACATGGCCTCGTGGATGATCGATGCCTATGGCAACGACACCCAGCGCAAGAAGTGGCTGCCGAAACTCTGCACCATGGAATTGCTGGCGAGTTATTGCCTGACCGAGCCTGGCTCGGGATCGGATGCCGCGGCGCTGCGCACCCGCGCGGCGCGCGACGGCGACCATTATGTGCTCAACGGCCAGAAACAGTTCATTTCCGGCGCCGGCAAGGGCGACATTTACGTGGTGATGGTGCGGACCGGCAGCGACGGCCCCAATGGCATCTCGACGCTGGTGGTCGAGGGCGACACGCCCGGAATCTCGCTCGGCGCCAATGAGCGCAAGATGGGCTGGAACGCGCAGCCGACCCGCGCGGTGATTTTCGAGAATGCGCGCGTGCCCATCGCCAACCGGCTCGGCGATGAAGGCATCGGCTTCAAGATCGCGATGGCCGGGCTCGACGGCGGCCGCATCAATATCGCGGCCTGTTCGCTCGGCGGCGCGCAAAGCGCGCTCGACAAGTCGCTGGCCTACATGAAGGACCGCAAAGCCTTTGGAAAGCGCCTCGATGAATTCCAGGCGCTGCAGTTTCGTCTGGCCGACATGGCGACCGAACTGGAGGCGGCGCGGACCTTTGTCTGGCGCGCGGCGGCGGCGCTCGATCGCAAGGACGCCGACGCCACCATGCTGTGCGCGATGGCCAAACGCTTCGGCACCGATGTCGGCTTCGAGGTCGCCAACCAGGCGCTGCAACTCCACGGCGGCTACGGCTATCTCAGCGAATACGGCATCGAGAAAATCGTGCGCGACCTGCGCGTGCACCAGATTCTTGAAGGCACCAACGAAATCATGCGGCTGATCGTGGCGCGCAAGCTGATCGAGGGCGCGCGATGAACGCGCCGGTGAGCGAGCCCGACCTGATCGCGCGGCGCGAGGGCGCGGTCGGCGTCATCCGCCTCAACCGGCCCAAAGCGATCAATGCGGTGACGCTCGAGATGTTTCGCGACATCGACAAGGCGCTTGACCAATTCGAGGCCGATCCTGCGGTCGGCCTGATTCTGCTGGAAGGCGCCGGCGAGCGCGGCCTCTGCGCCGGCGGCGATATCCGCGCGCTGTACGAAAGCTCGAAAGTGAAAGGCGATCTCGGCAAGATCCTGTGGCGTGAGGAATACATCCTCAACGCGCGGATCGCGAAATTTCCAAAACCCTATGTCGCCTTCATGGACGGCATCGTGATGGGCGGCGGCGTCGGTTTGTCCGCGCACGGCCGCCATCGCGTGGTGACCGAGCGGACGAAACTGGCGATGCCCGAGGTCGGTCTCGGATTCTTCCCCGATGTCGGCGGCACCTGGCTGCTCTCGCGCTCGCCGGGCGAGATCGGCACCTATTTCGGATTGACCGGGCAGACCATGAATGGCCCCGATGCTGTCTATGCACGTTTTGCGGACGCGGTGGTGCCCACCCATAAACTCGCCTCCTTGCGCGAGACGCTCGTCAATCTCCGCGCAGGCGTGAGCTCTGCCGATGTGAAGACCACGATCAATCAGTTCGCGACCGGCGAGACCTCGGGTCCGGTCGCCGCGATCCAGCCGCAGATCGATCGCTGGTTTGCCCATGACCGGATGCAGGACATCGTCGCGGCCCTGCAAGGCGATGGTTCGGAACTGGCGCAATCGACCGTGAAGACATTAAATGAGAAATCGCCGCGCGGCATGGTTGTCACCTTAAAGCTGCTGCGGCTGGCGCGCGCCTCGGCATCGCTGGAGCAATGCCTGGTGCGGGAATATCGCGCCGCGCTGGAAGTGTTCAACAGCGACGATTTTCGTGAAGGCGTGCGTGCGGCCGTGATCGACAAGGACCGCAATCCCCATTGGTCGCCAGCGCGAATTGCGGATGTTACGCCTGAGATGGTGGCGCCTTACTTCGCCGAAATCGGCGCCGGCGAACTGGTGTTCGACACAACAAAATAGAAACGGTTGAGCGGAGGGAATTGGACATGGCAAACATCGCATTCATCGGCCTCGGCAACATGGGCGGGCCGATGGCGGCCAACCTGGTCAAGGCCGGCCACACGGTGGTCGCGTTCGATCTGGTGGGAGCCGCGCGCAATCAGGCAAAGGCCGACGGTGCCGGGATCGCCGACAGCGCGGTTGCCGCCGTGAAGGGCGCCGAGGTCGTCATCACGATGCTGCCGGCCGGAAAACACGTTGTTTCGGTCTGGACCGAGGTCTTGCCGTCGATGCCAAAGGGAGCCCTCATCATCGATTGCTCGACCATCGACGTCGAAAGCGCGGTGCAGGCCCATGCGCTGGCCGCGAAACACGGCATCGGCTCGGTCGATGCGCCGGTATCCGGTGGCACCGGCGGCGCCAAGGGCGCGACGCTGACCTTCATGGCCGGCGGCGAGGAGAAGGCGTTCGCGATAGCCAAGCCGGTGCTGGAAAACATGGGTAAGAAGATCGTGCATTGCGGCGGCGCCGGCGCGGGGCAGGCGGCCAAGATTTGCAACAACATGATCCTGGGCATTTCCATGATCGCGGTCAGCGAAGCCTTTGCGCTCGCCGAAAAGCTCGGGCTGTCGCATCAGGCGCTGTTCGACGTCGCCTCGACCTCATCGGGACAGTGCTGGTCGCTGACCTCGTATTGTCCGGTGCCGGGGCCGGTGCCGGCCTCGCCTGCGAACAATGAATACAAGCCGGGTTTTGCCTCGGCCCTGATGGTCAAGGACCTCACGCTGGCGCAGGATGCGGCCAAGGCGACGGGGGCGGCGACGCCGCTCGGCAAGCATGCGCAGGAAATCTACAGGGCGTTCGACGCGGCGGGCAATGGCGGGGTCGATTTCTCCGGGATCATCCAGCACGTTCGTGCTCTCGCCGGAAAATAATGGGGTGCCGATGACCACGTTCCAGGATGCGCGCGCCTTTCTGCTGAGGTATCGGACCGATTACGACAAGGCTGTCGCGGATTTCCGCTGGCCGGATCCGGTGCCGTTCAACTGGGCACTCGACTGGTTCGACGCGGAACTGGCGCGCGACCCCGAGAGCAAGGATCGGTCGGCGCTGTGGATCGTCGATGCCGGCAGCAACCGCGAGACCAAACTGTCCTTCGAGGCGCTGTCGCGCCAGTCAAACCAAATCGCAAACTTCCTGCGCGCGCAGGGGCTGAAGCGCGGCGATCATCTATTGCTGCTGCTCGGCAACGTGGTTCCGCTGTGGGAGACCATGCTGGCGGCGATAAAGCTCGGCGTGGTGGTGATCCCCGCGACCACGTTGCTGACGCCGGACGAATTGCGCGACCGGCTCGATCGCGGCCGCGCCAGGGTCGTGGTGGCGACGCAGGACCAGGTCGCGAAATTCGCCGGCCTCGGCGGCGATAACCTCATCCGCATCGTCGTCGGCGCGTCATCAAAACACGAGGGCTGGCTGGGTTACGAGCAGGCGGCGGATTTCCCGGAAACGTTCGCACCGGACGCCCCGACAAAGCCGGATGATCCGATGCTGCTGTATTTCACCTCGGGCACGACCGCAAAACCAAAACTGGTACGGCACAGCCAGCGCAGCTATCCCGTCGGCGGATTGTCGACGATGTACTGGCTCGGGCTGCAGCCGGGCGACGTTCATCTCAACATCTCCTCGCCGGGATGGGCCAAGCATGCCTGGAGTTGCTTCTTCGCGCCCTGGAATGCCGGCGCCACCGTGTTCGTGGTCAATCAACCGCGCTTCGACGCCAAGGGCTTGCTCGCGACCATCGGCCGCTGCGGCGTCACCACGCTGTGCGCGCCCCCGACGGTGTGGCGGCTGTTCATTCAGGAGAAGCTCGCGACCTTCAAGGTGTCGCTGCGCGAGGTCTGCGGCGCCGGCGAGCCGCTCAATCCCGAAGTGATCGACCAGGTGCGCGCGGCGTGGGGGCTGACGATCCGCGACGGTTACGGTCAGACCGAAACCACCGCCCTGGCGGGCAATTCGCCGGGACAGAAACTGAAGGTCGGCTCGATGGGCCGTCCGCTGCCCGGGTACCGCGTGCAAATCACCGATAACGACGGACAGATCACGCGCGAGGGCGAGGTCAGCCTGTTGCTCGGCGGCGACAGGCCCGCGGGCCTGATGCAGGGGTATCAGGGCGACGACGGCCAACTGAGCGGCGCCGACGGCGATCTCTATCGCAGCGGCGACGTGGTGTTTGCCGACGACGAGGGCTACCTCACCTTCGTCGGACGCTCCGACGATGTCTTCAAGTCATCCGACTACCGGATCAGCCCGTTCGAACTTGAGAGTATCCTGCTGGAGCATGAATCGGTCGCCGAGGCCGCCGTCGTCCCCAGTCCCGACCCGATACGTCTGGCCGTCCCCAAGGCCTATGTGCTGCTGGTGTCGGGGGCGGAGCGCTCGCCGCAAACCGCGCGGTCGATCTTTCGGCACCTGCACGTCAGGCTGGCGCCGTTCAAGCGCATCCGGCGGATCGAACTGGTGACCGAGTTGCCGAAAACGATTTCCGGAAAAATCCGCCGCGTGCAGCTGCGCCGGCTGGAGCACGACAATGATCGCGACGATTCGCTGCGCGGCCAGGAGTTTCGCGAAGAGGATTTTCCGGAGCTGCAGAAGCTGCGTCCGGCCGGATCATCGGAGAACGGATGAATGAATGAAGTCTGGAAGAAGCCGCCGATTTCGCTGCCGGCCTACCAAAACATGGTCGGCCATGAAGTCGGGGTGTCGTCATGGCATCTGGTCGATCAAAAGCGGATCGACGTCTATGCCGACGTGATCGAGGATCATCAATTCATTCACATCGACCCCGAGCGGGCCAAACGCGAAACGTCGTTCGGCACCACGGTGGCGCATGGCTTCCTGACGATGTCGCTGCTGAGCATCATGTCCTATGAGGTGATGCCGGTCATCGAGGGTACGACGATGGGCGTGAACTACGGCTTTGACAAGCTGCGCTTCGTTTCGCCGGTGCGATCAGGCTCGCGGGTTCGCGGCCGGTTTACGCTTGTTGAAGCGAAGTTGCGCAAGCCGACCGAACTGCAGTCGCGCACCAACGTCACCGTCGAGATCGAGGGCGAGGAAAAGCCCGCGCTGGTGGCCGACTGGATCGGCCTGATCTATTTTGCCTGATGAGGGCTCGTGTCCCGGACGCGGCGCAGCGTCCTTCACGCTGCTCCGCAGAGCCGGGACCCACCACTTTCGCTGATACATAGGCCCCGGCTCTGCAGCGCACCACGCCGCGAGCGGCGCGCTGCCCTGCGTCCGGGGCACGATCAACGTTCCTGTCATGGCCGGGCTTGACCCGGCAATCCATCCCTGATCAAGAATTTCCCGGAAAGCGGAGATGCCCGATCATCCCCGATCCCGTCGGGGATGGGCGTCCGCGCATGACGAGAGAAGCAGGAATTCTAGGCATGACAATCAGGTTTGACGGACGCGTCGCCATCGTTACCGGCGCGGGCAATGGTCTTGGACGCGCGCATGCATTGGGCTTGGCCAGCCGCGGCGCGAAAGTCGTGGTCAATGATTTCGGCGGCGCCCGCGACGGCACCGGTGGATCGCTGACCCCAGCGGAAACCGTGGTCGCGGAAATCCGCGAAGCCGGCGGGGTGGCGATGGCCGACGGCGCCGACGTCTCGAACTACGAGCAGGTCAAGGCGATGGTCGATCGCGCCACCAGGGAATGGGGCAGTGTCGACCTGCTCTGCGCCAATGCCGGCATCTTGCGCGATAAATCCTTTGCCAAAATGGAGGTGGCCGATTTCGCCAAGGTATTGGATGTCCATCTTAACGGCACCTTCTATTGCTGCAAGGCGGTGTGGGACGGCATGCGCGAGCGCAATTACGGCCGCATCGTCGTCACCACGTCATCCTCAGGCCTCTTCGGCAATTTCGGCCAGGCCAATTACGGCGCGGCAAAAACCGGCATGGTCGGGTTGATGAACGTACTGGCCGAAGAGGGGCGCAAGAACAACATCCGCGTCAACATGATTTCGCCGACGGCGGCGACGCGGATGACGGAGGAATTGCTGCCGCCGCAGGCACTGGCACTGATGAAGCCGGAAGCGATCACGCCGGCGGTGCTTTATCTCCTGGGCGAGGACGCGCCGACCCGCACCATCATGGGCGCGGGCGCGGGATCCTTCGCGGTGATCAGGATCATGGAAACCGAAGGCATCAATCTGGCCCAGGCTGACTGGACACCGGATGCGGTAGCGGCGCATTTCGCTGAGATCAGCGATATGTCGAAGGCGAAGGCGTTGCAGGGCGCGTTCGAGCAGACGCAAAAATATGTCGGCCAGGCCGCGGCGCGGGCGGGCGGGCGTGAAGCTGTAGATGTGCATGAGTTCTAGAAGCTTGTGACGACCTCATCCTGAGGAGCTTGCGAAGCAAGCGTCTCGAAGGATGGCGGCAACGAAGGCACTCGCGGCCATCCTTCGAGACGCGGCCAAGCGGCCGCTCCTCAGGATGAGGTCTTCGACGCCGAGAGGGACCACGCCTTGCCCGCCGCGACGACCCATCCACAGCAGGAAATCGCCGTCATCGGCGCCGGCCCAGCCGGGCTAATGGCGGCCGAGGTGCTCGCGCAAGGCGGCACTGCGGTCACCGTCTATGACGCGATGCCGTCTGCCGGCCGCAAGTTTCTGATGGCGGGGCGCGGCGGGCTCAATCTGACTCACAGCGAAGCATTGCCATCGTTTCTGGCGCGCTACGGCGAAGCGATGCCGCGGCTTGCCCCCGCGATAACGGCTTTTTCGCCCGACGCGTTGCGCGGATGGAGCGAGGCGCTGGGGCAGCCGACCTTCGTCGGCTCCAGCGGCCGGGTTTTTCCTGATGCATTCAAGGCCTCACCGCTGCTGCGCGTCTGGCTGCGGCGGCTCGATTCCCTGGGCGTGCAATTCAAGCTGCGCCACAGATGGACCGGCTGGGAGGAAGACGGACAGCTTTCGTTCCAAACCTTTGAGGGAAAGCGCGTTGTCGACGCCGATGCCACCGTGCTGGCGCTCGGCGGCGCAAGCTGGCCACGGCTCGGCTCCGACGGCGCGTGGGTGGAAACGCTCGCGGCCAGGGGGGTGGCGATATCGCCACTGCGGCCGGCCAATTCCGGCTTCACCGTCGCCTGGTCCGAGATCTTTCGCGGCCGCTTCGAAGGCCAACCGCTAAAGGGCGTCGCGTTGTCGCTTGGCGCGCGGACCGTGCGCGGCGAAGCCATGATTACACGCGAGGGGATCGAGGGCGGCGCGGTCTATGCGCTGTCGGTTGAGCTGCGCGAGGCCATTGCGGGCACGGGGCAGGTCACCTTGCGCATCGCATTGCGGCCCGATCTCGAAATGAGCGATCTGATCGCGCGGCTATCCGTATCCCGGGGCAAACAATCCTTCTCCAATTTTTTGCGCAAGGCCGTCCATCTGTCGCCGGTTGGTATCGGCCTGTTGCAGGAGGCGGCGATGGCGTCCGGCGTGGCGCTGTCGTCGCTGTCGCCAGAAAACCTCGCCGAACTGATCAACGCCGTGCCGGTTGCTCTCAACGGTGTGGCGTCGATCGCGCGCGCGATCTCGACTGCGGGCGGGATTTCTTTTGATGAAATTGATGCCGACTTCATGATCCGCCGCTTGCCCGGCGTCTTCGCCGCCGGCGAAATGCTCGACTGGGAGGCGCCGACCGGCGGCTATCTGCTGCAGGCCTCATTCGCCACCGGGGCCGCGGCGGGGAATGGGGCGTTGAAATATCTCAGCGTCATTGCGAGCGAAGCGAAGTAATCCATGTAGCTGAGTGGTCTGGATTGCTTCGTCGCTGCGCTCCTCGCAATGACGGTGAAAAAGTCGCGCTACCGCAATTTCCCCCGCGCCGCGACCGGCAGCGTGCCGATGATCTCGTCGCCGCGCACCATCACCACCTCGTCCATCATGTTGACGACGACGCAGACATGGTTGGGCACGATCCGCACGACGTCGCCGACATTGGGCCGGGTATTGCTGCGCGCCAGATCAAGGAAGCCATGTTCTTCGGCAAACCGCGCGATCTTCGCCTCGGGATGTTCGAGGATCAGCCCGTGGCCGTCGAGTCCGCCGCCGGTGTCCGAGGTCAGGGTTTTCGAGCCGGCGTCGAGAATGCCGCGCTCCGCTCCGGCGCGGCTGACCACGGTCGAATAGATCGTGAGTGCGCAATCGTCCCAGCTTGCGACGCCGGCGGCGACCTGCATCCGGTCGTTGTAGATGTAGGTGCCGGGTCGATGCTCGGTGGCGCCCCTGAGTTTGCCGACATTCTTCAGGTTCGGCGTGCCGCCGGTCGAGACCATCGCCGCATCAAGTCCGTGCGCGCGCACGCCGGCCAAGGCCTCATCGAAAAATCGTTGCGCCTCGGGCCACCCGGTCTCGGTTGGGTACAGCATGAAGCCGCCGAAGAGCAGGCCTTTCGAGGCGGCGATCTCGCGCGCGAGCGCGATCGCTTCCGCCGGCGTTTCCACGCCGGCGCGTTTGCGCCCGGTGTCGCACTCGACCACCACCGAGAGCGGGCGGCCGGAGGCTGCCGCCGCCTGGGGCAGGCCCGTGACCACCACCGAATTGTCGGCGGCAACCGTCATGTTGGCCTTGGCTTGCAGCGCGCCGAGCCGCGCCATTTTTTCCTCGCCGATCAGATTGTAGCTGATCAGGATGTCGTCGACGCCGGCGTCGGCCATCACCTCGGCCTCGCCGAGTTTCTGGCAGGTGATGCCCCGGGCGCCGGCGGCGATCTGAAGTTTTGCCAGCAGCGGGCTCTTGTGGGTCTTGATATGCGGGCGGTTGGCGACGCCGGCCGCGTCGCAGGCGGCCTGAATCCGCGCGATGTTGCGCTCGACCCGGTCCATGTCGATGACCGCGGCGGGCGTGCCGTAGTCGCGGGCAATCTTGGCGGCGAGGGGAGTGGTCATGGGTCAGGCCTGTTCAATCTCTTCGCGCAGCACTTCGAGTTCCAGCCACTTGTCCTCGGCCTCCTGCAGCTCCTTTTGCGCCTTTGTGAGTGCATCGGAGGCCTGGTCGAATTTCTTGCGATTCTTCTGGTAGAGATTGGGATCGTCAAGATGGCGCTGCTGCTTGGCGATTTCGGCCTGCAGTCCGGCGATCGTCTTCGGCAGCATTTCCAGCGCGTGCTTTTCGTTGAAATTGAGCCGCCGCTTCGACGTGGCCGAAGCCGCGCCGGTTTTCGTTCCCTTGTCATTCTCGACCGCGGCAGCCTTCACCGCCCCGCGCTTGAGATCGGCGCCGCGCTGCGTCAGCATGTCGGTATAGCCGCCGGCATATTCGGTCCAGCGGCCGTCGCCTTCCGGCGCGATTACCGAGGTCACCACGCGATCCAGAAAGTCGCGGTCATGGCTGATCAGGATCACGGTGCCGTCGTAGTCGCCGAGCATTTCCTCCAGCACGTCGAGGGTTTCCAGATCGAGATCGTTGGTCGGCTCGTCCAGTACCAGGAGGTTGGAGGGCTTTGCCAGCGCGCGCGCCAGCATCAGCCGGCCGCGCTCGCCGCCCGAAAGCACTTCGAGCGGCGTGCGCATCTGCTCCTGCGCGAACAGAAAGTCCTTCATATAGCTGACCACGTGCTTCGGCTTGCCGCCGACCATCACGTTGTCGCTGCCGCCACCGGTCAGGGCGTCTGCCAGCGTCGATTTTGGATCGAGGCTTTCGCGATGCTGGTCCAGCGTCGCCATTTCGATGTTGGCGCCGAACCGGATGGTGCCGGTATCCGGCGGATTGGCGGCGGTCAGCATATCGATCAATGTGGTCTTGCCGGCGCCGTTCGGCCCGACGATGCCGATGCGGTCGCCGCGCTGCACCCGGATCGAGAAGCCGTCGACGATCTTGCGATCGCCGTAGGTCCTGCCGATGTTTTTGGCCTCGATGACGAGCTTGCCGGATTTGTCCGCTTCAGCGGCGGCGAGATTGGCGTTGCCCGCGGCGCCGCGATAGTCGCGCCGCTGCTCGCGCAGCGCGTAGAGATTGCCGAGCCGCTTGACGTTGCGCTTGCGGCGACCGGAAACGCCGTAGCGCAGCCAGTGCTCCTCGTTGACGATCTTGCGGTCGAGCTTGTGCTGGTCGCGCTCTTCCTCCGCCAGCACCTCGTCGCGCCATGCCTCGAACGCGCTGAAGCCGCGGTCGATCTGCCGGATCTGGCCGCGATCGAGCCAGGCGGTCGAGCGCGAAAGATTGGAAAGGAAACGGCGGTCGTGGCTGATGATGACAAGCGCGCTGCGGCGGCTGCCGAGTTCGCTTTCCAGCCATTCGATGGTGGTGAGATCGAGATGGTTGGTGGGCTCGTCGAGCAGCAGGATATCGGGCGAGGGCGCCAGCACGCGGGCCAGCGCGGTACGGCGGGCTTCGCCGCCGGACAGATGCGCGGGGTCTTCATCGCCATGAAGCCCGAGCTGCTCCAGGATGTAGCGGGCCTGATAGTGATCGTCGCCGGGGCCGAGGCCTGCTTCGACATAGGCCAGCGTGGTCGCGAAGCCCGAGAAATCCGGCTCCTGCTGCAGATAGCGGATGGTCGCACCCGGCTGCACGAAGCGGCTGCCGCTGTCGGGTTCGAGCAGGCCTGCCGCGATCTTCAGCAGCGTCGACTTGCCGGAGCCGTTGCGGCCGATCAGGCAGACGCGCTCGGCCGACGATACCGACAGTTCGACGCCCGACAACAGCGGCGTGCCGCCGAAGGTCAGCTTGATGTCTTTCAACTGGATTAGCGGAGGCGCCATGGTTTTTTGGTTCAATTCTGGTTTTGCGCTTGCTCGGCGCGCTGGCGCTGGATGCGGCGGATGGTCTGGTCGAGCGCGGACAGGAACGCGGAGCGGTCGCGCGGTGCGAACGATTTGGGACCGCCGGTCACTTCACCCGACGAACGTAGATCGGTCATGAGGTTGCGCACCGCAAGGGTCATGCCGATCGATTGTTCGGTAAACGGCTTGCCGTTCGGCGCGAGCACCTCGGCGCCGGCCTTCACGCAGCGGCTTGCCAGCGGGATGTCGGAGGTGACGACGATATCGCCTTTTCCCGCGCGTTCCGCGATCCAGTCGTCGGCGGCATCCATCCCGGAACCGGCCGCGATGCGCTCGATCGAGGGATCCTGCGGCACCCGAATGAAATTGCCCGCGACCACGCTGACCGGCAGCCCATGGCGGGCGGCGATGCGGTAGATCTCGTCCTTGACCGGGCAGGCGTCGGCGTCGACATAGATGCGGGTGGAATTCAAGATGGGCGTCATCGGTTGGGATTTAGCGGGGGGAACGCGGGGCCGTGCGCTCTCGAAGGCGCGTGGTAGCCCATCGGGCTGGGAATTGCGAGCAAAACACCGATCGGAACACGCTTGCCACGGCGTTTTCCGGGCGTACGATTGCGGGCAGAAAACATTACCGAAGTCAGGAAAAACAGGCATGACCATCGAGCCATACCGGGTCTCGGCCTACAACACCGCGAAACAATCCGAAAACAAGATGCATGACGACACCGTGGCGCGCCGGTTCGGTTTCAGCGGCGGGCTGGTGCCCGGCGTCGACGTCATGGCCTATATGATCCACCAACCGGTCGCGAGATGGGGCCGCGCGTTTCTCGAGCGCGGCTCGATCAAGGCCCGCTTCGTCAAGCCGGTTTATGACGGCGAGATCGCCGACGTCATAGGCGCAGAGCTCGACGGTCTGTTGGCGATTGAGGTCGAAAGCCGCGGCGAGGTCTGTGCCACCGGGATGGCGTCGCTGCCCGATTCCGCGCCGCCGTTTTCGCTTGCGGATTTCCGCGAAACGGCTGTCGTGAGCGAGCGCAGGCCGGTGAATGCGGCGTCCTATGAACTGGGCAAGTGGCTCGGCACGGTGCCGCGCACATGGGCTGGCGACGCGGCACGCGAATATCTGGCCGATATACGCGAAACCGATACGATCTATGCGAGCGAATGGCTCGGCCATCCCGGCCTGCTGCAGCGGGTCATGAACAAGGTGCTGGTCGACAACGCCATTCTCGGTCCGTGGATTCATGTCGGCAGCCGGATGCAGCTTTTATCCGCCGCGGCAAGCGGCGATGAACTGACAGCGCGCGCGAGGGTGACCGGCAACTACGAAAAGAAGGGCCACCGCTTCGTCGAGCTCGACGCGCTGGTCGTCGCCAACGGCCGCACGCCACTGGCACATTGCCAGCACATCGCGATTTACCAGCCGCGCGAGCAGGCGGCGGCGTAGCGTTCTAACCTCGTCCCCTCCTTGCGGGGCGAGGTGGCCCGGCTTTGCGCGATTGGCGCAGCAACAACCTCAACCGTCATCCCCGGCGAATTGGCGGACCGGTTGCCCGACACCTAGCCTTCGCAGTGCAATAGCGGTTTTCCAGCGAAGACGAAGACGTCTAATCTTGGCTTGAAAGATCCCTAAAATGCCTGATTTTGCGCAATTTTCGCGGCTTCCCTGAGATAACGCACCGATGTCCTGAGGACACCGCCTGATTAGGCATGGTCTCCTGTGAACGGCTGTTGCGCCGCGCTTGCGCGCTGCTAAAGTTTCCGTGAACGGAAATTCCTCGTCGGCCTCGTCGGCCGCGGAAAGACATTGCGGGATGAACGATGACACGCGGCTTCGCGAAGGCCCCGGGCCGCGCGGAGACGACGGCCAGGGGCCGCACAGCGGCGGCGCGCCCGGAGCGGTCCATGCACCGGCCGGGGCCACCGGCGTCTACGCGGCGCTGGATCTTGGGACCAACAATTGCCGGCTGCTGATCGCCTGTCCGTCCGGCGACGGGTTCCGTGTGGTCGATTCGTTTTCGCGGATCATCCGGCTGGGGGAAGGAATCTCGGCGACCGGCTGCATCAGCGATGCCGCGATCGAACGCGCCGTCGCAGCATTGAGCATTTGTCGCGACAAAATCCACTCGAAGAAGGCCAAGCGGTTGCGGCTGATCGCGACGGAAGCCTGCCGTGCGGCCTCGAACGCCGACGGCTTCCGCGAACGGATCGCCGCCGAGACCGGCATCCGGCTCGAGGTGATCGACCGCGAGACCGAAGCGACGCTCGCCGTGATCGGCTGCTCGCCGCTGCTCGACCAAAAAGGCCGCGGCGCCATTCTGTTCGACATCGGCGGCGGGTCGACCGAACTGGTTCGGATCGAGCGCGATCCGGACCAGCCAGACGCGGTGCCGCGCATCAAGGCCTGGATGTCGATCCCGCTCGGGGTGGTCACGCTGGCCGAGCATTTCGGCGGCCGCGACGTCACGGCGCAATCCTATGCGCGGATGGTGCAGGAGGTCGCTCAGCACGTCACCCCGTTCGCGGCCGAACACGGCGGCGACCTCGCGGATATGCATCTGCTCGGTACCTCCGGCACGGTGACGACGCTGGCCGGGGTCCATCTCAATCTGGCGCGCTACGATCGCCGCCGCGTCGACGGCGTCTGGATGAGCGATGCCGACATCACCGCGACCATCGCGCGTCTGCTCGGCATGAGCTATCATGAACGCGCCGACAACAATTGCATCAGCGTCGAGCGCGCCGATCTGGTGCTGGCGGGCTGCGCCATCCTCGATGCGATCCGCAGTGCATTTCCGCTGCCGCGGCTGCGGGTCGCCGATCGCGGCCTGCGCGAGGGAATGCTGGTCGAGATGATGCGCGAGGACGGCGTTCTCAGCGGATGCCGATAGGCGCAGCTGCCTGCGATGTGCTAGAGCCTGCACCATGGCGAAAGATACCACCGGGCGGCTGCGGGTCACCGTCAAGAGCGGCGGCCGGCTCAAGCTGTCCTCAAAACTCTGGCTGGAACGGCAGCTCAACGATCCCTATGTGGCACAGGCCAAGCGGGATGGGTTGCGCTCGCGCGCGGCCTATAAACTGATCGAAATCGACGACAAATATCATTTTCTCAAATCCGGCATCACCGTGGTCGATCTCGGTGCCGCGCCCGGCGGCTGGAGCCAGATCGCGGCCAAACGTGTCGGCGCCGCCGATGGCAAGGGTAAGGTGGTCGCGATCGATCTTCTGGAGATGCCGGAGATCGCGGGCGTGGCCTTTGCGCAGCTCGATTTTCTCTCCGACGGCGCGCCGGAAAAACTACTGGCCATGATGGACGGCCGTGCCGATGTGGTGCTGTCCGACATGGCCGCCAACACCACCGGCCATCGCAAGACCGATCAGCTCCGTATCCTCGGCCTCGTGGAAGGCGCTGCCGCTTTCGCCGCCGACGTGCTCAAGCCGGGCGGAACATTCGTCGCCAAGGTGTTCCAGAGCGGCGCCGACGCCACGCTGATGACGCAGCTCAAGCACGACTTCGCCACCGTCAAGCACGTCAAGCCAGCATCGAGCCGGAAGGATTCTTCGGAGCGCTACGTGCTGGCGATGGGATTTCGGGGCGGCCCACACAACCGATCCGACGCGTAGCGCCGTTTTCAGGCCGTCATGTCTCACCTCGTCATGGCCGGGCTCGTCCCGGCCATCCACGTTTTTTGGCGACCATCAGGAGAAACGTGGATGCCCGGCACAAGGCCGGGCATCACGAAGTGTGGTGATCGCGGCGGTTAACCCAGCCGCTGATCCCTCGCGTTGGCGGTCTCAGTGGCGGCGGTCTCCTCCGGTTCGGCGTCGCGCTCCGGACTAGACACGGTGATGACGCCGCGCCCCGATACCTGATGGCCGGCATCGGCGGGCATTTCGTAGAAGAAGTATGTCGAGATGGTCGAGATGATCGACACGACGATGAAGGCAGGCGCGAAATCGGCCGCGGTCAGTTCGCTGACATGATGCACCCACATGGTCGATTCCACCGAGAACGCGCCGACGGCGACGCCGGCGGAAACCGCCAGTTGCTGGTTGACGCTGACCAGCGTGGTGGCGCGGCTCATCCGGTCCGGCTCGACTTCCGCATAGGCCAGCGTGTTGATGGCAGTGAACTGCAGCGAACGGAAGAAGCCGCCGACCACGAGCAGGATCATGATCAGAAGCAGGGGCGTCGAGATCGTGAACAGCGCGCAGGCCGCGAGGAAGATCGAACTCACCACCGCGTTGATGGTCATGATGTTGCGGAAGCCGAAGGTGCGGATGATCCGCGCCGCCAGAGTCTTCATGCCCATGGCGCCGACCGCCGATGCAAATGTCACCAGCCCCGAGCGCAGCGGCGACAGGCCGAATCCGACCTGCATCAGCAGCGGCAGCAGAAACGGCAACGAGCCGATGCCGAGGCGAAACAAGAAGCCGCCGATGATGCTGGCGCGCATCGTCGGCAACTTCAGCAGCGAGAAATCCAGCACCGGCGAAGCGGTTCGCCTGGCGTGGATCACATAGAGCGTCATCGAGATGGTGCCGACCGCGACCAGTGCGATGACAGCGGTCCACGGCAACAGATTGAGGCCCGCGATCGAAAGGCCGAACGCGATGCCGCCAAGCCCGATTCCTGCCAGCACCAGGCCGTACAGATCGAAACGCTCGGGATCCTCGCTGCGGATCGGATCGATGTAGCGCAGCGCCATGAAGATACCGAGCAGTCCGATCGGAATGTTGATCAGGAAGATCCAGTGCCAGGTCAGGTAGGTCGTGATGAATCCGCCGAGCGGCGGTCCGATCACCGGGCCGACCAGCGCCGGCACCGTGACCCAGGCCATCGCATTGACCAGCGCGCTTTTGTCGATCGAGCGCAGCAGCACCAGGCGTCCGACCGGCGTCATCATCGCACCGCCGGCGCCTTGCAGGATGCGCGCGATCACAAAATCGGTGACGGAGGAGGACAGCGCGCAGCCGATCGAACCCACCATGAAGACGGCCACCGCGATCGAGAACACCGCGCGCGCGCCAAACCGGTCGGCGGTCCAGCCGCTCGCCGGAATGAACACCGCGAGCGACAGCAGGTAGGAGGTGATGGCGAGCTTCAGCGTCAGCGGGCTGGTGCCGATATCCACCGCGATCGCCGGAAGCGAGGTCGCGATCACGGTCGAATCCATGTTCTCCATGAACAGGGCGGTGGCCACGATGAGTGGGATCAGGCGTTCTTTGTTCATCGATTCCGGAGGGAGGGAACGGGGTGGAGCTGGGCTGTATCATCCCCTTGCCGCACAGGCTATTGCAGAACCGGGGAAACCACTTAAAAAACACTAATCTAGCAATATCAATGGTTTCCCGGACCCGTTTCCCAAATTCGTTGCATGGTGCTCACCGGCGTTCAACTGATGACCCTGTCCTGCCTGCCTCAGAGGGGCAGCCGGTCAGTTCGATTTGGCAGAATTCCCTGCTGGAAAAGGAGTGAGCCGGAGGGCATAAGGGCCGGATGCGAATGAGACCCGCCATCCTGCTATCCGCTGCCCTTCTGGCGACTGCAATTTTATTGACGTTCCGGGACGAGCTTCACGCGCGGGACCCGCACCGCCTGAACCGAGTGACCGAGCCAGCGACGGAATGTGGCTTTTGGGGCTCTATGGAAGAGGGGATGTCTTGCCGATGACGGACAAATTTCCCAAACGTCCAAGGCAGCGCAACCGTCTGAACAACGCCGCCGAGCCGTTATTTTCATGGGCGGCGTCGTGCTGATGGTACGGAACGGTCGGCGGTTCGATTTCGTCATCGCGATATCGTCATCGATTGTGGCAGGATCGCTGGCTTGAACCGGGCCGCCATAGGCGCATATTTGTTGGATGTCCGAGCAGCGACCAACTTTCGGTGCGCGAAAAAATCCCGGATCTGGCTGGGGGGTCGATATTCTATGGCCCGATGGCGAAACGGAAGTAATCAAGGGTTTTATGACGGAACAAGACGCGGTTAAGTGGATTTCAGAGCACTCCAAGGCGTGGCAGGGAAATACGAATGACAACCCACCCCAAACGCCCTCGGGACCCCAATCAGTTCGGCGGGTCTAAAGCGTGATGAGATGAAGTTAGATTGAGTTGTAGCGGAAACTTTACCTCTCCCATAGGGAGAGGTCGGCGCGTAGCGCCGGGTGAGGGGTTCCGGTCTATCGTTGGTGCTGCGCCCCCTCACCCGATTTGCTGCGCAAATCGACCTCTCCCCCGCGGGGGAGAGGTGAAGGGCACCAATCCAACTTAAAACGATAGCCCCGCGCGGGAGATTGCCGGGCGCGCCTAGCGCCGATCATCAGCGTTGGAATGTACCCAGGCAGCGCCGATAAAAAAGCCCGCCGGGCGCGCGGGGGCGTGCCGCCCCTCCCGCAACCCGCTCATTGGGCTGCGGAAGGCCAACACGGCGTTGTCAGAGATCGACGCTGACGCTGACGGTGAGGTTGCGGCCCATCAGTTGGGCAATGGTAGCTGTATTTGCCAACAGCTTCGCGAATTCCGGATCCTTCGCTAATCCCTCCTGCGCCTTGCCATACACTTCCCAGCTGGCATAGCGCGTAACAACCAGCCACTCTCCGGCCCATATGCCGGTGTGGAACCGGGACAGGCGAAGAAATTCGGCGCCATGTTTCTCGAAGATTGTCTTCGCATTCTTGGCGTTCTTGATCATTTCCTCCGCCTTGTCGCTTTTAAAGCGCGTCATTTGCGTGATCGCCATACGGACCTCCCTTGGTTTGCTTTGGTGTGTGGTCTCGCCGACCGGGCGCTCGCGCTGCCAATCGTTGATATCAGCGAGCTTGACCCGGTATTTAAGCGCAGTGCTGGTGGCGTCGGGCTCGTCGTCTGCTTGGCGAGCGACTTGAGCCGCCCAGCTTCTGAAGTCCCGGTGCCTCGGACGTATGCATCCCTCAAATCGGGACCATCAGCTTGGTCTTAGGGACGATCCTAAAGGTTCAAGAAAACCTTGCAGACCGGTACTGCTCCTCCTCCGGATGCACCCAAACGTAAGGCGTGATCTCCCGCTGCATCGTCAGCTTGATCACGTGCACGGGCAGTGCATATCGCCGCTTCCTGCATGACCCGAATTTCAGCGGCGGAATGTGAACCCGCTCACACCTGTTCGCCGCGATTTAAGCTATTCATCCGCAAAGGTGCTTAGCACTGATCAAACAACGGAGTTCGATCATGTGGACACGCAATGAGTTCGTTTCCTACGGTTTCCTTCTCGCGGTCACCGTTGCCGGTCTTGGGATGCTCACACTCACTTTCGGCTAACGCGCACCACAACGTGTCGCGCACCGTTCCTGACCTGGGTGCACCACGGATAAGGCGTGATCTCCTGCGTCTCGGTTAGATTGACCATGTGCACGGGCGGTGCGGCCGCACGGGCCCGCCATGGCCTTCCATCTGGATAGACCATGCTTCGGCCTCGGCGCGGTCGGCCTCACGTATGGCCTTCCGCGCGGCTTCCCGCGCGCCTTGGGCGGGTATCCTGGCCCCGGTGATCCGGCCGCCGTGGATGGTCTCGCGAGATTTCGTGCTGTACATGGCCTAAGATTACGGCGCGTTCCCCGCGGCCTTGTAAATACTATCAGAATTTGAGGGTGCCATTTCGTGTCGGCCCCAATGGGTGCCGCCTGTACTCGATCCCGACATTAGGGATAAACCGCCAAAAACTATTTTGCCGTTCAGTCACTTTAGGTAGAACGGGGCGTTGTCTTGGGGGATTGCAGAAAAATGAAATTAGCCAAATGGGCGATCGTTCTTTGCTTGTTGCCCACCGCCGCGATTGCTGCCTTGTCCAGCGTCGAACGGAAATCGCATTTGAAAAGGCCATGGCGTCGATCATTGCAGCGTCCACGCCGACAGTGCTTGGCTGGGTTCGAGAAACGCTGATCAAGGATTACATAGCCTGCAATCCCAACAAGGGACAGGCGGTGGAGCTTCGTTTACGGGCGACCGCACCTTGGAAGCGTGTCAGCTACGGTATGGCAAGCCCTGCGCTCTGCTGGCGGTGAATGAAGAGATCGTTGCCGAGGGCGAGCTGATGTCGAAAGACATGGCGCGACTACATTACTCGGGCAAATACGACGTTTCGCAAATTCCAATCATCAGGCAGATAACAAGGCAGCGGCCCGACGTGCAGAATTATCAAAAGGCCATGGAACCGAAGGCAATGGCCATACATCCATGGGGCAAGCTTTTCATTTCAGCCGGTGACCCAACTCCAAATGATGCGCAAGCATCCGCACTGGGGAAATGCAACAGCGATCCAGACCGAAAAGGAAAGGATGGGGGCTGCTTCTTGTACGCAATCAACAACGACGTTGTGATTTCCGAACGCAGAGTGTCAGCGAGATGACATCGTTGGTTTTCCGAAGGCCATTCCGGTAATTTTAACCACCGACGGGGAGCGCGACCTCTGGAGGCGCCCCCATAAGATGAGGCGGGGGCTCTTTTTTGAATATCCGATGCGCTTGCCGATCCTACCTCCGACATGCTCGCCGGAATGAACGCCTTGAGCGACAGCAGGCAGGAGGTGATGGCAAGCTTCAGCGTCAGCGGGCTGGTGCCGATATCCACCGCGATCGCCGGAAGCGAGGGCGCGATCACGGTCGACCCCATGTTCTCCATGAACAGCGGTGGCCACGATGAGCGGGATCAGGCGTTCTTTCGATTCCGAAAGGAGAGAACGGGGCGGGAGCCCGGGCTGCATGATCCCCTTGCCGCCCAACCTATTGCAGAACCGGGGAAACCACCTAAATCCTGCATGACCAATAATCCGGTGTGAGATACCGACGCCAGCATAGGCGTCCGCCGGGTTGTCCGCGCTGAAGTTGGATTTGCGGCGCTGGCCCCTTTGAATCGTCGTGGGGCCATGCTATCGACCACCGCCAACCCTACCCGATGGGCTTCGATTCGACGGTGACGCCATCTGTGTCGCCGCAGGATCTGTTCATCCCGAGGTCGTATCGCGGCGAACGAGCCGCCGAATGGAGTTGGTAATGGCACTGGTGCAGGGACTTCAGGGGATCCGCGAAGCCTATACGTTCGACGATGTGCTTCTGAAACCCGGCCTGTCGGATATCCTGCCCTCGGAGGCGGATATCCGCTCCCACGTCACCCGAGCCATTCCGCTCAATATCCCGATCATCGCCTCTGCGATGGACACCGTCACCGAAGCGCGGATGGCGATCGCCATGGCGCAGGCCGGCGGCGTCGGCGTCATCCACCGCAACTTTGACGTCGACGGCCAGGCTGCCCAGGTGCGTCAGGTCAAGAAGTTCGAATTGGGGATGGTGGTCAATCCGCTGACCATCGGTCCCGATGCGATGCTGTCGGACGCGCTGGCACTGATGAACGATCATGGTTTCTCCGGCATTCCGGTGGTCACAGGTGCCACCAAGGGAGTGCCGGGCAGGCTGGTCGGCATTCTCACCAACCGCGATGTGCGTTTTGCGACGGATCCGCGGCAGAAGATCTCCGAGCTGATGACGCACGAAAACCTTGTCACGGTACGCGAAGGCGTCAGCCAGGACGAGGCGAAGCGGATGCTGCACCAGCACCGCATCGAGAAATTGCTTGTGGTCGACGATCAATACCGCTGCGTCGGATTGATCACGGTCAAGGACATGGAAAAAGCGGTCGCCCATCCGCTGGCGTGCAAGGACGCGCAAGGCCGCTTGCGCGTCGCAGCCGCGACCACCGTCGGCGAGGGCGGTTACGAGCGTACCGAGCGGCTGATCGATTCCGGCGTTGACCTCATCGTGGTGGACACCGCGCACGGCCATTCCTCGCGGGTGCTGGAAGCGGTCAACCGCATCAAGCGGCTCTCCAATGCCGTGCAGGTCATCGCCGGCAATATCGCGACGCAAGAAGGTGCGCAGGCGCTGATCGATGCCGGCGCCGATGCGATCAAGGTCGGGATCGGTCCCGGCTCGATCTGCACCACCCGGATTGTCGCGGGCGTCGGCGTGCCGCAGCTGACCGCGATCATGGACGCGGTCGAGGCCGCCAAGAAAGCGAACATTCCTGTGATTGCCGATGGCGGTATCAAATATTCCGGCGATCTTGCCAAGGCGCTAGCCGCCGGCGCCGACATCGCCATGGTCGGCTCCTTGCTGGCCGGCACCGACGAGACTCCCGGCGAGGTGTTCCTGTGGCAGGGCCGCTCCTACAAGGCCTATCGCGGCATGGGCTCGGTGGGGGCAATGGCGCGCGGTTCCGCCGACCGATACTTCCAGCAGGATATCAAGGACACGCTGAAGCTGGTGCCGGAGGGGATCGAGGGTCAGGTTCCCTACAAGGGCCCGGTCGGCAACGTCATGCATCAGCTCGCGGGCGGCCTGCGCGCGGCGATGGGATATGTCGGTGCACGAAACCTCGCCGAGTTCCACGAGAAGGCGCAATTCGTACGCATTACCGGCGCGGGCCTGCGCGAAAGCCATGTCCACGACGTCACCATCACGCGCGAGAGCCCGAACTACCCCGGCGGGGTCTAGTTCCCCAGGACCCATCCCCAGGACCCATCCCCAGGACCCATCCCCAGGACCCATCCCTAAGTCCAAATTGACCGCCACAAGGCCGCCGAAACGCGGTATTATCGCCTTAGGGATTGCCGCACCGCACCTGAATGCGCGCTTGCGATTGTGCCGCGGCTCCAAGCGTTTCATTTCAACATAGTTCAGAAAAGAAGTTGGTCATTATGGTTGATTGGTCGGACGACAGGATTGCCGCGCTCTCGGATCAGGATCTGAAGAATCTGCTTGTCAATGCGGAGCGGAAATCCGTCGCCGACGTCATCGCGCAATGCAAGGCCGAGATGGAAAGGCGCGATGCCGCGAAGCCGCGCAAGGCGTCCAAACCGCGCACCGAGCTGAAGGAATTCGAGCACGAAGTGTCAGGGCAGCTCGCCGCGGTCGGCAAGGAGATGGCCGAGAAATACGATCTGTCCGAAGAGACCGCGAAGGCAAACTCGGCGGGCGTCAAGGGATTTCGATCGCACAAGCTTCTGGATGCCAAGGGCTACGCCAAGCTCGGCGGACACCAGCGCGACGGCACGGTGGCGGTCGACCGCTATATCTCCTACCGGCGCGGCAACGGCATCGTGACCCTGGGGGTCTGGTTGTTGAAGGACGCGCCGATCGAGGACCATGAATTTCATGTCAGCGCGCCCGCCGAGATGATCGAGGGCGGCAAGACGTTTTCCGAAGTCCGGCCGGGCGTCTCGGAAAAGGATGCGCAGGAGACGCGGCACATGCGCGCCTTCAAGGATCTGCCGAGCGCCGCCGCCGCCTTCGACGCTGCACTGGCGAAGATCACGGCCTGACACGCTGCGCTTAATCCATGAATGAAGAAACGGAACGTGCGAGTTTCGCTACCTCTCCCATCGGGAGAGGTCGGCGCGTAGCGCCGGGTGAGGGGTTACAGCCTAACGATAGACCGTAACCCCTCACCCCAGCCCTCTCCCGATGGGAGAGGGGGCGCACTTCCGCTGCTGATAGTTTCGTCGTTCAACAAAAAAATCGGAGGAAAAACAACCATGTCGCAATCTGCAAAACGTGTCGTTCTGGTCTCCCGCCCGGTAGGCGAGCCCAAGGCATCGGATTTTCGCGTTGAGGATCACCCGATACCGGTGCCGGGCGAGGGTCAGGTCCTGCTGCGCACCATCTGGCTGTCGCTCGATCCCTATATGCGCGGACGCATGAGCGACGGCCCGTCCTATGCGACGCCGGTGCCGATCGGCGGCGTCATGGAGGGCGGCACCGTGAGCGAGGTGATCGCGTCGAACAATCCTTCCCTTGCCAAAGGCGACATCGTGCTGTCGCGCGCCGGCTGGCAGACCCATGCGCTGTCGGACGGCAAGGGACTGACCAGGATCGATCCGAAGCTCGGGCCGGTCTCGACAGCGGTGGGCGTGCTCGGCATGCCCGGCATGACGGCGTACACCGGACTGCTCGATATCGGCAAGCCGCAGCCAGGCGAGACCGTCGTGGTTGCGGCAGCATCCGGCGCGGTTGGCTCGGCGGTCGGGCAGATCGCGAAAATCAAGGGGGCGCGCGCCGTCGGCATCGCCGGCGGAAAAGACAAATGCGACTACGTGAAAAAAGAACTCGGCTTCGACGATTGCCTCGATCACCGCGATCCCGATCTGGCGGCCAAACTGAAGGAAGCCTGCCCGAAGGGCATCGACGTCTATTTCGAGAATGTCGGCGGCGCGGTGTTCGAGGCGGTATTCCCGCTGCTCAACGCGTTCGCGCGCGTGCCGGTATGTGGCCTGATCGCGCAATATAACGACACCGAAGCATCGGTGCCGAAATGGGCTTCCTCGATGATGCGCGCGGTACTGACAAAACGCCTGACCATCCGCGGCTTCATCGTCAGCGATTTCGCCGCGCGTCATGCCGACTTCCTGCACGACATGTCGCAATGGGTGCGCGAGGGCAAGGTCAAGCATCGCGAATTCGTCACCGAGGGACTGGACAGCGCGCCCGGCGCCTTCATGGGATTGTTGAAGGGCGCCAATTTCGGCAAGCAGCTGGTGCGGGTCGGGCCGGACAAGGCCTGAACCGCTGCGGTCCTCGAAGACCGGTTCACGTACTCACCGGACTCGCGATCGCAATCGCAGTTCACAGCTCACGCTTCCTTGAACGGGAATCGGGAACGTCCTTTTGCGGGTGTCGTTGGCTTCCATGTTCAGATGGAGAACGCCGATGACTAAATTGAAGATCGTATCCGCCGGGCTGATCGCCGCGGCGATGCTGGCCGGCCCGGCGATGGCTCAGGAAGCCACTCAGGAACCAGCCGCGATGGGCCAGCACTATCCGAATTCCAACTTCCTGACCGGCGGCTACGGCGTCAGGGCCACGCCCCGGCCGGGCTATTATTACCGCCGTGACTATTATGGGCCGGGGCCGGCAGGTCTGGCGCCAGTGATCGTCGGCGGGCCCATCGGGACGGCCGCGATCGTAGTGGCGCCTGCGGATGCCTATGCTTATTATGGCGGCCCGGCCTACTACCCCGACTATTGATTGGACGGCACTTTACTCTGCCGAAAGCACAATAGCCGGCGTTCGGCCGCCTCAGAGTGACGCTTGCGCCGGACCGCCGGCGCGAGCTTCCGGGTGGAGCGATCGGGGTTTCATGGCTAAGCCCATACAACCTGTTGACCGGCGTTAATCTGGCATCAACATCAAACCGCGGCAACCGCACCGTCGCCCGATGCGGTAACAGCCTCTTAAGCAAACCTGCCTAGTTTGCTTTCGACGCACGCTCGACCCTCTGTGGAATTCCGGTCACGAGCAATTCGTGGACTTCACGACGGGCTGATGCGGGAGCGCGCCTCACGAAACGCTCCCGGCACGGTCCAAGATGAATTCCGCTCACAATCCCAATCGCAGCCTCGTTCGCATTTTCTGCATATCGCTGAGCGGCCTGCTGCTGGTCTATGCGGCTATCGGGGTTTACGGCCTGTTCCAGCCCGAAAGCACCACGACGCCGGAGCCGGCGATCGGCCTGCTGCGGATCGTGCTGGGGCTGATCGCGGTGGGCGTCCTGTTCCGCTGGGGCTGGTTCGACGAGCCGCTGGAAAGCCAGGTCCGGCTGATGGGCGCCAGCTTTGAAGCCGATTATGCGTCGTTGAGCACCACGACGAAAATCCGAATGATCGTACTGGTGACGATGCTCAGCCTGCTGCTGGAACTGGTGCTGATCCGCTGGCTCGCTTCGGTATTTCCGGTCTATTCCTTCTACAAGAATTTCACCATGCTGGCCTGCTTCCTGGGCCTCGGCGCGGGTTACGCGGTCTCCGAGCGGCAGCCCTGCGCGCCGGCGCTGGTGTTGCCGATGCTCGCATTGTTCGTAGGCGTCATCACGCTGCTGCGTTACGACACCGGCTCGGCCTATCTGATCTTCTCGATCGGCTGGCTCAGCACCTTCGACCTGCCGGTCTACTTCCTGCTCGGGGCCAGCTTCATCATCTGCGCATGCATTTGCTATCCGGTCGGGCAGTTGTGCGGCAAGTTGCTGCACAGCTCGAATTCGCTGAACGCCTACAGCCTCAATCTGGGCGGCAGCATTCTCGGCGTCATCGCGCTGTTCGTGATGAGCCTGTACTGGACGCCGCCGGTGATCTGGTTCGCGGTGATGGGCGGGATCATGCTGCTGTTCGTGCTCTCGCGCGACGAATTCCTTTCCGTGGGGATCGGCAGCTTTTGCGTGCTGCTGGCCATCCTGGCCTGGCCCGTGCAACCCGAGACGCAGCGGATCTATTCGCCGTACCAGTTGCTGGAACGAACCGCCAAGGCCGACGGGCTGATGCAGATCCTGTCGGGCGGCAGCTACTACCAGAAGGTCTATAATTTCGCAGACAACAAGCGCGCGCAGGAGTCCGATGCCGACCGGTATGTTCGGGCCTATTACGAGTTTCCCTATAACTTCAAGAAGGCGCCGGAGCGCGTAGCCATCGTCGGCTCCGGCAGCGGCAATGATGTGGCGACCGCTTTGCGGATGGGCGCGGCGCATGTCGACGCCATTGAAATCGATCCGGCGATCGCGTTTCTCGGCGAAAAGTATCATCCCGAGCATCCCTACGACGACCCTCGCGTCAACCTGTCGATCAACGATGCGCGGAACTTCTTCCGCACGGCGAACCAGCAATATGACCTGATCGTCTATGGCGTGCTGGATTCGCATACCGCATTGAGCCATGCCTCCAACCTGCGCGTGGATTCCTATGTCTATACGCGCGAAGGAATCGCCGAAGCCTTCAGGCTGCTCAAGCCGAACGGTGTGCTCTCGATCTCGTTCACGCTGGTCAACGAAGCGCTGGGGTTCAAGCTGTCGAAGATCCTGAGCGAATTGCCCGGCGCCGGCAAGCCGCTCGCCGTGCGGGTGGGTTATGATTACGTGAAGACCACCGCCTTCGTGGTCCGAAAGGGCGCCCCCGTCACCATGCCGGACGCGACCACCTTCGCCTCGTTCGGCTTCACCGATGTCTCGAACTATTTCTCGCAGCCCTATCCGGAATCGTCGGTTCCGACAGACGACTGGCCGTTCTTCTACATGGTCGAGCGCAGCTTTCCCGTCACCTACATGATCGCGCTCGGAATGGTGCTGCTGCTCAGCTATTACTTCGTGCGCAAGACCATCGGCTTTTCCGATCCGATCGACCGCAGCTACGTGCCCTTCTTCTTTCTCGGCTCGGGATTCATGCTGGTGGAGACCAAGGCCATCACCGAACTCGGGTTGCATCTTGGAGGGACCTGGTTCGTCATCGCGGCCGCCATCATGCTGGTGCTGGTGATGGCGTTCCTGGCCAACCTGATCGTGACGCGGACCACGCGCCGGCTGGCGGGGTCGGCCTATCTGGGATTATTCGTCAGCCTGCTGGTCGGATACGGGCTGGCGACCAGTCACGGCCAATGGATGGCCGGGCCACCGCTGGTGCAACTGGCGGTGAGCTGCTTCGTGCTGACCATTCCGCTGTTCTTTGCCGGGATCATCTTCTCCAGCCTGATCGGCGAGGCCAGGATCAACATCTCCACGGCGTTCGCCTACAATCTGATGGGCGCCCTGTTCGGCGGCGTGATGGAATACAATTCGATGTATTTCGGATTTGCCTTCCTCTACCTGCTCGCCCTCGGATTTTATGGCCTCGCCTGGGCGTTCTCGTGGAAATCCACGTCGCTGCAGTCGCTGCGGGCGATGGCCACCGCCAACTCCGCGGCTGGGCCCTAGTCCTTCGAGGCCGTGCCGAACAGCGAATCCAGATCGACATCGATCTGGCCCGGCGCCCGGACGTGACGAACCTCGAAGCTGTCGGGCTGGAAGCGATATTCCACCAGTCCGGCTTCCTTGATGCCGATCACTTCCTGCTTCGCATCGGAAATGACGAAGCCGGCGGAAGGCGCCCAGATGTGCCTGAGGCGGCCATAAGTGAAATCCCGGCGCTGGTGGACATGGCCGCTGGCGACCAGCCGCAGATCGACAGAGCCCAGCATTTCTATCAGGCGGCTCCGCGCCGGCATCGGAACGTAGCGGATCGCGGAAGCCGCCAGTTCCGGATCGTCGGGGCAATTCAGATAGAGCGGCTTGTGCAGGAACAGCGCGACCGGCTTGCCGTTGACGCCAGAGAGTTGCGACGCCAGCCAGTCGAACTGCTCGGCTTCGCTCGCAAGCCCGGTGTTCATGACAAGCGAATTGAGGCCGATGAAACACCAGCCGGCGGCTTCAAAACGCCAGCGGTCCGGCCCGAAGATCGCGCGGTACGCTTGCTGGCTTAATTCGGTGACCGGTTGAGGCGGCGGCGGACCGACCTGAGTCGGGTTGTCGCCGATGTCATGATTGCCGGGCAGGAAACGGCAGGCCACGGGAACCGCGTCGTGCAGGGTTTTGGCATATTCGAGATCGTCGCGATTGGTCGGGCCGTCGAAGGCGAGGTCGCCGCTGTTGACGACGAGATCGGGCCGCGTGGCGTCGATATGGTTACGCACCCGATCGAAATTCTGCGTCAGCTTCGACAGACGGCGGGCAAGATGGGTGTCGGAAATCTGGGTCAGGCGAAATTCGGGCATGCGACGGTCCTCCCGAGCCCGATCATATATTCGGCCGGCATCAGAATGGTGACGATCGCAAAACGTCGACCAGGCACAACTGTCGTCAGGCTCGCCAAGGGTGAGACCCGGTGGCGGGGATGACGACCGTTTATGCGTTCACGATCAGAGCACGCGATAGCGGATCGCGAAGGCGTCATGGGGCCCGGTGCGGATCGCTTCGCCTGTTTTCGGCGAGGAGATCCGATCGGCCAGATGCCACGGTCCGAACTGATCGGAGTGACTTGGGTCTGCCGCCAGCCGCAGCTTGAACTCGATCTGGGCCTGACCCGGCAGATCCAGGATCATGACGCGGTCGCGGGTGCGGAAATCGAGTGGCACCGAACCCCTGAGCACGCTGAGGCCGTCGTCGGCTGACGGCAGCGCGCCCTGCATCTGGGCGAGCGTCTGGTTCTGGTCGGTATGCAGTTCGACCTGGCTGTCGGCCACGGCGGACGCCGCCGCTTTCGGCAGACGGATTTCGAATTCGACCGCAGGTTTTGAGGGATTCATGCCGAGATAGGCCAGCGTGGCGTGCCGCATGTCGTAGGCCACGAAGGCGAGCAGCCCGAACACCGCGGCGGCGGCAAGGCCGTGCTTGACGATATCCCGGACGCTCCGGTACCCGCTCCGGAAATAGACGGTCAGCGTGATGGCGACGGCGAGGGCGGCGGCAAGGCCGGCGAGGGCGGAGGTCAACAGGCCGAGCCAGCCGTCGGGGCTGTCGTCGGCGAACAGGCCGGTGCTGTCGGCGACCGTTTTGAGCAGTGAGGTCACGGAATCGCCGGGAAGTGCTGCGGCGTGGGCCACACCCATCAGCATCGGGGACATCAGGTTCATGACAGCATCTCGCGGAGCGCTAAAGCCGGTTTGAGACAGAAATCGCTGGAACTACTGCCAGTTAGTCACGGGAGTCCGGATTGTGGTTCAACGCCGCCGGCCGGGATTCATTGTCAGGCCGGAGCGCGGTCGCTATAGCGGGGGCTCACATCAGGCCCGGGGGATTCCAATGTCGGTTCAAATGGTTTTGCTGCCTGTCTTCGTGCTGATCGGTCTCACCTTTGGGCTGCTGTTGTGGATGGCCGGGTCGCGCCGTGGGGCGCTGGTCGGCGGCGAGACCAAGATCAGGGATATCGCGCTGGGACAGGCGAACTGGCCCGCCCGCGCCACCCAGATCGGCAACTGCTTCAAAAACCAGTTCGAACTGCCGCTGTTGTTTTACGCCTTGATCGCGCTGGCGCTGCCCTTGCGCCACGCCGATCTGTTCATCGTGCTGATGTCATGGGTGTTCGTGGTCACGCGCTTCGCGCATGCCGGGATTTTTGTCACCTCCAACGATGTCGGACGGCGCTCGCTGGCGTGGTTCGCCGGCGTGCTGGTGCTGCTCGCGATGTGGCTCTATTTCGCGCTCAAGATCCTGCTGCTGATCTGAGCGCGCCTTCGTTCTCGAACCGAAAGCTTTGAATGACTCCCGCAGCCCGGCTCTCCGCGGCCATCGAACTGATCGAAACCATCGACGCCCAGCGCGTCCCGGCGGCGAAGGCGCTGAAGGAGTGGGGCACCGCGCACCGCTATGCCGGCTCCGGCGACCGCGCCGCGATCTCCGGTCTGATCTGGGATGTGCTGCGCCGCCGCGCCTCCAGCGCCTGGATCATGGACGCCGATACGCCGCGGGCGCGCGCGCTCGGCATGCTGAAGCTCGAGCGCGGGATGGATATCGACGCCATCGCCGCGCTGTGTGACGGCGGCCGGTTTGCGCCGCAGCCGCTGAGCGACGGCGAGCGCGCCGCGCTGAGCCAGCGATCCCTGAAAGATGCGCCAGCGCACATCGCCGGCGATTACCCGGAATGGCTCGACGGCTACCTCGCGCAGGTTTTTGGTGACGACCGCGTCGCCGAGGCCACGGCGATGGCGAGCCGGGCGCCGCTCGACCTTCGCGTCAACACGCTGAAAGCCAAACGCGAGAAGGTTTTGGGATCGACCGCGCACCTTGGGACAACGCCGACGCCGTGGTCGCCGGTCGGCCTGCGCATCGAACTGGGCGCCGACGCCCGCAGTCCCGGCATTCACGCCGAGGAGGATTTCATCAAGGGCGCCATTGAAGTGCAGGATGAAGGTTCGCAGCTGGCGGCGTTGTTATCGGCCGCAAAACCCGGCGAGCAGGTGATCGATCTCTGCGCCGGCGCCGGCGGCAAGACCTTGGCGCTCGCCGCCATGATGGCCGGCAAGGGCCGGCTGATCGCGACCGACCACGACAAGCGGCAGCTGGCGCCGATCTACGAGCGGCTGTCCCGCGCCGGCGTCCATAATTGCGACGTGCGGACGCCGAAGGGGCCGAACGACACCCTGAGCGACATCCACGCCTCCGCCGATCTCGTCCTGATCGATGCGCCCTGCACGGGAACCGGCACCTGGCGGCGCAACCCCGACGCCAAATGGCGGATGCGCCCGGGCGCGCTCGAGGTGCGGCTGAAGGACCAAGTCACGGTGCTCGACCGCGCCGCCGCCCTGACCAAACCGGGCGGGCGGATCGCCTATATCACCTGCTCGGTGCTGCCGCCGGAAAACGGCGAGCAGATCCGCAGCTTTGTCGCCCGCCATCCGGAATTTGCCGTGGTGCCGCCGTCGCAGACCGTGACGGTGCTGTGGGACAAGGCCGAGGATTTCGCCGCCGCCACCCTGCAATCCCCGGAGGGGCTGTTGATGACCCCGCGCCGCACAGGGACAGACGGGTTTTTTGTGTCGGTGCTGCGTCGGACGGGCTGAAGCCCCAAACTCGTCATGCCCGGGCTTGTCCCGGGCATCCACGTCTTGCTTTCGTCGCCCATTTTAAGACGTGGATGGCCGGGACAAGCCCGGCCATGACGGCTCTCTTGGGGTTGCGAGGCCGCCGCCCGTCGTTTACTTCCTTCCTATGACAGCCCAACAGCCTATCAGCGAGTCGATGCCTTCGGTGGCCTCGGCGCATGACAAGATTCTGATCGTCGATTTCGGCAGCCAGGTGACGCAACTGATCGCGCGCCGGGTGCGGGAGGAGGGCGTCTATTCCGAAATCGTGCCGTTCCAGAAGGCGGAAGCGGCGTTTCTTCAGATGAAGCCGAAGGCAGTGATCCTGTCCGGCGGCCCGGAATCGGTGCATGAGGAGGGCTCGCCGCGCGCGCCGCAGGCGATCTTCGATTCCGGCGTTCCGGTGCTCGGCATCTGCTACGGCCAGATGACCATGGCCGCCCAGCTCGGCGGCAGCGTCGAAGGCGGGCACCACCGGGAATTCGGCCGCGCCGATGTCGAAGTGAAAGCGGCGAGCGATCTGTTCGATGCTACCTGGGGCATGGGCGAGCGCCATCCGGTCTGGATGAGCCACGGCGACCGCATCACCAAGATGCCGCCCGGCTTTGTCGTCGCCGGCGTGTCGCCGAACGCGCCATTCGCCGTGATCCAGGACGAGACGCGCAAATATTACGGGCTGATGTTCCATCCGGAAGTGGTGCACACGCCCGACGGCGCCAAACTGATCCGCAATTTCGTCCGCAAGGTCGCTGGGTTAACCGGCGACTGGACCATGCGTGCCTTCCGCGAGGAGGCGATCGAGAAGATCCGCAGCCAGGTCGGCAAGGGCAAGGTGATCTGCGGCCTGTCCGGCGGCGTCGATTCCGCCGTCGCCGCGGTGCTGATCCATGAAGCGATCGGCGACCAGCTCACCTGCGTGTTCGTCGATCACGGCATGCTGCGGCTCGACGAGGCCAAGACCGTGGTCGACCTGTTCCGGCACCACTACAACATCCCCTTGGTGCACGTTGATGCATCAAAACTTTTTCTCGGCGAGCTCGCCGGGGTCAGCGACCCCGAACAGAAGCGCAAGACCATCGGCCGTCTCTTCATCGACGTGTTCGACGCCGAGGCAAAAAAGATCGGCGGCGCCGATTTTCTGGCGCAGGGCACGCTGTATCCCGACGTGATCGAAAGCGTGTCGTTTACCGGCGGCCCGTCGGTCACGATCAAGTCGCACCACAATGTCGGCGGCTTGCCGGCGCGCATGAACATGAAGCTGGTCGAACCGCTGCGTGAACTGTTCAAGGACGAGGTGCGCGTGCTGGGCCGCGAACTCGGCCTGCCCGAAATCTTCGTCGGTCGGCACCCGTTCCCGGGACCGGGTCTCGCGATCCGCTGCCCCGGCGAGATCACGGGCGAAAAACTCGACATCCTGCGCAATGCGGATGCCGTCTACATCGACCAGATCCGCAAGGCCGGTTTGTACGACAAGATCTGGCAGGCCTTTGCGGTGCTGCTGCCGGTCAAAACCGTCGGCGTGATGGGCGACGGCCGGACTTACGAATATGTCGTGGGCTTGCGCGCGGTGACCTCGATCGACGGCATGACCGCGGATTTTTATGCCTTCGACATGAAGTTTTTGGGCGAGACCGCGACGCGGATCATCAATGAGGTCAAGGGGGTCAACCGGGTGGTGTACGACGTGACGTCAAAGCCGCCGGGGACAATTGAGTGGGAGTAGCACGAGCCTTTGTTGACGAGAAGAAGATTGGCAGAGCGGCTTGACTCCTGCCATTCGGCCGGCAAAATTACCTTCTCGCGCAAAATTAAGTCCTCGCATACCTGTCGGGACGAAAGTGCTCATTAAAATCCAGCCGATTTAGGAGAGTGTTTTGCATCAATGGCAGCGATTACTGCGCGCGTTGGGCGCGCTTGGATTTCTTTGCACTTTCTGCGGCCTCGCGGGGCAGCCGGCTTACGCCGATGGCTCGGTATCATCCTTAGGTATGGGCTACGGCGCACGCGACCAAGCCGCGTTTGGGAGATTCCTGAACGTGATCCAGCAGTATAACGCGTCGGGCGAGCGCTTTCGCATCGACAGTCACTGTCAATCCGCCTGCACGATGTTCCTTTCGATACGCAATGTCTGCGTCGCGCCAGGCGCGACGCTGTTGTTTCACGCTGGCGGCTCCATGCAAAAGGGCATTATCAACCCCTCCACCACGCAGCAAATGCTCAGCACCTATAACGCGGCCTTGCAACAGTATGTCACCGACAAGCATTTCATGGATACGTTCGCCTTTCATCCAATTTCAGGCAGCGAAATCATCAAGCGCTTCGGCTACCCGACCTGCCGGTAGCGGTAGGGCGGGTTGTAGGCGAAGCCGTAACCCGCCGCTTTAATGTCAGCTGCTTCCAGTGAAGACCGTGGGCGTTATGGGCGACGGCCGGACTTGCGAATACGTCGTCGGCCTGCGCGCGGTGACATCGACCGACGGCATGGCCGCGGATTTTTATGCGTTCGATGAAATTCCTGGGCGAGACGGCGACGCGGATCATCAACAAGGTCAAGGGCGCAATCGGGTGGTGTATGACGTGACGTCAAAGCCGCGCGGGACGATTGAGTGGGAGTAGGGGCCGGCTAAGGGAGATCCCGGATCCGCATATGGCGGCCGCTCATCGAGGAGCGGGCCGGTTACATCTTCAGCCTCAGTGATTCGATAGCAGTCGTCGAGGCGAAGAATCCTGACCTTCTGGCATCCGTTTCGAACGGGACCATGATCGTCGCTAGTGACTATTCCGGTCAGCATAAGGAGGCGAGTCACGAAGCTTATTCGTTCTTGGTCACGACCGACCACGCTCTGAGCGATTGGCTGCCGTCACTACAAGCGTTCCGCCAACGTTGGCTGCCCGACGGTCGTCGTATCTCTTTTAAAAAGCTCAATGAACGCGTCCGCTGGCGAGCGTTGCCACCTTTTCTCGATACTGCAGGCAAACTGCGCGGAAATCTCATTACGATCCTGATCAATCGTCAAGTAGGAAGCTTCATGGCGGGTGGGCCTACCGCAGCGAGACACGCCTTCCCCGATTGCTTCCCTGAAAACGCAAGTCTGGGCACGGTAGAGAAGATGCTTCGCCTCGCAACTTTTGTTGCTTTAATTCTATCCGGGTTACGTGGCCAAGATCAGGTCTCGAACTGGATAAGCGATCATGACGAAGCGTTGGACAGCTGTGAGAAGCGAGAGCAATTCGCGCGCTTGGCGAGCTATCTTACCTTTGGGGTGACGGGTTGGAAGCACGCTGCTGACCATTTATTCGGCACCACTGAGTCGCCAGCGGCTCCTTACTGGGCGGAAGACTTGACAGCTGTAGCCGACCTTGCGGCAGGAGCGTATTGCCAATTGAGTAAGCATCTTCCCGCTTTCTTTGGCGAAATCGGTGAAAAGACCTGGCAGGTCGGAATTGCCTCAAATGACGTCGAAAGCCTACGCGCTCGTGCGGTTGGGGATTGGTTGGCTAAAAGGCCTGGTGCTTTAAAGCATGTGTTGTTGCGACTTGAGACGGATGACAATCGCGAGGTCAGGTCTTCCGCCCAGGCGTTTTTGCCGCGCCAATGAGGCAATGTGTTTCTCAAGCCCCGTCATGGCGCGAGATGCCATCTGTAAGAGCTCCCTCGCGGTTAGATTGTAAGTGATTAGTTGTGTAAGCTGAGCGGGTTGGTTAAGCGCGTAGGGCGGTTTGTAGGCGAAGCCGTAACCCGCCTCTTCAACGTCAGCTACGGGCTTCTCGAACCATTGAGAGCAAAAGCTCGAATTGATTACAAGACTCGATGTCCTCACGAGCGCCGTCTTTTTTCATCCTCGATCGCTCGCAGTATGACCGCATGCAGCTCTCGATGTCCTTCGGAGAGAGCTAGGAGGCTCGGCCATTCTGCAGGCTTCTTCCAGCCGCTTCCCCAATTGCTATCCAGGAGTTCGTCAATTGCTTCGCATGCTCCGAGTTCCCGGTAACTTAGCGCGTAGAATCCGTCCTGTGCTAGCCTTAGCTTTACCGTCAGGGGGTATGCGAAGGCGGCTATGACCAAATGTTGCCATGCCGACCAATTCCGGGTGAATTCGGAACGCGGACCGGCGTGTGCCGTTGCGCTGCGCGCCTCGTATAATTCCTTCATCCATTTTCGATGCAGGGGCCAATCGCGTTGTACAGATGCAAATTTCTCGTCGGGTCTTACCCGCTTTGCGTCGGCAATCCGTATTTTCGAAAAAGGTATCCAATGTTCCGCAAAGGCTGAGGCCACACCTTGCGCAGTATTTTTCGATGGCTCAAGAAGCCTCTCGAAGGCAATAGCTGACAACATCGCGCAGCTGTCCAAATCCAGTTCAGGCGTTTCTGCGTGGGCAAGTAGAAAGACTTCGAGCGAAGAGTCGATTGCATTGGCGTAAGAGGCCTTCGACCGTCTGGCTCTTTCGAGAGCCTTCAGAAGGCGTTTGTTGATTGTACGGCAATCGGTGCCTTCGATTTGAGGAGGCCTTTGAAATACAATATCTTTGAAACGCAGTCCTCCAATCTGTAGACCGCCGCCACGTCGAGGGTAGAAAGGAGCGATTTGGTCCGATCCCGCGGCGACGCCTTGTCCAATCAAGCGAAACATCGTGCCGTTTAAGTGCGGGCTGAAGTGTCCTTCGAAGAAACGTTGCTCCGCCAAGCACGCCAACGCGAGTGTTTTCGCCGCGTCAACGGCAGAGTCCCAATGTTTGCGAGGGGTGTTCCAAGCCTGTTGATGGCGAGCGCGTAGAACGATGGTACAACTCTCGATCGGCTTTCCGCTCTTCCGCACGTAACATTTCAAAACGCTTTCTATCGTCGCGACTATTTCTGGCTCGACGACTGATTTTATGTCCTTCACCACCAACGGACAAAAGCGAAAGCGTCCGACTCGCACATTTTCTGGAAGCGTGACCCAAGGCATGAAAATAATGAAGCCGTCGGATGACAAGGCTATCTCGTTTACGTTGCAGAAAATTAGACAAGAGAGCGTTCAAGCTAGCGGATACCCCGAGTAAACACTTTCATTCCCACCTTGAAATGATTTGATAGAAGATCTTTCGTTGAGTCAACTCCTACTCTTCATATTGAGGATAGAGGGCTGCCGGGGCCGCCTCTCCATCACACCCAATTCTCAACCCTCACTCCCGGCATGCGACTGAATTCGCGCAGATTGTTGGTGACGACGATCAACCCCTCGCTGCGGGCATGACCGCCGATCTGCATGTCATGCGGGCGGCAGGGCGTTCCGGCCCGTTCCAGTTCGGCTCTGACCTGACCGTAATGCATGGCGGCCTTGGCCTCGAACGGCAGTATGTCGAGACGCGCCACGAAATGCTCGGTGGCCGTCAGGTTATCGGTGCGGCGTGCAGACTTCTCCGCGCCATAATGCAACTCGCCGAGCGTGATGCAGGAGATGCAGAGTTCCGCGGCAAGCGAGTTGAACTTGTCGCGCAGGGCCTGCGGATATCTCTTCATCACGTAGAGGCAGATGTTGGTGTCGAGCATGTAGGCGAGCATCAGAGCGGCTCGCGCTCCTCGGCCGGCGGCTGCTCGCGTTCAATCATGAAATCTTCGCTGGCGTGCGGACCCTCTAAAAACAGATCGTCCCATCGCTTGCCTTGCGGCACGATCACACGGCTGCGGCCGATCTTGAGAATGTCGACCTGATGCACGTCCTCCGGAAAGGCGACGGCCTCGGGCAGCCGTACCGCCTGGCTGCGGTTGCTGGTGAAGACGGTGGAGTTTGTCATGGGCGTCGTCCGATGTATATCCAATTGGGATATACACAAGGCAGATCGCGGCTTTTTGCAAGGCTAATTCGGCTGTTCATGCTGACTCCGCCTGCTGCCGCATGCGGCAGAGATCCACGCGCGCTCGCACGCGTGCGCAGCGCCTTGAGACGCGGGAGCCTCCGGTAGATAGACATTTGAATTTATGTATATCCACGGGTCAGGCGATCAAGCAAAGCGCATTGTGGCTGAGGAGCAGAATATGCCCCGCTATCTCGGGCTTGACGGATTCCGTAGAGGCTGGGTCGCGGCCTGGATCGACGACCAGGGCGACCACGGCTTCGACTATTCGTGCGGCCTGAGCCGGCTGCTTTCGATGCCGCACCGGCGCGCGATGATCGACATGCCGATCGGCCTGAAGGTGTCCGGCCACCGCAGCTGCGACATCAGCGCCCGCGAACTGGCCGGCGCCGCAGTCTTCATGGGCGCTCGCCGAAATCTCTGGGAATTTCCGGATCAGGCTTCCGCGAACCAATATTACTGGCGGCATGAAGGCCCGCGAATGAGCGTCTCCGCTCAGCTCTGGAACATCAGCGACAAGATCAGGGAAGTCGACGATTTCATCACGCCCGGGCGTCAGGCCACCATCGGCGAGGCGCATCCGGAGTTGATCTTCTTCAAGCTCAACAATCGTCTTCGCCTGCAACGAAAGACGTCGGAGGCGGGCCGCAGGCAACGCATCAAGATTTCTCGTCGATCGAGGTTTCGTCAAGATTTCGAAATGGCTGACGCAACGCTACGGAACGGGAATCGGCCGCGACGATTTGATCGATGCCTGCGCGTGCGCGATCGCCGCGCGTGACAGCAATGTGCGTTTTGGCGGCGATGAAATTGACGGTCGCGGACTGCGGATGGAGATCAATTACTAGGAGCCTGTCCGAATAGTCGCTGTTCAATTTTGAGCGAGTTTGATTCAAGCTTGAGCTATGAGCAAGTATTTTCGTCCGTGGAATATCGATCAGACACTGCTGCTGCCGCCGAATGTGCAGGACTTCGTGCCGAAAGGCCATGTCTCGCGGTTTATCGTTGAGCTGGTGCGGGAGAGCCTTGATCTGCGGGAGATCACGGGCAGCTATGTGAGTGGTCTTGGGCAGCCGCCGTTTGACCCGCGGATGATGGTGGCGCTTCTGCTGCACGGCTATGCGAGTGGGCTGTATTCGTCGCGGCGGATCGCGAAGGCCTGCCGCGAACGGAACGATTTTGTGATGATTGTGGCGCTCGATCCGCCGGATTTTCGCACGATCAGCGACTTCCGCAAGCGGCATTTGAAGGCGCTCGGCGCGCTGTTCCTGCAGGTTCTGAGGTTGTGCGAGACGGCAGGGCTGGTCAAACTCGGCCATGTCGCGCTTGATGGCACGAAGATCAAAGCGAACGCGTCGAAACATAAAGCGATGAGTTATGAGCGCATGAAGAAACGCGAGGCGGAATTGAAAGCCGAGGTCGCTCGCATGCTGGCGGCCGCCGAGGCGGCGGATTCCGAAGAGGACGAGACTTTCGGCCGAGACAAGCGCGGCGACGAGATGCCGGATTGGGCCGGCGACAAGCAGAAACGACTGGCGAAAATCCAGCAGGCGATGGCGGCGCTGGAAGCCGACGCCAGGCTGGCGGCGGCGGAAGAGCGTCGCATCGAGGCCGAAAAGGAACAGCAGCGCCAAGCTGAAGGCCGCAAGAAGCCGGGCAAACCGGCGGCGCCGCCATCGGACCAACCTGATCCCAAGTCGCAACGCAACTTCACCGATCCGGAAAGCCGCATCATGAAGTCGAAGGATGGCTTCGTTCAGGCCTACAATGCACAGGCCGCCGTCGACGCAGGCGCCCAGATCATTGTCGCGCACGAACTGACGCAGTGCGGCAACGATCAGGGCCAGTTGGTGCCCCTGATCGAGGCCATCAAGAACAATCTCGGCCGCAAGCCGGATCAGGCCTCGGCGGACTCCGGCTATTGCAGCGAATCCAATCTCGAAGCGCTCGAAGCACACGGCGTTGACGGCTATGTCGCGCCCGGACGCGCCAAGCACCCGACAGCTGCGAACGGAAAAATCGGTGGACCGCTGACCCAACGGATGCGGAAGAAGATCGACGACGGCGGCTTCGAAACACCCTACCGATTGAGAAAGCAAGTGGTCGAACCGGTGTTCGGACAGATCAAACAGGCTCGCGGCTTCCGCCAGTTCCTGTTGCGGGGCGTAGATAAAGTGCGCGCCGAATGGGCCATGATCTGCACAACCCACAATCTCCTGAAGCTGTTCACCCTCGCAAACGCAGCCTCAGCCGGCTAACCTCAACAAATGCCCGAACGCCTATCTGGACGGGCTCCTAGAGCGTGAGATGTTATTGGACCGGGACGAACCGAAGCGAACGGAGACTTTACCTCTCCCTTGGGAGAGGTCGGCGCGTAGCGCCGGGTGAGGGGTTACGGTCTCTAATAGCAAGGCGCCCCTCACCCGATTTGCTGCGCAAATCGACCTCTCCCCACTGGGGAGAGGTGAACCGGGAGTTCTGATCGATTCATCCAGAATCCGACTTACTCCAGGAATGCGAGAGCTCTGCCAACAGCCCGACGGGCAAATCAAAAGCGCGCCGCCTGAACGCTTTGTCCAGCCCTCTCGCAAAAAATATTCTGATTTTCAGAAGTCCCAAATCAGCTGTATATCTCTCGCCGTCTCGTTCCGATGAGAGGGGCGCTCGCGATCGTCACGAACGCGGGGCGAGATGCGGTGGACGCTGGCGGTGCGACTGACGAGCGCATTGAGTTGAGCTGGCGGACGGCGAAGACGTGTGGTCCTGACGCCCCGACGCTGGCGTCAAGTTTGCGGATTGATCCGCGTAACGACGGTGGCAAGAAAGCCGGTCGCCGGGGAGAGCACGGTATAAGCCGTAAACCATCGCGTGCGGGAATGCCGGGTGATTCCGGTGGCTCGCTGTGAATACTCGTGTGCATACTACTACCAATATGCGCACACGAGGCTTCTGTAACGGGCGTGGGTTAGTCAATCCCTTTTTGCTTTATCCACTTGCCGGGCACTTGCTTCTGTTCGGGATCGGCGCAGGGCCGTCGCCTGATGGGGTTCATGAGAGGAACAGGCCGGCCGATCTGCGGAAAGCGTGATCACATGATTGGATGCGTCGACAACCCGTGTGACGGCCTGGCCTGGTCCTTCGTCCCGGCGAAGGGACTTCGCTTCGGGGAGAGGCCGGTGTGGTGGCCCGCCCGAAAACCGGTTCGTCCTCCCTGTTTTTAGGCCGTTGCTGCCTTGGCAGCCGGATTGAACGGCACATTATCCTTGAGCATGCGGAGCATGATCACGGCGAGCTTGCGCGCCAGCGCCACCTTGGCCTTGTTAGTGCCAGCGCGCCGGGCGATCCGCATTGCCCAGCTTTTGAGTTCCGAGCAACCCTTGACCGGCTTTGTCAGCATGATGTGGGCGGCCTCGTAAAGCGCCTCGCGCACCGAGGCGTCACCGTGCTTGCTGATGCGGCCGGTGTAGTCGGTCTCGCCGGACTGATACTTCTTCGGGGTCAAACCGAAATGCGGGCCCGCCCGCTCCGATGACGTGAAGCGGGAGGGATCATCGATCGCGCAGGCAAAGGTGAGCGAGACGATCGGCCCCACCGCCGGTGTTGACATCAGGAGCCTGGCCTTCTCATGAAGGCGCGACATTGCCCGCACGCGCTTCTCAAAACCATTGAACTCTGCAAGCAGAACGGCCCGCGCCCGAAGCAGCGCCTCTATGATCGTCTGAAGGTTGGGATGCCCCTTCACCAGCTCTTCGATCCGTCCGGCAAAGTTGGTCCGTGTTGTCTTGCCGACCTTCAGCCCGAAGCCGCGCAATATCCCGCGCAGGCTGTTCTCAAGGTCCAGGAGCTTGCTTTGCACCAGCTTGCGTGCCGTCAGCATCGCGCGGATCTCCTGTGCCGTGATCGACTTGCAGTGTACCGGCCGGAACCAGCCGAGCCGCATCAGTTGCGCGATGTTGCGTGCGTCGTTGCGGTCCGACTTCACCGGCATCGCCTTGAAGGCATCGCTCACGTGCCGTGTCTCCAAAAGCTCGACCGCCAGACCAGTCTGCTTCATGGCCGCATAGAGCCATTGCGACAACGGCCCGGCCTCAAGTCCGATCCTGGCGAGCCCAAGCCCGAGCGAACCGAACCAGTTGATCAGCGCTTCCGGCTCGCTTGCCACTTTGGTCTCCCGGACAATCTTGCCGCTCCCGTCGACCACGCACACACTCGAGTATTCCAACGACACGTCGATTCCGGCATAATAATCCATGATCGTCTCTCCTTGGTGCTTGGAGCGAGGCCTGTCCTCGACTCCGTCATACCATCAGTGTGAGGGACGACCGCCTGGCTTCCAAGCAAGCCGCGCGACGCGCGCTTCAAACAGCGCCGTAGCTAGCGCGGCTTGCTTGGAAGGCCCGTTACTCCATCTGCGGGTGCATCGGGCATCCGGCATTCCCCACGCCCTCTGTTCTAAAGGGCGGACGTTCTTGGCAAACCTCGGACGCACTGCGCCGCGGGGCTGCGAACGTGTGTCTGAAATTACTGCATGGGTGCGTTTAATTTCAATCTTGTTCCTTGTCTGCCCACAGCGATGATGGCCGCATTGCTGCTGACCGACTAATCTCGTTCCTGGCCCGACACGTTTCAGTGGCGTCGCTCAAAAAAATTTACAGGCTCAACCATTCTCGTGTCGATTTCAGCCCGTCCCATTCGTCTTTCACCCGAGAGAGCAGTATCGGAGACAGAAAATGACCAATTCCCGCTATCGCTGGGTGATCGTCGCGGCCGGCGGCATTCTAGGCTGCGTCGCCATCGGCGGCATGTTTTCGCTGCCGGTTTTCCTGCAACCGATCGCGCGGGATACCGGCTGGTCGGTCACGGGCGTGTCGAGCGCCATGACGATCGGCTTCCTGGCGATGGCCTGCACCAGCATGATCTGGGGCACCTTGTCCGACCGGCTCGGGCCGCTGCCCGTGGTTTTGACCGGGTCTATCGTGCTGCCGGCAAGCCTCGCCCTGGCCAGCCGGGCGCCGTCGCTGCTGTCATTTCAGATCATGTTCGGCCTGATGGTCGGCGGCTCGATTTCCGCGATCTTTGCGCCGATGATGGCGTGCGTCACCGGCTGGTTCGACACCCATCGCAGCCTTGCGGTCTCGCTGGTTTCGGCCGGCATGGGAATGGCGCCGCTGATCATGTCGCCGCTCGCCGCCTGGCTGGTCTCGCACCATGACTGGCGAACCTCGATGCTGGTCGTGGCCGCCGTTGTCGCCGCCATCATGATCCCGGTCTCGCTGCTGGTGCGCCGCCCGCCGGCGCTCGAGCGCGGGGACGCCGCCCCGGTTGGTGACGGCGCACCGCCGCCGGAGATGTCGCTCGCGCAAGCGTTGCGCTCGCCGCAATTCATCATCCTGCTCGCGACGAATTTTTTGTGTTGCGCCACCCATTCGGGCCCGATCATCCACACCGTGAGCTATGCGGTCACCTGCGGGATCCCGATGATGGCAGCCGTCACGATCTACAGCGTCGAGGGGCTGGCGGGGATGGGCGGCCGTATCGCCTTCGGCCTGCTCGGCGACCGTTTTGGGGCCAAGCGCGTGCTGGTCGCGGGATTGCTCGCCCAGGCGTTCGGCGCGCTCGGTTACGTCTTCGTGCGCGAGCTGACCGCGTTCTATGCCGTCGCGGCGGTGTTCGGCTTCATCTATGCCGGCACCATGCCGCTCTATTCGGTGCTGGCGCGCGAGAATTTTCCGCTGCGGATGATGGGCACCGTGATCGGCGGAACAGCCATGGCCGGCAGCCTTGGCATGGCGACCGGGCCGGTCGCCGGTGGTTTGATCTACGACACCTTCGCCAGTTACGCCTGGCTCTATATCGGTTCCTGGGCGGTCGGACTCGGCGCGTTCCTGATCGCAATGACGTTCAGGCCGTTTCCCAGGGACGAGACCCAGCCTGCGCCCGCGGCGGCGTGAAGCGCTTTACTTGCTCGTGGAGTCAACGGGCATCTCCGAGCCGCTGCCCGCCTTCGAGACTCGCCTGGGCCGGCGGATGGCGCGTACCTTGCCGCTGTTGCCACCGCCGCAGAAGAACCGGTCGCCGCCGTCGGACTCGAGTCCCGACACGGCCACGCCGGGCGGCATCTCGAGCCTTTCCAGGACCTCTCCGGTTCGAGGGTCGACCCGCCTCACATCGCTCTCGTCACCTTCCCAGGTGCCGTGCCAGAGCTCGTCGTCGACCCAGGTGACCCCGGTGACGAAGCGGCTGGACTCGATGGTGCGCAGGATGGCGCCTGTCTCGGGATCGACCTGATGAATCCTGCGGTCCCGATACTGCCCCACCCAGAGCGTCCCTTCGGCCCAGGCGAGCCCGGAATCACCGCCGCCGCCGGGCGCCGGAATCGTCGCGAGCACATGGCCGGTGTTCGGATCGATCTTCTGGATACGATCTTCGGCGATCTGGAACAGGTGCTGGCCATCGAAGGCCGTTCCTGCATGCGCGGCGACATCGATCGAGCGCAGCGTGTTGCCGCTCGCGGGATCGAAGGCGTTCAGTTTCTCGCCGGCGGCAATCCAGACGGACTGACCGTCATATGTGACCCCGCCGACGCGGTCGACGCCGGCAAAGGGTCCATATTCACGGATGACTTCGGCTGCGGATCTCTTCATGTTTCCATCTCACAAGATAATTCCCGAAACCGGATTCCCGTTTTCGGAAGGATCACGTTGACTCCAAAAAAACCTAGTCGCTCGGCAGCGGACCCGGGAGTAACAAGATTGTCGGGAATCCCGGCACCGGCAGCGTCATCCAGCGACGCGCGCGGCCGCGACCGAATGGTGCCACCTTGCCTGCCGCGGCAAGCGCGTCGAGCGCCCGCTGCACGGTGCGCGGGCTGGCGTCGAGTGCAATCGCCAGCGCCGAACTCGACCAGGATTCGCCGTCGGCGAGGAAGGCGAGCACCGCCGCATGCGGCTCTTCGACCGGCGGCGCCAGCACCACGACCTCGCGCGCACTGCGCGGCACCAGCGCAAAGCCTTGCCTGGTCGCACTCACGTCGGCCAGGGTCCAAAGCTCGGCGCGAAGCCGGCCCATTTCGACCCGCAACCGGGCGCGATGCGATTCATCGGCGTGCTTTCCCCGGAACGCACGCGCCACCAGTGTGCTCCTCGGCACGTCTCCGGGCCAGGCTTCAGCAAGCGCGCGTGCCAGCGCGAACAGGACCGGGCGCGTCGCGAGTGAGACCACCGTGCGCGCGTCACGCACGGCATAACGGCACGCGTCGACGACGAGCGCCTTCGACGCCAGCAGCGCCTCGACATCCCCGAGCAGGAGCGGTCGCTCCCCGCCACCCGAGATCAGGCGCGCCGCTGGCGTGTCGAGGACGAGGGATGCGCTCTCGACCTCCGCCGTCAGCGCGGGAATGCCGGCGTCACGCGCGGCATGCCCGGCCCGGGCGAGTGCCGCGCGTGCCGTCCTTGTTTGAAGGCGCCGCATCGCGATCCCCGCAACGACCAGCTCGTGGGCCGTCTTCAACGCGGGCGGGAAGGGCGCGGGGTCAAGCCCGGCGAGCGCACGCTCGGCCTCGTCGAGGCGCCCGATCAGGAGCAGGCGCCGTACCCAGAGATTCCGCGCATGTGCGGCATTGACGCGGTCGCCATGGGCTTCGAGCGTCGCCCGCGCGGCGTCGAGTGCCTTTGCGGGCCAGCCGAGGTCGCGCGAGACCAGTGCGATCTCGGCCTCGGCGACGACACACCTCGCGCGGGCCACGGCCTCTTTCGCTCCGAACGCGCGCGCCGCACTTCGCAGCAGCGCCTTGGCTCGAACGAGATCGCCGAGCTGCGCCATCGCGATGCCGCGCAGCGCCAGTGCCGGCGCGTCGTCGCGCAGGGCGACCCGCTTCAATGCGCCGAGGACATCGCCCGCCGCCAGCGCGCGCGCCGCGGCTGTTATCAGCGAGTCCATTGGAATCCCGTCACACTTGTCACTCTCACCATCCGCTGTCCGGTCTTATTCTATCACACGACGACAAACCAATGCGTCGCAGCAAGGAGGACACTGTCATGGTTGACTGGACAATCCTTTCCCCAACGTTTCTCGCAGCCGTGGTCGAGTGGGCCGGAGCCGCTGTGACCGTGCTTGCCGTCGGCCCAGGCCAACTGACGATCGAACCCAATGGAGAAGAACGATGACGGAACACATGACCGGAACACGTGAACAGCGGCTGGCGGCGCGGCTCGAACTGCTCGAGGCGGAGAAGGAACTTACCCGGCGCAGCGACGAGGTGGCGCGGCGGCGTCAGGCGCTGCCGTGGGTCCGCCTCGACAAGAACTACCAATTCGAGACCGAAGACGGAAACGTCTCGCTGGCAGATCTGTTCAAAGGGCGCTCGCAGCTCCTCGTCTATCACTTCATGTTCGGGCCCGACTACACGGCAGGGTGTCCGTCCTGCTCGGCGATCGCGGACGGGTTCGATGGCTTCGTCGCCCATCTGGCGAACCACGACGTCATGCTTTCGGCGGCGTCGCGGGCGCCGCTCGCGAAGCTGCAGGCGTACAAGCGGCGGATGGGGTGGACATTTCCCTGGGCGTCCTCGTCCGGCAGCGACTTCAACTTCGACTTCAACGTCGCGTTCACCGAGGAGCAGCAGCGCGGGGGAACGGTCGAATACAACTATCAGCGCGGCGGCCACGCGATGGACGCAACAACGGTCCCGGAGCCCGTCGCCCAGTTCGCGGCCACATGCGGAACCGACGCGTCGACCTACAGGCGAGATCGGCCAGGCCTGAGCGCGTTCGTGCGCGAGGACGGCGTCGTCTACCACACCTATTCCACCTATGCGCGCGGCGTGGACGGCCTGTGGGGCATGTACCAGTGGCTCGACCGCGCGCCCAGGGGGCGCAACGAGACGGGCCCCTGGTGGCGCCGCCACGACGAGTACGACGGGCGCTGAGTTCAACAAACAGCAGATTGACGACGCGGAATCAAGATCGGGAGATGCATCGAAATGATCTCCAATAGTCCTGACCTGAGCGGCCATGAGGCCGCGTCGCAGCAGCCAAGCGGCCATGCGGCTGCGCTCGGCGCAGCCGACTTTCTATGCCTCGCGGCAGCGCCGGCCTTCGCCATCATGGCGCTGCTGACGGGCGTTCTCGGTGGCGGCCAGCCTGGGATGCTCTGCGCGCCGGATGCGTCACCGCTGAGCGGAATGGTCCCGATGTACGTGCTGATGAGTGCATTCCATTCGGCGCCCTGGCTGAAGCTGATCTCCGGAAGACGAAGCGGCGGCCGCGGATGGAGATAAAAGGCCCTACTTACCCAGGCATCATGCTATCTCGATGACCGTTGTTGCCGTTCGCCGACGAACTGCAGCGGAAAGCCAAATGTCAATCCGGCTCTCACTTCGTTCACCGGATGCCCGTTCGTGAGAGCATGCCGCAGTCCGACGTCGAAACTGAGATTATCGCGAACCTGCCAGATGAAGCCGACCAAGGCGGATACAGTGTTGAATTGGCCGAAGTCTTGCTCGACAAAAAACTCCGCAACCGGCCGCACAGACCATTTTGACGGTCCTTCGATAATAGCGCCAAAAAACAGATCCGCGTGATGATCTTTGGTAAGAGCTGCTTCGGCATTCAAGTGGATTGTGCCCCAGTCCCACCGCTGCGAGACAATGCCAGCGAGACTGGCGCCGATCCCGGAATTTCCCGTGCTGTCGGGCAGCAACACGCCAAATTCGGTCGCAATACTCGGTCCGGTCTTATCCTGCAGACTGCCAGGCTGCAGGACATGTTTGAGGAATGCGCCGGCCGCCATCAGACTGGTGGAGCCCGAAGACGAAAGCGGCGTTTGTCCCAGTCCTTCCAGCACGGCCTCCCATCCTTCGCTTACTCCGTAATTGAACACGGTGGCTGGCGCGATGAGAGAGGTTCCGGTCTCGTCGCGCAAATTTCCGGCCGGTTGCAATTCGATTTCCACCTCTCCCGGAGCGGCCACGGCCGCGTCGGTGCCGTCGAACGGACGATAAGCGACCGCGGGGCCGGGCCACGCCGCGAGACTTGAAGCGACGCATGTTCCTGACACGAACCGTTTCAGGAACTGTCGCCTTCGAAATGGAGGCCTCGACAACATGCGTCAGTCCTCGGCGTGCGCAGTTGACTGTTAAGGTATCGGTCGGAACACCCAGATGGCCGCCGGCTCGCGCGCGCTCGTCCGGACGGCAACCAGCAGACGGTCGAGTTCAGGTACGAAGAGCGATGTGCGTGCGCCGGACATCGTGGGAATGCGCGCGGTCCGCCGATAGGTTGCCCCCTTCGCTTCGAATACGTCGAGAAAACCGGCCCCGCAACTCACGTAGACGCGGCCACGTTTCGCATCGATGAACAGGTCATCGGCGTCACCGCAGGTCTCGGCGGTCGCGATGAGCTTGCCGCCTGTCATGGAGAAGACGCCAAGCTCGGCGGGCGCCCGAAAAATCACCAGAACCTGGCGGCGCACGGGATCCAGGGCCATCGGGAAATTCGCACCGTGATCGGGTATCGGCCATTTGCCAGTTTGTTTTTGGGAGGCGTGATCGACGACGGCGATACCATGGGCATCCGGCACATTGACGAAGATTTGGCCGGTATCGGGATTGATCTGGAAACTTTCGGGGTGTGCCTTCACCGGGATGTCGCCAACCTTGCTACGGGTCGTGGGATCGATGACAGCCAGTGCGCCGCTGCCATAACCGATGTAAATTCGATTGGCTGCAGTGTCGACGCGGACATTGTCCGCATCGCTGCCAAGCTCGATCTGGCCTTTGGGTTTGTATTCGTTTCCTTCGAACAAGTGCACGGAACCGTCGCCGGCGTTGGCGACGTAAAGCGTGCCGGTGGACGGCTCGTAGCCGACGCCTTGCGGCTCTTTCAGTCCCGTGATCGTCTGCAGCAATTTGCGATTGGCGAGATCGACGACGCCGACACTGTCGTTGCCCAATTCGGACACGAACAACCGCTGCCGTTTCAAATCGACCGCCATGTGGTCAATGCGCCCGTGCACACTGCCGAGAGGAATTTTCGCTTCGAGCTGGAGCGGCGCCGCTTCCGCCGGCTGGGCAACCGCATTACTGCCCACACCCGGCAGCGCTTCGGCGGCGAGGAACAGCGTAACGATTATCGCAAATCGAGGTAACACAATCACACCATCCATTCATCGCGGCGCAACGTCCACGCGATCGGTTGGGTTGCCTCCGGGCCTGACTAATCCAGCGGCTGCTGGATCGCTCTGACCTGGTTGTAGGTGAGCACATCGATCGAAGCGATCGGATGTCCGTCCTTCATACTGGGCACCACGCTTACGGCTCGGGTGTTCGCCGATTGGGCTATCGTTTTGTCGACCACAGCTTGCAAAGACGTTTTCGCGTTCGCCATCGCCTCGTTTTGCTCCATAGCGGCGGAGAGATCGTCGCCTTCGGTGATGGGCTCGGCTCGCAAGACCTTGCCGGTCACGTAATTGAGCAGCAACTCGAAAAACTTGCCTTCCTTCGCGGTGTAGACCGTAAGCTGGAGCTTGCCGTCGTCGACCTCGAATTTGGCCGAGATCGGCTGACCCTGCTGTTCGCTGGCTGACAGACCCTGCCGCAAATTAATCTTGGCGGTGTCAAAAAGCTTGATGAGCGCTTCTTGCGATGCATCCTCGTCGTCTGCGGAGAAGGCATTGCTGCCGGCGAAGCCTGCCAGGCCGGCAAATCCGAGAGCTATCGCGCGTGCTGTCATGAGCATCATCATTCTCCGCGTCATGCTTTCCTCCTGCGGTTAGCTGCCCAATTTCGTTTTAGCTATTTCACCATCACCCAGGCGGGCTGCATCAGAGGGAACACGATCAGGCCCACGACCGCGGTCGCGGCGATCAGCAGCGGATTGCTCACTTTCCAGCGGAACAGGATGGCGAGCGAGACCAAGGCTATCAAAACGGTAGGCCAGTCACCGATGGCGATGCGCCCCAGCAGAATGCAGGCGCCTAATATTGTTCCTATCGCTGCCGCATAAGCGCCCTTGACAAATCCCTGCACGTTTGGATTGCCGCGATGCCGCGCCAGCAGCGGCGCGGCGATCAGCACCAGCAGAAACGACGGCAGAAAAATGCCGATGGTCGAGACCACCGAGCCCCAGAATCCGGCGACGAGATAACCGACAAAGGTCGCGGTGATGACGACTGGTCCGGGGCTAATCATGCCGATGGCGACCGCAATCAGGAACTGGCGCTGATCGAGCCAGCCGAACTGTTGCACAAGTCCCTGTTCGAGGAACGGCACAATCACAAGGCCGCTGCCAAAGGTCAGCGAGCCCGCCTTGAGGAAAAACAGCAAAAGCTTGCCCAGGATCGAGCCGGAAGCTGTTGGCGCGAGTTGTGCCAGAACCGGCACGACGGTTACCGAAAGCGCCGTCGGCGGCCCACGACGCAACAGGCTGCCGTAATAGAGGATACCGACAAGGCCTGCGCCGATGAACAGCAGCGCTACTTCGGCCTGGAGAATGACGGTCACCGCCAGGCAGACGGCGGCGATCACCCACTGCAACCAGTCTTCCATGCCGAGCTTGGCCAGCCGGTAGCAGGAGTGCAGGATCAGCGCGATGACGGCAGGACTCACGCCGTAGAAGATGGCCGTGACCGGCTGCAGGTCACCGAGATAGACGTAGAGTGCGCCTAAGGCAGCTACGATGATGAAGTTCGGCAGGATGAAGGCCCATCCTCCGGCCCAGGCGCCCCAGAAACCGCCGCGCAGGTAAGAGACATAGATGCCGACCTGAATGGCAAGCGGTCCGGGCAGCGATTGGCAGATCGCGATCGCCTCGCGCATTTGCTCCTTGGTGAGCCATTTGCGGTCGTTGACCAGCTCGCGTTCCATCTGGCCGACCAGCGCAACCGGACCGCCGAAGCCGAGGCAGCCGAGCCGTAGGAAGTAACGGACCAGTTCGTCGATCCGGCCTTCTGGAATGGTTGTCGTCATTGTCATCTGAGCCCCCGCCCGTTGTTATGAATGTCTCTTGCCGCGAATTCCTCGGCCTCACTCTTTCGAAGAGTCTCGTGGCAAGAGTCTTCTCGCCGTTGAGCCGGATAGCCTAGCTCTTCGCGCTCGCCGTCTTGTCGAGTGCGGCGCGCAGGCCCTTCGCCAGCTTCAACGCGTCGTCGACGGCCCAGAAATGCAGGAAGAACAGCCGCGGCTGCTCGTCCAGCATGTGACTGTGAACCGCCGTGACGTCGATGCCGTTGGCGCGCAACGCCTTGATCACGGGATTCACTTCGTCATTGGTGAGCACGAAGTCGCCGGTGATGGCGGCCTTGCCGCCGCCGGTCGGCTGAAAATTGATGCCGATGGCGGCACCGAGCGGCGCAGGCGGCGTCACGGCCATGCCGTCCATGCTCACGGGATCGCGGCGCGGCACGTTGAATTGATAGACGCCGCCGTTGGCCTGGCCTTTGGCGCCCATGATTTGATCGAGTTGCGCGGTATCGAGATCGACTGCGGGAGGCGGAGCGGCGGCGGCTGGCATCGAAAGCGGCGTCTTGCTCACGGCCAGCGCATCATGGATCACGGCAGCCATCCTGGCCGGGTCGCCATGGCCGCCGACATGCATGTAGAAGGTGGCGGGGCTGGCGCGCAGCAGATGATTGTGCACGGCGGTGATGTCGAGCCCTCCTTCGATCATCTTCAGCATGACGGGGTTGATTTCGCTCTCGAGCAACACGAGGTCGCCCATCACCATGGCTTCGCCGTGCATCGGCTTGAACGCAACCCAGCCGCCAAGCGCCAGGGCCGGTTTGATGGTGACGCCGTCGAGCGTCACGGTGAGATCGCTGCGCGGAAAGCCGTAACGGCGCACGTCACCGGAGACCGCAGGCTTCCTGCCGAGCGCGTCGTCAACCTTCTGCCAATTGACGTCCTGGGCGTGGGCGGAGGTCACGAACGGTTCCGTGAAAATCCGCCAGTCGACGTTTTGCGCGCTTGCGCTGGTGGCAAGTGAAGCCGCGAAAATCGAAATCGTAGTCCAAAGCAGCTTGTGCATGGTCTTGCATCCTTTCCTGGGTGGGTCGTTTCTTGCAGGGAATCACCATCGTTGCGCCGACGGCGAAGGGGGAGCGATCGTGATGCTGTCGAATTGCGTGACGCTGTCGCCGGCGGTCCAAAGCGCGACCTGCCCTGCGTGTGTTAAAATCTTGTCGAACGCCGTGAATACCCAGACGCCGTCGAGTGAGACGACGAATTCGTCCTCCTCCGCCCGGACCGCCAGCCTGTGCCACTCGCCCGTGGCGATGTCGGCGTCGACGCCGACAATTTCCTCAGATACGCCATTGGCGACGCGCGAGAACAGCACGCGATCCCTGCGGGCATCCAGCTCGACGAGGTAGTAGTTGTCCGGCGACGTCAGGCGCACGGCAATGCCGGCGCCATGATCTTCCGTTCCGCCGGTGGCCCTGATGCGGAGGCTGATTTCCGCATCTTTCAGGGAAGCCGCTTTGTAGACGGCGAGCGAATGATCGACTGTTGTCGTCGCGCCTTGCTGTTCGATCGCGAGGCCGGTCGGGGCCGTTCCGTCTTCAATCAAAGTCCACGGATGCCGCTGCCCTTCGCCTGCCGCCGGGAAATCAAAATCAGCGGCTGGTGCGCCCGTGTTCTGTCCGATGTCGACGGTGGCTATTTCGCCCTGCGCGCTTGCTGTCAACGGCGACCATGCGAGGAGAGCGGCCGCTAAAGGCGCGCCTAAACGGAAGACCCGACCCCGCATGGATTCGGCTGCCGGCGCCATTTTCACGTCCCCGCCGCCCGCGCAGGCCAGTTGTGGGTCTCGGCCTGTAGTGTGCGGCACCAGGTGTAGAGCGCGTCATAGATGACCAGGCCGTGCTTCAGCATCTCATGGTCGTCGGGAAAGTTCGCCGACAGGCCGAGAGAGATTGCGAACAGCCCGCCGCATTGGGGGCTTAGATCGTGCCGCGAGGTGTCGGCGCCCCGGACGATCGTCGCCAGATGATCGAGTGTCGGATCCTTGATGTCGTAGATGCGCAGGATGGTGTCGAACGAGCAGCGCTCGCCTTCATGGGTGAATTCCACCCCATCGATGTCGTAAGGAATTCCGCCTGTCTGCTGCGCGACGGCGACGACCTGCTCCTTGGGGACATAGATGAATTCCGCGTTGGGATCGATGAAGCGCCGGATCAGCCAGGGACAGGCGATGCGATCGATCTTCGGGTGCTCGCGCGTCACCCATTTGCCAGGGGAAGCGCCAATATTGCGGCGCGTTGGCAATCCCTGTTCGGTCCAGCCCGCGATGCCGCCTTCGAGGAAATTTGCCTCTATCCCCATGATGCGCAAAGCCGTGGCTATGCCTTGGCTGAGCTCTTCTCCGTGAGCGCAATAGGTGACGACCGTGCGTCCACTGGGCAGTTCATTGCGCCATTCCTCGATCCGATCCGGCGAACGATGGAACGCGGGAGCGACGACTCTCCCGGCGCCGAGGATGTCGGTGTCGCGCCGAACATCGACAACGATTGGCGCGGCTTCGGAGCCGAGCCGTTCGTACAGGTCGCGAGGTGAAATGGAGTGGTTGTCTCGGTCCATGCGCAAATCTCCTCGACAAGTCGAGTGTTGCGCAGTGCTTGGACCGAAGTCTCAAGGGGAGACTGCATATTCCCCTTGGCGTTTTTTAAGTTGACCAGATTGCAAAAGCAAGAGCGACCGGGAGCGGCGCATCACAAATTCGTGCGGACCGATAGTCGCATGCAAGGAGGAACCATTGCGGAATGCAATCAGGCCGTCGCTCAGAGAATGCACTCCTATTTTGGCTCGGGCGTGTTCGGCGCTCCAGCCGCTTTGTGTGACCTGGATCGATTCTTCGCGAGGCGGGCGATCTCTGATGGCGCCTGCTCCGGAAAGGGAAACACGGAACTGACATTGATCTCGCAAAGCACGTAGGTGTCCTGGCCCGCTGCGTCGCGTGGTCCATAAAGAAAGTCGGCGTCCCAGATGATCGGCAGAGAGGCGGCCTCGATGCCCAGCAATTGCATCATCTGAGGCGTCCACTCGGACTCCATCTTTGTCCTCAGCGCCTGAAACCCTTGCGCCGAAGCCGGATGCATGATGCGCGGGCCAGGCTGTGCCGCTTCCGAGTCCGGACCTTCGGGAGGCGGCGGCATCAGCGCCTTGATGAGCTGATGTCCGAAGCCGACGACCTTGTCCGCGCCCATGTAGCAACGGATCATACCGTCGGGCAGCCGGGCCTGGAACGGTTGATCGACGATGCAACCGTCGTTCGCGAAATACGTTTCGCACCGGTTGATGAAATCGCCGAGCGGCATATCCTGGGTCACGCTGCCGCGGGGCGCATGCAGCACCCGAACGGTGGCCGCGCTGGGCGCGGGTTCGGATGCGAACTCGATCTTCCACACTCCTTCGCCACCATTGCCTCGGTTCTGTTTGAGGACCCGCGCACCCGCCGTTCGCAGGCGCTGCGGAAACTCTTCGCGGAACGCTGCAGCGCTGCGATACAGATGGGTGTCCGTGCCCCAGCCGAGATGCCGGGTGCGATAAAGGACCTCCTTTACGCCCATCTTGAGGATCACGTCGGGATGGGCACTGACCCACACGCCTTTCGACGCCACGTCCCGCAGCAGCGCATCGAGCACGACCCGATTCTGTCCCGCGAAAAGAGGGTCGACCCAGACGAGGACACCGTCGCAGCGGAGAAGCTGCTCGCGCACTTGATCGGCCACATCATCGGCATAGATCGCGGGCTCCGCTTCAATGCCGAGCGCGGCCATCGCCTCGAAAACGCGATGAAGTCGATAGTCTTGTGGCGTAAGCGCATGCCATTTCGGGGTGTCCCGGGGCCAGAGTAGCGCCAGCTTGCTTGGGGTCATGTTGAGCCTTTCGTTTTTCACCTGCCGCTAGAGAACGGAGACCAAGCAACTGCCGCGATCTCAACCCGCTAGAAACTCAAAGCCAAACCCGAGGCGAACAGCAACGCAAGCACCAGCTTTCGAAACACCGCTTCGGCCGAAGGCCACGATCAGCGTTGCGGTCTGCAGGGGGGAAGGGAAATAGAGCCGGAGGGACGCGGCAACGAGCCCGAAGGCAAACCCTGAAAGCCCGGCGACGAAGGCGCCGGCGAACGTTGCGAAAAGAAAAAGCGGGATTTCCAGAGTTAACCCATCCATGTGCTCGCTCCATAATTTGGGCGAGCAGCGCTTGAATGGGAATGCCATCTGAAGGGGAGGCTGCGAAATCCCCATTGCAGCTTAGCAGGTAAGCGCCGGCATGCAAGCAGGCGCGCGCTCTATTATACTTCCCGGCGTTTGCTGCTGAGATCAGCAATAGCGCGGCGAGTAACGGCAGAAGAATGCAATCAGGGGCAAATCCTGGCAAGTGGCTGCGGGGCACGAACTCGCCAGGCGGAGCGGCCTCTTGATCAGACGGCGGCGATCGTTTGCACCTCGACCAGGAAAGCTTCCTTGACCAGCCGGTCGACCATGAGAAGGGTGTTCGGCGGATACTTGCCGTCCGGAAACATCTTTGGAAATTCGCGCAACCGAAATTCCATGAACTTTGGGATGTCCTGCGAATGAACAAGGTATGTCGTGAACTGAACGACGTTGGCCCAGGATGCTCCTGCCGATTTCAGGGCCGCCTCGATATTGCGAAAGACCTGGGCCGTCTGAAGGTCGAAATCGCCCTCGCCGATGACATTGCCTGCGGCGTCGCCCGACAGCATTCCCGCGACAAACAGGAATTCGTTCGCCCTTACGCGCGTCACATGGGTGTACTGCCCCATGGGAGGGCCAAGTTCCTCGGGATTATAGATGTTAATTTCTGCTGACATCGCCGTTCCTTTCTTCCCCACCCTGCTCATGGAACGGCAACGGTAACAACAACCGTGAGAGGCCGGAAGCGTCGGTAATGGTTATTTGCATGAATCCTGCTGATGTCCGTTGTGGATCTTGTGTCACGAGTACGCCGGTCCACACGGCGGTGCGGCGACGGAGTTGATATCAGGGGCTTCCGGACGGAGATAAATTGCTGAGGATGGCCATGGACCTTCATTTGCAAACTGCCTGTCGGGCAAATCAAAAAACCTGTCCAGCCCCATTTGAAAAAATATTCTGATTTTCAGAAGACGCAAATCAGTCTATCTCGTTCGCTGTCCCGTCCCACAGAGGGCTTATCCATGGGCACAGAGAAGCGCTATTTTGTATGCAATATCAGTTACTTATTTGAATTGCCCGCACGCAGTGTCCTCAGAGTGTCCTCAACAGAATCCGCAACAACATTGGTGTTTGCAGCCCCTGTGAATAGCCGGGAGTAAGGCCGCAATCTTCGTATCACTACCCTGCATTGTGTCATCTTGAGTGAAACCCCGATTCGCAAGGAGCGCAGAGTGGCTGACGACGGCATCAATTTCGACTGGAACGATCAAGCGGGCATTGCTGTAGGTCAGCAAGACGCCATCGCGGTGTATGCAAACGACAATGGTGATCTCGTCCTCCGCCGACAAAAAGATTGGAATGAGGAAGAGGACAGCGTGATCGTCGTCGCCCCGGCCTACGTGCGCCAACTCATTGAAGCTATGGAGCGCACCTTAAAGGAAATTCAATCGAAGTAGGTCGGTCTATTGGTTGGGAGGGAGAGATGAGAAGTGTCGTGATATTGGCGGCGATTTTGGTGTCACTGTCTGCAAATGCAGGGGAGGCGATTGGGCGGCATATGGAAGCTGCTTTCGACCTCGTGGCGATGATGTCGGCGAGCTGTGCGCAGCATTACGAGGACGGCCTCACACCGAAGGCGGTGGCGGCATTGCAATTTTCGCAGGGTGAGATTGCGGCGTACTGCGCGTGTTCGACGAAACTCGTTGTGCAGAACTTGGAGGATGCCGATTTTAAGAACCTAGAGGCCGCCAACGATCTGCCAGCGTCTTTTGCGCCGAAGCTGAAGAAAGCGCACTTCGATTGTGCGCAAAAAATCTGGGAGGCGAAACAGCGTCATTAAGGGAATTTCGATGTTAGCGGCATTCAAGGATTGGTTTCATTTGCACTATCAGCTCCTAAAGGATTTTGTGCCTTCCGCGGTAGCGATGCTGGGACTCATTTTGACCGCCATTATCGCGGTAGCGGGTTTTCGATCCTTTAGCCGGTGGAAGCGGGAAAAAATAGAGGAGAGGCGAATAGAGGTCGCCCTTGATGCGTTAGCGATCGCGTATGAGGCGCGGTTTCGTTTTGAGAGCGTCCGTTCGCGGATGGTGCGTGAGGACGAATACGCGGATATTGATGGACCGGAGAGGAATGGTCCCGAGGCATATATCACTCATCGCGAAGGTCAGAAATCGCCTTATGCGGTTCTCAAGAGGTTAGACAGTCAGCACGACTTTTTTGAACGAGTATTCGATATCGAACCGAAATTCATGGCCATTTTTGGCGCAAAGACAAACGAGATTTTTGAACTGCTATATGAGGCTAAATCGCGAGTGGAAACGGCTGCACAGACGCTCTATGAGGAGGCCAGAATTGAACATGATCCGCTGGACACGGGTGCCAGAGAGCGCATGCGGCAATTGCGGGTCGATGTATTCGCAAGCAAGGGAAAGATCGAGGCCGAAGACAAGGTAGGGCAGAAGGTCTTGGAGTTTCAGAACAAGATCGAAGCGCTCTGTTGGCCGATAGTCGATCAGACGTTCGGTCGAAGGGGCATTTTATGAGATCGCGGCTCAGTAACGTTGCGCTGTTGTTGTTGGGAATAGCAATCACAACAGCATCGGTAGTCGGGAGTGTGGCTCAGAGTAATAAGAGGCCAGCAATGGATGAAATCGTTAATTTTGCGAGCAGACCAGAGTTTGACTACACGGCGGACTTTCGAGCGCAATTTGCTCAGAATATCGCAAGTTATTGTCAGGAGATTTTGGATGCCCTCCCGACTAATACACCGGCTGAGGACGCTTGGATCATTTCGGAAGAAAAAACTGGAAACGGAGCAAAGATTCAGCGTCTGATAAATTCAAAGGAGTACGGTAGGAGCGCTTTGAAAAACACGTTTTCTGAATGTAAGGATATAGCAACGACGCTAATCGAAATCCACCGATTGCCAGAGGGAGGAACCGAGAAGTTTTCGCGGCTTGAGGCCGGTGAGTTTATCCAACTCGCTCTGAACTTTAACACCTTTCTCGAACCATATTCGTCAAAGATTGAGCTCAACAAGGACGTAAAGTTCGCTATGGGAGACCTCCAACTTCACGTTGTTCGCGCTGGGTTGTTGCGGGCCGCTCGGAAAGCCCTGCAGGATGTCCACTAGTCGAAACTGCATCCCACATGAATCGACTAAGATGATCACCAGAGCGGCAGCAGCCCTTATCGCTATCTTTTTCACGGCAGGTGTTCGCGGTGAAACAGTTGACGTAAAATATCGCGGCCCCGTCGATCTCAAAACATTTGAGTGTCGTGACATCAACCGCAGCAGCTTCATTCAGCGCGTCTGCTACGACAAAGTGCAGAGCTACATGATCATCAGCTTGCGCGGCACGTACTATCATTACTGCGAGCTGCCGCCTGCGACGTTCGACAGGTTGATGAGCGCACCATCGATGGGCCAGTTCTACAATCAGAATATTAAGGGTTCAGGTTCAGATGGTCCTTATGATTGCCGAACGCATCGCGTTCCAACGTACTAGAGATCGATCCAAGGCAGCAAAACAAATGGACAACACCTGGCAAGACAGGGAACTGAATCGTATGAGGCTTCTTTTAACATTCTTCTTAATTTTGGTTGTTCGCACCGCAAGTGCCGACGAGCTGAGCGCTGAAAACCTATATTCCTTTTGTACTGGCAAAGACCAAATGGTGAGCAATGCGTGTCGTTTCTACGTTCTCGGGGTAGTTCAGGGCGTTGGCATTGGTGACGGCTCAACCATGGACGCTAGCGGAAAACAGATGGTCGAGCGCAAGAAAACGATCTTCTGCATTCCAGACAACATGCCTCAATCTCAGATGGTCAGCCTTGTGCGCGATATGTTAGGTCTCGATTTTAAGATGTATCCGGAGGATAAAAAACTGGAGGCGGCGGGAATGATAACAGGCATCATGCACACCAAGTTTCCTTGTCCGAGGTGACTCAAGGACGGGATTTTTTAACTTCATCAGAGGCGGTGTAATCCTTGAGGAGATACCCCTTCAATACAGTTGCCGATGAAACGACCCAGTTCTGCTGATCCGTCTCCATCTTCTTTCCAAAAAGGGAATTGAGACTGCCTATCAGCCTTTGCCGTTCGGCCTTTGTGATGATCAACTTGCTCATGTGATTTTTTGCATCGGGCACCGGGTCAATCAGTGTAGCAAAGATCAGGGGCGTTGCTTGGAATAGGCTGTGATCAACGTACTCTATCTCAGCGGTTATTTTTGGCAGTTCGGCAGATATCGCCCCATAGTCGATATTCGGCGTTGGGCCTGCCAACATAGTCGAGCAACCTTCGCCCATGCGATTATACAGTTCGATTCTTCTCTGATCGAACTCGCTGATGTTCGAAGGCAACTGATCGAAAGGCGGAGCGAGCTGTGTTCTTCGCAACATCGAGATTTGTGCCCGAAGTTCCAGTTCGAATCTGGTCGAGCTACGGACACAACTAGCCATCTTGTTGGAGGTATCAGCGTCAGCGTTTAGCTCGTCAAACGCCACTGCTCGTAAACGTTCAAGCTCTCCCAATTCGCGAACATATTCTGTGACGAATTGGAGGTTTGAACCATCCGCTGCGCGGACCGAGACTGAGCTATAACTCATGAAGCCACCCACAATTGCTGAGATTACTACAGCCCGCATGCCATCCCCCACTAATCAGAGTCTGCTTGTCGCTAACGCGCATATTGCAGGGATTTCAACCTGTGAGACAATAGGCTGTATGGTGCCCCCGTCGATCATCAGGGGGTAAATCGCACTACGCCTCACCGAGATTGGCGGCCAACGCAATCGCCGATCATCATCGTCAGGGGGGATGTCCCGGGTTCTGTTGAATTTCTGAAGAGGTCGGCGTTGCCCACCTTGAGCCGGTAGGCTCGGGGTGCTGATTCCACAAAGGAGAGCAACGCCATGACGAGAGATATCACACCGGCTGGTTCGCCGGCGACCGGGGCTGTGGACGAAGCGTTTGCAGAAGTGCGGGCGAGCTTCGATCGGTTCTGCCTTGCGGCAGGGATCGAGGCGCTCGGCACGATGATGGAGGCGGATGTCACGGCGGCCTGCGGGCCGCGCCACGGTCGCGACGCGGCGCGGCGGGCGCACCGTTGGGGCCGAACGCGGGGACGGATCGGCTTCCACGGCGGCAAGATCGAGGTCGAGCGCCCGCGGGTCCGAGGCGTGGACGGCCGGGAGGTCACGATCCCGAGCTGGGAAACGGCGGCGGAGGAGGATTGGCTCGGTCGTTGGGCGATGAACCTGATGCTGATCAATGTGTCGACGCGCCGGTTCGGCCGCGCTGTCCGGCTGCCCGAGGGTGACGTGCCGGCACCGCCCGGATCGGGGGTTTCGAAGTCGGCGGCCTCGCGGAGGTTCGTAGCGCTGTCGGCGGCGCGGCTGGCCGACTTCATGGCTGCCGATCTGTCCGCGCTCGACCTTCTGGTGGTCCAAATCGATGGGCTGCATCTCGGCGACGATCTCGTGCTGGTCGCCGCGATCGGGGTTGACGGCGAAGGCAACAAGCATCCGCTGGCGCTGGTGGAAGGGGCGACCGAGAATGCCGCAACGGTTCAGGCCCTGCTGGACAACCTGGTCTCGCGCGGGCTCGACCCGACGGTGCCAAGACTGTTCATCGCCGACGGCGCGAAAGCGTTGTCGAAGGCGATCCGCCGCACCTTCGGTTCGGCCGCTGCGATCCAGCGCTGCCAGATCCACAAGGCGCGCAACATCATGGAACGCCTGCCGAAAGAGCATCATGCGGCCACCCGTCGGGTGCTGCGCCAGGCCTGGGAGCTCGATGACGCCGACAAGGCTGAAAAATTGATCCGCAATCTCGCGCGTCAACTCGATCAGCAATGGCCCGGCGTAGCGGCCAGCATCCTCGAAGGCCTCGACGAAATCCTGACTGTCGTCCGGTTGAAGCTGCCGAAGGAGCTTCGTCGATCGCTCGCCTGTACCAACATCGCCGAGAACATGATGGGCACCATTCGCCGCGTCACGCGCAACGTCAAACGCTGGCGGGATGCCGGTATGGCCTTGCGATGGGTCGCGGCCGGCATGATCGAGGCCAACAAGGGCTTCCGACGATTGAAGGCACATAAGCAATTGTCGGTTCTGCGTGCGGCCCTTCAAGCTCACCACGATCGCATGACGATCAAGCCCGTTGCCCACGTCACGAGGGCCGCGTAACATTCATTCCGGCAACGTCGGCCCGACGTAGTTCAACACCGATCGGGACATCCCCTCGTCAGGATGCACCCACGCGTAAGGCGTGATCTCGCGCTGTTGCGTGAGCTTGATCATATGCACGGGCGGCGCGTATCGCCCGCGACATGAGATGCTGGGCTGCATACGCTCTTCGGTCGCCGCCGTCGGGCAAAACCGAATTCGCGCAGCCTCAAAGTGTCGATTCGGCTACGCCTTATTAACTTACCTTTGACGTATAACTGGTTAACTCCCAATACGGCGGTGGAAATGCCGCCCGGCGTATTGTGAGAGTAAAGCTTATGAATCCCGCGCGCATAGTCGTTCTCGCCATCGCTTTAGGCGCTGGCGGCGTCGCTGCCTATCTTGCCAGCTCCTCCGACAATAAACCCCCGGCCACACCAGTTGTGCAATTGCCGACCGTCAATGTTCTCGTCGCTAAAGATGACATCGGCCTCGGCCAGACAGTCACCCCCGAGAATCTACTGTGGCAGACGTGGACCGAATCGACGGCAAGCGGCAATTTTATTCGCCGCAAAGAACGCCCCGAAGCGGCCACGCAGCTCGCTGGCTCAATCGCGCGTGCGCCGTTCATAGCGGGCGAGCCGATCCGCGAGCAAAAGTTGGTTAAGGCCAATGGATCGGGCTTCATGGCCGCCATCTTGCCGACGGGTATGCGCGCGGTCTCAACGGAAATCTCGGCGGAGACGGGCGCGGGCGGCTTTATTCTGCCTAATGACCGAGTTGATGTTATCCTGTCGAAGCGTGAGAAGCCTCAAAACCCCGATGCCCCCGCAACCGACCTCGTCACGTCTCAGGTCATTCTTAGCAATGTACGCGTTCTTGCTATCGATCAGGCTCCCAAGGAGAAGGAGGGCCAGAACGCGGTCTTGGGGAAAACGGCGACGCTGGAAGTGACGCCTGACGACGCAGAGATACTGGCAAGGGCACGCCAGAGCGGCACATTATCCCTGTCATTGCGTAGCATCGCTGACGGTAAGTCTACCAACGTTGATCAGGTCGCCGACAACAAGCTCATCACCGTTTACCGAGGTGTCGCTCGAGAATTGTTGAGCTGCAACCCTTTATGCGAAAGACGATAACTCGATTCCGGCGTCTTACCGCCAATCATCGTCAGGATGCACCCAAACATACAGCGTAATCTCGCGCTGTTGCGTAAGCTTGATCATATGCACGGGCGGCGAATGTCGAGGCGTCCGGCACGGCCGGCATTTCAGCGCCGCCTCAAGTTTCCAGATCGGCGCATCGTGGGAGGCTCACAGTGGCTGCGCCGCGATGCCCTGCTTAGGTGCCACCGTGACGGTCCAGCGCATGGGATTGCCGTTGATGCCGAAAGCTACAGCGCTAGCGGCCTGAGCGCCTGCTAGGCTGGGCCTATAGAGACATTTATTTCTTGGGGAATCGACGACGCCACGAAGGTTTCGGTGTCGTAGCATTTCGGGCATTCGAAAGTCCGCGAATCGAAACCTGGACGTTCCGGCTCGATCATCCGCAAGGACATCATTGCTCCGCATTTTGGGCATCGAGGGCTTTTGATACGGTTTACGAACATTGCGTATCCCCCGTTAGGTCGTAACGACTGACGTTTATCGCTTGTCGAGGCAGGCGAACCATTGGAATTGTTTTGCGCAAATCGTTTGTTCTGAAGGTGACGAATGTATGCGCAGCGATCACGAATGTTCTCATAGCACCTAGCGAATGCGCAAAGGCGCACGCTATGGACAATTCCAACGTCACGGGGATAAGAAGCGGGATGGAATATCGAGGCGTAGAATATAGCATTGTCCAAGGCATCGAGCGCGGTACGTGGAGATGGACCGTATCGGTGCGCGCGGACGAAACTAAATCGGGCCTAGCCAGTAGCAAACCCGACGCAGCGACCAAGGCCGAGAACGTGATCGACCGGACGTTTTGGCCGAACAAACGGCGGCTTATTCCGTCAGGAAAAGCAGCAACGCGAGCATGACAGTTCGGAGCGTCAATTCGAACGCCCCAATCCCTTCTCAGCCAATGTCTTGATGCTCTGCAAAAGGATTTGCAGAGCGTGAACATCTTCCATCTCGTCTGATCCATCAACCAAAGTCAGAATGTTGCGAAGAGCTTCCTCAGGCGTCATGGCGTGACCTCAAGGTATGCCTCACCCAAACATTATGTTCTCATTGACTTAGCGGCTGCGCAAGTCGTCGCCGTTGATGCCCCAATCTAAAGTTCTCGCGGCGCGACGCACCGTCAACAATTGCAGTTGCAAACAATACAGCGACTGCGGCATATTTCACCAATGAATCTTTTTCTACCCGACCCGCTGACACCCGCAGAACTTACCGCGCTAAAGGCAGTTGCGGTAGCGCCGCCCTTGCGCGGGCTCCCCTATAAAATTCAACGGCGGCTGGTAGACCTTGGTTTTGCCGAAACCGTTCGCGGCGGGCTCATAGCAACTGAGGACGGTTTGTTGCGCATCAAGCTAGGCTTGAACGAGAATCTGCGCGACTGAACGCGAAGCGATCTTGGCGATCGAGGCGGCGGTGTTGCCGTTGATGCCATAGCGGTGCGGCTTTAAACAATGTAGCCCCAATAGACGGCATTGAGTGACGTTCGATCAGCCGACCTGATCCTGCGCGGCGTCGGGAGGCGCGGACCGCGCGAGGTCTTGGGCTCGCCCGCAGTTGAGTTTCCCGAACGTTCGCTATAGGAAGGACGCTTAATTCAGGCTGGGGCGGTTCCATGATTGTTCGCAAGTTGGTGGCAGTATTCCTAATCATCCTGTTTAGCGGAGTTGCGCGAGCGGAGGACGAAGAACCTGACTGGTCAAAAGGTTTAGAGGGCTATTTGTCTATGGTTGGCGGCAAGGTTGACGTGGCGTCCGAAAAAAGCCCAACCAAAGTAACGGTCACTATCGACCAGGACAAAGTCCTCGAAAATTGGAAATTCTTCCAAAAAGTTGGCATGCTTAATGAGGATTTCGATCAAGCGTACATAAACACCCACAAGAACTTGGTTACGATGGTAATTTCGATAAGCGGCCTGATGGCAGCAATTATCGCAGAGTACAAAACAACGAAAATCGACAAGGCGAACTTTTATGCCAACCTTCGCGTGATCGATGTGTATGGGCAGGAACAAACGCAGCTTCTATACAGTTTTGCATTTGATCGAGCCTTGTTTAACAAAATTAACTGGATGAATTTTCAGGCGGTGAACCTCATGAAGGTCGCTCCCTCCTTCGCGTACTCGCCTTGGCTGAAGGCCAATGTGTCGGAGTGACTTGCCTTCGCTTACGAGGGGGCCATGCGCGCTGGCACATGTTCGAAGAGAAGCGCGAAGCGGTCTTGGCGATTGAGGCGGCGGTGTCGCCGTTGATGGCCTACAAAGGCTGGTCGCTCGCCGCGAGAGTGTTACAAACGTTTGCTTGTCGCAACCATCATTGCGGCTTTGTGCGACGCAATTAAATACCGATCGCCTCCGGTCGAGTGAGCCTCGCGCCCATAAGCTATGATCCGATCACACAGCGCGTCGGCGCTATTGTATTTTCTATCGATCTTGTTTGTGCGCACCCGAGCATCATCAAGACTCGATCCGCCCCTGCAAAAGAAGCCTAAAAGACATATTAGTGCTCTCTCGTAGGCTGGGGTCGGCAATGTTGGGCGACCTTCTAAGAAGCCGAAAACAACGCCTAGGACGAAAAGCCCGGCCACATCGATATCGGGGTACTCCACCACTTGCGCCGCCATTGCGTCTTTAGCGAACACCGGGTCAGCAAAGAGCGCTGTATTGTTGGCGTCGAAAACGGTATCGGCAATGTTGTCCCCGTCCATCATTTCAGCCGTAGCACGATTGCGAAGAGCTACCTTTTCCTGCTGAGATGCGCGCGCAAATGGCCACATGATTGGGTCCCCTGAGAGGTCGCACTTAAGACTTTGGCTGGTCCTATCTCGGCCTTTATGTTCTCACAGCCGCGAGCGCCCCCGCAAGCCCTGAAGCAGGAAGACCACACGGCGATTGAGGCCGCGCGGGAGACTTTAGAAAACTAAATCCGCATTCTGCCTCGAACGATCTTCTTCCCAGGGCGGGGTGATGCCCTTTAGTTTATCGCGAAGCCCATTAGGCACCATTTCGAGCACCCGCTCCGACTTGGCTTTGACATATGGGTGAACACGAAACACTTGATAAATCTCTTTGCCGTCCGTGACGGTCAAAAAGCCCTTCCTGATGAGGCCATCGAAGGGGCTATCGATGCGCCTGCCGATTATTTTCAAATTGTCATTTATCAGCATCCAGCAAAGTGCTTTCAGCTCTTCGGGTAGCAAATCATCCAATCTGTCTGGCGCGGTGACGTACTGATTGCGTTGTTTAAGATACGCCCAAAACAGCTTGCCCTGCTTATCGAGCCAAGCCCATGTCTTTAGAAAAACCAATCCGGCTCCGAACAGAGCAATATACAAAATGTATCCAAGAGCCGAAGGGTCAATAAACGCCACAGGCTCGGGCTTAAGATACCGCAGTATGAAAACGACGGCCCCAGCAAAGAACATTGCAAACCCGAGAGGGCCGCTATTCGTGATGAGGTAGATGAGTTTGTCTACAAAGCCAGGCGGTGCCACAGAGATAATCCGTAAGAGGTTTAGATTCGCCATTTCTACCACGGCGGGTATCGTTTATCATAGGGGCTATTCGGGCTAGCAGCCAAAAGGCCAATTGTATGACGACGGACTGCACACACCGTGAGCCCTCTGATGCCGAGATGAACGAAGCGCAACAAGCTCTCGCATGCTGGCAAACACCCCAAGAATTTGCGGCCAAAGTCGAGAACTTCGCACCTCTCGTTAAGTCATCCACGCTTTTCAACAAGGCCAACGCGGGCTTTCTACGCGACGCGATTCCTATTGCTGCATTTACTAAACATCGCGCCGTGCAATCCGTTCGGCTGGCAAGACAGCGGGAGGGATTGAACGACGGGCAGTTTCGGAGCGCGGACGAAATAACCGACATCGAAGTGACTGAAGTTATGGAGCCGGGCAGAAAGCGCGGCGACGAGTACCGTTGCGGAGCCGATCAACAAGGCATTCGCCATTTTGACCCGTACCTCGGAGAAACAATCGCGAATGAACTTGCAAAAAGCATTAAGAAAAAGGCTGACAAAGGATACCCAACAAAACCCGTGCTTTTGGTTTACCTGAACATTAGCGACGGCGGACGCCTCGGGGACGAAGTCGAAACCGCAATTAAGAGGCTCAGGGCAGAGTACGCAAATACGTTCCGCGAAATCTGCGTACTGTGGGGCACTAAGTGGTACTAGGCTGAACGCGCGGCGCGAGCTAACCGCCCATAATCACCGCGCGCTCGATTTGCTCGGGGCAGTCTCGCAGCCACTCAAACACGCCGTCAAGACTATAAGCCCAATTCGACTTCAGGATCGCCCGGCAACTCGCCCGCAACCATCAAGACGAAAGAACCGCACGCCTTTCGGTACATGCGGTCTTCCAGTTCGGCCTAGCAAATGGCGGACACAAGCGAGGTGTGGCGAAAACCCCAATATGTCAGACTTGAGTGCAATCAAGGGCGGCGGCAGATGCTTCCCGTTCTCGCCAATCGTCGCGGCGTTTGCGTTCCCTTTCGAGCGAGCGCGCGACAACGGCAGCCGAAATGATCGCGTCAATTTCATCTGTGAGGAGTGTGCCCTTTTCGATCAGAGCCTCGACCAGTGCGCGGGCGATATCGATATTCTGTTCCAACAATGCATGGGCCTCAGCTCGGCAATACTCGATCAGTGCCCCGACCGCAGGCGATGCCGCAACAGCAATTTTTGCGAATGCATCGGCTTCGACGTGATCGTGAACGGCACCAAGCACGGGCAGGTCGGGATGCAATAGCAATTCGCAAACCTCGCCAGCAACCAGCTCGATAATGTTGCCTTGGCATCTCTGGTAGTATTCGCTGCTTGCAATTCGGGATGATCCAAGCTCAGGCTCCAATTTTAGCAAGCGCTCGCAGATCGACACGACTTCGGTGGTATCCAAGACTGTTAACTCGTTTAACGCCAGCTCCGTCACTGGACCTGATCGAACAGTGCGGCCTTGGTAACCCTGCTCATCATCAGGAACGATGGTCGTGAAATGTATGTGGGTGCCGATACAGCGACCCGTGAGCGCATGACCAACTTCGTGCGCGGCAATGCGCCGATTGCGAAGCTCGCTTCGTCCAGGGACGGGATATTTTTCATCAACCATTTTGTTGCATGCCTTCCGGCCTCGCGATGTTGAAACACTCAAGAGCGGGTATCGAGCCGAAGCGAATGATCAAAAACACCCCGGCCCGATACCGCCGTCACGATCTCCCGAAGGCACAGAGCAGGAATCTCAACTGTGAACCCTCCAACGGGAGTCTTCCAAGGCGTCTGATCAAGTCACTAAACGAACGCCTCAGATTCGAGTTATCAATTCAGCCTGGCTTGCGTCAGTTCGTGCATTCGCTGCCGAGATTCCATCCTCGCCCGGATGTTAGCGATCTTGCTGCCGTGATCGGTGGCGAGCTGTCTGATCAAGGCTTGAGCATCAGCGGGAACCGAAACAAGTGAACATTCCAAAATTTCAAACCGCGTTGCCGTGTACGTAAGATCATCGTCCCAACTGATATGATTTTTGTCGGGATCAAGAATGTTGTTGTCGGCGTCTGTGATCTCCCACTCCTCAACGCGATAGCCAAGAGACGTTGCGTTGATTTCGCCACGGGCGACCATGCCCTCGGCGACTTTGCCTTCCTCAGTGGCGGCGAAAAGCAGTTTGCCCATCAGCGCGCCTTTATCGAACCAAGCGCTTTGAATGCGACCCAAGACGTTTTTTATCGAAGTACCTTGATGAGAATCAAGCAGCGGTGCCGATCCACTCCGAACGCGGTTGAGATCGACGCTTTCCGGGGTGATACGTAATCTCTCGACGCCGTAAACTCGTTGAACGGGACTGCCAACGCTCAAGACGGCATCAACAGATCGGGCTGTCGCATCGTATGAGAGTGGTGTGAGCGCGGTCGAGCTGTCAAACCGGTGAAGCACTTGATCCTGGCGCCAGCCACGCGGGCCGATGATTGCTGTCATGACATGCTCACTCTCTTAGGTGGTCCGATGGTTTCAATAAATTGCGGATTCGATTGACGGATAGGCTCGACTAGCTTTGGCGCCGTGCTTTTCTCGGCCATTGCTTCATCAAGATCGAACGCGTGAAGCGGCTCAGGATTTCCGCCGACCGAATTACGATCCTTGCATCGTGGATCATCGAGCCGCACAGCCACATTGTTATCGAGCGCGGCCTTTGCAAATGCCGGTGGCATCGAGACATCCTTGAAGCGCTGCGTGATCCTCGCGGTGCCATCAACCGGATCGGTCCACTTGATCGATTTGATCGCGAAAACGGTGGTCATTACCGGTGCCGTCTCGACTGGCTCAACGAACGGAGCAGTCATCCGTTTCAACGATGCCGGTGCGGTGCCTGCCATCACGGCTTGCGCGTGATAGCCAATAAGTTTTTGAAGCAGCGTCAGTGCCTCGGGAATCTGGGAGCGACTGGCGATGGTGTAATTCAGCAAACCTTGCGCTTCCGGTGTAAACGGCGCGCACCATTCGGCGAATGCTGCGAGGCGCTTTAAAACCAAATCGAGATCGCGCTGGATGTCGCCGGACTTGCGCAACTCGGCTTCGATCTCGTTAGCCGTTTCGTGTCGCGTTTTGGTGTCGGCCACTTTATCGCGGGCAGTGATGAGGCTTGCGAGATTCTGTTCTTCGTCGGCAATCGAAGCTTGGTTCGTATCTACATTTTCCTGGGCGGATCGCCATGCGAGTTTCGCCTGCTCGACGCCTGCCTTGTCGTTGCCATCGGTATTGAGCTTTATTGCCGTCGCTCGGTATCGCTCGACCGCGTTCTCAGCTTCGGCGAGGTCTGTCTTGAGCCGGTTGATGTTCGTTTCGGTGTCAGCAATCTTTTTGTTGGGATCAGTTTTGAAAAGTGCCATCCTTTGTCTCCTGTTATTGTGATCGTAGCATCGGCCAAGCGAGATTGCTCCCGACTTACCGCCCATTTTGGCCCATCGATGGTGCCAGAGCGAAACGCTGGCGTTTGGCGTCAATAACGCAGATCCAGAGCGTGCCGTGTTCGTCGTATTTGTGCTTGACGAGCGAAACAGGCTTTGCGTTCATCCAATTCATCAATGTCTGGCGCGGAACGCCCGAGTCCTTCGCGGCATTTTTAAGAATCTGAAAGTCCTCGCCGAGCGGTTCCTTGAGCCGGGCATTCTCAGCCTCTAGCCGCTCAATAGTCTCACGCAGATCGATGATGAGCGCCAACTCGGTGACCACCGGCACCGAGAGATCGGGCACATCGTCAGGCGGTAACTCGCCGGTTGCGGATGTGAGATCGATAGGCACGGGTTCAATGAATGGCGGATTGATTATTTTCTTTGCCGTCATTTGTCCTCCTCCTCATCGGCTTCCTTTTCGGGAGGAGGGTTCACCGCAGCACGGGCGGCCAATGCCGCCGTTATTTCTTTCACGGAAGTTTGCACAGCCTGCATATAATCGTAGGTCTCTCGCTTTACGATTTCCATGATCTCGCCGCGATCTTTCGGCGAGTGCGGCGTCAAGCTGTCGCTAATTTTGCCGGGCATCGTCAGCAGATTTTGGTGGAACACTTGAACCAATATTCCAAGATCATGTCCGACATCGGCTATGGGGCACAGCTTGCCAGCCGCGACCGCGTTTGCAGTCTCAATCTTGATCGCAGTCGCAGCGGCTATGCGAGTCCGCTGCTCTGTTAGTCCGCCAGCACCTTCAACTTCCTTTCCCTGCATGACTGCTTGTGCGTTCCGGCAATATTCCTCGCGGACTTTCGCGAGCTTGTAACCGTTCGGCGGCGCCCGCGTGATGGTGCCGATGGCGACGAGATCGCGGAATCGCGAGATGGAAATGAAAACGTGTTCGGCTGCCTGTGCTGCGGTGGACATTTTATAAGTTCCCTACGGTTGTTGATGCTTTGGAAAAACATCCTCTTATTGCCCTTGAAAAAGTTCCAACCCTGCCGATCCAACACGCTCGGGCGTCACCTGTTCGGCCTACGCCCTCGGGAAGGACCCCTCGCGCAATACGAATTTGACTTGGCTGCGCTTCGCACGCCACCGCTCAATTGGCACGATATTGGGTGAGCGGAACCAGCGATACCCACCGTGCCACGCGGTTGCGGTGAACAGGCAACGATCCTCTTCAGGGAAAGTGATTGCCCGCATCAGCGCATCACCACCCAGATCAGCATTCAAACCAGTTACCTTAACGCCCATGGCGGACCTTCGTTGGCCTCCCAATTTATAGAAATAAGATAGAGAATAGAAAAGAATAGACAACGTATGGCCCGGTCGGTCTCATGATTCGAAAAATCTCGGGACCGGTCGGGCCATACTACATGGCCGGATCGGTCTCATGATCCACAGCTACACGTCTTCTGTTCGCAGTCCGATCAGAACGGTAACCACGGGCGACTTCCGTCGGTGCCTTTCGATTCTGATAAGCCCGAGCTGTTCAAGCTCCCGCAGCGCCCGCCACTTCGACTTCCTTGTTATGCCGTCCCCGGCCAACATGGCGTTGGACAACCGGATCGCCTGACCGCCATTGCGCCAGTACTCGTAGATCAGCACCAATGCCAATCGGTAGGTTGAACCACGGTTGGTTATCTTGAGCCGGTCCACCCATGCCCAGGGAACGCGGATAAACTTCCGCTGCCATTTGGCGTTCCGCGATCCTGCTGCTTTGCTCACTAAGCCGGAATCAGCAGGATCGATCCGCAAAGCGTCAACGTCGAACGAATCCTTTTCGCTGGTTGTCATCGTCATGCTGCCGCTTGCTGGTGCTTGGCTATCAGCTCAAGCACCCGGTCCCACATCACCGTGCCGCGGGGATCACGGAAGCGGTCAGGGTGGCAAATAATCGTAGCGTCGGTCCGCAGTTCAAATCCTCCGAGCACGATGCGGGAAGCCTCGGCCATGGTGGCGCGCATCGCGGTGATTTCATCCTCCAGACGATCAAGCGGAGCGCAAATCAGGGCGGCGTCATGTACCGGCGCACAAACCTCGGTGCCACGTTCGGTGGCAAGGCAGCAGGCAAGCCGCAACAGCTCGCTGCCATTGCCTTGCATTGGGAAATTCCTCAGCGAACGCGGATTCGGGTTTGCGTCAACATGAACCTGCCATCCGAACACGGTATGCAGACAGCCAGAGAGCATCGCGAAGTCAACGGCGGCATCTGACCAGCGCCAAAATTTCCGATAGGTCTGGCGGTGCGCACGAAGCAGATCACGTGCGACGACCGGCGGCTGGCCAATACGCAACGCAAGGCTATCGGCTTCCATGCCATACTGCACGGCGAGGACACACTGCTTGAAGAGTTCGCGCGTCGGACCATGGGTTGTCTTAGTTCCGTCCCGCGGAATGGCACCGGCCTGCTTTGCAAAGGCCAAGTAGGGATCGCCGGATTGATAAGCCGCCAGCATCGCGCTGTCGCCGGACAATGCAGCCGCAATGCCAAATTCCTGCTGAGACCAATCAATGTAGGCCACGGCAGTACCCGCGGGCGGTTTGATCAGGCCGCGCAACCAGACGGACGGCCCAAAGATGAACTTAGAATTGCTTGGCTGATTGCGCCCAGTGCGAGAGCGAAACGCCGAGAGAATCGTGCGATTGCGTCCATCATGACCAACAGCCAAGTCAGCGAGGCGCATCTCGGACAACGCGCTGCGCAATTCCCGCATGGGTGCGACCGCAGGATAGGCACGCGCCATCTCACGGAATGTGTCATCGCTTAGATCAAGCCGACCACTGTCCAGCCGCGGCCACGGGATTCCGTGAGCTGCAAGATACTGCGCCCACCGATGAACTCGAAAGCGGCGCCCATCGAAGACATTGTAATCGACGTCAATAGCTCGGATCAGTTCGTCTTGAATGTGGTCCCAGCACTTCCGCAACAGCATCAGGGTCGGGACATCAATTGGCACGCCGGTGAATTCCATTGCGGCGGCAGCGGCCATGTAACGACCGCGGAGCAAGGCGCGCGGAAGATCAATGCGCGGGAGCATTGCCGGCAGTAGCTGCTCCAGCGCGGTGATGTCGGATGCGCAGTACTCTATAATTTCCCGGCGTTCAGTTTCCGACCACGGGCCACCCTGCAAGATACGCAACCGAAGCCGATCCTTCTCCTGCCCCGTAATTGCGTCGAGGCCAAAATAGGTCAGAGCACCGATCAGGCCGGCGCCTGCAGGTGTTGCCAAACCATTCGTGCGGTCGCGAAACTCCACGAACAGGTCGAGGATGTTCACCGGCTTTTGCCATCCAAGGGCTCGGAAGCATCCAAGTTCCGCGCTGGCGTAGAACGCCACGAACAAGGCGTCCGGTCCGACCGGGAATGGCGGCGTTGATCCGAATTCATCACGCCAGACGCGCCATACCTTGCCGCTGCGCAATTCCTTTGCCACCATGCACACGGGGCGCGGCCGCTCGCCGGAGCGAGCGGCGGCTTCAAGCGAAGAGTGGCCGCCGAAATCGAATTCGAAATCAGCGACCACGATGTGCCGGTACGGAAGCAATCCGAGCACCGTTTATTCTCCCCGCAACCGTTTGATCACGGGATGGTCATGGCGATCGACGAGCCGGTCGCGGAAGCCAATGCGCAGCAAGTCCTGGAATGACACCGCGGGCCACTCGGGTTCCGCGGTCGTTGCGGCCTCAACGATTTCGTAGGCGCCCAGCGACATGTTGGCCTTGACGCGCACCCACCGGCGCATCGCCATATCGGCGGCATCCATTGCCGACCGGTGCCATTCCATGACCCTGCCATCCGGCCCAGGAAGCTTGACAGGCCACAGGTGCACTACGCCTTGCCGGTTGATAGCGGTGAACGTCATCGCCATCATGAACTCGCCGGGCAGTTCCCGGGCAATCTCGGGCATCAGCAAGTACATCTCGCGATCCTCCTTGAGCTCGATCATGGCCAAAGCCGCCCGATAGTCCGCGCCTGGATGCACGCGCACGAAATCCTGCGGATTGGGTTTGCGCACCGGCACCGTCGTCAAAAGCTTCTTGACGCCGGCGCTTTCAACAAAGGACTGGTCGAGGCGCAGCTTCGTGAGGTCGAAGGGGTCCGGCGCCGCCGTGGATCCGGGAGGTGCTTCAGAACTCTCCAACAATGTGTGCTTTCGTTTTCGTCATGATGTTCTCCCGTAGGGGCGGCTTGGTCCGGCGCGCCCATTGCCGGTGTTCCGTCATCGCGCCTTGGCGATTCCGAATTGGATTTCCCGGCGCATCTGGGCGCGCAGCTCACGGTTCTGGTTCCAAAAGGTCCGCGATGCAGGCATGCATCCGCACGACGTGACGCTGCCGTCCGTCAAAGCTTCAGCAGCAACATGGACAAGCCGCCCGCACACGCAGTGGCAGGCAATGTCATGGCCGCGGCCGTAGTAGGTGGTGAGGTGGCCGTGGCGCCGGCCCCCAATGGTGAGATCAACCGGCATGGCGAGCCTCCATGCAGGCGTCGGTCACGATGGTCGCCGTGGAATGGATACGGAACCGTTCAGGCAGCGCCCTAAGCGCGGCGATCGCGGCGGGATCCAGCGCGCCGGCATAACGGTCGCAGCAGCGGATCAAGGCTTCTCGGCTGGTGCAATACGACCGGCCGCGCCAAACGTCCCTCGCGACCGTTTCTGCGCGATTACGGACCTGAAGAATCCACTGCCGGCAGTCTCGACATTCGATGATGCGCCATCGGCTATTGAGCGGGAGGTGGGGATACGCCTCGTCGGATTCGGCAACAGGCCGGATGCCTTGAACAGGAAGGTCGAAACCCTTATTCATAACTTGCTCCTACACGGGAGAGATTGAGTTCGATCCGCTGCAACGGACCGGCGAAATGCAAAATGGACGGCGTCTCGCGGCGCCGCCCATCATCGCTTTCAGGTGCTGGGGGTGATCTCGATCGCCTCGCGCTCGCGCCGCCAGTCGGCTGCCGCTTCTTTCGAGATGATCACCCGGCTCATTGCACGGGCTTCGCGCGGGCCAAGGCCACAATTTCTCAAGTTGTAGTATGTGCCGTGCGAGATGTTATGCCGGCGGCAAAATTCAGCGATGGAGTATGCATCGCGGTCTTCGGTAGATAGTGCCGGGCCGGATTTGCGGCCGGCGGCTGCGCCCTGAGGCTGTGCCATGGTGGTCTCCTGTTTGAATCAACTGGAGACACATGGCGATAGATGGATGGGCCTACAAAATATGGTTTTTGAATTCGTTTTTCGTGATCAAAAACCTTACTGGGCCTTGGTCGTTTTGCGCGCTCGGAGCTCGCCGGCTTTTCTTATTTTTTCGCGGCGATCCCTCACGCGATTGCGGATCGTGATAATGGCATTCGTGGTAAGCGGCTTGGTGAGCAGGGGATTGACGCAGGCGCTAAAAAATCTGATCAGGGGTCCCGGCACATTATTGACTGAAATGCCCAGCTCCCGCCCGAGACCGTCGCACCACAGCTCCCCAAGAATCCAGCTATATAGAACCTCATTGTTTCGGTTATATTTGCGACTAAAATCCCCTTTAAACGCGAGGTAGGCGTTCAATCGAGATTCAGCCAGAATCGTTACCTGAGCCGACGTGGCGTCTTGCACAACCTCCTTGGCCAATCTGGCAATTCGTTTCCAGCGTTTGATTTCCGCCGCGGGCGGTCGTCGCATTGCGCGGCACTTTTGCATGATGCGAAATTTGGAGACCATGTCCGCGAGCGCAAGCCAAAATACCTCGGTTGGTTCAGTGCCGCGCGGGAAGGCTTTTCTCACTGTCCGCTTATAATCCTCGGCCAGCATGCAATCACCTGTTTCAGGGTTGTACATCTTGATGGGATCGATAGCCGGTTTGCCCGCGACCATGACTTAGCTCCGCATAATAGACACGACGTTATCCGCTGCTGCTGGTACGCTAAAGTCCAGCAACGTTCGCCGGGTAAGGGCGTCACTCACCTCAGTGATATATCGGCTGTAGTGCTTTTCGATCATTTCAACGCTGGTGTCATGATGGCTGGCGACCACGCGCACCGGCACGCCGTTCAGCAGCATGCGAACGATGCTTGAATGTCTGAGCGCGTAGGGTGTGGCATCTGGATCAAGACCTAAGTGCTTGATGGCGGTCCGAAAGCGTTCGCTAAGAGTCCGAATCGGATCCAGCAATGGCGCCTGCGGCGCACGACCGACCGCAGCCTGCCGCAGCATCGCAGCCAAGCGGGGCGAGATCGGCAGCGGCTTCCGCTGAATCTTGCGATTCCTGCCTTTGCGGCTGCTCGGCATCATCAAGCGCGGTGCGATGGGATCATCCAGCAAATCGGCGACCTCAACCCGTAGCGCCTGGGATTCACGCGCACCGGACTCCGCCAGAGTATCGATGAATACACCAAGTTCATGCGCATCCTGGTAGCAGGCATGGACCACCGCGCGCACCGCCTCGTCACCCAGGATCACGTTGCGCGCAGTCTCGCCATCGGGCAACCGCTTCAGCCCATTCTTCCACGCGGTTAAATTGATGATGCGCGGGTCATCGCTGGCGGCCAAATGCAACGCAGCTTTGAATACCCGCGCCACCCGGTCAGCGCTGGCAGGCTTCAGCCCGCGCTTCACGATGCCGTTGCGCCATGTACGCAATTCTTTCTCCGTAAGCAGCGCCACTGGCTTGGCCGCCAGCGTGTCGGGCAGGTTCCGGCAAATCGCCGTCGCGTTATCTTTCTGTGCGCCACGCGCGGCCAAGTCGGCTTCGTAGTTGTCAACGGCCTCCTTGACGGTGACCAGCGCATCGCTGGAGCCTTCACCGGCGCGGGCAAGGGTGCGGGCTTTATCCAGCGCCTGCCAATAGCTCATCACTGACTCGCCGTTGGCATCTTCAAGGTCGTCGGCAATGGCAAACTTTTTCAATCCAAAAGGTGCTTTGACCGACCACACGCCAGCGCCCTTGTTGCGGCGATAGGTGAGCGCGATCTTGGGCGCGAGCTGAACCGGGTACGGCTTCTTGCTCACCGCCAGTTTCAGACGGGCCGTACGGGTTTCGAGATTGTGTGAGCGGACGCGGCGGGCCATGAAAATATTCCTTGGTGTCTTCAAAGTGTCCCGATGATGGGTATGAACGGGCCTGAAGCCCGTGGTGCTCATATAGGGATAATATTAGGAAGATCAATCGGTTAGCTGTGTAGCGTGGACAGCTCTGGAGCCGTATGGAGCCTAAAAACGCCCACAGAGGGGCGGCTCGCGATCGTCACGAACGCGGGGCGGGATGCGGTGGCCGCAGCAGTGTCGGCACGCAACGTGGTTGCAGGGCGATCCCTTCGGGGATCGTGAGCAATTAACAGCGTGCAGACGAACGATGCTGACGCGGATGGCGAAGTCGTGTGGTCCTGACGCCCCGACGCTGGCGTCAAGTTTTGCGGAGACGTTTTGCGCCCAACCGGGTTGCAACGCGCCACTATCCGCAAGGCGACGGTGGCAAACAAGCCGATCACCGGGGAGAGCGCGAAATAAGCCGTAAAACCATTGTGCAGGGAAGGCCGGATGAAACCGGTGACCTGTGGTCCTACCCCCGTGCTTTTTTGCACGGGACCCACGGGTGCATCGGACACCCGGCTTTCCCTGCGCCCTCTGTTTTCAGGAGGGACAAAGTTCATGCACAGCTCGGGCGCCTCGTGCCGCGGGATCGAACGCGCACGCGTGCGGCCGTTTGAAAATCGCACGACCAAGAGTGTTGATTGTTTGGTTTATGGCCTTGACGTCAAAGCCGCCGGGACGATTGAATGGAAATGAAGAGCGCGCCGGGCACCTGATCGGCACCGAACCGCTGCTGCAGCCGAACCCATGAAAGCCGATAGCCGACCTCGTTTCGACGTTGACGTTTTGCGCAAGCTTGCCGGCGCGAAAGTGTTCGCGCGCGGCGAAGCCTATTACCGCGACGGCCAGGTTGAGATTGTTCTCGTCAAGCCAGGGCGCGTGCTGGCGCAGGTCGCCGGTACGGAGGACTACCGTGCGGAACTCACGGGGTCCGGCAAGGATTTTGACGGCGAGTGTTCCTGTCGTGCGTGGGAGGATTTTGGCTTCTGCAAGCACCTCGTAGCCACCGCGCTGGCAGCCAATGATTTCGGTGCCGACGATTCCGATGGCCCCAGCGCGCTCACCCGCATCCGCGATCACCTGAAGCAAAAAGGTGTCGATGCCCTGGTCGAGATGGTGTTGGATTTGGCGGAGCAGGATCTAGCGCTGTTCCGCAAACTCGATGCGGCTGCGGAATTGATCCATGCGGATGACAAGACACTGAGGGCGCGACTGCGCAAGATGATCGACGGCGCGACGCGCACGAGAAGCTTCGTTGACTATCGTCAGGCACCGGGTTGGGCAGCCCAGGTCGATAGCGTACTGGACACCATTGCCGCCCTGACGCCGGATGCTCGCGCCGGCGTCGCGCTCGAGCTTGCCGGGTACGTGATCGATAGCATCGAACGGGCCATCGAGGAGATCGACGATTCCGACGGCCATTGCGGGGCGCTGTTGGGCCGCGCGCGCGACATCCATCTTGCCGCTGTTCGCGAAGTGCGGCCCGATCCGGTACGGCTTGCCCGCGATCTTTTCGCCCGCGAGATGGCGGAAGCCTATGGCACCTTCGACGGCGCCGTCGCGCTTTACGGGGACATCCTCGGCGACATCGGGCTCGCCGAATACCGCCGCCTCGCCACGGAGGAATGGGAGAAATTGTCCGCCATTGGTGGCCGGGAAGAGAGCGATGACGAGGACGAGTTGTTCGGCAATCAGCATCGGCTCATGGGCATTCTCGATTTCTTCGCCGAGCGGGCCGGCGAGGTCGACACAAGGATCGCTCTGCGTGCCAAAGATCTGTCCTCGCAGTGGAGCTATCTGCAACTCGCCGAGTTTTGCCGCTCCCAGGGCCGCGAGGAAGAGGCTCTTCGCCGTGCCGAGGAGGGCCTTTGGATATTCGAGGACGCGCGCCCGGACGAGCGGCTCGTGTTGTTCGTCGTCGAACTCCTGTCCAAGGCTGGCCGAAAGGCGGACGCGGAGGCGCATCTGCAGCGGGCTTTCGAAAAGGCGCCAACCCTCGAACTCTACAAGTGGCTTCGCAAATTCGGCGGTGATGCCGCGCGCGAGCGTGCTGTGAAGTTACTAGAAGCCAGGCAGGGGCGGCGGGAGCGAACGAGTTGGCATGACCTCGGTCAGCTTCTCATTCGCATCTGGTTGCATGAGAAAATGTTCGACGCAGCCTGGGCGGCCGTGCGCAGGCACGGAGCGTCAGCGGCCTTGAAGGATGAGCTCGCCAAGGCCAGCGAATCGACATATCCGCGCGAGGCGGTCGAAGTGTATGCCGAACGTGTCGAACAGTTCGCCATGGCTGGCAGCGCGTCGGCATACGCGGAAGCTGCGAAACTGGTCGCACGGATGGCGACGTTGCGTGGCAGGACCGAACAGGTCACCTATGTGCTGGAACTCAAGGTGCGTCACGGGCGCAAACGCAACTTCATGAAGCTGTTGGGCTGAGGCCGACGTTGGTGCGCGTCAACCGCATGGTCTATGACGTCACGTGCAAGTCGCCGGGGACGATCGAGGGAGCAGCGTCAGCCTTGACCGCCGCGATGAAAATAGCGGAAGATGAGTTACTTTCTCGCACCCTAACGAAAGCAAAAACCCGATGGCACGCGTGCGCTGTATCACCGAAATGGGCATGGGCGTCGACGTTCACGGACGCGATGCCACCAAGGCCGCGAGGCGCGCGGTTTCGGACGCCATCCGCCACTCCAGCGTCGGATTTTTTCGGATGGTGGGCAAGACCGCCAACGACATGTTCGTCGATGTCACCATCGGCGTGCCGGACCCCGGCGCGGTCGACACCGCGGCGGTCGCCAAAGAGCTGCCTTACGGAACGGTGACCGTCACCGCGGTCAAGGGCGGGCTCGAAATTCCCGCCGAGCAGGGCGGCGACGCCATCATCATCGCCAATGCCGCGGTAATCGTGACTCTCGACGACGGCAAGTCCGGTTAGCCACCCATCCATCTGTCGTCCGAGCTGCCCGGCCCGCGGCCGCTCACGTCGACCAGAAATCCTCATCCGGGCGATCAAGGAGCGTTTTGCCATGCACCGGTTTACCACATCGCTGCTCGCGTCCGCCGCGCTGTGCGCGGCGAACCTTTTACCGGCCCACGCGGAGATCGACGTTGTCAAGCTGAAGGCCGCCATCGGGAAGTCGGTCGAAGCCGACTATCCAAAACTCGACGCGCTCTACAAGGATATCCACGCGCATCCGGAAATTGCCTTTCAGGAGGTGAAAACCGCCAGCAAACTCGCCGCTGAAATGCGCGCGCTCGGTTTCGACGTCACCGAGAAAGTCGGCAAGACCGGGCTGGTCGCTATCTATAAGAATGGCGATGGTCCCACCATCATGGTCCGCACCGAACTCGACGCGCTGCCGATGGAAGAGAAAACCGGCCTTTCCTATGCCAGCCACGACAAGACCACCTGGAACGGGCGGGAGACGTTTGTCGACCACAGCTGTGGCCACGACATTCACATGGCGAGCTGGGTCGGAACCGCGAAGACGCTGGTCGGCCTGAAGGACCAGTGGCAGGGCACGCTGATGTTCATCGCTCAGCCGGCGGAAGAGACGGTGTCGGGCGCCAAGGCCATGCTGGCGGACGGCCTGTTCACGCGATTTCGCAAACCCGACTTTGCTTTTGCCTTGCACGACGGCCCCGGTGCTTACGGCACCATCACCTATCGCGTGGGCATCGGCTCGTCCAATTCCGACAGCCTCGCGATTACGTTCCACGGCCGCGGCGGCCACGGCGCGGCGCCGCAGCGAACCATCGATCCCGTGATGATGGCAGCGCGCTTCATCGTCAATGTGCAAAGCGTGATCAGCCGCGAAAAGGACCCGACCGAATTCGGAGTGGTGAGCATCGGCGCGATCCATGGCGGCACCGCCGAGAACATCATTCCCGATGACGTCCAGATTTTCGGAACCATCCGCACCTTCAAGCCGGAGGTGCGTGCCAAAATGCTGGCCGGGATCGAGCGGACGGCGAAGGCTGCGGCTGCCATGTCGGATGCGCCGGTACCGGACATCAGGATCACCGAGGGCGCCAAGGCCGTCATGAACGATCCGGCCGTCGTCGAAACCGCCGCCAAGGTGATGAAGGTTGCCTTCGGCGACAAATTCAGGACTTCGCCTCCGGGCACTCCCAGCGAGGATTTTTCCGAATTCGTCAACGCCGGTGTGCCGTCGATGTTTTTCAACATCGGCGTCTACGAGCCGGAACGTGTCGCCGCGGCAAGCAATGGAACCGGTCCGCAATTGCCGTCCAATCATTCGCCGCTGTTCGCGCCGGTGCCGAAGCCGACCATCGAAACCGGCATCGAGGCCATGACGCTCGCGGTTCTCAGCGCCTTCGATCAGCACGCCCGGGGCAAATAAGAGGGGGCGGCTGAAGCCTCGGGGAAAAATAGTTGCAAGTCTGCGTCCGATAAAAATGGGCCATCATCGACCACAGCCACAGTCGTTCTTTGACCTTGCGGATCGTCGATCACGGTCAGGTCCAGGCTGGAAAACCTTTGCCAGGGAGATTGCGCCTCCGCGGCGGGAAACGTTAATAGAATGCCAAATCATGGAGAGACCTTTTCTCTGAATGGGAATGTATTTCGATGAATTCCGGGCGCCGAAAAACGAACTCCGCGATCAAGCTGAAGAAGGAACCCAAGCTGGCGCGCACCCATGCGCCCGCCGATCTTTCGCCGCTGGACTGGCAACGCGGATTGCGACGCCAGTTTGGCCGCGAACAGGCCTTCGGACTTGAAAATCTGGGCAGCGAACCGTTTTTCTCCGAGTTTCGGGTCAGCAATCCCGTTTCGAAATCCAGCTATCGCGTGGCGATTCGCGGCTTGGGGCCAGGTGGCAATTTCTGCTCATGCCCCGATTATGCCACCAGCGAATTGGGTACCTGCAAGCACCTCGAATTCACACTTTCCCGGCTGGAAAAAAAGCGCGGCGCCAGGGCGGCGTTTGCGCGTGGCTACCAGCCTGCATTTTCTGAGCTGTATTTGCGCAACGACGGCAAACGCTGCGTGCATTTTCGTGCCGGAACGGATTGCCCGCCGGCGGTGATCGAGGCCGCCGCCGGTTTGTTCGACGCCGGAAACAACGGGGTGCTGCCGGAGGATCGCTTCGGCGAACTTGAGCCTTTCATGACCCTGGTTTCGAATTCCAGTCATGAATTGCGAGCCTATGACGATGCACTCGATTTCGTCGCGGGAAGGCGGGATGCGGACCGGCGCGTCTCAAAGCTCAAGCAGTTGTTCCCTCGTGGCGCTGCCGATTCCAAGCTGCTGGCAGTTCTGAAGGCGCCGCTCTATCCCTATCAGGCCGAGGGCGCGCTGTTCGCGGTGCGCGTCGGCCGGGCACTGATCGCCGACGATATGGGACTGGGCAAGACCATACAGGCGATCGCCGCGGCAGAAATGCTGGCTCGGCATTTTGGCGTCTCGAAAGTGCTGGTGATCTGCCCGACCTCGCTCAAATACCAGTGGCAGAGCGAGATTGTGCGGTTCTCGGGGCGCCAGGGTGAAAATGCGGCGCGCGTCATCAGCGGCGGTCGGGCGCAGCGGCGGAAGGACTACGCCCTGGATGACTTCTGCAAGATCACGAACTACGAGAAACTCAAACCCGATCTCGACCTGATCGCGGCCTGGGCGCCCGAACTGGTGATCGTCGATGAAGCGCAAAGGGTGAAAAACTGGAACACCATTGCGGCGCGTGCCTTGAAACGCATCGATAGCTCCTACGCGATCGTGCTTACCGGGACGCCGCTGGAAAACAAACTGGAAGAACTGATTTCCATTGTCCAGTTTGTCGATCAGCACCGGCTCGGGCCCGCCTGGAAGCTGCTGCACGAGCATCAGGTCAAGGACGAAGGCGGGCGCGTCACCGGCTATACCGCGCTGGAAAAGATCGGCCAAACGCTGGCGCCGGTCATGATTCGCCGGCGCAAATCCGAGGTGCTGCGGCAACTGCCCGACCGGACCGACCAGAACCTGCTGGTGCCGATGACCGAGATGCAGATGGATTTTCACAAGGAAAACGCCGACGAGGTGGCGAAGATCGTCCGGCGCTGGCGCAAGACCCGGTTTCTGTCGGACAAGGATCAGCGGCGGCTGATGATCGCCCTGCAGAACATGCGCATGTCGTGCAACAGCACCTATCTGCTCGACCAGGAAACCGACCATGGCGTGAAGGCTGACGAATTGGCGGCCCTGTTCGACAAATTGTTCGCCGACCCCGCGGCCAAGGCGGTGGTGTTTTCGCAATGGACGCGCACCCACGACATCGTCATCCGCCGTCTCGAAGCGCGCAATCTGGGCTATGTCAGCTTTCACGGCGGCGTGCCATCGGAGAAACGGCCGGCGCTGGTTGAGCGGTTTCGGGACGACCCTTCCTGCCGCGTGTTCCTATCCACCGATGCCGGCAGCACGGGCCTCAACCTGCAGCATGCTTCGACCCTGGTGAACATGGACTTGCCGTGGAACCCGGCGATCCTCGAACAGCGCATCGCGCGGATCCATCGCATGGGCCAGATACGGCCGGTGCGGGTGATCAATTTCGTGGCAAAGGGCACCATCGAGGAGGGCATGCTTTCGGTGCTGGCTTTCAAACGCTCCTTATCGGCAGGAATTCTCGACGGCGGCGGCGGTGAGATTTCGCTCGGCGGCTCCCGTCTCAACCGCTTTATGAAGGACGTGGAAAACGTCACCGGTCACATGGGGGAGGGCGAGGCCGTGACACCGGCTGAGGAAGTGAGGAATACTGTGACTGCTGATGATGTTGGATTCGGAGAAGATGTGAGTGCAGATGCAGGCATCGACGCGGGCGACACGTCAGTCGCGCGGCCTGGTCGGTCCAGAGCACCACCGCGCGGTACAGATCCCGATATGTGGCAAGCCCTGGTACAGGTCGGCACGCAGTTTATTTCCGCTCTGGCAGCTGCCAACGATCCCAACGCTCCGCCGCATCCATGGATCGAGCGTGATCCAGCCACCGGCGCGCAAAACCTGAAAATGCCACTGCCGCCACCGGAAACCGCAAGACAACTTGCCAATGCGCTTTCCGCGCTCGCGGACAGCTTGCGGGGCAAGACTGCGTGACGGGCGGCGGAGGATGTCGGAAATATTGCAGCGTAGCGAAACAAAACGCCTGTCCGAGTCTTTGGTTCACGTCGCCTGCTGCTCGCCGGCGCGATGGCTGGGTCGACGCGCACCGCTCACGGGCTCGCCGTCGTCGATGTTGAAGTACAGGCGTCCGCCATCGAGGCGCAGGCTCAGGTGACGGTACTTAATGAGGTAGTGGATGCCGACGATGGCGGCGGCAAATCTGCCGGCGGCGCCGACGCCAAGCGCCCAGCGCGGGCCGAACCGGTCGGCCACCCAGCCGACGATCGGCGCGCCGATCGGCGTGCAGCCCAGCGCGATCGCCAGACGGATCGCCATCACGCGCCCGCGCATCGCCTGATCGGTGGACAGTTGCATCAGGCTGTTGGTCGAGTTGGTAAACGTCAAAGCCGAGACGCCGATGATGACGAGCGCGATGCCGAACAGCGAGCTGTTCGGCGCCACCGCGGCCAGCGCGCAGCCCAGTCCAAAGATCGCGCCGCCGACCACCAGCAGCGCGAAGCGCGGTTTTTCGCGGCCTGCGGCGAGCAGCGCGCCGACGACCGTTCCGATCGCCATGATCGAGGTCAGGAAGCCGTACTGGCTGGCTCCGCCATGAAAGACGGTGACCGACATGGTCGAAATAAAGATCTGGAAGTTAAGTCCGAACGTTCCGATCAAAAACAGCATGACAAGAATGGCCTTGAGGTCGGGCCGTTTCCAGACATAGCGAAAACCTTCAGCGAAGCTGCCGCGTGTCCGCACGGCTCTGCTCTGTGGATGAAGTTCGCCGACGCGGATGAATGCGAGCGAGCCGAGCACGGCGACAAAGGAGGCGGCATTGATCAGGAACACCCAGCCGGATCCCACCGACGCGATCAGGGTGCCGGCGATGGCCGGACCGATCATCCGGGCGGCGTTGAAGGAAGTGGAGTTCAGCGCCACGGCATTCGACAGGTCGGCTTCTCCGACCAGTTCGGCGACAAAAGTGTGCCGAGCCGGCAAGTCGAATGCGGTGACACAGCCGAGCAGAAACGCGAACATGTAGACGTGCCACAACTGCACCAGCCCCGTGATGGTAAGGATGCCGAGGCCAAGGGCGAGGGCGCCCATCGCGGCCTGGGTGCCGATCAGCAGCTTTCGCCGGTCGAGGTGATCGGCCGCATAGCCGGTCAACGGCAGCAACAACAGATGCGGTCCGAATTGCAGCGCCATCACCACGCCCATCGCGGTGGCGTTGTTGTGGGTCAATTGGGTGAGCACCAGCCAGCCCTGGGCGATGCGCTGCATCCAGGTCCCGACATTGGACACGATCGCGCCGGCGGCCCACAGCCGATAATTGAAGCCGTTCAGCGAACGAAAGGTGCGCTTCACCGGGCCTCCCGCGAGTCGCCGGGAGAATTGCCGCCGTGAAGGCGTCCAAACATCCGTGCCATCAGCAGCGCCATGAGAAGCCCGCCGAGCCCGCCAGCAACCGCATGCTCCGTCGAACGCAGATCGAAGTCTCCGACGCGGCAGATCAGAACATAGCCGACCACCAGATTGAAGAAACCCCAGAGCACATTGACCGTCGAAGACGACAGACCCTCGCCGGGCGGTTTCGCAAACGGACTTTGAAAGGGACGTCCCATCACGCCGCTGACAACATGCGGAACGGCGTTGGCGAGAAAGGCGCCGCCGAAAAACCAGGATGTATCGTGCAGCCACTCCATCCTCATGCGCTCCGCTTGTCGAGAAGATCGATGATCTCCTGGCTGGTGCCGGTTTCGCCCAACTTCGGGAAGATGCGCGCGACGCTGTTGTGGTGGGCGTCGAGGTTCAAGTCGGTCATGGCGTCGACCGCCAGCGCGACGTTGAAGCCGAGTTCGTAGGCGTGGCGCGCGGTCGACTCGACACCAATGCTGGTGGCGACCCCTGCGATCACGACCTGCATGACGCCGAGGCTCTTCAGATACGTTTCGAGATCGGTTTCGGTGAAGGCCCCCCACGTCCGCTTCGTCACCAGATCATCTTGCGGCTGCCGGTTCAGTTCGGGAATGAGATCGGTCCATCCGGCGGGAAACTCTGTAATCCGGCGCGGCTGTTCGGTCCGGCCCGGCGGGCCGGCGTCCACATTGACGAGCACGACCGGCAGGCGGTGGCGGCGAAATGCATCGGCGAGCGCGCTGGCGTGCTTCACGACATCGCCGATCGGGTGAACGGTGGGCAGCGAAACGATGCCTTTTTGCAGGTCGATGACGATCAGAGCGATTTTGGGATCAATGATGGTGACGGTCATGGTTCTCGCTTGCGTGTGGTTTGAAGTGTGGGCCGTTCATGACTCGGCGAGGCGCTTGATCAGCGCGGCGGCGGAGATCAGGGATTGCTGTTCTGATGGGTCCAACTTCGCCGTGGCGGCCAACAGCCATTCCCGCTTGGCGATATTGCGCTGCCGTCTCGCCTCGATACCCTCGGCGGTCAGCTCGAACAGCACTTGCCGGCCATCGGTCGGATGCGGCCTGCGCTGGACCAGCCCTTCCTGCTCCAGATCGGCCAGCGTGGTGCCCATCGATTGCGGCTTCACGTGCTCCGAGCGGGCGAGGTCCGCCGTCGTCATCGCCCCGACCCTTTCGAGCCGGGCCAGCGTCGCGAGCTGCGACCAGGTTAGCTCACCTGGGTTCACCTCCGCGCGCAACCGGCGCATCAACTGGCCAATCGCCAGCGAAAGCTCGGTGACAGCGGTTTCGACAGGGACGGGCGGATGGGGGGGGGCGTCCATAGACCCATGATAGTGATCACCAGCCAAACTTGCAAGCCCAAACTGGCAAGTTTAACTGTTGTCTATGACCTGGGGTCGAAGCCCGGACGATCGCGTGGGACTGATGTCATTTCGTCGAATTGAGCAGTTCGTAAACAACGGGGTCTTCCGCGCAGGCCGCAAACCACATTCCGGCAGCGTCGAAACGACATTCAGCACGGTCAGGCCGATCACCAGCGCCACCGCCGTATGAGCGAACGCGCCGGGTGCAACCTGCGGCCCTTCGGATCCCTGCGCGAATTGGCGGTCAAACAGCAGGACCGCCGCGAGCAGGAAAATGGCCGCGGCAAAGCCGATCAGCGCCCACGAATAATAATGGTAACCGAACAGCGCCGTGCCGTAGCCGGCGTCTCCGGGTCCGATTTGCAGCAGGACCTGACGTATCGAAAACGCCGCGCCGACGGCAGCAGCCAGCAGCGACAAGGCATGATGACCGGGGCGCGGCCCCCGCGGACATTCAAAATGGGGCCGATAGCCAGCAGCGCGAACTGGACGCGCTGGAGCAGGCACAGAGGGCAGGGCAGTTCGTGCAGCAAGAGTTGTGCGGCGAAGGCCGCCGCGAGGACCAACGCTATCGCGTAGAGGCCAAGCGCGTTGAGGATCACGGCGAACGCGCGGGTCATCCGAGTGCCTTAGAACGACAGCTTGAGCGTATCGGTCGCGTGGTGCAGATAGGTTGCGACGGAGCCGGCGAGCGTGGCAGCGAACAGGGTGAGCGCGAGGGATCGCGAGCCTCGCCAGGCAACGAGCATGACGATTGATATGGCCAGGAAAAGCGCTGTGAATTCCATCTTCGCCCCGGATGCAAGTAAGCCGACAGTACTTTACACAATACGCTACGTTAAGCGGCCGAACAGCGCCATTCCGGAATGAATTGAAATGACCATCACCATCTACGGCATCAAGAACTGCGACACCATGAAGAAGGCGCGCGCCTGGCTCGACGGCCACGGCATCGCTTACGCATTTCACGACTACAAAACCGAAGGCATCGCGAAAGACAAACTCAGGCAATGGTGCGACGAACTCGGCTGGGAGACGCTGCTCAATCGCGCCGGCACCACGTTCCGCAAATTGCCCGACGCGGACAAGGAAGGCCTGAATGAGCGCAAGGCGCTGGCCTTGATGCTGGCGCAGCCGTCGATGATCAAGCGGCCGGTGCTCGATCTCGGCGGCAAAGTGCTGGCTGGCTTCAAGCCGGAAATTTATGCGAAGGAAGTGGCGGCATCGGGCAGCACTTCGCGCGGCAAGTCGGCTCGTTAAAGTCTAGCTCAGCTCGATAATGTCTTCCGACGCGCGATGGCCGGCCAGGACGCGGACGAGATCGCGATCGATCACAGCCCTGACGACGATAACGGGCACGGCCTTCGGCCGGATTCCCATCAGGTTCGATAGCTTGAAACCGCCCTCGATGCTGATGGCCTTGTAGGAGCCGACGATCTGCTCGACGTGACCGGTGCTTCCAAACGGCAGCAGCAACCGCTCATAGGAAACGTCCTTGCCGTCCGCGTCCTGCACCGTAGAAATCGAATAGATCGGCCGCTTTCGGGCCAGGCAAGCGCGGTAGCAGGGAACCACCCGCGCGTAGAGCGCCGGCCCGATCGCATCGTCGAGATAGCGGTTGGTCCGCTTCTCGGGATCGATGTGCTCGTTGCCGTAGATCATGGCCAGCCGCGAACCTTCCTGGGTAATCAGGAATCGCGCGTCGTCGCCTTCGCCCTCGACGTCGAATCCCATCATTTCCGCCAGCTCGTCCGCGATCTGATCGGGCTGGTAATCGTCGATCGCGGGCATGGTGCGGCGCTTGTTGTGCGCGCGCAGCCACGCATTGAGCAGTTCGCGCTGCTTTATGGACCGGACCGCCGAGGGATCGGCGCTGGCAAATTCCATTCGAATGCTAACTGAATTCGATCACGTCGCCGGCCGGAATGCGGCCGGGGGCGCGATGGAAAAGGTCGCGGTCGATAACGGCGCGGAGCTTCGGCGTCGGCATCGAATCATTGCCTCGCATCAGATTTTTGATCTCAAAGCCGCCGTCTTCGCTGATGGTCTTCAGCGATGCGATCACATGCGTGACTTGGCCGCCTTCCGAGAACGGCAGCAACAGCCGTTCATAGGCAACGATCCGCCCATAGATGTCGTCGATGTTGGCGATGGTGTAGACGGGAAGGGCGCGCTTGAGGCATTCATGGTAGACTGGCATCACGATGGGTGCGAGCCGGGGCCCGAGATATTCGTCGAGATGCCGGCCCTTGCCGGTATTGCCGTAGGCGCTCGACATCCGCGTGCCCTCGCTCTGGATCGTCAGGCGCGGCGGCTGCTGTGCGCCACCGACGGTATAATAGACGAGGTCGGCAAGTTCATCGGCGAGCCGCGTCGGCTGGTATTCCTCGACGCGCGGCATCAGCTGCCCGCGGGCGTAGAGCCGCAACCAGGTGTTCAGCAGATCCCGCTGCTTGATCGATTTAACGACCGATGGGTTGGCGCTCTCGAAATCCAAGGCTGCAATCCGTCACCAGTGCAAAACGCCAGACCATCGGCTGGATCGGCAAATTTTTGATGAAAGCGCTGGATTGCATCGAAACACCGTTAATGGCGGCTTTCGGTGCGGCAGGGCGTCGCGCTGAAAACGTCCGTCAACCCCGCCCAAATGTGGCTCTCGGGCAATTCGACTATGGGCCAAACCATGGCGACGCCCGCGCCTCCCGTCTGCCCAGCTTTCCACCTTGCGCAAACCCTGCCGTTGACGGCATATTCCGGCCGGAGGCGGCCGGTCCGGGACGGAATTTCCAAGACGTCTTGAGAGCACCAGCCGGTTTAGGAAAAATTAGCCACGCGCGAGGGGACTTCGTGACGATGGCTAATGGGGGAATTTTGATTGGCTGATGAGTTCATTCTCGAAACCCACGGATTGACCAAGGAATTTGCGGGATTCTTCGCCGTTCGCGATGTCGATCTGCGGGTCCGCCGTGGCAGCATTCACGCGTTGATCGGGCCGAACGGGGCCGGCAAAACCACGTGCTTCAATCTGTTGACCAAGTTCCTGAAGCCTTCAGCCGGCACAATTCTGTACAAGGGACAGGACATTACCGCGCTGGCACCGGCCGATGTGGCCCGTCTCGGGCTGGTGCGTTCGTTCCAGATTTCGGCCGTGTTTCCGCATCTGACCGCGCTCGAGAATGTCAGGGTCGCGCTGCAGCGTCAGCACGGGCATTCCTTCGATTTCTGGCGGTCCAAAACGGTGCTCGACCGTTTCAACGGTCGCGCGCACGAACTGCTCGACGATGTCGGCCTGAGCGAGTTTGCAACGACGCCGGCGGTCGAGATGCCCTACGGGCGCAAGCGCGCGCTCGAAATTGCAACCACGCTGGCGCTTGATCCCGAGATGATGCTGCTCGACGAGCCGATGGCCGGCATGGGACATGAAGACATCGACAAGATCGCGGCGTTGATCAAGCGCATCTCGGCGAAATACACCATCCTGATGGTCGAACATAATCTGAGCGTGGTCGCCAACCTCTCCGACATCATCACGGTGCTGACGCGCGGTCACGTGCTGGCGGAAGGCAATTATGCCGACCTCACAAAAGATGAGCGCGTCAAGGAAGCCTATCTGGGGGCAGGTCATGCCTGATTCAGTGATGACCGGTGCAGTAGCGACCAAGCCCACACCAACGGCCGGCGCCGGCACGTCGGTGCTGTCGGTTCAGAATCTCCAAGCCTGGTATGGCGAGTCGCACATCCTTCACGGCATCAATTTCAATGTGAACGCCGGCGAAGTGGTCACGTTGCTGGGGCGCAATGGCGCCGGCAAGACGACCACACTGAAATCGGTGATGGGGATCATCGGCAAGCGCACCGGCTCGATCCGTTTCAACGATCAGGACATTATCCGGACGTCGTCGGACCGGATTGCCCGCCTCGGCATCGCTTTCTGCCCGGAGGAGCGCGGTATTTTCGCAAGCCTCGATGTGCGGGAAAATCTGCTGTTGCCGCCGATCGTGCGCAGCGGCGGCCTGTCGCTGGATCAGATCTTCGAGCTGTTTCCCAACCTGAAGGAGCGGCTCAACAGCCAGGGAACCAAATTGTCAGGCGGCGAGCAGCAGATGCTGGCGATCGCACGAATCCTGCGCACCGGCGCGCGCTTCCTGATGCTGGACGAGCCGACCGAGGGGCTTGCGCCGGTCATCATCCAGCAGATCGGCCATACCATCGCGCGGCTCAAGAAGGAAGGTTTTACCATCCTTCTGGTCGAACAGAATTTCCGCTTCGCCGCCACCGTGGCCGATCGCTATTACATCGTCGAGCACGGCAAGATCATCGACGGTTTCGCAAACGCGGAACTGTCGGCCAATATGGACAAACTTCACACCTATCTGGGCGTCTGACAACAATGAGAAAATCAAAAAGGATATCAATATGACAAACAGGATTATCGCATCGTTGTTGCTGGGCACCGCGCTGAGCATCGCCTCGGCGAGTTTCGCCGTTGCGCAGGACAAGACCGTCAAGATCGGCGCGCTGTCCGATCAATCCGGGCTGTACGCCGACCTCGGCGGGCCGGGTTCGACGCTGGCCGCCCAGATGGCGGTGGAAGATTCGGGCCTGACCGGCAAGGGCTGGAAGATCGACGTCATTTCCGGCGATCACCAGAACAAGCCCGACGTTGGTGCGAATATTGCGCGCCAATGGTTCGACGTCGACAAGGTCGATGTCATCGTCGACGTGCCGAACTCCGGCGTCGCGCTTGCCGTCAACAACGTCGTCAAGGAAAAGAACGGCGTCTACATCAACTCGGGCGCCGCGACCTCGGATCTCACCAACGCGCAATGCTCGCCGAACACCGTGCACTGGACCTACGACACCTACATGCTCGCCCATTCCACCGGGCAGGCGCTGGTAAAGGCTGGCGGCGATACCTGGTTTTTCCTCACCGCGGATTATGCCTTCGGCGCCGCGCTCGAGCGTGACACCACGGCCGTCATTTTGGCTAATGGCGGCAAGGTGGTCGGCGGCGTCAAGCATCCGCTGAACACCTCGGACTTCTCGTCGTTCCTGCTGCAGGCGCAGTCGTCGAAAGCCAAGGTCATCGGTCTGGCCAATGCCGGCGGCGACACCACCAATTCGATCAAGCAGGCGGCCGAATTCGGCATCGTCAAGGGCGGACAAAAGCTCGCGGCGCTGCTCCTGTTCCTGACCGACGTCAAGGCGATCGGTCTCGAAACTGCGCAAGGGCTGAACTTCACCGAGACCTTCTACTGGGACATGAACGATCAGACTCGGGCCTTCTCCAAGAAATTCGCGGCCCGGATGAAGAATGGCGCGCCGCCGACCATGGTTCAGGCCGGCGTCTATGCCGGGCTGCTGCACTACTTCAAGGCGCTGGAAGCGCTCGGCGGCAATCCGCACGACGGTATCAAGGTCGTGGACAAGATGAAGTCGATCCCGACCGACGATACGCTGTTCGGCAAGGGCATGATCGAGCCCAACGGCCGCGCCATCCACTCGGCCTATTTGTTCGAAGTGAAGAAGCCGTCGGAATCGAAGGGACCCTGGGACTTCTACAAGCTGATCGGCACGGTTCCGGGCGACCAGGCTTTCACGCCGCTGGACAAGAGCACCTGTGCGCTGCTGAAAAAGTAACCCCTGACGTTCGGCGGCATGGTGCCGCCGAACGTTTCGCTGTGAGACGTTGATCGCGAGAAAGATTCATGCAGGCCCTTTACGCCCAGCTCCTGGTGGGACTGATCAACGGCTCGTTCTATGCGCTGCTCAGTCTTGGGCTCGCCGTGATCTTCGGCATGCTCAACATCATCAATTTCGCGCATGGCGCGCTCTACATGATGGGCGCGTTCTGCGCTTATTTTCTGCTGAACGTGGCCGGCATCGGATATTGGCCGGCGCTGATCGTGGCTCCCATCGTGGTCGGCATTTTCGGCATGATCCTCGAACGGACGATGCTGCAATGGCTTTCGGGCCTCGATCATCTCTATGGGCTGTTGCTGACATTCGGGCTGGCGCTGATCATCCAGGGCGTGTTTCAGAATTATTTCGGCTCCTCCGGACTGCCTTACGCGATCCCCGATGAGCTCAAGGGTGGCATGAATCTCGGCTTCATGTTCCTGCCGATCTATCGCGGCTGGGTCGTGGTGTTCTCGCTCATCGTGTGCCTGCTGACCTGGTATCTGATCGAGCGGACGCGGCTTGGCGCCAATTTGCGCGCCGCCACCGAAAACCCGACGCTGGTGCGTGCTTTCGGCATCAACGTGCCCAGGATGATCACGCTGACCTATGGGCTCGGCGTCGGCCTTGCCGCGCTGGCCGGGGTGTTGTCGGCGCCGATCAACCAGGTACGGCCGCTGATGGGCGCCGATCTGATCATCGTGGTGTTCGCGGTGGTGGTGATCGGCGGCATGGGTTCCATCATGGGATCGATCATCACCGGCTTTGCGCTTGGCGTGATCGAGGGACTGACGAAATACTTTTATCCCGAGGCCTCCAACACCGTGGTATTTGTCCTGATGGTGCTGGTGCTGCTGGTGAAGCCATCGGGACTGACGGGACGGGCGAACTGACATGACGGCCATGACCGACGATACGCTGCCGGTGACCTCGCGCACCATTCGCGACGAGATGATCGCGTTCGGCGTCATGACGGCGCTGTTGCTGATCGTGCCGTTCACCGGCGTCTACCCGTTCTTCGTGATGCAGGCGCTGTGCTTTGCGCTCCTGGCCTGCGCCTTCAACTTGTTGATCGGCTATGGCGGTCTGCTGTCGTTCGGCCACGCGATGTTTCTCGGCACGGCCGGATATGTTTCCGCGCACGCCCTGAAAGTGTGGGGGCTATCGCCCGAACTTGGAATTCTGGCCGGCACCATTGCCGCCGCCGGGCTTGGCGTGATCACCGGCCTCGTTGCTATCAGGCGCCAGGGCATCTATTTCGCGATGATCACGCTGGCGCTGTCGCAGTTGCTGTATTTCATCTATCTGCAGACGCCGTTCACCCATGGCGAAGACGGCATTCAGGGTATCCCGCAAGGCTACCTGTTCGGTCTTTTCAATCTCGCCAGGCCGACGGTGCTTTATTACGTCATTGTTGCCGGCTTCCTGTTCGGTTTCCTGGTGGTTTTCCGTACCATCAACTCGCCGTTCGGCGAAGTACTGAAAGCGATCCGCGAGAATGAGCCGCGTGCGATCTCGCTCGGCTACAAGACCGACCACTACAAGCTGCTCGCCTATATCCTCTCCGGCACGCTGGCGGGATTGGCCGGCTCGCTGAAGGTGTTTGTCGCGCAGAACGCTTCGCTGACCGACGTGCACTGGAGCATGTCCGGCGAAATCGTCCTGATGACGCTGGTCGGCGGCCTCGGTACCGTGTTCGGCCCGGTGGTCGGCGCCTTCGTCATTATCGCCATGCAGCAATATCTGGCGGGCTTCGGGCAATGGGTGACGGTGATCCAGGGCGTCATCTTCGTGGTCTGCGTGCTGACCTTCCGTCGCGGTGTGATCGGCGAGATCGCGCATTATTTCCGCCGGTCGCTGTAAGTCCGCGTGTCCCGGACGCGGTGCAGCGCCCTTCGCGCTACTCCGCAGAGCCGGGACCGATCCTTCCTGCCATGCACCAGATGGACCCCGGCTCAGCTGCGCAGCATTACATGCTGCGCAGCGTCCGGGGAACGTCCGCACAAACCGGTGGATGACCGGGTTCCGGCGGCTGCTCGTGGCGCGCTTTCCCGGGGAAATGGTTTATGACAACTGTGTGACAGGCGGGTGGCCGGTCAATCCCGCAATAATGGACATGTCAGATGCTGCGTTGGTTTCGCGCCTTTCTCCCAAGGGAAGAGCGGTTTTTCGACCTGTTCGCCCGGCATGCCCAGACCGTGCTGCAGGGCGCGCTGGCGCTGCAGGACATGCTGCGCGGCGGTGACGAAACCCCGGTATTTTGCCAGCGCGTCAACCAGTTCGAAAACGACGCCGACAATATCACCCGCGAGGTGCTCACCGCGGTCCGCCGCACGTTCATCACCCCGTTCGATCGCGGCGACATCAAGAACCTGATCACCGCGATGGACGACGCCATCGACCAGATGCAGCAGACCGCGAAGGCGGTCATGCTGTTCGAGGTTCGCACCTTCGAACCGCCGATGCGGGAAATGGGAACGCTGCTGGTCGAATGCGCCAGTCTCGTCGGCCGCGCGCTGCCGCTGATGCGATCGATCGGCGACAATGTCGCGATGCTGACGGCAATCACCGAAGAACTCACCAAACTGGAAGGCCGGGTCGACGATCTCCACGACATCGGCCTGAAGGAGCTTTTCCTCAAACATCGCAATGCCAACACGATGGATTTCATCGTCGGCGCCGAAATCTACGACCATCTCGAGAAAGTCGCCGACCGGTTCGACGACGTCGCCAATGAGATCAACAGTATCGTGATCGAACAGGTATAGGGCAGGGCCGCGCAGTGGATGCCACGCTTGGTCTTCCGATACTGGTCGGATTAATCGCAGTCGCGCTGCTGTTCGACTTCCTTAATGGATTGCACGACGCCGCCAACTCGATCGCGACGATCGTATCGACCCGGGTGCTGCGGCCGCAATACGCCGTCCTATGGGCGGCGTTCTTCAATTTCGTCGCCTTCGCGGTGTTCGGGCTCAATGTCGCGCAAACCATCGGCACCGGGATCATCGAGCCCAGCATCATCGATGCGCAGGTGATCTTCGCCGCCTTGATTGGCGCCATCGTCTGGAACCTGATCACATGGGGGTTGGGGATACCATCGAGCAGTTCGCACGCCTTGATCGGGGGCTTGGTCGGGGGCGGAATGGCTAAGGCCGGGCTTTCGGCCGCGGTCTGGAGCGGCCTGTCGAAGACATTGCTCGCCATCGTGCTGTCGCCGGTGGTCGGATTTTTGCTGGCGCTGGTCCTGGTGGCGATCGTGTCCTGGGCCTCGGTACGCTCGACGCCGTTCGCGGTCGATCGCGCCTTCCGCATCCTGCAGTTCGCCTCCGCCTCGCTGTACTCGTTGGGTCATGGTGGCAACGATGCGCAAAAGACCATGGGCATCATCGCGGTGCTGCTTTATTCGCAGGGCCAGCTCGGCGAGCACTTTTTCGTGCCGTTCTGGGTGGTGCTGGCGTGCCAGGCGTCGATGGCGTTGGGCACCTTGATGGGCGGCTGGCGGATCGTTCGCACCATGGGCTTGCGGATCACCAAGCTGACGCCGATGCAGGGATTTTGCGCGGAGACCGGCGGCGCCGCGACGCTGTTCATCGCAACCTGGCTCGGCGTCCCCGTTTCCACGACGCATACCATCACCGGCGCCATCGTCGGCGTCGGCGCGGCGCGCCGGGTCTCGGCGGTGCGCTGGAACGTGGCGAGTTCGATCATCTATGCCTGGATAATCACCATTCCGGCCTCGGCCGCCGTCGCGGCGCTGGCGTACTGGTCGGTGTCGCTCTTGCGCCACCACTGATTGGAGTTTGGCCGCCTAATCCCTATATCCGATTGTGCCGATCCTCCTTGATCCAACCGGGTTTCCCTGCCAAACGCTCAGCCCTATGTCCGACCTCGCCATAGCCACCGAATCACCGTCCCGCGCGCCTTTCGCTGCCGAAGTGGCACGCCGGCGGACCTTTGCGATCATCTCGCATCCCGACGCCGGCAAGACCACGTTGACCGAGAAACTGCTGCTGTTCGGCGGCGCGATCAATCTCGCCGGCCAGGTCAAGGCCAAGGGCGAGCGGCGTAACACCCGTTCCGATTGGATGAAGATCGAGCGCGAGCGCGGCATCTCCGTGGTCACCTCGGTAATGACGTTCGAGTTCGAGGGCCTGGTGTTCAACTTGCTGGACACGCCGGGCCACGAGGATTTTTCCGAGGATACCTACCGTACCCTGACCGCGGTCGACTCCGCCGTCATGGTGATCGACGCCGCCAAGGGCATCGAGGCGCGGACGCGAAAGCTGTTCGAGGTCTGCCGTCTCCGCGACATCCCCATCATCACCTTCATCAACAAAATGGACCGCGAGAGCCGCGACACCTTCGATCTCCTCGATGAAATCGAAAAGACGCTGGCGCTCGACACCACGCCGATGACCTGGCCGGTCGGCCGCGGCCGCGATTTCCTCGGGACCTACGACGTCGTCAACGGCGGCGTGCGCCTGCTCGAAGGTGGCGGCGCCAAGACCGGTGCCGCCCAACAGATCGACATTGCCGATCTCGCCGGCCGCAACGCCAATCTCGACGTCGGCGCCATCAAGGATGAGCTGGCGCTGGTGTCGGAGGCCTGCCAGCCGTTCGAACTCGAAGCCTTTCGCGAGGGCCATTTGACGCCGGTCTATTTCGGCAGCGCGTTGCGCAATTTCGGCGTCGGCGATCTCTTGGAAGGTCTGGGGCGTTTCGCGCCGCCGCCGCGCGCGCAGGACTCCAACCTGCGCAAGGTCGAGGCATCAGAGCCGCGGATGAGCGCCTTCGTGTTCAAGATCCAGGCCAACATGGATCCGAACCATCGCGACCGCATTGCGTTCGCGCGGCTGTGCTCGGGCAAGCTTACCCGCGGCATGAAGGCGAAGCTGGTGCGCACTGGCAAGAACATGTCGCTCTCCAGTCCGCAATTCTTCTTCGCGCAGGATCGTGCGCTGGCGGATGAGGCCTTTGCCGGCGACGTCGTCGGCATTCCCAATCACGGCACGCTACGGATCGGCGACACGCTGACTGATGGCGAGGACCTCAGCTTTGTTGGCGTGCCCTCGTTCGCGCCGGAAATCGTGCGCCGTGTCAGGCTGACCGATGCGATGAAGGCGAAGAAGCTCAAGGAGGCCCTGCAGCAGATGTCGGAGGAGGGCGTGGTGCAGGTGTTTCGTCCGCGCGACGGCGCGCCGGCACTGGTCGGCGTGGTCGGTCCGCTGCAGCTCGACGTGCTGAAGGCGCGGCTCGACGCCGAATATGCGCTGCCGGTCGAATTCGAGGTCAGCGAGTTTCAGCTGGCGCGCTGGATTTCGTCCGACGACCGCAAGAAACTCGACGCCTTCATCGCCGCCAACGGCTCCGGGGTCGCCGACGACGTCGACGGCGATCCGGTGTTTCTCGCCAAGAATGAGTTCTATCTCGGCTACGTCAGCGAGCGCGCCGAGGGGATTAATTTTTCCAGCATCAAGGACGTGAAAAAGAAGGCGTGAGGCGGGACGCCGCTCAGCCTTCTTGCCGTCGTCCTCCGCGAAAATGGGGGACCCAGTACGCCGCGGCCTTTCGATTCAATCACAGGCGCCTCCGGAATACTGGGACGCCCGATCAAGCCGGCCGACGACGGCGGTGGTTTTCGTGGGAACCGCGTACCCAAGCGCGCGGATGTGAACGAAACCAGCCTTGATACCGGCCAACGGGTCCATCATTTTCCAACGGGGCATCTCTATGTGTTGCCCACGAGGGGTTCGTTTCATGCTTGGACGCATCTTCATCTGGCTCGTCGTCGCCGTTGCGGTCATCGCCGGCGCCGGAGCGGCTCAAGCCCAGCACCGGCATGAAATCAATCCCGTGCCGTTCTCGCATTCCCCCTGCAGCGTGCTCGATCGAGGGCCGTGCACGCCGTATTACTGCAGCGTGTTCAATCACGGCCCGTGCATTCCCGAAATCGATTATCCCTATGGCGAAAATCTGCAGGTGACGGTCGACAGCGTGCCGCCGCATGACGACGCCGCCAAATATAAAAAGCCCGACCACGATCTCAACACCATCGGCGACTTGTTTGCGGCCCTGCGCTCCTGCTGGACACCGCCGCCGGCGGATTCCGCGCGCGAGGGCATGCAGATGTCGGTGCGCTTCAGTTTCAAGCGGTCGGGCGAGATGATCGGGGCCCCGCGCATGACCTACTCCACGGAAGGCGCTTCGGCGGATACCCGCGCCACCTACCTGAAGGCGATCAACGCGTCGCTTGACGCATGTATGCCGCTCAAATTCACCGGCGGTCTCGGCGGCGCGCTTGCTGGGCGGCCGATTGCGATCCGCTATGTCGATAATCGCGAGCTGCAGAAGCAGTCGGGAACGCCGTGAGCGGGGTATGTCATTCCGGGGCGCGCCAACGGCGCGAACCCGGAATCCCGGGCTTGGCTAGAGTCTAGTGACGCTTCATCCCTTCGAACTTCCGGGTCTTGCCCTCCGGGCCATCCCGGATGATCGCCAGGGTGGGAGAGCGCACAAAAAAGGCGGCCGATGCGGCCGCCCTTTTCGCCATTAAGGTGTGCTTACTGGCAGAGATGCCGGCGGCCGTCTTCGCCCCGGAACCAGGTCCCGGGCTGACAGACGAAGCCGTTCGGGGGCCCATAGCCGCTGTCGTACGCGCCATAACCGCCGTCGTAACCGTTATCGTAGGCATATGAATCGCCGTAATAGCCGGGGCCGTAGCCGCCGCCATAATAGCCGCCGCCGATCACTGCGCCGGCAATTGCGCCCGCTGCGAGTCCGGCCCCAATCCCGACGCCGCGACCCCCGCGAAATCCACCGCCTCTACCGCCGCCGCCCGCGAAGTGCGCGCCGCCGCCGTGAAATCCTGCGTGACCTCCGCCGCCGCCATGTCCAGCCCGTGCAAACGCGGGGGAAGATGCCGCCAGTGCAACTGCCAGACAGGCAGCGCCGATCGTTCCAAATTTCGTCATCACTATTTCTCCTGATGTGTCAGGAAGCAATGGACCGGCGGATGATATGTTCCGAAGCTAACCGCGTTGTAATGTGGTCAAAACAGCTCTGGATTCCCTCGGGAAGGCCGTTGTCCGCTGGCGCGGACGATGGAGGGTCAAGCCCTGCGGAGCCGTCTCGCGCCCAAGATCGGCCACGCATTTTGGCGCATTGCGGCCTCGGCCCCTAAAGTGTTACCCGATGCTCGCAACGCCGACCCTGCAATGGAGGACGTCTTGGGACTGCTGGTGATGATCCTGGGGCTGGTGCTGTTTCTCGGCGTCCACACGCTGACCACGCAGCGCGAACTGCGCGCGCGCCTGATCGCGTCATGGGGCGAGGGCGGCTACAAGATCGGCTACGCGCTGGTGTCGCTGGCGGGCCTTGCGCTGATCGTCTGGGGCTTTGCGCATTATCGCGCAGAGGGGATGACCGAGATCTGGACCCCGCCGCGGGCGCTGAAACACCTCACCGAGGCGCTGATGCTGCCGGCTGTCATCCTGGTTGTGGCAGCCTATATCCGCGGCCGGATCTTCACCACGCTGAAGCATCCGATGCTGGCCGGCGTCAAGCTGTGGGCCGCGGCGCATCTGCTCGCCAACGGCGATCTCGGCTCCATCATCCTGTTCGGCTCGTTCCTGGCCTGGGCGGTGTTCGACCGCATCTCGCTGAAACGTCGCACGGATGCCGGCGCGCCGCCGATCCCGGTCGGCGGCGTCGGCAACGACCTGATCGCGGTGGCGGTCGGGGTCGTCGCCTATCTGGCGCTCGGCTTCGCATTCCATCCCGTCGTGATCGGCGTTCCCGTGTTCGGAGTTTGACATGTCTGTTCAATCGACCATCAAGCGCAAGACCGCGCCCGATATTCGCGCCCGCAAGAATGGCGAGCCGATCGTGATGCTGACCTCGTATCACGCTCATACCGCGGCATTGGTCGATCGGTATTGCGACGTCATTCTGGTGGGCGATTCCCTTGGCAATGTGATGCATGGTTTCGAGACCACCGTGCCGGTGACGCTCGACATGATGATCCTGCAGGGACACGCGGTGATGCGCGGCTCGCAACACGCGCTGGTTGTGGTCGACATGCCCTTCGGTTCCTATGAAGCCTCGAGGGAACAGGCGTTTCATTCCGCGGTCAGAATCCTCAAAGAGACCCATTGCGGTGCCGTGAAACTCGAAGGCGGCGCGCGGATGGCGGAGACCGTCGCGTTTCTGGCCGAGCGCGGCATTCCCGTGATGGGCCATATCGGGCTGACGCCGCAGTCGATCAACACGCTCGGCTCTTTTCGCGCGCAAGGCCGCGAAGAGGGCAGCTGGGAGCCGATCGAGAACGACGCCACAGCGATTGCTCAGGCCGGCGCATTTTCGGTGGTGATCGAAGCGGTCGCCGAACCCTTGGCGCGCAAGATCACCGAGACCATCGCGATCCCCACCATCGGCATCGGCGCCAGTGCGGCCTGCGACGGCCAGGTCCTGGTGCTGGAGGATATGCTGGGGCTGTCGCCGCGGGCCCCGAAATTCGTCCGTCGCTACGGCAATCTCGGCCCGATGATCGAGGCCGCCATCGAGGCCTATGCCACCGACGTGCGCTCGCGCGCTTTCCCCGGTCCCGAGCATGTCTACGGCATGAAGGCCAAAAGCTGAGAGGCGGCGAGGGCGATGGACTGGTCGCATTATCCCATTCCGGCGATGCGGCTCGAGGCGCGCTTCGGCGACCGCGTGGTGCCGGCGTTCTGCGAGCGGCCCAAGAACATCTGGGCGATGGTGTCGGATGCGGCGTTGAGAAATCCGGACGGCGAAGCGCTGGTCTGCGGCGACAGGCGGATGACATGGCGCGAGGTCGCGCAACAATCCGCTGACGTAGCGGCGGGACTGCGGAGGATGGGTCTGCAACGAGGCGACCGTGTTGCGCTATTGCTCGGCAACCGCGTCGAATTCGTGCTGGCGATGTTCGGTGCGGCACATCTCGGTCTGGTGACGGTGCTGCTCAGCACCCGCCAGCAAAGGCCGGAGATCGCCTATGCGCTTTCTGACTGCGGCGCCAGGCTCCTGATCCACGAGGCCACGCTTTCCGCGCGTCTGCCCGACGCGCGCGATATTCCCGATCTGCAGTACCGGATCCCGGTCGACGATGGCGAAAGCGCATCGGCGCTTTTCGATTCGGCCGATAGCGCGCCTTGGCATGAGCCCGCCGATGTCGACGAAGAGGACACGGCGATGATCCTCTACACCTCCGGCACCACCGGCCGGCCCAAGGGCGCGATGCTCGCGCATTGCAACGTCATTCATTCGGCCATGGTCTATGAAGCCTGCATGGCGCTGACATCGGCGGACCGTTCGATCGCCGCGGTCCCGCTCGGGCATGTCACCGGCGTGATCGCCAACATCATGTGCATGGCCCGTTGCGCGGGAACGTTGATCGTCGTCGCCGAATTCAAGGCTGCGGAGTACCTGAAAATCGCCGCGCGCGAACGCGTCACCCAGACCCTGATGGTGCCGGCGATGTACAATCTTTGCCTGCTGCAGGAGGACTTCGACTCCTACGATCTTCGCGCGTGGCGGATCGGGGGTTATGGCGGCGCGCCGATGCCGGTCGCCACCATCGAAAAGCTGGCCGTCAAGCTTCCCGGTTTGAAGCTGATCAATGCCTACGGTTCAACCGAGACCACGTCGCCGTCCACCATCATGCCGCCGGAGCTGACGGCCGCTCACATCGACAGCGTCGGCCTGCCGTGCCCGGGCGCGCAAATCATCGTGGTCGATGCCGACGGGCACGAACTGCCGCGCGGCGAGATCGGCGAAATCTGGATTCACGGCGGCTCGGTCATCAGGGGGTACTGGAACAATCCGAAGGCGACGGCCGAAAGTTTTACCGGCGGTTTCTGGCATTCCGGCGATCTCGGTTCGGTCGACGCCCGGAATTTTGTCCGGGTATTCGATCGGCAGAAAGACATGATCAACCGGGGTGGGCTCAAGATTTATTCCGCTGAAGTCGAATCCGTGCTCGCAGGTCATCCCGCCGTGGTCGAGAGCGCGATCATCGCCAAGCCGTGCCCGGTGCTGGGCGAGCGCGTGCATGCCGTGATCGTGATCCGCGACGGCAGCGTGAGCGGCGAGACCTTGCGCGCGTGGTGCGCCGAGCGGCTCTCGGACTACAAGGTGCCGGAGACGATCGATCTCACCGCCGAGCCGCTGCCGCGCAACGCCAACGGGAAGGTGATGAAGCGGCAGTTGCGCGAGGTCTGGGCCGCGGCACAATGACCGCGAGTGATCGAGCCGCCCGGCGACGTAGGCGAGTTCCATCCGCCGCATATCGCCTCGTGGAATTTCACCAACGATATTATAAGCCGGTGTTGCCATTTGATTTTTGAACTGATGGCCGCCGGTTGACTCGGCTCGACCCGATTTTATATTGAAAACTAATGAGTTCGGTTAAGTCTCCGGCGCCATCGCCGGCTCCGGCACATGCATCCGGGATGTCGATGACCGATAGTGACACCGAGCATCACTCCGCAAATCGCGATGATACGGACCCCTCGGGGGATAACAGCCGTCCACCCGCCGCGGAGCGCGCAGACAAGAAGGTGGACAGCAGCGACGGGGGCAAAGCTCCGGACCAGTCCGACGACAAGGCCCAGGAGCATGCCGATCAAGAGGTTCGAAAAAAACGTCGCCCGCTGATCATGACGATAGGCACGGTCATCGTTCTCCTGTTGATCGCGGGCGGTCTCTACTACTGGATCACGACCCGCAATCTCGAAAGCACCGATGACGCCTACACCGATGGTCGCGCGATCACCATTGCGCCGCAGGTTTCCGGCGTGGTGCTGTCGCTCGACGTCAACGACAACCAATTCGTCAAGAAGGACCAGTTGCTGATCCACATCGACCCGCGGCAATTCGTCAACGACCGCGATCAGGCCGAAGGGGCGTTAGCGACGGCGAAGGCGCAATACGAGGGGCTGCAACTCGGCGCCGAGATCGCGCGCAAGAATTTCCCGGCACAGCTTCAGCAGGCGCAAGCGCAGCTTGCCAATGCCAAGGCCAACCTGTTCAGGGCCCAGGCCGACTACGATCGTCAGAAAAGCCTGCCGAAGGCGGCGACGTCGCAACAGGAGGTCGATGCCGCCACGGCCGCGCTCAAGCAGGCCGAAGCACAGGTGGCGCTGGCCGAAGCGCAAGTCGTTCAGAATTCGCCGGTGCCGCAACGGATCGGTGAGTCCGACGCTCAGGTCGGACAATTGAAGGGGCAGATCGAACAGGCCCAGGGAAGGCTCGATCAAGCCAATCTCAATCTGTCATGGACGCTGGTCAAGGCGCCGCAGGACGGCTGGATCACCAAGCGCAACGTCGAGGCCGGCAATTACGTTACGGCCGGGCAGCAGATCTTCTCGATCGTGGCGCCTGAAGTCTGGATCACAGCGAACTTCAAGGAGAGCCAGCTTGCCTATATGCGCAAGGGCCAACCGGTCAGGATCACGGTCGACGCTTATCCGGCGCTGAATCTGCGCGGTCATGTCGACAGCATCCAGTTGGGGTCCGGCTCCAAGTTCACGGCTTTCCCGCCGGAGAACGCGACCGGCAATTTCGTCAAGGTCGTGCAACGCGTGCCGGTCAAGATCGTGATCGACAGCGGCCTCAACCCCGACGTGCCGTTGCCACTCGGAATCTCCGTCGAACCGACGGTGACCGTCAGATGAGCGCGGCCGAAGCCGCAGGCCCGCGGCCGGAGGCTGCCTGGAAGCCTGCGTATAATCCCTGGATCATTGCCGTCTCGGTTACGCTCGCCGCTTTCATGGAAATTCTCGACACCACGATCGTCAATGTGGCACTGCCGCATATCGCCGGCAGTCTGTCCTCGAGCAGCGATGAGGCGACCTGGGCGCTGACTTCCTACCTGGTCGCCAACGGCATCGTACTGACGATCTCGGGCTGGCTCAGCGATGTGTTCGGCCGCAAGCGTTATTTCATCATCTGCATCGCGATGTTCACGGTCTGCTCGTTCCTGTGCGGCACAGCGAGCAGCCTTGCCCAACTCATCATTTACCGCCTTGCCCAGGGCTTCTTCGGCGGCGGGCTCCAACCCAACCAGCAATCGATCATCCTCGATACCTTTCCGCCGGCCAGGCGCGGAGCGGCCTTCGGCGTGACCGCGATCGCCACCATCGTCGCACCAGTGCTTGGACCGACGCTCGGCGGCTACATCACTGACCAGACCAGTTGGCGCTGGATCTTCTTTCTCAACATTCCCGTCGGGGTGCTCGCGGTTTTTCTGGTTTCGGTTCTGGTCGAGGATCCCCCCTGGGTGAGAAACAGAAGGAGCCGCGGTATCGATTATATCGGCCTGTCGCTGATTACGCTCGGGCTTGGCTCGCTGCAGATCATGATGGACCGCGGCGAGGATGAAGGCTGGTTCCAGTCCAACTTCATCTGGGTGATGGCACTGATCGCTTTCCTCGGTATCCTCGGTGCCATCGGATGGCTCCTGAGCGCCCGCAAGCCGATCGTCGATCTCAACGTCTTCAAGGACCACAATTTTGCGGCAGGGTGCATTCTGATCGGCGCGATGGGCGCGATCCTTTATGCCAGCGCCGTGATCATCCCGCAATTCGCCCAACAAAACCTGTCCTATACCGCGACCTGGGCGGGGCTTGTCCTGTCGCCTGGAGGCGTGATGGTCATCTTGCTGATCCCGATCGTCGGCAGGCTGATGACGGCCCTGCAAACCCGCTACATCATTGCCACGGGTTTCACCATCATGGGATTCGCGCTGCTCTATTCGAGCACCATCACGCCGAACGTCGATTTTCGAACCCTGGTATTGATGCGGACCAGTCAGAGCGCCGGTCTTGCTTTCCTGTTCGTACCGATCAGCACCGTCGCCTATCAGACCCTACCGCGCCGACTCAACGGCGATGCGACCGCGCTGTTCTCGATGTTTCGCAATGTATTCGGTTCGATCGGCATTTCGCTGTCGACCGCCGAGGTCACGCAGCGTTCGCAGGTGCATCAGACCTACCTGTCGCAATGGGCGAGTCCGTTTCACCAGCCTTACGAGGGCTTGATTGCCACCTACGAACAGAGCTTGCGTTCGATGGGGCGGGCAGGCGCCGCCATACACAGCGTCGCGGTCGGACAGGTCTATTCGGCATTTCGGGCCCAGGTGGCTATCCTGGCCTACGCCGACGTGTTCTATTATTGCGCCATTATCGCCTTCTTCGTGGTTCCCTTCTGTTTTCTCCTGTCGCCGAAGACGGGCGGCGGCGGGCCCGGTGGAGCCCACTGATGAGCTTCCGCACGCTCAAGCGCCTGCTCGGCGTTATCGGCTCTCTCGCGCTGCTCGCCGGCTGCACGCTGGGCCCCAATTTCGTGCAACCGGATTCTCACCTGCCGGAAAAATCGTTCTTTGGCGATAATGGACAACCGGCCGCTGCCGCCCGGGTGCCGGCTCCCACCGCCCCCCTGTGGTGGAAGGTGTTCCGCGATCCCGTGCTCACCAACCTCGAACAGCGCGTTGCCGATGCCAATCTCGACGTCCGGACCGCAACGCTGCGCCTTGCAGAGAGCCGCTTCCAGCGCGGCGCCGCCGCCGCCGCCGAATTTCCGTCGATCAACGGCGATTCCAAATATACGCGCGAACAATACAGTAAGAACGGCATCCTCAGCCTGATCAGCGGTCTGGTCGGGCCGGCGGCGAGCGCCGGATTAACTACTCCGATCAACGACTTCAATGTCGGCTTCGACGCATCCTGGGAAATCGATCTCTGGGGCAGGGTGCGCCGGCAAGTCGAAGCCGCCGACGCCCAGGTCGATCAGGCCGCCGATCAGCGCCGCGACGCATTGGTCTCGAGTCTCGCCGAACTTGCCCGCGACTATATCCAGCTGCGCGGCGTGCAGACCCAGATCGGGATCGCCAACGACAATCTGAAGGTCGATCGCGATATTCTTGGGCTGGTGCAGGAGCGCCAGCAGCACGGGGTGCAGAACGGTCTCGACGTCGAGAACGCCGCCGCCCAGGTCGAGGCGATCCGCGCCCAGATTCCTCAATTGCAGCAACAGGAATCGCAGTACATCAACGCGCTCAGCCTGCTCCTGGATCAGCCGCCGGGAGCGCTGAAGACCGAGCTTGGTGTGCGCACCTTGGCGCGCACCGGCCCGCCGCGCATCCCGCTCGGCATTCCCTCCGAACTCGCGCGGCGGCGTCCGGACATCCGCGCCGCCGAAGATCAGTTGCACACGGCGACCGCGGACATCGGCGTCGCCGTCGGCGACTTCTATCCCAAGGTGCAATTGAACGGCACCGTTGGTTTCGACGCATTGGAAGTCAAGCATCTGTTCGACGCCAGTTCGCTGCAATACATGGTCGGCCCCAGCGTTTCGCTGCCGATTTTCTCGGGCGGGCGCCTGCGCAGCACGCTCGAACTGCGCGAAGCGCAGCAGCAGGAAGCCGCCACCACCTATCGCAAGACCGTGCTGCAAGCCTGGCACGACGTCGTCAACGCGCTGGTCGCCCACCGCCTCGAACAGAACCGCCGCGCCAGATTGCGGTCGCAGGCCGACCACTCCCGGGCTGCGCTCGCGCTCGCCCGGGCGCGCTACAATGACGGTGTGACTGAATTCCTCAACGTACTCGACGCCGAGCGGTCGCTGCTGGACGCAGACCAGCAATATGCCGCCAGCACCACCAACGTCTCGCTCGATCTGGTGCAGTTGTTCAAGGCGCTGGGTGGCGGCTGGGAAACGACGTTTCCTGACGTGCCGTCGGAGACCGCCGCGGTCCCCGTGCCCGGTATTGCCGTCGATGCAGCGATAGATACGCATTATCACGCCGAACCTGCGGGGATTCCGCCGGGGCCGGTTCAGGGGTCAGGCAGCCCGGGCCTTTGACCTTAAGCATGTCCCTGGTAACGCTTTGATCGGGCTGACTTTGCCTTGCCGTCGCCATATCACTAGGGTATCGCCGCGCTCACGGGGAATAAGCCTTTTGCGGGGCCAGCGGATTTGGCGCGGTCCATCGGGGATGGGATATCTTTAAGTGACTGAATTATTTGATGAAGTAGACGAGGACGTCCGCCGCGATCAGCTCAAGCAGCTGTGGGACCGGTATTCGATCTACATCGTGGCCGGCGCGCTGCTGATTATCGCCGCGGTCGGCGGCTGGCGCGGTTACCAGTATCTGGAGGCGAAAAAGGCGGCCGAGGCCGGTGCTTCGTTCGACCATGCCGTCGAACTCTCCGAACAGAACAAGCATGCCGAGGCGGAAGCGGCCTTTACCGAGCTCGCCGCGAAGGCGCCGTCGGGATATCGCGTGCTGGCGCGACTGCATGCCGCAGCCGAAGCCGCGACCCGCGATCCGCAGGCGGCGGCGAAAATGTACGACGATATCGCCGCCGATCGCAGCGTCGGCGCCACCGAGCAGGATCTTGCCAAGGTCCGCGCCGCCGGGTTGCTGCTGGAAACATCAACCTATCCCGGCATGGTTGCGCGCCTTGAGCCTCTCACCGGGCCGGACTCGACTTTTCGCCATACCGCACGTGAGCTGCTGGCGCTGTCGGCTTGGCACGCCAACGATACGACAGCGGCGCGGCAGTGGCTGGATATGATCGCCAACGATGGCGAGACGCCGGCCAGCCTGCGCTCGCGTGCCGAGGCCCTGCAGGCCTTGCTACCGCCGGCCGCCAAGAGTTGACGGCAGGACAACGAGTTGACCGAGAAATCGACCATGCGCCGCTCGCAACGCCTGATTGCTGCCGTTGTCCTCATCGCGCTGTCGGGCGATCTGGCCGGCTGCTCCAGCAGCTTGAGCAACTTCGATCCGTCTGATCTGCTGGATTGGCTCGACACCAAGAAGAAGCTGCCGGGCGAACGCAAGCCGGTCTTCCCGGACGGCGTGCCGGGCCTCGAGCAGGGCGTGCCGAAGGAATTGTACAAGGGCAACGTCGAGCAGCAGCAACAACTCGATCAGAATCAGGCTGCTGCTGCGGCCGCCGCCGCTCCGCCGGCCGAGCCGCCGAAACCGAAACGCACCGCGAAATCCAACAGCAAACAGCCCGCAACCGCCGCCACCGAGCCTGCGCAGGACCCTGCGGCCGGGGCTGCGGACGAGGGCAGTACCGCGGCAGCGCCGCCGGCTCCCAAGCCCAAGAAAATCGTCCGCCGGCGCACCACCGCGCCGCCAACCGATCAAACCGCCGCGCAACCGGCGCAGCAGCCCTCACAACCTGCGCAGCCCGCGCAATCGCAGCAACAATCTGCTGCGCCATTCCCGGCGCCACTGCCGAGCGGCACCTTCGCGCGCTAGTTTCAGGTTTTCATTGCATTGACACGCGCTTTGTAAAAGGCGCACGGATCGCTTTATGTCCTTCACGATTGCCATTATCGGCCGGCCCAATGTCGGAAAATCGACGCTGTTCAATCGGCTGGTCGGGCAGAAGCTCGCGCTGGTCGACGACGAGCCGGGCGTCACCCGTGACCGCCGTGAAGGCGAGGCCCGCCTCGGCGATCTCGAATTCACCGTGATCGACACCGCAGGCCTCGACGAGGGCGCCAAGGGCTCGCTCACCGCGCGGATGCAGGAGCAGACCGAGGCCGCGATCGGTCTCGCCGACGCCCTGATGTTCGTAGTCGACGCCCGCGCGGGTCTCACGCCGAACGATCGCGCCTTCGCCGATTTTGCGCGCCGCGCCAATAAGCCGGTGGTGCTGGTCGCCAACAAGAGCGAGGGCAAGCAGGGCGATGCCGGCGCCATGGAAGCTTACGCGCTGGGCCTCGGCGAGCCGATCCAGATTTCGGCCGAACATGGCGAGGGGCTCAGCGATCTCTACGACTCGCTGCGCGCGCTGATGCCGGAGCCGGTCGACGAGGGCGAAGAGTTCGACGACGACGACGCCATCGATTCCGATGAGGACATTTCGAAGCGGCCGATCCGGGTGGCCATTGTCGGCCGTCCCAATGCCGGCAAGTCCACGCTGATCAATCATCTGCTCGGCGAGGAGCGGCTGCTGACCAGCGCCGAGGCCGGCACTACCCGCGATTCGATTTCCGTCGAGGTCAACTGGCAGGGCCGGGATTTTCGCGTGTTCGACACCGCGGGCTTGCGGCGGCGCTCGCGGATCGAGGAGAAGCTGGAAAAACTCTCGGTGGCGGACGCGCTGCGCGCGATACGCTTCGCCGAAGTCGTGGTGCTGATGATGGATGCGCAGCACAAGTTCGAGGAACAGGACTTACGCATTGCCGACCTGATCGAGCGCGAGGGCCGTGCGCTGGTAATCGCCGTCAACAAATGGGATTTGATGGGGCGGCAGTCGAGCCTGATTTCGGCGTTGCGAACCGACGCCGATCACCTGCTGCCGCAGGTCAAGGGCATGCCGATCGTTGCGGTATCCGGCCTGATGGGCGAGGGCATCGACCGGCTGATGAGCGCGGTCGAACAGGCCTACGCGGTATGGAACAGGCGGGTGCCGACGGCGTCCCTCAATCGCTGGTTCGAACAGGCCGTCGATGCCAACCCGCCGCCGGCGGTGTCGGGGCGACGGCTGAAGCTGAACTACATCACCCAGGCCAAGGCGCGGCCGCCGAGTTTTGTTCTGTTCTGCTCGCGCGCCGACGCCGTGCCGCAATCCTATCTGCGTTATCTCGTCAACTCCCTGCGTGAGTTTTTCGAGATTCCAGGTACGCCGGTACGGATCAGCTTGCGCGAAAAGGCCAATCCGTTCGCCCATAAGCGCAAGCGGCCGTCGTGAGCGAAGGGGTGTCCGAGAGCGTTGTCGAAACGCCCAGGGAAACGTGCAAGGAAACGCCCGCGGTGCGCAGCGGGGCAGTGGCCTTCATCTTCGTCACCATTCTCCTGGACATGTTCGCGCTCGGCATGATCATGCCGATCCTGCCCAAGCTCGTTGAAAGCTTTGTCGATAACGATACCGCGAGCGCTGCACGGATCTTCGGCCTGTTCGGCACCGCATGGGCGCTGATGCAGTTTTTCTTCTCGCCGATCCTCGGCGGCCTGTCGGATCGGTTCGGCCGGCGGCCGGTGGTGCTGCTGTCGAATTTCGGGCTCGCGCTCGATTACGTGCTGATGGCGCTGGCGCCGTCGCTGATCTGGCTTTTCGTCGGTCGCGTGATCTCGGGCATCACCTCGGCCAGCATCTCGACGGCATTCGCCTACATCGCGGATGTGACGCCGCCGGAACGCCGCGCGGCGGTGTTCGGCAAGATCGGCGTCGCGTTCGGCGCCGGCTTTATTCTTGGACCCGCGATCGGCGGCCTGCTCGGCGGCATGAATCCGCGACTGCCGTTCTGGGTCGCGGCGGGTTTGAGTTTTGCCAATACGCTCTACGGCCTGCTGATCCTCCCGGAGTCGCTGCCGCGCGACCGCCGCTCGCCGTTCCGCTGGAAAAGCGCCAATCCGCTGGGCGCCCTGCATCTGTTGCGCTCCGACCGGGTACTCGCAGGCCTATCGGTGGTGACGTTTGTCGCGCAACTCGCGCATGTGGTGCTGCCCTCGACGTTCGTGCTCTACGCGACCTATCGATATGACTGGGATGCGACCACCGTCGGCCTGACGCTGGCCATGGTCGGGATCTGCGCGATGGCCGTGCAGGGAGCTGCAATCGGGCCGATCGTCCGGCGTTTCGGCGAGCGCCGCGCGCTGCTGCTTGGGCTCGGCTGCGGCGCCGTCGGCTTTCTGATTTTTGGTGCTGCGCCAAATGGTCCGCTGTTCTGGCTCGGCATTCCCGTGATGGCATTGTGGGGCGTCGCCGGTGCGGCGACGCAGGCGCTGATGACGCACTCGGTCGCGCCGGACCAGCAGGGCCAGTTGCAGGGCGCGACCTCGAGCGTGCAAAGCGTGTCCCAGCTGGTGGGACCGTTCCTGTTCACGCTGACATTTTCCTATTTCATCGGCGCGCAGGCTCCGCTGAAATTGCCGGGCGCGCCGTTCCTGCTGGCCTCGGCGCTGTTGGTGCTGGCGCTGGTGATCGCCGCGCGCACGCTCTCGCGCCGTGCGGCGGTGCGCTCAGCGTAGTGCGTCCGAGGTCAGCTTGAATTTCTGGATCCGCTTTCCGGTATCGACCTCGCCGGTATAGACATTGCCCTTGGCGTCCACCGCCATGGCGTGCACCCAGTGGAACTGCCCGGCGTTGCGGCCGTTGTGCCCAAAGCTGCCGACCACGGAGCCGTCGTCGCGCTTGAGCACCCGGATTTCATTGTTCTCGCCGTCGGCGCTCAGCAGATAGGTCTGCTTCGGATCGGGCCAGATCACGACATCCCATACCGAGCCATTGCCGAGCGTGTTCTTCTCGTAGAACCACTCCTTCACGAAGCTGCCGTCCTTGTGGAACACCTGGATGCGGTCGTTGATGCGGTCGCAGACATAGACCAGACCGTCGTTGGTCACTTTCACGCAGTGTACGGGATTGCCGAACTGCTGCGACACCGGCGCCTTGGGATCATAAGCCGCCTGCTTGGCGTCATCAGGCTTGTTGCCATAGGCGCCCCATTGCCGCTTGTAGGCGCCCGTGGTGGCGTCGAACACGATGACGCGGTGGTTGCCGTAGCCGTCGGCGACATAGAGTTCGTTGGCGTCCTTGTCGTAGGTGGTTTCGGCGGGCTTGCCGAGCACGGTGGTGTCGTTGCTGCCCTTGCTCGGCCCGATCTTGCCGATCTGCATCACGAACTTGCCGTCCTCGGTGAATTTCAGAACCACATTGTCGGTATCGGCATTGCCGGTGAGCCAGACAAAACCCTTGTCGTCGACCTCGATGCCGTGTTCGCGGCCGACCCATTCATAGCCCTCGCCGGGCCCGCCCCACGAACGCAGGAGGTTGCCGTCGGTATCGAATTCCAGTACCGGCGGCGCCGAAACGCAGCATTTCGAGCGCGGCGGCGTCAGTGATGCGCCCTTCTCGTCGTCGGTCAGTGAGCGCGGGCGGTGGAAAACCCAGATGTTTCCCTTTGAATCGGTGGTGATGCCGCCGACCTGACCGATAATCCAGTTGTTCGGCAGCGGCTTCGGCCAGGAGGGATCGACCGCAAAGGTCGGGACGTCGCCGGCATGCGCGGCGCGCGAAAACGTGGCCGCGGCGATCAGAACAGCCGCCGCGATGCAAACGGAAATGGTTTTGGCGAGATTGGCGGCGGCACGTATCTGTCGACCGCGATGTGGCATCGGCGTCATGGGCGTCCTCCCCGCATTTTTGGCCTTGCGGGTTTTTCCCGCTTGGGGCGCAGTGAATAGAGGGGACGCGCAGGAGTCAATTGCGCGGGAAGCGCAATACGGTTGCGTCACGCCGGCGCGCGAAAGCTCATCAAGGTGCGGCTCGGGTAATCATAAAACTTGCCGGTCTCAGACCAATCCGGCCCGCACATCGGCACGATGAATTCCGCGGCCTGCTCGGGCGTGTCGAGCGTCAGCGGGTCTTCGCCGGGAAACACGGTGGCGCGCATGCGGGTGCGGATTGGGCCGGGGTTGAACAGGTTGACGCGAACCGGTGTGGTCGCCGTCTCGTTGGCCCACACCCGTACCAGCGTTTCCAGCGCGGCCTTCGACGCCGCGTAGGGGCCGAGATAGCCCAGCGCCTTGTTGGCGGCGGCCGAGGTGACGAACACCGCGCGGCCGGCATCGGATTTCTTCAACAGCGGCTCCATGCAGCGGATCAGCTGGAAATTCGCCGTGACGTTGATCGCCATCACCTCGTTCCACGGTTTCAGCTCGATATGGCCGAGCGGTGAGGAGGGCCCGGCCACTCCGGCATTGCCGACGAGAATGTCGAGCTTGCCGTGGCGTTCATGCAGCGCTGCGCCGAGCCGCGCGATGCCGTCGAAGTCGGTGAGATTGAGCGGCACCAAAGTGGCGCTGCCGCCGTCCTGCCGGATCTCATCGTCGAGCTCCTCGAGGCCGGCTTGCGTCCGCGCCACCGCCACCACATGCGCGCCGGCCTTTGCCAGTGCCCGCGCGGTGGCATAGCCGATGCCGCGCGAGGCGCCGGTGACGAGAGCGATACGGGAGGCGAGGAGTTTTGTCATGGCCAGTCAATTCCGCAGCTACATACGCGGTGTCATACGCGGGCTTGACCCGTGTATCCACCGCCTTGGCAAGAGAGTTTAATTTCATGAGACAATGGATTGCCGGGTCAAGCCCGGCAATGACGAGCCCGTCAGCTCGCCTCCGCCAGCAGCGACAATTGCCGCGGTTGCGGCTCGACCTGGGTCTGGTCGGTGAGGTGGGTTGGGTAGGCGCCGGTGAAGCAGTGATCGGAAAATTTCGGATTGGCGGGATCGCGGCCGGGCTCGCCCATGGCGCGATACATGCCGTCAATCGACAGGAACGCCAACGAGTCGGCGCCGATGATTTCGCGCATTTCCTCCAGGCTGTGGGTCGCAGCGAGCAGTCCGCCACGGTCCGGCAGATCGATGCCGTAATAATCAGGGTGAATGATTGGCGGTGAAGCCAGGCGAAAGTGGACCTCGCGCGCGCCGGCGTCGCGCATCATGCGCACGATCTTCCTTGAGGTGGTGCCGCGCACCAGCGAATCGTCAATCAGGATGATGCGCTTGCCCTCGATCGCGGCGCGGTTGGCGGAATGCTTCATCCGCACCCCTAATTCGCGCACGCTTTGGGTCGGCTGAATGAAGGTGCGGCCGACATAATGGTTGCGGATGATGCCGAGTTCGAACGGCACCCCGGAATGCTGGCTGTAGCCGACCGCGGCGGGGACGCCGGAATCCGGCACCGGCACCACGACGTCGACGTCGACGTGGCTTTCGCGCGCGAGCTGGGCGCCGAACGCCTTGCGGACTTCATACACCGATCGCCCACCGACGATGGAATCCGGCCGCGAGAAGTAGATGTATTCGAAGATGCAGGGCCGTGGCGGTTTTGGGGGAAACGGCTTGTGGCTTTGCGCGCCGCGCTCGTCGAACACCACGACCTCGCCGGGCTCGACGTCGCGGACATATTTAGCGCCGATGATGTCGAGCGCGCAGGTTTCCGACGCGAGAATCGGGCAGCCCTCGAGTTCGCCCAGCACCAGCGGACGGATGCCGAGCGGATCGCGCGCCCCGATCAGCTTCTTGTTGGTCAGCGACACCAGCGAATAGGCGCCCTCGATCGCGCGCAACGCCTCGATGAAGCGGTCGATGAAGCGATTGCGCTTCGACTGCGCCACCAGATGCAGGATGACTTCGGTGTCGGTGGTGGATTGCATCATGGCGCCGTTGCGCACCAGCTCGCGGCGCAAGGTCAGCCCGTTGGTGAGATTGCCGTTGTGGCCGACCGCGAATCCGCCGGCATTGAGTTCGGCGAACAAGGGCTGCACGTTGCGCAGGATGGTGGCGCCGGTGGTGGAGTAGCGGACGTGGCCGATCGCGGCGTTGCCGGGCAGCCGTTCGATCACCTCGCGGCGGGAGAAGGTGTCGCCGACGAGGCCGAGCCGGCGCTCGCTGTGAAACCGGCTTCCGTCGAAGGAGACGATGCCGGCGGCCTCCTGGCCGCGATGCTGAAGGGCGTGCAGGCCGAGGGCGGTAATGGCGGCGGCTTCGGGGTGGCCGAAGATGCCGAACACGCCGCATTCCTCGCGCAGCGTGTCGCCGTCCAAATCGGAATCCTCCAAGCCGGAATCTGCGGGATCAGGCAGGTCGGGGTTGAAGTCTCGGTGCGCGTCGGGATCGGGTTGGGCGGCAAGATCGGAAGGGCTCTGTATCTTGTCCATCTCGCCTCTCTTTTGGCCTGGTATCAATGCGCTACCGGCTTCTCGATCAGCTTTTTCAGGCTGTCGCGGGCAGGCTTGGTGTAGCCGTCACCGGCAGCCGGCGCCGCCGGGTCGATGTCAGTTTGTTCGTCGTCGGGTTTGTTCTTCTTGAATCTCTTCAAGATGGTGTTCTCGGGGTCGTCAGGCAAGAGCGACATCAGCCATTCGCCGGTTCCCTGCAGCACCATCCGGGATTTCGCCCCGGTCACCCAGTCGGGCCGCTGCTTGTCCGGCACCAGCCAGATGAAGAATTGGTAAGCCACCACGACGATCAGCAGGCCGCGCGCCAGCCCGAACAGGAAGCCGAGCGTGCGGTCAAGCGCGCCGATCCGGGAATCCAGGATCATGTCGGAAATCCGCACTGTGATCACGGAGACCACGATCAGGGTGCCGATGAACACGCCAGCGACCACGACCACGGCCGCAACGGTGTCGTTGTTGAAATAGCTCTTGGCGGTCGGCAGCAGCTTCGAGAACGCGTAGAGCGTTACCAGCGCCGCGGCGCCCCACGCCGCGATCGACAGGATCTCGCGCATGAAGCCGCGCACCATCGCGAGCAGGCCGGAGACGAGCATCACGGCAAGCAAAGCGAGATCGAGGATCGTTATCGGCATCGGCTGGTCAGGTCCGCTCGTAAGCTCAAAAACCGCAAATCGGCGTGTCGGTGCCGTTCTAAGTGACGGGGATATGGCACGTCCCGCAAGGCCGGAATTCGTGCCATCAGGCCCTGCGCGCGTTGTATAGCGGCGAGGGCGGGTAAGGTCACGCCCGGCTTAAGCTTTTTGAGGTCGGAATCTCGCGGGTGTGGCATTTTTCTCCACTGCGTCGTCGTCACGGTTTCCGCCCCGATTTCGGTCCTGATTTCCCCTGGGATTGCCGCGGGCGGCGATATCCGCGACCAGGCTGGTCAATCCGCCGACGGTATTGAGCACCATGCCGGCATCGCTGCCGCTCTCGCCACGGGCCAATTCGGGTAGCACGGCGCGGCCGAAGCCGAGTTTGGCAGCTTCCTTGAGCCGGGCCGAGGTCTGCGCCACCGGCCGCACCGCGCCAGACAGGGAAATCTCGCCGAAATACACCGCATCGGTCGGCAAGGGCGCGTTCACCAGCGACGACACCAGTGCGGCAGCGGCGGCAAGGTCGGCCGCGGGCTCCTGGATGCGCAGGCCGCCCGCCACGTTCAAATAAACGTCATGGCCGGACAGCTTGACGCCGCAATGGGCCTCCAGCACCGCCAGCACCATCGACAGCCGGCTCGGATCCCAGCCGACCACCGCGCGGCGCGGCGTACCGAGCGAGGTCGGCGCCACCAGCGCCTGCAATTCCACCAGCACCGGACGAGTGCCCTCGATCCCCGCGAATACCCCCGTGCCCGGACTGCCGAGGTCGCGCTCCGACAGGAACAACTCGGAAGGATTGGAGACCTCGCGCAGGCCAAGGCCGGTCATCTCGAATACGCCGATCTCGTCGGTCGGACCGAAGCAATTCTTGACAGCGCGCAGAATACGGAATTGCTGCGAGCCTTCGCCTTCGAACGACAGCACCGCGTCCACCATGTGCTCGACCACGCGCGGTCCGGCGATCTGGCCGTCCTTTGTCACATGGCCAACCAGGATGATGGCGGCGCCGGATTTCTTGGCAAAGCGGATCAGCGCCTGCGCCGAGGCGCGCACCTGAGTCACCGTGCCCGGCGCCAATTCGACGGTGTCGGTCCACATGGTCTGGATCGAAATCGATCACGATCAGGCGCGGTACCGTGCCCTCGGACAAGGTCGAGACGATGTCCTCGACGGACGTCTCGGCCGCAAGCTGCACCGGCGCGTCGGCAAGACCGAGGCGCTCGGCGCGCAGCCGCACCTGCGCCACCGCCTCTTCGCCGGAAATATAGACCGCGCGATGTCCGGCCCGCGCCATCAGGCTGGTGGCCTGCGTCAGCAGCGTCGACTTGCCGATGCCGGGATCGCCGCCGACCAACAGCACCGAGCCGCGGACAAACCCGCCGCCGGTGACGCGATCGAGCTCGGCCATCCCGGAGGGCAGGCGAGGGGCTTCGACGCTCTTGCCGGTCAGGCTTTCCAGCGTGAACAGCCGCCCCTTGCGCCTGCTGCGGATCGAGACCGGCATCGAGGTTGCGCCGGTGGTATCCTCCTCGGCCAGCGTGTTCCATTCGCCGCAGGATTCGCACTTGCCCTGCCAGCGGTTATACGCCGCGCCGCAGTTCTGGCAGACGAAGGAGAGGGTGTTTTTGGCCATGGGATGAATCGCTGCCGGGTTGATCGCGCGGCGTTTCATAGCATGGAAATCCCGGAAGATTGACTATTTGTTCCTATTTTGTTCCGAGGCGGGTCTGGGCTCTTGTGGGCCGGCGTCCCGTTACGCCCCGGTTCACCCGGCCTTCTAGGGGACCGGGCGATAATTCTGCTTTTCGCAGTCGTCGATCATGACCGATGTTCTCGCTCCCTTGTAATCGTTGTTATCGAAGAACACGGCATAAGTTCCGACCCGCCTGTATTTCGCGTCGACCCCGCGTATGCACAACACGAACCGTCCGGGACCGTGATCGGTTTGGCGCAAGTCTGACCTCTCTATCGGACCGGTGAGCTTCTCTTCCGCCGTGGCTTTCTTGATCCCTTCGGCGGCGGCAGCCTCCGTGGGCATGGAAGGAGGCACATAAACCGGGATCGGCAACTCCACGGCAGGGGCGCACGCCGCGAGCGTGAAACAAACAAGCACCAGTGCGCCGCGCAGCTTGCGAGGAAGTCCGACCGCCATCAACAGGTCAAGCCGGGTGAGCCAGGACAGTGGGGCTTGAACACGGACAATGCCAGCCAATTCATGAATGCTGAAGGCAAAGACAGAAACAGGCCATCATTGAGGTTCGGGCAGTCGTGCAAATCGCTACCGGTGTTATCGATCGGGAGGCGATTTTCGCGCAGGGGCGAGGTCAATTCCTGGCTATAGCGGATCGCCTGTATTTGTCCTTACAATGGCAGGCACGCCGCGAACTGTTCAAACCTCCGTGCTCCCAGCAGCGAGGCAGTTCATTTTTCAAGGCGCGCTCAAACTCGGGGATGATGGGCGTTATTCCGAATTGGAAACTTCACCAACTGCCGTTCAGAAGGGATGTAAGTTCGGCAACATTTGTCCGCGGCATCCGGCCTCTAAGACGACTGCGCCGCATTCCACAGCATGGAAAGCCCCGCGACCAGCATGATCCCGTCCATGACAAGTCGAAACATTTCCGGCTCAAGCCTCAGCACAAACCGCTTAGCGATGAAGGCGCCGGACATCAGCGACGCGCCGGCGATCAGGCCCTGCAGCGCGACGTCTGGGCTCAGCGCGCCGAAGCGCTGGAAGGTGATCGATTTGCTCATGTAAAGCCCGAGCGAGCTGGCCGCTTCGGTGGCGAGAAACGCGCCCCTGCTGAGGCCGTAGAACAAAAACAGCGGCACGCTCAACGGCCCGGTCGAGACCACGATGCCCGTGATGTAGCCGATCACGGCGCCGCCGACGGCGAGATGCCAAAGCCTGATCTTGAGGTCGTGCCGGGCGAGCCAGTGCCGCGCCGGCACCATCGCGATCAGAAACAGGCCGATCGAGATATCGACCGCGCGCGACGGCAGCACCAATAATGTGCGGGCACCCAGCGCCGCGGCCGGAATGCCGGGAATCGAATAGGCGGCGCAGGCGCGCCAGTCGACCTCGCGCCACCAGGCGAGGATGCGCGACAGGTTGGCCATCACGGCGGCGATCGCCATGATCGGCACCGCCTGCTTCGGTCCGTATTGATAGACCAGGACCGGCATCAGCATGATCGACGAGCCGGTGCCGACGATGCCGCTGATGGTACCGGCGGCCAGCCCGACCGCCAGGACGAAGAGGAAATTCAAAGGTCTCGTCTCCGCGAATCGGGCTGGGGGATTTTCATCGTGGGAGTATGACCCGAAATGCGGCCGACAAGGAGTAGCGTGCCGATCCAGCGCCTGCCGTGCGCGCACCAACTTTCGCTTTACAGCAATTCCATTTATTTTTGCGGTAACGATGTCGGGTGAGGACATCGGCCCAGACGAGCGTTGCCGTCGCCGCAATCAAGTTTCGGGGCCGCTCCTCAGGCCGAAGCCCCACGACTTCCTCTGCCACTGACCGCTAGGCATGTGTCGGCCAGTGCCGCTCGCGGAACCAGGTGCGGTAGTCCGACATCTTGGCGCGCTGCGGCTGCGGCGCATGCCGCTTGCACGTCGATGCCTCCTCGCTGTTGGCAGCAGCCCCCCAGCGCAGCTCGACGCAGTCGTTCGGGTTGTAGGCCATCTCGAAATCCGTCGCCCGATCGACCACGTCCTTGAGCGACAGCGTCCACTGCGAGCCGTCGCTGCGCGTATAGGACAATTTGCGCGAGGCCAGTTCCGAGGCCAGCACGCCCTGCAATTCGTTCTTCATGTCCGCGACGCTCTTGCCGCCCGGCATCGCGTAGCGTTGCGACCGCCGCGCGAAGCGGTCGGGAAATCCCCGCACCACATCGATCGCGATCAAGAGACGGAAGTCGCGCGCCGGGGTGGAGTAATCTTCCCAGGCGCCAGTGGTCTCGAAGATCGAGGCGCCGTCCGGCATGGCGGTGTCGCCGGTCTGCTTCTCCTGATATTTTCGTCCGTTTTCGACCGAGGTGACGCGCGTCTTGACCTGCTCGCTGAGGCTGGTGATGGCGTCCGTCATCGCCCGCACCGGATCGAGCGGCTCGGGCGACATCACGTCATCCATGCGATCGTAGAAATCCTCGGCGCTCATCTGCGACTGCTCGAGTGAAAAATCGCCGTACTGCGGATTTTTGCCGATTTCGGCGTTGCTCAGCCGCCGCAATGGACCGTTTTTGTCGCGCACGATGGGCCTGAAGTGCTTGAAGCCGGGGCTGCCGAGCGCGGGCTCGTGCACGAACAGGAAATTGCCGCGCCAGAAATCGTTTGCGCGTGATCGATCCGTCGGGCTCCGCGTCGACGGCGAGGAAGACGCCCGGCGTCCCGTTCTGTTCCGGCACGAGATGCACCAGCATCAGCACGTGGCCATAGGGGTCGGCGTAGACCGTCCCCGGGCGCAGCGCCTGTTGTGTCAGCGGGACAGTGTAGAAATCGGTGTTGTCGTCGCTCGCCGGCACCCGCACGGCGCCGGTATGGACGACGTCACCGACGTCCCGCAAATATTCGCCGAACGTGGTCGGGCGCTTCGGCTTCGGCGGCGGCGGATTCGCAGGCGGATTGGCCAGCGGGTCGACCGGCGGCGGGGACCGCGAAAACAGCCCCAGCAGGGTCGGCGTTGGCGGGGGTGGCGTGGCGGCGACAGGGGTGGCCGATGCGATGTCCTGCTCGGGCGGCGGGGCCGGACGCGTCAGTTCGGGGTGCTCGATGTCGAACCACTGGTAGCATTTGGGCGGCTTGCCTGCGAAGCCTCGCGAGCAATTCGAATAGCCGAACGGCAGCCCCATCTTGTATGCAAAATAGGCGCGCAGGAAGTAGACGAAGTCGGCGCAGTCCGGGCGAAGGCCCATCGTCACGTTGTCTTCGCCGCGCCCCAGATAGTTGAACAGGAAATTGCGCGATCGGTCGCGCAGCACTTCATGCCAGACCTTCCAGGACAGATCCTGGTCGGGCGGCGCGTCGAACAGCTTCTCGATCCAGGCCGAGAACAGGGCTTCGCTCGTGCTGTTCCAGCTATTGCGCACCTGCCAGAAGCTTCCCGACGGCGTGCGCAGAGGGTCCGGTTTGCGGGCGCTGACGACGATGTCGCGGGTGATCGGGCTGCACCCCGCCGGTGCACGGTCGCGTGCCAGCGTCGCGTGCCAGGTGCCCGCGGCCGGCGCGGCGACCTCGGCGAACCAGGAATAAGGCTGCCCGCCGTGCCGGTCGGGTGATTTGGCCGCCACGCTTCCATCGGGCGCGATCAGCGACAGCACGCCCTCGATCGGCTTTTCGGCGACGACCATGACGCGCAGCGGCGCGCCCTTCCACGGCGCCAGCGGCGAGGGCAGGACCGTAACCTCGGCCGCGTCTCCGCAGATATCGGATGCCGCCTCCGCCGGTGAGCCCAGTGCCGAGAAAAGCAGGATGAAAAATCCGCCTGCGATCAGCAACAAAGCCGTCGCAGCAGCAGCAAACCGGCGCGCGAGAAGCATTTAAATCATGACCTTCCTGGCGTGCCCCGGAACTGCCTGTGGCCCTGCCAGCGGGGGCCGGACAGCACGATACCGAATTAGCTGACATCAGTCAGCGAATTTGAGGGCGATTTTGCGGCCCGCCGATCGTTCCGTCAATGCCGCTTGCGGCGGTTCCGGGTCAAAAACGTCGGTTTGGCGGCCGGCCGGCGGCTTCCGCTCTATCCGATAACCGGACTGCCCTCGGAGTTCGCCGGTATGTCGCCGGGTCCCCGCGAGTCCGGGAACCCTGGCGGTCGTCAGGCGTCGCGCCCCGCCTGGTCTCTCCGGCCTTTCGCCCGCGCGCTGACAATGCGCCGGTGCGGGGTGTTCCAACTGCTCCAGCTCACGCTGGCCAGACTTTGAAGGTCGGTTGCGACGGGCCGCTTGGTACGCCTCTCATGGGCGGCGATGTGCCGCTCGGATTCCGCGATCTTCCGCTTCAGAGCGGCTATGGTTTTTTGCGTTTGGCCGCTCGAACCCGCGGACTGGCCAACCGTAAACCGGGCGGTTTCCAGGGCCTTGACGGCGTCACGGTTCTTCTTGAGCTGAACCCTGTGCCAGGCGATGTTGCTGTTGCTGTCTGCAATCATCTGGCAGCCGCCGCGAGCGATTTTTCGACGCCGTTGGGCACTTCAATATCGACTTCAAGCGTCAATACATGCTTGCCCCTTTCCATCCTGACGATGACCTTTTCCGGATCAAGCACGACATGCCGCGAGACTACGGAAAGGATCTCTGCCCGCAGCAGTCCCAACAATTCAGGCTGGCCGCGCAAGCCGCGTTCATGCGCCAGGAGTATCTGCAGGCGTTCCCGTGCAACAGGCGCGGAAGCAGTACGGCCGCTGATGAGCCGCAGCAGATTCAGATTCATCATGCCGCCCTCCGTCCCAGTAACCGGTTCATCAAGCCCTTGCGTTCGACCGGCACCATCATGGTGACAGTTTCACCCATCAGACGACGCACCGCGTCGACGTAGGCGCGGGCCGGCGCGCTGGCGGCGTTGTTCAGAGTAACCGGTGATCCGACGTTCGACGCACGCAGAACGTCCTGGCTCTCGGGAATGATGCCAAGCAGCGGCGTGGCAAGGATTTCAAGGATATCCTCGATACTGAGCATTTCCCCCCGTGACGCGCGCCCCGAGTTCGTATCGTGTGATCAGCACATGCTTCTCTACCCGCTCGCCCCTTTCCGCCTTCACAGTCTTTGAATCGAGCATGCCGATGATGCGATCGGAGTCGCGTACCGACGAGACCTCGGGGTTGGTAACGATCACCGCCTCGTCCGCATAACGCATCGCCAGCGTCGCGCCGCGCTCGATGCCCGCCGGACTGTCGCAGAGGATCCAGTCAAATTTGGTTCGCAGGTCGGCGATAATGCGCCCGACACCCTCGTCCGTCAGGGCATCCTTGTCCCTGGTCTGGGAGGCCGGAAGCAACCACAAATTCTCCAACCGCTTGTCGCGAATCAGAGCCTGCGAGAGTTTTGCAACGCCCTGGACCACATTGATGAGGTCGAACACAACCCGTCGTTCCGCCCCCATGACAAGGTCGAGGTTGCGCAGCCCGACGTCGAAGTCGACGACCACCACCTTTTCTCCCGCTTGCGCGAGCCCCGCACCGAGCGCGGCTGTGGAAGTTGTCTTTCCGACGCCGCCTTTGCCGGACGTCACGACCAAGACTTTGGCCATTCATGCCTCCTTTGCCGATTGATTCAGTGGTGAAATTCTCATGATATCGCCATCGAGCCACGCCTGAGCCGGCCGATTGCGCAGGGTAGCGCCGATGTCTTCCGCAGTCCGATAGTAGCCGTCGATAGCCAGCAGTTCTGCCTCGATTTTCTGACAATAAATCCGCGCGGCTGAATTGCCGTTGACGCCCGCCATCGCGCGGCCGCGAAGCGTTCCGTAGACATGGATGGAGCCCCCGGCGACAATCTCCGCGCCGGAACCGACCGAACCCACCACCGTCACATCGCCTTCGGCAAAAACAATCGACTGACCGGAGCGCACCGGGCTGTCGAGCAGCAGCGACATTGGTTTCGGTTTGGCTTCAGGCTTTTTCGGTTCATTCTGGGTGAGCATGCAGGAGCGTCCGCCCGTCAGCAAAGGCGGCATGCTCGTAGTGACCAGAGCGGCATCCACCCCCTCGATACCGAGGACGCGAATATCGCGTTGTTCGAGGCTTGCGACGAGGTGCGCGATAGCAGATTGGCTGAGGTCCACGGCAGACAGGTCAAGCACCACCGGCTTGCCGACGAAAAAGCCGGGCGACCGGGCGAGCGTTGCGTCTATTTCTTCAAGCCAGCCAACGATCGGAACCACAGGGCTAAACACAAACGCAACGTAGGAGCGGCCGCGCATTCGAACCAATTGACCTGTCGGCGCCGCAGATGCGTCCATGGTGATCGACTCGCCTTTCTTATTGAATGGTTAAATATCGGCGGCCTCGGTTAACGGTTGGTTAATGGCCCCGATGTCTCGGTTAAGAACCTCGACTTCAGCCCAGAGCCGCTCGCTACCGAAATGAGTGTCGCCGGGGCGTAGCGCTGCTGGGGATGCCGACCCGGCAACCGACGTCGCGGCTGGTCTCAAAGGTGCCCAATATCGGAAAGTGACTGCCCGCGTCAGCACACGCCGGGCGCCCGATGCACCCACAGATGTCCTTACCTCTCCCCACTTGCGGGGAGAGGTCGCGAGCATCTTGCGAGCGGGTGAGGGGGGACTCTCGACAGGCTCAGACTTGCGGATAGTCCTCCTCACCCGGAGACTTCGCTATCGCTCCGTCTCCGACCTCTAAGAGCGAGCTTCGCTCGTCTCGACCCCGCAAGGGGCGAGGTTAGACCAGACACACCTCCGCATTCTCGCGGCGCGATGCGCCCGAGGTGTGCATGAATTTTCCGCCCTTTAGAGAAGAGGGCGTGGGGAATGCCGGGCGCCCGATGCACCCGCAGATGGAGTAACGGGCCTTCCAAGCAAGCCGCGCTAGCTACGGCGCTGTTTGAAGCGCGCGTCGCGCGGCTTGCTTGGAAGCCAGGCGGTCGTCCCTCACACTGATGGTATGACGGAGTCGAGGACAGGCCTCGCTCCAAGCACCAAGGAGAGACGATCATGGATTATTATGCCGGAATCGACGTGTCGTTGGAATACTCGAGTGTGTGCGTGGTCGACGGGAGCGGCAAGATTGTCCGGGAGACCAAAGTGGCAAGCGAGCCGGAAGCGCTGATCAACTGGTTCGGTTCGCTCGGGCTTGGGCTCGCCAGGATCGGACTTGAGGCCGGGCCGTTGTCGCAATGGCTCTATGCGGCCATGAAGCAGACTGGTCTGGCGGTCGAGCTTTTGGAGACACGGCACGTGAGCGATGCCTTCAAGGCGATGCCGGTGAAGTCGGACCGCAACGACGCACGCAACATCGCGCAACTGATGCGGCTCGGCTGGTTCCGGCCGGTACACTGCAAGTCGATCACGGCACAGGAGATCCGCGCGATGCTGACGGCACGCAAGCTGGTGCAAAGCAAGCTCCTGGACCTTGAGAACAGCCTGCGCGGGATATTGCGCGGCTTCGGGCTGAAGGTCGGCAAGACAACACGGACCAACTTTGCCGGACGGATCGAAGAGCTGGTGAAGGGGCATCCCAACCTTCAGACGATCATAGAGGCGCTGCTTCGGGCGCGGGCCGTTCTGCTTGCAGAGTTCAATGGTTTTGAGAAGCGCGTGCGGGCAATGTCGCGCCTTCATGAGAAGGCCAGGCTCCTGATGTCAACACCGGCGGTGGGGCCGATCGTCTCGCTCACCTTTGCCTGCGCGATCGATGATCCCTCCCGCTTCACGTCATCGAAGCGGGCGGGCCCGCATTTCGGTTTGACCCCGAAGAAGTATCAGTCCGGCGAGACCGACTACACCGGCCGCATCAGCAAGCACGGTGACGCCTCGGTGCGCGAGGCGCTTTACGAGGCCGCCCACATCATGCTGACAAAGCCGGTCAAGGGTTGCTCGGAACTCAAAAGCTGGGCAATGCGGATCGCCCGGCGCGCTGGCACTAACAAGGCCAAGGTGGCGCTGGCGCGCAAGCTCGCCGTGATCATGCTCCGCATGCTCAAGGATAATGTGCCGTTCAATCCGGCTGCCAAGGCAGCAACGGCCTAAAAACAGGGAGGACGAACCGGTTTTCGGGCGGGCCACCACACCGGCCTCTCCCCGAAGCGAAGTCCCTTCGCCGGGACGAAGGACCAGGCCAGGCCGTCACACGGGTTGTCGACGCATCCAATCATGTGATCACGCTTTCCGCAGATCGGCCGGCCTGTTCCTCTCATGAACCCCATCAGGCGACGGCCCTGCGCCGATCCCGAACAGAAGCAAGTGCCCGGCAAGTGGATAAAGCAAAAAGGGATTGACTAACCCACGCCCGTTACAGAAGCCTCGTGTGCGCATGGGGTAACAAGTATGCACACGAGTATTCACAGCGAGCCATCGGAAAACACCCGACATTGCCGCACGCAATGGTTTACGGCTTATACCGTGCTCCCGGTGATCGGCTTTCTTGCCACCGTCGTTACGCGGATTAATCCGCAAACTTGACGCCAGCGTCGGGGCGTCAGGACCACACGTCTTCGCCGTCCGCTGCAAGCAACGCCCGTCAAGCGCGCCGCCGCGTCCACCGCATCCCGCCCCGCGTCCGTGACGTCGCGAGCCGCCCCTCTGAGTGGGACGGGACGGCGAGGGATATATTACTGATTTGGGTCAGGCCGCAAGCAATATTTCTGAAATTCAGAAGTTATTTGGGGTGTGCCTTGGGAAGGGCAAGAGCGCGCCGGGGCGGGTACGTGAAGCCCGCCAGCCTGAAAGAAAAGCGCGTTGATCGCCGTTTCGCGGTCAACCAAAACGGCAAGCGCACGGTCGTTGTGATCGTTCGTCAACGCGGCGGGAAATCGGTTCCAGCCGTGTTCCATTCAGAGAGCCAAGCTTCCGCCTTTATTCGCAGCCGTATTGCCAAGGGGACTGTGGTGCACGCCGACGGGGGCCGGATCATGGGACAACTTGCATGAGCGTTTCGAAGTCAAGCGGATCAACCATCAAGAAGCCTATTCGACGGATGGCGCCTGCACGAACTGGGCGGAGGAATACTTCAGCCGTCTTCGCCGTGCTGAAGTCGGCATCCACCATCGCATTGCGGGCGCTTACATCCGATACGCGCAAGAGTTGGGTCAGCAAGAGTCGCCTGTTTTGAATCTGCGGGCGGCCAAAGATACGGCCCCAGCTCGGGGGAGAGCTGAGGCCGCGGGGGATGTGTCGAAATGGGGGGATCGCGACACGCTGGACAACCCGCCGGCCTGAAAACCGTTCCCTTCGCTCAAAAATGTGAGGAATATAACTGCACCTTTGGTGTTTCCAGAGTGCCGGGATTTAAAGACCCGACCACGGAAGCGAACGTCGCCGAGCGATTATATTCCGCTCAGGCGGCGTTTTCGCGTTTCAGGGTCCACTTCGCCGGTTTCCCCTCAGCCACGTTCTGCACCCAGCGCCTCCTCCGGGAAAGCGGATGATCCAGCAATCCGGGGCGCCAATGATGGAAGCGAAACGCCGCAGCGTGCTGGATACCCCGCTTGCGCGAGGTAGGACGACTTTGCGTGGAGCCGCTCAGAGCGCCTCCCGCTTCGCGCGGCCTCCTGGTTAACCAACCGTAACCGCGCAACCGAAAATCCCGGGGGCCTTGCGGCTGGGTCCTTAAAAATTAAAGCGCATTCTCGTTGAATTGATGGAGGTGAGGAGGGCGACCGAAAAATCGGTGTCCCCTTGATCCGCAGACGACGAGCGGGACCATGGGCACGTGCGATTTTTTCGAACAGTCCGATGCGGGCTTCCCGTGGCTCGCCGGCGCCATGCTGGCGTTCGAGGCGTGTGAAGTCATCCATCTTCGGCTGGCCAAGCTTGCTACCGGCGACGGCGAGGCGGATCGCGAAGCCCGCCTGATGGTGAGCGAGAAGGTCGATGCGATGTTCGAAGCCGGCGCCAGCCTGATGGCCGGCGCCTCCGCCGCGACCGTCATCGGCCGTTACCGTGAGCATGTCGCGGCGAACGCCAAACGTCTTTCGCTCACCTAGAGCGTGGACTTGTCAGCGCGTTGCCAAATTCGGATTGACGCAAGCTTGATAAAGGCCAAGTAATTGGCCGCGAGTTGGTCATATCGGGTCGCAACACGCCGACATTGCTTGATCTTGTTGAAGAACCTTTCGATCAAGTTCCGCGCGCGATACAGACACCGGGCTCAAGCAGATAGGGTCTTTGCGATTTCGCTATTGAGCGTGTTTTCACACAGCCTGGATCAAAAACGGAAGTGACCCTGCTTCCTCGGCAAGTCCGTTCCCCCTCAGGAGCAGACGTCGTCAGGCCACCCGGGCATGTCCGAAAAGTGCCAAACCCGGAAGTCGGAGATGCAATCACGCAGACGACGCGCGTAACAGAAAACCACCCGCTCTTCATTTCAATCCTGTTGATCTTGCGTCGGGCGATCGACGTTGATCGCTTTAGGGGCAGCCCTTTGATAAACGCAGTGACCCGCAGCGTGTGGTGTGTCTATTCCGGTTGACGCGCAGCGAAGTTGGCAAGTGGCATCTAACGCGCAATCGAGGAAGGCCCAAACGAAGTACGATCCCAATACAAGACCGGCGATCCATAGTGTTGCCTTGGTCATTCGATCCATGTGAACAGCCAACAGGTTGTAGGAACTAACTTCGTCAACCATTAACGCGCCGAATGCTCAATTTTGAATGAAACAGGTGAGTTCCGGTATGGATCATTCGCGTCGATTCCGAGCTGTACCCAAGAAGTCCAGTTCATCACCGATAACGGACATGTGTCAGCAGCGGTTGAAGCACTGGCGTCACCGTGATCCAAATACGCTCTCGGTACATCAACACAATCTTGGCACACTGTTCGCGACGTTGTACCCAGCGCAAGGCGGGGGCTAGCAGGGGAATTTGCAGTGCCAGCATCGATAATCTGGCCGGTCGCAGCGAGCCATCGGCATCTCTTTCGGGTCCATGGCCTCAGGGCCTTGCGCCTGTTTCCAGCCGTTGTGCTGTTGCTTTGCGCTTTCGGCTTGGCCGCTGCGGAGGCGCCAAGCCAACTGTCCCTGGAAAAGAACAGCTTTTATCTGTCGTCTGCCGGTTTTCGTGTCCAGGTTGCCAACGATCCGGCTGGGCAAAAAGCGCTGCGCGCGCTGCCGGCGCACCGCTTCGTGATAAATGGGGTTGGCGAAGCCGCGCGTTATTTTTATGCCGAACCACAGCATTGCGTCTGCATCTTCGTCGGCACCCAACAGGCCTATGACAACTACCTCAAGCTCCTCAGCCAGCCGCTAAAGCCGACCGACGACGTGGCTCCTGATTACAAGACCCAGACCGGCGTGCTGTTGAGCGGCCAGCCGTTGCGACAGAGTACGCGCGGCGATCCCACCACGCTGTCGGACTATCTGAGCACTCTTTACCCTCATTAGTGAGGGGCCGCCGAGGCTCTCAGGATGGCACACGCGGTCAAGTGAAACCGAACGAGCATGTTGCATCCATTTAACCTTATGGGCCAGTAAAAGGCCGCCGCTGAATGAGGCGCTGGATGCGTCCTTACACCACGAAAGAGAAAGCTAGAATAACCGCCGGGGCCGTGGCTTCCTTAATCATCGTGGGATGGCTTGTCGTGCTGGCTATCGCATTTCTTTCAGCGCGATAAGCATCGGATACATTCAGCGACGGAGGTGAGCAACATGAACGGAAATCGTTACTACGGCGTCCGAGTCGAGGGAGCAAAATACGGCGTGGGCTTTGGCTCCGCCCTCGCTATCGCGATATCCTACACCGCCAACCATTCGATACTTTGGGCAATCATCCACGGCATTTTGGGCTGGCTGCATGTGATTTACTTCGGGCTGTTTCGGTCATAATCAGCTTGTCGTGGAATCAACAATTCTTCGATCCAATCGAGCTGCCCGGCGGACGCAAGCTGGTCACGCTGCGCTCGACGTTGTCGGCCGGCGCGGGAAATGTCGGTGACGGGTCAATCGCGTCATTTCATGCCCCAGCAAACGGCATCTCCAATCGCCAATATTGACCGCCCTGAAGCAAGCTTGCTTTGCAAGTTCCGGAGCCCAAAAGCGATCCATTAACGGCCATTTTGCAGTCATATTTGAAAAGCCGAGCGTTGCAGTTCGAGCACAGAACTTCTGCCTCAAATCGCCTATATTGCGCCCGCTGTCGGACAGCAGCCAGAGCGCGGGTGCCGGTGTGGTCGCAGGTGGCACCCGAATTGGCAGGTTGCTGGCGAGCTGCTTGGCGTTGTTAGAAACTCGCTATTGGGGCCAAACGGAGTTTTTCGAATGGGTGTGGCAAGCCAGCGCATCGCGCGAAACCATAGGGGGCGGGCAGCCGTTCTCACTGTCCTCGAAGAGTTGCCGGCGATCTGCTCGGTGATTGTCGCAGTCGGCTCGATGATCATGCTCGGGATCATGCTCTGCAAGGATTGGCCGCAGTAAACGAAGGCATGGCGACGACGGTAATGCCGTTGCGAGCCTGCTGACATTCTTGATGCGATTTGCCGGACCGAGCGCCGCGCCATCGATAACGGGCCAGCGCGTCAAGAATATATCTCGACGCCACCATTATCGCGCTCAACTCGAAGCGAATACCTTGGCCTGCTCCAGAGCCTGTTCGCTGGTGAATGACTATCCTCGCATCTCGGATGGGGAGACCAAGGGCGCGAAAGTAAACGCCCCGATGCGCCCAAGCGCGAGGTCCGCTCTGCTCCTATCAACGGACATCGTCAGCGTGGCTGGTGACGTCCGTTAGGTGCCAATTTCGGAAGTAACAGCGTTCGTTCGATCCCTACCGAAATGTGGTGCCCACCCCATGTCCGGTTTATCCGCGTTGGCGTGCGAGCATCGCCCGATAGCCCGCTTCGTACCAATCGAAAAGCACCGATTTATCGTTTTGTCGGCTGGTAAGGCAAAACGAACTTAATATAATTTGCGATGATCGGCCCTACCTCAAAGTAGGGTTCGCGTGCATCATTGGAGAATGCCGATGTTCCTCAGAAACGCGGCAATAGCATTGCTGTTCGTCGGGGCTCAATGCTTTGCCGGATGCAATGCATCCGCAGCCGAGCCTAATGGCGCAAGTTCTCCGGAAATTTGGCCAACGAAAGCGTGGCAGGTTTCGACTCCAGAGGAGCAGGGTATGGATTCGGCCAGCCTCGCTCGCCTCATAGAATCTGTGGGCACTTACAAACAAGACAGCCTGATGATCGTCCGACACGGAAAGATTGTGGCTGAGGCTTACTATGCCCCTTATGTCGCTGGCGTCAGTCACGATTTGAGATCTGTGACGAAGAGCATTGTCAGCACGCTGACAGCTATCGAGCTACAGCACGGTTTGTTGGACAGTGTTGATCATCCGGTAATAGATTTGTTTCCCGATAAGCAGATTGCCAACATCGATGACAACAAGAAGGCAATGACGGTTCAGAGCCTGCTTGATATGACCTCTGGAATAGAGTGGCAGGAAAAGGCGTACACACCGGATGAGACCATCATGCGGATGTACAGGAGTCCGGACCGTACCGAGTTTGTTCTGAGCCAGCCGATGTCAAGTGCACCGGGGACAGCGTTTTATTACAACAGCGGCAATCCGTACGTTCTGTCAGCCTTGATCACGAAGAAAACCGGACAAAGCGCGTTCGACTTTGCCAAGAAGGAATTATTCGAACCGCTCGGTATCAAAAGTGCCAAGTGGGGCACCGTCGATGCTCAGGGCGTCACGGACGGCGAAGCTGGGCTTTCGCTAGAGCCCCATGACATGGCCAGAATTGGATATCTCTATCTTCACAACGGGATGTGGGATGGAAAGCAGATCGTCCCGTCGTCATGGGTCGACAGGGCAAAAGCAGGAAGCGTTTCGGCGACGTTCGGATTCCACTATGCGAACCTGTGGTGGTCACTTCCTGAGAAGGACGCCTACATGGCACGTGGCCGCCATTCCCAACTCATTGTTGTCCTTCCAAAACTGGATGTCGTTGCCGTTATGACCGGCATCTTGCGGGATGACGAATACTATTCCGTCTCCAGACTGGTCGATGACATCTCCAACTCAGTCAAGTCTGACAATCCGCTGCCTCCCGACCCTATCGCCCGGGCTCTGCTTGCGGCATCGCTTCGCCAAGCCGCAAGTGAGAAGCCTTCCGCTGTTGGTGGCACCCCCGAATTGGCAAAAGCTATATCGGGAAAAACCTATCAGTTCGACGCCAATGTGCTGCACGTGAAGACGTTTTCGCTAACCTTTTCTGATGCGGATCCTTTCTGGGAAATCACGACCGAGACCGGAAACACCGACCGGCCCACGCAACATTTTTCAGGGCTGTTAGGACTTGATGGGACCTTTAGAAGGAGCCCGCCAGCTGCCTACGGAATCAACGCCGTCAGGGGCCGCTGGCTGAACGAGAATACGTTTTCGATCGAGCGCCGAATCCTGGGGCACAGCGAGACGCAGACGTGGGCACTGAGCTTCAGCGGCGATGAGGTGAAAGTGAACTTTGAAAACACTGACGGCCTTAAGGCAGAATTGCACGGCGGGAAGATTGAATAAGTAGCGAACAACTCCTGAACTGGCAGCCGCAATCGAGGCCGCAGCACAATGTCCGGCTCGGGTTAAAAACGGAAGTGACCCTGCTTCCTCTGCAAGTCCGTTCCCCCTCAGGAGCAGACGTCGTCAGGCCGCCCGGGCATGTCCGAAATGTGCCGCCAAGAGCGGAATACCAAGAAAGCACGGCTTAACGCCCCAATTCCGCCGCTGCTAGCTCCGCAATTCTGAGCGCGCAGCCAGCCGAAGCTCCATCTTCAAAACTAAATGCCGCGGACAAACCGGCCCAAGCGAGAATCCATGCGAGTAACCGACTGCGTTCCAGTCCCGCGGCCTCGGCCACCAGTCGTGTCTGCCGCACTAAACGGCCCGGCATAGTCGCGGTCTCGCTGTCGGGGTTACAGAAAATGTTTGCGTAATCGAACCCCCGTTCTCCGACGAGGCCCTTCGGGTCTATGGCCAGCCAACCGCGTGAGCCAAACCTGAGGACATTTTCGTGGTGCATGTCTCCATGCAGCACCACAACGTCGCGCTGAGTCGCCAGCAAGTCCGCCGCAGTTTCGGCCGCAACACGAAGGACCCCGCCGTGCATTTGAGCCGCAGGCCAAAGAGCGTCAAACCACTCTGTGAGCGGTATCAGCGCAAGTGAAGGCGGGTTTCTTGGCGCGTGAAGCTGTGCCAAGACCGCGCACATCGCGCGACTGGCCTCGTCATCCGCGCCGTTGCGAGCATTGTAGGCAAGGGAAGGACCGCGTTCGGCGCGTTCCATGAGGATCGCATCTCCCTCATGCGCCAGCACCCGCGCCGCCCCCTTTCCGATCCACCAGACCATCAATAGGCCGCCGAGCCTCTCCTCCTGAGAGACGGCTATTTTGAGCATGGCGGCTGTACCGCGCCACCGAACCGGCAGAAGTCTGCTGGTGGGAGTCGCGATCGCTTCGCCGTCTGGCGTTAACTTCCACCGTTCCAAATACTCGCTGAACATGAGCGTGAGATTACCACGCGCGTGCGAGGTCCGTTGTGGGTCAATCGCGTCGTCTTGACCATCGACCAGGCACTTCCGGTCTACCCCGATCAACGGACATCGCCGGACCAGCCGATCTGGTCCGTTTCGTGCCAGACTCGGACGTGGGTCGCCGCCGGTTCGTGGTCCGTTGATTTCCTGCCGTTCTCGGCACATCGACAAAAACGTAGCCGCTCACTTTCTCGCTTGAGTAGCCTTCTCGGAACTTCGCGCGCACCAATCGCCACGCGTGATCTCCCAAATCTCAGTTAAATGCGGGCCACTTACGTACTGCCCTTCCTCAGTCCTGACGAGCCGCATGCCTGTGCGTTCCGAGATGCGCCGTGACGGCGTGTTAGTGGCAGCCTTGGGCACTCTCAGCACTGATCGACCGAGCGTCTCAAACCAGAACCGCGTAACGGCCGCACTTGCTTCGGATGCAAGTCCCTGACCTTGCCAATCGGGATCAATCCAAAAGCCACGGTTGTTGTCAGGTTTGTCCATTAAACTGATAACGCCGATAAGCTGATCCGTTGACTTCGTCGGCCTGATCGACGAGTGCCACTCTCGACCCGCCTGCATAGCGGGAAGCGCAATTTCACGAACAAACCGTTCGGCCCCATCGCCAGGATAAGGCCAAGGTATGTCGGCAACGAGGAAGCGCACAACTTCCCATCGAGGAAAACGCTTCTGAATAGAGTCGGCGTCGGCCAATTCCAACGGCCGCAGAATTAGGCGATCCGTAGTCAATACAGGAACATTCATTTTGGCCGTCTCCCCCCGTGGGTGCCGCCTGAAACGACGGTCGTCACGGCGACGATGTCGCAGCTGGGTCATTCGCGTCGTTCTGATCGCCTGCCAGCCGCATCCGCTTCACCGCGAACAACGGACATTAGCGGACCAGCCCGGCATGTCGGAAAAGTGCCATGAAGCGACATGCTCGGCGATTGCACCTAATTTGCGCACGGACCAACCAGTTGGAATTGCTTGACTGAGGTTCTGGTGCAGGGACAGCACGTCGCAACACGACGGCGCCCATTTTCCGGTCTGGCCCAAATCCTGATCCCCCGTGATCATCTAATTGCCTTCTTTGGGGACCTAAGAGGAGAAGTGTGATTTTCCCGTAACGGGCTAGCGGCCACCGCAGGGCAATGACGGATCAATCCCATGAGATCCCGCAGGACCTCCGTAATCTCGTCCGCGTTATCTCAGCTTGCACATTAGGCCTCTGGGCATTTGCAGCAGGTTTGCTGATCGGCGTCTTTTTGTTTTTGTGATCGAAGGCGCCCCGCACGCACGCATACGCGGCCGCGGTAAATTTTTTCCGTGCGCGGCCGCCGCGCGAGGCACGATGCCGGGGGGAGGGGTTGCAGCGGTGCCGTCGGCTAGCGGATCAACAATGCCGCGTAGGCGCAGGCGAAGCCCATCAATAAGATACCCGAAGCTATTACGACGACCAGATCGAGGACCAGGGATGCCCGCGTCCACCGATCAGGTCGAGATGTCTGGAGCGGCTTTCGTCCAGCTTCGTTGCTCAGGTGAAGGCGTCGCGGGCGGCACCTTCATTCCTGGCCCTTCGCTTGCCGTCCTGGTTCGACGATTTCCTCGCCGTCCTAGTAATGGCGGCGCACAGCGCGCCTCGTCGTCCGCCGCGCTACTCCGGCCGCGCTTCTAGGCGTCGCCGGACGGCCTATCACTGCTTCGGCTTGCGAGATGACCGTGCCGGACTGCCAGACGGCCGGCGAGACGTCTACGGTGAAGCCTACGAAGAAGGCGAATGCGACCGCCGCAGCGCGGATCAGTCGGAAAACGCTTCTGGTCATGCGAGCCTCCCTGTACGGATTAGCCTTTCGAAAGCATCCTGTTCGCGTTCAGGACCCGAACGTTGATCTGGATCAATCCGGGGGGCGAGCTTGCGAAGGCGTTGATAAAAATGCGTCAAAGCCGCAGCGGAAAACGGCGTCGTCAACCTGATGCGGGAGAGTTCCGCTGTGGGTCAATCGCGTCGTTTTCGCAAGGTTCGCTGCGCTTTACCCCCGAGACCGGACATGGACTGTGTGCTCGGCGACGTCGGAAAAGTGCCATTATGTATGGCCCGGGCCGTGCGTTGCAAGACAGAAGCTCCAAGACCGACGAACGTGAGAGCTGCAACAATGTATCAGGCCTCTAACGTGGAGCATTTGCTCCGGGCCATCATGGGTATCCGCGCGCATCCGAGGCTGACTAGCGGAAAGACCTCGTTGGGCCATCATGGCACCCAGTCTCTTGGTTGCGCCGGGCAGACCGTTCGTCCATCTCTTCATTCCATCCCGCAGACCTCGGTGGGAAAGCTGTCGATACTAAACTATTCAGTCTCCGTTCTGATGTTTGACGTCAGCCGGATCACGTGAAGCCATCCCCTCGGAGCCACCGTCGCTCGCTCGCCCAATGAGGCGAGTGATGGTGGCTCCGAGGGGATGGCGGGCATCTCCTTGGTGAACCTGAGCGAGCCTTTGTCATGCTGCATGGGTGATCCTCGGTTGATAGGTGCCACCGCGCGCGAGAACCGCCCAGGCGATGCGGGCGAGCTTGTTGGCGAGCGCGATCGCCAGCATGTTGCGGTGCAGCCGTTTTGAAGCTTGCTCGACCCAGGGCCACAAACCCCGCATCGCTGCGCTCGGCCGCCGCTCGAGAACGACGTGTGCGGCCTGCACGAACAGTGTTCTCAGGTACTTGTTGCCGCGCTTGGAGATCTTGCCCAGGATTGTGCGATCCCCCGTCGACTCCTGCTTCGGCACGAGCCCGAGCCAAGCGCCAAAGTCGCGGCCCTGCTTGAATCCGGTGCCGTTGCCGATCGCCGCCACCACGGCGCTCGAGATGATCGGCCCGACCCCAGGTACGGTCATCAGGCGCTGACAACTGTCGTCTTGCTCCGCCAGCGCTTCGATTTCGACCGACACGGCTGTAATGCGCTCGTCAAGCCGACGCCAGTCTTGGGCCAGGTCAGCGATGAGGCCAACCATTCTGGGCGAAAGCGCGCCAGTGTCTGAGCTTAGAATTTCCGATAGCGCCTTGCGCAGGGGCATCGGGCCCTGACGCACCGTGATGCCGCGCTCGATGAGGAAGCCGCGGATTTGGTTGATCACGCCCGTCCGCCGTCCGACAAGACGTGAGCGCACGCGATGCAAAGCCAGCAAATCCATCTGTTCCGGCGTCTTGATCGTCACGAAGTGCATGGTGGGCCGCTGCACTGCCTCCGCGATCGCCTCGGCATCGCGGTAGTCGTTCTTGTGCCCTTTGAGAAACGGCTTCACGTACTGGGCCGGGATCAGACGCACATCGTGGCCGATCTCAGCCAGCTGCCGACCGATGTGATGGGAGCCCGAGCAGGCCTCCATGCCGATCAGGCAACGTGGAATATTGGCGACACGGCGTTCGAGCTGACTGCGTGACACCTTCTGCTGCAGAATGATGGCACCCCGCTGGTCAAAGCCAACGAGGTGGAAGGTGTTCTTGCCGATGTCGATCCCGATCGTGGTGATGATTCCAGCTATCTTCTGAAATGTGCGCATCGCATGCTCCTTGAGCTTTGCTTCACCGCCTCCCAGCCACAGTCCAGCAAATTAGGCCGCTGAGCACGGCCGGGCCATCCCATTAACAGACACACGGCCGGTGCCTTGAAGCGTCCACATTGCCGATGGAGAAGTGGGCGGGCACAGTGCTGGTTTCGTGGGCGATGGGACTCCCGGGGATGATGACACTTCGTGCAATCGGCAGAGTGATCACGGGCTTTCTGCTGCTGGCCGCGCCCGCGATGGCCGCTGAGTTGCCGGCCGAACTGATCTCCAGCTTCCGCCTCAAGCACGGCGAAGTCCGCGTCGTGCGCGATGCAACCCTCGATCGCATCGCGCTGGAGCAGGCGCGAGCGATGGCGGCGAAGGACAATCTCAGTCATGAGGTGCTCGGCTCGTTCACCGGGCGGATCGCGCCGGCGCGTGCGGGGCTCGCCGCCGAGAACATTGCCTACGGCTACGACAGTTTCGAGAAGACGCTCGGCCAGTGGATCGACTCCTCCGGGCACCGCAAGAACCTGCTGTTGCACAATGCCTCCCGCGTCGGGATTGCGAGCGCCAAGGATGCAAGCGGCAAGCGCACCTACTGGGCCATGGTGATCGCCGGCGATTACGAGCCGAAGCCGGGCAAGCGCAAGAGAGACACGGAGCCGCTTGTTGCTGTGAAACGTGAGGCCGCTCCCTCAGGCCGGCCCAATTCCAGCGACTGCCACATCAAGGTGCTCGGCCTTTGCATTTGAGGCGGAGCGCGAAGTCGGAAGCGCTGTAGGGTGAGCAAGGGCCCACCGCGATGTCCGCGATACGTCCGCTTATCCCCTGATAGCGACCGCGAGGCGGACATGGCGGGTGGTCCGATAGGGGCCAGGACCAGGCATCCTAGGCAAGATGCCACCACCCCAGGGTATTGGGCACGTCGCGCAAAGTCTGGACTCGGTCAATTCCTGCAAATATCCTGCGCTCACGCCGCCGCGCTCGCTTCGGACTTTTCTTCCCAGTGTCCGATGCGGATGGTGAGCACGCTTGCTGCGCTGAACGTCTACGCCCTCGCGTATGCAATCGCCCTGCAATTGAACTCATCCAGAGGCAATGAAATGACTACGCAATCGTCACACGCTAGCCCGATCCTGGTGACCGGCGCGGCTGGCGCTGTCGGTTCCATCGGCCGCAATGTCACCGAAATGTTGCTCGCCAAGGGGCACAAGGTGCGAGCTTTGGTGCGCCGAGAGGATGAACGCGCCGGAGCCCTGCGCCAGCTCGGCGCCGAGGTCATGCAAGGCGACCTGACCGACCTCATCGCGATGCACCGCGCGATCGAAGGTTGCGCGCGTGTCTATTTCGGCATGTCGGTTTCGGCGGATTACTTGACGGCTACGGTCAACACCGCCGCCGTGGCGCGCCACCATGGCGTCGAAGCCTTCGTGAACATGTCGCAGATGACCGTTACGCAGATGAACATCACCGAGAGCACCGACAGCCCGCAGCACAAACTGCACTGGCTGGCGGAACAGGCTTTGTCCTGGTCGGGCCTCCCGATCGTCACCATGCGGCCCACGGTCTTCCTCGATGGGTTCTTCCGGCTTTTAGCTGCCCCGGGCGTGCGGGACGCAGACGAACTGGCGCTGCCAATGGGTGGGGGCAAAACCTCTCCGATCTCGGCTGTGGACGTAGCGCGCGCCGTGTCGGTCGTCCTCGAGGAGCCCACGCCGCACATCGGCAAGATCTACAATCTGACCGGTTTTGAATCGGCCGATCTGGAGCACTATGCGCGCGTATTCTCTGAGGCGCTGGGTCGAACGATCCGCTATCGCGACGTGCCACTCTCCGGCTGGAGCGAAAAACTTCTGGGGGCGGGCGTGCCGGCGCACACTGTCAAGCACCTCTCCGTAATGACGGAGCTGAACAAGCAGGGCCGCTACGATCGTATGACCGACGACCTGTTCAATCTCACAGGCCAGAAGCCGATCAGCATGTACGACTTCGTCAAGCTGCATGCCGCTGAATTCACGCGAGCTGGAGCCGCGGCTTGAGCGGTCCGTTCGAACCGGAAGGGTCGTTTCGTCCTGTCACAGCGGCAGCATTTTCACACGGCCGGGGTCATTTGCGTCCACCTCCCGATGCGACTTCAATTGTTCGGCGGTCGCAAATTTTGTCGTGCCCGCTCTCCCTCGCTGCAGTACCACCATCCCGAAAGAAAGCTGCTGGCCAGCCACTAACTGCGCAGTGATCTGAAGCCCGCGCGAAAAGCTTATCAAATCCCTAGTCGAGCGTTCCGACAAAATGCGATGCGAACCTGCTGTAACTGAGAGAAGGGATAACCTAGTGGAGCAGGCCGACATGAGCGGCGATATCCCGAATAAGGATCGCGATCCGATACGCATCAAGCGCCTCTCGCACATAGCTCGAGGCGCGCGTGATCTGGACCGCCAGGCTGATTTTTATGTCAATGGTTGCGGGCTGCAGATCGTGGACCGGGAGGCAAGGCACCTGTACTTCCGCGCAGCCGACAACCATCATCACGTGTTCGAACTGATGGGCGATTGCAGAGGCCTTCATCACGTTGCGTTCGAAGTCGTCGATGATGGAGAACTTGATCGATCCACGAAGGTTCTCCGCGAATATGGCATTCGGATTGATTTGGGGCCGGATCGCGAGATGGAGCCCGGGCTCGGAAGGCTTCTGCGGTTCCGCGATCCCGAGGGTAACACCATCGAATTGGTATCCGATGTGAAGGCCGCCGATGGCGCCTATGCGGGTGCGCCGGGCAAGCCCTTGAGCCTCAACCATCTGATCCTCTATGCCGGCGATCTCGCAAAACAGCGGGACTTTTTCGTCAAGGTGCTTGGGATGCGCGTGACCGATACCGTCCCGGGATTGATGACGTTTCTCCGCTGTAACGCGAACCATCATTCGTTCGGCTTTATTGCGCTCCCACGGCGCGGCCTTCAGCACGCCGCGTTCGATGTGGCGAGCCGCGCTGAATTGTCGGAGGTCATCGTTCGGCTGGGCGACATGGGGCACGCGGCGCATTGACGGACCCGGCCGGCATGGGCCTGGGAATATGCTTTTCACCTATTTCGAGGATCCGGAGAAGAACCTGCTCGAATGGGTGACCGAGATCCAGCAGATTGACGAGGGTTCACACCAAGCCAGAGCGTGGGACGCGAAGAGCGCGCTAAATCTTTGGAGCGCGCCCGAGCGAATGGGGCCGCCGAGAGGTCTTTGGTGGCTGTTGCATGTGCTGCCCGCAGTTTCGAAACTGCTCGGGCGCAATGTGCATTGAGCGTTTCAAGCTCAGTGTCAAAATTGCCGCGTCTGCCGCTGATAACGGAACGCCTTGGTGATCCACCGGGACAGGCCTGGCTCATGGCTTCGTGCTCGCGTGTTGGTTCCGGAACGCAGCCTCTCCGGCGTCTCAATCGCGCCCTCGCTTCCGTATGATCAAACCAAGGAAGTTGCATCGGCTTACGAGTTCGGCCCAAAGCAGGCGTCTCTCGTGTCAGGCGGCCCTTTTATTGCGCCGTTCCTCGGCGCCCCACTTATCGCGGAACCGCGTCGACGCATCGCGGGCGATAGGCGGGCCATGGCCGAACCCGGCAGCATCGAATGAAAGACTGGCAAGTCTGCGCTGGCTTGCACGACCGTCGTTCAAATTCTCGAAGCCGACGGGATCACCGAGGCCCATGACGTTCGTGCACACATCGCCCGCGAACAGCATGCGTCCCGGAAGCCACAGCAGGGCTACCTGTCCCGCGCAATGCCCGGGAACATGGATGACTTCGCTTCGATGCCGCCCGCGATGGGCAGTATTTCTCCATCGGTCAAAGGCTGGTCGATGGCAACCGGCTCCAATCGCTCGTCGGGATGGAAGAACAGCTTGCATATCACTGCCCCCAGCAGACCAGGTGCTCCCCTCATAGGCCGAAAAGGACCTCCACTCTCGGCCATAGGGATATCAAGCGAGTGCATGTAGGTCCTCGCACCGGTTTCCCGCACGATCGCAGCGGCGCTGCCGATATGATCAGGGTGGCCGTGAGTGAAAATCAGGTGCTTGAGCTGGTCTGGCGAACGGCCAAGCCCGCGGATCGCTCCGAAGACGGCTGCCTCCTTCCCCGGGTAACCGGCGTCGATCAGTGTCAATCCGTCGTCGCCCTCGATCAGGAAGGCGTTTGCCAACCCCATCGGGACGACGTGCACACCATCGATCACACGCTTCACAGCCATAGGCAGGATCCCCCCGAAAGGCTTCCACTGCGAAACGCAAACTGGCAGGGCCGATGGAGCGTTCCAGTTTTGAGAACACAAAACTGTGAGCGCAGTGACCGTAACGGCGTTGGTTAGGGGTAGAGAGCTGCTCAGGGCGTCGGGCGCAAGCCTATGACCGTTCTGGGTCAATCGCGTCGTTTTGACCATCGACCAGCCACTTCCGGTCTACCCCAATCAACGGACATCACCAGACCAGCCGGTCAGGTCCGTTTCGTGCCAATCCCGGACCTTGCGTCGTTTTCAATCACCCGTCTGCGTGCGCGGCCAAGGATTGCATTGTTTCGAAAGATGTCAGGCGAATTGTAGGGGCCGTTTCCGATCAGGTTCGACCCGGAGGCGACAGATCCACGACCAGCGCAAGCCCCTCGACCTGACCGCGACGAGCTGGCTGTCGTTCCGCGAGTTCAACCGGCTGCTCGTCTACTACGCCCATCTGATTGATGTCATGTCGCTGCGCGATCCGAAAGGCGCGCATCGGGATCGACAGCGCGATACCCTGTGACGCGGTGCCCTATCTGAAGCTCGCGCCCTCGACCCAGTTCGTCTTGGTGGAATTCGCGGTGCGAGTGTGTCGAAGATCAGGGGCTTACGGCGGTAGCATCAGATAGTGGCAATTGCCCAATCTTGTTGCAAAATTGTCACATCAAACCGAAAATAGGCGGTTGACCCCCAGGGCACGCGGCTCATTCTTTCGCCGCGCCTCTGTACGTGTTATTTCCAGCGGACTCAATTTGGGGTTTTTCAGGGCTTCTTTTTGGGATTTTTTAGGGATTTTTGAGGCGTTTTGGGAGGCTAATTTGAAATACACGCGACTGGCTTTGACCTCACTCGTTATCATGGGTATGGGTGCGGTGAGCACCGCTTCTGCGGCGGACATGGCCGTCAAAGCGCCCCCACCTCCGGTCGTGGTTTATAACTGGACCGGCTTTTACATCGGTGGCGATGTGGGCGGGGCTTGGGGACGCGACAATGTTACCCATTCAACGACCTTTGCTGCTCCGGGCCTCGCATTCCCGGTCGATGCGGCCGCGGTAACTGCGGCTAGTTCGCCGTCGTTTAACCCCAGCACCTTCGTCGGAGGAGTTTACGCCGGTTATAATTATCAGTCCGGCAATGTCGTGTTTGGTGTGGAAGGGGACATTAGCTCCTTCCGTTTGCGCGCCAATGCAAACGGGGTATTTCCGTTCCCCAGCACGCCCGCTTTGACGTTCACGGCGAACACTTCAGTTTCAACCGATTGGTTGTTCACTTTGCGGCCCCCGGCTATGCGAACGCAGGCTGGTAGTTCTACGTCACGGGCGGTCTTGCTGTGACCAATGAGAACGTCAATCAAACAGCTGGCATTCTCAACGCCGCGACTTTCACCTCGAATAACTCGTCTACGCAAGCGGGCTGGACCGCCGGTGTCGGCATAGAGCGCATGATAGCGAACAATTGGATCGTGCGAGCTGAATATCTGCATACCGATTTTGGAACTGTGACCGGGCCTGGCATCGCGAACTTGCCGACCGGCGTGCTCGGAAACCTCCACTCCGGTCAGACAGTGATAACCGGTCCCGGAACCTATACCGGTTGCTCTGTCTCGAATCGGCTGACGGCTGAGATTGTGCGCGTGGGCATCAGCTATAAGTTCAGCGGTCCGGTGGTCACAAAATACTGATCTGATCTAATTTTCTCTTTCGCAACTATAGGCCCTGGCATCGCCGGGGCCTTTTCGTCCGGCCTACGGTGATCGTCGAGAGGGCAAATGTCGCCTCCGGGTCAATCGCGTCGTTTCGACGGTGGTTCGGCCACTTCCGGTCTACCCCTATGAACGGACATCGTCAGACCGCCCCGGCATGTCTCAAAAGTGCCAATGTGCGACATCGCTTGTTCGCCCACTAAGGCGGCTTACCGTCGTCGCTCTGCAATTACTGTCCCTCTGACCACAAAGAGGGAACTCTCGCCGTCAGTTACCTCGGTGGTGAGGTAAGTGTTGGTCGTGGACTGAATAAGTTTGCCGAGAATTGAGGGCGTGCGGCGAACCGCGTGGTCAAACGCGGCATCATGGCTCTCGAACTGGCGGCCTCGCCGGTCGCGTGTCAACTCTCCATTTGCGCGATGATGAAAATAATAGCGCGACATGAACGTCTCCCACTAAGGCGGGAGTACAAACTCTCTCGTCATAGAAGCCGAAGGCGGGGCGGTGATCAGCCACGCTATTCTCTATTTGAGCGTAAGGCGATTAAATTCGCAGTGCGCCGAGCGGGGAATTTTGCAGCACTCTGTGTATGGTCATGCGGTCCACCACTGTTCCGCCGGATGGTCCTCAAAGGTCGGGCCAACCAGCAGTGTCTTCAGGAAGAAGCATCCGTCAGTTTGACGAAAACCCGCTTGAGTTCACGGTCATCTTCATCGGTGACGGCGACGGCGAAACCCCGATATTGATCTCCATCTTGTGCAAGTTCAGCAGCGATTTTGGCTGCATGGGCGGCTGCATCTTGCGACGAGTTGAGGCGTAGGCCGTTGTCATCCCGGTATTCACGGCCGCCACCCACGACATGAAAAAAATAGCGGCTCATCTCACATCCCGAGCGGTGGGCTTGTCTTTCCACTGGCGCGGGTAGCGTACTCCCCCAGAATCCAAGCCGTAAAGAAGTAAGTTATTGATATCATTATATCTTTACTAATTTTTGGATTTTGTGGTATTCAAAGGAACTTCGGCTGACTGAGTGAATTGAGTATTTTACTAATCTCGAGTTAGACGCTGAAAAAACTCTTCTTGGAGGACCGCCATGAACGATCTCCGTGGTGAGCGATTGCAGATCATGCTTTCGCCGGAAGAACTATCGGTGATTGACGACTTCAGATTTCAGCATCGTATGCCAACCCGAGCCGCCGCTGTTCGCGAGTTGCTTAAACTGGGCCTCGCGGCGAATGCGACCGCTGGTAACGGCATGAAATCCAGCAACTACGGGGTGTTTAGTCGAGGACCTACCGGTCATCTGGATGGCGACGCTACCGGCGAATAGCCCGTACCAGCGAAGGGTTCGCACTGATTGGGCTTGCGCCCAGCTTGTTGCATGTCGTGTCGACGTCCGCGTTGGGTCAAAAACGGAAGTGGAGAGCCATTCGCGGAAAGTCCACTCCACCCCGATGAACGGACATCGTCAGACCGGGCCGACTGGTCCGTTTCGTGCCAAGTCCGGACTAAGTGCGCCGCGTTGCAAAGCCGCCGCGTCGCGGTGAGCTGCCGTAACCGCAATCATAGCATGCTGTTATCCGGCGCACGACCAGTGAGAGCAGGGCTCCCGCCGAGCTCTTGTTGTTGTTGTTTTTGGAATCCTTCGCGGAAGTGATCAGGATTTTAGTTACGGCACTAGAAGGACTTTGCCGATATTCCTGCGATCTTGGACGAAATGGTGCGCTTGCGGAGCTTCGGCGAACGGGAAGGTGCGCGCGACCTTCGGCTTGATGGCGCCCTGTGTCCACAAGTTCAATAGCTGATCGGCCCACTGACGCTGGCGATCGATCTCACCCCACATATGGCCGAGGTTGACGCCGAAGACGCCCTTGTTCGCATTCATCAGCGACAGCGGGTTAAACTGAAACCAGGGGACACGGGCAAGCGTAGCCAGCATTCCGAGCAAGCTGCGTTCCTTGCCGCTCACGGCAGCGGAAATACCGAATATGCCAAGCCGTCCTGTCGGTGCGAGGAGGCGATAACCTTTCTTCCATGACTCGCCGCCGACGGCGTCGAGAATGAGCTCGACGCCGCGGCCGCTGGTGATTTCCCTCGTGCGGGTCTCGAAGTCCTCCGTTCGGTAATCGATGAGGTGGTCGGTGCCGAGCGCGCGTAATTCGGCGTGTTTGGCCGCGGACGCAGTGCCGATGACTTGGGCGCCGATGTGTTTTGCGATCTGGGTTGCAGCAATGCCGACGCCGCCGCCGGCCGAATGGATGAGGACCGTCTCGTTCGCCTTGAGGCCGCCCATGACCACGATAAGCTGCCAAGCGGTGAAATAATTGACTGGGATCGAGGCTGCTTCCAACGCCGACATGCCAGGCGGGCGTGCGAAAACCTGCTTGATCGGGACGCATATAGTGTCGGCGTAGCCGCCAAATCGGGTCGCCGCTAAAACATCACGGCCAGCCCAATTCGGTGCAACGCCCGCGCCAACAGCATCGATGTGGCCGCTGACCTCATAACCAGGCACGACCGGGATGGGGGGCAGGTCGGGATAAAGACCCAAGCGGCCCATAATGTCGGCGAAATTAACCCCGCTTGCCTCGACGCGAATCCGGACTTCGCCGGCTTTGGGCTCCGGGTCGGGCGCTTCCTTCACCTCGAGAACTTCAGGCGGGCCAATCTTCGTGATCCAAATCTGCCGCATGACCGCGACCTCGGCGTTCGGGCTTCGAGCCAGAAACTATATACGAGCCATTTAGAAGATTCGAGGATGGCCACGAACGGCGCCGAACCGCGACTTGAATGACCGCTCCGGGTCAAACTCGGACCTGACGGTCCCGAAATCCGACTTCCGTTCTACCCCCGAGACCGGACATCGCCGACCAGGCCGGCCATGTCAGTTTCGTGCCAAAGGCGGAAATTGTGAGCGGCTGCGGAACATCAAGGGGATTATCGAATAGCGAACGCGCGAAGCGGACATGCATTACCTTGACCCGACAGCTCAAGCTTGATCCTGTCCCTCCCGCGGACAAAGATAGGTGACCCACCTTGAGGGACACGACCGATGAGCGAGTTTGCCCTGCCGGAGACGCGTTACGCACTCAGCGGCGACGTCAACATCGCCTATCAGGTCATGGGCGCGGGCCGTGGACATCATCATGGTCCCCGGCGTCGTGTCGCACATCGAATACACCCATGAGACGGATGGATATACGGCGTTTTTACGCCGCCTTTCGGCGTTCGCGCGGGTCGTCACTTTTGACAAGCGAGGGCAGGGCCTATCCGATCGAATTTCCAGCGCGCCCACGCTGGAGCAGCGCATGGACGACGTTCGCGCCATCATGGAAGCGATTGGTTCGCAGCGTGCGGTAGTCATTGGATTCTCCGAAGGATGCGCGATGAGCGCGTTATTTGCTGCAACCTATCCGGAACGGGTATCGCAGCTGATCCTCTATGGCGGCTTCGCGGTACCAACCATGTTGTCGGAAGAAACCATCGCTCAGCGCGTAAAGTTTTGGGGCACCGGCGCCATGATCAGGACAGCCCGGCCCAGTCTGGCGATGAACCCGGATGCCGTGGCCCAGTTCGCGAAGTTCGAGCGCCTGTCTGCCAGTCCCGGAGCTATAAAGGCACTCTCATTGTTGAACGCGCAGATCGATGTCAGGTCAATTCTTCCATCGGTACAAGTTCCAACCCTTGTACTTCACCGTCGGGAAGATGCTCAGGTGCCCGTCGAGCTCGGCCGCGATCTCGCGGCACGAATTCCGACGGCTAAATTCATTGAATACCCGGGTGATGATCATCTTTTCTGGTGTGGCGACGCAGAGACGTTGCTTGGCGATATCGAGGAATTTATCACCGGACACCGAGACGGTTCGTCAGCCGATCTTGAGCGCGTTCTGGCCACGGTTCTGTTTACCGATATCATCGATTCGACGCGTAGCGCGGCTGCGGCTGGCGATCAGGCATGGCGTCGACTGCTCGACAATCATGATGAGCTTGCGAAGCAGGTAGTCAGGAAACACCGCGGCGCTTTGGTCAAGACCACGGGTGATGGCATTCTCGCAACTTTCGATGCACCTGGTCGTGCCGTTCGATGCGCTCTGGCGTTAGGGGCAGCCACCAAACAGATTGGGCTGCCCCTGCGAGCCGGTCTTCACACGGGCGAGATTGAAATGAGGGGCCGTGACATTGGCGGGATTGCGGTGCACGTGGCGGCTCGCGTCATGGCACAGTGTCAATCCAGCGAAGTCCTGGTTTCACGAGTCGTAACCGATCTTGTGGCCGGCGCCGGGCTGCAATTCTCTGAACGCGGGTCTTACGAATTGAAGGGCGTCCACGGCAGGTGGGATTTGTTCGCCGCAAGCACGTAGCCCGTGTCTGAAATTGCCACATCGTGTCATTTCGCTGCGCTGTGGAATTTGATCGCTATGGGAGCATAGCGGACTCTAGCAGGCCGTCCACCCGGCAGATTTATGGTTCACGGCCTAAATTTAACTCAGCACGATCCACGCCGGCGCATGATCGCTGGCGCCTTCCTCGGCTCGCAGCTTGCGGTCGACGCCGGCCTTGATCAGGCGCGGCGCAAGGGCAGGGCTCAAGAGAAGATGGTCGAGCCGCAATCCGGCGTCACGCGGCCAGCGGTTTCGCTTGTAATCCCAGAACGTGTAGGTCGGCTCCGACGGATGGAGGTGGCGGATCGCGTCACACCAGCCCTGCGCCACCAGCGATTTGAATGCCGCGCGGCTCTTCGGCTGGATTAGCGCATCCTGGTCCCATGATTTGGTCGGATAAATATCAAGCTCGGTCGGCGCGACATTGTAGTCGCCGGCCAGCACCACGGGAATGTCCTGCTTGACGAACTTCGCGGCGTGCGCTTTCAGCCGCTTGAACCATGCGAGCTTGTAATCGAATTTCGGTCCGGGCTGCGGATTGCCGTTCGGCAGATAGAGGCTGGTGACGATGACGCCGCGCACGGCGGCCTCAATATAACGCGCCTCGTGATCGTCGGGATCGCCGGGTAGCTGGTTGCGGATCAGGACCGGATCGGCGTTTCGCGCCAGGATGGCGACGCCGTTCCAGGTCTTCTGTCCGCGCCAGACCGCGCCGTAACCGGCCTTCTCGATGGCTTGAATCGGAAAATCCTGGTCGGTCGATTTCAATTCCTGCAGGCAGACGATGTCGGGCTTTGCCGCGCGCAGCCATCGCAGCAGGTTGGGCAGGCGCCGGTTGACATTGTTGATGTTGAACGTTGCGATTTTCATGGCCTGACTAGGATGTCAGGCCGACACCGGGGAGGCCGGCTCGGTCGCCGCTGCGCCGCCCTTGTAGACCCGCGCATAGCGCGGGCCGAGGCTGGTCAGTACTTCGTACCCGATGGTGCCGAAATGGTGCGCGAGTTCGTCGACGGTGATACCCTCGCCAATCAGCGTCGCCATGTGGCCCCGGCGCGCGGCGTTTTTGTCGAGATCCGTGATATCGACGGCCATCAGGTCCATCGAGACGCGGCCCGCAATCGGGCAGCGCTTGCCGGCGACCACCACCTCGGCGCCGCGGGTGCCGTCATTGCTGCCGCCGGCGCGGAAATATCCGTCGGCGTAGCCGGCCGACACGATCGCCAGTTTCGTCGGCCGCCGCGCGGTCCAGGTTCCGCCGTAACCGACGCTGTCGCCTTTCTCGATATTGCGGAGCTGGACGATGCGGGCTTTCAGGTCGACCACCGGCTGCATCGGATTGTCGGCTTCGGGCGTCGGATTGATGCCGTAGAGCGCAGCCCCCGGCCGCACCAGGTCGAACTGGAATTGCGCCCCGAGATAAACCCCGGAGGAATTCGACAGCGACGCCGGCACGCCGGCAAACAGGCTGGCGATCTCGCGGAAGGTGGCGAGCTGCTTGGCATTGAGCGGGTGATTGAGGCTCTCGGCGCAGGCGAGATGGCTCATGACCAGCGTAATGCCGTGATCGCCGGCGTTGATGCGGGGAATGATGCCCTGCGCCTCCGTCAGCGTCAGGCCGAGCCGGTTCATGCCGGTATCGATATGAACCGCCGCGCCGCCGGCCCATCCGGTGCGGCGGCAAAATACATCCCATTCGGCGAGCTCGTTGAGATCGCCGATCACCGGCCTGGCGTCGATCCTGGCATAGGCGTCGCCGCAATTCTGGAAGAAGCCGTCGAGTACATAGATCGCCGCCGACGGCACCGCAGCACGGGCGGAGCGCGCTTCATCCAGCGTGGCGACGAAGAAGGTCTTGCAGCCGGCGCCGGCCAGCGCGCGGGCAACCGGCTCGGTCCCGCAGCCATAGGCGTCCGCCTTGATCACGCCGGCGCATTCGGCCGGCACGGCGGTCTTCTCGAGCTTGCGCCAGTTGGCGACGATGGCGTCGAGGTCGACCGTGAGTACGCCGGTGGCGGCGGCGGTAGCCGCGGCAAATGCCGCTGCCTGGTTCGCCTCGGGCGAGAGCAGGCTGCCGGCCGGGATCGATTTCGGGTCGGAGACGATGTTCATACCGTAGTTTTACGCGCCGGCGCCCGCCGGTTCAACCGTACGGGCCAATTCAGTAGTTTTGCGCCGGCAAATGGCTGTCCTGCGCCAGATCGCTGAACCGGGTGAACTGGCCCTCGAACGCCAGTTCGACCATGCCGGTCGGACCGTGGCGCTGCTTGCCGATGATGACCTCGGCCTTGCCGTGCACCAGCGACATGTCGAGCTGCCATTTTTCGTACTCCGGCGTGCCGACCCTCGGTTCCTTGTTAGCGAGGTAATATTCCTCGCGATACACGAACATCACGACGTCGGCGTCCTGTTCGATCGAACCGGATTCACGCAAGTCCGACAATTGCGGGCGCTTGTCGTCGCGGCTTTCGACCTGGCGCGACAGCTGCGACAGCGCGATGACGGGAACATTCAGTTCCTTGGCGAGCGCCTTCAGGCTGGTCGTGATCTCCGTGACTTCCTGCACTCGGTTGTCATTGCCGCGCTTGCCCGAGCCCTGCAGCAGCTGGATGTAATCGACCACGATCAGGTCGAGGCCTTTTTGCCGCTTCAGCCGCCGCGCGCGCGCGGTCAATTGCGAAATCGACAGGCCGCCGGTTTCGTCGACGTACAGCGGCAGCGATTGCAATTCGATCGAATAGTCGCGGATCTTCTCGAAGTCGGTCTCGGTAATGCCGCCGCGGCGGATCATGCTCGAGGCGATGCTGGTCTGCTCGGCGAGAATACGGGTGGCGAGCTGTTCGGCGGACATTTCGCAGGAGAAGAAGCCGACGATGCCGCCGTTGACGGACTTCATGGTGCCGTCGGCCTGGACTTCCGCGCGATGGGCCTTGGCCACGTTGTAGGCAATGTTGGTGGCGAGCGCGGTCTTGCCCATGCCGGGACGGCCGGCGACGATGATCAGATCGGACGGCTGCAGGCCGCCCATCTTGGTGTCGAGATCGCGCAGGCCGGTTGCGATACCCGACAGCTTGCCGTCGCGCTGAAACGCCTTGGCCGCCATATCGACGGCGACGGTCAGCGCCTGCGCAAAGCGCTGGAATCCGCCGTCATAACGGCCGGATTCGGCCAGTTCGTACAACCTGCGCTCGGCATCCTCGATCTGCGCCCGCGGCGCGAAATCCACCGGCGCGTCGAAGGCGACATTGACCATGTCCTCGCCGATCCGGATCAGATCGCGGCGCAGCGCCAACTCATAGATCGTGCGTCCGTAATCCTGGGCATTGATGATGGTGGTCGCTTCGGCGGCAAGCCGCGCCAGGTAATGACCGACCGTCATGCCGCCGATGTCGGTATCCGCCGGAACAAAGGTCTTCAGCGTGACCGGGGTCGCGATCTTGCCCATCCGGATCAGGCTGCCGGCGGTCTCATAGATGGTCTGGTGGATCGGCTCGAAGTAGTGTTTTGGCTCCAGAAAATCCGATACCCGGTAGAACGCGTCGTTGTTCACCAGAATCGCGCCGAGCAGGGCCTGTTCCGCCTCGATATTGTGCGGTGCGCTCCGATAGGCCGGAGTTCCCGGGTCGGGAGCGAGCTTCAGAACGTTCGAATCAAGTGTGGCCATGGTTTGGATTATGCTTCGAATTTGGTTGATGTTGGATTTTTGGATTGGGCGGCGATAAAGCGCCACTGCCGGGCATCGTGAAAGCGCGAACGCGCCTTATGCCCGATTCACACAACGACTGCTGGGAAAAGCCGGATGCTGCGGCGCATTCCGCTTGACGGGTTCTGGAGCGGGACCCCGGTTCTGCGGAACAATGTCGGGAAAATTGCCGCGCGGACTGAACCTTTCACCACGCAGGCAGACGTATCCGATGGGGCGAGGCGCCTCACGGAGGTGCCATCTCAGCGCTGAATCAAATCAGGATGAGATAGATCAGGGCCGCCAGGGCCGCGCCGACGCCGGCGGCGATCAGGGCGTAATCGGTGCCAAGGTCAGCCTGCGGATCGAACGATGATGGATAGGTTTTCCGAGCCATTCCCTAGATTTAGGGCAACGCGCCCGAGTTTTTTGTGAAGCAGATCACATCCGGCGCTCTTTCTTAATTTTTGGTCGCCGGGAACCGGTTTGGGATATCCGGATTGGTAACGGCACGGGTTTCACGGGGGCCGGTGAGGCGAGGACAGGCGATGGGCCAGCAACTTCAGCCATGGCGCTCCGGAGACGGCGAAAAAATGTGGCTGTCGGCGCTGATCGACGCCATGGAGCAGGTTTCTCGTCCGGAATTCCGCGGCCTGTCCTGCGACCAAATGGTACTGGATGCCCTGCGTGCGCAGCTCGCGCGACCGGCATCACCATACCCTTATGGCGCATCTCCGTTCAGTCTGCGCAACTAAGGCCTATTCGCCGGCAATTTGCAGCCGCGGACGCGAACCGCGCTCGATCCCGCGCAGTTTCGCTTCTTCGCGCCCGATGTAGTCGCGCGTCATCGGCACCACCCCCTGGCGTTTTGCGAGCTGGATCTGGAAGTTCATCATGTTCTGCTTGCGGAACGACATTTCCGAGCACGCCAGGTAAAATTCCCACAACCGCGCAAAGCGCTCGTCATAGAGCTGCACGGCTTCCTCGCGCCGCGCCATGAAGCGCTCGCGCCAGGCTTTCAGGGTTTCCGCGTAATGCAGCCGCAGGATCTCGATGTCGCATACCAACAGCCCGGCGCGCTCGATCGCGGGCATCACCTCGGACAGCGCCGGGATGTAGCCGCCGGGGAAGATATATTTGGCAATCCAGGGATTGGTGGCGTCGGGGCCTTCCGAACGGCCGATCGAATGCAGCATCATGACGCCGTCGTCAGTGAGAAGCTCGGCGCAGCGCCGGAAATATTTCTCGTAGAAGTCGACGCCGACATGTTCGAACATGCCCACCGAGACGATGCGGTCGAACGGGCCGGACACGTCGCGGTAGTCCTCGAGGAAAAACTTCGCCGACTGCGCCAGATTCTTTTCGGCCGCGCGGACGTTCGATACCTGCAGTTGCTCGGTTGAGAGCGTGACGCCGGTGACGTTGGCGCCGGTCATTTCGGCCAGGTACAGGCTCAGCCCGCCCCAGCCGGAGCCGATGTCGAGCACGCGGTCGCCTCGGCCGATCAACAGCTTGGCGGCGAGATGACGCTTCTTGGCGAGCTGGGCCTCGTCGAGGGTCGCGTCCGGCGTTTCAAAATAAGCGCAGCTGTATTGCTTGTCGGAATCGAGGAAGAGGGAATACAGCCGCCCGTCGAGGTCGTAGTGGCGCGCGACGTTGTTTTTCGAACGGCTCGGCGGATTGAACTGCTGGGCATGCCTGACCAGATAGCGCACCCACCATTGCAGCTTGGCCCAGCGCGGCAATATCTCGGGCTGATCCATCAGGATCGCCAGCGCGCCCGCGATCGAGCCTTGCTCGACGACGAATGTGCCTTCCGTGAAAACTTCGCCCAGTGCCAGTTCCGGGTTGAGAAGAACCCGGCGTTCGGCATCGGTGGTCAGGAAGCGCACGGCGACCGGCTCGCCCGTCCCGTCGCCGCAGTCGAACCTGGCCCCGCTCGCGGTCGTAAACGTCATCGCCCCGCGGCGGATGAATTGCTTCAGGAAATAACGTAACAAACGGTCCATCGAAACCACCAAAAAGCGATCCCGTATCGGCTAACGCACCGGCCGTCACACCTTACGCGCGCGGAATGTAATGGTTCCCGAGCGCCACATTTGCACATAAGGGCGATGGCGGCGGCGCACTAGTAGCGTTGTACACAAAGCGGATATTCCGAAACATGGCGTCCAGGCGCTGGTGTGATATGTGCGCTTCCATTCGTGGGATAATCCGCTAAAAGGTACCGCCGCCGGCGCCGGAGCTGGGACGCCGGAAGCCTTTCCGAATCTGGAGAATGACGAATGTTGAGCCGAGCGCTCAGTTTAGCGACGGTGACGCTTCTGATCGGCTGTTTCGCGGCGGCCCCGGCGCAGGCGCAGGCGCAAAATCTCGAGGCCGGCAAGACCCCGTCGCAGATTTTCGCGGGCACTTGCACGGCCTGCCACAAGAGCCCGCGCGGTCTGTTGAAGAGCGTGCCAGCCGGATCGCTGCAGGGTTTCCTGCGCCAGCATTACACCACCAGTCCCGATATGGCCTCGCTGCTGTCAGCCTATCTGATTTCCAATGGCGCGGCCGATACGCGCTATGGCGGCGCCCAGTCCAAGCCGGCCAAGGACGCGAAATCGGACGCCAGGCCCTCCGGTCCGCCCGAGCAGGTGGACCGCCATGGCCGGCGCCTGCGCGCCGGCGAGCCGCCGCAAGAGGCGGCCCCGCCCGAGGCTGCACCGCGCGAGGCCGCCAAACCCGATGCCGACGGACTTCCCGCGCAAGCCGAGCCCGGACGAAAGGGCCGCAACACCAAGCGGCTCGCCCGGCCGGGGGAGGCGCCGGACGGCACGAAACCGGCTGCGGAAGGGCAAGCTCCGGCGCAGACGGCGAATGAGCGTGGCCCCGATGGCCGCAAATTGACCGCCCGGCAGAAGCTGACCAGGAGGGGCAAACCCGGCGGCGAAGAATCGCCGAAAACGGATTCCGTCAAAACCGACGCCGCCAAGGAAGAGCCTCCGAAGGGCGAAACGGCGACGGACGACAAGCCCAAGAGTGAACCCCCCAAGAGCGAGACCGCCAAGGACGAAGGCAACAAGCCCGAGGGCGGCAAGCCTGCCGGCGAGGCCAAGCCTGAAACCGGCAAATCTGAATCCGGCAAGGCTGAATCCGGCATGCCTGAATCGGCCAAGTCTGAATCGACCAGGTCTGAGCCCACCAAGCCCGAACCGACCAAGTCCGAATCCGCCAAGATCGAGGCCCCGAAGGAGACCGGCAGCGGCTCGACGCCGGCACTGCGGGCTGATCCGGTTCCTCCCGTGACTCCCGCGCCGTCGGCTTCCCCGGCGGTATCCGCAGCGGTCTCCGGTGCGACGCCGGAGCCGGCCGCGACGCGTTCAGCACCTGCCGTGCAGGCTGCGCCCCCGGCCGAGACGGTTTCGGTGCCGCCGCCGGCGCCCGTTGCCCCGGCGGGACCGCCGGGGCCGCCGATCTCCAAATAGGCTTTTGCGCCAGCGAAGGTCCAGGCCGGCGGCCGGTGGCGATTTTCGGCAAGAGGCGTCGATAAAAATCCCAGGCCCGCCGTTAGGGCGGGCCTGGGTCGGTTCGCTTTGATGTCACCTGCAGCGGCGTTACTTCTCGGAAGCCGCCTCTGCCTCGGGCTCCTCGTCGCGGCGGGCTTCCGGGTCGAAGAATTCGCCGGCGGCGGCCAGCGCTTCGGCGGCCGCGTCCTGATCTTCCTGGCGGCTGGAGATGTCCTCGCCGCGATTGATGCGCTCGGCCTCATCGGCACTGCGCGCGACCGTCACGGTGACGCCGACCTCGACCTCCGGGTGCACGGCGATGGCGATCTTGTGTTTGCCGATGGTCTTGATCGGCGCGTCCAGCATGACCTGGCCACGGCTGATGATGACGCCGTCGCTCTCGAACGATGCGATAATGTCGCGGACGGTCACCGATCCGAACAACTGACCGGTCTCGGAGGCCTGACGCAGCACCACGACGTTGCGGCCGTCGATCTTTTCCGCGACCTTGGTTGCCTCGCCCTTGGCCTGCAGGTTGCGGGCTTCGAGTTCGGCCTTCATGCCATCGAACCTGGCGCGATTATCCGTGGTGGCGCGGAGCGCCTTGCCGCGCTTCAAAAGGTAATTGCGGGCATATCCATCCTTGACGCGAACGACTTCGCCCATCTGACCGAGTTTGGCGACGCGTTCCAGCAAAATGACTTCCATATTCGTTCTCCGTTTGAGTGATGAGGGTTGAGATCGTTGAAATGAAGCGTGCAATTCAGGCGGCGGGGAGGGGCGGCGGCCTCCCTTGCAGATAACGCTTGCGAAATCCGAAAATCGCATCGGCTAGCCCGAGAACCACCATCGCCAGGACCGGCCAGAGGAACACCGCGACGATGGCGTAGGTGCAGCCGAGCCAGAGCGCGCGGCTTTTCAATGCCAGCGTCAACGTATGCAACACCGCGAAGCCGGCAAGCGCGTAAGCCGTCATCAAGACCGCGGCGACGATCTGCGCAAGGATCGCGAGCAGTCCGCCGGCAAAGCAGAATGCGATCGCAACAGACAATGCGGCCAGCGTCATCGGCGGCAGATCGACGCTTTTCAGGTCGGGCCGCGGGCGGTGCAATCGTCCTGATGTCGCCGTGATTTTGGCGGCAAGCCAGAGGTTGAGCGTCAGCGTCATCATGGCTACCACGGCCGCCGAAGCCGGTGCGATGATCACGAGAGCATCGACCCATTGTTCGATCTCGCCGGTCGACCCCGCATCGCGCGGGCCGAGGATCAGCAACAGGCCGCGCCGCAGTGCTGCGCTGATCGCTGTCGCGTCCCTGCCGAGCGTGAGCAGGGCGGCCATCGTCGTCAACGCGGCAAAGCCCGCGATCCAGGCCAGAATTCGGCCAACCGGATACCATTCCAGATCGGGCGCAACCGGCGACGCGCCGTTGCCGGACGGGACGCCGTTGGCGATGGGCCGGCCCAGCAGCGCGAGATGGCCCAGCCACCAGGCGGGCAGCGCGACCGAGACGGCAAAGGCGATGCAGTAGGGAATGCCGAAGATCGCGCCGAGACCCGTGGCCGCGGCGATGCCGCCGATGGTGGCGCAGAGCGGTCCCCATGCCAGCGCCGCGACCATCAGCGGCAGCGGCGCCAGATAAAACAGCAGCACCGAGATCAGCGCGCCCGAGATGATCGAGGCGAACATCAGCGCGGAGGCGCAGCCGGCTGCTATGGCTATGAGAACGATCGCGATCATCAGCTGTCCCGCTCCTTTCGAGCGGTTAGAGGTCTTGTGAACCCCAACCATCGGCTGCCGGACGACCCGGAAGCCTTATGAAGATTCCGATCCGCGGCGACAACGCCGCGGATCGAAGAGGTTTTTACCTGATCACGTAAGGCAGCAGACCGAGGAAACGCGCGCGCTTGATGGCGCGCGCGAGCTCACGCTGCTTCTTGGCGGAGACGGCAGTGATGCGGCTCGGCACGATCTTGCCGCGCTCGGAGACGTAACGCATCAGCAGCTTGGAATCCTTGTAGTCGATCTTCGGCGCGTTCGGACCCGTGAACGGGCAGGTCTTGCGGCGGCGGAAAAACGGACGGCGTGCACCAGCTTCAGCCATGATTCTTACTCCTCAACCACTGCTTCGGCGTCTTCGCGCGGACGTCGCGGACCACGGTCGCCGCGGTAGCCGCCACCATCGCGATCGCCGCGGAATCCGCCTTCGCGGTCGCCACGGAAACCGCCGCCACGGTCGTCGCGATCGCGATCGCGGTCGGCCTTGCGCATCATCGCCGAGGGGCCTTCCTCGTGCTCATCGACGCGAACGGTGAGATAGCGGATCACGTCTTCGCTGATCCGCTCCTGCCGCTCGATCTCGGCGACCGCCGCCGACGGGCCGTCGATATTGAGCAGCACGAAATGCGCCTTGCGATTCTTGTTCATCCGATAGGTCAGGGAACGTACGCCCCAGTTTTCCATCTTCACGACCTTGCCGCCGAGTTGCTCGACGATGCCGGTCATCTGGGTGGTCAGTTCTTCGACCTGCTGGGTGCTCGCATCCTGACGCGCGAGAAAAACATGCTCATAAAGAGGCATGGGTGTCCTTTCCAATGTTGGCGCGGCTCCCGGCGGCAAGCCCTTCGAACCCTCCGGAAAGGACTCGATATGCTCAGAAGGCGGAAGCACGGGACGACGGACCGACTGGCCCTGCCACATCAACATCGCCGATAAGGTGAAATTGCTGAGACCGTCCGTTCAGCTCCCGGCCGGGATCCACGGATGGCGCGGTTTATACGGATTTTGCGGGCAATGGCAAGGGAAAGCGACCCGATCCGAGTCCCCCATCGGAGGGTTCGGAACCAGCAGCGCTTGACACGACCGTCTCCTGCGGTGTCTTTCCGTCCGAATTGAGGGATTTTCCCACGGCATCCAGGGGTATTGATGACGGCAGCATTCACTTTTCCGGGGCAGGGCTCCCAGGCGGTCGGCATGGGAAAGGCCCTGGCGGAGGCTTTTCCGGCCGCCCGCGCCGTGTTCGACGAGGTCGATGCGGCGCTCGGCGAAAAGCTGACGTCCATTATCTGGGACGGTCCGGCCGAAACCCTGCAGCTCACCGAGAATGCCCAGCCGGCGCTGATGGCGGTCTCGCTCGCCACCCTGCGGGTGCTTGAAACCGAAGCCGGATTCTCGGTCGCGAAGGACGCCGCGTTTGTCGCCGGACATTCGCTTGGCGAATACTCCGCGCTGGCCGCCGCCGGCGGTCTCAGCATCAGCGATAGCGCGCGACTGTTGCGCACCCGCGGCCTTGCCATGCAGAAGGCGGTGCCGGTGGGTGTCGGCGCCATGGCTGCTCTGCTTGGCCTCGACTATGAGACCGCGGTGGCCGTCGCCAACGAGGCCGCCCAGGGCCAGGTCTGCGAGGCCGCCAACGACAATGGCGCCGGGCAGGTCGTGGTCTCCGGCGACAAGGCGGCCGTCGAGCGCGCGCTCGAGATTGCCAAGACCAAGGGCGCCAGGCGCGCGATGCTGCTGCCGGTGTCGGCGCCATTCCATTGCCGGCTGATGCAGCCCGCGGCCGACGCGATGGCGGAGGCGCTTGCCGGTGTCACCATCAAGTGGCCGGTCTCGCCGCTGGTGTCGAACGTGCTGGCTGCGCCGATTAGCGACCCGGAGGAGATCCGCCGTCGCCTGATCGAACAGGTCACGGGGACCGTGCGCTGGCGCGAATCGGTGGCTTACATGGCAAGTCACGGGGTCGTCAGGTTCTTCGAAATCGGCGCCGGCAAGGTGCTGAGCGGGTTGGTCAAGCGCATCGCCGATGGCGCGATCGGGATTTCAGTCGGCGGTCCCGGCGATATTGCCGCCGCAAAAGACGCGATCGCGGCTGTACATTCGGGCTAGGCGGCCGAGAGGAGAAGTTGATGTTCGATCTGACTGGCAGGACGGCGCTCGTCACCGGCGCGACCGGCGGCATCGGTGGCGCGATCGCGCAGGCCCTGCACGCACAAGGCGCGACGGTGGCGATTTCCGGGACCCGGCGCGAGGTACTGGACACGCTTGCCGGCAGACTGGGCGAGCGGGTCCATGTGCTGCCGTGCAATCTCTCCGACGTCACCGAGGTGGAGGCGCTGGTGCCGTCGGCGGAACAGGCCATGGGCCAGGTCGATATTCTCGTCGCCAACGCCGGCATCACCCGGGACAATCTGTTCGTGCAACTGCGCGACGAGGACTGGGACGAGGTCATCAAGGTCAATCTGACGGCGACCTTCCGGCTGGCGCGGGCCGCGACCAGGCTGATGATGCGCAAGCGGTTCGGCCGCATTGTCGCGATCACCTCCGTGGTCGCCGTTACCGGCAATCCGGGCCAGGGCAATTACACGGCGTCGAAAGCCGGACTGATCGGCATGATCAAGACGCTGGGGGCGGAATATGCCAAGCGCAACGTCACCGCCAATTGCATCGCCCCGGGATTTATCAAGACGCCGATGACGGATGCTTTGAACGACAAGCAGCGCGAAACGATTCTCTCAAAAGTTCCTGCAGGGCGGCTCGGAACATCCGATGAAATCGCGGCGGCGGCGGTCTATCTGAGTTCAAATGAAGCGGCTTACGTCACCGGGCAGACGATTCATGTCAATGGTGGAATGGCCATGGTTTGAGGCGGTTTGCCGGTCCCTTCGGCGGGGCAACAATCCGTTTCCGATGGCCGATTGAGGCTTGTAGTCAAGGCTTGGGAAGTATGATAACCGAACCACCAACGGATGGGCAAAGAACGCCATTGCAGGATTTTGAATCCCTGTATATTGGCGGTGGGGAGCCTGTCGTCGTTCGCCGGGCCTTGGGGTTTGACGGGGCCAAATCAAGACTATGCGCGATTGCGAAGGAAAGTTTAACGACCAAGACGGTTCGTATCGTCCTTGGGTCGGGTCTAATGGGAACAAGCACGAGGTTGAACGATGAGTGAGATTGGCGAGCGAGTTAAGAAGATCGTGGTCGAACACCTTGGTGTCGAACCCGAAAAGGTGGTCGACAACGCGAGCTTCATTGACGACCTCGGCGCTGACAGCCTCGATACCGTCGAGCTCGTGATGGCGTTCGAAGAAGAGTTCGGTTGCGAAATTCCCGACGACGCCGCGGAAACGATTTTGACCGTTGGCGACGCCACAAAATTTCTCGAAAAGAACGCGAAGAGCTGACGCCCCCGCGCGGTGCTGACAAAACCGGACGGGCCGTGGATGAACGGTCCACCGGTTTCTTGTTGTCGGCCGTGAATCGTGGGCTGGAGTGCTGGATATGAGGCGGGTTGTCGTCACGGGCCTCGGCATGGTGTCGCCACTCGGCTGTGGCGTTGAAACGACCTGGAAGCGCATCCTCAACAGCGAGAGCGGTGCCAAAAGGATCGATACGTTTGACGTCTCCGATCTGACCAGCCGGATCGCCTGCGTGATTCCGAGGGGCGATGGCACCGACGGCACATTCAATCCCGACCAGTGGATGGAGCCGAAGGACCAGCGCAAGGTCGACGATTTCATCGTTTTTGCGATGTGTGCGGCGCGTCAGGCGCTCGATGATGCCGATTGGCATCCCTCGACTGAAGATGACCGGTGCGCCACCGGCACCATGATCGGCTCGGGGATCGGCGGCCTGTCCGGCATTGCCGATACCGCGCTGCTCCTCAAGGAGCGCGGACCGCGCAAGGTGTCGCCATTCTTCATTCCCGGCCGCCTGATCAATCTTGCCTCGGGTTACGTGTCGATTGAGCACGGCCTCAAGGGTCCCAATCATTCCGTGGTGACGGCCTGTTCGACCGGTGCACATGCGATCGGCGACGCAAGCCGGCTGATCGCGCTGGGCGATGCCGACGTGATGTTGGCGGGCGGAACGGAATCCCCGATTTGCCGGCTGTCGATGGCGGGATTTTGCGCCTCTCGCGCATTGTCGACCGGCTTCAACGATACTCCGGAAAGAGCCTCGCGCCCCTACGACAGGGATCGCGACGGCTTCGTGATGGGGGAAGGCGCGGGCATCGTGGTGCTTGAGGAATACGAGCACGCGAAGGCGCGAGGCGCGAGAATCTATGCGGAAGTGATCGGTTACGGCCTATCCGGCGACGCCTATCACATCACGTCTCCGTCGCCGGACGGCGATGGCGCGTTTCGCAGCATGAGCGCCGCCATGAAGCGTGCAGGGATCATTTCCTCCGATATCGACTACATCAATGCGCACGGTACCTCGACCCAGGTCGGTGACGAAATCGAACTCGGTGCGGTGGAGCGGCTGCTGGGCAATGCCGCTTCCAGGGTTTCAATGTCGTCGACCAAATCGTCGACAGGGCACCTGCTCGGCGCCGCGGGGGCGGTCGAGACTATTTTCAGCATCCTGGCGATTCGCGACAACATCGCCCCGCCGACCATCAATCTTGACAACCCATCGGTGGAAACGGCGATCGATCTGGTGCCGAAGGCGCCGCGCAAACGCGAAATCAACGTCGCGTTATCCAATTCATTCGGCTTCGGAGGCACCAACGCATCCGTGATCGTGCAGCGCGTGGCCAACTGACGCCGGTATCAAGAGGACTCCACCGTTTCGCCGCATTCGGTGATAAATCCTAGAGATGGGCGTAGACTTCGGCCGCTGCGGCAATTTCGCGAGGCCGCGATTGAACCGACAGGATTCAGGTTGCATCGATGAGTGAGAGGCCGCCCATTTCGCCACGGAGCCCGCGCGCCGCGCTGGAGCCCGAGCAGGTCCCGCCGCCGCCAAAGCGGTCCGAGCGCGCCCGCAATCCGTTCGTCGTGGTAGGCAATGCCGTCATCACCATCGTCCTGGTTCTGATGATCGGCGTGGGCGGCGCATACATCTACGGCAAACAGAAGATCGAGGCCCCGGGCCCGTTGCAGGAGGACAAGGTCGTCAACATTCCGGCGCGCGCGGGAATGACCGATATCGCCGATGTCCTGCAGCGTGAGGGCGTGATCGATAACAATCGCTGGGCGTTCATCGGCAGCGTCTTTGCGCTGAAGGCGCGCTCCGAACTCAAGCCCGGCGAATACTCGTTCCAGAAGAACGCCAGTCTGCGCGATGTGATCGGCACCATGGTCGAAGGCAAGGTGGTCCAGCACGCCGTCACGATTCCCGAAGGCCTGACCTCCGAACAGATCGTGGCCCGACTTACGGACAACGATATTTTTGCGGGCACGGTCAAGGAGGTGCCACGCGAAGGCACGTTGCTGCCGGAAACCTACAAATTCCCGCGCGGCACCACGCGCGACCAGGTGATTGCGCGCATGCAGCAGGCCCAGAAGCGGGTGCTGGCGGAAATCTGGGAACGCCGCAGCCCGGATATTCCGATCAAGACGCCGGAACAGTTGGTGACGCTGGCCTCGCTCGTCGAGAAGGAAACCGGCAAGCCGGACGAGCGCAGCCGTGTCGCTGCGGTGTTCGTCAACCGGCTGCGGCAGAAGATAAAGCTGCAGTCCGATCCGACCATCATCTATGGGCTTGTCGGCGGCAAGGGGACGCTAGGCCGGCCGATCAAGCGCTCTGAAATCCAGCAGCCGTCGCCTTACAATACCTATGTGGTTGAGGGCCTGCCGCCGGGGCCGATCGCCAATCCCGGCCGCGCCTCGCTGGAAGCCGCCGCCAATCCGGCGCGCACGCGCGATCTGTACTTCGTCGCCGACGGCAGCGGCGGCCATGCGTTCAGCAACTCGTACGACCAGCATCAGAAAAACGTCGCCAAATTGCGGACCATGGAAAAGCAGATTCAGAACGACACGGTCGAGCCGGCTGACGATCCCCCGCCGCCCGCGGCGGCCGCGCCGGCCGACCCCACTCCGACCGCCACGACGCCAAAGCCGGCCCCGGCCAAAAAGCCCGCCCGCAGCGCCCCGGGCCGGCAGGGCGCGGCACAATCGACGACGACGCCTCCGGTGATTCAGCGATAGCGCAGGTAGGCCCGCGGCGAACCGGAACCGAATTACATTTTTGCCCGAAAGCGCGCCCAACGCGTCACTTGCAGGTATTCCATTCGCAAAACCGTTATCCACTTTTGCGCAATACACGCTAAGCTCGCGCAGTTCGTTGCTGGCGAATCTCACACCCGTATCTGCCGGAGAAATTCACACGATGGCGTTGTCGAGCATGACCGGCTTTGCCCGAAGCCACGGCGCCAGCGGACCCTATGTGTTCGAATGGGAATTGAAGTCGGTCAACGCCAAAGGCTTCGACCTGCGCATGCGGCTGCCGCCTGGATGGGACGAACTCGAAGCCTTCGCCAAGAAACGCGCCGGCGAGGTGCTGTCACGGGGCACGGTGTACGCCAATCTGAACGTCAAGCGTGCCAGCTCGGCCTCGACGATCCGCATCAATGAAGAGGTGCTGGCGTCGATCGTAAAGGTGGCCGGGGTTCTCGCCGGCAAGATCGATGCGGTGGCGCCGAGCATCGATGGGCTGTTGGGGATCAAGGGCGTCATCGAGGTGGTCGAGCCGGAAAGCGACGGGGCCGAAGACAAGGCCGCGAAGGCCGCCGCCGCGGCGGCGTTCGACCAGGCGCTCTCGGATCTCGTTGCAATGCGTCAGCGCGAGGGCCTGACGCTCGGGCAGGTTCTTTCACAGCGCATGGACGAGATCGAGCTGCTGGCGAAGAGGGCAGAGGCCGCTCCCGGCCGCAAGCCCGATGCGATCAAGGCGCGGCTTGCCGAGCAGATCGCGGCACTGCTCGAATCGTCCGATCGCTTCGATCCGGATCGGCTCAGTCAGGAAGCGATCATGATCGCGGCGAAGGCCGACATTCGCGAAGAACTCGATCGCATTGCTTCGCACATCTCGCAGGCCCGCGAGATGATCGGCAAGGGCGGTCCGGTCGGACGGCGGCTCGATTTCCTGGCGCAGGAGTTCAACCGAGAGGTCAATACCTGCTGCTCCAAGTCGAACGATCTCGAATTGACCAACACTGGCCTCGAAATGAAGAACGTGGTCGAGCAATTCCGCGAGCAGGTTCAGAATCTGGAGTGAGACATGACGGCTGGCGGCCACGGCTTCGATGGGGTTGAGCGGCGCGGACTGATGTTCGTGCTGTCGTCGCCGTCGGGCGCGGGGAAGACCACACTGTCGCGGCTGCTGATCGAGCGGATGCCCGGCCTGAAGATGTCGGTATCCGCGACCACGCGGCCGATGCGGCCCGGCGAAGTCGACGGCCGCGACTATTCGTTTGTCGACAAATCCAAATTCGAACAGATGGTCAAGCGAAACGAGTTGCTCGAATGGGCCACCGTGTTCAGCAATCGCTACGGCACGCCGCGTGCGCCGGTCGAAATGGCGTTGTCGGCAGGGCAGGACGTATTGTTCGACATCGACTGGCAGGGCACCCAGCAATTGCGGGAAAAGGCGCGGGCCGACGTCGTCAGCGTGTTCATCCTGCCGCCGTCCGCCGCCGACCTGGAAAAACGCCTGCACTCCCGTGCGCAGGATTCCGATGAGGTCATCCGGGGACGGATGAGCCGCGCCAGCCATGAAATGAGCCATTGGGCGGAGTACGACTACATCGTGATCAATTACGATATCGATGAAGCGTTTGGCGAAGTGCGGTCGATCCTGAAGGCCGAGCGGCTGAAACGCGAACGCCGTACGGGTTTGACGACGTTCGTGCGGGAATTGCAGCGGCAGCTGGAGAAGTAGCGAGGCCTCAGCGCGGGGTCAGCTTGCGTATTTCCGAGTAGAATTCCGCAACCCTGTCGTCCCGGTCATTGGCTTGACGAAGGTCGCGGGCGAACTCGGGACGGCGCCCGAGAGCACGCGCTGCTGGCTCGGCCGACGGCGTCCTGTCATCGATATTTGCCCGTTCCCAAATCGCGCCGCGACCCTCGCGAATCCTGGCCTGTTTGGGACGTCGTGCACGGCCGAACTTGAAGATGATGCCTCCGATGACGCCGGCCAACGCCAGCGCGGCGATGATCGCGGCCAGCAGCATCTGCACCGAATAGGTCGGCGTCGCCGATGACGCGTCTGCCGCCGCGAACGGTTCGGCGGCCAGGACCGATGATGGCTGACTTCGTGAGGGTGGGCTCACGGGGGCGGCGGGATCGGGCTGGTTTGCCGCTACCTGGTTTGCCGCTACGTCGGTCGGGGGATTGTCACCCGACGATTGCGGCCAGCGCGACGCGACGATCGATGGCTGCGTCGCCTTATCCCCCGTGCTGGTGGTCCCGTTGTTGGGCATGACCGCCGCGTTCGCCGGCATCGCCTGCGTCAGCCTATTGTCGCGGCGCGGCGATTCGACGGGCGACTGCGCGGGCAGTTCAGCGCGAGCGTCCGCTATCGATGTTTCTGTTTTTACAGTCGGCTTCGCGGATAGAACCGGAGCGGCTGGAGCGGGATTCGGTGCGGCGGTTTGCGTGGGATCCGGTGCGGCGGCTTGCGCGGGATCCGATGCGGCGGTTTGCGAAGGCTTTTCGCGCTCGTCGCCGAGATACCAGCAATGGCGTTTGGTGACGCGCTCGACGCGGTAATACCAGTGGCCGCCCGCAGGCGTTTGACCCTTCGGACCCGATAGGCAGTCGTCGGCCGCAGGCGGCGCGCCGACCGATTGGGCTGCGAGCGGAGCGGAGGCAAGAAAGCTGGCGAAGATTGCAGACACGAATTTCGCGGTTCGCTTTGGCATGTGCAGCTCCGGGAACGCTACGCGACATTTCACGCCCCAAATCTCCGCAAAAACTTGGGTCGCAATGAGCCGCAATTCCGGAGGGGGTAGGGCTTAATTTAGGCTCGGCAGTCACACCGCGAGAGCCCGCTGGTGGCCTGGGAAATGACGAAAAAGCGCCGTAACTTTTTTGGCAAAGCGACGTTACTCGCTCGCGAGCACGTCGCTGAACAGCACGTAGCGCTCGCCGTCGAAGCGCACCAGGCGCATCTGCTTGATCGGACGCAGATCCGCCGGGGTGGTATTGAGGCGGATCCCGGGCAGCAGTAACGGCAGTTCCATATCCAGATGAGAGGCCTGCTTCATGATATTCTCGCGCGTGAGATTATCGCCGCACTGCTTGAGGATCTGCACCACGGCGAAACCGATATTGTAGCCGTAAGGCGCATAGTAATCGCTCTTGTCGACATGTGGGTTGTACTTGTCCATCCACACGTTCCAGGCCTTCATGGCCGGATCGGCTTTCCACTGCGGGTCCGCCGGATCTTTTTGATAGGCCGCGGAGATGATGCCCTTGGCGGCTTCAAACCCGGCCGGCCTGATCGCGCCGGCAATCGATGAGCCGACGCTGTCGACGAATTCCTGCGGATGCCAGTCGATGTCGTAGGCCTTGCGAATGGCCTGCGCGGAGAATTTGGGTACCGCGAGGATGAAAAACACGTCGGCGCCCGAAGCCTTCAGCGAAACCACCTGGGAATCGACGGTCGGGTCGCTGGTGTTGTAAGTCAGCGATGCCACGATCATTGTAGAAGCCTTGTCGCCGAGCCCGCGCTTGATTCCGAGCAGGTAGTCGCGGCCGAGATCGTCGTTCTGCGACAGGATGGCGATCTTGGCGTCAGGCTTCACCGAAAGGATGTACTTGGCGTAGATCTCGCCTTCCGACGCGTAATGCGGTGTCCAGCTCATCGTCCACGGATAATGTTCGGGGTCATTGAAGATCGTTGCGCCCGAGCCGATGAAAAGGTGCGGCACTTTTTTCTGGTTGACGTATTTGAGCACGGCCATGTTGGTCGCGGTGCCCACGGGATTGACCAGAAACAGGACCTCGTCGCTTTCGACGAGGCGTCTGATCTGCTCCACCGTTTTCGGCGGGCTATAGGCGTCGTCAAGGCTGATGAAATTGATCTTGCGGCCGTTCACGCCGCCTTGTTCGTTGATCATCGTGAAATAGGCGGTAGCGGAGACCGCGCCCGCCGAATAGGCCGACGCCGGGCCGCTATACGGCGTGGTGGTGCCGATCTTGATTTCGGTGTCGGTGACGCCGGGGCCGTACTGTTTCTGGGCCAAAGCCGGCGTCGCGGCGAAGCCAAGTATCAGCGCCGCCAAAGCGCCCAGCGCCGAACGATTCCTCAAGGCCATCAGAGTCCTCCCTGTCCAGGCGAGGCTTACGTGGCGCTCTGCCTCTTTTGGCGAGGCTTGCGAGCTGCTCCGCCTCAGTTTTTCAGCACGATGCGCCCTACGACTTTGCCGGCCCGCAACTCGTCGATCCATTTCTGGACGTCGCCCATCGGTTCCTCTTTCATCGGCGTCGGCTTGATCTTGCCGGCGCGCGCGAGCGCCATCAGTTCATGCGCTTCGGCCAAGGTTCCGACCATGAAGCCCTCGATCGTCATCCGCTTGTAGATCCACTGTACCATGGGCAGGCTGAAATTGCCGCCCATCAATCCGGAGACCACGATCTTGCCGCCGCGCGCCAGCACGGCAACCGCAAAGGCCATCGATTTCTCGTTGCCGGCAAAATCGACGATCTCGTCGAACCCGCCTCCGGTTTCCCGGATGATGCGCTTGACCACATCGGCCTCGGAAGGATCGTAAGCGTCCGCCGCGCCGTTCTTCAATGCCGCCTCGCGCGCAGCCGGGCTCAGATCCGCCACCGAGATCTTCTGCTCGAACATGGCTTGCGCGAAAGAAAGCCCCATCATGCCGACGCCGCCGAGGCCGATCAGCAGGAGATTGCGCTGCCGCGGCCGGTCGACCAGGCGTTTCAGCGCGCCATAGGCGGTCACACCCGAGCACATCAGGGTCGCCGCCTGATTGACCGGCAAGGGATCGTAATCCAGCAGGTATTTGGCGTCCGGCACCAGCACATGGCTGGCGAAACCTCCGTCGATGGCGACGCCGAGAAAACGCTGCTTGACGCAGAGATTCTCATCACCGTTCAGGCAGTCGCGGCACTGTCCGCAACCGATCCACGGGAACACCGCTTTCCTCGAACCGATCAGGTCCTTCGAAACGTCCGGGCCGACTTCCTCGACGATCCCGGCAATCTCGTGTCCGAGCGTGAACGGCAGAACCATGCCACGGGTGGTATCAAGCTTCTTGCCGCCGCCGAGGTCGGCATAACCGTCCTGGATATGCAGGTCGGAATGGCACAGCCCGCAACGTTCGATCCGGACCAGGACTTCCCTGGCCAGCGGCTTCGGCGTCTCGACGATGGTTTCACACAACGGCGCATCGAATTTGACGAGTGACTGACGACGCATGAGCGCCATGGTGGTTTCTCCTTACAGCACGTTCACTTTTGTGTTCGTATATCGGTCAATTCGCGCGCCATGGCAACAAAACCGCTGACCGGAACGGTCTCGGCGCGCCGGGTCAAATCGACCTGCGCTGCCGCCGCGAGCCGGGCCGGATCGACCGCCAGCGATTTGAGACTTTGCCGCAGCATTTTTCGCCGCTGACCGAACGCCGCCGCCGCAACCTGTTCCAGCGCGCGGCGGTCGCACGGCTCCGGCGCGCCGCGGGGCACCAGGCGCACCACAGACGAGGTGACCTTGGGCTGCGGCACGAAGGCGGCCGGAGAAATGTCGAACAGGATTTTTGTCTCGGCACGCCAGTTCGCGAGCACGCCGAGCCGCCCATAGGCTTCATCGTTTTCGCGGGCGACGATCCGCTCCGCGACTTCGCGCTGAAACATCAGCACCATCATGTCGTACCAGGGCGGCCATGGCTCGATCGACAGCCAGTCGATCAACAGCGCGGTCGCGATGTTGTAGGGCAGGTTGGCAACGATTTTCGCAGGCGTACCGCCGAGCAGCGGCCGTGGATCGAAATGCTGGGCGTCGGCGCAGATGATCTCCAGCCGCCCCGGGTAACGCCTCGAGATCTCTTCAAGCGCCGCCAGCGCCCGCTGGTCGCGTTCTACGGCGATGACGCGCCGCGCGCCCAACGCCAGCAGCGCGCGCGTCAGCCCGCCGGGACCGGGGCCGATCTCGATCACGGTAGCATCTTCGAGCGAGCCCGCGGCGCGCGCGATCCGCGCGGTGAGGTTGAGGTCGAGCAAGAAATTCTGGCCCAGCGATTTGCGGGCCGACAGGGCGTGCTGGCGAATGACCTCGCGAAGCGGCGGAAGGTCGTCGATCGCGCTCATGCCGGCGGGGTCGCCGCCATGCGGGCGGCCAGCCGCAATGCCGCGATCAGGCTCGACGGATCGGCCCGGCCGGTGCCGGCAATGTCGAAGGCCGTGCCGTGATCGGGCGAGGTGCGAATGAACGGCAATCCCAGCGTGACGTTGACGGCCTCGTCGAATGCCAGCGTCTTGACCGGAATCAGTGCCTGATCGTGATACATGCAGATCGCGCAGTCATAGGTTTTGCGGGCGGCATCGTGGAACATGGTGTCGGCCGGCAGCGGCCCTTTGATTTCGATGCCGTCGCCGCGCAGGATTTCGATGGCCGGTGCTACGATCCTCTGGTCCTCGGTGCCGAGCGAGCCGTCTTCGCCGGCATGCGGATTGAGGCCGGATACCGCGAGGCGCGGACAGGCGAGGCCGAAGCGGGCTTTCAAAGCCGCCACCGCGATGCGAACTGTCGTCACGATCAGGTCGGTCGACAGCCGCTCGATCGCATCACGCAGCGAAAGGTGAATCGTCACCGGCACGACGACGAGGGCAGGGGACCACAGCATCATCACCGGCTGCGGCGTATGTCCTTCGGACGTCGCGAGTTCGGCGAGAAATTCGGTATGGCCGGGATGCCGGAATCCGGCGCGGTACAGAACGCTCTTGGCAATCGGATTGGTGACAACCGCGCTGGCCCGTCCGGCGATGACATCGCCGACCGCCTGACGAATCGAGGCCATGGCGGCATCCGCGCTGGTGTTGTCGGGTTGACCGGGCCGCGCCGTCGCAGGATGGCCGGTGGCGACGACCGGCAAGGCGTCTGCGAACGTAGCGAGGGCATCTTCGGCGCGAACGTCGGCGAGCTTGACCTTCAATCCGAGCGCCTTCGCCCGGCTACCAAGGAAGTCGCGATCGCCGAGCAGGTAGAACGCCGGGAGCTTCAGCTCATCGCGGCGCAGCCACGCCTGGATGGTGATGTCGGGTCCGATACCCGCAGGTTCGCCTGAGGTCAGCGCGAGGGGCTTGGCCATGCGTCAACGGTATTCGATCATCGCGGCTTTGCGGCATTCCTGCAGATACCATTTCGACTTCGCCTCGTATTTCTCGGCGTACATCTTGTCCCGGATTTCCTTCTTTTTCGGCGTATCGACGGTGGTCGGCTTCCTCCCGCACAGCGCAACCATCTCCACGCCCTGCTTGGTGATCTCGGGCGGGGTCAAATGGCCGATCGGAGTGCTGTCGAGCACTTGGCGAAGAACCGGCGGTATGTCGGCCGAGGTCTTGGTCACCGCCTCGCGTATGGCGGCATTTTGCATGGACTTGAAGAAAGCGTTGGCCTCATCGCAGGTTTGCACGCGGCTGCGCAGGGCTTCGGCCTCCTTTTGCCTTGCCTCGACGGCGGCCGGCGCGGATCCTCGCGGCACGATCAAGACGATCGGCTGCATCTTGTATTCGAAGCTCTCGGCTTCCGGCTTCTCGTCGGTACCGCTTTCCTGGACGGCGGCGGCGACTTCCTTTTCACCGACCTGAAGGCTCTCCTTGAATCGCCCGCGGACCAGGCTGGTCCAAACCATCTCGGCCTTCATGCGGTCCTTCAGTGTGTCGGCCCGAATCCCCTGGCTTTCGAGGGATTTTGTCAGTTGCTCCGGCGTGATCCGCATTCGCGAACTCATCGCCGCAAAAGACTGATCGATATCGGAAGCGGTAGGCTCGACGCCGAATTTCTTTCCTTCCTTGATCTTCACCTTTTCATCGATCAGTTCGTCGATCACCTGCTGTCGCACGGCGGGTTTGTGAGTCGACAGGAAGTCCAGCTTGCTGCGCTGTTCGATATCGTAGTTGGTGATGGGTTCGCCGTTGACCATGACCGCGACGGTCTGCGCATGCAACGGCGATCCGCAACCCATCAAAAGCAGCGCCGCGACACAAACCAGGATGCGAGGCGACAGGCGATGAGGAGATGTGGTCGTCATGATCATGTTCGCTGTATCAAACGATTCCAATTGAAGCGGCGACATACCGGGAATTCTTCCTCCGGTAGCGAGTCGCCGCCGGGTTTATTGCGTAGCCGTGGTGGCAAGCGTCCGCAGGCCGATCTGCAGCATATAAGCGTGCCCAAGAACCGCCGGCGAGGTGGTCGTGGCGTAGTTGAAGGAGGTGACGTAGTTGACGGCCAGCACGAAGCAGTCGTCGACATAGCCGGCGCCGATGACATATTGGTTGAGCTGGTTCGCTACCAGATCCCAACGGGCGGATCCGGTCACCACCCAGTTCGCCGCCAGCTTGGCCGAAGCGCTGCCGAGAATACCTTCGCGGCGCGTCAAATATCCGATTTCTGGCTGAGCGGCGTAGTCGCCATACAACATGCTGACCGACCAGCGATCGAAGTTGGCGCGGGCTTCAGCCTCGAAGCGCTGGACGCTGCCGGTCGCCTGGTCGAATCGCGCACGCGTGCTGAAAGTATAGGTTCTGTTCGGCGAATAGGCGACGCTGGCGACGTAATCGGATTTCGGGGTCTGCAGACCGGAATCCAGCCCGGTATTGGTCATGTCGGCTACCGCGTAGGAATTCAGGCCGAACAGCTGATAGGACTGTCCGAACACCGCAGTAACGGAGCCGCCACGGTCGAATTGGGTGGTCGTCTGCACGCCAACATTGGCGCGGCCGCCGCCTTCGACGCGGTCATAGCCCGAGAATTTGTCGACACTGAACAGATTGCTGGTGTCGAAGGTCAGGCTCTGCGCGTCTTCATTGGGAAGCTTGCCGGCATAGGGTTCATTGGGACGAATGATCACCTGCGCGATCGGCTCGACCGTGGTGCTGCCCCAGGGCTGAACGTTGATGAAGGGATAGCGATATTCGAGGCCGATCGTGGGCATTACGCGCAGGGCTTGCGTGTTGCCAACGGGGAGAAAGTTCGCAACCCCCGGCTGGTTCGAGATATCGGCGTCGATCGCATCAGCGCGGATGCTGGCAAACGGCGTCCAGATTTCACCCCAGGAATTGGTGAACGATCGGCGCCAATCCGCTTCGCCCGTCAATCGCGCATAGGTGCCGGGCATGCCCCGAAGCAGGCAGTTCGCGGGCACGATACTCTTGGCCGTATCGGCTGAATTTGATGACACGCATGTGCCGTCGGCGGCGGCGACTGACGTGATCGGATCGAAAACCGCGGTTTCGCGGTTCAGGTTGGTGAAGTTCGTCTTATAGCTGACCTCTCCGCCCAGGAACGAATAGTTGAGCACGTTCGAATAGTCGACGACCGGCGCAATGACGGGCACCTGAGACTGAAGGCCGGAAAGGCTGAGATAGTAGATCGCGCGTGCGTCGAAGTAGCTGCGATTGCCGACGCCGGTCAGATAGAGCTGGGAAACCGCTTCCGTCGGCAAGGTCAGAAACGATTGAACCGGATCCTTGTACTGGGCCAGCCTGTAGTCATACAGCATCATATAGTCGGTGAGCGCGACGCCTTCCCAACCCCAAACCCATTTATCGTTCAGCGTGAAATCGCCCTTGGTTTCGACCCCGCCGCGGAAGGTGCGGTCTCCGGGCTGGCCGGCAAAGGCTCCGGGGTCGAGTTGGTCGATGCCATAGGCGCGGATTTGATACGATCCATTGATCAGGCGCTGGCGGAATTCGCCCTGAAACAGCACGCCCTGCGTGGTCGTGAAGCGCGGGTTGAAGGTCGCGTCGTAGTCGGGAGCGATCGCCCAGTAGAACGGGGTTTCAACGCCGAATCCATAGGTCGAAACCGAGGTGTAGCTCGGCATCAAGAACCCTGTCTTCCGCTTCACGGTCGGATCGGGCGTCGAAAAATACGGCAGATACGCCATCGGAACGCCGAAAAACTCCAGCTGCGCGTTCTCGAAGTACAGCATCTTTTCGGTCTGGTCGTGAATGATGCGCGCGCCCTTGACCTGCCACAATGGCGGCTTCTTCGGATCGTCCCTGCAGGGGGCGCAGGCGGTGTAGACGCCATTTTCGAAGACCGTGTAGTTGCCGGTGGAGCGCTCCGCGCGCGTCGCCGCCATTCGCGTCTGGTCCGCGGTATCGACGCGCAGCAAATCGACGAACCCGTCGCGGTAGTCGTCGCTCAAATCCATGATGTCGGCGTAGGTAATCTTGCCGTCCGCATCGGTCATGCGGATGTTGCCTTCGGCATGAAGCCGCTTGGTCTTCTGATCGTAGATGACCTTGTCGGCCTCGACGCTGGTGCCGTTGTAAAACATCTGCACGTTGCCGACCGCCGAGACCCGCGAATTGTTGTAGTCGTAATCGACCTCGACCGCCTGGACGAGCATCTGTCCGTCGTTGGCAGCGCGCGGCGGTTTCGGCCGGGGCGGGATCGGATTGTAGGTAAATCCCTGCGCTGAGGCGGGGGGCGTTGTCGCAACGCCGAGCGCGGCGGCGAACATGAAAGCGAAAACCAGGGCAAGGACGGGTCCGCCAACGGCGGTCAAGCGGCCCCGATAACGGCGCATGCAAATGCGCCGCCCGAACGCAGGCGACCTCCACTGGCGGGCGGCGACTACGGCCACTACCCGTCCTCCTGGTACAGCAAGGCCAAAAAGCCGGTGAGGCCACCCACGCATACGGGCAACCACGCCGAAGCGATCGGATGCATCAACTCTGCCTTGCTCAAATCTTCAGTTACTTTCGACAGAACGTAGAGCAGAAAGCCTGCACCCACGCCACTCAAAACCATCTTCTGCACGCCGCCGAAACGGAAGAAGCGCAGGCTGACGGCGGCCGCCAGCATGACCATTGCGGCCAATAAAAACGGCTGTGCGATAAGCTTGTGGTACTGCAAGCGGTAGCCGGCGGTCGCGAAACCGGAGCTTTCCGAGGACCGGATATAGCTCGGGAGTTGCCAAAAAGACACAGTCTCCGGCGTGGAGAAACTGTTGCGGACCTGGGCGGGCGTCAGGCTGGTCGGGAGGTACCAACTGTCCTGGTCCACCGGAGGTCCGTCGAGGGAGAATCGGCGCAGCGATTTGAACGCCCAGCGTCCATCCTCAAGGGTCGCCTCGCGTGCTTCGATCCGCTCCTTGAACTGATAGCTGGTATCGAATCGGAACAACGTCAGGCCGGTCAGCCGTATGCCCTGCTGCTCGCTTCGGGCCGCGTTGATGATGACCTGGCCATCGCTGTTCACCTGATTGATCCAGAAGCCGGATGCGTCCTGTATGCCGCCGCCCGGCGCGGAGCCGAACAGCTCTGCCTCCATTCGCTTGGAGAGTTCGCTCAAATTGGCGGACATCGGATTGTAGACGGTCGTTGCCAGGATGCCGAGCACGATCGCGCTTACCAGCGCCGGCGCGATGAACTGCCACGCGGATACGCCGGCGGCGCGCGCGACCACGAGCTCCAGTCGCCGCGACAGTGCCAGATAGCAGGTCATCGCCCCGATCAGAATGCAAAACGGCATCATCTTTTCGAGCAGCTGCGGCACGCGGAACAGCGACGTCTCCGCCACCGTGATGGCGGATACCGACACCAGCCCCGACGTCTTCCTGACCATTTCGATGTAGTCGACCAACACCAACAGGACGAAGATGCTGGCGAAAACGCCCAGCGCCGAGACCACAAAGCGGCCGGCAAAATATCGCCCAAGCGTGTTGGTCACCATGCTCATGCCGTGACGGGCCGCCCAAAAAGTCGCAAAAGACGCGCGTTCGATCTGTTGATGGTTTCCATCAGTCCAGCCGGTGGTTCTATCACGACGCCGCCGATGATGATCCAGAGGCTTGCCCCGATGGCCGTCGCCAGCATCAGGTACTGAACGATCGGAGCGAGCGGCGATTTCATCGCCATGACCGAGCAGGCAAACCCCGCCATGCGCAGTCCGAACACCGCGAGGATGGAACCGCCGATCGAGAAGTTGCGGCTCTGACGCGTGGTGCGCGGCGCGCCGAGAAAGGCAAAGGTCAGCGCTGCAAAAGCAAACGGGTAGATTGGCGCCATGAAACGGTCATGCAATTCGGCGCGAAACTGTCCGGGCAGCTGCATGTAGACCGGATCGTCCGGTGGCGGCGAGAGCAATTCCCAGAGGTAGCGCTCGCGAATACCCAACGCGACGTCGTGGCCCTGATTCGAGAATTTCGACATATCGAATCCATATCGCCCGAACGCGACCAGCGCCGGATCGTGCTTGCCGACTTCGAAGCGTTCGAGGTTTCCGTCCTCGAGGATCAGAAACGAGCCATCCCCGTTCTTCACGACCGTTCCATGGTCGGCGACAATGCTGACACGTTCCTTTGGATCGCGCCGGTCATCGATAAAGATGCCGACCAGCAGCCCGCCCGGTTGCCGCTCTCGAATCCGGATGGTCAGGTTCTGATCGAGCTGGGCGAATCGGCCGGGCTGGAGAATGTTGGTCAGCACATCCGCGGTGATTTCGGCATCCCATTGCTTCAGGCGGCGCATGCCGTCGGGGGCCAGATAGGCAGCGATAAAGGCAACCAGGATCGCCACCACCAGGGTGGCATAGAGAAACGGGCGGAACAGCCGGAGCGGCGAGAGGCCGGCGGCGTTCATGACGATGATCTCTGAGTCCGTGGCGAGCTTGTTGAGGGTGTGCGAGATCGCGATCATCAGCGCGATCGGCGAGATGACCAGCACCAGCGCCGGAATCACCAGACTGGTGACGCCGAGAAAGGTGATGATCGTCTGACCCTGGCTGGTCATCAGGTCGATGCCGCGCAACGCCTGCGTAATCCAGATCACCCCTGTGAGGCTAACCAGAACCAGCGCAAACGACGCCAGCGTCGTTCGAAAAATATACTTGTCGATCGACCCCATCGCTACCGCACGATCCCCGCCCCCACGACCTGGAACTGCAGCCAGCGACCCATCCTGAAATCAGGACCCCTTGGGTCGTGCCGCGGTCCGTCCAGGCCGCTCACTCTCTCAGTACCATCCCTTTGATCCGTCAACAAAATGGCTGAGCCAAGGCACCCTTAGGATAGGGTTAATAATTCGTCCGATGTGGCCCTTTTGGCACGCTAATGCTTGGCAGCGCAGCGGCTGACAGGCCATAGTGGCTGGGAACGTGCTCTTGACGGAGGTGAGCTACCGCCGAAGAGAACATTCCGAAACCGCCCGGCGGGTTCCCGACCAGCGACAGCCCTGATTTTTGGAGGATTTGCCTATGCCCGACGCCGTCAAGGTCGGCTTCGTCCCGTTTTCCACCGCCCCGGGCGCCATTTTGGTGGTGTTCTGTGACGACACGTTGAAGTTCGGCGCGGCGACCCGCAAAGCGCTGGGCGCCGCGGCCAACATCGTGAAACGGGCGGCGGAAACCTACCAGTTCAAGGGCAAGAGCGGGTCCACGCTCGATATTCCGGAGCCCGAGGGTCTCAAGGCCTCGCGGCTGATCGTGGTCGGTGCCGGCAAGCTCTCGGCGATCAAGGACAACGATTTTTTCAAGCTTGGTGGCGTGGTGGCCGGCAAACTGCGTGCGGGCAACAATGCCGTGACCATCATCGCGGAATTGCCCGACGGGGCTATCAAGCCCGATCAGGCGGCCGCGGTCGCATCTGGGTTGCGGCTGCGCGCCTACAAGTTCGACCGCTACAAGACCAAAAAGAAGGACGGCGAGGACGCCGCATTGCGCGCCGATATTTCGCTCGCCGTCAATGATGTGACCGCTGCGCGAAAGGCCTTCGCCCCTGACGCTCACATCGTCGATGGCGTCATCACCGCGCGCGACCTCGTCAACGAGCCGCCCAATGTGCTGTTTCCGGTGGAGTTTGCCCGCCGGGCCGCCCAACTGCGAAAGCTCGGTGTTGCCGTGGAGATTCTCGACGTCAAGGCCATGACGAAGCTTGGAATGGGCGCGCTGCTCGGTGTCGCCCAGGGGTCGACGCAGCCCGGCCGCACCGTGATCATGCGCTGGAATGGCGGCAAGCGCGGCGAGCAGCCGGTTGCCTTTGTCGGCAAGGGCGTCTGTTTCGATACCGGTGGCATTTCCATCAAGGGTGCCGCCAGCATGGAGGACATGAAGGGCGACATGGGTGGCGCCGCCTGCGTCGTTGGGCTGATGCAGGCGCTGGCCGCGCGGAAGGCCAAGGCCAATGTGGTCGGCGCCATCGGCATTGTCGAGAACATGCCCGACGGCAACGCGCAACGCCCGGGCGACATCGTGACGTCGATGTCGGGGCAGACCATCGAGATCATCAACACCGACGCCGAGGGAAGGTTGGTGCTGGCCGACGTGCTCTGGTACGTGGCGAAGAAGTTCAAGCCGAAATTCATGGTCGATCTGGCGACGCTGACCGGCGCGATCATGGTGGCGCTCGGCACCGAATACGCCGGAATGTTTTCCAACAACGACGAATTGGCCGAACGGCTGACCAAAGTCGGGCTCGCGACGGGCGAGCGGGTCTGGCGCATGCCGCTCGGCCCGGAATACGACAAGCAGATCGACTCGCAGTTCGCGGACATGAAGAACACCGGAACCCGCAACGGCGGATCGATCACCGCCGCGCAGTTCCTGCAGCGCTTCGTCGACGACACGCCGTGGGCGCATCTTGATATCGCGGGAACGGCGATGGGCGCCCCGAAAACCGAAATCAATCAAAGCTGGGGTTCGGGCTTTGGCGTTCGCCTGCTGGAGCGGCTGGTCGCGGAGTATTACGAAGCCAAGCGATGACGGAAGTCCTGTTCTACCATCTGCAAAACATGGCGCTCGAAAACGTCTTGCCGCCGTTGCTTGAGAAATCGCTGGAGCGCGGCTGGCGGGTCGTGGTCCAGTCGACGTCGCAAGAACGCGTCGACGCGCTCGATGGGCATTTGTGGACCTATCGCGACGATTCGTTTTTACCGCACGCCACCTGGCGCGCCGGCGACGTGTCGCGCGCGGGCGCGGGCGATGCGCAGGACCAGCCGATCGTGCTGGCGGTGGAGGAGGGGAACCCGAACCGGGCCAATGTCAGGTTTCTGATCGACAATGCGGCGTTGCCGGCGGATTCGGACGCCTATGACCGGATGGTTCTGGTTTTTAATGGTGACGACGGCGAGGCGCTCGCGGCAGCCCGGGTCGCCTGGACCGACTGCAAGGCGCGGGGCTTCGAGGTCACCTATTGGCAGGCGGACGAGCGCGGCCGGTGGCAGCGACGGGAATAGCGATACCGGGCAATTAATGATAATCTGAAGTTTCGGCCGGCGAGCTGTGCATAGTCACGGTCGTGCCGCAAAGTGATGGTGGGACAAGCGCTTAAGCGACCGGGTGGGAACCTAGTTCATCGTGCGAGACAAATACTCTCATCGAAAGCGACTGCTGGCGCTGCTTCTGTTCGCCCCTCTCGTCGCGGGCTGCTCGGGCGCGTCCGACATGTTTTCGTCGGATCTGCTGTCGAAGGATGCGGAATGGTTTTCGCGTCCCGGCAGGCTGTTCATCAGAAACATTGAAGCGCCGCCTCTCTCGCCCAACAAGCCGGTCACAGCCGAGGATTTGGTTACCGCGGAGGGCTATTGCGCGGGAATGGCGCCCCCCGGCAACCCCACAGATGCCAACGCCCTGACCGAGGGCGCCGCGGCCGGCCCCGTCGTCCCCTCGACCACGGGAACGGTGGCGCTGGGTCATACCGAATGCGACGTCGTGCGCGGCATTGGCGCGCCCGCCAGCGTCAATCTATCCAACAACGGGCGCGGCGATCGGGTGGCGGTCGTCACCTATCTGCAGGGACAGCGCGCCGGAATCTATACCTTCACCGCGGGACGGCTGACATCGATCGAACGCGGACCCGAACCGGTGGAGCAGCCGAAGACGGCAAAGTCCAAGGCGAAGAAGAAGCCGGCCGCGACGTGAACGTTGCTCCGCGGTCTTGGTAAAGCGGCTCAGCCGGTCGCTTCGTCATATTGCGAACTCGCCGCCAGCCATTCTTCCTCGGCGCGCAGCAGGGCGCTCGCCGCACCGGCCCGCGCCTTGCTGAGCTGGGCGGCCTGCTTCGGGTCGCGCTTGAACAAGTCCGGCAGCGCCAGCGCGGTATCGATCTTGGCGATGATGCCGTTGATGCGCGCGATCTCGGCCTCGGCGTCTGAAATCTTCTGTTTCAGCGGTACGCGCTTTTCAGCCTTGTTGCGCTGAGGCTTGTCGCGGCCGTTGCCGCGTTCATCGCCGCCGCGATCGCGCGAATTGGTGCGCATGCCGCGTGCCGACAATACCATGCGCCGGTAATCGTCGAGGTCGCCGTCATAGGTCGTGACCGCGTGATTGGCCACCACCCATAATTGATCGGCGCAGGCCTCGATCAGATAGCGATCATGCGAGACCATGATGACTGCGCCGGGAAATTCATTGATCGCCTCCGCAAGCGCGGCACGGCTGTCGATGTCCAGATGGTTGGTCGGCTCGTCGAGGATGATCATGTTGGGGCCGAAGAAAGTCGCAAGTCCCAGCAGCAGCCGGGCTTTTTCGCCACCCGACAAACTCTTGACGAGGGTATCGCCGGCCTTGCCCGAGAAGCCGATCGCGCCGGTGCGCCCGCGCACCTTGGTTTCGGGGGCATCCGGCATCAGCTTGCGAACGTGATCGTAGGGCGAACCGTCGAGGTTGAGCTCATCGACCTGGTGCTGCGCGAAATATCCGACCGAGAGTTTCTCGGCACGGGTGACGTGACCGGAGAACGGCGGCAGTTTGTTGGCAAGCAGCTTTACCAGCGTCGACTTGCCGTTGCCGTTGGAGCCGAGCAAGGCGATGCGGTCGTCGGTGTCGATGCGCAAGGTGACGCGATTGAGCACGGGCTTTTTCGGATCGTAGCCGACCGAGACATCATCGACCGCGATGATCGGCGGCGATAGCATCTTTTCCGGGACGGGAAATGAAATTTCGCGCACGTCCTGCGTCACCAGCGCGGTGATGGGCTTCATCCTTTCCAGCATCTTGACGCGAGACTGGGCCTGGCGGGCTTTCGAAGCCTTGGCCTTGAAGCGATCGACGAAGGCTTGCAGGCGTTTGCGCTCGTCGGCCTGCCGTTTTGCGTGCTTGGCATCGAGCATTTCGCGCGTGGCGCGCTGTTCTTCGAACGACGAGTAGGTTCCCTTATAGAGCGTCAACTTGTGGCGATCGAGGTGCAGGATCTGATCGACCGAGGTGTCGAGCAGGTCGCGATCATGGCTGATGACGATCACGGTGCGCGGATAATTTGCCAGATGATCTTCAAGCCACAGGGTGCCTTCGAGGTCGAGATAGTTGGTGGGCTCGTCCAGCAGCAGAAGATCGGGAGCCGCGAACAGCGTGGCGGCGAGCGCAACGCGCATCCGCCAGCCGCCGGAAAACTCCGAACATGACCGCGCCTGATCCGCGGTGGAAAATCCGAGTCCGCTGAGGATCGCAGCAGCACGTGCCGGCGCCGAATGGGCGTCGATGTCGACCAGCCTGGTCTGGATTTCAGCGATCCGGTGGGGATCATGGGCGGTGTCGGCTTCCCGCAGCAGGGCATCGCGCTCGAGGTCCGCCTTGAGCACGACTTCGATCAGGCTTTCCGGTCCGTCGGGTGCTTCCTGCGCCAGGCTGCCGATGCGCCAGCGTGGCGGAATGGCAATGGTGCCGGACTCGGTCGGCAGGTCACCGCGGATCGCGCCAAACAGCGTCGATTTGCCGACGCCGTTGCGGCCGACAAAGCCGACGCGCGCCCCCGGCACGATCTGCACCGAGCTATTGTCGATCAGAAGCCGTCCGGCAATCCGGACCGATATGTCGGTGATTGAAAGCATGCGGGGTTGTCACCGGAGCCGCTGGCAAACGCAACCCCGTTTGTGAACGAAATATCGCCTCCGCGATCACATATGCTGAAAATACAGCCAGCTAATTCGACGATCTCAGATGGTCCTCGCCGTCTCGTTTGCGCAATTCATCCATCAGATGCTGGAGATGGGATGAAAGACCAGAAGATACGGGACGAAGGTCCTTTCGCAGCCTTTCGCCCACGGCATCGCAGATCGACCGACTGGTCTTGCGATCGATTTGTTCGCTGTTGTCGGTGATTCGGCAGTTCATGACCTCGGTTCCGTTCCGCTTTATGTCCATTCAAGATGATGCCGGACCAAGTCGCAGGCACTGGAATTGTTTCCCCATTGGGACCGATTGCATGGCTTTCTAGTAAAGATTGAATGAATGTTGGGGGCGGTTCCACGGGATCGCGGTCAGATATAAGCCCCGGCACGACGGGGCCGGGGCTTTTGAAGCATGGATCGGACGATTTCAAATCAATAGCAGCGGTTGATCAGGCGCCAGCGGGGTCCCCAAGGTGTCGGGACCAATCGCCGCACATAGCAGCCGCCGTAGCCATAGCCATAAAAGGCCGGCCCGCCGACATAGAAGCGGGGACCGCCCCAGCCCCAACCGCCGCCATGCCATCCACCGTGCCAGCCATGACCGCCAAAGTGACCGCCGAAGGCCGAGGCGGAGGTCGGCGCCAGCGCGGCCATACCCAGCGAAGCCGCGGCAACCGCGATGAGCGAGAGTTTGCGTAACATGGTCTTCTCCTTTGAGGTTCGACGCCGTCGGCGCCACCGGTGAAGTTGGGCTCCCAACGCCCTGAACTCGCCGGGGCGCTCGGTCGATCGAAAACTAGGCTCAAGAAACTGAACGAAACCCGGACGGTCGTTTCAGAAAGGGTTCATGTTTGTGAAATTGCTGTAATCCCCGATACCGGTCGGTTGCGGGCGCATTCCGCCGGATCGCTTGCCGTTCGCCGGCTGCGCCGATATAAGCGCCGCAACTCCCATCAGCGCTTTTCGAGGAAGAAATCATGGCGATTGAACGCACCTTTTCGATTATCAAGCCCGACGCCACCGCGCGCAATCTGACGGGCGCGATCAATGCCCTGATCGAAAAGGCCGGACTGCGGATCGTCGCCCAGAAGCGGATTCGCATGACGCGCGAGCAGGCCGAAACCTTCTACGCCGTGCACAAGGCACGCCCGTTCTTCGGCGAGCTGGTGGACTTCATGATTTCGGCCCCGGTGGTGGTCCAGGTTCTCGAAGGCGAGAACGCCGTGCTCAAACACCGCGATGTCATGGGTGCGACCGATCCTTCCAAGGCGGCCGAGGGAACAATCCGCAAACTGCACGCCAAGTCGATCGGTGAAAACTCGGTGCATGGTTCCGATGCCCCGGAGACCGCGGCCATCGAGATCGCCCAGTTTTTCTCGGGCAACGAAATCGTCGGTTGATTGGCGCCGGCGTCGGCGCGCAATTTGGTCGATGATGCAGCGGGGAGGCCGCTTGCGCCAAAGGGGTAGGCTGTGAACTGGCTGCTGCAGGTCTTTGATCCCGCCAATGCGGGTGCGTTTTTCGCGCAATTTCAGGCCGACCTGCAACGACCTGCCTTCTGGCTTGCCGTCGGCAAGATCATCTGGATCAACGTGCTGTTGTCCGGCGACAATGCACTCGTCATCGCGATGGCCTGCCGCGGTCTTCATCCCCGGCAACGCCTGTGGGGCATGGTGATCGGCGCCGGCATCGCGGTTATCCTGCTGATCGCGTTCACCGGCATCGTCGCCAGCCTGATGGTGCTGCCCTATCTGAAACTCGTCGGCGGCCTTGCGCTGATGGTGATCGCAGCCAAGCTTCTGGTCCCGGAAGACGAAGGCGATGACGTCACCGCGGGTACCAGCCTGTGGCATGCGATTCGGATTGTCGTGATCGCCGACATCGTCATGAGCCTCGACAACGTCATCGCGGTCGCGGCCGCGGCGAACGGCCAGCTCTCGCTCTTGGTGCTCGGCCTTGCCATCAGCATCCCCATGATCATCGCGGGTGCTGCCTTGATCATGATGGTGCTCGACCGGTTTCCAGTTCTGGTGTGGTTGGGCGCAACCTTGCTTGGATGGATCGCGGGCGATGTGATCGAAACCGATCCAGCAATTCATCCGCACCTGCAGCGGCTGCTCGATGGCCAGATCGCGCTCAATTTCGACGCGACCTCGGCGATTTTCGGCGTGTCGCCGCATTTCAGCCTCGACGCCGATCTGGCCGAATACATCGCCTCGATACTGGGCGCGATCGCGGTACTGGTGGTCGGATCGATCTGGCGCAAGCGCCGGCTGCGGCGGTTGGACGAGCTCGCGCTGCCAGGGTCTGCCGAGTCGGCTGAGCCGATCAACCGACTGTAGGCGTAGCGTAGTCCGCATACCCAACTGGTCCTTTCCGCCAACGGCTACGCGAAGCTGACCGCTCGACGCCCTGGCTTGCCTGGATGTGGAGCCGAAACGATCTGCCAAAGCTTGATCCCGTTTTTTGATGCGCCAGGCGATCAATTCCATGAAACCGATCGGTTCAAACTCCCCGGACCTCATCCTGAGGAGCCTGGCGAAGCGCAGCGAAGCCGGGCGTCTCGAAGGATGGCAGCTTGCACGGCCATCGCCCGCGGCCATCCTTCGAGACGCATCGCTTGTGCGATGCTCCTCAGGATGAGGGTTCACCGTGCCCCGGACGCTGCGCAGCGCGAAGCGGTGCGCTGCTGATCCGGGGTCCATTATGGTCAGTATCCGTGGGTCCCGGCTCTGCGGAGCAGCGTGAAGAACGCTGCACCGCGTCCGGGACACGAGACACATTGCTTCACGCCCTCTCAGGATGAGGTCCGGGGAGGATGCCGATATGATTCGAAGTTCGGAAACGCAGCCCCAATTCCAGATACGAATACGCGTTCTCGCGGCGCGACGCGTCCGAGGTTTGCAATTAATCTCCGCCCTGAAAACAGAGGGCGTGGGGAATGCCGGGTGCCCGATGCACCCGCAGCCTCGTGTGCGCATGGGGTAACAAGTATGCACACGAGTATTCACAGCGAGTGACCGGAATAACCCGGCATTCCCGCACGCAATGGTTTTAACCGCTTATATCGCGCTCTCCCCGGTGATCGGCTTTCTTGTCACCGTCGCCCTGCGGAAGATGGCGCATCCCGCCCGGTAGGGCGTGAGCGCCTCCGCAAGACTTGACGCCGGCGTCGAGGCGTCAGGACCACACGACTTCGCCGTCCGCATCAGCGCCGTTCGTCTGCACGCCTGGAAATCGCTCACGGGAAACCCGCCCTGCGATTCCATGCATGCCTAACGCTGCCGCGTCCACCGCATCCCGCCCCAACGTTCGTGACGATGGCCAACGCCCCTCTTTCCGGAGCAGGACGGGGTCGATATAGGGTGATTTGCGATTTCGGAAAATCAGAATATTTTTTCGGACGAGGATTGACACGCTGGCCGCAAAACAGCCTGACGGGCAAATCAGTCGGGCCGCGCGTGGAGGATGCCCTATGATGGCTACCCCCGGGCGCTTCGATACGGCGCGGCGCTCCGCGCGAATTAAGTGCACTGGATGCTGGTGGAATGTGCGGCGCGAGCAGCGGCGACGCTGCCTCGAAGGCGCGGGCACCTTCAACCGCTAGTTTACAAACCATCGCCCGGCACGTACTATTAGGCTATTCCGAGATTGCCCGCCAGCCACGCCCCAAGGTCTTCCGATGTATGATTTGTTGATGATCGCCATCGATTGGTATGGCCCATATAAGTCTGTTAATGCCGCGCGTACCGCTGGCCAAAATGCAGGAGTGGCAGATTTCCTCTACGTAGCTTTTAGCAACGATGGTGAAGATCGTGGCTACGCCGGGCTCTCCTCTAACATCGCTCAGCGGCTCACTGATCGCCATCACATCATTGGAGGGTTCGCCGATAACGAGCTAGACATCTGGATCGGTCTCATAGCTTCGCAGTCAGTTGCCGGTCGCCGTCCTGGAGGTGGCTATGCGCTACACTCGGCATCGCTAGAAATTGCCGAGCATATGATCGCTTATTTCCTTGAGTTGACAGAGAATGACCGCAAGCGGCGCGCTCCGCCCCGATCGAGTGCCGCAGTTTTTAACCGCTGGTTCCGGCCAACAGATCCGTTTGAGCGCAGGGTGCATCGCCCACGCTCGTTTTGGCCGGATTTTATTGAATTCGAGGCCGACAATTGCGAAGCACATAGGGTCTCGTTCGGTAAACCGACCGAGCGGATGGACAGAGAACGGGTGCTCTCTATCGCTCGCCGGGACTAGAGGTCGAATCGGTATATCGTCATGCACTTCAATTTAGTCGGACCGGTAGATTGGCGAAAGCATGACCGCTGCGAGTGAAGAGGCAAGGCGAATCGTGGGTGAGATGAGCGGAGAGAGGATGACTAAATGGATCCATGGGTGTTTGGTTGGACGCAACTCCTAACGATAGTCGGTTTTCTCATTACGGGAGCCATTGCCATTGGCGGCTTCGGTACATTCGAGCGGTGGCGCAAACAAAAGCTCGAGGAGAAGAAAATTGAGATCGCTTTCGAGGCGCTGGCTATCGCGTATGAATGCCAGTTTGTTTTCGGATCAATCCGGAATCCAGGTACGTTTGGATATGAGCACGAAGACATGCCGCGCGAAGGAGTTACTGAAGAGGAGTGGCGGCGGCGAGGTCCGTTCTATGCAATCTTAAAGCGGATAACGGACAACCGGCCATACTTTGTTAAAGTACTTCAATTGCAACCACGCGTGATGACCATGTTCGGCCGCGAGACCGAGGCCATTTTCAGAAAGCTCAATGAGGCTCGGGCGCATGTGACGGTTTCAGCGCAGATGCTAATGCGGCCAATAGACCGAGTTGAGCGGCCGTGGAACGAACAAGCTCAGAATTTGCACGCTCAATGCGAGGTAGATATTTGGGAGGGCCTTGGCGAGATGGCGCCGAACGGCGATCGGGTGACAAGCAAGCTGAATGAATTTCGGGAGGGGCTAGAGGCGATTTGTAGGCCCGTGCTCAACCGGAGCTATAAGGAAGTCAAGGAATTACGGTGACAACACTGTCACCGCATTTCGGACGGCATCACACGATCGGATTCTATAGTTAGACGGGCTGCGTAAAGACCCGTAGCAGCGCACGCTCCGTGTAGGACTGGTATTGTCCCAAATGCATCCGCCACGACAGAAAGCTCGCTGTTCCGTCATTTGTATCTGGCGAAGGTCCATAAGCACCTAAACCCAGAAATGCCGTCAGACATGCGCGATAGAGCGGTGCTGCGAAATTGTAGAGCGTCTGACCTGACGAAGCCACAACGAGCCTGTCGAGGGCAATGGGCTCTCCGTGCAGGAAGTCATTGCGCGCTCTGAACAGCTCACCGTAAATCCAGCATGGCAGGGTATTCGGCGCGGTCTTGTCCTTGCCTGCATAGGCGTCGTGGCATTCCTTTGTCAGTTCCTTATCACGCCAAGGCACCTGGCGCAGAAGCCGGTAGATGTTCTTGTACCCGACTTTCCCGTCTTTTCCAGGGTGTGTGAGAATTTCGAAGGCGCTGATCCATAACCCCACGGACCGACCGAGAGCGTAATGCGTCATGTCTGGCCCGGAAGGGAGTTGGGATGCCGCGTAAGCCATGTTGAGGGAGCGGAATAGGGCGACGCTCCGCCAACTGTTCGGGTGAGAGATAAACCGTCGTTTCCAGGCGCCCAAGAGAGCGTCTAGGAGAACGGTATCGCAATCTTTCCTGCGTACCTCGGCATGTGGCAATCCAGAGTTAGCGTGGCCCTGAAAATTCTCCGCGTCATTGGCGTCCCTGAACGCGGGGGAAGATCCCACGATGCCGGCGTAGTTCGTGCTGGTTATCCACGGATGGAAGTCAAACCACGAGGAGAACTGCAGCGGTCTGCTCATCGGGTAGACCAAACGGAGAGCGCGGGCCTTGCACACAAACGAGAGCGCGATTGCATCACGAAACCCCGACGCCTGTTCGATCCCAATTAGGTCGGGATTTCCTTTCCGGACCATCAGGATTGTGGGCGCAACCTGATCGCCAAACTCGCTAAAGAAATGATTTACGAAAATATCGAACTGACTGTGGGCCCGGCGTAAGGCCAGCGCGCGATCATCGTTGCAGGAAATGAGCGCGTAGTGCTCATTCTCGATAGGATCGACCACGGATATGTTTGGCAGGATGTACCCTGGAGCAAAGTCGCTCATAGCTTTACTCAAGCAGTTCATCCCGATCGTCGTCGTAATCTGTTACTTTAATATCGAGAAAGAAGTTCGCCGCTTCTCGCCGGTATTACGGTGACAGTGCATTCAATCGATTAGGCTCTTACTCGTGCACCACCAAAGCAGCCTACCGCCTGACGATCGACCCCGATCGCCCGACCAGCCGTGCCAGCTGTTTGAAGCGGCTGCCGACGCGATCGGCGACGAGATCGACCATTCGGTGCTCGAACACCAGCATCAGCTTGCGCCCCTGGCTTCGGAAGTGGGTTGCCGGCAATACGCCGGGCCGCGCCGCCGATATCAGATGGGCGACGCGAAAGGCCGCGCCGAGCAGGCGGGCACGCTCGACCATGGCCGGCGGCACCAACTCCCGAATGATCGCCGGGGGTTCATTCTGTTCGCCCAGGCCGGCATAGCGGTAGAATACCGACAGCGCGACAAACGCCCTGCCTTGATGACTGATGCAGCCAAAATTTCCATTGGTGATGAGATTGAGCGTCTCCTCGCCGCGGTGGTCGGGATGAACGCGCCATCCGATGTCGGACAGCAGGCAAGCGGCGTGGCGCAGGCGGCGATCTTCGTCGGTTTCCCGCAACTTGATGACCCGTGCCAGACGATCGGTCCATTCGATCAGTTCTTCGGCATGGCGCGCGGACCGCGACAACAGCTCGTTCAGCTCCTGCGCGGCGCAGATCAGGCCGTCCTTGGAGCGTTCGCTCTGCGGCAGCATCTCATAGAGCAGGCCCTCGCGCACCCCGAAGGTCGAAAACACGATGGTCTTCGGTTTGGCGACCCGGATGATGTATTCGAGAACGAGCGCCGCATAGGTCAACAGCGGCCGTCGTGCGTCGGCGACGACTTCGATGTTGGCCAGCATGTTCGCCGAAGCGAGACGACGCAGCCGCCGGGCGAAATCGAGCGCTTGTGGCGCCGATATCGAATAGCCGTGCATCACCCGCAGGGGATAACCGCTCTGGACGATATGGATGCGCGCCAGCGCCCGCCACGTTCCGCCGACCGCGTAAAACGCCCGGCCGCCGCCCGCCTTGAGCTGGGCCACGCCGGAAAGTTCGGTTTTGACGATACGTTCGGCGCGCTTCAGCGATTTGTGCGATAAATCCTGTAACGCCAGACTTCCAAGCGGCAGCGTCACCCCGCTGTGAACGCGGTTGCCGCGCACGTCGATCAGTTCCAGCGAACCGCCACCGAGATCGCCGACGATGCCGTCCGGCTTGTGAATGCCCGACACAACACCGAGCGCCGATAATTTCGCTTCGCGCGGACCGGACAGGATTTCGATCGGGACGCCGCAGATGCTTTCGGCCTTGGCGATGAAGTCGGGGCCGTTGGTGGCGTCGCGGCATGCAGCCGTGGCGATCGCGTGCACGCGGCCGACTTTCATCACCCGGCACAGCGCACGAAAGCGCCTGAGCGACGTCAGGGCCTTGGCGACGGCGTCCGGCGCCAGCAGACCGGTGGTCTGGACCTCGCGGCCGAGGCCGCACAGGGCCTTCTCGTTGAAGATCGTGACGAGGCTGCGCGCCATCGATTCATAGACGACGAGACGCACCGAATTCGAGCCGATGTCGATGACCGCGACGCTGGGTGCGCGCTTGCGCGGTCGCTTCACCGGAAAGTCCCCTTATGACGAATGCTGGCGTTCGGTACGGCGCGTGAGGCGGCGCGGCGAAGATTCCTTGAGCGACTTTCCACGGCCTGATAGACTCGGATTCGTCATGAAGTAGTTGTGCAGGTTGAAGGGCTCCTCGCCCTTCGCGGCCTTCATACGCGTTGACGATCCATCCGGCAACAACTGCCAGCTCTGCTCGTTATCCTTCAGATTCGCGACCATGATCTGCTCGAGAACCTGCTGATGCACCGTGGGATTTTGCAACGGACAGAGGATTTCGACACGCCGGTCGAGGTTGCGCGGCATCATGTCGGCCGACGAGATATACACAGCAGCTTTGGCGCCGGGCAGCCCCTGTCCCATCCCGAAGCAGTAGATTCGGCCGTGTTCGAGGAACCGGCCGATGATCGATTTGACGCGGATATTTTCTGACAATCCGGGGATCCCGGGCCGCAGGCAGCAGATGCCGCGCACCACCAGTTCGATCGACACGCCGGCTTGCGATGCTTCATAGAGCGCGTCGATGATATCGGGATCGACCAGCGAGTTCATCTTCATCCAGATCGCCGCCGGCCTGCCATGATGGGCATGGCTGGTCTCGCCGCGAATATGTTCGAGCATCCGCTTGCGCAGGGTGAGCGGCGATACCGCCATCTTCTCGATATCGCTCGGTTCGGCGTAGCCCGTGATGTAGTTGAAGACCCGCGCGGCGTCGCGCCCGATGATCGGATCAGACGTGAAATAGGACAGATCGGTGTAGATGCGTGCGGTGACCGGATGATAGTTGCCGGTGCCGGTATGAACGTAGGTGGTGAGGCTGCCGCCTTCGCGGCGCACGATCAGCGACAGCTTGGCGTGGGTTTTCAGTTCAAGAAATCCGTACACGACCTGCACGCCGGCGCGTTCGAGATCGCGCGCCCAGCGGATGTTGGCTTCCTCATCGAACCGCGCCTTGAGCTCGATCAGCGCGGTCACCGACTTTCCGGCTTCCGCGGCCTCCGCCAGCGCCCGCACGATCGGCGAGTTGTTCGAGGTGCGATAGAGCGTCTGCTTGATGGCGACCACGTCGGGGTCGCGGGCGGCCTGCTGCAGGAACTGCACCACGACATCGAACGATTCATAGGGATGATGGACGATCAGATCCTTTTGCCGGATCGCGGCGAAGATGTCGCCGCCGTGATCGCGCACGCGTTCGGGATGACGCGGCACATAGGGAACGAATTCGAGATCGGGCCGGTCGAGCCGGGTCAGTTGCGACAACTCGTTCATCGCCAGCACGCCGTCGACCAGCAGCACTTCGTCGTCGGCGGTGGAAAGCGCGCGCTGCACGAAAGCGCGCAGTTCCTCCGGCATCTTGGCTTCGATTTCGAGCCGGATCACCGATCCCCGGCGGCGCCGCTTCAGCGCGGTTTCGAACAGCCGAACCAGATCTTCGGCCTCTTCCTCGATTTCGAGTTCGGAATCCCTGATGATGCGGAAAGCACCCTGGCCTTTGACGGTATAGCCGGGGAACAGCCGGCCGATGAACAGTCCGGTGGCCTGTTCCAGCGTAATCAGCCGCACCGCGCCATCCTTGCCCGCGGGCATACGAATGAAGCGATCGATCTTGCCCGGCATGCGAATGAGCGCGTTCATCGGCTTGCCGTCGGAATCCCGTGCCAGATGCAGCGCGATGGTAAATCCGAGGCTCGGGATGAACGGAAATGGGTGCGCCGGATCGATCGCGAGCGGCGTCAGCAACGGGAAAATATTGTGGAGGAAATGATCCTCGATCCAGGATCGCTCGGTCTTGCTGACGTCGCGGCCATCGACGAGGATGATACCCACCTCGGCGAGGATGCCGCGCAGATCGCGCCAGATCGCCTGTTGATCGGTGGCGAGATGGGAAACCGCTTCGTTGATGAGGACGAGTTGCTCGGAGGGTGTGAGGCCGTCCGGACTGCGCTCGGCAATGCCCTCGCGCACCTGGGCCTTGATGCCGGCGACGCGGACCATGAAGAATTCATCAAGGTTATTGGCGGAAATCGACAGAAATCGCACCCGTTCGAGCGCGGGATGGCCGGGATTGACCGATTCCTCCAGCACCCGGCGGTTGAAGTGCAGCCAGGAAAGCTCGCGATTGATGAAGCGTTCGGGGCTGGAACCCATCGCCGGGCCAACCTCTACATCCAGGTCTTTCTCTTTAATTACAATAGCTTGCGCGGATTCCATGAAGCTTTGATCCATCCAGTGCAGACGGTAGCGCGATTCCCGGACAACAACGGCGCAAACCATGTGTTATCGCGATGACCTTTCAATGACATTGATGTTCCCGCCGCCCGCGCCGTCAAGATGCGAGACAGTCTTGCAGATCAACTATTGCGCAGCAATTCAGCGGCCAGCGCCCGGGTCACCGGCCGGCCGAGCCGCAAGGCTTCGGTGTCGAGGAGTTCGACGGCCTGCCGCACGGCCGCATACGACCGCTCGATCCTGGTCGTGAGGTAACTCACCACGGTTTCATCGACGCTCAGTTGACGGTCTGCGCAGAACTTGACGATCAGCGCGCGAAACAGCTGATCGTCAGGCGGCAACAGCGATACCGTCGGCACGGCGCGCAGACGCGACCGCAGATCGCGCAGCTCGACCTGAAATGCCGACGGCGGCAGGCGCGCGGTGATCAGAACGAAGGCCTCTTCTTCCCGCGCCAGATTCAGCAGGTGGAACAGCGCCCGTTCATCGAAGTCCGAAGATTTCAAATCCTCTACGACCAGTGCCCCGGTCGCCAGCGCCCCGGGCACTGCGGTTGCGGTCAAGGCATGCGCCGATGTCGAGCGTGCGCCCGCTTGCTCGGCCCAAATGGCGGCGAGATGGCTCTTGCCGGAACCTTCCGGTCCAACCAGCAGCATGGTCCGGTTCGGCCAGTCGGGCCAGCTGTCGACCAGTGCCAGGCCTGCGGCGCTGGCCGGCCCTTCGAGAAAATTGTCGCGCGTAAGGCTCTCGGCATGCGGCAGCGCGAACGCCAGCTGACGGGGTTGAACGCGGCCTGCCACGCAAGTCTCCATGCCGGGAATCGACCGGCGCACGGTTACACGGTCTAGGTTGCTTCGATCGTGCTCATGTGCCGCACCCACTCCACGAGATAGAGGGATACGGAAGCCAAAGTAAACACCGTTACAAAGCCCATCAGGATCAGATCATACGGCGTTGGGTTGAAGCCGAAGCCGAGGGCTGCGAGGACCAATGCCGCGAATGCCACCTGCGCCACCGTGTTGAGCTTGGACACCATCAACGGCTTCATCGGGATCGGCTTGCCGAACAACCATGACACAATCACGGCGGTAACGATCATGATGTCGCGCGAGACCACGAGGATGACGATCCAGCGCGGCACCGCGCCCCAGATTCCGAGCGACACATAGATCGAAACCAGCAGCGCCTTGTCCGCCAGCGGGTCGAGCAGCGCGCCCAATTCGCTCGCCATATTGAAGCGCTTGGCGAGAAAGCCGTCGACCGCATCGCTCACGCCGGCGACGACGAAAATCGCGAATGCGATTTCCATCTGGCTGGAGGCAATGGCCCAGACGATGAACGGCACCAGCAGGATGCGGCCCAGGGTAATGATATTCGGAATACTCACTCGGCGCTTCCCGGCTACCGGCCCGCTTCGCGAAAGATCCGGCCCTTTGCAGCCCGAACCGGTTCCTGTCTACATAGTATAAGCGCGTGCCGCTTGCGAGCCATTGCGCATGAGCGGAATCCGACGTAACCAGCCGCCATCATCTGGAACAGGCCATGATCGACCGCAAAAACGGGCTCACTTACGCGGATTCGGGCGTCGATATTGATGCGGGCAATCGTCTGGTCGATCTCATCAAACCGATGGTTCGTGCCACCGCCCGCGCGGGCGCCGACGCCGAAATCGGCGGGTTCGGCGGGTTGTTCGATCTCAAGGCCGCGGGCTTCAAGGATCCGGTGCTGGTCGCCGCCACCGATGGCGTCGGCACCAAGGTCAAGATCGCCATCGAGACCGGCCTGCATGGCGGCATCGGGGTGGACCTGGTGGCGATGTCGGTCAACGACCTCGTGGTGCAGGGCGCCGAGCCGCTGTTTTTTCTGGATTATTTCGCGTGTGGCAAGCTCGATCCGGAGGCCGCCGCCGCCATCGTGGCAGGCGTAGCCGAGGGCTGCCGTGAATCCGGCTGCGCGCTGATCGGAGGCGAGACCGCGGAAATGCCCGGTCTCTACAAGGACGGCGACTATGATCTCGCAGGCTTTGCGGTCGGTGCGGCCGAACGCGGCACGCTGTTGCCGCGGCCCGATATCGCAGCCGGCGATGCGGTGATCGGTCTTGCCTCCTCGGGCGTTCACTCCAACGGATTTTCGCTGGTCCGCAAGATCGTCGAAACCTCCGGCCTTGGTTTTGGAGCGCAGGCGCCGTTTTCGCCGGTCATGACGCTGGGCGGCGCGCTGCTGGCGCCGACGCGGCTCTATGTGAGATCGTGCCTGCGCGCGATCCGCGAGACCGACGCGGTCAAGGGTCTTGCGCATATCACCGGCGGCGGTTTCACCGACAATATTCCGCGCGTGCTGCCCACGCATCTCGGCGTCGGGATTGACCTTGCGCGGCTTCCGGTGCTGCCGGTCTTCAAGTGGCTGGCCGAGCAGGGGGGCATCGCCGAACTCGAACTGCTGCGCACCTTCAACTGCGGCATCGGCATGATTGCGATCGTGAAACCGGACGCCATCGAACAGGTCACCGACATTCTCACCGAGGCCGGCGAGAGCGTCGCGCTGCTCGGTGAGGTGATCCCCGCAAAGGGCGAGCATCGCGTGGTTTATAACGGTCATCTCGATTTGGCGTGGTGAGGCCATGAAGCGCCGTGTCGCAATCCTGATCTCCGGACGCGGATCGAATATGGCTGCCCTGATCGAGGCATCCAAAGAAGAAGCTTTTCCGGCCGAGATCGTCATTGTGATTTCCAATCGCACTGACGCCGGCGGTCTCGAGAAAGCAAAGTCGAGCGGCATCCCGACGCTTACCATCGAGAGCAAGCCGTTCGGGGCGGATCGTGCGGCGTTCGAGGCGGTTCTGCAGTCGGCCCTGGACGAACACCGGGTCGACCTGATCTGCCTCGGCGGTTTCATGCGGTTGTTGACCGCCGCATTCGTGCAGCGCTGGTACGGCCGGATGCTCAACATCCATCCCTCGCTGCTGCCGTCGTTTCCCGGTCTCGAACCGCAGGCCCAGGCGTTGCGCGCGGGCGTGAAAATATCCGGCGCGACCGTACATTTCGTCATTCCGGAAACCGACGCGGGCCCGATTCTGATGCAGGGCGCAGTCGCGGTGCGCGATGACGATACGCCGGAGACGCTAGGTGCGCGGATCCTTGAGATCGAACATCGCATCTACCCCGACGCGCTGCGGCTGGTCGCCAGCGGCCAGGTCCGGTTGGAAGGCGATATCTGCAAAACGACGGGCAGCGCTCGTTTTGATGATACGTTGATCTCGCCCGCCTTAACGTAGGGCTGGCTGCCCTTCGGGCGGCCTGCACGTCGGCATCATCAGGGCGCGCGAGCGCCCGATGCTCACGTCATCAATCATGAAATAGACGGCCTGCAAAAATAAAATCCCCCGGCGAGGGCCGGGGGGGTGCATTGACCGCTCGCGCGGATCGCAACGAAGTTTAAGAGACTTTCAGGTTTTCTGCGGAGCTCTTGCCGCGATTTTCCACAAGGTCATATTCAACAACCTGATTTTCGTTGAGGGTGGAGAGTCCGGCACGCTCGACCGCCGAGATATGGACAAATACGTCCTTGTCGCCGGCCATCGGCTTGATGAACCCATAACCCTTCGTCGGGTTGAACCACTTGACGGTGCCTTTTTGCATCGCCTGTCTCCTGGTCTAGACATAAAAAAGACGCGGCCACGCTTTTTGCGTGCCACGCCACAAGCGGGCTTCCGGGTGTCTGCTCAATTTCCTAGTCGCGAAACGCACAGTCGAACGGCCGCCTAGATCCGATTGTACCGGTTATTGCAACACGAAATTTGCTCGTAGGCAAGCTTCCGCCCCGGCATGGCATATCGCGCCAGTGGTGCGATCGTCCCCTTACGACCTGTGGCGGCAGAACAACAATGTTCAGCAATCGCCGCTCGCGAAGGACCATGACCGATTGACGCTCCCGGAGAACTCAGGGCAAATCGGCACCGGCCGCCGGGGATTTTTTAGGTATTTGTCGCGTTGGCGCTGCTTTTGGGAATAGCATTGATGTGCTGCGCAGCGCGGCCTTCGCGAGCAAGGAAGACCAGGATAGGCGGCGGCCTCGCGACGGCCATCGCCATGGTTTTGGTCCTCATCCTGGCCAATGCTGCTGCGTCGTCTTCTGCACAAGCCCAAACGCCTTCGCCGACCCTGACGAGCGCTGCTAGGCCAGCGCCGTCACCGACGCCCGTTCCAGCACCAACGGCCATCAATTCCGATCTCTCGGCCGGCGCCGCCGTGACCAACCTCGGCAGCAATTTCCTGGAGCGCCTTGGAGACCAGGCAACCAATGGTTTCGGCCGCGCCTCGCGAAACAATCCGGGCGGCGGCGGTGCCTCCGAAGCCACTGACGAACCGCGTTTCCGGACCTGGGGGGAAGCCTATGGAATTTCGGCGAGGGCCGGCGCGCAAGGCGATTTTGTCGGCGACCACCGTCAGACCTGGGGCGGCGTCGCAGGGCTCGGCGCGCTGGTTGCACCGGGCGTCAACGTCGGCTTTTCAGTTGACCAAAGCCGTACCGCGATCGACGTTCCCCTGGCGCTGCAGTCGGCGACGCTCGATCTCACCCAGTTCGGCTTCAACGCCTCGGTGGATAAGGGGCCGTGGACCTGGGCTATCGCGCTGGTGCATGGATTTGGCAACGTCAATTCGAGCCGGGACACCGGCTTCGGCATTGCCAGCGCCGGCTACAGCGCTCAGACCGACGGGGCGCTCACCGAGCTCAGCTACTACTGGAACATGGACCAGAGCCGCATCGTGCCGAAGGCGGCGTTCGAATATGTGCGCTCCGCGACCGGGTCGCTGCAGGAGGCCGGCGGTCTCGATCCGTTGACGGCGAGCGGTGCAACGGCCGAGCGCTCCCGCATCCTGATGGGCGCGGAGATCGGGCACTACTGGATTTTCGACCGAAGGATTTTCGACCTGTCGGCCTACGGCAAGTTCGTCGACAATGTCTCGCAGGATTTCAGCGCGATGACGGTCAGCCTCGGCACCGAGAGCATCATCGTGCAGGGTATCGGCGAAAGCAGGTATGGCGCGGATGCCGGCGCGTCAGCATCGCTCAGCCTGAGCAACACCGCGCGCCTCTACATCAACTATGACGGCAAGTTCCGCACTGCGCTGCAGTCGCACCAGGGAACGCTAGGCGTCGAATTGAAGTGGTAGCGCGGCTGATCGGCGGCGTCCTGGATCAATCCAGGTCGCTTCTCCTGGCCAGCCCGGCGGCCGCGTATCCCTGAAGACCGAAGTTGCGTCTCTGCTCCGCCATCAGCGGTACGAGATCATTCGGATGAATAAACTCATCGCGGAAACACGGGTAGGCCTTCGGATCGAATATCTTCTTGAGCCAGTCAATTACGATCTTGTGTCGATCGGAGTTGCGAAACTCCTTGTGGTAGGTAAGCCACAAATCCATGTGATAATTGATTCCGAGATCAATCGGAACCAGAGGCGCGCCGAGCGCCATTACCGACGTCGGCAGAAATCCGATCCCGGCGCCTCGCTCGATAGCGTAGAGAACCGCGACACTGGAATTTGTCGATATGCCGACGATCCCTTCCAGCGATTCCAATCCCAAAATTCGTGCATAGCCGGTCTCGTCGAGTTGCACCCCATGTTGCTTGACGATCCGGTGATTCCTGAGTTCGGAAAGAGATTTCGGCAGCCCAAAGGCATCGCGGTATGCCTCGGACGCGAATGCATAAATGTGGAGCCTACCGAGCCTCGTGACAATGAGGTCCGGATTTGTCGGTCGCGCGAGCTGGATGGAGATATCGGCCTCCAGACGCGATACGTCGGCCTGTTCCATCGCGCAACGAAGATCGACCATGATGTTTCGGTAGGTTTTCTGAAAATCGATCAGCCTGGGGAGGACCCAGGAAATACCGGGTCCCTCTGTCACGGCGACACGGACCGAACCGTTTATTTCAGTCGACATCGATGCGCGACGAAAGATATTGAAGCTGAGACGCTCCATCTGTTCAACATCGAACAGCAATGCCCGTCCTTCGTCACTCAGCGACAAGCCCGATTGGTCGCGCAAGAAGAGTTTGAATCCCAATTCCTCTTCAAGCCTGTCGATCTTCCGCATCAGCGTCGTCCCGGTCAGCCCGAGGACTTCCGCGGCATTCCTGAAACTCTGATGGCGTGTGCAGAGAAGAAACGCCCGCAAATCTTCCCATGACGCGTTGAGCTTTTCTTCGATTTTCCTGCGCTGCATTAGTGCAGCACCCCGCTGCAAACCTTGCTGCATACCCGTTGTCCCCGTCAGGTATGATAGTCGATACACGCATGGGACCATAGATGGATAGTGTTCTGCGAGGAAGTGGGGATTTTGTGCCTCGACATGAGTTGGACAGCCTGTCGCCATCCTCGTCGATCACCGTGCATCTGGCGACGGTCCCGCAACTGACCGATCTGGTCGCCATTGCCCATCGGGAGATTCCAGGGGTCAGCGTTTCGGAAGCTGGGCTTGCTCAATTCCTGCACCGCGATCCGGAGGCAATTTTTGCTTTCGAACGGGCGGGAAAGCTGCTCGGCGGAATCGCGTTCCTGCATCTTAATGGCCGGGGGCTCGAAGCCCTTTTGCTTGGCGGCATCGATCTGAAGTTCCCGAGCCATGAGTTTTTGGCGCGGCACGATGAAGACGTCTCGGCAATTTATGTCTGGGCCCTCGTATGCCACGGGCGTGCCGTTGCCGGATTGGCAAACGTTGCGGAACATCTGAGGAAACCGCGATTTATCGGCGCTGATTATTTCGCCCAGCCATCGACAACAGCGGGTCGCGATCTGCTGATCGCCATAGGCTTCGAGCCGATATCGAGCTTCCAGCCCGACCTCTGGCGTTACCAGCGACCATGGAATCGTGGTTCGTCCGATGTGCGGGCGATCACATCAGCAAGGAGTTTTGCAGATGCACGGCACTAGACGTCCATTGTCGGCCAAACCGGATTCGCGCTCGATTTCGATCCGGATCGCACGCGATCCCAACGACCTCATGCTGGTGGCCGCCATTCGCGCTGCCGTCTATCTGGCCGAACAGGATTGCCCGATCGACGAGGAATTCGACGGCAACGATCTGGTCGCGGCGCATTTCATCGGATTTATTGGAGCTGAACCGGCGGCCTGCCTTCGCGTGCGATTTTTTGGGGAGTTTGCGAAGATCGAACGTCTCGCGGTCCGTCATCAGTTCCGCCGGTCGCGCATATCGTTCAAGCTGGTGCAGGCGAGCTTCGAATACATCAAGCGCAAGGGGTTCAAGAAGGTCTACGGCCACGCGCAAGATCGTCTGGTCAACTTCTGGTCGCATTTCGGCGCCAAGCCGCTGGGCCACAACCGCAAGCTCACTTTTTCCGATTTTTCCTACACCGAAATGGTCCTTGATCTCGAACCGGTCGCCGATGCCATTACGCTCGATAGCGATCCCTACGTGATCATCCGGCCCGAGGGCGATTGGGACAGGCCCGGCGTTCTCGACGTCTCATCGGACCGCGGGGTGTCTTCCCCGCTGCGCACGGCGTGACTTTCGCGGGCACATGACCAGGAATCAAAAATGATGGCTTCCATGCGTGACGATCCGCCGATCCTGGTCTGTGCCGATCTTCAGACCGAGTATCTCACCGAAGGCCGCAGCCACGTCATCTCGGACGCCGAGGCGATTACCTCACGCTGCCTCGAATTGATGACGCTTTGGCGCGATAACCTCTGGCCGGTGCTGCATCTGAAACGGATCGCGCAGGCCGCGTGGTTCAATCCGGCATCGAACCTGACGGATTGGATCGCGGAGCTGAAACCGAGACCGGGAGAGCTCACCTTCGAGCATCCGCTGCCCTCGGCCTACAGTTCAACGCGCTTCGCCGAATACATGTCGAACATGAGAAACATTCGCTGCGTTGTGTCCGGATTTTCGCTGGATGAAACCATTCTGTCGACCGCCGTCGACGGGTTCCACCGCAGCCACCGTTATCAGATCGTCAGCGATGCCGTCGCCTGCAGGCGTCCCGGGGTCGGCGACGCCGCTTCATACAAGCAGGCGGTCGTCAAGGTGATCAGCAACTTCGCCGGGATTCAGGAAAGCGCCGAGTTGATCGGAACCAGCGGCAAGATCGCGGTATGACGAAGTTTCGCGGGCTCCGGAGCAGGGACGTCAGTTTCGATCGACCCTGACGACCCGGCCCTTTTCGATCGCAAGCGCCAGCCGGCCATGTTTCAGCGACAGCGCCGCCTCGCCGAACAGTTCCCGGCGCCAGCCGCGCAGTGCGGCGACATCGGCATGATCGTCAGCCGCGATCTGTTCGAGATCGTCGACGGTGGCGATCACCTTGCTGGCGACGGCATGGCGTTCCGACGTCATCCGCAGCAGAACCTTCAACAGTTCGACGATAGCCGCGCCGTTTGAATTGCCGCGCGGCTTTTCGATTTTCGGCAGGCCGGCGGGATCGCGGGCGACGCCGCGCTGCACCGCGGCGACGATATCGGCGCCCCATTTCGAGCGGTCAAAGCCCTTTGGCAGCGAGCGCAAATTGGCGAGCCGTTCGAGGCTGGTCGGCGCGTGGGTAGCGATGTCGCCGACCGCATCGTCCTTCAGAACGCGGCTGCGCGGCACGTCGCGGCTCTGCGCCTCCTGTTCGCGCCACGCCGCGACTTCCATCAGCACCGCGAGCTCTTTCGGCTTGCGCACGCGGGTCTTGAGCCGCTCCCAGGCGCGTTCGGGGTGAAAGTCGTAGGTTCTCGGCGAGGTCAGAACCTCCATTTCCTCGCTGACCCAATCGCTGCGGCCGCGTTTTTTGAGATCCGCGTCCAGCGCCGCGAACACGTCGCGCAAATGGGTGACGTCGGACACCGCGTAATGCGTCTGCTCGTCGGTCAACGGCCGGCGCGACCAGTCGGTGAAACGGTGGGTCTTGTCCGGCCGATGGCCGGTGATGCGCTCGACCAGCTGGTCGTAGGCAATGGAGTCGCCGTAGCCGAGCACCATGGCCGCAACCTGGGTGTCGAAGATCGGATGCGGAACGATCCCGGCCTGGTGCCAGACGATTTCGATATCCTGACGGGCGGCGTGGAAAACCTTCAGCACGTTCTCGTCGGCCATCAGGGCGAAGAACGGTTTGAGATCGATGTCCTTGGCCAGCGTATCGACCACGACCGCTTCGTCTGCGCTCGCCATCTGCACCACGCAGAGCAGGGGGTAATACGTCGTCTCACGCAGGAATTCGGTATCGACGGTGATGACCGGGTGTTTCGCGAGGCGGCTGCATGCCGCTGTCAGTTCCGAGGTAGTGGTAATCAGATCCATGAACGGTCCATTAACGCTTCTGAAAGGGCGTTCTGCCGAAAGCGCTTATATGTCAAGGGTCCTGCGACGAATTCGAGGCTTGCATTTCCGGCGGAACCCGGCTTTTTGCCGGGACTCAGGCCCCCGGAACGCGGCCGGTGACGGCCGGATCCTTCGTTCCGAAAATGGGGTTCGATCAGTAGTCGCTGACGCGCCGGCCACGCGGTCGTCGCGCGGGAACAGCAAGCACGACGAGGCAAAGCGCGAGCATCGCCAAGCCCATGAATTCAAACACCAACGCGTCCACGGCAATTCCCCCAACAAACCGATAGATTTGTAAGGAAGCCATTGACCGTCTGTTAATTCCCGGCCCATGGGGCCGGAAACGGTGGCGAATGTTGGGCCGGAGGGTTAACAATTCACGTGCCGCAAAACGTTTGCAGCACGCGTTGATGCGGTTCGGGCGGGTCGCCATAGCCTGACAATGCCGGTTGGTCTTCATACGGCTTGGACAGCACCGCCAGAAGCTCTTCGAACAGCGCAAAATCATCCCGGTTCACCGCGGCTTCGATCACGGCCTCTACCCGGTGGTTTCTTGGAATGAAGGCGGGATTGACGGCCCGCATCGCCGCCCGCCGCGCGGCGGGATCTTGCGGCTCGTCGCCGATCCGCTGCCGCCAGCGTGCGGCCCATTCGTCATAGGCCGCGGGGTCGGCGAACAATTGCCGGACACCGCGATCGTCGGCTGGATCGAGCGCGGCGTCGCTCAAGCGCCTGAAGGTCAGCGTGAAGTCGGCCTGATTTTTGGCCATCGCGTCCAGCAGGTCTTGCGCTAGCGCGGGGTCACCGTCGCGCACGGTGAACAGTCCGAGCTTGCTTCGCAGGCCCGCCTGATAGGCGCTGCCGAACCTTTCGGCGAAGTCGGAGAGGGCCGACTGGGCCTCCGATATCGCCTTTTCCTGTTCGTCGGAAAATAGCGGCAACAGGCATTCGGCAAGCCGCGTCAGGTTCCAGAGCGCGATCCGCGGCTGGTTGGCGTAGGCGTAGCGGCCCTGTTCGTCGATCGAGCTGAACACGGTCGCCGGATCGTAACGGTCCATGAAAGCGCACGGGCCGTAATCGATGGTCTCGCCGGAAATCGAGGTGTTGTCGGTATTCATGACGCCGTGGATGAAGCCGACCAGCAGCCAGCGTGCGACCAGTTCGGCCTGCCGTCCGATCACGGCCTCCAGCAGCGCATGATAGGGGCGCTCAACCTTCGCCAATTGCGGATAGTGCCGGCCGATGACGTGATCCGCCAGCCGCCGCACGCCCTCGGTATCGCCGCGCGCCGCGAAATACTGGAACGTTCCGACGCGAATGTGGCTGGACGCGACGCGGGTGAGGACCGCACCGGGCAACGGCGTCTCGCGCAGCACGCTCTCGCCGGTCATGACGGCGGCGAGCGATCGCGTGGTGGGAATGCCGAGCGCGGCCATCGCCTCGCTGACGATGTATTCGCGCAGCACCGGGCCGAGCGCCGCGCGGCCATCGCCGCGGCGTGAAAATGGGGTCGGGCCGGACCCCTTGAGTTGAATGTCACGGCGGACCCCATCCGCGTCGATGACCTCGCCGAGCAGGATGGCGCGTCCGTCACCGAGTTGGGGCACGAAGTGACCGAACTGGTGGCCGGCATAGGCCATCGCGATCGGATCGGCCCCGTCGGGAACACGCTGGCCGGCGAGGACCTCGGCTCCTTCCGGGCTCTCCAGCCAGTCTGGATCGAGGCCGAGGTGCTTCGCCAAAGGGCGGTTCAGCTTGATCAGCCTCGGCGAGGCCACGGGTGTCGGTGCGACCCGCGCGAAAAAGCTCGCCGGCAGCGCCGCATAGGTATTTTGGAAGGGGAAATGGACCGTCATGGGCCTCAAGATAGGCATGGTCAGGAATTAGACAATCGGTTTGCCGGCCCGTCCAACGCTGCTGTTGTTTTTCCGTCACTTTTCAACCTTCCGGGCATTGGCGGAGGGCTTCGTTTTTGACCTGCAGTTGGTTGCCGCGCCTGTTCGCCTCGGGTAAACCCTGACGCGCTTCGCGGGGCTAGGCCTTGGCCCCCGATTCATCCTCCGACATCGGCTTCCAGGATTTCCATGCATCGTTACCGGTCCCATACCTGCGGCGCACTTCGCGAGAGCCATATCGACCAGACGGTTCGGTTGTCCGGCTGGTGCCATCGCATTCGCGACCATGGCGGCGTGCTGTTCATCGATCTGCGCGACCATTACGGCCTGACGCAATGCGTCGCCGACCCGGATTCGCCGGCCTTCAAGGATGCCGAGAAACTGCGCTCGGAATGGGTGGTGCGGATCGACGGCAAGGTGCGCCGCCGTCCCGCAGGGACCGAGAATCCCGATTTGCCGACTGGCGCGGTCGAGCTTTACGTTAGCGAAATCGAGGTGCTCGGGCCGGCCGGCGAACTGCCGCTGCCGGTGTTCGGCGAACAGGAATACCCTGAGGATATAAGGCTTAAGTACCGTTTCCTCGACCTGCGTCGCGAGAAGCTGCACCAGAACATCATGACCCGCGGCGCGATCGTCGATTCGATGCGGAAACGCATGAAGGATCAGGGCTTCTTCGAATTCCAGACCCCGATCCTGACGGCGTCGTCGCCGGAAGGGGCGCGCGACTTCCTGGTACCCTCACGAATTCACCCGGGGAAATTCTACGCGCTGCCGCAGGCGCCGCAGCAGTACAAGCAGCTTCTGATGATGTCCGGCTTCGATCGCTACTTCCAGATCGCGCCCTGTTTCCGCGACGAGGACCCGCGCGCCGACCGGTTGCCGGGCGAGTTCTACCAGCTCGACGTCGAGATGAGCTTTGTCACCCAGGACGACGTCTTTGCCGCGATGGAGCCCGTCATTTCCGGCGTGTTCGAGGACTTCGCCAAGGGCAAGCCGGTGACAAAGTCCTGGCCGCGGATTCCGTTCGCGGAAGCGTTGCGCAAATACGGCAGCGACAAGCCGGACCTGCGCAATCCGCTCATCATGCAAGAGGTTTCCGAACATTTCCGCGGCTCCGGCTTCAAGGTGTTCGCGCGGATGCTGGAAGATCCCAAGAACCAGGTCTGGGCGATCCCCGGACCCGGCGGCGGCAGCCGCGCGTTCTGCGATCGGATGAATTCCTGGGCACAGGGCGAGGGCCAGCCCGGTCTCGGTTACATCATGTGGCGCGAGGGCGGCGAGGGCGCCGGTCCCCTTGCCAACAACATCGGCCCCGAGCGGACAGCGGCGATCCGCGCGCAACTCGGATTGAAAGAGGGCGATGCCGCGTTCTTTGTCGCCGGCGATCCCGATAAATTCTGGAAGTTTGCCGGATTGGCGAGAACCAAACTCGGCGAGGAGTTGAACCTGATCGACAAGGAGCGATTCGAGCTTGCCTGGATCGTCGATTTCCCGATGTACGAATACAACGAGGAAGAAAAGAAGGTCGACTTCTCGCACAATCCGTTTTCGATGCCGCAGGGTGGTCTCGATGCACTGAACGGGCAGGACCCGCTGACCATCAAGGCGTTTCAGTACGACATCACCTGCAACGGCTACGAGATCGCCTCCGGCGGCATCCGCAATCACCGGCCCGAGGCCATGGTGAAGGCATTCGAGATCGCGGGCTATGGCGAGAAAGACGTCGTCGAGCGCTTCGGCGGCATGTACCGCGCGTTCCAGTATGGCGCGCCGCCGCATGGCGGCATGGCTGCCGGGGTCGATCGCATCGTCATGCTTCTGTGCGGCACCACGAACTTGCGCGAAATCTCGCTGTTTCCGATGAACCAGCGTGCCGAAGACCTGCTGATGGGCGCACCTTCAGAGGTGACGCCGAAGCAGTTGCGCGAGCTTCACATCCGACTCAATCTACCGCAAAGCTGACCTCCCATGAGCCAGTCACCGAAGCCTAAGTCGGGGAAGCCGCGGGGGGAATCCATGGCGTCCTATTCTGAAGATCTCCATTCCGCGGCGCTCGCCTATCACCGGCTGCCGCGGCCGGGCAAGCTTGAGATTCAAGCCATCAAGCCGCTCGCCAACCAGCGCGACCTCGCGCTGGCCTATTCGCCCGGCGTGGCTGCGGCCTGCATGGCGATATCAGCCAATCCGGCGGAGGCCGCATCGCTCACCATCCGCGCCAATCTGGTTGCGGTGGTCTCCAACGGGACCGCGGTGCTTGGGCTCGGCAATATCGGACCCCTGGCATCGAAGCCGGTGATGGAGGGCAAGGCGGTTCTGTTCAAGAAGTTCGCCGGCATCGACGTGTTCGACATCGAGATCGCCGCCGACACTATCGAGCGAGTGGTCGAAACCGTAGCCGCGCTGGAGCCGACATTCGGCGGCATCAATCTGGAGGACATCAAGGGTCCGGAGTGTTTTGAGATCGAGGCGCAGCTCAAGGCGCGCATGAAGATCCCGGTATTCCACGACGATCAGCATGGCACCGCCATCATCGTCGGCGCCGCGATCACCAATGCTCTGTTGCTCAACGGCAAGCACCTCAAGGACGTCAAGATCGTGACGTCGGGGGCAGGGGCGGCGGCGATCGCCTGTCTCAATCTTCTGGTTTCGCTCGGTGCGCAGCGCAAGAACATCTGGGTCTGCGATATCGACGGCGTGGTGCACGAGGGCCGCAACACGCTGATGGACCGCTGGAAGTCCGTCTACGCGCAGAAGACCGACAAGCGCACGCTGGCGGAGGTGATCGGCGGCGCCGACATTTTCCTCGGTCTGTCGGCGCCAAATGTGCTGACGCCGGACATGGTCAAGCAGATGGCGGACAAGCCGCTGGTGATGGCGCTTGCCAATCCGAACCCGGAAATCATGCCGGATGAAGCCCGAAAAGCGCGCCCCGATGCGATGATCTGCACCGGCCGCTCCGACTTTCCCAATCAGGTCAACAACGTCCTGTGCTTTCCGTTCATCTTCCGCGGCGCGCTCGATGTCGGCGCTACCGCGATCAACGAAGACATGAAGCATGCCGCGGTCGAAGCGATCGCGCAGCTGGCGCGCGATCCGCCGTCGGATGCGATCGCGCCGGGTTTCGACAGCGGCGAAGTTCAGGGTTTCGGTCCGGGCTCGCTGATTCCGAGCCCGTTCGATCCGCGGCTGATCCTGCGCATCGCGCCGGCGGTCGCAAAAGCGGCGATGGAGTCGGGCGTCGCCTCCCGGCCGATTGCCAACTTCGAGGACTATAGCGCGCAACTGGAGCGCTTCGCGTTCCGCTCCGGCCTTGTCATGAAGCCGGTATTCGCCAAGGCGAAGACCCAGCCGGTGCGGGTGATCTATGCCGAAGGCGAGGACGAACGTGTCCTGCACGCGACCCAGGTCGTCCTGGAAGAAAAGCTGGCGCGGCCGATTCTGGTCGGACGTCCCTCGGTGGTCGAAGCGCGGATCAAGAAGTTCGGCCTCTCCATCAAGGCCGGCCAGGATTTCGACCTGATTAATCCCGAGGACGATCCGCGCTACCGATCCTACGTTCAATCCTATATCGATGTCGCCGGCCGCCATGGCGTCACCCCCGATGCCGCGCGCACGGTGGTGCGGACCAACGCCACCGTGATCGCAGCCCTCGCGGTGATCCGCGGCGAGGCCGATGCCATGATCTGCGGCGTCGAAGGCCGCTACATGAGCCATCTGCGCCATGTCCGCGAGATCATCGGCTTCCTCCCCGGCGTGAGCGATTTCGCGGCGCTGGCGCTGATGATCACCAGCAAGGGCGCCTATTTCATCGCGGATACCCAGGTGCGGCCGAACCCGAACGCCGAGGAGCTTGCGGAAATGGCGGCGCTGGCGGCGATCCACGTCCAGCGATTCAATCTCAAGCCCAAGATCGCCTTCGTCTCGCATTCCGATTTCGGCAGCTACGACACCAAATCCTCGCGCAAAATGCGCCGCGCCACCGCGCTTCTGAAGCAGAACCATCCGGAAATCGAGGCCGACGGGGAAATGCAGGGCGACACCGCGCTGTCGGAAGCCGCCCGGGCGCTGATCCTGCCGCATTCGAAGCTGGAAGGCGTCGCCAATATCCTGATCATGCCGAACCTCGATACCGCCAACGTCGCCTATCAGATGATCAAGTCGCTGGCCGACGCACTCCCGGTCGGGCCGATTCTCATCGGCCCGTCACGTCCGGCGCATATCCTCACCCCGTCGGTGACCGCACGTGGCGTTCTCAACATGACCGCGGTCGCCGCCGTCGAGGCCCAGGAGCGAGCCAGCCGCCAGCAGCCGAGCCTGTTCGGCTAGATCGATGAGAGCGTTGTGAGTTCCGGTCGCGCGGGGTTGGCGCGCTGCGGTATCGATTTGACTGTTTGAAAAGCCGAAGCGGAACGCCCATAATCGTTCCATCGTATTGCGACTTTCGCATTTGCAGCATTCAGTGAGGCCGACCATGCCAGCGTTTATTACTTTCGGGCGAATTTTGTTCGCGGTGCTGTTTATCTACTCGGGCGCAACCAAGCTTTTCGCTATTCAGGCCACTTCCGAGTTTATCTCCGCCAAGGTCGTCATTCCGGCTCTGCTTGCTCCCTATGCGACGCAGCTGGAAACGATGACGGGAATGTCGACGCCGCAAATGCTCGCTATCGCCGTCGGAGCGTTCGAGATCATCAGCGGATTGATGATTGCGCTTAATTTCGGTGCGCGGTTCTTTGCCATTATTTTGATTTTCTTCGTTGCCGCAGCCACGTTCTACTTCCACGACTTCTGGAATCAGTCGCCGCCCGAAAACGCCAAGACCCTGATGGAGGCCTTGAAAAACCTGTCGATCATCGGCGCCTTGTTCATGATCGCAGGATACGGCCGGGTGTCGCGGGCGGTCGAACCGGCCTATGAGGTCTAGGCTGCGCGCCGCCACGGCGTGACGCTGACGCCTTGGGCGGCGTCGAGGATTTTGTCATCACCGGGGCTCATGCCGTGCGCGGCCAGAATTTCCTGCGGTGAATGCCGGGGCACCCCGGGGAAGCATGGTTCACCGCCCGGCAATAGCACAAGCGGCGCCTGCGACAGCCAGAACGTGTCGTAGCGGTCCATAAACATTCCGAACACAGCCGGCCCGCCAATGATTGCGACGGTGCCGGAACGCACCCCAGCCTGCTCGCAGGCGGATTCAAACGATGCTCCGCCGGGATTCCACAGGGTGGCCCTGGGATTCGACGGGTCGGGCGCGATTGTGCCGGTTCTCCGGGTCAGGACAACCCGCTTTCGCAGCGGTGAATTCGGCTGGCCTTCATGGGAATGCCGGCCGTGCACGATCAGGTCGGCGCGATCGAGGGCGGCCGCGAAGAACCGCTTGTCGCCCTCGAATTTCAATTCCTCCGGCATCACGCGATCGGCGTTCGCCAGCATGCCGTCCGCCGAGACGATGACGTAGCCTTCAATGCGCAAACCCGGCATCGATATCGTCGCGCGGGGCGAATTCTATTCCGAAATCGTCTGCACGACGCTGGAAACCGGACGGTCGCTGACAGTGGGCAGCTTGGCTTCCTTCAAAAGCTCTTCGTCGTACTGCGGCAGCGTCTGCACGGGCGCCTTGGGGATCATTTTGACGACCTTATAGCCGCCGGCTTTCAGTTGGCGGAGCAAGGCGGGCAAGGCCTCCGCCGTGTGCTTGTGGAAATCGTGCAACAGGATGATACCCTTGCCCTTCTCATTGAGCTTCTTCATCGTGACATCGATCACCTGCTGCGCGTTGCGTGCCTTGAAATCGAACGAGTCGAGGTCGCAGGAGAACATCGCGATATTCCGGGTGCCGAGATAGGTCACCATTTCCGGCGGATGCTGCAGCGCCGGGAAGCGGAAGAACGGCGCGGGCGAAACGCCGCCAAGCGCCCATTTAATCGCGCTGAAGCCCTTTTCGATTTCGTCCTTGCGCTGGTCTTCGCTCAGCTTCTTGTTGGTGAGCGTCGCGTGCGACCAGGTATGCGATCCGATGGTGTGACCGGCTGCGAGGACCTGCTTCAGGATTTCCGGATAGTAAGTCGCGTGCTTGCCGATCGGAAAGAAGATGCCGGTGGTGCATTCGTCCGCCAGGGTTTTCAGCACCGAGGGCGTATTGACGAGCCATGGGCCGTCGTCGAAGGTCAGCACCACTTCGTGGTCGCGGAGGAAATCGAGTTGCTTGAAGTGCTCGAAACCGAATCCGGGTCCGCCGGTGGTGTCGATTTCAACGGTGCGGGCAATCCCGAGCGCGTCGGGATTTGCGCAAGCGGCTTTTGCCGGCGCTGGCGCCGCCGCAGGAACTGGCGCCGCTGTGGGCGCCGGTGAAGCTGCGGCCGGCGGCGCAGCAGCGCTCTTGGTAGCCGGGGTCTGCGACCATGCTACGCCTGATGCACATAGCGCAACCGCGCCAGCGAAGATCAAACCTGCCGCAATACGCATGATGTTTCGTTCCCTACCGTGATCCCGTGCTCGAACCCGGCTTTTCGCCCTGGTGCCCGAGCCATTCCCGCCCCTGATCATATTAACCTAGTCGGACCTGCGCCGCCACGGCAATGCGTTTTGTCCCCGGGAGTCGATTTGCGTGCCGGGTGAGTTAATGCTTGCCCGAAAGCCGCGCGTCAGGAGTCCGCAAGTGCCCGCGCGATCTTGGGCGAGCGCCCTTCGCGCCCAGGCTGGGCCGGCGATCACGGCCAGCGCCGTCGTGATGATGGTCCTGCGGTCGATCATAGCGGCCTCTGATGGTACGATGATAGCTGAACCGGCGAGCGACCGCTTCTCAACAAGCCGTTATGGTTGCGCCGATGAAGGCGGACACCAGGGCAGCGGCAGCAGCGGCATGTAATACCGGTTCCATTCACATATCGATTCCGGCCCCCTGCGCATGAAGGCGTATTTTATCGGCTCGGCCTGGCCGATGGCGATATGCAACGCGAACAGAGCCGTGGCGACCGGATAGATCCATTTGCGAAGGCGCAGATCGGGCAAGGAATCGAGGAGGATCGCGCTTGCGAGGATAATCAGGGGGTCGGTGAAGATAAAATACTCGGATTTCAGCCCGCGCCGCACGCCGAGCGCATCGATCCCGATCGCGGCCAGCAGCAGCACGAGGGCCTGAATTGCCGCACGCCTTTCGCCGCGCCGCCAGGCGTAAACGATGCCGGGGACAATCAGCCAGGTGAGAAACACGGTCGGACGCGGCGAGGGGTGCAGCACGAAGCTGTAGCGCGCAAGCACCGATCCGACGCCATCGAGCAGGAGCCATAGAATTCCAGAGAGGCTCGACCCATCCGCGGCCGCGGCCGTGCTCGCGTCGGCAAAGGTCAGCATTTTTTCCAGTGGATTGAATACCGCGATCACGTTGCTGGCGTTGTATTCGAGATCGAGCACGAGCAGTGCAATCACGGCGCCGGCCACAACGGCAAACATCGACGCCAGCGTCTCCGCCGCGCTGACGCGCCAGATCGCGGCATAGGCGATCATGCAGGCGCCGATCAGGAACAGCAGCGCGGGCTGATAGATGCCGAAGCGGCCGAAGACCAATGGATTGAAATGGGCGGCGAGCAGGGCGCGGTCATAGCCGACGGCAAGGAGCGGTGAGGCGGCCCATGCCGCGGCGATGGCCGCAATGGCCGCGATAACAGCAGCCAGCCAGGCCGATCGGGTGTTGTTCCAGAATGCGACGCTCGCACTGGTCGTGCTTCCGAACGGGATCACCAGCAGCGGCAGGGCTGCGATCAGCAAAATCGCCTGGACCTTGTTTTCAAGACCCAGCACGCACAACGCCGCCGCTGTCGCCATCCCGAGCGGACGGGCAACACCGGCGCGGCGGCCGACCACGATCAGGATCATCAGCGCAAAGATCAGGGGACAGGCGGCCACAAGCTCGCTGCGCAAGATGCGCGAGTGCACGGCGATGCCGCCGGAGAAAGCGAAGGCAAAGGTCGCGATCAGCGCGACGCGCCAGTCGCGCACGATGCGGCGAACAAGGGCCGCGAAAATCAGCACGCAACCAGTCGCGATCAGCCAGGCGAGGACGCGCCCGGCGCGGACGGCGCTGGTCATGGCGGCATCGAATGCAGGGGTATCGGAGGCCGGTGGAACGGTCGATAACGAATAGGGGGCGAGCAGGCCGAGCGCGTGCAGCAGCCGGAACCAGGATTTCAGCGACAGGATGGTCAGATAGGCGGTGTGATCGAAAAACAGCTGCGGCTTGCCGTCGTTGAGGGCAAGGGCGTTATAGATCACCATCAAATCCATATCGGCGTTGCGCCAGTAAATCAGCGCATAGCCGAACAGGAAAAACGAGGCCGCCATGCCGGCGACGATCGCGATCAGCCCCCCGCGCCAGCCAAGGAAGGTGAGCCGGTCGAAGGCATCCTTGGCCGTGTCGATTGGCGGGTCGGTTGCTACCGCCGCGATTGGAAACTGTTTCATGCCGGCGGTCTTTTAGCCCAGCCGCCGGCCCAAAGCGACGGGCGGCCGATTGACCGGGGTTTCGGAGAACCGTTCAGCGCAGCGAAACGATGAAATCGGTGCCTTCGCCGGTTTCACCGCCGCCGATGCCTTGATCGGAAACGATGATCGAGCCTCCCGTCGACAGGGCTTCGACAATGCGTGCCATTGCATCGGCAGGGATGGTGAGGCGGTCCAGCGCTTCAGCGGGGCTGTCCGGCAACGGCATCGCCTTCATCTCGACCGCACCGGCCATCTTCCGCCGTCGCGACACGCGCTCGTCCTCGTCGCGCCGCTCGGCGTGCTTCGCCGGCACCGGGAGCGAGACCACCGACCAATGCAGCACGTTGGCATCGTCCCTGTCGACCTGCGCCGTAAACACGTGCGTTCCCAGCGGCCGGTCGCTTGGCGCGATCGTCACAGGTGCCTCGAACAGCGGTGCGAAATTTTGCCGCACATAGAGCTTGGAATCCTTGCGGCTGATGAACACCGCGATTTGACCGCTGCGCTTTGGCGCCGCTGCCGCCGCCGGATCGGCTTTCGAGGCGGCTGGCTTGTCCGGCAGGCGGGTCCGGTCCTTTTTCACATCGGCAACGCCGCTGCCGGCGTCCGTTATGGCCTCGACGGCGCCGTCAGGCTTTTCGCCCGACTTGGCCGCGTGGGGTTTCGGCACCTCCGCCGTGACGTCATCGGCCTTGACGTCACCGGCCTTGGCTTCGAGCTTGGTCGCGTCGGGCCTGTCTCCGTCCTTGTTGCTTTCGCTTGCAGACGTATCAACCCTGGCAGCGTCCCCGCTTGGTTGTGTGATACCGGCGGTCGCGGCTTCCGGCGATTTGCTCTCGACCGGCTTTACGTCGGACGAAGCGATCTCGTCGTGCTTCGCGGTGGCCGTTTCGGCTTCGGATTTGGCTTCAGTGGCCGGCGCATCGGCGGCCTTGGCGGAAACGGGGTCAGCGGTTGTCGACGGTACGCCGCCGGTTGCGGCCGTCGCCTCATCGCGCGGCGGTGCATCATTGCTGGAGGAAGTTGCGTCGATCATCGTGACCGGGGTTTCGGTTGCCGGCAAAATGCCGGCATCCGCGGTATGGGTCTGTTCGCGCAACGGCGGCGAACCCGGCGGCCCGTCCAAGACAGCCTTCATGACAGCCTTCACGCCATTGTCGTGGCCGACGGTCGATTTCAGCTCAAGGCTCGTCTCTGCGGTGGGCATGGACGCCACGGCAGCGGCCATGGTTTTGTCGGCGTTGGCGGCAGGAGGGGTCTCCGCCGGCGGCTCGTTGGCGGCAACCGGCTGCGGCACCGCCTTCTGGGCCGCCAGCAGCGGATGTGAAAAACTGGCAGGGGTCATCTCGCCGGGGGTGACGACGACCCGCGCGCCCATCCTGGTCCAGTTCCACATCTTTACGGCAAAGGCCATCGGCATGCGGATGCAGCCGTGGGAAGCCGGATGGCCGGGCAGCACGCCGGCGTGGATGGCGATGCCCGACCACGTGATGCGCTGCATATAGGGCATCGGCGCGTTGCTATAGATGTTGGAATGGTGCAGCTTTTGTTTCTGGATAACGCTGAACACGCCCATCGGCGTCGCGTGGCCCGGCATGCCCGTAGAGATCGGAGTTTCCGCAAAGAGTCCGTTGGCGTCGTAGATCCGCATCTTTTGCTTGTCGATCGAGATCGAAATGATCAGCGGTCCCTGCGGCTTGGCCAATTCCTTCTCGGTCGCCCCGGTCTTTTTTCCCTGGTGACGGCGGGTTTGCCGCCGCTGCGGAACCGTCGGTCCGGGCTGCGAAACTCCGGGATCCGAATCCGACCAATAATAAAGCGCAGCCTCCGCTTGCGAGCCGGTTCCGATCGCGGCGGCGGCTAAAACGGCCATTCGCCACAGCCGTCCCGTCGCAACAGAAGCCCGATGCCCGCCCACGCCTATCATTCTCGAATCCTTAGCCATTTGATATTTAGTGTTGCAGACGAGATACGCGTTCACCAGCGTATGGTTCATCTTCCCCTATGTTTTCACCCCAGCGTAGCAAAAAAGCCTCATATTCAGTTAAACGGGAGAGACTATCGTTCCCGGCTGACTTATGCGGGCTTTCTTCCCACCTAAATGTGAAGGCCTAGCCGACGGAGATATGCATGACACCCCAATCCTTAAGCCAACATGACGTAAGCTGGCGATGCCGGGTTTTGCTGGCGCTTGCGTCGATACTGTGGCCGGCTTCGCCGGTGTTCGCCGCCGATGAACCGGACCTGATCTTCCAGCGCTCGACCGTGTTCAAATGGGTCAGCCCGAACGACAAGCTCGCGACCTATGGTGTCGACGACCCCGAGGTCGAGGGCGTGGCCTGTCACTTCACGGTGCCCGAGAAGGGCGGCTTCAAGGGCTGGCTGGGTCTTGCCGAGCAGGTCTCGGATATTTCGCTGGCGTGCCGCCAGATCGGTCCGATCCATTTCAAGAACAAGATGGAGCAGGGCGACGATATGTTCCGGCAGCGGCGCTCGCTGTTCTTCAAGAAGATGCAGATCGTTCGCGGCTGCGACGCCAAGCGGAACGTGCTGGTCTACATGGTGTATTCGGACAAACTGATCGAGGGGTCGCCAAAGAATTCGACCTCCTCGGTGCCGATCATGCCCTGGGGCGCCACCGATACCGCGGTTCAGAAATGTGGGGAGTTTTTTCAGTGAGGGATTGCTGATTTACCGCTTCGCCGGGGCAGGGCGCGCGGTGCCCCCCGGTTCAGGCCGGGCCTTGGGGTCGCGGCAGCCCACCAGCTGCACGAATTTTTGCGGGGCCGATTGGTTGGCGCGGCCGCTGTCCGCGCCTTGCTGCAACATGGCGCGACAAGTCCTCGGGCGGACCGCGGAGGGGGTGTCCGCCTTCGCCAGACTTTCGACGGCCGGCAAGCCGGGTTGGTGGTTGCGGGTTTTATTGCCGGCATCGATTTTGCCATCGCCCACGACCAAAATCCTTTGTTGAAACGACGTCACAACAGGCAACGGCTGCGAAACGCGGCAGCCCGTTGGAATAAGTCGGTGCAACGGCGCTTCGGTTCACACCCGTTGAACCGTGCGAACCTCTCACCAGAGAAAGGTTAAAAAGCCGCACGCCGCTTCGAACCCGCAGCACATTGCGGGCGTCTCATTTCCAGATCGTCAGTGGAGATGTCCGATGCAAGCCCTCAGCACCATGATTGCCGTTGTTTTCGTTCTGACCGGGCCTTCATTGGCAGGCTCGACCGACCGCGACCTGCCCGGTATCGGCACTTTTGCCTATGGCGGATCTCCGATTCTGACCGCTGCGCCGCAGCTGGTCGCCGCGATCGGCCATTGAACGACCGTGATTGGGCCATTGGCCGAGCAGATTGGCCGCGCTCGGACCGATTTTGGACCTCCGGATGGCGACATCCGGAACCCGATAGGCGCCGTTCCGTCAGTCGTACTTGGTTAAAATCACCAGGCTTTCCTAAAAACTGGTTCGTCCGGTTTCGGTGGCGAAACAATACTCCCCGCCACGAAACCATTTTCCGCTTTTGGCGCAGGCATCCGGAAACAGCGGATGGTTATCAAGCTGACAACAACAACGGCGGACAGCGCCGGCATCGATAACCGGAGACAGTCAAATGCGAACCCTCAGCTTCATGCTTGCTGTCGCTTTCGTCCTGGCCGGCCCTTCGATCGCCGGCTCATCGGATAGCAGCCTGCCGGGCATCGGCACCTTCGCCTATAACGGCTCGCCGATCGTTACTTCAGCGCCGGGGGCTCTCGTGGTTGCGGCCCGTTGAGGCGCAGTTGAACCGATCATTGCCGGAAAGACGCTCATGTTTTTTCGTATCGGCGCACTCGCGGTTGGCGTTTCCATTACTTTGGCTGGTTCGGCGCAGGCTCAAGTCCGGTCGCCGATAAAGCTGCCCGATCTGCGCGCAGCATTCGTGCGGCTGTGCGCCCCCCATATGCTGGGACGCTGGGCGCATCCCGAAACGGTTTGCGGTTGCCTGCATGATCATGCCGCTGCCGCCATCGAAGACAGCGACCTTCGCGAGGCCCTACTGCGCGGTATTGGCGAGACCGGGGTGCCCACCATCGAAACCGAATGGGTGCCGCCATCGAAACAATCCGAAATCGGCGCCACCTTCACGAAGATTGCCAAGCCGACGCTGCAATGCATGTTCGAGCCGCTGAACTAAAGCGCTTTCCACTTCTAATGCTTCATCCTTCGAGCGGCATCGCTTGGCGATGCTCTTCACTCCCCTCCCTCCACGCGCCCTTGCGCGTGGTGGGGTCCGAGGCGAGCAAAGCTCGCTCTCGAGGTCGGGGGTGGGGGGTAGTGCGGCAATCACCCATGCAGCCGTTCCGGCCGATAGACCCCCCACCCCCGACCCCAAGAGCGAGCTACGCTCGTCTCGACCCCGCCGCTTTGCGGGGGGAGGGGAGAAGAAAAGTGTGCTGGCCCATGTGAGGTGGAAAGCGCTCTAGGTTCGCTCTCTGAAAATCAAATATTCGGGCACCGTGGGCTCATGCCTCGGCGATCACGACGTTCTGAACAGACGCAGCTATTTTGACTTGGGCCCGAGCCGCGGGATGCATTTCTCCGCGCGGATGATTCCCGTCGGGGACATCTTTGCACCCGATATTTCCTTGATCTTGCCGGCCGGACAGGTTCCGTCGTCGACTTTGATGCGCTGGCCCAGTTGCAAATTGACGATGTCCTGTTGCCGCGACACCTGCCCTTCCATCGCGGATGATCCGTGCGGCGATAGCGCGAAACCGGCCAGCAACAGCAGCGAAAAAAGCTTGATGTGCGAGATCTTCATCATCGACGGTGCGCCCGGTTTCACTTGTTTTGTATCTTCAGCCCGTTCGGGCCCACATTGATCTGCAGGCCCTCCGGTTGCTTCCTGGTCTGGTAGAGATTGTAGCCGAGCACGCCTACTACGACGATCAGCGCACCGATGATGAGAAACATGATATTGCGATTGCCGGGCATCGGTGTCTCCGTAGGTCGCTGATTTCACCGAGGAGTGTATTGGCGCGCTTGCGATTCTGAAAGCGATCTAAACCCCTGCAAATCCCGGAAAACTGTGGTTTGATCCGAACGCGTCCGCGTCTTGAGGCGTGCGCCAACGGGGAACCACGATGCAATGAGTGCCAGCGAGACAGAACAGAGAATCCTTGACGCGGTCGACGCCGGTTTCGACGCGCAACTTGCCGCCACGAGGGATTTTGTCGCGATTCCCTCTACCCGCGGCGCGGAAGGGCCGTGCCAGGACATGATCGGTGATCTCCTGCGCCAGCGCGGCTACGAAGTCGACGACTGGCACATCGATGTTAGGGAAATCAGGGATCTGCGTGGCTTCGGCCCGATCGAGCATGATTTTTCGAAGGCGCGCACGGTGGTCGGCACCTACCGTCCCTCCAGCAACGCCGGAAAATCCCTGATCCTGCAGGGACATTGCGATGTGGTGCCGGCCGGACCGCTCGAAATGTGGGAGACGCCGCCGTTTTCGCCTGTCGTGAAGGACGGCAGGATGTATGGCCGCGGCGCCTGCGACATGAAATCCGGCACCATCGGCGCGCTCTATGCGCTCGACGCGATCAAGGCCGCGGGCCTCAAGCCGACCGCGCGGATTCATTTTCAGTCCGTGATCGAGGAAGAGAGCACCGGCGTCGGCGCGCTCTCGACCCTGCAGCGCGGCTATCGCGCCGACGCCTGTTTCATTCCCGAGCCGACCTCCGGCAAGATGGTGCGCTCGCAGGTCGGCGTGATCTGGTTTCGCCTCAAGGTGCGCGGGCATCCCGTGCATGTGTTAGAGGCCGGCGCCGGCTCCAACGCGATCACGGCGGCCTACCACCTGATCCAGTCGCTGGAAAAACTCGAGGCCGAATGGAACGAGCGTGCCAAAGCCGATCGCCATTTCAAGGCGGTGACGCATCCGATCAACTTCAATCCCGGCATCATCAAGGGCGGCGACTGGGCCTCCAGCGTGCCGGCCTGGTGCGACGTCGATTGCCGGATCGCGATCCTGCCGGGCTGGTCGGTCGCCGACCACCAGGCCGAAATTCTTGGCTGCGTCTCGGCGGCCGCGCGCGATCACCGCTTTCTTTCCAACAATCCGCCTGAGGTGGAATGGTCCGGCTTTCTGTCGGAAGGTTATGAACTGAAGGATTCCGCCGCCGCCGAAGCCGCGTTCGGCAAGGCCTACGACGCGGTCTATGGCGGCGCGGTGAGCGACCTCGTCTTCACCGCGCTCACCGACACGCGCTTCTACGGGCTGAACTACAACATCCCGAGCCTGTGCTTCGGCGCCAGCGGAGCGGCAATGCACGGCTTCAACGAATATGTCGATCTGGACTCGCTGAGGAAGTCGACCAAGGCCACCGCGCTGTTCATCGCGCAGTGGTGCGGTGTGGAGAAGATGTAGTCGAAGCAGCGTAGGGTGGGCAAAGCGGAGCGTGCCCACCAGCGCTTATTTTAAATTCTTCCCCAATTCGGCGTTCATCTCTGAATTGGTGCGGGCAACACTTCGATGTGCAACAGGAAACGAGCATAAAGCGCGCGGTGAGGATGCCTACTATTGTCGAATAGTCCGCGATGCCCGCCCGGTTGAATTCGCAGAACTTCGCGCTGAATGGTCAGAGCGGCTCAACTAATTTGTCAATGACGGATGCGTCATCCGCGATTTTCGTTGAATTTATTCATGAGTTAGCTGCCACTCACAAAGCCGACTAACCGTTTAGGTTACGGACACCGTACGGACAGCCGACCCTGTTGAGCGATGTCCGTTGTTGGGGCCAAAGCGGAAAACATCTACTCCCGGTGAGTATTTCCGGGTTTGACCCATCAGCGACATTGGCGGTCAAATTGCTGTGACGCACAACACAGCCCTCGTGCAAACGATGTAGTAGTCGAATTGGTCATCTGAAGCGACCTTAAAGGAGGAAGGCCATGGAACGAGAGATCATCCGCGTCGAACCGTTCAGCACCAATTTTGAGAAATGGGGCGCTCCCGTCTCGGTCTGCACCCGAGCTGGGAACATGGTGTTCATGTCCGGCATGCCGCCCTTCGACCCGGACACCGGCGAACTCCTGCAGCATGCCCCGTTCGAGCGCCAGGCCGAGCGCATCCTCGAACAAATGAAGACAGCGCTGGAGGCGGCGGGGTCGGACCTCGATCACGTGCTGAAGTGCAACGTGCTCTGCATATCCGCCGAGCGCTTCAAGACCTTCAACGAGATCTACAAACGCTACTTCCCCAAGAACCCGCCTGCCCGAATCTTCTTCTGCGTCCCGGAGTGGACCGGTCCGTTCGATATCGAGATCGACTGCGTGGCCGTCACCAAGAGCTGAGATCACCGGTAAGGACAGCGCCGTCGCACGTGCACAGGAGGCGAAGTCCTGGGAGTTGCACCGCTTCCATGAGCATGGCGCGGCTGTGGTGCGATCAAGGGAAGCGGGATCAGGTCCGAGAACTTCTCGCTCCAGTCTACGGCTGGTTCACCGAGGGTTTCGACACCCCGGACCTGAAGCAGGCGAAGACCCTGCTCGACGAGTTGGCGGCATGAGGGTGCACATGTCGGCTTGTGGCACTTTTCTGACATGCCGAGCCGGTGCGCTGATGTCCGTTGTTCGGGGTAGAGCGGATGTGGCTGACGGGCGATCAGAACGACGCGAATGACCCACAACGGACATCGCGTCGGTAAAGCGGCCTCAGCGAATCCAGACGCTTGGCACCCACGTCAGACATCAATTGGCGGAGCTGGCGGCACAAATTGACCGACTTGGCGTCAGATGTTAGCAGGAGTTGCGGCCAGCGCGGTCTCAACTTACAATTGGTTGGTAGTGCCCCAAGAGGATAATGCTTGACGAGGAAAGGCGACAAAAAGGTCAGGCGATTGGGACAGCGCAAGGGCAAGCCGCAGCTTCCCAAGACGGTATCTCGCAAGGCGCGCGCGCCTGGAAGCCGGCGTGCCAGACGCATTTCCTCTTCTGCTTCCGAAGACGATGTGGTGGTGGCGCGACGTCTCGAACAATCTTTAAGAGCAAGCGAAGAGCGCTACGCCGTGGTCGCCGAAGCCGTGGCCGAGGGCATCTACGACTGGAATATCAAGACGAACGCGCTCTACGTTTCTCCTCGGCTGATGGAGATTTTCAGCTTTGCGGGAACGGGCATCACGTCTGACGCGTGGTACGGCCGTGTGCATCCGGATGACAGGGAAAGCTATCGCACGGCGTTGCGCGATTGCTTTAAGCAGCATTCGCTAAAGCTGGAGTGCCAATACCGCATCAAAGCTGCGGACGGCATCCATCGCTGGGTCGAAGACCGCGGGCTTCCCATCCGCGACGAGGCCGGGCGGGCGATACGGCTGGTGGGTGCGGTTAGCGACATCACGCTCCGCTACCAGACCGAGCAAGCGCTTCGCGACCGGGATCAGGAGTTAAACGCCGTCCTCGATGCGATCGACTATGGCGTCCTCTTCATGGGACCGGACTTGCGGGCCAAGATCATCAACCGGGCATTCCGGAAGATTTGGGGAATTTCGGACGAGTTCATCCAGCAGACCCGCCCGACCATGGCCGATCTTATCAATTACAATCGCCACAACAATCTTTACGACGTGCCGCCGCAGGAGTTCGACGACTATGTTGCCCGGCGTGTAGAAGCGGTGCGCCTCGGCAAACAGGCCGCAAACGAGATTCGGCGCCGCGACGGCCGCATCATCCAGCATCAGATGATGGTGCTGCCGGACGGCGGTCGCATGCTGACCTATTTCGACATAACGGAAATAAGGCGCAGCGAGGAACTGGCACGGCAAGCGCGCGATTTCTCGGAGGCGGCGCTGGCGGAGCTGAAGGTGGCGCAGGACCGCCTTGTGCAAACGGAAAAGCTTGCGTCGCTCGGTCAGCTCACGGCTGGCATCGCCCACGAGATCAAGAATCCGCTGAACTTCGTCAACAACTTTTCCGATCTTTCAATGGAGCTGGTGGATGAATTGCGCGATGCACTGCGCGATGTGCCGCTCACCGAGAAAGTACGTGCGGAGGTTGATGAGCTTTCCAGTACGCTGCGCGACAATCTCGACAAGGTCGTGCAGCACGGTAAGCGGGCCGATTCCATCGTCAAAAACATGCTGATGCATTCGCGGGAGGGATCCGGCGAACGCCGACTGGTGGACGTAAACGCGCTCGTTGAGGAAAGCCTCAACCTCGCCTATCACGGAGCGCGCGCCGAAAAACAGGGCTTCGCCATCACGCTCGCGCGATCCTTCGATCCTGCTGCGGGGCAAGCGAATGTCTTCCCACACGACATCACGCGGGTTCTGCTCAACGTGTTTGCCAACGGCTTCTACGCGGCGAACCAGCGAAAGGTGCAGGCCGGCAACGATGACTTTGAACCCAGCGTTGTGGCTACGACCAAAAGCCTCGGCCCCCGCGTCGAGATCAAGATACGCGACAATGGCGTTGGAATACCACCCGAAGTGAAGGACAAGATGTTTAATCCGTTCTTCACGACCAAGCCGACGGGCGAGGGAACGGGGCTTGGGCTCTCGATCAGCCACGACATCGTGGTCAAGCAGCATGCCGGTGCAATCGAGGTCGACACGCAGCCCGGCGAGTTTACAGAAATCAAGATTACGCTTCCACGAGCCCCTCTTACGAGGCAGTGAGACCGTTTCTCACACTTGGCCGGAATGTCGGCTACTGGCACTTTTCGGACGTGACGCGATGTCTGACTTGAGTCCGCAATGCGCTCCAAAGCGGACGTCCCCGGTATTATGGCGCAAACGCCACCGGGGGCCGAAAGTGAATACAGGCGGTTATCCACTACCTATAGTTTCATGGAATCGCGCCCCTAGGGTAATGTTTGTCGATGAGCGGGGACGGCCAGACATCGCGGCTACGCACCTGCGGCAAAGCAACCCGGCGGGCAAATTTTCATTTTCGCCGTCGCGCAAATCACGTTTATGACTCACGCCATCCTGTCCCCGAGGAAGGGGCGTTGGCCATCGTCACCGAACGCTGGGATGGGATGTGGTGGACGCGGCGGTGTCGGGCGTGAAGTTTGTTCGCAGGGCGGGTTTCCGTGAGCGGACGACGGCGCGCAGGACGTACGATGCTGAAGCGTACGGTGAAGTCGTGTGGTCCTGACGCCTCAGTGGTTGGCGTCAAGTCTTGCGGAGGTGCGAAAGCCCGACCGGGCCGAGCTACCAGATTCCGTGAGGCGACGGAGACAACAAAGCCCGATTCTCCGGGGAGAGCGCGATATAAGCCGTAAAGCCATTGCGCAGGGAATGTCGGATCGCCTCCGCTGCCCTGTATGCTCGTGTGCGTTTTCTTCTGCCTTTTGCACACGGGACCGCGGGTGCAGCGCGCATCCGGCATTCCCTGCTCCCTCTTTCGAGGGAGAACGAAACGCAAGCCTCGGGCAAAACCGTGCCGCGAGAACGCGGAGGTGTATCCGCTGTTTGACATTTGAATCGAATTTCCGCCCCGATGTTCAGGCGCTCGGTGGTGCGGGCCACAGCGCCGCGACGATCGCATCCAGCCCGTCGGTCAGCGCCGCCGGACCGGGCTGCAAGATGATCGTGGATTTGATCTCGACAATGCGGTCGTTGCGGACAGCCGGAATATCGCTCCAACCCGGCCGCTGTCTGATCCTGTCCGGAACCACTTTCTTGCCGCACCACGACGCCAGGATCACATCCGGCGCGGCGGCGCGCACCACATCGGGCGCAATGATCCGGTCCTTCGCAGCCTGTTGAAAACGCAGCTTCGGCAGCACGTCTTCGCCGCCGGCGATCTCGATCAGTTCGGAAACCCAGCCGATGCCGCTGATCAGGGGATCGTCCCATTCCTCGAAATAGACTTTTGGCTTTGGCGAGGGCCGGGCGGACGACGCGATCGTTGCCAGACGCCGCTCATAGCTGGTGGCGAGTTGATCGGCCCGCTCCGCCGCGCCGGCCAGCGCGCCCACGGTGCGGATCATCGCCAGGATGCCGGCGAGGTCGCGCTGGTTGAAGGCATGGACGGCGACGCCGGCGCGGATCAGTTCGGAGACGATGTCGGCCTGCAAATCCGAGAAGGTGAGAACGAGATCCGGCTCGAGCGCCAGGATCTTCGGAATGTCGGCCGAGATGAACGCCGCGACCCGCGGCTTCTCGCGCCTGACCTGCGGCGGGCGCACCGCGTAGCCGGAAACGCCGACAATCCGCTCCTGCTCGCCGAGCAGATACAGCGTCTCCACGGTTTCTTCCGTGAGACAGACAATCCGGCGGGGAGGGAATTGGCGCATGATCGACGATATGCAGAATAATGAGTTCGTTGTCACCATAGCCATTACCAGAGACGTCATTGCCGGGCTTGACCCGGCAATCCATCATCTCAAAAAGTTCTGGTGATTAATGGATACGCGGGTCATCCAGCGCGAAGACGCGCTTCGCGCTTTAGCCCGCGTATGACGAGGGAAACGAACGGGAGAACCACCGATCATGACACCGCTGGAAAAAGTCAATTCGATGAAGATGCCTTTTGCCGAATTGAAGGGCGTGACGTTCACCGAAGCCGAACGGGATCGCGTGGTGGCGCGGATGCTGGTGCGGCCGGACCTCTGCACGCTCGGTCACGCCATTCACGGCGGCGCGATCATGGCGTTCGCGGATTCGGTCGGCGCTGCGGCGACCGTGATCAATTTGCCGGATGACGCCAAGGGAACCACCACGATCGAGAGCAAGACCAATTTCATTGGTGGCGCGAAGGAGGGGACGACTGTTATCGCGACCGCGACGCCGGTGCATCGGGGACGGCGCACCCAGGTCTGGCAAACCCGTCTGGAGACCGAGGATGGAAAACTTGTCGCGGTGGTGACCCAGACGCAGATGGTACTGCTGTGATCGACACCCGTATGATTACGGATATGCCATGTTGTTGACCACGCGGTCGTGACCTCCTGCCGTTATTTACGGCAGGAAGCGATCTTGAATTCCATGCTGCGATGCACAATATCACTGTTCTAGACTAGGGATTCGACGCCTCCTCGAGGGCTTCCAAGAGGAGGCGATACGTGAACCACGAAGACATTTCCCGTTCATTGGCCGGCAGGGGCACCGTCCGGACGCTACGCCAGCAGGAAGAATTGCCGTTGCTGCGCGATCATCTGTTGCGGCTGGATCGGGACAGCCGTCACGACCGCTTCCATGGCTTCATGGATGATAGCTTCATCGAACGCTATGCCGAGAAATGCGCCGACGATGGCACGGTGGTCATCGCCTACATCGAGGGCGGCGTGGTGCGTGGCGCGGCCGAACTGCATCCGCCGGATCAATCGCCTGACTCGTTACCGGAGATCGCGTTCAGCGTCGAGGCAGGCGTGCGGCGGCAGGGCGTCGGCAGCATCCTGTTTCGAAAACTGATCGCGGAAGCCCATTCGAAAGGCTACAACTCGCTGCGGATTACCACCGGCATGCAGAACCAAGCGATGCGGGCGCTCGCCAACAAGTTCGGCGCGCATCTGACGTTCCGCCACGGCGAATCCACCGGAAACATCGATCTGAAGGCGCAACCGCAGCCCGAACCCGTAAAGCCTGCGATCACGACGCCTGCCGATTTGGCACGCGCCATGATCGGCTTCAACCGGGCGTACTGGAAGCTGCTTTTGCGAATGTACGGCTGGGGCCGGACCGCCTGATCAACGGCGCCGGCAAGCGGCCATTCACTCGATCTTCGATCGGGCGAATTGCCCCGGGGCGCTACTTACGTGCCGGTGCGCTTGTCGTTGCCGAATTTCCTGACGACCCGGCGTTCGACCACGACCGAGCGCTGCGCGCCTTGTTCGCCCGCAATCACCCGCGTCGAAGACCGCGCGGAAAGCCGCCCGGCCTTTTTCACTTCGGCAATGACGGATTCGATCGGCAGCCCCATCAGCGAAGCGGCGATTTCGGCCTGGGCTTCCTGATCGTCGGTGATCCCGATCGCGGCGAAAATGGCTTCATCCAGCGTCGGTGGATCGCGCCGGACGCGCCGCGGTCCATATTTCGTATTCCAGTCTTCACTCATTGGGGCCTCTCGTCTGATCCGGAATACCTAGAGCCCGCTATGTTGCATTGCAATATGAATTTGGTATGGCAATCCAGCTATGCGCTGAATTGTTTCAGAGATTTTCCAACCTTTCGGCATCGTAAATCTCGATCGTCGTGTTGCCGGCGGCAACCGACCGCAGCGCGCGAACAAAATTGCGGGACGCCGGCACAGCGAAATGTGCCAGCAGGGCGGCGCGATCGACCCATTGTTCGATAAATATGAGCCGCAACGGATTCTCGCAATCGGTGTGCACGGCGTGGGAGATACAGCCGGGCTCTTTGCGCGAGCGATGAACATGATCGAGACAGAGTTCGAGAGCTTCATCGATCGAGTCTTCCCGTGCGGTCACGCTGCCTGTCACCAGGATCATGCTGTCTCTCCGCCGCTTCTGATGTTCGTCATCCTCATGAGATTGCATCGCTGGTGCCGGCAAAGTCGATCGGCTGTTGCGGCCAGCGCTTCAGCGCGGCGCGTCCCGCATCGGTCAGGACATAGATGCCGCGCTGGGCGCGGTCGAACCAGCCATAGACGTTGTGCTGCAGAATTTTCGGTGCGTCGGGAATCTCAGGCTTGAGATCCCGCACGCGCCGCGGGCCCTCCGACAGCGCCGATGCGCAGGCCAGCGCCTGCTGGCGATACGCCGTCATGATCGGTGAACGCGTGCTTCCCCCCAGCGCCGGGTCACCCTTGCGGCGCCGATGTTCGGCGACCAGGCGCGAGCGCTTCTTCGGGTTGCGGCGCGGGCTTGTCGTGGGCGGCTTGACGAGCACCTCGACGTCGCCGGTATTGGTGACCGCGAGCATGCCGAAGCCGAGCCGGCGGCAGAGATTGCGATAGCGCGCGTCGCTCTCGCGTCCCTTGCCGCGCGCGGACATTTTTGCGGCAAGCCAGACCTCATCGCAGGCGCCCGCGCGATCGACCGCCTGCAGAACCAGTTCAAGATTGAATGTCAGCTTCAACTCGCCGATCACGACGATCGGCGGATCGCCATCGCTCAGCGCTACGAGATCACAGCCGCCGACTTCGCCCTTGACCGTGAAGCCGAGCTTTTCGAGGAACCGTTTGACGGGCAGATAAAGCGCAGTTTCCAAGGGTCCAAGCTCCGGTGCCGCCTGCGCAACTCAGTGCCAGAGTTTAGCCTGATTTGCATGAGAGGATTTGATCAAAGGGTAGGGAAGCGGTTACCATGCGTCCCGGGACAAGGCAGATAGCGTAGGACTGATTTCACTGCGAAATCCGAGGATTCGCAGGTCGCGCCGCAATTCGTCGATGCCGGAGCGGCTTCAGATGCAGCGGGGACTTTACAAGATCGAGATGCACACGGTGCATGGTTCGCGCCGCGGCGTTCTCTATGTATATGACGGCAAGATGATGGGCGGTAATTCGGCCTTCGCCTTCATCGGCAGCTACCGGGATTCCGGTAACGGCGAAGTATTGGCCGACATATCGACATTGCGCCACAACGACGATCCTAATTTCCAGCCTTTGTTCAAGACCGATAAGATCAGCCTGACACTCAAAGGCAGGCAGCAAGGCGAGCAATATCATTTCGAGGGTAGTACGACGCAAATGCCCCGCATTGCCGTCAACTCGGTGATGACCCCCATTAGCGAAGAGGCCGCGCCTCCCGTACTTTCGGCCGGAACCGGTGGCATCAAGAACGGCCTTTATTCAATTCACATCCGGATGCTGGACGGCATCGACGGCGGCAACACCGGCGTGATGGTGCTGCACGATGGCGCGATCCGCGGCGGCGATGGCTTCTTCGATTATATGGGGTCCTACACCAGCGCGAACGGCAGGTGGAAAGGCGAAATCGTCAACCACGAGCACACGCCGAGCCAGGGTGAGCGCCCGGTGTTTGGCGGCTATGAGGTCGGCATCGGCTTTTCCGGCACCTACACCGATGAAGGTGCGGTCGCGGAAGCCACGGCGCTCGCGGGCAAACGCAGCATTCGCTTCAGCGCGGTGCTGAAGAAGCTTGCCGAGGCGTGAGGCCTAAACCCGCCCGTTCACCGGGAGAAGCGCGCCGGTAACGGCGCTGGCCGCATCGCTTGCCAGAAACAGCATCACCTCAGCCAGTTCTTCCGGTCTTACCCATTTTGTGAAATCAGCCTTCGGCATGCTGGTGCGATTGGCTGGGGTGTCGATGGTCGACGGCAGCACGGCGTTGACGGTGAGCTTGCCTTTCCATTCCGCTGCGAGCGCCTCGGTGAGACGATGCACGCCGGCTTTGGACGCGGCGTAGGCCCCCATGCCGGTGCCGGCCTGCAGCGCGCCCATCGCGCCGACATTGACGATGCGCCCGGCGGGGGAAGCGGCGATATGCGGGAGCGCCGATCGCGACGCGTTCAGCGCGGTCAGGACGTTGAGTGCATACATGCGCTGCCAGGTTCCGGTCTCGCCCTCGGCGATCGCCTCAAACGCAAAGCCGCCCACAATATTGATCAGCACGTCGAGCCTGCCAAAAAGTGCGGCGACGGCGTCGATGGCATTTTTGGCTTGCGCCGGATCCGAAAGATCGACGCCGCCGAGTTCGATCCGATTTTCCGTCGCCGCGACCTGCGTCGGCGCGTGATCCACCCCGGCCACACGCGCGCCGCGGGCCAGCGCCGCTTCCGCGACCACCTTGCCCAGTGCGCCCGAGGCGCCGGTGACGACAACGACTTTTCCGTCCATGATTGGATCTCCGGGGCAAAGGCGCCAAGGGCGAGGGTGTTACACTATCGCCATGCGAAATTCATTTGCAATGCTGTAGAATTTTGCGGCCAAATGCAGGTTCGCGAGGGATCGCACTGCGCAAGCGGATACTTGGGATATTCAGATGTCTGACGCGCCACGGCCTTGCGACACTCACCCCGATATTGTCGGATTCAAATATCCGCTTCCGCGCCTTGCGCAGAGTCTCAAAAGCCAGCGTAAGGTCAGGATTGTGACGATCGGGTCGTCATCGACGGCGGGTGAGGGCAACATCGTGCCTTTTCCTTGCCGGCTTGAACTGGCCTTGAGGGGCCAGTTTCACGGCCGGATGATCGACGTGCTCAACCGCGGGATCGGCGGGCAGGAGGCGCCGGACGAACTGTCGCGCTTTGATCCGGACGTAATCGGCGAGGCGCCTGCGCTGGTGATCTGGCAGGTCGGCACCAATGCGGTGTTTCGTTTGGGACAATACAGTTTCGACGACGTTGCTGCGTCGATCGCGACAAGACTCGACCGGATCGCGGGTTTCGGCATGGATGTGGTGCTGATGGATCTGCAATACACCACGGCCATCGTGGGTCCCGACAAGATCAAGCCCGCCGAGCAGATGGTATCGTTGATATCGGCCGCCGGCGAGAAGGCAAACATCAACGTGTTTCGGCGCTTTGCCCTGATGCGGCGCTGGTGTTGCGGCGACGGGATCCCGATTGCGGAACTGATCGATCCGACCGACCCCGATAAGCTTCATATGAGCGATTGGGCTACCAATTGTGTCACCCAGGCACTCTACGACGCGATCGCGGCTGCGCTTCGGGCGACTGCCTGAGACGCTGCGGCCGCGCGTGATCGTTAAAATTTTCCGGAGTTTTGTAAGCAAACGGCAGAACCATCCCGCTATACGTCGGGGGCGCTCGATCCAGGGACTGGGAGACACCACGATGAGATATCTGCCTGACCACGGTTTGCCGCTGATTCAGCTGAAGGAGCAGCGCCGGGATTTGATTGTCGCGCTGCAAAACCGCAATGGCCCGGTCAGCGGCTGGGAGTTGATGCAGATCGCCGCGGTTCAACAGGCGATCTCGGCATTCGAAGACGTCATCGCTGACCTCGATGCGGAAATGGAAGCGGCGGCGTAAGGCAGTTCTTGCCTTTGTCTTGTAGGGTCAGGACTCCAGATAGCGCGCCTCTAATCTGGCGCGTTCTCCCGGCATGAGGCCCAGCCCGTCCCGGAAATAATTTTGGAGATTGCCGTAGTCGGCGCCGATGGCATCGAACGCGGCGGCAAGGAACGAGGCTTCCACCGACCCGAGCACCTGACGGACATCATCGGGCAGATCGCTGCTGGCGGAGGGATCGCGCCGGTAGAAGCGATTGGTGAGCAGATAATCCTGCGCAATCAGATCGTCCGGCACGCCGAGCGCATGCAGGATCAGCGCGCAGGCGAAACCGGTTCGATCCTTGCCGGCGGTGCAATAAATCACCAGCGGCGCGCGGTCCTCCAGCAGATGAGCGAACAGGGCGCGGAAGTTGGACGTATTCTGACGCACATAGTTGCGGTAGGAATCGCGCATCACATCCAGTGCATCGGCCGATGACAGCGCGGCGCCGGCGGCGAGCCGCGCGTGCAGCGCCGCCACCACGGTCGGCTCGATCGGCAGCGAATGGACTGCAATCTCCGTTAATCCGCACATCGCCGCAAGGCGCTCCTCGGTGCCGCGGAAATCGAACGCGCTTTTCAGGCCGAGGCCACGCAAAATCGCAATATCGGCTTCGGTGACGTGGCCGAGATGGTTGGAACGAAAGATCTGCCGCCAGCGCAACCGGCGGCCGTCTTTGCCGGGATAGCCCCCGAGATCACGGAAATTGCTGGCGCCGGCAAGATTGAAATGGCGGACGGGAGGATCTGACATGGGACCAGCTTAAGCGACCTTCTGCGGCGGAGAAATGACTGACAGGCGTATCGCTTGCTTTGCTCGCTCTGGTCTATACTTGACCCTCAAACGGGGGCAAACATAAATCGCAAAGCTGTCATCATTCTCGGCGCGGCATTGTTCGTCACGGCAATTGCGACCGGTTCATCGCCCGCGTCAGCACAGACGTTCCAGAGTTATCGCTGCAGCGACGGCACCCGGTTCCTGGTCGGATTCTTCGAATACGATAAACGCGCGTTTCTGCAGATCGATGGAAGGGCGGTGACGCTTGCCCGGCGCCTGTCTTTGTCAGGCTCGCGCTATTCGGGCGGCGGCGTCACGTTGAAAATCACCAGCGCAGGCACCACGATCAGGCACGCCAAACGGCCGGCGACGGCGTGCGAACAGACATGAAAAAGGGCCGAAACATTTGTTTCGACCCTCTCAGCACCCTTGATCTCCCACCGGACAACAGCGACACATCAGCAGCAGCCTTGCGCTTGGCATCAACGCTCACGCACCGGCTTGGACTCCTCGATCGCCGCCTCGTGATACCAGCTGCTGCTGGACGCGGCGTCGTAGATGCGTGATGGAGTCAGATCGGTCGCGGTCTTGGCCTCTTCGTGTCGACGCCCGCCGCGGCCCCCGGGAGGGAATTGGTAGATCGTTGCCGACCCGTGATTCAAATTCGTATTCATCTCTGTGCTCCTTAGGTCGCGGTACATCAACTGATGCTGCGCCCGACTCGTTCTCTTGTGGTTACTGAAATTGATATCGTCCCTGCACTCCGCTGGTGCAACCTGATCAAAACGAAATCATTCTCTGTGCAAATTATAGGCATTTCCCCGTTTGCATCCTGGAAAGCAACCACGCACTGGCTAACGCTTGGGCCATCGCCAAGGTTGCGGGATCGCCCGGCTTTCTGGACAAATGTTGCGAACGAACGGCGCGGCTTTAATCGGACCGCCAAAACAGGCTGCGGACTGCTGGATAATCAGGCGTAAATCTGCTCCGAGCCGCTCTCCTTCGTTCCCGCCGACGGCCGGTCCCGCGCGGCTTTGCCGCACCCCAAATGCTGGCTTTCGCCGGGTCGGGACGCCGGATCGTTTTCCTGTGGGGGCCGTCCCGCACTGCAGCGACTGGCACTTTAATTGCTTGGCAAGGACTGGCCGATGGTGGCCGGGTACGTCTGTGGTGACCAATAGGCTTCGGATTCCCACCTTTTGCATCATCAACTCATGAGAGAACTCAATGACAAAGTATAAGCTCGAGTATATCTGGCTCGACGGATACACGCCGACGCCAAATCTGCGCGGCAAAACACAGATCAAGGAATTCGATTCGTTTCCGACGCTGGAACAGCTTCCGCTGTGGGGCTTCGACGGAAGCTCGACCATGCAGGCCGAGGGTCACAATTCGGATTGCGTGCTCAAGCCGGTCGCGATTTATCCGGACGGCGCGCGCCCCAACGGCGCGCTGGTGATGTGCGAAGTCATGATGCCCGACGGCAAGACCCCGCATGCCTCGAACACGCGCGCGACCATTCTGGACGATGAAGGCGCCTGGTTCGGCTACGAGCAGGAATACTTCTTCTACAAGGACGGCCGTCCGCTCGGCTTCCCGTCAAGCGGCTATCCTGCACCGCAGGGGCCATATTACACCGGCGTCGGCTACAAGAACGTCGGCGACGTCGCGCGCAAAATGGTGGAAGAGCATCTCGACCTCTGCCTCGCCGCCGGCATCAACCATGAAGGCATCAACGCCGAAGTGGCGAAGGGCCAGTGGGAATTCCAGATCTTCGGCAAGGGTTCCAAGAAGGCCGCCGACGAAATGTGGATGGCCCGCTATCTGATGCTGCGCCTCACCGAGAAATACGGCGTCGACATCGAATTCCATTGCAAACCGCTCGGCGACACCGACTGGAACGGCTCCGGCATGCACGCCAACTTTTCCACCACCTATATGCGCGAAGTCGGCGGCAAGGAATATTTCGAGAAGCTGATGGAAGCGTTCAAGGCGAACCGTGCCGATCACATCGCGGTCTACGGTCCGGACAACCACATGCGTCTGACCGGCAAGCACGAGACCGCGTCGATCGACAGTTTCAGCTATGGTATCGCGGACCGCGGCGCCTCGATCCGCGTCCCCCACTCCTTCGTCAACAATGGCTACAAGGGCTATCTGGAGGATCGCCGCCCGAACTCGCAAGGCGACCCCTACCAGATCGCGTCCCAGATCCTGAAGACGATCGCTTCGGTTCCGACCGCCTCGAAGGCGGCGGCGGCCTAAGCCGGGCCTAGCACCTCGACGAGGCGTCGGGGCTGCAACCCGATCCGCCGGAACGCCCAGGCGTTTTGGCGGATCATTGCATTTAAGCGTCCGAGATTTTCGTTTCGCGCTTCACGTCCAGCGCGACCTCGACAGCCCTGCGGATGGCTTCAGGCTCATCCGGGCTGGTCTTTTTTTGCCGCTGATTGGTCGCGCGAGGCGCAGCGGGCTGCTAGAAGCGGCCGCGAGCGCGGGCCAAACCAGCCTGCAACGGCAAGCCCGCGAGGAAAGGCTCTCGATGCAGAATGTGGTTCGCGTGCTCTCGACGCTGGCCTTGATGGGCGCGGTCCGCAGCCTCGCCGGACGATATGAAGCGGCCGGCGGCGCGCGCATCGATGCCGATTTCGCGCCGACGCTTGCGTTGCTGGATCGCCTGCGTCGCGGCGAAGGCGCCGACGTCGTCATTCTCACCAAGCAGGCGCTCGACGATCTCGCCGCTCAGGGAGCCGTCGCAGCGGAGAGCTGCGTCGATCTCGCGCGCTCCTACGTCGGAATTGCGGTCAGGGCCGGCGCTGCTCATCCCGACATCGCCACCGAGTCGGCGCTGCGCGCCACGTTGCTCGGTGCCCGTGCGGTGGCGTATTCGCGCCTCGGCGCCAGCGGCATCTTCTTCGCGCAACTGATCGAGCGGATGGGGATTGCATCCGAGATCAACGCCCGCGCCTGTATCGTTCCCCAGGGCTTTACCGCCGAACGGCTGGTCACCGGCGAGGCCGAGCTGGCGGTGCAGCAGCTCAGCGAGCTGAAGCAGGTCAAGGGTATCGAAGTGGTCGGACCGATCCCGCTTGATCTGCAAAGCCCCGCGGTGTTCTCCGCCGGGCGCTTGGCGGCGTCGAAAAGGGTGGTTCAGTCCGACGCCCTGTTGAAATATCTCGCCTCGCCCGAGGTGGCCCCGGCGCTGCGCGAGTCCGGGCTCGAGCCCTAGATTCGCCGCAGCTTCAAAGCTAACCTTTCCCACCGGAATCGGCACCATGATCAGACTATCCCGCGCGCTTTTATCGGTTGCGGCAGGTCGCGCCGCCATGACGGCGATCGCGATCTCGGCGGCGGCAGCATGGGCCGATCCATCTCAGGTGAAGGCGCAATCGGCCGATCTCGTGCTGTGCGACCGGCTCGCCGCCGACCCCGCCGATCCCGACAAGCCGGCCGACGTCAAGGGCGTCCCCGACGTCGCGCCATCGGATGTCGCGACCGCGATCAAATATTGCAAGGTCGCCGCCGGCTCGTCGCGGCGGGCGCTGTACCAGCTCGGCCGCGCCTATGCCGCCAACGGGCAAATCCCGGAAGCGATCGGCGCCTGGCGCAAGGCCGCCGACAAGGGCTCGACCTCGGCAATGGTCGAACTCGGCGTGCTCTACGGCAGCGGCGCCGGCGTTGCGAAGGACGAGGCGCAGGCGCGGAAACTGTTCGAGCGCGCCGCCGAAGCCGGCAATCCGCGCGGCGTCACCAATCTCGCGGCGCTTTCCGGCGGCGGCGCACCGTCGGATCCGGCGAGGGCCAGAGAGCTGCTCGCAAAGGCCGCCGAGACCAATGCGGAAGCGCAGTACCAACTCGGGCTGATGCTAGCGGACGGTACCGGCGGCGCCAGGGACGATGCCGGCGCGCGCAGCCTGTTCGAGAAGGCGGCGGCGCAAAATCATCCCGGCGCGCTGGAACGAATGGGCGCGTTCACGCAGGAAGGACGCGGCGGGCCGAAGGATTCGAGCGCCGCAAAAGCCTATTACGAACGGGCCGCGGCGCTCGGCGACGAAGACGCCAAGAAGGCGCTTGAACGTCTGCGATGTCCTTATGCGATCAAGGACAAGCGCGGAAATCTTGTGACCAATCTTTGCTTTTGAGGCGGGCCCTCCCGGATCACTTGGCTCTCACATCCCTCGCCATTTCGAGGCAGGTCAGCAGCTCGACATAGCTCGGGCTGCCGTCGATGTTAGTTTCCTCGGTGCACTGCCTGACATCGCTCGCGGCAAATTGCGTCCATTCCGCTCGCAACTGCTTGAGCGCCTGCTTCTCATCATCGGAGCATCTGTCCAGCATGGCCTTGGTGCCGCCTTCGGACTGGCATTCCAGCGAGATATCGAATTTCGGCACAGTGTTGGCGGCAGCGACGGGATGCAGCGAAGTCAGGAAAAAAATCGGCAGGTGAATCAACATTTTGTTCTCCGGGCGGCGTAACCTGACCCAGTCTGCTACGCCGGCCCGGCGGGCGTATTGACAGGTATCAAGCGGAGGGTCGCTAACGCAAAGGGTCTGTCGGGCCGAGGGACCAGCCTTACAACGCAATCAAGAAAGCCATCATTCCATCATCCGGCAAGCGGGTTCACGCAACCGTTACAGTCAGAAAGGCCTCCTGGAATAACGAGATAATCCGCCGGAACAAGACAGCCGCGATTGCAATTGAGGCAAAGCGGCACGCCGAAGGAGGTTCTGTCCCATGATCCGTAAACTCCAGTCGGGCGAATACCGGCTCTATTCCCGCAAGGCGAATCCGAAAACCGGCAAGCGCCGCAATCTTGGCACCTTCAAGTCGCGCGCGGCGGCAGAAAAACACGAGCGTGCCGTGCAGTATTTCGAGCGGCATTGAAGGCTCGCTGGCGCGACCGCGCCGCGGCCGAATGGCGATTCCCGTTTCACGGTATGTTCAACGCGACCGGCGGGAACGCGATGTCGGCATCCGGAGTTGGGGGCGCATCGATAACCCCGCATATGAACAGTGGACATGGCGACGACAACCAGCAAGGCCGGCGCGGCCATCGGCATTCTTCTCGCGGCGGGCGTGCTTGCGGCAGCGCCCGCCGCGGCGCAAAGTTTCGCTGACATACAGAATCCCGGCAAGGTCGGTCCGCCCCTGGAAACCGTCAAAACGTTCGGCGACGATTTCCGGCTGGTCGGCATCGGCGTCTCGCGCGAGGGCAGGGTGTTCGCGACCGCGCCGGCCTCCCAGGTCCGTTCGCACTTCAGCATGATCGAGGTCGATCCCAAAACCGGCGCGGTCACGCCGTATCCCGATGCCGCCTGGAACACTTTCAACGAGCAGGGCGACGGCAAGTCGCAATGGATTTCGGTGCAGGCGCTGTGGGTCGACAAGTCGGACCATCTCTGGGCGCTCGACTCCTCGCTAGCGAAGCTCGATCAGGATCGCCTGCCGCCGAAGCTGGTCGAGTTCGACCTCGCGGCCAACAAGGTGATCCGGCAGTTTGATTTCAACGGTGTGGTCTCGGCGAAGGATGCGCTGAACGATCTGCGGATCGATACCGTGCACGATTATGCCTATCTCACCAATGCCGGCAACAAGGGCAGCCTGCTCGTGCTCGATCTCAAGACCGGGAAAGCCCGGCAGGTGCTGGTCGGCGACCGCTCGACCTTTGCCGATCCCGACCAGCATCTGATGATCGGCAAGGAGGTCGCGCTGCGGCCGGACGGCTCGGTGGTGGCGATCCACGCCGACGGCATCGCACTTTCGCCGGATGCGCAGTGGCTCTACTACCGGCCGCTGACCGACCACAATTACTGGCGCGTGCCGACGTCGGCCTTGCGCGACACGAAGCTTTCCGATGCCGAGCTTGCCAAAAAGGTCGAGTTTCTCGGCACCTCCGTGCTGAGCGGCGGGCTGATCATGGATTCCGGCGGCACGCTGTATGGCGGCGATCTCGAACATCGCACCGTGGCGGCGATGACGCTGACACCGGATAAAAAGCTGAACACCAAGGTTTTCGTCAGCGACCCCACAAAGCTTTCCTGGGCGGACGGTTTTGCGATTAGCGGCGGCTATCTCTACATCTCCGATTCCCATTTGTGGGAAATCGCGTTCAAGAACAACCTGCCGCGCTCGGGACCGTTCACGATCTTCAAGGTGAAGCTGCCGCGTTGAGCGTCCCACGCGTAGGCCGCCGAACCTGCAACTCAACCACGCAGGCGTGAAGCGTTCGTGCAGCTTCACAAACGGTCGTCATACCCTTCCGGGGACAGGACGGCGGGGGGATATAGAAGTGATTTGGGTCGGGCGTCAAGTGAAATTCTGAAAATCAGAAATTGACCGGTGCGTGGTTGGCGTGGTCGTGACCGGCAAAATCGTCGAGACGGCCTTTGCGAATCGTCCTGAACATCGGTGGCGACCGTCAGATCACCCCGCTTCCAGGTGCCGGAAGACAGCTTTGCCGCCTCCCGGGCGGCGCGATACGCTCGCACGTGCATCATGACGGGATCGGCACCATCGGATGAATGGAGAGCGCCCAATGACCTGGATTTTGTTCGTCGGCCTGGAACCGGAGGCGGTCGATTTCTCCGATCCCGCGCTGCCGCCCGGCTTCAACGCGGAAAAAATTCATGCCGGGATCGCGGTGGCCATGCGGCAAATAGGGGAACGCGGATGGCACGCCGATCTTTGCCTGATCCGTCCCGACGAGACCGCCGGGCCTGCGCTCGAGAGCCGGCTCGGAGCCAAGGTTTACGATTGCGTCGTGATCGGCGCCGGCGTGCGGCTGCCGCCCAAAAATCTGCTGCTGCTGGAGGTGCTGGTCAACGCCGTGATCAAGGCAGGGCCGGGCACGGCGATCGCATTCAATACCCGGCCGGAAGACAGTGCCGATGCCGCGGCGCGCTGGCTGAAGGTCGGCTAGTTTCGTGAGCCATGGCTTCCCGGGCAGCAATTACTTTCGCGCTCGTTCAGTGGCCCACTGTCTCCGCGCTGCGGCCCGGCGGCCTAGGCCGCGCCGGTGCCGGCGAACCCACTTCCTGACAGGGGATCTCGATCCATGCGCCGCCGGGACCCTGCTGGAGCGAGTGGCACTGCGATGGCGTGGATCTATCCTCGGCTGGCGGGGCTGCTGTCGAACTCTTCGCCAGCACCGGCGCCGTCATGATGGCGAGGGCGGCGAGCGAACCGAGAAACGCGCCGACTTTCCGCATGTGAAACCCTCCGTCTCGCAGGTGAATTCCCTGGCGGCCAATTTGGCGGGGAATGTGGATGAATTTTGGCGCGATCCGTCGCGGCCGGATTTTGCTTAACGGTTGGCAAAGGCCGGGCGGCGGCTGCCGACCTGCCCGCGGGACAAGCCTGTGTTACGCTGGCCGTTTCCGGCAGTTGCCCGTGCAAGGGCGACGCGCCCGCGCATTTCAACGCCAGGGAGAGCCGACCCATGAGCCTGCTGGATCAGCCATTCGACCCGGCGCGCGAGGCGGCGCTGGTCACCGGCGCGGGAAACGGCATCGGTCGCGCGATCGCGCAGGCCCTGGTCGGCGAGGGGGTGCGAACCGTGTTCGCCGACGTCAACCCCGACACGGTTGCTGCCGCGATCAAGACCTCGCCCCGGCCGGAACTGGCGGTGCCCTGGGTCGGCGATCTCGCCAGGCCCGCCGCATGCGATGCGCTGCTGGCCGATGCCCGGTCCGCGGTCGGGCAGGTGACGCACTTCGTTCACAGCGCGTCGCCGCCGCGGCGCGAGGCCGATCATGCCTTCGCCGTCAGCCAGCCGATCTGGGCGCAGATGCACGCGGTCAACGTCGATGCTGGCTTTCACCTTGCGCGCGAACTCGCGCGCCAGCTGATCGCGGCGCAGGCGCCCGGCTCGTTCCTGTTCCTGACCTCGCTTCATTCGGGTACGCCGCGCAACCTGCCGCATTATTCGACCGCCAAGGCGGCGCTCGCTATGCTGGTGAAGGAACTTGCAAGGACCCTTGGCCGCTTTGGAATCCGGGTCAATGCGCTGGTGCCCGGGGCCATCGCCGCGGGCGGCTTCAATGCCGATCCGGCGCTGGCGCGACACATCCCGCTCGGCCGCCTCGGCCAGGCTGAAGACCTCGCGCCGATGGCGATGGCGGTGCTGTCGAACCGGTTGTCGGCCTATGTCACGGGCGCCGCGATCGTGGTCGACGGCGGCCTGTCGCTGATGAACTGGTTCGAGCCGCCGGCGCTGGATGACCTCTAAAGAGAGCGGGTGATCTCGGGGGGGGGGCGCGGCACACCGCTTGCCAATACGCGGCCCGCGGTTTGCGAGCCGCCGCTGTCACCCGGACGTGCCGGACGGTTTTTAGTATGCGAGCGCGACGATGATGATGAGGCTGATCAGCAGAAGAGCGACCAGATTTCCATCAAGCCCATCAAGCTGTTTCCTGTCGAGGTGGATACGCATCAAACGATACTCCTCTTTACGGAAGCTTCCCTGACAACTTGACAATACGCCTAGACGGTTTCCGTTCCAACACACGATTTTCGATCGAGCGCCGCGACAGCAATGCGCGGAGCACAGCAGCACGGTTGGGTGCGCCGCACTCGCGTGATGGCAGCGGCGATCAATCGGTCCTGGCGGCGGCGGCGCGCACGAAGGCGGCGAGTTCGGTGTTGAAGCGGGGGGCGTCTTCGTAGAACGGGGAGTGGCCGCCCCCCTCATAGACCGAGAGTTTGGCGCCGGGAATGACCGAGGCGGTGTACTACCCGGCGCCGAGTTTGGCGTTGCGGTCCTCCGCGCCATGGGTCACCAGCACCGGCAGCTTCAGTCTGGACATCATCTCGGTGGCGTCGAGCGGACGGCCGGAAAGGCCGGCCCGCACCTTGGGCGGCACCATCATGTTGAAGGCGAGCATGGTCTCGTAGTCGTCGGCGCTCGGCTGTCTGGAGAAGCAGCCATGCAGGAAGGTCCGCGTCGCCGTGATGTTGGTGACGAGATCCTCCGAGGCCATCAGCGGCAGGTTTTTCAGATTGTCGCCGATCAAGGCGGGATCGGCCTTGATCGGCGCATCGACGAAGTACTGTAGGGCGCAATAGCGCAAGCGTATTGCGCCGCTCGGTAAGTCTGAATGGCGGAATACGCTCCGCTATTCCGCCTACGAGCTACGAACTGGATTGCTCTGCTTCGCTCGCAATGACGGAGTGCTCAGCGTAGGGCGCGATAGAGCGGTAGCCCGCATGAGCCAACGGGTCGGCGCGAAGCGCCGCCCGATGACGACATGCGGGAGGCACACCAAATGCGAAGACCCGGATATCGCTGCGCGCATCCGGGCTGCGCTGGCTGGCTTTTTTCTTGCTGGCTTTGTCCTGGGTTTAAGCTGTCTTGGCGAACAGCGTCAGGACACCGTCGGCGATGTTGATCGCAACGACTTGTGCCGAACTCAGGCCCTTGGCCTTGAGCGCGGATGCCGCCTCCGGTGTCGCGTCAATGGACTTCCGAAGCGACTGTATATCTTCATCGCTGGTGTGCGCGACGATGTCATCGACCTTCGAGCGCACTGACGGTTTCAGGTCCTTGATGTCGACGACCTGTATGCGCTTGATGACCGTGCTGGACTGAGCAGGCGGTGTCTGCGGTGTCTGTGCCTGGGGTTGCGAGGGTGCCCCTTGTGGCTGCGAGGGTGCTCCTTGTGCCTGCACGAAAGCCGGCGTCCCGAGGGAGAGGGCTGCAACAATGACGGATGCAGTAATGATGCGCATGGTCATTCCTTTCAGTTTGAAAAACTGCGGAAAAACCTATCCACCAAGTTTGGTTAGGGTCTGATTCCCGTGTGGCCATTCAGTGAAACAAATGCGGCTGCACGTTGTACGCGGCGGGGCTGATCCGCGAGATTCTCCGCCGGCGGTGACGGCGAAAAAATCGCAGACGCCGGGAACAAGGAACTCGCCGGGAACCTTGATCACGGTGTTGGCCCGGGACGGCGTGGCTGTGAATTTCCAATTCAATTGTCATACCGCGAGAGGGTGTGCGTCCGCATTCTCGCGGCGCGATGCGCCCGAGCTTTGCGTCGATTGCCGCCCTCGACAACAACAAGAGGGCGCAGGGAAAGCCGGGTGCGCGCTGCACCCGCGGTCTCGCGTGCAAAAGTGCACAAGAAAACGCACACGAGCATACAGGTTCAGCGGAGGCAATCCGGCCTTCCCTGCGCGATGGTTTACGGCTTATTCCGCGCTCTCCCCGGTGACCGGCTTTCTTGCCACCGTCATTCCTGAGAAACTTGTTTCTCAGGAACTTGACACCAGCGTCGGGGTGTCAGGACCACACGGCTTCACTGTCCGCCACGGCAGCATTCGTCATTTGCCGCCATCGCGTCCACCGCATCTCACCGCACGTTCGTGACGATCGCGAGCCGTCCCTCTCATCGGGTGAGACGGTTTTGCATGTAGACTGATTTGCGGTTTCGGAAAAACAGAATATTTTTCGCGAGGGGGATTGACCGGGTTTTGGGTGATTTGCCCGTCGTGTTGATTTGTCGCGGTTCGGGTCGGAAGATTTCGCTTGCGCACGAGGCGAAGCACGACCGCTCGGCGTGCGTTATTCTGTGGCACAAGAAACACACTCAGCACCAAATCGCACTGACGAAGCCGTGCCGTCCTCATCCGGCCACGGTTCCGCCCCGATTAGACTGCGACCCTGACGGCATGTTGATTTTCGACTTGGGCTGGGGCGCGAGTTGGGGATGCAACATGATGTCCATCGGCTGTGGAAGTACGTCAGGGATCGATACCACAACAGGCGGCAAGATTGTTCGGCTGTTTGCACTCGCTCTGGGAGCCGCTTCGCTGGCGGCCTGCGCCCAGTCCTCCGTTGTCAGCCAGAGATCCGAACTTCGTCAAACCAGAGTGGCATCGATCGAACGCGATCGATCGACATCGTCCATGATGAAGCGGCGCGTAGCCTCGGTGAGAAAGCATACTCCGTTCGCGTCGCACCGGCATGCACCCGACACCAAGACAGCCTCGCAGGGGATTGCCAGCTTCTACACCGAGGGAACGGAAACCGCGAGCGGCGAAAAATTCGACACCAACGACTTGACCGCGGCGCATCCGACGCTGCCGTTCGGCACACGATTGCGCGTCACCAACGTCGCCTCCGGCCAGTCCGTGACGGTCCGTGTCAACGACCGCGGTCCTTATGTTCACGGGCGGGTTGTCGACGTTTCCCATTCCGCGGCGGATGCGCTCGGCATAGTCGATAAGGGCCTTGCAAACGTCAAACTCGAAGTCGTCCAGTAGCTGCGAGAGCTGGTTTAAGCCCGCAGGGCGCAAAGCGCGATCCGGTGGCTAATCCGCCCTCCGACCTCATCCTGAGAGGGCGTGAAGCAATGTGTCTCGTGTCCCGGACGCGGTGCAGCGTTTTTCACGCTGCTCCGCAGAGCCGGGACCCACGGATACGGGTCCATAATGGACCCCGGATCAGCAGCGCACCGCTTCGCGTTGCGCAGCGTCCGGGGCACGCCAACCCCTCATCCTGAGGAGCGCTCGGCGGCGCAATTGCGCCGCTGGCTTGCGCGCGTCTCGAAGGATGGCCGCGAGTCCCTGCGTCGTGTCCATCCTTCGAGACGCTTGCGGAGTTTATCATCGGGCCGCGCTTCGCGCGGACCCGGTGGCAAGCTCCTCCAGCGATAACGGCGGAGCCGTTACGCGGGGATGAGGTCAGGTCCGCAGGGCGCAATAGCGCAAGCGTATTGCGCCGATCGGTATGTAGGCATGGCGGAATACGCTTTGCTATTCCGCCCTACGAGCCGCGATCCAAATCGCTTCGCGACAGCTAGCCGTGCATGGGGGAGAGCTGCTTGATCATCCGATAGCTTGAGCTTGCGGCAAGCAGGTTCCTGGACGAGCTCTGCTGTTGGTATCCGGCGGACAGATAGAACCTGCGAGCTGTCTCAGTGCTCGTCAGGGTGCATGTATTGTTGCCCAACTCCAGGGCTTTTGCCTCCAGGCGATTGAGGAGTGCTTTGCTGACGCCGGCGAAGCGGGCATCCGGCGACACGTAGTTGAGGGTGATTTCGCCTGACGATGTCACGGCCCCAACCGCAAGAATAACGCTGCCCTCCGTCGCGACGAAGATGTGGTTGTCTGCCCGGACGATCCAGGATCTGACATTGGCCGGGGTCTTGTTGCTGAGCCAATCTTCCAGGACGACCGGGTCGTCCATATGGTCGGCGTTGCAGAGTTCGGTAATCGAACGTCGCAGAACCCGGCACGCTTCGGCCGCGTCGTCAGCCATGGCTTCACGGATTTGCATGGACCTAGGATGCAGGAGCGAAGGCGTACTCGCAAGTTGCCGGCGTAGGGAATGTGGCTCAGTAGAGCCGTTCGAGCAGTGCGCAAGGCGCAATAGAGCAGTAGCAGTAGCCCGCATGAGCCAACGGGTCGGCGCGAAGCGCCGCCCGATGACAGGCTCCGCGACATGCGGGAGCCATACCAAATGCGAAGATCCCGGATATCGCTGCGCTCATCCGGACTACGCTTGCTGTAGCGGACGATGTCCGCTCGTGCCCTCGCGGGCTATTCAATCTGCTTGTGGTGGAAGTAGTACAGCATCGCAGCAAGGATTGCCGACGCGAGCACGTAGAAAACCATCACGTCGATGTTCGGGTGTCCTTCCACCAAAGCAATCATCGTCTCCACTCCCTGGCAGGTGTGGCTTCTTGTTCCCCTTGGGCGAGCCTTGATCGTGAAAACCTACGCGTGAGCCGTATGCTCTGGTAGTCTACTTTGTGCGAACGGACGTCCGCGCCCGCGGGTGCCAGCGCGCAGGGCGCAACAGAACAGTAGCCCGCGTAAGCCAACGGGTCGGCGCGAAGCGCCGCCCGATGAGACAGGCTCCGCGATATGCGGGAGCCACAGCCCGGGTATTGCCCTTCCTTAATCCTCTCAAGTTGCTTATATTTGTAATCAGGCTTCGACACTGTAACACGAGACTCCATCGATGAGACCGTCTGCTTCCATAGCTGAGAATCGCGACCGGGTTCGTGAGATCCTGGAACGGTTTCGCATGGGAAATCCCAGGATTTTCGGCTCGGCCGCTCGTGGTGAAGACACTGACGGGAGTGACTTGGACATCCTGGTTGAGGCCCCGCCGGAAACGACGCTCTACGATCTCGCTCAAGTGGAGCTCGAGTTGGAGTCCGTTCTCGGCTGTAAGGTCGAGGTGGTGACAAAGGGCTTTCTCGCGCCCGACGTGGCCGAGAACGCGAAGCCTGACCTGCATCCCTTGCCGTGACCAGAGTGTGACCCGCAAAACACAACCGCGGGCGGTCTTCAAGGAGTTGTACCGGCGCAGTTGCAGTGGAATCAACGAATCAACTAGACCCCTGATGGGGCTGGGAAGCGGAGAGTAAAATGAGAGTCGCTTCCTTAGAAAGTGTATTGACGGCGGCCACGCTGATATCGGCCATCGTCGTCGTGCTGTGGGGATTGAAGATCTTCCACGGCACGTAAACAGGCAGGAAGCTTGCGTCGACCAAGAGACCTCCGGTCAAGAAGAGGTTCGCGACAAAGGCATCACTTCCGCGGCGGCGGAGGTCCTTCTGTTCCAATTGCCGACGAAAGAATTCGCGGCGCTCCTCCTTTCCGACACTTGCTTTGCGGCTTTGCGCGAGATCCGCGCGAGCTGTTGGTTTCAAGTCCCTCATCATTTCGGCTTTTATCCAATGATCGTAGTGCGTAGGGCGCAATAGCGCAGCGTATTGCGCCTTGCTTTCAACGGCGGCGGATTACGCTACGCTAAACCGCCCTACGAGCTATTCCGCTGTTCGAGAATGCGCATCATATAGGTGGTGAAGTATTCGGTCTCCGCGTCTGTGATAAAGTTTTGCGGGGTCCAAGGTACGTTGGTTTGATGGGGTGGCCAAATCCTGAGTGCGTCCATGATGCCATCTCCGCCAAACATATCCCATGTGCGAGACCAACTACTGTAGCGAACTAGCAGAAAAAGACGACCCATTCCAACGAAGGTCAGGCCAATGTGGTGCTCAATTTCAGTAACGTTATCGGACGGAACTGGTAGGCGGCCAGAGTGCTGAAATATTCCAAGGTCGCGCCATTCGGCACCATTGTAGGGCATGGCTGAGACAAGCCACCCCGGCGGCGGACTTAGATTTTCCTTCAGCCAAGTTCGCTCGGATTGACGGATTACCGCAGGACGCTTGTTGACATGCTCCGCTGTCATTACCGTTTTTGCAGCCCATGTCGCCAATATGCGTTGCACAGGAACTGACAGTTCGCAGGCGCGCCCCGCGATTAGCGGGATTAGATTCGGTTTGGCGGCATCTTCGACTTTTGTGCTCAGCCAAGTTTCGTTGCAGGTAGCACAGACGACCTTGACTTTTTTGGTACCAGAGTGGCCTTGGCCGCCTCCGATGGTGACTGTTGGAGTCACCTTGGCCAGGCCGGTGACAGGCCAATCGATGATCCCGTGCGTGTGGGTAGTGCTCGCATCTCTAGGAAATATCTCTCTAAGCCAATCGCCGAAAATGTGCTCTCTTGATATTTTCACGGCGGGAGGTTGGCGTTCGCAGAAGATGCAGCGACCGCGCCCGTGTAGAAATGCAGGTCGTTTGCCCATATTTTATATTCGACCTATCTACGGGCCATTACAAAAATAGAAGTCGACCGTTAGGGTCTATGCAAGAATGGAAAATTCTTATTCCCGGATTTCTCTTTTTTGCTAATTCAATTAGCTCGGCCTTCACCTCCTCTGAAGCCTTATGCCCCAAATACAGCTCCGGAATTTCTTCAGGATGATATGGCATTAAGCGCCAATCGTGACCGTCAAGAATTGGGATGACCAGTCTGTATTCGTCCTCATATTTCCATTCGAACGTCTTTGAATATATTATATCGTCCATGACTTTCAGTATACGTTCTCCTTGATCACCAAACAGGCTGCTCCCCAAGAATTCCAAAACATTTTTGTAAAGTGGTGGTCGGGTTGCGCAATATTCAACTTGACGAAATCGAAGAAATTTCAAATCTCGTTTTACGCTGGGAAGAACGCGCAGAACGATGCCTTGGGAGTCTTGAGCATAGCGCTTCCACATCTGCATCGAAGTGTTTTCCCGGCTCACGCAAAAGACACGAAAGCCCTGCATGAAATTGTTTATTTCGTCAATATATCCTTTGCTTCTTTGTTTTAGGCCGTCCAAGTCGTATAATTGTGAGATGGTGTCATTCTTCGTTATCGTCTTGACGGCTCTCGCGGCCTCGGGATTCTTGCGATATACTTCTTGAACCAGTGCAATCTGTCGCCTCATTTGGAGGTTGATGCAGGTAGGCGCTCGATCCAAGTTATTCAGCAGGACATCAGTAAAATTATCTTTGATTTCTTGAAGCGCAGCTTCTTCGCTTTCGGGGAAAATGCTTCGAATAGTTAAATCCTCAATGTCATTGAACTGACCTGAGCCCCGCAAATTCCTCCAAAAATGGGTAAAGTCCGTCACCCGCTGGGGGATGGACATGAAGGCAAGTCGGTTCACGGAAGAGCAGATTATCGGGGTTTTGCGGGAGCAGGAGGCCGGGGCGAAGACGGCTGACCTCTGTCGCAAGCACGGGATCAGCAGCGCGACGTTCTACAAATGGAAGGCCAAATATGGCGGCCTCGAAGTCTCGGACGCCAGGCGACTGAAGACGCTCGAGGACGAGAATGCCAAACTGAAGAAGCTGCTGGCCGAGGCAATGCTCGACAACGCGATGCTGAAGGATATCGCGTCAAAAAAATGGTGACGCCCGCCGTCAGGCGAGAGGCCGTCGCTCACCTGCAGGTCACCTACAGGGTCAGCGAACGGCGGGCGTGTTCAGCGCTCGGAGCAGATCGCACATCGATGCGCTATCGCAGCCGGCGCCCCGACGATATGGCGGTACGAACCCGACTGCGTGAGCTTGCGTCCGTTCGCCGGCGGTTCGGTTATCGCCGGCTCCAAATCCTGCTCAGGCGCGAGGGCATCGTCATGAACCACAAGAAGCTGCGTCGTCTTTACCGCGAGGAACGGCTTCAGGTCCGCCGGCGATCGGGTCGTAAGCGGGCCGTTGGCACAAGGGCTCCGATGGCACTGCCGCAAGCCCCAAACCAGCGCTGGAGCCTGGATTTTTTATCGGACGCGCTCGCCGATGGCCGGCGGTTCCGTATCCTGGCGATCGTCGACGATTTCACGCGCGAATGCCTGGCGCTGGTCGCCGATACCTCGCTGCCCGGCCTGCGTGTCGCCCGCGAGCTCGATGCCGTGATCGCCCGCCGCGGTCGTCCAGCGATGATCGTTTCCGATAACGGTACCGAACTCACCAGCCTGACCATTCTGCGCTGGTCACAGGAACGCGGCGTCGCGTGGCACTACATCGCGCCCGGAAAGCCGCAACAAAATGCCTTTGTCGAGAGCTTCAACGGCCGGCTGCGAGACGAATGCCTCAACGAAACGCTGTTCTCGTCCCTTGCCCACGCCCGCGATGACCTGGCAATCTGGAAGGACGATTACAACACGGTCAGACCACACAGCAGTGTTGGCAATCTCGCACCGTCGATCTACGCCGCACTCAGCGCTCCCAAGATGCAACGGGATGGGACGCTGCGCTATGTCGAGGGCTCCGCGCCCCATCCCGTTGCATCACCGGGCCGTCAAGGCTCAAATCAACCCGGGACTCTGCCCTTCGCTGGATGAAAGATGGGGCTCAGGTCAGAACTCTGAAGGTTTCGCGTGCTTGAAATTACCGTTTCGGAGGGTGAGCTTTGCTCCTTCAACGTCCAGATATTTGTAAAGTGGAGGTAGTGTCATCTGAACGGCCGCTGTTATGTAATCTGCAAGGCAAAAAGGCCGCTCTTTCGAGCGGCCTTCCCATCTTGTCTATGAACTATAGCCGCCTCACGAACACCCCGTCGTGCTCCCGCACGTATCGCACTTCATGCACGTCCCGTTCCGCACCAGCGAGAAGTGCCCGCATTCGCCGCACATCTCGCCTTCATAGCCCTTGGCTTTCGCCTCGGCGCGGCGTTCGGCCTTTGACGGCGCGGCCTGCGCGGCGGCTCCCGCCTTGCTCCATTGCAGCGCCTCCAGCTTCTCGGTCGGCGACAAATCGTGCTGGGCTTCCTGCTTCAGCGCCACCGCGCCTTCGACCGCGTCGGCGGCGCGCGCGGTCGGGCCGTGCTGTGACATCGAGGTGACGTTTGGCGCCCCCGCACCCGGCGCACTGCGTGCGCCACCCTCCCCACCAAGGGGGGAGGGTGAAGAGCTGCGCATCACCACGAGATTGTCGGTGCGCGAGCGGGTCAGGCCCTTCGACAGGTACTTGTTGCTGGGCTGCTCCGGCTGCTTGCCTTCCTCGACGCCCTTGCCCATGGCGTCGAAGTTGGATTCGGAGGGGTCGACATGGGCGAGATCGAAGCGGCCCATGTAGCTGACCGCGAGTTCGCGGAACACATAGTCCAGGATCGAGGTCGCGTATTTGATGCTGTCGTTGCCCTGCACGGGCCCGGCCGGCTCGAAGCGGGTGAAGGTGAAGGCGTCGACATATTCCTCCAGCGGCACGCCGTATTGCAGGCCGAGCGAGACCGCGATCGCGAAGTTGTTGATGAAGGAGCGCAGCGCGGCGCCTTCCTTGTGCATGTCGATGAAGATCTCGCCGATCCGGCCGTCATCATATTCGCCGGTGCGCAAGTAAACCTTGTGCCCGCCGACCACGGCCTTCTGGGTGTAGCCCTTGCGGCGATCCGGCATTTTTTCGCGCTCGCGCATGACAACGATGCGCTCGACCAGCCGCTCCACGACCTTCTCCGATATGGCCGCGGTGCGCGCGGCCATCGGCTTGTCGTAGAACGCCTCGACCGCATCCTCTTCCTCGTCGTCGTCGCTGATCAGCTGCGAGTTCAGCGGCTGCGACAGTTTTGAGCCGTCGCGGTAGAGCGCGTTGGCCTTCAGCGCGAGCTTCCAGGACAAGAGGTACGCGGACTTGCAATCCTCGACCGTCGCGTCGTTCGGCATGTTGATGGTCTTGGAGATCGCGCCCGAGATGAACGGCTGCGACGCCGCCATCATGCGGATGTGGCTTTCGACGGACAAATAGCGCTTGCCGACCTTGCCGCAGGGGTTGGCGCAGTCGAACACGCTGTAGTGCTCGGCCTTCAGATGCGGCGCGCCTTCCACCGTCATCGCGCCGCAGATGTGGACGTTGGCGGCCTCGATCTCGCGCTTGGAGAAACCGACCGCTGACAGCAGGTCGAAATTCGCAGCGGCAATGGCTTCCGGCTCGATCTTCAGGGTGTCGCGCAGGAAGTCTTCGCCAAAGGTCCATTTGTTGAAGGCGAATTTGATGTCGAACGCGGTGGGGAGGGCGGCTTCGACCTTTGCGAGAGCTTCGTCCGTAAAACCCTTGGCCTTCAAGGTGGAAACGTTGATCGCCGGCGCGTTGGAAAGCGAGCCGTGGCCGACGGCATAGGCCTCGATCTCCGCGATGTCGCTCTCGCGGTAGCCGAGCGCGCGCAGCGCCTCGGGCACGGCGCGGTTGATGATCTTCCAGTAGCCGCCGCCGGCGAGCTTCTTGAATTTCACCAGCGCGAAGTCGGGCTCGATGCCGGTGGTGTCGCAATCCATCACGAGACCGATGGTGCCGGTCGGCGCCACCACCGTCGTTTGCGCGTTGCGGTAGCCATGGAGTTCGCCGAGTTCGAGCGCCTTGTCCCAGGCGGCCTTGGCGTGCTCGATGATCTCGGTCTGCGGCACGCTGGCGTAATCCAGCGGCACCGGCGACACCGCGAGCGCCTCATAGCCCCTGGATTCGCCGTGCGCGGCGCGGCGGTGGTTGCGGATCACCCGCAGCATGTGGCCGGCGTTCTTCTTGTAGCCGGGGAAGGGGCCGAGCTCCTTCGCCATCTCCGCCGAGGTGGCGTAGCTGACGCCGGTCATGATCGCGGTCAGCGCGCCGCACAGCGCGCGGCCTTCCTTTGAGTCATAGGACAGGCCCATGGTCATCAGGAGGCCGCCGATGTTGGCAAAGCCGAGGCCCAGCGTGCGGAATTCGTAGGACAGCTCCGCGATCGCCTTGGACGGAAACTGCGCCATCATCACGGAGATTTCGAGCACGACGGTCCACAGACGGCAGAGATGCTCGTAGGCGTCGACGTCGAACAGTTTTGTTGACGTGTTGTAGAAGGTGATCAGGTTCGCCGAGGCCAGGTTGCAGGCGGTGTCGTCCAGGAACATGTATTCCGAGCACGGATTGGAGGCGCGGATGTCGCCCGACGACTTGCAGGTGTGCCAGTCGTTCATGGTGGTGTTGAAGTGCAGGCCGGGATCGGCCGAGGCCCAGGCGGCGTGGCCGATCTTTTCCCAGAGGTCGCGGGCCTTAAGAGTCTTGGTCACCTTCTTGTTGGTGCGGCCGATCAGGTTCCAGTCGCCATCGGTTTCCACCGCGCGCAAAAAGTCGTCCTTGAGCGAGACCGAGTTGTTGGAGTTCTGGCCGGAGACCGTGAGGTAGGCTTCCGAATCCCAGTCGGTGTCGTAGATCGGGAAATCGATGTCCTTGTAGCCTTGCCGGGCGAACTGGATGACGCGCTTGATCATGCCGTCGGCGACCATGGCGCGGCGCGCGAGCTTGATCTCGCGGCGCAGCGCCGGGTTCTTTTCGGGGTCGAAGCAATCGTCGCCCGAGCCTTCGCAGTTGACGCAGGCTTTCAGGACCGCCTTGAGGTGGCGCTGGTTGAGCTTGGAGCCGGTGACGAGGGCGGCGACCTTCTGCTCCTCCTTCACCTTCCAGTCGATATAGGTCTCGATATCGGGGTGGTCGGCGTCGACCACCACCATCTTGGCGGCGCGGCGCGTGGTGCCGCCGGACTTGATGGCGCCTGCGGCGCGGTCGCCGATCTTGAGGAAGCTCATCAGGCCCGACGAGCGGCCGCCGCCCGACAGCTTTTCGCCTTCGCCGCGCAAACGTGAAAAATTCGAGCCGGTGCCGGAGCCGTATTTGAACAGGCGCGCTTCACGCACCCACAAATCCATGATGCCGCCCTCGTTGACGAGGTCGTCATTGACGCCCTGGATGAAGCAGGCGTGCGGCTGCGGATGCTCGTAGGCCGACTTCGACTTGGTCAGTTTGCCGGTGAAGGGATCGACGTAATAGTGGCCCTGGCCGGGGCCGTCGACGCCGTAGGCCCAGTGCAGTCCGGTGTTGAACCATTGCGGCGAATTCGGCGCCACCATCTGCTTCGCCAGCATGTAGCGCAGCTCGTCCGAGAAGGCACGGGCGTCTTCTTCGCTGGAGAAGTAGCCGCCCTTCCAGCCCCAATAGGTCCAGCAGCCGGCGAGGCGGTCGAACACCTGCTTGGCCGAGAGTTCGCTGACATAGCGCTCGGATTCGGGCAGGTCGGCCAGCGCCGCGGTGTCCGGCACCGAACGCCACAGCCAGGACGGCACGGTTTCTTCCTCGACCTTCTTCAGGCGCGCGGCGACGCCCGCTTTACGAAAATACTTCTGGGCCAGCACGTCGGAGGCGACCTGCGACCAGAATTCGGGCACCTCGACGTTTTCGAGGCGAAACACCACCGAGCCGTCAGGGTTGCGGATCTCAGATGTCGTCAATCTGAAATCAATTCCTGCGTAGGGTGACTGGCCGTCTGTGGTGTTGCGCCGTTCAATTCGCATGGTCGTGCCCCGTTCTTTTTGACCGGACCGCATCTCGCGGCGCCGGGTGTTGTTCCTTGAGCGAGCCGTCGGTCCCACACAAATAGTGCCGGCCTCCGTGCTTCGCAGTTCAGCCGGTGGACCGGCCTGTTTCTCTCTGCGCAAAATCGATGCGCGCATCGATTTTGTCGTTTTCTTCAACGCCCCAACTCGAAACCTGAGCCATTTGGCCCGTTTTTGGCGCTCCGAAAGCCCGGGATTCCGGGCAAACAAGCCCGTCACCCCTGCCTCTTCAGGCAGTCGGAGTGGTCATTTTGGAACCCTGTCAGGGAGCGTTCAGCGGGACTGAAAACCACCCGACACCGAACGATCCAAAACTAGGACGACTCCCTTGCGCCCGTCAAGGATTAGTACGAGTTCCTGAATCAAATACTAAATATGGTGGAAACAGGGGAAAACCAGGGGGGTGAGCCGCCTCCTGACAGCGCCAAGTATCAGTGAGTCCTCAGGGAATCCCAAGCAGAAAAAATCTCGCCGAGCGTGCGAAATTGAGCTTCGCCCGCTGTTCACAGGGCAACTATTTATTGTGCGCGAGGGGTTGCTCTGGCGAGACTCACGTGAAGCTACGGGGAGTCCCGGCTGCATGCCCGGCTGCCGATCGTATCCGGCTCCGATACGTGGCAAGGTGGCGCCGATTCCCACCGGTTCCTTCAACAAACTCAAAGCCACGCTGGCCGGCGTCGCGCCGGCGACGCGATCATGGTCACGAAAAAACGGCGCACCGAAGTGCGCCGTCTTTCAATCCAGGATCTCACATGCGGTTACGGGCAGGGGTGCCGGTAGCCGTCAAAGCCCATATACGTTCCGGACTGCGGATCGTAGGAGCGGTAGGTCTGCATGCAGTAGGTGACCGAATCGTCGCCGCCGCCATCCGGCATGACCGCGCCATCATCGTAGCCCTGGTCGTCGTAGTAACCCGGCCCGTAGTCCGGTCCGCCATAGTAACCGTAGGCACCGGACGCGAGCGCGCCGCCGACCACTGCACCGGCCACTGCTCCAGGGATAAAGCCGCCGCCGCCATCGCGGCGATAGCCGCCCGCGTAGCCTCCGCGATAGACGCCACCGCCGCCGCCGCTAAAACGCGCCCCAGGAGCGCCACCGCCACTAAAACGCGCCGCCGGTGCGCCGCCGCCCATGCGCGGGCCACCGCCGCCGGGGTGGAAGCTGCCGCTGGGACGGGCGCCAGCGCCCGCATGTGGGTGTGGGGTCTGGGCGAAACTTACAGAAGGCACCGCCATCGGCAAAACCAGCGCCATCACGGCAGCGGTACTTAAAACTTTAAGACTGATCATCATCGGCTCCATATGCGGGACCCAGTCCAACCCCTATCCGGGGTGGACGTTCCCGCGCCTTGCACGTATTTGTGCATGCTGGTCAGACTGTGGGACCGGAACTGTACGCGGAATGAACGGATTGCGCCGATTCCGCGATGGAACGCGCTGACGCCGTGGACCTGCGGACTCCGCCCGAACGGCCTGAAAACCGGACTTAACTGGACAATTCGGCCGGCCGATGGCATCAGACGACCAGCGCTTCTCGAACCGGCCGGACCCCATGAAACTGTTTCTGCTCAAGATGTTCACATGGTGGAACGGCCAGACCTTCGGCACGCAATTGTGGACGTGGCGGTTCGGCGAACTGGTCGGCGAAGACGAGCAGGGCAACCGCTACTTTCGCACCAAGGGCGGCAAGATCGATCCGGCGCTCGGCTTCGAGCGGCGCTGGGTGGTGTACAACGGCTATGCCGAGGCGACGCGGATTCCGCCGTCGTGGCATGGCTGGATTCATCACACCGTCGACGTCGCGCCGACCGAGGAAAGCTACAAGCCGCATGAATGGGAAAAGCCGCACATTCCAAACCTGACGGGAACGCCGGCGGCCTATCGTCCGCCAGGTTCGACGCTGGCCAGCGGCCGCCGCCCCAAGGCCACCGGCGACTACCAGCCCTGGACGCCGGGGAACTAAGTAAATCAGGCCTCGTCATTCCGGGATGGTCCGAAGGACCAGACCTCAGATGTGCAATTGCACATCGGGGAATCGCGAGATTCCGGGTTCGCGCTAGCGCGCGCCCCGGAATGACAACGGGCATCATCTCACGCCTGTGAACAGCGGGGAGAGCGGGGATATTTGTCGCCGCGTTCTTGCTGCCTGCACGCGATCATGGCTCAATCGGTCATCCTACGGAGGTGGGAAACCATCGCGTCGGTTCGGGCCACAGTTCGCGACTGCCCCGATTTGCAGCGGCACCCGATGAGGACAACGGCTGGGAGATAGGCCCCTGGTGCAGACATCCTGAAATCGCCCGTTAATGTGGAGCCGCCGTAGGAAAGGAAAGGCCGTCTGGGAAACCAGGCGGCCTTTTTCTTTGCATCGATTTTCTTTGCATCGATCCCAATGGAAATATTTTACGCCAGCCGCGCGGCGGCACGATGCACGGCCTCGCCGCGGCGTTTTTTGGACGTCGCGATTTTCTCCTTCGTCAGCGCAACAACTTCCGGCGGCGCGGTATCGGGCGAGCCGGCGTTGAACGGCGGCGCCGGGTTGTATTCGATCCGAAGCTGGATCGCTTCCGCGGTTGGCCGGTCGACCATGATCGATACCAGGGTCAGTGCGAAATCGATCCCCGCGGTGACGCCGCCGCCGGTGATGCGGTTGCGGTCGACGCAGACGCGGGTATTGGCCGGGATCGCGCCGAACGGCTCAAGAAATTCCATCGCCGTCCAGTGCGTGGCGGCGCGGTACCCCCGGAGCAGACCGGCGGCGCCCAGCACCAGCGATCCCGTGCAGACCGAGGTGATGTATTTGGCGCCGACCGCCTGCCGGCGCAGGAAGTCGAGGATCTCCTGGTCATTGACCATGTCATCGCTGCCGGCCCCGCCGGGGACGCAGATCACGTCGAGCTGCGGGCAATCCGCGAAGGTGATGGTCGGCGTCAGCACCATCACGGAATCGCTCGGCACCGGCTCCATCCGTTTCCAGATCAGATGCACGTTGGCGCCGGGCACGCTCGAGAACACCTGCAGCGGTCCGGTGAAGTCGAGCTGGGTCACCTTGGGAAAGATCACAAGACCAATCTGGAGCGGCGCGGACATCATGAGAGCCTTTCGAAGTTCTGCTTGACCAGTCTATCCTGTCATGATGAGCTCTCGTCTGAAATGCCATATTTCCCTCATTTTCAGACATTGCCTTGCAAGACAGGATCTGGCTCATGATCGGCATCCTCGTATTTCCCGATTTCCAGCTGCTTGACGCCGCCGGTCCGATTTCGGTGTTCGAGATCGCAACCCGCATCAGTGGCGCAAGCCCCTCGATCAGGGTGTTGGCGGCGACGCCCGGTCCGGTGCGCAGCTCCTCCGGCGTCGAGGTGGTCGCGCGCGGCTTTAAGCCCTCCGGCGCGATCAGCACCCTGGTCGTGGCCGGCGGCGGGGGAGTCGATGCGGCGGCGAGATGCGACAAGACGCTGGCCTTCGTGCGGGGAATTGCCAAACGCGGCGTCCGCCTCGCCAGCGTCTGCTCCGGCGCCTTCCTCCTGGCCGAGGCCGGCGTGCTCGACGGCCGCCGCGCCACCACGCACTGGCAGCGCACCCGGCAATTTCTCGCCAGCTATCCCAGGGTGAAACTGGAGCCCGACCGGATTTTCGTCCGCGACGGCCATATCTGGAGTTCGGCCGGCATCAGCGCCGGCATCGATCTGGCGCTGGCGATGGCGGCGGAGGATTTCGGGGACGACGTCGCGCAGAAGACCGCGCGCCAGCTCGTGCTCTATCACCGCCGCAGCGGCGGGCAGTCGCAATTCTCGTCGCTGCTGGAATTGAAGGCGCCTTCGGGACGGTTCGGACCGCTGCTGACCTGGGCACGAGAACATCTCGATGCGCCGCTGACGGTGGAGGATCTGGCCGAGCAGGCCGGCATGAGCTCGCGGCATTTTGCCCGCGCCTTCATTGCGGAGACCGGCACCACGCCGTCGAAGGCGGTGGAGCGGCTGCGGATCGAGGTGGCGCGGCAGCGCGTGCAATCCTCCAGCGAGGCGATCGAACGCGTCGCGCGGTCGACCGGCTTTCGCGATCCGGAGCGGATGCGCCGCGCCTTCATCCGCGCCTTCGGCCAGCCGCCGCAATCGCTGCGCCGCGCCGCGCGGGCGGGGTAGGGCGTGAACCCATCCATCGGCGCAGGCGCATGACAGGAGATTGGATGCCGCGGTTAACCGGCAAGCCTACGGTTGCAGCGGCAAGAGCGCGCTCTGCAGCGTCGCGCTTGAAATCCCCATCAGTCCCGTGAAGGGGTTATCCAGTTCCAAAATCAGGAAAATCGCGCCGGAAAACGAGAGCGCGCATACCAACAGAGAAGCCATCACGACCAGATTGGCTCGCGCAAATAAAGTGAAGCTCACGAAAATCGCGCTAAGCCAGAAAACCAGAATGATCAAAAATGGAACCGGAATTGACCCGCCGGTCTGCGTGAACAACTGCAACCGGATCTGCGCGCCTTCTGTGAAAGCCTGAATGGCGCGGGATTGCAGCGAGCGTTGCGCATCAGTGTTCGGCGACAGCCGCTCCAGTTCATCTTCGAATGCCGACAATTCGGCCGTCAACTCGAAACGAGCGGGTTTGCCGGCTGGAATCCCTTCCTCATGCCAAATCCGACGGGTCAGCGGCTGAATGCTCTGCCGCAGAAGATTTCGGAGACGAGTTCCTTCCGGACCATATTGCGCAAGCAAATCGTCCAGAACGATTATGGTAGAGGTCAGTTGTCTGACCTGGTTGGTTTTCTGATCGAACGAACTTTTCGCGGACGCGATCAGCAGACCCAGCACGAGCGCGGCTAATGTCCCAATCAGGCCCGTTGCCATTTTTACAACGTCCCTGGAGTCCGGATTCAGGTGCTGCTCCGACAACAAAGGCCGAATAATCCACCCAACCACAGCGCCGCCGAATATCAACGCGAACACAACGAGCGAGATCAACAGATAGTTCATAGCTGAGATCTCTCTGCCATCATGGTGGCGATCAGAGCCAACGCCGTGAGCATCGATACCTCAGTGAGCGACCTCTGCTGCATTTACTGGGCTGTCAGGCTCGGCGGGCCCTGGACCTTTGTCGCCGGCGGCGGGGACCATTTGCCGGTGAGCGCTTCCGACTTCGGGCCATAGAGACGCATGGTCAGGTTGAAGGCTCCCTTCGGCGCGGGCAGCCAGTTGACTTCCTTTTCCTTCCCCGGACTCTTCAACCTGACCATGCGTCTCTATGGCCCTCGTTTTGGAAATAGAGGTCGAGAGAGCCGTCCGCGTTGGTCCTGAACGGCATCCAGCTGCTGACTGCGAACCGGTTGAGCACGTTTGCCACCTGGAAACCTTCGGCATCGTAAAGCGTGATCGACCAGAAGGCATTCACCGGCGGCGTGGCACCCCTCTCGAAGTGCAGCGTGTATTTGTTCGCGCCGTCGAGCGGCTTGCCGGCGTCGTCGAAGAGGTTCAGCGGATAGATGGCATCCTCGGGCAGATTGGCGCCGAGTCCAAGCTGCGTGACGATGGCGCGCTTCAGATAGTAATTGCCGTAGACGCCCATGGTATCGGTGTTCATCGACCATCCGTTCACTACCCGGGCGAGCGTGGGAATTTTCCACTGCATGAGCTGCTGCGCGGCCTCGGGGGCGCTTTCCAGCGCCTTCTTCACGGCGGGGTCGAGTTTGTCGAAGTCGAAACTTTTGCCGGGTTCGATGCCGATGAGCTTCATCTGCGCGATGATCGGCTCATCCGTGATGTGGGGAGGGTGCAGCTTGAGCAGTTCGGCGGCGTAGGCGAAGTATTTTGCCGCCGGCATGGTGTCGACCTGAATCTTCGGCGGCGTCTTCATGTCCACGCCTGGATCGATCGTCACCGTCACCGGCTCCGGTGCCTTGTCCCAGCGCGAGAGCGGCGTGACCTTGTAGCCGGCCTGAATCTTGTGAACGGCGTCGTAATCGGCCGGGCCGTCCGTCTTGGTGCGGCCGATGATCCAGACATAGGGGGTCGGCGCGTTGATGCGCGTAAATCCCTCCGGAACGGCTCCGCTCCATCCGGGCGGGGTGAGAAGGAAAGTGCCCGCCTGGGTGCCGGTCGTCCGCCAGCCCGGCGACGCGAAGACATCCGTCCACATGTCGAGCATCGGCAGCAGGTAATACCGCCCATCCGTGTCCGGCACGGAGACGATTTGCGGCTCCCTGGTGAGATCCAGCCACGCGATGGAGTAGAGCGTGTCGAAGTTGATCCGCACGACCAACTTCAAATCAGCAGGCGGAAACGCCGGAACGTTCACGAACATGTTCATCGGGCCTTTGCCGATTTCCTTCCCTGCCTCGATGTTCGTTGACTGCTTCCGGGTGATGTCCATGGAGATGAGCGGGTAGAAATACAGGTAGGCATCGACGCCGATGGCGTGCGCGGCCTCCTCGGTGATCGCCGGCGAAGCGCTCTGCGCCATCGCCGATGGTGCAAGTGCGGGGCCGACAAGAAGACCCAAAATGAGCGCAATCGTCCTTCTGTCCATATTACCCCTCCTGGCACAAACGTTCTGCCGCGTCGTCGACGCGGCATGTTCGGTGCATCGCAGGATTGTCAGTACACCCTGGGGCGAACCACGACGGCCCGCCCTAATGCAACAACAACGTGCTGCGTCGCTTAGGCCGCGGAGATAATTGTCGGTCTCTTCGCAAGCATCGCTCGTCGATCGTGAATCAAGCTCTCCAGCCGGTGGGCTGCCACATTCAATGTAGCGTCATCAACCGCGCTTTCGTCTCCACCCGCGGATTTGATACGTTGTGCTTTGAGAATGTTGTCGATCTCCTCTTCGATATCCGAAAGCTCAGCCTCGGTGCCGGCCTTCCGGATCCGGCGTCCCAGGGCATAAAGAGAATCAAGCGGGCCTTGTCCGGTGGCGGGCCCGCCCAGGCCAAGAAATTTCCAGGCGGCGGCAAGTACGGTCGCCGCGCCACCCAGCGCCATTGGCGTCAGGTAAATCCAGTTGCTGTATTCGTCCATGAAGCTCTGCTGGGTGCCGTTGTAGACCGCTGCGGCTCCGGGGTGCAGCGGAAGGTAGGCATCCGCGTCGGTGCTGGGTGCGGTTATCTGCGCAAAAAGCGGCTGCTCGGCCAAAAGTTCCCTGCGCACGCGCATGAGCGACTCTGTGAGGCTGGTTATCAAATCAGTGCCGAGCTTCTTGTTCGCAACCAGGTACAATGTAGCCCTCAAGGTCGTCAGGTCATCTTCCGGAACCGGCGGCGATCCTCGCAGCGTGCCCTTGGGCACGTCGAAGCTTTCATAAGCGCGTTCGGCTTGTGCGATTGCTCCGGCAGATTCGATCGGGATCAGTACCGGCAACGCTTTGGGGCCCTGCGCAAACACGTCCCGTACCAGCGACAGATATTTTTCAGTCAGAGGGATCACGACAAGCAACGCATTCACCTCTTTGGATTGAACAGCGCGCCGCGCATCCGGCAAAGGGATATCCTTGAACACCTTGGCGCGATCGAGCCCATATTCCTTGCTCAGCACATCGACAATCCTGGTATTGGCGTCCCCGCCAAGCACACCCACACGACGGCCCCTCAGTTTGTCGATACTGTCGATGCTCGAACCCGGCGGCGCGACGAGGAGCACGACCATATGGCTGACAACCACCACGGCTCGTGCTTGCGACAAGTCACCGACATCGCCGCGAACCACCGCGAGATCCACTTTGCCTGCCGAAAACGCATTGGCCGCTTCAAGCGCCGTGCCGCTGTCGATAACCTTGAGCCGCACCGGCGCGTTCGTCGCTACTAGCTGGCTCGCGATTGCCGACATGGCCTTGGCAGCTTCGCCGTCGATCGAACCCACCGCCACGCTCAGCGTTGCCGGGCGCGTATAGTACCGATAGGCAAGGAGGCCTGCGCCGGACGCAAGGCCAATGATTCCGACAAGCAGCACAAAACGAAGCCAGAGCGGCAAATTTGGCGACACCATGCCCGTTACTCCTGACGCGGCGATTGATTGCCGCTACTGAATGCGCCTGATCAAGCGCTACGTGGCGGCAAGGCCTGCCGGTACCGCACGCGGCAGGATGATCTGGATTTTCGTCCCCTCGCCGGGCTTGCTATCGAGATTGAGCCGGCCACCCAGACAATTCGTGACGATGCTGTAGACGATGTGCAGGCCGAGGCCCGTGCTGCCTTGATCGCGGCGCGTCGTGAAGAACGGATCGAACGCTTTGCGCAGGACACCACGACTCATGCCGCAGCCATCGTCGGAAAAAAGAATTTCGACATTGTCATTCCCGGACGCCAGCACCTTGATGCTGACGGTACCCTCCTTGTCGTCGGGAAACGCGTGCGCGACCGCATTGAGGAAGAGGTTGGTCAGCACCTGCCCATACTGTCCCGGATAGCTGTTCATTGTCAGATCGGGTTGGTACTCGACGTTGAGGCTGAGATTTTTCTTTCCCAGGCCCGGCCGCAGACTCATGGCGACCTGTTCGGTCAGATCGCCGAGGTCGAAGATGCGTGGATTCGAGAAGTTTCGGTCGGCCGCCACTTGCTTGAACGACTGGATCAGCTCAGCCGCGCGAGTGAGATTGGCGACCAGTTGCGCTGACGCCTGGCGGCTGCTCTCGATGAATTCGTTCAGACTTGATCGCCCAAGATTGCCTTGCGCGACTTTCGCCGCGAACGTGGCCGTCTTTCGTTCCAGCGCGGAGGCCACCGTCAGGCTGGTGCCCACGGGATTATTGACCTCGTGCGCAACCCCCGCCACCAGCCGCCCAAGGGCTGCGAGTTTTTCCGCTTCGATCAGGGAGTTTTGGGTCTCCCGCAGATTTTGCAACGCTGCTTCGGCCGCATCCCTGGCGTGCCGGGTCTCCTGTTCGCTGGCCTGCAGGGCCGCTTCCGCGCGCTTGCGCTCGGTGATCTCCTCCGCAGCGACGTTGATGCCGACGATTTCGCCGCTCGGGCTGCGTAGCGGATGCCAGTAGGTGATCCAAAACCGTTCGCCGGTTTGGTCGGCGCGCTGGCCGGCGACCTCGATGCCCGTCACCGGCTCGCCGGTATCCATGATCGAGCGGACGATGTCTTCGACCGCCTCGGCCAGAGCCGGTACGCAGTCCCTGACCGAGCGCCCCAGATGATCCTCGACGGAGATGCCGCATATCTCGGTAAGGCGCTGGTTGATCTGCAGATAACGGCAGTCCGGAGAGAGGCAGGCGAGACCGATCGGCGCCGTGTCGTAGATCAGTTGCAGGGCAGGTTGCTGAGGAAACAGCATGACGGACGATGATTTCACCGCCGCCGCGCCACGATCGAGATTCTTTGACAATGGATTCTTTGACAACGAATGCCTCCCTAGCGAACGACGGACTGGCTGGAAGAGCGGATGCGGTCTTAATGCGTCGATTGGTTGCAGCCGCCGCTACGCGGCTGGCTTTCTTCCTCGTGTCCTTTCACGGCCATGTCGTTTTCGGCCATTTGGCGTTTTATTTTCCTTCGAACGCGAATATGCGCTTCCAGTCATCCTTCATGTCGACAATGGCCCGGCCATCCGCCTGGGCGACGTCGAGGGCCTTATCGAGTTTGCCGACGAAGGACTTTCGGTCATAAGCCCATTCCCGTTCTGCATCGGTGTGGTGTACGACGAGAGCAAAGCGAACGCCGGCCCCCTGCCTGGCCCATTCGAGCATTTGGAGGTCGCCATCGGAGTTGCCGAATGCGGCGAGCGGATGACGGCCGATGTGCATCTGGATGGCGACGGGCTTGCCAACCTTGTCGTCGTTGCTGGGGTCGGGCCGATGAAGAGTCCGTGTCAACAAGGCTCATGAGAACCTCAATCGCGTCAGGATTGCACACTTCCGGTTTATCGAATTGTGCATCCGGCACGATGCGGGAGCAAGCACAATCGTCACCGCCATCGCGTGAGGCGGATCGTGGCACGATTTCAACGGCGACATCCGCGCTAAGACCTGGCTTTCGTCTCCAGCAGCCCCAGCCGGCGTCCGAGCCATTGTGTTGTCGGCGCCTGGATCAGGATCGTCATGAGAATGGCGATGAAGGTGACCGAGGCGATCATCTGCGCGCCGGGCGCTTTGATGCCGAGTAGCAGCCCGGCCAGCGCCGCCGGAATGACGCCGGTCTCGCGGGTCCAGCACATGAACAGCATCTCGGCAAAACTCCAGCGCGCGCGGCGATCCGGCAGCGCGCACAGGAAAACCGTCGCCGGCCGTGCCACCAGCATCAGGACGGCGACGACGGCGATGCCGCCAAGCCAGTATTGGCCCATCAGGCTGAAATCGACCTGCGCGCCGAGCAGAATGAAAATGAACAGGCGCATGATGAATGCGGTGGTCAATACGAACTCATCGAGCTTTTGCGCGTCGCCGGCCTCCATCTGAAAGCCGAACTCTTCCTTGTTGCCGAGCACAATGCCGAACACGAACACCGCCATGAAGCCGCTGGCCTGCAGGCCGCTGGCAGCGAAATAGGCGCCGATCACGGCGACCAGCGTGACCACAGGCGCATATTCCGCGAGGAAGCCCCATCGCTCATGCGCGATCAGGAAGGCGGCTGCGTATCCCAGCGCGACGCCCGCTGCGATGCCGATGACGGATTGCTTGAGCAGGTCGAACATCGAGTTCGTCAACGAGAATTCCCCGGTCCCCGTCGCCACCGTCAGCACGGCGAAGGTGACGATCGCGGCCATGGCGTCGTTGAACGCGGACTCGCTCATGACGGTTTGCGCGACCCGGTCGCGAATATGAATCTGGCGGAAGATCGGCACCAGCGTTGCCGGATCGGTCGAGGCCAGCGTCGCGCCCAGCAGCAGTGCCACGAGGGTGGGGATACCGAGGATGTAGTGGGCGGCGAGGCCGGTAATCCCCGCGGTAATCAGCACGCCGACGGTGGCAATGACGACGATGGTGATCCAGACCTGCTTCAGGACATGGAAGCGCAACGAAGCGCCGCCATCGAACAGAATATAGCTGGCGCCGAACAGCAGGATGATCTGGTTCAGCGCCGAACCCGCCTGGATGTCGATCAGTCGCAGCGCCTGCGGGCCGATCGCGATCCCGACCACGAGAAATACCGCTACGTCGGGAATCCTGATCTTCTGCGCCAGCAGCGCGGCGACGGTGCCGACGGCGAGAATGAGCCCGCACGACAGCAGCGTGTGCCTGGCGATTTCGAGGGAGGCAGAGGCTTCCAATGGGTTTCTCTCTGGTGGCTATTCCGTGGCCTCTCGGGTCGAGACGCGCGCGAGCGCGCTCCTCAGCCCCGAAGATTTCATCCCGAGGAGCGGCGTCTTCGCCGCGTCAGAACGACGCGTTTGATCTAAACGGATTTGCCCTCGCCTTTCAAAAGATCTCGAAACTGACAATGTCGCTTCACTGAGGCGCGTCCGGCGCGGGCTTTTCGATCACCTCTGCCAGGCATCGATTGATGTAGGCAGGCCAATCTCTCGGCAGGACCTTCGCAACATCGGCCTTTTGACGGCATTCCCGTTGCTCGGTTTGCCTGGCGCGGCGCTTTTCCGAGACCAGCGGGGATTGCCTGAGCCTCCGCACTTTAATCGGTGAACCATCGGAATCGAACTGCAGTTCGTATTTTTTGCCGTTTTTATCCGTCGCGCTGCAGGAAATACTGGAAATCTGTTTCGTCGAGACGTTTCCAAACTGCCTGCATAGTCCGGTCGCTAATTCGGCTGACGGTACCGGCAGGCCATCGACCTTCGGCCTGTTCTTGGAGTTCAGGAGCATCTGGTCAATCTGCAGTTCGTACAGATCGTCTTGTTCCCTCCGGCTGTTTTCACCCGAGAACGAGATGACGTGGCTATCGTCAGCGGGGTCGTCGAGCGCGATCGTAAAATTGGCCCGGCCTTGTTCGCTGTGGAAAAATGCAACGGCCCTGCACGCGAAATCGCGTCCCGCGATTCTAAGCGTGCTGCACTTGCCCGACATCAACACGAATATGTCGGTGTCCGGTTCCTGTCGTTTGATCTCGGCAACGGAGGGAGTTGCCAACAAAATAATGGCAACGGTAAAAACCTGCCGGCAGAGGCGCATCGTGATGCTCGGTGAGTTAGACATAAAAATCGAACAGCGCCGTGTCATATCAATCAGGTCGCAAGTTACATGAAATTTGCTGGTGTGCTAGGCGAAACCTGCGGAAATTGCGTCCGCGTCCATCAGCGCGCAATCGATGCTGTCACGTTCTAATTCAGCGTCTTCAGCCAGGCGCCGATTTCGCTTGCCGCTACGTTGGCCTGCTGCAGCAACTTGCCCATGGTGAAGAAGCCGTGGAATTGGCCGGGAAAAGTCCGGTGCGTCACGGCAACACCGGCTTCCTTCAGTCGGCCCGCGTATTCGTCGCCTTCGTCGCGCAAGGGATCGGCGCCCGCGGTCAGCACGTAAGCCGGCGGCAGCCCGATCAGGGTGTTGGCGCGTGCCGGCGATGCCCGCCAGTCACCGACGTCGGCGGCGCCGTTGAGATAGTGGTCGCGAAACCATTTGATCACGGAATGCGTGAGCAGGAGGCTGGTTTCGGGCTCGCTGTGCGAGGGATGCGTCATCGCGAAATCGGTGGCCGGATAGATCAGCACCTGTCCTGCGATCGCGGGGCCGTTGCCGTCGCGCGCCGAGATCGCAACCACCGCGGCGAGATTGCCGCCGGCGCTGTCGCCGCCGACCGTCAGCCGCGACGCATCGACGCCGAGTTGCCGCGCATGGTCGGCGATCCATTTGGTGGCGGCGATGGCATCATCGCCGGCGGCGGGAAATTTGTGCTCCGGCGCGAGCCGGTAGTCGACGGCGATGACGATGAGCTGACCTTCGTCGGCCAGCTTTCGGCACACCACGTCGTGGGAGTCGAGATCGCCGATCACCCAGCCGCCGCCGTGAAAGAATACCAGGCACGGCGCGAGATCGTTGGCCTTCCTAAGTTTTAGGGGCGTGTAGATGCGTGCGGGAATCGACCCGGCGGGCGAGGGAATCGTGAGCGGCTGCACCAATTCGAGTTGCGGCGGCTCGGGATTGGTGACGACGCGGCCCTTCAGATAGAGCTCGCGCGCTTCGGCAGGTGAAACCGTTTCGTAAGGCGGACGGCCGGCTTCCTGAAACGCCTTGAAGACGGCGGCGGCGTCGGGATCGAGGGTGACGGGCATGGGGAGGGACCTGTTGCGATATTAAACCTGTCATTCCGGGGCGATGCGCAGCATCGAACCCGGAATCTCGAGATTCCGGTCTAGTCCTTCGGACCTTCCCGGAATGACAATCGTTTTAGCTCGCCCCGAGCGCGCAACGCGCTTGCGCCGGGAATGACGATCTCTACCCCGCGGTCCGGCCGCCGTCAATGGTGTAGGCGGAGCCCGAGACGTAGCTGGCTTCGTCGGAGCCGAGGAACGCCACGATGGAGGCGACTTCGGAAGCCTGTCCGAGCCGGCGTGCCGGAATCCGCTCCACGATGCGTTCATTGGGAACTGATGTGTTGCCGGGATTGCGGCCCTCGACGATCGCGCTCAGCATGCGGCTGTCGATCAGGCCGGGACAGACGCAGTTCACGCGCACGCCAGTGGCCGAGCATTCCACCGCGGCAGCTTTGGTGAGCCCGATCACCGCATGCTTGCTGGCGGTATAGACCGCGATGTCGGGCGAGCCGATCAGGCCGGCGATCGACGCGGTATTGATGATGCTGCCTCTGTTCTGCTTGAGCATGACCGGCAGCACATGCTTCATCCCCAGGAATACGCCGACCACATTGACGTCGAGCACCCGGCGGAACGTCTCAAGCGAATATTTTGTGATCGGCGCGATATCGCCCTCGATGCCGGCATTGTTGTGAAACACGTCGATGGTGCCGAACTTGTCGACGGCGGCGCGGACATAGTCTGCAACCTCGTCCTCGCTGGTGACATCGGCGGCGACGGCCAGCGCCTGCGCCGAGGCCGGCAAGTCCCCGATCGCGGTCTGCAGGTCCTGCTCCCTGCGGTCGACCGCGACAATGCACGCGCCGCGCTCGGCCAACAACTGCATGGTCGCGCGTCCGATGACACCGGCGGCCCCGGTGACGACGGCGACCTTGCCGTCCAGACGAATTCGAACGGGCATGGGTGGGTTTCCTCTGGGCTCGTCCGGTTGTCCCGGATTTCCGGTGGTTCGGCGCCGGACGCGCGAACGTCGATCAGGCGGACTATTTCACTTGCGCCTTGGGCTGGCCAGTGGCGCAAGGCGCCGGTACCCGCCCTTTCCCCGCCGTATTCGGCGTGTTAACCGGAGGCCCTGCGAGCGGCGGATTACCCCGTACCGTGTACGATGTCGCGAGCCCGATTCGCCTTTTAAAGCCGCGAGATGCTTCGAACCATTGCCCTGACCGGTTTTGCGGCCCTCGTGGCCGCCTCAGCGATCTCGCTTGCGCCGCCGGCGCACGCGCAGATCGGCAATATCTTTTCCGAACCCCCGCCGCGTCCGCCCGGCGCCATTCCGCGTGGCAATCAGCAGCAGCAACAGCCCGACGACGAGGAGGACGTGCCGGAACTGCCGCAGGGCCGGCTGTTGCCGACCCCCAACCGTCCGCTGCCGGGGCAGGGCGTGCCGCCCCCCGGTGCGGTGACGTCGCAGCCGCTGGCGCCACCGCCCGGTACCACCGTCATTCCCCAAAATGCCCCGCCGGGGATCGCGGTCGCGCCGCCGCAGCCCAACCAGGGCGTCGCTGTCGGGCCGCCGGCCGCCAACCCGCTGCCCGGACTGCCGCCGGGACAGCGCCAGCCCAAGGGCGTGCCGCAAGCGCCGGCTACGCTGCAGCCCGGCGACGAGGTGGTCACCGAACCGCCGGCGCAGAAGATCGTCAACAAGAAGGCGAGCTTTTCGGGCCTCGACAAGATCACCGGCCGCATCATCAATTTCGACGAGGACATCGGCGAGACCGTCCAGTTCGGCGCGCTGCGCGTCAAGACCGACGCCTGTTACACGCGTCCGGCCACCGAAGCCGCCAATACCGACGCCTTTGTCGAGGTCGACGAAATCACGCTGCAGGGCGAAGTGAAGCGGATTTTTTCGGGCTGGATGTTCGCGGCAAGCCCCGGCCTGCACGGCGTCGAGCATCCGATCTACGACATCTGGCTGACCGACTGCAAAAACCCGGAAACCACCGTCGTCAGCGCCGCGCCGGCCGATGTGCCAAAGCCGGCGCCGCCTCCGGTCCAGAAACGCGCGCCACCGAAGCCGCGTCCACCGCCGCTGCAGCCCGCGCCGTTCCCGGCGTTCAGGCAGTAGCGTTGTCCCGAACGCCGTGCATCGTCCGGGGAACGTTCAGCCCCGCGCCGCGATGATCTCCAGCGCCCGCACACCGCCGATCGGCCGGTCGATCGGCAACGTCGAAAAATCCGCCTCGCCTGCGATCGCCCTGTCGAGCAGGGCTGTGTAGCGCCGCCGCGAGATCTCGACCGCGCCGAAGCTGCGCAGGTGCTCGGTGACATACTGGGTGTCGAGCAGCTCGAATCCTCCCGCGATCAGCCGCGCCACCAGATGAACCAGCGCCACTTTCGAGGCGTCGCGGGCGCGATGAAACATGCTTTCGCCGAAGAAGGCTCCGCCGAGGCTGACGCCGTACAGGCCGCCGACAAGGTCGTCATGGTCCCAGACCTCGACGCTGTGGGCGTGCCCGAGTTCGTGCAGTCCGATGTAGAGATCGCGGATCCGCTTGTTGATCCAGGTGTCGTCGCGGCCTGCCTGCGGCGCCGCGCAGCCTGATATCACCGCCTTGAAGGCGGTGTTGACGGTGACGGTGAAGGCGTCGGAGCGCACCGTACGCGCCAGGCGCGAGGCGATCCGAAAGCCGTCGAGCGGAATCACGCCGCGCATTTCCGGCTCGACCCAGAACAACGTCGGATCGTCGGCGCTTTCGGCCATCGGGAAGATGCCGCAGGCGTAAGCGCGTAGCAGCACTTCGGGGGTGATCTCGGAAGCGGCGGAGTCGCGTGACGTCATGGGCGCGAGGATAGCAGGCGGAAAACGGCCGTGCGATGGCCGGATCATCAATGCCTCGTGTCACGCCGGGCCGGTGGCCGGCCTGCGCACGACCGCCGCTAGCTGGCGGCCGCGCTGGCGGGCGCGGTTGCGGGCGCGCTGACGCGGCGAAATCGCAGCACGATGCGGGTGCCGGCATGGGCCGGGTCGCGCTCGACGCTGGCATCGAGCTTGGACGCCATCGCGGTGACGATGCGCTGCCCCATGCCGGTGGAACGCGGGTCGGTCTTCACATTGAGGCCGACGCCGTTGTCGGCAATCGACAACACCAGATTGTCGCCCTCCGCATTGAGGTCGATGTGAATAGGGCCGGCGCCGTCGGGGTAGGCATATTTCACGGCGTTCATGACGAGCTCATTGACGATGATGCCGATCGCCACCGCCCGGTCCGGATCGATTTCGATCTGTTCGGCCTTCAGGGTCAGCCGCGACATCCGGTTGCCCTCGGCGGACCTCCTGAGATCCTCGAGCAGGGCGTCGAGATACTGATTCAGCAGCACGCTCTTGAGGTCGTGCGAGGTGTAGAGCCGGCGGTGCACCTGCGCCACGGCGGCGACCCGCCCCATCGCATTGGTCAGCGCTACCTTGACGTCCTCTTGGGTGCTTGAATTGGCCTGCAGGTGCAACAGCGAAGCGATGATCTGCAAGCTGTTGCCGACGCGGTGGTTGACCTCGCGCAGCAGCACCTCGCGCTCGGCGGCGAGCGCGGCGTAGCGGTCGCGCGAGGCGTGGACTTCGGCCTCGGCGTCGTCGCGGGCCTTCTGGATGCGCGCCTGCCGCAGCGCGCCGTCGATGGCGACGTGGAGCAGGGGGATGAAATCGCCATGGACATCCTTGACCAGATAGTCGGCGGCGCCCGCCTTCAATGCGGTGACGGCAATGCTGGAATCCTGCGCGGCGGTGACGAACACCACCGGCGGCGAATTCGGGATCGCCAGGATCCGCTCGAGGGTTTCGAGGCCGTCGAGGCCGGGCATGTATTGGTCGAGCGCGATGACGTCGATGCCGCCCTGCTGGAGGCGATCGAGCCCGTGTTGGCCGCTGGCCGCATGAACGACGTTGAAACCGAGCCGCGTCATGCCGCGGTCGACCAGTCGGGCGAGCGCCTCGTCATCGTCGATATAGAGCAGCGTGGGCATGGCGGAGGTCATGTGGCGGCTGACGGAACCTGAATGACGGAGAAGAACAGCCCGAGCTGGCGAATCGCGTTGGCAAAGCTTTCGTAGTTCACCGGCTTGGTGATGTAGACGTTGCAGCCGAGTTCATAGCAGCGCTTGATTTCCTGGGAATCGTCGGTCGTGGTGAGCACCACCACCGGCGCACATTTGAGATATTTGTTGTCCTTGAGGCGGCGCAAGATCTCGATGCCGGTCATGTCAGGCAGATTCAGATCGAGCAAAATCAGCAGCGCGTGGCCCTTTTGATCGAGGCCGGTGCCATCGCTGCCGAACAGGTAGTTCACCGCCGCTGTACCGTTGGTGAACGGTATGATCTCGTTATTGACTCCGGACCGGCGGATGTTTCGCTCGATCAGGCGGGCGTGTCCCTCGTCGTCCTCGATCATGATGATGGTAACTGGTTTGCTCATGAATCCCTGTTCCGGTTACTGGCGGTCCAACCAATGGGCAGTGTTATCGTGAATGTGCTGCCATTGTGAAGGTCCGATGCGACTGACATGGTTCCACCCAGGCGCCGCACCAGGGCCCTGACATGGGCAAGTCCTATTCCCTGACCGGGCTTGTCCTGGGTACCGGCGCGTCGAAAAAGGTCGAAAATCCGCTGGTGGTCCCTGGGATCGATGCCGCGCCCATTGTCGGCGATCTCGAAAATCGCAAAGCCCAGCTTTGTCCGGCCCCGAACCGAGATGTCGCCGGGAACTCCGGGCTTGAGATATTTGATGGCATTGTCGATCAGGTTCGAGAAAATCTGTTCGATCGCGAGGCGGTCGCTGATGATGTCCGGCAATGGCTCGATGTGAATCTGAGCATTGGCATCGGCGGCCTGATGGGCAACCGTCGCGACGATGCCTTCGATCAGTTCGCGGGTATCGATCCGCACCGGTTCGAACTCGCGCCGCCCCTCGCGGGTCAGATTGAGGATGGCGGTGATCAGGCGGTCCATCTTGGCGATCGACGATTTGATGAAACCCAGGGCCTCGGAGAAATCCTGCGACAGCTGTTTGTCGTCATCGTCGAGCACCGGTTCGATGTCGCTGGCATCAGCCGGCACGAGCGGCGCCGAAGCCGCGTCACGGCCGAGCGTCGCGATTCGCCTGAAAATATCGCCGCGCAATTCCTCGAGTTCGCTGGTGAAACCCATGATGTTCACCAGCGGCGAGCGCAGATCGTGGCTGACGATATAGGCAAAGCGCTGGATTTCGTTGTTGGCCTCGCGGAGGTCGGCGGTGCGCTCGTCGACCGTAGCCTCCAGATTGAGGTTGTTGTCGCGCAACCGCGCTTCGGCGTCGTCGCGTGCGCGCGCCGAGCGCCGCACCAGAAAAATCGAGATGCCCGCCAGCACGACGACGAAGCCTGAACCGATCCCGGTCATCGAGGCTGCCAAGGTCTGGCTGCGGTCGGCGTTTGTGGTGCGCTCGATAAACAGACGATCTTCTTCGGCGCGCATCTGGCCAGCCAGATCGTCGATGTGGTTCATGGTGTCGCGGCCAATGTCCTCGCGCACGATCCGGGTGGCGTCGTCCATGCGCTGCGTGCGCGCGAGTTCGATCGCCTTGCGGAATTCCTCGATCTGCTGATTGACGAGGGGGAGCATTTCGTCGAGGAGCCGCTTTTGAACGGGGTTGTCGTTTGCGAGTGCGCCGAGCCGCTTCAATGCAGGTGTCAGCAGGGACGCGGCTTTTTCAAAATCGATCTGGAAATCCGGCAGCAAGGTCGAAAGATAGCCGCGCTCGGTGCTTTCGGCGCGCTGCAACTGCAGTTGGCTGAACGATATCTGGTTTTCGACTTCCACGGTGTGCAGCACCCAGCGTGCGTCGTCGCGCGCCTTGTTGACCAGGTAAACCGAGCCGGCGCTGATCACCGTCAGCACCACGAGGCCCGCCGCTAGCAGCAGGATTTGCCCAATCGCGCGCCGGCGCGTGGCATCAGGTGTCACAACAGTCTCGCGTCATAAAGCAGCAAGATTCAAGCAGGCCCCCGGGACGGGAAGGTTTCCCAACTGGGCCAAACGCTCGTTCGGGCAATTGGTTCCATGGACTTGAGGGGTTTCGATGTTGGACAGCCGCTCAACCGGCCGGCTGTCCGGCCAGATACTGTTCCAGCCAGTGGATATGGTAGTCGCCGTCGATAATGGCGGGTTCCCGAACCAGCGCCCGAAACAGCGGCAGCGTGGTCTCGATGCCCTCCACCACCATTTCGTCGAGCGCCCGGCGCAGCCGCATCAGGCATTCGGCGCGGGTCTTGCCGTGGACGATCAGCTTGCCGACCAGCGAGTCGTAATAAGGCGGGATCACGTAACCCTGGTAGACGGCGGAATCGATCCGCACGCCAAGGCCGCCCGGCGGGTGATATTGCAGGATCTTGCCGGGCGAGGGGCGGAAGGTCACGGGGTTTTCGGCGTTGACGCGGCACTCGATGGAGTGGCCGTTGATGACGACTTCATCCTGCGTCACCGGCAGATCGCCGCCGGCGGCGATGCGGATCTGCTCCAGCACGAGGTCGATACCGGTGATCATCTCGGTGACGGGATGTTCGACCTGGATGCGGGTGTTCATCTCGATGAAATAGAATTCGCCGTCTTCATAGAGGAACTCCACGGTGCCGACGCCGAGATACTTCATCTCCTGCATCGCCTTCGCCACCGTGGCGCCGATCTTCGCGCGCGCGGCGGCATCGAGCGCCGGCGAGGGGCCTTCCTCCCAGACCTTCTGATGGCGTCGCTGCAGCGAGCAATCGCGCTCGCCGAGATGGATGGCGCCGCCGCGGCCGTCGCCGAGCACCTGGATTTCGATGTGGCGCGGCTTCTGCAGGTATTTTTCGAGATAGACCGAGGCATCGCCGAACGCCGATTTGGCTTCATTGGCGGCGGTGGAGAGTGCCAGCATCAGGTCGTCGGCGGTCTGCGCGACCTTCATGCCGCGGCCGCCGCCGCCGGAGGCGGCCTTCACCAGCACCGGAAAGCCGATGGCCTGCGCGATCGCCATCGCGTCGTCGTCGGGACCGACCGCGCCGTCGGAGCCGGGCACCACGGGAATGCCGAGCTTCTTCGCGGTCTTCTTGGCCTCGATCTTGTCGCCCATCAGGCGGATGTGTTCGGCCTTCGGCCCGATGAAATGCAGATTGTGATCGGCGAGGATTTCGGCAAAGCGGGCGTTTTCCGACAGGAAGCCGTAGCCGGGATGCACCGCGTCGGCGCCGGTGATCTCGCAGGCCGCCAGCAGCGCGGGGACGTTGAGATAGCTGTCCTTTGACGGCGGCGGCCCGATGCAGACGCTCTCGTCGGCAAGCCGCACATGCATGGCGTCCGCGTCGGCGGTGGAATGCACCGCGACGGTGGCGATGCCGAGTTCCTTGCACGCCCGCAGGATGCGCAGGGCGATCTCGCCGCGATTGGCTATCAGGATCTTGTCGAACATGTTGTCCTAAATGGCGAATAGCGAACAGCGAATGGCGAGTGGCAAGAGCGCAAAAACCATTCGCTATTCGCCACTCGCCATTCGCCTCTACTCAATAATCACCAGCGGTTCGCCGAATTCGACCGGCTGGCCGTCCTCGACGAGAATCTGCGTCACGGTACCCGCGCGCGGCGATGGAATCTGGTTCATCGTCTTCATGGCTTCGATGATCAGCAGCGTCTGTCCGACCGACACCTTGGAGCCGACTTCGATGAACGGCTTGGCGCCGGGCTCGGAAGCCCAATAGGCGGTGCCGACCATCGGCGAGGGCACCACGCCCGGATGCTTGGCGATGTCGGCGGCATCGGCGCAGCGCCGCTATTGCCGGCGCGGACGCGGCGGGCTGAACGGCCTGCGGCATCGATGCCGCGATGCTGATGTTGCGCGCGACCCGCACCCGCAGGCCGGCGCGCTCGATCTCGATCTCGGTGAGGCTGGTCTCGTCCAGCAGCAAGGCGAGTTCGCGGATCAGCGCGCTGTCGTCGCTGGTGAATTTTGCGGCTGTTTTGTCGTCAGGCTGGCGCGCCATGATCTTGATCCGGGACTTTCTGTTTGGTGACGAGCGGAGCGTCAGGGTTTCGCCTTGACGCCGATCCTGGCGGCAAGGCCTGATATCGCGAGCCGGTAACCCTCGATACCGAAGCCAGAAAGCGTTGCGAAAGCGGCCTTGGCGGTGAAGGAATGATGGCGGAAATTCTCGCGGGCGTGAATGTTGCTGATGTGCACTTCGACGGCCGGAATTTTCACCGCCACCAGGGCGTCATGCAGCGCGATCGAGGTGTGCGAATAGGCTCCGGCATTGATGATGATCCCGGCCGCCTTTTTGGCATGGGCCTCGTGGATGAAATCGATCAACTCGCCTTCGTGGTTGGACTGCCGGCAATCGGCGCTTCAGGCCGAATTGCGCCGACGTGTCCACGCACAGCTTCTCGACATCGGCGAGCGTCGCATGGCCATAGGTCTCGGGCTCGCGGGTCCCCAACAGATTGAGGTTCGGGCCGTTGAGCACGTAAATCGTCTCGGCAGCACTGTTGGCCATCCAGATCCCGGCAATGTGGCGGTGGTGGCGGGGTTATAGGTAACAACAGGCCCAAGGGGAAGCCTTTAGGCCGTCCGGCAGACCCCTCAAATGCCTCATCCGGTTGTTGAAAAGCGGTGCGGACGCTGCGGAAATCAATCGTTAACCAAAGTTAAGGATGAATTGGCGGGGCCGCGCCGCGGTTGGAGAAATACCGGCAGACAAAAAAGAGGCGGGCCAAAGGCCCACCCCTTGATTGTCGGGTTAAGCGAGATCAGGCGTCGATGACCGCGACGATTTCGAGGGTCCGCGGGTCCACCACCACGATCTGTTCGTTGACGAGGACGAACTCGTATCCACGCCATTCCGGATAAATCGTCACGACTTCCGTCGGCAGCGGATGGAACGACACATCGCGGGGAACGCGGGTGCCGACCGAGATCGAGAAATTGACGTTGGTCAGCGGCTGAACGTGTTCGCCGCGGATCACGGTGGTGATCTTGGTACGCTGCTCACTCGAGAGCTTGGCGCCGGCGCCCGCCTGACCAGTCGTGGTCTGTGACTTGCTTTCCGCGCCCTTGGATTCCGCATTCATGTTGCCGTTGCGGTCCTCGCGACCCTCGGCCTTCATGTCCTTGCCCGCGGCGCCGTTTTCATTCGTCTCCGAACTCATGCTCTTCGACTTTTCGCCCTTCATATTGTTGTCTTGGGCCGATTTCTCGCCCTTCTGGCCGCCCTTCATGTCTTCCTGAGCGCGCTGGTTCTTGCCGCCCTGGGGTTGCATCTTTTCCTCGGACTGGCTGGACTTCATGCCCTGATCGGAACCCTTCGAATCCGAAGCGCTATCGCGATTCATGGGAGTTGCAGAGGGTGAACCCGGCGCGCTCTGCTGCGCACTTGAACCTGCCGACGGTGTTTCGCGGCTCATCCCGGTTCCCTGCGCGTTGGCAAAACCGGTTCCGGCGATCAGCGCCGCCGCTGCTACCGAGATCATAAAGCGATTGATCATAGAACGTTCTCCTCAAGTGTCTGCATTGCCCACACCGACAACGAAAGGAGGTGAGCCATGTTCCGCGCAATTCGCGGTTCCATGGATTTTGTTTTTTGAACGCGAGATGAACGCGACGTTTTAAAAATTGCGAAAACAAAAGGCCGGCGAAACAGCCGGCCTTCAACTCGTCAAAACAGCAACGTTCAATCGTTGCCGACGTTGCTCAGCACGTCGCCTTGCCGCAGCGGGCGATGCCGATCTTTTCCTTGAGACCGTCGAGGCCGATCGCGCCGACCACGACCTGCTTGCCGATCACGTAACTCGGCGTGCCGTTCATGCCCATCGCCTCGGCGAGCTTGAAGTTTTCCTCGATCGTGGCTTTCACCTCCGGGCTTGTCAGGTCCTTTTCGATCCTGGCGGTATCGAGGCCGGCGTCCTTGGCCGCCGCCATCGCGCGCGCTTTGTCCGCGGCACCACGGCCGCCGAGCAGCTTCTGGTGGAAGTCGAGATATTTTTTGCCGGTCGGATCCTGCATGCGCACGGCGACCGCGACCTTGGCGGCCTCCACCGAGCCCTCGCTCAGCACCGGGAATTCCTTCAGCACGACTTTCAGCTTGGGATCGGTCTTCAGCAGTTCGAGCATGTCGGCCATGGCGCGTTTGCAGTAGCCGCAATTGTAGTCGAAGAATTCGACGAAGGTGACGTCGCCGTCCTTGTTGCCGAGCACGACGCCGCGCGGCGAATTGAAGATCGCGTCTGCATTGCTGGCGACGCTGGCCTCGTGTTTCTCGGCTTCGGCGGCGGCCTGGCGCTTGCTCAATTCGGCCATCGACTCTTCCAGCACTTCGGGGTGCGCCACCAGATAATTCCTGACGATGGTCTCGATATCGTTGCGCTGGCTGTCGGAGAAACTCTGCGCCGATGCAGACGGCGGCGCGCCGAAAAGGGCGAGCGCGAGCAGTGCGGGAACGAGCAGGCGGAACGAAGGCATTGGCAAATCCTCTTGTGAAAGCCGGTTTTCGAAAACCTTTGTGTCTATTTTCTAGTTGCTGTTTTGGCCGGGAAGCGGCTTTGCAGCGACGATGTCGTCGGCCTTGACCCATCCAGGCGTGCCGACGGCGAAGCGGGTTTTGGCGCGGGAGGCGAGCTCGCGCGCGGTCTTGTTGTCGCCGCGAAGAAAGGCAGCCTGTGCCGACGCCAGATCAGCCTCCGCGTAATCTCCCTTTCGGCCATAGGCCATCGCAAGCTGCATGTAGCCGAGCGGCGCCTCGGTCTCACGTCCACCGCCGCACGCAGAATCGTGATCGCTTCCTCGGTGTAGGCCTTATTATCAGTTCCCACGAGCGCCTGCCCAAGTAACATCTCGATGAGCGGTGCGTTATTCGAGAGCTGCACCGCCTTGCGCAGGGGTGCGATCGCCTCGGCGGGCTTGCCGCCCTCCAGCAGCGCCTGACCGCGCAATTCGTAAAAATAGGGGTTGTTGGGCTGCAGCTGGATCAGCCCATCGATCTGGGCAAGCGCGCTCCGCAAATCGCCGTGCAGGTAGGTCGTGATCGCGTGGGCGTAGCGCGAGGGCAGGCTCTCGTTCGACAACGGATAGCGCCGATAGACGGTGTCCTGCCGCTCCATGAAGGCGGAGATCTTGGCGCGCACCATGTCGTGGCGCATTTGCAGGGCCGGATCGTCCTTCTTGTCCCAATAGGGGCTCGAATGCGCGATTTCCTCGAGCGCCGCGACGCGTTCGGCTGGCATCGGATGCGACTGCAAATAAGGGTCGGCGCCGTGCGCGGCGAACAGGCTGTCATTGGCGAAGCGCTTGAAGGTGTCGTACATGCCCTTGGCGGATTGGCCGGTGGCGGCCAAAAACTTGACCCCGGCGCGGTCGGCGTTTTCCTCCTGCTGGCGCTGATAGGAGATCAGGTTGTGGCGGATCATTTCCTGCGGTCCGGCGATCGCGGCCGCCCCGACATTTGCCAGGCCGTTATCGCCACCGCCTCTTGCGCCCGCCACCAGCGCGCCGGCGCCGAGCAGCATGGCGATGATCATCTGGGTCTGCGCCTGCGCCAGCTGCTGGCGCATCTTGGCGAGATGGCCGCCGGCCAAATGGCCGGTTTCATGTGCCAGCACCCCGATGAGCTGGTTCGGGGTCTCGGACTGCATGATCGCGCCGTAATTCACGAAAATGCGGTGGCCATCCGCGACGAAGGCGTTAAAAGCGCTTTCATTGATAATGACAACCTGGATGTTCTGTTTTTCCAGGCCGGCGGCGCGCAGGATCGGCCGCGTGTAGTCGCGCAGCAGTTGTTCGGCCTCGGTATCGCGGATGACCGGCGGCCCCTTGTCCTTCTGCGCAAGCGCCGGCATTGGTGCGACGGCGAACGCAATGGCGGTCGTGAGCGCGGTCAATTTCGATGTCTTTTTGCGTAACGCTATGCGGAATGACATGGCGGTCTTTAAATGATTGGCGGCGGCCCGGATACGCGATATGCCCTAACAAACCGTGGAATGCGGCCAGTCTGGGGCGCGCGTGCCCCGTTTCCGGCGTAGTCAGACCAAATAGCAGAATTCGATGCTTGAAGCGACACTGAGAGACCGTGTGAGGCACCTTCTGACGGCGTCGGGGCGAAGCGACGTTCCGCCGTTCATGGTGATGGATGTGATGGCGGCAGCGGCCCGCATCGAAGCGGCCGGCGGCCATGTCATTCACATGGAAGTCGGACAGCCCGCGGCTTCGGCGCCGAAGTCGGCGATTTCGGCCGCGCACGCCGCGCTCGACGGCGGGCGGATCGACTATACCTCCGCGCTGGGCATTCCCTCACTGCGCGAGCGCATCGCGAGACATTACCGGGATGCTTACGGCTGTGCGGTGGATGCCGGGCGGATTGTGGTCACCACCGGCTCGTCGGGCGCCTTCATTCTCGGCTTTCTGGCCATGTTCGAACCCGGCGATCGTGTCGCGGTCACCGTGCCCGGTTATCCGCCGTATCGCCACATTCTGACCGCGCTGGGCTGCGAGCCGGTGCTGATCGAGACATCGAGCGAAACCCGCCACGCGCTGACCGGCGAGGCCCTGCTCGCCGCCCACCGCAGGACGCCGCTGAAAGGTGTGCTGGTCGGCAGTCCGGCCAATCCCACGGGCACGATGATGTCGCGCGAGGCGCTCACCAGCCTGATCTCGGCGGCGGAAGACGCGGGCATCCGTTTCATTTCTGACGAAATCTATCACGGCCTCGACTATGCGTTTCCGGCGGTGACGGCGGCGGAGCTTTCTCCGCATGCGCTCGTGATCAATTCGTTCTCGAAATATTTCTGCATGACCGGCTGGCGGGTCGGCTGGATGCTGGTTCCCGAACCGCTGGTGCGGCCGATCGAGCGGCTGCAGCAAAATCTCGCCATCTCGGTGCCGACCCTGTCGCAGATTGCCGCCGAGGCCGCGTTCGACGGCCGCGCGGAAATGGAAGAGGTCAAGCGCGGCTATCAGGAGAACCGCCGCATCCTGATCGACGGCCTGCCGCAAGCCGGTCTCGACAAGTTCCTGCCCGCCGACGGCGCATTTTACCTCTACGCCGACGTCTCGGCATTCACCTCGGACAGTTTTGAGTTTGCCAGGCAAATGCTGGAACAGGCGCACGTCGCGGCAACTCCCGGTATCGACTTCGACCCGGTTCACGGCCGCGCCTTCATCCGTTTTTCCTATGCGCGCTCGGCCGACGAGATGCGCGAGGCCGTTGCGCGCATCGCGCGGTGGCTGCGATAGGATCGCAACACCCCCGTGTCGCGAGCGAAACTCCCCTCAATCAGGCGCAACGCCATTGACTCCGCCACTCCAATTGATTTTGGCTGTTTGACGGAATGACCGTTTGCGGCAAAGCCGGCGGCGAAATTCGTGCAGGCAGGGAGTAAAACGTCATGACGCCAACGACGATAACCGCCGCACCGCTCCGCGCGGCGAAGCCTTGGTACAAAGTCCTTTATGTTCAGGTGCTGATCGCGATCCTGCTCGGTGTCCTTATCGGCTGGCTGTGGCCCAACTTTGCCACCAATGACTGGGTCAAGGCGCTCGGCGACGGCTTCATCAAGCTGATCAAGATGCTGATCGCGCCGATCATCTTTTGCACGGTGGTCTCGGGCATATCGCATATCCAGGATGCCCGGAAGGTCGGCCGCGTCGGCGTCAAGGCGCTGGTCTATTTCGAAGTCGTTTCGTCGTTCGCGCTGATGCTCGGCCTGCTGATGGGCAATCTGATCCAGGTCGGCCACGGGCTGGCGGCGAAGCCCGACGCCGCGGCGGTTGCGACTTACGTCAAGCAGGCGGAGGCGCAGAAGTCGGTCGATTTCGTGCTCAACATCATTCCGGACAGCGTGGTCGGCGCGCTCGCGCGTGGCGACATCCTGCAGGTGCTGCTGTTCGCGATCTTGTTCGGATTTTCGCTGATGGCGCTGGGTGAGCGCGGCAACCGATTGCGTGACATCATCGACGACACCTCGCACGCGGTGTTCGGCGTGATCGCCATCGTCATGAAGGCGGCGCCGATCGGCGCCTTCGGCGCGATGGCCTACACCATCGGGAAATTCGGAACCGCCGCGCTGGTGAATTTGCTCGGGCTGGTCGTTCCTGTTCTATGCGACGGCGGCATTGTTTGTGATCGTCGTGCTCGGCGTGATCGCGCGCGTCGTCGGCTTCAGCATTTTCAAGTTCATCGCCTATATCAAGGAAGAGCTGCTGATCGTGCTCGGCACCAGCTCATCCGAAAGCGCGCTGCCGCAGTTGATGGAGAAGCTCGAGCGGCTTGGCTGCTCGAAGCCGGTGGTCGGGCTGGTGGTTCCCACCGGCTACTCGTTCAATCTGGACGGGACCAACATCTACATGACGCTTGCGACGCTATTCATCGCGCAGGCGCTTGGCGTCGAGCTGTCCTTTACCCAGCAATTGACCATCCTGATCGTCGCCATGCTGACGTCGAAAGGCGCCAGCGGCGTGACCGGGGCAGGGTTCATCACGCTGGCGGCGACGCTGTCGGTGGTCAATCCGGTGCTGGTGCCGGGCATGGCGATCGTTTTTTCGGTCGACAAGTTCATGAGCGAGGTCCGCGCCCTGACCAACATCATCGGCAATGGTGTCGCCACGGTGTTCGTGTCGTGGTGGGAGGGCGAACTCGATCGTGACAGGTTGCACGCAAACCTCAATAAAGTGATCGATCCGTCAGACCTGGAAACGGCCGTCACAACGGGTTAGCCAGCGCGCGAAATCACCGACGTGCGATCAGCCGCTGCGGGCGCGGAATGGGGTTGGAGCCCTCGAATACCGGTTCAAAATGGCGTATGGTAGCGTCGCCGGGCAGGAAAGGACCTCCTCCCATGTCGAACCCAGCACCGTCGCGAGTTGTCGCCGCTTCGTCGCCGGCGGCTTCCGACAATCTTGCTCTCTATGAATTGCAGAAGCCTTTTGTCGAGCCGTTACTGCGGCTGTTTCGCCTCACCAATACCGCCCTCGATGCGCTGTTCTACGATGTGGGCGTATTGACGAGGGCGTTGCTGGCGCAGGACACCGTCGTCAACACGGGCACGACCCGCAATGTCGTTTCCTCGCGTCATCCGCTGCAGGTGCTCGACCTCTCCGCGGCGACCAATCCGAGCGGCTCCATCATCATCGTCGATGCCCAGCTTGCCCCTTTCGTGCGCCAGCCGTTCGAAGACATGAAGCAGTTCATCGATTATGCCAACGGTGTCGACGGCGCGGCGCTCCATACCCTCGCCATCACCGGTGTCGGCAGCTCGGCCTACGGCGCGGTGGCTTTTGCATGGGACGTCTCGACGGCGATCGGCGAACCGGTGGCGGCCGTCGTGCCGGGTTACGGTCTGGCCGATGTCGTTCCGCAGGCGCTCGGCGGCTGGTTTGGTTTCGGAATATATGACGCGTTGCAAAGCGCGACCCAGCAGGTGCTGGCGAGCTTCGCTCCGAGCCTGGCGATGATGGGCAAGGAACTGGCGCTCAGTGCGCCGGGGCGGGTGTTCGCCGAGACAGGCGCGCCGGTGTTTCGTCACGGCAGCGCCGCCTCCGACGATGTGCACGCCATCCTCGAGGCCGTTCCGACCATCACGCGGCTGGTCGGCCACAGCAAGGGAGCGCTTGCCATCGAGAACGTGCTGCGCTCTCTGAGCGCGCCCCGCGCCGGGGGAGTTTCCGTCTTCACCCTCGGCTGTGTGATCGAGGAAGAGTTTTCCGACAACCGGTATCAGCAGACCCTCGGCTGGCTTGATGCGCTTGGTAGTCTCAACTCGTGGAACCGAACGCCCGAACACCGGGCCTTCACGCACCACAGCACCAACAGCGCGATTCCGCTGAGCATGCAGGTCGCCTCCTGCGTCGCGCCCGGCTGAAACGACTGGTTGCAAACCCGGGGCTGTAAGTCCGCAGGGCGCGCAGAGGTCGACCCGCGGACTCCAAGTCGTGAGGCAGAAGCGGGGCAGGGCGGGCTATTCGCCCTCCGTACCGATCGCGTAGGCGGTCTCGCCGTGGACTGCGTCGTCTCCCACTTTGAGGGTGGCTTCATCCATGCGCAGCGGCACGATGATCGAGATGACCTTGAGGATGATGAAGGTCGCGATGGCGTTGTAGACGATGATGAATGCCGCGCCTTCAGCCTGGAGCAGAAGCTGACCGGCATTTCCGTAGAGCCAGCCGGTCACGTTGATGCCGGGCGCCTCCTTGTCGGTGCCGATATACAACAGCATGTCGGGATTGGCGAAGATCCCGGTAAGCAAGCCGCCGGTGAGTCCGGCCACGCCGTGGGTCGAGAACACGGAAAGCGTGTCATCCACCTTCATCATGAAGGCGGCCTTTTGCAGCTTGTTCATGGCGAGCCAGGGAATGATCCCAGCAACAATGCCGATGATGATGGCGCCCATGCCATCGACATAGCCGGCCGCGGGCGTGATGGCGACGAGGCCCGCGATCATGCCGTTGACCGCGCCGAGCACCGACGGCTTGCCGTAGGCCATCTTGTCCATCAGCGTCCAGACCAGCAGGGCCACCGCGGTGCAGGTATTGGTGTTGAGCACCGCCGCGCCGGCGTCGGCGTTGGCGAAATAGGGATCGCCGCCGTTGAAGCCGTTCCAGCCCAGCCACAGGATTCCCGCGCCGACCAGCGTCATCAACAGGCTGTTGGGCGGGAAGTGGTCGCGGTCGGCCTGCAGCCGCGGACCGATCACCCATGCCGCGACGAAGCCCGATGTGCCCGCCGCAAGATGGATGACATAGCCACCGGAGAAGTCGGCCACGCCCATGCCGGCGAGCCAGCCGCCGCCCCACAGGCTAAACGCCCCCACCGTATAGACCAGGGTCATCCAGACCGGACAGAAGATCATCCACGCCGTAAAATTCATGCGACCAAGCACTGAACCGGCGAGGATGATCACGGTGATGGCGGCGAACACGAACTGGAAGAAAATCAGCGTTGCCATCGGAAAGGTGAGCGCCGGCATGCCCGATGCCGCCGCCGGAACGATTGCCTGACCGGTGGTAAAGGTGGCCGATGTCGCCGGGCCCGGCGTGCCGAGGAATGGAAACAACTGTGGTCCGAACGCCATGTTGTAGCCGAACAGAACCCAGACGACCAAGACGGAGGCGAATGCGTAGATTGCCATGAAGGCGGAGTTGATCGCCCATTTCTTCTTGACGATGCCGCCGTAGAGAACCGTTAGTCCGGGAATGCTTTGCAATCCGACGAACGTCGCCGCCGCCAGTTGCCAAGCGTTGTTTCCGCTGTCTAGCCATTGTGGTGATGGTACGAGTGCCATGTTCCTTCCCCCAAAAATCGATTGTGAGCGAAGTCCGTACACGCGGAGCGATTGAACCACCGCAAAAACTATGCCAATGAATTGAGCGTCAACTGGCCATATTTTCCCGACCAGGCTTGGGGAATTTGTCCATGAAATATGCATCGTTGATCAAGAAATGAGCACGAGGGTATCGCGGCCGTTGCTTCGAACGTGGCGATTGGCGGCGGGAATCGGCGCCCTGTTGCTCGGGATGTCCGTGCCCGCCATGGGCGGCGAGAGCGCGATCACCTGCACCAACCTGGCCAGCGGCGCGAGCTTTCAGATCAGGATCGATTACGATCGCAGCACCGTCGACACCAATCCGGCGGACATCAGCGACGGCAAGATTTCCTGGCGCGACGAGAACCGCTGGAATTACACGCTGGATCGAAAATCCGGAAAGCTGACGATTATCCTTGCCTCCTCCACCGGCGGCAGTTTCCTCTATGATCGCTGCAAGCTGGAGAATTGAAGCCGCGATCAGGGAAGTGGACTGTGCACCATCCCTTGCGTCACGATCCGCATCGCCGGCCGCCCCGCGAAAACCGGAGCGGTGGCGATGGCTGAGGGATTCCCTGGCGTCAGGGCAAGCGTGGGTTTCGCCTCGCAGACAGGACCCCGCGAACGCAACGAGGATTTCGCCGGCGCGGTTCTCGGCTGGGAGCTGCCGCAACCGCGCCACGACGTGGTGGCGGCGATCGCGGATGGAATTGGCGGAGCAAAGGGCGGCCGTGTCGCAGCCGAAACTGCGGTGCGCGGCTTCCTCGACGGATTTTGCGACCTGCCCGAAACGATGGAAGTCCGGCGTGCCGCCGCCAACGTCGTCACTGCACTCAACGGCTGGATTTATTCGCTGCGCAAGCAGGACTCCAATCTGGCGGGAATGGGGTGCACGTTCACCGCGCTCGTGCTGCGCGGCCGGATCGCGCATATCCTCCATGTCGGCGATACCCGCGCTTACCGACTGGGCCGCGACCGCCTGACCTGCCTCACCGTCGATCATGTGCAGGAGGATGGCACCGGCCGGTCGGGCATTCTCAACCGCGCACTGGGCGTCGAAACGGAGGTTCGGCTCGACTATGCGACCCAGCCGGTGGCGCGGCACGACCGTTTCCTGTTGTGCAGCGACGGAGTGCACGGGGTTTTGAGCTCCGACACCATCGCCGACATCCTGCGTGAGCGCTCGGCTGCGGACGATACCGCACGGGCGCTGGTTGCGGCGGCGCTAGATTCGGGCAGCACCGACAATTGCACGGCGATGGTGATCGACGTGGTCGAATTGCCGACGGTCGAATCCGCCGATATCGGCGCCGCCATCGGCCAATTGCCGTTGTTGCCGCTGCCGGTCGGCGGCGAGACGGTCGACGGTTTCCTGCTCAAGGTCCTGGTTTCCGATGGCCGATACACCCGGCTGTTCGGTGCGATCGACGAGATCGAGGGCGGTGAGGTGGTGCTGAAGTTTCCAAAGCCGCAGGTGGCGGCGGTCGCCACCTATTGCGCCGCGTTCATGCGCGAGGCCTGGGTTGGCGCGCGCGTACACAGCCCGTGGGTTGTCCGTACGATCGAGCTGCCGCCCGGCCGCCAGACCTACCTTTACACAGTCATGCCACTCTACCAAGGCGAATTGCTGGAAACACGGCTCACGCGCCGTCTCGGTCTGGAGGAGGGGCGCAACGTTGCGATCAAATTGGCGCGCGGCGCTGCAGCCTTGCATCGTGCCGGCGTCATCCACCGCGACATCAAGCCGGACAACGTCATGCTGGAGCGCGACGAATCGTTGAAGCTGCTCGATCTCGGCGTGGTCCGCGTACTCGGATTGGAGGATGCGCCACCCCAGGACATTCCAGGCACCGCTGCCTATATGGCGCCTGAAATGTTTGACGGCGAAGCCGGCAACGAGGCCACGGACCTTTATGCGCTCGGCGTCACCATGTTCCGCGCCTTCACCGGCGAGTTTCCTTACGGCAATCCCGATGCCACCAGCCCGCCGCGTCGAACCCGGCCGCAGGCGCTTTCTGCGCTGCGCCCGGACCTTCCTGCCTGGCTCGAGTTTGCGATCGGGCGAGCGATCGCCATCGATCCCGCCGCGCGCTTTCGCGACATGATCGAATTTGCGGTGGAAATGGAAGCGGGACCGGCGCGCGCCCCGGTCGCGGTGCGCCGGCCGCGGACGATCTATGAACGCTACCCGGTTCAGTTCTGGCAGGGTGTGGCCGCACTGCTCGCGCTCGCGCTCGCTCTGTCACTGCTGCGGCATTGATAGCAGACATCGAGCGGGGCTCGCTCGCGACCTGATTTGATGTACGCGCGCCCCAATTCGATTTCCAGCAAACAAAAACCGCCCGGTTTTGCCGGGCGGTTTTTTCGTCTCACAATCCAGATTCGTTACTGGTTGCCGTTGCCGAAGCGGCGCGACCACCATCCCGCGCGGCGGGGCTGGGTTTCGTTGGCGGCCTCGGCAGCGGGCTGTTGCGGAGCCGGAGCGGGGGCCGGCGATGGTTCAGGCTGGCTATGACCGGCTGATGGCGCTGCATCAGGCTGGGCATCGACCAGGAAACTCACCTTCTCGCGCACGGTTGAACGCCGGCGCGCGGCCCTTTCGGCTTCCTGGACGGTTTCCTCTTGCGCAGGCGCGTGGGCCGCCTCCTGCGGAACGCGATCCATGTCGGGCGGCGGCGCGATGGATTCCGGCTGCACCATCGGCAGCGGTGGCTGGGCTGAACCTCCGTCGAAATCGGCAACCGCGGTGATCGCCTCCGGTGTGGATGGCGGCCCGAGTTCGTCGGAAATCGATCCGGCCAGACCGTCCTCGAGCCCGCCGCGCCGGCGGCGTCCGCCGCGACGGCCGCGGCGGCGAGGCCGCCGTTCGCCGCCGGCCGGCTGATCGGCGCGAACCGCGCCGGGCTGTTCGTCAGATTCGTCCTCGTCGGATTCGCCTTCCTCGGCGATGACGCCGGGAATCGCGACTGCTTCGAACGCCACGCGTCCGCCCTCGGTTTCCTCACGCGACGGACCGCCTTCGCGCGGTTCGCCGGGACGGCCGCGCCGCCGGCGCCGCCGCTTGCGCTTGTGGCCGTCGGCCGTGGTTTCACCGTCATTCGCCTCGCTGACCGCCGAATCCTCGGTGAGCCCTTCGGTCTCGTCGGTCTCCACCTCCAATTCGGTTTCGACGTCGAACGGCTCGTCGTCGTCGAAGGCTTCCTCGGTCTGCGGCGGGAAAGCTGCAACCTGCGCCGCCAGCAGCGCCTTGGCGGCCTCCAGCGTGTGCACCTGTTCGCCGCGATCGATGATGAACGACTGCTGGCCGCTCACGGTCGGGTCGGCGATGACGGCAAGCGTCACCTTGAAGCTGTTTTCGAGATCGCGCAGATGGCCGCGCTTGTGATTGAGCACGTATAGCGCAACGTCGGTCCGGGTGCGCACCACGAGATTGTGGGTCGCGCCCTTCATTAGGATCTCCTCGAGACCGCGCAGCAACTGCAGCGCCACCGAAGATACCGAACGCACATGGCCGCTGCCGCCGCATTGCGGGCAGGGCTCGGTCGAACTCTCCAGCACGCTGGCGCGAATGCGCTGGCGCGACATTTCGAGCAGGCCGAAATGCGATATGCGGCCGACCTGGATACGGGCGCGGTCCTGTCGCAGGCAATCGCTGAGCTTGCGCTCCACCGAACGGTTGTTGCGCTTCTCGTCCATGTCGATGAAGTCGATGACGATCAGACCCGCGAGATCGCGCAAGCGCAGCTGCCTTGCGACTTCCTCCGCGGCCTCAAGGTTGGTCTTGAGCGCGGTGTCCTCGATGTGATGTTCGCGGGTCGAGCGGCCGGAATTGACGTCGATCGAAACCAGCGCCTCGGTCTGGTTGATCACGATGTAGCCGCCGGACCGCAATTGTACGGTCGGCGAGAACATCGCATCTAGCTGGCTCTCGACGCCCATCCGCGAGAACAGCGGCTGGCCGTCGCGATACTGCTTCACCGCGCGCACATTCGACGGCATCAGCATCTTCATGAAATCGCGGGCTTCCTGATAGCCGGCTTCGCCGGCGACCTGGATTTCGTCGATTTCCTTGTTGTAGAGATCGCGCAGCGATCGCTTGATCAGCGAGCCTTCCTCGTAGACGAGGGTCGGCGCCTGCGACTTCAGCGTCATGTCGCGGACGGTTTCCCACATCCGGATCAGATATTCGAAGTCGCGCTTGATCTCGGGCTTGGTGCGCGAGGCGCCGGCGGTGCGCAGAATGATGCCCATGCCCTCGGGCACGTCGAGATCCTGCACCACTTCCTTGAGCCGCGAGCGATCTTGCGCGGAAGTGATCTTGCGGCTGATGCCGCCGCCGCGCGCGGTGTTGGGCATCAATACCGCATAGCGGCCGGCCAGCGAGAGATAGGTCGTCAGCGCGGCGCCCTTGTTGCCGCGCTCTTCCTTGACGACCTGCACCAGCATCACCTGACGGCGCTTGATGACTTCCTGAATCTTGTATTGACGGCGCGGACGGAAGGCGCGCTCCGGCACCTCTTCCATGACGTCATCGCCGCCGACCGATTCAACGACTTCCTCTTCGGCGTCCTCGCCATCGTCCTCATCGTCGTGGTTGTCGTCGCCATGCGGTTGAGCTGCATGCTCGTCGTGAGGCGCGGCGGCCTGGTCTTCACCGGCTCGCTCGGCATGCGCGGCATCGTCGGCATGGGCTGCGTTTTCGAGCGCGTGCTCCTCGTGGGTACGCTCATCATGTGCATGCTCTTCATGCGCATGCTCTTCATGAGCTTCCGCCCCAACTGGCGCGTCCGGCGTGGCGACGGACGCCTCGATCGCAGCCGCGACCGGCATAGCGGGCTGGGATTCGGCCGCCGGCGTCTCGTCCGCGTGAGTCGCGTGGGTATGGTCATCGTGATCGTGCTCATCATGATTGTGCCCGTCATGATCGTGTTCATCATGGGCATGTTCATGGTCGTGCGAATGTTCATGATCGTCGTGATCATGATGCTCCGCATCATCGTCGTGATCATGATGCTCGGCATCGGCATGGTGATGCTCGGCGTCGTGGGTGTGGCCGTGTTCGGCGTGCTCGCCTTCGACATGCTCGTGGCCGTCATGCGGCTGGGCGGCCTGCGACGGATCGGCGCCTGCGTTTTCGACGATGTCGCTCTGGACCCGCTCGCCATTGCCGCGGCGGCGCGAGTTGCGGTGGCGCGGACGGCGACGGTTGGAGCGATTCTCGGTTTCTTCCTCGGCCTCGCGATGGGCGCGTTCGTCGGCCTCGATCAGCGCCTGACGATCGGCGACCGGGATTTGGTAATAATCCGGATGGATTTCGCTGAAGGCCAGAAAACCGTGGCGGTTGCCGCCGTATTCGATGAAGGCCGCCTGCAGCGACGGCTCTACCCGCGTGACCTTGGCGAGGTAGATATTGCCGCGCAGTTGTTTGCGCTGAGCGGTCTCGAAATCAAATTCTTCGACGCGATTGCCGCGGACCACAACGACCCGGGTCTCTTCCGGGTGGGTGGCATCGATCAACATTTTGTTGGGCATTTTGGGACTCTTGACGGCGGCGGGCGCGTATGACCGGGAGCGCGTATCGCGCCGCCGGGTGACGCGACGGTCCACCTGATTCGGGGGTGAGGGGAAGGCCGAAACGCAACCCGGGGCGCCCAGCCGAACGCGATCCCGGGGAAGTGAAGCAACGCGCGGAACTTTCGCTTCGCGTCGGCGCTGGTCTTCCGTGGATCATGGTCGGCAATACATTCTGGCGCATCAAGCGTCGGCCCGTCTGAACACATGGGCGGCGAAAGTCGCCGCTTTGTCTGTTGCTGAAGGTCCGGCGCGGCGCCAAAGCGCTCGCCGGCGATCGCATATCAGGCTTTTGAGCCCGGATAATCGGTCATGCCGCGTCTGAAGTCGTCCCTGGAACAAGATGGTAACCTGGGACCGGACGCCGCTCGGGCTCGAAACCGCCGCTCCTTGTCAGCCGCGCGCTGCGCTGGCTTTGGAGGGATCGGAAGGACGCTGGAATCTCCAGAATTCGAAGGTTCCGGCGCTGCACCGGGAGGCTGAACGTGACACAACCGGGAGTTTTAGCCGTCAGCCCCCTGTACATACGTCGATTGGCCGCCGCGTGCAAGGGAAGCGTCGCAGCGCGGCAACACTTCGCCTTATTCGCCGCAGGCGCGTTAAGGTTGGATTAACCCTGCGGTTCTATTGCGGTAAGAGGGCTGCTCGGAGACTTAGATTCGTTGGCGATCCGCGCAAATCATCGTGTTTTGCTGGGATGCGCGCTAGTGTGCGCCGCAGCATTGCTGTGCTCCGGTGTCACCCGGGTTGGCGCCGCGGAGGGGCAACCCTCGACCCCGGTCACGACGTCGGATTTTCCCGTCGCCTCCGACGCCAGGCTGGCCGGCGATGCCAAACAAACCCGCTTCGTGCTCGATCTCGACAAGACCATCCAGTTTCGTGCCTTTGCGCTAGCCGATCCGTACCGCGTGGTGGTGGATATCCCTCAGGTCAGCTTCCAGCTTCCTGCCGGAACCGGCACCGCCGGGCGCGGCCTGATCAAGGCGTTCCGCTACGGCCTGGTGATGCCGGGCGGTTCGCGAATCGTGTTCGATCTGACCGGTCCGGCCAGGATCTCACACTCCTATGTGCTCGACGCCGCCAACGGCCAGCCGCCGCGGTTGGTGCTCGAACTGGAAGAGGTTGACCGCACCGCCTTCGTTCAATCGCTGGCGGTCGAAAGCCGGCCCGAACTGCGGTCGGCCATCGCGGACGCGGCGGACGCGGTGGTTCCCGCTGAAGCGGCGGACGCGGTGGTTCCCGCTGAAGCGGCGGCTCCACCCAAGCCTGCCGCGCCGGCCGATCTGCGTCCCGTGGTGGTGATCGATCCAGGCCATGGCGGTATCGACAACGGCACCCAGGCCAGCGGCGAGAGCGAAAAGAGCCTGGTGCTGGGATTTGGCCTGGCGTTGCGCGACCGCCTTGAGAAAGCCGGCAAATATCGCGTCGTCATGACCCGCACCGACGATACCTTCATTCCGCTTGCGGAGCGGGTTCGGATCGCCCGCAACCAATCGGCGGCGCTGTTCGTGTCAATCCATGCCGATGCGTTGCCGCGCGGCGAGGGCGACGCCCAGGGGGCGACGATTTACACGCTATCCGACCGCGCCTCCGACGCCGAAGCTGAAAGGCTCGCCGAGGCCGAAAACAAGGCTGATGCCATCGGCGGGGTGAACCTGACGGAGGAGCCGACCGACGTCGCCGACATCCTGATCGACCTTGCGCAGCGCGAAACCCGCACCTTCTCAAATCGGTTCGCCCGCCTGCTGATGGGCGAGATGAAGAATACCGTTCGGATGCACAAGCGCCCGCTGAAGTCAGCCGGGTTTAAGGTGCTGAAGGCCCCCGACGTGCCTTCGGTGCTGATCGAACTCGGTTATGTCTCGAACAAGGGCGACCTCGAACATCTGGTATCGGATAGTTGGCGTTCGCGGACCGTTGGCTCGATGGCGCAGGCCATCGACGCCTTCTTTGCCAAACGCATGGCAACGGCGGGCTCGGCCGACTGAAAAGGGGGAACCCTTCCGGTGGTGGAAGCCCTAGTTTGGCCACAGCGGCGGCCCTATAAAAAAACCACCGCGAGATCTTGGGAATCGATCAAAATGCCCTCCGGGCCGACGGGCTAGACATATTATGCGGGCTGTGCGGGATGGCAGATCGTCCCGTAGTGGCGTTCACGCTGAGCAAGCGCCCCAGTCACGGCGCAAGGGTTGAAACGGAAATTGATAATGCGCTTGCTGGTGCGGTTCATGGGTTTCTTGTTCGCCGCCGGAACCGTTTTGTTTCTGGTGGGCGTCGCCGCGGCGGCGGGGCTGATCTGGCATTTTTCCAAGGACTTGCCCGACTATTCGCAGCTTCAGGATTATGAGCCGCCGGTGATGACGCGCGTCCACGCGGCGGACGGCGCGCTGCTTGGCGAATACTCCAAGGAACGCCGGTTGTACCTGCCGATCCAGGCGGTTCCAAAGCTCGTCATCAACGCGTTCCTCGCCGCCGAGGACAAGAACTTCTACGAGCATGGCGGCATCGATTTTTCCGGCATGGCGCGCGCGGCCGTGCTCTATGCGCAAAACTACGGCTCCAACCGCCGTCCGCAAGGTGCCTCCACGATCACCCAGCAGGTCGCCAAGAACTTTCTGCTGACCAACGAAGTGTCGTTCTCTCGCAAGATCAAGGAAGCCTTGCTGGCGATGCGGATCGAGCGCGCCTACTCCAAGGACAAGATCCTCGAACTCTATCTCAATGAAATCTATCTCGGCCTCGGCGCTTACGGCATTGCCGCCGCGTCGCTGGTTTATTTCGACAAATCGGTAAACGAACTCACCGTCGCGGAAGCGGCCTATCTGGCCGCGCTGCCGAAAGCGCCGGCGGCGCTGCACCCGGTGCGCAACCACGACCGCGCGATCGAGCGGCGCAATTACGTGATCGACCGCCTGCTGGAAAACGGCTGGATCAAGCAGGCCGATGCCGACAAGGCCCGCAAGGATCCGTTGATCGTCACCAACCGGACCAACGGCGCCCACATTTTCGCCGGCGAATATTTTGCCGAGGAAGTCCGGCGCGACATCTTCGAGCGATACGGCGAAAAGAAACTCTATGAAGGCGGCCTGTCGGTCCGGACCACGCTCGACCCCAAATTGCAGGTGATGGCGCGCAAGACAATGGCCGCCGGCCTCGTGAACTATCGACGAGACTCAGGGCTGGCGCGGCGCCATCAGCAAGATCGATATTACGGGCGACTGGGGCGTGAAGCTCGCCGACGTCAAATCACTGTCGGATATCTCGCCCTGGCGGATGGCGGTGGTGCTGGAGACCAGCGAGCAGTCGGCGCGGATCGGTTTCCAGCCCGGCCGCGAACTCGGTGGCGCGGTGCTCAAGGATCGCCAGACCGGCAACATCACGCTTGAGGGCGTCAGATGGGCAAAGGCCGCGGCCGGTCCGGCGCGGGGCAGGACGCCGACCGCGGTTTCGCAGGTGCTGTCGCCGGGCGACGTCATCTATGCGGACCCGTTGATCGGCAAGGATGGCGCTGCGGTCGAGGGCCAGTATCGGCTGCGCCAGTTGCCGGAGGTTTCCGGGGCGATGGTCGCGATGGATCCGTGGACCGGCCGCGTGCTTGCGATGGTCGGCGGATTCTCGTTCGACCAGAGCCAGTTCAATCGCGCTACGCAGGCCTACCGGCAGCCGGGATCATCCTTCAAACCGATCGTGTACTCTTCCGCGCTCGACAACGGCTATACGCCGTCGACGGTCGTGGTCGATGCGCCGATCGAGATCGATCAGGGGCAGGGCGCGGGCGTCTGGCGCCCGGACAACTATTCGGCCGGCAATTATCATGGCCCGACGACGCTGCGTAATGCGCTGAGATGGTCGCTCAACACCGTGACGGTGCGGCTGGCGCAAGACGTCGGCATGCCCCTGATCGGCGAATACGCCAAGCGCTTCGGGGTCTATGACGAGTTGCCGAACTATCTGTCCTACGCGCTCGGCGCGGGCGAGACCACGGTGATGCGGATGGTCACGGCCTATTCGATGTTCGCCAATGGCGGCCGGCGCGTGAAGCCGACCTTGATCGACCGCATTCAGGATCGTTATGGCCACACCATCTTCAAGCATGACCAGCGCGAATGCCGCGGCTGCGACGCTCCGGGCGGCTGGAAGAATCAGCCCGAGCCGCAGCTTGTCGACCGCAGGGAGCAGGTGCTGGATTCGATGACGGCCTACCAGATCACGTCGATGATGGAAGGCGTGGTCCAGGGCGGCACCGCGATCGCCCTGAAGGACGTTGGTAAGCCGATCGCCGGCAAGACCGGCACCACCAACGATGAAAAAGATGCTTGGTTCGTCGGCTTTTCGCCGGACATCGTGGTCGGCATCTATATCGGCTACGACAAGCCCCGCAATCTCGGCCGCAAGGCTACCGGCGGTGCTCTGGCCGCGCCGATCGCCCGGGATTTCATGAAGCTCGCGCTCGCCGACAAGCCGGCGATTCCGTTCAGGGTGCCGGCGGGGATCAAGCTGATCCGCGTCGATCAGATGACGGGAATGCGGGCCGGTCCTGGCGACGGCGGAAAGACGATTCTCGAAGCCTTCAAGCCGGGCACCGCGCCGCCGGATAATTATTCCGTCATCGGCGTCGCCGATGCCGACGGCCGCTCGCTCACGGTGTCGCCCGACGCCGACCGCACCATCATGCGCTCCGGTACCGGTGGGCTTTACTAGCGAAGCCAGGTGCCGGTTCGCCTGAAGAAAACACGCCGATACAATACGAGCCGATTGCGCTTTGCGGCGCCCGCCGCTACATCCCTTGCAGCATCGGAGCGTTTTCAAGCGAAGTGGGTGTCGGTTCGCGTCAAGAAAACGCGTCAAAACAGCAGATGAGAATGGCGGCCTGTGCCGCAGATCAGAGAACCCATGCGCGCTGAAGTCGAACGTTTAGTTGAAGAGATCAAGCAGTCGGTCGGGCTGCTGAGGAGGCATCTTTGACGTCGATGCATCCACGGCGCGCCTTGCGGAGCTGAACAAGCTCGCAGAAGACCCCAATCTCTGGAACGATCCCCAGAAGGCGCAGAAGCTGATGCAGGAGCGCACCTCGCTGGAGGATGCGCTGAGTGGCATCGGCAAAGTCGAGCGCGAACTCGAAGACAATATCGGGATGATCGAACTCGGCGAAGCCGAGAACGATTCCGGCGTCGTCGCTGAAGCCGAGACTGCGCTGAAAAATCTGCAGAAGGAAGTGGCGCGCCGCGAACTGGAAGCCCTGCTGTCGGGCGAAGCCGACCGTTTCGATTCCTATCTCGAGGTTCATGCCGGCGCCGGCGGTACCGAGAGCCAGGACTGGGCCGCGATGCTGCTGCGCATGTATACGCGCTGGGCCGAAAAGCACGGCTTCAAGATCGAATATCTGGAAGAGACGCAAGGTGAAGAGGCCGGCATCAAATCGGCCACCATCCAGATCAGCGGTCACAACGCCTATGGCTGGCTGAAGACCGAAGCCGGCGTGCATCGGCTGGTGCGGATATCGCCGTTCGATTCCAACGCGCGCCGGCACACCTCGTTCTCCAGCGTCGCAATCTTTCCGGTGGTCGACAACAGCATCAAGATCGATATCGCGGAGTCCGATGTGCGGGTCGATACCATGCGTTCGGGCGGCGCCGGCGGCCAGCACGTCAACAAGACCGAATCCGCGGTAGACTCACCCATATTCCGACCGGGGTTGCGGTGGTCTGCCAGGCCGGCCGGTCGCAGCACAAGAACAAGGCGCAGGCGTGGGACATGCTGCGCGCGCGGCTCTACGAAATCGAGCTGAAGAAGCGCGAGGAGCAGGCCGCCGCCGATCAGGCCGCCAAGACCGATATCGGCTGGGGCCACCAGATCCGCTCCTACGTCCTGCAGCCCTATCAGATGGTGAAGGACCTGCGCACCGGCGTGCAGACCTCGGACACCTCGGGTGTGCTCGACGGCGACCTCGATGAATTCATGGGGGCGACGCTGGCGCAACGCGCGTTTGGCGCGCCGCCCGCATCGATCGAGGATGTGGATTAACGCATGGCACAGGTCGCGTTCATTGGCCTCGGACGGATGGGCCACGGGATGGCGGGCCGCTATCTCGACGCCGGCTTCACGGTCGCGGTCTGGAACCGGAGCAAGGCCAAGGCGGAAGATTTAATCGCGCGCGGCGCGCGATGGGCGACGTCGCCGGAGGATGCCGCCATCGATGCCGAGGCTGTCGTGACCATGGTCGCTGACGACGAGGCATCGCGCGCCGTGTGGCTCACCAGGGATGGCGCGGCCGCGACCATGAAGGCCGGCACGATCGCGATCGAGTGTTCCACCGTATCGTATAACCACGCGATCGATCTGGCGCGCGAGCTTCGCAGACGCGGCCTCATCTACATCGATAGTCCCGTCACCGGCTTGCCGGATGCCGCGGCGAGCGGAAAATTGACGCTGCTGGTCGGCGCCGACCCCGCGGATCTCGAACGGGCGCGGCCTTATCTGGTGCCGCTCTCGACGACCATCCGGCATTTCGGCGCCGTCGGCACCGGCACCGTCTACAAGCTGATCAACAATCTGATGGGCGCGATCCAGATTGCCGGTATCGCGGAGGGCCTTGCGATCGCCGAGCAGGCCGGTCTCGACATGAAGCTGGTGCTGGAGGCGATCGAGACCGGCGTTGCCGCCAGCCCGCAGGTGCTCCGGCATTCCAAGCGGATGGTGGCGCGGAATTTTTCCGGCGCGACCTTCACCGCGGCGCTGCGGCACAAGGATGCGGCTTACGCCGTGGCGTTGGCCGAGAGCCTTTTGTCCGACGTTCCCCTGATGGGGCGCGCCGCGGTGGAGGCGTATGCCAGGGCGACAGCCCACGCGCCCGACGACGATGAAGGCAAGATGATCGAGATCGTGTCGCAGTCGAAGGGCGCAACGACGTAATCAGCCGCCCGTCCGCGCCAACTTCCATTCCGACAGCCACCCCGTAAACCGGCCGCTGTCGCGATTGCCGGCGTGCCAGGCCGCGAATACCGCGCCGTCATCAGCCACCAGCAGCACGACGTCGAGGCCTTTGGAGCGGCGCAGCGTATCGATCGCCTGGGCGGGCGTCTGCGCGATGGGACCTGCGACATTAAACGACGTGTTGACGGATATCTCGACACCGATGTGGCGGCCGAGTGCCTTCAGACAGGCGTAGGTGAGGGGGTCGTCTTCCGCGCGCACGATCTGAATTCGCCCGGTGCCGTCCGCGTGAATCACCGCCGGAATCTTTTCGCGCGCGTGCGGCTTCGATCGCGCCGTCAGGACCATGTAGTTGTAGGCGTTGTATTCGGCGTCCGACGCGCCCTCCTGCAGATCGAAATACTCCCGCGCCGCGTCCAGCGTCGCCATCGGCGCCAGCGGGCGGATCGCTTCGCGGTATTTGACGCGCTCGTTGAGCCGCTCGCGCACTTCGGGGTCGCAGGGGTTGGCCAGGATCGAGCGATGGCCAAGCGCACGCGGCCCGGTTTCGGCCGCGCCCTGATACAGCGCAATTACGCCGTTTTTCGCGACCATGAAGGCCATCAGATCGGCAACGGCGTCGCGTCCGTCAGGCGTCGCGATATCCCCGATTCCTGTTGAGGCGATGTCGTCGGCCTCGAGCGCGGCTGCGATGTCCTGACGCTCCGGCGAGGATCCGCAATAGAATGCGTGCGTCATCGGGGCGCCGCGCGGAGCGCCCGCCAGATGCGCGAACAGCCACGCGGCGCCGATGGTGACGCCGGGGTCGCCGGGGACAGGCGGCACCCACAGATGCAGGCGGCCTTTGCGCTGTTGCGACTTCGCGAACCAAGCCTCGTCGAAATGCTCGAGCAGGCGCATGTTGCCGACCGCATTCAACGCCACGCCGCCGGTCAGCACCAACCGGCTGGCGCCGGTTAAGCGCAGGAGATGATCGACCACATGGATCATCGCATCCTCGAGCACCAGTTGCGTCGCGGCTGCCTTGTCGAGACGATTCCTGGTGTCGGGCCGGTGCTGGATGTCCTCGACCCGCAGCACCGCGTCGGGATTCCAGAGCTGATCGGATCTTAGCGGCACGCCGAGGATATCGATCAAGGCTGCCTTGTAGGGATGATGGAACGGGTCGCAATACCAGTTGGCAAGAGCGCGGTTGAGCCGCACTTCGCCGGTGCCGCCGAAATCCAAAACCTGTCTCAGCCGTGCATAGTACGGATTGCTGGCCCGGTTCATGTCGCCCCACGCCGCGGCGCCCATGTAGCGGCCCTCGCAGGACAACCAGGTCCAGCCACCCTGGGTCGATGAAATCACGCTGTAGAAGGCGCCGAGCGAGTTGAACATGCTGTCATTGCAGTAGAGCCGCCGCATTTCGCCATTTTTGACGACATAGAGCGAGACCGATCCCTTGTCGCCGGTGCCGTCGAGCACGGCAATCGCGACGGGTTCATCGTCCCCGGCGAAGGGCGAAGCCGCGAACGAAAACCACGCATGGTTGTCATGGTGCGGCATGCAGATCAGCGGCACACGCTCGGAAAGGCCGAGCCGCCTGGCGAGGATTTTCGGCGTGCGGGTCATCTGATCGAGCCGGCGGCGGTCGTATCCGGCGGCCTCCGTGGTGCGCAGCAGCTTCAGGCTTTGCGGCAGCTCCTCCAACACCGAGCGGGCGAGCGTCCCGGCCAGCGTCGGGTAATCCCAGGTGGTAAGCCAGGCGGCGATATCATGGATGTCGCGCCCCATGCCTCGCAGCGTTTCCACCATCGCATCGATCGAGGCGCGCGGATATTCTGTGGTGTGCTTGTTGCCGGAAAAGCGTTCTTCCTCGTTGTTGACGATCAGCCGCGGGCCATTGGCCTGCGTCACCTCCACCAGCGCCACGCCAGAATTGTGCGTGCCGGGCAGCCCGAGTCCCGCGAGATAGACCGTCTCGCCGCGGCCAAGTCGTTCGCGGACGCGCGCGATCCGCTCCTTGGCGAAGGCCGATCCGAGCTGATGAAAACCCACGGCCCCCATCGATTTTGCGCCGAGCCATCGCGCGGCGCGAAATCCGAACGTTGCGAGTTTGGGATGCCGCGGGCCAATTCGTCTTTTCAGTTCCAAACCACGGGCCTTGTCAGTGACAGGTGCTCGCTTGCATCAATCATAATTGGCGGCAAGCAACAATGCGGTTTCGGGTCACGGAATAAGCCGATGCTTGCATGCGCGCGCGGGGCTTGCAACACTTGGTCAAAAGAAAACGCCTAGCGGGAGGGAACGATGCCGGTGCGGATGCGAAACCTTGTTGCGTTGGCGGCATTTGCTGGCGCCGCGTTGACGGCAGGCGCGGCGAGCGCGCAGAAGAAGTATGATCCGGGCGCGAGCGATACCGAGATCAAAATCGGCAATATCATGCCCTATAGCGGTCCGGCTTCCTCCTATGGGGTGATTGGCAAGACCGAAGCGGCTTACTTCAACAAGATCAACGCGGAAGGTGGCATCAACGGCCGCAAGATCAATTTCATCTCCTATGACGACGCCTACAGCCCGCCGAAAGCGATCGAGCAGGCGCGCAAGCTGGTGGAGGGCGACGAAGTCTTGCTGATCTTCCAGCCGCTCGGCACGCCCTCCAATGCAGCCATTCAGAAATACATGAATGCCCGGAAAGTGCCGCAGCTCTTCGTCGCCTCCGGCGCCACCAAGTGGGGCGATCCCAAGCACTTCCCGTGGACGATGGGCTGGCAGCCCAACTACCAGAGCGAGGGGCGCATCTACGCCAAATACATCCTCGACCATTTCCCGAACGGCAAGATCGCGGTGTTCTGGCAGAACGACGACGCCGGCAAGGACCAGGTCAAGGGATTGCGCGACGGGTTGGGTGACAAGGCCGGCATGATCATTGCCGACAAATCCTATGAGGTGAGCGACCCCACCATCGATTCCCAGATCGTCGCGCTGCACGATTCGGGCGCCGATATCTTCTTCTCCTGGGCGGCGCCGAAGGGATCGGCGCAGGCGATCCGGAAGGTCGGCGAACTCGGCTGGAAGCCGAAGTTCTTTCTCGCAAACACCGCGACGTCGGTGGCCGCCGTGCTGAAACCGGCGGGTCTCGAAAACGCCAAGGACATCATCTCGACGGCCTATCTGAAGGATCCAACCGATCCGGCCTGGAAGGACGATCCGGGCGTGAAGACATGGCAGGCCTTCATGGACAAGTACTATCCCGACGGCGATAAGCTGAACGCGAACAACGTCTACGGCTATGTGCTGGCGCAGAACATGGTTCAGGTGCTCAAGCAATGCGGCGACGACCTGACGCGCGAAAACGTCATGAAGCAGGCCGCCAATCTCAAGGATTTTTCGACCGACATGATGCTGCCGGGCATCAAGGTCAATACCAGCCCGGATGACTTTTTCCCGATCGAGCAGATGCAGTTGATGAAGTTCGACGGCGAGGCGTGGCGATTGTTCGGCGACGTCATCACGGCGAGGTCGGCCACTGACGCCATGTCCGGGCCATCGGCCCGGCGCCGTAAGTTCAGCCCGCGCTGAGCCGCACGCCGGCGCGCAAGAATTTCTGCGGGATCGACCGCTTCGCCATCGATCCTGGTTTCATAGTGCAAATGCGGACCGGTCGACCGGCCGGTTGAGCCCACAGCGCCGATCACCTGTCCGATCTTGATGGGATCGCCGACCTTGACGCCGATCTCCGACAGATGGCCGTAGCGGGTCGACAGGCCGTTGCCGTGGTCGATTTCGACCATGCGGCCATAGCCGCCAGCCCATCCCGCGGACACCACTTTGCCGTTCGCGGTCGCGCGGACGGGATCGCCCATTGGCGCGCGGAAATCGAGACCGGTGTGCATGGCCGGGCGGCCGAGGAAGGGATCGGTGCGGATTCCGAAACCGCTGGTGAATTCGACTTCGCCGACCACCGGCTTGCGATACGGCACCAGCGCCAGCGTCCGGTTCAGACGCTCGACCTGGGCGCGGGTGATGTTGATTCGGTAGAGCTGGCGCTCGAACGGCCCCGGCGTCGGAAGGAAGTTTGACCGGAACGATAGGGCCCGCCCATGCCGACGCGCGGGGTCGCGGCTTCCAACTGCGTCATATCGAGGCCGAGATCGGTAATCACGCCGCGCATCCGGCGCACCCGCAATTCCATGCCGTCTTCGACCGCGCCAAGCGCCGCGATCTGGCGGCCCTCGACCTGGTCGAGCGAGGTCTGCAGGCGGACCAGGACGTTGTCGACGCCCTGGATCTTGGCGAACTGATTCGGCTGCGCGTTGACGGTGATCGGGCGCGCGCAATTCCAGCCGCGCTTCGCGATCCGGGGGCGCCACGAAAATCACGGTATCGCTGATCGGCGAAGGTTTCGGCATACCCGAGACAGCGTCAGTTGCCGCGGCTCCACGCACCGGGGGCCTGATCGATCCGGTGACCTGGCCGTCCGGAATGGCGCCGAGCGCGGTGGCGCGGGATTCCAGCGTGGTCTGGCGGCGCATGATCTGGTCGAGCTTCTGGTCGAACTGTTCCTGATCGAGCAACTGGCGGCTGGTGGTGCGATCGACCTTGGCGCGCAGTTCGGCGATGCGGTCTTCATAGGCGTATTGCATCTCCGCCTGGCGAGCGATCAGCCGGGTGAGAACGTCGTCGCGGAACGCGAAATAGGTCGCGGTCGCGGCCGACCACATGCCGAGCACGCGTGACCGTGCCGACCACGATCCAGAACACCACCGGCCCAAACCGGACCTGTTTGCCGGCGTGGACGAGGGTATAGCCCTCCTGCGCGGGCGGGGCAGCAGGAGCCGAGGCGTGGCTCGTCGCCGGCCGGCGGCGCGACGATGGCCGGCCATGGTCGTGAGGATGGTGCTGGGGGTACTCGGAATAATGACCGGAACGGTACGACATCGGCACTCCCGCGCCGGTCGGACAGGAGTTCCGTACGGCTAAATTTGCGGGGGTGATTTGACCCGGTCATGGTTAATTTTTAGCGAACGGGCCGCTCGAATTACAGGGCCCGCACTGCCGCCAGCACCTCGTCGGCATGGCCATCGACCTTCACATTGCGCCAGATCCTGATGATTCGGCCGTCGGCGCCGATCAGAACCGTGGTGCGAAGAATGCCTTGGAAGGTCCTGCCGTACATGGATTTTTCGCCCCAGACGCCGTAGGCCTCCAGCATCTCATGCTGCTCATCCGAAACAAGAGGAGTAGTGAGCTCGTGCTTGTCTCGAAACGCTTCCTGCGCCTTCGGCGGGTCGGCGGAAACACCGAGCACCGCGGTCTGGCTTTGCGCAAAGGCGCTCGCCAGTCGCGTGAAGTCGATGGCTTCCTTGGTGCAGCCCGGCGTATCCGCGCGCGGATAAAAGAACAGCACCAGTTTTTTCCCGGAGTAGTCGGCCAGCGAAACGGTGTCGCCGCCGTCGCGGGGCAAGCCGGAAGGCGGGCGCCTTCGCGCCTTCGATCAAAGCCGTTTTGCGAGCGGCCGACGGACCTGCCTCTCCAACCGACGGGCTTTTCGTTGGTGGATTTTTGGCTGCGGCCGTTGCGACGGCCGGCTTTGAGGCTGCCGCAACAACTCGTACGGCGGATGCGCCTCGGCCCGGCGATTTTAACGTTTTTGATGCGGCCTTGTGCGATGCTCCCGCGGTCTTTCGCGGTTGCTTGCTGACATTCTTGCCTGACTTGTTCGCCGTCACCAGTCGGGTTTTCGAAGCCGACGTTTTGGCCGATGTCTTCGATTGGGCACGCGGGCAGCCTTCTTGGGGGCCGCCTTGGGGGATTTCTTACGCGTTTTCTTGGACATACGCCTTCCTTTCGTCGCTTTCGGCGGATCAATCATGGGGGTATTGCGGGCCTTGTCATGGCAAGCTGGAATCAAGCCGGCCGCTGGGCAAGTCTGATGACCTCGGAGTATGGCTTACAAGGAATTCGACGCACCACCCGTCCGCTCGTTGAATGTGCTCCTTGGGCCCGGAAGACGAGTAACAGTATTAATCGAGGATTGGCAGCGATGCCGGCACAGGAGCGCTCGTTACGTGTCGACGGGCGCGGCCTTGGCGGCGATCAATCTTACGATCAGCGCCAGCACCGAGAGGCAATGGCAGGAAAAACGTCGCCCCAGGGGTCAAGTCCGCGTGCTGACGCCAGGCCCTCGCAGTGGGATGATGCCGATTGGGATCAGGACCATGACGAGGCGGCGTGCCATCGCGCGCGCCGGCTGCTGTCGCGATCGAATTCCGGCTTTCATCGGTTCGGCAGATCGCTTCGGCGGCGTTGCGCCGATGGATCGCCGGCGAGCGCTGGGTAAGGCGCCTCGCCGTCGTGATCGCGGTTTTGATGGTGATCTTCGCCGCCTGCTTCGGCGGATTGTGGTGGCGGCTTGGCGCCGGTCCGATCAATCTCGAAATGGCGACGCCCTGGCTGGCCGCGGCGATCGAGGAAAATATCGGCCACGGCAACACCGTCGAGGTGGGCGGCACCCAGATCGAGCGCGCCGGCAGGATCCGCATCGCCGTGCGTATCCGCGATATCATCGTCAGGGATCGCGACCACGCCATCGTGGCGAGCGCGCCGAAAGCCGAGGTGAGATTGTCGGGCACCGCGCTATTGATGGGACGGCTCCGCGCCGAGAGCCTCAATCTGGTGGACGCCGAACTTGCGGTGCGCATCACGCCGGACGGCTATGTGACGGTTTCCACCGGCGACAACGCCCGGCCGCTGGCGACCGGCGTAGCCTCAAAAAGGCAACCAGGGGGAATGCCGCCGTCAACCGGTCAATCCGCACTCCCGATCCCCCTTGGCCAGGTTGCCCCGTCATCGTCAGTTACTCCGCCCGCTGCCACCGCAGCGGCTCCCGATAACCGCGATACCGCAAGCGGACTGCTGGCCGGCCTCGACTGGCTCGACAGCCTGAGCCTGACCGGACTCGACGGACAAAATCTCAATGAAATCGGCTTGAAGAACGGCAACCTGGTCGTCGACGATCAGCAGCGCGGCAACAAATGGAATTTCGAAAACATCACTCTCAGTCTTCGCCGGCCGAGCGGCGGCGGCGTGGCGCTGAGCGTGGGCGAAGAGGGCAGCCATGCCTGGTCGCTTCGGGTTGCGGTCGGACCTCCCGCCAACGGCGTGCGGTCGGTCGATATTCGCGCCGACAAGGTCTCGACCACCAATATCCTGCTGGCGCTGCGTTTGAAGGACCTGACCTACAGCGCGGATCTGCCGCTAACCGGCGAGTTGAAGGGCGAATTGGGCCGCGACGGCCTGCCGACCTATTTCCGCGGCAAGCTTAGCGCGGGCGCGGGCAACATCATCGACAGCGACACGCCCGATTATCCGATGGCGATCAATTCGGCGGAAATGAACGTCGAATGGGATTCCGGGCGGCGCGTGCTGGTAGCGCCCTTCAAGATCGTTTCCGGCCCGAACCGGATCACGCTGCTGGCCCATCTCGAGCCGCCCAACGACAGCGTTACCGATTGGCAACTGGGCTTCAGCGGCGGCACCATCGTGCTGGCGGGGATCGACGACGAACCCCCGCTGATTTTCAATCGCATCGCCATCGGCGTGCGTTTCGACACCGAGAAGCGGCGGGTACTGCTCACCCAGGCCGATATCAGCAACGGTGAGATCGGCATCGCCGGGACCGGCAGCGTCGACTATTCGGCCGAGCCGCGCCTGACGCTCGGCTTTGCGGGAACGCCGATGTCGGCATCGGCGCTGAAACGGATGTGGCCGATGCTGATCGTGCCGGAGGTCCGCGAATGGGTGGTCGACCGGGTCGAGCGCGGCTCGCTTCAGCGAATCGAGGTTGGCGTCAACTCTCCGGTGCGAAACCTTTCGCGCCGAGGTCCGCCGATCCCCGATGACGGTCTCTCCGTCAACATCCTCGCCAGCGGCGTGACCTTGCATCCGGTCGACGAACTGCCCTCGGTGCGCGATGCGGATTTGAAAGCCCATGTCACCGGCCGCACCGCGACCGTGACGATCGCGCAGGCGGCGGCCGATACGCCCGCGGGGCGCAAACTCAACATTTCAGATTTCGTATTCGAGGTGCCGGACATGGCGCCGAAGCCCGCACCGGCCCGGGTCAAATTCCGGATCGACGGTCCGGTGCCGGCGGCGGCCGAAATTCTCGCCTCCGATCGCCTCAGCGAATTTTCCGGCACATTGATCGATCCCAATTCGAGCAAGGGCACGGTTTCCGCAGTGGTCACGCTCGGCATGCCGATCAAGCGCGAACTGACCAAGGCCGACACCACCTATGCCATTACCGCCGACCTCAGCGGATTTGCCGCCGATCACCTGGTGATGAGTCAGAAGCTCGAAGCCACCACGCTGAAAGTCATCGCCAATAATCAGGGCTATCAGGTCAAGGGCGACGTCAAGATCAACGGCCAGGCGGCTTCGCTGGATTATCGCAAACCCAGTGATGGCGATGCCGATATCAAGTTGCAGGCGACACTCGACGACGCAAGCCGCGCCCGCCTCGGATTCGATCTCGGCCCAGCGGTCAGCGGGCCTATCCCGGTCAAGCTCATCGGCAAGATAGCAAGCGCCGATCACGACAGCCGCATGGGCATCGAAGCCGATCTGACCGCGCTGAAGCTCGACAATATCCTGCCGGGCTGGGTCAAATTGCCGGGCAAGTCGAGCCGCGCGGTTTTCAACGTGGTGCAGAAACCGCAATCGACCCGGCTTCGAAGACATCGTCATCGACGGAGGCGGCGTGTCGATCAAGGGATCGCTCGAGGTCGATCAGAACGGCGACCTGATGAACGCGAACTTCCCGACCTATTCCCCGTCCGAAGGCGACAAGGCCTCGCTGAAGGCCGATCGTGGTTCTGATGGCGTCGTCAAGGTGACCATGCGCGGCGACGTGTTCGACGGCCGCGGCTTTCTCAGGTCAGCCATTTCGGGTAAGGAGGCGGACGCCAAAAGCAAAACCAAGAACATCGATTTCGATTTCGACCTGAAGCTCGGTGCGGTGGCCGGCTATTACGGCGAAGCGGTGCGCAGCGTCGACTGCAAGGTATCCCGGCGCAACGGCATGATCAAAAGCTTCGCGCTTACCGGCAAACTTGGACGAGATACGCCCCTGACCGGAAATCTGCGCGCACCTGCCCAGGGACAACGCGAAGTCATCTATCTCGAGACCAGCGACGCCGGCGCATTCCTCCGCTTCACGGATACTTACGCCAAGATGCTCGGAGGCCAGCTTGCGCTGGCGATGGATCCGCCGACCGTTGAACCGAGCGCGAAAGAGGGCCTGCTCAATGTCAGCGATTTCTCCGTCAAGGGCGAGGCCGCGCTCGATCGGCTGGCCGCGGGCGGGCCGGCCGGCCTGCAGAATGGCGTTTCCTTCTCGCGGTTGCGCGCGGAATTCACCCGGCAAAACGGACAGCTCACGATCCGGGAAGGCGTCGTGAAGGGCCCGATGATCGGCGCCACCATCGAAGGCAGCATCGACTACCCCGGCAATCAGGTGCGCATGAGCGGCACCTTCGTTCCGATGTATGGGCTGAACAACATGTTCGGCCAGATTCCGATTGTCGGGCTGTTCCTGGGCGGCGGCAGCAATGAGGGGCTGATCGGCGTGACCTACGAGGTCGTCGGTTCACCCGGCCAGCCGGTGCTTCGCGTCAATCCGATCTCCGCCATGGCGCCCGGGGTGTTGCGGAAAATCTTTGAATTCCCCACCGGCAAACCGAACAATCCGGTGGATTTTCCACCCAACAACTGAGCGTTCGACGGCCTGCAACCGCGGCGGCCGGAGTATGACCGAAAATGCGTGGAGCATTTTTAAGCTCCTTCTTGAATAAACATTCGTCTTTTCGTCATGGCCGGGCTTCGTCCCGGCCATCCACGTCTTTCTTTCTTGATGCAGTAAAGACGTGGATGCCCGGCACAAGGCCGGGCATGACGGGATTTGTTTGAGTCGAACTCTGGGGCCAAGTCGCGTCTGACGGTCGAACGGCCGGACCGTTGAGTTGTCGCTAAGCCGCGCGGACTCCGGCCAGGAAGGTGTTGACCTCCCCGGACAGTTGCTCGGCCTGCTTGGAGAGGTTGGAGGCCGCGGTCAGAAGAAGGCTGGCGGCGTTACCGGTTTCATTGGCCGCGGCGCTGACGCCGCCGATGTTCGTCGTCACCTCCTGCGTCGCCTGCGCGGTCTGATTCACATTGCGCGCGATTTCGGCGGTCGCTGCGCCCTGTTCCTCGATCGCGGAACCGATCGCTGTTGCAATGGTGCTGACCTCCTCGATCGTCGCGGTAATGCCCTGGATGGCCTCGACGGCTTCCTTGGTTGCGCCCTGTATCTGGGTGATGCGGGTGCCGATCTCCTTGGTCGCTTCCGCGGTCTGGTTTGCGAGACTTTTGACCTCGGCCGCCACCACGGCAAAACCCCTGCCGGCCTCGCCGGCGCGCGCGGCTTCGATGGTGGCGTTGAGCGCGAGCAGATTGGTCTGTCCCGCGATGCTCGAAATCAGTTCTGCGACATGCTCGATCTGGTGGGCTCCGTCGGAGAGGGCGCGTACGATGGTATCGGTGCGGCGCGCGTTATCGACGGCGCGGATGGTGATATTGGCGGATTGCGCGACCTGACGGCTGATTTCGCCGATCGACGAGGTCAGTTCTTCGGCCGCCGCGGCGACCGTTTGAACCCGGGTGCTGGCCTCCGCTGCCGCCGAGCTGACGACCGACGCCCGGTGGTTGGTGCGTTCCGCCGTGCCGGTCATGGATTGCGCGGTCGCTTCCAGTTCGGTCGATCCCGACGCCATCATTCCAACCAGCCGGCCCACGGACGCATCGAAGCGGTCGGCGAGTGCAATCAGGGCCTCACGCTTCCCGTTTTCGGCCTGTTGCTTGGTGGCGACCTGCTCGGCCTCGAGCGTCCGCGCCGTCATCGCCGTCTGCCGCAACAATTCCAGCGTTTCCGCCATGCGTCCGATCTCGTCGCCGCGTTCGGTTTCTTCGACCGCCTGGTCGAGCGAACCGGTGGCGATGCGCTGCATCCGGATCCTTTGCCGGTCGAGCGCGCCCAGGATGTCGCGGGCGATCAGCCACGACAGCAAGGCCATCAGCGCCAACACGACGGCGCCGACCGCGCCAAGGCGCAACAGCAACGCATGAACATCGGCATCGACGTCGTCCACGTAAAGTCCGTAGCTAATGACGATATTCCACGGCGCAAAGTGGCGTGCGAACACCATTTTCCGAACCGGAACGGTCTCGCCGGGACGCGCCGGTCCCGCCCTCCGAACTCTGCATGGCGGCGCCGATCTGGGCGTCGGCGATCACGATGCCGTTGGAATCGGTCGCACCGGTGATTTTGCCTTCGAGCTGGGGCAGAGCGGCGTTCAGCAACAGCGAGGTGTCGGCGTTGTATACGACGGCGTAGCCTTGCCCGTTGCCGAACATCATCTTCCTGCCGCGCAGCCGAAACTGGGCCTGCGCCTCGGCGAGAGTCATTTTTCCGGCCGCGACCTCGTCCTGCAGCGTCTCGGCCATACCGACCATGAGGTCAACCGCCGTGCGCAGTTGGTTTACCCGGTCTGCCAGCATGCGTTTCTCGCTCAGCGAAGCCGTAAGCGCAATGATCGCGCAGACGGCCAGCGCCGACAGCGCAACCATGCTCGCGAGTTTGGTGCGGATCTTCCATCGGCTGAGCAGATTCATATCGACCTCTGTTGACGTACTGTTTGCAGAGGAAGTATCAGGAACTTTCTTACCAATAGTGAACGTGAATCCGTATCGCGCGTTGCGCGAACTGAGACTTTCGTCCGCCGAATCATCGGGCGTCGATTGCGGCAGTCTGTTTCTGCGGAGGCGGGGACGGAATTTAGCGCCGCAGCGCGGGCACCACCAGAAACGGAATCATGCCGAGCAGCACGCTGACCAGCGAGAACGCGATCAGCGGATTATAGCTGTGGGTCCAGTCGTGGATCAGTCCTCCGCCCCAGGAGCCGAATGCCGATCCGAGCCCGCTGCCGATCGAAATCGCGCCGTAGATGGTCCCGACCCGCTCGCCGCGAAAGATCTTCATCGCCGTCGCGGTGAGGAGGGGGCCGCGCGAGCCGATCATGCTGCCGAAACACACGACGAAGCCGGTCAGCAGCCAGAAGTTCGGATACCATTGCAGCAGCCACAGCATGACAATGCCGACGATCGAAATGGCGTAGCTGAACAATACCGACGGCCTGCGGCCGATGATGCCGTCGAGCCAGCTGACCCCCAGCATGCCGAACAGCAGTACCACCCCGCTGAAACCCCAGGCGGTCGCCGCCTGCAACGGCGGGAATCCGGTGTCGATCAGATAGGCGACAACCTGCGGTGAAATCGCATACATGCCGATCGCGGTGAAGAAGAAGGTCGAGAACAGCGCCCAGAATGCGTGGTGACGCATCGCGCTCAGCAAGGTCCAGCCTTCGTCGGCTAAGTCGGCGGCGGCGCTCCTGGCGAGATGCGGCGAGCCGGTGGAGAACAACCGCCACGGCAACAGCAACAGCGGCACGAGCAGAAACAGCACGGCTGCGCCGAAAATCTGATAGGCGCCGCGCCAGCCGACATGATCGATCAAGACCTGCGACGCCGGCAGCAGGATCAGCACGCCGGCGCCGGTCGCGGAATAGACGATCGCCATCGCGGTCGGCAGTCGCGGGCCGAACCAGCGGCCGAGCAGGATGGAATTCGGAACGTTGCCGATGAATGCAATGCCGAAACCGACGCAAATCCCGATGCTGAGCTGGAACTGCCAGAGGTGTTGGGCATGGGCCGCGACCAGAAACGCGCCGCCAAGCAGCAGCAGGCCCAGCGAATAGACGGTGCGGGGACCCGAGCGGTCGAACAGCCGGCCGATCAGCGGTGACGCCAGACCGCCCGCAAGGGCTGCCAGCGAATAAACCGAGACCACCTGGGCGCGGTCCCAGCCGAAGCTCTCCGAGATCGGCTTGAGAAAGACGGTAAAACTCTCGCCGAGGCCGCGGCCGAGCACCGATAGTGCAAAGCAAACCGCAAGCACGTTCAGCGCCACACGCGCCGGTTTCACCGGCTTGGTCGAAGGTTCCTCTCGGGGCGCGCTCTTATCCATGCCGGCAAGGAGCGCGTTTCCTTGTCCTGTAGCAAGGGTCTAAAACGAATGCGCCTATGCAGGCCTGAGCAGGACGTGGCGCTTCTTGCCGAGCGACAGTTTGATCACGCCTTCCGGCGTGAGGTCGCTATGCCCGAGAATCATCTTCTCGTCGCTAACGGCGACGTCGTTGACGCGCAGACCGCCGCCCTTGATCTGGCGCCGCGCCTCGCCGTTCGACGCGACCAGGCCCGCTTTGACGAACAGCGCCAGCACGCCGATGCCGGCTTCGAGTTCGGCGCGAGGGATTTCAACCGTCGGAAGGTTTTCGGCGATCGCGCCTTCCTCAAACGTTTGCCGCGCGGTTTCCGCCGCCATAGCCGCCGCGTCGGCGCCGTGCAGCAGCGCGGTGGCGGCGTCAGCAAGCGCCTTTTTGGCTTCGTTGATCTCCGCTCCCCGCAGCGCCGCCAGCCGTTTGACCTCGTCCAGCGGCAACGTCGTGAACAGCTTCAGGAAGCGCTCCACGTCGGCATCGTCGGTGTTGCGCCAGAACTGCCAGTATTCGTAGGGGCTCTTCATGTCGGCATTGAGCCAGACCGCGCCGCTGGCGGTCTTGCCCATCTTCTCGCCTGAAGACGTCGTGATCAGCGGAGTCGTCAGCGCGTGCAATTGCGGCGTGCCCATGCGGCGGCCAAGGTCGATGCCGTTGACGATGTTGCCCCACTGGTCGGATCCGCCCATCTGCAGGCGGCAGTCGTAGCGCTGGTTGAGCACGGCATAGTCGTAGGCTTGCAGGATCATGTAGTTGAATTCGATGAAACTCATCTCCTGGTCGCGCTCCAGCCGGAGCTTGACCGAGTCCATCGCCAGCATGCGGTTGACCGAGAAATGCCGGCCGATGTCGCGCAGCATCTCGATCCAGTTGAGCTTGGTCAGCCATTCGGCATTGTCGGGCATGACCGCATCGTGTTTGCCGTCGCCGAATGTCAGGAAGCGCGAGAACACCTGCTTGATGCCCTCCTTGTTGCGCTCGATGTCCTCGATCGAAAGGATCTTGCGGGTCTCGTCCTTGCCGGAGGGATCGCCGACGCGGGTGGTGCCGCCGCCCATCAGCGCGATCGGCTTGTTACCGGTCTGCTGCAGCCAGTACAGGCACATGATCTGCACCATGGAGCCGACGTGGAGCGAGGGCGCCGTACAGTCGAAACCGATATAGGCCACGAGTTCGCGCCTTGCCGCCAGCGCATCCAGCGACCCAGGGTCCGAAATCTGATGAATGAAGCCGCGTTCCTGCAGCACATTGAGAAAATCAGATTTAAATGCAGTCATTTGTGTGCGACTCTGATCATTCTTATTTCACGGTAATTGTACGGAGTTGCGGAACCCGTGGCGGAATGGGCTGCCGCCGCCCGGCGCACTGTGGCATTATAAGATGTGCTTGTTTGGCACAAGCGCATCAACGGCGGGCCTCCTAATCCTAAGAAGGCACCATGGCGATGATGATGACGGCAATCGGTCTGATGAGCGGCACCTCGCTCGACGGGGTCGACATCGCCTTGATCGAAACCGATGGCAAGCGGGTCCAGTCCTTCGGCCCTTCGGGGTACCGGCCCTATACCGACAGCGAGCGGGGCCTGCTGCGCCAGGCCCTGACCGAGGCCGTCCACCTGCCGCAGCGCGATGCGCGGCCGGGCATCCTGCGCGAGGCCGAGCGCGCGGTCACCATTGCCCATGCCGAGGCGGTTGCCGCCTTTACTGCGCAGAACCGCATCTCACGCGAGGATATCGATATCGTCGGCTTTCACGGCCAGACCGTGCTGCACCGGCCGGCCGAGAGGATGACCGTGCAGATCGGCGATGCCGCGGCGCTGGCGAAAGCCATCCATATCCCGGTCATGCATGATTTCCGCGCCGCCGACGTCGCCGCCGGCGGCCAGGGCGCGCCGTTCGTGCCGGTCTATCACCGTGCGCTGGCGCAGTCGCTCGAGCGCGAGGGCCCGATGGTCGTGGTCAATATCGGCGGTGTTTCAAACATCACCTATATCGACGGCGCCGACACCCTGATCGCCTGCGATACCGGGCCCGGCAACGCGCTGCTCGACGATTTCGTGTTCCGTACCACCGGCCAGCGCTTCGATTGCGAAGGCCGGATGGCGGCCCAGGGCGCGGTGGACGTGGCGTGGGTCGTCCGCGCGCTGGAGCATCCGTTCTTTGCGCTGCCGCCGCCGAAATCGCTCGACCGTAACGATTTTGCGTCGCTGGTGCTGCGCGACATGGCTCCTGCCGATGGCGCCGCCACGCTGACGGCCTTCACGGCAGAAGCCATCGCCCGGATCGTGCCGCTATTGCCGAAGGAGCCGCGGAGCTGGATCGTCGCCGGCGGCGGCGCCCGCAATCTCACGATGGTTCGGATGCTGCGCGAGCGGCTGGATCCCGCCAGCGTCGAGGCCGCCGACGCGCTGGGCTGGTCGGCCGACGCGATCGAGGCGCAGGCTTTCGGCTTTCTGGCCGCACGCGGCCTGAAGGGCCTGCCGCTGAGCTATCCCGCCACGACAGGGGTGCCGATCCCGATGACGGGTGGCGTGATCGTTCAGCCGTAAGCCAGGTTTGACGAGGACTGACCGTCACCGGCCGGCGTCAGGCCTCGGCAGCCATGCGCGCGAGCGTCGCCACGGTGTTCATATTCCGCGCGGTACCTGTCCTGGCGGCGGCGATGACGAGCTTCGACTTGGCCATGCCCTCGCCGTAGTGAATGAATATCTCACGCCGCCCCAGCCGGATCTGTTCGCCGCGCTGGCCGCGAACGCCCGTCAGCGTGTCCGGGGGCGGTGCGCGATCGAGGAACACTGCCATGGTGCGGTTGGGCGCCGCCTTCGGAAACGGATTGTCGGCGAATACCTGCGCCATCTCGGCGGCGTCGCGCACCAGCACGCCGACCGGCTTGTCGGCATAGGCCTCCAGCCGCTGTTCAAGCGCAATCTTGATCTCGGCTTCCGATTTGCGGCTGGTGAAGACGACATTGCCGCTGGCGATGTAGGTGCGGACGGCTCCGAAGCCGAGCTCCTCGCACATCTCCTTGAGATCGCTCATCGGCAGTTTTCCGGTGCCGCCGACATTGACCGCACGCAGCAAGGCGACGAACGAACTCATCGACGGTCCGACACCTAGCGAACGTTGGCGAGCCGCATGTCGAGATATCCGGTCACCGTCTGCATCAGCGGCTCCAGCTTGCCGTCGAAGAAATGATTGGCGCCCGGGATGATCTGCTGATCGATCACGATGCCCTTTTGCGTCTTCAGTTTCTCGACCAGCGTGTTGACGTCCTTGGGCGGCACCACGGCATCCTTCTCGCCATGCACGATCAGGCCCGAGGACGGGCAGGGCGCCAGGAACGAGAAGTCGTAGAGATTGGCGGGCGGCGCGATCGAAATGAAGCCTTCGACCTCGGGGCGGCGCATCAGAAGCTGCATGCCGATCCAGGCGCCGAACGAGAAGCCGGCGACCCAGCAGGCGCGCGCTTCCGGATTGATGGTCTGCGCCCAGTCGAGCGCGGACGCGGCATCCGAGAGTTCGCCGGTGCCGTGGTCGAACGATCCCTGGCTGCGGCCGACGCCGCGAAAATTGAAGCGCAGCACCGAAAAGCCGCGGTGCGCGAAGGCGTAGTAGCACTGGTAGATGATCTGGTGATTCATCGTGCCGTGAAACTGCGGATGCGGGTGCAGCACCATCGCAATCGGCGCGTTCTTCTGCTTCGCCGGATGGTAGCGGCCTTCGAGGCGGCCGGCGGGGCCGGTGAAAATGACTTCAGGCATTGTGATCCCTTGGCAAAATCAACCGCCTTTGGGCTGGCTGCATCCGGCTCTTCGCAGATGAGCCTCGCAACGATAAAGGGGCGGATCAGGCGTCGTTGGGCGCTTAAGCGAACGGCGCTCGGTGAACTGGAGGCCGCGTTCTAGCATGAGGCGAGGGGCAAAAAGCAAGGGTTTTGTGCACCCAAGGCACCTCGCATGCGCTTCAGCATCCCGGATTAACGATCTGCAATACCAGTAGAAATTTGTCCCTGGCGCGGCGGCCAGACGGCGTTTGGCGGCGATATCAGGAATGGGCGCCGTTATCGTCCCGAACCGACGTGGAATTGGCGGCAAGCGCTTCGAGCGAGCTGACGGCGCCGCGGTAGCGGCGGCTGCCTGAGATGGCCTGACCGGTGTCAAGCGTCAGCTCGAAGTCTCCGTTGGCCCCCGTCTTGAGCCCCGTCACGCGTGACAGGTTGACCAGCCGGGTCCGGTGCACCCGCACGATGTTGAACCTTGTCAGCCGCGCTTCCTCGGCGGCCAAGGTTCCTCGGACCAGGTGATTGATGCCGTCAGCAAGGCTGTATTCGACATAATTTCCGGCCGAACTGACCCAAAGAATGTCGCGGGGTTCGATACGGATCCGGGTCGACCCGTCGCGGAGCCAGACCATGTGGGGCGCCGCAGATGGCGGGTCCGCCGGGACCGTCGCCACGACCAGGCGGGACCGCTGCGCTTCGCGCCGGCTGTCGATCAGCCACAGCGCGCCGCCGATCAACAGGCAGGTGATCACATCCTTGCGGAATTCGTAAATCAGCGTCGCGGCCGAGGAGTGAAAATCGTAAGTACCGCCGACAAGGAACATCGCGAGTTTGCGAAGGCCAACCATGCCGGCGATGTGCAAGGTCGAAAAAACAATGATCGCTGCGACCGCGAGACCGATGCGCAGCGGCCAACCCGAAACGTGGCGCATCCGCCGAACCGCAACGAACAATACCGGCGCGACCACGATGATCGTGACGATGCTCGTCATCTCCCAGAACAGCGGCGTGCGGGCATCGTAAACGGCGCCACGCCAGGCGGCGTCTTGCGCTGCGGAGAGTGCGTTGACGATCCCGATGCCGAGCGAGACGGCTGCTACCGCTCCATAGAGCAGCCAGTCGGCACCGGATATCCCGCCAAGCCCGCCGCTTGTCCCGCCACGTCTCACTTCATCCCAAGCTCGCCGGTTCTGGTCCCAAACCGGCTCGACGGGGGGCCTGCTTTGCGCATTTTTGACGTCAGTCATGAGGTTCATCGCGCATTCGGAGACCGGGCCATGAAGCGAGAAACCATACCACATTCACCCCATTTCGCTGCTCGGGAGGCAGAGCGGCGGGTCGACCTCGATTGGGTGCGGATATCAGCCTTCGGGCTCTTGATCCTCTACCACGTCGGCATGCTCAATGTGTCCTGGGGCTTTCACATCAAGAGCGCGCACCAGATTACGCAACTGGAACCGTTGATGCTGCTGCTCAATCCGTGGCGGCTGGCGTTGCTGTTTCTGGTTTCCGGCGCGGCGACGCGGTTCATGCTCGGGAAATTGACCGCAGGTCAGTTGCTGCGATCCCGCACCCTGCGGCTGCTGCCGCCGCTGATTTTCGGCATGCTGGTGATCGTGCCGCCGCAGGCCTATGAGCAGATTCTGGAAAGCGTCGGCTATGACGGCGGCTTTCTCGATTTCTACCTCACGCGGTATTTCGCGTTCGGTCACGCGTTCTGCGATCCCGGCCCCTGCCTGCTGCTGCCGACCTGGAACCATCCGTGGTTCGTGGCTTACCTCTGGGTCTACACGATGGTCCTTGGCGGGGTTCTGCTGGTAGTGCCGGATTTGGTGCGGCGCGCCGAGCAGGCGATGGCGCCGATATTCTCCGGCAACTGGCTGCTGGTGCTGCCTGCGGCGATGTTGGCGGTGTATCGCCTGTGGCTGCTGCCGCGCTTCCCGCAGACCCATGCGTTGTCCGGTGACTGGTACAATCACGCACTGTACGGAACCGTCTTCCTGTTGGGATTTGTCGTCGCACGCGCCGATAGCGTCTGGTCCGCGCTTCAGCGGTTTCGCTGGCTGGCAATTGTGACGGCCGGGGCGCTGTTCGTCTCGGGCCTCGTTCTACGACCCCTTTACCCGCTGGGGCAGCCGATCCCTTTGGCCTTGAAAATCTACGCCGGGCTTGCCTACGGCTGTTATCAGTGGTTCTGCATCGTAGCCGTGCTTGGTTTTGCCCAGCGCTGGCTGAACCGGGACTCTGCCACGCGCCGCTATCTGACCGATGCGGTGTTTCCCTACTATTTCCCTACTATATCGTCCATCAGACCGCGATCATCCTGATTGCGCATGGATTGAGGGGTCTTGGCTTGCCGGCATCGATCGAGGCGAGCATCGTGATAGCAGGCACGCTCGCCAGTTGTGCCGTGACTTGCGAGATCGTCCGTCGCATCAGCGTACTGCGGCCGTTGTTTGGACTGAAACCTGGAAAGCTCTATGTCCCCTCGGGTCTACCTCGACTGGAATGCGACCACGCCGCTTCGCCGTGAAGCCCGGGAGGCGATGGCCGCGGCATGGGAAATCCAAGGCAATCCCTCGTCGGTTCATGCCGAGGGCCGCCAGGCCCGCCGGTTGGTGGAGGACGCCAGGGCCTTGATATCGGGCGCTGTCGGCGCGCAGCCCGGGAATGTCGTGTTTACGTCGGGCGGCACCGAGGCCAATGTGCTGGCCTTGACGCCGGGACTTCGGCGCGGCGCCGGACTTCCGGTCAAAAGATTGTTGGTTTCGGCGATCGAGCACGCCTCGGTGCTCGCAGGCGGGCGGTTTCCGGCGGAGACGATCGGCACCATCCGCGTCACGCGCTCCGGACTGTTGGACCTGGATCGTCTAGGGGCGGCGCTTGAAGGCGGGTCTCCGGCGCTGGTCTCGATCATGCTGGCCAACAATGAAACCGGCGCGGTGCAGTCGGTTAAGGAGGCGGGCGAGATCGTCCATGCCGCAGGCGGATTGCTGCATGTCGATGCGATCCAGGCGTTCGGGAAAATACCTTTTGATATCAATGCGATAAATGCCGATCTGGTGACGGTTTCGGCGCACAAGATTGGCGGCCCCAAAGGCGTGGGCACGCTGATCCTGGCCGAGGGGTTGCTCGGGTTCGAAGCGCTGCTGCGCGGCGGCGGTCAGGAACGGGGGCACCGGGCAGGAACCGAGAACGTTGCGGGAATTGCCGGCTTCGGCGCTGCGGCGATGGCCGCCATGGGCGTTCTGGAAGCAGACACGGTTCGCGTCGAAAGCCTGCGGAACCGGCTCGAAAATGGCCTGCGGCAGACCCCGGATGCCCTGGTGTTCTCTGAAGACGCGCCCCGGCTGCCGAATACCACGCTTTTTACGGTTCCCGGCCTGAAGGCGGAGACAGCCGTGATCGGTTTCGACCTCGCCGGGATTGCGGTTTCCTCGGGTTCGGCCTGTTCTTCGGGCAAGGTCCAACCCTCGCACGTGCTGCAAGCCATGGGATTCGGCCCGGAACTGGCTCAGGGAGCGGTGCGGCTCAGTCTGGGCTGGTCCACCTCCGATGCAGACATTGATCGCTGTCTTGAGGCTTGGCGAAAGCTCGCAGGTACCCTACTTAGAGGTAAGCGACGAAACACTGCTTGAACGGTTCTAAAGCAGGTGATTTCCGCAGAGAAACATCGTAAAGCTTGGGATTGATCCACCGCGGTCCTTGAAACCGCGAGCGGAGGATTGGAATGGCGGCCGTACAAGAGACCGTCGATCGGGTTCGCCAGATCGACGTCGATCAATATCGGTATGGATTTGAGACGCTTATCGAGTCCGACAAGGCCCCGAAGGGCCTGTCGGAGGATACGATCCGCTTCATTTCCGCGAAAAAGAACGAGCCGGCGTGGATGCTGGAGTGGCGGCTGGAAGCCTATCGCCGCTGGCTGACCATGGTCGAGCCGAAATGGGCGCGCGTCGACTATCCCAAAATCGATTACCAGGATCTCTATTACTATTCGGCGCCGAAGCCGAAGAAGACGATCGGCTCGCTCGACGAGGTCGATCCGGAAATCCTGAAGACCTACGAGAAGCTCGGCATTCCCCTGCGCGAGATCGAAGTGCTGGAAGGCGTGGTGCGTCCCGAGGGCGAGCGGCGCATCGCGGTCGATGCCGTGTTCGATTCGGTTTCGGTTGCGACCACCTTCCAGAAGGAGCTGAAGCAGGCCGGCGTGATCTTCATGCCGATCTCGGAGGCGATCCGCGAACACCCTGACCTCGTGAAGAAGTATCTCGGCACGGTGGTGCCGACCTCGGACAATTTCTTCGCGACCCTGAACTCGGCGGTGTTCTCCGACGGCTCGTTCGTCTATGTGCCGCCTGGCGTGCGTTGCCCGATGGAGCTGTCGACCTATTTCCGCATCAACGAGCGCAACACCGGCCAGTTCGAGCGTACCCTGATCATCGCCGACAAGGGCGCCTATGTCAGCTATCTCGAAGGCTGCACCGCGCCGCAGCGCGATGAGAACCAGCTGCATGCCGCCGTGGTCGAACTGATCACGCTCGACGACGCCGAGATCAAATATTCGACGGTGCAGAACTGGTATCCCGGCAATTCGGAAGGGCTGGGCGGCATCTACAATTTCGTCACCAAGCGCGGCGACTGCCGCGGCAACAACTCGAAGATTTCATGGACCCAGGTCGAGACCGGCTCGGCCATCACGTGGAAATATCCGAGCTGCATCCTGCGTGGCGATAACTCGCGCGGTGAATTCTACTCGATCGCGATCTCGAACGGTCACCAGCAGGTCGATTCCGGCACCAAGATGATCCATCTCGGCAAGAACACCACCAGCCGGATCATCTCCAAGGGCATCGCGGCCGGGGTGTCGCAGAACACCTATCGCGGCCTCGTCACCGCCCACCGCAAGGCGACCGGCGCACGCAACTTTACCGCCTGTGACTCGCTTTTGATCGGCGACCGATGTGGCGCGCATACCGTGCCCTATATCGAGGCGAAGAATTCCTCCGCGCTGTTCGAGCACGAGGCGACCACGTCGAAGATTTCCGAGGACGTGCTGTTCTACTGCGTGCAGCGTGGACTGTCGCAGGAAGAAGCGGTCGGCCTCGTGGTCAACGGCTTTGTCAAAGACGTGCTGCAGCAGCTGCCGATGGAGTTCGCGGTCGAAGCTCAGAAGCTGATCTCGATCAGCCTCGAGGGATCGGTTGGGTAACTCCTCATCCTGAGGAGGCCGCGCAGCGGCCGTCTCGAAGGATGAGTGAGGAAAAGATAGATGATTGGCCACGTCCTTCGAGACGCGCCTGCGGCGCTCCTCAGGACGAGGGAAAAGATGGAAGAATGTGATGCCACTACTTGAAGTCAAAAATTTGCAAGTTCGTGTCGAGGAGCGTGAAATTCTCCACGGGCTCTCGCTCACCGTCAACAAGGGCGAAGTGCACGCCATCATGGGGCCGAACGGCTCCGGCAAATCGACGCTGAGTCATGTCATCGCCGGCAAGCCCGGTTACGAAGTGACCGGCGGCGAGATCCTGTTCAATGGCGAGGACCTGCTGGAGATGTCGCCCGACCAGCGTTCCGCCAAGGGCGTGTTCCTCGCATTCCAGTATCCGGTGGAAATACCGGGGGTTGCGACCATGACCTTCCTGCGCACGGCACTGAACGCCCAGCGCAAGGCGCGCGGCGAGAGCGAATTCTCCACGCCGGACTTTCTCAAGAAGGTCCGCGAAGTCGCGGCCCGGCTGAACATTCCGCAGGACATGCTCCGCCGCGGCGTCAATGTCGGCTTCTCCGGCGGCGAGAAGAAGCGCAACGAGATTCTGCAGATGGCGCTGTTCGAGCCGAGCCTGTGCATCCTCGACGAAATGGATTCCGGCCTCGACATCGACGCCCTTCGCGTCGCCGCCGACGGCGTCAATGCCCTGCGCTCGCCTGACCGGGCCATCGTCGTGATCACGCATTATCAGCGGCTGCTGAATTACATCGTGCCCGATTTCGTGCACGTGATGTCGAAGGGCCGCGTGGTGAAGAGCGGCGGCAAGGAATTGGCGCTGGAGCTGGAAGCTTCCGGCTACGCCCAGTTCGAAGACGCGGCCTGAGCTTAGAGCGGATTTTGTGATGAACGTAGTACTGGCGAAAACCGAAACCGGACGCGCGCTGAGCGACATCTTCGCCATCGCACGGGACCGGCTGCCCGGTACGGGCAAGGTCGCCGATGCGCGCCGCCAGGCGTTCGAGGCTTACGAGCGTGCGGGCTTGCCGCATCGGCGGATCGAGGACTGGAAATATACCGACCTACGCATGCTGATGCGCGAGGTGCTGCCGTCGGCGGCAGCGCCCGATGCCGCGGCGCTGACGAAGGCCAAGGTCGCGCTCGCTGAACATGCGCTGGCCGGCGCGACGCGGCTGGTATTGGTGGATGGCGTCTATTCGGCCGAACTGTCCGATGTCGAAGGGCTCGACGCGGGCGTTCAGGTTCGGACGATGCGCGAAGTGCTGGAGAACGCAGGCAACGAGAGCCGCGCCGACCTGCTCAACATCAGTGTCAGCTCGAATGCGATGATTGCGCTTAATGCAGCGATGGTCACCGATGGCGTGCTGATCACGGTCGCCGAGCGGACCGCCCCCAGCAAGCCGATTCAGATCGTGCATGTCGCGACGCGCTCGGCGGCGGCGGCCTATACCCGCTCGTTCCTGCAACTGGGTCACGGCGCCCGTGCCTCCCTGATTGAAAACTTTGTCGCCGCCGACGGCGCCATGGCCTATCAGGCCAACGACGCGGTCGTCATCTGGCTGGGCGAAAAGGCCGAACTGGAGCACGTCCGGCTGATGGTCGACGCTGCCGACGCGGTCAACATTTCCACCGCCGTGTTCACGATCGGTGCGCATGCCCGTCTCAACACCTTCAACATGACCAGCGGCGGCGGCGTCAGCCGTTATCAGGGATACCTCGCCGTTGCTGGCGAAGGCGCCAACGTGGCGACCAACGGCGTCAATTTGCTCAATGGCCGCCAGCATGCCGACACCACGCTGTTTCTGGATCATGCGGTGCCGAACGGCTCAAGCCGCGAAATCTTCCGCGCCGTGGTCGACGACCGCGGGCACTCGGTATTTCAGGGCCGCATCATCGTGCGCCCCAAGGCGCAGAAGACCGACGCCAAGATGATGACGCGGGCGCTGTTGTTGTCCGATGAAGCCGAAGCCGACAACAAGCCGGAACTGGAAATTTTCGCCGACGACGTCACCTGCGGCCACGGTGCTACCACCGGCGCGCTCGACGAAAGCCTGCTTTTTTATCTGCGCGCGCGCGGCCTTTCCGAGAAGGAAGCGCAGGCGCTGCTGATCCAGGCGTTCGTCGGTGAAGCGATCGAATCGATCGCCAACGATGATTTGCGTGAACTCGCGATCTCCGCGGCGCAGCGCTGGCTGGCGGCACGGGGATGACCATGCATCCGGCAGTCTCCAATGGTTCCTACGACGTGGCCCGGGTCCGGGAGGATTTTCCCGCGCTGGCGCTGAAGGTCTATGGCAAGTCGCTGGTCTATCTCGACAACGCCGCTTCCGCGCAAAAACCCAATGCGGTGCTCGATCGCATGACGGAAGCCTACAAGAGTGAATACGCCAACGTGCATCGCGGGCTGCACTACCTCGCCAACGCGGCGACGGAGGCCTATGAAGGCGGCCGCGCCAAGGTCGCGAAATTCCTCAACGCCGCGCGCACCGAAGAGATCGTCTTTACCCGCAACGCCACCGAGGCGATCAACCTCGTGGCCTCTTCATGGGGCGAGCCCAACATCGGGGACGGCGACGAGATCGTGCTCTCGATCATGGAGCACCACTCCAACATCGTGCCCTGGCATTTTCTCCGGGAGCGTCATGGCGCCGTCATCAAATGGGCGCCGGTCGATGACGAAGGCAATTTCCTGATCGATGAGTTCGAAAAGCTGCTGACGCCGCGCACCAAACTGGTGGCGATCACGCAGATGTCCAATGCGCTCGGTACTATCGTGCCGGTCAAGGACGTCGTGAAGCTTGCCCATGCCCGCGGCATTCCGGTGCTGGTCGACGGCAGTCAGGCCGCGGTTCATCTGGCGATCGACGTGCAGGACATCGACTGCGATTTTTATGTGTTCACTGGCCACAAGGTCTACGGCCCGACCGGGATCGGCGCGCTTTACGCCAAGCATGAGCACCTCGTCGCCATGCGCCCTTACAATGGCGGCGGCGAGATGATCCGCGAGGTCGCAAAGGACTGGGTCACCTATGGCGATCCGCCGCACAAGTTCGAGGCGGGGACGCCGGCAATCGTGGAGGCGATCGGGTTCGGCGCCGCGATCGACTACGTCAATTCGATCGGCAAGGAACGCATTGCCGCGCATGAGCACGGCCTTTTGACCTACGCCCAGGAGCGCCTGCGCGAGATCAATTCGCTGCGCCTGATCGGCACCGCCCGCGACAAGGGGCCGGTGATCTCGTTCGAGATGAAGGGCGCCCACCCCCACGATGTCGCGACCGTGATCGACCGGCAGGGCATCGCGGTCCGGGCCGGCACCCATTGCGTGATGCCGCTTTTAGAGCGGTTCAACGTGACGGCGACGTGCCGCGCCTCATTCGGGATGTATAATACCCGTGAAGAAGTCGACCATCTGGCTCAGGCGCTGATCAAGGCGCGGGAATTGTTTTCATGACCGACACCATCGAAGCCAAAATCAGCAATATGGAAACCCATTCGGCGCTGCCGCCGGAGGAGACTGAGCGGCTCGGCGGCGAGATCGTGGCCGCGCTGAAGACCGTGTTTGATCCGGAAATTCCGGCCGACATCTATGAACTCGGCCTGATCTACAAGGTCGACATCAAGGACGACCGCACCGTCGACGTCATGATGACGCTGACGACGCCGAACTGTCCGGCGGCGGGAGAATTGCCGACGATGGTGGAGAACGCGGTGGCCAGCGTTCCCGGCGTCGGCGTGGTAAACGTCAATCTGGTCTGGGACCCGGCATGGACGCCGGACCGGATGACTGACGAGGCGCGCCTCGTCCTCAATATGTGGTGAAACGTTAGTGGATACGGCTTAATTTGTTCATGGGAAATGGCGGCATTGATACGCTGCGAGGACTGAATAGATGACTGACATGACACCCGCCTCACCAACGCCCGCGTCCAAGCCGAAACCGCGACCCCGTCCGCAGGTGATGAAACTGACGGAAGCCGCGGCGCAGCGGATTACCGAACTGACCAAACGCGCCGATTCCGAGATCGTCGGCCTGCGGGTCGGCATCAAGAACGGCGGCTGCGCCGGGCAATCCTATACGGTGGAATATGCCCACGATGTCCGCCCCTCCGACGAGGTCGTCGAGGACAAGGGCGTCAAGATCCTGGTCGATCCCAAGGCCGTGCTGTTTCTGCTGGGTACCGAGATGGACTACAAGGCCGACAAGATGCAGTCGCAGTTCATCTTCAACAACCCGAACCAGACCGGCGCCTGCGGCTGCGGCGAGTCGGTGCAGCTCACGGCCGCGAAAGTGGACGGCTAGTCTCGTGTCCCGGACGCGGTGCAGCGTTCTTCACGCTGCTCTGCTGAGCCGGGACCCAGAGCGAGATCGCATGCAATATGGGCCCCGGCTCAGCACATAGCTGCGCGCCGCGCTGCACCCGGGGCACGAATTTTCTTGCAGGGCCCTCATCGAAGCAGATCCCTCATGGGCCGCGATTTCCTGATCGATTTGTTTTCCGACTTCGGCCCCGTCGCGATCCGCCGGATGTTTTCGGGCTTCGGCATTTCCGCTGACGGCACCAACTTCGCGCTGGCGCTGCGCGGCGGTCTTTACTTCCGCGCCGACGATCAGACCATTCCGCGGTTCGAGGCGGAAGGCTCACAACCGTTTCAGTATCAAACGCGGACCAAGACGGTCACGGTGGGCTCGTACTGGCAGCTGCCGGAACGGCTGTATGACGATCCGGAGGAACTGACCGGCTGGGCGAGGGCGGCCCTGGCGGCGGCGCAGCGCGCGGCCCTGCGCAAGCGTCCGAAGGCGGAGAGGGCGAAACCTGCAGCTAAAACGAAGGCTGCGGTCAAAAAGAAAAAGACAGCGAAGCGGAAGAAGTCCTCATCCTGAGGAGCGGCCACTTGGCCGCGTCTCGAAGGATGGCCGCGAAGTCCCCACGTTGCATCCATCCTTCGAGACGCTTGCTTCGCAAGCTCCTCAGGATGAGGTCCGAATCCTTCACAGGGTCTAGGCAGCGCGCACCGGTCGCAGCCCCATGGTTCGAGACGCGCAAAATGCGCTCCTCACCATGAGGTTGTCGTGAGGGCGGTGTAACGAAACCTCACGCCACCTGGCTGTGGGTCTCGGCGGCGTATTCCGGGTCGACCTCGCAGATGACCCGGTTGCGGCCGTTGCGCTTGGCGGCGTAGAGGCAGGCATCGGCGCGTTCGATCAGCGAATCCGTATCATCGCCCGGCTTCAGCATGGAAACGCCGACCGAGATGGTGACGCGGCCGAGGATTTCGCCGGTGGATTTTTTCTTCAATTCCTTCGCCATCACGGCGCGGCGGATATGATCGGCGACCGTCAGCGCCTGGCGCAGCGCGGTGTTGGGCAGCACGACCGCGAATTCCTCGCCGCCGTAGCGCGCGGTGATGTCCTGGCCCTTGATGGTCTGCTTCAGCGACATGCCGACCAGCCGCAGCACCTGATCGCCGGTGAGATGGCCATAGGAGTCGTTGAAGGATTTGAAGTGGTCGATGTCGAACATCAGCAGTGACAGCGGCTCGCCGCTCGCCAGCGCATTCTGGACCGCCACATCGATCGAGCGGTCGAAATATTTGCGGTTGCCGAGGCCGGTGAGAGGATCGGTCAGGCTCTCGGCCCGGATCGCCTCGAGGCTGTGCTGGAGATTGCTGATCTCGGTCTTCGACAGCGACAGCCGGTCTTCGAGCGCCTTGTTGGTTTCACGCATCTCGCTGGTGGATTTCACCAGCGTTTGGACGATCGCTTTGACCTGCTCGCGATTCTTGGCGACCAAGAGCTTTCGGGTAGCACCGGACAGGCTGTCGTCGTAGCTCGCCGACATTCCCAGCGCGTCGGTGATGAGGGCCATCACGTCGTCGATTTCGCCGATCACGCGCGCCCCGACCTTGTCGATGCGATCGGTGGTCTTGATCTGGGAAAGATAGGTTTCGTAGAGCTGTTCGAGGTCGGCCTCGGTCAGCCTGCCGTTGCGCGCCAGCGTCTCATTGATGATCTTGTTGAGCTGCGAATTGTATCCGGTGGCGTAGACGTACCAGATTTCATAATTGCGGGGGACAGCGGTTTGCCGGAGCGATTTGATCTGGCCAAGCGCGACTTCGGCGAAGGCCATCGTGCGCTCATGTTCGTCCAGCACTTTGACCACTGATGTCCCCAATAGCGGGCGTCCTGCCCGTTTTCGCGCGGCAATAACTAAAATTATCGCCGGCAAGTTAATTGAGGAGAATGAACGGCCGGTAAACAGCAGCTGCGGGTCTTTCGCAGCTGCACAGAGCCGCTAGCGTCAGATGCGGGCGCGCACCGGTCGCAACAGGAATGCCGGAAGATGCGAGTGATCGGCTGGTTCTGACGATGACTCCTGTGGGGGTTGCGGTGCAGGCGCCCGGCCGATCGATGGCGTGCGCGAGACCGGCGGAGCGGCCGGCGGGGTGAACGCCGCCGCTGGGGCCTGTGGCTGCGGTGTGGAATTGCGGCCGCCGCCGGAGCGCCGGGGCTCGCGTTCCCTGCGCGGCTTGCGGCCGCCGCGTGAACCTTCGCGTGAACCTTCGCGTGATCCTTCTCTTGCGCCTTCGCGCGAACGCGGCTCGTGCGGATGCCGTGTTTCGCCGCTGGACGGCGCTGCCGGGCTGTCGGCCGACTGGCTCTCGACGCCGTCGTCGATGCGCGGAATGGTTTGCCCGATCAGTTTTTCGATTGCGACGATGGATTTTTGATCGAGCGGGGTGACGATCGAGATCGCGGTGCCGGCGCGGCCGGCGCGGCCGGTGCGGCCGATGCGATGGACGTAGTCGTCGGCATGATGCGGCACGTCGAAATTGAAGACGTGGCTGGTGGTGGGAATGTCGAGGCCGCGGGCGGCGACGTCGGATGCGACCAGCAGCGGAATTTCGCCCTTGCGGAATTGATCGAGTGCGGCGGTGCGCGCCGACTGATCCATGTCGCCGTGCAGGGCGCCGACGCTGAAGCCGTGCTTCTGCAGCGATTTGTACAGCAGCGCCACCTCGCGCTTGCGATTGCAGAAGATGATGGCGTTCTGGAGGTCCTTGGCGTCGCGCAGCAGGCGCCGCAGCGTCTCGCGCTTCTCATGCGGCTCGCGGCCGACGCTGACCTGAAACTGGGCTACGCCCGCGGCCGTTGTCGCCGGCCTGGACACTTCGATCTTCTCGGGATTGTGCAGGAAGGTTTCGGTGATGCGGCGGATTTCCGGGGGCATCGTCGCGGTGAAGAACAGCGTCTGCCGCGTAAACGGAATCATCTTGCAGATGCGCTCGATGTCGGGAATGAAGCCCATATCCAGCATGCGGTCGGCTTCGTCGATGACCAGCAATTCGACCCCGGTGAGCAGCAGCCCGCCGCGCTCGGTATGGTCGAGCAGCCGGCCCGGAGTTGCGATCAGGACGTCGACGCCGCGCGTCAGTTTGGTGTCCTGGTCGCCGAATGAAACCCCGCCGATCAGGAGCGCGACATTGAGCTTCTGTCCGGCGCCGTATTTGTCGAACTGTTCCTTGACCTGGGCTGCCAGTTCGCGGGTCGGCTCCAGGATCAGGGTGCGGGGCATTCGAGCCCGGGCGCGGCCCTTTTCCAGCATGGTGAGCATCGGAAGGACGAAGGCCGCGGTCTTGCCGGTGCCGGTCTGGGCGATGCCGAGAACGTCCCGGCGGGCCAGAACATGGGGAATCGCCTGTTCCTGAATGGGGGTGGGGGTGGTGTAACCGGTGGCCGCGACGGCGGCGAGCACCTTGTCGGACAAGCCGAGATGGGAAAAAGACATTGAGCCTCTGGTAGAAACCGCCGCTTGGAATCCCGGAAATAACTGTCGCGCTCAACCCCGGAACGGCATGCAAATTTGCACGGGATTTTGGATACGCAGACAGGCGGCTTACTCGAGATATCGCGTTTCGATACCGGGCCGCGTCAAGCCGGAACATAGGCGCGAATTGGCTAAAGTCAATGGAGAGGCGCGGGAAGTGCTGAAAAAGCTTAATGTTTCTGCACAAATGCCGGGTATTCTGATCGCCGCGCATCGCGCGCAACGGGAGCCGGACACGGCGCGTCAGAAAGGCCCACAGGAAACGCCATGTTCTCGAAAGCGCGCCTCGACACCCTCAGCGACGGAATCTTCGGCGTCGCCATGACGCTGTTGATTCTCGACGTGCGGCTGCCCGATGATTTTCACACCCAGGATCCCGGCGAACTCCTGCAGGAGTTCGGCAATCTCTGACCGAAATTCCTGCCCTATGTCCTGAGTTTCGGGCTGTTGGGTCTGCGCTGGCTTGCCAATGTCGAGGTGCGCACGCGCGCGGAATATCTCGACCGCGAATACGCCAATTGGTGGCTGCTGTATCATTTCCTGATCACCTGCGTTCCCTTCACCACCATCGTGGTCGGCCGCTTCGCGCATCTGGCGCCAGCGATCTGGCTCTATGCCGGCAATAACCTTTTGATCGCGCTGGTCGGGCTTCGGCTGGTGTTGATCACGCCGCATCTGGAATTGGGCGACCACCTGCGTCATCGCCAGATATCGGGACTTTTGCTGATCGTCTCCTCGCTGCTGGCGCTGGCGATCAGTTTCGTGCATCCGCAGGGCGCGTTATGGGCTTTTGTCCTGAACTTTGCCGGCCCCGTGTTCAGGCGATGGACCGAGCGGGCTCCGGCGTCGGGTTGAACCGGCGGCCGCCCGGAGCGAGGCCGTCTGACGTCGGAGAATTCGCCCTCGAAAGTCGCGGCGCCCGCGTTGGCGTGAACTTATCACTTCTGAGGCCCGGTGGTCGCGAAGTACTGATCTCTCTCCCGAACTCCCTCAACACAAGAGCCCCGGCCTCAGCCGGGGCTTTTTTGTTTGTGGTAGGATTCATAAGACGATGCGCTGTCGTACCTGAAGCTGGCGCCCTCGACCCAGTTCGTGTCGGTGGAATTGACGTATCGCGACGGCAGCGTGTCGGAGATCAAGAGGTTCCGGCGTTGAGGGCAGGGCCGCACGACATCTCCGAAACGCAAAAAAGCCCCGGTCGATGCCGGGGCTCTGATTTGAGGGGTGCAGGCAGAAGCCAGTACCTGGCGACCACCGGTCCAGCCTAGTCGAAACGATAATTGGCTTTGAGCAGAACCTGATGGGTCTGGAGATCGACGTGAGTAGTCGCCGGAACGAATGCAAACGGGCCACCTGGCCCTGCCGCAATGGCTGCCACCTGGCCCAGCCCAAAATCCGCACCTTCGTACCTGGTGTATCGGTACTCAGCACCGATATCCCAGTTCCTGCTCACCGAGTAAGCAAATCCGGCACCCACTGTCCCGCCGATCAGAGTCTTGGTGTCCGAGCCGATCGTTCCGGGGAATGCAATTCCTCCTGCCACGGTCGGAATGAAGTTTGAGTTGGCTCGAACATCGGCGAAAGCCACGCCGCCCGTGACATAGCCCAGCAACCGATCCCACGTGTAGCCGACGCTGCCGCGAATCGAAGCCTGCCAATTGGTCTTCACCGAAAACGTGTCGCCGGGCACGAACGTCACGTTTGCCGGAGACAATGCGGCAGCCGTCAGGGTTTGGGTGTTGTGCAGATCGACCCAGTTGAAATCCCCTTCGACGCCAAGGACCCACCGGCTCGGGGTCTGCCACCGGTAACCGATCTGGCCACCACCCGTGAACGAGCTGTTGTTCGAACTGAGCGGAATCGTCTCGGCCGGAGCCACGATGCCGAAAGCAGTTGTTCCCGCGGCAGAAACCGGATCGCGGAAGCGGCCCCATTCACCGCCAATGTTTCCGCCGATATAGAATCCCGTCCAATTGATGACGGGCGCGACCACCGGAGCTGCCTTTGTATACATTGGAAGATCGGCGGCAGACGCTGCGCCCAGGCCGAGAATTGCACTTGCGGCGAGGACGGAAGAAACGGCAGCGGAAGAAATAGCGAACTTAGAAATTTTCATGACTTGCCCCAAAATAGCGAAAATTCTGACACTTCCACGCCAAATCTAATCGAAGACCAAAGCTCCGTTCACGCATGTAATATTCCGACACAAATGAATCTTGGGGATTGTTGCGAAAATAGCGCAGCGCTAGTTGCCCGCGCTTCAGCCCATTACCGAAAATCCGCCATCGACGGGAATCGCGGTGCCGGTGACGAAGTCCGAAGCGCGTGATGCGAGAAACACCGCGATGCCCGCGAAGTCGGCAATGGCGCCCCATCGCGCCGCCGGCGTCCGCCCCAGAACCTTGTCGTGCAGCCCGTCGATCTCCTCGCGGGCGCGCCGGGTCAGATCGGTGTCGATCCAGCCCGGCAGCACCGCATTGGCCTGGATGTTGTCGGCGGCCCAGGCGACCGCGCAGGAACGCGTGAACTGCACGATGCCGCCCTTGCTCGCGGCATAGGCCGGCGCGAAGCTGGCGCCGAAGATCGACATCATCGAGCCGATATTGATGATCTTGCCGCCGCCCGCGGCCTTCATGGCGGGGTGAGCCGCCTGCGAGCACAGGAATGCGCTGGTAAGGTTGGTTCTGATCACGCTGTCCCATTCCTCGAGATCCAGCGCGTGCGGGGGCTTGCGGATGTTGATGCCGGCATTGTTGACGAGAATGTCGATCCGGCCGAACTCGCGCACCGTCCGCGCGACCATGTCAGCGACGGCGGCCTTGTCGGTGACATCGGCGATGACGGAGGTCGCCCTGATGCCGCATTGTTTGAGCTCGGCGGCCGCAGCGTTCGACTTCGCCTCATTGCGTCCGACCACCGCAATGTCGGCACCGGCTTCCGCCAGCCCGCGCGCCATGCCAAGGCCGATACCGCCATTGCCGCCGGTGACGATGGCGACCTTGCCGCTGAGATCGAACAGTTGCGGGTTCATGGTTTTATGTTCCTTTTTCTCCGTCATGCCCGGCCCGGGCATTTACGCCTTCTTTTGCCGCCGGTGTTAGGAGACGCGGAGGGCCGCGACAAGCCCGGCCCTGACGGGTCAGCTACACGTTCGCTTCGATCAGCGCTTGCTCTGCCAGATCAGGATCAGGCCGAGCGCGCCCAGCGCCGCGCCGTAGCCGGCCCACTGAATCTGCCGGATCATGAAGCTCGATTGCGGCCACGCGATCACGCCGGTGCCCTGACCGATCCACAACAGCCCGATGGCAAGCACGAGCAGGCCAACGATCAGAAGCAGTTTGCGCATCGGCTTTCTCGCGTTCGCGTTGGCCGCGCGGCCATCGCGCAACGATCGCCAGAGTGGCGCGCTCACTCGCCTGGGGCAAGAGCGGGCAGGCGCCTTTCGAGCGATGTCACCATTAGCCAAGGCACAAAAAAGCCCCGGACGATGCCGGGGCTTTTAAGCGATAAAGGAAGATCAGATCAGTACTTGCCGACCGCCGGGCCGGTCCAGTTGAAGCGGTAGACCAGCGAGGTGCTGATGGTCTGCACGAACGGCTTGAAAGCGATGTCGCGACCGACGAGGGCGTTGGTGCCGTCGAACAGCTCGCTGACGTTCTTGTTGCCGTAATAGGCAGCGCGATATTCGGTCTTCATGAACCAGCCAGGTGCCGTGATGCCGAAGATGTTGAGGTTGTTCTCGACGCCGCCGCCGACAAAGACGCCATTATTGAGGTTGAACGAATTGGTGTGGGCGCCCACCGGAACGCCACTGAATGTGTTCAACAGCGTCGTACCCGACCAGTGCGAACCGCTCTAACCACCATTCACGTAGGACAGGACATTCGGGGCCACCAGATAGCCGATTCGCAGCGCCAGCGGCCCAAGCGTCCTGCATCTTTACAGATCCGGTCAAGGGGACGGTCGGATCCTGAATGTCGCCCTTCAGGCTGCCGAACTGGCCGTCCGCGAGCAAACCGAAGACCCAAGGGCCATTGAACTGCCAATCATATCCAAGCACCGACTGTTCCAAACCAGCCGTCGCCGCCCGTTCTCGAATTGATGCTGAGGGGAAGGCCCGTCCCCGTGACCTGCGCGTTGTCGTTCGCATCCCAGATGCCGCCGCCGCCGCCGCCGAAGATGTAGAAGCCGGTCCAGCTCGGAGCCACCGGCAACGGCTCGGGGGCCTTGGTGTAACTACGGGCGGGAAGGTCGGCCGCAAAGGCCGATCCGCTGAACGCCGCCAGCGCAGTCAGAGCGAGCACTAATTTCTTCATTTTCAATTCCCTCGATAATTGAGCGTTCGGACCGCGTAACGGGGACGCAAAATGCGCCGATTCCCAAAAACCAGTGTTGGGAATATAGCGGCTTTGGTCCGAAATGCTGTTGCCGACAGGCACACCCGCCGGAAAACGGTCGGGGAACCGGGCTTTAAGGAGCCGAACACGGCCTCGCATCTATCTTTGAAATTACGAACTAACCCTCAGCAAACGCTACTGAAAAGGTTGTCGTGGCCTAAACGTCCAGCAGATCATCGCTGGCGAACTCCGCCTTGTCGGAAATGAAGGCAAAGCGCGCTTCCGCCTTGGTGCCCATCAGCCGTTCGACGAAATCGGCGGTGCCCTCGCGGTCGTCGGCCAGCAGCACCACCCGCAGCATGGTGCGCTTGGCCGGGTCCATGGTGGTCTCCTTGAGCTGCGCCGGCATCATTTCGCCAAGCCCCTTGAAGCGGCCGACATCGACCTTGGCGTTGGCGTTGAATTCGCTCTTCAACAGCGCGTCCTTGTGGGCCTCGTCGCGGGCGTAGACCGTCTTGCTGCCGTGGGTGAGCCGGTAGAGCGGGGGGACCGCGAGATAGAGGTGGCCTTCGTCGATCAGCCGCGGCGTCTGCCGGTAGAAGAACGTGATCAGCAGCGAAGCAATATGCGCGCCGTCGACGTCGGCGTCGGTCATGATGATGATGCGCGAGTAGCGCAAATCCTCTTCGCGATAATGCGCGCCGGTGCCGCAGCCGATCGCCTGCATCAGGTCGGCGAGCTGCGCGTTGGCCGTGAGCTTGTCCTTGGTCGCGGAGGCCACGTTGAGGATCTTGCCGCGCAGGGGGAGAATGGCTTGCGTCTTGCGGTCGCGCGCCTGCTTGGCGCTGCCGCCGGCGCTATCGCCCTCGACGATGAACAGTTCGGAGCCTTCGGAAGCCGTGTTGGTGCAGTCGGCGAGCTTGCCGGGCAGGCGCAGCTTCTTCACCGCCGTCTTGCGGGAGATTTCCTTTTCGGCGCGGCGGCGCAGCCGCTCGTCGGCGCGCTCGATCACGAAATCCAGGAGCTTGTTGGCCTGCACCGGATTGCCTGACAGCCAGTGGTCGAACGGGTCCTTGATGGCCTGCTCGACGATGCGCTGGGCCTCGGCGGTGGCGAGGCGGTCCTTGGTCTGGCCCTGGAATTCCGGCTCGCGCACGAACACCGCTGAGCATCACGGCGGCGCCGACCATGACGTCTTCGGAGACGATGGTGGCGGCGCGCTTGCCCTGGCCGACCCGCTCGGCGTGATCCTTCAGGCCCCGCAACAGCGCGCTGCGCATGCCGGATTCGTGGGTGCCGCCGTCCTGGCGTCGGCACCGTATTGCAATAGGAGGACAGAAAGCCGTCGGCGTCGGCGGTCCAGGCGACCGCCCATTCGCAGGCGCCGTGGGCGCCGACGCGGCCGGATTTGCCGGAGAAGATATCCGGATGCACCAGGGTGTCGGCGTGGATCGCGGCGCCGAGATAATCCTTCAGACCGCCGGGGAAATGGAAACGTCGTCCTCGGCTGGCACGTCCTCGAGGCCCTTGAGCAGTTCCGGGTCGCAGCGCCAGCGGATTTCGACGCCGCCGAACAGATAGGCCTTGGAGCGCGCCATCTTGAACAGGCGCTGCGGCTTGAACGCGGCCTTGGCGCCGAAGATGTCGGTGTCCGGCTTGAAGCGGATTTTGGTGCCGCGGCGGTTGTTGATCTTGCCGACCTCTTCGAGCTTGCCCTTGGGATGGCCGCGCTCGAACGCCATGCGATAGAGCTTTTGGCTGCGCGCGACTTCGACCTCGAGCCGCGAGGACAGGGCGTTCACCACGGAGACGCCGACGCCGTGCAGGCCGCCGGAGGTCTCGTACACCTTGGAGTCGAACTTGCCGCCGGAATGCAGCGTGCACATGATGACTTCGAGCGCGGATTTTTTCGGAAATTTCGGATGCGGATCAACCGGAATGCCGCGGCCATTGTCGGTGACGGTCAGAAATCCGTCGGCGTTCAATTCCACTTCGATGAAGGTGGCGTGACCGGCCAGCGCTTCGTCCATGGAATTGTCGATGACTTCGGCGAACAGATGATGCAGCGCCTTCTCGTCGGTGCCGCCGATATACATGCCGGGCCGGCGCCGCACCGGCTCGAGGCCTTCGAGCACCTCGATATCCCGGGCGGTATAGCCGGCTTCGGCGCTGGTCAGCGCGCGAGGCGACCTTGAGCGGCGCTCGGCCCTTCGGCTCCGCGGCGCCGAACAGGTCGTTTGACGATTTGGTTTTAGCAAGGTATTTCAATGGCTTGTGCATATTTTTTCATGTGTTGCGCGCGCCGGTGGCGCAGCGAATCGGTTGCCCTGACTATGCCACGGATGGGCTTAAAAAGTGACGGCCGCGCGGCTCACCTTGCCCCATAGGTACGCGCATCACTGCCAATAACCCAGCCTCCACGGAATTAATAATATCTCTACGTGGCCGCGAGCATTCTCTTGCTTTCACTCAAAGGTTGAGCAAGGGTTCGGCGAGGTTGGGGAAGATCCATGATCAAGCTGCTTGTGGCCGCGGCAATCGCGATGCCGTGTCTCGGCTGCGCGTCGGTAACGCGGGGGACGACGGAGAACATTTCCATCGCGACCACGCCGGCGGGTGCAACGGCCGAAATATCCGGACTGGATACCCCGATCACGTGCCTGACCCCATGCGTGGTCCAGGCGAAGCGAAGCGCCGACATTACCGTCACGATCAACAAGGATGGCTATGAACCGCTGATGATTCCGCTCACCAAGGAGATTCCGGGCACCGGCGCGGCAGGCTTTGCGGGCAACATTCTTGCGGGCGGGTTGATCGGCATGGGCGTGGATGCCGCCACCGGCGCCGCACAGGATCACAAGCCGAATCCCCTTATCGTGACCTTGCAACCGCGTGTGCCGGCGCCATCCCCAGCGGCAAGGCCGCGGCCGCCGAAACCGCCGCCGCCTCAGAGTTGAATAGGAAAGCCGCTTGCGAGAGCCGAAGGCTCACGCGTGGTCCCCGCCTTTGTGACTTGATGTCGCCGATGGCGCTGGCTTACCTGTTCTTAGGCATCGAACCCGTACAGGGATTCAAAGGGTCGGACGGGACCGCGGCCGGGGAAGGGCGTTTGAAAATGGAAGATTTTGCGCACGCGCTGGCCGATTTCGTGCGCGACCATCAGACTTGGGCCGCACCGATCGTCCTAGTGCTGGCGTTCGGCGAATCGCTTGCCTTCATTTCGCTGCTGATCCCGGCCTGGGGGGCGCTGGTTGCGATCGGCGCCTTGATCGGCGCCAGCGGCATCAGCTTCTGGCCGGTGTGGATTGCCGGCGGAATCGGGGCGGCGCTCGGCGACTGGGTCTCCTACTGGTTCGGCTTCAAATACAAGGAACAGGTCGCCCAGATCTGGCCGCTGTCGCGCTATCCGGAGATCCTGCCGCGCGGCGAAGCCTTCGTGAAAAAATGGGGTGTGCCGAGCATTTTCATCGGGCGATTCTTCGGACCGCTGCGGGCCTCGGTGCCGCTCGCTGCCGGGATATTCGAGATGCCGTACTGGAGTTTTCAGGTCGCCAATTTCGTCTCCGCGCTGGTGTGGTCGGCGGCGCTGCTGCTGTTCGGCGACGTGATCGGGCAGATCGCCGAATGGCTGTGGCGCACCGTTTGAAGCTGCCGTTCTGCGAGGCCGGGAATAGACCGGAAGTGCGGGGGTTGACCGGCTCGAATGCCGTCCCGCTGCAATCGCCTTGTTGTTATCGCGGCGGGCCAAAAACGCTGATAAGAGTGACCGCGACACAACGGAAGCGGGAAATCCCGCACCGAAATGATTGTCTCACCGGGAGGACAGCCGCATGGAACTGACACGCCGTCACGCACTGGCCGGAGCCGCTGGAATTGCGGCCGCGCCGCTATTGCCGTTCGCGCCTGCAAAGGCGGCCGCGCTGGTCGCCGACAAGCAGGCGCCGAGCTTTTATCGTTACAAGGTCGGCGACATCCAGGTCACGGTGGTCTCCGATGGCCGGAACACCTTTCCGCTGGAAGATTCCTTCATCACCAATGCGAGGAAGGAAGAAGTCAACGCCGCGCTCGAGAAGGCGTTTTTGCCGCGCGATGTGTTCACGATCTACTTCGCGCCGCTGGTGATCAATACCGGCGGCAAGCTCGTCGTGATCGATACCGGCAACGGCCCGGTCGCCAAGGTCAACAGCAAGGGCGCGAACGGACAGTTCGCCGACAACATGGCCGCCGCCGGCTTCGATCCCAAGGCCGTCGACGTGGTGGTGATTTCGCACTTCCACACCGACCATGTGAACGGCCTGCTGGCGGCCGACGGCACGCCGGCGTTTCCGAACGCCGAAGTGCTGGTACCGGCGACCGAGTGGAAATTCTGGATGGACGACGGCGAGATGAGCCGGGCGCCGGCGGGCCGCATGCAGGGCCTGTTCAAGAACAACCGCAACATCTTCGAGGCCGGCCTCAAGAAGAAAGTCACGCCGTACGAGTGGGGCAAGGAAGTCGTGCCGGGCCTGCTCGCGGTCGAAACCGTTGGCCATACCCCGGGCCACACCTCCTATGTGCTGTCGTCCGGTTCGGGCAAGGTGTTCATCCAGTCGGATGTCACCAACAATCCCAATCCGTTTGCGACCAATCCCGGCTGGCACGCGTTCTTCGACCAGGACGGCGATGTGGCCGAGAAGACCCGTCGCCGGATCTACGACATGGTGGTGGCCGAGAAGCTGCAGGTGCAGGGCTTCCACTATCCGTTCCCCGGGCTTGGCAACGTCGTCAAGGACGGCAGCGGCTACCGGGTGGTGCCGGCGCCGTGGAATCCGACGATCTGACCCTTCTTGTCATTCCCCGATGCGCCAACTGGCGCATCTGAGGGCCTGAGCGAAGCGGGCGAACCCGGAATCCCGGAATGACTAGGCGCATCTTGACGAAAACTGGGCGCGGCCTTATAGCCGCGCCCATGTTCAACGCCGCGACCACACTGTCCGCTCGCCGCCGCCGCATGTCAGCGGTATGGGCGGACGTCTGCGTTTAAGATCGTTTTGCCTCTGCCGGCGGATCCGGTCCGCGGCATTTTGCTTTCCCACCAGCGCGATCTGATCCGGCGGCTCCTACGTCAAGCAGGAGTTTGAAATGTATACGCCTCCCATGTTCAAGCCCGATCGCGCCGCCAGCCTCGGCTTTGCGGAAGCGCGCGGATTCGGCACGGTTTGCGCGTGGGACGGCACCAGGCCGATCGCCTCGTCGCTGCCGTTTTATCTCGCCTATGCCGATGACGGCACGCCGCAGGCGGCGTTTCATGTCGCGCGTCATAATCCGCTCGTGAGACTTGCGGACGGGACATCGTCCTGGCTGGTGGCCGTGAACGGTGCGGATGCCTATGTCTCGCCGGACTGGTACGTCTCGCCGGATCAGGTGCCGACCTGGCTGTATCAGGCCGTGCATCTCACCGGCACGGTGCGGACATTGTCCGACAGCGAACTCGGTCCGCATCTGGATGCACTGAGCGCCAAGTTCGAAAACTGGCTGGCGCCGAAACCGCCCTGGATGTCGTCGAAGATGACGGCAGGGCGTCTGGATGCGATGAAAAAGGCGATCGTGGGTCTGGTCATGACGGTCGAGGAGGTTGAAGGCAGCTTCAAGTTGAACCAGCATAAGTCCGAGACTGACTATGCGGCGGTTGCGGGGGCGCTTGCCGCGCAAACCGACGGCGGCGCCCAACAGATTGCGCAGCTGATGCGGGAAGCGCGGCCGCAGGCCTTTGCAGGCGAAACCGACCAGATCGAAAGGAGCGTGCCATGACGCTGACTGACACCGATCAGCCGCGGTCTATCGGCGCCATCACGAAGCCCACGGTCTTTGTCGATGGTGGATCCGGGACGACTGGCCTCGGCATTCAAGAGCGCCTTCGCCAGCAGAGCGACGTCGTGGTGAAAAACATCGCAGAGGACAAGCGCAAGGACGTTAGCGCCAAGCGCGCGCTGATGGCAGGAAGTGGATCTCGTCATCCTCTGCCTGCCGGACGATGCTGCGAAGCAGACGGTTGCGTTGATCGACGGCATGGGCGCGGCAGCTCCCAAGGTTCTCGACGCGTCGACGGCTTTTCGTGTCGCGCCCGACTGGACCTACGGCTTTCCGGAGCTCGCGCCGGATCAGGCCGACAAGATTCGGGCCGCACGGAAAGTCTCCAATCCAGGCTGCTATCCGACCGGCGCGATCGCGCTTGCTGCGGCCGCTGGTCGACGCGAACCTCTTGCCTGCGGACTATCCCATCACCGTCAACGCCGTCAGTGGCTATTCGGGCGGCGGCAAGTCGATGATCGCAAGCTTTGAAGACGGCTCCGCGCCGGCCTTCGAACTCTATGGCCTCGGCTTCGAGCACAAGCACCTGCCGGAGATGCAGCTATACTCGGGACTCACGCGCCGGCCCATCTTCGTGCCCTCGGTCGGAAACTTCCGGCAGGGCATGCTGGTCTCCGTCCCTCTGCAACTGGACACGCTTCCGGGCAAACCCAGTGGGGCTGACCTCCACGCCACGCTGGCGAAGCGCTACGCCGGCAGCACCCATGTCGCGGTGATGCCCTTCGACGACGCGGCTTCCGGGAGCGGGAAGCTCGAGCCAGAGGCGCTCAACGAGACCAACAGGCTTGAGCTTTACGTCTTTGCCAGCGACAAACATCATCAGGCGGCGCTCGTCGCGCGCCTCGACAATCTCGGCAAAGGCGCTTCAGGCGCCGCGGTGCAGAACATGCGGCTGATGCTGGGGTTCGCCGATACATAAGCTGAAGCCAGCAAGCACGGCATGTCAGACCACAAAGCCGCCGCCTCAGACCACCAGGCCGCCGCCATCGACTGGCAGGATTTGGCCCGTCGCATAACCGTTGAGCATGAGGTAAACATAGGCCTTCGCGGCCTCCGCTGGCGCCGCGCCGCGGGGCACCGGCAGGGGCACTACGATCGATTGCAGCATGGTTTCCGGCATCTGCTTGACGTGGTCGGTGAGGACGATGCCCGGACACACGGCGTTGACCCGCACCGGGATGAGATCCATCGCCAGACCGCGGGTCAGGTGTTCGACCGCTCCCGCCACGGCGGTCGCCATCGGCGCGCCTTTCCTCGGCCGATGCGCGAGCATGCCGCTCGTCAGCGTGATCGAGCCGTCCCGGGCGATCGTACGGCAGCCGTGCTTGACCGCCGCGAGTGCGCCCCAGAAGCGTACCGTGAAGCACTCCCGCGCCTGCGCCAGGTCGAGGTCGCCTGAGGAAGCGAAGAACGTCGATCCGCCCCAATCGCCTGCCGTTATCGCTAGATGATCGAACGCGCCGAGCTCGCCGAAGAAGCCGGCAACGCTGGCCTCGTCGCGTAGATCGACGGTGCGACCCGTCGCACCCTGCAGGCGCTCGAGGGCCGCGCTGACATTCGCCCCGGTGCTCGAACCGATGACAACTGCAGCGCCCTGGGCGCGCGCCAGTTCGGCGATGGCGAAGCCAATTCCCGACGCGCCGCCAATGACAACCACGCGCTTTCCGTCGAGCGACATTGCTGTATCGGTCATTCCTGTTTTCCTGTCAGGGGTGCGTAGTAGCCGGGCTGGCCGATGTCGGTGAGAAGGTCGGGCCCGGTTGGCGTCCAGTCCAGCACGGTGCGGGTCCGTGCGCTCGATGTCGGCGCGTCTATGCCTGCGAACCTCGTAAACCAGCCGAAGTGCTGGGCTGCCTCGTCGGCAGATTTCGAGACCACGGGAATGTTCAGGCGGCGGCCGATCACCTCGGCGATCGCCTTGAACGGCACGCCATCTTCGGCGATGGCATGGAACGGGCCACCGGCCGCGCCGCGCTCCAGCGCGAGCCGATAGAGCCGGGCGGCGTCGAGCCGGTGCACCGCCGGCCAGCGGTTGAGTCCATCGCCGATATAGGCGGACACGCCCTTCTCGCGCGCGAGCTGGACGAGCCGCGGAACGAAACCGTGATCGCCGTGGCCATGGACCGACGGGGCGAGCCGGACGGTCGATGCGCGCACGCCGCGTTCCACCAACTCGGCCGTCGCCGCCTCCGATTTGCGGGGATAGGAGGGAGAGTTGAAAGGCGGCACATCTTCCTCGGTCGCCGTGCGGCCAGGGGCGAGGAGCGCCACACCCGACGTCACGAGCAGCGGACGGTTGGAGCCTTCGAGCACGCCGCCGATCGCCTCAATGGCGCGGCGGTCCTCCGCGCAATTCTCCTCGAATTTTGAGAAGTCGTGGTTGAAGGCGGTGTGGATCACCCCGTCGGCCGCCGCCGCGCCCCGGCGCAGGCTGTCGAGGTCGCCAAGCGAACCGTGGACGGCATCGGCGCCGGCTGCGGTGAGCGCGGCCGCTCCTTCTTTCGAGCGAACGAGGCCGCGAACCTGATGGCCGTTCGCGAGCAGTTCGCGGACAACAGCGGAGCCGACGAAGCCGGTGGCACCCGTGACGAAGACGCGCATGTGATGTTCTCCCAAGTGATCGAGAGAGCTATGTGCAACGGCGCTTCATCCTGTTAAAGTAGTGACGTTATCCCGGTATACTGCCTAACAGGTTGCGCATGGCCCACCTGATCGACAATCGGCTCGGCGACTATCTGAGGAACCGGCGCACGAAGCTCGATCCTGCGTCCCTCGGCTTCTCCGGCAGCCGCCGGCGCACGGTGGACTGCGCCGGGAAGAAGTGGCACAGCGCGCCAATATCAGCGCGACCTGGTACACGTGGCTGGAACAGGGCCGCGGCGGCCATCCGTCAGCGGACGTGCTGGACCGCATCGCCAAAGCGCTGACGCTGACCGAGGCCGAGCGCGAACACCTGTTCCTGCTCGGCCTCGGCCGCCCGCCCGAAGTCCGCTATCGCGGCGGCGACGCGATCACGCCGCGACTGCAGCGCCTGCTCGAAGCGCTGGCCTACAGCCCGGCGATCGTCAGGACGGCGACGTGGGACGTGGTCGCCTGGAACCGGGCGGCGGCGGCCGTACTCACCGACTACGGCTCCCTGCCACCCGAACAGCGCAACGTTCTGCGCATGATCTTCTGCGATCCCCGCGTCCGTGCCGCGCAGTTCGATTGGGAAAGCGTGGCCCGCTTCGTGGTGGGCGCCTTCCGGATCGATGCCGCGCGCGCAGGCGCCGCGGCCGAGGTGGAGCCGCTCGTCCAGGAGTTGTGTCGCACGAGTCCCGAGTTCGCGGCGATGTGGCGTGACAATGACGTACGGACCCATGGCGACGGGGTGAAGCGCCTGCGCCATCCCGTGCTGGGGCCGATCGCGCTGGAATACTCGGCCTTCGCGGTCGACGGGCGGCCGGATCTTCAGATGATCGTCTACAATCCGGCGACATCGGTCGATGCGGAGCAGATCAGGTCTCTGATAGAGCGAACGTCGGCGATCGCTGCGGAGTGAATGCGGCAGTCGGCCTCAGACAATCCCGAAAATCGCCATCGCCAGCACGGCCTGCGCCAGGAAGCCGACGGTGAAGGCCAGCGTGCGGAACACCGGCAGGCCCAACGTGTAGACGATCAGATGCGCCACGCGCGCCCAGAAATAGACGGCGCAGGCATAGACGGTCCATTTCGTCGAATAATCGATCTGCGCCAGGATCAGCACCAGCGGCGCGAAGATGACGAGGTTCTCGACGGCGTTGTCATGCGCGAACATCAGGCGCGTGGCCCATTCCGCATGCGGCTTGTCGTTGCGCGACGGGTTGGCCATTGCGCCGCCGAGCCCGCGGACCAGAAGGCGATTGAGGATGTAGGGTACCCACAACAGCCCGGTCAAAATGACCGTCAGTGTCAGCCAGAACAATTCGCGCGTCATAGGCTTCCCCTCAATTGGAGTTCCGAAGCGCATCCCAGCGGGACGGCCCGTTATATTTGAACGCGCCTCGTTGCGCTACGCGCGAACCCGGACGTAGCTGCCGGGCGCGTCTTCGATGGCGGGCAACGCCTCGGTGCCGACGGCGCGCGCGGGCACTTCCTCGGCGTCGATGCCGGCGAGCCACTCGCGCCAGTCTGGCCACCACGATCCCTTGTGCTCCTGCGCGCCCTTGATCCAGTCCGCCAGCGTCACGTCCTCGATGTTGTCGTTGGTCCAGAACTGATATTTGCCCGACGCCGGCGGGTTGACCACGCCCGCGATATGCCCGGAACCGGACAGCACATATTTCACCGGACCGCCGAAAAACTGCGAGCCGTAGAGCACCGAATCCGCCGGCGCGATATGATCCTCTCGCGTCGCCAGATTGTAGATCGGCACCTTCACCTTCGACAGATCGAGCAGCGTGTTGTCCAGCACCATGCTGCCGGTCGACAGCCGGTTTTCCAGATAGCAGTTGCGCAAGTAGTAGGAATGGTTCGCCGCCGGCATCCGCGTCGCATCCGAATTCCAGTGCAGCAGATCGAACGCCGACGGCGGCTGTCCCTTCAGGTAGTTGCTGACGACATAGGACCAGATCAGATCGTTCGAGCGCAGCATGTTGAACGCCATCGCCATCTTGTTGCCTTCGAGCACGCCGCATGCCTGCATGTCGCGCTCGAGCGCCGAGATCTGGTCTTCATCGACGAACACCAGGAGATCGCCGGCATGGGTGAAATCGACCTGCGCCGCCAGCAACGTCGCCGACGTCACGCGCACGCGGCGTTTTTCCGCAAGCCATGCCAGCGTCGAGGCCAGCAGGGTGCCGCCGACGCAGTAGCCCATGGTGTGGACCTTCAATCTCGCCGGTGGCCCGCTCGATGGCGTCCATCGCCGCCAGCGGGCCTTCCTTCATGTAGTCTTCGAAGGTCTTGGTGCCGAGGCTCTTGTCCGGGTTGACCCAGGAAATCACGAACACGGTGATGCCCTGATCGACGCACCATTTGATGAAGGATTTCTCCGGCTTGAGGTCGAGGATGTAGAATTTGTTGATCCACGGCGGCACGATCAGAAGCGGCGTGCGCAGCACGTTTTCGGTCGCCGGCTGATACTGGATCAGCTGCATCAGGTCGTTCTGGAAGATCACCTTGCCCGGCGTCGTCGCCATGTTGACCCCGACCTCGAGATTGGCCGGGTCGGACTGGCGGATGCGCAGCGTGCCGTGTCCGGCCTCGATATCTTCCGCCAGCATCTTCATGCCGCGAACCAGATTGTCGCCGTTGGACGCCAGCGTCTCGCGCAGCACTTCCGGATTGGTGAGAACGAAATTCGACGGCGCCAGCGCGTTGGTGATCTGCTGGACGTAGAATTCGGCCTTCTTGCGGGTGTGCGGGTCGAGGCCTTCGGCGTCGCGCACCAGATCCTGCGCCCACTGCGTCGTGAGCAGATAAAGCTGCATCACGAAATCGAAAAACTGGTTGGACTTCCACTCCGGGTCGTTGAATCGCTTGTCGCGCGGCGACGGCTCGATCGCCGGCGGCACCTGCTTCGCCGGCGAGGCGGCGCACCGAGGAGCCCCACAGATCGAGATAGGCCTTGGCGATCTTCGTCTGCAGATCTGCCGACCGCTCGTTGTCCGACAGCCAATATTCCGCCACCGCGCTGAAGGTCTTGACCACCTCGGCGAGTTCGTTCGGCGGCTTGTCCCTGGACTTCGCCGTTCTCGCGCGGCTTGAGATAGGCTGCGAGCGCCTGGCCGCTGCTCTCCATGGCCCGTGCGAGGTTCATCGCAAAGGCTTCGGGGTCGAATTTTTTTGTAGCCTCGGTTTCGGTCGTAACGTCGCTCATGTCCCGACACTATAGGTTCATTTCAAGTTCGTCACCGCGCAGATCGCGATGGCGGGCTTGAGGTTAATCTCGACCGCTGGGCGTGTTGCACTGCGACAAAGTATCTTGGTTCTGTCATATTGAAGCCCCAACCGTGCGGTTTGTTGTTCAGGCTTTAATGGTTTCGGGCGACAATGGTTTGGGCGCCGCCGCAACAATTGATGAAATTAAGCATCACGCACTGCCACGCACTACAGGGTCAGCTCGGCGAAGCGAGGACTTCCGGACGGATGATGTCGGCCGATCGAAAAATGAGCGCGCTGATGTCGGCAGCCGCGCTGCTGTTGGCGGTTGCGCTCGGCGGTTGCTCGAGTTCGATCGCGGATTTGCCGTCGGTCGGCACGCCGGCCGGCGCCCCGTGCGCCCGAACGATGCCGGCGGTTACCTTCCGGTTCATGATCTGCCTCCGGATCGCGGCGAGCCCGAACTGGAGCCGGCGGAGCGGGCCAAGATCCAGGCCGAACTGATTGCCGCGCGCGACCGCCAGGCGTCGGCGGCAGCGGCCCAGGACCCGGCCGCCAAGGACCCGGCCGCAAAGTGACCTGACGGTCCAGTAAACGGCTGGCGCAGCCGGGCGTCCGTGGTAAAAGAACCCAATTCAACCGCAAATCAGGGCGAAGACTTGAAATGTTCGCCAGAATGCGTCCTAAATCCTTGATTTAGTGCGATTTCCGGACGAAGCCGAATTCCGTGTCGTTAGGCAGGGTGTCGGCGATTCCGCCCTGATGGGTTGTCGGAGCAAGGTCCCATGGAAGATTTCTACCGCATCCGCCGTCTGCCGCCTTACGTGTTCGAACAGGTCAACCGCGCCAAGGCGGCCGCGCGCAATGCCGGCGCCGATATCATCGATCTCGGCATGGGCAATCCGGACCTGCCGACGCCGCCGCATGTCATCGAGAAACTGAAGGAAACACTGGGCAAGCCGCGGACCGACCGCTACTCCGCCTCGCGCGGCATTACCGGCCTGCGCAAGGCGCAGGCGGCCTATTATGCCAGGCGCTTTGGGGTAAAGCTCAATCCCGAGACCCAGATCGTCGCCACGCTCGGCTCGAAAGAGGGCTTTGCCAATGTGGCGCAGGCGATCACCGCGCCCGGCGACGTCGTGCTGTGTCCGAATCCGAGCTATCCAATTCATGCCTTCGGATTTCTGATGGCCGGCGGCGTGATCCGCTCGGTGCCCTCGGAGCCGACGCCGCAATTCTTCGAGGCGGTGGAGCGCGCGATCATCCATTCGATCCCGAAGCCGCTCGCGATCGTCGTCTGCTATCCCTCCAATCCGACCGCCTACGTCGCGAGCCTCGATTTCTACAGGGATCTGGTGGCGTTCGCGAAAAAGCACGAGATCTTCATCCTGTCGGATCTGGCCTACGCCGAAGTCTATTTCGACGACAACAATCCGCCGCCCTCGGTGCTGCAGGTTCCCGGCGCGATCGATGTGACCGTGGAATTCACCTCGATGTCGAAGACGTTTTCGATGGCCGGCTGGCGCATGGGGTTTGCCGTCGGCAACGACCGGATCATCGCCGCCCTGGCGCGGGTGAAATCCTATCTCGATTACGGCGCGTTCACGCCGATCCAGGTCGCCGCGACCGCGGCGCTGAACGGTCCGGACGATTGCATTCGCGAGATGCGCGACACCTACCGCAAGCGCCGGGATGCGCTGGTGGAATCATTCGGCCGGGCGGGGTGGGAGATCCCGCCGCCGGAGGCCTCGATGTTCGCGTGGGCGCCGCTGCCGGCGGCGTTCCGCGGGGTCGGCAGCATGCAGTTCGCGACCCTGATGGTCGAGAAATCCGGCGTCGTGGTGTCGCCCGGGCGTTGCCTTCGGCGAGCACGGCGAGGGCTATGTTCGCATCGCCATGGTGGAAAACGAGCAACGTATTCGCCAGGCCGCCCGCGGCGTGCGCCGCTTCCTTGAAAGCGGCATCGAAACGTTGCACAACGTGGTTCCTCTCGCCAACCGGCGGTAGTTCTTCTCCGGCAGGTTTTTCTGTCATGGTCGCACCCCTGAAAGTGGGTATTGCGGGGCTCGGCACTGTTGGCGCCGAAGTCGTCCGCCTTATCGAAGAGCAGGGCCGCGACTTTATCCGCGCGCTGCGGCCGCGGCGTGCGCGTCGTCGCCGTCACCGCGCGTTCGAAAGTGAAGAAGCGCGGTCTCGATCTGCGCGGTATCGCCTGGGCCAAAAATGCGCTGGCACTGGCCAGCGATCCCGGCATCGATTGCTTCGTCGAATTGATGGGCGGCTCCGGCGAGCCGGCGCTGTCGGCGATCGAGGCGGCGCTGAAATCCGGCAAATCGGTGGTCACCGCCAACAAGGCGCTGATCGCCAAACATGGACTGCGGCTGGCGAAGTCGGCCGAGAAGCATGGCGGCGCGTTGAATTTCGAGGCGGCGGTCGGCGCGGCGATCCCGGTGGTCAAAACCTTGCGCGAGGGTCTCGCGGGCACCGACGTCAACCGCGTCTACGGCATCCTCAACGGCACCTGCAATTACATCCTGACCCGGATGGAACAGGAGGGGTTGTCGTTTGCCGAATGCCTGAAGGACGCGCAGCGTCTCGGTTACGCCGAGGCCAACCCGTCGTTCGACGTCGACGGCCATGATACCGCGCAGAAGCTGGCGATTCTGGCCAGTCTCGCCTTCGGCACCAAGGTCGCGCAGAGCGCCGTCTATGTCGAAGGTATTTCCTCGATCGCGCCGGAAGACCTGCGCGCCGCCGAGGAACTCGGCTATCGCGTCAAGCTGCTCGGGGTCGCGGTGCGGACCGCCAAAGGCATCGAACAGCGCGTGCATCCGACCATGGTGCCGAAATCATCCTCGATCGCGCAGGTCATGGGCGTCACCAATGCGGTGACCATCGACGGCGACGGGCATCCCGCCGATCACGCTGGTCGGCCCGGGCGCAGGCGGGGCTGCGACCGCCTCGGCCGTGGTCGCCGACATCGCCGACGTCGCGCGCGGTATCCGCGCCATGCCGTTCGGACGACCGGTGGAGCGGTTGCGCGCGACCAGCAAGGCGCCGATGGAGCGCCATGAGGGCGGTTACTATATCCGCCTGATGGCGCGCGATCTGGCCGGCACCGCGGCGACGATCGCCACCCGGCTGGCGGAGCAGAAAATTTCCATCGAATCGATCGTGCAGCGCCATTCCGACGGCGTTGACGCCAACGGCGCGGCGAGAAAAGCTTCGCCGGTGCCGGTTATTCTGATTACCTATGCGACCAGCGAGGACGCCGTATATCGCGCGCTGCAGGCCGTGCAGCGCGACAAGGTGATCAGCGGCCGGCCGCAGGTGATCCGGATCGAGAAAAACTAGCGCGTGGTTCGAACGGACGATGCGTCAAACGATTATATGCGGGCCAGCAAACCCGTCGTGAAGTTTTAGGGAGTTCGCCGATGTCGACCCATATTTCCGTTCCGCCGCAGCTGTTGCTGGAGCGCATTCTGACGCTCGAGATCGTGCGGGTGACGGAACGCGCGGCGGTGTCGGCCGCGCGGCTGCGCGGCCACGGCAACGAGAAGGCGGCGGACCAGGCCGCGGTCGACGCGATGCGCCGCGAGCTCAACAAGCTGCCGATCGAAGGCACCGTCGTGATCGGCGAGGGCGAGCGCGACGAGGCGCCGATGCTGTTCATCGGCGAGAAGGTCGGCATCAATGCCGGCCCGAAGGTCGATATCGCCGTCGATCCGCTGGAGGGCACCACGCTGTGCGCCAAGAACATGCCGGGCTCGATCGCGACCATGGCGATGGCCGATGGCGGCACGCTGCTGCACGCGCCCGACGTTTACATGCAGAAGATCGCCATCGGGCCGGGCTACGCCAAGGGCGTCATCGAGCTTGACGCTTCTCCCGCCGACAATGTCCGCCGGCTGGCCAAGGCCAAAGGCGTCGACGCTTCCGCGATCACGGTGCTGGTGCTCGATCGCCCGCGCCATTCCGATATCATCAACGGCGTGCGCGCGACCGGTGCCGCGGTCCGGCTCATCACCGATGGCGACGTTGCCGGCGTCATCCATTGCGCCGACCCTGATAATACCGGGGTCGACATGTATATCGGCACCGGCGGCGCGCCCGAAGGCGTGCTGGCGGCGGTGGCGCTGCGCTGCATCGGCGGCCAGATGCAATGCCGGCTGATTCTCGACACCGAGGAGAAACGCGAGCGCGCGCGCAAGATGGGCGTCACCGATCCGCACTTGATCTACGGCATCGAGGACATGGCGCGAGGCGACTGCCTGTTTGCCGCGACCGGCGTCACCGACGGTTCGCTGCTCTCGGGCGTCAAGTTCCGCAAGGATGTGATCGAGACGGAAACCGTTGTGATGCGTTCGGTCACGGGCACCGTGCGCTACATCAAGGCCCAACATCGGCAGCTTGATAAATTTCACCTCGACTGAGGGTACTCCTGTCATTCCGGGGCGCGCGAAGCGCGAACCACAGATGTGCAATTGCACATCGGGGAATCTCGAGATTCCGGATTCGATGCTGCGCATCGCCCCGGAATGACAGGGCGAAAAACAGCAAGAAAAAACCAGGGAGCCAACATGTCCGATATTTCCGCCGTCAAAGCGCTGGTGTTCGATGTGTTCGGCACCGTGGTCGACTGGCGCACCAGCCTGATCGCGGATTTCAGCAAATGGGGCGGGACGCGGGGGATCAAGGCGGACTGGACCGCGCTGGTCGATGGCTGGCGCGCCGTCTATGCCGCCTCGATGGACGAGGTGCGCAAGCATCCCGAGCGCGGCTACGTCATCCTCGACACGCTGCACCGGCAGTCGCTGGAAAAACTGGTCGCGCAGTTGTCAATCACCGGATTGAACGACGCCGATCTGCGATTACCTCACCAAGGGCTGGCATCGGCTTCATGCCTGGCCGGACAGCGTCGCCGGACTGACGCGGCTCAAGACAAAATACATCATCAGCCCGCTCTCGAACGGCAATGTCGCGCTGTTGACCAACATGGCGAAGTTCGCGGGCTTGCCGTGGGACCTGATGATGTCGGCGGAACTGTTCCAACACTACAAGCCAGATCCCGAAACCTATCTCGGCGCGGCAAAACTGCTGTGCCTGCCGCCGGAGCAGGTGATGATGGTCGCCGCGCACAATCACGACCTGAAGGCCGCCCAGAAACTGGGATTGAAAACCGCCTTCGTCGCGCGTCCGACCGAATACGGCCCCTTGCAGAAATACGATTTCGAGGCGAGGGGCGACTGGGACATCGTGGCGAAAGACTTCGGCGGGGTCGCCGACAAGTTGGGGTGTTAGCGACCGCGCGGCGGACCGGGTTATGCTGGACTGCACGCCTTCGCGCGCAGCCCGGTGACACGCGCCGAATTCAACCGTTTGGACAATGACCGCTTCGCGCGACCATGAGCGAAATCAGGCTTTGGCTTTGGCCTCGTTGACGGTCAGAGCAACGGAAGCCTCGGTGGTCAGTAACAGGAAGGTAAACGTCTCCTGCAGGTAGAGGCGAACCTTTTCGTCGTCGTGACCTAGATAGCCGATCGACACATCCTCTCCGATATACAAACCGAAATCGCCGCCGCGCGTCGTCAGCACGAATGCACCGGTAATCGCGGGCGCCCAAACGATTTCGCCGTCCACGAGATCCCTGATGTGCCGCATTACCGGATAACCGTGATCGCTGCTCTCGCTCAGGGCCGTATAGGCGTCGGCGCCCAGCACCACGGAATAGGGACCGTTGACGCCTTCCATTCGCAATTGACCGAGCGCCTGCGCAATGACGTCGGGATAGGCGCGCACTTCGGACGGAAGCGTCAGGACCGGATTGCTGGTTCGCTCGCGGACGCCTCCGATGCCTGCAGCGGCGTAGCCCTCGAAGATCGCCCGGTCCTCTGCGAAGGCCAGCAGCCGCGCGGCGTCCTTGGCGGGCTGCCAGTCTAAATCGTTGGCGCCGCGCTCCACGTCATCGATCTGCTGGCGATTGAGTTCGAAGGGAACCCGGAGTTCGACCAGCGGCTTCACCTCACGCTGTCGCGCAAGAACTCCGTCTCCGGGCGCGGCGACATTGCGCAGATGGCCGGTGCCGATAGCGGAAAGATCGACCCCTCCCGGCCCCTGCACGTCGACGACGCGCCGCCCGGCAAGGCAGCGCTTGATGGTGCGCGACGTTTCTTCCTCGATCTCTGACCATGCCGCGTCGGATATCGGGGCAAGCCCGCGGTGAAGATTATTCATGAGGGCGGTCTCCTTTAAGCGAACCAATGTCGAGCGAGCCTTCGCGTTTCGGCGCCGGCTCTGGCGCCGGAACGGCAGGCTGGTCCGAAAATCCCGTTGCCGGATATTCGTCTCCGACATTTTCCAGGAAAGTCGCTGATGGCACGAAGAACAGATTGCCGGTCTTGGCGACGCTGAAATCGAGCAAACGGTCGTAGTTGCCGGCAGGCTGACCCACGAACATGTTTTCGAGCATCTGCTCGATCGTTCGCGGCGAACGCGCATAACCGATGAAATAGGTGCCGAACTCTTTCTCGGCCACACGGCCGAACGGCATGTTGTCGCGAATGATCTTGATTTCCTTGCCATCCACCACGACCTTGGCGAGGGCGTTGTGGGCGTAGGCCGGTTTCACGGCGTCGTCGAGTTCGATGTCCGCAAGCTTGGTGCGGCCGATGATGCGCTCCTGGGCTTCCGTGCACAGCGCGTTCCAGCCGGTCATGTCATGCAGGTATTTCTGCACGATCACGTAGCTGCCACCGGCGAAGGCGGCGTCTTCGGCCCCCACATAGGCGGCCTCGATCGCGGCTTGCCCGGACGGGTTTTCCGTCCCGTCGACAAAGCCGATCAGGTCGCGGTCATCGAAATAACGAAAGCCATGCACTTCGTCGATCGGCGAAACGGCGTTGCCGATCCGGGCCATGATTTGGGTCGCCAGTTCGAAACAGAGATCCATGCGCTTGGCGCGAATGTGAAAGACGAGATCGCCGGGTGTCGCCACGGCATGGCGCGGGCCGGCCTTGATTTCCCGAAAGGGATGCAGTTCTGCCGGCCGCGGCTGCCCAAAGAGCCTGTCCCATGCGTCGGAGCCAATCCCCATCACGCAGGAAAGGTTGCCCTCGATATCGCGGAAGCCGACCGAGCGTAACAGCCCCGGGAGGTCGCCGCAAAACGACCGGACTGCTGCGCGACTGGCGCCGCCAGGGTCGATCGCCGCGACCAGAAAGATCGCGGCGCGGGTCAAGGCCTGAACCACCTGCTGGGGCTCGGGAGGCAGGCCGGACTGCGCGTCGGGCGCGGTCATTGTGTCGCCCCCGTTTGTCGTGCCAGGTCAAAACGAACCATTCGTCATTCCCCCGTAATCCAATCACTCCGGCAGGCCTGCTTTGAGAAGACCCCTGGCGAACGTGGTGAAGTCCTGCGCCCGGCGAAATGGTGCCAGATCTCTCAGATTGGAGGCGAGCAAATTGGGATCGCATTCGAGTGCCCGTGACATGGCTCGTTGCGCTGGCTCAAGCTGCCCGGCGAGCGCATGGCTGGCTGCGGAAATGCATATGGCGAGCAGGAATGCCGGATTGTCGCGCGTTGCTTTTTCCGCGCACGACGACGCCAGGTCATAGCGGCCTGCGAGAAAATGAGCATACGCCATGCCTCCGTGCATGCCGAACATGTTCGGATCGAGCGGGCTCAGGCGCATGGCACGCGCGACGTGCTCAAGTGCGAGGTCCGGCTCGCCCCTCCAGACTCTCAGCCAGGCACTAAGCGTCCAAGCTTGCGCTGTGTTGGGATTGACCGCCAGTCCCCGATCCATGAAAGCCGCAGCGTCGTCGAACTCCTCGGCTACAAAGGCGAGTGCATATCCACCCATACACAGCGCAACCGGGTCTTCGCCACCCAGATGCACCGCTTTCCGGGCCATCCGCACAGCTTCTTCGCTTTCCTGAACGCGGTCGTTCATCCAACCAAGCGCCTTGCGCCGGACACAGCACCACGCGGCCATGCCGTATGCGCAGGCCAGACCGGGGTCGAGCTCGATCGCCTTGCAAAAGAGCTGGAGCGCCTCGGCGTTCTCATCCCTGGTCCACCGGCGAGCGCTCGCCAGTCCACGCAGGTAATAGTCGTATGCATCCAGATTTTCGGTTGGTTTGCGCCTGGCCCGCTTGATTTCCTCACGCTGCAGCTTCGGCGCGATTGCACCGACGACGCTGGATGTTACATCGTCCTGCAGATCGAACATGTCTTCGAGCGCACCCTCAAACCGGCCCGCCCAGAGATGTGCCCCGGTTTCGGCATCGATAAGTTGACCCGAGATACGAATACGGTTTCCGGCCTTGCGCACGCTGCCTTCGAGTACGTAGCGCACGCCAAGCTCGCGGCCGACCTGCTTCACGTTCACGGGCCGGCCTTTGTACGTGAAACTCGAATTGCGTGCGATCACAAACAGCCAGCGAAACAGCGCCAGCGCCATCGTGATATCCTCCACGATGCCATCGGCGAAATACTCCTGCTCCGGGTCGGCACTGAGGTTCTGGAAGGGCAGCACGGCAATCGAGGGCTTGTCCGGGAGCGTCAACGCGGGTCTCTGGCTTGCGGCCGCACAGCGATCCCTCACTCTGAATACGCGGACCGGGCGCCCGATGTTCTTGAGGTTCTGCTCGCCGGCGTCGTCAAACACGATATCGAGTTTATCGCGGACTTGCCGGTGGGCATCATCGGAAACACAAATGCCGCCGGGTTCCGCAATGGTTTCGAGGCGTGCCGCTACGTTGACGCCGTCGCCGAAGATGTCACCGTTATCTTCTATGATATCACCGACATTAATACCGATCCGGAACTCAATTCGCTTGTCCGGCGGTACGTCTGAATTACGTTCCGCCATGCCGCGCTGAACATCGACCGCACAGCGTATCGCGTCCACGACGCTGTTGAACTCGGCCAGCAGCCCATCGCCGGTATTCTTGACGATGTGTCCGCGATGGGCGGCAATTTTTGGATCAATCAGGACTCGCAAATGTTCCTTCAGACGAACATGCGTGCCCTCTTCGTCCAGGCCCGTTAAACGGCTATAACCGGCGACATCGGCTGCGAATATGGCTGTAAGCCGTCGCACTAAGCGTTCGCGGGTCAAGGGTATTCTCCCGCCGAGGCGTGAAGCATTTAACCCCGCCGGTCCGAGGAACTCCGGCACCTACATGAAAATATTAGCGCCATTCAGCGCAAAATACTACCGGCCGCAATGCATGTTGCTCCGCCGGCATCTCTGCAGTACGCGCGGCGAGATCATCCAATACGCCGTCTTGGATATCGCTCAGGGCCTCTTCTGCACTTGCCGCCCCGTAGACAGCGGTTCGCACGGCCTCGACGACGGGCGCTCGTGCGGTGATCAGCGGAGTCCACGCAACCGATGTTTTTCTAACCTCAGCATCCACCAAGCGAGGCGCCTGCTATTCCGCTCAGGTTTACCGAGCCTCCATCCGTTGAGGGGACCGGAGGCGGGCAGATGGGTGAGGGAGCGCTGGGAGCCGTCGCAGTCGTGCTCGCCGCCTGTGTGGATGTGTCCGGTATTTCCCCCGGCAATAGTAGAGGTGATTGAGATATCCCCGAGGCGGAGCCTGTTGCCCCCGTGGCACCGCTCGCCGATCCGGTAGTAGTTGGCGATCCCGCCGTTCCCGACGCCGTGCCGAACTGCGTTGCTGGCGAAGGCGATGACATAGATGGCAAGGGCGACGTTGGTACCGAGGGCGACGTTGGTACACCGAGAGGAACAGATCCTGTACTTTCGCTGCCAGTTGTCTGACCATTCGGTTGCAACGCGGTTTGCCCTTGGGCCGTCGTGATGCCGAGAAACATGATCGCAATGATGAAGACCAGTTGCATCGCGCTCTCCTGCGTTGAATGCCGCAAAGCTGCGCTGTCGCCCCGGGCTGCTAGACAACGCCCGACGCGAAAAAAGAGAAAATGAAATTTAAGAAAGGTACAGCCGGGAACCGCGAGGATGGACTTGGGGCGCGCGGGCCTCACATTAGCTTGAATGCCGAAGCGTCTAAGGCTAATGACGTCCAAGCGTGTGCCCAGACCGAGGAGGGCGCCTCACAGTAGTCAGGAACACAAATCGCCCGGTTGATGGCACAAATGCGAAGTGCCCACGGGCTCGGAAATTGTCTGCTTTCCGAGTTAGACCGGAAATGCTCGGCACGCGGTCAGCATGACGAGATTGACCCAACTCGGACATTGCCGGCGCCTGTATGGTCGAATTGCTTGTTCCGGCCGAGCCCACACGAAGTCTCTCTGTCGGGTTATCGAATATCCGAGTCAGTGGCTCTTTCGGTGCTCGAAGTGCGTATAGTCTTTGGTAGATCATCAACTCCGGCATCCGATCAAGCAAGGTGTATCCTAGTGGCAGCTTGATGAGATGAGCGATGATTCTGGATGAAACCGGATACCAATATACGGACAGGTTATAAAATTTAAGGGGAGTAAATCCTAAAGTCGCAAACTCGTACATCAATCGCTTGTGGCTGAAGTGCCTTCTGTAGTCCACGATCGGACCCGAAAGCAAAAATATCTTGCCAGAGTGTTCTTTGGCAACTTTTTCCAGAAGCGCTCCCTGCTCCTGCAGGGACAGATAGTGGGCGCATTCAATGGCAGCGATCACGTCGTAACCCTCGAATGACGCCTGTAAAAAATCACCGCTTTCAAATCTGGCATTTGGCAAGTTTAGCGATTTAGCGCGCGCAATTGCTACATCGCTTATGTCGATGCCAACCACGGATCGCGCTTTGCTAAAAACTGCGTAAGTCAAGTGGCCTTCGCCACAACCGAGCTCAAGAACGGATTTGTCCCGGATGAATGGCTTCAGGCATCTGCGCAAGACCTTATCCCTAAATCGCGCGCGGGAAATATGCCAGGGGTCAGGGGTCGCGTAATAGAGATTGAATTCTGCAGCCGTTCGCATTGCTGGTTTCCGCCGCGCGCTTGGTTGAAAACAAGCGTTCCTCGCGAGTCGCCAAAAAACCAATTGCTTGTGACGCGTAGGCGCGATCCCGGCGCTTCGAGACTTTCCTTTTTGGACAACGCCTATTGCATTCTCACCCTTTCGCGCCATCGCGCTTCGAAAGTATCAGAGTCTTTCAGTGCGCGGGCTTGCGAGCCTAATGGATTGCCAGGCTTCCCTGCCACCACGCTTGTAACCTCTACATTGGAAACGGGTTGCGCGGATGCCTCCTTGGGCCATTCCAACAACGATTTCGAAAGCATGGGCTTGCCTTCGTACCAACACTTTCGCCCATCGATCAGACGATAAGACCACCAACGCCCGTGCGGATTTGATGGTGTCGCGGCGCTGCATTGTTGTGTGGCCTGCGCATTTGGAATCCCGACTGATAGGATCGTAGCAATCCAGGCGGCCAAAGCGATTGATGGAAGTTTCCTCATTTGCACACGGAAAGACAGCTTTGTTGCTTCAAGCGGCTTACTGCGACTACCAAGTCGGGGCGTTCGAGAACTTCCACCAACTTGTCGAGGATACGCTCATTGTCCTGCGGCCGGGGCCGAAGATATTCTTCCAGTATGAGTTGGGCTTCGCTGATTGCCTGAAGAGTCAATTGCTGATCAGTCATTCGTTTTTACCCATCAAACAAAATGCTGCCCCCATCAAACAAATGCTGCCCGGAAGAAAATCCGACAAATCAAGCCAATTTGGGGAAATATTCCCGCCTTTTTGAACTATCTCATCAAATTTTGTTTCAATGCGCAACCTCCGCGCAGGATCGCGGCGGCTTCCTGCTCAACATCGCTTCAGACGTCGACCCAGATAGGGGGCGACTGGCGGCTACCGAATCCCGCGCGATGTGCTTCTGATTTCTAAAGATGTGCTGGGCCATATCAGCATGCCGAAGATCTTGCGCGACACGCAGAAGGATTGCGGCAAGCAGGGGCTGCCTGAATGAATATCGTATCCGGGTGCAAATTGCGGTCGCTTTCAGCGAGCCCGCCTCAAAACTTGATATGAGTGTAAAAAGTCAAAGCAACCGGGGGGACATGTCGGCGTGATTAAATAAACGGCGAGCGTTTATCGCTGATGTCGTTGTGCTCAAGATGACGAAACCACGTCGGAATATTTTGGAGAAATTCAACGCAGTCCTGACAGGAGGAAGCAACGCGGAGCTAGCGGACACTTACCGATTTGCGGCCAGGGCTCCGGTACAACTCATGAAGACCTGGCAAATCGGCGACGAATGCGATCGGTCGACACGGAGGTAGTGAGGAACATATGTCTGCGGGACCATTCGAGACATGCGTGCCGCCGCTGTGAACTTCACAGTTCGCAGCTTCACTTCGAAGCGTTTGCGATCTTGTGCTCCAGGTGCCCGGTCTCATGATCGCGGCGGAGCTGGCCCAGTGACGTCTCGTTGAGTTGACCCAGAACCTCGCTCAGTTTCTCGGTGTCCGGGTATCCGGCTGCGAAACTCTGTCCGTAAATCCTGCGCAACGTGCGGATGAGGGTGTTTCCGTGTTTGTGGCTGATTTCGCCACCCTTGTTGCGGTGGCGATTGTCGAGACCCGCCTTGCTCATGCTGCTCTCCAGTGTGCTCACAGGCCTGAGCATCCTCCCGCTGGAACTAAATGACAATCTTGCGCTGCAGCAGGGCATCGACCCTGAGAGTGACCGGCGGTTTCCGGCCGGCACAACAATCGGATCGAAAAACCGTTGATCCCGGGACACGAAAAGTTACAGCTGATCCGCAATAACAGGTGGAACGAAATTCTACCAAACGTGTTCCGTCGCCGGCCGGTCTGGCAGCGGTCTGGCCGTGGGGGCAAGCTGTGCACGCAATGCGGCGGCGGTGAACCATCCGTCAAGCCGAGAGCTTGCTGCGCACATTACGCCCGCTGAAATCGGGGCTGCTTATTTTCAGGAGACGCATCCGCAACCGCTCTTTCAGGAGTGCAGCCATCATTGCCGCGCGCCAGTCAGATGCAGCGCGATCGCTCGCTAACGGGTTCACCCCTCACACCAGGAGTCGCCGCTGCTGGCGGCGACTCCTCCAAGCCCGAAACGTCAGGAGGCTCGGATGTCACAGACAGTAGCCAGAACTTTGGTAGACGTGCTCGAAAAGGTTGGCGTCACGCACATATTCGGCCTCATTGGCGACCCGCTTAATCCGATCACCGACGCTGTTCGCCACAGCAAAATCGAATGGATCGGCGTCCGTCACGAGGAAGGGGCGGCGCTTGCGGCCGCGGGACAAGCAAAGCTCACCGGTCGGCTCGGCGTCTGTTGCGGAACAACCGGACCCGGCAGCACTCATCTCGTCGCCGGCCTCTATGAAGCCAATCGCGACCACGCGCCGGTTCTTGCGCTGTCTGGGGACATGCCGCGTAAGGTGCAGGCACCGACTATTTTCAAGCGACAGATCCCAACCTGCTATTTCGTGATGTCTCGCTCTACACCGAGACCATTTCCTCGCCTGCACAGGCACCGGCCGTCATCCATCAGGCCATCGCAGCCGCCTATGCGGGCCGTGGCGTCGCGCATTTGACGCTGCCACAAGACGTCATCGGCGCGAAGTCCGACGGCAGTGTGACGAGTATCGCCACGCTCAAGCCAAGACCCGAAATCTTTGCCGGCGAAGCGGACATTACCGAGATCGCCCGCCGCATCGACCAAGCCGACAGCATTGTCATCATGTGCGGGGCTGGATGTCATGGCGCAGCCGAGGAATTACGCGCGCTCTCCGATCGGCTCAAGGCGCCATTGATCCATTCCGTCAAAGGCAAGGATATCATGCCTTACGACGATCCGCACTGGATGGGCGGCATCGGCATGATCGGAACGAAGGCCGACTACAAGGCCATCATGGATTGCGATCTGCTGCTGATGCTCGGCACCGACTATCCGTATTCCGAATTTTTGCCGCGCAAGAGCGCCGTCATCCAGGTCGACGATCGGGCGCGCGTGCTCGGGCGCCGCACCCCGACTGCGCTCGGCGTCATCGGGTCGGTGCGACCGACGGTCAAATCGCTGTTAAATCTGGTCAAGCCGAAGAGCGACCGCGAATTTTTCGATCGCGTCACGAAGGCGCGCAAGGCCTGGGACGAGATGCTGGACAAGCAGTGCGATCTTGCGCGCAGCAAGGATCGTATTCATCCGCAGGCGGTGGCGCGTGCGGTCAGCGATCTTGCCGCGCGCGATGCGGTCTTCGTGTTCGACACCGGGCTCAACACGCTCTGGTCGGGTAACTGGATCCGCCAGAGCGGCGAGCAGCGGATCATCGGCTCGTTCAACAATGGCGCCGTTGGCACGGCGCTTGGTCAGGCCAATGGCATCCAGGCGCTCGACCGTTCGCGTCAGGTCATCGCACTCTGCGGCGACGGCGGTTTCAACATGCTGATGTGCGAATTCCTCACTGCCGTGCAGCATAAGCTGCCGGTTAAAGCCGTGGTCTATAACAACTCTGCCTTCGGACTGATCACGCTGGAGTCCGAAGCGATTGGGGTGCCGGCCTGGAAAAGGGCCATTGACTTCCCCAATCCGGATTTTGCGGCGCTGGCCCGTGACTGCGGCGGGAAAGGCTTCAAGGCCGAAAAGCCCGGCGAGCTGCGCGAGGCCATCAGCGAGGCGCTCAAGGCGGAAGGGCCGGCCATTATCGACTGCGTGGTAGCGGCCGACGAATTGCCTAACCTCCCGCATCTCGACCTCGAGAAAATCGGCAAGTTCGCCGAGGCCAAAATCAAGGAAGCAGTCCTCGCCGCGACCGGCGGGTGATGACGGACCAATACCCAGTTGGTTCCAGCACGGGTGAAACTCGGCGATGACGCTTGCTTTCAGGGCAGGCGCCGTCAATCACGATGGAAATCCGGACCTCTCATCTTTGCCAATTCGAAGCCCTGTCCGATGGGGCTGTATTTTGTTGCACTGCCGTTCGTCTGCTTCTGGCACTTTTCGGGATGGGTGGTCACGCTGACGATATCTGTTCTTGAGGGAAAGCGGACGGCCCAGTTGCGCGCCCGGACTTCCGAATTTGACCCGGAGCGGACAAATAGCGGTAGCGACGTCCAGGTTGCACAATTCCGATTGGTCTGAATCATTGCGCTTACGCCGGGGCCAAGCCTTCTGATCCACCCGTGATCAATCTTCAACGATGTCAATATCGAGAGTTCTTTTAGCCGCCGGCCTTCTGGTTTGTCGCCACGCCCTTCGCCTGTGCATCCCGGAGGTTGGTACGGTTCGGTCGCACGATCCTGCTCGCGAGAGGCGTAGGCGATACACGCGACGGGGTCCCCTCGGCAATACAGGGTCGGGCAGAACGTCGCGCCGCGTCCGAAAGCGCCGAGAAGTGGCCGGATCGCCGGTTGACGCAGTGAGTGTGTCGTCGGCATCATGGGTATCACGGCAAACGTGCGATATCGGTGGTAACGAGGTTTTTGACGACGCGCCTTACACTTGCTGCGTAACAACACACCGGAGGTGCACCTTGAAGCCGGTTTTTTGCAAATCGCTGGTGCGACTAGCAATTTTGTTTTCGATTACTGTAGCGGCCTCCTACGCCAGAACGGGAGCCGCTTTGCCGCGCTCGGTGTTGTTGATTGATCAGGAAAATCAAAGCCGGGTTTGGAATTTCGACATGTCCAACGCTTTGCGCTCAATTTTGACCGCAGACCCCGGCCCAGCAATCACCGTGTATGCCGACAACCTTGATCTCGCTCGTATTCCGGGTCCAGCCTATGAAAAATCCGTCCGCGCGTTCTTGATCGAGAAATACCGGAACATACCGGTCGGAGTCATTGTCGTTAATGGGGCCCGGGCGCTGGATTTAGTCTTGTCGTTAAGACCAGAATTATGGCCCGACGTTCCCGTTGTTTTTGCGGCGGTTGATGACGATGCCGCCGCTCGCATGAAATCTGTTCCCAACGTGACCGGGCATATCATGCGGCTGACCCTTCGGGACATGGTCTCGACCGCTCGACTTGTCGTGCCCAACCTCAAGCAAATTGTGCTCGTCGGTGATCCGCTGGAAAAAAATACTTTCTTCAGAGGTTTTCTTGCCGAAATTCAAGACCTCAAGAAAAGCAATCTGGAATTGGTTGATTTGACCGGGCTTGCAATGACGGAACTGAAGCAACGCACGGCTACATTGCCGCCCCAATCCGCAATTGCCTATACCACTCTTACAATTGATGGTGCTGGAGTGGATTTCCTTCCGCGCGACGCGGTTGCCGCTATCGCCAAGGTAGCCAATCGCCCGATTGTAACCGGCACGGCGAATTTCGTTGGTTTTGGCGCAATCGGCGGCCTCGTCGTTTCATCTCTTCCCATCGGAGAACAAGCGGGGCGGCTGGCCTTGCGTATCCTCAAGGGAGAGAACGCATCCGATATTCCTGTGGTGGTCGGCAATTTCACTAAACCGGTATATGATTGGCGAGAACTAAAGCGATGGAATGTCAGCGAAGAAAGTCTTCCTCCCGGAAGCGAAGTCTTGTTTCGGGAGCCAACGGTGTGGGAGCGTTATTCGTGGCAAATCGCGCTGGTCGCCGCCGTTATTCTCTTGCAGGCCGGGCTTATCACGGCCCTCCTACGTGAGCATCGTCGGCGTCAACTTGCCGAAGTGCAGTCGCGGCTGCGCATGGCGGAACTGGCCCGTGTCATGCGCTTCTCGACCGCTGGCGAACTGACCGCCTCAATCGCGCACGAAATTAACCAGCCGCTTGGGTCTATTCTGACCAACGCCGAAACCGCAGACGCGATCCTGAAATCATCGAACCCCGATATCGCTGAACTCAAGGATATCGTGAAGGATATTTTGCAGGATGACCGACGCGCCAGCGAAGTCATCCTGAGGATGAGGAGCCTGCTGAAGAAAGCACCTTTTGAACTGAAAAACTTCGACTTAAATGACGTTGTCCACGAAACGATTGGAGTTATTTTTTCTCCTGCCGGCAGACGAAAGGTTGAGCTGATTAGTTTGGTCACACCGGATGCGCTTCCGATCCTTGGCGACCGCATTCAACTTCAACAAGTCATTCTGAACCTTGTCGTGAACGGGATCGACGCGATGAAGGATACGCCGAGCGAAAATCGCATCATCACCATTCGGACTTCGCGCGTCGAGGAGTTTGCCGAGTTATCCGTGTCTGATCGAGGATCGGGCATTCCCGAAGACAAATTTAAAGAGGTCTTCGAACCATTTTTCACCAGCAAGGCGGAAGGGATGGGCATGGGGTTGTCTATCGCGCGCACCATTATCGAGGCGCACAATGGTTCGATATGGGCAAAAAATCGGGATCACGGCGGCGCGTCGTTTCGGATCAGGCTTCCTCTTGTCCAATAGTTGGTGATCCATGGCATGACGCATACGAAGTATGCCCCGACTTCCGATTTTGGCACGAAACGGACCTGGCGGAGCGGCCTGACGATGTCTGTTATGGAGGGCACGGACATGCCGTTCCAGCGCAGCCACTTCCGCTTTGGGCCGAGCAGACATTCGTCGACCGCGCCATCGAGCGGCGAACAGCTCTGATCCCTGCGTTTTGTTTGCGCCGCGATGAGGCGCGTCGCCACCGAAGCCTGGCAGATAGCCAGTTCCCGCTCCCTGACGGGTCTTTAAGTGATAAGCTTCGGCTGTCCCGGAAGGTGTCTTTCGAGCGGCGGCACACATGCGGCGGCGCGACCTCATCATCATGCTTTTCGGCGGAACGGCGACTGCGGCGGCGCGGTTGGCACGCGCCCAACAGCTTGAGCGGATGCGCCGGATCGGCGTGCTTATGGGATTTGACTCGACGAATCCGGAAGCACAAACCTTCCAGAAGGCCTTCACCGGACGGCTCAGGGAACTAGGCTGGATCGATGGGAGGAATGCCCGCTTCGAATATCGCTGGGCCAGTGGGACTCCCGAACGTTTCCAGGCTTATGCCGCAGAGTTGGTCGGCCTCAAGTCCGACGTCATCCCCGCGAATACAACGCCTGCGGTCGCCGCCCTGCGCCATGAAACCGCGACGCTTCCGATCGTGTTCGTGCAGGTGACTGATCCGCTCGGCCAGGGATTTGTCGCCAACCTTGCCCATCCCGGCTCCAACGTGACCGGTTTCAGCTTTGTTGATTTCACCGTGGGCGAGAAATGGCTTCAGGATCTGAAGGAAATCGCGCCGCCCATCAATCGCGTCGCCGTCATCTACAACCCGCAAACGATGTCGTTTTCGCCATACCTTCCATCGCTTCAGTCTGCCGCGACGTCACTTGGAATGGAGATGATCGAGTCGCCCGTCCATGACGATCGCGATATCGACAACGCCGTCAAAGCCATCAGCGAGAGACCAGGCGGTGGCCTTAGCGTGATATCCGACCCCTTCACCGCGGAGCATCGGGTCCGGATCATTGAACTTGCCGCACGCCATCGCGTACCCGCGATCTATCCGCGGCGCATCTTTGTCGTCGACGGCGGATTGATCGCGTACGGAACGGATGTACTCGACCTCTTCAGAAGCGCGGCCGGCTATGTTGATCGCATCCTCAGGGGTGAGAAGCCCGGCGATTTATCGGTGCAGACCCCGACAAAATAAGAATTGACCATCAATCTTGGGACGGCCAGGGCGCTCGGCCTCGTGGTGCCGCCGTCGCTGCTCGCACGGGCAGATGAGGTCATCGAATAGAATGACGCGTGTGCACTACACGAGACATTCCGGGATGTCCGATTGTCGAGGCAGGCTGTTGTTCTTCGCGCTTTGATGCAAGGTGAAGTCGGTCAGCCACACGTTAATGTTGGCAAATCGATCATTGATCAGAGCGAATCGACGAACTCGATCATTCGACGACGTTGATCAGGATCGGGCAACGGGCCGCGCATCGCACCAGCGTTGTCCGTCATGTGGACGGGATCGCCGGTCCCGGGGATCACCGCGGTCACACGCGGGTCGCCGAGCAAAAATTTCAGGAAAAACTGTCCCCAGGAATTCGCGAACACCCGGCCCCAGTCCGGCAATTCCTTGCCGTGCACTGCCCGGAATAATCTGCCGTTGCCGAAAGGCAATGCGGTCAGCACGCCGGCCCGGACTTCGGCGGCCAGTGGCAGGATGCTCTTCTCAACCCCGCGGTTATCGAGTGAATAGTCTATCTGGACGAAATCAGGCTTCTCCCGTTTGAGCACGGCCTCGACCGCGGGATAGTCGCCGCGAAATGTTGAAGTGATGCCGACATAACGGCAAACGCCTTGTCCCTTCCAATCCCGAAAGCGTTCGAGAGATTGTTGCCTGCTCCTGACATTGTGGAGCTGCAGCAGATCGATCCTTTCGGTCTTGAGTCGGGCCAACGACCGCTTGAGTTCCCGGGCGTCGGGCGACTCGAGCTTGGTGGCGATGAAAAGCTTGTCGCGCAAGCCGGTAGCTGCGGTGACCTCGCCCAGTACGCTTTCGGCATCGCCATAGGTCGAGGCCGTGTCGATGAGCCGTCCGCCACCCCTGATCAGAGCCTGTATGACTGCAGTGGCCTTGCTCCGTGTCGCTTCGTCATCCTGGTCGAAAACATAAGCCGTACCAAGGCCAACTGCAGGAATGCGCTCGTCGCTGCCAGGAATTGCACGCGTGATAAGCGGTGTGTCGGTTTGAGCAATGGCTTTGGGCGATACCAGAAATCCGCCGGCGAGTGCGGCGAAGTCCCGGCGGGTTATCCGGATTGGCATCTCAGCGCTCCTTCGTCGTCGCTTTTCGTTGAGAGACGTTCCTGCGTTCGCCCCAGCGCAATTGAGATAATGAGCCAGCCCGCGACGACGGGAAGCGCGCAAAGCGCGATAGCGCCAAGCTTCAACCCCAGCGCCTGCAGGCTGTCGTATACCCAGCCATACAACGCATCCGAGCCGCGATAGATCACCACGTCGATCAGATTTTTGGCTTTATACTTTTCCTCGCGCCCAACCACAGTAAAGAATACCTGGCGTGCCGGATTTGCGATGGCGAAGTTCATCCAGCGTTGCGTGACCTGGAGTGTCACCACCACGGACAGGCTCGGTGCGATCGCCACCGCTGCGAAGCCGGCGATATAAACAGCCGGCAGCGCTGCGGCCGAGATCCCGGTACCGAATCGCTTGAGGAATTTCGCGGTGGCAAAGACCTGTGTCGCCAGGCTGAGCAGGCCCACCGCGAGATCGATACCTGCAAACAAGCGTGTTTGCGTTGCCGCGTCATGGATCGTCGCCGAGACGATGTTGGCCTGAGCGAAATAGGCAATCGTCGCGCCGAACGAAAGCAGGCTGACCCAGGTGGCCACACCCAGGAGATAAGGCGAGCGGATCAATTCGGGCAATGCCGCGATGGCGCCACCTCCAACAGGTTGCCGCCGCGGATCCATTGCTGTCGGCGCCTCCGCCACGCGTTCGATGCGATGAACGCAGAACACGGCCGCTTCGAGCAGGGCGGCGGCCGCGATCAGCAAATTGACCGGGCCGAGCGGCTTTGAAAGCCAGATCGTGACGACAGGACCGAGGAGCGCTCCAGCGGTGCCGCCGGCGCCAATAAACCCGAACAGCCGCTTGCCTTGCTCCGCGGTAAACAGATCGGCCATGAACGACCAGAACACCGCCACCGCAAACAAGTTGAATACGCTGACCCAGACAAAAAAGACCCGCGCGACGATCACCTTTTCCATGTCTAACGTCAGCAGCACCCAGAACAGGGCCAGGTTGGCGACAAAGAAATGGTAGACGATTGGGATGAACCTGACCCGCGGCAATCTCGCCACCAGCGCGCCGTAGAGTGGCTGGGCGACCAGCAGGCTGAGAAACGTGGCGGTGAAGAGCCACGGCAGGTTTTTGACGCCGCCGGCGATGCCCATCTGGTCGCGCAGCGGACGTAACACATAGTAGCCGGCAAGCAGCGCAAAGAAATAAGCGAACGACCACAGCGCCGCCGAACGTTCTCGCGCTGTCGCAGGCACCGCGCGCTGCAGCCAGCCCTCTAGAGCCGTCATGGCGTCAGCGACAGTTTCTGCTTGAGTTCAGCCGCGCTCACATTCTGGCCATATCCTGGCGCGCCGCGCTGGAAGCGCCGTGCATCAGCGAGCTTACCGATCTCCACCGGATCGAAGCCGGCGTCACGCACCAGGCCCGCCGCAACTTGCACGGCTTCCGGATCGTCACCGGCAATCGGTACCGCGAGCCTGGGGGCAGGACGGTTCGCTTCGCGTGCAAAGATCATGTAGCTGAGCGTGTTGAAGGCACGCACCAGCCGGGTGCCCGGCAGATATTTCTGCGAAGTAACTCCGATGCCATCGCGCTCGGCCTCGTCTGCGATAGCGCCGTCGCGGCTCGCCACGGCATTGTCGGCGTCGAGCACGATCTTGCCAGCAAGTGATGTGCCGTAATGTCTCCCGATCTCCGGCAGTGCGCCGTAAGGCACAGCGATGAAAACGACATCGCCAAAGGCAATCGCCTGATCGACGGTGCCGGCCTGGGCCAAAGGGCCAAGGCGTGCAACGAGGTCTTTCAATTCCTCCGGATGACGTGAGGAGAAGAAGACCGGATGATCGGCCTTGACCCAGAGCTCGCCGATGGTGCCGCCGATATGGCCCGCGCCGATAATGCCGATTTTCATCTTGGAGCCAGCGCCCGTCTGACCTAATGCGGTTGACGGTCGTAGCACCGTTTGCAGGATGAACGCTCCCGCAGCGCCCAATAGCGCGCGGCGAGCCGGATCGACAGTGACATGCTTGAACATCAGCACACCAATTGCGATTTGCGGGATAAAACCTTGTCGCGCCTTTCCAGCTTAGAGACGTTTATCTCATCGCGAACAGTATTAGAACGCAAAACGTGTCATAAATGGCCGTCCGGAATTGGCGCTCGCACAGAGTTGATCCCCTTGTCCCTGGTTTCGAGCGCTTGCCGCATGAGCTGCGACTGTCCTCTGTCGGCCAGCGGACCTATTTGGGTGCGGCCGACGGAGCGGCGTTCGTCTTCGTTTCCGAGGGCATAGCCGGTACGTCGTCTGCCACGCTGCACTGTTCGACGTAAGACTCTTCAGTCATATCGTGTTTCATCATTTCGTCTTGGTCGGCTCTCCATTCATCGTCGCAATCCTTCGCGGTTTTCTTCGAGCTTTGTCCGTTTGTTTTGAGTGGTGCGGAAATGGCAGCAGGAGGGGTGGCTGTCGCGTCTGGCTTGGCCGTCTCCGCAAATGCACTAAAATGCAGGATTGTGATCGCAGCTAGTGCGCCACAAAGCAAACAAAGGTGCTTTCCCATTTGTCAGCTCCTTGGCATAGCCTGTACCTAGAAGAGCCTTTTTTGTACACGCGGCCGTGCCTGCAACCATTCCATTCGTGACCCGCACAAAACCAATGCGGAATCCTTCGCGTCGGTTCCAGCTTCGTGAGCCTCGGTCAAGAATTTCAAGCCGCTCGCGGCCGATCGGCTAATCCTTGCGCGGCAACCGCGACTGTGTGTCCGGTCGGTACATGAGAGCTTGCCATTTACGCCTCGTTGCGCGTGGGCTAAGCTTCGAATGTCAAGATCAAGCCTGCGCGCAGTTGGCGCATCGGCTAAGAAGCTGGATCTGCAGCTGATGACCGACATCACTTTCGAGACCGCTCTGGACGCTCGCGTTGAGAAGATGCTCGACGCCTGTACGAGGTGCGGCAAATGCGTCGAGGTTTGCCCGAGCGTAAGCCCTGCCGGCGTCTCGCATTCGAGCTCCACCGACATCATTGGCGGGATCCTGGACATCGTGCGCACCGGGGAGGGTCCCGAGACCTCGCGCAAATGGGCGGCGTCCTGCATGCTGAGTGGGGATTGCATCCGGGCGTGCGATTACGGCGTCAACCCGCGCTTCCTGCTGGCCATGGCGCGCGTCGCGATCGCGAAAAACGAGAATGAGCTGCCGGAGCGTCGGCGCCGAGGCGTTGCGCGGTTTCGCGAGACTAGCCGGGATGTGACCACGCTCTCGCGTTTGCAACTGACAGACGCGATGCTGGAGCGCCTCGGCCAGAAATCGGCGTCAGTCTCAAAACCCATGGAGGCCCCGGATTTCGTCTTCTACACCGGCTGCAACGTGCTCAAGACGCCGCACATCGCGCTACTTGCCCTCGATATCATGGATGCGCTTGGCATTACCTACCAGGTGATGGGCGGGCCGACCCATTGCTGCGGCGTCTCCCAGCTTCGTGCAGGCGACGTCGAGATGTCGGGGCGCATGGGCGCGAACACGATTGAGAAGATGTCGCACTCGAAGTCTGGCCAGGTGATCTCCTGGTGCCCGAGTTGCTACGTCCAGTTCAACGAGACGACGCTTCCGACAATTGAACGCCAGATCGGCTCGCGGCCGTTCGAGATGACACCGTTTTTGCGGTTTCTCCACGGCCGGCTCGCTCAGCTGGCGCCACTGTTGCACCGGCAGGTCAAGATGCGGGTCGCCTTGCACCGGCACCCGGGCGTGTCCGGTATTGTTGAAGCGGCCGTAAAAATCTTGCAGGCGATCCCTAGTACCCACTATCCGAAGTAACTGAGTCATATTTGCACTATCGTGCGGCGTTGCCGCGTGATTCAAGATGGCATGATAAGCGATGCCATGAAAGTCCGGCTGCGGCCGGGAGATCGTGCGGTTCTTGAGGCGCGCTTGCGCGCCGGCAGCACCGAACAGCGGCAGCTGTTGCGGATACGGATCGTGTTGGAGGCGGCCGACGGGCACGCGACACGGGAGATCGCCCGCGATCTGGAGACGACGCCGACCACGGTCAGCTTATGGCGTATCCGTTACGCGCGCGAAGGCCTTGATGGGCTGGAGGATCGGCTGCGACCCGGCACCCCGCCGATCTACGGCGAGGCGACCGACCAGCGCATTCGCAAGGTTCTCGACCAGCCGCCACCTAAGGGTTTTGCACGCTGGAACGGGCCATTGATCGCGCGGTCGTTGGGCGACGTCAATGTGCAGTATATTTGGCGATCGCTGCGCAAGCAGAAGATCGATCTGGCCGGACGCAAAAGCTGGTGCGAGAGCAACGACCCGGATTTTGCGGCAAAGGCCGCCGATGTGGTCGGCCTCTATCTGGCGCCGCCGAAGAACGCGATTGTCCTGTGCGTCGATGAGAAACCGTCGATCCAGGCACTGGAACGGGCGCAGGGTTACCTGAAACTGCCGAACGGACGCGCCCTGACCGGGCAAAGCCACGACTACAAGCGGCATGGCACGACAACCCTGTTTGCCGCTTTTGAGGTTGCCACCGGCAAGGTCCGGGCCGCACACAAGAAACGCCGTCGCCGCAAGGAATTTCTCGACTTCATGGATGACGTCGTCGCCGCCTATCCAAAGGCACGGCTCAAGGTCATCCTCGACAATCTGAATACGCACCAGAAAAACGACGAATGGCTGAAACGCCACCCGCTTGTAACTTTCCACTTTACGCCGACACGCGCCTCGTGGCTCAATCAGGTCGAGGGCTGGTTTTCCATTTTGCAGGGCCAGTCGCTGACCGGCGCATCGTTCACCTCCGTCGAGCAACTCAAGCAGCACATTAATGCTTTTATCAAAGCCTACAACAAAGACGCGGAGCCGTTCGTCTGGACAAAATCCAAAGTCCACCAGCGCCGCGTCAAGGGACGCCGTCTTAGTGACTTATGATTCCGGGTACTAGTATCGAGCTGGTCGACCTCAAACAACCCACGGTCGGTCTGCAGAGTGTCAACGTCGGTGTTCTTCCCGCGTTCAAACGCAAGCTGCAGCTCGATGAACTTCAGGCGGCCTGCGATGCGTCCGTCGACGCGCTCGTTGCAGTCTATCGTTCGGATCATCGCGAGCTATGCGCGCACGAGCGCGATTGGCCGTTCCGCATCATCAACATTCTCGAAGTCGTCGGCGAGAGCATGGGGTTGCACCGGCACGATCGCTTTAAGCAACTCAAGTTCATGCAGGATGCGGATCAGATTGTCGCCGAATGCAGCGACCTGATCGCACAGCACGCGCTCGACGTCGCGGCGGCTCGCAATGTCATCGTCGAGGCGATGCTTGGCGACCAACCCCTTCCGTTGCTCAAGGCGGCGGATCTGGACGTTGCCGACGCGGGGCAGGCCGCCAGCGAATGAGATGGCTACTTCCGAACGCGGCAAAATCCAGCTTCCCTGGCTGGCGCGAACGCCACCAACACGATCATCGATGCTAATGGCGACGGCTACCGGCACCCTGCCGTTTGCAAGGCGCCGGGTGCGCCCACCGCGTCCATGGACGCCCCTCTACTGCGAGCCTTCGAGCCCGAGCTGCTTCACCATCGCCCCCCATTTCAGCTGCTCGGACTTAATGTACCTGCGCATGTCTTCGATCGAGGGCGAATCGTTCGGGATCAGGCCAAGCGCGGCGATTTTCGCCCGCATCTCGGGCGCCTCCATGATGCGTTTCATCTCTGCATGAAGCCGGTCGATGATCGGCTGGGGCGTCTTTGAAGGCACCAGCAGCATGTGCCAGGACACACCTTCGTAGTCCGCGGCGCCCGATGCCTCGGCGAACGGCGGCACATCCGGAAGCAGCGGCAATCGTTGCGCCGAAGAAACCGCGAGCGCGCGCAGCTTTCCTTCCTTGATCAGGGGTATTGAGAGGCCGGCCTCGAGGAAGCTCGCCGCTACGCGGCCGCCCATCAGATCCGTGACCGACTCGGGCGTGCTGCGATACGGCACATGCGTTGCGTCGAAGCCGAGCCGCTTCTTGGCAAATTCCATCCACATGTGTTGCACCGAACCCGTACCGATCGAGGCATAGCTCAGCGGCGGGTTTGCCTTTCTGGCGAGTTCGGCGAACTCCGAAAGCGTCTTGGCGGGCAGCGAGGGATTAATCACCAGAACGAACGGTGACTTCACATAGAGCGAGATCGGCGTGAAGTCTTGCGGGTCGTAATTAAGGTGTTTGAACAATATCGGATTGATCGACAACGCGATGCTGGTCAGCGCGACCAGCGTGTAGCCGTCCAGGGACGCCTTCGCGACCAGATTGGCAGCCAGCGTTGTCGCTGCGCCGGGCTTGTTTTCCACGATGACCGGCTTGCCGAACGCTTCCGACAGTTTCTCCGCATAGAGACGCGCTATCGCGTCCATGCCGCTCCCGGCCGCGAGCGAAACCACGATCGTGATCGCCCTTGAGGGGTAATCTTCACCTCTGGCTGGTGCGCTCGCCGGCAACCCCAGCAACACGACGCAAAGCAAAGTCCAATGCGTTTTCGTCCAATGCGTTTTCAAAATCATGACCCGCAGCCCATGAGGCCGGGAGGTAAGCAAAATCGATCGTACAGGCACACCCGGCGGTGCCGATCGAGTCTTCTCGACGGTAGTTGTTGAAAATCATACCGGCGATGGCCCCAGCGGATCCCCGAAGAGTCATCAAACCTTACCGCAGGCTTCGGGAGATGACCATTCCCGCGCAGAAGACGAAGGCCCACCTGCACGGCCAAGGTGCCGCCTTGCTTCGCATCAGTGATACTTGCTCGACAGCGGCCAACGTTTTGCAGGACCAGCGCTTCATGCGGCCTTGCGCCCGGCAGCTGAAGCTTTCAGGGCAGCAAGCAAGTTCGGGAGGTTCCACGACCCGTCATGACGCCGGCCGTTGATGAAGAACGTCGGCGTGCCTTGAACCCCGCTGCGAACGCCGCTGAGCAAGTTGTCCCGCACCTTGCCGGCGTGAACGTGCCGCACAAGCTCGTCCGCGAAGCGCTCGGTATCGAGCCGGACAGCCACCCCAAACTCCATGAGAGACGCAGGAGCATCCAATTGGTCCTGGTTCTCATAAAGCATATCGTGCATCTCCCAGAATTTGCCTTGCGCGCCTGCGGCCTCAGCCGCCTCTGCCGCCAACTCCGCCAGCGGATGGACCGTCATCAAGGGAAAATGCCGGAACACGAATTGAAGGTCATTCCCCATCTGCTCCTGCACCGCCTTGACGATCGGATGCGCGGCGCCGCAATAGGGACATTGATAGTCGCCGTACTCAAGCAACACGGCCGGTGCCTTGTCCGGACCGCGGATGTGATCGCGATCCGGTGAGACCGGAACCGCCAAGCTGGGAGCCCACTGAGTCATCTGCATGTCGTACACCGCTCTGGTCTTTAGCCGAGCCGAATTGGCAACGCGTCCGTCAAATAGACACCATCAGCGCGAGAATGCATTGACGACCGTCAGTTCCGTCCGTCTTGTGCCTCTGTGCAGAGCTTAAGCCGTTCAGATGATGCCGGGTTTTCGTTTAGGCTCAGCGAAACCGTCCAACAACTTTCCCGCGCAAAGCGGTAAACCGATTCGACATGCTGGCGAACCAGCGCAAGGTCATCAGCTTGGGTTTGACGATCCTGAACAGTCGCTCCACGACGAGAAGACTGGCGGCATATGCGATGATAAGCGCCGCCGTACCTGTGATCCAATGACCTTGACCCGCAATGGCTACCGCAATCAGCTTTAGTGGCTCTACAATACTGACGGGTATCAACAGCAACACCAACGATTGATACGGTCCTAGTCTCTCGATTGAGCGACGCAGTTTCGACGAGCCCATCCGTGCGGTGTCTACCGGCTTGTTCGCCCCCATGATAATCTTCCTTTGAACTCGCCAATCTCAGGCGCTTTACGCAACTTACCTGCTCAGAGTTCCTGTTTGGTCGGCCGGAACAGGATTTCGTTGATGTCGACGTCGTCCGGCTGGCTACCATATTTGCGAAAGAGTCGGCGGATATCGCCACACGTTCGTAGAGTTCGCGACGCTCGCGGCGAGATCGGGCTCGGTGATGCTATTTGGCAGTTCGGTCGCGACTGCGCGCCCAGGACGAGCTTGGCTCCTCGCGGGCGAGGTGACGCGCGGCGGCTTCTCCGAAGGCGTTGCTGGCGCCGGAGATGACGACGATCTTGTCCTTGATACCTTCTGTCATGACTTGTCCTTCACTCGTTTGCGCGCTGGACAGGAATTCGTGTCCGGGATGCGCATGCCCTCAGCGGACGGTCGTCGCTTCGAGCTGCTCCGGGTAGCGCACGCCCTCCCGCCCACCAACGAAGAACTGGTGGGCGAGGCGCTGGCGCCGTTCCTCCTGATCCTACTTCTCTGGACATATTGTTCGTCGCTGACTTTTGTCACGGCTGGGACGAGCGGGGCGATCGCCGGCACGACAAGCCAATTTTGACGGGTTGCTGGTGTTAGTGCTGAGATGCATCTCAAGCCATACCGGTGATCCCCGACTGACGGGGGACGCGGGCGTCCCGATCCCACTTGAGCCGGGGCGACGCTGCTTCGTCCTTTGCCCGATCATCTGAAGACGCGCCCGTGGGTTGGCGCGGTCAGCGGAGCTGTATTGTTCGCCAACTACGGGACAACGGCTCGTTTGCCGCCGATTTTATTGGAGTGCGACATCCAGTCGGGTACCGCCATGCCATCGCGATGTCGGCCTCCGGCGCATGCCGATGCCCAAGCGACAACAGCTCCGAGCAGCGTGGCGGCTGCCACCGAAAACGCCAGAATGATTGCACTGTGACGTGACCGGTCGATTGCCGTCTTGGCATTCGCAATCGCGGAATCGACCCGGCGCTCGGCATCAGGCTGCGAAAGCCCCGTGACGGCGGCAACCCGCTGAACGAGGTAAGCCCTGTCATCGTTACTCACGCCGCTGTGGCTTGATGCTGTCAGTAGGATTCGTCCGGCCTCGGCCCGTTCGGAACTCAGGTCGACGTTCGGAGGCCGCCGATCACTCCGAAACAGTCGATCGAGTTCATAACTCAGGAGCGGTTCTGCTGCGGTCGCGTTCGCGGTCTGCGCCGATGGGCGGTTGTAGCTTGAGACGCCGACGAGGGCTGCCAAGGCCGCTCCCAGCAGGACCGCCAGAGCCCAGGCGGCCAAGCCGTGAAGTCCGTCACGCCTTTCGACTTCCTCGGTTCGTGGCAACTCGACCGTTCGTCTGGCCCGGCCTGCTATGTAGCCGCCAATGCCGAAACTGACGATGGACTGAAAGATCAGATACAAACCTGAAAGAAGGACCAGGGCGACGGATGTATCGCGCCACGTGGGAGACGTCGAACTGACACCCAGCCCGACAGCCACGGCAAACGCAACAAGGATAAATGAGAAGGCGACGGCGCAGAACGCACCGACGATCACAGGCGTCCAGCGCAGATAGCTGTCTTCTTGATCGGCAATCACCACAGCTTCCTCATCGGGAAGCACGACAGCTTCGACAGTCATTGTGGTCGTCCTTATCGGAGGCCCAAGAACGATAGTATCGCCATGACCACTACAATCAGCCCTACGAGATAGATCAGTCCGTCCATGAGTTTTCCTCCAGCTTGGTTGTTTATCGCACCAGCGAAGACAAGTTCCTTGCGGCAGAACTTGCAAAGCGAACGTGGCAACGTCTGATTGGTTCCCGGCAGCTCAACCGGAAACGGTGCCGGTCGAAGAAAATCCGGAAAAATCTTGAGCTTCGTCAATAGTCGCCAACCAGACACAGCCCTCGGTGCGACGTTGAATAAAGCTTTCAGGCGTAGATGGATTCCATTTGAGACGAGCACGAGAGTGGGGATTTCACCACAGCCACTCATCCATATTCATAGCTGGAACTGACTCACGCTCGTCTGGAGTCGCGTGAACCGCGCGTTTTCTGGATGGTCAGCGCAATGCAACAATTTTTATGCTGCGGCGCTTGGAAGCGCGAGGGTTGAACAGTCGACGGCGGCGCGAACGCAGCGGCGAACGCACAGACTACAGCCCCGCGACGCTACTGTACGTGCAGCGTCTTACTGCAGACAGCCTATTAGCGCCAGACGTGCGTTCACCAGCACGCGGTGGTGGCAGGCTCTAGCTGCACCTACTCAACGGCGGCAATCAAGAATGTGTGTTTCAAGCCGACTTGTTTCATAGCAACCTCCCTTAAAGGAGAATCTTGCAACTAACCTGCCCATCCTTGATTTTTTCCAGGGTCAATCCTGCGGGTCAAACGCAATTCGCAATCCTCCGGTCTTCGATCTCCGCCGATAGGGCACGTCAGTGCGGCTTTACCCTTTGTGTGGTGTGCGCCGGGATCGTGATGCGATAAGTCGCGCCACTTCTGTGCATGGCACAAAACGGACTCGGCACCACGTATCGCAATTTCCGTTCATTGGGGCAAAGCAGAAGTCGCTTGGAAGCGCCGGGCGCTGATCGAGCGCATAGCTCTCCGTGCGCGCGCGACATCAGCCCGATTTCGAGTGGCAGGCGGAGCGTGAATCCTATACCGTAAAACCCGCCGAAGAGTACGCCGAAGTTTGTGACCAGCCCTCGCTGGCGGCTTGCGGGGCTCGCTCCGGGTCAGGACCCGTGACGCCATAGGCACCGGCCGTGGCGGCGATCGGGTTGATGCCGGCGATAAAGCGGCTGCCGAAGCGAGGGATCCTCGGATGGAGCTGTCGGCCTACGCCCTTCATGAGGACGCTGCATTGGTCCTTTGCAGAGGCCGCCACGGAACGCGTCAAAGTCTCCGGTGCCTTGACGAGAGGGACCTCAATTGCATTTACATTCACATTCTCACATCGGTTGGCCGCCGCGTTGCGCCCGCTTCCGGCAGCCATCGGAGGAAAAGGGTCATCATGTCCGAGCTTGCAGAAGGACCACCCATGTCTGAGTGAGGCGTAGCCTGGCTTACTGGAACCGAGAATTTCAGAGAATTGAGTCACCGATCCTGCGCTACGGCTTTTCAGTCGTTGCCGTCGCGATCGCACTTGGGGTCGCGTTCGCATTGCAACATTACCAGTTCCGACAAGTGGAACTGCCGGTTCTTGCCGTGGCCATCGCCTTCACCACCTGGTATGCGGGACCCGGGCCTTCCGTGCTGGCCGTTCTATTGTCTTCGGCCTGCTTCGACTACTTCTTTACGGAGCCGCTCTACTCCTTCGACATTTCCACCAGAGATCTACCTTACTTTTTCATTTTCGTCGTATGGGCGGGAATTGTCGCCTCATTCAGCGCTGTTCGACGCCGAGTAGAGGACAGTCTTCGTCAGACTGGAGACCGCCTTCAGGTTGAAGTGGAGCAGCGGGCTCGCCGAGAGGACGAAATAAAAAGCCTCAACCACGAGCTTGCGAAGCGGGCTGCGGAACTCGAGGCGAGCAACAAGGAATTGGAATCGTTTGCCTACTCGGTGTCCCACGACCTGCGCGCGCCCCTTCGCCATCTGGCCGGGTACTCGGAGCTGCTGCAAAAACAGGCATATTCTTCGCTCGATCACAAGAGTTGCCGGTACATACAAACAATTCTCGCGTCAGCAAAAAGAATGGGTAACCTGATCGACGATCTGCTGGCGTTTTCCAGGCTCGGGCGGACCGAGACCAGAAGGACGGCAGTGGACCTGCAGCAGGTTGTCAAGGAGGTCGTCGCGGAGGTCGGTCGCGACACCAAGGGTCGGGATATTGCGTGGAAGATTGGCGCGCTGCCGGTCTGTTACGGAGACCGTTCCATGCTGAAGCTGGTCGTGGTCAATCTTGTTTCGAATGCAGTCAAATTCACACGCATCCGACCACGGAGCGAAATCGAGATTGGCTGCGTGGACGGAAACAAGGATGAAGTCGAGGTGTTCGTGCGGGACAACGGCGCTGGCTTCGACATGCAGTATGCGAATAAGTTGTTCGGCGTCTTTCAACGTCTTCATCTTGCCGAACAGTTTGAAGGCACCGGAATAGGACTGGCTACCGTTCAGCGCATCATCCACCGCCATGGCGGGAAGGTCCGGGCCGAGGGAGCGGTAGATGAAGGCGCCGCTTTCTATTTCTCACTCCCGAACGCACAAGATGCGACGGAAAGGACTGGGAGCACGCCATGAACGAACTGGGACGCATTTTGATCGTCGAGGACGACCCGAACGACGTGGAGCTTACGCTGACCGCGCTGGGGGAATTTAACCTCGCCAATGAGGTCGTGGTTACCCGCGACGGACAGCAAGCTCTGGATTACCTCTATTGTCACGGGGAATTTCACGCTCGCCCGAACGAAAATCCCGCCGTCATGCTGCTCGATCTGAAACTACCGAAGATCGATGGATTGGAGGTCTTGCAGCAAGTGAAGGCAGACGAGCGCCTGAAGATGATACCGGTGGTGGTGCTGACATCATCGCACGAAGAGAAAGACAAGATAAGAAGCTACAACTTCGGGGTGAACGCCTACGTCGTAAAGCCCGTCGATTTTCATGAGTTTGTCAATGCGGTCAAGGAACTCGGCGTTTTCTGGGCGGTCATCAACGAGCCGCCGCCGGGCAGCGTGAGAAAGCGAACGTGAAGACTCCTCTCCGAATTTTGTTGCTGGAGGACGATGCCCATGACGCGGAACTCATTCAAGAGTTCCTTGAAGCCGATCATTTCGTCTGTGAAATAACCCGTACCCAGACTCGCGCCGAGTTCGTGGCCGCTCTCAAAGACGTTGAAATTGACGTGATTCTTGCGGATTACACGCTTCCTTCGTTCGACGGCCTTTCCGCATTGATGCTTGCGTCAAGCGCCCGCCCCGATCTGCCTTTCATCTTCGTTTCCGGCACGCTCGGCGAGGAAGTGGCGATTGAAGCGTTTAAAATCGGGGCGACCGATTATGTTGTGAAGACGCGAATGTCGAGATTGGTGCCCTCAGTGCGGCGCGCGCTGCGCGAGGCCGATGAGCGAGCCGAACGCAAGACGACCGCGAAAGTCGCAGCCGGGCATGAAGAAGCCGGCATAAAGACTCCTCTCCGAATTTTGTTGCTGGAGGACGACGCCCATGACGCGGAGCTCATTCAAGGGATCCTTGAAACAGATCATTTCGTCTGCGAAACAATCCGCGTCCAAACTCGCGCCGAGTTCGTGGCCGCTCTCGAGAACAGTGGAATCGACCTGATTCTCGCGGATTACCAGCTTCCTTCGTTCGACGGTCTTTCCGCATTGAAGCTTGCGCAAAGTGAACGCCCCGATCTGCCTTTCATCTTTGTTTCCGGTACGCTCGGTGAAGAAGTGGCGATCGAAGCGCTCAAAATCGGGGCGACCGACTACATTCTGAAGACGCGGCTGGCGAGGCTGATGCCCTCGGTGCAGCGCGCGCTGCGCGAAGCCCGCGAGAGGGCCGAACGCAGGATGGCCGAGGAGATCTCCCGCCGGAGTGAAAAAGAACTGCTCGACGTGATCGAGGCGATACCGACCATGGCATTTACAACCTCGCCCGATGGAGGCAGCGCTTGGGCAAATCGACAATGGGTGGACTATACAGGACTGTCCGTGGAAGACACTTCAGGAGCCGGATGGCAGTCTGCGCTCCATCCTGATGACGTCGACAAACACGTGACCAGGTGGCAGCGGTCGCTGGTCAGCGGTGAGCCTTTCGAGAATGAGGCACGCCATCGAAGTGCCGATGGCGAATACCGCTGGTTCCTGGTGCGAGCTGTGCCGCTGCGCGATGAGCGCGGCAAGATCCGCAAATGGTATGGAACTTTGACGGACATTGAAGATCGCAAGCGGGCCGAGCAAGAGCGCGAGAGGCTGCGGCAACTGGAGGCGGACCTGGCCTATATTGGCCGGGTAATGACCGTGGGAGAGCTAGCGGCGTCGCTGGCTCACGAAATCAGGCAGCCGATTGCCGCTGCCACATTGAATGCCGAGGCGTGCACACGATGGCTGCGTCGCAGTGCGCCCGACGTGACAGAAGCGTGCAACGCTGCGTCCTTGATGATCGCGGACGTGACGCGCGCCGCGGAGATCATCGACCGGATTCGCTCCCTTTACCGGCGAGGGACGCCGGTACGGGCCCCCGTTGACCTGAATGAAGTCATTCGAGAGATGACCGCTTTGCTGAACGAAACGGCGAATCGGAACTCGGTTTCAATCGGGACAGGGCTCGACCTCAGCCTGCCGACGGCGACAGCCGATCGCGTGCAGCTGCAGCAGGTTCTGATGAACCTCATGCTCAACGCCATCGAGGCGATGCAAGACACCGGTGGCGAACTGACCGTTGCATCGAAGAAATGCGAGGATGGTCAAATAGCGATTTCGGTGAGCGATTCCGGCGTCGGGCTTTCCATCGGCGAAGCTGAACGCATTTTCGAGGCATTCTTTACCACCAAGCCGCAAGGCACCGGTATGGGACTGTCGATCAGTCGGCGCATAATCGAATCGCATGGCGGCCGGCTATGGGCGAGCCCCAACACGGGACGGGGCATGACTTTTCAGTTCACGCTGCCCGTCGAGGCGACAGCGTCCTCACCTGTGGCCGTCGAACGCGCTGGCGACAGACAACTGTCGCACACAAGGCGCCCCCCGGATTCGATCGGCACGGCCGCGATCCATAGGGGCACGAAATGACCCTGCGATATTGGGAGGCCATAGCGAAAGCATTACAGGATGGCGCGCCGTGCCCGTCGTGCTGACAGCCTGGAGGTGCCGGCCGACGCGCACTGTTCATGACACGAAACGGACATGGCGGGCTGGTCTGCCGATGTCCGTTGATCGGGGTAGACCGGAAGTGGCTGGTCGATGGTCAAAACGACGCGATTGACCCACAACGGACCTCGGTAGTGGATCAAGAACCCGACAAAGGCTGTCGGGCACTTTCGTCGGCTTGCCCCAACAGATCAGGATACAGCAGCGTAGCGATCGGCCGCGCCGAAATAAATCCAGGCACTACCGATATTAGACCGGCCAAAATCGCCGCAACGTGCTGCTCAACGCCAACCCATCCAAGCAGCACAGCAGCAACGAAGAACACGAGCATGATGACGGGCAACGTCGACATACCTAACGCTATTCGCACCGTGCGCTCTTCAGCGGTCCAGGTCTGAACGCCGAAGTAACCCAGCCACCACCATTTCGAGTATTGCGAAGACATCGCTCAATCCTTCCCCGACATCAATTGTCGTTAGCAATCTCTTAAGAAATGCGGAATATTGCCGAATAATCAGCCGGGTGCCTCGCAAGCGCAGAGTTTGCCACTTCGCCTTTGGCACGAAACGGACTTCCCGCGACGTCCGCAGTTTGGTTGCTATCGGGTGAAAAGCGGACATCGCGGTTGCGAGCGCCGACTTCCGAGTTTGACCCGACTCGGACATCTGACGACAGCCACGCGGCATCCGCAACGCGGCGCACCTTAGCGCCCTAGTGATTTCGCCAAATTTTCTAAGTTTTGCGAACCGACGTGGATTAAGCCATGCCGCGGAGCATCAATATCGGCGATTAGAAGGAAGGCCATAGAGACGACAAACGGCAGCACGAGAGAAAGTTTCCTCGCGGCCTTGCCATCCCGCGACCGAAAGCCAAACAATACGTTAGAGCAAAGTGCGATGCCCGCCATGAGCCACCACACAGCGCGGGGAATCCGGTTCCAAAAGGCGGCTTGTGCGTAGCCCTGCGAATTGATGACGTCGTTCATGCCCGCGAGCACCAGCGCCGTAATTGGAGTTGGCAGTGCAGTGCCCGCTCCGCGAACGGCAGCCCAGAGATTGGTCTGCAATTGGCTGGTCGTTTGATCAATCTGCGTTTGCCGGTTGTCATCCTGATTGACGTAGAACAGGATGCGCTGGTCGAGGTAAGCGGCAAGAAGGCTGTGGACATTTACAGCATCCGCCGCTGGCAGAAGATCGGCACGTAGCATTTCGGTCCCAATCGCATTGGCCTCTGCTTCCTCGAGATTTTTGCGCTGATCATAGCGAGTGCTCGCCATGGAAACGCTGAAGCCGATGATCAAGGCGAGCAGCGTCAGGGTGGCCCCGAGGATGATGCCGAGATCCTCATGCTCCTCATCTTCGGCGCTTCGGTAGCGCCCATGCAACCACGCTCCCATGACTGAAGCGAGCCACAGCGCAATAAAGACAGCCACGAATATCGACAAAGGGTGTTGCGTCAGATTTCCCATGACCTCGTCCACTCGACCAGAGCGCCAAACCTATCGGCGGCGCATGAGTCGCCTACTGGCACCTTTGGGCGAAGCGGTACCGGGTGAGGGTCTAATTCACTTTTTTACTTCATTTCGGCAAGGAATTGATAGCCGTGGGCCATCTTCAATATTTCATCTTTCTTCGGTCCGGGTGGTAGTGCGGCGGCATTTTCAAACATAGCGGCTATTGATTCTATTATCTCTGAAGCGGTATTAGCTTTTTGCGGCAGATCAAATCTGGGTCGGAATAAGGTGGGGCGTTTCAATTTTTCGGGCCTACCGATATGAGACTGCAGCGAAGCCCCAACGTCGTGAATAAGCTTGCTACTCCAAACTTCACAACTTCCGAGTTTGGCACCTTTCAGACCTGCCGACCGGCTCCGGAAATGTCTGTTTATCGGGGTGGACCGGAAGTGATCAGCGCAGGGTCAGAACGACGCGATTGACCCAAGCTGACTATCAGGCCGCGATCCTGCGTCTACTCTTTTGGAGGCGCGTCGAGAGATGCATTGCCACTAGCAATGTAGCGGCGAAGAGCCGCTCCTATTTCTTGCAGAGAACCCAGTCAAACACACCATCGCTGGGCCGCGATTCCCAACGACCCGCCACCTCTCCAGCGTGCATGTCGTATTGTGAAATGTAATGTGTGACCACACCTGACGATGGATGCCAATGTGAATCCACTTGATCAACGTAGCCATGCGCGATGCAAATCTCAGTGGCGGCTTTCGACTGACCGCGTGCCGAGCAATCGTTCGACCCATCTATGTCTGCGCAGCGATCGACATTTTCTCCCTGCACTTTGGGATTCTCGATCCGTGCGGGGCTACTCTCAGCGAATGCAACCGTGATCGCACCGATTGAGAACCATATTGCCAAACAAATCAAAGCTCGCACGTCACCCTCCCTAGTTGTCGCCATTCTATCTGAGCCGTCGATGGCGCGGTAGCAGCACCGAAAGGTGGTGAGCGCCCTTCCAGCGGGAGGTTGATTGAATAGCCTGCGTTAAGGATGTCTGTTGTTGGCGCCTGGCTGACGTCCTCCTGTCGCGGGATGTCCGCTTTGCGGCACGTTTCGGACGTGCCGATCCTCCCGACGAAGGTCGGCTATGAGGGGCAAAGCGGGAGTGACGCGGACAAACGACGCGATTGACCCTGAAGAGATATCGGGATGGAGGCAAGGAGCCGGTGGCCATCCATCATCAACGAAAGGACGATTGCCGACTTCAAGCGCGTTGCTGAGCGGACCGGCATTCTGACCAAGGAGCCGGATCATCCGCCACAGGAGTGCTGATCCCCCGCGCATCATCCATATTCCGCGACGCAAGCGGCTGGCGTTGACGCCTGAGCGTTTTAGCGCCATATACCGAGCATGAATAAGCTCCTATCAGCCGCATTGACCACCACGGCGACCGCTTACGGCGGATCGCCTCCTGGTTGCGCGCGCTAGAGACAAGCGTACTTCACCCAGAAAAGGCCCCGCCGGCGACGGACGGGGCCTTTTCTGGTTTTTGATGGTCCCCGTCCGTGCTTTTTCCCATCACAAGGAACACAGCCATGGACGATCTCGACCACAGAAATCTCGGCGTGAAGCTCAAACTCTGGCACCTTCAGGAAGATGTGCCGGGCATGGTGTTCTGGCATCCGCGCGGCTACGCGGTCTACCGGGTGCTGGAGGACTATGTCCGGCGCAAGATTCGCCGAGCCGGGTATGCCGAGGTCCGGACGCCACAGCTGCTGCCAAAGGAGCTCTGGGGCCGCAGCGGCCACTGGGACAAGTTCGGCGAGCACATGTTCCGGATCGACGACGGCGAGCTGGCGATGGCGCTGAAACCGATGTCGTGCCCGTGCCACGTGCAGATCTTCAACAAGGGGCTGCGCTCATGGCGGGAGCTTCCGATCCGCTATGCCGAGTTCGGCGCTTGCCACCGCAATGAGCCTTCCGGTTCGCTCCACGGCATCATGCGGACACGCGCCTTCGAGCAAGACGACGCGCATGTGTTCTGCCGCGAGCAAGACGTGGAGGGCGAAGTCGCGTGCTTCATCGCCCTGCTGGGCGAGGCCTACCGCGACCTCGGTTTTCCCGACTACGAGGTGGCGCTGGCGACGCGGCCGGCGGCGCGCGCCGGCGACGACGCGACCTGGGACTGGTCGGAGGCGAAGCTCAGCGATGCCGCGCGGCGCTGCGGCCTCGCGCCTCAAATCAACCCCGGGGAAGGTGCGTTCTACGGACCGAAGCTGGAATTCGCGCTGCGCGACCGGCTGGGACGATCCTGGCAGTGCGGCACGGTGCAACTCGACTGCGTGCTGCCGCAGCGGCTCGAGGCGTCCTATGTCGCCCCCGACGGCAGTCGCGCGAGGCCCCTGATGATCCACCACGCCATCTTCGGATCGCTCGGCCGCATGATCGCGATCCTGCTCGAGCACCATGGCGGCATGCTTCCGTTCTGGCTGTCACCGGACCAGGTCGCGGTCGCGCCGATCTCGAAAGACCAGGCCGGATACGGCGCGGACGTTCTGGCGGCGTTCGAGGATGCCGGGATCCGGGCCGTTGCCTATGACGGCGCCGATACCCTTTCGCGGCGCATCGTGGCGGCGCATGAAATGGCGGTGCCGGTGATGGCCATCGTCGGCGGGCGCGAGATGAGGGATGGCCGGGTGAGCCTGCGCGAGCGCGACGGCTCACAGGCCGACGTTCTGCTGGCCGAGGCGGTGTCCCGCCTGCAGGCGAGGGCCAGGCCGGGTGCCCTTGTGGCTCAATCCTTGTAGACGATGTGGTCCCTCACGTCGCCGCGCGCGAAACGCATCAGCGGTCTTTTTCTCGTACTTCACCCGAAAAAGACTTTTGCAACCGTATCCGCCAATAGCCGACGCTTCCGCGTATGCGCCGATTGTCCGCAAGCATCATCATGAATAACAGCGGGAGCACCTCGCTGGAGGCAGTGACCGCTGTCGCGATGTCGTGAACAAGGCGTCCTGAAGAAAATGAATGCCACCGCGTAAGTGAGCTCGCAATTGTCGACGCGACGCTTACGCGGTGCGCGCCTTGTCCGTCACGGTCGCGAGCATGGCCTGGATTTGCCGCGCCTGCTCCAGGATGAATTCGAAGACGATGCGTGTGCGTGGCGCCAGATGCCGTCGCGACGGATAGACCAGGTTCAACGGAATACCCGGCGCCGGAAATTCGCTCAGCACGGAAACCAGCATGCCACTGTGCAGATCATCGAGCACCTCGAACAATGGGAGCAGGGCAATGCCGTATCCGCTGCGCGCGGCGACGTGCACCGCGCCGACGTCATTGGCGAGAAATCCCCCGGACACGTGGAACTGCTGGGATCCGTCGGGCGTGACAAAGGTCCAAACGTTCGAACCCGGTCCGATGTCGTGCACGATGCAGGTGTGACCCGCAAGGTCGGCGGGTGTAGACGGTCGGCCTTTTCGCTCAATGTAGCTTGGTGCTGCCACAACAACAAACCAAGCCGTCCCGGATCGGCGCACCACCAGGGAAGCATCCGTGACCTCGCGCACACGCATGGCGAGGTCGAGCCGGTCTTCGATCATGTCGCCGAACCGATCGCTGACCACGAGTTCGACCTTTAGCCCTGGATGACCGGCGAGCAAGGTCGGCAGACGTTGGGCGAGGAAACGGCTGCCCGTCACCGTAACACCTACGCGCACCAGTCCGACCGGCGAGGCGCGCTGCCGGCCGAGAGCTGCTTCCATTCCATCGACGCCGTCCACTACCGGCCGGGCTAGGCCGAGCAGCATCTGCCCATCGTCGGTCAGGCTGAGTTTTCGCGTCGTGCGATGGAGGAGGCGGACCCCAAAATGTTCCTCCAACTGCGAAATCTGCCGGGCCACCGCGGCCTGGCTTACCTCACGCTCACGGGCGACGGCCGAAAAGGAACCCGTCTCGACCACCCGTACCAAGACGCCAAGCGCGCCCAGAAGGTCCATCGATTTCCCCGAAAAACGCAAAGATCATTCAAAGGAAAGCGGGATTATCGCGCCGAGGCAAGAGGCGTACGTAGGATGCACTGCATACCGGCGTTGCGCCTAAGCATTCACCGAGCCGCGCGGCGCCGTTGCGACGGAACCCGGAAGACAGCGAGGTGATCCATGTCAAAGCTTCTCGCAATTGTGGCCAGCCTGAAGGCCATCCTCATCGCGGCCAGCGTCGCCTTCACACGCGGCGACGTGCTCTCCGTCATCCTGATCTCGGTCTTGTTCAACCTCGCCGAGCTTGGCGCGAAGCCGGTCGGTCAGACGGTACCGCGCGACAGCATGGCGGTCTCGCAAAGCGACGATCGCGGTCGCTGATTTCAAATTCACGCAGACCATGCGTGGTCGTCTCGGTGACGCTTCGATCCAATCGCTTAACACGAAGGAGCGGTAATCATGTTCGAAGACAATGTTCTGGAAAGGGACGCGCCTCCGCTCCACGAGCTTGAGAGCCCGGAATTTGTTCCGGCCTTCGGCCGCGAACGTGACCTTCAAGCCCGGACGCAGGGCGTAACCTCGCGCAATTCTTCGCTGCAGGAAGGTCCGGTCGCCAAGGTTCCTGCATCGCCGGGGCCTGCATCGCCGGTTGACGTCGAAGAAGGACGGCCGTTGCCAACCAAGCAGCCCCGGAAGGGCTTCTTGCATCGCCGCCCAGTTGTCTCCGCCATCGGTGCGATCCTTCTCGCTTCTGTCCTGGGCGGCGGCTATCTCTACATCGACTACGCCGAGCGTTTCCAGTCCACCGACGATGCCTTTATCGCGGCACGGCAGTTTTCGCTTGCCCCGAAAGTGTCGGGCTACCTCACCGCCGTCCCCGTCACTGACAACGAGCATGTTGCCACTGGCGACGTGATCGCCCGCATCGACGACCGCGACTATCGCACCGCGCTCGATCAGGCGGAGGCCCAGGTTGCGGCCGCGCAGGCCAGTATCGAGAACATCGACGCACAGCTCAAGGTGCAGCAGGCGCAGATCAGCGCCAATCAGGCGCAGGTGGATCAAACGCAGGCGGCGCTGGTATTCGCGCAGCAGCAGGCGGAGCGCTACGAGCACCTGGAGCAAACGGGCTACGGCACCGTTCAGAACGCCCAACAGTACACGTCGCAACTGCATCAGCAGCAGGCTGCGCTGCAGAGTGCGCAAGCGACCCTCAAGCTCGCGCAGCGGCAACTCGAGGCGCTGAAGGCGCAACACGACAGCGCGGTCGCCAACCTCGCGCAAGCAAAAGCCCAGCGTGACCAGGCGAAACTCAATCTTTCCTATACGACCGTGACGGCCGCCCAGCCGGGACGTGTTGTCAACCTCAGCGCCGCAGTCGGCCAGTTCGCACAGCCGGGCACGGACCTGACGATGTTTGTGCCTGATGAAATCTGGGTCACGGCCAACTTCAAGGAGAGTCAGCTCGATCGCATGCGGCGCGGAAATCCGGTAACGCTTGAGATCGACGCTTATCCGGAACGCACGATCCGCGGCCATGTCGACAGCGTTCAGCCCGGATCCGGCACCGCGTTCTCGCTGCTGCCGGCCCAGAACGCCACCGGCAACTACGTCAAGATCGTCCAGCGCGTGCCGGTCAAGCTCATCATGGACAATCCGCCGACCGACGTCGCACTCGGCCCGGGCATGTCGGTGGTCCCGACGGTGCGGATCAATCCCGCGCCGTCGCTGTATGAGCGGCTGAGGAGGTACCTATGAGTGCCGCAGCGATCCAAGCCGGCCCTCCCGCATCCGCGAGCGGCACCGGCGCGGTCAATCCCTGGGTGATCGCCATACTGGTCGCGCTCGCAAGCTTCATGGAGGTGCTCGATACCACCATCGCCAACGTGGCGTTGCCTTACATCGCCGGCGGCATGGGGGTGAGCGAGGACGAAGCGTCCTGGGTGGTCACTACCTATCTGGTCTCCAACGCCATCATCCTGACGGCCTCCAGCTTCCTGGCTCGGAAACTCGGCCGCAAAACCTTCTTCCTGATCTCTCTGGGACTATTCACCCTCAGCTCGCTGCTGTGTGGTTTTGCGCCAAATCTGAATGCGCTGCTGTTGTTCCGCATCCTGCAGGGCCTCGGCGGCGGCGGCATGGTGCCGGTCGCGCAGTCGATCCTGGCGGATGCGTTTCCGCCGGCGAAGCGCGGTCAGGCCTTTGTGGTGTTCGGCGTCGCGGTGGTGGTTGCCCCGGTGGTCGGGCCGACACTCGGTGGCTGGCTGTCCGACAATGTCTCCTGGCACTGGTGCTTTTTGATCAACGCACCAGTCGGTGTGATCGCGATGGTGCTGATCGCGCTGATCCTGCGCGAGTCCCCGACCGCGCGCGCGGCGGCCCGGGCGCAGCAGCAAGGCATCAGGTTCAACGTCGTCGGCTTCATGCTGGTCGCGACTTTTCTCGGCGCGCTCGAGGTGGTGTTGGACCGCGGCCTGGAGGATGACTGGTTCGGCTCGTCCTTCATCGTCACGTTCGCGGTCATTTGCGGTCTGGCGTTCGTGCTGATGATTCCGTGGGGGCTGACCCGCCCCAATCCGATCATCGACCTGCGCATGGTGGCGACTCGCCAGTTCGGTGCCTGCTTCCTGGTGATGCTGGCGACCGGCGCCATCCTGCTTGCTACCACACAGTTTCTGCCGGAGCTGGTGCAACAGGATTTCGGCTACACCGCGACTTGGGCCGGGCTTGTGCTCTCACCGGGCGGCGTGGTGACCATGGTGATGATGTTCGTCGTCGGCCGTGTGGCGGCCAACGTGCAGCCCAAATATCTGATCATCGCTGGCGCGCTCGTCATTGCGCTCTCGATGTACGGCATGACCAACGTGTATGGCGATCTCGGCTTCTGGTTCATGGCGCGGTCGCGGATGCTGCTGGGCGTCGGACTGCCGCTCGTCTTCGTGCCGATCATGGCCGCATCCTACGACGGCATTCCGCCATCCTTGACCGACCAAGCCTCGGCCCTGATCAACGCAGCGCGCAATACCGGGGGCTCGATCGGCGTCTCCATCGTCTCCAACGTGTTGACGCATCGCGAGCAGTTCCACCAGAGCCGACTTGTCGAGCAGGTGGTCCCGTCGAGCGCGCAATATCAGAACACGCTGCAACAGGTCACGAGCTACTTCGCTGCCCAGGGCAGTTCGCTGGCGCAGGCGCATGACCAGGCCGTTCAATGGATTGGCGCGCAGGTGCAGGCGCAGGCGTCCTTCCTTGGCTACATGGATGCGTTCTTTGTGCTGATGCTGATCTCGCTTTCCGCCGTGCCGCTCGCGCTTGCGCTCCGCAAGGTCAAGCTCGGCGGTCCGGTCCACATGGGCCACTGAGGCCGATCAAACCATAAGGAGGCCGACATGTTGCTTCATCTGCCAATCGCAATCATGGCAACGCTTTCACCCATCGCCGTTTCCGATTCCGTGCCACAGTTCGACATTGTGAGAGAATGCCGTTTTGAGGGCGGCTCAATCGGCACCTTCGACCGCTGCTCGCAAGACGAAGCTGCCGCACTTTCCGAGCTCAAGACGAAATGGACAAAGTTCGGCAGTGTCGATCAGAAAACCTGCATGGCCACGTCGACGATCGGCGGTTTCGCGAGCTACGTCGACCTGTTGACCTGCCTGGAAATGGCGAGCGACGTGGTGAGCGCAAACAATAATCCCCAGGACCCGCGTACGAAGTCCGGATCGGAGCCAACGCGACCGGGCCGGACTGGCGTAACTGTCGGCGAAGCGCATCGACATTGAGAGGGCGATGCCAGGCGGACGCCGCTGATGCGCCGGCGAGCGCGAGACACTTGTCAGACCCCTGATATGGAGACCCGAAATGAACGTTCAGGCCAAACCGGGTGTCGCCGGGGCACAACGTCTTCTTCCTTTCGAGCGCATAGCTTTGGTGCTGCAGGGAGGTGGCGCGCTAGGCGCGTATCAGGCCGGAGTGGATTAGCCCTGTTCCGCTCGGGAATAGAGGCTTCAACAGCCGCGGCAGATGGCCAGCTTTCGATCGAGCTCGACGTCGAGAACCTGCTGCTGGCGCTCCCACGCCGACAGAACCTCGTTTTGGGGAACGTCCGCTTTTGTAGGCTGCCGATGACCAATCGGCGCGAGCCAGGGCAATCGCGAGGTCAGAACGGCGAGGTTGTTTTGATCGCACGCTGCAGCGGGTGAAAGCAGACCGAACAGGGCAACGCCCGCAACAAGTGCTGCGGCAACACTCCTCGAATACTTCGTTGTAGAGGTGGACATGGTGACACTCCTTTCGCGGGCTCGGGATGAGCAACTCGCTTCTGGTGTCACCTTGACTGATCGCGCCGAGACGCTGAATGCGGGACGGGATCGAATAAATGCTCGTTCGTCTCATCGACTGCGGGTAACGGAACGGCTTACCTGTCAGTCGTCGCTACCCTCGGCCTTTATCGGATTCGCGTCGCGCGGGACCGCCAACCCTGTAAAGACATCCTGGCCGGGTGGCTCCTGCATCTTGCGCCATTGGGCCGGCGTGATGCCCATATGGGCCTTAAAGGCGCGCTGGAACGCCGCTTCCGATTGATAGCCCACTGACTCCGCCACGGCGCCGGTGGAAAGAGAGGATCTTTTCAGTTCGTTGGCGGCGAGCGTCATTCGGATGTCGGTCAGGAGATCGCTGGCCGAGCGCCCGAGCTTCTCCCGGAACAGGCGCGCAAGGGTTGCCCGCGACATGTTGCAAAGGCGCGCAAGGTCGGGCAGCGACCATGCGCGCGCAGGTTCGTTGAACAGAGCGGCTACCGCAGGCGCGAGGCGTGGATGACCAGCCAAGGCAAGGATGCCGCGTGGCGAGTCTTCGGTCTCGCTTGCGAGCCGCAGCACAAGCGTAAACATTGCCGTCGACAGCGCGTTCAGCATCGCGCGGCCTCCGAGATGATCGTCCGCGGACTCACTGCGCATCAGTGAGACCAGCCCCGCGAGTTGCGCGGCCGTTTCCTTCTGTCCAAGGTGAGGGCCGGCATGCACCACCAGGCGCCGCGGCAGATAGCTGCGCAGCAGGCGGTCGTGCGGCTGAGTGATTGCGAAGTGTCCGCACAACAGATCGAGCCGCTCGTCCGAACCGAGATTTTCGCTGATCGTGAAGTTGAGGGACGCCCGGTTGCGGGCGGGCAGGGGAGCGACCCCGCTGCCATCGTGCATCACATGCCGTGGGTTACCGGGAAGCAAAAGAATGTCGCCGGCCTTGAGCTGCAAGGGGCGGCCTCCTGCCGGATCTTCCAGTGTTGCGGATCCGGCGAGCACGGCGTGGTACGGGATTTCGTTTGTTTCGCCCGGCCCTTGGTCAATGCGCCAAGGCGTGCCGTAGGAGCAGCGCAGGTCGAGCCGTCCCCGCACCGGCATCATCTCGAACAGCCGGCTAAGCCAGTCCATCGAAATCTCCTGAACGGACCAAAGTGAGACGATGGAGCATATAATCGAGTTCTATCGACATCCAACGTCTCTGGTCGCGGTCATATTGTCACTCCGCAATTGTTCACCAACCCCCACGAAGGAGTGTCACCATGTCCCGTCTCTCAGTCCCCAGCCTCGAATCCGACACCGGGCCGTCGGGCCAAGTCTATGCCCAGATCAGGAAGGCGATCGGGAGCGTTCCGAACACCTACGCAGCTATCGCCGCCCACGGCCCCGCCGCCCTCAAGTCGGTCCTCGCCGCCGATGCGGTACTTGCCGCGGGCACGCTGACCAAGCGCGATCAGGAAGTGATCAAGCTCGTCATCAGCGCGGCCAGCAGCTGCGACTATTGCGTCGCCGCTCACAGCCATCTCGCCAAGCTCGCCGGGGTGATGCCCGACGTCCTTGAGCGGATCCGCGAAGGCCGGCCCACCGGCGGTGCCCAGCGCGACGCGCTGGTCGGCTTCGTTCGCAAGCTCGCGCAGTCCAGCGGCACCGTAAGCGACGAGGATTTCGCCGCGATCAAGGCTGCGGGCTACAGCGATGCTCAGTTAGTCGAGATTAGCCTGGCCTTCGCGACCACGGTCTTCACCAACGTCTTCAACCGCATCAACGACACCGAGATCGATTTTCCCGCAGTCGCGTGAGCGGCCGCGCCCCGCCAGATATCGAACGTGAAAGGATCACGACCATGACCACGCTTGCCAACACCGCTCACAATCCGCTTCTTCGCGCGCTCAACAAGTCCGGCCTGCTCGCGGAGGATCTCGACTACCATATTGTCCGGGCCTCGATGGTGATCATGTTCTTCTTCTTCGGTTACCAGAAGTGGTGGCCGTACGAGTTTGAAAGACTGGTCCCGTTCATTAGCAACGGACCGCTGATCTGGTGGCTTTATCCGGTCTTTGGCCACGCTGGCGCCAGCTATTTCCTGGGCACCTCGGAGTGGACGATCGGAACTCTGCTGCTCGCAGGCTTCTGGGACAAGCGGCTCGGGATTCTCGGCGCTCTCGGCTCGACCGGCACCTTCATCGCGACGGTCACCATCATTCCGTTCATGCCGGAAGGCTGGGACGTCGCCGCGGGAGGCTTTCCCGCGATGACCGGCAATGTGCCCTTCTTGATGAAGGACGTCGTTCTGCTCGCCGTCTCGTTCTATCTCCTGAGGCAGGACCTGGTTCGCTTGACGCGGCAATAACAAAGTGAGTGCCCCGACGAATGCGACGCGTCGCCGGCGAGCAAGAACTCGCCGGTGATTGTAGTTCGGGTTTCCCTGGACGACGAGTGGCCGCTTCGCGCCGGAAGCGGCCACAAGCTTGCCGGTCCTTACCTCCGCGGCTTCAAAATCTTCACTTACTCGCCATGCACGAACGATGCGCCGCTCAAGACAGGAGTGGCCAGCGCTTGCAGGATCACAGAATGAGGGTGATCATGCAGAAACGTCTTATTCCCGGGACGCTCCTATGGCCACACTTGCCCATGCTTTGCTCACCGCGCTGAAGGACCACGGCGCCCACGAGATTTTCGGCATTCCCGGCGATTTCGTGCTGCCGCTGTTTAAGGTCATCGAAGAAAGCAAGATCCTGCCGAGTTTCACGCTGAGCCATGAGCCGGCGGTCGGTTTCGCGGCGGATGCATCGGTGCGGTATCACGGCGGCCTCGGCGTTGCCGTCGTGACCTATGGCGCCGGGGGCTTCAATATCGTCAATTCGATCGCGGGGGCCTATGCGGAGCGCTCGCCGGTGGTCGTCATCGCGGGCGCGCCTGGCGCGCGCGAGCGAACCAGTGGCTTCCTGCTGCATCACCAGGCGCGCACGGTCGATACGCAGCTTGCCGTCTTCAGGGAAATCACCTGCGATCAGGCGGTGCTGACCGATCCCATAACCGCACCTGTGCAGATCGCGCGGGTGTTGCGTAGCGCCCGCGAGATGTCACTGCCGGTCTATGTCGAATTTCCTCGCGACATGGTGGCGGCTGAGGTCGAGCCCGTCGTGGCGCTGCCGCCGCGGCATGCGGATGCGGGCGCGCTCGCCGAATGCGCCGACGAGATCCTCAAGCGCATCGAAGCGGCCACCGCGCCGGTCGCGGTGGTCGACGTCGAAATCCGGCGCTATGACATCGAGGACAAAATCGCTGCCTTGGCGCGCAAAATCAATCTCCCTCTGGTGACCACCTTCATGGGACGCGGACTTCTCGAATATGCTCCCGACGTCGTCGCCGGCACCTATCTCGGCGCAGCCGGAGATCCGGCGATTACCCGGCTGGTCGAGGATGCCGATCTGGTGCTGATGCTTGGCGTCATCCTTTCCGACACCAATTTCGCCCTCTCCAACCGGGCGCCAGATCCACGCCGTACCATTCTGGCTTCGAGCCGCGAGGTGCAGATCGGTTATCATTGCTTCCGCGACATGCCGCTCGCCGACCTGATCGAAGCGTTAGAGGCGCGCGCCAGGCCGAGCGGGACGCGGCCGCATCTGCTGAAGCAGCACTCGGTCTATCCGCACGGCCTGCCGGCCGATGATGCGCCGATCTCGCCGTCAGACGTCGCGACCGCGATCAACGACCTGTTCGATCGCTATGGCAAGATGCCGATGACATCGGACATCGGCGATTGCCTGTTCACCGCTATGGAAATTGACAACACAGCGCTCGCCGCGCCCGGCTACTATGCCGGCATGGGCTTCGGCGTGCCCGCCGGCATCGGTGTCGCGGCCACCGGATTGCGGCCCCTGATCCTGGTGGGCGACGGCGCCTTCCAAATGACCGGCTGGGAGCTCGGCAATTGCCGCCGCTACGAGCTCGATCCGATTGTCGTGGTGTTCAACAACAAGAGCTGGGAGATGCTGCGGGTGTTCCAGCCTGAATTGCACTTCAACGATCTCGATGATTGGCATTTTGCCGATATTGCCGCCCCGATCGGCGGTGTGGGCGAACGGGTCACCACACGCCGTGAGCTCGCTGCCGCGCTCGATCGCGCTGTCAAGCGGCGCGGCCAGTTCTCATTGGTCGAGGTGATGTTGCCGCGCGGCGTGACATCGGAGACGCTGGCCCGCTTCGTCACCGGCTTCAAATCCGCCCGCGAGCGTATGGCAAAGGCTTGAGTGGCCGCGACAACAGCGCGGGATGTGCACGACGCTTTCGCTAAATGAGCCAGGCCGGAAGGTGGACTCGAAAAGCCCTGCATCACAGGCAGATACTCAGAATCTTCAAGCGGCAGGTTTCCCCGGTGCGAGCTTTGGGCTTTGCAACGGTTGGTTGCTTCGTACCGGTCGCCAACTTGGGACGTTCATAGTCCCCTGCGATCTCCAGGGCCCAATACATACGCCCTGTTGTCGCGCTTTTCGCGCTGGCTACACCCACTCGCGAGGCGCCGTGCATGAGAAGGTTTCTTCGGTGCCCCGCTGAATCAATCCACTGGCTAAGTGTCTTTGGGAAGCTGTCGTAGCCATAGGCGATGTTCTCTGCGGCTCGGCCCGCGCCGGCCGAATTGACCCGCGAGGTGAAGCCGCCGAGCACATCGTGGTCGAGCTTGTCCTTTGCCGCCATCGCCTCGGCTTGCTCGTGCGCAATACGCGTGAGCGTCGAATCCATGACCACGCGCCCCTCCCCATGCTGAACGCGATAGCTCGAGATTATGTCGGCGGGGGATTCCGCTTGGGCGAACGTAGGACAGCAGCAAATAGCAAGTGAGAAGTAGAGGAAAAGTGACGGCTTCATTGCTTCCGATTATTCCCATGCCAAAAGCGCTTAGCGAATCTTCTATGCCAAGCAGCTCTTTTCCATTTTCCACGCGCGATCACGAATCCAGGACGCGGCTGCCGAGGCGTACCAGCTTGCCGTGCCGGGAATGAACACAGCGTTTCGGGCTAAGACGTAAAGGCCCAAAAGACAACGAGAACGCTCACGGTTGCCGCCGGGACCCATTTCCATGAAATCTAACAGGTGATGACATTCCCTGTCCATGAAGCCATTGCGGCTTCGGCTGCTCCGGCGAGGCAGCGGAACCCGGCGGCTGCCTTCGCTGTCCGCACATCTGATCCGGCAGGATTCCTGCCATAACCGCCTGGGCCCGGCACTTGCCCAGTACGGCGCGAAGTGGAATCCTAGTTGGGTCAGCGCTGGATCGAACGGTCAACAGCAAGCTGGAGGCGCAACTATGTAGCTTACCGCTGCCTCATGAGCTGATGGCGAAGCGCAGTACGACATACACAGACCCGGGAGGAGAAGATGGCGAGCGCTTCCGAGCGGCGGACAGTTGTTCGCGCAGCATGCCCACATGATTGCCCAGACACCTGCGCGATGCTGGTGACGGTGGAAGATGGCCGCGCGGTCGCGGTACGTGGCGACCCCGAGCACCCCTTCACCCGCGGAGGGCTGTGCGTAAAAGTCAACAACTACGAACAGCGGGTCTACAGCCCGGATAGAGTGCTCCACCCGCTCAAGCGCTCTGGACCGAAAGGGACCGGACAGTTCGAGCGCACCAGCTGGGACGAAGCCGTCGAAATGATCCGCGACCGCTGGACCGGGATCATCGGCAACTATGGGCCAACCGCTATCCTGCCATATAGCTATTTAGGCACCGAGGGCATCCTTAACGGGCTGAATGTGGGTGACGCCTTCTTTAACAGGCTTGGCGCCACCATCAGCGAGCGGACCTTCTGTGATTCAGGCTCCTGCACAGCCTATTTCATGACGATAGGTCCCTCTCCCGGCATGGACCCGGAGAGCTTCAAGCATTCGAAATACATCATTCTATGGGCGTGCAATACGATCAGCACCAATTTGCACCACTGGCCGTTTATCGCAGAGGCGAAGAGCAAGGGCGCAAAGCTGGTCGTGATCGATCCTGTCAAAACGCGGACAGCCCGCGAAGCCGACTGGCACATTCCTATCCAGCCAGGCACCGACGCGGCGCTCGCGATGGCTATGATGAACGTTATCATCAGCGAGGATTTGATCGATCGCGAGTACGTGGAGAACTACACTGAGGGGTTCGAGGAGCTTCGGGAACGCGTCCAAGCCTACTCGCCCGAGCGGGTCGCGGATATCACCGGCATTTCGCCACAGGACATCAGAACCCTGGCTCGAGAATACGCGACCACTCAGCCGAGCGTGATTCGTATCGGCGTCGCGATCGAACGCCACGCAGGCGGCGGCCAAACGGTGCGCGCTGCTGCGTGTCTTCCGGCGCTCGTGGGTGCGTGGCGCCGAGTTGGCGGCGGCATCTTGCAGCTGCCAATTTGGGCTTTCCCGGTCAAATGGGAAAAGCTGATGCGGCCGGATTGGATCAAGCCCGGAACGCGCGTGCTGAATCAGTGGCGCCTCGGCCCGGCGCTCCTGGACGAAGACAAGCTCGATCCGCCCATTAAATCCTTGTTCGTCTACAACTCCAATCCTGCGGTTGTTGTCCCGGAGCAGGGCAAGGTTATCCGAGGCCTCGAGCGCGAAGATCTTTTCACCGTGGTGAGCGAGCAGTTCCTCACTGACACCGCCCGGTACGCAGACATCGTTCTCCCTGCTACCACGCAGCTGGAGCAGTTCGACATCATGTTCTCCTGGGGGCATCTGTATCTGTCGCTGAACCAAAAGGCGATCGAGCCACTCGGCGAGGCGGTCCCCAACACGGAGCTGTTCCGGCGACTTGCCCGCACCATGGGGTTCGATGACCGACAATGGCAACGCAGCGACGAAGAGATCGCGTTGGACGCTCTGGATTGGGCGAGTCCGGCTCTTCAGGGGATAACAATGGATCTTCTGAAGGAGAAAGGATGGGCGCGTCTCAACGTTGGAACACCCGACACGTACGTACCGCATGCCGCGGGCAACTTCCTCACCCCATCGGGCAAGTGCGAGTTCAAGGCGTCGATGGCCGCGAGCGGCAACTTTGTCCTACCGTTGTTCCGCCAGGGCTCGAACGAGTTTCAGGCGGGCGAGCCGGTAGACGCATTACCAACCTATATTCCACCACGAGAGTCGCCGGCGACCAACGCGCGGTTGGCGGCGAAATACCCCCTCAACGTGATCTCGCCGAAGAGTCACGCTTTCCTCAATTCCTGCTATGGCAATCTGCCGGCTCAACTGCATCATGCGGGCGAGCAGGTCGTGCTTGTCAATCCAAGAGATGCAATCGCACGCAACATCGGCGAGGGAAGCGCGGTACGGATCTTTAACGATCGCGGCAGCTTCGAAGCAATTGCGAAGGTGAGCGCTGAGGTCATGCAAGGGCTTGTTGTCGTACCCCTCGGATATTGGCGCGATCTGAGCCGAGCGAAAGCTACGGTGAACGTTCTCAGTCCCAACGCCTATGCGGATCTCGGAAGGGCTCCGACATTCTCGGACACGCTAGTGCAGGTAACGATCGCCCAGCCAGCAGCCGCGGCCGAGTAACGCTGGGAAAGCGGCATCAGTTCGCCGTCTGCCACAGTGGGGACCTCGCAGTGCTGCCGCGCGGCTCAGCTGATTTGCCCGACGGGCGTGCTTGCCGATTTCGTGTCCAGCCCCTTTTGAAAAGATATTCTGGTTTTCCGAAGACCCAAATCACTTTATATCCGTTGCCATCCCGTCCCGATCAGAGGGGCGTTGGCCATCGTCGTGAACGTTGGGGCGGGTTGCGGTGGACGCGGCAGCGTCGGGTGTGCAAGGGATCGCAGGGTGGGTTTCCCGTGAGCGACGACCGGCATGCTGACGAACGATGTTGCTCGCGGACGGCGAAGACGTGTGGTCCTGACGCCTCGACGCCGGCGTCAAGTTTGCGGAAGGCGAGTCGGCCCGACCGGGCGCGGACGAGCCAGGTTTCTGCAGATGACGGTGACAAGAAAGCCGATCACCGGGGAGAGCGCGGTATAAGCCGTAAACCATTGCGTGCGGGAATGCCGGGTGATTTCCGGTGGCTCGCTGTGAATACTCGTGTGCATACTTGTTACCAATAGCGCACACGAGGCTGCGGGTGCATCGGGCGCCCGGCATTCCCCACGCCCTCTGATTTCAGGGCGGACGTTATTGGCAAACCTCGGACGCATCGCGCCGCGAGATCGCAAAAGTGTGTTCGCAACCCACCAGCCGTCGTCCCCGCGAAAGCGGACCCAGTATTCCAGAGACGCCAGCGATGGAATCGATAAGCCGCAGCGTACTGGATACTCCGCTGGAGCCTGTCATCGGGCTCGCCAAAGGCGAGACCCGGTGGCGGAGTATGACGACCGGTTGTGAAGCGGTGCGAGCGCGCCGCGTCCTCACCTGTCACCACCGCCACCGGGTCGGCGCGACGCGCCCGCATTCCCAGGGTATGACGGTTCTTTCGCGGGAATGACGGGTATAAGTCGGGATCGGCGCCCACGAATTATTGAACCCGTGACGATCTGGCTTATCTCTCGAAAGCATCATGACGCTTCCCGCATCCGCGTTGCCTGTTGAATCGCCCTTGGCTTTTCTCGGCGTCGTGCAGTCCGCCACCGGAAAACTGTGGCGCGACCGGCTCGATGCGCGCGGGGCGGCGCGGGCGCTCGCGATCGCGCAGCGCCATCAATTGCCGGAGATGCTGGCGCGGGTGCTGGCGGGGCGCGATATCGGGCTCGACGCGGTCGAGGATTTTCTCGATCCAACCATTCGCAAATTGATGCCCGATCCCTACACCGTGACGCAGATGGAAGCGGCGGCGAAACGCATCGCGGACGCAGCCACGCGAGGTGAAAAGGTTGCGATCTTCGGCGACTACGATGTCGACGGCGCCACCTCGGCGGCGCTGCTGGCATGGCACCTGCGCCATTGCGGGCTCGATCCCTTGATTCATATTCCCGACCGGATTTTCGAAGGCTACGGCCCCAACACCGAAGCCATCCGCATGCTGGCGGGCAAGGGCGCCACGCTATTGGTGACGGTGGATTGCGGCACCACCAGCCTGGAGCCTTTGGCCGAAGCGCGGCGGCTCGGAATGTCGGTCGTCGTCATCGACCATCATCAATGCGGCGACCAACTGCCCATCGTGGACGCGCTGGTGAATCCGAACCGGCCCGACGATCTCTCCGGCCTCGGCCATCTCGCCGCGGTGGGTCTGGTGCTGGTGACGCTGGTGGCCGTCAACAGGGAATTGCGCAGCCGCGGATTCTGGACCAGCGAAATGCCGGAGCCGGATCTGTTGAGCATGCTGCATCATGTCGCGCTCGGCACTGTCGCCGATGTCGCGCCGCTGATCGGGCTCAATCGCGCTTTCGTCGCCAAGGGCCTGATCGCGATGCGCCGCCGCGACCATGTCGGCCATACCGCGCTGATGGATGTGTCGCGGCTGAACGGGCCGCCCGAGGCCTGGCATCTCGGCTTCATGCTGGGACCGCGCATCAACGCCGGCGGCCGGATCGGGCGCGCCGATCTCGGGGTGCGGCTGTTGCTGGAAGGCGACGTCTCCGAGGCCGCGCGGATCGCTACCGAACTCGACCGCTTGAATACCGAGCGCCGCGTCATCGAGCAGATGGCGGAAGCACAGGCGGAAGCCGAGGCGCTGGCTTCCGTCGGGCTCGAAGACAAGGGGGCGGTGATCGTCACGGCGTCGGAAGGCTGGCATCCCGGCGTGGTCGGCCTGGTCGCCTCGCGGCTGAAGGAAAAATTCTCGCGGCCGGCCTTTGCCATTGCGCTGGAGCCGGGCGGCATCGGCACCGGCTCGGGCCGCTCGATCGGCGGCGTCGATCTCGGCAAGGCGGTACGTCAGGCCGTATCGGAAGGACTTTTGATGAAAGGCGGCGGCCACGCCATGGCCGCGGGCGTGACCCTGCGCAAGGACGGGCTGGCGGAATTCCGCGCCTATATGGAAAGCGCGCTCGCCCATGATGTGGCGCAATCGCGTCACGCCAACGAGCTCTTCATCGACGGTGCGGTCAGCGCCCGGGCGGTGACCCCGGAACTGGTTACAATGCTCAACCGCGCAGGTCCGTTCGGCAGCGGCAATCCGGAGCCGGTGGTGGCGCTGCCGTCGCATCAGCTGGTGTATGCCGACGAAGTGGGGCAGGCGCATTTGCGCGTGCGGTTCAAGTCCGGCGACGGCTCGATCGTGAACGGCATGGCGTTTCGTTCGGTCGGCCAGAAGCTCGGCAACGCCTTGCTCCAGCATCGCGGCCAGCCCTTGCACGTGGCCGGATCGCTCGCGGTCGATCGCTGGCAGGGCACCGAGCGCGTGCAGTTGCGGGTGCTCGATGTCGCCGTGCCGGATCATGGGCCGGCGGTGATCAGGTGAGGCTCTACACCGTCATTCCGGGGCGAGGCGAAGCCTCGAACCCGGAATCTGGAGATAACCGGCGCGAGATTCCCCGATGCGCAATTGCGCATCTGAGGTTCGCGCTCACGCGCGCCCCGGAATGACGAGGTTGGATTGACGCCATGCGAAGCCGGGCTAACCGCCTTGTCGCAATCGCGCCAGCACCTTCAGTCCGCCATAGCCGTCGGCGGGCAGCAGGCCCATCTTGTTCTGGTAATCCTGGATCGCCTGCATGGTGTCGTTGCCGACGCGGCCGTCGGTGCCGCCGGTGTCGAAACCTGCCTTGGTGAGGCGGACCTGCATTTCCTGCACCTCGGCGAGCGTCAGCGCGCGTTCGGAGCCGGGGAACGGCTGCAGGAAGGGCGGCTCGCCAAGGATGCGGTCGCCGAGATGGCAGATCGCCAGCGCGTAGTTCATCGAGGGGTTGTAGCTGCGCACCGAATAGAAGTTCGGCCCGAGCAGGAACGCCGGGCCGCCGGGCACTGGCACCCACATCTGCGCGGATGCGCCCGGTTGCGGGAATGGCTTGCCGTCGGCGCGCGCGATGCCGGCGCTGGCCCAAGCGGCATAGGTTCGATTGTGGCCCGAGGACGCGCCGGGCGCGCGGACCTCAAAACCCCAATGTTCGCCGCGATGATATTTGCCGCGATCGACCAGATAGCGCGCGGTGGAACCGAGCGCGTCGTCGGGCTTGCCGAACGGCGACACCCGGCCGTCGTGGTCGTAGTCGATACCGACATTGAGCCAGACTTCCGGCATCCACTGGGTGTGTCCCATCGCGCCGGCCCACGATCCCCGCATCTCCTCAGGATTGCTCCAGCCGCGATCGACGATCTTCAGCGCGTTGATCAGCTCGGATTCCCAATAGGCGCGGCGACGCGGCGCGCGCCAGGCGAGCGCTGCCAGCGAGGGAAATACCGGCCGCATGTGGTTCCGCTGCACCTGCGGATCGCCGTACGCGGATTCGACGCCCCACAGCGCGAGCAGGGTGCCGCGCTCGACGCCGAAATCATGTTCGATCCGCGCAAACAGCGCCTCGTGTTTCCGCAGCGCCTCCTTGCCGGCGATGATGCGCCAGTCCGAGACGCGGCGATTGATATATTGCCAGGCCTCCTCCTTGAATTCGGGCTGGTCCTGCATCTGCTTGAACACGGACATGTCCGGTTCGACGTGGCCCATCACCCGGGCCCAGGTCGCCTCCGATATCCCCTTGGCCAGGGCATGCGCGCGAAATCCGTCGCGCCATTGATCGAAACCGGGCGGTGCGGCGGCCAACGCCGCGAGGGGGTGCGCGAGCAGGGCGCCGGCACCGAGGCCGGATCGCATCAGTGCGCGGCGCGTCAGGTTTGTGCGAGAATCATATTGCTTCATCAGGGCAGTCTAGCGGCGATGAAAGGGGCGCGGCAAAGTTGTACCGGCGGAACTAGCTATCCTGCTGCAGATCTGCGGCAATTTTGGACAGCCAGCGCCGGACCGCGAACTGGGTCCTGGCGCCGAGCCCGGTCAGTAGCCGCCGCTCCAGCGCCATGGCGCGACGCCGGCACTTTCCGAGCAAGGTTCCACCGCGACGGGTCAGCGTCCACTGCAGCACCCGGCCATGCACCGGATGCGCGGTTTTCCGGATCGCGCCGTCGCGCTCGAGGTTGCGGATGATGACGCCGACGGTCTGCGGAGTTAACAGCGCCACCCGGGCCAGATCGGCGCCGGACAGGCCGGGATAGGCTTTCAGCATGGTGAGGACGGCAAATTGCGGCGGCGTGACGCCGAGATCGGCCAGGGCCCGTTCCAGCGTCAGCCGCGCCGCAGCCTGGGCCTGTCGCAGGAGATAGGCGAGGGAGCCTTTCTCGCCGCGCTTGCCCCGGCCCGGTGGCGGCGGGCGGACGCCGGCGAGACCGGGATTTTGGAGGGGCCTTTTTTGGCTCGGGGCGGTTTTTTTCGCGTGGGCCGGTTTTCGGCCTTTTTGCGTTTTTCGGGGCGAGCGCGATTTCGCCGAGGTCGCGTTCTTGCGTATCATATCAGTGCTCTTATAATTAATCAGCACTCTGATAACATAACGTGATGAAAATGTCGCATGCTCGCAGCGTGTACGAGGATTTCCAGGCGCTGGCGCCCGATGCCTACGAAATTGTCGCCGCACTCGGCCGGGTCGCCGCCAAGGCCGGCATCGACAAGTCATTGCTCGAGCTGATCAAGCTGCGCGCGTCGCAAATCAATGGCTGCGCCTTCTGCGTGCAGTTTCACATCCTGCAGGCCGAGCGCCTCGGCATCTCGGCCGACAAACTCAATCTCGTCGTGGTCTGGCGCGAGGCGCCGCTGTTTTCCCCGCGCGAGCGCGCGGCTTTGGCATGGACCGAGGCGCTGACGCTGGTGACCGGCGGCGTGCGCGACGAAGTCTATGCGCTGGCATGCGCTGAATTTTCCGAGCAGGAGCTGGCCTATCTCAGTTCCGCGGTCGCTTCGATCAATGTCTGGAACAGGCTGGGCGTCGCCTATCGCTGGACCCCGCCGGCGCGGCAAGCGGCGTCGTAATGAGGATCAATTCTCGCTGCCTTCCTGCGCATCGGGATGGATCACATCCTCAGGCAGTGCATGCGCCACGGCAGACGAGGACGCAGGTTCGGGTCCGATCTCGCGCCCGCGTCCGCCGATCAAGCGCTCATAGGCCGAGATCAAGGTGACGTAGGGATTGACCCAGAGCCAGCCGTCGCGCGTGAACAGCTGCACGTCGAAATGCAAATGGCGGGTGGTGCCGTTGGGATGGTCCAGATAATTGGAGACCACGCCGATTTTTTCGCCTTCCTCGACCTGACGGCCGTTCAGAATGCCGTCGGCATCCATGGCAGCCGGATTCATGTGCATGTAGCGAAAGCGGATATGCTCGGTGCGGCTGTTGATCTGCAGCGTCGCCGCCTGCTGTTTGGGCGAGCGGATCAGCACGCCATCGCGGACAGCGACCACCGCCCGCTGGCGGGGGTCGCAGTGCTCGGAACCTTCGTCAAGCGCCGGACACGGCGCCGGCCGGATATCCTGCCCCTGATGGCCAAAACCACTGGCGCATTGGCCCACACCAAAACTGCGGGCTTCGCAGAAATTGTCCTGCCATGGATAGCTGGTAGTTCCGCCAGCGAGATCGTCGAGGGGTTTGTCGCCCGACCGGCGTTTTCCGAACGACTGTGAATGTGCGAATGCCGGCGCATTTTCCAGCGGAAACCGAATCTGCGAATAGGCGGTGAAATCGGCGTGGCCGCCCTGTTTGCGAAAGCCGCTGTCGGCGATGATATCGCCACTGGGGCGATAGGTGAAATCGGGCGACTGCTCAACCGGGCGCCCGGCGATGTCGGACGGAATATCGGTTCGCGGCCGCGAGGGCAGGCCGCCGACAACATGCAGCGCTTTCAGGAAACGTTCGGCAACCGGGTAGGCCTCGCGGCATGCAAGCCGCCGCTCGCGGGGGGCGCTGTCCAGACACTGGATCGACACCACGTAGGGAACACCGAAGCGTGTGAAGGCATAACGCACATACCCTTCCCGGATAAAGCGGCGCAGGTCGGGGAATTGTGTCGCCAGCGCCTTGACCGGCTCGCCCTTGCCGCCCAGGGGATCGCTGATGTCGTAGGTCAGGATCGAGCCGGTGATCTGCACTTCGACGGGTCTGGCGAAGGTCCGCGCCGGCAGGCCGTCGCCGGCGCCGGGTTCGAGTGAAAATATCGCGTCATATCCGGCCGGGCCGGCGTCAAACAGGTCGGCGGGACGAAAATCCGCCTGATAGCGCGACAGCGAAAGACTGGCCGGTGCGCCGTTCAGCCTTGCGTCAAGAAACGCCGCGGTGTCGAACGGCAGCAGCACCGGTACCGGACTGCGTCCGATCCCGGTGAAGATCTGCGAAGTCACCCCGTTGAGTTGCACCAGCGCGGGCCTCGAACGCGGATCGAACGCAGCGAGCCGGCGTTGGCCCGAAAATGTGAAGTCGGGCGCGACAGCCGGCTTGGCGTTCATCTCGGAGCGGAGCTGATCGAGAACGGCATGCCACTCGACACGGACGGCCGAAATCGGCGGGGTTCTGAACTCGTCGGCGCGCAGCAGACCGTTGCCGGCAACGAGCGCGAGCAGGGAAGTCAGGGTGTGCGTAACGAGCCGGAGCCAAAAACGGCGGACAGCCCTTCCTCTCACCGACTCTCGAAGCATACCCGATGATCGCCTAATCCTTGGCGCGCTCGACGTAGGATCCGTCCTCAGTCATGACCACGATCCGTGTTCCCGTGCCGATATGCGGCGGCACGTTGGTGCGCACGCCGTTGGAGAGAATCGCGGGCTTGTAAGATGACGACGCGGTCTGGCCCTTGGTGACCGGCTCGGTTTCCACGACTTCCAGCGTGGCGCGCTGCGGCATCTGAATGGCCACCGGAACGACGCCGTGAAGCGAAAGCTTGACGGTCATGTTTTCCTGCAAGTACGGCGCGGCGCTGCCGATAATGTCCTCCGGCACCTGAACTTGATCATAATTGTCGTTGTTCATGAAGTGGAAGCCGTCGGCGTCCTTATAGAGGTAGTTGAAATTCTGGTCCTCGATGGTCGCCTTCTCCACCTGGTCGGTGGTCTTGTAGCGCTCGGAAATCTTTACCCCGTCGCTGATTCGGCGCATTTCGATCTGGCTGACCGGGGTTCCCTTGCCGGGATGGATGTTCTCGGCGGTCAGAACCACGTAAAGCTTGCCGTCTTGCTCGATGACGTTGCCCTTGCGAATAGAACTGGCGATGACTTTCAAAGCTGTTTTTCCTGATATTCTGGCCCGGGACCGAACAGGACATGGGTGTCCCGAGGCCAGCGAAGCGGTTTGGGGCTGCAACATACTGATTTTGCGGCTCGATGCCAGCGTTTTACGGGCTGCCGGGGCGACGCGCTGATGGCCGGAAACGAACAGCTTTCGCCGTGGTGGTCGCCGGCGCGGCATGCCGACATCAGGCCATTTTTGGCGGCGCGGACCGCTGTTACCAGGTCTGTGCGGGCCTGGTTCGACGAGCAGGGTTTTGCCGAGGTCGAAACCGGGATTTTGCAGGTTTCGCCCGGCAATGAGACCCACCTGCATGCGCCACGCACCGAACTCACCGGCTCCGATGGCGCGCGCGCGACGCGGTATCTGCGGACCTCGCCGGAATTCGCCTGCAAGAAATTGCTGGCTGCCGGCGAACCGAAGATCTTTGAGTTTGCGCGGGTGTTTCGCGACCGCGAGCGCGGCGATCTGCATCTGCCTGAATTCACCATGCTGGAATGGTACCGTGCCGATGCGACGTACGACGCCGTCATGGCCGACAGCGTCGTTTTGATCGCCCACGCCGCGCAGGCAACCGGTATCGGGCGATTTTCGTTTCGCGGCCGGGTTGCCGATCCGTTCGCCGAGCCGGAGCTTCTGACCGTGGCGACCGCATTCGAGCGTTTTGCGGGTATCGATCTGCTCGCGTCAGTCGCGGACGGCCTAGGCGATCGTGCGGCGCTGGCGGCAGCGGCCGCGGGACGGGTGCGGATTACGGATGACGACACCTGGTCGGACATTTTCAGCAAGATATTGGTCGAGCACGTCGAGCCAAATCTGGGGCAGGGGCGTCTGACGGTGCTGTTTGAGTATCCAGCGCCCGAGGCGGCGCTGGCGCGCGCCAAACCATCCGACCCGCGCGTCGCCGAACGCTTCGAGGTCTATGCCTGCGGCGTCGAACTCGCGAATGGATTTGGCGAGTTGACCGATGCGCAGGAGCAACGCCATCGCTTCACCTTGGCGATGGACGAAAAGCAGCGGCGCTACGGCGAGCGCTATCCGCTCGACCAGGATTTTCTCGCCGCGGTCGGGCAGATGCCCGAAGCAAGCGGCGTCGCCCTCGGCTTCGACCGACTGGTGATGCTGGCGAGCGGCGCCGGCCGGATCGATCAGGTGGTATGGACGCCTCCTGTGGGGGAAGCATGAGCAACAACTATCGCAATTCAGCCGCGACTTTGCGGGAGGCCGCCGAACTGGTCGCCCACGGTTTGGCGCCGGCGGCTCATCTTGCCGATCTGCAAAAAGTCGCGGCGCGCTATGCCATCGCGGTGACGCCGGACATTGCCGCGCTGATCGATCCCGGCGATCCCGACGATCCGATCGCCCGACAGTTCATTCCAGACGCTGAGGAATTGGTGACCCGAGGCGGCGAGAACGCCGATCCGATCGGCGATCACGTGCATTCGCCGGTGTCCGGCATCGTGCATCGCTATCCCGATCGGGTGCTGTTCAAGCTCGTTCACGTCTGCGCAGTATATTGCCGTTTCTGTTTCCGCCGGGAAATGGTCGGACCGGGCAAGGCGACCGCGCTCTCGCAGGCCGCTTATCAGGGCGCGCTCGACTATATCCGCGCCCATTCGGAAATTTGGGAAGTCATCCTGACCGGCGGCGATCCCTTGATGCTGGCGCCGCGCCGGCTTGCCGAGATCATGGCGGATCTGGCCGCTATCGATCACGTCAGGATCATCCGCATTCACACCCGGGTGCCGGTTGCCGATCCCGCGCGCATTGGCGGTGAGATGATCGCGGCGCTGAAGGTGGAGGGCGCGACGACCTGGGTTGCACTGCACGCCAATCATGTCAGGGAATTGACCGAAAAAGCCCGCGCCGCATGCGCCGCCATCATCGACGCCGGGATTCCGATGGTGAGCCAATCGGTCCTGCTGCGCGGCGTCAATGATAATGCCACGGCGCTGGAAGCGCTGATGCGTGGCTTTGTCGAATGCCGGATCAAGCCATATTACCTGCATCACGGCGATCTCGCGCCGGGTACCTCGCATCTGCGGACCACGCTGGCGCACGGGCAGGAGTTGATGCGTGCACTACGGGGACGGGTGTCCGGACTATGTCAGCCGGAATACGTGCTCGACATTCCCGGCGGCCACGGCAAGGCGCCGGTCGGCCCCGATTATCTATCCCCTGCAGATTCTTTTTCGCAACGACGTGAACAGCACGCAGAAACGCGCTATCGTATCGTCGACTATTGCGGTGAGGTGCATCTCTATCCTCCGACGCCGTGATGCGTTTCTCTGAAATGGGAGAAGCAGGATGCGAAAACTAATGATATCGATGGCTTTGCTGGTCGTGGCTGGCGCTCCGGTTGCGATGGCGCAGACCGGAAACAACATGGGATCGTCAGGCGCTGCAAATCAGTCACAGCCGCTTCGCGAATCCCCGATGGAAGCCCCGATCGGCCACCGGCAGCCACGGGCCGATCAGGTGCCGTCGGAAAAGAATCTGGGCAATCCGAACGACCCGATGAACAAGGAAGACGCCGCGCTTGATCGCAAGATCAAGAGCATCTGCAGGGGTTGCTGAGATCAGCCCTTGCGCGCGGCGAGCGCCATTCCGATCAGGGTCGCGCCGCCGAACAAGAGATTGATGCCAACCAGCAGGCCGACGGCCCAGAGCGCCGATCCCGGCAATCCGGCGATGATTATAGCCGCGATCAGCAGATCCATGATTCCGGCGACCAGCAGCCACGACCACCGCTCCGACAATTCGCGGCGATGCTCCAGCGCGTACATGATGGTGGCAACCCCCTCGGCGAGGAAATAGGCGCCGACGACGATGGTGAGGGTCAAAGTACCCTGTACCGGCCGCGCCAGCAGGACGATGCCGGCGACAATCCCGAGCACCGCCGAAATCAACGACCACCAGAACCCTGGCATCCGCCGGGCCCAGAACGTCAGCGCCAGGCCGGCGATGCCCGAGATCAGAAACAACCAGCCCAGAAAGATGGTGACGGCAAGACTTGCCAGCGGCGGCACGATCATTGCCGCCAGCCCCAAAATCACGAGCAGGATGCCTTCAAACAGGAAGGCTTTCCAATGCTCATGTACCGCGGCGCTCATTTCGGACTGCAACCTGGTGATGTCCTGGGGAAGGGTCATTGAAATCTCCCTATGCCGGTAGCGCGCAGTGACGCCCGATAACATGGCATCCTAACATAGCCGGCGCCAACTCGGCACGGTCAAATTTGTTTCTGCCACGACCCTGCGCGATATCAAGGACACCGGCAATTGACTGGTCCGATTCAGCCCTGGCCCGGCGCGGACGAAAAGCCCCGGGACGTGCCGCGCATCCGATTGCGGCCGAGAATATAGATCGCCGTGGTAACCACCAGAAGGACGCTGCCGATCAGGATCGACACGAAGCCGATAGGCACGAGAACCAGCGCCACGTTGCGTTCGGGGTTCACCAGCCAGTGGTGGATCGACGTCAGTACGAAGGCGAGGCCGACAAATCCGGCCGCGCCGCCCGCCACCAGCAACGCCCACATCCGCCGTAACTGGGTCAACCGCTCGCGTGCGATGTCGGTGCGCGGGGCGTGATGACGGCCGACCCGCCGCACCAGCCGCGCCGCAAATGCGATCGCGCCGAACCCGATCAGCACGCTCGCCGATCCCAGCAGCAGCCTGGTTGATGGATCAAGGTCGGCGTTTTGCTGCAGCGTCAGCAGCGGAAAATCGAAACCGGCATGTAGCGCGACCGGCGCAAACAGCATCAGGATTCGACTTGAGATGCGCGCCCAGTCGCGGTGGCGCCGGTGCGCGCCAAGCGCGGTGCCGGAGCGGCCGATCGCGAGATAGGCGCCGGCGATGATGCCGAGCGCGCCGTGGAACGGCACTGTCAGGACGCTGCGCAACGCTGCCAGCGATCGCCACATCTCCGCATGCTGCACGAGATAAGCGAGGTTTTCGTAGGCGGCAAAGCCGAGCCCTACGGCAGCACCATAGACCACGGTGTCCATCGGGTCGGCGAAAGGCCGCCGCCGCGCCGAAACCGCGACGATGGCGAGAACCTTGACGGTTTCCTCGGGCAGGGCGACCCCGAAGATCGAGTGCAGCGCCTGTGCAACCCAGGGGTTTGCGGGGGCGGTAAGGATCGACATGAACGGCGCCCGCGCCAGGCCGAGCAGCGAAATGCTGGCGGCGCCGAGCAGAAACGCGGTCCAAACCTTGGCAGGCGGACCAGGGCGCTCGCCGGCGGCAATCACGAGCCACAGCATCAGCAGCGCGGGCGCGACAGCCGCGGTGCCGATGACCGTCGGGAGGGATTCAAGGAGCAGCATCAGGATGGCAAATATGCCATTTTTCAGCGTTATCCACTGTCTAGATGTTGGGTGCGGCCGATAGCGTCAGGTGAGCCCTTACGAATTCGCGTTCCGAGGCATCGTCCGGCTCAGCAGCCGCGGCATATATTTTTCAACTGTGCGTTCATCCGCGCGTCTTCCGCGCCGATCGTATCCACATATTTTGCCGGATCGGCCTTCGAGGCGGGCGCAGCCCGCAATGACCTTGGGGGCGCGGATGACGCAACGGGTGGAGCGGACTTGTCGTAGCAGGCCAATCTGCCTGCGGGATCCGCGACCGATTTGCATTCGCCGGTCTGCGCTATGGCGCTTTGGGACAGCGCGCAAATCCCGACGAGCATAACCAGAAATCTCATTTCAACCTCATTTGGCCAATGGAACTCGACCGTGAATCTGCGCGTTTCCTGGCGAACCGCGATTATTCAGTCAAATCAAAAGGTTTGTCAGTTTCTTCCAGCAAAGTGCACGCATTCGCGTGCCCTGTCCATCCGGTATTTCCAATGCAATTCGCGGGGGGAACGGGCGGAAGGCGCCAGCGTGATAGGCTCTGTCGTCGTCAGCCAGGGAGTTGCACCGGGTGATTTTATTCCGCGGAGCAGAGACACATACAAGATCGGTTCTCAAAGCCGTCAGTTGGCGGACGTTGGGAACACTCGACACCTTCGCGATCAGTTGGTTCATGACGGGCAGGGTCGAGATCGCAGGATCGATCGCCGGTCTCGAGATCGTAACCAAGATTGTCTGGTACTATCTTCACGAGCGCCTCTGGGCCGCGGTGCGTTGGGGCCGACGCCAGCTATGATGACGTCGTCGAAAAAGACATAGCTCCGATCGTGGCCGTCTAAGGAAGCTTTGGCCTGTACGAAAACGAGGAAAATTTCACGATGTGCTTGTCCAAAGTCGCTGCTTTGGCGTTTTTCGTTGGAGCCACGGGCTCAATGTCCGCGGCTCCAGCGCTGGCCGCCTCTGACTGTCCAATATTGGTAGAATTAGCGGATTGGGGAGAGAATTCGACCGGCGACATTAGCGTTGCTTCCGGGGGAAGTTGCCTATTTCCGATCACGATGCGCGGTACGGTGAGTAGCTCGGCCATTTTACAAAAGCCAATACACGGCAAGTTGAAAAAGCTCAACATGACTACTTACGAATACAAGGCGAAAACCAGATATAAGGGAATCGATACTTTTGCCATCAAAGCAACGGGTCAGGGGCCGACGGCTTCTGGCACGTCGGTAATTACTGTGCACGCGACGATCAAATAGTTTCCACGCTGCAACAGCTACACGGGCAGAGTGACTTCAAAGATACAGCCTTTCGAACTTGTTTCGGTGAGCCGAAGATTACCGCCGTGATCCTCGATGATCCTCCGAGAAAGGGAAAGTCCCAAGCCCATTCCAGAAGGTTTCGTCGTAAAAAATGGATCAAATATTTGGGTTTCGTTTTCGGTAGTGATCCCGGGTCCGGAGTCTTCGACATAAAGCGAGACGACCGATTTTCCGTCATAGCTCGTTACGAGTTGAATAGCCTCAATGGTGGTGGGACCAATTGCGATTGCCTCAATCGCGTTCTTGACTAAATTCAAGATGACTTGCTGTAGCTGGATCGGGTCAGCCCTTACTTGCGGAACGTCTTCCTGAAATTCGGTTGAAACTGATACTCCGTGAACGTGCAGGTCGGGCTCGACCATCCTCAGCACTTCCCGAGCAAGACGATTGATTTCAATCATCGTTCTTTGACGAGCGGTCCTTTTAAACAGCCCGCGAATACCTGCAACTATGTCATTCGCACGGTTGCTGTCATCCATCGCGTCCATTAGACAGGAACGTAATTCTTCGAGATCAAGCGGCGTTGTTTTGAGATACTCCAAGGCCGTCGAGCAGTTTAGCGACAATGCGCCCAGCGGCTGTTTGATTTCATGTGCGATTGCGGCTGTAGCTTCGTCCACGCTCAAGAGCCGATGGGCGCGCTCGCGTCGCTGTAAAATGATCGCGCTGGCAAGGCGTGAATAGAGAAACGTTGTTTCGACGAGCAACACGCTCAGCAACATGCAACTGCCGACCAGAATGAAGCCACGAGCCGCGTACCAGCCGATGGTAAATCGTATCGAGCTGCCGATGATCGCCACCAAGAAGTTTGGCATGTAGGCAAGCAAAGTCACCATCAACCATAAATCGAGGATTGTGCGTCTGCGAAATAGCAGCACCGCTAGCGCAGTAGAACCCCATAGCCAAAGCGCAATGTTGATCTGATTGGGAAGCCGCGTGTGAAACCTGACGTCAGTGGTGAAGAGAACCGGTAGATATTCCGTCTTCGCCGTCACGATCCAAGTCAGTCCAGCGATCACCGCAAGGACGCAGGCAACAGTGATTACAATGGCGGTCATTACCGGTCTGCCCGGCAGTCTGGCGGCTCCGGTCATATCCTTGGAGAGCGCATAGACGAGGATCGCCGCCGGAAACGTAGTGTGCCAAAGCACGTAAATCCAAGCCGCAGTGTTAAGTCTGTCACCGATCAGGCCATCAGGGGTGTATGCCCCCGGAAAGGCCAGCGTCTGCAAGAACGCGAACGAGCCGCTGAATATGTAACCACTCGCGAGCGCGAGAAGGGCGCCCTGAGGCTGGATCGAAAATTGAGCGAACAGAAGGGTTGCCGTGACAAGATGGACAACGCACACGACAGTCTGCAAAACCGGAATGAAGGCATCAACTCGGCTAACCTCTATGCTCGCGAACGGCGCGATAGCGGCCGCCGCGACGGTCAAAAGGATGACGACGCCAACGGCTGTCGCCCTTTGCCGCTCGGTAGCTGGCATCGTCGCGATCACTAAGGGGAAATCTTGCCGCTCTTTTTGAACAGCGTCGGCTGCGGCCTCCGGCAGCGGGGCCGTTTCAAAATCCGCTTGATGACCTAGCGCCAATTTCATCGGCGTCATCCTGGGCATTAAGACGACCCTATCAGTTCAGGCTGGCAGAAGAGAAGGACACGTTTATGCTCGAACACTCGACCGCTCGCAGGAGCGAATTGATGCAATGCGTACCCAAACGGCACAGCACACAGTGCCGGACCTCGCCTCCGGCGGGTTTCGACCGCACGCCAGGATCGCTCCACTATTTCCCAACGAGACGGTCGAGGTTGTTTGAGCGCTCGTCGCTCGTGCTCGCCACAATCAGATCCTCTCGGCGGGTCTGATACGAGGTGGGATTCCTGCTGGACATCGGTTTGTCTTTGCCGAAAAATCGCAGTCGTTTCAAAGGGCTGTTGGAGACCTTGGCGCTCCCTAGCGGGGCCAAACCACTTTTTTCTCGTCCGATTCGCAAATGATATCAGCGATTTAAGTTTTTGGGCGGTGGGGATGTAGGACGTTTTGTAGGACGTTTACCGCTTTTTGCAGCACGGGGTAGCAGCATGTCTGAACCGACCCGCAAGAAGATCACCTTCGCAGAAATGCGCGCCGCTGGGGCTCGCGGTCTCCTGATCTATTGCTCCGACTACCCACCTTAATCCACAAGGCGGAGCGGCTTGCCCACGGCAGACGCCCGAGGGCGCCCGCCGCTACTTCCGGGGTGGAAAAGGGGTAAGTCGGAGGGCATATTCGCCGCATGGGACAAAACATAGCGGTTGTCGTTGGAGCCGGGCTGATTGCCATGGCGATCATGGTCACAAACCATTGGGCGATAATTCCCGGCGGACAGAACAGCATTGCAGCCACGATAAGACTAAACCGCTGGACGGGCTCAATCGACGTTTGCTCGCTCGATGCGAAGTCTGTTTCCGGCTCGAACGCCTCGGGACTCCAGCTTACGTGCGAGGTTCAAAAAGCGCCCTAGGGACCCCAACCAGCTCGCCAAGTCGATTATCGACATTGCGACCAGCAGAAGCCCGACGATCCTGCGCTACTGCGTGTGGGGAATTTGAGGGCCCCGGTGACTGACCAACGCCGCCGAGCGATCATACTCCGCTTGAGCGGCGTTGTGCTTCCCGATGGGAGGCCCATCGTTGCGACCGCGCGCGACCATTCTGGCTGCTCAGATCACGTCGGCGGGCCGCTTCTCGCCTTTAGGGCCTCGGGGCAGCAAAACACTCTTCTGCTAATGTAACGGATGACGAAGAAGGCCAAGACCGGCCCAACGACTGCTCCTAACGTGGCTAGGATACCAGCCCAGGCGGCACTAACCACATCACCATGGTCAAAGGGTTCCATGGGACCCAAAGAAAATGTACGCAAACCAGATCGACAAGAAGCCTATAGCGCAGGCCACCCAACGACCAAAATTCCGAATATTATAACTAAACCGGTCTGCCTCGGGCGCCATTTTGCCTCTCTTTCCGCTAAGCATATCACGTGAGCCAAGCGGGTGCGACCGGTCGGAACAAGTCGGAATGGCGGGGTCTGTGACCGCTACGGGACCATTATGAGCGGTTTTGAAAGCACCCGACCAGCGGCCGCCAAGTACAGGGGCAACTGGGCGCCATTTCTCTTGTTGTCTACCCGCTGGGCTCGGTGACCGCGCGGGCACAGAGAGCGGGTCTTCCGCCGCATTGGACCGCAAACGGCCCTAGCGTTCGCCAATTCATAACCGGCGCAGCTTTCCGCCTAAACGCCTGCGCCGAACGCCTGCGCCTGTTTCGGATACAACCAATGCCAACTGCGAAGCGCCATGCGTTAACGATCATCCGCGCATTCGATGAGGCTCAGTCTGAGCTTGTCGGCAAGGCCGTAGTCCTTTCTGATGGGAAGGCCGGGACCGTAGAGAAGGTTTGGCTTGACGAGGTGCACGGTCTGCGAATTTCGATCAGGGGCCACGATGGCAAGTGGCCCGTCTCGACCATCAAATTTACACAGAGCTAGACCGTTTGCCTGGATCATACTTCCAGCCGCCAAATCCGATGATAGCATCCCCTTCGCGGCGGGCTTCCTGGAGTCGTGCAGGGACCTTTGACGATGGCTTCGGGCGCGGCTTGTCGGATGGGTGCGCTTATTGCCACGTGGAATGATAAACTTGCTGCGGCGTGATCGTGCCGTCTACTGTGTGAAACTCTCCCGGTTCACACGCCGACGCGCCGTACTCCTAGGCCACCATTTTGTCGCCATCACCGGGGCTGTTCATCACGAGGATCCGGACGGATCGGCTGGATGGAGAAACACCCTGACGTTTGATCAGGAAATCGCACTTCCGATTCCCGACCGCCGGAATTCGCATTTCTTGCCCTGGGAAGTCGATCGTATGACTGGTCACATAGAACCAGGATCGATTTTCGAGCGGCAAGGCCGCGATTGCTGTTCGCTGCGCTGGCTGAAGGAGCGCTTCGACAACCTCGGGCCCGTCCGACGAAAAAAATAGTTCGACGCATTTCGATTGACCGGGAGCCGCAGCTTCAAGCCAGTAAGTTGGCTTTGGGGGGACTTCCATTCCCGTGGAAAGAAAGTCCGTCGGAAATGCAACTTCGAGCACTGAACATGCCCTTCCCATGTTCGGCGGTGGTATATCGGCGCGGTTCCAGCGTGTCATTACGCGATCTTGCATGCCGGGCGGCGCGCCAAATTCCTTCGTGAAGGCATCACGGCAAATTCCGGATTCGTGGAAGCTGAACTTGGCCGGAGCTGCGCCGCCGCAGATGACGTAGACGTCGCTTTTATAAGCCGCGATCGCACCACGCATAGAAGATGGTGAGATACGACGAGGAGATGTCAATCTCGACCACATCTTCGCCGTCGATCCGCATCTCAAGCTGTGTTTCCTCATCAAGGCGTTGATAGCAGGCGGCGTTCTGTGGGTAGGAGTAAAGGCGACCACCCTTGTTCCATTTGTAGCTTTGCAGATTGTTCGCTTGATGAAACTTCCGCACCCAGCCGAGGTGCTTGATCACCGGATGTGTGAGGGTGTGTCCGGCGAAGAACGCGTTCAGTTCTGCCACCTGTGCCCGGAGCTGCTGCACCTTCTCGGTGTTCGGCGTCTTGTGCGATGGCGAGGTGAGCTGCACCAGCTCTGAAGGCATTACCTCCTCGAAGTGGAAACATTGCCGCACGTTTGCAGGCGTAACGCCATGGGCTTCGCACGAGGCGAGGAGCGACGGTGTTGCCCTGTACCTCGTGAGCTTTCCGACCATCGGTCCCGGATTGTCGAACTGATATGAGCCCGGATATCCCGGCTTGTGCTCCACTAGCCCTGCCTCGGTGAACGCTTGGCGCACCGCGTCGAACATGCGCCATTTGACGTATTGGCCGGTGTAATCCCCCTTGTTTAGCGAGCACCTCAACCAGCCCTCACTACGGTCAGCTTCAATCGCGGCCAGCAGGTCAGCAATGAACGCTCCCACAGCGTGGGCATAGTCAGCCAAGGTCTTCTCTCGGGCGTATGCCTTGCCTTTCGCAGCCTGCGGCCTCGGGTACCGCTTCGCCAAGCCGCTCATGAGTTGGAGAGCTGCGAGACTATCCGGCGTTGCCCGCAGGGTTGCTAAGGGTGCCTTGTCGAGTGCCTCGCGTTCCTCCTTGGGGGTCTTCGGCTCCCACGCACTGGCTTCGGTCAGCGTCCAAGCTTCGGAATTGTCATTCATCGCATTTGAACTTTCGCGGTGGTTCAGCAATGCCCGAAGGGCTCGCCGGTAATTCTTCAGGTTGCTTTGGTGGCGCTGCTTGTACGCGCTGGCATGCCCAGTGGCTTGACCCGCGACAGGTCAAGGCCGGGATAGGAAATGCGGTTGATAGCGTCCGACAGCGCCTCAGCGCCCCAGCGGGACAGCATGGCATTGGCACCGTAGCCGCCGCTAACAGTGGACGCCTGAGCGTGGCCTATAAGGTCCTCACGTATCTCATGGTCAGCGCCGCCCCTACGCAGCGCGTCCTTCACTGTATGCCTGAAGCTATGAAAGACCTTGGCCTTGTTGGTGACACCTGCGCCGCGCAGATACCGACCAAACCATTTCGACCATGCGGGCACACCTGCGGTCAGCTTGTCTGGTGATAGGGAAGGGAATAGCCAAGCACCTGCACCGTCCGCATCGCGGCGGGCCTCTACGTAGTTCAGGAAGCCCAAACGGATGACTTCGGGGTGGACGGGTACGACGCGCTCTGAGGCGTCTGTCTTGGTCCGCTTGCCCCGTGCTTTCTCGGTCATGAAGTAGAGCAGCGCCACACTAGTCCCGGCATCGACCTTCACGTTGTCAGCGGTGAGGTGACCTAGCTCGGCCTGCCTTGCTCCGGTGTAGAGCGCAAGCACAGGCAGCCAGAACCCGGCTGCTCCATGGGCACCGAGCGGGAACCGGTGTTCGGTGAACAGCGGTGCATTGAACAGGGACTGCAATTCTGCAATCTCAAACGAGGTTCGCTCAGAGCGTTCCGTGGGCAGCCGCAGTCTGCTGAATGGGTCGGTCCACTGCACGTCATCGGGGATCAGGCCATTATCGCTGGCCCATACACAGATGGCTTGCACACCACCTAGTTGCTTATTGACGGTCGCGGCGGTGTTCCGTTGCACCTCGGGGTGCTCCCTGCCGTACGCGGCTTGCTCAGGCAACGTGGCCCCTAGCAGGCTGCCTGTGCGGTGGCGCGGGACCTCCTGAAGGGCATTACGATATTCCAGCGCGTGCCGCTTCTTGATTGCCGCCACAGCCATGTTGCCATGGAGCTGAGTGAACATGTCCACTGCACGGCTCGTCTCATTCACGGTGCCCTTGGGCCTAGCTCGGTGCTTCTTCCAGCCCTCCAGCGCCCCTTGCAGCGTCGCGCCTTCTCCGTGCCCGACTAAGGCTTTGGAATCAGGTAGGCGCGGAGTTTCAATAACTACACCCGCATAACGAAGCCCAATGTCATCAAGAGCCTTAAGGAACGCCTTCGCGCTTTCGATGCAAAGGTTGTGATAGGCCGTGCCGCTTTGGTTTAGCGTGATACCGAAGCATGCCAAGGCTTTTTGGGCGCGCTGCTCGGCGAAAGAAACATCCCCGGCAGCAAACTGCTGTCTGAAATCTTGTACGATGCCCCCATGCGCATCCGCGTTAACATTCTCGCCATGTGGTCCGATTAGCTCTAGCCTGCCCGAAAACCTTAGCGCTGCATCTTCCTCCAGCGCCGTTGCGTAGACGTGCTCTGCCATGCGCTTGATCTGCGCGTCGGTGAGTACCGTGACAACAGGCTGTTCCTTGAGCAGCGCTTCGGCTTCTCCGACGATCCGATTGAAATCGGCCAGGACGTGGGGCGCGGCGACCTTCGCCTCCTTCAGGCTTTTTGTGCCCAACGATTTCTTGAGGAAAACGCGGCGTTCGCCTGTGTTGAGGACACGCGCGACCGCTTCCACTTAATCATCGTCTGCAGGATGCTCATTGCGCGGCCGCCGTAGGGCGGCTGAAATAGCATTTGGATCGGTGAGAGAGGGCCCTGGTAGAAGACCGGGCGCAATTTTGAAAAGGTGTTGAACCCCTCGCGCGCGTGGTAATGGCCCATGCCGCTCGCCCCGACTCCACCGAATGGCAGGTCGTGCTGTCCCACGTGCAGGAGAGCTTCATTGACAGACACACCACCCGACATGACACGCGAGATGTAGAAGTCGCGCAGCTCGGCATTGTGAGTGAATGGATAGATTGCCAACGGGCGGTCGTGACTATTGATATAGTCGGCGACCTCCTGCCGATCTGCATACGTCTTGATCGGCAAGATCGGGCCAAAGATCTCACGCTGCATGACTATCATGTCTTCCGTCGGATTTAGCACGAGATGCGGTGCAAATTTGCGACGCTTCGGGTCCGGAATCTGCTGTTCCGCAAGATTGACCAGGACCGCGCCCTTTGTACGGGCATCCTCCAGCGTCGCCTGCAGCCGCGTGAAAGACCGTTCATCGATGATCGACGTGTAGTCCTGGCCGTTGATGTCCGGGAAGCGCTCGGCAAACAGTCGCCGGCAATGGCGGACGAACTCGTCCTCACTCCCTTTGGGCAGAAACATGTAGTCGACATTCGTACAGATCTGACCGGCATTGAACATCTTCACCCAGAGAATGCGCTCCGCCGCTGTTTTGACCGGGAAGTCAGGCCCAACGATCGCAGGTGCCTTGCCGCCCAGTTCAAGCGTGACAGGGGTGAGGTTGCGGGCCGCGTTGGTCATGACCGAGCGACCCGTCGCACCGGATCCCGTGAACAGCAGGTGGTCGAAGGGCAATGACGAGAATCCCGGTCCTCGCCCGCCGCCATCCTCGAAAAAGGCAAGCTTCTCGATCGGAAAATACTTTGGGGAAACGCGCATGAGAACCTTTGCGAGCGCTTTTGAATTTTCCGACATCTTGACCATCGCTCGATTGCCGGCCGCCAGAATCGCTGCGAGCGGGCAGAAGCTGAGGTTAAGCGGGAAATTCCAGGGAACGATGACCCCGACAACGCCGAGCGGCTGCGGGATGACACGATTTTGCGCGAGCGGATAGGTCATGAAGTCGACGTGTCTGCGGTGCGGCTTCATCCACTTCTTCAAATGTTTGACTGCGTCGGCGACGGTCTCCAGGACAACGAAATATTCGACGAACAGGGTTTCGAATTCAGACCGGTTGCCGTAGTCGGCGTTGATCGCTGCCACCAACTCGTCCTTATTGTCCTTCAGGAGACGCGTCAGCGACTTCAAGTCAGCAATGCGCTGAGCATAGGATGGCTCCGGCGCCGCCAGGTAAGCCGCACGCTGCTTGTCAAAGCAGGACTGAAATTCAGTGGGAATGTCGATCGAACGGGAATTGACAGGCACGTTCATGATGCTCCCTTTCTCTTGGTTTTTCGCGTGTCCTCAAAGCGAAATAACGAGGGCGCGTGTGACCGTGACTGTATCAACTCCAAGTTAGTGCATGCTTGCGTTCGAATGAACGGAGCCAGGCCTTTCATCCATGATCCGCTTGATAGCGTGAGCGCAGCGGCCGCACTGGGCGCTGCATCCGAGACAGGCATACACCTCGCTCATACGGGGCCGTCGCGCCTCTTTTACGACCACTGACCGCACCTGATGGTCGCTGAACACATTGCAAGAACAGACGATCATCGCCTTCTCCTAACCAATACCAATGAGTCGGATGAAGACCGCCACAAGCGCGCTGCTCCACCCAGCCGCAAGCATGATGGTTTCCATTCGGGTCATCTCGGCGTGGCCAAGAGGCCGCTCGCGGACTAGATGGTTATGCATTTAGCTCCTTCCGAGGCATCGCGAACGCCTGGTGCTCCGCCTCGATTACGCTACCCACACGGGAGCAAACCAGCACGTCGAACCTGGCGCGGTCGTTCATGCGGCCTCCTGTTTAGCTTCGGTCTGTAGGTCGGCTTCGGTGAAGCCATAGCCGCCGGGGCGCAGCGCCGAATGCTCGCGCTTGGAGTGGACTAGCGGGTAGAACATCTGCGTCGTCCAGCGCTCCGGGCCAAACAGGATGTCGTCCTGCAGGCCGATCTTGGCCGGATATTTGCGTGTGATATGCGCCGTGCCGAACAGCACGTCCCAGAAGAACAGCAGGTTGCCGAAGTTGCCCTTGTAGTGGCCGATGCCATCTTCGTTGGTAAGCGCGTGGTGCGCCCAGTGCGTGGCCGGCGTGGAGATGGTGCGCTCCAGCACCCACATCAGCGGATGCAGCGCGCGGATGCGGTACAGCGGCGCGTCCCACGCCCAGGCCCAGTGCGCGCCCAGGATGACCGCCAGCTTGATCACCAGGTACGCCGCGTAGATCGGGCCGAAACCAAGGTACACCGCCACGCCGCCGATCCACAGGCCCGGCATCATCAGGTAGTAGAAGAAGTTGTTGCGGTAGGTAATGCGCACGCTCATGTAGGCCGCGCTGTGGTGCGCGCGGTGCAGCGGCCACAGCAGCGGCGTGTGCGAGGCGCGGTGCCAGAGGTACTGCGTGAGGTCATCGCCGATCAGCAGCAGGGCGGCCATGGCCCACCACGGAAGGTTGGCCCAGGCGTTGTGCTGCGCGGGCATGAGCCAGTTGCACAGCGCGTTGCTACCCAGCAGTGCGATCGGCTGGGTGATGGCGATCAGGCTGACGAACATCAGCACCTCCAGCCAGGTGTCGTTGGCTGTCGCGTTGTCGCGCACGGTGGCCTCGTAGCGCCGGGTGATGAACTCCATGGCGGCAAAGCCCAGGATGCAGGCGCCGATCAGGAGGTATTGCAGTTGCGAACTCATGTGGGCTGTCTCCTATCGCTCTCATGTTTTTTATTGTGAGAACGATTTTAGGAGTGCCATTACAATGCGTCCAATGCATAATACGTATTATTTTGATGCATGGAGCGCAACGCCATGAATCTGCGCCGCCTGAGCCACGTCGTCGTCCTTGCCGACACCCTGCACTTCGCCCGGGCCGCCGAAGCCGTCCACCTGAGTCAGCCGGCCTTCAGCCGCAGCATCCAGGCCATCGAGAGCGACTTGGGAATACGCCTATTCGACCGCGACGTTGGTGATGTCCGCCCCACCCCGGCCGGCAAATTCGTCATCGAGCGGGCGCGCAAGCTGCTGTTCGAGGCGCGTTGCCTGCAGCGCGACGTGGATCTTTACCGCGACAGCCAGCTCGGCGACACGGCCTTCGGTGTAGGGCCGCTGTTGACGGCCACCCTGATGCCACGCGCGCTTGTGGCGCTGCGCCGCCAGCACCCGCAGGTGGCGCTGCGCATGGAGGTCGGCAACTGGGTGCAGTTGCTGGAGAGCCTGCGTACCGAGAACATCGAGTTCTTTGCCGCCGATGTGCGCGACATGCCCAGGGATGCCGCGCTGGACATCCAGCTGATCGGGGGGCAACCGGCCAACCTGTATATGCGGGCAGGCCATCCGCTGGCTGGGCGCGAGCGCACGCTGCAGGAAGTCTGGGCGTACGGTCTTGCGGTACCTACGCTGCTGAGCCCCTCAACGGTTGAACTGGCCGCCCTACTGGGCCTGCCTGAGGGCCAGGAGGCCACCATTGCGCTCGAGTGCGATAACTACGGCATGCTCAAGACAGTCGCGCTTACCACAGATACCGTTCTGGGTGCCACGGACGCGGCGGTACGGGAGGAGCTGGAATCCGGCGCGCTCGTCCGGCTTGTCGTGCAGGGCTGGCTGTCGCCGCCGTCGAGCACGGGCATCGTGCGTTTGCGAGGGAGAACCTCGTCGCCGGCAGCCAAGGCAGCCATTGCAGCGATTGCGCGGGCCGCGGGCGAGATCAACGTGTAGGCGCCTTACAGCACCCGACGCATGGTCCGGTGCGGAATGCCGGCCTCTTCATACTCCTAAGACGACTGTTTCTTACCAACGCCAACCCCGTCCTCGGTTTGGAGCGCGACGCCGCGACCGTACGGCTGTGCACTTGCAACCGGTACGACTGGAGCCAGCGCTATAGGCTCGCCGCAGCTTGTACACGTGGGTGATGAGGCCTTCTGATAATCAGAATTCGCCTTGCCTGGCGGGGATGCCACGGGACCATACAGGCGATCATCAGGTTTCTGCCAACGTCGCGCTAATATTATAAAGGAGCCGCGCGGTGTGCCTTAAGTAGCGAAGCTCTAGACGAGTTCGAAGGCTGGCGGATGAAGAAAAAGTGTAGCGATGGCGATGCCCACCACCCACGGCACTCGACAGACGCGCTGCCACCGGTCAGCCGCGAGCAAAAGCCCGTTTGCTGGTTGTTGAGGAGCAACCTGGCGAGACCCGTCGCGAATGTCTCTTGTGGGTCAAACTCGGAAGTGGTGAGCCATTCGCGGAGAGTCCGCTCTACCCCAATGAACGGACATCGTGAGTTTGACTGGATCGCATCGAGGAATATTGGCAGGCAGTTAGGTCGAGCCGTGGATATACCGGGTGTGCATCCGAGCGAACGGGACGCCAGCCAGTTGCTCCGATGGCGCCAACGAAACATGCTGCGACCTCGACGGCTTCCTGCTTCCTCGATCGCGCGCGAGTTCGCGGCGGCCCCAATGCTTTTCCTTCCGTGACGGATCGAACACGCGCTCGACGTGTCGGTCCGCCGCGATCGGAAACGAGCATGAGCGCCTCGATCGCGGCCTGACGCCGAACAAGCCGGGCAGGGGATGTCGGCAGGCAGCTACGTCAAGCCGTGATTATATCGAGTATGTCTCCGGGCGAGCGGAACTCGGTCCGAATGCTCGGATGACGCCAACTCTCATCCCTGAGAACGGGGGAAAATTTCGTGTGCAATCTATATTCAATCACCACGAACCAAGCCTCGATCATCGCGCTATTCCGGGTCATGAACCGATACGTCGGCAACCTGCCGCCCATTGGGGGTCTTTCCCGACTATCCGGCTCCGGCGCGGCCGTACCGCCGCGTGGAGTGGCATTTCAGCGCGGTGCGAGGATCGGAACCCTTGGCGAGCGTTGCCGTTTTTGTTCGTGGTGTTCGCGACAGGCCAGCACATGAAAATTCTAGAGCATCCCGAAAGCTACCTCGTCAAACTGGACGACGGGTCGACGTGGCAGATTTTCCCCGGCGACATACACCACACACTTGCATGGTTGCCGACCACCGAGCTGCGGCTTTTCGAGATAAACGATGAGGTCGCCTCGCATGCGCTCATCAATTCCGATGACGGAACCCCGGTGCGCGTAGCCCTCGGGGAGAGGAATGGCCTATAGGAAAGCTCAAGGACGTGTTGAAGCAGGGATGACGTTGTTCGGAGCGTCCAATGTATCTGTGGCCTCTCGGCGAATTCGATTACGTCTTGGACGATGCCCTCAACATCGCGCTGGATTATCTCTACCTCTCCGGGCAGGCTGAGCAGTTTCAGGAAGTCCAGTCGACGGCGGCGACGGCCATAGCTGTGGCGTGGAAAGGTGGCGTGCGGCACCGGATCAAGCTCGCCAATATCGCAATCAAGGCGGTCGAGCGAAAAACGGGACCGTTTTTGGAATACCAGAAACGCGGCTGACAGTGGAACGTCGTCCAAGGCATTGAGGGCAATGTACGATGCGGTGGTGCGTGGCACCGCCGCCGCGGTGCCGACAAAGAAGATCGGGCGGCGGCGGCACGACGAACCGCCGCTCAATAGGCTCAGGGCGATCATCGTCACCCGCACGCTCCTGACCGAGATCGACGTGCCCAACCCGGACCGCGCGCTGTCGCCGGGGATGTACTGCCGGGTGGAATTGAAGATCCCGCGCAAGACGCCGTCGCTGATCGTGCCGTCGGAGGCGATCATCTTCAACCGCAACGGGCTTTCCGTTGCAGTGGTCGAGAACGACACCGCGCGGATCCGCAATGTCACGGTGGTGCGCGATTTCGGCACCTCAGTAGAGGTCAGCGAGGGCGTCGCCGCGGGCGACAAGGTGATCCTGAACCCGCAGGTCGATCTCGCCGACGGCCGCAAGGTGACGATCCGGCCGGATTCGCCGAAGCCAGACCAGACGAAGAAGTCGTAGGGTATATGGCGTCGTCCTACGGACCAAACAAAAGCGAGTCGACTAAGTCATTGATTTCTCGTCCGTCGCCCAAAAATTTGCGAGTCGCCAAACCAAAAAATCGTGAGTCGATTTTGGCCATTTCCAAAGAATCGTGAGGTCCGGCCTGGAAGCCGACGTAGAACGAAAGTCGCGTTTTGACCCAGGCTGTGTGAAAACGTGCACGCGCTGAGAACGCGCAGAATTGTTTTCTCTCTCTTCTTCTTCCGACGGTGAACTGGCAGATCGCTTCTTTTCTTATTCAACGCAATCGAGACAAACTTTCTACGCGCAAGTTCGACGTCGGTGTTTTCACACAGCTTGGACCCATCTGAGACATTGGCCACCATTTTTGCTGTGATGCGGCGCGCTATCTCGGCAGGAGGAGACGCCGTGAACCGAGACAATCTGGTAGGTCGTGTCGTCACGCGGTGCAGTAGTTTCGGCCGATGAAGCGACGCCGGCTCCGGCGAGCAGGAATCCAATAGCGGCTGCGATCGTCTTCATGATAAGCGCTCTCCCCATGTGAATGAAGAAAGTCTATTCGCCAACTCGGCGAGATCAACCAGAACCTTGCGCCGCCTCGTATCTTTTAAATCGCACCGTTCGTCATTACATCGTCATAACGACAATTCTGTCATTTGATGGCTGGCGTGGCTTTCGCAGTTCGGCCGACATGCAAAACTATCAATCTGAAGTCCGGCAGTTAGCTGCGCGGCCGCCGCGGCGCGGGTGCAGCGACGGGCATAATGCGTCCCCTAACTCCGCAGCGAGTCGTTGAAATCGCGTATTGCAAGTCCCGCTCATCGGCTCGCGAGGCTGTCGTTGTCGAGCAAAAGCACGGCCGCGACCAAATCGCGTTGAAAACCTCGTATATCTGCTGCTCCGTCAGGAGCGCCTCGATGTCCTCGCGGAATGCAACGTCCGTGCCGTCAGGAAACAGCAGCGCGAATTCCTCTTCCGTTGCCTGAAAGATCGAAAACGTCGCGTTGTTTGCGCCATCGATCGCTTGAATATTCTTCATCGTGTTTTTCCGCCAGGATAGACGTTGTCGTAGCCTCCGCCTGGCTTCTGAACGTCCCAATGCGGGCCGCCATGTGCCAGGTCCGGCCTTGGCCCGGTAGGAACCCACACCGTACCATCGCTGCGGGGTCGCTTGCCGCCGTGAATTTCGAACGCACTTCTAAGTAGCGTTGCGCTTCTTTGTCGCCTCCATCAGGGCATGCTGTGAAGATGGCATTCCCCACCGCGCAGTGGTGAGCGCCGCTCGGCCCCGCCGCGCACGATCGGTGCCTTGTAGTCAGGAAACACGCCCGCCATCGGCGCGAGGTTGCCTAAATAGCGGTTGGCCACGCGGAACAGCGCGCTGATGGCGGCTTGATTGGTGGTGATCGAGTAAAGATTGCACATTGTTCAGGATTCCGTTCGTGGCACGAAAAGATGGACACCCCCGCGGGGCCCAAGAGAAATCGGGTGAAACGGAAGCACCTTGACTGACTAGATACATGACGTATACAGAGTATACAGAGGTATACGGCCATGAGAGAGGTGATGTCTTTCCGTCTGGATGCTAAGGCGGCCGAGGCCGCCCGGGTAAGAGCCACAACGAAGGGCAAGAAAATAACGGCCTATCTGGAAGACCTGGTTCTGAGCGACCTGACGGCCGGACCGAAGTCGCGTCCGACGTTGGTGGAAGTTATTCGGCTGCTGCGCTCCAATCGAGCAGAGCTTGAAAAGATCGGTATCCGTCATGCGGAGATCTTCGGATCCGTGGCCCGCGGTGAAGATCTGCCAGACAGTGATGTCGACATCCTGGTCGATCTGGATCCTGCCATTGTGCGAGACTTATTCGCATACAGCCGGGTGCAACGAACGCTCCAGGATCTTGTTGGCCGTCGTGTGGATATTGCGCGACGAGGTCGAACGCGTCCCGAGTTAGACGCCGACCTCATCAGGGACGCGGTCCATGCTTACTGAGCGGCGGCGGATCGAGTGCTTACGCGACATCGTGAAATATTGCGATCAGATCGAAGCGTTCCTGCACGGATTTACACGCGAGGCCTTTGATGCAGATCTGCGAACTCAGAATGCCGTGCTTTACTCGCTACAAACGGTGGGTGAGGCAGCGATTCGTTTGGACAAGGAAGAGAAGCGTCGCGGCGAGCCGGGACTTACTGAGAGTCGTTACCCTCACGTCCCGTGGCGGGACGTTCGCGGCTTGTCGAACGTCGTGCGACACGGGTACGACGATATCGATCTCGACCTCATCTGGGTCACAGCCACTAAAGGGATTCGACCGGTTCGAGACGCTGCTAATCAGGAAATAACGAGGTCCGCCCCCGATTGAGCAGAAAAGACTCAGATCGAATTCGAAACGACGACGACGACGCGACGCAGCACGGCTGCATGCATGCAACTCTGCAGCGACGGGCATAAAAGTCCTCTATGTCTCCCACAACACCTTGAGATATCTAGCCTGGGCTTGACGTGTTAGTGCGCCAATTCCGCCATCCGGAGCAAGACACGTCCTCGGATCGGGATGTATGGTGGAGACCAGAATTCAACAAAATCGGCGATTTTCTCGTCTAATCTCCACCATACAGGTTGAACGCTGCCGAAACGGCGCTGGGGCCTTCGGCAGGCCACAGATCCACAGGTTTTGTGGCCTGCGATACTTTCAAGAACCGACGGCACCGCGCCGGGTGACGCCGGCATGATGAGCAATCAGCCTGGCAACCTGAAGGCGGCTATCCCGAAGTAATCCTTCCGAGACGTGCCGTTGAAAGCAAAAGCCAAGTTAAATTCCCAACGAGAGGCGTCCTCCGGAGACGAGAGAAGCCACCACCCGTCACCGATTTCACCGGCAAGCCGTCACGTCTATTTGCGCGATCGAATCTGGCCCTGATCCCGAAGAGATCCGAAATCCTATCGTGGAAACGAGTGACTCTGCTGAAGATGAGCATCAGCAAAGCGACCGCAAAACCGAGTTGTTCTCAAAACGAAATCGAGTCGTTCTCAAAGTGTCCGCACAAAGCAGCGCGTTTTTGGTGGGCCTTATTCGACATTCTTTGGTACATCGGTCAATGATGAGATCGAACGGTTCCTATTCGGCAACATCGACGGAAAGGGCTGGAAGGCCATTAGGGCGTACACCGGAGCCGATGTGAGCGAGTGGTACCACCACTTTCAAACGCTTTTTGAATATATCGATATCCAAAAGATTCGGACCCCGAAGGGTCTCGACTGGCTCAAGGCGCAGTATCCGGCTCTCACGCAAAACGAACTAATGTTTGAGATGCAGGGAATCCGGACGATGCACTGTACTCTCTGGACGGAGGGCGTGCGCGAAATTATTTCGGCGGAAAACTCTGAGGTAAAATTCCTCGTAAGTGACCATCCGGTGACCGTCTATAATTATGCGGCTCCGCCAGAGAGCGAGATGTGGGAATATCGACCCTTACGAGGCTGCCGTCGACGACGCCATTATCACCTGCAACGGCGATCTTCGAGGTCGCTTAAAGCCCTGATTATTGCTAATGAGTTTCTTGAGCGCGATCCTGAGCAAGCATTATCATCTGCCGGATCCCCATCGGTAGCTCACGACGGGAATGCTGGTTTTCGGCATGTCAATTGGGCCGAAGAGACCATGACCTAAGCTTCAAGTCCCCGGACAATTTTGTGGTTGCCGGCGCATGCCAGCGAATGCACCTGCGGGTGTCGCCATCGGACCTGCGTACTCGTCTTCGCAACTTATCTTTGTTGACACTCGGACATGGTCAGGCCGCCAAGTCTGCTTTTGTACTCGAAGACAACTTGGCTTCCTCTACGAAGTCAAGTGCGCCTTCGTGCTCCACCGCGTAACAAAGTTCGCCGTTAAGAGTCTTGAAGATCGCCCGAACTACGCCGCTCCTACCATTGATCTTTTTTACAACGTCGCCAATTGCATATTTCGCCATGAAGAAGTCCTGCTCGCCGATGGTGGAACGCGACTCGACACTGTGGAAACTCTGAGGGGATTTTATGAATGAGTCGCTAACAACGGGTGTTCCATCCCGTATATGTGAAGCAGGGACGGTTGAGCAGCCACTGGTGGTTCCTTAAAAAACAAAATGCCAAGCCCACGAATGGGCCGAGCCTTCCGTCTGATGATTCACGCCCGCTAAATCTTAGCCTGCGATCGCCAATAACCTCACGCCAGCGCCGTCCCCGCCTCATCGGCAGGACGGGGTTTTTCGCTTGATGATTGTTTCACACCTGGGCGCCCGTCATTTATTTGTTGCTTCATAATCGCTGACGCTTTGAACACGACTACACGACGCGGCGATATCGTTACCTCAGCGCCAGTTTTCGGATTTCGACCTATCCGCTCACCCTTCCGGCGCACAGTGAATGTACCGAATGACGACAGCTTGACCGTCTCACCTCTCGCCACACTGTCCGATATTTCCCTCAACACCAGTTCGACCAGGCCAGATGACTCCGAACGCGAAAGCCCGACTTTCCGATACACTGCATCGTACAGTTCAACCCTCGTGACAGTCTTTCCAGCACCAGGCATGGGTTTCTCCAAATGCTTTCGTCAGAAAAAAGGTTCAACCACTATCGAACGCCCGTAGCAAAACATAGTGCCGCCTAAAAAGCCAGTGGTGCAACTTACCTGCGATGCCCAAGGCGAATCCCAAGCTTCAATGCCTTCTGGCGCAATGAACCTTCCGTCCTCTTGGTCAGCTTCATTATCCTGGCTATTGGCGTTTTAGCTTTCGAATGGGCCCGTAGCTCCTTCACGTCAGCTTTGGTGTATTCGCGTCGAACGATCGTCTTCTTTTCTTTCTTGGGCACTTCGATCTCCATTTGATTCGTTGCGGCCTTCTAGCACAGTTGCTCAGTGTGACAACTTGCGATTCGCTGACGGTTGATGACCTTGCCTTGATAGGAGTTTTTTTGGTGGCAGTAGCTGATTTAAGCGTGTCGGGTGAGTGCTCAGCTCGGTAACGATAAACGGTCAAAACAGGCGAAAACAGAATTGGCCTTCGTAAGATGTGCCGTCAGGTAACAAAGCTACCCGCCTGTCAGATGATCTTCGATGTTGTCGGCGACCTCATCACACACGGACGCCAACTCAAGCAGTTCGGCTTTAATGACAGGATCGTCGGCCTGCTCGGCAAGTTGCCGATACTTAGCCGCTTGGTCCCGTAGATAGTCAGGCCAATCCATTGCCGTACAGTCTCAATGAGTTGGGTCATGACCGCGAACGCACGGCCAAAACCGGTCCGCGTCCGCCCAATGCGCCAGAGTACCAGATCGGCCTGCTCAAGGGAGTGAAATTGAACCGTGGCCGCCCCATCGGGCGGACGCACGGGCGATGTCTCGCGGCCCCTGAATTTTCGCTGAATTGAGTCGGAAACCGAACAGCACGCGTGAGCAACGTCCGTTAGGCTCTATGAAGGCAAGGGGCGGTCATTCAGCGGGGCTTGGGAACTCAATCCCGGTCCCCCTAGGGGACTGTCTTGGTATCTTTCCCGGTTGCAAGAGCGGTAGAACGACCCGCATGTAAGCACTGCGGGAGTCGCACGAAGCTGGCGCGTGTTTCGCCGAATGACGCGAGCTTCGAAACACACTTATTCGAGTGCCCAAACTGCCATCACGTTTTCATCAAACGTGTTTCGACGGACCAAATAAACTCTTGCTAGGGTTGGCTGTCCCCGCGACCTCCCGCCGCCAAAGTAAGCCCGCCTCAGTGGGCGGCCTCTTTGTCCAAGCAAAACGGCCTCAGTGGGGGCCATCTGAGGCCGCTTGAGACCTCCCGCCGGGCATTGGGCAAAATGTAGACCGGTCGGTGGCTTGGCTTTCGGAGACAGGATCGCCGAAAGCTAGGAGACCAAGAACCCCCAAGATGGATCGTAATGGATCGTTCCGTCCTAATTTGAAATATCAACTGTCCTACTTCGGCCAGTAGCGGCCGGGTGGTACAGACCTATTTCGACCCTTGGTGGCCTAATTTGATTTTCGCGGTGGCCCAATTTGAAAATGAGAATGTCGGGACCGCTAATCACAGGATGTTTTCCCGCGAGCTTGTCACAGATGGCCGGAACGATTGGCCGGTTCCCGCGTGATCTAATTGGGTTGGAGAATTCGTGGAGAAGTGCAGTGCACGGTAGAGAGACCGAGTTCCAGCCTGAGGGAGTCATGGCCAATGTTTATCTTGGCGCAACCGTCGCAGGCTTATACATCCTAGTCGGATTGGGGATCATTATCGCGTTCATGTGACAGGCCGCCTCAGTTGGCAGCCTCTTTCATGTCCGGCCTTGGCATCGTCACAGGCCGCGCGCGGCGCTGTGGTGCCTTACCATTGCGCCCGCTCGCAGATGCGCCTACCGGTCTTCTTGCCCATGATACAGCTAAAGTTCGCCGCGCTCTTTCCGCATCTGGCGAAGATAATACTCTATCTCCTGTGTGTACCGAAAATTCGATTCGGCGTAGACGCAGCAAGCGGACGGCGTAAGCTCGCATCCTGATGACCGATCTGTTCAGGCTGATTTCTCGTTATCCTGGCTTCGCGCTTCAAGGCGAGAGCAACGCTGGAAGCGGAAAACCTGGTCCTGCGGCAACAGGTCAATGTGCTTCGCCGGCGAACGCTGAAGCGACCGCACCTCAACAATACGGATCGTTTTCTATTTGTTTGGCTCTATCGCTGGTTTCCGTCCGTCCTTGAGGTGGTTGCGATCGTCCGGCCGGAGACCGTCATTCGCTGGCACCGTGCCGGGTTTCGGGCGTATTGGCGCTGGCGATCCCGCAACCCTGTTGGCAGACCGAAGGTCTCGGCTGAGCTGCGCACGCTCATTGGCGAGATGAGCCGTGCGAACACACTTTGGGGCGCACCGCGCATTCATGGTGAGTTGCTCAAGCTCGGCTTCGAGGTCGCCCAGTCGACGGTCGCTCGGTACATGTGCCGCCACTCGCGGCCACCGTCTCAGGGCTGGCGGACGTTTCTCAGCAATCACGTCGACGGCATCGCGGCGATCGACCTCTTTGTCCTGCCGACGATCGCATTCGAAATTCTGTATTGTCTTGTCATTGTGCGCCACGGACGACGACTTTGGGTGTCGTTTGGCGTGACGGCAAACCCAACCGCGGAGTGGATCTCGCGCCAAGTCACCGAGGCGTTCCCGTGGGACCACGCGCCGCGATATCTCATTCGGGATCGAGACACCTCGTATGGTCCAGTCTTTATGCAGCGGATCCGTGCAATGGGCATTCGGGACCGTCCGATCGCACCCAGATCGCCCTGGCAAAATGCTTGCGTTGAGAGACTCATCGGCTCGATCCGCCGCGAATGTCTCGACCACATGATCGTGTTTGGCGAAGCGCACCTGCGCCGGATCCTACGCGGATATGCCGCCTGTTATAATGTGTCGAGGACCCATCGATCTCTGAACAAGGACGCCCCTCTCCAGCGCTCGATTGAGCGCCTCGGCGCCGTCCTCTCACGACCTGTCCTTGGCGGCCTTCACCATCAATATTGCAGAATTTAATTTTCGGCACACACAGGCTTCTTGCAGCGACAATTTTCATCCAGTTCGTTTGGGCGCGTTTGAAAGAACAAGTAAACTGCGGCCGAATTCCCGGTACCCGAAATGCGATCACTCTAGGGATCGGCTCGTTTCCAGAATTTCCAAAGTCGCACGGTCCTTCCCGTCTGGATAGAACGCGGCGATGGCTTTCGCAAAGATTTCCTGCTTCGAGACGGCGTCGAACAGCGTCATGCACGACCGGAATTTCATGTCGTCCGGAGAGCCAAGAATATCGGTTACGGGCTTTTCGCTTGCAGCCATGACGAGGCGCGTGCATTCGACCAAGCGAGGCCCGAGCAGGTCATGCTCCAGATAATCGATGGCCTCGGCGCGCGAGCGGATCGCGAAGCGTTGAGCCATCGCGCTGTAACCGAGACCGGCCATCTGCGGAAAAGAGAACCACATCAGTGTGTCTGTTTTCGTCCGCGCGACAGCTCCTCGACGACCTGCCGGTAAATCGAGGCTTGCGCGTCCACGAAGCGCTGGAGGTCGAACGAATCGCTCACGGAGCCACTCCTTCCACAGCCGTCGGAACAGGCTTGTCGGCCGTGCCGGACTCACCGTAACCAGATGCACACGCTGCCGCCACTCACTATGGATTCCGAATGCCCGGCCGAACGATCGAACTGCCAAAATCCGGTTTTGCCCTCGAAATCGATGGACGACTGAAGACCGAGTTCAGCACCAAGGAAGGCGCAGAACACGGCGCGATCGAATTGAAGCGCCGTTTTCCGATGCTTCAGATCCGCATCTACGACGCTGGCACCCAGTCAAGACACGATTTGCCCGGTTAGCGGCCGACGTTCACGGGCGCGGGGGCCGACGCCGCGCGGCGGCCGGCCGAGGAACGCTTTCATTGAATGACCGCCGTGTACTCGATCGCGGTCCGGAAGGCGTGCGCGAATGCTTATGGGCCCGACGGCAATCCAAAATCTCATCTTCCAGCTCGCCTTTGTCGATATCGATTACAAGGACATCGACCAGCCGTCGGTCACGTCGCGCTTAAAGCAATCCCCGAAAGCTTCCGACACAGGTCGAGCAACAGATCCTGTCGTTCGACATCCTTCGTCGCCGGATCCGGATCCCGAAGCTTCTGGTGAAAGAAGTACCTTCCGGAAACCGCTGCGGCCGGTTCGTCGCTCGTCGCCAACCAGACCTGTGTCCGGTGTGCCTTGTCGATGTCGTCGGGTGCGCCGGCTCCGCCCATCTTGGTAGGGACCCATCCCGGTTCGAGCGAATTCGACTTCACTTCGGGAAAAAGCCGTGCCACCGCGAACGCCAGCAGCACGTCCTGAAACTTGGTTTCGGCGTAGGCTTGCGAGCCGTTCCATCGCCGTTTCTCCCACAGCATATCGTCGAGATGCGATCCGGCGCCGTAGTGCATGCCGGAAGACAGATACACCAGCCGCTTCGGCATCGTGATGAGAGCCGTCAGAAGGTACGGAGCCAGCGTATTTACGGCGAAGAGTTGAGGCAGACCATTGACCGTATTCACCAACGTCGTCTCGCGGTAGCCGATTCCGGCATTGTGGATGACGGCGTCGAACCTGCCGAGCTTGTTGACCTGGTCGGCGACGGATTTCGTTTCCGCGATGCTGGAGAGGTCGCCGATGACGATGTGCTCGGCGCCGCCGACCTTCTTGCGGGTCTCTTCCGCGCGCGCGGCGTTGCGGGCGTGAAGGACGAGCGTGTGCCCTTGTTCGATGAGAAGCTCGGCGGCCATCTTGCCCAGACCGTCGGCCGAACCGGTGACGAAGACGCGCGCCATTCTGTAAATCTCTCTCGCCGTCTCGCCGAGATAGGATTCAAGAACGGCCCTTTCGAGACGACGGTGACGGCGATCGCATCGGCGCCGGATCCTGTCCGGGCGCAATCGAGCCGGGGAGCCCGATTTCAGCTTAAGGACATACTATTTCCGGTTTTCCGCTTCCGGCTGACCGGAATCGCCACCTCAAGCTCCCCTTTGCACCGACGCAGGGGCGGGTTGAACCACTCGGGTCGTGTCTGTGTTGACGAGTTCGTGACTACCGCGACGGCGGGATCGACGTGCTTCCGGGTTATGTCAAGGTGCTCTATTGGGGCGGTCTAGGCGGACCGGCGGTAGCGACTTCGCGATAACGATAACGCAGGTGAGTTTTGAACAACCTCTTCGGCACCCCGAGCGGCAAGTTCTTTGTGGAAGGCCGCTTCCAGCTGCCATCAGAAGAGCCGCAGCGGCGCGCCGCCGTGGTTTCCGGCTTGGCCTACGGGCTTTTGGCCGCCCTCGGGTGGGGCGTTGGCCTCGCAGCGGCGCGTCACGGCTTCTCCGTCGGCTTCGAGCCATTGGATCTGCTTTTCATCCGCTACGCAGTGGCCACGCCGATCCTGGTCGTCGTTTTCTGCCTCATGCGGCGCTGGGACCGGATCGCTAAGACCAGGGTTGCCGTCGCGGCAGCGTTGGCGTTCTTCGGCGGACCGGTGCTGGCTATCTGTGTGTCCGTCGGAGGCCGCAATGCGCCGCTCGCCGGCGGCGTGCTTCTCGAGGTGGCGTCGCTCACAGTCTGCAGCATCGTCCTCGCCAGACTGGTACTCGGAGAGAAGCTCGGCATCGTGCGGACGATAGCCGTGCTGGCGCTGACGCTGCGTCTCGCGCTTCTGGCGATGAGCTCGCTCGACAACGGGTCGTTCGAGGTGGCCGAAGGCATGGCGCTCTTCGCGGCTGCAGGCCTTGCTGCGGCGACGTTCGCCGCGCTCGCGTGCAGATGGCACTTCGATCCGGTTACGGCAATGACGATCGTGTCGGTCGCGTCGCTTGTCACGCTTGGGAGCTACTATCTCTTCTTCGACGGGCTTTTCCGATTGGGCGCCGTCCCCTGGCCCTATCTTCTGGAACAGATCCTGGCGCAGGGTGTGATCGCCGGCGTGCTTTCCTGGATTGGCTTTCTCTACGCGGCCCGTATCCTCGGCCTGGTTACGGCGTCGTTCATGCCGGCGATCACGCCGGCCGTCGCATCGTTGGTCACTCTAGGGATCACTCGCGAAGCCCGACCGCGCTGCAGTGGATGCTCATCGTTCTCGGCACGTTAGGCGCCGGTCTTCTGATGGCAAACCTCCGTGCCAGAAGTACGGCCATCACCGGGACCGGATGATCGTTTCAACCGGTCGGCCACATCGGCTTTTAAGGCTTTGCTCCGACGCTTGCCTATGGAAGAGCGCTTCGGCATGGCACAATTCTCCCACGTGCTTGGGCATACTGAACTAAACTGGCGTGATGAAATCCGACCGAGCTAGTTCCAGTAAAGACCAATGATGGCGGTGGAGGCTATGCCGACCCCGGCGGCGGTCAAGCCTTTGGCCAAGCGGGAAGCCGACTTCAGCGACGATAGATGACGGCCTTGATCCGATCTAGCTAAGTAGCCCCCAACGCCCATCCTTGAGAATAAACCGCAGGGGCGATGGGGAATGCCACCACCGCCGCGGGGAGGTGGATATCCGGTCACGAACATCAGGAACACGTCGTCGCCTCACTGGCGAGGTTGGTTGAAGCCGGAAAGCCGGTGCCTGGATCGAGTTCAAGGGCGACTGACCGGATGGGGCGCCCCGCCTGCCCATGCGGGTGCTGCCGCCGTTCTGGATGTGCGCCTTGGATCAGTTCACCGATCCGGCGCGAGCGGCGGTTTCGGAGGCACTATCTTGCTTTGCGGCAGCGGCCGCTTTGGCGCATCTACGTCGAAATGCTCGGGATTGTGCGGCGGCAGTCCATCTAGGCACAGCCGCTTTGCCTTGCTGCGTATCGCCCAGCGCGGGCGTTGCAACCGTTTGACAATTTGCGACACCGAGTGTGTTGGCCACAAGGTGATAAGCTCGCGGAGTTCCTCGTCGGTCCAGCGGGACATTTAGGGCCTCGGTCATGGCAGCCCCCAGCGCCTTGTTCTGTGCCAACCGATTCGCGTCGCGACTTTGGCGATTGCATCTTTTCCACAGCGGCGCACACGCGCATGCGCGCTGCCTGCCGGGCCGCCGTCGTCGTGAGTGCTGTCCGCAATTGTCGTCGTTGGTCGAGGTCGAGGTGATGCGCGACGGCTGGCGATGGTGACGCGGTGCGCTGGCCTGCGAAACGGAGCGGCGCGCCGCTCCAGCGAACCCGGAGCTAACGTTAGCTCCAGCGAACCGTCGAAGGATGGCGGCCCTCCGCAATCGGTCGGCAGGGTCCTTTGGGAGGGTGACCGTGCGCGGGGACTGCGCGACCGTGGAACTTAAATATGTTTGCAATTTATCATATCGCCCTAAATTTTATGCCGGTCGGTACACAAAGGTCGGTGCGCGAGTGCCACAGGCCGAATACGGAAGCCGTGATCTTCATGGGGTTGGAACGCCGGGCCTGGCACGAGGTTAGATAGATCGCACAACATCGCGGCGGCGCTGACCGGCGCGTTGGATAGGAGGCGGCCCATGAAAACCATCGTGGACGAAGCCGGTGAGATCATCGCCAAAACAACGGATGACCATATTCTAATCGGCGGCCACCACCGCCTCGCGGTGGCGGCCAGCCTCGGTAAAAGACTGTTCTGGCGAGACACCGGCGAACCTGTGAAGCTCGATCTCTTCTTCAAGCATTATGGAAGTTCTCTTCGACATACAGCCTGAGCCGCTCGTCGAGACGACAAGGACAGATCGGGAGAACTCACGGCCTATCAGATGTGATCCTGATCACCGAGGAAGAATGCGACGTGTGGTTGCGCGCGCCATTGGATGAGGCGCGGGCACTGCAAAGGCCGCTGCCGGATGACGCGCTCAAGATTGTCGCTCGCGGTGCCGACAAGGAAGACAGGGCGGCAGCGTGAAGGCTGATCGCGGCTGGAACCGAGCGAAGACCCCATCCCGCTTGCGCGCGGCCGTCAGCTCGTGACGCTGCAAGACGTCGCCAGCTACGTCATGAAGCTCCCGAAGGTCGAGCAGAACATTCGCGGAAGTGATCAGGAATGAAGTTACGTCACTAAAAGGACTTTGCCGATATTCCTGCGGTCTTGGACGAAATGGTGCGCTTGCGGAGCTTCGGCGAACGGGAAGGTGCGCGCGACCTTCGGCTTGATGGCGCCCTGTGTCCACAAGTTCAATAGCTGATCGGCCCACTGACGCTGGCGATCGATCTCACCCCACATATGGCCGAGGTTGACGCCGAAGACGCCCTTGTTCGCATTCATCAGCGACAGCGGGTTAAACTGAAACCAGGGGACGCGGGCAAGCGTAGTCAGCATTCCGAGCAGGCTGCGTTCCTTGCCGCTCACAGCGGCGGAAATACCGAATACACCGAGCCGTCCTGTCGGTGCGAGGACGCGATAACCTTTCTTCCATGACTCGCCGCCGACGGCGTCGAGAATGAGCTCGACGCCGTGGCCATTGGTGATTTCCCTCGTGCGGGTCTCGAAGTCCTCCGTTCGGTAATCGATGAGGTGGTCGGTGCCGAGCGCGCGTAATTCGGCGTGTTTGGCCGCGGACGCAGTGCCGATGACTTGGGCACCGATGTGTTTTGCGATCTGGGTTGCAGCAATGCCGACGCCGCCGCCGGCCGAATGGATGAGGACCGTCTCGTTCGCCTTGAGGCCGCCCATGACCACGATAAGCTGCCAAGCGGTGAAATAATTGACCGGGATCGAGGCTGCTTCCAACGCCGACATGCCAGGCGGGCGTGCGAAAACCTGCTTGATCGGGACGCATATAGTGTCGGCGTAGCCGCCAAATCGGGTCGCCGCTAAAACATCACGGCCAGCCCAATTCGGTGCAACACCCTCACCAACAGCGTCAATGTGGCCGCTGACCTCATAACCAGGTACGACCGGGATGGGGGGCAGGTCGGGATAAAGACCCAAGCGGCCCATATAGCACAACGATCATCTCTTGAGGTTTTGGGCGCCAAAGGCGAACTTGCCCCAGCCTCACGGTCCAGCCTAAAAGCGCCGCGATCGCGAGCGGGCGAGGGAGGAGGCCGCCCGGCAGAAAGCGCGCGAACATCGGCAGCAGGCCGTCGACAAGGCGCGATCGGCGTTGGACAAGGCTGAACGGGAGCAGATCAGGCTTTTGTTGTGCCAAATACTCCTCGATCTCATCAAGAACGCCGCAAAACCCGCTCCGGCCTGAAAGGGGCGTTCTTCACAGACGACAAAATAGATTTCGGAAGAATAACGATCGGTCCGCAGTTCGTTGGCGCCGACGGTTTGCCACATACTCATGTACTGAACGAAAACGACTCGGTTTTGACTTTAAGAACGACTCGATACCCCCGCTTTTCGTTTTGAAAACGACTCGGTTTCGTAAGCGCCTGAGATATCGCTGCTATTTGCGCTGATTTTTTCGCGGAAAGACCTTGAAATTGCCTGATCGGCGATCGCGACGAGGTAGCGGGCGTGGCGCAGAAGCATAAGCAACGCCTATAGAGTCCGTAAGAACATAGTCTTGGAAATTATGCCGGCCGTGGCCCAACTATCCAATCATCGAAAGATCGAGGAGAGCCAAGCCATGAACGACCTTGTTGCTGGATTTTTGAAGTTCCGCGAGACGGGATACCACGAGCGGACCGAGCTGTTCCACCAGCTGGCGCATGCGCAGTCGCCCGGGGCGCTGTTCATTGCCTGCTCGGACAGCCGCGTCGTACCCGAACTGGTGACCCAGCAGGAGCCGGGCGAGATGTTCGTCATCCGCAATGCCGGCAACATCGTGCCTGCCTATGGGCCGGAGCCGGGCGGCGTCTCGGCCACGGTGGAATATGCGGTAGCCGTGTTGGGCGTGCAGGATGTCGTGATCTGCGGGCACTCCGACTGCGGCGCCATGACGGCCATCGCCAAGGGAAAGGACCTCGGCCATCTGCCGGCGGTCTGCAACTGGCTGCACCATGCCGACGCCGCCAAGGCGATCAATGCGCGCCAGCATTTCCAGACTGAGCACGAAAAGCTCGACGCGCTGATCCGCGACAATGTTGTCGCGCAGCTCACCAACCTGCGTACCCATCCCTCCATCGCGCTGGCCGTGAGCCAGGCCAAGCTGCGGCTGCACGGCTGGGTCTACGACATCGAGACTGGGCAGATCGATGCGCTCGATGGCGCCACCGGCCGTTTCGTGTCGCTCGCGCAGCATCCCGACGCCTGCGCCGTGACGAGCGCTGGCGAGCACGCCCCGCCCGCCCTGTCCGGCCGTGCCTGAACGCGAACCTTAGTCTTCCCCAAGCAAACCGATGAAAGGATATTAAAATGTTGCAGACCCAAGTGAACCAGAACGCGCGGATGGAACTGGCCGAGCGGGCCGTTGCCATCAAGTTGCGCAAGAACCTGTCCTTCGAACAGATCGCCGAAGGGACCGGCCTTAACGTCGTGTTCGTCACCGCAGCCATTCTCGGGCAGCACCCCCTGCCGCCGGAGGCTGCCGCGAAGGTCGGCGAGCACCTTGGTCTCGACCAGAGCGACATCGCGCTCCTCCAGGCCATGCCGGTGCGCGGCAGCGTGGGCGCCTCCATACCGACCGATCCGACCATGTATCGCTTCTATGAGATAACGCAGGTCTACGGCTCGACGCTGAAGGCACTGGTGCACGAGAACTTCGGCGACGGCATCCTCAGCGCCATCAATTTCCGAATGAGCATCGAAAAGGTCGAGGACCCGGACGGCGGACACCGCGCCGTGATCACGCTTAACAGCAAATATCTTCCGACCAAGCCCTGGTAACAGCAAGGGTGATCCGCACGGGGTCGACCAGCGGAAGCCGCCATTGAACACCATAGAAAGGAGAAAAGTCATGAATCCCATTTCACGTCGCCAGATGCTGGCAGCGACCGCTGCGGCAGGCCTCGGCCTCCTGATGACAACCGCAGTTGTGAACGCGCAATCCGGGCCGTTCCGGTCCAGGCCGGGGGACGGGGGATATGGGCGACAAGCGTTCGAGCTGCTACCGGGCGGGTTCAGCGGTGCTCAAGCAAGGGTGGTATCGCGCGCCGATGCTTCCTACTGCGCCCAGCGTTGGGCGTACTACGACCTGGCGTCCGGGAAATATATGGACGACGATGGTGAGTGGCGTCCTTGCCCGTAGCTTACCGCCGATCCACCTGGATGCTGGCGGAAAGGCGCCGACGCAGCCGGCGTTGATCGGAGTATTCCGCTCACCGAAGAGATCAGGGACGAGGCCTTCATCGCATACGGCCAGAACGGCGAGCCGTTGCGGCCGCCCCAACAATCTGCCGAGCAAGTTGATTCACACGTTCGGTAGTGATTTCCCGTTTCTGATGAGACGGGCTTACGTCTGAGCTCGATGGCTGATTGAGAGCGAGCCATGTCAAGCAAGATTGTCTTTGGGGTCGCATTGGTTCTGGCATCGTTATTGCTGGCAAACATCAAATCTGCAGAGGACGCCCCGTTACTTCACAAGGGACCATGGCCGATTCGCAATGGTCGCAATTACCAGCCAACCGAGCATGAGCTGCGAGCCTTGCATGAGGAGGATGTCACGCGCGGTCAGGCGCGCGAGATCGACCGATTGTACGATCAACTCCTGGCAAGCGGTGAACAGGTTCGCAATCGGCATTCCGCACCCAGACATTGATCGCGCTGTTGCCGAAACCGATTTCTTCCGACTCGCGTGAGGCTGTTTCCTGTTTGTAGAGGTTGGAGTTGCAGGATGTCGTGATCTGCGGGCATTCGGAAGCACGGCGGTCCGCTCAGGCAGCGCAAAATCGAGCGGGACGAGGACGGCCCGAGCGGTAGAGCAGCGGAGCGTGCAGCGTGTGCTCGAGCTGCGGATCAGCCGACCCACGATGCGCGAGGAGGGGGTCACGCTCCCCAGTCCCACGCCTGCAGCATCTGGAGAAAGGCTTTGCTCGCCGCACTGCGGAAAGCTCCGTCGCGCTGGAGCAGCGAAACCGTGCGGCCGGCGATCGGCGGGCGCAATCGGATGGCCTTCAGGCCGGGCACCTCGCGGGCGGCGGCTTGGGGCATGATGGTGGCGAGGCCGCCGCCGCGCAAAATCGCCACGACGGACCCGACCGAGTTGGAGTCGACAGCGATCCGCGGCCGCGCGTTGTTGGCGCGCAGGTAACGATCGATCAACTCACGCGTGGCGAAGCTGGAATCGAGCAGTGCGAGGTCGATATTCTCGAGTTCCGCGACGGCGAGTTCATCGTGGATGAAGGCGGGATGGCCGGCGTCGACGACGAGACAAAGCTGTTCTTCATAGAGTGGCTGGGCGATGACATCCGTCGACTGCACGGCGCCGAAGGCGATGCCGAGGTCGAGCGCGTCGTCGGACAGGGCCGCCTCCATTTCCGTCTGGGCAATCACAGCGACCGAGATCGCGATGCCCGGATGCAGCCCATGGAAGCGCCTCACCAGCGGACCGACCAGATAGGTCGTGAAGGTCGGCGTGAAAGCCAGACGGAGCGTGCCGGTCTCGAGGTTCGCTACATCCCGGATGGCCCGCCGTCCGGCCTCGAACTCTCGCAGCGCTCGGCGGGCGTGTTCGATATAGGCCTGGCCGGCATCGGTCGGCCTGACGGTCCGCCCCGTCCGGTCCAGAAGCTGGGCGCCGAGCATCTCCTCAAGCTGCCGGATCTGCTGCGAAAGCGCAGGCTGGGAGACATGCAACTCAGCCGCCGCGCGAGTGAAATTGCCGTGATCGGCGATCGCGACGAGGTAGCGGGCGTGACGCAGAAGCATAAGCAACGCCTATAGATTCCGTAAGAACTTAGTCTTGGAAATTATACCGGCCGTGGCCCAACTATCCAATCGAAAGATTGATGAGGGCCAAGCCATGAATGACCTCGTTGCTGGAATTTTTGAAGTTTCGCGAGACGGGATACAAGGAGCGGACCGAGCTGTTCCACCAGCTGGCACCGGCGAGACCGTTCTGACGCGGCCCTCCGGATCCATCTCTTCACACGACAGCTCGATGCCATCCACGTCCCAACACCCGCCGCTCACGCGCCAAATGACGCTGCTGTTCGCCTGCGCGTGCGGCGCCATCGGCAGCAACATCTACTACGCGCAACCCCTGCTGGTCGCCATCGCGCAGACTTTCCACCGCACGCCGGCGAGCCTGGGCTTTCTGGTGACGGCGACGCAGCTCGGCTACGCGTGCGCGCTGCTCGCGATCGTGCCGCTCGGCGACGTGCTGGACCGTCGCAAGCTGATCGTCCGCCTGTTGGCGCTGAACGTGCTCGCGCTGGTCGCGATCGTCGCGAGCACCAACTATTGGGTGTTCCTGGCGGCCAACGCCTGCCTCGGGGTCACAACGGCATCCGCTCAGCTGCTGGTTCCGTTCGCGGCGTCACTCGCCAGCGAGAAAACGCGCGGGCGGGTGGTGGGCACGGCGATGAGCGGCCTGTTGACCGGCATCGTGCTCACACGCTCGGTGTCGGGCGGCATTGCGCAGGCAAGCGGCTGGCGGGCGGTGTTCGGCGTCGCCGCGCTCGTGACGCTCCTGCTGACGCTGCTGCTTTCCCGCGTGCTGCCGGACGAGCGCCGCGAGGGCCGCGTCGAGTACCGCGCTCTGATGGCTTCGCTCGTCACCCTCGCGCGCGCGAACCCGACGCTCGTCATGCGCTCGCTCTACGGCGCGCTGGTGTTCGCGTGTTACAACATGGTCTGGACCGGCTTGACTTTCTTGCTGACCAAGGCGCCATATGGCTATTCGGAAGGGCTGATCGGGCTCTTCGGCCTCGTCGGCACCGCTGGAATGCTGTCCGCGAGGTCCGCCGGACGCCTGTTTGACCGCGGCCACGGCAATGCGGCGACGGGTGCGTTCGCGTGCATGGTGCTCGCGTCCTTCGCCCTGGTCGCGATGGGCGGGCATTCGCTCGTTGCGCTGCTGGCCGGGATGGTGCTGCTCGATGTCGGCGTCTATGGGCTGCATATTTCGAACCAGAGCGTGATCTATTCGCTCGCCGGCGACGCGCGCAGCCGCTTCAACACGATCTATCTCACGAGCTTCTTCATCGGCGCCACGGCCGGGTCCAGCATCGCCAGCATGGCCTTCGCCGGCGCGGGCTGGCCGGGCGTGTGCCTGGCCGGCGCGGCATGCGCGGGCGTCCTGCTGATGCTGTGGCTCGGCGCGCAGTGCTTCGGCCGGCAAGCGCTGTCGCTTCCCGCCGGCAATTGAGCGCACCCGCTTCGGCGCAACGTGGCGACTCGTTTCTGCTCTTAAGGACACACCTTCTCGTTGCGACGACAAAGGCGATAAGCGCGCCGACGGCACACAACAGCATTGCCGTAATGAAGGGGGTAAGGGTGGCGTCATACGCGAGCGCCAAAGCCGCGCCGCTGACACCAGCGAAGGCGTATTGCAGGACACCCAGCAACGAGGAGACTGCCCCAGCCTGGCTGATGGGAGCGTTTTTCATGACGAGCGCGATGCCATTGCCGACCACGAGCATCAGGCTCGCCATGGCAAGGAAAATCAAGGCGCCGGCCACGTAGACTCCGGCCCCCATAGCGATGGTGGCGATAAGGAGCGCGACGCAGCAGGCGGCGTGCAGCAGAAGTCCAAAAACAAGAATCTGGTGTTCCGTCCAGCGGCTCAGCAGTAGCACGTTGATCTGGCCGCCAATCACCATCCCGACGGCAATGCCGGCGAGCACCAGGCTGTAAATTGTCGGCGGTAACGCGAGTGGCGCGCCAACCTTGTCAGCACGACGCCTGACGAACTCTCGCACCGTCAGATCGTCGCGCTCGCCGGCGAGTTCTACGAGGAAACGGTCGCGGCGCATCGGGACGAACCGGGAAGCCCAAACGTCTGGGACGAGAAGCAGCGCGCGCTCGCGAAACTGAAAGCGCGGGGATTTCTGCGGATCGCCGCGGATGCGGTGCTCGCGACCCGCGGCAAGCTCGCGGCACGCCGGGTCGCCCTACCGGCCGGAATCTGAGCCCGGTCTCGACCGGCACCGATAGCTCACTCGATACGACGCCCTGCCGGGCACGGCGGGGCGTCTTTTTGTGCCGGGAAGGTTCGAACCGCCTGGAACTCGACCTGAGTGCTTGGTTCATACTCGCGCGATATCCGGACCGAGAGAATATCGAATCCTTGACAAGGTGTCCCGTCGCCCGGCGTCGAGGAGCCCGGAGCACAACACGCTCCAAGCAGAGGCCGGATAGCCTCGCCAAGGACCGGAGTCCGCCCCATAGCCGCTGTTCCATTCGAGCGCGAAAATAAATTCACCGTCCTAAACGTAAGCTCCCGGCGGGCCGACGGCTGACCGCCATCGACACAAACCGGAAGTTTCCTCACTCCGCCTGTCGTTCCAGAGCCCGCGGCGACCCGAAGGACGCTCGGGTTGCGCCGCGTTCGATTAAACGGCACAATAGTCTGTAGGGCCGAGGCGTGGAGTCCGGCGATTGAGCCTTTCCCTGAAATTCGATGCGGATGGGGTGAGGGACCTGCAGATCCTGTGGGAGGACTCCGAGCGCGCGCTCTGCCGCGGGCGGCGCCGCGACGCGGGCGTCGGCCTCGTCTCGGTTCTGATCGAGCTTCCCGTGGCGGAGCATCCGGCGCCGCAAGCGCTCGATCGCCTTGCGCACGAATACGGGTTGAAAGATGAGCTTGACGCGGCCTGGGCGGCACGAGCGCTTGACCTCGTGCGCGAAGGCGGCCGAACCGCCCTGCTGCTGGAGGATCATGGCGGCGAGCCGCTCGAGCGCCTCCTCGGCGAGCCGATGGAAACAGGGCGATTCCTGCGCCTGTCCATCAACATTGCCGCCTCTCTCGGACGAGCGCACCGCCGGGGTCTAGTCCATAAGGATGTCAAGCCCGCCAACATTCTGGTGAACTGCGCCGACGGCAGAGCGCGCCTCATTGGATTCGGCGTCGCCTCGCGATTGCCGCGCCAACGCCAAGCGCCGGAGCCGCCCGAGATCATCGCCGGCACGCTCGCCTATATGGCACCGGAACAGACGGGCCGGATAAATCGCTCGATCGATTCCCGCAGCGATCTCTATGCCCTCGGCGTCACGTTCTATCGGATGCTGACCGGCCGCCTGCCGTTCACCGCCGCCGATCCAATGGAGTGGGTCCACTGCCACATCGCGCGCAAGCCGACGCCGCCGGGGGAGCGGTCGCCTGCGATTCCGGCGCCGATCTCCGACATCGTGTTGAAGCTCCTCGCCAAGCCCAGCGAGGAACGCTACCAGACAGCCGCGGGCCTCGAGCATGACCTGCGCATTTGCCTTGAGCAGTGGGAAGCGCATGGCCGCGTCGAGGCGTTTTCGCTGGGCGAATGCGACATGCCCGATCGGCTCGTGATCCCCGAGAAGCTTTATGGGCGCGAGCGCGAGGTCGAGGCTCTGCTCGCCGCCTTCGATCGCGTAGTCGGCGGAGGCCAGCCGGAGCTTCTCCTGGTCTCAGGCTACTCCGGGATCGGCAAGTCGTCGGTGGTGAACGAACTGCACAAGGCGCTCGTGCCGCCGCGCGGCCTCTTCGCATCTGGCAAGTTTGATCAATATAAGCGTGACATTCCGTACTCGACTCTGGTTCAGGCGTTTCAAAAGCTCATGCGGCCTCTTCTCGGAAAGAGCGACGCGGAGCTCGCGCGCTGGCGCGACGCGTTTCTAGAGGCTCTCGAGCCGTTTGCTCGAACTCATGACCGACCTCGTCCCCGAATTAAAGCTCATCATCGGTGATCAGCCGCCGATCCCGGAGCTTGAGCCCCGGCAGGCGCAAAGCCGTTTTCAGCTCGTGTTCGGCCAATTCGTTGGCGTGTTTGCCCGGCGCGAACATCCGCTGGCGCTCTTCCTCGACGATCTTCAATGGCTGGACGGAGCGACGCTCGACTTCTTAGAGTACCTGCTGACCCGGTCGGACCTGCACCATCTCATGGTGGTCGGCGCTTTTCGCGACAACGAGGCCGATGCCGCTCATCCGTTGACCCGTAAGCTCGATGCACTCCGGCAAGTCGGAGCGCGGGTGCAGGAGATACGCCTTGCACCGCTCGCCCGTGATGACCTCGGGCAGTTGATAGCCGACGCGCTTCGCTGCGATACAAGCCACGCAAAGATTCTGACGCACCTCGTACATAAGAAGACCGCCGGCAATCCGTTCTTCGCGATTCAGTTTCTCCATGCGCTCGCCGAAGAGAATCTCCTTCGCTTCGATCACGACGCGGCATGCTGGTCCTGGGATATCGAGGGAATACACACCAAGGGTTATACCGACAACGTGGCTGACCTCATGGTTGGCAGGCTGGCTCGCCTGCCACCTGACACGCAGCAGGCGCTACAGCAACTCGCGTGCCTCGGCAACATCGCCTCAATCGGGACGCTTTCGATCGTTCTCGGTGGCCCGGAGGAGCAGGTGCACGCGTCGCTGTGGCCGGCGATCCATCAGGAGTTGGTCGAGCGATTGGAGGGTTCCTACAAGTTCATCCACGATCGGGTGCAGGAAGCCGCCAATTCGCTGATCCCGGAAGCCTCGCGCGCCGTAGCGCATTTGCATATCGGCCGCCTGCTGCTGGCGCACACGCTGCCGGAGCAGCGGGAAGAGGCGATATATCGTCAATCAACTCAACCGCGGCGCCGCGTTGATTGCTCGACAAGAGGAACGGGACGAACTCGCCGGCCTCAACTTGATCGCGGGCAAGCGCGCCAAGGGATCTGCCGCCTACGCATCGGCACTTGCTTATCTCGATGCCGGCGCGGCGCTGCTGGCGGAGGACCGCTGGGAGCGGCGGCGCGAGCTCGCGTTCGCACTGGAGCTCAACCGTGCCGAATGCGAATTCTTGACCGCCCGGGCATTGGTCGCTGACGAGCGATTGGTAGCCCTGGCAAATTGGGCAGCGACAACGATCGAAAAAGCCATGGTCGCGTCCTTGCACATGGATGTCTGCACGGCCCTCGATCAGAGCGGCCGCGGTGTCGCAGTTTGCCTCGATTACCTGCGACATGTCGATATCGAGTGGTCACCCAATCCGAAAGACGACGTGGTGCGACGCGAATACAAACGCATCTGGTCATTGCTTGGGAACCGCACAATCGAGGATCTAATCGATTTGCCGCTGATGGAGGATCCAGTATCCCTCGCGACCATCGACGTTCTGCACAAGCTCGTCACGCCAGCGTGGTTCACGGACGCGAACTTGCTCTGCCTGACGGTTTGCAAGGCGGTCAGTCTAAGCCTTGAGCGCGGCAACTGCGATGCCTCATGTCCCGTCTATGTCCTGTTCGGCACGATCGCGGGATCTCATTTCGGCGACCACAAGGCAGGATTTCGCTTCGGCCAACTCGGCTACGACCTTGTCGAACGGCGCGGCCTAAAGCGTTTTGAGGCACGCACCTATCTCAATTTCGCGGCTTTCATAGTGCGGTGGGCGAAACACGGGCGGGCTTCCCGTGATCTTCTGCGCCGCGCCTTCGAAACGGCGAATCGGAGCGGAGATCCGCTTCGCGGATCGACCATTTGCCACAACCTGAACGGGGACCTTCTCTTCACCGGCGATCCGCTACCTGAGGCACAGGCCGAAGCAGAACACGGGCTTGCATTCGCCACGAAGGCGCAGTTCGGACTTGTCACTAATACCATTACGACCCAGCTCATGTTCATTCGGACGCTTCGCGGGCTGACCCTGACATTCGGTTGCTTTGACGATGATCAGTTTGATGAACGCGAATTTAAGCGCCATTTGACCAAAAACACCGGGCTCGCCTTGCCGGAGTGTTGCTATTGGATCCGGAAAATGCAGGCACGCTATATGTGCGGCGACTATACAATGGCGGTGGACGCCGCTTCGAAGGCGCAGCCGCTGGCTTGGACCACATGGCGGCTTTTGGAGGAAGCCGAATATCACTTTTTTGGTGCGCTGTCGCGAACCGCCTGTTTCGATACGATATCAGCCGACGAACGATGGCGGCATGTAGACGCCATCGCCGCGCATCACCGGAAGCTCAAGGAATGGGCAGAGTATTGTCCAGAGAACTTCGAGAACCGCGCCGCGCTGGTCGGCGCGGAGATAGCTCGCATCGAAGGCCGCGTACTCGATGCCGAGCACCTGTACGAACAGGCCATCCGCTCGGCGCGCGCAAACGGATTTGTCCACAACGAGGCGCTCGCCAACGAAGTCGCCGCGCGTTTTTTCGCCGCGCGCGGGTTCGAGAAGATCGCGCTTACCTATTTGCGGGATGCACGGTACTGCTATCTGCGTTGGGGCGCCGATGGCAAGGTGCGGCAACTTGATGAGTTGTATCCGCATCTCCGGGACGAAGAGCGAGCGCCGGCTCCGACGAGCACGATGGGAGCGCCAGTGGAACACCTGGACCTCGCCACCGTAATCAAAGTGTCGCAAGCCGTGTCCGGTGAGATCGTCGTTGAGAAGCTGCTCGACACGCTCATGCATACCGCGATTGAACACGCCGGCGCGCAACGGGGGCTGCTGATCGTCCCGCGCGGAGCGGAGCAACAGATCGCGGCGGAAGCCACGATCAGCGGTGACTCCGTCGTCGTGCGACTGCGCGACGAGCCCGTGACCGCCGACACGCTGCCTGAGTCGATCCTCCACTACGTCGTACGCACGCGCGAGCCCGTGCTTCTCGATGACGCCTGGGCCGAAAACCAATTTACCGCGGCCACGTACTTCCTGCAGCACGAGCAGCGTTCGATTCTCTGCCTGCCGTTGCTCAACCAGAGCAAGCTCGTCGGCGTGCTTTACCTGGAAAACAACTTGGCCCCGCACGTCTTCACGCCGGCCCGAATCTCGGTGCTGAAGCTGCTTGCCTCGCAGGCCGCAATCGCGCTGGAGAACACGCGGCTGTACCGCGACCTCGCCGAACGCGAAGCCAGGATCCGGCGCCTGGTCGACGCCAATATCATCGGGATCTTCATTTGGGAGCTCGAAGGCCAGATTATCGAGGCCAATGACACGTTTCTAAGTATGGTCGGATACGATCGTGAGGATCTCGATTGCGGTCGCGTACGCTGGACGGACCTGACGCCGCCGGAATGGCGCGAACCCAGCGCACGGGCCGTTCTAGAGGTGACGACGACCGGGACCTTGCGACCATATGAGAGGGAGTACTTCCGGAAAGACGGCAGCCGAGTGCCAGTGTTGATCGGCGCGGCCGCGTTGGACGAACAACGCGACCAGGGTGTCGCCTTTGTGCTCGATCTGACCGAGCGCAAGAGGGCCGAACAGACCTTGCGCGAGGTGCAGATGGAGCTGGCGCACGCCAATCGCGTCGCTACCATGGGGCAGCTTTCGGCGTCCATCGCCCATGAAGTGAAGCAGCCCATTGCCGCGACGGTCACCAATGCCCAGGCCGGCCAGCGTTGGCTTGACCGCCAACCGCCCGACCTGGAGAAGGTGCGGCAATCCCTCGATTATATCGTCAGGGACGGCAAACGCGCGAGCGATGTGATCGATCGAATCCGTGCCCTCGTCAAAAAGGCGCCGTCCCGGAACGATCGCTTGGACATCAACGAAGCAATCCGCGAGGTGATCGCGCTAAGCGAAGGCGAAGCAACGAAGACTGGTGTTGCGGTGCGGACGGACCTCGCGGCCGGCTTGCCGCTGATCGAAGGCGATCGGGTCCAACTACAACAGGTCGTCCTCAACCTGATCATCAATGCCATTCAGGCCATGAGCGCCGTCAGCGAGGGTGGGCGGGAGTTGCTGATCGGCACCGGAGCAGATGTCTCGGGCAGCATACTCGTCGAGGTCCAGGATACCGGTCCGGGCCTAGACCCTTCGAGTGCGGATCGTCTCTTCAAAGCCTTCTACACTACCAAGCCCGGCGGCATGGGCATGGGCCTGGCGATCTGCCGTTCGATCATCGAGGCGCACGGGGGACGGCTGTGGGCGAGCGCGAATGAACCGCGGGGCGCCGTCTTTCAGTTCATCTTGCGTGCAGAACGGGATGAGACTGTTCCCACCGATGACGCCGGCCAAATGTCTGACGTCACTGGCACAGGCAGCGAGCCAGGTCCGTCCTCAGCGACCGCATCAGGCTCTGCTGCTACTGCCTACCCTGTCGATGGGCGTTGAAACGGGCCCCGGCGAGATTTGCCTCGATATGGGATCAACCTTGACCACTCGCAGTCGAAGACGTCGGGTCTCGCTGACATGCCGGCTGAGTTCAAGCTGGCAGCCGCTCCGTAACTATTCGAATTCAAGCCGCCAACTGTTTCCCTGAGTGTCCTGAAGCGCCGCCAGCGAGCGTATAGAGCTCGCCACTCGGCTAGGCGATCGCTTTGTTCGGCGGGGTCGCGCGCAAATCACGCTAGTCTACTGCGCAAGAACTCACCTTTGGAAGCCGCTGCTGCATGAAATGGCGGCGGGCAGCTCGACCCTGGCGACAACGAGCTGAGCTACCGCGCGCAAGCGCACTGGCACGGCTTCCGATTCTGCTTCGGCGAGTTGTTGAACATGTAGAGCGGCAGCCGCCCCGGCCGCCAATCGAAATCACCTGCAAGCAGGCTCTTGAGCTCCGCCAGAACCTCTGGGCTGGGACGGACGGCATCCGTGAACCTCTCATTTCGCGCGTCTCCTTGGAAGCATCAGGCATTGGGCAAGCGCCAGATCATCGATAGGATCTGCTCGCGCAGCGCGACGAATTCCGGGCTCGACTTGATCGCGCGTATGTCCCTCTCGCCCTGCTGACGAGAAAAAGGACACGGTATGCGCTCGATGATCCGCCCTGGACGCGGTGACATGACGACAACCAGCGTGCCGAGATAGACAGCCTCCTCGACGCTATGGGTGATGAAAACCACGGTGGTCTCGCCGCGCCGCCAGACCGCGTGCAGTTCCTCCTGCATCTTCTCACGCGTCAGTGCGTCGAGCGCGCCAAAGGGCTCATCCATGAGCAGCAGTTGGGGATCATTGCAGAGCGCGCGCACGATGGCGAGGCGCTGTTGCATGCCACCGGACAGCTCGTACGGATAGCGATTGCGGAAATCCCAGAGGCCGACGAGCCTCAGCCATTGCTCGACGGTCTTTTCCCGCTGAACACGGCCGATGCCGCGCACCATTGGGCCGAAACCAGCATTGGCCTCGACCTTCATCCAGGGAAACAGGGCCGGATTCTGAAAGACGACACCGCGGTCAGACGATGGGCCGGTCACCGGTCTCCCGGCGACCGACACCGTTCCTGAGCTCGGCTTCAGGAAGCCAGCCAGGGTCTGCATGAGCGTGGTCTTGCCGCAGCCTGACGGTCCAACGATGCAGACGAAATCGCCTTGCTCGAATTTGAGCGAGGCGTCGTCTAGTGCCTGAACCGAGTCCTCGCCATTGCCGTAGCGGACCGAGACCTTGTCGAGGACCACAAAATGGGAAGTGCTCATCCGATTGTTTTGGCAAGCATGCTCGTATTGATGGCTTTCTCGAAGGTCGCAAGTTCGGGAGAGGAGCGGATACTCTTCTGGCCCACGAGGAAATCCGAAGTATCCTTCATGACCTTAGCGAATTTTCCTGGTTTTCCGAGCTCGCCGAGCCAGGTCGCGGTCAACTGGTCCTTCAGGCTGATGAACTCGTATTCGGCCATATCGGCTTTCGCGACCTCGGTGCTGACGCCGGCATATCTGCCGACCAGCGCCGAGGTCTCGTCGACCTTCGCTTTGTACATGTTAAGCGATCGCCCGTAAGCTACTAGCATGGCCGTGACAGCTTCGGGCGCCGAGGTATTGAGCGACGTTCGCGAGATGATGACGTCGGCGGTGACATAGCCCGCAGCCTCTAGCTTGTCATATGTCCTAAAAACCTCGCCACCGTTTTCGAGGAGCTTCGACTTCGCCGGGCTCCAGATATACCCCCCATCGATGTCGCCGCGTATCCAGGCCGCCACCAGCGCGTCCCCGCGCAGATCGAGCACGGTGACGTCTCGCTCGCTAAGATTGTTGGTCTTGAGGAAGCCGAGCAGCCTGAAATGCGATGTCGAGCCGAAGGGTGTCCCGACCTTCCTGCCTTTGAAATCGGCGGGTGTCTTGATATTGGCCGATTTGCGGACCGTCATTTCCTCGGCCGGCCCGATATTGTCCATCATGGCGATGACTTCGTAGGGGATGCCTTGCGCAATTCCCGCCGTGGTTGGCGACGAGCCGATGCCATAGCCGATATCGATGCTTCCGGCCGCAACGCCAGTATTGATCTCGGCACCGCTCGAGACCTCAATCCAGTTGATCTTTGTTTTGGCGAGATCCTGAACCCAGCCTTCGCCCTTGGCGACCATGAATGGGTGGGTGCTCAGGAAGAAGGCTGCGTTGATCTGCGGCGGCAAGGCGGCGTTGGCGAAACGGGGCGAAGCGAGGACGACCGCAAGGTTAGCCGCCACCGTCTTCATGAAGGCTCGGCGTCCGATCATCGGGACGCGATGTTTGATCTCAGTCACGACGCAGCTCCTCCTATTTGCCGGCCCAGTGAACGGCGCGACGCTCGATCGCCAGCAGCAGGCGGTCGAGCGCTATCCCCATCAGGCCGATGATGAAGATGCCGACGAAGACGTAATCCGAGCGCAGGAACCGCCCGGCATCCACAATCATCCAACCGATCCCGGAGCTTCCAGCGATGATCTCGGCAGCGATCAAGGTCCCGTAGACAAATCCGATGGCCAGCCGCGCCCCAGTAAAGATTTCGGATAGTGCCGAAGGGAACACCACATGACGAAAGACCTGCCAACGGCTTGCGCCTAGGGATTGCGCAGCCTGAATACGGGTCGCCGACACGTTGCGCACGCCGTCGCGGGCGGCGACCGCCGAGACCGGCAATGCCGTCAGGAACAGCAGGGTGATCTTTGACGCTTCCCCGATGCCGAACCAGATGATCAGCAGGACGAGATAAGCAAGCTGCGGCAAGGGTCGCAGGAACTCGATAAAAGGCGCGCTCACCGCATCAATCACCGGCACGTAGCCCATGGCGAGGCCGAGCAACGTCCCGACGATTGCGCCGAGCCCGAAGCCGAAGAGCACCCGCATCAAGCTGTCTTCGATATGCTCGAGAAGCGTGCGGCTCTTATAGCCGTCCTTGAGGAGATCGCTCAGCGCGGCCCAGAGCTCGCCGGGACTTGGCATGAACAAGTCATTGACCGCCCCCGTCTGCGTCAATGCGAGCCAGGCGGCGAGTATGAGCAGGACGCTGGCGGCCGTCACCAACCATGGCGCAAGGGCACGGGTCATTCACGACCTCGCCAATGGATCAGCCTCAGATCGAGCTCGAGCAATGCGCGGCTTAGCAGCATGCCGAACAGGCCAAGCAGGATGATGCCGAGTAAAATGACGTCGTTGCGCAGGAAACGGCTGGCCGAAAACACCATCCAGCCGAGTCCGTCGCTCGCGGCCATCAGCTCCGCAGCGACCACGCTCGAGAAGGCGCCAGCGAGCGCGATGCGCAAGCCCGTAAAGATCATCGAAAGCGCAGATGGGAAGATAACGAAGCGAAAGATCTGCCGGGACGACGCGCCCATGGCGCGTGCCACCTGGATGCGCTGCTGGTTGACCTGCCGCACCCCGGACATGGCAGCGCTGGTGATGGTCGGAAAGGCGCTCATGAAAAGCAGCATGATTTTGGAGAGATCGCCAGCGCCGAACCACAGGATCAGCAGCACCAGATAGGAGAGGGGTGGCAGAGGCCGTAGGAACTGAATGATATAGTCAATTGATGCCGCGGTCAGCCTGCTCATGCCCATCCACAGACCGAGGGGAACGCCAAGCACGACAGCGGCCCCGAAGCCGATGAGGCAGCGCCCGAGGGTAGCCACGATGTTCTCGAGGAGCGTTGTCTCGCGATAGCCGTTCTTGAGGATGTCGAAGAAGGCCGCGACGACTTCCTGCGGGCTCGCAAGCAGGTCGGGCGAGACCAGATTGAGGGCGCGCAGAGCATACCAGATGCTCAGGCCAGCGAGTACCGACGCTGCCCCGATTGCAAACCTCCGGCGACGCCCTATTTCCACGCCTCGCCTCCGAGGTGATGCGCTGCGAGTGCCTTCATTGGCAATTCCGATGCCCAGCAGGGGACAGCTTGGCGACCGGCGCAAGCAACAGGCCGGGGATGAAACCACGTTGCAGATGCGTGGAGCGGCGGCTCCTGCTCGGCGTAGTTTCCTTCTAGAGTTGTCGAGATTCTTCACCGCGGTCAAGGCTTTTCCTGCATCGCGGAGAGCGTCGCTAAAAGGCCGGTATTGGCGCACCCTGAAGGATCGCTTTCTCGCGCTTACCGCCCCTTCACAGGGTCCATTTTGAAGGTCCGCAACGGGTCGATTTGATCCTTTCGCCGAGCCGTTGGCGAACGCCCGCTCTTTGCGCACAGCGGACGGCCGCTCCCCGACATCAAGCCCATTCCCCATCGCGAGCGCGGACGCCGCACCAGTCTAATTGCTCGCCTTGCTGAATGCGACGACATTGCCGGCAGCCTTCGGCTCGCACCACTGCGCCCAAGCTTCCATCATCGCCCGCCGCTTTTCCAATGCATCGCCGCGGCGATAAGCGGCCTCGGCCTTGTTCCCGATTGTATGCGCCAGCGCAGTTTCGCGAAGCTCGGATGAATAGGGGCTGATTTCTGACGCCCAGTCCGAAAACGTCGAGCGGAAGCCATGCGACGTTATTGCGCCTCGCCTTTCCCATCCGATCCAAAAGCATGAGCATCGCCATGTTGGACAGCGGTTTTCCTGGCTTTTGGCCCGGGAAAACGAATTCGGAGTTCCGCGCCGCAGATAGCTCTTTGACGATCGCCGGCGCCCGCTTGGACAGTGCCACGCGATGCTCGCGGCGCGCCTTCATCCGCTCCGCCGGGATCGTCCAGAGTGTACTCCGGCGGCCGGATGTCCTCGCCGTCGATGACCTGCGGCAGGGCGGCCGCCCCGCGGAGTCCGTCCCGGCGCAGTTTGCTGTCGATGACCTGCATCAGACCACCTCGAAACTCCTCGATGGCGTATTCGTTCACCTCAAAAAAGATAATCCGTCCCGAGTTGCTTTCCAACAACGCTGAAGAGAAGGTCGACAAAGGTCGACAATGCAGGTCTGGCAAGTATTTCGCCACTCTGAATACTGTAGTCGTCGGCCCCACTCCGCGAGAACCACATCCCAGCAATACCTTGCAAATCCCCGTACATAGCCGCCGTCGCCTCTATCACTCCGTGGATTTGACCTTCGCGCTTGGCCCAGAGTTGGGCCATGAACTTGCGCTCCTTATCGAGATCTTCCTTGAGCTCTTCGAACTTCTCGATGATTCCTTCGACACGCTGGCGAAATCTCGATCCGGTCAGATATTGGTACACTTGTCCCGCTCAACCGTTCCGAAGACCCGGCGTCTCTACGAAGAACGGATAGCGGATGCCGTCGATGTCCGGAGCGTCGCCCACCTTCGCCACGATCTTCATCGTCAGTTCGGCGCCGACGTGCCGCTTGAAGACCGCAGCCGCGAATCCTAAGGCGAATTCCGACAGATCGTTTGCGACCGGAGCCATCTCGCCGAGAAGCTTGCGGTGAGCTTCGTTCACGTCGGGCTCGGACAGCGCGTCGGACATGCCATGCACGAAGACGAAGTCGGACACGAAGAAGAACGTGTTCAACAGTCCCCGGTTGAAATAGACGCCCCAATCGGCCTTGTCGCCGTCGGACTCCGCGGCCGCCTTCTCGAATGCCGCGTCGATGTCGTCGATGCCCGGATGATGGAATGCGTAGTTATTGCGGATCGTCGAGAGGCCGCTCCCCTTGCCGAAGCGCTTCTTGAGCCGATCCAGCGCGTCCGCGGCCTGCGGGTCGAGCAACGGCAGAAACTCGCGGCCGAGCGGCCTCTTCAGGAAACGGTCTTCGACAAGCCGCCACGCTTCCCACATCGCGCCGATGGTCAGCCTAACGAAGACTTGCGTCTGGGCGCCTTCGAGCCGCTGCTTCACCGGATCGCTCTCGTCGCCGTTGGTGAGGATGATCACCAGCTTCCAGAGCGCGTTGACCTAGTTCGACGCGTGACCGAGCGCGAGAAAAAGCGAACGCTCCTCCTTCGCCATTTTGCGCAGCAGGTCCTTCGTGATGTCCATTCTGAGGATGTCAAGCATCACGCCACGCCGCCCTTGGGGTCCGCCGCGCGGACGGCGCCCGTCAGTTTGCCCGGATCCACGTTCTTCTCCTTCGCCCAGGCAGCGAGATTGGGCGGACGATAGTCCGCATCTGCCCGCCAGCGATCGAAAACCGAGCCGTCGATCGTCTCATTGATGCGCGAGGTCGTGGCTTCCGTGCCCTTGTCCGGCGCCAGGCCGACGGGCCGATAGAACGGCCGCGATACGAAGCGGTAGAGGCCCCAAGCGAATTCGCGATAGGAATCCGTGACGGGCGGCGCGACTTGCGAGACGTCGATCGAGACCTGGTCGCGGAAGACGAGCCCCAAGCCAGCCGCCTTGTCCATCAGCCACTTCAGGGGCCGCTGCGCCAGCGGGTCGCTCGCGTAGCTCAGGTCCGTCCTAATCGGGATTCCGGATTGGACGGGCCGGCAAATGTTCTGGTCAACCATGATCGACGTTATTCCCGAAATAGTGGAATTCCCGATCCATTGAGGAGATCGAGCCAGCATCAAGTACAAGCTTGGGGCTGGTGAGTTTACGCTTGTTCTTCTGTGCCTGGACCCATTCGTCGGCGCTCTGCAGCGTCGAAAGAGTGACCGACACGCCTTCGGCCAAGTAGTGGGTCGGAATAACAATCTTCGGCTTCAACCGCTCCACAATCGCGTTACCTTGTTCATAGCTCAGAATGTGTTGAGAGCCGTCGACAGGCAGCGTAAGGACATCAATCTTGCCCCATTGCTTCCAGACCTCGTCGGACGGATTGTGCCGGTTGTCACCCCATACCAGGATCCGCATCCCTCCCATCTCGACCACGAAGGTGACCATGTCCAGGTGACCTGGATTGTTCGGGGGGTACGGGTCTTGGCCGAATTCCTTTACCGCATTGATCCACTTGTACCACCCAGGGGCGTCCGTGGCATGCTTATCGGGTATTGCTGTGATCTTCACGTCTGCAAAGCTCCAGCCTCCGATCATTCTGTCTAGCACCGACGTCGCATCCACTCGGTCAATCGCGTCGTGATCAAAATGGGTGTGCGTCGACAGGCAAATGTCGACCACTGTGCGGGGAAACTCCTTCGGAAACCACAACCCCCAAGCCCCTGAAGGTTCGTTGCGCCAGGGATCGAACATCATGGTCAAACCGGCTGGCGAAGTGATCTTGAGTGCACAATGACCGAAATAGTCGATGGTCACTGCTCCTTTTCTGGCTGAACCGCTCTTGGTCAGCTCAAGCATGTGATGGTTGTTGCCCGGCTGCTTCCATGCCACGCTACCGGAGACTGAGGCACAGTTGATTGTTTGCGCCTCTGCGTTACCGGCGACGGTTGTCGATCCGATAGCCGCCGCGGCAAGCGCCCCCGCAGCAGTAAGAAATCCTCGCCGTCCAACCTGCGGCTCGGAAGCGTCGATCTCTTTGTCGGCGGACATCTGGTGCTCCATGGCAAGAACCTAATGAAAGCCCGGTTCAGACATGCCCGCCACCAAATTTATCTTGCGGCCAATGGTGCCAGCACGCCGAAAGATGAAGCCCCCTGACCTGGACGTGACGCCCGCCTTCAGGCGTTGGCGGCTGCGGCTATGTCCTGCGCAGCCCCTTTCAACCGCTCAATACGCAAGCCTGGAGCCTCAATTTCAAGCGTATTTTGCATTCGAAAATCAGCAAGATTATGGCCTTCCTTACGGAGCAGGAACTCGAAAGCCTGCCATCGACCAAAGCGTATTCCATATCGTTGGCCCGGGAGAGGAGCACTTTCAGCTATTGACGGCCTTCGATGCCGGTCGACATGCGGCTTTTTTTCTGGGCCGCGTTCGATCAGTCAACAGCGGAAACCGGTACGAATTTCTGGAAGACGCCCCTGTGCGGGCGCAACTCGCGCGGATCCCCGCCAGACCGCTCCGGAGACTTGATTCGTGTGCAATCTCTATTCGATGACGAAAAACGTCGACGCGATCCGTCGCCTGTTCGGCGCGCTCAACAGCAATGTCGGCAACCTGCCGAGCATGCCGGGCATCTTTCCCGACTATCCGGCGCCGATCGTCCGCAACGCATCCGACGGGCGCGAGATCGCGATGGCGCGGTGGGGTATGCCGAGTTCGCAACGCGCCTTGATGGACGCCATGAAGAAGCGGGCGGAGAAGCTCGAGGCTAAGGGCAAGACAGTCGACTTTAAGGAACTGCTCCGAATGGAGCCCGATTCCGGGACGACCAACATCCGCAACGTCTTCAGCGCCCACTGGAATCGATGGCTCGGTCCGGAGCATCGTTGCCTGGTGCCGTTCACGTCGTTCAGCGAGTACGACACCATCGACGGCAAAAAGGTGCCGGTGTGGTTCGCGCCCGACGAGAGCCGGCCGCTGCTGGCGTTCGGCGGCCTGTGGACGAACTGGACCAGTGTGCGCAAGGCGAAGGAAGGCGAAGTCACTGCTGACGTCTTCGGCTTCCTCACCTGCGATCCGAACGCCGAGGTGAAACGCGTCCACCCGAAGGCGATGCCGGTGATCCTGACGACGACGGACGAGCACAACGTATGGGTGCGCGCGCCTTGGGACGAAGCCAAGGCGCTGCAGCGACCGCTTCCGGACGGCGCTCTGAAGATCGTCGCGAAAAATTTTTTGCTCGAGCCTCATAATTCGCGTCGGCCCTCTCGTCTTAGCCGCGTCCCCCAACCCGGAATAGTCCGGGAGGGGTGTGTGTACCAAAAACCTAAACCCGGACGTAGTGATGGTGAAGTCGTGTGCCGTGGAAAGGCACGGTTCTTGAGAGGGTGCAAGTCCCTCCCGGCAAGGGTCGCTCCAGCCGGTAGCAATCGGAGCAGGCGGGAAGGCGACGAAGCGCGAGAGCTTGCTCGATCTCCACATGCGGGCGATGGAGCAGGCCGGACCGGAAAAGGTCGACAAGGCCGCATGATGAAATAGGGCGGGTCGACGACACATTCTCACATCAGCGGTCGACGTAGATCGCGAGCTCTCGCGATCTACGCTCTGACGGAAAATCGGCTGAGTGCCGTCAAGGTCTGCAACCGCGGCTCCACTTCGGAGAGATAGATCTCCGTCTTGAGAAACGCGATTTCGTCTTCCAGCTGGTCTTCCCGCACGTCGATGTACCATGATCGTGGCCGGCCATCGCTTCCGTCGCACCATCGGTAGCCGCGCCCCTTGAGAACGTCCTTGAGGTCGAACGGCGACTGCTCCGCCCAGACCCGCATCGTCTTTTTGCGGGCTCGCTCGAGCAGGACGGCAAGCGCGGGCGCACTAACCGTCGGCAGTTCGAACGCCAAGATCTCGAGCACTGCATGGCAGTCGTCGACCGCCCTATGAGCCTGATGGAAGAAGCCGGCACCGTTCAGGAGATAGCCCAGGCGCGAGCCCTCAAAGCCGTGCTTTCGCCATTCGATCTCGGTTGCCGAGCAGCCCCAAGCCTTGCGCTCGAATACAGGCCAGTAGCGCTCGGCGAATTTCCGGTCGAAGCCCGCGTTGTGTGCGATAACGATCACTGCATCGGCCACGAAAGCCGAGACAGCGGCCTCGTCGATGCGTTGTCCCGCAACCATTTCGTCCGTGATGCCGGTGAGGGCGGTGACTTCCTCCGGAATAGAGCCGGAAGGCTGGTTGAACGACGTGAAGACGTCCCTGAGGCCCGCAATTCTGCCGTCGGGCAGATAATCGAACTTGACCATCCCGAGCTCGATGATCTCATCCTTCTGCTGGTCGAGGCCGGTGGTCTCCAAATCGAGGATGACGCCAGTTCGACTGACATGGTCGATGGAGGGGACGGAAGTCGACCGGGGCACCAGGCGCCGAAGAACGCGGTAATCGCCGGATCTGATCAACGCTTCGGCCATCGCGGCCAGGTTGCTATCGTCTTTAGGCATCATTCTTGGAGGTATTTGGCCAGTCCGGTCGCTGTTCCGGAAATGATAGCACGAAAAGTCTGCTGGTTCGGGGCGTTCTTCTCATGGACCCGCGCTCAGATCGGCAGGTTTATACCAGCCTTCGGAAGGTCTGACTCTGTTTTGAAAAGCTGGCGCCGGCGTGATTCATTTCTGACCGACTGGATTGATTCGGGAGGTCGGCGATGGGCGCGGCGGTCGGTCTACGGGAGGATTTCGGGGCGGATGAGCTGCGTCGGCTCGCGGCGAAGGTGAAGGATGCTGCGCAGGCGCGACGGTTGCTGGCGCTGGCGGCGGTTCGCGACGGGATGAACCGCACCGAGGCGGCGCGGATCGGCGGCATGGACCGGCAGACGCTGCGGGACTGGGCGCACCGCTTCAACCAGTACGGTCCTGACGGTCTGATCGACATCAAGCCGACCGGGCGGCCGTCGAAGCTCTCCGACGAGCAGAAAGAGGCATTGAAGCAGCTTGTCGAGACCGGCCCCGACCCGGAGAAGGATGGGGTCGTACGCTGGCGCTGCGTCGACCTGAAGCGTGTTCTCGGACAGCGCTTCGGTGTCGATCTGTCGGAGGTGAGCCTGGGGCGCGCGCTCAAGAAGCTCGGCTTCTCGCACATCAGCGCCCGGCCGCGCCATCCCGTGCAGGATCCGGAGGCGATCGCGGCATTTAAAAAAACTTTCCCACGCAGGTCGCGGCGATCGTGACCAAACTCGCCCCGGAAACGCCGATTGAGGTCTGGTTCCAGGACGAGATGCGGGTCGGCCAGAAGAACAGCCTCGTCTACCAATGGGCCAAGAAGGGATCACGGCCGCGGCAGCCCAAGGATCAGCGCTACGAGAACGCCTATGTGTTCGGCGCCGTCTGTGCGAGCCGCGACACCGGCGTCGCCCTCATCATGCCGCAAGCCGACACCGAGGCCATGCAGGCGCATCTCGACGCCATCGGCAAGGCCGTCGCGCCCGGCGCGCATGCGCTGCTCATCCTCGACAAGGCCGGATGGCACACGACGCGCAAACTAAAGCCACCTGCCAATGTCACCCTCGTGCCGCTGCCACCCGCCTGTCCGGAGCTCAACGCAGCCGAGAACATCTGGCAGTATCTGCGGCAGACCTATCTCGCCAACCGTGTGTTCGCGTCCTACACCGACATCCTCGACGCCTGCCAAGACGCCTGGCGAAAACTTCTCGCCGAAACCGGGCGCATCACGTCGATCGCGGCCCGCGACTGGGCCATCATCGGTCAGCTCTTCTGAAGGCTGGTATTAGTTGGGGCTTGCCTTCGATCTCGGTCTGAAAGGACGACAGCGAGACCCCCAAGAGCCGCACCGATTTGGGCAAAGGCATCTCGTTCTGTAGCAAGGTGACCGCCATACGCTCCATATCGCTGCGGCTCGAAACCGCGACGGGCGTGGATTTGCTGCGCGTGATGATCTCGAAGTCGGCGAACTTCACCTTCAGCGTCACAGTCCGTCCCCGCGTGCCCTTGTCTTCGCAATGCCGCCAGACCTTGTCGATCAGAGGCTGCAGTTCCGCTACCATCGCCTCGAACTCGGTGAGATCGTTGGAGAAGGTGTTTTCGGCGCCGACTGATTTCCGGATCCGATCGGCCCGGACTTCGCGGTTGTCGACGCCTCTCGAGATCCAGTAGTAATAGCTTCCGGCCTTGCCGAAATAAGCCTGCATGAATTCGAGCGTCCAAGCGCAGCGAACTCGCATCGGCAGCCCTGAGCGACCTAGAGGTCAATCAAGCCGCCGTCGACGAACAGTTCGGCGCCGGTGGTATAGGTGGCATCGGCGGCGAGGTAGAGTGCTGCGGCGGCGACTTCGGCGGCGGTGCCGGTGCGGCCGAGCGGAATGCGGGTCTTGGCCCCCTCGATGAAGTTGTCCTTCTGAGCCGGTGTGAGGCCACCTTTGTCGAGGATTGGGGTGATGATCGGACCGGGGCTGATGGTGTTGACCCGGATGCCGCGCGGCGTCAGCTCCTTGGCGATCGTGCGGCCGAACGAACGCAGCGCCGCCTTGGTCGAGCCGTAGATTGTGCTGCCTCCCAGGCCGCCGTTCGCGCCTGCCACCGATGCGGTCAGGATGATCGCGCCGCCGTCCGGAATGACCGGGATGGCGTGCTTGACCAGGAAGAATGCGCCCTTGACGTTGACATTGAACTGGCTGTCGTAAAAGGCCTCATCGACCTCCGCGATCGGCGCGAATTTGGCGATGCCGGCATTGACGAACAGGACGTCAATGCGGCCGTGTTTGGTCTTGACCTGGTCGACCAGGACCTTGGTAGCGGCCACGTTGCCTGCGTCCGAGATCAGCACCTCGATCCCGGGCATCGCCGCCTTGGCGGCTTGCACCGAGCGGTCGCTGGAGCCGGTAACGATCACCGTCGCGCCTTCGGATTGAAAGAGTTTGGCGGTCTCCGCACCGATACCGCTGGTGCCTCCGCTGATGAGAGCGATCTTACCGTCGAGCTTGGCCATGAAAGTTTCCTGACTGGAGTGGGTTGCCGTGCCCGAGAGAGATGGGGACCCCTATGGCGCGAGCGTAGCGGTTCATGAGCGCAAGCGCGACCATGCCGAACGCCAGGGCGACCTTGCCGAGCAAGAGTACCTGATAGAGGGAGGCGAGGTGGAAAGGCCAACGGCCAAGAACGAGATATGTATTGACCACGCCGGTCAGCAGCACCAGAGCGACCGCGACGTGACCGACCGTGGAAAAGCGAATCAGAGCGGCGCATGCCCGACGTCGCAAATCGGGATCGTCGAGCATGTCCATGCATGGCACGAGCGCGATCAGGCACCCGATCCACCCGGAAGCGGCGAGGATGTGAACTGCATCGTTCGCTTCATGCAGATCGCCAAGCCAACCGTCGTCCATCGCCGCGTGCCCGACGAAGACCAGTGATACCAGCGATCCTGCTGACAACAAGAACACCATTTGCCGGCCGGGCCTACCGGGCAATGCGAAACGGACTGCCACCAGCAGCAGGCAGACCGCCGTCCGTTCGAGCCACAGAGTACCGGACGTGGTCGCGGACAGCAGAGTCTGGAGCGTGTCCGGCTGGAAGGCACCGTCCCACGCGCCGTTGATCTGGCCTGCTTCCAGCGGTAGCCACAGCAGTGTCCCGATCAGGAAGACCGTCACGGCCACATCCACGAAGGGGCGAAGTCTCCTCGCGATCTCACAAGCCACACGTGCCGGCGCCAATACCGTGGTGAACGCGCCCACGCCGAAGATCAGTGCCAAAGAGCTGTAAACGGCGAAGCGGTCCACCGCCATTCCAAGAACAAGGGAGTCAATTGGCGACGCGGAACCCATAGGACCCCCGCGTCGTATGGCCATCATCCGACAGAGCATGCCACTCGATGGTGTACTGGCCCCTGGTCAACGCCCGCGGCAAAGGCACAAGCAGCTCCTTGTGGTCGTTCGGTGCAAGCCGGGCGTGGCCCGCGGAGACGATGGCACCGCCCGGGCCGCGCAAGGTGACCCCGGTGAACCCAAGCTGCACGCCTTCCGAAAGTCCAGCCGCAGAACGCCGGGAGCCGCAGTTACGACCATACCGGCCGCCGGAGCGGATTGGAGCAGATGGGCATGAGCATACGCCGTGCCGCAGCCGCAGAGGGTCAAGGCCAGTGTCAGACCTGATTTGACGAACCCGTTCATCGCAATCTCCTCGGAAAATGGCCCGTTACGGCTCGGTCCTTGCGGATCGGACCGACGCGCCGCCGGCGATCGGCTGAGCCTGCCATTGGCCAGACTCAGCCCGACCCCTAATCACCCGGTCTCGGTCAGCTCGCGACCTGCACCTGGGCCGGCGCACCGGGCTTGTCCGGCGTTCCCGGCAGCATGACGAGATACTGCTTCGTCGAGGGCTCATTGCTCTGGACGATCTGGCGGATCGGTCCGATGGCATTGACGATCGCCGCCCCCGCCGGGTTGGTCATGAAGGTCGTCAGCGGCTGCAGCGGGCCGCTGCCATCCGGCTTCGTGGAGAGAGCCAGGACGTTGGGCTGTTTCGGCGCGAGCCCGGTCACTGCCGCCTCCAGTACCTGGACAAGCCCCTGGTTGAACAGGGTCACGGTCGTCGGGGCTGCACCCTGCTGGGCGCCAGCGGCCGCCATCGTCAGGTGCGTCGCCTGGCCGGCCACGCCCAGCGGCTCGAGGTTCCGCATTCCGTCCCCGCTCGGCACCGCGTCGGGCACATAGGTCAGTGCCTGCGGCGCCTGACCGATCGCCGTCGTGCCGATGACCTTGTTGGTCAGCGTGTCGAGGGCGGTGACGGCGTCGCCGTTCTCGAGGCCGACATAGATCCGGGTGCCGTCACCCGAGGGCCAAAGGCCATGCGGCAGCGCGCCCACCGGGATGGTCGCGACCTGCGAGAAGTCGTCGGTGCGGAACACCTTCACCTCGTTCAGGCCGCCGATCGTCACGTAGGCAAAGGTGCCGTGCGCGTTGTGGATGATGTTCACGTGATTGGAGATGGGGCCGGTGTCGAGGATCTTCAGCGTGTTGAAGGGCGGCTTGGCGTCGAAGACTTGGGTCCTTCCGGTATCCTTCAGCGTGAACCAGACCTGCTTGCCATCCGGTGTGGCCGCGATGTTCGGGCAGAAGGGGCTCGCCTGCTTGACCATCCCAACGATCTTGTGGTTGGCGACGGAGATCACGTCGGTGACCGGATTGAACGACGAGCAGACATAGCCGTATTTGTCGTCGGGCGAGAAGATGGTCATGCCGGGACCGGGCGGCGTGATGATCCGGGTCTTCTCCTCGAAGGTCTTGCCATCGAGCACGTCGACATAGTTCTCACCGCGCACCGTGACCCACACCTCCTTGCCATCGGGCGTCCAGAAGGCTTCGTGCGGCGCGCGGCCGACATAGGTGATGTGCTTCACGGTGTTGGTCGCGGTGTCGATGAACGCCACCGAGTTGGAGCCGATCGAGACCACGCCGATGGTGCGGTGATCCGGCGAGAAGCCCATGCCATGCACGAGCACCTGGCCCTTGTACAGCGGGCTGAAATTCGCCGGCGACGGGGCACCAAGCGGGATAGCGCCGAGCGTCTTGTTGTCGGACGGATCGACCACCGAGACGGTGTTGGAGAACTGGTCACCCGTGTAGACACGGTCATGACTGCTGACCGGTATGTTCGGTGCGGATGCGCCGTAAGGCGCCTGGCCGGCAAAGGCCGGAGACAGGCCGGCGAGTGCTGTGCCGGCGAGCAACGCCGCCGCAAGAATCTTACGCTTCATGATCAGTATTCCTTTCCTGGGTTATCGTCAGTGGGCGCCGGCGGGCCCGGTCGGAGCCATCTGCATCTGGGTCTGGTTGGCGTCAGATTCCTGTGCCGGCGCGTGTTGCGTCGCGCCGGAGGAAGCCTGGGTCGGCGAAGACACCGATTGCGGCAGGGGCTCACCGAGCGCGAGGCGCATCAGCGTGATCTCCTGCATCTGATCCACGATGATCTCCTGCGCGATCGTCTTCAGATGCGGGCTATGTCCGTACTGCAGCTCAGCCTGAGCCATGTCGATGGCGCCCTGGTGGTGTGGCACCATCATCGCGACGAAGTCGTGGTCGACGTCGCCCGTGGGCTTCACGGCCATGTCGGTCATCATCTTGTCCATCGCCGCATTCGATCGACCCACGAACGCAGCATCACTGCCCGGCGCGGCTTTCTGCGGAGGAGCTGCCGCCGGTTCGTCATGAGCTGTATTCGTCACCCAGGTAGGCGAAGCGGGTTCGCCGATCGCAAACCGCATTGCCGCGATCTCCTGCAGTTGCTCGACCACGATCTCCTGCGCAATGCGAAGAAGTTTCTGATTATGGCCGAACTGCAACTCGGCTTGGGCCATGTCGAGGGCGCCCTGATGATGCGGCACCATCATCGCGACAAAATCGCGATCCGCGTCGCGCGTGGGCTTCACGGCCATGCCCGCCATCATCTTGTTCATCGCGGTTTCATTCAGCGCGAGGAACGGACCCTCGGCATTGGCCGCAACGGCAGCGGGCGAGACGCACCCCAATCCACCGATGCCAAGGCCAACGGCCAGCAGCAGACCGCGTGGTTCAATTGGAAAGCGCACCTTCATCTCCACCGCTATCGCCTGCAAAGAGGCTCTCAATGGGAAGACAACGTGCTCGGATGATTATTCCGAGCGGCCACGAATTTTCGAGAGCCAGGCTCGGTAATGCCAACCGTCAATGCAACGTGGATGCGTGGCGCGCCCCAAAGCGGATTTTCGACGTTCATGCGCCGGACCAATACGCGTTCGAAAATCGGTGCGCCCATCGGGGAGCCCTGATCTGTCTGGATACCCACGGCAAGGGCAAAAAGGACTTCAGTTGCGTCTATCATGCATGGACGTATGACAGGCAGGGCAATCTCAAGGGCATCGCATTCAAGGACGGCGTGAAAGGGAAGGGCGGCATGCCCGACACTTTCCGGATGGAAGAACACGGCCCGCGGAAGCTCCGGATTGCAACGCTGCACGGCTTGATATTCGGGTCTTTCTCCGAGGATGTTCCGCCGATCGACGAGTATCTCGGGGAGGAGATCGTGACACGAATCGAACGTGTGCTTGGCGGCCGCACACCTGTCGTCCTTGGGCGTTTCACCCAGGTGTTACCCAATAACTGGAAACTCTACATGGAGAACGTCAAGGACTCCTACCACGCCAGCATCTTGCATTTGTTCTTCACGACCTTCGAATTGAACAAGCTCTCGCAGAAGGGCGCGATCATCGTGGACGAGAGCGGCGGCCACCATGTCAGCTACTCTGCCATCGACCCTGACGTTCAAAAGGATGCCGAGTATTCCAAGCAGCAGTTGCGCTCCGAGAGCGAATACAAGCTTGCGGACCCCTCGCTGCTTCAGGGGTTCGACGAATATCACGACGGTGTAACGCTGCAGATCCTGTCGGTCTTTCCCACGTTCGTCCTTCAGCAAATCCAGAACGCCATCGCCGTCCGGCAAATCGTCCCCCGCGGTATCGGCAAGACCGATCTCAACTGGACGTATCTTGGATTTTCCGACGATACGCGCGAGCAACGGCTGACCCGCTTGAAGCAGGGCAACCTCGTTGGCCCTGCGGGATACATCTCCATGGACGACGGATGTGTCGGAGGATTCGTCCAGCGCGGCATCGCCGGAGCGTCGGATCAGGAGGCGGTGCTCGAAATGGGTGGCAGCCAGGCCCAGAGCAGCGAGAGCCGAGTGACGGAAGCGTCGGTTCGCGGCTTCTGGAAGGCCTATCGCAGCAACATGGGCGTGTAGGACCGGACAGCCGAGATGACTGACAACGTCTATCAAATGATCGTTCGCGCCCAGGCGGAATATGCGCGGTCCATCGACGACGATCGCCTTGAGGAATGGCCCGATCACTTTTATGGTCGATGCGTCTACAAGATCACGACGGCCGCCAATCATCGCGAGGGTCTCGAAGCCGCAATCATTTTTGCGAACTCCCGCGGGATGTTGCTCGACCGGGTATCCGCGCTGCGGGAGGCGAACATCTATGAGCGCCAATCCTATCGGCACATCATCGGACAACCATGCATTCTTTCCGAGGAAAACGGAGAAGTCCGAAGCGAGACGCCGTTTCTCGTCGCCCGGATCGTCCAGGACGGTGACACCGACGTCTTCGCAACCGGACGATATCTTGACCTGTACAAGCTCGAGGACGGGCAGCCGAAATTGAACGAGCGAATCGTCGTCTGCGACAGCTCGCGTATCGATACGCTGCTGGCGATACCGTTATGAGCATCGCCACAGTCGCCCTAACCATCGGCGATCCAAATGGAGTCGGCCCGGAGATCGCCGTGAAGGCGGCCGCCCGACTGTCGCAGGAGGGCGGCCCCCACGTTGTCCTCGTCGGCGACGAGTTCGTCATCCGGTTTTATGGAGAGCTTTGTGCAAGGGACGTTACTCTAAAGGCCTTTGATGGCCGAAAGCCGGCTCCCGGGGTTTTGCAACTCCTGTCGGTCGATTCTCTGCCGCGCGAGTCTTTCGGCCCGGCACGCCGATAGCCGCAGGTGGACGAGCAACCGTCGACTATGTTTCGGCGGCGATGGATTTCGTGAGGGCGGGTAATGCTTCCGCGATCGTTGCGTGCCCACATTCGGAAACCAACGTCAACGCGGCCGGCATTCCCTTTTCGGGTTACCCGAGCCTGCTGGCGCGGCTCATGAAAGTCCCGGAAGACGAAGTCTTCCTGATGCTCGTCGGCGGCGGATTGCGCATCGTTCACGTCACGCTGCATGAGCGCCTGCATACCGCACTGGCCCGCATCACCCCCGAGCTGATCGAGCGGGCGACCCGAACCGCCGACACGGCCCTGCGGCACCTGAACATCAGGCAGCCGCGGATCGGCGTTTTTGGGATCAATCCCCATGCTGGCGAGGGAGGGTTGTTCGGAGATGACGACGACAGGATCACCGTTCCTGCGGTGAAGCACTTGAAGGCTTCAGGTCTTTGCGTTGAGGGACCGCTGGGTGCGGATCTGATGCTTGGACGGCCCGAATACGATGCCTTTGTCGCGATGTATCACGACCAGGGTCATATTCCGGTGAAACTGTTGGCCGGTAGAAACTCGGCGGCTCTTTCGATCGGCGCCGGCCTGCTGTTCTCAAGTGTCGGCCATGGCAGCGCGTTCGATATCGCCGGCCGCGGCGTTGCAGATCCGGAGGCAGTCTTTCGATCCATCCAGCTCATCGGCGGAGCGTCGCGTTTTGGAGACGGCGCGACTCCATGACCTTTACCGTTTCCGTGGAGAACAGTGACGTCGCATTTACCTGCGAAGCCGGTGAGACCGTTCTCGATGCTGCCGAACGGGCAGGCTACTCGATACCTTATTCGTGCCGGAAGGGCGTGTGCTCCACGTGCGAAGGGCTGCTATGCGACGGGGTTGTTTCTGTCGGATCGAAGCGATTAGCAGGTCCGAAGGCGGCCGTTCTGTTATGCCAGGCGAAGCCGCAATCGGATATTCGGATCCATCCGACGCGGATAGAAAGGGTTGATCGGGAAGCGCGCAAGACCGTGACGGCGAGCGTCTATCGCGTCAGCCGGCCGTCGGAAGATGTCATCGTCCTGCAGTTGCGGTTTCCCGTCAGTGTTCGTGCGAAGTTCAAGGCGGGCCAATATCTTCGTATCAACATGCCGGACGGAGACACGCGTAATTTTTCCATGGCTAACCCGCCACACGAGAGCGACGGCGCGCAGTTGCATATCCGGCACGTGCCCGGCGGCCGTTTTTCCGAAGGCGTGCTTGCCGGAATTCAGAAAGGCGACAAGCTCGAGATCGAGCTTCCGTATGGCGACTTCTACCTGCGAACCGATACCGAGCAGCCGATTTTGTGCCTCGCGACAGGAACAGGTTTTGCGCCGCTCAAATCGATGATCGAAGATTTGCTCAAGCGCGGCAACAAGCGCGAAGTGCGCCTGTACTGGGGCGGCCGACGCCGGCAGGATCTGTACATGGCGGAGCTTCCGGAAAAATGGGCGGTGCGCGCAAGCTGGTGCAAGTTCGTGCCGGTATTGTCCGAGCCTGATGCGGACTGGAGCGGTGCTGCCGGCCTGGTTCACCAAGCGGCTCTGAAAGACCTGATCGAACTTTCGGGCTGGCAGGTATACGCGTGTGGAAACCCGCTAATGATCCGCCGCGCGCGGCGCGATTTCGAGACCCTCGCGGGGCTTCCCGCCGATCAGTTTTTTGCAGATCCCTTCGTCGCGTCCGGAAATCCGCCGCCGTCCGCTGGATAGGCGTCGCCTTGAATACATAAAAAAAGTTATCGGTGATGAAAGCCATGAGTACCGCCCAAGCCACGTTTGACGTGCCGACGTTCATCAATTCCCGACGCGTCGGCGCGGTTCAATGGGTAGTCATTGTCCTGTGCGCACTCGTCATGTTCCTGGATGGTTTCGACACCCAGGCCATCAGCTACATGGCGCCCCTTATCGCCAAGGAATGGGGCCTGCCACGGGAACTGCTTGGGCCGATCTTCTCCTCCGCCCTGACCGGCTTGATGGTCGGCTATCTGCTGCTCTCGCCGCTTTCGGACCGCTTCGGACATCGGCGTCTGATCCTTATCAGCTCCATCGCATTCGGGCTTTTAACCCTGGTCACTGTCTTCGTGTCGAGCGTCACGGAGCTCATGATTCTCAGATTCATTACCGGCGTCGCCTTGGGGGCCGCCATCCCGAGTACGGTGGCATTGACTACGGAGTACAGTCCGAAACGCCTGCGAGCGACGTTCGTGCTCGTCATCTATTGCGGATTTTCTCTTGGATTTGTCGCGGCCGGCGCTTTGGCTGCGTGGAGCATCCCGCTGTACGGGTGGCGATCACTGCTTTGGATCGGTTCGTTCGCCCCGGTCCTGCTCGCGATCTTTGTGTTTCTGTTTTTGCCGGAGTCGCTCGACTTCCTAGTAAGGACAAAGGCCGACCCACGGAGCATCTGGCGGGTCGTCCGCCGCGTGGATCAAAATCTCCCGCACGATTGCCCGGACCAATTCACGACCGAGATCGAGGAAAAGAGAAGTGCGGTTGGAAGCCTGTTTCAGTCCGGCCGTACGTTCGGAACGATCGTGCTCTGGCTAGTGTTCGGTCTAAACCTCGCGGAGTTCTATGCGCTTCAGAGCTGGCTGCCGACCATTCTCACCAATCTGAAATACGACTTGAACACGGTAGCGCTTGCGACTTCCCTGACAACGATAGGCGGCATCGTCGCGGCGTTCGCAATCGGACCGGCGATGGACCGGCTAGTACCCACTATCCGAAGTAACTGAGTCATATTTGCACTATCGTGCGGCGTTGCCGCGTGATTTAAGATGGCATGATAAGCGATGCCATGAAAGTCCGGCTGCGGCCGGGAGATCGTGCGGTTCTTGAGGCGCGCTTGCGCGCCGGCAGCACCGAACAGCGGCAGCTGTTGCGGATACGGATCGTGTTGGAGGCGGCCGACGGGCACGCGACACGGGAGATCGCCCGCGATCTGGAGACGACGCCGACCACGGTCAGCTTATGGCGTATCCGTTACGCGCGCGAAGGCCTTGATGGGCTGGAGGATCGGCTGCGACCCGGCACCCCGCCGATCTACGGCGAGGCGACCGACCAGCGCATTCGCAAGGTTCTCGACCAGCCGCCACCTAAGGGTTTTGCACGCTGGAACGGGCCATTGATCGCGCGGTCGTTGGGCGACGTCGATGTGCAGTATATTTGGCGATCGCTGCGCAAGCAGAAGATCGATCTGGCCGGACGCAAAAGCTGGTGCGAGAGCAACGACCCGGATTTTGCGGCAAAGGCCGCCGATGTGGTCGGCCTCTATCTGGCGCCGCCGAAGAACGCGATTGTCCTGTGCGTCGATGAGAAACCGTCGATCCAGGCACTGGAACGGGCGCAGGGTTACCTGAAACTGCCGAACGGACGCGCCCTGACCGGGCAAAGCCACGACTACAAGCGGCATGGCACGACAACCCTGTTTGCCGCTTTTGAGGTTGCCACCGGCAAGGTCCGGGCCGCACACAAGAAACGCCGTCGCCGCAAGGAATTTCTCGACTTCATGGATGACGTCGTCGCCGCCTATCCAAAGGCACGGCTCAAGGTCATCCTCGACAATCTGAATACGCACCAGAAAAACGACGAATGGCTGAAACGCCACCCGCTTGTAACTTTCCACTTTACGCCGACACGCGCCTCGTGGCTCAATCAGGTCGAGGGCTGGTTTTCCATTTTGCAGGGCCAGTCGCTGACCGGCGCATCGTTCACCTCCGTCGAGCAACTCAAGCAGCACATTAATGCTTTTATCAAAGCCTACAACAAAGACGCGGAGCCGTTCGTCTGGACAAAATCCAAAGTCCACCAGCGCCGCGTCAAGGGACGCCGTCTTAGTGACTTATGATTCCGGGTACTAGGGCCCTACGCATCTTTGGCGGCCGTGTACTTTGCGGGCGTTGTGTTCGTGGCGCTTTTGGGTGTCGCCATTTCAGCTCCGGCCTGGGTGCTGTTAGTCGCGGCATTCTGCGCCGGTTTCTGCGTCAGCGGGGGCCAAAAGAGCGTCATCGCGCTGTCGGCCATTTTCTATCCGGCGCCGATCCGCTCGACGGGCGTCGGTTGGGCCCTGGGAGTCGGTCGGCTCGGCGGCATCGGAGGCCCTCTGTTGGTGGGCGTTTTGCTGGGATACCATCTACAGCCCGCCTCGCTGTTTTATGCCGCAGCCGTCCCGATGCTGCTTGCGGGCGTCCTGGTTGCGACGCTCGGTGCGAATAAGCCGCGAGCCGTCAAGGCTTGATCTGTGCGGTGGATCTAACCGCCTGTATGTACCGAAAACCGTATCCGCGTTGATGGCGCGACGGAATCGGCTAAGTTGGCGAGATGATCGCGCTGATTTGCTTTGTTCTGGCCGTGATGGCCTCGCCATTCAAGTCGAAGAGCCGGCTTTGGCTGAGAATGCTGCGTTCCGACATCAGCTGATCGCTGCATCAGGAGAACTACGTGTCGGAAACGTGCCATGCCACTATCGTCTAGCCACCTGATTGTCCGGCCGCTTTTGGCGCAAAGCGGCCCATCGTGAGCGGAAGGATATCAGCCCCTGAACAAAATGGAGACGGAATAGTCTCGATTGCTAACAGTGGTGTGTACGCAGCCATCGCAAGTTGCGCGAAGCTGGCGGGCCGCACAAATGGCGAACAATCACAATGCTTCATTCGACTGCAGATTTTGCTTTCTTGTCCATTTCCCTTTCGGCCATTGCGACAAAAAAACGTGTGAGCTCACTATCGCGGTTGGGAGCTTATTAGCATCTCCCTTGAAGATTTTCGGACGCCGGCCCCCTGCTTGTGGCCTCGATCCTTCAGCGGCCGGCATCCGAAACCCTTCACACAATCTGACATCTAACTCGGACATCCCTTGTTCGCTTTGTTCGCTTTGGAAATCGACGAGTGGCGAGCAACATCGGGCAAACCGGCTGATCATCTGCCGCCACGGGTATAGAGAAGGCCGCCAACTCACGCTGCTTTCGCGCCGACGAGGTGATCGAATGAGACGCGCAATGTTTGAGCGCGGGCGTCAACCGCTTCTCAGAGACCTTGCCGCGACGACAAATTATTGTTCCGCCGCTGGAACCAAATTCCCACCGCATTATTGCTTCCTAAACAGGGGAGGAACATCATGCTTTCCAAATGTCTTGCAATAGCATTCCTGGCTACCGCGTCGACGACCGGCGTGGCGTCGGCGCAAACAGCCACAAACCAAGTGGCTTCGGCTACCAGTGCTACCACGCACAAGGAGGGTGAATGGCGCGGGTCCAAGCTCGCCGGCGTCGATGTGTACAATGAAGCAAACGAGAAGATCGGCGACATCAACGATGTGATTTTGGATAGGTCAGGCAAGGTGGCCAATGTCATTCTAGGTGTGGGCGGCGTTCTCGGCTTGGGCGAGCACTACGTGGCGGTCGCCTTCGATAAGCTGAAGTGGGTTGACCAGCCGGTGACCTCGACAACTGCGTCAACAACGTCCGCACCGGCGAATGCGCCTGCAACTACTTCCGCTCCAGACAGCGCCACGCGAACCACCACCGGTGCACCACAACCAGCGCCAGTACGCGTTGGTATCCCGATCACGCGGTGTATAACGCCACCAAGGACGAATTGAAGGCCATGCCGGAGTTTAAGTACTAACTCTCGACATACGGGGTGAAACTACCGGGGCCGCAAATCTTGATGCATAGATTCCGGCCACCAGCGTGTGCTCGGAGTCAACCCGCCGAATTCCGCTTCGGCATTTGGCGAACTTCCGCTGGGAGGATGCAATGAGCCTGCCCGTCAGCATCACTGGCGTTTCGACCCCCAATCCACAGCGACCAGAGCGAAGGAAATCGCGGGCCCACCGGCGACTGCCCGCGACCGAAGCGCAGCAGCACGACATAGTCCACGACATCGTACTGGAAACAGCGGTCACTGTCGCGCCTGATCCAGCACGGGACCAGATGCCTGTCGACGGACTGCCCGCGGCCGCCGTGATCGACCAGATGTGGCAGGCCAATCCGCTCCAGAAGCTCGTGCCCGTGGATTGGGAAGCAATCACGCAGGCTCTCTCGACGCTGGGTGCCCGGTCGATGGCAGATCCGGTGAAAGCGACAACCGTGGCCGCGAAACTGAATATGAGGCTGTGGCAGGAAGCGGCGGAGACGTGGATCGGCACCGCATCGCGCTGGTGGGGACTGGCGACGCCAACCGAAGACAAACTTCGGGGCCCCGCAACCGACCGCCGCTTCGAGGCGCCGGAATGGGAGCAACACCCGTTTTTCCGGGTCCTTAAGCAGTGCTATCTCGCGATCGCCGCCCAGCTTCGCGAGGAAGCCGACCGGGAGGTTCCCGATCCGACCGAACGGCATCGCCTCATGTTCCACGTCCAACAGTTGATCGATGCGACGAGTCCTACCTTGTTTTTGCCGACGAACCCGGCGGCTCTTCGAAAGGCGTTGGAGACGGGTGGAGGCAGCGTGGCTGACGGCCTGCGTAATCTGATTGCCGATCTGCGCGAGGGTCGGATGACTATGACCGACACCGAAGCTTTCGCGCCAGGAATGAACCTCGCCATCACGCAAGGGAAGGTCGTCTACCGAAACCGCCTCATCGAGCTGATCCAGTACGCGCCTCTCACCACGCAGACCTACGCGGTACCGCTGCTGTTCATTCCGCCCTGGATCAATAAGTTCTACATTCTCGACCTGCAGCCCAAGAACAGTCTCGTCCGCTTCCTCGTCGAGCATGGCTTCTCGGTATTCATGATCAGCTGGAAAAACCCAGACGCATCAATGCAGGGAATCGCGTTCGAGGACTACATGACCGATAGGCCACTGACCGCGAGCGATGCGGTGCGCGAGATCACGGGGGCGGCATCTGTCAACCCGGTCGGTTACTGCATTGGCGGAACGTTGCTCGCCATGACGCTGGCCTATTTGGCGGCGCGGGAAGACGACCGCTTCGGTCCGGCCACCTTCATGGTTTCGCTGCAGGATTTCTCCGACGTCGGGGATACAGCTATTTTCATGGACGAGCCCCAGATCGAGTTCATGGAGCGACGCATGCTTGAGCGCGGCTATCTCGACAGCAGCGACATGGCGAAGATGTTCAATCTTCTGCGCTCCAATGACTTGATCTGGAACACGTTCATCAACAGCTATCTCATGGGAAACAAGCCGTCCGCCTTCGATCTGCTCTATTGGAACGACGATGGCACCCGTATGGTCCCCTCGGCGCACGGCTTCTATCTCCATAACACCTATCTCGAGAACAACCTGGTCAAACCGGGGAAGATCTCTCTTCTCCATCAACCGATCGATCTGCGTCGTATTCGCAAGGACAGCTACGCAATCGGCGCCGAGACGGACCACATCGTTCCATGGAGCTCGGCTTGGCGGATAGCGCAGCTGACAAGTGCGAAGACGCGCTTCGTGCTCGCAGCGGGTGGGCACATCGCCGGCATGATCAACCCGCCGTCCGCAGGCAAAGGCGGCTACTGGACCGACGAGACCGGCGATGCGGCGGCGGCCGGGACTGCGGCGGCGTGGCTGGCTGGCGCGAAGAAGCACGAGGGCAGCTGGTGGGGCGATTGGACCAAATGGCTCGAGGCCCATTCCGGAAAGAGAATGCCGGCGGCGGCTGTCGGCAGTGCTGCCTACCCGCCGATCCAGAACGCACCGGGAAGCTATGTTCTGGAAAAATAGCATGGGGGATATGTCCCTATCGGACATCAAATCCGGAGGCATTCGTGTGCAGATCTTGACAGAGCAGCCAAAAGTGAATTGCGGGTTTCCGTACAATCCAGGGAGCGCGGTCCGATGAATGAGCTCGGAGGTTACGCATATGCAGACCTGCGGGTCGGGATGTGCGCCACGTTCGCCAAGACCGTCACGGAAGCCGACATCGTCCTGTTCGCCGCCGTCCGGCGAAAACAACGCCATCCACATCAACGAGGAGTTCGCGGCAGGCACCATTTTCAAGGGCCGCATTGCCCATGGAATGCTGTCGGCAAGAGTAATCTCCGCGGCGATAGAGGGCGAGGCCCTGGTCGCACTCCCTGCTCCCTCTCCCCCCGAATATCTCAGTCCGGTCGCGTTCGAAAAAGAGGCTTCCCTTGCTTAGGAGGTCGTCCACGGAAAGCCGCAGCAGGCCAATTCAATGTGTCACGCGACACTCGTGGAACCGGTACAGCGCCGACAACAATATCGAGGAGAGGGCAATGACGCCGTTATTGGAAATCAACACTCAGAGAGGCGGCCCGTACAGTGCTGGCCTGGGTAAGACCAAGGCGAACTACGCGTCGCTCTCGCCGCTGAGCTTCTTACCCAAGGCCGCCGAGACCTATCCCAACGGGATCGCCGTTATCCACGGCGAACAACGCAGGACCTGGGCAGAGACCTACGCACGCTGCCGCCGTCTCGCATCGGCTTTGCATAAGCGTGGAATAGGTTCCGACGATACCGTTGCCGTGATGGCGCCAAATGTTCCCGCCATTTACGAGGCCCATTTCGGCATCCCGATGATCGGCGCGGTCCTGAACACACTGAACATCCGGCTCGACGCCGAAGCGATTGCGTTCCAGCTCGCGCATGGCGAAGCAAAGGTACTGATCACTGACCGCGAGTTCAGCGGAACCATACAACGGGCGTTGCAGCTGATGGAACGCCGGCCGCTAGTAATCGACATCGATGACAAGCTGTACGCAGGTGGCACCCTGCTCGGAGAGAAGGACTACGAAGCGTTCCTGGAGGAAGGCGATCCCGATTTCGCCTGGTCCCTGCCGGAGGACGAATGGGGAGCCATCGCCCTGAACTATACCTCTGGCACCACGGGCAACCCCAAGGGTGTGGTCACGCATCACCGCGGAGCATACCTGAACGCTTTGTCGAACATCGTATCCTGGGCCATGCCGGCACACGCGGTCTATCTTTGGACGCTGCCCATGTTCCACTGCAATGGATGGTGCTTTCCCTGGACGATGGCGGCCATCGCCGGAACGAATGTTTGTATCCGGCGGGTTGACGCGAAGCTGGTCTTCGAGGCGATCCGTGAAGATGGCGTTACCCACATGTGCGGAGCCCCGATCGTCTACAACATGTTGATCAATGCTGCAGGTGAATCGAACGGCGGTTTCGGCCGCAAGGTTAGCGGCTTCATAGCTGGCTCCGCTCCCCCCGCTTCCGTTATCGAGGGCATGGAGTGCATGGGCTTCGACATCACCCACGTGTATGGCCTGACCGAAACCTACGGCCCGGCGTCGGTGTGCGCGAAACACGAAGAATGGAGATCCATGCCGCTGACCGAGCGCGCCCGGCTGAACGCGCGCCAAGGCGTTGCCGGTCTGGCGCAGGAGGCGATGGCAGTCTTCGACCCGGACACGATGAAGCGGGTGCCATCGGACGGGGAGACCGTCGGCGAGATCATGTTCCGAGGCAACATCACGATGAAGGGCTACCTGAAGAATCCCTCCGCCACGGAAGAGGCTTTCGCCGGGGGGTGGTTCCACACTGGGGACCTCGCGGTGATCGAGCCTGATGGCTACGTCCGCATCAAGGATCGCTCGAAGGACGTGATCATTTCCGGTGGCGAAAATATCTCCTCCATCGAGGTCGAAGACGTTCTGCACCGCCACCCCGCGGTGGACTCGGCCGCCGTGGTGGCCAAGCCCGACCCAAAATGGGGCGAGGTGCCGTGCGCTTTCATTGAACTTCGGCCAAACACAACAGCAACCGAGGTAGAGATCCGCCAATTCTGCCGCGAGCAGATGGCCGGCTACAAGGTGCCAAAGCGCGTAGTATTCGGCCCGATTCCGAAGAATGCGACCGGCAAGATCCAGAAGTTCATGTTGCGCGAAGTCGCAAAGGGGCTGGGGTCATGACCTATGCCGCCCCCCTAGACGACATGCGGTTCGTGCTCAACCGTCTGGCCGGTTTGCCGGAGATCGCCACTTTGCCCGGCTTCGAGGACGCCAACCCGGAACTTGTCGAGGCCATCCTGATCGAGGCAGGCCGTTTTGCCGGCGAAGTGTTGGCGCCGTTGAACTCAACCGGGGACCGCCAGGGCTGCCGCTGGTTCGATGGGGAGGTCGCTACGCCGGACGGCTTCCCCGCGGCCTATCAACAGTTTATCGAAGGCGGCTGGCACTCGATGCCGGCCAGCACCGACATCGGGGGCCAGGGAATGCCAGCGTTGGTGTCGAGCGCGGTAGCCGAGATTTGGAAATCCGCTAATCTGGCCTTCTCGTTGTGCCAGATGCTTACCATGGGGGCCGTTGAGGCACTCGTGAATCATGCATCTGACACGCTCAAGCAGCGCTTCCTGCCGAAGATGGTCGCTGGCGAGTGGACTGGAACCATGAACCTGACCGAGCCGCAGGCAGGCTCCGACCTCTCCGCAGTGCGCACGCGGGCAGAGCCGGACGGCGACCACTATCGCCTGTCTGGATCGAAGATATTCATCACCTGGGGCGAGCACGACGTTGCGGAGAACGTCATTCATCTCGTCCTCGCCCGATTGCCGGACGCGCCCGAGGGCACACGCGGGATTTCGCTATTCGTCGCACCGAAATTCCTGGTCAATCCGGATGGCAGCCTCGGCGCGCGCAACGACCTGGTTTGCGCCTCCATCGAACACAAGCTCGGCATCCATGGCTCGCCCACGGCCGTGATGTCATACGGCGACAAGGAAGGGGGCGGTCGGCTACTTGGTGGGTGAGCCGAACCGCGGTCTCGAATACATGTTCACGATGATGAACCATGCCCGGCTGAATGTGGGGCTCGAGGGCGTGGCGGTGTCCGAGGCGGCCTACCAGCACGCCGTCGCTTATGCCCGCGGTCGGGTGCAGGGCAAGCCGATCGGCGGTGCCGAACGCGACCCGATCATCTATCACCCTGACGTGCGCCGGATGCTGATGGATATGCGTGCGCGCACCGAGGCGATGCGCGCGCTCGCCTACTGCACGGCCGCCTGCATGGACCGCGCCCGGCATCATCCGGACCCCGCGGTGCGGGCGCCCAACCAGGGCCGGGTCGAGCTGTTGACCCCGGTGGTGAAAGTCTGGTGCACCGAAAGTTCAATCTTGATCGCCTCTACCGGAATCCAGGTGCATGGCGGAATGGGCTATGTAGAGGAGACCGGCGCCGCGCAGTATCTGCGCGATGCCCGGATCACCACTTTTTACGAGGGCACCACCGGCATTCAGGCCAACGACCTGCTCGGCCGCAAGCTGGTCCGCGACAAGGGGCTGAATGCGGGAGCGCTGATCCGCGATATGACAGCGGAGTTGGACGCGTTGGCACTCACCAACGACGCGGACCTGTCAGCGATTGCGTCTGCGTTTAAGGCGGCGCTCGGCGCGTTCGAGGAGGCTACCGCTTGGCTGCTGGCGCGTTACGATAGCGACCCGCGCGAAGCGGTTGCCGGGGCGGTCCCCTATTTAAAGCTTACCGGTATTGTCGTGGGCGGATGGCACATGGCGCACGCCGCACGGATCGCTCGCGATCTGCTGTCGGCCGGCGAGGAGAACACCGCCTTTCTGCACGCCAAGATCGCCACCGCACGCTTCTACGCCGAGCACGTACTGCCGGAGGCCGCCGCATCACGGGACGAAATCACGACTGGCGCTGGCTCGACGTTGGCGCTGGAGGAGACGTCATTCTAATTTCGCATGCACGTAGATGAACTGCGTGCCGGCCCGGGGTGGCTCAGGAAGGTATTGAGGCCGCCGTTCGCATCCGCTTTGAGGGTTGTGTGCACCGAAAACTTAAACACGGGCGTGGTGGTGATGAAGTCCGCCCAGGATGGCGCGTGAACTGATCACACCGGTTCGCTGAACCGGGCGAGAAACCGGCGCATATTCACGCCGGATCGATCCAATCAGCCGTTTGGCAACGCCGTTCTGCCAGGGTGAGCTTGGCGCGATAGATTTGTCCCGGATGCCCATGGTTCGCAGTCGACGCGTGACGACGTTGCCATAGATCCGGTCGCGGTCGCGGATGAGGTAGCGCGGAGCCTCGTCCCAAGGAAAAGCCTCCGTTAGTTGTCGCGCGACCCGTTCGGCTGTCGGATTTGCTGTGACGTTGATCCAGACAAGATCTCTGCGGCCGAGCCGAACGATGACAAAGGCATAGAGCAGGTCGAAGCCGACCGTCGGAACAACGAACAAGTCCGTGGCGGCACTGTCCGGTGCGTGGTTATGCAAGAACGTCCGCCATCCCTGGCTGGGCGGCCCCCGCCGCTTGGCCATGTACCTGGCGACGCTCGACTGCGCGATCTCAAACCCGAGTTTGAGCAGTTCTCCGTGAATGCGTGGCGCGCCCCAAAGCGGGGTCTCCATGCTCATCCGGAGGATCAATCCGCGCGGCTCGGCGTCCATTTGCGGTCGCCCTCCCTGTGCGCGCGATTTTCGACGCCAGTAGCAGCGAAAGCCGGCCCTGTGCCAACGCACGAGGGTCTCGGCCGGACGGTGACGCCCTGCGGGATTGATGGAAACCCGCGATACAGCTGGATAAAGAACCAGCGATCATTGTTCGTCAGCCGGACGCGACCATGCAGCCTGCGTCTCAAGACATTCAAGCGATGTCGCAGCACCACGTTCTCAGCCTCAAGCCGCAACTTCGACTTAAATGGCGAGGCTAGGACGGCCAGAACGAAACAGAACAGCCCCATCATTTCGCCAGCTCAGGCGATTTCATCACCTCATCAACTCGGATAAGGTTTTCGGTACACACAACCCAGCAGCAATTTGCGATCGACCGTTGATTGAGTGATTGCATGAAGAGTTTATTGGATGGGTGACCCCTAAGGGCCGCCCGCCCGCGAAGGCACTGTCACCTAGGTTCAGAAAGGCAAGGGGGATGTTGCCGTGATGAACACACCACAATCAGTGCGCCCGCATCCGCATAGTGTGGTTCGGATAATAGTTGATTTGCCAAGGCGCTAATCTTGATCAGCCTATGTTGCGTCGACCGAAACCCGATTTTCGCGAAAGGGGTTCGAGCGTCTCAATGGGTCGGACGTTGTGCTTTGAGATCGAAGTCGCGATGAGAAACTGGGGAATGCAAGCTTGGCCGCTCTCGCATAGCCATCCTGCGAGAGGTGCGGATCCATTGGATCCTCGGTCTTCCCAGCGTGGCGCATCAATAAAATTCGGGCGTTTGTTATCGGTCCGTCTCCTCATCTGTTCTGCAAAATCTGTATGCCTCACACGATGCAAATTCGTGCGCACGTATAAATTCCGGAACAGATGCTCTCGCAGTTCACAAAAGTGACACCGCTCTTCGATCAAGCAGCATGTGGGGTTGCGTCACTCGCGTCGGACTATGCGACGCTCCGAGGGAAGGGGTGGTCCTCGCGCCCAGCAGCCGCATTTGGCGGCCACGTGCCACTGGCTGCCGGTGGCGAGGTGGAACCTTTCCTTTAGATCGATGTTGTCATTCCAGCAACGGAACCGGCCTAACTGGCAGTTGCTCGAAAAGCCGCTCGGCGTAATGCCCGCGCGGCTTTTTCTTTTAACATGGGAGGGTATGCCGAATGATAAGCCCTTCAAGCCCGATGACTTTCCGGTTGAGGTTGAAGGCGAGGAACTAAAGCCAATCGCCAAGGCGAAAACGCCAGCGATAGCAGAAGATATCGCGGACCGTCTCAATGAAGACGATTGCCGCAAAGAGGAGGACAGATGGTCGGCTTGATCCAAGGTTAAACGAATTCGGCGAGCAATATTAATCAGCGTGTATGGAACCCAAAGAGTATGTTGGTTCGATCAGGAATGGCCGCGCCGGACTAAGGCGATCCTTCACGCGAGGGTCGCATTAGAGTCACGTTGCCGCACTAGGCCACGCAAAGGGAGTGCGCATGACGAAGATTTCGCCTATCGACTTCAAGCCGGAGTTGGTTTCAATGATGAAATCCGTGCTGGAGAACGCTTCGGCCTATATCGACAACGAGTTCGGGTAAGCCCGCCACATCAGCGACCAAGGCGAAGATGGCGTCGGGCATCCTTACAACGTCGCCGACGGTGTGACCGACGCCGGCAAATTGCACTCGGGCGCGATTGAGGAAGGTCTCTGCGCGGCGGATTGAGGCCGACCGTTTCAAAAGTTGGATGCGCCCAGATCGTAGGACCCCCGGCTACCGCGTACGTAAACCCTGGCAGCCGCGGCGCATATTTTATTGCGGTTGGCGTCGAAGGCATTCAGGAAGCCTGATTCATCGGGCCGAACCCCCGGCTGGATTTGTGCCAGCGCATCTTCGTCGATGAAGAACGATGCCTCGATCGCGCTGTCGTATCCCCAGAACCGCACGGCGTGCCGGGTGACGTCATAGAAACGGCTATGGTTCGGAAAGTCGATCATCGTGAGTTTCACCAGTGGCCGCGACGCCGGCCCCAATATCCGCCGCCACCGAACAACAGCACTACGACAACAATAATCAGGATCAATTCCATCGGAATTCTCCGTTGACGCCGACGAGTGTTCGCCGTGCGTTGAAACGTTCAACGGCGCCTCCAGACTATTGTTCCCGACAAACCTGTAAGCCTCGCCCAACCTGCATCGTGATGTGAGTAATAGGGTGGCTCGATTCGCATATTACGCGGATATGGAATGACCGCTTGTGTGAAGGTTTGCGGATGCCGGCCCCATGAAGGTGGCGCGGCGCGCACCGGGGGCCGGCGTACGCAAACCTTCAAAGGAGGAAACCGCGGAAGGGATGGCGGGGTGGTGCGTCAGGCGCTATGGGGATTTGGACGCTGCCGGTCTTTTGTCGAGGTGGGTTGGGAGCTTTTTCGGGAGGCGATCGCGGGTGCGACGAAGCGGGTCGGTCGATTGCAAGGTGCAGAATCGGAGTTGCGCGGCGGAGATGGAACAACACGGCGACTATCGTGAGCAGCGCGACGGCGAGCATGGTCATTGCCGACCGATAGCCGGTGCAGCAGAAGTGCAGCACTGGGATGTTGCATCGAACGTGATCTGATCATGATGTGTCGATCCTGATCGCGGCGTGGGCTGCCGCGGGACGGGTGTGCGGCGAGCAGCCACGCCGGAACCTCTCGATGATGATCATGCGACCGCCGCAGCATGGACACGGGTGCGCCAGCGGCTTGGGTTCGTCGACCTCGGTATCACTGTCATCCCTGATCTCGGGCTGTACCGCAGGGACGTCCAGTAGGCGGCGTGCATGGGCGATGTTACCGGCGCGCTTGCCGCTGGCGAGTAGGCCGTAGTGGCGAATGCGGTGGAAGCCTAGCGGCAGGACGTGGATCAAGAATCTGCGGATGAATTCGGCAGTGGCGAGTGTCATGATCTTCTGGCGATCACGACCTTCAGCGCGATAGTCCTTCCATCGGAAGGTCACGCCGGATCGGTCGCAGGCGATCAGCCGGCTATTGGCGATGGCGACGCGGTGGGTATAGCGCGACAGATAGGCCAGCACGGCCTGTGGGCCGCCGAACGGACGCTTGGCATATACGACCCATTCGGTTCGGCGCAGCCGCGCCAGGTGCGCCGCGAACGCCTGCGGATCGGCGAGAGCAGCATGATCGCCGAAGAACTTCAGGTTATTGGCCTGGTGTTCGGCGAGAAGCTTCTCCAGGAACAGTCGGCGAAACAGGCGCGAGAGCACACGCACTGGCAGGAAGAAGCCAGGCCGGCACGCCACCCATCGCTCGCCATCGAGCGAGATGCCGCCGCCCGGCACGATCATGTGGACATGCGGGTGATGGGTCATGGCCGACCCCCAGGTATGGAGGACCGAGGTGATGCCGACGCGGGCGCCGAGATGCCTGGGGTCGGCGGCGATGGTGATCAGGGTCTCGGCCGATGTCTTAAACAGGATATCGTAGACGACAGCCTTGTTCTGGTAGGCGATATCGGCGATGGCCGCTGGCAGCGTGAATACGACGTGATAGTACGGTACCGGCAGCAGATCGGCCTCGCGCGCGGCCAGCCAGCCCTTTGCCGCCGCACCCTGGCACTTCGGGCAATGCCGGTTGCGGCAGGAGTTGTACGAGATCTGGCTGTGCGCGCAGTCCTCGCAGCGCGCGACATGTCCACCGAGCGCCGCCGTGCGGCAGTTCTCGATCGCCGACATTACCTTGAGTTGGCCAAGGCTGACATGGCCGGCATTGGCCCGGCGCCATGCCGGGCCGTGGCCACGGAAGATGTCCGCGACCTCCAGCGATGGACGCGACACGACGCGCGTCAGGCGGGCGGTTCGACGCCCTCCTTGAGCTTGCTTGTAATGCGATCGAGCGGGCTCATGATCTCCCGGATGATCTTGGTGGCGACACGCGTATAGAGCGCGGTGGTGTCGAGCTTGGCATGTCCCAACAAGACCTGGATCACCCTGATATCGGTGTTCTGCTCCAGAAGATGCGTCGCAAAGCTGTGTCGCAGGGTGTGCGGGGACACCTGCTTGCCGATCTCGGCCATCTGGGCCGCGGTATCGCAGGCGCGCCTGAGTTGGCGGGCTGACATCGGGTTGACCGGGTTCATTCCTGGAAACAGCCACCCCTGTGGGCGTGCTGCGTTGTACCAGGCGCGCAACAGCTCAAGCAGATGCGGTGAAAGCATAAGGTAGCGGTCTTTGTGGCCCTTGCCCTGTTCGATCCGGATCACCATGCGCTTGCTGTCGATGTCGGATACCTTCAGCGCAACCACCTCGGACACTCGCAATCCGGCTCCATAGGCCACACTCAATGCCGCCTTGTATTTGAGCCCCGGCGCCGCATCCAGAAAACGCGCGACTTCCTCTGGGCTCAGGATGACCGGAAGCTTGCGTGGCACGTGGATGAACTGGGTGTGGTTCACGATGTCGGCACGTCCAAGCGTGATCTTGAAAAAGAACCGCAGTGTCGAGACGCTTTGGTTAAGGGTCGGAACGCCGGCGCCACTTTCTGCTAGATGAAGCTGATAGCGGCGCACGTCTTCGAAGCTCGCGGTATCGGGCGAGCGGCGGAGGAAAGCAGCGAAGTGCTTGACCCTCTGCACGTAGTCATGTTGGGTCTTCGACGCGAACTTGCGGATCGTCATGTCTTCGATCATGCGCAGCCGCAGCGGGCTTATGGCCTTATCGGTCATGAGGGATGCTCCTGTCTTGGTGAAGGTTGCGAACCCCTCATCTCAAGACAGGACGCCCCGTGGCGCTATCGTGTTGGCTGTGTCGCCGGCAGCGGCAAACTACCGCGCGAGCGGTTTAGTCCTTTGGCGCGAAGCGGACATTCAACAAAAACCGCGCAGTAGAGTGGCATTACTAGCCGCTGGCGAAGGACGCGACGAGTGCGTCGACTTCCTTCTGATCCGGACCCTTGCAGCGGGCGTTGACGCGCGGACCAGTCGCGCCTCATTCGTGTTGCAGCGTGCCACCTCTAGTATTGATCGTGTGAGACCCAACAGATGGGAGAGGGGGTAACCTTCTGGTGCAGCACCAAGCGCGACACAGACGCATCACGCGCCATCGTTGGCGGGAGCACTGCGCGCACCTCGCCCCTCAGTCGTCTTTATGCTGTCTTTATACTGGGAGGTCGACTTCCCCATCCGATTCGCGTGTCGATTAAGCCATGATATTGTCGCCCGGCCACTTCCGAAAGGCGATCGCGGCATCGGGTGCTCGATCCGCTGCATCTCGGCCCATCGCCAGTCGAACCTTGCTGACATCGTCAACCGCTGTCACGGCCTACTGTTCGAGCCGCCTCGTGCCTAGGCTTGGTCACGCATCTGAAAACGTCGTGGGAGTCTTTATGTACGAGTTCATGTCCGATCAGGTTCTCGGGATCAGCGGTCTGATTAATTTATCGAACATTGTGTTTCTCGTGGCGTTCTCGGTGCGGGACGTCCTCAGGCTGCGCATTTTGGCCATCGTCGGTGAGGGGCTGACCTTGCCATATTACTATTTCCAGGGCGAGAAACTGTGGCCGCCGATTGTTTGGGGGGCGGCGTTCATGCTCGTCAACGCGGTCCGCGTCGTGGCGATAGGTTTGGAGCGGCGGCCGGTCGTTCTCAGCGACAAGGAAGAGCAGCTCTACCGCGTCGCATTCAGCTCGATCGACAAGCGCGAATTCTTGAGGCTGGCCAGCCTTGCTCGGTGGGTCGACTGCTCACCTGGGGAGATCATTCTCAAGAAGGGCCAGCAGATATCCGAGGCTGTTGTCGTAATAGCTGGGGACCTCGAAGCTATTCTCGGCGGCAACTCCAGACTGGCGATTCGACCCGGTCAGCTGATCGGGGACGTGAGCGCCTACAGTGGTCTGGCCAGTCCAGCGGACGTAGTGGTTCTCGCAAAGTGGGACCTGCGCCACGTGAGAGAGTTTACGGCAAGCAGACCAGAACTCCGCGCCAACCTTCTGCGGATTGTGAGCATGGATCTTGCCGCCAAATTGCGCGACATCGCCACCACCGGTCCCAGTCTAGCTGCGAAAAAACTTGTGTCGAAGTGATCCTCGAGCGTGGCGAAGATGGGCCGCTGCCAGTAACGATTGATTTTGTCGAGTCCGCACTCCTTAAAGACTTGACAGGGATGGCCACTTTTGGCGCAAAGCGGACATCGAAAATTCCTTAACAATGGATCCGCGCAATTGTTTTTGGTGCGTGCCAAAGCAACGTCTGTTCTTGGGGACTTGCCGCAATCCGCAGCCGCTATATTCTGCGATGTACGATTGATCGGGTAGATGTAAATGCTTTGCTCTTTGAGCAACAGATGCCTTGCACCTCTCATGGCTCCGTGACGCTGTCCGGAGCGGCGACAATTGGCCGTTGCCGTCGAATGAATTTGAGCCAGTTTATACGGACCTGGGTCAAGCCTCACCGGCCTATAATCCCGCTTGGCTTGAAACCCGATGAAGGTTGAGCGCCGAACGCGGATCAACTGGCGCAAATAGCCAACCTAAGAAATAAGCTCTTCGAACAAGAATAGATCACAAAACGACGCTAGGAGACCTCATCCTTCAAGCTCGTCCCGACTTGCAGCGCGGGGAAAGGCCCCACGCCAAAGTTCTTGCTTCGTGTTCGCGGCGGGCCGAAGAACCAGCTCTCCTCCCGCGCAATCGCGGCTACTTCGGGAAGAATTGAGACCTCTATGGCAGGCAAATAAGCAGCAGAATATTCCACCTTCGGAAGGTCAGGCTGTTCAATGAGTATCTTCAGGACGCCTGACTTGAGGTCGCCAGCGAACATGTCCGGCGGCAGCAGACTGACCCCTACGCCACGCCGTACCAGCAGAGCCACCACGCTGAAGCTGTTGCAACAGTGCATGAGGCCGGGACTGACCTGCGCCTCTTCGAACCAGTTGATGATGGAATGATAAGCATTGGCATCCTGCGGCATGCCGATGATCGGTAGTTCGGCGAGGTCTGCGGCCTTCATTTCGCGATCCTTTGGGCACAATTGCGGATGGCCCAACCACTTCATGGCGCAATCGCCGAGCGACACGCGCACAACCCCTGGCAATTGCACCGGACCGGGCAGCAACGCGATGTCGATCTGACGGCGGGCAAGCTTGGTGATCAATCGGTTCGATAAATCGACGTCGATCTCCATCTGTACCTTTGGAAAGCGTCCCTCGATCCGCGCGAGGAAATTCTGAAACCACGTCAGCGCGATGCTTTCGACCACGCCGACACGGATGGTACCGACAGCCGCTTTGTCACTCGCCGCGACGCGCATGGTGGCGACTTCCGACAGGATGCGCTCGGCGCTGACAAGGCAGGTCTGGCCAACCGGCGTCGGCACCACATTCCGTCCTTGGCGGCGCAGAACCTTGGCGCCGAGCTCGCGCTCAAGCTCCTGAATGCGACGGGTAACGGCCGGCTGGCTGAGATTGAGATGCTGCGCCGCAGCGCCAATTCCGCCAAGCCGGACCACCCACAATAGCGTTTCCAAATTCCGGAAATCCATTCCTATATAAAACATGCGCATGAATAAAATGTCTATAATTCATTTGTAATGGACCGGTGCGAGCGAAATAATTCTTACGCCGGCGGTCGAAATCTCAAATGTGGGGTTTTCAATTCATGCGCAATTTTTATAGGTCTGTGCTTCCGATCCTGCGCGGCACTGCTTGCCTCGCCTTCCTGCTCGTCTCCTCATTGTGCGGCGCAAGAGCCGATGAGGCAGCCTGCGAGCCGGCAAAACTCGCAACCAAGTATCCAGGCCTCGCCGGAAAAACGATCAAGATCGGCCAGGATGGCGAAAGCGTTCCGTTCAGCATGCGCGATCCCAAGGATTTTTCGAAGCTGATCGGACTGGATGCCGATCTTGCCGCGGCGACCTTTGCCTGCATCGGCGTCCCCATGCAGTCCGTGATCGGAACGTGGTCGGGACTGATTCCGGCGGCGATGTCAGGTCAGATCGACGTGATGTGGGACACCCTGCTGTACACGCCCGAGCGAGCCAAGAAGCTGGACTTCGTGGCCTATATGAATGCCGCTACCGGGATGCTCGTGGCCAAAGGCAATCCAAAGAATATCCATGCCGTCGGTGACCTGTGCGGCCTGACCGCTACCACGGCGCTCGGCACCACGCAGGAGGCCATGCTGCGCGACGCCAGTACCAAGTGCGTCGCCGCCGGCAAGCCCGCGGTCAATATCATCACCTCCACTGATATGCCTAGCGGCATGCGGCTCGTGCAGAACGCGCGTGCGGATCTCGTCTCGGTCAACAAGTTCGTCGGCGACAGCATGGTTGCCGCTAACCCCACCACGATCGAGAGCGCGTTCGACGTGGTCACTGGTGCCAAGATTGCAGTAGGCACGGCGAAGGGTAACCCGGATCTGGTCAAGGCGTTGCGCGACGGCCTCGCGGCGATACGCGCCAGCGGAGCCGAGAAAGCGATCTATGACCGCTACCATGTGGACTATAGCCTCACCACGGAGCCTGCGATCTTGACCGAGTGAAGGCCAACGCACCAAACACTCGACGGCCGGGCAATGACGCGCACCAGGCCAATAGCGTGCGGCGCGTATCGGAGAAAAGACCATGACCACCGAACTCTCCGGCGTGCAGAAGCACGTCGATACCGCGCGCGTGCTCGAAGTAGAGCAGGCGTTGCTCCGCATCCCCAGTTCCGCTTTCCAAGAGCAACAGATCGCCGATCATCTCGCTGAACGGATGAATGACATTGGGCTCGACGTGACCATGATGGACGTCGTGCATCCCCTCGATCCCACGATTACCAGTCGCCAGCCCATGGGTATTTTGCGTGGCACCGGAGAGGGACCGAGCCTGATGCTCAACGGGCACATGGATCCGGGGGTCGAAATGCCGGGATGGTCGGTGGATCCCTATGGCGCCAAATTCGCGGATGGTTGGGTCTGGGGCATGGGCGCCCACGACGACAAAGGCGGGATCGCCGCCGCTTTCTGTGGCGTCGAGGCCGTCATTCGTTCGGGCATGCGGCTCAAAGGCGACGTGCTGTTGTGTCCGGTGATCGCGCACAAGCTCGGCGGCGCCGGCACCCGGGCGCTGTTGCGCAGCGGCGTGCGGGCGGACCTGTGCATCAATATGGAGCACTCAAACAACACCATCGCCAATTTCTGCGTCGGCATTGTGATGGTGCGCATCCGGGTCGAGGCTCCGGAGCTGTTCTTCCGCTATAGTGCCGAGGCAAAGGCACTATACTGGAATCCAATCGAGCAGCTTTGCGAGGTCATTCGCCGCATTGGGCCGAGCCTCGATCCAATTCCGGAAGGAAGCTGGATGAACTTCATCTCCCACCCCGAGCTGCCTGGCTTTCCGACCCACACCTTCGATACTTTCCATAAAGAGCACTACTACCAGAAGAACCACAGCGGCCTGCATAGCAAACAGGCCGAACTGTTGCTGCAGTTCCGCACTGTGCCAGGACAAACGCTGCAAAGCGTGACAGCGGATGTTTCCGGTCTGCTCGAAGGTATCCGGCGAGATCATCCAGCGTTTAATTACAGCTTCGAGGTACCGGCCAAGGGCACCGAGCAAGGATGGTGTCAGGAGCCGATGGCGTGCGCTGCGGATCATCCCTTGGTAGCCGTCCTGGCGGCCGGCCAGGAATTGGCTTCGGGCGCGCAGGCCATCGTTGGCGGTTGGGGACGCCTGGGCAACGTCGGCGACGGCAATATCATCGCCGCTCATGGTATTCCCACCGTGCAGTATGGCCCAGGCGACATTCGCATCTACAAGGAATGGCCCACCGCCGATGAGCGCGTGCTGCTCTCCGATCTCGTCACCGCGGCACGCGCGGTAGCGTATGCAACCGTCAGAATCTGTGGCTGATATGAGCGAGTTAGGGCCGGAAATCGCGACGGCGGCACGCACTCGCGGGCCGCATAGACTGACCTTGCTGGGCGGCGGTGCAGCTCTCATCGTCGTGGTCGCCGCTGCCTTTGGCTGGGGGTCCAGCCTGATACCCGAGCCGCTCATGGAGGTCCTCACCTATGCCTCTTCCTCCTTCCTGCTGGACGGTGCTCTGACCGCAGTGGAGATCGCCGCGTTGGCCATGGTAGGCGGCGTCATGCTCGGGCTGATGTTGGCCTTGATGCGCCTCTCCACACTGCCGCCCCTGAATGGAACAGCCTGGCTCTACATCTGGTTTATCCGCGGCACTCCCCTCATCCTGCAACTTGTCTTTCTCTATGACGCGCTCCCGGTTGTCGGGATCAAGTTCGATAGTTTCACGACGGCCGTTATCGGCTTCATGCTGAACGAGGCTGCGTTCAGCGCAGAGATCATCCGCGGCGGCATTCTTTCCGTGGATCGCAGGCAAACCCTCGCCGCTGCCTCCTTCGGCATGGGGCCGTTTCTGACGCTGCGGCGCATCATTCTGCCTCAAGCCATGCGGGCCATTCTGCCCAGCATGGCAAACCAGATCATCTCCATGATCAAGGGGACATCGATCGCATCGGTGATCTTCGTCAACGAACTTACATTCCGATCCCAACAGATTGTGGGGCAGAATTTCAAGTTTTTTACGGTGTTTGCTGCTGCCGGCATCATCTACCTTATCCTGACGAGCGGCGTGGCGGTGGCGCAATTCTACCTGGAAAAATTCTACAGCCTCGAGGCTTTAAAAAAGACGCCCGCGAAAGCCATTCCGGCCGGCGCATTGGCGGCGGAAAGCGGTTCAGGCGCGCCTGCGCCGTCGCCGACTGCCTGGATGGATAGTCTCCAGGCAAGCCGAACGGAAAGTTCGACGTCCGATCAGCCCTTCGTGATCTGTCGAAACGTCCAAAAATCCTATGGCGACAAGGAAATCCTTCGCAATATCGATCTCTTCGTTCAACGTGGCGAGGTCGTCGTGATCATGGGCCCGAGCGGTTCAGGCAAGAGCACCTTGCTGCGGCTTGTCAACCATTTGGAGCCGTTGGACTGGGGCGAAATCACGGTCGGCGGCAAATACGTCGGATATCAGGATCAGGTCGGGGGCGGATTGAAGCCCACCCGGAACGTCGCCAAGGCCCGCGCCGATGCACGTATCGGCATGGTGTTCCAGCATTTCAATTTGTTCGATCATCTCACGGCGCTGGAGAACATCATGGAGGCGCCGATCCACGTTTACGGCGAAGCAACCGAGAAGATGCGTACGCTCGCCATGAATTTGCTGCGCATGGTGGGACTAACCAACCATGCCGACCATCTCCCGCACAGGCTGTCAGGCGGCCAGCAGCAGCGCGTGGCGATCGCTCGCGCTCTCGCCATCTCGCCCCGCCTGATGCTGTTCGACGAACCCACCTCGGCGCTTGATCCCGAATTGGTCGGAGAAGTCCTTGCCGTGATCCGCCGCCTCGCCGAAGCCGGGATGACCATGATCGTGGTGACTCATGAAGTGCGGTTTGCGCGGGAGGTCGCCGATCGTGTGATCTTCATGGACGAAGGTCATATCGTCGAACAAGGGTTACCCGAAGACGTGCTGGACCGTCCCCAGCACGAGCGTACCAAACGTTTCCTCAGAATGGTTGAACAGCAAGCGATCTAAATCCCGCCGCGCTCGCAGCCGCGAGCGCTGTTAAAAAGTCATACGACGGAGAGTTAACGGACATGAAAGCAGCGGTTTCCGATTTTGTGCAGACTGAACGTCTTGCCCGACAAATGGACGAACAAGGCCTCGATGCCATCGTGGCGCGCGCCGGTATCAACTTCACGTATCTTTCCGGCCTGGTCTATCCAGGCACGCTGGCGCGCCATCTCGACCTCGCCAACTCCCCGAGAGGCGTTTATCTGGTTTGGCCGCGGACCGGCGAACCACGCATGGTGGTCAATGCGATCGCCGAAGGGCTTGCGCGACGGGATTCATTCATCGAGCATTTCGACATCTATGAAGGTTATTCCGAGCCGCCGGTCGAGCGGCTTGCCCAGGTGATCACCAGCATGGGACTGGCCGAATCGAAAGTCGGCTTCGAGACCAACTTCATCAGCGCTGCCGATTGGGATATCCTGCGCACCCGCCTTCCGCGGATGCAACTGTCAGATTCCGTAAATCTGATGGACGTGGTGCGCGCGGTGAAAACGCCGACTGAACTGACGTTTTTGAAGCGCGGTGCCGATCTTCTCGATGAAGCCTACTTGACCCATTTTCCAATGGTCCAGCCCGGCATGCGCGAGCGCGACCTGCACGCTGCGCTAGTCGGGCATTGCCTGGCTGGTGGCTCGGAATTCACCCACGGCATTCTCAACTCACAGCGCAACACGGTTCCCTATGCCGGCGAGAGTGATTTTCCATTTGCGGCGGGGGATGCGATCCGCACCGATTACGTGGCCTATGTAAAGGGCTATCCCGGCCATCAATCGCGGTGTGCCGTACTCGGCACGCCGAGCGCTGAGCAGCGTCGTCAATACGCGTTGATCCGCGACATCTACCGGGCAGCCAACGACCAATTAATACCGGGCCGCACGGCGGGCGAGGTCTATCAATTTGTGGTGGAGCGGTTCGCCGCGGCAGGCATGGCCTACAAGTCGATGCTGGCCGGTCACAGCGTCGGCGCCTGGTGGCACCAGCAGGAGCCCGTTATCTCACGCGATAACCCGCGGCGCCTGGAAGAAGGAATGGTGATTGCCATGGAGCCTCACGTCGATCACTGGCACATCCAGGATATGTTCGTGATCCGTGCTGCTGGGCCGGAATTGATTTCGGACAAATTCCCCACAGAGACGATTTTTTCCTGTGGTTGAGGATTGCGTCGGCTAATTTTGGTTGCGCGGGGCAGAATGGCCGCGGCCAGATATCGAATGACCGCTGTTGGCGCAAAGCGGTCATTTGACCAGATACGCCGCTGCAACACCTGTCCGGTATTGCATTCCGCACCGCATGCACCCGCGAAACGCATCGTCAACGCTACCTAATCAAAGCCGATCAGCTAAACCTGCGGGCACAATAACGTCATCCCCGAGCCCCACCGACTTCCGCAGACCCCCACAACTGCCATCAAATCTGCAAGCGCGCGGCGGCCGTCCGAACCAAACCTTACGCGCGTTCCTTCATTGGAGGCTTTCGGACGACGGCCCCGGTGCAAGCCGTATCGTCTCGATCGGCCGTCATCCGAACCCTTCACAATAACCGATGTCAGCCTTGGGCGGGTACCGCCAAAGAGCGTTTGGCACTACGGCCTGATCCGTCGTACAGTCTGCTGTAGGTTGGATCTCGGGCCATGGTGCAAGAGCCGCCAGTGCGGGTCGAGCGTAGGTTGCCGGCGATATTGGTCGCCGACGTGGCTGGCTATTCGCGGCTCGTGCAGCATGACGAAGAGGCAACGCATGCCAAAGTGGCCGCGGTCCTAGTGGAAAGTGTCACGCCCGCGATTGCGGAATACGGCGGCCGCGTCGAGTACCGCCCGCTTACTGCCTACATGCTACCTTCCTAATCGGGGCAAGGGGGATTTATTCTTCCTATACCCCACGACAGGATCCGCGCATGTCGCTCGCCGAACAGCATGACGCCATCAGCCTCACTGTCCTGCGGCAAGACGGCAACCTTGCGGCGTCTCTGACCGACACCAGGTTGATCGCCAAACTTGCGCATTGCGCGTTGCCCGAATCGCTGCTGCGGGATCTGCAGCGCGACGTGCGGGAACTCCTGGCCTGCTGCGAGGACAGCGGTCTGGGGAAAGTACCGCGCACCGTTGCCTCTGCGAGGGTGGGCACGCTGGGAAAGCGGATGTTCGACACCCTGCTGCCCGAGCCGGTCGGCAGTTTCCTGCGCTACAGTTCGGCGCGAAGGGTTTCGCTGCAACTCGACGCAGACTTGGCCTGGGCGCCGTGGGAACTCGCCTTCGACGGCGAGAATTTCTTCGGCGAGAAGTTCGCGGTCGGCGTATCGGCAACTGGTTCACGGCGCCACGCTCGGCGAAGCCATTCGCGCGGCGCGGTCAGAGCTGCGCCAGCGTTCCGGGGTCGCCGATGTCGCCCAACTCCAGGCGGAATTGTACGGCGATGGCGGCCTTGTCATCTTCGTCAAGGATACGAGTTCGCGCGTTAAGGACAATCTGCGCCAAGTCACAATCATGTCGTTCGATCTTGTCGGATCGACGCGGCTGCTTGCGACGATGGGCGCCGAGAAGTACAGCGAGGTCCTTGCGGAGTATCACAAACGCTGCGAACGGATCGTCACAGACTGCGGCGGCGCGTCCGACGATCCGCAGGGCGACGACGGAAGAATGTGCTACTTTGGATTTCCCGTCGCCCGCGAGGACGCTGCCAGCCGAGCGGTGCGTGCCGGCTTGAAGATCGTCGATGCAGTTCGCGGGCTCGGCTTGAGCGTGCGGATCGGCATCTCGACCGGGCAGGTCGTGGTTCGGGACGGCCAGCCTGTCGGATCGGCGATCCACTTTGCCGCTCGCCTGCAATCAATTGCGGTGCCCGGAACGCTGGTCGTCGGCAAATCCACGCGTCGGATCGTCAAGGAACGCTTCCGTTTCGAGCCCCTCAACAACGTGCCAATTCTGAAGGGCTTCGATCAGCCCGGGCCGCTTTTCCGGGTTCTCGGTTTGGCACAGACTAATGGTACGAACGACGCGGGCGCCGGCGTTGGTTCGCAGGGAATGACACCGTTCGTTGGACGCCGCCGCGAATTGCGCGCCCTCGAAGAACACTGGGCCGCAGCTCAATCTGGCACGTTACGTTTGGTACGGATTGTCGGCGATGCCGGGATTGGCAAATCCCGCCTGGTACGCGAATTCAAGCACTTGCTTGTGGGCCGGGGCCACGAAGCGTTCGAATGCTGTTGCACTCCCGACCACACTCAAAGCGCGTTTCATCCGATTGTCGAGTGGCTGCGAAAGCAACTTCGAATACTCGACGGTGATCCTCCCAGCCTCGTATTCGAGAAGATCGCCAAATTTGCCGCGCCGGCGGGAATCGACGGCGCGGTTCCATTGCTGGCGAATCTGCTATCGGTACCGATTAAATCGCGTCACCCGGTTCTGGACCATTCCGCCGAGCGAAGACGGCAGCTAACCCTGTCCGTGCTGGTCTCGCTTTCGCGGCTGCGTCTTCAGAGCTCTCCGGCCTGTCTGATCGTCGACGATATTCATTGGATCGACCCCTCGACCGAAGAATTTCTCAACCAGCTTGCGGTCGACGCACAGACACTGCCTCTGCTGCTGCTGGTCACCGCGCGCTCGGACAGCGAAGTCAAATGGCGCCCGCGCAGTGCCGCGCACGAGACCGAGCTGCGCGGCCTGTCGCCGGAAGCATCGCGAATGCTGATCCTGAGTACTTGCGGCGAGACACGGCTTCCAGCCGAAGTGGTGCACCTCCTGGCAGCGCGCGCCGATGGCGTTCCTCTGTTCATCGAGGAATCGACAAGGATGGTTGTCGACCTGAATGCCGGACAGTCAATCGGCACGCTGTCCGCAGCGACGCTCGCGGTTCCGATGACTATTATCGACTTGCTGACCGCGCGTCTCGACCGGCTCGGCGACGCCAAACAGATCGCCCAGATCGGCGGCACGATCGGACGCGAATTTCCGCTGACGCTGCTGCAAGCGGTTCTGGCTCACGAGAGCTCGCCATTTCGAGCGCGCGACCTGTCGGCTCAATTAATCACTCTGATCCGGTCCGGCATGCTGATCTGCCTCGGCGAAGGGGATGACGTCCGCTATGCCTTCAGGCATGCGCTGATGCGCGATGCGGCCTACCGCTCTCTGCTCGACCGCGACCGCACTCAACTCCATCGCGTCATCGCGTTCGTCCTCAATGCGCAATTCCGCAGCCTCGCTGAAAGCCAGCCGGAATTGCTGGCGTTCCACTTTACAGAGGCCGGCATCGACGCCGACGCGCTTCGCTATTGGGAAAGCGCAGCGCGGCAAGCGGCCGTACGTTCCGCACACGTCGAAGCGATCAATCATGTGGCCAGCGCGCTGGCGGTGCTGACGCGCATTCCGCGGGACAAGAACCGCGATCGCGTCGAGTTGCGTCTGCAGCTCTTGCTGGCCACGCGGCTGATCGCCACCGAAGGGTACGGAGCCGATCGCGTCGAGCGCGTCTACGTCCGCGCGATGGAACTAGCCAATGCGCTCGAGGACGAGACCGCGCTGATGAAAGTCTTGCTCGGGCTCGAGGGGTATCACTTCATGCGCGCCGACTTCGCCAAGGCGCGTGCGATTGCCTTTGACGCCGGCGTCAGGGCGCAGAACAGCGCCGATGCGATCCACAGGGTCCAGTCGAAATGGGCGATAGCCAACATCCTCTGCCACCAGGGCGAAATGGAGACGTCCGTGCGCCTGATGGACGACTGCCGTGCCGAGTACGATCAGATCGACCATCAGCCCAGCGCGGTGCAGGACCCGGGCGTCATGTGCCTATGCTATTCGGCGTGGGCGCTGTGGCAGCTGGGATTTCCGGATCAGGCCCTGCAGCGCGTGCTTGCCGTGGCTGATAGGGCCGAGCAGCTAAAGCACAAATTCAGCATTGGTGAGGCTTACGGTTTTCGCGCGGCAATTCAGCACTTCCGCGGCGAGAACGAGGCGGCGCTGCAGAGCGCTGAACGTGCGATCGAGGTCTGCGAAGACTGCGGCTTCGTTGTATGGCTCGCGCATGCCCGTCTGATGCACGGCCGTGTGGTTGCCGAATTGGGCGACCGCGCCGCCGGGATCGACGAGATGCGGCAGGCGTACGACCTGTGGGCCGGTACCGGCGCGGTAGTGACAACGCCGTTTTATCTGGCGCTGAGGGCCGAAGGCCTCGCCCTGGATGGCCGCGCTGAGGAAGGGCTGGCGTTGCTCGAGCACGCGCTGGCGATCGTCAATCGCGGCGGTGAACGGTATTACGAATCCGAAGTCCGCCGTTTGATCGGAATGTTGATCATGCAAGGCGCTGCAAGAGCAGGAACTCGATCGCAGCGCCGAGGCTAAATCGTGGCTTCGCGAAGCCCATGACTGCGCGCAGTCGCGAAAGCTGCGATCGCTGGGCTTGCGCTGCGCGATCAGCCTGGGGGACCTGTGGCTCTCGCACGGCCGACGTTCGGAAGCTATCGAGGTACTGGAGCCTGCCTATCACTCGATTGGAGAAGGCGCGGGTACGCGCGATCTTGTCAGGGCGCGCGAGCTGCTGGCCGCGGTAAGGCGAGAACAGGTGGTCCGCTGACAGGCAACTTGCGGGATTTGTTTAACGCACATCGGGAGAAGCGTATGAGCAAGCTCGAAGCATTTAGCAAGGAGGGCAACGCGATCAAGAAGAACGGGATGCTGTTCGATTGGTTGAGAGACGACCATAAGCGTGCGCAGCTGTACGCCGAATTGCGTGGCGCGGATTTTCCTGTTCTGCAATTCAAAAGCCTGCTGCGATCGAGCAACCACGTGGAGTGGCCGAACCAAAACGTGTACCTGCTTTCGAAGAAAGAGCACGTCGAAATGGCGCTCAAATACTGCAGCGTCAAACCGTATCAGGCGCTCGACAGCGGCGGCCGGTTCATGCTCGGAATTGATAGCGGAGAGGCTCATACCAAGCAGAACCAGATTGCGGTCAAGGCGCTGAAATTCACACAGGAAGAGATTAAAGCGTGCGCCGAGAGAGCCTTTGTCCGTGCATCGGTGCTGCCCTTTAAGAATCCTGCTTTCAATCTGGCGGCCGACCTGGCCGCGCGGGTTGCGCTCCGCTTTACCGCACTTCTGTTTGGCTTTCGTGATGAGGCACATCCGTACTTGGAAGGCGCGATGACGGTGGCCTACACCCAGTTGGTGTTTGAAATCATCGGCCGCCATTTCGTTTCGGATACAGGATTGCCTCCCACGGATACGCCGACGGCGAAGGAAGCAAAAGAGAGGCTGAGGAACGAGATTCGGGAAGCCGCCGCCAAGCACATTGAGCGAAAGGGCGCACCTGAGAGAACCGTTATCGAGCGTCTCCTCTTCGACTACAAGCCTGACAGCGAGGAGTTGGCTATTGTGGCGCTCGGCCTGATCGCGGGCACGATCGGCAATGTCTGCGCGGCAGTTTCGATTGCGATCGCAGACTTCTTTGCCGCGCGGGACGGCGGACCGCCGTTGATCGACGATGCGCGGCGAGCGGCGAGGAGGTCGGATGGACGGTATCTCAAAGGACTCATCGCAGACGCGCTCGTCCGCAATCCACCTGCGCCGTTCCTGGCGCGTACGTCCACCGGCAAGAGGGCAGGATTCAAAGTCGGGAACGGCCGCGGCGAACCCATACCGGAAGGAGCCCATCTCGTGCTCGCACTGGGCGCCGCTGCGAACCGCGACTACATTTTTGGTGGTTTCGATCCATCGGATTATCCGCACCGCTGCGTCGGCCAGCATCTCGCCTGGCCACTGACCATGGAAATCGTCCGGCAAGTGCTCTTGCTTCCCGGGCTCAGTCAGGTGATCGACCCCGTCACCGGCAAACCGGAAATGCTGAAAAAGCGCTGGGGCGCCATCTGCCAGAGCTATCCTATGCAATTCCAGCGTGATCGGCGTCTGAACCTGCATCCGCTTCATCTGGTCCTGCCGATCAAGAAACCGGTCAAGGAAAACGCAGAAAAACTGTTGCAACTGATGCGGGCCGGCGCTCCATTGATCGAGGAAGCGCTGGACAAGCAGAGGTTCGTGCACTCGGCTTATTTCATGCTGGTGGAAGATGAAACCCACCTGTCGATGATGACGGTCTACGACGGGGACTTCGATGCCTACGTTGAGCACTTCGCTATCGATGTCCCGTTGTTTGACGAACAGCTCAAATTTCTCGAGGGTGCACCGCGGACTCCGACCCGTCTGTTTCCGAAGGAGTTTGTCGAATGGATCAAGCAGCACAACCGGGCGCCGTTCGGCGGCTATTTCTACAGCGCCTATCCGACCGCCACCGTCGCTGATGTCACGAACGCAACGGGTGAAGCGTCATGAGCGTCGAGTGGAGCGACGAGTAAAAGCCGCAGGTGCAACGGCTGGCGCTGTCTGGCTCGGACTTTGACTGCAGCTGTCATCTGGTGCTCAAGGTCGAAGACGCGTCTAACGCGCGCAAATTTCTCGAAAGCGCGCTGCGTGCGCAGGGTTGGGTAACCTTCGGCGAGCGCAAGCGCGACCGCGGTCGCAAGGATGGTGGTGAAGGCGATCACGAGCCCGCCGTGAGTATCGGATTTACATATCGGGGCCTTCAGGCACTGGGCGTGCCGGATCGATATCTGAACGAACTACGGGTCAAGGCCCCTGCGTTCTGTGAAGGGGCACCGGCTCGAGCGGCACTGCGCCTCGGCGATGCCGGACCATGCTCGGCCGAGCGATGGGAGCCGATGTTCACCTTCGATCGCAGCCACGTGTTGATTTCGATCCATGGTCCAAACAGAGGAGCAGTCGAACTCGATGCCCGAGCGGTTGGCCGACACGGCCAGCGGGCGCGCCGGCTTCACAGGCTGGGAAGGCGGGTTGGCGGCCGAGCATCTAACCAAGGAAAAGAAAAACCGTACGGTTCATTTCGGCTTTCGCGACAACCTTGCCCGGCCGCGAATTGTTGTAGAAAAGGAATTCGACCTCCGCAACCAGTGCCGGCAGCGCCACCGCGCGGGTGAGCTGGTGCTTGGTTATTTGAACGACGAGCACTTCAACCGCTGGGATAACGACACGGCCCCCGACGTCGCGCAGTTCTTTCGCAATGGCAGCTTCGGCGTGCTGCGCAAGATCGAACAGGACGAGGAAGCTTTCAACAACTACCTTAACCGGCAGGCCCGCGCTCTTCACGTGACGACGGACTATCTGAAAGCGAAGCTCTGTGGACGCTGGCCGAACGGCGCACGGGTCATGCCTGGGCACGATTTGGCGGAGCCGCCCGAGCCGAAACGGGAAGATGATTTCGATTTCAAGGACGACGCGCAGGGCTTCGGCTGCCCGTTCGGCGCACACATCCGCCGCACGAACCCTCGTGGCGATTTGATCGCGCCTGCGCGGCTGCGCCCGCTGTTTCGCCGCGGTATGCCTTATGGCCCGAAATACTGCGACGAAACGAAGGACAAGAAACGGGGGCTGATTGGTCTTTTCTTCTGCGCCAGCATCGAAGACCAGTTCGAGACAGTGATGTCCGAGTGGGTCGAGAAGAAGCCGATGGGACCGCGGAACCTCGGCAACTCGAAGGATCCGCTGGTTGGGCACCATGACGACGAGGCTTTCTTTCACATTCCGCAAGAGAACAGGCCTGGCATCAAACTCACCGGCTTCGAGCCGTTCGTGACGACGTGCGGAACGTTGTATGCGTTTTTCCCTAGCCTCTCGGCGCTGCACGATATCGCGCGGATGGAGTCGGCCGCTTCGCTGCGGGCGCAACCGGATGGCGCCAAAACCCAGGCCGGTGCGGCGCGCTTGGGAGATGGGACCAGACCGGAACCCGGCACAGCAGAGAGCGGGGCCTACACGGCACCGAACGATCGCTTCTGCGATATCGTGATGGAAGGGGGCGTCACGAGCGGAATCATCTATGCGTCCGCCGTGGCTGAGTTGGCGAAATCCTACCGCTTCAGCAGTATCGGCGGCAGTTCGATCGGCGCTTTCGCCGCCGCGCTGACCGCAGCGGCAGAATACAGCCGCCGGCGTGGGTCGAACGTTGGCTTCAAGTTGATGGAGAAGCTGCCAACCGAACTCGCCGAGGAAGACGACCAGAACGAAACGCGCCTGATGCGCATGTTCAGGCCGCAGCATGGAACACGCCGATTGTTCAAGATATTCCTCGCTTCGCTGGATAAGAGGTCAACCTTTTCGCGGCTTGTTTGCGTCCTGACCGAAGCGATCCGCCAGTACTGGCGTGCTGTACTTCTTGCCTTGGTTGCGACCGCGGGGCTCGTGCTGTCCGGCCCGTTGGTGCTGACCTGGCTCGGCTGGAGCACGCCGCCGCCTTACGGTTTCGACCTGCGCGTTGTCGGCCTCGGCTCCTGGGTCTTGGCGTTGCTGATCGCGCTCGTGTTCGCCGTGGCCTTGACGCTCCTTCTTGGGATCGCTTGGGACTTCCGCTGCGAACTGGTTCCGAACGGTTTCGGCTTGTGCCGTGGCTGGTCGGAAGAAGAACGCATGGACTCGCCGGACCTCACCGGATTCCTACATGCGTCCATCCAGTTAGCCGCAGGTCGAAATCCAATCGATGATCAGCCGTTGACGTTCGCGGACCTGCGCGACGCGCCGGACCGCCCGACCAACGTGCTCGGCCAACCAAGCATCGGTGACGCGCCTCCCTCGATCAATCTGCAGGTTTATTCCACCAATCTCGCACATGGTCGGCCGTATCGCTTTCCGCTCGATCCAGCCGATGACATGGGTCGGCTGTTCTTCAGGGTCGACGATCTGAAGCCATACTTTCCGCAACCGATCCTGAACCATCTGGTTGGGTACGCCCTCCCATACCGCCCGCAGACCTTCTCCGATCCGAAGGTGAGCGCGGAGACCAAGCAGTATCTCGAACTACCAACGGATCAACTGCCGATTGTCGTTGCCGCGCGCCTGGCCATGAGCTTTCCCCTGTTGATCTCGGCAGTACCGCTTTGGGCGATCGACTACGAGGCGCCGATAAACCGGCGCGGGTTCGCCCGGTGTTGGATGTCAGATGGCGGATTGTGCTCAAACTTCCCGATTCATCTGTTCGACAGCTTCGTGCCCAAGTGGCCGACGTTCGGGATTGCTCTGCAGAACCGCGGCAAATACCGCCCCGACGAGTGCGTGTGGCTGCCCGAAAAGCATTACGAAGGTCGGGGTGACACTTGGGACCGATTCGCCGAATCCAAGCAGCCGCTCGGCCGGCTGGTCGGATTCCTGGTGAGCCTCTGGCTCGCAGCCTGGCGCTGGAACGACACGACGATGATGCGAATGCCCGGCGTGCGGGACCGCGTCGTTCGCATTTTCCTCGAGGAGGGCGAAGGCGGGGTCAACATCAAGATGTCGAAACAGGCGATCGACGCTCTGACGCAGAAGTACGGCAAGCCTGCGGCCCGAGCGTTTCTGAGGAAGTTTGCTGACGACGGCAGCCCAGGTTGGCCTGAGCACCGCTGGGTGCGCTTCAACCGGCTGCTAATCGCGCTTCGACAACAAATCGAAGGCTTCAAGTTTGCGGTCGATCTGGACCGCTATACGCAACCTCTGAGTGCCCAGATTGATGAGTCCCGCAAGACGGCCCCGCTGCGTGGGTCGACGCGAGGGTGTCCATCGCCTTCCGAACAACCCTTGGGTCGCGATCAGGCACGGGAGCTAGAAGTTCTCCTCGCCGCGTTGTCGGAACTCGAGGCGAGTTTTCACGAGGCAGGCGATCACGAACCCTATGTCGCCGTGCCCCGGCCAAGCCTGCGCGTGCGGCATCCGACCTAGATGAATGCGGCCTCTCAGCGTGATTTGAAAGGTGTTGATAGCCTTGACTACCTTGTTTTCGCCTGCCTGGTTAACGCGAATCCGGAACGAGTGGGGGTATCTCCGCGATCGTCGTTCGATCGGATGCCATCGGGAAAGTGAAGACGCAGGCTCGCCGCGGAGGCGGCGGCCGGTGCATGCAGTCCGGCGATGCACGATTTGAGCCGCGTCGTTGCGTTCGTCGGATTGAGATGATCGGGATTTCGACAGCGACAGTTCGACAGGTCACCCAACATCGATGCCGTATTAACGCAACTCTTCGTCGAGGCCGACGCTTCGAACGTGCCTGGCGTATAATCAGCTGTGTCGCAATTTAATCTGCGCTTCCCGGAAAGAAGCGCTAGGCTTAGACAAAATCAGAAAATTGAGGGTGTCGCCTGTCTGTACCGAAAAACTTATTCGAGTTGATGACGTGATGGAATCGCCTAAGCTGGCGGATGATCGGGCTCTTCTATTTCGCTCTGGCCGCCCTGGTCTCGCCATTCAAGTCGAAGCTGCGGCTCGAGGCTGAGAACGCGGTGCTTCGACATCAGTTGAATGTCGTGAGGCGTAGGCTGCCTGTCCGGCTCACGAACAATGATCGCTGGTTCTTTATCCAGCTACGCCCGAGCTTAAGTTTTCGGTACACACAGCCGGCGAATACGCCATCGAGTCAATGCTTGATGGTCTCTAAGAAGTCGGCCATCTCGCATTTTGGGCGCGCCTCTTAAATTTCTGCTACGCCCCGACCGCGGCATAATGACAAGTGTGAACTATCCCACACACGTAAAGCGTTTTCTCAAATATAATTGCTAACAGATATCTAATTCATATTGACACTCAAGCATTCTTGAAGGGAGGCGTCTTGGATCTCGTACCGCTCGAATCGGAGACGCTGTCCAAGCTGCGTTCGGCTATCGCGGAGACGGGATTGCTCGATCCTCTTCGATCCAGCGTAGTTACTATTAAGTTTCGTCGAGGGAATCGACAAACACCAACAGCAGTTCTTTGAGCGCGCCAACTAACGTGGGTGCGTCGAGGCAGAGCATTGAGTCTGCAATAGCAAGGATGGTGCCGAGCATCGGATCGCCGCTTTGGCAAAGCATGCCCTCACATCGTCCATTGCACGTTTGCCGCACGACCGACCGGATGATGGCGGCCGGCTCTGCGATCGCAATATTAGGGTATCGTTGCAAATGGAGGGAATGGTCATGGCATCTCAGAAAGGGCAAGTCGTATCCAGCGCGAGAACAGGTGAGGTTTCCATAAACCTCGACAAATTGAACAACGCACTCCAGGGAGCCATCGCTGAATCTTTGCGCCAGCTGACGCAGGAAACGCGAGGGACGGCGAAGATTGCGCTGGTGAAGACCGTGGCACCGGCGGAGGCGGAGAGAATCCAGATCTACGAGGACGACCCGTTCCTCGAGGCGGTGGCTGGCTCAAGCCCCGTCCCTTCCGACCCCATTCCGGTCGACGAGCCCTCCGACGCGCAGACATTGCTCCAAACACAAATCATCGGGCAGCAACCTGACCCGGAGGTTTACCAGCCTTCCACTGCGGAATTCCGCTACTGGAACGTGGACTCCGCATTGGCTCGGGCGATCAACTTCTGGGGCCCGTTGCTTCCCAGCGGCACGCAGTGGTCAGCCGATCAGCAGCCGATGCAGGTCAATGTGGACGAGGGGGAAGACTTCAACGCCTTCTATGCCCGAGAAAGCGGGCTCAACTTCTTCCATGGGCAGGTCGATAACGTCGCCCCGCCCGTGACGGTCTTCTCCTGCGCAAGTCCCGACGTGTCCTGCCATGAGCTCGGCCACGCAATACTCGACGCAGTGAAACCCGAACTTTTCAACGCAATGAGCCTGGAGGTCGCCGCCTTCCATGAGGGCTTTGGCGACGTCAGCGCGATGCTTTCCAAGCTCCAACTAGCCTCGCTACGTGACCTCGTGCTCCAGCAAACCCGCGGACACCTGGGTTCGAACTCGCGACTCTCCCAGCTCGCACGTCAACTCGGCTGGGCCATCCGGGTCCAGGTCGATCCCACAGCTGTGGACCGCGACTGTCTTCGGAATACCTCCAACAACTTCTTCTACCGGGATCCCGCCGGCCTGCCGCCGATGGCTCCCGCCACACAGCTCTCTTCGGAGCCACACTCGTTCTCTCGCGTATTTTCCGGTGCGTTCCTTGACGTGCTGGCCGCCATGTTCAAGATCGGGCCAGCCAGTTTTGCCGGGACCGACTCTGACAAGCTTCTCGCCGTCGCGGTCGACGCAGGGAAGCTCCTCATCGAGGGAGTGCGGGTGGCTTCCGTAGCGCCGGGCTTCTACAGCCAGGTTGCCGCGGGAATGATCCAGGCTGATCAGTCCCTCACCGGAGGGCGTTACCGGACGGGCCTTACGAGCAGCTTTGTCCAGCGCGGTATCCTCTCCCCCACGGCAGCTATGTCCCTTGTCCGGACTTTACGGGAGCACAGCGACTCCTTCGGCGTTACCGGACGTGCGCCGAGCCGTCAGCAGCTTCAGTTCGAGGGCGAAGGCGACGGATACAAGAAGACCGCGCAAGACGCCCCGAACCTTCCGCTCCGGCCGCTCGCGACCCGCTTCGGCGTCACCCTGCACGTGCATATGCCGGCGGAGGGCGCGCGCTTTCCTGTAGCGGCCGCCGCCCTGGCTGGCGGGACGCAAGCAACCTCAAGCGCCGAGGAAGATGCTCGTTCCTTCGTCGAGGACCTGATCCAACGTGACAAGATCTCTCATAAAGGGGCTACGGACGTCATTCCTGCCGAGCTAACCTCACCGGGCGAAGCTTCGCCCCACCATAAAACTCACTACGTGATCCGTGAGGACGGAAAGACAGTGCTCAGGCGTCATCACTTCGACTGTGGGTTCCGTGGCTGCAACCACAGCCACTGAGCGTTCCCCGGCCCGCATCCGCTCCCTCTTCGGGAGCGGGTGCCGTCGCGTCGGCTCAGATCCGGTAGCTTTCGCAGAGACGACATCGTAAACTAGCTAGATAGCGAGGAGAGCCGAGGGAAAGCCCAAAATGACGACCGAGGCTCCCAAGCCGCAACCCGAGCAAGACAAAGAGACGCGGCTGTTTATCGAAACGCTAGAGAAGACCGGGCAGATCGTCGACGTCGACGAGCACCAAGATACGTCCCAGTTGCCGGCGCACGTAACGCACGTCCGCTATCCAGACGGCACCGTTAAGCGCATCCGCTTCACTGGCCCTAGACGCCGGTGAACAATCATCATCTCGCTGTCACAGCGATCACGCGCGAAACCAAACGCCCTGTCTGTACCGAAAACTTAAGCACGGCCATGGTAGTAATGAAGTCCGTCCAGGATGGCGCGTGAACTGATCACACCGGTTGGCTGAACCGGGCGAGAAACCGGCGCATCCTTGTTCAACGATCGATGTGTTCTGTCGCAATTGTAAAAATCGGCGTAAGATTTTAGAATTCGACGCAAATGTATCTCGCCCAGGACAATGACGTGGCCCAAACACTCGCGCCGGATCGATCCGATCAGCCTCGTTCGGCAAAGCCGTTCTGCCAAGGTGAGGTCGGTGCGATGGGCTTGTCCCGAATGCCCACGGCGCGCAATCGGCGTGAGCGAGTCGACCTTGGACATCACACGCAAACACTAAAAAGTCCGCGCTTTCGCCGGCACGGCACCGGAGCAGCTCGAGCAACCATCAGGCGCGGCCGACGCTCGAAACCAGCAACGGCGTAGTCAAAGGGGCATTTTTGTTGATTTTTCGATGATTATTTAGGTCCCGCGCGGCCGGCAAAGAAGGATCATTACAAAACTCAAAACCACTCGACTATGGCAAATTCTTCATCCCACCTCGCCTCTAACAGAGCGTGGGTCGCTTCGTGGATTATTCGACGCTCGGCATGTGAGCTTACTCGCAAGTACGCCGCTATATGTGATGCGGGGATGATTTCGTCTTTTTCTGATTCGATGACAAGGACCTGGCCGCCGTAGCACCTAAGGACGCTAAGACTGTCGAACCTCTCAGGCACCTCGCTCGAGGGCGACGGCCGCTGTTGCCACGGCGGAGAATGAATGTTTTCGACGAGCGATGGAGCCCGCAGGATCAAGCGCTTTACGGCGCGATGGGCAGTCAAGAGCGCAGCCAAATAGCCTCCATAGCTTGCGCCGCACACGCCTATTCTAGTCAGGTCCAGAGCGCGTTGGGATGCCAGGCAGTCAAATGCAGCCACCACGTCGTCCAGATGGTCGTAGACCGAGTATCGGTCGAAGTTAGCAGCATCGTGGCCGTGCCCGCTGAGATCGAAAGTGAGGCAGACCGCGCCCAGATTGTGAGATACCGATCGGGCTCGATGTTCGTATCCTTCTTGACTGCTTCGTTGCCCGTGAACGAACAGAACGCCGCAGCGATCGCCTCCCGCTTTGAGAAGACGCGACCGACCAGTGGCCGATGCCCAGATGCAAACGTAAGATCCCGCATCACTGTCGACTTGCTCAGATGTTATGCTGCTTCGCCCATTTGTCGCGAGCCGTAACGAATTTCTTCAGCAGGATGCGGGCGCCGGTGCGCTCGATTGCCGCTGCTTGCTCAAGGCTGGCGAGCGTCCGGTAGAGGACCTCACGCGTCAAGCCAAGCTCGCCGGCGATGTCCTGAAGTTGGCCTCGCAGATTTACTGTCCGGCCGTCTGGCCCCACGTTGAGATCGAGGTAGAGCATTACGCGCTCTTTGGCAGAACGGACCTTCATGATCTCAAGACGGTGCCGCAGCTCAATAACTTGATGCGCCACGAGTGACAGAAAGGACATGGCGTGTGCCGGGTCGGCGCGAAGAGCGTTGAGCACCGCGGCCTTGGGATAGATACACACTTGTGACGGTTCCGTTGCCACAGCGTCGCAGTGGAAGATGTCAGCAAAAAGAGCGGCTTCAACGAAGAAGTTCCCGGACAGCGTCGTGCCGAGGACCATGGTCCGCCCGTCGAACGTCCGTCGTTCTAACCGCAAGTGTCCCGCTTCGACATAATAAATCGCCGTGACTTTTTCGCCCTGCCGGAACAACGTCTCATTCCGCGCGAGGGAACGTTTTTCGAGGATCTGTTCGTCAAGCCCTAGCATGCTGCACTATGCCCTTGCTTGGCCAAAGGGTAATCAGGCCGCAGCCTCGATTGGCAACCAGCAGCCTTCCATTCGGGATAGCCATCCTCAAGCCGGCGGACGAGATAGCCGCGCGCGCGAAGTGCTGCGACCGCTTCGAACGAGAGAACGCAGTAGGGACCACGGCAATAGGCGATGACCTCGCGGTCCGCCGGAAGCTCACCCAAGCGATGCTCCAGTTTGCTAAGCGGGATATTGAGGGCGCCGGGAAGATGCCCGAGCGCAAACTCGTCCTCGGGCCGCACGTCGAGGACCGTGACAAGGCCATCACGAAGCCGCGAGACCAAATCCTCTCTCGATACAGCCTCCAGCACGTCGCGAGCATGGAAGTAGTCGGTCATGATGCGACTGACCTCGGCCACGTTACGCTCGCCCACGCGCCCGAGCGCCCGCATTAGCTCAACCTGTCCCTGTCGGAAACCTAATTCGGCTGGCAAGTGAAGCCAAATCGCGCAATGTTTCTATCTTATGAGAGAAGCTTGCAGCCTGATCTGGTCGGCGCTGGTATTATTGTTCCGATCGCGCGACCTCGTTGGCAGCCGATATCCTGGTTCTTCGGCATCAGATTAACATACTGAGACGGCATTCGCCCAAGAGGCAGACGTTCAGCGCCATGGACCGCTTGATCTTTGCCGGGGTGTATCGATTGGCGCCAACAGTCCTAAACGCTCTGGCGGTTTTGAAGCCAGATACCGTTATAAAGTGGCACCGCGCCGGGTTCAGATCGTACTGGCGCTGGAGGTCACGACGTCGTGGTGGCCGACCAACCTTACCGACAGAGATACGCAAGCTTATCCGCGAGATGAGCATCGCCAACCCGTTGTGGGGAGCGCCGCGGATCCACGGAGAGCTGCTTAAGGTCGGCATCGATATCGGTCAGACGAGCGTGGCCAAGTATATTGGTGAAGAGACGAGGGCCACCGTCGCAAGGCTGGAAGACGTTTCTTCATAACCATGCCGACGCCATCGCGGCGATGGATTTGTTCGTCGTGCCGACGATCTCGTTTCGCCTGCTCTATGGATTGCTGATCATGGGGCACGGCCGACGACAAATTTTGTGGTTTGGCGTCACAGCTAACCCCACTGCAGAATGGATCGCAAATCAGGTCACGGAAGCATGCGGTTGGGAACAGGCTCCCCGCTACCTGATCCGTGATCGGGATGGGGCCTATGGTGAGGTCTTCATCCGAAGACTTCGATCAATGGGCATTCGTGACCGGCCGACATCGCCGCGCTCCCCATGGCAAAACGGATATGCCGAACGGCTGATCGGTTCGATCCGACGCGAGTGCCTTGACCACGTTGTTGTGTTCGGCGAGCGACACCTCCGTCATGTCCTGCTGTCGTACATGAAATATCACAACGAGATAAGGACGCATTTATCTTTGGAGAAGGATGCGCCGGTCTCGCGCGCCGTCAAACTGGCCGGGACCATTCTTTGCCGCCCGGTCCTGGGCGGGCTGGACCACCAATATGTTCGGATTTGATTTACGACAGGCACAGCGTGCGCAACGCTTGGAACAGGCGCCTCAGGAAAAATCGCATGCGATGGTCCGACTGCTCGCCCGTGTTATTGGCGTTGGCATCGAAACGGCGGACATGCTGGTGCATGAGATCCTGTCGCGGAGTTTGCGGGATCGACGAGCTGTGGCGCGCTACGCTGGTCTCACCGGCGCGCCAGATGAGAGCGGCAGCAGACGGCAAGAGAAAGGACTTGCCAAGGCGGGCAACGCACGGGTACGCCGCGGAATGATTCAGTTGGCTTGGCGCTTTTTGCTCTTCCAGAAGGATAGTGCATTGGCCCAATGGTATCGTACACGGACTGAAAGTGCTGGCAAAAAGCGTAAGACAATGATCGTAGCTCTGGCCCGGAAATTGCTAATTGCTCTGTGGCGTCTGGTAACAATTGGAGAGGTTCCAGCTGGCTTCGTGTTGCGAGCCGCGTGATAGGAGAACTCAGACAAGATAAGCTCTCGGAGCCTGACGAACAGAACCTCGTCAGCATCCGATGACGATCCGAGGTGGCGGTCGCCCGAAGCAGGCCATGGTGTTAACACCGGTTTCGAGAATGGGTCCGCCGCCGAGGAGCTTCGCCGCCGATGCGCATGACTGCATCATGGTCAGGTCTCTATGGACCTACCGAATACAAGGTTGCGGCGCGATGATTCGCGCCCCATGGCAAGCTCCCCTCTGATCGTCGTCCCGATCGCGTCAAGCGTGCCGTCGTGCTCGGAGCCGTCTAGGTATGGCCTGGCCAGGGCGGAGCATGCGGAAAGGTTGGTGCGACGGCCAACCTTGACGGCCCCTGCGCGCGCCGCCGTGAGCAAAGCGCGCGTGGGGACGAAGAAACGAGCTTTGAGATCGAACAAAGAAACCGATGAAGGAGAAAAGATGCGTTGTGCCGGCAAGACCTCTTGACATACCCCATACAAGGCCTGCTCAGCGTTTACTCAAGTTACAGCCCGCACACTCGCGGAGTCACTAAATGACCCTTTCCACCGGAGGCTTCAGACAGGTCGTCGCCTTCCCGCCTGCTCCGATTGCTACCGGCTGGAGCGACCCTTGCCGGGAGGGACTTGCACCCTCTCAAGAACCGTGCCTTTCCACGGCACACGACTTCATCATCACTACGTCCGGGTTTAGGTTTTCGGTACACACAGCCGCCTACGTTGCCGCAGGGGGCCTAAGTCTAGGGAGGAAACGCCCAAGGAGGATTGCTGTGGATGGCGTGCCGGGCACAACGGAGGCGAACCGGCAGCGCCCCCGCAACCGGCGGAGTGAGTTATCGGTTGAAGCCGATGAAGAGATGAACGATGGCTACGCCAATGCGTCTGGTGTTCGGGAAGCCGCCCGATAGCTCGGCCAGCGCGAGAAAGAACAGCCCGTAAAAATAGGGGCATAGCGCGGCTCCAGCGCAAGGACCGGCGCTGCAAACCGCCTCCTGACCGGTTCGCGGTTGATAACGATGCTGGTTGCGATGCCGATCAAGGCGCCGACAAGCACGTCGCTTGGATAGTGGATGCCGAGATAGACCCGCGCCAGCGCGGTGAACGTGGCGAATAGTCCGAAGAACAGCCCCCACCATCTCGAAATCAGCCAGAGGCCTGCGGCGATGGCAAAGAGATAGGTTGCGTTATCACTCGGGAAGCTGCTCCAGTGTTCGAGGTCTGCGTGCCATTCGAAAGTCGGCGCGTTGGCCCCGATGCTGTACATAGGGCGGTCGCGATAGGGTACCAGCATGGATAGCGCGCGATTGACGATCAGCGACACGGCGACCACAAGGATGATGGTCAAAATGGTTTCACGCCGCCGCGGCATTTCCTTGTCAGGCCAGTACCACAGCATCCCGACGATCCCCATGAAGAGCGAGCCCTTGAGAACCTCGAGGTGAACGACGATCCGGTCGAGTGCCGGGCTCCAGCCGCAGAAATCGTTCAAGGCTCGGAAGATCGAGACGTCTAGTCCGGTCAGGAAGTCTGTCACAACTTGCGTGTCTCCGCGCTGCACGCGGCTATTCATGACAGACTGCGTGACGTCGTGCTGCCGTTGCCGATCGCCAGCTCTATCGCCGCGAATACCCGCAAAGCGGTGTCGCCGGTTTCCCCGTGACTTCACGCGACACCCCTCTCATCACCTGCTCGGCGATAACGCGGCCGCCACAGTGCCCCAAGTCTGTCAAATTGTTGTCGCAACAAGCCAGCGCAGCGTCAGCGTGAGCTACGTTGCCTTCGGTCTGGATCACCAGGGCGGTCTCAACCGGTCGACGCAACACTTTATCTTAAAGAAGAGATGGAGTGTGGTTTGATGGGTCACAGATTTCATAGAGGGTTTACTGCGGCAGAGAAAACGGAGTTATGGGATCGCTGGAAGCGCGGAGAATCGCTGAAGGCGATTGGACGAGCTTTTGGCAAGCCGTCCTCGTCGATCTATTTTTTGGTGGCTCCCCATGGTGGGATTCGTCCTGCCGAGCGGCGTCGCTCGAGGCTGGCATTGACGCTGTCAGAGCGCGAGGTGATTTCCAGAGGCGTTACGGCACATCGATCGGCAAGATCGATCGCTAAGTTGCTTGGCCGCTCACCCTCGACGGTGAGCCGTGAAATGAACCGCAATGGCGGCTATGATCGCTACCGAGCGGTGCTTGCGGACGAGAATGCCTGGGCGCGAGCTCGTCGTCCAAAATGTTGTAAATTGGCGAACAGTTCGCGGCTACGGCGAGCAGTGGCGGGGAAGCTCAGATTGGATTGGTCGCCCGAGCAGATAGCCGGTTGGCTGAAAAGAACGCATCCTGAAGACGAGTGTAATCAGGTGTCACACGAGACGATCTACCGCAGCTTATTTGTACAAACACGTGGCGTGCTCAAGAAAGAGCTGCTTAGTCATCTTCGATCGAAGCGCTCGATGCGTCGCTCCCAGCCGGTTGATCCGAATGGCGATAGACGGGGGCATATCAAGGATATCGTCTCAATCCGTCAGCGACCGGCGGCGGTTGAAGATCGGGCGGTGCCTGGCCATTGGGAAGGCGATCTGTTGTCTGGGCCGAACAACAGCTATATCGCGACCTTGGTCGAGCGTCATACGCGTTACCTGATGTTGGCCAAGGTGGCCGGTAAGGACACCCGGACGGTAGTTACGGCGCTCATCAAGCAGGCGAAGAAGCTACCAAAGGAATTGTATAAGTCCCTGACCTGGGACCGGGGAAAGGAACTTACGGATCATCGTCGCTTTACGTTGGCGACCAAAATCGACGTATATTTTTGCGATCCGCAAAGCCCGTGGCAGCGCGGGTCGAACGAAAACACCAATGGTCTGCTGAGACAGTACTTTCCTAAGGGCACCGACTTGTCGGTACATTCGCAAGCCTATCTGAATAAAGTGGCTCGCCAGCTAAACGAACGGCCACGTGAGACCTTGCAATTTGAAACCCCAGCAGAGAGATTTAGCGCCTGTGTTGCGTCGACCGGTTGAGCCGGCAAGGGCAGAACGGACATGCCGTTCCAGCGCGGCCACTTCCGCTTTTGATACAAGGCTGTGTGAAAACGTGCACGCGCAGAGAACGCGCAGAATTGTTTTCTCTCTTTTCTTCTTCCGACGGTGACTGGCAGATCGCTTCTTTTCTTATTCAACGCAATCGAGACAAACTTTCTACGCGCAAGTTCGACGTCGGAGTTTTTACACAGCCTGGTGTCCCTGTCGGAAACCTAATTCGGCTGGCAAGTGAAGCCGAATCGCGCAATGTTTCTATCTTATGAGAGAAGCTTGCAGCCTGATCTGGTCGGCGCTGGTATTATTGTTCCGATCGCGTGCCTCGTTGGCAGCCGAGATCCTGGTTCTTCGGCATCAGATTAACATGCTGAGACGGCATTCGCCCAAGAGGCAGACGTTCAGCGCCATAGACCGCTTGATCTTTGCCGGGGTTTATCGATTGGCGCCAACAGTCCTAAACGCTCTGGCGGTTTTGAAGCCAGATACCGTTATAAAGTGGCACCGCGCCGGGTTCAGATCGTACTGGCGCTGGAGGTCACGACGTCGTGGTGGCCGACCAACCTTACCGACAGAGATACGCAAGCTTATCCGCGAGATGAGCATCGCCAACCCGTTGTGGGGAGCGCTGCGGATCCACGGAGAGCTGCTTAAGCTCGGCATCGATATCGGCCAGACGAGCGTGGCCGAGTATATGGTGAAGAGACGAGGGCCACCCAGCCAGGGATGGCGGACCTTCTTGCATAGCCACGCGCCGGGCATTGCCGCCATGGACCTATTAGTTGTTCCGACCATCGGTTTCGAGTTGCTCTATGCTTTCGTCATCGTCCGGCTCGGCCGCAGAGAGCTCATCTGGATCAACGTCACGGCACATCCAACCGCCGAATGGGTCGCGCGTCAAATCACGGAGGCATTCCCCTGGAACGAGGCTCCGCGCTACATGATCCGGGACCGTGATCGCATCTACAGTGCGGTCGTCAGACGCCGACTCCGTGCCATGGGCATCCGGGACAAACCTATTGCACCGGCCTCACCCTGGCAGAACGGCTTTGCCGAACGGTTGATCGGATCGATCCGGCGTGAGTGTTTGGACCACATCATTCTCTTAGGCGAGGCACATCTGCGCCGGCTTTTGAAATCTTACGCTCGCTACTATAATGAGACGCGCACGCACTTGGCCTTGGACAAGGATGCGCCTCTATCGCGCACCGTAAAGAGGGCAGGGCGTATTCTTTGCCGTCCAGTCCTGGGCGGATTGCATCACGAATATATCCGGATTTGATTTCCGATAGGCACAGGTCTCTAAAAGAAACGGCTCCGACGTTCGTCGGCCAGTACCAGTCCGTTAGGAACAGCAGCGCGAGGAGGGCGCTGCCGACAAAAACGAAGTAACGGGTTAAGGGCACCTGTGAACCACTCTGAGTTAGGAAGGCCGTGGCCTGTCTTGCCGCGATGCAGGTACCATGTGCGGTCGGCCCTCCAGTTCCCAGCAGCCGTGGCTCTCGTTGCGGAATTTTTTCTCTCGTTTCTCTTGAACGCGACCACTGCCGGCATTTGTTCGCTGCGGCCGCGAGTCCAAGGGTTCCGAATTGTTCATCACTTGTATAAAAATCCCGCCGACGCCTTCAGAGGCATCGTGTCCCGGGTCTGCCAGCACAGCCTAGGCGGTCAAAAGACGCTTATAGAAATTCCCGCAGCCGTCCGAGTTCAATGATGTGCTCGGCCGACAAGATAGCGGTGACTAAATGATCCTGCGGAGCTGTGTGAATCTCGTACAGATGATGCTGGGACGCAGGCTTGGATAGAAACCGCCGTATGCATTCATCGAGAGTACCGTCAGCTACCAAATACGGACCAGTGCTTGCGGCGGGGCCAATTCGTTCGTTGTTACTGACGGCCATTTTCTTAGAACGGCACGAGCGCAAAATTAATTTTAACGTCAGTCTCGTCCATGTTTTTCGATTCGCCTATCAATTCCGGGCGCCGCTTTTTGCCATCGCAGTCTGCGGATTCCAGGTTGCAAGTCGCGCCATTCTTCGCCTTCACATGAAGAAAGGCCCCGATGGTCTGGATCGGGGCCTTTCCTTTCTAGTCGCGGTCATGAATTACGGTCTTGCTGCGCGTACCGTCATCATGATCCTTCTTGATCACGGTGGTACGCTCGGACGGCTCACGCTCCTTAATAACAGTACGGTCGCGGTCGCGGTCAATATCCCGATGATCCTGGCCAACGGTCACACCTGCTCCAACCGGTCCCACGCCGACGCCAACACCGACATCCTCAGCAAAAGCCGGGGAAGAAAGCGCCGCCAGGGCCGCAAACACAAAAGCATACTTCATGAAAATCTCCTCTCTTCGTTGACGTGAAGAGAAAATAAAACACGGTGGCAAAAGTTCCTGAGATCCGAGCAATTATCGCGGAACCGGAACTTTCTGGAAGTCCGCGCAGGTCGAGCAGAGTCAGAGCTAGTGTGATCCTTGTGCTTGCGAGTTTTCAAATTCGACCGAAACCCCTTTTTTAACCATGGAAGCCAATTGGACTGCATCCCAATTCGTCAACCTGATGCAGCCGTGAGATTCCGCTTTGCTGACCTTCGACGGCTCCGGCGTGCCGTGTATTCCATAGCCCTCTTTCGACAGGCCAATCCATTCAATACCGACAGGATTGTTGGGGCCTGGTCCGATTACAAACGCCTTTTTCGATTTTACGCCCCGGAATTTATATTCCGGATTGTATCGATATGTCGGATTCGCGTCGATCGAGATGATTTTGAGCGTGCCGTCGGGTGTGGGCTTTTCTTCGCTTCCCACCGTGGCGGGATAAAACGCCAACAAGTCTCCTGACTGGCTGTATGCCTTGACGGTCTGTCTTTGTTTGTCGACTTCTATCTTTGCTACCGACCTCTTCGCCTCGTCAGTTTCGTGCGCTATGACGTTTGGGGCTACAATTTTTTCACCCGCCCGATTGAATTTGCTCTGAGGATTGAGAGCCGCGAGAAGCCGTTCGCTAATATGAAATTTCTCAGCAAGGGCTTCTCGAACGTTTCGATACCTAAGAGCTTTCAGGCCCTTCATGTCCTCCAGCTTTGTGGGAATCCTTTTGAGAAATGGTCCTTTGAGATCGTTCTCTGTCAAAACATAAGTCGTGAGCACGGGGCGCGTATCTGCGGACAGCATCGCCCAAAGTTCGCCCGTGAGATTCCCGCCTGCCGTCAATCCATGCGCTTCGGAATAGGCTGTTATTGCCTTTTCTACGTTTTCCCCCAATTTCCCGTCAATTTCACCGGGCGAAAAGTGGGCACGATCCAACAGCACCTCGACTTTGACCGTAAGCGGAGACTCCACGGTGCCGTCGCGGGGTTGGTAGGAATTAAGTGTGGCGTAGTCTCCGGGGTGATCAACCTCGAATCATCCGGCGTTGAAGCGTCGGACAGGAGACCACGCCATGACGAGCACTACTACGAAGTCTGATTCTTTGCAGCCTGCGGCCGATATGGCCGGCGATCTTTTCGACAACTGGTTTGATCCGCTTGAGGCCGAAGTGCGGGCTCGATCGCGTGAGTTCATCGAAGAACTGCTCCGCGGCGAGCTCGAGGCGGCGCTTTCACGGCCACGTTACGGGCGCAATCCGATGTCCGGCGGTGAAGGAAGAGCGAGCGTTGCGGGCCACCGCCACGGCAGCCGGACGCGATCGCTGACCGGCACGTTCGGACCGGTCGAGATCGCGGTGCCGCGCGCCCGTCTGACCACTGCCGATGGCAAGACGACCGAATGGAAGAGCCAGACGCTGCGGGCCTATCAGCGGCGCACACTCGCCGCCGACGCGCTGATCGCGAGCACGTATCTCGCCGGCACCAACACCCGGCGGGTGCGTCGCGCGCTCGCGGCCTTGTTCGGCGGGACGGTCGGCAAGGACACGGTGAGTCGGACCTGGCGCAAGGTGAAGAGCGATTGGGACGCCTGGCACACCCGCTCGCTGACCGGGGAGCCGATCGTGCGCCTGATCCTCGACGGCACCGTGGTGCGCGTGCGGCTCGACCGCAAGGCGACCTCCATCTCGCTGCTGGTCGTTCTCGGCGTGCGCGAGGACGGCCAGAAGGTGTTGCTCGCGATCAAGAGCATGGGCGGCGAGAGCGCCGAGGCCTGGCGCACTGTCCTCGCTGACCTCATCAATCGCGGGCTGCGGCGTCCGGAATTCCTCATCGTCGACGGCGCGCCGGGGCTCGACAAGGCTATCGCCTCCGTCTGGGACGGCGTGCCGGTCCAGCGCTGCACGGTCCACAAGCACAGGAACCTGTTCGCACATGCCCCCGAGCGGCTGCATGACGAGATCACTGCTGATTACAACGACATGATCTACGCGGCCACGCCTGATGAGATCGAAGCGCGCCGCAAAGCCTTCATCCGCAAATGGAGGCTCAAGCATCGCGCCGTCGCCGACAGCCTGGAGGAGGCAGGAGAACGCTTGTTCACCTTCACGCGCCTGCCGCCGAGCCAATGGCGCAGCGTCCGCACCACCAATGCAATCGAGCGGCTGCACGAAGAGTTTAAGCGAAGGATCAAGACGCAAACCGTGCTGCCGTCAGCCGATACCGCAGCCATGTTGTTCTGGGCGCTGCTCGCCTCTGGACAGATCAACATGCGCAAGGTCGATGGATGGCAGACGCTCGCCGTAAAGCCTGCCAATCAGCCGATTGACCTCGCAGCCTGAAACGATACCCTCATGTTCCCGGAGAACGCGCCACGCCCAATTCCAACCACTTCCCCGACGGCACCAACTCCACTTCCTTCGAAGGAAGTTTTTCCGTGAATGCTGCACTTTCAACGGCCTGTGTGTCCAGAAGTCCCGCGGCATCGGCCACTGAAATACTCAAAGCCAACACGAGTGCGAGTAAAGAGCGATACATCCGAAAGTCCTTTCCAGAGATTCTATTTAGCCTGGACGGAGACCCGGCACCGTCAGCATCTCGAGAACGCCTGCCGGGAACGCCCGAAGCTTCTCCCGGGCTTGGATGGGTGCCGGTGCGGAGTGTGATGTCCGCGATGGCGTCCCCGGCGCCAGGAATTTCCGTGAGTCGACCTTTCTCGATCAGGACCTCGAGAGGAATGGCGGGGGCGGCGAGACCGTCCGCCGCTCGGGAGTAGGCTCTGCGCCGATACGGGTTGCCGCCGCGCAACGCAGTACGCTGGGCATATTCGCGAAGCAACTTTGGCTGCTCGCTGTGTGTCGGCCCTTGGCATCCATTCCTCCCGCTGACCGTCCTGTTGACGTCACTGTCGAGACAGCCGCTTGATCGTTTTGACGGCATGAGAGGGACCTCGCCACCCAAGGAACTCAAGCTTCTTGTCCTCGAGCGCGTTCGTGGCAAGGAAGAACTGCTCCAGCTCTTCGCGCGCACGCGACGGAAGGTGGCGGATATCCCGCAAATCGGTTTCGAGAGGGGAGCGGTCCGGCACCGCGAATACACGGTCATTCCTCTCCCTCTTGCCCTTGGACTTCTGCTCGACCTCAAGGATTCCGACAGGTCTGCATCGAAGGACCACGCCAGGATAAGTTTGCGCATCGTGGATCACCAGGACGTCGAGTGGATCGCCGTCCTCCGCTTGGGTCGACGGAATGAAGCCCCAGTCGTACGGATAGGTAAGGCCAGCCATCAAGGGTTTTGCGAGCGTGAACACGCGCAGCTTCGGGTCGAAGTCAAGCTTGCAGGTGCTTCCGCGCGGGGTCTCAATGACGGCGTGGATAGACTGCTCGTCGGCCCATGTCGGTATCTTCAGCAGGTTCGGCATGTTAGCTGTCTCGCGGGGCGCCTACCGTATCCGCCATGTGCGCTCCTCGCACGCCGATCGGCTTCGGCGAACCCGTTGTGGTGTCTCGGGCGGTCTGGTGCTCCATCTCGGCATCCAACTCGGCCCCGAACAGGATCACGATTGCCGAAATCCAGAGCCACGTCATAAATCCGATCGCTCCACCCAGTGAACCGTAGGTCTCATTGAACTTGCCGAAATTCGCGGCATACCAGGAGAAGAGTGCCGAGGCACCGAGCCAAAGAATCGTGGCCGCCACGCTGCCCCACGTGATCCATCTCTACCGCGGAGCCTCACGACTTGGCCCGAAGCGGTAGATGCATGCGAGGGCCAGCGCCACCACCAGGAACATGGCCGGCCATCGCACAAGGCGAACGAAAAGGTCCGCGAAGTGCGAGAGCCAAAGGTAGTTAAGGACCACGGGTAAGATGACGACGGCGCCGAGCGCGGCTAAAACGAACGCAATGGCGGCGAGAGTAAATGCCAGGGACATGGCATTGAGTTTAAGGAAACCGCGCTTTTCGTTCTCGCCGTAAACGATGTTCAATGTGTCGAATAAGGACTTCATCGCAGCGTTCGCGCTCCAAAGTGAAACTGCAAGGCCGCTGATGAACGTCAGACCGAGGGTCTGATTTCCCTTCGACACGACACGCGTGAGTTGCTCGCGTGCCACGTCGATGGCCCCGCCCGGCACGAATCCGGACACCTCGTCGAGATGCTTGGCGATGGTGTCGGTATCCGAGAACAGACCATAGATCGCAACAAGAGCCGCAAGGGCGGGAAAGATCGCAAGAAGGCTGTAGTACGTCATGCCGGCAGCCAGGGCCAGAATGCGATGGTCCCCGACGTTGGAATACACGCGCAGCAGAATGTCCTTCCATCCTTTCGCGGGTATCTCTGAAGGCGACGCCGCAAGCCGGCCGCGGTCGTCGCCCTCCGCGGTCAGACCGAGGGCCGAGGCCTTTCGCTTCGTCTTCCGCTCCGAGAAGCCCTCATTCTCCCCGGGCGCGAGGCGCTCCACGAGGAAAGCGGCAGCCAGCAGGCCAAGCGCCGCAGCAAGGTTCCATCCCGTGAGATTGGGACGCCGGTCAGGTTTAGTTTCCATCCCAGAAGCTCCTTCCTCCAAGGAATCCTAACCGCGACCGAGGAAGGAGAGTTCCGCTCGCGCCTATCCGGGCTGAGAGCCTGCTTCCGCGAATAGTTTCGCCGCGTTGAGGTCCGGAATGTGAACCGGAGGGGCTGGTGGGGCGTTGGAAGGTTTCGCGCGTCCAATCCTTCGAGCCATGCGTACAGCACTTAGATCAAGCCGCCTTCGCCGCGGATCAAGTTTTCCGATCACCGTCCGGCCGACCAGGGCGGACGTCGCGGTCGCGCGGAATATCGCCCGCAATACCGGTCCTGCTCCGGAAGAGATCGCCCGCGCCTTGACTTGGGGCGCGGATGAGAAGGTCCTTCTGGTTCTGGCGGCGGCCGGCTGGCTCGCCTCGCGCGGTTGCAGCGAGCCGCTACGGCGCGCCGGCAACCATGCCGTGCTGGTCACGGTTGCGGCGTCGGTGCTGCCGCACGGTCTGAAACTCTTTTTCGATCAGATCCGTCCGGACCGAAGAACCGTGATCGGTCATGTTCACGGAGTTTCATTTTCAGGCAAGCGCGAAGACGCATTTCCCTCAGGCCACGCGCTGCACATGGGCGCGCTGGCATCCGCGGCAGGCGCGTTGCCGGCCGCGCCCCGCCGGGCGATCCGAACCCTCGCGGTAGGACTCTCGCTGACGAGGGTCGTGGTCCTAGCGCATTGGACGAGCGACGTCGTCGCCGGATTCGCGCTCGGGGCGATCCTCGAGCGTCTCCTACGACTGTGGACCGGCTATCCGCTCGAAGTTTCGCAGGAAGGCGATCATGCCGATACTTGAAAACCTGAAAGAATCCGCGGAGCGCGCCACCGCCTACGGCGACCCGGCAAAGGGGAAGCTCCAGACTTCGCGCGGGCACGAAAACCCCACGCCGTCCGCTTCAAGGATAATGGTCCCGTCCCCAATCATCCGCGGTGGCCCCTGATCATCTATCGGGGCGCCGTCGCACTCGATGAGCGTCACGATCCGGCTGCCGTGATCGAGGACCTGTTCGAAGCAAGCGGAAGGGGCGCCACGTGGACGGATCTTCACGCTGAAGGCGGGCGATGTCGCCATCTTGCCTGCCGGCACAGGCCACCCGTGCCTGTCGGCAACCGACGATTTCTTCGTTATCGGCGCCTACCCGCCGCCCGGCACGTACGACGAGTGCGCGACCGTCAAAGACTGTCCCCCCGCCCTCAAAACCATCCCGAAGGTCGCATTGCCGAGCAAGGATCCGGTCTATGGGACCGGCGGCCCGCTGTCGAAACTCTGGAAAAAAGCAAGATGATCGAATACGTGGTTCGCTTTCTGGTCGGCGACGTCGTCGTATCGGCGTTTGCGATGCTAGGGGACATTCTGCGTCCCAAAAGCTTCGCCGGTCTGTTCGGAGCCGCGCCATCGGTCGCGCTCGCCACGCTCGGCATCGCCATCTACCAACACGATACCGACTACGCAGCCCTACAGAGCCAGACTATGGTTGCGGGAGCGGTCGCGCTTGCGGTCTACAGCGTCGTCGTCTGCCACCTCCTTGTCCGCGACCGGCTGCGAGCGGCGCCCGCTACGCTGGCATCGCTCATCGTCTGGCTGCTCGTCGCCTTCGAGCTGCTAACGCTCGCCGGAGCGCAGACATGACCCCGATCCGCTTTTCGCCATCATCACTCAAGGAAGGTCGCTGGTACGAATACCTGGTCCGCTTCGCCCTCGGCGGCGCCGCGACGGTCTTCACCGGCCTCATCAGCAGCCATTATGGAGCGTCTATCGGTGGCCTCTTTCTCGCTCTTCCCGCCATCTTTTGCGCCAGTGCGACGTTGATCGAGAAGCATGAGATTCGCCGTAAGTGCGAAGCGGGCCTCGCCGGCGTCCAGCGCGGGCAGAAGGCAGCCGCGCTCGACGCCGCTGGTGCCGTGCTCGGTTGCGATTGTCTTTTGGTGGACGGTGGAAAGGAGCATCGCGATCGCATTCGTCGGCGCGTCGCTTGCGTGGCTGATCGTATCGGTGGCGGCCTGATACCTGCGTCGGAAGATGCGCTCGGTGCGAAGGGCGCGGATTTCGGAAAAAACGAGCGGCTCCGCGATGTCGCAAAGTCGCTGCGGTTGATGACAGGGACCGGCGTCAGGCCGCGGTCGAAGCCTTTGCGTTGACGCCCTTGCGCAGCGCCGCCGTGTTGAGCTTGGTGTTCGCCGCCTTCTCCTCGTTCAGGTTGGTCGTGAGGAAACGCACGATGTCGTCGTGACCGAGTTCTTCAGCCCACGCGATCAGCGTCCCCTAACGGCACATTTCGTAATGTACGAGTAGCGTCTTCGGCGCCACTTGGAGGATTTACGAAAACAAAGGTGCGAAGAGCAGGTTCCGCTAATCGCAAGACTTATCCCCGCGGGCCGCCTAGCATGCTGACAATGAGAGGCGCGAGGTCGGCCAGATCAGATACAATGCGGCGGAACGTTTGCCCACCGTTCTCATTGAATTTGCAGGCTTGGAGGAGAAATTCTGACCATGGGCGAACTACTCGATAAGCTTAATGCGTTGGACAATGGCGTGCGTGGGCCGGGAGAACCTGTTCAATCGCTCGCCGATCGGGCTGCACGGGCATTTCGATCGGCCAGCCAACGGGTCAACGAGGCGATAGAGGCCGTCCAAGAGCCCGGCATGCCCCTCGACACTCTCAGACGCTGGTCGCGACAGGCGCCGTTGCAGGCCTTGGCGGTTGCTTTCTTGGCTGGCGTGCTCGTCGCGCGTCGACGATAATCACGGCCGTTCGCGACGTCGTTGGAGCCATTGTCGTGGGCGTCGGCCTTAAGCGGTCCCCCATGGTCGCTCGCAATTGCAAGCCCCCGTTTCCTCCTTCAGCTCCTCCGGCTCTCGCGCCCGCCGCTCCGCTTTGAGGCGCTTGGGGGTTTCCTGGAATCAGGTTCGGATTGGCGGTCCGATATCGTTTGCCTCGATGCCAGCGGATTGAGAGCCTTTCGATTGGCCGCGTCCGCGACCTGCTGCTCCGCGGTCCGCTTCGGTTTGATCATTTGATTTTCACCTTTGCGGCATGGCGGCTTCTAACGGGCGGGAGGATAACCATTTCGGCCTGTTACCTCGCCACTGGCAGTCCGACCGCCGCGATAATACGCGGCGCGCCCAGTCTCGGCTAGAACGGGCGGGGACGCCGCAATCCCGGCTAGACCACCAAAACAATGGCAGCCAAAAATCTCCCGGCCAACCTCTAGCTACTCCCTAGGCCGCCGTAGGCGCGAAGTACTTACCAGGCGGAGAACCGCTCCTAACCACCGCGACCTGCCGATAGGAAAGCGTCGCTAAGGGACTGTCCCTTCCTGCGGCCACTTTTCGGCGCAAGATCGGCCCGATGAAACACCGGTGTTCTTCGATCTCGTCGGGCGCTGCACCAGAGGGCGTGTCTCCCGCGGCGTGCCGTAACGCCTCGCTAGTGACAGATCAATCAGCAACGTTCAGTACCAGCGTCCACGGCCGTACCAACCGCCGCCGCCAAGCAGCATAATGAGAACAACAATGATGAGAAGCGTGGTGATATCCATGCGTCTTCCTCCAAATGCTGCATATTGCGCAGCGTGGAATTCTAGCTTTTTGACAACGTTTGGCCGGTTGTCCGGTTCCAGGAGCCCCACGTCGCGAGATGGCGCGGGTCATGACGCTCGCGCTAAGATAGTTCCCGTGGTCATTCCCGTTTTCGATCCCGCTATCGTTGCCCCTGGCGGACCCATCGGGATCATGGCGTGCTCGTACGGCATATTCGCCCACATGGCCGGTTGGAGCGGCATCCAGCCATGTCGTGCACTGATGGATATGGATAACGGCGCCGCCCCAAAACTGAAGGCTGACGCCGCTGGCCGTAGGGCGGCTTTTGGATCGTACGTCGAGAGTTAGTACTTAAACTCCGGCATGGCCTAATTCATCCTTGGTGGCGTTGTGAACTGGATACTGGACGCCGACATCCGCTCGTTCTTCGACACGGTGAGATGCGCGACCTCTGGAGCGAGTCGATCTCGCTCGACGGCAGCAGGCTCGAAGCCTTCCTCGGAGATGCGCTGCCAAGGACACCGCTCGACGTCGCAGTGCGTGACACTCTCGCCGGCCTGGGATGTCTCAATGGGTCGCCGCAGGACGCTGGCAGCGATGACGCCCGATACCACGCCGGCCGCCAGAGTGCGAACAGGAGTGCGACATGACGCTGTCCTTTCGCCGGGCGGCCATAGCCGGGAGCAGCATCTGCCTTGCGCTTGCGGCATTGTTCATGGGCGCGCCTCAATTCATCCTGTGGGTTTGGCAGATCAACGTCTGTCCCTGTCGCAAACTCAATCTGACTAGCAGTTGATCGAGAATCGGGCGATGCTGTCGCGGGATGAGAGATCTTGTCAGGCTCCTTGTTTGGATGGTCGTAGATCTGTTTCTGTCGCGGGCAGCGCTCGAGGCGGAAATTCTGACGTTGCGGCAGCAGATAAACGTTCTGCGGCGAACCGCTCCAAAGAAACAAACCTTCAGCTCCATCGACCGATTGATTTTTGTTTGCCTTTATCGGCTTCTCCCCGGCGTTCGCGATGCGCTGGCGATTGTTAAGCCGGAGACTGTCGTCCGTTGGCATCGTGCCGGGTTCAGATCGTACTGGCGCTGGAAATCACGACCTCGTTCCGGCCGACCGACGGTTGCGGTCGAAATACGGTGGCTGATCCGCGAGATGAGCATTGCCAATCCGCTGTGGGGAGCGCCTCGGATCCATGGCGAGTTGCTCAAGCTCGGCATCGAGATCGGCCAGACCAGCGTCGCCAAATACATGGTCAGGCGAAGACACCCGCCGTCCCAAGGGTGGAGAACCTTTATCCGCAATCACGCTGATGGGATCGCTGCGATGGATATGTTCGTCGTGCCGACAATCTCGTTTCGCCTGCTCTATGGATTGCTGATCATGGGGCACGGTCGGCGACATATTCTGTGGTTTGGCGTCACAGCGCATCCAACCGCAGAATGGATCGCAAACCAGGCCCCGGAAGCCTGCGGCTGGGAACAGGCTCCCCGCTATCTCATTCGTGACCGGGATGGGGCCTATGGTGAGGTCTTTATCCGCAAACTCCGATCAATGGGCATTCGCGACCGGCCGACATCGCCGCGCTCCCCATGGCAAAACGGATATGCCGAACGGCTGATCGGTTCGATCCGACGGGAGTGCCTTGACCACGTTGTTGTGTTCGGCGAGCGACACCTCCGTCATGTCCTGCTGTCGTACATGAAATATCACAACGAGATAAGGACGCATTTATCTTTGGAGAAGGATGCGCCGGTCTCGCGCGCCGTCGATCGCGCCGGGCACATTCTTTGTCGCCCAATCTTGGGCGGACTGCACCACCAATATGGCCGGATTTAATTTACGACAGGCAGAAGGTGGAACCTGCCGGAATTGATTGCGTTGGTCCTATCAGCCGTAGAAGGTTCGCTCATGAGTAACGAACGCAACCACCGAACTGCAGTTACACTCTTCGCCGTTGCTCTTGCAGTCGTAATCGCTGCTGCGTTTGCAACGACGCTATACAACGTCAATACAAAGGTAGTCGACAACTACACGGCGCCAGGCACAGTCGGATTGGCACATCCACACGCGCCGCTTGATCGGGCGCCCGGCGAGCCTGTAATTGATCGTCGCTAATCCGTGCCGGTGAGCCCGTTGCCATTAACACCGACAAGGATCGCGACGCGCGCCTAAACACCTAAGTGCTTCGTACGGCATTTCGCTCGCATCTGATCGTTCTGTTGTGCCGCGAGCCGGCCGCTAGTGAGCCAGTGCCCCCGCCACGGGACGGACGTCTCTACGTTAGCTAACAAGGACGCTGCAGCCTAGCTCTCTAGTTCGCTTTGCAGTTCGCTTTTCAGAGCGGGATTCTGCAACCGCAACTCTGCCGCCCGCTCTTGCCGTTCCTTCGTGGAAAATTCGCGCTCGCGTCGTTCAAACTTGATAAGTTCCTTTTGCGCCGCCTGAAGAAAGCGGTCGCGTGTGTCATTGTCGGAAACTCAATCCGACTAGCCAGTGGAGGCGAATTGGGTGATGCTCTTGGTTGATGAGAGATGCTTTTAACCTGATTTGGTTGGGGCTGATCGGATTGTTCCGGTCGCGCGCGTCGCTGCAAGCAGAGATCTTGACGCTTCGTCATCAACTCAACGTGCTGCGACGTAAATCGCCGCAGCGACTAACCTTCACCAGCATCGACCGTCTGGTATTGCCGGGTTGTATCGGCTGGCACCTGGCGTTCGGGACGCTTTGAAGATCGTCAGGCCGGAGACCGTGATCCGCTGGCATCGGGCCGGCTTCCGAGCATATTGGCGCTGGAAATCAAGACCGCGCGGCGGCCGTCCAACGACCCCGCTGGAGATCCGGCAGCTCATTCGCGAGATAAGTCTCGCCAACCCATTATGGGGCGCACCACGGCTTCACGGCGAGCTTCTCAAGCTCGGCATCGATGTCGGACAAACCACCGTTGCAAAGTATATGGCGAGGGCAAGGCGACCGCCGTCCCAAGGGTGGAAGACGTTTCTTGATAATCACGCCGACGGCATCGCGTCGATGGACCTGTTCGTGGTTCCGACAATCTCATTCCGACTGCTCTACGGGTTACTGATACTGCATCACGATCGCCGCCAAATCCTGTGGCTGGGAGTGACTGCGCACCCGACGGCGGAATGGATTTCGCGCCAGCTCACCGAGGCCTATGGTTGGAACGCAGCACGGCGATACATCATTCGTGACCGCGACGCCGTCTACGGTGACGTCTTCATCCGCCGCCTTCGGGCGATGGGCATTCGGGATCGGCCAACCGCGCCGCGATCGCCGTGGCAGGACGGATATTGTGAAAGGGCGATCGGTTCGATCCGGCGGGAATGTCTTGACCACGTTGTTCGGCGAGCGGCATCTTCGCCATCTGCTGTTTGAACAAGGATGCGCCGGTCACTCGCCAAATTCAGCGAATCGGAAGCATCAAATCACACGCCATCCTTGGCGGACTTCACCACCACTACGCCCGAGCTTAAGTTTTCGGGACACACAGGGAGTTGGCCGGCAGATGTAGCGTCGGCGTCATTGTCCCTGCTGCCCTCGGTCAAAGATTTGACCAGCGATGCTTTCACGCTCGCGACGTGCTCGCGCATCAACATCTCCGCCCGCCACGGCTCGCGGGCAATGATTGCCTCATAGATCCGGCGGTGATCGTCGTGGCGGCGGCGAACGTCGCGATACTCGAAGGCAACGATGTTGCGGCTCGACGACACCGGCACGTGATGGCAGATCCGGATCATCTCGGCCAGCATCCGGTTGCGCGCGGCGGCGAGCAGAGTGTCGTGGAAGTCACCATTGATGTCGCGATAGATCGTGAGATCGCCGGTTTCGAACGAGCCGCGCTCCAGCAATCTGTCTCCGTCGCGGAGGCTGCGCTCGATCGTCGCCTTTTCGTCCGGACTGAGGCCGCGTTCTGCGGCAAACCGCGCCGCAACCCCTTCGAGCGAGGCGCGGATCTCATAGGCATCGACAATGGCATCGAGCGGAAATTCGCGCACGGTGAAGCCGCGATTGGGCGCGTAATCCAGTAATCCCTCGCCCGCGAGCGCTTGCAATGCGGCGCGCACCGGCGTGCGCGAAACCGCCAGCGTCCGGCTGAGCCTAACTTCGTTGAGCCGCTCGCCGGCAGCGACCGAGCCGTTCAGGACGGCTTCCCGGATCTGGTCCATCACCGAGAGGGCTCGATTGCCAGCGCGCGATCCGCCGGTTGGCTCGAGAAGGGCTCGGTCTGCCATTGCAGGTGTTGCCTCTGAGTGAGTACACTTCGAAATGCAGCCGCAGCATTCGACCACAAGCTCTCTGAGAAATCCATACTTAGCTACATAATTACCCTGCTTCGACACTGGGCGTGGTGCTGCAGCTGCCAAAGTGTATGTAATTTTCATTGACTCGGTACTGCCTTCAAACGAAACATGGAGCCCTCCAACGATGGTGAAAATGGCGTAGGTCCGATGGCGACGGCGAATCCGAGCATCAACGAGAGCGCAATCGAGCAGATCACCGCTGACCGCGGTCCGCATTACGAGCCGTTCGGCTGGCATCACTGGCCGGAACATCCCTGGCTGGCTTATCAGTTCCGTCGCGGCCTTGGCGAAACCCAGGAAGGGGGTGGCAGCGTCAGCGAGGTAATGCAGGCGGGATCGCGGATGATTCCGGGTGATCTGGAAAGCTGGCACGCCGAGTGGATGCGGATTGCCGACCGCAATTGGGATCGCGGGCTCGCCGAAGAAAAGTCCGGTCATATCCGCACCGCGATGAACTGCTTCCTGCGCGCAGCAGATTATTACCGGCAGGCCGAATTCCATCTTGAACCTGACGATCCGCGTCGGCTTCCCACTTTCGAGAAGATGGAAGGCTGCTCGCACAAATTCATTGGTTACCTCAATCCGCCCGGCGAGATCGTCGAGATTCCCTATGAGCCGGGCAAGCCGATCTGCGGCTATTTCATTCGCGCGCCGTTTCCCGGCGACAAATTGCCGGTGCTGATCTGCATGGGCGGGCTCGATTCCATCAAGGACGAGATGTGGTTTATGCAGGCTCATGGCTGCCTGCAGCGCGGCATCTCGGTGCTGATGATTGATGGGCCTGGACAGGGCGGCACGCTGCGTCGCCACAAGATCGTTACCCGCGCGGATAGCGAAGTACCAATCGGCAAATGCATCGACTGGCTCGAACAGCGTCCCGACGTTGATGAGTTACGCATCGCCTTGTGCGGATCGAGCCTCGGAGGCTACTACGCGGCGCGCGCAGCGTGTTACGAGCCGCGATTGGCGGCAGCTATTTCGCATGGCGCGATTTGGTCGGTGCACGACATGTGGGGCACCAAGGGCGACGACTTCGGTCTTGCCATGCACATCCGCTGGGTGTTCGGCGCGAAAACGATGGCCGAGGCACATGCGCTAATGAAACCGTTCACGCTGAAGGGGCATCTCGAACACATGGCTTGTCCCTATCTGGTGCTGCACGGCGGCCACGACGTGCTGACGGTGACCGCGGCGCGCAGCACCTACGATTATGCCAGGGCGCATGGCGTTGACGCGACGATGCGGGTGCTCGACCCCGAGGAAACCGGCGCCGAGCACTGCCAGCACGACAATCCAACCATCGGCCAGGAAGTGCTGGCCGATTGGCTCGCCGATCGCTTTGGAATCGATCAGCGTGCTTTGTTGAGAACATCCATCAATCCCTTGATATGAGGCGCGAAATGAATCTCGGTGTCGATCATCCCAGGGCCGCTGTGGTCGCGATCGACCTGCATCGCGGTCATCTCGATATGGCGGTGGCGACCATGCCGACCACGCCCGAGGTCGCGACCCGGATCATCGCCGCCAACCAGCGGCTGTTCGACTGGTGCCGCAGCATCGATATTCCGATCGTCCATCAGGTGACATCCTATCGCGACGCCGACGAAATTCGCGCCAATCCGTTCTGGCGCACCCGCGCCGAGGACCCGACCGCCACCCGCAAGAACGTGATGCGTCACAACATCATCGGTGGACCCGGCTGCACGGTGATGCCGCGGTTGCTGGATCCCCGTGATTTCGTCGTCAACACCAAGAAACGGTACGACTGTTTCCTCGGCACCGATCTCGATTTCCTGCTGCGCTCGCACGGCATCAACACCCTTCTGATCACCGGCGTGAATACCAATTCCTGCGTGCTGGCGACAACGACCGCGGCCAATGTCCGAGATTACGCGGTGATCGTGGTCGAGGACTGCGTCGACAGTATGGATGGACCCGAACTTCATGCCGCGGGCCTCGCCTGCATCAAGACGGCCTTTGGCTTCGTGATGGACGCCGACGCGGTGATGGCGCTCGACGGGCTTGCCCCGCGCCGGAACAGTGCTGCATGACCGCTCAGATTCCCAACCGACCGAAGAGTAACTTCCTATGACCGCCCCCATGATCCCGCGCGACCGCTGCGACTATTCCGCCATCGTCGACCGTCCGGCGCTGAAGCTGCCGGGCGGCGCCCGCATCGTGATATGGACCATCGTCAATCTCGAAGTCTGGGACATCGGTAAGCCGATGGCACGGCAGGTACTGCCAGCGCCTACAGGTATTCCGCTGCTGCCGGATGTGCCGAACTGGAGCTGGCACGAATACGGCATGCGCGTTGGGGTGTGGCGTTTCTTCGATCTCTACAAGAAACTCGGGATTGCGCCGACCCTCTCGATCAACGCGCGGGTCTGCGAGGATTATCCGCGCGTGGCGCAACAGGCCAAGGATGCCAACTGGGAATTCATGGGCCACGCCTATGAGCAGGGGCCGATCCACAAGGAGCCGGACCAGAAGGCGATGATCGATCGCTCGATGGGCGTGATCGAAAAATTCACCGGCAAGCGGCCGGTGGGCTGGCTCGGACCCGGCCTGACCCAGACGCTGGAGACCCCCGAATACCTCGCTGAAGCTGGCGTCAAATATATCGGCGACTGGGTCTATGACGACGAACCGACAGTGATCCGTACCGCCAAAGGGCCGCTGGTAACGCTGCCCTATACCGCGGAGTTGAACGACATTCCGATGATGATGGTGCAGCACCACGAGAGCGATCATATGCTCAAGCGCGCTATCGACAGCTTCGACCGGTTGTATGAGGAGAGCAGGGATCGGCCGAAGATCCTGTCGCTCGCGATCCATCCTTACATCAGCGGACAGCCGTTCAGGATCAAGTATCTTGAGGCGATCTACGACTACGTGAACAAGTTCGAGGGCGTCGTGCATTGGAATGGCGAGCAGATCCTCGACTGGTACAACGGGCAGACCGCCGTGCAGCCGGGATCGAAGGCGTGAGCGCCGCGGTGCAGCGCGTCCTGCCGGCGATCCCGGCCACCGAAGTGCCAGTTGTGGGCGGCGGTTTCTTTCCGGTTCGCCGGGTCTATTGCGTCGGCCGCAACTATGTCGACCACATCCGCGAGATGAAGGAAGCCGACGAACGCGATCCGCCGTTCTTCTTTCAAAAGCCGCGCGACGCCGTAGTGCCCAATGGCGCGCAGGTGCCCTATCCGCCGTTCACCTCCGATTTTCAGTTCGAGGTGGAACTGGTGATCGCGATCGGCTGCGGCGGGCGCGACATTGCTGTTGCCGACGCGCGCGATCATATCTGGGGTTATGCCGTCGGCATCGACCTGACGCGGCGCGATCGTCAGCGTGACGCGCGCGATCTGCGTCTGCCGTGGGAAGTCGGCAAGAGCTTCGACGCCTCCGCGCCGTGCGGCACCATCGCGCCGGCGCGCGATGCGCGGCATTTCAAGGGCAGCATCATCACGCTCTCGGTGAATGGCATCGAGCGCCAGCGCGGCGATATCGGGCAGATGATCTGGAGCGTGCCCGAGGTGATCGCGCAATTGTCGAAGCAAGTCACGCTCGGCACAGGCGATCTGATTTATTCTGGCACCCCGGCGGGAGTGGGTCCCGTTGTGCCGGGCGATCTGATTGCCGCCCATATCGACGGGCTGCCGTCGCTTACCATCACCATCGCTCCAATTGAGGCATGACCATGTTGCCCACCGAACGCATTGCCTATTCGCCGATTGCGACCCGTCCGCCGCTGAAGCTCCCGAATGGCGCGCGGATGGCAGTGTGGGTGATCGTCAATGTCGAGGAGTGGGACGCCAAGCAGACGATGCCGCGCACCGTGCTGACGCCGCCGGCCGGCGGTTCGCCAACCCCCGACATTCCGAACTGGGCCTGGCACGAATACGGCAACCGCGTTGGCTTCTGGCGCATCCTCAAGGTGTTCGACGAATTCAATATCCCTGGCGTACTCGCTATCAACGGCTCGGCGCTCGCGGCCTATCCGCCGATTGTCGAGGCGGCGATGGCGCGCAATTGGGAGTTCATGGGCCACGGCTTCACCCAGCGCAACATGCAGAAAGTGGAGAACGAGCGCGAGGACATACGCAAGACCGCCGACGTGATCGCCAAGGCGACCGGTAAGCGACCGCGGGGCTGGCTTGGCCCTGGCCTCACCGAGACCTGGGAGACGCCGGACCTGCTCAAGGAGGAGGGTTACGATTATGTAGCCGACTGGGTGCTGGACGACCAACCAGTCTGGCTCAAGACCACCACCAAGCCTATCGTCAATGTGCCCTATACCCAGGAATGCAATGACGTCGCGATGATGCTGATCCAGCATCACAAGGCCTCGGAGTATTACGACCGCGCCATCGACCAGTTCGAACAGATCTACGACGATGCAGCGGATTCCGCCCGGATCATGGCGCTGGTTTTGCACCCCTACATCATGGGTGCGCCGCATCGCCTGAAATATTTCCGCCGTATCTTCGAAACCATCCGGAAGAAGCCGGACGTCGCGTTCATGACCGGAGAACAGATCCTCGACTGGTATCTCTCCGTGGGACCGAAACCGCCGTAGTCACGGATCAGGGATGAGTATCTTTCAACTCCTTAACGGATTGACCTTCGCCGCACTGCTGTTTGTGGTGGCGAGCGGCTTTACGTTGATATTCGGGTTGCTGCGCATCGTCAATCTGGCCCATGGCGCGCTGTATCTGTTCGGCGGTTACGTCGGCTTCACCGTCGCAGTAAAGACCGGCAGCTTTGCGCTCGGCGGCATTGGCGCCATGGTTGCCATAGCAGCGATCGGCTTCGTGCTCGACCAGGGTTTGCTGCGTTTTGTGCGTGGCAACGAGCTGCGTCAGGTGCTGCTGACGCTCGGCTTTGCGTTCGTGCTTAACGATCTGGCCCTGGTGATCTGGGGCGGCGACAGTTTTACGGTGCCGATCCCGCAGACGCTGCGCGGCGGCCTGCGTGTGTTCGGCGTATTTTATCCGGCCTATCGTTTGTTTGTGTTGGTCGCCGGCATCGTGCTGTTCGCAGCGCTTTGGCTCCTGCTGAATCATACGCGCCTCGGCGCCTTGATCCGCGCCGGCGTCGATGACGCCGAGATGGTGGAAGCGTCAGGGGTCAATATCCGCCGCGTGTTCCTTGTCACCTTTTTGCTCGGTTCGGCTTTGGCCGGCCTCGGCGGCTTGATGGGCGGCGCCTTCCTCTCGCTGTATCCGTCGGCCGATGCCGAGATCCTGGTATTCAGCCTCGCGGTGGTGATCATCGGCGGGCGCGGCAGCCTGGTCGGTGTTGGTGTCGGCAGCCTGCTGGTCGGCCTGCTCAACACGCTCGGCCAGGTGATGTTTCCGGAACTGGCCTATTTCGTGATTTTCGGTCCCATGGCGGTGCTGCTGGCATTCCGTCCGCTCGGTCTGTTTGGACGGGCCGCATGACGACGCCGCTCGCACCGAGGGATTTGAGTGTTGCCGGAATGACCGGACGCGCAGCGCTCATCGCCGCCATCATTGTTGTCGCTGCCGCAGCCTTGCCGTTGCTGCTGTCGAATTATCAGGTCGGCCTCGCCACCGAAGTGCTGATCTTCGGTATTCTGGCGATGTCGATCGATATCCTCGCCGGCTTTGCCGGGCGCACCTCGCTTGGCCATGGCGCGATCTTCGGCGTCTCCACCTATGTCGTCGTCTACGCCACGACCCATGTCGGACTGCCGCCGGCGGTCGCCTTCGCCGCCGGCGTGTTGGCCGCCACAGTGGCTGCGGCGATCTTCGGATTGCTCGCGGTGCGCACCTCCGGCGTCTACTTCCTGCTGCTGACATTGGCGCTCGGCATGATCGTCTGGGGTATCTGCTTGCGCTGGACCCAGGTGACCGGTGGCGAAAACGGTATGCGCGGCGACGTTCGTCCGGCGGTGCTGCTGACCAACAGCACGTTTTATTGGGCCGTGCTTGCCAGCGCCGCGGTGGTAGCATTTGCGATGTGGCGGTTCGTGCGCTCGCCGTTCGGTCTGACGCTACGCGGCATCCGCGACAGCGAAAGCCGCATGCGCAGCCTCGGCTACAACGTACCGCTACATTTATTCATCGGCTTCACGGTGTCCGGATTCTTTGCCGGCGTCGCGGGCGCACTGTACGCGATGTTCAACAACTTCGTCAGCCCGTCTACCGTGGCTCTGGCGCAGTCAGTCGAGGGCGTGTTGATGATGATCGCCGGCGGTGTCGGCACGCTGTTTGGCGCGTTCGTCGGCGCCGCCGCGATCATCGCGCTGGAGAACGTGGTCAGCGCCTATACCGAGCGCTGGCAGATGGTGCTCGGCATCACCTTCATCCTCATCATGATCTTCGCCCCTGAGGGCATCATCGGCAAGCTGCGCGCCACTCTGACGCGCAAGGTGCGTTAATCGAATGCTTTTACGAAAGGATATCGAAATGGACCGCAGGCAATTTCTGAAAAACACAACGGCCGCGTTAACCGTCGCAGGCGCGGGCGTCGGACCATGGCGCAGTGCCCAGGCGCAGGCAGGCCCGATCAAGATCGGTCTGCTCGCGCCGCTCACCGGCGTTGTCGCCTCGGGCGGCAAGGAGATGGTCGAGGGCGTGCAGTTCTATCTCGATCAGGTCAAGGGCGAGATGGGTGGCCGCAAGGTCGAATTGGTGATCGAGGACGACGCCTCCAACCCCGACACCGCTTTGCAGAAAGCACGCCGCCTGGTCGAGCAGGGTAATTGCCACATGCTGATCGGTAATCTGCTCGCCAATACCGGATTGGCGGTTGCCAACTACGTCAAGGGCACCGGTACGCCATACTTCATTCCGATCATTGCTGCTGACGACCTGACCCAGCGCCAACGTATCAAGAACGTGATCCGCGTCGCCGGGTACAGCGCCAGTGAATTCACCCATCCGCTCGGCGATTGGGCGCTGAAGCAGGGTTACAAGAAGATCGCAACCATCAGCCAGGACTACACCTTCGGCCACGAGCAGTGCGGCGGGCTCGCCCAGGTGTTCACCGAAGGCGGTGGCGAGATCGTGCAGCAGTTCTGGCATCCGCTCAACACGGCGGACTTCAGCCCCTATCTCGGCCAGCTCGCCGACCTTAAGATCGATGCGGTCTTCGCGATGGAGACCGGCGCGGATGCTACCCGCTTTATCCAGCAATATTCCAGCTTCGGCCTGAAGGCGCAGACGCCTCTGCTCGCCGCGATGAACGGCACCGACCAGTCGGTGATCCGGACGCTTGGCGAGGAATGCGAGGGCATCATCTCGCCGGCGCATTTCGCGGAGGGTTCGGACAATCCGGTGACGCAGAAGTTCGTCAAGGAATATGAGGCGAAGTACGGCAAGATCCCGTCGCTCTACGGTTTCTCGATGTATTCCGGCGTGATGTGGATCGACGCTGCGCTAAAGAAGATCGGTGGCAAGGTGGAGGGCCGCGAGGCCTTCATCGATACCGTGTTGAAGACCGAACTTGATGGCTCACCGCTCGGCAAGGCCGTCAAGCTCGATGCCTACGGCAACCCGATTTACGACGTTTATATCCGCAAGGTCGCGAAGCGCACCGACGGCAAATTCTGGAACGTTCCGGTCACCTCCTATCCGAACGTCTCGCAGTTCTGGAAGTACGATCCGGAGACCTACCTGAAGCAGCCGCCCTATTCGCGCACCTTCCAAGGCATCAAGAAGGCCTGATCCGTCGCTGACACCGAGACGCGGCCCAGTGGTCGCGTCTCGACTTTAATTGATCGCATTGGTGTCCACTTCGCCCGACGATGCTCTACCGGAAAATAAACTCGTGCCCGAGCCGATCCTGACGCTGACAGACGCTGTGGTTGCCTTCGACGCGCTACGCGCGGTCGACGGCGTCAGCCTGTCCGTGTCGCGCGGCCAACGTCGTGCCATCATCGGCCCCAACGGCGCCGGCAAGACCACGCTGTTCAACGCCATCGCCGGGATGGTGACGCCGACCAGCGGCCGGATCATGTTCGATGGTCACGACATCACGAAGCTGCCGCCGCATCGCCGCGCGCAGCTCGGCATCTCCCGCACCTTCCAGATCACCAATCTGTTTCCGACGCTGAGCGTGCAGGACAACATGGTGCTGGCCTTGCGCGGGCTGTCGCCGCGCAAATTTTCGTTGTTCGGGAGGCCCGATACGGATTCCGTCGAAGCGCTGCGCATCGCCGCTGCGCTCGGCGCAGCCCGCATTGCGGAACGTGCCGATGTCACGGTCAAGGAATTGTCCTATGGCGAACAACGCCAGCTCGAGATCGCGCTCTCGCTTGTAACGACGCCGACGATGCTGCTGCTCGACGAGCCGGCCGCCGGCCTGTCGCCATCGGAGCGCTCAATGGTTGCGGAGATCATCCGGTCGCTGGATCGAGACATCACCGTGGTGCTGATCGAGCACGACATGGATATCGCGCTTGGTCTCGTCGACTTCGTGACTTGCATGTTTGAAGGACGCATTCTGGTGGAGGAGGCTCCGGAGGGCATCCGTCGCAACAAGAAGGTTCAGGAAGTGTATCTCGGGAAGCCGCGTCATGCTTGAGGTTCGCGATCTGCACAGCGGCTATGGCGAGGCGGTTGTGGTCCGCGGTGTCTCGCTCGATGTCGGCGCCGGCGAGATCGTCGCGCTGCTCGGCCGCAACGGCATGGGCAAGACCACCTTTATCCGCTCGATCATGGGGCTGACGCCGCCGCAGATCCGCTCAGGCTCGATCACCTGGCGCGGCGAAAGTCTGGTCGGCCTGCGCCCGCACGACATCGCCGACCGCAAGATCGCGATCGTGCCGCAGGGCAGGCGGCTGTTTTCGTCGCTGACGGTGACGGAACATCTCACCATGCTGAAGGGGGCGCGCGCCAAGGACGGCTGGACGGTCGATCGCGTGTTTGGGATTTTTCCGCGTCTTGCGGAGCGGCGACATCACCGCGGCGGACAATTGTCCGGTGGCGAGCGCGGCATGCTCGCGGTCGGCCGCGCGCTGATGATCGATCCGCAATTGATCCTGATGGATGAGCCATCCGAAGGCCTGGCGCCGGTGATGGTGCTGCATCTAGAAGGCATCATTCTTGATCTGAAGCGCGAGGGGCTGTCGATCCTGCTGGTCGAGCAAAATCTCTACAGCGCATTGGCCGTCGCCGACCGGGTATACATTATCGAGACCGGGCAGGTCGTACATCAGGGTGATGCGAAAGAACTGAGCCAGCATGCCGACCTGCTGTTCCAACGCCTCGGTGTGCAGTGAGCAAAGTTGCCAGCGAAGACCGGTTGGCTCCGGTTGTCCTTGTCGGAAACTCAATCCGGCTAGTAAGCGCAGTCGAATCGGGTGATGCTCTTGGTTCATGAGAGATGCCGTTAGCCTGATTTGGTTGGCGCTGATCGGATTGTTCCGGTCGCGAGCGTCGCTGCAAGTTGAGATCTTGACGCTTCGTCATCAACTCAACGTGCTGCGGCGTAAATCGCCGCAGCGACTAACCTTCACCAGCATCGACCGTCTGGTATTTGCCGGGTTGTATCGGCTGGCACCTGGCGTGCTGGACGCTTTGAAGATCGTCAGGCCGGAGACCGTGATCCGCTGGCATCGTGCCGGCTTCAGAGCGTATTGGCGCTGGAAATCAAGACCGCGCAGTGGCCGTCCAACGACCCCGCTCGAGATCCGTCAGCTCATTCGCGAGATCAGTCTCGCCAACCCATTATGGGGCGCACCACGGCTTCACGGCGAGGCTTCTCAAGCTCGGCATCGATGTCGGACAAACCACCGTTGCAAAGTATATGGCGAGGGGAAGGCGATCGCCGTCCCAAGGGTGGAAGACGTTTCTTGATAATCACGCCGACGGCATCGCGTCGATGGACCTGTTCGTGGTTCCGACAATCTCATTCCGACTGCTCTACGGGTTACTGATACTGCATCACGATCGCCGCCAAATCCTGTGGCTGGGAGTGACTGCGCACCCGACGGCGGAATGGATTTCGCGCCAGCTCACCGAGGCCTATGGTTGGAACGCAGCACGGCGATACATCATTCGTGACCGCGACGCCGTCTGCGGTGACGTCTTCATCCGCCGCCTTCGGGCGATGGGCATTCGGGATAGGCCAACCGCGCCGCGATCGCCGTGGCAGAACGGGTATTGTGAAAGGGCGATCGGTTCGATCCGGCGAAAATGTCTTGCTATAACGAGATGCGAACACATCTATCCATGGAGAAGGATGCGCCAGTACCGCGCGCTGTTGAGAGGGCAGGGCACATCAATTGTCGACCTGTACTGGGCGGGTTGCATCATCAATATGTCAGGATTTGATTTACGACAGGCACAGCTCTTCGCGGGCCATGGCAAAGGCTCGCGCGCGTGCGGGTCGGCGCGCTCCCGCATCCAACCATGATCCTCACATTCGCGGATGGCCCCCACCCTCCAGCAGCACAGAGATGAGCGCGAAGGGCGACCTTGCTCGAATCCGAGAGAGGGCTGATCTCAGGACCCAAGGCTGCCTGACGCTGCGTCGGATGGCAGCCGTGACGTCACCTAGCGTCGCGATCGTTGCGGGGAAACCGCAAGCTGGTCGGCGGGGAATGGCACCAGCAGTTCGCGGGGATCCGCCTCGTCGCTTAGCCAGCGTGCGAACAAATCGTTCGGCAGTATCGCCAGCATGCGATCGTAAATCTGCGCGACCAGTTCGTTGGCCGGCACGGTGACGACGGCGAACGTCCGCTCCCATTTGTCCGTCAGAGGATCGCGCCAATTTTCCCATATCCGCGCGACACCGAAAGGCTGGCCGTCGCGACGTGAGATTACGTGACGCTTCCCATCGTGGAGGCCCGGCAGATCGCATCCATGCACGACGCCTTCGGACGCGATTGGCGGAATCCCCGCTTCGCGGTATGCGATGCCCTGGATACGCCGGAGGCCCACGTGTTCGGCGATGTCGTCTTTCGGTCCGAGCCGGTTGCGGTCGATGAAGGAAAGCGGGCGGCGAAGCGGCGATGACATGGAACGCAGAAGGTTCTCGTTGGTTTTTTGCTCATGACCGTCTCACTTTCCAAATTGCTTGAGGAATCTTTCCAGATTGCCTGGGAATACCTCGAACGTACGGGCGAACTGGGCGACGGCGCGGCCGCAAGCCGGTTTCTCAGAGACGTCATCGAAACCATGATCCGCCGGGGCGAGCGCTGTCGGCTGGCATTATCCAACCGGGCCATCAGCGCCTACCAACGTTTCCGCTCGTCGGGGGACGCAGGATCAGAACAGGTGCGTTCCTCTGCCTGAAGCATCTCGTCGTCGAACCTCAAAATCGGGAATCACGAAATGTCAGCAAACGACGGCGATCTGGTCGACCGGATGGCGAAGAAGCATTCGGTCTCGCCCGCGGCGGTGCAGGTCGTGCTCGCGGCTCTGCGGAGAGGCGGCGGCCGGATGGCCCAGTTCAGCCACGCCGACTTCGGCGGGATGTCGCAGTGGTCGCCGGGCATGTCGATGGTCGGCGACATGTTCAACACGCAACTCAAGGCCAAGCTGGACGCACTCTGCAGCGACATCGCGGCCCATCTGGATGCCTCGGAAACCGCCGACGGGGCACGCTCCGCGGGAGACGAGGTCAGCTACCGCTCATGGACCCGGTCTGAGGACTGGTGGCCGGCCGGATTGGGGAGGCCCGGCGTGGTCGGCGCGCAGAACGATCTCCGCTACGCGGTCTTCCCCGAGACCCGTCGGCTTGTGATCGACGACCAGGACACCGTTTCGGTATACGACACCGGATCCCATCGGATTTCTGGCGTCGCGCAGGCCCAAAGTGCCGATCGGACGCTCACATTCACCAGCCAGGACGGGCTCGTGAGAATTGCGGACCTTCCAAGGGTCTCCGTCTGATCAGCCTTTCGCGCACCTGACCGTGCAGCGGCCCGACATCGTCACCATCAGATCTTCGATCGCGACGACCCCGCCGCCTTCGGCTGCGTCAGATCCTTTTCCCATCCGAATACGGAACGGCCGTCTAGCAGCGGCGACGCGGCGCGCTCGGTAGCGACCAAAGATTCGAACGAGGGACCTTCAGCCGTGCGTTCGAGCCGGCGCGCCTGGTCGTCGAGACGCTTCAACGCCTGCATCTCCTCGTCGCGTTCGAGCTTGGCATTCCGGACGGCCGACTTCATGACGCGGATGGTCTCGTCGTAGACCCTGATGGGGACCGGATAGGGGTGCCGGTCCTTGCCGCCGTGCGCCAGCGAGAACCGCGCCGGATCCCGGAAGCGGTAGGGCGCGCCGTGCACGACCTCGGCCACCATCGCCAATGACCGGACCGTGCGCGCGCCGACGCCTGGCGTCAGCAGCAGATCCGGAAAGTCGACAGGACCGCGCTCGGCCGCGGCGGCCAGTGTGCCATGCAGCCGCCGCGTGAACACATCGCTCGATCGCACGTCGTGATGCGCCGGCATGATGAGGTGCGGCAGCAGAGCCTGTGCCGGAGCTTCGCCCGTCAGCTCCGCCAGTTCGGACACGATGCGATCCGGACCCAAATCGTCCAAAAGGTCGAGTTGCCTGGCGCGGGAGCTCTCAGCCCGTCTGTCCGTCAAGTTGACGATCTCGCCCTGTACCGGCCCGTCGATCGCGCTGTGCGGCTCGTCGACGAAGCTCTTCAGGTTTTCAGAATGCCAATGGTAGCGGCGCGCCTGCTTCTTGTCGCCGTTCATGCCCTGCTGCACAACCGTCCACTTCCCGTCGTCGGTCACGAAGAACCCGTGCAGGTAAAGGTCGAATCCATCCTGGACGGCGGCACTTTCGACCTTCGCGACGAGTCGACGGCAGGCGCAAGGGCAGGGACCTGATCTATGCCGGGAAAGTGGACCATGGGTTCGATACTGCGTCGGCGAAAGATTTACGGGCGCGGCTCAAGCCCCTGATCCGGAAGACGCAGCCCTACAGCAAGAAGATCGCGCATCGCGGCATCTGGGTCGAGCCGTCGTTGCTGGCGGAAATCGAATACCGGACGAAATCGGCCGAAGGCAAAGTGCGCCACCCGTTCTTCAAGGGCATCCGAGAGGATTTGTGATGACAGACGGATCAAGAAAGATGGTCTGGATTTACGTCAATACCAACCACTATGTCGGCCATCCCGATCATCTCAAGGTTTTCGCAGACCCAGAACTCGCCGATGAGTGGTTCAAGGAGAACGACCCGGAAGGCGTCGTCTTTGGATATGAGGTCATTGAATGATTGCGATTGCTTGCAACACCGGCACTGACGCTGATGGCATCGCCGAAACCGAGGCTGATCATTTCGGAAATTGTCCGGTCTGCGGGGCCTATCTCGACATGCGCGACCTAGGTCAGCTCCTGGCGCACATTCACGATCAGGAAATTGAAATCGGCGAAGGTCCGGAGCCGCCCCGCGAGCGTCCTTGCATTAGTTAAAAGCAAAGCCCATCAGTAACCGTCCCGCAACCTATAGATGGTACCAGTCGCGATAGCCCGCACAGGACTTTAGGTGGCGTATGCTTCGAAATGGCAGTTATTCTGCTTGGTTCAGAACCCGGCAGGAAGAAGGACGCTGCATGATGCAGGGAGAAGGAACCGGCGTTATAGAGCTTAACGACGGCAAAGTGACCGGCGGAGACGCCGCGCTCGCCTACACCGGGTCATACGTTGCAGACGGAGATAAATTCACAGCTTTCATTGCCACGAAACGGCACACGCCAGGGCAGCCATCCATTTTCGGCCTCGGCATCGACGAGGTCAATTTGACACTGACCGGCAAATCTACGCCGACGACGGCATCATGCACTGGAACCGCCAAACAAGCGCCGGGCCTGACCTTTGAGGCCACGCTTGTCCCTATGGCAGATTGACAGAGTCCCCCTAAAGAGGCCGCCAACTGAGGCGGCCTTACTCCTTGCTTTCGATATCATCGGCCTTGATGTCGTATTCTGACGTCAGCTTACGAAGTTCCGCCTTCGTTTGAAGATCGGTCAATTTGTCAGCGAGCCCTCGGCACTTCACGGCTTCGGCGCGGAGATAGATTGAGCGTTCGGACATTGCGGGACGATAGTACAAGTCCGGCCTCGATACGTGAGCAATCCGGCTCACCGGCGGCCATATTTCAGTGTTTCAAATCTCGAACGACGCCCACCAAGCGGTCAATGAAATTCTTAACCCAACGATCTTCGTCAGCTATCGCTTCCGCTATCAATTTCATTTGCTCTTCGTCCGCTGTTGGTGGAGCGGGCGGCGGCGCGATTTTCTCTTGGTAAATCATCATGAGGCAATCCCTTCCCGATGAGGCAAGGGGCCTAGGAGCGTATAGTTCCATAAATGTCTAACTGAGGCGGCCTTACTTCTATTCCGGGGGCCGAAGTTCCGGGGATCGCAGCCACTCGCTAATATGCGATCCGGTTTCGGCCTGCCGCGCTCTGCGGATGATCTCATCGCGTGTCGTGCCCGGTGGAAGCAATTTGGCTTCAGCTCGCAGGCGCTTCGCTTCTTCGGCAAGTAGTTCTTCAAGTGATTGGGTCTGGCTAAAATGGCGGCGATCCATGACACAACCTCGTCGTGACTTTGCGGGTCCTAACCGCAGGGTTTGATGGAGGTCCGATCCTAATATGCTTCCGGACGACGTTCTGTTCCAAAGTGAACACAACCAAACTAGGCCACCGTCATTTTCAAACTAGGCCACTGAGGGTCGAAACAGGCCAGTACCGGCCACGGGTACTGGCCGAATTAGGCCACTCGCAGATTCAAAATAGGCCACTCAACGCAACGCCGCCTGAGCGGAGTATGTTCGCTAGGCGGCGTTGGTAGGTCGAGGCCGGGTGCTGAAATCCCGGCAAGCCTCAATGAGCAATCGGCGTGCCACGATCATGTGACCTGAAATAGGACAGTTTCTAAAGCAAAATTTAATGGGAACCGGCGTCCTGCGAACAGACATCAGAATTGTGCCGATATGCGGCAGGTGCCGTCGCGGGGTTGGTAGGAATTAAGTGTGGCGTAGTCTCCGGGGTGATCAACCTCGAATTATCCGGCGTTGAAGCGTCGGACAGGAGACCACGCCATGACGAGCACTACTACGAAGTCTGATTCTTTGCAGCCTGCGGCCGATATGGCCGGCGATCTTTTCGACAACTGGTTTGATCCGCTTGAGGCCGAAGTGCGGGCTCGATCGCGTGAGTTCATCGAAGAACTGCTCCGCGGCGAGCTCGAGGCGGCGCTTTCACGGCCACGTTACGGGCGCAATCCGATGTCCGGCGGTGAAGGAAGAGCGAGCGTTGCGGGCCACCGCCACGGCAGCCGGACGCGATCGCTGACCGGCACGTTCGGACCGGTCGAGATCGCGGTGCCGCGCGCCCGTCTGACCACTGCCGATGGCAAGACGACCGAATGGAAGAGCCAGACGCTGCGGGCCTATCAGCGGCGCACACTCGCCGCCGACGCGCTGATCGCGAGCACGTATCTCGCCGGCACCAACACCCGGCGGGTGCGTCGCGCGCTCGCGGCCTTGTTCGGCGGGACGGTCGGCAAGGACACGGTGAGTCGGACCTGGCGCAAGGTGAAGAGCGATTGGGACGCCTGGCACACCCGCTCGCTGACCGGGGAGCCGATCGTGCGCCTGATCCTCGACGGCACCGTGGTGCGCGTGCGGCTCGACCGCAAGGCGACCTCCATCTCGCTGCTGGTCGTTCTCGGCGTGCGCGAGGACGGCCAGAAGGTGTTGCTCGCGATCAAGAGCATGGGCGGCGAGAGCGCCGAGGCCTGGCGCACTGTCCTCGCTGACCTCATCAATCGCGGGCTGCGGCGTCCGGAATTCCTCATCGTCGACGGCGCGCCGGGGCTCGACAAGGCTATCGCCTCCGTCTGGGACGGCGTGCCGGTCCAGCGCTGCACGGTCCACAAGCACAGGAACCTGTTCGCACATGCCCCCGAGCGGCTGCATGACGAGATCACTGCTGATTACAACGACATGATCTACGCGGCCACGCCTGATGAGATCGAAGCGCGCCGCAAAGCCTTCATCCGCAAATGGAGGCTCAAGCATCGCGCCGTCGCCGACAGCCTGGAGGAGGCAGGAGAACGCTTGTTCACCTTCACGCGCCTGCCGCCGAGCCAATGGCGCAGCGTGCGCACCACCAATGCAATCGAGCGGCTGCACGAAGAGTTTAAGCGAAGGATCAAGACGCAAACCGTGCTGCCGTCAGCCGATACCGCAGCCATGTTGTTCTGGGCGCTGCTCGCCTCTGGACAGATCAACATGCGCAAGGTCGATGGATGGCAGACGCTCGCCGTAAAGCCTGCCAATCAGCCGATTGACCTCGCAGCCTGAAACGATACCCTCATGTTCCCGGAGAACGCGCCACGCCCAATTCCAACCACTTCCCCGACGGCACCATGCGGCACTCCTCCTATCTAAACTGCGGCCCCAGCTTGTCCCTGCCCAAAGCTGGGGCCGTTTCCTTGTCGTGCCGGGCGAATGAGGGCAGTTCGGCGTGGTGGCGACTGAAAGAGGGCCGCCAACTGAGGCGGCCTTACTCCTTGGGCTGGGCCGTTATGACCTCTGCGCGGAGGGCCTTGGCTTCATACTCCTTGGCGAGTGCGGATAGTTTCAGAGCAAACTCCGGATGGTCAGCGCCAGCAGCCAGGCGGTGACAATTGATAGCCCGTGCGCGCAACCTCTCGCTCTCGACCTTTGGCAGCCGGTTTCTCGGCATTTTGTCTTCTCCCCCCAAGCACCTTAACAATCTAAAGGGGACCACTCCAAAAATCAAAAGGGACCATTCACCTTGTCAGGGGATGGAAAGGGGCCAGTACCCACGGACGGATAGGAACAGACCGAAAAACCAGAACTTTCAGTGAATGAGGCGGCGGCAAGCCGAATAGGCCGGTGCTGCGCTCGCCGATGTCTGCTTTTGAAGCGCGTTACGGACTCAAGTCGGACATCGCGCCGTGTCCGCTGAGTGCCAGGAACGGACAATGCACGCGGCGTTATTCGATCACCTCGTCGGCTCGCAACAGTAAGTCTGGCGGGATTGAAATGCCGAGGTCTCTGGCGACCTTCAGATTGATGAGAAGATAAAATCTGGTCGGCTGTTCAACAGGGAGGTCCGCAGGTTTCGTGCCGTTCAGGATCTTGTCGACGTATATTGGCGTGCGGCGAAGAATGTCGAGTAGATCCGGGCCATATGACATGAATGCACCCGCTGAGAATGTTTCGCGCGACCAGACAATGGTCGGAAGACGGTTCGCCAGCGCCGCCTTTGCCATGATGGCGCGGCCCTGAAAGAACACGCCTTCGGGCGTGATACTGGCGCCCTGCATGCCCGCCTTAGCCATGGTGACGAATGCCGGCGCGATCTCCTCAACGGTACGAGCCGGAAACGGTTGCAGCGACAGCCCGAGCTTTGCCGCTGAGGCCGTTGCTTCGTCGAGATAAGATCCGATCAATTGGGTGTTGGGATTGAAGAGGAAACCGACACGGGAAAGCCCCGGAACCGCATCCCTCAGAAACTGCAAGCGCAATCCGCCGAGTTCGGCACCAAATAGCATAAGCCCGGTTGCGTTGCCCCCCGGCTTGGCAAGGGTCTCCACGAGCTTGTTTGCAACTGGATCGGCGACAAGGGTAAAGATGATGGGAATGGTCGAAGTCGCCGCTTTCAAATAGGGCGCGACGGTAACGCCAATACCGATCAGCACATCGGGGTTCATCGCCACCAATTCGGCGGCCATGCTACTGAAGCGTTCGGGCATTTCGTTTGGAAAACGATGCACGAACCTAATATTTTTGCCGTCGACATACCCGAGCTTGTCGAACCCTTCCATCAAGGCCGTGAAGTTCGGCTCTTCTCCCTGCCGGTTGCCAGCGTGCCACAGTATACCAACGGTATGGATTTTTCCGGTTGGCGCCTGCGCTCGCGCAGCGAGCGGCGATGCAGCCGCACCGCCGATGAGTGTGATGAACTCGCGTCGCTTCATGTCCGCCCCTTAGCGTCAGAACGCCGAACTGTAACGGCCAAAACCCGAAATCTGGAAGACGTTTGGGCTGGTTGAATGAACTATTTTATGGGGGGCCCATTTCCGAAATGGGTCAAACTCGGAAGTGGTGAGCCATTAGCAGAGAGTCCGCTCCACCCCGATGAACGGACATCGTCAGTTTGACCGGACTTGGCAGGCGGCTAAGTCGAGCCGTGGATATACCGGGTGTGCATCCCACCGAACGGGACGCCAGCCAGTTGCTCCGATGGCGCCAACGCTCATCCTTGACTCATGCTGCGACCCCGACGGCTTCCTGCTTCATCGATCGCGCGCGAGTTTGCGGCCGCCCCAATGCTTTTCCTTCCGTGACGGATCGAACACGCGCTCGACATGTCGGTTTAGAGCCCTCATCACGCCGATCCGAGCAAACATGGCGAGTCCGCCGCGATCGGCGACGAGCATGAGCGCCTCGATCGCGGCCTGCCACTGCGGCAGCGCGGCTTCTTTTTTTGGAAGCCCAGTAATGTAGGTGGCCGCGTCGTGGAGGGTGCGAAGTGTTCGGCCGCCGGGCAGCAAAACCGGCTCGTCGAATTCGCGCGACCAACCTTGGTTGCTAATGGCGCCAGCCCTTCCTGTCGAAGTCGGTCATGAAGCCTTTCGGCATCCGCGGCGGATTGTCATCTTCCGGTTTATTGCACCACGGGCAGGGCGCTCCGGCCCCACCGCAATTGCAGGCGTGCGGGCCCTCCCAGGGGCGCCCCGGATGGTTTTCGCAGACCCAGCCGCTATCCTCGCAGAGCGTGCATTTCATCTCGGGTGGCCTCACGCCAAGCCGTCCTGATTCTGTGGGTTGCTGTGGAAAGTCGCATCGACATAAGCAGTAGTGTAGCCGGGCTGTTTCTATCCTGAAATCCTAGTGGGATTGCTGGCCGCCGCAAAGGCCGCTGTACTAGCCGCCATGAGCACCAAATCGCGCGAGGTCATTTTCGGCAGCAGTATCCGCGGCGCATACGCGCTGAGGGCGCACGGGAAGCCGCCAGGAAGGCTATCCGCGAGGCGGACCGCGCCGAAGCCGAAGCCTGGTCGATCCGGATGGAGGGCTACGGCGGGCCGGCGCAGCCGTCGCCGACGATCGCGCAATGGCTCAGCGGCGGTTACGGCTGGCTGCAGGTCAAATGTCATCGCTGCCAAACCGAGGCTAGTATTCCCCTCGAACACGTCCGCCGGCCGCGGGACACGCCGATCTGGAAGCTCGAGGCGGCACTGAAATGCCGATCGTGCCGCAAGGGGTCGCTATGCGCCGCCGGTGCATATGATCAAGCTGACCGAGACGCGCGAGATCACGCCGTATCTCTGGGTGCATCCGGACGAGGAGCGGTGAGGGCGCCGGTTCGCGCCGATGGGTTTTTGCCCGAAAGGCCCGACGACCATAAGGCCACCGGGCTCTTTATTTGTCAGGTAACGCGCCGCATTGACTTTCGCCGGCGGTAGACTTTGACCGGCTTGGGCGGAATGCCCTTCCCGCCGCAACTAGGGCACCGCTGGTAGGGCGGTAGTTTTTCGCCCCATCTAGCGGGTGTTATCTCGACCTTTTGGCCCGTTCCAAAGCAGTATTTGCACTTCAAATCGTCAGACATTTTGGCTCTCCAAATCACGACCGAAGTTGGTCGCTCAGGAAGTCAAGCAGTCCGGCTAGGATCTACAACGCACCGCGAATTGTCGATTGGTCGCGGGCCAGCTTGGATGGCATAGCCCCTTGAGCTTTTTCATTGGGTATCCGGACGATGAGAGGTGAGGGCGCCAGTTCGCGCCGATGGGTTTTTCTTGCGGTGTACAGCGCGACCGCTCTAGGTTGTCGCTATTGGTTCAAAAATTTCCAACTCGGCCTAGTTTTCAGAGGGTGTAAAGGCAAATGAGCATTTTCCCGCATCTCGCCGTGCTGGGTTTGGCGGCAGCTCTCAGTTCGCCAATCCATCAACATCAAATTGATTTCAAGATGACTTCTCCTGACGGCATTCAGCGCATCAATCAGCTTTGGCTCGTGACCTACATCAACGAGGCCGGTCTGGAAACTGTCGCTCAGGCAAAACTAGTGACCGGTGAATACGCGCCGTTGATCGCCGCCGATGCTGAGCGCCTGGAAGGCGTGATGGAAGCCGCCCACGGCATCGCGAAAGCCAAGAACCTGAAAATGCGCCTTATCAAATTCACCAACCGCTTGGAGATCGAGGACATCGCGCCATGAGCATCCCGGGCCGCACTTCCCTGCAAGAAAGGTCGACGCGCCATGACGCGGGAGATCACGCCTTACGTTTGGGTTCATCCGGACCAGGAGCGGTAGGGTCGGCGGGCTTTTCCTTGAGATTGTCGTTATCGGTCGCTCTAGTCGATCCGGCCAACTATCCTGAGGAAGCGCGAAAATGTTTCAATCATTTCTAAAGGCGCGTGTTGATAATTACTTCAAGGCGCGATCGGCCGGCCGAGACGCCGAAACCGATCATGCTCGCGCTGCATCTGTTTTTCGTTCTATCGAGGATGCGCTGGACGGCGCAAAGGCCGAGCAAGCTGGCCTGAAATCACGTATCGATGTCGTACTGGCGCGAGCCGCAGTAACCATGGGCAATGACTCCGATGAGTATCTAACCCGGGATCCGGAGGACGATCATTGCCAGAATTTGCTCAACACCGAGATCGCAAATGGGCAGCGGCGATTGAACGAGCTGGGAGTGACCATCGGACATTTTCAGTTTTTGAGGACCGCGCTCATGACAAGATTTCCCGACATCAAACTTTGGACACAACAGGTCCCGCACGAAAGATAGAGGATCGACTACCGAAACTCGCGAGATCACGCCTTGCAAGTTGGTGCGTCCGGACGAGGAGCGATGAGGGCGCGCTGGTTCACGCCGGCGGGTTTGTTTTTCGGACGTCAATCGAACGCGACTCCCATCCACCGTTTGGTGCTGCCTCGATCGCGGCGCCGGTGTCCGAAAGGTTGCGAATGAGTGAAGCTCATGCTGCCGCCGCCGAAATTTACAATCAGTTTGCCGGTCCCGGTATAGGCTGTGCGCCGCCAACAGTGCGTTGCCCAAGACGTCGCGCAACTGCTCCGCGGCTGCCGTGGTCATGCGCAAATTACCCACCGCGAGCATATGGTTTTCCGTGTTAGTTTTCGAAACTGCCTCGCCGACGATCAGCGCAAGCGTCACCGACAGCAAGGGTCCTCGGAATCCGGCGGTTGGAACTGCGTCGAAATATATGACCGGCGCCTCGAGCAGGCGCTCCACATGGATGAATTCGGGTGCCTTCGTGAACTCGCTCATGGCGGTGCCTCTTTGGTTTGCGCCTGGTCCTCCTATCGTGCACGCGCCGCTTGCCTCGTGTCGACGCGCACCACCGCCCCGCGTCCACCGGTCGCACACCCCCTACGACGGCCGCGGAATACCCCTATCTGGAAGTTCGAAGCAGCGCTGAAATTCCGATCGTGCCGCAAAGGTCGGTACGCGCCGCCGGTGCATATGATCAAGCTGACCGAGACGCGCGAGATCACGCCTTTACGTCTAGGGTGCATGTTTTCGGGAGCGCCCACGGAACGAACTCAACCAGGGACCCGTTTGGCTTCTGTTCACGGAAAAAGGGGAGGGTAAGCAATGGCTCAGAAAGCCAATCTCACTCCTGTCGACAAGTATGAGTCGGATCGCGGTGAGGCCGAGAGGCTCGACCTGGAGAAGCATGCGCGATTGGAAGCAGTTTTGATCGATCCGGTGAGCGCCAACAGCCGGCGCCAACCGCTGAGCATCAACGCCGGGAAGGCCTATCGTTCTGGCAGGCGGTCAAGACGATGTTCAAGTAAACTCGTCCGGACGATGAGATGAGAGGCCGCCAGTTCACGCCCGTGGGCTTCACTCGGTATGCGTGTATCTGTTCCGTTCCGGCAACCGGTTAACGTTCACGTTGCGCCCCACGTAGAAATCACGATAGCGGGAATCTTTCTGCGCGATCGCAGATGAGACAGCCCGCCGGTTCATGCCGGCGGGTTTTTTTCTGCAGCTAAGCTGTGCGCGGAAATTTGGGAATCGGTTCTGGGATTTTGAAGGGGGACGGTCGATGACGTCAGGCTTTCCATTGCCGATTTCTCTTCGTTTAGGCGCCTTTCGATGTATCGGCGCTCTAGCTCCGTGAGTTCGGTTTGAAGCAACCGCCGATAGCGGCGAACGTTGTTCCGGCGGGCGCGCAAATGGTCCGTTTCGTCGATCATCCCGTTATCCTCTGAGTGCGGTTACTGAATTCCCTTTCATTCCAGATTGCCACCCCGCCGCAAAAAATAGGGCGGGTCGGCGGCGGCGCAACGCCGCCCGGAGCGGAATATATTCGCTTGGCGGCGTCGGCATTTCCCTGGCCGGGTCCTTAAATCCCGGCAACATATAAGTCTGCCCTATGCAGATGACAGAAAGACGAAAGCCCCGGAAGACAGGGCCTCATTGTGATTTCCCCCAGCCAAATAAACGGCCCCAGCACTTGGGGTGAGCTGAGGCCGCTGAGGGCTTATTGTGCCGAACGCAACACGCACAATGGAGCTACGATAGCACTTGTCTGTTCACCCAGGGCGGGGCCTTCCGGAGTAACCAGTTCGGATTAGTACTGGCTGGTACTGGCCTGTTTCGACCCTCAGTGGCGGCAAATCGCGCCATAGGTTGGTTCGGAACGGATCCCAGCCACTGCCGATCGCGGATGTGGATACGCATACCGTCGAATCACCCGGACCAAGGAGAGATGATGGGGCCGTTCGCCGCGGTCTCGCAGTTTATCGAGGAACGACCGGCACCCGGACCGGCGAACCCTCGATGTGTGCGCTATTCGAGCCATCGCGGACGTAAACCTTCGGCGTCCCGAACGCGAGGTAGAGGACCGCCATCATCGTGATGATGTTGGCGACTGCCGATGCGCCGAGGCACCAAGCGAGCGGCGAGATGTTTCTTACCCACGGCTTGAATGGCATGCTTACGCCGGCGTGATGATCCCCCGACCGGCGTCCATCCAAGCGCAACCGGCGCGCGAAATCAATACTGCACGCACGAAAGCAGCCCCTTGGTAACCACCGATTAACCTTCCCGGCGCACCCTCGTCATGACCTTCTGGTGGTCACGTGTGCTGAGATCAAGGGCCGTCGCCGATCTCAACCCCAGCGGCGGTTTTTCCGTGAGGTGGGCGGCCCGATGAATTATCAAGCGTTCACGAACGACAGCCTCACCATGATGTACGAGGCCGCGCGTGGCGCCTTGGCGGCTGACGATGCACTCACACGACAGGACATGGAAACCCAATTCCGCGTTCGGGAGACACCCGACTGGAAAAAACACGCCGCCGATCTGGAACAGGAGATGCTCAAGCGCGGAATGATGTTCGAGGTCATCGACTGGTCGGAAGATCAGGGGACATTGCCCGGGTTTTAACCGTCCGCGAATAAGCACCGCTGGCTGGCCCCGCGGTGGCCGGGATCGCCCGGCACCATTACAGCCAGCAAATCCGACCCACACCAGCGACTCTCTCGGGCGCTTGGCGGGGTGATTCCGTCATAGGGTTATCGGGCTGTTGCGCGCTTCTGCCTTGGTGGCTCTGTTGGCTGAACTGCAGGAGCCTGCTGAGCGCTTGCGAAAGATTGTTGCAGGGCTTCAAGTTTACCGGTCAGCGCGGTGACGTCGTCGGACAACCGCTTAATCTCGGCCCGATCGGATGAGACCGTTTGCTGAAGGGCCCTCAGTTGACTGACGGCTTGCTGCAGGGACGCCTGCAGGTCATGGATCGCCTGAGCAGTCGGATCTGGTGGTCGTGGTGATGCGGTCGCTTTGTGCTGCTTCACAGGAATGGTTTCGTAAACGCCCAAAGGTACGATTAAGGCGACGGCCAGGAACGTCAGGACGAAGATACGCCCTCTCCGAGAGTGGCGATCAGGTCCTGGTGGACGCTCGAATCTTGATTGATCGCCCATGAGACAAAAATCCTGGTTTGCAGGGTTCTGACATTTACGCGGCCCGGCTCAGCTTAAACGATTCCCCGGCCGCGCCAGGGCACCATATCGCGCACGAAAAGCGAAAACCCCGCCTGGGGGTGCGGGGCTTTCTTTGGGGAAGCGGGGATAGGGACCTCGCGCTTCGTGGATAGGTCCTCGAACCTCGGAAAAGGTTCAAAAATAGAAATGCGTGGGGGCCTCGGCCTCGTGGCTCTAGCCCGTGCGATAAGCGTCGAAGGCGTGGGCTAGGAAAACGCTGACACTGAGGCAGGTCAGCAGCGCTGTTACGATCTCGATCATCGGCGCACTCCCTGGGTCGCCACCATGCCGAAGACGGCGGCCTTGAGGAAATGGCGGTAAATCGCGCTGAGGATGACGGCCATGACGATCCAGCCCCGTTGTTGATCAGCCGAGAGGCTAGGCCCGCATCGGTTTCCGGACGACTTCGTGGGTGTTGGAAAACGGTTTCATCGGGAGCGCAGGGCTCGCCGGGCGGGCTGTACCACCGGCGAGTGCGACGTCGAAGGCAAGGAAATCTTGCACGATGTTTTCACCGTGGATGGCACAAAGTGTGCGCGATTGCCCCGGCGAATTCTCAATTCCGAGGAAACGAAAGCCGCTATTGCTCGGGGGACCCTCTATTGCGATCGGCGGACGACGTTCGGCAAGAAGCTCGTAAGGCTGATTGACACTGCCGAGAAAATACGAAGCCGAACGCGAGGCGGCGATCGAACAATCAGGCTTACCGGACGCGAAGGCGAGCCAGTGGGAAGCGGCTTACGAGATCGAGAAGATGGCCTATGAGGCTTGCGATATCGAGCCTCAGACAATGGCCGGCGCGCTCGTTCAGGCCCGCGCGCTCACCGCCTACGCTGAGGCGGAGATCGTTGTCGGTCACTACCGCGGCCGATCTGGGCAACTCGTCGGGCTTGCGCTGGCGCAATCCCTCACGCGGCCGAGCGCGTAAATGAGACAGCCCGCCGGTTCTCGCCGGCGGGTCTTTCTTTAATTTTTTTCCATTGATTTAACCGGATTGCAAGCCGTGGTCGGTACATCTGAGGCTTCGCTCACCAGGAGTTTCGGATGCCCAAATTTTTCACCCGCTTCCTGCAGGACGAATCCGCTGCTACGGCCATTGAATATGGCCTCATTGCCGCAGGCATCGCCCTCGCGATCATCGCCGTCGTTAATGGCCTTGGCAGCAACCTGAACGGCATGTTTACCTCGATCAACAGCTCGCTGAAGTAACCCGTCATTAACCAGGAAGCCGTCAGGATCAAGCCTGACCTTCTGGTGGTAATTGTGTGCGAAATCGAAAGCCGTCACCGATCTCAACCCGGTGGCGGCTTTTTGCTGTCAAGGTCGCCGATTAATTAAAATGGCCGCCACCGTGCGACCTGCACGGTCCCGCCTGTCCACCCCCGTGGACGCGCCCGCCGTAGCGGGGCCGTGCTCGCCGCCCTCCGGGTTACCCCAGTTCACAGAATCAAGTTGACCGAACCGCGCCGAGATTATGCCTTATCGGTGGGTGCATCCGTACGAGGAGAGGTGAGGGTGCCGGTTCACGCCGGCGGGTTTTTCTATTGCGACTCTCTTGGTCTCGATCAATATCGCCGTCGTTGATCGCGCCGCGAGGGTGCTGTCATGAAGATCGTCCTTCGGGTCGTTGGCCCGCTGTTTGTTGCTGTTGGGCTTTTCTGCTTCGCACGAGGAACAGGATTGCTCACATGGCCGCACAATGCAGCAATGGTCGACTACGGCGCGGGCATGGTAGCCGTGGGTTTCGGCCTTGTCTGGTTCGGATGGCAGTAAGTGGTCGCGCTCGCCTCGCTTCATGCCGGGCGGCCTATGGTGTGCGATACGCGTCAACCGCATGAGCAAGAAATACGCTGGCGCTAAACAAACCGAGAATTGCAGCAACCGCTTCAATCATCTGACGCGTCCTGATTTCTCTTACTGTTAGAAACCTCTGATAATCGGCCTTTGTTTCACGACCGCTTCGTCGGCCGGTAAAATGGTTTCGTTGGCCGGCGGCCACATGACTGCTCAGTGACGGCCCCAGCTAGCACTACAGTTGCCTTTTATGCAGGTTTCTGAATCCATGGGCAACCATGATTCGAAGATCGTGGACGCGGCCAGCGTCGATTGAAGAGACGCTTGCGCTGTGGGCGGCGTCGCTTCGTGAGATCAAGAAACGGATACGTCCGTTGTTCAATCAAGATCGTGTTGCGAGGAATGCAGGCTTGTTTCTGGAAAGCCTGCTCGGAGATGAGCAACGCAAGACCGGTTGGATGCGCGCGGAGGCAGCTGGCGATCCCGGTCCTTGGCGGCAACAGGCGATCCTGGGTCGCAGGGATTGGGATGCTGATGGTCTGCGCGATATCGTCCGCGATTATGTCATCGAGCATTTGGCGGATGACGATGCGGTGCTCGTGATCGACGAGACCGGCTTTCTCAAGCAAGGCAAGGCGTCGTGCGGGGTGGCACGGCAATACACTGGTTCCGCCGGCAAGATCACGAACTGCCAGATCGGCGTCTTCGCCGCCTACGTGTCGCGCCACGGTCATGCGTTCATCGATCGCGCGCTGTATCTTCCGAAGGAATGGACCGACGATCCAGATCGTCTGGAAGCCGCATATGTGCCTCCCGGTGTCGGCTTTGCGACCAAGCCAAAGCTTGCAACGAGCATGATCGCACGCGCCATAGCCGCGTCTGTACCATTCAAGTGGGTTGCTGGTGATACTGTCTACGGTGTTGGCGATATCGAACAGCAATTACGCCGGGCAGGCAAAGGCTACGTGCTCGGGGTCAGCAGCGCTCATGTATTTCGATCCTGGGGCAAGCGGCGATCGGTCGCCGGCAAGGCCGCGGACATCGCTCGGACGCGGCGCGCGTCCGATTGGAAACGCCTGTCGGCAGGGGCCGGAACCAAAGGACCGCGGCTGCACGATTGGTGCTATCTCGAATTGGCCGATCTCGAGGTCGAAGAATTTTACAGCGCAAATCATGGTCTTTGGACACGAGGTCTGCTGATCCGTCGTCATATCGCCGATGGCGATCTCGCCTTCTTCACCACCTGGTGTCCAGCTGGAACATCCATCGAAACGCTGGTGGCGGTCGAAGGCCATCGATGGGCGATCGAGGACAGCTTTGAGACCGCGAAAAACGAGTTCGGGCTCGATCACAACGAGAGCAGATCCTGGCATGGGTGGCATCGCCACGTTTCCCTGGTGATGCTCGCCTTCGCCATGATGGCGGTGATCCGCCATCGCGCCAATTCGCCGCCGCCCAAAAAAACGAAACGCCGAACCACGGCAAAACTCAAAATATCGCCAATCCGTCATTGATCCGTTGGTCAATCCAGGAAGTCCGCCGCATCGCCATCAGGCTCGCCCGAAAGCGGATCCAACCCGCACACATCATCGCATGGTCACTCTGGCGCAGAGCTCACCAGGCCGCCGCTCAACGTGCCCACTTCAAAAAACGACAACTGTAATGCTAGGGGGTAGCTGAGGCCGTCTTGCACAAGGACGTGCCGGGGGCGCCCGGCACACTTTTGATTTTGGCTCTGCAATCAGCCCCGACACCATTAAATTCTGTTTTAGAGCGGGCCTGTTTTAAATCTGCGAGTGGCCGATCTTAAAGTCCCCACATTTCAGCAATCTATTGCAACAATTGTTTTTCCTTAAGGAGTGTGCAACGTGGCAACAGGTAGCGTGAAATGGTTTAATGCGACTAAAGGGTACGGATTTATTCAACCCGACAAAGGCGGCAAAGATGTATTCGTGCACATCTCGGCCGTGGAAAGAGCCGGCCTGAGCAGCCTCAATGAGGGTGCCAAGGTGAGCTACGAAGAGATGGAGAACCGGGGCAAAACGTCCGCGGAAAACCTGCGGGTTGGCTGAGAGGCTTTCTCCTGCATATCGCCCGCCGGCGCATGTGGGGCCCAAGCGACCTTCAACACTGTGCACGAAGCCGTCACCGATCTCAACCCGGTGGCGGCTTTTTGCTGGGTCCGCGACCTTCGCTGATCTCGATCTCCGCATCATGCGGGGATCATCTGTGCAGCGTTGGCCTCCCGATTCTGCACAGACTTCGGCGCTTCTTTCGCGCCGTGCCGTGTTGTTGCTCGGCGGTGGTCCCTCTAAAGGCCAGGGGGTCCAACTCTCCAGTCCCCGCAGGATGTCATCAGGCCGCATTCTTGCAATTGAAGAATTCAGCCGAACGAACTCGTCAGCCATTTCCGAAAGGCTACCCCCTTAGGGTAAAAGGCTACCCCCTTAGGGTAATTGTCGGCCGGTCCCGGAGGGCGTTCAATAGGCTAGGCCGCCCCTGTCGAGCTGGCCTGCATGGCGCCCCGCCCGTCCACACCCAGCGGACGCAAGCCGTCTGGCGGGGGGCCGTGCTTGCCGCGCCGCGGTTTGCCCGCTTTGTGCCGACAACAACCTTGCCGGGGGATTTGAGAGCCTGGCCATGGAAATACCAACGCCACCACGCGATCATATTCCGCTCGGTGGCGTTGTGCGTCGCGGGGCCGGACGCTCGGACGGATCGCGGCCGAGTTTGGACTGCAATTCAACCAGATCGGTGAAGACGTCGGCCTGACGCCGCAACTCGTCGGCGATCATCGGCGGGTGGCTCGAAATCGTCGAGACCACGGTAACCCGCACGCCGCGGCGCTGCACCGCTTCGACCAGCGTCACCACCAGGATCAAGGCTTCCATAGCCGCCTGCCACTCCATCTCATATTCAGCCTTCGGAAGTCGCGTTATGAACTCGCCGGCATCCTCGAGGGTTGTCCCTGTCGCAAACTCAATCTGACTAGCAGTTGATGGAGAATCGGGCGATGCTGCTGCGGGATGAGAGATCTTGTCAGGCTCATTGGGTGCCGTCGGGGAAGTGGTTGGAATTGGGCGTGGCGCGTTCTCCGGGAACATGAGGGTATCGTTTCAGGCTGCGAGGTCAATCGGCTGATTGGCAGGCTTTACGGCGAGCGTCTGCCATCCATCGACCTTGCGCATGTTGATCTGTCCAGAGGCGAGCAGCGCCCAGAACAACATGGCTGCGGTATCGGCTGACGGCAGCACGGTTTGCGTCTTGATCCTTCGCTTAAACTCTTCGTGCAGCCGCTCGATTGCATTGGTGGTGCGGACGCTGCGCCATTGGCTCGGCGGCAGGCGCGTGAAGGTGAACAAGCGTTCTCCTGCCTCCTCCAGGCTGTCGGCGACGGCGCGATGCTTGAGCCTCCATTTGCGGATGAAGGCTTTGCGGCGCGCTTCGATCTCATCAGGCGTGGCCGCGTAGATCATGTCGTTGTAATCAGCAGTGATCTCGTCATGCAGCCGCTCGGGGGCATGTGCGAACAGGTTCCTGTGCTTGTGGACCGTGCAGCGCTGGACCGGCACGCCGTCCCAGACGGAGGCGATAGCCTTGTCGAGCCCCGGCGCGCCGTCGACGATGAGGAATTCCGGACGCCGCAGCCCGCGATTGATGAGGTCAGCGAGGACAGTGCGCCAGGCCTCGGCGCTCTCGCCGCCCATGCTCTTGATCGCGAGCAACACCTTCTGGCCGTCCTCGCGCACGCCGAGAACGACCAGCAGCGAGATGGAGGTCGCCTTGCGGTCGAGCCGCACGCGCACCACGGTGCCGTCGAGGATCAGGCGCACGATCGGCTCCCCGGTCAGCGAGCGGGTGTGCCAGGCGTCCCAATCGCTCTTCACCTTGCGCCAGGTCCGACTCACCGTGTCCTTGCCGACCGTCCCGCCGAACAAGGCCGCGAGCGCGCGACGCACCCGCCGGGTGTTGGTGCCGGCGAGATACGTGCTCGCGATCAGCGCGTCGGCGGCGAGTGTGCGCCGCTGATAGGCCCGCAGCGTCTGGCTCTTCCATTCGGTCGTCTTGCCATCGGCAGTGGTCAGACGGGCGCGCGGCACCGCGATCTCGACCGGTCCGAACGTGCCGGTCAGCGATCGCGTCCGGCTGCCGTGGCGGTGGCCCGCAACGCTCGCTCTTCCTTCACCGCCGGACATCGGATTGCGCCCGTAACGTGGCCGTGAAAGCGCCGCCTCGAGCTCGCCGCGGAGCAGTTCTTCGATGAACTCACGCGATCGAGCCCGCACTTCGGCCTCAAGCGGATCAAACCAGTTGTCGAAAAGATCGCCGGCCATATCGGCCGCAGGCTGCAAAGAATCAGACTTCGTAGTAGTGCTCGTCATGGCGTGGTCTCCTGTCCGACGCTTCAACGCCGGATGATTCGAGGTTGATCACCCCGGAGACTACGCCACACTTAATTCCTACCAACCCCGCGACGGCACCGCTCATTGTTTGGATGGTCGCAGACCTGTGTCGGTCGCGGGCCGCGCTCGAGGCGGAAATTCTGACGTTGCGGCAGCAGATAAACGTTCTGCGGCGAACCGCTCCTAAGAAACAAAGCTTCAGCGCCATCGACCGATTGATTTTTGTTTGCCTCTATCGGCTTCGCCCTGGCGTTCGCGATGCGCTGGCGATTGTTAAGCCGGAGACCGTAGTCAAATGGCATCGCGCTGGCTTCCGATTATATTGGCGCTGGAAATCGAGAGCACGGGGTGGCAGGCCAACGGTTCCGTTGGAGATCCGCAAGCTTATCCGCGAGATGAGCATTGCCAATCCGCTGTGGGGAGCGCCGCGGATCCATGGCGAACTCCTCAAGCTCGGCATCGAGATCGGCCAGACCAGCGTGGCCAAGTACATGGTCAGGCGACGAGACCCGCCGTCCCAAGGCTGGAGGACGTTCATTCGCAACCACGCGGATGGGATCGCTGCGATGGATATGTTCGTCGTGCCGACAATCTCGTTTCGCCTGCTCTATGGATTGCTGATCATGGGGCACCGCCGGCGACATATTCTGTGGTTTGGCGTCACAGCGCATCCAACCGCAGAATGGATCGCAAACCAGGTCACGCAAGCATGCGGTTGGGAACAAGCTCCCCGCTATCTCATTCGTGACCGGGACGGGACCTATGGTGAGGTCTTCATCCGAAGGCTTCGATCGATGGGCATTCGCGACCGACCAACATCGCCGCGTTCCCCTTGGCAAAATGGATATGCTGAAAGGCTGATCGGTTCGATCCGACGGGAATGCCTTGACCACGTTATTGTATTCAGCGAGCGCCACCTCCGTCACCTGCTGCTCTCGTACATGAAATATTATAACGAGATGCGAACGCATCTATCCATGGAGAAGGATGCGCCAGTACCGCGCGCTGTTGAGAGGGCAGGGTACATCAATTGTCGACCTGTACTGGGCGGGTTGCATCATCAATATGTCCGGATTTGATTTACGACAGGCACAGCCTCAGACTGCCGGCTTTACTTGATGTTTGTCGAGAGATGATAAGGCCCCTAACAACACCGACCGTATCCGTTCCGTATCTGCCGACTTCACAATCGATGGATCGAGATAGAAGTCCAAGCCAGGCATACGTTCCATCACGACGTCACCTCTATCAGCCGACGTATCTATCATACTGTCGACTGAATAAGGAATTACCTCGCGGCTGATACCCTTCATTGTGATCGCCGGCAGTGCATGTGAGGTAATTACATCGCTCACAAGCGCAAAGGTCTCGTAGCTGATGACAATGCCGCCGGGCTCTGCGATAGATTGTAGACGCGCAGCGAGGTTGGCTTCAGCGCCGATGATCGTGTAATCCATCCGGTCAGCGCTGCCGAAGTTGCCGACATTGCAGTACCCGGAATTAATTCCGATGCGTGCTTTGAACGGCTGCTCGATTCCTTGAGCCCTCCACTTTGCGTTCAGCTCGACAAGCCGACGTTGCATGCGCCACGCCATGCGCAAGCACGCTTGAGCGTCGGCACGGTCACCCTTCGTTTCCGGATCGCCGAAGAAAATCAGCATTGCATCGCCGATGAATTTGTCGATCGTGCCGCCATGCTCGTGAGCGATCGCGGACATTTCCGTGAAATATTCGTTGAGCAATTGAGTGATCAGTTCCGGCTGTAACCGCTCTGTCGTCGCCGTAAAGTTCTGGATGTCAGAAAAGAAAATCGTGAGCTTCTTTCGCTCGGTATGGATTGTGACTTCTTTCTGACCGCTAAAGATGCTCTTATAGACCTGTGGTGAAATGTAGCGCGAAATCTTCATGGACAGGGTCGCCAGGAAGTCGTTGGCGGACTCAAGTTCCTGGTTCATCCCTTGGATGCGAATCGCCTGACGCCGCTGCATGCCCAAGAACGATATGCCGCTAACCGCAGCCAGCACAAAATACGCCAACAGATACTTGAAGGAGAACAAATTCGCGGCAATCGGCTGTGTGATAACGACTTCCTGTATGCCGCGAACATCGCCGACCTTCCAATCTCTTTTCGGACTTTCCGGGTGAGCATTGTGACAGCTCACACAGGCCGGCCCCATGACAACAGGAGCAACAAGACGGACGCTGTCACTGAATATCGAGGTGGAGGTATCGACAATCTTTTGGTTTGGATTGTTGCGCAGACTTTCTAGCGCGCTCTTCTCAAACTCATCAAGCTGATGCGGCGTGCGGTTCTTGAATGGAAAGTCGGAAACGAAACGGTAGTTGATGTTTTCCTGTTGTGCGCCGATCACTTTGCCCAGTTCCAGTGACAGCGTGGCTGGAATCGGAATGGCCCCCGGAATCGCTTCATAGTTATGAACGACCTGAACCGAGCCTGGATTGGCCAGAACGCGCCCGACGACGTTAGTGGCGTAATATCCCCGAACGCTCGTGATCACGGAATTCAGGTCCGATGCCTGGCGTCGCAGGGCGGCCTCCGCGAGATTGGTCAAATCGAGCCACACCGCCAGCGGCAGCGATAACAATAGAACCGCAATAAGCAGGCTCGTTATCCACCCGCGGGAGCGGACGTCTTCAGCACTTGGCTTTTCCATGGGTCCACCGAATTTTAAATGGTTCAAAATTACTCGCCGATTGCGATGGCGGACTTCAGAGCCACAGCGAATTGAACGAAAAAATCTAACGGACGAGCATGTTATACGCGCTAATTTAATTACCGGGAATGTGAGAGCGTGGACGGCTGATGTCAGGTTATGGCACATAGCGTCAGTTATTGCGGTGCCGCGATATGTCCGGCTGGAGCCAGTGGACATGGCAAGCAGCGTCCGGCCGGAACGCAACGACCACGGCTTCTTGGAATGTCCGCAGTTGGCTTTTCGGACCTGGCGCGATGTCTGAGTTGAGTCCGTAATGCGCAGCAAAGCGGACGTCGGCAGAGCCGCGCGCACGGCCCCGTGGTGCGGTCAAACTTGGCAGGCGCAAATGGACCCTCATCCAGCGCGCCGCCGCACGGGCGACCGGTTGCGGCTCCGGCGATCGGCAAATCTGGCGGTGTCCTGGTCTCGTTTTCTGTCGGCGACCGAACAGACAGGCTTTTGAGGACCGAGATATGTTTGCCCCTGCGACCTAAGGGTCGAACAGAAAAGTTAAGGACACGGCGCGTCTCGATAAGTGGCTGACATCACCAGACCCCGCGACCAAGTCAGGGTGAGCCATGGACCGCAAAGCAGCGTGTATAGCTCAAGCCTCAGTGTGTCGTGAAAACGCGCGGACTGACCCCGAGCGCCAAGAATACTGGATCGATGAAACGATTAGGTGGCTGGAGCGCGCCGTAGAGCGATCGGGCGACATCGCGGATCCTTACGAGGTGAAAGACGGACGCCTTGTCGCAGCAGATGAGCAGGCAAAAGGGATGACGTAAGGCCGCGCAGTTGGAGGCCACTTTCCCTGATTGATAGATCTTCCCCGGGCGTCGGTGCATCCAAGTGAAAGGAAACGACCACGATTGCAGACAGCTTCGACTCCCGGACCCTAGCGTTACATTTGCAGGCAGTCTGGAAGGCTCAGTAGATTATCTAATTTCGTTAAATCCGGATTTGTGCGGATGTGTTTCCTTCGTCCGATAGGAGACACCACGAAAACGTCTGCCTCATTGGCTCCGACGCGGACGAAGAAGCCTTCAACTCGCCCTTCGATGCGACGAATGACTTCCTCTACAGGAAGCGTCCATTGTCCCGCCCCATACCCCCCAACATGTGTGATATGTTCCACGAGACTTTGGCGGTCAGGTTTGTTGACGCAAATAATTTCAAAACGCGGCCATGGGGGCTCGTCATGACTAAAGGTCATTCCGCACTCAATGTTTGAAGCCCCCACTCGCCCCAGTTGCCCTTCTCCCTAGCAACTCAGGCTCTGACAAGTCTGTGAACCATTTCACACATCGCTCTACTTACCGGGGTTCCGCTATAGGCACAAATGCTAAGTGCCGACAGCCTCTGAAGGTGTCTGCTTTCCGGGATAGAACGGAAGTGATCGACGCACGGCTTGCGAATATCACTGTTTGATCGAAACGAGAAAGCGATGCGATCTCGGTAATTAATTATGACGGCACTTGCGCTACTCACTACGATTCGGATGTTGGCGATCGTGATGCTTTCCTCGTCAACGAAAACGAGGTTGGTCTCTCCGGGATGCAACGGCTCGAGAATGACCAACCGGTCGCTATGCGTATGAACATTCACGATGTTCGGATCGCCGACCAAGACAGTCTTGAATGGTCTCTCAAGCGTGAGCGCCGACCCGGCGCCGAGTTCAGGGTGACCGTCTGATCCGCGGCCCATGCTGTGGAAATGATGGTTAAGAGTAGGACCGCGCCAAGGACACACATACGAAGCAATGGGAACACGATAAATACTCCAAGAGGCAACCGGGATCGAATTTTTTCAAAGGCAATCGTCCTGGACTCAGCGTGCAGTGTCGAAATGTGGTCGCTCACATGAAATCCGATAGCAGTGCTTCGGTCGGATTTCGCCGGTGTTAAGCTGGGGCGACAGGCGAAGAAATCACCGTGCGTTTCTTGTTGAAGCTGGCGATGGCCTTTTCCGGTATGCCAAAATTATTTGCCAACAGATGACGTGGTGCTTTCGCCAACCAATCGGACAGCGAGCTTTCGTGGTAAGTGCTGCTGTCCAGCACGCCAACGATCTCAACGTCTTCCGGACCCACGTTTTGAATTGAGTGTCCGCAATTGCGGGGTATGTAAGCGCACTCACCCGGCGAAAGCTCGGCCACGGCGACGCGCTTGTCGGGCGCGAACAGTGTGACCCGCGCTCGCCCCTTCAACACATAATGCCATTCATTGGCATCGGTGTGCCAATGCGGTTCGTGCATCGCACCGCCCTTCAATTTCAGAACCATTCCCGTCAACGTCGTCGACATCGGAAATTCCTTCGAAGAAGCGATGTAGAGAGCGCCTCCAGGCGTGCTTACTCTCGGCTTCTGCGCCATCATGGCATGGCGATGGGTTCGCGCGTGGTCCAACTCACGGGCGGAACGCGCCTGCGGACCATCGAGAGGCAGCACCGCGCCCTGCATGATGTAGGTCTCGGCCTTGGGAATCTGCGCGAACGCTTCCGCCGAGACGCCGTATGCTTGCGAGAGGGTTTGAGTATCGTAGCGGCTCATCCAGTCGCTGATGCCAAAGGTGCCGTGTTCCGAATAAAGCCCGTCATCAAAAGCGAGGATCGCGTGACACGGCACCTGACCGAGGGTCTGGATTGCATGGCCGTGCCCCTTCGGGAAATACCAGAGATCGCCCGGAGCAAGATTGACGACCTCGGCGACGCCCTCGGGGTCGACAACCGTTACCTGGCAATGGCCATCGACGATGTAAGCCCATTCGGCTGAATTGTGCCAATGCATCTCCCGGGCGCCGCCCGCATTCATGAACAGATGCGCGCCGGCGATATCGGTGGCGATCGGAAGTCCGCGCATGGTGATTTCACGCGCCCACCCCCCGGACGTTGCCTTGATCGCCCCCTTGTCGAGGGAGGCCGTGAAGACCACGGGGTCGCCGGACTTGCGCGGAATTGTCTTTAGGTATTCCGCCGCAACGGAAACGTCGTATCCGGCGGCGTGTCCATCGCTTCCGAGGGCAAAGGATTGCGACGCGGCCAGGGTACCGGCGCCGACGGCAATTGACTGAAGGATGATCCGACGATTTGCTTCAAACATGATGTGCGCTCCGATTTCCGTTGTCATTCGAAAGCGTGGAACCCGGCGCAACGCGAAACAGCCAAAACGAAATTAAAATTGTTTGCGCGTTGCGCTCAATCTCAGAGCCAGACGCCCTGCACGCCGTTACACACCGCGATGAGCGTGACCACCAGTCCGATGCCGCTGAACAGGACTACTGCGCGAAAATCATCACTTAAATGCTTTGCCGGCTCTTCTAATTTGGCGAACGTTCTGATGAATGTGGGCATGGTGTCCTCGATTGTTGTCGTTTTCGCCAAAATGAGCCCAAACGGCCAAGTCTGACTCGTGCTGTCCGACCCCAGGAGCACGTATTCGATACCGACGCTCCTGGCTTGTTGGGAGACGGAATGGCCCGCCGCACAACTTTCCGTCTCAATTCCCTTCTTGCATGCTACATTGGTTGATAGCCCGGTATCCTCAAAACGGTCTCAAAGTTTCTCAAAAATCGGATGGACCATGCCGTCGCACGATCAGGGGCTATACGGTTTCGGTCCGTTCCGATTGGATCCGGGCCGGCGCGTTCTGACGCGCGGCGGCGTTGCGGTCGCGCTCACGCCGAAAGTGTTCGACACGTTGCTGTACCTGGTCGAGAATCCCGACCGCTTGATCGGCAAGGACGAAATTCTGGGTGCCGTCTGGGCGGGCCGGATCGTCGAAGAAGGCAATATCAGCCAGACCGTCTTCACCCTGCGCAAGGCGTTGGGCGGCGCCGCGGCGCGGTTCATCGTCACGGTGCCCGGACGTGGCTATCGTTTCACGCCCTCCGCCGCCGCACCTGCGGTAGCCGCGCCGCGCCAAGGCTGGCGGGTTGGTCGGGAAGCCGCGCTTGAAACGCTAGAACGCTTGATCCAGCGGGTTCTTGCCGGAGATCGGCAGGTGGTGTTCATCACCGGCGAGGCCGGGATTGGCAAGAGTACGCTGGTCGAAATGGCGCTGCAACGCCTGTCGCGTTGCGGCGCCGGCGTATTGTGTGGCCGTTGCACCGAGCTGTTTGGGACCGATGAAGCCTTCCTGCCGCTGATCGAGGCGCTGGAAGAGCGCTGCCGCAGCGAAGATGGGCCTGCGCTCCTCGCGGCGCTGCGAGCCCAAGCTCCGACCTGGCTCGCGCAGATGCCGGCTTTCCTCGACGACAACGATCGCGTCGTTTTCCGCGATGAGATTTTCGGCGCCACGCGAGAGCGCATGCTGCGGGAGTTCTGCGATCTCATGGAAGTCTTGGGTACGGGCCGCCCCTGGGTCATCGTCATCGAGGATCTGCATTGGAGCGACTTAGCCACCCTTGACGTGTTGTCGCGCCTGGCGCGGCGGGGTCGCAAGGCCTCGGTGCTGGTGATGGTCACCTATCGTCCGGCCGAATTGACGGCCAGCGTAGATCTGGTGCGGACCGTCCATGACGATTTGCAGGTCCATCATTATTGCTCCGAGCTTAGCCTTGGCCGGCTATCTTTTGCCGATGTCAGGCAGTATCTGGCGCTGCGGTTCGGCGCTCCCGAACTGGCCGAGGTGCTTGCCGAACGGGTGTTCCAGCGTACGCTGGGGCAGCCGCTGTTTCTGGTGTCGGTGGTCGACGATCTGGTCGCCCGCGGGGCGATCCACGACCTCGACGGGCAATGGCGACAGGCAGCGGACGACGCACTGTCTCGCGGCGACATCCCACAAGAATTGCGGGTCATGATTGGTCGCCGGATCGATCGTCTGGGGCCTGACGAGCAGCAGCTGCTCGAGATCGCGAGTGCGGCCGGCGCGGAATTTTCCGCAGGCCTTGTCGCGGGCGCCATCGACCGTAATGTCTTGGAGGTCGAACGGGCGTTCGATGCCATGGCGCGGCACGGCGACATTCTGTCCGCTGCCGGCGCATCGGAATGGCCGGACGGGACGGTCTCAGGGGTGTTCGCCTTCCAGCACGCGCTCTATCAGGAAGTGCTCTATCAGCGCCTCGCCCCCGGACTTCGGGTGGAGACCCACCGCCGCCTCGGCGGGACGCTGGAGCAGGGATACCTTGGTCAGACCGCGGAAATCGCCTCGGTGCTGGCGCTGCATTTCCTGGAGGGCCATGCGTTCGGCAAAGCCGTGCGCTATCTCACCCAGACCGCGGCCATTTCCGCGACGCGGTTCGGCAATCGGGAAGCCGTGAATTATCTGACCCGCGCCCTGGACATCGTGGGGCAGGTCGCCGACGAGAGCCAGCCGATGCTGCGGATCGAGCTTTTGCAGAAGCGCGGCTGGGTGCGGCGTTCGGCCGGCGATTTCATCGGTTCGCTTGAAGACCTCAACCGCATGATTTCCTGCGCGGCCGACATCGATCAGCTTCGCCTCGAGGTCCTTGGGCTGATCGATCTCAGCCGGTTCAGCCTGCTGTTTCTGGATCGGCGGCAAAGCCTCCCGGCAGCTGAACGGGCGGTGACCAGAAGCCAGGCGCTCAATGACGACGTTTTCCAGGCTTTGGTCCGGGGCAATAAAGCCATCGTCAATCTTCAGCTCAAGGGCTGGAGCGAAGAAGACGCCGACGTCTGTCGTCAAGCGGTCAAGGTCATCGGCGAAACGCGCGACCCCAGGCTGTTGCTCCGGCGCGACGGGATCGAAAGTACGCTGAAATATTTGAGTTCGGACTACCGTGATTGCTGTGTCGCCGCGACCCATGCCAGGGAACTGGGCCAGGAAACCGGCGACGTATTCCTGTTTGCGCTCTACAGCGCGATTGCGTCCTCCGCACTTCTGCACCTTGGCCAGTGGCGCCTGATGCAAGGCGGGGCTGTGGCGGCGCTGGCGAAGGCCGAAAAAAATGCCAACGCGCTGGCCACCATCGTATCCCGCCTGATCGTCGCCATGCTGCATGTCGAGGCGCTGGATTTTGCCGGCGCCCGAAGGCACTGCGAAGAAACCCACGATATCGGGTTCGAGACCAGTCCCTGGGTGTTCTTCTTGCGCCGGGCCGTGCTGGCGAAAGCGTGCCTCGGTCTGCGGGATTACCAGGCGGCATGGGCGCAATTGAATGCCGTCGTCCAGAAAACCGAAGTCGAGGGGAACGACATGGATTCCCTGTTCTACCCGTATTTTTGCAACAGCCTTTGCGAATACTTTCTTGAAACCGGCGATCTGGCCCAGGCGCAAAAGCGAGCGGTGCAACTTTACGCCTTTACGTCCCGGGCGCCGGATCGGAATTACCTGGCGCTGGCCCATCGGGTGCTGGCCAGGATCGCGTTCGTCACCGGGGATTTTGCGGTGGCCAGGCGGCAGTTGTCCGCTGCCGTTGCCTTGGTCGAGAACGTCGAATTGCCGCTCGCCGCCTGGAAGGTCTATGGCACGGCCGCGGCGCTTTACGACGAGATGGGCGATCACGACAAGGCGGACGATTATAGGCAGCGAGGTGCTGCGGTCGTGCAAACCCTCGCGGCGGACCTAGATCCGGGTGAGGCGTTGCGGTCGATCTTTCTCGCCGGGTTCGAGACCGAGAGCGCACGACTGTCGCCGACGGAGAGCGGACGATTGACCGTCCCGAGAGGGCTGTCAGGACGCGCCTGACCGGACGATAGTCGATCCGCATTAGCGGTGAATAAATTGTACCAACTGGTCAATGACGAATTCTTGTTTACTGATTATGCTTTTTACCAGATCTCCAATCGATACAATTCCGATCAATTTGCCCTGATCAATAACGGGAAGGTGGCGAACTCTCTTCTCAGTCATAACGGCCATGCATTCTTCCACAGTTTGATCAAGGTGAGCGAATAAAACCTTCGCCTCCATAATGTCACGGACACGAGTTGTAGGGGATGCACGTCCCTTCAAAAACACGTTTCGTGCGTAATGTCGTTCAGTAATGATGCCAATGGGGTTTCCGTCCTCGATTACAACCAAAGAACCAGCGTTCTGGTCAGCCATCTTTTGCATGGCCTCAAAGACGGTATTGTCCGGGCCAATTGTAAAAACATCATGCCCTTTTTCATTGAGCAACTGGCGGACCGTCATCGAAATTCTCCGCCCTTCGAAAAGCGTCGTTTCCCAGCAGGCCGCCTATTGGTTTGACTCGCACAGACGCTTGGACATGCCGCGTTCAAACTATGCGCACCATGCGAAAGCTAAATTACTACTATCGGCTAAGTCTGATTTGATCTACGTCAAAGCGCGGGCATTCGGCTGCTGACGATCCGCTAGACAAACTTGGCTTGCAAAATATGCCAATGGCTACTCTTGGCCCCCCTTGAGACATGCCGACGGGCACTGAGAATGTCCGGTCATCGGGGGTAGACCAGAAATCGCTGGTCTACAGCCAAAACGACGTGACTGACCCGCACCAGACGTTGGCGATACGATGTTGCCGCGCGGACAAAAATTCGATTTCTGAGAGCGGATTTTTGGCCGGAAATAATTCGGTCGTTTGAGCTGGATCAAGGTCGTCACGGCCGTGACGCGCGCATATTTTGACCTCCTCGTGGAAAGCGAGGAAGCTGGGCAGCTTAATTTACATGATATTGACGCGGATCAATGCACGAACGAAAGGTTGTTAAAAAATTACATCAGGCTCCTTAGGGAGTGACGATCATGCACACGTACAACACCTATGAAAAGGCGCCCCGCCAAAGTCCAAGGTACACGGGTCTGTTCGCCATCATATGCCTGTTCGCATCGATGCTCTTGGCATGGGCAGTGATGAGAACAAGCCTTGTGAAAACAGGCCTTGAAATGACGAGTTCGCCACCTGTAACAACCGGAATGGCTTTGAACGTATCGGCCAATTCCGTCGCGAGGCCGTAAGCGGGACCGCCTGCTCTGGCGAGTAAGCTGTGTGGCCTAAGCTGCCTGACGCGGACGCGTCACAATAGATGTTCATAACGACCTTGGCGCTCGTAAGCGTTACCGCCGAACATCACCGCGCAGCCGGTTTAGCTTGCGCTGGCCGACGAGGTGAACGCGCGCGCACTTCCGTTGTTGGCACTGAACGGACATGCCAGCTCGTCCGCCGGATGGCTGCTTTTAGGGGTAAAGCGGAGTGCGCCGGGAGACCGGCAAGGAGTAGATGGTGCGAGTCCATCACGATGAAGGAGTAGCGACCCGCATCGACCCCGAGTCATGCGCAGATGCCCGCGAGGGCATCGGCGAAGCGTTGACAGGGGAGCGCATAGGCCAGCCATTGAGCCGCGATAGTACCCTCATCCTGGGTGCCGACGTCGTTCCGCTGACGGAAGGCAATACGGATGGGCGCGATAGTGCGAGCGCCCAGACGGCCCGGCGTGGTCTTAGACACTGGCATGTGCGGACGCTCTTTGCTCGGGAACCGGGAGATCTCATGGTCGGCCAGCGCCACATGCGTGTAGCGCTGGTCCGTGTCGGGAAGGCGAGGAGCCGTAGCCGATGATGTACGATCATGAGAAGTCTGACCCCGCCATAGTAGCTGTGAAGCCGACGAACAAGGCCGGGCAACCGGCTGCGGAGTTGGTGGAGCCAAGGGCGGGGGCCGAGGGGAATGTAAGTCAGCAAAGCACGGGCCGGGCACAGTACCGGGAAACCGTGTCACAGGCGCTGAAGCGCATACGGAATTTCGTGAGAATATCACGACGCGCCGTTACACACCCGAGGTGGGAGAAGCTATGGGGCGGGCGGCGGAGGTCGTGGCAACTTCATCGTCCATACCAACCGATGGAGGTTGCCCCATGGCCCAAGTCAACGATCTCAGCCGAAGCCTGACCGCGTTTGATCCGATCTCGACCTTGGTGGTGGTCGTCGAGATGAGCAAGGCGAGCTGGCTGGTGAACGGCGTTGTTCCTGGCGTCGAGCGCCAGCCGTTGAAGAAACTGGAGCCGGATGCGACGGCACTGTTGCGATTGATCGAGCGGTGGCGGAACGAGGCGATGCGTGCTGGCCGGCCGATCAGTCGGATCGCGCTGGCCTATGAGGCTGGCCGCGACGGCTTCTGGCTGGCGCGCTGGCTCATTGCTCGCGGGATCGAGGCGCATGTCATCCATTCGGCAAGCGTTGCGGTGTCACGCGAGCGCAAGCGGGCGAAGACGGATCGTCTGGATGCGGCGATGTTGATGCGCGTGTTCCTGGGCTGGTTGCGCGGTGAGCGGGGGCCCTGCGGGATGGTGGTGATCCCGACGATGGAGGAGGAGGCTGCGAGGCGCCCGAGCCGCGAACGCGAGAGCCTTGTCAACGAGCGCTCACGCATCACCAACCGCATGAAGAGTGCGCTCGCCCGTCTCGGGATCCGGGGATTCAAACCACATCTGCGCAAGGCGCCAGAGCGTCTGGCAGGTCTGCGGACAGCGGAGGGCACGGGCCTGCCGGCGAACGTCATCGAGGAGTTTCGGCGCGACATGGCACGGCTGGCGCTGGTCCGTGAGCAGATCAGCTCGATCGAGAAGACACGTGCCGAGCGGCTCGAGCGGGCACCGGACACAGGCCCGCATGCGATGGTGCGGCTGCTCGCCAGGGTGATCGGTATCGGCATCGAGACGGCGGACATGCTGGTGCGGGAGATCTTGTCGCGGAAGCTTCGAGATCGAAGAGCCGTGGCGCGCTACGCCGGGCTCACGGGATCGCCCGACGAGAGCGGTTTGAAACGCCGAGAGAAGGGCCTGGCCAAGGCTGGCAATGCGCGGGTACGACGTGGGCTGATCCAGTTGGCGTGGCGCTTCCTGATGTTTCAGAAAGACAGTGCGCTGGCGCGCTGGTATCGCACGCGGACCGAGGGGCCGAGCGGCGCGCGCAAGACGACGATGATCGTGGCACTGGCGCGCAAGCTGCTGATCGCGCTGTGGCGCCTGGTCACGACCGGCGAGGTGCCAGACGGTGTCGAGCTGCGGCCGGCGGCGTGAGCAACACTCTATAACGAGGAAAGGACAAACAGGGTTCGGTACCTAACTGCGCTTGATGCGCCCGGGTAGCCGATGACGATCCGAGGTGGCGGCAATCCGCACACGGCTATGGCTGCAATGCCGCTGGGAGAATGGACCCGCCGCCTCGGAGCCTTGCTCGCAGAAGCGTACGACTGCTTCATGGTCGGGACCCTACATGGTTCAACCGAATACAAGCGTGGTTCGCGGGCGATTGCTCGTGGCCAATGGCAGGCTCCCCCTCGGATCATCGCGCGGCAAACCACCCGATCACGGGCAGTTTGCCGCCGTGCTCGCGTTGGTCAAGGACAAGCCTTCGGCGGCGCTGAAGAAGCGCCGTCCTTGACCCTCGCTGCGCGCGACGGCGACGGCCAATATGCGGTCGGGGCGGAAGAATGCTCGCGGCGCGGGTCGAACAAAAGAATCAACAAACAAGGGCGCGACAAAATGGTGTGCACCACCCTTGACAAAGAAAGCCCCATACAAGCCGTGTGCCCGAATTGGGCTCGCACGGATCTGTGCGGGGGGGCGCGGGGTAACTCGCGTCCCTACCGCGAACGGCCCAGTTGCGCGCCCGGACTTCCGAATTTGACCCTAATGAGACATCTGCTCTTGATAGGAGGCGGCCCGATTCGGAGTCGCCTCCGCCTACATCAAGCGCTTCTCCAACCCATCCAAATCAAGCGCAGCCAAATAAAGAATAAACTCGAATTTAATGGGCAAGTCAGCATGGGCCGCCACCTCTCAAGTATCGCACACAAGAAGGCTGCGCGATCCGTGGAGCCGGTGAAGTTGAAATGGATACGCCCATCAAAGCAAAGCCAGCGGTGGACCTGCGGGACTATCTGGCGGAAGAGCGAACGTTTCTCGCCTGGGTTCGCACCGGCATCGCGTTGATGGGATTCGGGTTCGTGGTGGCGCGCTTTGGGATTTTCTTGGAGCAGCTCCACCTACCGCAACAGTTTTCCGCCGCTCAGCCCCACGAGTTTTCACCCTGGTTTGGAGTCGCGCTCATCACGACCGGCGCACTCGTGAATCTGTTTTCCGCACGGCGTTTTATGCACCTGGCTGGCGAAGTAGACCGGAACCAGTTCGCAGATCGCTCGCTCTCCAGGCAAGGTGTGTTCACGGCCTCGTTCCTGACGCTGGTCGGCATTGCCATGACCATTTACCTGATCTTATTTCTGGCGCAGCCGCCGGACGCGGCATTCGCCAGCATCGCGAGCGGCAAATAGGGAGAAAACCATGGAAGGCTCGGAAAGGCGCTACGTCGACAATACGATTCAGTTCCCTTCGGCGGGTCTCATCATCCGGCAAAAGGAGCCAAAAAATCTGGAGGCTCCCTTCGACCGGATCGACTCATATCTCACTCCCACAGAACTGTTCTACATCCGCAGCCATTTTCCGATACCAGCCTTGGACCGTGCCGCCTATCAACTACGCATCGACGGTGCGGTCAGGCGTCCATTCACATTGAGCTACGACGAGCTGCGCAACATGCCGTCCGAGACCCGGGTGGCGACTTTGGAGTGCGCCGGTAATAGCCGAGTCTTTCTCGTCCCGCAGGTGCAAGGCGCTCAGTGGGAACTCGGAGCCGTCAGCAATGCAGAATGGACTGGTGTGCCCCTGCGGGCCTTGCTGGACCGCGCCGAGTTGTCAGAAGATGCCTGCGAGATCGTGCTGGAAGGAGCGGATCGGGGAACACCTAAAGAAGAGCCCATACCTCCCGAACCGATCTCGTACGTCTGGGGTGTGCCCCGGGCCAAGGCAATTCAGCCGGAAGTCCTGATCGCCTACCAGATGAACGGTCGCGATCTTCCGCGGGATCACGGATTTCCGGCCCGCGCAATTGTTCCTGGACATTATGGAATGGCGTCCGTCAAGTGGCTGACGGGTATCCACGCCGTACGCGAACCGTTTCACGGTTATTGGCAGACATCGGATTATGCCTACTGGGCTTCGATGGATGGAAAGCCCGTGCGGCGCCCGTTGGGAGAAATGCAGCTCAAGTCAGAAATCGCGCGACCACGTGTCTACGAAACCCTGGCCCCGAACCAGATCTACACGGTTTCTGGCGCTGCATGGACGGGCGAGACCGACGTGACCGAGATTGCAGTGAGCACCGATGGTGGCCGGACCTGGGCCCAGGCAGAATTCCTGGACCCTGTGCGACGGCATGCGTGGCGACGGTGGAAATTCGATTGGCTGACACCGAAAGAACCGGGGCAGTACACGTTGCTGGCTCGTGCCAAGGACGCGGGCGGCCTGATCCAACCTGACAAGCACGACCAGAACTACGGCACCTACGTGATCAATCACCCTCTCCCAATTGACGTGTTCGTAGACGGTTCTGGAGGCCCGCGACCGTGACGCCAGGGCACGCGCTCACCGAACACGCCAGTTGGATTTTGATCCACCAGAGGTCACGTCCGGTTCTGGCACGAAACGGACCAGTCGGCGCGGTCTGATGATGTCCGTTCATCGGGTGCCGGCTCAACCGGTCGACGCAACAGTGCGGCGGCTCGATGCGCCGAAAGCGCATTCGATTCGTAAATCGCTGGCCGTTTGGGGCAAGCATGTCGAAGCGCCACACGCCGCCGACGCGAATGTCGATTTCCTTGGTTTCGATCTTGAACCCTGCCGGCCCGAACCAGTTCGGCAAATGCTCCGGTTCTGTCCAGGCAGCAAAGACGATATCACGCTTTGCCTTGATGACACGCGAGAGAACGATCTCGCGCTCGATATCCCAGTGTGCGAGGGCGGCGTCCGGAGTTGAGGTCATGGCGATTTCCTGTGCTCTTGAGGATGTAGTGTGGTGCATCAGTCTCGACGCCTTCTCTTTGGCGGCTTCTTCTCAAGCGTGGCAACATAGGACTCGAGTCGGTCAAGGCGGGCTTCCCAGATAGCGCGCTGCTCGACGAGCCACTTCTCGGCCCCCTTCATGGAGCCTGGCATCAGGCGGCATGTGCGGATGCGGCCATGCTTCTCCGACTCGACGAGGCCACCGGTTTCCAACACACGTATGTGTTTCATCAGGCTCGGCAGAGCCATGTCGAATGGCTGAGCGAGTTCGCCCACGGAAGCCTCGCCTTGCGAGAGCCGTGCAATGATTGCGCGCCGCGTTGGATCGGCGAGCGCGCTGAACACGTTGTCGAGATGAGGAGAATGGTTAGCCATATAGCTAACAATAGATGCGCGACGAGCATCTGTCCACAATAGTTTTCTAATTGGATAACTGTCTGTGTGCCGGCGCGCCGGCGGGAGGCGTCCGTTCATTAGAATGCGCTGGCAACACCGCCACCAAATGCGTAGCGATAGGCAACCGCCGGCATTCGTTGCTGCTGATTATCGCCGGCTACTTCGTGCGCGAAGCCGCGTTCCCGGGCCGCGAAATGTCCGCTTCGGAATCGCGGATTTTCCTCGATTTTCGTCTCTTTGTGGCACGAAACGGACTTCCCGCGACGTCCGCAGTTTGGTTGCTATCGGGGGGAAAGCGGACATCGCGGTCGCGAGCGCCGACTTCCGAATTTGACCCAACTCGGACATCGCGAGGTTGGCTCGCTTCACTCGAAATTCGATGCACTAGGTCCTTCCGTGTGCTAATTTGCCCGTGCGTTCGTCTGTCCCAACGCCTTGGGGGATGACATGAAACGACGCCAGTTCATTACGGCCCTTGGCGGCGGCGCGGCATTATGGCCGCTTGTTCTACGTGCGCAGCAGCCTGCGATTCCCGTGGTCGGATTTCTCAATAGCACCTCTTCCGTGGGATATTCGCCGTATGTCGTGCGCTCTCAGCAGGCAGAACAGGCTCGTCGTATCGGCATACTCATGAACCGCGCCGCAGATGATACCGAAGGTCAGACGGGCATCGCGGCTTTCCAACAGGCCTTGCAACAACTTGGATGGAACGTTGGCCTCGATCTGAGGATTGACGTTCGATGGGGTGAAGACGACGTTGCGCTGGAGCGCAAATACGCCGCAGAACTGGTCGATCTCTCGCCAAATATCATTCTGGCCAGCGGCACAATGAGTGTAGCTGCGGTGGAGGGCATCACCCGTGCATTGCCGATCGTATTCGTCGGCGTAACCGATCCAGCCGGTGCGGGGTTCGTCGATAAGCTTGCGAAGCCGGGCGGCAACGCCACCGGCTTCATGATTTTCGAGTTCGGCTTCACAGCGAAATGGGTGGAGCTTCTCAAACAGATCGAGCCGAACATAAGGCGAATGGCTGTCATTCGCCTTCCGGACAATCCCGCAGCGATGGCCCAATTTGGCGCCATACAGGACGCTGCGGAATGGCTCAGCGTGGAGATCAGCGCTGTCAACGCGCGCAGCAGTAGTGAGATCGAGCGCGCGATCGTCGCTCTCGCGAATTCAGGGAATGGAGGCCTGATCGTGACGCCGAGCGCCGGAGTGTCGGCGCATCGCGATCTCATCATTAAACTGGCTGCCCAGCACAGACTTCCGGCCGTGTATGGCAACCGAAACAATATCAACAGCGGCGGGCTGATTTTCTACGGGCCCAATCGCATCGACCAGTTTCGGCGCGCGGCCGGTTATGTCGATCGCGTTCTCAAGGGCGAGAAGCCGGCCGATCTTCCGGTCCAGGCTCCGACCAAATATGATCTGGTGATTAACCTGAAGACGGCAAAAGCCCTCGGCCTCGATCTTCCGGCTTCCCTCATCGCCCGCGCCGACGAGGTGATCGAATGATGTCGCCTGTTGGCACGAAACGGACATGGCGGGGCGGCCTGACGATCTCTGTTGTGGAGGGTAGAACGGACATGCCGTTCCAGCGCGGCGACTTCCGTTTTTGACCCAGGCTGTGTGAAAACGTGCACGCGCAGAGAACGCGCAGAATTGTTTTCTCTCTTTTCTTCTTCCGACGGTGACTGGCAGATCGCTTCTTTTCTTATTCAACGCAATCGAGACAAACCTTCTACGCGCAAGTTCGACGTCGGAGTTTTTACACAGCCTGGACCCACAACGGACCTCGCCCGCGATACCCGCTGACTAATCCTCGTCAGTTTGATATATTGTAATTCGGCCCTGGCTAGTGGGGTCCGAATGCTCTTCGATCAATTAAAACGGCGCGAGTTCCTCACGCTGCTCGGCGGCGCGGCAGCTGCGTGGCCGCTCGCGACGCGCGCGCAGCAGCCGAAGGTGCCGACCATCGGCGCGTTGTTTATTGGCAATATCAGTCCGGAAGAGTTTTGGCGGGAGTTCCGGCAGGGATTGCGCGATCTGGGTTATATCGAGGGGCAAGACATTCGATTTGAGTTTCGATCGGCGGAGGGACATCTCGACCGGCTTCCCGAGTTGGCCGCCGAGCTGGTCCGTCTCAAAGTCGATATAATCGTCACTTGGTTCACGCCCACCGCTTTGGCAGCAAAGCAAGCGACGCGCGAAATCCCGATCGTCATGGCCGAGACAGGAGATCCCATCGGTACGGGGCTGGTCGCGAGCCTTTCTCGGCCGGGCGGAAATGTCACCGGCATCGCGAGCGTAACGCTGAACTGGCCGGCAAGAGCGTCCAACTGATCCGCGACATGCTGCCTTCGGCGCGCCGGGTCACCGCTCTGGCCAACGCAACCGATCCATTCTCCAAACCTTTTCTCGAACAGATCGAGCTTGGCGGCAAAGCCACCGGAACTGCGATCCATCCGATCAAGATCAGCAGCAGCGAGGAGTTCGAGACCGCTTTCGCCGCGATGGAGAAAGATCGGCCCGATGCGGTCATCGTTCAGCCCAGCCTGCCGACCAAACGCGCCGCCGAGCTGGCGCTGCAACAGCGCCTGCCGGCGTTTTCCGTGCCGCGGTGGTTCGCCGAACAAGGCGGGCTGATGTCATACTCCCCGGTATATGCCGACCTTTTTCGAAAGGCTGCCGTGTACGTCGACAAGATCCTCAAAGGCGCTCAGCCCGCAGACTTGCCGGTCGAGCAGCCGACTCGTTTCCAACTCGTCATCAATATGAAGACCGCCAAGGCGCTCGGATTGACGGTACCGGCCGCCTTCCTGGCGCGCGCCGACGAGGTGATCGAATAGCATCGCGATGTCGCTTGTTGGCACCTTTCGGACATACGGGACCGGGCTGATGATGTCCGCTGATTGGAGGAAAGAGGACAACCCCTCCTTGCGCCGTTACTTCCGAGTCTCATGAGAGCTCCGACATTTCCTGCCGTTAGCGTGTTCCGCTGCTACAAGTGCAACTGCGTCGCGCGGGAGCCGTTGCAGAGCGAGTGACCCGGTTACCATTCAGCGGCCCGAAGCTGAACTAGAATGGTGTTGAAGCCGTGCGCCTCTTGCATCCGATGGCTTGCCCCTCAACTAATAGCGAGGAGCAGGATCTGTTTGCGAAACTGTTAAAAAAACGATTTGACCGTCAGCCCTGCTGCGCGGGCATCCTGTATGAATGTATGCGCTTCCTCATTGGACATTATAAGCTCAAAGCCGCCGAGGAATTCCTCTCCTTTGGGTGTGTTCGCACGGAACATCGTCTCGTGTCTGCCTATATCAACCGTATAATCAATGTCGCTTGGTGCTTCGGGCATGGCATCCTCCTCGATCCCGACGCGAGTATATTGTGTCCATTTCAACCGGTCCTACAAGGCGGCAATTGTGAGATAACGCTGCGGCGCGGTCGGTCGTGATCGGGGGGTGAAGAACCGTACTCAGTATCTGCGGGCGGACCTGCCGTATGGTCCGCTCGGACCTCCAGCGATGTCTGCTATCAGGTCGCTAACGGGGTAACCCGGAAGACGTTTGCTCAGACTGAGTTCTCTGGGGACGAGTTTGCGAAGGTGATTCTTCGTCTGGAACCGCTGCCGTGTGGGTAGTGGGTCAGTTCGATTGTGGCAGAGTTCCGGGCTGGAGAATCGACGGTCCGAAGCGCATATTCCCGGGATGGCGACAATTGTGCAATGCAATTGCGGCGCCGAGTACAGACGCACTGAAGAGAAGTTCTTGGTACCGCATACGGGTGACGCGGTCTGCACGGTCTGCGGAGCTGCTCTAGAATCGTGGCGAGAAAGCCCCCACGTTCCCACATACGAACTTGTTGAGCGTCCAGAAAAAAAGCCGGAATGACACTAGTCCCGTGCGCCTAATTTGATTCCGGCAGAAAGTTAATATTGAAAGTTCTGGCGCTTCTCAGGATCAGGGCGCACACTTGATCATCACCGCCCGGTCTCGTGGCAGTTATCGGTGATGAGAACGCCGACCGCGCTCCCGCCAATCCTCAAATGGATGGAGCAGCGTATGCCAGAGCGTCGCCGTTTCACACAAACCACCTCCCTTGAAGAAGGCCTTGCCAAGGAAGCACCGCCGTTACGCAAGCAGGCTCAAGGTACCCCGCCGGGCGTTGAGCGCGACCTCCTGGTTCGCAAAGCCCGCCGAGCCGAGACAGCTTCTCATATGACGAAGTGCCCGGCCTCGGGCTACAGGCACCAAGATAAGTTCAATTAGAAATGGCTATCTATCGCCTATTAAAGAACTCTACCTTGGAGCCGAAAGAGATTAGCCGCATCACAGAGGCATACGAGCAAGCGTTGCATACCCTCTGCGTCAAGGATCGCGACGACCCTCTAACGGAAATGATCGCGAAGCAGATCATCAAGATCGCGCAAGCTGGTGTCCATGACGCCGCGCAGCTTTCGGCTCTGGCGGTCGAAGAACTACGCATCCGGTAAGGCCGCCTCTGTTGGCGGGCCTCCCCTAGGGTCCACTCCCGAGGAGCAACAACATGACCCCACACATCCCCGAGGAATTTTCCACCAGGTTGATCGATCGGAGCCCCTTCGTGATCATGGGCAACACGATGCCGCCCCGAGATCCTGATGAAGACGAAGAGGACGAAGACGAAGACGAGGACGAGGAGGAAGAGGAAGAGGAAGAGGAAGAGGAGGAAGAGGACCCCGCCGACGAACCGCGGGTCGTGCGCGAACCGGACGAAGACTAGAGCGAGATGCTTTTAAAGATTGGGCATAGCCAGTGGCGCGTTCGGTGGGCGTAAATGCTCGGAGGATTTCGCCGATTGTGACGTGGATGGTTTTGGACGAGTGCGCGGCGGCCTTGCGCGATAAGTGCTTGAACTTGGCGAAGACCTGTCGATCGGGTTCAGGTCCGGCGAGTGAACGGACGACGCAGTCGCGATAGTTGATGTCTGCGTTTGGCACGAAACGGACCAGTCGGCCCGGTCTGATGATGTCCGTTCATCGGGGTAGAGCGGACTCTCGGCAAATGGCTCTCCACTTCCGAGTTTGACCCCAAGCGGACATTGCGAACTCGATGGACACACCCCGGTTTTAGCCCATAGACTTTCCGCATTACGGTACTGGATCGGAGAGCGCTAAATGGCCGAGGCGCGGGTCGAACGCCGGCTCTATTGATATCGCAATCCCGGTGATAGGAGCGCTTTCATTACAAGAAACAAACGCAACCGTATTTCCCGACGTGTTTCTCACGAGGACTCGCCATGAAAGAGCTTCACGGAAAAGTTGCGGTGATTACGGGTGCGGCCAGTGGATTTGGTCGTGAATTTGCGATCCGTTGCGCCGACGAAGGAATGAAGGTTATTCTCACAGATATCGATACAGGTGGCTTAGGTACCACCGTCGCGCTGCTCAAGCCTGGCACCGAGTCCCTCGTGATTGGCAGCGACGTCTCCAGTGCCGACAGCATTGAGCATCTGGCAAGGTCGACATACGACCGCTTTGGCGCATGCCACTTGCTCTTCAACAACGCGGGCGTGGGAACGGCGGGGCCGATCTGGACGGCCACGCTCGACGACTGGAAGTGGACGTTGGGTATCAACGTGATGGGCGTGGTTCACGGGTTGCGCAGCTTCGTGCCGCGCATGCTGGCGCAAAAGGAAGAATCTTACATCGTCAACACAGCCTCCGCAGCGGGGCTGCTTGCGCCCCCGGGCTCCGGCGTCTATGCCGCGAGCAAACACGCCGTAGTCGCGATCACGGAATGCCTTCATCACGAGCTGCGCGACCAGAATGCGCCGATCGGCGTTTCCGTGCTATGCCCCGCATTTGTTGACACCGGGATATCGAACTCCGAACGCAACCGGCCCGCGGAACTCGCGGACTCCAATCCGGAAGCGGAACAGTACTCGGATCGCATCAGACAGTCGATCAAATCAGGAAAGCTATCCGCCGCCGACATCGCAAGGATCACGATCGACGCGGTGAAGGACGGGCGCTTCTATATTCTGCCGCACCCGAACGTGAAAATCGCGGTGGAAATCAGGATGAACGATATTCTGTTGGATCGGCAGCCGACCAATACATCGCAGCGCTGACGTCGCCGATTTTCCGCAATTGTTCATCGGCGCGTCGGTGTGGCATCGTTCGCCAATGTCGCATCTTGGCACTTTTCGGACATGGTGCGATGTCCGCTCTGTGTCTGCTTTCTCTCCACGCTGCCGGGCAGGGCTGGAATATCTAATGCCTTCAGCGCAGCTTATGGTAGCCGGACCGCCCCTGCTGATGTGGAACAATGTTGGCACTCTGGCATTGGGTGCATTGGCAGATGGTTCATCTAGCCAACGGAGGTTTGACATGAGTGCAATCATCAAGTCGGAAATGATCTCTCGCCGAAAGGCCCTTTCACTGATGGGATTGGCGGCTGCGTTCGGCCTCGCGGCGGCCCCTACGGTACTGACAGTATCCGATGCTGAGGCTCAGACCGCTGCGGCTCCGACCGCTACGGCTCCAACCGCTACGGCTCCAACCGCTGGCATGGGGCGGCGTCAGGCGCGGCGCATGGCGCGCACAGAGCGGCGTCAGGTGCGGCGCACAGGTACAACTACCGGCACAGCTAAGTAATTCCACTGGCACGGCGAAGTCACTAATCGAACCCGCTACGCAGTCACCGCCCGAGCTGAAACGGCGTTGCACACCCTCGGCGTCAAGGATCGCGACGACCCCCTAACGGAAATGATCGCGAAGAAGATCATCAAGATTGCGCAAACTGCTGTCCATGACGCAGCGCAGCTTTCGGCTCTGGCGATCACACAACTAGGCATCCGGTAAGGCCGCCTCAGTTGGCGGCCTTTTTCAGTTCGAATGTCGCTTGTTGGCACGAAACGGACATACCGACTGCATAGAGCGATGTCCGGTTTTGGGGGTAGAGCGGAAAACATCTGCTCGCAGCGAGTATTTCGCCTCTTGGACCCTGACCGGTCACTGGTGGCGAAGGCGGCGGCGTGAGGATATCTTGAAGGTTCGCTATTTCACTTCTCCGTCGAGCAACGCCTAATGAACCCTGAAGACCTCATCGACTTGATCGGACCAACGCCCCTCCCTTGTTCACTCAATCCGATGATCTTGGGTGAGGTTGATTGCGGTTCCTACGTTCGCCAGACTGTTGAGTATGCTGTCGAAGAGTCCGAGCGCGTCAAGGCGTTTGTCCTTGTCCCAAAAGACGCACGCCGTCCGGTGGCTGCGATCCTTGCTCATCATCAACATGCTGGGCAATTTGATCTCGGAAAGAGTGAAGTCGTCGGTCTCGCCGGCAACCCCGATCAAGCATACGGCGCGGAGCTTGCCGAACGCGGCTACGTCGTGATTGCGCCGGATGCTATCGCGTTTGAAGAACGAAACTGGAGCGAAATCCCGGGGCAAGCGGAATATTATGAGCTTGCAAGCCGCCTTGTGCGCGGACAAACCCTGTTGGGGAAAGTGCTCCATGACGTTCGCGTTGCGCTCGATTATCTGACAACCAGACGCGAAGTCGATGAGCGCCGAATAGGCTTTATTGGCCACTCCTATGGGGGGCGGATGGCAATCTGGGCCGCCGCGTTAGATGACCGCATCAAGGCCGCCGTCTCGAACTGCGGCTGTGTGAATTACAAGAATTCGCTCACACGCGAAACTGATATCCAAATGGAATTTTGCGTACCCGGCGTTCTTGGCATTGGGGACGTTGAAGATGTGCTGCGCATGGCAGCTCCTCGCGCCGTACTCATACAAGCGGCCACGAACGACAAGTGGTCCCGAGGCGCTCAAGATATGTTTGATAGTGTGCAGTCCACGTTCCCCGATGGTCAACTCGAATTGAGGTTTTGGCCTGGCGGTCATTTATTCTCAAAAGACATGAGAGACACAGCGTACGCATTTCTCAGCCGTCATCTGAACGAGCTAGATGTTTCCCATGCGTAGGTGCAGCGCGATTGTCCTTGTATGCTACGGCTCTTCGGCACGAAGCCTGCTTTTGACGCGAAACTGACATGGCCGACCTGGTCGGCGATGTCCGGTCTCAGGGGTAGAACGGAAGTCCGGATTTCGGGGCCGTCAGGTCCGAGTCTGACCCATTTCGAAAGTCGCGAGCGGACGCTGTCACATCGAGAAGCATCTGGAATAGGCGAGGGATTAGCTAAGGCAGTGCAGAGATCGGACGTTGAACGATGGATATGGCCTCGGCTGGCATGTTCGCAATCGACGCATTCAGCACGACCGGGTCGGCCTGACGATGTCTGTTGTGGAGGGGCGGTCTCAACCGGTCGACGCAACACTTTATCTTAAAGAAGAGATGGAGTGTGGTTTGATGGGTCACAGATTTCATAGAGGGTTTACTGCGGCAGAGAAAACGGAGTTATGGGATCGCTGGAAGCGCGGAGAATCGCTGAAGGCGATTGGACGAGCTTTTGGCAAGCCGTCCTCGTCGATCTATTTTTTGGTGGCTCCCCATGGTGGGATTCGTCCTGCCGAGCGGCGTCGCTCGAGGCTGGCATTGACGCTGTCAGAGCGCGAGGTGATTTCCAGAGGCGTTACGGCACATCGATCGGCAAGATCGATCGCTAAGTTGCTTGGCCGCTCACCCTCGACGGTGAGCCGTGAAATGAACCGCAATGGCGGCTATGATCGCTACCGAGCGGTGCTTGCGGACGAGAATGCCTGGGCGCGAGCTCGTCGTCCAAAATGTTGTAAATTGGCGAACAGTCCGCGGCTACGGCGAGCAGTGGCGGGGAAGCTCAGATTGGATTGGTCGCCCGAGCAGATAGCCGGTTGGCTGAAAAGAACGCATCCTGAAGACGAGTGTAATCAGGTGTCACACGAGACGATCTACCGCAGCTTATTTGTACAAACACGTGGCGTGCTCAAGAAAGAGCTGCTTAGTCATCTTCGATCGAAGCGCTCGATGCGTCGCTCCCAGCCGGTTGATCCGAATGGCGATAGACGGGGGCATATCAAGGATATCGTCTCAATCCGTCAGCGACCGGCGGCGGTTGAAGATCGGGCGGTGCCTGGCCATTGGGAAGGCGATCTGTTGTCTGGGCCGAACAACAGCTATATCGCGACCTTGGTCGAGCGTCATACGCGTTACCTGATGTTGGCCAAGGTGGCCGGTAAGGACACCCGGACGGTAGTCACGGCGCTCATCAAGCAGGCGAAGAAGCTACCAAAGGAATTGTATAAGTCCCTGACCTGGGACCGGGGAAAGGAACTTACGGATCATCGTCGCTTTACGTTGGCGACCAAAATCGACGTATATTTTTGCGATCCGCAAAGCCCGTGGCAGCGCGGGTCGAACGAAAACACCAATGGTCTGCTGAGACAGTACTTTCCTAAGGGCACCGACTTGTCGGTACATTCGCAAGCCTATCTGAATAAAGTGGCTCGCCAGCTAAACGAACGGCCACGTGAGACCTTGCAATTTGAAACCCCAGCAGAGAGATTTAGCGCCTGTGTTGCGTCGACCGGTTGAGCCGGCAAGGGTAGAACGGACATGTCGTTCCAGCGCGGCGACTTACGTTTTTGACCACCCTGAGCGGAAGTACTGCGGCCCAATATGTTGTGCTACACAATAGCAGTCTGCGCAGGTGGTTGCCGCGGCGGGCACCGACGAGGGAACGCAAGAGCGTTCTCCCCCGACGCCAGCGAGTCGCAGGACCGCAATCTGGGGCGGCAAACGGCCTTGCAGGGTCGCCGCATGCGCAACGCAAGATCATTGTGATAAAAGGTTGAGCAGCACATTTGGCGCGCTTGTCATCGCCACACTCAAACAGCGGCTTGCCGAGCGGCCACGGCGCGCCTTGCCGGGCGAGCAGTGCTGGCTCACCGCGCCGGATTGGGCGCTGGCCTGCGCCTGACGCTCATTATCGCGTCATTGGCGGAAAGGAAGAGGGCGATGACCGAGGCCGAGTTGGCGATCGTGCGCCGCGCCTATGCCAAGCAGGTCACGATGCCGTACAACACTGCGCATCCGCTGGTTGAGGCGGCCTTCGCCGCGGTGCGCCGCGAGGCGTTCCTCGGGTCGGGACCGTGGCCGATGCTGCGCAAGCATCCCTACGTAATGACGCCGGATGATGACCCGGTCTATCTCTACCAGGATTTGCTGGTCGGCCTCGTACCGGAGGGCAGGCTGAACAACGTCCAGCCGTCGGGCCACGCCATGCTGATGGCGCAGGCGGACCCGCGGCCCGGCGAGCACGTCGTGCATATCGGCGCCGGGGTCGGCTACTACTCGGCGATCCTGGTCCACATCGTGGGCGACAGCGGCCGGGTCACAGCAATCGCATACGATTCCGGCCTAGCCGCGCGCCTCAAGGCGAATTTCGCCGGCCAGCCCAATGTGCGCGCCGTGCATGGCGATGGCAGCAGGATCGATTTCGACCCGGCCGACGTGATCTATGTCAACGCTGGCGTGACGCGGCCTGTCGATCTCTGGCTCGACCGGCTCAAGGATCGCGGCCGGATGATCCTGGCGCTGACCAGGGACAAGGACGCGGGCGGCGCATGGTTCCGCATCGAGCGGCGCGGTGACGGGTTTCTCGCTAAGTGGTTTCACATGGCCAATCTCTTCGCGTGCGAGGGCGCACGCGACGCCGAGTCCGAGCGGGCGCTCGTGGCGGCGTTTGAGAAGGGTGGCTGGGACCGGGTGACCCGTCTCTATCGGCGTGGCGACGTGCCCGAAGAGCAATGCTGGCTGAAGGCGCCGGATTGGTGTCTAGCTTATGACTGAATTCTCGCTGGCGGCTTCGCCGACGCGCCGATCTTGGCATAGACGCCGACAAGTAGCCCTCTGACTTCTGTTCTTGGCGTGCGCCGTGCAAAGGCGGCGCTTTCCAGTGGGTGCAAGCCCCACCCGGCAACCGCTCCAGCCGGAAGCAATCGGAGCAGTCATGGAGGTAACGAAGTGGCTGAAGCCTTCGATTAGCGTGTCACGAATTGGTGACAGCGCGAGTGTGCAGGCCGCAACGCGAGTGAGCGTCGAGCAAGCCTCGAAAAGGAAGATGTGTAGGCCGATCCGACTGCCATATCGGGGAAGGCTGAAACAGTTGGGTGAGTTGAGCGAAGCGTACGCCCAGTTGCTACACCGGGGTATTGGCGGCGGCATGTACACAAGGAAAGCGTACGCAACACGGGAAGCCCCAAGGCGAGGTCAGCGATGACCAACCGAACGCCCGCGAGGGACAGGTCGGGCGCCATGGGGTGGCGGAGAGGTTCGTATTACCGCTGAGACCGGGTAACTCCGGTGGAGGGAAGGGACCTCAGTTCAAGACGTGGCGGCCGGTCGACCGCAGCGCGCGCAAGCCGAGAAGGTGGGCCGCGACACCTACGGCCCGAACAACCCACTTTTCGGCAACGCCTTTTGCCCTTTGCTCGGCCGCAATGGTGCATCCGCCCGGCTGACGAGCTGCTCGCGCAAACTCGGCGGCTTGTAGAAGTGAAGTAGGCCCTGACCGATCTCGTCAACGCGGGTCGTGGACTTCGGCAATGTGCGCCGCTCGCATCCGGGGATAACAATCTGCATTCCGGCCGAGGTGCGCTCGACTTCAGACATGTTGCGGCTCCGAGTTAGTCACCAAGGGACAAGATTCGCACATCGTCCGGCGCCTACCTATGCGGCCCAGCGCAATCCCCAGAAAAAAGTCGGGCGAGCGACGAGCGGGAGGTGGCGCCCTCGCCATTCACCATCACTCAGGTGGGGCTCGGGGTCTGCCTTTCGCGCAAGAACGGTCGACAAGGGCGCTATTTCCGAACATGGCACTTTCGGACCTTGCGCGCCGAACTCACCATGTCCGCTCATCGGGGTAGAGCGGACTCTCCGCGAATGGCTCTCCACTTCCGAGTTTGACCCAGGCTGTGTGAAAACGTGCACGCGCAGAGAACGCGCAGAATTGTTTTCTCTCTTTTCTTCTTCCGACGGTGACTGGCAGATCGCTTCTTTTCTTATTCAACGCAATCGAGACAAACTACTACGCGCAAGTTCGACGTCGGAGTTTTTACACAGCCTGGACCATTAGCGGACATTGTGAGGTCCGATTTGAAGTTCGTCAATGTAGTTCAAACCGGCAGGGACCAGCCTGGAGGAAAGCGGGCCGCCTTGTGGTAAAAGTGCAACTCCCGGGCGCAGCAACATTAAGAAAAACGTCGATGCTTGCAGCAGCATCTTCCGCGCTCCTATGGTTATCCTCGTTTGGTAGCCTCGCAAAACTACCAGTCTTGAACAACCAAGCTCCAATCAAAAATGCAGAAACGTAAGAGGACGGACGTGCGAAGTGCTCGAACACGCTCCGCACAGGAACGAAGGCTTTGCACAACGGAGGGGGCGGAATCGACAGGCCAAATTCGTCGCTCGCGTGCGGCCTTGTTAGGTCTCCGTCGAGATGACTTTGTGCCGCTCGGCAGTACGTCTCCGATCAGCGGTGTCAATCTCGCCAAAGGTTTGTTGCTGCTTGCATCGACGGCGTTGTCGGGCGCGCTAGGCGTTGACGCGGCTCATGCGGCGTGCACGACAGATTTCTGCTGGAACGCGACGACGGGAATTTGGTCCGGCGGCGCCAATTGGACGGCCAGTGGGCCGCCGGCGAGCGGAAATACGGTCACGATCAACAATGGCGGGACCGCCACCGTTGACAGCACGAACGCCCAATCATCGAACGCGACAATCGATGGCAATAGCGCCGTTGTGGTATCGTCAGGCGGTAGCTGGACCAACAACGGCAACTCGCCCGGCTTCGTCCAGCGAGGTGGCGCTATCACCATCGGCGAAACCAACACGGGCACGCTAACGATTGATAATGGCGGCACGGTCAACACGACCGGCAATCGTGCAGGCAGTGTGTTGGTTGGCGACCAGGCCGGCAGTAGCGGCACGATCACACTTGGCAACGGCGGCTCAGGCACGGCGAGCCTGATCAACAGCGGCCCGGTCGGTTACCCCGGCAATATCTACGTCGGTTACGGCGGCGACGGTACGGTGAACGTCAATGCCAACAGCACGATCAGCGGCTTCGATGGCATGACGCTCGGCGTCCTCGCCGGCAGCAGCGGGACGGTGACTGTGAACGCGGGTTCGCTCACCGGCGGCGGTAATATGGTCGTCGGCGATCAGGGCTTGGGGACGTTGACCATCGAAAACGGCGGTACGGTCACTGCCACGGACGGGCGCACTCACTGTCTCAAATGGCGCCCTCGTCAGCGATGCCGAAGGCGATATCGGTTACAGTTCCACCAACGCTGCGGCAGCCGGCGCCATATTCAGCGCCGCGACAACTCCAACGAATAGCGTCGGTTCGGCGCTGGTCACGGGCGCCGGATCGATATGGACGAACACCACCCTCATCGTTGGCGACAATGCGACGGTGGCGTCATACCCGGGGACTGGCACAGGCACTTCGACCGGCACGCTGACAATTTCCGACGATGGCGAAGTCAGAAGCACCAATGCGATCATCGTTGGCGCCAATGCCGGCGCAACCGGCACCATCAATATCGGCGCCGCCGCTGGCCAAAGTCCCGTTGCGCCCGGAACGATTTCGGCGCCGGCCATCCAATTCGGCGCCGGTGGCGGGACGATCGTATTCAATCACAGCAGCACCGATTACGTGTTCGTCACCCCGATCCAGGGCGCTGGCTCCGTCGACGTCGAGAGCGGCACGACTGTGTTGACTGCAACCACTACTTATACGCTGCTGCCGCTGGAACCGGCCTGAAAACCAAGCAGGCCGACCCGTTCATCGCCGGGCGCGGCGATGGCTTTGGCGCATCGGGCGGCGCGCCGAGCGGATATGCTTCCACTCAAAAGACCGGCGCGGCGCGCGACGCCAATGCCATGTTCGTCAAGGCGACGGTGGTGCCGTTCGAACAACGCTGGAGCACGTGGACCGCGGGCTTCGGTGGTTCGCAGACCACCGACGGCAACGCCGCGGTGGGCTCGAACAGCACCACATCAAGCATCGCCGGCACCGCCGTCGGCACCGACTATCGCTTCTCGCCGGATACGACCGCGGGCTTCGCGCTGGCCGGCGGCGGCACCAGCTTTGGCGTCGCGGGCAGCGGTTCCGGGCATTCCGACCTGTTTCAAGCGGGCGCCTTCGTCCGTCATAATGCCGGACCGGCCTATATCACGGCCGCTCTCGCCTATGGCTGGCAGGACATCACCACCAACCGCACGGTCACGATTGCCGGTATCGACCAGTTGCAGGCGCGCTTCAACGCCAACGCTTTCTCGGGCCGCGTCGAAGGCGGCTACCGTTTTGTCTCGCCCTGGATCGGCGGCATCGGCATCACGCCTTACGCCGCCGCTCAGTTCACCACCTTCGATCTGCCGGCCTATGCCGAACAGGCCCTCATCGACACCAACAATTTTGCGCTGGCCTATGGCGCTAAGAGCGTCACCGATCCGCGCAGCGAACTCGGCTTCCGCACCGACAAGTCCTTTGCGATGCCGGATGGCGTCCTCACGCTGCGCGGCCGTCTCGCCTGGGCGCATGATTACGACACCGACCGCTCGATCGGCGCGACCTTCCAGACGCTGCCGGGCGCCAGCTTCGTCGTGAACGGCGCGGCGCAGGCGCATGACTCTGCCCTGACCACCGCATCCGTTGAGATGAAATGGGTGAACGGCTGGTCCGCCGCGGCAACCTTTGAAGGCGAGTTCTCCAACGTGACGAGCAGCTACGCCGGCAAGGGCGTCGTCAGATATACTTGGTGAGCGGCTATTTCCGCTGCATGACGCCGCAGTGCCCGCATGTCGGTTGTTGAGGGATGAACAGACCAAGCTCTGTTGCGGTCCGAGGGCCGAATTTGACCCCGATGTATGGTCCGGCCGTGCGTTGCAAGTGGTTTCGCCGAACTGGCGGTGAGCGGTCTTGCATCAATGTATCCGGCCTTTGATTGGAGCATTTGCTCCGGGCCATCATGGATATCAGCGCGCGTGCGTTCTCATTAGCGGACAGGCCTCAATGGGCCATTCGGGTCACCAGTGTTCGCACGCGCTCGGAAGACCGAACCTCCATCTCGTCTCATCCTCTCGCAGACCTCGGCTGGAAACTGTTGATAGGGTTACGTCATCGCTTGGTCCTGATATCGCGCAGTTCCTTTGTTCGAGCCAAAGGGCCGTTCCTTCGTCCCGGCCCGCAAAACGTCGATCGCGTCGCGCGCAGGGGGCGGTCAAGGCCGGCCGTCGCGCTTGGCTTGCGGCTGGCTCCGGCGCTGCCAGGCCGCGCCTTGACGGCGCCGAGCACGGCGCGAGGATCAAGCGGGTTGAACGACGCCTGCATCGTCGGTCCTCGTCAGCTCGAAGGCGCGTCCTTGAGCCAGCACCGCCCAGGCGATGCGGGCAAGCTTGTTGGCGAGCGCGATCGCCAGCACGTTGTGGTGCAACCGCCTCCTGGCGGCTTCGATCCAGGATTTGAGCCCGTAACGTTCCCAGTTCTTTATCCTGACTAGCACAACCCATGCCGCCTGCACGAACAGAACGCGCAGGTAGCGATTGCCGCGCCTCGAGATTTTGCCGAGGATCGTGCGGTCTCCCGTCGAGATCTGCTTGGGCACCAGTCCGAGCCAGGCGCAGAAGTCGCGGCCTTTGGAGCATACGTCTCCAGTGCCGATCGCGGCCACCATGGCGCTCGAAATGATCGGCCCGATGCCAGGCACCGTCATCAGGCGCGAACATGCCTGATCTCGACGGGCCAGTGCCTCGATCTCGCCGGACAGGCCATCGATGCGCTGATCCAGCCGGCGCCAGTCGCCTGCCAACTCCTCGATGACACGCAACATGCGTGGCGACAAGGCATCGGTGCGCGTTGCAAGGATAGTGGGCAGCTCCGTGCGCAGGAAGCCGGTGCCCTGGCGCACGGCGATCCCGCGTTCCAGCATGAAGGCGCGAATCTGGTTGATGATGCCGGTGCGTTGCGACACCAGCCGCTCGCGCACCCGATGCAGCGCCTGCAGATCCAGTTGCTCCGCGGTCTTGGTCGCCACGAACTTCATCGTCGGGCGCTGCACGGCTTCGGCAATCGCTTCGGCATCATTGAAGTCGTTCTTCTGTCCCTTGCCATAGGGGCGGACATATTTGGCCGGCATCAACCTGGCATCGTGACCAAGCGATGCAAGTTTGCGGCTCAGGTGATGTGCGCCGACGCAGGCTTCCATGCCGATCAGGCAAGGCGGTATATTGGCGAGCCGCGCTTCCACTTGGCCACGCGACCACTTTTGCCGCAGCACGATGGCGCCGCGCGCATCGTGGCCCACGAGGTGGAACGAGTTCTTGCCGATATCGATGCCGATCACGGCGATCGCAGTATTGGGCTTCTGAGACATGGCGTGCTCCTTGTCTTTGGCGCCCCTTGCCAGCTTCGCTGGCTGGCGGGGCAGGAGCATGACCGGACCATCCCATTAGCGGACATGCTGCCCCCGGCATCGCAGGCGCGGCTTACTTCAGCTTGTAGGTGCCGGTCTGACGATTGCAGTCCTGAAACGTTCCGGCTTTGATCACCGGAAACGGACCTAAGGGGTGGACTGTGCCGGTCACCGTCATGCCCTCGTATTTTCCGGTGCCTCCAACAATTTCTCGGGTGAGACTTCCATCACTCGCGAGCGAAAAATTTGACAGGCGTTTATCGCCGTCCACATCTATTGCCTCGCATACGGTGGACCCAGTGAACTTCCCGCCAAGCGAGGCGTTCATCCCCACGCAGCGGAAACTGTTCTTGTCAAACATGCTGTCGGGAGGATTGCTGCGGATAGTACCCGTCATTTCATAACTAGATGCGGTGTGGCTCTTAGAGAACGTAATCACGTTGTTAACGCCGGACCAGCAGGAAGTGTAGTCGTAGCTGCCTTCCTTTGGCAGCTCGGCCGCGAATGCAGAACCTGCAGACACAAGACCTATAAGTGCTACGAGATAAAAGAACCTCAATGTCTGACTCATATGCTCGTCTCCATTATAACGAGGCTGAGCCGAGGACCGTTGCGCGATCCAACAGATCAATCAATCAGCACACCTTACCTTTGGCGCTTCGCTTGTGAGACTTTCATTTCCGGTTTTGGCACGAAACGGACATGCCGGGCTGGGCTGACGAGGTCTGCTCTTGGGGGTAGAACGGACATGCCGTTCAAGCAGGGCCACTTCCGTTTTTGACCCAGACCGGAGTGCGCCAGGAAGCTGGCAAAGAATAGGAGGTGCAAGTCCCCCACGGGGAAGGTCTAGCCAACCACCCCGACCCCGAGTGATGCACGAGGTTCTGCTCGCGAGGGCAGCCGTGAAGCGTTCACAGGGGAGACCACGGGCCAAGTATTGAGCTGCGAAACGGGTCTAATTCCGGGGTGCCGATCTCCTTCCGTTGAAGAGAAGGCAACATCGTCCCATGACGTACTGGCTTGCATGGGAAGAACCTCGCGCAGTCGGAGACCTTGTGCACGTGGAGAAGTTCGTTGCGCGGAACCTGGGAGGTCTCATCCATGCCCGGACGAGTGTGCCGGGCCGGCTCGGGAAGGCGACAAGCCGCACGCCGAGCATGTACGTGGATGAGAAGTCGGATGAGGCCATAGTACTTGCGAAGCGACTGAACAAGGAGAGGCAACTCTCGGCGGAAGTCGTGGAGGGAAGGGCCTCACCCAAGGGGAACAGCCATTAGGCGGCCGCGGTTCGGACACTGAGCCGAAATGCCGCGTCGATCCGAATGATGGCTGCGCGTCGGGCGAGAGCGTGACTAGATCGTTCATCGCACGAGGTCTGACCCGAGGGAGGAGCCCGGTGCGTTAGCAGCGCACGCCGGGATCTGTGCGGGGGGCGGGGAGAAATCCTCGTCCCTACCGCGACCATGGGCATAGCCGGACATCGGCCCACAATTCTGATATGTAATCATTCAATCTCCCGAACATGGGGGCCATCATGAGCAGCGAACACGTACAGCGGCGACTGGCAGCCATTCTGGCGGCGGATGTCGTGGGCTACAGTCGCCTGATGGGCGCGGATGAGCTGGGCACATTCGAAAGAATTCGGGCGCATCGCAACGAACTGTTTGAACCCGAGATCGCAAGGCACCACGGGCGCATCTTCAAACTAATGGGTGATGGTCTCCTGGCCGAATTTGCCAGCGTCATGGACGCCGTAAGTTGCGCGGTGGTGCTGCAGCGCTCCATGCTCGAGCGCAATAGCGGCATTTCACACGATCGACGCATCGATGTGCGAATCGGGATTAATCTTGGTGATGTGATCGTCGAGGATGGGGATCGTCACGGCGATACCATCAATCTGGCTGCACGTCTCCAACAATTGGCTCGTCCCAACGGACTCTGCGTTTCAGATAAGGTGAGAATTGAAGTCGAGGGCAAGGTCGACATCCGGTTCGAGAATGGCGGGGAACAGCGACTAAAAAACATCGCGCGACCAACCAAGGTTTTCCATTGGCGGCCGGAAGGAGCACCGCCATTGGTGCAGACAAACACTGGTGCGGAAGGGATTCGGGACGCTGCACCAGCAAACGCCGGAGCGAAACCTTCACTGGCCCTTTCCTCCTTTGAAGTGTTGGGCGGCGACGCGCAAGCGGTCCCGCTCGCGAAGGGTGTGAATGAAGCAGTGACGTCATCGCTCGCTAATCTTACTGGTATATCGCTGGTTACCGCATCCAGTAAGGCCAACTATCACGCTATTGGCAGCGTTCAGACTTCTGGATCTCGCTTTCGAGTCATCGTGAAGCTTCTCGATCAACGTTCGAAGAAACAGTTTTGGTCAGATCGTTTTGATGGAGATATAGCAGGCACATTTGATGCCTTAGATGATCTAGCTTTTCGCATCTGCTCGGCGTTGCGGTATGAGATCTATGAGCGAGAGACAGAACGATCGCGCCTGCGCTCCCTTGAGGAGCTGACCAACGAAGAACTGATGGGTCAGGCAGGTCACATATTATTGAATTCGAGACGGGCTGACTACGAGCGATCCGTCACGCTTATTGACCTTGTGGTAAAAAGAGACCCGAACAACTTCATGGCGCTCGCAATCAGAGCGTGGGGAGCGATCGTCGAGGTGGTTTGTGGGTATCGGGAGGTATCGTCAGCCAACTCGACGATTGCGCTACAGTTCGCGCGCAAAGCAATCGAGCTCAACGGACGCAGCGATTTTGCGAATACTGTCTATGCGGGAATCCTTCTTTATCTCAAGCGCGATCTTGATGCGGTCGTTCGCCAAGCAAAGCGCAGTTTAGAGCTGAACCCCAACTACGCATTGGCTATGGATATGCATGGCATGGCGACGATGTATGCCGGTGACGCAGAGACAGGTCTTCGTGAGTGTAGGCGCGCTTTGGACGCTAATCCTCGATTTCCGGCAAACAATTGGTTCATGGATAGCATGGCGATCGGGAATTTCCTTCGGGAGGATTATGGAGCCGCTGTCGAATGGGCTCGGCGCTCCGATCAAATCCACGCCGACATTCCACGGTGTCTCTTGCTCTTGATTACGTGTTATTGCCACGCCGGAGCCGTTGCGGAGGCAGGCAGAGAAGCCGACCGCCTTGTGCAAGCCTGCCCGGACTTTCGTATTCGCGATCTAAGACGGTGGCCATTTCTCAGGGAGCAGGACTGGGCTCGATTTATCGACGGGCTCGTGCAAGCCCCGCTACCCTAGCGACCCAATTCCCAGAATCATTGATCGGCGGCGGCTTTACGCCAGCAAGGCGTGGCGCACTACGTTTTGGCGACGGGGGACTTCCGGTGTTGGCACCTTTGAGACATGCCGGACAGGCACCAAAAATGTCCGCTGATCGGGGAAGATCGGAAGTGACCGGCTCCCGGTCAGAATGACGTCCTTGACCCATCGCGACACTCCAAGTCATTACCCGGCGCGAGAGGTGGCGGGAATCGAATGGCGAGGTCGTTTCTGAATTCAGCGAGCCTTCGATGATTTCGTCGGTGGCCATAGGCAAAGTTCTACCGGACTTTGCGCGCGATCAAATGGTCCAGCGATAGCCAGCCGGGGCCCCGTGCGATCACCACAAGAAAACAAGTCGCCCACACGCCGTGGGTCGGCCAGGCGCCGGGATAGACGAAAATCGCGATCACTGCGGTCATGCACAGCAGTGCCAACGCCGAAATTCGGGTTGCAAGCCCGATAACGAGCAGGACTGGGAAGAAATGCTCGGAAAAGGTCGATACGTAAGCGGCGATCGTGGGATCGATCAGCGGAAGATGATATTCATTCGCGAAAAGCGAGATCGCGCTGGGCTTGAGGTGCCAGTCCGCAACCTTTGTCTCACCGGACTCCCAGAACACCGCGGCCGGAAAAATGCGAGCCGCAAGCGCGATGAACCAATAGGGGATGCAATCCAGAGCGACGATACCCCGTTGAATGATCCGTACAAGAACCGATTCGGAGCGCGCTGCAACGGGGAATACGTTGGTCATGGCTGCCGGTACTTCTTCGGCTCCGGAAGAACGACACCCCGCACGAGGCCCGAGCCGATCAGCCCCGCGAGGTTGCCGGTGAGGTCGAAATCCGGATCGTCGGCAAGCGCAACTTCGGCCGCCTCGCCGAGAGGGCGGCCCGCGGCGAGCGCGCGCACGAATGCCGCGCCACCCGGCGGCAGCGCGCGGACTCCCACTTCGAGATAGGGGCGAGAGATGAGCGCGTCCTCGCCGCGCCAGTTCTCAATGGGCGCAAGCTCATGCTCGCCGCTGTTCATCGCCCAGATCGTGACAATCGGATATGGCGAGCGAACGATTTCGGTCGAGGGGTGCATATCGATGCGGATAGCCCCAACGGCATGGCTATCGAGTGTCGCAAAGTGCTCTGCGCCGACGGGCATGGCATCGGCCGCATGATAGGCTCGTGTCCGCGCGGCTTCGAGCCGTGCCACGTCTGCAAGATAGGGAAGCCCACGCGCCGGTTCGAACGCCGCGATGAAAGCGGGAAAATCGTCGCCATAAGTTGCGAGCAGGGGTGAACGCGGCGGCTGCTCCTTCACGAACACCCGCGCCATCGCGGCGAAGAATTCTTCGCCCACTATTTTCTCGACCACAGGGAAACGGCTCTTGAGCGCTTTCCCCAAGCCCACCACCACATTGTTGCGGTAGACGGCAAAGCGCCGCGCAGGAACTGCCGCATTATGAGCGGTGATGCCGCAAGGAATCGGCTGATCGGCGTTTAGCAGCGCATCCGCAAAAAATGTCTCGAACGGTGCGAGCATGGCCCCTCTCATGCTGCCGACGCGCGTGACGCATCGGAAAGAATATCCCGCGCCGCGACCGCTTCTGCGAGCAGCGTCGGCCAATCGGGAACGTCGTTGTCCCACTCGATCAAGGTCGGAAGCGCGCCAGTGCGGGCGATGACGTGGGCGTAGAGCGCCCAGACTGCTTCCGCAATCGGTGATCCGTGAGTGTCGACCAGCAGCGGGGCGCCGCCATCGTCCACTTCCTCGTCATGCCCGCCGAGATGGATTTCCTTCACCTGATCGAATGGAAACGAGTCCAGATATGTCAGTGGCAGCGTGCCGTGGTTCTTCGCCGACACGAAGACGTTGTTGATGTCGAGCAACAACCCGCATCCGGTTCGCTTCGATAGCTCGGCGAGGAAGTCGACCTCCGGGATCGTGCTTTCGAAAAAACGAAAGTAGGTAGATGGATTTTCAAGCAGCATCTGGCGTCCGAGCGCCGTCTGCACCTCGTCGATATGTTCGGCGACCCGCGCCAGCGTCTGCTGCGTGTAGGGCAGCGGCAGAAGGTCATTTAAGTAGACATCGTTATGCGACGACCAGGCGAGATGCTCCGAGAAACTCTCCGGCGCGTAGCGTTCGCATAGCATTTTGAGCCGCGTGAGATGGTCCCGATCGAGCGGCCCCATCGAGCCGATCGAAAGCCCGACGCCATGCACCGACAGCGCGTAGCGTTCGCGCAATGCACCGAGTTGCGCGTGCGGCGGTCCGCCGGCGCCCATGTAGTTCTCCGCGTGTACCTCGAAGAATCCGAGCGGCTGTGGAGCGGCGAGAATGTCACGAAAATGCGCGGGCTTGAAGCCGACGCCGGTACACGCGGGTAGATTCGAAACGATGGACATATGTACGTTCCGGTTTTGCGTGTTGCCGCATAAGAGGCGCACGTAGGACGGCGTGCGCCTCATTTAGCTCAGGACTTGATTGGCTCGAGCGAGCCCGTGCCCTTCGGTGTCTTGATCGTCGTGCAAGTCCCTTTCGCTACGTACTTCCAGGCATTGCCCTGGTAGTCGGCACTCGCGGTGCCGGCGCAGGTGGTGCCGGCGCCCGCCGCGCAGTCGTTGTCTCCCTTCATTGCGATGCCGTAACATTTGTCCATGGTGGGCTGCGGCGGCTTCGGCGCTGCGAATGCCGGGGCAGCGATCATAGTGAGCGCGGCGGCGAAGGAGCCGGCGATTGTGGCGTTGGTGATAACGTTCTTGGAATTCATGGGAGCTTCCTTTCCCGGTAACATCAGGTATTGCGGATCGACGGCATAGACGCAGCTTTCACCATCGGCTTGCCGAAGAACGATGGCGGGGCTCGTAGCAATCCCAGCGTGGACGTTACGCACGTCGCGCTGTTACATTACCACCCCCGCCCTCACAATCCTGTGATCCGGTGCGGAATCCCTTACGACAACCATCGGATCTATTGCGATACCGCTTTCGCTGCGCCGTACTCTAACACTGATGGCTGACTTTGCGGATCTACTTGGCTTTCATTGCGTTCGTCGCTTCCCAATCCTCTCCCGGCGGCGATTTGAGATACTGGCTGCATCGTCCGAGCACAATGCGCGCGGGTTGGTCTGACGGCCGCGCCTCCAGAACCTGCTGGAACAGGCTTCCGGCAACGGCGAAATTGCGCGTGCGATAGGCGGCCAGGCCGGCATCGTACAGCGCCACCCAAGCTGGAGGCATGGCTCCGCGTTCGGCCATATCAAGCAGTTCGTAAATTGCAATTCCGCCCGACCGTCCATAGACCATCAGCCGGTCCAGTTCGCGTACCTGTATGTTATCGCCGGCAAGGCGGCGCGTTTCCTCTCCAATGATGATTTCGGTGCCATATTCCTTGTTTGCTCCTTCAAGCCGGCTCGCGACATTTACGGCATCGCCGATCACCGTGTAATTGAGCCGGAATTCCGATCCGATATTGCCGACAAGCATGTCGCCGGAATTGACGCCGATGCGTACTCTGAGCGGCCTGCCGCTGTCATCGGTCAGTTCCGACGCCCGAAGGGCACGCTGGCAGGCGAGCGCCGCTCGGCAGGCGTCGATAGCGTGATCGGCATTTGCCGTGGGTGCGCCCCAGAACGCCATCACCGCATCGCCGATGAATTTATCGATCGTGCCGCCGTGACTGCTGACCTCGCGCGACATGGTATCGAGATAGCTGGAAAGGAGCGGGATGATCTGATCGCCTAGCCGTTCAGACAGCCCGGTAAAGCCGGCAATATCCGCGAACAAAACCGTCAGGTTCCGGATCGAGCCGCCGGGGCTTGGTTCGATACCTTCGCTGACCAGCGTCTTCACGAGATCCGCGGGTATATATTTCCGAAATGCGGCAAGCCCGCCGGCCATGTCGGCGATGGCATTCGACAGATTTTCAATTTCAATCAGGCGCGAGGCGTGCCGCCGCACCTTTTCGAGATCGAAGCGCGCGACGTGTTTGACCTCGTCGACGACCATGATCAACGGCGTGGCGATAACGTGTCGAGCAAGCCACGCCGAAACAATGCCGGCGGCAACAATCAGAATTGCAAGCCCAATGAGCAATTGTCGTATCGTCCTTTCAATCGGACCGAGAAACTCCGCTTCCGGAATGACGGTCGCGAGCGTCCATCCGGGAAAGGCGAGCGGCGTCAAACTTACCGCATAGGCATTTCCGGCGGCGACCAGCCTCACTTGGCTCGCAATCTTTTTGTCGCTGTCGTAAGAGCTGCCGGCCTTTTTCATCGCGCCTTGCGCGATCGGCAATAACGGCTGATCCGACCGCTGCATATTGACTTCGTCGGCATCCAGATCTGGTGCGGCGATGGTCCTTCCATCGTGCCCCAGGATGAAAGCCGCGCCGGATTTTCCGACCGAGAGGTGTGAGAGAAACTGAGCGAACCGCGTATATTCGATAATAATTGCGAGAACGCCCTGGCGTTTCTGGTACACGTCGATCGGGCCGGCATATGCGATCGACGGACGCGATCCCACCGGATGAACCAATACATTGAACCAGCGCGGTTCGTCAGTTTGCATTCCGCTCCGATACCATTCCTGATCGGTGACGACGTAATCTGTATTTTCGAATCGGCGTTTCTCGAATTGGATGTCTCCGACCACAACCCCATATTGGTCGATGCGGCGCTTCATCGCGTCGTCGACGGGGGCGATTTCCATCATTTCCAGTCCCAGATCACCGAGCTTATGCGCGGCAAAAAATGCTCCGTCTGGCCAGCCGAACGCGACCCATGATATGTTTGGCTGCGACTGTAGTTGCGACAGAAATACGAACTCGCGTTTGTCCGCTTCGCGGGTCTCAAGGACGTGCTGAACAAATAACGTCCGGATCGCGGTATGCGCCGCGCGCGCTTCGGTGGTGATGGTGGTGAGCTCCTTTTCGACCGTAGAAACGATCTGCCGGTTGATGGTGTCTGCAAGCGCGTGGCTGTTCGCTTCCGCTGTCCGCCACCACAGGATGTGGACACCGATTGCGCTCACCATGATCGATGCGAGGACGAGACCGGAAATTGCCAGGCGAATGCCAATTCGCATGAGTGGTGGAACCTCCTACTGCATGTATCGAGAAAAGCGCCATCGATGTAAAGCAAATGTCTTGGCTTCCGCTATGCTTGCGTTAGCGAAGATTGGCCAACCACGAGGGCCCTCTGGACGATTTGACTTGACGTTTCCATCAGGCGACGCCGACGGCATGCGGTTATCCGCGAGTAAGACGCCTGGCCCAGCTATTCCGGAGTCATTTCTGATGCGTGATGAGGTCTTTGAATGAAATCGCGCCACTTCCGCTAATGGCACCGAACGGACCTGCCGACCCTACTGAGCGATGTCTGTTGTTGGAGGCAAAGCAGAAAACATCTGCTCTTAGCGAGTATTTCGCAGTTTGACCCAAACCGGAAGTCCGCCTCTGGGCAATGGTGCGTCCGGTCTCTAATTCCGGCCAGCGTTGGCGGATATCAGAAGTTCATTATGCTGATCGAACGCCTCGCGGATTGACAACTCGGTTCCGGGCCACCTAGTCGATCTCGCCGCGCGTCGTGCAGTCCGAGTTCGAGGGCGAAGGAGGGCTCCGGACACGCGTTACCCCGCTTTGCGCGCCTCTATGGGTTGCGGGGTACGCATGTCGCCACCAGTCACTCGTCTCATCTCGGCGATGGAGTCGCAGGGCAAATTGATCGCCGCATGTGCCTTGCGAGACTGCCGAAGAGTTTAGCGGTTTCGGACATGCCGCGCATGTGAATTTGAAGGAGGGCAAGGCCATCCTCGAGCGCTGCGAATTGCTCAAAGAACTGTTCCTCAGTCAGCTCCTGTTCCGGAAAATGGGCGACCGCGTTGTGATCGACGTCGAAACGATACCGTTCGCTACTGTCAGAGATATTGCTGATCACGTTCATTTCAGTCTCCTTTCGCGGAGTAGTGCGCCGATGGCGCAGACAAACCGATCGGCTGATGCAGCGATCTTTAGGTTGTCAGACGGGAGGGGTCTATGACCGGCTCACCTTGAGACATGACCGAAACACCGGATTCTGATAGAAAGGTCGGTATGGATGCATTGTCCGACGTTTTGAGAGTGGCGCATTTGACTGGCGGCGTTTTCTTGCACGCCGATTTCTTCGCGCCTTGGTGTATGGCCGCCCGCGTCGGGCCAGAACATTGCGCCCCCGCTCTCGGGCCAGCATCGCACCTGATTCTTTATCACTACGTCGTCGAGGGTGAACTCTGTATCCGGGTCGGCGGCCAGGATGGAGAGGGCCTCGTGCTTGGAGCCGGCGACGTCGTTCTGTTGCCGCGCAACGACCTGCATCTGGTGGGTAGCGACCTGACCCTATCTCCGGTAGCTGGTAGTGATATTATCCAACCTCCCAAAGACGGCGGGCTGTTCTCGATCCATCACGGCGGCAGTGGAAGACGCACGCGGATGATCTGCGGGTTCCTCGGCTGCGATTGCGCCGAAGGAAATCCAGTGATCTCGAGCTTGCCGTCGCTGCTAAAACTCCATGCCGAGCAAGGTGGGGCAGCAGAATGGATCCGCTCGACCTTCCAATATGCTGCCGAGGAGGTCGCCGCTGGCCGCCCAGGTTCGGAGACCGTGCTGGCGAAGCTGTCGGAGCTGTTGTTCATTGAAGCCGTGCGGCGCTACGCTCAAGCACTGCCGCCGGGGCAGACCGGTTGGCTCGCTGGTTTGCGCGACCCCTACGTTGCGCGGGCGCTGGCGCTGCTACATCACGACATCACCCGGCCTTGGAACGTGGATGACCTTAGCCGTGAGGTCGGCCTGTCGCGTTCGGCGCTGGCCGACCGCTTCATTAATTTGATCGGCATGCCGCCGATGCACTACGTCGCCAGTTGGCGCATGCAGGTTGCGACCCAGAAGCTCCGCAATACAAGTGCGTCCCTTGCGCAAGTTGCCGACTTGGTCGGTTACAGTTCCGAGGCCGCTTTTTCCCGCGCCTTCAAGAAGGTGTTCGGGACTGCGCCAGCAACCTGGCGACGTTCGAACAGATAGACTACGTCGAATCTGTACATTCGAAAGCTCCATCAACCCGCGTAATCTGACGAGAGCGAGTAGTCAGTGATTGGTGCGTGGACAGTCCCTCCATCGGCACGTGAATGCATCGAACATTGTTGCTATTTGCTGCAGTGCATGAGTTCGGAAGTGGCGCTTTTCGGAACTGAGTGTCCAAGCTGATGATGTCTGTTCATTGGGGTAGAGCGGACTCTGCGGTTACGGGAATGCACTTCCAGAGTCTGACCCAAACCGGAGTGCGCCAGGAAGCTGGCAAAGAATAGGAGGTGCAAGTCCCTGTGTGTACCGAAAACCTTATCCGAGTTGATGACGTGATGGAATCGCCTAAGCTGGCGGAATGATCGGGCTGCTTCGCTCTGGCCGTCCTGGCCTCGCCATTCAAGTCGAAGTTACGGCTTCAAGCTGAGAACGCGATGCCGCGTTCTCGATTTGCCAATATACTGCTGGCGCCGACGATTGCCAGGAGGTGTACGCATGAGCGCACAATGGAAGTATCAAATACGAATCTATCTCGGTGGGGACCTCGCCGAAGCTGCGCGATTCGACCCGGGCAGCCAAAAGCTCAAGTGGCTGTCTAGCGTGCTGGCCAAACACCGCGCAAAGTTGAGATGCCAGTTCGATCTATTTTCTGAGTATGTAGCTGAGGCGGAGAGGGTGGGAACTGAAGACTATCATCTTTACGAATGGACCAGGGCGACGATCGAAGACCCTATAAAACGAGCAAAATATGTAGAATCATTTTCGCTTTACGTCGACGATCAGGAAGTCTACGCGAAGGAAAATGCCGACGCGCTTGAAGCCGACCTGATGCCATTGGTGGAGAACGGCCAGATCAAAAAATTATCAAAACATGATAGTAATCCGGCAAACAACCCTCAGCCACCCGCGCGAACTCAGAGATAGCAGGCGTATACTGTTTCGGATTGGACATGGTTTGCCGGTCAGTTGCAAGGACGGCGGCTTACGGAAATTCACCGGCAGAAGACGGTATCGCCTAAGCTGGCGGAATGATCGAACTATTGTGTTTCATCCTGGCCGTCTTGGCCTCGCCATTCAAGTCGAACACCCGGCTTGAGGCTGAGAATGCCGCGCTCCGACATCAGTTGATTGTTTTACGGCGCAAAGTGAAGGGCCGGGCGCACCTTACGAACAACGATCGCTGGTTCTTTATTCAGATGTATCGATGGTTTCCATCAATTCTGGAGGTCCTCGTGATCATCCGCCCCGAGACGCTCGTGCATTGGCATCGGGCAGGCTTTCGCCATTATTGGCGCTGGAAGTCGCGCTCTCCGGGAGGGCGGCCGCAGATCGAAGCGGACCTGCGCGCGCTGATCCGGCGGATGAGCGTCGAAAATCCTCTCTGGGGTGCGCCACGCATCCACGGAGAACTCCTCAAGCTCGGGTTTGAGGTCGCCCAATCAAGCGTCGCCAAGTATATGGTCAAGCGGCGTGGACCGCCGAGCCAGGAATGGCGAACCTTCCTGCGTAACCACGCGCCAGACATTGCCGCCATGGACTTGTTTGTTGTCCCCACCATTGGCTTCGATCTGCTCTATGCCTTCGTCATCATGCGGCTCGATCGTAGGGACCTCGTCTGGATCAACGTCACAGCCAACCCGACAGCGGAGTGGGTTGCACGTCAGATAACCGAGGCCTTTCCTTGGGATGGGGCTCCGCGTTACATGATCCGAGACCGAGATCCTATCTACGGCACTGTCGTCACACGCCGATTGCGCACCATGGGCATTCGCGACAAGCCCACTGCACCAGCCTCACCTTGGCAGAACGGCTTTGCCGAACGGCTGATCGGATCGATCCGGCGCGAGTGTTTGGATCACGTCATTGTTTCGGGCGAGGCACATATGCGCCGCATTCTGAAATCTTACGCTCGCTACTACAATGGCGTCAGAACGCATCGGTCTCTAAACAAAGATGCGCCGGTTTCTCGGCCGGTTCAGCGATCCGGTTTCATAAGTTCGCACGCCATCTTGGGTGGACTTCACCACCATTACGCGCGGGTTTGATTTTTCGGTCCACACAAGATGACGACGTGACGCTTCTGCCCCACGCCTCGACCACGAGCCGGCCGGAATGGATCGAGCTGCGCGAAGGCCTGGGATCGGCCGAGATGCGTCATCAGTCGATCGCTCTCGGCAAGTGGTGTCTCAAGATCTGGGAGATCTGCACCAAGCACGACGAGGATTTCTTCGACGGCCTCGCCTACGATTGGGAAGTGATCCCGATGATGCTGGACTGTGCCTGCGACAGCGAAGGCAAGCCGGTGATCTACGAGGACGCCATGCCGGCGCCCGAGAGGGTAGCGCTGCTGGTCGCCCACCAAGTCCTGTTCGACGAGTTCCGCGGCGATTGCCGCCGCGAAGCGCAAACGCAGTGGGGCTACGGAGAATTGAGCGACGACGGCGGTGATGATCGTGTGCTCCAGGCATTCGCCAATGGCGAGACGCCGGCCGAGTTCATTAAATGGTTGGGCGAGAAGTACGACCTGATTCCCGCCCGCGAATGGGCAAGGGGGTTCTGATCATGTCCGCACGGCTAACCGCCGCCAACGAAAACGAGCTGGTCGATCTCGCCGATTGGCTCGAAGACCACCCCGCAGAAACCGACGAGGGCCTTCGCTGGAAGGTTCAGGACTGGCTGATCGAACTGGTCGAGAACACCAGCGCCTATCCCTCATTCATCGCCGTCCCGACCGAATACGTCGAGGTGCTCGATGAGGTGATCGACGATTGGGTGGAAATCCTCACCGCCCATGATGAACCGTTCCTTACCGCATTGCAGGTGAACGATGCCGCCTACGTTTGACCAGAAGGATCAATCGATCCTCGATGAGCGCATCAAGGCGTGGAACGGTCGCGTCAGAGCCAAGGCGATCCTGACCGCAATCGGCCTGATCTTCGTTTTCTACGCTCTCGTGATGCAAACGGAGAAGCTACCATGATCCTGTTTGTCACCGGCCCGGACTACCGGCTCCCGTTCGAGACGTTTGTGCTCGAGGGGTTCACGACGAACCACGTCCACCGCGATCGTCAGAACTTCAAATGGACCGAGAAGATGGACCTGACAGTCCACCGCCTCGCTCTCAGCTGTTCCGCAGTCGTCCCCGCCAACGATGACAACGAGCATGATTCAGGCTCCGTTTTAGGGGCTTGAATCATGAGTTGCGCAATCTCGATACCAGCGCCTTGGTAAAGGCAGCGAAAGGTCATGTTGTCGCACGACGGCGGTGGGGGGAAACTATAGCCGGACTGTCGGTTGATGTTCCGGGAACAACGGAGGCTTCAAAAATGAAGAAAGCAGCATTGGCGTTAGCGACCGCTGCCACAATCGGTGTCTCTGCCTTGGTGGCCCCGTCACCAGCTCAAGCGTGGCGAGGTGGTGGCTGGGGTGTTGGACTCGCGGCCGGACTAGTTGGAGCGGCGGTGATTGGTGGCATAGCCTCCAGCGCCTACGCCTATGGCCCAGGTTACGGCTACTATGGCGGACCGGGTTATGGCTATTATGGCGGCTATGCCCCTGCGTATTACGGCGGCTATGCCCCAGCGTACTACAACTACGGCTATGCCCCAGCGTACCGGTCGGGTTACTATGCTGGTCCCGGGTATCGGCGTGTTATTCGCCCCGCATACGCCTATTACGGCCCTAGGTACTATCGCGGGCATCGCTATCGCTGGTGATCGCCAGCGCGGCAGCCCGGAAGTCCGGACAAGAAAGGTCGCGGGGCAGCCGGGGCCTGTTTCGTGCCCGCGGGGTGCTTGAGTGTCCGTAGCGAGCGGCGAGACGACCGTGAGCATTGACGTCGGCGGCAGACGAAGACCGATGGTCGGCGCTGGCGGCGATGACCCAAATTACGCGGCGCGTTCCTTATCTAATTGTTCCTCGACAGTGGTCGCGGTTTCTTCCAGCCCCTTTTCGTAATTGTCCGCGAACCGCTCGATGCTGTCGGCACACATCCTCAGCATTGAGACCTGAAAGTGCATAATCGGCTTCAAGGAATTCATGCCGATCGCCGTCGCTGCGGTGATACGCCTTTGTGGGTCGCGTGCGAAGCCGTTTTCGTTAGAGGTCTTGTCTGCCATGCTGTTTGCTCCTTCTGCTCAGGTGTTATGGCCCGAAGCTAAGTGTCGCGTTATGTACAGCGTGTTTCTAAACACTCGGCGAAAATTTGATCTGCCGCGAGTCTCGCAGCACGGTCGTCATGCAATTCGTCCAGCTTTTTCAGGTAAGCGACTGCCGCTATCTGCAACGGTTCGAAACCATATTCTCCCGTATCGCATATATTGGTGATGAAGCGGTCGAGGGCGGACCGCCTACTATCGTTCTCGCTGACGCCGCTGTGGAGCTGCAAGTAGTTCCGCCAAGCGAAAGCACACGCGCCGTCTCTGGCCTGAGAAGTCATGGGCACCTCCAAAGAACAGAGAAATAATGACGGGCCGTTCCGTTCCGAGAAATTCTCAGATGTAATGTTGTTCCGTAGCTGCGTCGCGAGGTGTTTGCGCGCGGGCGATGTCGGTGCTGCGCTTGGCGAAATCTATGATGCAATTCGTGCCGGCTGCATAATGCAACGAGCGCTGCCGGGTGGCGCGCTCAAGAGACTGACCCACAGCCGAAGTCGCCCTTCAATCCAATGCCCGCTTCCCGCCAGAGCTGCCCTGCGGATTTCGCGCGCGAGCCGACGCGCCAAAGGAGGGAGGGAACCTTACCGATCTGTAATTGAGAAACCGGGCAGTTCCCCGAAACCCTTGCGTCCGGTCTCGGTTGGGCCGAGTGGGGCGACAACTCAATGGAGATTGACATGAACAAGAGGAACGCAGCGGTAGCGGTACTGACAGTGGCTATGGCTGCTCCGGCCTTCGCTCAAGCGGCGCCGAGAGGGGCATCAGCGCAACATCGGTTGCAGCGAGAGGGGATGTACCATCACACTCAGGAGCGGATGTACCGTCCCGCTTACCGATACGCGTACCGTCCCGCTTACCGTTACGGGACCGGCTTTTGGCCTGCCGATGCTGCGGCGGGCATCGTAGGCGGCGCGATCGGAACGGCCGGCGCGATAGCCGCGGCACCATTCGGCGCAGGACCGTATGCGTACTATAACGGTCCGTATCCGTACCGGTGACGAACGAGGAGAAGAGAGAAAAAACTGAGGCGGTCCCAAGTGGATCGCCGGTGCCGTCGGGGAAGTGGTTGGAATTGGGCGTGGCGCGTTCTCCGGGAACATGAGGGTATCGTTTCAGGCTGCGAGGTCAATCGGCTGATTGGCAGGCTTTACGGCGAGCGTCTGCCATCCATCGACCTTGCGCATGTTGATCTGTCCAGAGGCGAGCAGCGCCCAGAACAACATGGCTGCGGTATCGGCTGACGGCAGCACGGTTTGCGTCTTGATCCTTCGCTTAAACTCTTCGTGCAGCCGCTCGATTGCATTGGTGGTGCGGACGCTGCGCCATTGGCTCGGCGGCAGGCGCGTGAAGGTGAACAAGCGTTCTCCTGCCTCCTCCAGGCTGTCGGCGACGGCGCGATGCTTGAGCCTCCATTTGCGGATGAAGGCTTTGCGGCGCGCTTCGATCTCATCAGGCGTGGCCGCGTAGATCATGTCGTTGTAATCAGCAGTGATCTCGTCATGCAGCCGCTCGGGGGCATGTGCGAACAGGTTCCTGTGCTTGTGGACCGTGCAGCGCTGGACCGGCACGCCGTCCCAGACGGAGGCGATAGCCTTGTCGAGCCCCGGCGCGCCGTCGACGATGAGGAATTCCGGACGCCGCAGCCCGCGATTGATGAGGTCAGCGAGGACAGTGCGCCAGGCCTCGGCGCTCTCGCCGCCCATGCTCTTGATCGCGAGCAACACCTTCTGGCCGTCCTCGCGCACGCCGAGAACGACCAGCAGCGAGATGGAGGTCGCCTTGCGGTCGAGCCGCACGCGCACCACGGTGCCGTCGAGGATCAGGCGCACGATCGGCTCCCCGGTCAGCGAGCGGGTGTGCCAGGCGTCCCAATCGCTCTTCACCTTGCGCCAGGTCCGACTCACCGTGTCCTTGCCGACCGTCCCGCCGAACAAGGCCGCGAGCGCGCGACGCACCCGCCGGGTGTTGGTGCCGGCGAGATACGTGCTCGCGATCAGCGCGTCGGCGGCGAGTGTGCGCCGCTGATAGGCCCGCAGCGTCTGGCTCTTCCATTCGGTCGTCTTGCCATCGGCAGTGGTCAGACGGGCGCGCGGCACCGCGATCTCGACCGGTCCGAACGTGCCGGTCAGCGATCGCGTCCGGCTGCCGTGGCGGTGGCCCGCAACGCTCGCTCTTCCTTCACCGCCGGACATCGGATTGCGCCCGTAACGTGGCCGTGAAAGCGCCGCCTCGAGCTCGCCGCGGAGCAGTTCTTCGATGAACTCACGCGATCGAGCCCGCACTTCGGCCTCAAGCGGATCAAACCAGTTGTCGAAAAGATCGCCGGCCATATCGGCCGCAGGCTGCAAAGAATCAGACTTCGTAGTAGTGCTCGTCATGGCGTGGTCTCCTGTCCGACGCTTCAACGCCGGATGATTCGAGGTTGATCACCCCGGAGACTACGCCACACTTAATTCCTACCAACCCCGCGACGGCACCTGGATCGCCTTTTATTTTTCTTTGTCCTTCTCTTTGGGGTGGTTGGTGACCCACACCGATGGTGGGTCGCACTCAATAACTGACAGCAGGGATCAAGCTACGGCTCTCTTTCTGGGTTCGCGGGTAGCGAATCGTTTGCTGAAATGACTGGTGTTGGCACTTTTCCGACATGCCGAGGCAGTCTGACTATGTCCGTTCACAGGGGCAGACCGGAAGTGGCCCAACCACGGTCGAAACGACGCGATTGACCGTGCGCCCCGAGGGCGCGAACTATCAGTGAGGGAGGGTCTCACCCGGATAATTGTCGATTGGTCCGGAAGCTGGCAGGCGGCACGGCCGGGTAACTGGCTGGGTCGGAGCCCTGCGACGAAGGCGGCCTTGGGCTGCTGAGCGATCCGATGGGCCGTAACAAAGTGAAGCCCGAGCAGGCCTTGTATGGGGTATGTCAAGAGGTCTTGCCGGCACAACGCATCTTTTCTCCTTCATCGGTTTCTTTGTTCGATCTCAAAGCTCGTTTCTTCGTCCCCACGCGCGCTTTGCTCACGGCGGCGCGCGCAGGGGCCGTCAAGGTTGGCCGTCGCACCAACCTTTCCGCATGCTCCGCCCTGGCCAGGCCATACCTAGACGGCTCCGAGCACGACGGCACGCTTGACGCGATCGGGACGACGATCAGAGGGGAGCTTGCAATGGGGCGCGAAGCATCGCGCCGCAACCTTGTATTCGGTAGGTCCATAGAGACCTGACCATGATGCAGTCATGCGCATCGGCGGCGAAGCTCCTCGGCGGCGGACCCATTCTCGAAACCGGTGTTAACACCATGGCCTGCTTCGGGCGACCGCCACCTCGGATCGTCATCGGATGCTGACGAAGTTCTGTTCGTCAAGCTCCGAGAGCTTATCTTGTCTGAGTACTCCGATCACGCGGCTCGCAACACGAAGCCAGCTGGAACCTCCAATTGTTACCAGACGCCACAGAGCAATTAGCAATTTCCGGGCCAGAGCCACGATCATTGTCTTGCGCTTTTTGCCAGCACTTTCAGTCCGTGTACGATACCATTGGGCCAATGCACTATTCTTCTGGAAGAGCAAAAAGCGCCAAGCCAACTGAATCATTCCGCGGCGTACCCGTGCGTTGCCCGCCTTGGCAAGTCCTTTCTCTTGCCGTCTGCTGCCGCTCTCATCTGGCGCGCCGGTGAGACCAGCGTAGCGCGCCACAGCTCGTCGATCCCGCAAACTCCGCGACAGGATCTCATGCACCAGCATGTCCGCCGTTTCGATGCCAACGCCAACAACACGGGCGAGCAGTCGGACCATCGCTTGCGATTTTTCCTGAGGCGCCTGTTCCAAGCGTTGCGCACGCGCCTCCTCAACTTCCTTGATCTGGTCCATGATAAAACGCAGTCGCGCCATGTCTCGACGAAGTTCGAGAAGTGTGTTTGCCGGGAGCGGAACCCCCTCCGGCGTGACCAGCGTTGCGAGACGTTCCGGTGCCTTGCGCAACGTCGGCTTGAAGCTTCGAACACCGAAGCGGGCCAGACAGCTCTTCATCCGGTTTACAATGCGCGTACGCTCACGAACGAGTCCCTCGCGCTCACGGTTCGGGCGCTTCGCATCCTCCTCCGCCAGCGTCGGAATCGCCATCATGTGGCAGTGATCTGGTTCACCACGCAGCCAGCCGATGAAGACGCGTTTGAGCAATCGAGTGTCGAGTTCGATCTGTTTTCGCGCGGCGATGCTCGCGCGATACAGCTACACTCGTCGGGTGGATGACGTAGGTTTCGATGTCGTGCGCCCGTAGCCAGCGCGCCAGCCAAAATCCGTCGCGGCCAGCCTCATACGCGACGGCAATGCGCGTGATCGTGCAGCCCATTTTGGTTGCCTCCGCACGCCAGCGCATCAGTAAACGGAGCAACTCCCCCTCGTTCGGTTCAAGCTTTTTCAGCGGATGGCGCTCTATGCCTGGAACGATGCCGGCGACGAGCCAGCTCGATTGACTCATCTCGATTACCGCAATGATCGCGTTGTCTTGCTCCAGGGAAGTGAGGGACCTGCTTAAGTCGTTGAGTTGGGACATGGGATGCTCCATCGACGTTGCCTTAAGTGACGATGGTAGAGTCTCGCCGCGGTCTGCCCCATAGCATCTCGAAAGTTCTAATGCGGGTGCCGACCCACCGGTCATTTGGGGAAGGCAGCACGCGTGGGGAAGTAATCGACAAGCGCACCCACGCGATCCGCCGGGGTAGTGGGTACGGCACGTCGGAAGGGTGGTTCGTAGTTACAGGGGGAGACCCGTCAAGGGCGAGGGTAGCGGCCTCGACGTCGCGAAAGGCGGCGGCCATGGCGGGAGTCGGACGGGGTCGTATGACCGTCGAAGCCGGGTAATGCTGGCTGAGGAAAGGGCCCCGACTTCTGGTGCGCTTTCGAAGATGGCGAGGTCGTGGTGATTGGCGATGAGCCTGCAAACACCATCAATGACAGGCGCCGCCGGAGATTGCTGTGTCGAGGGGCGAAGGAGAGTCACTCACCGTGCCGAAGCCGCGTGCGGTTAGTTTGCTCTCCGTGTACCTCGCGGTGAAGCCAGTCGGAAAGCCGGATGCCGGAAATCGGCTCGTCCGGTTTGATGAGCGGGGATGGGAAACGGAGCGTTGCCGAATGGCCCAAGCTACCGCGCCCATCCTCGACTCTACCCGAACGGACATCAGCCCAGCGTCGCTTCGCCCCCTTCCAATGCACTGGCTTAAGCCGATACCATGGCCCGATCCGAACCGGGGGAAGAGCCGTGAGACGACGCGACTTCATCAAAATGATCGGCGGCGGAGCGGCGGCATTGCCGCTTGCCGCGAAGGCGCAAAAATCGGCGATGCCGGTGGTTGGATATCTCTCCGCCAATACCGCCAGCGGAGACCCGCGCCCGGTTCTGGCATTTGTTAAAGGGCTGGGCGAAACCGGCTATGAGGACGGCAAAAACGTCAAGATCGTGTATCGGTGGGCCGACGGTCAGTACGATCGACTGCCATCGATGGCTGCCGATCTTGTTCGCGACCAAGTGGCCGTGATCGCAGCGTTGAGCACACCGGCGGTGCGAGCGGCAAAGGCGGCAACGGCGACCATCCCCATTGCCTTCACCACGATCGCCGATCCCGTGCAGATCGGTTTCGTCGCCAGCCTGAACCGCCCGGGCGGCAATTTGACAGGCGTGACCTTGTTGGCCGTGGAGGTCGGACCGAAGCTGCTGGAAATCTTGCGGGGGGTGGTGCCGTCGGCCACCACCATTGCGCTGCTCCTGAATCCGACCAATCCTAATTCCGAGACTCAGTTGAAGGATACGCAGGAGGCGGCCCGAAGGCTCGGATTAGAACTTCACGTTCTGAATGCCAGTGTGGAACGCGATTTCGACGCGGTATTTGCAAAGCTGGGCGAACTGAAGGCGAGCGCCTTGATTATCGGCCAGGACGTGTACTTCAATGCCGAAAGCGCACGGCTCGCCGCACTGACGGTTCGCCATGCGATTCCCGCGATCTACCCGCTGCCGGAGTTTGCTGCGGCTGGAGGCTTATTCAGCTACGGTGCCAGCCGTAGCGATGCCTGGCACCAGGCAGGCATCTATGTCGGACGGATCTTGAAGGGCGAGACACCTGCTGAGCTGCCTGTCGTGCAACCGACGAAGTTCGAATTGACCATCAATCTGAAGACGGCCAAGGCACTCGGCCTCACCGTCCCGCCGTCCCTGCTTGCAAGCGCCGATGAGGTGATCGAGTGAGGCAGAATGTGCAGTGCATGAGTCCGCTTGTGGCACGAACCGGACCAGCCGCGCCGGTTTGGCGATGTCCGTTGATTGGGGTAGACCGGACTTTCCGCGAATGGCTCTCCACTTCCGAGTTTGTTGAGGGTTTCGGATGCCGGCCAGCGAGATCGGCGCGACATACACCAGTGGCCGGCGTCCGAAAGCCGCCAAGGAAAGAACCCGCGGGGGATGGGGCGCGGAGAATGCCGCGCACTGCGCTATGGGGATTTGGCTGATGCGGAAGGTGTGAGCGCGGGAGCGCCGTGTCCTTTGAGGCGGTTTGTTACTTGGCAGGCAGGCAGCGATAGCTCGGGTTGATGATTGAGACTGTTATTGAGTGTGTCGGTTGCAGGGATGCTGAGTTGTTGGGACGGCGCATCTGCGCGAGCGTGGTCGGCGCCGGTCTGCAACCGACGCTGGGCAAGGTTGTCAGTGCATCGTTTCAGCACATCGATCGTGATCATGACGTATCGATCCTGACGGCGATGATTGGACCGGTCGGCCGATGATGCGGTGTCGAGCCGCGCTTGAAGGTCTCGATGATGTTCATGCGACCGCCGCAACACGGGCACGGCTGGGTCGCCTGGTCGGTTGCCGGGGTACTATCGGGAGGCTGCGGCTGGTGCGCGGTTTGCACAGGTGCCACCGCAGCGATCAGCTCACGAATCCGCTCGATAGTCTCGGTCTTGGCGCCGCGGGCCAGCAGACCGCAGTGCCTGATCCGGTGGAATCCGTTAGGCAGGACATGCATCAGGAACCGCCTGATGAACTCGTCCGGCTTGAGCGTCATGGTCTTGTAGCGGCCGGGTCCCTCGATCCGGTAGTCCTTGTAGCTGAACGTGACGCCGGTCGCGTCGGCGGCGATGAGGCGGCTGTTGGAGATCGCGACGCGGTGGGTATAGCGGGACAGATAGGCCAGCACCTGCTCCGGCCCGGCGAACGGCCGCTTGCTATAGACGAACCACTTGGTCCGATGCAGCGGCGCGAGATAGGCCTTGAACGCGGCCTTGCCGGCGAGGTGGGCGTGGTCGCCGAAGAACTGCAGGCGGCCGGCGTCGTGTGCGGCGAGCAGCATCTCCAGCATCAGGTGGCGGAACAGCCGCGACAGCACCTTCACCGGCAAGAGATAGTTTGGACGGCAGCCGATCCAGCGCGTGCCGTCGAGCGATATCCCACCACCCGGCACGATCATGTGGAGGTGTGGATGATGGGTCATCGCGGAGCCCCAGGTGTGGAGCACCGAGGTGAAGCCGATCTTGACGCCGAGGCGCTTGGGATCGGCCGCAATCGTGCGCATTGTCTGCGAGGAAGCCTTGAACAAGAGATCGTAGACGACGGCCTTGTTGTGGTAGGCGATGGTCCCGATCCGCCCTGGCAATGTGAACACGACGTGGAAGTAAGGAACGTTCAGCAGTTCTGACTTGCGCTGCTTCATCCATGCCAGCGCCTGCGAGCCCTGGCACTTGGGGCAATGCCTGTTACGGCAGCTGTTATAGGCGATCTGCGTGTGCAAGCAGTCCTCGCAGCGCATGACATGGCCGCCGAGAGCCGCCGTGCGGCAGCTCTCGATCGCCGACATCACCTTCAACTGGCCGAGACTGACATGACCGGCATTGGCTTGCCGCCATGCCGAGCCATGGGCGCGGAAGATATCCGCGATCTCCAGGACGGGACGAGCCATGATCGCCGTGGCTTATGCCGGCGGCTTGTTCTTCGATGTCAGCGGCGTGAGCCGATCCAACGGGCTCATGACCGCGCGGATCACGTTGGTGGCTACCTGCGCGTAGAGCGCGGTCGTATCGAGCCTGGCATGTCCGAGCAAAACCTGGATCAAACGCACATCGGTTTTCTCTTCGAGCAGGTGGGTGGCAAAGCTGTGGCGCAATGTGTGAGGCGTCACTCGCTTCTTGATCGCCGCCCTATCGGCAGCGGCATGAACGACGCGATTGAATTGCCGCGTCGTCAGCGGCAGCAGCGGATCACGGCCCGGGAACAGCCAGACCGCGGGCCGGGCGATGCGATACCAATCGCGCAGTAACTCCAACAGCCGCGGGGAAAGCATTGCAAAGCGATCCTTGCGCCCCTTGCCCTGCTCGATGCGCAGCAGCATGCGCTCGGAATCGATGTCCGACACCTTTAGCGCCACGACTTCGGAGACCCGCAGTCCGGCGCCATAGGCGGCGCTCAGCGCGGCCTTGTACTTCGGCCCGGGGGCCGCCTCCAGCAGCCGTGCGATCTCCTCCAGGCTCAACACCACCGGGATCCCGCGCGGCTCCCGCACGAACGTGAGGTGCCTTGCCATCTCGGCGCGGTCGAGCGTCACGGTGAAGAAGAAACGCAGCGCTGCAACCGAGCCATTGATGCCCGGCGCGCGCACGCCGGCCTGCGTCTGATGCAGCTGGAAAAGGCGAAGATCCTCAGGCGCGGCCGTATCCGGCGCGCGGCCGAGAAAGGCTGTAAATGTCCTGACGTGCCGGATATAGTCGTTGTGCGTCTTCTCGACGAAGTTGCGCACCGTCATGTCTTCGATCATGCGCCGGCGCAGCGGGCTGATGGGCTTCTCACTCATCGGGGTGCTCCTGTCTTGAGGTGGAGGTTGGTAGACCCCTCGATTCTCAAGACAGGACGTCCGGCTTGTCATCGTCTCCCGCTTACTTCGTCACTCCATCGGTGCCACTGGCTCCGCTCCGCGCGCAGCGCGCTCCCGCAAAGCGGGTTCGTTCTTTGACTCAACTCGGACATTGCCGCCTGACGAAAGATTTCCAGGTCAGCTAACCTGTTGGCGTGCGGTTGTTGAGAAGGTTGGAGACGGCGGTCACGAGTTGTGCTGGCGCGAACGGCTTGGGCAACATGACGCTGTTGGGGACGCCTTTGGAGGGCCAATCTGCGGCGCTCGCTCCGCTCATGTAGACGACTGGAAATTCCGGGTCGATCTCCCTGGCCTTCTTGGCGACTTCCCAACCGTCCATTTTGCCCCGCAGACTGATATCGATCACGAGAGCGCGGTATTTGCTCTTCAGTCCCCTTAGCAGGGTCACCGCTTCCTCGCCCGATGCGGCGGTGGCCTGCTCAAAACCGCCATCACCGAGAGCGTCTTCAACGAGGCTCTGAATCGGCTCGTCGTCTTCCACAACAAGAATAACTGGTGGCTTTTCCAAACGCGTCATCCCCCACACTCGCTTAAGTTACAAACAGCACACAGGTTCCCGCCGGGACGCCATTATTTTTCAAAATCGCTGCCGGCCGCGTAACGCCGGGCAAAAATCTTCGTCGGACACCCTCCACGACGAAGAGCCAGTCGTCAGGTCAAGTGCATACTTTTACACTTCCGGCCTACCTCGAAAACAGACGTTCTCGGTGTCCGTCGGCATGTCTCAAAGGTGCCATATGTATGGCCCGGGCCGTGCGTTGCAAGACAGAAGCTCCAAGACCGACGAACGTGAGAGCTGCAACAATGTATCAGGCCTCTAACGTGGAGCATTTGCTCCGGGCCATCATGGGCATCCGCGCGCATCCGAGGCTGACTAGCGGAAAGACCTCGTTGGGCCATCATGGCACCCAGTCTCTTGGTTGCGCCGGGCAGACCGTTCGTCCATCTCTTCATTCCATCCCGCAGACCTCGGTGGGAAAGCTGTCGATACTAAACTATTCAGTCTCCGTTCTGATGTTTGACGTCAGCCGGATCACGTGAAGCCATCCCCTCGGAGCCACCGTCGCTCGCTCGCCCAATGAGGCGAGTGATGGTGGCTCCGAGGGGATGGCGGGCATCTCCTTGGTGAACCTGAGCGAGCCTTTGTCATGCTGCATGGGTGATCCTCGGTTGATAGGTGCCACCGCGCGCGAGAACCGCCCAGGCGATGCGGGCGAGCTTGTTGGCGAGCGCGATCGCCAGCATGTTGCGGTGCAGCCGTTTTGAAGCTTGCTCGACCCAGGGCCACAAACCCCGCATCGCTGCGCTCGGCCGCCGCTCGAGAACGACGTGTGCGGCCTGCACGAACAGTGTTCTCAGGTACTTGTTGCCGCGCTTGGAGATCTTGCCCAGGATTGTGCGATCCCCCGTCGACTCCTGCTTCGGCACGAGCCCGAGCCAAGCGCCAAAGTCGCGGCCCTGCTTGAATCCGGTGCCGTTGCCGATCGCCGCCACCACGGCGCTCGAGATGATCGGCCCGACCCCAGGTACGGTCATCAGGCGCTGACAACTGTGGTCTTGCTCCGCCAGCGCTTCGATTTCGGCCGACACGGCTGTAATGCGCTCGTCAAGCCGACGCCAGTCTTGGGCCAGGTCAGCGATGAGGCCAACCATTCTGGGCGAAAGCGCGCCAGTGTCTGAGCTTAGAATTTCCGATAGCGCCTTGCGCAGGGGCATCGGGCCCTGACGCACCGTGATGCCGCGCTCGATGAGGAAGCCGCGGATTTGGTTGATCACGCCCGTCCGCCGTCCGACAAGACGTGAGCGCACGCGATGCAAAGCCAGCAAATCCATCTGTTCCGGCGTCTTGATCGTCACGAAGTGCATGGTGGGCCGCTGCACTGCCTCCGCGATCGCCTCGGCATCGCGGTAGTCGTTCTTGTGCCCTTTGAGAAACGGCTTCACGTACTGGGCCGGGATCAGACGCACATCGTGGCCGATCTCAGCCAGCTGCCGACCGATGTGATGGGAGCCCGAGCAGGCCTCCATGCCGATCAGGCAACGTGGAATATTGGCGACACGGCGTTCGAGCTGACTGCGTGACACCTTCTGCTGCAGAATGATGGCACCCCGCTGGTCAAAGCCAACGAGGTGGAAGGTGTTCTTGCCGATGTCGATCCCGATCGTGGTGATGATTCCAGCTATCTTCTGAAATGTGCGCATCGCATGCTCCTTGAGCTTTGCTTCACCGCCTCCCAGCCACAGTCCAGCAAATTAGGCCGCTGAGCACGGCCGGGCCATCCCATTAGCGGACATCTCGCAAGCTCGCAGGAAAATTAATTAGGAGGGTTCTTTCCATGATTGAAGGGATCAGCGCGGTCACACTGGGCACCCACGAAATGCCGCGAGCTGTCCGGTTCTACCGCTCGCTAGGGTTTGAGGTCCTGCATGGCGGCGATGAGTTGTCATTCACCAGCTTTCGAGCAGGGACGAGCTATCTCAATCTCATCGCCCAGCCTGCCGGGCGGCGCTGGTCCTGGTGGGGCCGGGTGATCTTCTACGTTGCCGATGTTGACGCACTTTACGACCGTGCACTCGCAGCGGGATACCAACCAGCTACCGCGCCCCGCGACGCCGAATGGGGTGAGCGCTTCTTCCATCTGACTGACCCCGACGGCCACGAACTCAGCTTCGCTCGGCCTTTGCTCCCGGTTTCTGTCCAATAACAGCTCGAAGCTGCCTGCCGTTCCAAGAGGCGCTGGGAGAGCGTATGGTGTTCTGATTATCCGCTGAACCTGGGAGGCAATCATGCAGTTCAGGACAATCGGACTACTGTTGCTCGGCGCGATGGCGCTTCCTGACGCCGGGACCGCACAAACCACCCCCGCTCCACCGGCAATTACACGAACAGTGATCGCCGCAGTCAAACTGCCGACCGTCACGGAGGTGCCGCTCCATTTCAAAGCGGTGAGCATCACTCTTCAGCCGGAGACGAAGAGCGGCGTCTCGGCGGCCAACGGCATCCTCTACCAGATGTCCGGATCGACCAAGGTCGCGCTCGATGGCGAGGCTAAAACGCTCAACGCCGGCGAGGGGCTGTTTATCGCCGGCGGAAAGACCGCGGCGCTAACGGCGGGCAGGGAAGGGCCGTCAATTTTTCTCCACTTCTTCCTTGTCCCCGCTGTGGACGTGGGTCGGCCTGTTGAGGCGGCACCTGCCGCCGTGACAGAATTATATCGCACGGCGAATCCGATCCCCGACCTGAAGCCAGGCGGTTATGATCTCAATCTCACACGAGTTATATTTCCGGCGCAGATGCCCTCCAACCCGCCACACCATCGGTCAGGAGCGGCTCTGTACTATATTATTTCCGGCACCGGAGCGAATACGGTCGACGGTAAGACGGAAGCACGAGGACCAGGTTCCCTGATCTATGAACCGTACGCTCTCGTGCACCAATGGGGAAACCCAGGCAACGAGCCGTTGATATTCTTGGCTTTCAACATCAATCCGGAAGGGATGGCAGCCGTGCTTCCGGGCGCGCCAGCAAAGAATCAATAGCTAACGACAAGCGGGCCACCGCATCCGGAGCACCGTTCGATTCCACATGAATTGGCGAATTTGAATCATGGTGGCAACGACCGATCGCACCGTCACCGTGTTCGGCGGAACCGGCTTTCTCGGCCGGCGCATCGTTCGGCATCTGCGCTCTCACGGATTTCCTGTTCGGACCGCGTCAAGGCACCCTGTGTGTACCGAAAACCTTATCCGAGTTGATGACGTGATGGAATCGCCAAAGCTGGTGGAATGATTGGGCTGCTCTTTTTCGTTATGGCCGTCCTGGCCTCGCCATTCAAGTCGACGGTGCGGCTTGAAGCTGAGAACGCGGTCCTTCGCCATCAGTTGATTGTCTTGGGGCGCAGGCTGCATGGTCGCGTCCGGCTCACGAACCATGATCGCTGGTTCCTCGTTCGGATGTATCGATGGTTTCCATCAATCCTGCAGGTTCTCAAAATCATCCGGCCGGAGACGCTCGTGCGCTGGCATCGGGCCGGCTTTGGGCGCTACTGGCGTTGGAAATCGCGTCGACGGGGAGGGCGGCCACAAATCGAGACGGAACTGCGCGCGCTGATCCGGCGGATGAGCGTTGAAAATCCGCTTTGGGGAGCGCCACGCATCCACGGCGAACTGCCAAGCTCGGGATTGAGGTCGCGCAGTCGAGCGTCGCCAAGTACATGGTCAAACGACGGGCGCCGCCCAGCCAGGGATGGCGAACCTTCTTGCGTAACACCCCGGCGCGCCGCAGGCCCGTCACCATGAACCGCCGTTCCGACATCAGGAGCTTCTGCAGCCGCGTCATCAGCACCAGATCGAGCGGGACGCTCCCCGCCCTCGCGATCTCCTCGCCCCACCGTTGCGCCATCGTGAGCGACGGCGTCTCGTTTTCAATGCGCATTTCGGTGATGGTGAGCGGGGATTTCACTCGATGGTGAGCGCTCGTTTCGTTTGATCGTGAGCAGGTATTTCACGCGATCATGAGCGGCCGCTTTGACCGACATGGTGATTGGTTCAGGGGTTTGAGTTGGCGTCAAGAGTTTGATTGCGGGCGTTCTTCTTTCGCATGCTTTCTCCGGTGAGCTGAAGGCGGTGAGCGTTGTGAACGAGACGGTCCAGGATGGCGTCGCCCAGGGTGGGGTCGCCGATGATGTCATGCCAGAGTTCGACGGGGATCTGGCTGGTGACGATGGTCGAGGCGCGACCGTGGCGATCATCAAGGATCTCCAGAAGGTCGCGCCGTTCAGCCGGATTGAGAACTGACAGACCCCAATCGTCGAGGACCAAGAGCTGAACGCGGCCGAGATTTTTGAGCAGGCGGCTATAGCGACCGTCGCCGCGAGCAAGGGCGAGCGCCTCGAACAGGCGCGGGATGCGGTGATACTGGACCGAGCGATTGTCGCGGCAGGCTTTTTGGCCAAGGGCGCAGGCGATCCAGCTCTTGCCGAGCCCGGTTGCCCCGGTGATGAGCAGGTTCTCGTTGCGGTCGATCCAGTCGCCGCCGGCGAGCCTGGCGAAGACAGCGCGATCGATACCGCGTGGTGTGCGCAAATCGACGTCTTCCACGCATGCGCTCTGGCGCAGCGCGGCGAACTTGAGGCGGGTCGTGAGACGCTTGGTGTCGCGCTCGGCGGCTTCGCGATCGACCAGCAATCCTACGCGCTCCTCGAACGACAGGGCATCGAGATCCGGTGATCGTCGCTGCTCCTCCAGAGCTTTGGCCATTCCGGTCAAGCCGAGCGTGATCAGCCGTTCGTGAGTGGGATGTGTCAGCATTGAGGTCTCCATGATTCAGTGGAAATAGCCCTGGCCGCGGATGTTGCCATGGCGCAGGGGCTGATGATCGGACGTCTCGTCGAGGAAGGCGCGATCAAGGCCGTTATTGAGGATCGAACGGATCGAGGCGACGGAGCGAGCCTTGATGAGGATGCCGCGTCGGCAGGCCGCATCGACGCGCGCATTGTCGTAGCTCCTGGTCAGCGACAGAATGCCGAGGCAGGTGCGAAAGCCTTGCTCGGGATGAGGCCGGGCAGCGATGACGGTCTGGAAAAACGCCGCGGTCGATGGACCGATCTTCTCGCCGGCGGCGATCAGCCCTCCCGGCGTCCATTTGCCATAGCGGCGATGGGCGCTCGGCATATGATCGGCAATCGTGGTGTGGCCGCGTCGGTTGGGTGCGCGGGCGTGGCTCGCGATCCTCTGGCCTTTGTGGAAGATCTCGACGGTCTTGTCGGCAATACGTACGTCGACCAGTTCGCGGATCAGGCGGTAAGGGGTGGAATACCAATGCCCGTCGATCTCGACGTGGTAGTCCGGGGCGACGCGGCAACGCTTCCAGCGCGCAAAGACGTAGGGCTGGTCCGGCAGCTTCCCCAGCTTGAGGCGATCGATCTCGGCGAACAGTTCGGCGCGGCTGGAGCCGAACCCCCGCATCTGGCGGCCGTTGAGCTCGACGACGAGCTCGCCAATGGCGGCATTGAGTTGCGCCAGGGAAAAGAAGCGCTGATTGCGCAGGCGGGCCAGGATCCAGCGCTGCGCGATCTGGACGGCGACCTCAACCTTGGCCTTGTCCTTTGGCCGCCTCGGCCGTGCCGCGAGGATCGCGGTGCCGTAATGGGCAGCCATCTCGGCATAGGTGCGGTTGATCCCGGGATCATAGCGATCGGGGTTGGTCACGGCGGCCTTGAGATTATCGCAGACCACGAACTTCGGCACGCCGCCGGGATACCGGAACAGACTGGTGTGCACGCCGATCCAGTCGGACAGGCTCTCGCTCGGGCAGGCTTCGGCGTAGGTGAAGTTCGAGGCTCCCATTGCCGCGACGAACAGCTTCATGGCGTGGGCTTCGCCGGTGATGGGATCGAAGATGTCGATGGTGTCACCGGCGAAATCGACGAACACCTTCTCCCCACCGATGTGGGTCTGACGCATGCTCGGGCGCGCACGCTGCTTCCAGGCCTCGAAGGTGGTGCAAAACCAGGTATAGCCAAAGCCGTCGGGATTGGCGGCGCGATACTCTTCCCACAACAGCAGGCGTGTCACGCTGCGGCGGCGCAACTCCTTCTCCACATAAACCCAATCGGGGGCCGGTCGCCGGTCGCTTTGCGAGGCTGCTGTTGCCGCCGGAAACAGCAGCAGCTCCAGGCTCTCGTCATTGACGCCCTCCGGCAGCGGCCAGCTCAGCCCCGCAAGGCGGGCACGCCGCACATAACCATGCACGACGCCATTGCTCACTCCCAACATCCGCGCAATGACGCGCTCGGTCAGGCCCTGGTGCCTTAAACGTAGAACTTCTCTGATCCGGCGCATCGACAATCTCTGGGTGGGCATCGCGCTTCCTCATTGGTTGAATGAGAAACCCGTAGCCCGGTTGAGTTGTCGGCCGAAGCGTCCAGCACTGCCAAAAGGTGCTCACGATCGCCTGAAATCGCTGCTCACGATGCTCTGAAATCGTCGCTCACGATCCCGCGAAATGCCTGCTCACGATCTTCTGAAATCCGTGCTCACGATCCCCTGAAACGCGCATTTTCAATCAGGAAGGTGGACTTTGAATCCTTCAGCAGCAACCGCCGCCCGAGCCGGCGCAACCGGGCCTCTCCGGCATCGCCAGCGGCCGCGCGCAGCCGCGTGACGGCGACTTCGGCCAGATCTTCGACGAGTGGGACGTCCCTGGGCATCATCGGACAGAACGCCGGGGTCCCAGGCAGGTTGTTGACGATGCGGTGCCGCGGCGACCTGGTGGCAGGACCCGTATGCCAACGCTTCGGATCGATCGCGTCGCTGACGGGACGAACGATCAACCCGGTTGAGGCCGGTACACCGATCGGAAACTACGTCGACGACCGGCTACCGGCGCCAGGCCTGGTTCTTCTATGAGTGACGACGGGTTCCACAAGCCACGAAATGTCGCACAAGGCTACTTAGCGACTGATTTTGTCTCATTGGGCAACATAAGACACCTCCATTAACAGGGAACTCAGGCACCAGTTACCGCCTACCGTCGATGACGCTGACCGCCGAGCGACCGTGCGTGTTCCGATCAACTCTTGTTTTTCGGCAAGTTGCCGCGTATATGTACGGCATATTGCCGGGTCCTTTAGGGAGACTTCGATGACGATAGCGATTGTCCAAGAGGTGGCGCGCAAGCTTGGCGGCCAACCGGTGCTTGGAAGCGTCGTGCGGTCCCAGGCCGATCTCGCACTCGCGGTTCGCAACCGACTGCCGCTTGCCGCGCTCAAGGGACTGACCCGAGCTGGCCTCAGCGAACAGGAAATCGAGAAATACGTCATCCCCCAACGCACCCGCCGCCATCGCGCCGATAAAAATCAGCCCCTGACGGTTGAGGAATCCGATCGCGCGGTGCGCCTCCTGCGCGTTCAGACCCTTGCCGAAGATAGCTTTGCCGACAAGGAAAAAGCCAACCGGTGGCTGCGCCGGGCGTTGAATGAACTCGGGGGTGAGGCGCCACTCACGGTGGCGCAGACCGAAGCGGGCGCGCGCGTGATCGAAACTATCCTCGGCAAGATCGCCTGGGGCGCTGCCGCCTGATGCTACTCTGGCGTTTGTCCGGCCGCCAGCACGCTGCCGTCTTCGATGGTGGTTACGGCCTGTTGTTTGACGGCCGGTGGAATACTGCTGGGCACGCTGTCACGTATTGCGCGACGTCACCCTCACTTTGTCTGCTTGAGAAGCTGGTACACATCGAAGATCCAGCGTTGCTGCCTGATCTCATCATGGTTACCTATGACGTGCCGGATTCGCTTGCCATCGAGATAATCGCGCTCGCCGATCTCCCGTCCGACTGGCGGCACCAAGAAGCGCTGACACAACAGCGTGGCGATGCTTGGCATCGCGCACGCTCAACCCCGCTTTTGCAGGTGCCGTCGGCGATCATGCCCTTGGCCGAGTGCCCGGATCGCAATGTGCTGATCAATCATGCGCACCCGGACGCTGCCACGATCAGGGTTGCCGCCTCGGTGCCGTTCTCGTTCGACCCCCGACTGATCTGACAGTCTGCGTGCAGTCGGCGGCTCTGCTCGCGCCCAAGGGCCGGGCCCTCGGCTTAGCCACAACGTTGTTGGGGCGCCCCTCAGGCTCGGTGATTGTTGGGCACGCCTTGCAAGGTGCCTCGAAGCTTGTCGCGGACTGCGAAGTCTCAGCTTTGGGTCCATTCGCGTCGTTACAGGGTGGAAGCACGTCTTCTTTTGGGGTTGCGGCGACGGGTAAAGTACGTCCCCTAGCGCCTCCCCAAATCATTGAAATCACATGCGCCGGCTGGGGACGTGACAAGTGGACAAGGTACCCAGCAACGAAGTGGCCGGGACGCCGTGAACGGAGGACGAGGTCTCCGCCGCGGTCGAGAGCTATTTCCGGATGCTGCCTGGGAACGGGCGGGCACCCCCTACAACAAGTCGGAGAACCGGCATCGGTTGATGGAAGTGGTCCATCGCTCGGAGGGTTCGATCGAGCGAAAACTGTAGAACGTCTCCGCCGTCCTGGATGTGCTGGGCGTTCATGGATGTCGCTTCAGCGCCCAGATCTTCTTGAGTTCGCACAGCCTCAAAAAGAGCTTCGCCAACTGGGCCATCATCGGCCCCGGCATGGGCCGCGGGTAGACGAACTGTCCTGGTTTGCCCGGAATGTGGTTCATGCCGGATGAGGGCCACGTGTCGATGTTGACCTCCGACACGAGCCCAGGATTCTTTATCGTCCGGCAGTCCAATGTACCGCTTCGTCTGCAGGTCCAGCTTCACGCCGAGCTGGTTCTTGTCGGGAGGGTCGGTCTGGATGCAGATGATTGCGATATCGTTCTTGCCCGCGACGTAATTCGCCGTCGTGCGCTTCGAGGTCTCGTCGATAACCGTGACGTTCTGGAAGACTTCGCCTTCCTTCAGGGGCACAAGGATGCAGGCAGGCCTCACCTTGCCGTGTTCGGTCCCTTCGGCGAACTGATCAGCACTGAGACGGAAAGAAAAAACAGGAAAAGCTGAACTACGCAATGCCTGAACGTGTGAGCAGGAAGGCTGGCCCGCAATGACGTTCGTGATCGCCGTTTAAGTACGACTGCGGCGGGCTCGTTCGGATGTGATCTCGCGATGTCGCCTGTTGGCACCTTTGAGACATGCCGACGGGCGGTGACGATGTCTGTTCTTAGGGGTAGAGCGGAAGCCGTCGGTACACGACCAATCCCCGGCGCGCCCGAGAGGCGCGTGACGACCGCTCCGGGGATCATGGCTTTGCACGCGATCGGGAGACCGATGTCACCGACCTGGAGGCCATTCCAGTTCGACATGACGTCGGCCGCGGCGCCGCACACACACAAAACCCCGCCGTCGCCGGCGGGGTTTTGTGCTCTCCTACAAAAGTAGGGGACGTATTATTAGGGGACGTACTACGCCCGGCCGGGCCATGCATTTCAGAAACCCGCGGATTTAGCGGGTTTCTCGAAAATCGCGGGCGTACTATCAAAAATCGCAGGCTTTCTTTCGTGTGAACCAGTGCGGCGCCGGGCAAAGCACGTCCCCTACGACCCCTGTAACTCATTGAAATAGCTATCCCAGGATTCGGCGATCTGGCGCCCGAACATGGCTGCGCCGGGGAAAGCTTGTCCCAGATCGCGGCGACGCAGGCACCCGAAGAAATCCAGCAAAACCGGCCAATTTTTGATCGTACAGATCGAACGCCGGCCGATACGGCGCCGTGGTCGCCAGCGCACACAGATTTCGCGGTCGAGACGCCGGCGACACTGAGGACGCTCAGTTTGTTGCGGGACGGAAATTCGGCGTTTTGGTGTTTTCATCCCTGAGTTTGAGTGCCCCAAGCTGTCGGTACCAGCGCGCCTGAAGAAGCTGCTGCTGGGGGCCTCCGGTTTGCTTCCCGTCCCGCGCAGCGCCGTCTAGCTCCGGTCATAGTTTGTCCGCGATCAATTCCAGAAACCCTTATTTTATTGGGTTTTGATTCCGGCATTTCGGGACTGTATGGCCGCGAACCGGTTGTTAGTGAGTCCGCGACCCTTTGCCGGCTGGAGTATGGTGCACAATTCGAGACAGGCTTGAAAATTCGCCGGTAGCGCGTTCGGCGCAAAACTCCTGAGAAGTCCTGGATACTGCTCTTCCATTACTATAGTCCTCATGCCTGAAGCTCGGGGTTAACCCCGGCGGTAAAGGTTCCCATATATAGATCTGCCGCAAAGAGCCTGTTGTTCGCCGAAATTGGCTTCGAGACAGGCACTTTGTCTAAACTGCCGTCAAACTGGATCAATCGATGCCTATCGGATCTTGGGATGAGAATGATCGCCGCAGAACCGGGATGTTCGAACCGACCGAACGGATAACTTTCCGTACGCAGATCGCGGAAGTAGACAAAGATTGGTGGATCTCCGAGTTCTACGACCGGCATGGCCTGACGCCTGAAAATATCGGCGACCGGCTTTCGGACGCCTGGCCAGGCAAAAAAAGCATGACCGTCTCGGAGCTCGACGGGCTCAAAAAATCATTCGAAATACGCGTCCAAGGCAGCTTCGGCGACGGCACATTCTGGGCACACGACAGGATCCTGGACATAACCGGCGGAGTCCTCCGTGCAGAGGGCATGACCATTCCCATTCCACAACAGAAGCAAGGACTCGGCCGTGCATTCATGCAAAACGCAGCCGACCTCTGCCTCTCGATCGGGATCGACAAGATACATCTGGCGGCTGATGATATCGGCCGTTATGCTTGGATAAGATGCGGATTCCTGCCGGAACAAGGCAGTTGGGACACCCTCCGGCGTTCGATGATGCCGAAATTGATCGAACTAAAGGAAGACTTGCCTGCCGAGCGCTTCTCCGAAATCATGGACATGCTTCTTGACCGAAGACCGACAACCGCACGCCTGATCGCCGGCTTGAGGGATCCCGTGCGGTCACAGGTTCCCACGGAGCAGGGGGACATGTTCGTGGCGGTTGGTCGCGTGCTGTTTCTCGACGGCGGCGCAACCTGGCAAGGAGATCTGAACCTGACGGACAAAGAATCGATGCTCTTGCTGAGAGGAAAATAGCCGATGGACGCAAAGTTCTTCAGCACCAAATGGGGCGCGTTCGCGGACAATCCAAACTCGCCCCTGCTTGACATGGGAAATGAAGCTGCCTGGGACCAAATGTATGAACGGGAATTGGAGGAGTTTCGCAGACGGCAGCGCGCAAAGGCCGCCGCTTCCGCTTCATATCCGAAGGAAGACGCTGCGAGCCGGTTACCCCACCCCTGAAGGTGCCATGATTGTTAGGCGATATGCAGGCCGACCTTCCTGCTGACCCGCGAGAGTCAGACTGCACCGCCGTCAGCCAGCCAGCAGCTCAATTCCGGTGCTCCGTCAGATTTGGTTAGCGCGTGCTGCAGCGTTGTTGTCCCGACCAAAGTTTGTCCGTGGTCTAGGTAAGAAACCCCCTACAATCGTTGTACTTCGATGTGGCGCGTCGGAAACATGAGACCACGATGCCGACCATAGCAGGCCCGCGATCTTCTTGAAACCGCCAGCCGAGGCCGCCGGCGCGCACCGAGCAAAGTACGTCCCCTAAAAACGAACTCCGCCAACGACTGTGACAGCCCTTCGAAATCAGGGGTTCGAGAAGTCACTCGAGGCCTGGTTCATCCATGAATTTGGTACCAACAGCGTAGTGAGGACGTCGCCTCGAATTGGCGTCAGTTATCTTGACCCGCATTAGAAAGCCGGATTCCTCCATTCCCCGAAGGATCGAAATAATCGTTGTCCGATGGGCTTCATCGTCCAGCGATAGACCCAGATGTGAAGCAACTCGGATCCCGACCCAATCAGGCGAACGAGAATTGTGTCGGCTGTGCCCCGCAGCAACGATCTTCTGGATCGCGCCGTAATGCTCGGACAGAGCAGCTTTTGATTCCTGCTTCTTCGCCGGCGCAACCAGCGATAACTTTTCTTCCGTATGTAACGTCCGATGCGCGTGACTTTTGTCCGCCCCTATCACGTACTCTTGCCCTTTTTCGCAGCGGCGCAGGCTGATCTCCAGACGACATTCGGCGAGCATTTCTGGGGCACCACCGATGGTCTTTTGGCTGGCCTCTCCCCATCCTTTGACGAGCGCAAGGAGTGCGCCTTCCGCACTTACCCCAAAGCCCTGAATCTGGGGCGCATGGGATCGAGTTTCAGCCACCCATAACGAACCAGAAGTCGTCGCTTCGCTTGCCTCTACCATCGGAGACGTGACCTCACGGATGCAAATGATCTGGAAGAGCGTGCTCGCGGAATTCCAGGCGACTGCATCGATTCAGGCCTCGGGTTCCCTGTCAACTCCAGCCGCCAGCTTTTCCAGTTGAAAACGGCCTCCGGGCCATCGGTTGCGCTTCCGGCCCCGCCTGGTACAATTCCTTTGGGCAGGGGATGACGGCAGGTGACCGCAGACGGCATCGATGCGAGCAAGGAAGGCACCGACTGGACGGCCGACGAGGTCGCCGTGCTGGTCGGGAGCTATTTCCTGATGCTTGCCGAAGAGTGGGCCGGCCGCGACTACAACAAGTCGGAGTACCGCCGCAGCGTGATCGCCGCGATCGGGCGCAAGCCTGGGTCGATCGACCCCGCAGCTAGACCTTACGCTGCTCGACGTGCCCTTTTGCGCTGGCCCTCAGCCCTCTGAGGTGTCTTTCCCGCTCCCAAGAAAACCAACAGCAAGATGACACAGCCAAGCACGGCGCCGATCATTAAAGCCAGCATGAGAAACGGGCCAACTACAACGGACGGGACGCCTGCCCTGGCCGGCTCGATGACGACAAAGCCGAGATAAAGGAAAGGGGAAGGAAACCAACCGACTGAGGCCCGCTCATGGACACCGTCGAAACCTTCGCTGCGGTCATGCAGGAATTCCACGAGATCGCCGACCAGCTCTACGGGATGTACCTGGACTGCGCCCACGGGCTCGAAATGTTCACCGCCCGATTCGCGAGTATGATTTCGGCGTCGGGGCCCGTGCCCGTGCCCGGCGCCCGCTTGATCTACGGCGAAGGCGATCCCAACCGACCCGACGCGAAACAACTGCACGCCGTTCCCATAACGGACCTGCTCGAACGGAACAAGCCGGACGGTTCAACGCAGGCGATGCTGTCGCAATCGTGCATCAACCTGCTGATCGCCGTCTGGGAGGAGGACGTCCGCGAGCGGCTGGCGACGGCGGCCGGGCTCAAGAACAAGAACGAGATCAAGTCGGACTTCTTCCGAGATCTCAACCGATGCCGGAACGCAATCCTCCACAACAGGGGCGTCCTCGACGTCGCTCCGAAAGCGATCACGTTCGTCGCGAAAGATGAGAAAATCGTGCTGTCGAAGGCGGATATGAACGATCTGTTCCGGCTTCTGTACGCGGAAATGGAGGCGTTGACCGTCGCTTATTCTCCTTCGGCACTGCGGAGGCAGCGGTTGCCTGTATCAGCAACAGATCTTCACGTGTTGGAATTCTTGAGACTTTGGAACCTTCAAGATCCCGTCTACCTAGATTACGAAGATGTCGGGGAAGGCTATGAGCCAAACTTCTGTCACGTATCGGCGAAGCACATTGTGTCAAAGCGTGGAGGTCGTCGCATTCACGGATGGGCTCTATGGCAATTTGGCGAAGTGATTGTGGGAGACTTCCATAGCGTTTGGGAAACCCCGGACAGCATTATCACGGACGTAACGCCACCGAAGGTCGGAGCGAGGATTTTATTTGTGCGAGATCCGACACTGGCGATAAGCAAGGTTGGGAATGTTCAGCGTCTTTATAACAACCGCACAAACGTCACTCAGGCGCCTCGCCTGTGGAATGGAAATCTGACCGGCGAGGATTTCTTTAGCGTGCCAGACGACCAACCTAGTTTGGTGGCGTATTGCGAAAAGCTAGGTCTTTCCGATACCTTGATGGCATAAGGGCGAAGGAATCTTCCATGTGGCGTCATCCGGCGTGATGCCGACGCTCTAAGGTGGTGATCGGGCAAAGAAAATCGCGGCATCATGCGCGCCAGCGGGCGCCGTCGCGGCCGGCGTCGGCCCCAGGCCAGCGTCCTCGTCTGGCGGCAGCCGCCTCATGTCGGTATTCGGCGTTTATGCCGGCCCAGGATATACCAGCTTCTTCAAATCCCGGTATTCGCGATCATCTCTTCGATCGCCTCCCAGATGGGGGCTTCCACTTCCGCGACGGCTTCGCCGGTCAAGAATTCATGCCAGTCCTTTGCCATGGAGAGGCCGGCTCCGGTTCTGGTCAGGATGAGTTCACGGATACCGATCTTCCAGCGCCCCCAAATATACCCGTCCTCGCGGAGTCCCAAACGGCGAGCGTCTAAGAACGGCACCTTTGCGAGAAAGTGGACGATCCCGCCGATTACGTACATAAAATTGATTTCCATAGTCGCTCTCCTCTTTCGTGATCCGAATGGAATGCGAGCGCAATAGCGATGCCTTCCGCCTGTTGCAACTCATCATAGGATTCGGCATCCGCGCTACTGCGGCACAGTGCAGTGCGGACCGCTGCTGTGCAGATGATCGACGGGAGATCGTTGTCAACCGGAAAGGCTGGCGGATGCAATTGACATGGAATCGGAAGCCTGAATCGATGTTGGTAAGGAAAGTAGCCTTGCAGCTTTCATTGGGAGATACGTCGTGAACAACAGCGCGCCAAATCCTTTCCAGCCCTTAATCGATGCGGTTGCTTCCGGTGCCTCTAAGATTATTGCCGCGCTTTTGCTCGGCGCCATGGTCGGCGTTGTTGTCGATTTCGCTTTCAGGCTTGCGTTGCGCGGGAGGCCATCGACTAAATCATACAGGCAATTCAGCGATCTCCTCGCTCGTGGTGCGATGGGGTTGTCGATGTTGTATTGACGAGCGAAAGGATCTTGCCGATCTGACGTTCCTGCTTTCGGAAGAAAGGATTCCGGTCTGGTGGACACAGCATCCTTCCGACCTTCCGGTGCTCACGGGTTTGGTTCGGAGGGCCGAAAACGGCCCGAACGGTCCACCTCGACGAACAGGAACTGGTCGAAGCGGGGCTCACATCGCTGGCCGTCATCTTCGGTCTCGATCCGAAGCAATTGATGCGGGGATTGGTCGCGTCCAGGGCGATCAATTGGGCGAAGGATCGTTTCGCGCGAGGAGCCTATTCGTACGCGACGACCGAAACGCGCGCAGCGCAGTCGGTGCTTTCGACGTCTACCTGCGGGGCGGTTTTCTATTCCGGAGAGGCGCTCTACCGTGGACGAGACATGGGCACGGTGGAGGCGGCGCTGGCCAGCGGCCTCGAGACCGCGCGGACGGTCCTTCGCGCGTAGATATCCAGATCTTCGGGCGGCCAAACAGGTCAAGGGACAATTGGTTCACACGGAACCCTTGGTCGGCCGGGCCATCATCAGCCGTCCTTGGGGATCGATTTCACTTCCCGCTCAGGCCAGCTTTCGCCTGTCTCCCGGAAATATCCGCCACAGCGAGCCGTCCTCAAGCTCGACGATGTGGCTCTCCGAGTGCGATCGGATTTTCATCGCGAACTACGGCTCGACGAAGCGGTCACTTCTGGCCGGGCGCCTGGGCGTTCGCGTTGTTGGGATCGGGTTTATTGGCTTCGTGATGGCCGATCACGCAGCCAGCCGCAGCGCCCAATTTTCCGTGACCGGCGATGTGGCCGGCAACGCCGCCGACGATAGCGCCCTTGATGCATCCTTTTGCATCGGCGCCGGAGACCGACGCTACCGAGATAGCAGCTACGCAAGCCGTCGCAAGAATCCACTTCATGGGGTGTTCTCCAATTCAGAAGAACAATTCGGTCAGGCAAAGACGGTTCCGGCGGTGCCTTCAGATTACGATTCGATCGAGGTCGGCTGCTACCCGGCTGTTCGGGAAGATCCTTGTCGCCTCGGCCAGTATCTCGTCGCCGGTGTAGCGGCCGGAAATGTGGGTGAGAATGAGTTGCTTTACGTTGCTTGCGGCCGCGAGCGCTGCCGCTTTCGCCGCAGTAAGATGGCCGTACTCGAGCGCCAGCTCTGCATCCCGATCGAGAAACGTCGCTTCGATGACTAGTACGTCGGCGTCTCCAACGTGCTGGGACAAGCCTTCCGTGGTTTCGGTGTCGCCCACGACCACAAGCTTTTTGCGCTTGGTCGGCGGCCCTAGAACGTTCTCGGGATCGATCGTCCTGCCGTCTTCGAGCGTCAACGGCCTTCCCTCAGCCAAAGTTTTGCGCGCCGGTCCGTCGGGCACACCGAGGGCCGAGAGGCGGCCGGGCTGAAGATGGCGGCGCGCCCGGCTTTCGAATGAGAACCCGAAATTGTCGGTGTCGCGGTGGCGGACCCGAAAGCAGTCGACCGTGAATCGCCGGCGTCGATGACCCGTCCTGCCGACAACGGAACGAGTTCCAGCGGCACCGGCGCCCTTCCTTCGCCCCAGAGGCCCGTGAGCATCCGGGAGACGACCTCGAGCGTGGCCGGGCCACCATAGATCGTCATGGTATCGGCGCTCTGCTGCAGTCGTAACGTCGAGAAGAGCCGTGGAATGCCGAGCACATGGTCGAAATGGCCATGTGTCAATAGGAGCCGATCGAGCCTGCGGAAGCCGGCTCCGCTCCGCAGCAATTGGCGCTGGCTGCCTTCCCCGCAATCAACCAGGATGCGGTCGCTGCCGGCTTCGACGAGGAGGCCGGGATGGTTGCGTTCTGCAGACGGAACGCTTGCCGACGTCCCTAGAAATGTCAGGTCGAACATGGTTGGAAGAACCTCTTCTCTCGACGTCCTGCGATGATCCATGATCGCCTCGCATATCTGCGTGGCCGCGGCCGATCCCCTCAGCTTCTTCCGCAGGGAATGGCAGACGGTGTGAACTCCCTGTCGGCCTTTCTGCGGTGATCGGCCAGGTCAGGAGCCGGCGATCTTCTTTGCGGACAGGTCCTTCTCCCAGCCGAACACGGATCTGCCGTCGAGTGTGGGGGAGGCGGCAAACTCGGTGGCAACGAAAGATTGGAACGAAGGACCCTCGGCGGTGGCCTCAAGCCGGCGGGCTTGGCTGTCGAGCCGCTTCAAAGCCTGCATTTCCTCTTCCCGACCCAGCTTTGCTTTGAGCACAGCAGACTTCATGACCCGGATGGTCTCGTCGAAGACTTTCAGAGGAACCGGGTAGGGATGACGATCCTTGCCGCCGTGGGCGAGCGAGAAGCGGGCGGGATCCCGGAAGCGGTAGGGTGCCCCGTGCACGACCTCGGCGACCATGGCGAGTGATCGAACCGTGCGCGCGCCGACCCCCGGCGTCAGGAGGAGATCCGGAAAGTCGACGGGCCCGCGTTCGGCCGCCGCTGCCAGCGTGCCGTGCAGCCGCCGCGTGAAGACATCGCTTGATCGGACATCGTGGTGTGCCGGCATGATAAGGTGGGGAAGCAACGCTTGCGCGGGCGCCTCTCCCGAAAGGGCGGCAAGCTCCGAGACGATGCGGTCCGGGCCGAGGTCCGTCACCAACTCCAGTTGGGCGGCACGCGAGGTCTCGGCTCGTTTGTCCGTGAGATTCACGATATCGCCCTGCGCCGGGCCGTCGATCGCGCTGTGCGGCTCGTCGACAAAGCTCTTTAGGTCTTCAGAATGCCAATGGTAGCGTCGCGCCTGCTTTTTGTCACCGTTCATGCCCTGCTGCACTACCGTCCACTTGCCGTCGTCGGTCACGAAGAAGCCGTGGAGGTAGAGATCGAAGCCGTCCTGCACGGCGGCGCTGTCCACCTTGGCGACCAGGCGGCTTGCGCGTGTGAGCGCGGCGCCGTCGAAACCGATGCGTTCGCCGAGTGCCTGCAATTCATCCGGTGTCTTTCGCGAGTGCTGGCCTCGGCCGCCGCACACATGGATGCCGAGTTCGTCGGAAAGCGGCCCCAGCCCGCGCTTGAGAGCGCCGATGACGCTGGTCGTGATGCCGGACGAATGCCAGTCCATTCCCATGACCGCGCCAAACGACTGGAACCAGAACGGGTGAGACAGCCGCTGCAGGAATTCGTCGCGGCCATAGTGGTGGACGATGGCCTGCGTGACGACGGCGCCGAGAGAGGACATGCGCGTCGCAAGCCAGGGCGGCACGCGTCCGCCGTGCAAAGGAAGAATTGCGTTGCCGGATCGTCTTGCCATTCGAATCGTAAGGTCCAGGTTCGTCCCGCAGGGTATCAGGCAGACGCGCCGGGGTCAGCCGCATTGCTCATGGTTCGAAACGTGATCGAGTAACGCGGCGACTCGACGGCGGGAATGCTGTGCTCCCAGATCCGTCGGGAGGCGCCGGACATCATGTAGAGCGAGCGAGGCTCGGCATCGAGCGTGAAACGATCCCATGACTTGCCCGGGGATTTGCGGAACCGGAACTTGCAGGCGGATCCCAGCGAAAGACCGAATATCCTTTCGAAATGCGGCTTGTCGCGGTGCCAGCCAATTCCGACCCCGACGTCGTATTCGGTACAAAGGACTTGGCGGATCCTGGTTGCGGGGCCGCCGAACGTTTCGACTTTTGCAGGGATCGGCTCGGACCGCCGCAATTGCCGCAAGGCATAGTCGTATCGGAACCGAACGAAGCGACCCGCCGCTTCCCCTCGAACTGCCCGAACTGAAAGGGCTGGAGCGGAAGGTCCCGAATCCCGGAAATAAGTCTCTGTTCGGTCTCCAGAGAAACAAAGTCGGCGGCATAGCGCAACCCTTCCGGCTGCGGAGCAGGACTTTCAAACAATGCGAATTGCTCAGTCAATTGCGTAAAAGGCTTGGCAGGTCGGTTCAGGTGTTCGCCGATCAGGCGGTAACGCCCGACCTGGAATAGGCCGGAATCTCCCCCCAACAGCAAAGCCAATTATGGCGAGGCTTTTTTCGACAGCATCGACCCAAAGCGGAAATGCGCTTGACTTACGTGCCACTGCATTCCGTAAACGTTCTAGATTTCCAGTCCGTTCTCGGCCAAATTTCGAGGCTGGCTACTTCCGGTCGAAGTGGCCTAGGCGGCCTTTGCAGTGGTCTAATTGGATTTTCGTCCGAGGAAGCCAGGACAACCCTCGGGCATCGGGTAGAGCTTACAACTCTGATCCTTGGACAAGTGGTCTGAGAGTTTGAACCCGGGAATGATCGCTTCCCCAATAACTAAGTACGCAACCGCCCCGACGCCGAAAAGGACATAAAGCAAGATAAACCCCGCAACGGCGTATAGCGCATACTTAAAACTCAACAGGACAAAAACGACGATTTCGCGCATTGCTATAAATGACCTCGCTCGATCTCGCGGTGATAAGCTCCAAGTAAGTCCGCTCACACCCATGCTTAGGATTTCACGGGCGCCAATGCCACGTTGGTCATGTCGTTGTGGCAAATCGAATTCATGAGCCCATTGTCCCAACGGATCTTGACGGCGCTCCAATCGTTTTCGACCTCCTTGCCGCGATCCGCCTTGCGGCCTTCCCAATAGACATACTCTCCAACCTTCAAGAGTCTAGATCGATCGCCGCTCATTGCAATTGCATCATGATATCTATTTGAGACGAGCTTTGGTCGATTTGTGAAGTTAAAGCGCACAGTTCATCGGGATGAAATCATCTCCTGCAATCCTTCCAGCATCTGCCTCATCGCAAACGGCTTCTGGAAGAAGCGACTGTTGACGGGTCTTTCGTGCTCAGACAATTCCGCACGTCCCGACACCAAAATGATCTTGATGGCCGGCCATCGGTCTTGGACGGTTCGGGCAAGTCCTAAGCCGTCCATGCTGCCCGGCATTTGGATGTCCGTGAAAAGCAGCGCTATGTCCGAACGGCTTTCCAGTATGGCAATCGCTTCGTCCGCATTCGCCGCTTCGACCGTCACAAACCCGGCGTCGGCGACGACGTCCGCCGTACACATTCGCAATATCTCATCGTCTTCCACTACCAAGACCATAGATACAGAAAGGGATTGGGGCAAAGACATGACAACCTGACGCTTCCGTAGATGAGCCAACCATTAATCCGTGCCAGGCGCTCGATTTGGCGGCGAAGCTATCTTCGCCTGAGATCAGTTCACTTCCCGCCGCATGATGAGCGAGACGTTTTGGCCGCCGAAGCCGAACGAATTCGACATTGCTGCTGTGACGCGCGCATCTCTTGCCTTGTGGGGCACAACGTCGAAGGGGATAGCGGGATCCGGAATGTCGTAATTGATGGTCGGAGGGATGCGCTGGTGCTCTAGCGTCAACACGGTGAATACCGCTTCTATGATGCCGGCAGCGGAGAGTGTGTGTCCGATCATCGACTTGTTGGATGAAACCGGAATCTTGCGGGCATGATCGCCAAATACTGCTGCGGCGCCTAGATATTCCATCCTGTCGTTCTCTGGCGTACTGGTTCCGTGAGCGTTGATGTAGTCGATCTGATCAAAGGTCATGCTTGCATCGGCGAGAGCACTGCGCAGGCAATCGGCGATCGGAACCCCGTCCGGTTTGGGGCGGGTACGATGGAAAGTGTCCGCCAACTCACCGCAGCCGGCGATCACGCCCAAGATCTTCGCGCCGCGCGATTGCGCGGCGTCGAGGCTCTCCAGCACAAGCGCACCGGCACCTTCCGCCATTACGAATCCCTGCCGGTCTTTCGAGAAGGGTCTCGATGCGCGGCGGGGTTCGCCGTTGCAGGTCGATAACGCCGACAGGAGGGAAAACCGAACCAGTGCCTCGGCATTGATGGAGCCGTCGGTCGCGACGCAGAGCGCAGCATCGGTTTCGCCGCGCCGTATTGCCTCGACGCCGAGCTGGATGGCCGTCGCGCCCGACGCGCAGGCGGTCGACACCGAGATGGGCGATCCCTTTGTGCCGAAGGTTTCGCAGAGATGATCCGCGACGGATCCGAAAAGATAGCGCGCGTGGACCTGCGCAAAGCGGCCGCCGCCACTGGTTCGCAGCAAGGTATCGTAGTCTATAGAGCCCGCTTCGCCGGAGGCCCGCGCGATTTCTTCGCGTTGCGGCCACTCGACTTCGATCGGCGCCAGACCGAGAAACAACGGACCCGGAAAATCGCCCTTTCGTCCGATTCCAGATTGGCCGACGGCCTCTGCGATGGCGATGTCGGCCAAGCGCTCCGCCAAAGTCGTCGAAGAGAACGGCTTGACCTCGATGAAGTCTATGGTGCCGGCGATGCGCGTCTTCAGTCCGTGGGTCGAGAAGCGCCGGATCGTGCTTATTCCCGACTCGCCGGCGGTAAGTTTCTTCCAGTTCTCGGTCTTCCCCTCGCCAAGCGATGTGATCACACCCATGCCGGTAACAACGACGATCGGACGATTGCGCGCGTCGCGCATCGTGGTCTTCCGGTTTTGGGGTTTGGGGGGCGCCAAGTCCGTTTCCAAGCGGTTCGTCATGAGACGGCCTCTAAGAGCGCCATTCCTTCGCCGCGCCAATGACCGACACCGACGGCCACGATCTTGGCCGGCATCACGTCGACCTCAATTTCTCGGCCGGACGTATCGTTTGGAGGGAGCAGCACACCGCGGGATAGGCTCAACGAACCGAGGGCAAGTGCCAACGGGAATTGCGCTTCGCTGAGATGTCCAAAGGATGAGCCGACCGCCCGGACCGGGACATCCCCATGCGCCGACAAGAAGGCTACCTCTTCGGCGGTGGCGTGCGCAGCGCCCGTCGCTGCCGTATAGATCGCGGTCGCATTACCGGTCACTTCCAGGGACGCCCAGAGACCTCCCAGAACGCTTTCGACTCCGCCCGAGACAGATCGGGCGGAGTGACCGGAGACGACGTTGACGAGCCTTGCAAATGGCTTGGCGCCCCGGCGCTCGGCATGCGTTTTCGATTCGAGCACCAGGAACACGCCACCCGATCCCAAGGCAAAGCCACCGCCGTTACGCGACCAGACCGATGCGAAGTCCGTTTTGAGATTGAAGCCCCCGCATTCGTAAAGCATCAGCATTTCCTTGCGCTCGCCGTTGTGCGCGGCGCCGACCAAGGCAACATCGCTCTGGCCGGAGGCAATCCTGGCCCATGCAATCCGGATCGCGTCGACGCCGGCGGCTTCCTCGCCCATAAAGGTTCGTGACGATCCCGACACCCCGTGGACGATCGATATGTTGCCGGCGAGCAAGTTCGATAGCTGCGCGAGGAACAGGGTAGGGCGCAGGTCGTTCATCAGCCGTTCGTTAAGCGCTCCCGACCTGGCGTCTGCACGTGCGGTCAAAATCGCTGCGTCGACATCGAGGTCGCGCTCGCCGCCGCCCGCAGCGACGATCATGTCGGTCTGAGCCAGGATTTCCTGGTCGCCCTTGATGCCCGCGGAATCCAGGGCCAGGCCGGCTGCGTAGGTACCGATGCGCTGCCATGCCTCCATCTGGCGCTGGTCGCCCTTTTTAGGAATTTGGGCATCCAATTCGAGCGGTGCCAAAGGATGGACCATCCATGGCGCATATGTCTTCTGATCAACATTCACGCGACTGTGAATAAGCGTCCAAGAGTGACCCCTCCACCGCTAGGCAGATCAATAGCTTAGCTCGCCGATCGGCGTCGGGACCCCCACGCCGATTAACACGCACCCGGACCAACTTAGCCCGCCCCCAAGTGGGAGCCTGGCCCCGGTAGGGCAGCCGGAGCCTCAGAATTACCTTGCCCCGAAGTCAGTGGACATGACGTGCCCGATGGTCGCGCTCGTGTCCGACGCAGCCCACCGAGCCGCGGACAATCCGCTGCGGGTCTCGGGCTCACAGGAAGATCGAGTGAAGGTTCGGGCGCCTAGGCTTCGTAATTGGGCCTGTCAGACGGATCGTCCTTGTGAGATGCGAACCGCAGTACCAGTACGGCAATCGACAGAACCAGAATTGCTCCTGCCACTATGAGAAGATCTTTCCCCGTCCTGTGTTCAGCGCCACCAATCTCGATCAGGACCCGGCCCAGCGCTGTCATCGCGATATAAATGAGGTAGCGAACCGGAAGCCTGGTCGTCTTGAAATAGATTCCGACCGTTGCGCCGATTTCAAGATAGATAAACAAAAGAAGGATATCCGAAAGTTCAGCGCGCCCCTTACCTAACATGCTGATGAAAGCGGCAAGGGCTGACCAGACGGTTGTCGCGCCTATCGCGAAGAGCGCCAAATAGTGAAATCCATCAACCAGCAGTATGCCAACCGCGTCCGCAGTTGCCTTCATCCTGCGATGAATCTTTGCCGCTGTTCGGGTTAAGCCGCTTTGTGCGTCCGCCATCTGAAGACTCTCTCCGAAGTCGCCGGCACGCGCACGAGCATTGCGGACCTTGGAAATGATCGGTCGGGGCCGTGCGTGGCTTATGCGGGTGCACAAAAATATAGTATCCATGTGCGCTCGCGGCCCTTACAGCCTCGTATCAAGTTCGAGTGAACGCCGTTGATCAGCCCCTCTGTGTGTTGGTGGCCGACTGAGCTGTATGCTTGATTGCGTCTCGAATGCGAACGTAAGTGCCGCAACGGCAAATGTTGCCCGACATCGCGTCATCGATATCGCTGTCACTCGGATGGGCCTTGCTCGCCAGCAAGGCAGCCGCGGACATAATCTGACCGGACTGGCAGTACGGGCGCAAGCGCACAGCAACTTCCGTAGCCACACAGGAAGTTGACAGCGGCCTGCTATCGCACGCTCGCACCGTGCTAGGCGAGTCCAGAGCCGCAGCCGGAAAGAAAAGTGCTGACCATCTCTCAACATCCGTCATAGATTTCTCTCGCTGCTTTGAGGCAAAGGCCAACATGCAAATCACCATCGTCGCCCTGATGTGCCACACGCTGGGCAGCATCCCGCAGCCGGTCTGCCGCGAGGAAATCGTCGTCAAGGACGAGATGCCCATGCAGGCCTGCATGCTCTCCCAGCCCGCGCTCGCCGACTGGAAGGCGCATTCGATCTATAAGGGCGATCAGTGGAAGATCGGTCGCATCAAGTGCGTCCCTGTGACTACGTTATCAAGGGAGCGATCTGATGGCAGTCAGCCATCTGAGGCCCGCTGCGATGTCCCCACCGATGTGATCTAGATCACCTATTGCATGCCAAGAGATGTGGTAACTGGGACGGAGCGATGATCAAACGACGGGGTTCGATCATGCCCACCATATTCGACCTGCTCTACCGCGAATATTGCCGTGCCCGCCTCGCCGAAATGCGGAAACAGCTTCTAATCCGGCCTGAGAGCCATGAAGTCTCAGAAGCGAATTGCGATGCCAGCCGTCCTGAATGCGCGGCTGATCAGGGTAGTAGCCGTTTAGGCGACTCGCAGCGCGAAGCAGGCCACCGCAGGCTAAGTTGAACGGACCATTTTGGGACGGCCCAAGATCAAGCCAGAGCTGGCGGGGTGGTCACACCGCCCGACACTCTAGACGTTTCGATGGCTTCCGTGGTCGCGCCGGCCTGTAGAGAATAATTACGGTTCCGCAGTCTGCAATTGGCATGCAACCGTGCAGGCACTGACGTTCTGCTGGGCGACTTCGCTCAGCGGCCCAACGAAACCCTTGTCACTTCTGCAGTTGGCACTTTTCGGACATGACGCCGCAGCGCCCGCATGTCCGTTGTTGAGGGATGAACGGACTAAGCTCAGACGTGACCCAACTTCCGTTTTTGGCGCAAAGCGGCCGTTCATACGCAAACTGGATCTCGTGGTCGATAACGAATGAGTAGAAAAACTATCCAGTTTCCAACCGGCAAGGAGATCGTAAAACCTTGTCAGTCTGCTCAGGCGCGGGCAGGGCGCTCGCCAAGAGGCATTCGACGACCGGCGCACTCGTGAATCTGTTTTCCGCGCGGCGTTTTATGCGCCTGGCTGGCGAAGTGGACCGGAACCAGTTCGCAGATCGCTCGCTCTTCAGGCAAGGTGTCTTCATGGCCTCGTTCCTGGCGCTGGTCGGCATTGCCATGACGATTTACCTGATCTTGTTTCTGGCGCAGCCGCCGGACGCGGCATTCGCCAGCATCGCAATCGGCAAATGAGGAGATCATGGAAGGCTCGGAAAGACGCTACGTCGACAATACGATTCAGTTCCCTTCGGCGGGTCTCACCATCCGGCAAAAGGAGCCAAAGAATCTGGAGGCTCCCTTCGACCGGATCGACTCATATCTCACTCCCACAAAGCTGTTCTACATCCGCAACCATTTTCCGATACCAGCCTTGGACCGTGCCTCCTATCAACTGCGCATCGATGGTGCGGTTAATCTTGGACGCTTATTCACACCTATACGAAGCGAACGCGCAGGGGTCGCCGGATTCGAGTTCAAAAAGGCTTCGATCAGCGCATCAGGGTTGGATCTGCCATGAACCCGGAACTGTCGAGATCGGATGCAGTCCTTGGGATTCCCGTGCCATGGCGGCGATCGCCGGTTCTGGACGCCTGATAAATGGGACCGCCTGGTAGCGTTCCCATCCGCCCCCAAGTGCCTTGTAGAGGGCCACCAATTGGACGCCTGCTATCCGCTCGGAGACGACGTATTGGGCTTCGAGTTCATACTGCTGTCGCTCGGCATCCAGGACGTTGAGAAAGTCCGTCAGCCCTCTGTCATAGCGGTCAGACGCAAGCTTGACTGCGTCAATGGCGGCAGTGCGGGCGCTGGCAAGGTTGGTCAAACGAATCCGTTCGGTGTTGTAACCCGAAATCGCCTGGTCTACTTCCTGCACGGCACCTAGCACATTTGCCTTGTATCGAAGCAATGCTTCGCGAGTTCGATAGTCAGCCACTTCGACACGTGCATCAAGAGTCCCGAAGTCGAGGACAGGCCAGTAGAGCGCCGGACCAATCCCGCCGATGAACGTAATTGGTGTTAGTGATGTTCCGGCCGCTGCATGTACGCCGCCTTGGCCGCCTACGGCACTTGTCAGAGCCACCCTCGGAAAAAGATCGGCGATTGCCGATCCCGTGCGTGCTGTCGCGGCCCCCAGTTCGAATTCCGCGTGCTGGATGTCCGCGCGTCGCTGCAACAGACTGACCGGCAGCCCGATCGGAACCCTGGCCGGAAAACGCGGAGCGGGTCCCTCGGTTCTCAGTTCTTTCGCCAACCTCTCCGGATACTGTCCGAGCAAAACGGCGATGAGGTACTGGCTTGACTGGAGCTGGCCCGTGATCGGTGCGAGGCCGGCCTCGAATGCGGCGAGCTGGCGTCGCGCCAGCGTTACATCGAGTTCGTTTGTGAGTCCCTGGTCGAAACGTTTCTGCACGAAGTCGAGGCGCTGCCTGGCGGATTCGATGCTCCGGCGGACAACCGCGATCTGTGCCTGAAAACCACGGAATTCGACGTACGCGCGGGCAACGTTGGCGATCACCGATACGAGAACAGCGTCGCGGGCCTTCGCCGCAGCCAATGCATCCAGATGCGAGGCCTCGATCTCGCGACGCAGCTTGCCAAAAATATCAAGCTCCCACGCCGTGACCAAGCCGCCGGTTTCGTCCACATGGGTAAAGCCGGTGCTGTTGCCCGCGCTATGCAGCGTGTCTGGGACGCGCCCGCGAGTATTGTCGGTGCCGCTTCCATATCCGGCCCCCGCCGCCAGGTCGCCCGTCGGAAGAGCAGCGCCAACTGCGACAAGTTCCTGGGCGCGTGCCTGTTGCAGCCGCGCCAGCGCGATGGCGATATCTGGATTGCCCTCGATAGCGCGTCCGACAAGCGAAACAAGTTGCGGATCCCGGAAGGAACGCCACCATTGCTGGAGATCGACGTGTTCCACCACCTCGTTAGTGGTGGGCGTCCCGCGGTTCGGACTGGCGATGTAGCTTTTCGGAAGCCAGGTTTCGTGAAACGTGAAGTCGGGTCCCACCGAGCAGGCCGACAGACCCGCGGCTCCGCAGCAGGCGATCCAGCCTCTAAGCACGCGCTTGGGAAGAGGTGAGTTTGCACTGCCGCCGTCACCACCACAGGGTTCAGACAAATCCGGTTTGGTTGGCTTACGGTGCTTTCGCATCACGAGTTCCCCCGAAAACGCAAACACAATAGAGCTACAGACCCATTGCTTTCGTGACGGCGGAAGGCTGATCTCGTTCGCATCAACCTTCATTCCAGAAGCGATTTGGCTACCAAGGTTCAATACAACCTTGTCACCTTCCTTGAGGTCAGATTCAATCTGTATGATATCCCCATCGCCTACCCCGATTTTGACGTCGCGCAACCCTACCACGTTTTTGTCGAGTATTGCGGCCTGCGGTTTCGGGCGAAACAACAATGCGGCTGCGGGAACCTCGACCCCGATGGGGGTCCTTAAAACGTAAACCTCAGCGATGCGAATGTCTGTCGGAATTTAAACATTAGTAGGGATGATTTGTTTTGAAGTCCCAATCGTTGGGTGGCCGACATAAGTCGCAGCCCTAGTACTCCCTTTTCTTAGAGGGTGAGTTGTAATTCAAGGTCGGGACAATGCAAGAGTAGTCCACATTTCGAGGAACGAGCCGCCGTATCACCCAGCTCTGATTCCGGGTACTAGTTCGCTTCAGCTTCCTTTTCTGACCCGTTCGGCGGCTTGTCTGGAGCGGGACGGCCGGCAATGCGCACGATGTCGCCGGCTCCGAGCGAATTGGGCGGGCTACCGACGACCCGGTCGGACAGCACGAGACCGTCCGTCACTTCAGCCTGGACGCCGAGGTTCCGGCCCAAACTGATCTTCTTGAGCGTGACCTTATCGTCGTCGCCGACCACCGCGACTTCCAGACCATGTTGCCGGAACAATATCGCGCTTCCCGGTATCAGCACGGTGTTCGGATCGCTCGGAAGGTTCAACTGAGCCTCGACATAGGTGCCGGGCTGAAGCAGCCCATCCGGGTTGTCTGCCTGAAGCTCGAGCAGCAGCGTTCGCGACGACGTGTTGACCGAGCGTGAGGTCGTCGTGGCCTTGGCCGTAAAGACCTTGTCCGGATATTGCGGCAGGCGCAGTTCGGCCGTCAGGCCCGGGTGAATGTTGCCGGTCAGCCGCTGGGGCACCTTGACGTAGATGCGCACCTTGTGAATGTCCGCGACGCTGAACAGTTCCCGCGCAGTGCCGTTGCTGCCGGCATTGATGAGCGCGCCGATGTCGGTTTCGCGCGCGGTGACGACGCCGTCGAAGGGGGCGACCACCTGCTTGAAGCCTTGCAGCGATTCCAGCCGGTCAACATCGGCCTGGGCCATTGCCATATCGGCTTTGGCTGCGTTGAGGCGTGCAATGCTGCTCTCATAGTCCGCCTCTTTGGCCTCCTGTTCCTGGATCGATACGACGCCGCGCGGCGAGTTTCGCCAGCGCGCGTAGGTCGTTTTGGCGAATTGGGCTTCGGCCTCGCGAACCTTGACCGCGGCGCTTGCCGCATTAAGCTTGGCCTTGGCGGCTGTCAGCTGGGCGTCGATCTCCGGCGTTTCGATATCGGCCAGCACTTGACCTTTCTTCACCTGAGCGCCGAAGTCGAAGTACCAATCTTTCAGATAGCCGTTCACCCTCGCGTAAATCGGCGCTTCGTACCAGGCATGGATATCGCCGGGCAGGACAACTTGCTGTCCCGGCGCATCTTTCGTGGGATGGACGATGTCGACAGTGGGAATCGCGGCAGCGTCGGTCCATGCAGCGACCGCCTTCTCTTGCGAGTGACGATGCCAGATTCCCTCAACCCCCACCGCAATCACAAGGGCGACGGCGCTTACGCCCAATAACCGTGGCATCTTGCGTGGTTGCCGCTTCGCCGCGATAGAATCTGGAGCCTGGTCTTCATGTTCCGACACATCGGTTCTCCCATTCAGGTGGCAGGTTCCGCCAACGGTTCAGAACCCGGTCTGCCCTCAGACGCGTGACTGCGGCGGCGATGCAGAAGGCTGAACACCGTGGGAACAAAGAACAGCGTGGCCGACGTTGCAATAAGTAGCCCGCCGATCACGGCTCTCCCGAGCGGAGCGTTCTGCTCGCCGCCGTCGCCCATCGCGAGTGCCATGGGCATCATGCCGATGACCATCGCGAGGGCGGTCATCATCACGGGTCGGAAACGGGTAAACCCGGCTTCGAGCGCCGCGGCGGTCGCGTCCAAGCCTTCCTCAAGCTTTTCGCGCGCGAAACTGACGAGCAAAATGCTGTTTGCCGTCGCAATGCCCATGCACATCAGGGCACCCGTCAGAGCAGGGACCGACAACGTCGTCTCGGTGATGAACAGCATCCAGACAATGCCGGCGAGCGCCCCAGGCAATGCCGAAATGATAATGAGGGGATCGAGCCAGGACTGGAAATTGACTGCGATCACCAAATAGATCAGCACGATCGCGCCGAGCAGGCCGAGAAAGAGCTGGTCATACGCGCTCGTCATCGTTTGGACCTGCCCGCGCAGCGCCACATAGGAGCCCGGCGGCACGTCCTTTTTGGTCTCGCTGATAATGCGGCGGATGTCGGAGGCGACCGCGCCAAGATCCCGTCCTTGTGTGGCACCATAGATATCGATCACCGGCTGAGCGTCGTAATGCGATACGACTCCCGCGCTCGGACCGACGGAAAAGTCGGCGAGCCCCCCGAGATATTGCGGCGTTCCGGATTTCTCGGACGTGAGCGGAACATTGGCGAGATCGGACATGGTGTCGATCCGGTACTGCGGCAGCTGCGCCACGATCGGGTAGGACACATCGTTCTTGGTGTTGAGCCAGAAATTCGGTTTCACCTGGCCGCTGCCGGACAGCGTGACCAGAAGGCTGTTGGCGACGTCGCGCTGGCTCAACCCAACCTCGTCCGCAAGCGTTCGATCTACCGCGACATTGATTTGCGGATAGCTGTAGGTCTGCTGGATGCGCAGGTCGGCGATCCCGGGGACTTTGCGGATCCGCTTGAGGAGATCGTTCGCATAAGCGTAGTTGGCCTCCTGCTTGTTTCCGATCACTTGCAGATCGATCGGCGCCGGCAGGCCGAAATTGAGGATCTGCGTAACGATGTCCGCCGGCAGGAATGCGAACGTTGCGCCGGGGAATGTCTGCGGCAGCAGCGTCCGCAACTGCTTGACGTAAGCCGCCGTCGGCGAGTGGTTCTCGCGGAGTGAAACCATAATATCCGCATCGGATGGACCGATCGTGCCGGTGTTGCTATAGGCGACGTTGATGCCGCTGATCGGCAATCCGATATTGGTCACGACGCTCGCGAGCTGATTCGGCGGAATCGTCTGGCGAATTTTCTGCTCGACTTGGTCGCACAGGCGCGCGGTTTCCTCGATGCGCGTTCCGACCTGCGCGCGCACATGGATCAGGATTTGCCCGGCATCGACGGAAGGAAAGAAATTCTGCCCGAGGAATGGCACCAGGACGAACGACGGCACGATACAAGCCAGAAACCCGGCGGCAAACAACTTCGGACGCCCGAGAGCGCCCGAGAGAAGTCTGCGGTACCCGTCGCGGACTCGCTCGAACCGATGCTCGAATCCGAGTTGGAAACGCTTCAGTGAATTTCGCGATGGAGCGGCCGGGCGTGCGGAACCATCGGCGCCGTGGGCAAGGTGCGGCACCCGAAGCAAATAATTCGCCATCGTCGGGACCAGGGTGCGTGACAGCAGGAACGAGCCGAGGAGGGCGAAAACGACGGCTTCCGCCAAGGGTCTAAACAGATAGCCGACGACGCCGCCAAGCTGGAACATCGGCGCGAACACGATGCAGATGCAGACCAGTGTGACGAAGGCGGGAACGACGATCTGCCGGGCCCCGTCCATGATCGCCGGTTCCAGCGCCTTGCCATGCTCCAGATGCCAGTTGATATTCTCAAGTGTGACGGTGCCGTCATCGACCAGAATTCCTACCGCAAGCGCGAGCCCCCCGAGTGTCATCACATTGATGGTTTCGCCCAGCCATGACAGCGTGGTGAGCGAAAACAGAATAGCGAGCGGGATCTCGATCATGATGATGATGGTCGAGCGCCAGCTTCCCAGGAACAGCAGGATCATCAATCCGGTCAGTGCCGCTGCAATGGCGCCTTCGCGAACCACGCCGGAGACGGCGGCCCTGATGAAGGGAGACTGATCCCCCACCATGTGCAGGTCGAGCCCGGACGGCAATCCCGCCTCGATCCTGGGCAGCCGCGCCTTGACGTCGGCGATAATGTCCAGCGTCGAGGCCGACCCGGAATTCAGGATCGACATCAGCACGGCCCTGGCGCCATTGACCCGAACGATATTGGTCTGCGGCGGCGAGCCGTCATGCGCATAGGCGACGTCGCGAATATGAATGACCGTGCCGTCGACCTTCTTCACCGGAAGGTCGTTGATGTGATCCAGCAGGGCGGGACTTGCATTGAGATTGACGTTCCACTCGAACTTGCCAATTTTCTCGGTCCCAGCCGGAAGAACCAGGTTCTGCGCAGAGATCGCGTTGACGACATCGTCGGCAGACACATTGTGGGATTGCATCGCCCGCTGATTAAGGTCGACCTGCGCCTGGAGAATTTTGCCACCATAGGGCGAAGGCAGGGCAGCGCCGTTGACAGTTGCGAGCTGCGGGCGAATGAAATTTTGGCCAAGATCGAATAGCTTATCCTGGGGAAGTCTCTTGCTCGAGAGCGCCAGATTGAGGATCGGCACGCTCGATGCGTTGTAGCTAAGGACATAAGGCGGAGTGATGCCGGCCGGCAGAAGTTTCAGCACGGTCTGCGAGACGGCCGTCACTTGTGCGAGCGCGGACCCGATGTCGATGCCTTTCTGAAAGAAGATCTTGACGACGCCGTAGCCGCTCAGCGACTGCGACTCGACATGCTGGATGCCGTTGACCTGCGAGGTCAGCTGGCGCTCGTAATAGTAGATGACCCGGTCGGACATGTCCTTCGGCAGCAGTCCGGAATAGGTCCAGACGACGCTGACGACAGGAATATTGATTTTGGGAAATATGTCAGTCGGCGTTCGCAGCGCCGACAGCGAACCGAAGATCGCAATGAGAAATGCCAACACGATGAACGTGTAGGGCCGTTTGAGGGCTACTTGAACAATCCACATTTGATTAGCCTCTAAGCGTTGTTCACATTGTTCTGAGTGGTCGCAGGATCAGATTGCATTTTCCAATCAACCGCGATTAGATATTCCGCGGCACGCAAGTCGTATTGTTCGGCGAAGGCCTGACAGGACCGGCTCTTTGAGTACAGAGGGCTGATAGGCGAAGGAGAAGCGGTCAGCCGCTTTCTGCCATGCCGCAGGGTCTGAACCGTCCTGCATCTCGATGGTAGTGATCCCACAGCGCAGGAGAAACGCGTACTGGTCCGGTAGGATATTGCCCGTCGCTCTGATCTCGGCAGAAAACGCCAGGCGCTCGCGCAGGCTACGTGCCTGAGTAAAACCGCGCCCGTCCCGAAACGTCGGGAAATTGACCGCAACGAGAGACAGTCGGTCGAGATAGGGCGCCAGAACCTCTGCTGGTTGGTCGACCGGCAGGGCGACGCCGAGACGCAGATGCGGCGCCGTTCGAACGGCCTCGTCTTGCTGCAAGCGAGACAGGCTCACAATACAGGGGTCCGAGGGCAGCGCCGCGTCGTCCGCCAGCTTCTGCCAGGAATCACGTACGATCCGACCACATTCAAGCAGCGGCATAGGCAGCCTCCTTGAAGAACGCAGCACCGAGCCGCCGGTAGGTGTCGCGGAGGCGTTCATTTGGGATACGTCGCGCGAGATAGGTGTCGATCATCCTCGAGATGACGTTAACGGCTTCGCTTTCGGGCAGAGCAGTGCCGAGAATTTGGCCGATCGCGGCGTCCTCCTCGCCGCAACCACCGAGCGTCAGCTGAAAGAACTCCTCGCCCTTCTTGTCTACGCCGAGAATCCCGATGTCAGCACTGTGGTGGTGGCCGCAGGCGTTGATGCAGCCGGAGATGTTGATCCGTAGGGGACCAATTTGCTGCTGTAGTTCGATATTGGCAAATCGCTCGCCGATACGCTGCGAGATTGGGATCGAACGCGCATTCGCCAGCGCGCAATAGTCAAGCCCGGGGCAGCAGACGATATCGGTGATCAGACTGCGGTTCGGCGTGGCCAAGCCAAGCGGTCCCAGTGCCTGCCATAGCGTGTATAGCTCGTCCTGGCGGACATGGCCGAGAACCAGATTCTGGAGATGCGTCACCCGGATTTCTCCGCTGGAGAATCGTTCGGCCAGATCGGCGATCGCGTCCATCTGCACGGCGCTGGCGTCGCCGGGGATGCCGCCGTTGGGCTTGAGCGACATTACGACGGAGATGTAACCGGCCGCACGATGGGGATGGCTGTTCGTCTGGACCCAGAGGTCGAAGGCGGGATCGCGTCGCCGGTGCTTGCTCAACTCGGCCGGAGCATTCTCGGGCGCATCGAGATATGGCTTGCCAAAGCGCGCACGGATCGCCTCGACGATGTCCGGGCCTAACCGGTAGCGCTCTTTCGGAATGGCCGCGAACTCGGCCTCGACCTTCTCTGCGAAGGCGTCTCGGCCAAGGGCCTGAACAAGAATCTTGAGCCGCGCCTTATAGAGATTGTCCCGTCTGCCGTAGGCATTATAGACGCGCAGGATCGCTTCCATGTAAGCCAGCAACTCGTGTTCGGGCAGCCACTCACGCAATCTGATCCCGATCGCCGGCGTCCGCCCCAGCCCCCCTCCAGCGAATACCTCGAAGCCCACGGCGCTGTCGGCACCGGGCTTTGCGATAAGACCAATGTCGTGGAACCGCGCCGCAACGCGATCATGCGGGCTGCCGCTGATAGCGAACTTGAACTTGCGGGGCAGGAACGAATACTCCGGGTGGAGTGTCGACCATTGCCGAAGGATTTCCGCATGGACCCTCGGATCAACTAGTTCGTCGGCAGCCGCACCGGCGAACTCGTCGCTCGTGATGTTCCGAATACAGTTGCCGCTGGTCTGGATAGCGTGCATCCCCACCTCGGCCAGTTCGGCGAGGATGTCCGGGGCTTCTTCCAACTTAATCCAGTTGAACTGGATGTTCTGGCGGGTCGTGAAATGCCCATAGCCACGATCGTAGATGCGCGCAATCCTGGCAAGCCGGCGCAGCTGAGCGGCGCTCAACACGCCATAAGGAATGGCGACGCGCAGCATATAGGCGTGGAGCTGCAAGTAGAGGCCGTTCATCAGACGTAGCGGCTTGAATTCATCTTCCGACAGATCACCGGAAAGGCGTCGCGCGACCTGGTCGCAGAACTGCGCGGCACGGTCGTTCAGGAAGGCCAGGTCGACCGGCTGATAACCGTAGGTACCGACCGGCAAGGTTGCGTTAGCTCGCATGAACGGTTGCTCCCTTGGCTTGCCGGCCGAGGTCGGGTCGTACGCTCGGACCGGCTGCGCGGATCCGCTCGCGCTCGGTGACGGGGACCGTGCCGGAGTGTGCGGGGTCGAGCTCGACACCATAGACGTCGAGCACGACCCGCTGCTCCTCGAAGATCCGAGCGCGGGCAATCGCCTCGTCGATGACGCCGTTGTCGAATACTTCAGCGGCGGCGATCTCCTCCGCCCAGTGCCCTCCTGGCGCGAGCCAGACGACTTGGCCGTCACGGAGACGGTTCGCAGTCACGATGCTGGACCTGCCGGGCTGGCGTCGGTTGTTTCTCACTTCGAGACCCATGGTCGGTGCCTTCTCTTACTCAATGCTCTACGAACGCCCGTTCGATCGCATATGTCCCAGGCGCGCTGGACGTGCTGCCAGTGAACCCCCGGTCGTCGAGAAATGCCTGAAGGTCGCTCAACATCGCGGGGCTGCCACAGAGCATGACGCGGTCGAATGCAGGATCGAGTTGCGCGAGCCCGAGATCGCGGGTCAGTGCACCGTCTGACAGAAGGGTGGTAATCCGTCCCTGGTGGCGGAAACGCTCCCGGGTAGCAGTCGGGTAATACAGCAGATGTTCTGCCGCCAATTCTCCGGTGAGCTCTCCGTTCCGCACCTCATCCACAACGTAGGCACTGTAACCAAGTTCTGCGACTTGCCGGCAACCGTGCACGACGATAATGCGCTCGAATTGCTCGTATGTTTCCGGTGTGCGTATGATGCTCGCGAACGGAGCGAAGCCCGTGCCCGTGCCCAACAGGAACAGGTTACGACCCGGCAGCAGATTATCCGACATCAAGGTACCAGTCGCCTTGGCTCCCAAGAGAAGTCTGTCGTCGACATCCAGATGTTGCAGACGCGATGTCAGAGGACCGTCCGGGACCTTGATACTGAAAAACTCGAGATGATCGTCAAACGGCGCACTGGTCATACTGTAGGCGCGCATCAATGGTTTGCCGTCGAGTTCGAGCCCGATCATGACGAACTGTCCGGCTTCGAACCGAAACGATGGATGGCGAGTGACAACGAAGCTAAACAAGCGGTCGGTCCAGTGCCGAACGTTGATAACTTCTTCGGATAGAATGGCAGCCAAGGTTTCTTCTCCTCATCGATAGAGCTCTTGTCTGCCGTCGACCTAGTTGCCGATGAGGCGCAATTCCAATCGAATGTTCTGAAGGGATTGTTCTCGGAGAACGATTGGTTGTCTGGGAAAGGCGCTGATCAATGTCATCGCAATATCAGATTGGACGGCGGGACCGTGCGCTGCCAGATCCGTGCACAAGCGGCATGACACGTTCCATTTCTACGATTTTGCCTGGTTCCGGTGAGATCGCGTCGGCTGCCGGATGAGCAAGAGGATTCGTATCATGCGCCACTACCCCCTCTTTATGGACCTAAAGGAACGACGTGCCCTCGTGGTCGGTAGCGGAGAAGTGGCCGAACGCAAGGCCGAGGCGCTGCGCCGTTGCGGCGCTCTGGTGAACATCCATCGAGCCTTCGACCCGCGCGCGCTCGATGGCTGCGCTCTCGCCATCGGCGCGGAGGCGCCCGAGGCCGATCTGCGTGCCCTGTCCGCAGAGGCGCGCGCCCGCGGGATTCCAGTCAATATCGTCGACCGCACCGAACTCTGCAGCTTCATCACTCCCTCAGTGATCGACCGCCACCCGGTGACAGTCGCTATATCCTCCTCCGGGACAGCTCCGGTGCTCGCCCGCATGCTCCGCAGCCGCATCGAGGCCATGATACCGCCCGCCTACGGTCGGTTGGCCGCCCTCGCAGATCGTTTCAGGGCCAAGCTGCGCCGACACATGCCCGACATAGCGGTACGCCGGCGCGTGCTGGAAGATATCTTCGCGGGTCGTGTCGCCGACCTCGTCTTTGCCAATCGTGACAGCGAAGCCGCCGCCCTGCTCGTAGACAAGCTCGACGGCAGCGGTCCGGCCTCGCGGGCCGGGATGGTCTACCTGGTTGGCGCCGGGCCGGGAGCAGCCGACCTACTGACCTTGCGCGCGCAGCGCCTGCTCGGCGAGGCTGACGTCATCGTTCACGACCGTCTCGTGACCGACGACGTGCTGGACATGGCGAGGCGCGACGCTGCCCGTATCAATGTCGGCAAGGCGCGCGCAAATCACTGCATGAAGCAGGCCGACATCAGCGCATTGTTGGTCCGGCTCTGTCGGGAAGGCAAGCGGGTCGTGCGTCTCAAAGGCGGTGATCCCCTTGTCTTCGGGCGCGGCGGAGAGGAGGCAGAGGCGCTGGAGCATGCGGGGGTCGCATTCGAGATCGTGCCCGGCATCACCGCGGCTCTCGCCTGCGCGGCCCAGGCCCGCATCCCGCTCACCCATCGCTGCGCCGCGCGCAGCGTCACCCTCGTCACAGGCCATACCAGCGATGGCAGGCTCGAGTTCGATTTCCAGGCCGCTGTTCAGTTTGGCGGCACGCTCGCAATCTACATGGGGATAGCCACGTTGCCGCTGCTGCGCGACGGACTCGCGGCGGCGGGACAGGATCCGTGCATGCCCGCGGCTCTGATCGAATGGGGAGGCACCGCGCGGCAACGCACTTTGTTCGGAACGCTCGACGAGTTGGTGGAGCGCGCAGCCCCTTGGTCCACGGGCGGTCCTGCTCTCGTTCTGGTTGGCCCTGCCGTCGGGCGGGCGGTACCCTTCACGAGTGCGGCTCCGGCCAACGCGGAGTTGCAAAAAGCCAATAATTTTTAGAATGCCTACCGCTTACACCTAGGCGTGCAAACTCGAAAGGGGCGCCGCTGCTATGCGGCTGGTTGAGCGGAAAACAGCTTGCCCTTGTCGGACTTATCCTTCCACTCGTCCGCATCGGTTGGCGGCTCGCCCTTGCGGGTAATTCTCGGCCATTGTCCGGCATAGGTCGCGTTGGTTTCGGCCCAAGCCGTCGCGCGGTCGTCGCTATCGGGGACGATCGCCTTGGCCGGGCACTCCGGTTCGCACACGCCGCAATCAATACACTCATCGGGGTTGATCACGAGCATGTTTTCACCGGCGTAGAAGCAGTCAACTGGGCAGACCTCGACGCAGTCCATGTATTTGCAGCGAATGCAGTTCTCGGTGACCACATAAGTCATGGCTTATCCTTGTTTGGCTGGAAAGGCTGACCCGCAGACGGGGTTTCTGCAGGTGTGGGTAATTTGAGTGCATATCGCTCGCAGTTCCAATCTGCATTTTGGATCGGTTCGATCGCAATATTTCGTTGGTCGCCAGCGCCCTCAGCATCACTTCGACCTCAAGACGACACAGAGACGGAGTTGTCGCGAGGAATTCGACTGTTCGTGAGCTCCCTCGTATCCCAAAGGAGTATGGAATGTCTGTTGATACTGGACGACGGAATGCGCTTCTCGGCTTCAGCTCCGTAGCTCTCGGCATAGCCGCTCTGGCCGCCGGCCCGGCTCACGCCGAAGCAGGCAGCAGCGTGGTCCCGCAGGGCGCGCACGCGCTGCCTGAACTCATGGAGCGTCTCCGCAAGGCTCCGCGCAGGCGGGACTTCAAGACGGTGCCGATGATCCTCGATCACCCGGACCTGTGGGACGACACCGCGTTGAAAGAAGTGATTGCCTATCGCGGTACGCCCAAACAGGTCTGGGATAACACGGACATTGGAAGCCCCTGGATGAATCTCATGCGCAATTCGCTCAATGCGCAGGTGTTCTCCTTCGGGCATCGCGACTTCCTGACTGTTTCGGCCACGCACGGCTCGGCGCACCTGGCGCTGTTCGACCAGGACATGTGGGACAAATACAGGCTCGCCGAGATGGCAGGTGGCGACATCAAGACGAACACGCTCATCGTCCGGAAGGCCGCGCCGTCGGAGCTTTCCGGCTTCGAGAACCCCAAGAGCGTGTTCGGGCCTGCCGGCAACACAATCCTGGTGCTGCAGAGCCGTGGCGTCGTGTTCATGGCCGGCCACAACGCGATTTGGGAAGTGACGGGAAAGATATTGGCAAAGGGTGTGAACCCAGATCGGCTCTCGCACGAGGCGATCGCTGCCGAGCTCACCAATCATCTCATCGACGGCGTCGTGCTCACGCCCGGGATCGTCGCGACGATCCCCGAGTTGCAGCAGGCCGGCTTCCACTACGTGAAATGAGGATCACCATGCACAAGAGATCATTCCGCACCGCTCTCGCGGCGGCCGCCTTTTTGATGCCAATCCTGGCTACGCCGACCTTCGCCGCGCAGCCTGCTCCGCAGGCCGACGTGTTTCCACCCTGGCAGCACGGCGAGAACAACGATGCCACCAACCGCGGTTTCGAGTTCACGGTTCCTCAGGTCGACGACCTCGCCGATTTCCACGGCGACATCACCGATCCGAAGCTCGTGCTCTACGTCGGAGGCAACTATTTCTTCGCGATGGCGCCGCTCGTTGCGGAGTTCGAGAAGGAACATCCCGACTACAAGGGGCGAATCTATTGGGAGACCATTCCGCCGGGGCTGCTCGTCAAGCAGATCGAGGCGGGTGGCACAATCACCTCGGGGAACATGACCTGGACGGCCAAGCCGGACGCCTACTTGGCTGGCCTCAAGAAGGTCGACGCGCTGGTTGGGCAAGGGCTGCTCACCGGGCACGCGGTGCCTTACGTCACTAATACGCTCACGATTATGGTACCCAAGGGCAATCCCGGCCACGTGACCGATCTCGCCGATCTTGGGAAGCCTGATATCCGTCTCGCGATGCCTAACCCTGAATTCGAGGGAATTGCGAGGCAGATCGAGACGTCGCTGAAAAAGGCTGGGGGGCAGGCGCTCGCCGACGCGGTCTACAAGACCAAGGTGGCTGACGGCAGCACCATCCTCACCCATATCCACCATCGTCAGACACCGCTGTTTCTGATGCAAGGGCGTGCCGACGCGGGTGTCACATGGCAATCCGAAGCGATGTTCCAGGAGCAGGCGGGACACCCGATCACATATGTCGACATCCCGGCCAGCCAGAACACAACGGCCATCTACGCCGGCGCGGTGGTCAAGGGCGCGGCACACCCGGATGCAGCCAAGCTCTGGCTTTCCTTCGTCCACTCGCCCCAGGCGCTGTCGATCTTCGAGCGCTACGGGTTCAAGCCTTACACTGGCAAGGCGCCAACCGATTGATCGCTGACTTCGCACCATAGGAGACGAACATGAACATGCATGCAACCACCATCGACCGAATCGCTGAGCAAGCGCCCACCATGACCGAAGCGCAACGCAACTGGCGCATTGCCGCCATCGCGTTGCTTTCGATCCGCGTCATCCAGGGCTTTATTTATTGGGGCGGCGGCTCGCGCCGTTTCATCTACGCACCTTCCAAACTGGACCCAAGCGCGCACAGTTGGATGGCGAACAAGTTCCAGACAGCGATGCCGGGAGCCTTGTTGGGCACCGATCATCTGATCAGCTTCCTGTTGACGCACTTTTACCTGCTTTATGCCGGCGTCATTCTGTTCAGCGCTGCCGAACTTTTCGTCGGAGCGATGCTCGTGACGGGGCTGCTGACTCGCCTTGCGGCGCTGTTCTCGATGGGCTTTTCGGTACTGCTGATGCTGATGTTCGGCTGGCAGGGTGCCACCTGCATCGACGAGTGGACGATGGCGGCCTGTAATCTGGCGATGGGTGCGAGCCTGCTGCTCGCGGGCAGCGGCGCCTACTCGCTCGACAATGTCTTGCTTCAGCGCAACCCCGCTCTGGCCGGAAGACAGTGGTTCCGCTGGGCGTCGGGCAGCCTCCCGCTGCCCCAAACGGATGGCGGCTTCAGGACGCTGGCGTTGGCCGTGCTCGCATTCGTCGTGATCTTCGACGTGGGGACCTACAACTACTATCGCGGCTCGGTAGTGACACCTTTCCACGGCGGACCGGTCAGCCCGACCAAGCATCACCTGACATTGAGCCAGGCGGAACTTCTGCCCGACGGCGGAGTACGCTTCCACGTCTATCTCGATGCCGGCACGCCGGAGGCTCCAGCGCACGTGGTCGCGGCTGCCCTGCTAAACAGCGAAAAGCACCCGGTCGCCGATTGGAACGCAGCCCAACTGTCCAAACTGCCGCAGACGGACTTCGCGAACGACTATGACTACAACAAGTTCGAGCCTGGCCCATATGGGATCCTAGCCAAAATGGGAGCCGCCGCCACCGTGGCATTGCCCGTGCCCGCTTCCGGTACAAGTGCCGGTGCGAGGTTCATACAGCTGACGGATGTGGACGGCCAGACCTTCTCCGCGACACTCGGAAGTAACCCGTAACGCCAGATGAGCGCAGGATGCCGTGGCGCGGCATCCTGCGTCTCACTGCAGCCGCCGAGAGAACAGAGAAAATGAAAATCGAACCCGTGGACTTAAGGTCAGGTGAATTGCAATGGATATGACGGCGCTTCTTCTGTCGCGAATTCAATGCGCCTTTACCATCACGTTCCATATCATCTTTCCGTCGTTCACGATCGGGTTGGCAGCCTGGCTCACTGTTATCGAGGCCATGGCTCTTGCAACCGGCCGCCCGGCCTATCGCGTGATCTTCGAATTCTGGCTGAAGATATTCGGCGTTGCGTTCGGATTGGGCGTGGTGTCCGGGATCGTGATGGCATTCCAGTTCGGCACCAATTGGAGCGGGCTGTCCAAAATGACCGGGCCGATCCAGGGTCCGCTCCTGATGTATGAGACCTTTTGGGCCTTCATGCTCGAGGCCAGTTTCTTCGGCGTCCTGATCTTTGGCCGCAGCCGCGTGCCGCCATGGTTCTATTTGTTTTCGACCGCGATGGTTGCGCTGGGGACCACGTTTTCGGCGTTCTTTATCATGGTCAACAACAGCTGGCTGCAGGTGCCAACGGGCTTCGTCATGGAAATGGCGTCTTCGTTCCCAACGATTGGACCAAGATCCTCTTCAATTCGGTGGTCTGGTCGCGATTTCCCCACATGTTGCTGGCTGCCTACCTGACCGGTGCTTTCTGTGTTGCCGCGACAGGGGCATGGTACGTGTTGCGGAAAGTATACTACGCCGAGGCGCGCATCATGCTGCGCATGGGCCTTGGTCTGGCGGCCGTGCTGATGCCGATCCAACTGCTGTTCGGACATCTGAACGGTGAGTATGTCAACACCTATCAACCGTCCAAGATGGCGGCCATTGAGGGACGCTGGAACGATGAGCAGCCAGGCTCTGAAGTGCTGTTCGCCTGGCCCGACGTGGAGCACAGCGCCGCCCTTCGGCAGCCTGATCGATTCCGACAGTCTCACCGCTGCGGAAACAGGGCTCAACAGCATCCCCCAGGAAAACTGGCCGCCGGTGGTGATCCCGTTCTTCACTTTCCGGATCATGGTGGGATGCGGTCTGGTGATGCTGGCGCTCGCCTGGGTCGGCAGCTATCTGAGCTACAAGCACCGCCTGGCGTACAATCGTCCGCTGCTTTGGCTGACTTTCCTGAGTTTTCCGCTGCCCTTCGTGGCCATCCTTACCGGCTGGTTCACCGCTGAAGTCGGCCGTCAGCCCTGGGTTGTCTTTGGCGTGTTGCGAACCGCGGATGCCATGACGCCATTCTTGACCACGACCGAGGCGACGATCTCGCTCGCGATGTTCTGCGCGGTTTACGCCTTCATCTTCCTGTTTGGCACGTTTTACATCTACCGGCTCATCCGCACTGGTCCGGCGAGAAAACCGTTCGAAGTTCCGCATCTCGCGGTTCCAAACCGGCCGATGTCTCTGGCCGATGAAGAGCTTTTTCCAGAACCCAGTCACGCCGGCGCCGGAGAATAACCATGGTCATGTTTTGGGTCTCGCTTCTGGCCATCAGCATTCTGCTCTACGTGCTGCTCGACGGCCTCGACCTCGGCGTCGGCTTGCTGTTCGGACTGGCGAGCGGCGAGACCAGGCGTGGCGCGATGCTGAGCGCCGTCGCGCCGATCTGGGACGGCAACGAGACCTGGCTGGTGGTGACCGCCGTCATTCTGTGGGGAGCCTTCCCGGTCGTCTACGCGACTTTGCTGTCGGCGTTCTATCTTCCTCTCATCGTCATGCTGCTGGGCCTGATCTTGCGCGGCGTCGCATTCGAGTTTCGTTACAAGACGCACCGGCTGCGGTGGGTCTGGGATTTGAGCTTTGCCGGCGGATCCCTGATCGCGAGTTTTATCCAGGGGCTGACGGTCGGCGTCCTGGTGCAAGGGTTGCAAGTCACGAACGGCCAATATTCCGGCGGAGCGGTCGGCTGGCTCACGCCGTTTGCGGTGCTTTGCGGCATCGGCCTGTGCCTTGGTTACGCGCTGCTCGGCGCCTGCTGGCTGGCGAAGAAATGCGATGCCGAGGTTCGCGATGTGGCGCATCGGCAGAGTCCCGTTCTCGCGCTCGGCGTCTTGGCGTTCCTCGTGGTTGTTTTTGCCTACGCGCTGGTCGAAAATCTTCCGATCCTGCATCGTTGGATCGAGCGGCCGTATCTGTTCGGATTCCCGGCGATTGGCGCGGTCGCGGCAATCGTGCTCGCGCTCAGCATCCTCCGTCACAATGACCATTGGCCGTTCTACATGGTCGCGCTGATCTTCGTGTCGGCGTTCGGCACGCTCGCGCTGTCGTTCTGGCCCTACCTGATCCCCTTCGTCATCACCATCGACGAGGCCGCCGCGCCGCAATCCAGCCTTACGTTCATGTTCTGGGGGTGCGGGTTGATCGTCTTCCCACTGATGCTGCTCTACACGATTATCAGCTACAGTGTTTTCAGGGGCAAGGTCCGAGCGACCGCAGGGCACTACTAGTCGCGGCGTCAAATCCAAGGATCACCAATGGCGGTCGGGCATTTCATCCCCTGTTACATTGAAGCCGTTTTCCAGGAGGCCGGCATCGCGGCGGTTTGTCCACGATGTCGGCTACCCGCTCAACCAGGCTTACTGCGGCCGGCGGATGGCCATGAATTGGAATACGCCGTCGATCTTCCCTTTCATCCATTCGCGAGTTCACAGCGTTGTGAAGAGCTCTTTTGGATGGGCACGGTTTCGGTGCGGACAAGAGGGCCATTGGCCCCAAGGACCAGGCTAAAATTTATTTCACGCGAGGAGATTTCCCTTCGGTCCCGATCCCTAACAACTATCTCTGTCGTAACTGTTCAATCGAATCATCCCTCGGCGAAATATTGCCGCGGCCATCGAGAGCGAAATGAGCGAAGACGATGTTGAGGGTGTCGCTGAGTACGAAGGTGCGGCGGCGGGTTCGGGTGCCCTGAAAGCTGTTGCAGATGCCGTTCGTGATCAGAAGGCGAATGTAAAAGAGACTCGCGGTCTCCTCCAGATGAACCAGCCTCACGGGTTCGATTGCCCAGGCTGCGCCTGGCCCGATCCGAAGCATACCTCGTCGTTTGAGTTCTGCGAATGACGCTGGAGCAGCTAAGGGTATTCGTCGCCGTTGCTGAACGTCAGCACGTCACGCGCACCGCGGCAGTGCTCAATTTGGCCCAATCCGCCGTCAGCGCCGCGATCGCTGCGCTGGAAGCGCGACATGGCGCGAAATTGTTCCACCGTGTCGGCCGTGGTGTCGAGCTGACCGAGGCCGGCGCGGTGTTCCTCGTCGAAGCTCGCGCCATCCTGGCCCGCGTCGAGGCGGCGGAACTTGTCCTATCTGAGCTGGGCAACTTGACGCGCGGGACACTCGCAGTGCACGCCAGCCAAACGATTGCCAATTACTGGCTGCCGCGCCACCTGGTTGCGTTCCGCCAGAAATATCCCGGCATCGACATCCGCCTGACGATCAGTAACACGGCGCAGGTTGCCGCCGCGGTGCGTGAGGGCGCTGCAGATCTCGGTTTCATCGAGGGGGTGATCGAAGATCCGATGCTGACGAAGGAGCAAGTCGCACGCGACCAGACGGTGATTGTCGTCGGCACTAAGCACGCTTGGTCAACGATCGACCGACTCGAGCCGGAAAGGCTGATCGAAACCGACTGGGTCCTGCGCGAGCCGGGAGCTGGCACGCGATCGACATTCGAAGCAGCGCTGCAAGGCTTTGGCGTGTCTCCCGGCGCATTGCGGGTCGCGCTGGAACTGCCGTCTAACGAGGCGCTACGTGCGGCTGTCGAGGCAGGGTTGGGCGCAACTGTGATCTCGGCGTCTGTAGCGGCACCCAGCCTGGAAGCGGGACTGCTGCATCGGGTGCGTTTCAATCTTCCGGAACGCCATTTCCACGTGGTGCGGCACGTGGCGCGCTGCCGTAGCAGGGCGGCGGATGCGCTGCTGTCGATGCTCCGCGTGCGCTCGTGCGACGTCACGGATATCCCGAAGTTGGCGCCGGCAAAGGCGGCAGAGGGCGGCCAAGATCGATCCACACCACAGAACATAGGTTCGATCGGGCGAGATCGATGAGGTCGTCGCCCCGGCCGTAGAGCACGGCTTTCACCAGGTAGACTGTGTGTCATTCGGCCTGAGCCGGGGGATCGGCGTCCAAAAGTTTGCAAACCGATTGACAGCACGCAGCGCGGCGCCGATTTTCGCCAGCGCCTCGTCCGAGGAAATTGGCAGGTATCGATCAGTCGCCTGATCGGCCCAGCGCGCACAAGGCGGCGTTAAGCCCAGCAGTTGCGGGTCGAACGGCAGGCTCCCTGGGTGCACGAGCCCCTTGGCGCCGCTCAAGAGGTTACGCAACGGCGTAAGCATCTCGGCACCCTTTGGCGTCGGCCGCATGATCTGGCCGTCGCGCACCAGCAGTGGATCGCCAAGGTGCAGCCGTAACCGCGCCAGCGCCTTGCTCAGGGTCGGCTGCGTGGTGTCGAGCAGGGAGGCTGCTCGCGTCAGGCTGCCCTCGCTCAGCATCACCTGCAGCAGGTGCAGGTCACGCAACTGCAGATCCAGAAAATTCGAATCCGGCATAACCACTATTCCAGATACGGCATCGCCGGAGTGTGAGCTATCGCGATAGGCTTGGTCAAGACTAGTGACCGGGGTCGCGCAACCACCCCACACGACGACCTTGCAACGAACCGTTGCAAAGAACCCTTGGGAAGAAACCATGCCGAAGTTCAAGATCGAGCCGCACTTCCGGCTGCAAGAATGGGTAGCGGAAGAGAAGGGCTATTTTCGCGAGGAAGGCCTCGACCACGAGTTCAAGGAGTTCATCCGTTCCACCGACGGCGCTCACCACGCCACCTCAGGCCATAGCGGCGCATTCCAAAGCATCGAGAAAGGTCGCGAATCCAATATCACCTGCGCTTGCCATTGGACCGTGAATGTCGCCGCATCGCGCGGCCACACAAAATTGTTCGCGGACGCCTACTCGGTGGCTCCCTCAGGTATCTTCGTGCCCGCCAACTCGCAGATCGCCTCGCCGGCCGATCTCGCCGGCGTCCCCATCTCCGTCGGATTCCAGTCGGGCAGCCACTACGCGACGATCCAGGCGCTCGAAACCTATCTCGAAAAGGACCAGATCCAGCTGTCGTTTGACGAGGGCATGCTGTTCAGCCGCATGGAGGCATTCTTCGAGGGCAGGGCGCGGGCTGCGACGCTGTTCGGCGGGCCCTATTATTTCGCCGAGCAGCTCGGCTATCGCAAGATCATCGATACCACCTTCATGATCGGCGCAATGGTCAATGGCGATCCCGACATGGCGGACGTGCGACGTTACTTCCAGGCGTTACGCCGGGCGCAGCGCGACATCGATCTGCGACCGGAGCGCTATACCCATTATTACAAGATGGAGTTTCCCGAACGCTTCCACGCCGCGATGGATACGCGGTGCTGGGGACCTGGCGAGCGCATCGTGTTCGAGCCCTATAGCCGCGAAGTATTTTCCCAATCGTTTGACTGGATCGCCGAGCACGGGATTTTCGAACCGGGAAGCATGGGCTCCGGCGACTACGACCAGGCCGTTGTGTCGATTAGTGCGTGACGGGGAAGCGTTGTAACAGCGTACCGGCGACGAGGCGGACCCCGGCACCTGACTGCGTTTTGGCTTTAACAAACTCATTCTGACCTTAACGGTACACGTGAGCTAAATCTCCTGGGGCGTCAAGCTGTCCGGATTGCCGCGCAGATCGGGATTGTCCCGCTGCTCGACCGACGCGTAGAAGGCATCCATGTCGACGTGGACGATCTTGCGCTGACAGGGCGAGGGCTCTGCCTGGTCGTCATTCTCGTCGGTCATGGCGCCGTCGCGGCTGGATCTTCCTTGACGCCGCGGGCGACGATCCGGAGCGATCCGTCTGGAAGCGGCCGTTGCAGCTTCAGAGCCTCGTCCGGAGGGGCCGTCATCCAGGCCTCAACTTCGTCCGGCGTCGTCAGGATCACCGGCATGGCCTTGGGGTGGATGGCCCCGACCTCGGCGTTCGGCTCGGTCGTGAGAAACGCGAAGATGTCGTTGGTGGTCTCGCCTTCCTTGACCTTCCGGACGGACGTCCAGTTGGTCCAGATGCCGGCGAAGCAGGCGAGGGGACGTGTCTCGTCAAACGCGAACCAGATGTCGCCGCCGTCGGCCTTGTTGAACTCGCTGAAGCTGTTGAACGGCACCACGCAGCGGTTTTCGGCTCCAAGCCATCTCGTCCAGTGTTTGCTCTTCACGTTGCGGATGTTGGTTGTGCCGCCGTCTGGCTCCATCCGGAGCAACTGTTTGAAGTCGACCGGCTTGCCATTGCCTTCCAGTTTCACGGCGCGCTTTTTGGTTGCTTCCATCAGGGCGTGCTGCGATGACGGCATTCCCCACCGCGCCGTGGCGAGTTCGCGGCCCTCGGCTCCATTGCGCACGATCGGCGCCTTGTAGTCCGGAATTACCCCCGGCATTGGCGCCAGGTTGCCGACATATCGGTTGACCAGGCGAAACAGCGCGATGATGGCGGCCTGGTTGGTCGCGATCGAGTAGAGATTGCACATCGTTCAAGCTTCGGTTCGAGGATGGCGCGGCTGCCAGGCCAACTGTAGCAAGGTCGCTGCGGGACGTCGGCCCGCCTTGGCGCACTTGCGCCAGAGCAGCCGGCTGGCGAGATCGTGGACGAAGGTGGTCGGCGGGTGCTTCATCGCCGCGAGGTCGACGTCGCTCGCCGTCTTGCACCGTGCGCACTGGATCTCCAGCCAGGGAAAGCCGCCGTTGACGGCCTGGTCGACGGTCGGCGAGGGGTCGATCGGCTCGCCGTCGCTCCACATCCGCTCGTTCCAGCTTTCGCAAAGCAGCTTGTCTGCCTGCTTGATCATCGCTTCGCCCTTCGCCGGCATCTCGGCCGACTGCGAGGCGAGGATTCTGGTCATCGCACGCGCCCTGCCGAGCTCTTTCGTCAAGGCCTTGCGGTCGCCACCCGACAGGGGCGTGGGATGATATTTCGGGGCCATCCGGACATCCAAGCGCAGTGAACTCGCATCGGCAGCCCTGAGCGACCTAGAGGTCAATCAAGCCGCCGTCGACGAACAGTTCGGCGCCGGTGGTATAGGTGGCATCGGCGGCCAGGTAGAGTGCTGCGGCGGCGACTTCGGCGGCGGTGCCGGTGCGGCCGAGCGGAATGCGGGTCTTGGCCCCTCGATAAAGTTGTCCTTCTGAGCCGGTGTGAGGCCGCCTTTGTCAAGGATTGGGGTGATGATCGGACCGGGGCTGATGGTGTTGACCCGGATGCCGCGCGGCGTCAGCTCCTTGGCGATCGTGCGGCCGAACGAACGCAGCGCCGCCTTGGTCGAGCCGTAGATTGTGCTGCCTCCCAGGCCGCCGTTCGCGCCTGCCACCGATGCGGTCAGGATGATCGCGCCGCCGTCCGGAATGACCGGGATGGTGTGCTTGACCAGGAAGAATGCGCCCTTGACGTTGACATTGAACTGGCTGTCGTAAAAGGCCTCATCGACCTCCGCGATCGGCGCGAATTTGGCGATGCCGGCATTGACGAACAGGACGTCAATGCGGCCGTGTTTGGTCTTGACCTGGTCGACCAGGACCTTGGTAGCAGCCACGTTGCCTGCGTCCGAGATCAGCACCTCGATCCCGGGCATCGCCGCCTTGGCGGCTTCCACCGAACGCTCGCTGGAGCCAGTGACGACCACCGTCGCGCCTTCGGACTGAAAGAGTTTGGCGGTCTCCGCACCGATACCGCTGGTGCCTCCGCTGATGAGAGCGATCTTGCCGTCGAGTTTGGCCATGAAAGGTTTCCTGACTAGAGGGTTGCCGTGCCCGAGAGAGATGGGGGGCCCCCACGGCGCGAGCAATGGCGCCGGCGGTCGACTTTTGCCGAGCACTACTACCTATGTCTTCTCGAACGCGGGCCAGCACCCGTCTTCTTCGTACCTGCCGGTGCGTTGTTGGCAGGTGTCGTCAACGAGACGCTGCGCGACAGCTTTCCAGATGGCGTTGCCGCCGAAGAGGCGGACAGCATCCACGGTCTGAATTTCCACGGTCCGCTCGCAGCGCCGGCAGGAGACGCGCAGCACGTGGCGCTGGATCTCCGACAGCTTTCGCTGTCTCATCCGAACGCCGTCTCTGGCGCGTGGGTCCTGGAGCAACGACTCCCAATATCCGGCCGGAAGCGCTTCGTCTGGAGCCGCAGCGGGGACCGCCGGCCTCCGGGCGGCCTCGGCGGCCAGTTTTTCTATCTGTTTGGGTGTCGGCATGCGCCAGCTCGCGGGTCGATCGGTCATTGCAGAATTAGAACATAAAGAGAACAAATGTCGAGTCCGTCCTGGCTGTAAAGTCAGAAAAAGATCCGTTCTGCAGGGCGAGGTGTCGGAACCAGTGGCCGCCGTTCGTCTTGAGTCCGAGCCGCCAAAACGGAGTTCTGCGTATCATGGCCCCCGGCGCCAATTGGAAAGGCTTCCTGCGCCTTTCTCTCGTCACCTGCCCCGTTGCGCTCTACCCGGCCACGTCGGAATCCGAGAAGATCTCCTTCAACCAGATCAACCGGCAGACCGGTCACCGCATCAAGTACATGAAGGTGGACGCGGATACTGGCGAGGAGATCGCCAACGAGGACATCGTCAAGGGCTACGCGCTCGACAAGGACACCTTCATCGAGGTGACGAAGGAGGAGCTTGAGAACGTGGCGCTGGAATCGACCAGGACCATCGAGATCGACGAATTCGTCGATCGCAGCGAGATCGATCCGCGCTATCTGATCCGACCCTACTATCTGCGTCCCGACGGTAAGGTCGGGCACGACGCCTTCGCGGTGATCCGCGAGACCATCCGAGAGATGGGAAAGGTCGCGATCGGCCGCGTCGTGCTCATCAACCGCGAACACATCATCTCGCTCGAGCCGCTCGACAAGGGGCTGATGGGTACGCTGCTGCGCTACCCCTACGAAGTACGCAGCGAGGATGAGTACTTCGACGAGATCCAGGACGTCAAAGTCACCAAGGATATGCTGGATTTGGCGAAGCACATCGTGAACCAGAAGTCGGGAGCCTTCGAGCCCGACAAGTTCGAGGACCATTATGAGGCCGCGCTCGTTGACCTCATCAATAGCAAGCGCTCGGGCAAGCCGATCACGCCGAAGGAGCGGCCGCGGGGCGAGAATGTCGTCGATCTGATGGACGCCCTGCGCAAGAGCATCGGCGGCGCTGCGGCAGAAACCAAGGCATCGAAGAAGCCGACTAAGAAGCCCCGCAAGGCGGCGGCCGGACAGAAGGAAATGCTGATGCCGATCGAGGGCAAGAAACCAAAGGAAACGGCCGGCAAAAAGCCGGCGGCCAGGCCGCGGCGCAGGTCGGCGTGAGGCTTAGGTTCATCGGTAAGGAGCACGTTTGTCCTCCCTAGAGCGACTGCGCTTCGCCGCCGCTCTGTCGAAACCATTTGCGCCGCAATCCGTCAAATCCTCGGAGCTTTTACCCCCGACGAATGCGCCAACTATTTCCAAACCTCAGGCTATGCAAGGGCCGCTGATTCTGCCGAGCTTAAATCTGCCGCTGCGTCTTCCGCGGCGACCGGCTTCGCGCTCTATGCTCACGGCGCGAGCGAAACACCCTGAATGCAAATGCGATGTGGGCCTATGACAGCAGCGCGGATCTCGCCGAACCGGGTGTCGACAATTTGCTCGACACGCGTTCCGTGCCACTAGGAGGGATCGCCGTCGTCATCTCGATGACGCTCAATCTGCTTGCACTCGCCTCCACCGTCTCGATGCTGGCCGACGGCGTGAAAGCGCGAGGAACCGTATTCCAGAATACCCAAGGTGGACGTCCGACTGCAGTCTAAGGGCCGTTAATCACCTTTCGGTTTGGCTTCCTAGGTTAACACATTGGTTATTTCTTTGCGGGCATTTTCGCGCTTCCATTTATCAGGGAGGCACCATGTCTGACGTCACCATTCCCGGCGGCAAGATTCGCGCGTTCGTCGAACGCATCGAAAATATCGACACAGAACTTCAGGAGTTGAACGAGCAGAAGAAGGAAGTGTTTGCGGAGGCCAAAGGCGAAGGGTTTGACGTGAAGATCCTCAAAGAGATCATCAAACTTCGAAAGCAGGACGAGGAAGAGCGCGGCGAGCGCGAGAGTCTGCTCGATCTCTACATGCGCGCCATGGAGCAGGCCGGACCGGAGAAAGTCGCCAAGGCCGCATGATGAAGTAGGGCGAGTTTGCGACAGCTGACTCGCCCTTCGTCCGCGACAAGTCGGCGGATGACGCTGTCGTTAAACCGAGCCTGGGAGGCTTTCCCTACGCATTAATGTAGACCCAGCTTGCCACCTATGCGAGCCAGCACAGCTGGCGTCTTCCGCAATTTGGCATACGATTGGCGCCTCAATTTTGGAGCTTTGAGGCGAGGGTCGGATCGTGCACCTTCTAAAACCCATCTTCGAGATCGAGCGGGAGCAAGCCTTGGGCTTCGCTGCACGGCGCGGGTTCGGCCTCTTCGTCGCCCAGGGTGGTGCTGCTGCCGGCCCTTTCGGCTCACACATTCCGTTCAAGATCGACACTTCGAAACCTGTGCCGATCGCGCATTTTCACGTGACCGCCGGTAACGGTCTCGCCGCGATACCTGACGGCACGAAATGCCTTCTGGCCGTCTGGGGTCCCGACGCCTATGTATCTAACGATTGGTACGCGACGCCCGACCAGGTTTCGACCTGGCTCTATGAGGCCGTTCATCTATCGGGACCCGTCCGACGGCTGTGCCTCGAAGATAACCGCAAGCACGGAGACGAGCTCCTCGAGACGTTCGAAGCGAGACTTCTGCCGAAAACGCCTTGGGACTTGGAGACGATGGAGCCCGCTAAACGGGAGGCCATGCTTCGCTCCATTGTCGTCCTGGAAATGGAGATCGAACGGGTTGAGGGGCAGCGTAAGCTGAACCAGCACAAATCTGACGAGGACCACGTCTCGGTCGCTCGGCATCTTTTTGCCACAGGCGAGCCGGGCGCCCTCGCGATCGCGGAGAAGATGCGGGCCTTGCGTCCACATCTCGATTATTCGGCGGATCGGGAAACCGAAATGCCCGTATCCATCGATCCGGCTTAGTCGAACGCCAATTGCATGCAGATGAGAGCCCTCAATCCTGAGGAGCGCACTCCGGACAGGTGTCGCCGATCGAATCGAGCACTTCTACGATTGCGACGGCGGCGGCCTCAGGAGAAACGCCGGACGGCGGATCCTGGCGGGCGATGGCGAAGGCCCGCTCGGACGCATGCGGATCGGCGCGGTCCTGCATCCAGCCGTGCTCCTCACATTCCTGGATGGCGTGCGCCTCGCTCAGCACTGCGATCGCCCATCCGCGCAGTGTGCGGATCGCCGCTCGCCGTTCCTTCGTCGTCAACATCTGAGATCGCTCCTGCGAAAAGAATCCTTCTCTCCTTCATTCGTTCCGGGCCGCTATCGTAGGGCAGGGATTGCGGGTTGCCGGCTCGATTGCTTTTTTCACCTGTGCCGTGGCCCTACTGGGGGAAGGCAAATTTGAGGTTTCGCGTGGGCTCGCGCCGCCGATGCGCCGTCTTTTCGCCGAACGCTCTTGATCGTCGAAACGGATCCAACAAATCACGGGCTCGGACTGGAAAGTAAAACTCTCGAACTACATAAAGAACCGAAACTAGCGCACCAAGACCTGCCCGTAAAAGATTGTAACGAATTGAGGATCGTGGAGTTGAACCCATCTTGGAGAGAGCAGGAGCGAATTGGGCTGCGTCGCCCCCTGGACCACGGCGTGGCGCACAAGGTGGATCGGTCGCGGACTGCCGCGCATGAGGGCGGCGCTGGAAGACTTTATGGGCCGCACGAGACATACTCGCTAGACAATAGACTAGGGTGATCAGCGCGACGGGGCAGCCGATCATCAGACAGCGGCTAGGCGTCCACGTTGAGAATCGTTCAATCGGTCTGGGCTTAGAATCCGTGTAGCCTCAAAATGTTTGGGTTTGGCGGTAGGTTGGAGGATAAGCGCTTAACTCCTGGTTGATTCTGCGTAGGTTTTGAGCAACGGTTCCCCGGTATACTGAAAGCAAGGCTGCCGCGTCTTTGACCGATTCTAGTTTCCTAGCTGACCTCTCATTTCTGCACTTGTCCGACATCCATTTCAGGAAAGGACGCATGGGCGATGCTCATGACGTCGACAACGATGTGCGGAATGAGCTTGAGCGCGATCTGCGCACCTTGGCGATTCGTGTCCAAAGGCTCGACGGTATCATCATTTCGGGTGACATAGCTTTCGGCGGCCAGCCGGAGGAATTCGACTATGGCCGCGGATGGATCGAGAAAGTCCGCGAACTCGTCAATTGCCCTAATACTGGGATCATGATGACGCCAGGCAATCACGACGTTGATCGCACTGCAATAGTCGCCGAAGTGGAAGAGCTGCACGAATCCGTGCGCCGGGCGCAGTCACTGCAGGAGCGTGACGACATCAGTGGCCTAATTTGAATTTGGCAGTGGCCTGTTTTGATTTTGTTCTACCCACCGCTGATCTACGTCAGGGAAATTAATCCGCGTGAACATAGCGAGAAAGGCCGCCTCAGTTGAGGCCATGTAGCGGGTTGCCCAATGCAAACCAAATCGCCATTGCGAAGAAAATAACGATAAAATCACGATCAAGACGTAGGGAATCGATGCGCGCATTCGCTAACGAATGCCGCAAGCATCTGTGTTACTCAAGGGGCGGTACTGGCCCCTTTCCATCGCATCCCTAAGCGACTGGTCCCTTTTGCTTTTGAGGAGTGGCCCCTTTTTGAATTCGGGGATGTCCTAGTACCGACTTTCCTTGGAACGTGAGTCATGATTCAACATCGGGATGATACCCGAAGCAAGAGAAGTCCACCTTTCGAGGAAAGATCGCAAGGTGCTTGAAGCGTGTTGCCGCTCCCCGGTGACATTGCAGCGCGATTTGAAGCGGGCACGGATTGTTCTCTTGGCGGCGGCCGGACGTAGCACCCGATCGATCGCCAAGGAAGTTGGGGTCCAGCCGCGGATTGTCAGCCTTTGGCGGCATCGCTTTGCCGACCTTGGTCTTGAAGGACTGCGAAGCAAACCGCGGCCGGGCAAGCAGCCGATCTATACGAAGTCGACCGACAAACGGATTCTGAAGTTGCTCGATAAACCGCCGCCTACCGGGTTCGCGCGCTGGACCGGGCCCCTGCTGGCCGGGGAACTTGGCGATGTTGACGTCCAATATGTCTGGCGGTTCCTGCGCAGCCACAAGATTGATCTCGCGGCTCGCAAGTCCTGGTGCGAGAGCAACGACCCGCATTTTACGGCCAAAGCCGCCGATGTGGTTGGCCTCTATGTCGCCCCGCCCGAGAAGGCCATTGTACTATGCGTGGACGAAAAGCCGTCGATCCAGGCTTTGGAGCGAGCGCAGGGCTATCTGAAGTTACCCAACGGCCGGGCCCTGACCGGCCAGAGCCACGACTACAAGCGGCACGGCACGACCACGCTGTTTGCGGCGCTGGAAGTCGCCACCGGAAAGATCATCGCGACGCATTCGAAACGCCGTCGCCGTGTCGAGTTTCTCGACTTCATGAACGGCGTCACCGCGGCCTTTCCGAACCGCCAGCTTCACGTCATCCTCGACAACCTCAACACCCACAAGAAGAACGAGGATTGGCTCGAGGCACATCCCAATGTGAAATTTCATTTCACGCCGACAAGCGCGTCATGGCTCAACCAAGTCGAGGTATGGTTCTCGATCTTGCAGGGACAGTCACTCAGCGGCGCTTCCTTCACGACCCTGAAACAGCTTGAGCTGCATATCGATGCCTACATCAGAGCATATAACGTCACAGCTGAGCCCTTCATTTGGACCAAGAAAAAGGTCCGTCAACGCCGCTTCAAAGACCGCCGTATCACTCAGCTATGATTCCGGATACTAGGTCGACCATGGGCGTGTCATGAAGTCGCCCCCGGGCGTTCTGCGTAAGACTACGTAATCCTAGAATTTAGGGGTACCCCAAGGGTTTATGTTCGCAGGATTATCCCCTGGGAGCCAAGGTCAATGGACAGTGCACAACGCTGCCGTGATCAGGCGAAAGAATGTCTTCGCCTGATGAAATCAACGCAGAGTAAGGCTGAAGCCGAGGTTCTGAGAAATCTCTCCTCTAGCTGGTCAAGACTTGCTGGCCAGATCGACCGATACACCGCGCTCGTGCGTGAACAGGGCCGCATAGTCCGGAAGTAAGCCGCCTCAGTTGGCGGCCTCTTTCATGGTCCGGTACTGGCCTGTTTTGACCCTCAGTGGCCTAATTTGAAATGAGCAGTGGCCTGTTTTGGAATCCCGCCGCTATGCGCTGCCTGCCGGGCGTAGTGATCCGGAGCCTGCCCGCTAGGTCCGCCATGTAACCAAGCTCGATCAGCCGGGCGCTGTGTTCGGCGGGGATTAACGACGGCGGTTCGAGCACAGCGCACGTATTGCCGACCAAGAGCAAAGAGACAAACTCTTCACTGGTGAGTATTTTCGATTTGACCATGATCCAGTATGACCGTTTCCCGTTATTGAAGCGTGGTCAACTTTGCTCAGATCAACGAAATAAAGGCCGCCTCAGTGGGCGGCCTCTTTCATGTCCCGGCCTTGGCATCCTCACAGGCCGCACGCGGCCCTGTGGTGCCTTACCATTGCGCCCGCTTGCTAGTCGAATTAGACTTGAAAGATCGTGAGCCATTACCGTTTGAGTATGGACGCCGGTACCGTTTGAATGGCGTTCCTCACGACTAAAATGCATGACGTGCCTTGCACAGCCGCTAAGAGCTATGAGAACATAATGTCCAGCAGCAGGGACAACAGCACGGTGTAACGCCATGACGCCTGAAGAAGCTCTTCGCAACATTTTAAAGCTCGTTGATCAGACGAGGTTGAAGATGCTCACGCGCTGCAAATCCTTTTGCAGAGCATCAAGACGTTGGCTGAGAAGGGATTGGGGCGCTCGAATTGACGCTCCGAACTGTCATGTCCGCGTTGCTGCTTTTCCTGACGGAATAAGCCCCCGTTTGTTCGGCCAAAACGTCCGGTCGATCACGTTCTCGGCCTTGGTCGCTGCGTCGGGTTTGCTACTGGCTAGGCCCGATTTAGTTTCGTCCGCGCGCACCGATACGGTCCATCTCCACGTACCGCGCTCGATGCCTTGGACAATGCTATATTCCACGCCTCGATATTCCATCCCGCTTCTTATCCCCGTGACGTTGGGATTGTCCATAGCGTGCGCCTCTGCGCATTCACTAGGTGCCTGAGAACATTCGTGATCGCTGCGCATACATTCGTCACCTTCAGAACAAACGATTTGCGTAAAACAATTCCAATGGTTCGCCTGCCTCGAGAAGCGATAAACGTCAGTCGTTACGACCTAACGGGGGATACGCAATGTTCGTAAACCGTATCAAGAGCCCTCGATGCCCAAAATGCGGAGCAATGATGTCCTTGCGGATCATCGAGCCGGAACGTCCAGGTTTCGATTCGCGGACTTTCGAATGCCCGAAATGCTACGACACCGAAACCTTCGTGGCGTCGATCTCCCGCGAAATAGGCATCTCTGTTGGGCCAGCCTAAGCAGGCGCTCAGGCGGCTAGTGCATTTGCCTTCGGCATCAACGGCAACACCGCCGCCTCAATCGCCATGACGGCTTCGCGCTTCTCTTCGAACGTGTGCCAGCGCGCATAGATGCCCGTCACGCCTTTGTCGGTATGGTTCAGAAGTGCCTTGACGAAATCGACGGCCAGGCGTGCTGCCCGATGGAAACTCCTTTGAGCGATCAGATGAGGACGAACGTTTAATAGGTGTATTCAAGAATTCGTTCGATTCCGTCGACGCGATCCCAGCGTCACTTATCAAAGCTGCGGAAGAACTTCGCGTCGCCGAGGACTTCGAGATGAGCGGCATTCGGGTGCAGAGAAATGGACGATCCTCGTTGAATTTCATTATGCGAGAAAATCCTTCAGGCGCGCCAGCTCGATGACGTGGTCCGCCGACAATATCGCGCTAACCAGATCAGACTGCGGCGCCGTGTGGATTTCGTACAAATGATGCTGGGATTTCGGTTGCGACATAAACCGTTCGATGCACTCGTCGAGAGTGCCGTCCATGATCATGTAGGGACGCGCGCCGAGGGCGGCGCTCACGCGCTCCTTGTTGACTGATGGCCATTTTCTGAGGGTTGCGGGGGCATTGAAATTAATTTGAACCTCTTTATCGGGCATGCTTAGCGTTTTTTCCTAGCAGCTTTTTGTTGGCTTGCCGCCGATCACGGTGACGCGCAGGGCGATGGTTTTCGGAATCGTTCGTGGGCGTATCAACGCAGCGCCCGAAAGGGTGCCACCGATCACCGTCGCGCGCAAAGCAATGATTTCAGAATCGCCAGTCAACAGGTTTATTGAGATCGGCGTTCGCCCACCACCGCTCTATTTTCGGCAAAGTTTCGCCCCGAATCCCACTGTAGAAATTCATATTGGTAGATTCAGGGGACGAAATGAATCCAGCGGACTATGCGCGCATGGCGGAAGAGTGCTCCCGGCAAGCCGATGCAATACGGCCAAGCCGGGAGCGGGATTCTCTGATGGAAAAAGCTCGGCAATATGCGTCCTATGCTAAAATTGATAATTGGGTCGGCTCGAAAGAGCTACAGACACCCAGGCCGCGCCAGCCGCGCACGTGACTCACATGGGAAATTTTTGATTAACGCTGCCCTGATATGGTGCGGATCGTCGCGGGACTGGTTTCGCTTACCGCGACCATTGGTGATGCATGCAAACTATCGAAATCACGAGTCCGATAGAGGCCCGGCACCGCCGCTACGCCCAATACCGGGGGCGAAAGGGCGCGATTGATGTTAAATGGATTGCCTGTCACGGGGATGATCCGTGCAGTTGAGGAAGATAGGTCCAACATTCCGACACGATGGACCGTGACGGTGGTACCCAAGCAGGGCATCGCAGCCTAGCCGAAAAGGGTGAGGTTCGATGAACTATCAAGCGTTCACGAATGACAGCCTGACCTTGATGTATGAGGCCGTCCACGGCGCGATGGCGGCCGACGATGCACTGAAGCGGCAGGAATCGGAAACTAAATTTCGCGTTCGTGAGACCCCCGATTGGAGACATCACGCCGCTGACCTCGAGGCGGAAATGATCAAGCGCGGAATGATGTTCGAGGTCATCGATTGGTCGGAAGATCAGGGGACATTACCCGGGCTCTAACCCGACAACCAGCATGCAGCGGTAGTGAGCCGTGCGACGGCCGGGATCGCCTGGCAAAACCCTGACAGCCCCAAATCCCACCCGCACCAGCGACTCTTTCAGGCCCTTGGCGGGGTGATTCCGTCGTCGGATTATCGGGCCGTTGCGCGCTTTTGCCTTGGTGGCTCTGTTGGCTGAACTACAGGAGCCTGCTGAGCACTTGCTATAGATTGTTGCAGGGCTTCAAGTTTACCGGTCAGCGCGGTGACGTCGTCGGACAACCGCTTAATCTCGGCCCGATCGGATGAGACCGTTTGCTGAAGGGCCCTCAGTTGACTGACGGCTTGCTGCAGGGACGCCTGCAGGTCATGGATCGCCTGAGCAGTCGGATCTGGTGGTCGTGGTGATGCGGTCGCTTTGTGCTGCTTCACAGGAATGGTTTCGTAAACGCCCAAAGGTACGATTAAGGCGACGGCTAGTAACGTCAGGACGAAGATACGCCCTCTCCGAGAGTGACGATCAGGTCCTGGTGGACGCTCGAATCTTGATTGATCGCCCATGAGACAAAAATCCTGGTTTGCAGGGTTCTGACATTTACGCGGCCCGGCTCAGCTTAAACGATTCCCCGGCCGCGAAAGGGCGCCATATCGCGCACGAAAAGCGAAAACCCCGCATGGGGGGTGCGGGGCTTTCTTTGGGGAAGCGGGGGATAGGGGACCGCGCGCTTCGTGGATAGGTCCTCGAACCTCGGAAAAGGTTCAAAAATAGAAATGCGTGGGGGCCTCGGCCTCGTGGCTCTAGCCCGTGCGATAAGCGTCGAAGGCGTGGGCTAGGAAAACGCTGACACTGAGGCAGGTCAGCAGCGCTGTTACGATCTCGATCATCGGCGCACTCCCTGGGTCGCCACCATGCCGAAGACGGCGGCCTTGAGGAAATGGCGGTAAATCGCGCTGAGGATGACGGCCATGACGATCCAGCCCCGTTGTTGATCAGCCGAGAGGCTAGGCCCGCATCGGTTTCCGGACGACTTCGTGGGTGTTGGAAAACGGTTTCATCGGGAGCGCAGGGCTCGCCGGGCGGGCTGTACCACCGGCGAGTGCGACGTCGAAGGCAAGGAAATCTTGCACGATGTTTTCACCGTGGATGGCACAAAGTGTGCGCGATTGCCCCGGCGAATTCTCAATTCCGAGGAAACGAAAGCCGCTATTGCTCGGGGGACCCTCTATTGCGATCGGCGGACGACGTTCGGCAAGAAGCTCGTAAGGCTGATTGACGCTGCCGAGAAATACGAAGCCGAACGCGGGGCGGCGATCGAACAATCAGGCTTACCGGACGCGAAGGCGAGCCAGTGGGAAGCGGCTTACGAGATCGAGAAGATGGCCTATGAGGCTTGCGATATCGAGCCTCAGACAATGGCCGGCGCGCTCATTCAAGCCCGCGTGCTCACTGCCTATGCTGAGGTAGAGATCGTTGTCGGTCACTACCGCGGCCGATCAGGACAACTCGTCGGGCTTGCGTTGGCGCATTCCCTCACGCGGCTGAGCGCGTAAATAAGACAGCCCGCCAAGAATTGAAAAGGCCGCCGGGCAATATCCGGCGGCCTACCGGGCTCAAAATTGCGTGCTTTCGAAATGGCCCCGTCCGCCCCGGTGACGGGAGACTTGCATTGGCGAGCGGAGCGAGGCGAATCAAAACTGCTGTTCCAGCAAAGGAACAAAAAAATTGTTGCGGGGAGGACACTATTCGTCCCATTTCAACTTCCGCTTTCCCGAATGCGTGTCTCACGGAAGAGCGGGAGATTGATCCGTATCTGTCGGCGCATCCGGACGAGGAGAGGTGAGAAGGCCAGTTATTAGCAACCGCGGCAAATGCCCTTGGTCATGCGGTCGAGTTCCGCGTTCTCTCGGTTGATTGGATCGTTCGGATCATCCATCAGGTTTTTCTCCGAGGGCACTTGATCAACACGCGGCTGTCGATGCCCGATCGGTGCCTCCGGTATCGATTGCTGGTTCGGGCTCATCAACGGAGCTGGGGCTGGATTTCGCGAACCAACCGTCTGCGCAATCGCCACGGAAGTGTCGACCAGGGCCAGCAACGCTATCGTCGTGATCAGCTTTCGCATGTTCGGTTTCCAGAGTTGGGCCCCACTCACGATCATGGTAGCGGGAAGCTCGATCAGAAAGGTGCGGCAAGCCTCACGTTTTGTTCAGATCCTCCCAGCGCGCGGGCGATGCAGGCAAAAACTTTGGGTATCGGCCCTCGGCCATCAGCGCTAGGGCACGTCCGCGGAAAATCTACGGGTTGGCTGAGAGGCTTTCTGAGGCATATCGCCCGCCGGTCCTACGCCGGCGGGTTAGTCTTTCTTTACCTCCGTGAGGATACTTTCCCCGCGCAGTGGATACACACCGCACAAAGTCAGACTTTCAACCCGCCAACTCAACCCGGCGGGTTTTTCTGCGAGGCGCGCCTCAATGGCCTCCGTTTGGCTAAAGCTCTGGCTGATTGTCTACTTGTGCGAACGCGACGCCGAGCCGGTTCTCTCTCCGCCATATGGCCCGGCAATGTCGGCTCACCCGATCGGTCACCACGGTCAGCCTGAATTCGTGGGGGATAGCTAGTGCAAATGGAACATCAAGGGCGGCGCCGGCCTCTGACAAGTTTCGGACCGCGCAATTGTGCGCGCCGCGATCGAATTCGATCGTCGCGCTCTTGAGGACCCGACGTCGACTGGTCCTGCGATTTTCATCCATGTGCGCCGCCGTTTGGTTTTGGCAACCATGGAGTAAATTCCTTGAACGGCGGTTATTAAGGGCAGTTAACAAAACAGTATTGCGTGCGAACAATGTCGCGCCGGCGGTGCACATGATCAAGCTGACCGAGGCGCGCGAGATCACGCCTTATCCTTGGGTGCATCCGGACGAGGAGAGCTGAGATCAAGGCCTTTTTCTTTTTGGGAGCGCCACGGAACGAACTCAACCTGGGAACCGTTGGCTTCTGTTCACGGAAAAAGGGGAGGGTAAGCAATGGCTCAGAAAGCCAATCTCACTCCTGTCGATAAGTATGAGTCGGATCGCCGGGAGGCCAAGAGGCTCGACCTGGAGAAGCATGCGCGATTGGAAGCAGGTTTGATCGATCCGGTGAGCGCCATTCAGCCCGCGCCAACCGCTGAGCATCAACACCGGGAAGGCCTATCGTTCTGGCAGGCGGTCAAGACGATGTTCAAGTAGACTCGTCGGGACGATAAGAGGTGAGGGCGCCGGTTCACGCCGGGCGGGTTTCATTGCATCTTTTTTAACTAAATTCGCTCAATCTCAATTTGCGAACTGGTGTGAGAATCAAGCCGTCATCGGACCGGACACCGATGGCGGCTTTTCTATTCCCCGCAGGAAATCCAATGGCTGCGCTTGTGGTGCATGCTTCAAAAGACGGCGAGAGCACCCGGACGCTCTTCACCAGCCCTGTGCTCACGGTGGCGAAGGCTCGCGGGTTTTTTAAGGCCGGATGGCAGGTCCACGTCGTTGACGCCAATGGCCGCGTCTTCGATCCTGATAAGTTCGACCACCTTCTGAGGTTCGATCCCCCTAAGCCGGCGATCAAATTCTGAGCCCGCCGGTTCACGCCGGCGGGTTTTGTTTTTGAGCGATTGATAGCCGCACGAGGTTGCGCCATGCGTTTGGGTGCATCCGGACGACGAGAGTGAGATAGCTTAAACTCAGCGCCTCCGTATTGGCCGCACGGCATTGCGGCTTTGTTGTCGCCGGCGCTCGCGAAATTGCTCGATCTCCCAAAATGCTATCACAATACATGCGCCAAGGCAGGTCGCGATCAGCACGAGAAGAAAGTCCAGATCGGCAAGCGTGCTCATAAACTAGAATCCTCTCAGCGCGAGCGAACCGCGTCGACTGCGTGAGCCAGGAACATGCTGATGCTGAAAAAGACACACAGTGCCGTGACTACCTCGGTCATCGCCTTGCTCTTCGGGAGATAGGGATTGTGACGCGCGTAACATGATGTGGGTTCGCAATCCGCTGACACCATTAAATAAATTGAATTTTATTCCGTGCGTTTTGGTCAGGCACACGATCCAAACGGCATCAAAGGTGTGAATAAGCCTCCAAGAGTGACCCCTCCACTGCTAGGTGGGTCAATAGCTTAGCCTGCCGATCGGCGTCGGGACCCCACGCCGATTAACAGTTATGCTGCACGGCCGACGTTGTGGTCCGCTCTGCGGCCAAAAGCTGTCGGTCGAGGAATGTCCGGGTTCACGTGGCACCCGTTCAAAAGTTGTCCCCTCAAGAGCAGACATTTCTCATCCCGCGACCGCACCTCTGTCGTATTGAGGAAGATCGAAGCGCCTCGCTATCGAGCGGTTAGTTTTGCTGAGCGTACCACCGAGCGGCGGTCCCAAAGGCGCTGTTGCGGCGTTATGCGCGGGACCCAGCCGCCCCCTCTTTTCTTTAGGTCCCGCCTCCTATCCTGCCGCAGTGGCATGCGCGGCTCCGCTCCCACGGCGCTCGCTTGGGCGCGGGGGTCGCATTCACTTGATCCTGCATGGCCATACTCCTCGGCTCGGTTAAAGGATCGAGAAGTTGCGCTACCGGATTACGCATTGGAATCGAGTCGGTTTTCGGACCAAAGCGGACTTCACGTCTGGCCCAGCGGCAAACGACCTGTAGCGTTCGACCCGAGGCAGACATTTCCGCCTTCCCCCACCGACCGGTTCACGCTGGGATAAGATTTTCAGATTACGCTGAACTGATTTACCCCGGAGCAACGCACTTGCCACGATTGCGATTTCCTAGGATTTGGGCAGCGGCCTCAGGCGCGCAAGCTGCGTGGTCCGGTTTTGGCAAAGAGTGCTGCTCGCATTTTCGGTCAAACCAGAGTCGAAACATGCTAAATTGGGTTAATCTCCTCTGCTCGTTGGCTATCGCGTCAACATCTTTTGCAGGTCCTGCAGACGCGCAAGAGGACCTTATCGAGGGGGCTTGGCAACAAATCGAGACGAACGCTGGCTCTTGCCCGAAATGTCGTATTTCGATTGTGCAGAAAGGCCAGTCGCTGAGCGTTGTAGCCAACAACGGGTGGTCAGCCGTCGTTGGCATCGAAGGAACCAAGGACCCAATCGAAGCGACAGGGACGGGCGTATGGGCGCCGGGAAAGATCGGCACGTGGGCTGGCAGGCGTTTCAATGTGGTCTTTCGCTTGGTGGATCAACGTCTCTACATGTCTATGCGCGTTGAGATGGAGGATGGTTCACGACGCCTTATCAAGGGAGTGTTCGGACGCGTGTGGTTCGGAGCTTGAGACGTGTCTCTGATGGCCGCTTTTGGCACGTTTGAGACATGCCGACTGCACCTGAGCATGTCTGTTAATCGGGGAAGACCGGAAGTGACAGGCCGACGTTCAAACCGGCGCTTCTGACCCATTGCAGGCATGTCCGATAATGAGTGGTCAGGGCAGTCGCTCACAACCGGGAGAGAAGCTCCCTCTTCTTAGCTGCGAATTCTTCCGACGAGAGAATGCCTTTCTTGTGCAATTCGGCCAGCTGCTCGATTTTGGCGAAGAGGTCCGTTTCCTGGGCACTGTCGGGCCGATACGGCTCGCTACCAGGCGCCACCCGTGGTTCCGGAGCCTTGGTTTGCACGCCGTCCACCGAGACGACCGGCAGAGTTGAGACAATAACTGTCCCATGCTGGCTGGTGAGGGTAAGCGAGCCGCCGCGCCCCTGCTGCTGAGAGACGCCGCTGATCTGGTGATCTAGCGTGTCGTAGACGGTCACGTGTCCATTCAGCTCTACTGCTAATCGACGCTTTTGGTTGAAATAGGCATAGCGGACTTGGTTCTGCGCGCCAGTCCCGTTGGGGAACCCTAGTTCCGCTGGCCACCATTGACCCGACGCTCGGCCGGGTGTCTCTGGTACGAATAGGCTGACCGAACCTCTATCTAAGACGTCGTGGCCGCCCTCCTGTTGGCCGCCACCCTCCCTCTGCGACTGTGACTGAAAGCCCGCGGGGAATGGCACGAAGGGTTGCATAGCCAAGATTTGTGACAGCTCGGAACACAAGCCGTCGACCTTCGCCTTGAGGCCGTGATTGAACATATCGCCAACCATCGTCATGCCACCCGGCATCCACTGCCCGGCACCACCCAGTTCCCGATGGTCAAACTGCGCCATCGTGCCTTTGCTGTTCAGGAGGGCCTGCAACAACGTCATCACCGCGTCGGCACTGACTCCGTAATGCTGAGCCAGATCGTTTATTCTCTGCAAGCCTTGGTCGGTTAGGCGGGGCAAGGAGTTGTTCCTTAGCGACGGGAAGATATGACCAGCCGCGCATAGTAGAAACCGAGTCCTTTATCAGTGCAAGAACGGACATGACGCGGTCTCTGCGCCATGTGGCAGTTTGACCCAACTGAGACATGGGCCCCGGAGCACGTCGTGTAGACGAAGCCGCGCGCCATGTGTCAGAGTGCCTTCCTCATTCACTGGAGGTGCGGCATGACGAGCACGGCGGCGATGGAGGCTGGATCTGCGTCAGTCGAACGGCTGCTGGCGGCTGCAGCGGCGACCATGGAAAAGGCGCGCTATTGCTGGGCGATGACGGTCGCCGAGGACGGCAGCGTCAACGCGCGGCCGATGGGTCCGCAAAAATCGCCGGCGAGCGAAGATCCCTTCGGCATCCTATTCCTCACCCGCCGCGGTTCCCGCAAGGCGCTGGAGATCGGCCGTACCGGCCGGCTGAGCGTGGTCTATCAACATGACGCCGATGACAGCTATGTCACCCTGATCGGGCGCGGTGTCGTCATCGCCGACCGGGCGCTGCTGCGAGCGCGCTGGCAGCCGGCCTGGAACCAATTCTTTCCCGCCGGCGCCGATGACGAGACCTCCATCTTCGTCCAGCTCGAGGCCGACCGCATCGAGCTCTGGGTGCGCGGCGTGACGCCGGAGCCGTTCGGGACGCGCGGCGCCATAATGGAGCGTGGTCCAGGGCAGCCTTGGCGCCTGGTCCAAGGCTGACGACCTCTTAGTCGTCCGTCCGAAAACATATTAAATCGTCGCCGGCAATTCAGACATTCCGATCGACTTGTTGCCGCCGATGATCGTCCTTGACGATCCCGCAAATCCCTTCTTCGCTCATCTTTTCGATCCGCAAGATCCCGAACGATCTCTTGGATCTGGAGCACGCTTTCTCGGCGCGCAGATCGCGGTGACGAATGAGCCTGTTTCGGATGAGATTGAAGCGATCTTGCCGTGGTTAGCCGATCCAGCGATCCCGCAAATGCTTAATTGTCCGGAGAATCCGTATCTTCGAGAGAATCCCGGACATCCACTCTATGAGGCTTATTTCTATAGAGGGGCTGGCCGCCGCTGTTTGCATTCGTGCTGCCGACTTCCGTTGTTGGGAGAAACGAGAAGCGAAATGCTCGGCGTGAGCCTGTCAGCCAAGCGGTCACATTGGCACGGGCCGGAAAGGCAAGCTCGACTTTCGGACAAGTCACATCTTGACCGCATTCGCGAAGAGCGTGTCGCCCCACTCATACAAGGGCCGCATGAAGTCAGATTGGGTGTGGATTGCTCGACCTTTGCGATCGCGCCATTTTCGTCCGTAGGTATCGAACGGAAAGTGTCGCATGTAGTATTCGCAGGTCTCTTCCCAATGGTCGACCGACAACGACTTACCATAGTGTTGGCAATAGAGACCGGTCCCCAGGCGTTCTACGCCGCCTGGCTCTCGCGCATGGTGCTTCGCGAAGATGACCTCCAACCGGTTTCGCCACAACATCAGAATGTCTCGCCGTTCAGGGCCGAAGAAACGACGAACCAAATGGCTAAATCCGTCGCCCAAACGAGCGATGCCGTGCTGAAAAGAATGCTCAAGCGATTGATCAAGATCGGTCGCCTGACAGTGATCGAGGCCGACGGATCGGTTTTGACCTGTGGAGAGCCGGGGGGCGATCTGCCCGAGGTGGTCGTGAAACTGACCATCCGCTTCACGTCGCTGAAGCTGGCATTGCGACCGGATTTGTACCTTGGCGAGGCCTACCTGGCGGGCGAACTCGTCATCAAGCGTGGCAGCCTCTGGGACCTTCTCGATCCTTGTGGACGCAATCTTGAAAGACGGCCCCGACGCGGCTCTGGCCTGATACCTCGTCTCGGCAAAGCTGCCGCACGCCAGTTGCAACAATTCAATCCGGTCCGACTCTCGCGAAGGAACGTTGCGCACCATTACGATCTCTCGCACGAACTCTACCGAACCATATAATTTCAAAGCTTCTTCTAGAACCGGGCCATCGCGTGCTTGATATCGGGTGCGGCTGGGGCGGACTCGCGCTCTCGCTCGCGCAGGCCGAACATGTTTTTGTCCATGGCATCACGCTATCGCAGGAGCAGTTGGCCGTCGCGCGTCAGCGGGCGAAAGATGCTGGCCTCGAAAACCGGGTAACATTCGAGCTAACGGATTACAGGAACATCGTGGGCAAGTGCGATCGCATCGTTTCTGTCGGCATGTTTGAACATGTTGGAACGCCGCATTATCGGACTTTTTTCGAAAAGGTTTCGGATCTTTTGTTCGATGACGGGATCGCCTTGATCCATTCGATCGGACGAATGTCAGGTCCCGATATTACCAGTGCCTGGATCCGGAAATATATCTTTCCGGGAGGATACATTCCCGCGATTTCGCAGGTCTCCCCAGCGATCGAACATGCAGGACTTTGGTTGACGGATTTGGAAATATTGCCGTTGCATTACGCAAAGACCCTCCGCGCATGGCGCGAGAGATTTCTCGCTCACGTCGACCAAGTAGGTGAAATGTATGATGAACGTTTCTGCCGAATGTGGGAATTCTACCTTGCGATAAGCGAGATGAGCTTCCGTTACGGCGGGATGATGGTTTTGCAGGCACAGCTTGCGGCAAAGATCGACACCGTACCGATCACACGTGACTATTTGTTCGAACAAGAGCGCCGCCGCGCTGAACTAGCGGCCGCCGAGTGAACCGGCACGATTAGACGAGAGCGATCGGCTCAAAAAGATTTACGGACCCATGAAATTAAAATTGATGGCGTCCGTTTCATTCATGAGCCCGACCAAATGCAGTTCAGTTCGGTGCAGATCAATCTCCAGGATCGTCAAAAGAAGCGCCAGCACGACCGTCGTGAAGACGAGTGAGGAGGAGGTCTGGGCTGGGACACTCTGATCGTGCGGTGAGACTCGATCGCGGAACGACCGGCAAATCGAGATGAAGTGCTCATGCGCTTTGGATCGTATTTGCATCTCGTTGTCCTTCTGACGAAGGAAGTGCACGATAGGTGCCGGCCGGCTGCGGTTCAAGATTAGCGGTACGCAGCCAGAGAACTCCGTTCAGCAAACCGGGTGAAAAGCCAGCCCTCGCAGTGCAACATGGAACTTTAACAGGAGCCTGCTTCGTTTGAGGGCGGACAATTTGAAGCATCTGACTAACGATGCGGAGAAGCCCCGTGCAGCTAATGGCAGTGACGATGCGTTTAGCTTTATCCCTGTGGGTTGGCGGAGACGCAGACAGACCAAACGAAGGGGAGTTCGCTCAATTCAACGAGTGGTCGAACGTCGCCCAAAGCCAAGGGTGAGTTGCAACCGCAGGGCTGGACCGGCCGACCGATACCTCCTCAGGTGGGCAAAGTCCGCCGGGCATGCAAGCCGTGCCGAGGGATCAATCAAAACGGTGGTGAGACCTCAAGAGTAGTGTCGCGCACGCTCGTTTAACTTCGCCCATGATGCCCTCTACCGGCTAAAGAAATTTGAGGCACAATCGCGGTTTGCGCGATAGCCGCCAGTACGACATCGACGGATAAGCAATGAATTGGCGCCTCTATCTCTGCTCAATTGCAGCCGCGCTGTCGCTGGGCGTCGAGGCTGCCTGGGCTCAACTCTCCGGCCATGGCGGGCCAGTCCGGGCGATCGCCATTTCGGCCGATGGCAAGCATGTCCTGTCCGGCAGTTTCAACTCTTCCGCCATCCGATGGTCGCTTGCTACCGAATCCGCGGAGCAGGTTCTTCGCTTCCATTCGGATGCGGTGAACGCGGTCGCCTTCCTGAAGGACGGACGCGTGGCGACCGCGGGCGCCGATGCGAGGATTGCCGTCTGGACGGCGGGCCGGCAGCAGCCCGATCAGGTTTTCGAAGGTCACCGTGCCCCGATTGTAGGACTTGCCGTCTCGCCCGACGGCTCGATGCTCGCATCTGCATCTTGGGATCGAACCGTGCGGCTTTGGCCGCTCGGTTCCAGTGCGCAACGCGTATTGGAAGGCCATTCGCAAAACGTCAATGGCGTTGCCTTCATGCCGGACGGAAAATCGCTTGTCAGCATCGGGTATGACCTTACGCTCAGGATCTGGCCGCTGCCGGAGGGACCGCCGGACGTCATCACACTGACATCGCCGCTCAACGCGGTGGCGATCGCGCCTGACGGAGAAATCGCGGCGGGCGGTGCCGATGGAAAAGTACGCTTTCTGACCGCGGGGGCCAAGGAGACCGGCGAGATCCAAGCCGGTCCGACGCCCATCGTCGCGCTGGCGATGTCTCCAGACGGGTCGTTGATCGCAGCCGCGGGCATAGGCGGCGCCGTAGCGGTCATCGATCGCACACGGCGCGAAGCGTGCTGCGAACGCTCGGCGGTCCGGGTTTTCCGGTCTGGTCCGTGGCATTCTTGCCCGATAACGCGGCCGTGCTGACGGGCGGCGCAGACGGTGCGATCCGACGCTGGAATGCACTGACGGGTGACCCGATCGGATCCTCGCTGAGAGGCACGCCGGCCGATCCGCTCCCAGCCTTTGCAGGGGACCACGGCGCGGAAATATTCAAGGCCTGTGTTGCCTGCCATACGCTGTCGGAGAAGGACAATGCGCGCGCAGGTCCGACCCTTGCTGGATTGTTCGGTCGCAGGATCGCGTCGCTGCCCGGCTATCGCTTTTCCGATGCGCTGAAAAGCATGTCCATCGTATGGACGCCGGAGACCGTCGCAAAATTGTTCGAGGTCGGTCCGAACGCCTATACGCCCGGCACCAGGATGCCGGAGCAGCGCATCGGGTCGCCGGAAGACCGTAAGGCACTCACCGATTTTCTCGCACGCGCGACGACCAAATAGTCAGTTCTTGGACTGCTCGCGCTCGCGCAAATAGTCGTCGGTCGTGCGCGGTGCCGCGCGCTCGGGAACGCCGGCGAAGGGGTCGAACTGCTGTTCGCTCATCGTAATGACGCGGCAGTCGGCGCACATCCTGATGGCGTCGATCCGCTTGTTGTTTGCCGGAAACATCCAGTGCCGGCCCTCGAGCTTCGCCGCGATCTTGTCGATCGTGCTTTTGACACCGAACGACTTGCTGCAGCGGATGCAAAGCGCAGGCTCTTCTTCCTTGATGATCTTCGTGCGTGCCGTAGCGGCGGTGAAGTCGATCTGCGGCTTCAGCGTGATGACCTTTTCCGGGCAGGTGCTCATGCACAGCCCGCACTGGACGCAGGCGTCTTCAACAAACTTGAGCGCCGGACGTTCGGGATCGTCGAGAAGCGCGCCCGTGGGACACACCGATACGCAGGACAGGCACAGCGTGCATCCGTCCAGATTGACGCTGATCGTGCCAACTGGCGCGCCCTCGGGCAGCGAAATCACATCGGTCGGTGCTGGTGCCAGGCGGTGCAGTTCGCTCAAGGCGAAACGAAGCAGGTCGCGCCGTTTGCCGACGGTTCTGAAAGTGGCAGGCGGTTTGACGGTTGTGGCGGGTTCAATTCCGCGCAGCGCCTCGCCGAGCGAATCCGGATCGTCCGTTTCGATCGTGGCAACACGGCGCCCCGAAAATCCGAGGCCGGAAAGAATGGCTTCGGCCATTGCGACGGTCTGCGAAACGCCGGCAATGTCGCGCAAGGGTTTGGCGCGCAGAAGGAAGCGTACGCTCGCCGCGCCGTAGGCGAATGCCGCGACGATGGTTTCCAACCCGATCTGCGTCGCCTCGTTGACGGCAAGCGGCAGCACATTGGCCGGCAGGCTGGTGCCATGGCGGGCGAGCGCATCGATCAGCGCCGTGCCGTGTTGGCCGTCATGGAACAGGACGATGGGCTTGGAGCCGCCTGCCTGATCATACGTGAGCAGCATGGCACGAAGCTTATGCAACAGAGCATCGGCAGGTGGCATGGCGTAGGAGGCCGCACCGGTCGGACACGCCGCCGCGCACTGGCCGCATCCGGCGCAGATTTCCGCGCTGATCTTGACGTGGTCGCCATTCGGCGTAATCGCGCCGGTCGGGCAAAGATCGAGACAGCGGTGGCAGCCGGTGATGTTTGAGCGCGAATGGGCGCAGAGCTCCGCGGTGAAATTGATGTATTTCGGCTTGTCGAAGGTTCCGACGAGATCGCGCGCTTTGAGTACGGCCCGCAGCATCGCCGAAGGATCCCGCGGATCGGCGCGCAGATAGCCGTCGCGTAGATCATGCGCGAAAACAGCGGCGGGCCGCCAGAGAGGTCAAGCACGAGATCGCAGCGCGAGGTCGCGCCATTACGAGGCGCTTCAAAAATGAAGGCTTCGCGCGAGGAGGGGCGGGGCGCCGCGTAGTCGTCGATCGTAAGCTCGAAGGCCCCGAAATGGCCCTTGGCGTTGCGGATCGTTCCTTTGACGATTGGGAAGGATGTGACGGCCGGCGGCGCGATCTGCGCCGCCCCAGCGATAATGACGGTGACATCAAGATGATCGGCCAGCAGTCTCCCGGCTTCGACCGCACTCTCGTCTCGACCATAGATCAGGATCACGCCTTCGCTCGTTAGATTCACGAGCGGAAAACCAGGCGCGAGCTCGGCCGCGACGGCGAGGAGGGCAGCCATTTTCGGTCCCGCCTGGACCCCTTCCGTGGACCAGCCTGCCGTCTCGCGCAGGTTGACGAAATCGATCCGCTCGGGGCGCTCGCCTGCCTCGTCCGAGAACAGCGGCGCCTCCTGGGTGCAGCCGACGGTGAGTGATCCCTCCGGCTTCGCGGCGATGCGAAACTGATCGATCTCGGCCCGGCAAAGTTGACGGAAAGTTGCGATCTCGCTGTTGCAGCATCCGCGTTTAACGGCGGCCGCATCGAGGCGCATCTATCCTCGCAAGAGCGCATCAGGATCGTTTTGGGGGAATCTGCCACGCTTTGACTAACCCTCCGGTAAAGAAGCGCGGAACGGCAGCGAGCGGACTCGCGCCGGCGGTCCGCCTCGTATAATTATGCTTACTGGAGAAGAAAAGGAAGCCGGAGCGCCCGCTGTCACCGACCATGCGCACGCGTGCCTTCATATCGGAACCCATCGAACTGCCTCCGCCATTTACCCTGGTGAGGCTGCGCGAGAGCCGTGACGCCTTCACCCACGCGCTCGAGGTCGCCGCAGAGAGGGGCGCCGGTACGCTGGTCTATGTCGGACGGTTTGATCTCGCGGAGTTTGCGGTTGTGCTCGAACCGGACGAGCCATTGCGCACCGCGCGCCGCGCCTTCTATGCCGGGATGGTGGCGCTGACCGACGCCTTGTGCGCCTATGCGCCGCCGAACAAGGAGGTGGCGATCGATTGGCCGGACACGATCCGCATCGATGGCGGCCTCGTCGGCGGCGGCCGGCTCGGCTGGCCTGCGCTTGCGAAAGAGGACGAGCCGCCGCCGTGGCTGGTATTCGGCGCCATGATCCGGACCGTCTCGATGACCGACAAGGAGCCGGCTGTTCATCCGCTCTCCTCCGCGCTGGAGCAGGAGGGGTTCGGCGAGGCAGGCGCCGTGCAGGTGACGGAAAGCTTTGCGCGGCATCTGATGTTGGCCATCGACGCCTGGCAGGTTGACGGATTTGGCAGCGTGGCGCACGAATTCCTGGCGAGGCTTTCGCGTGAAGGGCAAGTCAGCCGCCGGATCGACGAGAACGGCGATCTCGTCACGCACCGGATCGGCACTGACAAACCCAAGCGGCGCGATCTGCTCAAGGCCTTGGCCACGCCATCGTGGCTCGATCCGAAACTCGGAGGACCGCGCCTGTGAAGCTCTTGCGCACCATCGCCCTTGATCCATCCGACACGTTCGTGTTCGACGTGGCGGCGGAACCCGGCGACTGGGCCGTGTCGGGCGCGTTCCGTTTCTGCGACCGGGATCCCGTCGGGCTGACCGGCAAGGACCGGTCGGCGTTCCGCAGCGGCTTTCTCGGCGTGCGAGCCTGGGGCTGGTCGACGCTTGCACAGATCGTCCACGCGACGGTGGCCGATCGCCGTGCCTTGGTTGAACTCCTTGCCGCGCAATTGGTCGAGCGGTTCGGCGCGCCGGATCTTGCAATCGCACGCATAGCGGCAGAAGAGGAAGTCGCCTTTGCGGAACAGCTCTGCACGCATCCGGTCGGCAGTCTGATTGCGGTCCACCGCACGGCGACCGATGGCGAAGTCCGGGAATCCTTCCGTAGATTGAAGCTGCGGGAAGGGACCGGCCACGGCAAGGCGTTCTCGTTCATGGAAATCGAGGATGACGTTGAGCCCGACAGCAATCTCAATCTTGAGAATATGAGTCAGGAACCGCGGCACCGATGAAGGACTTCTTGATTTCCTGCGGCCATCATCTGCTTAATCGCAATGCGAGCGGCGGGTTGGTGGTTACGGATGAATTTCTGAAAGCCTATTTCGCGCGTCCCGAGCTGATGCCGCCCGAAGACGCCTGCGCAATCGAACGCAGGTTGCACCGGGAACTGCTCGCCGACCCTCGCCAGCCGGTCGGTGCTGACGAGGTTGCCGCGATTGCCGATGCCGATGCGCGGGAGAACTGGCAGTTCGTGTTGGCGTTCCGCGACTTGTTGCTGCGGAATCCGACGCTGGAAGCCGCCTATCTTGCGCTGGTCCGTTCCGTATCCATCAATTTGCCGCCGCTGTTCGTCAACCAACTCGTTCAGGTCATCTTGTGAAACGCACTCGACGATTGCGACGATCCGTACGCCCTGCGCGCGGCCGAGCTGTTTTTCCGCCCGCAGAGGATCATGCTGCACGACCAGTCATTGCTTCTGGGGGACGAGGAGGTCATTGGCGGACTCAAAATCACGCCGGTATTGTCCCTGATGTCGATGCGGGGTGTGACCACCGATGCCCAGATCGACATCCTCAATGAGGAAAACGCCGACAGCTACTGGCAACGCAGCGACCAGTTCGACATGGGGCTTGGACGGCACCTCGACGGCGCTTCAGCCCCTTTGCCGCAAGGCTTGGCTCACGAATCCGGCGGCGAACATCAGGATCGCTCCAGCCGCGGCGCCGGTCAGCGCATGGATTACCGCGATCTCTGCCGTGGTAGATGGATTCTGGCTGCCGCTTCCGGTGACGATCGTGACGGCGGCCGTCTGGAGGAAGGTGCCGCTCAACGCTCCGCCGACGAGCCCCGCCAGGCTGTGCCCGACGAAGCCGATGCGATACTCATGCGCAGCGCCTGCGGCGGCATGCGCCCCGAGAAATCCCGCGAACCACCAATCCCCACAGCGTCCAGGTCATGGCCCGTCGCGATCAGCCCTTCCGCTTGGCGACGACTTTCTTCGTGCTGCGCGAACTAGCCTTCGCCGGCGCCGCCGCGCAGCACGCGGCGGCGTCGGCCGCGACCAGGTTGCAGAGCTCCGGGTGCCCGTCGCAGCATTCGTTGACCAGGAACGCGATCACCGAGCGAATGCCTTCGATGTCCGAGCGATAGATGATCGTGCGGCCCTCGCGCGAACTGCGCAGCAGGCCGGCGCGCACCAGGATGGCGAGGTGCGTCGAGAGGGTATTGTGCGGCGCGCCAATCGTGTCCGCGATAACGCCTGCCGTGACGCCGATCGGCTCATGCTTCATCAGCAGCCGGAAGATCGCGAGGCGCGTGGGTTGCGCGAGCGCGGCCAGGGCCGAGATCGCATGCGCCTCGGAGAGCAAACTCCCCGTCGGGACCGCCTTGGCGTGGCTCGCAACCGCGAGCATGGATTTCCGCATCGAAACATCCTCAATCCGTAACATCGATTCCACCGCCTTTTAGCCCAAAGGATTGTCGACAAGCCAGAACGTTTCGATTATTGAATGTGTCGAGACGTCTCGACATATCGTAGCTCGGGTATTTGACGCCCGTGCGACAGTTTCAAGAAGCGAGCGCTCCGGCCGGTAGGCGTACCGACCGTCCCGAGGAAACACCCCGCCAGTAGGCGTACTGGCGCACCTGAGGAGTTTCTTGCCATGTCGCGCTGCGATCGTATGGTCGATGTCGGCCGCCGTAAGTTCATGAGCGGGGCCGGGCTTGCCGCCGCCGGCGTTGCCGTCACTTCAATCGCCCCCACCCCAGCCAAGGCCGCTCCCGCAGCGGCGCGGGTCGACTTTCCGGTAAATCGTTTGGCCAACGTTGCCGACCTCAAAATCAACGAACCACTCCACGTTTCCTATCCGGACGACGGCGCGCCGGGCGTCCTGTTGAAGCTCGGCAAAAAGGTGCCGGGCGGCGTCGGCGCCGACGGCGACGTGGTCGGCTTCTCGACTACGTGTCCGCACAAGGGATTTCCCCTCAGCTACAACGCTGCCGATAGGACCATGAACTGTCCCGGCCACTATTCCCGCTTCGACTGCGAAGCCGGCGGCCAGCAGATCTGGGGCCAGGCCACGCAAAACCTCCCGCAGTATGTGCTGCGCGTTGACGGCAAGGGCGAGATCTACGCCGAAGGCGTCGATGAGTTGCTCTACGGCCGTCTGTCCAACGTACTCTGAGGGAGGAAACGCCATGGCCTACAAGCGTCAGATCGACCGTCTTCCTATCATTCCGAAGGACGCCAAGGAATTCAACGTCACCTGCCACTACTGCATCGTTGGCTGCGGCTACAAGGCGTATACTTGGCCGACCAATAAGCAGGGCGGCACCGCTCCGGATCAGAACAAGTTCGGCGTCGACCTTAGCAAGCAGCAACCAGCCGAGACGGTCGCGTGGTACGCGCCCGCGATGTACAACATCGTGCGCCAGAACGGCAGCGACGTGCATATCGTGATCAAGCCCGACAAGGACTGTGTCGTGAATGCCGGGCTCGGCTCGGTGCGCGGCGCGCGGATCGCCGAAATGAGCTATTCGCAACAACGCAACACTCAACTGCAACGCCTGACCGACCCGATGGTGTGGCGCTACGGGCAAATGCAGCCGACCGGCTGGGACGATGCGCTTGATCTCGTCGCGCGCGTGACGGTTGCCGTCATCAATGACATGGGCGAGGATGGACTATTCGTCTCGGCCTTCGATCATGGCGGCGCGGGCGGCGGCTACGAAAACACCTGGGGCACCGGCAAGCTCTATTTCGGAGCGATGAAGGTCAAGAACATCCGCATCCATAACCGGCCAGCCTATAATTCCGAAGTTCACGCGACACGCGACATGGGCGTGGGCGAACTCAACAACTGCTATGAAGACGCAGAGCTTGCGGACACCATTGTTGCGGTCGGCACCAACGCACTCGAAACCCAGACGAATTATTTCTTGAACCATTGGGTGCCGAATTTGCGCGGCACTTCGATGGATAAGAAAAAGGTCGAGTTCGGTTCGGAGCCGGTTGCGCGCGGGCGCGTCATCATTGTTGACCCGCGTCGCACTGTCACCGTGAACGCTTGCGAGGTCGAAGCAGGCAAGGACGGCGTGATGCATCTCGCCATCAATTCCGGCTCGGACCTGGCGCTGTTCAACGCTTGGCTTACCTACATCACGAGCAAAGGTTGGACCGACAAGGCTTTCATCGCCGCCTCGACCAAGGATTTCGATAAGGCAGTGAAGGCCAACAAGACCAGCTTGGAGGACGCTGCCCGCGTCACCGGCCTCAGCGTCGACCAAATCCGCAGATCGGCGGAGTGGATCGCAGAGCCCAAGCAAGGCGGCGCCCGCCGCCGCACCATGTTCTCCTACGAAAAGGGCCTGATCTGGGGCAACGACAACTACCGCACCAACGGCGCGCTAGTGAACGTCGCGCTCGCAACCGGCAATGTCGGCCGGCCCGGCGGCGGTTGTGTGCGCATGGGTGGGCATCAGGAAGGTTACTCACGTCCTTCGGATGCGCATGTGGGACGGCCCGCCGCGTATGTCGACAAGCTCCTGATCGAGGGCAAGGGCGGCGTGCATCACATCTGGGCATGCGATCACTACAAGACGACGCTCAACGCCTTCAAGTTCAAGCAAGCCTACAAGAAGCGCACCGACATGGTGAAGGAAGCCATGATGTCGGTGCCGTACGGCGATCGTACCGCGATGGTGAACGCCATTGTGGGCGCGATCAAGAGGGGCGGATTGTTCGCAGTCGATGTCGATATCGTCCCGACGAAGATCGGCGAGTCATGCCATGTCTGGTTGCCTGCCGCGACCTCGGGCGAAGCCAATCTCACCTCGATGAACGGCGAGCGCCGCATGCGCTTGACCGAGAAGTATATGGACCCGCCGGGGCAGGCAATGCCCGACAGTCTCATTGCTGCGCGTATCGCCAACAACATGGAACGGGTGCTGCGCGAACAGGGCAAAGGACAAAACGCCGACAAGTTCAAGGGCTTCGACTGGAGGACCGAAGAAGACGCGTTCATGGACGGGTATCACAGCCATGAGCAGGGTGGCGAGTTTGTCACCTATGAGCGTCTGCGGGCGATGGGCACCAACGGTTTTCAGGAGCCAGCGATTGCGTTCACGGACGGCAAGATTATCGGCACCAAACGGCTGTTTGCCGATGGGAAGTTTAAGTCCAAGGACGGCAAGGCGACGTTCATGGAAACCCAATGGCGCGGACTTCAGGCGCCCGGCAAGGAAGACGAACGCAAGAAGTGGCCGTTCCTCGTGAACAACGGCCGAGCCAACATCACATGGCAGAGTGCGTATCTCGATCAGGACAACGAGTTCGTCATGGATCGTATGCCGTATCCATACATCCAGATGAATCCCGACGACATGGCGGAATTAAAGCTCAAGCAGGGCGATCTCGTTGAAGTTTACAACGACAACGGCTCAACGCAGGCAATGGCGTATCCAACGCCGACCGCGAAGCGGAAGCAGACTTTCATGCTGTTCGCGTTCCCCGCCGGCGTCCAAGGCAACGTCGTGTCCGCTGGCGTGAATGAGTTCATCATTCCGAACTACAAGCAAACCTGGGGTAATATCCGCAAGATCGCTGACGCCCCGGAGGGCGTGAAGCATCTCAGCTTCAAGTCGCTCGAATACCGGGCCTGATTGGCCCAACGCTTCTTCCCAGACCCTTGCCCGGGCTCTGAATTGCCTGGGCAATTTTGTATGGGGCATTTCGGGCTTTAGGCGGCTTCAATCACCTCGCCGTCTTCCTTGACGAAGCGGCCGATATGGGGATTGGGCAGAATGTCGAGCACGGTTTCCGAGGGCCGACAGAGTTTGACCCCTTCCGGCGTCACCACGATCGGACGGTTGATCAAGATCGGATGAGCGAGCATCTGGTCGATGAGCTGCTCATCAGTCCATTTGGGATCGTCGAGGCCCAGCTCCTTGTAGGGCGTGCCTTTCTCTCGAAGCAGGGACCGCACCGGGATACCCATCGCGGAGATCAGTTCCTTGAGCTTGTCGCGCGATGGCGGCGTCTTGAGATACTCGATCACCGTCGGCTCGACGCCGCTTTGTCGGATCATCGAGAGGGTGTTGCGGGAGGTGCCGCAGTCGGGATTGTGATAGATCGTGACGCTCATCGAGATGTCTCCGCGATTTTGACCGGGCCCCGCACTTCAGGACGGCCCAGCAGCCAATTCATCAAGGCCATCCCGACGAGCGCCCCAAACAGTTCGGCGATAATGAAGCCCGGCAGGTCCACTGGACGGATGCCGGCAAACGTGTTGGTTAGGGAGCGCGCGATAGCGACTGCCGGATTGGCGAAAGACGTCGACGCGGTGAACCAATAGGCCGCCGTGATGTAGAGGCCGACCAGCCACGGCACCGCGGTGCGCTGAAAGCGGATCCCGGCCAGGATAGTGGCGACCAGACCGAAAGCGGCGACGAATTCGGCAAACCACTGAGCTCCGCCGGTCCGTGTCTTCATAGACAAGTCGACCAAGGGCAGGGCGAACATCAGATGCGCCGCCATGGTGCCCGCGATGCCTCCGACGATCTGTGCGACAACGTAGAGAACGGCTTCCTGCACCGGGAGTTCGCGTTTGCCGGTGAACACAAGGGTGACGGCGGGATTGAAATGGGCGCCGGAGATCGGCCCCAACACCGTGATCAGGACGACGAGTATGGCGCCGGTCGGCAGCGTGTTGCAGAGCAGGGCCAGCGCGACGTCCTTGGTCAGCGTCTCGGCCATGATGCCGGACCCGACCACCGTGGCGACCAGAATTCCGGTGCCGAGCGCTTCTGCCGCCAAGCGCCGCGGGAGATCAAACGTATCCATCAGTTGGCCTTCGGTTGCGGGTGGGTCGCGCCGTCGAGGCGGCCGATCTCGCGCAGCTTGGCGCCTAGCGAGAGCTTGTCGATGCCTTGCAGCGGCAGCTTCGTGAACTCGCTAATTCGGTGCTTTAGATACCGGAACGCGAATTCGAAGGCGGCTTCCTTTTCGATATCGGTGCCTTCGACGGCAGCCGGATCTTCGATGCCCCAATGCTCGGTCGCCGGCTGGCCGGGCCATACCGGGCAGCTTTCGCCGGCGGCGCTGTCGCACACGGTGAATATGAAATCCATCACTGGCGCGTTGGGCGCCGCGAATTCCGTCCAGCTCTTCGACCGCATCCCGTCAGTCGGATAATCGAACCTCTCGAGTACCTTGAGCGCGAAGGGATTGATCCGCTCCTTGGGCTGGCTGCCGGCGGAAAAGGATCGGAAGCGCCCTTCGGCATCCTTGCGCAGGATGGACTCGGCGATGATTGAACGGGCGCTGTTGCCGGTGCAGAGGAAGAGGACGTTGTAGATGCGGTCGGTCATGAAGCATCACCCAGCTATTTCAGACTTATTGAAGTATCGTTCAGCGGTCAACGAAAGACGCGATCGGTCTGCATGGTCAGCACCGGCACCGCGTCCACCTCCATCGAAGCGATCCTGCTATGGTGAGACGCGGTTGGTATCGCCGATCTCGTCCAGACGTGCTTTCAACGCCATCCGGTCAAGCGATGCGAATGGGAGGCTGATGAAGATTTCGAGCCGTCGACGTATCATCGCGTAGAGCTCGTTCAGCAATGTCGTCCGTTCGGAGGCTGACCCGGTGAACTGGGCGGGGTCTGGCACCGGCCACGCGCCGGTCACGAATTTTATCCCGAGATCCGGACAGAATTGCCCCTGCGGCGTGTCGCAGAGCGCGATGACGAAATCCATTCGAGGCGCCTGCGGGCCGGTGAATTCTTTCAGCGACTTTGAGCGAAAGTGTTCGACGTCGTGTCCGAGATGGCGAAGCCGTTCGAGCACTTCGGGAAGCGGCGCCTGGGCCGGCTCGGAGCCTGCGGAGTAGGCGCGGAATCTTCCCCTGCCGATCTTTTCGAGAATCGCTTCGGCCATGATCGAGCGAGCCGAGTTCTGCGTGCACAGGAAGAGCACGTTGAACGCCGGCGCGACCACGTCCGCATCTGGCATCTCGGTCATTTCAGTCTTCTCCATCGGAAGAATGCCGCAAAGCTCGTGCTTTCCATCGCAGCAGTCGCGGGCGAGGAAGTCGATCAACGCGCGGAATCCGGCGACGTCGGCGCGGTAGTTCATCGAGCGGCCGTCCCGCTCGAACTCAATGAGGCCCGCCCTATGAAGGATTGCGAGGTGGCCTGACATGGTGTTGTGCGGCACCTCGCATCGGCGTGCGATCTCGCCGGCGGGCAGCGACTCCGGATGGGCCGAGAGGAGGAGCCGCAGCGCCTGCAGGCGAGTCGGCTGCCCGAGCGAGCCGAAGCGCTCGACGGCCACATCGCTAAGGTTCAATTGATCCATTCACACCCCAATAAAACTCTTCCGAAAGGGCCCGAGGGGCTCCGATCCAACCGCTTGTCATGTCGACTTCAATCTGTCAATATGTCCGGACTTACCGACATATACGACGGAGGCACCGGATGGGCAACCGATTTTGGTTTCCGGCGATGGCCGGTCTTTTTCTGGCGATCGGCCTGCCGGTGCAGGCGGCGGAGACGAGCGGCTCCGGATCGACCTTCGTTTTCCCCATCCTCTCGAAATGGACGACGGAGTATCAGACCAAGACCGGCGACAAGATAAGCTACCAGTCGAACGGCTCCGGAGCGGGCTTGCAGCAGGTGAAGGCAGGCACGGTCGATTTCGGCGCTTCCGACATGCCGCTGCGGCCGGACGAACTGGCCAAGGCTGGCCTTGGTCAGTTCCCGTTGGTCATCGGCGGCGTCGTCCCGGTGGTGAATATCGAAGGAATAGGTCCCGGTCGGTTGCGGTTCACGGGAACGGTGCTGGCGGACATTTTCCTGGGAAAGATAAAGAATTGGGATGATCCCGGGCTCAAGGCCTTGAATCCCGACGTCCCGCTGCCCGCTGCCCCGATTACCGTCGTTCATCGCATCGACGGTTCGGGTACAACCTTCAATTTCGCCAACTACCTTTCCAAGGTCAGTCCCGAGTGGAAGGAGAAGGTGGGTGAGGGCGTCGCCGTCGAATGGCCGGTGGGCGTCGGGGGTAAAGGAAACGAAGGCGTCGCCGCGTGTGTGGGCCTAGCGAAGAATTCCATCAGCTACGTCGAATATGCCTACGCGATTAAGAACAACCTGGCCTATGGCCTGGTCCAGAATCGGGCGGGGCGTTTCGTCCAGCCGGGCGCCGAGACCTTTCAAGCCGCCGCGGCGGCCGCCGCATGGGACAATACGAAGGATTTCTACCGCCTAATGACCGACGCTCCGGGCGACGATGCATATCCGATTACGGCAACCTCGTTTATCCTGATGCCGAAGCAACCAAAGGACCGCACCAAATCCAAGGTCGCTATCGACTTTTTCAGGTGGTCCCTGGAGAGCGGACATGTTGCCGCGGGCGCACTCAATTACGTGCCGTTGCCGGCCGACCTGGTCGAAAGGATCGAAAAATATTGGAAGAGTGATTTCGGAGCGTGATGTCGGCCGACCTTGTGATTCATCTCGATTGGCGGCAAGGAACCCACGCGTCTTGGGGAAGTCGGCTGCGAAGCGACTCTCACTAATTCGATCATTCTAGAAATACGGTTGACATTAGCGATCGGAGAGCAGAATATCACCATGAAAATCGACGAAGCCGCCTCACGCCTGGAAGCACTCGGTAATCCGACGAGACTGAAGATCTATCGCGCTCTCGTCAGGGCCGGACAAGCGGGCATGCCGGTTGGCCGGCTCCAGGAAAAGCTCAAGGTCGCTCCGTCGACGCTCTCCCATCACATCAAATCGTTGGTGTCGGTCGGCCTGATCTCCCAGGTACGCGAAGCCACGACGCTCGTCTGTCACGCCGAGTACGACACCATGCAAGGACTCGTCGATTTCCTTGTCGCGGAGTGCTGCGCGGACGAAGCCGGATCCGCCGAGGCGAAGTCGGCCGCGTAAGTTTTTCGGGCTTTTATATTTGAATATTCTAGAATTACGGGAGTATCAAATGGCAAAGACTGTCGCGATCATCGGAGCCGGCCCCGCGGGCCTCGCCGCCGCCGCGCACGTCCTCGAACGCGGCATGACACCGATCGTGCTGGAGGCAGGCCCGGAGGCCGGCCACTCCGTGCGGCAATGGCAGCACGTGCAACTGTTCTCGCCGTGGGAATACAATGTCGACAAGGCGGCCGCGCGTCTGCTTGCGCCGACGGGATGGAATTCACCGGACCCGCAGATATATCCGACCGGCGCCGAACTGCTCGAACGGTACATTGAGCCGCTGGCGACCAAGACGTCACTGCGCGATGTGATCCGTACCTCCAGCCGCGTCACCGCCGTCGGGCGTGCGGGCTTCGACAAGGCGAAGACCAAGGGGCGAGAGACGGCGCCCTTCGAGATTCGATACCAGAACGGCAAGGGTCCGGAGACGCTGCGCGCCGACGCCGTCATCGACGCGTCCGGAACATGGACTTCGCCGAATCCGGCCGGCGACGGCGGCCTAACCGCGATCGGCGAGCGGGAGGCCGCAGCGCGGATCTCCTAGGCATGCCAGATATTCTCGGCAAAGATCGCGCGCGCTTCGCGGGCAAGACGGTGGCCGTGCTGGGGGCCGGGCATTCGGCGATCGGCACCCTGACGGATCTGACGACGTTGGCGCAGGAGGTGCCCGGCACGCGCGCGGTTTGGCTGCTTCGCGGCAACGACCCGGCAAAGGCCTTCGGCGGCGGCGCCAACGACAAGCTCGTCGCCCGCGGCGAACTCGGCGCCCATTTTGCATCGCTCGTTGCATCGGGAAAAGTAAAGGTTGAGGCGCAATTTCAGGTCGACGCGATATCATCGACTGGTGAAGGACTGCGAGTTTCGTCTGGATCCGGCTGCTGCGGGCGCTACGTTGTCGTTGACGAACTCATCGTCGCGACCGGCTTCCGTCCGGATCTATCGTTCCTCAGTGAAATACGTCTGCGCCTGGATCCTGCGATCGAGGCGCCTGTCGCCCTGGCGCCGCTGATCGATCCGAACGAACACAGTTGCGGTACCGTTCGGCCGCATGGCGCCCGCGAGCTCGTCCAGGACGATCCGGGCTTTTATCTCGCCGGCATCAAGAGCTATGGCCGTGCGCCGACCTTCCTGATGATCACGGGATACGAACAGGTACGTTCGATCGCGGCCGACATTGCTGGAGACCGTGAGGCAGCCGAGCGCGTCGAACTGGAGCTTCCGGAAACAGGTGTCTGTACGCGCGGCGGTGTCGAGGGAGGGGCGGCCGCTTCGGGATGCTGCGGCGGCCCGGCACCGGCCGCAGCAAACGTGTGCTGCGCGGACGATGCCGACGCCAAGGCAGCCGGTAAGACCGGTTGCGGATGCTCTTGAAGTGACCGCAGACCGCCAGCTACTTGTCGTCCTTCCGCTGGGGACGACGCAGACACTCGCCTGGGCTTCCAGCTATTATCTGCCGGCGATTCTCGCGGATCCGATCGCGCGCGACCTGGGCATCTCCTCGAATTGGTTCTTCGCCGCCTTCTCGGCATCGCTGGTGATCTCCGGATTGCTCGGTCCCCGTGTCGGCCGGCAGATTGATCTGGTCGGCGGCCGGCAAGTGCTTTGTGCGTCGAACGTCATCCTCGCTGCCGGGCTTGCGCTTCTTGGCGCGTCGGCCTCGCTCTGGATGATGTCCGGAGCGTGGCTGCTGCTCGGCATCGGAATGGGGCTCGGCCTTTACGACGCTGCGTTCGGCGCGCTGGGCCGCATCTACGGCGACAACGCTCGCAGGGCGATCACCGGCATCACCTTGATCGCAGGCTTCGCCAGCACCGTCGGTTGGCCGCTCAGTTCGCTCAGCCTGGAAACGATCGGATGGCGGGGCACGTGCTACGCATGGGCGGCCGCGCACATCTTGGTCGGGCTTCCGCTCAACATGTTCTTCCTGCCGAAGACGAGTCCGGCGCTGCGGGCCGCCAGCCCGGCCGTCAAGCCGCACATCCCGATCGACCGCACGATGATCCTTCTGTCGTTCGCCTTCGCCGCAGCCTGGACGGTGACCTCGGCGATGGCCGCGCACCTGCCGCGCATCGTCGAAGCGTTCGGTGCGACGCCCGCACAAGCCGTCCTGGCCGGCATGATGATCGGCCCAGCGCAGGTTGCGGCTCGCGTTCTTGAGGCGAGCACGCTCAGCAGGTTTCATCCGCTTTTTTCGACGCGGCTCGCCTGTATCACGCATCCGGTCGGCGCCTGCGTCATCGGTATCTTCGGCGGCGGGGCCGCGGCGGCATTCGCCCTGCTGCACGGCGCCGGCAATGGCATACTCACGATCGCGCGGGGAACGCTTCCCTTGGCGATCTTCGGTCCGAAAGATTACGCGTATCGACTAGGGCTCATCGGCGCTCCTTCGAGGATAGCGCAGGCACTCGCCCCTTTAGGTTTCGGATTGCTGCTCGAACCGATGGGCAGGTCGGTTGTCATCGTCTCATCCTTCATGAGTCTGGCCGCGCTGGTCGCATTATCGATGCTGCCCCGTGCGAGCGGCGTTTCGACGGTTACGGCACCGGACGAAGCCCGATGAAAGACTTTGGCGTCTGACATCGCGGCTCGCCGGCGGTACCTACCGCCGGCCGTCGCATTCGTAGGGTTCCTTGGCCTGCGGCCACATCGCTTGACAATGGTGTATAGCATCCATACCTCTAGATATATGGAAAAAGAAAGCGCAATCCTTGCCTTAGCCGCTCTCGCGCAAAACACCCGTCTCGATACCTTTCGGCTGTTGGTGAAAAGCGAGCCCGAAGGCGTCCCTGCTGGGGAATTGGCCCGCACGATCGGCGTTCCGCAAAACACGATGTCGGCGCACCTCGCTATCCTCTCGCGGGCCGGCCTGATCATTGGCGAGCGGCAAAGCCGATCGATCATCTATCGCGCCAACCTGAAGGCGTTCCAAGACCTGACCCTGTTTATGGTCCAGGACTGCTGCGGCGGGAGGGCCGAACTGTGCGCCCCACTGCTTGAAAGCTTGCAGCCGCGCTGCCCTCCGAAAAGGAAATCCCGTGCAAAATAAGACGGCGTTGTCGATAGCGTCTGACCTTCCGAATATCGATCCGGCCACCTTCCACGTTCCCGACCCGGCGGCATTGTTGCGGATACCGGCCGTTTCGCATCGGCCGCGCATCCTGCTGCTGTATGGGTCGCTACGCGAGCGCTCCTTCAGCCGGTTTGCCACGGAAGAAACCGCCCGCCTGCTGGAGGCCTTCGGTGCCGAGACCCGCGTCTTTAATCCATCCGGCCTGCCACTTCCGGACGACCAGCCAATCGATCATCCGAAAGTCAAGCAACTGCGCGAACTCTCCGCTTGGTCGGAAGGTCAGGTATGGTGCAGCCCGGAACGTCATGGCGCCATGACCGGCATTATGAAGGCGCAAATTGATTGGATCCCGCTATCAGTGGGTGCCGTGCGTCCCACGCAGGGTAAGACACTGGCCGTGATGCAGGTCAGCGGTGGTTCGCAGTCCTTCAACGCGGTGAACCAGCTTCGCGTGCTGGGGCGTTGGATGCGCATGATCACGATCCCGAACCAGTCATCGGTCGCGAAGGCTTATGAGCAATTCGACGACGACGGCCGGATGAAGCCCTCGGCCTACTACGACCGGATCGTAGATGTCGCGGAGGAATTGGTGAAGTTCACGCTGCTGACGCGAGGGGTTTCGTCATACCTGACCGACCGGTTCAGCGAACGAAAGGGAGCTGCCGCAAAACTCGCGGAGCGCATGCGTTTGCACGAAGCGCTCTAGGAGTGAAGGGCGTTGCCCGGATAACGTCCAACGACACGGGTTACTTTGCCGGAGGCCTCAACCGTTGTTGGTCCACTTTCGTTGGCGAGGTGGATCTGGACGCGATTAGCCGTCGAACTTGATTTCGTGAATCCAGCGCGCTCCGGACGGCACCTTCTCGATCAAGGTGGCCAGGGCCGGTTCGATGAAGCCGGGGAAGGGCGCCTTGACGCCGATCGCCGCGGGTTTTCGACGCTGAAACGGCCACTCACGAACTCCGCGCAACAACTGATTCAAACTAGCACAGTTCGATTGGCTCCGGAACCAACGAATCCTTTGCTGCGTTGCGCCAGCGTCCATTCGAACCGGAGGAGGCCTGCTTTCCTTGTCGGACCTGGAAGGGGAGAGCCTTGTTCTGCGCGGCGCCTTCGAAATGCCGCGGGGCGCGCTTTGGCCCGAGCGTTTACGGATGCGGATCGTCGCCCGGATCGAGCGGGACGAACTTGCGCTGCGCCTGGTGGCGGAGGGGCTCGGGATTGCGATCGCGCCACAGACGCTGGCCACGGATACAGTCGTGGCTCGTCACGTCAAGGGGATCGATGCGGTGCGTTCAATCGGGTTAAAGTGGCGGGCGGATCTTGACAGCGAAATACTCACGGCAGTCCTCGATGCATCGTCATCGATTGAGTTCACCCCGCACTGAGCGTGGCGAACGCGCGCTTCGCGTGCAGGACAGACCCGTACGGCATTGATAATCATCAGGCGTGATTCACTTCACCGAAGCGAACGTCTGAGCTTCCAGTCTTTTGCCGATATTCGCGGCGAGTTTGGCGTTGGCCTTCGTCTTCCACGTCAACGCGATGGCTCTTTCGAGCGAAAGGCCGGTGACGTTGACTGCGTGCATTCCGGGGCGAAGCCAGCTTTTCGGTGCGAGCGTGCAACCGACGCCGGCGCTTACCAGGGCGGCGGCGGTTGCCTCCTGCTTCGCTTGCGCCACCACCCTGAAACGGACGCCCGCCGCGTGGAGCAGTCGTCGCTCGGTGCCCAACCTCTCGCAGCATTGGCGCAAAACGAAGGGCTGTTGGTCAAGCTCGGAAAGAGGGACGGTTTTCCGACCCGCAAACTCATGCACGGGGCAAAAAACGAACAACACGTAGGGTTCACAGAACAGGACCCGATGCGACAGCGCGTCACCTCTCCCCGCGGGCGGCCACGGGGCATTCCAGCCACATCTTGATCAGATACTGGCGTGAAGTTTTGTCCGAGAGCTGGATGCGGGAAATCTGCCTGTCCAGTTCGATCCGCGGGCGGGGAGAGGTCGGATCGCGTCAGCGATCCGGGTGAGGGGGCGTCGACGCGCAGCCGGGAGCTTTCCTGCCGTCAGTGACCGCTGCAACGAAGTGTGGACCCGCGGGTCAAGCCCGCGGGTGACGCAGAGTGCCTGGCACCGCGATTCTCCAAACGCTGTGTCATGGCCGGGCATGGCGCTCAGCTTGTCTGAGCGCGTCCAACAACTTGACCCGGCCATCCACACTCACCAAACCCACCGCCGTCATTTCGAGCGACCTGGAAAGCTCGGCGAATCCGAAAATCGCTCAATCCCAGAACTCACCATTCTGCGGAAGCTTGGCGAAATCTTCGGCATCGTGGCAGAAAAACAGCGGGATGCCGCTGCGTTCCAGCTGTTTCATCCGCATGCGCGTCATCGACATCGCGCCCGCGCTCCAGTCCCAGGGCATGGGAACCATGTTCTCGAATCCATCGCGCTGGTGACCGGTGTCGGCGGCGAGACAGATGCGTCCGCGGTTCGGCAGGTCGACAATCAGAACTTGATGGCCGGGAGCGTGACCGGGCGTCTTCACGAGCCGCAGCGTGCGATCGTCGAACAGGTCGAAGTCACCGTCGATCTCCAGGATGTTCAGTTTGCGAATATCCTTGAAGTCGTTCTGGCAATAGACAGGGCGCGTCCAGGGATCCGGCCACAGCGCATAGCGGATTTCGTCGCGCTGGACCACGTGGACGGCATCGGGGAAGTACGACATGCCACCGGCGTGATCGAGATGCAGGTGGGAATAGACCACATAGCGCACGTCCTTCGGCTTGATCCCGAGCTTGTCGAGTTGGGTATCGACGACGTGGGCGCGCGTGAAAGCGTGCGGGTTGAACGCGGCGCGCAAGCCGGGGCCCCAGTAGGCATCGCCGCGCTCGGGATCGGCCACGGCGTCGTTGATTCCGGTGTCCCACAGCACGAAGCCGTGCTTGGGGTGTTCGATGATTGCTGAGGTGGTCGGGATGTCGACGCGTCCGGGCGCGAACGCCACCAGCAGGTTCTTGTCACAGGTTATGGGGCCGACATTCATCGCAGACATTCGAAGTCCGGGCATGTTTTCCTCCATTTGATTGGCGTGCTTGTTTGCGCACTGCGCTCTTTTTCCGACGCGTGACGGCGTCGCGCATCGCTTCGGCGGCTCAGCCGACGATGGCACAACTATAGCGGGCGATGACAGCGGGTAAATAGTCGCGCCGGGGGCGTGGCTGAGCGGCGGAGGCGAACGGCGATTAGCCGGGCTTCAGGGAAGAGCGCCGTATGATCGGTTTACCGTCGGAGCGCATAAAAGCGTTCGATGACCTTTCCACCGGGACTTGGCGATCTGGTGATTGATCACCAGGTCGAATTTGCGGATTACTCGACGGAAGATTAGCGGGTTTCGCACCCTGCAATATCTTGATGCCTTTGCTGTCCCGAGCTGAGTTTCGGGTCGGCCTCGCCAATCTCGTAGGCAGTCACCAGCGACTTCAAGATCGATGGTCTTGAGCTCGACACGCCCGAGTGCGATCGCCGCGGTGCGCCAAAAATCCTCTATGCGTTTCTCTCCGAGACGATCGGCGCATCGGGCGGCAGAAGCTTGGCATCTTCGGTATAGAATCCGGCCATGGAAGTTCTGGTCGGACAGGTGTCGTTTGCTATCGGAAACTTCGCATACTTTTCCGTTTTGAAACTCTATCGCCACTCGACAGCAACGCGGCGTAGCGATAAAATTTTCGGCCGCCGAGGACCGGGAGGGCGGCGCCGCCACGTGCAGATCAGGAGATTGTGGCCGGCGTGGCACAAAGTATCGCAAATCTCACCGACTTTTTTGGGAGGCGAGCATGGATGTCTCACAAGCATTTGCCGATCTGAATTCTAAATTTGTCGAGACGGTCAACAATCATGATGCGCACGATTGGGCGGCTCTATTTTCCGAAGATGTCGTTCTCGTGCCGGCCGGACAACCTAGTGTCGTCGGGCGGAAAGGCATCGAACAATGGGCCGACGTCGCAACCAAGGTCTGGAATCATCTAGAAGTCCAGCAGGGACGCTGCTCTGACGACGGAAATGTGGTTTGGGAGCAAGGGACTTGGACCGGAAATATTAATCTGGCCGATCAACAAACAATGGACATCAGCGGAAACTTCCTGCTCATTGCGGAGAAGGAAGGCCCCGCGTTGCGCATCAAGGCGCACACGTGGAACGTTAACCCGACAACGCAGTGACCACTGCTCGCATTGAACGAACAGCGGAAGCGACCAGGCCGACGACCCTCAGGGCCAGAGGAACGGCGGGGTTTTGTGTCACCTAGTCGGCTGTCGGAATACGAAATCCGGGGGCCTCACACCGTCCATGAAACGTGGTGACCCGCCGCCGAGTAAAGCTCTGTGCTGCACTGCATGCAATGCAACATGCAGACCGCCGGCCTATTCCGGCATGCATGCCGCGCCGGGCAAAGCACGTCCCCTAGTTTCTCTCCAAATCGGTGAATCGCATGTGCCGGTTTCGGCACAGCGCCTCGCGAGGTGTTGCCGAGCAAAGTACACCCCCAAAAATCCGGATCCCGCTGACATCGACGAGAACACCCGTAGAATCGATGTTTCCCGAGAGTCCGCGCCAGTATGCGCCGAAAACGCGCTCGCGGCCTGCCAGCGCCGTTTGATCCGCCCGGTATCCACTCCCTCGACCAATAGACAGCTGCATGGGCGGCGCTCGCGCGCCTCGCAAACCAGAGCGGCTCCGAAGTTGATCTATCGCAACATCGGTTCGGCGGTTGTCGGCAATTATGCATATTCTGAGTATCAACCTGAGAACGAACGGAGCAAAAAATCAACAACAGGGGAGGACGCCATGACAAGTGCCGCGCAAGCATTCCTGTTCACCGCAGAACTATTCGCTCTCTCGTTTCTTGCGATCTTTTTGATTTGGCTTGCTGACAGGCTGTGGTCTGGTTTTTTAGGGAAGCGTTAGCGCAAACTCGGGGATGGGGCTACTGCGGCATGTCGCAGGCCGCGGGCTATTTTATCTAGGGAGAAGTTTATCCCTGATGTAGCGCGACGTCGGCGTCAAACGGATGCCGCGGGGTTTACGCCATGTCGCCTTATCGATTTCCTTTTTGTCGCCGATTGTCAGGCGACCGGACGCTTTCGCTGTGACAAAGATCGCGTCACTCATTTTCCGGCCCGAACGACGGTTCTTGGCTTTAACTTCCTTCCAAAGCCTTACGCGTCCAAGTTTGAGTTTGGGAAGCTCTTCTTTGATCTCCCTGCGCAGGCAATCTTTAGCGCTCTCTCGCGCGCGCTTGCGCCCTCCGGGGAACATCCAAAGTCCGTCGCGCTTTCGTCTTACGAGCAGCACCCGTCCGCGTTTTGCGGCCACCAGTTTCGAGGACTTCGCCATTCCGATAAAGCAGCATCTATCGACTCACACCCCCTATTCTATTCCTAAATCCTGTCAAAGATTATAACAAGGCCGCCTCAGTTGGTGGCCATCGCCACTTGGCCGGACTGCCCCCGTCGCCCGGCACGACAAGGAAACGGCCCCAGCTTCGGGCAGGGACAAGCTGGGGCCGCAGTTTACATAGGAGGAGTGCCGCATATCGGCACAACTCTGATGTCTGTTCGCAGGACGCCGATTCCCATTAAATTTTGCTTTAGAAGCTGTCCTATTTCAGGTCACATGATCGTGGCACGCCGATTGCTCGGTTGAGGTCGCTGGGATTTAAAGACCCGACCACGGAAATGCCAACGCCGCCGAGCGATCATATTCCGCTTGGCGGTGTTGCGCGTTTTGAGGTTGTCCTAATTTGTCAGAATGGGTGTCCTAATTATTAGGACGGCACCGAGATTCCGGCAGTGTCCTAATTCGCTTTCGGTACAAACAAGGGTTTGCCGAATTAATGTTTCTAAAGTCGACTTCCGGACGTAAGGGGAATTCTACTGATTCCATCACCGCCCTCTTCGGCATCTACCGGTGACTGAGAGTGTTGCGCTCCCGCCTCTTAACGCAGAGGAGCATCACATGCCTCTGCTTATCTCACAGAACCATCGCTGATCCTGATCGAGCGGCCCCGCTGCCGAAAGTGCCAAACTCGAATGAATTTGGCGCGGATCATGCCCGGCCCTAAGGGGTACGACTATCGCACCTTTGAGTGCACAAAGTGCGATTGTACCGATATGATCGCAGTATGCACGGACCCAATGAAATCTGCCTCTGCTGGCTGGATCCACAGTAACCTGAATCCGCCAGAGTAAGGCCGCCTCAGTTAACGGCCTCTCTCATGTCAGGCTCGGCATCGCGTAGCGTGTCCCATCATCGCCTCGACGCCTGGGGCGCTGCGTTGCTCGGTTCATCCGCGATACGCACAAAAAAACGGCCTCGAAAGCTAAGCCCGGCGCTTGTTTGGTAATTCCGGTGCAGGCTGCCGTTGTCGGCGTGGACGTGCCGGTCACGGTCAAGTCTACGTTGTCGATGTCGAACACGAATGGTTGCCCCTGCGTGTGTCGCCGCGTCGTAAGGGAAGCCGAAAATTTATCGCCGTCTTCAAAGTATGATCCGGAGTAGGCGAACACTGGGTCGCCGCCACTCACTTTGCCGTCGTTAAGCTCTACGATGCCGGTTCCCTCTCTCAACGAGGTTCTGAACCAAGCAGAATAACTGTTGTTTCGCAGCATGCGCCACCTAAAGTCCTGTGCGGGCTTTCGCGACGTGGTAGCATCCATCGGTTGGCGGATGGTTTACCGTGGGCTTTGCTTTTAACTCTAATGCAACGGGCCTTGCGGCCCCGGATTCTCACATATTTAAATCTCCGCGTCGTGAACATGCGCGCCAGCATCCGCGCATGCGAGCAACGCTCCGCAGACCGGGCATTTGTTGAAATGATCGGCCTCGGTTCGATCTCGCAGCCAACCGGGGTCAAGAGTGCATCGACCTGGAGCTTAGGAAGCGGCACGGCGAGAGAATAGCCCGTGCCGTGCACCGACCTTGCGGAGCGCGCCCGAACGCGCACTGACTGTTGACCACATTGCGTTGGGCTCTATTATTTGGCGCACACTGGGGGGGCCGTGCGATGCCAAAAACTAACAAAGCGGTCACACGCGTCGAACTGTACGAGGCGGTCTATCAGAAGGTAGGACTGTCCCGAAGTGAATCATCCACTTTTGTTGAACTGGTCTTGCAAGAGATCACCGACTGCTTGGAGAAGGGCGAGACGGTGAAGCTGTCTTCGTTCGGGTCATTCATGGTACGCAAGAAGGGCCAGCGTATCGGCCGCAATCCCAAGACCGGCATCGAGGTGCCGATCACTCCGCGACGTGTGGTGGTGTTCAAGCCCTCAGCTATTATGAAACAGCAGATCAACGGCCAGCCACCCGGTAGCGGCGCGGTCGCGGGCGCGGAAACCCGGTCGTCCTTGGCGGGCGGCTGAAACTGCAGCGCGGGGTCAGGCACAGGCGGCGATTGCGAAGCGGTCGACCGACCAAGTAAACCGCCTCGGTTGGCAAAAGAATACTGCCCTTACTTCACCCTGCCACACTTAACGCTGCGGTGCCGACGTTGGGGTCGACTTCGTTGCCGCCGACATGCCAATGCCAACCGCCTCACAGTGGGGATCATGGCGACGATGGCGGAGGAGGAAGGCCGCGCGATCTCGGAGCGCACGAAGGCCGCGTTAGCCGCTGCTAAGGCGCGAGGTGCGAAGCTCGGTGGTGATCGTGGCGTGATGCCAACCAGCAAGATGCGCAAACGATCTGCGGCGGCCCGCCAGCAGCGTGCGGCATCGAGGGCAGCCGATAACTCCGACTATCTCCGGCTCCGGCGGCGGTCGCGAGCCGGGTCGGCACCGTCGACGGCGACTTCCGAATCTCGCGGGTCATCGAGAACCCGAGGTGATGCGCGAAGTCGCGTTTGCTTTCCGGCGAGCGCGTCGTTCGCGATGCTCGACGTAATTTTTCCGGCCGCGCGCCGCTCGTGGCGAGGCCCGTGGCAGGTGAACGGACACCGGCCACTCTCGGCACCGAGAGTGTCAAACGCGCATCAGCGGTTCTTGCTGCCCCCCCTGCGAGGCTGCGTGATCCGGCCGTTCGAGCCGCGTATGTCTGATGTTGAGGGAAGAGCGGACGTGACGACGCCGGGCGGGAACTTCGCATTTTGACCCGAAGCGGAATTTTCGTTGCAGGTTATCTTGCGCATGCGGCTTCGTTACAGATACAAATCGACATTCCGAGGGCATCAAGGGCAACCCATGAAGCGACGCGAGTTCATCACACTTGTCGGGGCAGCGGCTACCATGTGGCCGCTGCCGTTGAGCGCGCAAAAGAATGAAGTGCGCAGGATCGCGGTCCTGATGGGGATTGCGCCTACGGAGCAAAGTAACGCCTATATTGCCGCATTTTTGCTGCGGCTTGAAGAGTTGGGCTGGACGAAGGATCGCAACATTCGCACCGACGTGCGCTGGTGGACGCGAGAACCGGAGCAGAATCGCGCGACTGTAGCGGACTTGCTCGCGTCCTCACCCGATATCATCCTTGCATTCAGTAATGCCGCGCTGGCGGTGCTAAAGCCAATGGCGAAGGAGATGCCGATTGTGTTCGTCAGGGTCGGCGATCCCGTCGGCTCGGGATTTGTTGCCAGCCTCGCCCATCCGGGGGGCAATATCACCGGTTTCGCCGGTTACGATGGAACAATGGGCGGCAAATGGCTTGAGGTACTGAAGGAGACGACGCCACGGATCACCAGCGTTTTGACGATCTTTCAACCCGAGACCCCTGTGCATCAGGGTCTCTGGCATTCGATCCGAGACTCAGCGCCGCGCTTAGGCATCGAAGCGATACCCGGTGCGGTCCACGATGCGGCCGAAATCGAACGCGTCATTTCGTCCTTCGGGACGAAGGAGAACGGTGGCATTGTTGTCCTTCCGCATGCCGATATCAGCGACGACCTCGTCGTCACCTTGGCGCTGCGGCATCGATTGCCCGCGGTTTTCTCCGACGCTGGCCCCGTTAAGACAGGCGGTCTCGTCTCCTACACTTACGACTTGGTAGATACTTTCCGGAGAGTGGCCGAGTACGCGGATCGAATTCTTCGTGGTGAGAAGCCGGGTGATCTTCCTGTGCAGCAACCCACCAAATTCAATCTCGTCATCAACCTCAAGACGGCAAAGGCGATCGGCATAACCATCCCAGCGTCGCTTCTCGCTCGCGCCGACGAGCTGATCGAATAGCACATCATCTATTTGCGCTTTTGGCACTTTTCGGACATGGCCTATCTGGCAGACGATGTCGGCTTTCGGGTGCATAGCGGAAGTCGCATTTCAGGGCCGTGAGGTCCGAGTTTGACCCATAGGCGACCCAACGTCCCGATGCTCCGCACACCGCTCTTATCATCTGGTAAGGTACGGATACGGTTCATGTGGTAAGGTGCGGTCTTCGACGCTGAAGGAAAAAATGTTGCGGCGCGACTTCATCAGGCAACTCACCGGCGCGGCTAAAAGAAGCAAAGGGCAAGAAGATGAAGCGTCGTGATGTGATGGTGCTGATCGCGGGCGCGGCGGCGTGGCCGATGGTGGTGCGCGCGCAGCACCGCGTGCCGAAGGTCGGCGTGCTCTGGCACGCCGCGGACGCAGACGGCGAGTGGCCCTATTACGGTTGCCTGCTCGACGGGTTTGAAGAGCTTGGCTACAGCCACGGAAAAATTGAGCTCATTCACCGTTTTCCCGACGAAAAACCGGAGAAGTTTCAGAGCATGGCGGCCGAGCTTGTGGCGCTCGCACCCGACGTGCTGGTGGGCGTCGGCGGTGCGGCGCCCTATGTCAAGAAAGCCACCTCGACCATCCCGATGGTGTTCATGTACGTCGCCGATCCGATCGGGGCCAAGCTCGTCGAGAGCATCCGCCGTCCCGGCGGCAATGCCACGGGTCTTACCAATTTCGGTCTCGAACTTGTCGGCAAGCGGCTCGAATATCTCAAGGAGATCAATCCGCAGCTCGCCAGGGCTGCCATGATTGTTAACCCCACCAATCCGATCTCCAATTTCTATATCGAGCAATCGAACGCCGCGGCTACCAAACTCGGATTGACCTGCAAGCCTTATAACGTCGGCACGCTCGACGACCTCGAGCCTGCTTTCGACGCCATGATAGGCGACCGCATGGAGGCCGTCTTCTTCAATGCCGAAAGCCTGTTCTATGTCGGCAAGAAGAGGATCGCGGAGCTTGCGCTGGCGCGCAAATTGCCGTGCTGCGGCTATGTAAAGGAAGTGCTGGATGCCGGCATGCTGATCTCCTATGGCGCGGACCAGCGCCTGATCGCGCGCCGCACCGCCTATTATGTCGACCGCATCCTTAAAGGCGAAAGACCGGCGGACATGCCGGTCGAGCAGCCGACCCTTTTCCAGCTCTGCATCAATCTCACCACCGCAAAGGCGCTCGGGCTCACCATTTCCCCCACGCTGCTCGCCCGCGCCGACGAAGTGATCGAGTAGGACTTCCTTGCTGCGGTGCATGAGTCCGGTTGTGGCACGAAACCGACATGGCGGCGCGACCGGACGATGTCTGTTGTGGAGGGGCGGTCTCAACCGGTCGACGCAACACTTTATCTTAAAGAAGAGATGGAGTGTGGTTTGATGGGTCACAGATTTCATAGAGGGTTTACTGCGGCAGAGAAAACGGAGTTATGGGATCGCTGGAAGCGCGGAGAATCGCTGAAGGCGATTGGACGAGCTTTTGGCAAGCCGTCCTCGTCGATCTATTTTTTGGTGGCTCCCCATGGTGGGATTCGTCCTGCCGAGCGGCGTCGCTCGAGGCTGGCATTGACGCTGTCAGAGCGCGAGGTGATTTCCAGAGGCGTTACGGCACATCGATCGGCAAGATCGATCGCTAAGTTGCTTGGCCGCTCACCCTCGACGGTGAGCCGTGAAATGAACCGCAATGGCGGCTATGATCGCTACCGAGCGGTGCTTGCGGACGAGAATGCCTGGGCGCGAGCTCGTCGTCCAAAATGTTGTAAATTGGCGAACAGTCCGCGGCTACGGCGAGCAGTGGCGGGGAAGCTCAGATTGGATTGGTCGCCCGAGCAGATAGCCGGTTGGCTGAAAAGAACGCATCCTGAAGACGAGTGTAATCAGGTGTCACACGAGACGATCTACCGCAGCTTATTTGTACAAACACGTGGCGTGCTCAAGAAAGAGCTGCTTAGTCATCTTCGATCGAAGCGCTCGATGCGTCGCTCCCAGCCGGTTGATCCGAATGGCGATAGACGGGGGCATATCAAGGATATCGTCTCAATCCGTCAGCGACCGGCGGCGGTTGAAGATCGGGCGGTGCCTGGCCATTGGGAAGGCGATCTGTTGTCTGGGCCGAACAACAGCTATATCGCGACCTTGGTCGAGCGTCATACGCGTTACCTGATGTTGGCCAAGGTGGCCGGTAAGGACACCCGGACGGTAGTCACGGCGCTCATCAAGCAGGCGAAGAAGCTACCAAAGGAATTGTATAAGTCCCTGACCTGGGACCGGGGAAAGGAACTTACGGATCATCGTCGCTTTACGTTGGCGACCAAAATCGACGTATATTTTTGCGATCCGCAAAGCCCGTGGCAGCGCGGGTCGAACGAAAACACCAATGGTCTGCTGAGACAGTACTTTCCTAAGGGCACCGACTTGTCGGTACATTCGCAAGCCTATCTGAATAAAGTGGCTCGCCAGCTAAACGAACGGCCACGTGAGACCTTGCAATTTGAAACCCCAGCAGAGAGATTTAGCGCCTGTGTTGCGTCGACCGGTTGAGCCGGCAAGGGTAGAACGGACATGCCGTTCCGGCGCGGTCACTTCCGTTTTTGACCCAATGCAGACATGCAATTGCCGCCTCCATTAAGGTTGTATTGATATAAGTCTGCGACCGAGCAAACGAGCGCTGGGTTCGGTGATGTTTTCATACCTCTTGAAGCTACTGACGATGGGTACGATCGCTCTCGTCGTCATGAGTTGTGCTGGCAAGACGGAAAGCTACCGCTATGAGCTGACGTCGGCGTTGGATACGCAACTCAGCGGAAGGCATTTTGTGGCCCGGCGCCGGGGCGGTCTAGAAGATCCGAAACGTAAGGTGTCTATGTACGGACTGCGGCTGCAGTTCGTCATCGCAGCTTTCCGAGCCACAGCGCAGCGAGCGTCGAGCGATTTCGTACGCCGAACTTGGCGTAGATCGACTTGACGTGGAAGTGCGTGGTGTTCGGACTTTGGTCGAGCCTCCGTGCGATCTCCTTTTCCATGTGCCCATCGAGCAGTGCGAGCAACACCCGGCGTTCAGCGGGTGTCAGGGGCGCGTTGGCGATGAGCAGACCGTGGCTGAGCAATTGTTGACGGTGAAACCATCTCAACCCGCGCATCACGAAGCCCAGACGCTGGCCGTCCTGCGCCGAGAAGCGGGGTGCCTGCGCATCGCGAAATACGAACAGGCAAATCCTCACGTCGTCATTGAGCGCAATGCGCACGGAAATGCTGTCGGCGAAGCCGACGTCCAAATAGTGCCGCCGATAGTGCTCGCCCTCGAACCATTCCGGCGGCAGCGATTCGAACAGCAGGCGGATGCGGAACGGCTCATCTCCCGACATTGACAGGATCTGAGACTGGTCGACGTTGTCGGACCAGAGCGTATCGAACTGCTTCTGCACGGATGCTGCCACCGCCGGTATCGGGTCCAGCACCCGGACGAGGCGCGGGCGCCAACCAAGCAAGGGATCGGCCCGCCCGGGCGAAGGCAATCGCACGACCGCACCCCATAGCACATTGCGTGCCGACAACATGGTACGCAGTGCGGACAGCAGGTGCGTCAGTGCGGCGTCGCCGTCGCTGACTGAGAACTGGGCCAGCTGATCCCAGAGTGCATAAACTTCTTGATTTTGCGGATCGGTGGGATCCGTGGAGAGATGCATGTCATTCCCAAACGTGTGCAGGTCGCCGACCTGCGCGGGCATACATAAAGCACAGCGAACCACCTTTCTAGGTAGTTTTCAGACGCATCAAGTGGCGCGATATTCGGCACGGGTGCTGGGAAGACTCACCGTAACGATATTCGGAGACCAACGATGCGCATAGCAACGGGCGCGCGCCGGCTTGAGAGGCCCGGCGACGATCGGGCGGAGAAGCGATGGCTTCCCGGCTCTTTGATCGCCCTCGCATGCGCGGTCTTGATTGCACTCGCAGCTTTGGCGCAGCAGCCACCGTCGAGGGTGTCGATCCGCCCGACCGGCCCGATGCCGAGGGTCAGCGTTCCCTGACGAGCCGATTTTGAGCACATTCCCCCCGTTTTGAAGTTTCATTTGCATTGGGCATTCCATGATCCAGACCGCCAGCGACCAGGCATTTCTGCTCGTCGCGATTTCAGCCTGCCTTGGGGCGTGCTTTGTCTGGGCTTTTTGGGAGATCGAAGAGGCCCGCAGACATCGACAGCAACAGCGCGAACTCGTGCGAGACGCGCGACGCTCGATGGCATCAGGCCAATAGCAATTTCTCATGCCTTAGAGGCAGCGATGTTCACCATTCCATCCAAACCCCTTTCTAACGCGCCCTCAACCATTTCGTCGGATCTCTTCGTCGTCTCCCTGTTTTCACTGCTTGGCCTGACGCTTTCGGCGGCCGTCATCATATCTTCCGTTTCGTCCGAAACGCTCGCGATGATGTTCTCTGTCATCGGCTGAGTTCGCCCGGGACAGCGGTGCTTTCTGCCCACGCTGCTCGCTCACGCCGACGGGATGATCGAATGCGGGCCATGTCTGTTCATGGGATGGCCCGGCCGTGCTCAGCGGCCTAATTTGCTGGACTGTGGCTGGGAGGCGGTGAAGCAAAGCTCAAGGAGCATGCGATGCGCACATTTCAGAAGATAGCTGGAATCATCACCACGATCGGGATCGACATCGGCAAGAACACCTTCCACCTCGTTGGCTTTGACCAGCGGGGTGCCATCATTCTGCAGCAGAAGGTGTCACGCAGTCAGCTCGAACGCCGTGTCGCCAATATTCCACGTTGCCTGATCGGCATGGAGGCCTGCTCGGGCTCCCATCACATCGGTCGGCAGCTGGCTGAGATCGGCCACGATGTGCGTCTGATCCCGGCCCAGTACGTGAAGCCGTTCCTCAAAGGGCACAAGAACGACTACCGCGATGCCGAGGCGATCGCGGAGGCAGTGCAGCGGCCCACCATGCACTTCGTGACGATCAAGACGCCGGAACAGATGGATTTGCTGGCTTTGCATCGCGTGCGCTCACGTCTTGTCGGACGGCGGACGGGCGTGATCAACCAAATCCGCGGCTTCCTCATCGAGCGCGGCATCACGGTGCGTCAGGGCCCGATGCCCCTGCGCAAGGCGCTATCGGAAATTCTAAGCTCAGACACTGGCGCGCTTTCGCCCAGAATGGTTGGCCTCATCGCTGACCTGGCCCAAGACTGGCGTCGGCTTGACGAGCGCATTGCAGCCGTGTCGGCCGAAATCGAAGCGCTGGCGGAGCAAGACGACAGTTGTCAGCGCCTGATGACCGTACCTGGGGTCGGGCCGATCATCTCGAGCGCCGTGGTGGCGGCGATCGGCAACGGCACCGGATTCAAGCAGGGCCGCGACTTTGGCGCTTGGCTCGGGCTCGTGCCGAAGCAGGAGTCGACGGGGGATCGCACAATCCTGGGCAAGATCTCCAAGCGCGGCAACAAGTACCTGAGAACACTGTTCGTGCAGGCCGCGCACGTCGTTCTCGAGCGGCGGCCGAGCGCAGCGATGCGGGGTTTGTGGCCCTGGGTCGAGCAAGCTTCAAAACGGCTGCACCGCAACATGTTGGCTATCGCGCTCGCCAACAAGCTCGCCCGCATCGCCTGGGCGGTTCTCGCGCGCGGGGGCACCTATCAACCGAGGATCACCCATGCAGCATGACAAAGGCTCGCTCGGGTTCACCAAGGAGATGCCCGCCACCCCTCTCCGCCACCATCACTCGCCTCATTGGGCGAGCGAGCGACGGTGGCTCCGAGGGGATGGCTTCACGTGATCCGGCTGACCTGAAACATCAGAACGGAGACTGAGTAGTTTACTATCAACAGCTTTCCCACCGAGGTCTGCGGGATGGAATGAAGAGATGGACGAACGGTCTGCCCGGCGCAACCAAGAGACTGGGTGCCATGATGGCCCAACGAGGTCTTTCCGCTAGTCAGCCTCGGATGCGCGCGGATACCCATGATGGCCCGGAGCAAATGCTCCACGTTAGAGGCCTGATACATTGTTGCAGCTCTCACGTTCGTCGGTCTTGGAGCTTCTGTCTTGCAACGCACGGCCCGGGCCATACATCATGGCACCAAACGGACATGAGGCCGCAGCGCCCGCATGTCCGTTGTTGAGGGGCGGTCTCAACCGGTCGACGCAACACTTTATCTTAAAGAAGAGATGGAGTGTGGTTTGATGGGTCACAGATTTCATAGAGGGTTTACTGCGGCAGAGAAAACGGAGTTATGGGATCGCTGGAAGCGCGGAGAATCGCTGAAGGCGATTGGACGAGCTTTTGGCAAGCCGTCCTCGTCGATCTATTTTTTGGTGGCTCCCCATGGTGGGATTCGTCCTGCCGAGCGGCGTCGCTCGAGGCTGGCATTGACGCTGTCAGAGCGCGAGGTGATTTCCAGAGGCGTTACGGCACATCGATCGGCAAGATCGATCGCTAAGTTGCTTGGCCGCTCACCCTCGACGGTGAGCCGTGAAATGAACCGCAATGGCGGCTATGATCGCTACCGAGCGGTGCTTGCGGACGAGAATGCCTGGGCGCGAGCTCGTCGTCCAAAATGTTGTAAATTGGCGAACAGTCCGCGGCTACGGCGAGCAGTGGCGGGGAAGCTCAGATTGGATTGGTCGCCCGAGCAGATAGCCGGTTGGCTGAAAAGAACGCATCCTGAAGACGAGTGTAATCAGGTGTCACACGAGACGATCTACCGCAGCTTATTTGTACAAACACGTGGCGTGCTCAAGAAAGAGCTGCTTAGTCATCTTCGATCGAAGCGCTCGATGCGTCGCTCCCAGCCGGTTGATCCGAATGGCGATAGACGGGGGCATATCAAGGATATCGTCTCAATCCGTCAGCGACCGGCGGCGGTTGAAGATCGGGCGGTGCCTGGCCATTGGGAAGGCGATCTGTTGTCTGGGCCGAACAACAGCTATATCGCGACCTTGGTCGAGCGTCATACGCGTTACCTGATGTTGGCCAAGGTGGCCGGTAAGGACACCCGGACGGTAGTCACGGCGCTCATCAAGCAGGCGAAGAAGCTACCAAAGGAATTGTATAAGTCCCTGACCTGGGACCGGGGAAAGGAACTTACGGATCATCGTCGCTTTACGTTGGCGACCAAAATCGACGTATATTTTTGCGATCCGCAAAGCCCGTGGCAGCGCGGGTCGAACGAAAACACCAATGGTCTGCTGAGACAGTACTTTCCTAAGGGCACCGACTTGTCGGTACATTCGCAAGCCTATCTGAATAAAGTGGCTCGCCAGCTAAACGAACGGCCACGTGAGACCTTGCAATTTGAAACCCCAGCAGAGAGATTTAGCGCCTGTGTTGCGTCGACCGGTTGAGCCGGCAAGGGATGAACGGACTAAGCTCAGACGTGGGCCGAGGTCCGCGTTTGACCCATTAGCGGAAGTGGACCGCGGTGCGTTGGGCTGGCCCACTTTGGCGGAACGGGGCAACCCTCTGATGAATTGAAGGGTCTAGACTTTTGGTTGAGGGTCGTCAAAAATGCATCTTTTGAGGACATAGAATGCCACCTAGGGCGCCATCCAGTCTAGCCGACCAGCTAAAGAGACAAACTGGTTATCTCGAACGATCTTGCTCGATGTTCGACAGTGGCATTGACGAAGAAGCACAGCGATTGGCCACGACAATCCGCGTTCTATTTCATGATACCCGGCAATCCACATCGCTGCTGACTCTGCTCGGGATGAAAGCGACAATGATGATGGTGGACACCGGGCTCTATCGAGAGCGGCTCGATGCCGCGAAAGACGACTGGTTCAAGAAGACTTGTCCTAAGGAATACTCGGAAGGCCTTCGGATAGTTGCTCATCAGCCGGGCGAGGCCGGTTTAGTATCTTTGCAGCAGCGCGGCTCTGAATTTTTCTGGGGCGCGCCACTTGGCTCTCCTCGCTTTCCAACCGGTCATCCAAATTCGGCAGCCTTCATTGCCCGCCAACCCTTCGAAAAATGGTGGACCGACCCGTTGGTTGAGACGAGTCAAATGACCTACTTCAACCGCAGAAAACTCGTTCTTGTCATGGCAAACCAAGATGGCGGAGCTCACGTCGACCCAACTTTGGATCAGGACTACGAAGCGCTCACCGTCGATTTTCTAGGCGTGCAAATCGAGGTTGGTGAGAATTTGACCGACAAAACGATGGGCGGCGACATCCCGCCTGTACAGGGCAATGTCGCAGCCGCTTCAGTAAGACAAATTGCCTTCGAGGTACTCGAGACGTTGATATCGCACCCCTGAAGGGAGTGGTAGTCGCCCGTTTCGCTTCGGATTTCAATTTCCGGCTGAGTTGGTCAATTCCGCTGTTGGCACCCTTCGGACGTGGCGCGATGTCCGACGTAGTCCGTTATGCGAAGGCGGTCTCAACCGGTCGACGCAACACTTTATCTTAAAGAAGAGATGGAGTGTGGTTTGATGGGTCACAGATTTCATAGAGGGTTTACTGCGGCAGAGAAAACGGAGTTATGGGATCGCTGGAAGCGCGGAGAATCGCTGAAGGCGATTGGACGAGCTTTTGGCAAGCCGTCCTCGTCGATCTATTTTTTGGTGGCTCCCCATGGTGGGATTCGTCCTGCCGAGCGGCGTCGCTCGAGGCTGGCATTGACGCTGTCAGAGCGCGAGGTGATTTCCAGAGGCGTTACGGCACATCGATCGGCAAGATCGATCGCTAAGTTGCTTGGCCGCTCACCCTCGACGGTGAGCCGTGAAATGAACCGCAATGGCGGCTATGATCGCTACCGAGCGGTGCTTGCGGACGAGAATGCCTGGGCGCGAGCTCGTCGTCCAAAATGTTGTAAATTGGCGAACAGTCCGCGGCTACGGCGAGCAGTGGCGGGGAAGCTCAGATTGGATTGGTCGCCCGAGCAGATAGCCGGTTGGCTGAAAAGAACGCATCCTGAAGACGAGTGTAATCAGGTGTCACACGAGACGATCTACCGCAGCTTATTTGTACAAACACGTGGCGTGCTCAAGAAAGAGCTGCTTAGTCATCTTCGATCGAAGCGCTCGATGCGTCGCTCCCAGCCGGTTGATCCGAATGGCGATAGACGGGGGCATATCAAGGATATCGTCTCAATCCGTCAGCGACCGGCGGCGGTTGAAGATCGGGCGGTGCCTGGCCATTGGGAAGGCGATCTGTTGTCTGGGCCGAACAACAGCTATATCGCGACCTTGGTCGAGCGTCATACGCGTTACCTGATGTTGGCCAAGGTGGCCGGTAAGGACACCCGGACGGTAGTTACGGCGCTCATCAAGCAGGCGAAGAAGCTACCAAAGGAATTGTATAAGTCCCTGACCTGGGACCGGGGAAAGGAACTTACGGATCATCGTCGCTTTACGTTGGCGACCAAAATCGACGTATATTTTTGCGATCCGCAAAGCCCGTGGCAGCGCGGGTCGAACGAAAACACCAATGGTCTGCTGAGACAGTACTTTCCTAAGGGCACCGACTTGTCGGTACATTCGCAAGCCTATCTGAATAAAGTGGCTCGCCAGCTAAACGAACGGCCACGTGAGACCTTGCAATTTGAAACCCCAGCAGAGAGATTTAGCGCCTGTGTTGCGTCGACCGGTTGAGCCGGCAGAAGCAAAGCGGACGCTGGCGAGAGCAACACACCGCCCTATTCAGCGAGGTGAAGTCGAACCGAGGCCGCCGGTCAGGATGACTGATGTCCGCTCGCCGCCGCCTCATTCACTGAAAGTTCTGGTTTTTCGGTCTGTTCCTATCCGTCCGTGGGTACTGGCCCCTTTCCATCCCCTGACAAGGTGAATGGTCCCTTTTGATTTTTGGAGTGGTCCCCTTTAGATTGTTAAGGTGCTTGGGGGGAGAAGACAAAATGCCGAGAAACCGGCTGCCAAAGGTCGAGAGCGAGAGGTTGCGCGCACGGGCTATCAATTGTCACCGCCTGGCTGCTGGCGCTGACCATCCGGAGTTTGCTCTGAAACTATCCGCACTCGCCAAGGAGTATGAAGCCAAGGCCCTCCGCGCAGAGGTCATAACGGCCCAGCCCAAGGAGTAAGGCCGCCTCAGTTGGCGGCCTCTTTCATGTCTGGCCTTTTATTGCGACGCCGCCGGCAAGGCCGGCATCACATATGTTGATGTCTGGGACGGATTTGTCGACGAAGCCGGCCGCTTCCTGCAACAGGGTCCGGACTTCGAGCGCCAGATCCGCCGCTTACGTTCCAACGACGGTGTGTACTTCACGAAGCCCGGCGCCCGTAAGTTGGCGCATTATGTCGAGCGCGAGATCACGCGGCTGTTGGCGGCGCGTTCGGTGCCGACCGAGCTGCCGACCGAACCGGCAACGCCCGACGCCAATGCGGTGCCCGGTCAACCGGCGCCGCGTCCGCTTGCCGGCCGATCGTCCCGCTCGTGGCATCCTCCGTCGGCACCGATCAGTTGCTCGGCGGGCCGGGATCGCGGCCGGCCGCCGTCGATCCTCTTGTAGCGCGAACGCTGGTCAAGGGCGAGCCGCTGGTGCCGCCTGCCGGCCGCGCCGATGATTTTGCCTGGCCCCGCCGCGAAATTAGACAAGAACAGGTGAAGGGAGAAACGCCGGTAGCATCCGCGTCACCGGAAGGAACGGCTGCGGCCCCCAATGCGCGATCGAAGCCGAAAAAGCCTCGCCCAATTCAGCGGACGCGGACGCCGTCCATTCAGGATTCCTTCGGGTCCTGGGCGCGGTGGCAATTTCAGCCGCCACGTAACGCGCCACGCCCGGCGGCTAGTGTCGGCCGCGCAGCATCGGGACCGGGTTTCTTCACGCGCTAACGGTAAGTTGGCAGCCTACGGGCTCTGGGACGAGTGGGACAATTACTATCTCGCGGTGCTCGCCGCGATCGCTGCTTCGCGGCCTGCCGGTCGGCGGAATAATGCAGCGGCCTTGTGGCGGCCGGTCGACCGCAGCGCGCGCAAGCCGAGAAGGCGGGCCGCGACACCTACGGCCCGAACAACCCACTTTTCGGCAACGCCTTCTGTCCTTTGCGCGGCTGCAATGGTGCATCCGCGCGCGTTTCGAGCTTCTCGCGCGAACTCGGCGGCTTGTAGAAATGAAGTAGGCCCTGACCGATTTCGTCAACGCGGGTCGTGGACTTTGGTAGCGTGCGCCGTTCGCATCCGGGGATAACAATCTGTAGTCCGGCCGAGGTGCGTTCGACTTCAGACATGTTGCGGCTCCAAGTATTCAGCTACACAGGGTGCCATATCGGTCGACGCTCACCTATGGCGGACCGACGGCATCCCCAGAAAAAAGCCAAGCGAGCAATCAAGCCGTCACAGGATCGGAGTGACGGACGAGGATCGCGATCGGCGTGAAGGTGGTATACCGCTTCGCCGCGCTGGTTGTAGGACGTTCATTTGACCTTTCGCGATCCCTTGAGGCTCGGTTCGCGATGGAATTAGCTCCGTCCTCGACATGAAGCACATCGCCAGGGCGCACCGGCGTCATCCAGCGTAAGCCGTCGACGCCAAGACCCATGAGGAGCTGGGGTCCAAATGGCCTGGCTTCGACGCAAAGGCGCATCGCAATGGCCGCAGTGTGCCAGCCGGATGCTGCAAGCCCTTTGAATACGGTTTTCTCGGCGGCGGCTTCATCCAAATGAAACGGCTGCGGATCAAACTCCGCAGCAAACCGCTTTATATCTTCCGTCGTGACCGTAACCTCAGCGGTTTTGAAACGCATCCCCAACTCCAGGTCGTCGAACTGCTCGATCATTTTTGCTTCGCCTCCTGCGTCACGTAACGGTCATGGCCCGTAACGTTACAGTCGATACGGGCCGTAACGTTACGGTCAAAATCCTTCGCGACCGTATAGGCCAGTCGGTTTCGTCTTTGTCGGCGGCGGCTACTGGGCAATCGCCAAACGTCGGCAAACTTTTTTCATTCTGGCATTCCTCCTTTGCGAGGTCGCTGCGCCGCTGGACGGTCAGAGGTCACTCTATCGTTGCTGCGGTTCTGCGCGGTATGAACACAGGCGGCGGCTTCGGCCGCCGCCTTTCCCTTCTGTGCCTCTTTAGTCACGGACCGTGACAATCCCTCGAAGTGCTCGAAAAGCCGCGAGTTCCAGTTGCCGCACCCTCCACCGCTATAGTATCCCGCGCGAAACTTCGAGAGACGAAGTGAAAGGCGCGGCAGCAAAATGATTCTCGAACTTCGGCCACAGACAATGGTTGGCATCCTCAGTCGGAATATGCTGGCGGGAGCCGCCGCCCTGGCGGGAATGGCGCTGGCCGGTTTTCCAACAGTTGCACGGGCGGACGGGGGCACTGGCGGCGGTTCGGGTTTTGTGAGCCAGGGCGGCGGCGGCGGCGCCGGCTATTCGGGGGGCGTTGGTAGCTCTGGTGTGAGTGCGCTGAGTAGCGGCAACGGCGGTGGCGGCGGCGGCGGCGGCGCGGCAGGGGGCGGATCGGGTGGACAAGGCGGCGCAGGAACAGGCGGAACTGCTGCTGCCGGCGGAAGTATTGCAGCACCGACTGGAATTGATGGCGCGGACCAGTCTGCCAATGGAAACGGCAGCGGCGGTGGCGGCGGCGGGGCTGGAGGGCTCAATGGGACTTCTACAATCCAACTTATTAATGTGGTTCCGCTGGCTGGTTCGGCCGGTGGCGCAGGAGGCGCCGGCGGAGCAACCAGTAATTTTGCCGGCGGCGGCGGCGGCGGCGGCGGCGCAGGCGGTTTTGGCGCGGTCGTCACAGGTAATGTATCGCCGAACAGCAACACGAGCAGTATTTCCGGAAACACAGGCGGCACCGGCGGCGCAGGCGGCGACGCCGCTCTTGGCTTCAGCGGCAATGGCGGCACGGGAGGCGGCGGGGGCGGTGGCATCGTGTTTAGCGGCTCTTCGCCGACGACAACTTTTGACAATGGGACGGGAGCGACCGTTACAGGCGGTCAGGGCGGCACCGGCGGCGCTGCTGGGACCTCGAACAACTCCACGAGTGCTGTCGGCAGCAGTGGTGCTGGCGGTGCTGGCGGTGCCGGTGTTACGGCGGCAAACGGCCTCACGCTCTCCAATGAAGGTACGATCACGGGCGGGACCGGCGGCGCTGCGGGGACGGCCGCCGCCGGCGGCTTGGCAGGAACCGCCGGTGTCGGCGGCACCGGCATCGTGGGCTCCGGCCTGACGGTTATCAACAGCGGCGCAATCACCGGCGGCTTGAGCGGAGACGGCGTGACGCGCGCGAACGCCATCACCTTCACAGGCGGCAGCAATTTCCTTGATCTATCCGGCGGGACCCTGATCGGCAACATCGGCGTGACCGGCTCGTTGACCTTCAATCAGGCCGTCGCGGTCAGCCTGCCCAATGTCATCACCGGGTCCGGCGCGGTCTTCGATTCGGGCACCGGCACGCTGAAGTTCTCGGGCGCCAACACCTATACAGGCGGCACGACGGTGAGCACCGGGACACTGCAACTGGCCGGTGCGGGCACGCTGGGCGCGACGTCGGGAGCGGTCAGGGTGAGCGGCGGCACGCTCGATCTGGGCGGGACCATGCAGACGCAGAACGGTGGGCTGATGCTGACCGGCGGCACGATCCAGAACGGGACACTATCGTCGAGCGCCACTTTCGTCATCCAGTCGGGGACGGTGAATGCCGTGCTCACCGGGACCGGCGGCGTGACCAAGTCCACCGCCGGCACGGTGACGCTCTCCGGCGTCAACACCTACAGCGGCGTCACCACGGTGAACGGCGGCACGCTCGCGCTTGCGGCGGGCGGCGCGATCGCCGGCAGCGTCCTCAACAACGCCAGTTTTACCTCCTCTGGCACGGTCTCCGGTGGCCTAACCAACACCGGCATCGTCAACGCCAATGGCGGACAGATCAATGGGCCGATCGCCAACAATGCCGGCACCTTCAATGTCGCGGGCACGGTGACGAGCAATGGCACATTCGGCATCGCATCGGGGGCGACACTCGCTGTCGGTGGCACGGGCCTTTACACGTTGCAGGGGTTGCTGACCAACGCAGGCTTCGTCACGGTGGCGAGCGGCGGACAATTGATCGCAACCGCAGCCGGCATCACCAACGCCGTGGGCGGCAGCATCATCGTCGCGGCCGGCGGCACCGTCCACGACGATCTCAACAATGCCGGCATCGTCACGAATAGCGGCGCGTATTTCGCAAACGTGGCGAGCAATACCGGAACCATCACCAACAACGGCACCTGGACCGGCACCATCTCGACTGGCGGCGCCTTCAGTAACGCCGCTGGCGCGACGGTCTCCGGCCTATTGACCAACACCGCCGGCATTGCGACCGATAACGGGGCATTGAACGGCGGCGCCGTCATCACCGGAGGTGCGCTCACCGGCGCAGGGTCGGTCACCAATCTAACGGCGACCGGCGGCGCCCTCGCCCCCGGCAACGGCACTCCGGGTTCGTCGATGACGATCAGGGGGAGTCTCGCATTGTCCTCGGGCGCGTTTTATCTGGTGCAGATCAACCCGTCGACATCGTCATTCGCCAACGTGACCGGCACCGCGACGCTCGGCGGGGCCACCGTCAACGCGATCTACGCCAATGGCAGCTATGTGACGAAGCAGTACACCATCCTGACCGCCGGCAGCGTCAGCGGCACGTTCAATCCTGCGGTGGTCAATACCAATCTGCCGTCCGACTTCCACACCACGTTGAGCTACGACACCCATGATGCGTATCTCAATCTGGCGCTGAATTTCGGGATACCGGGGGGCCTCAACGGCAACCAGCAGAATGTCGGCAACGCGCTGACCAATTTCTTCAATGCGACCGGCAGCATTCCGATCGTATTCGGTGCGCTGACGCCAGCGGCCTTGACGCAGGCTTCCGGCGAGACCGCGACCGGGTCGCAGCAGACCACCTTCGACGCCATGAACCAGTTCATGGGCGTGATGACCGACCCGTTCATCGCCGGGCGCGGCGATGGCTTTGGCGCATCGGGCGGCGCGCCGAGCGGATATGCTTCCACTCAAAAGACCGGCGCGGCGCGCGACGCCAATGCCATGTTCGTCAAGGCGCCGGTGGTGCCGTTCGAACAACGCTGGAGCACCTGGACCGCGGGCTTCGGCGGCTCGCAAACTACCGAGGGCAGTGCGGCGGTGGGCTCGAACAGCACCACATCAAGCATCGTCGGCACCGCGGTGGGCGCCGATTATCGCCTCTCGCCGTATACGCTGGCAGGCTTTGCGCTCGCGGGCGGTGGCACCAATTTTAGCGTCGTCAATGGCGGCAGCGGCCGCTCCGACCTGTTCCAGGCCGGCGCCTTCATCCGGCACAATGCGGGCGCGGCCTATTTCTCCGGCGCGCTGGCCTATGGCTGGCAGGACATCACCACCAACCGCATCGTGACGGTCGCCGGTTTCGACCAGTTGCGCGCGGACTTCAACGCCAACGCCTTCTCGGGCCGCGCCGAAGGCGGCTATCGCCTTGTCGCGCCGTGGACGGGTGGCGTCGGCATCACGCCTTACGCCGCCGGACAGTTCACCACCTTCGATCTGCCGGCCTATGCCGAGCAGGCGGTGGTCGGCGCCAACACATTTGCGCTCGCCTACGGCGCAGAGAGTGTCACCGATACGCGCAGCGAAATCGGCCTGCGCAGCGATAAATCATTTGCGATGCAGGATGGCATCTTCGCCTTGCGGGGTCGCGTGGCATGGGCGCACGATTTTGACCCCGACCGCAGTATCGGTGTGACGTTCCAGACGCTGCCGGGCGCGTCGTTCCTCGTCAACGGCGCCGCGCAAGCAACCAACTCCGCGCTCGTGACCGCCTCCGCCGAGAAGAACTGGCTGAACGGCTGGTCCGCGGCGGCCACCTTCGAGGGTGAGTTCTCCAACGTCACCACGAGCTACGCTGGCAAGGGCGTGGTGCGGTATTCCTTTTAGGCTCGTGACTTCCGCTGTTGGCGCGTTTGATATGAGACAGGCCGACTGTATTGAGCAATGTCCGCTTTCAGGGGTAACCCGGAAGACATTTGCTCACACTGAGTTCTTCTCAGTTTGACCCGCAAGAGACATCCCCAGCGCTTTCGGAACCGGACATCATGGCGCTCATCACACCCGTCTTGCAGGGTTCCATTCGAAATCATCAGCCTGTCGCTGTCTCGACGTGCCGAGCCAACTTATCCAGGGTCTGGTAGCCGTACTCGACGGCGCCGAAGCCGATCGTCCTGTCGCGCTGTGCTTTGCTCGGATGCAGTTGCCGCAGCGTGATCACGGTCTTGCCGTCGCTCTGCTCATCGAACGTAATCGTGGTGCGAAAACGGGCTGGATCGTCATCCATGTCCGAACCGTGATCGATCTCGATCAGGTACGGCGGCTCGATGCGCCGAAAGCGCATTCGATTCGGAAATCGCTGGCCGTTTGGGGCGAGCATGTCGAATCGCCACACGCCGCCGACGCGAATGTCGATTTCCTTGGTTTCGATCTTGAACCCCGCCGGTCCGAACCAGTTCGGCAAATGCTCCGGTTCTGTCCAGGCAGCAAAAACGACATCACGCTTTGCCTTGATGACACGCGAGAGAACGATCTCGCGCTCGATATCCCAGTGTGCGAGGGCGGCGTCCGGAGTTGAGGTCATGGCGATTTCCTGTGCTTTTGAGGATGTAGTGTAGTTGGGCGCATCAGTCACGACGCCTTCTCCTTGGCGGCCTCTTCTCAAGCGTCGCTACATAAGACTCGAGCCGGTCAAGGCGGGCTTCCCAGATGGCGCGCTGCTCGGCGAGCCAGTTCTCGGCCCCCTTCATGGCGCCTGGCATCAGGCGGCATGTGCGGACGCGGCCATGCTTCTCCGACTCGACAAGGCCACCGGTTTCCAACACACGTATGTGTTTCATCAGGCTCGGCAGAGCCATGTCGAATGGCCGAGCGAGTTCGCCCACGGAAGCCTCGCCTTGCGAGAGCCGCCCAATGATTGCGCGCCGCGTTGGATCGGCGAGCGCGCTGAACACGTTGTCGAGATGAGGAGAATGGTTAGCCATACAGCTAACAATGGATGCGCGACGAGCATCTGTCAACAATAGTTTTCTAATTGGATAACTGTCTGTGTGCCGGTGCGCCGGCATTCGTTGCTGCTCATTATCGCCGGCTACTTCGTGCTCGCAGCAGCAATTTTTCTTCCCGGGCCGCGAAAGGTCCGCTTCAGAATCGCGGATTTTCCTCGATTTTCGTCTCTTTGTGGCACCTTTCCGACGTGCCGACCGGGCTGCTCGACGTCTGTTTGTTAGGGGGTAGAGCGGAGTGCGCCGGGAGACCGGCAAAGGAGTAGATGGTGCAAGTCCATCACGATGAAGGAGTAGCGAACCGCATCGACCCCGAGTTCATGCGCAGATGCCCGCGAGGGCATCGGCGAAGCGTTGACAGGGGAGCGCATAGGCCAGCCATTGAGCCGCGATAGTACCCTCATCCTGGGTGCCGACGTCGTTCCGCTGACGGAAGGCAATACGGATGGGCGCGATAGTGCGAGCGCCCAGACGGCCCGGCGTGGTCGTAGACACTGGCATGTGCGGACGCTCTTTGCTCGGGAACCGGGAGATCTCATGGTCGGCCAGCGCCACATGCGTGTAGCGCTGGTCCGTGTCGGGAAGGCGAGGAGCCGTAGCCGATGATGTACGATCATGAGAAGTCTGACCCCGCCATAGTAGCTGTGAAGCCGACGAACAAGGCCGGGCAACCGGCTGCGGAGTTGGTGGAGCCAAGGGCGGGGGCCGAGGGGAATGTGAGTCAGCAAAGCACGGGCCGGGCACAGTACCGGGAAACCGTGTCACAGGCGCTGAAGCGCATACGGAATTTCGTGAGAATATCACGACGCGCCGTTACACACCCGAGGTGGGAGAAGCTATGGGGCGGGCGGCGGAGGTCGTGGCACCTTCATCGTCCATACCAACTGATGGAGGTTGCCCCATGGCCCAAGTCAATGATCTCAGCCGAAGCCTGACCGCGTTTGATCCGATCTCGACCTTGGTAGTGGTCGTCGAGATGAGCAAGGCGAGCTGGCTGGTGAGCGGAGCTGTTCCTGGCGTCGAGCGCCAGCCGTTGAAGAAACTGGAGCCGGATGCGACGGCACTGTTGCGATTGATCGAGCGGTGGCGGAACGAGGCGATGCGTGCTGGCCGGCCGATCAGTCGGATCGCGCTGGCCTATGAGGCTGGCCAAAGCAGGTTTGTCATCTCCGAATGCGGAGAATTGAATTACTACACCTAGGGCGACGCACACACATTTGAGCCATCGCCGGGGCTTTGATGGTCGGCGGCTCATGTCCGCCGCCTTGTGGCGTTTGCGCCATAATACCGGATTTAGCCCCGATGTTTCTGACCGCGCCCTACCGCCCGCACAGGCCAAGTAGTCCCTGATCGTTAAGGGCTGCCTACAAGTCGTTACTAGCGGTCAAGCCAGCAACGGTCACGCTGACCCCTTGCTTGCCGGATTACCCCCAATAGCGACCTGAGTGGTTTCGCCAGGCGTTGCCGTTTCAGCTTCGTTAGAGGTTTAGCTAACCCTTAAATGAGCCCTTAAACTAAGGAAAGCAGAATGCTGCTTTTGATTTAGGGGCATTTCATGATCGACGAAAAAGTAAAAATCAAATGCACAAAATGCTCGCAGGTATTCCGAGAGCGGGCGCAGAAAATCCGCAACGGGTTTCAGACGAACTGCCAGCACTGCAATCGGCTGATTACGTTCGATACCAGTTCGGAAGATAGGAATATCCGCCGGGCTCTCATGAGCGCCAAGGAGGTGCGAATGGCGCTTGAAGCCCAACCCAAAAACGAACCTGCAGCGCAAGGCTAGTTCGGCCATTGCAGCCAGTTGCAGCTTTCTCGCTACCCTTTGCGCGATCCCGAGGCTATGGCTGCCCTAACCGGCTAACGAGAGGAAGTGTACGCCTTACCGTAAAACTGCGTTATCGAACGCCGTGAAGCTCGCGCCGTTTTCGAGGGTGCGCTGTTCCTTTTGACGGCTTCAAAGAAGGGCGTTTCGGCCCATCAAATCCACCGCTCGCTGGATATCTCCTACAAGAGCGCTTGGTTCATGATGCACCGCTTGCGCGAAGCTCTGCGCACTGGTGGCCTTGCGCCTCTGGGCGGCAAATGGGAAGCGCGCTTGCGCGTGATCGAGGAGGGGATATCGTTCGACGCGATGAATACGGCGATATCCGATCCAGCGCTTTTGTCAGAAATTCAGGCGCTCGGATTGGATCAATCTGTCGCAACGGGTTAGCTGATTCATCGGTCACCTGGTAATTGAGCCTGCGTGGTGCGTGCAGACATCATTACCGACTGAACCGGCGGATCAGAACATCAAGGCTGTTGATCTTGCGGAGATTGCCGAGATTGCGGAGATTGTTGCGGCGGTCGAGAGCCGGCCTTCGTCTGGATAACGCCGCGCGCCAGCTAACCCCGCCGTTGAGCGAACATTGCGGCGCCGATAAATCCTGCTAAACAGGCAGCCATTCCCAACGCGTCAATCCGAATAGCCTGGCGCGGCACACCCAGCACGGCATGCGCCAGATAGGCGACCACGAAGGCAATGAGGGCTGCGCCGATAAATGCGGAGCCGTGAAAGGCAAGGTATTTCATTGATTAAATATGCATCTATGGGATACGAAGACAACCCCAGTTCTCGTTTCACCCGAAATACCTTGGCTGAGATTCATCCAACTCAAGGACTTTGTGAGCACTTTCGGTCCCATGAAAGCCCCGGAAGCAGGAATGATGCCCTGGCGCCCAGAAGCAACCCACCAGGCTTGTAGAGCTGGGCCTGCGGGTGGAGTGAAAATATAGATAGTGGCGTTTCTTGGAGAGTGTTTATGGCAATCGAAAATTTAAGAGATGAAAATCTTCTGCGCTTTTATGACGGCATCCGCGAACAAGTCGAAGCTGACCGGAACGTCCGACACAAATTCATGACCGGAGCTTCTGTGAAACAGTACGCAGCGGCTTTGCGCGAAGAAATAATTAAACGGCGATTACATCACGCGGCTATTGAGTGGGTAGAGATCGGCGACGGCTTAGAGCTGGGGCTGAAGGTGAAAAAATGACGAAGATACCGGGCGAAATTGAACCGTCCAAGCCGATAACCTCGGCCGAGCGCGAAGCGCGTAAGGCATTTCGCCAGGTCGATGCCGAGAAAGCGATGACTGAGCACGAGATCGCGCAGAAAGCATTTGCCAACAACCGAGAGAGGCTCAAGGCCGAACGGCTGGCGCGGGAGGCAACGGGCGCGGAGACGAAAGCTAAGCCCAAGGCGAAGGGGAAATGACGAGCCCACGTCCAGCGGGCCGCCCTTGGACGCTTACGGACGACGATATGTTGCGCAAGCTAAAGGCTTGGGGAATGAATCAACGGCTGATTGCTCAAAAGATGAAACGCTCCATCGGAGCCATCCAATCGCCATTTTTTTTAAAGAACCCCGAAAGCAGTCGGCACCCAAGCCTGATTTGCCAAGCCCTCCGGGGGCGGCTTTCGCGCGTCCCTCCTTCGGCCGACCGCAGGTCGAGCTTTGATATGTTTCTGCCGAGGGACAACGATGCGACCTCGTCGAGAAGCCAAGCCCTTTGGTTATGGGTCACGGTTGAACCGTTAAATTTTTAGTCTTTTTTGTAATTCAGTTTCAGATGATTCCCGCTATGCTGATCGCGCATTGGGAGGTCCCACCATGAACTACTACGAAGATCACGGATTGCCGCTCGTTCGACTAAAAGAACAGCGTCGCGAATTGGTTGCGGCACTAATAGGACGCAAGGATCCGATATCGAATGTTGAGATTGCGGAGATTGCTGCGCTTCAGCAGGCAATTGCGGCTATGGAAGCCGTCGTTGGTGATCTAGATTCGAAAATCGAGTTCCCCGCGGCGACTAGGTCCGCTTCGGCTTTTGGCATAGCCAAGGGACGAGTCGTTGGGAACATGGGTTTTGCTTTTGGTCGCCGCGCTGTACCGCCGCCGATGCACGTTTAGACTTGCGGCCGGCAAAGAAAACGATACAGAGACCGCCTTCGGGCGGTCTTTTTGTTTGGCATCACCGCTTTTTGTTTGGCAATCACCGCTTCGCTGCGCGCCGCGAACGATCGGACGACGGTTAAATCCTGAAATAGTCGAGCTTTTTCCCGGATTTAAGCTGTGCAGTCAGCCAGCGTGGCTGCTTCCCGCGGCCCGCCCACGTCTCCTCAGGCTTGGCAGGATTGCGATATTTGGGGAACACCTGCGGGTAAGCGCGCCGTTCACGCTGAGGAGCTACATTCGATCGATGATCTGACTGGAGCTGCTGCAGTCGCTGCTCAAGTTTTATTTTTTCCACACCTATCCGGCTCGCCAGAGCAGATGTGATTTCCAAGTGTAGTGCCCAAAGCTCGTCGATGGACATCGATTTTAGATCGCGCAGGTTCATATCTCTGTCTTTTGTTGTTTATGGAAGCGGTATGTCGAGCCGCCTGAGGATGCAGCTAGTTCTTTGTGAACGCTGCTGATGGGGCAACGGTGAAGGCACTCTCAATGCAGTTGTGAAAACGGCAAGGATAAGGCGCGAAGCCAAAAGATGGCCCCTTATTCTGATCGGCGCTTTGGATTAGCTTAAGCGGTTAGCACGCCGTAAACAAACGACCCGAAATCATTCGCGCGCGCGGCCTCTGGATTAGTTCTCGTGATGGGCGCTTCGCGGGCCGACGAAAAAACAGGGTCTTGGGCTCGACGCGTTTTTCGAATGCCCCAATCTAGATCATTGCGTGATGTGCCTGACGACTGTGACCGTCGCAATAATGAAGGCTGCGCCAAACGCGCCAGCCAGAGCGGCGAAAACAAAACGCGGATCCATCACACGCCCCAATTGAGCTTATTGAAAGTCCAATTACGGCCGCCTTGCTCTCTGGAGTCAATGCTCTATCTTTCGCGCGGGAGCGCCACGGTCAGAGGGTAAAGTCTTGAATTTCCTTCGGCGCCACTCGCTTGCGACAATGACGGTGCTGATGCCGCCCATTTCTAAAACCCAGTTCCAACGAAGCCCCAGAACTGTCTCACCGATAAACCTGTCGATATGGTGAAACGATGCCGCCCGGATCAAGACGAACGCCAAAATCGTTGTTGTACCAACGAGAGCGAGCCATGTTGGCGCGGGAGATTTCCTGGCGAAGGTTAGCAACACGCAGATTATCAAAATACAGGCTGCGGCCACGCCCATAATGAACCAAACTTGGACTATCCGACGCTCGTTGTACCAGCCTTGATGGTCCGCGACGACGCGACCGAACTCGGTCAGTGCCGTTTGAAGGTCAAGCTGTTTGTTGATTCCGAGAGCGATGAACAGCATCGAGATGGCGCGCCAAAGATGGCCGTCACTTGAAGTGTTCACGAAGCTGGCCGTCTTCCAGGCGCTCCAGACCGCTAAAAAATAGAGAACGACAGTTACCCAACCTCCTAGGGATGGATCCCCAATTCCTGGACTCCAATTGAATTGGTGCATTAAAATATAGCTCTGACCAGAACTAGGAAGCGGTAGCTGTACGACTTCCAGAGAGTAAAGGCAGCATATTTCGCGCGGCAGCGATTGTCGCGCCGGGATTGGCTCCGCTCAACCATAAGAAGGGGTCGATAGCCTGCGGACTTGGTGATGGCCGCGAATCCCAGCGCAGCCCGCCTGAAATACAGCGTAACCAACTCGCTCTCCCGATCTCCGGCGTGATAAGCCCGCAAGGCCTTAATGTCCCCGTCTAGGAACATCGCTAGGCCGACACGGCTAACCATCCAAGACCCTCCGCCGATACGCCTGCCAAGGCCGTGCTCTTCACACCATCCGCGCATGGTGATTCCGATTTGCCGGCAATGGTGGCGGCCGTTTTCAGGCTGATGCATTCCCGCTTGTCGAAGGGTGAAAGAATCTTCCTGTCGCCCGCAAAAGCGGCTCTTAACGGCGTCACGCTTGCAATCGTCAAATTCCGATCAATCTCCGGAGCCATGCGAACCTCCGGCGGCTGTGCCAGTGAGCGTTGTTTCCGGTCTGCAGGGATCGATGCCATCCGCCTTAAGGCGCTCAAAGACGCTGCGGCGCACATACTCGCTTGCAGTCATCAAGCGGCACACAACCTGACCGCGTAAAGCTGTCAACTCTGCAATTCGCAGTTCAAGCCGACAGGGGGGCCATCCGGGGACGGCGTGCGCCTCGGGGCGGCGGCCCTAGGGAGACGTCGGCGTAAAAAAATGCGATACTGATTTGAGCAACGCGGCGGCATTCTTAATGGCATGACAGGCGCTGAGCTGAAGCAACTGCGCAAGGATCTGGGCGAAGCGATCGGCCGCCCACTGAGCGTCAACGATTTCGCGAAGTTGTGCGGCCTCCCGCCGGAGAGCGGCGGCGGCACGATCCTTGAGTGGGAAAATGGCTTCGGACCGATTGGCCCGGTCGCGGCGCTCCTGTCACTGCTGGCTGTCGGCTCCGATCATTACCCGATCGACGAGGAAATTATCAGCGAGAGCGACGCCGCCTTTTACCGGGCGATGATGCGAGCCGGGATCATTCGCCGGCTCGGTTGACCGGCCGCCCACGCACCAGCCGCTCTCAAAGGATTCGTTTTCCGGACGATCCGTGCCCCGCCAGCCTCCCGCCCCAAAACGCACCAGCGGACGATCCTGGAGTCGTGGCGGGGTGTCAGAGGGCGGCAGGCGTAAACGCGCCATGGAACGGTCATTACCGCCCACTAAGTTTTCACCCTCACTATGCGGGGAACGGCCATGAAAACCACGATGATAGCGCTGCTTTTCGGGATGGCCGGGACCCAACTGAGTGTCGCGGGGGAACTCGTAAAAACTTCGGATTGCCAAGGCGCTACGAAACTGGCGGACGGCTCGATCCAGATCAAATCTTTCGACGGACCGAACGGGAAGATGACCGATATGCGAATAGGGCCTCGCAAAACCGACGCTGGGGGCGCCGATCTTTACGGCGAGTTTGACCGCATCTGTTTTTCCGGAAAAAGCGAAAGCGAGTTCGACCAAGCCGCCACCCCCAAGTGAGGCACACATTGCCGCGATGCGAATGAGCCGTTTGGCTCAACCAACCAATGTGGCGTCTTGCACGCGCGAAAGCCGTCCGTGAGGGCTTGGCATTTCGGCGAATCAAGTCGGCGTCTTCTTGCCCGACGGCCTAACCCCATCCGTCGACGGCAGGCCCAGAGTCTCACGAAGATGGGCGACAGAGGCCTTTCCGAGATCCTGGAAGCTGAGCAGTATTTCGTCGGCCGTTGCGCGGACCTCGCCGACTGTCTCCAGGCCCGCGGCCACCAGCACGTTCCGTATGCGTGTGGCAAATCGAACGTTTTCGATCAGGGTATCGTCCGGCAATTCCGGCGTCGGATCGACGAGACCTTGTTCGCCCATTTCTTCGCCTTCAGCTCGAGTTCGGCCAGGCTCTCACTTTGACGGTTGAACTTTCGCCCCGCCTTTTTTAGCAGCAACGGGCCGCGCCGGCTTCGCCAAAAATCGATTGAAACAACCCAACCGCTCATCTTCCTCTTTCAGAAATTTGCAGTCGGCAACGACCTTCGCCGCTGGCGGTTTTGGTTTCGGAATTGGCGGCACGACACCGTCATAGCAATCGAGTCGCTCTTTCGACCCGTCTTCTATGGTGAGGCAACCTCGCAACTTATCGTTTTCCGTTTGGGCATTCGCATTGGTCGCGAAAAAAGCGCCAAGAATTGCAGCCCCCAGCCATGCCATATGATTGCTCATGCTTTCTCTCGCTTTACTGAGCTCGGCCAGGCGAGCAGTGTTTCTCAACCAAACGCTGAGGGCAACAAGAACGTGCATAAGTGCCCGCAAGGGCCTATCCCCTCGAATTGTTTAACCCCGTTCGATTATCCGCAGCCACTCCACTTCGCCGGCGCAGACGGTCTTAAAGTCGAGCGGTTACAGATGGCGGCGGCCGCAAGCGGCTTATCAACCTCGTGAATTCGCTCATCTCTGAATTCAAACGGTTAGAATTAGCAAGCGCGCTTTTAAGTATGGTCAGTGTGATGCGAAAATCTTCCACATCGATGAGAGGCTGAGCTCCCTTCCGCGCTTTAATGTTTCTCGCATCAATGGTGGGTTCTTCCGCCCCCGGTACGAATTCATCCCAAACTGAATGCGAAACGAAATTTCGATCGACAACCTCTTCGATTATCGAATTCATAAAACGAACCGCGCGATCCCGATGCGGTTGGAGCGCGGGGACAACCGAAAATGCTTTGGCCCATAATTTCTTTCGTCCCTCCCACTGGAACGGAAGCGGTCCGGATGGCACCAGCTCCGGGCAGTTCATAACCGTCAAAAGATTGCCGATGACATGCCCCTCGAATCGCCCCCAGGCGACGATGAGCATGCCGAGCGCGGCATAGAATTCGTTCGCGTTGGCAGGGTCGGTGTGATGCGGCGTATAATGCGCCGTGAGGCGCAGCGAGGCAGGTGGTTGTGATCTCATGGGCTTTTGCCTAATCCTCCGACCGCCGGCCGGGCGTGATGCGCCCTACATCGGCGGCTCTCGCCGCGTCACCAGAACGTCGCTATGCTCGACGGGAATACGGCGCATGCGCAGTCCCCCCAAGATCAATAGAATGATCCCTCACCCCGGGCGGGTGCGCAACAGGATTTGCGATTAACGGGGCGGCATGGCCTTCAGCCAGTTCGACCGCCCGGCGGATCGCTATCGTGCCGCCGCGGCAACGCCTTGCTCAGTAGCCACATATTCAACGTCGCTGATGTTCACGATGAAGGGCGTCAACCAACCGAGGTCGACCAGGCGCTGGTACCTGCTGCGATCGACATTGCCGGCCGTATATTTGCGGCCGCCGTGTGCGACGATCTCGCGGATCAGTTTCAGATCATTGTCCGTTAGTGTCATTTCTCGCTTTCGGCCCCCCGTGGCGTGGTACTTTGGCCAGTGTGAGATTCAGCCGGACGGCGCGTTTTCGGATTGCCGCCTCGCTGCGCTTCATCTGTACTGCGATCGCTGCTGTATATTTCCCTGACAATGCCAAGCTGCATTGAAGCGTCGACGGCTGTCAGGCAAGAGAGAGCGGCGCCATAGCGAGGCCTGGGATGCGTTTAAACGGCGGCCGGTCGCCAGCCCCGGTCATGAAAACGCACAGGCGCCGCTACCGCGCGGTGGCGCGGGCCTATCTGGTGGCGGCCGGCCGGAACCTTTGAGCATTACACATCATTGTGTTGGAGCGATCGAAGGAGGCTTCAATGCGCATCCGCAAAATCAGTTTGACTACCCAGATCTCAGTCACGCTAGGCTTTGGTCTAGCGGCGGCGGCTCTGTTTTGGTGGGAAGTCGCCGAACCGATCTTAAGCTCCAGCTGGAGTGGATCCACTGAACAGTGGCTCGCTCTGGCTTCTGTGGCGATTGGTGTCTGCGCAATGCTTGTAGCATTCGGCGGCGCGCTCTTGGCTGTTTCCAAGACGCCACAGCAGCGTGATTAAATTGCGGTCCGCCAGCCCTCGGTTCATTTCCCCTTCGCCTTCGGCAGGTCGACCCGGTCCTCGCGGAATTCGGAAGGGCCCTTTGGTGAGCCGGCGGCGGCGCTGGGCGCGTTCCGGCGATGGTGGAGGCCTGAGCCATGAAGCGAGGCCGCAAACCGAAGCCCGAACTGTCCCCCGAGGTCGCTGCAATCTGGCGCTTGACCGACGATGGTGCCTATAGCAATGCAGCAATCAGGCGCCGAATCGCTCTGATCGCCGCGGAGCGAAAATTGGACCCTTCGGAGACGATGGCGATGATGAAAGGACGATGGCTCACGACGTTCCATCTATGCCAGTTCGCAAAGAAGCATAGCCTTAGCGTCGACTGGCTGATTTTTGGCGATCTTAAGGGATTGCTCAAAACTGTGCGGGGCTGTCCGTCCCGACCCAAACCCCGACCGATGTTATCTGGCGCAACTGATCTCACGCTTTAAGCGCGTGAGCTAATCCAAACGAGCCCGCCGGTTCACGCCGGCGGGTTTTTCTTTGAACGCGCGGCCCGTGTGGCCGTTCTTTTTCGGTTTGGGCGCATTGCGCGGGATGTCCTCGAACATCGACGCGATCGGCACGCCGAGGACATGGCATATTGCGTACAGCCGAGCAGCGCTTATGCGGTTTTTGCCGCTCTCATATTTCTGAATTTGTTGAAAGCTGACGCCCGATTCCTGTCCGAGGTGATCCTGGGTCATATTTATGGCCTGCCTTCGGTTGCGAATTTGATCGCCGAAATGTTTATCGATCGAGTTTGGGCTTCTGGGAGACGGATGACGCAGTTTCTTCATTGTCGCTGAGCCTCAGCTTAGGTTGAGTGGAGACAGCACGTAGTACGGGAAGTTCTTGGGATGCAAGCAATCTTCGATCTACTCTGCCGGCAGTCAATTTCTGCAGGGGAGTGCGGCATCCCGAGTGGGACATTGAAGTGGCTTAACGGGCAAAGGGGCTACGGCTTCATTCAGCCGGACGGCGGCGGCCAAGACGTGTTTGTACACATCTCGGCCGTGGAAAAAGCCGGCCTGAGCAACCTCAATGAGGGTGCCAAGGTGAGTTATGAAGATATGGAGAACCGCGGCAAAACGTCCGCGGAAAATCTACGGGTTGGCTGAGAGGCTTTCTCCCGCATATCGCCCGCCGGTCCCACGCCGGCGGGTTCTTCTTTGCTCAAAAGATAAAGGGCCCCAACGCGCCCGTTCGCGCTACAATCCGAATTTTTCTTTGAACCTTTGCTCGCTTGTGCCGACACAACCCTGCTGGGGGATTTGAGCGCCTTGGCCATGGAAATACCAACGCCGCCACGCGATCATATTCCGCTCGGTGGCGTTGTGCGTCGCGGGGCCGGACGCTCGGACGGATCGCGGCCGAGCTTGGATTGCAATTCAACCAGATCGGTGAAGACGTCGGCCTGACGCCGCAACTCGTCGGCGATCATCGGCGGGTGGCTCGAAATCGTCGAGACCACGGTCACCCGGACGCCGCGGCCCTGCACCGCTTCGACCAGTGAGCGGAAATCGCCGTCGCCGGAAAACAGCACGATCTGATCAACGTGCTCGGCCATCTCCATCGCACCGACCGCGAGTTCGACCCTCATGTTGCGCTTCAACCCGCGGCGACCGTCGCCACCGTCGGATTCTTTTGCTGGTTTCGTGACGACGGTAAAGCCGTTGTAGTCGAGCCAATCGATCAAAGGCCGGATGGAGGAAAACTCCTGATCCTCTATGATTGCGGTGAAGTAGAACGCGCGTACCAAGGTTCCACGGCTCTGGAATTCCTTGAGAAGGCGCTTGTAGTTGATGTCGAAGCCGAGCGTCTTGGCGGTCGCATCGAGATTGGCGCCATCGATAAAGAGCGCGATCTTGTTCCCGTCTCTTGGCATAAGTCGGCCCCCCTGCGCCCGTGGTGACGCCTAACGATACAGAACGAAACCGCCATTGCGCTCACTGTAAACGTTTATAGTGAGCGCAAGGACCCGACAACTCAACCCGGCGGGGTTTTTCTTTGCCCCAAAGAAACGGCCCCAGCACGGGGGGGGGGGCGCGCTGAAGGCCGTCTTACTTCGGGCTATGCCGGGGCGGCCCAGCATGGTTTCTGATTGTGAGCTAAAATTCTGCTTTAGGGCGAGCTATTTCGGGGTACCAGCGCGAGGGGGAGGTTTCGCATTTGCGTCTTGACCGAACCAGTGGGGCCGATCGGCCGTTCCGGGCAAGACCCCGCCGGGTTCGAACACCAGTGGAACGAGTGGCTCAAACTCTACGACGACAAAGTCCAAGTAGCGAAAATTGTGTTTGAAGGCAGCCCGCCGGTTCACGCCGACGGGTTAGTCTTTCTTTACCTCCGTGAGGATACTTTGTCCGCGCGGTAAACACACCCCGCACAAAGGCAGACTTTCAACCCGCCGCCTCAACCCGGCGGGTTTTTCTTGCGAGGCGCGCCTCAATAGCCTCCGTTTGGCTAAAGCTCTGGCTGATTGTCTATTTGTGCGAACGCGACGGTGCCGTCGCGGGGTTGGTAGGAATTAAGTGTGGCGTAGTCTCCGGGGTGATCAACCTCGAATCATCCGGCGTTGAAGCGTCGGACAGGAGACCACGCCATGACGAGCACTACTACGAAGTCTGATTCTTTGCAGCCTGCGGCCGATATGGCCGGCGATCTTTTCGACAACTGGTTTGATCCGCTTGAGGCCGAAGTGCGGGCTCGATCGCGTGAGTTCATCGAAGAACTGCTCCGCGGCGAGCTCGAGGCGGCGCTTTCACGGCCACGTTACGGGCGCAATCCGATGTCCGGCGGTGAAGGAAGAGCGAGCGTTGCGGGCCACCGCCACGGCAGCCGGACGCGATCGCTGACCGGCACGTTCGGACCGGTCGAGATCGCGGTGCCGCGCGCCCGTCTGACCACTGCCGATGGCAAGACGACCGAATGGAAGAGCCAGACGCTGCGGGCCTATCAGCGGCGCACACTCGCCGCCGACGCGCTGATCGCGAGCACGTATCTCGCCGGCACCAACACCCGGCGGGTGCGTCGCGCGCTCGCGGCCTTGTTCGGCGGGACGGTCGGCAAGGACACGGTGAGTCGGACCTGGCGCAAGGTGAAGAGCGATTGGGACGCCTGGCACACCCGCTCGCTGACCGGGGAGCCGATCGTGCGCCTGATCCTCGACGGCACCGTGGTGCGCGTGCGGCTCGACCGCAAGGCGACCTCCATCTCGCTGCTGGTCGTTCTCGGCGTGCGCGAGGACGGCCAGAAGGTGTTGCTCGCGATCAAGAGCATGGGCGGCGAGAGCGCCGAGGCCTGGCGCACTGTCCTCGCTGACCTCATCAATCGCGGGCTGCGGCGTCCGGAATTCCTCATCGTCGACGGCGCGCCGGGGCTCGACAAGGCTATCGCCTCCGTCTGGGACGGCGTGCCGGTCCAGCGCTGCACGGTCCACAAGCACAGGAACCTGTTCGCACATGCCCCCGAGCGGCTGCATGACGAGATCACTGCTGATTACAACGACATGATCTACGCGGCCACGCCTGATGAGATCGAAGCGCGCCGCAAAGCCTTCATCCGCAAATGGAGGCTCAAGCATCGCGCCGTCGCCGACAGCCTGGAGGAGGCAGGAGAACGCTTGTTCACCTTCACGCGCCTGCCGCCGAGCCAATGGCGCAGCGTCCGCACCACCAATGCAATCGAGCGGCTGCACGAAGAGTTTAAGCGAAGGATCAAGACGCAAACCGTGCTGCCGTCAGCCGATACCGCAGCCATGTTGTTCTGGGCGCTGCTCGCCTCTGGACAGATCAACATGCGCAAGGTCGATGGATGGCAGACGCTCGCCGTAAAGCCTGCCAATCAGCCGATTGACCTCGCAGCCTGAAACGATACCCTCATGTTCCCGGAGAACGCGCCACGCCCAATTCCAACCACTTCCCCGACGGCACCAACGCGACGCCGAGCCGGTTCTCTTTCCGCCATATGACCCGGCAATGTCGGCTCACCTGATCGGTCACCACGGTCAGCGTGAATTCGTGGGGGATAGCTAGTGCAAATGGAACATCAAGGGCGGCGCCGGCCTCTGACAAGTTTCGCACCGCGCAACTGTGTGCGCCGCGATCGAATTCGATCGTCGCGCTTTTGAGGACTCGACGTCGACTAGCCCTGCGATTTTCATCCATGTGCGCTGCCGTTTGGTTTTGGCGACCATGGAGGAAATTCCTTGAACGGCGGTTATTAAGGCCGGTTAACAAATCTGTATTGCGTGCGAACAACAATGTCGCGCCGCCCGTACATGATCAAGCTGACCGAGACGCGCGAGATCCGGACGAGGCGAGGTGAGGGGCCGCTGTGAGCGATGATGAACAGCCATTCATGGAACGGCTGTGGTTTCACCTCGTTGGTTGCCGGGGCTCATCCGAAAGGACTAATTATGAAATTCGCAGTCATCGCGCTTTCCGCAGCCGCTCTTGTCGCCTCAACGCCTGCCGTACTCGCACAGGGCTCGTCGGCCAAGGCTCCTGGTCAGGAGATGCAACAAAAAGGTTCTGTGAAAGGTAGCCCGGGCGCCTCAGGATATGCTCCGGGACAAGAGATGCAGGCCAAGGGCTCAAAGAAAGGTGAGCCGGGCGCTTCCGGCTACGCGCCTGGCCAGACCAGCGGTTCGAACACCAGTGGAATGAGTGGCTCAAGCTCTACGACGACAAAGTCGACAAAGTCTAAGTAGCGAAAATTGTGCCTGAAGGCAGCCCGCCGGTTCACGCCCGGCGGGTTTCTTTTTTCCGCTAGGCAACGTTTTACCTGCTAATCGATTGATTGGCCGATGTGCAACGACACAAACGAAGGACGGGAAATGTTGCGTAAAACGTTTTTGGCTTTGATCGCGGTTGCCGCGATAGGCTTGGGCTCTACCGCTGATGTCTCAGCCCGCGGTGGTGGAGGCGGAGGCGGCGGCCATGGAGGCGGCGGAGGTGGTCATGGCGGAGGCGGTGGCTTTCATGGAGGTGGTGGCTTCCATGGCGGAGGTGGGGGTTTCCATGGTGGCGGCTTTCGGGGCGGCGGTATCGGCTTCGGAGGCTACTATGGTGGGTACGGTTACCCCTACGGCTACGGCGGTTATTACGACGACGACGATATTGGGGGCTGCTATTTGGTCCGCCAGCGCGTGAGGACGCGCTACGGGTATCGAATTCGCCGCGTGCAGGTGTGTAACTAGATCGATTACCAAGTCGTCCCAGCCCGCCGGTTCATGCCGGCGGGTTTTTCTTGCTTTGTTGGTTCACCTGCGTTTCTCTTTGATCTCCACAATATGATCTGGGAGACGACCAAGTGGCAACCGGTACTGTGAAGTGGTTCAACGCGACTAAGGGATTTGGATTTATTCAACCCGACAACGGCGGCAAGGATGTCTTCGTGCACATCTCGGCCGTGGAAAGAGCCGGCCTGAGCAACCTTAACGAGGGCGCCAAGGTGAGCTACGAAGAAATGGAGCACCGGGGCAAAACGTCCGCGGAAAATCTAAGAGTCGGCTAAGAGCGCTGATCTGCAGTAAGCCCGCCGGTTTACGCCGGCGGGTTTTCGCGCCCCTGTGAACGGTTGCGCAGCAAGCCCATGTGGGCGCTCACGCATCCCAAGAATCGGCCCTGTGGGTACGCTGTGGGTACGCTGTGGATATGCTGCGGACAACGAGCCATGAAAGGTTGCTGAGGAAAAGGCGCGGGCTTAGGTCCGCGCCTATTTCAATGAGCTATTGATCGACGTGAACTTGAGGTTCAACTTCGTGCCGCCATGCGCATCTTAGCCCGCCGCTGCTTAGCCCGATCGAGCATCCCCTTGACGCTGTCCGGCTTCACGCACAGTCGCTCGGCTATTTGAGCGCGGGTGAGCCCCTGTTCGTGCAGCTTCAGCGCCCGATCAGCTTTGGAGGACGCGTCCCTTTCCGGAATGCTGTTCATCCAACCCTCGCCAGTTCATCGTTGAGCGCCGCCGGCCGGGCGGATCAGCGCACACCGGCTGCCGAGCAGGATGGCGGAGTCTCCCGTCGACGGCGACGTGTTCGTCGAGCGCGGGTCGATTTCGCGAACCTCCGGACTGGCTTCGCTTCCGCAGGCGCTGAAAAGCACGATGTCGCTGGTTCTCGGCGAGGCGTTCCTCGACCCGGACGAGGGGGCGGTCTTCTCCGACTACTACATTGGTTTCCGTAATTCACCGTGGCTCCGGCGCCTGTTCATGCTCGAAGTGATCCGTCTGTCGTCGATCGCGCGGCAGTCGGTTACGGCGAAGCACGAGACGACGCCGCTGCTTTGCGTCGACCGTGTTCGCGATGTGGAACTGCTGGACTCGTACCCAAAAGACAGGCGGTTGCGGATTCGGCTGGAGCTCGAGGTATCCGAAGTCGGCACATGGTCAGGCGATGTACCGGTCCTCGTGTTGGACGACGAAGTACTCCGCGAGTGCAGGGCTCGCGTCGCGGCGTCACATCGACTTTTCCAACCAACCGTGAATTTAGGAAAAGTAGAGCCTATTCCCGCCAGTTTGCCTCCTGGGGCGTCTCAAAGCCTTCGAACGAAGAAACGTTAAGCGCGCGAACTCATTGGGCCTTGGTGGTCTTGCAACCCCGGCATTCGGCTGCACCTGCAGGTCGATGAGCCGTTTCTCGTAGGGGTCACGTATATAGTCGCGGTCGCAAGATAGATTGAAAAGCGAAGGAAGGCAGTCGCGAAATGGCGATGTACCACACGGGCATTTTTGCGACCGACACGCCCGACGAAACGATCTCAATCCCATGCGGGATCGCTTCCTATGCCGTTGAAGGTGGTTTGGTGACTGGTTCGCCAGAAGACATTCGGAAAGCAATCCTGAAGCTCCAGGAGGAGCGTTTAGGACACTTCAGTTCTTCCTACGAAGGCAGCGACCGCATACGCATCCACAACGAGGTTCGGATCAATTCGCCGAATCCAGACGAGGCGGCTGCGGCTGCTCATACCTTGGTCGCCGCCATGGCCGTGAGCGACGGCAATACGTTATTCCTCCCGGGAGATGACCTCGATCTAAGCGAGGTCAATGACGACGCCTCGCCTCACTTAATCAGCCGACAGATGGAGCGTCCGGTCCGCTTGGCGGCCGCAGTTCGGGCCGATGGATCGCTTCACTATGCGCTCCACAGATTGGCGCTCAGCTATCGTTCCGCGTCCGTCCATCACGTCGACCTCGATCCAGTCGAGTCGTCCAGAGTCTTCAATGCTTCGACCGATCCATACGTTCACGTGCATCTGGCAAATGCGATTTCGCTGGCCTATTCGGCAATCGAGCAACTTAGCCTCCAGGTGAAGGTCTCTTCCGAAAATCCCAGTAAGATGCCGGATGGGTCCTGGAATCCTGTGGTCCGAAGCGATCTGGAACGCAGGCTCCGTGACCGCAAAATCGACTTCGTCGAACCCCAATTGTGGACCCTTCGCGGACCCCCGTCGGGGATCGAAACCAAGAAGGCGCCGCCGGCGTCGAAAACTGTATCTCGCTGGAGGAATGCGGACGTGAGGGATCGAGAGCTCGACCTGCTCGACTGCATTAGTCTCGCCGGGTGGTTTCGAAACAACTTGGGCTCTCACGGCCTTTCGCTGGAGATGGCGCCGCACTTGACCATCTACGACGCGTTCAACGTGCAGCACGTTGCAAGACGTTTGATCATGGCATCCGCCGGTCTTTGGTAAGGTATCGGAGCGAAAGATCAAGTGGAGGGAAGGACGAGGGCGGCTTGGCGTTCTGACTACGGAATTCGATGCGGACCGGCGCGGGATGGTTACGGTTCGCGCCTATCCGGAAGTCGCCGTAGTAGTGGATGGGAGGGTATACGCTTTTGTTTCATAAGCCTATCAGCGTCTTTGTTGGGAAGTCCGCCAGGCACGATCGGCCGCTCGGACCGACTGTTTCTCATGTTTTCTAGTTGCTTTCCTGATCCCGGCGATCACGGCTTCAGCTTCGCGTCGCACCCATCTCTCATCGACCGAGAACAGTTTTGCGATGCTCGCCGTCGGTCGGAATCAAATGCTGCTCACGCAGAACGTGGACAGATTGCATCAGGCCGCTGGGAGTAGGGTGGTGATTGACTTACACGGCCGCCTTGACCTCGTCCGCTGTATGGCCTGCTCCGCCGCCCTACGCCGCGCTGACTTTCAGGACAGCCTCATGAGCCTCAACGCCGCCTGGGCCGACCAGGATGCCGCCGTCTTGCCTGACGGCGATGCAGAGCTCGACCACAAAGACTTCTCGGGCTTCGTCGCGCCGCACTGCGCGTCCTGTGGCGGACTTATAAAGCCGGACGTCGTGTTCTTCGGCGAAAGCGTCCCGCGGAACCAGATCGCCTTGGCCATGGAAAACCTAGAGCAGGCCGACGCCATGCCGGTCGTGGGGTCGTCCTTGATGGTCTATTCGGGCTTCCGGTTCGTCCAATCGGCCGCGCGGCTCGGCATTCCAATTGCTGCCGTCAATATCGGCCAGACACGTGCAGACGACTTGCTGACCCTCAAGGTCGCGGACCGCTGCGAGGCGGCTTTGTCGTTTCTCCTGTAACCCGAGCGTCCAGACTCAAAGTTACCGAGAACAGACGGCGGCGGCCAGCCGCATTGAACGAGTGGAGACGATGCCGGACGCCGAGCAATATCCGAACTCGACCCGCAAGACAGTCCGCGTTTTGCGAGCAATTCGATGCTCGAAATTGCCGGAGAGACCGCCGATTCCAGCCCTGGAAGGGCATTTCTAGCCGATTTGCCAGCATCTTAGGGAAGGCGCAAATTCAGTTGGACCTAACGCAAATTCAATTGGATTACGCAACAAACCACCTGGCACGATTTCCGGTCGGTTCGCATAAGGTTTCTTGGACTAAACCGCTCCGCGGTAGGCAGCGATGGCGGCGGCCTGAAGAAGGAAGCGGCACAGAATGCGCGGCAGCGGCATTAACGATCCTTCGCTGTGCGTCGCGCCGTCCGACCCGTGGCCTCGCTGAACAGGTGGCGGGGGATGTTGATTATCGCAAAACGTCGCCGTTCTTCCGGGTGCGTTTCAAAATCTGCCTCCACAAAAATCTCGACGGTCTCCTCACTGGCATGAACTTCGACGCGTACCGGCGCGTCGTCAAACTCCACTTCATATCGGCGACCATTCTTTCCTCGGATAATCGCGTGCGCCATTTCTATGCTACCTCCGGCCCTGCTTCTTGAGCTTCTTCACTCGGTGCTTCTGATAATCCAGAACGGCCGCTGCAAGTGGCATCGAGCGCTGCACGCGCACATGTGTGAGGGAGACGACAAGCGCTCTGCCTGTTTCTTCCGAGCGAGACAAATGGCAGATGATGCCGCCCTCGTCACCGGCGTATGACAAATCCCAGACGACGTGGTGCATCCGATCAGCATCGGCAACATTCTGGGCTTGCAGATATTCGATCAACGATGGTGCCAGTTCAACGCCAAATGGCGCGGCTGCCTTGAGTGCGGCGAGCAGCCGGGTGGTCTTCTCCGGATTGTCGAGCATAGCGTCGTCCATCTTTAACGGGCGAATCAGAGAGCCGACGATCAGCGATGATAGCGAATATGGCTCAACAGAGCCATATTCGCTATCCGTCGCACAACCCGCCTTCCTCCCATTGCTGGTTGACCCGATCCAATGGCGATGACCTCACGGGCGCTACGCCGCTTCCTCGCTAATACAAGGCAGTCCGCCCCTCTCCGGCGCATCACCGCTTCGCGGTAGGCGACCCGTGGCAAGCTTCGGTGCCACCATCTGATCTTCCTGCATTCCCGACGAAGTTCGATTGCGAGACGCTGGAGGCGCTGCTTGCAGCGCTTTCATATCGCAAAGGAGCTTCCCATGACGGTTCTTCGACAACGGATGACTGAGGACATGCAGGTGCGGAATTTGTCGCCGCATACACAGGCATCGTATCTCCAACAGGTTTCGCTGTTTGCGCGTTACTTCCGTATGTCGCCGGATGCGCTGACCCCCGAGCACATCCGGACTTATCAAATCTACCTCACGAACGAGAAGAGGCTGGCCCCCAATTCAATCCATACGGCTGTCGCGGCGCTTCGGTTCCTTTACAGGATTACGCTCAAGAAGGACTGGACCTTTGGAGAAGACATCCCGCTTCCAAAAAAGCCGCAGAAGCTACCCGTCGTCCTGAGCCCTGAAGAAGTTGTGCATTTCCTCAGCTGCGTGGATTGCAACAAACATCGGGTGATCCTGACCACCTGCTACGCGGCAGGCTTGCGCATTTCGGAGACCGTCCGGCTGAAGGCCGCCGCCATCGATAGTGCCCGTATGGTTGTTCGCGTCGAGCAGGGTAAAGGTCGCAAAGATCGGTACGTGATGCTGTCGCCCATGCTGCTGGAGATCCTGCGCAGCTACTGGATCGCCGTTCGCCCGAAGGAGTGGCTGTTCCCTGGCATTCACGATGATCGGCCAATCACGAAGGAGGCCGTAGAAGCAGCCTGCCAAAAGGCGCATCGGTTGTCCGGTCTCTCTAAACCCGTCACCCCACATTCGCTTCGGCACGCATTCGCTGTACATCTCCTCGAATCAGGTACCGACTTGCGGACCATTCAGCTCCTCCTCGGTCATCGCAGCATCGCCACCACGGCCAAGTACCTGCGCATCGCGACCAACAAGGTCTGCGCGACGTCCAGCCCTCTGGACCTCTTGCCGCATCCAGTTCCAGCCGAACCACAGCCGGCGCCGCCAAAACACTTCTGAGTTTCAGACCAATGGCCCGCTCGGGGCCGGAAGTGGCGGACATATTCCGCCGCTACGGTGCAGCCTATCGTGAGAGCCATGGCGCCTCGCTATGCATTGCACAGCGTCGCGTCATGAGCGCGATCGAATTGTGTCGAACTGCGGCACTTGGTGGTCATGTCGAGCGCTGCGATCACTGTGACCACCAGCGCATCTGCTACAATAGTTGTCGTGATCGCCACTGCCCAAAATGCCAATCACTGGCTCGTGCCCTGTGGTTGGACGACCGTCGATCAGAACTTCTCGACACCCAGTATTTTCATGTGGTCTTCACCATACCGCAGTCCATTGCAGCTATTGCCCTTCAAAACAAGGAGATCGTCTACGGCATTCTGTTCCGGGCCGCCAGCGAGACGTTGCGCACCATCGCAGCTGATCCCAAGCATTTGGGCGCTCAAATCGGATTCTTCGCGGTGCTTCATACTTGGGGTCAGGCTCTTTTTCACCATCCGCATCTGCATTGCGTGGTTCCGGGTGGAGGCATTTCTCCGGATGGCACACGATGGATTTCCAGCCGGCGCAAGTTCTTTTTGCCCGTTCTCGTGTTGGCGCGTCTGTTTCGTCGACTGTTTCTCGATTATCTCCGGAAGGCCTTCGACGCCGGAGACTTGCAGTTCTTTTCCTCGCTGGAATCCCTTCGGACGCGCGACGCCTTCTTGCGTCACATCGCGCCTATCCAGAAGAAGGATTGGGTGGTTTACGCGAAGCGCCCCTTCGCCGGACCTGAACAAGTCCTCAAGTACGTCGCACGATACACGCACCGCATCGCCATCTCCAACAATCGCCTCCTCGATATCGACGACGGCAAGGTTCAGTTTCGCTGGAAAGATTATCGCAATGGCCACCGTCAAAAGACGATGACGCTTGGCGCTGACGAATTCATCCGTCGATTCCTGCTTCACGTACTTCCCGACGGGTTTCAACGTATTCGGTATTTCGGCTTCCTGGCCAATCGCTACCGCGCAGAGAAGCTCGCTCTGTGCCGGCAGCTCGTGCAAATGTCGCCGCCAAGGGCCACCCGCAAAGTCAGCATGGATTACAGAGATCGATATGAGGTACTCACGGGCGTTTCCCTGAAGACATGCCCGCTGTGTCGCTCTGGCACCATGGTGGTCATCGAAACTTTCGAATGCGCCGCCAATCGTGCGCCAATCATGGACACTTCATGATCGTCAACGGCTACTCACCATCATGTCTCGGCCAACCCTGCGCGATCTCGCGAACGGGACAATTTCGCCCCGTGGGGCTTCACATCGCATTTCCAAGGCAATTCTGTTGCTCTTTGCTCGTGATCAGTACCCCCGATGCGTCATCGCGTCCGCTCAAGTCTCCTGTGCTCACCATTCGCGACCGCGTTTGCGGTCCCTTGCAACTCTTGGCCGCGTTACAACCCCCATAGCTGTGGCGCTGCCGTGCCCGGCGGTTTAGTCCAACACGTTTTTAGCCCACCAGCGCGGGTCGCACACTTGTGTTCAACCGCGCCGCCGTGGCCGCGCCGCTGAGCTAAAAACGCTCTTCATTATGCGAAGTTGCTCGGGATTGCTGGAGGTACACCGGCCAACGAGGCGGACCTGCAGCGCTTTTTGGCTCCTTTCACTGGGTGTCAGCATTAGCGCCGACTAGCAGCAACTAGCCGGCGCCGTCGGCCCGGGCTCGTCGCCCGGCCGCTCGGGACCGGCAGGCCTTGTGCGATAGTTCCGAAAAGCCTGGTCGATTCCGGTCAAGGATTCCACACGGAAATCCGGATAGCCTCTAAATCAGATGGGTTTACAGCACCTGAGCGGTGCTTTGGTGCAAAGGGAGAATATGGACTCGCGCAGAAAAACCCCCGCCGTTATCGGGCGGGGTTTGGTGTTTGAGCGAGGGGGAGGGCGCGCTCAGCGTTCGCTTGGACGGCGGGGCGGTGGCCATGGGCCTTCACTTCATTCCAAATTCGCGCACTAACGCCATCGGCAAGCGCAGTGCCGATGCGGCGCAAAGAGAAGCCCCAACCGGTGTGGGGACGGCCGGGGCCTAACCCCGCTCCGATCCGGGGGGCCCGGGGAATTTGTTGCGCGGGCCTGTGGCAGCCCGCGCGAGCATTAGGGCCCCTCTCGGTGACGGGTGTGTGACGCGGCTGCGTGCCGGGCGGCGACCGCAACTGCGTGCGTTGCAGGTTGTGCGACCCTTGCATGCCCAAGCTCGCAACTCCCACTTCTTGACCTTCAGCCACTGCATGCCCCCGCCGAAACAAATCCTTGGAATTGACGGCGACTAGATCCTTGGCGCCGGCGGGTACTTGCGGTTGCGATATCTTGGATGCCCTGTCGGTCCAGCCAGGCGACGAGGGCGGCATCGCTCAGAACAGTCGCCAACGGACGCGGGAAGGCTGGCGATCAGCGCAAGACGCCTGACCAGGGCGCAGATTTGTCGACCGGCCCAAACCGGGCGACATCGCTTGGCGCCGACGTGCATGCGGTTGCGCCACGTGTTGCGCCGACTGGACGCGCTCGCGTGCCTACAAGAAGAACGATCAGGCGTTCGTCGAGCAGAAGAACGGTGCCGTCGTGCGCCGCCTGATGGGGCTATGGCCGCTTCGACGGCCTCGAAACGGCGCGCGTGAGGGACGCCTCTATGCAGCGGGCTTCCAGCCGTTCGTTCAAGCTGAAGGAGAAGCGCCGCGAAGGGGCGAAAGTGATCAAGCGCTATCATGCCCCGTCGACGCCCTACGAGCGTGCGCTGGCGCATCCCAAGGTGACCGCGGCCGTGAAGAAACGGCTGCGTGATCAGTATCGCTCGCTCGACCCGGTCGCACTCTTGGCCGAGATTCGGGCAACCCGGGAGGAACTCGGCAATCGTGTCGATCGTCGTGCCGCGCGGGGCCTGCAGCGCGCCTGCAGACCCCCCGCGCCGGCGACCGCGGTCGCTTTTGCAAAGACGCTCGGCAGGACGGTGCAGCTCGGCGAGCCGCGTGCCACGCACCGGCGCCCCCATAGGCCCCACAAGACGAGGGTTCGCATGCCGTCCAAGCTCGACCCGCATATTGCTACGATCGAGGGCAGGCTCGCTGCGCAGCTGCAGTTGACTGCACTCGCCATCGGCGGTCGGCTGAGCGAGAGGTACCCCGAGCAGTTCGGAGCGAGGCAGCATTCGATCGTGCAGCGTCTGCTGAGGGCGCTGAGGAGGAAGGCTGCCGAGCATTTGGTCGCTCAGGAGCCGCTGGGTGACACCGCGACCGCTGCCCCATGGTCCGGGTCTGTGGACGGCTCGGGTTATATGTAGGGCCCGACCCGTTCACAGCCCTCTCGTCGAGCAAGCCGGGAAAGCCGACTGGCGCGACCGATCAGCCGACATCGGATCGTGCGCCGCAAGGGCGCCATCAGGGTAACATTCGCAGGTGAGGCAATACGAGGGGTCGAGATTCGGGGCCGATTCACTCGCTTGTGTAGCATGGGTTTATATTCGGCATGTCACCCGGGGTCGCAGCGCTCCGCTTGGCAGCATTTTGTGACCCACCAGAACAGCCGTTCCAAAAAGTGGGTCACTGGCCGACATTTTTGCATTGATTTCAATGGCCATTTTGGCTGGTGGCGCTCCCTAGCGGAATCGAACCGCTCTCTCCACCGTGAAAGGGTGGCGTCCTAACCGATAGACGAAGGGAGCGAAAACGTCCGCCTTGCCAAGACCGGTCCGGTCGCGACATGGCTGTTTCGCTTTGGTCAAAGACAAAAACGCTCGGCAAGTCAACGCTTTGAGGTTGCGAGGCGCCGTACCGAACCCGGACCGTGGTGGCTGATCCCGATTGCGGCGGGCGAACGTATAGTGGCGTTTGCGCGACCGGGCAAGCCGTCGGGAATTGCCCGTTTTGACGGCCAATTGAACGCGGCCCCGACACCCCCCTGACATCTCCGATTGTGCCGCACTCGCAACGGTTTTTAAAGCCCCGGCAGAGTAGGGAGGAAGCTTGGGGAGTATTGAAATGGCCGCAACCAAGAAGCGCGAAGCGCGCAAATCGCTGCACCAACCCGGGTGGATCACCCTCGAAGGCGGCTTCGCGGCGCGCCAATGCGTGGTGCAGGATATGTCGAGTACCGGTGCGAAGGTCATGATCGATGATCCCAACACGTTGCCAGCCAGGTTGCGGCTGGCATTCGCCCGCGACGCACGAACGGGACGAAACTGCGAGGTGGTCTGGCGTCGCGGAAAGTCGTTCGGCGTGAAGTTCGTCAGGTAGCAAAAGCGGGGCGCCCGCGATAAAAGGCTGGATGCGAAACATCCTGCTTGCGATCGTCGTTGCGGTGCTGCCGGGCTCCATCGCGGCGGCTGAACAGTCCGGCACTCCCACGCCGGGCAAACCGGCAACTTCGGTCAGGCAGTTGCCGGTGAAAGATACCGCGACCGGCAATTCATGTGCTGCGTATGGTGCGGGCTTCGTCAAAGTCGAGGGCACCGATACCTGCGTGAAGATCGGCGGCGCCGTTAGTATCGGGGCTGGCAGCTCCCGCGCCTGGCACTAAAGCGGCAGCGGGGCGAGCCCATTGCAACTCCATATTATCGTTCCCGTCATAATGAGTTGTGCGATGCTGTGGTGGGTGAGCCGCCGCATGAGCTGGACCACGCGCCTTTTGGTGGCGGTCATCACGCTGGTCGTGATCATCTGCGTTTTCTGGTTTGAACGGCGGGGTCTTTACTAACCGCGCGCTTACGACATCGGCGGCGCGACGAATTGCGCAAAGCCGGGTCGGGCGGCGAATTCTGCGAACCAGCGTTCGAGATGCGGAAGCCGCGGTTTGCTGATGCCTTCGACCCCGAACCAGCGCCTGGCATAGGTGCCGAGCGCGATATCGGCGAGGGTGAAGTCATCGCCTTCGACGAAGCGCCGCGACGCCAGCTGGGTGTCGAGGATGCGCCATTGCACGGCCTCGGCGTCGGCGTCCTTCTGGATCGCGACTATGTCGCGTTGCTCGACCGGGGTTCGTACCAGCGCCCAGAACACCGGACGATCAACCGGCTGAATTGTCGAGAGCGTCCAGTCCAGCCAGCGGTCGACGCTGGCGCGACGTTTTGGCGCTTGCGGATACAGCGGCGAGCCTTCGCGATACGCGAGCACGAGGTAGCGCATGATCGAATTGGATTCCCACAGCACGAACTCGCCATCGACCAGGGTCGGCACTCGCCCGTTCGGATTCATTGCGAGATAGTCGGGCTCCTGGTTGCGGCCGAACGCCATGCCGGCATCAGTGCGCTCATAGGCGAGATCGAGTTCGCGCAGGCACCACAATACTTTTTGGACATTGACCGAATTGGCCCGGCCCCAGATCTTGAGTTGTCCGTGATTGTCGTTTGGCACGCTGGCTCGCTCCTGTTGATCCGCTTCCCGCGGGTCATACCGGAAAACCTGCGAAAAAGCGCGCGCCGCATACGGATTTCAACACGGGCTTTATGAAAAAAACAGGCCCCGCCATCAGCAGAGCCTGTTTTACGCCAACGAAAATCGCTTGTGGTCAGTGGCCAAAGAACAGCCACAACAAAATGATCACCGGTATCGGTACGCCAAGCAGCCAGAGCAGAATTCCTCGTCCCATGTTCGCCTCCATGTTCCTCAACCCTGAGAAGAACGCAGAAGGGAAAGACAAGTTCCGAGAACGGAAAAGCTTCACCAATGTCCGGTGTTCGGCATCGAAGTCCACGGCTCCGCCGGCGGCTTCGCATCGCCCTTCTGCAACAGCTCTATCGAATGCAGATCCGGCGAGCGGACAAAGGCCATCTGGCCGTCGCGCGGCGGCCGGTTGATGGTGATGCCGAGTTTCATCAGGCGATCGCAGGTGGCGTAGATGTCATCGACTTCATAAGCGAGGTGGCCGAAATAGCGGTCCTCGCCGTATTTTTCCTCATCCCAGTTGTAGGTGAGTTCGACCAGCGGTGCGCCGCGTCCCTTGGACGCTTTCAGCAGGCCCTCGTCTTCGGCGGCGCACAAGAACACCAGCGTGAACTTTGCCTTGTCGTTGTCGACGCGGCGGACTTCCTTCAATCCCAGCGCGTCCTGATAGAATTTCAGCGCGCTGTCGAGATTGCGCACGCGCAGCATGGTGTGGAGATAACGCATGGTTGTTGCTCCCTTGGGGAAATTGAAAAAGAGATCGTTGTTGGGTCGAAAATTTCAATAGCAGTAAAATGGCACTATGGGCAGCGCCATAGTTCGGGTCGTTCTCACGGTGTTCTGAAACGCCAAAGCCGCGCGAGCGGGAAAGTGCGTCTTTGGGGGGCGGACAAGCTTACTAACAACAACGCCGCCTGAGCGGAATATGCTCGCTCGGCGGCGTTGCGCTAATTACTGGGTCCCTCAAATTCCCCAGCACCCCTTGGTCTGTTCACTGGCGCAAAGGTTCAACGAGCCGCTGGGTATCCGCCTGACGCACACCGCCAATTCAATTCGTGTCTGTTGGAAGGCTCTCGCTGTGCGAGGCTATTAGTGTTTATAGGTCGGGTTCGCGTCTTCAACATCGGCGTCGTGGCGGAAGCTGGCGGCGATGTCGGCGAATTCCTTGATCGTTTCTGTCGTCGTCATGGTCTCTGACACCCGGTCGGTAATCAGCGCCTGGTCTCTTTAGATATTCACTCCATGCGTCCATGACGTTTCCTCTGCCCGCAGTAAGCGAGCGAGCGCCAAGCATCTCAGCGATAGATTGTTCCGCTGATTGAACATCTATTCCGGGCGGCTTGCCTAATGTTCCTCGTTTGTCCCTTCTCGGCCTTGGAAGGCGGACCGGTGCGACCGTATCGTAGCTCCGGGACAGAAAAATCTTCGGAGGGCTTCAGGGGACAGTGCCTCCAAAGGCCATGCGGCGAACGCCCGCGTGGCCTTTTGTTCGCGAAAAATTTACGTTTGGTGTCGGGCGGAAAATCCACCCCCTGTTCGTTCTTTGAGAACAAAACGGAATCGATGCTTGTCAAGAATTGACGGAATCGCGCCGCAGTGCATGCTTCCGTCATGCTGTATTTCAAAAACTGCCGTCTGGCTCGAATGAGCGATGGTCACTACTGCGTCATCCGGGACTTGGGCCTGGTGAAAGGCGGGAAGGGCATGAAGCACCACGACGTGCTGATCAACCTGACGCTTCGCGGCGCTCTTCAATTCCTGAAGAGAATGTCAAAAGTGGGTAACCAGGAGGGCAGTGCCCACCACCAGGCCGATGCTTATGATGATTATCGCGATAAAGAATTTGCCCATCGGGGATAGCCGGCTTTCCTCCTGAGCGGTTACAACTCTCCATTCCGCAAAATCCGCGACGCCGCCGAAGGCTTCGGTTCAAGCTGAGAGATTTTCGCGTCGTATTCCGACGCGAGATCCAGCAGCCGCTGTTGGGTGAAGGGGTCGGCATGTTTGGCGAGCCGACGGCAGCGTTCTGCTTGTTCTTTTAAAGTAGCTACATCCATCACGCACCAATCGGGCGGGTGTCTTGCAAATTCACAGTATCGTATGCGTCAATAATTTCTAGCCGGTTTCCGGCTACGCAGGTTCCATCGGGTTCCCGCATGGCTCCCTTTTCTCAGGCGTTGTTCTCTCGCGCGTTGTTTTCGCGGAGGAGAACAGCATGCCGACCTATCGAGCCTACCTCATCGATGGAGACAACCGCGTATCATCATACAGACCGATCGATGCAGATACCGACGCAGAGGCATTGCAGGCCGCACGCCAGTTCGTCGGCGGCTGCGATGTTGAAGTCTGGCACCTCGATCGCAAGATCGGGCGGCTTGAGCGCGCGAAAAAATAGTGAACTCAGTTTCGTATCCATGAGTTGAGCAGGGTGCGCAGGGATATCGTAACCCGGCGCAGGCCAGCGTGAGCGCTGTGAACTCACCGCATCAAAAGGCGCAGAAACTGAAAACCCCGCCAGCATCCGAGGATACTGACGGGGGTTTCATGCTTCAGCGCTTTCGCTGCTGCCGCACTTGGCAAGATAACTTCACCGTTGGTTTTTCGTTCCGCCTGCCGCACACCTGTGCTTCATGCGGCGAACGACGATTTGGGGTTGGAACCGGGTTCCGCTGCAACCATTGAAAAAGCTCTGCGTTGTCACGCGGGTATTCGGAAAATGGAGGAGATCCGCATGAGAAAAACCCTGGCAGTTCTGGCGACGATTGCCACCGTTGCCGCAACCACCATGACCGCCTCGGCGCCTGCCGAAGCACGGGGCTTCGGCCCTGGTCTTGCTTTCGGCGTGGCCGCAGGCGCACTCGCGGCCGGCGCAGCGGGCGCGTATTACTATGGGCCGGGCTACGGGTACTATGGCTACGGGTACGGGCCGGCGTATTACGGACCCGGATATGGGCCTTACGCCTATTACGGCGGCGGACCGTATTACGGCCACCGCTACTGGCGCCATCGCTGGTAATCGAAAAGCCCGGAGCATCGTCTCCGGGCCTTTTTTTATTGGATTATTTGGCCACGAAAATCGGCAAGCGCAAGGCGGCGGAAGACTTAGAGCGCGCTTGACTGGTCGCTCCAGGACCGATGCGGAGGCCGCTGCGCTGTTCGGCGGGCGTTTTCCAGCGTGGTGACAAAATATTCCGCGCGCTCGCGCTGGAATTTTTCCTGGGTGGCTTTGAAGTTTGCAATCCGGCTTGCGATTTCTTCCCGCTCGCGAGCGAGGTTGTCTTGCGGTTCGATCATGCCCATCCCTTTTGATTCTTGTCCCATGCCTATTGGCGGCTCCGATTGGGGCGTGAATTGGGACAAGGCGTTGCGGGATTGTGATGGCTGTGCGTAACGTGCATCAGAGGTTCGCGGTGGATAAGATCGCCGCTGTCCTTGTGGCCTGCGTGCCTTCCCGGTAGCGACAAGAAAACGGGAGGGCTCCATGGCAAAAATCGATCTGGATTCACTTAGCATCGAAGAACTCGCAGCATTGCGCGAGAGCGTCACCGACAAATTGATGGAAAAGGTCGCGGTGCGGCGTGCCGAACTGGAAACGGAACTGGAGAAACTGTCGCAGTACGGCAAACCTGTGAAAAAATCCCAGGAACCGGCTCCAGTCGTAAAGACCAAAAAGAGCGACGAGAAGAAAAGCGAAGAAGCCAGGGAGCCGGTCGCACAAGCGGCCTGAAAACCGCGCCAGGCGCGCCGGCGCTTTCACACCCTCGCTGCATCGAGGGTGGCAATCCGGGCGGCCGTGCTATAATCGGCGTGGCTCCATTTTCGGATTAGTGCATTGATCGCACCGGATCTTCGCAGCGGCGTGGAACAACTCGGCGACATGATCGCCGAAGCCTCCACTATCATTCCCTTCACCGGCGCCGGCATTTCGACCGAATCCGGCATTCCCGATTTCCGCTCACCCGGCGGATTGTGGACCCGCAACCGCCCGATTCCGTTCGATGAATTCGTAACCAGCCTCGAGGCCCGCAACGAGGCCTGGCGGCGGCGTTTTGCGATGGAGCCGACCTTCGCCGCGGCGCGGCCGGAGCGCGGCCACCGCGCGCTAGCCTCGCTCTACAAGGCCGGCAAGATTCCCGCCATCGTCACCCAGAACATCGACAATCTGCATCAGATGTCGGGTTTCGCGGCCGATGACGTCGTCGAGCTCCACGGCAATACCACTTACGCCCGCTGCATCGGCTGCGGACGTGCTTACGATCTGGCGTGGGTCAAGCGCAGCTTCGAGACGACGGGCGGTGCGCCCGACTGCTCCGCATGCGACGAGCCGGTCAAGACCGCCACCATCTCGTTCGGGCAGGCGATGCCGGAAGACGCCATGCGCCGCGCCACCGAGCTTGCGCAGCAGTGCGACCTGTTCCTGGCGATCGGATCGTCGCTGGTGGTGTGGCCGGCTGCCGGGTTTCCGATGCTGGCGAAAAACTGCGGCGCCAGGCTGGTGATCATCAACAACGAGCCCACCGAACAGGACGATATTGCCGACCTGGTCATTAGGCACGACATCGGGGAGACGCTTGGACCGTTCGTAGGCAATTGACGCCAAGTTGATTCGCGGCTGCGCAAGGCTGTTCATAGTTCCCGGCAGACCAGTTTTTTATCTATGCGCCGCAACCGGTAGTGTTATCTTTTGATTCGAGAGATTCGGGTGGCGTCATCATCAGTCGTGATGGATGGGCGCGTGTTCCGGCACCGTCACTTAAAATGGCGGGCCGTCAATGATGTGTGAGGTCCGGGGTCATGGGGTCGGACGGTTTTGAGTCCAAGAAGCTCGGGGGCCCGCCAGGCGGGACCGGACCGAACAGGCTTGGACCGAGCGAATTTGCAGGCGGCGCCGAGCGCGATCCCGCCTTCGATGCGTTGTCGGGCCTCGGCGAAGCCGCGGCCAACCTTGTCGAAATCTCCGGTGTCATCAAATGGTTCGATGCATCAAAGGGCTACGGCTTTATCGTTCCCGACAATGGCTGGCCGGATGTGCTTTTGCACGTCACGGTGCTTAGGCGCGACGGCTATCAAACCGCCTATGAAGGCGCACGGCTGGTCTGCGAATGCGTGCAGCGCGCCAAGGGCTATCAGGCGTTCCGGATTCTATCGATGGACGAATCCACCGCGATCCATCCGGCGCAAATGCTGCCGCCGCGAACCCATGTCAGCGTCACCCCGACCAGCGGTCTGGAGCGGGCCCAGGTCAAGTGGTTCAACCGGCTGCGCGGATTCGGTTTTCTCACCTGCGGCGAGGGCACGCCGGATATTTTCGTGCATATGGAGACATTGCGCCGGTTCGGGATGACCGAACTGCGCCCCGGCCAGTACGTGCTGGTGCGGTTCGGGCCCGGCTCCAAAGGCATGATGGCTGCCGAAATTCAGCCCGAAGCCGGCTCACCGGGCCTGTCGTCGCACTGATTGCGGCGCCCTTCCAACGCCTCTCGATGCACAAATCCAGCCCGGCGCCGAAAATCGCGCCGCGAGCCGGTTCCCATGGTCTGGTATTTGCCACGATCATCGGGCTAGGGTCGGTGTGTGCGTAAGCGAAATCCTTCACGGCTGGGGTAAGCGTTGGTCATGAGTTTCTGTCGAGGTATTGGTCGGCTTCGCCTGCGGGCGCGGCTTTGGGTTTGCGTCGCCGCCACGGTCGCGCTTTGTGCTTTCACGGGCTCGGGCGCACGGGCGGAGAGCGTCCAGCCGCTCGAGATTGTCACCAAGACAGGCGTGCAGGTTTTCTCGGTCGAGATGGCAACGACCGAACAAGAGAAGGAAACCGGGCTGATGTACCGCAAGGAACTGGCGGACGGGAAGGGGATGCTGTTCGATTTCTCCCCCGAACAGGAAGTGTCGATGTGGATGAAGAATACCTACATCTCGCTCGACATGATTTTCATCCGGGCCGATGGCCGGATCCTGCGCATAGCCGAGAATACCGAGCCGCTATCGACCAAGATCATCCCGTCGCGGGGACTGGCCAAGGGCGTGCTGGAGGTGATCGCGGGCACGGCAAAAAAATACGGCATCGAACCCGGCGACCGCGTCGGGTATCCGCTGTTTAACGGCCATTGAGGCCGCTGCCGTGCCTTGCTGGCCGCGCTTTAAGCGTGTATCGACGTCGTTTCCGGGATTATCGGGGTATAGCGCAGCCTGGTAGCGCGGCAGTTTTGGGTACTGCAGGTCGTTGGTTCGAATCCAGCTGCCCCGACCAACTAACTTATTGTTTCCCCTCGCTGCGATTCTAACTTTTTTAGCGCGGGCCGGCGAAGGGTCAGCGAAAATCAGATCGGTCGCGCGCTACAATTCTCGCAGCAGCGACCAAGGAATTTTCGCGCAAAGGCTTCGACGGTGCCCGGATCGATCAGATTGCATCGCGGTCCAAGGTCAACAAGAACCTCATTTATCTCTATTTCGGAAACAAGGACGGGCTCTTTCTAGCCGCCTTGGAGAGCGTCTATCTCAAGCTTCGTGAGGCGCAGGACGATCCTCATGTGCTCTCGCTCGATCCGGTTGCGCGGATCAGGGAGTTTGTACGATCGACATTCAGAGGATTTCTGGCGGCGCCGGATCTGATTTCGCTCGCCGCCAGCGAGAATGTTCACCGGGCGGCTCATCTGAAAAGGTCGCCCATCATCAAGAAGCTTTACAATCGCATTCCCGCAACGCTCGACAAGCTGTACAAGAAGGGATCGCGGGAAGGGCAGTTTCGACCCGGAATCGATATGATTGAATTGCACATCAGCATCGTCAGCGTCTGCTCATATCACATATCCAATCAGTACACATTGTCCATTCTTCTGCAGACCGATCTGATGGCGGACGAACGGCTTGATCTTCGCGAAAAGCATTCCACAAACATGATCCTTCGTCATCTGTGCATCGATGCCGACCGCATTCCTGTGGCTTTGCCTTGAGGCGTTAAATCGCGAAGGCGATTGCCTTGACGTTTTTCCAGCGGATGACGGAAACAATTCGTCGATTCTGATCGGTCCGAAATGACCGCGACGGAAAGATCGGGATTCCGACATATTGCGGCTTCCGTGCGATTGGCGGCGACGCTTACATGCGCTCTTCCATCGCCGAGACTGTGGACCTCCTAAATTCGAGTTGCATCTTCGTGGAGCAAGACCTTGTAGGTTGGAGTCGCACTTAGAACGAATCCTGCGCCGCGGACATTGCGAATCATGGGAACGTCATCTGGCCCGTCGACCTTGCGGCGCAGCCGGCCCATATGAACATCGACAAGGTTCGTTTCGGGAACGAATTTATAGTGCCACACGTCTTTCAAGAGGGTTGCTCGCGTCAGCAATTGGTCGCTCTGTTGCATCATGTATTTGAGCAAATGGAACTCGCGCGGCCGCAGATCGATCGCGCGGTCGCCACGCTTCGCAGTTCGACCGATGAGATCGAGCTCCAGTGATCCCACGCGCAACACCGTTTCAGCCACCTTCTCAAGTGCGTTCGACAGCAGCGAATGAATGTCAGTGTCCTTGGAGACAAAATAGCCGTCGTTAAATTGCATTTCCGCGGGCAGATCTGTGGCGAGGAAACGAATCAGCGTCGGTACGCCGTCAATGTCGGCCAGGAGCGCCACCGGTTCATTCCACGAAGTTGGCAGCATCTGTGTGTTCGGAACAGACCTTTGTCCAAGCCTCGTTGACGAAGTCGGGAAATGCACTGAGGCGGACCTCCTTAAATCAGTGGGCGTGGATTCGTGTGCGGCGGTCTTAGAGTTCGCCATGCTGGACTCTCCTGAATTCATTGACTTCTGTTGCGCTGTTTCAAGATCACCCAATCGCTCCATGTTCGAGGCGTACGTCGATGGGGCCGGCCCTTAGCGCGAACCGCGTGCGCGAAGGCTCTCGGACGACGACGTAGCACTTTAGAACGAGCAACGATTGCATCGAAGAAACATTGCAAACATCTGTGTCACCCTCGCCGGCACACTAACGCTACAGAGGTCGGCCGCCCTATCACGCTAGGGGTTGTTCCTGTTGTACTTGGAGGAGGTCACAACATAACAAGAGATGGGGAAATGCATACTTAGGTGTTACGAGATCCGGTAGCGTCCGTCCCATCTCGATCGGGTCGGGGCCGATGTCCGCATCAATTAAACGAGCACTCGGGTATGCTTTACCTCGGCGATGGTGCGGACGTTCTCGATCGGTGACTCGGGGGAAATTGTAGTCCGCAAGGGATGCAGCCTGCGGCGCGGCAATTCTCGATTCTTCCGACCCAAAATGCGCCGGACACCCTGGCTCACGGCGATCAGCGTGTCGGTCGCGTTTGACTCGCCTCAAGGCTGTCGACATGCGTCTATGAGCGCGATAGCCGATATCGATATCAACCAGCACCGCAGGCGCCGATTGCGTGTGCCTGATGGCGAACATCGCGTCATGGTGGCAGCGCGGCAACGATCAGCTTCGCACGACGGTGGTTGACGACCAGCCCTCCAATATCGCAGAATTTTGTTGCAGAAATCGCCGCGCGGCGCAGGCCGAAACGGCGAGTGTCTCTTTCTAGTGCTTCTTTAAAGTTATGGGCGCCCCAATATTGGCGTCCATCGGCGAGCGATCATGAATTCGCTGGCTTATCGTACTGCGGTACTTGTCAGCGCCCGGCGCTCACGCGGGCCGTCGATCTCATCGCGCGCGCTCGAGCACCAACGGATGTTGACTGGAATGCCCAATCGGACCGCCGGCTCGGTCGGGCCTTGTAGGCGGCAGCGTCTCAAGAGACTGAGTTCCGCCAAATCCTGCAAGATTGGAATTGGCCCGTCGGCATGGCGTCCAGTCGTGGCAGCTCGCGGCAGACGGACAGCAGTTCGGCGCCATGCCGCTTTGGTTTCGACGCTTGATGCCGTTGCATGCGAGGCTGCGTCATGACAGGCCGCAAAGTTCCATCCGAGCGAGCGGATTTCTCAAAGGATTCGATCGTCTTCATCGTCGATGACGATCCAATCGTGCGGGGAGCGATCAGCAGCCTCCTCATGTCGGTCGGCCAGCAAGTCCAGCTGTTTGAATCCGCAACGGACTTGCTACAGTCGAGTCTCCCCGCGATTCCTGGCTGCCTGGTGCTCGATATCAGGTTGCCGGGGTTGAGCGGCCTGGATCTCCAGGCCGAACTCGCCAATGCGGGCCTTTCGATTCCCATCATTTTCATCACAGGACATGGCGATATCCCGATGTCGGTGAAAGCCATGAAGGCGGGAGCCATCGACTTTCTGACAAAACCGTTTCGCGATCAGGATTTGCTCGACGCCGTGACGAGGGCGCTCGATCGCGATCGAAAGAGGCGCGACAATGAAAGGGATACCGAGGACCTCCGTGCCAGATATGTGACTTTGACCGCGCGGGAAAAACAAATCATGGCTTTGGTGACCGACGGGCTCATGAACAAGCAGATCGCCAGCAGATTGGAAATCAGCCAGGTCACCGCCAAAATTCACCGGGGTAAGGTCATGAGAAAGTTGGGCGCCAAGTCCTTGGCGGACCTGGTGGTCATGGCCGAGTCCCTGGGGGTACGAGGCAAATTGCCCCAAGAGACCTGAAGGTGGAGATGTAACACATATGGATGATATCGGCAGTACTAGCCCGAGTGGCATATTTGCGCTTCCTGCAGACGTGCTCTGCATTCAAGCGATGGACCGGTTAATTGAACAAAACTCCGCTAATCTCGATTGTCGACGATGACAGTGTTGTCCGGGCGGCAATAGAAAGCTTTGTGAAATCTCATGGATTTCTGACCTGCACGTTTGCCTCTGCGAGCGCGTTTCTGCAATCGCCGCTGGGAGCGGAAACTTCGTGTCTGATTTCTGATGTCCAAATGCCAGGTATTAACGGGGTCGAGCTGCAAGATCGTCTGGTCGACTTAGGTTTGAGTATTCCGACGATCTTCATTACGGCCTATCCGAACGACGAGGTCCGCACCCGGGTGCTAAGCGCAGGAGCCGTTTGCTTTCTGCACAAGCCGTTCGACGGGCAATCGCTCATCCGATGCATTGACGATGCCCTAAAGGGGCGCAGTGGAAAACCCCCATCCGAGTAGTCCAGCCCGTGTCTCGGCCAGCCACAGGGCGGATCGAGCAGACGTGCCGATCGCGGATCAACTCTGACAATACTTCGGTCCTGATGTTATTCGTCCTTGTGCTCCTCGACCCACAGAGGGGTTCATCTACGATGCCGTCTTTCGACATACGGGCAATATGAACTCAACTGTAATGCCCGCCCGGGATTGCGACTGGCCCATATTCGACCGCCATGCCGCTCGACAATGGATCGGCAGATCGACAACCCCATACCCATGCCGTCCGGCTTGGTCGTGAAGAAGGCGTTGAACAACCGGTCGATATTTTCGGGCTCGATTCCGGGACCGGAATCCTCCACCGCGACACGTATCTGATCGGACCCGTGCTCGAGCGTTCGTATCCGCAGTTCGCGAGGACGGCCTCTGACGCAACTCATGGCCTGGATGCTGTTCATCAGAAGGTTCATTACAACTTCAGGGATCACCGGTGTCGGCCGATCGCGTGCGGCGCAAACCGTAATCACCGGGAATCTTGCAGTGCGAGTCGAGCCGGCGGATTTTGTCAATCCCGAGCGGATCGTATAAGCGATCGCGGCCGGGACGACGCTAGCCCGGAGTTCGGTGACAACAGAGAATCCGGCGGGCCTAGATCTTGTGCCTCGACCGGAACCTCAGCGCCGGGGGCATTTGCGATGGCGAGAAGATAAGCATGGATCGGCAGCCCCAAACTGTGTAGACGGAGCTCCTTCCTGGAGCGACGATGTCAAATTGCGGGCTCGATTTCGGCACGTCGAACACGACGCTGGGGACCATTGTGGGCAATGTGCCGGCGCTCGCGGTGCTGGAAACCGGGCACACGACAATTCCAAGTGCGATCTTCTACGAAGTCGATAGTGCGGTCGTCATCGGCCGTAAAGCGATCGAAGCTTACGTCGACGGTGCACCCGGCCGCTTGATGAGAAGCCTCAAATCCGTGCTCGGCACGGCGCTGATCGACGAGACGACCAAGCTCGGGCGCGAACGCACGAGTTTTCGCGATGTGATCGCTTACTATCTGGGCGCCGTAAAGCGGCGCGCCGAACAGGCGACAGGCCGTGAACTGTGCAACCTGGTTCATGGCCGACCCGTTCATTTCGTCGACAACGATCCCGCGGCCGACCGCAAAGCCGAGCAGACACTGCGCGGTATCGCGCAGGACATCGGCTTCGCCGACGTGACATTCCAATTCGAGCCAATCGCCGCCGCGCTGGATTATGAGCGTCAAATTACCTGCGAGGAAATAGCGCTTATTGCCGACATCGGCGGTGGAACGTCGGATTTTTCCATAGTGCGCCTCAGTCCTGAACGGCATTCCCAGATCGACCGCAGGACAGACATTCTGGCAAACGATGGTGTCCGGGTCGGTGGTACCGATTTCGATCGTCAGCTCAGCCTGGGTGTCGTGATGCCGTTGCTCGGTTACCGCAGCGCCATGAAGCGTGCCGGCCTCGACGTGCCCTCAGGCTATTTCCACGATCTGGCGACATGGGCGAACATTAACCGCATGTACGAGCAAAAGGTGATGTCCGAGGTGCGCCAGGTTCGCCAGGAGGTCAGGCAGCCGGAATTGCTGGACCGGCTGGTGCGCGTGCTGGAGGAACAGCGCGGTCATACGCTGGCGATGGAAATCGAAGAAGCGAAAATCGCCTTGTCGGATGCTCGGCGGGCGAACATCCCATTGGGCTGGATTCAGCCTGACCTCGATGTTGATATCACCCGAACCGAGCTTGTCAGTCATACCAGGCAACTGGCCGCCCGCATTGGCGCACGCATCAAGATCTGTCTCGAACAGGCCCAGCTTGATGCCGGCGAAATCGACGCCGTATTCTTGACAGGTGGCTCGGTCCAACTTCCCCATGTGCGCAAGGCGATTACTGCGATGGTTCCATCGGCTCGAACCGTGGACGGAGACACGTTCGGGGCCGTAGGAAAAGGATTGACGATTGAAGCTGAGCGGAGATACGGCCCCGCCGCTTAATCGACGGTCCGGGCTCGACTGGCTTCTGGCCTGTTTCGCCGGGGTATTCCCGATGAAACCATTTTCCGGAACCGACGAAGCCGACCTGCAACCGGGACCCGCTATCAACGACCTCGATCAAACAACGAGGTTCGGTCATGTGGGCATTCATTATAGGCCTGGTTTACGACCAGTCTTGCAGGAAATACCTCGCCGACGTGGTTCGGCACCAACACCGCTGGATCTAGGCGAGGCGCGGACCTGAAGCCGAGTCCCCTGGACGCCTGTCGTCGGCTCGTCGCCGGACGCCCCCCATGACGTTCTCATCAGCCAGAGAACGTTGAATTAACGGATTGTTCCGCAACGTTGAGAGGGGCGGGCGCACACATCATCGCCGGAGCGATGAGGGAAGCCCCCGGAGCCGCAACGACTTTATCTCTCGTTCGGCCCTCCCACTCTCGCGGGAGCGATCTTAAAAAATTTCCTGGCGTAGGCCACAATCTCGGGGTCGCTGGGATGATCGGCGGCTTCCACCGCGACGATCCGATCGCCGATTGTTGAGTGCTGCTCGCGGAGGTATTTGGCGAGTTCGGTTTTCGCGCCGGCGGGGCCAACAATCAGGATTTCGCCGGCATCGCTGATGGCGTTCAGGACCTGCCCAAAAAACTCCTTGTCAAACCCGGCATGCCCGCTGCCGATCGAGTTGGCCTTGTGGTGAAGGTGCCGGGTGGGCAGGCGCGGATGCAAGATCATCTCGTCGTCGCCGGACAGACCGACGTGAAAGATTTTGGCCTGCGAATGGTCGATCCAAACGATCGCATGAAAGTGGGTCGGCATGTACGTGTCCTCCAGGGCGGCGATCAGCTGATGTTATGTTTGCCCGCGCAGGCTATTTTCAACCGGGCGGCGTGTTTTTACCGCGGGTGGAGTGTGTTCCGATTGATTGGAATCAACGAATATCAGAGCCCGCGCTCCGATGCGGCGCGGCCTTTTGTGTTGTGATGAGAAGACAGCATCCGCCGCTAGTTGGACGCTTCCGGTTTGCTGCCGCGACCGATTGCAAATTGACCGACCGGGCCTTCGACGTGGAACTCGATCCCGGTCATCTTCGCGAACAAGTCGATATTGCTGGTCCCGATCGCACACCCGGCAAGTCCCATATCGGTCGCCATCAGGTAGAGCGTCTGGATCAAGACGCCGACATCCTTCAAAATGAGCGAATAGGCGATCGAGCTGTATTTCCATGAAACCCGGTCGAAGCGCGCAGCGATCGTGATCAGGATCTGGGGCGAGGCGGGCGCGTCCATTGCAAATTCGGCTGACGCCAACAGCGCGTCGAACTCTTGAGAGCGTACGCCGATCGGCACCAGCGCGTGCCGGTCGGCGTCGTAATGATAGAACCCGCGTTCGAGCCCTTCGCAATTGGCGACGGTCAGATAGAGCTCGAGCTCGTAAGCACTGCCGCCGGACGGATATGGCCTAGCGGTGTAGGCGACCACTGGGGCGGCATCGCCAAAGTCGAGCGTGCTTTGCCATTTCGACTGGACCCGCGCGGTGCCGTCGAGAAACCGCGAAAGCTCGGCGAGCGTGATCGGCTGCTGGTCGTCGAAATCGCGCGTTGAATGGCGTTCACGCAGCAGCTTTGCGATCGGCGAGATGGTCTGCGAAGGTGCGGTCGAAAGCTCGTCTAGATCTATTTGTTTCCCGGGCCAGCTCGGCCGCACCGCCGGCGGCGGAGCTATCACGCCCGCATACGGAAAAAGCCCGCCCAGCGGATTGGCCTGCCGGCCTTCCGTGATGCGCGTGTGGAACAGGAGATCGTGAAAGTCCCAGAGAACGAGATGATCGTCGCCCTCGGCCGGTCGCAGGCCTTCACCGCTGCCAGCGTCGACCTTGAAAAGGATCTGGCAATCCAGCAGCAAGGCGAGAAGCTCGATCCCCGGAAAACCGTCGTGCCGCCGGAACTGCTTGATTTGCCGCGGCGTAGACAGCAAGGCGAGGGTGGTTGCAACCTTCGCGTCGCAAATCCTGAACAACGCACCGGCGCGCGGCAATTCCAGCACCATCTCATTGCCGCGGCGTCGCAGGTAGGCAAACCGCGACAGCACGATCATGTCGGCATCGCCGAGCTTTGGCGTTTGCGGCCAATAATCGGGAACCTGCGGTTCGATAACGACCTGGTCCATGTCGTCGGCCGAGCGCCCGAAGCGGTACTCCACAAGACCGCGCCGGGCCAGTCGACGGACCAACAGATCGATTTCCTTGTCGACCAGGCCGTCGGAGGCAAACGAACCCAGTGGCAGGCCTGTGCGAAGCTCCTGCGCTCTATCCACCGCGCCGGCGCTGAACTTTCCCAGGCCGACCGCATGGCCATTGAAACAGGCGAGGAGACTTCCGTCCGGGTGCGCTTCGAGCGTGATGTGTCCGGTCAGCCGGGCGGAAATGGCTGGGGGCGCGATCCGCCGGCCTTTGTTTTTTCCGGGAGCGCGCAAGCCGGTGACCCTCAGGTATGGGGGAGAAACGGCGTGAGTTCGCTCTCCAACCGCGGCCGATCGAGCAATCCGAGTTTTACCGGAATATCGTAAAGCCGGCCCGGTGCGAAGCGGCGATAGAAATGCCGCAGTCCCGGGACGATTACCCTGACGATGGGCACTTCGATGTCGGGCCGGGTCTGATTGAGGACGAGGAAATCGAGGCCCGCGCGAGTAGCGATATCGACGCAGGCGATGACCTGATCGCGGGTGTTGTCGAGCGGGCCGAACTTCACGTCGGAGCCCGGTTGGATCATTGGATTGCCGCTCGGCGTCAAAAAGGGATGGTCTTGCAGACGCAATGGCGTGGTGCCGTCGAGGCTCGATTTCTCGCCGGTTCCGCCGCCCATCAGACCGATCGACAGGAATTGGTTCAGCTCAGTCAATGCACGCAGCACGGCAATGCGCTTATCGAAGTGCGCGCCGGAGCCGAACTCGATATTTTCCTGACCGTTCTTCATCCAGTGCGATATCGCCACATAGGTCGGAATGCCAAGATCGCTGGTGACGTCGAGCACCCAGAGCCGGCGCCCGGTGTCGGACAGCTGGGTTTGCAGGTCGCGGACGTAGGAGTCGTCGAATTGGCCGAGGTCCACTTCCGCCCGTTGCAATCGATTGTACCACCAGATCGCGTAGGAATCCCGTTCCACCAGTTCGAGGAATCCCTGGACAATGGCCTCCTCCAGCGTGTTGCCCGCCGCGCAGCCGTTGGAATCCGCGTTGAAGGCGGCAGGGCCACCACCGTAGAAAAAATACAACAGGCTGGTCGGAAGATATTTGAAGCGTTGGTCGCGCAGCGACCAGACCGGCGACCATTCGATCCTGGCCGATGGATCGAATGGAGCCGGAACGACATGGGAATCGGTCATGTCGGACGTCGGTGTCGGGTCCGTCCGGTATTGCGCGACGCTGTAGAGCAGGACCTCGTTGGGGGGAATTGCGTCGCCCGGCGGGAAATCCGTGAAGCGCCGCGTCGCTCTGATCTCGTCGCCCTGGAAAATCCCGGAATAGCGCTCGATCGCCTCCATCAGCGCGCTGGCTTCACCCTGTTCGGCGGTGCTGCCCTTGCCGAAACTGCCGCCACTCAGTCCCGCCCTGAGCTGATCGACGTTAAGCGCCGGTCCCGAAAAATTGTGCGCCGCATAGTAGTTGGTGTTCATGGGCAAGTCGGCTTCGATCCGCTCCAGCCGCGTGACCACACCGGTGAGAGGGCTCACATGCTTTCGGAAACGCGCCACCGTGGCCCGCGACGACACCGTCCGATATCCCCCGCTGGTCATGATCAGCTTGGCGCCGGGGCCAAGCTCGATCGGCTCCGGTGCCCGGCGCGGGTCCAGCAGCTTTTTGCGGCCGCAGGTCGGACATTGCGGGCGGGCCGGCACGTAATGCTTCACCATGGTCGAGCCCAGCAGGTCGAGACTGACGATGTGATCGTTCAACTCGGTGCGGAATCCGCTGGCGATCGCTTTTGCGATTTCGACCGCTGCGAACTGGACGGAGCTTTGTCCGAGCGTGTTGCGGGCGAGGGTTGAAACGGCGACAGCGCGCGCCGGTGCGCGGTCGAGAAAGCCCTTGACCTCACGATTGCGTATCATGCGATCGAAAAGGCAGGTCCAGCAGGCGCTCTCGCCCGGTCTGAACACCGGCCCCACCAGGGGAAAAGCGCCGGAGGGCTGGACCAGCAGCCAGGGCGTACGCTCCGACACATGCTGCTGGTTCAATTCAGCCAGTCGCCGTTCGAGATAGTCGTTCACCAGCATGACCGTGAAGTCGGGGGAACGCTTCACGACCTGAACGCCGAGTGCACTCAGCGCCGCACCAAGTTCGGTCGCGCCCTGCACGTCGATCGATTGAACGCGGACGCGACAATTCCCCAGATTTTGCTCCGCGATTCCGGGCGGCAGGCCGAGGCTCGCCCAATAGCCGGCCACGGCGCCGGCGGAGGAGGGCGATGCCGGGACAATATAGCGGCGCTCGATGAGCCGCTTCAGAGCTTCCTCGATCTTGTCGGACGGAAAATTCCGCTCCAGCTCGCGAACGAGCTCCGGAAAACTCTTTCCGCCTTTTCCGATGGCCGAGGCCAGCGCGCAATAAAGCTCGCCGTGAAGAAAGAACTTTCGGTCTTCGGAGTACAGGCAGACGACGTCGGGCGGCAGCACATAGACGGTGAAATTCGGCGCGAACTGCGGAATCTCTTTGTTGACGTTGGGCTTGGGACTGGTTCTGCGATTCCCAGTCACGACGTCAGCACCCGCAGCTTTTTTGCCGCTCCCGCTCGCTTTTGCAGGGCGTAATCTCCGACCACTGGAATTGCCTCGTCCAGCTCCGGCGCTTGCTTTTCTCGACAAGGTTTGCGGCCCACTTGGCGGTCATGTGCGGGCGCGCCACCGAGCGTATCTGGCCCGCACTGCAAAGAAAACATGGATTGGCCGGGTCGACCTTGTCGAACCCGGCCATGATGATCTTCGTTTATTGAATTGAGCGGAAAGCGGTCTGATCTAGCACCAGCGGCAGCCTCCCCACGATGCACAGCAGGCTCCACCAACGCCGCAGCCAACGCCGCACCGGCAGCCTCTGCAAGCGCGGCAACCCCTGCAGCCTCGGCAACCGCCGCAAGCACGGTAAGCTACCTGTACGTTGCCCTGTGTCGCTCCGGTGTTCTCCTTGTCGAAGACGTAGAACGTCGCCAGGCTGACGTCGGAGATTTCTTCTTCACCGAGAGTGAATTCGTGAGTCGGTGCAATGTTCGGCGTCCGTGGCACGTCCTGTGTCGGCACCGCCGCTGCGGATGCGCCGCCCACTAGTGAGAAAGTCAAACCGGCAGCACCCAACACCGGAACGGCTTTCGTCCCACGCTTTGGCTTCGAAGCCTGCTTCACCCGTGGCATATTCGCATCCTCCATAGACTTGTAAAGATGTTAGAGTTCAGTGTGCTGAGTGTACGCTTTGCGAATGTACCATGCAAGACGGGTCAGCATACTGCGCGCCCAATCCGGTTCCGGATCTTCATGTTCATGAACGAGTTGTTCATCAACGACTGCGGCGCTGTCTATTCAACCGCAACATCCATCATCCGTTCCCGATGGCTTCAACACTCGCAGATCAGGCGTCGCCAGTAGCGCGAGCCACGGTTCGTCGTTGTCCATCAAACAATTGATAAATTGCATCGATGCTGGCAAGGACCTAGCCTCTGAATGATGCGCCGCGACGGCTTGCGGGCTCGAACGAAGAAACGGACATGGTCGATTACCCCGGACGTTTCGTCTGGTACGAACTGATGACGACAGACATGGCGGCCGCAAGGGCTTTCTACGCCGAAGTCGTCGGCTGGGACGCGCACGACGCCTCGACGCCCGAGCTGGCCTACACCCTGTTCACCGCTGGGGAAGCTTCGGTGAGCGGGCTCATGGGCCTGCCGGAGGAGGCGAGGAAATTGGGCGCGACGCCGCGGTGGATGGGGTATGTCGGCGTCAACGACGTCGATGCTACGGCCGGCCGAATCAAGCGTCTCGGCGGAGCCGTGTATGTCCCGCCGACGGACAGCAACATCGGTCGCATTTCGGTCGTCGCGGACCCGCAAATGGCAACGCTTGCGTTGGTCACGGGGCTGAAGCCCGACCAACCCCAATCCGCCGAGCCGGATGGGCTCGGGCGCGTGGGCTGGCATGAGTTGCTCGCCACCGATTGGGAGAAGGTGTTCCCTTTCTACGGCGAGATTTTCGGCTGGCAGAAAGCGGACAGCGAAATCGGTCCGACGGATACCTACCAGTTATTCGCCGCTGGCGGGCAGACGGTCGGCGGCATGCTCGCCAAGCGTCCGGCAGAGCCGGTCCCATTCTGGCTTTACTACTTCAATATCGACGATCTCGACGCGGCCGCGGAGCGCGTGAAAAGCGCCGGCGGCCAGATCCTCGAGGCACCGCTCGAGTTGCCGGGCGGCAGCTGGTTCGCCCGATGCATGGACCCGCAGGGTGCCGCCTTCGCGGTGCAGGGAAAGCGAAGCCGGAATAATTCCGCGCGGGCTCCTGCCTCGGAAGTCGGCTGGTCCACCGAGTGGAGCGGGATTTCCTCGAGGGGCCGGTTGGTCACCAAACCCCGCGGTTAGGCAGCGAAATTCGGATACCGACGTCGCGGCAACGGTCATGGCGAACACACGGCCCGCCTGACCGCAACCGCTGCCGGGATCAGCTGGCCTTGGCCGCCGCGGGCGCCGATTTGGGAAGCGGCTTGTCCTGCCTTTTCGACCAGGAAATGTAGTAGGCGACGATGGTCATGATCGCTATTCCGGTCACGCTGACGAAAATCTGCGCGAACAGCGAGCCCGAACTCATCATCAATTCGAAATGCCCGACAAAGCTGAGGAAGACGCCGACGCAGAACACCGCAAGCGATTGCTGACCGCAGACGATCAAGGGATCGAACATCTTCCACTCCAGCCCCGCCCAGTTCTTGGGGACGAACCTGATGACCATAATCACAATCACCACGAAATGCAGGAACCGGTAGGGTGCGAGATTGGTCTTGTCGTTGGGATTGAAGGTTGAGTAGAGCCAATGCGGGAACATCGCGCCGAAATCCGGAAACTTGCCTGCCATGGTCATAACAAGCGCAAAGATCAGATAGGCGATGCAAAAATAGAGCGTGAAGGGCGAATCGATGATCGACATGGATCGCCTCGCCCCGCCGAGCGCGCACCAGGAGCCGAACACAAACAGCACCTGCCAGCAGTACGGGTTGAAGTACCATGTCCCGGCAGGATAGGCCGGCAGGTTCCAGCCGAACTGCCGGGCCGCGAGCCACAGCGCAATCGAAGCCAGCATCGTCAAATTGGGCCGGCGCAGCATCATCCACAGCACCGGCGGAAACAGTCCCATCAGCACGATATAAAGCGGCAGCACGTCGAGATTGACCGGCTTGAATTTCAGCAACAATCCCTGGCGCAGCGTTTCGACCGCGCTGTCGACCAGGCCTGCCACGTTGAACTCGTTGATAATCTCCGGGTCGCTGTAGCGCTGCGCGACATACCCGATCGAAACGATATAGATCACGAACAGGATAATGTGAGCGACGTAGAGCTGCCAGACCCGCTTGGTCAAGCGGGTGGCGCCGACGATGAATCCGCGTTCCAGCATCATCCGGGCGTAGACGAAGGAGGCGGTATAGCCCGAAATAAAGACGAAGAGGTCCGCAGCGTCGCTGAAGCCGTAATTACGCGTGGTGATCCAGTTCACGACGTTGTCGGGAATATGATCCAGAAAAATCGCCCAATTGGCGACCCCGCGAAACAGGTCGAGCCGGAGGTCGCGTCCTTTTTCAGGCAGGGTTGCGTTAATTTTCATGGCTACCGTTTCGAAGTGATGCGTTCGAGATGTTCGGGCGGCAGGACAGCGGTCAGCCGCGGGCGCGGCCGAGATTGTCACAGCGCAGCATAACGACTATATCGGTGCGGAGAGTGTAACATTCAGGCCGGGAATCACCGATCAAATTCCTGAAAGGTGTCTCTATACTATCCGGGCCGTTTCCACCACGCGCTTCCATGTCGCATTTCCCACGGGACCTGATCTTCCATGACCGCACGCATCTTTAAGCCCGCCAAAAACGCGATGCAATCGGGGACCGCCAAGACCAAGGAATGGCAGCTCGATTACGAGCCCGAACAGCCTCGCGTGATCGAGCCTCTGATGGGCTGGACCAGCTCCGGCGACATGAAGCAGGAGCTCACCATTCACTTCCAGACCAAGGAAGAGGCGGTGGCCTATTGCGAGCGCGAGGGCATTCCCTATCAGGTCATTGAGCCGAAGGAGCCGGTACGCCCGCAGGCCGCCTACGCCGACAACTTTGCGTTCCGGCGCGGCGAACCCTGGACCCATTAGGGCGGCCATAGCTGAAAGCCTGTCCTGGCCTGGCCTGTCTTGACCTGTCTTGGCATTCCCTTGGAGCGCAAGTTCTGGGTTGCCTAAGGCAGTGGCGCGATGACACCATGGCGCCAGCTCAATGCGCAGATTGCGGCGCACAATAGACGACCGAAGGCCCATGCCGCTCCATTCCAGCACCGACCCCGCTTCGTCCGACTTTGCCCGCAACGCCGAGGCGATGCGGGCGCTGGTTGTCGAACTGCGCGAGAAGCTCGATCAGGTGGCTGGCGGCGGTGGCGAAGCCTCGCGTATCAGGCACACGTCGCGCGGCAAGATGCTGGCGCGCGAGCGCGTCGATCTCTTGATCGATCCGGGAACCGCCTTCCTGGAATTGTCGCCGCTGGCGGCCTATGGCCTCTACGGCGGCGACGTGCACTCCGCGAGCATCATCACCGGCGTGGGGCGGATATCCGGGCGCGAGTGTATGATCGTTGCCAACGACGCCACCATCAAGGGCGGCACCTATTATCCGATGACGGTGAAAAAGCACCTGCGCGCCCAGGACATCGCGCGGCAGAACAATCTGCCCTGCGTTTACATGGTCGATTCCGGCGGCGCGTTTTTGCCCCAGCAGGACGAGATTTTCCCCGACGAGCGGCATTTCGGCCGCATCTTCTACAATCAGGCGCAGATGTCGGCGCAGGGCATTCCACAGATTGCGATCGTGATGGGCTCCTGCACAGCCGGCGGCGCCTACGTCCCGGCGATGTCGGACGAAAGCATCATCGTGCGCAATCAGGGCACGATCTTCCTCGGCGGACCGCCGCTGGTGAAGGCCGCCACCGGCGAGGTGGTCACCGCGGAGGAACTGGGCGGTGCCGACGTGCACTCACGGCAATCCGGCGTCACCGATCACTACGCCCAGAACGACGGCCATGCGATCGGGATTGCCCGGCGCATCGTCGCTACGCTGAAACCGCCTGTGCGCACCGGTTTGAACATGCGCGAGCCGCGCGAACCGCTGTTTGCGCCGGAGGAAATCTATGGCGTGGTCTCCGCCGATGGGCGCAAGCCGTTCGACGTGCACGACATCATCGCGCGGCTGGTCGACGGCTCCGAGTTCGACGAATTCAAGAAACTATACGGCCAGACCCTGATCTGCGGTTTCGCGCATATCTGGGGCTATCCGGTCGGGATCATCGCCAACAACGGCATCCTGTTCAGCGAAAGCTCGCTGAAGGGCGCGCATTTCATCGAGCTGTGCTGCCAGCGCAATATCCCGCTGGTGTTCCTGCAAAACATCACCGGCTTCATGGTCGGCAAGAAATACGAGGCCGGCGGCATCGCACGCGACGGCGCCAAGCTGGTGACGGCGGTGGCGACCGCGGCGGTGCCGAAATTCACCGTCGTGATCGGCGGCTCCTACGGAGCCGGCAATTACGGGATGTGCGGTCGAGCCTACAGCCCGCGCTTCCTCTGGATGTGGCCCAACGCCCGGATATCGGTGATGGGCGGCGAGCAGGCGGCGATGGTGCTGAGCCAGTTGCGGCGCGACAATATTGAGGCCAAGGGCGGCACCTGGTCTGTCGAGGAGGAGGACGAATTTCGCGCACCGACCCGGGCGCAGTTTGAGGCCCAGGGCAATCCCTATTATGCCACCGCCCGGCTCTGGGATGACGGCGTGATCGATCCCGCCGATACAAGGCTGGTGCTCGGTCTCGGACTTTCGGCCGCGGCCAACGCGCCGATCGAAGCCACTCGTTTCGGCCTGTTCAGGATGTGACGATGGATCGCCCCGCACAGTACCGGCGGTTTCGCACCCTGCTGATCGCCAATCGCGGCGAGATCGCCTGCCGCGTGATCCGCACCGCCAGGGCCATGGGCTTGCGCACGGTCGCGGTTTATTCCGAAGCCGACCGCGACGCCATGCATGTCGCGATGGCCGATGAGGCCGTGCTGCTCGGACCGGCGCGGGCGCGGGACAGCTATCTCAACATCGATCGCGTGATCGAAGCGGCGCGCCAGAGCGGCGCCGAAGCCGTTCATCCCGGCTACGGCTTTCTGTCCGAGAGCGCCGAATTCGCGCAAGCGTGTTCAGAAGCGGGATTGGTCTTCGTCGGCCCGACCGCCGGGATGATCAAGGCGATGGGCTCGAAATCCGGCTCCAAAATGCTGATGGAAAAGGCCGGCGTGCCGCTGGTGCCGGGCTATCACGGCGAAGCCCAGGATGAGGCGACGCTGGCGAGGGCGGCCGACAAAATCGGCTTTCCCGTCCTGGTCAAGGCCTCGGCCGGCGGCGGCGGCCGCGGCATGCGCATCGTGCACTCGGCCGGCGAGCTTGCCGCCGCGCTCACCAGCGCCAAGCGCGAGGCCAAGGCAGCCTTCGGCGACGACCGCATGCTGATCGAGAAATTCGTCGACAATCCCAGACACATCGAGGTCCAGATCATCGGCGACAGCCACGGCAATCTGCTGTCGCTGTTCGAGCGCGAATGCACCCTGCAGCGGCGGCATCAGAAGGTGATCGAGGAAGCGCCATCGCCGACGCTCGATGCCGGCAAGCGCGAAGCGGTCTGCGCCGCGGCGCGCAAGGCCGCCGGCGCGGTCAATTATGTCGGTGCCGGCACCATCGAGTTTGTTTCCGACGGCAAGGACGTGTTCTTCATCGAGATGAACACGCGGCTGCAGGTCGAGCATCCCGTCACCGAACTGATCACCGGCATCGATCTCGTGGAATGGCAGTTGCGCGTCGCCTTCGGCGAAAAATTGCCGCTGGCGCAGGATGAGATCAAATTGAACGGGCACGCCATCGAGGCGCGGGTCTATGCGGAAAATCCGCACAGGAATTTCATGCCGTCGGTCGGCCGTATCAGGACCTGGCGGATGCCGGAACCCTCGAACGGCCTGCGCATCGATGCCGGCTACCGCGAGGGCGATGCGGTCTCGCCGCACTACGACGCCATGCTGGCCAAGGTGATTGCGTGGGCGCCGACCCGCGACGCTGCGATCGACCGGCTCAACCGCGGGCTTGAGGACGCCGACGTGCGCGGCATCGTCACCAACATTGCCTTCCTGTCGGCGCTGTTGACGCATCCGGACGTCCGCGCCAATGCCATCGACACCGGTTTTATCGAACGTGAACTGAAAAACCTGACGCCGGCGGCTCAGGAGCCCGGCGATCTCGAACTTTGCGCGGCCGTGACGGCGATCCTGAACGAAGAAGCGAAAGCTGCGCGAGGCGAAGCGTATTCGCCGTGGCGAACAGCGGGCTGGATGCCGGTGGGCCGGCGGCAGCGGGTGTTTACGTTCCGCCACGGGCAGGGGACCGAACAAGAGGCAGGCCTGCTATATGGCAACGGTCCCGCGACGCTGTCGATCGGCGAGCGCGATTTTGCCTTTGCATACGCCTCCAGGGATGCCGGCGGGTTCGATCTGACGCTCGACGGCATGAAATCGCACATCGTCGCTGTCGTCGAAGGCCATGAACTGTATCTGCGAACCCGCAACGGCCGCTTCGACCTGCACTGGGTCGATCCGTTCGGCGGCGACGACGAAGAGCAGGTCGGCGAGGATAAGATCATTGCACCGTTGCCCGGTACCGTGGTGGCGTTGCAGGCGGAAGTCGGCGCGACCCTGGAGAAGGGTGCGCCCATTCTCACCCTCGAAGTGATGAAGATGGAGCAGACCCTGCGCGCGCCGTTCGCGGGCGTGCTCAAGGTGATCAAATGCAAGGTCGGCGATATCGTGCAAGAGGGCGTCGAACTCGCCGAGGTCGAGCCGACAGCGTCGTGAGCAATCTTGTGAGGCCCGCATGAGCGATTCCGTGCGCATCGTCGAAGTCGGCCCGCGCGACGGCCTGCAAAACGAAAAGACGCCGGTGAGCGTCGCCGACCGCATTGCGTTCATCGAGGCGCTGGTCGGTGCCGGGCTGCATACCGTCGAGGTCGGGGCGTTTGTGTCGCCGAAGGCGATCCCGCAGATGGTGAATTCGGACCAAGTGCTGCGCGGCGTCAACCGTCGCTCCGACAGCGAGTTCCACGTGCTGGTTCCGAACGAACGGGGTTACGAGGCGGCGCGCGCGGCCGGCGCCAGGGTGATCGCTGTGTTTGCCTCGGCCTCGGAAGGGTTTTCGCGCGCCAATATCAACTGCGGGGTTGCCGAGTTCGATCGAGCGCTTCAGGCCGGTCGTGGCCAGCGCCAGGGCCGACGGCATCAAGGTGCGCGGCTATATTTCCTGCGTGCTCGGTTGCCCCTTTGACGGCGAGGTGAAGCCGCAGGCGGTGGTCGACGTCGCGAGCAAGTTGTGGGAGCTCGGCTGCTACGAAATCTCGCTCGGCGACACCATCGGCGTCGGCACGCCGCTCAAGGCGCGGCATCTGTTGCGCGCAGTGGCCGGCGCCGTGCCGATGGCCAACCTCGCGATGCATTTCCACGACACCTATGGCCAGGCGCTGGCCAATCTCTACGCGGGGATGGAGGAGGGCGCCCGTGTGATCGATTCCGCCGCCGGCGGCCTCGGCGGCTGTCCCTACGCGCCGGGCGCTACCGGGAATGTCGCGACCGAGGATGTGGTCTACATGCTCGAGGGCATGGGCATCGCGACCGGGGTCGACATGACGAAGTTGCTGGGGGCGACCAATGAGGTCAGCCGGCTGCTCAGCCGGCCGCCGGTGAGCCGGGTGGTATCGGCGTTGAATGCGAAGGTGCGGGCGCAGTCGTAGCAACCGTCAAACGTGTTGCGCGCAAGAAGGCAATTTGTTGAGCTCATTCAACAAGTCTGCCTGACGGGCAAATCACCCAAAGTCCGTCAAGCCCCTCCGAAAAAAATATTCGGATTTTCAGAAACAGCAAATCAGTCTAAATCGATCGCATCCCGTTCCACTCGGAGGGGCGTTTCGCGAACGTCACGAACGTAGGGATGGGCTGTGATGGACGCAGGCGGCGCGCGAGACGGGCGATGCAGCTTGCGGACGGCCAAGGCGTGTGGTCCTGACATCTCGACGCTGGTGTCAAGCTTGCGGTAGGTCCCGCAGGTGACGGTGGCAAAAAAGCCGATCGCCGGGGAGAGCACGACATAAGTCGTAAAACCATTGCGCGGGGATGCCGGGTGTTTCCGGTGTGACCGTGGCGCATTATACGCGCAATTTTTGCCGCGGGCGCATCGGCGTCCGGTATCCCCGCGCCCTCTGATCGGAGGGCCTAAGGAAACTTTTCAGCAAACCTCGGGCGCATTGCGCCGCGAGATTGCGAAGTCGTATCTGCTGTTTGAAATTCGAATTAAAGGGGTGGGCAAAGGCGCGCCCTCGCGCCGTGTCCAGCGTCGCATGTGAGCGCGGCGCGAAAAGCGCCTTTGCTCAAGTTGCGGCTGCAACGCTACCTTCCCCCATCCGGCCCCATCACGAGATCGGGAAGATACGTCGAAATCTCCGGCACGAAGCACAGCACCACCACGGCGAACATCATCAGCAGCACGAAGGGCAGGGTGCCCCAGATCACCTCGCTCAACGGAATATCCGGCGCGACGCTGCGAATGACGAAGATATTCAGTCCCACCGGCGGGTGAATGAGGCCCAGTTCCATCACGATGGTCATGACGATGCCGAACCAGATGATATCGAAGTGGGCGGCGCGCAGCGGCGGCAGGATGATCGGCGCGGTCATCAGGATGATCGACACCGGCGGCAGGAAGAAGCCGAGCACCACGACCATGACCAGGATCGCCGCCAGCAATTCCCAGCGCGGCAGCTGCATGGCGACAATCAATTCCGCGACCGATTGCGAGATGTGCAGGTAGCTCATCACATAGGAATAGAGCAGCGACATGCCGATGATCATCATCAGCATGGTGGATTCGCGGATCGTCGATTTCAGGATCGGCGCCAGATCGGAAGGCCGCCACACGCTGTAGATCAGCGCGATCAGCACCAGCGCAAGCAGCCCGCCGAGCCCGGCGGTTTCCGAAGGCGTGGCAAAGCCGCCATAGAGCGCGATCATGACCCCGGTCAGCAGCAGCACGAACGGCAGCACCCGCGGCAGAACATTGAATCGCTGGGCCATGGTAAAATCGTCGCGGGTCAGAATGGCCGAAGTCGTGCCGTTCTTCTGGTACAGCGCGCTGGCGACGGCATACTCTTTACGAAACTGGATCACCGCATAGGCGCCGAACAGAGAGACCAGCAGCAGGCCGGGACCGATGCCGGCAAGGAACAGTCTCCCTAAGGATTTTTCCGCCGCGACCGCGAACAGGATCATGGTGATCGAAGGCGGCAGCAGGATCCCGAGGGTGCCGCCGGCGGCGATGATGCCGGCGGCGAATCCGCCGGAATAGCCGCGCTTGCGCATCTCGGGTATGCCGGCCGAGCCGATCGCCGAGCAGGTGGCGGGGGACGATCCCGCCATCGCCGCGAACAGCGCGCAGGCGAACACGTTGGCGACGCCGAGCCCGCCAGGCACCCGATGCAGCCAGGCGTGCAGCGCCGAATAGAGATCCTGGCCGGCACGGGATTTGCCGATCGCCGCGCCCTTGAGGATGAACAGCGGAATCGCCAGCAGCGTGATCGAGGCCATCTCCTCGTAAACGTTCTGGGTCACGGTATCCAGCGAGGCCGCCGGCATATAAATGCCCATGAACACCACCGCGACCGCGCCCAGCGCAAACGCAATCGGCATGCCCGAGAACATCGCAACCAGCGTGGCGAGGCCGTAACTGATGCCGATTCCAAGGACGGTCATCGCCGCGCAGTCCCAGAGAAGGGAATGATGATCTGCAACAGGATCTGCACGCACAACAGCGTCATGCCTGACGCCATCAGGCCGTAGGGAATGGCGAGCGGCGGCGACCACATCGAGTTCGACACTTGTCCGTCGGCCCAGGCCTCATGGGCGAGCGTCCAGGATTTCCAGGCGAAGAAGGTGCAGAACAGGAAGCTCGCGACATCGACCAGCCATAGCCTGATGCGATTGACCATCGGCGGCAGCAGGCCGACGAACGCCTCGATGCCGATATGGCCGCGCTGTCCCTGCACATAGGCCGCCGTCATGAAGGTGGCGCCGACCAGGAGAAATACCGCCGCTTCGTCCTGCCAGTAGTTCGCGCTGTGAAACAGCGCGCGGCCCAGCACGCTGTCGCTAAGGATGACGCAGGCTGCGATCAGCGCGATGGCGGCTAAAAACATAATGACATTGTTGCAGACCGCAAGCCCGCGCTCCAGCGCCGCGACCAGGGTGTTGCCCGCCGCGCTGGAACGTTCGGTTTGATCCGGAAGCGGACCATGCATCATGCGGAAACGTCGGAGGCGAGTTTCAGCAGGTTGGCCGCGGTCGCGGTTTTCGCGCCGTAGTCCTTCCACGCGGTATCGCGGGCGATGTCGCGCCACTTGCCGACGGTGGCTGCGTCGAGCACGCTGACTTTGGCGCCGGCCTTTTCATAGACCTTGGCGACTTCGACGTCGTCGTCCTGCGCGCCTTTCTTGCCGTACGCATCGAGCTCCTGGCCGACCGCCAGGATGATGTCCTGCTGACTTTTCGGCAGACCGTCGAAAATCGATTTCGACATCATCAGTGGCTCCAGCATGAACCAGTAGGAGGCGTTGGCGCCCGAGGTCAGCGACTTCGCGACCTCCTCGAGCCGGAACGAGATCAGGCTGGTGGAGGAGGTGATGCCGGCGTCGCAGGCGCCGGTCTGCATCGACGTGTAGATTTCGTTTGACGGGACCGACAGCACCGCTGCGCCGGCGGTCTGCAGCACCATGTCCATCTCGCGCGAGCCGCCGCGCACCTTGAGGCCCTTGGCGTCTTCCGGGGCGACGATCGCCTTCGAGCGGCTGGCGACGCCGCCGGCCTGCCAGACCCAGGTCAGGAGGATGATACCCTTGTCGGCCAGGAAATCCGTCAGCGCCTTGCCGATAGGCTTGTTTTTCCAGCTCAGGCCCTGATCGTAGGTCGACACCAGACCCGGCATCAGGCCGATATTGGTCTCCGGCAATTCGCCGCCCGCGTAGGGCATGGGATACAGGCTGATATCGAGCGCGCCTTTGCGCATCGCCGAGAATTGCGCGTTGGTCTTGATCAGCGAGGAGTTCGGATAGACTTCGGCTGCAATCTCGCCGCCGCTGCGCTTTGCAACTTCAGCGGCGAACACCCGGCACAGCCGGTCGCGGAAATCGCCTTTGTCGATGGTGCCGCCGGGAAACTGGTGGGAGATTTTCAGCGTCGTCGCCGCGTGGGCCGTTCCGATCCCGAAGCGCAGGATGGCGGGTGCGGCAAGCGTGGAAACGAGGACATGGCGGCGTGTGAGCATAGAACTCTCTCCTGGAAAGTTTTTTGGATTGGAGGGCGCGGATTGGCGTTGAAGACATACTAGCCGGTCTCTGCCCTGGCTTTATCTAGTCTGATAATCGAGATCGAAGCCGGTCGAACCCCTCCATTGCTGCGACGCACACTTGCGGATTTGCCCGCGCGCACGCACCAACACGATTTTCGCAGACCGGATGACCCCCTCAGAGTAGGTTAAATGCCCGTCAATGCGAAAAAAATCAAACGCGGGTAACAAACGCCATCGCGGGTCCGTCGTTAACATAGCGGCATCAGTCGCTTCAAACTGTTCAAAGGATGACCACCCATGACCATCAGCACCCGCATTGCGCTCGGAATATCTGCCGCCGCCGTTTCACTCAGTCTGGCGCTTGCGCCGGCCGCCTTCGCCCAGGACAAGATGGGCAAGGATGACGGCATGAAAAAGGACACGATGTCCAAGGACACGATGAAAAAGGACACCATGTCCAAGGACACCATGAAGAAGGACGACGGAATGAAGAAGGACACCATGAAAAAAGACGACGGAATGAAGAAGAACTAAGCGCCGCGCTTCGACATCCGCAGGCTCGCCTCAACCCGGGGCGGGCCTGTCAGGTCTCGGGCGATAGGCCCCTTTCGAAACCGTTAACTATTTTCGCTTCTTGCGCGCGGCATAGCGGGCATCGCGCGCTGCCTTGCGTTCGGCCTCAAGCGCCACTTCTCTTGCCGCGGCCTCTTCCTTTTCGCGCGCGAGCTGGGCGGCGGCCTGCTCTGCAGCCTCGGCCTCAAGGCGTAGCTTCTCCGCTTTGGCGGCCTCGCGCGCCAGTTTGGCCTTGGCGCGTTCGGCGGCCTGCGCCTCGCGCTCGGCGCGCCGCTGCGCCACCGCGGGGTCGTCGAGACCCGGCTGGCTGCGAAACTTGTTGAGGATGCTCTTCCTGGCTTCCTGCGCCGCCTTCTGCCGGTCCGCGAAGCTAGGTTCCTTGAATCCACTCATTGAACGGGCCTTGTCGCTTTCATTGTTTGCTGTGAGACGATCGGCTGTGCGGTCGCGTTCGCGCGGGCCAGAAAAAGCCGCCTGCGCGATCACGAGCGGTGTACAGCCGCCCGGACGGGGAAGCCATCAAATATCTGCTAGCCGGCGCAATGTCGCCTGAAAACTGAGACTTCGGCTGCCCGCCAGCGTGGTGCCGAAAACCTCGGAATCGCCATCCCCGAATGTTCCGGAAAAGCCCGACGCGACCTCCCGGCTACCAAATAACGGGCTCGTCAGGTTGGTTCTGGACGGCGTGTGCTGGTTGGTGACCAGATCGCCCTTCCAGGTTCCGTTTCCGACGGTGTAGGAGCCGACCGACCAGAAATAAGGGTCGCCGCCGAGCAGCACGCCATCCCTGAGGATAATGATGCCGCTGGCCCGGCCCTTCACCCCGTCGAGCATCCGGATATGAATGGAATAAAGTCCATTCGTCATGTGAAGTCCCTGGCGAGACGACGGAGATCCCGGAGATACCAGGAGGATTCGATCTCGTAACCGGCGACGCGGAAAACCCTAACAGGCATCGTCATTTGCGTTGATCATTTGAGAACTTACTGCGGCCGTCTGCGCTCGTCCAGAGCGAACGACGATAGGTCCTCACCTTAAGGCCATCGGAACAATCCCCGCGAGATGCTGCGGAGCCGCTGATAGTGAGGTAAATGAAGCCGCGGCTATTTCTTGGAGTAGAGCAGCACCATTCCGGTGGATGGCGTCGGACAGGATGCGGTCCAGACGCCGCCGGTCCGGATGCTGGGCTGCAGGATGGCACCTTCGTTCGATAGACAGGTTACCGAAGCCACGATCTCGCCCGTCGCACATTCCGAAGTGCATCCGATCGAGCCGCAGGCGTCGCGGCCGATGGATTTGGCATAAACCGCACTGCTGGGGCCGGCCGGGCCCTGTATTCCATCCTTGCCGTCTTTTCCCGGTAGCCCCGCAGGCCCCGCCTTGCCTTGCTCGCCTTGAGGCCCCGGCGGCCCTGCGGGACCCGGATCGCCCTTGTCGCCCTTGGGCCCTCGAAGCATCCGCCGAGCGAGATTGCGACGATGCACAGGACAATCAGAATTGGAAAACGCCGCCCGTAACCCCCGGTATATCTCATGCGTTCGTCGCGCCCCCGTCACAATCCGCAAATCGGCAAACCGAAATAGCTGGAATTCGATCCAAACATCGAACCATTTAACCGAATCTGGCGTCATTGGTTCCATGAGGGCGCCAAGCCGGTAGGTCGACATCTTGACCCGCCGATCGGAGAAGGCTTGATGGTCGCGGTGTCGGCAAGCCGCGATGCGATAGCTGGCTGCGGGTGTTTTACGGGAATGACAAGACGATGACCGACCCCGACCAAGGTGGAAGCCGGCGCCCCGCGATTGCGGGACTGGCGATTGCCGTCGTCCTACTGGCGGTGGGGCTGTGGCTGGCGCACGAATTGACCGCGAGCAGCAAAATGCAGGATTGCCTGATGTCGGGCCGCACCAACTGCAACGTGATTCCCGCCCAATAGCGATCGCATCGGGTGAGGATTCGATAAGCAGTAATGGCACCGGCGCAGGCCCGGGCCTTTTTAAATCCACATCCGACGCCCGGCCGGCTTTATCTTTCGCTGGCAGCTTCCAGGCATTGATTGACGTGGGCTGCCCGATCTCTCGGCAGGACTTTGGCCTCGTCGGCCCTGTGGTTGCATTCCACCACCTTGATTTGCTCGGCTCGCCGCTTCAACGCGGCTTCGCGATATTCGGGAGCAACAGTATTCGGATCGACGAGCTTTTGGGCGAAGCCCGGTTCGCTGAATGCGAACGCTGCGACAAAAGCGAAAGACCAAATGTACCTCACGGCAAAACTCCCCGGCCTGAGAAAAACCGCCGCTCCTATCCAGGCCACTGGTTGCCGGACTAAACGCTCCGTCAGACCAACCGCGCCCGGACAAGGCCAGCTTGCGCGTTGGTAACTCAGGCTGCCGCACCGCACATATGAACTAGCTCACACAACCGGAGCGCCCCTGAACGGTTCGGGCCTGAGGGCGCGACCCTGTTTCCCGTTCCGAGTTGCACTCGAAGCTTTCGGAGGAACAAATGACCGCTCCAGCGAAACGGCCAAAAGAACGGCCCCAGCGCGGGGAGAGCTGAGGCCGTCAGGCGCTTGTATTTGCCTCGTTATGCCGAAGGGGAATCGGCACGGTTCGTTAAATTGCGGACCGGAAGATAGTTCCCTGCAATCTGAAGACGTGCATCGGACGGGCTTTTCGCTGCCGTTTTTTATTGAAACGGTCCTGCCTTCTGCATCATATCAAATGCGGCAAGCGGGAGACCCCAATGGGTACGAAAACCACGTTTGTTTGCGATTGCTGTTTTCGCGAAGCGGACAATAATCTGGGCTGGGCTCGCGTCCATATCAATGGCGCCAGCGGTGACAAGCAGCTCATGCCGGACGACAACCGCGACCTCTGTGAAATTTGCTGGAGCCCGCTGCAGACCTTGATGAAGAAGGTCTACGAAGAGGCCCGAGGGAAGCGGAATCCGTCTCGCGGCGGCTGATCGCCGAGACGCAGCCGCAAGGCACGAGGGTTGTTGTATGCCCGCGCCCTGATCGACAGGACCTTCATTAAAAACTGGCGATCTCAGCGGAAAGGCTAGAAGCCTAGGTTCAGGAACCGTTCTGACGGAGGTACTCATCCGCCGAGAACGGATTCTGCGTCGAGGCGTCATCAAGGATGACGCTCTCCCGCGTCCGGATCACCGTGTGGAGCACGGATTCGAGAAGCTCGGCCGGTGACGGGGCCGCGTCGCGAAGCGTAACCTCAAACTGGCCGCGGCCGGTCGTCGCTTCCGCTGCGATCCGTGGCTCGCCGGCCGAGAACAGGATGAGCAGGCCACGCTCGGCGCCGGCATGCTCGACCGCGATCCGCAGTAGCGTCTCGATGAGCTTGCCGAGGACGATTTCGCCGGACACCGCCTGCGCGGCCTTGAGCACCGTTCCGACATCCAGCTGCTCGACCGGCGCGCCAATGGTAGTGGTGGGAGATGCTGCGACTGGAGCGTCGCGGAGATGCGGATGAAGCTGTTCGAGTTGCCGCGTCTTGCCGAACGCGCCCCAGCGAAGATAGCAACGCCGCGCCTCCCGCAAACAGGCATGGGCGATCGTCTCGGCGCCGCGCGCCGCATAGAAGCGCGCGGCCACTTCATGGGCCAGGCCCTCGTTCTGTACGAAGCCGTTCTCAGCTGCCGAGCGAATGGCCTCTTCGAACAGACGCATTGCATCCGCGTCTCGCCCTTCGAGACGCGCAATCTCGGCGCCGATCAGCGCGGCACGGTTCGCGAAATTCTCGGGGCAGTTCTCCGCCCACACCTCGAGCTGCTTGTGATGGGCGGCCAGCATCTCCAGATGGCGGGCGCGCTCGCTGGCTGATGCCGCGTCGCACTGTGCTGCTCGCGCGACTGCATCATAAAAATGGAACTCGGCCACCTCAAAGAATGAGGGCGACGTCCAGAGAAGCTGCTGCGCCTTCGATGCTGCCTCGATCGCGGAAGCATAGTCGTTTGCGTAGACGCGCGCTTGCAGCTTACGGACCCAATACCAGCATTCGGGAAGCGCCAAACGTGGATCACTCTGCAAATGATCTTCGAACGGGCTCTCGTTGAACCGTCCATCATTGAAGGAGCCGAATTCTGCGGTCAGGCCGCGCAGGGTCCGGATTAGCCCGAGCTGGGCGGTGATAATATCGATAACGAGACCAAACCGTGCCTTCCGCGCGAAGTCGAGTCCATTTTCGGCTTCGCGTTGCGCATCGCCGAGCGGTTCTCCGCTAGCGATAAGATTCGTGTTCAGGTTGTTGCAGCTGTAAGCCGCAAAGGTAAGGTCGCCGATCTTGCTTGCGGCGTCGAAGGCGCGACGCACCAAATCGCGGCCGGTTTGGACGTGGCGCGTCCAAGGCATAACAAGATTCCCGAAGGACATGTAGGCACGGGCTTGGTAGCGATGCAGTCCGCGCTTCTCCACCAGATCGTAACCAAGGCTGCCGAATCGATATCCAGCCCGGTAGTCGCCAAAATGCGGTCCGAGAACCATGCCAAGCCAGACATAAGCGAAGCACGATCCATCGCTGTTGCCGTGCTCGAGGCTGAGATTGACCATCCGGCAAATCACGAGTGAGAGCAGGTTCTCGTCGGTAAACAAGGCAGGCGTCACGACCTCTGTCAGAACATCGAGAGTGGCGCGGACCTCGGCATTGGTCATCAAAGGCAGGTCGACGAGTTCTTCTATCGAGCGGCTCCCGACCTGTTGCCATATCCGATCATATTCGTGCCGGACCTCGTCCGCGGTCGGATGCGGCAACCAGTGCACACCACCTCTTTGGAGATATGCAAGGCATACCTCCACGCCGCGGTCGCTCCGATCCAAGGTCGTATACAGCGTCAGCTGCAAGCAGGCCACGGCGGCGATGTCGATGAGGTTTCCAGCGCGGTGCGAAAGCATGATGAGCCGTTCTTCCGCCGCCGCCAGATCGGCGGTCAGCAGCTCGCACTCGGCCTGGTGGTACTCAATCGAAAAGATGAGCTCGTATTGCTGCTCCCAACTGTCCTCCGTCAGCAGTGCGCGACCGGCGGCGAGATAGGTCAGCGCTGAGGCGTAGGCCGTTGAAGTCTTTGCGCGCTTGCCTGCATAAGATTGAGCTCGGCGACCCGGTCGCGCTCTTCCCTCGAATGGATCAGCGTGGCACCGCGGTCGAGCTGGTTCACAATCTCGAAGATCTTCTCCTCTAGCTCCTCCGACGGTGCTTGTGATGCAAGCACTCGGCCAATCTGAAGATGTGCTGCCGCCCGCTCGTCTTCGGGGATGAGCGCGTAGGCCGCCTCCTGAACGCGGTCGTGGAGGAACGCGTAGGATCTGTCCAGGCGGAGGATCAACCCCGTGCTGGCAGCCTCCCAGAGCGCCGTGTGGATCTCCTCTTCCGATACCCCGCGAACCAGGGTCAGAGCGGCGATCTCGGCCACGTTCCCCAGACAGGCGAGTTGCTTGAGTGCTTGCTGCGTCGTGTCGGACAACCGCTTCAGCTTCGCGACCATGAAATCCACCACGTTGTCGGTGTAGCCTTTGGCGCGGATGCGCGCTAAGTCCGAGATCCAGGTCGCCGCGTCCGCATCGAACGCGAGGAGCCCTTCCTCGGCCAGCCCCGTGAGGAATTGGATTGCGAAGAACGGATTGCCGCCAGTTTTCTCGTGCACCAGCTGCGCCAGAGGATGCGCGGAATCCCGATTGCAGTGCAGAGAATCGACCACGAGTTGGCCGACATCGTCGAACTCGAGGGGTGCCAGCACAATCTCTTGCATCCTCGCTCCCGCCTTGCGGATCGCCTCCAGCGTCCGCATCAGCGGGTGAGACGGGCTGACCTCGTTGTTGCGGTAGGCCCCGACCAGCAGGAAGTGCCGCACATCCGGATCGGTGATCAACTGTTCCAGCAGTTCGAGAGTTGCCGCGTCCAGCCATTGCAAATCGTCGAGGAACAATGCGAGGGGGTGCTCCGGCCGCGCGAACACGCCGAGGAAGCGTCGGAGTACTGTCTGGAAGCGGTTCTGCGCATCCTGCGGCGGAAGGTCCGGAATGGGCGGCTGTTTCCCGATGACGAACTCAACCTCGGGGATGAGGTTGACGATAAGCTGGCCGTTCGGGCCTACCGCGTCCTCCAGCGCGCCTCGCCAGTGGCCCACCTCCGCTTCGCTCTTGGCAAGGATCTGACGGACGAGGGTCTGGAAGGCTTGTGCCAAGGTCGCGTACGGGATGTCGCGCTTATATTGGTCGAACTTGCCGGAAGCGAACAGGCCGCGCGGCGAAACCAACGCCTTGTGCAGCTCATTAACCACGGAAGATTTGCCGACGCCGGAATAACCGGATACGAGCACGAGTTCTGGTGTGCCGTGGGCCACGACGCGGTCGAAGGCTGCGAGCAGGGCATCAATCTCGCGCTCTCGCCCATACAGTTTCTCCGGGATCAGCAGCCGGTCGGGCGGGTCGTGCGTGCCCAGCGGGAACGGATCGATGCGACGATGCTTCTCCCATTCCCCAAGGCACCGTCGAAGATCGACTTCGAGGCCGGAGGCGGTCTGGTAGCGCTCCTCGGCGGTCTTGGCGAGGAGCTTCATCACAATTGCCGAGAGCGCCCCGGGGACGCCTGCGAGCCGCTCGTTGGGCGGCAGCGGTTGGCGGGCGATGTGGCAGTGAACCCACTCCATCGGATCGGCGGCGGTGAAGGGGAGATGCCCCGTCAACATCTCGTAAAGGGTGACGCCCAGAGCATAGAGATCGCTCCGGGAATCCACCGAACGGTTCATCCTGCCGGTTTGTTCCGGCGCCATGTAGGCGAGCGTCCCCGCGATCACCTCTGGTGGGGCCGGGGCCTGATGCTCGCGCGGCAGACGCGAGGCAATGCCGAACCCCGTCAGCCACACGCTGCCGCTTGCCGTATCCATCAGGATATTGGCTGGCTTGATATCCTTGTGGATGAGGCCTCGCGCATGCACTTGGCGGAGCACCTCCGCAAGCGGGATCGCGATGCGCAGGAAATGCGATATCTCCAATGGTCCGCCAGCAGCCGATCGACCGGCGTACCCCCGGGATCCTCGAGCACCAGCGCCATGCCGCCATTGTGGCGCGCCAGCGCGACTGGTCGCGCCGCCCAGTGAGCATCAAGTTCGGCTTTCAGCGCATGTTCATGTTCAAGCCGCTCAACGCAACCGAGCGAGCCTTCTTCCGCGGCAGCAAGCAGGATCGGCGCCAAGCCGTTGCCAGAGCCTCGGTAAAGAGCGATGTCTCCCTCTCGCAGCGGCGAGAATACGTAGCTCGAAAGCTCCTTCACGAGGGCCTCCTGCCAGGAGGACTACTTTAGTACATTGATTAGGTTATGTTTGCTCTCGCCCGTCAATTCAAAAACAGACGAGAAAAGCGGGTTCCCTATTACGATCGGTGCCATATCCGTATTATGGCTCGACGATGACGAGAACCGCGGTCTCTATCTCGCCGAGATTTGCGCCGACGAAGTGATCGGCAATCAACGGACTTCCGGCGATCTGAAGGGTTTCGGATGCCGGCAACTTTGCGGGACCATCATCGATTCGATCTCTCGCCCCGACGAGATGGAATGAATCAGCGAACTCCCTCCGCTTCAACAGCAGAGTTTTTCAACAATATCGGCGCCAAGCGGACGTTTATGTGTTTATGTAAATCCCTTGTTACGCAGGTGCTCGGTCGCCCGTCGCATGACCTCCTGAAGCCAAACCTGCGAAGGGTCGCCTTCATTGCGCTCGTGCCACAGCGATCGAACCTCCAGACGTGGCGTCGGCTATGTTCCGCAGACCCGCGGCATCTTTCGTTCCCTGACCGTGGAGGAGAACCTCTCGGCAGGATTGAAAGACCGCTCGCGAGACGCGCTCGCCGAAGCCTACGAGATGTTTCCGAGGTTGGGTGAGCGGAGGCGTCATCTCGGGATGCAATTGTCCGGTGGCGAGCAGCAGATGTTGTCGATGGGGAGGACCTTGCTCGGAAAGCCATCCATCCTGCTGCTCGACGAGCCGCTCGAAGGCCTCGCGCCGGTGATCTGCGACGAGTTGATGGCCATGATCTCCCGTTTGGCCGCGTCCGGCGAGGTGACCGTCATCCTCGTCGAACAGCAGATCGAGCGCGCTTTGGAGTTCGCCGGCCGCGTGTTGATTTTGGAGCGCGTTCGGGAGGCGTGGCTGGGCCCTTCCAGCGAACTCAGGTCGAACCGTACTCTCGTCGATCGCCTACTCGGAGTTGGTATTCATTGAGCGGATCTCGATTGCTGCTAAACTGCCACCGTTGGAGCGTAACCAGCGTTGATGTCAGACGTTGGCGAAGTCATTAGGAAATGCTGATGCCGATCTCCGGCCAGAAGCAGGCGAAGGAACCGGCCGCGAAGATGCCCTGCCATCAGGCGGCAGCGCAAGTCGGCGTAATCTTATGACGGTAAGGAGTTTTCGATGATCAGGGGCGGGTGGTTTCTCGCGGCCATGTGCGCGACCGCCGCGGTCGTGATGTGGACGGGCGGACAAGCGGATGCCGCTCAGTGCGGCAACGGACCCGGCGGTTTCGAGGCCTGGAAACGTCAGATGGGCGAAGAGGCGAGAGCCAAGGGCATCGGCAACAATGCCGTCGGCGCGCTGATGCAGGCGAACTACGCGAGCGCGACCATCGCCGCCGACCGCGGCCAGCGGAGCTTCGGCCTGTCGCTCGATCAGTTTCTCGCCAAGCGCGGCGCCTCGACCATCGTCGCCCGGGGGCGGGGACTGAAGCATTCCCAGGCGGCGCTGTTCGCGTCGATCCAGCAACGCTATGGCGTCCCGCCGGGGCCGCTGATCGCTATCTGGGGAATGGAGACCGGCTTCGGAAGCCAGCGCGGCAATCAGAACATGCTTTCGTCCATTGCCACGCTCGCGTACGACTGCCGGCGCCCCGAGTTCTTTACCGAGCAGCTTTATGCCGCGTTGAAGCTGATCGACCGCGGTTCCCTGTCGGCCGGCACGCGCGGATCCATGCACGGAGAGGTCGGCCAGACGCAGTTCATGCCGAAAAACATCCTGGCCTACGGCACCGGCAATCTCGACGTCGCCGCCAACGCGCTCAGTTCAACGGCGAATTTGCTGAGGGCCCATGGCTGGCGCGCCGGCGCGGGCTACCAACCAGGAGAACCGAACTTTGCAGCTATCGAGGCCTGGAACGCCGCCCCCGTCTATCAGAAGGCCATCGCACTCATGGGCCGGCAGATCGATGAGGGAGGCCAGCGCTGAACGCGCCTAGCTAGCCCCGCCGACGGCAACGTGGTCGACCGGATGGAGGCGCTCCGCCGGAGCGTCGGCGGCCTCGAAAGCGTCCAAGAAGCCGCGCAAGTCAGCCTCGGGCCAGAAGGAAATGCTGATGCCGATCGAGGGCAAGAAGAAGCCGGCGTCCAAGCTGCAGCGCAAGCCGGCCGGGTCCAGTTTCGTCGAAGGAGGGATCACATGAAACCCCACGTCATCTGCCTGATGGCCTCCAGTGTGGACGGTCGGACGCTCCACAGTCGTTGGCGCCCCAAGGGATCAGCCGGGGAACTGTTCGAACGTGTGCATGACGAACTGGCGGGCGACGCATGGCTCGTCGGCCGCGTCACCGGCCAGGAGTTCGCCAAGGGCAAGCCGTATCCCCCGTCGACGAATGAGACCTTTCCGCGCGAGCCCTGGTTCGCGCGACGCGACGCGAAGGCCTATGGCGTCGTGCTCGATGCTCACGGCAAGATCGGCTGGGGCCGTTCGGACATCGGTGGCGATCCGATCGTTGTCGTCCTGTCCGAGGCAGCTTCGGATGCGCACTTGGCGGGGCTGCGAGGCGAGGGCGTGTCCTACATCTTCGCCGGAAAGTCGGAACTCGATCTCGCCATCGCGCTGGACATCCTCAATCGCGAACTCGGCGTGAAGCGGCTGCTGCTGGAGGGAGGCGGCGGTGCCAACGGTGCCTTTCTGCGCTCGGGATTGGTCGACGAGCTCGACTTGATCCTGTGTCCAGCCGTGGACGGCGCGAAGGGTGCCCCGAGCGTATTCGACTCCACGGATGCGGACGCCGATCGCCGAGCTCCCGTCACGGCGATGACGCTCGAGAGCAGCCAGGCCTTGGAAGGCGGCGCAATGCTGCTGCGGTACCGGCTCCAGAACGCCGATATTCAGGCAGCAACCGGTCGGTGATGCCCGCGCATGGCCAGACCACATCCGGACCACATCGTCATCGACGCAGGCGCCGCGGGCCTGATGGCCGCCCGCGAACTCGCCCGCGCGGGCGAGAGAGACCCTACTGGAGGCGCGAGACAGATGCAGCAGGCGCATCCTTCCGCTTCCGGCTGCCGACTTCGGATACCCGCCGGAAGGTGGCGCCGAATTCGTCCATGGCGAGTGGAGTCATCTGCCGATTGGGAAACCTCGGCGGTTCGATCCCGTCACCGCCTACCACCGCCGGGCCGTGTCATGCGCACGTATCAAACATCTGGTCACCAGCCGGTCGCAGGAGCGCATGCATTTGTTCTGATTCGCCCCACCAGTGGGGTTGGCACATCTGCCGACGCAATTTGCGGCTTGATCCTCACATCGCGCGTCTGTCACTGCTTCCGCCGTTGAGTTGAGGAGCATTCCGGTGCCTATGAGGGTGATCGCGAAGAAAAGGTGCCGTGCCATGGTCGAACCTCCTGAGAAAGGCGAGTGGGCCACTCCAAATCCTAACCTCTCGACGAGGCTAAAACCTACTTTTTTCCCGACTGCATGTTGCTTTATTTGAATGTCAGTTTGCGATCCAGCGATTGCCACCTGTTGACGAGTAAGCTCCGCCATCTGGGCGGCAATTCCGATTTGCCTTTCGCCGGCATCCGAGAGCTTGTCGGTAGCTCGCTTCAGAGTGAAGGTGAAAATGGCGATCGCAATCGTAGTCAGCGCGGTAATGATCCCACCCGCCTTGTCGAGAACGTGAGCGACCTTGATCCGATTTCGTAGTAACTAGTACCCGGAATCATAAGTCACTAAGACGGCGTCCCTTGACGCGGCGCTGGTGGACTTTGGATTTTGTCCAGACGAACGGCTCCGCGTCTTTGTTGTAGGGTTTGATAAAAGCATTAATGTGCTGCTTGAGTTGCTCGACGGAGGTGAACGATGCGCCGGTCAGCGACTGGCCCTGCAAAATGGAAAACCAGCCCTCGACCTGATTGAGCCACGAGGCGCGTGTCGGCGTAAAGTGGAAAGTTACAAGCGGGTGGCGTTTCAGCCATTCGTCGTTTTTCTGGTGCGTATTCAGATTGTCGAGGATGACCTTGAGCCGTGCCTTTGGATAGGCGGCGACGACGTCATCCATGAAGTCGAGAAATTCCTTGCGGCGACGGCGTTTCTTGTGTGCGGCCCGGACCTTGCCGGTGGCAACCTCAAAAGCGGCAAACAGGGTTGTCGTGCCATGCCGCTTGTAGTCGTGGCTTTGCCCGGTCAGGGCGCGTCCGTTCGGCAGTTTCAGGTAACCCTGCGCCCGTTCCAGTGCCTGGATCGACGGTTTCTCATCGACGCACAGGACAATCGCGTTCTTCGGCGGCGCCAGATAGAGGCCGACCACATCGGCGGCCTTTGCCGCAAAATCCGGGTCGTTGCTCTCGCACCAGCTTTTGCGTCCGGCCAGATCGATCTTCTGCTTGCGCAGCGATCGCCAAATATACTGCACATCGACGTCGCCCAACGACCGCGCGATCAATGGCCCGTTCCAGCGTGCAAAACCCTTAGGTGGCGGCTGGTCGAGAACCTTGCGAATGCGCTGGTCGGTCGCCTCGCCGTAGATCGGCGGGGTGCCGGGTCGCAGCCGATCCTCCAGCCCATCAAGGCCTTCGCGCGCGTAACGGATACGCCATAAGCTGACCGTGGTCGGCGTCGTCTCCAGATCGCGGGCGATCTCCCGTGTCGCGTGCCCGTCGGCCGCCTCCAACACGATCCGTATCCGCAACAGCTGCCGCTGTTCGGTGCTGCCGGCGCGCAAGCGCGCCTCAAGAACCGCACGATCTCCCGGCCGCAGCCGGACTTTCATGGCATCGCTTATCATGCCATCTTAAATCACGCGGCAACGCCGCACGATAGTGCAAATATGACTCAGTTACTTCGGATAGTGGGTACTAGGGACGAGCGAAAGAACCAAAACGACAAGAGAAGCGCTAGCAAAGAACGGGGCGGAAACCGTCGGGTCGCCAGTGGCGATTGCGCTATAATACCGCATCGGCGGGCAGCGGCTAGCGCGGGAGCCGCGGCTTGACAGTGATATAATCTAATGCGGCGCCAAACCGCGCTGAATTCGCGTTCAGACTGGAGAACTCCTCGGCACCAGGCGAGGTCGCACTTGATCGCTCCCGTCATCGAAAAGATTTCTGCCGCGAAGTGCGCCGCCAGCGCGCCGAGGAAACCTCGCGTGCGGCGCGCTCATCACACTCGCGGCGCTTTGCACCGGGGCAGCGCCGCTTCGGGTGGTCGAAAAAGAACCCAGAGCTGTTCCAACGCCGCGGCCGGTCGCCGCGGATCGCAACTCGAACTGGGCCGTCTTGGCATAGCGAGGACGAGCATAGTTTTGTGGAGCGTAGCGTTTTTGATATTCGCTACCGTGGGAGCGGCCGCCGAGCCACGCCGCGTCCTGATTGTGCACGCTTTCGGGCATGCCTACTCGCCGTGGAGTGATATGGCCGGAAGTTTTCGCGCAGAACTCATCAAAAGGTCGCCGGAGCCGATCGATCTCTACGAGGTCTCGCTCGACACGGCCAGGGTCCAAGACCCCGAGGATGAGGGGCCGTTCGTCGAGTACATTCGTGCAATTCTTTTGGGACGTAAACTCGACTTGATCGTGCCGGTGGGTGCCCCAGCGGCGTTCTTCATGCAACGCTACCGGCAGCGGCTGTTCCCAACAACGCCCATGCTGATCGTTGGAGCGGACGTGCGGCGCATGCCCAGCACAACACTTACGGAAAAAGACGCGGCCGTGCTGTTGGATCTCGATCTCCCGGCCTATCTCAAGAACGTTCTGCACCTGCGGCCTGAAACGACAGATATAGCAGTCGTTGTCGGCAATTCTCCCGTTGAGCGATTTTGGACTTCGGAACTTCGTCGCGATTTTCAGCCGTTTGCGGATCGAGTGAATATCACGTGGTTCAATGATCTGACGCTTGGCGAGATGCTAAAGCGCGCCGCGACCATGCCGCCGCAATCCGTCATCTTCTGGTTTCTGCTTTCCGAGGACGCTTCGGGCGTTCCCTATTCGGAGGACCGAGCCCTGGAAGCGATGCGCCAAGTGGCAGTTGTGCCCATTTTCGGTATGGGCGACTACCAACTCGGCCGAGGCATCGTCGGCGGTCCTTTGATGCAAACCAGCGTGCTGGGTCGGGAGGCGGCGGAGGCAAGTCTTCGCATTTTAGGGGGTGAGATGGGAGGCGGCATCAACCCTCCCTTGGTGGGCTTCGGAGCACCGATCTACGATTGGCGAGAGCTACAGAGATGGAAAATCGAGGAGGCCCTGCTGCCCCACGGCAGCATCGTGCAATTTCGTCAGCCGACCGTATGGCACCAATATCGCTCGCAAATTATCGGCGCCCTGGCCATAGGTCTCTTCCAGGCAGCGCTGATCGCCGGATTGCTGTTCGAGCGACAGGCTCGCAAGCGCGAGGCCGAGCAGGCCGGTAAGGCGAGAATGGAGACCGGTCGGTACCGTGAAAATCTCGCGCACCTAGTGCGTGTTCACACGGTCGGCGAGATGTCGACCGCAATTGCGCATGAGGTCAATCAGCCGCTCGTGGCCATCAAGAACTACGCGCTCGCCGCGCGCCGGCGGCTAGCTGGCGTTATGGATGCAGCCAAGGTGGAGGAGTTGCTGGACAAGATCGAGGCGCAAGCCTCGCGCGCAGGCAACGTGCTGCAGTCCCTGCGGGCGATGGTGAAAAAGCACGACCCGGAGACAACCGAGATTGCAGTCGGCGAACTGGTCGCCGATGCCGTGAAGCTGGTGGAAATGGAAATCCGCAATGTGTACATCCGGGTCGAATCGGCAATCTCGCTCGATCTTCCGCGTGTATTTGGCGACGGAATTCAGATCCAGCAGGTAGTGCTGAATCTAACGCGTAATGCCATTGAGGCGATAGAGGAGGCTGGAATCGCCAATAGCGTTATCAAGGTAGGGGTCGTTGCCACGGCAGAAAACGAAATCGCCGTGAGCGTCGCCGATGGCGGACCGGGAATTTCGCCCGAGGATGCCGAGCATATTTTCGATCCGTTCTACTCAACCAAGGGAGGAGGATTGGGGGTCGGGCTTTCTATCTCCCGCGCTATCGTTGAAGCACACGGCGGTCGGCTGTCGCTGGCCCCCAACAAGGGCGGCGGATGCGTGTTCCGATTCACGCTGCCGGTCGCGAACGAAGGAAACTGACGACATGTCGGAGCCCACAGTGTTTATTGTTGACGACGACGACGCAGTTCTGGATTCGATCGCGGAACTGGTGATGTCGGTCGGCCTGCGCGCGGCGACGTTTCGTTCTGCGCGAGAGTTTCGGGACAGCTTCAACCCCGAGCAGCCGGGGTGCCTGGTGCTTGACGTTCGCATGGCGCATACCAGCGGACCTGCGCTCCAGGACGAGTTAAACACAATCGGTGCGCGTATCCCGATTGTGTTCATCAGCGGCCATGGAGACATCTCCGTCGCCATCAAGACGATCAAAGCCGGCGCCGTCGACTTCGTTCAAAAACCATATCATGAACAGCAATTGCTCGACAGCATCAATGAGGCGCTGCGGCGCGATGCTGAGGCTCGGCAGGTTATGGGTAATGGCGAGGGCTTCGCCGAACGTCTGGCAGCATTGACCGAACGTGAGCGCGAAGTTTTGGAGCAAGTGGTGCAGGGACTGTCCAGCAAGTCGATCGCCAGGGTGCTCGACATCAGCTACCGAACCGTGGAACTGCATCGCGGCCACATCATGGAAAAGCTGCGGGTTCGTTCGGTCGCAGAACTGATCCGGCTCGTCATCGAGCAACGCAATGCTTGAACCGTCAACGGACGATTCACGGCTACCATAAGGGTCGTACGTATTTCCTCATATTGTTCGTTGACCCAACCCGGATCATCCTCAGCAACTGTCCTTTGACGTCAGGCCAGGTCCGACGCGGCGGTCCCCGCATTGCCCGACCATCGTTAGCGGGCCCATGTGAGGGCTCATGGCCGAAACGATCTATATCGTAGATCCGCTTCCGGACGAGCGTCGCCGCATCGTCGACGCACTTGCGAATGAACCGGTTCATGTGGAGTGGTACGATGACGCCGCGGAATTCCTCGATCAGGTTGCCGCAACCGCCTCCGGGTGCGTCTTGGTACCTCTCGACCTGCCCGGCATTGGCTTGCGCGCGCTGATGGACGAGATCAACCATCGGCACCTTCCGCTGGCGGTCATCGTGATTGGACGCGATTTGGAGCTGGCGATTGCCGTCGAACTGGTGCGTTTTGGCGCTTTCGACTTTCTCGAGCACCCGTTCACCGATCGGCGGCTTCGATCCGTCATACGGCGCGCGATCGGGGCTGTGTCGGAATAAACCGCGGCAGATAAAGGGGGAGGGCAACCGATGTATCCACGCATGTCAAGCGCGCTGTTTATTCATGGCCGTCGTTCATCAAATTTGCGATCGTATTCACAGGAACGCTGTCAGGGAGTTAGGCACTTGCCCTGGCACTCAGCAAAATACCCGGCCTGGCGCGGATGATCTGAGCGCTGCGCCATCGCTCAGTCCGAGGATTGGCTGGCTTTGCAAGCGGACGCGATCGCGTGATGTCCGCCGCTTGAACACGCCTAAACTTCTCGGAAAATTTCTACCACGGATTGGATGCCGAGCAGTTTCTAATGGTTGATCGCGTCCATTCATGACGCCTCCTTGTGTCGAGCGTAGAATCCGCAGCTCCTTGTTTGTCGGCAACAGGTGTTTCCACGTACGTGAATACGTGCTCGCTGCGATAGCCCAACGCAATTCGCTTCCGTAGCATCAACCAGCGATTGAACGCTGTCTTTGCGGGCCGCAGGTTCTTTTCGATCGATGGCGGCCACCCAACGGGGGTTCAGCTAATGAATATTCAAAACGAAACTTTCGCAAATGTTGGGGATTCCGGAGTCGCGCCCACGCCAATGGTGTTCATTCCCGGCGGCACTTATCGGATGGGATCGGACCGGCACTATCCCGAAGAAGCGCCCGCCCATCGCGTCACGGTCGACGGGTTCTGGATCGACGCGGCCCCCGTCACAAATCGCCAGTTCCGGCAGTTTGTTGAAGCGACCGGTCATATCACCGTCGCCGAGATTGCCCCTGACCCGAAAGATTATCCGGGTGCGCTGCCGGGCATGCTGAAGCCGGGCTCTCTGGTCTTCAGTCCGCCGGATCATCCAGTTGACCTTCGCAATTTCGCGAACTGGTGGACCTTCATGTTCGGCGCCACTTGGCGTCGTCCGTCCGGCAAGGGCAGTTCGATCCGCGGCCTTGACGATCATCCCGTCGTGCACGTCGCATACTCCGACGCGCTCGCGTACGCGACCTGGGCCGGCAAGGAATTGCCGACCGAGGCGGAGTGGGAATTCGCCGCGCGCGGCGGGCTTGACGGCGCCGAATATGCCTGGGGCGAAGAGTTCACGCCGCATGGCCGTCACATGGCCAATACTTGGCAGGGTGAATTTCCCCGCCAGAACATCAAAGCCGACGGTTTCGAGCGTACGTCGCCGGTCACCGCGTTCCCGCCGAACGGTTACGGTCTGTACGACATGATCGGCAATGTCTGGGAATGGACGGCGGACTGGTACTCGCCGCGGCACCAAGCCGATGCACCGAAAGCCTGCTGCATCCCGGAGAACCCGCGCGGCGGGCGCGAGGTCGACAGCTACGACCCAAGGACGACCAACGTGAAAATTCCGCAGAAGGTCATCAAAGGCGGCTCGCATTTGTGCGCGCCGAACTACTGCCGACGTTACCGGCCGGCTGCGCGGCATGCGGAGCCGGTCGACACATCCACGAGTTCATCTTGGCTTCCGATGCATCCGACGAGCAGCCTCTGCTTCATGACAAAACGGGAGAATGACGCCATGCTTGATTGCAAACTCACAGACCCGACGCCTGCAATCCCGACCGCGCCGTGCAGGACGGAGGGATCGCACAAACGATCCTGCGCCATGTTGCTTGGGACGACGATGTTGATGTCGCTGTGCGGACTGGTCAGCACGCCGGCGGTGGCGCAGCAACCGCCACAGAAACCCAACATCGTCTTCATCATGGGCGACGACATCGGCTGGATGCAGCCGAGTATCTACCATCGCGGCCTGATGGTGGGCGAAACGCCGAACATCGACCGCATCGGCAACGAGGGCGCGATCTTCATGGACTACGTCGCCATGCAGAGTTGCACCTCCGGGCGCAACGCCTTTTTCACCGGCATGTATCCGCTGCGAACCGGCATGATCCCGCCTCAACTGCCCGGCAGCCCATCCTACCTGCGGCCCGGCACTCCGGCTCTTGCACAATTCCTGTACGATCTCGGCTACACCACCGGCGAGTTCGGCAAGAACCACCTGGGCGACCATACCGCGGCCCTGCCGACCGCGCACGGCTTCCAGGAATACTGGGGCTACCTCTATCACCTCGACGCGATGCAGCAGGTGAGCTTCCCCGACATCAACACGACCCCGCTCGTGCAGGGCGTCGCTCCGCCATGCAAGAACACGCCCATCCCCGGTGTCGCCGAAGTTCCCGGCGCCGTGGATCCCAAGACAACATTATGCCTGACACCTCCGCGCCCGGTGCTCTGGTGCAAGTCATCTGATGGCACGGAGAAGAACCAGACGTGCAAGGATGAGGGCCCGCTGACGCTGGAGCGGTCGAAAACGGTGGACGAGGAAATCTCCGCCAAAGTGGTCGACTTCATCGACCGCAACGACCCGAAGAAGACCAACAAGCCTTTCTTCGTCTGGTACAACCCGGCGCGCATGCACGTCACGACCGTATTGTCGCAGAAGTACATGGACATGGTCGGAGAGCCGGGCGGCAAAGACTGGGGCGTCAACGAAGCCGGCATGAAGCAGATGGATGACAACATCGGCGTCGTTCTCAAGAAGCTGGAAGACATCGGCCAGCTCGACAACACCATCGTCGTGTTCACCACCGACAACGGCGCCGAGGCGATCAGCTTCCCGGACGGTGGCGTCACCCCGTTCAAGGGCCAGAAGGGCGAGGCCTGGGAAGGCGGCTATCGTGCTCCGATGGTCGTGCGCTGGCCAGGCCACATCAAGCCGGGCACGGTCAAGAACCAGCTGTTTGCCGCGCTCGACTGGGTGCCCACCTTCGTCGATATCGCCGGCGGGCCCAAGGGCGACGGGCTGAAGACGCAGATCGAGGCCGGTTCGTACTCCGGCATCGTCAAGACCACGCTCGACGGCTTCGACCAGCGCGCCTATCTCGAAGGCACGTCGGAAAAGTCGGCGCGCGATTACTTCTTCTATTTCTCCGGGGCGACGCCGTCCGCGGTGCGCTACAAGAACTGGAAGATGTACTACACGATGTCGCAGCCCGGGCCGGCCGGCTGGATCATGCCGCTCGTCCCCTTCCACTTTACCTTGGTCCAGAACATCAAGCGCGATCCGTTCGAGCAGGCGGTCGGCATCGACCAGAAGACCGCCATGAGCCTCGGTGGTGCGCTCGGCGGTCCGGTGACAGCCTTCCAGTATGACTGGAACATGCTGCCCATCGGCCAGCAGCTGTGGCTGGAACATCTGCAGTCGTACGAAAAATACCCGCCGCTGCAGGCTCCCGAGAGCTACAACCTCAGTGGGATCCTGGAGCAGGTCAAGAAGGCCGCCGCCAGCCACGCGAGCGACTAGCCAAACAACGCAATGCGAGAGGAGGCGGGCGCCCGACATAGGGCGCCCGCAGATTGCTCGGACGCGGCTCTGAGAATGTATGAGTTCCAACCGTCGGAATATGCCGTCTAACATGATCAGCTTCCTCCGGGATCACCTCTTCACCATGCCCGTGCTCGCGAAGTTCGCGGTTGGGATGGTGATGCTTGTCATCATCCCTCGGTTTTCCCGCCGAGTGCATGTTCCTGTACCTGTAGGTTTGCTGCTTAGCGGCGTTATAGTCGGGCCGTATGTTCTGGACATCTTTGGCACGGTCCGACCGATCGCAGATTTCTTGGCGGAATTGGGCAAACTACTGTTGATGTTTTTTGCGGGCTTGGAAATCAATCTTGAGCTGTTTCGGCGCGCCCGAAACCGCTCGATTGCCCTCGGCATCGCCACGACCGCATTCCCTCTGGTGCTCGGCATCATCGTTGGGCTCTCATTCGGCTACGCTGCGATTCCGGCGATCGTGATCGGGTCGCTGCTGGCTTCGCATACCCTGCTAGGGTTAAGTATAGTCAGTCGGCTCGGCCTGGGCAGCCTGGAGCCGGTGACAGTAGCGGTTGGTGCCACGGTGATGTCCGACACTCTGTCGCTCGTGGTGTTCGCTATTTGCGTCTCGATTTACACGACCGGCTTTTCTCCGTCTGGTCTGGCGCTCCTACTGGCCGAGATCGCTGGCTATATCGTCCTGGTTCTGTTCGGCCTAAGCCGCCTCGGCGCCTATGTGCTCAAGCGGGTCGAGAATGAGGAAGACGCTTACTTCGTTCTCATGCTAAGCATCATGGCAATCGCGGGCGTGCTTGCGGATGCGATCCAGCTGCCGGGCATCGTGGGCGCTTTCCTTGCGGGACTCGCCATCAACGCCTCGGCACAGAACGCGCCAGCTAGCGTCAAGCTTGAGTTTCTGAGTAAATCGCTGTTCATTCCGATCTTCTTTGTCGTTACCGGATTCCTGATCAACCCGATCACCTTTGTTTACGGGATTTTCGACAACTTCTTGCTCGTTGCCAGCATCATCGGAGCCCTGCTCGTCGGCAAGTGGATAGCCGCCTGGGTGGTGGGTCGCGCGTTTGGCTACAACCGGAATGAACAGCTCACGATTTGGTCGCTCACGCTGCCACAAGTTGCCGCCACGCTTGCCGCGACACTGGTCGCGCATGAAACGCTCGGCGCGGCCGGTCAACGGTTGCTCGACGATCGAATGCTCAATGTCGTGCTTGTGCTTGTGTTTGCAACATCAGTCCTTGGTCCGGTGTTGACTGAGCGTTTTGCGGCTCGTCTGACGACCAGCACCCCCAGAGCTGAACCCGATCGTCAATCGGGTCTGCACCAAATGTAAGCGCCGGCTAGTTTGATTGCGCAATCTTGCGTGTCTTGCGTTGGAAGACCATAGCCGACGGGTGGCCGACCGCCTGTCAGCCGTGAAATGGCGAAACTGGAAAGTGCATTTGATCTGGCAGGAAAACATGTACGCCCCGCCGCAGAAATTACCATTGCCGAAGATCATCGATCTGCTCAGCGACCGCTGCGTACAACTCCTGGGTCGCCGATCCCGCAGTGAGAATCATCGGAGAACTGGAAGCGAGCTTCAAGAAGTACCCTCCGATCAAATTCGGTACCCCGGATCCCTACACGCCCCTGGAGCCGATTTCCCGGTAGCGGCTGTTCGTCGCCTTGAACTGAGCCAACTGCATCAAAACAGAGAGGAGAATGCCATGAGTGATAAGCATCCGTCTGGAGATTCCCGCGACGTCGAGCCGCAATCGGGCGGTGGAATGAAGCGACGCGATCTGTTGCTGAGCGGCACTTCGCTCGTCGCCGCTTCGGCGCTCACGGCCGTCGGGCTGGCAACCCCGGCGCAAGCACAACAGCCTGCAACGGCGCCGGCAGCGGCGGGCCAGCGGCCGAACATCGTCGTAATCATGGGCGACGACATCGGCATGTGGAATATCGGCGCCTATCACCGCGGCATGATGGCCGGGCGGACGCCGAACCTCGACAAGCTCGCCGCCGAGGGCATGCTGTTCACCGACTACTACGCCGAGGCAAGCTGTACGGCGGGTCGCGCCAACTTCATCACGGGCGAGCTGCCGATCCGCACCGGCATGACCACGGTCGGCCAGGCCGGCGCAGCCATCGGGATACCGGCGGAGGCGGTGACGATTGCCACCGCGCTGAAAGGCATGGGCTACGCCACCGGCCAGTTCGGCAAGAACCACCTCGGCGACAAGAACGAATTCCTGCCGACGGTGCACGGCTTCGACGAATTCTTCGGTTACCTGTACCACCTCGACGCGATGGAAGATCCGGCCCACCCCGACTATCCGCGGGAGCTGTTGAATGTGGTTGGCCCGCGCAACATGGTCCATTCGTACGCGACCGACGTCGACGACGCCACCGTGGATCCACGCTGGGGCAAGGTTGGCAAACAGAGAATCGAAGACGCCGGAACGCTCTATCCCAAGCGGATGGAAACCGTGGACGACGAAATCCGAGACTTTGCGCTGAAGTTCATTGACAAAGCCAAAGCCGACAACAAGCCGTTCTTCCTGTGGCTCAACCCGACCCGCATGCACATCGTCACGCACCTGTCGCCGAAGTACCAGGCGATGCGTAACTCCAAGAACGGCTGGTCAATTCATGAAGCCGGCATGGCGCAGCTCGACGACGATATCGGCATCGTGATGCAGAAGCTCAAGGATATGGGCGTCGATGACAATACGATTGTCATCTTCACCACCGACAACGGCACTGAGGTGTTTACGTGGCCGGACGGCGGACAGACCCCGTTCGCGCAGAGCAAGGGCACGGTCATGGAGGGCGGCTTCCGCGTCCCGGCCATGATCCGCTGGCCGGGAAAGGTACCCGCCGGCAAGATCGAGAACGGCATCATCTCCGGGCTCGATTGGTTCCCGACCTTGTTGGCCGCCGCCGGCAACCCCAACATCGTCGAGGAGCTGAAGAAGGGCAAGCAGATCGGTGACCGCACCTACAAGTGCCATCTGGACGGCTACAACCAGATGGACATGATTACCGGCAAGGGACCGTCCAATCGGCACGAGGTCTGGTATTTCGGCGAAAGCGAGCTGGGCGCCGTGCGCATCGACGACTACAAATATCGCTTCATCGATCAGCCCAGCGGCTGGGTAGGCGACAAGACCAAGCCTGACGTACCCTTCCTGATCAACCTTCGTCTCGATCCGTTCGAGCGCACGGGCTGGCCCGATAGCGGGACCAAATACGGAGCCCAGCAATACTTCGACTGGTTCAAGTACGAATTCTGGCGTTTCGTGTTTGTCCAGCAACAGGTCGAGAAGCTGGCCATGACCGCGGTTGAATTCCCGCCAATGCAGAAGGGCGCGAGCTTCAACCTCAGTGCCGTGAAAGAGAAAATCGATGCCGCGAGGGCCTCGATTGGCAAATAATGGTTTGACCTGGTCATGGCGGGCGGCCCGCATGTCGGCTGCCCGCTGTGAATCCCAGAGCGTCAATAAGAGGACGCAACCATGAAACTCACCCGCACACAAAATGCCTTCGCCGCGGCGCGGACGCGGATCAAGGATCGATTCGAGAGTGAATCGCTAGTTCGCCAAGCTCAAAGGCGCATGTCCGGAAGTGCGCTGCGCGAACCCTCGATACACTCGAGCGAGCCGCCGCCAATGCATTGCGACAGTTCAAGCCTGATGAATGCGAAAACTTCTTCGGTCACGCCGGATACGGCCTAGATTAAGAGGAATCTGCGCCCTTACCCTTGATCTCCAGCGCTCCTAGAACCATTCCGGTCGTTGCCGTGCGGCGGGAAAAGCCTCGACCATGATAACAGGCGAAAACGCCGTTTAAGCGATGTATCCATTTGTGACAAAGGATGCAGACCGACTACCGCCTTTGGCACGAAGCTGCCAGTCCGGGGCCCGCGATCCGGTCGCTATCGGGCTAAACCGGGCATGGCTCGCATCGTCAAACCGTCGAAAATGACCCCCATACCCGACATCAGCCGACAACGATCACGCCCCCGGATTCAGAGGTATATTTTATTAATGTCCACCGACAATTCGACACCCAGTTTGACGAAGTTTTTCGCGAGCCAGTCGCCCGCACATTTTCGTCCCTGGTCGCGAAGAAAAATGAGAAATTCCCAATCGGCGTTGTACTTGCTTGTCGAACTGAGTGCACCCATGAATTCGTCGTCCGAGATGCTGTGGATCAGCACGTGCGGCAGCTCTTCGCCAACGATACGTTTTTCCCTGACGAGCCTGGTAACGAAGCTGACCGCCCGCATCTCCCGCATCAGGGAAGAATTGAAGCTGATCTCGTTGATGCGGTTCAAGATGTCGCCTGCCGCGCGCGGCACCTCCTTGCGGAACAGCGGATTGATATGAACGATGACAATGTCGGTGCTTTTGCAGTTGTAAATTAACGGGAAAAGGGCCGGGTTACCCATATAACCGCCGTCCCAATAGGCTTCGCCATCGATCTCAACCGCATGAAACATCGTGGGGAGACACGCCGACGCCATCACGGCGGATGCGACAATTTCCTTTCCGGCGAAGACCTTCATTTTGCCCGTACGCACATTTGTTGCAGAGAGAAACAGTTTTACCGGGCAGTCCGGTCGTTGCAACACGTCAAAATCGATCGATTGCTCGACCACATCGCGCAGCGGGTTGTAGTCCGCCGGGTTGAACTGATATGGGGATAGCACGCGCGTCACGAAGCCCATCAGGGAGAAAACCGGCGACCAGTTCAATGTGTGATCGCCCAGCATCCGGTCGAAGGGGCTTGGCTGCAGGGGCCCCAAGCTTGCCGCATCGCTCACGCGCTTCCAATAGCCGGCGAGCGCCTCGCGAGCCCCATCGCGTCCGTCGACCGCAAGTCCATAGGCAAAAACCGCCGCATTCATCGCTCCGGCGCTCGTTGCGCTGAGACCCTCGAAGCCGAGATCTTTCTCTTCCAGGAGCCGGTCGAGCACGCCCCAGGTAAAGGCACCATGCGCTCCCCCTCCCTGGAGCGCCAAGTTGATGGTTCTGACTTGGTTTGAGAATGCCGACCCGTGACCGAAGCCGCCAGACGCCTCCGGCTTTCGCGCTGACCTCCGCCCCGAAGTCATTTTCATGGCCAACTCCCAACCCGTTCGCCCCGCATGCGCAAAGCATTCGATGACAACAATCGGATCAGTCGGAGGTAAAGGAAGTAATTCTATCCACGTCAATTCCGTGGGCATGTATAACACAATAGGGCCAGGGCTACATGCACGTATTTCCACCTACCCGGGCACGTGTTGTCGGTGATGGTGCGACGCCATTCGTCTTTCTAGTATCAACTCCCTGAACCACGGGAGGAACGACCAGCCAAGGGAGAACGACCACGAAACTTGCGACGATAGCACTAGCTTCTGCGTTCGCGCTCTCAAGTACGTTCGCACTTGCATACACACATCATCATAGGACGTACCACCACGGTTACCACGGCTACCACGGTACGGCATGAGTTCCGCCCGGACGTATGGGGGTTCGATGAACCGCGGTTGGTATGGCGGTGCGAATAGCGGAGGCGGGTTGGTTGGCGGCGACGACCCCGGTACCTACAGGCTCTAAGAAGTAAGCGCCGCGTTTCTGCCAGGCTTTTTCTTCGAACGAAGTAGCGCGGCGCCTGACGGTCCAGACTAACACCGCGCGGACCCATCCCGTGAGACCGGCGTTAAGTATTCACTCTTCACTCTTCATATCATACGGAGGCGCAAATGAGTAAGCTTGAACGTTTTTCGGCAGCATTGATCGCCGTGGCCATGTTCGCTACTCCGGCCATGGCGCGCCAGCACCATCCTAAGTCATGGCACGACAAAAACGGCGCAAACATCCAAGCCTCCCAGGTCGTTAACATTGGCGGGCGGCACTGCATCCGGGCTCCAGACGTCGGCGCATTTGCCTCGGCTCCGTATGCACAACCTCCGTGCGAACCGGCATACCGGTACTGATACATCGCAGTTCGGCGCCATCTGCTATTCGAAGCGCCGCGAGGTAGCGGAGTCGGATCAGTATTGGCATGCTCCTCCGTAGCGGTGCGACGGACCTCAATGAGACGGGCGGGACCAACGTTCCTCGCTTCGCCGCCCGATCTCGTAGCGACGCTGCACCATTCCCGAGGAGCGGCAGGAGAGACGCACTTGCCGTTGATGGCATGCAGACGAGGACCATCCGGGGGCATTCAATCGGTGTCTGCTTGTAGCACCAAACGGAGCTGCCACGGCAGTGCCCGCATGTCTGCTATTGGGGGACGAACGGACCTAGCTCACACGCGGCCCGACGTCTGAGCGGTCCGGTAAGTGGGTGCGCACTGGCTTTCATACCGTGTGAAAGACCACAACCGCCTGACCGGAGCCAAGGTCCGGCTGAACCCCGATGATCGGCCCACAGTGTAGCCACCGATTACCCGAGCCCTCGTTCCACTGCTATTTCGTAACCATCCGGCTCGTGGCGGGTGGAGGCGCTGCCGCGGGTGAGATGGCAAATGTCAGCCATGTGTTCCAACCGGTGGGTCGATCCGAGCCGCCAAATTCTGCGTAGGCCTTGAGATTGATGTAACCCTGAAGGTCTTGGCTGAGCGGGAAGACGTAGCCAAATTGCGGCCCGATGCCGAACACCTGCGATTGGAAGCAACCGACGTGATCGCCTGAGCCGCTGTCGCAGCCGATGTCTTTGTACGCGTAGCCTACCAGACCCACCTGAACCTGCTTGGTCAGGAATTGCGATGCGCCCCAATCGAAGTGCAGGTCGACGCCATTCTGATACTGTGTTGCGGTATTGAGGAAATTATAGGTAAACCCAAGTACACCCGAGAACTCGTGGCCGGTCGCCGGATTGAAATAAGTGTAGCCACCGCCTGCGTCGATCGCACCGTGCCCGATACCTATATTCGACAGGCGCGTGGATTGGTAAGCTCCAACCGGGATGTCGCCGGTGACATAGGTCATGTAGTTGTTGACGCCGGCGTTCCATTTCAATTGGAACATCGGCACCAGATCTCCGAAGCCCCATGTCGTGTCGCTGATGGTGTCGGACCGCGCGAAGGGAATGCTATTGCCGAACGGCCCCGTGACCGCGCCGGACAAGGTCCCCGCCAGGCTGGTGCCGACGACGCCATAGGCTGCCAGGAGGGACACCGACGCCTGGCCGCCGAGGACTGGCGTTGCAAATACATAGCTCGGTATCACAATGCCAAGATCGCCTGTGGCGTTGAGATTCAAATTTAGATTTGCGTTTACTGTAAGGTTGCCCGGAACCCTGCCGAGCTCGAATTCACGCGCACGCGCGACGTCGGCACCGGCGGATACGGAGGTGTGGTAGTAGATATCCGCCAGCGACCAACCCGGCTGCTGCGGCGTGGCCGCGAGACTTCCAAAGAGGCCGGGGATCCAGAAGCTGACGCCGCCTTCATCGGCCAACGCACACTGGGAAAAGACAACCATCGCCAACAATAAGGGGCTTGCTGCAAGGCAGTGTCTGCATCGATGAGCTGAGATTGGCCGCCCGCTTTTCGCGGCGGCGAGTGCAATTCTCGCTGTCATATTGCGCCCCGTAAAAGTGTGTCGCCTCCTGATGCACTTCGGTGACACCGTAACCCCGGAACAAGCGGGGTTCACCGTGTAAATTCAACAAAGGTTCTATTGCCCAAAAAACATGAATACTGCGACCAAACAGCCACAGTCGCTACAGCAGGGATATGGGGTCTAGGAACGTCCGCTACGGCGTCCGCAGGTAGTTAGGCACCGTCGGCAGGAGGTTGTGATAGCAAGTACAGCGCCGAGTTCGGATGAGCTTTGTGGCTGATCGAGCTACCATGTCACGGCGGCTTATTGGTGATCGAACATAACCAAGAGCAAAGTCGCCAGACCATGAACCTCAAGCGCGCGATCGCCGCTTGCAACCGGACAACGCCGTGCGGTCAGCTCCCCTTGGATGCGCTATGGCACCGTTGGCCACATCGGCAGCTAACAAAGGTTTTATTGGTGATGGTGCGGTTGTCTCTTATCTAAGCAACAAAGGAGACAACCATGAAACTTACGGCAATAGCACTGGTCTCTGCGTTCGCGCTCTCCGGCACCTGCGCATTTGCCCACACAGTTCGTCAGGAGTCGAACGTCACCATGAATAGGGATGCGGCGCCGTCAGTCGCCTTGCATCCGAAATATGGCAATCCGAACGGCAATTTCAGCGGGTATGGGAACCGCGATGTGTGGGGCCACTGGGGCGCCTATTATGGGCCCATGATTCCCGCAGGCGCCGGCGGTAGGTGAAAGCGCTGATGCGTGCGAGACAATAGCCGCCGCCGAACGCACAAACACCAAGCACGGCACGACCGCGAAGAAGCGCTCCTCGCGACCACCGACAGGCTGCTCGAAAGAAGCGGTCGACGTCTGCTCGCAGCGAGTATTTCGCCTCTTGACCCGTAGCCGGCCTCCACGAATAGTTGCCCCGGGGGCTTGGATTTAAAGGTTATACTCTCAATGGAGGCTGCCCCGTCACGGCATTCCGCCTGCGTTTTTGCGTTGTGATAAAGTGTTGAGATGATTGCATCTCAAAGCGAATTGCTCCCGGCGGTGTACTCCACGGCGACCGCCAATTCTGTCGCGGCGTTTGTTGCTGCCAATTACGATTTGCCGGCGCCTCTGGAATGCATCCTGCTCCAGCGCGGATTCAATGACAGTTTTTCCATACGGGTGGCGGAATGGGGGACGGCATCGATGACTTGGCTCGGCCAGCAGGAGGAGTTTCTGCGCGCCTGGGAGGCCGAGAAACTGTCGCCCAGTTTGCTTGGATAATGGCGCGCAGTCGGTAACGCCGGGGCGCGAGCATGCGAAGGCGAGGGGGGTGATCCTCGGTCGCAAGCCTAAGTTGACGGGCCACCTGCGACGCGAAGCAATCGCTCGCCGCGAGGCAGGCGAGGTGCTAACGGACATTTGCTCGTTCATATAGTGTAAGTCACAGCACAATCCGCCGATTGAGCTGAGAGGGCCAATCATATTATGGAGCTTGTGTGGATCGTAGCTGCCATTGTCTAGGGAATCCGAGCTATTTTCACCGCAACTCATTGCCTGCGACCCGCCCTCTGGCATCCGATCTGCATCCGCCTCTTGGAGTTAGAGTTAGAAGAAGCGTCTACTGTTTTTGACAAACGCTGTAGAACGACCCATTGGCCGCATCTATCCGCTCAAGGCATTGCGACGGATCGGTCACCTTACCGGCAACCGTGAAATCATAGCCCTGATTTTTCAGAGCAAGAACATAGCGGCCCGCAGGAAGCGCGAAATCGGAATCCTTTGGCTGCACCAGAACCATTTCGGGGTTTCCGGCAATCGGCCGAACCCTAAACTCATATGATAAATTCCGAATATTCCAGGCGTCCGAAACCGGCGAGAAATTCGGCTTTCCCTTGGCATCGAACGTCACGGCACGCATCACCCGGGCAACCACACGCACCTCAATCCGATCGAGCGCGTCGCCCGCAAGATCGCGGCGGAACACCACGAATTTTGTTTTTCCGTCCGGAAGAGTCGTGCGGCTGGGCTGAGTGACAGGTGTCGAGATTGCAACCCGCTTATCCGGCACCAGTGCGGGAAGAGTTTGGAGCTCGCTCAGGCCGGCATTGCTTACGGCGTACACGCCGTAGTCGCTCGGCAGCGGAAAAGGCGGCGCACTCGATGAAGCAGCGGCCGTCTTCAAGTCGGCTGCCACGGGTGTTTGAGCCGGCTCCGAAATCAATGGCGGAGCTACCGGCTTTGGAGGCGTTAATACTATCGCTGAAAGTAAATTCTCACCCGCCCCCAACAGGGACGTTCGCTCCGTATAAACTGCCACGCCCAAACCGAACAGCAAGATTCCGATCGAGAGCCGAGCCAGCCGGGATACCTGCCCCCGCATTTGCACTTCTATAACCGGCTGCGCTTCAGGCCGCCAATAAGCTTCTTTTCGCGTTGGAATGCCGTCCGGCGCTGAGCTTACCAGATGAACCGGAACCATCGACGTAGTCGTTGCTTCGACTGGCGAGCTGCCGAGCGCTCTATGCGCGGATGCAGTCGAAAGCTGAAGCCGCTCCTTCTGGTCGCTGCGTGCCGAAAACTGCTCGACTCCCTGGATGGCCGTCTCGAGCGAGGCCGAAAGCCGCTCTCGTTCAGCTTCGTCGGCCCATGAGGTAGCGGTCTTCAGTCTGGCGCGCGCAAACTCGTAGATCGCCAAGCGCATCTGGGAAGGATCTTCCTTCGCTATATTGATCATCTGCGAAAGAATCAGGGCGTACTCGACCTCTCGCGCATGGGGCGAGACCATCTTGTCATCTTCGATGCTTGGAAATTCGGGTTCCATGACCGTCTTGGGTTTGATTGACAAAACTCTATCGAATGCACCACCCGTGTAATCGCTTGAAAAAATGGGCCCTTCTACGTTTGCAACCCTTGCGGCCCAAACTCCTGACACCAACCTTACGCGCCCGATCGCGGCTATCGTCCATTCTGGAAGCCCGTCAAATTGACTGGGCAGCGTTAGTCTACGGTCGCGCTGGAGGTCGACGGTAAGCGGTATATGCCTTGGCGAACCAGCACGCCAACCGCTTATTGTCCGCCTTACCGAGTGTCACCGTCCGAATCATATTTCAAAGATCAGGATATGTCACACATTCCTCACCGGGGCCCGGCAAACAGCCGCCTTGCGCAGACACGGCTTGGCGATCTCGCGGCGTGAGTTGCCCGAGGTTTGCCGCTCATTTTCCTTGCCCTCCAAACAGAGGGCGCAGGGAACACCGGGTGCACGCTGCACCCGCGGTCTCGCGTGCAAAGGGAGAAGAGAAACGCACACGAGCATACAGGTTCAGCGGAGGCAATCCGGCATTCCCTGCGCAATGGTTTTACGGCTTATAGCGCGCTCTCCCCGGCGATCGGGCTTTTTTGTCACCGTCGCCGGCGGTGTCTTAACCGCCGACTTGACGCCAGCATCGAGACGTCAGGACCACACGATTTTGCCCTCCGCGTTGGCAACGCCCGTCAAGCGCGCCGTCGCGTCCACCGCACCCCGCTCCGCGTTCGTGACGTTGCGCAACGCCCCTCTGTGTGGGGCGGGATGCAAATCATATAGCCTGATTTTAGTTTCGGAAAAACAGAAATATTTTTTCAGATAGGGCTGGACAGGCGGTTAACGGTGGGTGTCAGGTGATTTGCCCGTCGGGTGCGGTTTGACGACGGCCGGCTCGCAACCCCATTTGGCCGCCGAACTCCTCACCAGGACCGCAGGCATTAAGAGCGTGGATCATTCGCGAGGCTGGAATCAACAAGCCGTAAGCCGTCATTTTCGACGCGTGAGGCTGCGGTCATGTTCGACCTGACCTTTCTCGGGACGTCGGCCAGCGTTCCCTCCGCCGAACGCAACCATCCGGGCCTTCTGGTGGAGGCGGGCGGCGACCGTATCCTGGTGGATTGCGGGGAGGGCACCCAGCGACAGTTGCTGCGGAGCGGGGTCGGTTTCCGCAGGCTCGATCGGCTGCTGCTGACGCACGGCCATTTCGACCACGTGCTCGGCATTCCCGGACTGCTTTCGACCCTGCGATTGCAGCAGAGCGCCGACCTCATGCGGATTCATGGCGGTCCTGATACGCTCGACGTCGTGGCCCGGATGCTCGCGGGCCTGTGGGACCAAGGCAGGGCACCGATAGCGCTTGAACTGCTGCCGCTGGCGCCAGGACGGGTGATCGACGCCGGCGAATTCACGATCGACTGTTTTCCAATTCGCCACCGCGACACCGACAGCTTTGGATTTTCCTTCGAAAGCCAGGCGCGCCGGCATCTGAGGGCCGACCGCCTTTCAGCCCTCGGTATTCCCGACGGTCCGGTCCGCAAGGGGTTGGCCGAGGGGAGGCCGGTGACGCTGGAGGACGGGAGGACGATCGACCCGGAGGACGTTTTGGGGCCACCTTCCGGGGGCAAAAAGCTCGTGGTCATTGGCGACACCGAAACCACCGAAGGGTTGTCCGGTCACGTAGGGGATGCCGACCTGTTGGTGATCGAGGCCACCTTTCTCGATCGCGATTCCGCCATGGCGCTCGACTACGGCCACCTGACCGCGTCGAAAGCGGCCGACCTCGCGGCCGGAAGTAACGTCAGGCAACTCGTCCTTACCCACGTTTCCGGTCGGTACCCCGAAGAGGACATCCTGGCCGAGGCAACGAAGTCATTTCCGAACAGCCGGGTTGCGGCCGACTTCGATCGCATCGTGATCTAAGGGAATCGAAATTACTGACGATCCCAGCAGGAGAGTAAGAAGCCAATGTCGTCAATCGTGAAGACCCATACGTTGTGGCCGTTGATCCTACCGGCGCATGGGTGACGTTCTCTGTTTGGGATTATGCCAAGGAGCGTTGTGAGGTATTGGCGCAAAAGCGGCTGGCAGAAAAAAATGGCGACACGTTCTTGATGGCGCGGGGCATCGATCTGGAACGTCAGGCGTTGGAGGCGATCAAGCTGGGCCTATCGGAATTGCCCCACCAGCCGCAGACCGAAACCGTATCGCCAATGAAATTCGTCGATTGGGACCATCGGCCGGCCGTGCTGTTGTCGGGCGACAAAGCGTTTGCTGTTCTTGGACGTGGCGAGGCTTGGAAGTCGGTTGACGCATCGGATGTCGGCCATACCGGCGCCGACTTGTCCGAGGCCGATTGGCGCAAGCGGTTCGAGGGCGAGTTTGGCGCTCTGGACTTGTCGAAGATACCCGACCATTCGGGCGACAAGTCGGCGTGGCCCCAGGCCGTGGGAGCGATCACCGCGCGGCAGAGGGCGCATCTGGCTGAAGCAGCGTTGCCCGGTGTCCCGAATATAGATGTGCCGCCCATCGTGCCCTGAGCCAGTTACCCTGCGGAAGCCGGCAGCTACATTACCAAGCTTCCCAAGGCCGAACACTCGGCACCGGCTTAGCAGGCAGCGATGGAAGCCTCATGCTGGTGGCGACGCTCGGCGGCCCGACCATGTTCGCACGCATCGGCATGATGAAGGCGCTGAATTGGAACGGCGATCTACACAACTGTGGATAAGGCAGCAGCTTCAGGCGGCCATCTGACACGCCATTGACACAGCCTCGATGCAGGCCGCTGACGTCGTTGCAAATTATTTTCCCACATTAGGAACATCCAAATAAAATTTGCGGTTGACGTGCCCTCTCAAAACGGCCGACAGGTAGATCGTCCCCGTGAGGCTCTCAGTGTTTCAAATGGAGAGCCTTGTCATGCGCAAGCCTGTGGACAATTCGAAAAAGTGTTGGCTGGCATATCCCTGCGTTCTCAAGGGCACCGCGCTCTTTTGCCGAGAGCGTGCATCCGCTCGCCACCTTGACGGCGAGGCACGTCGGAAGTCAGATCAATCACCCCCTGAAGGCTCTCAATTTTTGAATGGAGAGCTAGGCATGCGTAATCGGCTTCAGGTCTGCTTTTGGGGACTGCGTCTAGACGCTGACGGTATCGTCGCCATCGGCGCAGCACTACTGATCGTGCTTGTGTTCGCTCTCCTGTTGGCTTTCCGATTTTGAGCACGACCTCGGTGTGGGTCGCGATGCACAACCCTGGCTGAAAGGCTTCTGATATGAGGGACCTGCGGACGGCCTATTGGGCTAGAGGTCTCGCGCTGCTGATCCGGCCGCTTTCGCCAGCCGACAAATATCCGAAGCCGAGCCGGATCGTGATGGCGCGGTTGCTCGGCCAATTGGAGCTATTCCCATTGGAGAACCGGAAGCCTCCCGCATCACGATTCCTTTTGTCTTTGATGGGCGGTTACTGGTGGGGCTTGTTGGAGCGGCCAGGGGTGGAGAAGGCGGCGGAGTGATTTTATTGCGCAATCGCCGTCCAGTTCGGCGCAATCCACTAGTTCGGTGCTATCTTCTTGTATTCGGTGTCCATAAATTTTCTAAATTGCTTGAGCCGCGTTCTCATATTCCACGCAGATATCTTGAACTCAGAAAATTTCCAAGCGATTGGCGCAATCGTTCGTGACATGATCCGCTTTGTAAACCACTGTGTGATGGCGCCAGAAAGCACCGGCACGACTAGCAACAGTCCTATGACTATAAACGATATTGCGGCCATCGTGCCGACAAAGGTGATGACTCCCGGATCGCTCTTGAAAAATGGGCCGTACGGTGAACTCGGGCTAGAAGGACGGGCATCGTTCAACGCATTGAGTATCAAAATCTCCCCAGCAAACGCCGCTGCTCCTACAAGGAATGCGGCCATAGCTGGGTATAGGGAATGGAAGCCGGAAATGAAGGTGCTCATATCTGCGGACTTCATTTGCACCCGCATATCAGGCCTGTAGCTTTCGCTAGTTACTTCCGCAACCAGCGTTATCGCCTCTCAAGGTCTTAGAAGATCTATTGAGACGCTGCGAGCCTTGTGGTCCAGAGTTACCGCCGCTGCTGCATCCTTGTCCTGTATTTGCAGGTTCAAAATAGGCGCTGAAGCGGCAATCGTGATGGGAGAGAGAAAGTCCGAGGCTTCGATGGGCGAGGTGCCCCGATTCCACAGCAGAAAGTATACTCTTGAGAGCGCACTCATTGCGACTCCCTCATACATCACTTCAACGTTTCCTAGGGTCATCATCATGGGGATCGGATCAGTGTACGCGATCGCGAGCACTTTCGTTCGCACAGATTTCTTGTAGAAGTAGTACGCGAGAAATAGCCCGATAAGACCGGTTACTGCTCCAAAAAGACCCAAAAATGTATCAATTGACATTCGACCCCCCGCTATCCCCAACGGGCATATTGCACGGATTTCCGGTAATGGCGTGAACGCCACCGGGCGGCTGCCATGACCCCGGCCAGTTATCCACTACCTAAAGTTTCAGAAATCCAGCTCCTACGGTACGGTACCGAGCGAGGGGATTTCCATGTCAAATTTTTTCACCAGACATTTTGGTGCGATTACTGTTGGGACCATCATCAACCTGCCCGCCCTGTTTAAGGGCGGAATTTGGGTTACCGATTGGTTGGCCCGTTTCGATTTTTGGAATACCCACGCTCGAGAAATTGGCGGGATCGCCGTCATGATCGGATTTTTGACGGACCCGCCGCCTTGGACGGTATTTTTCACAAGCATCGCCGCCGTCGTGATCGTCCTCTGGGACGTCAGGAGGCAGGCCCGAGCACCGGAAATAGAATTGGCCTCTGATCCAGCCATAATAATGAAGCGGATATTCTTTGCTGGCTGCACCACAATTGTAGTCGCGGTTTGGGCGATTGCGTGGCCTCTGTACTTCCCTGCTAAGGCGGTTACAGCACCGCCGTCTCCAGCGCCGGTCGCCGCACCGAAGCCGCCCCCGCCGCCGCCCCCGCCATGGGTTAGTGATGCAGAATTTCAGGAAGCTAAAAAAGCTGGCCGCCTGCTTCTTCCCTTCACGCCAGAGGAAATCAGCGGAATCAATTACTCTCAGGGCGGGGACGGCACAGAGCCCTACGTCGGGAAATGGGTCAAAATCAATTATCCCTTCATGAGCATCCGACAGCTAACCGAAAAGGATAAAAAAGAGTATTTGGTTCTGACGGTATTTCAGACGCAATGGCCGGCCTATCTAGTGTTTGACAGCAAAAAATGGGGCGAACAGCTTCTCTTATTAAAAAGAGGGGCGATAGTGAAAGCAATCTGCCAACTCACCAAATACGATAAGGGGTCATATGATATGGCAACCCCCAAATTTATCGGCCAGAATTGCGAGCTACTTTAGATTCCGTTCAGCCCGACCTGCTCCAATTCCATCGTTGCAAGACAAGCTAAAAGGAATGCCGTAGAAAATCCTCATACCAAGTGGTGAAATTGCAGCGCCGAAGCGACAATCGGCTACCGTCACACGAATTTCGCCGTCTGCAGTCGTTTGCCCAAGTCGCCAGCACTGGGCGGCCGACCTTCTTTTCGGCCTGCGCCGCTGTAACTTCGTTCCATTGCCATCGAACAGCCGCCTGGCCGCCGAACTCCTCACCAGGACCGCAGGCATCAAGAACGTGGCCGTTCAATTCGGAGGCGAGGCGAACTACGCCTTCGGCGCTTTAAATCCAGAGTGGCGGATCACAATCCGCCCTACGGACCTGGCTTGGTTTTGCAGGCTCGTTTACCGGGTCTCTCGTTACGCTGACTGCCGCTGGAATTGCTTGGCGCGCCGTGCAGCACCAAATCGCGGCGAATATGCGGGGCGCCGGCACGCAAGCCGGCCCCCGTTTCGCTAGAGAACTCTCATCCGATATTTTGTGTGATCGGGAATATCCAAGGCCCCAATCTCAGTCTTCCTCTCAAAGAGGCCTCCGCTGGTGGAGACCCCATCAAGGAAGCAAACAATGAAGATCACATACCTTGCAGTGCTACTGCTCGTGTCATCTTTCGCGACCCAGGCGACGGCTCATGTGCGAACCAACAAAAGCAGCCATCACGCGCATGTCAGAACCTACAGCTTGCATGGTGGTATACCGCTGGCGAGATCAGGTTTTTCTAACTCGTACGATCGCAGTCCGAACGGTCCAACGATCGTGTCCGCAGGCGGAGTGATGTGGAACGGAAGGAGCGCCTCTGAGTTTGGCGGTCAACCTCCTTATTGATGGACACCTGTAGTAGGCTCGGAGAGCCAAGCGCGTAGGGCGGATCGCGATCCGCCCTACGGACCTCCATTCACACGAGCCAACAAGCTCTGCGCAAAATCACTTCCCTGGTCTGCGGCCAGCTTGTAGAGCCGCGCGGCTTCACGCTCGTCTTTCGGTAACCCGCCGAGCGCCCGCTCGTAGGCCAATCCAAGACTTACCTGCCCCAAGGCGCTGCCTTGATCTGCCGAGAGCTTGAACAAACGCACGGCCTCGCGCTCATCCTTCGACAGTCCGCCAAGCCCGTCCTTATAGGCAAGGCCAAGGTTCGCCTGGCCTGAGTTGCTGCCCTGATCGGCAGCAATTGAAGAGACGCACAGCTTCACGGTCCGGTGCAAGCCTAATGGATCTCGCCGCTCGAACTCAAATCTATCACGCCCTGGGTGTCGCGTGTCCGTCTCCAAGGCCGGCATTTTCCGCGGCGAGCTGGGCCAGGGCGGACCAATCGCGATCGCCATGACCTTGCGCGATGGCGGTGAGGAAATGATCGTGAATTTGGCTCGCCAGCGGCAACGGTACGGCAAGTGTCTCGGCGGCCGCCAGCGCCAGGCGGTTGTCCTTGAAGCCCAGCGTCATCTTGAAGCCGGCGGGCTCGAACTTCTGGTCGGCGATGATCCCGCCATAGGTCTTGTAGATCGGCGCAGCGAACAGACTGCTGGTCAGGATGTCGAGAAACTTGTGCGGATCGATGCCCGCCTTGCGCGTCAGCGCGACGGTCTCGCCCAGGCTCTCGATCACCACGGTGATCAGGAAGTTGCCGCTCAGTTTGACGAGATTTGCCGCCGAGGGCTTCTCGCCGAGCTCAAACGTCTTCTGCCCCATCGCGTCGAACAGCGGCTGGCAACGCGCAACCGTCTTTGCAGGCCCGGCCGCGATGATGAACAGCTTGCCCGCGGCGGCAGCATCGGGTCTGCCGAACACGGGAGCGGCGATATACGCGCGGCCAGCTTTCCCGTGGGCCTGCGACAGACGGTCGGACAGAGCGACGCTGATGGTGCTCATCGAGACGTGAACGGTGTTTTGGCCGAGCGAGGCCAGGATATTGCCTTCGCCAAAGGTGACGCCTTCGAGCGCGCCGTCGTCGGCAAGCATGGTGATGACAGCATCGCCACGGCAGGCGTCGCCCGGTCGATCGACGACCACGGCACCCTCGGCGGCCAGCTTCTCCGCCTTGTCACGGCTGCGATTATATACCTTGAGCCGATGGCCGGCCTTGAGCAGGCACCGCGCCATGCCGCTCCCCATATGACCAAGCCCGATAAATCCGATGTCCATGTGTGAACTCCCTTCGGGATCAGGTGCGATGGACTACAGCAGCAGCTCGAAGATCCGCGTGGCGAGTTCCCACTGTCTGGTCTGCGGATTTTTCAAATCCGGCTCGATGATCTTCAATGCCCGTGCGACCGCGACGCCAAGTCCCCCGGCGAGGTCGGGCAGCATCGCTTCGGTCTCGTCGCTATAGCTGAATTGCAACGGCGGCCGATTGGCCAGACGATCGAGGATCGGCTCCAACTCGATCGTCTCGTCCATTTTCCTGAATTGCTCGATGCATTCCTGCAGGCCGGCGGTGATCGGCAGATTCCAGGGCTCGATCAGGACGTCGCCACCAGCTTTGGCGTTGGCCTCGGCGCGCAGCAACAGCAGATAGATCCTGTGATCGATGAAATCTTCGTAGCGTTTGAGGTCAGCCTTGTCGAAGTTAAGACCAGCCGCCTCGCGAAATAATCGCTGGAACCGGGGAATGCCCTCGGGGCGCGGTGGCGGCATCCTGTCAGGAGGGAGTTGCGCGATCATAAGCCGTGTCTTGCATCTTGCGCCGCCGATCGCATTGACGGGCGTCATATGCGCGGCAGTTCGTTCGTCTCGGGCCGATTTACGACTGTCGACGTTCCTAAACGGGGCAGATGAAGACCCGAGCATCACCACGTCCAGCGAGCTTGCCAGTCCCGATTGCCTGAAATGCCGCCAGCCTATGCGTTTGGTCTATATCGGCGCGAATGGACAGTATCGCCGCAGCAACTGATCTCATCGCGGCGGCTGGTGGAGGAGGCTGAAGCCGAACGAAAGTAGCCACGCTTTCATCCGCAGTGCTTGATTGCGCTTTGTGACGAGCATCTCGCGCTTGCACGCACCCCGGGTATTACTTTACGAAGCTGAGATAGGGAGAGAGCCTGGCCATCTTTTCGGCGTCGCTGGCCACGCGCTTCGCGCCGACGAGGTTCTTGTGAAGGCTGGAATTGAAGCCGCCGACGTCGCGCAACGACCAGGCGATGTTCGCGTAGACCGCCTGCCGGTAGGCGTCGCCGTCGAGCACCGCCATCTTGCGGACCTGACCGTCGAGCAGCTTGGTGACGGCGCCGTTGAATACCGCATTGTCGGCGATGATCTTCCTGGCGGCGTCCTTGCGTACGTCGGCCGGGCCGTCGATTGCCTTGTCCATGGCCTCGCGCAGGCCTGCGAATTTCACGTTCAGCACATCCATGCCGGCGCCGACGACATCGCCATCCTCGATCGCGCCTGACAGGGTTTTGCGGATCGCGTTCATCTTGTCGCGCGCGCCGTCAGTGTCCTTGCGGTATTTCTCGACCAGTTCCGCCCGCGCTTTCGGGTCCACGGTGGCGGGACCGAACATGATGTTGGTGGCAAAACCGCGCTCGGAGTTGAGATAGCGCGGAATGTCGCCGACCGCCCGAACGATCTCCAGCCGGCCCTGCGCGACCGAAACCTTCTCCATCGTCTGGTATTCGGTCCCCGCGACATAGACCGCGAGGGCACCGCCAACGGCGGAAAGCGAGACGATTGCGGCAGTCAGCAGGGTACCGATTTTCATGAATTTTGCGCCGATTATGATGGTTGAGAAATGGGTGCTCTAATCGTAATGGGCGCGAATTGATCTGGGGTTTACATCGCTCAGATTAGGTTTTTGTAAGTATTGCCGGCGAGCGCTTTCCGCTAAGAGGCAAACCGAGACACGGCGCGCAGGAGAAGCCGCCAACATCACCAAACTCCCGATCTACTGAACCCACGCAAGACCGAAACATGACCTACGAAACCAAGGTGGCCGAACAGATGGTCGCCCGCCTGATGGAGCGGCTTACCGCGTCCCGTATCTTCAAGGTCCCAGCCCAAATGGAAACCTATCGCGAGTGCCGGCGTGCATCGGCGGATATGGGAAGCTTCCTTTACGACCGGGACCGCCGGGACAATTTGATCAACGAGGCATACTGGTCCGGCCGCAATGGCAGGCCGTCGAAGTACACCTATCGCTCGCTGAGATATGCGGCCTGGGCTGCCGGCCACGATGAGCTGAAGCAGGCGGACAGGTACGCTGCCGAGATGGCGATCAGTCTCCGGAATGCCGGTAAATAGTCAGGCTCGCATTGACGGCGGAATAGTAGCGAAATCGATTATCGTCGGTGTATTTTCGACAGCTACAGCATCGCAATTCGGTTTTCGCGACGTAACGGCTCGCCGGCTTCTCACATCGCGAGCCGGGAATTAAGAACAAAGCCTCAGTGGGAATTGAGAACAAACAACGAAGCGGCGTGTATCATCCGTGTCTCACGGACTCAGCGGTACCAATCGGGAAAGCCTGATATTGAAGGGTTTTCCTCGTTACGAGATGAGACACGGTTTTAAAGAGAACGGAACAGGCATCTCATTGAAATCGCTGGCGATCCCAGCAGGATTCGAACCTGCAACCCACGGAGTAGAAATCCGTTACTCTATCCAGTTGAGCTATGGGACCGTCGGGAGCTTCATAGCATTGCCAATATGAAAAATCCGCTTCCCCGCCAAGCCCGTTTCCGAACCATTTTCCGCAACCCGGCGACAAAGCCTGAGCGGTGGGCCATTGCCTTTGGTCCGTCCTTAACACAATGCTGCGCCACCATTAACGGCTATCTCGGCCATGTCGCATGCGACTTTTTCGCTACCCCGTTCTGCCGCCATGAGGCCGTCACCTTTTAGCGCACTTCTATTCGATACGCGGCGCTCGTCCGCGGCAGGGAGCTCCACATGATCGGTTTGGTTCGCGCCGCAACACTTTGCGCAACGCTGGCGCTTGGCCTGGTCACGGCGCAGGCGGCCGACAAGGCCTTCAAACGCGACGATCTGGCGGATTCGGCGATCAAGCTGGAGGCCCAGATCAAGAGCGAGGCCGGACCGGTCGCCAAGTCGGGGGCTTCCTTGCGAACTGACGCCGACGCCGCCTTCAAACGCAACGATTTCCGCACCGGCCTGCAAATCCTCGGGCAAATCGCCGCCATCTACCCCTGACGACAGCGCCAACTGGCTGCGGCTCGCACGCACCATCTTCCAGATTCGGCCCGCCAACAGCAGCGAGCAGACCTTCCTTTTGGAACGCGCCTCGACCGCGGCCTACATCGCCTATCAGCGCGCCGGCAATCCGGGCGACGAGGCTGATGCGCTGGCGGTGCTCGGCCGCGCGATGTCCGAGCGCACGCTGTGGCGCCCGGCGCTGGATGCGCTGCGGCTCTCGCTCGACATGCGCGAAGTCGCCGACGTCCGCGGCGAGTACGAAAAAATGCGCGACGAGCACGGCTTCCGGCTCCTGGACTATACCGTCAATTCCAACTCGGCGTCGCCGCGGGCCTGTTTCCAGTTCTCCGAGGACCTCGCCAAGCGCACCGATTTTACGCCGTTCCTGGCGCTGTTGGGCAGCGACAAGCCGGCAGTGTCGTCGGAAGGCAAGCAGCTTTGCGTCGATGGCCTGACGCATGGCGAGCGCTACAACATCAATCTGCGCGCCGGGCTGCCGTCGACCGTCAAGGAAACCCTGCCGAAATCGGCCGAATTCAACATCTATGTGCGCGACCGCAAGCCGTTCGTGCGCTTTACCGGTCGCGCCTATGTGTTGCCGCGCACCGGCCAGCGCGGCATTCCCCTGGTCAGCGTCAATACCCCGGCGGTCTCGGTCGACGTGTTCCGGATCGGCGATCGCAACCTGATCAACACCGTGATCGACAGCGATTTCCAGCGCAGCCTGAACAAATACGAGCTTTCCAGCCTCGGCGACGAGCGCGGCGTCAAGGTCTGGTCCGGCGAACTCGCCACCGCGACCACGCTCAACCAGGATGTCACCACCGCATTTCCGGTCGATCAGGCGCTCGGCGATCTGCAGCCGGGCGTCTACGTCATGACCGCGGCGGCCAAGGGCCCGGGCAGCGACGACGACGGCTCGCTGGCGACGCAGTGGTTCATCGTTTCCGATCTCGGCATCACCGCGTTCTCCGGCAATGACGGCATCCACGTCTTCGTCAATTCGCTGGCCTCGACCGACGCCGTCGGCAAAGCCGAGGTGCGGCTGGTCGCGCGCAACAACGAGATCCTGGCGACCCGCAAGACCGACGATTCCGGTCATGTGCTGTTCGAGGCGGGGCTGGCGCGCGGCGAGGGCGGCCTTTCGCCGGCGCTGCTGACCGTGACCAGCGACAAGGCCGACTACGCTTTCCTCAGCCTGAAATCCAGCGCGTTCGATCTGTCCGATCGCGGCGTTTCCGGCCGCGCGGTGCCCGCGGGCGCCGATGCCTTCGTCTATGCCGAACGCGGCGTCTACCGTTCCAACGAGACGGTGTACCTCACGGCACTGTTGCGCGACGGGCAGGGCAATGCCGTCACCGGCGGGCCGCTGACGCTGGTGATCGAGCGGCCGGACGGCGTCGAATTCCGCCGCGCGGTGCTGGCGGATCAGGGCGCGGGTGGGCGTAGCATGGCGGTTCCGCTCAATTCCGCCGTTCCGACCGGGACCTGGCGGGTACGGGCATTCACCGACCCCAAGGGCGCAGCGGTCGGCGAAACCACCTTCATGGTCGAGGATTACGTCCCCGAGCGTATCGAATTCGACTTATCCAGCAAGGACAAGCAGATCAAAGCTGATGTTCCCGTGGAACTGAAGGTCGATGGCCATTTCCTTTATGGCGCGCCTGCTTCGGGCCTGCAGCTGGAAGGCGACATGCTGGTAGCGCCGGCTGCGGAGCGGCCGGGCTTTGCCGGTTACCAGTTCGGCGTCGCCGACGAGGAGACCACCAGCAACGAGCGCACGCCGATAGAAAACCTGCCCGAGGCCGACGCCAACGGCGTCGCCACTTTCCCGGTCAGCCTGGCAAAACCGCCGACGTCGACGCGTCCGCAGGAAGCCCAGATCTTCATCCGCATGGCGGAAGCCGGCGGCCGCGCCGTCGAGCGCAAACTGGTGCTGCCGGTAGCGCCGGCGTCGGCCATGATCGGCGTAAAGCCGCTGTTCGGCGACAAGCAGCGTCGCCGAAGGCGACAAGGCCGGGTTCGACGTCGTGTTCGTCGCGCCCGACGGCAAGCCATTGGCGCGCGATGGCCTGCGCTACGAGCTCTTGAAGATCGAATCCCGCTATCAATGGTATCGCCAGAATTCGTCATGGGATTTCGAGCCGGTCAAATCGACTACGCGGGTGGCCGATGGCGATCTCACCGTCGCGGCCGACAAGCCGTCGCGGATCACACTGTCGCCGCAGCCGGGCCGCTATCGGCTCGACGTCAAATCGACCGAGGCCGACGGGCCGCTGACGTCGGTGCAGTTCGATGTCGGCTGGTACTCCGACGGCAGCGCCGATACCCCGGATCTCCTGGAAACCTCGATCGACAAGCCGGAATACCAGTCCGGCGACACCATGGTGGTGTCGGTCAACGCGCGCTCGGCCGGCAAGCTGACCATCAACGTGCTGGGCGACCGGCTGCTGACGACGCAAACCACCGACATCAAGCAGGGCACCGCGCAGGTCAAAATTCCCGTCGGCAAGGATTGGGGCACCGGCGCCTATGTGGTGGCGACGCTGCGCCGCCCGCTCGATATCGCGGCAGTTCGGATGCCGGGCCGCGCCATCGGCCTGAAATGGTTCGGCATCGACAAGAAGACCCGCACGCTCCAGGTCAACCTGTCGCCGCCGGCTCTGGTGCGTCCGGGCACCACACTGAAGCTGCCGGTCAAGCTCGGCGGCCTCAATCCCGGCGAAGACGCCAAAATCGTCGTCGCCGCTGTCGATGTCGGGATTCTCAATCTGACCAACTACAAGCCGCCGGCGCCGGACGACTACTATCTCGGCCAGCGCCGCCTGACCTCGGAAATCCGCGACCTCTATGGGCAACTGATCGACGGCATGCAGGGCACGCGCGGCCAGCTCAAGACCGGCGGCGATTCCGGCGGCGCCGAATTGCAGGGCAGTCCGCCGACGCAGAAGCCGCTGGCGCTTTATTCCGGGATCGTCACAGTCGCGGCCGATGGCACGGCTGAAATCAATTTCGACATTCCCGAGTTTGCCGGCACCGCGCGCGTGATGGCGGTGGCCTGGACCGCGACAAAACTCGGCCGCGCCACAACAGATGTCACGGTGCGCGATCCCGTGGTGCTGACGGCGACGCTGCCACGCTTCCTGCTCAACTGGCGATCACGGCACCATGAGTTTCGATCTCGACAACGTGGAAGGTCTGCCGGGTGACTATACCATCAACGTCACGGCCTCCGGCCCGGTGAAAGTGTCAGGCAATCCCAAAACCACGGTCAATCTCGCCGCCAGGCAGCGAACCTCGATGTCGCTGGCGCTCGATGCCGGCGGCACAGGGACTGCGAACCTCGACGTCGATATCAAGGGACCGAACGGGCTGACCCTGGCGCGGCATTATGCGCTCGACGTCAAGGCGGCGACCCAGATCCTTGCGCGCCGCTCGATCCGGACGTTGGCCAAGGGCGAGAGCCTGACGCTGACATCCGACATGTTCTCCGATCTGGTGCAGGGCACCGGCGGCGTCTCGCTGTCGGTCAGCATGTCGACGGCGCTCGACGCCGCCACCATCCTGAAGGCGCTTGATCGTTACCCCAACGGCTGTTCGGAGCAGATCACCAGCCGCGCTATGCCGCTGCTCTACGTCAACGATCTCGCGGTCGGCGCTCATCTCGCGATGGATACCGAGGTCGATCAGCGCATCAAGGACGCCATCGACCGGCTACTGGCGCGGCAGGGCTCGAACGGATCTTTCGGGCTGTGGTCGGCCGGCGGCGACGACGCCTGGCTCGACGCCTACGTCACGGACTTCCTGACCCGCGCCCGCGAAAAGGGATTTGCGGTGCCGGACATCTTGTTCCGAAGCGCGCTCGATCGGATCCGCAATTCCGTCGTGAACGCCAGCGAGCCTGAAAAGGACGGCGGACGGGATCTCGCTTATGGCCTCTACGTGCTTGCCCGCAATGGCACCGCGCCGATCGGCGATCTGCGCTATCTCGCCGACACCAAGCTGAACAATCTGGCGACCCCGATCGCCAAATCGCAACTGGCGGCGGCGCTGGCGCTGGTCGGCGACCGGACGCGGGCCGAGCGGGTCTACTCGGCCGCGCTCGAAAGCCTCGCGCCAAAACCGGTGCTGGAGTTCGGCCGGGTCGACTATGGCAGCGCCTTGCGCGATGCCGCCGCACTGGTGTCGCTTGCCAGCGAAGGCAACGCGCCGCGAGCAACGCTGACGCAAGCCGTGGCGCGCGTCGAAGTGGCGCGCGGGCTGACGCCCTACACCTCGACCCAGGAGAATGCCTGGCTGGTGCTGGCGTCGCGCGCGCTGGCGAAGGAAACCATGAGCCTCGATCTCGATGGTGCGGCGGTCAAGACCGCGCTTTATCGCAGCTACAAGGCTGCCGAAATGGAAGGCAAGCCGATCAAGATCACCAACACCGGCGAAGCCGCAGTGCAGGCGGTGGTCTCGGTGAGCGGTTCGCCGATCACGCCGGAGCCCGCGGCCTCGAACGGCTTCAAGATCGAGCGCAATTATTTCACGCTCGACGGCAAGCCGGCCGATGTGTCGAAGGCCAAACAGAACGATCGCTTCGCGGTGGTGCTGAAGATCACCGAGGCCAAGCCGGAATTCGGTCACATCATGGTATCGGACTATCTCCCGGCCGGGCTTGAGATCGACAATCCGCATCTGGTCTCGTCAGGCGACACCGGCACGCTGGACTGGATCGAGGATGGCGAGGAGCCGGAAAACGCCGAATTCCGCGACGACCGCTTTACGGCGGCGATCGATCGCGCCGCCGACGCCAAGGCGGTGTTCACGGTTGCTTACGTGGTGCGCGCGGTATCGCCTGGTAAATACGTGCTGCCGCAAGCCTATGTCGAGGACATGTACAATCCCTCGCGCTACGGCCGCACCGGCACCGGTTCAGTCGAGGTGCGCCCAGCGAAATGAGCGAATCCGGCCCTCAAACTCCACCGTCATGCCCGGGCTTGTCCCGGGCATCCACGCCCTTTGCTGCTGCCGGTAAAGACGTGGATGGCCGGGACAAGCCCGGCCATGACGGTGTGAGAAAGCGGCGTGCCCTTCACTTCGCTACTGCAGCGTTCGCGGTCATTTTCCTTTTAACCCTTGCGATGGGCGCGTGGGTGATCTCGCTCGGGCCGTTGCCATTGGCGCAGGCGAGGCAAATCTCCACCACCATCGTCGACCGCAATGGCAAATTGTTGCGCGCCTATGCCATGGCCGACGGCCGCTGGCGGCTGCCGGTCGATGCCAAAACCGGCGTCGATCCCGGCTACCTCAAACTGTTGCTCGGCTATGAAGACAAGCGCTTCCGCTCCCACGCCGGGGTCGATCCGCTGGCGCTGGGCCGCGCCGCGCTGCAACTCATCACGCGCGGCCACATCGTCTCCGGCGGCTCGACCATCACGATGCAGCTCGCCCGCTTGCTGGAGCCACGCCGCGAGCGGTCGGTGTATGCCAAGCTGCACCAGATGGTCCGCGCCGTCGAGATCGAGCGGCAAATGACAAAAGACCAGATTCTCGATCTGTATCTGGCGATGGCGCCATATGGCGGCAACCTCGAGGGCATTCGCGCCGCCTCGATCGCCTATTTCGGCAAGGAGCCGAAACGATTGTCGCTGGCGGAATCGGCGCTGCTGGTGGCGTTGCCGCAGTCGCCGGAAACCCGCCGGCTCGATCGACACCCTGAAGTCGCCCGCGATCGCGCGGGATCGCGTGCTCGACCGCATGGTCGAAGATGGCCGCGTGTCGGAGGAAGATGCGCTGCAGGCGAAAGCCGTCCCGGTGCCGCGGCTGCGCAAGCCGATGCCGATCCTCGCGCCGCATTCCGCCGACGCAGCACTCGCCACCGTGAAAGATGCGCCGGTCATCGTGCTGACGCTGGATTCCAGCCTGCAGAAGGAACTCGAAGCGCTGGCCCGCGACCGCGCGGTCGCCTTGGGTCCGAATATTTCGATCGGCATCATCGCCGTCGACAATGCCAGCGGCGACGTGCTGGCGCGGGTCGGTTCGCCCGATTATTTCGACGATCGGCGCGCCGGGCAGGTCGATATGACCCGCGCGGTGCGCTCGCCGGGGTCGACGCTGAAACCGTTCATCTATGGTCTGGCGTTCGAAGACGGTTTCGTTCATCCGGAAAGCCTGATCGACGATCGCCCGATCCGGTTCGGAAGCTACGCGCCGGAAAATTTCGACATGACGTATCAGGGAACGGTTCCCGTACGCAGGGCGCTGCAACAATCCCTGAACGTACCGGCGATCGCCTTGCTCGACCGGGTCGGCGCCAGCCGGCTGTCGTCGCGGCTGAAGCAGGCGGGGGCCAATCTGGTGCTGCCGAAGGATGAGGCGCCGGGGCTTGCGATGGGCCTCGGCGGTGTCGGCGTCACCTTGCAGGATCTGGTGCAGCTTTATTCCGGGCTGGCGCGGCTCGGCACGACGCGGCCGTTACGGGAGATCGTCGACGCGAAGGATGACCCGCGCGATCCCCTGCGGCTGATGGATCAGGTCGCGGCCTGGCAGGTCGGCAACGTGCTGATGGGCACGCCGCCGCCCGAAAATGCTCCGCATAACCGGATCGCATTCAAAACCGGCACCAGTTACGGGTACCGCGATGCCTGGTCGGTCGGTTTCGACGGCCGCCTTACCATTGGGGTCTGGGTCGGACGTCCCGACGGTGCCCCGGTGCCGGGCCTGGTCGGCCGCACTGCCGCGGCGCCGATCCTGTTCGATGCCTTCGCCCGCAGCGGAAAGCTGCCGATGGCGTTGCCCAGACCGCCAAAAGGCACGCTGATGGCCAGCAATGCCAAACTTCCGCTGCCGCTGCGGCGGTTTCGGCCGCTGGGGGAACTGGTCCGGATCGGCGGCGAGCAATCGCCGCACATCCAGTTCCCGTTGAACGGCTCGCGGGTTGATGTGGGCGGTGCTGGGGAACCGCAGGCGCAGGCCATGCCGGTCAAGGTCGCCGGCGGGGTGCTGCCGATGACCATGCTGGTCAACGGTGTGTCAGTAGGGGAAATCGACGGCCGCCGCCAAAGGCTGGTCGATCCGCCCGGTCCGGGCTTTGCCAGATTGACCGTAATCGACGCCACGGGTGCTGCGGACACAGTTGTCATCAGAATTCAATAGCAGCGCGCTAACCGGTTGTCGGAATAGCGGTTTCGGCGTATGCGGAACCGATGACCGAGACCTATGCCCGCCCCCGATTTGGAGAGCCCCGCGAGCCCAAGAACCGGGTAAATCCGGGCAGCAGGCTGGCCGGCGCGCTCGATTTTGTCACCGCCAGCCATATCCGCGCGGTCGCCTTCCTGATCCTGTGTGGCCTGGTGCTCTTCCTGCCGGGATTTTTCAACATTCCGCCGATCGACCGCGACGAGGCGCGCTTCGCGCAGGCGACCAAGCAGATGGTCGAGAGCGGCGATCTCGTCGATATCCGTTTCCAGGATGAGGTGCGCTACAAGAAGCCGGTCGGCATCTACTGGCTGCAGTCCGCCGCGGTCGAGACCGCATCGGCCGCTGGGCTTGCCGCGGGCACAGGTCAGGATCTGGCTGTACCGCGTCCCGTCGCTGATCGGTGCGATCGGCGCGGTGCTGCTGACCTACTGGACCGCGCTCGCCTTCGTGACCCGGCGCGGTGCCATTCTCGCCGGGCTCATGTTGTGCAGTTCGGTGTTGCTCGGCGCCGAGGCGCGGCTGGCGAAGACCGATGCGATGCTGCTGCTGACCGTCGTCGCCGCGATGGGAGCGCTGGCGCGGGTGTATCTGTCCTGGCAGCGCGGCGAGGATCCCGAGCATCCGCCGTGGACCTGGCCGGCGATTTTCTGGACCGCGCTGGCCGGCGGCATCCTGCTCAAGGGACCGTTGATCCTGATGTTCGTCGTGCTGACGGTTGCCACGCTGGCGATCCTTGATCGGTCGGCGACATGGCTGTGGCGCCTGCGCCCCGTGTGGGGCCTGATGTGGATGCTGGTTCTGGTACTGCCGTGGTTCGTCGCGATCTTCTGGCGCGCCGGCGATGCGTTTTTTGCCGATTCGATCGGCGGCGACATGTTGAGCAAGCTCGCCGCGCAGGAATCCCACGGCGCGCCGCCCGGAGCCTATTTGCTGCTGTTCTGGGTGACGTTCTGGCCGGGGGCGCCGCTGGCGGGCATGGCGGCGCCGGCGGTGTGGCGGGCGAGGCGCGAGCCCGGCGCCCAGTTCCTGCTGGCGTGGCTGGTGCCGTCCTGGATCGTGTTCGAACTGGTGCTGACCAAGCTGCCGCATTACGTGCTGCCGCTCTATCCGGCGATCGCCATCCTGACGGTCGGCGCGCTGGAGCGCCGTGTGCTGTCGCGATCATGGCTGATGCGCGGCGCCGCCTGGTGGTTTGTGATTCCCGCGCTGACCTCGATCATCGCCGTGATCGGTGCCATCACGCTGACGCGCCAGCCGGTGTTTCTGGCCTGGCCGTTCGTGGCGGCGGCGCTGATCTTCGGGCTGTTCGCGTGGTGGCTGTATGACGACAATCGCGCCGAACGCTCGCTGCTGAACGCCGTGGTCGCGGCGATGTTTCTGGCGGCCGCCATCTACGGCGTCGTGGTGCCGGCACTGACGCCGCTGTTTCCGAGCGCCGAAATCGCGCGCGCGCTGCGCAATGTCGTCTGCGTCGGGCCGAAAGCCGCCGCCGCGGGCTTTCACGAGCCAAGCCTGGTGTTCATGACCGGCACCGAGACGCTGCTGACCGACGGATCGGGCGCCGCTGATTTCCTGGGCCAGGGCAGCTGCAGGTTCGCGCTGGTGGAAGCGCGCTCGGAACGCGGCTTTGCCCAGCGCGCCGAAGCCATCGGATTGCGCTACAATGTCGCCGCCCGCGTCGACGGCTATAATATTTCGCAGGGCAGGGCGATTTCGATCGCGATCTTCCGCTCCGAAGGCACGGAGTAGGATGTCAGCGCGGGCCGGCACCGGCGTTTCATCGAACTATTTCTCGCAGGTTTTCGTCCTGGTGCGGCGCTCGGCGGTACAGCTTGTGCGTCCGCCGTCGCATTCACGGCGCGCCGAGGCGGCGCGAAGACTGGCGCGGCACTCGTTGCTGATAACAGCGGTTCTCGGAGCCGCAATCATCGCGCTGATGTATGCCGTGGATGCGAGAGAGATCGGTCTGATGCCGCCGCGCGGCACCGCCAGTCTTTGGCCGGTTCGCATTCTCACCGACTTCGGTAAGGAAGCCTATGTGCAGGCGGCGCTGGCGGGGGCGTTGCTCATCATTGTGCTTGTTTCGCCGTTTTTGCCGGAAACACGAAAACCTCTGCTGCTCGGCTTAGGCGCCCGCCTGCAGTTTGTATTTTTCGCCGTGCTGGTGCCGGTTCTCGCCGGCGAGGTCGTCAAATGGATCGCCGGGCGCGGCCGGCCATTCGTCGGAGGCAAGGCCAACGCCTTCAACTTCGAGCCCTTTGCCGGAACCGAGGCCTATGCCAGCTTTCCCTCCGCCCATGCCATCACAAGCGTCGCGCTGGCGTTCGCCGTGGCCGCGGTTTGGCCGCGGACGCGCCCGGTGATGATCGTCTATGCGATCCTGATCGCCACGAGCCGCCTGGTGCTTTTGGCCCATCATCCCAGCGACGTGGTCGCGGGGGCGTTGATCGGTCTGATCGGCGCGATGTCGGTACGATACTGGTTCGCCGCCCGCCGTCTGGGGTTCGCTATCCGTCGCGATGGCGAGATTGTGCCCCTTGCCGGATCCTCGTTGGGGCGCTTCAAAAGGGTTGCCCGCGGGGCGTCAGCCCCATAAGAAACGGACGCCGTAAACGCTGGATGCCGCGGTTCCGGCGGCGGGCCAACTCAAACGATGAGCGTTGATTTGCCTTCTTCTGACCCAGCCGCGGTGGCCGTTTCCATCGTTGTCCCCGTACGCAACGAAGCCGAGAATGTGAGCCCGCTGATCGCCGAGATCGTGAGCGCGCTCGACGGCCGATGGAATTATGAGATCATCTACGTCAATGACGGCTCGACCGATGCGACCGCCGAACGGCTTGCAGCGATCATGAGGCAGCGTGCCAATCTGCGCCAGATCCGTCACGCGATGTCGTCCGGTCAATCGGCTGCGGTGCGCAGCGGGGTCCGCGCGGCGCGCGGCTCCATCGTGGCGACCCTCGACGGCGACGGGCAAAACAATCCGGCATTCCTGCCGAATCTGATCGCGGCGATCGAGAGCGGCGGCGAGCGCGTCGGTCTGGCCGCCGGCCAGCGCGTCGGCCGCAAGGACACCGGCTTCAAGAAGATCCAGTCGCGGATCGCCAACGGCATACGCAACGGCATTCTGCACGACGGTACCCGCGACACCGGCTGCGGCCTGAAAGCGTTCCGGCGCGAGGTTTTCCTGATGCTGCCGTATTTCGACGGGCTGCATCGCTTTCTGCCGGCGCTGGTGCGCCGGGAGGGTTACGAGATCGCCTATGTCGACGTGATCGATCGGCCACGCCATTCCGGGGTGTCGAATTACGGCTTCTTCGACCGGCTGTGGATTGGAATCATCGACCTCGCCGGGGTGTGGTGGCTGATCCGCCGCAAGAAACCGACGCCCGTTGCGACCGAGGTGCAGTGATGTTGATCCAGTTCGGGCAGGACTTTAGCAATTATCTCTACGACGTTTTCGTCGCCAAGTTCGATTTCTGGCTCGGCTTCGGTCTGGTCGCGCAGCTGTTTTTCACGGCGCGCTTCCTGGTGCAGTGGATCTCGAGCGAGCGCGCCGGACGAAGCGTGGTGCCGATGGCGTTCTGGATTTTCTCGATGGGCGGCGGGTTGATGACGCTGGTCTACGGCATCGTCAAACGCGAGCCCGTGATCATCCTCGGACAGGCATTGGCCACTATCATCTATGTCCGCAATATCATGCTGATCGTGAAGAATCGCGCGAGCGGATCGCAGACATTGAATCGTTAGCCGCTATCGGCCCGCGGCCGCTTCGCGCTTATCCGGCGCGCACGCGAGGCAAACTGGATGCGGTTTCGCCGATCGCGGCCCTTCGGTCCACGACAGCGTGATGAAATTGTTCGAGCACGAGGCCAAAGGCGGACAGATCCGCTTCGTCTATCGCTCCGTCTTCGTAGCAATCGAGGGTTTCACGGAGGATGTCGTCTGCCTCACATTGCAACGCATCCAGTTCATCGACGGAATCGATTTTTCGCACCAGTGCGATCGTGGCCAACAGCTTTTCCCGGTGCAGCGTATTCAACTTTCGTTCGTCGCGCTTTATATAGTGGCGCAACCCAGCGCTGGCCGAACCGACCACGGAAAGAAGCAGAACCACGCCCCAGATGTAGTCGCTGTATTTATCCATGAAGGTTCGTTCGGTGCCATCAATGTAGGCTGCGGCTCCCGGATGTGCGGGCAGTGCGGCATCCTTGTCCGTGTCGGGCTTCTCGATTTTCGCCGCGTTCGGCATCTCTCTTGCGAGCGAGGTCCGGACGGCAAATAGCTGCCGGACAAAGGCTCCGGCGGCGTCGTCAGACAGGGACTTCGGTGCAACGATCAGGTGATTGACCCCTACCGTCTCAATCGTGTCATCGGGGCGGGCGGGTGATGAAGTGAAGGAACTGCCGGGAATTTCCTCGGATTCGTAGAGCGGGTGCTTCGAAGCGATCGTCTCCGAAACGTCGATCGGAAGAAAGGTTGGTTCGCCCCTGACACGAGCGGTCGAGATGATTGCATCCGAGGTAATTTTGCTATAGAGCGGCCCTACCGTCATGAACGCATCGATGGTGGGATCGCGCAGCATTTCCCCGATCTGGTTGGTGCCAAATAGCGAGATTTCCACCTTGTCAGGGCTGACACCTGATTCCTTCAGGATGACTCGGAGCAATGTGGCGTTGACTTCCGTCCGGCCGACCACGCCGACGCGGTGCCCCGCGAGATCGTCGATCCCCTTGATTTTTGGCTTGGCTTCCTTCTTGGATGTCTTCCGCGAAAGGCCGGGAGCCGACCACAGTACCACAACATTCTTGCGCAAGATCGCGACGGACTCGGTACCGCCAGGCATTTCCTCATCGCCACGAACCACGGCGAGATCGGTTTTGCGGGTTCCGAGCAGTGCAGCGCTATCAACCGGGCCGGCAGTCGTGATCAGGGAGAGCCGAACCGGACTTCCTTCACGGGCAAAGGACTGCGCCAACGCCTGTATCAGTTTCTGGTCGTCGCTCCCCGATGGGCCCACCGCAATTCGCAGGGTTGTCGGTCGTAATACAAGAAAGGCAGCACCGACAATGGCCGCGAAGATCAGCAACCCGGCTGCCAGGAGCAGAAACGGCGAACTTTTGTTTTTCCGTCTCCGAAGCGACAAGTCCGGCGCGCCGTTCGTTCCGTCTGATGAGGACATCGTTGCTGCCGAGCTACAAAGGACCGGTCGTGGACTTCAGGATAGCACGCTTATCGGTCCGGGTCATGGCTGATCGGGAGATCCCCGAACAGCGATCGGTTGGCCGCAACGACGACGGACGCTGCTGAACCAACCCTAAGCGGCGTTGAAAGCCGCAAACCCGCGTTCCAGATCGGCTTTGAGATCGTCCACATTTTCCAGTCCGATATGGAGCCTTAAGGTCGGGCCGCCCGGTGACCACTTGGTGGCCGTGCGGTAGGGCGCGCAGTCGAAGGGAATGACGAGGCTCTCGAAGCCGCCCCACGAATAGCCCATTCCGAACAATTTGACGGTATCGAGCAGGGCATCGACCGCCTTCTGCGGCGCCGGCTTCAGAACGATACTGAACAGGCCGGAGGCGCCGGTAAAATCCCGTTTCCAAATCGCATGGCCCGGGTCGCTTTCCAGGGCAGGGTGCAACACCCTGGTCACCTCGGGCCGCGCCGCGAGCCATCGCGCCATCTCGAGCCCGGACCGGTGGTGCTGCGCGAGCCGCACCGCAAGCGTGCGCAGACCGCGCAGCGCCAGAAACACGTCGTCCGGCCCGGCACAGATTCCCAATAGCTGGATCGCTTCCGATATCAGCGGCCATGCCCTCGCGTTGGCGGAAATGGTTCCGAACATGATGTCGGAATGTCCGCCGATATATTTGGTCGCGGCCAGCATGCTGATATCAACGCCTTGATCGAGCGAGCGGTGATAGAGCGGCGTCGCCCAGGTGTTGTCGTCGATGACAAGCGCGTCCCGCCCGTGCGCGACGGAAGCGATCAAGGGAATGTCCGGCATTTCGAAGGTTTGCGAACCGGGCGCTTCGACCAGCACCGCCCTGGTGTTCGGCTTGAACAGCTCGGCGATGCCCGCGCCGATCAAGGGATCAAAATAAGTCGTCGCAACGCCGTAACGGGAAAGCAGGCCTTCGCAAAAATTGCGGGTCGGCCGGTAGGCATTGTCGCAGACCAGGAGATGATCGCCTGATTTCAGCACCGCAAGCAGCGTCGTGCTGATGGCCGACAGCCCCGAGGGCGCAAGGCCAACGCCCGCGCATTGCGGGCCTTCGATCGCCATCAGCGCCTGCTGCAGTGCCTTGGTGGTCGGGGTTCCGCGGCGGCCGTACTGAAACTCGCCGCGATGGGCGTGCAGATCTTCGGCCGTCGGATAAAGCACCGTGGATCCATGGACCACCGGGGGATTAACGAATCCCTTTTGCGCCTTGGTGTCGCGGCCGGCGGTCACCAGCGTGGTTTCCGCCTTCAGCGGCTGCGATGGTTGGTTATTGTCTGAAGAATTCATGCGTCCGCTGCTCTCGAATGACTTTTTGCCGCAGCCGCGGTTGGCTGGAAACCTCGCCGGACGGCGGGTTCGGGCTGGGTTTGTTACTAACAGGACACAGAAGACGGTCGTCAACCCCTTGACCCGGATCGCCAGTCGTTCTGTGATGCGCGGGAGTTATTCCGTCGCTGCACGTTGAGGGGCCTGCCGCGATCTTCGATCCATCGCTGACCGGACTGCGCGTTAGGCTGCCTTGTCAGACTGGCGTTGGCGGCAGTGGATCACAGGGTTGGCCCATCGGCGTCCGCGATGGTAAGCAAACGTTCCCGGACGACCCTTGAAAGGCTTTTTCATGAAACGCGTATCACTGGTTTTCACCCTCGCTTTCGCCGCCGGTCTTTCGATCCAGGCCGCGTCAGCGCAAACGCTGAAGACGGTCAAGGACCGGGGCATGTTATCCTGCGGCGTGAGCCAGGGCTTGCCGGGCTTTTCGTCCCCCGACGACAAGGGCAACTGGACCGGGCTCGATGTCGATGTCTGTCGCGCGGTAGCCGCCGCGATCTTCGACGATCCGACCAAGGTAAAGTTCGTGCCGTTGTCGGCCAAGGATCGCTTCACGGCGCTGCAGAGCGGTGAAATCGACGTGCTTTCGCGCAATACGACCTGGACGCTTTCCCGCGACACCTCGCTCGGCGCCAATTTCACCGGCGTGACCTATTATGACGGTCAGGGTTTTCTGGTGAAAAAATCCCTGAAGGTCAATTCGGCGCTGGAGTTGAACAGCGCGTCCGTCTGCGTGCAGACCGGCACCACCACGGAACAGAATCTGGCCGACTATTTCAAAAGCAACAACATGAAGTATGAGGTGATCGCATTCGGCAGCGCCGACGAAACCATCAAGGCCTATGAGTCCGGGCGCTGCGACGTCTTCACCTCTGACGTATCGCAGCTCTATGCCGAGCGTCTGAAGCTTTCGAATCCGGCCGATCACGCCGTGCTTCCGGAGGTGATCTCGAAAGAGCCGCTCGGCCCGATGGTGCGCCATGGCGACGATCAATGGTTTGATCTCGTGAAGTGGACACTGTTTGCGATGGTTGACGCCGAAGAGCTCGGCATTACCCAAAAGAACGTCGATGACATGGCGAAATCGGACAAGCCGGAGCTCAAGCGCGTATTCGGAACCGACGGCAATCTCGGCGAACAGCTCGGGGTCACCAAGGACTGGGTGTCGCGGATCGTGAAGGCCGTCGGCAACTACGGCGAAGCCTTCGACCGCAACGTCGGGGCCGGCTCGAAGCTCGGAATTGCCCGCGGGCTCAATCAGCTCTGGAACAAGGGCGGGATACAATACGCGCCGCCGATTCGCTGATCGCGGCAAGCGGCCGCGGCGATGAACACCGAGCCCCGAACACCGCCGCCGCAGTTGGTCGCCAAATTGCGGCGCGCGCTCGGCGGGCGTGCGGGCTGGGCCGGATTTGTCCTCCAGATTTTGTTCGTCGCCGTGCTCGCCTGGATTGGCTATGAAATCGTCGCCAACGCCCGGGTCAATTTGGAGTCGCAGCGGATCACGTCCGGCTTCGGGTTCCTGTCGAATACGGCAGGTTTTGACGTCAGCCAAAACCTGATTCCGTATTCCGGATCTGACACCTATACCCGCGTGTTTTTCGTGGGCCTGGTCAATACGCTTGTGGTCGCGGTCATCGGCATTTTCTTCGCGACCGTGATCGGATTTATCGTAGCCCTCGGCCGCCTGTCGCCGAATTGGCTGCTATCGCGGATCTCCGGCGGCTATGTCGAACTGGTGCGCAACCTGCCGGTGCTGTTTCAGATCTTGTTCTGGTATCTCGCCGTGCTCGGCGCGTTGCCCGGTCCGCGGCAAAGCATTTCGCTGTTCGGCAGCATTTTTCTTTCAAACCGCGGCCTGGTCATTCCAAAGCCTGTTCCCCAGGCGGGGCTGGAAGCCGTGGCGGTCGCTCTGCTGATTGCGATCGTCGCTTCACTGCTGCTGCGGACTTACGCGCGACGGCAACTGTTTCAGACCGGCAAGCTGTTGACGATTTGGCCCTATATCATTGGCCTGCTGATTGGATTGCCGCTGGTTGCGTCACTGGTCTTCGGTGCGCCGGTCAGTTTTGAAATACCCGAACTCAAGGGGTTCAATTTTTCCGGCGGCTCGCGCGTCATTCCGGAATTCGTGGCGCTGACGCTGGCGCTTTCGACGTATACCGCCGCCTTCATCGCCGAAATCGTGCGGGCCGGAATCCAGTCGGTTCACAAGGGGCAGATGGAAGCCGGCGCGTCGCTCGGCCTGGCGCGCGGTTTGACCTTGCGGCTGATCGTGGTGCCGCAGGCGATGCGCGTCATCCTGCCGCCGCTGACCAATCAGTATCTCAATCTCACCAAGAACTCGTCGCTGGCGGTGGCGATCGGATATCCCGACCTGGTCTCTGTGTTCGCCGGCACGACGCTTAGCCAGACCGGCCAGGCGATTGAAATCATCGCCATCACCATGGGCGTCTATCTGCTGATTTCGCTGGTGACCAGCGCGATCATGAGCTTCTACGGATGGCGGATCGGCCGGAGCATGGGGGCATGAGCGAGACAGCCGCCTCATCCTTCGTCCGGCAGGAACTCATGCCCGAGCGGCCGGCGCCGATCAAGACCACCGGCTTCATCGGCTTCCTGCGCACCCGGCTGTTCAATTCGCCGACCAATATCCTGCTCACCATCGTCAGCATCCTCCTGCTGTGGTTCACCGTTGTTCCCGCCGTGAAATTTCTGCTGGTCGACGCGGTCTGGCACGGGACCGACCGCGATGCCTGTCTTGCGGATCATGCGGGACACGCGGTCGGTGCGTGCTGGCCTTATGTGGCGGCGAAATTCACCCAATTCATCTACGGATTCTATCCTGAGCCGGAGCGATGGCGGGTCAATCTGACCTTCCTGCTCGCGGCGCTGTTGCTGTTGCCGCTGTTGATTCCGCGCCTTCCCGCCAAGGGCGCCAACGCCGTGCTGTTCTTCATCGCCTTTCCCGTGGTTGCATTTTTCCTGCTGCACGGCGGCGGGCTGAAAGGCTTCGGCATCAGCTGGACGGCCAGCCTTTTATCGGGGTTTGTCGACAGCATCGGTGACGCCGGCCGCCAGCTTGCAAGCGCGGGCGAGGCAACGGCGGTCATCGGACCGCTGCTAACGCTGCTCGGCAAGCTTGTGGTGTTGCTGGGCACCGCCATTTCCTTCGTGATCTGGCCGCTGGTCTGGCTTCGCGATCAGATCCAGGCGACTTCACGCCCGGTGTGGGCCGACTTCGCGGCGTCAGCCGTGATCGTCTCGGTGCTGCTGTTCGCCGCGAATGGCGGTTTCCGCACCGGATGGCGCTCCCTTGTCGTCAGCCTGATGGTGTTCGCCGGCATCGGCGTGGTGATATCAGCGATGGGTCTCGATCGCGGCGGATTGCCTTTGGTCGATAGCCGGCTGTGGGGCGGTCTTCTGGTGACGCTGGTGGTCGCGGTCACCGGCATCGTCGCCTCGATGCCGGTCGGTATCGTCCTGGCACTGGGCCGGCGGGCGACGATTTCATTGATCCGGATTTTTTCGATTACGTTTATCGAACTCTGGCGCGGCGTCCCGCTGATTACTGTGCTGTTTTTCGCGACCTACATGCTGCCGCTGTTCATGCCCGGAAATTTTACCATCGACGGCCTCGTTCGCGTCCTGATCGGCGTCGCGCTGTTTTCCGGCGCCTATAATGCGGAAGTGATCCGCGGCGGCCTGCAGGCGGTCCCGCGCGGGCAGGGCGAGGCCGCCAGCGCGCTCGGGCTTTCCTGGTGGAAAACCACGGCGCTGATCGTGATGCCGCAGGCCTTGCGCCATGTCATTCCCGGCCTCGTCAACAGCTTCATCGCCCTGTTCAAGGACACTTCCCTGGTGTCGATCGTGGCGCTGTTCGATCTCCTGGGTTCATTGCGGGCGTCGTTCTCCGATCCGAACTGGGCGACGCCGACGACCTTGTTCACGGGATTTGCATTCACCGGAATGATCTACTTCACCTTCTGTTTTGGCATGTCGCGCTATTCGCTGTTCGTCGAGAACAGGCTGAACGCCCACCGCCGTAGCTGAGTACTGACCATGACCGAGAACTCGATCGTCAACATTACCGGCCTCAACAAATGGTTCGGCGATTTTCACGTGCTGCGCGACATCAACCTCGATGTCGGCAAGGGCGAGCGCATCGTGATCTGCGGCCCGTCGGGCTCGGGCAAATCGACCCTGATCCGCTGCATCAACGCGCTGGAGGAATTCCAGGAAGGCGAGATCGTCGTCGACGGCATCGAATTGGGACCGAATTTGCGGCGGGTGGATGAAGTGCGGCGCGAAGTCGGCATGGTGTTCCAGAGTTTCAACCTGTTTCCGCATTTGACCGTGCTGGAGAACTGCACGCTGGCGCCGATCTGGGTGCGCAACATCCCAAAGAGGGACGCCGAAGCCGCCGCCATGAAATATCTGGAACGGGTGAAGATCCCGCATCAGGCCAATAAATTTCCCGGCCAGATGTCGGGCGGTCAGCAGCAGCGCGTTGCGATCGCCCGCGCGCTGACCATGAATCCGAAGGTTATGCTGTTCGACGAACCGACCTCGGCCTTGGATCCCGAGATGGTCAAGGAAGTGCTCGATACCATGGTCGACCTTGCCAATGAGGGCATGACCATGCTGGTCGTCACCCACGAAATGGGATTTGCCCGCGAGGTGGCCGATCGCATCGTGTTCATGGACGAAGGCCAAATCATCGAGATGAACACGCCTTCGAATTTCTTCGCCAACGCGCAGCACGCACGCACCAGGTTGTTTCTCAGTCAGATATTGCGGTAGGTCAGACGAACAGCGCGAAAAGGGGATCGCGAATAGAGAATCGAGAAATTTTCATTCGCTACCCGCGACGCGCGATTCGTCATGGGGATTTTCTCTTGGGGATTTTGCATGAACTCCCTTCTTGTCATCAGCTTCTTGCGTCTGGCTTTCCCGGTCGTTTTCGCCGTGATGGCATCTGGCGCAGGCGCCGACGCGGCGGTGCGGCAGACGCAGCTTGAACTGACAGCGGCCAACATCGCCAGCGTGGTCGATCCGCTGATGGCGGAGTGGACCGGCAAGCACCAGGGCCCTGGTGCCGTGGTCGTGGTGGTGACGCGCGATGGCCCGGTGTTCGCCAAGGGCTATGGTTTTTCGGACATCGGTGCCAAAAAGCCGTTCACGGCCGACGCGACGCTGGTGCGGCCAGGATCAATCTCGAAGCTCTTCACCGGCATCGCCGTCATGCAGCTCGTGGACGCAGGCCGGCTCGATCTCGACCGCGACGTCAACGGTTACATCGACTTCGCCATTCCGACGCCGCAAGGCGGTGTTCCCGTCACGCTGCGCCGCCTGTTGACGCATCGGGCCGGTTTCGAGGAACATGCGAAAGGACTGTTCTCGAGAAACCGCGAGCCTGAACCGCTCGGGCGTTGGCTCGCGAAAAATCTGCCGCAGCGTCTGTTTCCCAACGGCGATGTCGAGGCCTACTCCAATTATGGAATCGCGCTCGCCGGCTATATCGTCGAACGCGTTTCGGGCGAGCCCTACGCCTCCTATATTCAGCGGCATATTCTCGATCCGCTCGGCATGAGCCACTCGACCTTCCAGCAGCCGTTGCCGGACGATCTCGAGCCGCTGATGGCGAAAGGTTACCGCAGATCCGACAAGCCGCCGCTGCCGTTTTTCGAGACGATCGCTGCCGCGCCGGCCGGTGCGCTTTCGGCGACAGGCGAGGACATGGGCCGCTTCATCCGCGCGCTCATGAATGGTGGCGAACTAGATGGCGTTCGCATCCTGCCCAAGGCGCGGCTTGACCAGATGATGGCGCCGGGCAACGCGACATCGGCCGGATACCTCGGTCTCGTGTTTCTCGGAACCAAAATCGCAGGCCATGACTCGATCGGGCATGACGGCGAAACCATGACGTTCTTCAGCGAGTTGAGGTTTTTCCCCGAGCAGGGCGTCGGAATTTTTGTATCACGCGACGGAATTGGCGAAATCAAGAGTTCCAGGGAGATGCCCCATCCTGTGGCGGCCATTGCCCGACGTTTTCTGCCCAGGGCGACGGAATGGGAAGATGCAGGCGCCGCCAGCTTTCCGGGCGGGGAGCGCGTAGCCGGCATCTATCGGACGAGCAGGCGCAGCGAGTCGTCCTTTGTGAGATTATCCGCGCTGCTGGCGCAGATTGTCGTCAAGGTCGACGGGGACGGGCATGTGCGAGCGTTATCCGCGATCTGGCCGTTCGGTAATGGCGCGCCCTGGAAGCGCGTTCAGCGCGATCTCTACGAAGGGCCAGGCGCGCGCTTCGCCTTTGTCGATGACGGCGGCTCCAATTCGTACCTGGCCAGGCCGGCTTTTCGTCTGCAGCGCGTGCCCTGGTCGCTCGATCTGCGCTGGATCGCGCCGACCCTGGTCGCGAGCACGGCGGTCGTTCTGCTGACGCTGCTGGGCTGGCCGGTCGCCGCGTTTTGGCGTCATCGGCGCAAGATGCGCTGGAGCGAGGACGGTGGTGACCGGGGCAACTTTGTCGCCGTCAGGCTGGTCATGCTGGTCGATGCCGCCGTCATTGCTGTCACCGCGGTGCTTTTTGCGATGAGTTCAGACTTCACCATTTTCAATGACGCTCTCGATCCCTGGCTGCTAGCGCTCTATGCCTTCGCATGGCTCGGCGTGTTCGGCGCGGTACTGACGTTGGCGGCGGCGGCCAGATTCTGGCGACACGGCATCGGCAGCCGATGGTCGCGTATCCATCACGCGCTGATTGCCGCCAGCAGCGTGATGATCGCGTGGTTTTTCCTGACATTCCATATCGCGGGGACAACGTTGAGTTATTAGGCCCGTAGAGTGCGGCCTTGTCAGTGTCCGCCGCAGGCCGATTTTGGAAATCAGCGAAAGCAATTGGAAACCATAGAGCGGCCGGGACCGAAGCCCGTTCACCGCGCGGAAAGCAGTTTGTGCGCAGTTGGCGTAAAGGAGGTGCGCCAATGTTGGGTTTCCTGTTCGGCTTCAACGCCCGTCTCGGCCGGATGCATTATTTCCTGGCCACCATTGCCCTGGCCATCGTCATGACCGCCATCTGCTTTGTGATTGCCGGTTCGATATTTCACAGCACTCCAAGGGGAATGCTTAACCCCGCGAGCCTGATGACATGGCCGGTGATATCAGCCGCGGTGTTTTTCGGCTGGATGACGTTCACGCTGCAGTCGATGCGCGTCAGGGATATCGGGTGGGACCCGGTCTGCGTCATTCCAGCGTGGATCGCGATTCTCATCGTCGATCATGTTGTCGCGGCCAAAATCCCGGCGTGGTCGCTTGGGCGAGAGCATGACGGGACAATCGTCGGCGCGCTGACCAACCTGGGACTTTTGCTGGCGTTGATGTTTTGGCCGAGCGGCGACTACGAAAGTCTTGGGTTTGAGGCGCCGCGCGGCAACCCTTCACGGAACACGGACGCAGCCGCCGAACGCATCGCGCGTGCGACCGGGGCAGGATTCGGCCGGCGAGCCTTTTGAAATCGGCGCACCCGCCGCTTCCGCGCGATCAACCCTTCTCGAACGGCACATCAATTTTGCTGTGCCGCTCCAGCCATTCCGGCACCGGCAGGTTTTTCGAGCGCATGAAATCCGGATTGAACAGCTTTGACTGGTAGCGAAATCCGGAATCGCACAGCACCGTCACGATGGTATGGCCGGGCCCGAACTGGCGCGCGAGCCGGATCGCGCCCGCGACGTTGATACCGGTCGAGCCGCCGAGGCAAAGACCTTCGTGCTGGAGCAATTCATAGATGATCGGAACGGCTTCCTCGTCCGGAATGACGTAGGCCTCATCTACCTTGGCCTCCCTGACGATGGACGTGACGCGCCCAAGCCCGATGCCCTCGGTGATTGATCCGCCCGGTGTCGCCCTGGCTTCGCCGTGCTTGAAGAATTCGTACATGCCCGCACCGCGCGGGTCGGCACAGCCGATGACGATGCCCTTGTTCTTTTCCTTCAGGTAGGCGCTGGTGCCGGCCAGCGTGCCGCCGCTGCCGACCGAGCAGATGAAGCCGTCGACCTTGCCGCCGGTCTGCTGCCAGATTTCCGGCCCGGTCAACTCGTAATGCGCCTTCGCGTTATCTGGGTTGTTCCACTGATCGGCGAACAAAACGCCGTTCGGCTCGCTCTGGCGCAGTCGCTCGGCCAGCCTTTTCCCGACGTGCTGGTAATTGTTCGGATTGCTGTAGGGCAACGCCGGCACTTCGACGAGTTGGGCGCCACACAGCCGCAGCGTATCTTTCTTTTCCTGGCTTTGCGTTTCCGGAATCACGATCAGGGTTCGGTAACCGCGCGCGTTTGCAACGACCGCAAGACCGATGCCGGTATTGCCGGCGGTCGCTTCGACCACGAGTCCGCCGGGCTTGAGGTCGCCGCGCTTCTCGGCTTCCAGGATCATCCATTTGCCGGCGCGATCCTTCACCGACTGGCCCGGATTCATGAACTCGGCCTTGCCGAGAATGGTGCAGCCGGTTTGCTCGGAAGCCCGCGTCAGCTTGATGAGCGGCGTATTGCCGATGGCTTCGACGACGTCGTTGTTGATGTTCATATGCGCGAATTCTTGCCAGTCTGGTGCCAAATCTGGCCACGACCCTAGAGCGCGATCGGCCAAAGTGGAAGCCGTTTTGCGCGTGATTCACGCGCTGCGACTATTTCGCCTTCGCGAACACCACCTGGCGCACGTCGATATTCCCTGACAGGAAACCGGCCTCGCAATAAGCGAGGTAGTATTCCCACAGCCGCCGGAACCGGTCGTCGAAGCCTGATGGCATCAGGTTCGGCCATGCGGCGCGAAAATTATTTCGCCAGATGGCGAGCGTCCTGGCATAATCTTGCCCGAAAATGCGTTCGCGGATAACGGGAACGCCGAACCGCTCGCCGAGCGCTTTCAGCACTTGCGGCGAGGGCAGCATGCCCCCGGGAAAAACGTAGCGCTGGATGAAATCGACTTCGCGGCGATAGGTCTGGAACAGGCTGTCCTGGATGGTGATGGCCTGAATGCCGGCGAGGCCGCCGGGCAGCAGCCGGTCGCGCAACTGGGAAAAATATCGCGGCCAGAACTGTTCGCCAACCGCCTCGATCATCTCGATCGAGGCGATGCGGTCGTAGCGGTCACGCTCGTCGCGATAGTCCTGCAGCCTGATCTCGACCTGATCACTGAGCCCGGCTTGCTGGATCCGCGCCTGCGCAAAATCGCGCTGCTCCTTGCTGATCGTGAGCCCGACGACTTTTGCGCCAAAGACCTTGGCGGCATATTCCGCAAAGCCTCCCCAACCGCATCCGATCTCAAGCAGTTTCTGGCCGGGCTGCAGATCGATCGCTTCGGCGAGCCTGCGGTACTTGTTGTTTTGCGCCGCCGTCAGATCCGGGGTGTGATCCTCGAACAGAGCCGAGGAATAGGTCATGCTCGGATCGAGCCAGGCCGAATAAAACGCGTTGCCGATATCGTAATGCGCATAGATGTTGCGGCGCGCCTGCCGCCTGGTGTTGCGGTTGAACCAGTGGCGGACGATCTGGACGAAGCGCATCAGCGGCTTGTCGCCGAGCATGGCCTGAATGAGGTCGTGGTTGACGCAGAATAAATAGAGAAACTGCGTCAGGTCGGGCGTGTCCCATTCGCCGTGCAGATAGGCCTCGGCTATGCCGATGTCGCCGCCATTGAGAAGCCGCGCCGCAAAGCCGTAATTGTAAAGCGTCATGGCCGCCGAGGGGCCCAGCTCGAGGCCGCCCAGCCTGATCCGGCGGCCATCGGGCAGCGTGACGTCGAGCGTGCCGCGCCGCAGCCTTGAGCCGAAGCCAAGCGCCAACCGAACCAGGCGGGGCAGGTCGGCAAGCAGTTTTTCGACATTTTCGGGGGTTACGGAGATCAATGCAGACATGTACAGACCCATCAAGAGATGCGGCTCTGTGTCCGAGCTTCGCGAGGGCCGGCTTACTTCGGATCCGACCTTCACTGGACCAGAGCGCTTTCCCGCGACCCGGGCTCTCGCCCGGCGGCAGATAACGCCGTCCCACTATAATCTTTGCAGTCGCCGGTCGCCAAGCCGGTATTGAATGACGCTGTTTGCCCGTTGAAGGTCAAGATGTCGCGAAACAACCACAGGGCGACGCGCATCCCCGCCCCATCATTGGTGTGCGAGATGCGGTGCGCTGCACCCAGGATTGCCGCACCTCCGGAGTCCCGCAGATCCTGACGCTGTATACCACGCCGGTGATCTATCTCCTGATCGACCCGCTGCGGCGGCGATCGGAGCCCGCGGCGCCGGCGGAATAAGCCTGGATGGGCCCTGCGTTGTTGAAGCGCACCGCCTTGGGGCGTATAGCGGGCGGATGTCGAAACAAACCGAACCTGACACCGGCGTCGCCGAGGCGATACCGGACTGTCCGAGCTGCCACAAGCCGTTGCCGCTGTGCATCTGCGACAGCATTGAGCCGATCGAAAGCCGGATTTCGCTGTTGATCCTGCAGCATCCGCAGGAGCAGGACAGGGCGCTCGGCACCGCGCGGCTGACCGCGCTGCATTTCAAGAACGCGGTGCTCAAGAATCGGATTGTCGTGGCCGAGCCTTTCCAAGGCGCTGGGGCGGCCGGTCGCCGACCCATCGCGTTGGGCGGTGCTCTATCTCGGTTCCGCGAAAGTCGCCGACCTCGAAACGTCAAGCGATATCGTCGCGATCAACCGCAAGGGCGAAATCGAGGATAACCAGCGCGCCATCCTGAAAGACATCGAGGGCATCGTGCTGCTCGACGGCACCTGGAGCCAGGCCAAGGCGCTGTGGTGGCGCAATGCGTGGATGCTGAAATGCCAGCGCATCATCCTCGGCCCGGCGCGTCCGTCACGCTACGGCCAGTTGCGCCGCGAGCCGCGCCGCGACGGCCTGTCCACCATCGAGGCGGCGGCGATGTTGCTCGGCAGCCTCGAAAAGCGGCCCGATATCGCCGAGACGCTGCACTCAAGTTTCGAGCGGATGCTGGCAAAATACCGCGAGGTGCAAAGCGTGCTGCCGGAGCTCGCGCCGAAGCCGAAACCCAAGCGAGATTATCGCCGCCGCAAACGCGCCTGAAACCGGCGTTTTCAAGCGAAGCGGGCACCGGGCATTCCCGAAATGCAGGAAGCCCCCGCCGCGTTGGCGGATGGCAATCGCGATGGAACAGCGAGAGCCGGGACAATAGTTGCAAATCCGGTTGCAATTAGGCCGGACCGAACCAATTTTGAATCAATTGGCTTGGAATAATATTTTAGAATCAAGGGGATGGGTTGGAGGCCACGACCAGAATTGAACTGGTGTACACGGTTTTGCAGACCGTTGCGTAACCACTCCGCCACGTGGCCCCATGGGGCGATCTCATATACGCCCTGTCAGGGATAGGCAACCGAAGCAGCCGAGCTCGTTTGGTTCTGATTAAACCTTTGTTCGACGCGTTTTCTTCGCGCGACATCGCTGTAAAGGTCCAAATCTATTCCTATCGGTCGTGCAGTGTTCGTCTTCTCAACTACAGGGTGCGCAAGCTTCACAGTGCCCCCGGGATGAGGCACATTGGCATTTTCAGCAAAGCTTCGGGGTGGGGATGATGACAGAATATAGATCGCAGTTACTTACCATCATTGAGAAGTGGCTTCCAAGTTTAACAGTGGTCGTCGGGGCCGTCTGGGGCTTTTATACGTTTATCGACCACCAGAAACAGCTAGACCGCGAAGCCAGGCGACAAGCTGATAGCGCGCAGGAATCCAGGAATTTTGAAGCGCGTAAGCCGTTTCTGGAAAAGCAGCTGGCGCTCTATGTGGAAGTGTCGAAATTATCGGGCTATCTGGTAACCCACCAGCCAACGGACGCGGATTGGCACGCAAGCTTCGTTCGCCATGAAGCAATGTATTGGAGCGATTTGGCAATGGTTCAATCGCCTGCAGTTGAAGCGGCGATGGGAGATCTGGCCCGAGCCTTGGTAAATTACTCAAATGACCCGACGAGCAACCAAGAGGAAAAGGATCGCAAGCGAACAGAAGCGGCTGGCGCTGCTTCCCGTCTCTCTCACGCGATGCGCGAAGATTTAGAGGGGATTTGGCAACAAAAAGCCAAGCTGCCTCAAACTCCTGGCTAGCAGCATTGCGATTGAACAAACGTATCTGTGCTTCGTTCGTAGCTCGAACTGCGCAGGAAAAATATCAACTACAAAGTCCGCGAGCATTCGCTGGCGAAGAGGGCCCGAAGCCGTGTCCCTGTATCTGGCCCGGGAAAAGTACAGATCGTTTCCCGAGCTTGATTCAGGACCCTCTATCGAGAATGCGGTCTCGGGGACGGACAGGGCCAAAAGGATGCGGGTCCGTGTGCACCGTTCACGCCAAGTGGATCGCCGGGAAGGTCTGCAGCCAGCGGAAAATCTGCGCGTTGTTCTTTACGGCAGAAAGGCGCCCTCGAGCGGGCCTAGCCATCTGCGGTCACCCACTTCGCGGGCCTTGAAGCGTTCAATGCACTTCTTTGAGCACACCGCATTTCGCCAGGTGTAGTACCGGATCGGACCAAACTTTCCGTCGCAGACGGCACAGCGCTTTGCTGCGCCATTCCGAAGACGTTGCGGACTATTGCGCATTTTCGTCTCCTGTGGACTTCGCATGGTTGGTGCTGCATGAGCACCACCTTTTGCCGTCGCACTTCGCGCACGCGTGAAGCGCGGCTTCGGAATCGCAATTGGCCTTTCAGGTCTCGTGGCGCATGGGGAACGCGGAATACCGGGAGGTCTAAAAGCTCCACAAGATTCACTACAACGCCGAATGCGTGAAATTGATGTAGGTCGATGATCCGCTGGCACCACTAAAATGAATTTTAGACTAGCGTTGGGGGATTTCAGGGAACCGTTGGCTGGCCTGCAATCGGTTTTTGTCGCAAGGCGCTCCGCTTTGATCTCAATCAAACGGAAAACGCGGCGGAAACGCATTCTCGACGCATGGTAGTGGGGCCGATCATAACGCCGAGATAAACGTCAGCCATTCTCAGGCTGGAATTTGGTTTGCCTAGAGTTCACGTCGGAGTTGCGGATGGATGTTGCGAATCCGTCACAGCCGAGCGGCGCGGCTTTCATTTCGCAACCCACGATGCGTACCCGGCCACATCGATATCAGCGATGAGTGCCCGGGACGGCAGCCAGCGAACTGCAAAATCGTGCAGGCCGGTCCACGTGGCCGCTATCAATGCAACCCGGCTGTTGTTGTGCCGATTGTGTGAGAGACCGCCGAAAGTTCAGCGCCGCCCCATCAGCAGACGGCGTGCCAGCCTTGGGGAAAGGGAATGAGCGGCCAGGCCAGCTGGTTGTCGTTGACGGCCTGCGGCGGTTCATTGAAGGTAAGTTGGCGGGGCAAGAAATCCTCCTCGGGAGCGGGCGCAATCGCCGTTCTCACGGCATCCAGCAATAGGTCGAATTCAACTTCACTCATCGCGCTCTCCCACGTTCGAGAGCGCACCATCTCAAAAGTCTTTTGGTTCCAGATTGAACGGATCGATCAAATTGTATCGATCTGCCGTTCGCGGCTGACGTGGTTACCGAAGTCTTGATCCCGCGGCAAACTAGACCGGTCCGGCCGCGACCAAATGTGAGAAAAATCACATTTGGCGAATAATTTTTCTCGTACTCGCCCGACGGCAACGGCGCCGCGGTGGCGCCGGCAGAACGAGGATGCTGTCATGAAGGCGATGTCTGCACCGTTATCGGCCATGTGCGCCCGCGCCAGCACTGAATCGACACGACGCTAGTCCCGATTGCTTCGGTGGTCCCGTCTGCCACCCAATCCTACGCGTTCGCGGTAGAGCCGACCGTGTTCTAGCTAGTAGGTGACATTAAGCCTGACTTGCGTCTTCAAATTGTAAACCGGGTAATCCCTGATGAGTGGCACGCCGAGCTCGAACGACAAGGTGACATTGTCAGACAATTGGCGCCCGATTTTAGCGTCGAACGGAAGGAACAGCCGGCCGGTCTGGCCGGTAATCGGATCTCCCAGGTTTATCCGGATGTCTGCGCTTGGATAAAAGCTGAGAAACCACCGGTCGGGCAGGCCCAGGTTGAAAGTGGGCGCGAACTGCAGGTTGCTGATATTTTTGCTTGTCGGATCGCCTGCGAAACTGACGTCGTATCGCACGACCGGCTCGAAATAGCTGGACGAATTGATCTCCCATAATGCGTAACGCACACCGGCAACTGGCATAATCTGCCATTTTCCCGAACCGATAGTGTCTCCGCCGGTAGGCATGATAAGGCGGGCGCCGAAGCCGATCGTCCAGCGTTGGTTCAGGTTGTGCACGATGACGGCCTGGAGATCGGCGTCACCGACGCCATAAAGGTAATCGCCGTCGGGATTGCTGGAGTTGACCGGATTTTTGGCGAGAAGAGGCAGATCGGCGCGCAATGCGAGGATCCACAGCGGCGCCAGATCTAGCGCGTGATCCATTCGCAGATTTAGTCTGTCGGTCGTGACGTCGCGAATTGAGCCTGGCGTGCTGCCGCCTCCCGGAGCCGTCCTATAATCGTACAGGATTTGAAAGAGGTTCGGCGGGGGCCGAAAGAGATCATTGCCGTTATTGGCGTTTTGATCTTGGGAGGCGCTCTGTGCCGCTGCAACGTTCGGTCGCAGCGTCAGGACTGCAAGAAAGCAACCGGCAATAACAACGTCGGCAACCATGACGGCGCGCCTTCGAGAGCGGCGCTGCGGAACTAGTCGCATTTGTTGTTGGCCGGTAGCCCATCTCGTTCGTTGTTCATTCTCAATCACCCATCTTAAGGGATCAAGTTGACGCTTCCGGAGCCCACCCGCGGCAGGATGATCCTTATTTTGGTCCTTCGTCAACTCGCTGACGGCGCGAGTTCACCACACTTCACTACGGCATCTGCTGACGAAATAGGCTTTATCAACGGTCGACACAGATCGAGCCTGTGCGTGCCAACCACGCAGCCAATTCGCCTGACGCTCGATTCGATTGAACCCATTGCAAACCTCCTCGCGGCATTTGCAACCAGCGGCGGCCATCGAAGTCGGCCGTGAAGCGCGAAGCCATTTCCGGCGAACAAAGGATTGCCGGGTTGTCGTCGCACCGCTTCAGATTAGTAGGCCAGAGGCAGCGCCAAAAATCCGTGATTGGTTAGTCACAACGGAAAAAATGATCATGACGGTTGTAGCACAGTTGCAGGGTTGGCGAGGGCGGGTCGCGTTTTCGCCTTGCGCTTGTGGCTTTGAGCCGCATCGCTGCCGCATTGTTTGAATTTAATTCTCGGACAAAGCTGCATTCGCCCGGCGTATATAATCGATCAATGCTAGACATACTTCGATCCATGAAAGAAGTTTGGCGTCGGGCGCGGCTTCCTGTCGCACCGACGCAAAATTCGCTCAGATCGGCGAACAATTTGAGGTTGACCGCGAAAACCGAGCGGACGAGCTTGCTTGGGGACGCGATCAAATAGAGAAGAGGTGCTGACCGAGATCCTCGCCGCGCACGTCAATGATGCGGCGGGCAAACAGGAGAGGACTTGGAACGAGAGGATTTGGAAAATGCAATCGACAATGATGACTTTCGTTCGTCAACGTGGCTGCGCACCAAAGACGTTCGACGGCACGGCCTGCGCGGTCATAATAATTGGTTTGGCTGGTTTCGCGATGACGGCTTTGCCGATTGCCGCCGGCACCCGGTTACTGCTGGTACGACACCGATCCGAGCCGGACGGAGGGATTCTGGGACGTTTGTCCGCAATAGCGCACGTCTGGAGCCGGCCATGACGACGCTGCGAACCGACATCGATCGGTCATCGGAAGACAGCCGGACCGGCGACATGGTCCGGATTCCCGGCGGCACGTTCCGGATGGGATCGGACCATCACTATCCCGAGGAAGCGCCGGCCCATCGTGTCACGGTGGACGGTTTCTGGATCGACCGCACGCCGGTGACGAACCGTCAGTTCAAGGCGTTCGTCAAGGCGACCGGTCATGTCACCTATGCGGAGATTCCGCCTGATCCAGCCGACTATCCCGGCGCTCTTCCGCACATGCTCTACGCCGGCTCGCTGGTGTTTATCCCGCCGCCAAGCGTGACAAACCTGCGCGACTGGAGCCAGTGGTGGCAATTCATGAAAGGCGCCGGCTGGCGCCATCCATACGGCCCCGGGAGCAACATCAATGTGCATGACCATCACCCGGTTGTGCACGTTTGCTTTTCAGACGCGCTGGCTTACGCAAAATGGGCGGGCAAGGATCTGCCGACCGAAGCCGAGTGGGAGTTCGCTGCGCGGGGCGGCCTCGACGGAGCCGAATTCGCGTGGGGCGACGAATTCACGCCCGGCGGCGCGCACATGGCCAATACCTGGCAGGGTGAATTTCCACGGCAGAACCTGAATGCGGACGGTTACGAGCGCACCTCGCCAGTGAAGGCGTTTCCGCCGAACGGCTACGGCCTCCACGACATGATCGGCAATGTCTGGGAGTGGACGGTGGACTGGTACGCGTCGAAGCAGGAGGCCGATGCGCCAAAGGCGTGCTGCATTCCCGAAAACCCGCGCGGCGGCCGGGAAGAGCAGAGCTACGATCCCAGTCTTCCGGACATCAGGATCCCGCGCAAGGTGCTGAAGGGCGGTTCGCATCTCTGTGCGCCAAACTATTGCCGTCGTTACCGCCCGGCCGCGCGCCACGCCGAGGCGATCGATACGTCAACCAGCCACGTTGGATTCCGCTGCGTGAGGAGGACACCGGCCGCGGAATAGTTGTCAGTCCTCATGGTGAAGAAGGAGCCAAAAATGCCCGACGACACTGAAGAGCAGGACCGACACCAAGCGTCCTTGAATGAAGGTCACGCCCCCAGCCGTCGTAATATCCTGCTCGGCTCGTCGGCGCTGGTGGCAGCGGCGACGCTGACCTCCGGCCCGCTCGCGCAGGCGCAGAAGGCCGCGCCGGCTTCCCCTGCCGCGACTCCGGCTCCGTCGTCCGGCCGCAAGCCGAACATCCTCATGATCATGGCCGACGACATCGGCTGGTACAACGTCAGTGCCTACAATCTGGGCGTGATGGGCCTACCACACGCCCAACATCGACCGTATCGCCAGGGAAGGCGCGCTGTTTACCGACTGGTACGGCGAGCAAAGTTGCACCGCGGGGCGCGCGGCCTTCATCACCGGTCAATCACCGATCAGGACCGGCCTGACCAAGGTCGGTCTGCCCGGTTCAGACATTGGGCTTCATGCCGAGGACATGAGTGTCGCGGAAGCCTTGAAGCCGCTCGGCTACGCCACCGGGCAATTCGGCAAGAACCATCTCGGCGACCGCAACGAATATCTGCCGACCGTGCACGGCTTCGACGAATTCTTCGGCAATCTCTACCATCTCAACGCCGGGGAAGAGCCGCAGAATCCGGATTACCCCAAGGATCCGAAATTCCGGGCCAGGTTCGGGCCGCGCGGCGTGCTCAAATGCAAAGCCACCGATACCGACGATGCGACCGTCGACCCCGCTTACGGGCGTGTCGGCAAGCAGGCGATCGAAAACACCGGTCCGCTCGACACCAAGCGGATGCAGACGGTCGACGAGGAATTCATCGGCGCGGCGATCGATTTCATTGACCGCAAGCACCAGGCAAACACACCGTGGTTCTGCTACTTCAACCCGACGCGCATGCATGTGTGGACGCATCTAAAGCCTGCCTCCGAGGGACAGACCAAGCTCGGGATCTACCCTGACGGTATGGTAGAACTTGACGGGCTAGTCGGTCAGTTATTGAAGAAGCTCGACGATCTCGGTATTGCCGACAACACCATCGTCCTGTTCACCACCGACAACGGCGCCGAGGTGATGTCATGGCCGGACGGCGGCACCACGCCGTTTCGTGGTGAGAAGGCGACCAACTGGGAAGGCGGCTGTCGCGTGCCGATGGTGATCCGCTGGCCCGGCACGATCAAGCCCGGCACCGTCTACAACGAGATGTTCTCCCATTACGACCTGATCCCGACCTTTGCCGCAGCCGGCGGCGACCCTGATATCGTCGACAAATGCCTGCGGGGAGCGCAGATCGGCAACAAGACCTTCAAGGTCCATCTCGACGGCTTCGATGTCATCCCCTTCTTCAAGGGCGAAGCGAAGCAGGCGCCGCGTAAGGAGTTCGTTTACTGGAACGATGACGGCCAGCTCGTCGCGATCCGGGTAAACGACTGGAAGTATGGTCCGGACAATTCACCGACTTGCGCGTGCCGAAGCTGTTCAACCTGCGCGCCGATCCATTCGAGCGCGGCGCCGAGTCCATCCTCTACAACAAGTGGATGGCGGACCGCGCCTTCGTCCAAGTGCCGATGCAGGCGCTCGCAACACAATGGCTGCAGAGCTTCAAGGAATATCCGGTGCGGCAGAAGCCCGCGAGCTTCAACCTCGACGCAGTGATGACAAAGCTGGAGAAGGCGGGGTCAAGCTCGGACTGACGGGGGTGGGAAAACCACGGCCGCTGCGCGCGGGAAGACGCTCGCCGTCGGGGTGGATCAGGACTGAAAGGCGATCTTCTGTTCAGGCAGCGAGGGAGGAGAGCATGAAGTTCAAGCAATCGGCTGCCGCAGCGCTTGCCATCGCGACCACGTTTTCGACTCCGTACTCAACGCTCGCACAGACATTGACCCCCTCTCAACTCACCAAACGAACGATCGAGCGACGCGCTATCGAGGCCGCCAACTGGGGCATGCCGGTGGTCAACTTCGATCGCATGGTCCAGACCATGCTCGGGGCAAAAGGCGCGTTCTGGCTGGCTGCGCGGGCATGGAAATGCTTTTTGGCCGCAAAACTGATAGAATTGGCACCACTACCCTTCGACGGCGTTGACCATTGCCCTCACGGGGCTGGCGGCGATTGACTGGCTGATCCATCCTGACGGCGCCGCCGACGATGCCGGCGTCGGTGGCCTCGTTCATGCAGGCGATGGCGACTGAGCCGAATGGAAACCCGCTCGCTGGCGACCGCGGGGCAGCGGAGTTGGATTGTCAAACGGCCGGTTCCAGTCCGCGGGGCGTTGCAGGTCATGCAGGAAAGGCCGCTAGGCGCTGCCGGTACACATGATCAAGCTGACCGGGACACGCGAAATCACGGCCTATTTTTGGATGCACCCGGACGAGGAGAGATGAGAGGGATAGTCGGATGCCAAGAAAGGGAATCACCGGCCACGACGAATGGGTTGTTACGGAAGCGTTGGCCACAGCGATCATCGCGCTGGAGCAGCTTCCGGAGAAACACCAACCGCGCACCCATATGGACGAGATCAGGAAGCTCCTGGCCGCCGGTTGCCAACCCGGAACCCTCAGCCTGCACCTGGCGCAAGCAAAGTGCAGATTGTTTCCCGACATTGATCCACTGACCATTTATCGCGAATACGGACTTGGGGACGGACAAGGCTGAAAGAGATGCCCGTCCGTGTGCACTGCGCCCGTGCAAGTTGGATCGCTTTTTGGATGGAAAGGTGTTGAAGCCAGCCGATACCCCGCGGGCCGCCGGTTTACGCCGGCGGGCAGGGGTGTCCCTGGCCATTCGCAACCCGCGTCTTTATCCGAACAGTAAAAAGTTCAGAAGCGCATAGTACAAGCCGCCAAAAACCGGCAACGCTGCGACACCCAGAACAGCTATCCGTGCCCAGTTGATGGGTTGCTCGTAACCGTTCGCCATGCCCGCATCTCCCGGGTATCGACCTGCAAAAACCTCGCCGGGGTGAAGCGCGCGAACGCGGGATACCGGGCTGTTCGACATGTGGAAGCTCCATCAGGATTTACTGGAACGCCGAATGCGCGAAGCTGATGTAGGCCCGTGGTCCGCCGGCACCATTAAATTGATTTTTATAAAGCGTTCTGCTGGCCGCCCTGCCGAATTGACGGGACGACATAAACGCGGAAAGGCCAATGCGGGAACGGATGTGACCCGCTTTTTCGACCTGTCGCCGAAAGCGGGTCAATGGAGACCCAAACGTCATGGAGCTTCAAGCGGGGAAAATCAGTTTTTGGCTCCCCGGGCTGGATTCGAACCAGCGACCATTCGATTAACAGTCGAATGCTCTACCGCTGAGCTACCGAGGAACAGGCGAAACCGAGGGTTCGCGACGGGCAGCGTATAACAAAGCCTCCGAGCCTTGCAAAGGACGAAATGGGCCGCACCGGCACGGTATCGGCCGGACAGGGAAACCGCAGGTGCCGCAGTGATTTCTTGCCGTTTTCGACCAGGCAAGAATAGCGACCGGGCAGGCCGCGGGGAGATTCGGCAACGCAGCCGGGCCACGAATTGATCCCCAAATCGACTCATTCGCTGACGAAGCTCGATGGTGCCGGAATTAGCCAGAGGTGATTCAATGCCAGCTATCCAGACCGATCGGAAGTCCGATGCCGTCGATCGTCCCGAACGACATCCCCGCGATGAGCGATGACGAATGCCTGATCCGGCTGGCGCAGGCGATCGAGGATCACGATTCCGAGCATTTGGACGAAGTGGCGAGGCTGATCGGGCGGCTCGCGGTGACGATCGAATAGATCGCGCCCGATCGCAAAAATATCGCGAGAGTTGCCGAATTGCAGGCTCCGGCCCGCGCCATCGGCGTGTTGCGTTTTGCCGAAGCTTGTACCAAAGATGGCGCGGCTCCACTCCACCCGCGGCAATGCCTGCCCGACTTTCAAGGTCCGCCCATGTCCGGTTTTTCGACCGCCCGCCAGAATATGGTCGATTGCCAGGTGCGTCCCAGCGACGTCACCGACATCCGAATCATCGATGCGATGCTGGCGCTGCCGCGCGAGGCATTTGTTCCCGCCAACTCAGCGCGCGCTGGCCTATCTCGACCTCGATCTCGATGTCAGCGACGGCGGGTCGGCGCGGCGCTTCCTGATCAAGCCGGTGGTGACGGCGAAGATGCTGCAGGCCGCCGATATCGGCGATACCGACAATGTATTGGTAGCCGGGTGCGCCACCGGATATACCGCTGCCCTGGTGGCCAAGCTCGCGGGGCGGGTGACGGCGACCGAAACCGTCCCGGCGCTGGCCGCGAAGGCCAGGGACGTCCTGGCCCAGCTCGGGCTTGGAAATGTGACGGTCCTGGCGGCCGACGCAGCCGCGGGCGATCCGGCAAACGCGCCCTATGACGTGATCGTCCTCGACGGCGCAACCGAGATCACGCCCGAGCATCTCTACCGGCAGCTCAGGGATGGCGGCCGGTTGGTCGGGGTGTTCGCTCAGACCAAGCCGCCGCGGGCCATGATCGTGACGCGCTCCCACGGCGATTTCGGGAACCGGGCGCTTTTCGATGCTTCGGTGCCGGTTTTGCCCGGACTTGAGCGGCTTCCGGCGTTCGTTTTCTAACCCAGATGGCTGTTAAAATCCCGTTCTGAATCAGAAGTGTGGCCCGGATGCCCCACGTGCAGAGTTTCCCACGTGGGTTCTGGCAGCCAGGGGTTCCGTCCTGCTTGTCGCCCGGAATAAGGTACGCGGGGATACTGACTCGGAACGAAGCGGACACCGGTTCCAAGTGCACTGGAATCGGCAAACGATATGAATGGATTACTTGGGATGCGTGGGGTGAAGGTCGTTACCGGAGCTGCGGCTGCGGTCCTCCTGATGGCGTATATGGGCCAGACGCCTGCCCTGGCCGATACGATTGAGGCTGCGCTGGTGCGCGCCTATCAGAACAATCCTCAGCTCAACGCGCAGCGCGCGCAGGTCCGCTCGACCGACGAAAACGTGCCGCAGGCGCTGTCGGGCTATCGCCCCAAGCGTCGCGCTCACCGCCAGCGCCGGCTAGCAATATACCGATACCAATTCCACGCTGGGCGGCTCTCCGACGCACGATCGTGCGAACCGAGATTCACGGCGTCGACCCACCGCGCAGCGCCGGCCTGACGATCACGCAGACGCTCTACAACGGCAGTCAAACCGCCAACAAGACCCGCGCGGCGGAGAGCCAGGTCTCCGGCGCGCGCGAGGCGCTGCGGGTGCTCGAACAGACCGTGCTGCTCTCGGCCGCCACCATCTACATGGACTAACTGCGCGACGCCGCCATCGTCGAGGTTCAGCGCAGCAATATCCGCGTTCTCGAACAGACGCTGAAACAGACCCGCGACCGCTTCAATGTCGGCGAAGTGACGCGCACCGACGTCGCGCAGTCGGAGGCGCAGCTTGCCGCCGGCAAGACGCAGCTGCTGACCGCCGAAGCCAATCTGGTCACGACGAAAGCGAATTTCCGCCGCATCATCGGCAACGAGCCGGAAGGCGCTGGCGCCGGGCTCTCCGGTCGATCGCTTCTCGCCGGGAACGCTGCCCGCCGCGGTCGAGCTCAGCCTGATCGAAAATCCGAACGTGACCGCGGCGATGTTCGGCATCGACGTCAACTATCTCCAGGTCAAGGTCAACGAAGGCGCGCTGTTGCCGACGGTGACGTTGCAGGCCGCGGTGCAGCAGTCCTACGAACAGACCCTGACGGTCTACCGGTCGTTCGGCGCCTCGGCGATCGCGCAGCTTTCGGTTCCGATCTATCAGGGCGGCGCCGAATACTCGCTGATCCGCCAGTCGAAGGAAACGCTGGCGCAGCAGCGCCTCGATCTCGAACAGACCCGCGACCAGACCCGCGCCAATCACGGTGACGGCATGGGGCCAACTGGTGGCGGGCAAGGCGCAGGTCGCCTCCGCGCAATCGCAGGTGACCGCTTCGGAGATCGCGCTCAACGGCGTGCGCGAAGAGGCCAAGGCCGGACAGCGCACCACGCTCGACGTGCTGAACGCCCAGCAGGCGCTGGTCAACGCCCGCGTCGCGCTGGTCACCGCGCAGCACGATCGCGTGGTTGCATCATATGCCGTGTTGAACGCGGTCGGACGGCTGTCGCCGCAGGTGCTCAATCTGAACACCACCGTCTATGATCCGAGCGTGCACTACTCAGCAGGTGCGCGACAGCTGGTTCGGCGTTCGCACGCCCGACGGCCGCTGATATCGGCGGTCGTTGCCTGCGTCGGAAGACCGGCAGCGTGCGAAAGCGCTCATGCCCTCGGATCAACGCGAAGACGCGCTGTCATCAGGCCGCGTTTTGCGCGGACCGGTTGGCGCTTTTGCCCGAGGGCTTTGACTGATCAGTCACTAGCGCGTTGCTTGCAATCAATTGTTGCCATGACATACCTTTGTTAGGGGCAGCAGAGCGATTCGCGCCGCATCCGGTAGCGTTGGGCCGCGACGCTTCGGTGCCCTGAGCAGGGGCGGGATCCCGCGCAGATGAGTCGAGCGGCGCTTGATCTGGGGACAAGTCAGGGTTGTGCGATGAAAATCCCGACCTGCATATTCAGAACCGGCAAATCCTGTCCAGCTTGGTGTAAAACGCGGAGAGGGCGTTGATGATGTGGAGTCGGAGATGACGCAGCCTGCAAAGGTCCAAGAGCCCTCGATGGAGGAGATTTTGGCGTCGATCCGGCGCATCATTGCCGACGACGAAGCAAAGCCGCCGGCCGCCGAGAAGCCTGCGACGCCGTCTCCGCCGGCAGAAGCGAAGCCGGAGAAACCAGCCGCGGCGCCGGCAGCCAAGGCGCCCGTCATGAAAGATATTCCGCCGTCAACCATTCCGGCTGCGCAAGCCGCCGCGAAGACCGTGGCGCCGCCGCCCGTCAAACCCGCGCCCGCCCCGGCACCTGCACCCGCCGCGTCCAACAGCCAGGACGATATCGACGCGATGCTGGCAGGCCTCGATGAAGCGACCTCCGCCGGAGGAGATACGGCCGCCCTTGCCCGATGGCGAGGTGTTCGAACTCACCGACGAGATGGCGGTGCCGGACGCCGCCGCAAGCTGCATTCCACAAGATCGAGCCGGACGACGATCTCGAATTTGCCGAAGCTGCCGCAGCCAGAGCGGTGCATCGGCAGCCTGCGTTCGAACCGCCGCCGTTCGAAAGTCCGCGCGCCGCAGCAGATCCTGTCGCGCTCGACCGTGTCCGCTGTCGAATCCGCCTTCAACACGCTGGCCCATACCGTGCTGAGCAACAACGCGCGGACGCTGGAAGATCTGGTCAAGGAAATGCTGCGGCCGATGCTGAAATCCTGGCTCGACGACAATTTGCCCGGGCTGGTGGAGCGCATCGTCAAGGCGGAAATCGAGCGGGTTTCGCGCGGACGCTAATCCGGCGGCGTCTGCCATGGGCCAGTTGCCGGCCCTGATTCAGCCACCACATCGGGCTTTATCTTGGCTTTCGACGCGCCTGTCGTGTTGACTTGGCGCGCTCCGGCGGCTTTCTAGCGCCGTTCCACACTCCCCGATTGCATTGCCATGATCGAGAAAAACTACCAGCCCGCCGATATCGAAGGCCGCATGTCCCGGATCTGGGAGGACAGCCGGCGCGTTCAAGGCCGGGCGCCCGGAGCGGCGCGACGCGCGGCCGTTCACCATCGTGATCCCGCCGCCGAACGTGACCGGCTCGCTGCATATGGGGCACGCGCTCAACAACACCTTGCAGGACATTCTCTGCCGCTTCGAGCGGATGCGCGGCCGCGACGTGCTGTGGCAGCCCGGCACCGACCACGCCGGGATCGCGACCCAGATGGTGGTCGAGCGGCAATTGATGGAGCGGCAGGAGCCGGGCCGGCGCGAGATGGGGCGCGCCAAATTCCTCGAACGCGTCTGGCAATGGAAGGCCGAGAGCGGCGGCGTCATCGTCAATCAGCTGAAGCGGCTCGGCGCCTCCTGCGACTGGTCGCGCGAGCGCTTCACCATGGACGAGGGCCTGTCGCGCGCGGTCGTGAAGGTGTTCGTCGAACTGCACCGCGAAGGGCTGATCTACAAGGACAAGCGGCTGGTGAACTGGGACCCGGAGCTGCTGACCGCGATTTCCGATCTCGAAGTGCAGCAGGTCGAGGTCAAGGGCAGCCTGTGGTATCTGCGCTATCCGCTGGAAGGCAAGACCTTCAATCCGGACGATCCCGCGACCTTCATCGTCGTCGCCACCACGCGGCCCGAGACCATGCTCGGCGATACCGCGGTCGCGGTGCATCCGGACGACGAGCGCTACGCGCATCTGGTCGGCACAGCACGTGATCCTGCCGCTGGTCGGGCGCAGGATTCCGATCGTCGCCGACGAATATTCCGATCCGGAAAAAGGCTCGGGCGCGGTGAAGGTTACGCCCGCGCATGACTTCAACGATTTCGAGGTCGGCCGGCGGCACAATCTGCCGCAGATCAGCGTGCTCGATCAGGAGGGCACGCTCGCGCTCGTCGGCAACGAAGATTATCTGCGCGGATTGCCGGAAGGCTCGATGCAGCTTGCCGAGGAATTGCAGGGCGTCGACCGTTTCGCCGCGCGCAAGCAGATCGTGGCGCGGCTGGAGGATTTCGGTTTCCTGGAGCGGATCGAGCCGAACACGCACATGGTGCCGCATGGCGACCGCTCCGGCGTCGTCATCGAGCCCTATCTGACCGACCAGTGGTACGTCGACGCCAAGACCATGGCGCAGCCGGCGATCGCGGCGGTGCGCAGCGGCGCCACCAGCGTTCGTGCCGAAGAACTGGGAAAAGACCTATTTCGAGTGGATGGAGAACATCCAGCCCTGGTGCATCTCGCGCCAGCTCTGGTGGGGTCATCAGATTCCGGCCTGGTACGGGCCGGACGGCAAGGTATTCGTCGCCGAGACCGAAGAGGAAGCCGTCGGCAACGCGCTCGGCTATTACGTCGAGCAGGAAGTCATCACGCCGGAGCAGGGGCGGGAGATGGCGCTCGATCCGGCAACAAGCGCGAAGGCTTCATCACCCGCGATGAGGACGTGCTCGACACCTGGTTCTCTTCGGCGCTGTGGCCGTTCTCGACGCTCGGCTGGCCCGACGACGACACCGACGTGAAGCGCTATTACCCGACCGACGTGCTCGTCACCGGCTTCGACATCATCTTCTTCTGGGTCGCCCGGATGATGATGATGGGCCTGCACTTCATGAAGGAGGTGCCGTTCCCGACCGTCTACATCCACGCGCCTGGTTCGCGACGAGAAGGGCGCCAAGATGTCGAAGTCGAAGGGCAACGTCATCGATCCCCTGGCGTCTGATCGACGAGTACGGCGCCGACGCGCTGCGCTTCACGCTGGCCGCGATGGCGGCGCAGGGCCGCGACATCAAGCTCGCGCCGCAGCGCGTCGAAGGCTATCGCAATTTCGCGACCAAGCTCTGGAATGCCTGCCGCTTCGCCGAGATGAACGCGTGTGTGCTGCCTGCGGGCTTCGACCCGACGCAAGCGAAGGAGACGTTGAATCGCTGGATCGCGCACGAGACCGCGCGCGCCACGCGCGAGGTGACCGAAGCGATCGAGGCCTATCGCTTCAACGATGCCGCCACCGCGATCTATCGCTTCGTCTGGAACGTCTATTGCGATTGGTATCTCGAACTCGCAAAACCGGTGCTGATGGGCGAGGAGGGCGCCGCCAAGTCCGAGACCCGCGCCATGGTGGCGTGGGCGCGCGACGAAATCCTCAAACTGCTGCACCCGTTCATGCCCTTCATCACCGAAGAGCTGTGGGCGGTGACGGCGCAAGCGCGACGGCCTGCTGGCGTTGGCGGCATGGTCACTCAAGGCCGGCGCGCTCACGCCGGAGCAAGTGGCCCTGATGTTGGCGGCGAACCCGAGCGAACCATTGATGCCGATGCCACCGCTTCTCGTTGCTTTCGATCCCGCAGACTTCAGCGACCCCGCCGCCGAGGCCGAGATCGGCTGGGTGGTCGATCTCGTCACCGCGATCCGCTCGGTGCGCGCGGAAATGAACATTGCGCCGGCAACGCTGACGCCGTTGGTGATCGCAGGCGCATCCGCCGAAACCAGGGAGCGCGCGCAACGCTGGAACGACGTCGTCGAGACGGATGGCCCGGCTCTCCGACATTTCCTTTGCCGATGCTGCGCCGGAAGGCGCAGTGCAGCTATTGGTGCGCGGCGAGGTCGCTGCACTGCCGCTCAAGGGCGTGATCGATTTTTCGGCCGAGAAAGCGCGGCTCGACAAGGAACTGGCCAGGGCCGACGCCGATATCAAGCGCGTCGACGCCAAGCTCGGCAATGAGAAATTCATCACCAACGCGCCGGAAGAAATCGTCGAAGAAGAAAAAGAAAAGCGCGAGGCGGCTGTCGAACGAAAGGCGCGAATTCTCGAGGCGCTCGAGCGGCTCAAGAAGGCGGGGTAGGCATGGTTCCGAAAGTCGGAATCGACCGTCCCCGCCCGTCAGGTCCCGCCGAAACAGGCTTGCCTCATGGCTTCGTGCTCGCGTGCTGGCTGCGGAGCGCCGCCTCTCCGGCGTCCGATACCTCGACCCATTTCCTGTCGGGGGGTGCGTCAGGGACGTAGCTGTCGTGCCAGTTCCACCACTTGTAGGTTGGGGTCTGAGGATAGCCCTCGGGCGAATCCTCCCAAACCTCCTGCCGGCCCAGCGGCGTGATGTCGAGGTAGTTCCAGGTGCTCCCCATCTGCTCGTCGCCGCGGCTGTTGATGAAGTAGGTGCGGAACACGTGGTCGCCGTCGCGGTAGAATACGTTCGTGCCGTGCCACTCGCCCACGCCGAAGTCGGCGTCGAAGCTGTCCGTGAGTGTGAACCACGGCATCTCCCAGCCCATCCGCGTCTTCAGCCGCGCGATATCAGCCTGAGGCGCACGCGAGACGAAAACGAGGGTGGTGTCACGGGCGTTCAGGTGCGCGACGTGGGCGACCTGGTCGGCCACCATGGAGCAGCCCCGGCAGGCCTGGTCGGGCCAGCCGAATACTCCCGGCTCGAAGAAGGCGCGGTAGACGATCAGCTGACGCCGACCGTCGAACAGGTCGAGCAGGCTGGCCTTGCCCTCAGGCCCCTCGAATACATACGCGGCCTCCACGGCCATCCACGGCATTCGCCGGCGCTCGGCGGCCAGGGCGTCACGGGCCCGGGTCTGGGCCTTTTCCTTCACGAGCAGCTGCTCGCGGGCCGCCTGCCACGACTGCGACGACACGATCGGTGGCGCGTGCATGACAGATTGTTTGCCTGGCTGTCCGTTCTGGGCTGATGAATTCATGGCTTTGACCTCCCGATTTGGGTGAAATGCCGCACCCCATGGCTGAAGCAAGATTCCATTCGCTGCTCATAGCTCGTCGTTAGTCGTGAGATAGCTTGGCACTAGAAATCGAACGGTGGGAGTAACAAGCGTGGCAGTATTCAGATGGCGAAGCGGGGTGATCCCCTCGGCGCCCTGAACCGCCAACGCGGCTTCGAGACGTTGGCAGCGGCTCAAGAACGCCGGGTAGCCGTCTGCCGTCACAGGCTTTGAGGAGGTGCCCTTGCAAGCCGGACAGCCAAGCCACACCGCGCGCGGCGCGGCGGCCCATCGAGCCCTCCATCAAACGCTGGAAGGCGGTACCATCTTCAGCGATCCGTTGGCCGCAACGATTCTCGATGACGACACCCGCGCCGGACTTCAGGAAAAGGCGGCCGATCCGTCGCTGCGACCGATGCGTCTGTTCATCGCGGCGCGCAGCCGGTTTTCCGAAGATGCGTTGGCGGGCTGTGTTGCGCGGGGCGTGCGGCAGATTGTCGTGCTCGGAGCCGGCCTCGATACGTTTTCGTTGCGTAACCCTCATGCCGGCCTCGGTGTCCGTGTGTTCGAGGTCGATTATCCGGCGACGCAGGGCTGGAAACGCCTGCGTCTGAAACAGGCGGGCCTCGCCGTGCCCGCCTCGCTCACCTTCGCTCCCGTCGACTTCGAGCGGCAAAGCCTGGCCGATGGCCTGACAGCCGCCGGATTTCAGCGTGATCGTCCCGCGTTCTTTCAGTGGCTCGGCGTCGTACCGTATCTGACGCGCGAGGCCGTGTCGGCGACGCTGGATTTCATCGCTGACGTGCCGGAATCGGAGGTCGTGTTCGACTACGCCGAGCCGTTTGAAAACTATCCGAGCGAACGCCGTGCGAATGTGATGACGTGGCAGCAAGAGCAGCTTCGCTGGGCGAGCCATGGCTTAGCCTTTTCGATCCGGCTGAACTCGTCGAAATGGCGCGCAACAAGGGTTTTGGGATGGTCGAGGATCTCGGTCTTGCCGAAATCTCCGAACGCTTCTACGGAGAATTGAAGCGGGACATCCGGATCGGTGCGGGTCCACACCTTGTTCGGGCGCAAAGGATTCTCTGATCCATGGTGGGCAGATTGGCCAACGGGTCGCGCGAAAAAAATCCGGGCAGCCTGTCGTTCACCGACAACAAAGACGCGGGCTACGTTTTCGACGGAGTGATTTGCCCGACGGGCTCACTCCGCGATATCGTGTCCAGCCCCTTTTGAAAAAATAATTCTGATTTTCAGAAGGCCCAAATCAGTTGTATTTCTCCTGCCGTCCTGTCCCACTCAGAGGGGCGGCTCGCGACGTCACGGACGCGGGGCGGGATGCGGTGGACGCGGCGGCGCGCTTGACGGGCGTTGCTTGCAGCGGACGGCGAAGACGCGTGGTCCTGACACCCCGACGCTGGTGTCAAGTTTGCGGATTAATCCGCGTAACGACGGTGGCAAGAAAGCCGATCACCGGGGAGAGCGCGGCATAAGCCGTAAACCATTGCGTGCGGGAATGTCGGGTGATTTCCGGTGGCTCGCTGTGAATACTCGTGTGCATACTTGTTACCAATAGCGCACACGAGGCTTCTGTAACGGGCGTGGGTTAGTCAATCCCTTTTTGCTTTATCCACTTGCCGGGCACTTGCTTCTGTTCGGGATCGGCGCAGGGCCGTCGCCTGATGGGGTTCATGAGAGGAACAGGCCGGCCGATCTGCGGAAAGCGTGATCACATGATTGGATGCGTCGACAACCCGTGTGACGGTCTGGCCTGGTCCTTCGTCCCGGCGAAGGGACTTCGCTTCGGGGAGAGGCCGGTGTGGTGGCCCGCCCGAAAACCGGTTCGTCCTCCCTGTTTTTAGGCCGTTGCTGCCTTGGCAGCCGGATTGAACGGCACATTATCCTTGAGCATGCGGAGCATGATCACGGCGAGCTTGCGCGCCAGCGCCACCTTGGCCTTGTTAGTGCCAGCGCGCCGGGCGATCCGCATTGCCCAGCTTTTGAGTTCCGAGCAACCCTTGACCGGCTTTGTCAGCATGATGTGGGCGGCCTCGTAAAGCGCCTCGCGCACCGAGGCGTCACCGTGCTTGCTGATGCGGCCGGTGTAGTCGGTCTCGCCGGACTGATACTTCTTCGGGGTCAAACCGAAATGCGGGCCCGCCCGCTTCGATGACGTGAAGCGAGAGGGATCATCGATCGCGCAGGCAAAGGTGAGCGAGACGATCGGCCCCACCGCCGGTGTTGACATCAGGAGCCTGGCCTTCTCATGAAGGCGCGACATTGCCCGCACGCGCTTCTCAAAACCATTGAACTCTGCAAGCAGAACGGCCCGCGCCCGAAGCAGCGCCTCTATGATCGTCTGAAGGTTGGGATGCCCCTTCACCAGCTCTTCGATCCGTCCGGCAAAGTTGGTCCGTGTTGTCTTGCCGACCTTCAGCCCGAAGCCGCGCAATATCCCGCGCAGGCTGTTCTCAAGGTCCAGGAGCTTGCTTTGCACCAGCTTGCGTGCCGTCAGCATCGCGCGGATCTCCTGTGCCGTGATCGACTTGCAGTGTACCGGCCGGAACCAGCCGAGCCGCATCAGTTGCGCGATGTTGCGTGCGTCGTTGCGGTCCGACTTCACCGGCATCGCCTTGAAGGCATCGCTCACGTGCCGTGTCTCCAAAAGCTCGACCGCCAGACCAGTCTGCTTCATGGCCGCATAGAGCCATTGCGACAACGGCCCGGCCTCAAGTCCGATCCTGGCGAGCCCAAGCCCGAGCGAACCGAACCAGTTGATCAGCGCTTCCGGCTCGCTTGCCACTTTGGTCTCCCGGACAATCTTGCCGCTCCCGTCGACCACGCACACACTCGAGTATTCCAACGACACGTCGATTCCGGCATAATAATCCATGATCGTCTCTCCTTGGTGCTTGGAGCGAGGCCTGTCCTCGACTCCGTCATACCATCAGTGTGAGGGACGACCGCCTGGCTTCCAAGCAAGCCGCGCGACGCGCGCTTCAAACAGCGCCGTAGCTAGCGCGGCTTGCTTGGAAGGCCCGTTACTCCATCTGCGGGTGCATCGGGCGCCCGGCATTCCCCACGCCCTCTGATTAAGAGGGCGGAACGTTCTGGCAAAACTCGCGCGAAACGCGCGGCGAGGTCGCGAAGGTGTGTCTGAAAATCACGACGTTTTCTGAAATTAAATCGGCATTACCGGTGGGGGAGTATGACGGCTCGCGCGGGAAGGAGCGACGAAGGAATCCAGCACTGTCATTCCGGGGCGATGCGAAGCATCGAACCCGCAATCTCGAGATTCCCCGATGTGCAATTGCACATCTGAGGTCTGGTGCTGGCGCACCATCCCGGAATGACGGTTGGGGACTATGGATTGCTTCGCGGAGTTTATCATCGGGCGGCGCATTCACGCGACATGTTGGCCCAATAACGTCTCAAAACCCTCAAAACGGCTTGCTCAGGAATTTCGACCCTTTCAACCCGTATCGCCACGGCAGCTCGGCCGCCTTGGTGATGCCGATCCGGACGCCGCTTACAATGTCGGGTTTGAACGTGCGCGCACGCAGCGCGAACGGGGGCATGTCGAGCGGCAGTTCGCTGTGCTTGATGGTGATGGCAAGTGCCTCGCAGAGTTTTCCGGGCCCCGAGCACAGCGATCGCTCGTCATGCATTCCGCGCCGGCGGCGCATGGCAGCAATGCCATGGGTCGGCTGCAGCGCGCGGATCAGCACGGCGCTGGCGGAACCCTCCTTCTCGCAGACGAAATTGACGCACCAGTGGATACCATAGGAACGGTAGACATAGGTAAAGCCGGGCGGACCGAACATCACCCGGTTGCGTGGTGTCGGCCCGCGGAACGAATGGGCCGCCGGGTCGGTGTGATGATAGGCCTCGACCTCGACGATGATGCCGCCGACCCCGTTCATCAGCAGCGTCGCGCCGATCAGGTCGGGTGCGACCTCATGCACGCTGCGGGCAAAGAAGGCACGTTTAAGCGGTTTACCGAGCTTTTGCTCGCTGGCGGTTCGGTTTTGGGGCATTCGGGCGGGTATGCTAAGACCGGAAGCAGGCCAAGGCGAGCGGTTGCGGTTCTCCGTCCACCGGATTAGCTAAAGGTCTCTCTGGACACGGATTCTCCATGGTCGTCATCGTCGATACCGTTTCAGCCACGCCGCTGCGCCCGCGTCATCCCGAAAAGGTGAACCGCCCGGATGCGCTGTCGCCGCCGAAGCCGGACTGGATCAGGGTGCGCGCGCCCAATACCCGCGGCTATGCCGACACCCGCAAAATCGTCAAGGAAAACGGCCTCGTCACGGTGTGCGAGGAGGCCGGCTGCCCGAACATCGGCGAATGCTGGGACAAGAAGCACGCCACCTTCATGATCATGGGTGACACCTGTACCCGCGCCTGCGCCTTCTGCAACGTCAAGACCGGCATGCCGGGCGCGCTCGATGCGCTGGAACCGGAGCATGTCGCGGAAGCCACCTTCAAACTCGGGCTTGCCCACATCGTGATCACCTCGGTGGATCGCGACGACCTCGCCGATGGCGGCGCTGAACATTTCGCGCAGACCATCCGCGCGATCCGGGCGCGCTGCCCGGCCACGACCATCGAGATCCTGACGCCGGACTTTTTGCGCAAGGAAGGCGCGCTCGAAGTGGTGACGAAGGCAAAACCCGATGTGTTCAACCACAACCTGGAAACGGTGCCGTCGCGTTATCTCACGGTGCGTCCGGGCGCGCGCTATTTCCACTCGATCCGGCTGCTGCAGCGGGTGAAGGAGATCGATCCGACGATATTCACCAAATCCGGCATCATGGTCGGGCTCGGCGAGGAGCGGCACGAGGTATTGCAGGTGATGGATGATTTGCGCTCAGCGGATGTCGACTTTCTCACCATCGGCCAGTACCTGCAGCCGACCCGCAAGCATCACGCCGTGATGCGCTATGTGCCGCCCGACGAATTCGCCGGTTACGAGAAGGTGGCCTATACCAAGGGCTTCCTGATGGTGTCGGCGAGCCCGCTGACCCGCTCCTCGCATCACGCCGGCGATGATTTCGCCAGGCTGCGGGCTGCGCGCGCGGCGATATCGGGTTGAGTGTCGGATAAATGCCGAGATTTTCCAGCAAGCGTCGGGTCAACCACAGCGCGCCGCAGATGTTCGATCTGGTGGCCGACGTCGAGCGCTACCCCGAATTCGTGCCGCTGTGCAAATCGCTGAAAATCCGCCAGCGCACGCCAAAACCCGACGGCACCGAAATCCTGATCTCGGACATGACGGTGTCGTTCAAACTGGTGCGCGAAGGGTTCACGACGAAAGTCACGCTGGACCGTCCCAATCTGACAATTCTGGTGGAGTACCTGCAGGGGCCGTTCAGCAACCTCGAGAACCGCTGGACGTTCGAGCCGAAGTCGGACGGCGCCTGCGATGTCGGATTCTACCTCGCTTATGAATTCAAGAGCCGGATGCTGGCGATGCTGATGGGGACGATGTTCGACACCGCGTTCCAGCGGTTCGCGGCCGCATTCGAGAAACGCGCCGATGCGATTTATGGAAGGACGGGGGCGGCAGGCAATCTGCCATCCTGAGCGCTACGCGCGCGGCGGGCGTCGCCGCTTGACCGCGCTGCGCCTTGGCGAGCGCGCCACGCGCGGACGCAGCCGGCTGGCGGCTTCGCGACGCGGTTTTGTCAATGCCTGCGGTCCGCGCGCCAGTTCCGTCAGCATGCGCAGCGCCTCGACGACGGAGCGGGCGCGCACCGCGCTGCGGCCGATCGCGCCGAAGCGGCACTCGCGATGCAGAATTCTGCCGTCGCGGGCGGCGACGGCGAAATGCACTAGGCCCACCGGCTTGCCCGGCGTGGCGCCCCCGGGACCGGCGATGCCGGTGATGGAAACGGCCAGGTCGACGCCGGCTTTTTCCAGCGCGCCGATCGCCATCGCGGTCGCGGTTTCCTTGCTAACCGCGCCGAAGGTCGCAAGCGTCGTTGTCTTGACGCCGAGCATCGCGCGCTTGGCGTCGTTGGAATAAGTGACAAAGCCGCGGTCGATGACATCGGACGAGCCAGGAATATCCGTCAGTGCGCCGGCAACGAGGCCGCCGGTGCAGGATTCGGCGGTCGCAATGGTCAGCTTGCGCATCCGGCAAAGGTCGAGCAGCGAGCGGGAGAGGGCGCGGGCGTCGCTGCCGCTCATGTCAGTCGCTCCAACCTTGATCGCCCCAAGGCAGGCGGATGGTGGCGCTCGCCGTGGCGGCGATGCCTTCCTCGCGGCCGGTGAATCCGAGCCGTTCGCTGGTGGTCGCCTTCACCGCCACGCGCGAGACGGTCAGCCCGGCGATCTCCGCGATCCGAGCGCGCATGGTGTCGCGCAGCGGGCCGATTTTCGGCCGCTCGCAGATCAGCGTCACCTCGAGGTTGGCGATGCGTCCGCCGCGCGCGGTGACGCGGTCGACCGCGTATTTCAGGAACCGGTCGGACGAAGCCCCTTCCACGTGGGATCGCTCGGCGGAAAATGCGAGCCGATATCGCCGTCCGCCAGCGCGCCGAGGATGGCATCGACCAGCGCATGCAGGCCGACGTCGCCGTCGGAATGGGCGAGAAAGCCGCGGCTGTGCGGCACGCGAACGCCGCAGATCATCAGGTGATCGCCGTCGCCGAAGGCGTGAACGTCGTAGCCGCTGCCGGTTCTGATGTCGCCGAGCATGGCGCCAAGGCGGGCTTCCTCGCGGACAAAATCTTCCGGTGTCGTCAGTTTCATGTTCGCAGGATCGCCTTCAAAAGTCGCCACCGTCAATCCCGCCCATTCGGCGAGCGCGGCATCATCGGTGAAATCGCTGCGGCCATCGCGCGCCGCGCGGCGATGGGCGTCGAGGATGACGTCGAACCGGAAGGCCTGTGGCGTTTGCGCGATTCGCAATCGCGCGCGCTCGGGCGTGGCTTCGACGTTTCCGTTGCCGTCGATCAGCTTGATGGTGTCGGTGACGGGAATGGCGGGAACGGCCGCGCCGGTGCGGGCGGCGGCCTCGATCGCGCGCGAAATCAGCGCCGCCGAAACGAATGGCCGCGCCGCGTCGTGGATGAGAACGACGTCGGGCTTCTGCTCGGCGAGGGCTTCAAGTCCGGCATGCACCGAGGCCTGGCGCGTTGCCCCGCCATTGGCCGGTGGCTCGTGGCGCAATTCGCTGACGGCTTCATTGAAGACCGCCGTGTCGTCAGGATTCAAAACCGGCTGCACCGCAAACAGCTGCGGATGGCGGCAGAATGGCTCCATCGCGCGGAAAATCACGGTCTGGCCGCCGATCGAACGGTACTGTTTCGGTCCCCCGGAGCCGGCACGAAGCCCGCGCCCGGCTGCGACAAGGATGGCTGCAGTCCGCTCAAGTTTCGGCATTGGACTCAATGACAGGCAATATTGGGTTGAGGATGGATGTTGGTTCGCTGGCGCACTGCCCATATCATGCTCAGGCAGCGAAAACAGAATGATTCCTAATAGCTGTGGGAAAAGCCTATTTTGTTGCAGTGCACTTGCAAGATTGCAAGAACTGTCTAAAGTGTAGGCATGAAGCTTGACTGCACAAGATTTGTGCTCAAAATGCGCCCCGGCGGTCGCGATGAGGCGGCTGTCAGAAAAACGAGAACTCCGTGACCGGCTCGGAATCCTCACACCCTAAGCCGCTGAAAATAGGCGATATCAAGCTCGCCAACCGGGTCTTTCTCGCGCCGATGTCTGGCGTCACCGATGCCCCGTTTCGAAAGTTGGCGGCCGCGCTTGGCGCCGGACTCGTTGTTTCCGAGATGACCGCCAGCAACGACCTCGTCAACGGTCGTGCCATGTCGCAACTGCGCTGCGAGGCGACGGGAATAGGCCCGCACGTCGTTCAACTCGCGGGCTGCGAGGCGAACTGGATGGCGGAGGGCGCGAGGATCGCCGAAGCTGCCGGTGCCGACATTATCGATATCAACATGGGCTGCCCGGCGCGCCATGTGACGGGCGGCCAATCCGGTTCGGCGTTGATGCGCGATCTCGATCACGCGGTGCGACTGATCGAGGCGACGATATCGGCGGTGAACGTGCCGGTGACGTTAAAGATGCGGCTCGGCTGGGACGATCGCTCGCTCAACGCGCCGGAATTGGCGCGCCGCGCCGAGGCCGCGGGCGTGCAGTTGATTTCGGTGCACGGCCGTACGCGCTGTCAGTTCTACAAGGGCGAGGCCGATTGGGGCGCGGTGCGCGCCGTCAAGGATGCGATTCGCATTCCGCTTGTGGTCAACGGCGACATCACATCGTTCGAGAAAGCCGTGGCCGCGCTGGAAATGTCCGGAGCCGATGCGGTCATGATCGGGCGCGGCGCGCAGGGCCAGCCCTGGTTGCCCGGTCAGATCGGGCGCCGCATCGAGACCGGAATCGTCGAATCCACACCTTCGCTGGCGGAGCAGCTCGGATATGTCCGTGCGCTCTACGACGAAGTTTGCGCTCATTATGGATTGCGTATCGGCCTTCGCCATGCACGCAAACATCTGGGCTGGGCGCTGGAAATCGCAGCTCGATGCAGCGTCGCGCCGGCGCTGACGCTCAAGACCTGGCGACAGCGGATTCTGACATCGGACGATCCGCACCGAGTCCATCGATCGCTTCAAGATGCCTTTGACGACTTTGCGTGGAGCGCTGCTGCATGACTTCAGCCGCAGAACATCGCCGACCCGTGCCGTCCGAGAGCGAGGCCATCCTCAACGCGTTGCCCAATCCGGTGCTGCTGGTGGCGCCGGACGGCAAGATCGTCGACGCCAATATGGCCGCGGAATCGTTTTTCGAGATTTCAACGCAATTTCTGCAACGCCAGTCGCTGAAGGAGCTGGTGCCGTTCGGCAGCCCGTTGCTGGCGCTGATCGACCAGGTGCGCTCGAGCGGCTCGCCGGTCAACGAATATAAGGTCGATCTGGGCACCCCGCGAATCGGCGGCGATCGCCAGGTCGATCTTCACGTCGCGCCGCTCACCGAACGGCCCGGGCATATCGTCGTGATGCTGCAGGAGCGCACTATCGCCGACAAGATGGACCGGCAATTGACGCACCGAAGTGCTGCGCGTTCGGTGATCGCGCTGGCCGCGATGCTGGCGCATGAAATCAAGAATCCGCTGTCCGGCATCCGCGGCGCGGCGCAACTGCTCGAGCAGGCAGCGTCATCGGAAGACCGCATGCTGACGCGGCTGATCTGCGATGAGGCGGATCGTATCGTCACGCTGGTCGATCGCATGGAAGTGTTCGGCGACGACCGTCCGGTGGCGCGCGGTCCGGTCAACATCCATTCGGTGCTCGATCACGTCAAGCGGCTGGCGCAATCGGGCTTTGCCCGCAACATCCGGTTCGTCGAAGAATACGATCCGTCGCTGCCGCCGGTGCTTGCCAACCAGGATCAGCTGATCCAGGTGTTTCTGAATCTGGTGAAGAACGCCGCCGAGGCGGTGGTCGATCTCGGCAGCGATGCCGAAATCCAGCTGACCACCGCCTTCCGTCCCGGCGTTCGCCTCTCGGTACCGGGCAAGAAATCGCGGGTGTCGTTGCCGCTCGAATTCTGCGTCAAGGACAACGGGCCCGGCGTGCCGGAGGATCTGTTGCCGAACCTGTTCGATCCGTTCGTCACCACCAAACCGACCGGCAGCGGATTGGGTCTCGCGCTGGTGGCCAAGATCGTCGGCGATCACGGCGGCATCATCGAATGCGAGTCGCAGCCGCGGAAGACCATTTTCCGCGTGCTGCTGCCGATGTTCAACACCGCAAAACATTTCGATCCAAGCAGCCGCGATGACGTTTCGGGGACGCCGTTGCATGCCTCACAGGACTCAAGATGAGGAATAGCGATGCCCGCAGGTAGTATACTTGTCGCCGACGATGATACGGCGATCCGCACCGTTCTGAACCAGGCTCTCTCGCGCGCCGGATACGAGGTCCGGCTGACCGGGAACGCGGCGACGCTGTGGCGCTGGGTCAGCCAGGGCGAGGGCGATCTGGTCATCACCGACGTGGTGATGCCCGACGAGAACGCGTTCGACCTGTTGCCGCGGATCAAGAAGATGCGGCCGAATCTCCCGGTCATCGTGATGAGCGCGCAGAACACCTTCATGACCGCGATCCGCGCGTCCGAACGCGGCGCATATGAATATCTGCCGAAGCCGTTCGACCTGAAGGAACTGATCGCCATCGTCGGCCGAGCGCTGGCGGAGCCGAAGGAGCGGGTGGCTAGCCACGCCGACGAATCCGAGTTCGACTCCATACCGCTGGTCGGCCGCTCGCCGGCGATGCAGGAAATCTACCGGGTGCTGGCGCGCCTGATGCAGACCGATCTTACGGTGATGATCTCCGGCGAGTCCGGCACAGGCAAGGAACTGGTCGCGCGCGCGCTGCACGACTACGGCAAGCGGCGCAACGGTCCGTTCGTCGCCGTCAACATGGCGGCGATCCCGCGCGATCTCATCGAATCCGAACTGTTCGGCCATGAACGCGGCGCCTTCACCGGCGCCAACACCCGCGCCTCGGGCCGGTTCGAGCAGGCCGAGGGCGGCACGCTGTTTCTCGACGAAATCGGCGACATGCCGATGGAGGCGCAGACCCGTCTGCTGCGGGTGCTGCAGCAGGGCGAATACACCACCGTCGGCGGCCGTACGCCGATCAAGACCGACGTGCGCATCGTCGCTGCGAGCAACAAGGACCTGCGCATCCTGATTCAGCAGGGTCTGTTCCGCGAGGATTTGTTCTTCCGCCTCAACGTGGTGCCGCTGCGGCTTCCGCCGCTGCGCGAGCGGATCGAGGATCTGCCCGACCTGATCCGGCACTTCTTTGCGCTGGCCGAAAAGGACGGATTGCCGCCGAAGAAGCTCGATGCGCTGGCGCTGGAGCGGCTGAAGCAGCATCGCTGGCCGGGCAATGTCCGCGAACTGGAAAACCTCGCGCGCCGGCTCGCGGCATTGTATCCGCAGGACGTGATCACCGGCTCGGTCATCGACGGCGAACTGGCGCCCCCAGCCGTGACATCGGGCGGCAGCGTTCAGCACGGCGTCGACAATCTCGGCGGCGCCGTCGAAGCCTACCTGTCCTCGCATTTTTCCGGCTTCCCGAACGGCGTGCCGCCGCCGGGGCTCTATCACCGCATCCTCAAGGAAATCGAGGTGCCGCTGCTGACGGCGGCACTGGCGGCGACACGGGGCAATCAAATCCGCGCCGCCGATCTGCTCGGCCTCAACCGCAACACGCTGCGCAAGAAGATCCGTGACCTCGATATTCAGGTTTACCGGAGCGGCGGACTACAGCTCAACCGGTGGAGGACTACGCAATGCGTTTCGGCGGCAAGCGACGCCGCGGAATTGTCGCAATTCGGCAACATTGTGATATGAATGCATCACTCTGTCGATCGGCCATGTGGCCGGGCGGCTAATTGGCTTCAGCTCACCCATTGCCGGAATGACCAGCGCAGACACCTCGGCCGCATCGTTCGATCCGTCGTTTGCCGAATCCAAGGGGTGGACCCTGCGGGTGGCTGGCGCCGTTCGCGGTCGGCCTGGCGCTGCTGTCGGCCTTCCTCACCTTCGTCGTGCTCACCGGCCTGACGCCGATCGCAGCCGACACGCGAAGTCGTCGTTTCCTTCATGCTGATCAATGGCGCGACCATCCTGGTGCTGGTCGGCATCATCATCCGCGAAGTCTGGCAGATGGTCCAGGCCCGCCGCCGCGGCCGGGCGGCGGCGAGGCTGCACGTCCAGATCGTCAGCCTGTTCTCCGTCATCGCGGTGTTGCCGGCGGTGCTGGTGGCGATCGTCGCCAACGTGACCATCGATCGCGGGCTTGACCGGCTGTTTTCAGGTCCGACGCGGGAGGTGATCCAGAACTCGCTGATCATGGCCCGTGCCTATACTGTACGAGCACGCGCAGCTGATTCGCGGCGACATTCTGGGAATGGCCAACGATATCGCCCACGCCCGGCCGTTGTTCGACCAGGATCGCGGAACGTTTCGTGATCTGCTGACCGCAAGTGCCGCTTCGCGCAATCTGCCGGGCGCCATGCTGATCGACAAGGATCGCAATATCCTGGAGACGGCACAAACCGGCATCAAGCAGGCCTTTGCGCCGCCGGCGCCGGAAACCCTGAACGACGTCAACGAAAACGAACCACAGATCGCGGTGATCCCCGAAGAAAATTACGTCGCAGCCGTTATCCGGCTGCGCGCCTTCGACAACACCTTCCTCTACGTAGCCCGTCTGCTCGATCCGCGCGTGGTCGCACAGGTCAACCAAACCCAGGCCAGTGTCGCCGAATATGCTGAAATCGAATCGCGCCGACTCGGCCATGCAGGTGTCGTTCGCGCTGATGTTCGCCGTGATCGCGCTGACCATCTTGATGGCCTCGGTTCTGATCGGGTTGAATTTCGCCAATTGGCTGGTCGCCCCGATACGGCGGCTGATGAGTGCGGCCAATATCGTCTCGACCGGCGATCTGCATGTGCAGGTGCCGGTGCATCGTTCGGAGGGCGATCTCGCGCAGCTCGGCGAGACCTTCAACAAGATGACACAGGAGTTGCGAACCCAGCGTGACGAACTGGTCAGTGCCAGCGACGTGATCGACAGCCGCCGCCGCTTCATCGAGGCGGTATTGTCGTCGGCGAGCGCCGGCATCATCGGCGTCGATGCCTCCGGCAGCGTCGGTATTCTCAACCGCTCGGCGGAAAAACTCATCGGTCACGCGGAATCGGAGACGCTCGATCATCCGCTGTCGGACGTGCTGCCCGAACTCGATGAGATGATGAAAACCGCGCGCGAGGGTACCCAGCGGCTGGTACAGGGCCAGATCACGCATCACCCGCGACGGCCATGAGCGCAATCTTTCGGTCCGCGTCAGCGCCGAACAGACCAGCCAGTCGCGCGACAGCTACATCATCACACTCGACGATATTACCGAACTGGTTTCCGCGCAGCGCACCTCGGCGTGGGCCGACGTCGCCCGCCGCATCGCCCACGAAATCAAGAATCCGCTGACGCCCGATCCAGCTTTCGGCCGAACGCATCCGCCGCAAATTCGGCAAGGTCATCACCGAGGACAAGGCTATATTCGAGCAATGCACCGACACGATCGTACGGCAGGTCGACGATATCAGGCGGATGGTCGATGAATTCTCGCGCTTTGCGCGGATGCCGAAGCCCGTGATCGAAGGCGAGGACGTCGCCGACACCGTGCGGCAGGCGGTGTTCCTGATGCGGGTCGGACAACCCGACATCGACATCGAAGCCGAGATCAAGGAAGAGCCGATGCGGGCGCAGTTCGACCGGCGGCTGATTTCGCAGGCATTGACCAACATCATCAAGAATGCGACGGAGGCCATCGAAGCCGTCCCGGCGGAGCAACTGGGGAAGGGTCGTATTGATGTCATCGCCGCGCGCGAAAACGATGACATCGTGATCGACGTCATCGACAACGGGATCGGCCTGCCCAAGGTGAGCCGGGCGCGTCTGCTCGAACCCTATGTCACGACACGCGAAAAGGGCACCGGCCTCGGCCTTGCGATCGTCGGCCGCGTTTTGGAGGACCACGGCGGCCGGATCGAACTCAACGACGCCGCGGATATCCGGCCGGGCCAACGTGGAGCCTGGATGCGGTTGCGCTTTGCCATATCGGGCCACGCACCGAAGGCCGAAGCGAAAGAGCCCTCGCCCGAAACAAATCCACCGGCCTCCGAAACCATCGGGCCGGCAGAAACGACCAACAATGAAACAAAAATCGAAGCCGCAACAGGCAGCTGACAAGACAGGCGTGACCCATGGCGAATGACATTCTGATTGTCGATGACGAAGCCGATATTCGTGACCTCGTTGCGGGCATTCTTGACGACGAGGGGTTCACCACCCGGACCGCGCGCGACAGCGATTCGGCGCTGGCGGAAATTGCAAATCGCCGCCCGCATCTGGTGTTTCTCGACATCTGGCTGCAGGGCAGCAAGCTCGACGGGCTGCAGTTGCTGGAGCAGATCAAGCGCGACCACGCCGATCTGCCGGTGGTGATGATTTCCGGGCACGGCAATATCGAAACCGCGGTCGCGGCGATCAAGCGCGGCGCCTACGACTTCATCGAAAAGCCCTTCAAGTCCGACCGCCTGATTCTGGTGGCGACGCGGGCGCTGGAGACCTCGCGGCTGAAGCGCGAGGTAAAGGAACTCAAGCAACTCGCTCCGGCAGCGAGCGTCCTGACCGGACGTTCCGCCTGCATGAATCAGTTGCGCCAGACCATCGAGCGGGCCGCCAAGGCCAACAGCCGCATCCTGATCGTCGGCCCGTCCGGCGCCGGCAAGGAACTGGCGGCACGCACGCTGCATAACGCATCAGGCCGCGCCGAGGGACCGTTCGTCGTCATCAACGCCGCGGCGATTACGCCGGAGCGCATGGAAGTCGAACTGTTCGGTATCGAACAGTCCAATGGCGAGCACCAGCGCAAGGCCGGCGCGCTGGAAGAAGCCCATGGCGGCACCCTGTTCATCGACGAAATCGGCGACATGCCGCGCGAAACCCAGAACAAGATCCTGCGGGTGCTGGTCGATCAGACGTTCCAGCGCTCAGGCGGCACCACCAAGGTCAATGTCGACGTTCGCATCATCTCCTCGACCGCGCGCAATCTGGAAGAGGAGATCGCGGAAGGCCGGTTCCGCGAGGATCTCTATCACCGGCTGTCGGTGGTGCCGATCCGCGTGCCGCCGCTGTCGGAGCGCCGCGAGGACATTCCTGAACTGATCGACTATTTCATGGATCAGATCTCGGTCGCGACCGGCTTGCCGAAACGTCAGATCGGCCAGGATGCGATGGCGGTCTTGCAGTCGCACGTCTGGCCCGGAAACGTCCGGCAGCTTCGCAACAATGTCGAGCGCGTCATGATCCTGGCGGGCGGCGGTCCGGAAGTCATCATCACCGCCGATATGCTGCCGCAGGATGTCGGCTCGATGGTGCCGGCGATGCCGACCAGCAACAATGGCGAGCACATCATGGGCCTGCCGCTGCGCGAGGCGCGGGAAGTGTTCGAGCGCGACTATCTGATCGCCCAGATCAGCCGATTCTCCGGTAATATCTCTCGCACGGCGGAATTCGTCGGCATGGAGCGTTCGGCCCTGCATCGCAAGCTCAAGGCGCTGGGGGTCGGCTGAACACCGATTCACACCGTTCATTCCATGCATTTGCTTGAGAAAATTCATCTTTTTCCGCGTTTTTACGGGCCATTGCGGCCGTGTTTCCCGCCGCCGATGTGCGAACTAGCTTGCCTAAAAACCGCGCCTGCCTTCTAATCGTTCCGCCGCGCTCCCGGAGGGGGATCTCAGGGGAAAGCCGGCAACCGGGGGAGGCTCCACAAGAGGGCAGCGACCTGGTGCAATAAAAAGAAGCCAACAAGACGGCGGGACAAAAACAATGGCGGCAGACCGCGCACAAAATCTACAAGACACCTTCCTTAATCACGTTCGCAAAACCAAAACGCCACTGACGATCTTTCTGGTCAATGGGGTGAAGCTGCAGGGGATTGTCACCTGGTTCGACAATTTCTGCCTGCTGCTCCGGCGCGACGGTCATTCGCAGCTTGTCTACAAGCACGCGATCTCGACCATCATGCCGGGCGCTCCGATCCAGTTGTTCGAAGGCGGCGAGGATGCGCCGGCTTGAGAGTGATCTGATTGGAACCCCGAAATCTGGAAGGGGATGCCGACCGTCCGCGGTCGGCAGGGGGAAAAGCAACCGGGCGGGTGATCGTCATCGGCCCTTATTTGCGTATGCGCCGCGGCGATCCCGATGCGCAAACGGATTATCATGCCATCCGCAATTCCGAGGCGCGGCTCGAGGAAGCGGCTGGGTCTGGCGCGCGCCATCGACCTGACGATCGCGGAGGCGTTGATCGCCCCGGTCAGTCAGATCCGCCCCGCGACCTATCTCGGCAAGGGCAAGGTCGAGGAGATCGTCGGGCTCATCACCGGGCACGAGATCGAACTCGTGGTGATGGATTGCGCGTTGTCGCCGATCCAGCAGCGCAACCTCGAGAAGGCCTGGAACACCAAAGTGCTCGACCGCACCGGGCTGATCCTCGAAATCTTCGGCCGCCGCGCCAAGACCAAGGAAGGCGCGCTCCAGGTCGAACTCGCGCATCTGAATTATCAGCGCAGCCGCCTGGTGCGCTCGTGGACCCATCTGGAGCGCCAGCGCGGCGGCTTCGGGTTCATGGGCGGTCCCGGCGAGACCCAGATCGAGGCCGACCGCCGCCTGATCGGCGAGCGCATCATCCGGCTTGAGAACGAGATCAAGAAGGTCCAGGCGACGCGGCGGCTGCATCGCGCCGGCCGGCAGCGGGTGCCGTATCGGGTGGTGGCGCTGGTCGGCTACACCAACGCCGGAAAATCGACGCTGTTCAACCGGCTGACCCGCGCCGACGTGCAGGCCGCCGACATGCTGTTCGCAACGCTCGATCCGACCTTGCGGGCGCTCAGCCTGCCGCATGGCGGCAAGGCGATGCTGTCGGACACCGTCGGTTTCATCTCCAACCTGCCGACGCAGCTGGTTGCGGCATTTCGTGCGACGCTGGAGGAGGTGCTGGAAGCCGACATCATTCTCCACGTCCGCGACATCGCCGCATGAAGATGCCGATGCGCAGCAGCGCGACGTCGATACCGTGCTGCGCCAGCTCGGGATCGATCCGGACGCCGGCATGCGCATTCTCGAAGTCTGGAACAAGATCGACCGCTTCGATCCGGAACAGCGCGAAAACCTGCGCAACATCGCAGCCCGCCGACCGCCGGAGCGGCCCGTGTTTCCTGGTCTCCGCCGAAACCGGCGAGGGGGTCGACGCACTACTGGCCGCGATCGAGGATCGGCTGGCGGCGACGCGGATGACGCTGGACCTATCGATCGACGCTGCCGACGGCGCCGGCATCAGCTGGCTGCATCGCAATTCGGAAATCCTCAACAAGGAGCTTCACGACGGGCGGTTCGACATGACCGTGCGGGTCGATGAGACAAAACGCGATATCGTGGTCAACCGCTTTGATGCCGTGCCGCACGCGATGTGAGCATTCGGAAAGCACTACAGCGCCGCCGAAGAATTCGTCATTGCGACTGGCGTAAGCGACGAGGCAATCCATTCTGCCTTGTTGATCCATGGATTGCTTCGCTACGCTCGCAATGACGGATTGGCCACTTCACTCCGTTTCCTTCGCCTCGTTCCACAGCGCGTCCATCTCGGCGAGCGAGGCGCTTTCAAGCGAACGCCCCTGCGTCTCCAGTGTGCGCTCGATGTAGCCAAAGCGGCGTTCGAATTTAGCGTTGGTGCCGCGCAGAGCGAGTTCAGGATCGGCGCCGACATGGCGCGCCAGATTGACCAGCGCGAACAGGAGATCGCCGGTTTCGTCCGCGAGTTCTTCCTGATCGCCGCGATCGAGTGCGGCCTCGATCTCGTCGGCCTCCTCGCGAATCTTGTGCAGCACCGCGCGCGGATCGTTCCAGTCGAAGCCGACCTTTGAAGCCTTGCGCTGCAATTCCATCGCCCGCGTCAGCGCCGGCTGTCCCGTCTTTACGCCCGACAATAATGACTTGTGCGTCACCGTTTCCGGCGGACGGCGCGCCGCGCGTTCGGCTTTCTCTTCGGCCTTGATGCGGTCCCATGCGTCCTTGACGTCCGACGGGGTCAGGCGGCCGTCCTTGTCGGCAAACACATGCGGATGCCTTCGGATCATCTTGCGCGAGATCGCCTCGACCACGTCGCCGAACGCGAATGCGTTCTGTTCCTCTGCCATGCGGGCATGAAACACCACCTGCAGCAGGAGATCGCCGAGTTCGTCGCAGAGATCGTCGAGGTCGCCGCGCGCGATGGCATCGGTGACCTCATAGGCTTCCTCGATGGTGTAGGGCGCGATGCGTCGCGAAGTTCTGTTCGAGATCCCAGGGGCATCCGCTGCCGGGCGTTCGCAGTGCCGCCATGATTTCGAGCAGGCGTGAGATATCGCGGGAAGGGGTCATCGTGCACCTGATCCAGAGAAGACCGGGCTTGTATGCCGCAAGACGGGCGTCGATCCCAGTGAAACAACTGCGCTTTCCACCGATTGGCGGGAACGTCTTGGGGTGCTAAGGGCACCCTATGAGCGATCCATTCGAATCCGAAACCGCGTTGGTCCTGTTCTCCGGCGGACAAGACTCGGCCACCTGCCTCGCCTGGGCGCTGAATCGCTTCGCGCGCGTCGAAATGCTCGGCTTCGACTACGGTCAGCGTCACGCGATCGAGCTCTCCTGCCGCGACCGCCTGCTTGACGGCATCAAATCATTGCGCGCGGATTGGGCAGCAAAGCTTGGCGAAGGCCACACCCTGGATATTCCGACACTGGCCACGATTTCCGACACCGCGCTGACGCGCGATGTGGCGATTGCGATGGGCGAGGACGGCTTGCCCAACACTTTCGTGCCCGGCCGCAACCTGGTGTTTCTGACGTTCGCAGCCGCCTTGGCCTACCGACGCGGCATCCGTCACATCATCGGCGGCATGTGCGAGACCGATTATTCCGGCTATCCGGACTGCCGCGACCAGACCATCCGGGCGTTGCAGACAGCGCTCAATCTCGGCATGAACACACAATTCGAATTGCATACGCCGCTGATGTGGCTCGACAAGGCCAGCACATGGAGGCTGGCAAATGAACTCGGCGGGGCAGGGCTGGTCGACCTGATCCGCGAACATTCCCACACCTGCTATCTCGGCGAACGCGGCGCGCGGCATGAGTGGGGCTATGGCTGCGGTGAGTGTCCGGCCTGCGCGCTGCGCGCGAGGGGATGGCGGGAATTTGCGGGGCGCTGAGGTCGCGGCCAACTCGCGCGGGCCCCTCAGTCTAAATCCTCCGGCTTCAATTCGATCGGCGAGCCATGCGGCGTGCGATCGGCGGCGTGGTCCCAGGCATCCCGGTAGCGATGCAAGGTTTCGGTGCTTGCGACACCCTTGGCCGAGATCAGCCGTTCCAGCGTCGTCAGCCAATGCCGGTAATAGGTGTCGCCGCGATCGGGATCGCCTTTGGCCTGCGCGCGCTTGATTTCATCGGCAAGGGCCGCGGCCCATTCGTTCCAGGTGAACAGCCCGTACGCATGCAGCGCCAGCGCCATCGCAAAGGCCTGTGCTTCCCAGGGTTCGCGGAACACCGGTCCGCCGGCATCGTGGGGTATGTCGGGGACCGCGCTCATTGCCTCAACAGCGGCGTGCGGATTCGGTGGCATCAGACCGGCTCCAGATAGGGTTCCCAGGCGTCGACCGAAACCTTCAGGTTCGGGTCGGACGCCTCACCCCATAACTCACGGCCATCAAACGTCACCGTGTAAAGCCACTGCGGATTTTCGCCGGCGCCCGTGGCGTTGCTGTCGGGAAAAACATGGCAGCCGAGCACGCGTTCGACGATGCCGGAATGTCCACGTATATATTGCGGCAACCGGGTATGGGTCGGCGGGTGGATCACCCTGGCGCGAACGCGGTCGCCCGCGGCGAACAGCGCCGCGCTGGTGGTGTCGCGCTCGGTTGGTCCGCCCCGATGCAGCACGGCGGCGACATCGTCAGGCGTCAGCGTTTTCGCCACCGGCTTTGGAGGATGCAGCGGTTTTCCGGCTTCGATCTCATCTGGCGCGATCAGGTCGCGCTCCAGCATCAGCCGTTCGAGACCGGCGAGCCAGATCTGGTAATAGCTTTTGCTCAAATATTCCGCGGACGGACGGTCCTCGCGGGCGAAGCGCGACATGTCGATGTTCCAGCCGCCGGGCATCGCCATCGCCATCGTCAGCGCGAATGCGCGCCGTTCCCATTGCGCGTGAAACACCGGCTCATCAGGTTCAGGCTGCACCGGACCCGACCATGCCACGCCGCCCATATCGTGCGCGCCATCCATCAGGCGACCTCGTGCGGCTGCTTCGGCAATCCGGTGCCGATCATGCTGTCGCGGGTGACGAGGTCCACAAGGCTTTCCTCGCTCCAGCCTTCGGTGCCGGCCGGGCGCATCGGCAGCACCAGATAGCGGATTTCCGCGGTCGAATCCCAGACGCGAATGTTGGTGCCTTGGGGCAGTTCAAAACCGAAATCCCTGAGTACGCCGCGCGGATCCTTCACGGCCTTGGCGCGATAGGGCGCGGATTTGTACCAGACCGGCGGCAGGCCGAGCACCGGCCAAGGATAACAGGAGCAAAGGGTGCACACGACCATGTTGTGGAGAGCAGAGGTGTTCTCGACGGCGACGATCTGTTCGCCCTGCCGTCCGGCATAGCCGAGTTCCGATATCGCCGGCGTGGCGTCCTTGAGCAGCCGGGCGCGGTATTCGGGATCGGCCCAGGCGCGCGCCACCACGCGCGCGCCGTTGCGCGGGCCGACCTTGGTCTCGTAGGTTTCGATCAATAGATCGAGCGCGGCCGGATCGACGTAGCCCTTCTCGGTCAGGATGGTCTCGAGCGCGCGCACCCGCAGTTCGGTTTCGGACAATTCCGAATGGTCGTGATCGTGATGATGATTGTGGTCATGGCCGGTCATGAGGTGAGGATAGGCGAAACATTCTGTCGATGTCGAGGCGTCGCCCCGGCAACGAGTGCTGGCCCGCGATCACAGTTGATGTCGCACGGACGTTTGTGAGCTATCGTTTGGCGGAAGATAGCGGCAGGGAGGCGCGGATGGCGGATTTTGTCACGATCGACAAGGGCCTCGGCCCGGAGGGCCGCATCGCCGTAGTGCGGTTCGACCGCGGCGACGGCATCAACGCGCTGTCGCCAGAGGCGTTGCGTCAGCTCACCGATGCGGCGCGCAGCTTCGAGGACGACGGCGAAACCTCGGTGGTGGTGCTGACGGGCGGCACCAAGGCGTTCAGTGCCGGATTCGATCTGAAAGACGCCGAGGGCCGGTCGCGCCGGACCATGGATATCGGCGCTTTGCGCCGGCACCTGAAACTGGGACCACGGCTGACCCGCACCTGGCAGGAGATGGAGCAGATTACCATCGGCGCCATCGAGGGGTTTTGCATCGGCGGTGGCGTCGCGCTGGCGGTGGCGCTGGACTTTCGCGTCATGGGCCGCGACGCGCATCTACGGGTGCCCGAGATTGGTCTCGGCATGAACATGAGTTGGCAGAGCATTCCGCGCATGCTGCATTTGATAGGACCGGCCCGGACCAAGCAGGCGGTGATCCTGGCCGACCAGCGCATCTCGGCCACCGAGGCACAACAGTGGGGGCTGGTGGAGGAGGTGGTCGATCCCGGAGGGGCTCTCGACGCCGCGATGGCGTTCGCCGCCAAGGTAGCGGCGCAGCCGCCGCTGTCGGTCGCCATGACCAAGCTGACCGTCAATCGGCTGGCGCACGCGCTCGACGACCTCGCAAGTCACATGGACGTCGACCAGTTCGCGCTGGCGAGCCTGACCGAAGACCACAAAGAGGGCGTCGCGGCGTTTCTCGGCCGGCGCAAGCCGCGCTTCAGGGGGCGCTAGGCCCAAAGCGGAAAGAGCCGCGTTGAGCGAGTGGGGTTGCGGGACGAGCTTCGTTGACACATGCAACCGAAGCGTGCAGTTTGGGCGACGCCAGGCTTCACAGACGCAGCGGAGTTTTCATGTTGAGAGTGTTTCTTGGGCTGCAGTGCTTGTTGTATCTGCTTTATCCGACCGCCTCGTCAGCCTGGGGGTACCAGGGTCACAAGGTGGTCGGCTCCATCGCTGACCACCTGCTGAAGCCGAATGCGAAACAGCAGGTCGAGCAGATCCTCGGCAACGGTTTCAAGCTGCAGACCGTGGCGCCATGGCCCGACTGCGTGAAGAGCGTGTTCCGTCATGACGACGGCACCTTTCACTACGAAGTAGACCCCAACCATCTGGATTTCGAAGTGCCGTGCACGCGCTTTGGCTCGACCGATGAGCGGGCGCGGATGGTGGACTACGCAAGACGGAACTGGTTCACCTGTTCGTACACGCCGGACGGCTTTGAGCGCGGGTGTCACAACACGTTCCACTTCGAGGACATCGCTATTCAGCGAGATAGCTACGACCGGAGCCTTCAGGGCACCAGCGATCACGACCTGGTGGCGGCGATCGGCGCCGCGATCGCCGTGCTGACCGACAAGCCCGCGCCGCCACCGTTCTCGATCAAGGACAAGCGGGAGGCGCTGTTCCTGCTCGCCCATTTCGTGGGTGACCTGCATCAGCCCCTGCATGTCGGCTCGGCCTATCTCGATGCCAACGGCAAGCTCGTCGATCCCGACGTGGCCCACAAGGTCGATGCCGCGACCGGAACCGCCGGCGGCAACCTTATCCAGGATCAGAACGTCAACCTGCACCACGAATGGGACGACATCCCGACCGATATCGGCGAGGCCGCGACCAAGGAGTTGCTGGCGGATGCGAGGTCGGTGCCGGCGAGCCAGGGCCGTATCGAAGATTGGCCGGCGGCCTGGGCTTCGGACACGCTCGTCGTTGCGCACGATGCCTTCGCGGGTTTGACTTTCGAGCTCAGCGAAACCCAGCCAGGCAATCAATGGACCGTCAGCTTCAGCGATCACGACGCGTATCTGCGCGCCCAGGATGCGATCAAGCGCAAGCAACTGGCCAAAGGCGGCGCGCGGCTGGCCGAGATCCTGAACGCGATCTGGCCCTAGCTTCGATCCTGAGCCGCAAAAGCCCTCGCGCCTTCGAATCCCGTTATGGCGCCGGGACAGCGATTGGCGCGGATCCCGCAATTTCCCCAACTCCACTTCCTCAAGTTGACGGGAGGCAGCCACGCATGAAAAGTCGCCTTGGCAGTTCCCGGTGCGGCCGCACCGTGCTGTTCTTTCTGTTCGACTACCCCGAGCGGCTGCTTTTGCCGTTGCATGTCTCGCAGCGCGCTCGCCACGAACGATCGGCCGAACGCGGATGAAGGCCGGCTCGGGTTCGCAGGGAACGCTGGCGCTGATTGCCACCGCAGCGCTGTGGGGCAGCAATCACGTCGTGGCACGCGCGGCGCGCGATGCTGTGCCGCTGCCGGCGCTGGTATTCTGGCGCTGGCTGCCCGCAGCGGTCATTCTGACCATCTTCGCGCTACCGGCGCTGCGGCAGGCCTGGCCGACCATCCGTTCTCGACTCGGAGGGCTGGTCGTGGGTGGGGCGGTCGGCGTCGGCGTGTTTTCCTATCTGCTGCTTGGCGGCGCCTATCAAAGTCTCGCCATCGAAGTCGGGTTCATCAATGCCACGACGCCGGTCTGGGTGCTGGTGCTCGGACGATGGATGGGAGGAGGGCATCTCACCGCGGGGATGAAAGGGGGCATTGCCCTCGCCTTTGCCGGTACCCTTCTCATCATCAGTAAAGGCCAACCCCAGGTTCTGACCGAGTTTCGTTTCAGCCTCGGCAATTTATGGTCGCTGCTGGCGGCGATTTCGTTCGCCTGGTTCACGATCCTGGCTGGCCCCGACCATGCTGGGCAACCTGTTCTATCTCTATGGAGTTGCCACGCTCTGGCCGGCACGGGCGGCCGCGTTCCTCTACCTCAGCCCGCTGTTCTCCGCGGCGTTCTCGGTTCTTTGGCTGGGTGAACAATTGGCCTGGTATCACCTCGGAGGAATCGCCGCGATTTTTGCAGGCTTGTTTCTGCTGGGCAGATTTGCTCCGAAGCCGGCAGGGCCGCGGTCTGACCCGGTGGCCGTGCCCTAAGCGAATTATGAGTTTGACTAGACAAAAAATCAAATATATCAATACGATACCTAAATAGCTCTCGGAGCCAGCTTTAAGTCAATTCGGAGTCCCGGGCATCTCGCCCGATCGAAATCTGAGGCCCGTCGGACCGAGCGCGTAACCGCTGACGCATTGAGATCTTGGTTCATGGCGAGGGCGAAACGGCCTTCGGGCCGTCCGTGGGACTTTGGCCAAGGCGGAGATTGCGGATCATCCGGCGATGACCGAGAGCGGCCTTTCTGCCGACCAGATCCGGGAAGTCGGTCAGTAAGACATAGATCCAAAGAGCCAGTTGCGGATTGGCCAATCTTCGCTTCAATTGTCTCTCACAGTGCATGGGCGGCATAGCAAGACATACGTCCGTGGAGGATCCATGCCATCGATCGTCATCGGCCAGGGCGGCGGCCCCACTGCCGTGATCAACCAGACGCTGTGTGGCGCCATCCTTGCCGCGCGCAGGCATGATCCGTCCCTGCGCATTCTCGGCGCGCGCTATGGTGTGCGAGGCCTCACGGCAGGCAACGTCGTCGACCTGACCACCATCCCCGAGGCCCAACTCCTCCGCCTCGGCAACACGCCCAATTCGGCGCTCGGCTCGACGCGCGACAAACCGGATTCCGGCGAATGCGCCGATATCCTATCGGCGCTGGAGCGGCTCGACGCCCGTGCCTTCGTCTACATTGGCGGCAATGACACCGCCGGAACGCTCGAACTGCTGCGTCAACAGTCAAGCGGCCCCTGCCATTTCGTCCATGCCCCCAAGACCATCGACAACGACCTGGTGGAGAACGATCACGTCCCGGGCTTTATCTCGGCCGCCGCCTTCGTTGCCAATGCCTTTGTCAGCATGGATCTCGATTTTCGCGCCATGCCCGGCATCTATGTGGCCATCGTCATGGGCCGCCATGCCGGCTTCCTCTCCGCCGCCGCCGCTGGCTGGCAGCAATCGCCCGACGATGCTCCGCATCTGATCTACACGCCGGAAAAGCCGTTCTCGGTTGTCCAGTTCCTCGGCGAGGTCGATGCCGTTTATGCGCGCCTAGGCCGCTGCGTCGTCTCGATGTCCGAGGGAGTGCAGGACGAAGCTGGCCGACCTCTCGCCGAGGTGCTGGCAGGCGAGGCGGTCCAGCGCGACGCCCATGGCAATCTGCAATTAACGAGCGGTGATCTCGGCATCGAGATCCAGAAAGCGCTGAAGTCGCGTTTTCCCAAGGCAAGGGCGCGTGTCGATACGCTGGGCTATCTGCCGCGCGGATATATCGGCGTGATAGACGAAACCGACCGCAAGGAGGCTTTCGCCGCCGGCGCATTTGCGGCGCAAAGCGGGCTGACTGGCAGCGGCTCGGTGGTGCTAAATTTTGACCGCGACCGCGTTGAACCTCTGATCGTGCCGCTCGATCGCGTGGCTGGCAAAACGCGCCATATGCCTGACGATTTCTTTGCCGGCAGCAATACCATTTCGGATGAAGGACGGCGCTATTTCCGGCGGCTGCTTCCCAAACGACCCGATATCTTCCTGCCGTTCCTGTGAAATGCCAGCTGGAGCATTCAACGTGAGGCTCTCAGGACTGTTTTTTGTTTCGCACGACCGCAAACGGTTGCTTCTGGCGCGAGGCGGACTCCCGCCGGGGGGACTAGAAGAGTTGCGCTTGTTCGCTCTTCAGCAACAGAGGCTCTAGCCAACGTTCGCGGGTGAGGTGGGGCGGTTTATCGTCGTAGCGAGTGTTTCGCGCAACGTCGTAACCGTTGAATATTTCTGTTCCATGTCGAATAGGCTCGCCTCATGCGGGCCTATCGCGCGATCGCCGACGCAGTCGGAGACGACGAGCGGACGAAAGCCGAGCGACATGGCGTCGACAACGCTGGCCCGCACGCAGCCGCTGGTGACGGCACCCGCGACAACCAATGTCTGGACGGCGCGCTGAGTCAGCCAAGCGGCGAGGCCGGTGCCAAAGAAGGCGGACGGCACCTGCTTGCGCACTACTAGTTCGCCCGGCAGTGGGGCGAGTTGCGGGACGATCGCGCTGGCAGCCGCATGCTCCGTCAGCGTCCGCATGCCCGGAACCTTGAGCGAAAAGATATTGTTGTCCGAGCCGTCGTCGGCGAAGACGATGCGGCTGTGGGCGATCGCCCATCGTTGCTGCCGCGCATGCGCCAATAGTCCCCTGCTGTTCTCGATCGCCGCCGGAATATTGCCGCCGCCGAAAATGGCGGGATCGGCAAAACTGTTGACGAAATCGACGATCAGCAGGCCGTAGGGCGGGCGCAAATTGAGCGCCGCGCCGAATCCCTGCCGCTGATACGTCTCCGCGTCGTTATGCACGACGCGCCCCCGGCTTGAGGCTGTGTTTGGGCCCGTAACCGTCGAGCACCTGTCCACGCCGCACCACTTCGACGCCGTCGAGGGCGACCGTGCAATTGCGCATAGGAATATCGATGTGACAGGCCGTGGTCCGGCTGCCGCCCGCCTCGTTGTTCGGCCCGAACGAGAACAGGAAATTACCTTCGAAGGCGCGCGGGTCCATGCCGACGGTAGCTTCGCGATTGTACATAACCATGGTCGACCAATGGGCGCGCGGCTGCAGGCCCCAGCCAATGTGCGACATGGCGTAGGCATCCGAATCGTTGAAGGTGGCCATATATTCCGAGAGAATGTCCGCATCGAACCCGCCTTCGATGGCGGTGCAGAAGCCCTTCTCGATTTTGAAATGCACGCGATCCTGAACGTAGGACTTCATCGGCAGCAGGATATCGCCGCGCTCGAGCACGATCGTACCTTCCGCCTCACCTTCGTTGGCCCACGTCAGGGCGAAACCACTCGGCCAGTGGTCCCAGCGGCCGGGCTCATCGACAAAGCCGTATTCGCTGATCGCCGGAAACTGTCCGAGCGCAAAGCGCACGTCGGTGCCGGCGTCGGAAGTGACATGCATTTCCTTCGCCTTTCCGATTTTTTCGGCGGCGGCTATCACCCGCTTCTTGTCGTCCATGGTAGGCACCATGCGCGCCAGCACCTCCGGCGGCTCGACCGCCAGCAGGATCTTGGTACCCGACGCCAGAATCTCATGCTGCTCCGGCGAGAACAGCAGCGTCATCAAGTCGAGCACCAGATCGCTCGCCTTAAGGGCGGCGATGGCGGCATGGTTTCCGGTCAGCGGCGTGGTGCCGAAATAGGCGAGGGAGTCGCGGCTGATCGCCTTTTCGCCGTTGATCGGCGGCAGATCGAGACGGTTGACGATGGCGCCCAGGTCCGTGGCGGCCAGGAGGGCGCACGCCAAGGTTTGCGGATGCGTCGATGCGCTCGTCAATACCGTAACGAACTGGCCGCGCTCCAGTTTCGATAATGTGAGAACCCGCTTCCACGCCTGAATGAGATCGTAATCGCTGACAGCCATTGTCCTCTCCTTTGAATGAACGGGTTCAATCGACCCGCGCGCCGAGAAACTCCTCGAACGCGCGATAGAAACCGGGCTCGTTGTCCCAGGGGATCATGTGGCCCGCATCCGCGACGCGCGTGACCTCGATGCCGGGGCGCAGCGCTTCGATCTCGGCGACGTCGGCGTCGGTAACGACATCGCCGCGCGCGGCCAGGATGAGACGCGCCGGAACGGTGATATGCGGCAGGTCAGCGTGAATATCGTCGGTGTGAAAACCGTCAAAGCTTGCCAGCACCGCGCGCTCGTCGCAGCTGTGCAGCCATTCCGCGCGCAGCCGCAATTGCTCGTCGGTCCAAGTCGGACAGAAGCCGCGCATGGCGTCAATGCCGGCCCCATGGCGCGCAAGCGCCATCGAGTCGACGTACCAGGCTAGATTAGCCGGGTAGGGCCGCCGTCCGGGACCCGATACCGGCGGGTCGACCAATACGATGCGGGTCAGGCCGGGGGGACGACTGCGCGCGGCGCGAATGGCGATGCGTGCGCCCATGGAATGCCCGACAATGGCATAATTCTGCAGGCCGAGCGCGCCGGCGAAAGCGATCGCATCCTGCGCCTGTGCATCCAGGCTGTAGTCAAGATCGGCCGCCGCCTCCGACAGACCGCGTCCGCGAACATCGAGAATATAGACGTCAAAGGCAGAGCCGAGCCGCTCGCCGACAAAACCCCATGTGATCGCCGGGCTGGTGATGCCTGGAAGCAGAATGATCGGGTCGCGGCCGGTACGCGCGCCGCCGTAACGCAAGTAATGCTGGCGGATGGAATTGGCCCGGATATTGGCGCCGTACAAAAAGTTGCTCATCGTGTTCGCATCCCTGTCACGACGCTTTCAATGCGGGTGAGTAGGCGCCGGACAGCAGCGCGCCCGCGCCCGGCACCACCGGCTCGAGTTCGAGCGCATTCAGCATGGCGTAAGTGGTGGCGACCGCAGCGGTGACGACGGGCTTGCCTGTCATGGCCTCCACTCTTGGCACCACCGGCAGCGACGGCATCTGCACGCAGGCTGACAGTACGACCGCGTCGACATCGCGGGTGTTCATCCCGGCTACGATGGCCGGGAGCCGCGCCGGATCGTGCTGGCCGACGGCAACATTGTCGGGGATCTCCAGCGCCCGCCATTCCGCCACCTCGTAACCTTCGTTGCGGATGTAATCGACAACCATCTCCGTCAGCGGCTTCATGTAGGGCGCGACCAGGCAGATGCGCCTCGCGCCAATTACTTTCAGCGCATCGACCAGCGCGCCGGCGCTGGTGACGACCGACGCCTCCGCCCCATTGTCTTTGGTGCGCGTCCGCAGCCGCGCTTCGGAGGCGCGATGATAGCCGTGCCCCATGGACATGATGGCGACGAGGCAGGCGTAGCCCAGCACATCGACCCTCGCGTCGCTCAGTTCCAGCGCGCAACGGTCGGACTCGGCGTCCATCGCCGCCAGTTCATCCTTCTTCACCGTTTTCATGCGCATGCGGCTGGAATGGAAGGTGAAACGCTCAGGACGGACCAACTGACGCGCCGTCAGCATGGCCGGAATTTCAGTTTCCATCGTGGTGTTGGAACTGGGGACGATCTGTCCGATGCGATAGGGCCTCGACATAATGACTCTCGCGGTTACTGCTGGGCGATCTTGAGCAGGCGTGCGGCGTTGCCGGAACACACGAGCGCTCGAACAGCATCCGAAATCGGCGCAGTCTCGATGAAATCTGCCGCGATCGTGCTGGATTCGTAGGGGTAATCGACCGAGAACATCACCGCCTGTTCACCCATTTCGGCAAGCGAGCATGCGAGCGCGGCGTGCGAGCAGACGCCTGAGGTCGTGATGACGATATTGCGGCCGAAATATTCGGATGGCCGCAATCGCAATGTCACGCCCTGTGAATAGACGGCGAAGCGACTGTCGAACCGCCAGAGCAGCATCGGCAATCCTTCGCCCATATGGCCAAGGATAATCTTCAGTCCGGGAAAGCGGTCGAACACGCCGCTGAACAGCAGACGCAGTGCATGTGATGCCGTTTCCACCCCCCAACCCCAGATGGCGCCGGCCAATTCCGGGCGATCGGCGTAGGCGTGGGGAACCTGAAAATGATCGATCGGGTGGAGATAGAACGGGACGTCGAGGTCCTGCATCGTTTCCCAAAGGGTGTCATAGGCGGGGAGGTCATAATAGGTACCATGCGTGTGGCCGTTCACCAGCGCGCCCTTGAAGCCGAGTGTTTTGACAGCGCGTTCAAGTTCGCGCGCTGCCACCTTCGGATCCTGCATGGCCAACGATGCGAACCCTGCAAGCCGCTTGGGATTGCGCGCGATCTGGCCAGCGAGATAGTCATTGGCTTGGATTGCCCGGCTTGCGGCCACCGCCGCATCGGTCTCGCCCTGCACACTCGGGATGGTTGGCGACAGGACGCAGATGTCGATGCCGGCACGATCCATGTCGGCGATACGGGCTTCGTGGAAATCGTCTAGCTTTGCGGCCAGTTCCGCCTGCGCGGCATCATTCATCAGACGTGTGAACGCTTTTGAATAATCCTGGAAGCCCGGCGCCATGAAATGTTCTTCAAACGCTATCTTGCGGATACGGTTGGCCAATGCTTGTGCTCCATGTGCGTAGTGATCAGATGTCGGTCGGACTCGAACAGAGACCGTTTCATCTGCCTGCTGTGATCGCCGGACGGCCGCTCAGGTCGTTGATGACGCCGATCGCGATCGCGTCAGGACCGGCCAGGGCGGCGGGCGCCATCGGGAGCAGGGGAAGAATCCAGAAGGTGAATTTCCGCATACCGACCGCGTCTTTGGAGAGATGCTATTTGCAGAATAGGATGTATACTGAGTTTGTAGATTTGTTTCAGTGAGCCGTCAATGCGGGGGACGCTGATTTTCTCGCGAGAGGTTGAGGGCTTGGTGAGTTCGTTTTATAGATATGCGATGAACGAAATTGAGGAGTTGGCGCAAGCTGCGGCTGACGAAGCGGACCGCCACGGACAATTGCCGCTGTGGTCGCGAGTGGGCTATCTGATCCGTCGTCTGCACCAGATTCACTCGGCCATTTTCGTGGAGGAGTGCCGCGAGTTCGGCATCACCCCGGTCCAGTATGGCCTGCTGACGGCCTTGCACTATTTCCCGGGCAGCGATCAGGTGAGCCTCGGCCGAGAGGTCGGGATCGATCGCACCAATGTGGCGGATGTGCTTGAGCGGCTTGCGGAAAGGGGTCTGGTGCGGCGTGAGCGCAGCGTCTACGATAAGCGTTCTAAAATAGCGTTTCTCACGCCTGCAGGCGAAGCCATCCTCGAGCAGGGCAGGGCCGGCATGATGCGCGCCCAGGAGCGCATTCTGGCCCCGCTGGCATCGCCGTTTCGCCCTGCGTTCCTGGCCGTGCTGACCCAGTTGATCGATGGAAACAGTACGTCCGTCCCCTCCGAATCCGGGTTCGATGTCGAGCGCCGCCCGAGAAAAAAGCCTCATGAGAAGGCCGAACTCCGGGCGCTGATGGTGTTTGTCCCAGGATCCGTTTAGCTGCTTGGTTCGGACCGCTCGAGTTGCCGGCAACCGAGGGGAGCCAGTGTCGCCGGCTCCACGTTTCCACGCGGGAACGTCCGTGAGATAAAGCGGCTAGCCGCATAGATCGCAGTCACTTTGCTCATTGAAGTTTGCGCGTTTGGGCGATTATTAATCAGTATAGCTCCTTTTTTTGTTGAAACCTTCGGGAATACGAGGGTAGTCTGCTCCGATTATTCACCGACGGAGCCCCCCATGCGAGCCAGCGCGTTTGTTTTCAGTGCCGTAATGACGGTCACTGCGATGATTTCCAGTGTCGCCGACGCAACCGATACGCTGCGGGTCCGGCTCGACTGGTCTCCCTGGGGCGACCAAGTGCCGTTCCATCTCGCCGTTAAAAAGGGCTGGTACGCCAAGCAGGGCCTCGACGTCCAACTGGAAGACGGCAACGGCTCGGTCTCCACGGTGCAGATCGTCGGCAATGGGGACTACGATCTCGGCCACGCCTCGCTCGCCACCATGGCGATCGCGCGCTCCAAGGGGCTGCAGGTGAAAGCGGTCGCGGGTTTCATTCGTCAGAATGACATCGGGCTGATGATCGGCAAGGACACCGGCGTCAATTCGCCGAAGGATCTCAAGGGCAAAAAACTCACCTTTACGGCAGGTTCGCTTGAAACGCCGTTTCTGGATCGCTTCATCAGCGCCGGCGGTCTGACCCGCGACGATCTGGAACTGACCAATGTCGACGCCGCCAACAAGGGCACGCTGTATATGTCCGGCCGCGTCGACGGAGCCTTTTCCTCTGCGCCCTTCATGCAGCCGATCTTCGATCGCCAGCGTCCGACCAAGACCATCAAATTCTCCGATTACGGCTTGGAGTTTCCAAGTTTCGGACTGTTCGCGACCGAGGCGACGATCGCGGCGAAGCGCGATCAGATCCGCAAATTCGCGAGCGTCACTGCCGGCGCTTGGCAATACATCCTTAACGGCCACGAGGCCGAAGGCGTTCAGGCGATCATGGAAGCGCGCCCGCAGGCGAAGCTGGACGCGCAGGTCTTGCTCGATCAGATCAAAATTCTTCGCGGGCTGGTATCAACTCCCGCCACCGCGGGCAAACCCATGGGAATTATGGCCGAGGCCGATTGGGCGAAAGCGATCGACACCCTGCAGCAGGGTAAGCTGATGGGTCATGTGGAGGCGCCGGGTGCTTACTACACCAATGAGTTCATCGATGAAAAACTGGTGAAAGAGATCGCAGATGGCGGCAACTGAGCGCGTCTCCTCATTGTTGCCCGCATCCCGTGCGGCCACAGTATCGAAGACGAGCCGCACGATGATTTCTGCGCGCGGCGTCCAGAAACGCTATGGCGGTGCCGGGGGCCTGCTTGCGCTCGAGGACGTCACGCTGGACATCGCCGAAGGCGAATTCGTCAGCCTTCTCGGCCCCAGCGGCTGCGGCAAAAGCACCTTCCTGCGATGCCTTGCGGGACTCGAGCGTCCGACCGGAGGAGCGTTGCTGCTCGATGAGGCGCCGGTCAACGGACCGCCGGAAAAGCTCGGCATCGCGTTCCAGCGCGATGCGCTGCTCGACTGGTTTTCAGTGTTGGAAAACACCTTGCTGCCGGCGGATTTCGGCGGCTACGGCCGAAAAGCCTACGAGCCGCGCGCCCGCGAATTGCTGGCGATGGTGGGATTGAAGGATTTCGCGGATGTCTATCCCAGCGCGTTGTCAGGCGGCATGCGCCAGCGCGCCGCGATTTGCCGCTCGCTGTTGTTACAGCCGCGCCTGCTGCTGATGGACGAACCGTTCGGCGCGCTCGACGCGCTGACCCGCGATCAGCTGAACGTCGATCTGCATCGCCTCTGGCAACGGCAGCGCATGACGGTCGGTTTCGTCACGCATTCGATTTCGGAGGCCGTCTTCCTGTCGACGCGCATCGTCGTTTTCAGCGCACGGCCTGGCAGGATCGCCGAAGACATTCGTGTCGATCTGCCTGACGATCGCAAGCTGGCGCTGCGCGATACACCGGATTTCATTCGCTACACCCATCATATTCGCAGCCTGTTCGAGAAGATGGGCCTGATCCACGACTGAGACTTGAGATAAAGGCGGCGTGCGGCTCGTCCGGCATGCGCAGCAAACCGCCGTTGCTAAGGCGAGGAGATCACATGCAATCGACCACCCGTTGGGCGCGCTTCGGCATTCCGCTCCTTGGCGCTGTCGCCTTCCTTTTGATCTGGGAAATGGCCACGGATCTCGGCGCCATCAGGCCCGTTCTGCTGCCGGCGCCATTGGCTATCATCCGTGAGATTGCCGGTGAGCCGAGGTGGTTTGCGGAGCAGACGGTCTTTACCATCGGCGTCGCGCTGGCGGGGTTTGCCCTCGCGGTCGTTCTCGGCGTCGCGTTCGCCATCGCCATTGTCGAGTGGCCGCTGCTCGATCGGCTGCTGTTTCCGTTGTTCGTCGCGCTGAACAGCGTTCCCAAGGTGGCGATCGCGCCGTTGTTCATCATCTGGTTCGGCACCGGCGCCGAACCGAAAATCGCCATCGCCGCCCTGATCGCGATTTTTGCGATCGTGATCGATACCGCGCTCGGCCTGCACTCGGTGCCGCCGGACCAGCTCGATCTGGCCAAGGTGTTGCGCGGCTCGCGGCTGAAGGTGCTGCTGCGCATCAAGATGTATTGCGCCCTGCCGCATATCTTCGCCGGCTTCAAGGTTGCGCTGTCGCTGTCGCTGGTGGGGGCGATCGTCGGTGAATTCGTTTCGTCGCAGAAGGGGCTCGGCTTTGTGATCCTGACGGCGCAAGGGTCGTTCGATACGCCGCGCGTTTTCGCCGCCATTTTCATTCTGTCGGTGGTGGGCGTTACCCTGATCAGCGCGCTCGATGTCATCGAGCGGCTCGCCTTGCCCTGGCATTACAAGAGCCGGCAGGTGGGCGGGCACTGAGGCCGGCAGCGCGACGAAGGGGCGTTCCCAGCGGCCTCGCTGGATGTCTCGCGGATAACAGTCGTCAAAAATAAGAGGTATACATCTTATTATTCAAGGATTCCGGATGTTCGAAAATGCCTTATCAGATTTGGATTCGGTGAGTTTAGCCCTGTCGGTAAAGGAAGCGTGTCTGGATTTCAGCCGGGCTGCGCCCTCGCAAGCTCTTGGTCCTTGCAATGAAAAATAACGTTGTATACTGATTATATCGACCCGCTGGCATAGGATCGCATATGACGTGGCGTGCCGCCATTTTACTCGAAGCGTTGCGCCCGGACGGAGCGATCGGCGTTGAAATCGAGGGCGTCCCTGTCGCTCTTTATCAACTGGGCGATCAGGTCTATGCAACTCACGGCATTTGCACCCACGCATTGGCCTTCCTTGCCGATGGATTTGTCGAGGACGGCAAGATCGAATGTCCGCTACATCAGGGGCTGTTCGATATTCGAACCGGCAAGGCGCTGTGTGCGCCGCTGACGGAGGATATCAAAACCTACCCCGTGAAGGTTGAGGGCGGGACGGTATTCGTCGATCTCAATTCATCCGAGGCAGACACCGCACAAGATGCTTCGTCCGCGGACAATATCACAGTGCCTGTGCGCTCGGACCAGCGGGTTGTCATCGCCGGCGCGGGGCAGGCGGCAGCTGCCGCCATTCGCGCCATGCGCGCCGCTGGCTTCGAAGGCGAGATCGATCTTGTCGGAGCCGAGCCCCACTTGCCTTACGAGCGTCCGCCCTTGTCCAAAGGCTTGCTGCTGGGGCAAACCAGCCGGGAGGCCTGCGCGCGTCTCAGCCTCGCGGACATAGACGCGCTTGGCGTTACCGTTCATTTGCAAACCCAGGTGTCTGCAATCGATGCCGGCGCGCGCATCGCTGCTCTCGATGACGGGCGCACGCTGTCTTACACCGCATTGCTGATCGCCACCGGCGGTTCGCCGCGCGCGTTGAGCATTCCGGGCGCGGATCTGCCGGGCGTGCTGTCCCTGCGCACGTTTGAGGATGCCGCAGCGATCGGCGATGCGATCCGCGCGGCGAAATCCGTCGCCATCATCGGCGGCGGCTTTATCGGCATGGAATTGGCCTCGGTCGCAGCAGAGCTGGGCGTCTCGACGATGGTGCTGGAGCGCGAGGCCGAATTGATGGCGCGGATGATGCCCGCGCCGTTGGGCCGCGCGTTTCGGCGGCTGGCGGAAAAACACGGTGTCACCGTCCGGGTTGCGACTTCCGTTGTGGCGATCGAGCAGGTTAACGGCGGGCTGCTGGTTAAAACCTCCGGTGAGCCGGTGGCCGCCGATCTCGTGCTGGTCGGCATCGGACTGGAGGTGGACACCGCGCTGGCCGCGTCCGCCGGTTGCGACGTGCAGGGCGGAATTGTCGTCGATGCGGAGGGGCGCAGCAACGTGCCCGGCATCTGGGCGGCGGGCGATTGTGCGCTCCATCATGCGCCGATCAACGGCCGGCGCTGCCGCCTCGAAAGTTGGGACAATGCAGAACGGCAGGGCGCGGCAGCCGGACGCTCGATCGCCGATGCGCCGGCCGAAGCGGATGCGGCGAGCCGGCCTTGGTTCTGGACCGATCAGTTCGGCCTTAATGTGCAAATGCTGGGCGTCGCCGCCCCGGGCGATGCTGTTGCCCGCACCGGTGGAGATGCCGCAGCCGGTGCGGTCTATCGCACCTTCGATCCTGTATCGGGCCAGCTCACATCCGTCGTCGCTTTTTCCGCGCCGCAGGCGATCCGAGCCGCGCGAATCGAACTCAACAGCGATGCGCGTTTCGATCCGGCCACTGTAGCCGCCGTCGTTCTCGACAATTCGGATGAAGATGAGGGAGATGCCATGACAGCCGCTGTATCCGCCACGATCAAATCCTCGGCGCCTTTGTCGGCCGAACGGGCCAGAACTTATGCCTGGCCCACGGAAGGCCTGACGCGCATTCCCGACTGGGTCTACACCGACGAGTTCATCTATCAGCGCGAAGTCGAGAAGATCTTTCACGGTCGCACCTGGAATTATGTCGCTCTGGAAGACGAGGTGCGCAATCCCGGCGATTTCATTCGTTCCAATGTCGGGCCGACGCCCGTCGTGGTCTCGCGCGCCGATGACGGCAGCATTCATGTCTTTGAAAACCGCTGTGTCCATCGCGCGGCCGAATTCTGTCGCAACCTGAGTGGCAACACCAAGGAGTTCGTCTGCCCATATCACCAATGGTCATACGATCTGAAGGGCAATCTGGCGGGGGTGCCATTTCGGCGCGGCGTCAATGGCGCGGGCGGCATGCCGAAGGATTTCAAGACCTCCGAGCACGGCCTGAAGCGGCTGAAGGTCACCACCCATCGGGGCGTGGTTTTCGCTTCGTATTGCGACGAAATCGAGCCGCTCGCGGACTATCTCGGTCCCGAGATCCTCGCGGAATTCGAGGCCACGTTCGACGGCCGCATACCGCGCGTTCTCGGCCATTATCGCCATAGCCTTCCGGGCAACTGGAAGCTGTATCACGAAAACCTCAAGGACCCCTATCACGCCACACTGCTGCATACTTTTCTGGTGACGTTCGGCCTTTTGGTCGCCGGCAACAGATCCCTGATGCTGGCGGATGCGACCGGCCGGCATGGCGTGATGGCGTCGGCGAAATCCGAGGCGGGCAAGGTCGCCGCCGACACCAAGAAGGAAATGCGCGCCTACAAGGAAGGTATGTCGCTTTCCGACCCCCGCTTCATGAATTTCGTCGACGAGTTCAAGAGCCCGTGGTCCGTGACCATGATGACGCTGTGGCCTAACCTGATCGTCCAGCGCGAGATGAATACGCTTGGCGTTCGTCAGATTGTGCCGACCGGCCCGAACGAGTTCATCATGAAATGGACGATGTTCGGATTCGAGGGCGACGACGAGGAGATGACGCGCCATCGGCTGCGGCAGGGGAACCTGATGGGGCCTGCCGGATTCCTCGGTCTCGAAGACAACGAAGCCATCAAATTCGTGCAGGACGGAATGATTTCCGTGCCACGCGGCGAACATATGGTCGAACTCGATCCGGGCAATGACGGGACCTCCGAGACGCTGATTTCGGAGGCGGCGATCCGCGGCATGTATCGCCATTGGCGCGAGGTGATGGAGCTGTGAGATTTTTCGCTCTTCGATGTGAGTGAGGCCACGCTTGCCGCCGACTTGAGGAAACCAAAAATGTCTCTTGCCATCGACATCACATCCAGAATTCCGGATACCCGAGACGCTCGCATCGAGCGCCTTCTGCTTCGCGCGGAGATCGAGCAATTCAACGCGATCTACGCGACGGCGCTTGACGATCAGCGCCTGTCGGATTGGAGCGAAATGTTTACCGATGACGGCAGCTACGTCGTCCTGTCTCGCGAAAACCACGATCGCGGGATGCCGGTGGGGCTGATTTACTGCGAAGGCCGGGCGATGATTCGCGATCGCGCCTTCGCGCTAGAGAAAACGGCGATGTTCGCGCCGCGTTATCTGCGACACATCGTCAGCAACACGCAGTTGATCGGCGTGGATTCGGATGGTTCAATTCGTGCAACCGCAAATTATCTGCTGCTGCAGGTGTTGTTCGACCGTCCTGACGCAACGCTGCATCAGGTTGGTGTGTACCACGATGTGTTTCGAAGCACTCCGGATGGATTGAAGCTGGCCAAACGTCATTGTGTTTACGACAATCTGCTGGTCCCGAATGCGCTCTGCCTGCCGGTCTGATCCGGCCGGACAGCGCGTCCCCAGATAGCCCGGCGTCGGTGGTCATGGAGCAAGACGTGAGCGAAACCACAATTCCCGCGGAAGGCATCGGCGCTCGCGTTCTACGCAAGGAAGATGCCCGGCATTTGCGTGGTCGCGGTCAGTTCGTAGGCGATCTCTTCATGGTGGGGTTGCAGGAGGTGGCGTTTTTGCGCAGCCCGCTCGCGCATGCGCGTATTGTATCGCGGACTCGTCCCGCGGGCCATGACCATGCGATCTTCTTTCTCGGCGATCTTAAGGGCGTCGCGCCCATCGTCACACGCTCGTCCATTCCCGGCTACAAGGTTTCGGAATATCCTGTTCTTGCCCGGGAAAAAGTTCGGTTTGTCGGCGAGCCGGTCGCCATGTGCGTGAGCCGAAATCGCGCGGCCGCTGAAGATCTGACGGAACTCGTCGATGTCGACTATGACGAGTTGCCTGCCATTGTCTCCTGTGAGAGCGGACGCAGGGCCGGCGCGGTGCAACTGCACGAGGGCTGGAGCGATAATCTCTTTCTCGAAACGTCGTTCGATAGCGGCATCGACGCGATCGCCGCGACGGCGCCGGTCGTGGTCGATCTCGAGGTCTCCTGTGCTCGCCAGACCATGCATCCGTTGGAGGGCAAGGGCGTGCTCGCGCACTGGGATCATCGGGCCGGGCAGCTCGTCGTCCACACATCCACCCAGGTGCCGCATCTCATTCGCGCCGGCCTTGCAGAATGCCTGGGACTGCCGCAGGCCGTCATTCGCGTGATCGCGCCGGATGTCGGCGGCGGTTTCGGATACAAGTGCCTGTTGCAGCCGGAAGAAATCGCGGTGGCTTGGCTGGCGCTGACCTACAAGACGCCGTTCCGCTGGACTGAAGATCGCCGCGAACATCTGGTTGCCGGCGCCAATGCGCGCCAGCATCACTACAAAATCAAGGCCTATGCCGATACGCGGGGCAAACTGCTCGGGCTCGACGCGGAAATTTCGGTCGACACCGGCGCCTATTCGGTCTGGCCGTTCACCGCCTGTCTCGAGGCGGCGCAGGCCGGCGGCAATCTGCCGGGCCCGTATCATCTCACCTCCTACCGCGCGAAAACGTTTTCCGTCGCTACCAACAAGCCGCCGTTCGCGCCGTATCGGGGGGTGGCGCGGCCGGGCGTCTGTTTTGCCATGGAGCAAACCATCGACGCCATCGCCAAGGCGGTCGGCCGCGAGGCATGGGAGGTCCGTGCCGAAAATCTCGTCGCCGCCAGCTTCATGCCCTACACCAACATCACCAACAAGCATTACGATTCCGGCGATTATCCGGCGGCGCTGCTCGAAGCGAAGGAGATGATCGGCCTGGACGCGTTTCGCGCTGGTCCGCGTCGCGATGCCCGCGGCCGCTATCTCGGCGTCGGATTTGCCAGCTACACCGAGCAATCCGCGCACGGCACCAAGGTGTTCGCCGCCTGGGGCTTGCCCCTGGTGCCCGGCTTCGATCAGGCCTTCGTCAAGCTGACGCCTGACGGCGCGCTCGAAGTGCGCTCCGGGATCCACACCATCGGTCAGGGCCTGGAGACGACGCTGGCGCAGATCGCGGGTGAGGTGACGGGCGTGCCCTACAAGGATATTCGCGTGACGCTCGGCGACACCGCGACGACGCCGTTTTCGACCGGTGCCTACGCCTCGCGCGGCATCGTGATGACAGGCGGTGCCGTCGCGCGCGCGGCCGAAGTCGTGGCCCTTCGCATCAAGGCCATCGCCGCGCATCTGCTGCAGGTCGAATCGAGCGCTGTGGCCTTCAGGGACGGCCGGATTTGTGCGGGGCAGGCCAGCGTCTCGTACGAAGACATCGGCCGCGCCTGGTATATTCGCCCGGATCAATTGCCGGACAATGTCGATCGTGGGGGATTGGAGGCTACCGAGGGTTATAAGCCACAAGTGGATGGCGGCGTCTTTTCCTACGCCAGCCACGCGGTTCGCGTCGCTGTCGACCCGGAAACGGGCCTTGTCGAAATCCTCGATTACGCCATCGTCGAGGATTGCGGAAAAATGGTCAATCCGATGATCGTTGAAGGCCAGACCTACGGCGGCGCGGCACAGGGTGTGGGCACAGCGCTGTTCGAAGAAAGCCCATACGACGATAATGGCCAGCCGCTCGCATCGACCTTGCTCGATTACATCCTGCCGGGTCCGGTGGAGTTGCCGAAATTTCGCATCGCGCATCGCGAGACGCTGTCGCCTTATTCCAAATTCGGCATTAAGGGCGTCGGGGAGGGCGGTGCCATCGCGCCGCCGGCTGCAATCGTCAATGCCGTCAACGACGCGCTGGCGCCGCTGAATGCGACCTTGCGCGATGCGCCGGTATCGCCGACGCGGATTTTGAAGGCGATCGCAGCCGCCAAGGCCGCCGTCGTACCGCAGCCAGGCAACGCCGCATGAAACCCGCGGAATTCGATTACAAGCGCGCGCGCACGCTGCCGGAGGCTGCGGAATTTCTGGCGGCCGCCAATGGCGATGCGAAAATTCTCGCTGGCGGTCAGTCGCTCGCGCCGATGCTGAATTTGCAACTCGCCCGCCCGCACATCCTGATCGATATCAAGCGCGCCGAAGGTTTGCGCGAACTAACCGCTGACGACAATGTCATGTCCATCGGCGCAGGCTGGACGCATGCTGAAATCGAAGACGGGGCGTTTGAAGATCCTACGCGCGGATTGATGCCGTATGTCGCGCGTCGCATTGCTTACCGCGCCGTGCGCAATCGCGGCACGATCGGCGGCAGCCTCGCCCATGCCGACCCTGCTGCCGACTGGATTTCCACCATGGCAGCGCTGGGCGCGACATTGGTTGCGCAAGATGCCGACGGCAAGAAACGCCGCCTGGCCGCCGATACCTTCCTGGAAGGTGCTTTTCAGACCAGACTTGGCACAAATGATGTGCTCATTGCCATCGAGGCCCCACGTCTCTCTGAGAAGGCAAGATGGGGCTATTACAAAATCTGTCGCAAAAGCGGTGAATTCGCCAATGCTATCGGCGTTGCCATTTTCGATCCTAAAAATCGACTGAGCCGCGTTCTGGCCGGTGCGACGGACGGCCCGCCGGTGCTGCTACAGGAGACAGCGAAAGTGTTGGCCGACCAGGGCTCATCCGCGGCCTGCGATCACGTCGGGACTGAGATTGCCGCGGTGCTATCCGGCCATGATGCCGTCATCCGGCAGTTGCACGTCACCGCGGTGCGCCGCGCGCTCGACGCGCTCGCCGTCAAACCGGATCATTGAACATGGCGACCATCACGCTGTCGATCAACGGTGCCCCGGTCACGGCCGAGGTCGAGCCCCGGCTGCATCTGGCCGATTTTTTGCGCGGCGATCTGCATCTCACCGGGACGCATCTCGGCTGTGAGCAGGGCGTGTGCGGCGCCTGCACGGTGCTGATCGACGGCAAGCCACAGCGCGCGTGTCTGGCTTTCGCCGTCGATTGCGACGGCGCGGAGGTCCGGAGCATCGAGGATTTCGACGACGATCCGCTGATGGGCGAACTGCGCGACGCGTTCAGCATCTCGCATGCGTTGCAATGCGGCTTCTGCACACCGGGCATGCTGGCCAGCGCCCGCGACATCGTCAGCCGGTTGGGCGAGGTTTCGGAGTCGCGAATTCGCGAGGAACTATCCGGCAATCTCTGCCGTTGCACCGGCTATGTCGGGATCGTCGAGGCGATCCGCGCGGTGTCGCTCGGCAAGTCGCCCGCGGTCGCCAGCACTGTTGGCGCAAGCGCGCCCAAGTTGATGAAGCGAAGCGCCGCCGTTGAGACCCCCGTCGTCGCGCCGGTTGTTCGTTCTGCGGCGCCGTCCGCGATCGCCGGTACCTCGGTCGAGGAACGCATTCCCATCAACGCGCCGCCGGACAAGGTATGGCAGGCACTGTCGGATTTGCGGCGCGTGGCATCATGCCTGCCAGGCGCGGAGATCACCGAAATCGACGGCGACAAAGTGAAGGGACGCGTGCGCATTGCGCTGGGTCCGATCAAGCCGGCGTTCAGCGGCGAAGCGACGGTGACGATGGACGCCATCAGACGCGAGGGCAGAATGGTCGGGCGCGGCCGCGATTCCGGCATCGGCTCGTCCGCCGAAGCGGAGGCACGCTGGCAGGTGATCGACGGGGATGCGAACGGCTCCGTCATTGTGGTGAATCTGACTTGGCGCCTGACAGGTCCGCTGGCGCAATTCAATCGTTTGGGCCTGATCCAGGATATTGCGCGCCGTCTCACAGCGGCATTTGCGATCAATCTTGAAGCCGCCATCGACAACAGAACGCCGCCTGTCGCCGCCTCCCAGGGCATCAGCGCTTTTGGGTTGTTCTGGTCGGTAATCAAGGTGCGATTGTTCGGGAGCTGATAGAAACCGATCCGGAAGGCCGACCGATCTCGTTCCGTTGAAGAGAAGGCAACATCGTCCCATGGCGAATGGCTTGCATGGTAGGGCGACAAGCCGCCCGTTATTATTGACGCCTCGTGGCTGCCTTCGTAAATCCGTCTTTTGATGAACTCAAATCGGTTGTTGCAGGGCTGGCAGAAGGTCCCACAGCCTCCACGTCGGCACCCTCGCGTTTCCTGCGCGCTACCTGATGCGCCATGAAGGCGTCAATTGTTTCTCTCGACACGTCACTGCTTCCGTCTTGCGAAAATATTACGACGGCTGGCAATTCCGGATGCTTGAGAGTATGCGCCATGCTGTAAGCTGGCCAGTCTGGTGGATGGCTCAAATCTGGCAGCCCGAATTTCGTGGGCTGACTACAAAAAGCGCAATTCGAAACACTTTCAAAGCCCGCGTGCAGCGAAAGCTCTTTTTCAAGTCGAGCTCGATACAAGTAAGCGTCTAAACTCGCCACGATGCTGACACCATAGAAGCCGGCCAACATTGCAAAGCTTAAGTCGCGCAACGGCCGCCTTCCAAACCAATCCATCGCTCGCGACGGCCATAGCAAGAGGTCCTGATTGAGCAGGATCGGCAAGGTTGCAATGACCACGGTAATGCCGGCGCTGTAAATACGCGAGGGATAAGCGAACTGGAACTGGCGTGTTCGAAGACCGATCAAATCCGGGATAAACAACAATGAAATCGGAATTGCGAACGCAACAAAAACGACGACGGCTCGTAGAAAAAACCTACCTTCGAGCAATTTGAAAGAGAGCGCGGCAACAAGCAACACTGTAATAAAAACTCCGCTGATCGCAAATACGAACCAGTGAAATACACCCTCGCTGGGGACAGTGGTTTCACTGAAATGACAGATTAATTGAAACGGAACAGCGATTAGGAGGACGGCGACCAGTGCGTCACGGTTCTTCATCGATCCTTTTCCGTGTCGCGCGGAAGCGTAGGTTCCAATGGCTAGTATAACGTTTGAGAGAGCGACAACTTCGTAGCTCGCCGCGAGGAAAAAGCCGATAGCGAGACGCCGGAACGACCGAGGATCCAGCGCGGGGTTGAGGGAATAGACGACAAACAATGTCGTGAGGCTCAGTGCGAAAAGGAGTTCAGTCGCTGCAAAATTGGCAAGAAATATCGTCGCGGAAACAAATAAGGTGATGATCAGGCTCTTTGTAGCAACATTCAGCTTAGAAGTTATCGTGATGATCAGTGGAAGACCTATTTGAGCGTACGTGGTGATACCGTACGCGATAGTTGCAATCTCGATTTGAGCAGGGAAAAAAATGCCGATTAGGCGAACTGGCGCTGTTGTCCAGGCCACCGCAAAAAATCGCCTAGGCGTTTCCTGATCACCCGGATACCAGAAGGGGTCGAGGAACGACTGAACGATGAAGTTCGTGCCGTCCATGAAAAATTGACGTCCGGCGAGAGCGCTTAAAACAAGCACGAAGACGATAAGCACGGCATGAACCGTACCATCATCTTCAGTCCGGCATTTTCGCAAAATCATGAGACTCTATCCCGTGGGAATAGCCAGCCCAGCTCCTCGGTCGATGCTGGTGCCGGGTTCGTGCTGAGTCGTATGGTCCTCAGGCTTTACGAGCCTACGTAGTCCTTCGACTGCTCTCCGAGGGTCTCAGCGATGCGTACCGATCAATAAACTTCGGCCGGTTGGAGATTGCGGTATTTGCGAATGATCCGACGACCAAATTCAATTCCAGGCAATTCTACCGCGTAGCGCGCTACCCACGCCAGTGCGTAGGCCACCATGGGAATTACAATGAGAGCGGCGAGCGGGTTGTGAAGGTTGCTCAGTGGCGCTTCCGATGCGGTCAAGCGACCCCAAGCTAAAATAATCAGGAAATGGATAAGATAAACACCATAGGAAAGATCTGCGAGCACCACAAACGGCCAAGTTCCGAGTGTTGTGGAAACCTGTGAGATCGCCCACCGAATGGGTGAAGGCGTTTTTATTTGTCGTCCAAAAGCAAGAGTCCAAAATCCAAGGCAAATAAGTGCTCTGCCGAAATCTAATTCCATGCCGGCCGATCCCCAGATCGGCAGTAACATCAAACCCGTTGCGGCAAACAGGTAGATCAATCGGGAGTTCGGCTTCTGAAAGGCCGCTGCTAGCAACATCCCGCCCATGAAGACGTTGATCTTCAGGAGCAGTATGGATGGTAGGGTGAATTGGTGCAGGAACGAAGAGAAGAGATAGTCGCCTAACAGGCAAGCGGCGCAGGTAATCCCCACAACTGTGAGCCAACCAACGCTTCTTCCCAACAACGCTAAAAACGGGAACAGAAGATAAAACTGCATCTCAAGACTTATACTCCAGTCTGGCAACCAGGTGCTTCGTGCGAACTCGGGGGAAAGACCGAAAAGAAAGGTGATGTGACTGATAATATGAAGCCCGAGTTGATCGTTCGCAGTGCGGCCTGAGTCCCAGTTGATATAATGAAACGAACCATCGAAGCCGTTTTGATATTGCTCACAAAGCACCGCGATAACGAGCATTGTGTAGTACAGCGGTGCTAATCGGAAGAACCTCCTCAGCCAAAAAATCAGCCATGTCTGAGGCCGATCAAGAGGTTCGTGAATCTCGCGAGTAGTGACCTGATGAAGCATGAGAAAGCCCGAGAGCAGTATAAAAATGTCGACGGCTAAGCTCGTCCAGCTCACGATCGGCGGGAATTTCCCATACACGGCCAATATGTGGCCTACCATCACCCAGAGGGCCGCCGTTCCGCGAAGGCCGTCAAGATATCCGATGTGGGTGAAGGTGGTTTGCTTCGTCATTAGACCAATCAAAAATGATAATTTCGGAGATTTTACAGCTTTATCGTCAATAATCTGTGGCATCGTCCCTGGAGATGGTTTTCGCGTCTCCTGAGCTGTTCAATGAACACGCACAAGCGCTAGGGAACTCATGACCGACCATCTGGATCGGCATGAGACGGGGACAGTCAGCCCAATCGGCTATGTCGACTACGCGTCATTCTCTGACGTCGTGAATTAGACAGGTTCGCGCAAGAACTCGGCGAAGCGGAACCGTCGAGAGCTGTCAAGATCGCGAAGGGGGACCGGCGTAACAGCGATCAGATCGCGCACGTGAAACCCGAGGAGCCTTCGCGCCTCAATGTGCTGCTCGGTCTCGACCAGCCAGAGAACTCGCCGATGAATCTGCCAGCCGGCTTATGAACGGTCTGGATCTTCCTGCCGAATTCGAGGCCGCCACAGCATCGGTACTCGCCGCGTGGACGAGGGGGCGATCCTGCCAGGGTTTCTCGCTTGATGACGTCGATCGCCTGCGGCCGGCGTTCACCTTAGCGAGGGCGACGTAGAGAAGCTCGGAAAGTCACCTGCAGAAGCCGTTCGACCTTCCATCGGTTCCGAACGATCGGCTATTTCGCCGCTTGTGGCCTACCTGGAGCGCGATGACGCCAAATGGTTGGAGCAGGAGGAGCTGGATCCTGCAATTCCACAAATTGGCTAGGATGCGTGTGCCCTAAAGCGAATTGTGAGTCTGCTGGGCCAAAAAGGCCAATCATTTCAAAGTAGATCTGAAAGTGGATTTCGAGTCCGGTTGAAGTGAATTGCGAGTCCCGGGCATCTGGCCCTATCGAATTTCGAGTCCCGTCGGCGCCCGGCGCGCGAGCAAAAAACGCCCGAAAAGCCGCCGAAACGGCGGCCTGCCAGCCGAGCAGAGGGTGGTAAGCCGGGCTCTCATAGCCGGCCGGCGCGGGCTGACTCGGGCGGGAGTGCCGCCGGACGGTCAGGAGTGCAGGGGGTGGAAGGTCTCTAGGGCATTCAAGCCGTACGGGGCGGTTTCCTTTGATACCCCGGGAACTCGCTTGTAGCCCGTCATGACGATCGCGTCCTGCGCGCCAGCGCCCTCCGAAATAAGCTTCGCGACGGAATAGCGCGCAAGGTCGGCCGGGTAAACACGACCCGTCACACCCGCATCGTCGATCTGCATCTGGATAATCTCTGCAATTGAGCGTAGCGGAAGCCGTTCGCGGCGGCCTCTAGAACTCGCAAAAAGCGCATCGGACCCGAGTCCGAATAAGTCGCGGCGATGATGTTCAAGATAAATAGACAAGTCTACTCCAGCGTCGGGCGACAAGCGGGCAATACGTTCGCGGGGCCCGTCGCTGGCTATCCGGATTGCATTTTTCCTCCCCACATGGGCGATATTCAAATCAGAGAGCTCGCTGCAGGAGGCGCCGGCGTCGACCGCAAGTTGGACGCATAACCGATTCCGGACCGCCTCCTCGGCAGCGGCCCTATTTCGTCGGCGATCTATGTGCTCCAGCAGGTCTTCGACGGCGACCAAGTCGACATCCAAGGTGCAGCGTCTCTGCCGCCTGAATTTCCATCCCAAGTCGTTCGCGGGATCTACGCTGATCCAATCTCGCGAATGCAGTTCCGAGTAGATGTTTCGTATGGTGTAAACGAGACGGTTCATCGAGACGTCCGTTCGGCTGATAGAAGCAACGCGACAAAACTCGGCGAGAGCGGCTTCGTCGGCGTCCTCCAGGTCCAGTCCGAAGCGGAGCAGGAAAGCGACCAGCCAGACGATAACAAGGCTTGCCTGGCCGGCTTCGGTCGGCCGTCGATTGCGGATCGAAGCCACTATCCATTCGTATCTTTCAGGGACGATCACGCGCAGCTCCTCAGTAATTCTTCCAAGAGCATGCGAACAGGATCGGTGCGGCACTGACGTATCGCAAGATTCGCAAACGCCATCCGGCGCGTGGACCAGAAACGGTCGGCCCCTGGCGGCGGATCATCGAAAGCCCGTCCGACCAATTCGCGAATGGCTTCCATGCCTCGCAAAGCTGCGTGAACACGTCAAGAAGGCCGACGCCATCCGGGACGAGGCGGAGGCCCTCGAAAAGAAGTCGCAAGCCGATGATGCCCGCTGGGAGCAGGAGAAAGGGCGGCTCGCCAAAGCTCTCCGGCGGGCCCGGGATTAACCCCTCCGAAAATTTTTCCGCTCTCCCCTTGAAACCAAAACCGGTTTTGCTAGGGCCTGTCGTCATTTAAGCCAAGCGAGGGCGCAGACCAAGTGTAGGCCAGCGAGGTAATTTTGTGCTGTCTTCTCATAGCGGGTCGCGATGGCCCGAAAATGCTTGATGATGCAGAAGAACCGCTCGACGAGATTGCGCTCGCAATAGAGTGCGAAGTCGCAGGCTCGTGCGACTTTCCGGTTTGACTTAGGCGGGATGACCACGCTGATCGCCCGTGCCGCCAGGCTGTCAATGAGGTGATCGGCGTCATAGCCCTTGTCGCCAAGTAAGGCTTTTGGCTCGACAAGCGCCAGCAGCGCCTGTGCCTGGGTGATGTCGTGGACTTGGCCGCCCGTAAGGCTGAGCGCCAACGGGTTGCCGAGGGCATCGACGATCATGTGGATCTTCGTCGTGAGCCCGCCGCGCGAGCGGCCGATGGCTTGATCGAACCCCCTTTTTTGAGTGCGCCGGCGCTATGCTGGTGGGCTCGCACTATCGTCGCGTCGATCATCGCGTACTCATTGTCGGGATCGTCCGCCAAGGCCTTGAAAAGATTCTCCCAAACGCCGCTCGCGGCCCAGCGGGAGAAGCGCTTGTGGGTGTTGCACCAGCCGCCAAAACGCTCTGGCAAATCGCGCCACGGCGTCCCCACGCGGAACTTCCAGATCACGGCTTCGACGAAAAGACGATTGCCCAGTTCGCTGTTGCGGCCGACCGTGCCGGGACGGCCCGGCAACAAATGCTCGATCCGGGCGAATTGGTCGTCTCGCAATGCATGGCGTTCCATCGTAGCCTCCTTCATGAAGGCTCCCCATGAATCATGCTTTGGCTGATTTGCGAATCCTCTAAATGACGACAGGCCCTACAACTCCGTCAGAACGCATCGGTCGTTGCGCAAGGATGCGCCGATGTTTCGTCCAATTCAACAGATCGGAATCACTCGCTCACACCCAGTCCTCGGTGGGCTTCACCATCATTACGTCCGGGTTTGAGTTTTCGGTACACCCAGGCTTAGCAACCAACTGATCGCTAAAGGCATTCGGGTTAATGCGGTGTGGCGGACTCCATGGCCTTCGTGACCGTTTCTATCTGTATTGATGCCGTTTCCTTGATCGATTGGCGCTTACAATTTGCACATGGTGCCTACAAACGCCGCGCCTGGAAACTTCCGAATTGATTTTTTCGAAATGAGCGATCCGGAATAATTTTGTTCTTGACAGGGTAGCGCCCTCGGGCGAGCCTTCAAAACAGGGGCTGGGCAAAGATGCCCGAAACGGCGCCACCCAATTTGCAAAAGTGTTTCTGACGGCACAGTTTCGCCGGGGCCTGAAACAGCAGGTTTGTTGCGTTGGGTGAAGTGTATGACGCGTCAAGATCTTCAAGTCGGCTATCTCTTCTCCTCGACGGGCTCGTACGAGCTGGTCGCGCGCTCGATGCTGAATGGCGCCCTTCTGGCCGCGGAGGAGATCAACGCGTTGGGGCTCGGCATCCGCTTTGAACCGTCCGTCCTCAATCCCGGCGGTGACCTCTCGCAATATTCCGCACTCGCCGAGAGGCTGCTAGAGCGCAATATCCGCCACGTTGTCGGTTGTTACACGTCGTCGTCGCGCAAAGAAGTTATTCCCCTGTTCGAGAAGCACGACGCTCTGCTGTGGTACCCGTCGCATTACGAAGGCTTCGAGAGTTCCACCAACGTCATCTACACCGGCGCTGCGCCAAACCAGCATGTCTTGCCGCTGGTGGAATATCTCCTAGCGCATCACGGCCATCGTGCGTTTTGCGTCGGCTCAAATTACATTTGGGCCTGGGAAAACAATCGCATCTTGCGCGAGAGCGTCATAGCGCGTCAGGGATCGGTGTTGGCCGAGCGCTATTTCGCCCTCGGCGAAACGGATTTCCCCCAGGCGATCGAGGCGATCATCGAGGCGCGCCCTTCATTCGTATTCCTGACGCTGATCGGCACCTCGGCCTATCAGTTTTTCCGCGACTTCAGGACGGCGTGCCGCGCGCGCGGGATCGACCAGGCACGGGAAATCCCTGTGGCGAGCTGCTCGCTGTCCGAGCCCGAGCTACAAGCTATCGGCGAAGACGCCGTTGATGGTCATCTGAGCTCGAGCGTGTACTTTTGCTCGATCGAAAGCCCGGCGAATCTTCGATTTCTCAAGGCCTACGAGTCGCGGTTTCCGGAAGGGCCCACTGCGTCCGCCGATGCGGAGGCGTCCTATAACGCGGTGTGGCTGCTGGCAAGGGCTGCCGCCGCCGCCGGGACCGACGAACCGCGCGTAGTCAAGGCGGAGCTTGTCCGGCAGCATCTCGACGCGCCGCAGGGCCCCGTCTGGATCGACGAGCAAACCTTCCATGCCTACCTGACGCCACGTATCGGTCGTTCGAATCGCAAGGCGAGGTTCGACCTCGTCAGCGAAGCCCGGGCGCCCGTTCAGCCGGACCCGTACCTCGTACATAATTCTGCACGGTTCGAAGCCGCCGCCGCTCCCTCGCTGAGGCTGGTGTCATGACCGAGCCGCGGCTGCTCCAGAATTTCAGCGGCGGTCGCGCCATCGTGGTGACGGATCGGGCGTCGTCGCTCGACGTGTTGACGACCACACTGGACCGGCTTGGTGTCACGACCAATCCCGCTGATATTGTCGGGAGCATTGCGGACATCGATCTTGCAACGCTTCAGCCGGATCGCAGCATCGTCTTCATCGACGGCGACATCAGCGATGGGGCTGTACTTCCGCTTAGCGCAATCGGTCGGCTGCCGCCGGCACCGGTCATCGGGTTGCTTGGCGTCAGCGCGCCCAGCCGCCTCAAAGCATTGATGAGGGCGGGCGCGACATCGTTTCTTCGAAAACCCGTTCACGTCGCAGCCGTTTATCCGGCGCTGTTTGTCGGCATCAACGAATATCGCCGCCATCGGCACCTGGAGGCCCTGGTGGAGGATCAGGAGCGCCGCCGCCGAGGCCGGCGGGACGTCGTCAAGGCAATCATCCGGACGATGTCCGAATGCGGCATCGACGATGACGAAGCCTACGATCTCCTTCGTCGACGCTGCATGAGGACGCGTCAGACGATGGAGGATCTGTGCAAAGACTTGGCCCGGTCGTCAGACGGGCAAGAACACGGCGAGTTCGTCCTGAAGAAAAAACTCGCCGACTAGACCCAACAGAGGAGAGTCAGATGCTAGAACGTATTGCGAGGGGGGCGCGTACCGTCTCCCTCATCGGAATTGGCTTACTTGCTGCAGGCTCGGCCTACGCGGCCGACCCGATCAAGCTCGGCGTCCTGGAAGATCAATCCGGCGACTTTGCGCTCGCGACCATCGGAAAGGTGCATGGCATTCAACTCGCCACCGATGAGATCAATGCTGCGGGCGGCATCGCCGGGCGCAAGCTCGAACTGATAGTCTATGACACCCAGTCGGACAACACCCGCTACCAGGAATTCATGCGGCGCGTGCTTCAGCGCGACAAGGCCGACGTGGTGTTTGCGGGATTCTCCAGCGCGTCGCGTGAAGCCTATCGCCCGATCGTCGATCAGCTCGATGGCTTCGTCTTCTACAACAATCAGTACGAAGGCGGCGTCTGCGACGGCCACATGGTCGTCACCGGCGCGGTGCCTGAACAGCAGTTCTCGACGCTGATTCCGTGGATGATGGAAAAATACGGCAAGCGGGTCTACACCATCGCAGCCGATTACAATTTCGGTCAGATTTCCGCCGAGTGGGTGCGCAACATCGTCAAGCAGAATGGCGGCGAAATGGTCGGCGAAGAGTTCATTCCGCTTGGCGTGTCGCAGTTCTCGCAGACCATCCAGAACATCCAGAAGGTCAAACCGGACGTGCTGATCACTTTGCTGGTCGGCACCGCGCAGGCGTCCTACTATGAGCAGGCCGCCTCGGCCAACCTGAAGATTCCGATGGGCAGCTCGGTCAATGTCGGCCAGGGCTATGAGCACAAGCGTTTCAAGCCGCCGAGCCTCGCCAACATGTATGCCACGGTGAATTATATCGAGGAGGTCGATACGCCGGAGAGCAAGGCATTCGTGGCGAAGTGGAAGGCTAAATTCCCCAACGAGCCTTACATCAATCAAGAGGCGGAAAACTCCTACCTCGCCGTCTATCTCTACAAGCAGATGGTCGAGCGCGCCAACGGCTCGACCAAGCGCGCCGACTTGCGCGCCGTGATCGCCAAAGGCGATGTCTGTGTCGATGCGCCCGAGGGCAAGGTCTGCATCGATCCAAAGAGCCAGCATGCGTCGCATACGATCTACATGGCCAGGGTCGGCGACGATCATTCGATCACCTTCCCGAAGGTCTGGACCGACATCAAGCCGTATTGGCTGGGCGAGGCCGGATGCGACCTGACCAAGAAGGATCCAATGGCGCAGTATACCCCGAGCAATCCGCCACCGAAGCCCTGACGTGTGCGATGTCGAGGGGCGCTTCTCGCCCCTCGACATCGTGTGCGATGTCGAGGGGCGCTTCTCGCCCCTCGACATTCTCTGCTTAATGCTTCCTCTGCTCAATGCTTCGCCGATCGATGACCGGAAGAGACTTCTCTTCACCACAGGCCCTGGATGGATTTCTTGAGTTCGCTGTTCGGATTTCTCTACCAATGCGGCGATGCATTCGCATTTCTGGTGCTGGCCGCGTGCGGGCTGGCGGTGATTTTCGGCATGATGGGCGTGATCAACCTTGCCCACGGCGAATTCATCATGTGCGGCGCTTACGTGACGGTGGTGACTGCGCGCGCCGGCCTGCCGCTGCCGCTTGCGATCCTGTGCGGGGCGCTCGCCGCCGGAGTGGTCGGGCTGATCGTCGAACGCCTCGTGGTCCGCCAGCTTTATGACCGGCCGATGGACACCATTGTCGCGACTTGGGGACTGAGCCTGATCGCCACGCAGGGCACCTTGATCGTGCTGGGATCCAGCATGCAGGGCGTCGGCGTTCCGCTCGGCAGCTTCACGGTCGGCGCCTATTCCTATTCGACCTATCGGCTGGTGCTGATGGTCGCGGCACTGGCGATTCTTGCCGGGCTCTATCTCGCCTTCAACAGAACCAGGTTCGGAATCCTCGCCCGCGCGACGATCCAGTTGCCGCACATGGCCGAGGCCCTCGGCGTCGACACCAAATTTGTCTACAGCATGACCTTTGCACTGGGGGCGGCGCTGGCGGGACTGGTCGGCGGGCTCTATGCGCCGACCATGACCATCGTGCCGACCATGGGCAGCACGTTCATCATGGAGGCATTCGTCACGGTCGTCGTCGGTGGCGCCGATATCTTTCTCGGCACCGCGCCCGCCGCTGCCGTGCTCGGCGTGGTCAAGGCCTCGATGACCTCGTGGCAGGGGCAATTGTTCGGACAGATCGGGCTGCTGATCGCCGTGATCATCGTTATTCGCATGCTTCCAAAGGGAATCTCGGGCTTCATTCTGCGCGAGCGAAGTTGAGAGAGCGGTTTTGGACATGACACGCCGGCTGCCGTTCATCCGTCTGCTTGAGGGTCCGCAGACACTGGGTCGTGGTCCGCTGTTCTGGAGCGCCGTCGGCGCGGTTCTGCTCGCGGCGGTGGCCTATCCGCTGCTGGCCGATGGCTACACGGTCGGCAACACCGTCTACTTCTTCACCTGGGCGTTCATGGCGCTGGGGCTCTGCCTGGTCTGGGGCTATGGCGGCACGCTCAGTTTCGGCCAGACCGCGTTCTTCGGCCTGTCGGGGTATGCCTACGGCGTTCTGACCCTCAACTTCGGCGCGGCTTACGGCTTCACGCTGATTGCCCTGATCGCCTCACTGGCCTGCTCGGCGGCGTTCGCGGCCGTGCTCGGCTATTTTCTTTACTTCGGCCGGATCAGCGGCGTCTTTCTCGGCATCGTTACGCTCTCCGTCACGCTGGTGTTCGAGCGATTCATGGCGCAGACCGCCGGTCCCGAATGGCACATCGGCGTCGCGCGTCTGAATGGCTTCAACGGCATGAGCGGTATGCCGCCGCTGACTCTGCCGTGGTTCGGCGGCGCCATCGTGCTGTTCCCGGATATCGGTCTGTATTATTTCGTTCTGACCCTGCTGGTGCTGAGCTATCTCGGCCTCCGCATGCTGGTGAACTCCAAATTCGGCAACGTGCTGGTGGCGATCCGGGAGAATCCCGAGCGCGCGGAGATGCTGGGCTACGACGTGCGCAAATATCAGCTGGTGGCGTTCGTGATCGGAGCGGTGTTGGCCGGGCTCAGCGGCGTGCTCTACACCGCGTGGGGCCAGTATATCACGCCGTCGAGCATGGGCATTACCGCAGCCGCCTTGCCGATCGTCTGGGTCGCCGTCGGCGGACGCGGCGACCTCACCGCCACGCTGATCGGGACCCTGGCGGTGCTGGCGGCGTTCCAGGCGCTGACGATCTACGGCAGCCAGTACGCGCTGGTGGTGATGGGGCTGCTGCTGGTCGCGACCGTGCTCATCGCGCCGGAGGGATTGATCGTCAGCTTCGCCAAATTGGTCGGCCGGATGCGGCATGGACCGAAGGAAGCGGCCTGATGTCAATTCTCGAAACGCAAGGTCTCAACAAGCACTTCGGTGGCCTGCACGTCACCGCGGACGTCAACCTTGCGCTCGAGCAAGGCGAGATTCATTGCCTGATCGGCCCCAATGGCGCCGGCAAGAGCACCTTGTTCCGCCTGATCCTTGGCGAACACGCGCCGTCCAGCGGCAGCATTTTTTATGCAGGGCACGACATCACGGCATTGAAGTCGTTCCAGCGGATCCGGCGCGGCATGAGCGTCAAGTTCCAGGTGCCGGGCATCTTCAAGGCGCTGAGTGCGCGGCAAAATCTCGAAATAGCGCTGCAGCATCATCTCGAGGGCGGTTCGCTCGACGCGGAGGCCGACCGGCTGCTTGATTTCCTCCACTTGCTGGATGTCGGCGCGCAGCTCGCCGGCAATCTCGGCCACGGCCAGCAGCAATGGCTCGAGATCGGCATGGCGATCAGCCTGAAACCGAAGCTCCTGCTGCTGGACGAGCCGACCGCCGGCATGTCGCCGGCTGAAACCTTTGCCACCGGTGAGATCGTCCAGACCCTGAACGCCGAGGGCGTTACAATTCTCGCGGTCGAGCACGACATGAGCTTTGTCCGGCAGGTGGCCAGACGGGTCACCGTGCTGCATCTCGGCCGGATCTTCGCGCAAGGCACGATCGAGCAGATCGTCGCCGACGAGCGGGTCGCGGCGATCTATCTGGGACACGGCCATGCGTAGGGAAGTCGTCCTCTCCGCGTTAAAACTCCGGTCCGGCTACGGCGGCAAGCCGGTGCTGCAGGGCATCGACATGGATGTGCGCGAAGGCGAGATTGTCGCGGTGATCGGCCGCAACGGCGTCGGCAAGTCGACGCTGATGCGGACGCTGATCGGGCTGCTGCCGCCGACCGACGGCTCCATTGTGTTCAAGGGGGAGGATGTCAGCGCGCTGGTGGCGCATCGCCGCGCCCGTCTCGGGATCGGCTATGTGCCGCAGGGCCGCGATGTTTTCCCGCGCATGAGCGTCGAGGAGAACCTCAAGGTCGGCGAAATGATCGGCGGCAAGATCGGTCCCGAAGACTACCAGCGTGTCTACGCCACGTTTCCGATCCTCGCCGAGCGGCGCAGCCAGCAGGCTGGAACCATGTCCGGCGGCCAGCAACAGCAACTGGCGATCGGCCGCGTCTTGATCAGCAAGCCGTCGCTGATTCTGCTGGATGAGCCCTCGGAAGGCATTCAGCCCTCGATCGTGCAGGACATCGCCCGCACCATTGTCGATCTCAATCGCCGGACCAACGTCACGATCGTGTTGGTCGAGCAGAATCTCGACATGATCCGCGCCATGGCGCAGCGCTGCTACGTTATGGATAAGGGCAGGATCGTGGCTGCGCTGACGCCGGCGGACCTCGACGATCGCGAGGTCGTGCGAAGGCATCTGGCCGTCTGAAATTTTCAACCAGCAGGAAGGACCACCAACATGTCATGGCTCGAAACCTCCATCATGGCCCGCAAGGGCCTCGCGAAAGGCAAGCCGGGCAAGACCTATTCGATCACCGAACAGAGCCAGGGCCAGTATCACTACGTCTACGGTCCGTTTGCGAAACCCGTGTTGAAGGTGGATCCGGGGTCGGTGATATCGGCCGAGACGCACGATGCGTTCGAGGGCAAGATCAAATATGAAACCGACAAGCCCAGCGAGATTTTGAATTTCCCATTCCTCAATCCGCAGAACGGGCCGATCTATGTCAACGGCGCCGAGAAGGGCGATACCCTTGCAGTGTACATCAAGTCGATTGTGCCGCGCGGGCCGCAGCCTGTGGGAACGACCTGCCTGATCACCGAATTCGGCGGCCTGGTCGCGACCGGCGATACCGCGCTGCTCAATCCGCCATTGCCCGAACGGGTCAAGAAGGTCGAGGTCACGCTGGAGGGCGGCATCAAATGGAGCGACAAGCTCACGCTGCCCTATCAGCCCTTCATCGGAACCATCGGTACCTCGCCGGAAATCGAGGCGATTACGTCGCTGCAGCCGGACTACTATGGCGGCAACATGGATTTGCCTGACGTCGCGGTGGACGCGGTGATCTACCTGCCGGTCAACGCGCCCGGCGCGCTATTGTATCTCGGCGACTGCCACGCCACCCAAGGCGACGGCGAATTGTGCGGCGTCGCGCTGGAGCATCCGACCGTCACCACGCTGCAGGTCGATCTCATCAAGAAATGGACGTTCAAATGGCCACGGCTGGAGAACGACAAGTTCTTCATGACGATCGGCTCCAGCCGGCCGATGGAAGATGCCGCCCGCATCGCCTATCGCGAACTGATCCGCTGGATGGCCGCCGATTTCGGTTTCGAGGAGCTTGATGCGTACATGCTCCTTACCCAATGCGGCCGCGTGCGCCTCGGCAACATGGTGGACCCGAAATACACGCTCGGTGCGTCAATCCTGAAATCCTATCTCACTTGATCTTAAAGACGGCGGACGCGGCATCGAAGCGTGGGCGACAGGTTCGAAAAACCCAGTGGAGGCAAGAATGCTCCATCTTGTTGGGCAGATCGGACGTTTAGTTCGCCTTCTCAATCAGGCTTTCCAGAAGCCGCTTCAAATCCGCCGTCGCCTTGTTGCCGTAACTTTCGGCGATGTAGGACTCCTGGCTCAGCGCAAGCGAGTTCAAGCGCTGGGTCAGGGCCTTTCCGCGGTCGGAACTGAACATCAGCACCTTGCGCCGGTCTTCGGCATCCTGGACGCGGTAAACAAGGGAGTCGGACACCATGCGATCGACCATCTTCGTCAAGGTCGGATGATTAAGCAGCACCGCTTCCGCGAGCTCACCCATCGAATGGCCCTTGCCGTCCGAAAGGACTTTCAGAATGCGCCACTGTTCCACCGGCACGCCCTCCGTTCGGAAGCGCGCGTCCAGCTGTCGATTGATTTCCCGGTTTGCCTGCGCAAGCAGATAAGCGAGGTGCTCGGTGATGGGTTTGCTCGGCGATCTAGCCACGGCTTTGGACTTGGTCCTCGGTTTCTGGATGATTATTGAGCTGCTTTGCTTTTTCTGTATGCACGTAAATCGTTGAATATTCAATATTTTCCACTAGGATATTTCGGTTGCCGCGATACGCTGGTCTCACGCCGACCCGAAAAGCTGAAAGGAGAGCGAGGTGCTCTCACCCACGCAAATTGGAACCACCGGCGGTCTGCCGATGCCGCCAGATTGGCTGCTGAAGGGCCCGCGTAGGTCGGACGGGGACACATTTACGCAGACGCCGCGGCCGGATCCCTTTCGGCAGCGTCGCGATCGCAAGAAGCTTCGGATCGCCAACTTCATTACGCTGACCGGTCCCGCGGGAATCTGGGGACCGTCCGGCACTAATAGTACGCTGCTGGCCGCTTCGGAGATCAACCAGCGCGGCGGCATCCTGGGGCGCGAAATCGAGATCGTCTTTCATGATGCCGGAGGCAGCATCGAGGATGTCGTCCGCACCGCATCGGACGTGGTCGCGTCCAATGACGCGGATATCGTCATGGGATCTCACATCAGCGCGGTCAGGATTGCGCTTCGAAGGGTCGTCGCAGGCCGCATTCCCTACATCTATACACCGGTATATGAGGGCGGAGAGAGAACGCCGGGCGTGATGGCGATCGGCGAAACGCCGCGGGCGCAATCGCGTCCCGCGATCGAGTGGCTGGCAGACGCCAAGAACGCGGCGCGATGGTACCTGATAGGCAGCGACTATGTCTGGCCCTGGCTGTCCCATCGGGCGATCAAGAAATATATAGCCGGTGCAGGTGGACGTGTCGTCGGTGAGGAGTTTGTCCGGCTGGGCGAGCACGATCACAGCGCACAAATCGCTCGGATTCGCGCCGCAAAGCCGGACGTTGTCCTTATTTCGTTAATCGGTACCGACAGCATTGTTTTCAATCGCGCCTTCGCCGAGCAAGGCTTGGCGTCGAAGATGCTTCGTCTGGCGGGCGCGATGGATGAGACCGTCCTGTTTGGAATCGGAGCGGATAACACCGAAAATCTTTTCTGCGCATCCGGGTATTTCGTAGACATGGCTTCCCGCGAAAACGATGCCTTTCGTTGCCAATACCAGGCTTCATTCGGCCGCCACGCGCCGCCGCTTGGCTCTGTTGGGCAATCGAACTATGAGGGTCTCCGGTTTCTGGATACGGTCGCGTCGCATACAGGGTCGCTGGCGATCAAGCCATTGCTCTCGACAGCGATGAACGTGGACTATGACGGCGCGAGAGGTCGCGTCGGCATCCGCCGTGGCAGTGCTTCCATGCCGATCTATCTTGCCGAGGCCGATGGTCTCGACTTTCAGCTGATCAGAAAGTTCTGACGGCGCTCAGGGCTCCATCAAACGGCGGCGGCACAAAATAATCCTTGAAAAGGAAAACATTTCCCTTTCTAGTGATTGGAACAGGATTTGCCTCAAGTGGTCTGGAAACAGGAGAAACATCGTGTCAGTAGCACTTCCGACTCCCGATCAGCTGCGCGCCATCGCCGAATATTGCGGTTTGGCATTGACCGATGAGGACGTCACCTCCTTCCGCGGACTGATGCAGGGTTCGGTTGATGCTTACAACATCGTCGCTGCAATGCCGGATGAAGTCCCGATCGTTAAGTATCCGCGGACGCCGGGCTATCGGCCTGGGCCCGATGAGAACCCGCGCAACGCCTGGTACCGAAAGTCCACCGTCAAGGGCGCCCCAAACGGCAAGCTGAAGGGCAAGGTCGTTGCACTGAAGGACAACATCATGTTGGCCGGCGTGCCGATGATGAATGGTTCCTCGACTCTCGAAGGTTTCGTACCGGATTTCGACGCGACGATTGTCACGCGCATGCTTGACGCTGGCGCGGAAATTGCGGGCAAGGTTCATTGCGAGTCGTTTTGCATGTCCGGCGGTAGCCACACCAATTCGACTGGTCCCGTGCACAACCCGCACAAGATGGGATACTCCGCGGGCGGCTCGTCCTCCGGCAGCGCTGTCGTGGTCGCGCTCGGTGAAGTCGATATGGCAATCGGGGGCGACCAGGGCGGCTCGATACGGATGCCTTCATCCTTCAGCGGCACCTACGGCATGAAGCCGACTTGGGGCCTTGTGCCGTACACCGGCATCATGCCGATCGAGATTTTCGTCGATCACACCGGGCCCATGACCGCAAACGTCGCCGACAATGCGTTGCTGCTCGAGGTGCTTGCGGGTGACGATGGCTACGATCCCAGGATCAAAGCGCCAAAGGTGCAGGACTACACCAAGGCACTTGGTGTGGGAATCAAGGGACTGAAAATCGGCATGGTCAAGGAAGGTTTCGAACAAGCTGGTGCTGAAGCAGCAGTGAACGAAAGTGTCAGGGAGGCAGCGAAGCGGTTCAGCAGTCTCGGCGCTACCGTCGAAGAGGTTTCCATCCCGATGCATATGGTGGCGCCCGCGATCTGGATGCCGATCGGCACTGAAGGGATGACCCAGACCATGATGTATGGCGACGGCTATGGCCTGAGCCGCTCGGATCTTTATTCGACGTCGTTGATGGATTTTCATCGCGGCTGGCGCGGGCAGGCGGATTCTCTATCCGAGACGACGAAGATGATGCTGATGTTCGGCACCTATATCAACAATAATTTCGGTCCGCGCTATTACGGCAAGGCCTTGAACATCTCGCGTCGACTGACTGCGTCTTACGACAAGGCGCTTGAGACCTACGATCTGCTGTTGATGCCGACGACGCCGATGAAGGCGACGCCATTGCCTGCTCCCGGAGCAAGCCGTGAGGAGCAGATCGGGCGCGCGTTCGAGATGATCACGAACACCGCGCCGTTCGATATCACGCACCATCCGGCCATGTCGTTGCCATGCGGCATGGTGGACGGACTCCCCATCGGTCTGATGATGATTGGCCGGCATTTCGACGAGGCGATGATCTATCGTGCCGCGCATGCCTTTGAACAGTCCGGCGACTGGAAGACGATGTAAGTAGCGGAAGGCTGCAGGACTGCTGGTGATGTCGCATGGATAATCTGTTCACCGCATTGTTCGAGATTATGAGTTTCTCCTCGATCGTAGTTCTGGTTGTCCTGGGACTTGGAATCATCGCCAGCATGATGGGGATCTTCAATTTCGCCCAGGGAGAATTCGTTCTCCTTGGCGCATACATCACCTATGTCGTGCATAACGCGGGGGCACCGGTCTGGGTGGGAATGGCGGTTGCTCCGCTCGCGGTCGGAGCCTTGGGCTTTGTGCTGGAGCGTCTAGTGGTCCGGCGGTTCTACGCAGCGCCGATTGTCGCGATGCTCGGCACCTATGCGCTCGGGCTGATCATCCGGGAGATCGTGCGCGGCCTGATCGGCGGCTTGTATCTCTCGGTCCCGGAACCGATCGGCGGATCGGTCAATCTCGGCGCCATGCACTTTTCCTCGTGGCGGCTCGTGATCATCGTCATCACCGCATTAGTCATGGCGAGCAGTTACCTGCTTCTGGCGCGCACACCGTTTGGCCTGCGGATCAGGGCTTCATTGGAAAATCCATCGCTCGCTCGCGCATCGGGGATTTCGACCAACGCGATCTACGGTGCCACGTTTGCATTCGGTGCCGCCCTGGCGGGTCTTGCCGGGGCGCTGATTGTGCCGGTGTTCTCGCTGTTCGCTGATCTTGGCCTTCGCTTTCTGATTCAAGGGTTCGTGGCTGTGATGGTCGGTGGCGTCGGGTCATTCGCGGGGCCGGTGGCTGGCGCCGGTGTCATCGGCACGCTTGCGGCCGCGTTGCCGTGGGTCATCCCCCCTGTCATCGCCGACGTCCTCGTGTTCGTTCTCGCGATCGTCTTCATCAAGTTCCGGCCGCAAGGCCTCGTTTCAGGAAGAGGGGTTTAGTCCGATGTCTAGCGACCACAGCAAACCGAGCCGGCGCCGCTTTCTCTCAAATTTTGCCTTCGCAGGTACCGCGCTTGCGACAGGCGTCGGCAGTTGGGTCATTCGTCCCGATTGGGCGAATGCGGCCGCCGACCCCATCAAGGTCGGCATCGCCACCGATTTGACCGGTCCGATCGGCTACGCCGGAAACGCCGACGCAAATGTCGCGAAAATGGTGGTGAAAGAGATCAACGACGCAGGGGGATTGCTTGGCCGGCCGCTGGAATTGTTCATCGAGGACACGGCATCGAATGAGTCGGTGGCTGTCGGCAACGTCCGCAAGCTGATCCAGCGCGACAAGGTCGATCTCGTGCTGGGAGGCGTCACCAGTTCGATGCGCAACGCTATCAAGGACGTCATCGTCGCGCGCGGCAAGACACTGTATATCTACCCGCAACTGTACGAGGGCAAGGAATGCACTCCCTACCTCTTCTGTACTGGTCCTACTCCCGCGCAACAGTGCGACGAATTCATTCCCTGGCTGATCAAGAACGGCGGCAAGAAGTTCGCGCTTCCCAGCGCCAACTACGTCTGGCCCCATACGCTGAATGTCTACGCCCGCAAGGTGATCGAGGCCAACGGTGGGGAGGTCATTTTTGAGGAGTACTATCCGCTCGACCAGATCGATTTCAGCGCCACGGTGAATCGGATCATCTCCAACAAGGTTGACGTGGTCTTTAACACCGTGATCCCGCCAGGCGTAGGGCCGTTCTTCAAACAGCTTTACGAAGCTGGCTTCCTGAAGAATGGCGGTCGGCTGGCGTGCGTCTATTACGACGAGAACACGCTGAACATCAATCAGCCGGCCGAGATCGAGGGACTTGCAAGCTGCCTCGACTATTTTAAGGCGCTCACCCCGGAAGATCCGGTTAGCGCGAAGATACAGGCGGCCTATGACAAGCAGTTTCCGGGCACGTTCCTTTTCGCAGCCGGAAGCGCTGCAACCGGCACCTATCGCGGCCTCAAGCTGTGGGAAGCTGCGGTCAAGGAGGCGGGCAAGGTTGACCGTGACGCGGTCGCCGCTGCGCTCGATCATGCCAAGATCGCCGAAGGCCCCGGAGGACCCGCCGAAATGGTTCCTGGCAAGCGGCATTGCAAGATGAAGATGTACACGGCGGTCGCCAAGGGCGGTAGCTATGAGATTATTGCGCGCAGCAATGGTCTCGTCGATCCGAAGGAATGCTGAGCGTATCGCAAGGGCGGCAACCCGCGCTGTGACCTCTGGAGCTAATGTGCTGGCATCTTGATGACAGAAACGACACCGATTGCCCTGAGTATTCCCGCTCGTGTTCGTCGTTTTCGCCGATGGCAACTACTGCCGGTTATGGAAATCGTGGTACTCGCGATCGGTGCACTGCTGCCGCTCGTCCTTCAGGACTATCTGACCGTCTATGCCACGCGGGTCTTGATCCTCTGCCTGTTCGCGCTCTCGTTCGATCTGGTGTGGGGGTATGCCGGAATCATGAGCTTCGGGCAGGCCGTGTTCTTCGGTTCGGCCGGATACGGTGTGGCGCTGATCGCTCGCGATCTCGGCGTGACGTCCCTGCTGATCGTGCTGCCGGCGGGCCTGTTGATAGGGTTCGCATTCGCTCTGCTGCTCGGGGGATTCCTGCTGCTGGGACGGCATCCATCCAGCGTCATTTTCGTTTCCCTGGGCACGCTGACCGGGTCGTATGCCGCCGATCGGCTGGCACGGGGCTGGTACTATCTTGGTGGTCAAAACGGCATCCCCTCGATCCCGCCAATGAGCCTTGGCAGCTACGATCTGGTTGAGGGCCCGGTGTTCTATTATCTCGCGCTCGGTATTCTTTTGCTCGTCTATCTCCTGTGTCGATTCTTGGTGGGGTCGCAGTTCGGGCTGGCTCTCGCCGGTCTGCGCGAGAATGAGCAGCGCATCGCGTTTTTTGGCTATCGCGTGCAGCGCCTCAAGGCGATCATCTTCTCGTTCGCCGGGGCCATCGCGGGCCTAGCCGGCAGTCTCTATGCTTTCCACGAAGGCTTCGTCTGGCCGAACATGCTGGGCGTGGTGATGTCCACTCAGGTCGTGCTCTATGTTTTGTTCGGCGGCGCCGGGACCCTGATCGGGGCGGTGATCGGCACCGTTGTCATCGAAGCGGTCAGCTTCTGGCTGTCGAACAGCTACCAGGACATTTGGCCGATTATCCTTGGGGTGCTGCTGCTGCTGGTTATTCTATTTCGTCCGGCCGGGCTTATCAGCCTGATCGTCAGCGAGCGCGAACGCGTGGGCCGTTTCGGTCGCGCGAAGGAGAGTCGTCATGGCTCTTCTTGAAGCGCGTGGGCTCACCAAGATATTCGGCAAATTGACCGCCTTGAATGGCGCCGAACTCACAGTTGTGGAAAATGAATTTCACGGCCTGATCGGACCGAACGGCTCCGGGAAAAGCACGCTGATGAAATGCGTGGCCGGCGCAGAAGTCCCGACAGCCGGCACGGTGACTTTTAGCGGCCGCGATATCACGCAAGTTCCTCCCGCAGAGCGGGCGCGCGCCGGCATGAGCCTGAAATTCCAGATCACCAGCGTTCTGCCGGCATTGACCTTGTACGACAATATTCTGTTGGCACTGCAGGCCCAGACTTCGTTACCCAGCTTGCTGTTTTCCCGGACGCGTGGCGTTCTGCACGATCGTGTCATGGCAATGCTCGAACAATTCCGCCTCGTGGATCAGGCGGCGGATCCGGCCTCCGCTCTCTCTCATGGCCAGCAGCAATGGCTTGAAATCGCCATGGCTCTGGCGCCGGAGCCGAAGTTGTTGCTGCTGGACGAGCCGACTGGCGGCATGAGCCGGGAAGAACGACGGGTCACCGGCGAACTGCTGCAGCCGATCAAGAAACGTTGCTCGCTCGTCATCGTCGAGCACGACCTCGATTTTATTCGCGACATCTGCGACCGGCTGACCGTGCTCGATCAGGGCAGCGTGCTTGATTGCGGCTCGGTGCGGCAAATCCAATCAAGCCCCAAGGTCCAGGAGGTCTATCTCCGCCGTGCCTGATGACAATTATCTCGACATCCAGAATCTCGATGCCGGTTATGGCCGCAGTCAGGTTCTGTTCGGCGTCACCATGACCGTGCCAAGGCGAGGTGGCGTTGCGATCCTCGGCCGCAACGGCGCAGGCAAGACCACGTTGATGAAGGCCATCATCGGAGAGCTGCCATTGCTGGGCGGGTCCGTGAGTCTGGACGCCCTCGATGTCGGCCGGCTGCCGACCGAGCAGCGCATTCGCATGGGGTTCGGATACGTTCCGCAGGAACATTCTGTCTTTGGACGGCTTTCGGTGCGGGACAATCTCGCGGTGGGGGCGCTTACGAATCGCGACAGTCAGGCCGTTAATCGAGTCCTGGAAATATTCCCAAAACTCGCCCAGCGGATGGACCAGGTAGCCGGCACGTTATCGGGTGGTGAACGCAAGATGCTTGCGATCGGACGTGCGCTACTGTCGGACCCGCGGGTACTGTTGCTGGACGAGCCGACAGAGGGCGTCTGGATCGGTGTTATCGAGGAAATTACCGAGCGATTGATCCTTTTGGCGAAGGATATCGCCATTGTCATCGTCGAGCAGCATCTTGATCTAGCGCTCCGGGTTGCCAGTCGCGCTTATGTGTTGGATCGTGGCACGGTCGCGCTCACGGGAACAGCACAGGACGTTCGCACCGACCCAAAGCTATTGCAGTATCTCGCGCCTTGAGCCTGTGTGTATCGAAAACCTTATCCGAGTTGATGACGTGATGGAATCGCCTAAGCTGGCGGAATGATCGGGCTGTTCTGTTTCGCTCTAACCGTCCTGGCCTCGCCATTCAAGTCGAAGTTACGGCTTCAAGCTGAGAACGCGATGCCGCGTCGGCGTCAATGCGTTCAAGTTCACCAATGCGCAAGGAACGAGCAAGTTCGGCCGCTACCGCATCGTGCCCGAGAGCGTCCCCGCCTATGTGAGCGACGAGGAGGCCGCGAAGCGTCCTTCGGATACGCTTGTCCATCGAGAGAAGATAGCGGATGGGCGAAAAAAGAAATCACGAGCCAGCTGATACGTAACCGCTTCTCAGCAGTAAATGACAAGTCTGTGTTAATACCCACCTGTCCCTGTCGCAAACTCAATCTGACTAGCAGTTGATCGAGAATCGGGCGATGCTGTCGCGGGATGAGAGATCTTGTCAGGCTCCTTGTTTGGATGGTCGTAGATCTGTTTCTGTCGCGGGCAGCGCTCGAGGCGGAAATTCTGACGTTGCGGCAGCAGATAAACGTTCTGCGGCGAACCGCTCCAAAGAAACAAACCTTCGGCTCCATCGACCGATTGATTTTTGTTTGCCTTTATCGGCTTCGCCCTGGCGTTCGCGATGCGCTGGCGATTGTTAAGCCGGAGACCGTGGTCAAATGGCATCGCGCTGGCTTCCGATTATATTGGCGCTGGAAATCGAAAGCGCGGGGTGGCAGGCCAACGGTTCCGTTGGGGACACGCAAGCTTATCCGCGAGATGAGCATTGCCAATCCGCTGTGGGGAGCGCCTCGGATCCATGGAGAGTTGCTCAAGCTCGGCGTCGAGATCGGACAGACCAGCGTGGCCAAGTACATGGTCAGGCGACGAGATCCGCCGTCCCAAGGCTGGAGGACATTCTTCCGCAATCACGCTGATGGGATCGCTGCGATGGATATGTTCGTCGTGCCGACAATCTCGTTTCGCCTGCTTTATGGATTGCTGATCATGGGGCACGGCCGGCGAAATATTCTGTGGCTTGGCGTCACAGCGCATCCAACCGCAGAATGGATCGCAAATCAGATCACGGAAGCCTGGGGCTGGGAACAAGCTCCCCGCTATCTCATTCGTGACCGGGACGGGGCCTATGGTGAGGTCTTCATCCGCAGGCTTCGATCAATGGGCATTCGCGATCGACCGACGTCGCCGCGCTCCCCTTGGCAAAATGGATATGCTGAAAGGCTGATCGGTTCGATCCGCAGGGAATGCCTTGACCACGTCGTTGTGTTCAGCGAGCGCCACCTCCGTCACCTACTGCTCTCGTGCATGAAATATTATAACGAGATGCGAACACATCTATCCATGGAGAAGGATGCGCCAGTACCGCGTGCTGTTGAGAGGGCAGGGCACATCAATTGTCGACCTGTACTGGGCGGATTGCATCATCAATATTTCCGGATTTGATTTACGACAGGCGCACCGGTGCTATTTCCGAGACCGACCGCTGTTGGCGCAAAGCCGACGTTCGCGCTTCATATTAGCATCGGAAACGGAATCGCGTTCGGCAGCACGAGTCGAGCAGTCGGCCATGTCGATCTGGTTGTCCGGCATCCAATCGTGGAGATTGACGGGAAAGTAATATTGAAGGACCGTCAGGTACTTGTTTGAGCGGTCCAGCACCCTCACAATCCTGCAAAAAACCGCAAGGGGATAATCAAAAATGCCATATGCGACAACGGATGATGGCGTACGCCTTTACTACGAGGAGACCGGCAAGGGACGACCACTAATTCTGGTACATGAGTTTGCCGGGGATCTTCGGAGTTTTGAACCGCAGCTACGTCATTTCGGGAAACGATACCGTGTGATTGCATTCAATGCGCGCGGTTTTCCCCCGTCCGATGTTCCGGAGGGCCCGGCGTCTTATTCGCAGGCTCGCGCGGCGGATGACATCCTGTCCGTACTCGACCACATCGCCGAAGAGAAAGCTCATATTGTAGGGCTTTCTATGGGAGGTTTTGCGACGCTCCACTTCGGCCTTCGTCATCACGATCGGGCGCAGTCCTTATGCGTTGGCGGATGTGGATATGGAGCAGAGCTAGAAACGCGGGAGACCTTCCGCTCCGAGGCCGACACTATAGCCAATTTTATTAGATCATCGGGAATGCAGGCCTTTTCCGAGCGGTATGCATACGGACCAACCCGGGTGCAATTCGAAAATAAGGATCCACGTGGTTTTGCCGAATTCAAGCAGATCCTGTCGGAGCATTCAGCCGTCGGTTCGGCGAACACTCAGAGCGGTGTTCAGAAGGAGCGGCCGTCGCTCTATTCTCTGGTTGAGGAAATGAACAAAATGACGGTACCCACACTTGTCATTTCGGGCGATGAAGATTGGCCGTGTTTGCTTCCCGGCATTCTAATGAAACAATCGATACCTTCCGCGGCGCTTTCGATTATTCCAAATGCAGGTCATGCGATCAACATCGAGGAGCCGGACGAATATAACCGGATCGTCGGGGAATTTCTTTCGCAGGTGGACAGCGGCCGCTGGCCGATGCGAGATCCTCGAGCCATCAGCAAGTCTATCACGGGTATAAAGCCTTAGCCGAATGATTGCCGGGCTGCCGAAGGCCATGCTCGAAAACAAGATGGCGCTAGATTCTGCTTCAATCCAGCTGAAGCGGGATCTAGCGGCATGATCGTTGCCCTGTCCTTACAGCAATGCGGGAAGCTCCCTCGCAATCCGCTCATAGATGCCAACAGCCTCCTGGAGCTCCCTGATGCTGATGCTCTCCGCGGGCTTGTGAGCAACGTCGATACTACCGGGACCTAGGATCAACGACGGCGCCATGCGGCTGTACTCGGAGGCTTCGGTCCCTATCCCCATGACGCGAGCCTTGCGGCCGATGGTTCTTTCCATGGCGCGCACCAGAGGCGCATCGGCTGGAAGCTCGGGCGGCGGCGCTTCCGGCCGCACCTCGATGTCGAGCCCGTGAGCGCCCGCGGCACGCCGGATTTCATCGACGACCGGACGCGGGTCGATCGATTTCGAGTACCGGAACTTGATGCGGCAGGTGGCGAGCCCGACAGTCACGTTGGGAAACGCGCCGTAATTGTCGATGACGAAGTTGAGATCGCAAAAACGGCGGATCATACTGGGTGTCATGAAGCGCGACGTCGCGCCTCAGGCGAAGGTGCAGGTCGCGGATATCCGCGAGAAAGGGCACCGGCTGCAGGTTGGCATTCAAGCCTCGCCCGGTCGAGGAATGGGCCTGGCGCCCATGGGAATGTACCACGAATTGGACGTCGACGCGGTGGCCGCGCACGACATCGAGGCTTGTTGGCTCGCAGACAATGAAACATTTGGGCGTACCGTCACGCAGCAGCCGGCTTTTCGCGACCACCTCGCGGACGCCCTGTTTGGTCACTTCTTCATCGGCCGTGAGCACGATTTTTGGGCGCAGCCGGGGATCCATTTGCCGAGCTGCCGAAAGAAAGGCAGCGATGGGCCCTTTCATGTCGGCCGCACCAAGCCCGGTCAGCCGGTCTTGCGCGATCGTGGCTCGAAATGGGTCCGTGTCCCAGCCGGTAGCCGAGACCGTATCGAGATGCCCGGCAAAGGCGAGGGGTGATGTGCTTTCGGGATCAGCGGCGACGATGTTTGTCTTAGCGATGCCTTCGCGATCAACGTAGTCGATGCGCTCGATGTCCCAGTGTTCGAGTTGCGATTGCATGAAATTCGCAAGCGGGACATTGGAGACCGAGCTTTGCAAATCAATCGCAATCATCTCGCATCGCAAGTCGACGACTGTCTGCATCCGATACAATTCCCCCGATGGCCAATATCATGCGATTAAGTGGCCGCCCGTTTCCTTTGGCAAGAGTAAATTACCGACACTTGCGCGCAACACGCAATAGGAGCGATTGCTCTCGATTCCGCAACCCGTCGAGACCGGTTAAGCCAGACGTGCATCGACGCAATGTTCAAAAACCGGTGGACGCTTTAAGGAGCCACCCGAAAGGAAGCTCGACCCGAGGCGTTCAAACCCTTGTTTCGACATCGCAGGATCGCGCGCCCATAGGCCAGCATCGAGATAGCGCTGCAGAGAACGAACGAGCAGTTCCTGCTGCACATGCGAAAAAAAGGAGGCGACGACCTCAGCGAGCTCTTTTCCGTTGTGGGCGTAGAGCCACTGTTCCATTTTTGCAAGCGCGTGCGTCATTGCGACAAATGCATCACGCTGTGCCGCGACTTTGCTCCGAGTTGCGATAAAGGCGGTGTAGACGGTTGGCCCCCGTGAACTGGCTGCATACAGTATTTCGCCGGCTCGATCCATTTCGGCCTGTGAGGCAAACGGCTCGAACGCTTGCATCACATCAAGCCGCCCCTCGCGCAGCGAGGCGTAATTATCTGGCATTGTTCGATCAGAAGTTTTTGCGATCATTACAGGATCAATACCGGCTTCGCGCAAATCGTGCTGTAGGCACATCCAAGGTGTCGGTACCTCCGAGACAGCGGCAAAACGCAGGTGCGCTAGGTCCGAAAGCTTAAATCCCTTGAAATTGCCAATCAGAAAAAAAGGGTCCCGCGATACAACCTCGCCAAAGCAGACCAAGGGACTTTGATCGTCCCGATCGTGCGCAGTCATTACGCGCATCGGACCGCCCCAGGTCAGATCTATCGTGCCATTTGCAAGATGGGCAATTGCATCGCCCGGCGCATCGCTCGAGACCAATTCGACATCGACGCCCTCGTTCGCGTAGAAGCCAAGCGCGTGAGTTGCGTAATACGGCGCATAGAAGAGTGCGCGGAAGTTCTCCATGAGTTTGATCTTCACGTCGGTCTCCAAAAAAAGCAGCCGGAGGGAGTTTTCACTGGCAAAAATCTTTTGGCTTTCGAAGCACAAGAGGCGCGGCCTCATTGGCCTGTGGGTGACATGCGTCTACGCGGTTTACTAACTGCCGGCATTTCAAATCTATTCCAAAGCTAGGCCGGAGGACTTGATCGGGCCGGCCCACTTGGCGATTTCGCCGGTGACGAACTGGGTGAGATAAGCTGATGATCGCCGCTCGTCGGCGACGAGATCAATGCCGTTTTCCTTGAAGCGTTTTTGTACCGTCTGATTGTTCATGGCCGCGACAGTGGCGTCGTGCAGCGTTTGGACAATAAATGCGGGCGTGTCCTTGGGCAGGAAGAATGCGCACCAGTTGGTTGCCTCGAAATCAGTCAATCCCTGCTCATGCGCCGACGCCAGATTTGGCAAGCTCGGCGAGCGTCCGTGGCTCAGTGTGGCAATCGGCTTGATCGCGCCGCTTTCAATTTGAGGAATCGCGGTCGGTGTATCGATGCACAGATAGTCAACTCGCTGGGCTACCAGATCCTGCATCGCCGGCGCGCCGCCACGATATGGGACATGGGTGACATCGACGCCGATTCGCGCGTTGATCAATGCGCAGCCGAGATGGGTGGCGGAGCCTGCGCCTGCCGAAGCAAATTTCATCGTCTTCTGGTTGGCCTTCGCGTAGGCAATGAATTCCTGCAAATTGTTTGCATGCAAGTCCTTGCGCGCCACCATCACCAGCGACAGATCTGCGATTAGCACGACCGGAGTGAAATCAGTTATCGAATTGTAAAATGGAGTCTTATAGAGCGTTTGGCTGACGGCGTGCGTGCCGACGTTGCCGAGCACGAACTGATATCCGTCTGGCGCCGACTTGGCGACCCGGGCGGCGCCAATCATGCCGCCGGCCCCGCCGACGTTCTCGACAATGACCTGCTGCTGCAAGGCGTCGCTCAAAGCAGATTGCAGAATCCGCGCAACCGCGTCCATCGGACCACCAGCCGCGAACGGCACCACCATCGTTGGCGGCCGGCTCGGCCAGGTTTCGGCTTTGATCGGTGTAGCGAAGATTGCAAGCAGGGCAATCAGGACAAGCCGACGCATTCTTGGCTCCCGTGGTATAAGCTCGCAAGTTTGTGTGGATTAATTGATTGAGATATCGGTCTCAAGTGCGATCTTGCCGTATCTGGAGATTTCGCCTTGGATAAATTTCACGTAGTCGTCGTTGCGCAGTGGCGTGCTGATAATCCCAAACAATTGCAGCTTATCCTGAAAGGTCGGGTCAGTGTTGATTTTCGCGAGCTCAGCGCTCAAGCGGTCGACCACATCTTTGGGAAGGCCGGCTGGTCCTGACAATCCAAACCACAAGCCGCCAAGAACGGTCGGGTAGCCTGCTTCTGCCATCGTTGGGACGTCAGGCAACATCGGCAAACGGGCGGTGCTCATCGCCGCCAGCGGTCGGATCGTGCCGGCCTGAATGTTGGAAAGCTGCGACGGAAGTCCGTCGAGGATAACATGAATCTGGCCCGAGACGAGGTCGAGCATGGCCGGAGCCGTGCCTTTGTAAGGCACGTGGACCATACGAACTTTGGACGCGGTCTTGAACATCTCGCCCCAAAATTGGCCCGGAGCGCCAACTCCCGACGATCCATAATTCAATTGGTCTGGATTGCGCTTGGCGTAATCGACAAGTTCGACGAGGGACTTCGGCGGAAGCGCGGCATTGATGCTCAGGACTGCCGGAGCGGTCGCAATTAGCCCAAAGTGCGTGAAATCCTTGATCGGGTCGTAGGGCAGGGCTTTGAACGCAGCCGGCGCGGTAGCGTGAGTCGTGCTCGATGAAAGCAGAAGGGTGTAACCGTCAGGCGCGGCGCGAGCGACAGCCATGGCTGCGATGGTGCCCGAGGCGCCGCCGCGATTGTCCACGATGACCCTTTCTCCGAGCGCATTGGACAATCGTTCCGCAACAAGTCTTCCTACGAAGTCGCCCGCGCCACTGACAGGCACGGGAACAATCAATGTCAGGTAACGTGTGGGATAAGGCGCTGCGAGCGCGAGGTTGGACGTCACAAGCAGTGTGGTGATCCACGCCAACAGAACGGCCAGAATTCTCACATCAAATCTCCTTCTCATTTAGTAGCCAAACTCATTTAGTGGCCAAACCTCAGCTATCAGTTGTTGAATGGCGGCGTTTGGCGCAAAGCGGGCCTTCGCCCTACGTTCAGGTCACTCCCCCGCACGCGAGCGCCGCGATCGTGTCCGACGATCTCGAATTTCGAGAATCCGAGCTTGCCCATCATTTCCGCAATTTCGTTCGCCATCGCCCGCTTCGGAATATGAATAGTGATCGTCGGCGGAAACGGGACTTCCGAGCGCTCCGAAGTCCTGGGTCTACCTGATGCGCTTCAGCAGACGCTCGGCTCGCGTGAGATGCGGCCGGTCGAGCATCTCGCCTTTAAGATTGATGACGCCGGCAGACGGAGCGGCCGCGAACGCATCGACCACGGCGCGCGCCGCCGCGATGGCCGCTTCGGTCGGAGAAAAGACGTCGTTGATGATGGGAACCTGAGCCGGATGTATCGCCATCTTTCCCGTGAAGCCGTCCCTGCGGGCTTCCTCGCATTCGCGGCGTAAACCCTCGAGATCACCAAAGGCCGGAAAAACCGCGTCGATCGGATCGACGCCCGCTGCGACGGCTCCGAACAGGCAGAGCGAACGAACGAGCCGAAATGGCTCGGTATAATGTCCCTTGTCGTTCCGGTTGGTCTCCGAGCCGACGTCGGCGGAAAGATCTTCCGCTCCCCATCAGGGCGTTCAGTCGCGGGCTCACACGTTGATAGGAGCCGAGGTTGAACACGGCCTTGGCAGTCTCCGTCGCGACGACCATGATCTTGATATGCCCATCGGTCATTCCATGAGTGGCTTCTCGGCTCGTGAGTTTTTCGTCAAGACCGGCCACGTCCACACCGCTTTCGCTTTTGGGCAGCATGATCGCATCCGGGCTTGCTGCGACCACGGCGTCGAGATCGGCGTTGACCATGTGCAAGTCGAGCGCATTGACGCGCACGATCAGAAGCGGACGATCGGCCTTCGACGCGTGGCTTTCGAGAAATGCCCGCGCCAGATCCCGTGCGAGCGGCTTGTTGCCGTGTGCAACCAAATCTTCCAGGTCGAGGATCAGCGCGTCGGCGCCGGCGGCAAGCACCTTCGAGAGCTTCTTCTCGGAATCTGCGGGGACAAAAAGAAGAGATCGCATGGGCTCGCCCGAGTTTTGAAGGAGGGGTGCGGCGTCGTATCTCCGAGAGACTGTACAAGCACAAGAAAAACCAAAGTCAGGCGGTATTCACCGCAGCCAATACTGCCTGCAGCGCCGCCGGATCGTCGAGGCCGGTGATGTCGCCCCGCACCGTGCCGGTCTCGGCGGCTTCACGCAACAGGCGCCGCATGATTTTGCCGGCACGGGTTTTGGGCAGGGCTGCCGAGATATAGACCTGACCGAGCCGCGCAATGCCTCCGATCCCGCGTTCGACGGCGGCGGAGACACCCTTCCGCACCGATGCCGGATCCGCACCGGGACGCAGCGTCACGAATGCGACCGGCACAGTGCCTCGCACGGCATCGCGGATGCCGATGACCGCGACTTCCGCGGCTCCTGGTTCGCTTGCGGCCGCGCTTTCGATTTCCATGGTGCTGATACGGTGAGCCGCGACGTTGATGACATCGTCGGTTCGGCCGAGCACCCAGATCTGTCCGTCCGTGTCGATCACAGCTTCGTCGGACGTGGAATATCTGCCTTTGAAGCGCGTGAAATAGGCGGTCTGGTAGCGCTCGGCATCGTCCCAGATCGTTCGCGCCAGCGTCGGGAAAGGCGTGGTCAGCACCAGGTTGCCGCGCGTTCCGGCAGGGACGGGCTCGCCCGCGTCATCGACGACGAGACAGGCGTGGCCGGGGACCGGGGTCCCGCAACTCCCCGGCTTGAGAGCATCCACGCCGTAGACCGGATAGGTCCAGGTCGATCCGGTTTCAGTCTGTCCGTAGGCATTGACCAACGGCACGTCAAACATGCGCTGGGTCCATTCGGCGGTCTCGGGATCGAGCGGCTCGCCCTGCGTCGTGATCAGGCGCAGGCCTTGCGGCCGTCGGCTGTTGACGACGTCGTCGCCCGCCGCGCGCAGCATGCGTAGTCCGGTGGGCGCGACGAGAAATCTTGGTGACGCCGTGCCGCTTGGCGCTGTCCAGGATCCGCGTCTGCTCCGGATAGTCGAGCGCGCCTTCGTAGCAGAACAAGGTGATGCCGTGCGCCAAGCCGCCGGTGATGGCCTGGATCGGAAACGTCAGCCAGCCGACGTCCGCGGCGCACCAGTAAATGTCGTCCTGCTCTGGCCCGACCTGCCACTGCACATTGGCCCAGGTGCCGACCAGGAAGCCGGCCGTACTGTGCACGACCCCCTTGGGCTTGTTCTCGGTTCCCGAAGTAAAGATCAGGAAAGCAGGCTCGTTCGCCTCCATCATTTCGCACGGACACTCAGTAGCCATCGAGTCCAGCAGCGTGGTCCATCCACTCTCGCTCAGCTGCAGGTTCGGCTCCGCGCCAGTGCGGTTGATCACCACCGTGTGGCGCAGCTGAGGAACCGACTGGCGCGCCTCGCGGAGGTTGGCGAGCAGCGGAACGGTGCGGCCGCGGCGATAGGAACCGTCCGCGGTGATGACGACGACGGCCCGCGAGGCCAGCAGGCGCAGGCGGATCGCGTCCGGCGCAAAACCGCTGAACAGCACGGTATGAATCGCGCCGATTCGGTTGCAGGCGTGGATGGCGATGAACGCCTCCGGCAGGTTCGGCAGGTGGATGGCAACAACCTCGCCGCGGCGCACGCCGAGCGATTTCAGGGCGTTGGCGCAGCGGCCGATCTCATCGCGCAGTTCGCGATATGTCACGCGCCGCACGTCGCCGGGCTCGCCTTCCCAGATGATGGCGTGCCGGTCGGCACGGGCCGGGTCTTCCGCATGCCGGTCGACGCAGTTGTCGGCGACATTGAGCCGACCGCCGGCATAGTAGCGGATATCTCCCAGCGCACCCTCTCGCAGCGCTTCCCACGGGCGCTGCCATCGCAGGCGACGGCCGGCCCAATCCCAATAGGCATCGGGGCCTCCGCTGAGCTCGGCGGCGCGGGCCTCCTGCAGCAGAGCCGCCTGACGTGGAACCTGCCATCGGTCAGGCAGGGAAAGTAGCGGTGCAACGGTCAGCGTCTCGATGGCATCCATGGCGTTTTCTCCAAATGGCGTTTTGTCCAAACAGCGCCCGCATTATTTTGCGGGTCGTCAGGGGTCGTCCTGCTATTCCATGGCCGGCTAAGCCGGCCACGCCGTGCGTGGTATCAACGGGGGCTTCGGCGGGCTCAAGGAATTCGCCCGACGTACCAGGTGTCGCACGATGTTCATGATCAACCGATGCCGGGTTGCTGAAGGACGGTGCGTCGCACTTGCGCGCGCTCCAGCATCCAGACCAGTGGACATGACAACGCGACCGAGCCAGCCAACAACATCAGCCCGATCGAGAAGCCGCCGGTCGCGTCCTTGATCATGCCCAAGGCGAGTGGCCCAAAATATCCGCCAAGATTGCCGACCGCTCCGATGATCGCGATCCCCGCGGCCGCCGCGCTGCCCGACAGGTTCGAAACCGGAAGAGCCCAAAACGGCGGAATAGCCGAAAACACCCCGATCGAAGCAAGAGTGAAGCCGATCATAACGACGATCGGATTGCCGGCCTGCGCGGCCAGAAGCAATCCCGCAACGGCGAGCAGCGACGGCAGGATCGTGTGCCAGAGACGCTCACCGGTCCGGTCGGAGTGAGTGGACCACGGAATCATTAGTACAGCAGTCGCGATCGACGGGATTGCGACAAGCCAGCCCACTTGGCTCACCGAATAGCCCAGCGCGCGCACGACTTGCGGCATCCAGAATCCAATTCCGTAAAGACCCGTCACCACCAGCAGATACCAAAGGCAGTAAGCCAGCACGCGTGGATTGCCGAGAGCCTGACCGATCCCGTGGATACGCGCCTCGGCGCGCTGCGCGTTTTCCGTCGCGAGTTCGCCGGTCAGCCAATCGCGCTCGTGGCGGGCGAGCCAGTCAACGTGTTCGGGACGGTCCGGAAGCATGAAGAGAATGTAGATGCCCACAAATACGGTCGGCACGCCTTCCAGGATGAACATCCACTGCCAGCCGCGCAGGGCGAGAGCGCCGTCGAGCCCGAGAACGTAGCCGGAGAGCGGCGCGCCGATCAGAGTCGACAACGGAGCTGCAGCAAGGAACAGCGCGATCATCCGCGAGCGTGCGCGTGCCGGGAACCAATATGTCAGATAGAGGATCACGCCGGGAAACAGGCCGGCCTCGGCGAGGCCGAGCAGGAAGCGAATGAGATAGAAGCTCCAAGGTCCCGAGACGAGCGCCATCGCCGCTGAGACCGCGCCCCAGGTAATCATAATGCGGGCGAGCCAGATGCGGGCGCCGAAGCGTTCCAGCGCGAGATTGCTCGGCACCTCTCCCAGGAAGTAACCGACGAAGAACAGTCCGGCTCCCCAGCCATAGACCGTGGCGGTGAAAGCGAGATCCTTGTTCATGGTCAGTGCGGCGAAACTGACGTTGACCCGGTCGAGATAGCTCAGGAAATACATCAGAATGATGATGGGCAGAAGTCTCCATGCAACCTTGCTGACGGTTTGCCGTCCGATTGTCTCGTTCATGGCGTCGTTCCCTGATTGCTTATTTGGCTTGTTGTTGGCCGGTTCCTGCGTCCGCCCGGAGGCGGGAATTCGTGGAATTGTGTCCTGTTTGATCCCCCGGGCGTCATTCGCTCGAGACGTGCGAGGCCGGGCGGCGATGCATCAGGGCGGTCCGCACGCAATTTGCCACCTCCGTCCCGGTCTGGTTGAAGGCCCTGTGCCTGAACGTGACAATTCCTGCCTTGGGCCGCGAGCCACTCGACCGCGTAGCCTCGACAGTGGTGACGACGTGAATGCTGTCGCCGTGGAAGACGGGCGCCGGAAAGTTGACGTCCGTCATGCCGAGATTTGCGACCGTGGTTCGCAACGTCGTGTCGTGAACCGAGATGCCGATCATCAGGCCGAGCGTGAACAGCGAGTTGACCAGCGGCTTGCCGAACTCGGTGCCGGCGGCAAAATGGAAGTCGATATGCAGCGGTTGCGGATTGAGCGTCATGTTGGAGAACAGCATGTTGTCCATTTCCGTCACCGTCCGGGTGATCGGATGTTCGAAGATCTGTCCCGCCGAAAATTCCTCAAACCACAGTCCGGGCATGTCGTTTTTCCCTACAGCTTTGGCGCTTGGGCCGGTTCGATAACAATGATCAATGCACGTGCCGCCACCGTCTCGCCCTGCGCGGCAACAATTCGCGAAATTCGTCCGGCCGCGGTCGTTTTCAGATCGGTGAACAGCTTCATGGATTCGAGAACCGCGACGGTCTGGCCGGCTGTGACATCGTCGCCCACCGCCACCATGATATCGGCGACGAGGCCCGGCATCGGCGCGATGATGCTGCCGTCGTCCGTGCCGCCCGCACGCGCGGGGGTGTCGAGCGCAGCTTCGACTTTCGGGCGCACCTCGAATAACGTCTCGATGGATTGGACGCGCAACGCGATATGGCGACCATCGATCGCGAAGGGAAAACGGTGTGATGCGCCATCGATCACGGCGGTCAGGCTGTTGCCCTCGATGCATGCGTCGATGGTCAGAGTGCCGTGAGCATCGCTGATAGCAAACTCCCGAGGGCCGCCCGTCACCGTGATATCGGCCGCGGTGCCGTCGCACGCGACCGAAAAATGCGTCACAGCCGTGCGTCCACTTTTGCTCAGGGTTCGGAAGCCGGGCAGGCTCGACCACGGCGAGGTGTTCTGCGCCCGGGATTGTGCGGCAATCCACCCGACCAGCGCGGCCACACGATGTGCAAGAGCGAGCGCCGTTGGCTCGTACGACCATCCGCCGGGCCAGTTGTCGGCAATCAGGCGCGTTGTTGCCCGGCCCTCGGCAAAATCCGGAGTTTCGATGGCGTCGAGCAGGAAGGCCCGGTTGGTTGCGGGGCCCAGGACGGTCAGGTGATCGAGACCGCTGCGCAGCCGCGCGAGTGCCTGGGGCCGATCCGGGCCGGTCGCGATCAGCTTGGCCAGCAGGCTGTCGTAATGAAGCTCAACCATCGTGCCGGTGCCGACGCCGGTATCGACCCTGATACCGGGCGGCTGCGACCAGAGCGCGATCTTGCCGATATCGGGCCGAAAACCCTGGTCGGCTCGCTCTGCCGTGACCCGAGCCTGGATCGCGTGCCCTTCGCTGCGGACGTCGCTCTGAGCAAACGGCAGCGGTTCGCCCGCCGCGATCCGCAATTGCCACTCGACCAGATCCAGCCCGGTGATTTCCTCGGTCACGGTGTGCTCGACCTGAAGCCGCGTGTTCATCTCGAGGAAGTAGAAGTCTTCGGTCGCCGCATCGACGATGAATTCCATCGTACCTGTGGAATCATAACCGATGGAGGCTGCGAGTTTCACCGCGTGGTGGTGCAGGGCGGCGCGCGTCGCTTCTGAAAGATTGGGAGCGGGAGCCTCCTCGATCAGCTTCTGGTTGTTGCGCTGAATCGAGCAATCGCGCTCGAACAGATGAATCAACCGGCCATGCTTGTCGCCCAGTACCTGCACCTCGATGTGACGCGAGCGAACGATAAGCTTCTCGATCAGCAGGCGTCCGTCGCCGAAGGCGGCCTCGGCTTCACGCCTTGCAGCCATGATCGACGCCGGCAAGTCCTCCGCTGCATAGACCGGGCGCATGCCTTTCCCGCCGCCGCCCGCGGTTGCCTTGATCATCACTGGCAGGCCGATCCGAACGGCTTCGGCGGCAAGCTGGCGATCGTTCTGATCGTCGCCGTTATAACCCGGCACCACCGGCACGCCCACGGACACCGCGAGCCTCCTGGCTTCGATCTTCGAGCCCATGGCGCCGATCGCCTTGACGTGGGGGCCCACCCAGACGATGCCATTATGTTCGCAAAGCAACGGCAGGTCGGTTTTCTCGGACAGAAAACCGTAACCTGGATGGATGGCATCCGCGCCGCTTGCGCCTGCGGCCCCAATGATCCGGTCCGCCCGCAAATAGCTGTCGCGTGCCGCCGCGGGACCGATTGGTATGGCGACGTCGGCGAGCGTCGTGTGCATAGCCCCTCGGTCGGCCTCGGAATAGACCGCGACGGTGCGTAGTCCCATCCGCCTGGCGGTGCGGATAATTCGGACCGCGATCTCGCCGCGATTGGCGATAAGGAGCGAGCGGATCATCTTGCCCTTCACATCCGATAGACGGGGCGGGGCGCGGTATCGCGCGCCTCGTCGGCGGACAGCGCGAGACAAAGGCCGAGAACGTCGCGGGTCTGCGCGGGTTCGATGATGCCGTCGTCCCAGAGGCGGGCGGTCGCGTAGTACGGATTGCTCTGTTCTTCGAATTGCTCGCGCGTGCGCCGGTCCAGTTCGGCGATGACATCGTCGTCGGCTGCGCCCTTGAGACTTTGGCGGCGGAGCTCGGTCACGACGGTGGCGGCGACTTCCGGGCTCATGGTGGCGATGCGGGAATTTGGCCACGAAAACAGAAAGCGCGGCCGGAAGCCGCGTCCGCACATCCCGTAGTTGCCGGCGCCGTACGAACCGCCGATCAGGACCGTGTATTTCGGCACCCGCGCATTGGACACCGCATAGACCAGTTTTGCCGAATGCTTGGCAATGCCGGCCCGCTCGGCCTCGGTCCCGACCATGAAGCCGGTGATGTTCTGAAGGAACAACAACGGAATGTGACGCTGGTCGCAGAGCTCAATGAAATGCGCGCCCTTCAGCGCGGATTCGGAAAACAGCACGCCGTTGTTGGCGAGGATACCGACGGGAAAGCCGTGGATGTGCGCGAACACCGTGACCAGGGACGAGCCGTACGCCGGTTTGAATTCCTGAAACGAGCTGTCATCGACAATTCGGCTCAAGACCGCATGTACGTCATAGGGTTTCTTGAGATCCACCGGCACCAGCGATGTCAGTTGCTCCGGATCCTCCGTGGGCGGAACAGGCGCGAACGGCGGTTGCGCAGCCCGGCGCAGCGCGCCGAAACCGAGAACGATGGTCCGCAGGCGGCCGATTGCCTCGATTTCCGTATCCGCCACATGGTCGGTCACGCCGGATACGGTTGCGTGCATGTCTGCGCCGCCCAAAGTCTCTCCATCGACGATCTCGTTGATCGCAGCCTTCACGATCGCAGGGCCACCGAGATGGATGCGTCCCGTGCCGCGCACCATCACGACCTGGTCGGACAAAGCGGGGATATACGCGCCGCCGGCGGTGCATCCGCCAAACACCGCCGAGATTTGTGGAATGCCGGCAGCCGACATGCGGCATTGATTGTAGAACGTCCCGCCAAAGTGATCGCGGTCGGGAAAGACGCGATCCTGTTCGGGAAGAAACGCGCCACCGCAATCGACCAGGTAAATGCAGGGCAGCCGGTGCTGTTCGGCGATTTCCTGCGCGCGCAGATGCTTGCGAACGGTTTCGGCGAAGAACGAACCGCCTTTCACGGTGGCATCGTTGGCGATAAGCATACAGGGCGTGTCGTGCACGAGGCCAATGCCCGTCACGATCCCGGCGGACGGCAACTCGCCGTTATAAAGTCCGTAGGCGGCGAGCGGCGAAAGTTCGAGAAAGGGACTTCCCGCATCCAGCAGCAGATCGATCCGGTCGCGAACCGCAATCTTTCCGCGCGTCCGGTGCCGCTGCACCAGCGCCGCGCCGCCGCCCTCGAGCATCGTGCGCTGCCGGTTGCGCAACGTCTCGATCAGCGCGTCGAAGCGCACGGCACCATCCATCGCTCACTCCCCCAGAACGGTACGATCTGACCGAAGCTTGACTTCGCGCCTAATCTACCTAACGTATGTTAGATGAATTAAGCGACAAAGCCGCGGCTGCGTCAAGCCATACCGTGCGGTTCGATCAGGAGGAACGCCAGATGGACGATGTTAGGACACGCTTGACCGTAAACGCCCAGCGCTCGCCGTTCTTCACGGAAGAGCACGAGATGCTTCGCGATCAGGTTCGTCGCTTCGTCGAGGAAGACATCAAGCCGTACGGCGAGAACTGGGAGCAGCAAGGCTTCGTTCCGCGCGAGGTTTTACGACGAATGGGATCGCTCGGCTTTTTCGGGATCCGCTACCCGGAAGCTTATGGCGGATCGGACATGGACACGCTCGGAAGTGTCGTGCTGGCGGAGGAACTGGGCCGCTCGACATTCTCGGGTGTCGCGATCACCGCGTTGGTGCATACCGATATGGCCTCGGTGCATGTGTTCAATGCCGGGACCGACGCGCAGAAATCGCGATGGATGCGCAAGATCGTCGCTGGCGAGGCGATCTGTGCCGTTGCCGTGACCGAGCCGGATGCGGGCTCCGACGTGAAGGGCATCCGTACCACAGCGCGCAGGACCGATGCCGGCTATGTGCTTAATGGCACCAAGATGTTCATCACCAACGGTGTCCATGCCGACCTTTATTGCGTTGCGGCCAAGACCGGTGATGTCGGCGGCGGCAGCAAAGCAGTGACGATGTTCTTGGTCGAGAAGGGGACGCCCGGATTTCGCGTCGGCCGCGCGCTCGACAAGCATGGCTGGCGGTCCTCGGATACGGCCGAACTTGTTTTCGAGAATTGTCTCTTGCCTCGCGACGCGGTGCTGGGGGACGAGGGAGCCGGCTTCTACGCGATCATGAAGAATTTTCAGAACGAGCGCACGGTGATCGGCGCCATGGCGATGGGTGAGGCGCAGGCCGCGCTTGATCTGACGGTGGCCTATCTGAAAGCACGCAGGGCCTTCGGCGCGCCGTTGTGGGACAAACAAGCCATCCGGCAGCGGATCGCGATGCGTGCAGCCGAAGTGGAGGCCGGCCGCCAGCTGGTCTATTCCGCGGCCTGGCGCGATGCACAGGGCCAGGACGTGACTCGCGAGGTCTCGATGGTGAAAGCCTACTGCGGCGAACTGGTGAATGCGGTGATGTACGACTGCGTCCAGTTTCATGGCGGGATGGGCTTCATGCGGGAAAGCGCCATTGAGAGAATGGCACGCGATGCCCGTGTCCAGGCCATCGGGGGTGGCGCCACGGAAGTCATGCTGGAAGAAGTTGCCAAGCGGCTTTGAGGGTCTGGCCATGGACGGATCGACCAGTTCCGGGATCTCGCTCGACGACAAATATGTCGCCGACGAGGGTCGCATTTACCTGACCGGCGTGCAGGCGCTGGTTCGTCTGCCGATGGTGCAGCGGCGGATCGACCGAGCCGCGGGCTTCAACACCGCAGGTTTCGTGTCCGGCTATCGTGGGTCACCGCTGGGGACCTATGATCGCGAACTCTGGGCGGCGAAGCGCTTTCTCGACCAGGACGATATCGTCTTTCAGCCCGGCCTGAACGAGGATCTGGCCGCGACCAGTGTGTGGGGTAGCCAACAAGTCGGACTGTCATCCGGCGCGACGCGCGAAGGCGTTTTCGCAATCTGGTACGCCAAAAGCCCCGGCGTCGATCGATCTGGCGATGTGCTGAAACATGCGAATGCGGCCGGCACCGCTCCGCGTGGCGGCGTACTCGCCATCGCCGGCGACGACCATGCCTGCAAGTCAGCAAGTCTGCCATCGCAATCGGACTATGCGTTTCTCGACGCGTCCATTCCTGTGCTTCACCCCGCAAACGTCTCCGAGGTTCTTCGCTTCGGTGTGATCGGCTGGGCGATGTCGCGCGCCACGGGTCTTTGGGTTGGCATGAAAGCGCTCGCCGATACCATGGATTCTGCCGCGGTCGTCGACCTGCGCGAGACAACGCCCACCATTCTCCAGCCTGCCGATCTGCCGACCGACGTGTCAATCCGTTGGCCCGACTCGCCCCTTGAGCAGGAGCGGCGGCTGTTCGACGTGCGGCTGCCTGCGGCCATCGCCTTCGGCCGGGCCAACGGTTTGAACCGAAGTCTCGCCGACCCGGGCGTCGATCGCCGCCGCTTGATCATCCTCTCTGTCGGCAAGTCGCGTCTCGATCTGATGCAGGCCCTTACCATGTTGGAGCTTGGGCCCGAACGGTGGGAAGAATTCGGCATCGGGCTTTGCTCGATTGGCATGCCGTGGCCGCTCGATCCGGACTTTATCCGCGAGCAGTGCGCGAATGCCGCCGAGGTTCTGGTCGTCGAGGAGAAGCGGCCTCTTGTCGAAGATCAGGTGGCGCGAATTCTGCTCACGCTCGACACCGCCCAACGGCCACAACTCGCCGGCAAGATCGACCATCACGGCAAGCCTCTCTTGTCTCCGCGGGCCGCATTCACGGCGGATCATCTTGCCAAGGTGATCGCGCAGCGGCTGCACGGATTGGGGCTTGGCGATGCGCTCGCGCCGCGTCTCGCCGCGCTCGGAGATGTCAGGCGAGACGCCGAAACTGCTCTCGTCAAGCGGCTGCCTTACTTCTGCTCCGGGTGCCCGCACAACCGCTCGACCGTCGTGCCGGACGGCAGCCGGGCTCTCGCGGGAATCGGCTGCCACTACATGGCGCAGTGGATGAACCGCGATACGACGACATTCACCCAGATGGGCGGCGAGGGGGCGAGTTGGATCGGGCAGGCGCCGTTCACCAGCACCGGTCACGTCTTTGTAAATCTCGGCGACGGGACCTACGCGCATTCCGGACTGCTGGCGATACGGGCTGCGATCGCGGCCGGCGTCACCATGACGTACAAGATTTTGTACAACGATGCGGTGGCGATGACGGGAGGCCAGACGGCCGAGGGCGGCTTCAGCGTGGCCCAGATCGCGCGCCAGCTTGCCGCGGAAGGTGTCCGCGATATCCGGATCGTCAAGGAGCAGCCGGAGCGTCATTGCGGCGAGGATATGCCGTCCGGCGTTGCGCTCGACCCCCGGGATCGCCTCGAAGCCGTCCAGCGCGAGTTACGCGACACCAAGGGCGTCTCGGTCCTGATCTACGATCAGGTCTGCGCCGCGGAAAAACGCCGTCGCCGGAAACGTGGCCAGATGCCCGACGCCGGCAAGCGGATCGTCATCAATGAGGCGGTCTGCGAAGGTTGCGGCGACTGCGGCCGGCAGTCGAACTGCGTATCCATCGTTCCGCTTGAGACCGAGTTCGGCCGCAAGCGCCAGATCGATCAGACGACCTGCAATCAGGATGCGACCTGCGTTGAGGGGTTTTGCCCGAGCTTCGTCACGATCGAGGGTGGCTTGCCCAGGAAAGCCGCGGCGGACCAGGTGATCGCACCGTCTTCGCCAGTACCCGCTATCGATTTTGGGCGTCCTGCCCACGTTGTTGTAGGCGGCATCGGCGGTACCGGCATCGTCACCATCGGGGCCATTCTCGGCATGGCGGCCCACCTCGATGGCCGCGGTGTCTCGATCATGGATCAGATCGGGCTTGCCCAGAAGGGCGGCGAAGTCACCACCCATATCCGGATCGCCCCGAGCCCGGACATGCTCGGGCCCGTGCGCTTCGCGCTGGGCGAAGCCGGAACGCTCATTGGATGTGACATCGCGGTTGCGTCCAGTCCGGAGGTTCTTTCGCTCCTGTCGAAGAACGCCGTCGCCGTCATCAACGACCATGTGGTGATGACGGGCGATTTCACGGCGGATCCGGACGGGGTGTTTCCCGACGCATTGATGAAACGGCGCATCGAGACCTACGCCGAGGTGACGTTTACGGACCTGTCCGCGCTGGCGACCAGGCTGCTCGGGGATGCGGTCGGGGCAAATATGATGGCGCTCGGCATGGCCTGGCAGAAGGCGCGCGTTCCGCTGACCGAAGCGGCCATCTTGCGCGCGATTGAACTGAACGGAGTCGCAGTCGCGATGAACAAGGCGGCTTTCGCCTGGGGACGCGCCTTCGTCAACGACCCCGGCATTATCGAACTGCAGTCTTTGGCGATCGCCACACCGCCGCTGGTGACGACCTTCGAGGACATTGTCGATGTTCGGGCCGATGAGCTTTGCCGCTATCAAAATGACAAACTGGCCGAGCGCTTCAGAACGCTTGTCTCGGAGACCGCGATGGCGGAGAGTCGGATCCGTTCGGGATCGACGGTTCTCGCAGAAGCCGTCGCCCGAAGCTTCCACAAGCTCCTGGCCTACAAGGATGAGTACGAGGTGGCGCGTCTGCATGTGGAAAGTGGATTTCTCGACCGTCTCGCGCAGCAATTCGACGGCGGCGCCGTCGCTTTCCATCTGGCGCCGCCAATGTTTGCGAGGCTCGATCCGGTCACCGGCTATCCTCGCAAGATGCGTATGGGCAGCTGGATCGTTCCGTTGTTCAGGATTCTGGCGCGACTGAAATTCCTGCGCGGAACGTGGGCAGATCCATTCGGCTATACGGCCGAACGACGATCGGAGCGTCGCATGATCGACGACTACGAAACGTTGATCAATTCGCGCGTTATTCCCGAACTGACGAAGGGTAACCACGCTCTGGCCGTTGAGATCGCCGGCCTGCCGCTCGCGATCAAGGGGTTTGGGCATGTGAAGACGGTCTCGGAGAAGCAGGCATCCGTGCGCCTCGTCATCTTGCTCGATCGCTGGCCTGGCGATACGCATGCGCAAATGGAAGTTCGACCGCAATGACCGAGATCGCCGCGCGAGACGGGTCGGGCAGCAATGCAAGCGCGGGCGAGGGGCGTTCGCGACGTTCGGACGTGTCGCGACAACAAATTCTGGATGTTGCCGCGAAGTTGTTCCGCGCGAGGGGTTATACCGAGACGTCACTGCGCGACATCGCCAAGCTCGTCGGAATGAAGGCAGGGAGTCTCTATTATCACTTTGCGTCGAAAGAAGAGCTCGCCGCCGAGGTGCTCCGTATCGGGGTGAGGAAAGTTCACGCCGCAGTCGTGACGGCGGTGGATGCGCAGGGAGCCGACGCGAACGCGCGATCGAAGCTCGCGGCGGCCATGGCCGCGCATCTCGAGACGTTGCTCGATGAAAGCGACTACACGTCAGCCCATATTCGCTGCTTCCCCAACGTGCCCGAAACCCTGCGCGTCCATCTCGGCAACGATCGTCGGGCATACGAAAAAGTGTGGCGCACCCTGCTGGACGAGGCCGCCAAAAGCAACTCGCTTCCATCCGGCATGGACCCGGGTGCAGCGCGCCTCGCAATTCTAGGGGCGCTCAACTGGTCGCTCGAATGGTACGATCCCGCACAGGGCCTGCCATCCGAACTCACCAGGACATTGCTTGCGGCGTTTTTACGCTGAGTTGCTTCAACCTGACCGGAGCTGGTGATACACCTCTGCGTACTTACTTGGATCGATCCCTAGTTGGCCAAGCAATGCAATGAACTCACGTGGAAAGCAGTCTGCTCGTGCGGCCCTAAAATTCCTGCAGCCCGCACAATCGCACCTGTCCGCTCTGTCACGTTTGGTTCGGGCGCACGCCAGAGCTGTCGCATCGCGGTGGGCACGAATTTCCACTCTTCGAAGTAAGACACAATCAACCCACGTGAGGCATCGGCAAGCATTCATAGCTTGCGATTCGGTTGCCTACGATCGTCCGACTCGGTTCAAAAACGGACCTTCTGAGAATGGCCGCTTCTGGCAACCGCGCAAAGCGGACATTCGACGAAGCGGTGAGGCCCGAAAAGTGCCAGAAGTAGTCATTCCAGGTTCTAGCCATCGGCGGTGCCGTTGCCACGAGGCAGGGTAATGATGAACTCTGTAAATACGCCGGGTTCAGTCTCGGCGCATCGCGACCGCGCCGAACGACATGAACGGGCAGAATTACCTTGTCACGCGCGCTGGCGAGGAACTTGCCCGGACGGAAGATCGCGATGCGTGGCGTGAGGCACATGTTTTCCCCGATCAATTCGACGCCGATCTGGTTCGTTACGTGATACGCGGCGGTCGCCGATGGATCCAGAACGAGTGGCCGATGATTATGCATCGGACATGCTCCTGCCGCGCTTCATGTTGGAGCCGATGCTCAGAACCGTGTTAATCGGTGTGGGGTCCCGACGCCGATCGGCGAGCTAAGCTATTTATCTGCCGGGTGGTGGAGGGGTTAATCTTGGACGCTTATTCACAGTCGATCGCCAACGTGTCCACGAGCACAGGCAATGCGTCGCTTTCGGCGACGAATTACAACGCTCTAAGCTGGACAGGAGCAACCGGAACGGCGCCTGCGGCATACGCAATTTATGGCAATCAAGCGGGCTCGCTTGTTCTAATTGGCATCGTTCCAGGGACACAGACAACGTTCAACGATGCTGGTATTGGGTCTATATCGGCGGCGGATTGGTTGCCTACAACACCTCAAACTGGTGCTTCACTCGCAAACTGGCTGATCACCACGATTTCGTCTGGCGCTGGCACAACGACCCTGACGCTTGCTGCGAGCGCGACAACGGCAGCCACCGCGCAGCTCGTCGTTCATGACGACACCGCGAACTTGCAATCGGCTATAAGCACCGCCCAATTGACGGGAAATGCGCTCTACATTCCGCCAGGGTCGTACCGCGTCACTTCTCCTGTTACCATTTCTAGCCGCATAAAGATTTTCGGAGCAGGCTACCAGGCCGATGCCGGTGGCGGGTACGCGGGGCATGGCGTCGGGCAAAGCTCTGGGTTTCTTGGCTCTGTCCTAGTCTTCGACATATTTGCCAACATCGTCGCTACCACGAATTATGCGGTACAAATCTATGATTTGCAGATCACGTATCCTATTGCGGAAATCAGTGGTGCAACAGCGCTCACAATACAGGCTGTCGCTGGTGCTGGTAACGCAAACACAGAATCAGTGATTCGAGGCGTAATGATCACTGGGCACTGGTACGCCGTCTCGATGACCAATGCGCTAGACTTCATCATTGACGGGAATCAGTTTTTATACGGATTTGGCGGCGGCGTACTTGCCAACGCGCCGAACTATCCAAGCTACAATCAGGCCATCGTCTCAAACAATTTATTTTGGGGCAATGGTGCTAACAATGCACTGACCAATCAGTATCAATTCCACATTCAGGTGCAGGCCGGCGGGGATCTTCGCATCATCGGCAACAAACTAAATGCGGGCGGACCAAATACCAACGCGATAGCGCTGTTGGGCCAGAACTCAGGTACGCAGAATCTTGAGCCGACAACGATCAACAGCAACTCGATCGAAGGTGCGCAAAATTGCATCACCTTCAGCACTGCAAATTCAAGTTTCACAGCATCACAGATCGAGATCACCGGCAACCAAATGTGGTGCGGTGGAAAGACGCTAATCGTTAACACCATGGGCACAGGCCAATATGTTTTGGCTATGACAATCACGGGAAATTCGCTCACCGTGAATGGAGGCGCCAGCGTGTCCAATCTGCAGTTGGACAGCGTTAAAAATGCAGTGATCACCGGCAACGTATTCGGCTGTTCAGGCGGCTGCACCACATCGACCGGGATCAATCTAGGGTCGCATACAACGGGCATCAATGTGCAATCGAATTCTTACGATGCCGGGTATTCGACCAAGGTCAACAATGCCGGCACGGGAAACACGGTGGGCGGTGGATCGTCTTAATCACTTCTATTTCGCGGTCCACTTGGACGCTTGAATGACTATGCCAAGCGCCAACAGAAGCACAATCTGGCGGGCATATCCTTTCGGGAGGCCGTCCGTCGTCTTGCATCAGAAGCGACCCTTGCCACTCCGCGAAAACAAGTCCTGAGCACGGCAATGCGGCCGGTCGATATCGGGAATGAGCCCGGGGGCTGCTTGGCACCAAGCCGAAACCCATTCCTGGCCGGCATCTGGTCTATGGACTGACAACGGCACCGAACGCTTTCGTCGAGCCGATCCATCCTAAAGCCATGCCGGTGATCCTGACGACCGAGGAGGAGCGCGACGTCTGGATGCGCGCGCCATGGGATGAGGCGAAGGTGCTGCAAAGGCCGCTGCCGGATGACGCGCTCAAGATCGTCGCCCGTGGTGCCGACCGCTGCTCGACCGCTCGGGCCATCCTCGTCCCGTTCGAATTTGCGCTGCCTAAGCGGACCGCCGTGCTGTTGCAGCGCAAGGGGGCCTACAGGAACGCCGCCGCGCGAGCGTTCGTCGCGCTCACGCTCGAGACGGACTGGGACGCGTGAGCGTCATGGCGTAACGGGCGCTTTCGCGCTGATCTCTCGCCCCGTCACTCCCCTCTTTTTGGGCTTCCGATGCGAGCTGCAACGCGATCCGCCCGCACGCATCGCTTGGCTACAAACCGAAAAATGCGTTCGACGTCAATATCCTCGATTTGTCCCGCCAAGATGGTTTCCCCCGACCCAGAATTCCAAGTATGTTAATCTACGTTCGATTGCGAGCATAGGTTGTCCTAAAGGATATTTTCTCGCCCGTTGATGACCGGCTAACGTTGTGATCGCCGACTCCTCAGACAGTCATTCGTCCCTCTTCAATTTCCGCTTTCCCCAATGCGCGTCTTTGCGCGATCGATCGAACACCCGCTCGACGTGGCGATTTAGTGCGCGCATCATGCCAATGCGCGCGAACGTGGTCGGGCCTCCGAGCGTCACCACCAGGATCAGGGCTTCCATCGCGGCTTGCCATTCCGGCGCTTCGTGTTCTGCCTTTGGCAGCTTGGTGATGTAGGTCCCGACGTCCTTTAGCGTGACGAGTTGGCGGCCGTCCGGCAGCGGGATCGGATCGTCGAACGGCCGTTGCCAACCGGTCATTTCCTGTCAGCCTTCCGCCCTTTGATCTTGAGCCCCAACCGGGCCGCCCGCTTGATGACGAAGGCCTGTGAGCGCTGCAACTGATCGGCGATGGTTTCAAGGTTCCGAGATTTCGCCAGCGCTATCAGTTCGCGGTCGTGCCTCATCGACTACGCGCCCTGTGTTAGTTTCTGTCCGTTCGCGACAAGACTCCAGCAGCTCAAGGAGCGAATATTTCTTCCTTTCTGTGGCACAGTTCACAATCGCGGTAGGTTCTAAATACCAGAATAAGCGGCGCAGAGGACTAGCCAACTTTGGGGCCGCGATCCCTTGTCCGCGACGCACACGTCGTGTTGGGGACGTAATCGCCAAGCGTGAAAATGTTGGTTCAGCAATGCAAAGGAACAATAAACATAGGAGGGCCAACTGATGTTTTCGGAGAGCGCCCAAAAGCAGATTCAGCTCATCGGCGGGATTGTCAGCGCCGTCCTTGGAATCATCATTAACGTAACTGACTTGATTAACAAGGTTCCTGGGTTGCCGCGGCATACGTCTTGGGTCCTCGGGGCCGCGATTTTCCTCTTTGGCATCTGGATGCTGGTTAAATGGCGCTCGCGCTATTCTCGGCTCTTGAGGCCCGACGCCCTTAGGCTTGATCGCGACAACGCCGAGCATCTTGTTGGGCGTGCGGAAGACATCAACAATCTTCTGCAGCAATGCCTTGCCAAGCAAATCGTGTTTCTGGAAGGCGAGTTCGGGCTCTGGCAAATCAGCGCTGGTGCGGGCCGGACTCTTAACGAAACTCAAGGATGACAAATCCATCCAGCCGCTGCTGCTCGACGATTGGTGGGTCAATGATTGGGAGCAGATTCCGATTAGGGCCCTGAAGAGCGCCTTGATGACGAGTGGCGCCCTCGGCTCCGGTGCCAAGGCCAAACTAACTGATGGTCAGCCAAAATCGGCCGGACGACATTTGTCTGCGCTTGCAGACTTGGAACAGGAGCTTGTCCGACTCAATGACGAGGAAATGCGCACCCCACTGATCATCTTCGATCAGTTCGACGACTATCAAGCGCGTAACCGGGGACGCTTTCTGTCCAATAAGGTGTGGCTCGATCCCGCTACATTGCGACAGAGCCCCTTCTGGGATATGGTGGCGCGACTGTTAGAACAGGACAAACTGCGTTGCCTGTTTGTCACGCGCAGCGACACTGCCGGGGGCCTCAGTTCTGTTGCGTTTTTCGGATCTGTCCCGCCTATGCGCCTAGATCGCGTGCGCTCCCCGTACATTGCCGAATTGCTCACGCGGCTCACTGAAGGCACACCCTCAACGCCAGTGATTGCCAATCCGGACGCCGGCTGGACCAAGCTGCGCGAGCGCATCATACGCGACATTTCCCAACAAGACGTCATTCTGCCACAGCAGCTCAAGATCGTCCTGGGTGGCATACAAAGCCTGAAACGACTTAACCTTAAGCAATACGAGCGGGTTGGCGGAGTGGCCGGAATCGAGGCGTTCTATGTCGAGCAACAAATCAATGGAACCGCGCGCAAAGTCGGGCTGGCCCCTAGTCAGGTCCGGGCATTGCTTGTGAACCTGATTGATCCCTTAAACCCGACCAAAACGCGCTTTTGCGGCAAGGAGGATCTTCTTGCTGTCATTGCGAAAGCGAGCGGGCAGCCGGTCGCGAGCGATCGGCTCGACAACGCCCTGGAGGAACTGGAGCGTGGGGAAATGTTACGCAGCCCTAGCGACCCGGAAAGCGGTCGCACTATCTACCGACTTGACCACGACTATTTAATTCGCGGTGTGTTGGCCGCCGAACGGCGAGCCGACAGATGGCACTATCTCCTAGAGGACAGCGCCAAGGCGTTTAAGGATGCCGGTACGTTTTGGAAAAAGTGGAAGGCTCTTCTGCCTGTGGGGACGCAATCCCGCCTGGCATTGGCGCGGGTGAGAGGCCAGTTCCACTATGGGAACCGCCGAAGTTATGCTCTCTTGAGCCTCGCTCGTCTCCCAGCTCGGATCCTCGGTGTAGTGGGATCATTTGTTTTTGTTTTCGGTATTCTGATTTTTGCGATTTTTTGGAACATGAAAGACATGACGCGGGCGAGAATCAACTCCTTCTTCAATGAAATCCCTAGCATGACGGATTCAGGTGAAATTCATGCCCAGACGAGCGTGTTTAAGCAGAACGTAAACGGACTGGAGGCCTTGGAGGTCTTCTCGAAGCCGGAGGCACCCACGATCGCTGGCCCGATTGCTGGCCGGATCATTCAGACGATGCGGAGCACATCGAATACCGACCAGATGAGCGCCTTGCAAGGGGCGCTTGTTGACGTCACATCGGGCCTAAAACCGGAGGACGTGAAGACACTCGGTAGCTCTATCCTCCAGGAGATTCAGAACACGGCGGATCCCACTCAAATAAACGCCCTGACGCGGGCGTTTGCGGCGATTTCATTTCAACTAAGGCCAGACAATGCGCAGGCACTCGCTGAGCAAATCCGTCACCCAATCAAAGGAGGCGGCGATCCAAGCCAACGCCATGCCCTGGGATTGGCACTTTCGGCTATCTCATCCCAACTAAAGCCGGAGCAAGTTGGGACGCTGGATGGTTCGATCGTCGAGGCGATCCAGGGAGGGCCGACTGTGCCTCTATCGCCCGGTCCCAATTAGCGACGGTGCACCCCGAAACCGAGAAAGCGCGCAAAATCATCCAACGAGATGTGATGTAGCATCGCTCGCCGTCGTCGACCATCGGGTCACCGAGCTGCCATCACCGCCAAAAGCCGACCACACCGGGATGGCCGCTCTAGGTCCAAACCGGGAAAAACTCGCTCAGAGCAAATGTTCCGTTGTTCAATAACGGACATCCAAACTACTGCTTTTCCAATAATGCCTGAGCCGTTCGGATCAGCGCCGATATTTCACGTCGCCGGGCTATGCTGGCATGTCGCTTCACCATTGGCGAACTCAGGCTTGGGTGCCGTCGCGGGGTTGGTAGGAATTAAGTGTGGCGTAGTCTCCGGGGTGATCAACCTCGAATCATCCGGCGTTGAAGCGTCGGACAGGAGACCACGCCATGACGAGCACTACTACGAAGTCTGATTCTTTGCAGCCTGCGGCCGATATGGCCGGCGATCTTTTCGACAACTGGTTTGATCCGCTTGAGGCCGAAGTGCGGGCTCGATCGCGTGAGTTCATCGAAGAACTGCTCCGCGGCGAGCTCGAGGCGGCGCTTTCACGGCCACGTTACGGGCGCAATCCGATGTCCGGCGGTGAAGGAAGAGCGAGCGTTGCGGGCCACCGCCACGGCAGCCGGACGCGATCGCTGACCGGCACGTTCGGACCGGTCGAGATCGCGGTGCCGCGCGCCCGTCTGACCACTGCCGATGGCAAGACGACCGAATGGAAGAGCCAGACGCTGCGGGCCTATCAGCGGCGCACACTCGCCGCCGACGCGCTGATCGCGAGCACGTATCTCGCCGGCACCAACACCCGGCGGGTGCGTCGCGCGCTCGCGGCCTTGTTCGGCGGGACGGTCGGCAAGGACACGGTAAGTCGGACCTGGCGCAAGGTGAAGAGCGATTGGGACGCCTGGCACACCCGCTCGCTGACCGGGGAGCCGATCGTGCGCCTGATCCTCGACGGCACCGTGGTGCGCGTGCGGCTCGACCGCAAGGCGACCTCCATCTCGCTGCTGGTCGTTCTCGGCGTGCGCGAGGACGGCCAGAAGGTGTTGCTCGCGATCAAGAGCATGGGCGGCGAGAGCGCCGAGGCCTGGCGCACTGTCCTCGCTGACCTCATCAATCGCGGGCTGCGGCGTCCGGAATTCCTCATCGTCGACGGCGCGCCGGGGCTCGACAAGGCTATCGCCTCCGTCTGGGACGGCGTGCCGGTCCAGCGCTGCACGGTCCACAAGCACAGGAACCTGTTCGCACATGCCCCCGAGCGGCTGCATGACGAGATCACTGCTGATTACAACGACATGATCTACGCGGCCACGCCTGATGAGATCGAAGCGCGCCGCAAAGCCTTCATCCGCAAATGGAGGCTCAAGCATCGCGCCGTCGCCGACAGCCTGGAGGAGGCAGGAGAACGCTTGTTCACCTTCACGCGCCTGCCGCCGAGCCAATGGCGCAGCGTCCGCACCACCAATGCAATCGAGCGGCTGCACGAAGAGTTTAAGCGAAGGATCAAGACGCAAACCGTGCTGCCGTCAGCCGATACCGCAGCCATGTTGTTCTGGGCGCTGCTCGCCTCTGGACAGATCAACATGCGCAAGGTCGATGGATGGCAGACGCTCGCCGTAAAGCCTGCCAATCAGCCGATTGACCTCGCAGCCTGAAACGATACCCTCATGTTCCCGGAGAACGCGCCACGCCCAATTCCAACCACTTCCCCGACGGCACCCAGGCTTGTTTCGGGAAAGGAAATCAAAGGATTTTCGGTCCCCAAAAGCATTTCAAAGCAATTTCAACTCAACAACAAATGACAACAAATTTGGACCGAACAGGGCGGCAAGATTTTATTCCAATCACTCGTTCCATTTCGCTACCAGTACGCGCGCGAGGGAATTTTCGGAGCCCATAAAAAGGTCGTGCCGGTCCCTAACGGGTGGGTCTATGAAGATGATTTGAGAACTTCTTTTGCGCGCTCGATAGCCGAATGAGAAATTTTCTTGAATGAATCTTTTATCATTAGGGCTTGGATTGTGCGATTTATAAATTCCGGATTTAGTTGATCCAATTTCCCGAGCGTCACATTTACGGCGTCAGGGTACCGTCCCTGATCTTCCCGACTGCTTCGTCAATAACGAAGAGCGGAACGAGAAACCATTCGCGCGGGACAACGGGGTTTCCAAAACGGTCCTTTATCTCGATATCGAGACGCGCCGGCTCAAATATCCGATGGATCAGGTTCTCAAGCTTCGTGCGTCCTATGTTGTAAAGCTCATAGGTGGCTACCACCTCGACATCCGCCATCAAAAAAGTCGGTTGGAGCCTTGCCCCTGCGATCCGCTGATCGACGCTCGTGTTTGTTACGCCGATCTTGTGGATCAAGTCTCGGTTCAACCGGATGATCGGATTTGCTTCGCAGCACATAGATTGTTCCCGCCGCCTGATCATCTGGTGTGTATTGGTCGGAGAACAGCGGCCCCGCAACCGGATCGGTGATTCGCCGGCCCGGCTTGTGCAACGCCCGCTGAAGCGAGCGCATGAGCATGTTGCTTTGGGTGCCGTTAATCGCGGAAGCTACTTGCCGTGGCGCGGCAACGCGTCACCAATCCGGTTCTCAACCTTGGGGGGTACCATGCTGAGCAAGTTGAACGATATCTGGCGCTGCACGCAAAATACGAGCGCGCGCGATTTGAAGTTCTGGGTGCCGAACATCAGAAGCGCGTCGACAAGCCGACCATGAATTGAGGTATAGGAAGCCCCGCCGGTTCACGCCGGCGGGTTTTTCTTTGAACGCGCGGCCGTGTGGCCGTTCTTTTTCGGTTTGGGCGCATTGCGCGGGATGTCCTCGAACATCGACGCGATCGGTACGCCGAGGACATGGCATATTGCGTACAGCCGAGCAGCGCTTATGCGGTTTTTGCCGCTCTCATATTTCTGAATTTGTTGAAAGCTGACGCCCAATCCCTGTCCGAGGTGATCCTGGGTCATATTTATCGCCTGCCTTCGGTTGCGAATTTGATCGCCGAAATGTTTATCGATCGAATTTGCGCTTCTGGGAGACGGAGGACGCGGTTTCTTCATTGTTGCTGAGCCTCAGCTTAGGTTGAGTGGAGACAGCACGTAGTACGGGAAGTTCTTGCGATGCAAGCAATCTTCGATCTACTCTGCCGGCAGTCAATTTTTGCGGGGGAGTGCGGCATGCCGAGCGGGACAGTGAAGATCGCGCGCGGCGATCAGTTGCGACTCCAGTTCTGCCTATAGCGCGCGAAGCGCCTCTTGGTTCGCTGCAGGGCGAAGAGAGCCTCTCTCTGAAATAACGAACGGGCGACGCCACCGCGCGGGCGGCACGACCGCGTTAGAAGGCTAGGGTCGCCGTTTGCTGTTTGGCCCCTCGCCATCGCATGACGGCAGGCCAACCGTCTCGCGGAAATGTGCGACGGAGCCTTGTCCGAGATCCTGGAAACTCAGCCGTATTTCGTCCGACGTTTCGCGAACCTCGCCTACTGTCTTCAGTCCGGCGGCATTCAGCGCGTTTCTAATTCTCGTGGCGAATCGAACATCTTCGATCAGGGCATCGTCCGGCAGATCTGGCGTTGGATCGAGCACGGCTTGTTTCCCCTTCGCCTTCAGCCTCAGATCAAAGCCGTCACTGATCCCGATCCCACTCAATTGGCGTGTGCTGTAAGCGGCGTTTGGTCATTTCGGTGCGAAGAGCCTCAGCGTATTCCTTAACGGAGTGACCTGTCGCGAACTTGTGCTTGTGGCGCTTATCAGCTTCGACCTGATCGCGGATGTTGTCATAGAAGCGCAAAAGATTTTCGTCTCTCAAATTTTCGATCGCCATAAATGCCTCATTATTTGAACAACGCCATGAAATCTTCGATCATGAAATAACTTGTCACGTATGCGGCGCTGCCGAATGCCATCAGCCCGATAGTTAGCCACACCCAAAAAGGTGACAATTCCCGGATGTCGCATCATTGGCCCCTCGGCCGATAGCCATCCAAGCGCAACCAGAGCGGGCGCGCAAGGCCCCAGACGCGCGAAAGCCGCCCCAAAGGGCTTGGCATTTTCGGCAAATCAGGCTTTCTTCGCTTTCGGCTCTGAGGACCGACGGCGACGACCATCACGCCATCTATTTTGATGAGAAAGGCCATTGCAGGCTCGTCTGAAGTCGGTGCTAGTTTAACGGCATGTTTGAACGCGGCGATTTCCTCTTGCGTTGCCGGTCGGGGACTGAGGGTTGCATCTTCGGCGCAGATTGGAATCCCGTCAGAGGTGAGCCCTCAGATCAGACTTCAGGTCCGCATCAAGACAAATCTCGCATGCCTCCGCGAGCCCGATTGCTTCGAAGACGAGCGTGGGTCTGCCATTAATCTCTAGGGTAAAAATCTTTGATGGCCGGGGCTGGTCTGGCTGCCGGAACGGTTCGCGGGCTGACATGAAATTGCTCCTTAAAGAGGAAAGCAACGCCCGCGAACGATAAGGGTTTCCCAGACGGGGGAATCTGTCAAATCAACAAATTCAGGCGGGCGTCATTTCCCCTTCGCCTCCGTAGGCTCATGATCAGGCTCAACGGTCCGTTTTGGCGAAATGCAAAACCGACAAGTCCGAGCACCACCAAGACGGCTCCGGCTACCATCAACCAATGCGGATATTCCATCGTGGAGAGCATTCCTATTTCCCCTTCGCCTTCAGCCCGAGCTGCCAAAATGTGTGTTAGGCTTCGCCCTGATCGATACCCTTTTCAATCCGCAGCAGGGTCGGCAACCGCGCGATCTGAGCGGCTACGCGCCGGGCCTCGTCCTTTGACAGTCGACGCGTCGTTGATTGACGGGTTGTCCCATTTTCAAAGTAAACGGAAGCCAGCTGCAAGCCAGTAGCGTCCTGAACCCCATACAACTCGTCGTGCTCGATCACCTTCCACGGTCGCATGAAGCGTCGTCGCGGTGGGTCGCTCATTTCTTCGCTTTCAGCCCGAGCTCGACAAGGCGGCGGGCGCTCAGTAATATTGCTGCCGCAAAACCATCCAGATGACGAAGATCAGAGCGGTGATGATGCAAATTTGAACCCTTAGGTCTCCGGCCCATTTCCAGCCCTTCACTTCGCCTTTGCCTTCTTAGCCGGCTTCTCATCTGGGTCTTTCGCAAGGATGTGGAGCATAGCGTCAACCATGCCGCGGATGGCCTCGGGACGAGTCACGGGCGGCTCTTGCTTCGCCGCCCAGGCATCGATCGCTTTGATCTGTCCGGCCTGCAACCGGACGCCCACGAGGGTACCAGTGACCGCGGACCGCTTTCTGATCGGACGAGTTATGTTATCATAGCTTGATTTTGCCATTTGCTATGATAACATAGTTGCAAACCGAGGGGAAGTTACAGCTTCATGAAGCTTGGCACGGCCCGTGCAGTCATATCCTCGCTGGGGATTTCAGTGCCCAGCTGAAAATACGCAGCGCCGCCGAGCGATCATACTCCGCTCGCGCGGCGTTGTGCTTTGACGGTGTCAAATCTGAGTAGGAAGATTGCGCCTTACGTCTGGGCGCATCCGGAAGAGTAGAGTGAGATAGCTTAGACTCAGCGCCTCCGTAGTGGCCGCACGGCATGGCGGCTTTGTTGTCGCCGGCGTTCGCGAAATTGCTCGATCTCCCAAAATGCTATCACCAAACATGCGCCAAGGCTGGTCGCGATCAGCACGAGAAGAAAGTCCAGATCGGCAAGCGTGCTCATAAACTAGAATCCTCCCAGCGCCCGCGAACCGCGTCGATTGCGTGAGCCAGGAAAATGCTGATGCTGAAAAAGACACATAGTGCCGTGACTGCCTCGGTCATCGCCTTGCTCTTCGGGAAATACGGATTGGGACGCGCGTAAGCTGATGTGGGTTCGCAATCCGCCGACACCATTAAATTGAATTTTAGATTTCGGTCCGGCCAAGAACGCCAAACCGGTAGGCGATGGGCTCATCCGAACGATGAGAGGTGAGGGCGCTGGGTCACGCCGGCGGGTTTTGCCTTATTCAACCCACATTTCAGCAACCTACTGCAACAATTGTTTTTCTCAGGGAGATTGTAACGTGGCGACAGGTACTGTGAAGTGGTTCAATGCAACCAAGGGGTTTGGATTTATTCAGCCCGATAAGGGCGGCAAAGACGTGTTTGTGCACATCTCGGCCGTGGAACGAGCCGGCCTGAGCAGCCTCAATGAGGGTGCCAAGGTGAGCTACGAAGAGATGGAGAACCGCGGAAAAACATCCGCGGAAAATCTACGGGTTGGCTGAGAGGCTTTCTCCCGCACTCGCCCGCCGGTTCACCCTCGGCGGGTTTTTCTTTGCCCAAAGACCTAAAGAAACGGCCCCAGCGCGGGGGCAGCTGAGGCCTGCCAACCACCCTCCCGCCGTTGCGGACTTGGGCACGATCCGGACGATGAGAGATGAGTGCGCCGGTTCACGCCCGGCGGGTTTTTCCCGCGTGGCCTGTCGGTCACACCGACGCGTCTGGAGAGCTAAGAGCTGCTACGGGCCATGCCGGTTGGTAGTGAAGCCAAAGCCCATCGGTGGTTGGCGGAAACGGGCTATCGCACTCTACGCATTTGGGTATGGCGTCTGGCGGTGTAGCTCGAAAAATCACGCCGTATTCGGCACCGCATCCCTTGGTCTGGCAACGGAACAGAAAATCGCTCATTCCGCCAATATCAGGCCGAGTGGGCTTAGCTGCTAGGCAGCATCCCTGTCATATCAAACCGGAACACGCAAAAATGACCGCCGTAGCCGGGAAGATGCGACGGTCAAGACGATGGGGAGAAAAGCCCAAGAGGGGAATCAAACCCTCAAGGCGTGATTTGACGTGCGGCGGGTTTTTCCTTAGCGCCGGATCAACGGGCGCCAGTATTTAGCAACCGCGGCAAATGCCCTTAGTCATGCGGTCGAGCTCCGCGTTCTCGCGATTGATTGGATCGTTCGGATCATCCATCAGGTTCTTCTCCGAGGGCACTTGATCAACACGCGGCTGTCGATGCCCGATCGGCGCCTCCGGTATCGATTGCTGGTTCGAGCTCATCAACGGAGCTGGGGCTGGATTTCGCGAACCAACCGTCTGCGCAATCGCTACCGAAGTGTCGGCCACGGCCAGCAATGCTATCGTCGCGATTAACCCTCGCATGATGGGTCTCCCGAGTTTGGGGCCCCCTTCTTACCATCATGGTAGCGGGGAGACTCGACCACAAGGTGCGCAAACCTCACGTTTTCGTTCAGATGTCCAAGCGTGCTGGCGCGCCTTGAGGGCTTGGCATCATCCGGACGATGAGAGGTGAGGGCGGAGCGCCGCCCCCAAGACTCAGCTAAATGCGATAGAGAGCAGGCCAGAGCAAAGCAGGACAAGACTAACCACGGTCACAGCGAGGAAAACGAATTCTTGGCGCATGGTACACTCTTCGCGCTGTGTTCTCAGCGCGGCGCACTAAAAGCAAGAAACCGCGCCGGGATTGGCCCCCCTCCACGGCGGGTTTTTTTGCGAGCGTCAAAAGAATCGGCCCCACCGCGGGGCAGAACTGGGGGCGAAGCTTAGAAGTGCCGGGGCGTTATGTCCGACACGATTTTGATGTGGGCTTGCAGTCCGCCGATCCAATTAAATTCTGCTTTAAAAGAGCGGCCTGTTTTGAATCGGCGAGTGGCCTAATTCGGCCAGCACCCGCGGGACGCGCGAAAGCAGCGCGTGAAGGCTCTTGGCATCGTCCGGACGAGGAGAGGTGAAGGGCGCCGGTTCACGCCAGCCGTTGCGGACTTGGCCACGATCCGGACGATGAAAGGTGAGGGCGCCAGTTCGTGCTAACCGGCTCCAGCACAAATCCCTTTCTGGCCTATTGCGACGGCACCAACTGGACGGTGGCCGGGAAGCAACCGTCACCACGCATCGCGACTATTTTCGTCGACAATCTCATCATCGGTCATCGGGCGATACTGCCACACGCCCGATTTCCAGCGCCGCATCCTGCCAAAATGTGACCGCCATTCGCCGTTGCGTTCCTCCTTTCGCACGAAAGCGATCCACAAAGCCAGAATGAGCAAGACCGCCGCGCTTATGAAGATCAAGCTGCACGGCCTATCCAATAGGGAAGGATACTCGGGTCGTTTCGTCGGTTGAGAAAGACCATCCGGTAAACCCTTTTAGGATCGATTTCCGCGAGGCCAAAGCCACTTCGCACTGAACGGCGCGGTCTTGCTGCGACCGCTCATTCATCGCTAGTCTGCTTATCGATCTCGTGGACTGCCCAAGCGAGGGCGCTGAGATAGTCGCCAATGAGGAGCGCGACGACGCCAAGCCCGACGAGTGCGTATGCCGTGCCAACAGCGCCACTCTTCCCGAACAGCGCCAGCCAGGCGCGCTGCCACCAAGGCCGACTAACAAAACTAACAAAGCGCATACTCGGACTCCGACCTCTGCAGCGAGGCCGGTAGCTATTCGTCAGAAACTGTGTCGTGAATCCCTGCGGCGCGGGGGCGATTCCGGGGCAATCACGCGAAAATTACGTCAAAAGGTTTCAGCAGGGATATTCGGAAATCTCGATTTCCCGATCGCGACCATTGTGTGTACCGAAAACTTAAGCTCGGGCGTAGCAGTGATGAAGTCCGCCAAGGATGGCGTGTGATTTGATGCTTCCGATTCGCTGAATTTGGCGAGTGACCGGAGCATCCTTGTTCAAGGATCGATGTGTTCTGACGCAATTGTAGTAGGCGGAGTAAGATTTCAGAATTCGGCGCAGATGCGCCTCGCCCAGGACAATGACGTGGTCCACACATTCACGCCGGATCGATCCGATCAGGCGTTCGACAAAGCCATTCTGCCAGGGCGAGGCCGGTGCAATCGGCTTGTCCCGAATGCCCATGGCACGCAGTCGACGTGTGACGACGCTGCCATAGATCCGGTCGCGATCGCGGATGAGGTCGCGCGGCGCTTCATTCCACGGGAATGCTTCTGTGATCTGGCGCGCAATCCATTCGGCCGTCGGATGTGCTGTGACGCTGATCCAGACCAGCTCTCTGCGATCGACCCGCGCTATGATGTAGGCGTAGAGCAGGTCGAAACCGATGGTTGGGACAACGAACAGGTCCATCGCGGCAATGTCCGGCGCGTGGTTATGCAAGAAGGTCCGCCATCCCTGGCTGGGCGGCTCCCGTCGTTTGACCATGTACTTGGCGACGCTCGACTGCGCGACCTCAAACCCGAGCTTGAGCAGTTCCCCGTGGATGCGTGGCGCGCCCCAAAGCGGATTCTCGATGCTCATCCGCCGGATCAATCCGCGCAGCTCCGTGTCGATCTGCGGCCGCCCTCCCTGTGGGCGCGACTTCCAACGCCAGTAGCCGCGAAAGCCGGCCCGATGCCAACGAAGGAGCGTCTCGGGCCGGATGATTGTGAGAACCTGCAGGATCGCCGGAAACCAGCGATACAGCTGGACAAGGAACCAGCGATCATGGTTCGTGAGCCGGACGCGACCATGCAGCCCGCGCCTCAAGACAACCAGCTGATGTCGAAGCACTGCGTTCTCAGCCTCAAGCCGCACCTTCGACTTGAATGGCGAGGCCAGGACGGCCAGGACGAAACGGAACAGTCCGATCATTCCGCCAGCTTAGGAAATTCCACCACGTCATCAACTCGGATAAGGTTTTCGGTACAGACAGGTGGTACTCGTCGTGGAAACGGCGACCAAGCGGAATGACCGTCTCATCTGGGGCTTTCTGGCCCATGCCAGTGCCCCAGCCTAAACCCTTCGGGATGATGATGTTCGGCCGGTTCGCCACTGATGCAGCATGGAAGGGCGCGGACGCGGGCGAGGTGGGCTCTGTTTTCCCGTGGGAAGGGAGATGCCGAGTATCGGCATCTGTGAATGGTGACGTTCTCAGAATTTAACACTTCGCCCAAGATGGAATTGGTCCCGCCGGAGTGGGCGGTTCGGGTGATGAACGAGACCCACAAGCGCGTCATCATCGCTCCGCAAAACTGGTACGCGCGGGACTTCCGTTACGTCAGTGGCGGTGCGGTGAGGTGGTCTGGAGCAATTGCGCCACGTTCGCTTATACGGCGCTGATCCTGGCTGACCAGTTTGGGCATCGTGGCACGATCGTCCAGGACGGTCCACGGCATGTTGTAACGGTCGTGGATGGCTGGAAGTTCGACTCTCTGGCTGACGCGCCGTATCGGGCGCAGTGAGCATTCCGGCCGTGGTTGCAGTTCTGTACCACACATCGTTTCACGGATTGTCAGAACTCCCGCTCGGTGCATGATGGTCACCAAAGACAGTGGTTGAGGTTCGAATCCTAGAGTCGGAAAAGCCGAATCCGGGTCTTGTGTCGTCGGACAAATCAGGGGCCCTAATGCCACTATCCCGACGCCATAGCGTCCATAAGCCACTGAGATAACTGGCGAAATCTGGAGTTAACCTCTCATTTAGTATTAGATTCAGGGACCGCTGATAACTTCAGCGGAAGGCGGTGCGTTGCAGCGGTTGACGCGTCGCCATAGCCCTTAACGTGCGGGTGCGTTGCGGTTTTTGCACGGTCGCAACAGAGCGGCGCAAGACAGGAGGTCGGCGTGTCAGAGCAGGATGCTAGATATTCGGATTTGGTCGAAATCGCGAAGTGCAATGGCGACTTCAAGAAGAACTATGGGGCAGCCGGCGGGGGTCTGCTGATGGCCTGGTTGGCGTGGCTTGCCCACCTCGCCAACCGTCCTCAACCTATTTTGCGGAGCGGGTGGCTTTTCGCTGGGGCCAGTGCCTTGTACGGTGCGTGGAAGCTGTGGTTATCCTGATCAAAATCTTTGGGTTGTATGATGTTAGGCGCATTCTTCGACGACAGCGGCACTCATGACGGTTCGCCCGTGGTAGCGATGGGTGGCCTTCTCGGTACCGATCAGCAGTGGGATGAGTTCGAAAGACGCTGGTTGGCTTTGCTCAAAGACCCGGTGCCCGGTAAACCACCGCTGGAGCAGTTTCATCTGGCGCCCTGCAGGAACGCTTGGGACGAGTTCGCCTCATATAACTTGGCTGAACGGGACCGCGCAACCTATCTCTTCCGGAAGGTCATTCTAGACATCGGCTTCGTTACGGTCGCCGTGGCTGCGGATACGGCAGCTTGGCAGGAGGTGGTTTTTGAACCCGATGTGATCGAGCAACTCGGCACGCCGCTCGAATTCTGCTTCTTCAAATGTGTTGAGACCGTGACTGGCGTTATTCGCGGGCACAAGCCAGGCGAGCCAATCGACATATATTTCGACCGCGGGACGGAGCCCCAGCTCAACCAGCTTGCCGAGATGTTCAGGCAGCTCAAAAGGGAATTGCCGGAAATTGAACGGGTCGGCTTCATGCCTGTGAAAAGCACGGTGGCCCTGCAAGGCGCCGACATGATCGCCTACGAGACCTATCTCTACGGGATCGAGTGCCTGCGAAGTCCGGACAACCCAGTGGCAACTCCGCACTTCGAGGAGTACGTCAGCCGGCCGTTGAGCGTCGGTCTATTCGCGCAACGGGAGCATATCGAGCAATTCGTGAGCCGGGCCAAAGAGACCATCGCAAAGCAGGGGGCCAGGACATGAAGGTTTTCTGGTCATGGCAAAGCGACCACGATGCGGATATCTCGCATTACTTCGTCCGCGACGCCCTCAATGATGCAATCAAGACCCTCAAGGAGCCCTCCGCCCTGGAGGAACCCAGCGATACCGACAGGCGCATGCAGCTCCACCTCGACCATGACACCAAAGGCAAGACCGGGTGGGTGGACATCACAGTCGCCATCTTCGATAAAATCGAGGCGGCGGGCGTATTCATCGCTGACGTGACCCCGGTGGCGGAGTCCAAGTCTAAACTAGACAAAGACGGCAAAGAGGTTGGGTTGCGTCCCATCATGAATCCCAACGTGGCAGTTGAGCTGGGCTACGCGTTGAAGGCGCTCGACTGGCCCAAAATCATCCCGATCATGAATACGGCCTATGGCTCAGTGGATCGGATGCCGTTTGACGTCGATAGGTCCAGGCGCTGGGCGGTGACGTACAATCTCAAGCAGGGGGCTTCCAAGGACGAAATCAAGGATGTCCGCAAAAAGCTCGCGGACGAGTTCGCGTATGCCCTGAAGAGTTATCTCAGCGCACCTGTCAGCCAGCCCGCGTTTGAAGGAACGCCGCCGAAGATCGCTCCGGGTTTGTTTTTTTTAAACAACGAGACGCTTGGGGTCATAAGAAATAACCCTGCCTTGCAGGGACGAGAACTTCATTTGACGTTTCCTGCTCGAAGCTACCTTTACCTTCGGGTCATTCCGGCAGAGCCGCTCGCCGTCCCCCTTAACGAGCAAATGCTGCAAAACTCGATTGGAAAGTACAGCTCTTTCGGCGGCGGGCTAGGACTGATTCAGCCGAACGCCTATGGGTACGGCATGTCGGATGTAAACGGGCCAAACGGCACCATCGACTTCATGACCCAGTATTTCAGGAATGGAGAGATTTGGGGCATCAACGGCGAAGTCATCCGACGCGGGAATAGGAATGACGAAAACTGGGTTGAAGCCATGCTCGTGGAAGACCTTCTGGTCGTGTGTTTGGAGCGATACGGAGAATTCGCGACGATTTACTCGAAGGTCAAATTTCCTGTGAAGGTAGAGGCGGGTTTGGTCGGCGTGAAGGGTAGAAGGCTTGTTTACCAGGGAGGCTTGCTTGCTGGGTTGGGCACGATGGACCAGCCCAACGTCATTTACTCCGCGACCATGAAGGAGCTGGGCCGTCCGCACGTCATGGAGTTCGTCAAGAACTTCGCCATCAAGATGCACAACAACAGTGGTGTGCCTCGCCCAGCCGGCCTATTCAGCCGATGGTGAGATTTAAGTTGTCGCTCTCGCTGGGAGCTGTGCGCATAATCGGCGTAACAGAACCGCTCGGGCTCACGCCGGACAAGCAGGGGGTTCCTGACGAGGTCGCCGGCGACGTACGCACGATTCTCGGCGGTTTGAATTCCGTCGTGAACGGTATCGGATCGCTCCGGACCCACGCCGGCGACGCGCACTGCCGCGAGCGCGGCTATCGGCGGATCAACTCCCGCATCGCAAGGCTCGCGATCCACTCGGCGAGCACCGCATCTCTCTTCCTGGTTGAGACCTGGCAGAAGCAGTTCCCGACCAGACAGCTGAAGTCGCATTAGGAGGGAACGACGATGGCGATGGATGCGTTGGCGGCGAACGTCGCGGACCGGGCGGTCGCCGAGCCGCTTTGCTGGATCTGCAAGAAGAACAAGGCGGATTCCGGAGAGCACAAGACGAAGCGAAGCGACCTCCTTGCCGTCCTGGGAAAGCCTTCGCAGGGCGAGCCCTTCTACTACCACGATCTGCACAAGAGGAATCAGCCAGTCGGAAGCCTCGACGCGAAGATCCTCAAGAATCCGGTGCGCATCTGCTCCCATTGCAACAACGCCCGCACGCAGCCCCACGACTTCGCCTGGGAGGCCATGTCGGACCGAATGCGTTTGCGGCAACTGAAGGTCGGGCAGTGGGTCCGCTGCAACCGCATCTTCGGCTATTCGACAAAGCGCCAGATGATCGACGTCCATCTGTTCTTCCTTAAGCTGACAGGCTGCATGATCGCCGAGGCCAAGGCGAACGGCCACGATGTGCCGATCCCGTTTGAACCGTTTTCCAATGCGATCATGTCGAGCCGGCCGCATGCCGAGGTCCACCTGCAGTTCGGACGCCACGACGGCGGAATAGGTCGATCGGATCTGCATGTCTGGAAAACGGACCCCGGCGGAAGCGTGCTGGGAGGCTGGCTCTACCAGTTGGATACGATCGCGGTGAGCGTCATCTACGCACAGGCCAGCAGGTTCGAACACCGGCTTGATCTTTGGCATCCGCATTCGCGGACGAGCAGGAAACGGTTTCAGATCGCCGATTTCATGTACGGAAAGAGAGATCAATCCGAGTTGACGGACACCGGCGACCGCGTCGCGGCCTCGGCAGCTACGTGACTTCAGCGGACAGCGAAGTCGCTTCGAAGTAGATTTTCGTATTATTGAGGAGTTGAATGTGGGCCTTCCAAACAAAGACAACCTGACATACCCCGTTTTTATTTCGATAGACGGCGGCGGCACCGGAAGCGGGTTCTTCCTCAATACGGAACAATCACTGTATTTGGTCACGGCGCGGCACGTGCTGTTCAAAGATCACACCCAATATCATTCCGGTCGGGTCGATCTGACTGCGCTTGCATCGGACTTGAAGTCGAAAATCAATTTTGAATTGGATTGTGCGACGCTGTTTCCTAACGGTGACCTTAAAAGGCACCACACAGCTGACGTTGCAGTGTGCAAACTCGCGAATTATGTGAGCGCCACGGATCGAACGTCCTTATTAGTCCCAGGGGTGAAGTATGTTACGGGCGCATTGCCTCCTGGCGCACAATTGCTCGGCCTCCCGGTCGATGGCATACAGCGCATCGACGATGTTTACGTGTCGAATTCGATTTTCTTGTTCGGGTATCCCACCTCTCTTTCAAGGACTAACGCGAGTTTAGATAAGTCGAAGCCTCTTTTGCGTACTGGGATCGTCGCAGGCAAAACTGATGATGGAAAGATCGTAATTGATTGCCCGGTCTATTTCGGCAATAGCGGCGGCCTAGTGATTGAAGTGGCGGAAGGCGACCGCGGTTTGTTGTATCCGGGCATCGGGATTGCTGTTCAGATGATTCCGTTCGTTGAAGAGCTTTGGAGCAAACAATTCAAGTCTCAGGTCGGTACTCGATACGAAAACTCGGGCTACGCTTTGGTCGAGCCAATGGACCGAATATTGGAACTTCTTTAGAGACATCGAGACAGGATGATGTCCGCGAAGCAGGAGAAAGTTTACGCCCTGCGTTCAGCCATCAATCAAAGCTGATCCTTCCCAATTGGACGAGTTCTGAGCTATGCCGCTGCCGCCCTATTTTCCGCCGTTTGAATACGTCGATCCCGGCCCGCTATACAAGGAAATCGGTCAATTCATCTTCGAGTTTTCGCAACTCGAGTACACGATCCGCCACCATGTTGGCGAGAAAGCGGGGATGGGCGATCAGGTCGCCGACATGGTAACCGCGAACATCGATTTCGCGCGATTGTGCTCGACGATGCTGGCGCTCTCAGCCCAGGAGGCGGACGGCAGGCCGGAGCCGACCATCGAGAAGCTCATCAACGAATGCCGCCAGATCAACGAGGTCAGGACGCGCGTGGTGCACGGCCTCTGGGTGGCAGGGACGACCAACGATCGACTGATCCACACTTCGCGCGACAAGATGACCTCGAAGATATTCTTCGATAAGCCCGGCGATCTGGACAAGCATTCGGAGCGGATGTCGAAGCTCAGGAGCGAGATCACGCACGCGGTATACGGCCACTACTACGGCAACTCGGCGTGACGCATTAGGGCCTCAGTTCGAGGTCGACTGTTCCCTTGCTGCCAGGGACGTCATCGTTACCGGAACGCCGGGCGGTGTCGGCGCCAAGCTATTGTGGAGTAGGCCTCTCCCGGAGTCCGCGCATCGAAACTTACTGGTGGGTTCGTTTCGGCGGCTTAGCAGCTGTTGCGATATGAGGCGGAGCGGGAGCTGCAAGAACCGTGGCGTTGGGAAAGGTGACGCTAATCGATGAGTCACGCCTGGCTATCGACAGAGCGGCAAGGACAATACCTGCAAATGTCTTCATACCAAGAGTATCATGTTTTGTTATGTCCGCGTGGCGCGGCTGTGGGGACAAGAAGCGGCCACGGGGCTCGGCGTTAAAGCCGATGACGCTTGCTGCTCAGGCTGTCTGTGGTACTAAGGCCGCCTCACAATTAAGGAATACTAAGTGCCTAAAAAAGCAAAGAAGAAGACCGTCGTGCGTCGCGAATACACCAAAGCCGATGTGAAGGAGTTGCGTGCGCACTCAAAGGCGAAAACACCCGTCGTTAAAATTGCGAAGCTGACAAAACGTAGTGTGGGTTCGTTGCGGCAGAAGGCGCTCAAGCTTGGGATTCGTCTAGGCCACCGGCGCTAGGTCCGATGCCGCCCGACGCGCTGACGATATGATTACGCAAAAGCGGAAGATCATATGACGCTTTTCAATAAGGTTTCTCGACGAGGACGCTATTGCAGATCATCCGCGTTCTGGGTGCAGTCGTCGCGATGAAAGGATTGAGCGCGCATTATGATTTCAGCTGGGCAACCGCGTTAGCGGCTGAATGAGAAAACAGCCCCGACCATCGCTGCGCCAGCGCAGTGATCACATACGGCTCAGAACTTTCGTTGCCGTGCGCCATCGTGGCAGGGATGTCGGCCATGACGTCCCAATGCTCGGCAACCTTGCCGTTGTCGACGCGGAAGAGATCGAAGAACGCCGTGGGCTTACCGCCGAACGTCCCCTCCGACGCGGCGAACACGAAGTTACCTTCCGCGACGGTCCGCATCTGCTCGTGATGATCGCCAGATATCTCGTAGGGCGCTATCTCGGGGATTTCGTTGCAGTTGGAAACATTCCCCAATGCGAATAGCTGATCCGTCGCGTGCAGCGCTGGAAAGCCCATCTCGCCCTGAGCAGAGTTGCATCTAATGAACAAGGCAAAATGTCCGTAAGAGAAATGGCCCGCCATTTAAATCAGGTATTTCTGGCATTTTTTGGCTGCACGACGTGTGACTCGATTTGTGCTGGGGACACGCCGGGGACGCAAATGTTCTTGTGCTGCCGATGCAAACTGGGCGATAGATACCTCTTGGGTCGCCAACAAAAGCGGCCGGTCGTTACAGCCATCCCCGCTCGCCGAATGCAGAAAGATCAACTCCCGGCGGAGCATACCATCCCCCTGTGCGGTAACGAGCACCGAGCTTCAGAGCGACCTCCTTGTTCCCATAAGGAATTCGTAGGGGTGTACCTGTTCCGAGATTTGGCGGAGCAGGGGTCGCTTCGACGGCATCGGCCTTGGGTTTCCGAGACCTCTTCGTCGGCGCTGCCGATTGAGGCGCAATTGATCCCGTCGGCTTGCATGCGGTCTTGCGACCGCTCTTGCGGCGCTTTGTGACTTGGTTCGAGCCGATCCACGCGGACATGGCAGCCGAGTTGGCCTTGGCCTCGTCGGGGACGATCAGGCCTTTCCCCTGCGCGATCTTCTTGGCGTACAACAACTGTGCCGGACTTACCGGTCTGGGTTCTTGCTTCCCAGCCGTTTCTCCATCGGCTTTTTTGGGCGTGTGTTCGCTGAGAAATTTGCGGCATATCGATATCGACGTCTTGTAGCCGGGCGGTGGCTTGATGCGTTTCTGCCGGCTAAGGCTTTCGGCAAAGCGCTTCATCGCAGGGGTTGGCGGATACGCCGCCGCGCCGTTGCCGACTACGTCGCCACGCAACGGAGGTCCTCCGGCAGCGGCACTCTCCTTCAGCCTGCCGATGATGCGTTCGGCGACATCGCACACAGCGTCAATCGCCCCGACCATCTCTTGTTTGCCGACAACGACATCGTCGAGCAGGCACTCAAGTTGTGCCGTCACGCCCGGATCGACCAGCGCCGGATCGGCCTGTTTGAGAACGCCGAACAGCGACAGGCCGGTCTCGGTCGGCACAATATTCTTTCCCTGGGCTATTAGAAAACCCTGCTTCTTCAATCCGCCGATGATCTCGGCTCGGGTCGCCGGCGTGCCAATACCCTTGGCTTCCTTCAGGCGTTCCCGAAGAACCCCATCGTCGACAAAACGCCAGGCATTTTGCATTGCCTCGATCAGAGTGCCTTCGTTATAACGCGGCGGCGGTCGGGTCTCCTTGTTCTCAATTTTTGGATCCTGCAGCATCGCGGTCTCGCCGTTGTGCAGTGGCGGCAGCAATTGTGCCTCGTCGCCCTTTTCGTCGGCGGGTTGCCAGTCCGGGAAGGCTGCTCGCCAGCCGAGATCGATGGGCTGACGACCGGCGGCGCGGAATTCGAAGCCACGCACATCGAGCGTTGCGCTCGTCTGCCGGTAGCGAAAGTCGGGCATCATCGCTGACAGATAGGCCCGCGCGATAACGTCGAACAGTTTCTTCTCGTCGGACGAAAGACGAGGCCAGACCTCGCGCAATTTGTCGATCGTGTTGACGTTGGGAATAACGGCGTGATGGCTGGCACCCTCCAGCCCCTTGTCGTGAAAGGTGCCGCTCGCGCCCCTACGGATAATCGGCGGCTCCGGCACTGGGATTGCGCTGAATGATTGCCCCAAACGTAGTCCGCCCACGATCCGCGGCACGTCCGAAATCAAGCTCGCCGGCAGATAGCGCACCTCGGCGCGTGGGTAAGTGATGATCTTCTTGCCCTGACCGTCATAGAGCTCCTGCGCCACCCCGAGCGTTTTGCTGGCCGACCAGCCGAAGCGTGAGCTGCATAGTTTCTGCAGTGACGGCAAATCATGCAACTTGGGCGGCCCCTGTCGCTTATCTTCGACGCGCACAGCGAGCGCGCCCTCGAAGCCTTCGGCTGCTTTGGCGACGTCCTCGGCTATCTCGCGCCGAACAATTCGGTCCTGAGGCGCGTGCCGCATCTGGAATTGGCCTCCCGCAACCTTCGCGGTGGCGACAACTTCAAAATAGGCAAGCGGCACGAAATTCCGGATTTCCAACTCTCGCCTGCAAACGATTGCCAAGGTCGGCGTTTTTACGCGCCCAACTCCGATGACGCCACGCGCGCCTCGGCCCAGGATGACGGTCGCAGTGCGGGTGAGAGATAAATTGTAAATCTGATCGGCCTGCCGGCGAGCGACTGCGGCGGAGTAAAGGTGAGCATATTCGGTATTTGGCTTTGCCCGATCAAATGCGGTGCGAATTGTCTGCGCGTCCTGTGCTGTGAACAGCACCCGCATAACTTCGCCGCGGTACTTGTAATGCTCAAGAATTTCCTGACCGATGAGTTGACCTTCGCGATCGCAATCGGTGGCGAGCCAAACCCGCTTGGCGGAGCGCAGAGCCTCTCGAATCGCTTTGAGCTTGGCGGCTTTGTTTCCGCCCGTTGTTGGGCGAGTGTCGTAAAGACCGTCCGGCCGCAGAAGTATTGGCGACCAGCGTTTCCAAGCCGGCACAACATCCTCTGGTTCGAGCAGGTCGAACAAATGCCCCTCGGCCGGCAGGATATCCCCGTAGCGAGAACCGACGGCGGCGCCCACGTCTTTCGCCTGACTGCTTTTCTCAGTGATGACGATCTGATCTGGCATAACGGATTGGTTGGGAGAATCGATTGGGTTTGCGCGAATATCGGAACATATAGTGAACATCGCAAGCCCGCAAGCTACTGAAGAGGATGCTTTTGGCTGTAACTGGGATCTGATTGCGCTTGCCCGTGCGTGGCTTTGCCACCACAAACATGTCGATTGCCGCAATGTCCGTCAGATGGTTGTGCAGGAAGCTACGCCAGGTCGGGGAGGGGACTTTGGGCCGCCACGGCATGTATCTCCCATGGCCTGGCTGACCTTGATGCCGAGTTTGAGCAGCTCAGCAAGCGTATTTGAGCAATCGACCGTGGTTCGAGCTACCGTCAGCTCGCACATTGCATCCAGCGGTATGAAACGGAGGTCTTCGCAAAAGTCATCTGGTAAGCCCAGTGCGGGGTGCGATAGGAAAGCTGGAATGGCCAAGCGCACCAACATAGCTGTGTAGATCGCGACAGACGCAGTTTCTGGGCGGGATTCCAAATACTGTCCGTGGCGCGAATCAACATACAGGGGACAAAATGGCAGTGCAGATGACAAAGTCGCAGTTGATCGAGAAGATCGCTGCCAACAACGAATTAGCAAAAAAGGACGTTAAGGGGGTTCTGGAGACGCTGGCGACCATCGGCTATAAGGAACTGAAGAAAACTGGCGTATTCCTGGTTCCTGGGTTTGCCAAGTTCGTCGTCATAAAGAAGCCCGCCACCAAGGCACGTGCAGGTACAAACCCTTTCAACGGCGAGCCGATGATGTTCAAAGCCAAACCGGCTCGAAAAATCGTCAGAGCGCGCCCGGTCAAGGCAGCAAAAGACGCGGTATGAATTTCAAAGGCCCCTTCTGGGGCCTTTTGCGTTTCAGGGTAGTTCTATGTCTCGACGCGAGAAGAGGCCGAACGCTTAATCCCTACGACGGAGCGCAAGGCCGTTATTCTCCTTAGCCAGATCTCCTGCAGAGAGAATTTCGTGGGAATCTTCAGGGTCTCGGTCAAACTGGACGGCCTTCGCCCGCGTTCCACAATTGCTCCAGGCCTTCGCGATAGGTCGGGTAGGCGAGTTCGACGCCTAGGTCGCGTTTCAGACGCGCGTTGGAGATCTTGTTGTTCGTGGCGTAGAAACTTCGCGCCATCGGCGTCATTTTAGCGGTGGCGAAGTCTTCGGTGGCCGGCGGTTTAATGCCCATCAGCGAAGCTGCGTAGGCGATGACGTCCTGCGGCGGTGCCGGCTCGTCGTCGCAGACGTTCCACGTGCCGCCCTTGTGGTGATTGATCGCCGCCATCGCGGCCTGCGCCGCGTCGTCGACATGGATGCGGTTGAAGACCTGACCAGGTTTGACAATCCGGCGAGCATTGCCGTCGCGTAACCGCGCCAGCGCGTTCCGTCTCGGACCGTAGATGCCGGCAAGGCGAAGGACCGCGAGCCTGTCGCCGGCGACGTCCTTCCATCGTCGTTCGGCAGTGACCCGTGCATGGGCCCGATCGACCTGCGGCGAGACCGCGGTGTCCTCGTCGATCCACGCCCCGCCGTGATCGCCGTATACGCCGACGGTAGATAGATAAACGACCTGTCGCGCGGTGCTGGCCTCGATCTGCTGGCCGAACGCGGACAATACGGGATCCTCGGACCGCCCCGGCGGCACGGAGACAAGGAGGACGTCGGCTTCCTTGATGCGCGAGGCGATCTCTGAATGCTCGACGTCGTCGAATAGGTACGCATCGAGCTTCTGTCGATGAAGCTCGTCGCGCTTCTCGGCGTGGCGGACGGTGCCGGAAATCCTCTCGAATTCGTCGGCATAGATGTCGACGAGCCGCAGCGCCGTAAATCCGAATCCGAAGGCGAAAAGCTTCATCCAGTCATCCGATTGATAGCACCCGGATGCAACGCCATCGTGCAGAGGTAATCAACCATTAAAGAGATCGCCTAAGCCAGGATGCTCGTCCGGCCGGCGGGGCCCGATATCCCAATGAAAGAGCCGCGCGTTCTTCATGGATCGAAAGATCATTGATGCTCGCAGGCGCCCACCATAATCGAGGAATTTGTTGATCGGCGTGGGATCCCGACGCCGATCGGCGAGCTAAGCTATTGATGTTCCGAGCGGCAAAGGGGTCAATGACGCCTATTCACACAGCCATGTACCCTCGCGACCTTCATGTCGATTCTATCGTGATAAATCGATTTGGTCGTTCGGCTTTTGAAATAATTCTTTCAGCATTCGCATTGCCGCCTCCTCAAGGTTGGATTCGCCCCTTATAGTGGAGCTGACCAAGGCCGCAATTTGATCTGGCGGGCATTCCAAAACCATGCGGCGAGTCAGGGCAGCCGCCGTCTGAGCAATCAAACGTTGCATGCGCCTGGCATGCAGCCGTTGCTTTTCTTGAGGGGATTTTTGCACGCTTCGTTCAATGGATCCACAAAGGTCATCCAAGCCCTGGTCCAGGGTCGCTGACGTCATGACGATAGGAATATTTTTTCGGTTCGTTTCACGCAATTTCAGCATGTTCCTGAGTTGAGCCGCCGTGACCTCGGCATGAGGCAGATCAACCTTGTTGACCACAAGCACGTCCGCAATTTCCAGAATCCCTGCCTTAATCGCCTGAACGTCGTCACCGAGGCCTGGAGCACACACGACTACGCAAGTGTCTGCGATCTCCACAATATCGACCTCCGACTGACCCGTACCGACCGTTTCGACGATCACGACGTCCATTCCTGCGGCGTCCATGGCGTCAATCGTCCATTGTATGTTTTCGGACAGACCTCCCAGATGACCGCGCGACGCAATTGAACGAATGAAGACACCGGGATCGCTCGTGTGCCGGTGCATCCGAATCCGGTCGCCAAGCACGGCGCCGCCTGAAAACGGACTAGAGGGGTCTATCGCCGCGACGGCCACCGATTTTCCGACGAGTCGCAACTTGGCGATATAGGCGTCAACCAATGTCGACTTGCCAACACCAGGGGCTCCCGTGAAGCCCACAACGGTGGCCCGGCCAGCGATCGGATGAATGCGCTGACGAACAGCGGCACCCAGTTCCCTATCATCGATCAACGTGATGCAGCGTGCCAGCGCAGCGCGATCACCCGCGACCAGCCGTTCGAACAGCGGGTCAAGGTTTGACAGCTTCGGCCCCTCTTTGGCCATATCAGGCGACAATAAGCGGTTGCCCGAAACCCAACTCGCGACGCAGGCAACTGACGATCTCGCCATGCGTGACGCCAAGCTCCGCGGCTTCGACGACCCTGGCGTAGATGTTTTCGGACGGGCTGTTGGCCGCGCGGGCGATAGCGTCGAGCCCGCGCCGGACGTCGTCCTGGCTTCGCTGCTCCTTGTACGCCGTGAAACGCCTTACATGCTCTTTCATGCGCGCGAGATCCGGCCGTTCGGTTGCCCTGATGGAGCGAGTGTCCTCGTCGTCCTGATAGCAGTTGACGCCGACGACCTTCTGTTGGCCTGAACTCGATCTGCTCCTGAAAGGCCAGCGCGGACTCTCCGATCATCGTTTGGACTAGGCCGGCTTCGGCGGCCTTGTACATTCCACCTGCGGCGTCGATCCTCTTGATGACGGCTTCGATCTCTTCTTCCATTCGATCAGTCAGCGTCTCGATATAATAAGAACCGCCGAGAGGATCGATGACGTCGCAAAGATGGGCTTCCTCGCGCAGGATGTTCTGTGTCGCGACCGCAATTCGCGCCAAATCCTCTGTCGGGGTTGAGGTTGCCTCGTCATACGCATCGGTGTGCATGGATTGCAGACCGCTCAGAATCCCGGCAATCGCCTGTGCCGTTACGCGCGCAATGTTGTTAAGCGGCTGCTGTTCGGTGAGATCGACCCCGGAGGTTTGCCCGTGAAATTTAAATCGCCATGAGGCCGGGTTTTTGGCGCCCAGGCGCTCACGGGCGAGCCGTGCCCAGATACGGCGGCCGGCGCGGAATTTCGCGATTTCCTCAAAGAAGCTGATCGAAATATCAAAAAAGAATGTGAAGCGTCGGAGCGTCAGATCGATGTCCATGCCGCGCTCGATGCAATCCTGGGCGTACTGCAAAGCCGTCGAGAGCGTGAAGCCCATCGTCTGTGCGGGCGTGGCCCCCGCCTGTTGCATGTGTTGCCCAACCACGGAGACTGGATTCCAGTTGGGAACGTGTTGCCTGCAGAAATCGATGTGATCCAGAAGCACCCGCCGGGAGCCTGGAAGCGACAGGCGATAGAACATGTGGTTGGCGATGAAATGAGACAGGTAGTCGCTCTGGTTTGATGTTCCAGAAATCGCCGTCCAAGGAATGCCACGTCTCTTGGCAACGCCCAGCGTGAACGCCAACAGCGTAAAGGGCGATGGATCGTTCATCGCAGTCGATATCTTCCCCAGCGCTACCCCGGCCAAGGCCTGATCCATGTGATCCGATGTGTTGACCACGGTGCCGCATGTTCCGAGTACGACCGGATCGACCTCATCGCAATCGATACCGCGGAAACCTGAATTGCAGGGGAGCAAGCTGATCGCCGTGGCGCCGTGATCGAGAATATTGCGGACGCGCCGATTGTAGTCTTCGGGCGTACCGAGACCGATAAGCTGACGCTGTGTCCAGGTTCTGCCGCGGTGCATGGTCGGATAAATGCCACGCGTATAGGGGTACTGACCGGGAAAACCAAGATCGGCGAGATACCGTTCGCCGCTCCAGTCGCGCGAAGTGTATAGCGGATTGATCTCGACGCCCGAGCGATTGCGGATCGTGCGATCGTTTTCGACCTGCTGCTGGTACTCGGTTCGCCATTGACCGAAAGCCTGGTCGAACCCGGGCAAGGAAAGTTGAACAGCCTCCTTCGTCATCGGGCGCCCTCCCAAAGGCTTGCATTTCTCAACTGACGCGCCTTCCGCGCTGTCTCGGCTACCTGATCGACAATGATCGCGCGCGACGATCCGGGGCCGAAAATTCCTTTGACGCCGGCCTCGATCAACGCGGGGCGCTCGTCATCAGGAATAATGCCGCCCACAACGACGCCGATATGGTCGAGACCGGCGTTTCGCAGGGCGATCAGAAATTGGGGGATAATGAGGTGGTCGGTCGCCAGCGAGCTTAGGCCAATCACGTCAACGTCCTCTTCGGTTGCGAGCTTTACGATGCCATCGATCGTCTGCCAGGGAGGCGTGTAGATTACCTCCATGCCTGCGTCGCGCAGATAGGCCGCGACGATACGGCTTCCGCGATCGTGTCCGTCGAGTCCAATTTTTGTTACGAGCACGCGGGCGGGTGGGTCGAGGCGAGAGCCGTCATTCATCGCGGGCTTCTCGATTTTCCTTCGTCGAGCAACGCGCGAAGCGGAGCAAGAAGCTCTCGCGCAATTGACGGCAGGTCTTTACCGCCCCCTTCGCGATACCACACCGGTGTCCAGTTCATTGCACCAAGGAGGAAAAGGCGCGCCAGGGAGACGTCGCGCTCGGGCAACAAAGAAAGTTCGGCGAAAAACGAGCGGAAGCGCAACTCGTATCGCTCGCGTAGGTTTCCAAGTTCGTCTGAAACCTCGGGAACATCGGTCGGCAGAATGCGGATCACCACGCGCGCATAGGCACTGGCGTCGAGAATCGCCTCGAGATGGGACAGCGTCGCCTTTTCCAGGCGCTCCCATGGCCGCGATTCATCCGCCACCGCCCGGTCGACGCGATCGATGATGCGCTGAACACCTTCTTCATAGACCGCGAGCAGAAGCGCGTGCTTGGTCGCGACGTGAAAGTAAACTGCGCCAGGGGTCATGGCAGTCGCTGTCGCGAGTTCGCGGATCGTTGTCGCGTGATAGCCCTGTTCCGCAAATCGCGATGCCGCGGAATCCAGAAGGGCAGGCCAGCGGTTTGCCAGCCGTTTTGCGTTTGTCGCGGCCAATGAAAGTCCTTTCGAGCTAACTAAACGATTGTTTAGCACGTAAAACCGTGCATAATCAATCTGTTTTAATGGGGAATATGCAGGGGCGGCTGAACTGATGTCTGACGGTGTATCGCTGGCAACCGCTGAAGCCGCTTGCCGCACCATGCTGCGCGGCGACAACGTCAGCCGGAATTTGGGAATTCAATTGCTGGACGCCGCACCTGGCCACGCCAGCCTCGGCATGGTTGTCACCGCACCCATGCTTAACGGATTCGGCACCTGCCACGGCGGCGTATTGTTCACGCTCGCTGACACCGCGCTCTCATGCGCCTGCAACAGCCACAATCAGCGGTCAGTCGCCCATCACTGCTCGATCGTCTTTCTCCGCCCCGGAAAATTGGGTGAGCGGCTAGTCGCCACTGCGACCGAGCGATCCCGCGTCGGCCGCATCGGGATCTATGCCGTCAATATTCTTAATGAAGCCGGTGAGATCGTGGGCGAATTCTTTGGCCATTCCCGCGAAATCGGAGGGCTCGTCGTCGACGAGCCGTGATCGGCAATCAGTCAAGGCGCTCGTAGCAAGTAAAACAAGAACGTCTATTCAGGGAGAACACACGTGCCAGATGGGATCTACTGGGATCGAGCCAAAGAAACGCGTACACGCGAGGAACGAGAGGTCGAAGTCCTCTCCCTTCTTCAAGCTCAACTCCACCATGTCTACCGGAATTTAGGATTTTATCGCCGGCATTACGATCGGTGCAAATTTCATCCCGATCAGGTCAAGTCGCTCGACGACTTCACGAAACGCGTCCCTATCATCACCAAGCAGATGCTGCGGGAGAATCAGGTCGAACACCCTGCGTTCGGTGATTATCTAGGCGTCGAAAAGTCAGATGTCATGCGTGTTCATGGCTCATCGGGCACCAGCGGAAAACCGACGCTCTATGCCTTTTCCCGGAAGGACTGGGACTATGTGGCGGACGTCATGGCGCAGGGTCTTTATACCTGCGGTGTACGGCCGGGAGACGTCGTTCAATTGGCTACCGTGTTCAGCCTCTTTATGGGTGGATGGGGATCCCTGCTCGGGGTCGAACGCCTCGGCGCTTCCGCATTTCCGCTCGGTGCCGGGGAGACTGAGCGACAGCTCGAATTGATGCATCGGGTCGGCTCAACGGTCCTGATTACGACGCCTACTTACGCACTTCACATGCTTGAGACAGCGAGAACGCTCGGCTATGACCCCGCGGCTTCGCCTTTGCGCCTTGGCATTTTCATCGGCGAGCCAGGTTCGGCCATTCCCGGAACGCGTCACGCGCTGGAGACCGGCTGGGGCATCAAGGTGCGCGACATGGCCACCACCTCAGAGATGACGCCGTGGGCGACGAACGCCGAATGCGAAAAAGGCAATGGCGTGCACGTCATGCAGGACGAGGTCTGGACCGAGATCGTTGCCAAAGATGATTCGAACCGCCGGGTTCCCGATTTGGAGAGCGGCGCGATCGTCTATACGCACTTGCGGCGCGAATCGCAGCCGATGATCCGATTTTACGCCGGCGATGAATCCCATATGACGCACGAAGCTTGCGGCTGTGGAAGAACCTATCCAAGGCTGCCGGCGGGCGTTTATGGCCGTCTTGATGACATGCTGCTTATCAGAGGAGCGAACGTCTATCCAAGCCAGGTCCAGCGCTCGCTCCTCGAGGTGCCAGGCACTGGCGTCGAGTTCAAGATCGTCCTGACAAAAAAGGGGGCGCTCGACCATGCAACCGTTTGCGTCGAACATGATCCTAACGTGAAAGTGTCCGACCCGGCGGCGTTTTGCGCCGATCTTCAAGAGCGGATCCGTCGCAAGCTCAAGAACGATACGAGCGTAAATTTTGATGTCGAGGTTTTGGCCCCGAACACGCTGGAGCGCGCGCTGTCGAAGGCCAAACGTGTGGACGACCAACGTCCAAAGTACCGTACCGCGTAGCATCGCGGCGTTTTGAACGGTCAATTGGGTCCCGGACTATTGGTCAGATCGAGAGGCGCCGCGCAATGCGCCCCAGCCGGAAGAGCGTTCGTCTCCCAGGTAAAGAACCGGCGACGGCTCCGAAGTCGTCGACTGACGACGAGGGAGCCAGCCAAGGCTCGGTCGCGGAGCGAGCCACTCTTGAATTGACCACGGCCTCTGCGACCGAGATCAGGCTCCCCTAGAATTCGACCTCCCGGTCATAGGTGATGCGGCCTCCTCGCCGGAGGCGATCGCGCAGCCAATTTTCCGGATCGTCCAACATGGGATTACCTGTGGTCAAGGCTCCCCTCTCTCGAAGGTACATCCTCGCATCGTACAGGCGCTTGCGCACCATCGGTTCAGTGCCTTGACCGCTGCATGCATCTGGATTTCTCGTGCAAGAGCGATGCGATACGCGCGCACTCTATCCAAAACGGCAAAGTGCTCGACCTTCTGCAGCGGGATAACCACGTCATCGTACCCACGCCCAAGTTCGACATCAAAAACGGGCCATCCTTCGAGTTCGAGCTGATTGGTCGGAATAAAGCGCTGACGTTCACAGGACTCTGCTCCGAGCACGACACAGAGCTTTTCAAGCTTGCCGACACGCTCCCGCTGGACACATCGAACACCAAGCAGCTTGAGCAGCACGCCTATCGAACCATCATAAAGGAGCTGCACACCTGCATCGAGGAAGGGGCGCGGTTCTTCAAGCTGGACGCCGATAACGCCAAGGCCGGCATCACAAAGCCTGGCGAGGGTGGGGCTGCCCAGATGGCGGCCCACTTCGCTGACCGGTCTTGGCGGCTATTCCGCTACCGATCCCAAAACTTTGATACCCCGCTGCTGAGAGGCGAGACGCCGCCGATTGAGCATCGAATCATCACGCTGGAAGGCCAGAAGCCGACATTGGCCGTTTCCTCGTTCTTCGGGCTGGGCTCAGAGCAGAACGGTGACACCATCGGGGTCATGTTGACCGTTATACCCGAAGCCGAGAAAATCACAGCCATCCTGTCCTATGCCACGGCGCAGGGGGAGGCCATCAAGAAGGCCATACCCGACCTGTTCGATGACGGAGCCGACCAGAAGAAAGCCCTGTCTAACCTCATCCTTCAACGGGTCGAAAACTTCACCCTGGCGCCGGAGTTTTATAACGGCTGGTCGGACGACAAGAAAAAGAAAGTGGTCGAGTATTTCAATAGGTCAGCTCTGACCGGCGAAGCTCCGCCAGCGGATGCGGAGTTCTCGCTCTTTGAGTAGCTGCTATGCTTCCTTGGTCTCCTTGCCGTGTGTTTTAATTACAATTTTAGCGCTCACATTTGCACCACATTTCAACCTGGAGTGTAGGTTCGTGTCAACGATCAAGGCGCGTGAGAGCCGCGAACTGATCGAAGGAGTCGATACCAGGAAAATCAATAGCCTCTTCATCGGTGTGAAATTCGAACAATTAAAGGAAGAAACTGTGGGACTATTCAGCGTACGAGGCCAAATCACCGCGGTTGGGCAGTCCAACATCTGGCACGATGGCAGGGTCTATGAGTGGATCGAGATCGAGGATAAGACTGGTCAGCGTATCAACATCTCAAAAGTCGTCGTTCAGAACGAAGTGATGTCTCTGGCTTGCCAGGGGGCGACCGGCGAATTTTTCTTCGAAAAGATGAACAGTAAAGCCAAACGGATGTTTGGAATAAAATGGAATTCGGGCGAGGTCGCTTTCGATACGAAGAACGTTCGATCTCGCATCGGCCTCCTCTACATTTTGTATGGCTTCCCACTCTTGCTGCTATGGGGAATCGGCCTCCTTGTGATGGCCTATGGCCTCTATTTGGTTTTCACTCCGAATGATAGCGAACGGAAAATGATGTTTTACGGAACAGACCAACAGGAAGCTCAGCGCATCCATCGGCAGGTTCCGATCAGAATATGATTGCGGTCTAGCAGATGATAACGTGACGGGCGATTGGCCTGAGGCGGTCGCTGCAATTTTCCGAGGCAACGTGGTGTTCGTTGCGCTCCCATGATGCTGGTACCGTTTTCTTAGAGCGCGCTGTGGATCCCCTGCAGTTCAACGAAGAGCCCCGCGTTGTAGCGGGGCAGCAGACCACCATTCAGCTTGTCGGGATGATCCAAAAGCGGTCGCTTTCTTTGACGAGTAAGGCTGTGCGATCACCGGCCCGGCGTAGTTCAGGGTCGCACCCATTCTGAACGAATTTATTGATACGGACACCGAAGGCTAATCTCTGCGTGGTACCGTGCGTTTTAATTGTAGTCAGCAAACCCCATTGGAAACCCATGTTTAAGCAATCGTTATTCGTGATCGCGCTGTTAATACAGACCGCCAATGTTGTTGTCTGCAGCAGGGCAAGCGAAACGGCATCATCCTCCGGCAATGCATCGGCAACTGCCACCGTGGAACAGGTTGTGCTTGATTGGACGCCCTCTGTAGGCGAGCCCGGGCGGCCGAGCACACCGTCCGAGCAGGCTTTGAACGAGGCGCTTCCTCGGCATGTTTACTTGAAACGACTCAAGGGCGATAGCGAACCTCATGAGATAGCTTGGAGCGTCCGTGCTCAAGAAGGAGATGACTATCCAGCGCAACCGAATTTGTTTGGTGGCCAGACGTATCCGTCCGGTGTCGTGCTCATGCCGTCGAAATCCGCTAAAGTTGACATCGCGATCCACCTTTATCCCGAGGGCCGCCTAGATTGGCCGCGCTCGTTCGAGGTTGCGTTGACCGACGCCGTGACAGGGCGGCCAGTGGTGAGCCCTGATGGCAAGGAGATCATTGTTGGCTTCGCCGTTTCAGGCGACCTCAAGTGTAAGGTGGGTCGTACGGATCGGTGCGCGAATACGGAGCGGCTTGCTGCAGGAACGCTCTCAATTCCCGACCGGAAAGCCGACCGACTTCTCGCCACCTTTTGCGATCCAATTAATATGCGTGGCAAAGAGTGTCTGCACGTGCGCCGGTATCCATCGGGCCCGCATTGCAACGTCGAGCTTACGGGCAAGGTTTATTCAGGTCGCTTTCTAACTGCCGGGCGTCATACCGTCATCGCCGGTTATCGTAGCGGATGTGAGCCCCACGCGAGCAACTTTGGCGGCGTCGCAATATTTGAAGAGGTTGATGGTCGAGTTAGCTTTCAGGGCTTTGTACCAGGAGCGATGGCATCGGATTGTGTTGTCGTTCCGAGCCATCAGGATTTAGAGCGCCTGGTTTGCATTTCGTCGTTCAACGGCCAAGGGGAAGAGATCACCAGCTTAGCCGAGCTACGCCTCGCTCAAACGTCGGCGAAACGATACTACATTACTGCCGACCATTTCTCAGAAGCACAAGACAATAAGGGCGTTTACGGACTGACCCGGGTGTCCTGCCTAGTTAAGCAGGACGATCTTGCCATCGCTAACTTGTCGGCCGGTTCTCAACCCGATGCGGTGTCCGTCTCGATAACCTATCTTGATGAACTCGCAATCCGGGATGCCTGCGCCTCTCCAAACGTCGATTTGCAGGGGACACGTAGTATCGCGGATGCTGGGTCTGCTTACATCAAAGAAGGCGTTGAAAGACGGCGAGTTGCGACATTCGACCTTGCAAATCGAAGCGCAATCGTCCGGTCGGACGCTGCGGTATTCGCCAAATAAGGTTGCAATCAAGGTGCTGTGTTCGAAGGAGGATAGACCGATGTGTTTCCAGGCACGTTCTGCATTGAAGGGGCTGGTTGCGGTCGCCTACATTGCCGCGAACCTTATCGCTTCGCACGCTGTGGCCGCATCGGGCCAGCCGATTAATTCGGGATCAACTCTAAGCTATGCGGAACAGCCCGTTAGCGACGTGAATGATCGCAATTTCAATCGATTTTGGCCAGATAAGATCAATTTTGTTGACTGGACATCGGTTCACCCGGCGCGCATTTACTCTTCAACGCTGGTGCTCCCTGATGGTCGGAGGCTTACCGTCACGATGCTCGGCGGAAATAATGATAGTGATTGTGACGTAGATGCCTGCTCGATGAGGATCTTCGATGGAAATGATCAGGTCGGTGAGCTTAGCGTTTGCGAGGATATGAGCCGTCATAAAATCGCAGATGACAGAATAACGCTGCTCGCCTGCGGAAAGTCCTATAGCCTTCTTGAAGCGACAGCCAAAGGCGATGCTGCGCGGCGCAACGCTGAGACGACGATGCTCCACAACGGATCTGTCGTTGCGATCAACCGCGAGCATGGGGATGAGGTATTAATCAAATATCTCTCGCTTCGACGCGGATTGCCGGGGACACTTAAGGGGGCAATTCTGTTCAGAGGCAATGAGAGTAAGACGCACCAATTTGTTGGAACTGCCTATGTCTTCAAAAATGGATGCCCGGCTGCACCATACCAAGTAAGCGGGGCACTAGATGAAAACGGAAAGCTTGTTCTGTCCGGACAGGCCCCTTTGCGCGATCCAAAATCGTGCGTAGTCGTCGGCTATTCAACACAGTCGTCAAATGCGAGGTTAATTTTTGCCAATATCCTGCCGCCCGACTAGCGGAGCGGCCACTCCGCTTACCTGCTTTCAGCAATACAAACTCCCCCAATCGCAAGTGTGTCGAGGACGCCCATCACGACGATGAAAAATGCTGGCTCGAATACTCCGCCGACGGCAGTCGTGCCACCGAGGTTGTGAAGGTCATCTCGACGGTTCTACAGTCTTTCCTCGAAAGCAGTGATTGAGGGCTCCGCGGCCCATGCGCCGCTCCTGCTGATCCCCTCTCCACCAACGGAATCACGGTTCGCGAGTCGTCTCAACGAGAGTTTTGTAACACTATTGAGGGCGGAGCGGAGATGCCCGTCCAACGTGGCTGACCCATGGCGCAAGCTCGCCCGAAGTCGAGTAACGGTTCGATGTACTTTGATACGGGGTCGGGATACGACCGGGTCCCTCGATCTCGGTTCGGTGCGGGCGAAGCCGGGGCTCAGCGGGCTGCGGCTTCCTTCGCCTTGCTGGCCGCGAACTCGGCGCGCAGTTCGGCGCCGCTCTTGTTGTAGAACGGCTGCGAAGGCGACCAAGCCGTTGCCCTGACAAACGTCTGCTGTTGAGGGACAAACAGACATCGCTCATTCGCCAGTTGAGGTCTCAGTTTGACCCAACTCGGATATCGGCCTGATGATCGTCTGAGGCCGATTGTATGCCATTTCTCACTCGCCGCCGTTTCGTATCCTGTTATGGTCTAGCATTGCATAGGGCGTTGGCCCTAAGGCTCTGGGGATGGCTTGATGAGACGGCGCGATTTCATGACGCTTCTCGGCGGCGCTGCAGCAGCGTGGCCGCTCGCCGCGCCCGCGCAGCAGCCCGAAAATACGCGCCGCCTTGGAGTAATCATGGGTAATAGCGTGATCGACCCCAACGGGCAGGCGCTCGCCGCTGCCTTGCTCCAGGGCCTTAGCGCACTTGATTGGCGCGAGGGCGATAATCTGCGCATCGAATGGCGTTGGGGCGGCGCCGGCGATCCGGCTCTGTTCGATCACCACGCTGCGGATTTGGTGGCGCTCGGGGCCGACGTGCTCTATGCCCAAACCACCCCGGCGGTTACAGCGTTGCGGCGGGCTACGAGCACGATCCCAATCGTATTCGCGAATGTCACCGACCCGGTTGGTCAAGGTTTTGTTGCCAGCCTGGCGCGGCCCGGTGGCAACGTTACGGGCTTCACCGATTTCGACCCGCTAACGGCAGGCAAATGGTTAGAGATGTTGACACAAATCAAACCGGCCGTTCTGCACGCGTCAGTTCTGTATAATCCGGCGACCGCGCCCTTTGCGAGTTTGATGCTGCGCGCCATCCAGGACGCCGCTCGGTCTTTCGCGGTGACTGCGCGGGCCGCGCCATGTCGCGACAAGGCCGATATAGAAGCAGTGATGACAGGACTTGCCCGCGAGGAGGGCGGCGGGTTGCTAGTTTTGACCGATATCTTCAATGCAACGCATCGCAACGAGATAGTTGCCTCGGCCGCAGAGCGCCGGTTACCTGTCGTTTATTTCAATCGCTCGTTCGCCGTGGTGGGCGGACTGATGTCTTACGGCATCGACCAGCCCGACCTGTTCCGCCGCTCGGCTAACTATGTCGATCGCATTCTGCGTGGCACCAAACCGGCCGAGTTGCCCGTCCAGCAACCGACCAAGTTTGAACTAGTGATCAACCTGAAGACCGCGAAGGCTCTCGACATCACTATCGCGCCGTCGCTGCTCGCCACCGCCGACGAGGTGATCGAATAAGCTGCTGGTTGCTGCGATGCCTGAGTCTCTTCATGGCACTTTTCCGACATGCTGGGGCGGTCTGACTATGTCCGTTCCTCGGGTGCCGGAACTGGCCGAACCACGGTCGAAATGACGCGATTGACCCACAACGGACCTCGCCCTGACCCGCAGATGAATTGAGCGGCGCCCAAATTTCGATTTTCGTGCCGATATTTCTTTGCAATAGTTGAGGCGGGAGCAAGGTCATCATGAACTATGAAATCAGGCCGATTGCCGAGGATAATATCCCGAGTTTCCGCGAAACGTTGGATGCGGGGAGCATAAATTCCTTTCGCTCTTGGAAGCACCGCCACTTGAGCAAATACGGCATTTTGTTCTGACAAATCAAAGAAGGATGCCCTCAATTTGTTGTTCTCGTCGATGAAGAGATAGCAGGCTGGTGCGATGTGCTTCCCAACTCTCGAAGGACTGTTCACGCTCATTGCGGGACTTTGGGCATGGGCCTGCTGCCGAAGTATCGAGGCCAAGGGATCGGTCGCAAACTTCTGCAGCGTGCGCTCGATGCAGCTCTCGCATTTGGCCTCACCCGCATCGCGCTGACGGTACTAGAAACCAACGTCAACGCGATTGCCCTTTATGGGAACTTCGGCTTCGAGACGGAAGGCCTGCACCGAAAAGCAGTTAGCATCGAGGGGCATTATGAAAACACGCTTTCGATGGCTTTCGTGGCGCAGCAATAGGGAATCATCCGGAGCCTCTTTCAGGACGGATTTTCATTGTCACGCGATGACCTTTGTCGGCACGAAACGGACATGGCTGGGCGGTCTGACCATGTCTGCTGTTGAGGGGTAAACCAGAAATCGGAACAAACCAGCTCGACTTCCGTTTTTTAGGCCATGGGCGAGAGAGCGAGTTGTAGCTTCGGCTTCTACGCTTCGGCAAAACTGAAGTTGAGATAGGGGCGTCCCAGAGCGTTTCGGACCGTGGATAACGCCGTGGGATAAGCGCACAATTTGGCCAATTCACAAGCAAACACAATAGCCATCGGGGGAGGGTAGATCCGCCGAGGCTGAGCGGGCAGGGGTGTCAACCGAAGGGCACTGGAAAAGCTACGGTATTATCAATTTTCTAGCCTGACCCACGTTTTCCTCCACGACGAGAAAGCAGCTCGGTGGCCTAAGCCGGCACGAAAATGCGCAGCGACTATTGGCAGTGGTGCTTTAGCGCAAGGGCCTTCACCGCCATGGAGCAACACAGCCTGGTAGCGGCGTCAATACCGGGCAAGCATCCACCTCTGCCGCCGACGTTCACGGCGGAGGAACGCGACCAGCTATCGCTCCAGGTGAAATCGCTTTCCGAGATCCTGCAGCCGGCGAGAGAGCGGGGTAATGAACTGGAGAAGGTTATCGCACCCATGTTCGCTGCGATGAACGTATACACCGGAGACCAGGCGAAGCTCACTCTCCAGGTCGCGAAATGGTGTCACTACCTGGAGGATTTCCCGCTCTACGCCATCTGCAAGGCGGCGAAGTGGACGGTTGTGAGCAGGGACAAGCTCCCCAGCGTCGCCGCCTTCATCGCCGACGTAAAGCTGGCGATTGGGATTGGGATTTGGGAACGCAAACGGTTACTGTTTGAGCTTCGGTGATACTTTTGATGGCTTGTCTCGCTGATTAAAAAGATATCTACTTCTGGTTTCATTGCAGGAGTTAGATATGCGGAAATTAGTTTTCGTTGCGGCTACTCTTTTGGCGGGCGTTACAACATCTCATGCGGCAGGTCAGAGCTGCAGCTTCGCGTACATAACGGATTATTGGTGGCATACCGGCGGGCAGAAGGTATGTGTGACCCGAAACAATTATCCAGATCGAACCGTTCGAGTTATGTACGTGACCCAACCGCCGCGCGCCTATCCTATTTCGACCTTGGCGCCCGGACAGGAAGGTCGCATGGGGCCTTGGGCCGAAAATGTCGATGCTAGATGCGTGTTGGTTTCATGCGAATTTGCGGACGACAAGCGCAGTCTGAAAAAAGGACGTCGGGCGGTCAAAGAATAAGGCCGTCATACGCCATCAGGCGCTTGACTCGTTGTTCATGGTTCGTTCTTATGGTGACTTCCTCACACGGAGGTCACCATGGACAACAGAATCAACGAAATCCGCAAGCAAATCAGAGCATTGAGGGTGAGCATGCTTGAGGCTGAGGCCATCATGCATGACCAGGTCAACCGTGACCGGGACTGCTCGTTCGTGGCTGAGGAAATCCTCAAAATGCGGACGGTGATGAGCCTGCTGGTCGAGGAACGAGCCCGTCTTGGCGACCGTGAGCCCATCCTGGTCAACTTCGCCTTCATCCCGCGCCGGGAGCCAACGGTGAAGCCGCGAGTGGTGAAGCGTCACCTGGTGCCGGCTGGTGGCCGATGAAGTTCTGCAAATCCTGAAGCTGCGTGCCGAGATACTTGAGTTGGGGTCGGCGATCGGCCAGCTCAGGCACGCCGGGATGGACAGTGCTGCCGCTCAACTCTTGATGACGCGCAAGCGTGCCGAGCTGGAAGACGTAACGAGCCGGAGGAATGCGTCGGTGTCTGCATTGAAGAGCCGTTCTCTGGCCAGTTCTCATCAGTGAAGGCGCTTTACAGGGGGAGACCCGTCGCGGACGAGGGTAGCGGCCTCGGCATCGCATCAGGCGGTGGTCACGGCGGGAGTCGGACGGGGCAATAGGAGCGTTGATGGTACGCATCCGGCGAGCGCCGTCTTGTCTGACGCGGGGTATTTCGCGAAGCGTGTGACCTTAAGTCTAGATTTAAGGTCATCAGGCGATGCGGGTCGAGGTTTTGAACGGGTTGGAGCGGCGGCGGCGCTGGTCGCAGGATGACAAGGCGCGGATCGTCGAGGAGACGTTGGCGCCGGGGGGTGAAGGTGACGGAGGTTGCGCGCCGCAATGGGGTTGCGGCGAGCGTGGTGTTCACCTGGCGCCGCCAGGCACGGACGGCCGAGCGGGTCGGGCCATGTTTTGCGCCGGTGCAGATTGCCTCGGCGGTAGAAACGGGCGAGGAAAATTCGAAGCCTCCGTCCGAAGATGACCGACGGATGCGGCAGTTACCGGCCGCCCGAAACGGACTGATCGAGATCGATCTTGGCAACCGGCGACGCATCCGGGTGGATGCACACGTTGACCCGGAAGCGCTGGCGCCATCGCGCCAGCCTAGGGTGCTGGCCGGATGCGTACCGTTGATGCCGGGTAATGCCGGTGGAGCCAAGGGCCCCGACTTCTGGTGCGCTTTTGAAGATGGCGAGGTCGTGGTGATTGGCGATGAGCCTGCAAGCACCATCAATGACAGGCGCCGCCGGAGATTGCTGTGTCGAGCGGCGAAGGAGAGTTACTCACCGTGCCGAAGCCGCGTGCGGTTAGTTTGTCTCCGTGTGCCTTGCGGTGAAGCCAGTCGGAAAGCCGGGTGCCGGAAATCGGCACGCCCGGTTTGATGAGCGGGGATGGGAAACGGGGCGTTGCCGAATGGCTCAAGCTACCGCGCCCATCCTCTCTACCAAGGCAGACATGCAGCTCGGTCTGAAGCCCACGTTCGGCGCAGAGCAAGGCATTGCGACTCCAATTTCTAAATGAAGTTTTCTTTGCGTTCCGCCTGTTGCACCATCGCGACAGATTGATCTTCATCATTTCGATCTGCGGCGGCTGGGCGCGAACAGTGCCACGTCCCTTTCGCCCGATCGGAGGAAGTCGAGAAAATCGATTCCACGGTACTTGCAGGTCTCGGATACGCTGAGAAGCGTGACGTATTCGTCAACCCCCTTTTTTGTAGATAATCCTGAGATTACGTCTCGAAGTCTCGCGAACGCCTTGATGGCGTGTTCGGCATTGTTGTTGTTCCAAGGAACGCCGTCGTAACGGAGGAATGTGAACAGCTTATCGCGATTCTTTTTAAACCGCTGTTTGAGTTTCGAAGCTACATCGCTGTTAAAATTAGATTCGTCAAAGAATCCGTAGAACCGCTCAACCTCGCGCAGATGCTTTCGCAAGAAATGTGTCTTCAGTCCTCGGCGGTCGATGGTTTCTACAATGGGCTTCAGCAATGCAGCAAACCGTAAGGCAATCAATTTCGCTTCTTGATCGAAGGGATTATTCAGAAGTTCATCGTTCAGATCACGCATGAGATGTATAAGGCATTTTTGCTGAGGGCATTCGATTAAATCGTACGCAGCATAGAAATCCGATACCAGCACGCCTTTGAAGCCCTTTAGCAGCTGCTGAACGATTTCCCCTTCACGGCTTTCGGTCAGAATATAGACGACCTCCGTAACGCTCGTCAAAACCCACACGTAGGCCGACTGACCTCTAATGTTGGCTCTGGTTTCGTCAACGTGAATGATATTTCCGTTGATGATCCGATCAAGGATCCTTTCCTTGGCATCTGAGTAGATTCCGGACGCCTTGATTTTGAATCCGTTCAATGAACTTCGTACCAAATGGCAACCGAATAGTCTGTTCATGCTGTGCTGCACCGTCAGTTGCGGGATGCACAGACCCACAATGTGGTAGACGAAGTAGGCAAGAATGTTCCAACCCCAATTTCGACCATGTAGCCGCAAATCGTTTGGCCCATACTCGTATCCGCAGCTTCGACAGCAGTACCTTTGAGCCACGTATTGGATAATTCTTCGTTTGATGCTGTCCTTGCCAAAAACGAGATCATGCACCGTTCTTGATTGCGTGCGTCCTTTTTTACGCCATTTTTTTTGACATTTTGGACAAGCTCTCGGAGCATCGAGAACAACTACCTTCTGTGCTGTGTGAGCGTGCTGGTGCCTCGTAGACCGTCGTGTTACCCGTCTGTTTGCCGTTCCCGACCGGACGAAAACGCGATCTCTCTGGTAGTCCCAACGCGCGGCGAGGTTGATCTTTTCCAGATCCGATATCGGGCTCTTAAATGGCCGCCACTTGGACTTCTGATTTTCTTCAAGTGCGTCCGCGTCAACCGTTGCGGTCGTCAAAAGCGGCGTGTCGCCACCACCAACGTCTCGGTTGGTGAGCTGACTGAGCGAGTGAGCTATAAGACTAAGTGCCGCACAATCATCCGCGTTGTAAGCGATCAGTTTTTCTTGAAACGTCGAATCGTTCAATTCTTCCCACAGATGACGCCAAGCTATGGATTGGAGACCGCCCGCCATAGTGTCGGTCCATTCGAAACCCAAAAAACGCGCGTTCTCTTTGAGTCCATTGGAATACGAAGGAAAGTATACCTTTGCGAAGATCAGCGAAAGCAGGTTAAGAGACGACCCTATCGCTTCGGCGGCAGTCGTACCTTCTGGCGGCCCGCCATATCGGTCACACATCTTCCTCAGGAATTTTGTTTCGAAACTGCCGTAATGAATTAGAATCGGCTTTTCGATTGTCGATAGGATTGCAAGGAAATCAGACCAATTACGCCGTTCATCGGATAGTGAGTTTGCCCATAGGCTATGAATTTTTGGGCGTTCCTTTTGGATTTCCAGGCGGACACCCACCAAGTAATAGAAATCTCGGTCCGGGAGGCATTCAACATCGAAGAAAACCGGCGTACCATCAATCCGCAGCTGAGGATTTCCGATGAAATGTATTTTTTGTTCTCGAAGCGCGAGGGCTTTTAGTGAGTGGTGATATTTCTCAGGTTTTGCCGCGAGCCGCTTGGCGCGCCGGCGCGGGCGAAACGTGTAGGAGAGCTGATTGACGGTGAAAATGCCCCTTCCATTCAATCGCGTTCTTTCTTTATCTGTTAGACCAGCGAGGAGACTAAGATCGTCCTTTTCGATCGCCTTCTTCCTGCACTGGTCTCGAAACTCGCACTCCGGGCAATGTCGGTTAAGAACAAGATCCGGTGGCGACGCCGCCGCTAGGAGTCTTCTGATTTGGCCAATGGTTTTTGTGAGTTCGCGTAGGACTTTAGGTGCCGTCGCGGAGTTGGTAGGAATTGAGGGTGGCGTAGTCTCCGGGGTGATCAACCTCGAATTATCCGGCGTTGAAGCGTCGGACTGGAGACCACGCCATGACGAACAATACCACGAAGCCTGATTCTTTGCAGCCAGCGGCCGAGACGGCTGTTGATCTTTTTGACAATTGGTTCGACCCGATCGAGACCGAGGTGCGGGCTCGGTCGCGTCAGTTCATCGAAGAGCTGCTCCGCGGCGAGCTCGACGCTGCGCTGGCACGGCCGCGTTACGGACGAAGCCAGATGGCCGGCAATGAAGGAAGAGCCAGCGTTGCGGGCCACCGCCACGGCAGCCGCACGCGGTCGCTGACAGGCACGTTCGGGCCGATCGAGATTGCGGTGCCGCGCGCCCGGCTGACCACGTCCGAGGGCGGGACGGCGGAATGGAAGAGCCAGGCGCTGCGGGCCTATCAGCGGCGCACGCTTGCCGCCGACGCGCTGATCGCGAGCACCTATCTCGCCGGCACCAATACCCGGCGGGTGCGTCGCGCGCTGGCGGCGTTGTTCGGCGGGACAGTCGGCAAGGACACCGTGAGCCGGACGTGGCGCAAGGTGAAGAGCGACTGGGATGCCTGGAACACCCGCTCGCTGGCCGAGGATCCGATCGTGCGCCTGATCCTCGACGGCACCGTCGTTCGCGTGCGGCTCGACCGCAAGGCGACCTCGATCTCGCTCCTCGTTGTCCTCGGCGTGCGCGCGGACGGCCAGAAGGTGCTGCTCGCGATCAAGAGCATGGGCGGCGAGAGCGCCGAGGCCTGGCGCACTGTCCTCGACGATCTCATCAAGCGCGGGCTGCGGCGACCCGAGTTCCTCATCGTCGATGGCGCGCCGGGGCTCGACAAGGCCATCGCCTCGGTCTGGGACGGAGTGCCGGTGCAACGCTGCACGGTTCACAAGCACAGAAACCTTTTCGCGCATGCTCCCGAGCGCCTGCATGACGAGATCACCGCGGATTACAACGACATGATCTATGCGACGACACCTGAGGAGATCGAGGTCCGCCGCAAGGCCTTCATCCGAAAATGGAGGCTCAAGCACCGCGCTGTTGCCGACAGCCTGGAGGAGGCAGGGGAACGCTTGTTCACCTTCACTCGCCTGCCGCCGAGCCAATGGCGCAGTGTACGAACCACAAATGCAATCGAGCGTTTGCACGAGGAATTCAAGCGCCGGATCAAGACCCAAACCGTTCTGCCGTCGGCTGACACCGCTGCGATGTTGTTCTGGGCGCTACTCGCATCAGGACAGATCAACATGCGAAAGGTGGATGGCTGGCAGACGCTCTCCACAAAACCCATCGATCAGCCGATTGACCTTGCCGCCTGAAACGATACCTTCATGTTACCGGAGAATGCGCCACACCGAATTCCAACCGCATTTCAGACGGCACCGGACTTTACCGACGCTTACTTTGATCTCAGTCGGATCATCCCCATGAATGATTTTTGCGACGCCAACAGGGCGCCCCAAGCTCTTTGAAAGAACCAGCGCCTCGAACCCGGCCGTTATTCTGTTTGTGCGAGACAGCCTATTTGTACGAATAAACCGGATAGGAGTGAACTCAGAAGTTTGCGGCTTTCCGTCCCTGGGGGTTCGCTGAACGGCATGAATGCACGCTTCCAGGTCATCCGACCGAAACAACTGATCTAGAGCAAATTGCCATCGCGCCTTCTTCAAATGGCTCGGTTCAATTCGACAGCTGACCAGTTCCTGAGTTGTGCTTATGGTCAGTCTCCCAATCCCTTCGCGACGGTATAACTCGTTTCGCGTTTTATCCCAGGCCGCGTACGTATTTCCCGAGCCGACCTCGCCGATCAATCGCAGATAGCACTTGGTGGGACAGGCCAAATGAGCTTCAACTAATTCAGAAGTTATCAAATTCTCCTCCCATTGGATGAAAGCGGAGCAGAAATGGGATACAGTCGAGGTCGCGATACCCACCACGACCTGCACGACGGGTGCGCTGATCGCATCCGGAAAACATTTACCGCAATCGATGCCAGAATTGTGTCTGCCGAAGGCAGTCGGCGGCCGGGCAAAATCAACGACCCGGTGCGTCGCGCTGGCTGCTGTTAGGCTAGTCCTGCTTGCTTAAGCTTCCCACGAACTGCCAAATCCGTTTGTTGACGCTTTCAAGCTCATCCGCTGTGGCCTTTATTTCAGCCGTGGTGACCCGCTTTCCCTTACCCGTATAGAAGAGCGGGTTGAGAGAGACGTTTATTGCTGGAGAGTCTGCCGACATCTCCATGATTACACGCTGATGCGCTATCAGGTTACGCACGCCGCGGTGGGTGTTCAACTCCTTGTAGATTTTCCCCCAGACTGAAATCTCATCCGCATTATTGGCGCGAACCACCATGAAGTTAACGAGCTTAAGTCTCTTCTCGAACCCGCCTTGAGAGGAGAACATTGCCTTCGCGTCATCGACCGGCACTGGGACGCTCAGAATGCAGAAGATGACCGCGAGCATATTCTCGGCGTTTGACAGCTCCACCACCGCTCGTCCGGCCTCCCGATAAAGCTCCGCCTTCTCTGTTTCGCCAGGAGGTGGGGGCATCAATGCCCGAGCAAGCGCGGAAATAGCTTCGTTTCGTTTGTATTCTGGCGGCTTCCCCATGCTGGCCCTCAAAGCTTCATTGCTGCGATAACCAGGCCGATAGTGGCGAAGGTGGCGCTGAAGCACCATTGCCAGTGTTTAAGCCAGAAGTCCGCAGCCACATGGGCAGCCTTGGAAGTCCAGTGCCGCTTGTAGCGCTCCATCAGGAATATCAAGCCAGAGTCCCCGAACCTTTGCGGCGGTATCGGCGTGCCCTGCCACCTGTCCCTGTCGCAAACTCAATCTGACTAGCAGTTGATGGAGAATCGGGCGATGCTGCTGCGGGATGAGAGATCTTGTCAGGCTCATTGTTTGGATGGTCGCAGACCTGTGTCGGTCGCGGGCAGCGCTCGAGGCGGAAATTCTGACGTTGCGGCAGCAGATAAACGTTCTGCGGCGAACCGCTCCTAAGAAACAAAGCTTCAGCGCCATCGACCGATTGATTTTTGTTTGCCTCTATCGGCTTCGCCCTGGCGTTCGCGATGCGCTGGCGATTGTTAAGCCGGAGACCGTAGTCAAATGGCATCGCGCTGGCTTCCGATTATATTGGCGCTGGAAATCGAGAGCACGGGGTGGCAGGCCAACGGTTCCGTTGGAGATCCGCAAGCTTATCCGCGAGATGAGCGTTGCCAATCCGCTGTGGGGAGCGCCGCGGATCCATGGCGAACTCCTCAAGCTCGGCATCGAGATCGGCCAGACCAGCGTGGCCAAGTACATGGTCAGGCGACGAGACCCGCCGTCCCAAGGCTGGAGGACGTTCATTCGCAACCACGCGGATGGGATCGCTGCGATGGATATGTTCGTCGTGCCGACAATCTCGTTTCGCCTGCTCTATGGATTGCTGATCATGGGCACCGCCGGCGACATATTCTGTGGTTTGGCGTCACAGCGCATCCAACCGCAGAATGGATCGCAAACCAGGTCACGCAAGCATGCGGTTGGGAACAAGCTCCCCGCTATCTCATTCGTGACCGGGACGGGACCTATGGTGAGGTCTTCATCCGAAGGCTTCGATCGATGGGCATTCGCGACCGACCAACATCGCCGCGTTCCCCTTGGCAAAATGGATATGCTGAAAGGCTGATCGGTTCGATCCGACGGGAATGCCTTGACCACGTTATTGTATTCAGCGAGCGCCACCTCCGTCACCTGCTGCTCTCGTACATGAAATATTACAACCGCGCATTAGAACACCCATCTGTCTATGTTGTTGAAGAGAAGAGACTTTGCTGATTGGGATGCGATCCCGCGGGGTATCTTGGGTTCTGTCGCGCTCGTTCGGCGATAGATTGAGCGGCAGTTGTTTTCAGTGAGGCGAGGGCGAAGATCCACGGGCCGTCCGATAGCGGATGGAAGGCTTCGATCTCGCGGGCTTGAGCAGCCAGGCGGAGCGTCTTTGGCGCGATCTTCAGGAGCTTGGCGGCGTTGCCAAGGTTGAGCCAGGGTTCGATCCCGTCATCGGCGGGCTTGAATACCGGGATGTGGTGATAGAAGCGTAGCGATGCGACGCGCTCGCGGGTCCAGCGATTGCCGTTGCCCGTCTTGAGGCCGTTGCGGTTGAGTAGGCCGGCAATCAGATCGTCGCTGGCGATCAGCACCAGTTGACGCACGGCTTGGATAATATCAGCAGAAGTGCTGTTGCGCTGTCCGCGCCGACGCTTGGGCAAGCGCAGCTCGCTATGAGCGCCACCCACCCAGTGGACGATGAGAACGATCTCGGACGCCGCGTCGTCAATATCGGCCACGATCTCATGGACGAGGGTGCGTACAATGCGCTTCTTGAGGCGAGCATCCGTCGTCGGCGCATCCCAGACCGTTTTGAGGTTCGAGGCGAGAACGCCGAGCGAAGCCGGATCAGCAATGGGTGCAGCCGTCGCCGCATCATGCTTGGCGATCTTGCCCTCGACCTCCGCCGCGTGAGCGAGCGCCCTGTTCCAGCGCGCTTCAAGTTCACTCGCCACCAGCCGGTTCGCGGGGTCGGCGGCATTGTATTGCCGGAAAGCCCGCTCTGCGGCATAGCGCGCCGCTTCCAGATCGCGACTGAGAGCATCGCGCACCTGATCCCGTCGTTCTTCGGCTTCCTTGGCAGCAGCGGTTGCCGCGGCGATCGCGCCTGGGCCGACAACGCCAAGCAGTGCTTCCTCGATTGCATCATCGACGCGTAGTCCTCCGAAGGCGATGCAGAGAGGGCCGCCATTGTCCATCCAGGCGCGGCTGCAGCTGTAGCGCGGGATATGGTGCTTCATGCCTGTGTACCGGACTGTGAGCTTGCGGCCGCAGCGCTTGCACCGGATCAGACCGGCCAGCAGCGTGTCTCCATGCTTGGGCGCGCCGTGATGTCGACCAGTGGCAACGTTGCTGCTGACCATTGCGCGGATCGCCTCGAACCTCTCCCAGCTCACATACCCATCGTGGGTATTGGGCTTCAACATCAACCATTCGTTCCGCCTCTTGCGGCGGATCTTCCCGCTCACGCCCTCGGCGGTGTATCCCGCCGCCACAGCCGTCTTACCATAGGCATAGGCGCCGCCGTAGACCGGGTTCTCAATGATCCGGTGGATGGTGGAGTAACTCGGTCGCCGCCAGGCCGTGTCGCCGTCGGACTGCTTCACCGGAAGATCGAGATTGTACTCGTGGAGCCAGCAGAGCGCCTGTCGCGCGCTGCCCAGTTCTTCGACCTTGTCGAACACCAGCTTGATCGCGTCCTGGACACGCCGATCCGGATCTTTCTCATAACGGTCGCCGGCCTTCACGAAGCCGACGGGCGCCGCCACAACCAATTCCCCCCGGCGCGCCTTCTCGTAGCGGGCCGAGAGCGAGCGCTGTCGCAACAGATCCAGCTCGTACTCGTTGAGGCTGCCCTTGAGCCCGAGCAGCAGGCGGTCGTTGCCGTTTCTCGGCACATAGATGGTCTCCTGATCGACCAGAACGGTATCGACCACGCGGCACATCTCAATGAGTTGCTGCCAATCCCGGCTGTTGCGAGCGAAGCGTGAGACCTCGCGGGCGCAAACTGCACCAACCTTACCGAGGCAAACCTCTGCTACCATTCGCTCGAAGCCAGCGCGTTGTACGCCGCCGGCGGCTGAGCGACCGAGATCATCATCGATCACTTCAATCTCTGACCACCCAAGCGCCGTGATCCGGTCCCGCATGGCATATTGCAACGCGCTACTCTCGCGATTGTGGAGCACCTGATGGACGGAGGATTGACGCACGTAAAGGATCGCCTTGCGCTCCAAGTGATGAGGCCTGACCTTGTCAGAGATCATGACTGACCTCCTTGGCGCGCGGCGTCGCTGTCGTCGCAGTATGATCGAGGATCAACTGTGTCATCAGGCTCATGAGGCTCGCCCGCGCTTGCGCTGGCAGCTCTGACCATGCGGGCGCGCCCATAACGCCGTTCGATAGGCCGCTCACGAACAGATCCATCTGCTGCTGTGGCCGTGGTTGTCGATTCTGTCGGTATCCGTTTCCTGGCATCGCCATCTGCCGCGACATGGCTCTCTCCCTGATTCTGGTCGTGAGAGGCTCTAGATGCGCCAGAAAGCAGGACGGCCGATGGCGTTTGATCCTTCAACACCAGATCGAGAAGTGCGGAGAGCGTCGAAAGTGCGTCGATGCTAACAAACGGCTGAGCTACCAAAAGCTGGGGGGCCGGACATGCCGTCCGGTCGAACATCCATGCTGGCACCTCAAGCCACCGATCTGCTTGCGATCCATCCACCGTACAGCGAAAAACAACGCAGCCAGCCTTGTCGGCTGCCCCATGAACGCAAACTCTGCGACCAAACCAAGGATGATGCCGATAAAGAACCTCGCGAAGAACGGTCCTGTGGGCGTTCTCAAACCTCGTTGTATAACGAGGTGCGAACGCATCTATCCATGGAGAAGGATGCGCCAGTACCGCGCGCTGTTGAGAGGGCAGGGTACATCAATTGTCGACCTGTACTGGGCGGGTTGCATCATCAATATGTCCGGATTTGATTTACGACAGGCACAGTATTGGTTCTTGTGGTTGATGACGAGCCCGACGTCGAGGCACTGTTCCGCCAGCAATTCCGGCGGGACCTGCGCGCGCAGCGTTTCGTGATGGATTTCGCCATTTCGGCAGCGGACGCGCTGGCGCGCATTGCAAGCACGATTGAACAGTCGCTGATACTGATCCTTTCGGACATCAACATGCCCGGGATGACCGGCCTCGAAATGCTGCCCAAAGTTAAAGCGTTGCGGCCTGACGTGCCCGTTATCATGATTACCGCTTACGGCGATCCCGAAACCAAACGCAAGGCGATGGAAAGTGGTGCGGAAGGCTTGTTGACCAAGCCCATCGATTTCATCTTGCTAAGGGAAGAAATTGACACACGGCTTGAACGAGCCGTGTGACTGGTGGCCTTCCCTTGGGCTTCGGTCGCTCTCGACGTGTCCACCACAATCATCGCACGTGCCCGGGGCGATCGAATGAAAGCCGCCACTGCTGCGGTGCATGAGTCTCTTGTTGGCACCAAACGGACATGACGCCGCAGCGCCCGCATGTCCGTTGTTGAGGGATGAACGGACTAAGCTCAGACGTGGGCCGAGGTCCGCGTTTGACCCATTAGCGGAAGTGGACCGCGGTGCGTTGGGCTGGCCCACTTTGGCGGAACGGGGCAACCCTCTGATAAATTGAAGGGTCTAGGAGCCCGTCCAGATAGGCGTTCGGGCATTTGTTGAGGTTAGCCGGCTGAGGCTGCGTTTGCGAGGGTGAACAGCTTCAGGAGATTGTGGGTTGTGCAGATCATGGCCCATTCGGCGCGCACTTTATCTACGCCCCGCAACAGGAACTGGCGGAAGCCGCGAGCCTGTTTGATCTGTCCGAACACCGGTTCGACCACTTGCTTTCTCAATCGGTAGGGTGTTTCGAAGCCGCCGTCGTCGATCTTCTTCCGCATCCGTTGGGTCAGCGGTCCACCGATTTTTCCGTTCGCAGCTGTCGGGTGCTTGGCGCGTCCGGGCGCGACATAGCCGTCAACGCCGTGTGCTTCGAGCGCTTCGAGATTGGATTCGCTGCAGTAGCCGGAGTCCGCCGAGGCCTGATCCGGCTTGCGGCCGAGATTGTTCTTGATGGCCTCGATCAGGGGCACCAACTGGCCCTGATCGTTGCCGCACTGCGTCAGTTCGTGCGCGACAATGATCTGGGCGCCTGCGTCGACGGCGGCCTGTGCATTGTAGGCCTGAACGAAGCCATCCTTCGACTTCATGATGCGGCTTTCCGGATCGGTGAAGTTGCGTTGCGACTTGGGATCAGGTTGGTCCGATGGCGGCGCCGCCGGTTTGCCCGGCTTCTTGCGGCCTTCAGCTTGGCGCTGCTGTTCCTTTTCGGCCTCGATGCGACGCTCTTCCGCCGCCGCCAGCCTGGCGTCGGCTTCCAGCGCCGCCATCGCCTGCTGGATTTTCGCCAGTCGTTTCTGCTTGTCGCCGGCCCAATCCGGCATCTCGTCGCCGCGCTTGTCTCGGCCGAAAGTCTCGTCCTCTTCGGAATCCGCCGCCTCGGCGGCCGCCAGCATGCGAGCGACCTCGGCTTTCAATTCCGCCTCGCGTTTCTTCATGCGCTCATAACTCATCGCTTTATGTTTCGACGCGTTCGCTTTGATCTTCGTGCCATCAAGCGCGACATGGCCGAGTTTGACCAGCCCTGCCGTCTCGCACAACCTCAGAACCTGCAGGAACAGCGCGCCGAGCGCCTTCAAATGCCGCTTGCGGAAGTCGCTGATCGTGCGAAAATCCGGCGGATCGAGCGCCACAATCATCACAAAATCGTTCCGTTCGCGGCAGGCCTTCGCGATCCGCCGCGACGAATACAGCCCACTCGCATAGCCGTGCAGCAGAAGCGCCACCATCATCCGCGGGTCAAACGGCGGCTGCCCAAGACCACTCACATAGCTGCCCGTGATCTCCCGCAGATCAAGGCTCTCCCGCACCAGCTCAACGATAAACCGCGAGACATGGCCTTTCGGCACGAAGTCCTGCACATTCGGCGGCAGCAGCAGTGTCTGATCGATATTCCACGGACGAAAATACTTGCTCATAGCTCAAGCTTGAATCAAACTCGCTCAAAATTGAACAGCGACTATTCGGACAGGCTCCTAGACTTTTGGTTGAGGGTCGTCAAAAATGCATCTTTTGAGGACATAGAATGCCACCTAGGGCGCCATCCAGTCTAGCCGACCAGCTAAAGAGACAAATTGGTTATCTCGAACGATCTTGCTCGATGTTCGACAGTGGCATTGACGAAGAAGCACAGCGATTGGCCACGACAATCCGCGTTCTATTTCATGATACCCGGCAATCCACATCGCTGCTGACTCTGCTCGGGATGAAAGCGACAATGATGATGGTGGACACCGGGCTCTATCGAGAGCGGCTCGATGCCGCGAAGGACGACTGGTTCAAGAAGACTTGTCCTAAGGAATACTCGGAAGGCCTTCGGATAGTTGCTCATCAGCCCGGCGAGGCCGGTTTAGTATCTTTGCAGCAGCGCGGCTCTGAATTTTTCTGGGGCGCGCCACTTGGCTCTCCTCGCTTTCCAACCGGTCATCCAAATTCGGCAGCCTTCATTGCCCGCCAACCCTTCGAAAAATGGTGGACCAACCCGTTGGTTGAGACGAGTCAAATGACCTACTTCAACCGCAGAAAACTCGTTCTTGTCATGGCAAACCAAGATGGTGGGGCTCACGTCGACCCAACTTTGGATCAGGACTACGAAGCGCTCACCGTCAATTTTCTAGGCGTGCAAATCGAGGTTGGTGAGAATTTGACCGACAAAACGATGGGCGGCGACATCCCGCCTGTACAGGGCAATGTCGCAGCCGCTTCAGTAAGACAAATTGCCTTCGAGGTACTCGAGACGTTGATATCGCACCCCTGAAGGGAGTGGTAGTCGCCCGTTTCGCTTTGGATTTCAATTTCCGGCTGAGTTGGTCAATTCCGCTGTTGGCACCCTTCGGACGTGGCGCGATGTCCGACGTAGTCCGTTATGCACCTGAAGCAAAGCGGACGCTGGCGAGAGCAACACACCGCCCTATTCAGCGAGGTGAAGTCGAACCGAGGCCGCCGGTCAGGATGACTGATGTCCGCTCGCCGCCGCCTCATTCACTGAAAGTTCTGGTTTTTCGGTCTGTTCCTATCCGTCCGTGGGTACTGGCCCCTTTCCATCCCCTGACAAGGTGATGGTCCCTTTTGATTTTTGGAGTGGTCCCCTTTAAATTGTTAAGGTGCCTGGGGGGAGAAGACAAAATGCCGAGAAACCGGCTGCCAAAGGTCGAGAGCGAGAGGTTGCGCGCACGGGCTATCAATTGTCACCGCCTGGCTGCTGGCGCTGACCATCCGGAGTTTGCTCTGAAACTATCCGCACTCGCCAAGGAGTATGAAGCCAAGGCCCTCCGCGCAGAGGTCATAACGGCCCAGCCCAAGGAGTAAGGCCGCCTCAGTTGGCGGCCTCTTTAATGTCTGGCCTTTTATCGCGACGCCGCCGGCAAGGCCGGCATCACCTATGTTGATGTCTGGGACGGATTTGTCGACGAAGCCGGCCGCTTCCTGCTCGTGGCATCCTCCGTCGGCACCGATCAGTTGCTCGGCGGGCCGGGATCGCGGCCGGCCGTTTCGATCCTCTTGTAGCGCGAACGCTGGTCAAGGGCGAGCCGCTGGTGCCGCCTGCCGGCCGCGCCGATGATTTCGCCTGGCCCCGCCGCGAAATTGGACAAGAACAGGTGAAGGGAGAAACGCCGGTAGTATCCGTGTCACCGGAAGGAACGGCTGCGGCCCCCAATGCGCGATCGAAGCCGAAAAAGCCTCGCCCAATTCAGCGGACGCGGACGCCGTCCATTCAGGATTCCTTCGGGTCCTGGGCGCCGTGGCAATTTCAGCCGCCACGTAACGCGCCACGGCCGGCGGCTAGTGTCGGCCGCGCAGCATCGGGACCGGGTTTCTTCACGCGCTAACGGTAAGTTGGCAGCCTACGGGCTCTGGGGCGAGTGGGACAATTACTATCTCGCGGTGCTCGCCGCGAATCGCTGCTTCGCGGCCTGCCGGTCGGCGGAATAATGCAGCGGCCTTTTGACGGCCGGTCGACCGCAGCGCGCGCAAGCCGGGCGCGCGACCCTTACGGCCCGAACAACCCACCTTTGGGCAACGCCTTTTGTCCTTTGCTCGGCCGCAATGGTGCATCCGCGCGGCTGACGAGCTTCTCGCGTAAGCTCGGCGGCTTATAGAAGTGAAGTAGGCCCTGACCGATTTCGTCGACGCGGGTTGTTGACCCCGGCAAGGTGCGCCGCTCGCATCCGGGAATAACCGTCTGTAACCCGGCCGAGGTACGCTCGACTTCAGACATGTTGCGGCTCCGAGTTAGTCAGCTACAGATAAAAGTGACCTATCCGTTGACGCTCACCTATGGCGGATCGGGGGAATCCCCAAAAAATAGTCAAGCGAGCGGTCAAGCGGTCACAGGATCAGGGCGACGGGCGAGGATCGCAAATCGGCGTGAAGGTGTATACCGCTTCGCCATTCTGGTTGTAGGCCGTCCACTTGACCTTCGCGATCCCTTGCGGCTTGGTTCGTGATGGAACTAGCTCCGCCACTTCGCCCTCGACATGAAGCACATCGCCAGGGCGCACCGGCGTCATCCAGCGTAAGCCGTCGACGCCAAGGCCCATGAGGAGCTGGGGTCCAAATGGCCTGGCTTCGACGCAAAGGCGCATCGCAATGGCCGCAGTGTGCCAGCCGGATGCTGCAAGCCCTTTGAATACGGTTTTCTCGGCGGCGGCTTCATCCAAATGAAACGGCTGCGGATCAAACTCCGCAGCAAACCGCTTTATATCTTCCGTCGTGACCGTAACCTCAGCGGTTTTGAAACGCATCCCCAACTCCAGGTCGTCGAACTGCTCGATCATTTTTGCTTCGCCTCCTGCGTCACGTAACGGTCATGGCCCGTAACGTTACAGTCGATACGGGCCGTAACGTTACGGTCAAAATCCTTCGCGACCGTATAGGCCAGTCGGTTTCGTCTTTGTCGGCGGCGGCTACTGGGCAATCGCCAAACGTCGGCAAACTTTTTTCATTCTGGCATTCCTCCTTTGCGAGGTCGCTGCGCCGCTGGACGGTCAGAGGTCACTCTATCGTTGCTGCGGTTCTGCGCGGTATGAACACAGGCGGCGGCTTCGGCCGCCGCCTTTCCCTTCTGTGCCTCTTTAGTCACGGACCGTGACAATCCCTCGAAGTGCTCGAAAAGCCGCGAGTTCCAGTTGCCGCACCCTCCACCGCTATAGTATCCCGCGCGAAACTTCGAGAGACGAAGTGAAAGGCGCGGCAGCAAAATGATTCTCGAACTTCGGCCACAGACAATGGTTGGCATCCTCAGTCGGAATATGCTGGCGGGAGCCGCCGCCCTGGCGGGAATGGCGCTGGCCGGTTTTCCAACAGTTGCACGGGCGGACGGGGGCACTGGCGGCGGTTCGGGTTTTGTGAGCCAGGGCGGCGGCGGCGGCGCCGGCTATTCGGGGGGCGTTGGTAGCTCTGGTGTGAGTGCGCTGAGTAGCGGCAACGGCGGTGGCGGTGGCGGCGGCGGCGCGGCAGGGGGCGGATCGGGTGGACAAGGCGGCGCAGGAACAGGCGGAACTGCTGCTGCCGGCGGAAGTATTGCAGCACCGACTGGAATTGATGGCGCGGACCAGTCTGCCAATGGAAACGGCAGCGGCGGTGGCGGCGGCGGGGCTGGAGGGCTCAATGGGACTTCTACAATCCAACTTATTAATGTGGTTCCGCTGGCTGGTTCGGCCGGTGGCGCAGGAGGCGCCGGCGGAGCAACCAGTAATTTTGCCGGCGGCGGCGGCGGCGGCGGCGGCGCAGGCGGTTTTGGCGCGGTCGTCACAGGTAATGTATCGCCGAACAGCAACACGAGCAGTATTTCCGGAAACACAGGCGGCACCGGCGGCGCAGGCGGCGACGCCGCTCTTGGCTTCAGCGGCAATGGCGGCACGGGAGGCGGCGGGGGCAGTGGCATCGTGTTTAGCGGCTCTTCGCCGACGACAACTTTTGACAATGCGACGGGAGCGACCGTTACAGGCGGTCAGGGCGGCACCGGCGGCGCTGCTGGGACCTCGAACAACTCCACGAGTGCTGTCGGCAGCAGTGGTGCTGGCGGTGCTGGCGGTGCCGGTGTTACGGCGGCAAACGGCCTCACGCTCTCCAATGAAGGTACGATCACGGGCGGGACCGGCGGCGCTGCGGGGACGGCCGCCGCCGGCGGCTTGGCAGGAACCGCCGGTGTCGGCGGCACCGGCATCGTGGGCTCCGGCCTGACGGTTATCAACAGCGGCGCAATCACCGGCGGCTTGAGCGGAGACGGCGTGACGCGCGCGAACGCCATCACCTTCACAGGCGGCAGCAATTTCCTTGATCTATCCGGCGGGACCCTGATCGGCAACATCGGCGTGACCGGCTCGTTGACCTTCAATCAGGCCGTCGCGGTCAGCCTGCCCAATGTCATCACCGGGTCCGGCGCGGTCTTCAATTCGGGCACCGGCACGCTGAAGTTCTCGGGCGCCAACACCTATACAGGCGGCACGACGGTGAGCACCGGGACACTGCAACTGGCCGGTGCGGGCACGCTGGGCGCGACGTCGGGAGCGGTCAGGGTGAGCGGCGGCACGCTCGATCTGGGCGGGACCATGCAGACGCAGAACGGTGGGCTGATGCTGACCGGCGGCACGATCCAGAACGGGACACTATCGTCGAGCGCCACTTTCGACATCCAGTCGGGGACGGTGAATGCCGTGCTCACCGGGACCGGCGGCGTGACCCAGTCCACCGCCGGCACGGTGACGCTCTCCGGCGTCAACACCTACAGCGGCGTCACCACGGTGAACGGTGGCACGCTCGCGCTTGCGGCGGGCGGCGCGATCGCCGGCAGCGTCCTCAACAACGCCAGTTTTACCTCCTCTGGCACGGTCTCCGGCGGCCTAACCAACACCGGCATCGTCAACGCCAATGGCGGACAGATCAATGGGCCGATCGCCAACAATGCCGGCACCTTCAATGTCGCGGGCACGGTGACGAGCAATGGCACATTCGGCATCGCATCGGGGGCGACACTCGCTGTCGGTGGCACGGGCCTTTACACGTTGCAGGGGTTGCTGACCAACGCAGGCTTCGTCACGGTGGCGAGCGGCGGACAATTGATCGCAACCGCAGCCGGCATCACCAACGCCGTGGGCGGCAGCATCATCGTCGCGGCCGGCGGCACCGTCCACGACGATCTCAACAATGCCGGCATCGTCACGAATAGCGGCGCGTATTTCGCAAACGTGGCGAGCAATACCGGAACCATCACCAACAACGGCACCTGGACCGGCACCATCTCGACTGGCGGCGCCTTCAGTAACGCCGCTGGCGCGACGGTCTCCGGCCTATTGACCAACACCGCCGGCATTGCGACCGATAACGGGGCATTGAACGGCGGCGCCGTCATCACCGGAGGTGCGCTCACCGGCGCAGGGTCGGTCACCAATCTAACGGCGACCGGCGGCGCCCTCGCCCCCGGCAACGGCACTCCGGGTTCGTCGATGACGATCAGGGGGAGTCTCGCATTGTCCTCGGGCGCGTTTTATCTGGTGCAGATCAACCCGTCGACATCGTCATTCGCCAACGTGACCGGCACCGCGACGCTCGGCGGGGCCACCGTCAACGCGATCTACGCCAATGGCAGCTATATGACGAAGCAGTACACCATCCTGACCGCCGGCAGCGTCAGCGGCACGTTCAATCCTGCGGTGGTCAATACCAATCTGCCGTCCGACTTCCACACCACGTTGAGCTACGACACCCATGATGCGTATCTCAATCTGGCGCTGAATTTCGGGATACCGGGGGGCCTCAACGGCAACCAGCAGAATGTCGGCAACGCGCTGACCAATTTCTTCAATGCGACCGGCAGCATTCCGATCGTATTCGGTGCGCTGACGCCAGCGGCCTTGACGCAGGCTTCCGGCGAGACCGCGACCGGGTCGCAGCAGACCACCTTCGACGCCATGAACCAGTTCATGGGCGTGATGACCGACCCGTTCATCGCCGGGCGCGGCGATGGCTTTGGCGCATCGGGCGGCGCGCCGAGCGGATATGCTTCCACTCAAAAGACCGGCGCGGCGCGCGACGCCAATGCCATGTTCGTCAAGGCGCCGGTGGTGCCGTTCGAACAACGCTGGAGCACCTGGACCGCGGGCTTCGGTGGTTCGCAGACCACCGACGGCAACGCGGCGGTGGGCTCGAACAGCACCACATCAAGCATCGCCGGCACCGCCGTCGGTGCCGACTATCGCTTCTCGCCGGATACGATCGCGGGCTTTGCGCTGGCCGGCGGCGGCACCAGCTTTGGTGTCGCCAACAGTGGCAGCGGTCATTCCGACCTGTTTCAGGCCGGCGCCTTCATTCACCACACCGTTGGACCTGCGTATATCTCGGGCGCCCTCGCTTATGGCTGGCAGGACATCACCACCAATCGCACGGTTGCTATCGCCGGCATCGATCAGTTGCGCGCGGAATTCAACGCCAACACCTTCTCGGGCCGTGTTGAAGGCGGCTATCGTTTCGTCGCACCGGTGCTGGGTGGCGGCATCGGCATCACGCCCTATGCTGCCGCGCAGTTCACGACCTTCGATCTGCCGGCCTATTCCGAGCAGGCGGTGGTCGGCGCCAACACATTTGCGCTCGCCTACGGCGCAGAGAGTGTCACCGATACGCGCAGCGAAATCGGCCTGCGCAGCGATAAATCATTTGCGATGCAGGATGGCATCTTCGCCTTGCGGGGTCGCGTGGCATGGGCGCACGATTTTGACCCCGACCGCAGTATCGGTGTGACGTTCCAGACGCTGCCGGGCGCGTCGTTCCTCGTCAACGGCGCCGCGCAAGCAACCAACTCCGCGCTCGTGACCGCCTCCGCCGAGAAGAACTGGCTGAACGGCTGGTCCGCGGCGGCCACCTTCGAGGGTGAGTTCTCCAACGTCACCACGAGCTACGCTGGCAAGGGCGTGGTGCGGTATTCCTTTTAGGCTCGTGACTTCCGCTGTTGGCGCGTTTGATATGAGACAGGCCGACTGTATTGAGCAATGTCCGCTTTCAGGGGTAACCCGGAAGACATTTGCTCACACTGAGTTCTTCTCAGTTTGACCCGAAGTGGAAGTCGGGAACGAAGCTATGGTTCGCTCAGAAATAATCGCGCCGGGCATAAATTTATTCGGAAAAGAGTTTCAATCCGACCACCCCGAAAATAACCAACACAAAGGAAATCAGGCGACCAAGATTCGCACTCTCATCAAAAAAGGCGATCCCAACGGCTGCTGTTCCTAGGGTGCCGATCCCGACGAAGCTCGCGTACACGGTCGAAGCCGACAATCGTTTTACAGATTCACCCAACAGAAAAAATATAGGGACAGCGAAGACCACCGCCAGCAAAACCGTCGTCCATTTCGGAAGTCCGACCGAGCGCTTCAAAACGAACGGCCATGCGACCTCAAATACGTCCGCCAGCAGTATGTAGACCCACGCCATCAGATGCCCCCCGTCCAATAGTGGCGTAGCACAAACCGGCCCAAGTGTCTTATTGATGAATTAATCAGGAATTTTGCACCCGAATTCAGCCAAACAATTCTAACCGGCTCATCCGTGCTGAAGTTAGGTGCATCTCTCCGCGCACACGTCGCCTATTGGCACTTTTCGGACATGCCCGGCTGGTCTGACGACGCCTGCTCCTGAGGGTAGAACGGACTTGCCGAGGAAGCAGGGTCACTTCCGTTTTTGACCCCATTGCGGACTCTGGATCAGCGCAGCTATACGAATTCCATGACCACGTTTGTCGCCTCCGCCCCGACGAGTTCGCTCAAGCTGCGCCGTCTTGAAATGCCCGATATTGCGAGCTATCGCGAACTGCGCCTTGAGGGTTTGAAAGCTCATCCAGAGGCCTTCGCGTCCTCGTGGGATTACGAGGCAGATAAACCGGTCTCCTGGTGGGCCGAGCGCTTGGAAAAGAACGTGGTCATCGGCGGTTGGGTGGACAACTCGCCCCTCCTTGGCGTGGCGGGTTTGCGAATGCAGGACGCCATCAAGCTGCGGCACAAGTGCGTGTTGTGGGGGATGTATGTCCGACCGGAGGCGCGTGGGACGGAATTAGCCCCCGCCCTCCTGCAGCATGTAGTCGAGCATGCCCGGCCTCTCGTCGAAGAAATTTGTTTGACGGTAGTGGCTTCAAACGTCGCGGCCTGTCGCCTTTATAGCGCGGCCGGGTTCAAAGAATACGGGCTGGAGCGACGAGCCCTAAAGGTCGGCAGCGAATACTACGACGAAATGCTCATGGCCCTCCCACTCAACCCACGCCTGGAGTTTGCGCCCACAGACTGATGCGTCGGCCTCGATGCTCGCGTGGCAGGCACATTGCCCGTGCATGCTGAAGGCCCATCACGCATTTGCGCGTCGCGCGACTTCCGTTATTGTGCAGGTTTCGGACGTGGCGCGATGTCCGACATGAGTCCGTTATGCGAAGCAAAGCGGACGTTGGCCTACCCGGACATACGAAAAAACCCCGTCGGCCCTCGACGGGGTGCAGTTCGGGAGAGCGACGCGAGATCACATACGCGCCGCTCAATCGAGTATGCCACGATTCGGGTGTGTATAGTTCATTTGACGAACCGATGAGCCCGCGCCGACGCGCGCGAACATCGTCGGGCGGCCGTGCGTGCGACCAAGAGCAGGGCTTCCGTTGCCGTTCTGCCATTCTGGCGCGGTGTTCCGCGCCGTCGCTCTCAGGGATGATCTTGGAAACCAGGTAAATCCGCAATGTCCTCGATCTCCGCGCGGTCCAGGATCGGCGGCTCGCCATTTCTAAAAATCGTGGCCCCCATGCGGTCGTCTGGCGATAAGGCCATGACCTCGGCTACAGCGCTGCGGAGCGACATTTTGGCCCCGTTGAGCGTGACGTCCTCGTCAGGATCATAGTTCATCTCAATCTGTCCTTCAGCTTCCCGCGTGATGCCGTCGATTGGAGCTATGGTGCGATTTCCAGGCAAGGGGGTCTGCATGAAGCGCGTTGCGATTTACATCAGGGTCAGCACCTCAAAGCAAGACACTGAAAATCAGCGTCGAGAATTGGAAGCCGTAGCTGATCGCTCTGGCTGGAAAATCGTCAAGGTTTACGAGGATGCTGGGATCAGCGGCGCGAAGGGCAGGGATCAACGTCCTGGGCTTGATGCCATGATGAAAGCGGTGAACGCGAAAGAGTTCGACATGGTGGCAACATGGTCAGTGGATCGGCTCGGTCGATCGCTGACCGACTTACTCGGTATACTCCAGGGCCTCCATGACAAGGGGGTTGGCCTGTTCCTCCACCAGCAAGGTCTTGATACTTCAACCACCGCCGGCAAGGCGATGTTTCAGATGTTGGGTGTATTCGCAGAGTTCGAGCGGGGTATCATTCGGGAGCGGGTCAATGCCGGGCTCGCCCGCGCAAAGGCGAATGGCACGAAGTTGGGCCGCCGGCGGGTCAAGCCCTCCGTTGAAGCGCGAATACTGGAGTTGAGGGCGAACGGAGACGGCATCCTCAAGATCGGGCGGAAGCTCGGTGTCGGCACGAGCGTGGTGCAGCGCGTGGTGGCGGCAACCCGACGAATGGCTGGAGCGGATCGAGCGGCTGACCGCAGCCCCCTATCTCGAGCTGCACGCGCGGCGGCCGCGCGCGGGCTGGACGAGCTGGGGCGATGATCTGGAATTCACGGGAGTGGCGGCATGAGCCTGCTATTCTGTTTTAGGCGCTCGGCGCTCTTCCCTTCTGAGTTTCGCAAGTCTCAGCCGTTCCGGCTCGGTGTAGATTCGTTCGAAAAGTGCGAGGGCGAAGTCGAACAGATCTTCGGCGTCTTCGCGCTTCAGAGAGCCGTCGTGGGCTGCGTCATTCCCGTCCTCCCGTATGCAGTCGGAAAGTTCTCTCAGTTCGTCAGGCAACACTTTGTTGTCAAGCAGCCATTTGAGCCTCGGTGCGAGCGTCTTCCGCGCATGAGAATTGAGACCCGCAACATCGCCGTTGGGCAACAGCCGCTTTGTGGCAAGATCGATACAAAGCCTGTGCATCGCTCCGGTCGCATTCCAACATTGGACAGCGATGCAGGAGGCGGCCTCTTCAAATATTTTGGTGATTTCCTTAGGCGTGTGCTCGGGCGCACGTATCTTCGCGACCTCGATCAGACTGATGAATCTCTCGATTCTAAAATGATTGTTGAGCGAAATGGCCATTCCTTCAGGCGCTTCCCAATAGGGAGAATCCCGGAACTTTATATCCTTCTGAGCTATGACAAAATTTGTCGGTCGATGGCAGTTCCGGCAAATGCAGAACGTCTCAAACCAGGTTTGCCATTTGTACATTTGATTGATCCGCAACGTAGTTCTGACGTCGAATGTGATGCTTTTCGCACTACATCGTGGGCAGTTCGCTACCATCTCGGCCATTTCAACCCCCGCCTTCTTTTCTCGAAGCAAAGCCTGCCGCGCCGCTGCGGCTGACGCGGATCGGCGGATGGGATTTCGCGCAACGAGTCCATGTCCGCGTTTGCCGTCAAGCCTGGGTTATCCGGGGCGATGAAGGGACCGCAATCCCCCTTGTCCGAATACCCAAAGCAGGCCAGAAGGCCGGGTTGACAACGTAGTCTGCTGCTTCGGTATGTCTGTTAGCGCGTATCTTAAGTACTTTCAGATCGTAATTTACTGAGAAGATGAAGTGATCTATGTCCCCCAAACGGGTGCCGAGCACGCCATAATAGAGAAGGAAGTCAATCACCTTCGCTGCCTCGTCCGGACTGATGTTTGCCTCCTTCAAAATGGAATTCAGCCGGGCTGCGGTCAGGACTTCATCGGCGTCCAGGAAATAATAGAGTAGGTCCTTGGCCTCCGGGTAAACGTCCGTAAGCTCGCGGTCCAGCTCTTCCAGAAGATCATGAGAGTACGCTGTCAACCCCTTCTCGATGTCCTGATCGGAAATGCGCTGACGGCCAAAGTTAGTGGCGAATCCTCGGCAGTGATTGAAAATTTTTAGCACGTTGCGCGGTCGCATGAGAGACCGCTCAATTAGGTACGCCGAGCTCTCCTCTCCGACATAATGGGACGTACACAGCTCTCGCCAGACAGTATGGAAATCGAAGTTGTCGAGCTTACCCTTCATCCCGTTTACCAAGCGCAGGCGAAGCATCTCCCTCAGCATGTCAGGGTCATTCCAATCCAAGGCAGCGCGAGATTCCTTGCCATAATCGGCGCTGTGTTTCATCAGGTGGTCGTAAACGTCATTGCGGACGAAAACGATGCAATGAAAATCATGATCGTCGCGCTGCATCTCGCGCTCTATCTTTCGACCGGCATCTACCAGGCAGCGCAGGACGATTGCGTCGATCACATCGACACCGTGAGTGCTCCAACCCTTGTCCAGGTTATCGAAGAGAACCCAAACTGATTTTTTCCGTTCGAGGTAGACCGATATTAGCTGTCGAAGCTCCTTTAAGTCATGTTTATACAGCAACTCCGTGACTTGGGCTGCTGAGAGCCGCCGTGCATCGGCGTTGCCAAATTTGGTCTGGTATCGCTCAATCAAGCTGTCGGAAAGCATCGTGAGGCGCTCGGAGAAGTCTCCTTCGCTTGAGACCTCGGCGAGCTAATAGGTATTTCGCAGCTTCACATAAAGATCGTGCAGGTCGTGGTTATGACGGTAGGTGTGCTGGTCTTTATCGAGAATCTTGTATGCGACCTCCAGTAGGATCAGGTATTCCCAAAACGCCGTAATGAGATGTTGACGGGCTCCCGCAGATAAATACGTGAGGATGTCTTCTTTCAGCTTTATGAGCTGATAGCCTTCGGGCTTTAGGTCTACGACGATGTTGCGTTTATCAGCGCGTATTTTGTCGCGTACCTGGATAAAGAGCGCGGTCTTTCCGGACCCCTTGCGGCCGACGACCAGATTGGCTTCCCCCCGCACGGTGCGTTCAAACTGATCGGTTTTGAGATAATAAAGGCCCAGGGTAGGCATTTCGTTTTCTGCGCGTGGATCGCCGATGCTCAACGCTTCGAGCAAGGTCTGAGTATCAATACCCGATGGTTCAACGCGGCTTTGGTATTCGACAATGAGCGGGCAGAAGTCAGCAATCGCAGTTCCGATCTCCTCCACGTCCTTGAAGCGCGTGATCTCATCTTTGATGTCAAGGGGAGCTTGAAAGGCGGAGGGGGCCAGCAGAAGCGCGGGTTTGCTCATGCCTTCGGCAAGTCCGGCAACGAACATGCACCTGATATTATGCTCGATGGCCCCGGCTGTAGCCGGGTCTTGGAAGGGAAGAATGATTCCTGACGCCGCCGCAACATGTCGCGTCGTCTCTGGTGCAGGCATACGAAGGTCGCCACACCGTGAAAGCTGCGATACGGGTATCTGGCTTTCTTAATTCGTGAAATTGATGTGTTGATGCCATCGTCGCGGACGGAAGGTTCAACAATATAAACGGGGAACTTACTGTCGAGGGAGGTTGAAAATGGAATACTTGTCGGCTCGATATGAGCAGTAAGTCTATCCTTCAACTCCTCGTAAGAGTCGTACTCGTGATATCCGAGGGTGTCGAAGATACCCACGGCGTTTACGAGCGTTTTGTCACCTTCGATTGTTCTGTTCCTTACCAAGAATGCGCGCTTGCCGCGACCAATGGCAAATCCGATCTCGTAAACTACGTTGAGGTTTAAATAGGTGATGTCGGCGACAACAAACGGAGATTCGTCAATTTTTGCCAAAATCGGAGAAATAACTGGGGCTCCGGCGATGTCGTTGAACACCCAGGGTTCAAACATGACCGGCAAAGGAAGGGCATTCGCTCGACGCACAGCATCGATAATGCCCCCTGATAGAGCGGCGTCACGTGAGGAATAGGCAACGAAAACCTGTTGCTTTGGCATGTTGGCGAATCACCTCAAAAGCAACCAATCATGCGTGTGCGATGGCGCTCGATGCAACCCAAACGCGCTTATTCCAGCGTCTGTTAAGTCCTAAAGTCGGCGGGTTCGGTAGGCCAGCGACCTCAAGGGCGCGGTAGACACTCCCGCGGCCGGTCCTCAGCTGTTTGGCTTTAGGGCAGGCCAGCGTCATCGACGGCGACACGCTTGAAATCCATGGAACGCGCATTCGCCTTCGGGGAGTTGATGCGCCAGAAAGTAGTCAGTTTTGTCGCGGCGACGGCAGCTTGCAGTATCGGTGCGGTGCCAAGGCGGCCAACGATCTGGATGCCTTCATTGCGAGGCGGCCGGTGAACTGCTTCCCAATATCGCTGGACCGATACGGTCGCACACTGGCGACATGCTCGGTCGGCGGCACTGACCTCGGTGATTGGCTCGCGCGCAATGATCTCGCTTTGGACGATGGTGCCCAGCGCGAAGCCGAGCAGGCGGGGCGAGGTATATGGGCAAGGCAGCTATATCGAGCCGTGGGGCTATATCGAGTATGCATTCGGGCGAGCGGAAGTCCGTCCAATTGGACAATGCCAACGCCCATCCTTGAGGATAGCCGCTGCCTCTGCGCACGTATCCTTCATCGGTTGGTTTCATTGCGGTCAACGGCATACCGCAAATCCTCTGGACGGTTTTCCAGCCTATCGGGGTCGGAACCATAGGCATCAGGCCGGCGAGCGGGTGAAATTCGTTCTATAAACCAGCAGGCGCAAAGGCTTAGAGCGGCCTGCGACAGAGAGTTCGAGCACGACGCGATCTCTGCCCTTGTCGTCGGGAATCCAAGTGAATCTTTCTTCGCCGCGAAAGTGCAAAACATGATGGTCATGCGCGCCGATCGTCATGTAGTAACTGCCCGCATTCAGCGTTCGGCCGTCCACGGAATGCCAGCGCAAACCACTCCGCTCCTCCAAGAGCAAAATCCAATAAGTGATCAAGAGCGGCTTTGAGCTAGGATTTGCGATTACGATCGAGCTTCCGGTTTCGCCGGTGTAGTCGACCCCGTATCCGATAGAAATGCGCTGCCGCGCACTCCATACTTCCCAGATTTTGATCGCAGCCAGAACCGTCGAGAGAACAGCCGCCCAAATTGAAAGGGTCAATGTCACGGATCGTTTTCACCTAAAGGTGCAAGGACCAACGCCAGGGCTAACTCTATTACTTATGTAAAATCAGCCGCTTGTACTGGATCGTTCTGGCTGTGTGTGCCGAAAATTAAATTCTGCAATATTGATGGTGAAGGCCGCCAAGGACAGGTCGTGAGACGACGGCGCCGAGGCGCTCAATCGCGCGATGGAGAGGGGCGTCCTTGTTCAGAGATCGATGGGTCCTCGACACATTATAATAGGCGGCATATCCGCGTAGGGTCCGGCGCAGGTGCGCTTCGCCAAACACGATCATGTGGTCGAGACATTCGCGGCGGATCGAGCCGATGAGTCTCTCAACGCAAGCATTTTGCCAGGGCGATCGCGGTGCGCTCGGATGGTCCCGAATGCCCATTGCACGGATCCGCTCCAAGAAGACTGGACCATACGAGGTGTCTCGATCCCGAATAAGATATCGCGGCGCGTGGTCCCACGGGAACGCCTCGGTGACTTGGCGCGAGATCCACTCCGCGGTTGGGTTTGCCGTCACGCCAAACGACACCCAAAGTCGTCGTCCGTGGCGCACAATGACAAGACAATACAGAATTTCGAAGGCGATCGTCGGCAGGACAAAGAGGTCGATCGCCGCGATGCCGTCGACGTGATTGCTGAGAAACGTCCGCCAGCCCTGAGACGGTGGCCGCGAGTGGCGGCACATGTACCGAGCGACCGTCGACTGGGCGACCTCGAAGCCGAGCTTGAGCAACTCACCATGAATACGCGGCGCGCCCCAAAGCGTGTTCGCACGGCTCATCTCGCCAATGAGCGTGCGCAGCTCAGCCGAGACCTTCGGTCTGCCAACACGGTTGCGGGATCGCCAGCGCCAATACGCCCGAAACCCGGCACGGTGCCAGCGAATGACGGTCTCCGGCCGGACGATCGCAACCACCTCAAGGACGGACGGAAACCAGCGATAGAGCCAAACAAATAGAAAACGATCCGTATTGTTGAGGTGCGGCCGCTTCGGCGTTCGCCGGCGAAGCACATTGACCTGTTGCCGCAGGACCAGGTTTTCCGCTTCCAGCGTTGCTCTCGCCTTGAAGCGCGAAGCCAGGATACCGAGAATCAGCTTGAACAGATCGGTCATCAGGATGCGAGCTTACGCCGTCCGTTTGCTGCGTCTACGCCGAATCGAATTTTCGGTACACACACCGAGCGACTTCGCAATATCGCTGCGGAAGCGGCGCGGTAGTTACATTGCTCAGCTCCGCTTCGAGGTGCTCACTTCAATGGCATGAAGAATTTCCCGCCGCGGCAGGGAAATGCCGAGATCGAGCCAATAGAAAACGGCGTAGTAACGGCTGCCGTCATATTCTTCATACGCGGCAATCAGCTTCTTAAGCTTCGTCTTGGAAAAAGCTTTGACGATGCGCGGCAGAATACCATTTCTCACATCGTCCGTGTCGGAACCGAACATCGCGAACAAGGCGCTGTCGTCCAGCTCGCCGATTTCCTTGTCCGAGGCGAGTTCGACAATGCGCGCGAGCAGTCGCGACGGCATCGTAAGGGCGCAAAGCTCGGCAAATCGACCTTTGGCAATCGCATGACCGGCCTCGGCGACGAGCCGCAGTTTGTCGTCATCGTAAAGACCGAGGCTAGTTCCTGCATCGGTTCGATCGAGCAATGAGATGAGAAGGGTGATGTCCTGCCATTCGCCGTGCTTTTTGAAGTATTCGGCTTCGAGAGACGAAAAGGGGACCGAGCCGCCCAACACGGCTTTGCGAATACGATCAAGATCGGCCGGCTCGTTCTTCTCGCAAAGAAGCTCAATCGCCCTTTGTACGAAGTCCTTCCGAATAGCTTCTTCCTGAGTCCTTATCCGCGCAAGAGTCCCCACATCGATCAGCCGTTTCTCCAGGTCCAGAAAAGCCGCGTTGAATTCGGATTTGAATTCATCATCGACGGCGGCGCGCAGGACCGCTGCCCTCGTGCGGAATTGCTTGAAGTCGAGAGCCAAGCGTGGATTGGGATCGAGAACGTTTGTAACGCTTGAGCATTGCTTCTCAAGTGCAGCTTCAGTCTGGGCTCGTAACTTCAGCTTAATGAATTGGGCGGCATAGGCTTCTCCATCCTTGTCGGGTGGCAGTGGCGCCCCGAACATGCCACCGAGCATGCCAAACCCGGCCCGCTTGGCAGGCCTTACAAGAATGGATATGGCCTTATCGTCGGCTATGTCGCGTCCGTTGCGCACCAGCGTGCGGAGCGCCTCGTACCGGATGCTCGCCTCCGAGTCTTCTAGAAGCTTCTCGGCGATGTCGCTTGGCAAGGCTCCTCGTGCGGCAAGGGTGGCGACGGTGTTCGATCGCACTTTCGGATGGCGGTTGGTTAAGCCTAGCAGGAGAAGGTCGGTTGGCAGGGCATCAGGCTTGGCGAAGATCATTTCAATTAAGCTGTCGCGGAGAGATTCAGATTGCAGCTCGAAAAGCGCTCGAACGGCGCGCTCCCGGCTTTGCCGCAGATTGATGCGAACGATCGCATCCGCGGCGGCAGCGCCGGTTTGATACTTCCCTTTTTCGAATTCGGCCTGAAGGATTGGCAGATCGCTTTCCTCGCCGCAAACAGCCAGATATTCAAGCGCGGCGACTTTCACCGGGTCGTCCCGATCCGGCAAGAGCCATGATCGAATAAAGTCGTGTCTATTGAGGCCGTCATCTTCATCGCCTATTCGGGCGAGCGGCTTAATTTGCTCGCCAATCAGGCGCATGGCTTTCAGTGCCCCTGCGCGCCGGCTTGGCGGACCAACGATAGTCGCGATCGATAGATACCCGCTCTTATGGGCATCGGCCTCCACATACCAATGCCAAAGGGGAACGACGGCGCTATCGATGTTATCGAGGCCGCTATCGATAAGGGCTTCCATTTCCTTATGGCTGAGCGTGACGGTAGTGCGATGACTGAAGAGAATGTTTGCATCGTGGACGGCAAGCGAGCTGTTATCGTTTCCTGATGTGCCGATCATCGTTCCCAAGAGACGAAAGCGCGCCACCTCCACGGATTCGATAGGATGGGTGTCGCGGTCCAGCTCGGTCTTTGTCACAAATGCGCGCACAAACTGGGCGCCTTCAGGTGTGAGAGGCGTGCGAGAAGGCTGTTCGACCGCTTGGCTTGTGCGCAGTGCGTTCGTGGGCTCGAACTTTGTTTCGTCTGTCGCTGACGGCTCCTCCTGCCGCTTCAGTTGCTGAACGTAGCGGGTGATCCAGGTGCTGAGCTTTTCCTCAAATTCCTCAAGCAAGGCAAATTCCTCATAGAGAATGAGGTGTTCGCTGTGGATGCGTTCTTTGAAGGCGAGAACCTTCTTGAGATCGGGGCCTTGATCCTTGAGAAAATCGGGATCGATCTTCTTCAGGAAGAGGGTCATTTCCGGCCGGCCAGACTTTGTACGGTTGGCGAGTGCTCTCTCGAATTCCTCCTCGAATCCTGACGTATAAGGGCCGACGTCCTTGCTGGGCGGGGTACCCCATTTCCGCCAAAGCATCCCGATGAAAGCCTCGCACCGGTCGAGGTCAAGATTGATTTGTTCCTGCGGGCGTCCAAAACGCTTGAAGGTATCTTCCCAGCCTATGAGTTCGACCTGAATGCCGAGCCAATCGGCCCATTGCTTGTTGAATGCGTCGACAACCGCCTTGGCGGCCTGTCGCTCATCGGGAAGGTCGCTGGGCGATGCGAGAAAAATCTGAACAATTTTGCGGGAGCTAGACATAGCGGTGAAGCGCTCATAGTGGTACGGGCGGCCAGACTTGAACCGGCACAGTTCTTTCGAGCCGAGGGATTTATAACACTTCGACTTTCGCCGCCTCGCCTTTCGCGCTGCCGGCTCGTTTGTGGTCTGGACTATACCTTCACCGTAGCGCAATTCGTGCCTTAGTTGCTGCCCGTCTAACCCTTCACCCGTTTCCCGGTCTACCGGAAGGACAACCGGGCTTTTTCGACGGAGAAGGAGACATCAAATCAATTTCGGTGCAGGCCTCGATGGAAGGGCGCGCCATGGGCAAACTATCCGTCCGTCGACGGCTCCATCAATCCGATCACGGGGCATTCGTGGGCACGTTCCCCACCCCCGGCACAAACCCAAGGCGCGGCTACAAATATTCCGGCATCTACAAGCAAGCTCAGCCGGTATTCTGACCGACAACTCTAAACACCTAATAGGCGCGCCCGGGTCCTCTTTTTTTCCTCGTAAATTCCCGCACCCCGATGCCCGTCCGGGGACCTCCCGGTCGCCCGTCCTCGACGCCACGCCCGCCCGCAATTTGCAGGGGGGCATCCCGGATTGGGACAGCGACTAACGATATTTCCACTCTTCGATCTTGATCGGTAGATGGAGATCGATCAGTCGTGCCTGGAGGAGAGACAGCGCGAGCATGTCGCTCGCGTGCGCGTGGAGCGAATAATCGAACTGATTGCCGCCGCCCTCCCTGAACTGGAGATGAGGGCCGTCGCCCCTGCGACCGAGGTCTGGGCCAAGGTCGATCTTGTCGAGCAAACGATACGCCTTCGCCGAGGGTCCAGATATGCGGTCGTAGTGCATCTCCCACCACGACTCATCCATTTCCTCGTCGAGTTGGCTCGGTTCAAACTCAATTGCTTCGAGCCGCTGCTTGATGTCACTGACTGCATAATCCTTCGCGTCCAGGCTCTTTAGGAACGCGCGCCACGTCGGCGGCTCGGGCGCTATGACCTCAGGCTCGCCATCGAGGAACAGTTGCGGTTCGTCCAGGCCATCTGGCCAGTCCCAGTAAATCGTGTGCGCCGTGCGTGGCGGGGCAGCCAATAGAGGCGCTTCTTTCCGACGAATAAATGCCCGCGCGTCGCTGACAAACGCCATCGTCAGCAAACCACCTGTTCCGATCAAAAAACCGCGTCGTGAAAACATGGAGTCCTCCAACTGTCATGCGCATACTGGAGGACTGGCGACCTACTGTTGCCCATGCGGGCCACATCGTCGTGCCACCGTTGCCGGTCTAGGCTGGTTGGCGGGACCGTCAGGTCCTCTCAGGATGCAGATCTATTGATATCGCTTCCGCAACCTATGTCAACGGTCGCTCTAAGGCTGCCAGCTGGGCTGGCTTCAAGCGCGATAATGGGCAGCCCATGATCCAGACGGTGAACGACTCGGTCGAGCGCACGCACCGCCTCACGGGCATGCCCCGCAGCGAGATCGTCAGGCGGGGCATCGTCAGGAAGGAGGTCCCCGTCTACAGCGCGGTCGGTGCGATAGGGGCTGGTCGGTGGCAGAGTTCTTCGTCGAGGCCGGCGTGTCGGGCTCTGTACCTCTCGCCGATCGGCCAGAAGGACAGCGATTGCTTGCAGCGCTTCAGCGTGGTGACGTCGTCATCACCGCGAAACTGGACCGCGCCTTCCGCTCTGCGGCCGATGCGCTCGGCACCCTTGAGCAGTTGAAGGACGATAAGGTTGCGCTGCACATGATCGACCTGGGCGGCGACGTCACCGGCAACGGCATCTCTAAGCTAGTGTTCACCATCCTTTCGGCGGTGGCCGAGAACGAGCGCGACCGCATCCGGGAGCGGGTGCGCGATGCCAAGCGTCATCGCGCGTCCCAGTGCCTTTACAACGGCGGCAAGAGGCCTTCGGCTTCGACATCGAGGGCGAGGGCAAGGATCGGCACCTGGTGCCGAACGCGAATGAGCAGGCCGCACTGAAGCACGGACGCCGCATGCAGGCCAAAGGTGACAGCCTGCGCGCCATCGCATCCGTGTGGAGGACCAAGTTCGGCCTGGGCCAATACGACGCGAAGACGGTGCAGCGCATTCTCGCGCGCGAAGATACGGCTTGCGCACGATCGCCAAGTCAAAGTAGTGCTAGGGCTTGTTCTCAATCTCAAGAAGCGAGCCGCTTGCCGGGCCCGTCGGCACTCAAAGAAAAAAGGATAACCTATCACTACACCAATGAAGAGGACGGCAAGACACTGCGGCGTTATTGGACCACCGCCTGCCAAGGCTGTGCTCTGAAGGCCCAATGCACAACAGGCAAAGAGCGGCGGATCTCGCGCCGGGAGCACGAATCCGTCCTTGAGGCTGTGCAGGCGCGGCTTGATCGGAGCCCGGACAAGATGCGCGCGCGCCGCCAAACGGTAGAACATCCCTTCGGCACGATAAAGTCCTGGATGGGGGCAACCCACTTCCAGACGAAAATGCTCAAAAACGTCAGCACCGAGATGGCGCTGCACGTCCTGGCCTACAACATGAAACGGCTAATGCACATTCTGGGCGTCGGCGGATTGCTAGAGGCGATCCGTGCATAGGAGCGGCTTCCCAGAACCGATCGATCACGCCCGGCAACCCTCAATATCCGCGTTTTTACACAGCCCCTAAACGGACTTCGCCATTGTTGGCGTCGCGCGAGTTTGTCTCCTTTGACAGGAGACAATTCCGAAGGTTTCTCTCAATTATTTTCTTCTGCGCTCTTTCAGTCGCCAGCGCGGTGTTTCTAATCGTGGATATGGAGCATCCCTTTGTCGGCTTTGTTCAAGTCTCCAGCGCTCCGCTTCACGACGCCCTCGAACAGCTTGGCCGATGACAAGTTGTCCAAAGCTACGTACATCGCCGAGTGAGTTCACCGGCGCAGTTACTTCTGATTGAGCAGTACCAGTTGAAGTGATACGGTCAACCGACCGGGCGGGTGGGTGGCTGTGTTGATAGGCAAATCTCAAATATTAACCGCGGCGGCCATAGCGTCCGCGATTTGTTGTTGCGGGTGTGCTCGGCTATCGCCGGGTGCTTTAGTTCCGGTCGCGCAAGCCAATACGGTAGGGACATCACTGGTCCCGGTGCTCGTCGTCACAAAGCGGAAACCGTCAACAACAGATCCCGGTGAAATGTTCGACAGCGGACTGGCAGAAGAGACCTCGTATGCTTCGGTTACGATTTCGCTGCCGCCCGAACTCGGTGCGGAAGATTGGCGACGTGCAATGGCCGGCGATTTCGCCGGGCGATCCTCAGCAGAGTTTTGTGACCGTTTCGGCAAACTATCTCGATAAACAATCCTTTGGCGCCGCTCTATCGGCGGCCGCTAAAAAATCCGGACACGGCAAAGTTCTTCTCTTTGTTCATGGATTCAATAACCGGTTCGACGAGGCTGTCTATCGGTTTGCCCAAATAGTCCATGATTCCAAAGTGCCCGCTGTCCCGGTCTTATTCTCGTGGCCGTCGCACGGCGTCGTAGGACTGCGCGCCTATCAGGATGATCTTGAAAACGCAACCAGCTCTCGTGAAGCTCTTGAGGAAACGCTCGATGGGATTGCGGCCAATGCGAATGTGAAGGAGGTAACGATCGTCTGTCATTCGATGGGGTGTTTCCTCACGCTTGAAGCGTTGCATTCGAAGGCGGTGCGAACTGGCAAGATCGGCGGCAAGGTGAAAAACGTGTTGCTTGTAGCGCCCGACGTGAACATCAATCTCTTTCGTACGCAGATGCGAGAGATGGGCAGCGCTAGACCTCGGTTTGCGCTATTCCTGTCACAAGACGATCACGCTCTGAAGTTGTCTAGGTCAATTGGGGGTGGGGAAGCACGTCTTGGCGACGTCCACCCTGACGAAGAACCTTATAAGGCCGACTTTCAGCGCGAGCGCATCATAGTCTTCGAGTTGACCGCGCTCGGGGGAGGCGCGCACTCGCGAGCGTTCGAAAAGGTTACTTCAGTCATGGGTATGATAGAAGAACGGCTCGCTGAAGGCCAAGTGATGACGGACGACAGCTCTAAGCCGGAAACCACCGGTCAATGATATTTTGGGCGAATAGAATCCAGAGGGTGCAAGTATCGACTACGATGACACAGAATTACTGACCAACCGGTGTTTTCGGCGGCATTGCCTTGGCATGGCGACATTCTCCCTGACCTTTATCGGACCCAGGAGCCGAAGCAAACGGTGAGGTGTTTGGCAATATCCGGCCACCACTGCTCGCCCGTTCTGCTCCGTAGGGGTTCAGCGCAACGCGACGCCGGCGACGCCGAGGGCAAGGTTGACGCCCACCTGCCCCTGAAGGGCGAGCGGTTGCAGCGATATCGTCTTGTGTGAACCACCAATCAGCAGCTTACCCCCGGCGCCCAGGCCGAGCGAGGCATCCCCGCTTGCTCCCACGTAATTCCCTCTGAGGGCGCCATGGGGAAGCCCTGATGTCGGCGCGAACACGGCCCATCCCATCGCGCCGCCCGCTCTAAATCCGACATCGAGGCCTATGCGCGTGATGGAGCCGGAGTAGAGTTCCGTAGCGCCGCCCACGTCGGGCGTGAAGCGGCAATGTATGTGTTGATGTGAGCCGACAATCAGGCCTATCGACGGGCCCATCTTACAGGTGAGCAGACCCGCCCTCGTACCGCTTTGAGCGGCGGCGGGCAGGACGGAAGACAGGACGAGTCCCGCTGCGACCAACAATCTCAATTGTCTCATGAAGTGCCCCCTGCAGGTTACACCGGACTTTGCCCGGAGGTGGCGCACTCCGCAAGCACCCAAGGCAGTGGTCATTCTGAAGTACGAAGGAAACGGGATCGAGCATCTCGCTGATATTACCAGACGGCCACTTTGGGTCGACTTCCGATAAGGGTCAATCTCGTCTTTATTGACGTTGGTCAGCCACTTCCGGTCTACTACCAACTTCGGATATGCTTTGCACCGCGCTAACTGACGCGATGGTAAAGTCGAGGATGGGCGCGGTAGCTTGGGCCATTCGGCAACGCTCCGTTTCCCATCCCCGCTCATCGAACCGGACGTGCCCGATTAAGGCATCCGGCTTGTATGGGGCTTTCTTTGTCAAGGGGGCGTCACGCCAATCTGGTCGTCCTTTGCATTCCATTCTTTTGTTCGACCCGCGCCGCGAGCATTCTTCCGTCCCGACCGCATATTTCTATCGCCGTCGCGGCGCAGCGGCGGTCAAGGACGGCGCTTCTTCAGCGCCGCCGAAGGCTTGTCCTTGACGGACGCGAGCACGGCGGCAGGCTACCGGCGATCGGGTGGTTGGCCGCGCGATGATCCGAGGGGAGCCTGCCATTGGCCGCGATCAATCGCGCGAACCACGCTTGTATTCGGTTGAACCCGTATGGGGTCCCGACCATGAAGCAGTCATACGCTTCTGCGGGCAAGGCTCCGAGGCGGCGGGTCCATTCTCTCAGCGGCATTGCAGCCATAGCCGAATGCGGATTGCCGCCACCTCGGATCGTCATCGGCTACCCGGCGCATCAAGTGCGGTCAGGTGCCGAACCCTGTTGGTCCTTTCTCGTTCTAGAGTGTTGCTCACGCCGCCGGCCGCAGCTCGACACCGTCCGGCACCTCGCCGGTCGTGACCAGGCGCCACAGCGCTATCAGCAGCTTGCGCGCCAGTGCCACGATCATCGTCGTCTTGCGCGCGCCGCTCGGCCCCTCGGTCCGCCTGCGATACCACTGCGCCAGCTCACTGTCTTTCTGGAACATCAGGAAGCGCCACGCCAACTGGATCAGCCCACGTCGTACCCGCGCATTGCCGGCCTTGGCCAGGCCCTTCTCTCGGCGTTTCAAACCGCTCTCGTCGGGCGATCCCGTGAGCCCGGCGTAGCGCGCCACCGCTCTTCGATCTCGAAGCTTCCGCGACAGGATCTCCCGCACCAGCATGTCCGCCGTCTCGATGCCGATACCGATCACCCTGGCGAGCAGCCGCACCATCGCATGCGGCCCTGTATCGGGTGCCCGCTCGAGCCGCTCGGCACGTGTCTTCTCGATCGAGCTGATCTGCTCACGGACCAGTGCCAGCCGAGCCATGTCGCGCCGGAACTCCTCGATGATGTTTGCCGGCAGGCCCGTGCCCTCCGCTGTCCGCAGACCTGCCAGACGCTCAGGCGCCCTGCGCAGATGCGGCTTGAATCACCGGATCCCGAGACGGGCGAGCGCACTCTTCATGCGGTTGGTGATGCGTGAGCGCTCGTCGACAAGGCTCTCGCGCTCGCGGCTCGGGCGCCTCGCATCCTCCTCCTCCATCGTCGGGATCGCCACCATCCCGCAGTGCCCCCGCTCACCGCGCAACCAGCCCAGGAATACGCGCATCAACATCGCCGCATCCAGACGATCCGTCTTCGCCCGCTTGCGCTCGCGTGACACCGCAACGCTTGCCGAATGGATGACATGCGCCTCGATCCCACGAGCAATAAGCCAGCGCGCCAGCCAGAAGCCGTCGCGGCCAGCCTCATAGGCCAGCGCGATCCGGCTGATCGGCCGGCCAGCATGCACCGCCTCGTTCCGCCACCGCTCGATCAATCGTAACAGTGCCGTCGCATCCGGCTCCAGTTTCTTCAACGGCTGGCGCTCGACGCCGGGAACAACGCCGTTCACCAGCCAGCTCGCCTTGCTCATCTCGACGACCACCACCAAGGTCGAGATCGGATCAAACGCGGTCAGGCTTCGGCTGAGATCATTGACTTGGGCCACGGGGCAACCTCCATCGGTTCGTATGGACGATGAAGTTGCCACGACCTCCGCCGCCCGCCCCATAGCTTCTCTCCGACTGGTTTCACCGTGAGGCACACAGCGGGGCCGTTAGGGGTAGGCGTTCGAGACGCAGCAGACCGCGTTGTCCATAGACAACGTCGAAAGAGAACCGGTGTGTCCCACGTCCTGCCACTTTGTGCCGTCTGGCGAGGAAGTCGCGTACGCGCTCATAGACATATCGGTCAATGCCGCGGAATGCCGATCGGCGCGTCCCATGGCAGAAGTAGTTCGACCAGCCAAGCAGAGAGCTGTTCAGCGTGTCGCGCAGTTCGGGCCATGGATCGTTGTCGCCAGGCACCAGCAGATTGCCAACCTTCGTCCTCAGCCGTTGCACGCTCTTCTTGGACGGGCTCGCGCTCAGATCCCAATGACCGTTCGCTTTGTAACGGTGAGGTCCGAACGAGTATTCGATCATGACATCGCGCGACGATCGCGACCAGTGCCGCTGAAGCCAAGCCGGGGCGAGGTCGCTCTACGGGCGAGGATGCTCCCAGTCGAGAAACTCGATTTGATCGAAGGCCCGTCGCGGAGTGCCGAGGAATAGAACGAGCCGAAGACCATCGGTCAGATACGGGTCTCCACCGAGATTGACGCGCGGATCGGGCATGGAAGATGCACCAACGCCCTGCACAAAGCCGAAGCGCGAAACGGCCCCGGACATGATCAGGTCCTGCAGCAGATAGAAGCGTTCTTGGTCGACGGCCGGGCTAATTCGATGCGTGGTCAGATACCAGACTTGCGTGGTCAGCTTAATGCCGATGTCGCGGCTAATTTGGCCCACCCAAACCTTCTGCCCACCGACCGTGAACGGAGCGAGCCACAGTCGTAGATGATTGCGAAGGCTCACGGTGTTGCGCGCCTTCTGCAATGCGACGTCCTGTTGGCGTCCGAAAACATGGAGCGGGCTGACCGGTGCGTTGAGATATTCGCTGCGGAACAGGAAAGCTTGAATCGTCCGATAAACGCTGTGAAGATCGAACGGCTCGTCAAGCTTCCATCCGCGCCCGATGAATGAGAAAAGTGCGTCGAGTCCGTGCCCGACGACGACGATATTGAGCGGATCACCGTTATCCGTGCCGCTCTTATTGGTGGCGCAGCACGGTAGCTTCGCGAGCCTTTCGTGCAGCGTCGCCAGATCGATATCCTCGACCGATCCGGCCGGATAGATGTTGCTGAAATCGACCTTCTCGATTGCATAGGATCCGCCGCGGACCGAGATGGCGAACCTGAACAGCAGTTCCTCACTACCGGTTTCGAACCCCACGCCAAACAATTTCAAGCCACCTTCACGGTGCGTAAACACGAAACCCGCCGCGGCTTGCCGCTGCGGGATGATTTCCGGCATGGGAGCCTCCGCGACGGCGGCCTTGATGGACGCATTGGCGCTGCCTCGCCACCATGCGTAGAGAAGCTGTTTCACCTCCGCTTCCGAAAAGTATTCTGGGTCGGTGACGATAGGCAGAAACTCCAACTGGGAGTCACTGGCGTTGTCCACGCCCAGCCAGATCGCCTGAATGCCATGGTCGGCCAGAGAAGCGCCGAAGTAGCGTTGGCTTTCGTCGTCGGTCAAAACCGCCGCGCGAACGGTTACCGCGCCCAGCTGCCGAACTTCGGCGCGGGACATGAATGATTTCTCAGCTTTGCGATCAGGGCTGCTGTCGCTGGACCAACCCAATAGCGCGAACCCGAAAAGCAACGCCAAAGCTAGGGCCTGCCAGCGCCGTCGTTTTATGGCTTGCCAGATTCGTCGAAGAATCGTTTCAGGCATCGTCAGCTTCAAATGGCGGATGTTCTGTTACCCGATAATGTTTGGCCTTACTCCGTGCAGCGTTGGCCATTGGAAAAGTCCTTGCCTACCTCTGCTCGCGGGCGTGTTCAGTCGTTACACGCCGAAGGCGATCTCACGTCAGATAGGTTCTGAGCGTAGTCGAAAGCCGCTTCGCTGTCGACGCGGCCAATTTCAGAAAGCATGGCATCGCGCTGAGGGCCGTTTCCGGAGCAAACTGAACCTCTTGTGGGGCAGCTTTTTCTGTCATTCCGCTCATAAGATCGATCATTATATGTCTGCACGCCGGCTTGTAGCTGGACCACCGCCTGAGCAAACCGTCGGTCGAAGATGATTTGCTGCACTGCCCATGCGCCCAATATTGTCCGTTGTTGCAATTCCTGGGCGCGCTCCATCATGAGTTTACGATGAGCTTTTTTGTCGGTATACTTGAGGTTAAATCGGCGGGACGTCAGAGCGTCGATGCTACGTCGTCACAACGCGTGGGCGCGCGCGATGCTGTGATCGTACGATTGCGCCGTTGCTGAACTAGGTGCTGTCGCTAAACTCGGGGATCGCGATCGAGGGAGGCAAGCAAGCAGGCAAGACAAGTAGAGGGGCTGCAATGCGACCCGCAATTTGCACGATATTTATGATTTGCGGGCTTGTGGCCCCGGCTGATGCTCAGCAAGCCCAGCCAGCCGCCATCCCGGTCGGCGTCGTCAAGGCCGAGCACAAGTCCATCGAGAAGACGCTCGATTTTGTCGGACGCGTCGAAGCGGTCAATCGCGTCGAGATTCGGGCACGCGTCCAAGGCTTCCTGGAAGCGGTGCTGTTCAAGGAGGGTGACCCGATCAAGGAAGGCGACCCTCTCTATCACATTGAAAAAGGGTCGTTTCAGGCAGCGGTCGAACAGGCGGACGGCGCCCTGACGCGCAGCAAAGCCTCGAAAGTGCTCACCGCGGCGCAACTTGCTCGGGCGGATGACTTGTTGACAAAGGGCGCCGGTACACAAGTCGCGCGGGATCAGGCGTTTGCCGCGGATGAGCAGGCAAAAGGCCAGATCATGAGCGACGAGGCCAACCTGCAGACCGCCAAGATCAATCTTGGCTATACCGAAATCGCCGCGCCGATTTCCGGGCGGATCGGCCGCACCAACATCACCAAAGGCAATGTTGTCGGCCCAGACAACGGCACGCTGACCGTCATCGTGAGCCAGGATCCGATGTATGTGACGTTTCCGGTAAGCCAGCGCGAGCTGTTGCGGGCGCAGGAAGTCGGTTATCAGATCAAATTCAATGAGATCAAGGCCAAGCTTCGCTTCGCCAACGGCAGGACCTACGACCAAACCGGCCAGCTCAATTTCGTCGACGTGACGGTCGATCGCGCCACCGATACCGTGCTGGTGCGCGCCACTTTTCCGAATCCGGCCGGCCAACTAACCGACGGCCAGCTGGTGCGCGTGACACTCGAAAGCGGCACCCCTCAGGAGGTGGTCGTAGTCCCGCAATCAGCCCTGATCGCCGATCAGGAAGGCGTCTATGTCTTCGTGGTCGAGGACGGCAAGGCTGTCGTGAAGAGGATCAAGCCGGGGGGTGAGAGCGGAACGGACACCGTCGTCCAGGAAGGCCTGTCCGGCAGCGAGCAGGTCATCGTCGAGGGATTGCAGGGAGTACGTCCCGGAGCGCCAGTCAGGGCCAGCCCTGTGACGACGCTGAAAAGGAGCTGACCCGATGCTCTCCGCTGTCTTCGTGGACCGGCCGCGTCTTGCGATCGTGATCGCCATCGTGACGACCATCGCCGGTTTCCTGGCGCTGTTTTCGATCCCGATTGCGCAATATCCGGACATTGTTCCACCCCAGGTCTCGGTCACGACTGTCTATCCGGGCGCCAATTCCGCCGTTGTCGACGCGACTGTCGCCCAACTGATCGAAGCGCAAGTCGTCGGCGTCGACAAGATGATCTACATGAAGAGCGTGAGCGGCGATGACGGCAGCTACACGCTGACCTGTTCGTTCGAGCTCGGCACCGACCCCGACATCAACGCCGTCAACGTCAACAACCGCGTCCAGGTCGCCTTGTCCAAGCTGCCACAGGATGTCCAGCGCCAGGGTGTCACGGTCAAGAAGAAGTCTTCGGCACTGCTCGGCGTGATCGCAATCTACTCGCCGAAACATACGCACGACCCCCTGTTCATCTCCAATTACGTCACCATCAACCTGCTCGACCCGGTCAAGAACACTCCGGGCGTTGGCGACGCGTATTTGTGGGGCCCGCAGGATTATGCGATGCGGGCCTGGGTCCGAACCGACAGGCTGACTGGGCTCAACCTGACGACCGGCGACATCATCAATGCGATCCAGTCGCAGAACATCCAGGCTGCGGTCGGGCGGATCGGCGCCAGGCCGATTTCGGACGATCAGCAACTACAGCTCAACATTCAGACCAAGGGGCGCCTGGATTCGCCCGAGGAGTTCGCCAACGTCGTCGTGCGCACCAATCCGGACGGGTCTGTACTGCGCCTGGGCGATGTCGCGAGGCTGGAACTGGGCGCCGCCAATCTCGATCGGGAGACCCGGTTCAACGGCGGCCCCGCGGCGGTGATAGCAATCTTCCAATCGCCGGGCGCCAATGCCATCACCACTCTCAAGGCCGTGCGCGATCGCTTGACCGAGCTGGAAAAGCGTTTTCCGGACGATCTGACCTGGAAGGTCACCTACGATCCGACCACTTTCGTCACCGATACCATACATGAGGTTCAGAAGACGCTGCTTGAGGCATTCGTGCTTGTCGTCATCGTGGTCTTCCTGTTCCTCGGAAGCGTGCGGGCGACCTTGATCCCGATGTTTGCGGTGCCGGTCAGCCTGGTCGGCACCTTCATCGTGCTCAAGGCGGTCGGCTATTCCGCCAATACGGTCTCCCTGCTCGCCATCGTGCTGGCGATCGGCATCGTCGTCGACGATGCCATCGTGGTGGTCGAGAATGTCGAGCGGGTGATGGAGGAGCATCCCGAACTTTCCCCGGGCGAGGCGACCAAGCTGGCGATGAGTGAGATCATTGCCCCCATCATCGCGATCACGCTGGTGCTGCTTTCGGTGTTCGTGCCGGTGGCGTTCATCCCCGGCATTTCCGGTGAGCTGTTCCGGCAGTTTGCGGTCACTGTCGCGGTCGCGATGTTTCTCTCGGCGATCAACGCACTTACGCTGTCGCCTGCGCTCTGCGGGGTCTTGCTGCGGCCGCATCACGGACCTCGGCGCGGGGTTATGGGATGGGTCATGCGCTCCATCGATCGCGTGCGTGACGCCTACGGGGCGGCGGTTGCCCGCATCGTCCGGATTTCCGTCATTGAACTCGTCGTCGTCGCGGTCTGCGGAATCGGCGTCATGGGCCTGACCAAGATCACCCCGACCGGCTTCTTGCCCGAGGATGACCAGGGCGCGCTGTTTGTCGTTGCCCAATTGCCGGGAGGCGCGTCGGTCGAACGGACTTCGGAGGTGATCCGCCAGGCCGAGGCAATTGTGAAGGAGGAGCCCGCAATTGCCGACTACACCTCAGCGATCGGATTGAACTTCATCGACAATTACTCGCAGTCGAACGCTGCGTTCATGGTGTTGTCATTAAAGCCATTCGACGAGCGCAAGGATGCTTCCCTCGGCGTGCAGGAGGTAATCAAACGGCTCGGCACGAAACTCCGCCAGATCCAGGGTGGAATCGTGGTGCCCCTCGCACCGCCGCCGATCGTCGGTCTCGGCACCGGGGGGATTCGCCTATGTGCTGGAAGATCTCCGTGGCGGAGACCCGAAGGCGCTGGCGCAGGTCGTCCGCGAACTCATGGTTGCCGCCAATCAGGATCCGCGACTGAACCGCGTCTTCAGCACGTTCTCGGCAACGAACCCCTCAATCTACCTCGACATTGATCGCGACAAGGCCCAGATCCTTGGCGTGCCGTTGAGCAACGTCTTCCAAGCGCTGCAAGCCTCGCTCGGCGGATATTTCGTCAACAATATGAACCTGTACGGCCGCACCTGGCAGGTCCAGGTCCAGGCCGAGGCGGCCGACCGAGCCAGTATCGACGACATCTATCGGATTAACGTCCGCAATAGCAAAGGACAGATGATCCCGCTTCGGAGCCTGGTGGAGGTCCGTGTCGTGGTCGGGCCGCCGTCGCTGATCCGCTACAACAACCTGCGTGCCGTGACCGTTCAAGGAGCCCCCGCGCCCGGTATCTCGTCCGGGCAGGCGCTCAAGGCCATGGAAGAGGTAGCCGCCCGCGCGCTTCCCCCGGGTTTCGCGGGCGAATGGACCGATACTGCGTTCCAGGAGAAGCGTGCCGAGGGCAAGACCGGCATCATTCTCGGTTTTGCGGGACTGTTTGCGTATCTGTTCCTGGTTGGACTCTACGAAAGCTGGACCATTCCGGTGCCGGTGCTGCTGTCGGTATCGGTCGGCATCCTGGGATCGTTCGCTGCGATTGTACTCGGCCATTTGACGCTCGATCTCTATGCGCAAATCGGCATCATCGTGCTGATTGGGCTTGCCGCCAAGAATGGCATTCTCATTGTCGAGTTTGCGAAGGAGAAGCGCGAGCATGGCGTGCCGTTGCTTGAGGCCGCAGCCGAAGGCGCGAGACAGCGCTTCCGACCTGTGATGATGACGTCGTTCGCATTCATCCTTGGTCTGCTTCCTCTGGTGGTTGCCGTCGGCGCTTCGCAGCTTGCCCGACGCGATGTCGGAACCCCGGTGTTCGGCGGCATGATCTTCGCCTCGTTCTTCGGCATCTTCGTCATTCCGCCGCTTTACGTTGTCTTCCAGATGGTTCGCGAGCGGATCAGGCCATCGGCCCGTCCTCAAAAAGTGGCTGAGCCGAGTGTCGCCGAGGCTGCGGAATGATCCATATGCTGCGCCGCTATTTGATGAATCGAGGGTTTTAAAATCGGACTCGCGAGAGATTTCCGACGGCTAGGATTAGCCCTCTTTGCAACTAAATGATCGAGGACATGCGGCCCGCCATCTGGCGCAGCAACGCAACAACAATCGATAAGGCGCAAATAACTCAGGCAAAATGGAGACGTCCGTGTGCGAGAAATGCTGTCTTGAAAATCCAGCTCATCAGGCTCAACCCTCACGACGTAGCATGCTCCAATTTTTCGGCGCAGCCGCGGCCGGTTTCGCATTGGCAGGCCCCACCGTTGCAAAGGAGGGTAAAAAGCCACCAAAGCCACAAAATGTCGTATCTCCCGATGCTTCATTGAACCTATTGATGAAAGGCAACGAGCGGTATGTGGAAGGAGATTCCAGGCGTCACGATTTCAAACGTGAACGCGAAGCACTGGTTGGAGGGCAGAACCCCTATGCCGGTATCCTGAGCTGCGCCAACTCACGCATTGCGCCCGAATATGCCTTCGACAGCGGCCGAGGCGACCTGTTCGTGTGCCGTGTGGCCGGTAACTTTGCCAGCAACGATACAATTGCCAGCATGGAATATGCCGTTGCGATGCTCGGCACACCTCTGATCATGGTGCTCGGCCACGACGCCTGCGGCGCCGTTGGTGCGACCATCAAATCGCTCAAGGACAATACCACGCTGCCGGGTCATCTACCTTCGTTGGTCACCAGCATCACCCCCGCCGTGAATGCAATTTCGGGGAAGTCTGGCGATCCGCTCGACAATGCTATTCGGCAAAACGTAATCGACAATGTCGCGAAACTGAAATCTGCAACCCCCATCCTGAGTTCAGCCGTCGAACAAGGGAAGCTAAAAGTTGTTGGTGGCATTTATCGGCTTAGAGATGGTCGAGTCGAAATGATCACTTGAGGCGAAACTCCTCGCTACGGCGAGTGCAACTGCCGCCAGCCGATTACAAAGAACGCCGCTCCAAGAATTGCTTCGATCAGGTTGCGCGCGCGATACAGATACGGGGTGAAGCAATGCAATTTTCCAGAATAACGTCGAACTTTTCATTCAGCCTCGACCCGAAACGGTTCATCACGCATCTCGCATGTTGATCTGTATCTGAAGTTTTTTTGTGCGATGGTCTGTTTCACGGGCGAAAATGAAGCCGAAATTTCCAAATTGTCCAGGCGGAGGCTATTCATGCGTTCGGCGACTTATCTAACAGGTCTGTTTTCATTGCTGATTTTTGTCACGCTGGTGGCTCTGCCGACCGCGATGGCGGAGGACGCATGGTATCCGGCACAGATCGACGTCTGGTCACCGCCGTTCAACACTGAGCATCAGCACGCAAAACAGCAATACCTGCCGCCAGATCATGCGAGCCGGCCTTGGCGTATATGCGCTTCAATTCCGCACCTCAAAGACGATTATTGGTTGGCGGTCAATTTCGGTCTCGTCAACGAAGCCAAGCGCATGGGCGTCGCGCTTAACCTCTACGAAGCCGGGGGATATGAGAACCTTGCGACACAGCAGAGCCAGATCGCCGAATGCGTCGCACGGAACAAAGCGGATGCCCTGATTATCGGCGCCATCTCGGCCGATGGGCTGAACAGCGTGATTGCCGACTACAGCGCCAAGGGCATGCCCGTGATCGACCTGATTAACGGGATCAATTCGGACAAGATCGACGCCCGCGTGGCCGCCGATTTCTACGACATGGGACTTGCCGCCGGAAAATATCTTACGGCCCTTCAATCGGACACGCACAACAAGATAACCAAGATTGCGTGGTTTCCGGGGCCCGCTGGTGCGGCCTGGGTCGCGGCCGGTGACAAAGGGTTTCGCGCAGCACTGAATGGATCCTCACTGTCCATACTCGAAGGGGGATTTGGCGACACCGGTATCGCTGCACAAACACGCCTGATCGAAGCTGTGTTGGACAGTCATCCAGACATCGACTTTATTGCCGGGACTGCCGTTTCGGCTGAAGCAGCCGTACAGGTCTTACAGAAGCGGAACCTAGAGCAGCGGATCAAGGTGATCTCCTATTACTTCGGCCCGGGGGTCTATCGGGGCATCAAGCGGGGTGCGATTTTGGCAGCTCCGAGTGACAGTCAGGCAGTGCTCGCACGCATCTCGATCGATCAGGCGGTGCGCGCTTTGGAAAAGCAAAAAATGATCCGGCACCTCGGTGTCGCAATAAAAATGGTAGATCTCAAGTCGCTGTCGGCATTCGACCTGAATTCGAGCATCGCACCGGCCGGCTTCCGTCCGATTTTCAGCGTCGCGCCCTAAATCCAGATCGGACAAGCTTTGGCAGCAAAAATGGCGAAGGGCCGTGCCTGGAAATCACGGTTTCTGCTTTCCGCAATTGTACTTGTCGCAGGCTTGGTGGCGACGCTTTGCTTTAGCTATCTCTCCTACGCAAAGGCGGAGAAGGACTGGAACATTCGTGTCGATCAGACCGCTGAGCGACTTTCCAATACGCTGCTGTCATGGATGGAGGAAAGCTACGCGCCGGTGTCGGGACTGGTGGCGTTGGTCGAGAACTCCAGCACGGTCGAACCGGGTGAATTCCTCAATGCGTTTGAAGGTATGCAGTCTCGGTCGACGACGGTGCTGCTCGACGAGGCGAGCCTTCTTCGACTTAACCGTGATGGCCGATGGCAAGTGGCCATTTCATCAGACACACTCGGTTATCCCGGCCGATATATCACGCTACCCGATGTCGCCGCGACCCTGTCGCTGGCGTCCGCGCGACCAAACCAATTCATTCTCGGTCCACCGTTCAAATCCGAGAGCGGCCGGACCGTTTCAGCGATCGCGCTTTCGGCTTCCGCCGTCACGGAGGCGACTATCGTGGTCGGAACATTGAACTACGATACTCTGCTAGACGGCATGGGTTCCGGACCGGTTCCGCCGGGCATTTACCTGACACTGACGGGGCGCTTTCTTGGTCAGCCAAACCAGAAGTCCGTGGTTGCACCTCCGAACGACCTTCAGGTCCAGCACGTGTCGACTACTAGAGTGGCGACTGCTGGCGCCGATATAGAAATCTCATGGGCGGCGACGAGGGAATTCGACGGCGGTCCATCCTACGGAGTGGCGTTGGCTGGATTGCTCGGTGGTTTGGGCCTGACCATTGGACTCACCTTGTTCATCGGCTTTTTGGTTCGACAAAACAGACAGATCGAGCGGAAGGTAGACGAAGCGACGCTTGCATTGCGGCAGTCTTCGGCGAGGCTTCAGCGCATACTCGATGCCTCACCGGTAGGAGTAGCGATAACGACTGATAATGTCGCACGCTTTACCAATCCACGAATGGAGGAGATGTTCGCTCTCCGAGTGGGATCTGACGTGCCCGATCTGTACGTCGTTCCCGGGCAGCGAAATGCGTTGCTGGATCAATTAAACCGCGAGGGTATCGTTCGGGACTTCGGCGTTCGGCTGCGCGGTCCCGATGGCGAGATACGCGACAGCCTCACCACTCTCATGCACATGGAATATGACGGGCAAGGGGGAGTCTTAGCCTGGGTCGTAGACGTCACAGAGCTAAAAAAGATTCAAACGGCCTTGTCAGAGGCGAAGGTCGCAGCCGAGGACGCCGCTAAGGTAAAGGCCGAGTTCCTGGCCAACATGAGCCACGAGATCCGCACTCCGATGAATGCCGTCATCGGCCTCGCGCATTTGTGTCTGAGAACCGATCTCAGCGCCAAGCAACGCGATTATGTCGGCAAGATTCACAATGCCGGTACTTCGCTGCTTTCCATCATCAACGATATCCTCGATTTCTCCAAAATTGAAGCTGGCAAGGTCGACGTCGAGAACGTTACCTTCGAGATTGACTCGGTGATGAATAACATTTCGACGATGGTCGCACAGAAGATCCAGGACAAGGATTTGGAGCTTCTGTTCAACATCTCGAGGGATATCCCGGCCGCCCTTCTCGGCGATCCCATGCGGTTGGGCCAAGTGTTTATCAACCTGCTCAGCAACGCGGTGAAGTTCACGGAGACAGGTGATATCTGCCTCATCGGCGAGTTGCTGGAGCGGACCGGCAACAAGGTCAAGCTCCGCTTCTCCGTCAAGGATACCGGCATCGGCATGACCAAGGAGCAGGCGAACCGGCTGTTTCAGGCTTTCTCCCAAGCTGATACATCAACGTCGCGCAAATACGGCGGGACCGGATTGGGCTTGGCCATCTCAAAACGGCTGGTCGAGTTAATGGGAGGCTCCATCTGGGTTGTCAGCGAGCCCGGCCGAGGCAGTACGTTCAGCTTTACGGGCTGGTTTGGTCTTTCGGAAGCGGCCCCGCGGAAGGGGGTGCCTACGCGACTTGGATCTCTCAAGACTCTGATTGTCGACGACAATGCCTCGGCCCGCGAGGTGCTGGAAGAATTGCTGGCCAATCTTGGCGGGGAAATAGAACAGGTAGCATCGGGCGCAGAGGCGATCGATGCGGTTAAGCGCGCCGATGCGGGTCGACCGTTCGATCTGGTCCTGCTGGATTGGCGCATGCCCGGCCTGGACGGAGTCGAGACTGCCCGCAAGATCCGAGCAGATGGCTCACTCAAACGCTTGCCGGCTATCGTTATTGTCACCGCTTTCGGCCGCGAGGAGGTACACACCGAAGCTGAAGGCGTGGGCGTTGACGGTTTTCTGGTGAAGCCCGTCAACCGATCCATGCTGGTCGATATGCTGGTCGAAATCTTCGCTCCTGAGCACAGAACGGCCGCACGCGAGGCGAGCACAGCCACGTCGTCATATGATCTGAATGGATTGCGGGTGCTGCTGGTCGAAGACAACGCGATCAACCAGCAGATTGCCGTCGAACTGCTCGAGGGGGTCGGCGTCTCCATCGATGTCGCCAAGAACGGCAGAGAGGCGCTGGATATACTTTCTGCCGATGGTGGCGACACCCGGTACGACCTGGTGTTGATGGACCTGCAGATGCCGGAGATGGACGGCTATCAAGCTACCGCCCATATCCGCGGCACGCCGCGTCTCGCGGGCCTTCCCATCATCGCTATGACCGCGCACGCGACGGCCGAAGAGCGCGAGCGTTGCTTGGCGGCGGGCATGCGCGGCCACATCGCAAAGCCCATCGATCCCGAACTTCTGTATCGAACTGTCATGCAATTCCACCGGTCAGGTCAAGCGGTGGTGGTAGCCAAGCCGGTCGAACGCCTTTTGCACTCGCCGACGCTCTTCGAAGTTGCCGGGCTTGACGTCGCAGATGGACTCAACCGGGTGGCCGGCAACATGAAGCTTTACCGCTCACTGCTAGAACAGTTCGCCGACCAGCAGGCCGACACCGTTTCCGCCGTCCGTGCCTCGCTGGCACACGAAGACATCGCCTCGGCCGAACGCTTGATGCACACGCTCAAGGGAGTCTCCGGAAGTCTGGGGGCGAAGCCACTGAACGGTCTCGTCGCCGAACTGGAGAGATCGCTCAGGGATCGCAATGCCAGGTCGCTGGAGGCAGGTTTGTCAGCCGTTGCCGCTGAGCTGGCGCGGTTGATGGAAGCGATCCGCCATTTCCTGGCGGCAGGCGCCGCGGACGCCCCGCCGCGTACTTCGATCTCCGATCCGGCGGAAACCGTGACGCTGCTAAGGCGCCTCAAACGGATGCTGGCGGATGATGACGGCGCCGCGCTCGACCATCTACTGGAAACGCGCCCCGGGATCGGGGACTTCATTTCCAAAGCCGACTTGAATTCGTTGCACAAGGCAGTAGCGGATTTCGATTTCCCCGCGGCACTTGACTGCCTCACCGGCATCGCCCAACGCCACAACCTTTCCCTGGAGTGATCGGATGTCTCAGTCGGACCGTAAGACAATCCTGATCGTCGACGACACGCCGACCAATATCGGAATCATTTCCAGCGTTCTCAAGGATTCGTTCAGGACCAAGGTTGCGACCAATGGCGAGAAGGCGCTGGTGCTCGCATCGGCCGGCGACAGGCCGGACCTCATCCTCTTGGATATCACGATGCCCGGCATGGACGGTTACGAGGTATGTCGGCGCCTGAAGGCAAATCCGGCGACCCGCGGAATTCCTGTGATCTTCCTCACTGCCAAGACCGAGGCCGACGACGAAAAACGAGGCTTCGAGGTCGGTGCTGTCGATTATATCCACAAGCCGTTTTCGGCCCCGATCGTGCTGGCCCGTGTCAACACCCACATCGCTCTGCAAGCAGCGCTGCAACAGGCACATGAAGCTCAGAAACAGGCGGATGAACTACTCCACTGCCTGTTACCCGAGGCGGCGGCCGAAGAGATCCGCAATGTTGGCACGGTAATTCCGCGTCGCTATGAGGGCGTCGCGGTGCTGTTCTGCGATGTCGTCAATTTCACGTCGTACTGCGACAAGCACGAGCCCGAAGAAGTGGTCTCGCGGCTTGACGCCCTGTTCATCGCGTTCGAACGGGTAGCCGCCGCATATGGCATGGAAAAGATAAAGACCATCGGCGATGCCTTCATGGCAGCAGCGGGGTTGCTCAGGCAAGCAGACGACCCGCTGGAGTCAGCGGTGCTTTGCGGTCTCCAGATGGCTGCGACATCCATCGACGCTCAGCTCGGCTGGGCGGTACGCGTTGGTGTTCATGTTGGCCCGGTTGTGGCCGGCATTGTTGGCCAAGAACGTTACCAATTCGACATTTGGGGTGACACAGTCAACATCGCCGCTCGCATGGCCAGCAAGGCGATGCCGGGGAGCGTAGCCGTGACCGGTGACATATGGGCGCGGATCAAGGATCGCTTCGAAAGTGAGTCACTTGGGGAGTTTGAGATCAAGGGCAAGGGCACTATCCCGGTCGTCGCTGTGCGGCGGGAAAAAGCCGCGATCCTGATAACTGGTGAAAACGCCGTTTAACGGTATTAACGGTCATGCATTGTGATGAAAGATGCAGGCCGACTTCCGCCTTTGGCGCGCGCCGTGCAAAGGCGGCGCTTTCCAGTGGGTGCAAGCCCCACCCGGCAAAACCGCTCCAGCCGGAAGCAATCGGAGCAGTCATGGAGGTACCGAAGTGGCTGAAGCCTTCGATTAGCGTGTCACGAATTGGTGACAGCGCGAGTGTGCAGGCCGCAACGCGAGTGAGCCGACCGTCATCTTGCGCTGGTCGATGTCGAACGCAGGGACGCGTCCCGCCTCGAAGGTCCGCGTCGAGTTTGAAGCCAAGGGCCCGCTGAAGCTGAAGCGCCTCCGCGATGAGGCGAACGAGGACGACGCCGAAAGCGACGACCGGCAGGCACCGTCCGCCGCGCCCTCGACGCCACGATTGCCGCCGCCGCCGAAGCCACCGGCTTTCGGCGAGACGGTCACGCGTTCGCCGGCGCCTCCCAAGCCGAAGCTTCCGCATGGATTCGATATCGCCGCGATTAGGGCCGCCGACCCGTTGGCGGACCGGATGAAAAGCGCCGCCGACGCGATGAAGCTATTCGATAGGTCGAGCATCGCCCATATGTCGCCCGGGTATCTCGACGCGATGAAGGCTGCCTCGGGCGTCTCTCGGCTGTTTCAGGATCCCGCGTTCGGCTCACATATCGATCGGCTATTGAAGCCTGATGCGTTCGCGATTGCGACGCCTCGGTTCGAACCGCTACGCAATGTTCACGCCTTCCTCCCCGAAAGGCACAAGCCTGAAGCGTTCTACTTTTCTTGGCCGGTGGGTCGCCCGGTGCAGAAAGGCGCGCTCACGTGCGACTTCTGGCGGCACCAGACCGGGGACGAAGTCTTCGAATTCGAGGTCTTGATCGATAAGACGGGAGAGGCGCGCGGCGTCGTGGAGTGCGCGGTGCACGCGGAAAATCTGACGAAGCCGGAGCAGGAGAAGGTGATCGTCGATCGCCGGATCGAGTCAATGAGCATGCTCGGTCTGGCGGAGTCACTCGTCGATGCCTGCCGATGACGGTTGAAGCGGCGCAAATCAAGATCAAGGGAAGCCCAGCCATCTGTGCCACGCGCGCAAGGCCGCTGCTCCCACGCGGCGGCGGAGGGAATCAGTGAGCAAAAGATCGAAGGCAAAATCGGAAAACCAAGTCTCGACCTACCGCGTGCTCGTTCGGCAGGCCCTCTCGCTGGATTTGGGCGATGGTGGGGTACAGAGCTTCTCGATCCAGGGAACCGACTGCCGATTAGCGGTGGAGCCCCTGCACTCCGATTTGGCCAAGCAGAGGGAGTTCGGCGGCTCGACCATCGCCTTAGAGTTTCGGGCACCGACCAGCCCCGACTTTTTCGCGGCGGCCCGCGCCGGGCTCGAGCTAATAGAAGACTTTCTTTCGGCGATCACGGTCGTTTCCGGAACGACTTTCGGGCCCTGCGAGATGATGCAGGTAGCCCGACGAGATCATGGTAGGAAGGGGAATTGCGAGTTCATGCAGATTCTCCCGCTGCCCTTAAATCACTGGTACGAACGGATCATCGAGACCAAATTGAACTCGGCGCGGAAGCTGCTCGCGCATTGGGACGGTCTCGAAGGCGGCCGTCGCCTTCGGCGGGCCGCGCGCAATTTTCGCTCGGCCGCCGGCATCACCGACCATGTCTCGGCGTTCCAGGAAGCGTACATCGGTCTGGAGGCGATGGAGAAGCCACTCGCTTCGATGGCGGGCCTTAAACCGGGGACCGAAGTGGTCCAGGGCGCGTGTGAGAATTGCGGTCACCAATATGCGCGCAATCGGACGGCTCTGGTCGGTGTCCGTGCGTTCGTGCACGGCGACGTCGATCCTGGGACGGCGGACGAAGGCCGCAAGATGGATTGGAAGCTTCTGAACAATTTAAGGAACGACTTGATGCATGGTCTAGTGGATGCGGACGAGTTGGGCGGCAGGCCCGTTCAGGCGCTCACCGCATCGATGCATTATCTTCATCACGCCATCTGCGCTTGTACCTCGCCCCGCTTCGCCGCGAACTGATCTCCCTCGCTGCGAGATGAGCGTGCATTCCGGCTACCGCGGTGACGCCGCGGTAGCCGCAATCCCTCCGTGACTGACGTTCAGCAGATCGCGACACGTCAAAAATGCAGCGTGCGCCAGGTCAACATGACGATCTCGCTCGGGTTCCTTGCACCAGCTCTCGTGCGTGCCTTCGCTTCACCGCGCGGCAGCGCCAGTCGATGCAATTCGCCCTTTGCCAAATATTGCTTGCAAGGTGCAGGATGGATTTTTCGATTGGGCTGTACTGTTTGCTCGACTAACGGAAATCCGGTGCAGTCGCACGCTGGGCATTCGATTTCTGTACCAACGTCTTTTGGTTCAGGTCTTTTCATAAAAACCCGACCTCATCCGAAATGAGAATGGCTATAGGACAGGGTCACACTAATTTCGTTGGCACCCGCTCAACTTGCGCCATGTCGTTATGTAGAATGGCCTGCTCGGCCGCGATTATCCCATTGATGGTTACGCCAGCCCAATTCTTTTCAGTGACCATGCCTTGATCGGCTTGAACGTTTTGCCAGCAAACGCGGTCGCCGACACCGAGTGTTCGTGATTGGTCGCCGGTCACACGCGGCCCTCAGGGCATTTCTTTCAGCCTTAGATCGGCGGTCTTTCAGGCCCACACTTCGCGTACCGAGTGAGAACCACTCCGTCCCAAATCTCTATCGTCTGCGGATCAATCATGTTTAGCAAATAGGTGGCTTTTCTTTTGAACCCAAGCCACCTAGCGCCTTTAGTGAAAGTCTCAGTTATCCGAAAGCCACCATCCGCCAGTTTGATCGATTTTATGGTTGCTTCAGTTTGGACATCGCCCTTCACATCGTACCGCTTATCAATTTAAAACAGATTTCAAAAAATAAAAAAGGGCCTAGGCAAAAAAGCTGTCGGCTCTCGTGACACATGAAATGGAGTCAGTCGTTCACTGATAGGACTTCACAAAGATGCTTATCAGTTCGTGACTGACCGGTATTGGCGCAAAGCGGCCGTTCATGCCCAACACGATGAGCATGAGTTGGAAATGGCGACTGATAAGCAAATACGTCAAACCTTATCGCTACGGATATGCTCACGCCCCGTGTGACCGGCTCCCAAGTAAAACCGCTGATATTTCACCGATGCAGGCGCCCATTGAGACGGGGACCCGCGTTGGTGCCGCCGGTGGGGTAGGGGCTTCTGTCCAACGTAACGACGAAAAATACTGATGTCGGGTGTTCGAGTTGCTGCTCCGACCCGCCCCCGAATTGGATCGGCTACCGGTCGAGGAGGGTTGTCAATCCCACGCCCTCGTCAGCGACGAACACGGCGGTCAGTTCGGCCGGCTCAGCACGATCGATCTCAACGATCAACTTGCTAACGCCAACGGTGTGGCCGGGGGGCGACAGACGGTCTATGCGGCGGCCCTGAACTGGTACGTCTATCGCAACGTCCGGTTCATGTTCGACTATCTGCACGGCGACGTCGCCCGGCAGATAAGTGCGATCAACGCGCGCGATGCCGGCTCGAAGTTCGATGCGTTTGCGATGCGGACCCAGGTCGCGTTTTGATAGCTCTAACAGTAACAACAGAAAATGAGCCGACCGACCCGCGGCGGACGTGCGCCAGCGCGTGTCACCATAGCTGAAAAGAACGCGCTCGAATTTGATGTCCTGAGCGACCCTGGCAACGTGGTCGGGCGCAGCTTTGGTCTGGTCTATGCGCTGCCGGAAGAATTGCGTGCGGCGATGCGGCTGAACGGCAAGGCGCTTCCCGGTATCAACGGCGATGAGAGCTGGGAATTGCCGCTGCCGGCGACGTTTGTCATCGCACAAGACCGCCGCATCGCCCTCGCTTATGTCGACGTCGATTACCGCGTCGCTTGGCGCCGGAAGACATCGTCGCCACGCTGCGCTTGCTGGCGCGGCCAACTGCCGGCCGCGCATGAGCGTCGATGCGCCAGCCGAGGTCGCCGTTATCGACATGGAGCGCAGCTGGCGGGCGAAAGCTTGGCCATATCTCAAGCTATCCGGAGTAGTGGCGCAGTTCGTGGCATTCACGCCAAGTTGACGGACCGTGCGCTTCTCCGACAAGGTAAGTTTGCAAGCTTAGTAACGGAGCGACTATCGGTGCCGTATTGAGTGGGACGACCAACGTCGTTCCAACCAGCCTTGAAAGGATATGGAACCATGAAGAGCTCTTCTCGTGCTTTGCTTCTCGTTTCCGCCGTCATCATCTCGCTGGGAGCAGCGTCTGCCCCTGTTGCGTTCGCGCAAGACAAGATGTCCCACGAGACCATGAAGAAGGACGATGCGATGTCCCATGACACCATGAAGAAGGACAATGCGATGTCCCATGACGCCATGAAGAAGGACGATGCGATGTCCCACGACACCATGAAGAAGGACGATGCAATGTCCAAGGACGCCATGAAGAAGGATGAGGTGAAGAAGTGATCCCACTCTTCGTCCATCGGCGAGTAGAGTAGAGCGCCCGATCCCCCACTCGCCGTAGCAGGCTCGTTCGCCAACCGAACGGGCCTGCTTTCTTTTGCCTGGCCGAAAGATCGCGGCCGAAAATATGTGCTTACTTCCGCTAAATGCTTTGCTCGGACTGCAAGTAACTAATTCGCCGCGAGATGAAGCTCCATATCGTTTCCACTTTCCTGCTCTCTTGGCTGTTCGAAGCGCACCGAAATATCTTTTCTGTTTAAATCAATCGATCCAAAATGCAAGGTTCGTCACATCGGAGTGATCTTGTAACAGCAATACCTGCAGGCCCGAACCTATGTCATAGGCGCAATCGAGCGCTTGCATCAAGGAGCGGAACCATGTCGCACAAACTGGCTATCACAATTGCTATTGTCTCTTCATTGACGGCAATCGCCTCATCCCCAGTGGCAGGACAGATTGTCTCCGACAGAAATCACCGGCCGAGCGGCGTGGCTGCGAACCGAGCGCAGCTCAACGCCGCGTCGGCTGTGCCGTTGTCCGCGTTCGCCTTCGACAATTCCGGACCGCGGCCGGTGGTCACCACATATGGCAGCGCAGCCAATGGACCATACCAAGGTGGCCCTCACCCCAGGTGAAATAGTCGATCACATGAACGCCTGAGTGATAACTGGAAGCGAACGACAATGACCGCATCAACCTCGCTTTTCTCGCCGGTCGATCGGCCTTGCCGTCGCTTTGGCCAGTGTGGCGTCGCTGGCGATCAGCGTTCACGCCGGACTGAGCACGCGAGCGCTCGATGCCGCGAAGGCCTCGCAACTGGGCAGGGCGGCGATGCTGAGAACAAAGCTTCGCGGATCGCGTTAGTGATCGGAAACGGTCACTATGACGCGCGCTGCGATCGCGCGCTCCTCCGATGGCGGGCAGGTCCCGTCGGTGTCGTCGTCGCTGTCTGCAGACGTGCAGCTGGTGATGGGCGGCGCGGATAGATCGGCTGAGCCGGCTGGCAGCTAAACTCACTCGTTCCGCAGCTTGGCAGCGAGCCTGGCCAATCCACGGTGCAGAGCCACGCGCACCGCACCCTCGCTCATCGCAAGTTTCACAGCGGTCGCCTTGATCGAGTTGCTCTCTACGGTGATCGATTGCAGAACGTCGCGCTGACGCTTTGGCAGGCTCTTGAGATGCACGGTCACCTCGCTGGCCCTAACAAACTCCGCGACGGGTTCGCTGGCGATGGTTTCCGTGAAATCGTCAATATTGACGAAGACGCGCCGACCGCGTCGGCGCAACGCATCGACCAGCTTGTTACGCGCGATCGCAAACAACCACGGTGAGAACGGAGCGTCTGAGTCCCAAGTATGCCGCTTCAAATGCACTGCGAGCAAGAAGTCCGGCACGATATCCTCGGCTTGATCGAGGGGCTGTCCGGCTCGCGCAAGGCCCCGGCGTGTCACGGCACGCAGGACCGGTGCGAGAGCCTTAAGTAGATGGCGATAGGCGCCGCTGTCGCCTACATTGCCCCGCCGCATAAGGTCTCCCCATTCGTCTTCGTGTTCGCGCACACGCGTTCCTGATAAATGGCTCGCTCACTTTTCCAATTTGCAACGGAAATCATCGATCACGAGACATTTTTTGTACGGCCACGACCTTGATGTCGGGAGCGGTCAAATCCGGACGAAGGCACCGCGACGACAAGCGTCTTAGCGGTGCTTCCATGGAATGGCCGGCGAGTTTGCCGAGCTTTTGGCATGGGCGGTTTGTTGAAGAGTTATCATCAGTCGCCTGGGAGGACGTTCTCGCAAGTCATGCCTCCAAATGGCTTCAGCGCGATCTTGGAGAGTTCGTTGTACATCTCGGCAATTCTCTTCAACTCCGCGACGAATGTTTCGTAACCCGCTTTCGTATATTCGGTGCGGATTTCGATGGCTTCTTGGAGCGATTTGGCGCTCGCCAGTTTTTCGAAAAATGCGGCGCCTTCCTTAAAGGATCTTTTGGCATAGTCGGCGTGGGCTGCCGCGATCGCGTGGAAGTGCTTTGCGAGGTCGCCGGCGGAAGCCATAGTTGCTTCGCCATGCTGTTTGAGGTGATTTTGATATTGTTCGATGCTGTTCATGATAAACCCCCGTGGGTTAGCCGTTGAGCTTGCGGCTCGTTGAACGTATGGCGGTCGTTGTGGCAAGCCGTGCAGGCACGCAGATCGCCTCAGAACCAGGATGTATGCGACAAAAACGGAAAGGTCCGGCGTTAATCGCGAGCGCCAGCCCTTTCATGTTCGGTGGGTTCAACTCAGGCCTGCGGGTGCGGTGATGCTCGGTGGCTCCGGCGATCTGATGTGAAGATGCCGAAACTAGGGTCGCACCGAGAATAGTTATAATTGCCTTTCGCATCGTAATCTCCCTCCATCAGGCACTTTGTTGCCAAGCGGAAGCGCCTCGCGTTATGCGCCTCGTGTTGGGAGGTACGATGGGCGATACGGATAATTACACCTCAGTGATCACGAAGCGGCGAGCAGATATTGGTCAAGGAAGTCTCCGAACGGATATTAAGCGCCGTGCTGCATTAGGGCATCTGGTTGGCAAAGTTGGACGAGCATGGAGGGTCGGTGCGGGCTTCCAATTTGAACTTTTCGGCTGGTTGGAACCTTTCACGATTATTTTTTTGATCCCGTAACGTTTGGGCATTTTCGCTCGAATTGGAATGTGGGGGTTTCCATCTTGCTCGAGGTGCCAGCAATGCCAAAGAAGCTGATTTCCGCTCTGTCAGCCGTTGTCGTCATGTCCGTACTCGCATTTGGAGCGCGCGCGGCGGAGAAGCTGAATTACGATGCCAAGTCCTTCGCAGCAGCGCAGGCTGCCGGAAAACCTATTCTGGTTGAAATTCACGCAACGTGGTGTCCTACATGCAAGGCTCAAGCACCGATCCTGAGTGATCTTGAAAAGCAGGATAAATTCAAGAATTTGATGGTCTTTCGGGTGGACTTCGATTCCCAGAAAGACGCGGTCAAAGCTTTCGGAGCCCGAATGCAGAGCACGCTGATTACGTTCAAGGGCTCCCAGGAGACGGGCCGCTCAGTTGGAGATACGAACCCCAGTTCGATTGCAGCCTTGCTCGATAAGACGACTTGATGCACGGATGTCGACTGTTGGCTTGGGACTCGCGTTTCTAGCGGGCGTACTTTCAATCCTGTCACCCTGCGTGCTGCCGTTGCTGCCGATTGTTCTGGGCGCGGCTGCTTCGGAGCACAGGTGGGGACCGGTCACGCTTGCCGGCGGAGTCTCCGTGTCCTTTATCGCCATAGGGTTGTTCGTTGCCACAATCGGCTTTGCGCTGGGGTATGATGCTGGCTGGTTTCGAGACATTGCCGCTATCGGTATGATCTTGATTGGTGCAGTCCTGCTTGTGCCTCCACTCCAGTTGCGCGTCGCGCTTATTGGTGGACCCATTAGTGACTGGGTCGACCGGAGTTTTGGCGGCTTTTCGAAATCAGGGCTGGGTGGTCAGTTCGGCGTAGGTGTCCTTCTCGGGGCGGCATGGAGCCCCTGCGTGGGGCCAACACTCGGTGCAGCATCCGTTTTTGCGGCACAAGGTAAGAATCTTGGCGCTGTGGCTTTGACGATGCTGACTTTCGGTCTTGGCGCGGGGTTACCACTTGTGCTGCTTGGGGCGGTGTCTCGTGAGCTCCTGTTGCGCTGGCGTGGCGGCATGTCGGCTACCAGCAATGCGATCAAGCAAACCCTCGGACTGTTCTTGATCGGAATAGGCCTGTTGGTCGTAACGGGTCTCGACAGATCATTGGAAGCCGGGCTCGTTGATATTTCTCCGCAGTGGTTGACGAACATTACAACTCGCTTTTGAGAGTGGCAGGGTAATACCCCGCTGATGACCGACTTTTTCAGATCCAGCGGCATGGGAGAACAATAAGATGACAAAGATCTTGATCGTAGCGGCGATTGCGCTCGCGATACCTTCCGTTGCCGCGTCCGCGGACGATGGACTTGTCACCAAACCAAGCAGGCACTCGGTTGAGGAAACAATCGATAGTTTTGAGGCTGCGATAAATGCGCAGGCCGCTGGAGGCTGGGTCGTTTTTGGCCGGATCGATCACGCCGCCGCTGCCAAAAAGGCCGGGCTGGACATGCGCCCGCGGACGGTCATCATATTCGGCAACCCCAAAGCGGGCACGCCCCCGATAACCAGGAGCGCTACACTGGCAATCGATCTGCCGATGAAGGCCCTCGTCTGGCAGGACGATCAGGACAGGGTCCTGGCTCACTTACAATACCAGTGAATACAACGCGAAATATGTGTTCCCGCGCCACGGTGTTGCTACCTCCGGCGACGTATCGAAAGCTCTTGAAACCTTCCTGACTAAGGTAACCGACCAGAGCACTCAATGATTCCTGCCTCGCGCCTTGCATAGCTCCCCGGGGTCGAAGATTCCGAGCACGGGTTCAATCGATGGGGCGTATCGCCACGGCCGGAATTAAGGGGCGGACTCCGCAGATTTGCGATTGTAGTCCCGGATTGAAGCTCGATCTATCGCATGCAAGAGGGCACTCGTGGTGAGCAGCTCGGGAAGGGCTTCGCCCTGTGGCCGCCCGGGTCCGTAGACCACGTCGAAAGGAATACCGTATCGTCCGAAGCGATGAAGGTAATCTCCGATCAATGGATTCGGCCGGCTCCAGTCGGCGCGCATTCTTATGACGTGTGACTGTTGGAACCGCGAACAAATCTCCGCATTCTCCAGCACCCTCAACTCGTTGACCTTGCGGGTTAGACACCATGTGGCGGTGACATCTACCAGCACGGTATTGCCGTCCGCGATGAGCCCGGGCAGTGCCTCCAAATTGAACGCCTGCCACTCTGGCCCAGCCGCGGGCTGCGAAACTGAGGCAACCGCGGACAAACTGAAGACGAGGGGCGCGATGGCTAGGCCGGCGGTAATCCATCCGGATCTCCGCGACATATGGACGGCGATTTGGCCTTTGACCGGCGCACTGATCAAGGCTCGATAGCCGAGCATGCACGCCAGCAGAACGGTCGTGATTGCCGTCATCCACGCACCCGCTATGCTCCAGAGCACAAAGATCAGCCAGACCGCCGTCCCCAATAGCAAGATGCCGAGAAATTTCCGCACAACAAGCATCCACGGGCCCGGACGTGGAAGCCAACGAACGCAGCCAGGAAACAACGCGGCAACCCAATAGGGCAGGGCCATTCCGATGCCGAGACACAGGAAGATTGCAAAGATTTCGGACGGCCCGCGCGCCAACGCAAAGCCGACTGCTGTTCCTACGAACGGCGCGGAGCAAGGCGTTGCCAGCAAAGTTGCGAACACGCCAGCGAGGAAAGCCTCGAGCATGGGCCCGCCGGATCGCTTGGACGCAATGCTCGCTATCGAACTTGGCAAGCCGATTGGAAGCCATTCAAAAAAGCTCGCCGCGAACAAGATCGTCAGAACCGCCATTCCCGCCAGGAACCACGGCTGCTGAAACTGTATGCCCCAGCCCAGTGTTGCGCCCGACCATTTTAAGCCGACCAAGGAAGCGGCCAGCAGCAGGAAGCTAGTCATGATGCCGGAAGCCGTTACTGCCGACCCTAAACGAACATCGCGCAAATCACCGCCCGCCTGTCGGGTGAATGCAAAAAGCTTGATCGAAAGCACCGGAAGCACGCATGGCATAAGATTGAGGATGAGGCCTCCCAGTAAGGCTGAAAGTAGCGCGGCAAAAAATGCTGAACTATGCTCTGGGATCGTTGCGCCGGCGGGCCCCTTGAATTCGGCGGTCCGATTTTCGTCGACTAGCGTCAGCGTCAACGGACGGTCAGGAGGTGGCAACGTGGCGAGTCGAACAGTCAGACGCGCAGTCTTTCCAGCGTCCTGCAGCTCGACCTTCGGCGCCGGTGGAATTCCGTTCCCGGCGCCTTCGACAAACAGGTCGGGCCGGATAAAAGCCCCGGATTTGCTTTGAAGGTCGACCACCAGCGTTGGTTCTGATGCGGTGACCACGAAGCGGGTGCGGATAACGTCGATGCCGGCGGCATCCGGCGAACCCGGCACCTGCTTTTGAGCTAAGTTGATCAACACGGACTCCGCAGAAGGGCCTACGGCTCCGGTTGACAACGGCAGAGTGAGTTCAGCCTGAAGGGGTACGCAGATTTCCGAGCACGCGGCGTACTCAATCGACGCTTTGACCCGGACCGAGGTGTGAGCTTGTTTTAGATGTAGTTTGACCGGAAGAACCACGTCGTTTTCGTAGACGCTGTTCTGCAATTCCTCGATGACAAGACGATGTGGGGCAGGCCAGGAAATGTCAGCGCCTGAGATATCTTCTGAAGCAGACCAGTCGACCGTTGGTGGGATGCCCGCGTCTCCCGGGGTTCGCCAATAACCGTGCCACCCCTTGGCAAACCGGAATTCTAAGCCTGCTTCGAGGGTTAAATCGGCGGCGATATGATCCGTCGCGGTGATCAGGCGCACCGCCGCCCGGCTGTCCCCCACCCAATTGGTGGCGGCAGCATGGGCGGCGTTGCCGGTCCACATGATGAAGCCGACCGATAGCGCCACGAGAGTGGGGAAACGAGCGAGGGCCATGATGCGTTTAGGACAGTGTTGATGTTAATCTAAGATATTGTCGAATGACGGCCGGCAGGCTCCAGCAAGCGCGCGCGTGCTTCGCGTTTGCGACAGAGCTGGCCGGCTCGTGCACCATATGCGTCAGGCGATCAGGTCGAGCCGTCCGACAGCCTGGAAGCTCCAATGATCTGACCATCGGCCGCTTCGAGCACAACGGCGACGTCCTGGCCTTCGGGAAATCGCTCGTTGATCTGAAGCGGGGCTCCCGACCACTGCCCGACCGAGCGGATCGATCTGACGATGTTCGCCTCTTCCAACGTTCGACCACTATTCTCTCCGCGGCCGATCGCTGTCGTATGGTCATGGTCAAAGCCGATGAGAAGGATCTTGCCGGTGCCGCTGCCGGAGCCGACCTGGATGGAAACCTGCCCCCCGCCGCTCTTCGTGACGCTGACCGACGCGGCGGTGCGACTTTCGCGTTTCGCCTTTTCGATCGCTGATCCGACATCGTGGCGATGCGAGCCGACCAGTCCGGCGGCGCCATCGACGACGATCTCCGGCGTATAGGATCCGTCGCCAAAACGATGGCCATATTGGTCCTGACGATCCGTGGCGGATTGCAGCGAATACGGATCCTTCCACCCCAGACGGTCCCAATAGGTTACGTGGAAGGCGAGCGGCAAGATGTCGCGTCGATCCCTGGATAGTTCGTTCAGGTAGGCGTTTGCCGGCGGGCAGGACGAGCATCCTTGCGAAGTGTACAGCTCGACGACGATAGGCCGTTCCGCGGCAACGGCGGCGGCAGGATACAGACCCGCGATAAGTCCAAGTGTTGTAATCAGGCGCGACAGCATGACAATCCTCCTGTGTTGGGTTCATCCGTATTCGCAATCGCGGGCCGCTTTGTTACGCTTTGATTGCCGTCGCGAGTGTCTCTTGAGCAGGAGCATCAGGTTTGGCTAAGCGCAGATTTCGGTCGGATTGGGCGAATTCGCTTGTCCGGAGGGCTGTCGGGTGCGTTCTGCAGGTGCGCGGCAAGGCTTCACACGAAATCTTGAAAATGCAGTGCCTTTAGGTTTCGCCAACGACGTCAAGATTCCGCAGAGGGTGACCCGCGCACCCTCGCCGCGCAGAACATGCCTGCGAACTCTTCTTGCCAAATTAGACCAAATGGTCTAGTAAAGCGGCATGAGAAGCAAAGAGTTTGATCCTGACGATGTTCTGCGGGAAGCGCTGAAGACATTCTGGCAGCAGGGCTTCGAAGGGTCCAACATGCCTGAATTGCTCGGTTCGATGGGTGTCGGACGCGCCAGTTTTTACAACGCGTTCGGCTCCAAACGGGAGGTGTTTCTGCAAATCCTCGATTTGTATTTCGAGACGGTGCGCGCTCATCTCGAAGGCTTGATCTCGGATGTAAGAGATCCCCGGGCCGCCGCCGCATTGCTGATCGACGAAATCCTTGCCGTTGCGAAAAGCCCGGAGGCCAATGCGACGGGTTGGCGCGGCTGTCTGATCGGAAATACCGCGCTGGAACTCGGCGCCAACGATGAGATAGTCGCCAGATTGAAAATCGGTGTTGAGATTCTTCGGGCATTGTTCAGGAAGGCGATCTCCTTGCCCTCGAGCGCCGGCGTGAGACGTTCGAAGCGCGAGATCGATCAGCTTGCCCTGCAGCTTGTCGCCAATGTTCAGGGCTTGCTGGTTCTGGCGAAGTCCGGCCTGTCCGATGCCGATATCAAGAGCGCGCGATCCGCAATGCTGGCAGTGATCAGTTAAACGCAACCCTTACAAGGCGCACCCCTGCGCTCAAACAGTTCGTCAAAGGGAGGAGAAAACATGAAGGTCATTTCCGATACGGCGCATGGAATACTCGACTATTTGACCGTCGCAATTTTTGCCATGGCGCCAAGCATTCTCGGCCTTACCGGCTTTGCTGCGCTTGTCTCATATGCGCTCGCTGCCATTCATCTTGTCATGACCCTTCTTACGAACATGCCGCTTGGCGTTTTAAAGATCATTCCAATGCGGCTCCACGCACTTGTGGAAATGCTTGTAGGACCTGTTCTTGTGGTGGCAGCGTTGGTGTTGCCGACCATCCTCGGAGATAAGCGAGAATTCTTTTTGGTTATGGGACTGGTGATCTTGGCGGTCTGGCTGCTGTCAAGCTACGGCCGTCCGGCCGTCAATCGTCAGCCGCGTTCGACCTGACCGACGAGGATTCGAAAGTAGCTCGAAAACCCTCGCTGACCATCTCGCGGCGAGCTCAGGGGGCGCGCGGTCGGTCGGTCGCCCTGCAAATCAACGAACAAATTCCAGTCATGCGCGAAATCGGATGATCGACAAAGCGACGGCAGGAGGCAAGTGCCTCCTGGAGCGAGTCTGGAGGAGTGGATGGCCTGAGGTGTTGAGCGAGCCCGCTGCCGTGCGACCGCGCCAGGTCGCGAATTGAACGGGTCAATGTGTGCAGTTGGCCATTGGTCTCCAAGGGCTTTAGCATCGTTCGCACCAGAGACAAATATGTCGGCCAATAGCCGAGGTGCCGATACATGCTCGCGATCAATGATTTGTCCGTATCTTCGCCGAAGCCGTTTAGTTCTTCGATCAGACGCACCACTTCAGGTCTCAGTGATTGCATCGGCGGCAATTCCGGCAATTTCACTCCGGGCGGTCGCGGTGCACCGTCCGAGGGCTTAACCGTGTCCTGCCGAGTTGGCTCAAAATGCATGACCAGCGCGGAAAGCGCGACAAGAGCAAGGGCGTTGGTATAGTGGTAACCGTCCAGGATGTCCCTGATCCTCGCTACATCGTCGTTGCTCAATCCGGCAGCAGCGAGGGTGTCGCGGGAAAAGGACGGCACCACGGGAAGGTCGATCGCGCGTCGTACAGCCTCGGCATAGGCAGGGGCGGGTCCTAAATAAAGCGGCTTTGCGGTAATCCACGTCCATTCGAGAGCGCCCGGTATCGTCGCGAGGTTGCGCCAGATGAGATTGACGATGGTTGTCCCGAGCACTTGGCGAATGTCGGCATAGATTTCAGCAACCCGGCCAGTCGCCTCCGATTCGAAAATCGACGGTACGCTTTCCTTTCCTTGCATCAATTCCTCTCAAGCTCATTCTGACGGCGGCCACCTTCTTTACTCCATCGATGGATCACCGATATGGACAGGCAATAGCTCTCTCTTAACTACCAGCCGGCCCTTTTCTTTTACGGGGACGTTTCGTTGGACCGGCATTATCGAGCAACGCAAACACCGGCCTCACCAGACCCTCCAGAAGCTTGCGGTCAGGTCGAACACGCGCAAGCACCCGAATGCCAAGTAGAACATTCAGAAGGAGTCTTGCGAGGTCCTCCGCCGATTGTGCTTTCGGAATGGTCTTGTCACGCTGGCCCGAGGTGACACATCGAAGAAAAAACAATTCCACCTCGCCCATGAACGTGGCCACGATCTGCCGGAGTTCTTCGTCATGCGGCGCGCTTTCGAGCGCAGAGTTGACCAGCAAGCAACCCCGCCGCTGCCTGTCATTCAGGGATCGTTTGATGATTTCCTGCAGAAACGCGACAATCGCATCCCGCGGGGGAAGGCTGTGCTCGAGGCGGCGTGTGCGCTCGCGGAAGGTCTGGTCGAGATAGCGATTGAGCGACCGTTCGTAGAGAGTTCGCTTGTCGCCGAACGTATTATACAAGCTGGCCCCGGCGATGCCCATCTCGTCGGCCAAGTCGCGCACGGAAGTGGCCTCATAACCGCGAAGCCAGAATTGCTGGATCGCCGCGTCCAGCACGGCTGCCTCATCAAACTCTCGCGGCCTGGCCATAATATCTAATGCCCTTCCATTCACCACGTCGACTTACCGGGAATAGCAATACCACCTGATGCGGCCGCCTCAAAAGTTCCGATGCTAGTCTGCGGCGTAGCCGCTTTTCCGATCACAAAACCGTGCTGTTGCCAGAAGTTTCCCCTGGTGCGATATAGAACGTGTGATCTAAAACGCAAAGGGCAGGATCGTCCGATCTTGCTTATGACGCCTTCGCGAAAAACCTCGCTGAGGGCGACGGGAGAAAGCGCATGATACGGTTCTACTTCCATCCAACACCCA